>CAWFIR010000001.1:0-359697 GCA_963815995.1 uncultured Actinomycetota bacterium
AACGTCTGTCTCCAGCCTGCCACTATCGTGGCCGAAAGGGAGGTGCCGGATGAGCAAAGCCGCCGAGCTGATAGTCAAGTGCCTGGAAAACGAGGGCGTCGAGGTGGTCTTCGGGCTGCCGGGCGAGGAGAACATCCGCTTCGTGCAGGCGCTGGCGTCGTCCAACATCCGGTATGTGCTCACCCGGCACGAGCAGGCGGCGTCGTTCATGGCCGAGATGTACGGCCGGGTCACCGGGCGGGCGGCCGTGGTCTCCGCGACGCTGGGTCCGGGGGCGATCAACATGCAGCTCGGCGTCGCCGACGCCACCACCAACAGCACGCCCCTGGTCGCGATCTCGGCCCAGGTCGGTCAGAACCGCCAGTACAAGGAGTCGCACCAGTACGTCGATCTGGTGTCGATGTTCGCACCCATCACCAGGTGGGCCGCCGGTATCCCGACCGCGCTGGCGATACCGGAGATGGTCCGCAAAGCGTTCAAGCTCGCCGAGACCGAACGCCCGGCAGCGGTGTATCTGGCTGTGCCCGAGCACATCGACGCCGACGAAGCCGACTACGACCTGGGTCCGTTGCCCCGCAACGTCGTTCGCGCTGACGCGCCGGCCGTCCGCCAGGTGGCGCGCGCCGTCGACATCCTGCGTAAGGCCGTGCGGCCGGTGCTGCTGGCCGGGCACGGTGCCGCCCGGTCCGACGCGACCGATGCCTTGGTGCGATTCTCGGAGAAGTTCGGCATCCCGGTGGCCAACACCTTCCATGGCAAAGGTGTCATGCCCGACGACCACCCCAACAGCATCGGCGCGCTCGGGTTCATGCGACACGACTACGTCAACTTCGGGTTCGACAACGCCGATGTCGTCATCGCGGTCGGCTATGAGTTGCAGGAGTTCGATCCGGTCCGGATCAATCCCAAGGCCGACAAGAAGATCATCCACATCCATCGGTTCCCGGCTGAGGTCGACGCGCACTACTCGGTCAACGTCGGGATCATCGGTGATATCAGCGAGTCGCTGGACGCGCTGGCCGAGGGGCTCGACGACCATGTTTTCGACGCCGACCCGGAGATACCCGGCTCCGGCTTGCTCAGCGAGGAATTCGCACGAGGACAACAGGATTCGCGGTACCCGCTGGCCCCTCAGCGGTTAGTCGCCGATATCCGTGCGGCGCTGGGCCGCAGCGACGTTGTGCTGGTCGACACCGGCGCCACCAAGATGTGGATGGCGCGGCTCTACCCAACCTACGAACCCAACACCTGCCTCGTATCAAATGGCTTGTCCACCATGAGCTTTGCTCTTCCCGGAGCGCTTGGAGTCAAGTTGGCGAAGCCGGATTCGAAGGTGCTGGCGGTGGCCGGTGACGGCGCGTTCCTGATGAATTCGCAAGAGATCGAAACCGCCGTCCGCGAGAAGATACCGCTGGTTGTGCTGATCTGGGAAGACGGCGGTTACGGTCTGATCGAGTGGAAGATGGATCTCGAACTCGGTGAGCACCACTACGTGAAATTCGGTAACCCTGACATCGTCAAATACGCGGAAAGCTTCGGCGCCAAGGGCTATCGGATCAACAGTGCAGACGAACTGTTGCCGACGTTGCGGGCCGCGCTCGATGAGGACGGGGTGTCGCTGATCTGTTGTCCGGTCGACTACTCCGAAAACCTGCGTCTGACTGATCGGCTCGGCGAGCTCGACGAGTCGCTGTAGCCGCACGGCTTGAGTCACACCCGCCACGTTGGCCACTGCTTCGCAGTGGTCGACGAATTGCCCACCTCCGAGCGACAACTCGGATCTGGTCAGTGAGTTGTCGCTCGGAGGCGGGCACACCGTGCATATCCCTCGCCTTGGGGCGCGCGCCTGGCTCAGAAATTCGTCGGGTCCAGCGACATCGGCGCCGCATACCTGCCTTCCGGCGTGCGATGCCACCAGGCGTGATCGCGGCGCAGTTCGGCCGGCGTAGTGAAGCGGTACCGGTACAGCTGCGCTCGCACGTACCGCGGCGGGTCATCCGGGAAGGGATTGTGACGCAGCAGGCGTAGCGTCGTCGCATCATTCTGCAAGAGCCGCAGCATGAATGGCTGCAGCCACGAGTAGGCGTACTGCGGGGAGATTGCGGCGAACCACATCAGCCAATCCAGCCGCAGGTGGTACGGCGCCCATTGCCGCGGCAGTCGCCGCACCGCACCCGGCTTGCCTTTGAATTCGTATTCCTTCCATACCGTCTGCTCAGTGATTGCCGGCTCGTCGGTACCCTCGATCACCACCTCCCGGCGCGTCCGGCCGATGCTGCCGAACGCCCCATAGGTATTGATCAAGTGGAACGGGTTGAACGACATGTTCATTCGCTGACGACGCGAGATCATGTTGCGCACCGGCCAGTAACTCAATATCAGCGTCAGCGCCGCGAACACGATCACCAGGGCTGCGAACCAGCGCGGAGCTTCGGTGAGTGCGGGCTGGCGGGGGATGGGCAGGAGCGCCGCCAGCGACGACGCGTCGATCGCGCTGCAACCCAACAGGATCGTCAACCAGTTGAGCCAGGCGAAGTTACCGGACGCCACCAGCCACAGCTGGGTGACCACGACGATCGCGCCGGCTATGCCGGCCACCGGCTGCGGGGCGAACAGACCGAACGGGACGACGAGTTGCGCGAAGTGATTTCCTGCGGCCTCCACCCGATGCAGCGGCTTGGGCAAGTGATGAAAAAACCAACTCAGTGGCCCCGGCATCGGCTGGGTTTCATGGTGGTAGTACAGGCAGGTCAGATCTCGCCAGCAGGAATCGCCGCGAAGTTTGATCAGGCCGGCGCCGAACTCGAGCCGAAACAGCAGCAGCCGTGCCAGCCACATCGCCAGCACCGGCGGCGCGATCCGGTCGTTGCCGAGAAAGATTGCCAGGAAACCCATTTCCAGCATCAGCGACTCCCAGCCGAAGGAGTACCACGTCTGGCCGACGTTGACGATCGACAGGTACGCAACCCATAGCAGCAGCCACAGCAACACCGTCACCCCGAGCGGCACCACGTTGGCCAATCCCGCGGCCATCCCTGCCGCCAATGCCGCACCCGACCACGCGACCGTGGCGAAAAACCGATCGGAGTAGTGGATGTGGAAGATGCTCGGCGTTCGCGTGAACGATTGGCGTGCCAGATAACGCGGCACCGGCAATAACCCGTGCTCCCCGATCAGCGCCCGGAATTGCCGTGCGGCCGCGACGAATGCGAAGACGTAGACGGTCGCAATGCCGCGCTCCAATATCAGCCGGCCCAACCAATATTCCGGTGCGCTCAACCAACCCATGTCCGTAGCTCCTCGCGAGGAGTGGAGTCCCAATTGTCGCGCGTAACCGTCCGGCAGATCGCAAAATCGCCGAGCCCGTATCTATCGCTGCCCGCCGAGGTAGGGCGGCGGCAGACCGGCGATCACCGCACCGAAGTTCGCCAGCGCCAAGTTGGCGCCCCGCCAGTAGCTGCTGTGCGCGGCGATGCTGGGCAGCCCGAAAGGACCGGCGGGCCCGGGATCGGCGGCCAGCAGCCGGGCACCGAAACCCGGGTCGGTCGGGTCGGCGCCCAACGTCCAGTCGGTGACGATGCCGCCCATGCCGATCATGTCGTTGACGGCACGCATCGCAAAGACGTTGCCGCCGGGGTGCAGATTCAGCCGGCCGGCGCGATCGACCAGCATGCCGGGGCTTCCCACCGCGATGACGTTGTCGGCGTCGAGGTGGCGCCCACCGGCGGCGGCCGCACCCATCACGGTGGAGCCGTAGCTGTGGCCGATCACGGTATCGACGGACGCCTGCCCGACGTGCGAGGCCCGTTGGCCGTTTTCGAAGGTCGACAGCCGATCTGCACCGTCTTGCGCGGGCTGCGGGAAAGCCGCGCGGCTGAGATCCATTGGGCGGTCGTAACCCATCCATGTCGTCACCGACACGTCGCCTGGTCCCAGGCCGGGGTCGGCAGCCAAGGCGGCGGTATACATGGCCAGCGCCTTCTCGTCGCTGAACGTCAGTCGGCTCAGGTCTTGTCCCGTGCCGGGTACGAAGATCGCATTGCGGCGCGCGGTATCCGGGTTCGCGATCGCCACGGCGCCGTGGCCGAGTTCGTCGAGCAGACCCAAGTAACGCTTCGGTCCGTCGGCGGCTGTCAAGCTCGCTTGGACGGCCTGATAACCGGCGAGGTTTTTTCGGGCCGCGGCGAGTTGCGACTGCAACGCGTAGAGCGCCCCGTCGTCGACGTTGGGCTCGGCCATCAACTGATCGATGTGATGCTGTATCCCTGTTACGTCGCACTGGGATTGTTCGGTGAGCTCTGCCAGGTGCAACCGGTTGTAGTGGTCCCTGCCTAAGTGGTCAGACGAATCCCACGGCATCCCGGCGTGGTTGCCGATGCCGTGGTCTCGGCGATACAGCCAATCCCTTTCTTCGCGGCTCAGCCGATTCCACAGCTCGTTGAACTGCTGCGGATCGTCGGGCAACGGCCGCGACAGCGCGTCCTGGATCAGTGGCCGATTGTCATGTGGTCCCGGTGGAATCGGCCGATCCCCGTCGGCCATGTCGATCGCGTACGCCAACTCCTGATCAGCTGAATCAGCTTCTGCCACAATCGCATCCAGCCGACGCTGCAGCTGAATCTCAGCGATCAGGGCCGCCGTCGGCGGACCGTCGAAATTCGAACTCGGCACCACCTTGTCGGTGCGGCAGTCGACGGTCATCTGCAGTTCGGCGGCGTCGCGGCGCAACGCGCTCAACCGGGACTGCACCCGCTCGATATCGTCGGCCGCTCGGCCGGCCGCCCGGGCCACCGCCAGCGACTCGTTGCCGTGTGCGTCGAGGTCCGACCGGATCGAGGCGCTGCTGTGGCTGCGTGCTTGCGCGGTGGTGCCCTGCCAGGTGTCGAACACCGTCAGCGCGGCCAGTTCTCGTGCGGCCTCCAGGGTCGCCTGCCCACGCGCGCCGGCCGCATGGAACACCTCGCGTACCGCCTCGGCGCGCCACCGATCGATGTCGGCCACCGTCAAGGTCTGCATGCCTATCCCGTAACAGCAGCGCAGACGCCCGGCAACTCAGGTGTCGGTGGGCATCCCGTGGAACGGGATGCCCATGCACAGCTGGGCGTTAACGCTCAGCAGGCCGCATCACGGTTGAAGCGGCCAGCGTCGCAAGTGAAATGAGCGCAAGCAGTTGCACCGCAGCCGAATGGCCTGCATATCCGTCGACCGATCGCCACGGATGCCGCGACAGGGCCGCACCGGCCAGAATCAGCCCGCCGGCGCTGGACCACACGGTGACGATGTCGCGTCGTCGTGGACGATTGCGCAGCACCCACCGCATACCGAGTGCGGCGCCGAAGACCACGACGCCCGCCACCCCGGCGATCACCGCCCCGGCGGCCAGCATCGCGACGGCGGCCCAGGGCCCGGGCGTCCACGGGCGCGCATCGGCATCGCTCGACGAGCGTCGCTGCCGCCACCACGCCAGCAGCGCCAACAGCGGCAGCAGCGACAGCCCGCCGGCGAGGCCGACCCGATACAGCGAGTTGGGTGCGAAGATCAGCGTGATGGTGCCCGACGTTCCGGCCGGCACCACCCATCCCTGCTGCCATCCGTTGACCGCCAACGGTGTCAACCGAGTTCCGGCGCTGGTGCGTGCCACCCAACCGGTGTTGATACTTTCCGGCACGACCAGCACCCGCGACGTCGCCGCGTCCGGTACCCGCACCTCGCGACGGGCCGGACCCCACGCTCCGGTAGCCGCCGGCATCGGCGGGGCGGTGGTCGACTGGGCCGCGAGCGGTCCGGATAACTCCGCGCCGTCGACGACGAATTGTGGCCCGGGACTTACCAATAGCTCCTGCTGGCCAGTCGGCAACGTGATCGGCTCGGCGTCGCAGGGTTGCGCGGTGACCGGAGCACCGTCCAGCAGAGCGCCGACCGTGGTGCTGACCGAAGTGTGCACGAACCGGCCGGCGATCGCGACGACGGGTCCGTGCTCGCAGTCAACGGTGACCTCGCGAGTCCGGTTGCGCGCCGCGTCGGCGGCGGCGATCGGTCTGCCGTCGGTGCCCAGCGCCGCGATCTCGGCAAGCCCCGGTGGCTTGAGTTGGTCGAAGCCGAGTGCGGTGCGGTCGATGACGTCCTTCCAGTCGAGCAGGCTGACCGTGATGGTGTCGGTCATCCGGGGCATCAGCGGAAGGTCTTGTGGTCCCGATGTTTTCAGCGCCCGCACCTGCGGACCGTCGCCCAGGTCGACGGCCACCATGGTCGGGTGTGCGGGCACCGGCGATGTGCTGGGCGTGACCCGCAGACCGGTCACCTCGGTGGGTTGGGGCAGGGTGAGGGTGATCGTCGGTGGCGTCTTGTGCTGCACCACCCGCTGCGGTGCCGTCCACGCGGTGGCCGGATCTCCGTCGGTGGCGGCCGAGGTCGCGCCGAGTACGTCGACCAGATCGGAGTCGCCGTCAGCCCGGGTGGTGTCCGGCTCGGCGACCAGATCGGCCAGTTTGGGTCCCGACCGGGCGCGGACCCAGATCGCCGGCAGCACCGACATCGGCTGCGGCACGCTCAGCGTGCGACTGAAGGTCGCGGGCGTCTCCGTCGCCAGCGCCATCGACGGCGCGCATTGCACGTTCGTCAGCCCTGTCGCGCAGCCCGGCCTGCCCAGCGGATCGGAACCCAGATCCCATTGCGCCACAGCGGCGTTGGGCGGGGGAGCGGGAACCAGCGCGGTGTGCCGAATATTGATCGGATGCGCGAAGCCGCGGGCGTCGTACTGCGTGATCGACAAGTCGGTGATCGCGAACTGCACTCCCGGCGACCCGTCGTCGGTGCCGATCGCGGTGATGCGCACCCACGGTGTCTCGCCGTACGGCAACGCCCCGCTGATCGGTTTGCCGGCCTCGTCGAACCGCAACGTCGTTGTGCCGGTGGCGGTTTCAACTTCGACACGTCGGACCTGCGCACCGACGGTCGTCGCGCTGGGGGTGATGGTGATGATGCTGTTGGTCACCGGGTGGTCGAAGTCGACCTGAAGCCATTGACCGACGGCCGACTGCAGACTGTTGGATACCCAGGCGGTCGCCGAGTCGGCATCGACCGCCGCGGCCGGCGATGCGGCGGTGGCGACGTCGGGCAAAACCGTCGAGTCCGACGACGAGCTCGATGCCGTCAGCCGACCGCCGGTCCACGAGCCGTAGACGGTGTCGGCGCCCGGGCTTGGATAGTCCGGCACCCGGTTGAAGGTGTGCCGGGTGTCGCCGACGGCGCGGATCGCCGACGAGTGGTCGTCGACCCGGCCGTAGTCGGTCTCGCGAGCGAGCGGTGTGTCGGTGACCGTGACGACCGGTACCGGCAGGCCCGCTCCGACGGCGTCGGCGGTCAGCAGCGCCGGCGCGAGCGGTGGCCGGCCGGACAGCCGCCGACGTTCGTCGAGTCTCAGCAAGGCCTCGGGTCCGCCGTCGACGCGGGGCAGTCCGTCGATGTCGGCCAGGTAGGGCGCGCCGGGATCGCCGGCCATGGCGGTTACGCGGTAGATCTCGACGGCGGGATATCGGGGACGCAATTCGCTGTCGGTGACGAATCCCGACAGCGGGCCCGGGCCGACCGGCGCGCCGAACTCGGCGACCTTCTGCAGTCGTGGCGATCCGGTGATGGCCCGGTGCACCAGGATCGGGCGCGCCGAGCGAGACGCGTCCGGATCCAGGTCGTTGCGCATCACGACATACGAAATACCTTGGCGTGCAAGCGTATCAGCGAGGCCCGCGGAGGGCGTTCCGGAGGCGAACAGCCGTTGCACCGAATCCAGCGCGCGGATCGTCTGCGGCGGAGTCAGCGGTATGGAGTCGCGCACGCCCCACGGGCTGTCGCCGAGCACTTGCAGCGGTTCGTCGTGGCTGGTGCCCCACAGTTGAGTCGCGAACGGCGCGCCGGGGACCACCAGCACCCGCCCGGGCGTCGGCACGCCGGTGTTGTGCGCGGACAGCCAGTCGGCGGCGTCATGCCAATACCGTGGTATCGCGCTGTACGTGCCCGGCGGGGTCATCCGCCCCGTCCAAGCCAGCGATGTCCCGGCCATCAGCGCGGTCAGCACCACAATCCCGACCGCAACCCGCTTGTCGCGTTCCGGGTGAGCAAACGCGCTGCGCCACAACGGTTTCGGCACGCTGCCCGGTAGCGGGATCCGGCCGAGCAGCTGGGCCAGTCCCAATACGACGGGGATCCGGATCAGCGATTCGAATTTGTGCACATTGCGCAGCGGTGCGCCGCCGGCGTCCAGAAAAGCCTGGATGTGCTGGGCCAGCGGTGAGCCCAGCCCGCCGCTGTATCCAACGCCCAGCAGCACCACGCCGACGAGCAGTATCGTCACCAATCGCCCGCGGGCCGGCATGCTCCCCATCGCCAGCCCGGCCAACCCGGCCGCCGCCACCAGACAGGTGGCCAGGATGGCGACCGAACCGGTGACCAACGGCGCACCTGCCGTGGCGTTGGGCGCCACGAACGGGGTCCAGCTGTCGGTACCGCGCAGCACCTCAACCAAGGACGACCACTGCGTCGTCACACCCGAGGATTCGATGAAGTCCAGGAACGGCGGGCTGATCCGGGCCATCAGGACCAATGCCACCAGCCACCACGTCATGGCCAGCGCCAGAGCCAGCAGCCACCACGCCGCGTAGCGCAACCACCGCCGGTTAGGCCGGTGACAGGCCCACCAGATCACCGCGGGCAGACACCCGGCCAGCGTCGCGATCGCATTGACCGCTCCCATCAGCGCGACGGCCACCCCGGCCTGACCGGCCAGCCGCCGCACCGACCGCCCGTCGTCGCGCAACGCCAGGATCGTGGGCAGCAACACCCATGGCGCCAGCATGATCGGCAGCGTCTCCGACGAGATCGACCCGAGCGTGGTCAGCACCCGTGGTGAGAGCGCGAACGCCACTGCGGCAACCGCGCGCGACGTCGGGCTGCCGATGCCCAGCGCCTCGGCGACGCGCAGCAATCCCCAGAAGCCGACGCCCAATAGCAGTGCCCACCACAGCCGTTGGGTGATCCAGCCCGGGAGTCCGAGCAGGTGGCCGGCCACGAAGAACGTGCCGTGCGGGAACAGGTAGCCGTAGGCCTGATTCTGCGCCTGCCCGAACGGCAGCTCGCTGTTCCACAGGTTGGTCGCCCGGGCCAGAAAGCGCAGCGGGTTGGCGGTGAGGTCGAGCTTGGTGTCGGGGGAGATCTGGCCGGGCGACGAGCCGAAGCTCAGCCCCAGCGAGACCGACGCGACCAGCCACAACCAGCGTCGGGACAGCGCAGTGACCTCGACGGGCCCGGGTTCGGCCCGCATTGTGCGCTAGCTGCGGTTGCCGTACTCGACCCGGTTGAGCACCGACGACTGCGGGTCGCCCCCGGGGAGTGGCGGTTTGGTGTCCTGCTGCACCATCAACGTGACTCCGAAGATCGCGGCCGCACCCAGCAACAGGCCGACCACGACGCTGGCGGCGGCGGGTGCGACAAAGCGATTCATAGCTGCCCAACCTAGCAGAAGACGAGGTCGCGGCCTCCTAGCCGCAGGCTGCGGCCCTCATGACAGCATGGCCTGATGGGATTCCCGCGCGTACTGGCCGTGTTCGCCGCCGTCACGGCGCTGATCGCCGGTTGTGGCCACTCGTCACAGCGGCCGAACTCGGCACCGGCTACGTCGTCGTCGGCCAAGCCGATACCGCCGGCCAAACCGGCGTGTGGGGATCCGGCGGCCCTACCTCCCCGCGAGAAGCTGGCCCAGCTGTTGATGGTGGGCGTCCGCGATGGCAAAGACGCCAAGGCAGTAGTGGCCGACTTCCACGTCGGCGGCATCTTCATCGGCAGCTGGACCGACCTGAGCATGCTCGGACCCAACCTGGTCAAGGACCTCTCGACCGCCACTGCGCTGCCGGTGGCGGTCAGCGTCGACGAGGAGGGCGGCCGGGTGGCCCGGCTGTCCAAGCTGATTGGCCCGGCGCCCTCGGCGCGGGAGCTGGCCAAGACGCACACCCCCGACGAGGTCTACGGCATGGCGCTGGACCGCGGCCACCGGATGCGCGGCCTCGGCATCACCGTCGACTTCGCGCCCGACGTCGACGTCACCGACGCCCCCGACGACACGGTGATCGGCGACCGGTCGTTCAGCTCGGATCCGGCGAAGGTCGTCGAGTATGCCCGGCAGTATGCCCGAGGGCTGCACGACGCCGGTGTGCTTCCGGTGCTCAAGCATTTCCCCGGTCACGGACATGGATCTGGCGACTCGCACACCGGGTCCGTCATCGTTACGCCGCCGCTCCAACAGTTGCAGAACGACGACTTGGTGCCGTACCGCGAACTGTTGGACGCTGTCCCGCAAGGCGCGATGGTCGGCCACCTGCAAGTGCCCGGACTCACCGGCAACGAACCGGCCAGCGTCAGCCGGGCCGCGGTGCAGATGCTGCGCACCGGCGTCGGCTACAACGGGCCGGCCTTCGCCGGCCCGATATTCAGCGACGACCTTTCCAGCATGGCGGCGATCAAGGACCACTACACCGTGCCCGAGGCGGTATTGCGCACCCTGCAGGCAGGCACCGATGTTGCGCTGTGGATCACCACCGACGAGGTGCCCGCGGTTCTCGATCGGTTACAGAAGGCATTGGACGCCAAGGAATTGAAGATGTCCGACGTCGACGACTCGGTCCGGCGGATCGCGAAGTTCAAGGGCCCCAAGCCCGACTGCGGACCGTAATCCGGCGGCGCGACCTAGCATTGCTTACTCTTAGTTGACGCAGTCTCGCCGACAGGCGCGCTGATGTCGGCTAGATAGGGGACGGCATGGCAGGTGGTACCAAGCGGTTACCCCGTGCTGTCCGAGAGCAGCAGATGCTCGATGCCGCGGTTGAGATGTTCTCCATCAACGGCTATCACGACACGTCGATGGACGCGATCGCAGCCAAGGCCGAAATCTCCAAGCCGATGTTGTACCTGTACTACGGCTCTAAAGAGGAACTGTTCGGCGCGTGCCTGGATCGCGAGCTGACGAGATTCATCGACGGTGTGCGCGAGGAGATCAATCTCGACCAGAGCCCGAGGGACTTGCTGCACAACACGATTGTGGCGTTCATGCGCTACATCGACGCCAATCGCGCGTCGTGGATCGTGATGTACGCCCAGGCCACCAACTCGCAGGCGTTCGCCCACACCGTGCGGGAGGGCCGCGAGCGGATCATCGCCTTGGTCGTGCGAGTCCTGCAGGCGGGCACCCGGAATCCCGAACCCGACACCGACTTCGAGATGATCGCGGTCGCGCTGGTGGGCGCCGGTGAGGCAATCGCGACCCGGCTCAGTACCGGCGACACCGACGTCGACGGCGCGGCCGAAGTGATGATCAACCTGTTCTGGCGCGGACTGAAGGGCAAACCGGCCGACAAAGACGCGGCGGAACCACCCGACCGAATCCGGTTGATCGGCGATGGGCCGCCGCAACACTGACTTCTTTTGTGCGGTGGTAATTGTCGGCCTGCTCGCCGGGGTTGCCGGGTTGTCGACGATACTGCTGTTGCGTGCCATGGAACATCTCACCTATCACTACACATTCGGATCACTGTTGGAGGGCGTGACCGGCGAGCGGTCCAGTCCGTCGGCACTGGGGCCGATGGTCGGCGGAGCGCTTGCCGGGCTGGGCTGGTGGATACTGCGGTCGAGGAGCGAAGTTCCGTCGTTGTCTGCTGCCATCGCCGACCGTAAGCGTATTCGTTGCTGCCCTTCAGCTTCGACGCGGCGATGCAGGTGCTGGTGGTCGGCTCTGGTGCGTCGCTGGGCAGGGAGGTGGCGCCTCGCCAATTCGCGGTGGCACTGGGCGATTTCGGCTACCGGATGGCTGAAGCGGCTGTCGGACGCGGATCGCGAGATTCTGCTGGCCTGTGCGGCCGGCGCCGGACTGGGTGCGGTGTATGCGGTGCCGCTCGGTGGTGCGTTGTTCGCAGTGCGAATCATGTTGAAAACCTGGCATCCCCGGGCGGTGGGTGCCGCGTTGATCACCTCCAGCCTGGCCGTCGCAGTTGCCTCGTTCGTCACCCACGATCAGCCGAACCTGGACTGGCCTAACTTGCACGTGTCGTATCGGCTGATCGGTTATGCACTGGTGTTGGCCCCGCTGACACTTGGCTTGGGACTTGCCTTCAACCGCCTGATGGCATCGGCACGTCAGGCTGCGCTGACTCGATCGTGGTTACTGATCCCGGCGATCGCCGGAGCGGGGTTGCTGATCGGTGTCTGCTCCCGCTGGTGGCCCGAACTGCCCGGCAACGGCAAATCGATCCTGACCGCAACCCTCGCCGGCGGGATGACCTTGGAAGCGGCGGCGATAGTGCTGGTTCTGAAACCCGTTCTGACGGCGGTGTTCTTGCGCGCCGGCGCGCGGGGCGGGATGCTCACCCCCGCGCTGGCCACCGGCGCCGCGGCCGGCACGCTGTTGGTGCTGAGCATCAACGCGATGGCAGGAACTCAATATCATGTTCCGGCAGTCTCAATGGCCGGCGCAGCGGGCGTGTTGGCTGTCACTCAACGCGCGCCGTTTTGGGCCGCGATCTTCGTCTGGGAACTCGCCCGGCCTCCGCTGTGGCTGCTGCTGGTGTTTCTCGTCGCCGCCTTGGGCGCCTACGGGTTGCTGCGTCTCGTCGAGCGCGCCCGCAAGCTAGTGCGCCCGTAGCGTGCCGGTCAGGTGCGGATACCCCTTGGCGAGGTTGCGCAAGCTGAGGTCCCAGCCGTCCTGCACCTGATCGACGTACAGTCCGACGCTCGCGGGCAGCAGCACAGGTTTGCCGAACCGAACCGAATAGGTCACCGCGTCGGGAATGGTGGCTTCAAGGTTCGCCAATACCGCTGCCGCGCTGAACATTCCGTGCGCAATGACGGTGGGGAATCCGAACAGCTTGGCCCCGACGGGGTTGGTGTGAATCGGGTTGTGGTCGCCACCGACGGCGGCGTAGCGACGAATCTGGCCCGGGCTAATCCGCAGGATCGCGTTGGGCGCAGGCAGCTTGGGCTGCTTTTGCGGCGGCGGCTTGGGCTCGCCAGACAAGCTGGTGCGCTGCTGATGCAGGAAGGTCGTGACCTGATGCCATGCCACCTCGTTGCCGACGCTGACGTCGGTCACCAGGTCGACCAGCAGGCCCTTACGGTGTTCGCGCAAGTTCTCCGCGTGCACCGCGATATTGACCGTGTCGGTCACCTTGATCGGCCGGTACTGGGTGATCCGGTTTTCGGTATGGACGGATCCCATTGCGGCGAAGGGAAAGTCGAATCCGGTCACCAGCGACATCAGCGTCGGGAACGTCAGCGCGAACGGATAGGTCAGCGGCACCGCGTCGCCGTAACGCAGTCCGGTAACCGCGGCGTATTCGGCCACATTCGCACGATCGATGGGTAAATCGTCGACGGTCACTGTCCGGGTGGGCAACTGGCCGCCGCGAGGCACGAACGGCAACGCCCCGGCCGCCGCGCGCAGCATGTTCTTCAAGCCGCTTGGTTGGCTCACGGTCGTCACGCTCCCAGCATGGCCTGGCCGCAGACGCGGATGACGTTACCCGTCACCGCGTTTGACGCAGGGCTGGCGAAGTAGGCGATGGTCTCGGCCACGTCGACCGGTTGTCCGCCCTGGTACAGGGAGTTGAGTCGACGGCCCACCTCGCGGGTGGCCAGTGGGATCGCCGCCGTCATCTGGGTTTCGATGAACCCGGGTGCGACAGCGTTGATCGTGATGCCCTTTTCGCCGAGCTTCGGCGCCAGCGCCTGCGTCAGCCCGATCATGCCGGCCTTGGTGGCGGCGTAGTTGGTCTGCCCGCGGTTGCCCGCGATGCCGGCCATCGACGACAGGCCGATGATCCGGCCGCCCTCACCGATGCTGCCGTTGTCGACCAGGCCCTCGGTAAGACGTTGCGGGGCAAGCAAGTTGACAGCCAGAACCGAGTTCCACCGCGCGTCATCCATGTTCGCGAGCAGCTTGTCGCGGGTGATTCCGGCGTTGTTGACCAGGATGTCGGCATGGCCGTTGTAGTGGTCGCGCAGGTGCTCGGTGATCCGGTCGACGGCGTCGTCGGCGGTCACGTCGAGCGCCAGCGCCGTGCCGCCGACGCGGGTGGCTGTCTCGGCCAGAGCTTCCGCGGCAGACTCCACGTCGATCGCCACGACGCGGGCCCCGTCACGGGCGAACACCTCGGCGATCGTCGCGCCGATACCGCGCGCGGCACCGGTCACGATGCCCACCTTGCCGTCCAGCGGCCGGTCCCAGTCCTTGAGCGGCGTTGAGTCAGCGGCGCCGACGTAGAACACCTGCCCGTCCACATAGGCCGATTTGGCCGACAGCAGGAATCGCAGGGTCGATTCGAGTCCGGTGGCGGCCGGTTTGGCGTCGGGGGACAGGTAGACCAGCGCGACGGTGGCACCACGCAATAGCTCCTTGCCCAAGGAGCGGGTGAAACCCTCCAGCGCACGCTGCGCGATCCGCTCATCGGTGCTCGCGGCTTCGTCGGGCGTGGTGCCGATCACCACGACACGACCGGAATGGCCGACGTTGCGCAGCAGCGGGGTGAAGAACTCGTGCAGCGCCGTCAGCTTCGCCGGGGTGGTGATGCCGGTGGCGTCGAAAACCAGCCCACCGAATGAATCCGCCCAGCGCCCACCGAGATTGGCGCCCACCACGTCGTAGTCGGTGTCCAGCGCCGCCCGTAGCGGCTCGACCAGCCGGCCCTCGCCGCCGATCAGCAGCGACCCGCTCAGCGGCGGTTCACCGGCCCGGTATCGCCGCAGTTTCTCGGGCTGCGGCACACCGAGTTGCTTGGCGAGAAACGAGCCCGGCCCGGAGTTGACGACTTGGGAGAATAAATCGGGTGAAACCTTCGGGGCCACTGAGCTGCCTTCCATATCGAGCGTGGTCATCTGTCGACTACCGTATCGGGAGCGAACTTACTCCCGAGTAAGAACAGTGAGTAGTATGGACTCAACTGCTGATAACCCACAACCTGACGGAGATAAGCGTGGCCTCTGACACCTCCTCTTCACGCTCCCTGCGCCGCGTCGCTGTGCTGGGTGGCAATCGGATCCCGTTCGCGCGCTCGGACCGCGCCTACGCCGAGGCGTCCAACCAGGACATGTTCACCGCCGCACTGGGCGGGCTGGTCGACCGGTTCGGTCTGTCCGGCGAGCGGCTGGGTGCGGTGATCGGCGGCGCCGTCCTCAAACACAGCCGCGACTTCAACCTGATGCGCGAATGCGTGCTCGGGTCCGCGCTGTCGTCCTACACGCCGGCGTTCGACCTGCAGCAGGCGTGTGGCACCGGGTTGCAGGCGGCGATCGCCGCCGCCGACGGCATCGCCGCGGGTCGCTACGAGGCCGCCGCGGCGGGCGGGGTGGACACCACCTCCGATGCGCCGATCGCGTTGGGTAACAACCTGCGCCACACCCTGCTGGGCCTGCGCCGATCCAAGTCGAACCTCGACCGGCTCAAGCTGGTCGGCAAGCTCCCGGCCAGTGTGGGCGTGGAGATTCCGGTGAACAGCGAGCCGCGCACCGGGCTCTCGATGGGTGAGCACCAGGCGATCACCGCCAAGCAGATGGGCATCAAGCGGGTCGACCAGGATGAGCTGTCCGCAGCCAGTCACCGCAACATGGCGGCGGCCTACGACCGTGGCTTCTTCGACGATCTGGTCACCCCGTTCCTCGGCCTCTACCGCGACGACAACCTGCGGCCGGACTCGGCGGCGGAGAAGCTGGCCAAGCTCAAGCCGGTGTTCGGCGTGAAGGCCGGCGACGCCACGATGACCGCCGGAAATTCGACGCCGCTGACCGACGGCGCCTCGGTGGCGTTGCTGTCCTCCGAGGAGTGGGCCGCCGAGCACTCGCTGACCCCGTTGGCCTACTTCGTCGACGCCGAGACGGCATCGGTCGACTACATCAACGGTCCCGATGGCTTGCTGATGGCGCCGACGTATGCGGTGCCACGGCTGCTGGCGCGCAACGGGTTGACGTTGCAGGACTTCGACTTCTACGAGATCCACGAGGCGTTCGCCTCGGTGGTGCTGGCGCATCTGCAGGCCTGGGAGTCCGAGGAGTATTGCAAGGAGCGGCTCGGCCTCGACGCGGCGCTGGGGTCGATCGACCGATCCAAGCTCAATGTCAATGGCTCGTCGCTGGCCGCCGGTCACCCGTTTGCCGCGACGGGCGGACGCATCCTCGCCCAGCTGGCCAAGCAGCTGCATGAAGCCAAAACGAAAAACGGCGGTAAGCCGGTACGCGGCCTGATCTCGATCTGCGCCGCGGGCGGCCAGGGCGTCGCCGCGATTCTGGAGGCCTGAGAGCCGCGTTCGTGAGCGATTTCCCCGGCGTTTAACGACCGCAACGCCCGGGTAGCCGACTGGCTGGATAGCTCCGTGTTGTCGTCCGACCCCCCGACCCGATGGCAGCGCGGGGCGTCCTCGGATCATCCGCCTGCATTGTTCGCAGGTATGGATCGAGACTGGGGCCGCCGACGGCATGAGGGGATCCCGCCGGCGGCCCCTCCCCGCTGCGATCCCGACAGCACCACAAACCACGGCAGTACCTCAGCGCAGCGATATCGCATATGCGTCGTTTCCGCAAAGGGGTGTCATGGTCCTCGGGCGATACTGGTGAGACCAATGTTGCGATAGATGCTCGGCGCAGACCACCCCAACAGCAAAATCCCCCGTCTCCGAGGAGAACGGGGGATTTTGCTATGCAGTTTCGGCTCAGAAGGCCGCTTCGTCGAGCTCCATGATCTCGTTGTCGATCGTCTCCAGCACCTGGCGGGTGCTGGTCAACAGCGGCAGGAAGTTCTTCGAGAAGAACGACGCCACGGCGATCTTGCCCTCGTAGAAGTTCCGGTCGGCGTCGCTGACGTCACCGGCGTCGAGCGCCTCCAAGGCCATGGCGGCCTGACGCAGCAGCAGCCAGCCGATCACCAGGTCGCCGACGCTCATCAGGAAGCGGACCGAACCGGTACCGACCTTGTAGATGCTGGAAATCTCTTCCTGCGCGGACATCAGGTAACCGGTCAGCGTCGCCGCCATCGCCTGGACATCGGCCAAAGCAGTGGCGAGCAGCGCACGCTCGGCCTTCAGTCGACCGTTGCCGGACTCGTTCTTGATGAGCTCCTCGATCTGACCCGAGACGTGTGCCAGCGCAACACCCTTGTCGCGGACGATCTTCCGGAAGAAGAAGTCCTGCGCCTGGATGGCCGTGGTGCCCTCGTACAGCGAGTCGATCTTGGCGTCACGGATGTACTGCTCGATCGGGTAGTCCTGCAAGAAGCCGGAGCCACCGAAGGTCTGCAGGCTCTCGGTGAGCTTGGCGTAAGCCTGCTCGGAGCCGACACCCTTGACGATCGGCAGCATCAGGTCGTTGACCTTGACCGCCAGGTCGGCGTCCACACCGTGCACTGCCTTGGCGACCGCCGCGTCCTGGTAGGTCGCGGTGTAGAGGTACAGCGCGCGCAGACCCTCGGCGTAGGCCTTCTGGGTCATCAGGCTGCGACGCACGTCCGGGTGGTGGGTAATGGTCACCCGCGGCGCGGTCTTGTCGGTCATCTGGGTCAGGTCGGCGCCCTGCACCCGCTCCTTGGCGTAAGCCAGGGCGTTGAGGTAGCCGGTCGACAGCGTCGCGATGGCCTTGGTGCCGACCAGCATGCGGGCGTTTTCGATGACCTCGAACATCTGCGCAATGCCGTCGTGCACCTCGCCGACCAGCCAGCCCTTGGCCGGCACGCCATGCTGACCGAACGTCAGCTCACACGTCGCGGAGACCTTCAGGCCCATCTTGTGCTCGACGTTGGTGACGAAGACGCCGTTGCGCTCGCCCGGCTCGCCGGTCTCGAAGTCGAACAGGAACTTCGGCACGAAGAACAGCGACAGACCCTTGGTACCGGGGCCGGCGCCCTCGGGGCGGGCCAGCACCAAGTGGAAGATGTTCTCGAACATGTCGTCCGAGTCGCCGGAGGTGATGAAGCGCTTCACGCCGTCGATGTGCCAGGAGCCGTCGTCCTGCTGGATGGCTTTGGTCCGGCCGGCGCCGACATCCGAGCCGGCGTCCGGCTCGGTGAGCACCATGGTGGAGCCCCAACCGCGTTCGGCGGCCAGCACTGCCCACTTCTTCTGCTCCTCGGTGGCCAGGTTGTAGAAGATCTGGGCGAATCCCGCGCCGCCGGCGTACATCCACACCGCCGGGTTGGCGCCGAGCAGGTGCTCATGCAGCGCCCACAGCATCGCCTTGGGCATCGGCATGCCACCCAGCTCTTCGTCCAGGCCGACCTTGTCCCAGCCGGCCTCGATGACCGCGTGCACCGACTGCTTGAACGAGTCGGGGAGCGTCACCGAGTGTGTCTCGGGGTTGAACACGGGGGGATTGCGGTCACCCTCGACGAACGAATCAGCGACGGGGCCTTCGGCCAGCCGGCTCATCTCGGTGAGCATTTCGCGGGCGGTGTCGGCATCCAGGTCGGCATAGTCGCCTTCACCGAATGCTTTGTCGACGCCCAACACCTCGAACAGGTTGAATACCTGGTCGCGGACGTTGCTCTTATAGTGGCTCACTGGTTCCTCCTCGATGAGAACGCCACCTGTGGTTGGGTACTTGGTCTAAGTTACCCACCAGTAACACGGCTAAACTATACCCGTCGGTAACCGTGCGCAAGCGACTGTGAGCTAAATTTCATCGGCTAATCAACCAACTAGTTGGCTTCTCGCTGATCAGGACCCTGGCATACCACTTCACCAGGGACGATGATGAGTAGGTGGCAATTGTGTCAAGCGTCACGACGCTGCCGGAAGTGGACCTCCGTCACCCCTCTGGCCAACTGAGAGAGCGGCTCCGCGAGGTCGCCCACGAAGTGGGTTTCTTCTATCTCACCGGACACGAGGTATCCGACGGGCTCATCGATCGTGTGCTGGCGGCGGCACGCCGGTTGTTTGCGCTGCCGCAAGCCGAGAAAGACGCCGTCGCGATGGTGCGCAGTCCGCATTTCCGCGGCTATACCAGGCTGGGCGGTGAGCTGACCCGCGGCGAGGTGGACTGGCGCGAGCAGATCGACATCGGGCCGGAGCGCGAGTCGATCGGCGGCCCGGGCAAACCCGACTACCTCTGGCTGCAAGGCCCCAACCAGTGGCCCGCAGGCTTGCCGGAGTTGCCGGGGATCGTCGCCGAGTGGGATGCGGCGCTGGCCGAGGTGGCCCGCCGACTGTTGAGGCACTGGGCAGCGGCGTTGGGCAGTCCGGCGGACGTTTTCGACGCCGCATTCGCCGGTGCGCCGGCCACCCTGATCAAGATCGTGCACTATCCGGCGACGGCGGCCAGCTCGCAGGGCGTGGGTGCGCACCGGGACTCGGGGGTGCTGACGCTGCTGCTCGCCGAGCCGGGCAGTCAGGGATTGCAGGTCCGGGTCGGACGCGACGGCGACTGGGTGGACGTTCCCGCGCGGGACGGAGCGTTCATCGT
Organism: uncultured Actinomycetota bacterium; assembly: GCA_963815995.1. Lineage (GTDB taxonomy): Bacteria > Actinomycetota > Actinomycetes > Mycobacteriales > Mycobacteriaceae > Mycobacterium. Next base: position 19,477 of record CAWFIR010000001.1, read on the forward strand.
CAACATCGGTGAGTTGCTGGAGCTGGCCACCGGCGGCTACCTGCGGGCCACCGAGCACCGGGTGAATCTGCGCCATGCGGCCGACCGGATCTCGGTGCCTTATTTCTTCAACCCGCGACTGGACGCGCAGGTCCCGACCCTGTCGTTGCCCGCCGCACTCGCCGGGCGTGCCGGGCGTCGCGCGGACCCGTCTGATCCGATCTTCTCGGTGTATGGCCGCAATGCCTGGAAGAGCAGGCTGCGGGCACATCCGGACGTTGCAGCGGCGCACGGCTACGTGACGGCCAGCGCACAAGTTGTAACGCCCGGCGGGTAGGGTCAGCTCTACAGAATCCCGTCGACGCGAGTGAAGCCCGGTGAACGTACCCGACAAGCTGACGCCCACCTCCCTGCGCGAGGCCTTTGGTCATTTTCCGTCCGGCATCATTGCAATCGCTGCCGAAGTCAACGGAGTCCGAGAAGGGCTGGCGGCCAGCACATTTGTCCCGGTGTCGCTGGATCCGCCGCTGGTTTCGTTCTGCGTACAGAACACCTCGACGACGTGGCCCAAGCTCAAGGACGTCCAGGCGCTGGGCATCAGCGTGCTGGGCGAGTCGCACGACGGCGCCGCGCGCACACTGGCCGCCAAGACCGGAGATCGCTTCGCCGACCTGGAAACGGTGTCCTACAGCAGCGGTGCGGTCTTCATCCACGGCACCAGCCTCTGGATGGAAACCGCGATCGAACAACTCATCCCCGCCGGGGACCACACGATCGTGGTGCTACGAGTCAGTGACGTCCGAGTCGACCCAGATGTCGCACCCATCGTGTTCCACCGGAGCGTCTTCCGGCGTCTCGGCGTTTAGGGCCGCCTGCCGAGTTCGTCGCGGTAGGCCTGTATCCGACGCTCGATTTCCGCGCCGTCAGCGTCACGCCCCTCTTTACGTGCGAGTTCAGCGCGCGCGGTCAGCTCGTTGATCGCGGTGCGAATGTTGTTGACGCTGGTGGGCTTTCGGATAGTCATGGTGGCCGCCTTCCCGGTTACCTCCGACGGTACTCGGATCAGCGGTGCCCTAACGCCCGGTGCTTATCGACGGAACAGCTTGTTACCCAGCCACACAACCGGGTCGTATTTGCGGTCGGCGACGCGCTCTTTCATCGGGATCAGCGCGTTGTCGGTGATCTTGATGCTCTCCGGGCAGACTTCCGTGCAGCACTTGGTGATGTTGCAGTAGCCGAGGCCGTGCTGCTCCTGTGCTTGGTCGCGCCGGTCCATCGTGTCCAGCGGATGCATCTCCAGCTCCGCGATCCGCATCAGAAAACGCGGGCCCGCGAACGCTTCCTTGTTCTCCTCGTGGTCACGGATCACGTGACAGACGTTGTTGCACAGGAAGCATTCGATGCACTTGCGGAACTCCTGAGAACGTTCCACGTCCTGCTGCTGCATCCGGTAATCGCCGGGCTGAAGATTCTTCGGCGGCGCGAACGACGGGATTTCCCGGGCCTTTTGATAGTTGAACGACACGTCGGTGACGAGGTCGCGGATCACCGGGAAGGTCCGGATCGGCGTCACGGTGACCACTTCGTCTTCGGCGAAGGTGGACATCCGCGTCATGCACATCAACTTGGGCTTGCCGTTGACCTCAGCCGAGCACGAGCCGCACTTGCCGGCTTTGCAGTTCCAGCGCACGGCTAAGTCGGGCGTCTGGGTCTGCTGCAGGCGGTGGATGATGTCGAGCACCACCTCGCCTTCGTTGACCTCCACGGTGAAGTCCTGCAGCTCACCGTTGGTGTCGTCGCCACGCCAGACCCGCATGGTTGCGTTGTAGCTCATCAGCCTCTCCGTCCTGGGTGGTCGGCCAGCTCTTCGTCGGTGTAGTACTTCTCCAACTCGGCGATCTCGAAGGCCTCGAGCAGGTCGGGCCGCATCGGGATCTGGGCCTTGCGCGTCACCGAGACGTCGGGCACCACCTCGTCGCCGCCGGCGGCGCTGCAGACCAGCAAGACCTTCCGCCACGACGAGTCCATCCCCGGGTGATCGTCCCGGGTGTGGCCGCCGCGGCTTTCGGTGCGCTCCAAGGCCGCCTTGGCGACGCATTCGCTGACCAGCAACAAGTTCCGCAGGTCCAGCGCGAGGTTCCAGCCGGGGTTGTACTGCCGGTGTCCCTCGACGTGGATGTGCTTGAACCGCTCGCGAAGCTGGTCGAGCCGACCGAGGGCCTCGGTGATCTCCTCCGCCTTGCGGATGATCCCCACCAGGTCGTTCATCGACTGCTGCAGCTCGAGCTGCAACGTGTAGGGGTTCTCCGCTTTGGCGCCGTTCGTCGGTGTCTCGAAAGGAGCCAGCGCCCGCTTCGCGGCGGTTTCGACGGCGTCCTCCGATACTTTCGGACGGCTGCTCAGCGCACGCACGTAGTCGGCGGCGCCGAGGCCGGCCCGACGACCGAAGACCAGCAGGTCAGAAAGCGAGTTGCCGCCGAGTCGGTTGGAGCCGTGCATACCGCCGGAGCACTCGCCGGCCGCGAACAGGCCGGGAACGGTGGCGGCGCCGGTGTCGGCGTCCACCTCGATACCGCCCATGACGTAGTGGCAGGTGGGCCCGACTTCCATCGGCTCTTTGGTGATGTCAACGCCGGCCAGCTCTTTGAACTGGTGATACATCGACGGCAGCCGCTTCTTGATCTGCTCGGGGGTCAGCCGGGACGCGATGTCGAGGTAAACGCCGCCGTGCGGGGTGCCGCGGCCGGCCTTGACTTCGGAGTTGATCGCTCGGGCGACCTCGTCACGAGGCAGCAGGTCCGGGGTGCGACGGGCCGAGTCGTTGTCCTTGAGCCACTGGTCGGCTTCTTGCTCGCTCTCGGCGTACTGGCCTTTGAACACCGGCGGGATGTAGTCGAACATGAACCGTTTCTCGTCCGAGTTCTTCAGCACGCCGCCGTCGCCGCGCACTCCCTCGGTGACCAGGATGCCCTTTACGCTGGGCGGCCAGACCATGCCGGTCGGGTGGAACTGGATGAACTCCATGTTGATCAGCGTCGCGCCGGCCCGTAGCGCCAGGGCGTGGCCGTCACCGGTGTACTCCCAGGAGTTCGAGGTGACCTTGAACGACTTGCCGATCCCGCCGGTGGCCATCACCACCGCGGGAGCTTCGAACAAGACGAAGTTGCCGCTTTCGCGGTGATACCCGAACGCACCGGAGATCGCGTCGCCGTCCTTGATCAGCTCGGTGATCGCGCACTCGGCGAAGACCTTGATCCGGGCCTCGTAGTCACCCAGCTCGGCGTGGTCTTCCTGCTGCAGCGAGACGATCTTCTGCTGCATGGTGCGGATCAGCTCCAGGCCGGTGCGGTCGCCGACGTGCGCGAGCCGCGGGTAGGTGTGTCCACCGAAGTTGCGCTGGCTGATCTTCCCGTCTTTGAGGCGGTCGAACAGCGCGCCGTAGGTCTCCAGCTCCCAAACCCGGTCGGGTGCCTCTTTGGCGTGCAGCTCGGCCATCCGCCAGTTGTTGAGGAACTTCCCACCGCGCATCGTGTCGCCGAAGTGGGTCTTCCAATTGTCCTTCGGGTTGGTGTTGCCCATCGCGGCCGCGCAGCCGCCCTCGGCCATGACCGTGTGGGCCTTGCCGAACAGCGACTTGGTCACCACCGCGACCTTGAGACCGCGTTCCCGCGCCTCGATGACCGCGCGCAAACCTGCGCCGCCGGCACCGATCACGACGACGTCGTAGGAGTGCCGCTCGACCTCAGTCATGGAACCTCACTAAACTCTTTGATATCCGTGAAACGGCTTGTCAGCCAACAAATCTCAGGTCCGGGATGGCGCCGCCCGCCACCAGTGCGATGTAAAAGTCGGTGAGCATCAGCGTGCCCAGGGTGACCCAGGCGTACAACTTGTGCCGAGTGTTGAGCTTGCTGACCTGGGTCCAGATCCAGTACCGCACAGGGTGTTTGGAGAAGTGCTTGAGCCGCCCACCGGTGACGTGGCGGCATGAATGGCAGGACAGCGTGTAGACCCACAGCATGATGACGTTGACGACCATGATCACGTTGCCCAGGCCGAATCCGAATCCGGCCGGTCCGCTGTCGGAATGGAACGCGATGATCGCGTCGTAGCTGTTGATCACCGAGATGATGCCGGCGGCGTAGAAGAAGTACCGGTGGGTGTTCTGCACGATCAGCGGGAATTTGGTCTCGCCGCTGTAGTGGACGCGGGGCTCGGCCACACCACACGCGGTGGGCGACTGCCACACCGTGCGGTAGTAGGCGCCGCGGTAGTAGTAGCAGGTGAGCCGGAACAGCAGCAGGAACGGCAGCGTCAGTGCCGCGAACGGCAGCCACCAGACATGCGGCAGGATCTGCGGCCAGAAGTCGCTGGCCTCACCGCACGCCTTGCTGACGCATGGCGAGTAGAACGGTGTCAGATAGTGGTACTTGGGGACGAAGAAGTAATTCTGTTGGAACGCGCGGAACGTCGCGTAGATAAGAAATGCGGCGAATCCCAAGTCAATTCGCAGCGGCGACATCCACCACCGGTCGGTGCGTAGCGATCGTGCCTGGATGTGTGCGCGCGTAGGTGAAAAGACACCGGACGCAGGACGGTTCGCCGTTGGTGCGCTCATCAAATGTTCCTCTTCGAACGGGCTGTTCGTCGAAGACTACACAGAGCGGGCCCCCGGATTCTCGCCGGGCTGACTTGTCAGGACCTGTTGTGGCCCCCGACACCCTCCTCGTCGACGTCGCGCCAAAAGTCGCGGTCGTAATCGGTGTCGGGAATGGCGATCTTTTCCGCGGACTGCTGCACGGTAGCGCGCGCGAAATCTAATTCCGAAACATCGGTGTCAAGTAATTCGACATCGCCGAGGATCCGGTCGGCGTCAATCATGATGCGGCGCATTGCCGGACTGTCGCCGTAGCGCGCCTTCAGCGAGCTCACGCACCGCCGCAGGCCGCCGATGAGGTCGTGCAGTTCGGCCAGTTCTGCAGTGCTGGACAACGGATCTCCCTGGACTGAAGGTGTCATGGATCACAGTACGACACCAATACTATCCAGCGCAGAGCCGCAGCGTGAGACAGATCACCCGCGGCGCCTACTCCGGGGGAATCGGCTCCAGCAGCCGGCGTGGCCGCCGGAGGGCCTTGCTGACCGGATCATCGCGCAACCCGCGCTCACGTGGCCGGCGCGGCGGGTGCACGACGAGGTCGGCGACGTCGGGGAGCTGCCCACACGAGGCGCACACCCGGTCCGGTCCGATCGCGCCGCCGCAAGCGGCGTGCCGGTAGCTGCGGCGCTGCGGCTGCTCGACGTAGTTCTCGTTGCCCCAGCCGGCCAAGGACCAGATGACCGGCCAGAGCCGCCGGCCCTTCGGGGTCAACACGTACTCGTCGCGGCCCCGGCCACCCGCCACCTTGGCCAGCACTCCCTCGTCGATGAGGAGTGAAAGCCGTTCGGAGAGAACGGCCTTGGGAATGCCGAGGTGGGCGCGAAAGTCGCTGAATCGACGGACTCCGTAGAAGGCGTCACGCACGACCAGCAACGTCCATCGCTCTCCGACGATCTCCAGCGATCGCGCGATGGGGCAACTCTCGGCGGCGTATTCGCGGGGCAGGGCCACGTCTGGATCCTAACCTTGCAGGTTCGTTGACTGAACCATAGACTCGCTTTTGAATAGTTCGGTCAATGAACCAAAGGAAGGCAACCGGATGACAGTCGGCTTTCACCGCGAACAGCACGGAATGACCCGCATCGACATCGACACCGGCATTCCGTTTGCGCAATTCGTCGCCGCGTTCGAGAAGGCGGCGCCGTCGGTAGACCGGACGACGTTGGAACGGATCGCCAGGGACGGCGGCGACTGGGACGACGTGCGCGCCGCCGCGGCCGAGAACGCGCCCAACGACTTGATGGTGTACGCCAAGATCGAGACCAGTGTCTTCTTCAGCGTTGCGGGACACCGCACCCAGGCGATCGAGTACCTGGTCGGCAACCACGTCATCGCCGAGACCATGTTTCGGCACGACGCCAAGGCGCTGTTGTACGCGCCGCTGCGCATGCTGGTCTACAGCGACGCCGACGGTAACGCGGTCTTCACGATGGACCAGCCCGGCCCGGCCTTCGGCAGTCTCGGCATCGCCGAAGTGTCCGCCGTCGGCAAGGATCTGGACCGCAAAGTGGTGAACCTGCTCCGGGTGGTCGGCGTGGACGCCGGGCAGGCCTTCGATTAGTGCACGAATCCGGTGGAGCTGTTGAGCCCCACCGGATTCGAATGCGATTACTTGCTGATTTCGATGCGCTGCGCCTGAGTCCCGGCGTAGGCGCCGGCAACCCGGACAGTCAGCACGCCGGCGTCGTAGGACGCCGAGACGGCCTCGCCGGTGAGGTGCGCGGGCAGCTGGAACGACCGGCGGAACGATCCGTAGCGGACCTCGCGGAGCGTGCGTCCGTCCTTCTCCTCGGCGTGCTCATCGCGACGCTCACCGTGGATGACCAGGCGGCCGTGCTCGACCTCGACGTTGACGTCTTTGTCGACGTCCACGCCCGGCAGCTCAAGCCGCACCACCGCGTCCTCGCCGTCCTTGACGATCTCGGCGGCAGGACTGAATCCACTGGCTACCGGCTTGGCCCAGTCGGTGGCAGCCGCCGGCCCAAAGAAGTCGCGCATCCATCGGTCGACGTCCCACGCGGGTCGCGACCACAGGGTCAGGTTGCTCATTCGTGTCTCCTCGTGCTGTGTGATTGCCGACACCTTGCCGGCTCATACAGGTACAAACATGAGTCGACCACGCTTAAGTTCCGCCAGACGTTTCGCCGTCAGCGAACGCCGCCGCTCCCGCCGCTGACGCGACAAAATTCGTGTTGCTCAGCGCTTCCGGGTGATCACCAGACGTCACCGTCGCGCCAGTCGCACGCCAGCGCCGCGGTGTCGTCCAGGTCGGTCCCGAGCGGGAAGACGAACACCGACCCGTCGTCGTCGGGAGTCCGGGTCGGGCCGCCGGGCGCCAACACCGACGTCGGTCCGCGCCACGGCAACCACCCGCGCAGCGTGTAGAGCCGCCTACCCCGGTCCGAGGAACTCAGCGCACCGAGCTGGTAAGCGCCGCGGATGACTTGCTCGCAAGCGTCAAGGATCGCGATGGCCAGACCTTGACCCCGCCAATCCTCGCGCACCGCAACCGCTTCCACGTACCCGCAGCGTAGCGATAGCCCGCGGTAGAGCAGGCGTCGTTGCACCACGGCGCCGTGCGCGATGATCGAGCCGCGGTGCCAGATCAGGGCATGCATTCCGCCCAGCGCGTGGTCCCAGTCGACGGCGCTGAACTCGCCGGCGAACGCCTCGTTGACCATTTCGTGCGCGCGCTGCCGCGCGTCGCTCTCCAGGTCGGCGGTGTGGACCAGCCGAGCGGTGTGAACCTGGGTGTGCACACTGCTGGTCTACCAGTTGGACTAGTCCGCCGCCACCGAACTCGACACCGAAGTCGCGGCGGTTCTGGGGTGCGACCAGTGCAGTCGCACGTACTGACCGGGACGCACCTGGGCGAGCTTGTCGATGTCTTGGTCGGCGATCACGCCGGCCACCGGATAGCCGCCGGTAACCGGGTGATCGGGGCCGAGAATCACCGGTAATCCGTTGGGCGGCACCTGGATCGCGCCGCGGGTCGCGCCTTCGCTGAGCAGCTGGCGCCCCGGGTCGCGGTGTAGCAGCGGTCGTCCTTCGAGCCGCATACCCACGCGATCGCTGCGGTTCGACGCCATCCAGATGGTGTGCACCAGGGCGTCGGGATCGGCCAGCCAGTCGTCGCGCGGGCCGGGAGCAACCAGAAGTTCGACCAAGTGGTCGGAGATCGGCGCCACCGGCGCCTGGTCGAGCGCCGGATACTCCTCGGTGTGTTCCCCGATCGGCAACACATCACCAGGTTCCAATGGCAACGGACCGATTCCCGACATCACGTCGTAGCTACGCGAGCCCAGCACCGGGGTCACGTCGAAGCCGCCACGCACGGCCAGGTAGCTGCGCAGTCCGGAGCGCGGCGTGCCCAGTGCGATCACCTCGCCATCGCGGACGTGCTGAATGCTGTTGGCGCCGAACATGGTTACGCCAACCCGCGGATTGGTGTCAGCGCCGGTGACCGCGATGTCGACTTCGCCGCCGCGGACTCGCGCCATGAATCCACCCATCGTCACCTCGATGGTGGCGCGGTCGTCCGGGTTGGCCACCAGGCGGTTGGCCAGGGTGTGTGACCGCCGGTCGGCCGCTCCCGATCGGGTGACGCCGAGATGGGCGAGTCCGACGCGGCCGAGGTCTTCGATGAGGGCCAGCGGTCCAGTGCGCAGAATCTCCAGCGTCGTCATGGCTCCTCGCTACGCAGCCCGGAACCGGACCCACATGCCCGGCGTCAGCAACGCCGGATCGGGCCGATCGATGTCCCACAGCACCGCGTCGGTGTGGCCGATCAGCTGCCATCCGCCGGGGGAGCGACGCGGGTAGATTCCGGTGAATTCGCCGGCCAGGCCCACCGCACCGGCCCGGACCGATGGGCGTGGCTCGGAGCGGCGCGGCACGGCAAGACGCGGGTCGCCGCCGACCAGATAGGCGAAGCCCGGTGCAAAGCCGCAGAATCCAACCTCCCATGGGTTGGCGGTGTGAGCGTCGATGACCTGTGCCGCGCTCATTCCGGTGAGCTCGGCGACCTCGGCGAGGTCGGCGCCGTCGTAGACGACATCGATCACCGTGGGCTCGGCCGGCGCGGTCGCCTCGGCGTCGGGCGCCACCGTCAGCCTGCCGAGCCGACGGCGGACAGCGCTCTGCCGGCCGGGGCCGTCGAGTTTGAGCAGCACCGTGCGGGCGGCCGGAACGATGTCCAGAACACCGGGCATCGCGACCTCACGCAGCGCACCCGTCCACGCCAATACCTCAGCGGTGCTGTCGAACTGCAGCAGCAGGGCCTGATCGCCATAGTCGAGAATGGTGTCGGTCAGGCTGCTGCTCATTACTCGACGGTAACTCGGTGAGGCGCCGGCTGGCCAGAGTCCGTTCTAGTGCAGGATGTTGGCGATCAGCGGTGGCAGCTGGTCGGCAACCAGCGGGTAGCTCAGCGGCGACGCGTAGGCGATTGCCCCGGCCTGATCCTTGGTAGTGAACACGCTGCGCGAACGCAGCTCTGCCACATCGGGATTGGTCAACAGGTCGGCCTGGTCCTTGTCGCTTTCCGTCGTCCAGATCAGCAGGTCGGCGGCGCCGAGGACCGAGTTGATCTTGTCGCGCGGAATGAACGCCCGCTCCTGATCGACGGCCAGGGGGGCGATGCTTTCGGGGATGGTCAGGCCCATCTGGGTGAGAAATTCTGTCCGCCAGCCGGTCGTTGCCACGACGTTGTCGTCGTGCAGCTTGCCTTGCAGCAGCATCACCCGCTTGTTTTTGAACTGCGGATGTTTGTCCGCGACGGCGGTGAAACCTTTGTCGACACCGTCGATCAGCGACGCCATCTGGCCGGATTGGTAAACCGCCTGGCCGATGGCCTTCGCCTGGTCTTTCCACGGTTCGAAGAATGCGTCGCCGTCGGACTGCGCAAGCGTCGGTGCGATCGCGGCCAGCTTTTGGTAGGTGTCCTGGTCGAGTCCGGCGTCGGTGGCGACGATCAGGTCAGGTTACAGGCCCGTGATCTGCTGAAGCTGAATTCCGTTGTCCAGGTTGAGCACAACGGGTTTGGCGTTTCCGAGTTGGGGCTGGGCCCACGGCCATACCCCGAACGGCTGGTCGCCGAACCAGTTGGTCACCGCGACCGGAACGATTCCGAGTGCGAGCAGGTCATCCTGTCCGGTGAAGCCGGCGCTGACTATCCGCTTGGGCGGCTGGGGAATGGTCGTCTCACCGAAGACGTGCGTGATGGTGAGCGGTCCGCCGCCACCGGTTGAGGCGGGCGGTGGCTTGTGCGACGAGCAGGCCGCGGGTGCTGCGAACACGAGCAGTCCGGCTGCCGCGCCGGCGCGCAGGAACCCCCGCCGGTTCCAGTGCTCGACCATGGCGTGAGAATAGCGCGTTCGCTCAGGTCAACGGGTCGGCCAGGGACTGTAGTCGGCAATCAGTTCCTCCTGTGGCGGCCGTTGGTCGTCGGGCACATGCTGCAGGTTGATCCGAATCCGGTACCAGATCGAACTCGGTCCGCGCATGCCGTCGACCAGCACGTCGGCCGGCTCCAGCCGTTCGGCGGCGGCGGGATGACGCTCGCGCCAGGTGGCCAGCGCGGCCATCGCCTCGTCCTTGGTCTTCGTGCGGGCGATCTCGATGAGCGGCATCACCGACTGACGCCGTCCGGTCCCATCGCGCCGCGCGCCCTTCGGGGCCTTCTCCGCGGGTCCGAGTTCTTCGGCGAGAGTGAGTAATCGGTCAAGATCGCCGGCGGTGTCGCTCATTCCCTCCCACGGGTCGCCGAGCTCTGCGAACCGCCGCGGCACCGTCGTCACGGTGAAGCTTGCGGGGTCGCAACTGGCGACCTCGTCCCACCGCAGCGGCGTGGAGACCCGCGCGTCCGGGGTGGCCCGCACCGAATACGCCGACGCGACGGTCCGGTCTTTGGCGTTCTGGTTGAAATCGACGAACACCCCTTCGCGCTCCTCTTTCCACCATCGGCTGGTGGCCAGATCGGGCGCTCGTCGCTCCACCTCCCGGGCAACCGTCTGTGCAGCCAGCCGCACCTGGCGAAACGACCAGCTCGGAACGATGCGGGCGTAGATGTGAAAACCGCGGGACCCGGACGTTTTCGGCCACGCGATCAGCCCGTAGTCCTCGAGTACTTCGCGGGCCACTTGCGCGACATCCAGGATCTGCGGCCACGTCACGCCGGGCATCGGGTCGAGATCGACGCGCAGTTCGTCGGGATGATCGAGGTCGTCGGCGAGCACCGGATGCGGATTGAGGTCGACACAGCCCAGGTTGATTGCCCAGACCAAGCCGGCCGCATCGTGGATGACGGCCTCTTTGGCCGAGGTGCCAGACGCGTACCGCAGTTCGGCGACGTCGACCCATTCGGGTCGTTTCTCCGGGGCGCGTTTCTGGAAGACGGCCTCCTGGTCGATGCCCTTGACGAACCGCTTCAAGATCATGGGTCGGCCGGCCACACCGCGCAGGGCACCGTCGGCGACGGCGAGGTAGTACTGGATCAGGTCGAGTTTGGTGTGGCCGTCCCGGCCGTCTCGATCGGGAAAGATCACCTTGTCGGGATGGGTGACCTCAACCTGGCGTCCGCCCACGTCCAAAGACACCGGAGCCATGGGCTCATGGTAATTCGCCAGAACTTTCCGGCCGCGGTGCGACGTCCGTCACATAGTGTGAAGGCATGCCTCATCTCATCGATCTTCCTGGGCAAGCGGTAGCCAAGATCTTCCAGTACGTCGAACGTGGCGCAGCCGAATTGCATTACGTCCGCAAAATCATCGAGGCGGGCGGGTTCCGGCTCGAGCCTCCGCAGAACTACGCCGCAATGGTTACCGAGATCGCCAAGTGGGGCGAGTTCGGCATGCTGCCATCGATGAACGCCCGGCGCACTCCCCACCGCGCGGCATGCATCGACGACGACGGCGAATTCAGCTATCAGGAGCTGGACGACGCCGCCCACGCGGTGGCGAACGGCCTGCTCGACATGGGGGTGCGGGCCGGCGATGGCGTTGCGCTGCTGGCCCGTAACCACCGCTGGTTCCTCATCGCCAACTACGGCGCCGCCCGGGTGGGCGCTCGCATCATCCTGCTCAACAGCGAATTCTCCGGCCCGCAGATCAAAGAGGTGTCCGAGCGCGAAGGCGCCAAGGTCATCATCTACGACGACGAATACACCAAGGCCGTCAGCACGGCCGAACCCAAGCTGGGCAAGCTGCGGGCGTTGGGTACCAACCCCGACGCCGACGAGCCGTCGGGCAGCACCGACGAGACGCTGGAAGAGCTGATCGCCCGCAGCAGTAAAGACCCGGCGCCCAAGGCGGGCAAGCACGCGTCGATCATCATCCTGACCAGCGGAACCACCGGAACGCCAAAGGGGGCGAACCGCAGCACTCCGCCGACGCTGGCGCCGATCGGCGGCATCTTGTCGCACGTGCCGTTCAAGGCCGGCGAGGTCACGTCACTGCCGTCGCCGATGTTCCACGCCCTGGGCTACCTGCACGGGACGATCGCGATGTTCCTCGGCTCCACGCTGCTGCTGCGGCGCAAGTTCAAGCCGCCGCTGGTCTTGGAGGACATCGAAAAGCACAAGGCGACGGCGATGGTCGTTGTGCCGGTGATGCTGTCGCGCATCCTGGACGCCATCGAGAAGATGGACAAGAAGCCGGACCTGTCCAGCCTCAAGGTCGTCTTCGTCTCCGGTTCGCAATTGGGCGCCGAGCTGGCCAGCCGCGCGCTCAAAGACCTCGGCCCGGTCATCTACAACATGTATGGCTCGACCGAGATCGCGTTCGCCACCATCGCCGGACCGAAGGACTTGGAGCGCAACGCCGCAACGGTCGGCCCGGTGGTCAAGGGCGTCAAGGTCAAGATCTTCGACGACAACGGCAAGGAGCTACCGCAAGGCGAGGTGGGCCGGATCTTCGTCGGCAACGCCTTCCCGTTCGAGGGCTACACCGGCGGCGGCCACAAGCAGATCATCGACGGCTTGTTGTCTTCGGGCGACGTCGGATACTTCGACGAGCACGGTCTGCTCTACGTCAGCGGCCGCGACGACGAGATGATCGTCTCCGGAGGCGAGAACGTTTTTCCCGCCGAGGTTGAAGACCTGATCAGCGGTCATCCGGAGGTAATAGAGGCCACCGCGATCGGCGTCGAGGACAACGAGTGGGGCCACCGGCTGCGCGCCTTCGTCGTGAAAAAGCAGGACGCCAGCCTGGACGAGGACACCGTCAAGCACTACGTGCGTGACCACCTCGCCCGCTACAAGGTGCCGCGGGAAGTGGTGTTCCTCGACGAGTTGCCACGCAACCCGACCGGAAAAATCCTCAAGCGCGAGCTGCGCGACATCGACGTCGACTAGTTCGACGACGATGCGGGCCGGGACGGCCCGCGGAGAAGTCGGGCTCGAACCTTGACGTCACCCGTCGAACCCGGCGGCGCCATCCAGCTGCTCGCGCAGAATGTCGAGTTGTCCGGTGTGACGGGCGATCTCCTCGATCATGTGCACGTAGATCCAGCGCAGCGAGACCGTCCCGAAGCGTCGATGCGGCACCTCGTGGTCGAGTGGATATTGTGCGGCGATCCGACGGGATTCGTCGCACTGGGTCTGGTATTCGGCTAGCAGCGTCGACAGCGTTTCCTCGGGAAGGAAGTCGAACTCCCAGGAGCGCTCGTGCGCGCGCCGGTTGTCGTCGCTGTGTTCCTGCAGGAGCTGCTCGAACCAGCCGTACTCCACCCAACGCAGGTGTTTGACCAGGCCACCCACCGTGGTCGGCGACGGGACGAGCGTACGTCGGGCATCGTTATCGGAGAGTCCGGAAACCTTGCGCACCACAATGTCTCGATAGTCGTCGAGGAAGGCCTCCAGGGTGGCGCGTTCGCCGGCTACCGGGTGTTCGCGACGATCGGGGCGCTGCGTTTCTGCCATGACGGCGAAGCTAGCACTGCGGTCCGTTCGTGAGATCAGCGCCGTTCGCGGATGCTCCGAGTTACTTCGGCGGAGAGGTTGGCATCGGTCAACAGCAGTTCGATCAGTGCGCTGATGACTTCTTGCCGGTGACGCGGGCGAATCCGAGGCGGTCGGCGGCCTCTCGCTGCCAAATGTCGAGGGCTCGGTGAGTGGCGGGTGTCAGGTCCACGGTCCGCCTCGTTCGTTGCCCGCGCGAACGTTGGTCGAGCTTCTGGCGGACGTCGTGCAGGCGTTCGGTCCGCGCTGAGGCGTCCGCGCTCGCATATGGTTTGGCTCGAAACGATGAGGAACTGGGCTCCATGCGGCTGCGGACCTTCTCCGGCGTGAGTTTTCAGTAGATCAGGAGATCAGTATGTCCCTTGAAGCGAATTTATGCACCGGTTGCCCGGGTGTGGGCCGTGTCCCCGCCGGGTATGCCGTGGTGAGCGACGGCGGCCGGCTGTTCGAGCCAGAAAAGGTTGCGCCGATTTAAATTGTTGAGCCTAACTTGTGATTGCTGTTGGTAGACAGCCGTACCAGATTCCGGATATAATTCTCGACATGAATGGCGCGCCAACTAGCGGCCGTATCAAGGTAGCTACGAGGTTATCGAATGCTCCCTACAGAGAATGCTTATTGTGCGGCGGCCTACCGAAAGCGCGGATCACGAGTGGCTGTCTTACAACCCCCGAACAGTAAAGATCGTCACATCAGTAGTTACTGAATTCAGCATCGACGTATCTCATGAAGTCATGAAATCAGTAAGCTATGAAAAACCAATTAGCCGAGTTTAAGGGGCGCAGCCGGGAATATAGATGACGGATGAGCACAAACGCTCGTTCTCAGCTTTATTATCTCGCTAACTTATCCTTTGCTAAGGATCGCGATTTAGGCTTCTTTTATGTCAGTTTGTCGATGACAAAGGAGTGATCAAAATGTCGATTTCATTGACTTCGGCTGGTCGCCGAGCTGCGGGCGCGTTAGGCGCAAGCGCGGTGGCCGGCGCGATGCTGTTCGGTAGCACCCCCATCGCGCAGGCCGCTCCGCCCGCTCCCGGCACCACCTTCGAGATGTCCGGTCCCCATGGCGACCCTGGTTTCCCGCTTAGGCCCGGCGGTGGCGGCGGGGACGGCGGAGGCGGCGGTGGTCATGGCGGCGGGGGTCATGGCGGCGATTGGGGCGGCCACGGCGGCGGCCCAGGCGCTTGGGGCGGCCACAGCGGCTGGGGCGGCCACGGCGATTGGGACGACCGCGGCGGCTGGGGCCGTTGGGGTGGCCATCCTGGTTGGGGCAATGGAGGTTGGGGGCCACCCGGTTTGGGCTATCGGCCCTGGTGGAACTACTGGTGGTGACGCTAACGCCGCGTGGGGGGAGCAGGCTACGGGCCAGCCCGGTCGACGGGGCCAGCCGCCGCAGACGCGGCAACTCAGCCCGTGACACTGACGGTAAGCCAGATGCGCTGTCCGGTACTGAGATCAGCGGCTCCGTCAGATCGGCGTGGATTTTTCTATGCGCGGGCCTACGGGTCGCGGGGCAGCCCCAGTAGCCGCTCGGCGATGATGTTGAGCTGTACTTCGGACGTGCCGCCGTAGATGGTGGTAGCCCGGCTGGCCAGGAGGTACTCCGCCCACTTTCCGGCCAGCTGCTCGGGGTCGCCGATCGCGCCGTCGGATCCGAAGGACGCCAACCCGAATTCGGCGTAGCCCTGTCCGGTACGCATCGACAGCAGCTTGGAGATGGCCGCTGACGGCATCGCGTCTCCGCCGGCCAATGTCAGCAGCGTCGAGCGCATGTTGAGCACCTTGGCGGCGTGGCCCTCGGCGATCAGTTGTCCAGCGCGGTTCTGCCCGATCTGGTCGAATTGCCCGTCGCGGACGAACTCGACGAACTGGTCCAGGTTGGCCAGGAACGGCGCTTCGCTGCTGCCGATCGAGACGCGTTCGGCGGTCAGCGTGTTGCGGCTGACCTCCCAGCCGCGGTTGACCTCGCCGAGCACCAACTCGTCGGGCACGAACACGTCGTCGATGAACACGGTGTTGAACATCGCTCCGCCGGTGAGCTCACGCAGCGGCTTCACCTCGACGCCTTCGCTGCTTCATATCCAGCAGGAAGTAGGTGATGCCGTTGTGCTTGGGTGCGCTCGGGTCCGTTCTGGCCAGCAGCGCGCCCCACTGAGAGAACTGCGCCGCAGTGGTCCAGATCTTTTGCCCGGTGATTCGCCAGCCGCCGTCGACCTTGGTGGCTTTGGTGGTCAGGCCGGCCAGGTCGGATCCGGCTCCCGGCTCGGAAAACAGCTGGCACCAAATCATTTCGCCGCGGAACGTCGGCGGCAGGAACCGTTGCTTCTGCTCCTCGGTGCCGAACGCGACGATCGACGGAACAATCCAGGCCGCGATGCCGATCGGTGGTCGCCTGACCCGCCCGCTGTTGAACTCCTGGGCGATGATGATCTGCTCGACCGGCCCGGCGTCACGTCCCCACGGAGTGGGCAGATAGGGCAGCACCCACCCGCCCTCGGCGATCGCGGTGTTGCGCTCCTCGCGCGCGATCCCCTTGAGCGCGGCGACCTCCGCGCGGATCTCGTCGCGCAGCTTCTCGGTATCGGGGTCGAGATCGATATCCAGTGCGCGCATGCCGGTGGTGGTGGCGGTGTCGACAACCCGCTGCGGGTACTCGGATCTGCGGCCGAAGCCGGCGGCCAGAACCAGCGCGCGACGGTAGTAGATGTTGGTGTCGTGCTCCCAGGTGAACCCGATGCCGCCGTGCACCTGAATGCAGTCCTGGGTACAGCGCTGAGCGGCCGCCGGTGCCAGCGTCGCCGCTACCGCGGCGGCGAACTCGACTGCGGAGCCTTCGGTGTCCCAGTTGTTTTCGCGGGCTTCATCAACGGCGCGGGCCGCATCCCAGACGGCGGCCGTGGCGCGTTCGGTGTCGGCGATCATCTCGGCACACTTGTGCTTGACGGCCTGGAACTGACCGATCGGCCGACCGAATTGCTCGCGGATCTTGGCGTAGTCCGAGGCGGTGTCGGTGGCCCACCGCGCGACCCCGATCGCCTCGGCCGACAGCAGCGTGGCAATCAGCGCCTTCGCCGTCACGACGCTGAGGTTGCTCAACGCGACGTCGTCGGCGACCTCGATGGCGTTGGCGCGCACATGCGCGATGGGTCGCAACGGGTCGACGCTGGCGACCGGTTCGATCTCGAGCTGGTCGGCGCGCAGCACCACCCACTCCTCACCGCTGTCGATCGCCACCGGCAGCACCAACAGTGACGCTTGGGCGGCGGCCGGCACCGCGCGGACCTCCCCGCGGATCACCAGCGAGTCGCCTTGTCGCGTCGCGGTCAGGCCGGCGTCCAGCGCGTACGCGGCGATGGCCGCGCCAGAGGCCAGGTCGGCGAGCACCTTGGCGTCCGGGTCGTGTGCCGAGATCAGCGCACTGGCAATGGCCGACGGCACGAACGGGCCCGGCACCGCGCCGTAGCCGAACTCGGCGAGCACGACGGCGAGCTCGAGAATGCCGAAACCCTGGCCGCCAACGGATTCGGCCAAGTGGACGCCCTGCAGGCCCTGGTCGGCCGCGGCCCGCCAATACGGCGGGGGGTTGTCGATCGGCGTCTCCAGCGCGGCGTGCAAAACCTCCGATGGCGCGACTCGCGCCACCAGAGATCGCACCGAATCGGCCAGGTCTTGATGCTCAGGATTGATTGCGATCGGCATTGGTCGCCTTCCTTGGGGTTACCCGGGGCCTGTGGCAGCTCGACCCCCAATCTAATAACCGGTGGGTTGGTTGACCACATGGGCCAGTCGCTGGCCTTCCCGCAGCCGGCGGCAGTTGGCGACGGCTTCGACCAGATAGCGCCGCATGGTGTCGACGGTGTACCAGGTGACGTGCGGGGTGAGCACGACGTTGTCCAGGCTCAACAGCGGGTTGTCCGGCGATACCGGTTCGAGGCCGAAGACGTCCAGGCCGGCCGCGGCCAGCCGGCCATCACGGAGCGCGTCCGCCAGGGCTTCTTCGTCGACAATCGGCCCGCGTGAGGTGTTGACCAGCACCGCACCGGGTTTCATCCGGGCCAGCGCGGCCTCGCCCAGCAGCCCGTCGGTGCCTGCCGTCAACGGCAGGTGCAGCGAGACGATGTCGCTGGCGCCCAGTAGCTCCGGCAGCGGTCGCCAGCCCGGCAGTCCGTCGTCGCCGGTGCTGGTGTGCAGCACGGTGGCACCCATCGCGGCGACAATGCCCGCGACCCGTTTGGCGATGTTGCCGTAGCCGACCAGCCCCACGGTGCATCCGCCGATGTCGCGGACGGTCTCGCCGAGTCGCGGGTCGGACGGCCAGCCGCGGCCTTCGCGGGTCGCCCGGTCCAGCACCGGCAAGCGCCGCAGGGCCGCCAGCATCAGCAGCACCGTTCCCTCGGCCACCGACGGCGCGTTGGCGCCGGGCATGTTGGCAACGGCGACACCGCGTTCGGTGGCGGCGTCGACGTCGATGGTGTTGACCCCGGCGCCGAACTTGTGCACCAGCCGCAGGCGAGTCGCACGGGACAGGTCAGCCCCGGAAAGCGGCCGCAGCACATGCCAAAGCACGTCGGCCTCGGCTATTTCCCGGTGAAACGCCTCCTGTGACTCGGCGGATTCGTCATCGGCACACCAGCGGATGTCGAGCCAATCAGATTCCGGGGCAAGAAAATCCAACACCTTCGGGCCGGGAACGAAGTGGGCGAGGACCCTTAACGCCACCGTTTGGCAATCCATTTGGCGATGGTGTCGGCCTGCTCGCTGCGCGCACCCGGTGTGGTGAAGTAGTGATCGGTGTTGATCGAGCACTGCGACTTGTCGGTGCCGGCCAGCGCGTCGTAGATGCGCTGGGCATCCGACGGGAACACACCGGTGTCGGCCTCGGCGTTGATCACCAAGGCGGGGCACGTGATTCGGGTCAGATGCGGCTCGGCCCGGGTCTGTGCCGTGCGCAGACTCCACATCGCCAGCCAGCTGCGCAAAGTGCACGCCGCTGCGATGCCGTGCGCGGACCGGTTCGCCTTGACCGGCGGGCCGGCGTAACACGTATTCGGCTGACGGTGAGTCGGCTCAATCGTCGGATCGACCATTCGCGGATCGGCCCACGTCCGCATCACGGTAAACGGGCGGTCCGAAAACCCGGCGGCTCGAACACGTTTCAGCTCTTTCTCGACCCAGTCGGTGATGGCGTTGTTGCGTGCAACCTGCGCTGAGCGATAGCGGGTCAGGAACTCCGGCGAATACGGCGGGCCGTTGCGCTCGTCGAACAGGTCCAGGTCGGGATCCGTGGCGATGGGATCGTTCTCGTCGACGACCGCGCCGTCCATCCATGCGGTCAGCACGTCCGGGCGGCCCGGGTGCGCGGCGCTGGCTACGTAGCCGTCGGCCGGCAACAGGTCGGTCAGGCCGGCCGCCGGTCGCATACCCGCCGTCGGCGTCACGTGCGGGTCGACCGCCTGCGCCTGGTATGCGGCCATCAGCGACCCGCCTCCGGAATTACCCAGCAGGACAATCGTTTCCACGGTCTGTGTCTCGCGTAGCCAGCGAACCCCGACACCGATATCGACCAGCGCATGGTCGAGCAGGAAGCTGCTCTCAAACCCGCGGAACCGAGTGTTCCACCCCAGAAATCCGATGCCACGGGTCGCCAGGTAATCGGCGAGATAGTGCTCGGAGAAGTCGATCTGATAGTGGGCCGCGATCACCGCGACCTTTGGTTTGCGCCCGACGCCCCGGTAATACAACCCTTGGCACGGGTGTCCGCCTGCGCCGGCGCGCCGGCCGGTCGGCGACGGCAGCCCGATGAATTCTCGAATAACCCCGGGCGTGCCGGCGGTGCGACCCACGTCAGCGACCCTCCTTGCAGTAGATGGCTCGGTAGAAGATATTCGTCAACGTGGCGATGCAGGCCTCGTCGTCGGCTTTGTCATCCTGACGTGACGCCGGACCGGCTAATTGGAGATAGCAGAACTGGTTGAGCATCGCGACGATCGCGACGGCGATCAACTGCGGGTCGTCGCGTGCGCAGTAGCCGTCGGCTTGGGCACGTCGCACCATCTCGGTGATGAAAGACGTTGGAATATCACAAATATCAGCCCAGTACTGGGCAAAGTCGTCGCTGACCATCGCCAGCTGCGACACGCTGATCATCTCCGCCAGCCGATGTTTGTAGGTGTGCCAGTGTGCAGCTGCGGCCTGGTGGGCTCGCTCCCGTCTGGAAAGACCGTGCCGGGTAAGCGGATTGGCCCGCTCGCCGACCTCGTCGCGGAACCGCAGCGCCCACTCGCGGACCATCTCCTCCTTGGAGTCGTAGTAGTTATAGAACGACGCCGTCGACCGGCCGGCCTCGGTCGCGATGTCGGCGATGGTAGTGGCCAGGATGCCCTTGCGGGCGATGACCGTCCGGGCGGCAGTGTCGATGGCGGCCCGCGTTTGACGGCCGCGGTTGGTCGGTAGTGGCGCACGCTGGGTCGGCGAGTCGGACACAGTCGACACCGACGGGCCTCCTTCGTCGTGACTGGGATCCCCTCGATCCCGGGAACGGCGCTCCTCTGGAATAGACCTGAATCTGATGTTAGGTTCAGATTCGGATCTCCGCCACGGAACCAGCCAAGCTCCATGCCGACGGACGGGAGCCCGCGATGATCAAGCCGCACAACCGCAATTCCGAATTCGAACTCGGCGGCATCAACCACGTCGCGCTGGTGTGCTCGGACATGGCCCGCACCGTGGACTTCTACAGCAACGTACTCGGTATGCCGTTGATCAAATCGCTGGACCTGCCTGGCGGTGCCGGACAGCACTTCTTCTTCGACGCCGGTAACGGCGACTGCGTCGCGTTCTTCTGGTTCGCCGAAGCGCCGGATCGAGTGCCGGGCCTGTCGTCGCCGGCCGCTATCCCCGGTATCGGTGAGATCACCAGCGCGGTGAGCACTATGAACCACTTGGCGTTCCATGTGCCGGCCGAAAAGTTCGACGCCTATCGGCAGCGCCTCAAGGACAAGGGCGTGCGGGTGGGGCCGGTGCTCAACCACGACGAGAGCGAGCGACAGGTCGCGGCCACAGCTGCATCCAGGCGTCTACGTGCGGTCGTTCTATTTCCAGGACCCCGACGGAATAACGCTCGAGTTTGCTTGCTGGGTCAAGGAATTCACAGCGAACGACACCAGGACCGTGCCCAAGACGTCCGCCGATCGCCGCATCCCGGCCACCCATTAGGGCATCAATCGCGATACAGACTCGGGTTCCCCAGCTCGTTGACAAGTGAGGTGAGCTGGTCGACCAGCTGATCGGGATCGAGCCGTACGTCACCGGTCAGCCAGGCGCTGATCGTTTGCGCCACCCCGCCGACCACGAAATGTGCGGCAGCCGTAATCCGGTCGTTCTGCGGAACATGCAACGTGTTCCCGGCATGGCGGCCGGACAGCATCACGAACAGCGCGTTGGATTCGACCCGCTTACGCACCAATTCGGCGTTGGCCAACTGCGCGCTGAACAACAGCCGCCCGACGCGTGGGTCGCCACCGATCGTGCGGACGATGTTGGTCATGCCGGCGCGGGTCTGCTCTTCCGGCGGTGCGGCGTCTACCGCGGCCTGAGTCGTAAAGGCCAGCTCGGCGATCACCCAGTCGAACACCGCAGCAACCAATTCGTCTTTGTCGGTGAAGCTTTCGTAGAAGTACCGGGCCGCCACACCGGCCCGTCGGCAGACCCCACGCACGGTCAATTCCGCGGCGTCGTCACCGCCGAGCAGATCGAGACCGGCCTCTAACAGCCTGGCCCGCCGCGTTGCCAGGCGGTCGGCGGCGCCGACGCCGCCATACGGCCGCGCGCTGGTCGTCGGGGCAGTCGCCACGAATCCCATCTTGACACTCGTCCTCGCGGGCTGCAATATCAGGAAACAAGCGTTCTCACAATTAGCGGGCAGGCAAGCGATGACAGTCAGCGAACCAATCAGGCATGTCGAGCGCGCGGTGGGCGAGCCACCGGTCGCCGGGCGTCGGCCGCGGCGGACGCCGAAACTCGACGACACGCTGATGGGAATGGCCCTGCTGCTGGGCCCGGCCAACGTGATCATGCAGCTGGCCCGGCCCGGTGTGGGCTACGGCGTAATGGAGAGCCGTGTCGAGAGCGGTCGCATCGACCTGCACCCGATCAAGCGGGCGCGGACCACGTTCACCTATCTCGCGGTCGCGATGGCGGGTACGGACACTCAGAAGGCGGAGTTCCGGCGAGCGGTGAACCGTGCGCACGCCCAGGTGTACTCCACTCCGGACAGCCCCGTGCAATACAACGCGTTCGATGTCGACCTGCAATTGTGGGTCGCCGCTTGCCTTTACAAGGGCGGAGTGGACTTTTATCGGATGTTCATCGGCGAGATGGACGATCGCGACGCCGATCGCCACTACCAAGAAGCAGTGGTGCTCGGCTCTACGCTGCAGGTGCCGCCGGAGATGTGGCCGGCTGACCGGGCCGCGTTCGACCGCTACTGGAACGAGCAACTCGAGAAGGTTCACATCGACGACGCCGTCCGTAACTACCTGTACCCGATCGCCGTCGGCCGGATACAGGCTCTGCGTCTTCCCGAGTTCCTGCGCCGGCAGCCGGAAAAGCTCGGTCTACTCCTCACCGCAGGCTTTCTCCCGCAACGCTTTCGGGACGAGATGCACTTCTCGTGGGATGCTGCCGCGCAGCGGCGCTTCGACCGGCTGATCGCCGTGCTCCGTACGGTGAACAATGCGATGCCGCGGTTCGTCCGGCGGTTCCCGTTCAACCTGCTGTTGCGGGATCTGGACCGACGGATCAAAGCCGGCCGCCCATTGGTGTAACGGCCCGAATACCCCCTACCGGGACGGGGTCTTGTTCTACGACACAACGTCGTATTGAATGCCGTCGTGGCCGGATCGGACGAGGTAAGTGCGCTGTTGGGCGGGCGTAGGGTCGGTTGTCGTGCGTACTGACGACGATAACTGGGACATCACGACAACTGTCGGCGCGACTGCGCTACTTGTCGCCACCGCTCGAGCATTGGAGGCGCAGAAGCCCGACCCATTGGCAGTCGACTCATTCGCCGAGGTGTTCTGCCGTGCGGTTGGTGGCAACGCCGCCGATGTACTCGACGGCAAGCTGCCCGAACATCCGTTGAAATCCCCTGACTGGGGGCAGCATTTCGTCAACTTCCAGGGCGCACGTACCCGATACTTCGACGACTACTTCCGGCGAGCCGCAGATGCCGGTGTACGGCAGGTGGTGATGTTGGCCGCCGGTCTGGACTCTCGCGCCTACCGATTGCTGTGGCCCGATGCGACGACGATCTTCGAGCTGGATCGTCCGCAGGTTCTCGATTTCAAGCGCGAGGTGCTGAGCGAGCGGGGAGCCAAGCCCAACGCCGAACGCCGCGAGGTCGCCATCGACCTCCGGGAGGATTGGCCGCAGGCCTTGCGGGACAGTGGTTTTGACCCCGCGAAGCCGTCGGCGTGGATCGCCGAAGGTCTACTCATCTATCTGCCCGTCGCCGCGCGGGAGCAGCTGTTCGCCGGGATCGACGCGCTGGCCAGTTCGGGAAGTCATGTCGCAGTGGAAGAAAGCGCGGCACTGCCTGACGAAGCATTCGAGGCGGCCGTCGCCGGAGAGCGCGCGGCTCGAGTCCGAGGGCGACGACCGATTGTTCTTCCAACTGATCTACAACGAGCAGCACGACCCGGCCCAGCAATGGTTCGACCAGCACGGCTGGACCGCGGTCGCGACGCCGCTGGCGGACTACCTACGCGACGTCGGCCGCCCGGTGCCCGGACCGGATATCGAGGCCGGGCCGATGATCGCCCGGAACACTTTGGTCAGGGCGGTCAAGCAATGAGATCCCGATGGCGTAGAGTTTTGCGCTAATGACACCCATTTTCATTAAGCCGCCGCGTAAGAAGGTTCGAGAACCTATGTGTTTCGTCGCGCCCAAAAGGCGTTCCGGACGGCCCGTCAGGTGGACTGACGTGCAGCGCTTCAACTTTCGCAGCCAACGCAGCGAGGCCATGCGTCCAGCGGATACGTGCGTCTCGACACCAAGCTTATGCAATGCTAACTTCGCCCAAAGTTAGCTTAGGCAACACTACGTCCGAAGGGGAGACTGAGGCGTGGAAATCGCTGACACCGGCAGTGTCGCCACCCGGCCGGCAACTGTCAGGGTGGACGACGACGTAACGAGTCGATTCGCGACGTGCTGCCGCGCGCTCGGGCTGAATATCTATGATCGCAAGCGCCCGGCAGACCTGGCCGCCGCCCGCTCCGGGTTCACCGGACTGGTCCGCATCGCCCACGAACAGGCCGACGCATGGGTCGGGCTGGCCGCCGCAGGTGATCTGTCTCTGCCTGTGCTGGAAGCGATTTCACATAATGTGGCGACGGTAGGAGTACTGCAACGCCACGTGGAACTGGCGCCGGGCGCGTTGGGCTTCCACTACGACACCGGCCTGTACCTGAAGTTCCGTGCGACCGAGCCCGACGATTTCCACCTTGCCTACGCCGCAGCGCTGGCCGGCGACGGACGGTTTGCTGCCGCACATCAACTGGTCAGCGATGTCACCCGGCGCCAGCCGAGTTCGCGGGAGGCCCGCTGGGTTGCGTCGACCATCCACTACCGCGCTGAGCGCTGGTCTGACGTGGTCAAGTTGCTCTCGCCGATCGTGAACGACCCTGATCTCGACCAGCACTTCGCGCATGCCGTCAAGGTGGCGTTGGGTATTTCGTTGGCGCGGCTGGGCATGTTTGCTGCGGCGCTGTCCTACCTCGAGGAGCCAGACGGTCCGGTTGCCGTCGCCGCGGTCGACGGAGCGTTGGCCAGGGCGCTGTCGCTCCGCGCCGATGGCGACGAGGACACCGCGCGCGAGGTGCTGCAGGACCTGTATGCCGCCAACCCGGAAAACGCTCAAGTCGAAGAGGCGCTGACGGATTCCAGCTTCGGGATCGTGCCCACCACCGCCGACCGCATCGCCGCCCGCATCGACCCCTGGGACCCGGCCACCGAACCCAAGCCCGGCGATTTCGTGGACCCGGGAGCCCAAGAGCGCAAGGCGATGCTGCTGTCCGAGGCCGAGCGTGAGCTCGACGAGTTCATCGGCCTGGAGAAGGTCAAAGATCAGGTCGCCCGGCTCAAGAGCGCGGTGGCCATGGAGCTGGTGCGTAAGGACCGCGGGCTGGAAGTGGCCCAGCGCACCCACCACCTGGTGTTCACCGGGCCTCCTGGAACCGGCAAGACCACGATCGCGCGTGTCGTCGCGAAAATCTATTGCGGCCTTGGCCTTTTGAAGAAAGAAAACATCAAAGAGGTCCACCGTGCCGATTTGATCGGCCAGCACATCGGGGAGACCGAGGCCAAGACCAACGCGATCATCGACAGCGCCCTGGATGGTGTGCTGTTCCTCGACGAGGCCTACGCCCTGGTTGCCACCGGCGCCAAGAACGACTTCGGCCTGGTGGCCATCGACACCTTGCTGGCCCGGAT
The DNA here is from genome assembly GCA_963815995.1 of uncultured Actinomycetota bacterium. Taxonomy (GTDB): domain Bacteria; phylum Actinomycetota; class Actinomycetes; order Mycobacteriales; family Mycobacteriaceae; genus Mycobacterium. The sequence goes on from CAWFIR010000001.1 coordinate 44,565, forward strand.
GGAGAACGACCGTGACCGGTTGGTGGTCATCATCGCCGGTTACCGCGCCGACCTGGATCGGTTCCTGGACACCAACCAGGGTCTGCGATCACGGTTCACCCGCACCATCGACTTCCCGTCCTACCAGCCGGCCGAACTGATCGAGATCGCCAACTTCATGGCTACCCGACGCGACAGCGCGTTCGAGCAGCCGGCGCTCGACGATCTGGAGGCACTCTTCGCCCACCTGGCCAGCACGACGAAGGCCGATTCGGCGGGCGTCGAACGCCGCGGCCTCGACATCGCGGGTAACGGTCGATTCGTTCGTAACGTCGTCGAAAAGTCAGAAGAGGAGCGGGAATTCCGGCTGGACCACTCTGAACACGCGCAGACCGGTGAATTCACCGACGAGGAGCTCATGACGATCACCGCCGCCGATCTTGCCAACACCGTGCCGCCGCTGCTGGAAGGCCTGCGGCTGGAGATGCCGGCATGACGAGCCCAGAGGCACCCGACGACCGGCGCTCCTTCGCCTCGCGCACACCGGTCAACGACAACCCTGAGAAGGTCGTCTACCGCCGCGGCTTCGTCACCCGCCATCAGGTTACCGGCTGGCGATTTATCATGCGCCGCATCGCTTCTGGCGTTGCTCTGCATGACACGCGGATGCTCGTCGACCCGCTGCGCAGTCAGACCCGCGCCGTACTGATGGGCGTCGTCGTGCTGATCACCGCGCTGGTGGGCTGCTTTGTGTTCTCGCTGATTCGGCCGAACGGGTCGGCGGCCAACAACCCGATCCTGGCCGACCGGTCCACCGCCGCGCTGTACGTGCGGGTCGGCGATCAACTGCATCCGGTGCTGAATCTAGCCTCGGCCCGGCTGATCGCCGGCAAGTCGGCAAACCCCACCATGGTGAAAAGTGCTGAGCTGGACAAGTTTCCGCTTGGCAACCTGATCGGCATTCCGGGTGCGCCCGAGCGGATGGTGCAGAACGGCCGTAAGGACGCCGACTGGACGGTATGCGATTCCGCCGCCGGTACCGCCGCGGGTGTCACGGTGATAGCCGGAGCCCCCGACAGCACCGGCGCCCGGGCTGCGGCGGTGGAAGCCGGCAAGGCGGTGCTGGTCAGCAACCCCACCAGTGCCTGGCTGCTGTGGGACGGCCGGCGCAGCCGGATCGACCTCGCCGACCACGCCGTGACCAGCGCACTGGGCCTGGGTACCGACATCCCGACGCCGCGGCCTATCGCCGGCGGCTTGTTCAACGCGATTCCCGAGTCTCCGCCGCTGGCCGCCCCCGTTATTCCCGACGCCGGCAGCCCCGCCAAGTTTCCGGTGCCCGCGCCAATCGGCGCGGTCGTCGAATCACATGGCCTGGAAAGCAATTCGGCTAACGGCCTGGTCTATTACGCGGTGCTGCCCGACGGCCTGCAGCAGATCTCCCCGGTGTTGGCCGCCGTCCTGCGCAACGCCAACTCCTACGGCCTGGACCAGCCGCCGCGGCTGGGTGCCGACAAGATCGCCAAACTTCCGGTGTCGCGGCAGCTGGACACCAGCCGCTACCCGGAGCAGCGGATCAGCCTGCTCGACGCGACGCATGATCCGGTCACCTGCGCGCACTGGAGCAAGGCGGCAGGTGCAAGCACGAATTCCCTGACGTTGCTTGCCGGCTCGGCACTGCCGATTCCGGACGCGGTGCACACCGAGGATCTGGTTGGTGCTGGTGCCGGCGGCACCGCCAACCGGGTCGCGATGGCCCCCGGTACCGGTTATTTCGCCCAGACCGTCGGACAGAACTCGGCGTCACCGGCTGCCGGATCGCTGTTCTGGATCTCCGACACCGGCGTCCGATACGGCATCGATAACGAAGCCGCCCAGGGCGGTGTCACGGGAAACGCGAAAACCGCTGAGGCTCTTGGCCTGAGTCAGCCTGCGACTCCGATTCCGTGGTCGATCCTGTCGTTGTACGCAGCCGGGCCAACACTGTCGCGAGCTGACGCGTTGCTCGCGCACGACGGCCTGGCCCCCGACTCGCGACCCGGTCGCACCGCAGCCGAAGGGCAAACCCGATGAGCCGCTTGATTTTCGAGGCACGCCGCCGGCTGCCCTCGCCGGTGACCCGTAAGGGCAGCATCAATATCGAGGCACCACCGGAACTGCCGCGGGTGATTCCGCCGTCGTTGCTGCGCCGCGCGCTGCCGGTCGTGATCGTGCTGTTGATCGTCGGGATGATCGTCGCGATGGTCGCCACCGGGATGCGGCTCATCTCGCCGCAGACGTTGTTCTTCCCCTTCGTCCTGCTGCTGGCCGCCACCGCGTTTTTCCGAGGGGGGGATAACAAGTCGCGCACCGAGGAAGTCGACGCCGAACGCGCCGACTACCTGCGCTACCTGTCAGTGGTTCGGGACAACATCCGCGGCCAGGCCGCCGCGCAGCGCGCCGCCGCCGAATGGTCGCATCCGGAACCCGCGGATCTGGCCGCCATACCCGGGTCACGACGGCAGTGGGAACGCGATCCGCAGGACGGCGACTTCCTGGTAGTGCGTGCCGGTGTGCACTCGGCGACACTGGACACCGCGCTGCGGGTCAACGACACCGCCGATGAGGTCGACCTGGAGCCGGTGTCGCACAGCGCATTACGCAGTCTGCTGGACACTCAGCGCACAGTTCGCGACGTGCCGACAGGTCTCGATCTGGCCAAGCTGTCGCGCGTCACCGTGCTCGGCGACGCCGACGAGGTGCGGGCTGCGGTGCGGTCCTGGCTGGCTCAGGCGGTGACGTGGCACGACCCGACGGTTCTCGGCGTCGCAGTCGCCACTCCGGATCTCGAGTCGCCGGAGTGGTCATGGCTGAAGTGGTTGCCGCACGTGGACATCCCGGCCGAAGTCGACGGCGTCGGCCCGGCCCGCTACCTCTCCACCAAGCCCGATGAGTTGGTCGCGCTGCTTGGGCCCGCGCTGTCCGACCGTCCGGCGTTCGCCGGCGGATCGGGTGATGCGTTGCGGCACTTGCTGATCATCGTCGACGACCCGGACTTCGATCTCAAAGCTTCGCCGCTGGCCCTCGGCCGGGCCGGAGTCACCGTGATCCACCGTTCGACCACCACACCGCATCGGGAACAGTATTCGGATCCCGAGCGGCCGATTCTGCGAATCGCCGACGGCGCGATCGACCGCTGGCAAACCGGCGGCTGGCAGCGCTACATCGACACCGCCGACCAACTCGGCGTCGACGACACCATTCACCTCGCGCGCCGACTGTCCCGGTGGGACTCCAACCCGACGCACAGTGGCCTGCAGTCGACGGCCACCCGGGGCGCCACGTTCACGAGGCTGCTGGGGATTTCGGACGCGTCGCGGCTTGACGTCCCGACGCTGTGGGCACGGCGGCACCGCGACGACGAGTTGCGGGTTCCGATCGGTGTCACGGCAACCGGTGAGCCACTGATCTTCGACCTCAAAGACGAAGCCGAGGGCGGCATGGGTCCGCACGGCTTGATGATCGGTATGACCGGTTCCGGCAAGTCCCAGACGTTGATGTCGATTCTGTTGTCGCTGTTGACGACTCATTCCGCGGATCGGCTGATCGTCATCTACGCGGACTTCAAGGGTGAGGCCGGCGCAGACATCTTCCGCAACTTCCCTCAGGTTGTCGCGGTGATCTCGAACATGGCCGAGAAGAAGTCGCTGGCCGACCGGTTCGCCGACACGCTGCGCGGCGAGGTCGCGCGCCGGGAGATGATGCTGCGTGAGGCCGGCCGCAAGGTGCAGGGCAGCGCGTTCAACTCGGTGACCGAATACGAGAACGCGATCGCCGCCGGACATGATCTGCCGTCGATCCCGACGCTGTTCGTCGTCGCCGACGAGTTCACGTTGATGCTGGCCGACCACCCCGAGTACGCCGAGTTGTTCGACTACGTCGCCCGCAAGGGCCGGTCGTTCCGGATCCACATCCTGTTCGCCTCGCAGACACTGGATGTGGGCAAGATCAAGGACATCGACAAGAACACCTCGTACCGGATCGGTCTGAAGGTGGCCAGCCCCTCGGTCTCGCGGTCGATCATCGGCGTGGAGGACGCGTACCACATCGAGTCGGGCAAGGAGTACAAAGGCGTCGGGTTCCTGGTGCCCGCGCCCGGCGCCGCCCCGATCCGATTCCGCAGCACCTATGTCGACGGCATCTACGATCCACCTCAGGCACCGAAAACGCTTGTGGTGCATTCGGTTCCCGAGCCGAAGCTGTTCAAGGCCGGTCGGGTGGAACCTGACCAGACCACAGTGATCGCCAAGAACGGCCACGACGAACCGGTCGCGCCGTCACGCAAGCTGATCGCCACCATCGGCGACCAACTCGCGCGCTTCGGCCCCCGTGCGCCCGAACTGTGGCTGCCGCCGCTCGATGAGGTGATCCCGCTGAGCGCAGCGCTCGCCCGTGCTGCGGTGCCGCGCGGCGAGTGGCGTTGGCCACTGGGTGAGATCGACCGGCCGTTCCAGATGCGCCGCGATCCGTTGGTGTTCGACGCGCGGTCCTCGGCCGGCAACCTGTTGATTCACGGTGGCGCGAAGTCCGGGAAATCGACTGCCCTGCAAACCTTTATCTTGTCAGCGGCGAGTCTGCACTCGCCGCGCGAGGTGAGCTTCTACTGCCTGGACTACGGCGGCGGGCAGTTGCGGGCGCTGGAGGACTTGGCCCATGTCGGCAGCGTCGCGTCGTCGCTGGAACCCGAGCGCATCCGTCGCACCTTCGGCGAACTCGAGCAGCTGCTGCGGTCACGGCAGGAGCGAGAGGTGTTCCGGGACAAGCAAGGCCCGGACGACGGATTGGGCCAGGTGTTCCTGGTCATCGACAACCTGTACGCCTTCAGCCGGGACAACACCGATCAGTTCAATACCCGGAACCCGTTGCTGAGCAAGGTGACCGAACTGGTGAACGTCGGATTGGCCTATGGCATTCACGTCGTCGCCACCACACCAAGCTGGCTCGAGGTGCCGCTGGCGATGCGGGACGGTCTCGGAATGCGGCTGGAGCTCAAGCTGCACGACGCGCGGGACAGCAATGTCCGGATGGTCGGCGCACTGCATCGTCCGGCCGAGGGTGTGCCCGCAGACCAGCCGGGTCGTGGTCTGACCATGGCCGCCGAGCACTTCTTGTTCGCTGCGCCGCAGCTGGACCAGATTGCCGTCATCAACGAACGTCACGCCGGAATCACCGCGCCGCCGGTGCGCCTGCTGCCGACGAACCTGGAGCCGGCCGCGCTCGAACCGGTATACGGCGGCAGCGACCGGATCGTGATCGGCCAGCGCGAAGAAGACTTGGCCGCAGTCCAACTCGACTTCGCACAGAACCCGCTGCTGATGGTGCTGGGTGACACCAGGACCGGTAAGACCACCCTGTTGCGGCACATCATCCGCACCATCCGGGACAACTCGACGCCGGACCGTGTCGCGTTCACCGTGCTGGATCGCCGGCTGCATCTTGTCGACGAGCCGCTGTTCCCCGACAACGAGTACACAGCCAACATCGACCGCGTGACCCCGGCGATGCTCGGGCTGTCGGCGCTCATCGAAAAGCGCCGGCCGCCGGCCGGTCTTACCGCCTCGCAGCTGACCGGGTGGTCATTTGAGGGCCACACCCACTACCTGATCATCGACGACGTGGACCAGATACCAGACAGTCCGGCGATGGCGGGACCCTATGTCGGACAGCGGCCTTGGACTCCGCTGATCGGATTATTGGCGCAGGCCGGCGATCTGGGGCTGCGGGTCATCGTCACGGCGCGCGCAACCGGCGCCGCACACGCGTTGATGACCAGCCCGTTGTTGCGCCGGTTCAACGACCTGCAAGCGACCACGCTGATGCTGTCGGGCAACCCGACCGACGGCGGCAAGATCCGCGGTCAGCGATTCGACCGGCTGCCGGCCGGTCGCGCAATTCTGCTGACCGACAGCGATATCCCGACGTACGTGCAGTTGGTCAATCCGCTTGTCGACGAGAGTGTGGCCGCTGATGGCCGGTGATTTTCATCGAAAGGAGTATGTGTCATGACACTGCGAGTTGTTCCCGAAGGTCTGGCCGCGGCCAGCGCCGCGGTTGAATCGATCACCGCCCGGTTGGCCGCCGCGCATGCGGGTGCGGCACCGGTCATCACGGCTGTCGTTCCGTCTGCGGCTGACCCGGTCTCGCTGCAGACCGCAGCCGGCTTCAGTGCCCAGGGCAGCGAACACGCTGCGGTGGCGGCTGAAGGTGTTGAAGAGCTCGGCCGCGCCGGAGTCGGTGTCGGTGAGTCTGGCGTGAGTTACGCAGCCGGTGACGCGGCTGCCGCGGCGACATACTCGGCCGGCCACTGACAATGACCGCGCCGGTGTGGATGGCTTCGCCGCCGGAGGTGCATTCAGTGCTCCTCAGCAGCGGTCCTGGACCCGGGTCGCTGATGGCGGCCGCCGGGGCGTTGACCTCGCTGAGCACTGAATATGCCTCGGCAGCAAGCGAACTCACCTCACTATTGGGCGCGGTACAAGCAAGCACATGGGAAGGTCCCAGCGCTGAGGAATATGTGGGCGCACACGTGCCGTACCTGACATGGCTGACCGAGGCCAGCGCGAACAGCGCCGGCGCGGCGGCTCAGCACGAGGTCGCCGCGGCCGCCTACACCGCCGCGCTGGCCGCGATGCCGACCATGCCGGAGCTGGCCACCAACCACATCATTCACGGCGTGCTGATCGCAACGAACTTCTTTGGTATCAACACGATTCCGATCACCCTCAATGAAGCCGACTATGCCCGGATGTGGATCCAGGCGGCCACTACGATGGCCGCCTACCAGGGGGTGTCCGGGTCGGCGTTGGCGTCGTCACCGCGCACCGCAGCAGCGCCGCCGGTGCTCAAGACCGACAACGCGGTGGCTGCCGCTGCCAACCCGCCGTCGTCGGGAAACTTCCTGACCGATATTTTCAACCAGCTGGTACAGCTCATCCAGGATCCGACCGGGACGCTCAGCGCGATTCTCGCCAACCCGGGCGAGTGGTTCCCGCTGTTGTTCTTCATCGGGTACGAGGCGTTCTTCATCCCGTTCGGAACGACCTTTTGGTCGGTCCTGCTCAGTTCCCCGGCCTTTCTTCCGCTCATCCTCGGTCTGGCTCTTTACGCCGCGTCGACGTTGGCGGCGCCGGCCGATGGACCCGCGGTGGTCGGCGCGGCCGGCATCTCGTCCGGACAAAAATCGGGGATGCCGGCCGCCGGCTTGGCTTCCACCGGTGCCGGCGCGGCAACGGCCACCGGGTCGACGCCCACCGCCGGCGCCGCTGTCGGTGCCTCGACGGCCGCGCCCGCCACCGCCGGCTTCGGCTATATGGTGGGGGCCACCGATCCCGACGACGGTCCCGGGCCGACGTTGATCGACCGCGATGAGACCAAGGCGCCGGCGAGTTCGATTCCCGCAGCGGCGGCGGTGGCCGCGGTGAGTCGGGACAAGACGCGGTCGCGGCGGCGGCGACGGTCTGAAATACACGACCACGCTGATGAATTCGCCGACATGAACGTCGAGGTCGACCCGGACTGGAGCAGGCCGGCAGACCGTGAACCAGTCGCGACGTCGGAGGCTTCGGACCACGGTGGCGGGCCGCTTGGATTCGCCGGCACGGTGGACAAGGAAACCGTTGCTGCGGCGGCTGGGTTAGCCACGTTGAGCAGCAACGGATTTGCCAATGGGCCAACTACGCCGATGGTGCCGGGCACTTGGGGTCCGGACCTGACCGAGGGGAAGGGGGATCACAACTGAATGTGTAGGTGTGGCAACGGTAGTCAATGGACGAAGGGATTTTTGGGATGAGTCTTTTGGATGCTCATATTCCGCAGTTGGTGGCCTCGCAGTCGGCGTTTGGTGCTAAGGCGGGGTTGATGCGCTCGACGATTGGTCAGGCCGAGCAGGAAGCGATGTCGGCGCAGGCGTTTCACGCTGGGGATTCGGCGGCGGCGTTTCAGGCTGCTCATGCCCGGTTTGTGGCGGCGGCGGCCAAGGTGAATTCGCTGCTGGATATCGCGCAGGCCAACCTGGGGGATGCCGCGGGCACCTATGTGGCCGCTGACAGTGCTGCGGCGAGCAGCTACCCGGGTTTCTGACCCGGATGAGGGCTTGAGGAAAGGGATGTGTGATGTCGCAGATCATGTACAACTACCCGGCGATGCTGGCGCACTCGGCGGATATGGCCGGGTATGCGGGCACGTTGCAGAGCTTGGGTGCCGATATCTCCGCCGAGCAGGCCGCGTTGCAGGCGGGTTGGCAGGGTGACACCGGGATGAGTTATCAGGCCTGGCAGGCGCAGTGGAACCAGGCGATGGAGCAGTTGGTGTTGTCCTACCGTGCGATGGCGGGCACGCATGAGAACAACACCACCTCGATGCTGGCCCGCGACCAGGCCGAAGGCGCCAAATGGGGCGGCTAGCCCCGTCGACGGCATTGCTTGTGGGGCGGTCGCACACCCTGGCGGGTGGGTCCGCAACGTAGATGACCACCAAGCCGAACGCTGTCGAGCTCACCGTCGACCAGGCGTGGTTCATCGCCGAAACCGTGGGGGCGGGAACGTTCCCATGGGTTTTGGCGATCACCTCGCCTTACGCTGATGCCGCCGAACGGGGTGCGTTCCTCGCAACCCAGAACGCCGAACTCACCCGCATGGGAATGGTGTCGGCCGACGGCGTTGTCAATGCGGCGGTGGCCGATTGGATCCGGGTGGTGTGCTTCCCGGAGCGGTGGCTGGACCTGCGTTACGTGGGTTCCGCTGCCGCCGCCGGGGGCGACGATCTCCTACGGGGGATCATCGCGCGCAGGGGCGACAAAACCGTTGTGGCGCTGCGCAATGCACAGCTGGTGACGTTTACGGTGATGGACATTCACGACGCGCGCGCCCTGGTGCCGATACTCGGTGTAGGGCTGGCGCAGCGCCCTCCCGCACGGTTCGACGAATTCAGCCTGCCCGCTCAGGTGGGTGCTCGGGCCGACGAGCGGCTGCGCAACGGCGCGGCACTCACCGAAGTCCTTGACTACCTCGGTATTCCAAAGTCGGCGCGACCCGTGGTGGAGTCGGTGTTCACCGGACCGCGCAGCTACGTCGAGATCGTCGCCGGCTGCCACCGCGATGGACAGCACGCCAGCACCGAGGTCGGAATGAGCATCGTCGATACCACCGCGGGCCGGGTGCTGGTCAGCCCGTCGCGCGCCTTCGACGGCGAATGGATTTCCACCTTCAGCCCCGGAACTCCGTTTTCCATCGCCGTCGCGGTCGAACAGCTCACCGGCCAGTTACCCGACGGCCACTGGTTCGAGGGCAACAGGCTCTCCAGAGATTTCAGCATGCAGGCCAACCCACAATCCGTCTGATTGATCCTTAGAACGACCCCTGTTCACGAAGAGAAAGAGAAGCAATGTCCCGCAGAAGCCTGAGGAGTCAGTGATGTCGAGCGCTGTGATGCCCATTGTTCGGGTAGCGATCCTCGCGGACAGCCGGCTGACCGAAATAGCACTGCCCGCGGACTTGCCGCTGCGCGAAATCCTGCCGGCCGTCGAGCGTTTGGTGGTGCCCGTCGTTGCAGACGATGCGACAGCCGACGGCGACGCCTCAGCCGAACCGACCACTCCCACTCGCCTGAGCCTGGCCCCGATCGGCGGTGCGCCGTTCAGCCTGGACGCCAGTTTGGGGACAGTCGGTGTCGTCGATGGTGACCTGTTGGCCCTGCAGCCCATCCCCGTCGGGCCGGCCGCACCGGGCATCGTGGAAGACATCGCCGACGCGGCGGTGATCTTCTCTACATCTCGGTTGAACCCGTGGGGCACCGCGCACATCCGAGCGCGGCGCGGTTGCCGGACTCATGGGATTGACTTGGGCTGCAACGGGTCTGGGAGTTGCCTACCGGTTCGCCACCGGCTCGGTTGTCGGGTCGTTCGTGGTCGGTGCGATCGCGCTGCTGGCCGTGGTGGCGGGTCTGGCCACGCGGTCACCGCGTGCCGGTGCCGCGATCTCGGCCGCAGCATTGGTGCCGATCGCGGCGGCCTTGGCCCTGGCGGTGCCGGGTAGCTTCGGCACGGCGCAGGTGACGCTGGCCGCCGCCGGCGTAACCGCCTGGTCGCTGATCAGCCTGATCCTGCCGCGCCGCGAAAGTAGTGGCACCATCGCACTTTTCACTGCAACTGCGGTGCTGGGCGGCGGCGTGCTGCTTGCTGCCGGTGCGAGCTTGCTGTGGCAGCTACCATTGGTGACGCTGGGCGCCGGCCTGTTGGTCGTGGCGCTACTGGTCACTATCGAAGCCCCGCAATTGTCCGCGCTGTGGGCACGATTCCCGCTGCCGGTCATTCCGGCCCCCGGGGACCCCACTCCATCGGCGCCGCCGTCGCGGGTGCTCGAGGACCTGCCGCGACGGGTGCGGATCAGCGACGCGCACCAGACCGGATTCATCGCCGGCGCCGTACTGCTCAGTGCGATCGGGTCGGTGGCGATCGCGTGGCGTCCGGACACGTTGTCCGCGTGGGGCTGGTACGTGGTGGCCGCGACAGCGGCCGCGGCAACGCTGCGGGCGAGGGTATGGGATTCGGCCGCATGCAAAGCGTGGCTGCTGGCCCAGCCCTTCCTGGTGGCCGTGTCGTTGGTCGTGCTCTACACGGCCACGGCCCAGTACCTGACCGCGCTGGTGATCGCGATCGTCCTTGCAGGGCTGGTGTCGGCCTGGGTCGTCGTCGCGCTCAGCCCGACCATCGCCTCTCCGGACACCTACTCGCTGCCTCTGCGCCGGCTGGTGGGCTTCGTCGCGTCGGGCATCGACGCGTCGCTGATCCCGGTGATCGCCTACCTGGTGGGACTGTTCACTTTGGTGCTCAATCGATGATCTCTGCTCGCACTCGCCGGTTCGGTTGTCTCGCCGCGGTTGTGGTTGCCACGATGTGGGCCTGCCCGCCGGCGTTGGCGATCGATCGCCCACAGGTCGACGCGGGCGCGGCACCGCCTAACGGTGCACCCGGACCGGTGCAGCCGATGGAGAAGAGCGGCGAGTGCACCGGTACCGGCGTCATCCCGGGTACTGACTCCAAGGAGGCCTCACCAAGCCAGCAGATGCTGGATCCCGCTGCGGCGTGGCGGTTTTCCCGCGGCGACGGGCAACTGGTGGCGGTTCTGGACACCGGCGTGCGGCCAGGGCCGCGGCTACCCGGCGTGCAGCCCGGTGGCGACTATGTCGAATCGACCGATGGCCTCACCGACTGTGACGGGCGCGGTACGGCGGTTGCGGGCCTAATCGCCGGCCAGCCGGGCGATGACGGCTTCGCCGGCATCGCACCGGGGGCGCGATTGGTGTCGTTGCGTGTGACATCGGGAAAGTTCTCGGCGCGCAGTGCCGGTGGGGACCCCACCACCGCGCGTGCGATCGTCGATGTGACGGCCTTGGGCCGGGCGATCGTGCATGCCGCCGATCTCGGCGCGCGGGTGATCACGGTCGCGGGGATCACCTGTCTGCCCGCCGACCGCAACGTCGACCAGGGCGCACTCGGTGCGGCGATCCGATACGCGGCCGTCGACAAGGACGCCGTGATCGTCGCCGCCGCCGGTAACAGCGGTGCCGCGGGTTCGGCCAGTGGAGCGGCGTGTGAATCCAACCCGCTCACCGACTTAGGACGTCCGGACGATCCCCGCAACTGGGCGGGTGTCACCTCGGTGTCGGTGCCGTCCTGGTGGCAGCCGTACGTGCTGTCGGTGGGCTCGCTGACCCCGGCCGATCAGCCGTCGAAGTTCACGATGGCCGGCCCATGGGTAGGCGTTGCCGCACCTGGCGAGAGCATCGTGTCGGTGAGTAACCGCGACGACGGCGGGCTTGCCAATGGTGTGCCTGACCAGCATCAGCGGTTGTCGCCGCTGATCGGCACGAGTTATGCGGCCGGATACGTATCCGGTGTCGCTGCGCTGGTGCGCAGCAAGTACCCGGAATTGAACGCCACGGACGTGATCCGTCGCATCACCGCGACCGCACACAACGGGGCCCGCGCGCCATCCAATCTGGTCGGCACCGGCGCCGTGGACCCTGTCGCGGCTCTGACCTGGCAGCTTCCCGCCGCCACTCACGACGACAAGTCGCCGGTGAAACATGTTGCGGCGCCGCCCGAACCAACACCAAAGAGCCCATGGCCCCGGATCGTCGCATTCGGCGGGACGGCTGCACTTCTACTGGCCGTCGTGGCCGCTGCCGCGATCGCCGCACGCCGACGAAAGGAAGCCACACTGTGAGCGCCTACCGATCAATCTCGCCGCCCACCGGACGGATTACGTTGGTGCTGTTTGCCGTTGTGGCCGGCGCCGGCGCTTTCCCGTGGCACTCGGTGCGCGAGCGCTGGGTGCTCGGCGTCGCGATCGTCGCGGTGATCGTGCTGCTGGCGAGGTGGCAGGGGTTGCCTGTCAGCACGATCTTGCGGCGCCGGCTCGCGATCCTGCGGCCCAACCGGGGTGTACGACGGGCCGACGAGTCCGTCACCGACGTGCGGACGACCGCGTTGCTACGCGTGACGCCGCCGTTGGCCGGTGCCGACGCGCTGCCACTGTCACTGATCGCCGGTTACGCCGAGCGTTACGGTCTGCGTGCCAAGGCCATCCGGGTTACCAGCCGCGACAGCACATCCGAGGTCGGCACGAGGGAGCGGGAAACCTGGATCGGCGTGACGTTGTCTGCCGTCGACAATCTGGCTGCGCTACAAGCTCGTTCGGCGAATATTCCGTTGCACGAGACAGCCGAGGTCGCTGCGCGTCGGCTCGCTGACCATCTCCGCGAGAGCGGATGGACGGCTTCCCTCGCCGCCCCCGAAGACGTTCCGGCGCCGTATCCGAAGTCCGGCCGCGAGACGTGGTCCGGGATTTCTCAGGGAAGCACCGATTACGTTGCCGCCTATGGGGTCAAGGTCGACACCGCGCTGCCGAACACGCTGGCGGCCATCTGGTCGTACCCGGTCCGCGAAGTCTGGACGGCGGCGGAGGTTGCCGGTGCCGGTGCCAACCAGACGCTGGCGGTCGCGTGCGCATTCCGGACCGACGCCAGCCCCGCTGCGAGCGGGCCACTGCCAGGGCTGATTTCGAAGTCCGGTATCCAGCGTGCGTCGCTGACGGCGCTGGACCCGCTGTCGACCCAGCGTCTCGACGACCATGTCGCACTGCCCGAGTCGCTGCTACTCGAGCGGCTGCAATGGGCCAGCACCGCACAATCACAGCCGGTCGTGCCGCACCCAGTGGTGAACTAGAGTGTCGGGCTGATCGGCCGTCAGTTCTTTTTCAGCTCCTCGGCGAGCATGACGATGATGCCGCTGGGGCCGCGGACGTACGTGAGCTTGTAAGCGTCCTCATAGGTCGCCACGCCGCGAAGCGGACGGCAGCCGTGCCTCGCGGCTATCTCAAGGGCTTTGTCGATATCGTCGACCGAGAAGGCAACGCGGTGCATGCCAATCTCGTTGGGACTACCCGGCATCGACGGAAGACGCCCACCGGAATCGCTGTACGGCAGCCTCAAAATGTGCCCCGAGACACGCCGCCTCGGGAGCGTAGCTACTCACACACCTACAGGGGTTCTACCTGGTCGGATTCCGTGGAAGCTAGTAGTTAGGGATGGTCCAGACCGTCGACACCGCCGTAGCCGTAGGCGCCGTTGGGTGTGCCGCTCCCGCCGTTACCAATGGCCCCGCCGGCGCCGCCGTGGCCGTTGGGTGTGCCGTTGCCGCCGTTGCCGCCGTTGCCGCCGTTACCGCCGGTGCCGCCGGCACCGGCGGTACCCGATATCACACCGTGGCCGCCAGCCCCGCCGTTGCCGCCGTCGGGGCCGGCACCGCCGGCACCGCCGGCACCGCCGGCACCGCCGCCAACGCCATTTTCACCGAATTTGGCCGCGCCGCCGTTGCCGCCGTTGCCGCCTTTGGCGCCGGCACCGCCGACCCCGCCGCTGCCGCCATTACCGCCGACGCCCGATACGGAGCTGCCGCCGCTGCCGCCGCTGCCGGCGGTGCCGCCGGTGCCGCCGGCGCCGCCGCTGCCGCCGCTGCCGCTAGAGGGGAGTCCGCCAAGGGGGGCCTCGGCGGTGCCGCCGAGACCGCCGTTCCCGCCTTGACCGCCAGCCCCGGCTGCCCCGGCGGCCCCGCCCTCACCGCCATTTCCTGATCCCAGGGCCGCGCCGCCGGCACCGCCTGCACCACCGGTGCCGCCGGCACCGCCTTCACCACCGGCGGCGCCGGACCCGCCGTCGGCGTTGTAGGCCCACGAGCCGGAGTTGGCGCCGTCCCCGCCTTGACCGCCGTTCCCGCCGCTGCCGCCGCTGCCGGCAGCGCCGCCGTCCCCGCCATTTCCTGATCCCAGGGCCGCGCCGCCGGCGCCGCCGTTGCCGCCGTTGCCGCCGTCGAAGCCGGGCGCGCCGGCCCCGCCGTTGCCGCCAGAGCAAGTGATGCAGGCGGTGTCGGCGTTGCCGCCGTTGCCGCCGTTGACGCCGTTGCCGCCGTTGCCGCCGGCCCCGCCGTCCCCGCCGTTACCCGAGATCGAACCGCCCTGGCCGCCGTTCCCGGCGTTCCCGCCGTTACCGGCGAACGCGCCGGCCAGGCCGTTGCCGCCGTCCCCGCCATCGCCACCGTTGCCGACCGACCCGCCGTTGCCGCCGTTGCCGCCGGCCCAGCCGTTGGGATGAGTAGTTGGGTAACACACAAGATTCCGAACGGTACCGAAGCAATCCTGGCCGAGGAGGTCGTGGGCGCCGTTGGCGCCGGACCCGCCCCTGCCGCCGTCACCGCCACTGGTTACTGCGTTGCCGTTGGCGCCGTGGCTGCCGGGGGTGCCGGTGGTGTCGATCGGGTCGTTGCCGGGCTGCCCGCCGCTGCCGCCCTGGCCGGGGGTGCCGGGGTTGCCGCCGTTGCCGCCGTTACCACCGTTGGGGTGGGCCGCGGTGCCGGGCACGCCGTTGCCGCCATTCCCCGGGATTCCGCCGTTGCTGCCGTCCCCGCCGTTGCCGCCGTTGCCGTCGGCGCCCACGATGCCCTGGATGTTCGCGTTGCCGCCGATGCCGCCGTTGCCGCCGGCCCCGCCGTCGGCGCCGTTGCCGCCGTTGCCGCCAAGACCGCCGGTGCCGTTGTTAAGTTGGCCCGCTCCGGGGATGCCGTTACCGCCGTTACCGGCGGTTCCGGCGTTGCCGCCAGCGCCGCCGACCCCGCCGTTGCCGGGGGTGCCGTCCTTGCCGGTGACCGCGAAGCCGCCGGCCCCGCCTTGGCCGCCGTCCCCACCGTTGGCGCCAGCGCCGGCGTTGCCGCCGTTGGCCCCGTCAAGGGTGGATGGCCCGACCCCTCTCGCGCCGTTGGCGGCGTTACCGCCATTGCCGCCGACCCCCCCGGCGCCGCCGTTGCCGCCGTGGCCGGGGATCGCCCCGGCCACCGTCGCATTCCCGCCGTCACCGCCGGCACCACCGACGCCACCGGCGGTGCCGGCGGTGCCGTCGCCGCCGTTGAGGGTCACCCCGTTAATGCCGGGCACACCCGACCCGCCGTTGCCGCCGTTACCGGCGATGTCACCGGCGACCTCGGCGTTGCCGCCGTTGCCGCCGGGCCCACCGGTGCCATCCACGCCGTCGGCACCATCGGCGCCGGGGGTGCCGGTGCCGGGGTTCGCGGCGCCGACCGTCGCCGCCGCGCCGGGCGCGCCCGCCGCGGCCACCGTGGCCGCGCCACCGGCGCCGCCATCGCCGCTGCCCGGGATGCCGGGGTCACCGGGCGTGCCGCCGGTGCCACCACCGCCGGCGGTCGCATCGCCGACCGCCGCGGCCCCACCGGTGCCGCCTATCCCGCCTTCACCGCCGTTGCCGGAGTTGCCGCCATTGCCGTCGGCACCGTTGGTGGCCAGACCGCCGTTGCCGCCATTACCGCCGATCCCGCCGTTGCCGCCGGTGCCGCCGTGACCGCCGGTGGCCCCGGCGGTGGTCGCGGCCAACCCGGTGCCGCCTTCCCCGCCCTGACCACCATCACCGCCGTTACCGCCCAAACCACCGTCACCGGAGAGCACCCCACCGGTGCCGCCGTCCCCGCCGGCCCCGCCGGCCTGCCCGGTAGCACCTTCCCCGCCGATCCCGCCCTGGCTGGTGGCCGTGGCGTCCAGCCCGGTGGTGCCCTCGAGGCCATCGCCGCCGCTACCGCCGGCCCCACCATCGCCGATCAGCGCGACATCCCCACCATCGCCGCCGGCCCCACCATCAACGCCGTTACCGCCGACACCGCCATCACCGAGCACCGCAGCCCCGCCGACACCGCCCACCCCGCCGGCATCGGTGGCGCCGTCACCGCCATCACCGAACCAGATTCCGCCCGCACCACCGGTCGCCTCAGCCAACGAGCCGTCGCCAATCCCATTGGCGCCGTTGCCAATCAAGATGCCGGTACCACCAAGGTCCTGCCACAACGTATTGAGCTGGGTGTCGACGCCGGCTCCCATCGAACTGGTGATCCAGTCCTGCTCAAGGGTGTGCAGCAACGAATCCAACGAACCAGCAGCAGACACCGCATCAGCCGACAGCCCCAGCGCAGCCAACGGCTCAGCCGAACCCACGCCCGCAGCGCCCAGATCCAGACCGGCCGAAGGATCGAGACCCGTGACCAAACCGGCCAGGGAGTTGATGATCGGGTCCACGATCACGTCGAACTCATCAGCATGGGCCCCCGGGGCGTTGGCCAGCGGGCTCATCCCGAACGCCAAAACCGCCCCAGCAGCCGCGACAAGGCTGACCACCCGACCACGCCAGCGGCCCTTCGCGCTGCGCGACCAACGATCCCGCGTGCTCGAGCGCTGAGCCATGGTGCCCCCTGAGACAAGTCTGAGAGATACCTGGGTTTTTATTATGCACGCGCAAGAGATCGTTGTCTGATTTTTCAGACTCAACGTCCATGGTTCGGACATAGGTGCGATTGACGACACCGACCGGCCAGCCGGCGCCGGGAAAGTGCCTAATGCAGGTGGCCGCCGGGGGTGAGCGATTCCTGCTCACAACATATTGAGGCCTCCAGGGGTACATGGGTTCGATCGTCATGCCGTTGTCGACCGCATCTGCACACGGTCGGACTCAGCGCTCCGATAGTTGACGGCCATTCACGACCTACCAGCGGGCCCGCGGAATCGAAGTACTGCCACACCTTGTCCATCACCGATTTCGGCATGAAGTGTGTGTGCACATCGATCAGACCCGGCAAGCCGAGCGCAGACCAGATCTGCCGTACCTCGGCGGCTTCGTCTTCGTCGGCCAATATCGACGGCGCGATCGGCGGCCGATCGGTCTTGCCTGACATGAACGTGAGCTTAGTGGGGGCCAAGTTTGGCGACGATGCACGCCGAACGGCGCGCGGTGGGAGCACCTCCGACCGCGCAGCTGCGAAGGGGCGAGTTTTTGCGGGTTGAGTGGTCGTTTGTCGTCGGTGGTGTGCTGTAGGAACGGGGCATGGCGGTGACGGGTATGAGGATGGGCGTGCCGAACACGTCGTTTTCGTGCTTTTGTTGCGGTGCGGAGTTCCTTTTCACTTTCGACTCGGGTGGGCTTTGCGACGGGTGTAACGACGGTGAGTGCGCGGCGTGCGGCGAGGATGATAAGGACTGGTTGTGATGGCCCGGTTCGAGGTTCCTGAAGGGTGGACGGTGCAGGCGTTCCGGTTCACCCTGGACTCGACCGAGGGTCAAGCTCGCATGCTGGCAAGGCATTTCGGTGCGCGACGTAAGGCTTTCAACTGGACGGTCGCCGCCCTGAAAGCTGATATCGAAGCGTGGCACGCGAGCTGGTGTTGAGACGGCGAAGCCCTCGCTTCGGGTGCTGCGGAAACGGTGGAACACAGTCAAAGACGACGTGTGTGTCAACGCTGAGACAGGTGTGGTGTGGTGGCCACGAATGCTCGAAGGAGGCCTACGCCGACGGCATCAGCGGGCGCGGTAGACGCGTACTGGAATTGGCAGACCTCTCGCGCGGGCAAGCGCGCCGGGAAACGGGTCGGATTCCCGCGGTTTAAGAAGAAAGGCCGCGACAGCTGATCGGGTGTGTTTCACCACGGGCGCGATGCGGGTAGAACCTGACCGTCGGCATCTAACACTGCCGGTGATCGGCACCGTCCGTACCCACGAGAACACCCGCCGCATCGAACGGCTGCATCCGTGCCGGGCGGGCGCGGGTGCTCGCGATCTCGGTGCGCCGCAACGGAACCCGTCATCGACGCGAGCGTGCGGGTACTCGTGCAACGCCCCCAGCAGCCCAAGGTGGCGCTGCCTGATTCGCGGGTTGGTATCGATGTCGGGGTGCGCCGGTTGGCCACGGTCGCCGACCGAGGACGGCGACAGTGATTGAACGCGTGCGAGAACCCACGGCCGCTGCGACGCGTGCGCTGCAAAGGGCTTCAGCACGCCAGCCGGGCACGGTCGCGCTGCACAAAAGGCTCGCGGCGCTACCGTGACCGCACCACCGAGATTTCCCGGCTGCATCGCCGGGTCACCGATGTCCGCACTCATCACCTGCACGTCCTGACGACACGGTTGGCTAAAACCCACGGCCGGATCGTTGTTGAAGGTTTGGACGCCGCGGGGATGTTGCGGCAAAAAGGGTTGCCGGGTGCCCGCGCCAGACGGCGCGGACTGTCCGATGCCGCCCTGGGCACACCCCGTCGGCACTTGTCCTACAAGGCAGGCTGGTACGGGTCGCAGCTGGTGGTCGCTGACCGCTGGTTCCCGTCGTCGAAAACCTGCCAGCCTGTGTCGGCATGTGCAGGACATCGGCTGGGACGAAAAGTGGCAATGCGACGGCTGTTCGGTCATCCACCAGCGTGACGACAACGCCGCGAACAACCTCGCACGCTACGAGGACACTGTTAGCGTCGTCGGCCCAGTTGGGGCCGCCGTCAAGCGTGGAGCCGACCGTAAGACCCGGCTTGGCCGGGCTGGTGGCCGTGAAGCGCGGAAGGGACGCAGCCACAAGGCTGCCGAACAACCCCGAGACGGGGTGCGAGTCGCGTGACGACTAAAGATCACTCACTCGCAACGGTAATACCGTCTATATCAGTCGTCGTGCGGTCCGTTGAACAGGAGGGTCAATATGTGGGATCCAGATGTGTACTTGACCTTTGCCGATCATCGCGGCCGTCCGTTCGCCGATCTGCTGTCCCGGGTGGGAGCGCCGAGCCCGCGCCGGGTGGTTGATCTGGGGTGCGGCGCGGGGAACCTGACCGGTCAGCTCGCTCGACGGTGGCCGGATGCGGCCATCGAGGCGTTGGACAGCTCGCCGGAGATGGTCGCCGCGGCCCGGGACCGTGGCGTAAACGCTTCCGTCGGCGACGTGAGAACCTGGGTCCCGCAACCTGATACCGACGTCGTGGTGAGCAACGCCGCGATGCACTGGGTGCCCGAGCACGGCGAGCTGTTTGTTCGATGGGCGGGTCAACTGGGCGCCGGGTCGTGGATTGCGGTTCAGATGCCGGGCAACTTCGACAGTCCCTCGCACGCTGCGGTGCGAGCGGTAGCTCGGCGTGAGCCGTTTGCGAAGGTGCTGCGCGACATCCCGTTTCGGGTGGGGGCCGTGGTTGACACGCCAGCGCATTATGCCGAGCTGCTGATCGATGCCGGGTGCACCGTGGATGCCTGGGAAACCACCTACATCCATCAGCTCACCGGGGAGCATCCGGTGCTGGACTGGATCACCGGCACCGCCTTGCTGCCGGTGAGCGAACAGCTCAATGAGCAGGAATACCAACGGTTTCGCGAGGAGCTCATTCCGCTGCTCGCCGATGCCTACCCAGCCCGGCCGGATGGGACCACGTTCTTCCCGTTCCGGCGGGTGTTCTTCGTCGCCCAGGTGGGTGGCTGAAACACCCGGGCCGGCTGAGGGTTATTGCTCTGCGTGATGGATTTCGTCGTCGATTCCGCGGTCGACGGCGATCGCCGAGCGACTGGTGAGGACCTTCTGGTGGATCTGCAGATACGTCTCGGTGTAGCGGGCTGCAATGCGGGTGCCGACAAAATCCGACGGTATGACGTCACCGGTCTTCTGCCGCCAATCATGAAGGCGGACGGCAAGGTCAGCGGCGATCTGGTCGGCGCCATCATTGCCGTCGCCGGGTAATAGGTTGTTGGTCTCGGTGGGGTCGACGCGCAGATCGTAGAGTTCGCGTTCCGGTCGTGGCGCGGTCACCAGCGGAGCGACGGCATGGCCGGATGGGCTTTCCTCGATATCCCACGGCAGATCCAATAATGGCCGGCGGGCGTAGTTTTCGATATAGCTGAAGTCTTTAGTCCGGATCGCGCGGATCGGATCGAACGAGTCGTGGTAGGTCTTGGTGGTGTAGACATGGTCGCGCACCGGCTCGACGGAATCCGGCGCAATCAATGCCCGCGCATGCGAGATGCCTTCGATGTCAGACTCCTTCCCCGCTCCGAGCAGTTCCAGCAGTGTCGGCAGCAGATCCACCCCGCTGAACAGGTCGTCGTAAACCTTGGGCGCCAACCTCATTCGGGTGGGTGGGCGCGCAATCATCGCGATTCCGGTTCCCGCCTCGTAAAGGGTGGATTTCGCACGCGGGAATGGGGCGCCGTGATCGGTGAGGAACACCACCCACGTGCTGGCGTCCAGGCCGGTGTCCGCGAGCGTATCCAGCAGTCGGCCCACTGCGGCGTCGGCAGTCGTGATCGATCCGTAGAACTCGGCCAGATCTTGGCGCACCTCAACGGTATTGGGCAGATAGGCGGGCGTATCGACAGCGTCGGCGTCCGCGGGTTCGTAGCGATCGCGTGGATAGGGCCGGTGCGTTTCGAAGAAGCCTGCGGTCAGCAGGAACGGCCGGCTGGTGTCGTGGTCACGCAGCCATTGCTGCGCCCGTTCGACGACGTACTCGCAGAAGGAGTTGGACACGTCGAATTCGTCGAAGCCCAGCCGCGACGGGTGCAACGTCTCGTGTTGCATGCCGAAAAGAGCGGTATACCAGCCAGATTCGGAGAGGATCTGAGGCAGCGTGCGGACGCCCGGGCGGTACTCCCAACCGTGGTGCGCGAGCCCGACCAAACCGTTGCTTTGCGGGTAGCGGCCGGTGAACAGTGATCCCCGCGACGGCGAGCACAGCGGCGCGGTTGCGTGCGCTCTGGTGAACAAGATTCCCTCGGCGGCCAACTGGTCCAGCCGCGGGCTCGACACGTCGGGGTGACCGTACACCCCGAGATAGCGGCCCAGGTCGTGCCAGTGTACGAACAGCACATTGTCGCGCCGCGGGTGTGTCGCGTCTTGGTTTGCGTCTGCGCCGCCGATCGCCGCCACCTCCTGAGCGTTGCCGGGCCCATCGAACGTTATCGGCTGCGACGGGTCGGCGTGCATACCGGGGCGTGTCCGGCCATGTCAGTCGTCAGCAACTCACCACTGTCGGGGTGGCCCCGGCGGGCCGTACTGCGGTGGCGGGCGGACCGGGCGGCCATTGCCCGCCGCCCGGAAACCCGCCACGCCGATGGATATCGGTCAATCTCGGCGGCAACCCCAAGACCACCCGGAATGCCGGGACGAACATGAGGCCTCCGATCGCCGCGATCACCAGGCCTGCGATCAAGTCGTAGGTGACCCGGCTGGTGGCGCCGTAACGAGCCTCGCAACCGATCGACAAGATCAGCATGACGATTCCGCCGCCGAGGATCAGGAACTGCCCGATCGGCCTCTTGACGAAGAGCATCACGGCGCCGGCCGTCACCGCGAGGCACGCCGCGATGATCAAAAACAGACAAACGACGAGGGCCACCGGAACAGACGGAACCATGTTCTTGATCTGTTGCCGGCACATGCTCGAGTACTCGCCGCCGAACCGATTGCACACATCGGCTGCGCGGCTGACGGCGCTGTTCAGGTTGATCCACAGGGTCAGCGTGAGGATGGCGCCGAGCAACCCCATCAACCCGATGGCGGCAAGGCTGACCCAGTTGATGGTCTGCTGCGACGTCGGGGCGGGAGCGGGCCCTCCGTAACCACCCCACGGCGGGCTGTAGCCGGGTTGTTGGCCGTACTCGGCCGGCGGTGGATATCCGGATCCAGGCGGTGGGCCGTACCCAGGCGGAGGCGGTTGCTGACCGTAGCTCTCGGGGCCCGGTTGGCCGCCGAAGCCAGGCCCGGCGTGCTCCCGGGGATCTTCTGGCGGGGGTCCCCACTGCGGGGGGAGGCCTGGCGGAGGTGGCTGCACCCCGGCATCGTAACCGCCGGTGGATCGGGGGCCGCGGAACTGCACTTCAGGCCCGGAGGCCGCCGACGCTCAGGTCGCCGCTTGCGGCGTTTGTCCCCAGCCGTTCTCCGAGACGAATTCGGCGAGCGGACGCCCCAGTGCCCAGCCGTCCAACTCCAGTGAGGGCCGGTCGGGAAAGTCCGGCACCGGACCAAGACAGAGGATCGCCACCGGCTCGGCATCGCCGGGCATCGACAGCAGCGACGCCAGCTTCGGCGGATCGAACAGCGAAACCCATCCCATCCCGAGGCCTTCGGATCGCGCCGCCAGCCAGAGATTTTGGATTGCACAGGAGACCGATGCCAGATCCATCTGAGGCATGGTGCGCCGGCCGAACACGTAGCTGTCCCTGCCATCGGACAGCGCGACCACAAGCAGTTCAGCGCAGTCGAGGATGCCTTCGACCTTCAGCGCCAGAAATTCCTGCGCCCGTGGGCCCAGGGCATCCGCGGTCTGTAAACGCTCCTCGTCGACCAGGGCGTGAATGCGGCGTCGCAGCTCGTCGTCGGTGATCCGGATGAATCGCCATGGCTGCATCAGGCCGACGTTGGGTGCGGCGTGGGCGGCCTGCAGCAGGCGGGCCAGGACATCCTCGGGAACCTTGCTGCCGGCCACGAATCGGCGCATGTCACGACGTTCGGCGATCACGCGATAGACCGCCAGCCGCTCCCGCGGACTGAATGCGTGATCATCCACATCGTCATCGTAGAAACCGTCGGGTGTCGAAGTGACCAATCATGCCCACTTCGCCGTGTCGAGCCGCTCCGTCGGTCAGACTCAACTCGAACCCACGGTCAAAAGGATCAGCCCAATGAACATTTCGGAGTCAGTGGAGCAATTGCCCACCAACGGCACGCGTGGACGCGTCTACGGCGAGCCCTACCGAACCGCGGACGGCGGCACCGTGATCCCCGTTGCCAAGGTCCGTGCCGGCACGGCGACGCCGATGGGGTTGTTCGTCATCTACGGCGGCACGGCCCGCTGGGTGCCGGCGGTCGACACCAACCGGATAGCGCTGATCGGGGTCATTACCGGCCTGATCTCGGCGGTGCTCGGCAGTGCGGCCGTGCTGCGCCGGCCACCGTGGCCCGATCTGTCGGCGACGTCGGCGGCCTGGACGCGACCTCGACACATCACGGCCGGTAAGTGACGCCCACCGCCCGTAAGACGTATTCCGGCGGCATGTCGAAGGTGACCGATCGCCGCGGCAACGCGACCAGCACATCGGCGGGAACATCGAGCTTGTAATGCAGCGAGAGGTGTCCGGTGAATGTCCGATCGACCTCATCGACATCGACTTCGACGTGCAGCCCGTTCGGCGATATCTCCGCGGTGGCCGTACCGGATTGCGTTGCGTCCCAACGTACGTCGACGACTGCGCCGGCAAGTTTGGGCAGCGACGACAGGGTCGCCAAGACTCGCTGTGAGGTGAACACCAGCGACCCGACGTAGCTCGCGACGCTGTGCGCCGATCGCAGGCCGGGAATCGCACCGCTGAATCGCCGGGTGACGGGGACATAGTCGGCGAGGTAGACGATCCCCTCGGCCTCGACTTCGGCTCGCACGTCGGCGGGCAACTTGCCGATGCCGAAGAGTCTGCGGACGAAGACCGGCATCAGCGGGCCCGCTTGCCCAACCGCAGCCGGAACCGGACCAGGCCGGCCAGCACAACGGCCAGGGCCACCAGCATGCCGGCGTCGTGCAGCCATGCGCTGGGCACATGACGCCACAATGCGTCGACGGGCAGCCCCGCCTCGACGCTGTTCAGATCAACCGTCGACGCCGAGGCGGCGAAGCCCCAACGGCCCGGCACGAACCACGCCAGCTGGTCCAGGACCAACCGTCCCGTCACCGGAATCAGGCCGCCGGCCAACACCATCGAGACCATGATCGTCACCACCAGCATCGGCAGGACCTGTTCGGTGGAGCGGGCCAGCGACGACAGCGTCAGTCCCACCATGGCCGAGGTGATCGCCGTCAGCGCCAGGCCCAGGTACAGCTCCACGACGCCGTGCGCGACGCCGGGTCCCAGCAGCGCCCCGCCATGGGCGGGCGTGCCCTTGCCGATCGTCATGATGACGACCATGACCGCGGTGCCGATCAGCGCCGCGGTGCTGTAGACGACGACTTTGGCCATCAGGTAGGCCGACGCCGACAGGCCCACGGCCCGCTCGCGCTGGAAGATCATCCGCTCGCCGACCAGATCGCGCACGGTCAGCGCGGTGCCCAGGAACACCGCGCCGATGTTGAGCAGGATCAGGATGTCGATGGGTTCTTCGGGTGCAGTGGGGTTGGCGGACCCCAGCCCGGTGTTGCCGGGCACCGCCAGCGACAGCACGCCGAGGACGAACGGCAGTAACGACAGGAACGCGAAGTATCCGCGGTCGGAGGTGATCAGCCGGGTTTGGCGGCGCACCAACGTCACGATCTGGCGCCACGAGCTGGTCCGCGGCGGCCGTCCCAGCGGTGCCGCGCCGGCGGTCGGCGACAGCCATGCGCGGGGCGGCGGGATGACGGGCCAGATACGCGCGGTGTGCCGCATCGGGGTCAGTGCTGACTCGCGCGAAGATGTCGGCCCAGTCGGTGCTGCCCATCACCGGCCCGATCTGGGCGGGCGGGTCCGCGAAGGCGGTCTTGCCGCCCGGGGCCAATAGCAGGATCTGATCGCACATGCTGACGTAGGTGAGCGAATGCGTGACGACGATGACCACGCGGCCCGCGTCCGCCAGCCGCCGCAGCATGGTCATCACCTGTCGGTCCAACGCGGGGTCGAGTCCTGAGGTCGGTTCGTCCAGGATCAGCAGGGACGGGCCGGTCAGCAATTCCATGGCCACCGATGCGCGCTTACGCTGTCCGCCGGACAACTTGTCGACGCGAGTCTTCTTGTGCGGAGCCAACTCCAGCTCGTCAAGCACCCGCTCGACGACTTGGCGCCGATCATCGGCTGAGGTGTCCGGCGGCAGCCGGAGTTCCGCGGCGTAATGCAGGGCCTGCTCGACGGTGAGCTGGCGGTGCACGACGTCGTCCTGAGGCACCATCCCGATTCGTGAGCGCATCGACGCGTACTCGGCGTGCACGTCGTGCCCGTCGAAGGCGACCACACCGGCGCTGCGTGGCATCGCGCCACCGATCAGCTTGACCAGCGTTGACTTGCCTGCGCCGGATGGCCCGATCACCGCGGTCAGCGTCCCCGGTTTCGCGGTGAAGGACACATCCTGCAGCAGTTGGCGCCCATCGACGGTCAACGCCAGCCCATGTGCGGTCAGGCCGTTGGTGCGGGCGGCCACCGGTTGGGGCAACAGAGTGTTGCCGGTCGCGAGCATGTCGGTGTTGCCGATCGTGACCACATCTCCGTCGCGCAACATCGCGCTGGTGATCAGCGCGCCGTTGACGAATGTGCCGTTGCTGCTGTGGTTGTCGCGGATTTCCAAGCCGGCCGGGGTGGACACCAGCACCGCGTGCACCCGGGAGGCCAGCGCGTCCTCGACGACGACGTTGTTGGTCTTGGCGCGGCCGATCGTCGCCGACGCCGCTGAACCGGGGGGCCGTCTGGGCTCGCTGATCGGTCGGGCAGGGGCGGGTCGGTTTGGCTGCGGCTGCGACGCCATGGGACGAGACGGTGGCCGCCACGATGCACGTGCGGGGGGCTGTGGGCCGGTCGGCCGGAACACCGCGGTGTTGGGGCTGTCGCCCAGCGGGTTATCGGTTCGGCGTTCGACCGTATGAGGATTGCGGGTTCTCGACGGCGACGGCGTCGCGATCTGGAATGTCAGCTGCGGGCCGCGCGGGCTGCCCAATGCGACGCTCAGGCGGTCGCGGATGGGCACCATGTTGGCGCGTGAACCGGCTACGTAGATTCCGTTTTGGCTGTTGTTGACGACGACCCACTGACCGCCGTCAACCCGCAGAATCGCGTGCACCCGCGAGATCAGAGTGAGGTCGTCGGGATGGATGTCCTGAAAACGGATATCGCAATGGCGGTCGCGACCCACGATCACATCCCGGCCGACCGGAAAGGTGTACATCGCCGACCCCAGCCAGACCGTCAGCGGAGGCACGGCGATACCGCTCGCGGCGGCGAATTTCGTCGTGCTGCCGTCCTCAGCGGGGCGGCGGCTGCGATCTGTCGGTGACATTCATTGCTTTCTATACCCGGGAAGCCTGCACCCAATGCATACGAACATATCGGTGCACCAGCGACGACAGGTGGCGAGAGCTGCGTCGCGGCCGCTCAGTGACCTGATCGACGCTAAACCTTGACTTGACCTGTCGATCGTATGGCGCTGACGATAGGAGCGTGCGCCGACTGCTGGGTCTAGTGTGCGCTGCGGTGTGCGCAGCCGTCGTACCCATGGCGACAGCTCCTAAGGGGGGTGCAGTCGGCGCACCTTGGTTTGCTCCCTCGGTCGGCAACGCCACCCAGGTGGTTTCCGTTGTCGGAACCGGCGGTTCGAACGCGAAGATGGATATCTACCAACGCGGTGCGGCGGGCTGGCAGCCGGTCGAGGCCGCCATTCCCACCCATATCGGATCGGCAGGTCTTGCGGCACAGGCCAAGAGCGGCTACCCGGCCACGCCGATGGGGGTCTTCGCCTTACCGTTCGCCTTCGGGACCGCGCCCAACCCGGGTGGCGGTCTCAAATACGTTCAGGTTGGGTCGAATCACTGGTGGAACGGCGACGACGGCAGCCCCACGTTCAACACCATGCAGGTTTGCCATCAAGCTCAGTGTCCATTCGACACCAATGCCAGTGAGAACCTCGAAATCCCGCAGTACAAGCACGCAGTCGTGATGGGCGTCAACCCGGACCGTCAGCCCGGCAAGGGCGCGGCATTCTTCTTCCACACCACCGACGGCGGCCCGACTGCCGGCTGCGTCGCGATCGACGATGCCAAGCTGGTGCAGATCATTCAGTGGCTGCAGCCCGGCGCGGTCATGGCGATCACCCAATAACTGGTTGTTGCCCAACAGTTCTGGCCGTCAGGCCAGCGCAATGCCTGGCGTGATCTTGAAATCGAGGTTTTTCAACGACATGGTGGCGTCATAGGTCCGGTCGTATCCGGTCGCGCTGATCCGCCATCCGTCAGCGGTGCGACGGTATCGATCGTGGTAGAACCCCGCACCGATCAGCATGAAGTCGAATTCGGCGACGATCACCCGGTCTTGCAGATACCAGGTGCCGGAGGCCTCGTCGCCGTTCACCGCGATCTCCGGATGGGTGACGCGATGCTCGGTGATCACGTTCGATCCGAGCGACGAGCGCATGTACTCGACGAGATCGGCCCGGTTGGTGAAGTGGTGTTCTTCGCCCATCGACGAGCCGTAGTCGCCGACGACGTCTTCGGTGAGCGTGTCGGCGAAGTCGTCCCAGTGCTTGGTGTCGAGCGCACGCAGATAGCGGTACTTGATCAGTTCTATCGCAGCGACGTCGGCGAGCCAGGCGTCGTGACTATTTGAGCTCATCGATTCATTGCAGCACACGCCGGCTCAGCGCAGATAGTGGGTGACCATATCGATCAGCGCGCGCCGCTCCCGCTGCCAATCGATCGAGGTTCCCACGATCATCTGAGCCAGCACGACACCGCGCAGCGTTGCCCAAATCACCTCGGCCACACCATCATTAGCCGGGTCATCGGTGATCAGTCGGCCGAGCTGACCGATCGCCGAGTTCATCTCCAATAGGTGGCGCCGCGACGAACCGCCCGGGCCGCCGCGGTTGGCGCGCAGGATCTCGAACGCCGCCATCGAGGTCGGGCTGCTGTAGCAACTCCAGGCGGTGTCGACGACCACCTCGATGCGCTCCCGCAATGGCAGTTCGCTGACATCGGCCGACGCGAGGCTTTCCAACAGCCTGGCCACTCCATCGTCGACGACGGCCATCAGCAAGCCGTTGCGGTCGCCGAAGTGGTACTGGATCACCCCCCACGTCACCCCCGCGCGCTCGGCGACATGTTTTGCCGTCGCGGCGGCAAAACCTTCCTCCACGATGCAGCGGACCGTTTCGTCGATGATCTTCGCCCGGGTGTCGTCGCCGCGCTTGCGTGGCGCGTTAGTCCGCCGGGTGGGGCTGACCGGCGGTCGGGCATTCTGGCCTGCGGCGATAGACATTGTTGACTTTATAACATAGTCAAGTCTATTTTTGGGCGGTGAGCCAATCCCGCTACGCCCAGTTGTCCCGTCAAGAGTTGGCGGTTCTATTGCCTGAACTGCTGCTGATCGGGCAGATGATCGACCGGTCCGGCATGGCGTGGTGCATCCAGGAGTTCGGGCGCGACGAGATGGTGCAGATCGCCATCGAGGAATGGGCCGGCGCCAGCCCGATCTACACCAGACGCATGCAACGCGCCCTGAACTACGAAGGCGTCGACGTGCCAACGATTTTCAAGGGCTTGCAGCTCGACATCGGCGCTCCGCCGCAGTTCATGGACTTCCGCTACACCATTCACGATCGCTGGCACGGCGAGTTTCATCTGGACCACTGCGGCGCATTGCTCGACGTCGAACCGATGGGCGACGACTACGTGTTCGGAATGTGCCACACCATCGAGGATCCGACGTTCGACGCCACCGCCGTCGCGACCAACGCGCGTGCGCAGGTGCGCCCCGTACACCGGCCGCCCCGGGTGCCGTCCGACCGGCATCCGCACTGTGCGTGGACGGTCATCATCGACGAGGCTTATCCGCCGGTCGAGGGTATTCCGGCGCTGGACATCGTGGCCGAAACCCGCGCCGCGAAATGGGAACTCGACGCGATCGATCGGTCCGACGACGGTCTGGCCGACTATTCGGGCCCAGTGGTGTCCGACTTCGACTTCAGCGCGTACTCGCATTCGGCTTTGGTGCGCATGGCCGACGAGGTTTGTTTGCAGATGCATCTGTTGTATCTGTCTTTTGCGATCGCGGTGCGAGCGCGGGCCGGTTCGGACGTCAAGCTGGCTGACTCGATATGCACTCGTGGGCTGATCGGCGTCGCGGGGCTTGGCGCAGAACGGATCCATCGAGCACTGTCGCTTCCAGGCGGGATCGCCGGTTTGTTAAAGGTTTTCGAGTTGCATCCATTGTTCAATCCGGTGGGCTACGTCAACGCCGAGGCACACGATCGATTGCAGGTACACCCGTCGCCGGCCCACGACGACGCCGCGTGGATATCGCTGTGCTCGCCGGAGTCGGTCCAGCCGTTACAGGCGATCGCTACCGCTGTCGACCCGCACATCGAAGTCCGGGTCACCGGTACGCCCACCGACTGGATCGCTGAGCTCTCCGAGAGTGACACTGCCGCAACGGAGCTGCCCGAGGTCGCGGTCGCCAAAGTCAGCGGCGGGGCGACGTTCGAGTTCCAGCCGCGCCGATCGCTGCCGTTGACCGTGGTCTGACACCCCCCGACCTGTCAAGTCGCCAGTGGTATCACTTCGGTGACGCAACCGCATCGACCGGATACCGATGATGTTGTGCCCGACCGTCGTAGCGTGAGCCGCCGTTATCGTTGACGCTGGCCACCGAACGCTATCGACGAAAGTATTCGCTTTATGTATGACCCGTTGGGGTTATCGATCGGGACCACAAACTTAGTCGCGGTCCGCAGCGGGAAACCACCCGTCTCGCGTCGCGCTGTGCTGACCCTTTTCCCGGATCGCGCACCGGAACTCGGTGTGCCCGTGGAGAACCCGGACTCAGCCGACACCGGCACACTGATGGCCGGCTTCGTTGAGCGAGTCGGCGCGTCGCGCATTCTCAAATCAGCTGACGGTGCCACGCATGACCCGGCGCTGCTGTTGGTCGAGGCGCTGGATGTGTTGACCAGCGCGACTGGTGGCAAAGCGTCCACATCGAATATCACGATGGCGGTTCCCGCGCACTGGGGACAGAATGCGATGCGGCGTCTGCAGGACGCCCTGATCACCCACGCCGACTTTGTTCATGGCGGTATCGCGCCCCGGCTCGTGCCGGACTCCGTTGCCGCGCTGACGGCGTTGAACGCCGATTCCCGCTTGCCTTCCAAAGGCGTTGTCGCGCTGCTCGATTTCGGTGGGGGCGGCACCAGCATCACGCTGGCCGACGCGGCGTCGGACTTCACACCTATTGCCGACACGTTGCGCTTCCCGGAGTTCTCCGGTGACCTTGTCGACCAGGCGCTGATGGTGCACGTGCTGGACAGTGCGAGTCACAGCAGCGGCGCCGATCCCGGCGGCGCCGGCGTCGTCGGGCAGTTCGCCAGTCTGCGCGAAGAGTGCCGTCTGGCCAAAGAGCGGCTGTCCACCGAGAAGGCGACCGATCTGGTTATCGATCTGCCGGGCAAGCGCACCCGCATGGAGTTGAGCCGTGCGGAGCTGGACGCCCTAGTCGAGGAACATCTCGACGGTCTGCTCTCCGCGTTCGATGACCTGTTGCGCCGCAACAGGGTTCGTGGCAGCGATCTCGCGGCGGTGGCGATGGCTGGCGGAGGTGCGAAGATTCCGGTTGTCGCCCAACGTCTTTCGTCTCACAGCAAAACCTCGGTGGTGACCGCCGTGCAGCCTGCCTTCGCGACGGCGGTCGGCGCGGTGATGCTCTCCGCCAAGCAGCCGATCGAGCAGCATGATGGGCGGCGCGAAGAAACGACGATGTCCGCGCTGGTCGGTGCGTCGACCGGCAGCTTCGCGACGTCGGCCAGCGGACTCGCCACCACCGGTCGCTTCACGGTTCCCACCGACACACTCGGAACCGCCACCGGGACTTTGGGCGCCTCGACCGGCACCTTCGGCATCCCCACCGCCGGTGCACTTTTCGACGACCCGTCGGAAAGGCTGACGGAGTTGGCCTGGTCGCAGGCCGACGATTCCGGCGAAGAGCCGGTGCTCTACACCGGCGAGCCCTACGACACTGACGACAACCGGGCCACCCCGTCGCAGCTGATGCAACTGCCGAAGGCCGAGCCGTTCGACATGGCTCCCCGCGGAACTCGGCTGCCGCAGCTGTTTCTGGGGCTCGCCGCACTGGTGTCGATGATCGCGATCGGCGGCGTGGCGTTCACCCTGACCAGCAGCAGCAACCGCGCGCCCACACTGCCGAGCACCACGACGGCGCGCCCCCGCCGCCACTGAGCTCTCAGCTTCCGTCGCCGAGCCCGTTGCCACCACCTCCGCCGAGCGCGGAGCCGTCGCCGATCGTCGTCCCGCCACCGACCAGCGAGGCGCCTCCGCCGCCTCCGTCGCCGATCGAGACCTATGTGCCCCCGCCGCCACCACCGCCGCCGACGACGAGGGCGCAGGTGACGACCACCGTGCCGCAGCCGACGACCACTACGCCGCAGGCGACCAGCAGCACCACGCCGAGCACGACGCCGAGCACGACGCCCCCGCCACCACCGCCGCCCAGCACGTCCACGGCCCCGGCGATGACGACGACATATCTGAACCTGCCGTTCGTGCCGGTGCCGATACCGGTTCAGGTGCCCGAAGGTCAGGGCGGGGCGAACCAGCAACCACAAAACCCGTACCAACAGCAGAACCCCTACCAGCAGAGCCCCTACCAGCAGAATCCGTACCAGCAGAGCCCGTATATGCCGCAGAATCCCTACTCGAATCCGGGGTACGGCTACTAGGCGTGGCCGGTCGTTCCAGGGGTCGCGACAGGCAGTTGTCCCCGCGGGGCGGACTCAGCTACCGATCTTCAGCCCGCCCGGTGATACCGGGCGTCCTTTGACGACCTGATGCGAGGGTGGAAGCCGGGTTGGCCGGGGTTAGGCTGGCGTCGTTACCCCCTTGGTAGGACCCGCGGTTAATAGCAGCCAGAAATTGGGTAAGTAATGCCGCGTCCTGCGTGGGCGATGAAGGTATTTAGCGCCCACGCGGTGCACATTTCCGGCTAGGTCACATCTAGCAAAGGACTCCGGAGGCGCAGTGGACATCGTACTTGGTGTGTCGATGGCACCGACGACGGTCCGCATGGTGCTGGTAGAAGGTGAAAATGCCGACGGTGTCACCGTCGAGGAAGACAACTTCGACGTTGTCGCCGCGGACGGCGCGGCAACCTCGGGGGCGCCCCAGCAGGTGATCGCGGCGATCCTCGGTACCCGGGAAGGCGCCGATGAAGGCGGCTATCGGTTGGTGTCGACTGGGGTGACCTGGACCGAGCCGACCGAGATCGGCGCACTACGCGACGCGCTGGCCTCTTGCGAGATGCGAAGCGTCATGCTGGTCTCACCGCTGCTCGCGGCGGCCGCGCTCACCCAGACGGTCGGCGATGCGCTGGACTACGAGTACACCGCGCTGCTGTTTGTCGAGCCGGGAAGCGCAACTCTGGCCGTGGTGAACACTAACGACGGTTCGATCGTCGACCTGTACCGACAGCGGGTGCACTGCGCTGGGCGCGGCGCCGAGGCGGTCACCGAGTTGGCGGCGATGGTCTCTGCCGTCGACGGGCTGGAAGCGAGGCCGGACGGCGTATTCATCGTCGGTTGCGGCGTCGATATCGTCGCCATCAAGCCGCAGTTGGAGGCGACGGTCTCGATTCCGGTCAGCGCACCCGAGGAACCTGACATGGCGCTCGCCCGTGGAGCGGCGCTGGCATCGGCAAACGCGCC
Source organism: uncultured Actinomycetota bacterium (assembly GCA_963815995.1). Taxonomy (GTDB): domain Bacteria; phylum Actinomycetota; class Actinomycetes; order Mycobacteriales; family Mycobacteriaceae; genus Mycobacterium. The sequence goes on from CAWFIR010000001.1 coordinate 77,361, forward strand.
GTTGTTCGCATCGTCTACCGCTGCGCTGGCCTACGCGCAGGATCCGGGCACCGGTGAGGTGAATCCCAACGCGTTCCTTCCGGCGTATCTCGGCGTTTCCGACAACTCCCGGTTGGGCGACAGCGCCCTCGCCTACAGCGCCTTCGCGGACGACGAAGTGGACGACGGCCTCCGCGGGCCACGGCCGTTCCTGCTGGCGAGTAGTGGGGCCGCGGCGGTCGTTCTCGTCGGCATCGTGGCGATGGCGATTGCACTGGTAGGCGATGTCGGCCGGACGGTCGGCCAGCGAACCAGCCACGGCACAAACGCCATCCCCACCAAGCAGGTGCCGGCGCCACCAAGCGCGCGCGCACCTGCGGTGGCCGCGCCCGGGCTCATCCGCGCCGCCAGCAGCACCACCGCCATCGGCCGCACCGTCTCCACCGCCGGCACCGGCGATCAGGGCGCCGACTCCGGTGATGCACCAGTTGCCGCAAGGGGCTGTGACCCCGAACCCGGTCTATCGGGCCCCGACTCGGCAAGCACCGGTCTCCATCCCTCCTCCCGCAGCAGACGAGGCGCCACCACCCGCGGCGCCGCCTCCGCCGCCACCGGCAGCACCGCCTCCACCGCCGCCGGCCGCACCCCCGCCCGCTCCGCAGTTGCCGCCGATGGTGATGTACCTCCATCTGCCGTTTGTCACTGTCCCGATTCCGATCAACCCGCCCCCGCCCCCGCCGCCGGGGCCGTAGCAGTCGGCGGTTAAACCGGGGTACCGCTACTTGGCGTGGCGCGAGCGACCCGAAATGCGCACACTGGGTGTATCGGTGTGAGCAGCCAGGAGGCCGCAATGGACGACAATGGTCGGTTCGGATTCGATCCGGAAGACTTCGAGCATGTGATCCGCGACGCGAGCGAGGGATTGCGCGAAGCGATAGAGGGAGTCAGCCGGTTTTTCACGGTGCCCAGTGGTCGGGCCGGGTGGTCGTCAGTCTTTGAGGATCTGGCGGGGCGACGTCGGACCAGGCCGGAAACCACGGGCGAAACGGGTGACGGGGTCTGGGCGATTCTTACGGTGAGCGCCGACGGCACCGCCCGCGTCGAGGAGGTGTATGCCTCCGAACTCGATGCGCTGCGGGCAAATAAGAACAACACCGATTCGAGCCGCAAGGTCCGATTTCTGCCGTACGGCATTGCCGTCAGCGTCCTCGACGATTCACCCGAGGAGCCGTAACCCCGGGCGGTAGGTTCGCCGCGACGTTGGTCACGCCGGGATTACCGACTCAACATTGCGGGTATTGCGCCGCTATGGTGTTGACCATGTGCGTACGCCGGATCGGCCATCTCCTTATCGCATCGCTGGTGGTTGCCGGCGGGTTGTTCAGCGCCCCCATCGCAATCAGCTCTGCGCAACCTTGCCCCGACGTCGAGGCGGTGTTCGCCCGCGGCACCAGCGAGCCACCCGGTGTCGGCGGGATCGGGGAGCCGTTCGTCGACGCGCTTCGTACCGCGATCGGTGCCAAGTCGCTCGACGTGTACCCGGTGAATTACGAAGCCAGCAGTGACTTCTCCGACCGCATTCAGTTCGCCCAGAGTGTCGTCGACGGCATCAAAGACGCCACCAATCACATCGAGGCCACCGCGGCGAACTGCCCCAAGACCAGGATCGTGCTCGGCGGCTATTCCCAGGGGGCGGCCGTGGCCGGCTTCGTTACCTCGGCGTCGATCCCCGCCGGGGTGCCCGCTGAATACTTACCGTTCTTGCCCAAGCCGATGCCGCCCGAGATTGCCAACCACGTCGCGGCGGTGACGCTCTTCGGGAAGCCGTCGGCGCAGTGGCTGCAGAACTACGGCGCGCCGGCGGTCGTCATCGGCCCGCTGTACGCGCCGAAGACCGACGACCTATGCGCCGGCGGCGACACCATCTGCAACGGCGATCCCAGCGGGCTACCGAGTTTCGCGCACGCCAGCTACCCGGCGAACGGCATGACCCAGCAGGCTGCAGATTTCGCGGCAAGTCACCTGTAGCGGTCAGTCGGGCTGATTCGCCATGATGGTGGCGAACAGCATGCCCATCTCGTCGGCGGGCCCAGCGGGCACGCGAGTAGCCATCCTCGTCGCGGATCTCGTCGAGGTGATCACGCACCTGCTCCACCGATAGCGCGGGACTGTAGAAGCCTTTCGTTCTGCCGATGAAGAATCGGGCGACGTGTCCGGCGCCGACGGTGTAGATCTCACCGGACACCGGGCAATCCCGGTGCGTCAGGAACGCGGCCACCGGGGCCACCAGCGCCGGATCGAGCTTCTGAAGGTATTGCGTCACGAGATCATCCAGCACGACCTGCGCCGACGGGTCGTCCGGCCGGCTGGCGGTCTCGACCGAATGCGCCAGCATCCGGGTGTAGGCGATCGGCGCGACCGCGTTGACTTTGATGTCGTGGTCGGCGCCCTCGGCGGCCAAGACTCGGGTCAAGCCGACCAACCCGGTCTTCGCCGCACCGTAATTGCTCATCCGTTCGGCGCCGAGGAGTCCCGCAGCCGAGCAGGTGTTGAGGATTCGTCCGTAGCGCTGCTCGCGCATGATCTTCCATGCGGGCCTCGTCACGTAGAACGCACCCTTGAGATGTACATCTATCAGCGGGTCGAGCCGATCGGCGGTGATGTCCTCGAACGGGGCATCGCGGACGATCCCGGCGTTGTTGATCACGATGTCGACCCGTCCCCAGGCCTGCATTGCGGCGTCGATAATCGCCTGTCCGCCTTCGGAACTGGTCACGCTGTGGGTGTCGGCGATCGCATCACCACCGTGTCGGCGGATCTCCTCGACCGCGGCGGTCGCGGCATCGGTGCTGGAACCCGCTCCGGTCACTGAGCCGCCGATGTCGTTGACTAGGACGCGCGCTCCGCGCGACGCCAACAGCAACGCATACTCTTTGCCTAAACCGCCACCGGCACCGGTGATCACCGCAACCTGATCGTCGAACCGCATGTCGTGTGTCACCAGGTAACCGGCAGCTCTTTCATGCCGTAAATGTCGGCTTCCTTGAACTGCAACTCGTCGGGCGGCACCGCCAGTTGCAGTCCAGGGAGCCGGCGCGCCAAAGTCGCGAAGGCCACCTGCATTTCGACCCTGGCGAGGTTGGCGCCGATGCATTGGTGCGTGCCGTAGCCGAAGGCCAAGTGCCCGCGGACATTTCGGGCGATGTCGAGAGCGTCTGGGCTGTCGACGAATTCGGGATCCCAGTTCCCGGCAGGCAGGTTCATCAACAATCTGTCTCCGGCGTGGATCAACTGGCCGCCGATTGTCAGGTCTTCGATCGCTATGCGATCCACCTGAGCATGCACGATGCTGAGATAGCGCATCAGCTCTTCGATGGCGTTGGCGATGACGGCGGCATCGTCAGTTTGGCCGAGTCGCTCGAAGACACTGCGATTCTCGAGCAGCGCAACGGTTCCCAATCCGATCATGTTGGCGGTGGTTTCGTGGCCGGCCTGCATCATGATTACAGCGTTGACTGCCACGGTGTTGTAGTCGAGTTGGCCGGTCGCGACGTAATCGGTAATGAGACGGCTGATCAGATCGTCGCCGGGATCGCGCTCCTTACGCGGCACCAACTCCTGGATGTACGCATACATCGCGATGAAGCCCTGCGCCCTTTCCTCGTCGGTGGACTTCACGTCTAATCCGAGGGAGGTGTTGCGCTGGAAGAGTTCGAGGTCTTCAGGAGGGACGCCGAGGAGCAGGGCAATCACCATCGACGGCACCGGTAGGGCGAAGTCGCGCACGATGTCGGCCGGCGGGCCTTTGTCGATCATCGCGTCTAGGTAGTGGTCGACCAGTTTCTGGATCTGCGGCCGCATCGCTTCGGTACGTCTGAAGGTGAATTGGCTGGTCATCATGCGCCGCAACCGGTGGTGCTCGGGATCGTCGGTGCGCGCGAAAATCACCGGCTTCTCGTCGTCGCTGGACGACTCGAACAGGTCCGGGAGGGTTTCGGCGGACAGCCGCGGATCGACCAGCGCAGCTCTGATGTCGTGGTAGCGGCTCACCGACCAGACCTGTTGCCCGTTCCACATCGCCCGCTGCAGGCCTGGCTCGTTGCGCCAGTCGGCGAATTCAGGCGGCGGATGAAGGGGACAACGTGCGGCCCGCTGGGCCGGTATGACCGGAAGATCGGTCTCGGGGCGAGAATCGGAAGTCGTTGAAGTCACCGGCGTTTTCCGTTAAGTGTCAGATGGCTGTCAATTGCACGAGCGTAAAGCGCGGCTAACTGGCAGTCAACAGTCAGTTATGCTGGCGCGATGACTGCGGTGACCGACCGGCCGTTACGCGCCGATGCCGCGCGCAACGCCGAGCGGATCCTGAAAGCCGCGCGGGAGGTCTACGGCGAACTCGGACCCGACGCGCCCATCGAGGCGATCGCCCGTCGCGCCGGGGTCGGTGAGCGCACCCTTTACCGGAGGTTTCCGACCAAGGCAGAACTGGTTCGGGCGGCGCTGGACCAGTGCATCGCCGAAGACCTCACGCCGACGATCGAAGCCGTCCGTAGCGGCACTGACCCCATGGCGGGCCTGGCCGAGCTGTTCGATGCGGCGATATCGCTGGGCGCGCGCGAACACAACCTGTTGACCGCCGCGCGCCGAGCCGGGTCCTTGACGTCCGACGTCTCGACCGGGTTACACGAGGCGCTGACGGAACTCGCTGAGCGCGGCCAGCGAGCCGGCGTCGTGCGGGCCGACCTGGCCCCCGCTGACCTGCCGCGGATGATCGCGATGCTGCACAGCGTGCTGTGGACGATGGACTCCGGCAGTGACGGTTGGCGTCGCTACGTGGCGCTGATGCTCGACGCGATATCGGCCGGCAACCGGCGAACGCTGCCTCCGGTGGCCACGCTTCGCTTTGTGCCAGAGTCGGGCGACTGGCCGATGGAGGGCGGCGTTTGAGCGGCGTCGCAGTCCGCCTCACCTGCGGCGTCGTTATCTGATCGTGACTATTTCGCGATTTGCTCGTAAGCTTCTTGCCGTGCCGGGTCACAAGTTAGCCAGCGGTGGGCGAAAGTCGCCGGTTTTGAATGGCTGCGGTTGCCGCCCCGATCGCCATCATCTTTGCCCTCGGCGGCAGCGCCCACGCTGAGGGCCACCATGGCAAGGCCGATGCGGTAGCTGACGCGCCGTGTTGCCATCTGCAGATCATGGCCACCGCACCGACCACGGCGGCGTGGGCAGCGTCCGCTGTCCCGGCCACCGGCGCTCCCGCCGAGACCGCGGCCGCATCACGTGCGTCGCGATGGCACGTCGCCTCGAAGAACGGCCCCGCAAGTCCTGATCGCGGATGTCGCTCCGGAACGCGGCCTACAGGTCAAGACGATTCTGGCGGCTCGCACCATCAGCGCGGTGTTCCCGGAGATCAAGAACATGGGCGGCGTGCGACCCGACGCACTCAGGTGGCATCCCGAGGGTCTGGCGATCGACGTGATGATCCCCAACCCGTCCAGCGCCGCCGGTATTGCGCTCGGCAACGAGATCGTCGCGTTCGCGCTCAAGAATGCCGACAAATTCTCACTGCAGGATTGCATTTGGCGCGGGACGTACTACACCCCCAAGGGGCCGTCAGGATCCGGCTACGGCCACTACGACCACGTCCACATCACCACCCGCGGTGGCGGATACCCCAGGGGCGGAGAAGTCTACCTTCGCTGACCGCGTCAACGCGGCCCCGTGAGTCCCGAGAACAGTTCGTTGCAGTGGGCGTCTGCCGTGACGAACACAGCGTCGGGTGCCGCTGACCACAACCGGCCATGCATGTCAGCTCCGCAGAAACTTTTGTCGGTTGCGTCAAACACTATGAGCAGGGCTCGTTTTGGGTGACGGCTGCGACCGCGTGTGCACGGTGGCCGATTGTGGTTTATCGCTGGCTAAACGTCACTATTTGGCAACGGTGTGGCGTGGCGTGGTGCATGTTAAACACCGGTCTACTAAAAATGATCTCGGTCGAAACGCGAATCCGGTATGGCTGCGCGCTTTTGGCTGCATCTATTGCTGTGCGGGAAATGCCCGAATGTAGATAGGGAGTAGACGTCGATGGCAACCTTCGACCGATTCAGCATCAAAGTCGTTGCCGGCGTGGGCTTATGCGGCGCAGCGATAGCATTGAGCCCGGATGTGGCAGCCGCTCCGTTGAAAACAGGTGGCTACGCGTGCATGCAGGGCGCCGCAGGCGAAGTCGCCGCCCCGGCAGCCGCCGGAGCTGCCCCGGGGGCTGCCGGTGCGCCGCTGCCCCGGGGGCTGCCGGTGGCGCTGCGGCGTGCGCGCCCGCAGGCGCTCCACTCGCCGAAATGTCCGGTGCGCCAGCGGCTGCGCCGGTACCTGCCGGCGCCCTCCGATTCCGGCTGGCGCTCCGATTCCGGCTGGCGCTCCGATTCCGGCCGGCGCTCCGATTCCGGCTGGTGCTCCAGTACCGGTTGTTCCCGCCGGTGCGCCACTGATTGCGCTTGGGGGGGCTGCTCCGGTACCCGGTGCCGTGCTCACCGACTTGGCCGGTGCCGCCGGCGGTAAGGGTGCGCCGACGGGTTCGGCGCCCACCGGCGGTCCACTGCCCGGTCAGCCGCTGCTGCCCGGTCCTCCCGGATGACCAGTCCTCCGTAGTGAAGACAGCGCCCCCGAGTTCAGCTCGGGGGCGCTGTCTTTGTCTGACTAAATACAATGCGCACCAACGGTATTACGTTGCTCCACCGACACTGTGATTACGGAGGTTTAAGGCGCCTCCGCTACTCCTTGACCACCACCGGGTCGCCAACGTGGACCGTGTTGAAATACCACTCGGCGTCGGCGGGGCTCAGGCTGATGCAGCCGTGGCTGACGTTTTCACGTCCGAGCGATTGGACCGCCCATGGAGCCGAATGCACGAACAGTCCTCGGCTGCTGATCCGGGTGGCATAATCCACCGGCGTCTGGTAACCCTCGGGATCGGTGATCGGAACGCCGACACTGCTCGAATCCATAAGCACAGTGCGTTCTTTGGACAGCACCGTATAGATACCGACAGGTGTCGGAAAATGCGGCCGACCCATCGAGGCGGGCATGACGCCCGGTTCGCCCCAGTGTGGTTGGTGGTGCGGGGCCGGCAGTTGCGTCGAAGGTGCGCTTGGAACCCCGTCGACGCTCACCGTGAAGGTGTGGTCTGAGATGTCGGCGACGCCGAGGACCGCAGGTCCCGTCTTGAAATCCGTCGACAGGCCGCCCACGGACAGCGCTATCGTGCTGTGTGCCGGCCAGTATCGGTCCGGAACCCATTGCACGACATCGTTATCGAGCCATTCGAACTTGCCTGTCATCGATGGTGCCGATACGACGCGAACGGTCCGCTCGGCCGTACTTCGGTTGGCGACGGGCGCGCGGAACGTAACGACTACCGGATGTGCAACGCCGACGACCTGGCCCGTCGATGGCTGAACCGAAGCCACCGGGAAGGAGTCTGACTGGTGTGACGCCGTCAGGCTGATGCCGGACGGCCCGGCGACTACCGACGCCGAGATCCCGGCCACCACAACGAAAGACCGAAAGACCGTCCGCATGCGTCAGTTCCTTCTAGTAGACAGCTTTGCAATAGCGATCCTACGGGTGTCCGGAATGTTGGAAGTTTAAGGCGCGTAAGCGATTCGATAAAGCATGGGTCACGTTTTGGCTACGGCCGGCGGAAACCCGACCCGCTGATCGAAAACTGAGCTCAGCGAACGCTTGATTCACCCGAGGTAGTCTGGCCGGCCAGGGTTGACTCGCCGGCTGCCGCACCGGAATGCGATGCGGCGAAATGGCCGTGCAGTCCAGTCACCTGAAGCACCCGGTCGAGAAATGCGGGGCGGTGGTCGAGATGCAGTTGAACGCCCGACTGCGTGGTCCGGCGACGGAGTAGAAGCAGGCCGGAAAGGGCCGCCGAGTCCAGAAATGTCAGCCCGCTGAAGTCGAGGCGCAGCTCGGTCAGCTCGACCTGCCGTGCGAGTAATTGCGTTGCCGCCTCGACGACCTCATCGGCAGTCTCATAGTCGAGGTCGCCAGTGACTCGCACGCAGGCCGACCATCCAGTCTTGGTGATTGTCACGGAGAAGTTCATGTAATCAATTGGGGGCCGGTCGCCGTACACTTCCTGTCGGCGAGAGCGGATGTGGTCGCAGCCGACAACCGCCGGCTCCGGGGAAAGTCATGCCGCCGTGTACCCAGAAAATCGAGTGCCGGAAACAATGTGGCGGACGGCACACGTCGGGCGGCGAGCATGTCGGCGGTCCTGGGGCTCAAGCCGTGAACCTTCCCCGGGTATGGCCGTCGACGGCGCTCAGGTGTGTGCGGCGTGGAGCGGTGATGGCCACGACGGCGATGTCGTCGTGTACCTGCTGACCGATCGACTGGGTGGCCAGCATCATGACACGCTTGACCACTGCCTCGGCGGGCATTCCGGAGCATTCGGCCAGCGCGGCCGCCAGACGCTCCTCGCCGAACATGTAGCCACCCAGCGGGCCACCCCGCGCCTCGGTGACTCCATCGGTGTAGAGAACGCACGTCTCGCCCGGCGCCAGGTATGTCTCGAACGATTCCGCCTGGATGTTCGGCAACGCGCCGATGAGCGTGCCGCAGGTATCGGCCTGCTCGACCTGCCCGCCGTCGCGCACGATCAGCGGGGGCAGGTGGCCTGCGCTGGTCAGCCGCAGGAACACTCCGCCATCCCGATTGGCGACCGAGGCCAGCACCAAGGTGGCGAAGCGGCAGTGCTCGGTCGACAGCATCGCGCCGTTGAGCAATTCGAGGACTGCTTGATGATCCGCCGCCAGGGGCGTCAACGCCTGCAGCGTGTTACGGATCTTGCCGGTGAGCATGGCGGCCTCGAGGCCCTTGCCGCACACGTCGCCGAGAACGACCAGCGTCTCATCGTCCGCGGTCGCCGCGGGGTGCACGTCGTAGAAGTCGCCACCGACGACTTCGTAGTCTTCCGAAGCCCGATAGCCGCCGGCGAACTCGATCCCGTGCACTGGCTGCAGTTGCGGCGGCAGCAAGTCGCGCATCAGCGTGCGGGTGACCGAGGCCTGCTCGGCATACAGTCGGGCGGCCGACAGCGCCGCACCGGCCCGCGCCGCGAACAACCGCGCGAGTTCCTCTTCGCTGTCGCTGAACGTGCCCTCCTCGGCGTGCCGCAGCAGCACCAGCGCACCTGCCGACACACCGTGACCAGGCAGTGGGGTGATCATCACCGCACCCACCGGACGAGGAAAACCCGATGGAATCAGCCAATCTGGCAGCGTCGCGGCGTCGATCAAGCGAGAGTGAGCCGGCGGGAATTCCCGCAATGCCTCGCTCAAACCGGCCATCGACGTCGGATCGGCATCGACACTGCGCTGCTCCACGGCGCCGGTCGAGTCGCCGTAGAAGATCGGCATCCGACGGCCCGGGCCGGCGGGCGCGACGACGACGGCAGCGTCGGCCAGATCCCGAGCCGCAAGCTGCACGGTCGCTTCCCGGCACCGGTCGATATTCAGCGACGCCATCAACACCGACGACGCTTCGAGCAGGAATTCGGCGCGTTCGTGCTCGCGCGTCAGCGCGTGTTGGGCCTCGCGCAGCACCTGGCCGGTGTCCTCGACCAGCGACCACGCCACCTCGCCGCTGGGAAGCATTGCGTGGTGGGCGTCGAACTTGCGGCCGGCCACGGGGCCCGCTGCGCTGAGCGACTCCTGACTGTCCGGTACCGCTGCCGGTTCGACGAGCCGGAGATGCACGGCCGACAGCCATCCGACGGCGGTCTCCAGCTGGGTGCCCAGCTCTGCGTCAGGCAATAGCGACTGCGCTGACGCACTCAGAGCCCGGATGGCTCCGGTCTGATCAACAACGAGAGTGGGGCAGGCGACGTAGGTCCACAGCGACTGATGGTCGGTCTCAACCGGAGCCGGAGCCGCATCCTGCATACCAAATCGACCTAAAAATTGTCGTGTCTACTTAACTATCGCTAGCGAAGAGTTTACGCATATCGCTTGTAGCGGCGGAAGTCTCAGTTTTGCTACGCCCCGATCTTGATATTCCGGATCTGTAATCGGGCCGCACTCGCTACGGTCAGAGTACATACGACGGAGGTGTTATGACGGGTCAGATCCCATTGGTCGACTACTTGGTGCTCGATGACGGCGATCCCCACCTAATCGCGCAGGAATGCACAAACTGCGGCGCCCGATTCTTCGATCGGCGCAATGCCTGCGCCGGTTGTTTCGCGACCGAATTTCTCCCGTTCCCGTCACCACCATGGGCAGGTACGGGCGTTCACGATCGTCACGTACGCCGCCCCGGCATCCCCGTCCCGTTCGTCGCGCGATGGTGGACTGCGACGGTACCAGGTCCGCGGCAATGTCGTCAACGTCGCCGCCCAACCCCGACCACGTCCACCTCGGGATGAAAGTCCGGTTGGTGACGGTATCCGGTCGGGACCGACAGGCAGGCACGAGGCGTGGGCTTCGGGTTCGAACCCGCGACTGCGTCTCACGAAGGAGCGTCACTATGGCGCCAGCGACGACATCTGGATCCTCGGGATCCGGATGACCAAATTCGGCAAGCACCCCGACAAGGACACCGTTGATCTGGCGGCCGAAGCCGCGACCGGCGCGCTCGCCGATGCCGGCGTGACGATGGCCGACATCGGCGTCATTGCCGCCGGAAACCTGATGGCCGCGAACGCCGGAATCGGACAGCAGCTGCAAAAGCAGATCGGTCAGACCGGCATCCCGGTCTACAACGTCGCCAATGCCTGCGCCACGGGAGCAACCGCGCTTCGGACCGCGATCATGGCCGTGAAGGCCGGTGAGGTGAAGTACGGATTGGCGGTCGGAGTCGAGAAGCTGTCCGGTGCGGGGCTACTCGGCGCTGGCGGCACGAAGAAAAAGGACGATGACGTCTGGACGCCGCGCGGCCGTTACGGGGCTGTTGCACCGGTCGACGGGCGAATCGGCACCGAAGCCATGCCTGGCGTGTTTGCCCAGATCGGCACCGAATACGGCCACAAGTACGGCGGCACGAGCTTTGAGCTCTTCGCCAGGATCAGCGAGAAGAACCACGCCCACTCGACGCTGAATCCGCTGGCCGCTTACCAGAAGAAGTTCACCCTCGAGCAGATCATGAACGACGTCATGATCGCCTACCCGAACACCCGGCCGATGTGCTCGGCCAACTGCGACGGCGCCGCAGCCGCGGTCGTGTGCAACGGCGAGACGTTGAAGTCGCTCGCGCTGCAGCAACGCCAGCGCGCGGTGAAAGTCTCGGCATCGATCCTCACCACCGATCCCTTCGAGGATGGTTGCCAGGTCTTGCCGAACGTCAACACGCTGACCCGCAACGCCGCCGCGACCGCCTACGAGCAGGCCGGTATCGGCCCGAGCGACCTGGACCTGGTCGAGCTGCACGACTGTTTCGCGACCGCGGAGCTGGTGCACTACGACAACTTGATGCTGTGTGAAAAAGGCGGAGCCGCGGACTTTTTCAACACGGGTGCGACGTGGCGGGACGGCTCGACCCCGGTGAACGTGTCGGGTGGGCTGCAGTCCAAGGGGCATCCCATTGCGGCCACTGGCATCGCCAACATCTGGGAGATCTGCCATCACCTTCGCGGCGAAGCCGGCGATCGGCAGATCGAGAACGCCAAGGTCGGACTGGCCCACGTGATCGGCCTGGGCTCGGCGTGCGGCGTCCACATCCTGGAGAAGTCGGCCGCGTAAGGTTCGCCTCGCCGTCACGCCGAGGTGCTACCGGGTCGGTGGTCACCTCGGCCGGGCTGGTCTTGTTGCTGGTAAACGCTTGATGCGCTTGGGTTTACGTCAGTGGATGCGTGCGCTTCCGCCGAGCCCGATCTCGAGGACGCTGCCGGTGATGACCCCTGGGTCGGTGACCAGGTACAGCACGCCGCGGCTGACGTCCTCGGGTTGTAGCCATGGCTGAGGGATCGGATTGGCTTTCATCATCCGGCGCACGAGATCGTCCGGGATGTCGTCTCCGCCGGGGGGCTGCACCATCGGTGTCTGCGTGGTGGTGGGGCAGACAACGTTGACCGTGATTCCCTCTTTCGCGACCTCCAGGGCGACGGACTTCGCCAGGCCGATGACACCCCATTTCGTCGCGTTGTAGGCGGCCAAGTCGGGGATGCCCATCCGGCCGCCCATCGACGAGGTCACGACGATCCTGCCGAACTTCTGCCGGCGCATCACCGGGATGGCTGCGCGCAGGGTGTGAAACGTGCCGGTCAGATTGGTGTCAACGAGTTGCTGCCAGACCCCATCGGTGACCTCGTCCAGTGGCCCGGTGCTGACGATTCCGGCGTTGGCCACCACGATGTCGAGGCTGCCGAGATCGGCGACGGTCTGTTTGACTGCGGCGTTGACCGCGGCCGCATCCCGCACATCCACGGTCAATGGCATGCAGCGCCGGCCCAGCTCGTCGACCAGCTTTGCCGTCTCGCGTAAGTCGTCCTCGGTGCCCAACGGGTAGGTCAGGTCCGCCATGGCTGCTGGAGCATCGGCGACCACGATGTCGGCTCCCTCGGCGGCCAACGCCAACGCATGTGCGCGGCCCTGCCCGCGGGCCCCGCCGGTGATTAAGGCAACGCGTCCATCCAAAGCACCCATAGCGGACGAAGTTACCAGTCGAATAGGGGGCTGGACGCGAAACCGATTGCGGCGGGATTGATTCCGAATCTCGGTGACCCCCGAACAGCATTGGCAGGATCTCGACCAGGAAGTTGCCGCCGGTAGCCAGCGGGACAGCAGTGCTGCCCAAGCGGGCAAAACGAGGGTTCACCATGCGGTTTCCTCTCACTTCGCCCGGCGGGCAAACGCCTGCCGGCATTTCGACCGGGTGGGCTGAGTTGCTCCGACATCGGTGCCGTGCGCTGTACGTCGATGTACCGTCGCCACATGGCTGAAGGGCGTATCGCCGATCCGGATTGTTCGTTGGGAACCGACCCTCGATCGGACCCGCGAATGGTCGAAGCGTTGGCGCAATTCGGGCTCGACGCCAACATGCCCGTCGTACCGCTCACCATCGAGGCGCCGCTGGAGGAACGCCTCGCGTATGCGGAGATGTGCGAGGCAGGGATTGGCGCGGTACTCGACGCCTTCGCGTCTGGCGTTCCCGACGCGGATGGCGTCACTACTACTACGACGACGATCACTGGTGAGGACGACAACGACGTCACGTTGTACATCAGTCGCCCGGATGTCGACGGTCCGCTGCCTGCCGTGGTGCACCTGCACGGTGGCGGCATGGCCATCGCCAGCGCCGCCGACGCGATGTACTCGCGCATTCGGGAGCACCTGGCGGGTACCGGCCTGGTTGTCGTCGGCGTCGAATTCCGAAACTCCGGGGGAAAGCTTGGTCCGCATACGTTTCCGGCGGGATTGAACGACTGCGCGTCGGGCGTGCGATGGGTCGCAGCGCAGCGCGCCGAACTAGGCGTCAGCCATCTGATCGTGTCGGGCGAGTCGGGCGGGGGCAATCTCACTCTCACGGTGGGGCACAAGGCTAAGCGAGAAGGATGGTTAGACGAGATCGCCGGGTTTTACGCACAATGCCCGTACATCTCGAACCTGTGGCACGAGGTTCCCAACGAGTTGCCGTCGCTGCGCGAGTGCGACGGCTATTTCGTCAACCTGCAGCAGGCAGAGCTCCTTGGCTCGATCTACGACCCCGACGGTGCGCACGCGAACGACCCCACGTGTTTCGCCGGTGTCGCAACCGACGAAGACCTGAGCGGTCTTCCCCCGCATGTGATTTCGGTGAATGAGCTCGACCCGATGCGCGACGAAGGCCTGGACTACTATCGGCGTCTGGTGCGTGCGGGCGTGCCCGCCGTGGGCAGAATCGTCGCGGGTACTTGCCACGGCGGTGACATGTTGCTCGCGAGCGCGATGCCTGACGTTTTCGCCGCGAGCGTGCGCGATCTCGTCGGTTTCGCGAAGGGCCTCGGCTAGACCGGATCGAGTTCGAGAGCCGATGTCTTTCCGAAGGCTATTGACTGCGGGCGACGATCACCGGGGTGCGAGATGCGTGCGCCACCGCAGTGCTGACCGACCCGAGTGCCATTCCTGCGAATCCGCCCCGGCCATGACTGCCGACGACGACGAGCTGTGCTGTCTCAGCCAAGTTGAGCAGGTGAGTGGTCGGTCGGTCGTCCACCACAGTCTGCTGGACGCGGACGCCGGGGTAACGGTTTTTATGGCGGGCCAAGCGCTCGGTCAACATTGCGTCGGCGTCGGCCAGCCCAGCCGAGTATTTCGTGTTTACAAGCTGCCGCGACATATCGGTATCGCTCGTGGCATGCAGCACCACCAAGTCCGCGTCGCGCAGTGACGCTTCTTGAAATGCGATGTCTGTGGCAAGCTCGGACGCCGCTGATCCGTCGGTGCCCAGCAGCACCGGAGCTTTCTCGGCCTGCGCGTGGAGCGAGCCATCGTGGTGGATCACCACTACCGGACAGTGCGCGTGATGGATCAGGGCGGTGCTCACCGAACCCAACAGCACCCGGCTTACGGCGCCCAGACCGCGCGCGCCAACGACGACCAAGTTCGCATCTTTCGACATGTCGACCAAAGCCGGTGCCGGCCGGGAAAAATACAGCTGGCGCTTGACCTCGCGTGGGCCTTGATCCGTCAAGAATTCGTCGATGATTGAGACCGCGTCGTCAAGGATGGCTTCGGCGTCGACTCGGTACAGTTCGCGCAGCTCTGACATCGGCCATCCTGGATTCGGCATAACAATCGCCTGCACGAGAGTGAGGCGCGCCCTACGCATGACCGCCTCCCGTGCGGCCCACCGAACCGCTTCATCGGAATACCCGGATCCGTCGACGCCGACAACAACACCGAAATGCTTTTCTGGGCCGGCCATCTGAGTGTCCTTTCCGGCGGCGGCAAATTGGCCCGCAGGCGGAAGGCGAGCCGACGGGATCGAGACCGACGCTACGAGCGGAGGCTGCCGGCGGGTAGGGGGCATAGGGCACTGAAGACGTGGCCCTAAGGCCTTCCGTAGGCCGACGGAGGCATCGTCTCGACTGTCGGCCCTGCGCTGGGTGACCTTGTCCTCTAAATATTCAGTCCGCCTCGACGTAGAACTGGATGTAACGACGCCATGCGTGTCGTAGCAGCACCACGGTAAACAAGAAGAGCCAAGGGAGACAGCATGGTTGCCGATCGCGATGCAAAGCCGGTCGTGGTAGGTATCGATGGTTCGGAGGGGGCGGTGAGAGCGGCCGTATGGGGTGCCGCCGAAGCGCTGCGGCACGATGCCGCGCTCAAGCTTGTTTACGTGATTGACCGAAACAGGGCCGTCACCCCGAGCGTTGTCAGAGCGCAGCACGTCGTGGCGGACGCCGCTTTGCAGGATGCCAACGCCGCTGTGGCGGCATTGCAGAGGCCGGTCAAAGTCGAATTAGACACCGTCCGCGGCGATCCAGGCACCGTCCTGATCGGAGAGTCCTGGTCGGCGGCGCTGCTGTGTGTCGGAGCTCCCAAGGCAAACCCTCACGGGCCCTTCGATTCGTTGGCCACCAACATGGCCACCCACGCCCGCTGCACGGTCGCTGTCGTACCGGCGACAGATATCTCGGCGGTGACTCGAGCCGGATGGGTCGTTACTTTAGTGGAGCCGTCAACCATCGACTACGACGCGCTCCAGCTGGCCATGGAGGAGGCGGAACTTCGCGGGCTCCCCTTGCACGCCGTGATGACAACGCCAGCTACTGCGGCGGTCGATGAGTTGCTGATCAGCTGGACGCAAAAGTATCCACATATCGATCTGCATCTCGAGCACACCGACCACCTGTTGCGGTATGTCGCTGAACACGAGATGTCGATCAAGTCGATCATCCTCGGCGCTGGTCATGACTCTGAAGTCTCGAAACTGATAGAGCTCACCAGGTCGAGGGCAGCGGCGTATACCGACTTTTCGGTGATCGTCGTTCGCGGCAAACACCTTTGAATCCCTGACCGACCGGCGCGGGATCCGCCGTGCTCCTTGCAGGGCAGCTGATAGCCGAATGATTAATACGCGGTGTACCAGAGCTTTTCAGCCTGATCGATGCAGTCCGGTAAGCGCCTGCGCAGTGTCGATGAGATGCGCGGTGTCCCAAGCGTCGTCACGCAGAGTCAATTCCCTCGCGATCAGCGGGGTCGCCTGGGAGGCTCCTCCTGAACCCCGGCGTCTTACCCGCTCCACTGCCACGTCGACCGACGTCCAGCACCCGATCTCGAGAAATGCCGACATCGTCTCGGTGGCGAGCTGCTCGGCCAGGTGCCGCTGGCGTGGGTCTCGCCAGGTTGCATCGAGGATTACCGACCGCCCGTGAGTCACGAATTTTCTTGCGCGATCGATGATCTCGCGATAGACGGACTTCACGTTGGAGGGCTCATAGAGCCCGGCATCGAGGAGCCCTGGTGCTCCGCCGATTGCTCCATGCTGCTGCAAATCGCGCCGCACGTCGTCGGTAGAGATCACCTCGGCGTCAACTCGATCGGCGAGCGCGTGCGCGAGGGTGGTCTTCCCAGTTCCCGGTGGGCCCCCGACCAGGACGAGCCGGACCGTTCCCGACGTCAGGTGATCGAGCGCCAGCGACAGATGACGGGCCGCGTCAGTCGCAGCGTCACCATTGCCCTGGGCAAAGCGTATACAGTCGACCTTGGCCCGCACGACCGCACGATAGGCGATGTAGAAGTGCCGCAACGAGATCGGCGCGTGGTCATCAGCGGAATAGCTGTAGGCATCGAGGAAGTACTCGGCCAGGTCCGGGCGTCCGAGGAACTCCACATCCATTGCCAGGAACGCCGCATCGTCCATGCCATCGAGGTAGCGGAGACGATCGTCAAACTCGAGGCAATCCAGCAGCACCGGTCCGTTTTCCATGCAGAATATGTCGTCCGCAAGCAGATCACCGTGCCCGTCGATAATCCGCCCATCGCTGATGCGCTCCGCAAACAGGGTCGACCGACCGGCGATGTATCTAGTTGCCGCCGTTTCGATCGTCTCGAGAATGTCTGCCTGCGCTAAGTGGCTGCCGAACCGCCGTAATTCAGCCAGGTTTTCGCACCAACGGGCACTGATGGCCGCTGGCGTCGCCTCCGAGTCCACAGCCGGCGCGCGGTGTGCGCGATTGTGAAAGCTCGCCAACACTTCTGCGATTTTATTAAGTTCACCCTGGGCGATGCCCCCTCGCGTCAGGAGGGTAGCCAGGCGGCGCGAATCGGGGTAGCGACGCATCACGATAACGGGCTCGGCGGCATCGTCGGAAGGTGCGTTGTAGTGCGCTACTCCTAGGTAGGCTGCCGGCGCCAGGCGGGTATTCAGGAGAACCTCACGGGCACAGGCTCGCTCGCGGCGGTCGATCGTGCTGAAATCGAGAAAATCGTTGGCGACGGGTTTCTTCACTTTGTACGCCTTATCACCGACGAGCACCACGATGCCCGTATGCGTCTCGTGTACCTCAGCGGTGGGCGCGATGCTTGTCGAGGCCAAGTCCATGAGTTGATCATGTGCTGCTGCGTCGTTCCTCCGTAGCGGCGGAGGCCACAGTCGTTGTAGCGAAAGGTCACTGCCGGTTAGGGCCAAAGGTCCCGGCGGCGGCAAGAGGACTACGGGAACTTCGGCCGTAGGCCTCAGCGAACAACGATCAGCGGTGCCTGCGCCGACTGGGCCAGTGCAGAGCTCACCGAGCCCAACAACATGCCGGGGAAACCGCCGCGGCCGCGGCTGCCGACGATCACGAGTTGAGCATGCCGGGACTCTTCGATCAGCCAGCGGGCCGGCTTGTCGCACACGAGCCGCCGCTGCACCTTGACGTCGGGGTAGTCCTGTTGATAGCCGGCCAGGCGTTCAGCCAGGATTTCCGCGCCCTGAGTTTCGTATTCCCGCCAGTCCATGCCGAGGATAGGCAACACGGCGACGTCGCTCCACGCGTGCAAGGCAACCAGGTCTACTCCGCGACGGGACGCTTCGTCGAAAGCAAACCTGACCGCTCCGTCCGATGCCGGTGACCCGTCGACACCGACTAACACCGGCCCCTTCTCGTCACCTGTGTTGTCGTGGATGACCGCGACCGGGCAGTGCGCATGGTGCACTGCACTATTGCTGACCGAGCCCAACAGAAACCGGCCCAGCGGCGTCATTCCGTGGCTACCCAGCACAACCATTTGCGCGTGGGTCGACGCTACGACGAACATGGGCACCACCGGTGAGCAGACGACTTCGGTGCGCAGATCGAGGGATGTCGACGCTGTCACGCACGCCAAAGCGGTCTTGCGGCCTCGCTCGATGACATCGTGCGCGTTAGCTTCCCATACTTGCGAGATCCTTGACTGCTCAGCGTGCGAGGCCCAGTCGGGGAGCGGTTCGATGACGTGCATCAACGTGAGCGGTACATCGCGCATCACCGATTCGTGCGTAGCGAAGCTGATAGCGGCATCCGATTGCGCCGACCCGTCGACTCCGACCAGTATCCCGTATTTCGTTGCGGCCGATGACATTTGCATACCTCCCGATTTCGGGCCGTCGCGCGGCGCCGGTCACAGCCTGTGGTAGCGCGCGACCCACGGTGTGTCCGCGCCCACCGCCACCCCGACCACGCAGGTCATGGATCGGAGCTTATTGGCGTCCACGTTCTGAAAGCTGGAGCACAATGCCACTTTCGGCAGGGACCATCGGCACATGGTTTTCCGGGCAGCGAGGTGATGGACTTATGACAGACCTGATCGCATCGTCGGTGGGGTCGTGGCTTGGTCGGGGGCAGCCTGGTCAGGCAGTGGCACCTACGGGCTCGCTGGAACCTAAAGACGCCACATCAGTGACTTTATGCCCCTGACTGCGCTGAAGGTGACGGATAGCGTTGCCGAACGGGGTCGGCTCGCACCTTCCGGCATGGGTAGAAGTTGGAGTGTCCGATGAGCGATACGCATACACGGCCTGCGGTCGTGGTTGGTGTCGACAGTTCGGCGGCGGCGGTGCACGCGGCCGTGTGGGCTCTCGATGAGGCCATCAGTAGAGACATTCCGCTGCGACTGGTTCACATCCTGGAGGGCGAGGATTCCGATCCCGCCGCCACCGCTCGAAAGCTAGCTGACGCCGAGAGTGCGATCCGTCGCGTCACCAGAGCCGTCGAAGCCACCGATAAAGCGGTGAAACTGGAAAGCGAGATCTTCAGGGGACAAGCTGCGAGCACGCTGGTCCGCCTCTCGCGCCAGGCTGCGATGGTTTGTCTGGGCGCGGTCGGGTCGAACCAACAACTACATGGACAGATCGGCTCAACCGCCGCCGCTGTGGCCGGCGCGGCGCATTGCGCGGTGGCCATCATCCATGGAGCGACACCGCCGGCCAGCCCCCAGGCCAACCTGATTCTGGTAGCTACTGACGAATCGCCGGATGACGGAGTCCTGCTGCATACCGCGGTTCGCGAGGCCGCGCTGCGCGATGCACCGGTTCGGGTGATCACCTGCTGGCAACCCCCGCGCTCGGACCCTGAAACCACCGAAGAAGGTGATCGACGAATACGAGCGCAGCTCACTCGTCGATTGGCGCGTTGGCGGCGCCTCTACCCCGGCGTTCGGGTGGAGACGGCTGCCGTGCACGGCAGTCTTTCCGAGTACTTGAGGACACACGCCGCACAGCTGCAGATGCTGATCGTGAGCGCGCGCGGGCCGGGTCACGTTCACGCGGCGGCCGGACCGGCAGGCAATGCCGCTCTCTGTTCCGCCGATTGCGCGGTCTTAGTTGTCGATCATCAGCACATGTGAGGTGCAGCGAGGATGATAATTATCGACAACCGACGCTTGACGCTGGATGACAACGATCTCATGAAGGGTTCGCCATGGTTGTGAGGGTCTTTCTCGTCGATGATCACGAGGTTGTCCGCCGCGGGATTGCGGATTTACTTGGCGCCGACTCGGAATTGGAAGTGGTGGGTGAGGCCGGCTCGGTCGCCGAAGCGATGACGCGAATCGCGGCGATACGACCCGACGTTGCTGTCCTGGATGTCCGACTACCTGATGGCAGCGGTATCGAATTATGCCGAGATCTGTTGTCGGACCACGACGACCTACGGTGTCTGATGCTGACTTCGTTTACATCCGACGAAGCGATGCTGGATGCCATATTGGCCGGCGCGAGCGGATATGTCGTCAAAGACATTAAAGGGATGGAGCTCGCGCAGGCGATCAAGGATGTCGGCGCCGGCAAATCACTGCTGGACAACCGGGCAGCTGCGGCATTGATGGCGAAACTTCGCGGTGCGGCCGAGCGCGCGGATCCGCTGGACGGGCTAACCGACCAAGAGCGCATCTTGCTGGGCCTGCTCAGCGAGGGATTGACCAACAAGCAGATCGCGGCGCGCATGTTCCTTGCTGAAAAGACGGTGAAGAACTACGTCTCCCGTTTGCTGGCGAAGCTGGGCATGGAGCGGCGAACGCAGGCCGCGGTCTTCGCGTCCAAACTCGGCACCACCGACCGGCCTACTCGTTGAGCGTCCGGAAGATCTCTTCGATGCCGGCGGTGCTGTGACCGAGGCAGCTGACCCGGTGGGCGCGTCCCATCCGATGCGGGATACGTTGTCGCAGCTCCGATTACGAGAGCTGCTGGCCGAAGTTCAGGAACGCATCACCCAGATCGTCGAAGGGCGCGATCGAATCGATGGCTTGGTCGAGGCCATACTGGTAGTCACATCGGACCTCGACCTGGACACTACTTTGCGCACGATCGTGCGTACTGCCATCGATCTCGTCGACGCCCGCTACGGCGCGCTCGGGGTGCGGGGGAGCGGACCCGACTTGGCGGCATTCATCTATGAAGGGATCGATGACGCGACACGCGAGCGAATCGGGCATTTACCCGAGGGCCGCGGTGTTCTCGGCGTATTGATCGACGACCCCAAACCGATCCGGTTGGATAACATCGCGCAGCACCCGTCCTCGGTGGGCTTTCCGCTCAACCATCCGCCAATGCGCGCATTTCTCGGTGTGCCCGTCCGGATCCGTAACGAGGTGTTCGGCAATCTCTACCTGACTGAAAAAGCAAACGGTCAACCGTTCAGCGAAGACGACGAGGTACTGGTTGAAGCTCTGGCCGCTGCCGCCGGGATCGCCATCCAGAACGCTCGTCTGTACGAACAATCCACGGCGCGGCAAGCGTGGATCGAAGCGACCCGTGACATCGCGACGGAGCTGCTGGCCGGCACCGACCCCGCGACCGTGTTCCAGCTGGTGGCAGACGAAGCGCTGAAATTGTCTGAGGCTCAAGTGACTTTGGTTGCAATGCCGCTTGAGGCGGACACGGAGATCGTCGGCGCGGGCGAACTCCTTGTGACGGACATGGCCGGAAATGTGCCCGAGTTCACCCAACCGCCGACGGTGGCAATCAGCGGGACGCCGGTCGGGGACGCGTATCTGGACCGCACCCCGCGGCGGCTCGGCAATCTGGAGCTCACGATCGGGGACGTCAAGGTCGAGCCCGGGCCCGCGTTGGTTCTGCCCTTGCGCGCCGCTGACAGCGTCGCCGGTGTGCTTGTCACAATGCGGAATACCCATGGAACGCCATTCAGCCGAGACCAAGAAGAGATGATGGTCGCCTTCGCTGACCAAGCGGCGCTTGCCTGGCAATTGGCCATCTCGCAGCGCAAGGCGCGTGAACTGGACGTTCTGGCAGACCGGGACCGCATCGCTCGAGACTTGCACGATCACGTCATCCAACGCCTATTCGCCGTCGGTCTTGCGTTGCAGGCGACGATCCCGCGGGCGCGATCATCCGAAGTGCAACAACGGCTGTCGGAGTATGTCGATGACCTCCAAGCCATCATCGGGGAAATTCGGACGACTATATTCGACCTCCATGGGCCGACTATCGGACTGGCACGGTTGCGCCAGCGGCTCGACGACGCGATCGCCCAACATTCGAATGAGACCGTGCAAATCACGACACAGTTCGTCGGACCACTGTCGGTGGTCGGCGCCACTTTAGCCGGCCACGCCGAAGCTGTTGTGCGCGAGGCGGTCAGCAACGCCGTGCAACATGCGCGCGCCAGTATCCTTCATGTCATTGTCAAGGTCGAGGATGACCTGACCATCGAGGTTCGGGATGATGGCCGCGGAATCTCCGAGCGCACTAAACATACCGGTTTGATGAAGTATGCGTGATCGTGCTCGAAAGCAAACGGCACCTTGAGTATTGAGACCCCCGAAGCCGGAGGCACGGTGCTGCGCTGGTCGGCACCTCTGTCTTAGGTTGGCATCGGCCGGCGGGTAGGCCGCGCTGCGGCAACTTTGCGGCGGCTGCGTGAAAGTCCCTCGGATCGGAGCCGTTCGACTCTATCGACCGTTGACGATGTCGGGCCATGCTGAATCAAGGTACCTAGGCACAGAAAGCGGTGGCCCGTATGAGCACTCACTTCCCGGATCACGAGACCGTCCGCGCTGCCCTGTCGCTGGCCGCCCGCGCACCGTCGGTCCACAACACACAACCGTGGCGCTGGCGAGTTGGCTCGAACAGTCTTCACCTGTACGCCGACCGCAGCTTACATTTGCCCAACACTGACCCCGATAGTCGTGAGCTGATGTTGAGCTGCGGCATCGCGTTGCATCACTGTGTCGTTGCTCTGGCAGCGCTCGGCTGGCAAACGAAGGTTCATCGTCAGCCCAACCCCGATGACTCCGAACACCTTGCAGCCATCGAGGTTTACCGTCAGCCCGCCAATGAAATTGACGTCAACCTGGCCGCTGCCATCCCGCGCCGGCGCACGGATCGCCGTCGTTACAGCCCGTGGAGCGTGCCCGCCAGCTACATCACCCAGATGGGTGCCCGTGCGGCGCGCGCCGGAGTGATGCTGCGCCAGGTCGAGTCATTGCCGCGGCTGCAAGAAATCGTGGCGCAAGCAGCGTGGCGACACGCAGAAGACCACGACTATCTGGCCGAACTCACCACCTGGAGCGGACGCTACGCGTCACTCGCTGGGGTTCCGGCTCGCAACACACCGCATGGGGACCTCGCGGCGCCGGTATCGCATCGAGAATTCGCCGGTCCCGCGCTGGTGCAGTCACCTGAGAATGAGTCAGTCAACGACAACGCCGTGGTGCTCGCGCTTGGCACCAAGTACGACGGCATGGTGCCGAGGCTGCGGGCGGGCGAAGCCACCAGCCTGGTGTTGCTGAGCGCAACCGCGCTCGGTTTGGCGAACTGTCCGATCACCGAACCACTGGAAGTCGTCGAAACGCGCGAGATGGTGCGAACCGAGGTGTTCGGGACGAGCGGCTACCCGCAAATATTGCTGCGGCTCGGCTGGGCGCCGATCAACGCAGACCCGTTGCCCGCAACACCGCGTCGCGCGCTCAGCGACGTCGTCGAATACATGGATGGATCAGCTTTCACTTAAGTGCGTCGTGAACTCGGGCAGGTTTACAGCGGCAGTTAGCCTGCTAGCCAACGTTTTTCAGAATGACTTTCGCTGCGCACCGCAACGTCTTTTGGGTTCTGGTCGTCCATCGTGTTGTCTCCCTCGTCAGCACGATGACGAGCGGGCGATCAGCACCGAGCACTCGGCGTTTCCGAGGAGGGGGTGGCGATGCGGCCCGATCAGACGCGCGATTTGATCCGTATCGTTGCTGCCCAGCACGGTGAGCTGAATGTGTCTGTCGAGCACGGCAAGGAAGTCGGCGACATCGCTGCTGGTGCTGGCCCGATGGATTTCGACGGTTGGATAGCGACTGCCCCAGATCTGCATCCGCCGGTCTAACTCTTCCGCGGATATCTCGGGGATATCGCTTCGCCAGGCGCGGAGCGCCAGGACAGGCGCGTGGCGCCGCATGGCCTCGTCCATCGCCTGCTGCACGACGATTTCGTTGTCGGATGAGTCTTCAATCGCGACCGCGATCAACGATCGCCCCGAGATGTGCCGGCTGCGTTGGCTACGGATAATCGCGACCGAGCAGTGCGCCGCTTCGGCGAGTTCTGTTGCGGTGGAGCCGAGGAACATCTTCGCGATGCGTCCGATTCCCGTTGAGCCGACGCACACGATGGCGGCGCCTTGCGAGTTGGCGACGAGCTGAGTTACGGGGTCGCCGTGCAATATTGCGGTTTCGACTTTCACGGCTTTCCCGCTGGCCGCTACAGCAGCGGCGGCTATCCGCAGTGCGGTCTCGCCGTATTCGTAGTCCATCCGCTCGTTGCCAACGGCGGCAAATGGGGCTGGCTCGATCTGCTCAGGCATCACATAGATCAGTCGTAGCGGGATCTCTCGGTTGACAGCTTCGTCCACCGCCCACTCTGCGGCCTGGATCGCGGCTTGTGAGCCGTCGATGCCGACTATGACGCATGGCTTGTGAGTATCTGAATTGCGCACCGCAGTCCCTTTCACCGATGACTTCGTCTGTGGAAATAACTGCAAGGTATCTTTCGGCCTCCGCATGTGAGCCCGGGTTCAAGCATGCTCCGGCTCCTGTGGCCGGTGCAGGGCCTTTGGTCCTCGATGCGGCTGCCATCGGGCTATGCGTGTCCGGTTTCAGTTCGCCCTACCGGCCGGCCTGTACCTGATCGCCATCGCCACGGCTGGCGCCGTTTCGGGCGCAGCTGGTGGGCCGTCGCAAGCACGGGAAAATCTGAAAGCAAGCGCATGTCGGAATTGACCCGACCGAAGGCGACGCCCCCGAGGGGCCGTCGCCTTCGGCATCGCGAGTCTGTGCAACCAAAGGCTGCGGTTGGGAGGGCGCAATCCTTTTCAGAATGCGATCACCAGGAACAATGCGACCAGGATCACCAAAAAGGCCGCGACGATTGCTGCGGTCGATTGGCATATTTTGCTCCATGAGTATGACTCCTTAGCTAGTCGGTCCAGTAGCCGAACCGTGGTGGTGGCTGAGATCAAAAGCCTTTTGCGCCAATGACATTAGAAGATCGGGCACCATCGGTAAGCGGCTAGAAGTCCTGGAGAACCTCGCCGAAAGTCACTCGATGGCAGGCGTCGGGCATTGCGCGTGAGAAGCCCGTGCTCGCGATCGCCGCGGCGAGAAACGATGTACTGGGTCCGCAAGTACGATGACACTTGCTCAGGACTGGCGTGCGATGATCACGGGCACCTTGGCCGCGTGCGCTACCGCCATGCTCACCGATCCCAACAGCGCGCCTGAGAATCCCCCGCGGCCATGACTGCCGACGACGACGAGCTGCGATGACTTGGCCTCATCGAGCAGGTGGCGAGCCGGCCGATCGAAGACGACCCGGCGCTGCACGGCGACGTCGGGGTAACGCTCCTGCCAGCCCGCCAATCGCTCGGCCAAGACTTCCGCGGGGCCGGATAGCTGGGCCGACCACTCGAGGCCCGGCATCCCCGCGGCATCGCCATCGCACCAGGCGTGCAGGGCGACGAGGCCGATGTCCCGGCGGCAAGCCGCATCGAAGGCGATCGCGGTCGCCAACTCCGACGCCGGCGATCCGTCAATGCCAACGACGACCGGCAGCTGCGAGAGCGCAAGTGCATCAGAAGGAGTCTCGTCATGGATCACCGCCACCGGACAGTGCGCGTGGTGCATCAGGCCGCTGCTGACCGATCCGAGCAGAACGCGGCTCAGCAGGCCTTGCCCGCGGCTTCCGACCACGATCATTTCGGCTTCTTTGGACAAGTCGACGAGCGCGGGAACGGTTGCTGCGCAGTACACTTCACTGCGGATCTCTATACTGGCTGCTTTGCGGATGCTGGCTTCAGCGACGCCGATGGCGGCTGAGATGATTTCTGCGCCGCGCGTTCTTCCGCCACTCGCCGACTGCATCCCGCGGCGGAAGAATGCCGCCGCCTAACGCCAACAAACCGACGTGAGGCTCGTCAACGATGTAGATGAGGCTCAGCGGGACGTTGCGCATCTCTGCCTCTTGGGCAGCCCACCGGACCGCCATGAGCGCTGATGGCGACCCGTCTACGCCAACGACGATTCCCTGATGTGCTGTATTACTGGGCATTACAGTTTCCTCCACGACTTTTGGTACGCAGAACGTGTCGTAGCTGACGCTACAAAACAACTAAGCCTCGAACAGGAGTCGTAAGTCCTGGCACGTCGAGCCGTAATACCTTTCGTGAGCCGCCCAAATGATGACCGGGTGGAGGATCACCCAACCGAACCTGCCAAGCACGGCGGACTCCCAGAGCCGATGACGACACCCCACCGCGTGCTGAATGATCAGGTACGGTTGCTGTACCCATCGTCATTTTCGGCAAGGCAACGAATCTCCTGTCTCCCACAGATCGTCTCGCATCTGCGCGGTGTGAGCCCGCAGCAGACTGACGGCCGACACGATGATCACGACCGCGGTCCACCACGCTAATGCCGCCGCAAGTATGGCCTGCGGACCAGCAAGCGTGATCGGCGTCGGCTCATCGACCCGGTTCCCCGCGGTATCAACCCAAATCTGCAGTGCTGAGCCCGCTTTGACTGACTGATCCCACAGAAAAAAGCCGGTGTGCTCGACACCGTTTAGCTGCCACTGGGCGCGCACTCTCGGTGCTGTAAGCGCGGGTGTCACCCACGGTGCGCTGTCCGCAACCGCGGTCGCCACCACGGTGTGTCGTGTTTTCGCCTCTTCGAGATACTTCTGGGCTTTGACGTCGTGAACGATGCTGCCGAATACCCCCGCGCAGCCGGCTGCCACGACGACCAGGAGGATGGCCAGGGCCATCACCGCTGAGTCGATACGGTCGGCGGTTCTCACGAGTGGATTTCTGCTGAAAGCTCGAAAAGCAGGCCACACCGCGGGCCGTACGACAAAACTGTGCATGGCGACGTCACCTCGGGTTGTTTGTGATGTTGCCCATAGCCTGTAGATTCGCGACGCCGATCCGTAGGGCCCAATGTCTACCTGGGAAGGGCACTCTGCCCCTTGGCTCGCGGGATGGTGCGTGGATAGCGTCTCAATGTCGACCCAGGCTGAGGGGCAAGGAATGTACAACGCAATGTCACCCGGACCGATCGTTGTCGCCATCGACGGCTCGAACGCGGCGATTCACGCTGCCGAGTGGGCAGCCAGAGATGCTGTTCATCAAGATGTCCCGCTCCGACTAGTGCACGTCATCGAGGCCGTCGACGGGCCGACCGGGTCGGCTGGAGCCTACTCACTTGAGGGTCAGTATGCCGAAAGCTCTTTGCGCGCTGCCTGTTTGGCAGTGGAGTCCACCGGACTTCCGGTTCAGATCGAAACCGCGGTACTGCGCGGCGAGGTCGATCAGGCGCTCATAGATGAGTCACAAGGCGCTAGCCTCGTTTGTCTCGGGTCCACAGGAATAGGCCGAGTAGCCGCAGCGGTGCTCGGATCAACTGCGGCTACAGTTGCTGAACGAGCCAGTGGCCCCGTAGCGATCATCCGAGGCAACCATGACCAGCCCCCTCCAGAAGCCGGTTTCATCGCCGTAATCCTTGACGGTCGATCCGGCAGCGACGAGGCGATGCGGTGGGCAATGGAGGAAGCACGCGTGCGGCGAGCTCCGGTGCTCGCGTTGGGTACCTGGCCGAGGCCGCTTTTCGATATCGACTACGAACGTTTTGATCGGCACTTTGACCATTGGTTGAAACGGTATCCGGACGTGACGGTGGAAGTCGCAACCACACGCATGAGTGCGATGAGGTATCTCGAGGGCTTCGTGGGGTCACTTCAACTCATCGTTATGAGTGGCAGGAACGCCGATCGAGTGATTGACTTTGTGGGCCCGCACAATTTGTCGTTGCTCGCTCATACGGACTGTTCCGTACTCGTTGCGCGAGCTGCAGACCATTCAACGGATTGTCGCGACACTCTACCAGCGTTCGCGCGAAACGGAGACAACTGCCCCGTGACTGACTCAGGGTCTTCCGACGACACCGCGCTCCGGCCGGGACCACTGTCTGAGGATCTCCTGCATCGCATTGACGCCTATTGGCGCGCCGCCAACTACCTTTCCGTCGGCCAGATCTATCTGCTGAACAACCCGCTGCTGCGCGAGCCGCTGGCACCCGAGCACGTCAAGCCGCGTCTGCTGGGACACTGGGGCACCACTCCTGGGTTGAATCTGCTTTACGCACATCTGAACCGCGTCATCAACGAACGCGATGCCAATGTCATTTTCATCACTGGCCCTGGCCACGGCGGGCCCGGGCTGGTCGCGAATGCCTACCTGGAGGGCACCTATAGCGAGGTGTATAGCGGCATCGAAGAAGGCACGGACGGGCTGCGGAAATTGTTCCGGCAGTTCTCTTTTCCCGGTGGTATCCCCAGCCATGTCGCGGCGCAGACACCGGGTTCCATACACGAAGGAGGCGAACTCGGCTATTCGCTGGTGCACGCCTACGGCGCCGCGTTCGACAATCCCGATCTGGTCGTCGCCTGCGTGGTCGGAGATGGCGAGGCCGAAACGGGCCCACTGGCCGCCAGCTGGCACTCCAACAAGTTCCTCGACCCGGTCGGCGACGGCGCGGTGCTGCCCATCCTGCATCTCAATGGCTACAAGATCGCCAATCCGACTGTGCTGGCGCGTATCCCGCATGCCGAGTTGGCGTCGCTACTGCGCGGTTATGGTTATCGGCCGATCACCGTCGCCGGCGACGATCCGGCCGACGTGCACCAACAGCTCGCTGCCGCGCTTGACGACGCGTTCGAAGACATCGCGGCAATCCAGCGGGCCGCGCGCAGCGGCGGCGTCACCGAACGGCCAGTTTGGCCGATGATCGTGCTGCGCACACCGAAAGGCTGGACCGGGCCCCAATACGTCGACGGCAAGCAGGTCGAGGGCACGTGGCGAGCACATCAGGTCCCGCTCGCCGAGACGCGGGACAACCCCGTGCATCGCGCGCAGCTCGAACAATGGATGCTCAGCTACGGACCCGAGCACTTGTTTGACGGTGACGGCAGGCTGCGCGCAGAGCTGCGGGCGCTGGCCCCCACCGGCGAGCGTCGCATGAGCGCCAACCCGCATGCCAACGGCGGTCTGCTGCTTCACGACCTGGACCTGCCTGACTTTCGCGATTACGCGGTCCCGGTCTCGCGGCCGGCCACCGAAAGCCACGAGGCCACCCGGGTGCTGGGCACCTTCCTGCGGGACGTGATTGCTCACAACGGCGATCGATTCCGGCTCATGGGACCCGACGAGACCGCCTCGAACCGCCTGGACGCGGTCTACGAGTCGACCGACAAGGTCTGGCAATCGGAAATCATGCCCGTCGATGAACACCTCGCGCGGTCAGGCCGGGTGATGGAGGTGCTGTCAGAGCACCTATGCCAGGGCTGGTTGGAGGGATACCTGCTGACCGGACGGCACGGGCTGTTCAACTGCTACGAGGCCTTCGTCCACATCGTCGACTCGATGCTCAACCAGCATGCGAAATGGCTGTCGACCAGCCGCGAACTTCCATGGCGGCCGCCGATCGCGTCGCTGAACTATCTGCTGAGCTCGCATGTCTGGCGTCAAGACCACAACGGCGCATCACATCAGGACCCAGGTTTCATCGACCTCGTCGCGAACAAGCGCGCAGAGGTGGTGCGCGTCTACTTGCCCCCCGACGCCAACACGCTGCTGTCCGTGGCCGACCACTGCTTGCGTAGCCGCGACTACGTCAACGTCATCGTTGCCGGCAAACAGCCCGCGTTGGACTATCTCGACATCGATTCCGCGATCGCGCACTGCACACGAGGGTTGGGCATCTGGGAGTGGGCGAGCACCGCGACAGGCGAGCCCGATGTGGTGCTGGCGTGCGCCGGAGACGTCCCGACGCTGGAGACGTTAGCGGCCGCCGACATCCTGCGCCGCGAACTGCCCGACTTAGCTGTGCGGGTGGTCAACGTCGTAGACCTGATGCGCTTGCAGCCAGCCTCCGAACACCCGCATGGCTTGCCCGACAACGAATTCGACGCGATATTCACCACCGACACGCCGGTCGTCTTCGCCTATCACGGCTACCCCTGGCTGATACACCGTCTCACTTACAGACGCGCCAATCACCATCACCTGCACGTCCGTGGATTCAAGGAACGCGGCACCACCACGACACCATTCGACATGGTGATGCTCAACGACCTGGATCGCTTCCACTTGGTCATGGACGTCATCGACCGGGTCGACGGCCTCGCAAATCGGGCCGCGGTGCTGCGCCAGCAGATGGCCGATGCTCGGCTCGCCGCCCGTCGGTACACCCGCGAGCACGGCGAAGACGACCCACTGATCGCCGGTTGGACCTGGGGGTCGAACGAGCAGAACGACCGACGTGGTTGACGGCAACGACGCGGCTTGATCGGCGATCAGAACCATTGCCGTGGCCGTCGCCATTCTGCCGGTATTGCCCTGTGCGGCTGCCTAATTCGCCTACGACTCCGGTCGTTTGCTTAGGCGCCAGAGACCAGCGACCCAATCAGAGCCAGCGCGCACACACCCATGATCACGACGATCGCCCAGCCCATGAGGTTGGCGAACCAGTTGTTGACGTGCCGGCCCATGATTGCCCGGTTATTACCGACCAACGTGATCATCGCCATTAACGGCGGGGCGAGGACGCCATTGACCGCAGCAGCGTAGTAGAGCAAGCGAAACGGGGGAATTCCGACAAAGTTCAAGCCCACGCCCACGAGCGTTGCGAGTGCGATCACCACATAGAAGGCTCGAGCCTCGCGGAACGCGTACCCCAGACCGGCCTTCCAGCCCAGCGCTTCCGAGAGCGCGTAGGAGGCTGAGCCGGTCAGCGTGGGTACGGCGAGGAAGCCGACGCCAATGATCCCGACTGCAAACAGGAGATAGGCCAGGTCTCCGACGAGCGGCCGAAGCGCCAGGGCCGCCTGGTCGGGCGTATCCACGGTCAGAATGCCGGCCGGGTGCAATGTGGAGGCACAGGTCAAGATGATGAAGAACTGCACGATGTTGGAGAAGCCCATCCCGGCGGCGGTGTCGGCGCGCATGTTACGGATGTCGCTCCCGAGCAGTACCGGCGTCCCCCTGCCGTAGACCTTTATCCGGCCTCGGGCGAAGTCCTCCTCGGCCTCCTGGTCGGCCTGCCAGAAGAAGCAGTATGGCGTGATGGTCGTCCCGAGCACCGCCACGATGTTCAGCACGTAGGCGCCTGACCATTCGACATGCGGGATAAAGGCGTTCATCGCAACGGTCGGCCACCACGGATGGTGGACGACGAACGCCGCCGCGACGTAGGCCAGCAGCGTTAGGCAGGCATATTTCAGAAACCGGGCGTAAGCGGGATAGGGCACGAAAATCTGTAGCGACAAGGAGATCCCGACGATCACGGTCAGCCAGGTCAAAAAGGGTAGATGAATCAGCAACTGCCCGGTCGCCGCCATCGCACCAAGGTCGGCCCCGACATTGACGGTGTTTGCGATCAGCAGCAACACGACAGCCACATAGAGCACCGGGCGCGAGTAGTGCTCGCGGAGCACCGCCGCCAGGCCGCGGCCAGTGACCATGCCGATCCGCCCACAAATCTCTTGGATCGCGCTCATAAACGGGTAGGTCCAAGCCGCCACCCAAAGCTGCGAGTAGCCGAACTGGGCACCGGTCTGGCTATAAGTTTGGATTCCCGATGGGTCGTCGTCGGACGACCCGGTGATGAACCCGGGGCCCAGAATGCGCCAAGAGGAAGCGGCCCGAGCACGTAGCGACACGCCCGCATGATGGCACAGGCAAGTGACTGGCACGTTTAATCTTCGGCGCAGGCAGGCTGGCGATGCAGGAGGACGATCGATCTGCGCTGCAGTCACTCGGTGAGCCGGGCGGCCCCTTGCCAGGAAGTCCAATGGCGGACTCTGACCATGTCGCCACAGCGAAAGTGTTGTGCCGCAGCAGCATCCACCTCTGGCCTAAGCGATGCGCCGGCCACCGGCCGAGCAGTGGGCGCGACAACGGCGCAGACTCATCGGGGCACACGCCTAGCCAGGTAGTACTGGTGCCGTCGGGTGTGGTCGACGGTATAGCCGATCGCCCTGGCGACGCCCTCACTGTCGTAGTCCAGCCAGCGCTCGGTGCGTTGGCGCTCAAATTCGCTCCAGGACGCGACGGTGAACCGCTCGAGGAAGATGTCGGGTTGTCCGACGCTGTGATACAGCCGCCAGCTGTGGCCACCCGTCCGTAGCCGTGACCGCCTGACATTGCCCATCGACTGGACGAAGTTTTCGAGGTTCTCGGTCGACACCCGGTAGCGGACGGCAACCAGTACCGGTCCGTCCTGCGGGCACGGCTCAAACATGAGCGTCGGTGTCGGCCACGCGTGGGAAACCTCGACGTTTAACTTGCCGGTGGACGGCGGCAACGGCAGCACGGCAACGCTGAGGACAACGACGCCCAGCGCGACCGCCGACCCGAGCAACGCGACGTCGAGTCCCGCCCGGGTGGCGAGGGCACCCCAGGCATACGCGCCGATCGCCTGAGATCCGGTGGCGACCAACAGATACACCGACAACCCGCGGGCGCGAACCCAGCGCGGCAACGTCAGCTGGGCTGCCGCGTTCAATGTGGTCAGCGTGATCAGCCAGGCCATCCCCGAGATCACCAGGAAGGGTAACGCCGCAGCGAACGGAAGCCAGGCGACTGCCAGCGTGGCCAGACCGTAGGCGGCGGCAGACGCCGCCAGTTGCAGGTTGTCAGAAAGCTTCAGGCGTATCAGCCCGGCGATCGCCACAGCGAGTACCGCACCCAAACCGACGGCCGCCACCGCCACGCCATAGCCACTGGCACCCAGATGCCAATTGCGGGCGGCGACTACTGGCAGCAGTGCCAAGAGGGCCGAGGCGGGAAACAGGAAAAGCGCTGCGTGCAAGAGGATCCTGCGAAATATCGGAGCGTTCTTGACGAACAGCAGTCCGGTGACGATGGCCTGTCCGAAGTGTTCTCGTTCGAGTGGCGCGATTTGTTTGGGTCGTTTCCACACCAGCAGGGCAACGATGATTCCCGCGAACGAAATCGCGTTGATCGCGAAGACCGCTGCGGGACCGGCCAATGCCAGGACCACGCCGCCGATCGCCGGTCCGATCGCGCGGGAGGCATTTCCCGAGACGCTGCCCAAGGTCGAGACGGCCGGTATCTGCTCGCGCGGGACCACCTCGGGCTGAATCGCCTGCCAGGCCGGGCCCGCCAGTGCCGAAGCGCAGCCGATGGCCACGGTGAACATCAACAGGGCTGTCGGGCTGACACGATCGAGGTAGGTCAGCACCGCCAGGGCCAGCGCCACCAGCACCGCATACGCCTGCAGAACGATCAGTAGCCGGCGCCGGTCGAACAGATCGGCCAGCACCCCGGCGAACAACGCGAAAACCAGCGTCGGCCCAAGGCTCGCCGTCTGTACGAGCGCGACGATGACGTCACTGCTGTGCTTCTCCACCAAAAACCATTGGGCGGCCACACTTTGCATCCACGTCCCGATGTTGGAGACGAACGACGCGATGAACAGGTTGCGATAAATAGGATTGTGTAACGGTGCCCACGGCGATGGTTGTTCGGCGTCGGCGTCGGCGTGCTCCTGAGTCTGAGTCACGGCCGAACTCTAAGACATGCGCACGATGTTCGGCGCTGCTTGGTATACGGCCGGCAACGCGGTGGCGACATATCCAAGTTCGGCATCGGTACCAGCGAACACCCGTTGTTAAACGGAATTACTCCCTGCGTTCATACTTAGGGCTGGTGTTTACTTTGAATCATATTGTTGCCACCGAGGATTCGGCGATAATGTGTGTCCATGAATCAGATCAGCACAATCATCATTGACGGCGGCGGAGCCGGTGGCGGACGCATCCTCGGCGGCGGTGCCGGTGGCGGCCGCGGCGGGGGTGCCGGCGGCGGCCGCTAAGGCCAAAACCGCTTCCCTTACGATTGCGCCCCTTTTGGTCCCCACGGCGGAATCGTGGGGTATTTGCGTCCTAAGCGAGCCACCCGTCAGCCGGTTTTGCTGGCGGGTCACCGGTCGCGATGACGCGCGACCCGTTCGTCGGCGCGCGAGAAGCGAGTTCAACCAATCTCCTTCGCGCGAACTCGGCGCTGACACGGTTCCCTGTTGAGTCTGGGCCCCGCCGCGACCATCCCCAATCTGGGCCAGCCATGTTTCCTTCAACGACGGCCGCCAATGCCGCTGATCAGGTGGATCTGGTCGCGGGCGAGGTTGAGCGGATTACGGGCGTGGAGCGACTCGGTAGAGATCGATCTCTTCGGGTAGGCCTTTGAGCCGTATTGGGCCCAGGCTTTCGAACATCAGGCCCGATCCAACGGAGAGATCGCGGACCGTGCGGCTGGCCAGCACCTCACCCGCGCCCGCCTGCGCGCCGATGCGAGCGCCGGTGTGCACCGCCATCCCGCTCCAATGGTCGCCGCGACGCTCGCACTCACCCGTGTGGAGGCCGGCCCGGATTGGGATGTCGCGCGCCGCAAGGGCAGGTACAAGAGCGAGGGCACATCTCGCAGCGTTGGTCGGGGCGTCGAAAACCGCGAAAATGCCGTCGCCGGTGTGGTTGGCCCGGAAGCCGCCGTACGTCGACACAATATGGTCGACAAGGCTGTCGTGATTGTCGAGTTGATGACGCCAATGCGCATCGCCCCCGCTGCTGAGCCTTTCGGTCGAACTAACGATATCGGTGAATAGGACCGTCTTGAGCACCCGATCTTCCGGCGGAACGCTGGGCTCCGCGCCCAAGAACGTCGTCACGACCTCCACGATTTCGTCGATGATATCGAAGGCGTTGTGCGCCCCCGCCGACAAAAGGTGAAACGTCGCGTTCGGTATGCCTTCCGCCACAGCTGCCGCCGCCTCAACGGGGACCAGTCCATCTCCGGGTCGCGCTACTACCAAGGTCGGTGTGTGCACCGCGGCCAAGATTGCACGCACGTCGATCTCCATGAGTGCCTGCCACCACAGCTTCGCCATTGCGGGGCTGGCGATGGCTCGTTGGCGCCGGCCAAACAGCTCGCGCACACCGGGGCTGTCGGCGGCAGCGCCGTGAAAGAGCTCTGCGAGGGCACCCTCACCCCAGTGCTGATCGATCTCGCTGAGCTGTTCTTGCACCTGCGCCGAGGTGAAACCCCATGGAAAATCGGGCGTTTCCTGTGAATAACGCGCGGCGGTCGCGTACAAGATGAGCGACTGGACCTGTTCGGGATACGTCGCAGCGAACAGCAGGCAGGTAGTACCGCCTTCGCTTGAACCGAAGATGATGGGCCTATCGGCTCCGACCGCGTCGATCACCGCGCGGAGATCACCTACCCTTTCGTCGAGTGACAAGACGTGCGTAGTCGGATCCGAGAGGCCGGTGCCGCGTCTGTCCCAGATGACCAACCGCACCAACCGTGCGAAGCCCTCGACGAGGTGCGCATACGGACTGCCGGGTTCATCGATGGTGTCGACATTGTCGATGACCCAGCCGTGTGTCCACACAGCAAGCGGCCCCGAGTCACCAAACACGCGGTATGCCAGGCGGACCTCCCCGTTGCGTGCGTAGCGCACTGGTCCTGGCGTAATCACGTCGATATCGTCGCATTACCGAGGTCGCGAGCTGACAGATTTGCTGCCGAAAAACTGGAGCCGATGACGGGAATTGAACCCGCGTATTCCGACTGACTCGACTGGCTCGGTTGGCGAGTTAACCAGTCTCACCACTGTTGTGCTTTCGGTCCGCGAGGCCGTCGGCGCAGCTTATGGTTTCCTGAACCGCTGCTGTCAGGAGGCTGACGTGGACGGGACGCCGTTCGGACGCTACCGCCTAGTCGAGTTGATCGGCCGCGGCGGCATGGGCGAAGTATGGCGGGCGTACGACACCGCCATCGACCGGGTGGTCGCGCTGAAGCTGTTGCCCGCGAACTTCGCGGACGATCGGGTATTTCAGGAGCGGTTTCGGCGAGAGGCCAAGGCCGCGGCGGGACTCGACGAGCCGCACGTCGTGCCGATCTACGATTTCGGCGAAATCGACGGACGGCTGTACGTGACCATGCGACTGATCAAGGGCCGCGACCTCCAAATCATCCTGTCCGACGGCCCGCTGGCTCCCGAGCGGGCGGTCCGAATCATCGAGCAGATAGCCCATGCGGTGCATGCCGCGCACAACGTGGGATTGGTCCATCGGGACATCAAGCCGTCCAACATCCTGCTCGACGAGAACGACTTTGCGTATCTGATCGATTTCGGGATTGCGCACGCCGCTGGTGAGACAGGCCTGACAAGCACCGGCGCCACCATCGGGACCTGGTCCTACATGGCACCCGAGCGGTTCCAGAGCGGCACCGCCGACACTCGCGCCGACATCTACGCGTTGGCGTGTGTGCTCTATGAGGCGCTGACCGGTCAGTTACCTTTCCCCGGTCAGTCCCTTGAGCAGATCGCGGTGGCGCACATGACGCAGCCGCCGCCGCGGCCATCAGAGGTAAAAGACGGCGTTCCCTCAGTGATGGACGATGTCATCGCGACGGGGATGGCCAAGAACCCCGAGCACCGGTATGCCAGCGCAGTGGAGTTCGCGCGCGCGGCGCGCGAGGCGACCACGATGCCGTCCTCCGGGCCGGGGCCGACCGTGCCGGTGCAGCCATCGAGCCAGGCGAGGCAGTTCACCGCCGCCCCCGTCCACGCCGACGACACCCACCTCGCCGCGACCGCAGCCGCGCCCGTGCTGCCGCAGGCACCGGGAGTGCCGCACCGGGGCACCGACACGCCGCCGGCGACCCGGTCGAGGCGCAAGTGGTGGCTCGCGCTGCTGGT
The DNA here is from genome assembly GCA_963815995.1 of uncultured Actinomycetota bacterium. Classification (GTDB taxonomy): domain Bacteria; phylum Actinomycetota; class Actinomycetes; order Mycobacteriales; family Mycobacteriaceae; genus Mycobacterium. The sequence continues at coordinate 114,065 of CAWFIR010000001.1, forward strand.
GGTCTTGGTGATCGCGGTCGCAGGTGCAGGCGTGTTCCTGCTGCGTAATGCCCTGTCGCCCAAGGGAACCGAGTTGGTACTGACCGGGGCCACCGACCCTGGGGTGAACTCATTCATGCCGCCCGCAGCCACGTCGCCACCGAGCAACGCCCAACCCCCGCCCACCCTGCAGCCCCACGGCGACGGCGCTACGGTGGCCACCCAGCCACTGCCCGGCGACCGCGACGGCATCTACGGCGGCACCCTCAACAACGCCGAATGCGACCGCGACAAGATGATCACCTTCCTCAGCGGCCACCCCGCCCAGGCCGGTGCCTTCGTCGAAGCCCTCAATACCGACCCCAGCCTGTTCTGGAGCGGCGGACACCCCCTCACCGCCGCCGACATCCCCACCTACCTGCGCGAAATGACCCCCGTCCTGTTGCGGCTGGACACCCGAGTCACTAATCACGGATTCGACGGAACACACCCCACTACCCTGCAATCGGTCTTCCAAGCGGGCACCGCAGTGTTCGTCGACGCCCACGGGGTTCCGCGCGCCCGCTGCTACTGCGGCAACCCGCTGACCGCGCCGGTGGCTCTGACAAGTGAACCCAAGCCCGTCGGCGCACGCTGGCCGGGCTACAACCCCGCAGCCCTAGCCGAGGTCCGACCCGCCACCGTGACGATCACCACCTTCGTCCTTGTCGACGTCGTCACCGGCCAACCCTTCAACCGGCCCGCCGGCACCACAGGGAGTGACGACACCCCACACAGCCAACCCGTCGCGCCACCCCAGCCCGCACCCCCGACCGGACACGGATCACAACCTTCAATCGACGGCACCTACCTGATGCACCTGCTCACCGCCACCTGCCCAGAACGGGTGGCTCGCAACTTCACCATGACCCATCAAGGCAGCACGCTGACCATGGTTGTTGAAGGTCGGACCGTATTCACCGGCACCGTGAATGCCGACGGATCATTCCAGGTCAGCTGGCAAGGCCGCGACACGGTTCGGGGTGTCTTCGCCACTGAAGGCGGGCGCACCGTCATCCGCGACGGCACAAATCAAGCCGGCTCCTGCACCGAGACCTTCGAGGCCACCAAACAGTGAACGACGCCCGAGGATCTAAGTCTTAGTCAGAGTGAAGGGCCGCAGCGCTCACCCCTGAGGGCCACCTTCACGCCTTGGTCCACCGCCAGGGCGACCACTCGGATTGGGTTGATTCCGAGGAAATTTCGGTCCGCTGGTCGATGATTGCTGCCCGGGACGCTGGGGTGGCGGGGCGATGGGGCGTTGCCTGGCGTCGTCGGATCGGAAAATCCGGGGCGCCCGAGTCGACAGCTGTTGTGTCGCGTCCTCACGCCCGGAGCCGACGTCTATCCGGCGCGTGGGCTGCTCCATCGGACGATGGATCCGCGGCGGGGGAGGCGACTGTTGCCTTAGCGGGGCGGTTGATTCCGCTGCGCCGTGGGTGCGGAGTCGCGTTGTCTCGGCATCCAACCCTTCCGGCCGGACCCGGTTGTCCCCCATGCCTTTAGCGGGCGGGCGACGTTGTACGAAGCGTGCCGTCATGATGGCCACCACGAGGATGCACAACGCTAGCCCGCTGAGCACGGCATCGAAGGTGCTGGTGATCTGCTGGGCGAGATTGTTTCCGTAGACCGGGTTGCCGGCCCCGGCGGGCGTACCCGCGATTCGGGGCGACAAGGCGATGCCCAGCACGATGCGAGAAACACTGAGCACCAGGAGAACTCCGCACAGTGATGAGATGATGGCGACCGGGAAAAAGCGGCTGAGGAGGTTCGCGCGAAGCCAAATCGCAAGCGCCGCAGTCAATATATCGAACGTGGCCATCGCCGCGCTGTCGTACGGCGAGCGCGACAGATGCAAAACGGCGGCGACGATGACGTCGGTTGCTCTCATCAGCACGGAAGCGAGACACCAAACAGCGATCAGTAGCAAGCCTTTTCGTGCGGCCACTCGCCAGACGCCTCGGTCGATCTGCTGGTTGGTTGCCACACTGAGCAGGGTCAGCGGCGCGAATATGGCTGCGGCCGCAACCCACGCCAGATAGCCCTCGAATCCCACCCCCGCCGTCGACGTGTTCTGTGCGATGCCGTGAAATCCATCGATCTCACGGCCAACGGGAAGAACCCAGACGACAACGCCCGCGGTCAGTGTGGACGCTCCGAGCGCTATGGTCGCCAGCCGATCCGACCTGCTGCCGCTCTGCAGAATCCACCTGGCCGCCACGACGACGGGGACCAGCGCCACAGCGCCGTACACCACTGCCGTCGCAATGATCGCCACACTCTGTTTGCCGAAGCCAGACGAGCCCGCTGAGCCCGGCAGCGCAGCTTTTGTCCGCCAGAATAGGTTGAACACAACAGCCAGCGCCGCAAGGGCGATGGACGTGTAACCCACGATGCGAGCGGACGTCGGCCACTGTCGAATGCTGCCGTCGTCGGTGGCCGTGCCGGTGATCGTCGGCTGCGCACTCAACAACGCGCCACTGATCCCGAGCCAAGCGCCAGGACCCACGCCACCCGGCACATTGCCGCTGCCGCCGTATCGGATGGTCTGCACGACGTCGAAACCGACGAAGCCCGCGACCAGCAACACGTATGGCGCGTTGAGCGCCACCTGGAGTCGACCGGCGAGGCTATTGCCCGGTCGTGAGCCGATCAGATAGGTCACCGCGATAGCGGCCAGCGAAAGCACGGTCACGACAGCCAGCAGCGCAAACAATGCACCGCTGCTGTGCGGGATGCCGATGCCGAAGTACAGGTTCCATGGAAAGAGGGGCGCGATGAGCAACAGCACGGCGGCCAGAACGTCGCGACCGACATTCCACCGCTTCACCGAGGGCGCGTTCGGAGTGGGGTGTCTCGGGGGCGGCGGTGTGCCCTGCCCAGCTGAGAAACGTTGGGTGGCGAAGTTCTGGGTGGCCGGGTCATCGTGCCTTTGGCTCACGAGATCTCCCTGGAATGTGAATTGCGCGGCTCGTCTGTGACGGTATCCGCTGTGCGACGATCCAGCACGAGGTTGAAACGGCTAATTCGGCACACACTTGAGGCGAAGCACAATCTGACAAATACGCTGGCATTCTCTCGCCGATGACTGATAATCGCCGAGGTATAGCCGACGCTCGGCATTCTTGCCTCGGGCTTGCCCTGGTAGATCTTGAGTGACCGGCGACCATGCCGATGCGGCAGCGGTGGAGAGGAGGTCCGCGGTGGACCTAGCTCTAGGGGTCGCGGTCGACGGTCCGGTTGCCCGCTTGGCCCTCATCGAGACGGGTAACGGTGCCCATGGGGTCATCGACGAGTCGGTCGTCGACCTCGCGGAGGATCCGATCGCGAGACTGACCGAGACGGTGGTCGGTACAAGTCGGTCGCTGTCAGAGCAGTTTCACCGGCTGGTCGCGACCCGGCTGTGCTGGTCGGATCAGCACCTGGCCAATCAGCTGAGGCAGGTGCTGGACGACTCCGGCGTTCAGAACGTCGCGGTGTTGTCCGACTCTGAGGCAGCAACGGCGATGTCTTCTCTGCCGCTGGCGGCGCCGGACAACCCTGGCTTCGCGGTCGCCCGCGGCGCAGCGTTAGACGCGGCGACGGGCCGGCTTTCCTACCCCGCCGGCGACGCGACCACGTTGGCACCAGCGGCGCCGACCGGCCCGGTTTCCTCGCCGTCCGGCGACCCAACCATGGCGTCAGCTGCGGCGCCGATGACCGCAGCGTTCACGGGTGACGAGGTCGCGACGAGGGCCGCGGCCTCGGAATCGCAGTTGGCGTACTCGATGGAGGACGACGACGACTCCGAACTGCTCCCGATGGAATACGGCGGCGACGATGACGAGGAATTCGACGCTGCCGCAGTGCCGGCCGGCCGGGCCTTGCTGGTGGGCAGCGCGGCCGGTGGAATGCTGGTCGCCGGCATTGCGGCGCTGGCCGTCGCAGTGACGATCGGCGTCCGCCCGACCGCCGCGACGCACCCGCAACCGCCGCCGCCAGCGCAGCAGAAGTCGGTCCCGGGAAACTTCGTGCCCGCCTTGCCGGCGCTGAATACGCAGCCTGCACCGGTTGTGCAGCCGCCATCGGTGCCGGCTCCGTATGCGGGTGTCCCCCAGGGTGGTCCGGGACCTGGCGGCGGTGTAGGTCAGGCGCCACCACTAGCGCCAGCGCCGGCACCCCCGCCTGACGCCGGGCCGCCACCGGCGCCCGGGGTGATCCCCATTCCGATCCCCATTCCAATTCCGATCCCGTTTCCGAGCACGACCGGCGGGACCACGACGGGCACGACGACCGGGACGACGACGGGCACGACGACGGGCGGCACGACGGGTACGACGACGGGTACGACGACCGGGACGACAACCGGCACCACGACAGGCGGCACGACGACCGGCACGACAACCGGGACGACGACCGGCACCACGACCGGGACGACGACCGGCACCACGACCGGGACGACGACCGGGACGACGACCGGCACGACGGGCGGCACGACGGGTACGACGACGGGCGGCACGACGGGCGGCACGACTGGGACGACGACGGGCGGCACGACGGGGACGACGACGGGCGGCACGACGGGTACGACGACGGGCGGCACGACGGGTACGACGACGGGCGGCACGACTGGGACGACGACGGGCGGCACGACTGGGACGACGACGGGCGGCACGACTGGGACGACGACGGGCGGCACGACCGGTACCACGACGGGCAAGACGACCGGCGGCACGACCGGGACAACAACCGGCAGCACGACCGGGACCACGACGGGCACGACGACCGGCACGACAACCGGTACGACAACCGGCGGAGCCAAAAGCGGCGTCAAGACGTGCGGGGGCGCAGCGAACCCATGCGGGTGATGAGGCCGCGGGGGTCGCCACTAGCCCAGCCGACCGGTCCGCGGTGTCGCCTATCGCCTAGTCTTCGGCGGTAGTCGTAACGCCACTTGGACTTTCGGCGCGAAATTCGGCGACGACTCCGTTGGCTGCTGTCGAGTCCGAATTCTCGTTCTGATTCCTAGATTTCGCCCCGGGTCGAGCAAGCGCCGCTACCAACTTCCTCGCAATGTCTTTGGCGCTACGCGGAAGACGCTCCACTAGTTCGGGTGGGACGAACGCGAGGTAGAGGACGAAAACGGCCAGGGTGAAAAATCCAACGGCGATGGTGATCATGATCATGGTGTGCATCACCACGCCCGAGGCCAGGACCCATGGCCGTAATCGCCTGTTCCACACCAGAATCCCAACTGACAGCTCGATGGCGAGCGTGCCCCAGGTGACGACGTTCATCAGGAGCGCGCTGGTCGTAAACCAGTGCGGCGTGGGCAGCAGCAGCATGTCCTGCAACCGCAGTGCGTAGGAGACGGCGGTGCCCTGCGGCCACGCATTGCCGTTCAACTTGGCCTGCACCGAACCGAGATAAATCAGCGACAGCTGCACTTGCATCAACCGCACCGGCCATTGCGGGCGCCGCTGCGCCGACCAGAACTTGCCGGCGCCGCGCACTTGGTCGAGCGAAAGCGCGGCGCCGCACGGCGAGATCGCAAGGAACAAGGCTTCGATGCGCACAGCGAGATCGCCGGTGTTGAACGCCCACGGGTCGCGATGCTCGAATGACAAGATCAGCACGAACACCGTTAGCGCGGCCAGTCGGCTGTGCCAGCCGAGCATCAGCGCGACCGCAGACACCAGTAGCAGGATCCATCCGATGAGCAGCGCATGGTCACTGGTCCAGATCGCGAAAACACTCCACTGATAGGCACTCTCACGCTGCTGAGGCTCGACTCCGTGCCGGCCGAACAGTGCGTACAGATCAGGGAGCAGTGAGACCGCCCAACCGATCGCCAGCGCTCCGAACGCCATCCTGATGAGGCCGAGGGTGTATGCCGGCTGCGGTCGAAACCAAAACGTCCGCCAGGTCGCCACCGCGGTCGTCGGCCAGCGCCGCTGTCGGCTTGGTGGCTCGGTCATTGTCCGCCGGCCAAGATTTCGTCGTACAGGATTTCCTCTTCGACCGTGCGGGGGCTGTCGGTCCCCGGGGCTGGGAGTAACTCGGTGCGTAGAACCATTTGCACCCGTGCGGCATGCTCGGAACGGTCGGTGACCTGATGAATTACCCAGTGCGCCATATCAACTCGGATCGCTGGCACCCGCACAAGATTTTCCTTCAATTTTTGCCAGTGATACCAGGCGAACGCTCCCAACACCCGGTCGCCGCGCGGAGGGGTCCACACCCGCTGGAAGCCATTGGTCATGGTGACACGTACCTCGACGAATTCCAGCCGCGCAAGCGGTTCCGGGGCGTACATCCGCCAGTCCTGCTCCAACCCCGTCGCAACAGCGACCGGTTGCAGCACCGGTACGAGTCGTCGCTTGACTTCGGCGTCCGGCATGCTCCACACCACGCCGATTGTCAGCGCCAGCACGACCACGACGCTGATAGCGAACTCGCCGACTCGCGTGTGCTCGAATCGCTGTCCGATCGTCGACAGCTTCCTGCGGTCCAGAGCAAGCTCCCTTCAGTCTGGTCGGCCGTTGATCAAAGAATCGTAGAAGCCGGGATACAAATAAAAGGACGTTCAGCTGCCAAACCAGCGGGCCAGGGATTTACATTGCCGATGCCCCCCGTTGGAAGCGTGTCGAGGGTCAGTCGGTTGCTTCTCAATTACCCATCGAAACGTCGAATCGTCCTGCGCAGCCACCAGCTCTGTCCCCGTTGACGCAGCAGCCGTGAGCCGTCCGGACATAGACCGGCTCGAACAGCGCTTCCGGTGGTCGGAATTGCTATTTCCGGCGCCCAGCGGCCCATCCCGTCGGGTGGCCGCTAGTGCCTGCGCTCGAATCGGTTCGCGGTGTTCGCATGGACCCTGACCCCTACTCCGGGTTGATCGATGCGCCGGGCTTGATCGACGCGCGGCGCGACGAGCCAGATCGCTTCTGAGTCAAAGCTGTCGGCCGCGGCCGAGGGCCGAAATTCCCTTGATTCCTGAGAACTATTGCCCTAGGCCGCCTCGAAGCGGCGAACTTAGGCTTTGCAATCTCCAGGCGCGTTGGTGCCTGAGCAACCAAAGCCACCGCGGAATCGAAAGGAGTCGGCCGGTGACTGAGAACGCCGTCGACTGGCGGGACCTCGCGGACGAACTCAGTGCCAAGCAGTTCGCCGAACTGACCGGCCTGGACGTCGAGGACCCAAGCGCCGGACATTACGCGGGCGTGCTGGCCGCCGCGCGAAGGTTCGCCCGGCACAATGTGCTGAACACGATCTACGGCGACGTAGCGCTGCCGGACGAAGCCACCGCGTGCCACGAGTGGGAGAACGACGGCGGTATGGTCCAGCGCTATTTCATTGGCCGCGTGTGGAGCACTACGGGCGGGGAGGTGTCGATTCGCGGTTATCAACACGCCGATGGCACCGTCACCGACCGCCATATCGTCGTGACCGTATCCGCGGAGCCGGTCAGCGCCGCCGCCGTGCGCGAGCGGGCCCGGGCGGAGGTGGCTGCCGCCGACGAACTCGACCGACCGAGCTAGCTGCACTGACCACGGACGTTGGTGACGGCGTGTCCGCCTCCGAGGCTGGGGGTGTGACACCGTCGGACACAGCGATTCAGCCTCTGCTGATGCCAAGCACTCGCTGCTCAAAGAGATCAGCGCCGCGGGCCACGCCGCCCGTGGCCTCGAAACCTGCCGCGACCCGTTTCGCACCGTCAATCATCGTCATCGCTTTTCGCACCTGCGTTCGTAGCCGCGGCGGCGAAAGTTTCTTGGCCGGTAGACGGGTACCACATCGGGCTACCTCCACGCGCCGTGCGACCTCGAATTGGTCACGGCCGTAGGGCACGACACATACGGGTACGCCATGGGCGAGCGCCTTTTGAGTCGCGCCCATCCCACCATGGGTCACCGCGCACACCGCGCGGTCAAGAACTACGCCGTGCGAGACGAACTGGCACACCGTCGCTTTGGGCGACGTGACAATTCCTTCTGGTTGCCCAGCCGGCAGGGTTGCGACCACATGCACCGGCTCATCAGCCAACGCTGTGATTGCCGTCTGGACAAGGTTATCGTCGGCCTGTTTCTCCGACGATGTGGTGACGAGCACGATTGGCCGGTCGACCGAGGCCAGCCAGTCGGGATCCGGACCGGAGTCAAGCACGCAGGGTCCGATCATCTGCACCCCATCGCCCCAATCGGTTTGCGGGTACTGAAATGGCTTGCCACTGGCGACGAGTAACAGGGGCGACCGGCGCAAGAACTCGTCCATCGACCCGACCGGCCCTGCATTGACCTCCGCGCGAATCGTGTTGATCGGCGCCAGCATTACCTTTTCGAGACGTTTCACCACAGCTGTCCGCACGGCGGCATCGCGCATCCGGCCCACCACACCTGACATCGGTCTGAGACCAAGCCCAAACGGTGGCACCCCCGGCGATCGCAACGGCGGCGTGTACGGGGAGAAGCAGGCCCACGGGACGGGGCCGGCGTCGGCCGCGGACTGAGCACCCCAGCAATTCACATCGACAAGGAGTGCGTCAGGGCGTGTACGTGCCACCGTCTCGGCCAGATCGGCAACTTCGTGCATGGCGCGGTGGCCGAAGACTTCAACCGACATTTTCAGCGACGCAACAGGATTGGTTGCCGTCCAGTCATCGAGCTCGATCTGCTCGATCCGCGGGTCGATCGCCTCAGTGGTGAATCCGAGCCGTTGGCCAATCTCGACACCGGTGGAAAGCGTGCGCAGATGAATGGCGTGGCCGCGACGGGACAGCTCTGATAGCAGTGCGCTAATCGGCAAAAGGTGACCAAGTGCGGGGGAAGTGTAGGCCAGTATCGTTGCCATCTTCTGCACAGTGGCTCAGACGATTTGGCTGATCATTTGGCGCGCCTCATCGATTCGCCCCCGGGCGTCGAGCTTCTGGCACAGCTCAAGGTAGCGCGTGGCGAGCTCGGCGTACCCCTCCGAGTCGCCCTCCGCCTTCGCCAACAGCGCCCGCGATTTCAGCCACCACAGGTCCAGGGCCGGAATGCCAGGCCGGCTGTCTTGCCATTGATCGACGATTCGGTGCGCCTCAGTGAGGTCGTCGGTGGATCCCCGATCGATGAGAAGGCCGACCAGTGCCTCACCGGCGCGACCCACGAAGACACGGGAGCCACCAGCCATGTGTGACCTGAACGTGGCACGAAGGTCATCGATCGCTTCGTCAATTCGCCCGTGGCGGGCAGCGTTGATCGCCAGGTCGGCGCAGACGGTCGGCAGCGCGATGGTCACGCCCTTGTGCTTGCGCATGTTCGCGTGGGCTTTATGGAGCAGGTCGATCGCTTCGTTGAGCGCCGCGTCCTTTACCCGCAGCAGCACTGTGCCGCACGCCAATTGCGCGGTGATGATTCCGGCGATGTGACCTTCCGATTCAGCACGCCGCAACGCCTCGCGGACGTGGTCTTCCATCTCATCAGCCTGGTCCACACCCAGCGTCGTCGTCAGCACCACGTAGATCAGAATCACCGCGTAGCGCTCGGATCGGAGCGCGCGCGCATGCTCGAGTTCCTCTCGGAGGCACCGTCTGCCCTGCTCGTAGCGGCCGGCGCACGTCTCGATGGCACCAAGAAGGGCGTTTGCCGAGACAAGCTCGCCTGCCGATATGTCCGTCGATAGTGCGTGTATCGCGTCGATAACCTTGAGCGCGGCATCGAATTCGCAATTTGCGAATCGTACAAATGCCACCGCGTTGAGGATGATGCTCTTGGTTTCGGCATCGCAGTCGATGTGGCTGACCATGTCCTCGAGCTCCGACACCAGCGCCGCCGCGTCGGGAACGCGGTTTTCATTGACGGCGAAGGAAAAGATGAGTCCGGCTGTCGCAATCGCGAGCGACGTCAGATCATCGTTCTGCGTTGCCAAATCACGAAACTCGCGGTAACGCGCGTCGATGTCTGCATCACTGCCTGTGTAGAGCGCTGTCGAGATCAGCATGGTGCGTGGCGCGATTCGCATGGCGATGACGCCGTCGTGGTCATCGGGCAACTGATCGGCGATGCGTTGTGCGTTCTCCCATTGTGCGCGTGCGGCGCGAAGATCACGAGACCGAAGCCATTCCGCCGCACGCAGGTACCAGCGGCAAGACTCGGCCAGTTCCCCAGCCGCCTCCAGATGTGTGGCGATCAGAGCTGCGTTCTCGTCGGCGGCGGCGCGGTCGCGCGCCTCAATAGCGGCAGCCAGCTTGCGATGGGTGTGCTCGCGGCTGACGCTTAACTGCGATTCGTAAGCCACCGCGCGGATCAGCGGATGCCGGAAGGCGTACTCGACACTCGGGGTGAACCGCACCTGATCGATGAGCTCCGCGCTGAGCAGTTCATCGACCACCGCGTCGATCCCCAGCGCAGCCAGCAGCTCGCCCTCGAAGCGGGCGCCGATCACCGACGCCGCGTTCAACGTCTTCTTGGCCGCGGCGTCAAGCCGGTCGATGCGTGCCTCGATGGCCGCTTGCACCGTTGCCGGCACGCTCACTTCAGCAACATCGGTCCGACAGGCATACTTACCGCGTTCACCGGTAAGGACCCCGCGCTGGACCAACTCGCGCACCATCTCCTCGGCGAAAAACGGGTTGCCTGCGGCCCGCTCGGCGATGACCGCCGCCAGCCCGCCGACCGAGGGATGCGAACCCAGCAGCTCACCGATCAACGTCGCGGTGTCCGAATCGGCCAGTGGGGCAAGCGCTATCGTCTGGGCGTCGTGCACCCGCATCAGTGCTCCCGCATACTCGGGGCGAGCGGTGATGAGCACCATCAACTTGGTCTGCGGGATAACCGTGAAAAAGTCGGCCAGCATCGACTCGCTGACCGCATCGATCCAATGCGCATCCTCAACGATGTGGACCGCGGGTTGGGTGCGTGCCAGCGATGCGGTGTTGATCAGTGCAGTCAGCCGACAGCGCCGCGCCTCCGGATCGATCTGTGGCAGTGGCACATCGGGGTCGGCGATGCCGAGCAGATCATCAAGCAACAGCAGATCCTGCGGGTCGGCATGCGCAACTTGTTCCCGGACCCGAGCGCGGGCCGCTCCGCCCTCAAGATCAGTCACGCCGATGCTTGCCCGCAGCAGCCGCGCCACCACCTGAAAAGGGATATCGCGGGCGTGGGATTCGCAGAACGTCCAAAACACCTCGACCCCATGAGCGGCCGCCAGGGCTGCGGTGTCACGCGCCGTCCGGCTCTTGCCGATGCCCGGCGGTCCCACCACATTCACCACACCACCGCGGCCACCGACCGCCTGGTCGACGATGGCCTCCACAGCGGTCATCTCCCAACGCCGACCGACTAAGCGCGATTCCGCGCCACCCCCCGTGGCATGGCGCGGCTCGATCGCCAGCAGCCGGCGCGCTGGCACCGGGTCGACCCTGCCTTTGATCGACACCAGCTCAGTGTCCGCGAGCACCGCGGCATGCTCGACCAAATGAGCGGTGGCCTCGCTGAGCATCACTCCTCCCGGCGGGGCGACCGACTCCATTCGCTGCGCAAACCCCACCTGCTCCCCGATCGCGGCGTAACCCGATACACCCGAACCGATCTCGCCTGCAACAACCCGGCCCGAATTCAGACCCACCCGCAATCGCAGATCCACACCGTCACGGCGTCGCACCTCAGCCGCCAGGCGGTTGGTCTCCTCTTGGATGGCCAGCGCAGCCAGGCACGCCCGGATCGCATGGTCCTCCAACGCGACCGGCGCCCCGAACAATGCCATCAGGCCATCACCGGTGAACTTTTCCATCGTGCCGCCGTAGCGGCGCACCACCGCCGCGCCGCGGCCGATCAACTCGGCCATGATCTCGCGCAACCGCTCGGCACCCACCGTCGCAGCGATGTCCATTGAGCGCACCACATCGGCGAACAAGACGGTGACCTGTTTGTACTCGGCCGGTGTGGTGGCGGCGACTGCCGCGCCGCACTCGTTACAGAACTTCGAGTTCGGCGGCAGCTCAGCACCGCACGTCCGGCACACCAAGGCAGCAGCCGTCATGTCGCCGGCCGCCCGCTGTTGTTCACGTCGCTATCGTGGCACCACTGATCTGACATGTGTCTTATATCGGACCATCAATTTGGTCCGGCGTTGACCACGCTCCGGAGCAAGCAGACGCTCCGATGCCATCTCGGCAACAACACCAGCAATTCGCCAACTAATAGCGCACGGATTGCCCACCGAAAGACAACGACTCGCTGCACCGGTGCGAAAGCCAGGCGGGCCCATGTGTCGGCATACCAAAGCCGCGCTAATACGTGCCGGATCTGGCACTCTGCGAGGATCGATCGGCAATGTTGGGAGGTCGTGGGGGCCGTGAGCATTCGTCGACTTCTGCGGCGCATGGCGCCACTGCTGGCCCTTTCGGTCGCCGTCGGCGTTGCACGGGCTTTGTTGCTGATCTTCCGGTGGGGAGGCGAGGGTGCGGTACGCACGGTCGACAGCCTGACTCTGGTGGCGTTGTCCACCTACGCGACAGTCTGTGCGGTACTGGCCGCTCGATCCGCCCATGGGAGTGGCCGCCGGGCCTGGACGATGATGGCGGTTGCGCTTGCCGCCTGGACCGTCGGAAACCTGATTTGGGCATTTCGCGCAATTAGTTTGGGGCTCAACACCTTTCCATCGCCGCCGGACTTCTGGTACGTCGCGTTCACCCTGCTGACTGCAGTGGCGGTGACCCTATTCCCGGCTGGGCCGACACGGGGGTCCGGGCTGCGCAGCGTCCTCGACGGCGTCACGGCGACGCTGTGCCTGTTTCTGCTGATGTGGATGGCCAGGCTACACAGCGTGTACAACAGTTACCTTGCGGAGCCAGACGTACCCGTTTTGAGGCTGCTCTTTCCGATCGGCGACCTGGCGGTGCTGGCCACGGCTCTGCTGATGATCGGGCGCGCCGAAACGCGATATCGAGGCGAGCTGTGGTTGCTGACCGCCGCGATAGCACTGGTGACGGTCACCGACACTAGTTACGGCTATCTCGCGGAGAGTGGCCGCTTTCATGCGGGCAGTCTGCTCGACCTCGGCTGGGCTGCTGCGTCAATCACTTTCGCCGTCGCCGCGCAACAGAGTATTCATTCCCGGCCACAGCGTCGACCGGCGTCTGTCTCGTCGAATTCGTCATTGTTGCTGCCGTACCTTCCGCTGCTGCTGGCAGGCACCGTGGGACCGGCAATCATCATGTCGGGTCTGGAGGCGGTCGTCGTGGCGCTCATCATGATCGCTGTGTGTTGCCGGCAGGCGGTGGCCGCTTGGGAGAACCGGCGACTACTGGCCGCCGCAGCCGACCAAGCGTTGCGGGACCCGTTGACCGGGCTGGCCAACCGCACGCTCTTTCACGACCGACTGACCCACGCAATGATGCTTAGCAAGCGCGACGAGCGCTCGGTTGCTGTCGTATCGGTCGATATCGACGACTTCAAACTGGTCAACGACAGTCTGGGCCACCCTGTTGCAGACACCATTCTGATCAGTGTCGGCGAGCGAATCACTGCCTGCGTCCGGCCAGGCGACACCGTCGCACGGCTGGGTGGAGACGAGTTCGCTCTATTGCTCGAAGGGCGGGCGGACCACTCCTATCTGGTGGCCGGCCGCGTCGTTGAGGCCTTCGACCAGCCGTTCGTCATCGACGGTGAAAAGATGCTCCTGCGTCCCAGCGTCGGCATAGCGGTGGCGTCCTCGGACGAGCCGGATCTCGCGCCAGCGGCACTGATGAAGCGCGCCGACATGGCGATGTACGCCGCCAAGCGCTCGCGCTCGTCGGGCCTGCATTCATTCAGCCCGGACATGGCGCTGGCCGGGCCCGACGTGATGGAACTGGCGGGACGCGCCACTGATCGTCCCGCCGGTGAAGGGGCTGCGCAGATCCGTCTTCTGGGTGAGTTGCGCCGAGCGATCGATCACGCCGAACTGGATCTGGTGTACCAACCGAAAATGCATCTGCGCTCTGGCCGGGTCGTCGGGCTGGAGGCTTTGTTGCGTTGGCCGCATCCGCAGCTGGGTGTGTTGCGACCGGATGAGTTCATGGCGCTCGTGCGCCAGCACGGACTGATGCGACAAGTGACCGAATTCGTGGTGACCCGGGCTCTTGACGATGCGGCGCGTTGGGAGACATCGGGGGTGGGTACGGCGGTCGCGGTGAATGTGTTTGCCCCGGACCTGAAGGATGCGGCGTTGCCCGATGCGCTGTGCGGGGCGCTGCGGAGCCGCGGTCTTCCGCCTTCATTGCTGACTGTCGAGATCACCGAGGATTTGATCCTCAACGACATCGACCGGGTGACGGCTGTGCTGCACCGGTTGCGCGAACAAGGCATCCGCGTTGCGATCGACGACTTCGGCAGCGGCTTTTCGGCGCTGTCCTACCTACGCGACCTGCCCATCGACGAGGTCAAGCTGGACCGCCAGTTCATCTCGTCGATCACGGAAGACTCGCGTGCCGCCGCGGTGGTGCGTGCCGTGATCGACCTCACCCACGAGCTGGACGTCATCGTGGTCGCCGAGGGCATCGAAGACGCTGGCACCGCCGACTGGCTGCGCGAGCACGGCTGCGACATCGGGCAGGGCTACTACTTCGGCGCACCCGTTGCCGCCTCGATGATCCCCGAGCTGATCGGCGCCCGATGAGCGATCTGCGGTCCCTGCAACCGATTTGTCCAAGGTAAGCGTGGAGCCGATGACGGGAATCGAACCCGCGTATTCAGCTTGGGAAGCTGATGTTCTGCCATTGAACTACATCGGCAATGTTGCTTGGGAAGGCTAGCACTCGGCATCGCGGCGTTCATCGACATCGCCGGGCGTGGGGGAGCGGCTACGCTCTTCGCGTGCTGCTCTCCGATCGCGACCTCAGAGCCGAAATCGCCGCCGGGCGGTTGGGAATCGACCCCTTCGACGACGCCTTGGTGCAGCCGTCGAGCGTCGACGTTCGACTCGACACGCTGTTTCGGGTTTTCAACAACACCCGGTACACCCACATCGACCCCGCGCAGCAACAGGATGAGCTGACCAGTTTGGTGGAACCGGCTGAGGGCGAGCCGTTTGTGCTGCATCCCGGCGAGTTCGTGCTCGGCTCCACGTTGGAGACGTGCACGCTGCCGGAGGATTTAGCGGGACGGCTGGAGGGCAAATCGTCGCTGGGGCGCTTGGGACTGCTCACCCATTCGACCGCCGGCTTCATCGACCCCGGCTTCAGCGGTCACATCACCTTGGAACTCTCCAACGTCGCCAACCTGCCGATCACGCTGTGGCCGGGCATGAAAATCGGCCAGCTGTGCATCCTGCGGCTGACCAGCCCTGCCGAGCATCCCTACGGCAGCGCGAGCGTCGGGTCGAAATACCAGGGCCAACGTGGACCAACGCCGTCACGTTCGTATCTCAATTTCATAAGGTCCACTTAAGTTCACCTGCAGTTCAGCACAGCTTCTATAGCGACTATCCATAGGTAGCGCCGGACGCGGGCCCCTCCGCCTAAAACCGTGGCGCGCTACGAATCGTTCCTGGAGGCGCGATGGATATCGTGCTCGGGGTGTCGATGGCACCCACATCTGTCCGGATGCTGCTCGTCGAAGGCGAAAACGCCGACGGCGTCACCATTGAAGACAACAAGTTCGACATTGCCGACGACGACGATGCGGCAACGCTGAGCGCGGCTGATCAGGTGATCTCGGCGATCCTGGGCACCCGCGAAGGTGCCACCGAGGCCGGCCATGCGCTGACGTCGACCGGCGTCACCTGGACGGATCCGGTCGATGCCGCCGGATTGCACGAGGCCCTGGCCACCCGCAAGATCGAAAACGTCATGCTGGTATCGGCATTCATGGCCGCGGCCGCACTGGCCCAGGCGGTGGGCAACACCGTCGGTGACCACCACACCGCCTTACTTTTCCTCGAGCCCGACACCGCGACGCTGGCCATCGTCGACTCCGCGGACGGTGCCATCAGCGACGTTCACAAGGAGCTGATTCCCGGCCACAGCGTGGCGGAGTTGGCCGGCATGCTGGCGGGTTTGGACGAGTTGGAGACGAGCCCGCAGAGCGTGTTCATCGTCGGCACCGGCGTGGACGTCGCGGCGATCAAGCCACAATTGGAGACGCTGACGGCGCTCCCGGTCACCGCGGCCGAGGAACCGGAGACCGCGCTGGCGTGGGGCGCGGCGCTGGCATCGGCCAATGCGCCGTTGTTTGCCTCGTCGACCGCGGCCCTCGCGTACGCGCAAGACCCGGGTACCGGGGCGGTCGATCCCTATGCAGTGTCGCCGGGATACCTTGCAGCACCTGATGTTCCGTTCGGTACCGAGTTAGGTGAAGACGATCTGGCCTACAGCGCCGTCCCTGATGAAGAGGCCGAGGTCCACACTGTCGCTCAGGATGTGATCTCCGAAGAGCATCTCGACCACGAGCCCGAGCGCAGACCCCTCGTTCTTGTCGGCAGCATTCTCGCGGTTGTGTTCGTGGCCGCTGCGCTGTCGCTGGAAGTTGCGCTGGCGCTTGGGATTCGGCCGAGTGTCGCCTTGCTGCCCCGGCCGCTGCAGGACCTCATCATCCAGGCCCCGGCGCCTGCCGCGGCTCCGGCGAACGTTCAGGTTCCGGAGGCCAACCACCTGATCGCCCCGGCGATCGCGCCCGCGCCCGCCAACGCGCCGATTCCGGCTGCGCGGCCCCCGGCGCCCGCACCGGTGCCGGCCGCGCCGCCGATTCCTGTTCCCGCGGCTCCGCCTCCGGTACCCATCGCGGCTCCGGCGCCGGTGGTTGTTCCGCTCCCGCTACCAGTTCCGGTGCGTGCGCCGGAACCGGTGCACGTCGCCCCGGCGCCCGTGCCGGTCCACGTCCCGTCACAGCCGGCGCCCGTTCACCTGCCGCAGCCGGTGCACCTTCCGTCGCCGCAGCCACCGGTCGGCGTACCGGTGCAGCCTCCGATTCACTTGCCAATCCCGCTGCCGATCCTGGGCGTTCCGGGTTTGCCTGGGAACATGCCGGCTCCGTGGGAGGGGCCGCACGGTCCCGAGGCCGGCGGTCCGGGCGCGCAGGGCCCGTCGTTCAATCCCCCCGGCGGGTTCGGTGGTGGGAACCCCGGCCCCGGTGGATTCGGCGGCCCGCCTGGCGGATTCGGGGGTGGGAACCCCGGCTTTGGTGGTGGCCCCGGTGGGTTCGGCGGTCCGCCTGGCGGGTTCGGTGGTGGGAACCCAGGCTTTGGCGGGGGTCCGCCTGGTGGGTTCGGTGGTGGGAACCCCGGCTTTGGTGGTGGCCCCGGTGGGTTCCGTGGTCCGCCTGGCGGGTTCGGTGGTGGCAGCCCTGGCTTTGGCGGGGGTCCCGGTGGATTTGGTGGCCCCGGGGGATTTGGTGGAGGTCCTGGCGGGTTCGGTGGCGGCGGTCACGGCTTCGGTGGCGGTGGCTTTGGTGGGGGCGGCTTCGGTGGTGGTGGTTTTGGCGGTGGACACAGCTTCGGCGGCGGCGGACACCATTAGTCCTCGCGGCTCAGCCGGAGGCGAGGTAAAATCGCCTCCGAAGGGTCGGCCGGGGGGCATCGATCGACCGGATGCTCTTGGTTTCAACTTCACAGAGCGCAGCTAAGCCCGCGGTAGTAACGCCGCACTCCGGAGCGGCGATAACTGGTGTGATTGGCGCCTGCATGGCGCGCAATCTCGGTCGGCCCGCGGACACGGCTAACAAATGAGTGGGAGGATTTGTGGACACCGTACTTGGCGTGTCGCTGGCACCCACGACGGTCCGCATCGTGCTGGTCGAGGGGGAAAACGGCGACGGCGCGACCGTTGATGAGGACAACTTCGCCGTCGCCAGCGGGGACGATCCGGCAACTTTGAGCGGGCCGGATCAGGTGGTTGCGGCAATTCTGGGTACCCGCGAGGGTGCCAACGAGGCTGGATACGACCTGCGGTCGACCGGGGTGACCTGGAGCGACCAGTGCGAGGCGGCCGAGCTGCGTGACGCGTTGGCCGCCCGCAAGGTCGAAAATGTCATGCTGGTCTCGTCGTTCTTGGCCGCTGCGGCACTGGCCCAGTCGATGGGCAGCGCGACCGGTTATGCGCGGGCCGCGCTGCTGTACGTCGAACCCGATACCGCGACGTTGGCCGTGGTCGATACCGCCGACGGCTCGATCATCGATGTGCAGCGCCAACAGCTTCCCGATGACGACGATCAGGCGGTCGCCACGCTAGTCGGGTTGGTTTCTGCTGCCGAGGGCCTCGACCAGCAACCGGAAGGCTTGTTGGTGGTGGGCTCGGGAGTGGACATTCCGCTGATCAAGCCCGCGCTGGAAGAAGCGACATCGTTGCCGCTGAGCGTGCCCGAGCAGCCTGAGACTGCGCTGGCCCGCGGCGCGGCGTTGGCGTCGGCCAATGCACCGCTGTTCGCGTCGTCAACTGCCGCACTCGCCTACGCGCTGGACCCGGGCACCGGCTCGGTGAGCCAGCACGCGCACGCACCGGGATATCTGGCCGTCGCGGAGGCAGTTCCCAGCGGCGAGCCGGGCGCCGAGGCGTTGGCCTACAGCGCCGTTGCCGACGATTCGGCCGCGGTTTACACACAGCTGGGTCCCGACCCTTATGTGGCCGACGATGAGCACGAAGACTTCACCACCGGCATGTATCCCGACTTCAGTCAGCTAGAGGAGCACGAACACGTAAGTCGCACACCGTTTTTGGCGGCGATGAGTGTTTTGATCATTTTTGTTGCCGGCGTGATGGCACTGGTGATCTCGCTGGCCTTCAGCATCCGACCGTCGGCCAGTTCGCGGCCCAGCCTCAGTCATAACGTGGTGGCCCCGGCCAGGCTGGCACCGCTACCAGCACCGCTACCAGCACCGCCGCCAGCACCGCCGCCAGCACCCGCGCCAGCGGCCGCACCTGTGCAGGCGCCGGCGGCCGCTCCGGCGCCGGTCCTCGCGCCAGCGCCCGTCCGGATACCAGGTCCCGCTCCTGCGCCCGTCCCGGTTGCGCCGCCCCCGCCGATCCTCGCGCCGATTCTTCCCGGGCTCCTACCGCCACTGTTCGGCCCACCACCCGCTGAGCGCGGCCCGTGGGGTCACGGTGACGAGGGTTGGGGCCGCGGCGGCGGTGGCGGCTGGGGCCACGGTGGTGGCGGTTGGGGCCACGGCGGCCGCGGCGATTAGTGAGCATCGGCAATAGCCGCCGCGTCTGCTCGTCGGTAGTGTCGTAGAGACAACCACCGGGAAATCGATCCGCGTCGCTCCCGCCAAGGCTTGAGGGAATCCGTCGATCCCATGCATGGTCCGACGTGATGGCCAGTTTTGACGCACCCGGCCAGGGAGCGAGCAGCTTGGAGGAGAAAGTGGACACCGTACTTGGCGTGTCGATGGCACCCACTGCGGTCCGCATGGTCCTCGTAGAGGGCGAAAACGCCGACGGCCTCACCGTCGACCAAGACGGCTTTGACGTCGACGCGGCCGCCGACGCGCCGACCATCAATGCGGCCGACCAGGTCGTTTCGGCGATCCTCGGCACCCAGGAGGGTGCCGCCGAGAGTGGTTACCAAGTGCGCTCGACGGGTGTGACCTGGACGGATCCCATCGAGGCCGGTGCGCTGCGTGACGCCTTGGCGGCGCGCAAGGTCGAGAACGTCATGCTGGTGTCGTCCTTCCTGGCCGCGGCGGCGCTGGCCCAGGTCGTCGGCAGCTCCGTCGGCTATGCCCAGACCGGGCTGCTGTTCGTCGAGCCTGATACCGCCACGCTGGCTGTGGTCAACAGCTCCGACGGGTCGATTACCGACGTGCATCGACACCCGCTGACGCCTGGCGCCGACTCGGTCACTGAACTGACCACGTTGTTGTCCAGCGCCGACTCGATGGACGGCCGGCCCGACGGCCTGTTTCTCGTCGGATCCGGCGTGGACATCGCCTCCATCAAGCCACGGTTGGAGGCGGCGACCGGCCTGATCGTGAGTGCGCCCGAGGAGCCGGAGACGGCGCTGGCCCGCGGCGCCGCACTGGCGTCGGCCAACGCGCCGCTGTTCTCGTCGTCGACCGCCGCGCTGGCCTATGCGCAAGACCCCGGCACCGGCTTCATCAACCCGTACGCGGTGGCCCCCGGATACTTCGACGTCGCCAAGGACAACGCGACTGGCAATCAGGCGCTGGCGTACAGCGCGGTTCCCGACGACGATCTCGACGCCTACACCGCCCTGGCCGGCGAGGGGAATTTCGAGACCGGCACCTACACAGGCGCCTACACCGGTATCGCCGCTGCTCCAGAGGAAGGCCGCCGCAGGCCCCTGATCCTGGTTGCCAGTGCCGTAGCCGCGATCTTCGTGGTCGGTGCCGCGGCGCTGCTCGTTGCCCTGGCGATCAGCATGCGACCAACCTCGGCCGTCCGGCCCGAGCCCGGCCACAATGCGGTGGCCCCCAAGCCGGCACCCGCTGCGCCCGCGGCACCCGCACCGGCGTCGGCGCCGGCTCCAGTGCCTGAAGCGCCCGCCCCGGCGCCGGAGGCGCCTGCCCCCGCGCCGGAACAGGTCGCACCGGCGCCTGTTCCAGCGGCTCCCGCGCCCGCACCGGTACCCGCGGCGCCGGCGCCCGCACCAGTTCCGGCCGCACCGCCGCCTGCTCCGGCTCCGGTCGCTCCGCCTCCTGCGGTGGTTCCGATACCTATTCCGATTCCCGGCGTTCCGCCGATCTTTGGCGGCGGCGGGTACCCCGGCGGTGGCGGTGGATACCCCGGTGGCGGCGGATACCCCGGCGGTGGCGGCTTCCCCGGTGGCGGGGCCCACGGCAGCGGTGGTGGCGGCTTCGGCGGCGGCCATGGTGGCGGAGGTCACGGTGGCTTCGGTCACTGATTCGCTATGCCTGGCCTGGGTTTTTAACCTCCGACGGTAAACCGTCACCTGGCGTTTGCCCCCCGCTCAGAAGAGCGATGCCGTTAGCTCATGGCGGCGACTTACACACGGGTGTATGCGGTGCACCGTTTTTGGTACGGGTTATCTAGGTGCTACCCACGCTGCGGGTATGGCCGAGCTAGGGCACGAAGTCATCGGTGTCGACATCGATCCCGGCAAGGTCGCCAAGCTGGCTGCGGGCGATGTTCCATTCTACGAGCCTGGTCTGCGAAAGATGTTGCGGGACAACATCGCAGCGGGCCGCCTTCGATTCACCACCGACTATGAGCTGGCTGCTGACTACGCCGACGTGCATTTCCTCGGGGTTGGTACTCCGCAGAAGAGGGGCGAATACGGCGCCGACCTGAGCCATGTCCACGCCGTGATCGACACGCTCGCACCGCGTTTGACCCGGCCAGCGGTGATCGTCGGGAAGTCCACGGTTCCGGTCGGGACCGCTGCCGAGCTTGTCCAACGAGTCCGCGGCGCAGCGCGCCCGGGTGTCGACATCGAAGTCGCATGGAACCCGGAGTTTCTGCGCGAGGGTTTTGCGATCCACGACACGCTACATCCAGACCGCATTGTGCTTGGTGTCCAGGATGGTTCGACGCGCGCTGAGGCCGCGATCCGCGAGTTGTACGCGCCAATACTCAACGCCGACGTGCCGTTCCTGGTGACCGATCTGCAGACCGCGGAGCTGGTCAAGGTATCCGCAAATGCCTTTCTGGCGACCAAGATCTCGTTCATCAACGCGATCTCCGAGGTATGCGAAGCCGCCGGCGCCGACGTCACACTGTTGGCCGATGCGCTCGGGCACGATCCCCGGATCGGACGCCGATTCCTCAACGCCGGCTTGGGCTTTGGCGGTGGCTGTCTGCCGAAGGACATCCGCGCCTTCATGGCGCGCGCCGGCGAGCTCGGTGCCGACCAGGCGTTGACCTTCCTGCGCGAAGTCGACAACATCAACATGCGGCGCCGCACCAAGATGGTCGCAATCGCCACCAACGCGTGCGGCGGCTCGCTGCTGGGCGCGAACATCGCGGTGCTCGGCGCCGCGTTCAAGCCCGAATCCGACGACGTGCGTGACTCGCCGGCGCTCAATGTCGCCGGCCAGCTGCAACTCAACGGAGCCGCGGTCAACGTGTACGACCCCAAGGCGCTGGAGAACGCCCAGCGGCTGTATCCCACGCTCAATTACGCCGTCTCGGTCGAGGAAGCGTGTGACCGCGCCGACGCGGTCCTGGTGCTGACCGAGTGGCCGGAATTCGTCGATCTCGATCCCAATCAGCTCGCTGACCGGGTGCGCTCCCGCGTCGTCGTCGACGGCCGCAACTGCCTCGACGTGCAGAAGTGGCAGCAGGCCGGTTGGCGCGTGCACTGCTTGGGTCGGCGCGTAACCTGACCGCGTGGACTATGCGGTCGAGCTCTTAGAGCAGAACCGTGTCTTCGGCGAACTGATCCGCAGCGGCGAACCGTCAACCCCGATACCGACGTGTCCGGGTTGGAGCCTCAGCCACCTGCTGCGGCACGTCGGACGCGGTGACCGCTGGGCCGCGCAGATCATCGCCGACCGGGTCGACGGCTACCTCGACCCGCGCGCGGTCGAAAATGGCAAACCGCCGGCCGACCCCGGCGAAGCGATCGACTGGCTGCACGGCGGGGCGCAGCGACTGATCGACGCGATCGAAGACATCGGGGTCGAAACCCCGGTGTGGACTTTCCTGGGCCCGCGTCCGGCTTACTGGTGGGCGCGGCGGCGACTACATGAGGCGACGGTGCACCGCGCCGACGCGGCGCTGGCGCTCGGGCTCGACTACTCGCTCGCACCCGAGCTGGCCGCCGACGGTATCGGCGAATGGCTCGAGCGGGTCGCGAGCGAGGCCGGTCGCAACGACACGCCAATTCCGCTGCAGGACGACCACACTGTGGCTTTGTGCGCCACCGATCCCGGGGTTGGTGTCGCCGGGCAGTGGACGATCCGCGCAGATGCCGGCCGCATTTCGTGGTCGCACGGCGTCCAGGATGGCTCTGTGGTGCTGCGCGGCGGCGCGGTCGACCTGCTGCTGGCACTGGTCCGGCGAGTCCGGTTAGAAGACACCGACATCGCGGTATCCGGCGACCCGTCAATCTGGCAGAACTGGCTCGGGCGCACGCCTTTCTAGGCCCACACGGTACCTTTCACTCCATGACCACATCGGAGATGGCCACCGTGCTGGCTTGGCATGACGCGTTGAACGCGTCTGACCTCGACACCCTGGTGGCTCTGTCCAGCGACGACATCGAAGTCGGCGATGCGCATGGCGCCGCCCAGGGCCACGCCGCATTACGTGACTGGGCGTCGGCCCACCCTCCCCACGCCGAAGTGGGCAAGATATTCGTCCACGACGGCGTCGTCGTCGTCGAACAGAAGGTCGGCGGCTCAGGCGAATCCGGCTCCACCATCGCGTCCGCCTTCCGCGTGGTGCACGATCACGTCACCTCGGTTTTTCGTCACGACAACCTGGCGGCAGCGCTCGCTGCGACCGAACTGACCAACGCTGACCTCGTCGACTAAGGAGTGACAAATGCGGGGAATCATCCTGGCCGGCGGATCGGGTACACGGTTGTACCCGATCACCATGGGTGTCAGCAAGCAGCTGCTGCCGGTCTACGACAAACCGATGATCTACTACCCGCTGTCCACCCTGATGATGGCCGGGATTCGCGACATCCAGGTGATCACCACTGTTCCGGACGCGGCCGCATTCGAACGAATTCTCGGTGACGGCAGCCAATTCGGCATCAACATCAGCTACGCGGTACAAGGCCATCCCGAGGGCCTGGCCCAGGCGTTCGTCATCAGCGCCGGTCATATCGGCTCCGACTCGGTGGCTTTGGCGTTGGGCGACAACATCTTCTACGGACCCGGGCTGGGCACCAACCTCCGACGTCATCAAGAAATAGACGGAGGAGCAATTTTCGCCTACTGGGTGGCCAACCCGTCGGCATACGGTGTCGTCGACTTCGGCGCGGACGGCATCGCGTTGTCGATCGAAGAGAAACCGGCCACGCCGAAATCGAACTACGCGGTGCCGGGTTTGTACTTCTACGACAACGACGTGATCGAGATTGCCCGGAGCCTGAAGCCCTCTGCGCGCGGTGAATACGAGATCACCGACGTGAACCGGACCTATCTCAATCAGGGTCGGCTGACCGTCGAAGTGCTCGCCCGCGGCACAGCCTGGCTGGACACCGGGACGTTCGACTCATTGGCCGATGCCGGTGACTACATTCGCACGCTCGAGCGTCGTCAGGGTCTGAAGGTCAGCGTCCCCGAAGAAGTCGCGTGGCAGATGGGCTTCATCGACGACGAACAACTGGCCCGCCGCGCCGAATGCCTGCTGAAATCCGGCTACGGCACCTACCTGCTGCAGCTGCTGGAACGACGCTAGAGATCAGCCACCCGACAGCGGGCGCCCCATGACGGTCAGGCGGTTTCCGTACCGCGGGCCGTGACCGAAGCCGCCAGACCTGGCGGCGGCCGCACCCGGCATACCGGGCATGCCGGCCGGGACCGCTTCGGTACCGCCGCCGGTCGGGCCGACCGCATTGGTCCAGCCACCACCGGCATAGGTCACGCCGCTGTGGTTGGCAACCTGCGCTGTCGCCGTCCATGCCGGCGGTACGGACAGCTTGCCGACCAGTGTGCTGCCACCGGTGTTCACCGAAACACCCACGCTCGGCGCGCTGACCGCTGCCGGCGCGAGCGGCGTGATCATGCTGGTGACACCCGGGCCCCCGGGTGCCGACTCGACGCTTGGTTGCAACGAGTTGATGTCGGCGAGACCGCTGAAAATCGTGGGCGTGATGATTGCGGGGCTGATGTATGAGCCCGACACGAAACCGTTCACCAAGGAGGAGTTCAGGAAGGTTCCGATCGGGTTCCCATCCGCGCCGTCCAGGAAGTTGAGGAGGTCGCCAAGCCAACTCGCCGGCTGCGCGGCCGCATTCGTCGGCGAGGTGAGTTGTTTCAACGACGACGGGATCGATGACGTCAGTTGTTGCAGCTGCGACTGGACACCGCTGCCGGTGCTGGCGCCGTTTGCCTGGGTGACCGCCGAACCCTGCATGGCCTGGGCCGCTGGATTCGACGTCTCCGGTGGCTGGCTGAACGCCTTGACCGACGCGGCCGCCGCCGAAGTGCCGGCGTAGCCGTACATCGCCGCGGCGTCCTGTGCCCACATCTCGCCGTACATCGCCTCGTTGGCGGCGATCGCCGCGGTGTTCTGTCCGATCACGTTTGTCGCGACCAACATCGCCAGCTGCGCGCGGTTGGCCGCGACCTGGAGCGGGGGGACGGTCATCGCGAATGCCGCCTCGTAGGCGGTCGCGGCGGCCGAGGCCTGGGCCGCGGTCTGCTCGGCTTGTGCGCCGGTGGTGCTCATCCAGGTGATGTACGGGTCGACAGCGGCGGACATCGTCGCCGATGTCGGCCCGAGCCATTCGTCGTCCAAGACGTCGATCGTCGATTGGTACTGGGTCGCCGCCGACTCGAGTTCGGCCGCGAGCAGATTCCACGCCGCCGAGGCTGCGCGCATTGGCGCCGAGCCGGGGCCGGAATACATTCTCCCAGAGTTGATTTCGGGTGGCAACGCGCCAAAGTCCATGGTCAGCGCCCCAAACTATCCGGGATCGAGACGAAGAGCACGTCGGAGATCATCGGCGTCGGTGTACATGATCGGTTGCGGTCGGCCGTTGCTGCGGGCGACTGTGCCTGCTTTGCAACAGGGAACATCGCAATTCTCCTTTCAATTAGGAACTGATCTATCCAGATCCGTTGTGGCAGTTTTTGTTTGATAGAGGTAGACGGGGCGTGTGAAGTTTGCCGGGGCATCAACGGTTAGTCGATACGCCGCACCCCCTGTGATCAGGCCGTGTGCACCGCAGAGGAACTCGCGCAACCACTCCTGTGTGGAAAGCCAACGAGGCAGAGACATTGGCAAAGATGTAACCAATAGTGCGCCTAAGCTTCAGCGCGACGCGCGCTCAGCGGCCAAACTCATAGAAACTTCAAATAATGAAATCGGCGTTTCGGCGCACAGCAGGTTCCCCGGAACCTGCCAGTAAGTTCGTCGGGGACGCTCAGCGAACGACGGGACACTAGCAGCTGACAAGCGTCGGGCTTCGCCGACACGCCAATCTCCGGGTACTTGCCCGGACGCTACATCGACGAATCGTGACTGCCGCGCGCTACTGGCGGTAGCTGGCCAGGAAGTTGCCCAGCCGCTCGATGGCACGGGCCAGGTCGCGCGACCACGGCAGCGTAACGATCCGCAGGTGATCCGGTGCGGGCCAATTGAATCCGGTTCCCTGAGTGACCAGAATCTTTTCCGACAGCAGCAGATCCAGGACGAGCTGTTCGTCGTCGACGATCTCGTGCACCTCGGGATCGAGCCGTGGGAACGCGTAGAGCGCTCCGGCGGGTCTGACGCAGGACACCCCGGGGATCTCGTTGAGTTTGGACCAGGCAACGTCGCGCTGCTCGAGCAGGCGCCCTCCCGGTAGCACCAGGTCGTCGATGCTCTGATAACCGCCGAGCGCGACCTGAATCGCGTGCTGAGCAGGAACATTCGGGCACAACCGCATGTTGGCCAGCAGGTGGATGCCTTCGATGAAGCTGCTCGCGTGTTCTTTGGGCCCGGTGATCGCGAGCCAGCCGGCCCGATACCCGGCTACCCGGTAGGCCTTCGACAGCCCGTTGAAGGTCAGGCACAGCAGGTCAGGGGCAAGCGTTGCCATGCTGATGTGCTCGGC
This sequence comes from uncultured Actinomycetota bacterium, assembly GCA_963815995.1. Taxonomy (GTDB): domain Bacteria; phylum Actinomycetota; class Actinomycetes; order Mycobacteriales; family Mycobacteriaceae; genus Mycobacterium. The sequence continues at coordinate 140,713 of CAWFIR010000001.1, forward strand.
GTCGTCGTAGAGGATCTTGTCGTAGATCTCGTCAGCGAGCAGCAGTAGCTGATGCTTGCGTGCCAAATCGGCGATCTGCGTGAGGATTTCACGACCATAAACAGCGCCGGTGGGGTTGTTCGGGTTGATGACCACCAAAGCCTTGGTGCGCTCGGTGATCTTCGATTCGATGTCGGCGATATCCGGTTGCCAGCCTTGGGTTTCATCGCACAGGTAGTGCACCGGAGTGCCGCCGGCCAGCGACGTCGATGCCGTCCAGAGCGGGTAGTCGGGAGCCGGAATCAGCACCTGATCGCCGTTGTCCAACAAGGCCTGCAGGGTCATCGTGATGAGCTCTGAAACCCCGTTGCCCAGATACACGTCGTCGACGTCGAAACGTGGGAAGCCGTCGACGAGTTCATAGCGGGTGACTACCGCGCGCCGCGCCGGCAGGATCCCCTTGGAATCCGAATAACCCTGCGCGTAGGGCAGCGCCTGGATCATGTCGCGCATGATGACGTCGGGTGCGTCGAAGCCGAACGGCGCCGGGTTGCCGATGTTCAGCTTGAGGATGCGGTGACCCTCGGCCTCCAGTCGCGCGGCGTGATCGTGTACCGGCCCGCGGATCTCATAGAGCACGTCCTGCAGCTTCGAGGACTGCGCGAACGTACGCTGCCGCGGCTGATGCCCCGCGTTCTGCCATGGCAGCTGATGAGTGGTCACATCAACTATGGTGCCACGGCTGTCCAGCTATTTTCTAATTCAACAACCGGCCTCATCAGCGCTTACCCGGTGGGCGCGCGCCGCGAGCGATGCCCAGTCCCTTGACGGGCGCGGCAGGTGGAGCCTGGCCACCGTCCTCGCCGTCGCTTGCGGCGGGCGTGGATTGCGGTTCTTCCTTCGCCTGCGGTTCGGGCTTGGCCTCCGATTCGGACGCCGGCTCCGGCGTCGTGGATGGTGCGGGTGCAGCAGCGGTCTTTTTGGCTCCCGGCCGCTTGGCCCCGGCCGCTATCCCCAATCCCTTGACCGGCGCGGCCGGTGCCTTGGCCTCCTGGGCGGCCCCGGGCTCGCTCTTTGCTTCAGGTTGTTGCGCCGGCGCGGATTGTGCCGCGGCCTCTGGCGTTGCCGCAGTCTTCTTCGCGCCGGGTCGCTTGGCCCCGGCAGCCAGGCCCAGCCCCTTGGCGGGCGCAGGTGTCTTGGCCTCGGGAGCTTTCTCCTCGGTGGCCGACGGAGCCTGCGCGGCTTCAGCTTTGGGTGCTGCCTTCTTGGCGCCGGGTCGTTTGGCGCCACCGGCGATGCCCAAGCCGGTGACCGCCTTGGCGGCCTTGTCCTCGGCAGGCGCGCCCGCTTCCGGTGCGGCAGCTTCTTCCTTTTCCTTGGCCGGCGCGGTCGCGGTGGCAGCAGGAGCGGTATCGGCTTTGGAAGCCGTCTTCTCCGCATGCTCGGCGGCGCGCTTTGCGGCAGCGCCCTTCTCCGGCAACGTGATCGAACCGCGGTCGAGCGACTCGAGCAACAGCTGCGCGACGTCGCGGACGTCGACGCCTTCGCGTCCGGCGGCTTCCTGGCGGTCGTTGACACCGTCGGTGATCATCACCCGGCAGAACGGGCACGCCGTCGCCACGGTGGTGGCGCCGGTGGCCAGCGCCTCGTCGACACGCTCGTGGTTGATCCGCTTGCCGATGTGTTCTTCCATCCACATCCGCGCACCACCGGCGCCGCAGCAGAAGCTGCGGTCGGCGTGACGCGGCATCTCGGCGAGCTTTGCGCCCGAGGCGCTGATCAGCTCACGCGGTGCCTCGTAGACCTTGTTGTGCCGGCCCAGGAAGCACGGGTCGTGATAGGTGATGTCCTCGGAGACCGGGCTGACCGGGACCAGCTTCTTGTCGCGCACCAGCCGGTTGAGCAGCTGGGTGTGGTGCAGCACAGAGTAATTGGCGCCCAGCTGCTTGTATTCGCGGCCGAGGGTGTTGAAGCAGTGCGGGCAGGTGACCACGATCTTGCGGTCGACCGTCTCGACACCTTCGAACAAGCCGTCGATGGACTCGACCGCTTGCTGCGCGAGCTGCTGGAACAGGAATTCGTTTCCGGAGCGACGGGCCGAGTCGCCGTTGCAGGTTTCGCCGGTGCCCAGCACCAGGTACTTCACTCCGGCGATGGCCAGCAGTTCGGCGACGGCTTTGGTGGTTTTCTTGGCCTTGTCGTCGTAGGCGCCCGCGCAGCCGACCCAGAACAGGTATTCGTAACCGTCGAAGCTGTCGACGTCCTCGCCGTAGACCGGGACGTCGAAGTCGACCTCGCTGATCCAGTTGGTGCGGTCGCCGGCGTTCTGGCCCCACGGATTGGCTTTGGTTTCAAGGTTTTTGAACAGTACCGAGAGTTCGGACGGGAACTCCGACTCCATCATGACCTGGTAGCGGCGCATATCGACGATGTGGTCGATGTGCTCGATGTCCACCGGGCACTGCTCGACGCAGGCTCCGCAGTTCACGCATGACCACAGCACGTCGGGGTCGATCACCCCGCCCTGTTCGGCGGTGCCGACCAGCGGACGGGCCGCCTGCTCGGGTCCGTGCCCGGGCACGCGGCCGAAGCCGGACTCGGGGACGTGGTGGCCCTCTTCGTGGACTGTCTCGAGGTCCAGGCCCTCGAGCGGCTCGGCCTTCTTCTCGCCGAGGATGTATGGGGCCTTGGCCATCCAGTGGTCCCGCAGATCCATGATGACGAGCTTGGGAGACAGCGGCTTACCGGTGTTCCAGGCCGGGCACTGCGACTGGCAGCGCCCACACTCGGTACAGGTGGCGAAGTCGAGGTTGCCCTTCCAGGTGAAGTCCTCGATCTTGCCGCGCCCGAAAATCGCGTCGTCCGGCGGGTTTTCGAAGTCGACGGGCTTGCCGTCGGCCTCGATCGGCAGCAGCGGACCCAGGCCGTCGGGCAGCCGCTTGAAGGTGACGTTGATCGGTGCCAAGAAGATGTGCAGGTGCTTGGAGTGCAACACGATCAGCAGGAAGATCAGCGCCACAGCGATGTGGGCGAGCAGCGCGAACGTCTCGATCCACTCGTTGGCGGCGGCGCCAAGCGGGTGCATCAGTGCGCCCATGGCGTGGGAGAAGAAAGCGCCGTTGCCGTAAGGCAGAGTTCCGGTGTTCGCCGACGCACCGCGGAAGATCGCGAAGCTGACGATGACCATGAAGATCATGAAGAGGATCAGCCAGGCACCACCGGTGTGGGAGCCGTAGAACCGCGATGAACGGCCGTACTCCTTAGGTTCTGAGCGCAATCGGATGATCGAGAACGTGGCGATGCCGGCTACGACGCTGAGGGCGATGAAGTCCTGCAGGAAGCCCAGCGCATCCCACCGGCCGACGATCGGGATGTGGAAATTGTTCTGGAACAGCGTGCCGTAGGCCTCGACATAGACCGTGGCGAGAATGAAGAAGCCCCACATGGTGAAGAAGTGCGCCAGCCCGGGGATGGACCATTTCAGCAGCCTGCGCTGGCCGAACACCTCGCTGATCTGCGTCCAGACCCGTGTGCCGACGTCGTCGGTGCGACCGCTCACCGGCTGACCGGAAAGCGTGAGTTTGGCCAGCCACAGCACCCGGCGGGCGGCGAACAAAGCGATGATCGCCGTCATCCCCAAGCCGACAACTAATCTGATCAGCATCTGCGTGTGCACGGAGCAATTCTCCCCAAGACTCGTGTTACTGGTCAGTAACCAAATGCATGTTACTGGTCGGTAACTTACCTACTGCACCTGCTCAAGCCGTGTAAGCCTGCTCATAGTGACATCTCCGGGGAAGTTACTGCGACGAAGGATGCCCTAACTTGGCTGCCGTAAACCAGGAAGTGCGCTGGGTATGCGGGCGAAGGATTCCGGCTCAGAAGTGCGGTACGGGCGGTAGCTGGGGCAAATTGCTTCGAAACCAGCGACGCCGAGGATGTTGCGGCGTCCAGGTTGCGGTGTCCTGTGGCGGCACGGGTTCAATGGTCTCGGTCGACGTGTCCGTCGTGGTCGGAGTAGTCGACGGGCTCGGCGACGGGCTGGTGGCGTGCGAGGTCGACGCGTGCGTCGTGGCCGGCGTCGGTGCGCCACCTCCGCCACCCCTGGCCAGGATGGCCAGGCCGTAGATGATGATCGCGATCAGAATCACAACCGTCAGGCCCCACAGGGCGAGAACCCATCGTTTGAGGTACCAGGGCGATGGGCTTTGCGTGGTGCTGAAACGTTCTGTCTCGTCGATGTTCGCGTTCCCCCTAAAAAACGTCGACGTCGTACGTCGGTCGATTGCCGCCCACTGCTAAGGCGTCCCGCCGTCATGGTGATTGGTGGTGGTGGCCGTCGGCAATGCTGGTGCTGGGCGTCGGCGTCGTGGTGGTCGGCTCCGTGCTCGTCGGCGGGGAGGTCATGGTCGTCGCTGGAGCCGGAGCGACCGGCTCGGGCGTCGTTGGCGCCTCGGTCGTGGTGGTCGGCGCGACCCCGGTGGACGTTGTGGGCGAGGTGGGGGTTTGCGTCGTCCCGCCGCTTCCGCGGGTCTGGTCGGCGAGAAAGTAGAGAGCCAGGCCGAGCAGGATCGCGGCGAACAGGCCCAAGGCGACCAGCACAATCGGATTGCGATACCACGGCGGCCGGTGGTTGGGCTCGGGCCCGTCGTCGCCGGAGCCGCTGTAGTCGTAGTAACCGGTCGGCGCTTCGCTGGGGTCGTCTGGAGGTCCGTAGCCCGTCACGTGCTCCGATCCTAGCCCTGGATTCTGGCAGCTCGCCGCGAAGGCTAGTGCGTGGCCGCGCTCTAGAAGAAGCCGTTGGGCAGGTGCGGCAAATGGAAGTGGTGGTGATGCTGCGGCGGCTCAGATGGGGGCGAGTACGTGTTCTGCGGCGGCGCCTGTTCGGGGGTCTGCTCGGGCGTCTCGGGTGGCGGCGTCTCGCTGCCTGAAGGCGAGGGCGTAGTCGTGGTCGTTGTCGGGGAGGTGGTCGACGACCGCGTGTGTGACGTGGAGGGCCTGGTGGTGACCGGACCACTGCCCTCGCCGCCGCGAGACAGCTCGATGAGGCCGTAGATGATCAACGTGAGCAGTAGTGCGAGCGCCAGCGCCCAGAAGGCCAGCAACACCCGATTGCGGTACCAGGGGTTTGGCGCGAGGTCGGGATCGGCGGAGTCGGCGGCCGCATCGGCCCGGTCCCGCTCGTCGTCGAAAACCTGCTGCAGCGAACCGTCGACGCCGTACTCGGCCATCTGGGTCGGCCGTTCGCTGGGGTCGTCGGGAACGCCTGCCACGCCCCGATGCTACGTCAGAGCTGTCGCTGCACCTCGTCGGCGAAAAGCCGTAGGTGCTCGAGGTCGGACAGGTCCAGCAGTTGGAGATACACCCGCTGCACCCCGATTTCGGTGAACGGTCCGAGCTGGTCGACGATCTGGGCGGGCGTGCCCGCCAGCGGCGAGTTGGACCGCAGTTCGTCGACCTCGCGTCCGATGGCGGCGGCCCGTCGGGCGATCTCCGCGTCGTCGCGTCCGGCGCACACCACGAAGGCCGCGGAGTACGTCATCGAATCAGCGGGCCGGCCGACCGCCTCGACGGCGTCGCGGACCCGCGCAAACTGCGTCTTGATGGTGTCCAGCGGCGCGAACGGCACGTTGAACTCGTCGGCGAACGTCGCGGCCAGCCCCGGCGTCCGCTTGGCGCCCGTCCCGCCGATGATGATCGGCGGATGCGGCTGTTGCACCGGCTTGGGCAGCGCCGGCGAATCGTTGACCGCGTAATGCGCTCCGGCGTAGTCGAAGGTTTCACCGACCGGCGCGGTCCACAGGCCGGTGATCAGCTCGAGCTGCTCGGTGAGCCGGGCGAATCGCTCGCGCAACGGTGGAAACGGGATCGCGTAGGCCAGGTGTTCCTGCTCGAACCAGCCGGTGCCGATTCCGAATTCGACTCGCCCGTTGCTCATTTCGTCAACCTGGGCTACCGAGATGGCCAGCGGTCCGGGATAGCGGAATGTCGCCGACGTGACCAGGGTGCCCAGCCGGATCGACGACGTCTCCCGGGCGATGCCGCCCAACGTCACCCAGGAGTCGGTTGGGCCGGGTCGGCCGTCGCCGCTCATCGCCAGGTAATGGTCCGACCGGAAGAAGGCCGAAAACCCCAGCGATTCGGCGGCTTGCGCGACCGCTAGCTGGTCGGAGTAGCCGGCGCCCTGCTGCGGTTCAACGAATACCCGAAAGTCCACGAGCGCCAGACTATGCCGAGTTGCGCTGCACGGCGTGCCCCGATGAGTATCGACTGGAGCCGGAGTCTGTGTTGAGGTGAACAGAACCAATCTTTCGATGTCGATATCCGCCGACGGCTACGTCGCGGGACCTGGTCAATGTCAGGAGCATCCGCTCGGAGTCGGCGGTGAAGCCCTGCACGGCTGGCACCTCGGTGACAGCAAAGATCATCCGGTCAATCGGCAGGTGGTCTCGGAGATGCTGGACGGCATGGGGGCAACAATAATGGGCCGCAACATGTTCGGGCCGGTTCGTGGGCCGTGGGGTAACTCGGATTGGCAGGGGTGGTGGGGCGATACACCGCCGTATCACTGCCCGGTCTTTGTGCTGACCCACCACAAGCACGACCCGATCGAACTGCAGGGCGGGACGACTTTTCATTTCGTCACCGACGGGATCGAGGCCGCATACGCCCAGGCCGTGGCCGCGGCAGACGGCCGCTCGATCTCGATCGCGGGGGGAGCCTCGTGTGCCCGGCAAGCGATCGCGGCGGGCGTTGTCGATGAGATCGACCTTCAGGTGAACCCGGTGATTCTCGGCTCGGGTGAGCGTCTCTTCGATGGCTTCGAGGCAGGCAGGCCCGCCCTGGAACTCGACCGGGTGCTCGAAGCCCCGGGCGTTGTTCACCTGCGCTACCGCGTTATTCGATGAACGGCGCCAACCGACCGGATAGGTGGTTAGGTCAGCGGTGTGAATTCCCTCGCGAAGCTTTTCCGCGACACCGTCGCGGTCCGGATCTTGGTCTCGGTGGCGCTCGGAGTCGTCGTTGCGCTGGTGGTGGGCAACACGGTCGGCTGGCGATTCGCGCTTGCCGGTTGGGTGGCCGCTGCCGCGCTGTATGTGGTGTGGACGCAGCGCATCCTGAGCGGAATGGATGCCGAGCAGACCTGTAGATGGGTGACGCGGGAGGACCCGACCCGGTGGATCGCCGACGTGGTCATCCTGACCGCGAGCATTGCGAGCCTGGGCGGGGTCGGTTACGTGGTGGCCGCTGGATCGAAGTTGTCCGGCGCCGGCACTCTCGAAGCCGCCATCCTCGGCATCCTGACCGTTGGCGCGTCCTGGTTCGCGGTGCACACGCTTTTCACCGTGCATTACGCGCGGCTGTACTACTCAGATGAACCGGGAGGCATCAACTTTCACGATCCGAACCCGCCCCGCTTCCGGGATTTCGCCTATCTCGCCTACACCGTTGGGATGACGTTCCAGGTCTCCGACACCGAGATCGGGTTGACCGCGATCAGGGCTACGGTGCTGCGCCACGCGCTGCTGTCGTATCTGCTGGGCGCGGTGGTCCTGGCGGTGACGATCAACTTGATCGCGGGGCTTGGGTCCAGAGTTTGATCGGGCCGAAAGCCAAGTCGCTCAGAAGGTGTCGACCTTCTCGATGCTGACGAACATGCCGTGGCCGGTGCGATCGTTGGTGAATCGGGTACCGCCTTCGGTGGCCGCGATTGTCCAGCCGGCCGCGTCGTAGGTCTGGTAGTCGATGGTGACGGTCGGGATGTCGCCGAGGTTGCCCAGCACCCATTGCACGTCGCCACTGGCGGTGACGTTGATGCCGTTGGTCCGCTCGCCGTCCCGCATCGGCGAGTTGGTGAACTCCGCCTCGCACCCGACGCTGTCGCTGTCGATCTGGCAGCGGGTCTGGCCGGATTTGGTCTCGATGAATACGTGGCCGGTGTCGTCGGATGGCAGCGGGATCGCGCCGGACGGAGCGGGCCGTGACGGGGCCGGCGTGGGGATCGACGGCTCGGCCTTCGGGAACGACGGCTCGGTGGGTCGCGCACCCGACGACGAGACCGCCTTTCCGTGGATGAGCGAGCTGCATCCGCTGATCAGAGCAGCACTCAGCAGCAGGCCGGCCAGCAGCCGGCCGCCTGTCCCGGTTGTCTTGAACCCATGCAGAAACATCGCAAGTCAAGGGTACGCAGGAGCGCGCGGAAGTGGCGGCAGTGACGCGCGGTTACCCGATCATGGACGCATAGGCGTCGGACAGTCCACGAAGCTGGCCGGCGCCGTCGCCATTGAACGAAGCACCATGCATCAGCGCCAGCGTGTTTGGCTCCAACTGCGCCAACTGCTCCAATGTCGGCGCCAGATTAGTGGTAAGGCCGGTGGCGTGAAATGACAACTCGGCCTCTAAAGCCGGTGCCACACAATCGGATTCGGTGAGTGCTGGGCATTGACCGGTGTGCGTGAGCAGGTCGCCGGCCAAAAGCGTAGAAGTGGTTTCGTCGAACCACAGCCCGCTCTCCCAGTTGTGCGGCACGTGCGGGGTGGCGATGAACCGCAGCCGGTGCCCTCCGATGTCGTGCGCGTCGGTACCTACCGGCACCGGCGGCCGGTCGCACAGGTCGTTCAGCGAGAGCGTGCAGGCCAAGGGGCCGTGAATGACCTCGGCGTGTGGTGCGGCGGCCAGCAGCAGGTTCATGGCCCCGCACTCGTCGGCCTCGACATGGGCGAATGAGATCCAGCGCAGTTGTTCCAATGGGATCACCTTCGCGATGGCCGCCGACACCAACGAAAAGAGCTGCCGCATACCGCAGTGGAACAGAAACGGCTGCTCGCCGGTCAGCAGGAACTGGTTGAACGTAAAGCCGTCCTCACTGATGTCGGGGACCCAGGTGGAGAATCGGAAGACGTTGTCTGCGATCTCGTCGACGCTCGTCTGCAAACTGCTGTCCATCCGCACATCGTGCTCCTTGAACCCAACTTCGTGGGCCCAGTTCAGCCCGCGCAGTGCGAGATCTGCGCAGCCGTCACGCCGGAGGAAATCCGCCTGTCGCCACCGGGCCCCAGTTGGACGGCGTCACGCGGATCAGGCACTTGCGCTGGTTGAGCATCGCGTTGCGGTACTCGTCCCAGTCGGGGTGCTCGCCTGCGATCGCGCGGTAATAGTCGACGAGCGGTTCGACCGCCTCCGGCACGTTGATCACTTCGGCGTCCCCGTCGATCTGCACATAGGCGCCGTTGAATTCGTCGGAGAGCACGACCACGCTTGCCTTTGGAGTACGCCGGATGTTGGCGCTCTTGGCGCGCTGGGGATAGCTCGCGATCACAATGCGGCCCTGCTCGTCGACGCCGCCTGTCACCGGCGAGCTCTGCATCGAGCCGTCCGCCCGAAAGGTGGTCAGCACCATTCGGTGTCGCGGCCGGACGAAATCGAGCAACTCGGAAAGGCCGACTGTCATCGGCCGTCGCAAATTTAGTAGCCATGCCTCCAACGTAACCGTGCCGACGCGCAGCGCGACCTCAGCTGTCACAGGCATCTCTAGCCGAGGCCGGCATCCGATCTGCCCGTCTTCGAGCGAAAGCAACAGAGGATTTCGCTCGGAGGCGGGCAGAAGGCTCACCGCTCCGAGCGGGCGTTCACTGGGGCAGCTGCGAAACCAGCTCGCCGCCGCGGCCTAGCGCTACATCTGCGCCCAGACGATCTTGGTCTGCAGGTAGCCCTCGATGCCGGCCTTGCCCGATTCGTGGCCCCAGCCGGATTGCTTGTAGCCACCGAACGGCATCGAATGGTCGTAGGGGAAAGCGCAGTTGAGGCCGACGGTTCCGGCCTTGAGCCGCTTGGCCAGTCGGTGGGAGCGGCCGAGATCTTTGGTCCATACCGTGGCGGCCAGCCCGTAGGTGCTGTTGTTGGCCAGCGCGACGGCTTCGTCCTCGTCGTCGAACGGCAGGATCGTGACGACCGGGCCGAAGATCTCCTCCTGGAACAGCCGGCTGGTGTCTGGGTCGAGGTTGGTGACGACCGTGGGGTGCACGAAGTAGCCCTTGCGGTCGAGCCGGTGCCCGCCTGCGACGATCTCGGCGCCATCCGATCTGCCCTGATCGAGGTAGCCCAGCACGCGGGTGAGCTGCTTCTGGCTGATCAGCGGGCCGCTCATGACACCCTCTTCTTTGGGGGCGCCCATCTTCATGGCATTGGCAACCATCGCCATGCCCTCCACGACCTGGTCGTAGACGCCACGCTGCACCAGAATGCGGGAGCCGCATACACAGGCCTGCCCGGAGTGGACGAACGTGCCGAACGCCGACATCGGGATCGCCTTCTTCAGTTTCGCGTCGTCGAAGATCAGCACCGGTGACTTGCCGCCGAGCTCGAGGGTGACCTTGTTGAGGTTGCTGTCGGCGGCGGCGTGCACGATCGCCCGGCCGACCTCCGTCGAACCGGTGAAGGCGACCTTATCCACATCGGGGTGCGCGGTGATCGCCGCGCCGACGGTGTGGCCGTAACCGTTCACCAGGTTCGCCACCCCGTCGGGAACTCCCGCCTCGGCCAGGATCTGCATCAGCACATGCGCTGAAAGTGGTGTCTCCTCAGCGGGTTTGACCACGCTGTTGCAGCCGGCCGCCAGCGACGGCGCCAGCTTGGCGCAGAAGTTGAACACCGGGCCATTCCACGGGAAGATCAGCCCGACCACGTCGTAGGGTTCACGCAGCGTGTAGGTGTGCATGTGGGAGTCGACCCCGGTCAGCCCGCCGGTGTTGACGTCGCGCGCGATGCCGTCGATCTTCGTGCACCAGCCCGCGTAGTAACGAAACCACTCCGCGCCGATCTTCACCTGCATCTCCGCTTGCGCGGGATACATTCCGCCGTTGAGCATTTCGAGCTCGGCGAGAAGCTCGGCGTTCTTGTCGATCAGTTCGGCGACCCGCCACAGGATCTTCGCGCGCTCGTAGTCAGGCTTCTGCGACCAGATCCCGGACTCGGCGCTGGCTTTCGCGCGCGCCACGGCCGCGTTGACGGCGTCGGGGCCGCAGTCGGTGAACTCGGCGATCTGCTCTTCGGTGGACGGATCGAAGACCGGGATCACGTCACCGGTCCCGGGCTGTTCGCGGATCTCGTCGAGTACAGCCTGCACCGTGGTCATGGGTCGTCCTTCCCGCGTCGCTGCGAGGTCATGGCGCGGCGTGGATCTACAAAAATAGAGTGCCGTCCGAGGCGTACGTTATGCGCCTCGCCACGGGATGTCCAGACCTTATGGACGAAGCTAATTGCTCTGGGGCTCTTAAGTACTCGCGGTCAGCGCCTGCGCCGCGGCGCCGAACATCGTTTGCTTGATGGCTCCCAGCGTGCCCGGGTCCTTGCCGTTGAGCGGGCGCAGAATGTCGACGGCCGCGCCGGTCACGGCGCCCTCACCAGCGACGGCATCGACAATGCCGAGGGCCACGGCGTCATCGCCGCCGAAGCGGCGTCCGGTCGTCATCGAGGCGACCGCTGCCTGTGGGGTGAGCTTGGCCTGGATGATCGCGGCCATTCCGGGCGTGAAGGGGATGCGGATGTCCACCTCGGGTAAGCAGAAGAAACCTCGGTCGGAGCGCATCACCCGGAAGTCGTGTGCGAGCGCCAGCATCGCCCCGGCGCCGAACGCATGACCGACCACGGCCGCCGCGGTGGGTACGGGCAGGGTGAGGAACCGGGCCAGCATGCCCTGCACGCGTCCGACGTACCAGGTCGTCTGATCCCCGTGCGCGGTCAGCCAATCCAGGTCGAGGCCGTTGGAGTAGAACTTGGCGGCGCCGGTGGTCACCAGACCCTGGGCGCCCGAATCGACCAGTTCATCGAGATGCGCGTCAACCGCGTCGAGAAACTCTGGGGAGAAGCGGTTTTCGTCATCACCGAGATCCAGGATGGCGATCTTGTCTTCGTAGCTCAGGCTGAGTCCCACGATTTCTTTCCTTTCTTGAGGGGCGGTGGTCCGACATCGAGGACCGCGCGCACCGACGCCCGCAGGTGTTCACGGGCCGTTGGATTGGCCAGCCGGTCGCGGCGCAACAGGATGGCGGTTGGCAGGTCGACGATGCAGGTGGTGATCGTGTCGACGGCGCGCGCATCTTTGCGGTCCCAGAGGTTGACCGCTAACCGGATCAGCAAGCCGACCAGCAATCGGTCGAGATCGTGTAGCTCGACGGCGATGTCGTCGGGAAGATCCGAATCCAACAGTTCTTCGCGCGATACCGTGAGCAGCACTTTGGAGGAGTCCGGATACTGCTCGGCGAAGACCGCCGGCGCGTCAGCGGCGGCCACCACGGCAGCAGCCGCCGCGTGCGGTCCGGTTTCGGCTAGGGCCTTGATCGACCAGGTCGTTTTGCACCGCGAGGAATCGTCGTCCGGCCCGTAACCAGGCGCGGCCCATCAGGCCCGAGCGCGACCCGAACGTGTGGTAGAGCGCGCCGTTGGACACGCCGACGGCGGCGCTGATCGCACGGATGGTGACCGCGGCGGGCCCGGATGCCACCGCCAGCGACTCGACGGCGTCCAGAACCCGGTCCGGCTCGTACACGCGCGGGCGGGGCATCCCCGAACAATAACAGAGCAGTTGCTCTATTACTCCGGTGCCAGTTCCGGGACATCGGCGACGGGCTCGTCGAGCTGTCGGCCGCGCTGGTAACGCGGTCGCGAACCAGAAACCAGCCGCCGATCAGGGCGGGAACGGCGGCCACCAGCGCTGCGATCACCCAGGGCCCCTTCTCAGGGTCGAGCGTCATCAGCACCAGTACGCCCACCAGGAAAACCAGCGTGACATAGCCGCTATAAGGGGCGAGCGGCATCCGGAAGTGCGGCCGCTGCAACGTTCCGGCCTTCGCCTTGCTGTAAAACCGGAGTTGACAGAGCACGATCGTTGCCCAGGCCGCGAGCACCCCGACAGCGGCGATGTTGAGCACGATTTCGAAGGCCTGGCTCGGTTTGACCGCGTTGAGGACGACGCCGAGCAACCCGATGGTCGCGGTCAGCAGGATCCCGCCGTACGGCACACCGTTTTTCGACATCCGCCCGGTGAAATCCGGACCGCTGCCATTCACCGACATCGACCGCAGAATCCGGCCGGTGGAATACAGGCCGGCGTTCAGGCTCGAGAACGCGGCGGTGAGGACCACCACATTCATCAGCGAGCCGGCGCCGCTGAAACCGATCTTGGAGAAGAAGGTGACGAACGGGCTCTCGCCGTGTTTGTACGTGGTGTAGGGGAGCAGCAGTGCCAGCAGGAGGACTGATCCGCAGTAGAAGACCGCGATGCGGGCGATCACCGAGTTGATCGCACGCGGCATGACCTTCTCCGGATCCGCGGTTTCCCCGGCCGCCGTGCCGACCAGTTCGACTGCGGCGTAAGCGAATATCACCCCAGAGGTGACGAGAACCAGCGGCAGCAGGCCGGTCGGCAAGAATCCGCCGTGGTCGGTCCAGAGGCTGGGCCCGGTGGTCCTTCCTTGGATCTTGAAACGGCCGGCCAGAAAGACGATTCCTACGATCAGGAAAGTCGTCAGGGCCAGTACTTTGATCAGCGCAGCCCAGAACTCGAACTCGCCAAAGGCCTTAACCGAGATCAGGTTTACCGAGACCACCGCCACGAAGGCGATGAGTGCGAGCGTCCACTGCGGGACCGACTGGAACGCCGTCCAATAGTGGAAGTAGCTCGCGATCGCTGTGCTGTCCACGATGGCCGCCATCGCCCAGTTCAGGAAGTACATCCAGCCCGCGACGAAAGCCGCCTTCTCCCCGAAGAACTCACGAGCATAGGAGACGAAGGAGCCCGATGCGGGGCGATGCAGTACCAGTTCACCGAGAGCGCGCAGGATCAAGAACACGAAGGCACCGCAGATCCCGTAGATCAGGAACAAGCCGGGCCCAGCGGATGCAAGCCGTGCTCCCGCGCCCATGAACAGCCCCGTCCCGATAGCGCCGCCGATCGCGATCATCTGCATCTGCCGGTTGTTGAGATCATGGTGATAACCCGCATCTTCGCGGGCGAGCGCAGCGGATTTATCGCCCGCAGCGGGGCCGGGTGTGCTGGGCGGCGATGGCATCGAGTTCCTATCGTCGTGGGGCATGCTGCGGCGCCGGGCACGACCGCTTAACGAGTGGTTGCGAAACTATCCCACGGTGTGATGTCCGCCTCAACCGATCGGGGACAAACTTTTGGGTGACCAGCCCTTGCCGGCTGCGCCCGCCGTGGCCCCGGCGGTCCACCTGGGTCGATTCTGGTCATGATGACGGACGTGACGTTCAGGCCCGTCGGCAATTGCTTCCTCGCGAACGTCGGGTTCGCCTCCGCTCATTTCGAGGCAAACATCAGGTAATTACCCGATGTGCCAGATCGGTCGGTCCAGCACACTGCGCAATGAGCGCCCAGGGGGCCGCCGCGACCATTAACCGCGCGGCCGAATTGTCGGCCCGCAGCTCCCGGGGCCACACCCACAACGGCAGAAAGGGAAGACCCATGAGACACGCTAAAGCGATCGGTCGGCTCGGCGGACTGGCCATCGGGTTGGGCATCGGCGCGGCGCTGGCCGGCACAGCGGGGGTCGCCTCCGCCGACCCTTTGCCGCCATTCGATCCGAATGATTTCGCCATCTCGATCGACGGGTTCACGTTGTTCCAGACAGGCAGCGCGACCGCCACCTCGGGCATGGGGGACATCGCGATCGCCGACGGCGCTCACAGCGTCGCCAACGCCACCGGCGGCTTCGGTGACTTCGCCAGCGCCGACGGCGCCCACGCCGACGCCTTCGCTGGCGATCCCACAGCCAACGCCACCGGCAGCAACTTTGACTTCGCCGACGTCGTCGGCAACGGCAGCGACGCCACCATCCGCTTCGGCAGCTTCGACTTTGCCTCCGTCCTCGGCAATGGTAGCGGCGCCGGCGCCGGCTTCGGTGAGCTCAATGCGCCGGCTAACTTTGCCAATTTTGACTCTGCATTCGTTCTGGGAGACAACAGCTCGGTGGCCGCAGACCTTGGCAGTAACAATCTCGCATTCGTGCTCGACCCTTTTGGCAGCCTTGGCAGCGAAGCCTTTGCGCAAGGTGTGGACGGGGGTCTGCCCGGCAATTTCGACTTGGCCGGCGTCTTCAGCGACGGTCTCCTGCAAAACTCGATCGGCGACTTCGTCTCCCACATCGCACAGTTCTTCTGACGGTGGAGTGACGCGCGTTAGCGTACCGCGGCGATGCCGTTATGTGTGTAGCGCGTAGGCGGCGGCTTGGGTGCGGTTGTGAACATTGAGTTTGGCCATGATCGCGCAGACATGGGTGTTGACCGTTTTGGGGCTGATGAACAGGGAGGTGGCGATTTCGGGGTCACTGTGGCCGGCGGCGAGCAGTTCGAGGACGTCGCGTTGGCGCCTCGTGAGCCCGTGCGGGTCGGCGCTGGTTTCTTTGCGGCGTAGGTCTGGATTACGTCCGCGCAGTTGGGCCAGGCGTTGCTGAGCGCGACGGGCCGCGGCACGGGCACCTAGCTCGCGGAAGGTGTCCAGGGCGGCTTGGACGGCTTTGACGTCGCCGCCGAGTTGAGCGATGGCGGCGTCGTAGGGGCACCCGAGGCGCGACCATGCCTCGGCAGCGGCCTGCCAATCCCCGCGGACCTCAAGGTGGTAGGGGGTCACCAGATCGCCTGCGATGAGGGGTGTTAGGTCACCTGCGAGATGGGCCCAGCGCTGCAGGTGGCCGATCAGCCATGGGTCGGTTTCCGCCGTCGCGAGCGCTAGTCCGGCGTTCGCCTCGGCGCGGGCGGCGTCGTCGTCGCCAGCGAGCCAGGCGGCTTCGGCGCGGGCAGCCCACACCGGCCCCCGGCGAAACAGCTCGTCGACGCGCGACGGCCTCATCCAGCAGTCGCCACGGGTTGCTCGCCGCGGCGGGCGTGGATCAAGGCCACGGTGATCAGCGCCATGATGCGGTGAAGTGGGGTCAGCGCAGGCCGGGTCGTCACGTCTTCGGCGACACGCGAGTCCGCTCGCCCAATCGCCGCGGTACAAGGCGACCAGCGGCCGCACCGGTCCGCAATAGTGTGGAACACGCCAAGGTCATGGGCGGCGCAGATGGCAGGGTTTCGGCGATATAACCCTCGGCGCGTTCGAAGTCGTGGTGCAGCGCGGAGAACCAGCACAGGATCGACCCGACAATGGCGGCTTGTTCGCTCGGCCCTCTGTGGTTCGATCGTTTCGCGCCAGACCGCCTCCAATTCGTCCCATCCGGTGTCGTTGCGAATACGTTGGCCACCGCCGCGTAGCCGCGCGCCCGCAAGACCACGGCGTCGTCGCCAAGTCGGGCGCCCAAGGTAATGCGCGCGCCGCGTACTCGGGGGCAGTCGGGTCATAGGAAAGGTGCTCATCCGGGCCATGTTGAGCAGTGACCAAGCCAGCTGTGGGGTGGGGCCGAGGTCTTCGAGCAGCCGCAAAGACGCCGCGCCTGTCTCCATGGCTTCGGTAGTGCGGCCTTGCGGCCACAGCATGTGAGATAGCCAGCGTAGGTCGTCGCCCTCGCCGAGACGGTCATCGAGTTTGTGGCGCAGCGCGATGGCGTCACGGAATGACCCTACCGAGGTTTCCGTCGGCCCGCTTAGATAGCTGCTAAATGCGTGTTGCTCGAGCCATCTGACCTTCTGCTCGTCGGGGACGGCGTCGGCGTGGCCGAGTACCAGTGCGTACAGCTTGGCTGCCTCCCGGTTGGCGCCAAGCGCCGCGGCTCTCTGCGCGGCCGTTGGGGCGAAGCGGATGACCGCGTCGGTGTCGTCGGCCTATGCGGCGTGAAATGCCAACGCCGCTAACGTGTTCGGGTCGATCGGCGGTTCGGTCAGCACCGTCAATGCCCGTTTGTGCAACACGCGGCGCTGATAGTCGTGGATCTGCTCGGCGGTCGCGCGGCGGGCCAGCTCGTGCCGAAAACCCACCGTGTCGGCGTCGGCGAGTAGCACCCCGGCGTCGAGGCATTCCCGAAGCGCCGCTTCGGGGCACACAGCTTCCAGCAGCGCCGGGCTGGCGCGTGGCCCGCAGACCGCAGCGGCCTGCGCGGTTTCGCGTCCGGCCGCCGACAGCCGCGCGAGCCGGCCGGCGACTGCCTCGGAAATACTGCGCGGCAGGGCGCCATCGTTCAGCGCATGCGGGCCGGCGGCCAAGATTTCGGTGACGAAGAATGGGTTGCCGCCGGTGATGCGATACAACGCATCGGCGTTGATCCCACTGCCCGCGGCCATGTGTGCCACGGTGTCGTGGCTGAGCGGGGCGAGCGCGATCCGTGTCACCGCCGCACTGGTCGCCACATCACCCAGCAGCACCGCCAACGGGTGAGTCGGGCCGATCTCGTCATCGCGGTAGGAGACCACCAGCAGCACCGCCAGCGCGTCGATGCGCCGGACCAGGTAACGCAGCAGATCCAGAGTGGCGCCATCGGCCCAATGCGCGTCTTCGATCACGCACACGCCGGCGTTTCCGTCGCCGAAAATGCCGACCAGTGCGGCATAGACAGCCTCGTTGTCACCGGCGCCGATGGCCGCGCGCAACCCCGCAGCCTGCTCACCCGGAAGATTGGCGAGCATATCGAGCAGCGGGCCCAACGGCCGCGGCGTGGCCAGCGCGTCGCACCACCCCCGCAGCGGCCGTATGCGAGGGCCGAGCCCGGCGAGAAACCGGGAGATCACCGTCGTCTTGCCAACGCCGGCCTCCCCGCGCAGCAGCACCACCCGTCCGCTACCACGTGCGGACGACCGCCGGCACCGATCAAGTTCGGCCAGCGCCGTCTCCCGCTCGAAGAGCCGGTCCACCAGGGCCACCGCCTCTCGCGTGGGCGCGAATATCAGGTAATCACCCGATGTGCCCGGCCGGTCGAGGGCAGCACACTACGCAATAAGCGTGGCGGGCGGCTTTCACGGCGACCAGCACACCGTCATCGGATCAGGATGCGGTCTAAGCGTAGCCCGGTAACCCCCGCCCACAGTCGCGCGCATCAATTCAAATCAGGCCAGTGCACCCCGTTCGGGACTTCCCGCTCATGGGGACGTTCTTCCCCTGACGCACCCCCTTGTGACGAGGCAAAACATCCCAGGGTGACCCTCGAGGCGGCACCAGCGCCGGCGGCTTGAAATCAGCGCCCGGGCATCCCGGGAACAAACCTGTCGGCAGTGCCGTTAAGATAGTCGACAACTTGAGTGATACAGACTCAACCTTGGCTTGACAGCGGTACTCCGCAGAGGGCAATGTTGAGCGCGGTTCACTCAGTAGCGTAGTGCATACGAAGCTCGATTATCAGGGAGGATTCACCATGGCTCGTGCGGTCGGTATCGACCTCGGGACCACCAACTCCGTCGTCTCAGTTCTCGAGGGTGGCGACCCCGTCGTCGTCGCCAACTCAGAGGGTGCAAGGACGACTCCATCCGTCGTGGCGTTCGCGCGCAACGGCGAGGTGCTGGTTGGCCAGCCCGCCAAGAACCAGGCGGTGACCAACGTCGACCGCACCATTCGTTCGGTCAAGCGGCATATGGGCACCGACTGGTCTGTGGAGATCGACGGAAAGAACTACACCGCGCAGGAGATCAGCGCGCGCGTTCTGCAGAAGCTGAAGCGCGACGCCGAAAGCTACCTCGGTGAGGACATCGTCGACGCGGTGATCACCGTGCCCGCGTACTTCAACGACGCCCAGCGTCAGGCCACCAAGGAGGCCGGCCAGATCGCCGGTCTGAACGTGCTGCGGATCGTCAACGAGCCGACCGCGGCCGCACTGGCCTACGGCCTGGACAAGGGTGAGAAGGAACAGACCATCCTGGTCTTCGACCTCGGCGGTGGCACTTTCGACGTGTCGTTGCTGGAGATCGGCGACGGTGTCGTGGAGGTCCGCGCGACCTCCGGTGACAACCACCTCGGTGGTGACGACTGGGACGACCGGATCGTCACCTGGCTGGTGGACAAGTTCAAGGGCAGCGCGGGCATCGACCTGACCAAGGACAAGATGGCCATGCAGCGGCTGCGGGAAGCGGCCGAGAAGGCCAAGATCGAACTGAGCTCGAGTCAGAGCACCTCGATCAACTTGCCGTACATCACCGTTGACGCCGACAAGAACCCGCTGTTCCTCGACGAGCAGCTGACCCGCGCCGAGTTCCAGAAGATCACTCAGGATCTGCTCGACCGCACGCGGCAGCCGTTCCAGTCGGTGATCAAGGACGCCGGTATCGCGGTGTCGGAGATCGATCACGTGGTGCTGGTGGGTGGTTCCACCCGCATGCCCGCGGTGACCGAGCTGGTCAAGGAGATGACCGGCGGCCAGGAGCCCAACAAGGGCGTCAACCCGGACGAGGTCGTCGCCGTGGGCGCCGCGCTGCAGGCCGGCGTGCTCAAGGGTGAGGTGAAAGACGTTCTGCTGCTTGATGTCACACCGCTGAGCCTTGGTATCGAAACCAAGGGTGGCGTGATGACCAAGCTGATCGAGCGCAACACCACCATCCCGACCAAGCGGTCGGAGACCTTCACCACGGCCGACGACAACCAGCCGTCGGTGCAGATTCAGGTCTTCCAGGGTGAGCGCGAAATCGCTTCGCACAACAAGCTGCTCGGCTCTTTCGAGCTGACCGGTATCCCACCGGCTCCGCGCGGCGTCCCGCAGATCGAGGTCACCTTCGACATCGACGCCAACGGCATCGTGCACGTCACGGCCAAGGACAAGGGCACCGGCAAGGAGAACACGATCAAAATCCAGGAAGGCTCCGGCCTGTCCAAGGAGGAGATCGACCGGATGATCAAGGACGCCGAGGCGCACGCCGACGAGGACCGCAAGCGCCGCGAGGAAGCTGACGTCCGCAACCAGGCCGAGACGCTGGTCTACCAGACGGAGAAGTTCGTCAAGGAGCAGCGCGAAGCCGAAGGCGGTTCGAAGGTTCCCGAGGACACGCTGAACAAGGTGGACGCCGCAGTGGCCGAAGCCAAGACGGCGTTGGATGGCACCGATATCGGTGCCATCAAGTCCGCGATGGAGAAGCTGGGCGAAGAGTCGCAGGCTCTGGGTCAGGCCATCTACGAGTCCACGCAGGCCGAGCAAGCTGCCAGTGGCGGCGAGCCCGGTCCGGGCGGATCCGGTGCCGATGACGTCGTCGACGCGGAGGTGGTCGACGATGACCGGGAGGGCCAGTGACCGAAGGCAATCCGCAAGAGCAGGTAACCGTCACCGATAAGCGGCGGATTGATCCCGAGACCGGCGAGGTACGTCACGTAGCTTCTGGTGCCGCCCCTTCGGGGGCGGCATCCGGGGCATTCGCTGGCGAAACTCCGGAGGAGGCCGATAAGGCTGCCGAACTGCTCGGCGATCTGCAACGGGTGCAGGCCGACTTCGCCAACTACCGCAAGCGGGCGTTGCGCGACCAGGAGGCCACCGCCGAGCGGGCAAAGGCCGCGGTGGTCAGCCAATTGTTGGGCGTGCTGGACGATCTCGAGCGGGCGCGCAGCCACGGAGACCTCGATTCGGGCCCGCTGAAGTCGGTCGCCGACAAGCTGTTCGGCGCACTCACCGGGCTCGGGTTGGCGGCCTTCGGCGCCGAGGGCGACGACTTCGACCCGGCGCTGCACGAGGCCGTGCAGCACGAGGGCGATGGCGCAGAAGGCTCGAAGCCGGTGATCGGCAACGTGATGCGGCAGGGCTACAAACTCGGCGAGCAGGTGCTGCGGCACGCGCTGGTCGGTGTGGTCGACACCGTCGCGGATGACTCGCCGAGCGCCGACACGCCCGATAACGAAGCGAACGAGGGTGAGCAGAACGCAGAATCAGAACCGTCGGAGAAATAACGACGGCAGGACTCGACGAAGGCGGAGGAGGTGACGCGCTATGGCTCAACGTGAATGGGTCGAAAAGGACTTCTACAAGGAGCTGGGCGTCTCCTCTGACGCCAGCGCCAAAGAAATAAAGGCGGCGTACCGCAAGCTGGCGTCCGACCTGCATCCGGACAAAAACCCGGACGGGGCTGAACAGTTCAAGACGGTTTCCGAGGCGTACAGCGTGTTGTCCGATGAGGCCAAGCGCAAGGAGTACGACGAAACCCGTCGGCTCTTCGCCGGCGGCGGATTCGGTCGCCGATTCAACGGCGGCGGTGGCGACTTCGCCGGCGGCTTCGGTGTCGGCGGAGACGGCGCTGAGTTCAATCTCAACGACTTGTTCGACGCGGCCGGCCGCAGCGGCGGCAGCAACATCGGGGACCTGTTCGGCGGACTGTTCGGACGCGGAGCACAGCCTCGGCCCAGCCGGCCTCGTCGCGGCAACGACCTCGAAACCGAGACCGAGCTCGACTTCATGGAGGCCACCAAGGGCGTCGCGATGCCGCTGCGGCTGACCAGCCCGGCGCCGTGCACCAACTGCCATGGCAGCGGAGCCAGGCCGGGTACCAGCCCGAAGGTCTGCCCGACGTGTAACGGCGCGGGCGTAATCAACCGTAATCAAGGCGCTTTCGGCTTCTCTGAGCCGTGCACCGAGTGCCGCGGCAGCGGGTCGATCATCGAGCACCCCTGCGATGAATGCAAGGGAACCGGTGTCACCACCCGCACCCGCACCATCAACGTCCGGATACCCCCGGGCGTGGAAGACGGGCAGCGGATCCGGCTGGCCGGTCAGGGCGAAGCCGGATTGCGCGGCGCTCCGTCGGGGGACCTGTACGTCACCGTGCATGTGCGCCCGGACAAGGTGTTCGCCCGCGACGGCGACGATCTCACCGTCACCGTGCCGGTCAGCTTCAGCGAATTAGCGCTGGGTACAACACTTTCCGTGCCGACCCTGGATGGCAAGGTCGGTGTCCGGGTGCCCAAGGGGACGACCGACGGTCGGATCCTGCGGGTGCGCGGCCGCGGTGTGCCCAAGCGTTCCGGCGGTCAAGGTGACCTGCTGGTCACCGTGAAAGTCTCGGTCCCGCCGAACCTCGAAGGCGCCGCGAAAGAAGCGCTGGAGGCCTACGCCGTTGCCGAGCGGTCCAGTGGCTTCGACCCGCGGGCCGGATGGGCGGGTAATCGCTGATGGCTAAGAAAGACGAAGCCCGAACGTTTTTGATCTCGGTAGCCGCCGAGCTGGCCGGTATGCACGCGCAGACGCTGCGTACCTATGACCGGCTCGGGCTGGTCAGTCCCGACCGCAGTTCCGGTGGTGGACGCCGTTATTCGCAGCGCGACGTGGATCTGCTCCGCGAAGTACAGCGGCTTTCGCAGGACGAAGGCGTCAATCTGGCTGGTATCAAGCGGATTATCGAGTTGACCAACCAGGTCGAGGCACTGCAGTCCAGGCTGAAGGAGATGGCTGCCGAGATCGATGTGCTGCGGGCTAATCAGCGACGCGACATCGCGGTGGTGCCCAAGAGCACCGCCGTGGTGGTCTGGAAACCGCGCCGCTGACGTGTTCTGCCGCGAAACAGAAGCGAGGGCTGCGATCTTCCCCAATGAGCGACCCTGGCTGCTGTCTCGCACAAGCCGCCTAGACCTTGATCGAGAACTGGGCGATTCCCCAGTCGCCAGGTTGCGCTGACCGGTAACCGCCACGGCGCAGCGCATCGGTAACGGCGGTCATCGGCTCGAAGCACACGACGGACTCACCTGGCGGCGCGAAAATTTGCGCCGCCGGATAGCCCTCTTCGAAGTGGACCTCGATACGGCGGCCGCCGCCGGAAACCGCGAACACCGCGCCGTCGGCAACCTGGTCGTAGCCATCGTCAAAAGTCTTGTCGCCCAACGGTTCACTCAGCGCAGGCTGGACGACCGCCTCGCCGGTGGGCAGCCCCTGCCCGTTGAGCGTCAGGTGCCGCATCGGCGGGGTCTCGATGATCCACTGATCGCGCGGCACGTCCGGCAACTGTAGATACGGATGGAAACCGAAACACAGGGGCACGGCCAGCTCCCCGGTCGGGGTCACCGAGATACGCATCCGCAAGGTCCGCTGCGACAGCGAGACGGTCAGCGCGAGCCGATGCGGAAACGGAAAGCTGGCGAACAGATCCTCGTCGCTGAAGTCCACTTCGCCGGTGAGTTCGTGGCCCGACTCATGCGTCACCCGCCAGTGCGGATAGGCGGCCAGCACACCGTGGATCGGTAGCCCGTTGGGGTCGGTCCGCACCCCGTGCTCGCCGGCGGTCAGCGTGACCGTCGTACCCTCCGCTGTATAGCTGTTGGCGCCCAATCGATTTGCCCACGGATACAACAGCGGGATGCCCATCGTTTTACCGTTGGTCACATAGGCGTCCAGCCCGCGGCGCTGGCCGAGCAGTTCGTTGCCCGAGTCGGTCAGCGAAATACCGATCATCCCGGCCTCCGGCACGAACTGGGCCTCTACCGACGACGACGGGTCGCTCAGCGTGACGATATGCACCCGATGAGACTAGCTGGACAGCGGGTCGTGCTGAATACGTTCCGGCGGCGCACCTTTGGCGATCAACGCGTCTTTGGTGGCGCGGACCATCTCCGGTCCGCCACAGATCAGGATCTGCCGGTCTCCCCAGTTGCCATATTTGGTGACGATGTCCATCAGCTTGCCGGTCTGGCGCAGATGCAGCCCGCGCGGCGGCGTGACGTCGGGATAGTCGGCGGCCCAGGCGGGGTCGCCGCCGCCTTCGGACACCGGTGTCACCGACAGCCAGGGATTGTGTGAGGCGATCTGCCACAAGGTCGGCAGGTCGTAGAGCTCGCACGGGTAGCGGGCGCCGAAGAACATGTGCACGCGCGGGTTCACCCCCCAGCGGGTGAGGTCCATGACGATCGAGCGCAGCGGCGCGAGCCCGGTGCTGCCGGCCACCATCAGCACGTCGCCGCCGTCGCGGTCGACCTGCAGGGCGCCGTGCGGGCTGGACAGCCGCCACCGGTCACCGGCCTGGGTCTCGTTGACGATGGCATTGCTGACCAGGCCGCCCGATACCGCGCGGACATGAAACTCGATGGCTCCGGTGTCATCTGGCGGGATGGCCGGTGACAGGTAGCGCCACCGCCGCGGGCACTGCGGCACGGCGACGTTGACGTACTGGCCCGCGTGGTAGGGCATCGGGCGGTCCAGTTGCAGCCGGACGACGGCCAGGTCGCGGGACACTCGAAGGTGTTCGACCACCGTTCCGTCCCACCACGCCGGCCCTTGTTCGGCGTCGGCGGCACCGCTCATCACCCCGGTGATCAGGTTCACCGACTGCAGAGCCGCGGCGTCGACCGCGTCGGTCCACGCCTCTTCCAGCTCGTCGCGCAGCGTCGCATACAGCGCCTGCCCCAGCGTCTCGTAGTGCCCGGGCAACACCCCGTACTTACGGTGGTCGCGTCCCAGCTGCGCCAGAAAAGCCACCGGATCCTCGGCACGCTGAGCGACCAGTTCGCCGTAAATCCACTTCAAGGCTTGCGCGAAGGCGGCCCGCTGCACGCCCATATCGGGCGGAAACAGGTCGCGCGGTGACACATCGGAGGCAAACCAGCGGGTGTAGAAGCGGCCGATGAGCCCGTTGTCGTCGTCCGGGTCGAGGGCGTCATGCAGCACCGCCAGCGCATCCCGGTCGTTGAGGCTCACGGGCGCCGATTTTATGCCTGGTTCAGCGGCCCTCAGAGCAGCGCGTTAACGCCGTGGTAGAGCACCAGCCCGCCGATCAGGACCAGGACCCCGGCCAGCATCGCGGCGTTGTTCTTTTCCATCCAGGCTTTGAGCCGCGCCATCGGATCGTCCATCCGGTGACCGGCGGCCACGTAAGCGAGGACGGGGATCGCGACCGTGGATGCGGCGACGGCGATGTAGATGACACCGGTGACCAACTCGCCGGCGTGGCCGAGGTTGCCGCTGCCGATGGCCAGGCCGGCCAATGCGCACATGGTCAGCACCTCGACCCTCACCACCACCAAAGCCAACCCGGTGGCCAGCGCCCGCGCGGGCGTGAGGGTTTCGAAAGACCGCATCCACTTCGGCGACTCGGTGTGTCCTTCGCGGGTCAGCCAGCGATAGATGCCGAACGCGATCAGCGCCAGCCCGAGCACCACGCGTACCCAGGATGCCCAGGCCGGCGGCTTGTTGTGCAGGCCACTGAGCGCGTCGGAGGACACGACGAACACGGCGGTCAGCGCCACCAGGCCCAGCAACCAGCCGCCGAGAAAGGCGAGGCCGGTCGGTCGCGGCCGCGGCGTCTGCAACACCAGCACCGCCGGGATGACCGACAGCGGCGAGATCGACACGACCAGCGCCAGCGGAATCAGCGTGGTCAGCACGGAGACCCAACTTCCCGTCACGCGATGAATCTTCGCATCACTTGCCGAGCAGTGCTATGCGGGACTCGCCTTGCGCCGCAGCGTCCACGCCGGCACCCAGTGCGTGACGTTCTTGCGCTTGGACCCGTAGGCGACCGGGTAGGTCACCAACCCCCACCAGTCGCCCTGCTCGCAGATGCCCCAACAGGTCAGCCGGCCCTCGACGACCTTGTGCAACTGCAGGCCGTTGGGCTGAAAACGGCCCGACCGGTGTGGCTCGCGGGGAAAGAGCATGGTCAGATCGATCAGCACGGTGATCGGCGGACGCACCACCCGGAACGGGTTGCGGACCGGCTGTCCGTTGTATCCGATCGACGCGAGGTCGCCCACTGATCGATCATACGTTCGATTGACGAGCGGTTCACTGCCTCGACCTTTTTGACGGGGTCGCAAGTTTGGCGACCAAATTCGCTGCGCAAGCACGCATCTGCGGCTTAAAATCATCCGATTATCGGGACCTACGGAACTGTCTGCCCCAGTCCGGGAAACCTAACAGGGGTGGGCATGACTGGGAAAATCAAGATCAGCGCAGCAGTCGCCGTCGCGATCGGCGCCCTGGCCGCAATTGGATTAGCCTCGCTCCCGACGGCTTACGCCGAAGAGGGCAATGTGCTGGTGATGGGTCCAACGGGTTTCTCCACACCCGACAGCAACTACCTGGCCGCGGCCGAGCAGTTGTATCTGGAACCGCTCGGCTTCACTGGTCACGAGATCGCGCTCACGACGCCGGAAACTTATGCCTTCGGCCCCAGCGTCGACCTGGGGGTCCTTAACTTGGTGGGCGCCGTCACGCTGCAATACGACCTCGGCCAGATCGGACCTAACGACCCACTGGTTGTGTTCGGTTTCTCCCAAAGTGCGGTGCTGGCGTCGATGGCCATGCCCTACCTGTACGCCGAGGGGATTCCATCGGATGACCTGCGGTTCGTTCTGGTTGGCGACACAGCGTCGGCGCAGGGCGGCTTCCTCAGTACCTTCCTCGATTCGCTGCCGCCGCAGGATCAGCTGCTTGGCGCGGCTGTGATGAATTTGCTCTGGATGGGGAATTTGGCCGGTGCGACCACGCCGGACAACCTGTATCCGGTTGACGTGTTCACGATTCAGAATGACGGGTGGGCGGATTGGCCGAGCAACATCCTGGCTAGTCCTACGGCCGATTTGGTCGCCATGATCGGCATGGCGATCAACCACCTGGAGTACCTGGGGCTGGCGCCGGCGGAAATCGGTTCGGCGACCTATCTCGCTGATGGCTTGGCGCAGTACTTCACGATCGCGCAGCCGCAGGACTGGTTGGATACGCTGCTCGCTGCAGCGGCGAACATGTTCGGCTAGCCGCGCGGCGTCGGCGCAGCATCCGCGCGATGCGCGAGCGACCCGCTGCATCGCCCGTGCCCAAACGGTCGTTCGAGTGGGGGGCTTATGACCCTTATCGCGCGGGCCTTGGCGGCATAACCTGCATTCGCGGCGATAAAAATGGTTAGAGTTGAGCGGAACAGACTCAACCTTGACGGCGTTGAACAACCCGACAGGCATTTTTAGCAACCCTTGTGGACCCGAATGGAGGTGTCGTGGACTCTTTCAACCCGACAACCAAAACGCAGGCGGCCCTGACGGCGGCCCTGCAGGCAGCGAGCGCCGCCGGCAACCCCGAGATCAGGCCGGCCCATCTGCTGTTAGCGCTGCTGACCCAGAACGACGGGATCGCCGCGCCGCTGTTGGAGGCTGTCGGCGTCGAGCCCGCCACCATCCGCACCGAAGCCGAGCGCCTCATCGACCGGCTGCCGCAGATCAGCGGCGCCAGCGCGCAACCGCAGCTGTCCCGCGAATCGCTGGCTGCCATCACCGCCGCGCAGCAGCTGGCCACCGAGATGGACGACGAATACGTCTCCACCGAGCACCTGATGGTGGGTCTGGCCACCGGCGACTCCGAGGTCGCCAAGCTGCTGACCGGACACGGCGCATCGCCGCAGGCGTTGCGCGAGGCGTTCGTCAAGGTTCGCGGCAGCGCGCGGGTCACCAGCCCCGACCCCGAGGCGACCTATCAGGCGTTGGAGAAGTACTCCACCGACCTGACCGCCCGCGCCCGCGAAGGCAAACTCGACCCGGTTATCGGGCGGGACAACGAGATTCGACGCGTCGTGCAGGTGCTGAGCCGTCGCACCAAGAACAACCCGGTGCTGATCGGCGAGCCCGGTGTCGGTAAGACCGCCATCGTGGAGGGTCTGGCCCAGCGCATCGTCGCCGGCGACGTACCCGAGAGCCTGCGCGACAAGACCGTCGTCTCCCTGGACCTGGGTTCGATGGTGGCCGGTGCCAAGTACCGCGGCGAATTCGAGGAACGGCTCAAGGCCGTGCTCGACGACATCAAGAACTCGGCCGGCCAGATCATCACCTTCATCGATGAGCTGCACACCATCGTCGGCGCCGGCGCGACCGGTGAGTCGGCCATGGACGCCGGCAACATGATCAAGCCGATGCTGGCCCGAGGCGAGCTGCGCCTGGTCGGCGCCACCACGCTCGACGAGTACCGCAAGTACATCGAAAAAGACGCCGCCCTGGAGCGGCGCTTTCAGCAGGTGTTCGTCGGTGAGCCGTCGGTGGAAGACACCGTCGGCATCCTTCGTGGCCTGAAAGACCGCTACGAGGTGCACCACGGAGTGCGCATCACAGACTCCGCGCTGGTGGCAGCTGCCACGCTGTCCGACCGCTACATCACGGCGAGGTTCTTGCCGGACAAGGCCATCGACTTGGTCGACGAGTCGGCTAGCCGGCTGCGGATGGAGATCGACTCGCGGCCGGTCGAGGTCGACGAGGTGGAGCGGCTGGTACGCCGGCTCGAGATCGAAGAGATGGCGCTGGCCAAGGAAGAAGACGCGGCGTCCAAGGAGCGCCTGGAGAAGCTGCGCGCCGAACTGGCCGACCAGAAGGAAAAGCTGGCCGAGCTGACCACGAGGTGGCAGAACGAGAAAGGCGCCATCGACGTCGTCCGCGAACTGAAGGAACAGCTGGACACGTTGCGCGGGGAGTCCGAGCGCGCCGAGCGCGACGGCGACCTGGCCAAGGCCGCCGAGCTGCGTTACGGGCGTATCCCCGAAGTGGAGAAGAAGCTCGACGCCGCGCTGCCGCACGCCGAGGCCCGCACGGGCGTCATGCTCAAGGAGGAGGTCGGTCCCGACGACATCGCCGATGTGGTGTCGGCGTGGACGGGCATCCCGGCCGGTCGGTTGCTGGAAGGCGAGACCGCCAAGCTGCTGCGGATGGAGGACGAGCTCGGCAAGCGCGTCGTCGGGCAGAAGAAGGCCGTGCAGGCTGTCTCCGACGCGGTGCGTCGCACCCGGGCCGGGGTCGCCGACCCCAACCGGCCGACCGGTTCGTTCCTGTTCCTCGGCCCTACCGGTGTCGGTAAGACCGAGCTGGCGAAGGCGCTGGCGGACTTCTTGTTCGACGACGAGCGGGCGATGGTCCGCATCGACATGAGCGAGTACGGCGAGAAGCACTCGGTGGCCCGGTTGGTCGGTGCGCCGCCCGGCTACATCGGCTACGACCAGGGCGGCCAGCTGACCGAGTCGGTCCGTCGCCGGCCTTACACCGTCGTGCTGTTCGACGAGGTGGAAAAGGCTCACCCAGACGTGTTCGACGTGCTGCTGCAGGTGCTCGACGAGGGCCGGCTCACCGACGGGCAGGGCCGTACCGTCGACTTCCGCAACACCATCCTGATCCTGACGTCGAACCTCGGGTCCGGAGGCGACGAGGAGCAGGTGATGGCCGCGGTGCGCTCGGCGTTCAAGCCGGAGTTCATCAACCGGCTCGACGACGTGCTGATCTTCGACGGGCTCAATCCCGACGAACTGGTGCGGATCGTCGACATCCAGCTCGACCAGCTGGACAAACGGCTGGCCCAGCGGCGGCTGCAGCTTGAGGTGTCGTCGCCGGCCAAGGAGTGGCTGGCGCACCGTGGATTCGACCCCGTGTACGGCGCCCGGCCGTTGCGGCGGCTGGTGCAGCATGCCATCGGTGACCAGCTGGCCAAGATGCTGCTGGCCGGTGACGTGCACGACGGCGACGTGGTGCCGGTCAACGTCAGCGCCGACGGCGACTCGCTGGTACTGGGCTGATGCGGGTCGCCACGGGCTGACCCTTGCTACCGCTTCGGTGCGGATGCCTGCGCCGAAGCGGTAGCAAACTTTAATTCTGTTGTGACCTGCTCGCATTCCCGGTTGAGGGGTCGCAGCGGTTACGCTACGTGGCGATGGTTCCCCTCTGGTTCACGCTCTCCGCGCTGTGCTTCGTCGGCGCGGCGGTGTTGCTTTACGTCGACATCGACCGCCGCCGTGGACGAGGCCGGCGCCGTAAGTCGTGGGCACGGTCGCACGGATTCGACTACGAGCAGGAATCCACCGAGATCCTCAAGCGCTGGAAGCGCGGCGTCATGTCGACCGTCGGGAGCAATATTCCGGCCCGCAATGTCGTGTTGGGCCAGATCCGCGGCGAGGCGGTCTTCATCTTCGATCTCGAGGAAGTCGCCACCGTGATTGCCTTGCACCGCAAGGTGGGCACCAATGTCGTCGTCGACGTACGGCTCAAAGGCCTCAAAGAGCCTCGGGAGAACGACATTTGGCTGCTGGGGGCGATCGGGCCGCGGATGGTGTACTCCACCAACCTCGACGCCGCCCGCCGCGCTTGCGATCGCCGCATGGTCACCTTCGCGCACACCGCACCCGACTGCGCCGAGGTCATGTGGAACGAGCAGAACTGGACGCTGGTCAGCATGCCGATCGGCAGCACTCGTGCCCAATGGGACGAGGGTCTGCGCACGGTGCGCCAATTCAACGACCTGCTGCGGGTGTTGCCGCCGGTGCCGCAGGCGGCGGGATCTGCCGGCACGCAGCAGTCGGCGAGCCGCCGCAACTCGGCCCCCAGCCGCCCGCTGGCTCCCGCGGGGCGAGCCGAGGTGCCGCAGCGACAGGCAGAGTCCTTCACCCGTGAGGCCGGGTCGGCGTCGCGAGCCGCAACCCCACCGACTGCTCGTCAAGAGCCGATCCGCCGTCCTCCGACGAGCCGAAACGGCCACCAGGCTTCACATCACCAGCGCTGAGTCCGCCCCGCACATCCGCTAAGTACACTGACGCCGTGCCTCGTCGCGTCGCCCTGATCACCGGGCCCACATCCGGTATCGGCGAAGGTTTCGCGCGACGCTATGCCGCTGACGGCTACGACTTGGTGCTGGTGTCTCGCGACGCAGACCGTCTCAAAATGCTGGCCGCGGAGCTGTCCGACGAGGGCGGGCGGAACGTCGAGGTGCTGCCCGCCGATCTCAGCCAGGCCGCCGACCGCGAGAAGGTCGCCGAGCGGCTGACCGCCGGTGTCGAGGTTCTGGTGAACAACGCCGGCTTCGGCACCTCCGGCGAATTCTGGACCGCCGATCCCGCGAAGCTGCAGTCTCAGCTGGACGTCAACGTCACCTCGGTGATGCGGCTGACCCGGGCGGCGTTGCCGGCGATGATCGACGCCGGTACGGGCACGGTGATCAATGTCGCCAGCGTGGCGGGGCTGTTGTCCGGTCGGGGTTCGACCTATTCGGCTTCCAAGGCCTGGGTGGTGTCGTTCACCGAAGGGCTGGCCGTCGGGTTGCGCGGCACCGGCGTCGGGATGCACGTGGTGTGTCCGGGCTACGTGCACACCGAATTTCACGACCGGGCCGGCATCGACATGACGTCGGTGCCGTCGTTCATGTGGCTCGGGGTCGACGATGTCGTCCGGGAAACCCTCGCCGGCGCCGCCGGCGGCAAGGTGGTCATCATCCCCGGCGTGCAGTACAAGGCGATCACCACCGCGAGCCGGATGGTGCCGCGAACACTGTCGCGCGCCGCCACGAGTGTCTTCGGTCGGGGCCGTGGCCGCACCTGAGCTCGCCGAATTAGCCGACCTGGTGCGCCAATTGGCGGTGGTGCACGGCCGCGTCACGTTGTCGTCGGGCAAGGAAGCCGACTACTACGTCGACCTGCGTCGCGCCACGTTGCACCATCGGGCCGGGCCGCTGATCGGCCGGCTGGTCCGCGAGCTCACCGCCGACTGGGACTACGCCGCGGTCGGTGGCCTGACACTGGGCGCCGACCCGGTTGCCACCGCCGTCATGCACGCACCGGGTCGCCCAATCGACGCTTTCGTCGTCCGGAAATCGGTGAAAACGCACGGCATGCAACGACTTATCGAGGGGCCTGACATCGCCGGCCGGCGGGTTCTGGTGGTCGAGGACACCAGCACGACCGGCGGGTCGGCGCTGACCGCGGTGCGGGCCGTCCTGGAGGCCGGCGCGCAGGTGGTCGGCGTGGCCACGGTCGTCGACCGCGCCACCGGTGCGGCCGAAGCCATTGAAGCCGAAGGCTTTCCGTACCGCAGCGTACTGGGGCTGGCGGACCTCGGGCTGCAGTAGTCACCGTGCGCACGTTCATCGCGATAGTAGCGACGTTGGCTCTGGCGTGTGCGTGTTCGAATTCATCTGCACGCCAACAGGTTTACGGCGCGGGAGCCGCGCGCATCGGCGAATCACTGGCGGTGCTGGGCTGGAACACCTCGATATCGAATCTGCGCTGGCAAGACGACTACGTGCTCGTCGACGTCGATGCGGCCCCTACCGACCCGGCCAAACCCCACGCCGACCCCCGCGATATCCGCTTCGGGCTCTACGGCGCATTGGCGCATCCGATGGAAGCGAACGGCATCGGCAGCTGTGACGGCGTGAAAAACCTTGTCATCCAATCGCTTTCCGCGCCCGGCGGCACGCGATTGACCGGCACGGTGTGCCTGGGCCCGATGAAAGACCGTGCCGCTGTCCGCGGCGTCTACCTCTACTCGCCCCGCGACCGGATCGCCGACACCACCGCGGCCTACCCGGCGGCGTTCCCGGTCGGGGTAATGCCGACCAAGGAGAGCGACACCGGCCTGGTGGTCAAATCCACCAGTGTCGCCGCTTGGCGGGCCGACGGAACCCAGCTGACTCAGGCGTCGCTGGGTGACCCGGCCGCGTTCAACGGCAGCGGCTACATGCTGCTCGGATTGCAGGCCGACACCATCGCGGCCAAATATCGCGACGATTCCGCCGGCCGCGGCGGGCCGATGATGCTGCTCGCCACGCCGACTTTGCCTGCCCCGGGCCTGAACGCCGCCTGCACGGCCTACGGGGCGTCGGTGCTGATCCTGCCGGAGGCGTCACTGGACGCCGTGCACGTCAACGCCTCGCTGTGCACGCAGGGCGACCTCAACGACGCGCTGCTGTATGCGACCGTCGCGATCGTCGGCACCCACGCCGCGGTCTGGACCGATCAGATGAGCGGGCCCGGTCCCACCGAGTGGAGTGTCCCGACATCCGGCGTCGGGCCATGGGAGGGCCCGCTTCCCGACGACCCGCGGTATGACCCGGAGTTGCTGCGCGACGGCGACACCCGCAACGTCGTCGACGCCTACCGCTACTGGACGCGCGAGGCGATCATCGCCGACATCGACACTCGCAGACATCCGCTGCATGTGGCGATCGAGAACTTCGGTCAGGACGCCAACATCGGCGGGGTCGTGCGCGCCGCCAACGCATTCGCCGTGGACACCGTGCACATCGTCGGCCGCCGCCGGTGGAACCGGCGCGGCGCCATGGTCACCGACCGTTACCAGCGACTGCGCCACCACGACGACACCGCCGGTCTGCTGAGCTTCGCTTCCGGGTCGGGCCTGACGGTGGTCGCCGTCGATATCGTGCCCGGGGCGGAGCGGCTGGAGCAGACGGCGTTGCCGCGGGACTGCCTGCTGCTGTTCGGCCAGGAAGGCCCCGGCATCAGCGACGACGCCCGCGCCGGTGCCGCGCTGACCGTGTCGATCGCCCAGTTCGGGTCGACACGCAGCATCAACGTCGCCGTCGCGGCCGGGATCGCCATGCATACCTGGATCACGCAACACGGGGACATGGCGAGCGCCTGGTAGCGGCACTGATTCGCTAATGCCTTGGCGCGACGTCGAATTCGATGGGCAGAGTGATGGGTCCCGTCAGCGCGGTCAACGGTTTCCACGGGGCCGGTCCGGTTCGCCGGGCGTGCGGCATGTGCTTTGTCATCACCGTCAGGGCTTCGGCGAGTTCGAGCCGGGCAAGGTTGGCGCCCAGGCAGTAATGCATGCCGGCACCGAAGGT
The DNA here is from genome assembly GCA_963815995.1 of uncultured Actinomycetota bacterium. Classification (GTDB taxonomy): domain Bacteria; phylum Actinomycetota; class Actinomycetes; order Mycobacteriales; family Mycobacteriaceae; genus Mycobacterium. The sequence goes on from CAWFIR010000001.1 coordinate 174,123, forward strand.
CTGCATTGGGTGGGCGCCATCGCGGGTGATGTCGAGTTGGTCCGGGTTGTCGTAGACGGCGGGATCCCGGTTGGCCGAGGCGGTGTTGGCGACGACCAGTGTGCCGGCCGGGATCATGACTCCGGCGAGTTCGACATCCTCGAGGGCGATGCGCAGGGTGCCCCAGGCGATGGGGGAGTGCCGCATGGTTTCCTCGACCGCATTGGCGGCCAACTCCGGGTGTTGGGCCAGCAGCGTCCACTGGTCGGGGTGATCACAGAGCACCTGCACCGAGCCTGCGAGCTGGTTTCGAGTGGTGTCCGTGCCGGCGATCAGTAGACCCACGACCAGCATCCGCAACTCGTCGGCGTCGAGCCGATCGCCATCGTGTTCGGCGCGGATCAGATCGGAGATCAGGTCGTCGGTCAGCGCGCCACGGCGGTCAGCGACCATATCGTCGACGTAGTCGTCGACGGCTTCCCATGCCGCCAGGATGGAATCCGCCTCATCGGCGACGTTCCAGCTGAAGGCCTTGAAGATGTCGTCGGTCCATTCCGAGAACAGCTCCCAGTCCGCGGCGGGTGCGCCGAGTAACGCGCAAATAATCGGAATTGGATATTGACGCGCGATGTCGGTCACCACATCACAGCGCCCGCGGATCGTCTGACGTTCAACGAGTTCGGTGATGACATCGACGATCGTCGAGCGCAGGCGTGTGGTGGCCCGAGGCGTGAAGGCCTTCGACACCAACCGGCGGAGGCGGTGGTGTTCGTCTCCGTCGAGACTGATCAGACTCGCGGTGACGCGATCCCATATCGGGCCGGACGTTATGCCTTGACCGGCCAGGAACATTCCCTTGGGCATCCGAAATCGGGGGTCGCGCAGCACGCTACGAACCAGTTCGTAGCTCAGGATTTCCGGGCCGTGGGTGCCGATGGCGATCGGCGCGCGATTGCGGGCCTGCGCGACGAGTCGGTGCGCCGCCTCGTGATCGTCCAAGTGCTCATACGCCAGGATGGGCAGCCCCGCGTCGAAGACATCCGGGAAACTGCGGGTCGGCATCACGTCGACTGTCATAACGACTCCTCGCTCGAAAACACTTCAGCTAGGCGTTAGCGGTTGCTAACCGCGACGCAATCGTTGCTCCGGTATCGCGAAGACTCGTCAGTAGGCCGATACTGATCTTTCGCCGTGGACGCCCGGCCTGCCGTCTTAGGCTGTACGGGTGCGGTTGACGTGGCCGTTGACCGGCCGTTCCAAGGAACTGCGACTCATCGAAGCCGCGGTCTTCGACTCGGATGCGGCCGGGATCGTGGTCTGCGGGGCTGCCGGTGTGGGCAAGAGCCGAATCGCACGTGAAGCGCTTAGCGCGATCCCGCCGAACGAATATGAAGTCCGTTGGATAGTGGGCACGTCCTCGGCGCGTTCGATTCCGTTGGCGGCGCTCTCCTCATGGGCAGCGCCTGCCGCCGAGGACAACCTTGAATTAGTCCGCGGCGTGATCGCCTCGCTCACTTCATCGTCCCCCGGCAGAACAGTGGTTCTGGGCGTCGATGATGTGGCCCTGCTCGACGATCTGTCGACATTCGTTGTGCACCAGATCATCCAGCGCCGCGCCGCGAAGGTCATACTCACCATCCGCGAAGGAGAACCCGTTCCCACCACGACGCGGGAGCTTTGGAAGGGCGAACAATTCGACCGCCTCGACCTGGAATCGTTGTCCAAAGCCGCATTGACAGAGCTCATCTCGGCAACCTTGGGCGGCCCGCTGGACTCGCAGGCTGCCGACCGGTTGTGGACGTTGACCCGCGGCAACCCGTTGTATCTGCGAAACATCGTCGAGCGGGAAGTTGCTGATGAACGGCTCACGCTGCAGGACGGGTGTTGGCGCTGGCTCGGTGATCCGGTGCTACCGCCCAGCCTGGTTGAACTGATCGAAGGACGGATCGGAGGCCTGCCCAGCCCGGTTAGCGACGTGATCGACGCCCTCGCCGTCGGCGAACCGATCGAACTCGGGTCGCTCACCCGGATAACCGATCCGGCCGCGGTCGAGCAGGCCGACACCCGCGGCCTCATCGCTCTTGACCAAGTAGGCGATCGGGTAGAGGCAAGGTTGGCGCACCCGCTGTACGGCGAGGTGCGGCGCAGCCGCGCAGCCCCTACCAGGCTGCGACGGCTGCGTGGGCTGGTGGCCGCCGAACTAGCCACATTCGGCGATCGTGACGATATGCAGGTCGTGGTCCGCCGCGCCACGCTCAGCCTCGACTCGGATCTCGAGCCCGATTCAGACCTGCTTGTTCGGGCGGCAAGCGGCGCCGTGTGGCTATGGGAATTTCCCTTAGCCGATCGACTCACCGCAGCGGCAATCCACGCAGGAGGGGCGGCGGACGCGAAACTCATTCGCGCCTATGCCTTGTCGTGTGCAGGCCGTGGCCAGGAAGCCGATGATTTGCTCGCCGGAATCCAGGCAGACGAATTGGCCGACACCGCATACGGGCGAATGGCCTTCCTGCGGGCCACCAATCGGCTGTTCACGCTTGCTGATCCGGCCGGGGCAAAGGAACTCATCGACGATGCATCCCGCGCCGCAGGTCCACAGGCTCGCTGCTGTATCGACGCATTTCTGACGGTGTACTGGGCGGCGATGGGTAAGCCGCAGGCGGCCATCGAATCATCGGGCAAGTTCAGCTGGCAGGAGCTACCCGAACTCGTCGCCCAGCGAGTGACAGCCTGGGCGCTGGCCCTTGCGTTCGGGGAAGCGGGCCGCGCCGAGGAAGCCGCAGCAGCGGCAAAGGCCGGTTACCCCGTCCCGATACGCTCGTTCGTCATCATCACCGACGCCCACATCAGCGCCCTGTTGTTAGCCGGCCGGATCGCCGACGCCGAAGCGCCGGCGGAGACGATACGACAACGCCAAATCGAGTTCCAGGCATTTCAGTCTTTCCAAGTCGGCTCCCTCGCGGTGGGCAGAGTGGCGCTTGGTTCTGGGCGACTCGACTCCGCGATTTCCCTATTGACCCAATCCATCGAAACCGTAAATGATTCCACCGACTCCAACGGGTGGCGCTATCGCTGCCAGATTCCGCTGACGACCGCGCTCGCGATGCGCGGCTCGACCGATGAGGCGGCGGCCTGGCTCCTGAGACTAGAAAAGCAGTGTCATCCCAGCTGGCGATACCTCGACTACGAGTACGCGATCGCCAAGGCATGGGTCGCCGCCGGACAGGGCGCCGTCAGTGAAGCCATCATGATTTCGCTTGCTGCCGCCGAAACGGCCAGGGCCAATGGTCAATTCGCGCCTGAAGTGATCTGCTTACAGACCGCTACGCAGTTCGGTGAGCGTTCGTGCGGACCTCGGCTGCGAGAGCTTGCAGCGATCGTCGAAGGGCCCCGCGCCGGCGTGGCCGCCCGTTTCGCCGAAGCGTTGCATGACGACGATGGTGCCGAATTAGCTGCAGTGTCAGCCGCATTCGAGCATATGGGCGACTTGATCGCTGCGGTCGATGCGGCGGCGCACGCAGTCATCGCCTACCGGCACCACGACTTGCGTGGGTCGGCGTTGGGATGCTCGGCAAGGGCCGAAGCGTTGGCCGAGCAATGTGGTGGCGCCCGTACGGCAATTCTGCGCAAGGCGGCCGAACGATTGCCGCTGACCGACCGCGAACGAGAAATCGTGATGCTGATCGGGCAAGGGCTGTCCAACCGGGATATCGCGACCCGGCTGACGTTGTCGGTCCGAACCGTCGAAAGCCACATCTATAAAGCGATGGCCAAGACTGGCACGTCGAACCGCGACGAGCTCGCGGGGCTGTTGCCGTCGCGCCGGGAATGACACGCGACAACGGCTCGCGTCAGCTCAATTGATCGGCTAGCGCCTGCTGGGTCATGGGCCGCCTCACGCTACAACTACTTATCTGCCTCCCGGGGGTATCGCGCCGCAACCCTTCGAAATATCAGTAGTGCGCCACTGACGTCGATTGATCCCCCGCGATCAACGATTTCAGCAGCGGATCTCACCGACGGAGGATTGAAATGCTCACCGAAAACACTGCCGTCGTCACCCTTGACGAGGCCCGAGAAACCCTTGACGAGGCCCGAGAGCGATTGGTTTCGCCGGCACCGGTCCTGATCAGCGAGCACGAGGTTGCGCTTGGCACCGCGGTCGCGTTGCGCGCGCGACCGAAAAGCCGGCGCCGGTGGTTGGAGGCGACCCACGTCCGGCTGGCCGCCATGCGGCGCTCGCTTGCACCGTCGAGGCGAGAAGGTCGTCCAGTGCGCCGCGACTACCCGAAGCGCTACACGTATTTAGAGAACGCCTGCATGGCGCGCGAGATGCATCGCCTTTGACGTTCGTGAAAGCGTGACTGCCCTGCTCAGGCGATATGGGCGGTCGGCTGGGTTCGCTGTCCTCAGGACTCGCACCCTCAGCGGGCATCCTTCCGGGACTTAAACCGGGACGAAAGTTCCCGGAAGGATGCCCGCTTGCCCTGCGGCCTGGTAGGGCAGGATCTGCAGACTATGGATCAGGTATGGGTCAACCGGGCGATCAGCGCGGAGGCCGCTGTCACCGGCCGACATCTGAAACGGCTGTGGGCGCTACCTGGCACCCAACTCGGCGTGGTGGCCTGGCCACCGGCTCGTCGCGACCGATGGTTCGGCGGCTGGCATTACTGGTGGCAGGCGCATCTGCTGGACTGCCTGGTCGACGCCGAGGAGCGCGACCCGCAGCCCGAGCGCCGCATCAAGATCAACCGACAGATCCGCTCACATCGATTACGTAACAACGGATCCTGGGTCAACAACTACTACGACGACATGGCGTGGCTGGCGCTCGCGCTGGAGCGGGCGTCCCGGATCGCCCAGGTCGACCGCGAGCGGGCGCTGCACAAGCTGAACGACCAACTGGTCAAAGCGTGGGTGCCCGAAGACGGCGGCGGCATCCCGTGGCGCAAGCAGGACCAGTTCTTCAACGCCCCGGCCAACGGGCCGGCCGGGATCTTCCTGGCGCGCTACGGCGACCGGCTGCGGCGGGCCCAGCAGATGGCGGACTGGATCGATGAGACGCTGATCGACCCCGAGCAGCACCTGGTCTTCGACGGCATCAAGGCGGGTTCGCTCGTTCGCGCCGAGTACACCTACTGCCAGGGCGTGGTGCTGGGCCTGGAGACCGAGCTGGCTGCCCGCACCCAGGACGAGCGGCACGCGCCGCGGGTGCATCGCCTGGTCGCCGCCGTCGACGAACACATGGCGCCCGGCGGGGTGCTGCGCGGCTCCGGTGGCGGCGACGGCGGGCTGTTCGCCGGCATCACCGCCCGCTACCTGGCGCTGGTCGCCACCACGCTGCCCGGCGACTCCGCCGAGGATGCCAAGGCCCGCGAAAGCGCCCGCGAAATCGTGCTGACGTCAGCTCAGTCGGCCTGGGACAATCGCCAGACGGTGGAGGGGCTGCCGCTGTTCGGGCCGTTCTGGGATCGCCCCGCCGAGTTGCCGACCGCCGGCGGGCAGCAGGCGCAGTTCGTCGGGGGAGCGGTCACCGGTTCGGAGATCCCCGAGCGTGACCTCTCGGTGCAGCTGTCCGGTTGGATGCTGATGGAGGCCGCACACGCCGTGACCGTCAACGAAGGGACCAGCAAATGAGTAAAGTCCACCCCGATGCCGTGTCGGCTCTGGATGGCCTGTTGAAGGACGGAATCACCATCGCCGCAGGCGGTTTCGGGTTATGCGGCATCCCGGAGAACCTGATCCAGGCGCTGGTGGACAGCGGCGTGAAAGACCTCACCATCGTCGGAAACAACGCCGGCGTCGACGATTTCGGTATGGGGCTGCTGCTCAAGGCGCGACAAGTGACGAAGGTGATCGCCTCTTACGTCGGCGAGAACAAAGAGTTCGAGCGCCAGGTACTGGCCGGCGAGCTGGAGCTTGTGCTCACGCCGCAGGGCACGCTCGCGGAAAAGCTCCGGGCCGGCGGTGCCGGCATTCCCGGCTTCTACACCCGCACCGGCTTCGGCACCCAGCTGGCCGAAGGCAAGGACACCCGGGTCTTCGATGGCACGGAATACGTTCTGGAAGAAGGTATTCGGGCCGATGTCGCCATCGTCAAGGCCTGGAAGGGTGACAAGTCGGGCAACCTCGTCTACCGCAAGACGGCGCGCAACTTCAACCCGATGATCGCCTCCTGCGGCACCGTCACCATCGCCGAAGTGGAGGAACTGGTCGAGGTCGGCGAACTGGATCCTGACCTGGTTCACACGCCCGGCATCTACGTGGACCGCATCATCGAGGGCGCCGACTACGAGAAGCGCATCGAATTCCGCACCACCAGCGGAGGCGCCGCACAGAAGAACGACAACCCGATCCGCCAGCGGATGGCTCAGCGCGCCGCTCAGGAGTTGCGCGACGGCTACTACGTCAACCTCGGTATCGGTATCCCGACGCTGGTGGCCAATTGCATTCCCGACAACATCAGCGTCACGTTGCAGTCCGAGAACGGGCTGCTCGGCATCGGTTCCTATCCGACCGAGGATGAAGTCGACGCCGATCTGGTCAACGCCGGTAAACAGACCGTCACCAACCTTCCGGGGTCGAGCTTCTTCAGCAGCGCCGACTCGTTTGCGATGATCCGCGGCGGCCACATCGACCTGTCCATCCTGGGCGGCCTGGAGGTTGCCGAGAACGGCGATCTGGCGAACTGGTCGGTGCCCGGCAAGATGGTCAAAGGCCCCGGCGGCGCAATGGATTTGGTGTCGGGCGTCAAACGCGTGATCGTCACGATGGACCACACCGCCAAAGACGGCAGCCCGAAAATCCTCAAGCAGTGCACGCTGCCCGTCACCGGCAAGAACGTCGTGGACATGATCATCACCGACCTGTGCGTCTTCGACGTCGAGCCGGACCACGGCCTGACGCTGATCGAGTTGCATCCCGGGGTCACGGTCGCCGATGTGCGGGCGAAGACCGGATGCGACTTCAAGGTGGCCGTCTGAGGATCAGTCGTATGTTGGAGGGATGACTGCTTCGACACCATCGCGTCCGGTTCTGACCCGTCGGCACGTGCTGCTCGGCACCGCGCTCGGTGTGCTCGCCGGTGCAGGTGCATTGAGCGCCTTCAATGCCGCCGGCGCACCGAGCGGTCCGATCAAGACGTTCGAGGTCAACCACACCGACGAGGAGTGGCGGCACCTGCTGACCCCGCAGCAGTACGAGGTGCTCCGCGCGGCGGGCACCGAGACCCCCTACAGCAGCCCACTCAACGACGAACACCGCGCCGGAACCTTCGGGTGCGCGGGCTGCGGCCAGGCGCTGTTCTCGTCAACGACCAAATTCGACAGCGGCACCGGCTGGCCGAGTTTCTGGAAAGCGATGGACAACGCCGTCCTCGAGCAACAGGACAACAGTGCGGGAATGTCGCGCACCGAGGTGCTCTGCAGCCGCTGTGGCGGGCACCTCGGCCACGTCTTCAACGATGGCCCCCAGCCGACCGGCCTGCGCTACTGCATGAACGGCGTGGCGATGACGTTCCGGCCGGCGTAGCTAGTTGGCGACGGTCAGCTTGTCCTCGTCGTCCTTGGCGGCGCGGCGGCGCCGCAGATACGCCCGGCCGGTGGCGATGAACGCCGGCAGCATCGACACGAACAGGATGGCCAGAACGATCTTTTCCAGGTTCTGGTGGATGAACGGCACGTTGCCCAGGAAATAGCCGGCGACCGTCACGCCGCCGCCCCAGAGAATGCCGCCGACGATGTCGAACGCCAGGTACACCGGGTAGCGCATGTAGGACACCCCGGCGACCACCGGCGTGAAGGTCCGGACAAACGGCATGAAACGGGCCAGGATGATCGCCGCGGGCCCGTATTTCTCAAAGAATGCGTGCGACTCGGTCACATGGTGCTGCTTGAAGAACCGCGAGTCTTCCTTCTTGAACAGCGCAGGCCCGATCCGGCGGCCGATGAAGTAACCCGTCTGGTCGCCAAGGATCGCGGTCAGCGCCACGGCCGGGGCCAGCACCCAGATGTCGAGCGTGCCGTGCGCGGCCAGCAGGCCACCGGTGAACAGCAGCGATTCACCGGGTAGCAGGGGAAACAGCAGACCGGTTTCGACGAAGACGATGGCCAGGATCGTCGGCAGTACCGCCGATGCGAACAGTCCCTGGGGACCGATCCAATACATCGGGTCGAGGATGTTGGGCAGGGCCACCACGGCGGTGCTCACGGTGTTCAAGATACCGGCGCCGTGGACCGGCGATTACCAGGCGCGGTCCGGGTTGGCCTGCGGGCGTCCCGGCCGTGTTGCGATACTGATGGCGACTTTGGCCGCCGGGCCGGCGGCCGCGGGCTTGCGCAACACCTGCTCAGGAGGAGAACTCATGCCCATCGCAACGCCAGATGTCTACAGCGAGATGCTGCGGCGCGCCAAGGAGAACGAGTACGCCTTCCCGGCGATCAACTGCACGTCCTCGGAGACCGTCAACGCCGCGCTGAAAGGCTTCGCCGACGCGGGCAGCGACGGCATCATCCAATTCTCTACCGGCGGCGCCGAATTCAGCTCCGGCCTCGGGGTCAAGGACATGGTCACCGGTGCGGTGGCGCTGGCCGAGTTCACCCACATCGTCGCCGACAAGTACCCGATCAACGTGGCCCTGCACACCGACCACTGCCCGAAGGACAAGCTGGACACCTACGTGCGCCCACTGCTGGCGATCTCCGCCGAGCGGGTGGCCGCCGGCCAGAATCCGCTGTTCGGATCGCACATGTGGGACGGCTCGGCGGTGCCGATCGACGAGAACCTGGAAATCGCGCAGGAGCTGCTGAAGTTGGCCGCCGCCGCCAAGATCGTCCTCGAGGTCGAGATCGGCGTGGTGGGCGGTGAAGAGGACGGCGTCGAGGCCGAGATCAACGACAAGCTCTACACCACCCCCGAAGACTTCGAGAAGACCATCGACGCTCTGGGGCACGGCGAGCACGGCCACTACTTGCTGGCCGCCACGTTCGGCAACGTGCACGGCGTCTACAAGCCCGGCAACGTCAAGCTTCGCCCCGACATCCTGGATCAGGGCCAGAAGGTGGCGTCGGCCAAGCTGGGCCTGGCCGACGGCTCCAAGCCGTTCGACTTCGTCTTCCACGGCGGCTCAGGTTCGCTGAAGTCGGAAATCGAAGAGGCGCTGCGCTACGGCGTGGTGAAGATGAACGTCGACACCGACACGCAGTATGCGTTCACCCGGCCGCTGGCCGCGCACATGTTCACCAACTACGACGGCGTGCTGAAGGTCGACGGCGAGGTGGGCAACAAGAAGGTCTACGACCCGCGCAGCTATCTCAAGAAGGCCGAGGCGTCGATGACCGAGCGGGTTATCGAGGCCTGCAACGATCTGCACTGCAACGGTAAGTCCGTCACCGGGTGACGGCGACGAACCTCATCAGCCGCACAAGCCACCAGCGCCACTAGTCTGCGGGGACTCGCTTTTTTCGATTTCGCACCATATGCGATATCACCACCCGCTGATATCGCATGCGACAACGATTCCGAAAAAGGGTGGTCCCCACCTGAGGTTACTGGTGTGGCATGTGGTGGCGCAGGGGCTGGCCCGCTGCCCGGCCGCAGCCAATTAGCCTCAGCCAGTAGTTGGATTCGCAGATCTTCCACTGATCGTCGCGGTACTGCAGGTCAAAACTGCGAGGCGAGCGGGTCTGCGGCGCGTAGGCCATGAACGCGGTCACGTTGGCCTCGGCGTGATTTCCGTTCACCACGACCTGGTCGATGTTGGCGACGACGGGATACTGCTTGGCGGCCGCGATGCGACGGTAGGTGTCGCTCCATTCGCGCTGGTTGTAGTTGACGTAGTCGTCGCGCATGCTGCCGCAGGTGATGCCGCGCAGCGTGGTCAGGTCGCCGGTCTGCACCGCGGCGTCGAAGCTCTGGATGGTGCTGCGGACCTGGTCTTCCTGCGACGCGTGCGGCTTTCTGTCATTGCGGGTCAGCAGCACGGTGCCCAGCACCGCGATCGCGGCCAGCGCCAGGATGATCAGGATCAACGCCAGCACCCAGCCCCAGCTGCGTTGACCAGACGGGCGCAGCTTGGCTCCGAGCCGAGGCGGAATCAGTTGTGGCGTAGCGGTTCTGGCACCTGGTTGGCCGCCGGCCGGCGGGCGTCCGGGTTCGAAGATCTCGGTGGCGGGGTCGTTGGCCGCGTTGATGATCGCGGTTTCCTTGGCGTCGAATCCCGGTGCGGTGAACCGGCGTTCACCGGGCTGCAGCTGGGGTACGGGCGACTGTTGTTCTTGGCCGGCGGTGCCGATCACCTCGGTGGCCGGATCGGAAGCGCGGTAGCCCTCGGTCGTTGTTTCGTTGGCACCGGCCGTCGGTTCGACTGCCGTGTCAACCTCGGATTCCACCGGGTCGCCCGCGGCGCCTCGGTCGTCGGAGTCCGACGTGTCGTCGCGGTCAGGCCCTGATGGGTTGGGCATAGGCGCAGCTGTCCTCTTCGGTGTCGAAATACCTATTGGAGCTTAGCGACCCGACGCCAGGTCCGCCGTGGCGGCGTCATCGTCGCACGGCACAATAGCGGGATGACGCCGATGCATGATCTGCTGGGACCCGAACCGACCTTGTTGCCCGGCGACCCGGACGCCGAAGCCCAATTAGACGCCGGTGAGAACCCGACCGTTGTCGCCGCAGCCCACCCGTCGGCCTCGGTCGCCTGGGCGGCGTTGGCCGAAGATGCGCTCGCGGAAGACAAGGCGATCACCGCCTACGCCTACGCACGGACGGGGTATCACCGCGGGCTGGACCAGTTGCGCCGCAACGGCTGGAAAGGCTTCGGCCCGGTGCCGTATTCGCACGAGCCGAATCGGGGTTTCCTGCGTTGTGTGGCGTCGCTGGCACGGGCGGCCGATGCCATCGGTGAGACCGACGAGCAGGCGCGGTGTCTGGACCTGCTCGACGATTGCGATCCGGGCGCGCGCGCGGGCCTTGGCCTGAGCTAGCAGCCGGACCGTCGCGCGGCTAGAGGCCCACTGAGCAGTCGCCCGGGGGCTCGATCTGGATGGTGGCGTGCTCGAGGCCGCGCTCGGCATTGCAAGGCCGTTTGCACCGAGATCGACGCCAGCGCGGCCTTCTCTCGAACTTTCTCGCGCTGCCGTCGACTTCGGCGACGGTGCGTCAGAACCAGGCGCTCCAGAATCGCATCAGATGCATGCCGGCATACGCCCAGCCGGGCGGCACGTCGGAAAGCCCGTAGAACCATTCGACGATCCCGAAGAACCACTGGTTCAGCGGTGGGGCGATCAACAGCAGAAACAGCACCAGGAAGCCATACGGCTTGAACTGCTCCAGCGCGCGCTGCGTCTCCGGACTCAGGTGCGGCTCGAGGGCGCTGTAGCCGTCCAGGCCGGGAATCGGCAGCAGGTTCAGCAGCAGCGCGGTGATCTGCAGGAAACCCAGGAACGCCACCCCGGCCCACAACACCGGGTGGGCTAGATCGAAGAACGCATTGGTCAGCCCCAACAGCAGCACCGCCAGCAGCAGGTTGGCCGTCGGCCCGGCCAGGCTGACCAGAGTGCGTTGCTTCGCGGTCATGAACGAGGTCCGCACGTACACCGCCGCGCCCGGCAGGCCGATCCCGCCGATCGCCGTGATCGCGAGAGGCAGCACGATCGACAGCACCGGATGGCTGTAACGCCGCGGGTCCAAGTCCAGGTAGCCCCGCAGCGCGACGTCGCGGTCGCCGAATTTCCAGGCCGTGAAGGCGTGACCGAACTCGTGCAGGCACAGCGACACCACCCAGCCGGCGATCACGAAGACGAACACCGAAAGGTAGGCCATCGACCCCACAGCGGCGCCGTCCCAATAGGCCAGCGCGCCGCCCAACGCCGTGAGACCGACGATGGCCCAGAAGATCGGGCTGGGCCGAACCGACTGATGCAGATCGCGGGCGCTCACGCGATGAAACTACCGGACCAACAACCAACCCTCGGTGTTCCGGTAGATCGTCGAGCGGCGCGCGGTGCGCGGCGCAACCACACCATCGCGGACCACCGAGATCTCGACGCCACCCAGCTGTGCGGCCCGGCCGGTCAGCCAGCGGCGCGACCGGCCGCCCGTCACGCGGGCGCGCAGCCCGGGCAGCGCCGCCGTCGGTTCGATCCGCACCCCGGGCACATCGCCGTCGAACAGCACGGTGTCGTCGACAACGGCCTCGCCGTGCAGCAGCTGCGCGTCGCCGCCCGGCCTCCACTCGGCTGCCCCGACGATCGCGGACCCGGTCTCGTCCCGGATCAGCGGTACCCGCTGCGCCGGCCCGCGCCGCGCCCGGCGGGCCGCCCGACGGCCGGCCGGTAGCCGATAGGTGCGAGTGGCCGGTGTGCGGCGACGGGGAACGTATGCCACCTCGACGTCCAGCAGATCGGCGCGCAGCAGCCGGGTCAGCACCGACGCGAGATCGGCGTCGGCGCCGACCACCACCACCCGTCGCGCCGAGGCCAGCGCCGCGTCGATGTCACCGGGGCCGACAACCGTCAGCCCGTTGAGCGGGCGCGGCAAAACGTCTCCACCGAACATCAGAACGGCGACGTCGGGGGCGTTCAAGGGCCTCCTCGCAAATAGCTGAGATAGTGTGGGTCACCGGCTGGACCACAATAAGCGGCAGATATGAGTGGGAGAAATGCCATGCCGGCAATCGTCCTGATCGGCGCCCAATGGGGCGACGAGGGCAAGGGCAAGGCCACCGACCTACTCGGCGGCCGCACCAATTGGGTGGTGCGCTACCAGGGCGGCAACAACGCGGGACACACCGTGGTGCTGCCCAGCGGTGAGAACTTCGCCCTGCATCTGATCCCGTCGGGCATCCTGACGGCCGGCGTCACCAACGTCATCGGCAACGGCGTGGTGGTCGATCCGGGTGTGCTGCTCGACGAGCTGAAGGGCCTCGAAGACCGCGGCGTCGACACCTCGAAGCTGTTGATCTCCGCCGACGCACATCTGCTGATGCCCTATCACGTGGCCATCGACAAGGTGACCGAGCGCTACATGGGCAGCAAGAAGATCGGCACCACCGGTCGCGGTATCGGGCCGTGCTACCAGGACAAGATCGCCCGTATCGGGATCCGGGTCGCTGACGTGCTCGACGAGGAAATGCTGATCCACAAGATCGAAGCCGCACTGGATTTCAAAAACCAGGTGCTGGTCAAGATCTACAACCGCAAGGCGCTGGACGCCGGGCACGTCGTCGAGGCGCTGTTGCAGCAGGCGGAGAGTTTCAAGCACCGCATCGCCGACACGCGGCTGCTGCTCAACAACGCGCTGGAGGCCGGCGAGACCGTCCTACTGGAAGGCTCGCAGGGCACGCTGCTCGACGTCGATCACGGAACGTATCCCTATGTGACGTCATCGAATCCGACCGCCGGCGGCGCGGCCGTCGGCTCGGGCATCGGCCCGACCCGGATCACCACCGTGCTGGGAATCCTCAAGGCCTACACCACCCGCGTCGGCTCCGGCCCGTTCCCCACCGAACTGTTCGACGAGAACGGCGAATACCTGTCCAAGACCGGCGGCGAGTTCGGTGTGACCACCGGGCGTCGTCGGCGCTGCGGCTGGTTCGACGCCGTCATCGCCCGCTACGCCACCCGGGTCAACGGGATCACCGATTACTTCCTGACCAAGCTCGACGTGTTGTCCAGCCTGGAAACGGTCCCGGTCTGCGTCGGCTACCGCGTCGACGGCAAGGAGACTTCCGAGATGCCGATGACCCAGAGCGATCTGCACCGCGCCGAACCGATCTACGAGGAGCTGCCCGGCTGGTGGGAAGACATCTCGGAGGCGCGCGAGTTCGACGACCTGCCGGCCAAGGCTCGTGACTACGTGTTGCGACTGGAAGAGCTTGGCGGAGCTCATATTTCGTGTATCGGTGTCGGCCCGGGCCGCGAGCAGACCATCGTGCGCCGCGACGTTCTGGCGGCGCGCCCATGACCGATCCCTCGGAGAGCCCGCAACAACTCGACCCCGACTACGACCATCACGGCGGCTTTCCGGAATACGGCGCCGCCAGCCCGGGTCCCGGGTTCGGCCGGTTCGTGGCAGTCATGCGGCGGTTGCAGGATCTGGCGGTGTCCGCCGACCCCAGCGACGATGTCTGGAATGACGCCGCCGAGCACGCCGAAGCCCTGGCTGATCAGCTCGCCCCGTTCAAGGCACCCGAAGGCCAGGCCCCGGCGGGCCGATCGCCGCAACTTCCCGGGATGGGCAGCCTGCTGCTGCCGCCGTGGACGATGACCAGGTACGACCCCGACGGCGTGGAGATGCGTGGCCACTTCACCCGATTCCACGTCGGCGGTAACGGCGCGGTGCACGGCGGTGTGCTGCCGCTGCTGTTCGATCACGTCTTCGGGATGGTCGTGCACGCCGCTGCCCGGCCGATCAGCCGCACCGGCTTCCTGCACGTCGACTATCGCAAGATCACCCCGATCGACACCCCGCTGACGGTCCGGGGTCACGTGGCGGCGACCGAGGGCCGCAAGGCGTTTGTCCGCGGCGAACTGCTTGACGGCGACACGCTGCTGGCCGAGGCCAACGGCCTGATGGTGCGCCTGCTGCCCGGCCAGCCGTAGGGGCTGCGACCTCCGCGACGTCGGTCACACGGGCAGCGCACCTACTCTTGAGTCCTTGAGCAGCGTAACTAGGGGAGAAGGTGGGACCGGTGGCTGACGGCAGGCCGCAGAACGAATCGACTCACGCGCATCGCGATGGCCACCGGCCGACGGTGATGCTGCTGGGGTCCGGAGAGTTCAGCCGCGAGCTGGCGATCGCCCTGCAGCGCCTCGGCGCGCATGTGATCGCCGCCGAGCGGTACGCCGATGCGCCGGCGCATGGCGTGGCCGACCAGGCGCTGGTGGTCAACATGACCGACGCCGACGAGCTGGGTGCGGCGATCAGACGGCTGCAGCCGAACTTCGTGGTGACGGCCTCCGATGTGGTCGCGACCGACGCGTTGATCGCAGTGGCCGAAGCCGGTGCCGCCGAGGTCGTGCCCACCCCGCATTGCGCCCGGCTCACCGCGGACCGGGAGGGCATGCGCCGGCTGGCCGCCGACCAGCTGGGCCTGCCCACCGCCCCGTTCTGGTTCGCGGGATCAATCGACGAGCTGCGCGCCATCGCCGACCACGCCGGTTACCCGTTGCGCGTGCAACCGGTGGCTGCCGTCGGCGGCGAAGGGCAATCCGTGGTCCTGCTGCCGGGCGATCTCGAGTCGGCCTGGCAGCGGGCGGTATCCGCCGGTGGCCGGCTGGCCCACAGCCGGGTGGTGGCCGAAACTCTGGTCGAGATCGACTTCCACGTCACTCTGCTCACGGTGCGCAGTATCGGGCCGGAAGGGGCCCACGCTCGACTTCTGTGCGCCGATCGGCCATGGCGAGGCCATTGGTGACGTGCAGGAGTACTGGCAGCCGCAGGACATGACCCCCGCAGCGCTGGATGCGGGCAGGTCGATCGCAGCCCGGATCGTCAAGGCGCTGGGCGGGCGCGGCGTGTTCGGGGTGGAGTTGATGGTCCGTGGCGACGAGGTCTACTTCAGCGACGTCACGGCTCGGCCGTTCGAGAGCGGCCTGGTCACCACGCGTACCCAACGGCTCTCGGAATTCGAGCTGCAGGCCCGGGCCATCCTGGGACTTCCGGTCGACACGATCATGATTTCACCGGGTGCCGCCGAAGTGATCTACGCCGGCGGCGCGGTCCAGGGTCCGCACTCCGGTGGCGCACTCGCCGACGCGCTGCGCAGGCAGGAAAGCGACGTGCGGGTGTTCAGCCACGACGACTCCGAAGCTCGGCGCCCATTGGGGGCCGCCGTCGTCACCGCCGCCGACGTGACCGCCGCGCGCAGCCACGCGCGTGAGGTGTCGACCGCGCTGCGACGGCTCTGGTAGCCCGCCGCGACGTCGACACCCGGGGCTTCCCCGTCAGCGGCCTCGTTGCGTATGCGAGACTCACGCGGGTGAGCTACGCAGGAGATATCACCCCCGAGCAGGCATGGAAGATGCTCAGCGAGAACCCCGAGGCGGTTCTGGTCGACGTACGCACCGACGCCGAATGGCGCTTCGTCGGCGTGCCCGACCTGGCCAGCCTGGGCCGCGATGTCGTGTACATCGAATGGAACGCTTCCGACGGAACGCCCAACGAGAACTTCGTGGCAGACCTGTTGGAGCACGTCCCGGCCCGCGACGATCGCCCGGTGGTGTTCCTGTGTCGTTCGGGTAACCGCTCGATCGGGGCGGCCGAGGCCGCCACCGAGGCCGGCATCGCCCCCTCCTACAACGTGCTCGACGGTTTCGAAGGTCAACTCGACGGCAACAGTCATCGCGGCGGAAGAGGCTGGCGGGCAATCGGTTTGCCGTGGAAGCAGACATGACCCGCGCCGGCGACGATGCAGAGCGTAGCGATGCTGAGGAGCGGCGCCCATGACCGACGAGCCCAAGAAGGTGCCGTCGGTTCGCACGCCATTGCAACTGCCCGACGGCGTCAGCCAGGCCACGATCGGCGTGCGCGGCGGCATTTTGCGGTCGCAGTTCGAAGAGACCTCCGAAGCCCTGTATCTGGCGTCCGGCTACGTCTACGGTTCGTCCGCCGAGGCCGAGCAGGCGTTCACCGGCGAAGTCGATCGCTATGTCTACTCGCGTTACGGCAACCCGACGATCAGCATGTTCGAGGAACGCCTCCGTCTGATCGAGGGTGCCCCCGCGGCATTCGCCACCGCGAGCGGGATGGCGGCGGTCTTCACCTCGCTGGGCGCATTGCTGGCAGCCGGTGATCGGCTGGTCGCATCGCGCAGCCTGTTCGGGTCGTGCTTCGTGGTGTGCAGCGAGATCCTGCCACGGTGGGGCATCGAGACCGTATTCGTCGACGGCGACGACCTATCTCAGTGGGAGAAGGCGCTTTCCGTGCCCACTCAGGCGGTGTTCTTCGAGACGCCGTCCAACCCGATGCAGTCGTTGGTCGATATCGCCGCCGTCACCGAGCTCGCGCACGCAGCCGGGGCGAAAGTCGTGCTGGACAACGTTTTCGCGACTCCCCTTCTGCAGCAAGGCTTTCCGCTCGGTGTCGACGTGGTGGTCTACTCGGGGACCAAGCACATCGACGGGCAGGGCCGAGTCCTCGGCGGGGCTATCCTCGGCGACAAGGAATACATCGACGGCCCGGTGCAGAAGCTGATGCGCCACACCGGGCCCGCGATGAGTGCCTTCAACGCCTGGGTGATGCTGAAAGGACTTGAGACGCTTGCAATTCGGGTCGACTACCAGAATGCGTCGGCGCAACGGATCGCCGAATACCTGGAAGGCCACTCCGCGGTGCGATGGGTCCGCTACCCGTTTTTGACGTCGCACCCGCAATACGACCTGGCCAAACGGCAGATGTCCGGCGGCGGCACGGTGGTGACCTTTGAGCTCGACGTCCCTGACAGCGCAGCCAAGCAGCGGGCTTTCGAGGTGCTGGACAAACTGCAGTTGATCAACATCTCCAACAACCTGGGTGACTCCAAATCCCTTGTCACCCATCCGGCGACGACCACCCATCGTGCGATGGGGCCCGAAGGACGCGCCGCTATCGGGTTGGGCGACGGGGTCATTCGCATCTCGGTGGGGCTGGAGAGCACCGAAGACCTGATCGCCGATATCGACAGGGCCTTGAGCTAGGAGTCTGCTGAGAGTTTCCTGGCCATCTGCAATCGGCATGTCCGACAACCGATGTTGGCGCGGTTGTTGCTCGTTACGCTGTTATTCATCTTGCCGTTGTTTAGTCTTTCCAACCGATTTGGCCAGTTAAGGCGCTTCGGCGCGATAGTAACGCCATAGCGAGTACGTTCGATATCAGTACGACGGTGCGTATCGCAGCGTCTACCCCTGACTGCACTGGGCCAGATATGGAGAGACCTGAGTGATATCGTGCATCAGCCGGCCGCGGACGTCACCTCATCCGCTGACCGGCGATTTCTATGAATGGGCCGTCGTTGTCGATGGTGACGAAATTCCCTGGCAGAGCTACGCGGGCCCACTGAGATTCGACGAAACCGACTTCGCCATCGCGACGCGCAAGTTGTTGTCGATCGAACCCGATGAGCTCCCTGAGCTGGTCGGCGAGCATGTCGAATTTTCGTCGCCGAGCGAGCAGCAGCCGCGTCTGATGGTGCATTCGACCACGCCTTACGCCAGCAGCTTCGAAACCGATCTCACCGCGATGGCGGAGGGACGCCCGCTGTTGGACCTCACCACATATGTGGAGACTCGCGGTCTCTACCTTGCCCGCAGCGGCGATCTCGTCGTCGGACGGACTCTGCCGTGGCGCCGCGGGGCGGCGGCGAGTGGCGTTGAGCGCCTGGTACTTCCGGATGCGGACTACTACTACCTGTCTCAGGCGCTGCTGCGCCGCGCGGTCGACGGTGGCGACCGCGATCCGGTGATGCGCCAGATCATCGAATTCCTGCGCGAGAACCCTTCAACGGTGGTGTGCCCGTACGACTTTGAACCGGAGTTTCAGCTGTTCGTGACGTGGTTGGCCAGGATCACCGGACTCGGCCGAATCCGGGTTGACGCCAACGATTTTCGCCTGGGGGTGTGGAATCGAAAGCGCATGCTGCATCCGACGGTCGAGGCCGCGCTGAGTCTGGAGAGCCGGGTGGCCGGCCAGCCGGGTCCAGTCATCTTGGAGCACGAGCACCGGGCCAGCGAGGCGTTCAAAGCCCTGCAAGCACCCATTCCTGTGCTGCCGGGTTACGCCGTTGCGTGGCAAGAGGATCGTGGTGATTTCGTTCGCGATCTTCTTCGCGCGGGCGCGCTCCTGCAGGATCGGTACGGGCTGTCGCGTGCCTGCCTGAAGCCGTCCGACGGCGGCAACGGCGGCCGGATCGTGCCGAATATCGAACTCGACGACACCCGGCGTCTCGAGGAGCTTGCGACCGCCGCGTGGAAGTTGGGCGGTGACCAGGTGCTCGAAGCGCACGTCACCTACTTCGAAAGAGAAGTCGGCGGCGAGCGGGTCCTGACCACGCCGTCAGCTCACGTGCGCTCGGGCACGTTGCTGGACGGGCTCACTCTGCAGTTCATGCGTGGCACGTCGTGGAAGGGCAACATCTACCTGAGCGCCGCGGACTGGGAGCACCTGGGTCTGGACGCGAGCCTGTACACCGGGCTGCGAAAGACGATGACCGAGCTCCACCAACGACTGGGTTTGCTGCACTGCGGCATCGACTTCGCCGTCGGCACCGTGGGCGGCGTTTTCGGCGACACCGTGCTGGCCGCTGTTCAGGACATCAACCCGAAAGTCACCGGTGCCCTGTTCTTACGCGAGTTCATGGCGCGTCATCCCGAGGTCGGTGTCGGGGCTGCGACACGCGTGCTCAGTCCGGAGGCGACGGAAAGTGCCGAGAACATCCGGTCGCTGGTGTCGGAATTCTGCACGGCCGAACAGCCCTGCGAGGAGGTCGCTGTCGTACCGGGCCGGTGGGCGATGATCGCGACAGCAGGGCCGACGTCGGTATCGGCCGGAGCACAGGCGTTGACCCTGGAGCGGATGCTTGCCACGTCGCGCTGACGTGGTGACGGCGAGATAACAATTGCCACAACAAAGTAGGGCGACGCGCGGAATGAATACCGGGAACAGCGGCGTGCTCAACTTATCGTCAATCTGTGTACCGCCGAACGGTTCTGAAACTGCCGTTGCTGCTGGCTGCCGGGACTGCTTTGGCCTCGTCGCCACGCGCCTCCGCTGAGCCACCCCGCGCGTCCGCCGAGTCGAGCCGGTGGTCGGCCGACCGTGCCAACCGTTGGTACCAAGCCCAGGGCTGGCCCGTCGGCGCGAACTTCATCACCTCCACCGCGATCAATCAGCTCGAGATGTTCCAGCCCGGCACCTACGACCCGCGGCGCATCGACACCGAATTGGGTTGGGCCCGGCTGCATGGACTGAACACGGTCCGCGTCTTCCTGCACGATCAGCTGTGGGCCCAGGACTCGCGCGGCTTTCAAACGCGTCTGGCGCAATTCGTCAACATCGCGTCACGTCACCGCATCAAGCCGCTGTTCGTGCTCTTCGATTCCTGCTGGGACCCGCATCCCCAAGTGGGTCGCCAGCATGCGCCGACGCCCGGGGTGCACAACTCCGGCTGGGTGCAGGGCCCCGGAGCCGAGCGCATCGACGACAAGAGCTATACCCGGACCCTGCAGGACTACGTCACCGGCGTGCTGACCCAATTCCGCAATGACGATCGGGTTTTGGGTTGGGACGTGTGGAACGAACCCGACAATCCCGCGCCGCAGTATCGCAGCGTCGAACGCGGCGACAAACTCGAGCGGGTCGCCGATCTGCTTCCTCAGGTCTTCAGCTGGGCGCGTGCCGCCGATCCGCGTCAACCGCTGACCAGCGGCGTGTGGGACGGTGAATGGGCGGATCCCGGTAGCCGCACCACAATCCAGAACATTCAGCTTGCCAACTCCGACGTGATCAGCTTCCACTCCT
This sequence comes from uncultured Actinomycetota bacterium, assembly GCA_963815995.1. GTDB lineage: Bacteria > Actinomycetota > Actinomycetes > Mycobacteriales > Mycobacteriaceae > Mycobacterium. Next base: position 194,592 of record CAWFIR010000001.1, read on the forward strand.
ACGCCGGGCCTTCGACGTTCGAGTCCCGCGTCGGCGAGCTCACCCCCCATGGGCGGCCCATCTTGTGCACCGAATACATGGCCCGTCCGCAGGGCAGCACAATCGAGAGCATCTTGCCAGTTGCCAAGCGGCACAATGTCGGTGCGATCAACTGGGGTTTGGTGGCAGGCAAAACGCAGACCTACTTCCCGTGGGATTCCTGGAACCACCCCTATTCATCGGTGCCGAAGGTGTGGTTCCACGATCTGCTGCGGCCGGATGGAACTGCGTTCCAGGGCATCGAATCTCAGACCATCAGGACTCTGAGCGCCTCGACGGCGGGCTAGGCCGGCGACGGTGAGTGTCGCCAGATCGATCCTGCTGTTCGCGTTGGCTGCGGTGCTGGAGATCGGTGGCGCGTGGCTGGTCTGGCAGAGTGTCCGCGAGCATCGCGACTGGATCTGGGCGGGCCTCGGTGTGATTGCGTTGGGCGCCTACGGTTTTGTCGCGACGTTTCAGTCCGACGCGCAGTTCGGCCGGGTGCTGGCTGCCTACGGTGGTGTGTTCGTCGCCGGATCGCTGGCGTGGGGCATGGCGCTGGACGGTTTTCGGCCGGACCGCTGGGACCTCATCGGCGCAGGGGTCTGCCTGGCCGGGGTCGGCGTGATCATGTATGCGCCGCGCGGGCGCTGATCACTCCTTGTGCTCGACGACCCCCGTCGCATGCTGCGCGCGATCTTCGTAGCTACGGCGGGCGGTGGTGTCGAGGTTGAGGAACACCGCGTCGTTGCCCATCTTCTTGTTGAGCCAGCGGCGACCGCGGTCCGGCAACAGGGCGGACGCGGCGGCGAATGATTTACCCCAACTAGGCACCGATACTCGGGATTTCGGCTTGTCGAGCACCTTGACGATCGCGGCGGCGATCTCGGACGGCTCGACCGGCTTCTGCGCGGCCGACGGCGACGTCCCCGAGATCAGTTCGGTGTTGGTGAAGGTCGGCAGTACCGCGGTGACCTTGACACCCTGCGGTGCGAATTCGTCGGCCATCGCGGTGGATAGCCCGACGACTGCGAATTTTGTTCCGGCGTAGATGATTTGACCGGGTACAGCGACCATGCCGGCCAGCGATGCGATGTTGATGATGTGCCCGCTGCGGCGCTTGACCATCTCCGGCAGCACCAGCTGACAACCGGTGAGCACACCGTAGAAGTTCACCTCGATCGACGACCGGATGGCCTGCGCCGACTGCTCGAGAAACGGACCTACCGGCATGACACCGGCGTTGTTGATCAGCACATCGATGTGCCCGCCGCCGTCGGCACGGGCCTTGTCGAGAAATGCCGCGAACGATTCCTTGTCGGTCACGTCCAGGGGATGACCGGTCACCTGCCCCAGGCTGCTGATGCCGGCGACCGCGCTCTCGAGCACATCGAGGTCCCGGTCGCCGATGACCACGCGGGCGCCACGGGCCAGCAGCGCTTGCGCGGTCGCATACCCGATGCCGCGGGCAGCGCCGGTGATGACGACGGTCTTGCCCCTGATGTTGTCCATTCGACGGACTTTACAGGTGTCAAGTCTGGTGCGGAACCAGCCCGGCGGCGCGCAGGGACGTCGCGGGAGGGCGCTGTGGCTGGCGCCGGGGTGCTCGCCGGGCAGGGCACTCCTCGCTGGTCAGCGGTCTAAGCCCACGTCACGGCGCCGTCGCGCCGCCCCCGGTTTACATACCTAGTCCTCAGCTTTTGTTCGTATAACAAGTCGGACAGACTGGCTATTGTGCAGGCGAATATCGTCTGGTATCTCTATAAGAGCAAACGATACTAATTGAATGAAACATGGCGGATTTACCCAACACCAGTCTGGTACCAGCCGAGAGGAGGCCGATGAAACCCGCAACCCTGGGCTCCACGGTCGGAGGCTTCTCGCTTGGCCAAGGCTTTAGCTGGCCCGACGCCGATATCGAGGGCACGCTCATTGTTTCCCAGCCGTCCGCCGACCCCGAACTGTGGGCCGAGTATGCCGCGGGCGCGGTTCGGAGCTACCGCAAGCGTGGCGTGGAATCCGCTCTCGACGTCGACGCACTGCGCGATGGTGACGACACCATCATGTTCTGCGCCGTGGTCGATGATGCCGGACAGGTGGTTGGCGGTCTGCGGGCCAAGGCGCTTCGCTCCGCGGACGACTCGCATGCGGTCGATGAGTGGGCGGGCCAACCCGGTCAGCGCGAGGTCCGGCAGATGATCGCCGACCGCGTGCCGTATGGAGTTCTGGAAATGAAGGCCGGCTGGGTTACCGACGCCGCCGGCCGGAATCCGCTTCTCACCAGCGCCTTGGCGCGCAGCTGCTTCTACATGATGGTCATTCTCGATTTCCAGTACGGCATGTGCACCGCGGCGACGGCGATCTTGAACAGCTGGCGTTCTTCCGGATCGGTGGTAGCTGCAATTCCGGCGACGCCCTATCCCACCGAGCACTACCGAACCAAGCTGCTGTGGTGGAACCGGCGCGATTTCTTCAACCACGCGCAACCGAACCAGCTCGCCAAGATCATCAGCGAGACAAAGGTTTTGATCCACGAGCAATTTCGCCGGGGTCAGATCGGCACCGGTCTGACCGGCCTTCTCCCGGTCAGCCTGGCAAAGCCAATCCGCTCGAACGACTGCGAGGTGGCCTGATAACTGCAACCTCGTCCAGCGCCCATGTCCAGCCCAAAACTTTCAGAGGTAGATCAATGGAAAACAACTCAGAACCCGTATGGATCATGTTCATCACCGACACCGAAACCCGCGACAAGCTACTCAAATACGGCAGTGGTTCGCAGTGGGAGGTGGATTCCTCGACCGCCGCGGCGATGATTTTGGTCGGAGCAGCGGTGCGGATGCCCTCCCCGATGGAAGAACTGCCCGTGCCCGGTGTCAACGGGATGTCGATGCGGGAAAGCGCCTGAGCGACTTCAGATCCCGAGATCCTTGGCGATAATCGTCTTCATGATCTCGGTGGTCCCGCCGTAAATCGTCTGGATGCGAGCGTCGACGAAAGCACGCGAGACCGGATATTCCCGCATGTACCCGTAGCCGCCGTGCAGTTGTAAGCAGCGGTCGGCGGTGCGAACCTGAAGTTCGGTGGTCCACCATTTCAGCCGCGCGGCCCGGGCCGCGGTCAACTCACCAGTGAGGTGTTCGGCGATGCAGTCGTCGAGATAGGTACGCGCGATATCGATTTCGGTCGACAGCTCGGCGAGCACGAATTGAGTGTTCTGCAAGCCGGAGATGGGGGAGCCGAACGCGTTTCGCTGCTTGACATAGCGGAGGGTTTCGGCCAGCACGCCCTCGGCCGCGCGCCACCGCGCCGACGGCCAGCGACAGCCGTTCCTGGGGCAGGTTGTTCATCAGTTGATAGAAACCCCGGCCTTCTTCACCGAGCAGGTTCTCGACGGGAACCCGCATGTCGGTGAAGCTGAGTTCGCTGGTGTCCTGGGCGTGCAGACCGATCTTCTCCAGGTTCCGGCCGCGGCTGAAGCCCGGTGTTTCCGGCTCGACCACCAGCAGCGACAATCCCTTGTGCCGATCGGGCGAGGTGCGCGCGGCGACGACGAACAAATCTCCGGTCTGCCCGTTGGAGATAAAGGTCTTCGCGCCGTTGACCACATAGTGGTCGCCGTCTCGGACCGCGGTGGTGCGGATCCCCGCCAGGTCGCTACCGGCGCCGGGTTCGGTCATCGCGATGCCGATCACCGTCTCGCCGGTGACCACACCGGGCAACCAGCGCCGCTGTTGCTCGGCTGTCGTCAGGTCGGTGAGATAGGGCAGCACGATATCGTTCTGCAGTGACAACGCGATAGCCTCGGCCGCCGCGCCGGCCCGCTGGAGTTCGTCCACGACGATCGCGTTGTAGCGGAAGTCGTCAACCCCTGGCCCGCCGAATTCCTCGGGAACCGAAAACGCCAGCAGCCCAAGCTTGCCGGCTTCGGTGAACAGCGAACGGTCCAGGCAGCCGGCCTTCTCCCACTGCTCGTGCGCCGGGACAACGGTCTGCTGCACAAAGTCGTGGACCATTTCGCGGAACTGCCGGTGCTCGGAGGTGTACTCCAGCCGTGCGCTCATTCAGATGCTCCTGTCAGCGAAAGGCGTCGATGCCGGTGAAGGCCTGACCCAGGATCAGCTGGTGCATCTCCGGAGTGCCCTCGTAGGTGAGCACCGATTCCAGGTTGACCATATGCCGGATCACCGGATACTCCAGCGATATCCCGTTGCCGCCCAATATGGTTCGCGCCGTTCGGCAGATCTCGATCGCTTCCCGGGTGTTGTTGAGCTTGCCGAAGCTGACCTGCTCGGGTCGCAGACCCACACTGTCCTTGAGTCGCCCCAGCTGCAGCGCCAGCAGCAGGCCCTTGTGCAATTCGACGGCCATGTCCACGAGTTTGGCTTGGGTCAACTGGAATCCGGCGATCGGACGGCCGAATTGGGTGCGTTGCCCGGCGTAGTCCAGCGCGGACTGCCACGCGGATCGCGCGGCGCCCATCGAACCCCAGATGATGCCGTAGCGCGCCTCCGACAGACACGACAGCGGACCCTTGAGCCCCTTCGCCTCGGGCAGCATGGCGGCATCGGGCAGGCGGACGTCGTCGAGCACCAGCTCGCTGGTGATCGACGCCCGCAGCGAAAGCTTGTGGTGAATGGTGTTGGCGGAAAACCCGGGTGTCTTGGTGGGGACGACGAAGCCGCGCACGCCGTCGTCGGTCACCGCCCAGACGATCGCCACGTCGGCGACCGATCCATTGGTGATCCACATTTTGCGGCCGTTGAGGATCCAGTCCGACCCGTCGCGCCGCGCCCGGGTGGTCATCGAAGCCGGATCGGAGCCGGCGTCGGGTTCGGTCAGGCCGAAGCAGCCGAGCAGTTCGCCGGCGGCCATGCCGGGCAGCCACTGTTGCTTCTGTTCTTCGGAGCCGAATCGCCAGATCGCGAACATGGCCAGCGACCCCTGCACCGAGACCATCGACCGGATGCCGGAGTCGGCGGCCTCCAGCTCGGTACACGCCAGCCCGTAGTGCACCGACGACGCCCCACCGCAGCCGTAACCCTCCAGGTGCATGCCGAGTAATCCGAGCTGACCGAAGTGCTTGGCCAGGTCGCGGACCGGGAGATCGCCGATCTCGAACCACTCCGCGACGTGCGGGACGACGTGCTCGGCGCAGAACTGACGGACCGTGTCACGCACCGCGATCTCGTCGTCGGACAGTGAGCTGTCCAGGCCGAGCGGGTCCTGCGGATTGAAGTCGGGAAGGGTGCCAGTGCTCATGGCCTCATCCTGCCATCGCAGGGAAGTGCACTCGTCGGCGTTGGCGTCCGCACCGTTCGGGCCTAGGCTCTGCGATGGGGGGCATCAGCATGGAGGAAAGAAGAATGCCCCCGCTACTTCGCTTGTCGGCCGTGTTCATCGCGGTGGTCGCACTGGCCCCGCCGGCGGTTGCCGATCCGCTCGACCCGATCCCGGGCAATGGTTTCTTTGTCGTCGGACCCGACATTGCACCGGGCCTGTACCGCACGGGCGGGTCGGGGTCGGCCTTTGGAGTGTGGATCAACAATGTGCCGACCCAGGACTCCATGTGCTCCTGGTTTACCTACAGCACACCCGATGCGGCCAAGGACCATGTCCTGCAGACCAACACTTCCATCGGTCCGATGTTCGCGAACATCAATACGGGAGTCAAGGCCTTCGAGTCGCGCAACTGCCAAGACTGGACGCGGGTCCCCTAAAGCACATCAATTACGTTCAGCCACAGCAGAATTAGTCGCAGCTGACGCATACGCCGGTGAGCGACAACTGCATGCCGCATGTGCAGAATCCGCCCTCGCGCCGAACGTCGCCGGAACGCTTGCCGCCGAGGCGCACTCGATTCTCCGGGTGCTCGACGTACCAGGTTCCCTTTCGGGAGCTGGGTCCGCGCCCGGCGCCGCTGCCCGCGACACCGGCGATTTCTTGTTCGGTGACGAAGCCGGTCGTGTAGCCGTGGTAGATGTGCAGATCGGGCAGACCGTCGCGCCTCTTCGCCACGATGTAGGGCTTGTCAGGACTGGCGACCGCGCGGTATTCGGCGATGCCGATAGCGGCGGTGACGCGACGGATGAATTGGTGATTTTCTGTCGGGATGTGTGCCTTCGCCATCGCCGCCAGCAGCGACTCGGGCGGTTGGTCCGTAGTGGTCACGTTATTCAACGATAACCGGGCGGGCCGATGACGTCGGGTTCCCGCACCGCTGCGCGACAACTCTTCAGCAGCCCTTAGTCGCGGGGCTGGCAGTGATTCACGCCCTGAACATCTCGCGGCTGCTGCGACATTGACAGCTTTTCAAGCCGCGCTGATGCCGTTTTTCATCCGGTAGACGGTGGCCGAGCGTGGTTCCAGTTCGGCGCCGAGCGGTGCGGCTCCCCGTGTCATGAATGAACCCCCCGCAGCGAGTTCGCTACGGGGGGTTCATATTACGGATGAGCCAGAAATCTAGTTGATGCCGACGACCTCTTGGGCGATCGCAGCCACCCGGGCTTGAGCAGCAGACACCACGCGTGGACGGTCCTTGTGGGCCTCTTCGTAGGCGACGATCGCACGGATATCGTGTGGCGCGGTCAGTTCCTTGATCGCGGCCACCGCCTCGTTCTGATTGAGCTCGTCGTAGTCGTCGATCGGCAACTCATCGGGACTGAGAGCGCCGGTCGCGCTGCGCGCCGAGTGGACGACATCGGCTACTTGAGCGCTTCCTTGGTCGCGAATCACCCTTTCCGCCGTCTGCAAAGCCGCATCCTTCGCTGCCGATGCAGCTTTCGCCGCGACATCGCCGGCATGCGCGCCGCGACTGAACAAGTCGTTGAGCGCCGGCCCAGTCGAGCGCACGGCTTCCAGCGCGCGGTCGACGCCACGGGTAGACCAATTAACCGGCAGATTGACCAGTTTGACTACCGACCCGGCCGCAGCCTGCAACGGGGTGCGGCGTAAGGCAGCCGGCCCACCGAGTGCGTCTTCGGCAAGAACGGTGGTAAGCCAGTCCACCGTCGCGGAGTGCGCGGTCACCAGGCGGGTGGCAAGTTCTTCGATGTCAGATCGTCTCGCGGCGACCGCGAGGGCCTTGATGTAGCGCGAGCGGTCGAGCAGTTGGCCCTCGAGGGCAAGATCACCCAGGAGCGCCTCGCTGAACGGCTGGGCCTGCTCGGTGAGAGCCTTGACCGCGGCCCCGGCACGGCCCAAGAACGGACCGATGACGTCGGGAAAGCCGCCAAGGTCGCGGATCGCCGACGCGATAGACGCTGCCCGGTCACGGCCATTGGCCGCGTTCTGGGTCAACTCTCGGCGCACTGCTTCGGTCCGGGCCTGCACGACACGGGTTTCGGCAACTTGAATTTCGGTGTTTGTCAGATCCAGTACTGTGCGCAGCTGCGCAAGCAGGCTAACGGTATCGGGTGTAGTCACTTACCAACTTCTCCTAGTGATTGATGCAGTCGATCGGTGCCATACGCACCTTCTTGGTGGCTACCCAACTGAGGCCGAAGGTAATCGGGCAATGAACGGTGTGACAAATGTCATCCGCACCGAATTGCTTGGAATATAAGCGATTTAGGCAGCCTGAACTGGTCGGCTACCGTCGCTACGCGGAGAGTGTCTTGGCCCGTGATGGGGGGTACCCAGGCAGCACGATCGTCAACCCAAGCCATGCAGCTTGGTTAGCGGGACTCCGATCGTCCCGCGTCGGCCGCCGGCCATGATGGCGCCCTGAGATCGACCAGAACGGTAGCCTCACCGCATGGAGCGTCCGCGGCGCGGTCCGGTGTGGCTGGGCATCGATGTGGCCTGTGTGCTGGTGTTTTGTGCCGTGGGGCGGCGCAGCCACGACGAGGGGCTCAACGTCGCGGGCATCGCCTCGACAGCATGGCCCTTCCTGAGCGGGACTGCTCTGGGGTGGCTGGCCGCTCGGGCCTGGCGCCGGCCGACGGCGGTTTATCCCACCGGGGTCGTGGTGTGGCTGTGCACGGTCGTCGTCGGGATGCTGCTGCGTAAGGCCACCTCGGCCGGTGTCGCCGCCAGTTTCATCGTGGTGGCGTCATCGGTCACCGGGCTGCTGCTGTTGGGTTGGCGAGCGTTGGCCCAGCCCAGGCGGCGCGCAAAGCTGTCGAAATGGCAGGCGTGACAGTGGCGCGAACAGAGAACGACACCTGGGGGCCGGACACCAGCGTCGGAACCACCGCCACCTTGGTGGCGACCGCGAGGGCGCTGGCACACAGGGCGGGGTTGATCAACGACCCCTTCGCCGGGCCGTTGGTCAGCGCCGTCGGGAGGGACTTTTTCACCAAGGTGGCCAGCGGCGAGCTGGCTCTCAGCGATGTCGGGGACGACAACGGATTAGCTTTGCTGACAGATCTTTTGGCGGTCCGTACCCGATTCTTCGACAACTTCCTCACCGACGCGTGCCGGGCCGGGATCGGCAAGCGGTGATACTGGCGTCGGGGCTGGACTCTCGGCCGTATCGGCTGTGGTGGCCGGCCGGCACCACCGTGTACGAAATCGACCAGCCCGACGTGATCGACTTCAAAACCCAGACGCTGCGAGCCCTGGACGCGGTTCCGTCCGCCAATCGGCGCGCGGTGGGCATCGACCTTCGGCAGGACTGGCCGGAGGCGTTGCGGAGGATCGGTTTCGACGCTACCGAACCGACTGTGTGGGTTGCGGAGGGATTGTTCATCGGTTTTCTGCAGCCGGCCGCACAGGAACGGCTGCTTGACAACGCCACCGCGTTGAGTGCGCCCGGAAGCCGGGCCGCTGCCGACTATATTCCTGAGCGGCACCAGCCACTGAGGAGTCAGGAACACGCGATGGCGGATGGCTGGCGACAGTTCGGATACAAAGGCGATATGGCCGAGTTCAGCTACGCAGAGGAATACCGCGACGTCGGCGAATCCCTGGCCGCACTCGGCTGGCGAACCGCGGTGACGGAGTTCGAGAAGTTGTTCGCCGCCACCGGGCTGCCGGGTTTGCGTCGCCAGGATCTAAAAGGCGTGCCGGTGGCGGGCCGCTATGTTCGCGCGGTGTTGGGGTAGTCGCGGCGGAATGCAGCCAATAACGAGACGTTAGACATGTAGTGATGCTTCGACCCAGCCAACCAACCGCGTCGGGCCAGCTGCGGTTCCTCGCGGTCGGTCCGGACGATCCCAGGGCTCAGCCGCTGCTGGATGAGCTGGCTGTCGAGTATGCGCAGCGCTACGAGAGCACGCCGCCCACCGTGATGGCGTGGTTGCGCTCGGTTCCCCTTGCGGAGTTCACGCCGCCCGATGGCGGCTTTGTGCTCGGTGAGGTCGACGGGATAACGGTCACCGGCGGCGCGTTCCAGAGATTCGACGCGGAGACGGCCGAGCTCAAACGAATCTGGACCGATAGTGCGCACCGCCGCTGCGGCTATGCCACCGCATTGCTGGTCGAGTTGGAGAGCGCGATCGCCGCTTGCGGTTACCGGCGGGTGTACCTGACCACAGGCAACCGTCAGCCCGAGGCCGAAGCGCTGTATGAATCGACCGGTTACACGCGGCTTTCCGAGCCGCTGCCGTCGCGGGGCCCGGTCTTCCCGATCGCATTTGTGAAGGATCTGCCGTGACTGATCGGCTGCATCTGGGCGTTGCGCTCGACGGCTACGGCTGGCACCGGCAGGCGTGGCGAGCCACGCTGGCCGCCCAGCCCGCCACGGAATCGGTTTTCAGCGGCCGGTATTGGTCTGGTTTGGCGGCGACCGCGGAGCGTGGCCTGCTGGATTTCCTCACCATCGACGACTCGCTGACCCCCCAGCCCGGTCGGAGCGAATCGATCAGCCCGCGGCGGCTGGCCGGCCGCGGCGACGCCGTACTCGTCGCCGCGCGCATCGCGCCGGTCACCGAGCACATCGGCCTGATTCCGGTGGCCACGGTCACTCATACCGAGCCGTTTCACATCTCTAAAGCCATCGCCACCTTGGATCACGTGTCGCACGGGCGGGCCGGTTGGCAGCCACGGGTCAGCTCGACGGCGCATGAGGCCGCGCTGTTCGGGCGGCGCGACGCGCCCGCCGACGGCGGCGAATTGTTCGACGAGGCAGCCGACGCCGTCGAGGTGGTTCGCCGGCTGTGGGACAGCTGGGAGGACGACGCGATCATCCGTGACGCGCAGACCGCGCGCTACATCGACCGGGCCAAGCTGCACTACATCGACTTCCATGGGAAATACTTTTCGGTGAAGGGCCCGTCGATCACCCCGCGTCCACCGCAGGGGCAGCCGGTGGTTGCGGCGCTGGCGCATGGGCCGAGGATCTACGAATTCGCTGCCGCCAGTGCTGATCTCGTCTTCATCACGCCTACCGACGACGTGTCGCTGGACTCGATCCTCGACGAGGTCAAGGCGGCCGGCGGGCAGCATTTGAAAGTCTATGCCGACGTGGTGGTGACATTCGGCGGCGACACCGAATTCGGTTCTGACGCACTGATCTTCGACGGCAGCCCGGCCGATGTGGTCGACCTGCTGCTGGGCTGGCAGCAACGAGGCGTCGACGGTGTGCGGCTGCGGCCGGCCGTCAACGCCACCGACCTGCCGGTGATCGTCGACGAGGTGGTGCCACTGCTGCAGCGGGCCAAGCGGTTTCGGACGTCCTACCGTGCAGGCGAGACGCTGCGTCAACGACTCGGGTTGCCCGTCGCGCCCAACCGGTATACGGAGGTGCGTCCGTGACGCGCGCCGGCGACGATGCAGAGCGAAGCGATGAGGTGGGGGCACCTCCCGCTTGCGGGGGAGAGCGGCGCCCGATGACAGTCCCGCTGTCGATCCTGGACCTGTCGCCGATCAGCGCCGGCAGTGACGCCGCGACGGCGTTGCACCACACGATCGATCTCGCCCAACGCGCGGAGCAATGGGGGTATCGCCGATTCTGGATCGCCGAACACCACTTCGTCGGCGTCGCCAGCTCCGCGCCGGCAGTGCTGATCGGGCAGATCGCCGCGGCTACCAACACAATTCACGTCGGGTCGGCCGCGGTCCAGCTCGCCCACACCACGGCCGCCGCGGTGGTCGAGAGCTTCGGCATGCTCGACGCCTTCTACCCGGGCCGCATCGACCTTGGCCTCGGCCGCGGGCAGCGGCGTGACACCGGGTTCAAACCGAAGCGCCCGTCGACGAAGAATCGCCCGCCCCGGCAGTGGCGCGAAATCGACGGTGTGGTGATCCCGTTGCCGTTCGACCTCCGTGGACTGCTCGACACCGAGCGCGTCATGGCGACGATGGAGATCCTGCAGCAGCCGGAGGCCGTGGCGCCCGACTTCGCCGATCAACTCGGCGACATCCTCGCGATGCTGGATGGCAGTTACCAGGCCGGAGGATTCGACGTGCACGCCGTGCCGGGTGAGCGATCGGGGTTGGTGCCCTGGATCTTTGGCAGTACTCGCGGTCAGAGTGGGCGGCTGGCCGGCGCGCACGGACTACCGTTCGTGGCCAGCTACCACATCACCCCGGCGACCGCACTGGAAGCCATCGAGGCTTATCGGGACACGTTCGTCCCGTCGGCGACACTGCAAGAGCCCTACGTCGTGGTGTCCGCCGACGTCGTGGTGGCCGATGACAGCGCCACCGCGCGGCAACTGGCGGCCGGCTACGGGCAGTGGGTGTACTCCATCCGCACCGGGGTGGGCGCGGTGCCCTACCCGGCCCCCGCTGATTACCGGCCGCTGACCGAAGAGCAACTGCCCGTGGTCAAGGATCGGCTGGAGACCCAATTCGTCGGCGACGCCGACGAGGTCGCCGAGCGACTGTCCGCGCTGCAACGCCTAAGCGGTGCCGACGAACTTGTCGTCACGTCGGTGACCCATGACCACCAGGCGCGTCTGCGCTCACACGAGTTGCTGGCACGACGTTGGGGGATCGGCAAATGAGTACACGGGAAGGCAAGCACCGCAAGCCTATTCATCTAGCCGCCCATTTCCCGGGCGTCAACAGCACGACTGTGTGGACCGATCCGGAATCGGGCAGCCAGATCGAGTTCGACTCGTTCGCGCATATGGCCCGCACCGCCGAACGCGGCCTCTTCGATTTCTTCTTCCTCGCCGAGGGGTTGCGACTGCGCGAGCATCGCGGTCAGATCTACGACCTCGACGTGGTGGGCCGGCCGGACACGTTCACCGTGCTGGCGGCGCTGGCCGCCGTCACCGACCGGCTGGGGTTGACCGGAACGATCAACACCACGTTCAACGAGCCTTTCGAGGTGGCAAGGCAATTCGCGACGCTCGACCAGCTGTCTGACGGCCGCGCGGGCTGGAACATCGTCACCTCGTCGGACGCGTTCACCGGTGCGAACTTCCGCCGCGGGGGTTTCCTCGATCATGCTGACCGCTACCAGCGGGCCGAGGAGTTCCTCAGCGTGGCGCGCGAATTCTGGGACAGCTGGGCGTCGGATGCCGTGCTGGCCGATGTCGATGCGGGAATTTATCTCGATCCCGACCGGGTGGCAGTGGTCGACCATCACGGCCCGCACTTCGATGTGCGCGGAGTCGCGACGCTGCCCGCTGGGCCGCAGGGGCATCCGATTCTGTTGCAGGCCGGCGATTCCGACGAAGGCCGCAACTTCGGCGCCCACTACGCCGATGCGCTCTTCACCCTGCACGGGTCATTGGAGGACGGCCAGCGCTATTACGCCGACGTCAAAGGTCGCGCCGCATCCTACGGGCGAAATCCCGACGACCTCAAGGTGTTTCCGGCAGCCACGTTCGTGCTCGGTGACACCGCCGCAGGAGGCCGACGAGCGAGCGCACTTCATCCGGCGCCAGCAGGTCAGCGGCCCGACGGCGATCGCGATGCTCGAGCAAGTGTGGGGCCGTGACCTTTCGGACTACGACCCGGACGGACCACTGCCCAAGGACGATCCGAGCGGCGACACCAGCATCACCCAGGGCCGGGTCCGGCATGGCGACCCGATCGAGGTGGCCCGCCGTTACCGCGAACGCGCTGAGGCGCAGAACCTTTCGATCCGCGAACTGATCATCGCCGTCAGCAGCCGTGAGCAGTTCGTCGGCACCGCCGATCACGTCGCCGCGGAGATCGACCGGTACATCCAGTCCGACGCCTGCGACGGGTTCATTTTTGTGCCGCACCTGACGCCGCACGGCCTGGACGAGTTCGTCGACCACGTGGTGCCAGTGCTGCAGGAACGTTCAGGGTTCCGCACCGAATACAGCGGGACCACGCTGCGCGAGCACTTAGGGCTGGCGCGAGCCGACGCCGAGATCGACGTCAGCGTCACCACTACTCAGGCGGTTTCAAGGTTTGGTTGCAACAGTGGTTTCTGTTGGAGCTGACAGTAGGCGTTGAGGCGGTTGGTGGGGTTATCCCAGTTGAACCGTTTTCGTGGGCGGCCGTTGAGTTCGTCGGCGACGTAGCTGAGGTGTTCGGCTGAGTGTTTCGAGAGGTCGGTTCCCTTCGGGAAGTATTGCCGTAGGAGCCCGTTGGTGTTTTCGTTGCTTCCCCGCTGCCAGGGTGAGTGTGGGTCGCAGAAGTAGACCTCGATGCCCGCGTGGATGCTGATCCGGGCGTGCTGGGCCATCTCGTGACCCTGATCCCACGTCACGGTGCGACGCAGCGTGGGCGGGAGTTCTTTGATCGCAGCGATCATGGCATCAGCGACGACCTCGGCCGAGCGGGTGTCGGGCAGGTGCAGGAGGCGGACGAATCCGGTGGAGCGCTCCACCAGCGTGCCGATCTGGGAGGCCTGATCTTTGCCGATGATCAAATCTCCTTCCCAGTGCCCAGGTACGGCTCGATCGTCGGCTTCGGCGGGGCGCTCAGAGACGTTGATCATGCCCGGAATGCGGCCACGGCCATCGCCGCCACGAGAGCGACGGCGTGGTTTACGCAACGCCCGCCCGGTGCGCAGACACGCGGTGCAACTCACGGCGCAGCTCGCCGCGTCCTTGCACGTAGAGCGCTTTATAGATGGTTTCGTGGGACACCTGCATCTCCGGGCGATCAGGATAGGTCGTGGCCAACACCCCGGCGATTTGTTCGGGGCTGTACTTCTTGGTCAACAACGCTTGCACCTGGGCGCACAACTGCGGACAGCGGGCTAGCTTGCCGGTCTTGGGTCGTCGAGCACGCGCCTCGCTGCGTTGCTGAGCTAACGACGCTGAATAGCCTGACCGGGCATCCCAACCGCCCCTGTTGGCCCCGAACCGGTGCAACGACCGATACCGGCCAGGGGCCATGCGGGTAGGGCCGTTCTTCTCGATCTCGCGCATGACCGTCGAGGGAGCACGCCCCAACCCGCGCGCGATCGAACGAATCGACTCACCCCGCGAGGTGCCGATCATGATCCGCTCGCGCTCCAGCAGCGACAGCCGAGGCCGCTTGACTCCCTGCGCTAAGTGCATACGTGGATTCACACCACCGAACTTGCGGAACCACGTGACACCACACGTATTCGACACGCCGACAGCCCGGCCGGCCTCCTCCGAGGACACACCCGCAGCGATCAATTCCCAGAACTGACGCCGCACCGCCACCAACGAATGATGAGTCGCCATCAACACCCCTACCTACGAAGTGTTGCAACCACCCCTTTAACCCAAGTCAGCTTTTGCGCGCTAGCGTCGATCTCGATTCGCGGTGACCGGCTAGAGCGCCAACGCGGTCGCCTGTTTGGTGGCCTCGAGGATCGGGCCACGCCACACGTCGCCATGGCCGGGCAGCAGAATCTCGGTGTCCAGCAGCGCCAGCGCCGCCAGGCTGCGGATGCAGCCGTCCTGATCGTGGCTGAACAACGCGGGCAGCAGTTGCGGTCCGCTGTGCGATAACAACGGATGCCCGGTCACCAGGGCATCGCCGCTGACCAGCACCCCGTCGACCACATACGAGCAGTGGCCGCCGGTGTGGCCGGGTGTCGGGATGGCCATTGGCCGGCCGGGCAATTCGGCGGCCACTTCGGCGGTCAACGGCTGCGCGGTGGGGATGCCCTCACGGCTGAGCCCGCCGTCGCGCACGAGGTGGGCGGTCCACAGCGCCCACCGGGGCCGCCAGATGCGCATCGCGACGTCGATCGGCGATGCCTGCTCCAGATACTCGCGCTTGGCGTGGCCGACCTCGTCGGCGTGACAATAGACCGGGGTGCCGTGGGTTTTGGCGAACCAGATCGCCGAACCGAGATGGTCGACGTGGGCGTGCGTCAGCAGGATCGCGCGCACGTCTTCGGCCTGGTGCCCGAGTTGCCGCAGCGAGGCCAGCACGTCGTCGCGGTCACCGGGATATCCGGCGTCGATCAGCAGAACCCCGCGGTCGTCGGCGACCAACGTCCAGTTCACCGCCCCGCCCTGGACGAGGTGGACGGTCTCGGTGACGGCGTTCAGCACCGGTGCCATGTCCGAGATTCTAGGCACCGGGCGATCGCAAGCGCGGCGAAGCCGGGCGCAGCGGGTCGCCCGCCGACATGGGGGAGTAGAAACGACAGCGTGGCTGAACTCAAACTTGGATATAAGGCGTCGGCGGAGCAGTTCGCGCCGCGGGAACTCGTCGAGCTGGCGGTCGCCGCCGAAGCGCACGGCATGGACAGCGCAACGGTCAGCGACCACTTCCAGCCATGGCGGCACGAGGGCGGGCACGCGCCGTTCTCGCTGGCGTGGATGACGGCGGTCGGCGAGCGGACCAAGCGGCTGCAGCTTGGCACGTCGGTGCTGACGCCGACGTTCCGCTACAACCCGGCCGTCATCGCGCAGGCGTTCGCCACCATGGGCTGTCTCTACCCGGATCGCATCTTCCTCGGCGTCGGCACCGGCGAGTCGCTCAACGAGATCGCCACCGGATATGAGGGCGAATGGCCGGAGTTCAAGGAGCGCTACGCGCGGTTGCGTGAATCGGTGCGGCTGATGCGTGAGCTGTGGCTCGGCGACCGGGTCGACTTCGAGGGCGAGTACTACCACACCAAGGGCGCCTCGATTTACGACGTGCCCGAGGGAGGCATCCCGATCTACATCGCCGCCGGTGGTCCGCAGGTCGCCAAGTACGCGGGCCGCGCCGGCGACGGCTTCATCTGCACGTCGGGCAAAGGCGAGGAGCTGTACAAGGACAAGCTCATCCCCGCTATGAAGGAGGGCGCGGAGGCAGCGGGCAAGAATCCCGACGACATCGACCGGATGATCGAAATCAAGATCTCCTACGACACCGACCCGGAGTTGGCGCTGGAGAACACCCGGTTCTGGGCGCCGCTGTCGCTGACCGCCGAGCAGAAGACCAGCATTCACGACCCGATCGAGATGGAGGAGGCGGCTAATGCGCTGCCGATCGAACAGGTCGCCAAGCGCTGGATCGTGGCGTCCGATCCTGACGAAGCGGTCGCGAAAGTCAAGGACTACGTCGGTTGGGGCCTGAACCACCTGGTGTTCCACGCGCCTGGTCACGACCAGCGCCGGTTCCTGGAGCTCTTCCAGAAAGACCTCGAGCCCCGGCTGCGACGGCTGGGCTGACCCGCAGCGTGGCCGCTTCCGTTCGGCATCGCCGGCCGGCATCTACATCGCGGCGCCGGAAGGTGACACCGGCAAGTCGACGATCGCGCTGGGGATCTTGCATCGCCTGGCTGCCGCGGTAGCCAAAGTTGGTGTGTTCCGGCCGATCACGCGAGCCGACGAGGACCGCGACTACATCCTGGACCTGCTGCTGGCCCACAGCACCGCCGGTCTGCCCTACGAGCGCTGCATCGGCGTCACGTATCAGCAGCTGCATGCTGATCGTGACGCCGCGATCGACGACATCGTCGAGCGGTATCACGCGATGGCCGCCGACTGTGACGCGGTGGTCATCGTCGGCAGTGACTACAGCGATGTAGCCAGCCCGGCCGAGCTGAGCGTGAACGCGCGCATCGCGGTCAACCTCGGCGCACCGGTGGTGTTGGCGGTGCGGGCCAAGGACCGCAGCGTCGAGCAGGTCGTTCACGCCGTCGAGGTGTGTCTGGCCGAGCTGAGCGCCCAACGCGCGCATACCGCTGCTGTGGTGGCCAACCGTTGCGAGCCAACGCAATTGACGGCGATCACCGAGGCGTTGCGCTCGCTCGCGCCGAAAACGTACGCGGTGCCCGACGAGCCGCTGCTGTCGGCGCCGACGGTGGCCGAGCTGCAGACCGCGGTGAACGGCACGTTGGTCAGCGGCGATGCCGAGCTGATGAGCCGGGAAGTGATGGGCGTGGTTGTCGCCGGCATGACGGCCGACCACGTGTTGGAACGGTTGCGCGAGGCTATGGCGGTGGTGACGCCCGGCGACCGCTCCGACGTGGTGCTCGCCGTCGCCAGTGCCCATGCCGCCGAGGGGTTTCCGTCGTTGTCGTGCATCATGCTCAACGGCGGGTTCGAGTTGCACCGGTCGATCGAAGCGCTGGTGGCCGGGCTGCGGCTGCGGCTGCCGATCATCGCCACCACGCTTGGCACCTTTGAGACGGCCGGCGCGGTGGGGTCGGCCCGGGGCCGGGTCACCGCGACGTCACTGCGCAAAGTCGACACGGCGCTGCAGTTGATCGAGAGCCACGTCGATCTGTCGGACTTGCTGGCGCAGTTGGCGATTCCGATTCCCAAGGTGACCACGCCGCAGATGTTCACCTATCAGCTGCGCGAGCGGGCTCGCTCGGACCGCAAGCGGATCGTGCTGCCGGAGGGTGACGACGATCGAATCCTGAAGTCGGCCGGCCGCGTGTTGCAGCGGGGTATCGCCGACCTGACCATCCTGGGCGACGAGAGCCAGATCCGTGCGCGCGCCGCCGAACTCAGTGTCGACCTGGACGACGCCGCGGTATTCGATCCCCGCACCAGCGACTTGTGTGACCAGTTCGCCGAGCAGTACGCCCAGTTGCGTGCCAAGAAAGGTGTCACCGTCGAGCAGGCTCGCGAGATCATGCACGACGTGTCGTATTTCGGCACCATGCTGGTGTACAACGGCATGGTCGATGGCATGGTGTCCGGTGCGGTGCACACCACCGCTCACACTGTTCGCCCGGCATTCGAGATCATCGGCACCGCGCCGGGCATCTCGACGGTGTCCAGCGTGTTCTTGATGTGCCTGCCGGATCAGGTTCTGGCGTATGGAGACTGCGCGATCGTCCGCGACCCGACCGTCGAGGAGCTTGCCGACATCGCCATCAGCGCCGCGCACACCGCCGCGCAGTTCGGCATCGAGCCACGAGTCGCCATGCTGTCGTATTCCACCGGAGAGTCCGGCTCGGGGGCTGATGTCGAAAAAGTCAGGGAGGCAACGGGATTGGTCCGCAGCCGGGCACCGCAAGTGCTGGTCGAGGGGCCGATCCAATACGACGCTGCGGTCGAGCCTTCCGTTGCTGCCACAAAGATGCGCGACTCGCCGGTCGCCGGCAAGGCCACCGTGCTGATCTTTCCGGACCTGAATGCCGGCAACAACGCCTACAAGGCGGTGCAACGTAGTGCGGGTGCGATCGCGATCGGCCCGGTGCTGCAGGGTTTGAACAAGCCGGTGAACGACCTGTCTCGCGGCGCCCTGGTCGACGACATCGTCAACACCGTCGCGATCACCGCGATCCAGGCGCAGGGCGTCGCGCGCTGACGACGATGCAGAGCGAAGCGATGAGGAGGAGCGGCGATGACTAGCCCCGTAGTGCTGGTGCTGAACTCCGGTTCGTCGTCGCTGAAATATCAACTGATCGAGCCTGATTCGGGTGAGTCGCTGGCGGACGGCATCGTCGAGCAGATCGGCGAGCCGTCGTCGCCGGTCACCGACCACGGCGCGGCGCTGCGGGTGGCATTCGAGAAGCTGGCCGAGGACGGCATCGACTTGAAAACCTGCGGGCTGGCCGCGGTCGGTCACCGGGTGGTCCACGGCGGGGCGGTCTTCTACCGGCCGACCGTCATCGATGACACGGTCATCGCCGAACTCAAGGGCCTGTCGATGCTGGCCCCGCTGCACAATCCGCCCGCCCTGCAGGGCATCGAGGTCGCCCGCAAGATGCTGCCGAATGTGCCGCATGTCGCGGTGTTCGACACCGCGTTCTTCCACAATCTGCCTGCGGCCGCGGCGACCTACGCGATCGACCGAGAGCTCGCGGAGAAGTGGCACATCCGGCGGTACGGATTTCACGGCACCTCGCACCGCTACGTCAGCCAACAGGCCGCGGCGTTCCTGTACCAGCCATGGGAGAAGTTGAATCAGATTGTGCTGCATCTGGGTAACGGCGCCTCCGCATCGGCGATCGCCGGCGGTCGCCCGGTCGACACCTCGATGGGATTGACTCCGTTGGAGGGCCTGGTGATGGGCACCCGCAGCGGTGACATCGACGCGGGCATCGTGAGCTATCTGCATCGCGAGGCCGACATGAGCGTCGAGGACATCGAGTCGATGCTCAACCACCACTCCGGATTGCTGGGCCTGGCCGGGGAGCGGGACTTTCGCCGGCTGCGCGAGATGATCGAATCCGGCGACAGCTCAGCACAATTGGCCTACGACGTGTTCATTCACCGGCTGCGCAAATACGTCGGTGCCTACCTGGCGATCCTGGGCCGTACCGATGTCGTGAGCTTCACCGCGGGTGTCGGGGAAAACGCCGCCGCGGTGCGCCTGGACGCGCTGAACGGGCTTCGACGGCTGGGCATCGAAATCGACGAGCAGCGAAACTCGCAGCCCGCCAAGGGCGCTCGGCGCATTTCCACCGACGACTCGGCGATCGCCGTGCTGGTGGTTCCGACGAACGAGGAGCTGGCGATCGCGCGCGACTGCATGCGGGCGATCTAGCCATCGGAGCCGGGAACGACCGTCAGAGTTAGGTGATGACCATCGCGCACGACCTCGATCGGTGCGGGCTGCCCGATCATGAGATGACGTACCGCGACGACGAATTCGTCGGCGTCGGCGACGGTTCGGCCGCCGACCTTGACGATCACATCGTTCTCGAGGATGCCGCCCTGTTCCGCGGGACCGCCGGCTTTGACGTTGGCGACCTGGGCACCTGCGGCCACCGCATCGCTCACCGGCCGGGTGTCGGTCCCAGTGTCGGGGGCGTTTTGGTCGGCAGGTTCAGCGACGGGCAGCTGGATTGGTCACGTCTCCGGCCGTCCGTGCCGGCGTGTGGCGACTTGCTCGGCCCCCGCAGCCAGCGTGGGGTGGGCGACGTCGGCATCGGCGTCGCCCGTGCGCCGGGGTCCGCCTCGGGGTCTGCGCCCAGCGCGGCGTCAACGTAGTTCGACCAATTTTTGGCAGCCACGGCGTCGACCTGTGCACCGGTCGTTCCGAACCCGGTCGCGGCGCAGGACGCGCGCGGTGGTGATCCACCCATCTGACTGGCCGGCCATGACCTAACCGTGCCTGACTTTTCTTGCGATTTGCTTGCGGTCCCGCTTACAAATCGATTTGGCTTGGCTGAGGCTTGGCGAAACTAGTGCACTCGTCACCTGTGCATAGTGGGATTCGCGTCCCGCGACTGCGTGCAACGGTTCTCGGTATAAGCGAACCATTCCTTGGCAGCGACGCATTGGCGCGTGGGCTACTGAGTCGCCACCAGTTGCGGACTCAGTACCGAGCCGTCTTGCCGAACGTCTATCTGCCGAAACAGCTACAGCCATCCCTGCGTCAGCGTATCGCCGCGGCTTGGCTGTGGTCTGACCGGCGGGGCACCATCGCTGGAAACGCAGCCGCCGCACTACACGGCGCGAAGTGGATCGATGACAACGTTCCAGTCGAGCTCATACATGTGAATCCGCGTGCACCCCAAGGTGTACTCACCCGTCGCGACGTATTGCTCGAGGGTGAGGTGCAGACTCTGGCTGGTCGTGCAGTCACCACACCCGAACGCACTGCCTTCGACATCGGGCGGCGTGCGTTACCCCGCAGCGCCGTGGCCCGACTCGATGCACTCGCTCGCGCAACCGGTTTCAAGGTCGATAGCGTGATGGATATCGCCGCGTGCCACCGCGGAGCGCGAGGTCTCCGCCAGCTGGAAACCGTGCTTGAGCTCGTCGACCCGGGCGCGCAATCACCGCGGGAGAGTTATCTTCGGCTGCTTCTGATCGATGCCGGTTTGCCGCGGCCGCACACCCAGATTCCGGTATTCGGCGTGGACGGTCTTCCGATCGCTTACCTCGATATGGGCTGGCCAGATCTCATGGTCGCCGTCGAATACGACGGTGACCAGCATCGAGTTGACCGACAGCAGTACCTCAAAGACATTCGCCGGCTGGAGCTCCTGGAACGGCTGGGGTGGCTCATCGTCCGGGTGGTCGCCGAAGACCGGCCCGCCGAAATCGTGCGAAGGGTGCGGTGCGCGTTGCAAGCCCGGCGTGCGAGTGTGCAATGACGGTCTCGAGTGTGCGCTGAGGGCGCTTCGCCCGCCGGAACAACGCCGACGACGCACAGTCGAAGCCCGCGACGCACACTCGATGGAGCGAAGGGAGCGAGACGGCCCACTTAGAACGTGCTGGTGGGACGCACCCGGTTGGCCATGTCGATCAGCTTGTAGCGATGCGCCTGGGTAGGCGCCGCCCGGGCCAGCCCGCGCAGAGACGCCTCGACACCAAGCCGCAGCCCGTGTTCGGTGAACGGGAAGCCGAGAATGTGGTTGGTGCTGGCCTCGTGGTCTCCCAGCCAGTCCAAAGCGCTACCGAGCACCAGCGCGCGAATCTGCAGCACCCGCGGCTCGGTAGGCGGCAGCGCCTCTACCCGTCGTGCGGCGTCGCGGATCTGGTCTTCGGTGATTTCGCTGGCCGACCGGCCGGACAGCAACGTCACCGCACTGGTGAGCCTCGCGGTGGTGAAATACCTCGAGGTGGCTGGGACTTCGTCAAGAGTCCGTACCGCACCGCCGCGGTCTCCCTCGACCGACTGCGCCCTGGCCAATCCGAAGGCCGCCGAGATCACCCCGTCGTCGGTCTTCCACACCTCTTCGTAGTACTTGTGTTCGTCTGAGCTGCCGGCTAATTCGGCCGTCGCGGCCAGGGCCATCTTGGGCGCCAGCTCGCCGGGGAAGGTGTCCAGCACCTCGCTGAAATGCTTGCTGGCCGACTCGTAGTCGGCGGTCAGCAATTCCGAGACTCCGCGATACCAGACCAGCCGCCAACGCCAGCCGACCCGCTCGGCGAGGTCGTCGAGCTTGCGGGTGGCCTTGGCGACATCGCCGAGGTCCAGCAGCGCCCGCACCTCCATCAACGGCAGCTCGATGGAATCCGACAAGTCGATATCGTCGGAATCCATTGCGCCGTGGCGGAATGCGCGCAGCGAATCCAACGTCTGCACCGGCTGCGACAGCACGGTCGCCTGCAGCAGCGGTGCGGCGACGTCGGCCGGATCGACCAGCGGCACCTGCAGCGCGGTGACGATCTCCTTGGCGGTCAGCTTCTCCGCATGCACATGACCGTCGAGGTACACGTCGGTGTGAGCGACCAACAGCGATTCCCCGAACGTCGAGCGGCTGCGGGAGAAGATCGTCGACAAGCCCGGCCGCCGTACGCCGGTGTCCTGCGCGACCACCTCACGCAGCACACCCGACAGCTGTCCGGACATTTCCTCGGCGCTGACGAATCGCCGCCGCGGATCCGGATCGATGGCGCGGCGGAGCAACCGGCCGAACGAGTCGTACTTGGCGAGCACTGGGTCGTCTTCGGGCAGCCCGTCGACGTAGCGACCTCCGCGGGCGCGCAATTTCAACGTCAGGGCCGCCAGCGTACGACCGACCGTGTAGATGTCGCTGGCCACCGTCGGACCGGTTCGCACGATCTCGGGCGCCTGGTACCCCGGTGTGCCGTAGAGATAGCCGAACGAGTTGATTCGCGACACTGCTCCCAGGTCGATCAGTTTGAGTTGCTCTTCGGTGAGCATGATGTTTTCCGGCTTGAGGTCGTTGTAGACCAAGCCGATGGAGTGCAGATAGCTCAGCGCCGGAAGGATTTCCAGCACGTACGCGATCGCTTCGGCGACCGGCAGCCGGTCGCCCTTGCGACGTTTGAGCGACTGCCCACCGACGTACTCCATGACGATGTAACCCACCGGTTCGCCATGCTGGTCGGTGTGCTCGACGAAGTTGAAGATCTGCACGATCGAGGGGTGCACAACCTCGGCGAGGAACCGCCGCTCGGCCATGGCGATCGCCTGTGCTTCGGCGTCACCGGAATGCACCAGGCCTTTGAGCACCACCGGGCGATCGTTGACGTTGCGGTCGAGCGCCAGATAAACCCAGCCCAGTCCGCCGTGCGCGATGCAGCCCTTGATGACGTACTGGCCGGCAACGACGGAGCCCGGATTCAGTTGCGGCAGGAAAGAATACGGGCTTCCGCAGTACGGGCACCAGCCCTCCGACCGCGCCTTGTCTTCCTTGCTGGATCGGCCGACCGGCCGTCCGCAGTTCCAGCAGAACCGTTTGGATTCCGGCACAACCGGATTGGGCATCAACGCTTCGAGCGGGTCGATGTCGGGCACCCGCGGAATTTCTACGAGTCCACCGCCCAGCCGCCGCACCGGAGCCCGCGTCGCCGACTCCACCCGCTCGCGCGGCGTGGTGTCGGCGGCATGCAGCGCTAGGTCATCGTCGTCGTCGAAGTCGGGCCGGAAGATGGCCTGGGTGGCCAGTGGGCGGCCCTGAGAGGACGAGTCCACCATCGCGTCGAAGGGCTGAGTACCCGGACCGACGTCGTCCGGATCCTGGCTTTCCGGGTCCACCGGTTGCTCGGCCATCAGTCCTCGTACCTCGGGCTCGGCGGGACCGGCGCAATCCCCAGCACCGTTAACCATTTGCGGTACAACGCATTCCAAGTGCCATCGCGGCGGACGCGTTCCAGAGTGCCGTTGACGAAACGAACCAATCCGGTGTTCTCCAGCTTGACCCCGATGCCGTAAGGCTGGGTGCCCATGTTGGGTCCGACGATGTGCAGATACGGGTCCTGAGAAACCAATCCGGCCAGAATCGAGTCATCGGTGCTGACCGCGTCGACCTGACGCTGTTGCAACGTCACCAGGCAGTCGGCCCAGTTCACCACCTCGACCACAATCGGCGGTGGTGCGATCTCGCGGATCCGGTGCAGCGACGTCGTGCCCTTCGCCACGCAGACCCGCTTTCCGGACAGGTCCGCCGGTTTGGTGACCGGGGAGTCGCGCGGTGCGAGGATGCGCTGGCTGGCGTCGAGATAGACGGTGGAGAAGTTGACCTCCTTGCGCCGGTCGCAGGTGATGGTCATCGTCTTGACGACGATGTCGACTTCCGATTTCTGCAGCGCGGTGATGCGTTCGTCGGACGACAGGATCCGGTACTCGACTTGCGATGGGTCACCGAAGATGTCGCGCGCCACCTCGCCGGCGATGTTGACGTCGAAGCCGACGATTTCGCCGGTGATCGGATCGCGGAAGCTGAACAGGTTGCTGCCGATGTCCAGGCCGACGATCAGGCGGCCGCGGGCGCGGATGTCGGCCACCGCGGCGTCGGCGTCAGCCGGATTGTCGAACGGGCGCAGGCTGGCGGTGGGGTTGCAGTTGTCGGCGGTCTTGTCCGGCGGCAGCGGCGGCTGCGGCGGCATCTCCTGCATACCGGCCGGGGTGGGCGGCGGCAGCGTCGGGGCCGGGGGCACCACCATCGAACCGGTCTCGCTGCAGCCGGCCAGAACCGTCGCCGCCGCCAGGGCGGCGCACAGGATCCGGAGCGGCCGCGTCGTCATCGGTACTCGCTTAGCCGTGGCCACAATCCGAGAGCGACGGCGACGGCAGCGCCCAGGCTCAGCACGACGGCACCCACCGTGGCGCCGGACAGTCCGCGCCGCGCATTGAGGACGTCGTCGCGCAATTCGTGACGGCTCTGCTCCATCGCCTTGACCAGTGCGCGGTCGAGTTTGTCGAACGCGGGGGTGGAGTCGTTCTCTCCGCTGCCCAGAGCCACCTGCGTGGCGGCCCGGTAATCACCGACCGAGATGTAGACGTTGATCCGATCGTCGGCCCGCCGCCACTGTGCCAGCAGCTGACCGGCATCCTGCAGGTCGCTCTTGTCGACGGCGTCCTGACGGGCCAGGTATTGGTCGAGCTGCTTGTGCATGGCGTCGATGCGTTGGTAGAAGGATTGCTTGCGGGTTTCTTCATCCCCGCGCCGAATCAGCGACAAGGTCTCGTCGGCACGCGCCTGCTGCGCACTGATGGACATGTTGGTAATGGACTTCAGTGACTCTGCCGCAGTGTTTTTCGCGCTACGGCTACCGGCAGTGGAAATGGCGAGCGCGGTACCCACCCAGACCACCATAACCAGAACAGCGAGTGCACCGGCGACAAGACCGGGGTTGATCCGCCGGTTGGTGTGCCGGGCCAGCCAGCGGTGTGAGAAGGAGCCGAACACCGCCGTCGCGAGGACGACGAGGATCACCGGAGCCGGGATCTGGGTGGACGCCGTGGTTTCGGTGTCCACCCGCTCCGAGGTCTCGCTGTACAGCCGCGCCGCGTCCGGCAGGATCGCCGACTGCATCAGCGTGGACGCCTCGGACAGGTACGACGAGCCGACGGGATTACCGGCCCGGTTGTTGGTCCGGGCGATTTCGATCAGCCCGGTATAGACCGCCAGCTCAGCGTTGACTCTGCCGAGCAACTGCACCAGCGGCTCGTCGGTCAGACCGCTGGACGCCCTGGTAACCGCCACCGCCGCGTCGGTGATCGCCTGCTCGTAACGCTGCCGGACGGTGCGCGGCTCGGCTTGCGCGATGAATGCGGTCGCGGCGGCCGCGTCGGCCACCGACAGCGTGGTGTACAGCCGCCCGGCCGCGAAGGCCAGTGGCTCGGTGTGGTTCAACACGGTGGTCAGCGCATGCTGTCGCTGGTTGATCGTGGTCGACGTGGCGAACGCGCTGAGCCCGCCGAGGATCGCCAGGACGAGACCGATGGACAGAATGCGACCCGGCGTCGTGGCAATGAACCACCAGCGGGGGTGGGCCGACTCAATCGGCGACCGCGAACCAAGCGGCTCAGTCGACGGGTGCGCCAACTCAACGGTCACGTCTGTTCGGACCTCATCTTTCCCAGCATGCTCGTGACGAACTCTATAAGCGAAGTCTAAGAGTCTTTTGCTGAGATGCGGGGACCTGTCCACTCAGATTTCCCGACTTGTTACCGGCCCGCGACACACGCCGCATCGACGTCGGGTGCTGCTTATCCTGAACGCGTGCGCGGCGACGGTGACGGATGGGTGGTGTCCGACACCGGCAACCCTTACTGGGGTCGGTTCGGCGCGGCGGGCTTGTTGCTCCGGGCGCCGTTGCGCGACGGCACCCCGGCGGTGTTGCTGCAGCACAGGGCGCCGTGGAGCCACCAGGGCGGAACATGGGGTCTGCCGGGCGGCGCCCGCGACAGCCACGAGACCGCCGAAGAGGCGGCCGTCCGGGAAGCTCACGAGGAGGCCGGTCTGCCCGGCGAGCTGCTATCGGTACGGGCAACCGTGATCACCGCCGAGGTGAGCGGCACCGGCTGGACCTACACGACGGTCGTCGCCGACGCCGCAGAACTGCTGCAGACCGAAGCCAATCACGAGAGCGCCGAGATGCGCTGGGTCGGTGAAGACGAGGTGGCCACCCTGCCGCTGCATCCGGGCTTCGCGGCCAGTTGGCAACGGCTGCGGACGGCGCCGGAGACCCTGCCGCTACACCATGACCACGAGCTGCGGCGCAGCCTGCCGCGCACGATCGAGGTCGAGCAAGGGGTCTTCGTGTGGTGCACCGCGGGCCATCCAGACCAGGCGCCGTCGCAGCTGAGCTCCCGGATCAGCTCGCTGCTGCAAGTGCCGAACTGAGCTGCTCGGCCGCGGCCCGGGGATCCTCCGCGCCGGTGATAGCCCGGACGACGACGATGCGCCGTGCGCCGGCGTCCAGCACCTCCGGCAGTCGATCCACGTCGATGCCGCCGATGGCGAACCACGGTTTGTTGGCCGCCAGCTCGGCGGCGGCCCGCACCAGCGCCAGCCCGGGCGCGGTGCGTCCGGGCTTGGTCGGGGTCGGCCAACACGGCCCGACGCAGAAATAGTCGACGTCCTCGGCGATCGCCGTGCCGAGCTGCTGACGATCGTGGGTGGAACGGCCGATCACCGTGTCCGGGCCGACGATGTCGCGCGCCACGCTCAGCGGCAGGTCGTCCTGGCCCAGGTGCAGCACGGCGGCGCCGGCGGCACGGGCGATGTCGGCGCGGTCGTTGACGGCCAGCAGGGCGCCGTGTCGCCGCGCCGCGTCGCCGAGAATCTCCAGCGCCGCCAATTCGTCGCGGGCCTCGAGCGGGCCCAGCCGGTGCTCGGCGGCCGAGCCCTTGTCGCGCAGCTGAATGACGTCGACCCCGCCGGCCAGCGCCGCGTCGGCGAATTCGGCCAGGTCGCCGCGGTCGCGACGCGCGTCGGTGCACAGATAAAGACGTGCGGCGGCGAGCCGGTCCTTGGATGGGTGCACACCGCGACGCTAGCGACTACCGTGAGGAGTCGACACGGGAGTCCCGGGCACGGGGGCTGAGAGTGGACGCGAGTACCTGTCCTTACCGTCAAACCTGATCCGGATCATGCCGGCGAAGGGAGCGAAGATGCCACCGGACTCGGGAACGCTGGCCGTCATCGGCGGCGGCGTCATCGGGCTGTCCGTGGCGCGCCGCGCGGCCCAAGCCGGTTGGTCGGTGCGGGTGCATCGGTCCGGCCAGCCCGGTGCGTCGTGGGTGGCGGCCGGAATGCTGGCGCCGCACAGCGAAGGCTGGCCCGGCGAGGAGCGATTGCTGCAGCTGGGTCTGGAGTCGCTACGGCTCTGGCAGCGGGGCGGATTCACCGACGGCCTACCCGGCCAGGTGATCACCGCACGGGAGTCCCTGACGGTGGCGGTCGACCGTGCCGACGTCGCCGACCTGCGCACGGTCGCCGACTGGTTGTCCGCGCAAGGTCATCCAGTGATCTGGGAGTCGGCGGTGCGTGACGTGGAACCGATGCTGGCGCAAGGCATTCGGCATGGTTTCCGGGCGCCCACCGAGCTCGCGGTGGACAATCGCGCGCTGCTCGACGGGCTGTCGGCGGCATGCGAACAACTAGGCGTCGACTGGGACGGGCCGGTTGCCGATCTGAACGCGGTGCACGCCGACGCGGTCGTGATCGCCAACGGTATCGATGCCCCGGCCTTGTGGCCGGGTCTGCCGATTCGGCCGGTGAAGGGCGAAGTGCTGAGGTTGCGTTGGCGGAAGGGGTGTATGCCGTTGCCGCAAAGAGTAATTCGGGCTCGGGTGCACGGACGTCAGGTTTATCTGGTGCCGCGCGCCGACGGGGTGGTGGTCGGCGCGACCCAGTACGAGCACGGCCGCGACACCGCCCCTACGGTGTCCGGGGTGCGGGATCTGCTCGACGACGCGTGCACGGTCATGCCGGCGCTCGGCGAGTACGAGCTGGCGGAATGCATCGCCGGCCTGCGTCCGATGACGCCGGACAACCTGCCCCTGGTGGGACGTCTGGACGCCCGGACGCTGATCGCCGCCGGCCACGGCCGATCCGGTTTCCTGCTGGCACCGTGGACGGCTGAACAGATTGTGTCCGAACTCATTCCGGTTGGAGTCCACACGTGATCTTCCGCCAGCGACGATGCAGAGCGAAGCGATGAGGAGGAGTGGCGCATGATCATTCGTGTCAACGCCGACGACCTCGAGGTCGACGACCACACCACGGTTGCGGCGCTGCTGCAGTCGCTGGGCTACCCGGACCGCGGCATCGCGGTCGCGGTCGACCAAGCCGTCTTACCGCGATCCCGCTGGGCCACCGCGCTTTCCGACGGCGCAAACATCGAAGTGGTGACGGCGGTGCAGGGTGGCTGACTCGAAACTGAACATCGCCGGGCGCAGCTTCACATCTCGGCTGATCATGGGTACCGGCGGTGCGGGCAACCTTGCGGTCCTCGAAGAGGCCCTCGTCGCATCGGGCACCGAGTTGACCACCGTCGCGATGCGCCGCGTCGATGCCGAGGGCGGCACCGGCATGCTCGATCTGTTGAGCCGACTGGGTATCACACCGCTGCCCAACACCGCGGGCTGTCGCGGTGCCGCCGAGGCGGTGCTCACCGCACAGCTCGCTCGCGAAGCGTTGGGCACCGAATGGATCAAGCTGGAAGTGATCGCCGACGAGCGCACCCTGTTGCCCGATGCCGTCGAATTAGTCCGTGCCGCTGAACAATTGGTTGACGACGGATTCGTGGTGCTGCCCTACACCAACGACGATCCGGTGCTGGCCAAACGATTGGAAGACACCGGGTGCGCGGCGGTGATGCCGCTCGGTTCGCCGATCGGCACGGGGCTGGGAATCGCCAACCCGCACAACATCGAAATGATCGTTGCCCAAGCCCGCGTACCGGTTGTCCTCGACGCCGGGATCGGCACCGCCAGTGATGCCGCGCTCGCGATGGAGTTGGGTTGCGACGCCGTGTTGTTGGCCACTGCGGTGACCCGCGCCGCCGATCCACCCGCGATGGCCGCGGCAATGGCAGCCGCCGTCACCGCGGGATATCTGGCCCGGCGTGCCGGTCGCATTCCGAAGCGATTCTGGGCGCAGGCGTCGAGTCCGCCCGGACGACGATGCGGGCCGGGGAACGGCCCGCTGAGGAGCCGGGCAATTGAGCTCGATATGACCGGCGGTACGTGGCGCTCGGCAGCTCGATGGCCGCCGGACCCGGAATCCGGCCCTCTGCCGCGGGCGCGCCGTTCGGATCGGGCCGATCGGCGCGCAACTACGCCCACCTGGTTGCCGAGCG
The DNA here is from genome assembly GCA_963815995.1 of uncultured Actinomycetota bacterium. Classification (GTDB taxonomy): domain Bacteria; phylum Actinomycetota; class Actinomycetes; order Mycobacteriales; family Mycobacteriaceae; genus Mycobacterium. Next base: position 224,315 of record CAWFIR010000001.1, read on the forward strand.
ATTGAGCCTCGACCTTGTCGACGTCACCTTCTCCGGCGCCACCACGGCTCACGTGCTCGCCGACCGTCAGCGCGGCGCACAGCCCCAGATCGAGGCGTTGGACGGCTCCGAAGAGCTGGTCACCATCACCATCGGCGGCAACGACGTCGGCTACGTGCCGCTGCTGATGGCCGCGTCGCTGCCCACGGTCGTTCGCAGACTGCCTCCGATCGCCGGCTGGTTTGCGTGAGCTGTTCGACCGCGACGCGCGCGGGAAAGCCCTCGACGGGATCGGAGCGGCGTTGCACGCCGTCGGCGCCACGGTGCGGCAGCGCTCGCCACGGGCACGGGTCGTGTTCGTCGATTACCTCACCCTGTTGCCGCCGGAAGGCGAAGCCGCCGCTCCGCTGTCAGCGGAGCACGCCGACCTGGGTCGTTTGGTCGCCACACGGCTGGAGGAAGCCACCGCCGCAGCCGCGCACGCCACCGGCTGCGAGCTGGTGCGGGCCGGGCACGCCAGTCGAAACCATCACGGCTGGTCCACGGATCCCTGGGCGGTGGCCGCGGGCTTGCCGCTGCCGTGGCGTCCGGCGCCGTTTCATCCCAACGCCGCAGGTATGCGGGCCGTGGCCGATCTGATTCTGAAGCAGACCGGCGGAGCCTGATTAGGTTCTTGGCGCCTGGGTAAATCTACCGAGGCAACCATGCAGGCAAAAACTGAAATTGATCCGTCGACATGACACTGAGAACACACGTGGACAGTCGGGGCTACGACCATGCGGCGCTCTTGTATCACTCGGAGCGCGAATACGTGGACCGGCTGGTGCAATTCATCGGCGACGGCTTGGAGCTCCGGGAGCCCATCTTGGTCGCGGTTCCAGGGGACAGCTTGGCATCGTTGCGCGGTGCTTTGGGCGATGCGGCCGCCGAAGTGACGATGGCCGACATCACCGACTTCGGGCGCAACCCAGGACGCATCCTGGCCGGGCAACTGGCCTTCGTCGAACGGCATACCGGCCGGCGTGTCCGCATCGTCGCCGAACCGGCCTGGGCGGGCCGGACTGCATACGAATACGTCGCGTGCATGCAGCACGAAGCCCTCGCCAACATCGCGTTTGCCGGTACCGACATCATCGGCCTGTGCCCCTACGACGCGTCCTGTCTGGACGAAAGCGTGCTGGCCGATCTCCGCCTCACGCATCCGCAGATCTGGCTGGACGGATCGCGGCGACATTGCCCGGAATATGCCGTCGACACCGCGCTCGACCAGTGCAACCAACCGTTGGCGACCAATGCCGCCGCGGTGACGCACACCGTCGATCAGGCGGGGGATCTGGCCGGCGCCCGTCGATGCGGTGCACGGTACAGCCGGCTGCTCGGGATGTCCGCGGAGCGAGTCGCCGATCTGCTGTTGGTCGCCACCGAATTGGCGACCAACAGCCTCGATCACGCCGGTGGCGCCTGCCGAATGGCGTTCTGGTACGAGAACGGATACGTGGTCTGCGAGGCGCGCGACATGGGCTACTGGGCGGACCCGCTGGCAGGCCGCCGACCGCCCGTCGCGGGCAGTACAGGTCCCTACGGCCTGTTCGTGGTCAACGCCATCGCCGACTTGTTACGGACGCACTCCACGGCCGGGGGCACCACGATCCAGGCGTATCTGCGACTCGACGATTCCGCCGAAGCCGCCAGTTGACGGTGCACCTCGGCGCGGGCGTCTAACCTGGGGCGCGATGATGAGCAAATCAGCACCGATCCTCACCGCCGTCGCGGCTCTGCTGTTGGCGACCGGCGGGTGTGCGTCCTCCGACACCGCCAATTCGATGAACCCGAGGTCGGGTCCCGACTTCGCGGCCGCCCTGCGCGGCCGGGTCAGCGCCGACGCGATGATGGCCCACTTGACCAAGCTGCAGGACATCGCCAATGCCAACGGCAACACCCGCGCGGTCGGTACTCCCGGCTACGACGCCAGCGTCGACTACGTCTCGGCCAAGTTGCGGGACAAGGGGTTTGACGTGCAGACCATGCAATTCGACGCGCACGTCTTTCACGCCGAACCGGGATCGGTGACCGTGTCCGGCAGGAAGTTCGACGCGCGGGCGCTGGAGTACAGCCCCGGCACCCCGCCAGACGGGCTGACCGGTCCGCTGGTCGCGGTCGGGACCGACAAAAGCCCCGGCTGCAACGCCGCCGACTATGACAACGTTCCGACCAACGGCGCGGTCGTGCTGGTGGATCGCGGCACCTGCCCGTTCGCCCAGAAGTCAGGCCTCGCCGCGCAGCACGGAGCCGTGGCGGTCGTCGTGGCGGACAACGTCGTCGAGGAGCAGATGGCCGGCACCCTCGGCGAGAGCACCGACGTCAAGATCCCGGTCGTCAGCGTCACCAAACCCGATGGCGCACTGCTTCGCACCACCATGGGGCCTGCGACCGTACAACTGTCCGCGGACACCAAGACCATCCAGGCCCGCAACGTGATTGCGCAGACCAAAACAGGGTCGACCAGCGATGTGGTGATGGCCGGGGCACACCTCGACAGCGTTCCGGAGGGCCCCGGCATCAACGACAACGGATCCGGTGTGGCCGCGGTTCTGGAGACCGCTTTGCAGTTGGGCAGTTCGCCGGGGATCCACAACGCGGTGCGATTCGGCTTCTGGGGTGCTGAGGAGCTCGGGCTGGTCGGCTCGCGGAAGTACGTGGAGTCGTTGGATATCGAAGCGCTCAAAAACATTGCGCTGTATCTGAATTTCGACATGCTCGCGTCGCCGAACCCGGGCTACTTCACCTACGACGGCGACCAGTCGTTGCCGGCTGACAAGCGGGGCAATCCGGTGGTGCCCGAGGGCTCGGCCGGAATCGAACGGTCGCTGGCCGCCTACCTCAACTCCGCCGGAAAGACGCCGCAGGACACATCGTTTGACGGCAGGTCCGACTACGACGGCTTCACCCAGGCCGGCATCCCGTCGGGCGGCTTGTTCTCCGGCGCGGAGAACAAGAAGTCTTCGCAAGAGGCCAAGCTGTGGGGCGGTGAAGCGGACCAGCCGTTCGACCCCAACTACCACAAGAGCACTGACACCTTGGAGCACATCGACCGTGCCGAACTCGGCATCAACGGCGGTGGTGTCGCCTACGGTATTGGTCTATACGCCCAAGATCTCAATGGCCGCAACGGTATTCCGGTCCGTGAGGACCGGACCCGTCACCAGCTGTCCAAGAAGTGAGTCAGTCGCCGGTACGCTCGAACTTGTCTTCGAAATCGCCTCCGGCACAGGCGCTCCCGGTCGTCTCGTTGTGGCCGTGCCCGGTGAGGAGCGGAATCGGGTCTTGTAATGGGTCGGGCAGCGGGTACTCCGCGCTGAGTTTGATATGCACGGTCCCGCCGAGATTGCAGGGCACCGTGCCCTCGTCGTTGCGGGTCCACTTGCCATCGCTGAACACCAGGGGCACCACCCCGTCGATCGCATGGAACAGGCTCAAGCACCGCTCGCCGGTGCGCAGACACACCGTACGGACGGTGAGATCGTCTTGCCCCGGCGCGGAGCCGCCGTTCGCGTAGGTGATCGTTTCGTGGTATCGCCCGCGTAGGGCTGTGGACGGGGATGCCGCCCGCGGCGGCAATGCGGCCGGATCGGGGACTTTGGAGAGGTCGGGATCGCCGGTGCGGGTGAAGGTTACGGTTCGCTTGGCGGTGCTGCAGCTGTTGGTGGTCGACCTGGTGGTCTCACCGGACAGGGTGCCGTCGGGCTGCGGCTGCAGGGTGAAGATCACCCAGACCTCGGTGGGCGCGCCGTTGCAGGGCGTGGAGCCGAGGCCTACGGCGATCCAACTCCCGCCCACCTGATCGAACACCAAATTCGAGACGAGCACGATTCCGCTGCCACCGACGTAGGACGCCGTCGCGATGCAGCCGCCGGATCCGCAGCTAGAGCGCACATCCCAGGTGTAAGTCATGGGCGGCGCACCCGCGACGGCTTTACCCTCGAGGTCGGTGCCGGGGCCGTAGTCCGCCCGGTAGGTGCCGCTGAACGCATGGGCGGTGGCTGCGGGCGCGGTCGATGGTGTGGTGCCGGCCCGATCGTGGTGCTTGACAAACGTCACGCCCGCAAAAACCGCCGCCGCCACCAGCAGCAACGCGGTAACTGCGAGCGACGCAATCAATGTCGGGCGTGAAACTCGCGGAGTGCTGGTCATCAGGGTGGGTGCGGGCGCGGGTGGGCCCGGCGGCGCGGGTGGCAATTGGTGGACGTGGCCGGACGGCGGGTGGATAACCGCGCTCAGCTCGCGGGCGAAGTCTCGGCAGCTGGGATACCGGTCGGCGGGTGCCTTGGCCATCGCCCGGGCCAGCACCGGATCCAGCGCCGCCAACTCCGGCCGACGTTCCCCCAGCGAAGGTACCGGCGCCGCAACATGTTTGGTGATCACCACGGCGGGGTTGGAATCGACGTACGGTGGCGCCCCGGTCAACAGGTCAAAGGCGGTGCACGCCAGTGCATATTGATCGGTGCGACCGTCGAGCGGCTCACCCCTCAACTGCTCCGGCGCCGCGTACGCCATCGTGCCGACGGCCATATTCGTGGCGGTCAGCCCCGATGGGTCGTCGATCAGACGCGCGATACCGAAGTCGGCCAGGAAAATTCGTTGTGCCTGCGGATCCAGCAGGATGTTGGCCGGTTTCACGTCACGGTGCAGCAAGCCCCGTTGATGCGCGTAATCCAACGCCGACGCCACCGCCGTGATGATCTCGAGCGCTTCATCGACGGGCAGGCCATCGGGATGGTGCTCGCGCACCAGCCGGGACGCGTCCGTGCCCCCGACGTAATCCATCGAAATCCACAACTGACCGTCGTATTCGCCGCGGTCATGGACACCCAAGATGTTGGGATGCGACAAGCTGGCCGTCAGATCGGCCTCCCGCAGAAACCGTGCCCGATACTGCGGGTCAGCGGTCCACTGCGCCGGCAGCACCTTCAGCGCATCCTGGCGCGGCAACCGGGGATGCGCGGCCAGATACACCGTGCCCATGCCGCCGGCGCCCAGCACCCGCAGGATCGTGAATCCCGCGAACGCTTCACCTACCGATACCGGCATGGGCAGATCCTAACTGGAAGCTAAGCTGGGAGTTGTTTAGCTGGCGAACCTGGTGAGCGCAGAAACATCACGATGGCCGATGGTTTAGGCACGGGGCGGTCCTTTGCGGCGCCCCAGTTCGGTGTATTGGGCCCGTTGCAGGTGCGCATGGGCGAGGAATCGCTGCCGTTGGGAACACCGAAGCAGCGTGCGGTGCTGGCGATGTTGATCGTCAATGCGAATCGACCGGTGAGCATCGACTCGCTCATCGGTGCCGCATGGGATCAGCGGCCGCCGCAGGGAGCGCGGGCCACGCTGCATGCCTACATCTCTAACTTGCGTCGGCTGATGAGCAACGCCGGCATTGACCGTTCCGTGCTGGCCAGTAGACCGCCGGGCTATCAACTGTCCATCAGCGACGATCAGTACGACTTTGGCCGCTTCATCGCCGAGAAGAACGCCGGCGTGCAGGCCGCGGCCGAGGCGCAGTTCGAGCAGGCCAGCCAGCACCTGTTGGCCGCGCTTGGCCAGTGGCGCGGACCGGTTCTCGAGGACCTGAGCGACTTTCACTTCGTGCAGACCCTGGCCGCGGCGATCGATGAGGAGAGGGTTCTTGTCTACATCGCGCGTGCCGAAGCCGAAATCGCCTGCGGTCGGCCACATAATGTGATCTCGGAGCTGGAGGCGCTGACCGCCAGGCATGGCTATCGGGAACCGTTGTGGGCGCAGCTGATTACCGCCTACTACTTGTCCGACCGTCAGTCAGATGCGCTGGACGCGTACCTGCGGCTGAAAGCGCTACTCGCCGAAGACTTGGGCATCGACCCGAGCTGGACGATCCGGGAGCTCTACGAGCGGATCCTGCGCCAGGAGCCGTTGGACGTTCGCAAGGTTGCCCAATCGCACGCCGAGGACACCATTGTCGCCCAGTCGGACAACGCAATCCGAGTCCGCCGGACGGCGACGGCCGCGCTGGTCGGCGCGGACGGGCGGCGCTACGCGTTAGTCGGTACGGCCACCCGGATAGGTCGCAGCCCCGACAACGACATCGTGCTGTCCGACGCCAAGGTCAGCCGTCACCACGCCGTCATCGCCGATGACGGTCGGACGATCCTCATCACCGATCTGGGATCGGCGAACGGAGTCCGCGTGCGCGGGAAGCGCATCGACCCCAGCGCCGAACTGCGCAATGGCGATCGCATTCGGATCGGCGACGAAGAATTCACCCTCGAGACCGGGGCCGGCCCCGCCGCGCCCTAGCCGGTAGTCGGGTGAGCGGTCCGTTAAGGATCCAGTAAGCGCTGTACCGCACCGTGAGCGAGCGCAGGTGTTGCACCGCAACACCGCACCCTCACGAAAGGACAACGCACATGAAGATTCTGCCCGCCGGCATCGAGGAACAAATCGACCGCGTCGATCGCAATCGCAGCCTGATCATCGGGATCAGCGCGGGACTGGTCGCTTTTTGGTGCATCTACCGGGTGCTGTGGTCGATCTATCTCTCGCTCACCTACGACTTCTTGTTCTCCTCGCTCGTGTTCTCCATCGTGCTGTGGGGTGTGATCGGCGTCGTCGCGACGATTGCGGCCACCGGATTCCTCACTCGCTACGCCAAGCGACCTTGAGCCGGAAAGATGGCCAACTCGTATCGGCCCGAACCCCCACAGTTACTGCCTACCACCGTCGATGACGGGCGTGCCCCGGGCGTGTACTACCGCATCGACGGAGAGTTGGTGCCGGTGCTGCACATCTGGCTCGACGGCAGCGTGCCGGTGTTCTTCGAGCACCATGTCATTTTATGGAAGGACCCTGGGCTCGACATCGGGCTCAGGGGCAAGGGTGCGCTCAAGCGGATGATCGCGGGCATGCAACTGCTGATGACCGAGGCGCGTGGGCCGGGCCAGGTCGCGTTTTCGCGCGACGGCACCGGCCACGTGTTTCCGCTGCATTTGCGGCCCGGCGCTGCTGTCGAGGTTCGCGAGCACCAATACCTCGCGGCCACCGGCAATTTGGAGTATGGATACACCCGCCAGAAGGGGATGCGAAACATGTTGTTCGGCTCGACCGGGTTCTTCGTGGACCGGTTCGCCGCGACACAGTCAGAGGGCGTGGTGTGGCTGCATGGCTACGGGAACGTCTTTGAAAAAGTTCTCGCCCCCGGTGAGCAGATCGATGTGGAGCCGGGAAGTTGGATCTTCCGCGACGAGAGTGTCCGGATGGATCCGCAGGTCTACGGACTTCGGACCGGAATGTTCGGTGGCGGAGGCAATCTCGTCTTCAATCGCTTCACTGGCCCCGGTCGGGTTGGACTTCAGTCGATGTACGTAGACATGTCCGGAGACGTGTCGACATGAGCGTGCTCGCCGATCCGTGCAACCCGATCGGCGACATCGCTGTCGACCCCGCAAGCGGCAGACTGATCGCGACGCATCCGCGCGATTGCACCGTATCGATACTCGATACGGACGATCCGGACGCTGCCGCCGCCATCCGGTTGGACGGTGATCCGGTGGGCGTCGCGGTGGCAGCCGGTTACGCATTTGTCGTGACCACATCGGCAAGCTACGACGCTGTCACCGTGCTCGACATGAACTGCAAGATCGTCCTATCGGTGCATCCGCTCGCGTTCACCGTCACCGGAATCGCCGTAAGCGCGAATGGTGCACGAGTATTCGCGGCCCGGACGGGCCGGCTGGGAAGCGATATTGCGGTTGTCGATATCGCGGCGGCCGACATCACGTCGATACCAATCGCCCCACCTGGGGAGTCGAGCATCGACGTGATCCGGACCGGCACCAGCGGGCAGCTGTACGCGAGCGTGTGCAGCCATCGCGACGGTGAGCTTGTTGTCGTCGACACCGCTCGGCAACGAGTCGTCGCGACCGTGCCGATCGGGGCGCCTATCCGTGACATCACGCTGAGCCCCGATGCGAACAGAGGCTTACGTGCTGGCCCACCATCCGCACGGGGCCGCCGCGGTGATCCGTATCGATCTGAGTCGCAGAGCAATCGGCGCGGTCGTCGAGGTCAGCGAGTCGTCGACCCAGGTGGTGATGAGCCCCGATGGCGCCGAAATCTATGTGGTCGACCGCGATGGCATCGCAGTGTTATGCGCTTTGAGCGAAAGGGTTTTCGAGAGCATCACGGTCGATGTAGCGCCGTCGTGCGTCGCCACGAGCTCAGGGTTGGGCCGGCTCTACGTCGCCGACCATGTGGGCGACGTGACAGTGCTGCCCGTCGCCACCCCGGTGCTTCAGGCAGTGGCCGGCTGATCCGGCCGGGTCCGCGTTAAGGATCCATAAAGCCCGCTGCCGCACTGTGATTAGGCAGCACGTCCACAACACAAACAAGGAGTCCATCAATGAAACGCGAAGTCCTGATCATGGCCGGTGCGGCGGCGACCCTCGCCACGGTGATGGTGGGTTGTTCACACCAAGACAAGGCTACCCACGTCGGTAATGCCGCAGTGGCACCGGCCGCTTCGTCGAACACCAAGGTGCTCGTCGACGGTAAAGATCAAAACGTCACGGGCCAGGTCGCCTGCACGACCACCGCCGGCACGGTCAACATCGCCATCGGTGGTGGATCCGGCTCGTCCGGTGTTCCCACCGGCATCGGCGCCGTGTTGACCGATGCCAACCCGCCGGTCGTCAAATCCGTTGCGCTGGGCAATGTCAACGGCGTCACGCTGGGCGTTGGCGGCACCAGCGGCAAGGCCAACGCCACCAAGGACGGCAGCACGTACAAGATCAGCGGTACCGCCAGTGGTATGGACATGTCCAACCCGATGGCCGGGCCGGTCAACAAGTCGTTCGAACTCGACGTCGCCTGCCCCTAACACCGGCTCTGTCCGGCCACCGAGCGTCGCCACGCCGACATTCGGTGGCCGGGCGGCCGCAGTGAACCCACCAGACGAAAGGAACACCCATCATGAAGAACAACAAACCCATGGTCATCCTGGCCGGAGCGATCGCCGCGCTCTTCGTAATCTCGTTCGTGATTCGCTTTGTCGCGCTGAGCGAACTCGGCGTGCCCGGCGGGTGGACGCTCTACTTCGGCCTGCCGGTCGGCGGCATCGGCCTGCTGATCATCTTGTTGCGACTCGGGTTGCTCAACGTCGGCCAAGGCTCGACCGCGACGATTCAGCCCCTGCAGCACCACGGTGTCGCCCACACGCCGTGGACGCCGGCGCCGACCGCGGCGCCGACGACGCAACGGCTGCAGGAGATCGAGAACCTGCGTGCCAGCGGCGCCATCTCCGACGAGGAGTACACCGCCGAGCGTGCGCGGATCATCGCGAGCCTTAGAACGAAGCCGGCAGGATCCGGTGTGCCGGGCACCGGCCGGTGTTGATCATGTCGACGCCGAGTTCGGAGAACCGTTCGAGCTTCCTGAGGTATCCGTCGAGATTCTCGAACGGGTCCTCAAAGAAGCCAACGGTTTTCCGGATCTCGGCGACATCGACGGCCCGGCAGCCTAGGTCGCGTCTCCGCGCAACTCCCAGAATCGGGTACTTTCCTCCGAATCCTCCGGTGTGCTGCGGACCCATATCGCCGCGACGACTGTGACCAGCACCCAGCCGATGATGGCGGCCGGGATGGCCCAGAGTCGGCGCAGCAGCAGCGCCGTCCCACACTGCCCGGCCAGGCCGGCGTCGTGGGCTCCCGGGGTCTGCGACAGGCTCGCGTTGAAGCCCCGGCCGCAGCTGATCTGCATTCCCCATTGGTCGTATTGATCCACGTGCACCGGAAACCACAGCGCCAGCAGCCCGGCGGCGATCAACGCGGCGCCCAGAACTCCGAGTACTACCTGACGATTGCTCACGGGTCTCCTCTCAGATCCGGCCGTGTGCCGAGATATGTGAATCCGGGCATCGACGGGATTCCGGCGGCCATGCCGGTCAGGTCATGCAAACGTTCGAGAACAGCAGCACCGGCCACGACACGATCGACCCAAAACGACACCGCCAGATCGACCCCGTGCATGTTCTGAAGATGCGCGGTGTGCGTCGTCGACCAGATCGCGCCGATCAGCAGATACGGTGTGCCGACGATCAATCCAAGCGCGATCAATTGTGCGATCGTGAGCTGGTAGCCGAGGATGCGGCGAATCGTATCCACCATGAGCCGTCACCTCCCTCCGGTTGGCTCATCAGCGCTGCTCAAGCACGTCGAGCAAGAGCTATGTTAATGACGGTTCTGACTCAGCGGTAGGTTTTTTGGCAAGAATCTGCGGGCTAGGGTGAGGCGGTGACGACGCCGCGAGCGCAGGGCGCCGCCGAGGTACGCCGACGGCCCAAGGATCGCAAAGAGCAGATCGCCCGGGCATCCGCCGAGGCGTTCAGTGCGCAGGGCTACCACGCCGTCAGCATGGAAGCGATCGCGGCCAAGGTCGGAATTTCCGCGCCGGCGCTGTATCGGCACCATGCCAGCAAGTACGAACTGTTCCGCGACGCCGTCCTGGCGCTTGGCCAACAACTGGTCGATTGCACCGACTTCGCCGACACCGACGCCGAAGGCGACCCCGCCGAGATGCTGAATCGACTCGTCGAGGCGCTGATCGAGGTGACGCTGGCCAATCGTGAATCCGGCGGGCTGTATCGATGGCAGGCTCGCTACCTGCATGGCGAGGACCAATCCGCGCTCGGCGATCAACTGCGGTTGGTCAATCGCCGAATTCAGCGTTCGCTCATCGCGATTCGCCCGGCCCTGACCTCGGCGCAGCGATGGATGCTGTCGGCCGGGCTGCTCAGCGTGATCGGAAGCGTGGTCGACCATCGGGTTCAGTTGCCCGCCGGCGACATCCGTGCGCTGCTGGCCGGCGCCGCGTCGGCGATACTCGAGGCCGAGCTCCCGGAACCGGCGGATAGCTTGGACCGCCCGGCCTCGTGGCGGATCTTCGAAGCCGACACCGGGGTATACGAAGCGCTGCTGCAGGCGTCGATGGTGTTGTTCAACGCCAAGGGTTATTCCGAAACCAGCATGGCCGAAATCGCGTCGGCCGTCGGTATTCCGGTATCGGGGATCTACCGTTACTTCCCCGGCAAGTGCGACATCCTCTCGACGGGGTTGCGGCGTGCCGCCGATCGGGTTTCGGGCCGGCTGTCGGCGATCCTGACCGGGCTGACTGAACCGGGCCAGATGCTCACCTTGCTGATCGAGGCATACGTGGCGACCTCGTTCGCGAATCCGGATCTGGCCGCGATCTACTACACCGAACGGGTGAATCTGACGCGGGTGGATCAGGAACTGCTCCGCAGCGTGCAGCGCTCCACGATCGATGCCTGGATGCGCCTACTGGCAGCAGCGCGGCCCGCGCTGACCAAGACGCAGGCGCGCGTTCTGGTCCATGCGGCGATGGCGCTGGTAGTCGATGTGGGTCGCCTTGTCCACTACGAGAACTCCGCCGACAACTCCGCCTATTCGCAGGCGTGTGTGCGAAAACTGATGGAAGCTACGGTTTTTGGGACTGGCGGATAGCGTTTCCGCCCAGGTAGGCAAGGTATCCGATCAACCCGACAGCGCCCAGGCTGCGGGTCTGCCGGCTGGCGAAAGTCAGTCCCAGCACGGTTTCGATGCTGCCATTGGTGTAGATGTGCTGGCGCGTGTTACGCGGGAACGCCGGCTTGGTGATCGGCTCGAACAAGCCCGGGCTGGTGAAGTGGGCCAGTCCGGCGCCGGCCACGGCCAGACCCGAAAAGCGGGCAACGCGATTACTTTTGCGAGACATGAAGCTCCTTAGGCGATTGCGTAGTCGCTCAGCGGGAAATTCGACGCTTCTTCGATGGCGGTCGAGGTGGCCATCGGACGCAACAGCGAGGGTTCGCCGCTGGGATTGAAATAGTAGGAACGCGAGGTGGCACAGTTACCAAGCGTCCACAGTGAATCGCCCAGCAGTTCGGTCATCCGGTCGAGGTAGCGCGCGTTGGCCTCTTCGGTCACTTCGAATGTATCCGCACCCCGGCGTTTGAGCTCGGTGAAAAGCCGCTCCATCAACCGCATCTGGTATTCCATGGTGTTGAAGAAGTTCAGCCCTAAGAAGGCGAACGGGCTGGCCAAGCTGAGGTAGTTCGGGAAGTAAGGCATCGACACGCCCTGGTACGCCTGGAATCGCGTGTCGCGCCACCACTTTCCGAGGTTGCGGCCGTCGCGGCCGATCACTTCGATGGCCGGGAAGTTGGCCTCCCACAGGTCGAATCCGGTGGCCAGCACCAGCGTGTCGATCTGGGTCTTCGATCCGTCGGCGTTGACGATCCCGTCCGCTTCGACGCGTTCGATCCCGTCGGCCTGCAGGTGTACATGTGGTTTGGCGAAGCTGCGGAAATAGGTGTTGGAGAACGTCGGCCGCTTACACCCGATGTCGTAGTCGGGGGTGAGCTTGCGGCGTAGTTCTTTGTCGCGAATCGCCAGGAACTGGTTGATCTTGCACAGATCCATCGCAGAGATGTTGAGCCGCCGGAACAGTGGAACCCGGTATCGCACCACGCCGACGGTGATCATCAACTCGTAGATGGTGTCTGTGATGGTCCGGATCGTCCGCTGAGTCCACGGGAAGCGGGCGAAGAGTCGTTTGGCCCGGTCCGGGAACGCCAGGTCGATCTTTGGTGCCACCCAGATCGGAGTGCGCTGATAGACGGTGAGATCGGCCGCCTTCTCCGCGAGTTTCGGAATCAGCTGCACTGCCGTCGCGCCGGTGCCGATGATGCCGATCCGCCTGCCGGTCGGATCGAAGTCGTCCTCCCACTCGGTGGTGTGGATGACCTTGCCTTCAAACGTGGTGATCCCAGGGATGTCGGGCGTCTTCGGCTGGGACAGGAACCCGGTGGCGGTGATCAGGTAGCGCGCCGACAGCACGTCGCCACCGGACAGCGCCACCTGCCAGCGGCGAGCCTCCTCGTCCCAGCGGGCGCTTTCCACCACGGTGTTGAACCGCATGTGCCGGCGGACGTCGTACTTGTCGGCCACCCCCGCGGCGTACTGCTTGATCTCCGGTCCCGGGGTGAACAACCGCGACCAATTCGGGTTCGGTTCAAAGAAATACGAGTAAGTGGTGGTGGGAACATCGACGGCCAGGCCCGGGTAGTGGTTGACATGCCAGGTTCCGCCGAGGTCGTCCTCCCGGTCGAGGATGACGAAGTCGTCGATGTTCATCCGCTTGAGCTGGATTGCCGCGCCGATACCGCCGAAGCCGGCCCCGACGATCAGCACCTCGAAGTGCTCCAAACTCATGGCACGACAATATACGCAGTACCCCTGGTACCGGCAATCGACCGGGCTCTAGCTGGGGTTTGCCTTCCGTGTCGCCTTCTTGCTGGATGCGCGGTTCCCGGCGAGCAATGCCGCATTGTCGTCCTCGAGTTCAAGGATGCGGCCGATACCGGCGAGGTTGATTCCGTCGGCGACCAGTCGGCTGATCCGCCGGAGGCGAGCCAGGTCGTCGGAGCTGTAGCGGCGAGTACCACCATCGCTGCGAGTCGGGGTGAGCAGGCCGTGGCTCTCGTAAAGCCGTAACGACTGCACGGGGATACCGGAAAGTTCGGCAGCCACCGAGATGCCGTACACACCGTGGCTCGCGGCAGGTTGGTCCTGGGTATCAGGTTGCTGGTTCGTCAAGATCATCCTTGGCTACGACTACAGGAAACCTTTGTAGCACACTTGCGACTTAGATTCACGCGTGCTATATAAAACCTGTGTTGCAAGACATAGATTACAGGTGACACAGATAGGAAGATTGGAGAGGCAGGGGTGACCACCATGCTGATGCGTACCGACCCATTCCGCGAGCTGGACCGTTTCACTCAGCAGGCGCTGGGCACTGCCGCCCGTCCAGCGGTGATGCCGATGGACGCCTGGCGGGAAGGCGACGTGTTCTTCGTCGAGTTCGACCTACCTGGCATCGACCAGGACTCGCTGGACCTCGACATCGAACGCAACGTAGTGACTGTTCGTGCCGAACGTCCGGCCGTCGATCCGAATCGCGAGATGCTCGCGACTGAGCGGCCACGCGGAATATTCAGCCGCCAGCTGGTTCTCGGTGAGAATCTGGACACCGACCGCATCGAAGCCGCCTATCGGGAGGGCGTGCTGCGACTCCGCATTCCGGTCGCAGAGCGAGCCAAGCCACGCAAGATCACGATCGGTCGCGGTGAAGCGCACGGAACCCGCAACGACAAAGTCGCCAAGCACGAGGTGATCAACGCTTGACGCCGCGATGGGCGGCAGCAGGACCGCGAGGTATCCGGGACCGCTGCCGCCCATCGGAATTCGGCCGGGAAAAGGAGGTTGCGGTGTGTTCCGTCGATCCATCAATTGTGTTCGCATCCTTGGCTGAGATCGCCCGCGAAGCCTCAACGCCGAAAGAGATGTACGCCGCGATATGTGTGGCGGCAACATTGACAGTCCCCGGCTGCGACCATGCCAGCCTGATGATCCGCCGGGACGGCGTGTACAGCACGGCCGCCGTGAGTGACTCAATCGCGCGCCGGATCGACAAGCTGGAACTCGCGCTGGGTAGTGGCCCATGCCTGGACGCGATCGAGGAGTGCACGTCTCAAATTCAGCCCGACCTGAGCGCGGACAGTCGGTGGCCGTCGTTGGCGAACCGGGTGCTCGCCGAGACGCCGGTGCGCGGGGCTCTGAGCGTTCGACTGCCGGTCGACCGGGAACGGGCCGGCGCACTCAACCTCTTTTCCGACAAAGCCAACGCCTTCGACGAGCGATCAGTCGAGTGTGCGCTGGTGTTGGGCGCATTCGCCACGGCAGCGACGAATGCCGTGGCGCAAGGCGAAGACGTCGCCTCGCTGCGACGCGGACTGGCGAGCAGTCGCGCGATCGGCAAAGCCATCGGGATGCTGATGGTGTTGAACGACGTGTCGGACGACGACGCCTTCGGCATGCTGCGCCGAACATCGCAGGAGACCAACGTCAAACTTGCCGACGTCGCGGCCGATATTGTGCGAAAGCGCAGCCGCCGCCCGGCCTGAGGGCTTACCCGCGGCCGAGCAGTCGCAACGCCGCGGCCACCGCCAATCCGGGTACGTCGAGGGTCTTGGAGCCCAGATCGTGCCGCGCACCGGCGATCTCGACGATCTGCGTCGGGGCGGGAATCAACGCCGCGGCGGCGCGCACCTCATCCGGAGTGCCGAACGGATCCGACGTGCCGTGGGTGAATACCGTCGGGACCGCGATGCCGGGCAGATGTTCGGTGCGGGCCCGTTCCGGCTTACCCGGCGGATGCACCGGATAGGAGAACAACGTCAGCACGTCGACGTGTGCTTCTTTCGCGGCCACCACCATCGAGGTCATCCGGCCGCCGTAGGAATGGCCGCCGGCGATCAGCGGGCCGTCGGCCAGGCCGCGGCATACGGTGATGGCCTCGACAATGCCGGCGCGATCGGTGCCCGACGAACCCGAAGGCGGGCCCTTGGGTCGTCTCCGCCGGTAGGGCAGGTTGTAGCGGACGGCAAGCCAGCCGCGTCGGGCCCACTCGTCGCAAAGTCGTTGCAGCAGCGGCGATTCACTGTTACCGCCGGCTCCGTGCGTCAGCACCACCACACCGGCCGGTGTCCCGTCCGGCTCGTGGGCGACGCCCGCGATCTGCCCGAGGTCGATCACGGGTGCAGCCTGAACAACGGAGACACCGGGCCATGGCCGTGTCCGAGTGGATAGGAGTTCCGCAGGCATTCGGTGACCCAGCCCTTGGCGAACGAGACCGCCTCGAGCACCGGGTAACCGTGTGCCAGCGCGCAGGCCGTCGCGGCGGCCAATGTGTCGCCCGCGCCGTGGTCGTCGGTAGTGTCTACCCGCGGTGTATCGAACTCGTGAAAGTCGTTGCCATTGAACAATAAATCGGTGCTGCTGGCCGAACCTTGCAGGTGTCCGCCCTTGACCATTGCCCATTTCGGCCCCAGCGCGTGCAGAGCGCGAGCCGCATCGGCCTGAGTTTTCGCGTCGACGACGTCGATGCCGACCAGCAGTCGTACCTCATGCAGATTGGGCGTCACCAATGTCGCCAGCGGGAACAGTTCGGCCCGAAGGGAATCCAGTGCCGCATCGTCGAGCAGAGGATCGCCGTGCATCGATGCGGATACCGGGTCGACCACCAGTGGCGCGCCGGCACCGTGCTCGCGCCAACTCTGTGCGACCGCGTCGATGATCCCGGCCGACGCGAGCATCCCGGTCTTGGCGGCATGCAGTCCGATATCGTCGCACACCGCCGCGATTTGCGCGGCGACCAGCTCGGGCGGGGTCTTGTGAAAGTCCTTCACGCCCACCGAGTTCTGCACCGTCACCGCCGTTACCGCGCAGAGCGTGTGCACGCCCAGCAAGGTGCAGGTGCGGATGTCGGCCTGAACACCCGCGCCCCCACCGGAGTCCGATCCGGCGATCGTCAGCACCCGCAGTGGCGTCGTACCGGACGGCGCCAGCGGAAGGTAACTCACTGGGCGAGAGGCAGATACACCCGGTTGCCGTGCTCGGCAAACTCGACCGACTTCTCCGCCATCGCGGCCGCGATGGCTTCCTCGCTGTCGAGTCCGTGCTTGGCCGCGTACTCCCGGACGTCCTGGGTGATCCGCATCGAGCAGAACTTCGGCCCGCACATCGAGCAGAAGTGGGCGGTCTTGGCCGGCTCGGCCGGCAGCGTCTCGTCGTGATACTCCCGCGCGGTGTCGGGATCGAGCGACAGTGCGAACTGGTCGTGCCAGCGGAATTCGAAGCGCGCCTGCGACAACGCGTTGTCGCGCTCTTGTGCGTGCGGATGCCCCTTGGCCAGATCACCGGCGTGGGCCGCGATCTTGTAGGCGATCACGCCGTCCTTGACATCCTTGCGGTCGGGCAGGCCGAGGTGCTCTTTGGGCGTGACATAGCACAGCATCGCCGTACCGGCCTGCGCGATGATCGCCGCGCCGATCGCCGACGTGATGTGGTCGTACGCCGGTGCGATGTCGGTGGTCAGCGGCCCCAGCGTGTAGAACGGGGCCTCCTCGCACAGCTCCTCCTCCAGCCGCACGTTCTCGACGATCTTGTGCATTGGAACGTGGCCAGGGCCTTCGATCATCACCTGTGCGCCATGGGCTTTCGCAATTTTGGTGAGCTCGCCCAGGGTGCGCAGCTCGGCGAACTGCGCGGCGTCGTTGGCGTCGGCGATCGATCCCGGACGCAGCCCGTCGCCGAGTGAGAACGTCACGTCGTACTGGGCGAAGATGTCGCACAGTTCTTCAAAGTTGGTGTACAGGAACGACTCCTGATGGTGGGCCAGGCACCAGGCGGCCATGATGGAACCGCCTCGGGACACGATGCCGGTCACTCGCTTGGCGGTCAGTGGCACGTAGCGCAGCAACACCCCGGCGTGCACGGTCATGTAGTCCACGCCCTGCTCGCACTGCTCGATCACGGTGTCGCGGTACATCTCCCACGTCAGCAGCGTCGGGTCGCCGTTGACTTTCTCCAGCGCCTGATAGATCGGCACGGTGCCGACCGGCACCGGTGAGTTGCGCAGGATCCATTCGCGGGTGGCGTGAATGTCCTTGCCAGTGGACAAATCCATGATGGTGTCCGCGCCCCAGCGGGTGGCCCACACCAACTTGTCGACCTCTTCGGCGATCGACGACGTGACCGCCGAGTTGCCGATGTTCGCGTTCACCTTCACCGCGAACGCCTTGCCGATGATCATCGGCTCGCTCTCGGGGTGGTTGTGATTGGCCGGGATCACCGCCCGGCCGCGGGCGACCTCGTCGCGGACCAGATCCGCCGGCATCTGCTCGCGTGCGGCGATGTAGGCCATCTCGGCGGTGATCTCGCCGGCTCGGGCCCGCTGCAGCTGGGTGCCGCGGTCGCGAATCACACCCGGGCGGGGCGGCAGGCCGGCCGTCACGTCGATCACCACGTCGGGATCGGTGTAGGGGCCGGAGGTGTCGTAAAGGTCGAGGTGTTCGCCGTTGGACAGATTGACCCGGCGGAACGGGACCTTGGCGGCGGGCCCACCGGGGGACACCTCAAGGTCTCGGTAGATCTTCTGACTGCCGGCGATCGGGCCGGTGGTCACGGTCGGTTCGACTGCTAAATCGGTCATTTCTGGTCTCCCTACGTCGGCATTACCCGATCAGGTTCTTACGGTCGACGGCCCCGAGCCGTCCTCTCAGCGCACCGGGTGTGCGCTCCCGCGTATCTATTGCGCTTCCACGCTAGCGCAGCCGGAGGGCGGTGTACGCCTTGGACGATGGGCGCCCAGCGGCGGGAGGAGGAGAAAGGCAGGGATGCGCGGAATTCGCGGTCCCGCCGAGGGGGGTGGCTACCCATTCAGGTCACGCCTAATCGGTAGGCAAGCGTGTTCGTGGGTGGAAAGATATGTCGCGTGCGGGAGGTGGCTGGAACAAGCATTGGGATCGATGCCTGGCCAGCCCGGTGGCCGGCGGTCGACGACGAGAAACCGGGCGTAGGGGCTTTCCGATTCTGGTTCGTCGGCCAACGCTGGGAGTGGTCGGACGAGCTGGCCCGGATGCACGGCTACGAACCCGGGGCCGTCGAGCCCACGACCGAGTTGCTGCTCTCGCACAAGCATCCCGACGACCGCAGTCATGTCCAGGACCTGCTCGACCGGGCACTGTTGTCCCAGGGCTCGTTCTCGGGCCGTCATCGCTTCGTCGACACCGCCGGCGCCGTGCACGACGCGATCGTGGTGGCCGACCGGATGTCCGACGAGACCGGCGCGGTGGTGGGTACCGCCGGTTACTACCTCGACCTCACCGAGACTTTCGTCGAGACCCGCCAGGTGGCCCTCGACGAGGCCCTGCCCGATCTATTCGAGTCGCGCGCTCTGATAGAGCAAGCCAAGGGACTGCTGATGGCGATCTACCGGGTCAGCCCCGAACAGGCCTTCGGCGTGCTGCGGTGGCGGTCGCAGCAGACCAACACCAAGCTGCGTTCGCTGGCGATGCAACTCATCACCGAAAACGCCACGCTGCCACCGGCGTCGGCGGAGACCCAAGCCACCTTCGACCATCTGCTGTTAACAGTGCATCAGCGTATTCCGGGTGAATCCACCACGTAAGCGCGCTGCCAGATAGGCTCGACGAAACGGTGGACGCCCACGTCGGGGCGGCGTTGTCGTCCAGCGGTCTGGACCAAATACTCGTGGTCCCAGGCTGACGAATCGAGTGCATCGAAGCGGGTGACGCGATGGAATTGTTGGTGATCGACTCCGAGGTTCGACCGGAAGCCGTGCTGGTGCATGCCGTCGGGGAGATCGATTCCAGCACCGCGGGCGAGCTGCGGTCGCAGTTGCAGTCGGCGCTGCAGCAGGCCGAAAGCCAAGAATCTCGATTGCTGATCCTCGACTTGCAGGGCGTGACGTATTTCGGCAGTGCCGGTCTGAACGCTGTGCTGGATTGCCACAAGCAAGGTTTGCAGTCCGGGACGTCCGTTCGGTTGGTCGCCGATAACGGCCTCGTTGTTCGCCCGATCGAGGTGACGAATCTGGATAGCCTGCTGGACCTTTATCCCACGTTGCCCGACGCACTGGAAGGCCGTGATTCCGAGCAGGGGTCGTGAGCGGAGAGCAACGCCGCGGCTGGCCCCGCGATCCCAAGGTTCTGCCGCCTGACCTCGCCGCGGCTGTGGCGCTCGGAGGGCAAATGGGCCGGCGCTTCGCAGAATTCGATTGGACCGCGCATCCCCTCGGCTCACCGCAGTCGTGGCAGCCGGAAGTGCGGTCCGCGGTCGCGGTCGTGTTGACGTCGCGCTTTCCGATCGTGTTGTGGCTGGGTGCCGAGGATCTGTTCCTGATCTACAACGACGCCTACATCTCGATCCTCGGTGACCGGCACCCGGAAGCGTTGGGCCGGCGCGGCCAGTACGCCTGGTGGGATATCTGGCAGTCGATCAGCCCGATGCTCGCCAGCGTCATCGCGACCGGCGAAGCTACCTGGTCGCACGACCTGATGCTGCCGATGGTGACCGCAGGGCGCCGCCGGGAACGATATTTCACCTTCACCTACAGTCCGCTGATCGGCGACGACGGCAAGACCTACGGGATCTTCTGTCCATCTTTCGAAACCACCGAACGCGTGCTGAGCGAGCGCCGGCTGCATCTACTCAATGCGGTGGCCTCGGCTGTGATGGACACCAACACGATTGACGATGCGGCCAACGCAACGGTCAAGGTGTGCGCCGAGCAACCCGCCGATGTGCCATTCGTCGCCGCCTACATCGGTGATCCCGCGACCGGCGACGTGACCCTTCGCGGAGCGACGCAATCCGTGCTGCCGTTGTTGCCGAGAACGCTGGCGAAGCTGACCAAATCCGAGGGAGTGCCGCGGACGAGGTCGGAAACGCAGGTCATCCACGATGTGGCCGCAAGGATCGACGGCATCCACGACGTATTGGCCGGCGACTGTCCCGACCTGGCGCTGCTGCTGCCGTTGGGCGAGGGCCCGGCCGCCGGGGCTCTGCTGGTCGGAACTAATCCGCTCTGCCCGTTGGACGACCAGTACGTCGGCTTCTGTCAGTTGCTTGCCGACCAGTTGTCCTCGGCGATGGCCTCGGCGGTGTCCTACGAGCAGCAGCGACAGCGGGCGGATGCGTTCGCCGAACTCGACCACGCGAAGACGGCGTTCCTGACGAACGTGAGCCACGAGTTCCGCACCCCGCTCACGCTGCTGCTGGGGCCGCTCGACGACGCGTTGTCGGACGCCGGCCCGGACAGCACTCTGACGAATCGGCTGATCACAGCGCGGCGTAACGCGGGACGCCTGCAACGACTGGTTGATTCGCTGCTGGACTTCTCCCGCATCGAAGCCGGACGCGCCACCGCCGCTTTGGTGTGCACCGATGTCGGCGCGTTGACGTCGGATATCGCGTCGTCGTTCTCCGAACTGTGTCAGCGGGCCGGGCTCGAGTTGGTGCTGGACTGCCGCCCCGCGGTGGCCGACGTAGATCCGGGCATGTGGGAGACCATCATGCTCAATTTGCTGTCCAACGCCGTGAAGTACACCCTGACGGGCTCGATCACGGTCGCTGTGCACAGCGATTCGTCGTTCTGCCGCATCATGATTCGCGACACCGGCGTCGGCATCGCCGAGGCGGACCTAAAGCGACTGGGAGAGCGGTTCTTTCGCGCCGACAGTGCGCATGGGCGCAGCGTCGAAGGCACTGGTATCGGGCTGTCACTGGTGCGTGGGCTCGTCGAGCTCCAACACGGAAGCGTGGAATTCGCCAGCGAACTCGAGCGCGGCACCACGGTCACCATCCGGTTGCCGCGGTCGGTGGACGGCAAGCCGGTCGGCCATTCACCCGCCGTGCTGCTGGACAACCCGTATGTCGTCGAGGCGGACCAATGGGTGACGCCGTTGGCGACGTCATCGGAGGACGCTGCGCCGGTGACCGACGGACGCGAGTTGGTACTGATCGCCGACGACAACGCTGATATGCGAACGCATTTGGAGCGGGTACTGTCGGCGCATTGGCGAACGGTACTCGTTGCCGACGGGCAGGAGGGCATCGAAGCCGCTCGTAAACTTCGCCCGAGTGTCATCGTGACCGATGTGATGATGCCGCGGCTCAACGGCTTTGAATTCGTCGCGGCCATTCGTGCCGACCCGGCACTGGCGGCCATACCGGTGCTGATGCTGTCCGCGCGGGCCGGCGCCGAAGCCATCAGCGAGGGTTTCTCCGGTGGTGCCGACGACTACCTGCCAAAACCCTTCAGCTCACAGGATTTAATCGATCGTGTCGCGGCACGGCTGTCGGCCGCCGCGCGCGAACGCGCCAGTCGGCGATCCAGCGACGCGCGGGCGCAGAAAGCGCTGAATTTCGCGCAGCTCGACGCGGCTCTGCAGGCAGCCGAGTCCAGTGTCGCGATCGTCGACGCGCTGCAGGGTGCTGCGTACCCCTCTGGCGATCCGCCGATCATCTGTCTGGGGTTGCTCGACGCCGAATCCAAAACGCTCCGCTTCGAATACAGCGCCGCGGTGCCGCGCGAGATACGCGACCGCTACCACATCGCGTCGATGGACACCCCGATCGTGCCGGTCGACGTTGTCAAAACCGGTCAACCGATGATCATCACGGACACGCTCAGTCTGAGCTCGCGCTACGGGCACGTGGTGACCGAAACGCAGGATTCGGTGCGGTCATGCATCAGCCAGCCGTTGCGCGGTCCGGACGGAAAGGTCATCGGTTCGCTCGGGATGCTGTGGTCGACGCCGCGAGAATTCGATCCCGCCGAACTCGATTGGGCCGCACAGGTTGCCAAGATCACCCAGTCCACCGTCGACCGTATCCGCAGCGTTCAGCGTGAGCATCGGATCGCGGTGGACTTCCAGGACCATCTGCTCGATCTTGACCACGGGTCGACCGCGGCGGTTGTCGCGGCGGTCTACCAACCCGGCGGTGAGGCGATGCGCGTGGGTGGTGACTGGTATCTCGTGGTGCCGCTGGCGGATCAGGGCCAGGTGGCGATCTCCGTCGGCGACGTCGTCGGGCATGGCCTGCCCGCCGCGATCGCGATGAGCAGGTTGCGTGCGGCGGTGGCGGCCAGCGCGCTGACCGACGCCGACCCGGGGGCGGTACTGACCTCGTTGGACCGCTACGCCGCGACGGTGCCGGGCGCGCGCTGCGCGACGGTCAGCTACGCGGTGATCGACGACGGCCTGGATCCGGAAGTTGGAGATGGCACTGCCCGAGTCAGCTATTCCTGTGCGGGACACCCCTATCCGCTGCTGGTGACGCCGGACCAACCGCCGGTGTTCCTGTCGGGCGGCCGACGTCCACCGGTGGCGGCCTGGGAAAGCCCGCTCGAGCAGAACACCGCCGTCCACGAGTTGCCGCCGGGCAGCCTGATCCTGCTGTACACCGACGGGCTGATCGAGCGGCCTGGCGAGACGCTCGATGAGGGATTCGCCCGGCTGCAAGGCGCGGCCGCCTACCGCGCCGATCTTCCGGTCGGGGATCTTTGCGACGAGCTGCTCGAGCGGATGGCTCCGCCCGGTGGTTACACCGACGACGTCGTGGTGTTGGCGCTGCGTCCATGCCACAGCTCGGCCCGCAGTTTCGCCACCGTGGTTCCCGCCTCGCTGGACCACATCGCCGAGGCGCGACATCGGTTGCGCGACTGGATTTCCGGCGTCGCCGTCGATCCACAGCGCGAATCCGACATCCTGTTGGCCATCGGAGAGGCGGTGACCAACGCGATCGAGCATGGCAGCGGCGGCGACGCCACCAAGACGGTTTCCATCGAAGCCTTTGTCCGCGGTCACACGGTCACCGCGACGATCAGCGACGCCGGTCAGTGGTCGGGCGATTCGTCGGCCAGCCATCGCAACCTGCGGCGCGGCCGGGGGCTGACCATGATCAACGGCCTGGCCGACGACGTGAAGACGTCGCGAACCCCGGCTGGCACGCGAATCACGCTGAGCTTCGAGCGTGCTGTTCTTCCCGAGTCCGGTCTGGTGGAGGGCATGAAATCGTGAGCAGCGCGGAATTTCAGCTGCACGTCGCAGGGAACGGCGACGGGTCAACACCCGCCGAGGTGACAGTGACCGGCGAGGTCGATGCGTCGAACGTCCGCGCATTCGCCCGATCGGTGCAGGAACTGCCGGGCGCACGGCCGGTCATCCTTCAGCTGAGCAGCATCAGATATCTGGACAGTGCCGGGTTCTCGGCTCTGGATCGCCTACTCGCGGACAATGCGATTCTCATCGTGCTGGCGCCGGACAGCTTCATGTACCGGGTGGCCGAGCTGATGTGCATGCCGATCCACCACGATGTCGAGGCCGCGCGCCAAGTGCTGCAGGACGACGCGAGCTGACCTCTAGTCGGCGTCCTCCATGGCCTCGCCGAGTTCCTCGAGGATCCTGTTGTGGTGGTTGGCGGCCAGCAGATGGCCCGCCGCGATGACCACGGCGACCGGCCAGTCGATCAGCTCGAACGCAGCTAGAGCCGCTAAACCGCCGTAATAGGCGAGTTGCTCGGGCCGCGGAATCTCGACCTGCCCGATAACCGGCAGGTTGATGGCGAAAGTCTCGCCTTCCCGGATATGGGCGACAGCATCTGCCTGGGAAGTGTCGCGCCGCGCATTCTTTTCGGCCATCATTTGCCTTTCAGTAACTTAAGCGTTGCCATTGTGACTGGTGATGCGGTCACTGTCAGAGTTATGTCGACGACCGACGCTCTCGCCGACCCACTAAGCGGAGCTGTGGCTGGCCTTCTGACCGTTCCTTTGACCCAGTTGTACGCCGTTCTGTGGCGGGTGGGCGCTGTGGAGGTCGTGGCGACTCGGTCGGAGTCGGATCGGCGGCCTCCAGCTCCAAGGGGCGCTTATCCGCGAAGGCACGTGTCGCGACGGCCACCGCGGCGGTCGCAGCCCCGGCTGAGCCCAGCGCCTGCGCCCAGGCGAGCGGGCCCAGCGGGGTACAGCCAAGCAGCTGGCTGACGCCCGGGATGCTGATCAGCGTGCCCATCACGGCCAGCGACCCGCCTGCGGTCAGCACGACCAGCGGAGTGCGCGAGTCGAGCAGCGTCTGACCCAGCTGCGCTGACACCAGGGCGACCAGCGCCACCGTCGACGCGCGTTGCGGACGTCCGGTGAATCCGGCCATCGCCCACGCCACCGTCGCGGCCGCCGCGGTGGTGGTGCCGCGGATGGCGACGGCGCGCCACAGCGCCTGCTCATCGGGGCCGCGGCCTTCGGTCTGGACCGGTCCGCTCGGCTTGCTGACCGCCAGGGCCGCGGCCGGCAGCGCGTCGGTGAAGATGTTCACCAGCAGCAGTTGCCGGGTGTTGAGCGGTGAATTGCCGGTGATCGCGGCGCCGATGATCGCGAACGCGACCTCGCCGGCGTTGCCGCCCAGCAGGACCGACACCGCGGCCTGAACTCGGCGCCACAGCTCGCGGCCTTCCTCGATCGCGGTGAGCAGCGCCTCGATGCGGGCGTCGACCAGCACCACGTCGGCCGCAACACTGGACGAATCGCTGCCGCGGGCGACGACGCCGATGCCGACGGTCGCCGCCCGGATCGCTGCGGCGTCGTTGGAACCGTCGCCGACCATGGCGCAGACCTTGCCGACGCGTTCCAGCGTCTGGACGACCTGCACCTTGTTCTCCGGCGACATCCGGGCGAAGATCACCCGCTCGGTGACCACCCGCTCCTGATCCTTGCGTGCCAAGGCATCCCAGTCAGCTCCGGTGATGACCTCTTCCGCCGTCACCGACATCCCCAGTTCCCGCGCGATCGCCGTGGCGGTGATGGGGTGGTCGCCGGTGATCAGCCGAATGCCGATCTCGCGCTCAGCGAGCGCCGCCAGCAGGGCGGGGGCTTCGGCCCGCGGTGTATCGGAAAGTCCGAGGAAACCCGCGAATGTCAGCTCGCCGCCGGCCAGGTCGGCGATGGTGTCTTCGTCCTCCGCGACCAGCTGTGCCTGCTCCTGCGTCAGCCGGCGCCGCGCGACGGCGATCACCCGCAGCCCCTCGGCCGCCAGCTCACGCACGGTGTTGTCGATGTCCGGCCCGACGTCGTTGCACGCGGTCAGAACGACTTCGGGTGCGCCCTTGACGGTCAGCTCGTCGCCGAACACCGATGCCGAGAAAGACCGGCCCGACCGGAAAGGTAGATGCGCGTCGGCTTCGGGCACCGGGTTCGAGCCGTTGACCGACTGCGCGGCCTCGATGATCGCGCGGTCGGTCGCGTGGATCTGCGGTCCGCCGTTGGCGTCGGGTGCGGCGAGCGCCGCGCAGCGCAACACGTCTTCGCGTGAATAGCTCTCCGCGGGATGCACCTGCGATACCCGCAGGCGGTTTTCGGACAGCGTCCCGGTCTTGTCGAAGCACACCACGTCGATGCGGCCCAACGCCTCCACCGATCTCGGGACGCGAACCAGTGCACCGTAATTCGTCAGCCGTCGAGCCGACGCCGCCTGGGCGAGGGTCGCCACCAGAGGCATTCCCTCCGGCACCGCTGCCACCGTGATCGCGATCCCACTGGACACCGCTTGACGGATACCCTTGCTGCGTAACAGGCCAAGGCCACTGACAAGTAACCCGCCGGTCACGCTGACCGGGAACGCCCGGTTGGTCAGTTGGCTGAGCTGATGTTCGAGTCCGATCTGAGGAAGCTCACTCGACACCAGCTCGGCGGCGCGGCGCGCCTGAGTGTCGGCGCCGACGGCGGTGACCAGCGCGACCGCGGTGCCCGCCACGATGGTGGTGCCGCCGTAGAGCATGCAGCGGCGTTCGGCCAGCTCGGCGCCCGGTGTGGATTCGACCTGCTTCTCCACCGGCAGCGACTCGCCGGTGAGCGTGGATTCGTCGACCTCGAGGTCCTCTTCCTCGATCAGCCGCGCGTCGGCGGGCACCACTTCGTGGGTGCGCACCTCGATCACATCGCCGGGCCGCAGTTGCGCGGCCTTCACATCGGTGTAGACCGGCGACCCGTCCGGGTCGAGCGTCACTTTCCGGGCCGGTGGAATCTGTTGAGCCAGCAGCTCGTTCAGCCGGCTTTCGGCGCGCAGCCGCTGGCTGGCCGCCAGCATCGAGTTTCCGGTGAGCACCGATCCGACCAGCACCGCGTCGACCGGCGAACCCAGCACCGCGCTGGCCGCCGAGCCGAGAGCCAGCACCGGGGTCAGCGGGTCGGACAGTTCGGCGCGCACGGCTTTGAAGAATTGCCAGGCCGCTTGCCGCGGGCGCCCGGTCAGCTCGGCACCGCGCTGAGCGGTTTCCATTGCCCGGGTGGCGATGCCGTGCCGCGGCTCCACCGTCTGCTCGGCGTCCGGTGGCGGCAACATCTTGCGGACCTGTTCGATCGACATGGCGTGCCAGTCGTGGATCGGCGCCGGCAGTGGGGCCGGTGTGCGCAGCACCCGGCGGGCCATCAGATATCCCGACAGCAGACCGGCGGCCGCGCCCGTCGTCACCGGGCCCGGGCCGCGCCCGCGCACGCCGGGCACCATCAGCAGCGCGCCCAATGCCGTCGCGCCGGTTGCGATCTCGATCCCGCGCCGGCTCGCCGATTTGGCGGCCGGGACGGCGTGCAGCAGCCGCCACACGCCGTCGAGGTCGCTCAGGATCAGATCGGCCGTCCAGGGCGGCGGGTCCCCGTCGGAATTGGGCATCACGCCCAGCCCGACGTCGGCCGACGAAAGTGCTTGTGCAGCGGCCGAAGACACGGCGGCGACAGTACGGCCCGACTGCTGCAGATCGCTCAGTGCCGCGGCGAGCGCGGTATCGATGGACGCCCTCTGCAGTGGCCTCAGCTCGTCGAAGGCGGGCTGCAGTTCGCCGAGATCGTCGACGCCGACGGAGATCAATTCCAGGCCGGCCCGACGCGCCTCGGCCAGTACGGCCGAGGCCAGCGGGTCGTGGGTCGGGCCGATCAAAGCTTCGACGACGGTGTCAGATCCCTTGCCGGACAAGCCGGGAACCGGGTGCCAGCCCACGCGCAGGCCCTTTTTCTCCAGCAGCAACTGGGCTCGGTTCCACGCGGGGGACAGCTCGTCCTCGTCGGCCCCGCGGATGCGGACCACTCGCAGGGTGTTGGTGCACAACACCCGCGGATCGACCAGCAGCGCATCGACCCGGTCCAGCCAACGTAGTTTTTCCGGATGCAACGCCAGCACCGCATGCTGGTCGGCCAGTCCCTGGCCGAGCGCCGCGGCGAAGGACTCGCGGGTGGTGCGGGTGGCCTTCGGGGTGGTGACCAACGTCGCGGTCGCGGCCATCTCGGGGTTGCGAGTGAACGCCCCGACGGTCGCCGTGCCGATCACCTGAACCCACGCGCTGCGCCGTGCGTGCTGCTCGACGGGTCCTTCCGGCAGGGGCACCGGGCGGGACGGCGGGCAGACCTCCGGGTGCTCGGCGTGGCGGGCCAGCGCCGGTTCGTGACGACGCCACGCTTGCGCCTCGGCCTGGTATTCGGCGGCTTTCAGCGTCTCCATCGCGAGGTCGACGGCCAGCGACGCGGGCGACAGCTCGAGGACGTGCGCCGTGACGATCGCGACCGACAGCACCGCGTCCGTCGCCGAGTGCCCGATGCGATCCTCGAGCAGGCGGCGCAGCCGTGGCTGGTAGTCGACGGCCACCACTATCGCCTCGACACCGCTGAACATGCGCGGCCAGCGCAGCACCCGCCCGGCGACCGCGGCGCTCACACCGACGGCGGTGGCGCCGACCCCTAACGCGTTGGTAGCCAGCAGCAGACCGTCGCCCGGCAGTGGCTTCGGACGAGTGTCGCTACGCCGTAGATCGACGTTACCGCTTGCACGCCAACGCTTTTCAGCCTCGTCGACATCGCGGCACAGGTCACGCAGCGAGATCTGATCGTTGTTGAGTGTGACCACGATCCGCGACAGTGGCCGGTTCACGCTGACCGATTTGACTCCGGAACGCGCGCGGACGGCGTCGACCACCAGGCGCCCGAGTTCGGCGCCGTCCGGGCCGTCGAGGCCGCGGACCTCCACCCACGCGCGTCCCTTGCCGCGCCAGCTATGCCTGGTCAGCGTAGGTGCGGGCAGCCCCTCCGAGAGTGCCTTGACGCCTTCGCGAACCGGGATCACGGCCATCGACATACCCGTCGAGGCCACTGTGCCCAATGATCCTGCGGCGCTTGCCGCGGTTTGCACGCTGGCGCTAACGAGCGCAGACGTCGCCTGTAAGCCGAGCGTTACCGCGCGCAGCGGGAAGGATGCTCGCACCAATCCGACGCTACCTATTCCCAATAATCAACGGCGGGTGCGCGATTGGGTTCCGCTGGACTGCCGCGCCGCAGGTCGCTTGGCCGGCGTTTTGCGCGGCCGGGCGGAACTGGTCGACTTAGCCGGAGCCGCCTTCACCGACGTGACCGACGCGATTTTCGGGTGGTCGTTGTGCGAGTTGTTCAGCCGGCGCAGCAACAGCGCGCCGCCGCCGACGGCCAGCAACAGCGGCCACTCGACGAGCCCGGCGGCACCGATTGCGCCCAATGTCAATGCGGCCGCAGGCGTCGAGTGGCTGCCCTTGTCGATGCCTTTCTGCACACCTGCCGCGGCACCGGTCACGGCGCCGACGACGCCGTTGACCGCGGCACCACCCACCGCGCCCGCGGCGGCGGTGGTTACCGTGGCGGCGCGGCTGACCGTTCGACTTACATTGCGTACGGCGCCGTCAACGACACCCATGATCACTCCCTGATAGTCGGTAATTGAGGCCGTAAATCGAATACCCGCTGCAGGCCACATTGGCGGCGGTCGTATACGCGCACAGTCGAAGGGTTCATAGAACCGTCACGATATTGCGCAGCATCGGGCAATCCTATGACCTTGATTGGCAAATGAACAGAAGATGAATACCCGCAGCGCAGTTTTTACACGCGTCAATCTCCACGCAGATCCACCACTACCGGGGCGTGATCGCTGGGTGCCTTGCCCTTGCGCTCTTCACGAACGATCTGCGCGTCGGCAACCCGGCCGGCGAACGTGGGGGAGCCGAGGATGAAATCGATGCGCATCCCCTGTTTCTTCGGGAACCGCAATTGGGTGTAGTCCCAATACGTGTAGACACCCGGGCCGGGGGTGAAAGGCCTTACCACGTCTGAGAATTGGGCGTCGACGATCGCGTCGAATGCTTTGCGCTCAGGTTCGGAGACGTGAGTTGCGCCCTCGAAGAACTCGACGCTCCAGATGTCCTCGTCGGTGGGAGCGATATTCCAGTCACCGACTAGTGCAATCTGCGCCGATGGATCGTCGCGCAGCCAGCCAGACGCGGTATCACGCAGTGCGGCAAGCCAGTTCAGTTTGTACGTGTAGTGCGGGTCGTCCAGGGCGCGGCCGTTGGGCACGTACAGACTCCACACCCGCACTCCGGCGCAGGTGGCGGCCAGCGCGCGGGCTTCGGCAGCGGCGGCGACATCCGGCTTGCTGCTCCAGGTGGGTTGGCCGTCGAAGCCTACTTCGACGTTGTCCAGGCCGACTCGCGATGCGATCGCCACGCCGTTCCACTGGTTGAAACCGCAGTGCGCCGTGTCGTAGCCACGCTCCAGGAACGGCATGGC
This sequence comes from uncultured Actinomycetota bacterium, assembly GCA_963815995.1. Lineage (GTDB taxonomy): Bacteria > Actinomycetota > Actinomycetes > Mycobacteriales > Mycobacteriaceae > Mycobacterium. Next base: position 254,378 of record CAWFIR010000001.1, read on the forward strand.
CGGGAACTGTTGGTCGGAGCACTTGGTTTCCTGCATCGCGAGCACGTCGACCTCGGCGCGCTCCAGCCAATCGAGCACACGATCCAGCCGGGTGCGAATCGAGTTCACGTTCCAGGTGGCTATCCGGAGGTGCGGCGATCGCAAGCGCGGCGAAGCCGGGCGCAGCGGGTCGCCGCCATCAACCATGCCGTCGGGCATGGCGATGACCCTACGTGGTTGGCGTGACGTAGCGCGCGGTGTGGTGCAGAACGAAGCCCAGCGACCTGGCCAAGTCGGCGATCACGTGATTGTCGTCGTGAATCCGGAGGTAGCCACGGGTGGCGCCGCGCGATGCGCCCCAGGCCAGCAGTGCCTCGCACAGCACGCGGCCGGCGTCCGAGTTCAGATCTGCCACCCACACCGTCGACAGGCCCACCCAGCGGGTGCCGTCTGGAGCATCGGTGACCGCTGCGCGAGCAACCGCCGCGTCCGCGAGCGTGCCGAAAACCAGCTCGCCGTCGACGACCGCCGTCAATACATCGACCGGAATCTCGCACTGGCAGAGCCGAAACCACGCGTCGTCGGGCCGGGCCGACAGCCGGACCGACGGATCGGGCTGGTCGGCGCGCAGGTCACGCACCAGCACCCGATTGGCGTGCTCGCCCGCACTGGTTAGCCGCAACAGGCGATCGGCGATCGCCAGCCGCGGGGTCAGGTCGCGGCTTCGGTACCAGTCGACGATCGCCGGGATCGCTGCTTGACCCGCAGAGTTCGCCAGTGGGACAGCGGAATTGGCGCCGTATGTGACGCCGTGTCCGGCGCGCAGCAGCCAGCCGTCCAGCCAGTGCTGCTCGACACCGGGCCAGGCCAGCGCGGCGGCATGCTCGAGCGCGCGGATCTCCGACGCGCGCACCGGGACATCGCTGAGCGTCCTCAGGGCGACCACGTTCTCGGGTGCGAACTGCACCACTGCGCCCGTCTTGGTCCGGACGCGGACGAGCGGTGTGGTGTCGAGTAGATGGCCGATGACATCGGTCAGCGGTGGGACGGAGCCCTCGGGTCGGCGGTAGCGGACCGTCACCCTGGTTCCGAGCTCGGGCCACGAAACCATCAGTGACCGAACGGATCCGGTCCTTCGCCCGGCGTCCACGACAACCCCGGAACGCCCCAGCCGTGTGATTTGACCGCTCGCTTGGCCGAGCGCGCGTGTCGTCCGATCAAGCGGTCCAGGTACAAGAAGCCGTCCAAATGCCCGGTCTCGTGTTGGAGCATGCGTGCGAACAAGCCTGAGCCCTCTATGATTATCGCGTTGCCGTCGGCGTCGAGGCCGGTGACTTTGGCCCACTGCGCGCGCCCGGTTGGAAACGACTCACCCGGAACCGAGAGGCAACCCTCGTCGTCGTCCTCGGGGTCGGGCATGGTCTCGGGGACCTCGGAGGTTTCCAGCACCGGGTTGACCACGACTCCGCGGCGGCGCTCCGACTGCCCCCGCTCGTCGGCGCAGTCGTAGACGAATACCCGAAGACCCACACCGATCTGGTTGGCCGCCAGACCGACCCCGTAGGCGGCATCCATGGTGTCGTACAGATCCGTGATCAGATCGGCCAGGTCGGCCGGCAGCGAACCGTCCGCCGCGACCGGCACCGGCGCGGTGGGCGTGTGCAATACGGGATCTCCCACGATGCGAATGGGTACGACTGCCATGACCGGAAAGCTTAAGCCCGCGTCCACCTGCTCCGGTTGCGGAGTCGACCGGGGACAGGCAACCTCACGTAGTCAGCCGACTCGCGGGTCTGGCTTCCAGGTCAACAGTTGTCGACGTGGTTGAATAATCGCCGGAGCAGCGAGCATTCGAGATTTTGCCGAAAGGGTCGAGGAAGCGATATGGACAGCGCTATGGCGCGGGCTAATCGATCGGGGAACGACTCTGAACTCGCCGATGGGTTGACTCGCCGCGAACACGACATTTTGGCCTTCGAACGCCAATGGTGGAAATACGCCGGTGCTAAAGAGGAAGCCATCAAAGAGCTATTCGGAATGTCGGCCCCTAACTACTACCGGGTGCTCAATGCGTTGGTCGACCGGCCCGAGGCGTTAGCTGCCGATCCCATGCTGGTGAAACGACTCCGGCGGCTGCGGGCCAGTCGGCAGAAGGCGCGGGCGGCCCGGCGACTGGGCTTCGAGCTCACCTAAGATTTTGCCTGCTCACAGGGCGTCGCTGTGGGTTTTGGCCCACCTCTCGATACAGTGACGTCAATGAATGAGCGCGTTCCCGACTCGACCGGCCTCCCACTGCGGGCCATGGTGATGGTGCTGTTGTTCCTCGGTGTCATCTTTTTGCTGGTCGGGTTTCAGGCCATGGGATCGGGCAGTAACACCGACGACGAATCGTCGGTCTCCAGCGTCACGACCAGCGCGGCGGCGTCGAAGACCTCGGCGAAGCCTCCGCCAAAGGCCGATGTGCTCGTCTTCAACATCTCCAACTCCAAGGGCGTCGCGGGGAAGGCCGCCGACCAGATCAAGCAGGGTGGTTTCAACGTCACCAAGGTCGACAACCTGACGTTGCCCGATGTCTCCAAAACCACGGTCTACTTCACCGACGCGCCCGGAGAGCACGAAACCGCCGATGCCGTGGGTCAGCTGCTCAAAGCGGATGTTGCGCCGCGGACGAAGGAAGTCGCCGACCAGCCGCCCGGCGTCATCGTGGTGGTAACGGGTTAGCAAGGGCCGTAGAGCGGCGGCGGCTCGGTGTCGGCTCCGGCGGGGCCGGCCCGAGGTAACTCATTGACCGCGAGCGGCGGGCGGTGCGGGCGTTGTGGTTTTGTCGTCGCTCGGTGGCGACGCGGTGGGCGCGGTCTTGTTGTCGGGTCCGGCGGCGTCGGGGCATCATGGCGGTCCGGTCGCCGCAGTAGTTGATCGGCGGATCGGGTTTCGGTGCGCGGCACGTCTCCGGTGGGCGGGCACAGGCTGGGGAAGAGCAGTGCGCTGCCGGGGGTGGTGACGTAGGTTTGTCCTGAGGGTGAGGTGAGAATGATTGTGCCGTCGGGTAATTGCTGATCACGCCAGCCCCAGAAGGTTTTGACGAGGTGGTGGGTGCGGCAGTAGCACTTGAGGTTCGAGGCATGGGTGGGTCCGCCGTCGGCGTAGGGGATGGTGTGGATGCTCCTATGCAGCGTCAAGGGCCTGCGTTGGTTGCTGTAAATCGGCTTGAAGTGCTCGGTAGAGCTCGCGGATGACGGCGCGTTTCAGGCAGCGGATGATCTCTTTTTTGGTCTTTCCTTCTTGGGTTCGGCGGGCCATGTATTGCTTGGTGGGTTCGTGCCAACGCAGTCTGTTGACGACAATCAGATAGATCGAGCTGTTGGCGTCGCGGTCGCCGCCGCGGTGCAGGCGATGGCGGGTGGTGGTTCCGCTGCTGGCCGGGATCGGGGCGACGCCGCATAGACGTGCCAGTGATGCCTCTGACTTCAGTCGGTCGATGTTCTGTCCAGCTGTGGTGAGTATCTGTCCGGCGGCTTCGGTTCCAACTCCGTTGACGGCCAGCAGGTTCGGTGTGTGTTCGGTGAGGATCGACTCAAGTTCGTGATTGGCCTCGGCAATCTCCTCGTCGAGCAGTTGGATGCGTTTGGCAAGGCGGCGCAGCATCTTGCGAGCCGTTACGGTGGGATCCTCGAGTGCCCCGTTGGTCGGGATGCGTAGCCGGGCGCACCGCGCGACGAGGGCCGCGCGGTCATAACTGCACAACTTCGCGCGCAGGTCGTCGGGGGCACACCACAGCAGTCCGTGGATCTGGTGCAATGCGGCCTTGCGGGCTTTGACCGCGCTGCGGCGGGTCGCGCGTATCTCACGCACGGACTCGACGAATCCCTCGCGGCATTTCGGCATGGAGTTCGCCGCTTCGCTCAGCACGGCCCGAGCGGCGTTTATGGCGTCGATCGGGTCGGACTTGCCGCGGCGCCGCCTATCTTGACGGTTAGGTCTCGACACTTCGATCACTGTCACGTCGTGAGCTTGCAGAAACCGTTGCAAACCAGCCCCATAGGACCCGGTGCCCTCCAAGCCTGCCTTGAGCACGGTGCCGTGTGAGCGCATCCACGACAGCAGTTGCCGATAGCCGGCCCGGGTCGCGGGGAACTCGCGTTCGGAGAGCAGTTTTCCGGTGTCGGCGTCGAGCACCGCGCCGTGATGGGTCTGTTTGTGGGTGTCGACTCCTGCCACGACGTGGCCAGACCCCGTGTTGGTTGTCATGATTGTTCCTGCCGTCCTCTATTCCGGTGGATGGGCGACACCGGCGTCGGCGGTTGGACAGGACAGAGATGGGTGCTTGTGGCGCAAGCTCCTATGAAGTCACAGCCGTCGCGTCGGTGACGTCGCACGCGTCACTCCCAGCGACGGCCGACAGATCCACACAAGGACAACTGGGCGTCAATCGAGGTCAGAGTCAGACCGCCACCGGGAGTGACGCCGACCCATCCTCTCTGTCGATGTCGCAGTCGAATGCCGGGTCGATCGCAGCCGGGCCACCGGCAGGTGAGATCTCGGCAGCGCACGAAATCGGCGAGCTTTCTCGACGGCACATATCCCGGCTCGGGCGCGGCATCGATCGGGTGGACCAGGGGCACCAGCTTGGCCTCGGCGGCCAACTCGGCAACGAGTTCGGGTCGATCGAGCCCGTCGGCGCATACCTCGGATGCCGCTGCGCCGCTGCCGGCACGTCGATCGCGGCATGTTCGGCGATCACATGAATCACCACAGGCGTTGCGGCGGGCCGTTTTCCGGCGGCGCAGTCGCCGAGTCCACAGCGACAGCCCAGCCGATCGGCGCCCGCCGCGAGCGCGGCCAGAGCGTCAGCGCGGCGTTGCTCGCGGGTGCGTGGATCGTGCTCGCAGACCGTGGCGGCCAACGCAGTGAGCCGCTTGTCCAGGGCATGCGCATCGGGGCTCAACAGGCTGCCGTGAATTTCGGACAGACCGCTCCCGAGGTCGGCGAACCAGACCTCGCGTTCAGCGCGTCGCTCCGTACGACGGCGCACTGCATCGGCGTCGGCCTTGGCGACGATCTTGTCGATGTGTCCGGCCAGCCGGCCGCGCGTCATCGATGGCCAGCGCACCACGGTCACCGCGAGCTGTTCGTCGACGGTCGCGAGCACGTCGCGGTCGGTGATCAGATCGGTGCGATAGACGATCGTGGCGAATGTCCGCTGGTCGATGTCACCGGCTTGGAAGACGTCAGCCAGCTTCGGCAGCCGCTCGCGCATCGCGCGGGCATACCGCAATTGGCTCGCCGCTAGGCCTTGGCTCATGCGCAAGGCGGCGGCCACCTCGGCGCTCACCGCCGCCTCGGTGTCGACGGCCCAGTCCTCGGTGTCCGAGCAGCGCGCCAATCGGTAAGCGAACAACTCGCCGATCGCCAACAATGCCGACGCTGCCGCGCGATTCTGCGCGCGCCACGACGCACCGATCCGATCCAGGAAGGCAACCGACTCCGACGTCCGGCTGGGATGACGCCGCTCGAACAACTCATCAAACCGCGCGATCACCTCTGGAGATGACATTGCGCCTGCAGGCTGTTCGAACATACATTCGATTATGCCAGACGGTCCGACCAACAACGATGGCCGGCCTCAGGATGCTCATCGATTCGGAGCGGCGGACCGTACGCGCGGTAGGGATCAGGCGGGCGGCCCGGGTAGCGCGGGCGGCTCGGCCGGCACGGGTTGCGCCGGCGGCGCGGGTTGCGGTGAGCCTGCCGGCCCGGGCGCAGTCGCAACGCCATGCAGGCACTGCTGATATTCCGGAGTACCTGGGACGTTGTCAGCGCCGCAGCTGCAATCATGAATTTGCGCGGGGGGGAGCGAGTTGCAAAAGTCGCTGCCAGCCGGGGCCGATGGTGCGGTCCACATAACACCAGCGGCCAACGCTGCCGCTGCGCCACCGACCGTGGCCATCAATGCTCTCGTCTTCATGTCGGATTCCTTTTCTCTGGAAGACCACGGCACTCCGGCGCCGCTGGTTGCGCTAGCCGAAGTAGTAGGGTTCAGCCGACCCGCATCGTCATCGGGCTGCGCCGGTCGATCCCACTCCTCAGCGGGTCGTTCCGACCCGCATCGTCATCGGGCTGAGCCGGTCGATCCCACTCCTCAGCGGGTCGTTCCGACCCGCATCGTCATCGGGCTGAGCCGGTCGATCCCACTCCTCAGCGGGTCGTTCCGACCCGCATCGTCATCGGGCTCGAGCCGTGTCGATCCCACTCCTCAGCGGGTCGTTCCGACCCGCATCGTCATCGGGATAGGCTCTCCCCATGCTTAAGTCCGCCAGCGGCCGCAAATTTGCCGCCGCCTCCGCACTGGTTCCGCTCGTCGCTTCCGTCGCGCTGATGAGCGCGTGCAAGCCGAATCAACCACCGGCGACTTCGCCCGGCACTCAGCCGTCGGTCTGGACCGGCTCACCGGCGCCGTCGAGCGCCGAGCCGACCGGTCACCAGGGCGGAACAGACAGCCTGACCACGCAGCTGAACGCGCCCAACGGTACGAAGGTCGCCACGGCCAAGTTCGACTTCAACCCGGGCTACGTGACGATCACCATCGAGACCACCGGAACAGGCGCAGCTGAGCCCCGGCTTCCACGGTGTCCACATCCACTCGGTGGGCAAGTGCGAGGCCAACTCGGTAGCGCCGACCGGGGGCGAGCCCGGCGACTTCTTATCCGCCGGCGGGCACTTCACGGCGCCGGGTCATGAGCACGGAAGCGGCGACCTGACCTCGCTGCAGGTCCGCAAGGATGGTGGGGCGTTGCTCGAGACCACCACTGACGGGTTCACCAAGGCTGACCTGTTGGCCGGCGCGGGCACCGCGATCGTCATCCACGCCGGCGCCGACAATTTCGGCAACATCCCGGCGGATCGCTACAACCAGGTCAACGGGGCGGCGGGGCCCGACCAGACGACCATGATGACCGGTGACGCCGGCAAGCGGGTGGCGTGCGGCGTGATCGGATCCGGTTAGTTACTCGGCGGACAGGGGTAGCGCTATCAGGGTGAACTTCGCGTCCTCACCCCGCCCGACACTTGGAGTCGAATGGGAGTTCGCGCTCGTCGACGCCCAGACGCGCGACCTCAGTAACGAGGCGACCGCGGTGTTCGCCGAGATCGGCGAAAACCCCCATGTACACAAGGAATTGCTGCGCAACACCGTCGAAGTCGTCACCGGCATCTGCGACTCCACGGCGCAGGCGATGGAGGACCTTCAGTCCACGCTGAGCGCCGTCCTACCGATCGTTCGGCAGCGGGGGATGGAGTTGTTCGGCGCGGGCACCCATCCGTTCGCGAGTTGGTCGTCGCAGAAGCTCACCGATGCACCGAGATACGCCGAGCTGATCAAGCGCACACAGTGGTGGGGCCGCCAGATGCTCATCTGGGGGGTGCACGTGCACGTCGGAGTTTCGTCGCCGGACAAGGTCATGCCGGTCATGTCGTCGTTGCTCAACTGGTATCCGCATCTGCTGGCGCTGTCGGCGTCGTCGCCATGGTGGGTGGGCGAGGACACCGGATATGCCAGCAACCGGGCGATGATGTTCCAGCAACTGCCCACCGCCGGTCTGCCGTTTCAGTTCCAAAAGTGGAGTCAATTCGAGGGTTTCGTCCACGATCAGAAAAAGACGGGCATCATCGAGGACGTCAACGAGGTGCGTTGGGACGTGCGGCCTTCACCGCACAACGGAACCCTCGAGGTGCGGATCTGCGATGGCGTGTCCAATGTTCGTGAGCTCGGTGCGCTGGTTGCGTTGACGCACTGCCTGGTGGTCGATCTCGAGCGCCGACTCGATGCCGGTGAGGAGTTACCGACCATGCCGCCGTGGCACAACCAGGAAAACAAATGGCGCGCTGCGCGTTACGGGTTGGACGCGATCATCATCCTGGACGCCGACAGCAACGAACGGTTAGTCACCGACGACCTCGACGATGTGCTGACCCGACTGGAACCCGTTGCCAAATCCCTGGATTGCGTCGACGAGCTGGCCGCCGTGGCCGACATTCCGAAGCGCGGGGCGTCGTATCAACGGCAACGACGGGTAGCCGAGGAACACGACGGGGATCTGCGCGCGGTGGTCGACGCGCTGGTCGGCGAGTTGGAGATCTGATGGAAACTACAGCCGAATTCGGCCGTCTGGCAATGTTTCCGCTGCAGTCGGCATTCCTGCCCGGCGAGGATCTGCCGCTGCAGATCTTCGAGCCACGCTATGCCGAGTTGGTGCGGGACTGTATGCGCGACAACAACCCTAGGTTTGGTGTGGTGCTGATCTCGCAGGGTCGCGAGGTCGGTGGCGGCGACGTGCGCTGCGATGTCGGGACGGTGGCCAGGATCACCGAATGCGTCGAGATCGCCGGCTCCGGCAGGTTCATGCTGCGCTGCCGGACGTCGGAGCGGATCAAGGTGTGCGAGTGGCTGCCCGACGATCCGTACCCGCGGGCCGTCGTCGAGGAGTGGCCGGACGAACATGGAAAGCCGGTGAGGGCAGGACAATTGGAGGAGCTCGAAGACCGGATGATGGGGTTGTTCGAGCGCATCGCCAACGCCCGCGATTTACCGGTGCCGGATCGAGAAGAAGTGCTCGGCGTCCCCACCGACGCCGATGAGCCCGGAGAACGGCTGTACGCGTTGGCCGCTCGCATTCCGATCGGGCCCGCCGACCGCTACTCCATACTGGCCGCACCGACGGCGGCCGACCGGTTGGCGGCGCTGAGCGAGGCGGTGGATTCCGTCGCCGCGGTGATCGAATTCCAGCTTTCGCAGTAGCCGTCAGGTGGGCCGGCGCGGGGTGTGCAGCCGGCCTTCGATGAAAACGTTACGGGGCGCCAAATCCTTCACCGACGAATCCGGTGGCCGGTCGTAGCGCTGCATCAAGTTCAACGTCTCGATCGCGGTGACGGCCCAGCCGCGTTCGGTCAACCATGGCCGAAGGTCGGTTCGTACTTCCATGAACAGCAAGTCATGGACATGCGGGGCGGTGTCGTCATGCGTGCCACTCAGGTATTGGCGACCTCGCTCGAGGTAGTCCGGGTCGAAGGCACTCGGGCTCAGAGCCTCGACGGCGACCCGGCTACCGGGCGCGCTGAGCTCGACGATCCGCTCGAACAACAGATCTTGGCCGGCCGCTGTCAGATACGGCAGTAGCCCCTCGGCCGACCATGCCGTCGGCGTCGATGGGTCAAAACCAGCCTCACGCAACGCGGTTGGCCAATCGGCTCGCAGATCGACGGGCACCGCCTGGTATCTCTCCTTCGATCGCGCGCCGCGCGCGGCGAGGGTATCGGCCTTGAAGGCAAGCACCTGCGGCTGGTCGATCTCATACACTCTGCTACCGGTCACCCACGGCAGCCGCCAGGCACGGGCGTCCAGGCCGGCGGCCAGGATCACCGTCTGGTCGATACCGTTGGCGCCGGCGGCGATGAAGTACTCATCGAACCACTTGGTGCGCACCGCGGCGTAGTCTTTGATGATCGGCACCCGCCCGGCTATCGCTGACGAATCCCACCCGCGCTTGATCGCGGCGTCGATGAAAGTCTGCGCATAACGGTCGGTGAACAGCGGGCAATCGCAATCGGATTCAGCGGCCCGCGCCATGGCCACGCCCAGCGCCGTCGCGCCGACGCTCTCGGTGATGTCCCAGCTGTCGTCGTCGGTTCGCACCATGGCCAAATGTCCATTTCGCTGTTGGGCAGTACTGAATGCGGCGACTACGCCGTCCGGCAAACCCAGGCTAGTGAAATTGCCAACCATCCGCTGCGCCGCAGGTGGGCGTGGTGTACTTCGAATGCGATGAGCACCGATGTAGCAGTGGATGTCAATGCGGGCGTGGCAGTGCTCACGCTGAACCGGCCCGAACATCTCAACGCCTACACCGCCGAGATGGGCGCCCTGCTGAGCGCGGCATACCGGGACTGCGACAACGACGACAATGTCCGTGCCATCGTGCTCACCGGCGCCGGACGGGCATTTTGCGCCGGAGCGGATTTCTCGGGCAACAGCTCACCGTTCGACTCCCCGCCCGACCACAGCGCGTTTTCCGCGTCGCCGATCGACCCAGCTGCGTTTGAATTACGCAAACCGGTGATCGCCGCCGTCAACGGTCACGCGATCGGGATCGGGTTGACCATCGCGCTGCAAGCCGACATGCGGATCGTCGCCGATGACGCCAAATACGGTGTGGTGCAGGTCCGTCGGGGCGTGATACCCGACTGCATGTCGCATTGGACACTGGCGCAGCTGACCAACCTCGGGGTGGCCGCCGAGGTGCTGCTCACCGGACGAACCTTCAGCGGCGCCGAGGCCGTCGGGTGGGGTATCGCCAACCGGGCGCTGCCTGCCGCGGAGGTTCTCGACCTGGCGATGGACATTGCCCGCGACATCGCGACCAACGTCGCGCCGATGTCGGCGGCACTGTGCAAGCGGCTGCTGTGGGACAGCGCAATCAACGGTTACACACCGCGGCAGGTCGCGTCGCTGGAAACCCAGCTGCACCATCGGGTGATGGGAACCGGCGACGCTCGCGAAGGTGTTACCGCGTTCCTGGAGCGGCGGGCGCCGCGGTTCAGCGCGCGGCTTTCGGCCGAGTGGGCTCCGCTTCCCGAACCGGAGCATGAGCGTGCCCGGCTCAGGACGTGAGTAGTTCGGCCAGGGCGACGCCGAGGTTGTGCAGATTGGTTTCCAGCGAGTAGGTCCGGTCGACGGTCCAGTTGACGATGCCGCCGGATAGAGCACCAACGATGATGTCGGCCAACGTTTCCGCGTCGTGTCGCACGCTGACCTCGCCGCGGGCCACGCCCTCTTTGACGAGCTCGACGAACGTGTCGTGCAGGTTGAACCCACGCTGGATGCCATAGCCACTGGCGGCCAGCATTTCCCCGATCATCTCCCGATAGGTGTCACCGGATTTGACCAGCGCGACGGCAATGTCGTCGAACACGCCGACGAGCCGCACCGGGATCGCCTCGTCGCCGCGATCGAAGAAAACATCGTGCAGGTTAACCAGTCGTCGCTCCGCCAACGCGCGCATCATGTCTTGACGAGTGGCGAAGTGGTTGAAGAACGTCCGGTTGGCCACGTCGGCGCGCTCGCAGATCTCCTCGATCTTGGTCGCAGCGACACCCTGGGCGAGGAAGAGGTCGAACGCGGCCGCGAGGATCTTCTCGCGAACCTCCTGCTTGCGCCGTTCCGTTCTGGTCACGTTGTCGCACACAATTTCTCGGAGAGAGCCCACAACTCCGCGGCGTGGTCGGCGTCGTCCGCGTAGGGCGCGACCGCATCGCTGACACCGCAGCTTTCCAGGTACTCCCCGCCCCGATCGGCCAGCTCAGGGCTTACCGCGGCCCACACCTGGGTGGCCGAGCCGTACTCCGGCGTGGTGAAGTCGAGGTAGCCGTCGGTGCGTTCGCCACGTGCGGCTCCGCTGGCCACGGCATATTTGCGCAACTGCGAGAAGTCGGACTTGGACATGTAGCGCGCCAGCGACGTGGCCACGGTTCCGGGATGCACGGCATAGGCGCGGATTCCCGACTCGCGCAAGCGGCGGTCGGCTTCCTTCGCGTGCAGGATGTTCGCCGTCTTGGACGCGCCGTAGGCGGCGAACTTGTCGTATTCGCGATGCTCCAGTTCGGATCGTCGACGTCGACGTCACCCATGACGTGGCCGCCGGAGGAGAGGATGACGATCCTGGCGCCCGCCGCGGCGGCGAGTTGCGGTGTCAGGAGCCGGGTCAGTTCGAAGTGTCCGAGATGATTTGTGCCCAACTGTATTTCGAAGCCGTCCTGAGTGCGGCTGAACGGCGTGAACATGACACCGGCGTTGTTCATCAAGATATCGATCACCGGCGTGGCTTCACAGATCTTCGCGGCCGCGGTGCGCACGCTGGTCAGCGAGGTCAGATCGAGCTGCACCGTCGCGGTCTTCGCGCCGGGTACCTCGGCATGTATCCACCGGTCCGCCTCGCCCAGCGCATCGGTATTGCGGGCGGCCAGAATCACCCGCGCCCCCGCTGCGGCCAGCGCCCGAGCCGACTCGCGGCCAAGGCCCGACGACGCCCCCGTGATCACACATGTCTTGCCCGACAGGTCGATACCCTCGACGACGTCCAGGGCGCTGCGCGTCTCGGTCATGCCGGCGTGAGCTTCCACAGCGGGATGACCACGTTGGCTTCGCATTCCTCGTCGACGACCCACTTGCACATGCGGCGAATCGGCTCGATGGCGTCCTGGGGTGCGGCGATCGCGACATTGCATGCGTAGCCCAAACTGGTCAGTCGTTGGGCACCGAACAGCGGCAGCGTGTCTCGTAGTCGGCGCTTGAGCGGTTCGGGATAGATGCCGATCGTCTGGGTATACGCGTTCACCGCGGCGGTCACCTTGTCGATGCTATCCACCGGCACGATGTTGGCAACCCGCCCTGAGAGCAGCGGCGAATAGTCGACGGGCTCGTCGAACTGGGACACGACGATTGCGCCCTCGCGTTGCTCACCGCCGATCACGCGATAGAAGTCGTCGTTCATCCGGGAGGACTCCAAGTGGTCGAGCAGTTCGCGGTTGGGGTAGCGCGGCGGCGTGCTGACAACGGCCGGCAGCGACATCAACTCTCGATATATCAGTTCGCCCAACCGGTTCGCGTTCGCGAGGCCGTCGGCGTCGGTGCCGCTGAGCACGTAGATGACCCGTGCGTTGGCGCACCCCTCTTGGTTCGCGACGCCGATGTCGGTTGCGGCGCGGCGGGCCACTTCGCGCATTGTGTCGTCGTCATCGAACGCCTCGCGGCCGATGATCGTCGCGCTACGCTTGGGGTCCAGTGCGATGAGCTCCAAACCGGGCTGGATGTAACGGGTTACGTGCTTGACCGACGCAAGTCCACCCCACGCCACGATCTTTTCGATGTGGTGCGGCTGGTAGAGGCTTTCCTCGACGGCTAAGTCACCACCCTTCCAATATCCGACCGCCAGGTGCTTGGTGATCGGGTGGTCGGGCGCCACATCGGCAAGGGTGCGGGCGATGGCGATCGCGGTCAGCGGATCGTTCGAGGGCGCCTTGATGATCACGTCCGATCGGGTGATCACCGAACGCAGGATGGTGACTGCCGACACCAATCCGCCGTTGCCCGCGGGGATATGCAGCATTCGGGATCCGAACGCGCGCACACGTAGTTCGCGGCCGTCCCGCAAGGTGTGCGGCACCCATCCATTGAGGTAATTCAGCCCGACCTGGCTGTCGGCGATTTCGGTGACATTGTCGCGGGAAAACAGCGGTCGCAGAATGCGATAGCTGTTCTGCATCATCTCCGGCGGCAGCACGTTGGCCAGCAGTGAGGCCTCGTAGGCCTCCTGCAGGTGAGCGTTCGAGTCGAAATCCAGTGCGTTGCCCAGGGCCTCGAGCACGTCGAGGATCTCGTCGAAGCTCAACTCGTAGAGGTCGCTCATCGCCGCGGGGCTCTTGAGCGGCAGTTGCTCGACGTATCTGCTCATGTCCGGCGCCTGGAACTGTGCGGCGCCCACGCGGGCATCGAACGGCACGAGGTGATCGGTGATCACCCGTCCGCGCAGGAACAATGGGACCGTGTAGGCGATCACAGTTCGATGCCCTTCATGAAGTCCACCGCTTCGTTGTGCACTTCCTGCGTTGCGGCGCAGGTGATCCGGTCGTCCTCAACGCCCTGCTTCTCGCTGTAGCGGATGATGCCGGGTTCGAACGCCACGCTGGCTTGCCCGCACGGGCACTGCAGGTCCCAGTTGACGGTGACTTCGTCGCCGGAGATGACGCCGCCCCAGTGGGCGCGCAGCAGGATGTCATAGACGGCGGCGCGGCCGGTCTGTATGCCGTTGCGGGGGAGCGGCTCGCTGGTCTCGGGATCGAGCACGAATGGGATGACCCACGGTGCCACGTGATAGCGACCCTCGCTGCAGCCCCAGTGAAAGGTGCTGGATTCGGAGAAACCGTATCCGACCTGGATGCGGTCGACGCCGAGGAAGCCGGTGATGACGTCCATGAAATCATCCGGCAGCGCAACACCTTTCATTCCGCCGCCGGTGAGAATCGCCGAGTCGGGCGAAAAGACGTTGCGCACTCCGCGCTCGAGGCCGGCCTTGGCTATGTCATACATCAGGTGGTAGGTACCGAGCATGAATACCCGCTTGCCGCGCAGTTGTTCGGTGATGCGGGTGAAGAACGCATCCATGTCCTGAGCCTGCCGTGCCTGCATGGCGATGAACTCATCCTTGCGGGCGGCCAGGGCCGGGTCGATCTCCAGCCGGTCGAGCTCGCCGCGGGAGGCCGCTGCCCGCATCTTGGAGGCAAGGAACATCAGATCGGTGTCGACCGCGAACGGGTAGAGGGCGTGAAACTTGGATTCGTCGCCGCCGGTGAAGCCGCGCTTGATCATGTTGGCGATGCGCAGATGACCCAGCTTGCCGTCGGCGAAGTTCGGCCACACCACATCGACCGACGGGTTGAGTTGCTCATCGGTGGGCTCCTGCCCGAAGGTCTGGAACAGGCAGATCTTCCACAGCACCATGCCGTCTTCGGCGCCGTGCTTGTCTTTGGGGAGGATCGAGATGGTGCCGGTGGTGCCGCTGGACGTGATGACTTCCAGCGGGGTCTGCGCGTCGAGGCGCTCGATCCAGTCGTCGATCCCGGTGCAATCGGTGGTGTCGACAGCGGACAAGTCGTAGCTGGTCAGCTTGTCCAGCCACTTGGTCATCAGGTCGAAGCGCTTCTTGTCGATCAGCGCGGCCGGATACGACTTGAATGCGGTGTGCGAAAAGAACAGCGGGACAACATCGTTGAACTCGTCGACCCCGGTGATGCCGAGCCGGTCGGCCAGCTTCCGCAGCATCTCGATGCTCTGATAGTGCTGCCGAAATCGGATGGCCATCGCCTGCCGTTGCAGGGATTCCAGCTCGTCGCGGTCGATGCTGTGCATCTGCGTATAGGACTGGCCGAAGAAGTTGATCGGGTCGTCCATGAATTCGGTCAGCGACCGCGCCGTCCGCTGTGTGACTGTCACCCGGGCAAGGGTAGACCCAGTTGCAGTGGAACGCAAGAGTGCAGTTAACTGCAATACGATGCCTCGGTGGAGTCAGAACACGTTCAGCCGCCGAACGACCTCGAGGGTGGCCGGGTCGCCTTGTGCGTTGACGCCAAGGGATTCCCAGCTGCCGCGTTGAGTCACCCAACGGACGAACGCCGCTGCATCACAGTCAATCTGGCCGGCCACATCGCCATCGCCGATCTGTAGGGTCCGCCCGTCGACGCCGGAGAGACGCACCTCGACCGCTTTATCCATGCCGCCGAGAAGCTCGCTGTTCTGCTGCGGCAGCGCTGCCTCGATCCAATCCAGCGTGGGCCCGAGACGTAACGCGTCAGAGGCCGGCGGCTCTCCGCCAAAGGGCCCATCCGGCGCGAACATGTCGTACCTGATGTGCACGTAGTGCTCAAAGGCGTACGCCGTCGGTATGACGGACGCCGGGTACGTCCCGACATCGCCGAGCGGCACCTCAACGTCCTGGCTC
This sequence comes from uncultured Actinomycetota bacterium, assembly GCA_963815995.1. Classification (GTDB taxonomy): domain Bacteria; phylum Actinomycetota; class Actinomycetes; order Mycobacteriales; family Mycobacteriaceae; genus Mycobacterium. Next base: position 269,902 of record CAWFIR010000001.1, read on the forward strand.
TGCACTGCGGCGAGCAGCTCCAGCCCTCTGGCGCTGGCCGACTCGTAGTCGGCCAGAATCTCGGCCGCAGTCATGGAGCGGCGCGACTCGACGTATAAGTCAGCGGCCCGTTCGGCCGGCAGTCCCGACGAGTCGGGCAATTTCGACATGTCCACGGCCAGCCAAAAACTGCACGCCATATGGGACACCAGATCCTGGACCGTCCAGCCCGGACACCCGCTGTCCTGTGCCCAGACGGAGTCGTCGACTCCCCGGCAGAGCGCCAGAAGTGCTTCGCGGTCGGCTTCAATGGCCTGCAGTGCTGAACTCGGCATCGTGGTGAACCTTCCGATTGATAGGGCTGTCTGATAGGACCGTCGGAACTCTCGATTTACGATTGGGCGATTTACGATTGATCTACCTACATACGGTATGTACGAAGATACATACCGTATGTATGAAAGGCAACGGTTGATGGAAGCTACCCGTCGTACGCAGGCCGAGCGGGCCGCAGGGACGCGCGAGGCGCTCACCGCGGCGGCCCGCCAACTGTTCGCCGCACACGGTTTCGCCGACGTCGCGCTCGAGACGATCGTGCGGGCCGCGGGCGTGACCCGCGGTGCCCTGTACCACCACTTCGCTGACAAGACCGAGCTGTTTGCCGCGGTCTTCGAACAGGTCGAAGGGGAACTGGCCGCGCGGATGGGCGAGGCGATCGTCGCGTCCAATCAGACTGATCCGGTCACGATCATGCGGCTGGGTGTCGACTTCTGGTTGGATGCCTCCTCCGATCCGGAGGTGCAGCGCATCGTGCTTGTCGACGCCCCGGCCGTGCTGGGCTGGGCACGATGGACCGAGATCGGAAACCGCTACAACATCGGCTTCGTGCGTGACCTGCTGGCCAGCGCCATCGAGATCGGGCGAATCCCGCCGCAGCCGGTCGAGGCGACCGCGCTGACAATGCTCGGGGCGATGCGGGAGGCAACCCTGTATGTGGCACGGGCAGAGGATCACGACCACGCCCGCCGAGAAGCCGGTGCCGTGATGAACCGACTCATGCAAGCGCTGACCGCCGGCTGACTCAGGTGCTCGGTGACAGACGGACAGAGTGTTTTCGGACCGTCGATTCCGGGTAACTGACCGCCTATCGGCTCGCGGGGGAGACGCCGGTGACGGGCGGTGAACAGTTGGTCGGCCACGAGTGTCCCAAGCGCATGCAGTTCGGGCCATGCGGTGGTGTCAAGCCCGATGGCCAGTGTGAAATGCGTTCGGGGCCATGCTCTTTTGACGATGTAGTGCCATGGCCAGGTGCTATCAAGCAGCTGCCACCGGTGCCTGCGCCGCTCATCCTCACCGATTTCAGCTGCGCGCCGTTCGACCCCGCCGATGTCGCGGCGATTGCCAACATCTTGGCGCCGAGTTGTGACGCAGTGCTGGTGGGCGACCACCAGAACCGGCCGGACTTTCCGCCGACGCTGATGAGCCGGTTGATTCTCGATGAGGGAGTGACGCCTTGGATCACGCTGTCCTGCCGGGACCGCAATCGCATTGTGTTGGAGCAGGAGTTGGTCGGCCTGCACTTCACCGGCGCGAAGACGGTGTTCTGCGTGACCGGCGACGGTCGCGGCTACGACGTGCGGGCTGACGTCACGCAAACCTTCGACCTGGACGGTCCGCGGCTGGTAGCGCTGGCCGCGTCGCTCGACATGATCGCCGCTGTCCCCGAGACCCCGACCGCGCCCCCGACTCATCTTCGAGCGGCTCGGCTGGTCGAGAAGCAGCGGGCCGGCGCGAGTGTGGCGGTGCTCAATCACGTGTCGTCCGCATCGACGTTGTCGGCATTCATGGACGATGCGCGCGCGGCCGGGCTGCGCATCCCGGTGCTGGCCTCGGTCGCGGTGTTCACCGACATGGTCTCGGCTGCCGTGCTGCAGGGTCTGCCCGGGCTGGAGCTGGACTCCGCGCTGGTAGACGAGGTGGTCAACGCGCCCGATCCGATCGAGGCGGGTATCGAGGCAGCAGTCAGTGAAGCACGAAAGCTATTGGCTATCAAAGGTATTGACGGAGTGAATTTGTCCGGGCGGGCGTCCGCGTCTGGCATGCGACGCGGCGCGGAGATCAAGGCGGAGGTCGCCGCCCGAACCCGCGCGGCGAGCGGCACGTGACCGACTCAGCGGGCGCCGAGTTTGACACGCTGGCCGGGTGGACGGCAGAGGTGGCCACGCATCTGGGTCAAGAGTTCTATATCCCAGCCGGGTGCCGCGGCAGCGGAAGTCCAGCGGTCCTGGACTGGCTTATCGACCAACTGGATCTCAGCGCAGGTGAACTGCTGTTGGATTGCGGTGCCGGCGTCGGCGGGCCGGCAGCTTACGTGGCACAGCGTGGTGTCCGTCCGATGCTGGTGGAGCCGCAGGCCGGCGGGTGCCGCGCCGCGCGAGTGCTATTCGGTTTCCCGGTCGTGCAGGCTGACGCATCGGCCTTGCCCGTCGCCGACGAGGCATTCGATGCCGCGTGGGCTCTGGGCGTGCTGTGTACGACCGACGCACAGCTGGAGTTGCTGAGCGAGCTTCGCCGCGTCGTGCGGCCGCCCGGTCGTATCGGGTTGCTGGTTTTAGTGGCGCAGGACCTATCGCCCGCCGGCGAGCCCGACGACAGTTCCTTTCCCACTGCTGACTTGTTGAGGGGCTTGGTGCATCGCGCGGGTTTACGTATCGACGCCTGGCGCAGCGCAGCCGATATGTGGGATCCCCCGGCGCCGTGGCGGCAGCGGGTAGAGAGGGTCGAAGCCGAGATGCGTGCCAGGCACGCCGATGAGAATGAGTGGCAAGTAGCCGAACATCAGTCTGATCTCATCGCGCGGCTACTCGAAAGCTCCACTATCGTGCCGAATTTGCTTTCGTTACGCCATGATACGACCGCGTAGCGCGGCCGGGGCTCAGCGCTCGGTGGCGAAGGCACGTAGTGAGGCGAGCTGAACGGGATCCAATGAAGGACGGACGTTTTCGCGGGCGGCGGCGACGTCGGCGGCGGTGATCTCCGCGGCGTCGACCGAGCGCCGCATGGCGGTAAGCGCGGCCTCGCGCAACAGCGCCACGCAGTCCGCGGCGCTGTACCCGTCCAAGTCGGCCGCCAACGCATTCAGGTCCACGTCGCGCAACGGAATCGACTTGGCCGCGGTGCGCAGGATGTCCGCTCGCGCTTGCGCGTCCGGCGGTTCGACGAACACCAGCTTCTCCAGCCGGCCGGGGCGCAGCAGCCCCGGGTCGATCAGTTCCGGCCGGTTGGTGGCGCCGACCACCACGACATCACGCAGCGGTTCGATACCGTCGAGCTCGGTGAGCAGCGCCGCCACCACCCGGTCGGTGACGCCAGAGTCGAAGCTCTGCCCGCGCCGCGGCGTCAACGAGTCGATCTCGTCGAGGAACACCAGCGACGGCGCGGAGTCCCTTGCCCGGCCGAACAATTCGCGCACCGCCTTCTCCGAGGAGCCGACCCACTTATCCATCAGCTCAGACCCTTTGACGGCGTGTACCGAAAGCCGCCCAGTGCTGGCCAATGCACGGACCACGAATGTCTTGCCGCAGCCTGGCGGGCCGTAGAGCAGCACACCGCGCGGCGGCTGGACCCCGAGCCGGGCAAACGTGTCGGGATGCTGCAGTGGCCACAGCACCGCCTCGGTGAGCGCCTGCTTGGTGCCGGTCATATCGCCGACATCGTCGAGGGTGACCGATCCGACCGACACCTCGGTGGTGGCCGATCGCGACAACGGCCGAATCACCGTAAGCGCGCCGAGCAAGTCGTCCTGGGTGAGCTTCGGCGACTTGCCGTCGGAGCTGGCCCGCGCGGCGGCGCGCAGTGCCGCCTCCCGTACCAGCGCGGCCAGGTCGGCGACTACGAAACCCGGTGTACGGTCCGCGATCTCGCTCAGGGTGAGATCGTCGGTGGGAACCTGATGCAGCAGGCTCTGCAGCAGCGCGATGCGGGTCGGGGGGTCGGGCAGGCTGAGTACCAGTTCGCGGTCGCACAGGTCCGGGGCGCGCAGCCGCGGGTCGAGGTTCTCCGGTACCGCCGATGTGACGATCACCGCGACCTTGGCGGCGGCGACCGCTTTGCGTAGCTCGGCCAGGATCAGCGTCGCAACCGGCTCGGCGGTGACCGGCAGCAGCGCGTCGATGTCGGCAATCAGCAGTACTCCGCCCCCGTCACGAACTTTCGCGACCGACGCGGCCACCCGCTGCAAACGGTCGTCGGCGGCCAGCGCACCGACTTCCGGGCTGTCGAGTTCAACGAGCCGTCGGCCTGCGCAGACCGCGCGCACCAGCGCGGTCTTGCCGACGCCGGCCGGACCCGAGACCAGTACACCCAAATTGGTTGTAGCGCCCAGGGATTGCAATAGGTGCGGTTCGTCGAGTGCGAGCTTGAGCCACTCGGTCAGCTTGGCCGCCTGCGCGCTGACGCCCTTGAGGTCGCCTACGGTGAGTTGTACCGCCTCAGCTTCGGCCTGCTCAGCCTGTGGCGTCCCGGTGGGAGCGCCGTCGTCGACCGCAACGACGTTTCCCCACGTCACCAACGAGTTCGGTTGCACGCTCACCGGCCCGGTCGGGTCTACCCCGGTGACCGTCAACAGCTCCGACGTCCAACTGATACCCACTGCCGAGGCCAGCGCACGGGTCGCCGCCGACGTCGAGGTGCCCGGGCCCAGGTCGCGTGGCAGCAGGGACACCGCGTCGCCGACGGTTAACACCTTGCCCAGCAGGGCTTGTCGTAGCGTTGTGGGCGGCACCGACTGGCTGGCTAGCGTCGAGCCGCTCAGGGTCACCGATCGGGCGCCGTACACGATGGCCGCGGCGACGATCACCGCGGTGTCCTCGGTCAGGCCCCGCGTTGGACAGCGTCACGTCGTCGAGCAGCACGGTGCCGATCGGGGTCTGCGGGCCGGCCATGCCCGCGACCGCGGTTGTCGTGCGCGACCCGGTCAGCGACACCGCATCCCATTCCCGAATGCCAAGGGCAGCAATGGCATTGGGGTGCAGTCGGATCACGCCGCGGCGAGAGTCGACGGCCGAGGTGTTCAGCCGAGCTGTCAGTGTGAGCCGGGCGGGTGACGTCATGTCCGGCCGGTGGGCCTGCGCAGTCGCAGTCGCGCCATCGATCGGCGGCTAGGCTGCGCCCGGCGGATCGCGCGCCGGGTGGCGCGCCGCTGCTTGGGTTTCTCGCCCCACGCTTCGGGATGTGCCGCCAGCCAGTGATGGCTGCGCACCGAGAACGGGATGTAGCAGAGGTAGGCGGCGATCATCACCATGATCAGGATGTAGGGGAACAGGAACGCGGCGGCCGCGACGATGGTCAGCCCGGCCAGCAGGAGCGCGGCCAGGTTCGGCGGCACCGAGACCGCGTGCATCTTGCGCATCGGGATCCGGCTGACCAGCAGCATCGAGCAGGCCACCAGCCATGTGCAGACGAACCAGGGCGACGTCCACCAGCCCGCGCCGAACTGCAGCTTGGCGGCCAGCGGGCCGAGTGCACAGATCGCGCCGGCCGGCGCCGGTACACCGACGAAGAACTCCCGCGCGAACGACGGCTGGGTGGCATCGTCGAGCAGCGCGTTAAACCTGGCCAGCCGCAACACGATTGACACCGCATACAGCAGGACCACTACCCAGCCCGCCGCCAACGCCGGCAACATCGACACGTAGACCACCACTGCGGGAGCCACCCCGAAGTTGACCGCGTCGGCCAGCGAGTCGATCTCCTCGCCCATTCTCGACTCGGCGTCCAGCGCGCGGGCCACTCGGCCGTCGAGCCCGTCGAGGATGGCGGCGGCGGCGATCAGCGCGATCGCCACGTAAGGCTGACCCTCGAGCGCGAACCGGATCGAGGTCAGCCCGGCGCAGATCGCCAGCACGCTCATCGAGCTGGGCAGGATGCGCAGGTTGACCACTCGCCTGCCGCGCGGCCTAGTAATCAGCGCCACTCCTCCTGCCGTTATCCGATCGCACTGCTCTGTTCATCGTCGTCGGCGCGGTGATCACCGCAGCTGCGCCAACACCGTCTCGCCGGCCACCGCGCGTTGGCCGATGCTGACCGACACCTCGGCGCCGGCAGGCAGATAGGTGTCCAGCCGTGACCCGAATCGGATCAAGCCATAGGTGTCACCGATCGAAAGCTTGTCGCCCACGCGAACATCGCAGACGATCCGGCGCGCCAACAGACCCGCGATTTGCACGGCGACGATCTCCACGCCGTCCTCGGTCCGGATCCGCACGCTGTTGCGTTCGTTGTCGTCGCTGGCCTCGGGGAGGTCGGCCGAGCCGAACAGACCCGGCCGGTGCTGTACGGCGATCACTTCGCCACTCACCGGGGCTCGCTGCACGTGAGCGTCGAACAGCGACAGGAAGATGCTGATCCGGGTGAGTTCCGCCTCACCCATTCCCAATTCGGGCGGCGGAGCAGCCGATTCGATGAGGCACACCAGGCCGTCGGCGGGCGCGACGACGACGCCGGGCCGGGTCGGCGGTACCCGCGGCGGATGCCGGAAGAAGCCGGCACAAGCTCCGGCGGCCAGCAGGCCGGCCCCGCGCAGCCAACGGGAGCGGCGGCCGACCAGTGCCAGACCCAACCCCGCGGAAATGAACGGGAGTCCGGCCGGGTGGACGGGCGGAACGGTCGAGCGCACCAGCGACAGCAGATGCTGCGGGCTGACCGTCGGATTTTCGTCGGTCAAGCGGGGACGTCGTGCCACGCGGTTATCTTACGGAGCCGCGGCGGCCGTCAGACCGGATACGTGACGCCGGTCAATTCTTCCGACACCGACCACAGCCGCTGTTGCAGGTCTTCGTCGTGCGACTGTGCGCTCGAGGAAACCAGCTTGGGGTGTCCGCGCTGCTCACCGAGGCCGTCGGGGCCGTAGTACTGCCCGCCTTCGACGTCCGGGTCGGTGGCGGCGCGCAGCGTGGGCAGGGCGCCCATCGCCGCACCCTGGAAGAGCAGGCCGCCGGCCACTGCGAACAGCGGTTTGACCAGCGTCGGCACGTTGCGGCCCAGCTCGGTGCTGGACGCGCCGGGGTGGGCTGCCACGGCGATGGTGTTCTTCTGGTGGCCGGCCAGTCGACGCTGCAGCTCGTAGGTGAACAGCAAGTTGGCCAGCTTCGACTGCCCGTAGGCGGCAAACCGGTCGTAGCCGTGTTCCCATTGCAGATCGTCGAAATGGATCGCGGCGCGGAGCCGATGGCCCGTGCTGCTGACGGTCACCACCCGCGAGCCCCGCACCGGCAGCAGGTTGTCCAGCAATAATCCGGTCAGCGCGAAGTGGCCCAGATGGTTGGTGCCGAACTGCATTTCGAACCCGTCGGCGGTGAGCTGCTTGGGAGTCCACATCACCCCGGCGTTGTTGATCAGCAGGTCGATGCGCAGGTAGGTCTTGCGCAGCGCCGCGGCGGCGGCGCGCACCGAGGCCAGCGAGCTGAGGTCGAGTTCCTGCAGCGTGACGTCGGCGTCCGGAAAGGCGGCGACGATGCGCGCCAGCGCGAGGTTGCCCTTCTCCAGGTCGCGCACCGCCAAAACGACGTGGGCGCCGGCCTGGGCCAGCGCGGCCGCCGTGTGATAGCCGAGGCCGGTATTTGCGCCGGTGACAACGGCGACGCGGCCGCGCTGGTCCGGTATGTCGCTTATGGTCCATTTGCCGTTGGAACTCATCGGAGGAAGACGATACTCATTCACCTTCTCGGCGCCGACGTGTCGGTGCAATCCGCTATCACGTCGGTGGCATCCTCGATGCCGTGGACAACAGCACCCCTGGCCCGCCGGTCGCCGGCATGGTCGATCCCGCCCATCCGCCCAGCCGGCGCGCACCACTGCGATGGGCGATCGGCGGCGTCATTCCGTGGCTGCTGCTGGCCGCCGGTCAGGCGGTGTGGTTCGAATTCGACAAGCGACTGCCGTGGCTGCACATCCTGCTCGGCGTCGGCACTGTGTTCGGCTTGGTGATCTCGCTGGCCGTCGTGCCGATGTGGCGATATCGGGTGCACCGGTGGGAGATTGGCCCGCAGGCGGTGTACACCCGCACCGGATGGCTGGTCCAGGAAAGGCGGATCGCGCCGATCTCGCGGGTGCAGACCGTCGACACCCACCGTGGCCCGTTGGACCAGTTGTTCGGCCTGGCCAATGTCACCGTCACCACCGCCTCCTCGGCGGGCGCGGTGCACATCGTCGCGCTCGACGTGGACGTCGCCGACCGCGTCGTCGCGCAATTGACCGACATCGCAGCGATCGGTGCCGAGGACGCAACGTGACCGTCGCTGCTGGGTCGCCTCAAATCGCCTGGCAGCGGCTAAGTCCCAGGATGCTGCTGGTTCACCCGGTGCACGAACTGCTGCGCGAACTCCCGTGGCTGATCGGCGCGATCGTGCTGGGTTCGACCACCGGCAACCAGTCCTGGACAGTGGCTGTGCTGGCGTACACCGTCGTGATCGGCGTGGCGCGCTGGTACACCACCAGTTACCGCATCGACGCCGACCCGCAGGCGGGCCAGCTGCAGCTGCGGGCCGGTCTGCTGCATCGCAAAGTATTATCGTTGCCGCTCAACCGGATTCGTTCGGTGCAGAGCGATGCGCGGTTGCTGCATCGCCTGATGGGCCTGGCCGTGGTGCGAGTGAGCACCGGCCAAGAAGCCAAGGGCGAGAGCGGGTCCGGGGTCTTCGAGCTGAACGCCGTCCTGGCCGGAGAAGTGCCCCGGCTGCGGGCGATTCTGCTGGCCGGCTCGGCGCAGCACGTCGATGCGCCGACCGCGGAGTCCTCGGCGGACGGCGCGGTGCTGGCTCGCTGGCAGCCGTCGTGGCTGAGGTATTCGCCGTTGAGCGTGTCCGGCCTGCTGTCGCTGGCCGCCGCGGCCGGTGTGGTGTACGAGAGTGGATTCGTTGGGCCGCTACAGCATTCGCGGCCGGTCGAGTCGGCGCTGGCCGCTGCCCAGCGGTTGGGGACGGCGAGCACCGTCGAGGTTGTCGGTGGGGTGATTCTGCTGGCTTCGGTGCTACTCGCGATGCTGAGGTCGCTGCTCACCTATGGAAACCTGGTGCTGCTGCGTCAGGCGGACGTTCTGCACTTGCGGCACGGCCTGCTGCGTCTTCGTGAGCGCAGCTACGACATGCGCAGGCTGCGCGGCGGAACGTTGCGGCAACCGTTGTTGGTGCGGCTGTTCGGTGGCGCCCGCCTGGACGCGGTGATGACTGGTGTGCACGGCGCCGGTGAGGCCTCGGTGCTGCTGCCGCCGTGTCCGGTGTCCACCGCCGAATCGGTGCTGATCGGGCTGGTCGGCGATCGGGATGTCGTCATCGGCCCGCTGCGCGGTCACGGCCGCCGGGCGGCGACCCGACGCTGGACACGGGCGTTGGGCCTTCCGGTCGTGATCGGAGTCGCGCTGGCCGGAATGAGTGTGGTTGCCGGGAAATCCGTTGTACCCGTGTGGGTGTGGCCGGCGTGGATCGCGGTCATTGCGTGGTGCGCGTTGCTGGCCGCCGACCGGGTGGGCGCGCTCGGGCACCGGGTTCACGATGGCTGGTTGGTGATCCGGGCCGGCAGCGTGGAACGACGCCGCGACTGCCTTGCGACCGCGGGCATTATCAGCTGGACCGTGCGGCAGTCGCCGTTTCAGCGCCGGGCCAAGGTGGCGACCCTGGTGGCGGCCACCGCCGCGGGCATCAAGCGCTATCCGTTGATCGACGTGCCGGAAGACCTGGTGTGGGCGGTCGCGGCCGAGGCGTCGCCGTGGGTGGCCGACAGTATCTGGGCTATCCGCCAAAATGTCGCCGAACGTGGCGTTGTTGCGAAAAATCAATGAAATTCTCGCAACAACTCCACGCTCGGCGCTACCGCTAAGCGCTCAGCCGGCGTACCGCCTCGATGCGGGCCGCAAGCTGTTCACTGGTGGCCGCAGCCACCGGAGGGCCACCGCAGATGCGCCGCAACTCGTTGTGAATCCAGCCGTGCGGCTTGCCAATTCGATAGTGCGCCGCCGTTACCAAAGCATTGAGTTCGCGACGGAGGTCACGCAGTTGTCCGTGCCGGGTGACCGGCTCCGGCGCGGCGGCGCGGCGGTCGAACTGCTGTTCCTGGTGGCGGCGCAGCAGGTCGCGCATCTGCCCGGGATCCAAAAGCCCTGGGATGCCTAAATAGTCGGCCTCTTCGTCGCTGCCGGCTGGAGTCGCGGTGCCGAACGACGAGCCGTCGAAGATGACCTGGTCCAGTTCGGCATCGGCGCCCAGCGACTCGAACGTGTTCTCGATCTCGGACGGCTCGTCCTGACGACGTTGCGCCTCGGCCAGCTCGTCTGTCTCCCGATCCGGCTGTCCGAGAACGTGATTGCGCTGTGCCTCCAACTCACTGGCCAGCAGCAGAAGGGTCGGCACCGACGGCAGGAACACGCTCGCGATTTCGCCGGGCCGTCGGGAGCGGACAAACCGCCCGATCGCCTGGGCGAAGAACAGGGGAGTCGACGCGCTGGTGGCATACACGCCGACCGCGAGCCGCGGCACGTCGACACCCTCCGACACCATGCGCACCGCGACCAGCCAGCGGCTGGTGCCCGCGGAGAACTGTGCGATCCGCCGCGAGGCACCAGGGTCGTCGGAAAGAACCACGGTCGGTTCCTCGCCGGTAATCCGCTGCAGCAGAACGGCATAGGCCCGGGCAGCTTGCTGGTCCGACGCGATCACCATTCCGCCGGCATCAGGAACGCCGCCGGCCCGTAGCTGGCGTAGCCGGGTATCGGCCGCGGTGACGACCGCGGGCATCCATTCGCCGACCGGATCCAACGCGGTGCGCCACGCTCGGGCGGTGTGCTCGGCGGTGGCCGGCTCACCGAGCCGGGCGGAATACTCCGCACCCGCGCTGTCGCGCCATCGGGTCTCTCCGGAGTAGGCCAGGAACACCACCGGGCGCACCACGCCGTCGGCGAGCGCGTCGGTGTAGCTGTAGGTGTGATCGGCCTGCGACCGCAGCAGGCCGCCGGCGTCGGGCTCGTACCGGACGAACGGAATCGCGGCATCGTCGCTGCGAAATGGCGTGCCGGTCAACGCCAATCGGTGCGTGGCGTCGCCGAACGCTTCCAGGATCGCGTCGCCCCAGGTTTTGGCGTCGCCGCCGTGGTGGATCTCGTCGAAGACGACCAGCGTCCGTCTGCCCTCGGTGCGCACCCGGTGACGGGTCGGGTGGCTGGCCACCTGTGCATAGGTGACGACGACGCCGTGGTACTCCGCCGACGTGTGGGCGGCGGCGTTGCTGAACTTCGGGTCCAACGCGATGCCGTCGGCGGCCGCCGCCTCGGCCCACTGCACCTTGAGATGTTCGGTGGGCACCACCACGGTGATCGCCTCGATGGTGCGGTCGGCCAGCAGCTCCCCGGCGATGCGCAGAGCAAATGCGGTCTTACCCGCGCCGGGAGTGGCGACCAGCAAAAAATCACGTGGTTTGGCGGTCAAATAGCGCACCAAAGCTCGCCGTTGCCAGCCCCGCAAAGCCCGGGTGCTGGGCGCATCAACTGCCCGCACCCTCGAAACTCCTATCTGATCGAGATGCAGTCTAGGGCAAGGACATCGGGCGCCGCATCTTCGCTGGAAGGCGGCGAGTCGCAGCGGCCCTCTAGTGCGAACGGCCACACTTTTGACATTGTTCAAAGGGTGATCACCGGATTAGCCCACTCCGGCGTGTGTGTGCCGGACTGCGAAGCGGCAGTGGCGTTTTATCGCGACGTTTTGGGCATGCGGGTGCTGTCGCCACCCTACGTGATGGCCGGCGATGCGATTCGCGACGACATGGGCCAGCTGGTGTCCGATCCCACCATGAAGGCGGCCATCGTCGGCTTCGACGACGACGGCGATCGGGTCCTCGAGGTGATCGAGTATCTCGGCGTCGCGGGCGGCGATCAGCGCAGTGCCGCGGCCCTCACCGAGCATGGCTTGTCGCACGTGGGGTTGATCTGCGAGGACCTCGACGCCACCAGGGCGCAACTCGAGGCCAACGGTGTGCGCTTTCTGGTCGACGGCATCGCGGACGTGGCGCGGGTCCGTACGACATGGTTCGTCGACCCGTGGGGTGTGGTGTTCATCCTCGTCGAGAAGAGCAAGCCGGAGCGTCCCTACTTTGCGCAGTGGGGCTGACGCCGCCGTCTACACGAAGAAATTGTCGTGGCGAATGAACCACTCGCGGCGTTCGTCGTCGGTCATGTCGGCCAGCGCGCTGAAACCTTCGAAGTAGGCCTCCCGCGGCGCGCCCGGGGCGAACAGCATCAGGACCGACGCGGCCTCATCGGCCTCGTTGCGAAAGCCGTGGATACCGCCGGGCGGGACGTAGAGGAAGTCGTGCGGGTGGCCGTCGATCCACTCGTTGCCGTCGTAGAGCTTCATCGTTCCGGACAGCACGAAGAACGCCTCGGACATGGCCCGGTGGAAATGTGGACCGGGTCCGCCTCCGGCCGGGGCGATGTCGACCCGATACAGGCCGTAATCGCCGCCGGTGTCCTGCTGGTTGGCCAAGTAGTGGTACTCGACGCCGAAGGATTCGTAATCCGCCGGCTCGTCGGATCGCCTGAGCCGTGCGCTGACCTCCGGCTCGTCCTTGGTGTAGCGAGGCGGCGGGTAGGGCGGCACCACGAGCGACATCAGTGCTCCGTTGGGTCGTAGCATCGTTGCTGTGCAGAAGCCGATCTTCGACGAAAATGCTCGCGCTGAACGGCTTCTCGATGCCCAGGATAAGGCGGCGCAACTATTCGACGAGATTGAGCGACGCGAAATGATCCGGGCCGGCGTCGGTGAACAGCAGCTGTCCGACGAGATCCGCGACCTGGCCACGGCGATGCTCGGAGTCACCGCCCACTGGCACCGGCGGATCGTGCGGGCCGGCGAGAACACCCTGCTGCCGTTCGGGGAGCGCCCGCCGGATCGGGTGATCGAAGACGGCGACATCGTGTTCCTGGACTTGGGCCCGATCTTCGAGGAGTGGGAGGCCGACTTCGGCCGGACCTTCGTACTCGGCGACGACCCGCACAAGGTGGCCGTCCGCGACGCCCTACCGCGAGTGTGGCTGGGCGGGCGCGACTATTTCGACAACCATCCGGACGTCACCGGCGCCGAGTTGTACGACCACGTCGTCTCGCTGGCAGAGGCCGAGGGTTTGACGTTCGGCAGCCCGATCGCCGGCCACCTGCTCGGCGAATTTCCACACAAGAAGATCGTCGGCACCGGGGTCGAGTGGTACATCGCGCCGGGCTCGACCAAGCCGATGCGGCGTACGGACGCAGAGGGCCGGGTCCTTCATTGGATTCTGGAGATCCATCTGAACGACCCGGCCCGCCACATTGGTGGTTTCTACGAGCAGTTGCTCGACTTGGGTTAGCCGACGGGATACGTGACGCCGGTGAGTTCCTCGGACACCGCCCACAGCCGGCGCTGCCGCTCGGCATCGTGCGACTTCTTGCTGGAGCCGACGATCTTGGGATAGCCGCGGGTCTGGCCGAAGCCGTCGGGTCCGTAGTACTGCCCACCGAGCACCGCCGGGTCGGTCGCGGCCCGCAGTTGCGGCAGGGCGCCCATCGACGCGTCCTGGAAGATCGGCTCGATCACCGGGTAGACGGCGGCAGCCCATCCAGGCAGGTGGCGCATCAGCTCGGTGTTCGAGCCGCCGGGGTGGGCGGCCACGGCGATGGTCGTGCCGTGCGGGGCGAGCCGTCGTTGCAGTTCGTAGGTGAACAACAGGTTGGCCAGCTTGGCCTGCCCGTAAGCCGAGACCCGGTTGTAGCTGTGTTCCCACTGCAGATCGTCGAAGTGGATGTCGGCGCGGATGCGGTGGCCGATGCTGCTGATCGTCACGACCCGGGAACCGGCGACCGGCAGGAGCCGATCCAGCAGTAGACCGGTGAAGGCGAAGTGGCCCAGGTGGTTGGTGCCGAACTGCATCTCGAAGCCGTCCTTGGTGTGCGACTTCGGCGTGTACATCACCCCGGCGTTGTTGATCAGTAGGTCGATGTGGTCGTGGTTGGCGCGGAGTTGCTCGGCGGCGGCGCGGATCGAGTCCAGCGACGTCAAGTCGAGTTCCTGCAGCGCCACGTCCGCGTTGGGACTGCTCTTGTGGATGAGGGCGGCGGCGTCCTTGCCCTTGTCCAGGTTGCGCACCGCCATCACGACGTGGGCGCCCTTGGCGGCCAGCGCGGCCGCGGTTTCGTAGCCGAGTCCGGTGTTGGATCCGGTGATGACGGCGACACGACCGGTCTGGTCGGGAATGTCGGCGGTTGTCCACTTGGCCATGGAAAGCTCCCTAAGCTGTAAGGTAAACGGGGCGTGCGCTCCGGTTGGCTTCACTATACGGAACGTACGCCCCGCTTTGTCAACCGGTAGGGGGTGAACGATGGCGCAACCCGCTAAGCCGCTACGCGCTGACGCGGCCCGCAATCGTGCCCGGGTGCTCGAAACCGCGTACGAGACATTCGCGGCTGAGGGCTTGTCGGTCCCTATCGACGAGATCGCCCGGCGCGCCGGCGTCGGCGCCGGAACCGTTTACCGACATTTCCCGACCAAGGAAGACCTGTTCAAGGCGGTCGTCGAGAGCCGACTACGGCACATCATCACCGAAGGGCGCGCGCTGCTCGACGAGCCCGGACCCAGTGAGGCGCTGTTCAGTTTTCTGCGGTTGATGGTGCTGGATTGGGGTGCCACCGACCAGGGTCTGGTCGACGCCCTCGGTGGGCTGGGCATCGACGTCGAATCCGTGGCGCCCGACGCCGAAGACGCGTTTCGCAGTCTGCTCGGCGAGCTGCTGGTGGCCGCGCAACGCGCCGGGACGGTACGCAGCCGACGTCGACGTTCCGGAGATCAAGGCGATCCTGGTCGGCTGCCAGGCCATGCAGGGCTATGACAAGGCGCGGGCCGGGCGGGTGACCGGCGTCGTCATCGACGGTTTACGCCCATCGCGATAAGGGTGACCTCTCCTTGCACTCGATATGGGCGAGTGCTAAAAATAACACTGGCACTCGCGACCGGCGAGTGCTAGGTCGGGACGGTGAGGTACGGGCCGCGTCAGCGGAGACACCCAAGCCGTCCGTCGCGGGCACTGCACCCGACCACAGACGTGTCATCCCCTAATCGGAGGAATCACTTCGCAATGTCCAAGATAATTGCGTACGACGAAGAGGCCCGTCGCGGCCTCGAGCGGGGCCTGAACGCCCTCGCCGACGCGGTAAAGGTGACGTTGGGTCCCAAGGGCCGCAACGTCGTCCTGGAGAAGAAGTGGGGCGCTCCCACGATCACCAACGATGGTGTGTCCATCGCCAAGGAGATCGAGCTGGAGGACCCCTACGAGAAGATCGGCGCCGAGCTGGTCAAGGAAGTCGCCAAGAAGACCGACGACGTTGCCGGTGACGGCACCACCACGGCCACCGTGCTCGCACAGGCGCTGGTCAAAGAGGGCCTGCGCAACGTTGCGGCCGGCGCCAACCCGCTGGGCCTCAAGCGCGGCATCGAGAAGGCCGTCGAGAAGATCACCGAGACCCTGCTGAAGTCGGCCAAGGAGGTCGAGACCAAGGAGCAGATCGCTGCCACCGCCGCGATCTCGGCCGGCGACACTCAGATCGGCGAGCTGATCGCCGAGGCCATGGACAAGGTTGGCAACGAGGGTGTCATCACCGTCGAGGAGTCCAACACGTTCGGCCTGCAGCTCGAGCTCACCGAGGGTATGCGGTTCGACAAGGGCTACATCTCGGGTTACTTCGTGACCGACGCCGAGCGTCAGGAAGCGGTCCTGGAGGACCCGTACATCCTGCTGGTGTCGTCGAAGGTTTCGACTGTCAAGGACCTGCTGCCGCTGCTGGAGAAGGTCATTCAGTCGGGCAAGCCGTTGCTGATCATCGCCGAGGACGTCGAGGGTGAGGCCTTGTCGACTCTGGTGGTCAACAAGATCCGCGGCACCTTCAAGTCTGTCGCCGTCAAGGCGCCGGGCTTCGGCGACCGTCGCAAGGCGATGCTGCAGGACATCGCGATCCTCACCGGTGGCCAGGTCGTCAGCGAAGAGGTCGGCCTCTCGCTGGAGACCGCTGACATCACGCTGCTGGGTCAGGCTCGCAAGGTCGTCATCAACAAGGACGAGACCACCATCGTCGAGGGCGCCGGTGACTCCGACGCCATCGCCGGCCGGGTGGCCCAGATCCGTGCCGAGATCGAGAACAGCGACTCCGACTACGACCGCGAGAAGCTGCAGGAGCGCCTGGCCAAGCTGGCCGGCGGTGTTGCGGTGATCAAGGCCGGAGCTGCCACCGAGGTGGAGCTCAAGGAGCGCAAGCACCGCATCGAGGACGCCGTGCGTAACGCCAAGGCCGCCGTCGAAGAGGGCATCGTCGCCGGTGGTGGCGTGGCTCTGCTGCAGTCGGCTCCGGCTCTGGACGATCTGAAGCTCAGCGGTGACGAGGCGACGGGCGCGAACATCGTGCGCGTGGCACTGTCGGCTCCGCTGAAGCAGATCGCCTTCAACGGCGGGCTGGAGCCCGGCGTTGTCGCCGAGAAGGTCGCCAACTCCAAGCCGGGTGTCGGGCTCAACGCCGCGACCGGTGAGTACGAGGACCTGCTCAAGGCGGGCGTGGCCGACCCGGTCAAGGTGACGCGTTCGGCGCTGCAGAACGCGGCGTCCATTGCGGCGCTGTTCCTGACCACCGAGGCCGTCGTTGCCGACAAGCCGGAGAAGGCCGCCGCTCCTGCCGGCGACCCGACCGGTGGCATGGGCGGTATGGACTTCTAAGTCCGCGTCAGACAACGAGAAGCCCGGTCCCCAGGTGGGGCCGGGTTTTTCGTATTTGTGGGTAACTGATGTACTGAATATTCGGAACAGTCGGGAACGAAGGGACGACGCAGTGAGAAAATCGTTATGGCGCACAATATTTGGAGTAATCACCGGCTGCGCCGTTTTCGTCACCGTCGCGCCGACCGCTGGTGCCGCACCCGATCCGTGCTCGGCCAGCGGGCTGGCTGCCACGTCCAGCGGGGTGCTGAACGCGGCAAGCGGATACCTGGACGGCCACCCGGATGCCAATAACGTGCTGACTGCCGCGGTCAACCAACCGCCGGCGGACGCGAAAGCTTCGGTGCGCGGGTACTTTCTCAGCCACCCCGGTCAGGCCTTGGAGCTGAAGGGCATCGCCCAGCCGCTGCTCGACCTGCGCGGCCGGTGCAACGCCGCTGTGTCGCCGGATCAGTTGGCCGCGCTCTTCGACGCGCTGTCCGGCTAGGACGGACGCATCCGGCACGCTCCGCCTCCGGTTAAGGTGGCACCCGATGTGCCCACCTTCGAGCGACAAATTCTGCGTGGTGGCCAGTTGTCGCGCAGAGGTGGGCACATCGACACCCGGCCCCGGACAGAGGCCAATCGGGCGAGTGGGATCAGGCGGGGACTGGCTGCCGGCCACGGACCAACTTGCCGGGCCGCGCGTCGGTGGGTACGCCGTTCTCGGCGATCACCTCGCCGGCGACGATCGTTGCGACGTATCCGTCGGCGGTCTGATCGAGTCGGCGGCCACCGGCGGGCAGGTCGTGGGTGATCACCGGCTTGTGGATCCGCAGCGCAGCGTGGTCGATGACGTTGAGGTCGGCCTTGTAACCCACAGCGATCCGGCCGCGGTCGCCGAGACCGGCGACACGGGCAGGCACCGAGGTGAGTCGGCGTACGGCCTCGGGTACCTCGAAGCGGCCGGACTTGCGGTCGCGCGCCCAGTGCGCCAGGAAGTACGTCGAATAGCTTGCGTCGCAGATCATTCCGTAGTGTGCGCCGCCGTCGCCCAGGCCCAGCACCACGTCGTCGCGATGCAGCAGGTTGCCTACGGTGTCCAATGAGTTGTTCTCCAGGTTGCTCGTTGCGACCAGCAACATGGCCCGGCCGTCGTCATCGAGCAGCCGGTCGTAGGCCTCCTCCATCGGGTGCACCCCGCGAGCTCGGGCCCGGGCGCCGATGCTGGTCGACGGGTCGGGTTCGTAGTCAGGTTCGTCACCGAGCGGGAAGATCCAGTCCCACATCTGCGTCACGACCAGGATCGGGTGCCCGATGCCGGGCTTGTCGGCCAGGATGCGGGCGCGGACCTCGGGCTTGCGCATCTCGGCCACCCGCTCGGCCAGCGGCAGGTCGGCGATCTCGCGGTAGCTGGGGTAGAGCACGAACGGGTTAGCGCTCAGCTGCAACCCCATGATCAGACCGATCGGGCGCGGCAGCAGCTGGGCGGTGACGTCGCCGCCGGCAGCGTTGGCCTTCTCGATCATGTTGATGGCGTCCGGCCAGGTCGGGTCGCCGATATTGCCGATGACGAGGGTGAAGGTGACCGGCAGCCCGACGTCCTCGGCAACGTCGAACACCGTCTGCAGCACGGACTCGTAGCCTCCGGCCGGAATGTCGGGCACGAATTGCAGCAGGCCGCCGCCGCCGTCGACGACACCGCGGGCGATCTCCTCGATCTCCTCGCGGGCCGCCTCATAGCTGGGGATCGGTGAACCGCTTTCAGTCTTGTGAATGGTGAACCTGGACGTGGCGAAGCCCAACGCCCCAACCTCGATGGCCTCCTTGGCCAGCGCCCGCATTTTGGCCAGGTCCTCGGCGGTGGCCGGCTCGCGATCGGCGCCACGCTGACCCATTACGTAGACCCGCAGCGGCGAGTGCGGGAGGTAGGCGGCCACATCGATGTCGCGCTTGCCCGCGTCGAGGGCCTTCATGTACTCGGGGAACGTCTCCCAGTTCCACGGCAGGCCGTCGGTCATCACCACACCGGGAATGTCTTCGACCCCGGCCATCACGTCGACCAGCACGTCGTGGTCTTCCTGGCGGCATGGCGCGAAGCCGACGCCGCAGTTACCCATCACCACGGTGGTCACTCCGTGCGCCGACGACGGCGTCAACCGATCCGACCAGATGGACTGGCCGTCGTAATGCGTGTGCAGGTCGACGAAGCCCGGCGTGACCAGCAAGCCGGTTGCGTCGATCTCCCGCGTCGCCGTCGATCCGTTGACTGCCCCGACGGCCGCGATGACCCCCTCCGCTACGGCGACGTCACCGACGTAGGGCTCACCTCCCAGCCCGTCGACGATGGTGCCGTTGCGGATGATGAGGTCGTAGGTCATCTAAATAATCTACGACCGTGTCGGTCGTAGATGCCAGGATGTTTCCGTGATCGATCATTTCGCGGCCTTCGTCCGAGACCCGGACGGCAACAACGTCGAAGCCGTCTGCCATGGGTAGGGTCTGCGGTTATGTCTGACCCCGATGCGTCTGCCAGGGAATTGCTGCGCGATTCGTTCACCCGGTTGATCGAGCATGTCGACGAGATCAGCGATGGGCTGACCGACGACACGGCCAACTACCGGCCGGGCCCGGACGCCAACAGCATCGCCTGGCTGATCTGGCACAGCGCGCGCGTGCAGGACGTTCAGCTCGCCCCGATCGCCGGTGTCGAGCAGGTGTGGACCGCCGGCGGGTGGGTGGACCGGTTCGGTCTCGACCTGCCGCGCAACGACACCGGCTACGGCCACGGCCCGGCCGAAGTGGCCAAAGTGCAGGCGCCGGTCGATCTGCTGGCCGGCTACTACCACGCCGTGCACAAGCTGACGTTGGAGTTCGTCGCCGGCGTCACCGCCGAAGACTTGGAGCGCATCGTCGACCGGAACTGGGATCCGCCCGTGACCGCCAGCGCCCGGATCGTCAGCATCATCGACGACTGCGCGCAGCATCTCGGCCAGGCCGCGTACGTGCTGGGTATCGCCCCCTAGCTCGGCAAACTTGACACCTGTCGAGGGTGTGCGACCTGCGTCACAGTCACGCGTCTACGATGGCCCCTATGACCGCCACCAAGCCTCCCGAAACCGCGCCCAGCACCACCGAGTTTTCCGGCACCGGCACCATCCACAATCCCGCCAACGGCGCGATCGCCGGGGAGGTGCAGTGGACCAACCCGGCTGACGTGCCCGCCATCGCTGCCGGGCTGCGCGCCGCACAACGCGAATGGGAGCAGCGCGGAGCGTCGGGGCGTGCCAAGGTGCTGGCCCGCTTCGCGGTGTGGCTGGGTGAGCACCGTGGCGAGATCGAAGAGCTGCTGATCAAGGAGACCGGTAAATCCGCGACCGACGCGGCGCAGGAAGTGCCGATGCTGATCATGATCATCTCGTACTACATCAAGACGGCGGAGAAGGCGCTGGCGCCCGAAAAGCGGCCGGCCGCACTGCCTTTCATGGCGATCAAGAAGGTCACCGTTCATTACCGGCCGCGACCCGTCGTCGGCGTCATCGCGCCGTGGAACTACCCGGTGGCCAACGCGCTGATGGACGGCATCGGCGCCCTGGCGGCAGGCTGCGCGGTGCTGCTGAAGCCTTCCGAGCGCACCCCGCTGACCGCCGAGGTGCTGCGTCGCGGCTGGCAGGAATCCGGCGGTCCCGCGGTGTTCGAGCTGGCCCAGGGTGCCCGCGCGGTGTCCGAGGCCGTTGTCGACAACGTCGACTACCTGCAGTTCACCGGTTCCAGCGCCACCGGCAGCAAAGTGATGGAACGCGCCGCGCGCCGGTTGACGCCGGTCAGCCTGGAGCTCGGCGGCAAGGACCCGATGATCGTTCTCGAGGACGCCGACGTCGACCTCGCCGCCCACGCCGCGGTGTGGGGAGCGATGTTCAACGCGGGGCAGACCTGCGTCTCGGTGGAGCGGGTCTACGTGCTCGAGCAGGTATACGACCAGTTCGTCGAGGCCGTCGTTCGCGACGTCAAGAAACTGCAGGTCGGTGCCGGCGAGGGACACGACTTCGGGGCGCTGATCGACGAGCAGCAGCTGTCGGTGACCGAACGCCACGTCCGCGAGGCGGTGGCCGCCGGTGCGAAAGCATTGACCGGTGGCCAGCGCACCGACACGTCGGGCAGCTTCTACCCGCCGACGGTGCTCGTCGACGTGGACCACTCGATGGCCTGCATGACCGAGGAGACCTTCGGCCCCACGCTGCCGATCATGAAGGTGGGTTCGGTCGAGGAAGCGATCCGGCTGGCCAACGACAGCGAATACGGCCTGAGCGGCTCGGTGTTCTCCCGTGACGTCGATCGCGCCAAAGAGGTTGCGCTGCAGCTTGATTGCGGCGCGGTCAACATCAATGACGTGATCACCAACCTGATGTGCACGACCGCGCCGATGGGTGGCTGGAAGACGTCGGGCATCGGCGCGCGGTTCGGCGGCGCCGACGGGCTGCGCAAGTTCTGTCGCGTGGAGACCGTCGTCGGGCCCCGCACCGCCGTCGGAGCGGGCCAGAATTATTACCACAATTCGCGCAAAGCACTGAAGCGGACGAACAAGCTGATGACCAGGATGGCGCTGTCGCGTCCGCGCCGCGTCGCCAAGTAAGACCGCTTCGTGCGATTCGCACTGACCGCGCTGTTGTGGCTGTGCGCCACCGTCGCGCTGGCAGTTGCCGTGCCGACGGTGTGGACACAGACCCACGTCGTCGACGTCAACGGATACACGGCGATGGCCCGCAAAGCGGCGGGCGATAAGGCGCTGCAGGCCGCGGTCGCGGCCGAACTCGCCGCCAAGGCAACGGTTCTGATCAACCAGCACAGCCACCACGTCGACTCGGCGCAAGTGCACGCCGTCGCGGCCGGGTACACCGCGGGGCCCAACTTTGCGGCGCAGTTCGCCGATGCCAACCGGTTGGCGCACGACTGGATGTTCACCGGGGCGCATACGCAGTCCGAGGGTGACCAGTGGGTCGTCGACCTGGCCGGCATGCTCAAAGACACCGCGTTCGAGCAGCTGTTGGCGACCCATAACGTGCAGGTGCCCGAGACGGTCCGGGTTCCGGTGACGGTATCGACGCCGAAGGTGTTGCAGCCCGGCCAGTTACGGCCGCTGGCCACCTGGGGTCTATGGGCTTCCATCGGAGTCGTGGCGCTGGCCGGCGCGTTCGCACTGCTGACCCTGGCCGCCGCGCGCAGCCGTGGCCGAGCGCTGGCCAGCCTCGGAGTCTCCGCGCTGCTGGTCGGTGCCGGGGGATGGGCCGCCATCGAACTGGCTCGCTACCCGATCAACGACACGCTCAACAACACGACCGGCGGTATCCGCGGGATCGCCGACGTGATGGTCGGCCAGGCCGAGAGCAGCCTGCACGACTGGCTCGACCTGACGTTGGCCGGGGGCGGCGTGCTGGTGGTGTTCGGCGTGTTAGCGGCTGGCCTCGGTAGCTTGCGGAAGCGGTGAAAGATGTTCGCTCAGTAGGGCGTCCAGCTTCTCGTTGGCAGCTCGAAGGCCCGCCGTGATCAGCCCGAACACTTTGTCGCGGACCTCCTGCGACTTGCCGATCAGCGGGGCATACATGTGCCGCATCAGATCCAGCCTCGCCGTGCACAGCCAGTCCATCAAGTCGGGATCCTCGAACCAACTGATCTGGTTACGCTGTTCGGCGAGCGTCGTGGTCAACCAGTCCAGGTCGGTGTTGGGATGAGGTACCGGTTGGCACAGCCGGTTTCGCGTCACGTCGTCGCCGTACCCGGCTTCGACGTGGGCGATCAGGCCGGAGCTGAACACCTGCTGGCAGCCGCGCACGCTCTGCAGCGTGATCCGGTCGCCATCGAAAACCGTTACCGGTGGCCGCTTTTCCAGCCCGTCGGCACTGCAATCGACGTAGAGCGCCGAACCGTCGACGGTGACCTCGCCGCCGGCCAGTATTACCTTGCCGGGCTCGATACGTTCGACGCGTCCCATCCGCACGACGTCGCGGATGCGTTGCAACTGTTCTAGTTCGGTCTTCGTCACGTTCGCGCAGCGATACATGGTCGGCTGCACCGAGGGGTCCAGCCGCAGCAGATTGCCGCAGGCTTCCAATCGTTCGAACAGGTCGGCCACCGATGTGGCGGCGTCGATCGCGACGAGCCGCTGGGCGAAGCCGGCTTGGAATCGCTCCAGGAATTGCGGCCCGGGCTGGATGTTGGCGCGATCCATCAACCACGAATCGCGCGGCATGATCCAGGTCAGCCGCTCAGGCGGGATTCCGTTGCGCAGCAACCACAAACAGGCGTCGATACCGGTCTTGCCGGCGCCGACGATGACGAAGCGTTCGCGGTCGGCCGCCAACGCCGGCATGTCGTTGGGCGGCACGCAGTCGACGCCGTCGGCGACGTCGTAGGCGGGCGGGCGCATTGCGGGCACCGTGGTCTGCAGATACGTCGCGTCCACGACTCGTTTGCGGACGTGGACGGTGTGGTCGCCGCCGGCCAGCGTGCGAAATCGCCTGTCGCCCTGATACTCGGCCATCGGAAAGTAGGACACCTGCCCACTGGGTAGCAGGTCCTGATGCATCACCCGCTCGAAGTAGGAGCAAATCTCGCCGACGGTGGCCAGCTCGAACAGCCCCTTGTTCCAGCCGAGCTGGTCGATGGTGTCGCTGCCCAGCCCGCGGGAGTTCACGCCGTAGTACGCCGACGGCTGATGCAGGCGAACAAACGGGTAAGCCCGGTTCCAGTGCCCACCGGGCGCATGGCCGCGGTCGACGATCACCACCTGCGCGTCGGTCTCGGTCACCAGGGTGTCGGTGAACGCCATGCCCATCGCGCCCGCGCCGACGACCAGGTAATCCGTCTCAAGTGTTGTCACGCCAGTTCCTCCCCGTGGTGCCGACGTGATCGGATTCCCCAATCCGGCATGGCCGGCTAAGTCAGTGACAGTTTGGCGAAGATCTTCCCGGTCGGCTGCGGGGAGCCGTTGCCGGGTTCGACGGTGAACGCCAGCGCGCTGGAGTGGCCGAGGTCGGTGAACATGTGCGTGGTCGACGGCGTGACGGCGGCGGTGTCCATCGTGCCCGCCGAAACCGGGCCCTTGTCGCCGACCAGCCACATTTCGTACACGGTCCCTTGCGAGGGGGGCGGCACGTTGTTAAGCAGCAGCATGCCGGCGTTCTTGTCCCGCGAGTACACCACCGTCGCCTTCCCGCCGGCCACATCGGCCGAGACCGATCGCACGTCGGGCGCCGCCATGATCTGCTCGGCCGTGGCCGGTGTGGGCGTTGGCCGCAGCGCGATTCCGGCGCCGAAGGCCGCCAATGCCACTACGATCGCCGCCGCCGCAGCCAATACGGCTGTGCGCCAACGAGACCGGCGGGCCGTATCGGTCCGCGCGCCGGCCAGCACCGCGGCGCGCAACTGGTCCGGCGGTTCAGCAGCCGTCGCCGCCGAGATCATGGCCATCGTCTCGCGGATGGCGCGCACCTCGTCGCCGAAAGCTTCGGCAACCGGGGTCGGCGCCGCGCGGAGTTGCCGGTCGATGGCCGCGCGCTCGCTGTCGGAGATGGCGTTCAGCGCGTAAGGCGTGGCCAGCTCGAGCAGTTCGAATGGGGTCGGCTCGGTCATGTCACCCCCAGACAGCCGCGGAGACCGCGCAATGCGTCGCGCATCCGGGACTTGATCGTCGACAGGTTGGCCGACAACCGCTGTGAGACTTCGGCGTACGTCAATCCGCCGTAGTAGGCCAACTCGATGCACTGTCGTTGCACGTCGGTCAGCGAGTCCAGGCAGGCCGCCACCCGGCGGCGCTCGTCAGCGGCGATCGCCGCATCGGCGACCAGATCGCCGGGCCGCTCGACGGTGGCCGCGCCGTACCGCGACTCCCGCTGGCCGGCGGATTGCTCGGTACGCACCCGGTCGATGGCGCGGCGATGCGCCATGGTCATCAGCCAGGACAACGCGGAGCCCTTGGCGGAGTCGTACGCCTGGGCGGTCCGCCACACCTCCAGGTAGACCTCCTGCGTGGTCTCCTCGCTGTAGCCGGAATCGCGCAGCACGCGGGTGATCAACCCGTAAACCCGGGCCCTGGTGTGGTCGTAGAACGCGGCGAAGGCGTCGGCGTCGTGGCGCGCCACCCGCCGCAGCAATGAGTCCAGCTCGCTGCCGTGTCTTGCTTCGGTCATCGGTCGGTAGCCTATCCGCTCAGCAACCGCGGTCGTCATGATCGCGCCGATCGGGGCGGGCGCGGAATGAAAAACGATGTCCGTTCCTGGTATTCGCTGAAGCCCGGACGGCCCCGCATGTACTTCTCGGTCAGCCGGGCTCCGGTGGCGTGAACCAGGAAATACGTCATCAGCGCGGGGGAGAGCACGGTGGCCAGTGACCACCACGCAGTCAGGGTGATCAGCCACAGTCCCCACCACACGGACGCGTCGCCGAAGTAGTTGGGGTGACGCGTCCAGGCCCACAGCCCGCGATCCATCAGCAGGCCGCGATGGCTCGGGTCGGCCTTGAATACCCGCAACTGATGGTCACCGACGGTTTCGAAGACGACGCCGGTCACCCACACCAGCACGCCGGCCAGGGTTGCGGCCAGCCAACGCCGCGGGGTGGGCCCGGCGACCGCGGACAATTGCAGCGGCAGCGAGATGAACCAGGTGGCGAAGCCCTGCAGCACGAACACCTTGCCCAGAATCTGGCCGATGGTGGCGTCGCGCAGCAGGTCGCCGTAGCGCGGATCCTCGCCCTGCCCGGCCGACCGTCGGTAGATGTATCCGCTCAGCCGCAGACCCCAGATCGCGACCAGCGCCAGCAACAGCCACCGGCGGGTCGGGTCGCCGGTGCCGAGAACCGCGGCGACGGCCGCGACGGCGATGAAGCCCAGTCCCCAGGCGACGTCGACGACGTTGTAGCGGCCGATGCGGTGGCCGATGGCGAAGGTGATCGTGTGTACCACAAGCAGCGCCGCAACCGACGCGCCCGAGACTACGGCGAAGTCGGCGATCATGGCGCGGCTTGGTTGACGAACGTCCACTGATAGACGTTGAGGTTGCCCGATCGGAATCCGGCCTCCCGGTCCGCCAGGTACAGCTCCCACATCCGCGCGAAGATCTCGTCGAAGCCGATGTGCGACAGCGTCTTTCGGCGTTGCATAAATCGCTCTCGCCAGAGTCGCAGTGTTTCCGCGTAGTGGTCGTCCAGCGAGATCATGTCGAACAAGCGTAATGTGCTGTCCCGCTGCGTGATTGCGAGCAGAGCTTTGGCTGACGGAATCTGTCCGCCGGGGAAGATGTACTTCTGCATCCAGGTCTGGCTGTTGCGGGTGGCAAGCATGTGCGCGTGTGGCATGGCGATCGCCTGGATCACCACGTGCCCGCCGGGTTTGACCAGCCGGCCCAGGGTGCTCAGGAAATCCGGCCATGAGCGGTGCCCCACGGCCTCGACCGTCTCCACCGAAATCACGGCGTCGTAGTGTCCGTCGATGTCGCGATAATCGCACAGGTCGATGCGCACCCGATCGGATTTGCCGGCAGCGGCGATTCGTTGGCGGGCCAGCCACATCTGGCGATCCGAGGGGGTGACGGAGCGCACGACGGCGCCGCGGCCGGCCGCGCGGATACACAATTCGCCCCATCCGGTACCGACCTCCAGCAGTCGGGTGCCGGGTCCGACGCCGGCCGCATTCAGCAGTAGGTCGATCTTGCGTCGCTGCGCTTGGGCCAGGTCGGGCCAGGACGCGGGCAGGCGATCGAACAGCGCGCTCGAGTACGTCATGGTCTCGTCGAGGAACTCGATGAACAGGTCGCTGGACACATCGTCGTAGTGCGCGGCGATGTTGCGCTGCATCTGTTCCCGGCTGAATCGTGGCACGCCCGGCCGAGCGGCGATCGCGAGCGGTTTGAGCCAGCGCAGTCCGCGCGGGACGAGATTGGTTCAGCGCCGCCGCCATGATGGTCAGCACCGCGACCAGATCTGCCGACTCCCATTCGCCGGCCATGTAGGACTCGCCGAAGCCGACGAGTCCATGGCGGCCCATCCGGCGCGCCAGCCGGTTCGGGTCGTTGACGGTCAGCGTCGGTGACGATGCGGCGCCTGCGCCGATCACTGTGCCGTCGGGATAGGCCAACCGCATCGGCAGGCCGGTGACGGCGCGGCGAAGCAGCCGATCGGCGAACACCGCCGATGCGGCGGCCAGCGGTCCGGACGGCGCTGCCAACACCTCGGGCCAGCAGTCTGAATCGGTTGCTGTTGGGCGGCTTTGGCTGCTGACGAGCAACAGGGGAGCGTCGCGCTCAATTTCCGGGACGTCGTCCACAAGGTAGAGGTGACAGGGTTGTTGCACACCACGTATTCGTAGCGGACGGCCCCGCGGATGAGCGACGGCCGTCACGATGATCGCTGCGTGTGACCCATCCTTGCCGCGGACCGCTCCGAATGCCTCGCATCAGTGCCAAAACCGGCGGCCTAGGCCGCGATGACAAAGGAGTTAAGCGGGATGAAGGACGGTCAGAGGAAGACACTCGCAGTGGGTTTCGCGGCGCTTGCGGCGCTGGGGTTCTCGGCGTGTTCGAGCAACAAAACCGACTCCGGGCAACAGTCCAGCGAGCCGCCGACCAGCAGCTCGGCGGCTCCGGCCATGACCGGCGCCGCGGCGGCCCCGGCCAGTGACCTGATCGGCTCCGGATGCGCGGACTACGCCGCGATGCATCCGAATGGTCCGGCTTCGGTGGCCGGAATGGCGCAAGACCCGGTCGCGACCGCAGCGTCGAACAACCCGCTGCTGTCCACCTTGACCGCGGCGCTGTCGGGCAAGTTGAACCCGAACGTCAACCTCGTCGACACCCTCAACAGTGGCCAGTACACGGTGTTCGCGCCGACGAACGCCGCATTCGACAAGTTACCCGCGGCCACGCTCGACGATCTCAAGACGAACACCGACAAGTTGAAGAGCATCCTGACCTTCCATGTGGTGCAAGGGCAGGCGAGCCCGGCCAAGGTCGACGGCATGCACAAGACGCTGCAGGGCGCCGAGGTGAACGTGACCGGCATGGGGAACGACCTCAAAGTCAACGATGCGGGCTTGGTGTGCGGAGGGGTGCACACCGCCAACGCGACGGTGTACATGATCGACACGGTGCTGGTGCCACCCAGCCCGTAGCGGCCGCGGATGGTCGTGAAGATAGGGCAGCCTGGTCCCCCCGGGCTGCCCTATCGCTGTTCAGGCGCCCGACCAATCCGAAACTGCGCTGGATGCGAATAATGATCATGGTGTCGCTTGCATTGATCGGTCTGGTCGGAGGCCTCATCACGGGCATTTCGCCGTGCATCCTGCCGGTGTTGCCGGTGATCTTCTTCTCCGGAACCACCGGCACGTCCGAAGGGACCGTGGCCGTCGAGGCCAAACGCGATGTGTCGCGGCCGTATCGGGTCATCGCTGGGCTGGTGCTGAGCTTCAGCCTGGTCACCCTCGTCGGCTCGGCACTGTTGTCGTTGCTGCACCTTCCGCAGGATGCGATCCGCTGGGTGGCGCTGGTCGCATTGGTCGCGATCGGGCTCGGCCTGATCTTCCCGCGGTTTGAAGAACTATTGGAGCGGCCGTTCGCCCGCCTCCCGCAGAAGCAAATGGCATCCCGCGCAGGCGGTTTTGGGCTCGGTCTGGCGCTGGGTGTGCTGTATGTTCCGTGCGCGGGCCCGGTACTGGCCGCGATCGTGGTGGCCGGCGCAACTGCCCAGATCGGCCTGCCCATCGTCGTGCTCACCCTGGCGTTCGCCGTCGGCGCGGCGATACCGCTGTTGATCTTCGCGCTGGCCGGCCAGCGAGTCGCCGAGCGGGTCAGTGCTTTTCGGCGCCGCCAGCGCGCGATTCGCGTCACGGCGGGGGTGGTGACCATCCTGCTGGCGGTGGCGCTGGTGTTCAACCTGCCGGCGGCGCTGCAGCGCGCGATTCCGTGACTACACCAGTTCATTGGAGAACAGGTTGGGCGGTGACCAGAAGATCCAGCAAGCTCTCAACCTCGGCGGAATCGTCACCGACCAGAACAAAGAGTTGTCGAACTGCCACAACGGATCCGCGCAACTAGAGAATTGCGGCCCGGCGCCCGATCTCAAAGGCATCACCGCCTGGTTGAACACCCCCGGTGACAAACCGATCGATCTGCGCGCGCTGCACGGCAAGGTGGTGCTGATCGACTTCTGGGCATACTCCTGCATCAACTGTCAGCGCGCCATCCCGCATGTCGAAGGCTGGTACAAGGCCTATCACGACAGCGGTTTCGAGGTCATCGGCGTGCACACTCCCGAGTACGCGTTCGAAAAGGTCACCGACAACGTGAAAAAGGGCGCCGCCGACCTGGGGATCACCTATCCCGTTGCCCAGGACAACAGCTACTCGACGTGGACGAACTACCGAAACCGATACTGGCCGGCGGAATACCTGATCGACGCCAACGGCGTTGTGCGGCATATCAAGTTCGGCGAGGGTGACTACGACGGCACCGAAAACGTGATCCGCGAGCTGCTCACCGCCGCCCGCCCCGGGGTTTCGCTGCCGCCGTCAGTGGACGCCCCCGACACCACCCCGAAGCAGGATCTGACGCGCGAGACGTACTTCGGGGTGGGCAAGGCGTCCAACTACGCCGGAAACGGGGTGTACGACCAGGGAACCGCCACGTTCGCGTATCCACCGGCACTGGCCGCCGATTCCTTTGCCCTGCAGGGCAAGTGGGCGCTGGACTACCAGGGCGCGACGGCGGACAGCGATTCGTCGAGCATCAAACTGAACTTCCACGCCAAAGCCGTTTACATCGTCGTCGGCGGAACCGGCAGCCTCACCGTCACCCGTGACGGCGAGACGACAGCGGTCCCGGTCAGTGGGCCACCAACGTCACACCAGATCGTCGCGGCCAATGACGTGACCCGCGGATCCATCGATGTGCGTGCCAGCAAAGGGCTGCAGGTCTTTTCGTTCACCTACGGTTGATTCGCGCCGCAGCCAATCCACAGCTCGTCCGGCTCCGAACCACCTGTGTAGCTATCGACACTAAGGAGCCTGAAAGTGATGAACATCCATACCAAGGCGATCCCGGCAACGGGTCTCGCGGCAGCCGCCGCAGTGGGCATTGCCCTTGCCACATGCGCACCCGCTACGGCCGCACCGAATCTCGTCGGTTCGGGTTGTGCGAACTATGCATCGATGCACCCGGACGGCCCCGCCTCGGTCTCCGGGATGTCGCAAGATCCGGTCGCGGTGGCGGCGTCGAACAACCCCGAGCTGACGACGCTGACCGCGGCGGTCTCCGGTCAACTCAACCCGCAAGTGAACCTGGTCGACACGCTAAACAGTGGCCAGTACACGGTTTTCGCGCCGACCGATGCCGCATTCAGCAAGCTGCCGCCCGCGACTATCAATGAGCTGAAAACCAATTCGGACATGTTGAAGAGCATCCTGACCTATCACGTGGTGCCCGGCCAGCTGAGCCCCGCACAGGTCGACGGCTCACACCCGACAGTTCAGGGCGCGCCGGTGAACGTGACCGGCGACGGCAACGGGCTCAAGGTCAACAACGCCGGCCTGGTGTGTGGCGGAGTGCCCACGGCCAATGCGCAGGTGTACATGATCGACACGGTGTTGATGCCGCCCGGGCACTAACGTGGCGTGCCTCAGGGCGTGATGACGTGTGACGGATCGGGGCGCAGCTCCGGCGGTGCCTGGCTGTAGTCGCCGAACGGCCCGTCGCGGCGCTCGACCGCGGCCCGTGCACCCTGGGTTTGAGCGATGCGGATGAAGTCGAGCGCCTCGGGGGTGTTGCGCATCAGGCCGTCAATGATCCCGCCCAGCATCTGGGTGGAGGCCAGGCCCATGTTCTCGTAGGCCTGGTTGACGATCAGCTTCTGCGCCCGCAGCTGCGACAACGGGATCCGGGCCAGTTCGGCGGCGATCTCGGCGACGCGCGCCTCGAGCCGTTCGAACGGCACCGCCTCGTTGATCAGCTCGATCTCGGCGGCCTGCACACCGCTCAGCGGCCGGCCGGTCAGGGCGTGCCACTTCGCCTTGGCAAGGCTCAGCCGGTACATCCACATCCCGGTCAGGTACGCGCCCCACATCCGGCTGTACGGGGTGCCGATGACGGCGTCGTTGCTGGCGATCACGATGTCGGCGCACAGCGCGTAGTCGCTACCCCCACCGACGCACCAGCCGTGCAGCTGGGCGATCACCGGTTTGGTGGCCCGCCAGATGGCCATGAACTTCTGATGCGGTCCAATCGGAGCGGTAACCATCGCGAAATCCTTGCCCGGGTCCCACTGGCCGTCGGTGTTCATATAGTCGTCCCAGTGCTGGAAGCCCTCGCCGAAGTCGTAGCCGGCGCAGAACGCCCGGCCGGCGCCGCGCAGCACGATGACCTTGATCTCGGGGTCCAGCTCGGCCAGGCCGATGGCGGCCTCGATTTCGTCGGGCATCGGCGGGACGATCGTGTTGAGGTGGTCCGGGCGGTTCAGCGTGATGGTCGCGACGGGCCCCGCCGTGCTGTACAGAAGTGTCTCGAAATCGGTTGTCGGCATAGCCGAAGCGAAGCCGTTTCGGACTCAGGGGTCAAGGTCGGCCCCGAGTTCGCCGGATCCTCAGCTGCCGGCGTACGGGGTGTCTGCGCTAGTCGTCAGCGTGACGTCGCTGGTCCCATCGTTCAAGCCGAGCCTGTAACTCCACCAGACCAAACCCGCCGACCGGAGCAGCGATGACTAGGCATGCCACCAATAGTGGACTCATCGCGACCTCCCTCGCCCTAATCTTCCCCAAATATATTTCTTAGCTGAATCTAAGGTACGCCTCAGGCTTCAGTCAGGAAAGTCCTAACGTGCGATTTCTCTAAGATGTTCGAGAAAGTTATCCGCACCAGCAGCCCTTTAGCCGCCGTCGGGCGGCAGCATCTGGAAGCCGGTCAGGACGGTCGCGGTGTCGCGGGCGTACACGGGGTTGTCCGGATCGGTGGACTGGACCGTGACGGTCGAGACGTAGGTGTTGGTGTCGAAGGTGGCTGCGACCATCAATGTCCTGATCTTGCGCGGCGGAATACGACCCATGCTCGGGGCGTCGTAGTCGACGAGCTCGGCCGTGTCGCCGCACCGAGTGGTCTCCGTCGTGTGCAACCCGGTGGCGCCAAGGCGGTCGACCAGTGCAGCTCGTTCCTGGTCGAAAATCGTTTTGTCATCGGTGGCCGCACCGGGCACGGATTCGAGGGTCACCACCGCGGTGGGCATGAAGTTGTCGGCCTGCAGGTCCTTGTTTCTCATCGTGAAGCGGATAACTTCGGAGTCGAGCATCGATGCGCGCTCCCAGCCCCGAGGCTGCGGGATCCGCAGCCTCGGCTCGCCGTCGGCGTGTGGGTCGATGGGCGTCAGGGGTGCTGAAACCTGTTCGCACGGACTGCTTTTAGCTGCCGGCTGGTGAGGATCCGGGACGGCGGCACCGGTGACGACCTTGGAGCAGCCCGGCGCGGTCAGCATTGCCGCGGCAGCGATCGTCGCGCACAGCTTGGACCGCAACCGCATCGCACCACACCACACCCTCGTATCTTGCACTGTCAAGCGCCCAGCATCCGCCATAGAAACGCGAAGGCCAGCGCCGTCTTGAACGCGCTCTGCGCGTTGTCGGCCGCACCGGCGTGGCCGCCTTCGATGTTCTCGTAGTACCAGACCGGGTGGCCGGTGGCTTCCAGCGCCGCCGTCATCTTTCGGGCATGTCCGGGGTGCACGCGGTCGTCGCGGGTGGACGTGGTGATCAGCACCGGCGGGTAGTCGACGTCGGCCGAAACATTCTGGTAGGGCGAGTATTCGGCAATGAATTCCCAGTCGGCCGGGTCGTCGGGATTGCCGTACTCGGCGACCCAGGATGCGCCGGCCAGCAGCAGATGGAAGCGGCGCATGTCCAGCAGCGGGACTTGGCACACCAACGCGCCGAACAGTTCTGGGTACTTGGTCAGCATGATGCCCATCAGCAGTCCGCCGTTGCTGCCGCCCTGCGCACCGAGTTGCGGCACCGTGGTGATGCCGCGGTCCACCAAATCGGTTGCCACCGCGGCGAAGTCCTCGGCCACCAAGTGTCGTCCGGCGCGCATCGCCTGGGTGTGCCAGCGCGGCCCGTACTCACCGCCGCCGCGGATGTTGGCCAGCGCGTAGGTGCCACCGCGGGCCAACCAGAGCCGGCCCATCACCGGGCTGTAGCCGGGGGTGTAGGAGTTCTCGAAGCCGCCGTAGCCGTACAGCAGGGTGGGGGCGGGCCCATCGATCTCACCGGATCGGACGACGAAATACGGGATCGCGGTGCCGTCCTTCGACGTCGCGAAATATTGATGCACGGTGAGGTTTTCGGCATCGAAGAAGCCTGGCGCGGCCCTGACCTCCTCGAGCGGGCCAATGCCGGTGCCGCGCAACAGCCGCGACGGACTGTCGAAGCCGCTGGAGTCCAGAAAGAATTCGTCGCCGGTGTCGTCGGCGGCGACGATCACGCTCTCGGTGGCTGCGGGAATTCCGGCCAGTGGTGCGCGCTTCCAGCTACCTGGCGTGACGATCTCCACCCGGCTGGCCACATCGGCCAGCGTGACGAGCAGCAGCCGATCGCGGGTCCAGGCGTACTGATGCAGGCAGGTGTGCGCGTCGGGTTCGAAGACCACCGTCAATTCCCGTGATCCGCTGAGGAATTCGTCGTAGTTGGTAGCGAGCAACGAGCCGGCGGTATAGCTGGTGGTACCGAAAAACCAGTCGGTACGCGGTTCGATCAGCAGCCATTCGCGGTGGACGGAGACGCTGCTGGCATCGGATGGAACGTCGAGGTGGATCAATTCCGAGCCGCGCAGTTCGTAGCGCTCGCTGTTCCAGAAGTCGGTGGACCGGGACACGAAGGTGCGCTCGAAGCCCGGTGTCCGGTCGGTGGACCCGCCGACGCTGACATCCGTGCGGGCCCCCTCGAAGAGCAGTTCGGCGTTCTCGAGCGGCGTACCGCGACGCCACCGCTTGACGATGCGCGGATAGCCGGATTCGGTCAGCGAGTCGGGTCCGAAGTCGGTGCCGACCAGGACGGTGTCCGGATCGTCCCAGCCGATCTGCGTCTTGGCCTCCGGCAGCTCGAACCCGTCGGCGACGAATTCGCGGGTCTGCATGTCGAATTCGCGCACGACGATGGCGTCTGCCCCGCCACGCGACAGGTTGATCAGGGCGCGGGTGAATTCGGGTTCGATGACGATGGCCCCCGACCAGACCCAGTTCTCGTCGTCGGTGCGGGCCAGCTCGTCGACGTCGATCAACACGTCCCACTCGGTGGCGTCGCTGCGGTAGCTGTCCAGCGTGGTCCGCCGCCACAGCCCGCGCGGATTGGCGGCGTCGCGCCAGAAGTTGTAGAGGTATTCGCCACGCCGGCGCACGTACGGGATGCGGGCGTCGGTGTCGAGCACCTCGAGCGCCTCGGCGCGCATCCGCTCGAACTCCTCGCCGGCGAACTGGGCCACCGTCGGATCGTTGCGGGCGCGGACCCAGTTCAGCTGCTGCTCACCGAGCACGTCTTCCAGCCACAAGTAGGGGTCGTCGCGCTCATCACCGGCCATGACGCCCATTGTGACGGCGGCGGTAATGTGAGCTGTGTAACACCGTCGAAGAGGAGGAGTGGCGACGATGACCGTCTTCGCACGACCGGGTTCCGCAGGGGCATTGATGTCCTTTGAATCGCGGTACGACAACTTCATCGGCGGCGAATGGGTGGCGCCGGCCGCCGGCCGCTACTTCGAAAACCTGACGCCGGTCACCGGCCAGCCGTTCTGCGAGGTGGCGCGCTCGGACGCCGCCGATGTCGAGAAGGCGCTCGACGCCGCCCATGGCGCGGCCAAGGCCTGGGGCAAGACCGCCCCCGCCGAACGGGCCGCGATCTTGAACAAGATCGCCGACCGTATCGAAGCGAACCGGGAGTCGCTGGCGCTTGCCGAAGTCTGGGACAACGGCAAACCGATCCGCGAGACGCTGGCCGCCGACATCCCGTTGTCAGTCGACCATTTCCGGTATTTCGCCAGCGCCATCCGGGCCCAGGAGGGCTCGCTGTCGCAGATCGACGACGACACCGTCGCCTATCACTTCCACGAGCCGCTGGGCGTGGTCGGACAGATCATCCCGTGGAATTTCCCGATCCTGATGGCCACCTGGAAGCTGGCGCCCGCGCTGGCGACCGGAAATGCCGCGGTGCTCAAGCCCGCCGAGCAGACACCGGCGTCGGTGCTCTACCTGATGTCGCTGATCGGCGATCTGCTGCCGCCCGGGGTGGTCAACGTCGTCAATGGGTTTGGCGCCGAAGCCGGTAAGCCGCTGGCGTCCGAGCAATCGGATCGCCAAGGTGTCGTTCACCGGCGAGACCACCACCGGGCGACTGATCATGCAGTACGCCAGCCAGAACCTGATCCCGGTCACCCTCGAACTGGGCGGCAAGAGCCCCAACATCTTCTTCAACGATGTGATGGCCGCCCACGACGACTTCCAGGACAAGGCGCTGGAAGGGTTCACCATGTTCGCGCTCAACCAGGGCGAGGTGTGCACCTGCCCGTCGCGCAGCCTGGTGCAGGCCGGCATCTACGACGAATTCCTGGAGCTGGCGGCCATCCGCACCAAGGCAATCCGGCAGGGCGATCCGCTGGACACCGAGACGATGGTCGGCTCGCAGGCGTCCAACGACCAACTGGAAAAGGTGTTGTCCTACATCGAGATTGGCAAAGACGAAGGCGCGAGGGTCCTGTGCGGTGGGGAGCGCGCCGAGTTGGGCGGCGACCTGTCCGGTGGCTACTACGTGCAGCCAACCATCTTCGCCGGCAACAACAAGATGCGAATCTTCCAAGAGGAGATCTTCGGACCGGTGGTCTCGGTCGCGTCGTTCTCCGATTACGACGACGCCATCTCGATCGCCAACGACACCCTCTACGGCCTGGGCGCGGGAGTGTGGAGTCGCGACGGGAACACCGCCTACCGCGCCGGTCGCGACATCCAGGCCGGCCGGGTGTGGGTCAACTGCTACCACATGTATCCGGCGCACGCCGCGTTCGGCGGCTACAAGCAGTCCGGGTTCGGCCGGGAAAACCATCAGATGATGCTCGACCACTATCAGCAGACCAAGAACCTGCTGGTGTCGTATTCGCAGAAGGCGCAAGGATTCTTCTGATGATCACCCGGGTGGTCGTCACCGCCGACGCGGCCACGCTGCTCGATCAGCTGCGAGAACAGCACGGCCCGTTGATGTTCCACCAGTCCGGCGGCTGCTGCGACGGGTCATCGCCGATGTGTTACCCCGATGGCGAGTTCATCATCGGCGACCGCGACGTGCTGCTCGGCGTGCTCGACGTCGGCGCCGACGGGGTGCCGGTGTGGATCTCGGGGCCGCAGTTTCAGGCGTGGAAACATACCCAGCTCGTCATCGACGTGGTGCCCGGCCGGGGCGGCGGGTTCAGCCTGGAAGCACCCGAGGGGATGCGATTTCTGTCGCGCGGACGCGCGTTCAACGACGCCGAGAACGCCGAACTGGCTGCTACTGCGGTGATCACCGGCGCCGACTACGAGAACGGCGAGCGGTTGCCGGAGCGGGCTCCGGTGGTGGCTGCCGCCGTCGACGCGTGCCCGGTACCCGCAGGGCGCGCCGCGCCGGTAAAGCCGTAGCGGGCGGCAGCGGCAGTATCTTTTAATCGTGATACCGCTGCCGCGGC
Organism: uncultured Actinomycetota bacterium; assembly: GCA_963815995.1. Lineage (GTDB taxonomy): Bacteria > Actinomycetota > Actinomycetes > Mycobacteriales > Mycobacteriaceae > Mycobacterium. The sequence goes on from CAWFIR010000001.1 coordinate 306,360, forward strand.
CCTTGCTGTTGACCGGCGCGATGCTGCTTGGCGTCGCGACCGGGCTGCTGGGCGGCACGGCGGCGCTGACTGTGGAGCACGCGCGCATGCGCCCCGACGTCGCCATTGCACTGGTGGTCGGGTTCCCCAGCGCCGTCGGGCTGCTGGTGGTCCTGCTGGCCCGGCGCCGGTGGCTCACCGCGCTGGGTGCGTTCACCCTGGCCCTGGCGCCTGGATGGTTCGGCGTGCTCGCCTTGGTCGAGGTCGTGACCCGTGGCTGACGACGAACGGGTAGAGACCGAGTCGCTGCCGCTGACCGAGCCGTACAAGCCGGCCTTCGACACCGGCATTCACCAGAAAGTCGAGCCCGCCTTCATCGAGCCCGAGCCGCCGGCTCGGCGGCGACGATGGTGGCACCGACGGTCCGAGGCCGCCGAGACACCGGATCAGCCGGTCGGCGGACTCACCCCGGCGGCGTACACCGACGCACCGCCGTCCGGGTCGATTCCCACGTCGATTGCGGTGCCCGACCGGTACCAGTACGTGAGGTGGTGGCAGTTCGTGCTGATACTGCTGGCGGTCTGGATTCCCGCCGGTGCGATCGGCGCGGGCCTGTTCTATTGGTGGAGCCACGACGCCTCCAGGCACAAGACCACAGTGGTTTTCGTCGTGCTGGCCTATGTCGTCGTAAGTACGGTCGCGGGGCTGATACTGGCGATGGTGGCCGACCGGCCGATGGTGTCGGCGTTGGCCATCGCGATGATCTCGGCGGTGTTCGCCTCGGGCGTCGCCGCGGCTCCGGTCTACGGCAAGTTCTACTGTCAACACAGCCAGCGACATTGCGCCGCGGGCGTCTTGCCGTACTGAGCAGCCGAACTAGGGCTGTGCAAGGCTGGCGGGGTGAGCGACACGCGCCAATCTGCGGCCTGCGGGCCGCAGGCTGATCGCAACCTCACCTCAATCGCCATCTTGATCGAAGACCCCGCGCGGTCGGCCATGCTGGCAGCGCTGGCCGGCGGGCGGGCGCTACCGGCCGGGGAACTGGCGCGGCGAGCCGGCGTGCAGCCGGGCACCGCTTCGGTACATTTGCGCCGACTGACCGAGGCCGGTTTGATCCGCGTCCGCGCTCAGGGCCGGCACCGCTACCACGAGATTGTCGATCCGGAAGTGGCCACGGTGTTGGAGGCCATCGCACAGATTGCGCCGCCGGCCCCGGTGTCCGTAGCGGATCAGCACGCCGCGTGCGCACTGTCGGAGGCCCGCACCTGCTACGACCACCTGGCCGGACGCCGCGGCGTGCAACTGCGCGACCGGCTGCTGGCCGTCGGAGCCATCCGCCACCTCGACGACCGTGATCACGAGCTCACCGACCGCGGGCAACACCTGGTCGGACGGCTGGATATCGATCTGGCCGCACTGCGGGCCAGTCGGCGGGTGTTCGCCCGTTCCTGCGTCGACTGGACCGACCGCCGCATCCATCTGGCCGGCGCGCTTCCCGCCGCCATCACCAGCGTGTTCATCGCCCGCGGCTGGCTCAGTGCCGCGCCCGGCCGCAGCCTGCACGTCGCCGAGCGGTTCGACGACAAGATCGATGAATGGCTGGCCACCTGATGCGGCGAGTCAGGCCACTAGGGTAGGTGCCGTGACCCACTATGACGTTGTCGCCCTCGGAGCCGGACCCGGTGGATACGTCGCGGCCATCCGCGCCGCGCAGCTGGGACTGAATACTGCCATCGTCGAACCGAAATATTGGGGCGGAGTCTGCCTCAATGTCGGCTGCATCCCGTCCAAGGCGCTGCTGCGCAATGCCGAACTCGCGCACATCTTCAACAAGGAAGCCGAGACCTTCGGCATCAGCGGCGAGGTGACCTTCGACTACGGCGCGGCCTTCGACAGGAGCCGCAAGGTGGCCGACGGCCGGGTGGCCGGCGTGCATTTCTTGATGAAGAAGAACAAGATCACCGAGATCCACGGCTACGGGAGGTTCACCGACCCGCATACGCTGGCCGTCGAACTCAACGAGGGCGGCACCGAAACCGTCACCTTCGACAACGTCATCATCGCCACCGGCAGCAGCACCCGGCTGGTTCCCGGTACCTCGCTATCGAAAAACGTTGTCACGTATGAAGAACTGATCCTGTCCCGAGAGCTGCCCGAGTCGATCATCATCGCCGGCGCCGGGGCCATCGGTATCGAGTTCGGCTATGTGCTGAAGAACTACGGCGTCGACGTGACCATCGTCGAGTTCCTGCCCCGCGCGCTGCCCAACGAAGACATCGATGTCTCCAGGGAAATCGAGAAGCAGTTCAAAAAGCTCGGCGTCAAGATCCTCACCGGCACCAAGGTCGAGTCGATCGCCGACGACGGCTCGGTGGTCACGGTGACGGTCAGCAAAGACGGCAAGACCGAAGAGCTCAAGGCTGCGAAAGTCTTGCAGGCCATCGGTTTTGCTCCCAACGTCGACGGCTTCGGACTCGAGAAGACCGGCGTCGCACTGACCGATCGCAAGGCGATCGGGATCACCGACTACATGCTCACCAACGTCGACCACATCTACGCCATCGGCGATGTCACCGGGTTGCTGCAATTGGCCCACGTCGCCGAGGCGCAGGGCGTGGTGGCAGCCGAAACCATCGGCGGTGCAGAGACTTTGGCGCTCGGCGACTACCGGATGTTGCCGCGCGCGACGTTCTGTCAGCCGAACGTGGCCAGCTTCGGGCTCACCGAGCAGCAGGCCCGCGACGAGGGCTATGACATCGCGGTGGTCAAGTTCCCGTTCACCGCCAACGGCAAAGCGCACGGCGTCGGCGACCCGAGCGGCTTCGTGAAGCTGGTCGCGGACGCCGAGCACCTCGAACTGCTGGGTGGGCACCTGGTCGGCCACGACGCGGCCGAGTTGCTGCCCGAGCTGACGTTGGCGCAGAAGTGGGACCTGACCGCAAACGAATTGGCGCGCAACGTCCACACCCACCCGACGATGGCGGAGGCGATGCAGGAATGCTTCCACGGCCTGACCGGCCACATGATCAACTTCTGATGCCGATAGTGCGGCTGTCACGGCCCGACCCCGACGGTTAGCATAGCGGGGTGGCCAGGTCGAAAGCGGTGCGAGCGGAATCGGTTTGGGCCGCGCTCGGCGGTGTGCTGGCCGGTTACGTGCTGTGGCTGGTGGCCATCTCGATCGGAGACGCCCTGGCGACCGCCGGTGTGTGGGGCCCGATCGTGTTGATCGTCTCGGTGGCGTTCGCGGTGGGTGCGACGTTGTGGGGACGACGGCTGCGGCGCAGCGGAAACCTCACGCTGGCGTCGTTCGCGCTCGCCTCGCCCGTGCTTCCGGTTCTACTGTCGCTGCTCGTGGTGGCCGACAGCTACTTGTGACCACCCGGATTGTCCAGCGGGATCTCCAGGGCCGACATGGTCGCTGCCAGACAGTCGTATTGCCCTGCCAGCAAGCAGAATTCGATGAGCTGACGCCGGTCGAGGTGATGGGACAGCTGCTGCCACACTTCGGTGCTGATCGTGCGGTGCAGGATGAACTCGTCGGTGGCGCGCAGCAGTGTCTGCTGCCGCTCGGTGAGCGTGCCGGCGCCGTCGGTGGCGTTCGGCCAGGCGAAGATCAGCTGCTGCGTCCGGTCGTCGAGTCCGCGACGGCGTCCCATCCAGCGGTGGTGCTGCAGTTCGTACTCCGAATGGCGCAGGTGGGCGACGCGCAGGATGACCAGCTCGGTGTCGACAAGCGGCAACCGGCCTCGTAGCAGCACGGCGGAATACGGCATCATCGCCAGGAACAGCCGCTTGTGCTGACCCAGCGTCGCGAACAAGTGCATCTTGGGTGCGCGCACGGTACGGGCCGCCGACTTCGCCAAAACCCAGTTGATCGGCCCGAGTTCGCGGAAGCCGCCGGCCGGGATGCGACCCACTTGGTCGGTCATGCGTGCTTCACCAGGTACGGCGACACGGTGCTGCGGTGCTCGTCGAGATCGAGTGCCCGGCCCAGCGCGGGGAACGCCCGCTGCGGGCAGTTGTCGCGCTCGCAGACCCGGCAGCCCGCGCCGATCGGTGTGGCGATGTCGCCGGACAAGTCCAGTCCTTCCGAGTAGACGAGCCGGTGGGCATGCCGGAGTTCGCAGCCCAGCCCGATCGCGAAGGTTTTACCGGGCTGACCATACCGCGATGCGCGCCGCTCGATGGTGCGGGCAACCCACATGTAATTGCGCCCGTCCGGCATCTGAGCGATCTGGACCAAGATCTTGCCCGGGTTGGCGAACGTCTCGTAAACGTTCCACAGCGGACAGGTGCCGCCCGCCGACGAGAAGTGAAAACCCGTGGCGGACTGGCGTTTCGACATGTTGCCGGCGCGGTCGACGCGCACGAACGACAGCGGCACGCCGCGCATCGACGGCCGCTGCAGGGTGGACAGCCGGTGGGCGATGGTCTCGTAGCTCACCGCGTAGAACGCCGACAGCCGCTCGACGTCGTAGCGGAAGTTCTCGGCGATTCCGTGGAATTGCCGGTACGGCAGCACCGTCGCGGCGGCGAAGTAATTGGCCAGCCCGAGTCGGGCCAGCTTGCGGGACTCGTCGCTGGTGAAGCTGCCCTCATCGACCAGACGGTCGATGAGCGCCCCGTGCTCCAGATAGGCCAACTCAGCGGCGAGTTTGAACGCGTACTGGCCCGACGGCAGGTGCCCACCGATTTCCAGCGTCCGCGTCTCCGGGTCGAAGCGGTGAAGGACGTTGTCGCCCAAGTCGATTCGCTTGATGCGGACATCGTGCACCGACGTCAGCCGGTCGGACAGGTCGCGAACCAGATCGGCGCGGTGCATGCGCATCCGCACCGTGAGCTCCTCGGCTGCCGTGTCCAGCTCGTGCAGATAGTTCTGCCGCTCGTAGAAGTAGTCGCGCACCTCTTCGTGCGGCATGGTGATCGACCCGCTGCCGCTCCCATCGGAGAAGCGGTCCTCGGTGGCGGCCGCCAGCTGGGTGGTCGTCAGCCGGTACCGCCGGTGCAGATTGACCAGAGCCCGCGCCAACGCCGGGTGCGCGCTCACGACGTCGGCCAGCTCCGACTGGTCCACGTCCACACCGAGGTCGTGGTCGAGCGTGACCTCGCGTAGCTCGGCAAGCAGCCGGGTGTCGTCCTGCGAGGCGAAGAACGTCGCATCGACGCCGAACACCTCGGTGATCCGCAGCAGCACCGCGACCGTCAGTGGCCGCACGTCGTGCTCGATCTGGTTGAGATAGCTGGGGGAGATGTCCAGCATCTGCGCTAGCGCCGCCTGGCTGAATCCGCGCTCGCCGCGCAGCTGCCGGACGCGCGAGCCAACGAATGTCTTGGCCATCGGGCCAGCCTACCCGCGTTGCGAAGACTCGGTTAGCAAAATTCGCACAACGCAGAGGATTGGCGCCTCGTCGTCGTCGTTTGGCATCATCCATGAGTGGGGGAGGTTTAGCCGGGCCACGCGGTTCACACGGTGGGGGTCCGGCGGGAGGAGTAGCGGAGGGTGAAGCCGTGAGCTTGGACAAAGTGATGATGCCGGTGCTCGACGGGCATCCCGACGTCTTCGACCGGGAATGGCCGTTACGTGTCGCCGACATCGACCGCGAAGGCCGGCTTCGCCTCGATGCTGCAGCTCGCCACATCGTGGATATCGGCCAGGATCAGTTGCGTGAGATGGGGTTCGAGGAAACCCATCCGCTCTGGATCGTCCGCCGCACGATGATCGACCTGATCCGTCCGATCGAATTCGGCGACATGTTGCGGATGCGGCGGTGGTGTTCGGGAACGTCCAACCGGTGGTGTGACATGCGGGTGCGCATCGACGGTCGCAAGGGCGGTTTGTTGGAGTCCGAGGCGTTCTGGATCAACTTCAACCGGGACACCCAGACACCGGCACGCATTGCCGACGACTTTCTGGACGGCCTCAGGAAAACCACCGACGTCAACCGGCTGCGGTGGAAGGCGTATCTGAAGGCCGGCAGCCGCGAGGACGCCGCGGAGATCCACGAATTTCCGGTGCGATTCACCGACATCGACTTCTTCGACCACATGAACAACTCCGTGTACTGGAGCGTCGTCGAGGACTACCTCGCCTCGTACCCGGAGCTGCTGAAGGCGCCGCTGCGGGTGACCGTCGAGCACGACGCCGCGGTGGCACTGGGCGACAAGTTGGAGATCATCTCGCACGTCTACCCGCCCGGGTCGACCGATCGCTTCGGTGAGAACCTGGCCGATCGCACTGTTAGAACGCTCACATATGCCGTCGGCGACGAGGTCAAAGCGCTCGCAGCGATCTTCCCGCTTTAACCGTACGAGCGTTATGCAAACGCCGGTCCTGACCTGCGAATTTAAGTTACCGGCTGGTAGAAACTGAACCGTTTCAGTTCACGCCTATCTTCGCAACCTTTGCAAAAAGCGGCCGATCCCTAGCCAAAATTGGCATGAAAATGGGTGGACCTGCGCTGCTGACCTGTGCCATCTTCGTGTTAGCAAATCAGCAACGATGCTGGGGGCCTTAGCAAGCCTGGAAATTCAGGGTCCTCAGATCACAAACCTTTGAGGAGCAGTGCTATGTCGAGCGTTGGCACGCCGAAGAGCCCCGAGCAGATCCAGAAGGACTGGGACACCAACCCGCGCTGGAAGGGCATTACCCGCACCTACACCCCCGCCGATGTGGTGGCGCTGCAGGGTTCGGTCGTCGAGGAGTCCACTCTGGCCCGCCGTGGCGCCGAGGTGCTGTGGAGCCAGCTGCACGACCTCGAGTTCGTCAACGCGCTCGGCGCACTGACCGGAAACATGGCCGTGCAACAGGTTCGTGCCGGCCTGAAGGCCATCTACCTGTCGGGTTGGCAGGTCGCCGGCGACGCCAACCTGTCCGGCCACACCTACCCCGACCAGAGCCTGTACCCGGCGAACTCGGTGCCGCAGGTGGTCCGCCGGATCAACAACGCGCTGCTGCGCGCCGACCAGATCGCCAAGGTCGAGGGCGACACCTCGGTCGAGAACTGGCTGGCCCCGATCGTTGCCGACGGTGAGGCCGGCTTCGGTGGCGCGCTCAACGTCTACGAGCTGCAGAAGGCCATGATCGCCGCCGGTGTCGCGGGTTCGCACTGGGAGGACCAGCTGGCCTCGGAGAAGAAGTGTGGCCACCTCGGCGGCAAGGTGCTGATCCCGACCCAGCAGCACATCCGCACCCTGACCTCGGCCCGTCTCGCGGCCGACGTCGCCGACGTGCCGACCGTCGTCATCGCCCGCACCGACGCCGAGGCCGCGACGCTGATCACCTCCGATGTCGACGAGCGCGACCGTCCGTTCATCACGGGTGAGCGCACCGCCGAAGGCTTCTATCGGGTGCGCAACGGCCTTGAGCCCTGCATCGCCCGCGCCAAGGCTTACGCGCCATACTCCGACCTGATCTGGATGGAGACCGGTACGCCGGACCTCGACCTGGCCCGCCGCTTCGCCGAGGGCGTCAAGAGCGAGTTCCCCGACCAGATGCTGGCATACAACTGCTCGCCGTCGTTCAACTGGCGCAAGCACCTGGACGACTCGACGATCGCTCGGTTCCAGAAGGAGCTCGGCGCGATGGGCTTCAAGTTCCAGTTCATCACGCTGGCCGGCTTCCACGCGCTCAACTACTCGATGTTCGACCTGGCCTACGGCTACGCCCGCAACCAGATGAGCGCCTACGTCGAGCTGCAGGAGCGCGAGTTCGCCGCCGAGGAGCGCGGTTACACCGCCACCAAGCACCAGCGCGAGGTCGGTGCCGGTTACTTCGACCGGATCGCGACCACCGTCGACCCGACGTCGTCGACCACCGCGCTCGCGGGCTCTACCGAAGAAGGTCAGTTCCACTGACGATGCGCGGGCTTGGCCGCGAGGAGGAAGTGGAACCGAAAGGCTGAGCCATGAGCTGATCCCGCTAAGCCCAGGCCGTAGCCAAAAGCAGTCGGCTTGACAGCGCAGGCCCCGCCCGGAAACCCTGGGCGGGGCCTGACAGCATATCGAGAGGACATCTCAGACAGTGAGCAATGCGATTGAGCGCGTCGGCGTGATCGGCGCCGGGCAGATGGGCGCGGGCATCGCCGAGGTAGCGGCAAAGGCCGGCGCCGACGTGGTGGTCTTCGAGCCCACCGAGGAGCTGGCCGCCGCGGGCAAGGCCCGGATCGAGGCATCGCTGGAGCGGGCCGTCAGCAAGGGCAAGCTGCCCGCCGACGAGCGCGACGCGACGCTGGCGCGGCTGCGCTACACCAGCAAGCTGTCCGAGCTCGCCGACCGTCAACTGACCATCGAGGCGATCGTCGAGAACGAGGCCGTCAAGGCGAAGGTCTTCGCTGAGCTCGACGAGGTCATCACCGACCCGGACGCCGTGCTCGCGTCCAACACCTCGAGCATTCCGATCATGAAAATCGCTGCAGCGACCAAGAATCCGGGCCGCGTGCTTGGCCTGCACTTCTTCAATCCGGTTCCGGTACTACCGCTCGTCGAGTTGATCAGCACGCTGGTCACCTCCGACGAGGCCGTGGCGCGCGTTGAACACTTCGCCGGCGATGTGCTCGGCAAGAAGGTGGTGCGCTGCGGGGACCGCTCCGGCTTCGTCGTCAATGCGCTGCTGGTGCCCTACCTGCTGTCGGCCATCCGCATGATCGAGTCGGGTGTCGCGTCGGTGGAAGACGTCGACACCGCCATCGTCGCCGGGTTGTCGCATCCGATGGGTCCGTTGCGGCTTTCCGACCTCATCGGTCTCGACACCATGAAGTTGATCGCCGACGCCATGTACGACGAGCTCAAGGACGCGCACTACGCCCCGCCGCCGCTGCTGCAACGCATGGTCGAGGCCGGTCAGCTCGGCAAGAAGTCCGGCAAAGGTTTCTACACGTACTGAGGTTCCATAGCGGTGAGCCACGACCGGGCGACTACCGGTACGCGCTGAGCAACTCGTTCGCTTTCGGGGGCTATAACGTCGTGTTGGCCTTCGGGAGATACTGATGTCGGCATTAGACTTGTGTCAGCGGTTACTCTTGCTCCTCGGGGTGGGGCGTAATCTCAACCCCGGCGTCGAGCAGACCGGCGCTGTCCCAGCCAATAACTCATTTCGATTCAGGACAAAACGGTGTCAGATACCTCTAGCGCAACCAGTGCCCAATCCAAGTGGCTGTCCAAGTCTGCGTCGCAAACTCGCGGCTCGGACAAGAAGGAAGTTCAGTTCCACTACGACATCTCCAACGAGTTCTTCCGGCTATGGCAGGACCCGTCCCAGACGTACAGCTGTGCCTACTTCGAGAAGGACGACTACACGCTCGAGCAGGCGCAGCGGGCAAAAGTCGACCTGTCCCTCGGCAAGCTCGGCCTGAAGCCCGGCATGACGCTGCTCGACATCGGCTGCGGCTGGGGTTCGACGATCATGCGGGCGGTGGAAAAGTACGACGTCAACGTCATCGGATTGACGCTGTCGGAAAACCAGAAGCAGCACATCGAGGATCACTGGTTCGCCAACTCGACCAGCAAACGCAACATGGAAGTCCGTCTGCAGCCGTGGGAAGACTTCGACGAGCCAGTCGACCGGGTGGTGTCAATTGGCGCTTTCGAACACTTCGGCTTCAACAAATACGACGACTACTTCAAGAAAACGTTCAATTTGATGCCCGATGACGGCGTGATGATGCTGCACACGATTATCATTCCGAGCGATGCGGAGATCAAAGAACGGCAGCTACCTTTGACGATGTCGCGAGTGCGGTTCATCAAATTCATCATGGACGAGATCTATCCCGGCGGTCGTCTGCCGCTGGCCGCGCAGGTTGAAGACAGTGCGACCAATGCGGGGTACACGGTCACCATGAAGCAGCGGCTGCGCCCGCATTACGCCCGCACGCTGGACACCTGGGCAAGCAATCTGGAATCGAAGAAAGACGAGGCCATCGCGATCACGTCTGAGGAGATCTATGAGCGCTTCCTGAAATACTTGACCGGTTGTGCCGACCTGTTCCGCCAGGGCTACACCGACGTCTGTCAATTCACCTGCGAAAAATCGCCCGCGTAGCCGGATTGACCAAAGTGCGTTATACAGATCGTTCGCAGCAACGAAACCTAGCGACCCGAACCCGGGTCACTTTGAAAGGCCAATCTCAGATGACGGACAGCGGGTCGGAGGGTTCGTCGAAATTGCGGCCCGCCTATGAGGACGTCCAGGCTCACTACGACACCTCTAACGAATTCTTCGGCCTGTTCCAAGATCCGACGCGCACATACAGCTGTGCGTACTACGAGCGCGATGACATGACGCTGGAAGAGGCGCAGATCGCCAAGATCGACCTCGCACTCGGCAAGCTCGGGCTGAAGCCCGGCATGACACTGCTCGACGTCGGCTGCGGTTGGGCGTCGGTGATGAAGCGCGCCGTCGAACAGTACGACGTGAACGTCATCGGGCTGACGTTGAGCAAGAACCAGCGCGCTTTGGGCCAGGAGATTCTCGATTCGGTCGACACCGATCGCTCGCGGCGCGTGCTGCTGCGCGGGTGGGAGGAGTTCGACGAGCCCGTCGACCGCATCGTCAGCATCGAAGCATTCGAGGCGTTTCCCAAATCGCGTTACAAGGCCTTCTTCGACCTGTGCTACCGCATCATGCCCAGCGACGGCCGAATGGTCTTGCAGACGATCATGGGCCACCCCCTGCGGCGCTGGCCGGAGATGGGCATCCCGATCACCATGAGCGATCTGAAGTTCATGAGGTTCATCGCGGCGGAGATCTTTCCCGGCGGCGCGGTGCCGAGCGACGAGGATGTCGTCGAATACTCGACTAACGCTGGTTTCTCGGTTGAGCGATTGCAGAAGATGACCGCCCACTACGTCCGGACACTCGACACCTGGTCGAAGGCACTGGAAGCCGCCCGCGACCAAGCCATTGCGGCGACCTCTGAGGAGGTCTACGACCGGTATATGCGCTACCTGATCGGATGCTCCGACTTCTTCCAGCGCAACGTGTCCGAGGTTGGCCAGTTCACCCTGGTGAAGAGCTAGCGGAGCGGGTTCGTCCCGGGGCTACCTCGACATCTGCCAATACACGTGCGAGAAGTCGCCGAAGTAGCGGAGTAAATCGGACTGCAGCAGCGCGGCGATCGCCAGACCCAGAACCAGCAAGGCGCCTGCCAGGCGCACGTGCACCCAGGCCAGCGCCGCGTACCACAGCGGCCACACCGGGAAGTTGGCCGGCGGCTCGTCAGGCGGCGGACGGCGGAAGTACGGCCACACCTTGACCAGCCGCGGCAGCGCCAGCACGACAATCAGGGCCGGCCACGGCAGCGCCTTGGCCAGCACCGCGGCCACCACCAGTAGGTAGAAGCCGACCATCATCGCCAGCGTCACCACGCGCGCCCGCGCCTCGCCGAAAATCACCGGCAGCGTGTGAATCCCCAGCGGCTCGTCGTACGGGATCTTGTCGATGTGCTTGCCCATCAACACCGTCGTGCAGAGCAGCCCGTAAGGCAGCGACGCCAGCAGCACGTCCCAGCCGACGTTGCCGACCGCGGAGTAGTACGTGCCGCAGACCATCAGCGGGCCCCACACCACAAAGACGTCCGGCTCACCGAGGCCGCGCTTTTTCAGCCGTACCGGCGGCGCCGTGTAGGCGACGCTGAGGATGAAGCCGGACAACGCGAACGCGACCACGGGCCAGCCGCGGGCCCAGGTCAGCACGATCAGGATCGCCAGGTCGGCCAGGTTGACCAGGCCGATCGCGACCAGCAGAGTGCGCCGGCTGACCAAACCCGACAGCACCGGATGCGGGGCATAGAGGGCGCGCGGATAGCTGTTGCTGTCGAGACCGGTCTGAGTGTCGAACAAATCGTTCATCAGGTTATTGACGGTGTGCGCCAACAGGATTCCGATGATCGCGAGAGTGAGCCAGCGCCAATCCAATCCGGGTCTACCCACCGCCAGCAGCGCGGCGACCAGACCGGCGAACAACGTCATCGGCAGCACCGCCGCCCTGGTGACAACCAGCCACCGGGTGACGAAGTCGACCGGTCCGTCCGGCGGCGGATTGGTAGTGCGCAGGGCGTACGCCCAGGAGCTGATGCGAGATCGCGCCTTCACGTCAGTCATGGGCGCCAACGTAGTCCGCTAATCAATCGGCGGCGGCACAATCGGCGAGGGATGAGGTTGGCCGCGGAACTTCTCCAATGAGCCGCCGACCTCGACGATCCCGCACAGCGCACTCCAGCTCAGCATGGTCAGGTAGTCGATCAGCTCGTCGGCGCTCATCCGCGGGTCCAGCAGCCAGGAGTGGGTGGCCAGCTGGACGCCGCCGACGATCATGTACGCCCACGGCTCCACACCGCCGAGGTCCATCCCCTCCGGCCGCATCCGGCGGCGCAGCATCACCGCCAGCATGCGGGCGATGATGCGCTCGGAATCGGCGACGACCTTGTTCTTGCCGGCCGAGTTATTGGCCATCACGAACCGGTACGGCTCCGGTTCGTTCGCGACGGTCTCGACGTAAACCCGGATGACTTCGCGGGTCAGCTCGAAGCCGTCCAGGTTCGTCGACAGCGCCGAGGCCATGTTGGGGATCAGCGTGATCTGCGCGAACCGCATCATCACGGCGGTGGTCAGGTCGTTCTTGTCGACGAAGTAGCGGTACAGCACGGTCTTGGAGACGCCGATCTCACCGGCGATCTCGTCCATGCTCACGTACTGGCCGCGGCGCCGGATCGCGTCGATGGTCCCGTCGATCAACTCGTTGCGGCGTTCTACCTTGTGTTGGTGCCACCGTCGCTTCCGGCCGTCTGTTTTTGCCGATCCGGCCGGCACCTGCTGTGCCACTATCGCGGGTTCCTATTCAGTCGTTATTCTCGATAGTACGGCTAAATTCCGCGGATTTCCTGCCTGGACCTCAGACAACAGCGTTGTGTCCGCAGGGCGGTAACTGTTACCCCTAAAACTGGCCGGCCCTTCGCAGGTCCGGCGACCGGTGTCGTCGCCGGGCAGCCACTTCGGTAGCGGATGATGGTGGGGTGGCAGTCGGACTGAACGGGGGACCCACTCCGGGACCCAAGCACCGGGCCGATCCGCAGCGCCCGCCCACGGCGCTGACGGACCCGGCCAGGCTGCCGCCGGCGGCCCATGCCAAACCCGCATCCCTCGCGGAGTCATTCGCCGGGGCGGACCCGCAGGCCGATGCCGAGCGCCGGCAGGGACTGCGGCGGATGAAGGTTGTGGCGCTGAGTTTTCTGATCGGCGCCACCGGGGTGTTCCTCGGTTGCCGGTGGGCCCAGGCCGCCGGCATCACCGACTCCTGGGTCGGCTACGTGGGAGCCGCCGGGGAGGCCGGCATGGTCGGTGCGCTCGCGGACTGGTTCGCGGTGACCGCCTTGTTCAAGCACCCGTTGGGCATCCCGATCCCGCACACCGCGATCATCAAGCGGAAGAAGGACCAGCTCGGCGAGGGTCTCGGTACCTTCGTGCGGGAGAACTTCCTGTCGCCGGAGGTGGTGGGCACCAAGATCCGCGACGCGCAGATCCCGAGCCGGCTGGGCAAGTGGCTCTCGGACATCTCGCACGCGGAGCGGGTAGCCGCCGAGTCGGCCACCGTGCTGCGGGTTTTGGTGGAACTGCTCCGCGACGAGGACGTCCAGCATGTGATCGACCGGATGATCGTGCGGCGCATCGCCGAGCCGCAGTGGGGTCCGCCAGTAGGACGGGTGCTGGCCACGCTGCTTGCCGAGAACCGGCAGGAAGCTCTGATCCAGCTGCTGGCCGACCGGGCCTTCCAGTGGTCGCTGAACGCCGGAGAGGTGATCCAGCGGGTGATCGAGCGTGATTCGCCGACCTGGTCGCCGCGATTCATCGACCATCTCGTCGGCGACCGCATCCACCGCGAGCTGATGGACTTCACCGACAAGGTTCGCCGCAATCCCGACCACGAGCTGCGACGGTCGGCGACCCGTTTCCTCTTCGACTTCGCCGGCGATCTGCAGCACGACGACACGACCATCGCGCGCGCCGAGGTGGTCAAAGACCAGCTGATGTCGCGCGAGGAAGTCACCAACGCCGCGGCGACGGCCTGGACGACGCTGAAACGGCTGGTGCTCGAAGGGGTCGACGACCCGTCGGGCGCACTGCGCACCCGCATCGCCGACGCGGTGGTGACGATAGGCGAATCGCTACGGGACGACGCGGAACTACGGGACAAGGTCGATAACTGGACCGTGCGCGGGGCCGAGCATCTGGTCGCCCAATATGGGGTAGAGATCACAGCGATTATTACCGACACGATCGAGCGTTGGGACGCCGAGGAAGCCAGCCGGCGCATCGAGTTGCATGTGGGCCGTGACCTGCAGTTTATCCGCATCAACGGCACGGTGGTGGGCTCGCTGGCCGGTTTGATCATCTACGGATTGGCGCAGTTGCTCTTCTAGGAGTGCTTGCAAAAGTTCTGAGCCGTGCTAACAGTGCTTGCAAAAGCTAGCACTAGTTAGCTACCGTGAGCGCGTTCGCACCGACCAAGCCGACGCTCAGGACTAAAGGGGCAGCCATGACGCAAGAGGAAAACCTTGCCGCTGTGGTGTCCACCGCTGCGTCGGATATCGGCAGCTTCATCAAAGCGCAGCGTGAGGCGGCTCAGGTATCGGTGCGACAGCTGGCGGAAAAGGCCGGCGTCAGCAATCCGTATCTCAGCCAGATCGAGCGCGGATTGCGTAAGCCCTCGGCGGGTGTGCTCAATCAACTCGCCAAGGCGCTGCGGGTCTCCGCCGAGGTTCTCTACGTCCAGGCCGGAATGCTCGAGCCCAGGCCCGAAAAGCGAGGTCCGCGACGCGATCGTCACCGACACGACGATCACTGAGGGGCAGAAGCAGGTTCTGCTGGACATCTACACGTCCTTCGTGCAGCAAAACGAGGCTGCCCGGGAGGAGACCACCTCTGCATAAACCCGGAAGCCCAACGTTAAAACCACTGACGCACAACGAGAACGACGAAAGGAAATACTCATGACGGACAACAACAACCCGTCCATCGAAGACCTGAAGGCCCCGCTGCTCGCGGCACTGGGCGCCGCTGACCTGGCCCTGGCCACGGTCAACGACCTGCTCGGCGAGCTCCGTGAGCGCGCCGAGGAGACTCGCACCGACACCCGCAGCCGGGTCGAGGAGAGCCGTGCTCGCCTGACCAAGCTGCAGGAGGAGCTGCCCGAACAGCTGCGCGACCTGCGCGAACGCTTCACCGCCGACGAGCTGCGCAGCGCCGCTGAGGGCTACGTCGAGGCTGCCACCTCGCGCTACAACGAGCTGGTCGAGCGTGGCGAGGCCGCTCTGGAGCGCCTGCGCAGCCAGTCCGGTCTGGACGACGTGTCCGAGCGTGCCGAGGGCTACGTCGACCAGGCGGTCGAGCTGACTCAGGAGGCGCTGGGCACCGTTGCGTCGCAGACCCGCGCGGTCGGCGAGCGTGCCGCCAAGCTGGTCGGCATCGAGCTGCCGAAGAAGGCCGACGCGGCCGCCAAGAAGGCCCAGAAGGCTGTCGCCAAGAAGGCCCCGGCCAAGAAGGCACCGGCCAAGAAGGCTCCGGCCAAGAAGGCTCCGGCCAAGAAGGTCACCCAGAAGTAATCCGGCGGTCCGCGTTGCCCACTCGGTAGCGCGGACCGACCAACCACTCGACTCCGAGTCGCCCGTCAGGGTGACTCGGAGTCGACGTTTCTGGCGCCTCCCGCTTACGCTTATTGCGTGAGCCTTGTGAATAGCGTCCTTTTGGTCCTGCAGATCGCCGTGGCGATGACGGCGCTCTACGCCTTCGTGCACGCAGCAATGCAGCGGCCCGACGCCTACACGGCTGCCGACAAGCTGACCAAACCAGTCTGGTTGTTGATCTTGGGCGCCTCGGTGCCGCTGACCATGATGCTCAGTGCACTCGGGGCGACTTTGGGTGCCTGCGCAGCCGGTGTCTACCTGGTCGATGTGCGGCCCAAACTTCTTGAGATTCAGGGTAAGTCGCGATAACGGGATGCGAGTTCTGATCCTCGCGGCGACTGCGATCGGCGTGCTGTCGGGTGTCACTCCGGCGTCCGCCGAACCGGGTCCCAGCGCGCTGGCTGTCGCGCCGCCGTATGTCGACAGGGCCCTCTGGACCCAGGAGTCCCAGTGGAATCGGCTGTCCGTTCTGCGGGTGTATCCCACGGCCAATGGCCGGGCGGCGGCCATACGACTCGGGTCGTCGAGCCCCGAGGCCGACGAGGCGTGGTCCGAGGTGCTCGCGCAGGCGCCGCAGGCCGACACCCCCGGTATGCGCAGTCAGTTCCGCTGCCATTGGGATTTTGCCGAGACACTGCAACCGGGCAAGGTCAGCTGGAATCTGGAGCCGTGGCGCCCGGTCGTCGACGACGCGGCGATGGTCGGCGCCGGCTGCAATCCCGGCGGCGGGCGAGAGCCGTTCTGATGCCCGGCCGATGGACCCGCGAGCAGGTGGCCGCTCTGGTCGACCACACCCTGCTCAAGCCCGAGGCCACCGCCGCTGAGGTGGCCGCGGTCGCCGACGAGGCCGCGGCCCTGGGCGTCTGCGCGGTCTGCGTCTCGCCGTCGATGGTGCCCCACGCAACCCATGCGGGGGTGTTGGTCGCGGCGGTCGCGGGTTTCCCGTCTGGCAAGCACCTACCTGAGCTGAAGGCGCGAGAAGCCGCGCGGGCCATCGCATCCGGCGCCGGCGAGATCGACATGGTCATCGACGTCGGGTCGGCAGTCGCCGGCGACATCGACGCCGTGCGGTCGGACATCGCGGCGGTACGCGCCGCAGTGCCCGGCGCCGTGCTCAAGGTGATCGTCGAGTCGGCTGCCCTGTTGACGTTTGCCGACGAACGCACCCTGGCCGCCGTCTGCCACGCCGCCGAAGACGCCGGCGCGGATTTCGTGAAGACCTCCACGGGTTTTCATCCCGCCGGCGGCGCGTCGGTGGCCGCCGTTGAGTTGATGGCCGACAGCGTAGGCGGACGGTTGGGAGTCAAAGCCAGCGGTGGCATCCGCACGGCCGACGCCGCTGTGGCGATGCTCGATGCGGGCGCCACCCGGTTGGGGCTGTCGGGCACTCGCGCTGTGCTGGACGGCCTCGACTAGAGGTCGGCGCGCTTAGATTCCGCTGAAGCAGTCCTGACCGGACTGCGGCTGCGACGACGATGCCGGGATGGTGGCGTTACTGGTCGAGAACGCCGCCTCGACTCCGCTGTCGGTGACCTTCACGCTGTCGGCGTGGATGCCGAGCGGATAGTTCTGGGTCGCTTTCGAGGTGAGGTCGTCAAGGTTCTTCTGGACGGTGTCCGTCGACAGCTTGGAGCCCAGCGCGCTCAAGCTGACCACCTGCAGCGACAGTCCGTTGTTGACGATCTGCGGTTTGACGGTGACGCTGTCCAACAGGCCCTTCAGGGAAACGGTGCCGTCGCCGGGGTTGGCGGTGACCTGGCCGGCGACAAACTTGCCGAGCACCGGGACGGCGTCTTGGATCGACTGCTTGATGCCATCCGCGGACCAGGTGATGGTGCCGTTCAGCGACCCGATCGTGCCCTTAGAGTTGTTTGTGCTGTTCAGGTTGATGTCGCGGATGTCCAGGCTCACCTTCATGCCTTTGGCCTGGCGCACCTGATTGCCCGCAGTCTGCCCGGAGATGTCGGTGAAATGGTTGGTGAGGTACTGCCAGAGCACCGGCGGTGTTGCGGCGAAAGACACGCTGGCGCTGTCCTGCACCTCGCACTGCACCGCGTCGGCCACCTTGCTGGCTGCGAGATGGCGAGCGTATAGCTCGGCACCGATCGGCACCGCGACAATGAGCAGCGCCACGATCAGCAGGAACAACAACATCGACATCCGATTGGCAAAGAACTTACGGCCGCCCGACTCCGTCGACTCCGCGGGCGGCGGAGGCGGCGGTGTCGGTCTCGATATCCGGGTGGTCAGGCCTTCGTGCGGCTGGGCCGGGGGACCTGGATGCTGCGGCCGCGGGTTGGGCGGCAGGCCGGCCTGCTGCGGTTGGCGCGGCGGCGGGGGCGGCTGCTGCGGCGGCCGGCCCGGCGGACGCCCGGGCTGCTGTGGCCGCGGCACGTCACGGCCGGACGGTGGCTGCGGGCGCCCCGGCTGGGGGATGTGGCGCGTCGGTGACTCCGACGGTGGCGGAGGCTGACGGCGCGGGAAGACGCCGCGATTGGGTGGTCCGGGCGGCTTCGGCGGGCGGCCTCTTTCCGGCGGACCGCCGTTGTCGGGGCCTTGCGGTGGATTCGTCATCAGTGGGCAGCCTTACACATGCGCGAAGCAGGGGTCGTTTTGGGCGGCCGGAATCGATGCGTTGTGCGTCGAAAAGTGTGCCACCACACCGTCATTGGTGACCTGCACGCTATCGGCCTTGATGCCCAGCGGATATTGCTTGAGCAGCGCCGCGGTGAAGGTGTTCAACGCGGTCTGCGCGGTCTCGTGGGGGATGAGGACGCCCAGCGCGTTGACCTTGTAGACCTGCAGCGTCAGCTGGCCGTCGGTGACCTGCGGCTTCACGGTGACGCCGCCCAGGCCCATCGCCCCGGTGAGCTCGATGGTGCCGGCGCCGGGGTCGGTCGTGACGCCGTTGACCAAGCCTCCGATGAACGGCAAGGAATTCTGAATGGTCTCCTGGATGCCGTCAGACGTCCAGGTGATGTTGGCATCCAGCTTGCCGATGGTCCCCTTGGAATCGGCGTTGCCGTGCAGATCGACGTCGTCGATCTCGATGTCGGCCTTCATGCCTTTGGCGTTGCGGATGTTGTGGCCGGCGGTGTGGATCGTGATGTCCTTGTAGTGACCGGCCAAGTGCTGCAACAGGAACGGGCTCGAGCCGAACGAT
The DNA here is from genome assembly GCA_963815995.1 of uncultured Actinomycetota bacterium. GTDB lineage: Bacteria > Actinomycetota > Actinomycetes > Mycobacteriales > Mycobacteriaceae > Mycobacterium. Next base: position 325,182 of record CAWFIR010000001.1, read on the forward strand.
GCGGTGGCGCCGTCCTGGATGACGCATTGGGTCGCCGACGCGACGACGTTGTTCGCCCGGTTGCGGGCATATAGCTCGCCGCCGACCAGACCGGCGATGGCCAGCGCGGCGACGATGACCAGTATGAGGATGATCGACACCGGGTCGCCGCGGAAGCGGAGGCGGCGTTTGCGCTCCACGGGCTCAGCGATGTCCTGCAACGGCGGCTGGTGCTCGAACGGTGAGGTGGCCGGATATTCCTGGGCGGGCGGCGGATATGTCGGCGGAGCCGTTGGCTGATAGGGGTGGCCGGCCTGCGGCACCGACTGGGTGGGCGAATTCTGATCGTCCGGCCGCGCCCACATCGAGGACGGGTCCTGGTGCGGCGGTCCCTGCGGATTCGTCACCTGGGCGATTCTGCCTTATCCGGATTAGCGCACGCTGAGTAGTTGCGTAGCACCGCGATAGTCTCGCGGGCCTTTGCCACCCGCTTGAGAGCGACGTCGGCGACCAGAAGTTGCGGGTCGGCACCCGCTGCGGCCACCACGTCGCCGAACGGCGAAACCACCAGGCTCCCGCCCACCCCGGTCGGGGCGCTGGAGGCCAGCGGTTCGCCCGGGTCGGCCTGCCCGGCCGCGACGATGTAGCTGGTGGAATCCAGCGCCCGGGCACGGGCCAGCAGCGTCCACTGCTCGAGCTTTCCGGGGCCGGCAGCCCACGATGCGCTGACCACGATCAACTGCGCCCCGCGGCGGGCCAGCGCGGTGAACAGTTCGGGAAACCGGAGGTCGTAACAGGTGGTCAGCCCCACCCCGACACCGTCGACGTCGACCACGACCGGCTCGCGGCCAGGTGCGACCGTGGTCGACTCGGTGAACCCGAAGGCGTCGTAGAGGTGGATCTTGTCGTAGTGGGCGTCGATGCCCGAGCCCGTGGGGTCCACGGCCAACAGCGTGTTGTGCACTCGGCCGTCGTCGGCGGGGGTGAACATGCCCACCACCACCGTGATGCCGGCGTCGGCCGCGATCTGGCGCACGCCGTCCGCCCATGGCCCGTCGACCGGTTCGGCGATCGGGGCCAGCGGAACCCCGAACCGGCACATCGTCGCTTCCGGGAACACCACCAGCGACGCGCCGGATTCGGCGGCCCGCCCGGTGTAGTCGCGGACCAGCTGCAGGTTGTCGGCCGGGTCGGTGCCGCTGAGAATCTGAGCCACCGCAATCCGCATGCTGCCAGCCTAGGAGGTTATCGCCGATTTTCGTCAGGATGGCCCGGTAGACGGTATGGTGTTCGACACGCATGCAATAGACTGCTACCTGGGGCTGTGGTCGGTCTTCGAGGGAAACTTGGGAACGTCGGTATGGCCAAACACCGCGCCACTCGTCGAAACCTCCAGCGCGGCGAAGTTGCAGGGCTCGCCGGTGCGACCTTGGCGACTGCCGCAGTGATCGGAGTCGGCGCCAGCCAAGCCGATGAATCCACCCTCGCGCACCCGTTGACCGCCTTGGTGCACCTGCTGTCCGGTCCCAGCGACACCGGCGTCGACGCGTTTACCCTCGGCCCTTACACCTTCGATCCCTACACCACCCCCCTCCTCTTGCCGCAGGAGGGCTGGGCCGCCTTCCCCGCCCCGGTCTTCCCTGGTCCGCCTGTGTTTAATATCTCCGGCGGAAATCTGGACGGCCTTGCTCTTGCCCCGCAAAACTTCGAGGTGTTCAACTCGAGCGGCCAGGAAGTCGGGACCATCGGCACCGCCGGGACCATATTGCAAATCCTTGGCCAAGACAGCTACGAGTTCACCGTCACCAGCTCAACTCCCGTGTTGTTAGGAAGCGCCGCGAACCTGCCGGCAGTAGGAACGGTGTACGACATCTTCAAAGGTCTCGGCGTGGGGCTCAACGGTGCACACACCTACGAGAATGCCTACGAGGCCACCCCAAGCGGCACCGTCGCCGACTACCTAGTGGAGCCTAGCGGCCAGTACAACCTGGCCGACCCCATTTCGCTGCCTGGAGGCCTCGGCACACTCAACCTAGCGTCGCTGTTGACGACGAACTACGCCGGGAACCTGCACCCGGGTGACGCTTTCAGCAGTCTGGCGACACCGGCCGACGCCAGCATCGGCTCAAACGCCTTCACGATCAACGTGCCTGGCTTTGACCACACGCTCGACCCCGTTAGCACTCTCCTCGCCCCGGACACGTACAACGCGGTGTCCCCCCTCGCAGGCTTTCCGCCGTTCTTCGCCGCCGGCGGTGCCGATTTCATCGGCATATCTGTCGATACCCAAGGTTTCAATGTCTACAACGCCGGCGGCACCGACGTCGGCAGCGTCCAAGCCGACGAGTTTGTGGTCAATGCGGTGGGCGTGACCAGCACGGAGGAAGTGGTCACCAGCGCACTTCCGCAACTCGGGTTTACCAACGCGGACCTGCCGGCCGTGGGAACGGTGTTCAGCGTCACCAACCTGGCCCCGTTTCACAACGCCGGGAAGGCCGAGGTTTACCTCACCACGCCAACAACATCCGCCACCGACACCACGGTGACGACGGCTGGCAGCTTCACCAATGCTGCCCCGTTCAACCTCGACTCGGCCGGCACCGCGGAGATCAACCCGGCCAGTATCTTCGCCTCGCTGGCTGCGGAGCAGCCCCAGGACGCCAGCATTCCGCCCCCCTTACTCCAGGCCCCCTGCTACGGACGCTTTCACCATCGGCCAAACAACGTTCTACCCCGAAACGTCTTTACTCACCGAGGGCTACAACAACATCGCTCAAACATTGGGCGCAGCGCCGTGGGTCGCCGCCTTCGGCGGCTCGGCTGAGGGCATCAGTCTCGCGCCGCAAAATTTCTTCTACTACGCCGGCACGGGTGCCAGCGCTCACGAAGAAGGGGAGCTAAGTACCAGCATGTCGGTCTTGAACGTCCTGTGGTTTAGCAACGCGTCGTTCACCGTCACCGGCTGTGCGAGCGTGATCTGCACGGATGCGCCGGCAAACGGAACGATCTTCGACGTCTTCAACCTGGGCGGCGGTTTCGAAAACGTCTACCAGGGCGACCCGAGCGGTACCGTCACCGACACCCTGTGGTCGCCGGCCGGGCCGCTCGTGGAGTTCCTAATCCCGTCACTGGATGCCGCAGTGCCCCTGAGTCCGCTCGACGTCATCCCTGCCGGTTTTGACGTGCCTTTGCTGTGAACTCCGGAGTGCCACCGCTACGCCCGGCGGATCAGGCGGGTCGCCGCGGATGCCAGAATCATGGCCATGGTTGAGTTCACTCTGACGCAGACCACGACGGCGCCGATCGACAAAGTGTTCGACGCCCTCACCGATCACCGCGGGATCGCGGACTACATGCCGTTGCTCCGTCGCAGCACGCTGGATCGCGAGGGCACTCCCGCACCGAATGGTGTCGGCGCGGTCCGGCGCCTCGAGGCGGTCGGACCCGCGATCGTCGAGGAGATCATCTCCTACCAGCGGCCCTCCGGGTACGCATACAAGTTGATCTCCGGCGCGCCAGTCCGCGATCACGTTGGCACGGTCTCGCTGCGTCAAGCGGGAACCGGAACCGAGGCCACCTGGCACCTGCGGTCGACGCCCAAGATCCCCGGTCTTGATTGGCTGTTGACGCCGGTGCTGAAGAAGGTCATCGGCGACCTGTTCAAGGGCGCGATCGCGACCGCCGAGCGGGACGCCTGAAACACGGGCAGGCTTAGGCGGTTTCGTCGATCCACGTCGTGGTGAAGCGTTGCTCGCGAATCAGCAACTCGACCAGTTGGCTGCCGATGAAGTTCTCCAGCTTGCCGCCGACCAGCGGGACGCGCACCTCGACCGTCGCCCGGACTTTCAACCGGGCGCCGCCCGATTCGGCCACCGGCTCCAGCGTCGCGGTGCCGGTCAACGATGCCGGCGAGCCCAGGATCGAGCCCGTGACGGTCGCCGTCGCGGAGCCGTCGGTGATCGGCTCCCATCGCTCCGCGCGGCGGATGCGCAGATCCCCGCGGTGGAACTGAGTGACGACCCCCGGTAGCCGATCCGCGCGCAGCACCTGGGTGGTGACGACGTCGATGGCGCCGACATCTCCAGACGGGCCGCCGAGTTGCATCGAATCCAGCGTCGTGTGGTCAGCGCCCGAGTCGGCCAGCCGGGCCAGCCAGTACTGCTCGTCGCTGAAGGCCCGGAAAACCTCTTCGACGGTGACCACGTAGTCGGTGGACATGTCGAACGAACGCGGCATAGCAGGTCAGGCTACCGTCAAGACTCATGAAACCGGGTGACGTGGGAACGGTTTTCGCCGGTGCGCGCGTCGACGAGAGTGTGCCGCTGGCGCCGTTGACCACGCTGCGAGTCGGTCCGGTCGCGTCGCGGGTGATCACCTGCACCAGCACAGAGCAGGTGGTCGCGACGCTGCGCCATCTCGACGGCCAGGGCGCTCAGCCGCTGCTCGTGTTGGCCGGTGGCTCGAATGTCGTTATCGCCGACACGCTGACCGACCTTACGGTAATTCGGTTGGCCAACAACAACATTCGAGTCGAGGGCAACATCGTGCGGGCCGAGGCGGGTGCGGTCTGGGACGACGTGGTCGTCGCGGCCATCGCCGCCGGCCTGGGCGGGCTGGAGTGCCTGTCGGGCATTCCCGGCTCGGCGGGTGCCACCCCGGTACAGAACGTCGGGGCCTACGGCGTCGAGGTGGCCGACACCATCACCGGGGTCCGGCTGCTGGACCGGCGCACCGGAGCGGTGCGCTGGGCACCGGCCGGCGAGCTCGGTTTCGGATACCGGACCAGCGTGCTCAAACACTCCGAAGCCGCCGTCGTGTTGGAGGTGGAGTTCGCGCTGGACGCCTCGGGTCGCAGCGCGCCGCTGCGCTATGGCGAGCTGGTGACCGCGTTGGACGCGACGGCCGGCGAGCGGGCCGATCCCGCGGCGGTGCGCGACGCGGTGCTCGCCCTGCGGACACGCAAGGGCATGGTGCTCGACGCGGCAGACCACGACACCTGGAGCGTCGGGTCGTTCTTCACCAATCCCGTTGTCACACAACAGCATTATCAGGAGCTGGCCGACGGTGCTGATCGCCCGGTGCCGCACTACCCGGCACCGGGCGGCGTCAAGCTCGCCGCGGGCTGGCTCGTCGAGCAGGCCGGCTTCGGAAAGGGCTACCCGGACGCCGGCAGCGCCCGCTGCCGACTTTCCACCAAGCACGCGCTCGCGTTGACCAACCGCGGCGGAGCCAGCGCTGCCGATGTGGTGGCCTTGGCGCGCGCTGTGCGCGACGGGGTGCGCGATGTGTTCGGCGTCACACTGGTACCCGAACCGGTCCTGGTCGGCTGCTCCCTGTAGGTCGCGCGCGGAAGAAGCGCGTCGTTTCCGCCGGTATCTTGATGTCGTGAGCACTGCGCGCGGCCCCTCGCCGGTCAACCGGCGCCGGGCCCTGACGACCCTGGCGGTCGGAGTCTTGGCGCCCAACGTGTTAGCCGCATGCTTCGGTGGATCGACCAAGCAGGCCGAGAAGGCCAAGCCGCCGGCCGAAGCCACGATCACGTACCGGCCGGCCGACAAAACCACCAAGCTGTTGCCGACCACGCCGATCAGCGTCGAGGTTCGCGACGGCTGGTTTCAGCATGTCGCACTGACCAACGCGGACGGCAAGGTCATCGCGGGCTCGCTGAGCCGGGACCGCACCGTGTACACCGTCACCGAGCCGCTGGGCTACGGCGCGACCTACACCTGGAGCGGGTCGGCGGTCGGCCACGACGGTAAAACCCATCCGGTGAAAGCCGAGCTGACCACCATCGCGCCCACCAAGGTCATCGACGGCGGATTCCAACTCGCGGACGGCCAGACCGTCGGCGTCGCGGCGCCGATCATCATCCAGTTCGACGCGCCGATAGCCGACAAGGCCGCCGTCGAGCGGGCGCTGAAGGTCACCACCCAGCCGCCCGTCGAGGGCAGTTGGGCCTGGCTACCCGACGAGGTCGGCGGCGCCCGCGTGCACTGGCGCAGCCGCGAGTACTACCCGGCCGGCACCAAGGTCAACGTCGACGCCAAGCTCTACGGGCTGGCCTTCGGCGACGGCGCCTACGGCAAGCAGGACATGAGCCTGAGCTTCGACATCGGTCGCCGTCAGGTGGTCAAGGCCGAAGTCTCGTCGCACCGCATCCAGGTGGTCCGCGACGAGGGCGTCATCATGGACTTCCCCTGCAGCTACGGCGAAGCCGACAAGGCGCGCAACGTCACCCGCAACGGCATCCACGTGGTCAGCGAGAAGTACTCCGACTTCTACATGTCCAACCCGGCCGCCGGTTACAACCACATCCACGAACGCTGGGCCGTACGGATCTCCAACAACGGCGAGTTCATCCACGCCAACCCGAACAGCGCCGGTGCGCAGGGCAACAGCAACGTCACCAACGGCTGCATCAACCTGTCGACGGCCGATGCCGAGCAGTACTTCGGCAGCGCGATCTACGGCGACCCGGTCGAGGTGACCGGCAGCACCATCGAGCTGTCCTACTCCGACGGCGACATCTGGGACTGGGCGGTCAGCTGGGACACCTGGGTGGGGATGTCAGCGCTGCCGCCGCCGAGCGGTGCCAAGCCTGCGCCGGTGTCGATTCCGCGCAGCGCGCCGGCAACGCCGCATGACGCGCCGACGTTGTCGGGCACCCCGACGACGTCGGCTAGCCCTCGGCCCGGCGGTTGAACCGGCCGGCTGACGCCTGATCGCGCGGCCGGATGATGATCTGGTCGAGGTTGACGTGCGATGGCCGCGACGCCACGAACCCGATCACCTCGGCGACGTCGCCCGCCGTCAACGGTGTGATCCCGCTGTAGACCGAGTCGGCGCGCTGCTGGTCGCCGTCGAAGCGCACCAGCGAGAACTCGGTTTCGACGGCGCCGGGCGCAATCTCGGTGAGCCGCACCGGCTTTCCGAGGAGCTCACCGCGAAGAGTCCGGTGCAGCGCCCCCTGCGCATGTTTGGCCGCGGTGTAGCCGGACCCGCCGTCGTAGATCTCCATCGCCGCGATCGACGTGACGGTGACGACCAGGCCGTCGCCGGAGTCGATCAGCTTGGGCAGCAGCGCACGGGTGACCCGCAGGGTGCCCAGCACGTTGGTCTCCCACATCCACCGCCAGTGCTCCAGATCGGCCTCGGCCACCGGCTCCAGTCCCTTGGCGCCGCCCGCATTGTTGATCAGCACGTCGACCCGGTGCAGCCCGGCGGCCAGCGCCTCGACCGCGGCGTCGTCAGTGACGTCGGCCGCAACCGCGGTGCCGCCGATCTCCGCGGCCAGCGCGTTGATCCGGTCCGCCCGGCGCGCGACCGCCACCACGTGAAAGCCTTGTGCGGCGAGGATTCGCGCAGTTGCTTCGCCGATGCCCGCGCTGGCGCCGGTGACCACGGCGACTGGCTTTTCGCCGTGACGGTGACCGGATGTCGTCGAATGCGGATCGGCGGAACTCATCTGAGCAACTCTAGTAATCGTGCTAAATTCCTCGTGTGTACTCCCGCACCTTGTTTGGCTGTCTGCCCGCGTGTTGTTGGCGGGCTGCGCGTTGTCGCCGCGCAATCAGCCGCGCCTGAGCTAAGCGCTAAGCGCTCGCGACGGTGTGCGGCTACGACCGCCATCGGAACTCGGACAAGGACACGCAAATGCGCTCACCAACTTTCACTTCTCACTCGCACAGCCCCCTCGCGGCCGCCCGGCGGCGAGCTCCCGGACGCCACCGCGTGGTGGCGCCCTCGCTACAACTCTCTGACGCCGCCGCGTCATCGGTGTTCCGGGCCGTGCGGTTGCGCGGCCCGATCGGCCGCGACGTCATCGCCCAAGTCAGTTCGCTGTCGATCGCGACGGTAAACCGCCAGGTCATCGCCCTGCTGGACGCCGGAATCCTGCGGGAACGCGCCGACCTGGCCGTGTCCGGGGCGATCGGGCGTCCCCGGGTGCCCGTCGAGGTCAACCACGAGCCGTTCCTGACCCTCGGCATCCACATCGGGGCGCGGACCACCAGCATCGTGGCCACTGACCTGTTCGGCCGCACGCTGGACGCCGTCGAAACACCGACTCCACGCACTGCCCAGGGTCCCGCGCTGGCCGCGTTGGCCGACGGCGCCCGGCGCTACCTGCGGCGCTGGCACCGGCGGCGGGCCCTGTGGGTGGGTGTGGCCATCGGTGGCACCGTCGACGCCGCCACCGGCCACGTCGACCACGCCCGGCTGGGCTGGCGGGAAGCACCCGTCGGAGCGGTCATCGCCGAGGCGCTCGAGTTGCCCGTTTCGGTGGCCTCCCACGTCGATGCGATGGCCGCCGCCGAACTGCTGCTCGGTATGCGCCGGTTCGGGCCCAACTCGTCGACCAGCCTCTACGTCTACGCGCGCGAAACTGTGGGCTACGCGCTGGTGATCGGCGGTCGGGTGCACAGCCCGGGCAGTGGACCCGGCACGATCACCAACCTGCCCGCCCAATCCGAGTTGCTCGGCGGCTCGGGGCTGCTGGAATCCACCGTCAGCGACGAGGCCGTGCTGGCCGCCGCGCGACGGCTGCGCATCCTGCCGGCCCGCGGCGATGGGTCGGCGGCCACCGTCACCGATCTGCTGAAGGTGGCGCGCGGCGGGAACGAGCAAGCCAAGGAGCTGCTGGCCGAGCGCGCCCGCGTGCTCGGCGAATCGGTCGCGCTGCTGCGTGACCTGCTCAACCCCGACGACCTGGTGGTTGGTGGCCAGGCGTTCACCGAATATCCCGAGGGCATGCAACAGGTCGAACAGGCCTACAAGGCGCGATTGGTGCTGCCGGCGCGCGACATTCGGGTGACCGCGTTCGGCAATCGGGTGCAAGAGGCCGGGGCCGGAATCGTGTCGCTGGCCGGGCTGTACGCCGACCCGCGCGCCGCCATGCGCCGCGCCGCGCCGCCGGTGCCCGCCTACGAGGTCGACGTCGAGACACCCGCCTGACCTGGGACTCCAGTCGGTCCTGCAAAGATGACAGGGTGGCCCACACTGACCTGTTCTGGCTGGACGCCTCCGAGCTGATCAATCCGCGTCGCGTCGCGGTGTTGGCGGTGCATACGTCGCCGCTCGCCCAGCCCGGCATCGGGGATGCCGGCGGCATGAACGTCTACGTGCTGCAGAGCGCCCTTCATCTGGCCCGACGGGGCGTCGAGGTGGAGATCTTCACCCGGGCCACGGCGTCCACCGATCCGCCGGTGGCGCGAGTGGCTCCCGGCGTGCTGGTGCGCAACGTGGTGGCCGGGCCGTTCGAAGGCCTGGACAAGTACGACCTGCCCACCCAGCTATGTGCGTTCGCCGCAGGCGTGCTGCGAGCCGAGGCCGCCCACGAGCCGGGCTACTACGACATCGTGCACTCGCACTACTGGCTGTCCGGTCAGGTCGGCTGGCTGGCCCGCGACCGATGGTCGGTGCCGTTGGTGCACACCGCGCACACGCTGGCCGCGGTGAAGAACGCCGCGCTGGCCGAGGGTGATATTCCCGAACCGCCACTGCGCACGGTCGGCGAGCAGCAGGTGGTCGACGAAGCCGACCGGTTGATCGCGAACACCAATGATGAAGCCGCGCAACTGGTTTCGCTGCATCACGCCGACCCTGCCCGCATCGACATCGCTCACCCGGGCGTCGACCTGGAGATGTTCCGCCCGGGCGACCGCCGGGCCGCCCGGTCCAAGCTGGGGCTGCCGGCCGACCAGGACGTGGTGGCCTTCGTCGGGCGGATCCAGCCGTTGAAGGGGCCCGACGTGTTGCTGCGCGCGGCGGCCAAACTGCCGGGGGTGCACGTGCTGGTCGCCGGCGGGCCGTCGGGCAGTGGACTGGCCGTGCCCGACGGTCTGGTTCGGCTGGCCGACGAATTGGGTATCTCCGATCGGGTGACGTTCTTGCCGCCACAATCGCGGGAAAATCTGGCCACTGTGTTCCAGGCCGTCGACCTGGTGGCGGTACCGAGTTATTCGGAGTCGTTCGGTCTGGTCGCCCTGGAGGCGCAGGCGTGCGGGACACCGGTGGCCGCGGCGGCCGTCGGCGGCCTGCCGGTGGCAGTGCGCGACGGGGTGACCGGCGCACTGGTCGCCGGCCACGACGCCGACCGGTGGGCACAAGCCGTCGACGGACTGCTACAGGCCAACACCGCGGCCATGAGCCGCGCGGCTGTCGAGCACGCGGCGGCGTTCTCCTGGGACAACACCGTCGACTCGCTGCTGGCCAGCTACCGGCGTGCGATCGGCGATTTCACCGCCCGCCGTCCGGTGCGCGGCATCCCGTCGGCCCGGCGGGCCGCGGCGCCCGGACGATGGCCGTCGCGGCGCAAGGCATGGGCATGAGCGACACGAACGGCGGGGGAGCGCCGGTGACGCATGTCCAGAAGCTGATCGAAGACACCCTGGACACCAACGAGCTGACCTATTCGCGGCACGAGGGGGCCCACGGCGGGCTGCCCGGACTGATCGTCGAGTTGCCCGGCGAGCGCCGGCTCAAGACCAACACCATCCTGAGCATCGGCGAGCATTCGGTGCGCATCGAGGCGTTCGTCTGCCGCAAGCCCGACGAAAACCACGAGGGCGTCTACCGCTTCCTGCTCAAGCGCAACCGCCGCCTGTACGGCGTCGCCTACACGCTGGACAACGTCGGCGACATCTACCTGGTCGGCCGAATGGCGTTGGCGTCGGTGGACGCCGCCGAAATCGACCGAGTGCTCGGGCAGGTGCTCGAAGCGGTGGACACCGACTTCAATACGTTGCTGGAGTTGGGTTTTCGCTCGTCAATCCAGAAGGAATGGGAGTGGCGGGTGTCGCGCGGTGAGTCGCTGAAGAACCTCGAGGCGTTCGCCCACCTGATCGACGAAGACGACGACGGCTGAGTCGCTACCGCGCGCAGGAAGGCGTCGGCGGCCTGCCGAACCATGGTGTCCACGGCCCGATCGGCGCGAGCAACTGCTGAATCAGCAGCGTCTCACCGTGCGCCGGTACCCTCGGTGGCTCCGCCGTGCGGGGTGAGAGACTTTCCGGCATGGGAGACGCTGCTGCGACGCTGGTTCTGCTCCGCCACGGCGAAAGCGAATGGAACGCGAGTAACCAGTTCACCGGCTGGGTGGATGTCAACCTGACCGACAAGGGCCGCCGCGAAGCGGTGCGCGGCGGTGAGCTGCTGGCCGAACACGACCTGCTGCCCGACGTGCTCTACACGTCGCTGCTGCGCCGCGCGATCACCACCGCGCACCTGGCACTCGACGCCGCCGACCGGCTGTGGATCCCGGTGCACCGCACCTGGCGGCTCAACGAACGGCACTACGGCGCGCTGCAGGGCCTGAACAAGGCCGAGATCAGGGACCGCTACGGCGAAGAGCAGTTCATGACCTGGCGGCGCAGCTACGACACCCCGCCGCCGCCCATCGAGAAGGGCAGCGAGTACAGCCAGGACGCCGACCCCCGCTACGTCGACATCGGCGGCGGCCCGCTGACCGAATGCCTGTCCGACGTGGTAGCCCGGTTTCTGCCCTACTTCACCGACGTCATCGTGCCTGACCTGCGGGTTGGTAGGAAGGTGCTGATCGTTGCGCACGGGAACTCGCTGCGCGCATTGGTGAAATACCTCGACGGCATGTCCGACGATGACATCACCGGGCTCAACATTCCGACAGGTATTCCGCTGCGCTACGACCTGGACGCCGGCATGCGCCCGCTGGTTGCCGGCGGCAGCTACCTCGACCCCGATGCGGCGGCCGCCGGTGCGGCCGCGGTGGCCAGCCAAGGCGCCAAATAGTCGCTTGATCACAGCAACGGGGCAAACGGCGGGTGAACGGCCACCGAACACCTGTCTCGTGACGTGTGACATGACCAATTTTGGCCTTGTGCTGCTGGGTTGGCGTTCACCGTATTTGTAAGCTTTTCACGTGACCGTGTTCTCGGCCCTGTCACTGGCCGGGGTTTTGTTCGTTACGGCCCTGGCCGTCGGATTCGCCGTCGGCGCCCGCTTGGCGCCGCGGGCGATCCAGCGACGGCAACGAGTGGCGGTCGAAGCGGCCGGAATCACCATCGCGCAGATGCTTGAACGCATCGTCGCGCTGATGCCCCTGGGAGCCGCCGTCGTCGATCGGCACCGCGACGTGGTCTACCACAACGGCCGGGCCAAGGAGCTCGGCCTGGTCCGCGAGCGGCAGCTCGACGACGAGGCGTGGAAAGCGGCCCGCAGGACGCTGGCCGACGGAACCGATGTCGAGTTCGACCTGTTGCCGGGCAAGCGTCAGGTGCCCGGACGATCGGGTGTGTCGGTACACGGACAGGCGCGATTGCTCAGCGAGGAAGACCGCCGGTTCGCCGTGGTCTTCGTCTACGACCACTCTGAATACGCCCGCATGGAGGCCACTCGACGCGACTTCGTGGCCAACGTCAGCCACGAGCTCAAGACGCCGGTCGGGGCGATGTCGGTACTCGCCGAGGCGCTGCTGTCCTCGGCGGACGACCCCGAAACGGTGCGCCGATTCGGTGAGAAGGTGCTCGTCGAAGCCACCCGGCTGGGCGACATGGTCAGCGAGCTGATCGAGCTGTCCAGGCTGCAGGGTGCCGAGCGCATGCCGGACATGGGCGCTGTCGACGTGGACTCCGTTGTCTCCGAGGCGATTTCGCGCCACAAAGTATCTGCCGAGAACGCCGACATCATCGTGCGCACCGACGATGCCAGTGGCTTGCGGATGCACGGCGAACAGGCTCTTCTGGTCACCGCGCTGGCCAACCTGGTGTCCAACGCGATCGCCTACTCGCCGCGCGGTTCGCTGGTGTCGATCAGCCGGCGCCGACGCGGCAACAACATCGAGATCGCCGTCACCGACCGGGGTATCGGGATCGATCGCAAAGACCAGGAGCGAGTCTTCGAGCGGTTCTTCCGCGCCGACAAGGCCCGCTCGCGAGCCACCGGCGGCACCGGCCTCGGACTGGCCATCGTCAAGCACGTCGCGGCCAACCACAACGGCAGCATCGGGCTGTGGAGCCAACTGGGCACCGGGTCGACGTTCACTCTGTCGATTCCGGCCTACGAGGGCGACTGCGAGCCACCTGACCTAAAACCCGAGCGCGAACTGCGCACAATAAAGCCCCAACGGGAGCCCCAACGAGAGGAAGAACTACACCGATGAGCAGTCTGCTGACGATGGAGGAGTTGCGCTCGTGACGAGTGTTCTGATCGTGGAGGACGAAGAATCGCTGGCTGATCCGCTGGCGTTTCTGCTCCGCAAGGAAGGCTTCGAGGCCACCGTCGTGACCGACGGCCAGTCCGCGCTGGCCGAGTTCGATCGCGCCGGTGCCGACATCGTGCTGCTTGACCTGATGTTGCCGGGTATGTCGGGCACTGACGTGTGCAAGCAACTGCGGTCGCGTTCCAGTGTGCCGGTGATCATGGTGACGGCGCGTGACAGTGAAATCGACAAGGTGGTCGGGCTCGAACTGGGCGCCGATGACTATGTCACCAAGCCGTATTCGGCGCGCGAGCTGATCGCCCGGATCCGGGCGGTGCTACGGCGCGGCGGTGACGACGATTCCGAGGTCACCGACGGCGTGCTGGAATCCGGTCCGGTGCGCATGGACGTCGAGCGTCACGTCGTATCGGTCAACGGCGAGGCAATCACGTTGCCGCTCAAGGAATTCGACCTGCTCGAATACCTGATGCGTAACAGCGGCCGGGTGCTGACCCGTGGCCAGTTGATCGACCGGGTGTGGGGCGCCGACTACGTCGGCGACACCAAGACGCTCGACGTACACGTCAAGCGGTTGCGCTCCAAGATCGAGTCCGACCCGGCCAACCCGATCCACCTGGTGACGGTCCGGGGTCTGGGTTACAAGCTGGAGGGCTAGGTTCGGGCGGCGACAATCTCGTCGGCCACCGCCAGCGCCATGGCCATGATCGATACTTGTGGGTTTACTTCTGGGCAGCTCGGTAGTATCGACGCGTCGGCGACCCATACGCCCTGAAAGCCGCGCAACCGGCCGGTCTCGTCGACCGGGCAGTGCTGCGTGTTCGCGCCGGCGGCCGCGGTGCCGGTCGGGTGAAATGCGGCCAGGTGCAGGCTTTTCGGGCTGGCACGGCGCAGGGCGCCCTGCAATTCAGACATCGATTTCGCCGCCGGCACTCCGGGAAGGCCGGTGAGCACCTCGACGGCGCCCGCGGCGAACAGCAGCTTTCCCATCGCTTCCAGACCTGTCATCAGTTTGGCTGCGTCGTCTCGGGCGATGTTGTAACCGATTATTGTTTCGCCGCGAACCGAAAACACCCGCCCCACACCGCGATCGGCAACCATGGCACCGAATGTCGCGACGTGGTCGGCCCGGTCGAGCCAACCGAGCAATTCGGCGCCATAGCCGGGATAAACCATCGATCCCATGCCGGGCGGTGTCGAGGTCGCCTCGATCAGCACGCCGTGCGATGCGTGTAGCTCGTCGACCGCCGCGCTTTGCAGCACGCCTCGCCACGCCACAACATCCTCGTCGAAGCGGCCGGCCATCGGCGCAGCGGGATGCAGCGCGAGGTTGTGGCCCAGCCGCGGATGAGCACCAAGTTCACTGCGCCGCAACAAGCCTGGCGTCTCCGTCGCGCCCGCCGCGACCACCACTGTCTCGGCCAGCACGTCGAACAGGGTGCCGTCCGGTCGACGCGCCCGCACGCCACAGGCGCGTCCAGCCCGGTGTAGGACGCGCTCGACGCGAGCGTTAGACACGATCCGCGCACCGTGCGCGCAGGCCTGCGGCAGGGCGTTGAGGTGTACTCCGAACTTGGCGTTACGCGGGCAACCAATCGCGCATTGGCAGCATGCGTCGCAACCCGGCGCATTGCGCGGGATCGGCGCGGCCTGCCAGCCCAGCGCCCGGGCGCCGTCGAGCAGCAGCCGCCCGTTACGTCCCATGATCGACAGTGGTACCGGCGCGACCTGCAACGTCTGCTCGACCTCGGCCAAATACCCGGCCAGCCGAGTCGGATCGGCGAGGCCAAGCCCGAACTCGTCGCGCCAGCGTTGTTGCACCGCCACCGGTGGTCGGTAGCAGGTGCCTGAGTTGATCAGCGTGGTACCGCCGACAGCGCGACCGATAGGCAAAATCACCGCCGGTCGACCCAGCGCGACGGTAGCCCCGGCCCCGCGATACAACCCGGCATAGCGGTCGATCGGGTGCCTGGTGCGGAACTCGTCGACCGTCCAGCGCCGTCCCTCCTCGAGCACAACCGTGTCCAGGCCGGCCCGCGCCAGCGTCCGGGCCACCATGGCACCCCCGGCGCCGGAGCCGACGATGACCGCATCGGCGGATATCACCGATGGGCTCTCGGTCGAGGAGTTGACGGTCAGCACGGCATCGGGGCGGGCAACGTCGTGGCCCTGCGCCCGCTCGAGCAGCTCCGAGGCGTAGGTGTCCGCACCGTTGGCCAGCAGCACGACGGCCTTGAGCGCTTCGACCGCCGCACCGGCGTCCGGGCCGAGCGCCGCTATTCGGTGCAGTACCGAGGCGCGAGCCTGCGGATGCAATCGCGGCAGCGACCGGCCAGTGGTCAACCAGCTCGCCGCCGCCATAGCCAGCAGCCCGCCGCGCACCGCCACCCGCGATGTCGCCGGCAACCGCTTTACGTAACGGTCGACGCGGTCGACCAGCTGCGCCGATGACGGGCCGCCGAACTCCTCAGGAAGCAGCGCGGCGCCGAATGAGGCAATAGCCCGCTCGGCTCCCGTCATCGCACCCTTCCCAGGCGTCGGCCGAGCTTGATGAAGAACGGGTACGTCGCGAAGATCGCGCCCGCTGCGGCGTGCATGCGCCAGCTCAGCTGGTCCGTCTTGACGCCGAAAACCCCACTGTTCCACATGAAGTCGCGGCCGTTGCGGGCGCGGAACGGACGCCATAACAGGCCGAGTCCCGGCACATCGTGGTACAGACCGAAGGATCCGCCGAAAAACACGCCCAGCGTGGCGGCTTCGGCAGCGTCTCGTTGCTCGGCTGGCAGACTGCGCTCGATGATGGCGCCGGAGGCCACCAGTAGCGGCGGGTCGAGCAGAAAACTCATGACGGAATCCTTTCTGTGACAGTCGGTGCCGAGGCACCTCGTAAGCCGACCTCGGCATGGCCGGTGCCGATCACCGACCAGTGGCGGTCATCGATCTCGACGTGGATGTCGGCCTGCTCGGTGTTGGTGCATACCGCGGTGGCGCCGTCCGGATCGGTGTAGCCCAGGCTCACGCATCGTTCGGCGGGCTGGTCGACACGGATCAGCACGCGGCGACCGCCGATCCGCCCCTTCAGCTGCCAGTGCCGCAGGCCTAGTTTGGTCCGCATCCGCACTGACGGTAAAACGCCTGCAGGCCAATCCTTTCCGTCGATACGGAACCGAACGAACGCCATCGGCGGGAGTCTGCGCAGGCCGGCTTTGCGCGATACTGCGGTGACCACCTCCAGCACGTCGCCGTCGCCCAGGTCGGCGTGGATCCAGCCCCAGCGGCTGGCGTTGCCGTGCCCGTAGATGTGGGCCACGCCGCCGCGCCACCCGTCGATCCGGTGACTGGTGTCGCCGGTGCTGAGCGAGCCGGTGAACTGTGCGGTCGGAGCGAGCACCACTTGTGCGCCGGGCAGCAGTTCGCGCTCCCACACCGGTCGCGGGAAGGTCCACAGCGGGGCACCGCTGTCCTTCCAGCACAGGTTCCATGCCAGTGACCCGGCTCGTCCGGTCAGCTCTTCCGACGCGATGTGAGCTCCGGCGACTGTGAGCCAGGCCGGCCCGGTGGCCGGTGCGACCGGCTCGGGACCGAAACGCTCGGTGTGCGGCGGACCCTCCGCGGGAAACCAGCTCACCCAGCCGTGCGCATAGGGATCGCGGGCGCTCGTCGAAGTCGGGGACACCATCTCGTAGTGGACCCAGAGCGCGGCGCGTGTCACCGGATCCGACAGGGTTGCGTACCAAACCTCCAGACGGCCGGACTGTCCGCGCCAACGCGGTGCGGCAGCCGACCGCAGTTCGTCGTTCACGGCTTCACCTCCCATATCCCGTCGCGTGCGTCCACTATATTGGTTGAGCCAATGAACCAGTCAAATGTCTTCCGGCAGCCGGACCGCCGGCGGCTAGACGAGCAAATCGCCGCGTCGATTGCCGACGCCATCCTCGACGGGGCCTTCCCGCCCGGGTCGGCGTTGCCGCCCGAGCGGGAACTCGCCGAACAGTTCGGTGTAAACCGCACGTCATTGCGCCAGGGGCTGGCCCGTCTGCAGCACATGGGTCTGATCGAAGCCCGGCAGGGCAGCGGCAACGTAGTACGCAACCCTCAGGACCTCACCCATCCGGCGGTGGTGGAGGCGCTGGTCCGCAAGCTGGGTCCCGACTTCCTGGTCGAGATGCTGGAGCTCCGCGTGGCATTCGGCGGGTTCATCGGCCGCCTCGCCGCCGAGCGTGCGGCGCCCGAAGATGCAAGGGCTTTGCACGCTGCGTTGGCGGCGGTGCAGGCGGCCACGACGCCCGCGGCGCGCCAGGAAGCCGACCTCGCCTTTTTCAGCGTGCTGGTCCATGCCACCCGGAACCGCGCCCTCGGGCTGCTGTACCGCTGGGTCGAACACGCCTTCGGTGGGCGTGAGCATGAGCTGACCGCCGCCTACCAAGATGCCGACGTTGTGGTGGCCGAGTTGGCGGCGATCACCGCGGCTGTAACGGCGCGCGACGCGCCGGCAGCCGCTGCGACCGTTGAGACCTACCTGCGGGCCAGCGCGCTACGCATGGTCGAGTCGTACAAGACGGCCGATCCGGACGCCTGATGCCTTATTCGGCGGCCCGCGTTGCCGGGTGCACCGCGATAAGGCCTAAACCGCTGCGCCGCTTACACATTGCGGCGAGTTCGGCGTAGGCCTTCTCGCCGAGCAACTCGGTGAGCTCGGGACCCATACTCACCCACACCTGCTCGGCGCCGACATGAGCGGCCGGGTCACCGGTGCAGTACCAGTGCAGGTCCGAGCCGCCCGCGCCCCAGCCGCGTCGGTCGTATTCGGTGACGGTGGTCTTGAGGATCTCGGTGCCGTCCGGCCGCGTCACCCATTCCTGGCTGCGACGGATCGGCAACTGCCAGCAGACGTCGGGCTTCATCGTCAGCGGTTGCACGCCGAGCTTGATCGCCTTGGTGTGCAGGGCGCAGCCCTGTCCATTGTGGAAGTCGGGCCGGTTCAAGAAGATGCACGCGCCCCGGTATTTACGGGTGCGGAACTGCTCTTCGCCCTCGTGCTCGTCGAGTTCGAGATAACCCTTACGGCCCAAGCCTTTTTCGCGGAACTGCCAGTCGGCGTCGGTGAGCTTGGCCACAGCGTCGTCGAGGCGAGCGCGGTCGTCGTCGTCGGACAAGAACGCGCCGTGCGAGCAGCAGCCGTCGTCGGGACGGCCTTCGACGGTGCCTTGACACGCCGGCGTACCGAACACACAAGTCCAGCGGGACAGCAGCCAGGTCAGATCCGCGGCGATCAGGTGCTCGGGATTGTCCGGGTCGTAGAACTCCACCCACTCACGCGCGAAGTCCAATTCGACTTCACCGGGATGATTTGACTGCGCACTCGCCACGCTTTTCACGGTAAACCAATACGCCGCCAAGCGTCTCACCCGCGCCGCGAGAGTCGTCCGAGTCCGTCTAGTTGCCGCTGCCCGGCCCCCATCGTTGCCAGACCTGGCGAGTTTGTCGGGCTTCCCCCTCGCCGCTGCGCGGCTGGGAGGTACCCCCACCTCGTGCCGCTGCCCGGCCCGCGTTGTCGCCGGACTAGGTTGTGACTCGTGCGCTTAGGTGTCCTCGATGTCGGCAGCAACACGGTCAACCTGCTCGTGGTGGATGCCCGCCGCGGCGGGCATCCGACGCCGATGAGCTCGACCAAGGCCACACTGCGACTGGCCGAGTCGATCGACAACTCCGGCAAGATCACCCGCAAGGGCGCCGACAAGCTGATCGAGACGATCGAGGAGTTCGAGAAGATCGCCGACAGCTCGGGCTGCTCCGAACTTATGGCGTTCGCCACATCGGCCGTGCGCGACGCCAAGAACTCCGACGATTTGCTGACCCGGGTCCGCAAAGAGACCGGTGTGCAGCTGCAGGTGCTGCGCGGTGTCGACGAGTCGCGGCTGACCTTCCTGGCGGTTCGCCGCTGGTACGGGTGGAGCGCGGGGCGGATCATCAACCTCGACATCGGCGGCGGCTCGCTGGAGTTGTCCAACGGCGTCGACGAGGAGCCCGAAGTCGCGATGTCGCTGCCGCTGGGAGCCGGCCGACTGACCCGCGAATGGCTCAGCGACGACCCGCCCGGCCGGCGCCGGGTCGGGATGCTGCGCGACTGGCTGGACGCCGAGATGGCCGACGCCGCCGGCAAAATGCTCGAGGCCGGCAGCCCCGACCTCGCGGTGGCAACCTCGAAGACATTTCGTTCGCTGGCCCGGCTGACCGGCGCGGCGCCGTCGGCCGCGGGACCGCGTGTTAAGAGAACGCTAACGGCGAATGGCCTCAGACAACTCATATCTTTCATCTCTAGGATGACGACCGCTGACCGTGCAGAACTGGAAGGGGTGAGCGCCGAGCGAGCGCCGCAAATTGTGGCGGGCGCTTTGGTCGCGGAGGCAAGTATGCGAGCGCTTTCGATAGAGACGGTGGACATTTGCCCGTGGGCGCTACGGGAAGGCCTCATCCTTCGCAAACTCGACAGCGAAGCCGACGGAACCGCCTTCGTAGAGACTTCCGTGCGAGATGCTGGTAATCAGCGAGCCAATCGGAATGGTGGCAAGAAATGACCGCACCAAACGACTCCACCCGACCCATCTCGGTTGCCGAATTGCTGGCCAAGAACGGCACGCTTGGCGCCCCGGCTCCGACCCGCCGCCGCCGTCGGCGCGGAAATTCTGACGCGGTGACGGTCGCCGAACTGACCGGCGAGATCCCCATCATCACCGACGACATGGAGCCCGAGGCGTCCGAGCACCGGGGTCCGGGATCGCATCTGCACCGGGCTCACGCAACCGCTCACGTCGAGCGAGGTTGCCGAGGCGCCTGCCGACGAGCCGGTCGAAAAGCCGTCGTATTGGTCTGACCCCGAGCCGCGCTGGCCGGCGTCCGCGCCGCCCCGTCCGCCCGAAGCGGCGTTCGGGCAGCGCGAGGCACGGCTACAGCGCAGCTCCTATCCGCGCCCGGTGCGCACCAACGGGCGGCCCGCGCCTGAGCGCGTTGAGGCGCGCGACGACAAGTCGCCGGACCGGGCCGGCGCCGAGGGCATGAGGCCCGACCCGCTCGAGGATTACGCCGGCATGTCGGTGGACGTGATGGACACCGATGTCCGAGACGCCGAGCCGGTCATCGAAGACTCCGCGTACGTGCGCTCGTATCTGCAGTCCGCCGGCAACGACGTCGACTCACGCGATGCGGCCTATCACGACATCGCCGACGTCGCCGAGGAGGAGGACTACCCCGAAGACGGCGACGATCACGGTGAGTCGCACACCTGGTCCCGGTCGGAGAGCATGCGGTTGGGCGGAATGGTTGTGCTGCAATCGTTTTTGGCCGTCGGATTCGGTGCGGGGTTGTTCATCGCGTTCGATCAGCTGTGGCGGTGGAACAACATCGTCGCACTGGTGCTCTCGGTGCTCGTCATCCTCGGCCTGGTGGTCGGTGTGCGGGTGGTGCGTAAGACCGAGGACATCGGCAGCACGCTGATCGCGGTGGCGGTGGGGGCACTGGTCACGCTGGGGCCCTTAGCGTTGTTGCAATCCGGCTAGGCCGCAACAGAATCCACGTGCGCCCAGCTATCAAAGTCGGTCTGTCGACGGCCTCGGTCTATCCAGAGAAGACCGAGGCCGCTTTCGAGTACGCGGCCAACCTCGGTTACGACGGCGTCGAGCTGATGGTGTGGGGCGAGTCGGTCAGCCAGGACATCGGCGCGGTGGCCAAACTCTCACGGCGCTACCGGATGCCGGTGCTGTCGGTGCACGCGCCATGTCTGCTGATCTCGCAGCGGGTGTGGGGGGCCAACCCGATTGCCAAGCTGGATCGCAGCGTGCGGGCCGCTGAGAAGCTCGGCGCCCAAACCGTGGTCGTGCATCCGCCGTTCCGCTGGCAGCGCCGCTACGTCGAAGGGTTCACCGAGCAGGTCGCGGAGCTCGAGGCGTCCAGCGATGTGCTGGTGGCGGTGGAGAACATGTTCCCGTTCCGAGCCGACCGGTTCTTCGGTTCCGGCCAGACGATGGAGCGGATGCGCCGCCGCGGCGGTGGGCCCGGGCCGGGCATCTCGGCGTTCGCCCCGTCCTACGACCCGCTGGACGGTGAGCACGCGCACTACACGCTGGACCTGTCGCACAGCGCGACGGCGGGCACCGACGCGCTGGATATGGCCGAGCGGATGGGCGCCGGCCTGGTGCACCTGCATCTGTGCGACGGCACCGGCCTGCCCGCCGACGAGCACCTGGCGCCGGGCCGCGGCAACCAGCCGACGGTCGAGGTCTGCCAGATGTTGGCCGCCGGCGACTTCGCCGGCCACGTCGTGCTAGAGGTGTCCACGTCGTCAGCGCGGTCAGCCCACGAGCGCCAGGCCATCCTGGCCGAGTCGTTGCAATTCGCCCGCACGCACCTGTTGCGTTGATATTCAAGGACATTCGATAAGTTGACCGCGTTATTCACCGCCGCGATGGAGCTTCGCGAGATCGACTCCGACGGCGTGCACAACATCTACGAGGGCGAGCTGAACAAGCATTGGACCATCGGGCCCAAGGTGCACGGCGGGGCGATGGTTGCGTTGTGCGCCAACGCGGCTCGTACCGCCCACGGCGGACCCGTTGAGCCGGTTGCGGTTTCGGCCAGCTTCCTGTCGGCACCCGATCCCGGCCCGATGCGGCTGCTGACGTCGATGCGCAAGCGCGGACGCCGGATCAGCGTCGTCGACGTCGAACTCGTACAGGGCGATCGCGCCGCGGTGCATGCCGTCATCACGCTCGGTGAGCCGGAGCATCTGGTGCCGCCGATGCTGTCGGCCAACCCGGCGGTGGGCCTGATGGATCCCGAGCCGCCCGACGATGTCGAGCCGATCGGCCGTGGCCACCGGCTGGCCGGGCTGGTGAACTTGTCCGAGGGCTGCGAGGTGCGGCCGCTGATCTCATCGCTGGGCATCTCCACCGACGGCCGGCCGCCCGTGATCCAGAACTGGGTGCGGCCGCGTGGGGTGGCACCCGATGTGTTGTTCGCGCTGATGTGCGGCGACGTGTCGGCCCCGGTGAGTTTCGCCGTAAACCGCACCGGCTGGGCGCCGACCGTGCAGCTCACCGCATACCTGCGGGGGCTCCCGGCCGACGGCTGGCTACGGGTGGTCTGCACGTGCATGCAGATCGGTCAGGACTGGTTCGACGAAGACCACACCGTCGTCGACTCCGCGGGCCGCATCGTGGTGCAAAGCCGACAATTGGCGATGGTCCCCGCGCCCTGACGACAAAACCCGCAGGCGTCTGAGATGCTGGGCGGCATGGCTCGAATCGCGCTTGTCGGTGGCGGCAGCATGGGGGAAGCCCTACTGTCCGGACTGCTGCGGGCCGGCCGGCAGGTCAAGGATCTGGTGGTCGCCGAGCGGATGCCGGACCGTGCCCGCTACCTCGCCGAAACGTATGGCGTACTGGTCACGTCGCTGCCCGACGCGGTGGAGAACGCGACCTTCGTCATCATCGCGGTCAAACCCTCCGACGTCGGCCCGGTGGTCGCTGAGATCGGCAAGGTCGCCGCGGACGCCGCCCACGACAGCCCGGATCAGGTGTTCATCACCGTCGCTGCCGGGGTCACGACGACCTACCTGGAATCCAAGCTGCTGGCGGGGACGCCGGTAGTCCGGGTGATGCCCAATGCGCCGGCGTTGGTCGGCGCGGGTATCAGCGCCATGGCTGCGGGCCGTTTTGCGACCCCTGAGCAGCTCAAGGAGGTCGCAGCGCTGTTCGACTCGGTAGGAGCGGTGCTGACGGTCCCAGAGGAGCACCTGGACGCTGTGACGGCTGTTTCCGGATCGGGCCCGGCGTACTTCTTCTTGATGATCGAGGCGTTGGTGGACGCCGGGGTCGGGGTAGGGCTGAGTCGCGCGGTGTCCACCGAGCTGGTGGCGCAGACGATGGCCGGCTCGGCGGCTTTGTTGCTGGACCGGATGGAACAGGACCGTGGAACAGGCAGCGACTCGGGGCGTGACCTGTCGCTGGACACCACCGCGGCGCGGCTGCGTTCGATTGTTACCTCGCCGGGGGGCACTACTGCGGCTGCGCTGCGGGAATTGGAAAAGCACGGTTTGCGGGCGGCAGTCGATGAGGCGGTGCGGGCCGCAAAAACACGCTCTGAGCAGCTAAGAATTACATCTGAGTAATTTATAGAATTTTATTTATTTGCCACCACCCGTCGCAATAACCACACTAGTCCCGCTATTCTCCTTGTTGGTATGCACCTGTGGGTGCCAGCGGAGGGGAAGCCGCTGGGACTGCAGGAGCCTGACTGATTGGGTTGCGATGACGTCTATGAACGGGCCATCGGCTGGCGGTAAATCGGGACGAGACACGGGTTCCGCAGACGGCCAGCAGCCCCGGACGCAATTCCTGACGGTTGCTGAAGTGGCGGCACTGATGCGGGTCAGCAAGATGACGGTCTACCGGCTGGTTCACAACGGTGAGCTGCCCGCGGTCCGCGTCGGGCGATCCTTCCGCGTGCACGCGAAGGCCGTGCACGACATGCTGGAGAGCTCCTACTTCGACGCTGGATAGCGTTCCAGTGCCGCAATGCGGGGCGCCGGGTGTCAAAGCGCATCCGGAACACCCGGGTGCGCTTTGTGATGTCGTCATGAGCCGCTGACGGCTGCGCCGGATTTGGGGGCCGGCACCGGCTTTGGTGTTCGATGTGCCAACCCGGGTAGAGTGACCGGGTTATTGCACGTATGCCCGGCCATGGCGGACTCGGGCCGCCACACAGATAGCGGAGTTATGGGTTCAGTAATCAAGAAGCGGCGCAAGCGGATGTCGAAGAAGAAGCACCGTAAGCTGCTTCGCCGCACCCGGGTGCAGCGCAGAAAACTCGGTAAGTAATTTCCGCCGCCCGCTGCTGTCGCTGCGCGCCCCGATGCCGCGGTAGCGCAGGGTCGATAGGCTAATCACGTGGACTCGTCGGACGGTCAGTCAGGTACCGGCGCCGATGCCGTGCACTATCCGAAGGTCGTGCTGGTCACCGGCGCGTGCCGCTTTCTGGGTGGTTATCTGACCGCCCGGCTAGCGCAGAACCCGATGATCAACCGGGTCATCGCGGTCGACGCGGTGGCGCCCAGCAAGGACATGCTGCGGCGGATGGGTCGCGCCGAATTCGTCCGCGCAGACATCCGCAACCCCTTTGTCGCCAAGGTGATCCGAAACGGCGACGTCGACACCGTGGTTCACGCGGCGGCGGCGTCATTCGCGCCGCGTTCCGGCGGCGGGGCGGCGTTGAAGGAAATCAACGTGCTCGGCGCGATGCAGCTGTTCGCCGCCTGCCAGAACGCGCCGTCGGTGCGTCGCGTCGTGCTGAAGTCGACCTCGGAGGTCTACGGGTCCAGCGCGCATGATCCGGTGATGTTCACCGAGGACAGCAGTAGCCGCCGTCCGTTCGGGGAAGGCTTTCCGAAAGACAGCCTCGACATCGAGGGCTACACCCGCGGGCTGGGTCGGCGCCGGCCCGACATTTCGGTGACCATCCTGCGGCTGGCCAACATGATCGGTCCGGCGATGGAGACCACGCTGTCGCGCTACCTGGCCGGACCGTTGGTCCCGACGGTTCTCGGCCGCGACGCCCGGCTGCAGCTGCTGCACGAGCAGGACGCGCTGGGCGCCCTGGAGCGGGCCGTGATGGTCGGCAAGCCCGGCACCTTCAACATCGGCGCCAGCGGGATCATCATGCTGTCGCAGGCGATCCGGCGGGCGGGCCGAGTTGCGCTGCCGGTACCGGGATTTGGTCTCGCGGCACTTGATTCGTTGCGCAAGGCCAATCGCTACGTCGAGATCAACCGCGAGCAACTCGGCTACTTGAGCTACGGCCGGGTGATGGACACCACTCGCATGCAACAAGAGCTCGAATACCACCCGAAGTGGTCGACTGCGGAGGCTTTCGACGATTATGTACGCGGCCGAGGTTTGACTCCCATTATCGATCCTGAGTGGGTACGCTCGATTGAGGGCCGGGCCGTAGCAGCAGCGCAGCGCTTTGGTGGTCGAGCCACAATCAACTAAGGGCGGGGGGAGGTTTACTTATGGCGGGCGATTCAAAGGCGAAAGTTATTCCGCTGCACGGGAATTCAGGCCGTGCGGCGGCTCAGCGACGTGCCGGGCAGCGCACGCAGGGCTCTCGCCAACATCCCTCACTCCTCTCCGAACCCGACACCCGCGCATCCGCCGACGAGATTGCCGCCGTCGTACGTGAAATCGATGAGCACCGGCGTGGTGCGGCCAGTCGATCCGGTGGAGAGCAGCCGGCCAACGAGCTCGCGCAGAAGGTCAGTGCGGTCGCGGACTTTCTGCGGCACCGGCTCACCGGTGACTACAGCGTCGACGAGTTCGGCTTCGACCCGCACTTCAACGATGCGATCGTGCGGCCGCTGCTCAGGTTCTTCTTCAAGTCGTGGTTCCGGGTCGAGGTCAGCGGCATCGAGCATCTCCCCGACACCGGCGCGGGTTTGGTGGTGGCCAATCACGCCGGCGTGCTGCCCTTCGACGGGCTGATGGCCTCGGTCGCCGTGCATGACGAGCATCCCGCGCACCGGGATCTGCGGCTGCTGGCCGCCGACATGGTGTTCGACCTGCCGATGGTGAGCGCGGCGGCCCGCAAGGCCGGGCACACCATGGCGTGCACTGCCGACGCGCACCGGTTGCTGGCCGCGGGCGAGCTCACCGCGGTGTTCCCCGAGGGCTACAAGGGTCTGGGTAAGCGCTTCAAGGACCGTTACAAGCTGCAGCGCTTCGGCCGCGGCGGCTTCGTGGCCGCCGCGCTGCGCGCCAAGGCGCCGATTATCCCGTGCTCGATCGTCGGGTCGGAGGAGATCTACCCGATGCTGACCGACGTGCGACTGCTGGCGCGGTTGTTCGGGCTGCCGTACTTCCCGATCACGCCGCTATTCCCGCTGGCGGGTCCGGCCGGGCTGGTGCCGCTGCCGTCGAAGTGGCACATCGCCTTCGGCGAGCCGATCGAGACCGCGCACTACGAGGGTGCGGACGCCGAGGACCCGATGGTCACCTTCGAGCTGACCGACCAGGTGCGCGAGACCATCCAGCAGACGCTGTATCAGCTGCTGGCCGGCCGCCGCAATATGTTCTTCGGCTGAGCCTTCGCGCCTGCGCGGCTTATGCGGCCGGTTTGACCAGGGTGAACTGGGCTACGTCGCAGGCGCCCTCACGGAACAGGTTGGCGCACCCCGTCAGGTATTTCATGTAGCGCTCGTAGACCTCTTCGGACTGGATCTTGATCGCCTCGTCCTTACGGGCCTCCAGCGCCTCGGCCCAGAAATCCAGGGTTCGCGCGTAGTGCTGCCGCAGTGGCTGCACGAGGGCGACCTCGAAGCCGGCCTTGGTCGCGTGGTCCTCGACGATGGCGACCGTCGGCAGGCGGCCGCCGGGGAAGATCTCTTGCATCATGAACAGGGCGAACCGCGCCCTGGTCATGGTCATCTTGATGCCGCGGTCTACTAATTCTTGGTCGGTCGGGACGACGATGGTGTGCAGCATCATCGTGCCGTCGGCCGGAAGCGCGTCCCACGCCATCTTGAAGAAGTCGTCGTAGCGTTCGAAGCCGAAGTGCTCGAACGCGCCGATGGAGACGATCCGGTCGACCGGCTCGTGGAACTGCTCCCAGCCCTCCAGCAGCACCCGTCGCGAGCGCGGGGTGTCCAGCTCGTCGAACGTTCTCTGAACGTGGGCGGCCTGGTTCTTGGACAGCGTGAGACCGATCACGTTCACGTCGTACTTCTCGATCGCGCGGCGCAGCGTGGCCCCCCAGCCACAGCCCACGTCGAGCAGCGTCATGCCGGGCTCTAAGCCTAATTTGCCCAGCGACAGGTCGACCTTGGCCAGCTGTGCCTCTTCCAGCGTCATGTCGTCGCGCTCGAAGTATGCGCAGCTGTAGGTCTGGCTGGGGTCGAGAAAGAGCCGGTAGAAGTCATCCGATAGGTCGTAATGCGACTGGACGTCGTCAAAGTGCGGCGTGAGATCGGTACTCATTGGTGTGGAATTCCCCCTGAAAGGTTCCGGCTGAGACTAAGCCCCGGCGCGGATGGATGCAATTGCCGCGATTGTCGCCTCTGCGTTCGCGTCGGGGTTGGACGACTCGCCGAGCATGGTAACGACGCTGGTGATGATGGGGTTGCCATCGGCGTCTGTGACTTCGCTGCGGATTTCGGCGATCACCGTGCCGTGGGACTCGATGACAGAGTCCAGATAGGTGTCGAAGTACAGCCTGTCACCGGCCGTGATCGGCCGGTGGTACAGGAATTTCTGGTCGCGGTGCAGCACCCGGGCCATGTTGATCGGGATGTCGAACTTGGTGAAGACGTCCATCTGGACGCGCCGTCCGGCGACCGCAAGGAAGGTCAGCGGCGCCACCGTGGCGTCATAGCCGATTTCGGCGGCTGACTCCTCGGAGTGGTGCGACGGGTGATCGTTGCTGATGGACTCAGCGAACTCGCGAATCTTCTCGCGACCCACGTCGAAATAGTCGGGGTACCGGTAGTGCGTCCCGATCAGGTCTTGGGTGCCTGCGGGCAATGACATGCGCTGCTCTCCACTCTTATGATGCTCAGCGGCGCAGCTTATCAGCGAGATTGGCGTCGAGATGCCACCGCAGCCAGTGCGCCGCCCGCCGCGCCCAGGGCCAGGGCCGACGGTACGCCGATCCGGGCGGCCTTGCGGGCGGTCCGGAAGTCGCGGATTTCCCAGCCGCGTTTGCGGGCGTAGTCGCGCAAAGCGGCATCGGGGTTGATCGCCACGGCCGTGCCGACCAGGGACAGCAGCGGCACGTCGTTGTAGCTGTCGGAGTAGGCGGTGCAGCGCTTGAGGTTGAGGCCCTCGCGGATGGCCAGTGAGCGCACCGCGTGCGCCTTGCCGGGGCCGTGCAGGATGTCGCCGACCAGCCGGCCGGTGAAGATCCCGTCGACCGATTCGGCGACGGTGCCCAGCGCGCCGGTCAGGCCGAGGCGGCGGGCGATGGTGATCGCGAGCTCATACGGCGTGGCGGTGACGAGCCATACCTGTTGGCCGGCGTCGAGGTGCATTTGGGCCAGATCGCGGGTGCCCTCCCAGATCTTGTCGGCGATGATCTCGTCGTAGACCTCTTCGCCCAGCTGGGTCAGTTCGTCGGTGGATCGGCCCTCGATGAAGGCCAGCGCCTTGCGACGGCCGGCGGCGACGTCGTCGCTGTTCTCTTTGCCGAGTACCTGAAACTTGGCCTGCGCGTAGACGAACCCGAGGACGTCGCGATAGGTGAAGTACTTTCGGGCGGCCAGGCCACGGCCGAAGTGAATCAGCGACGAGCCCTGCACCAAGGTGTTGTCGACGTCGAAGAATGCCGCCGCGGTCAGGTCGACGGGTGGCTGCTCAGGGCCAGCGGCCTCGTCGGTCTGGACATCTTCCAGCGCCCGCTCGGCGCTGGCGTTGGCGGCTAGCGTCTCGAATTGCTGCTCAGCGGGGTCGGGTTCTTCGTTGGGGCCGGGCTCGACAGTGCCCTGGCCGCCGGGAGCGGTCACGGTTCAACACTATCGGTCCGCAGGGGGTTGGGCCGGGTTGGTGAGGGGGTCTAGTTCCTTGGGCGTCCCTCGTACTCGGTACCCGACACGTCGTCGAAGAACTTCGACGAGACTTCCGTTGGAATGTCCTCTTCGGGCACGTGATCGATCTGCTCTTGAAACTTCGTCGAATAGCTTGCGTGCCTCGGCAATCTCCTCGTCGGTCGGCCGGGTGACACCGGCTTCTTCGGGCGTCGAGAATATTTTTCCGGCAATTCTTTACTCTGGCCACTACCTATCTTGCCAGCCCTCGTACTCGGTACCGGAGGTGTCGTCCCAGAACTTCGACGAGATTTCTTTCAGACGGTCCTCTTCAGGCACTTGGTCTATCCGCTCTTGAAGCTCGTCGAAGAATTTGCGGTACTGCGCCAATTCCTCTTCGGTTGGCGGGGTGACGCCTGCTTCTTCGGGTGTCGAGAATGTTTTGCCAGCCATCTTTTTGCTCATACCGCTACCTGTCTTGCCAGCCCTCGTACTCGGTACCGGACAAGTCGTCCCAGAACTTCCTCGGGACTTCCGTCCAACGATCTTCTTCAGTAGGCGATCGATCCGCTCCTGAACTTCGTCGAAAAGTTTGCGGCTTCCGCCAACTCCTCTTCGGTTGGCCGGGTGACCCCCGCTTCTTCGGGCGTCGAGAATGTCTTCCGGCGATTTTCTTGGCCATAGCTCAATTCCTCCTATCGCTCAATCATTTCAATGATCGTCTTGCCCGTGAGGATCGAGTTTTCGATCTACCACGTAAAACTGAATGCCGTTGGGAACAGAACTTCTTGCTCGCTGGGGAAGATCGAGAGCGAGGAGATATCCCGCCCTGTCTTCGAGAGGATTCTGAACTCGACGTTCCCAGCGAATGCCGGGGACTTGCGCCACGGCGGGATCCGCAGAGGTGCTGAGGAAGGCACGTTCGGTTACGACAGCGCCCGGCTGATATTGCGCGAGCACGTCGGGCGGCAAGTCCGTGCCACGGAAAACCGGGCCGTGGTGCGGAGGCAATTTCTCCAGCGCCCGATTTAGCGCTTCAACACGAGCATGTTGAGATGCGTCCATGGTGCCAGTCCTCAACGCGTCGTTTAGGTCCTCGTGTCCCAGCCCAGTGTAATCGTTCAGGGCCGAAAGATCCTCGGTCGTCAATGGTGCTGCGTCGTGGGCTACGGGTCCGTAATGGTCTGGCGCAGTGACTGAGGTTGGTATGCACTCGGTGCGCCACTATGTGGTTGCGCAGCCGACCGGACCGTAGGAGGGACGCTGACGGCAGACCGGTGGCCGCCCCGGGTGTACTTGAGTGGGTGCGGACGACGGCGCGTGCAGCGATTGTCGCCGATCCGACCGCGGGCTTGGGATCTGAGGCTGTTGCTGGTTTCGGACTGGCCGGAGTCTTCGACTCGGTCAGCCCATATGGCGGCAACGGGCTTTTGGCTTCGGTGCGGGATCGCGGGCGCGGGCTGGGTTGTCCGCTTCGTGGTGTTCGTTCCGTGGCGCTGGGTTGTCGTGACGGCGCTGGATCAGGCAGTCGAACAGGCGCGGGCAGGTGAAGGTCCTTGGGTGCCTCGGCAACTTCCGCCGCGGCGCGGCCCACCATGGGCAATTTCTCCAAAGCGCCGCCCGGGACGAGCACCGTCGCCAAATCGAAAACGGATTCGCCCGCCGCCTCGAAGGGGTTCGTGCGCCATTCGTCCCAATGAACGGTGTCCTTGCCAAGCTCCTTCCACGACTCTGTGAGCCTCTGCTCGCCCTCTAATCCGGTCAGCGATTCCAGCTTGTCGAGCGCGCCAGAGACGGAGTGCCAGAACCCCTTCGGGTCGACGACGGCTCGCGCTGGGTCGAGCGTCCAGAAGCTTTGGACGAAACCCTCGGCTTCGATGAACACGCCCTTGCACATCTGGCCGACTTGATCCAAGAGCTCGGCCGACTTCGGTGTCGTGCAGGAAGTGGTCCCACTCCTTTTCGGCGTAGCGGGCCATCGTGGAAATGATGACGGCCGCTTCCGAAAGCGCCTTGGCGATCTCCTGACGCAGCGCATCGACTTCAGCCGTGAACTGGTTGACGATGATGCGAATGTCGTTGGCGATCTTCCTGATTTCGTCTTCGTCGTCATCGGTCAGGAACTCCCAGACCTCTTTCAACCCGGTCAGCGGATTGCAGATGCGCGACAACAGATCCAGGATCGCCGCATGGACCGTGTCGATCTTTCCGGCCAATGACGTGAGCTGAGTCGCGATCGTCGCGCACTGCTGCAAAATTCCGGATGCGCTGCGGTTCGTGGCGGCGAACGCCGCGGCGATCGCCGGGCCCTCGGGGATCTGCTGAGCGCCGATGCTGCCCATCGGCCCGGTTGCTCCAAGTATTTCGCCGACTTCGAAATTCGTTCCGGCGCTGGTCCACGCGGCCGCGGCGGATCGCAATTTGGCCGAATCGCCGTTCGGCCAGATCATCCCGATGTATTTCGACACCCAGCCCCAGCCGGCCGGCGCGGCAACGCCACCACCGACAGCCGACGGTGCTGAGCCAGCCGAAATTGAGCCGGTCTGGTGCGGGGCGGGCAGGGGCTGGCCGTGTCCCGATAGGTTTGACAGTGCTTCGGCCGCCGAGTAGTTGTGCGCGGAGACCCGCACTCCATCACCCAAGCGGCACAACCCATTACGAGTGGTGGCCATCGCGTCCAGCAGCTTGGACGCTGAAGAGTTGTAGGTGCGCCCAAATGCCGCACCGGCCGGATCGTCGCCGGCCATCCCGCTGCATCCGGACAGCGACGTGGTCAACGTCGTGATGACCGAACCCAGCCCTTCGCCGGCCGAGATCACGGCGGCGCCGGCTCCGTCAAGGACTTCTGGGTCTACCGCGAGCGGTGCCATTAGCTCAGGACCACATAGCCACGTTCGCCGCGATCGCGTGCGTGTAGTTGTGATGTGCTGTGCTGCCGGCAGTCTTCAACGTCTTCAACGCTTCTCGCATCGTCGCCTCACCCTGCGACCAATGACGGTGCGCCTCGGCATGCGCAGCCGCGGCCTCACCCGACCAGGTCTGGTGCAGATGCATTACCAGCGAGTTGATTTCAGCAACAACGCTTTCGGTGTGCCGCATGAATTCGCCCATGCGATGCATAGCATCGGCCAACGCCTCCGGATCTACGCTGAAGGCGTCAGCCACGGTAGATACCGTCCGCCGTCTGGGCCGCCGTTTCATCTTGGGTCTGAAAGTCGGCCCCGGTGACGCCGACCGATTTCGCTAATATCGACAACCCCAGCTGGATCTCACCGGTTCCGCGATGCCAGAGATCCCATGCGTGGCCGTACGCGTCGCCCGATCCACCATGCCAACCGGCAAGTAGCTCACGAACCTGGCCGTCGAGCTCGACGAGTCTTGTGTGCAGGTCCCTCGCCGCACCCGAGAGTGCTTGTGACGCAGTGTGCATCGCTTCGGGTTGAACTCGCAACGTCTCGCGCTCAGCCATAACGATCAAGCTAGAGGGGTTGCGCAGTCGGCACAATTCACCCTGGGTGGCGCCCAAAGCGCCCGCGAGGCATGATTCCCCGCTTTGACTTAGGTAGTCGTATTACGAACGGTTACGGTCGATTTCGTCTTCGTCGTCGTCACGTTTGTCGTCAGGGGCGACCATGCGCCTGCTGGCTACCGGTTTGCCGGCAATGCGTTTCACGACTTCTGGCGTGGTCTGCGGGCTGGTGATGCGTCCCTGGACTGGGGCGCCGTTTTTGACCGATGGGGGGACGACCCGCTTGGTCTCGGCCTTACTGTCGCTGCCACCCGCGCCGGCACCGCCCGCAGCACCAGGCGGCATCATCGGCATGCCGCCGCCCATCGACCCCCGCGATCCCGCGGACGGATCGGGTGCACTGGGTGGCACCGGGACCTGTTGCGACGCGGCCGGGTAGGTTCCGGCTGACGGAACCGGTGGCGGCCCAAGGTTTCCGGCCGGTGCGGTGGCATCTGCCAGCCCTGCCCCAGCGCCGCCGGCGGCCCCACCGGCACCCAACGCCGCGCCGCCAGCACCGAGCGCGTCACCGAGCGCGTCGGCGGGAAGCTCGCCAGCCAGGCCAGCACCTCCGCCCGCTTTGCCTAGTGAGCTCGCCATTTGCGTGCCCATCTGCATGCCCTGCTGCATAGCCTGATTGACACCTTGCGAGAGCCCCTGGAACATTCCGCCGAAGGCTTGCATGAACTGTTGCGGCATCTGAGTGGCGGAACTCATCAGCTGCTCGAGTTGCTTGCTCGCGTCCTGATCCCCGGCAGGGAATTGCGTCATCGCGTCGCCGGTCTTCTCACCGCGCTTGGCATGTCCGGCTTCAGCAGCGGCCATGTCAGTCGGATCGCCGGCATTGCCGGCAAGACCGAGTGTGGCGAGCAGCTGGCTCATGAGTGAGCTTCCCGAGGCGATCTGATCGGGCGTCAACGGGGGCGGCGGCGGCATGCCGAACGCATGCGCGAGTTGGCCGAGAACGATCTGTAGCTGCTGCGGGTCCATCGATCCTCTTCCTAGGGCACGTAATTCAGTGCCTGGAACCAGGCGAAGTGATAGTTGGCACCGATGCTGTCCGAGGCCGCCAATGCGTCGATCGAGGCCAGCAATTGCCAGTTGGCAACCGCGGCATCGTCCACGTCGTCGGGGTATGCGTCCAGCACCCGGTGACGAAGCGTTGCGAGATGCTGCTGAAGAAACTCGACTTCATTGTCGATGACACCGGTGCCGGTTGACGCCGCCTTGGCGAGGGTGTGCGCCATCTGCGGCAGCCCGTCTCGCCAGTTGGTAGCTTGACCGAGTTCCCAGCCGAGTTCGTCGACGGCTGGCACCTGTCGCGGGCGCGGCGACGTGGGGATGGGTTCGGTGTCGTCTGTCGGCTCCGGCAGGTAATGCAACGGCGTGTAGCTGGCCGATGTGCTCACTTGGCCGAGCAATGCTTCGATGTCGCCGCGGCGGTCGCCTGGGTCGAGAAGCGTCACGACGGATGGAATCGCGATGCCCGGCGGAATCCAGCCGCTCGCAAGGTCGGTCACAAGAACGGTGGTGCCGTCAGCCTGTTCTCCGGCAGCCCAACGAAGACGCGGCTCTTGGTTGGCGACGAAGTCGACGAGCCGCTGCAGGCGGGCTTTTGCCGTCGCCTGCGCAGAGGCGGCCCCAGCGGCGGCTCCACCCGCGGTGGCAACGACGGCCTGCTCGCCGATGCCGGCTGGCGCGGGATGCGCGAGCGGCGCAGCGGTCGGCTGACGGACGACGGGCTGCGC
The DNA here is from genome assembly GCA_963815995.1 of uncultured Actinomycetota bacterium. Taxonomy (GTDB): domain Bacteria; phylum Actinomycetota; class Actinomycetes; order Mycobacteriales; family Mycobacteriaceae; genus Mycobacterium. The sequence continues at coordinate 359,174 of CAWFIR010000001.1, forward strand.
GAGCCCGCCGGCTCCGCCAGACGGGCTGACCGGTGCTGAGGCCGGTGAGGCAGCAGACGAAACGGACGGGTCGCCGCCGGGCCGGACGGCAGAGTCGGCGCCGAAATCGTAGGCATGGGCGGCCGGATGTCAGAGCCATATGTCGGCAACGAACCGATGGGTGCGGCTGGGCCCGAGGTAGCGGCGGCGGCCGGGCCAGCCAAATATGTTGCGCCCGAATCCGTTACCGCAGAGTGGGTGCTGACTGATGGCGCGGCTGTCGATGGCGGCGCGTCAACGGCAGGCGCAGTTGCCGGGGCCGTCGAAGCTGGGACGTCCGACACCGGAGGTTGAACGGGCACTTGCGGCTGAACCGGACCGGTTACTGGCGGCACATTGTTAAGCGCGGCCGATGTGGGTGCGCCCTGGTTCAAGCCGTGATCGAAGCCCTGCATGAAGGCGTTGGGCGGTTGTGCGCCCGACAGAGCCGAAGGGCCAAATGCGCTGGGCGGCGCGGTGGTTGACAACGTATTCGTCGGCAGCGG
>CAWFIR010000002.1:0-21537 GCA_963815995.1 uncultured Actinomycetota bacterium
GCTCGGTGGCCCAGTGGCGGCCACCCGATTACGCGCCGCGATTCTGGCCTGACGCAGCATCGAGGACCGAACTCCAGCATCTGCCCGTCGGATACCACGCGCGCCGTCGGCGGCCGTGACCGGCGGGAGCTGACGGCTCAAGGCCGCCGCTTCGCCTTCGCGTTGGCGCGGCACGGCGATGTCGAAATCACCCAGCGCGGTGCGGTCGTCGATCCGGATCAGCCGTCACGCGGACCCATCCGCATCCGGGTGCCACCAGCCTGACGACCTCGACAAGGTTTGAAATCCGGCGAAGTGGTGTACAGAAGTTGCTACTTCGTTCCAGGAAAGGGCCGCAAGATGAAGGCAATGGCGCCAGCCGCGATAGCGATCGCCGCAGTTCTGTTCAGTGGATGCTCTGCGTCGCAGATCATCAACACCGGTGGTGACACCAAATGCAAGGACTTCACCACACAGGACGAGAAGAAGCAGAACGACGAGGTCAGCAAGATGCTCAAGGACAAGAGCGGCGCCGACCCGTCCAACCTGGAGATCACCGCGACCCGGCTATCGTCGGCGACCTACTGCCAGACGCTCGGCAAGCCGGACTCCAAGATCTCCGAGGCGCCGCACGGCTGACCGGCGATCGGTTGCGCCGACCGCTCACTCGTCGCCGGCTTGCAGCACCACCGTCGCCCGCGCGGCTACCTGAACAGCGCCGCCGGCGGAATCGGTTGGCATCAACGGGATTCGTCGCTTCGGCGGTGTCGATGACCGGCAGCCACGCGGAGCCGAATTCGCTGGGGCAAAGTGAATTCGATCGGCTCGTGGTGGGCGTTGAAGCACAGGAAGAACGAGTCGTCGGTGACCCGCTGTCCGCGGGCGTCGAGGTCGGGGATGCCCAGGCCGTTCAAATAGACCGCGACGGATTTGCCGAAGCCCGAACCCCAGTCGTCGTCGCTCATTTCCGAGCCGTCCGGCCGGAACCACGAGATGTCGGGCTGGCCTTCCACGCCCCGCCGGCGGACCGGCAGCCCTTTGAAGAACCGGCGGCGCCGGAACACCGGATGCGCGGCGCGCAGGGCGGACACCGATCGGGTGAACTCCAGCAACTCGGTGTCCGCTGTGTCCCAATGGATCCAGGTGATTTCGTTGTCCTGGCAGAAGCCGTTGTTGTTGCCGCCCTGCGTGCGGCCGAGCTCGTCGCCGTGGCAGATCATCGGGACACCCTGGGACAGCAGCGTGGTCGCTAGGAAGTTGCGCTGCTGACGGGCGCGCAGCGCGTTGATCTCGGGATCGTCGGTCGGACCCTCGACGCCGCAGTTCCAGGACCTGGTTGTGGCTTTCGCCGTCGCTGTTGTCCTCGCCGTTGTCCTCGTTGTGCTTTTCGTTGTAGGACACCAGGTCTCGCAGCGTGAAGCCGTCGTGCGCGGTGACGAAATTGATCGACGCGACTGGGCGCCGGGCGGTGTGCTCGTAGAGGTCGGCCGAGCCGGTCAGCCGGGAGGCGAACTCGTCGAGACGTCGCCGGCTCACCGCGCCAGTAGTCGCGGACGGTGTCGCGGAACTTGCCGTTCCACTCGGTCCACTGCGGTGGGAAGTTGCCCACCTGATAGCCGCCCGGGCCGACATCCCACGGCTCGGCGATCAGCTTCACCTGGCTGACGACCGGATCCTGTTGCACCAGTTCGAAAAACGCCGACAGCCGGTCGACGTCGTAGAACTCGCGGGCCAGTGTCGATGCCAGATCGAAGCGGAACCCGTCGACGTGCATTTCGGTGACCCAGTACCGCAACGAATCCATGATCAGCTGCAGCGTGTGCGGATGCCCGACATTGAGGCTGTTGCCGGTTCCGGTGTAGTCCATGTAGTACCGCTGGTCGTCGTCGACCAGGCGGTAGTACGCCGCGTTGTCGATACCGCGCATCGACAGCGTGGGGCCCAGGTGATTGCCCTCGGCGGTGTGGTTGTACACCACGTCGAGGATGACTTCGATGTCCTCCTCATGCAGCGCGCGGACCATGGTCTTGAACTCCTGCACCTGCCCACCGGGGGTCGTGCTCGAGGTGTACTTGGAGTCGGGAGCGAGGAAGCCGATTGTGTTGTAGCCCCAGTAGTTTGACAGGCCCTTATCGACGAGCGTGGAGTCGTTGGCGAAGTGGTGCACCGGCATCAGCTCGATCGCGGTGACGCCCAGCTTCTTCAGATGCTCGATGATCACCGGGTGGGCGATGCCGGCGTAGGTGCCGCGGATCCGTTCGGGAATGTCCGGGTGCAGCTGGGTCATACCCTTGACGTGCGTCTCGTAGATGACGGTGTCGGCGTATCGTGGCCGGGCGGCCGGTCGTTGCCCCAGTCGAAGAAGGGTTGATCACCACCGACTTCGGCATGCGCGGCGCTGAGTCGTCGTCATTGCGGCTGTCGGGGTCGCCGAAGTTGTAGCTGAAAAGCGCCTGGTGCCACTCGAAGTTGCCGTCGATCGCCTTGGCATACGGATCGAGCAACAGTTTGTTCGGGTTGCACCGGTGTCCGGCGGCCGGGTCGTAGGGCCCATGAACTCGGTAGCCGTAGCGCTGGCCCGGTTCGACAGCCGGCAGGAAGCCGTGCCAGACGAAGCCGTCCACCTCGTTGAGCGTCACCCTGGACTCGGTGCCCTCGGCGTCGAAGAGGCACAGCTCCACCTTGTCGGCGACCTCACTGAACAGCGCAAAGTTGGTGCCTGACCCGTCGTAGGTGGCGCCGAGCGGATAGGCCTTGCCGGGCCACTGCTCGATAGTCGCCGCCCGCGGCGGTTCGACCGAATCGACAGCTTCCGTCACAACGCCCTCTTTCGCCATCAGCGCCGCGTGATACGGCCCGACGGTGGGGGATACCCGCCGGGCGGCGAGTCACACATTGTGTGAACGGGGGCACAATGGCGCTGTGGAACCTTGGCCGACGCCCGATAAGCCCGGTCCCGGGCAGGAGTCGGTGTGGGACTATCCGCGCCCACCGCGGCTCGAGGAATTCACCGGCTCGATCACCATCGAGTTGGGCGGCCGCACGATCGCGTCGACCGATCGTGGGTGGCGGGTGCTGGAGACCAGCCACCCGCCGACCTACTATCTGCCCGGCACCGCCTTCGCCGAGGGGGTTCTGCGACGGGCCGATGGCAGTTCCTGGTGTGAATGGAAAGGCCAGGCAACCTATTACGACTTGGTGACCGAGACGCGGGTGGCGCCGCGAGCGGCCTGGACCTACCGGCAGCCGAGTCCTGATTTCGCGCCGATCGCGGGTGCGCTCGCGGTGATGGCTGCGGCAGTGGACCGTTGCACGGTCAATGGCGAGCAGGTGATTCCGCAGCCGGGCGGCTTCTACGGAGGCTGGATAACCAGCTGGATTGTGGGTCCTTTCAAGGGAATTCCGGGATCCATGGGTTGGTGAACCCGCACTACGCCGCGTCGGTCAACATCGCGTCGATCCGACGTAAGGCGATCGAGCACACCGCCAGGTAACCGGCAGCCCACCATGGCACGCCGATGCGGACTCGTGTGTCGCGGCCGACCGGCTCGACCCGGTGAGAGGTGGCCGGGATGCCGGCCACCTTCCACGCCCAATGCCGGCCCGGTTCGAACTCGGTGACGACGAACGGGACGCCGAAGCCCAATGACGTATGCACCAAGCCGGTGGCGCCCAGTGACAGTTCGGTCTGCGGCGAATCAAGCCTGGCTCCGCTGACCGTCGGGCCCCAGTGCGGCCACGCGTCGAGATCGACCAGAACGTTCCACGCCGCCGACGATGGCGCTGCGATCAGTCGGTCGACGGTGAGCATCACGGCGATGTCATACCCTTGCCTGCGGAATCCGAATCAGTCAGCAGCTGACTTTCTGAGCCCAGTGTGGAACAAGGAGCGCGATGACAGACGCCTTATCGGTACTGGGTGCAGAGAAATTCGTTTCACTGACGACTTTCAAGAAGGACGGCACCCCGGTCGCGACGCCGATGTGGATCGGGCGCGACGGCGATCGCCTCTTCGTCTGGACGCCGGTGGACAGCTGGAAGGCGAAGCGAGCCAAGAACAACCCCCGGGTGGCGCTGGTGCCATGCAGCCGTGGTGGGAAGGTCCGTGAAGGCGCTCAGGCGGTGCAGGGGATCGCCGAAGTGATTACCGAGCCGGCGACGGTTCAGCGTCTGGCCGGCGTGATCCGCCGCAAGTACGGCCTGGAGTTCAGCGTCGTGACTTTCATCGAGCGTGTTGCGGCGCGTGGAAAGAAACCACGCCTGATTCTGTTGATCGCGCCTACCGCTTGACCCGGCCAGCTGTCGACACTCGGATGTCGAACCCCTCCAGGGAGTCCGTCGTCCGCCAGGTCTCGAGGATGTCGGCATATTCGGTTGGGCTGCCGAAGAAGAAGCTGTCCTGGTTCAGCCGCGCGCTCGCCTGGCCCTCGCGGTTGTAGTAACCGGGAGTGCACGATTCCCGCCGGCCGGCGATGACGCTGGAGCGTTGCACGACGGAGTCGACCCAGGCGGCCTCGGCATCCGAGGTTGCCTCTACCTCCGTGGCGTCGTGCTGCAGCGCCCAAGCGATCACCCAGGCGATGTGACGTGATTGGGTGTCGATCAGGTAAGGGAAGTTCACGGTGAAACCGGACTGGGCGATGCTCTCGATGAAGCAGTTCGGAAAACCGTTGACGTGCAAGCCGTGCAAGGTTCGGACACCGTCGGCCCACTTGTCGGTGAGGGTCAGCCCGCCGCGGCCGACGATCTCGAAACCGGTGCGCTGCGAGTAACTCGTGCCGACCTCGAATCCGGTGGCGAAAATCAAACAGTCCAGCTGGGTATTCGACGCCGTGCACGACGACGCCGTTGGTGGTGATCTGCTCGACGCCGAGGCCCTGGGTGTCGACCAGCGTGACGTTGTCGCGGTTGAACGCCTGCAGGTATTCGTCGTGAAAGCACGGCCGCTTGCAGTAGTACCCGTACCACGGTTTGAGCGCCTCGGCGGTGGCCGGGTCGGTGACGATCGCTTCAACGCGCGCTCGGATCTCTTCCATCTTGGCGAAGTCGGCCATTTCGGCGGCGTTGGGCCCCCCCTCGTTGACGATCGGCATTTTCTTGGTGAGGCTGGTCCACGCGTCGTCGACCAGGTCTTCGTCGGATGTGCCTCCGGCGGTGAGGATTTGGAAGTTCTCCATGCGACGCTGCTGCCAACCGGGCTCCAGCGATGCGGCCCAATCCGGTTCGGTCGGCCGGTTGGCGCGCACGTCAACCGTCGACGGGGTGCGCTGAAAGACGAACAGCTGACCGGCGGATTCGGCGAGCCGCGGCACACACTGGATGGCCGTTGCGCCGGTGCCGACAATCCCGACCCGCTTGTCGGACAGGCCGCGCAGGGCGTCACCGGTGTATGTGTAATCCCAGCGGCTGGTATGAAAGGTATGGCCGCCGAAGTCGGTAATCCCGGCTATGCCAGGTAGTTTGGGCTTCTGCAGGTAGCCGTTGGCCATCGCGACGAACCGGGCCCGAATCTCGTCGCCGCGGTCGGTGGAGATTATCCACCGGGAACTGGTTGACTCCCAACGGATTTCCTGCACCTCGGTCTGCAGGAGGGCGTCACGGTACAAGTCGAAGTGCTCGGCGATGCGACGGCAGTGTGCCCATATTTCAGGGCCCTTGGCATACTTCTCGGTCGGGATGTAGCCGAGCTCTTCGAGCAACGGCATATAGACGTAGGACTCGACGTCACAGGCGATTCCGGGGTAGCGATTCCAGTACCAGGTGCCGCCGACGTCGGCGGCCTTGTCGATCAGCCGCACATTCTTGACGCCGAGCTGCTTGCACCGCGCGCCAATCAGCAGGCCGCCGAAGCCGGCGCCGACGACCGCCACGTCGACAAAATCGGCGATGGGATCGCGGCTGAAGTCCGGGTCGGCCCATGGATCCTCGCCGAACTTACTGAATGCGCCGGTTATCTCGACGTATTGCGAGATGCCGTCGGAGCGCAGACGCCGCTGGCGTTCTTCGGCGTACTTCGTGCGCAGCGCGTCGGGATCGAATGTATCTGCGCTGCTGGTAGAGGTCACGGCTGAATATTGGACCAATTTTGTGACCCAGGCAACGTCGCGCGCAGACAATTGTTCGGAATTGAGCTGCGACATCGTCATCTACCGTGCACGGACACGTTACGGCTCGGATGCCAATTAGCTGATCAACAACGCAACTGTGGTGGCATGAGCACTGAGTCGGTCCTCATCGCCGCTGAAAAACCGGCCCCTGGCAGCCGTTCGTCGGCCGAGCCGCGCTATTCCCTGTTGTTGTCCACAGATCCCGCTCAAGTCGAGGCAGCGCAACGGCTGCGCTATGACGTCTTCAGCAGCGAGCCGGGTTTCGCATTGGCCGGGCAGCGCGACGGCCTCGACGTCGACCGCTTCGACGAGCACTGTGACCACCTGTTGGTGCGCGAGGACAACTCCGGCGAGTTGGTGGGTTGCTATCGCATGCTTTCCCCGACTGGCGCGATCGTCGCCGGAGGGCTGTATACCGCAACCGAATTCGACATACAAGCGCTGGATTCACTACGGCCGTCACTGGTCGAGATGGGCCGTGCGGTGGTTCACAACGATCACCGCAGCGGCGCTGTCGTGCTTCTGATGTGGGCCGGAATCCTGGCTTACCTCGACCACTGCGACTACGACTATGTCACCGGTTGCGTATCGGTGCCGGTGGCCGGGGACGGCGGACCGCCGGGCAGCCAGATTCGCGGTGTGCGCGACTTCGTGTCGCGGCGCCACGCCGCTCCGGACGATTACCGGGTGTACCCGCACCGGCCGGTGGTGATCGACGGACGCTCGCTCGATGAGATCGAGCCGCCCTCGCGGCCGGTGATACCGCCGCTGATGCGTGGCTACCTGCGGCTGGGTGCACGCATCTGCGGCGAGCCGGCCCACGACGCCGACTTCGGTGTGGGTGACTTCCCCGCGCTGCTGGACAAGCGTCAGGCCGACACCCGCTACCTACGGCGACTCCGGTCGGTATCGGCGGCCACCGAGGCAGCGGGCCGGGTGGCTTGATGAGCGCTCCGGCGTCCCGCGACCACGCCTGGCTGCCCCGGGCGACCTGCAATACGGACTGTTTGCGCGCCGGCGGATATGACGCGACCCGGCGGCTGATCGTGGCCCTGCGGGTCGCGCGGCGGATCGGATTGCTGCTGCTCTTGGCGCCGGCGCTGCCGCTGCTGGCGGGAGTGATACCGGGCTGGTCGAAGTCGAGACAGATCTACTGCCGAATGTTGTTGTCGTGCCTCGGCGTCAAGACCTCGGTCGCTGGCGGGCCGATCCGCAACCTGCCCGGGGTGCTGGTGGTCAGCGACCACATGTCTTGGCTGGACATCCTGACGATCGGCGCGGCGTTGCCGTCAAGCCGGTGGCGGGCGTCGCCGCTGTCGTTTGTCGCCCGCGCCGACGTTGCCGGCAATGTCGCGGTGCGGATGATGGCGCGGATCGTCAAGGTCATTCCGATCGAGCGTGCCCGCCTGCGCCAACTCCCCGAGGTGGTGGCCACCGTTGCCGCCCGGCTGTATGCGGGCCACACGGTGGTGGCGTTCCCCGAGGGAACCACCTGGTGCGGACTGTCTGGGCGGACCCATCAGGGCTCGGGTCCGTTCTATCCGGCGATGTTCCAGGCCGCCGTCGACACCGGCCGGCCGGTTCAGCCGCTGCGGCTGCGCTACCAGCACCGGGATGGCCAAGTCTCGACCGTTCCGGCCTACATCGGCGACGACACGCTGCTGCGTTCGATCGGCCGGCTGATGGTCGCCCGTCGCACGGTGGCCCGGATTTACGTCGAGTCGCTGCAGCTTCCGGGCGATGATCGCCGCGAGCTGGCCCGTCGCTGTCAGGCCGCGATCCGCGTCACATCGGCGCCGCACCCAGGTCATGGGCAGCGGTCGTCCGTGCTGGCGTCCTGACCTTCGCGGGACGCTCGGTATCCTGGGCAGGTCATGGCCTACCTGGATCACGCTGCCACCTCCCCGATGCACCCCGCTGCTGTCGAGGCGATGACGGCCGTCCTGAGCACCGTCGGCAATGCCTCCTCACTGCACGCCACCGGCCGGGCCGCCCGGCGTCGCATGGAGGAATCCCGCGAACTGATCGCCGCCAAGCTCGGTGCCCGTCCGTCCGAGGTACTCTTCACCGCCGGCGGCACCGAGAGCGACAACCTCGCTGTCAAGGGCATCTACTGGGCGCGCCGCGACGCCGAGCCGAGCCACCGCCGCATCATCACCACCGAAGTCGAACACCACGCTGTGCTGGACGCGGTGAACTGGCTCGCCGAACACGAGGGCGCCGACGTGACCTGGCTGCCCACGGCTGCCGACGGTTCGGTGTCGGCCGCGGGGCTGCGCGACGCTCTGGAACACCACGACGATGTGGCGCTGGTCTCGGTGATGTGGGCTAACAACGAGGTCGGCACCATCATGCCGATCGCCGAACTCGCCGCCATTGCAGCCGAATTCGATGTGCCGATGCACAGCGACGCGGTTCAGGCGGTGGGCCAGTTGCCGGTCGGCTTCGCGGCCAGTCAGTTGTCCGCGATGAGTGTGGCCGCGCACAAGTTCGGCGGCCCGCCCGGCGCGGGTGCGCTGCTTCTTCGCCGCGATGTCGGCTGTATGCCGTTGTCACACGGCGGTGGTCAGGAACGCGATATCCGTTCCGGCACACCCGATGTCGCGGGTGCGGTCGGCATGGCGACCGCAATGCGGCTTGCCGTGGACGGGCTGGAGGTCTACAGCACGCGGCTACGACTGCTGCGCGACCGTCTCATCGACGGTGTGCTGGCCGGCGTCGAAGACGCCCGCCTCAACGGCGCCACCGGCCCGCGCCGGCTGCCCGGCAACGCGCACTTCACCTTCGAGGGATGCGAAGGCGACGCATTGCTGATGTTGTTGGACGCCAACGGGATCGAGTGCTCCACCGGATCGGCCTGCACCGCGGGAGTCGCGCAGCCGTCGCACGTGTTGATCGCGATGGGCGCCGACCCGGTCAGCGCCAGAGGGTCGCTCCGATTGTCGTTGGGGCACACCAGCGTCGAGGCGGACGTCGACGCCGCGCTGCAGGTACTGCCCGGCGCCGTGGCCCGTGCCCGACAAGCAGCCCTTGCCGCCGCGGGGGTTTCGCGATGAGGGTGCTCGCCGCGATGAGCGGTGGCGTCGACTCCTCGGTCGCCGCCGCACGAATGGTCGACGCCGGTCACGATGTGGTCGGCGTACACCTGGCCTTGTCGCAGGCCCCGGGAACGTTGCGCACCGGCTCGCGGGGGTGCTGTTCCAAAGAAGACGCCGGTGATGCTCGACGGGTCGCAGATGTGCTCGGAATCCCGTTCTATGTCTGGGATTTCGCGGACAGGTTCAAAGAAGACGTGATCGACGATTTCGTGTCGTCCTATGCGCGCGGCGAAACCCCCAATCCATGTGTTCGGTGCAACGAGCGAATCAAGTTCTCCGCTCTGTCGGCGCGTGCACTGGCTCTGGGGTTCGACGCGGTCGCCACCGGCCACTACGCCCGGCTGGCCGGCGGGCAGCTGCGTCGGGCCGTCGATGCGGACAAGGACCAGTCCTATGTGCTCGCGGTGCTGACCGCGGATCAGTTGCGCCATGCCGCGTTTCCGATCGGGGATACCCCCAAGTCGCAGATCCGCGACGAGGCCGCCCGTCGGGGACTGGCGGTCGCGGACAAGCCGGACAGTCACGACATCTGCTTTATTCCGTCCGGCGATACCCGGGCCTTCCTGGGCGAGCGCATCGGGGTGCGGCGCGGCTCGGTGATCGACAAGGGCGGCGCCGTGCTGGCCACCCATGACGGCGTGCACGGTTTCACCATCGGCCAGCGCAAGGGTCTGGGCATCGCCGGCCCGGGCCCGGACGGCCGGCCGCGCTACGTCACCGCGATCGACGCCGACAGCGGCACGGTCCAGGTCGGCTCGGCGGACGACCTGGAGATCTGGCAGCTGACCGGTCACCGGCCGGTTTTCACCGCGGGCAGCACACCGGCCGGACCGGTCGAATGCGCGGTTCAAGTCCGTGCCCACGGCGAGGCCGTGGACGCGGTAGCGGAGTTGGCCGGCGATGAACTGGCGGTGCTACTGCGCACGCCGCTGAGCGGCGTGGCGCCGGGGCAGACGCTGGTGTTGTATCGCCGTGACCCCGACGGCGACGAAGTGCTCGGCAGCGCGACCATCACCGGATCGTCGTAACGCGGCCGCTGCGTCAGCCAGGCACGTTGGCGGCGATGTTGGCGATCACGATCGTCGACACCGAGTCCGGGAATCCGCAGAAGGTGACCTCGATCAGGACCACGGACTTGAGCAGATAGTCGCGCCCGCAGTCGCCGGGGCGGGTCTGCAGCGACTGTTCGTCGGACTCCCAGGTACCGACGAACCTCGAACCGGCAGAGCCGTCCGCGCAGTTGCGCACGGTTCCCACCAGGGCGCTGAATGCGTGACGGGCGGTAGCGGCGTCGCGGTAGGCGGCAGCTCCTTCGGAGATCAGACCGCCGTGTGGCGGATCCTGAAAGGTGGTTTTGTGGAACGTTTCGATGTCGGGCCCGAAGGTTGCGCTGTCGGCGTAGACGAAGCGGCACTCCGCTGGCGCGCTCGGGGCGAGCGCATCGATGTCGACCGGGGAGTCGCCGTCCATCGACGGGATGATGGTGAGGTGCTCGCCGCCGCCGGTTATCGCCTGCATGCGGGACTGGTCGAGCAGGACCCGGTTGACGTCGACACCGGAAAGGTTCGGTGCTGCACCGTACCCGGGCACCGCGGTCCCGCCCACGATGTGGGTGCATCCCGCGGCCAGCAGGGCCGCAGCAGACAGCATCAGGCGTCGCGCCATCATAGTCAGCCTCTTTCCCTGATCGCCAGCCTAATCGCGGGGGTGGGCCCCTCGCTCGGCATGCCGGGGACCCGGTCGAATACGGTTGTCCGGTGAGTGTTTTCGCAACCGCTACCGGCACCGGGTCGTGGCCCGGTACGGCCGCGCGACCGGCAGCCGAGATTGTCGTCGGCGAGCTGAGCGCCGCGATGGCCCACCTTGTCGAGTTGCCCGCTCGCGGAGTGGGCGCCGACATCATCGGCCGTGCGGGTGCACTGCTGATCGACGTGGCCATCGACACGGTGCCCCGTGGCTATCGGGTGGTGGCCCGCCCCGGCGCGGTGTCGCGGCGGGCGGCCAGCCTGCTCGACGAAGACATCGATGCGCTGGAAGAGGCTTGGGAGACCGCGGGTTTGCGGGGGAGCGAACGCCCCGTGAAGATTCAAGCGCCGGGGCCGATCACGCTGGCGGCCCAGTTGGAACTGCCCAACGGGCATCGGGCGATCACCGACACCGGCGCCCTCCACGACATTGCCGCCTCACTGGCCGAAGGGGTTGCCGCGCATCGGGCCTCGGTGGCCCGTCGGCTCGTTACTCCGGTGGTGGTGCAGTTCGATGAGCCGTCGCTGCCCGCCGCGGTTGCCGGCCGGCTGACCGGAGTGACCTCGCTGAGCCCGGTGGCCGCTCTCGAGGAGAGCCTGGCCACCACCCTGCTCGACACCTGTGTGGCCGCCGCGGGCGCGGAGGTGTCGGTGCATAGCTGTGGTACGGCGATCCCATGGAAAGTGTTGCAGGACAGTCGCATCAGCGCGGTATCGGTGGACGCTGAGACGCTGGAGGCCGGCGATTTGGACGCCATAGCCGAGTTCGTCGAATCGGGGCGTGTCGTCATGCTGGGCGTCGTGCCGTCGAGCGCACCGCCGCGCCGGCCCGCGGTGGAGGAGGTCGCCGCCGGCGTCGTGGCCATCACCGACCGGCTCGGCTTCGGGCGTTCGGCGCTGCGCGATCACATCGGCATCACTCCGGCGTGCGGGTTGGCCGCCGCGACCCCGGAATGGGCCCGCGTCGCGATCGGCTTGGCCCGGCAAGCGGCCGAGGCCGTCGCCGAAGATCCCGACGCCATCTGAGCAGCAGGTCAACCCATCCGCGCCTATGCGCAACACCTGCCGCTAGCGTGACACGATGTCAATCGCCTCAGCCGAACTACAAGAGATGCTCGACGAGTATGCGCTGCGAAAGCTCGTGCACGGTTACTCCCGTGCGGTAGATCGCGGCGACCTGGACACCCTGCGCAGTCTCTATCATCCAGACGCCGAAGACAGTCATGGAGCCTTCTCGTCGGGCTCTGTCGATGCCTTTCTGCGCACGCTTGCCGAGACTCGGCCCTATATCCAGTCGATGCAACACCACATCACCACAACGAACTTCGCGATCAGCGGCGACATCGCCGAAGGTGAGATCTACAGCATTGCGACGCACTCGTTCGCCACCAATGGTGGCGAAACCGAGGTCGTGGTGGGCGGGCGCTATCTCGACAAATACGAAAAGCGCGACGGCAGCTGGAAATTCACGACGCGATGCATCGTCACCGACTGGGCGCATGTCAATGATCCGTCCGCTGTCGACTTCAGCCATCCGATGACGCGGGACACCCCACAGGGCCGTCCCGGGTCGGATGATCCGTCCCATGAATTCTTTTCATTGCTGAAGCCATCAGGGCAGCGCTGAGGACCGTGTTCACGCGGGCTTGGCCCGGCGCTGGGACGCCGCGCTCGACCGGTTGCGCGCCTACCTCGAGGATTGAACTTCTGGTTGTCTGGCAACGTGTTTCAAATGCGGCCGAACGTTCGACCGCGACGCCGGTTGCACAGTTGCTATACCCTGGGCTTCCCGCGCCGATCAACGGCCTCTGGGGAGGGACGAACGTATGCAGATGGATGGCAAGACTCGTCAGCGGGCAGTCCTGACGTCATGGCTGGCAGTGATCGGACTGGCCGCGGCGGCTTTCCTCGTCGTCCGTAGCCCGGTGATGCCGGCCGCAAGCGGGACGACGGCGAGCGCAATTCCGGCACCCACCCTCGACGAGCCGGCGACGGGGCGCCCCAAGACCGAAACCGCGGTCCTGGCCGGTGGCTGCTTCTGGGGTGTGCAGGGCGTCTACCAGCACGTCAAAGGGGTGTCATCCGCGCAATCGGGATACGCCGGCGGAGATGCCGCGACGGCTAACTACGACGCCGTCACCACCGAGACCACCGGGCACGCCGAGTCGGTGCGGATCACCTACGACCCGAGCCAGGTGAGCTACGGCAAGCTGTTGCAGATCTTTTTCGCCGTCGTGCAAGATCCGACCGAGCTCAACCGTCAGGGACCCGACGTGGGCCCTTCGTACCGCTCGGTGATCTTTGCTCAGGACGACACCCAGCAAAAGATTGCGAACGCTTATATCGCCCAGCTGAACGCGGCGGGCTCATTCGCCGCGCCGATCGTCACTGCCGTGTCGCCGCAGACTCCGTTTTTCCCGGCGGAGGCCTACCACCAGAATTTCCTCGACTTACATCCGAATAACCCGTACATCGTCGCCAACGACCTGCCCAAGCTGGGCGAGCTGAAGTCGGCGTTCCCGGACCTCTATCGCGACTAGCCGGCTCACGGGGCTGGGCGGACTGCGCTGTCGGCGTCCTCCGATAGCCTGCGAAGGTGAGTTCGGCTGATCCGGTTCCGCCCGAGGTCCGTCGTAGTTGGCATGAACTGGCCGAAGAGGTGCGTGAACACCAGTTTCGCTACTACGTGCGTGATGCGCCGGTCATCTCCGATGCGGACTTCGACACGCTGTTGCGCCGTCTTGCCGCTCTCGAGCAGGAGCATCCCGAGCTGCGCACACCCGACTCGCCGACGCAGCTCGTCGGCGGCGCCGGCTTCGCCACCGATTTCACCTCGGCCGATCACCTGGAGCGAATGCTGTCGCTGGACAACGTGTTCAGCGGCGAGGAATTCGAGCTGTGGGCGGGCCGCGTTCGAGCCGACGTCGGTGCGGACGCCCCGTTTCTCTGCGAGCTCAAGATCGACGGTGTCGCACTGGCTTTGGTGTACCGCAACGGCCGGCTGGTCCGCGCGGCGACCCGCGGTGACGGGCGCACCGGCGAAGACGTGACGCTCAACGCGCGCACCATCGACAACGTGCCCGAGCGGCTGACCCCGAGCGCCGACCATCCGGTGCCCGACGTCCTGGAGGTCCGCGGCGAAGTGTTCTTCCGGCTCGCCGATTTCGAGACGCTCAACGCCACGCTCGTCGAAGACGGCAGGACGCCGTTCGCCAACCCGCGCAATAGCGCCGCGGGGTCGCTGCGCCAGAAGGACCCCGCCGTGACTGCCCGGCGCAAGCTCCGGATGATCTGCCACGGGTTGGGCCATGTGGAGGGTTATCGACCGGCGACGCTGCACGACGCATATCTAGCGCTGGCCGCATGGGGGCTGCCGGTCTCCGACCACACCACCCGGGTGCAAGACGCCGCCGGTGCCCTCGAGCGGATCGCCTACTGGGGCGAACACCGCCACGACGTCGACCACGAAATCGACGGAGTGGTGGTCAAAGTCGACGACGTGACGCTGCAGCGCAGGCTCGGCTCGACGTCGCGTGCACCGCGGTGGGCGATCGCCTACAAATACCCCCCGCAGGAAGTTCAGACCGAGCTACTCGACATCCGGGTCAACGTGGGCCGGACCGGACGGGTCACGCCGTTCGCGTTCATGACACCGGTCACGGTATCCGGGTCGACGGTCGGGCTGGCGACCTTGCACAACGCCGCCGAAGTCAAGCGCAAAGGGGTGCTGATCGGTGACACGGTGGTGATCCGCAAGGCCGGTGACGTGATTCCCGAGGTGCTGGGCCCGGTCGTCGACCTGCGTGATGGCTCCGAACGCGAATTCGTCATGCCCACAACATGTCCCGAATGCGGTACGACATTGGCTCCGGCCAAGGAGGGTGACGCCGACATCCGCTGCCCCAATTCGCGGTCCTGCCCGGCGCAGCTGCGTGAGCGGGTGTTTCACGTCGCCGGTCGTGGCGCCTTCGACATCGAGGGGCTCGGCTATGAGGCGGCGAGTGCGTTGCTCGTGGCGAAGGTGATCGACGACGAGGGTGATTTATTCGCGCTCACCGAAGATGACCTGTTGCGCACGGAGCTGTTCACCACCAAGAGCGGCGCGTTGTCGGCTAATGGCAAGCGATTGCTGGCCAACTTGGACAGCGCCAAGAAGCAGCCGCTGTGGCGGGTGTTGGTGGCGTTGTCGATTCGCCACGTCGGGCCAACCGCGGCAAGGGCATTGGCCACCGAGTTCGGCAGCCTGGACGCGATCACCTCAGCGTCGACCGAACAGCTGGCCGCGGTGGAAGGCGTCGGTCCGACCATCGCCGATGCGGTCACCGAGTGGTTCACCGTCGACTGGCATCGCCAGATCGTGGACAAATGGCGATCGGCCGGGGTGCGGATGGCCGACGAGCGCGACGCCAGCGTGCCACGAACATTGGAGGGCCTCACGATCGTCGTCACCGGTTCGTTGGCCGGCTTCTCCCGCGACGACGCCAAAGAGGCAATCCTGACCCGCGGCGGCAAAGCCGCCGGTTCGGTGTCGAAGAAGACCGACTACGTGGTCGCCGGTGATTCCCCGGGATCGAAGTACGACAAGGCGGTCGAACTCGGCGTGTCCATCCTCGACGAGGATGGATTCCGAAAGCTGTTGGCGGAAGGCCCTTCTCAACCCGACGAGTGACCCGGCCAGAAATGCGTTCAGTGCAAAAGGGTTGCGACGATCCCGGCCAGGTATCCCAGCCGGGCGACCTCCGAGGGCCGGAAGGCCGGGCCACCGGGCCTGCCGAGCACAACCGCGGTCTCGGGGGCGCCCAGCGGAGCCGCGATCAGGGTGGTGTCCAGCTCTCGCCACAGCTGCGGCACCCAATCCTCGGTTGCGTCCAGGGCGGTGGCGTGCTCGATCGGCATCCACGGGATGTCGGTCAACCGGGTTTCCGGCGCGCCGGGACTGCCGGCGATGCGGTGAAACCCGTCATCGGACTTCCGCAGCACCGTGCACCAGCTCACCCGCAGCACCTGCGGCGCCTCGTTGACGAGCACCTTCAGCTTCGCCGCGGTCTTGCCGGCGGCGGCGACGTGGTCGATCAGCGCCAGCTCGCGGTGCGCGTCCAGCAGCCCGGTGTGTGGCCGCAGGCTGTCGACCCGCACACCCTGCAGCGCTTCGGCCGCGGTGATCAGTGTGTCAGGCATTCCCCCTGGCGGCAGTTCGACCACGAGATCGTCGATCGCATAACCGGGTCCGCGGTCCACGACGTCCAGCGACAGGATGTCCGCGCCCACCGATCCGAGGGCCACGGCCAGCGAGCCGAGGCTACCGGGGCGGTCGGCCAGCTGAACCCGCAGCAGATACGAGGACACGCGCACACTGTTGCACAGCGACGCCTGCTCGGCATTTCGACGGATGCCAGGCGTCACGCCAGTGGCGCGCTCGCTAGGCTTTTCAGTCGTGTCCCAGATCTCTCGTGACGAGGTGGCCCACCTGGCCCGGCTGGCTCGCCTGGCGTTGACCGACGATGAGCTGGACCACTACGCCGGCCAGCTCGACGCCATCCTGACTCATGTCGGCCAGATCCAAGCGGTCGACGTGACCGGCGTGGAGCCGACCGACAACCCGCTCAAGGCCGTCAACGTCACCCGCCCGGACCAGACTGCGCCGTGCCTGACCCAGCAGGAGGCGCTCGCCGAGGCGCCCGAAGCCCTCGACGGTCGCTTCGCCGTCCCGCAGATCCTCGGGGAACCGGAATGACGGACATCATCCGGCTGGACGCGGCGACGCTGGCCGCGAAAATCGCCGCCAAGGAGCTGTCGTCGACCGAAATCACCCAGGCCTACCTGGACCAGATCGCCGCCACCGATCAGCGGTATGGCGCATTCCTGCACGTCGCCGCCGACGCGGCGCTGTCGGCCGCGGCAGCTGTCGACAACTCACTGGCCGCCGGGGAGCAGCCGGTCTCCGCCCTGGCGGGGGTCCCGCTGGCCCTCAAAGACGTGTTCACCAGCGTCGACATGCCCACCACCTGCGGCTCGAAGATCCTCGAGGGCTGGCGTTCGCCCTACGACGCGACCGTGACCGCGCGGTTGCGCGCGGCCGGCATCCCGATCCTCGGCAAGACCAACATGGACGAGTTCGCGATGGGTTCGTCGACGGAGAACTCCGCCTACGGCCCGACCCGCAACCCGTGGAACACCGACCGGGTCCCGGGCGGTTCGGGCGGGGGCAGTGCCGCCGCACTCGCGGCGTTTCAGGCGCCGCTGGCCATCGGTACCGACACCGGTGGCTCGATCCGCCAGCCGGCCGCGCTGACCGCGACCGTCGGGGTCAAGCCCACCTATGGCACGGTGTCGCGCTACGGCCTAGTGGCCTGCGCGTCGTCGCTGGACCAGGGCGGACCGTGTGCGCGCAACGTTCTCGACACCGCGCTGCTGCATCAGGTGATCGCCGGACATGACCCCCGCGACTCCACCTCCATCGACGCCGAGGTACCCGACGTCGTCGGCGCCGCAAAAGCCGGAGCCGCAGGTGATCTCAAAGGCGTACGCATCGGCGTGGTCACGCAGTTGCGCGGCGAGGGATATCAACCCGGCGTGCTGGCGTCGTTCAACAAAGCCGTCGAGCAGTTGACCGCGCTCGGCGCCGACGTGTCCGAAGTCGATTGTCCCCATTTCGATCACGCGCTGCCTGCCTACTATCTGATTCTGCCGTCGGAGGTCTCGAGCAACCTGGCCCGATTCGACGCGATGCGTTATGGACTGCGGGTCGGCGACGACGGCACACACAGCGCCGAGGAAGTGATGGCGCTTACCCGGGCCGCCGGATTCGGCCCGGAAGTCAAGCGGCGCATCATGATTGGTACCTATGCGCTGTCGGCTGGCTACTACGACGCGTACTACAACCAGGCGCAGAAGGTGCGCACGCTGATCGCCCGCGACCTCGACACCGCGTATCAATCCGTCGATGTTCTGATCTCGCCCACGACACCGACGACGGCGTTCCCGTTGGGGGAGAAGGTCGACGACCCACTGGCGATGTACCTGTTCGACCTCTGCACGCTGCCGTTGAACCTGGCCGGGCACTGCGGGATGTCGGTGCCGTCCGGGTTGTCCGAAGACGACAACCTCCCAGTCGGACTGCAGATCATGGCGCCGGCGCTGGCCGACGACAGGCTCTACCGGGTAGCGGCTGCCTACGAGGCGGCCCGGGGAGCGCTGCCGCCGGCCATCTGAGATCGGCTGCTGGAACAGCCGCTACGGGGCAAGATGAAGACATGCGGATCGGAATTCTCACCGGCGGCGGTGACTGTCCAGGGCTGAATGCCGTCATCCGGGCGGTGGTACGCACCTGCGACTCGCGCTACGGGTCGTCGGTGGTCGGGTTCGAGGACGGCTGGCGCGGGTTGCTGGAGAACCGGCGCGTGCAACTGGCCAACGACGATCGCAATGACCGGCTGCTGGCCAAGGGCGGAACGATGTTGGGCACCGCACGTGTCCATCCCGACAAGCTGCGAGCCGGGCTGGACCAGATCATGCAGACGCTGGACGACAACGGCATCGACGTGCTGATTCCGATCGGTGGCGAGGGTACGTTGACCGCCGCGCACTGGCTGTCCGAGGAGAACGTCCCCGTCGTCGGGGTACCCAAGACCATCGACAACGACATCGATTGCACCGACGTGACATTCGGTCACGACACCGCGTTGATGGTGGCGACCGATGCGATCGACCGGTTGCACAGCACGGCCGAGTCACACCAGCGGGTGATGCTGGTGGAGGTGATGGGCCGGCACGCCGGCTGGATCGCGCTCAACTCCGGGCTGGCTTCCGGTGCGCACATGACGCTGATCCCCGAGCAGCCCTTCGACATCGATGAGGTGTGCCGATTGGTCAAGCGGCGCTTCCAGCGCGGCGACTCGCATTTCATCTGCGTGGTCGCCGAGGGCGCCAAGCCGGCCGAAGGTGCGATGAAGCTGGCCGAAGGCGGCATGGACGAGTTCGGCCACGAACGGTTCACCGGCGTGGCCGCCCAGCTGGCCATCGAAGTCGAGAAGCGGATCAACAAAGAGGTCCGGGTGACCGTGCTCGGCCATGTCCAGCGCGGTGGTACGCCGACCGCCTACGACCGGGTGCTGGCCACCCGGTTCGGGGTCAACGCCGCCGATGCCGCGCATGCCGGCGAATACGGGCAGATGGTGTCGCTTCGTGGTCAGGACATCGGCCGGGTATCGCTGGCCGACGCGGTGCGCCAGCTGAAGCTGGTTCCCCAGAGTCGTTACGACGACGCCGCCGCGTTCTTCGGCTAGCGCTCACGTCGAAGAGATCCGTGACGTAACGGCTAGCGGTAACCTGACGAACATGTTCGGGCTTCTGACCTGCGGCGGGGGTGGCAATGCCTGCTGAGCAGGACAGTCACGCACCCGAGGTCGATCAGGCCTTCGCCGGCGCACCGCAGCGCGTCGGGTGGTTTCGCTTTTATTTCGAGGATCAACGCTGGGAATGGTCGGACCAGGTGCAGCGCATGCACGGCTACGAGCCGGGCACGGTGACCCCGACCACCGATTTGGTGCTGGCGCACAAGCATCCCGACGATCGTCGCGAGGTGGCGAAAACCATCGACGAGATGCTGCTTGCCCGCCGCGCATTCAGCACCCGGCACCGCATTCTCGACACCCGTGGCGTTGTGCACCAGGTGGTAGTGGTCGGCGACCTGCTCACCGACCCGCAGGACGTGGTTATCGGCACCCACGGCTACTACGTGGACATCACGCCGTTGTCGGATCGGGCGCGCGAGGACCTCATCTCCGAGCGGGTCGCCGAAATCACCGAGCACCGCGCGGTCATCGAACAGGCCAAGGGCATGCTGATGCTGATTTACGGCCTGGACGAGGACGCCGCATTCGATCTGCTCAGGTGGCGCTCGCAATCGAGCAATGTGAAGCTGCGGCGGCTGGCCGAGAAGATCGTCGAAGACTTCCGCGCCGTCCGGGACGACGGCATCACTTCTCGATCCGCGTTCGATCATGCCTTGCTGGCCGTTGATGAGAAAGACGGCGGCGACGGCGATGGTAAGGCCGCTTCGACCGCCAATTAGGATCGACCGCATGACTTCTGCTGCGAGCGCCGCCCGCGCGCCCGGGGCGGAGCTGCTCGACTACGACGATGTGATCGCGCGCTACGACCCGGTGCTCGGCCTGGAAGTGCATGTTGAGCTGTCCACCGCCACCAAGATGTTCTGCGGTTGCGCCAACGAGTTCGGCGCCGAGCCCAACACCCAGGTGTGCCCGGTGTGCCTCGGCCTGCCGGGATCGCTGCCGGTCCTCAACGAGGCGGCGGTCGAGTCGGCGATCCGGATCGGTTTGGCACTCAACTGTGACATCGCGCCGTGGGGCCGATTCGCGCGGAAGAACTACTTCTATCCGGACCAGCCGAAGAACTACCAGATCTCCCAATACGACGAGCCGATCGCCGTCCAGGGCTACCTCGAAGTCCCGCTGGATGACGGCACGACCTTCCGGGTCAAGATCGAGCGCGCCCACATGGAGGAGGACACCGGGAAGCTGACCCATCTGGGCAGCGACACTGGCCGGATCGCCGGAGCGACCACTTCGCTGGCCGACTACAACCGCGCCGGTGTGCCGCTGATCGAGATCGTCACCAAGCCGATCGAGGGCACCGCCGAGCGGGCACCGGAGATCGCCCGCGCCTACGTCACCGCACTGCGCGACCTGCTGCGCTCGCTGGGCGTCTCCGACGTGCGGATGGACCAGGGATCGATGCGCTGCGACGCCAACGTCTCGCTGAAACCGAAGGGCACCAGCGAATTCGGCACCCGTACCGAGACGAAGAACGTCAACTCACTCAAGAGCGTCGAGGTAGCGGTCCGCTACGAGATGCAGCATCAGGGTGCCGTGTGGACTCCGGTGGCCGAATCATTCAGGAGACCAGGCACTTTCACGAGGACGGCTACACCAGCTCGGGCCGCACCAAGGAAACCGCGGAAGACTATCGCTACTTTCCCGAACCCGACCTGGAGCCGGTCGCGCCCAGTCGCGAGCTTGTCGAGCGGTTGCGGTGAAACCATCCCCGAGCTACCGTGGTTGCGCCGCAAACGGATTCAGCAAGACTGGGGTCTCTCCGATGAGGTGATGCGCGATCTCGTCAACGCCGGCGCCGTCGATCTGGTCATCGCGACCGTCGATCAAGGCGCCTCCAGCGAACAGGCCCGGGCCTGGTGGGGCAACTTCCTGGTGCAGAAGGCCAACGAATCGGGTATCGAGCTCGACGAATTGCCCATCAGCCCAGCCCAAGTCGCCGCGGTCGTGGCGCTGGTGGACGAAGGCAAGCTGACCACCAAGCTGGCCCGCCAGGTGGTCAAGGGCGTGCTGGCCGGTGAGGGTGAACCCGAACAGGTGATGACCGTGCGCGGATTGGCCGTGGTGCGCGACGACTCGCTCATCCAGGCCGCGGTCGACGAAGCCTTGGCCGCCAATCCCGATGTGGCCGAGAAGATCCGCGGCGGCAAGGTGCAGGCGGCGGGCGCAATCGTCGGCGCGGTGATGAAGGCGACCAAAGGACAGGCCGACGCCGCGCGGGTGCGCGAGCTGGTGCTCGCAGCCTGCAGCTAGA
>CAWFIR010000003.1:0-8333 GCA_963815995.1 uncultured Actinomycetota bacterium
CGGCAGCGCGCTCCATGAAGTGCGCGAGGTTGCCGCCCAGGGTGACGTCCCAACGGTCGAGGCAGACATCAACCCCGTTCCCGCGCAGCCTGTATGCGAGTTGCAGGACCCAATCTTTAAGTCTGGGCGTAGCGGGGTTCTCAATGCACCCCGCAGGCCCTCGCCGCCGCTGCTAGCCGAGGTAGATGGACTCGAACACGATCCTGCCCTCGAGGGTGATGTTGTAAGCGACGCGATACAGGTATGCGTCCGAGTCGCAGACCGCGACATCTACCCGAATGCCGGGGAAGTTGTTGCCGATGGTGGAGGTGCCATTCGTGATCTTGCCGAATGGTGCTGGTCGCCAGACGTCGACCGCATATCCGGCATCGATGGATTGATGTGCGTCGTACATCGAGCTGGGATTGGCAAATGGCGCCCACTGTTCGGCTTGGAACTGTGGGATGAAATTCACGCCGGGAACGGTCGAAGTAGGGTCGGGGATGCCGTAGCGATTGATGGCGTAGTTGAGAGGGCTCAACACGTCCGGCATGAACCGGATGGTTTCGCGCAGCCAGTCGCCTGATGTCTGGCCTTTGAGGCCAACCAGGACGACACCAGAGAGAACAAGCAGCCATCGTTGTTCATCGAAGGTGGCCGGTCGCTCGCCGACGGCATAGCCAGCTGGTGTGATGAGCCAGTTCTGTCCGGCGAAGTCGGTCAGCGCCAGGTCGGTCGCGTCGGCGTCGGGCGGTGCGTACACGCAGGAACTCTGTCTTGCTGCCGGGTCGATGATGCACTCGTGCGAGTCGAGGGCGGCGGCTGGTGACACGATTGAGTTGATGAAGTAGCTGTATCCAGTTGCGGTCGAGGTGTCGTTGGTTCCGCCAAGGAACGTTCCGTCTTCATCAAACAGGCAGAACCACTCGTTGTTGCAGTTGCCGGCGCATGCGTCGCAGACTTCCGGGTTACGTCCGTCCACTCGCGGATCCACGACCATCTCCGCGATTTCATGGCTCAGCAGGTGGGCGTAGACCTTCTGATTTGGCTGATTGTTGAACGTGTGGTTGTTATCGGCAACGTTCAGTCCCTCACCGAAGACGAGGCAATAACAGAACGCGTTCTGTGCCGCCGTCATCGAATGGAACGAGTTTCGGTTGTTCAAGAATTGCGCGCTGTTGGGAAGGTCCCGGTTGTGGAGTACCACAATGCAAGGCGTGCTGACTCCGCTGTTCCGTCCGAGCTGTGCACACTGATCGACCCAACCCACGAAGTCAGACATCGTGAAGGAATCTCCCGACAGCTGAGCGTCGAATTCGATCATGTTCGGTGATACGTTCACGCTGTTCGGCCCGTAGAGGGACGCGTACCGCGAGATCGGGTTGACAGCCAACGCTGCGTACTGGGCTGCGACCTCGATATCACTCAGGGCAATCGCGGACGTGGCGCCGCTCGGGTGATGGAAGATCATGCGAACGAAGACCAGCGTGCCGTGAAACAGGGGGCCTGCAACTAGTTGTGCAGGTAGCGGTATCGGATTCTGTGCGAGCCAGGCGCGGAGCCCGTCATCGCGAGGCGCTACCGCGTCAACCGTCTCAGCCACCGACTGCTGTTCGACGTAAGCCTCGATTTGTGATCGATCAATGCTCTCCGGCGCCGCAGTTCTGAGATAGTTCGCAACCTTGACGGCCCTGGTCCCACACGATGACATGACTGCCTCCCCAATGACGAGCGTCTTAGGACTCGCGCCGGGCTACCGACCGCGATTCCATGATTGTCTCCTCGGTGAGAAATGGATGACACAAAGGGATGAAAAGGCCGGTTTGTCTGGCCGCGCAAGAGTGCGGTCCACTGATCGGACCGGGATGCGCGCGATTAGAACAGTCTCATTCGGACCTTTGACATAGCGCTGGCCGGGCGCCGTGCTAGTAGATAGACGGCCCACCGCTTAGACGACTGGACAGGGCTGACCTGGACATAGTGGACTCGCTCGAGCGCAGGTGCACAAAGGCCGATTCATTTACACACCAGCGGTCGGCGGTTCGATACCGTCCGCGCCCGCCAATGTCTTTGCGGTTCAGCGCCTTACGGCGATCCTATCGGGACGACGGTGACGCCCCTGGGCTCACAACCCAGAGGTCGCGGTTTCGAATCCTGTCCCCGCTACCAGGCAAAACGGCGCTTCTGCCGCGCCTGACTGATCGAGACGCAATGCTCGAAGGCCATGCGAGCATCTACCATCGCGGTAACTTACAATTACAAATCGACCGAATAATGTATCGGCAGCATCCAGCTTTGAGACGGTCGTGGAAGGCGTTTTGACGAAGTTGACCGAGCACCATGACGTTTGAGTCGGGCCGCGACTTTGTCCTGAAGTCTGCGATCGAAGAACCAGACGTTGACCATCGCGGCCAGCCCCGATGAGTGACGTCGTGCAGACCCCGTCGGGCATCCCGTTGGAGCCCGTGTACGGACCCGGTGACCGCGCGCCAGACCCGCCGCCGCCGGGCGAGTACCCGTTCACGCGTGGCAACTTCGCGTCCGGCTACCGGGGCAAAACCTGGACGTTCCGTCAGTATTCGGGATTCGGCACAGCGGAGGAGTCGAACAAGCGGTATCGGTACCTGTTGGGTCAGGGCGGCACCGGGCTCTCAGTCGCGCTGGACCTGCCGACCCAGTGCGGCTACGACTCCGACGACGCGGAGTACGGCGAGGAGGTCGGCCGCGTCGGTGTTGCCGTCGACACGCTCGCCGATGTCGAGCTGCTCTTCGATGGCATACCGCTGGACAAGATCAGCACCAGCTTCACCATCAACGGCACCGCAGCCATCCTGCTGGCGTTCTACGTCGCCGCCGCGGAGAAGAAGGGCGTGCCCCGCGAGAAGCTCACCGGCACAATCCAAAACGACATCCTCAAGGAGTACGCATCGCGCGGTACCTGGATCTGGCCGCCGGAACCGTCACTGCGGCTGATCGCGGACACCATCGAGTTCTGCGCAGCCGAGGTGCCGAGGTTCAACGCGATCTCCGTGGCGGGCGCCCATTTTCGCGACGCCGGCGCCAACGCCGTCCAGGAGATGGCCTTCACGTTGGCCGACGGCGTCACCTACTGCGACACAGTCGTCGAACGCGGTCGGATGACCATCGACAAGTTCGCGCCGCAGATCTCGTTCTTCTTCTATACCCACGGCGACTTCTTCGAGGAGATCGCGAAGTATCGGGCAGGCCGCCGCCGCTGGGCGACCATCGTGCGCGAGCGCTACGGCGCCACCACCGATAAGGCGTCGATGTTCCGCTTCGGCTGCGTCGCGGGCGGCGCGTCGCTGTATGCACCTCAGGCGCAGAACAACTTGGTGCGCGTCGCCTACGAGGCGCTGGCCGCGGTGCTCGGCGGCGTCCAGTCGATGTTCACCGCGGCGTGGGACGAGCCGTTCGCCCTTCCCAGCGAGGAATCCGCGACGCTGGCGCTGCGCACCCAGCAGATCCTGGCCTACGAAACCGGAGTGGCCAAGGTGGCCGATCCACTCGGCGGCTCCTATTTCGTCGAGGCACTGACCGATGCCACCGAAGCCAAGATCGTCGACATCATGGACGACCTCGAAAAGCACGGCGGCATGGTGCGCTGCATCGAGGACGGCTACCTGCAGGGACTGATCGCCGACGAAGCCTTCAAGATTCACAAAGAGATCGAGTCGGGCGAACGCCCCGTGGTCGGCGTCAACAAGTTCGTCACCGACGAGCGGCCGCCTGACATCGACACCTACGAGCTGAACGCGGAGGGCCGCGATCTACAACTGAAGCGTCTGGCGAAGGTCAAAGCCGACCGTGACCCGGTCGCCGTCAAGGAAACGCTTGCCGCGCTTTCGCGTTCGGCCGAGGGCACCGAGAATCTGATGCCCCGCCTCATCGACTGTGCCAATGCGTACTGCTCCGTCGGAGAGTTGGTGACCACGCTCAAAGCGGTATGGGGCGAATTCCAGCAACCGGTGGTGTTCTGATGGGGGCTCGTGTCTTGGTGGCGAAACCCGGTCTGGACGGACACGACCGCGGCGCAAAGATCGTCGCGCGCACGCTGCGCGATGCCGGATTCGAGGTCATCTACACCGGAATTCGCCAGCGCATCGAGGACATCGTTTCGATCGCGCTGCAGGAGGACGTCAAGCTTGTCGGCCTTTCGATCCTGTCGGGCGCCCATGTGGCGCTGACCGCCCGCACCGTCGACGCCCTGCGGGCCGCCGACGCCGGCGACATCGCGGTGGTCGTCGGCGGCACCATTCCCGAGGCCGACGTACAGAAGTTGTTGGATGCCGGTGCGGCAGCGGTGTTTCCGACGGGCACGCCCCTGGATACCCTCGTCCGCGACGTAAAAGCCCTGACGGAAGCCGGGGGAGAAGACTAATGCGGCTCGGCGTGATCGCTCCGCTACCCCAGGTCCTTCGGTGACCGGACCGCCAAAGACTCGGTCCACGGGCCCTCTCGCCGGCATCCGGATCCTTGAGATCGGTCACATGCTGGCCGGCCCATACGCCACGATGATGCTGGCCGATCTCGGCGCCGAGGTCATCAAGATCGAACCACCGGGCGGCGACATCTCGCGGCAAGTCGGGGATTCATATTTCGCCAGCCTCAACCGAGGCAAGCGCAGCATGTGCGTCGACCTGACATCCGAGGCGGGTCAGCTCGAGCTCGGTGAACTCATTTCCGGATCGCATGCGCTGCTGGCGAATTTGAAACCATCCGCCATCCGTCGATACGGCCTCACCTACGAAGCGCTGCGGCGGTGGAATGAGCGAATTGTCTGCGTGGCGCTTACCGGGTTTGGTCTGGAAGCGGGTGATGATCCGGCATTCGACTACGTCATTCAGGCGACCACCGGCGTCGCCGCGCTGACCGGCGATCCGCTTGGACCACCGACCTTGCCGGGATATTCCGCGGCTGACAATTCCGCCGGACTTACTGCTGCCCTTGGACTGCTGGCCCAGATCGTCTCCGGCCGCGGGGGGCAGGTCGAGGTATCACTGCGTGACGTGATGCTCTCCCAGCTGAACTATCGCGCGTCGGCCTACCTCAACGACGGCACCGAGCCGCAACGGCTGCCGATGGGTGCACATTCGTATTATGTTCCAGCTCAGCTCTTTTCGACCGCCGACGGATTCCTGGCACTGTTCATCACGCACGACAAATTCTGGCGGATATTCGCCGCCGAGGCCAATATCGTCGGGCCGGCGACGATGGGGGAGCGGGCCGCACGGCGCGACGAGGTTCTCGCGTCGGTGGCAAGCGCTCTTGCTACCGATACCGCCGCGAATTGGGAAGCGCGGCTGCGGCCGCTGGGCGTGCCCGCAGCTGCCGTCCGAACGCTGCCTGAAGCGCTCGCCGCCAACCCGGAAGTGATCGTTACCGCGGGCGCATTTCAGTTGATCCGAAGCCCAATTCGGATCGACGGGTATGAACCCGAGTACGGCGCACCGCCACGTCTCGATGAGCATGGTGGAGCTAATCTCTCAGTTTGAGATCACTGTCGGCTGCAGTACCAACCACCGTTCGGTTATTGAGCGATACGGCCGGAAAGGGGGTGAGTTATGAATGTCGGGGATCTCATCCAGGCAGCGCTGAGCGGCTCTACCCGAGCGACGGGTCGCCTACTGAGCCTGATCGAGGGCGATCGTCGCGACGAGGTGCTGGCAGCTCTGGACACCGCCTCCGCCCGGGTTGTCGGCATTACCGGTCCTCCGGGCGCAGGAAAGTCGACGACGATCGCCGCGCTGGTTGGCGGCTACCGCGAACGAGGGATGCGAGTCGCGGTCCTCGCGGTGGACCCGTCATCGCCCTACAGCGGCGGCGCCATCCTCGGCGATCGCATCCGGATGGCCGCCCACATCGACGACCCCGATGTGTTCATCCGCTCGATCGCAACCCGCGGTCATCTCGGCGGTCTCGCCGCCGCGGTCCCCGCGGCGATCCGGCTGCTTGCAGCACTGTCCTACGACCTCATCGTGCTTGAAACGGTCGGTGTCGGTCAGTCGGAGATCGAGATCGCCGCCGTCGCCGATCCCACCATCGTCGTCCTCAATCCCGGTGCGGGTGACGCAGTACAAGCCGCCAAGGCAGGCCTACTCGAAGTGGCTGACATTGTGGTCGTCAACAAGGCCGATCGAGAAGGCGCAAAGCAAACCGCCCGGGATTTGCAGGCCGAGACATCGGCCCCGGTCCTCACACTCGTTGCAGCGCGCTCCGAGGGCGTTACCGACTTGATGGATGCGATCGACGCCCACCACCGCGCCGACACGCCCGCCCGAAGGGCATCGCGCGCTCGGGCACAAATCCTTTCTCTGGCGCAAACTCGCCTGCATTCCCACCCGGAACTCGCCGATTTGGCCGCTGCCGTCGCTGACGGTCGATGCGATCCGTATACCGCCGCCGGTCTGCTGCTGATCGAGTCAGCCACCGCTGATAAACCCGACTAAATCAGTGATTCACCGGCTGCGTTTCATCACTCGGTCCGCCGCGGCCCAATGCTCATCAGATACCCACAGCGAGGCGAATGCTGCGACGGCGTCACTGGCCGGCACCCCCGACATGACCCGCTTGATGTCGCCGGCAGGCCGGTTCGCCAGCGCCCGCGCTAAGGAACGCCACTTAGTTTCGAACGTCGCCCTCGGCAGCACGCGATCCACCAGCCCGATCTTTTCGGCTTGGTCGGCGGTGAGTACGGCTCCAGTGCCCGCGAGCATCAGCGCGCGGCCGCGGCCGACGAGGGCCGCGAGCCGCTCCGCGCCACCCCACGCCGGCATTATTTCGAGTGACACCTGATTGAACCCGATCTTGATGTCGTCGGCGGCTACCCGTATGTCGGCGGCGACCGCGACCTCCGCTCCGCCCCCGAACGCGTGACCGTTTAGCGCGGCGACGACCGGGGCAGGGAAATCTTGCGAGCTGATCACAGAGCGACCGCATCCGCCATGCCATCTCTGCCGCCTGCTCTTCGGTGCGCAGCGCACTGAGCTCCTTGAGGTCCCCGCCCGAAACGAACGCTTTGTCGCCCTCCCCCCGGATGACCAGGCACAGCGCGCCCTCGGCGCCGGCTATGGCCTGGCCAAGCTGGTCCATGGTTTGAGGCGCGATCGCATTGCGAGCATTGGGGCGATTGATCGTGATGACGGCCAGCCCTTGATCGAGTTCTAGATCAACCACTCGCGTTCTCCATCTCAGACACTGGGACTGTTCGCTTTGGGTGCTTTTCTGCGGGTGGGTTCAACGCTAGAAGACGTTTATATCAGATTTCAAATGTGATATGCATTCTCCGGCTACCGTTCGCTTCATGCCCAGGGATGTCAATATTTCCGGCACCGTGCGAGAGCGCGCCGTGCGCGAGTTGCGCGACCGCATCTTGACCGGAGCATTACCGGCCGGCACGCGCGTTGACCTGGATGCCATCACCGCCGAGTTCGCCACAAGTCGCACACCGGTGCGTGAGGCCCTCCTGGAACTGTCCTTCGAAGGCCTAGTGCACGTTGCGCCGCGCAGCGGAATCACCGTCATCGGCGTCAGCTCCAAGGACGTGATCGACAGCTTCACCATTCTGGGTGTCCTGACCGGACAGGCCGCTGCCTGGGCAGCGCAGCGCGTAAATCCAGAGGAGCTCCTTGCACTACGCGAGCTCGCTGCCGAGGTCGCCGCGCGATCGGGTGACGACAGCATCGGCGAAGCCAATTGGCGCTTCCACCAGGCGATCCACCGCGCGGCTCATTCCCGGCGGCTACTCGCCCAACTTACCCAAGCCGCCCGCATGGTCCCTACCAACTTCCTAACCCTCTTCCCCGAACACGAAAAGCACTCCCTCGATGAGCACGACGAACTGATCGAGGCAATCGCCGATCACGACGCCGAGCGCGCCCGTTCGGTCGCCGAAAGCCACGTACTGGAAGCCGGCCGGTCGCTAGCATCCTGGCTTGACCAACGCTGACCAACGCCGTCGGATGAGCCGAGACCGTGGCTCATGTGGTCTCGTCTGATAGATCTCCCCGGCGGGTATCGGGGCTAGACCGAGTTCGGTTGCGACCGCGTCGATCCCATGCTGCGCGATGCTGAGGTCCACTTGTCCGTCGGCGGTGAAGTAAGGCCCGATGTAGCGCTCGTAATACTACTGCACTTCGTCAGGCGTGAGCCGGTCCAGAAACGTGGCGAGGTAGTCGATGGCCAGGCTTGGTCGTTCGACGATCGTTTGAAGGGACCGATTGTTGGCCCGCACGGAAAACAGGCTCGATCCCGGAGATTGGCCAGACATTCATACCCGGCCACCGCGGCCAGGCTCGCCGACGGGATCGTCGCCTTCGCCGGCTCAGGGAGCTAGT
>CAWFIR010000004.1:0-9193 GCA_963815995.1 uncultured Actinomycetota bacterium
ATCCGTTGGCGACCGCGGCGATTTGGCCAGAGAACTGCGAAAGGCCTTGGCGCGCTAGGCGTTGATGTTGACGTTTAAACCGCGTGGGTAGACCAGCCATATCGCATGCGGTTGGCTGTCCATCTTGGCCTGCAGCGTGGCGAGATCTTTCTGAAACTCGAACATGGCCGCCTTGGCGAGTGGGTCAAGACCGAAGTAACTGAAGTCGTACATCAGTTCGCGTCGACGAACATTCAGGATGTAATTCGCGTTGACGAGACGCTGGTAGACGTCCAGCGGTTCTCGCGGGCAATTTTTGCAATCTGTGTATATCCGCGCTGGCTGGCGGTGCGTCCACAGCTGATAGTTCCACATGAAGCTGCCGAGAATCTCGTGTTGCACTGTCACCAAGTACAGCTGATTCGCCAGCAGCCGCGCCAGCGTGCCCCGCGTGACATCTGCGGGAGTCACACCCACTCCGTTGGGAACGCTGTTGTCGAGTTCCTCGAGCCAAGCCATCAGCTGCGGGTCGTTACGCACACTTCCAGCGCCGGCGGCATTCGACGAGTAGTAAATCTTCAGATAGTTCAGCGCGAATCGGAGCATGGTGTCGAACAGCGCTTCCAGGTTGTCCTGTGTCGGTGTGTCGAAGCCGGCGCCGTGCACCCCGCGCAGCGCGCCGTCCCGTTCAGGATCGTTGACGACGTGGCGGTACTGCAGGTAGGACTCGTCGAAAAGATCACACATGCCTTTGAAGCTGAGGCTAAAGGTGGTCTCGAAGTCTCCGCTCGGGGACCATCTGTGCGCGAGTGACCATGTCGTTACTCTGCTGGGTTCCATAGATGTACGGCCACAGCAGTCTGCAGAGCGGGTGATCGGCCGACAGGCAATTGCGCGTCGCGATGGCCAATTGCGCGCCGCTCGCCAAGTGCACCCAGTTGAAGTGGCGCACAAGGGAGAGGTGCGTCGACGCCGCGCATAGTGCGATCTTGCATGCTCGATCCCACCGTGGATCTGTCCGCGTGATCGTGCCCAATGTGCACTCAATCTGGTACGCCTCCAGCGCGCGTCGCCGTTTATCCACGCGGAATACCACCCGCGAGTCGAGCTTTTCGAGACCCTCGTGGTGCTCTTTGTTTTTGAGCGACAACAGGTCCCACTCAAAGTCTGTGCTGTTTTGCACCCGGGTCGTGTAGCAGGCGAATGGTCCGCGCACGGCGAGCGAGCCGAGGTCCGGACTGCCCAGATACTCAGCCGGCATCTCGGGTGGATCGAAAAGGTCACGACGTAGTCCGTTGTAAGCGCGGTTCAGCGCCACTTGTGGGTCTTTGTCGATTGGTGGGAGTCCGCGTTGCATTGGGGACCAAAAGGAGTAGAGCCAGACCAGGAAGGCGAAAAAGATCGTGTTGCGTAAAGATCGTTCATCCTGGGGGATGTCATCGCGTGTGCACACCCTGACATTGTGCAGCGGAATCTTGGGAATGGCCTTGATCAGCGGCTTCGGCGCAATGTACCACCGTTCGGTCGGTGGCAACTTGATGTCGACCGGCTTCGCGAACCGGAATTTCACCCAGGCAATGATGTCCCAAAAGCTGCGCCGCAGAAACCATCTCAGCATTCCGGGATAGCACCAGCGGTTACCCACGGCGGTACGCATCGCCACGCCAAGGGTCGGGTTTCAAGTCACGGTCCCACGCGCGCAACGGATGCTCCTCGGGGCTTAGCTCGGGACCGTCGTCCCACGGTTCGAACGCATTTTTGATGTTGGCGAGGCCGGTGTCAGCGAGCTCCGGGTAGTGGCGCAGGATGACGGTCTTGAGGTCGGTCTGGTCGATCCAGCGCAAGCCTTCGGCGGTGTAGACGTCCTCGTTGTAGCAGTCGGTGTAGAAACGATCGGCTTGCAGCCGGCGGCTGGCGCTTAGGATGAAGATCTGAAATACAGTCTCGCCGAAGCCGAATCCCTTGGGTCGCTGGCTTTCCGCCAGCGTACCGATCAGCAGGTCGAGGTCCTCGACGCCTTGGCGGCCAGTGCCGTAGACCGACTCAAGCTTGTGCCTGACGGCTGAGTCTGCGGTGAGGTCATCGAAGCTCCGAATCGGATTCAGTCCTAACTGGCGGCGGAACTCGTTGTAGCGCGGAACGCCGCGTTCCCTCGCGCGGACGATATCGACCGTGCCCATGTCCAGGAACGTATTGCCCGCGACGCTGAGTTCTTGCATGAAGCGCGGAAAGTTGTTGAGGGCCAGCGCTCCCGGGTGCTGATTGCCGAACGAATAGAACAGGTCCGACATCCTGTACTTCCTCTTCGTGCCTCCGGCGGAGAAGCCCGGACATGACTTGTCCGGGCAATCCTGCGTCATGCAGGCTGAGCCGTGCTGGCGGGTCGCGGGTAACGGAACAGGATCGGCTTTGTGGTCGCCGGGCCGTCGCAGCTGCAATGTCTCGGGTAACAGGGAGTGCAGTCGGTAAACTTCGACGAATTCCTCAGACAGCCCGTACACGCAGTCGTGCTTGTTGATTGGATTTCCGACGACGCCGCCGAGTTCGGGGTTACGTATGTTGACCTCGGCAACCGTCTTGCGTTCCTTGCCTTTATGCAGCAGGTATGTCAGCAAGCCGTACCAGTTCGAGTTCAGCCCAGTCTCGAGCGTCTGGTTGGGCAGGATGGCTGGGGTCCATTCGACGGAGTGGATTTTGGCCATCAGCGCGGCGTTGATCAGGCGCGCGACATTGAACAGGCACTCGTCATCCCAGTGGGGGTACGCCTCATGCAGCATGTCGCAGATGGCGTTGTGTTCACGCACGAAAAGGGTGTGCAGCATGCTGAGGCCGATCCACCAGTTGCGTAGGAATCCCGCGTGCTCCACGCCCGTGCGGGAGTCGACCGGCAAAGTGCCGTCGTCATTCAGTTTCATCTTGCCGAAGTTGTTGCTGCGCAGGCTGTCCTGGGTAGCTTGGTCGCTGCCGTAGATTTGTGAGCCGTCCCACCAGTGGGTGACCTCGTTGATGAAACTCGTAGCGGCGGGCTCGGTGAACTGATTCTTCGGACCGCCGAGCGTCGGGTCTTCCTGTGTCTTCCCGATCGCCAACTCGGTCTGTAGGTAGCGGTTCCGCGCGGGGTCGCCCTGGGGCAGATCAACCCTGATGAATTCGCCGGGCTGAGTGTCGCTGTGGCTGACCCAGTCGTGGTTCATGAATTGGATCCACGACGCGGCCAGCAGATTGAGGAAAGGTACTTCTTGCACTACGGGTTGGCCCTTGGCATCGTCAGGTCGCCTGAGTAACTCGAGGCTTATTGTGCGCGCGTTCGGCGTCTCCAATCGCCTGCCCTTCTCGGG
Organism: uncultured Actinomycetota bacterium; assembly: GCA_963815995.1. Classification (GTDB taxonomy): domain Bacteria; phylum Actinomycetota; class Actinomycetes; order Mycobacteriales; family Mycobacteriaceae; genus Mycobacterium. The sequence goes on from CAWFIR010000004.1 coordinate 3,318, forward strand.
TTGAGCGGCGGACAGGTCGACGTTGCGTAGGAAGCGCGTGCCGGCGGCGCCCTCCTTCGGGTCGGAGAGGTCATTCCAGCTTCCATCGGCGGTTCGAAAATTCTTGACACTCGGTGGCCTTGGCTGGTTCCGCTTCTGGAAGGCGACCAACACGTTGGGCGGGTAGGTGCTTATCAGATTGTGGGCGTTCAGCAATTCGCGTACGTAGGCCAGTGTCAGGACCCCCGACAGCCACCCACGACGGTCCCAGTTGGTCCAGACCCGGCCGCGGTAGTCGTACTTCCAACCCACCAAGCGGGTGGCGATTTCGATCACCACCGTGCCCAGGGCACCCAGGGCCTCGCCCAGAAACAGGAGAAGTTGCTTCAGGCAGCGGCAGCAGCACTGCAGTGCGGATCGGTTCGTCGAACAAACCAGGTCACCGTTGCGCACAACGGGAGGCCCGAGCAGGTCGTCATCCTTGAAGTAGTGCGGTGCAGGCACTTCGATGTTGATCTTGGCGGCCTGGTTGGCCCTGGCAAGGTCGCTCATTTCCCGCCACTCGCGGAGCTCGCCGTCCGAGCCGCCATCCCGAACTGCCTTTTCGTATTCTTCCGCAGCCGCGCCGTATTGTTCGAGCTTGAAGTGAGCCAGACCGGCCAGCGCGTGCAAGGTGCCGTCGGACTGCGGGCCGGCAAGAAGGGGCTCGAGGATAGACAAGGCGCTCTCGTAATCGCGCTCTGTCAGGGCTTTCCGGGCCCTCTCTTCTGACATACGAAGCTCCTCGGCCGACAGACCCCGAGACTGAAATTTACTGGACGCCGGCGGAAAACCGGGGATGAAACCCGCTATTCACCAGCGGTAAGTCCGAATATAGCGAATCCGTTAAGAGAGTGAATCAATCACGTCGATGTGGCTGGCCGAGTGCTTTGCTGGGGCAGTCATGGCGTCCGAATAGCATCCTCGAGCGCGCGAGCAGGCGATAATCAGTCTGTTGCGATACGGCTTTAACGTAAGGCCGAAAGGGCGGCTCGCACCACTGAGTGACGACGGGAGAGGCGGATGGGCCCAGCAGGCGCGTCGTGCCGAGCGTGTGGCACCGAATTGCGCGTGGGTGCCCGGTTCTGCGACTCGTGTGGCACACCGGCTCCAGAAGCTGAAGTGCAGCCTGAATTCAAACAGGTGACTGTGCTGTTCGCCGACGTGGTGAATTCCCTGGCGATCGCCTCTGTGCTCGGAGCGGAGCGGTTGCGCGAGATCATGGCCGACGTCTTCGGCTGCGCGGCGACGATAACCCGTCGTTATGGCGGCACGGTCGATAAGTTCACCGGCGATGGCATCATGGCGCTGTTCGGCGCACCAGTCGCGTTGGAGGACCATGCTTTTCGGGCCTGCTTGGCAGCACTGGACATCCAAGCGCAAATCGGGCAGCTGGCCGACGAAGTAGAGCAGCGCGACGGCGTCGCGCTGCAGCTGCGGGTCGGGCTGAACTCGGGTCAAGTGATTGCCGGTGAAATCAGCTCTGATGCAAGGACGTACACCGCGGTCGGCGAGCAGGTCGGGTTAGCGCAACGAATGGAATCGGTTGCCCCGCCCGGCGGGGTGATGCTCAGTGACTCCACCGCACGGCTGGTCGAACACGCCACCGTACTGGGGGCGCCCGAGTGGGTAACTGTCAAGGGCGCCGAGGAGCCGTTAGCCGCGCGCCGGCTGCTGGGGGCGGCTGCTGAGCGGGTGGGGTTCGGCCGGCGCGAGCCGACCCTGGTCGGGCGCACCTGGGAGATGAACACCGTCGCCGGCATCCTTGAACAGGCGCTCAACGGTGCCGGCTGTGTAGTCGGGGTGGTCGGGCCACCCGGTATCGGCAAGAGCCGGATCACGCGCGAGGCGGTGACGCTGGCTGCCGGCCGTGGCGTCGAGGTGTTCACCGCCGCCTCCGAATCCCATACCCGGGAGGTCCCGTTTCATCTGGTGGCGCGGCTGCTGCGCAGGGTGTTCGGGGTAAGCAACCTCGACGAGCACGCGGGTCGGGCGCAGGTGCGGGCCCGCATCCCCGACGCCGACCCCGACGACCTGCTGTTGCTGGACGACCTGCTCGGAATCGGCGACCCCGACGCCGCGGCGCCTGCCATCACCGCCGATGCGCGTCGGCGCCGGTTAGCAGCCCTGTTGAACGCCGTCGCCCTGGCCCGGACCACACCGGCGCTATATGTGATCGAGGACTTGCACTGGATCGACGAGGTCAGCGAGGCCATGCTTGCTGAGTTCGTCACCGTTGTGCCGCAAAGCCATTCGCTCGTGCTGATCACTTACCGTCCGGAATACCGGGGCGCGTTGTCGCGGACACCGGGCGCACAGACGATTTCCCTGGCGCCGCTCAACGCGGCGCAGACCGCGGCGTTGACCACCGAGCTGCTGGGTACTGACCCGTCCGTGCGTCCGTTGGCTGCGCGGATCGCCGAGCGGGCCGCCGGAAACCCGTTCTTTGCCGAGGAGATGGTGCGTGATCTGGCTCAGCGCGGCGTGCTCGACGGCGATCGCGGCGCCTACCTCTGCCGTGATGACGCCGCCGACATCAGTGTGCCGGGAACTCTGCAGGCCACCATCGCCGCCCGCGTCGACCGCCTCTGTAGGCCGGCCAAGCACTTTCTGTACGCCGCTGCGGTCGTCGGTGCGCGGTTCACGGCTGAGCTGGTGGCCGCCTTACTGGATGACATCGGCGTCGGGGAGGCGATCGCCGAGCTGCTCGAGGTGGAGTTGATCGACCAGGTGATGTTCACCCCGCGGGGGCAGTATGCGTTCCGGCACCCGTTGATCCGAACCGTCGCCTACGAGTCACAGCTGAAGGCCGGGCGCACCGAGTTGCACCGACGCGTGGCCGTCGCGATCGAACAGCAGGATCCCGGGTCAGCCGACGAGAACGCCGCCTTGATTGCCGAAAACCTCGAGGCCGCTGGGGATTTGCGTGCGGCATTCGACTGGCATATGCGCGCCGGCGCCTGGTCGGCCTTCCGCGACATTCGGGCTGCGCGCAGCAACTGGCAGCGGGCCCGCCAGGTCGCCGACCGGCTAGCGGCCGACACCCCATATCGGACGTCGTTGCAGATCGCGCCGCGCAACCTGCTGTGCGGCACCCTGTGGCGAACCGGTGGCAGCATCGCCGACACCGGTTTCGACGAACTGCGAGACCTGTGCGCAGCGGCCGACGACAAAGTGTCGCTGGCGATCGGCATGACCGGGTTCATCATGGCGTTGACCTTTCATAACCGCTTCCGCGAGGCGGCGAAAGTGGCTTCAGAGCAGAGCGAGTTGCTCGAATCGATCGGAGACCCGACTCTGACCGTGGCGCTGCTATTCGCGGCGATCTACGCCAAATGCCAAGCGGGCGAGATGATCGAGGCGCTGCGATTGTCGAATCGACTGATCGACTTGGCCGATGGCGACCCCACCAAGGGTGACTTGATCTTTGGTTCACCGTTGAGCACGGCGATCGCGATGCGCGGACACGTCAAGATGTGCTTGGGAATTCGGGGATGGCTGGACGACGCGGCCGCGTCGATCGCGATGGCCGCTCCGCTCGACCCGACGAGCTACGTTTTCGCCCTGCTCTGGAAATACGTTGCCTCGGTTCCATTCGGGGCGCTACCGCCCGACGTGACCGCCATGCGCGAGACCGTCGAGGCGCTGCGCATCGCCGAAAGCTCCAGCGATGACTTCGTTCTCGGAATGGGCCGACTCAGCCGAGGCCTCGTTCTGGTTAATCGCGAGGGCCCGCAACGCGAGGCGGGTCTCGACCTGTTCACCCAAGCCCGCGATATGGCCGCGGCGGAGCGGTTTTCACTGAGTGCGCTGACGATCGTCGACCCCGAGTTCGCGATGGAAAAGGCCCGCACCGGTGACGTCGACGGCGCCATCGACATGGTGCGGGCCGTCGTCGATGGCGCCTACGAAAGCGGTGACATGATCTGGCGCGGAAGAGCCACCGAGGTTCTGGTGCAACTGCTGGTCCAACGCGGATCCTTTGGCGACCAACAAAATGCGCAGGCGGCAATTGACCGATTGGCCGCCGTGCCGACAGATCCCGGCTTCGTGCTCCACGAACTCCCGCTGTTGCGCTCGCGAGCGCTGCTTGCGCACGCGCGCGGCGACGAAGACAGCTATCGAAACTTCTTGGAACAACACCGCGCCAAGGCGTCGGCCGCCGGCTTCGACGCTCTGATCGCCACCTCCGATGCGATTGCGATTGCGCCCCAGCATGACTCGGCGGCCCAGTAAATACGGGACGCCACGGCAGCAGGCGGAAGGAGCTTGCGTCAGCTAATTCTGCGAAATCGCTGCAGGTCGATTGGTACCTTCAGGGGAGCTGTTCGGTCACCGATGACGAACGTTCGACTTCCACGCAGGAGTTCCGCCATGGCAGGACTGGGTGAGCGCGCCGTCGTTCTCGGCGCGAGCATGGGTGGACTGCTTGCGGCGAGGGTGCTGGCCGATTTCTTCGACACCGTCACCGTCGTCGAGCGGGACGTGTTAGTGGACGACCCAGCTGTCCGACGAGGAGTGCCGCAGGGTCGGCATCTTCATGTCCTGCTGGCCCGCGGTGGGCAGATCTTGGATGAGCTGTTCCCCGGGTTTCTCAACGAACTCGTCGCCGACGGTGCGCCCGTTTGGAACGACGGAGAGCTCGCCAAGCTGCACCTGGCTTTCGGCGGCCACGAGGTACTCCGGTCGGGCACGATCACACGGCAGCCCAAGGCACTGGCCGTACACATGCCGAGCAGGCCGTTTCTGGAATGCCATGTGCGGCGGCGCGTGCAGGCGATGAGCAATGTGACGATTCTGGCCGGCCACGAAGTGACCGAGTTGACGTCGACACCCGATCGCGGTCGCGTCACCGGAGTGCGGGTGGTCAACCGCGACGGCGGCGCCGAACGAGAGCTGACGGCCGATGTCGTGATGGACGCGATGGGCCGCAGCGCGCACACGCCGGCTTTCCTGGAGAGCCTCGATTACGGCCGACCGGTCGAAGACCACATCGTCATGCACACGCACTACGTAAGCCAGTTGCTGCGAATCCCTCGGGGCACGCTGACGGAGATGCTGGTCGACATCGCGCCCGCACCTGACCGGCCAACCGGAATGTTTCTGACCGGCTATGAGAACGACACGTGGATGTTCACGGTCTTCGGGATGGTGGGGCACCAGCCCCCCCGCGACCTGGCCGGCATGCTGTCATTTGCCCAGGAATATTGCCCCGCCCACCTGATTGCGGCGATACGGGCCGCTGATCCAGTCGGCGAGGTGGCACATCACCACATGCCGTCCAGCCAGTGGCGGCGCTACGACAAAATGGCCCGACTACCCGATGGCCTGCTGGTATGCGGCGACGCAATCTGCAGCGTCAACCCGATCTACGGGCAGGGAATGACGTTGGCTGCGCTGGAGGTTGCGGCGCTGAGAGAGTGCCTGCGTGGTGGTGCCAGCGATCTGCCCCGGCGGTACTTCCGCGCCTCAGCGAAACCGATTGGCGTGGCCTGGCAAATGGTCGCGAGCTCCGACCTGACATTCCCGGCGGTGGCAGGACGACGCTCGAGGTTGATGCGCGTTACCACGCGGCTGCTGGACTGGGCGTTGACCGCGTGCGAGTCCGATCTCGATGTCGCCGTGCGCTTCTTCAAGGTCAACGGCCTCATCTACTCGCCGCTTCGCCTGCTGCACCCCACGTTTGTCTACCGGGTGGCGTTGGTCAACCTGCGTCGCCGGCGAACCAGTGGGCAGCCTCGGCAGGCCGAACTGGCGAACCGAGCCCGCTCGGCCTGATTCCTGGTTCGCCCCCTCGCCGCTGCGCGGCTGGGGGTGCCCCCACCTCGGGCCGTTCCGGCCCGCATCGTCACCGGGCT
>CAWFIR010000005.1:0-5256 GCA_963815995.1 uncultured Actinomycetota bacterium
CAGTGATCACTTCCCCATCCTTATTCAAAACCACCGTCGCGTCTTTGCCCTGATAAAGGTAAGCGCCCTTCCCCTGTTCATTGATTTGATAGCTCGGCGGCGACAGTGGATGCTGCACGGCGTCCTGCAGGGCGCTGTCGTTAACGCCGTGCCCGTCTCGACCTTCAATCTGCTCTTGCCCGTGGCCTGTGTAACCGTTGATTTGTTGAGGCGGACGAAATGGCGGCTCGGCCGTATCAGGATGTTGAGCGGGTTCCTCTCCTTCTATGGGTACCTTGAGGTCGTGCAGACGGTTCCTGATCGCGGCCTGCTTGTCCAATAGCGGCTGCTTGTCGGCGATGCAGGAGTCGTATGCTCCCTGCTCTGTCGGTAAGACGAAGGTGCGTCCACATCGAGCGTTCCAAGCATTGATGTCGGCGTTGACGGCGGCCCAAGCTGCGCGAGCCTCAGCTTCGGTCATGCCTTTCGGATCGACTGGCAACGGCGAAGGTGGATCTTGTTTGAAGGTTCGATTGTCGACGGCCCGGACTTGGCCGTTGCTAGGCGGCGTCTGCGGGAAAGTACTCCCGATGCCGGCAACAGCCGCAGCGATCCTCCCCGCGACCTGCGCATCCGCGCTGACCAGTTGAGCTGCACGCCCGCCGATGTCGGAGGCGAGTGCTTGCGTCGCAGCCTGCCGAGCGGCCCGCTCGGCGGCTGACCCGCCGCTCATCCGGTCGGTAACCGAAAGATCTTCACCCACTTCGAATCCCGCCGAGCGAGCATCCTCAACCGCGTAGCGCACCTGCGCGCGGGCCGCTACCAATTCCGAGGCGCCGCTGCGGGCAACACTGGCTGCTGACTGCAGTTGATCGACCACCGCGCTGGTGGTCATCAGGTCCGCGTGCGTATCGGTTCGCAGGGCCTCGGCGGCCTCACCGCTCCAATCGACGGTCAGCGCATCGCTCCACATCCCGTGGGCCACGCTAAAGCTTCGCTCACCCACGGTTTCCCAGTGATTGGCCGCCTCGGTGAGATGGTCAGTGGGCCAAGCCAACAGGGCCGACAGGCCGGGAGCCACTGCGACCGCCGCCATGGCTACTGGCTGATCATCGGCTGGAAGACGGCAGCCACCGAGGCTGTCGACGCAGCTTCCTGGAAGCGATAGCTGAGATCGGCTTGGACAACGCAACTAGCGCGCGCCCCAACCCGCGCCGCCAGCCCGGCGGTGAATGCTGTGACGTCTACATGGGCGGCGTTGACTGCGGCCGCGCTGGTCTGACACGACAATCCCAGACCGGTCGGCGCAACCGTCTCGTTGAGGTCACCCACCGAAGCGCCCCAACGAGTAGCCATAGCGTGCACACCAGCAGTGTCCACGCGTAATTCCTGCCCCACGGGCCGAAGTGTAGGCAGAACCTCGCCCGCCAACCAGTCACCATGGCGGCCTCTGGGTTTCGACGCTCCTTGTCACCGCGACAAAGCCGCGATGAATCACGCGGGAACTCCTGCGTAACACTGCGGGTAACTGCTCATGCGGTGATCATCCACGGGCCAAGTGGTCGCCTAGTCTCGAAGTCGATGGACAACCCACTGCGGCATCCTCCCGGAGTCCCGCGTGTTGAAAAGCCGCGGGCGGAGGGCCAATTCCTCCTGGCCGACGGCCGCCGGCTCGGCTATGCGGAGTTTGGCGATCCCGCGGGTCCGGTGGTGCTGTGGTTCCACGGCACCCTCGGTGCGCGGCGCCAATTCCTCGCGAAGGGTCGGCGTGCCGCCGAGACACTCGGGCTGCGGGTGATCGTCATCGAGCGACCGGGCACGGGACTTTCCGATTCTCACCGCTACACCTCGGTGAGCGAATGGGTTGCCGACATGGCCCAGGTGGCCGACGCGCTGGACGCCGAGCAGCTTGGCGTGGTGGGCATGTCCGGCGGAGGCCCCTTCGCACTGGCCTGCGGTGCGCTGCCCCCACTGGTCGACCGGGTGGCCGCCGTGGGTGTTCTCGACGGCACCGTCCCGGCGGTCGGTCCGGAGGCCACCCACGCCGGCGCCACGAACGTCGCCCGGCGGTTTGGTCCCATCCTCACCCGGTTGCGCAGGCCGTTGGCCGTGATTGCCACCATCCTGCTGGCGCCGCTAATTCCCTTCGCGCACTACGCCTATCGCCTCTACATGCGGATGTGGCCCGAAATCGATCGGCAGGTACTGGACGATCCCGAAGTCGAGGCGATCTTCGTCGACGACATGGTCAATGCCTTCCGCGGCCGCTGCCTTGCCATGGTCGACGATGCCCGGCTTCTCGGGCGCGACTGGGGTTTTCGGCTCGTCGACGTCAAGGTGCCGGTGCGGTGGTGGCACGGCGAGACCGACCACGTCGTTCCGATCGACGGCGTGCACACGGCCGTCACGCGCCTGCAGGACGCCGTACTCACCGTGCGCCCCGAGAGCCACCTGGGCGGCTTCGCCATGACCGAAGAAGTGCTCGCGCATATGCGCGCGCAGCTCTCGGGCGGGACCGGAGCCTGCGATCTCCCGGAGTTGCGCAGCAGCTGACGAGTCTCGTCTGCGGTCCGCGCGGTGTCCGAAGGTAGTGTGTAACTCCGCTCACACGAGCTGCGAAGATTGATCGAGCCTGTCCGTATCCATGACGAAGGGGACCATCGTGCAGATCTCTAAATTCCGGCTGGCGGTTGCCGGCGTGATCACGGCAGCCGGCTTCAGCATCTTCGGTGCAGGGGCGGCCTACGCCATCCAGCCACACATGGTCAATGCAAGAGACCACCTGAACCAGAGCCTGTCTGAGTTGCAGAGCGCCGACCCCTTTGATTCGGGTGGCCACCGTGAACAGGCGGTCGAGATGGTTCGACTAGCGATCGACCAAGTCAACCAGGGTATCGACTACGCCGCGCTACACCAGTAGCACCCAGTCGCGTTCTGCTGCGGTTCCGCCGGTAATCAGCGCTCCCGTAGCCGAATTCCGGCCTCGACCACTGACATGAACGTGGTCAGATCGCGTATCAGGTCGTCGAATGTCCGCGCCCGCGGCGGATCTGCCTCGTGCATCCAATCGGTGACGGTCTCGAACAGCCCGCCAATGGTGGCGACCGCCAGCGCGTGATAGTCGGTCCCATTGTCATCGTCGCCCGACTGCTTGCGACGCCAGAATGCCTCGATGAACGCCGCCGCCCAGCGCCGGTTCTCTCGCCGCTGAGCCTCAACGGCCGGTGAAATGCCCGCGGCCACACCGAAAGTCACCATTGCCACCCGCGGATCGTCGACCAGGGTGTGCGCGAATGCCGACAACAGTCGACGCACGGTTTCGTCGTCGTCGGCGTCGACCGATTCGCGCATCGCTTGCGCCACTTGCGCTTCGATCTGTTCGGACACCTGGCGCAGCAGCGCGATATAGCAATCTTCTTTGCTGTCGAACAGGTCGTAGAACGCCTTGTTGCCCACGTATGCGGTCTGGCAGATCTGCTCGATCGAGGTGTTGGCGTATCCGTCGCGGGCGAACAATTCGAAGGCCGCCGCGAGGAGTTGTTCGCGACGTTGCGCGCGCCGCTGCTCGGCGTCCATGCCGCGGATCGTGCGCGGCCTGGGCTGCGTGGGTGCTGCCATGAGGTCGAATTTTAGCCGGAACGACGTTTTCAGCAAGAGCTCTTGTTTCTAACCGGCCTCCGTGTTGTAATTTCGGTCACAGTAGCGCGAGTAGGGGAGACGCCATGCCGGGTCGCGGAGCCATCGTCACCGTCGCGGTCGCCGCCGCCCTGGTCGCGGTCCCAGCCCTGCCACGCCACGCGGATGTCCGCCTGGCCGGCGTCGACGATGCCGATTCGCCGCTCGGCGACGGGACGGCGTTGATCTTCGGAACCAGCGGGACGCCGGTCGCAAGCGCGGGCTACCAACAAGCCGTCGAGCAGTTGTATTTGGAGCCGCGGGGCTTCGACGGCACTGTGCAAGCTCCGTTTACGCCCGAGGGCCTGTATCCGGTCACCGGTGTCCACACGTTGCCCGTCGACACCTCCTTCGCGCAGGAGGAGCAGATTCTGGACTCCGCGATTCAGAGCCAAATCGCCGGCGGGGGAGTCGATGCCGCCAACCCCGTGGTGGTGTTCGGTTGGTCGCAGAGCGCGGATTTCTCCGGCCTGACGATGCCGGAACTCGCCGCCCAAGGAGTGCCCAGCGACGACGTGCATTTCATCCTGGTGGGCGACGCGAGCAACCCCGACGGCGGCTTGCTGGAACGTTTTGATCTCCCCGTCGGCACCGACCCGTCGGTGCCGAGCTTGGGCATCACGTTCGACGGCGCCACGCCGGCCGATCTGTTCCCGACTGACATCTACACCAACGAATACGACGGTTTCGCCGACTTCCCCAAGTACCCAATCGATTTCCTGTCCGACCTCAATGCGTTCCTGGGCATCCTGTTCGACCACATCACCTACCTCAACCCGGAGCCCGGCCAGATCGCCGACGCCATCCAACTTCCGACGTCGGTGGCCGACACGCTGACCAACTACTACATGGTTCCCGAGGATCTGCCGCTGCTGGACGTACTGCGGTTCATCCCCGTCATCGGCAACCCGCTCGCGGATCTGCTGCAGCCCGACATGTCGGTGTTGGTCAATTACGGCTACGGCAGCATCACCGACGGCTGGAGCCCCGGAGACGCCGACCTGGCCAGCCCGATGGGGCTGCTCCCAACCGACATCAGCCTGAGCGATGTGTTCACCGCGCTGGTCAACGGGATCCCGCAGGGCATCACCGCTGCCATCAAAGACCTGCAGGATCCTGCGGACTACCAAATCATTTCGTCCATCCTGGACAACCCGCTGACCAATCAGCTGATCAGCATCGCGCACACGATGGGGTTCACCGACGCCACAGACCTGCAGCAGATGCTGACCATCCCGTCGCTGCTCGGCGTGGCGCAAACCGCGCTGAGCGATTTCTCCAACTTCCCGATTTCCACCGCGAACTTGCTCTCGTCACCGACCGACCTTCTCAACGATCTGAGCGCCACCCTGTCGGCCGACTACGCAACGCTGGTGCCCGTCGCCGACACCGTCAACGCGCTGCTGACCAGCCTGCCCGCCTACGACCTGAACCTGTTCACCGATCAACTCGCGGCCGGGAATCCGCTTGCCGCGGTGGGTGATCCGATCGCGGCGGACCTGGCGCTGATCCCGTTTGCGTTCGGCTACGGCGCGGCCGCACCGGTATTGGAAGCAGCCGCAGGCACGCTCATCAACCTGGTGGACCTGATCCCAGGGCTCT
>CAWFIR010000006.1:0-198584 GCA_963815995.1 uncultured Actinomycetota bacterium
GCCATCGCTTCGGCCAGAAACGCTGCGCTGCGATCGTTGTCCGGTGCGGAATTGAACAGCCGCTTGATCAACGAAATGGCGCTGGTCGGCGCGGCGGCGAGCCGCCCAGCGAGCGCCTCGGCGCACGCAGGCAAATCCTCGGCGGCGACGACCTCGTTGACGAGACCAAGCGCATGGGCCTGATCGGCAGAAATTGGGTCGCCGAAGAACGCCATGTGCTTGGCCCTCTGTAACCCGATACGGCGGCTGAGCAGGTAGGCGCCCCCGCCGTCGACCACCATTCCCCGTTTGACGAAAGACTCGGTGAAACTGGCGTTTTCGCTGGCCACCACCAGGTCGGCCGCGAAGGCCAGGTGGGCGCCGATGCCGGCTGCAGCGCCCTGCACCACGGCGATCACCGGTTTGCCGCAGTCCAACACGCTACTGACGAGCCGCTGGGCTCCCGTCATGATCGTGCGCATGGCGTCGCCGATGTGCATCTGCGTTTCCATTTTGCTGGCGAGCGCTTTGACGTCGGCGCCGGCGCAGAAGTGTCTGCCCGTCGCCGAGATCACCACGACACGGACCTCGCGGTCATTGTCTGCCGCTGCCAACGCCTCGATGACGACGTCGCGATCCTGCGGGCGCAGGGCGTTAGCCGCTGCCGGCCGGCTCAGCACGATGCGTCGGATCGCACCGTCGGTGACGACAACGACGCCGTCGCCCTCCTCGCTCACCGCCGGCCGTTCTTCGCGGCGGTGCCGGACAGGCTATGTCGGATCACAAAGGTCCTCTCGAATTGATGCGTCCGCGTCGCCGTTCAGGGTGGCGTAGAGACGGGCCGCAGTTCCAATTTCTGACACGAAGTGTACTATCGATACGTACAGTAATCGGTCGCCCAGGTCAATACTGGCGGGTTCGCGCGACAGGTACGATCTAATTTCTGACTGACTGGATCATGAATCGCCCGCCTCAGGACTGGCGGACGGCGTGAAGGAAAGGCAGCACCGGAGTGCAGGGCACCACGTCGATTCCGCCGCGGGGTGACTGCTCCACGTTCGGCAGTGAAATGGATCGCGCCGCCCGGACCTTCGGCAGCCGCGAGGCCTACGTCGACGGGATCGCGCGGATGACCTTCGCGCAATGGGCTTCGAGGTCCGGCAAGCTGGCCGCCGAATTGTCATCGCGCGGCGTTGGTTCGGGCGACGTTGTCGCGTTGATGCTTGCGCCCGGGATCGATTACGCGGTGGCCTACGCGGCGACGTTGCGACTGGGCGCGGTCGTCACCGGTCTGAACACACGGCTCGGCCGACTCGAGGTCGACCGCATCCTCGCGCAGTGCGCGCCGGCGCTGGTGATCTATGACCAATCAACCGGCCTGCCGGCGCCCGTGGGCTTCCCTGTCGTCGACCCCGACGAGCTGACGGACGCCTGTGCTGGCCGAACGGCGTCGCCGATCCGGTGGTCGGGAACCGCAGACGCTCCGGCGGTGATCATCTGGACGAGCGGGACGACGGGCCATCCGAAGGGCGCGTGGTTTGACCATGCCGGCCTTGCCGCGGGCGTCGCCTCTGCCGGTGCGGTGGGCGGGCATAACCAACGACGACTGGTGGCGACGCCGTTCGCACACGCCGGCTACATGGCCAAGGTGTGGGAGCAATTGGCCTACGGCACCACGTTCGTGCTCGCACCGCGCCCCTGGACCGCGGAGTCGATGGCGCGGGTTCTGGTCGCGGAGCAGATCACGGTTGCGGGAGCTGTTCCGACGCAATGGGAAAAGCTGCTCGAACTGCCGACCCTGACACCTTCGCGGTTGGCGCATCTGCGCATCGGTGTCGCGGCGACGGCAGCGGCGTCGCCCACGCTCATCGAGGCCGTCCGGCGCAAGCTCGGATGCCCGCTGGTGGTTCGTTATGCGATGACCGAATCGCCCAGCATCACCGGTACCGAGCCAGACGATCCACCAAACATGCAGGGCGGCACTGTCGGTCGCCCACAGGGTGGCATGTCGGTCCGCATCGTTGACGCCGACGGGTTGCCGGTTGCCGCCGGAGGTACTGGTGAGGTCCAGGTCCGTGGAGCCTGCGTGATGCGCGGCTACTGGAACGATCCGGACGCAACGACGGCGGCATTCGATGGGGGATGGCTGCGTACCGGCGATGTGGGCCGGTTGGACGAGCACCAGAACCTGGTGCTGGCTGGCCGCTCACGAGACATGTACATCCGGGGCGGCTACAACGTCTACCCACTGGAGGTCGAGAGTGTCCTGGCCACACATCCCGCGGTGGCCCAGATCAGCATCGTGGGAATGCCGGCCGCGGTGATCGGCGAGATCGGTGCTGCCTTCGTCGTTCCGACCGACCCAGCGGCGCCTCCGACTCTCAGTGATCTGCGCGGATTCGTCGGCGAGCACCTGGCTGATTACAAGCGCCCGGACGAACTAGTCCTGGTCGATGAACTGCCACTGACCCCGATGATGAAGGTCAACAAGGTTGATTTGCGGCGCCAGTTCGCCGATGTCATCACAGATCGATCAGGTGCCCGCCGCGGTCACCGGGAAGCGGCGGGCAAACTCCCATGAGCGAGGACATCAGGCGTATTGACCAGGGCAACGTCCTGACCATCGTGTTCGACCGAGATGCGAAGTTGAATGCGCTCAGCGACAACATGATTGACGAGCTGCGTCGGGCAGCTGCAGACCTCGGCGATCGGCGCGACTTGTCGGTCATGGTGATCCGCGCCACCGGCCGGTACTTCACGGCCGGGCTGGACATCGGCAGCCTTGCCGCCAGGGTTGGTGAGGCGGACGGGTCAGGCAGCGCATTGCGGCGGTCCTACCGTCGGTTGCATCTGTTGTTCGACGAGCTCGAATCAATCGAGAAGCCAATCGTTCTCGCGGCACACGCGCCCTGCTTCGGCGTCGGCGTCGAACTGGGCGCCTCCTGCGACTTCAGGATCGCTTCTGATGCAGCCACATTCGCGCTACCCGAAGTGCCAAACTTGGGTGTCATACCGGGCTCAGGCGGCATCAGCCGAGTGACCCAGCTCATCGGACCTCACTGGGCCAAGTGGCTGGTCATGGCCGGCCACACCGTCGACGCGGCGTCGGCCCTGCAGATCGGCCTTGTACACGCGGTCCATCCCCAAAATTCCTTCGACGACGAGGTCGACAAATTCGTGCAAAGAATCGCACAGCTGCCGCACGAGGCGGTCGGCGTGGCGAAACTGGCTATCGATGCAACGGCATCGATGGACCGTGGCACTGCCCGCGACTTTGAGCGGCTCGCCAACTCGGTCCTCTCGCTGTCAGACGAGCACCACGCGCTGGTACGTCGGTTCCAAGAACGAGGGCAGTCGCGTCGCGAGACCGGACCGTAACGGGGCCAGCAATTTTCGCATGGCCCTCGGCGAAGGCAGGAAGAAAGGGACACCATGGCCGTACTGATAGTGAGGCAATCCGGGTCCGATGAGGACTCGACGGGCTGGGGCGGTGCACATGCCCGGCGCTGACCGTCCAACTATCGACGCAACCAGCGCCCCGTACTGGGACGCCGCGCGCGAGGGACGACTGCTGATCGCCGCCTGCGGAGCCTGCGGCAGAAAACATCACTACCCAAGGCCGATGTGTCCGTTCTGCTGGAGTGACCAAGTCCAGCCCGTCGAGGCCAGCGGCCAGGGGACGCTGCACACGTACTCGGTCATCCATGTCAACGACTTGCCGCCCTTCAGGGACCGCCTGCCCTACATCGCAGCCTTGGTCGACCTGGCCGAGGGGCCGCGAGTCATCACGACGATCGAGGGAGCCACACCCGATGAACTGGCGCTGGACATGGCCGTCACCGCCGTGTTTCGGCCCCTTGATCCCGACGAGCCAGATGGCGTCCACCTAACGGTGTTTACTCCGACCCGGATTCTGTGAGGCGGCGATTCATATGCAAACGCTCCCGCTGGGCTCATTCCACGTCAGCCGCGTCGGCTTCGGCGCCATGCAGCTCCCCGGGCCGGGAGTGTTCGGGCCGCCGCGCGACCACGACCAGGCGATCGCCGTATTGCGACGTGCAATTGAGTTGGGTGTCAACCACATCGACACCTCTCAGTATTACGGTCCGAACGTCTCCAACGAACTCATCCGCGAGGCGCTTCATCCCTACCCCGCCGATCTCGCTCTAGTCAGCAAGGTGGGAGCGCGCCGTGACGACGCTGGCGGATGGCTGCCCGCGCAGGAGCCCGACGAGTTGCGGGCCGGCATCGAGGAGAACCTGCGCACGCTGAACATCGACCGCCTCGCTGCCGTCAATCTGCGCAGCATCGACGCCGGTGATGCAACTTCAGTCGGCCCAGTCGACCGTCACCGTTTCGACCGGCAGCTGTCCGCAATGATCAAGGCCCGCGACGAAGGGCTCATCGCCGGGATCGGGCTGAGCAGCGTCAGCCTCGACCATCTGCAGATCGCGCTCGACCGCACCGAGATCGTCTGCGTGCAGAACGCCTACAACCTGGTCGACCGCACGTCGCAGCCGGTGCTCGACGCCTGCATGGAACACGGCATCGCGTTCGTGCCGTTCTTCCCGCTCGGCTCAGGCTTCACTGCGGACAATCCGGTGCTCGGCCACCCAGCCGTACAGCGCGAAGCCTCCAAGCTCGGACGCACTCCGGCGCAGATCGCGCTCGCGTGGACGCTATCCGTCGCGCCGAACGTCTTGCTGATTCCTGGCACCTCGTCGGTGCAGCACCTCGAGGAGAACACCGCTGTCGCCGACATCGAACTGGATGACGAGACGCTTCAGCAACTCCATGCCGCGGCCTGACTACACGAGAGATCCGGTACAACACTGATGCCTGACGACCCGCAACGCCTCGTAAAGTTCTTCGCACGAGCCAACACGGTTATGCGGCCGCTGTTGAAGTCGCCGCTGCACGCCCTACTGAGCAGCCGCCTGATGCTGTTGAGTTACGTCGGCGGCAAGACCGGCCGCAAGTATGTCTTCGCCGTCGGCTACTTCCCCTGGGACGACGGAGATGCGCTCGTGTTGAGTTCGGCTAACTGGCCCAAGACGATCAATAGCGCCAACAACATCCAAGTGCTCATCAAGCGCCGCTGGTTCCATGCCGAACCAACCGTAATAAGACAAGACGACCAGAAAGCCGACATCCTTGGTGAGTTCGCCCAACGCAACGGACCAAAAGCCGCGAAGGGGCTGATGCTTGGATTGCCGGGGGACCGTCAGCCCGACCGACAGGAGTTGCTCGCTGCCGCCGCCAAAACGACGCTCGTCCGCTTCGCCGTGGGCGAGTAATTTCGCCGAGGCTGCAACGTCGCAGGAAAGGTTCGCGTGACGACCTGCCGGAATACCGTTTCGGCGCAGAGCATTTCCGAGGCTTGCAAAGCAACGACGGCTAGTTCACGGGACGGAACAAGGGAAGCCACACCCGGCTGTCTTCTTCGCCGGACATCGCCGTCCAGTCTTCGAAGAACACCTCAACCGGCAGGCCGACGCGGATGTCGTCAAGCGACACATCGACGATATTCGTGATGAGCCTTACGTCGGGCTCATCGGCGAGCTCCACCATCGCCACGATGTATGGCGGGTCGAGCCCGGGTATCCATGGCTGCCGATTGATGGTGTAGGCGGCGACGGTGCCCTTGCCGGAGACGGGCTCTGGTGCGACGTCGGTGCTTCGGCAGCGCCAGCATGCAGGTCCCGGTGGATGGAAGTAGTGCCCACAGTTGTGGCAGCGGTCGATCTGTAACTCCCCGTTGCGTCCGCCCGTCCAGAACGCCGTCGACTCGGCGGTCGGGCTGGGCGCCAGCCGCGTCTGGGGTCTGCTGTATCCTGTGTCGCTCGTCACGCGCTAGCCCGCCTGGCAAATCGACTTGCTGCACTTGGTGACGACCTTCCGCAGCCGCTCGCGGTCCGGGTCGCGGGGCAGCACCGGTTGAGCTGTCACCGCGAAACGCTTTCGCCCGAGGTTGATTTCGATGTCGGGATTCACCTTAAGGTTGTGGTACCACCCGGGCGATCGTGGCTCCCCGCCGTTGGAGGCGACCACCAGGTAGTCGCCACCGTCACGGGCGTAGGTCAGCGACGTGGTGCGGGCCTTACCCGTTTTGGCGCCGACGGTGTGCAGCAGCAGGCTAGACAACAGCATCATTCGATGACCGATCCAACCACTGGTCCGCTGATAGACGGTGTGGTGCAAGCGGGCATATGTACCCCACGCCTCTTGAACCAGAGAAGCCATGACCCTCAGTTTGGCACAGCGGCGTGACCGTACCCATGCTGATCGATGCGGCGACAGGCTTCCGACATGTCGGCGCAGTAACGCTTGAAGAAGCAATACGCCCATCGAATACCTAGGTGGTTAGCTCAGGTGACAGATCTCGACATCCGCCGACCGGACCGGCAGCCCGACGAGCTGGGCAATCGCTACCGCACGGGATCCGGTCCAGTGGTGCTCACCGGTGTGCAGGCCATCGCCCGCGCACTCTTCGAACAGCACGAGCGCGACGCGCGTGCCGGCCAGCGGGTTGCGACGTTCGTCTCGGGGTATCAGGGCAGCCCGCTCGGTGGTGTCGACCGGATGCTCGCAGCGATGCCTGACGTTCTGGCGGCACACGAGATCACCTTCGTCCCCGGCCTCAACGAGGAGTTAGCGGCGACCTCGGTGTGGGGCAGTCAAGCCGACCTACCCATGGGCACGGCCACTCACGATGGAGTCGTTGGAGTCTGGTACGGCAAGGGCCCCGGCTTGGACCGGGCGGCCGACGCCCTCCGGCACGCCAACATGTATGGCGCCAACCCGCGCGGCGGGATTGTGCTCTTGGTCGGCGACGACCCAGCCGCCAAGTCGTCCACCGTGCCTGCCGTCAGTGAGCGTTCGTTGGCCGCGCTCGGAATCCCGGTGCTGTTCCCGCGCAACGCCCGCGAGATCGTGACGATGGCCATGCACGGTGTGGCGATGTCGCGGGCGTCGGGTTGTGTGGTGGCGCTCAAGATCGTCGCGGATGTGGCCGACGGCGCTTGGTCAGTCAACGGCAACGACGTGGCCGTCGACATCGTCGTTCCCCAAGTTCATTGGGAAGGAAGACCGTTCGTCTACCGTCAGCGGCCGATGGGTGCGCCTGCCACCAGCCTGGACGCCGAGGCCGACCTCTACGGACCCCGTGCCGAGGTCGTCCGCGCGTACGGTGCCGCCAACGGGCTCGACGTCATCGAACTCGATTCGCCCAATGCGACCATCGGGATCACGGCCACCGGAACGACATTCGACTCCGTGCGGCAGGCGCTCGCCGACCTGGGCGCCGACGACTTCGCACTCCACCAGGCCGGGATCAGGCTGTTGCGCATCGGCATGCCCACGCCACTGGTTCCGGACACCGTCGCCGCCTTCGCCGAGGGGCTCGAGGAGATCCTCGTCGTCGAGGACAAGACCGCGTTCGTCGAGACCCAGGTGCGCGAAATCCTCTACGGTCGAACCAATTCACCGCGGATCGTCGGCAAGAGGGACGCTGGGGGGCGGCTGCTGATACCCACCGACGGCGAACTAACCGCCGAACGCCTGCTGGCTCCGCTGCGTCGCGTGCTCGCTGGTCGACTGGAACTCAAAAGGCCAGCGCCGCCCGCTCTTTCATTGGAAGTGCTTCCCGCCAAGCGTGCCGCCTACTTCTGCAGTGGCTGTCCGCACAATCGTTCGACCGCGGTGCCCGAAGGTTCCCTGGCCGGCGGCGGGATCGGATGTCACGCCATGGTGACGATGTCGAGCCGCACCGACAGCGCCGTCACCGGGCTCACCCAGATGGGCGGGGAGGGCAGCCAGTGGATCGGTCAGGCCCCATTCACCGACGTGCCCCACCTGTTCCAGAACATCGGCGACGGAACGTTCTTCCACTCAGGACAACTCGCTGTCCAGGCCTGCGTCGCGGCCGGCGTCAACATCACGTACAAGCTGCTTTACAACGAGGTCGTGGCGATGACCGGTGCGCAGGACGCCGAGGGCGCGCTCACCGTCGCGCAGCTGACCCACAAACTGACCGCCGAAGGCGTCAAGCAGATCATCATCTGCGCCGACGAACCGAAGCGGCACGACAAGCATGCACTAGCCAGGGGCACCGTCGTCTGGCACCGCGACCGCCTCGACGATGCCCAGAAGAGACTGCGCGACGTCAAGGGCGTGACGGTTCTGATCTACGACCAGCACTGCGCGGCCGACGCACGCAGGCAACGCAAGCGCGGCACGCTGCCCACCCGCGCCACCCGGGTGATCATCAACGAGGCGGTCTGCGAAGGCTGCGGAGACTGCGGCGTCAAGTCCAACTGCCTGTCGGTGCAGCCCGTGGATACCGAGTTCGGCCGCAAGACGCGGATCGACCAAACCTCCTGCAACACCGACTACAGCTGTCTTGACGGCGACTGCCCGTCCTTCGTCACCGTGGAGGTGAGCCCGGGCAAGAAGCCGCGCACACCGTCGGCGCCCGAGCCTCCGGTGTTGCCCGACCTTGACGTCGTGCCAATCACCGCCACCCACAACGTCTTCCTCACTGGAATCGGCGGTACCGGCATCGTCACGGTGAATCAAGTACTCGCCACGGCAGCGTTGCGTGCCGGCTATGACGTCGAAAGCCTCGATCAGATCGGGCTGAGTCAGAAGGCCGGGCCCGTCGTGTCGCATCTGAGATTCGCTGCAGGCAAGCTGGATCCGTCCAACCGCCTCACTCCCGGCAGCGCCGACTGCATCCTGGCCTTCGATCTGCTGGCAGCTGCCGACACGAAGAACCTCGGATACGGCGACCACGCCAAGACGGTCTCCGTGGTGTCGACCAGCAAGACGCCGACCGGTGACATGGTCTACGACAAGACGATCACCTATCCCAAAACTGCATACCTGCTCAACCGCCTTGGCCAGGTGTCGCGCACCGTGCACTCCCTCGACGCCCTGGCCGCCGCGCAGAACCTGTTCGGCAGCACGGCCGCAGCCAACTTCCTGCTCATCGGGGCCGCCTATCAGACTGGGGCGCTGCGGCTTCCGGCGGAGTCAATCGAAGAGGCCATCGAACTCAACGGCGTTGCCGTCAAGGCCAACGTCGCCGCCTTCGGCTGGGGACGCATCGCCATTGCCGACCCGGCCCGCTTCGACGACGTGGTGTCACCCGCGCGCGACCGGCGCCCAGCACTGCCGCCTTGGCGCGTCCTTGAAGGCGCCACGTTCTCCAGCGAGGTCGGCGACCTCATCTCACGACGGGCTGCGAACCTCGTTCAGTTCCAAAGTGAGAAGGTCGCGCGCCGATACGTGACGCTCCTGCAGTCGATCTGGACCGCTGAGCGTGCAGTAGGCGATCGCACCGAGTTCAGTGAGGCCGTCGCGAAGGGGCTCTACAAGTTCATGGCATACAAGGACGAGTATGAGGTGGCGCGGCTTCTGACCGACCCGCAGTTCCTCTCGTACGTGAAATCCGAGGTCCCGGCCGGCGAGAACTTGACCTACAAGCTCCACCCGCCCGTGCTGCGGGCGATGGGGCGGAGCAAGAAAATCGGCCTCGGTCCACGAAGCCACGTCGCTCTGCGCATTCTCGCAAAGGGAAAGCGACTGCGCGGCACGAAGTTCGACCCGTTCGGTTATGCCCACGTCCGGAGGGTCGAGCGCAGGCTGCTCACCGAGTATGTCGATGTCGCCACGCGGCTCGCGGGGGAGCTGGACCAGACAAATTACGACCGGGCAGTGGAAGTGGCAAGTCTGGCGGACATGGTGCGGGGCTATGAGGACGTCAAACTGGCCAGCGTCGAGGCCTACCACGCCCGGCTGAGCGAGCTCGGAATCACGGCGTCCGGCTAAAGCATCGGGGACCGTGGTGTCTGATCAGTAGGGGCGATCCCGACTTGAGCGTTGGCTAACGCAGAACATCGGCAGGACGCGAACGCCCGCGACATTCTTCTGCACGATCCGCGTTGGTCAGTCCGCTCAATTCTGGCTACACCTGTACCGCCTCCCGACTGAGGAGCCCTCGCGTCGATCCACCCCTACGGTCCTGGCGTGGCGTCCACGTTGACCTGGGGATATGCAGCGAAGATTAACAAGCGACCCAATGTTGTTTAACAACGGTCGTTAAGTTAGGGGCAGTAGGTGAGAGGATAGAGTGTTGTAGGTTCTAGGCTTTCTGATATTTCGCGAGTGAGCCTATTTAGCAATGCATTTCGGGAGAGCAATAGCCGGGGGGTGGTGTAGGGGGGGTTGCGAGCGGCGGTGTGGTCACTAGCATTTGATCACTTCGATTGGGCCTCAGACGGCGGCTCCCACCCGAGCTCTCGCACCAATTTATCTAGGTTCACTCGATAGAAAGCGAACCGTTGGTGCTCGAGACACTTTTCGCGCAGTAGGCCGGAGTCGACACCGACGTGGAGTAACAGCAGAACTCGGATCAGCCAGGTTGTGAGGCGGGAAAGAGCCATCCAGCGACGGACGCGCATATCGAATGGATCTTTCGAGTCGTTCATGCTCGGCTGCGGCAGCTGATGAGCAAATTCGATCCGGGAGTCTCTCAGGCGGGGAGGGATATAGCCACGCGTTCGCCAATCTCAGGAACTGCGGTCAGGGCCCTTCAAGAAGTACCTCATGAACGGCAAGACCTGTAACACGTCCCCCCACAAGGGTTTCTCGACGTGGCACAACGACGTGATCAAGCAGTTGCGCTGCCGGCGTATTGAGAAAGTCATTATGGCGGGGCCAGTTGGAAATCTCTGCCTGGAAAGCCACATGAGGGACATCATCGAGCACGGCTTCGAAGTCGCGATGGTGCGAGACGCAATCGCGGCCGGCCGTAATGAAGAAGGAGACGCCTACACCGCCGCCATGGTCAACTACCGCTTCATGGCCAATGCGGTGTGGACGACCCAGGAAGCCGTAGCGCGCTTGAAAGCAGCCGCCGCCTAAGACGAGGCGGTGTCGACCCGCTTCCATGAGCGTGACTGCACCCTCACTGTCGATGCGCAGCCGAAGTTGTTGTAGCGCAAACCGACAACAAGTTTGATCATCGCAGACCCGTTTCTCACGGGCCAACCATACTGACGACGTGTTGTTGTAGTACAGGCTCGGAATCCGACGCGAGTGATTGACCCAAGCGGAATACGTTGTCGCAGTGAGTGATAACGCTAAGGAATCTGATCGCAGTTGCGGACTATTGGTATAGCCCCCAAGGTGACGTCACAGTGACAAATCATCAACCCTGCTGCCGGGCGTCGCGCACCTACCCTTGGCTTGCGCGAAGGCACGCAAGGGCTGCGCGCGAAAAAGTGGACACGAACGTGAGACAAATCGGTGTGGACACGAAGTGAGACAGCGTGCATCGCCGCACGTCAAGCGAGGACGAGTGGACATGAGATTTGGGAACCTACAGTAGGCGACGTCATTGAACCCCAACGTGGATGGAGAAGCGGTTCAGCATCTCTTCGGACTCGTCGGTTCTCCGCAGGCAATCCCCCGGCGGGGGAGTGACACTCACCTCTTGCGCCACGCGAGCCGAACACCCAGTGTCATTCTGGTTGATTCATCTGATGAAACATCACGAGTTGCTACGGCTAAACATCGATCTCCCGAAAAATGTTGCAGATAAATGTATTAACGGTGCGTACATGATCCATCCCTGCGCAGAAGCACGAATCAAGTTGTAGGGCAACATAATCCGCTATACGGAGAGGTTTACCGGTTAAGTCGCATATTCGAGTCCGTCGTATTGGGCACACGAGGTATGGCAGCGAGATTGGGAGAGCGGGGGAGGGCCGTGTGTGAGCTTAGGGGTCTTATCTGTAGGCCCACCTGAGGTACGTCCGACTGGTAGCCGCTCAAGGTGTTTCCGGGGCCAGAGGCAGGCCGTGGCAGACCTCGTCGTAGTACGGAATGTCCGGAGACACCCACTGGCTCCACTGCCTTCGGTTCATGTTGGTGGTGAGCTTGTCGCACAACATGTCGGACCACGTGGACGCGAGTGGAACGTCCCATAGCCGCAGCGCGGTGTCCGCACTACCGGACACGATTTGCCGCCCGTCGGGGCTGAACGCCACACCGTTGACCTTGTCGGTGTGACCGGTGAACGGCTGCCCGATCTGTTGGCCGGTGTCGGCGTTCCAGAGCCGCAGGGTCTGATCCGAACTGCCGGAGACGATCCACTGCGAGTCGGGGCTGAACGCGACACTCGTCACCGTGGCCGTGGGGCCGGTGAGCTGCCTCAGGAAGGAGCCGTCGGCGTGCCACAACCGCAGGCTGTTGTCGGCGCTGCCGGACACGATGAGCCTTCCGTCGGGGCTGTACGCCACGCTGTACACGTTGCTGGTGTGGCCGTTCAGCTGTGCAACCGGCTTGAGGGTGTGAACGTCCCACAACCGCACCGAGTGGTCGTAGCCGGCCGAGGCGATCCGCTTCCCGTTGGGGCTGAATGCCACTCCAGCCACCAAATCCTCGTGGCCATTGAGCTGTCCAACCTGCCGACGGGTGTGGGTGTCCCAGAGCCGCACGGATTTGTCGTCGCTGCCGGAGGCGACGAGGTTGCCGTCGGGACTGAACGCGACACTGTTCACTTTCTTGTCGTGGCCCACGAATTGTCCTATTTGCGTATGTGTTTGGGTGTCCCACAACCGCAGGGTGTTGTCGCTGCCGCCCGAGACGATGAGCCTTCCGTCGGGGCTGAACGCCACGCTGTTCACTTTGTCGGTAGAGCCGTTGAGCGCCTGCCCGACCTGCTGGCGGGTGTGGGTGTCCCACAACCGCAACGTGCCATCCGCGCTACCCGAGACGATGAGCTTTCCGTCGGGGTTGTACGCCACGCTGGTGGCGGCGCCCGTGTGACCAGTGAGCGGCGCGGTGTCGGCGTCCCAGCTCCGCATAGTCGTATCGACGCTCCCCGAGAAGATGCGGTGCCCGTCGGGACTGAACATCACACTGCTCACCCCGCTGGTATGGCCGCTAAACGGGTCACCGATCTGTTTGCCGGTGTGGGGGTCCCACAACCGCACCGTGGCGTCGTGACTGCCGGAGACGATGCGCTGCCCGTCGGGACTGAACGCCACGCTCTCCACCGCACCGGTGTGCCCCTTGAACGGATCGCCGAGCTCCTTGTGGGTGTTCGGATCCCACAGTCGCAGGGTGTCATCCCAGCCGCCGGAGACGATGGACCGTCCGTCGGCGCTGAACACCGCGCTGTCCACCCAGTTGGTATGACCGTTGAACGAATCACCGACCTGGAGGTGGCTGTTGACGTCCCACAACCGCAGGGTCTTGTCGTCGCTGCCAGACAAGATGTCCTGTCCATTGGGGCTGAACGTTACGCTGTTCACCCAGTCGCTGTGGCCCCGCAACGCGTCGCCGATCTGCAGGTCGGTGTTGGCGTCCCACAATCGCACGGTGGTGTCCTTGCTTCCAGAGACGATGAGCCGCCCGTCGGGGCTGAACTCGACGCTTTCCACTGGGTGGGTGTGGCCCCGCAACGGATTGCCGATCTCCTCGTGAGTATTGGCATTCCATACTCGCGCGGTTTTGTCGTCACTGCCGGACACGATGCGCCGCCCGTCGCGGCTGAACGCGACGCTCTCCACCGCATCCGTGTGGCCTTTGAAAGGATCGCCGAGCTGCTTGCCACTCTTGGCATCCCACAATCGCAACGTGCCGTCCAAACTCCCGGAGACGAGCCGCGTGCCATCGGGGCTGAGTGCCACCCGGCGTACCGCGCCGGGGGTCTGAATGATCTTGATGGTGTCCCGGCGCTCGATCAACCCCGTCAACAGGGCTCCCGTGTCTGCAGTCGGGTCAACTCGAGGCGCCGCGACGAACTGCTGGAGCGCCCGCACGTCGCCACCCCCCTGCACGTCGGCAAGCATGGACAGTCCCTGCGACGTCAACTTCAGGGCGATCGCCTCGCGGGTACGCGCGTCCGCCCGCTTGGTCGCGGTGTTGGCGCTCACGAATCCGTATACCGCCGCCGCGGCGACCGCCAGCGTGGCGGCGAGGACGATACGCAGAATCCGCGATCGCTTCCGCAGCACCTCCGTATGGGAGAGCGCTTCCTTGGCGCGAGCCTCGGCTTGTTCCTTGGCCGTGGTCTCCGCCGACGCCAGCCTCTCCGCGGCTTCTTGACGGTCCTTCGCGGCCTGCAACTCTGCCTGCCGGTAGCGCTCCTGGGCGGCTAAGTTCTCGTCCTCCAATGTTCGGCACGCCGCGAGATACTTGTGATCCGTGGAATCGAGACTCGCTACCAGGTCAGGCCGCTGGCTCAGCTGCTCGGCGGCCCGGAGCCGATCACCCGAGTGAGTGAGCCACGCGGAGCGATTGTCGGACGTCCGCCAATCGTGAGCTGCGCGCCTGAGCCCCTCCAAGACGGCCAGCAGAGCGGCATCGTCGGCCAGCCATCCCTCAAGCAGGCTCCACTGCCGAAGCAGCGCCTCGTGGGCAGGCTCGATCGTCGTCTCGCCCGTCACTGCCACGTCGGTCGCCAGCAGGCGCTGTTCGACCAGATTCTTCAGCAGCGGAAGGCATTCGACGGGTACCTCTGCCACGAGCGCAGTGCGGCGGCGGGGGGTGCCGGTATCGGGATCGATGCCGGCGAGCCACGGAATGACGCCGCGGCGCACCAGCGCAAGACGTGCGGCGCGATCCGAGGGGACGGTGGGATCGGTGTCTGCCATCTTCAGCGCGCGTTCAACGGCTTCTTCGATGGAGCCCTTGATGCCGCCGAGCCGCTCATAGTCCGCGACCGTCAACCCTCCGGATCCCTCGTGCTCCAGATATAGGCGCTCGAGGGTGAAACTGAGCAGCGGCAGCGCGTCCTTCGCTCCGCCCGCCTCGATGTCCCTGAGCAGGGCACCTACCAGGCCCTCCTCGATGCGCAGCGGCCGCGTCGTGGCCTCCAATCGCATTGCCGGACGCTTGATGACCTCGGCATAGGACCCTGTTGGTATGGGGCCCAAATCGAACGGCAGTTTTCGAAGATCGACGAGCGGCTTGGCCTCCTGCAGCTCAACATAGGAATCCGAACGGATCGCGATCAATACAGTCACCGCGGGAGCGTCACCACTGAGCAGAGTCCCCAACACCTCCAGCAGCAACTTGGCTTCGTCGCGTCCCTCTGCGCGGAACAGTTCTTCGCCTTGGTCGATCGAGATGACGAGCGTCGGCGGCTTCGCAGCAGTATCGGCGTCCACGGGCGTCAGCGTCGACTTCTCGACGAGCCCCCGAAGTAGCGGTCGCAGTGCCGCCGGGTTACCGACGGCGTCGCGCAACCGGGTGCGGGGCACGTCGATGCCGGCTGCGCGAAGTGCACCGCCGAGCGCGCGCAAGAGCCCGTTTTCCCCAGCGATGGCGGCCCGTTCCGGGCGGATGACGGGCAATGGCAAGAAGTTCCGGTCGTCGCGGGCCATTCGCGCGAGCAGACCTGCACGTAGGAAGGATGACTTTCCTGAGCCGGATGCGCCGAGAATGATCATGAGGCGCGGGGGTGACGCCTCGCGCAACCCGCGCAACTGGTCTAGTGCATCGACGATGGGCGCGTCGCGACCGAAGAAGATGCCGGCATCTTCAGCTTCGAGCGGACGCAGGCCGCGGTACGGAGGACGGTTCGGGTCATCTGTGGGCGGCCAAGCGAAGAACCGCGGGTCCAGCCCGGCCTTCATCAACCCAATTCGTAGCCGCCGCAGTCCTTCCCGGGAGAAGGTGGCATGACTCTCCTGGTGTGTGCGCGGATGGGTCACCTGAAAGACCTCGTGGTCTCGTCCGGACGCCAGATCGACGAGCTGCCATGCGCCGCTGAGGTCCGGTGGCAGCTCCGTAGGGTCGAACGTTTCGATCAAGACGCCGAACAACCGCTTGTTGAGCCGGTGGGCGAGCATGAGTTCCCTTTGACACCAACGGGAATCGAGCCAAGCGCGGGAAACCAGGAACAACACCGCCTCGCACCTCGACGCCGCTTCGGTGAGCGCACGCTCCCAACGCTCACCTGCGGTGATGCCGCGGCCGGGGTCGAGATCGAGAAATACGTCGTTCCACCCCGCTGCAGCGAGCCAGTCTGCCAACCCAACCGCTTCGGTGTTGTCCGAACTCGAATGGCTCAGAAAGAGTCGTGACACGGGCTCAGCTTCCAGTGATGTGAAGGGCAGGGAGCCGCCCCAAGCCGGGCGGCGCACGCGAGCGCGCCGAGAGCGACCATGGCGAATACCATCCATCATGCGAGCACCGAGAGCAAGCAATGAGCGCCCGAACATCCATGGCACGCAGAATCCTGTGAAGCGGTGCGAAATGCAGGGTGGGTACCCAGAGGCCGTTTCTGTCGAACTTAGTTCGTCGGTCCTCGGGAATCTCGACTCGCCGGAACGTCCCGTCGGTGGCGTCGGCGGCCTCGACCTCGCCGAGGGTCACACCGAGGATGAAGAGCACCGTGTCTTGCTCAATGACGCGTCGGCGACTTCCCGCAACGCCGCTTTAGCACTCAACGCCAAGCCGAGGCCCGCGGCGGCCAGCATGTCGATCTCGTTGGCTCCGTTGCCGACCGCGACGGTCTGCTCCATCGGAACACCGGCCTGCTGCGCAAAGGCTCTTGGCGCCTTCGCCTTTCCGGGTCTGTCGATGATGGGACCGATCACACGCCCGGTGGTCAGATTATCCGCACATATTAACGGATCACGAAACATGGTGTACCACAACATGATAACGGATATGCAGGTAGTTCGTGTCACATAAGCTCTGATATCGGCGCCTAGATCGCGTCATGGTGCCCCGAGACGGACTTCCACGTCTCTCCTCGATGATCGTACGAAATACCTTGTTCTGCAGTCTGTCGCAGTGGACATAGTTGGGCATTGTCGGCGGCGGCGTAGCTGTAGGTTCCAGCACAAGTACGAACTCGCACTACGCTATCCGCGCATGGAAGACGTTAAGCGCCGGCCTTGTTCAAGGTCAGCGGCACGGGATATGTGTCGAGCGATTGTTCATACCCACATGGACGACTGCTGTCCGCGGTTGACCAGTAGCGACCCTCGAGAGTGTCGGGATTCCAGCCGTAGTGCGCGGTTCCAGGAACATGAGTTCCATCGCCGCACTGCAGCGCCCCGCTGGTGTGTACGTCAATCGTCCATTGAAAATTGATGTAGCGAGCTGTTCCCCGCTGGCTCGACCCTTCCTCGCCCATCTCCACCTCGGCGCAGCCATCACCGCACGGAGTGAAAACCCAAGTGACGGGCAACGTGCCCGGAGGACCTGTGACGACCTTGTAGGAACCGTCCATCTTGGGCAGCGCCGGTTGCGGAGCTGACGCTTGGCTGCGGCTCGTACCCGCCGGGTGTCTGACGGTTTTTGAGGGCAGCGCACCACAGCCCACCGTTGTCAGCAGAATGATCATGAACGCCGCGACCCTCGAAGGCATGATGCAGCTTATCGATACCCCATCGCGTGAAAACGGATCACTGATCCAGACCTGCGGGCCAAATCATCTGGCTGTCGCAACGGCGCTGCACAACGTAGCCACAACACTCTGCAATCAGCAAAGGTACGCAGCCGCACGTCCCTTGCCCCTATCAACGAGCAGATATACGGGCCAGAGCACCCAGACATGGTCGTCATCCGGCGGGAGATCGCGAAGCATTGGCCGGGATGATTAGCGGCTGCTAGAAGTGTGGCTGAACTGGGATTATGCAGCGAAGATTAGCAAGCCTCTGCGACACGCCGAAGTTTTGTCAAAGTAGCAGGCGTGTCTTGTCAATCTTCCCTGCATCTCGACAGCAGCAGCAGCTCGGACCTCCACATCTCACTGGCGCTGCTCTTGGATGGCGCTTCGGCCCGCAACCGAGTCCTCAACACCGAAACCTTCGCCGCCGCCATCGCAGTCGTCCTCATCGACAACGCCATCCCCACGGCAGCGGTACGGTCGGACCCGCAGGGGCGCATCATCGAATGACCGGCCGGCATGCGCGGCAATCGCCGGCCGCCACGCCAATTCCAATCCCAATAATTAGCTGCATGCCATCATCGTTACTGCGCCACATGCAAGAAGCGAGGTTGAATGGCACGCAAGGCCGCACCCTCACGCTCGCTGCAAGCTGTGCTCTTAGCCGTTGCGCTGGTGCTTCTCACTTGGCTGTGCGTCTTGGCGGCCCGTCCGGCCACCGCGAATCCCGGTTGGCTGCCGACGTGGTGGAGGTGGTTCGGCCGTCCGGGATCGGCGCCGACGATCGCGATAGTAACTATCGTGATAGTCGCACTGTGCTGGTTGAGTTTTCGTTCTCACAGTGCTCGCGGCAAAGGTAACGTTCCAGCCGCGGTCGTTGCCGGGCTCGCCGTTACTAGCGCCGCGTTGGGACTGAGCTCATTTTGGCACTGCCATGACGCCGACCATCCGGTCTTCTTCCAGCCACTGTTGTGGACTGTCTCACTCCTCAAGGGCGGCATCAGCGATTACTCGCTGGGCAAGCAGATCTGCCCCAGCACGGTCCCGGATGCTTTGTGGGTCGGCAGGTTAACGGCGCTGGGCGCGCTTTTCATTGGTCTGGCTGGCGTGGTGATCGCGCTGTTCCGCTCGCAAGTGGACCGGCTTCTGGCAAGTGTGGCTCGCTCGGTCACCGCGGTTATCGGTATCGATGACGAAACCCGGTCCATGGTTAGTGCGATCGCCAACACGATGGACCGGCGCAGCACGTTGGTCATCATCACCAACGGTCCCAATGAGCCCGGCGCAGAGGAGGTCCGAATCCAAGGTGGCCGGGTGGTATCGGTGGACTTCAACGCACCGGAGACCCTCAAGTCATTGTCACTGTGGCGCCGCCTGGAACGGCTCTACCTGATGTCGGCCGACCCGCCAACTAACACCGCTTGGATGAATACGATCACCGAGGCGCTATCCGCAGTTGGCCACAGGCGGCGGCTGCCGCTCACCGTTCGCATAGACGATCCCTGGCAAGCTGAGGCGTGGCGTGCCGAGCAACTCGGTGGATCCGATACCCGATGGGCCGCCGACGCCGTGGGCAAATATGAGGTGACCGCCCGCTGGCTACTCGACAGTATTATCGGGACAGCAACCGTCGAGCATGTATTCGTTTGCGGCACATCGGAATTAAATTTGGCACTATGCGCGGACATGACCCGGCGCAAACTGGAACACGACTACTACTCGGAGCCAGGCGAGGCTGCACTGCCGGCGCTCAGCCTGGTCGGCGACGATGCCGACGAGTACCTGCAGGATCATCAATTCCACCGTCGCCAGGTGGGATTCGCGGCGGCCGGGCCGAGCATCGACGCCGCGCCTCAGGCGCCGACGGTGTCGACCTTGATGGAATTGATCGGCGAGAGCGACGCGGCAAGCAATGCCTTGATATTCGTCGACGACCGAGCCCAGGGGCCGTCTGGCGCGCGGTCGACGGGCACCAGGCTGGCCGCGCGTTTTCCCACCATGCCGATTTACATTTGGGATAACGGCGCCCAAATCAGCCACGACCCACTGCCGATCGTCGGCCGTTTGAGAACCTACCGCTTGGCGCTCGACGTTCCCGAGGGGCAGGCGCAGGATGTCTGGGAACGCGCTGCTGAGCTCATCCACGAGCGCTACGTCGCTTCACTGGACCCGGATCCGAACCCTCCTCCGGCGAGGTTGCCGTGGGCCGAACTCGACAAGTTCTATCGTGAATCGAATCGACGCCAGGTGCGTAATGCGCTGTGGATGGTCGAGCAGATCGCCGAACACACCTGGAACAGCTGGGGGAAGCCTCCAACGCCGCTAAGCGCGCAGGAAATGGCCGGATTGACGACACTGCAACGGCTGGCGCGGATGGGCTTCGACGAAAATTCCGCGATGCAGATGGCAAAGGCGGAACACGAGGACTGGTGTCGCTACTATCGCCGCAATCATTGGAAGTACGGGACGGTTCGCAACGATGCGCACCGGATCCACGACAAACTCATCGACTGGCCCGTCGTTGATGCCACAAAGGACTTGACCGACGCTCTTGACGAATTGACCGAAGCCGACAGGAAATTGGTCAACGCCGGCATCGGGAGTCTGGAAGCTACACTGTGGAGCCTTCGCCAGCTCGGCTACCGTTCGCATCCGGTGTGGCAGCGGTTCACCCGTCGCGGAACGGTTGAGGCTGAACAGCAGAGCGCGCCGTGGACCTGGACGTCCCGGTCGGGTCAAACCATGCAGGCCAACGCCGAAGACTGGGAGATCCGGTCAGACGGCGAGACTTGGTCGGTGCGCGACGGCACCTTCCAGGCCAGCTACGAACACGTCGGCGGCAATCAATGGCGAAGGCGTGGAACCGTTTCCGCTCGACCGGCGCACCCGGGCGAAACAATCGAGACCCTGGAAGGCCCGACTACAGCTGCCGACGGCGACTGGGTGGTGCGGGGCTCCGACGGCGAGCAGTGGCCCGTTCCTGCCGACCAATTCGCGCAGCGGTACACCAAGGCGGATTGAGGACCGGCGCGTACCAGCTGTCCCTACCTTGCGGCGGCTGGCAGTTTCAGCACCCGGTTGTTGCCCGCGTCGGCCACATAGAGGTCTCCGGTGGGCCCGATCGCGACGGCGTAGGGCTCTTTGAGGCCGTCGAACGGTAGCTCGGCGTCGCTGCGCCACCCACTCGGCAGCTCCAGCACCCGGTTGTCGTCGAGGTCCGCGACGAAGAGATCCCCGTGTGCGTCGACGGTCAACCCGCCAGGGGAGCTGACGCCGTGGAACGGCAAGACGGTGGGCTGCGTCGAGCCGGCGGGTAGCTCGACGACCTGATCGTTGTTGTCATCGCTGGCGTACACGTTGCCGTGGGCGTCCACGGCGACGCCGCCGATATTGGCGTTTTTCCCGAGGGGAAGATCGGTCGCGTGACTGGACCCGACAGCCAGCTTCAAGATCCGGTTCCGGTCCACGACATACAGATTCCCGGCGCCATCCGCCGCGATGTCAGTGAGACTATGCAACTCCGGCAGTGGCAGGTGCACGGGCGTGCTTACGCCGGACGGCAGCTCGTCGACCGCGGTGCGGCCGGAACCCACGAACACGTCGCCTGCGTCATCGACGGTGACGGCGGCCGGTTCCTGGATAGCGCCGAACGGCAGGACCGTGCTCGCCCCGGAAGTCGCCGCGACCTTCAGCACGCGGTTGTTTTTGGTGTCCGCGACGTACACATCGCCGGAGCGGTCCACCGCGACGGCCTGGGGATGGCTGAGCCCTGCGATGGGCAGGACGGTGAATTGTGGTGCGGGAGGCGGCGGCCCGCCCGCCGGAAGTTTCGGGCATACCGGCGTGTACTCGATCTCGTCGCCGACCCATTGATGCCACTGGTCGGCGGTGATGTCGGAGGTGAGCTTGTCGCACAGCAGCTGGGGCTGGGCGACGGCGTCCCATAACCGGATGGTGCCGTCTTGGCCGGCACTGGCGACGGTCTGGCCGTCCGGGCTGAACGCGACGCTGTACACCCCGTCGACGTGACCGGTGAAGGGGTCGCTGGCCGGGTGTCCGTTGTCGGCATTCCAGAGCCGCACGGTCCGGTCCCTGCTGGCCGAGGCCAGCCGATGCCCATCGGGACTGAATGCGACGGCTGTGACCGTATCGGTATGTCCCCTAAGCGGATCTCCCACCGAGTTGCGGTCCGCGGTATTCCAGAGGCGAACTTCGTTGCCGCTGGCTGAGGCGAACCGCCGTCCGTCCGGGCTGACGGCCAAGGCGTTGATAGTGCCTTGCCCCTCGACCTTTCCGATGAGGCCTCCGGTGCTCGCGTTCCGAACCCGGATGGTGCCGTCATCACTACCGGACAACAGCATTTTTCCGTCGGGGCTAAAGGCGACGCTGCGGACCATATCGTCTTTGACCGTTGGCGTTTGCCCGCCAGGTTGGGCGGTGTCGGCGTTCCAGAGCCGGACACTGCCATCCTCTCCGCCCGAGACCAGCACATGCCCGTCGGGGCTGTACGCGACGGAAAGAACTGCGCCCTCGTTCCCCTTCAGCGGTTGGCCGATCGGTTCGCCGGTGTCGGCGTTCCAGATCCGAATGTCGTGGTCCTCGCCGGCGCTGGCCAGACGGTGCCCATCGGGGCGGAATGCGACCGACCACACGATGCCGCGGTGTCCAGGGAGTACCCGCACAAGTTGGCCGTTGTCGCTGTTCCAGATGCCCACGGTGCCATCGGCATTCGCAGCGGCGATGCGGTGGCCAGTCCGATCGAACGCGACGTGCGCCACTCCGTCGGCGTCGCCGTGGCCCAGGATGCGGGCAAGTGACCAGACCCGGACGGTGCCGTCGAAGCCGGCGGACACCAGGTGGGTGCCGTCGCGGCTGAACACCACTTGGCGGACGGCGTCGGTATGACCGAGCAGCGGCGCGCTCACAGGCTTGCCGGTGGTGGTCGACCAGAGCCGGACCGCGCCGTCTGTGCCCGCGGCGGCGATGCGTCCTCCGTCGGGGCTGAACGCAACGCTCATCGCCATGCCGCCGTAGCCGCCGAGCTCGTGCTCGGGCTCTCCGGTGTCGGCATCCCAGACATAAACCTTGTCCGATGCCGCCGCGATGAGGTGGCCGTCGGGGCTGAACGCGATGGAGCTCACAGGGAAGTCACTTGCGCTCAGGGGACTGCGGGCTTCCTTGCCGGTGTCGAGGCCCCAGATGTGAATCGTGTGATCGTCCCCGCCTGCGTAGGCGATGCGATGCCCGTCGGGACTGTATGCCAGCGGCGCCAGGTTCTGAAGCACCTCCGCGTGCAACGTGGCGGTCCGGGTACCCGTGTCAAGGTCCCAGAACCCGATGGCTCCGTCGGTGCTGGCACTAGCGATTTGGTGGCCGTCGGGGCTGAAGGCGATACCGGTCACCGCGCCGGTATGCCCGGTCATTGGGGTACCGACGAGTTTGCGGGATTCGGTGTCCCACAGCCGGATTGTGCGGTCACCGCCGGCGCTGGCGAGTCGGCGCCCGTCAGGGCTGAAGGCGACCGCAGCGACCTCATCGGTGTGGCCGCGCAAAGGGCTCCCGACCGGTTTGCCGGTGACCATGTCCCACAGCCGAACGGTGCGATCTTTCTCGGCGGTGGCGATGAGCCGCCCATCGGGGCTGACCGCGGCCCCGAACAACAGCGCGCCCGCGCCGATGATCTTGGCCGTCGTCGCGCGCTGCGCCAGTGCGTTCAGCAGCACGCCGTCATCGGGTGTCGAGACCAGCCGCGCCGCCAACAACTGCTGTAGAGCCCGCTCGTCGCCGCCGGGCACATCTTGGATGAGCATTGCAGCGCCCTCGGCGTTGAGCCGCGAGGCGATTGCGTGGTTGCGTTGCGTGATCGCCCGGTCGTTCTGGATGAACGCGACGACGGCCAGCACCACCGCCGCGACGGTGAGCATCGCCAGCGCTGCGACAGCGCCGGTGCGCAGCCGTCGGAACCGGCGCTGTTCACGGTGGTCCAGGCCGGCCAGCTCGTCGGTGGTTTGGCCATGGATGGGGGCGGCGAGCGTGGTGATCTTGCTCCGCAGTGGCGCCGATCGTGGATCCCACGGGGCGTCGTCGGCGACATCGATCGTCAGGGGCTGGGTATCCAACACCCCGGCTTGGGTGAGCGCTGGCAGCGCGGCATCCGACGTGGCGGGATCGAAGCAACCGGTGTCCGGGTCCCAGTCCAGGTGACCGGCGGCCAGGACCAGCAGCAGCCGGTCACGCGGATTGTGCTCCAGCCAGTACTGCGCTTCGCGGTTGACCCAGTAGGACTGGGCGGCGTTGGGGGACACCACGACCACGAGGTAGCGGGCGCGGTCCATCGCCTCGGTGATCTTGCCCCACAGGTCGGGGCTGACCTCGAGATTGGTGTCGTCGCGGAACACCCGCAACGCCCGCAGCGCGCCCAGCCGACGCCCGACCTGATGCAACCCGCGTTGAATGCCGGTCGCGACGGGGCGGTCGCGGTGCGTGTAGGACAGGAAGGCGTCATAGATCGCGACATCGGACACGGCGCCGGGTGGCTGCGTGGCTTCGGTCGTCACGACGAGGCCTTGACAGCATCGGTGGGCAGGCCGGCGCACGGCGGTGTGTATTTGATGTCGGGACTGATCCACGTCGGCCACTCGTCGCGACTGATGCCGGTGCTCAGCTTGGCGCAGATCATCCGCGTGGTGACGACCGCAGGCCACATCCGGATGCTCGCGTCGTCGCCGGCGGACGCGATGTGGGTACCGTCCGGGCTGAACGCGACCGCGTTGACGGGCCCGAGGTGCCCGGTGAAGGGGTCTGCCAGCGGATGTCCGGTTTCCGGATCCCACAGTCGCACCGTGCCGTCAAAGCTGGCGGACGCGAGCCGGTGCCCGTCCGGGCTGAAGGCGACGCTTCTGGCCATGTCCGTGTGACCGCGCAGGGGTTCGAAGAGCTGCTTGCCGGTGTCGACATTCCAGACACGCACGGTGTGGTCTGCGTTGGCGGACGCCAGACGGTGCCCGTCGTGGCTGTACGCCAAGCCGTCGATCCCGCCGAAGGTGCCCCAATCTTGAGATGGTCCCCAACCATCTTGCGGGTGTCGATATCCCAGATGGCGATCGTCGCGTCGCTGCCGCCGCCGGCAACGTGGTGTCCGTCCGGGCTGAAGGCCAGCGCGTTGATCCCAAAGTCGGAGGACGGGTCGACCAGCGGCGGCCCGAGAGATCCTCCGTCCGCGGCGTTCCATAGCTTGATCCCTTCGTGGCCGCCGCTGGCCAGGATTCGGCCGTCGGGGCTGTATGCGACCGCAAACACCTTGCGGTCGCCGACGAACGTGGCGGCGGCACCGGTGTCGAGGCGGGTCAGCCGAATCGTGCCGTCACCGGCTCCGATGGCCATCTGCTGCCCGTCGGGACTGAACGCCACCGAGGTCACCGCGCCGGCGTAGTGGACCGGCTCGCCAACTTCGTGTCCGGTCTGCGCGTCCCAGAGTCGAGAGGTGCCGTCCCGGGCGCCGGTGATCAGCCGGTGCCCATCGGGGCTGAACGCCACGTCCAGCAGCGGGCCGGAGCCGGTGGCGATCACCGGTTGCAGATCCCAGCTGCGAACCGTGCCGTCGACGCTGCCCGTGACGAGGTGAGACCCGTCGGCAGTGAACGCCACGCCCCGGACATCGTCGGTGTGTCCCGCCAGGGGGCCCGTCGCCTCCTGAGGTCCGGTCGCCCACTGCGGGACGTCGGCGTACCAGAGCCGTACCGACCCCTTGGCGTCGGCGACGGCGATCAGGGCGCCGTCGGGGCTGAACGCCACGGCGCGGACCGTCTTTCCGTTTTTTATCGGGTCGCCGTCGGGCTGGCCGTCGTCGGCGCGCCACAGCCGCACGTTGCCGGCGTCGCCGCCGCTGACCAGCCGGCGCCCGTCGGGGCTGAACGCCACGCTGGCGATGGCGCCGTCATCCAGCTTCGGCGGGTCTGCGATCTGCTGGCCGGTGTCGAGGTCGAACAGCCTAATGCCGTGATCGAGGGTGCCGCAGGCCGCGCGGCGTCCGTCGGGGCTGAACGCCACGCTGGTGACCTTGTCGGTGGGATCGTTCAGCAACTCCGGGAGCTGGTGTCCGGTGTTGGTGTCCCACAGCCGGACGGTGCCGTCGAGGCCGCCCGAGACCAGGTGCTGCCCGTCGGGGCTGAACGCGAGCGATGTAACGATGCCGGTGTGCCCCTTGAGCGGGACGCCGGCCTTTTCTCTGCCCGCCGGCGTTCCACAGTTGGATGTCGTTGCCGGCGATGGGCACCGCCAAGCCGGGCGCCGTCGGGGCTGAAGGCGATGCCGAAGACCTCGTCCCCGTGGTCATTTGCCTTCAGAGCGCCGACGTCGTGGCCGGTGCCCGTGTCCCACAGCCGAACCCAACCATCGGACCCGGCGCTGGCGATGCGCCCCCCGTCGGGACTGACGACGACGTCGCTGACCTTCGCCCCGGTCGGGATGATCTTCTCGGTGGTGACCCGCACCGCGGCCGCATGCAGCAAGGGACCGTCGTCACCGGGAGCGATGGCGTGCGCGGCCAGTAACTCTTGAAATGCGCGCGCGTCGCCGCCGGGTCGGGTGCCGGCGAGCATGCCATGGGCCTCGACGTCGAGCCGCTGGGCGGTGGCCCGATCGCGGGCGGCGTCGGCGTCGCGGCGCTTGTGCAGCGCTGTGATGCCCGCGACGACGGATGCGACCAGCAGTACCGCCATGCCGAGCGCGGCGGCTGCGCGTAGCCGCCGGAACCGGCGCTGTTCGCGGACGTCGTCGCCGGCGAGTTGGTCCTTGGGCTTGCCGTGCACCGGGGCGGCGAGCGAGGTGACCTTGTCGCGGAACACCGGCTCGCCGGGATCCCAGGGCGCGTCGCCGCTGACATCGATGTAGAACGGCTCGTCGGGCAGGGAGCCAGGTTGGGTCAACGCTGCTGGCGCGGCGTCGGAGGTGCTGGGATCGAAACGACGGTGCTCGGGATCCCACAACAGTTGCCCGTCGGCCAGCACGAGCAGGAGCCGGTCGAGTTGGTGGCGCTGCAGCCAATGGGCGAGTTCGCCGTCGAGGTGATCTGATGACGCCGCGGCCGGCGACAGCACGGCGATCAGGTAGCGGGACCGGTCGAGCGCGCCGGTGCTATCGCTGTCGTCGGCGGACGGTGCGTGCACCCGCAACGCCCTCAATCGGCCGGGGCGCCTTCCAATCTGCCGCAGACCCTTGACAATTCCGTGGGCAACCGGTCGATCCGGACCTGCAGCTGTGATGAAGGCGTCGAACCGCATACTCACCGTGGAGGGTGCTTGAGGCGACTCAGCGACGCGCGGAGATACCGGCTGTGCTCGCCGGTCGTCACCAATCACTACCGCGCCCCCGATCCTGTAATGAGCATTTCGACCACATCCGACATTGCTTGCTCGCGCCGTTAAATCACTGCTGGATCAGCGTGTCACTGCTGATACGGGGTGGTGCCCAAACACCGAAATCACCTACCGCGACCGCCTGGTCCAGCTAATCGGATTCTTCTCTGTGAGGCGGATTCGTCATCTTCGTGAAGAACGTAATGGGAACTCAGTAGTAGCCCGTCCGTGCGACAATCTCCGCCATGCGGAACCGGCAGTCGTGCTGGCCAGTTGTGGTCGCGCTGACCGCGATTCTCGCTGGCTGCGGGTCCATTGAGCCGCCGCCACAACCGGTGAGAATGTCGCAGCAGGCGACGATTTCCCCGACTGGCCCGCTGCCGCTGACGACCACCATCGCGCTGCCGTTTGAGCCGATGAAGCTGACGTTTAGTGCCTCGGTCAACAAGTTGTACGCAAGCGGCATGGAGTCGGTTACCGGGGGACCGCCGCAATGGCGAGATTATGCCGTCTCGCTGTCGGCACCGTCGGGAACCATCGAGCGGGTCGACACATCCATCACGGGTACGCAGCAAACTCTCGTGGTCAATGACAAGCTCAGGCGCGGGTACGCGCTGATGATGTCGGGGGATGTCAAGGTGTTCAGCACGGACACCGACACGCTCGTTACGACCGCCCAGAAGCCGTCGTCCTGCTACTTACAGGAGCTCGCGATCAACCGGGCGACCAACGCGGTGTACGGCGGTGGCGCCGCCAACGAGGGCGCATGCCTGGTCCAGTTCGACGCCGACGGCCACGTCGTCCGCCAGAACGTCGTCGGGCCACACGCACACGACAAGAGTCCGATCATTCATGGGCTCGAGGTCGACGCGGCCAGCGGTGACCTCCTGTACGTGAATGCGTTCGGCCTCGCGCGTGCGGACACGATGTTGAACGAGAAATGGCGCGCGCCGATTGCGGGCCCAGGCCAACCATGGTCCATGGGCTTCGAGCCGAAGACACAGACCGCCTACGTCGTGGTCGGGGCTGACCCGGTCATCGCGCCCCCGAAGATTCTGGTCTTCGACGCCGGCACCGGCGCGCCGCGAGGGCAACTCAGTGGGCCGGGATCATGTCAGGGGTTTGTGGCCAGCGGTGATGGGCGAGTGTTTGTCACTTTTTACAACTCGACCGATCTGTATGTGCTCTCCGACGGAGCGAGCACCCTGACGAAATTCGTGTCACTCGCCGATATTCCGGGTTGGGCGCCCAGCGACAGCAGGTGGCTGGAGATCGACCCTGCCGGCCGCCGGCTGTTCGTGTCACCCGGCGGTGATCGGCAGAAAATCGCCATCTACCAGTACTGACTCGCGATGTGCTCCCACGCAGGCGGTCTGACACGTCGAGACCGTTGCTGCCCTTGTTATCTCGCCTGTTCCCGGCTGCTGTTGCGGCGCGCGGCTTCTAAGATGTCCTCCAGATGCGGATCATCCCAGCCTCGTATCCGCAGCGCGGCAGGCGAGTGCTTGTTATAGGGCTGGTCGAACACGATATGGCGCCAGGTGGCCTGGCCGTTGTTCGTATCGACTTCCGGGCGGTCGTCGATCAAGGCAAGTCCGTCGTAGCGACTTTTCGTTTTGTCAATGATCGCCTCGCTGACCACACTTTCTCCGAACCGAGGCACGAAGTGCCGCCGCAACCATGCGAGTTTGTTGTGCACGGCCTCTTGATTTCTTGACAGCGGCGCCGAACAGATTCGTGGTCGGTATCCAGCGTCGATCAGCCGCTGCCAGCCTTGCAGCGCGTTGTCGACCAGCGGCAAGTTCCGGAAGAATTCTGGATGGCGTGTGATGTCGTCGACGTGGGTGACGTGCTGCGGATAGTCCTCTGCGATGTAGAAGTGCGTGCGCGCGACACGCGCAACTACCGGAAGGCGATGTAGCACCGCGGCGTCGAAATCCGCCAGCACCCCGTCCATATCGACCAGGACGACGTTATCGTCACTGCATTTCGCCATCCCGTCATTGTGACACCGCGTTGTAGTCGAGGGCGGGGCTATGACCGGTTCGTGGAGAGCGTGCTCGTCACGAATGCCCGCGCTTCCCCAAGCACCGTCTCGCTCGTCTTTGTCGTCGTGTCAATGCACATCGCGGGAATGTCGGCAAAGGGCGCCAAGACCTGCAGACCTGCGTTGACAGATTCATAGAACCGCAGGGTCTCTCGGTGTTGCTCGGCGATGAAGTCGGGCGTCTCATACTTGTCGGCGTTGCGGTCCATGGCGATACGGGTGAAGGCGACCTGCGGCTCGGCGATCAGGTAGATGATCGCCGAAGGACGTTCGAGCTCCGCGGGCCGCAGCAGCTCGTTCGCCTCCTGGTAGCTGATGCCTTGCACGGCACCGAAAATGAAATTGTCCATCCAGCCCCGCTGGGACAGCAGAAGCGGATAGGTCTGGCGCCATTCCCGAATGAGAGAGTTGGTCAATCGGGCGTCCGTCGCGAACAGCAAGCGATCCGTGTGGACATCACCGAAGGCCGACCCATCTCCGGATAGGGCCAGAAAGTGCCGCACGAACCGGTGGTAGGGCAACCGGAAGTCAAACCCACCCAGCTCCTGGCTCAAGGCCCGCACCAAGGTGGTCTTGCCCGAGCCGTCCAGCCCGGTGATTGTGATCCACGGCGCGAGAGTCTGTGTCATCGTTGTGCCTGTTCGAACAGATACCCCGGCGAAGGCGCACCCAGAGAATGCCCACCGTCCAACAGCGCCCTCCGCTCAATCTTGGGAGGCATAGCTTTTCATTGATTAGATCTGCGTACTCTAGATTGCTTCGGCTTAAGAGGTGGCCGTGAAATCGAACGTGGTCGTGACGGTCGCGGTGTTGTCCGCGGTATTGCCGGCTCGTTGCCCAGTGCTCGCGCAGGCCGCCGATGCCTACGACGCGTTTCAATCGCCGTCGGGCAACATCGTTTGCGGTATCGGGTTCCTCAACAACAATGGCTTCGCGATGTGCGAAATCGGCAGCCACAGCTGGGTCGCACCGCCTCGTCCACCATCCTGCGAAGGAGGATGGGGCGATCGTATCGGGATGGACCAAGGAAGCCCACCGGCGCTGAGCTGTCATACCGATACTCTGCGCGGCACCACCGAGCCCACGCTGGCCTATGGCACCACCCGAGCCGCTGGCGAGATGAGTTGCGGCAGTGAGGTTTCCGGTATCACCTGCACAGACGCCAGCACGGGTCATTACTTTCACATCTCGCGAGACTCCTACGAATTGCGATAAGCCGCCCGGCTGCAAGCGTGTGGCACCTGCGGGTTTCGAGGACCCTGCCCGGAGAGAGGCCGTAGCATCAGCCACACGGGCGAGCCTGCCGCCGCCGGCGCTGCGGCTTCACACCCGTGCTCACCAGAGCGTGAGGAGCGCAGATGCCCAGGTTCTCGCTGAACGACGGTTGGATGGCGGCGGCAGCGCTTCCTGTCCTGTGCGCCGTGGTGCTCGCCCTTCCTGCGAACGCGCAACCGATGCGACCATTGCCGAATTCACCGGCCACTCCGGAAGATACCCAGAAGCTGTTCGGATTGTTGTCGAAGGGCTACACGCCCGCCGACTGTCAATTGCATGATCCTGTGGGCAATCAACTCGCCGCGGTCAGTTGCGACATCAACACCGATTCCGGCGGCCCAATCAGCGCCACTTACGCCCTCTACCGTGATGCGGCTTCGCTTCAGTCCGCGTTCTTCTCGATCATCGGCCCCATCCAACTTGTCCCCTGCCCGGGCGTGAACCAGTCGCCGACGGTGTGGCACTACCAAGGTAGCCCGGATCAGACAGCTGGATCCATCGCGTGTGGATCTTTGGATACCTTGTCGCAGGTGGTGTGGACCAACAACGCCAACCTGATGCTCGGCGCGACCGAAAGCATCGATGATGTTCCCCGCCACTATCAGTGGTGGCTGGCCGAAGGCTGATCGCGGCGCGTAGAACTTGTGCGGATTAAACCGAGAAATCCGCGGCCGCGCTTGCTACTAATCCCAACCTTAGGGCGCCGGTGAGCCCGGCCGCGGAGTAATCGGGGCAATCGCTAGCACGGATGCAGGTAAGCAGGGTCAATCGTGTGAGGGCTAATCTCGGTGGCGAACAGGAAGAGGCAAACTGCCGCACCGAGAGCACCCAGCATGTCGAGCGGCTGGACGGTTCCTGCACGGACTCAAAAAGCTCTGAGCCCCAACGCCCCTCAGCCGCTCCGGGCTCTCTATCAATCGCCCGGCGGGGGAGAGGCTTACGATCGCCGCAGAAACAGTCGATTTTTGGCGTGCTGAATACGTTTGCAAGGCAACGTATCGACGCCAAAATATACCGCCGTCGGCGACAGCGAAAGCTGTTGCCACGCAACGTTTTAGAAAATCCCGAGAACTTGAGGGCGAAATGCTCGCGGCTAACGAAAACTACAAGGGCTCGTCTTCGGCGGGGGGGTCGAAGTTTGTGGCCAGGTGGTGCAGGACTCGTTCGTTGAGGGTGGCGAGCATGTCGAGCTCTGCCGGGGTGAGCAGGTCGATGAAGTTCCGCCGGACGTCCTCCACGTGTTTAGGCGCGGCCTTCTCGATGGCGGCGCGGCCGGCCTCGAGCAGGCAGACCATGGTGCTGCGGGCGTCGGCGGGATTGGGCTCGCGGCTGATCAGCCCGTCGTTCTGCATGCGCCGCAGCTGGTGGGAGACACGGCTCTTCTCCCAGCCCAGCGCGTTGCACAGGTTGCGGGCGGGCATGCGGTCCCCGTCGTTAGCCGAAAGCGCCGCGAGGACCTCGTAGTCGGCCCCGGACAGCCCCGATTCCTGCAGGCCCCGGTTCAGGCGGACGACGAGCTGATGATGCGCGTGCATGAAGGCTCGCCAGGCGCGGTCTTCATGAGTGTTCAGCCAGTGCGGATTCATCGGAACCCCATGCTACCTCCATTTGGTTGACGCGTCATCTATTCCTGTCTATGGTTGAGTAGTCAACCTTTCTGCTCGCCAACCGAGACGGGAGACTTTATGAGCAGCATCAGCATCATCGGCCTGGGGAACATGGCCAGCGCCCTAGCCGACCGGGCGCTTGCAGGCGGCAACTCAGTTGAGATCATCGGCCGCGACGCGGCCAAGGCCAAGCAATTGGCCGGGTCGCTCGACGGCGCCACCGTCGGGACGGCTGGCACCGCCCCGGCCGGCGACATCGTCATCCTCGCCGTGCCGTACGCCAGCGCGGCGGCGGTGGTCAGCGAGTACGGGGACGCCCTGCACGGCAAGGTCATCATCGACATCACCAACCCTGTCACTCCCGATTTGATGGGTTTTGTCACCCCTGAGGGCAGTTCCGGCGCCCAGGAGATCGCCCGGGTTGCCCCCGCCGAAGCGCATGTCGTCAAGGCGTTCAACACCCTGTTCTCCAACGTTTTGAAGGTTGGCTCAGCCGAGGGCCGCCCGTTGGACGTGTTCATGGCCGGCGATGACGCGCAGGCAAAAGCACGCGTGGCGGAGTTCATCGAGAGCCTGGGACTGCGCCCGATGGACGCCGGGCCGCTGCCAATGGCGCGGGCACTGGAGAACGCGGGCCTGCTGGAGATGAGCCTCATGTCCCACGTCGTCAAGCACACGAACTTCGCCCTGGGCGTCACCATTCTCGGCTAACGCTGCCGCCCCGCCACGTCTCTCGGCTCATCACGCCAGTCGATGTTCGGCACAAAAGGCAACAGAAGAACAACGACCTACTGAACCTCAGAAGGGCAGTCACATGCGCGTTCTCGTTACCGGCGGGACCGGCCATGCCGGTTCGCACATCATCTCCGATCTCGTCGCCGCTGGGCACGAAGTCACCGGTTTGGCCCGATCAGAGGAGGCCGCGTCGGCGGTCTCTGCGCTCGGCGCGACGGTGCGCCGCGGCGACGTCGCGGATCTCGACGGGCTCAAGGAAGCGGCCGCGGAC
The DNA here is from genome assembly GCA_963815995.1 of uncultured Actinomycetota bacterium. Classification (GTDB taxonomy): domain Bacteria; phylum Actinomycetota; class Actinomycetes; order Mycobacteriales; family Mycobacteriaceae; genus Mycobacterium. Next base: position 32,687 of record CAWFIR010000006.1, read on the forward strand.
TCCGACGGCGTCATCCACGTTGCATTCCGACGCGACCTGCTCTCGTCCGGCGGGATTGACGGCGTGACGGCCGCGGAGTTCGAGCAAGTGACCGCCTTCGGCGAGGCACTCGCGGGAACCGGAAAGCCGCTGATCACCGCAGGCAGTATCGGCAGCCCCGGGGAGGGCCTGGGCCGGCCGGCCACCGAGGACGATCCGGTCCTTCCCGGCGGCGAGGAGCACAAGGGCACCCTGCGGTTTCGTAATGCCGTGGAGGGAGCCGTCATCGGCCTCGCCGAGCAGGGTGTGCGATCTTCGGTCGTGCGGCTTCCGCTCATCGCGCACAGCACTACCGATACTGCTGGCTTCCTGCCGGGGCTGATCGCCGTCGCGAAGGAGAAGGGCGTCGTCGGCTACCCCGGCGACGGCGCGAACCTCTGGGTCAGCGTGCACATCCGGGATGCCGCCTCCCTATTCCGCTTGGCGCTGGAGAAGAGCCCGGCCGGCAAAGCGTGGCACGCGGTCCAGGACGGGGGCATCCCGTTCCGCAAGATCGCCGAGGCGATCGGCAGCCGGCTGGACCTGCCCGTCGTAAGCATCCCCGCGGACGTATTGATGCTGCCGGGATACTTTGGATCCCTTGCGTATCCGGTCACGATGGACCTGCCGGCGTCCAACCTCCTCACGCGCCAGACCCTGGGCTGGGAGCCCACTCAGCCCGGCCTGCTCGCCGATTTGGACAACGGCCACTACTTCCCCGCCAGCTGACGACGAAGGCGCCAACCTAGCCCCCGCACACTAGAAGGAGTAGCCGTGACCGCGTTCGCCCCGCACCGCGACACCTTGGTGTCCTTCGTCGACTGCTTCCACGGCGGCGCAGATAAAGACGTCCTCGCCGGTTTGCTCGCCGAGGACGTGGTGATGTACAGCCCGCTCGGGGGTGAGGCAGTCACCGGCCGCGACGCGGCCGTGGAAACGATACGGACCGTCAACAGACTGGCTGTCGACGACAGCTATGAGGAAGTCCTCACACACATGTCCCGAAAAATGTTGCGGCTAGCTGGGTTTCGAGTTTTGACGGTCCGAAAGACCCAGTCGTGCAGCTCATGTCGTAGCGGTGAATGCTTGGATCAGCTCGGTGATGCCTTGTATGGCCTCTGACAGCGTTGGGTGCGGTGTGTCGAGGAAGCCGTAGAGGTATCCCGCGTCCGCGACCTCAGACAATGACGGGTTGTCTACCAGCGGCGTGATTTGGTATGTGTCCGGGTTGCCTAAATCGGCGATGAAGGCGCTCACCCCCTGCTGCAGGCCGTTACCGAGTGCGGTGGAAACGTCGCCGAGATTCAGGTCAGTCGGAAACAATCCGGAAGCGCTGACGAGGTCGGCATTTCCTGACGCCCACCCCTGGTCGATGCTGCCGTAGCCGAGGTTCACCAGAATTTTGGTGTCGGGTTCGAGCAGGTCGTACAGGGGCTGTCCGATGATCGGGATCAACCGCAACGGATCCAGCAGCGGCAGGCTTTCGGCGGGGATGATGTAGTAGTTGACCATGGTGTCTGCCGCCGTCGTCGGCAGTTGGATGGCGTCGCTGATCTGCTCGGGTGTGAGGCTCAAATAGGTGCCGTGCTCGTAGATGAAGCCCAACGCTGCGTTGAGGTCCGAGAGCAGGTTGATCGGATACTTCGGGAAATCGGCGACACCGTCGTATTCATGGGTGTAAACGTCCGTCGGGTATAGATCGTTCGGAGTCGCGACGTTGGCCATAAGATATTGCGGGGACAGGTTGCCGGTCGCCACCTCCGCGCCTCCGGCAGGGTTGTCAGGATCGCCGATCAGCACGAAGTGCACATCGTTGCTTGGCACACCCTGACCGGCAAGCTCACGCATCACGGCTGAGGAGATCGAGGCGCTCTGCGAGTAGCCAAACACCACGACGGGGTTTTGCGCGCTCAGGTCTCCCTTGTCGAACATTTGCAGGATCGTGGAGTCGAGAATCTGCTCGCCCCGCGTCGCCGACGTGGGACTTGCGTTCTCCGGGGTGAATAGCGATTGCAGGGTGCCGGTGAATCCGCGCGGCTGCAGATACAGCGTGTCAGCGGCATCGAGGTAGAGCTGGCTCGGTTGCGGAATACTGGTTCCGCCCATGAGCAGCGCCGTGCCATCCCCGAGCGGCGAATCCGCAGCGTCAGTGCTGGCGAGCCGGACTGCAGTCGACCGAACGCTGGGTAGCGGCGTTATCGGCGGCAGCAGCGGTGAGCCGGCGATCAAGCCGGCGACCGCGATGGCGGCGAGACCTCGAAGGCACCCGATAACGCCCATTCCAGCACCTCGGTTAATCCTGAAAAGAAGCTGAAGGTATCACGCTGGAAGCGGCATACCCGCCCAGCGGCGACGGTTCGTCCGTGGCCACGCCGTCCTCACCGGGCGCCGGTTTTGTTGGAGCTGCCCGACGTGACCCGCCGACGCCGGCCTGGAATACTCAATTTCATTCTAGTGTTCATCGAATGAAATTGCACTGAAAGGAAATCGCTCATGACCGAACTCATTCTGGTCACCGGCGCAGCCGGTGGACCGCAGGGCTCGACGGGGTCTCACGTCGTGCGGCTATTGCGCGAGCACGACCACCCGGTACGCGCGTTCGTGCACCGCGAAGACGCGCGAGCCGACCGCCTGCGCGCGATGGGCGCCGAGGTCACTGTCGGCGACCTTCTCGATCCGGCCAGCGTCGCCGCCGCGATGGACGGTGTGGGACGCGCCTACTTCACGTACCCGGTCCAGGACGGCCTGCTTCAGGCCGCCGCCACGTTCGCCAGCGCCGCCAAGGCGCAGGCCGTCGAGGAGACGGTCAATCTCTCACAATGGTTGCAGCCCAACGGCCCACAGCCCACCCCGCACCAAACTCGCCATTGGCTTGTCGAGCAGATCTTCGACTGGGCCGGCGTCGGGGCCGTGCATCTGGACGCCGCGGTCTTCTACGAGAATCTGGCCGCCATTGCCCAGCGCAGCCTCGCTGAGGCCGGCGTCTTTGCGGCGCCCTGGGGCCCGGTGAGTACTTCGATCCCATTGGTGGGTGCCGTCGATGTCGCCCGGGTCGCCGCTGCCGTGCTGACCGGGCCGGCCCTGGACAACGGGACGGTGCTGCGGTTGATGGCCGGCGGGGTCAGCAACAACGACATCGCCGAGGCGTTCGCCCAGATCCTAGGTCGCCGTGTGGAATACGCGGAAATCACCGACGACCAATGGGCGATTGCCGCCACCGACGCAGGTTACCCCGCGGTCGCCGTCGAACACCTCACTTACCTGTGGCGCTACCTGCGCGGTATGCCCCCGCAATTGCAGGCGCTCTACCCCATCACCGATACGTTCGAACGTTTCACCGGCAACAAGCCGCAGACATTGGCTGAGTTCCTGCGTGAACACCAGCACGACTTCAGCGAGGCGCCCTGAGCCGACGTCGCCGGTCTCACGCGGCGTGTTCGTACCGCAGCCGATACCAGGTAGGTGCGGCCTTTCGCAACGGCCGCGGCATGCCGACCGTCGACGCGGCCTCGGTATCGGTGACAGTCCAACCAGGAAAGGAACTTTCGATATCTGACCGATCCGCGCCGCGAGGCAGGGGCTTCGGCAACTTGTCCGGCTGGAATGCCAGCAGCAACAACGTCGCGCCCGGGGCGGCGAGCGCGGTGACGCTGCGGCCCATCGAGGTCCGCTGAGGCGGAGTGAGCCCGTGGTAACACCCGATGTCGAGAAACAGGTCATAACCGCTGCCGACATCGTCGGCACGCAGATCGGTGACATCGGCGCGAATGGCCGACGCGCGCGGATTGTGTTCGGCGATGCGGCGTTTGGCTCGGGCGACGGCCTGCGCGTTCGAGTCGACGCCGGTCACAGTCCATCTGCGGGCGGCCAACTCGAGGGTGTGCATACCCGTGCCGCATCCGAGATCGAGCGCCTTGCCCGGCGCCGCGCGCTCGGCCTCTTCACGGGCGAACAACCGCTCCAACATGTTCCGGTCGGCATCGCCGGCAGCTTCCCATGGCGTGATGCCGACCGCATAGGCGACTGAGTAGAAGAAGCTCACTGCAACCTCAATTGGTTCGAGTCTAACTAGAATCAATGTAGGGTAGGATGCCTGACTGTGGCCGAAGTTGTCAACACGCGCCGGTATGACTCCACGCGTCGCCGAGCCGCCGCCGCCGAGCGTCGTGCCCGCATCGTGCACACTGCGGCCGAGCTGTTCCTGGCCAACGGATACCTCCAGACGACAATGGCCGAAATCGCCACGCAGTCAGACGTTTCGACCGACCTGGTTTTCCGGCTCTTCGGCAACAAGCGCGGCGTGCTCAAAGAGGTGATGGACTACGTCATCGGCGGTGACGACGCCGACATCCCGTTTCTCGAGCGCGAGGGGCCTCAGACGGTCCGCCGAAGCACGGACCAACGAGAACAGTTGCGGCGCTTCTCCGTTGGCATCACTGCGCAGCTGAGTCGCATTGGCCCCTACAATTCGCTGCTACAGAATGCGGCCGCCGTCGAACCCGAAATCGCCGAGCTACGCGACGATCTGAACCTGCGGCAGCGGCGGGAAGCGATGACGACCGTCGCGGAATGGGTTGCCGCTAACGGACCGCTGCGCGACTCCATGACCGTCGACGACGCGGCGGCCGTCCTGTGGGCGCTCACCAGCAGCGACGTATACGTTACGTTCACCCAGCATTGGCAGTGGAGCAGCGACCGATACCAGGACTGGCTTCGTCACGCGCTCCAGGCGACGCTGCTACCGGAGCGCGCTCGTGGCAAGTCCCGGCGGTAAGCAGCCCGGCGAAGTCGACGGTCTCAAAACCTTCTCAAACAACCACCAGTGCCAGGCGGGGCTTGCCGGCCAACATTCCAGTACCGGACTACTTACGCAATCTTCCCGACCGAGGCAGATGATATCGATGGCCCTTCTTCGAGTGAAGGGTTCGGCCCTCAACAACGGGAGCGGATATGTTGATCGCGATTGTCAATCAGTCGACGTTGGTGTCAGACCAAGACGCCGCCACCATGACCCAGGCCATCGCAGCCCAGGTCCGATTAGATGTTGCCCCGCTGTGGGACAGGGCTCCCGCGGCGGTGATCTTCTACACCGACCCCAAGAACGTGCCCGTGGCGGCGCACGGCATCGCTGTGGTCGACACGATCAAAGATCAACCCAAAGGTGTGCTCGGCTACCACACCGAGGACCCGGGCGGGAAGTTGTGGGGCGTGGTCGCGGCCCAGCCGGAACTCGACAATGGCGGCAAGGCGACGACGGGGGATTGGAGTGTCTCTAGCGTCCTGTCTCACGAAGTGCTTGAGATGTTTATCGATCCCAATTGCAACCTGTGGGCGAACGACGGTCGTGGCAAGGCCTACAGCTTCGAAGTCTGCGACCCAGTCGAGGCGCCGACCTATGCCGTCAACGGCGTTTCGGTCTCCAACTTCGTGACGCCGGCGTGGTTCGATCCGCTGTCCAGTCACGCGAGCGCGCAGTACGACAAGCTGGGCAAGCTGAAAGCTCCCTTCAGCATTCTCAAGGGCGGCTACGTCGTCTACGAGGCCGCCGGTGCCGAGCATCAGCAGTACGGGGACGATTTCCCGCTCTGGCGCAAACAGATGAAGTCCGGAAAGCTGGCTCGCACCCAACACCGACTCGAGCAGACAAAGGCGCTTTTCGCGAAAGCAAACGCCTAGCCTCGGCCTTCACCCGGCGATACGAAGCGCACTTCTCCCACTGATCTCAGGCAGGAAGGTCGAGTCGCGGCAGATCGAGGTGTCCGAATTCTCTTGTCACTTAAAGTTTTTGGACCCGCGCGGCGGTCGCGGTAGTACGAATTCGCTTGTGAGACAGAGTATTGCTCGTAATCATCGCGGCGAGTAATGTAAGCGCTCCAAGCGCAGGAAGTCCCAACCTAGGGGAGTGCCGTGCGACAACCTGAGCTAACCAGCCTCATCGGCCTGCGAGACAGCGATGGGGATCCGCTCATCCTCCTGCGCTTGGACCGGCCCAGCGGAAAGCGCAGCTACATGCTGAGGGTCGGAACAGGGAAGGTGTTCCTTTCCGCCGATGATCTGGCCCGGCTGAGTTCCGCGATCCGGTTGGAGCTGACCTCGGCGAACCAGTTCCGATTCATCGCCCAAGCGATGTGGCTTCTGATCTTGTGCGGACTGGTGTGGCTCCTCTCATCGGCAGTCATCGGGCCGTTGTTTGCATACCCCTGGTCGAATTGAAGTCAGCCGAAGTGCCCGCTCCGCGCTGAGGCGTCAGCCAGAAGTGGTAGCCGCGACATTCGCCACGCTGGCTGCGTGCGCAAAGCAGACGCAGCAAAATCTATTGTGGAGAAGTGTTGGACGCTGTGCTCGGTGTTTCCATGACGCCGCCGTCTGTCCGCACCGTCCTGATAGCGGGGGCGGAGGCGGACGGGGTCGTCGTCAATCATGGCAATTTCGACATCGCGCAAAGTGCGGACCTGCCGCCCGACACCACGACCGAGCAGATCATCGCCACCATCCTTATCATCCGGGAAACGGCGGCTATCGCCGGCTATCAAGTGAGATCTGCCGGGGTGACCTGGAACGATGTCGCGGTAGCGACGAGCCTGCGCGAGGGCCTGGCGACGCGCCGGGTCGACAACGTATTGCTGGTGTCGCCGTTCCATTCCGCGGTTGCGTTGGCCCGCGCGGCAGGTGTGTCGGCCGGGTATGACCACACGGCACTGCTGTGCATCGAGCCGGACGTTGCGACGCTTGCGGTGGTCGGCGCGGCGGACGGACTGGTCGTTGAGGTGCGTCGGCGGTTTCTGCCGTACGACGACGATGAAGCGGTGGCTGCGCTGGTCGAGATCGTCAGGGATGCGGGTGAGATGGAGGGTGGCCCGCAGGGCGTGTTCGTGGTCGGCTCCGGTGTCGACGTCCCGCTGATCATGCCCACACTGGCCGAGGCGACGTCGCTTCAGGTCAGCGTGCCCGAGCAACCCGAGGCCGCGCTGGCCCAGGGCGCGGCGCTGGCGTCGGCGAACACCCCGCTGTTGAGCCCGTCGGCGATTACGTTGGCCTGCGCGGACGGTCGGTCGGCCGGATACCCGCGCATTGGGCTGCTGTGTATCGAGCCGGATTCGGCGACGTCAGCGGTGTTGGACACCGGTGACGAGTCGATCGTGGAGGTGCGTCGGCGGTTTTTGCCGAGTAACGACGCCGCGGCGCTGGCCGCGCTCGTGGAGATCGTCAAAGGTGCGGATGCGATGCAGGGCGACCCGCTGGGCGTGTTCTTGCTCGGCTCCGGCGTCGATATTCCGCTGATCATGCCGGATCTGGTTGCGGCGACGTCGCTTCCGATCAGCACGCCCGAGCAGCCCGACACGGGGCCGGCCCGGGGCGCGGCGCTGGCGTCGGCGAACACTTCAGCGTTGGCGTCATCCGCGGTCGCGTTGGCCCGCAAGGCAGGTGAGTCGGCTGGGTATGACCACACGGCGCTACTGTGCATCGAGCCGGACGTTGCGACGCTTGCGGTGGTCGACACGGCCGATGGATTGGTCGTGGATCTGCGTCGGCGGTTCTTGCCGCATGACGACGACGAAGCGGTTGCCGCGCTCGCGGAGATCGTCAAAGGTGCGGGTGAGATGGAGGGCGGCCCGCAGGGCGTATTCGTGGTCGGCTCCGGTGTCGATATCCCGCTGATCATGCCCGCTCTGGCCGAAGTGACAACCCTTCCGGTCAGTGCGCCCGAGCAACCTGCAACAGCACCGGCATCCGACGCCACTCCAGCCGGTTCGCCGCTGTTCGCCTCGTCCACCGCTTTCCTCAACGGGCAAGCCGAGGGCGCCACCGCGGGTGGCAACGCGAATGCACGGCCGGTGGTCCTGGAAGCCCGCGGCCTGTGCAAATCGTTCGGTTCGGGTGCGACGGCGATACCGATCATTCACGACGTCAATCTGCAGATACATGCGGGCGAATTCGTCGTCATGGTGGGACCTTCGGGCTCGGGCAAGTCGACGTTGCTGAGCATCCTCGGGTTGCTGGAGCCTCCGACGAGCGGCGAGGTTCTGATGAACCAGGCGAGCGTCGCCCAGTTGTCCGGTCGCGAATTGGCAGGTGTTCGCGGTCGCAGGATCGGGTACGTGTTCCAGTCGTTCAACTTGTTGGCGGGATTGTCCGCGGCCGAGAACGTGATGCTGCCCAGTCTGCTGGCCGGTCAGGCCGGTCGTGCCCAGTACGACCGGGCCATCTCGCTGTTGGACCAGTTCGGGCTGGCCGGGATGGCCAAGCGTGTGCCCGCGGAATTGTCCGGTGGTGAGCAGCAGCGCGTTGCGATCGCGCGCGCGTTGTTCATGGCTCCGCAGGTCGTCCTCGCCGACGAGCCGACGGGCAACCTCGACACCAAGAATGGCCGCCGCGTGATCGAGGCGCTCTACGATCTCAATGCGGCAGGCCAGACCATTGTGTTGGTCACTCATGATCGATCGATCGCCGACGAAGCTCCCCGGTTGGTCTCCCTCCTCGATGGCCGCATCGAAAGCGACGCGCGGCAAGTTCGGCACGGCGGCGCGGCATGGCGCGCGTCGCACTAGCCGCGGCCGTCAGCGTCCTGCGGCTCATCAACCTCCGGGCTATTCGACGGCACACTCTTCGCGCGCTGTTGGCGTCGCTGTCGCTCGGCGGCGGAGTGGCCATCGTTGTCGCGGTCATGATCGAAACCAGCAGCGTCCGTACCGCTATCGATGACGTCGGCTACCGGATCGCCGGCCCCACTCCGCTGCGCATCGTCGGCGCCGAGACTCAGGGTGGGATCGGGCCGGCGGTTATCGGTGCCGCCCACAATGTTTCGGGCGTGGCGGTGCTCGCCCCGGTGGTCCGCGCGGCGACGCAGGTGCGCGACGGCGACCGCGACACCGTGGTGCTGGCGTTGGGAATCGACTGCTCAGCTCGATGGATGATCGACCCGAAAGTGTGCGGCGCCGGGCAGAAAGAGCCGCAGGTGTGGGCCACCTCGACCACCTTTGGCCGCTCGTTGGGAAAGTCTCCGACGTTGGCGACCGATATCGGTCAGCTGCCGATATCTGGACTTGCCCAGATCCCGCAACTGGACAGTGTCAACAGCGGCCGTGTGATCGTATTGCCGCTCAGCGCAGCCAAAGTGCAGTTCGCCCGCGACGACCGGGTGGACACCGTCTACGTCACGCTCGCAGATCACGTCGACGCGGCCACCGTTCAGGCCCGCATCGTCAAGGCGCTGGACGTACTCGGGCCGGGATATCGGGTTCTGACCCGCAACGATCCGGCTGCCGGATTCAACGTCAATGTCGTGCTGTTCCCGCTGCTGGCGATCTTCGCTCTGATCGCGGTCGGGGTCGGGGTGATCCTGATCGCCCAGCTCACCCGGTTGTCGATACAAGAACGCCGACGCGAAGTCGCGATCGCCGCGGCTCTGGGCGCCTCGCCGCTGTCCACGCTGGTCGGATTTCTCGCCGAAGCTGCTCTGCTCGGGGCCGCCGGATCGGTCGTCGGAGTCCTGCTCGGCGCCATCATCGCCAGACCCGTCGTCGCCAGCGCCAGTGAGCTGACGCAACAGTTCGTCGGCGTCAATGTCCCCGTGGTGGTCGAACCGGGCGTCGTCGTCGCGGGACTGGGAATCGGCATTCTGCTCGCTGTGCTCGCCGCCATTGTCCCGAGCGTGTCGGCATCGAAAACCCCGATCGCAACTGAGCTTTCCGGACGCGCCGCGTACGAGGACACCAAGTCGACGCGCATCTGGCCCAAGGCGGCGGCATTGCTGGCTGCCGGCTTCGCAGCTGCCTTCCTGGTGTGGTCGGCGACGTTGTCAGGTGGGCTTGCGCGGTCGCAGGCCGCGATCGCCAACGGTGCGGTCGTCGTAACAATCGTCGGATTACTTTTAGCTGCAGCATATTTCAGTGCACAGATCCTGGCGTCAATCCATCTTCAGCCGGACCGCGCGCACAGTGCGATCCTGGCGATCGCGTTCACCGGCCTGCGCACGGACCAGACCCGGACGACCGCGATAGCCGGTGCGGTCGCAGTTCCCGTGGCCGTCGCCACGCTGCTGTCGGGGTTCTTGGTGGCCATCGATCGCGGCGTGGAAAACGTGGCGCAGGCGCAGGCGAATGATCGCCTGGTGGTGACCACCACCCGATTCACCGACTGGGGATCGACGGACGCGAAGTTCTCACCCGACAGCATGACCAAGCTCGCGGCACTGCCAGGTGTCGGCAGCCTCGAGCGAATGGCGGAAATCGAGATCACCCTCGCCAACGGATCGCTGGCCTACGTCCGGGCCGAGGATCGGCCGACCTTCTCGTATCAGGTCTTCGCCGGGCAGCCCCCAAGCGCAAGCGTGAACGCAGATCAACTCGTAATCGGCGGAATACTGGCCCGCCAGAACGGAATTCGCGTCGGCGACACCGTTCAGCTGGGTAGCGGATCCAGTGCCCGCAGAATCCCGGTCGGGACCATCGTGGCCACCCCCGAGGTGGGCGGCCTCCGAATCCAGATGTCCTATCGGCTTGCCGAGCAGATCTTCGGCCGCCAACCACCCGGGTTGGTTTTCATCAAGCCGGCGGCAGGTGTCCACCTTCAACGCATTTCCGACGAGATCAAGGCCGGCCACTTCAACCAGCCGCTCACCGTCGTCGATGCGAACGGGTATCGCGTGTCGGTGGTCAACGGTGAATCCCGTTTTCTCGCACCGCTGAACACACTGAAATACGGTCTCCTCGCGATCGCCTTCATATCGGTGTCGTCGACGCTGTTGCTGCTCGGAATCCGTCGCCGCCGCGAGATCGCCCTGATTCAGGCCCTTGGTGCCACCCGGAACAAAGTATTCGCGGTGACCACGTTGGAAGCTGTGATCGCGAGCGCGACGGGTGCGCTTCTCGGTGCGGTGGTGTCCGTCCCGATCATCGCCGCCGTCGGGCGGGCCGCGATCGTCGACGTGGGCTCGGTGACTCCGCTGATCTTCCCGATGTCCGAGGCGATCGGGTACGCGATCCTGGCCATCTTGGCGGCGGTCCTGGCAGCGGTGGTCCCGGCGTGGAAGACCACCCAGGCCGCGCTGGCGCCTCAATTACGCGACGAGTAGCCGTCAGAAACGGTAGGTCGTGCAGCCGACCTGAAGCCCGGAGCCGACGCTCACGATCAAACCGACGTCGCCCGGACCCACCAGCCCGTGCTGCCAGGCGTGCTGCAGTCCATGCGGCACCGACGAAGAAAACGGGTCGGTGTCGGTGGCGGGGGCGACGAAAAGCGAACTCGCAATACCCAATCGGGTGGCCAGTTCTTCGCGGTCGGGCTGCGACAGATGCGGTGGAAACACGGCGGCGATGTCGGACGGTGCGATCGCCTCGAGCTTGAGCAGTTCACCGACCGCGTCGGCGATGATGGTCAGATAGTGAGCAGTCAAACCCGGGTCGCGGTCGATTTCCAGCCAGGTCCGGCCGTCTGAGTGCCGGGTGTAGGTGGTGAGCGCTCCGGCGTACTCGGGGTAGTGGCGGAACACGAAACGGCCAAATCCCTTGTCGCCGTCGGTCGGTGACAGGATCACCGCTGACCCTGTCTCGCTCAGGCCGTAGGCGGGGTGCGCGTCGCTGCCGGAGTTGTTCTCGGTTTCGGAGGCGACGACCATCGCGTGCCCGGTCTTTCCCGCGCCGATCATCTGGACGGCGACCTGGCAGGCGTTGAGGAATCCGACCGCGCCGTTGAACACGTCGAAGGCAAGAGTCTTGGGGCCGTCGGGGGATCGGATGTCGTCGTTCACCCCGAGCTCGCCGGCCACCAGCGCCGCAATGGCCGGCTCGCTGATGAACTCGTCCCGATACACGCCCGCGTGAATGATCAGGCCGAGCCGGTCACGGTCGAGGCCGCTCCGATCGAGGCATTGCGCGGCGGCCTGGGTGGCCAGCTCCACCGAGCCGCGCGACCCGGGCGGGCCGGCGGGGATGACGCTGACCCCGGCGATGCCCACCGCGGGTGGCGGCGGCGGCTCGGTGGTTGCGGCGTCGAGCGGCGCCTGGCGGCGGCGGTGGTCTTCAGAACCGCGCCGCAGCCGATCGGGCAGGTCGTCGAAGGTGTACAGCGCGGCGCCGACGGTCTGGCCGGAGCCGCTGATGCCGAAGACCGCGTTGTCGCCGGATCTGATCCGGTTGTTCAGGATGTGATCTTTGAGGGCAACGAAATGTGTTGTGCTAGCCGTGTTTCCACGTTCAGCCAGGTTGTAGATGGTGTTGCCCGGGTTGGCGGACCCCGCGCCGAACATCCGGTTCACCGCGTCGACGGCGTCGTTCAGCGACGACTCCGACGTCTGGTGCATCACGATGTGGTCCGAGTGCTCCGGGCGCCAGCCGTGGCGTCGCATCACGGCGGCGACGTAAGGCACCGCGGACTTCACTGCTATCGCGGTCGCCGCAATCGAGTCGACCACCATGATGGCGCCGCCCTCCGGCCCGCCGGTCGCTTTCGCGATGCACAGGGGGGCGTAGCGGCTGAGCGTGGCGATGTCGATGTCGTGGAAGCCCGCGCGATTGTTGGGACCACGCTCCAGAATCACCGCGGCGCCGGCGTCCCCGACCGTCAGACAGGCTAGTCGCGGGTCCATCGGACCCTCGATTTCTCGTTGGGCGGTCTCGCTGATGTGGGTGATGTATTCGCCGCTGACCACCATGGCGCGGCCGATCAGCCCGGTCTGCAGGAACGCGTCGGCGATCGCGATCCCGGTGAACATCCCGGCGCACGCGTTGGTGACGTCGAAGGCCAGGGCATTGTCGAGGCCGCACTGATCCCGAAGCCGCGCCGCGGTGCTGGGCTCGAACACGAATTTCTGGTCGGGCCCGTCGTATCGGGAGATGCTGCACGAGATGAGCAGGTCGATCTCCGCCGGCCGGTAGCTCGACCGGGACAGGCAATCGGCCACGGCTTGACGCGCGAGGTCGATGGAGAACTCACCCTCGGCCGCCACCCGTCGGTGCTTGATGCCGGTCAGCTTCTCCAGCGGTATGCCGATGTCGTTGACACACCCGGCGAGAAGGTCCGCGGTCGACACCTCTTTGAATGGCAAATAGGTGCCGATGCTTTCGATCACGGTGTTGCGTGTCGGCCGGTCCGCTGCAGGCAACGGCTGCGGGTCAGGGTGCGCCCTGACGTGGTCGGACTCAGCGGCCTGCGATTCGGCGACATCCGGGCCGCTTTCGATCGGCTCCCCATACTCCGCGGCCAGTTCCGCGACCGTGCCGAACAAGAACACCGACTCCGGTTTCAGCGGCAGGCCGGCCGCCTCCGCACGCACGGCGACCTCCAGGCTGTGCGTCGAGGAGCCGCCGAGCGCGAAGAAATCGTCGTAGACACCGACCCGTTCGACGCCGAGAACCTTGCGCCAGATCTCGGCCAGGAGCTGCTCTGCCGGGCTGCGGGGAGCGACGAACTCGCGCTCGCGCTCCGCTGCTCCCGCACCGGTCTCGGCGAGCGCCCGACGGTCGACCTTCCCGCCCGAGGTACGCGGCAACTCCGTCGTCACGACGAAGTGGGCCGGCAGCATGGCTGCCGGAAGCCACTCGAGCAGAAAGCGCCGCAGCTGCGCGGTGGTTGGCCCGGGCTCGGTGGTTGCCGCCACGTGGGCGGTCAGTTGGGTCTGGCCGCGGTCGTCGGTCGTGGCGACCACTACCGCCTCCGTCACGCCGGGATGCTTGCTCAGCGCGACCTCGACCTCGCCGGGCTCGATCCGGACGCCGCGGATCTCTACCTGGCTGTCCTGACGTCCGAGGTACTCGATGTTGCCGTCAGGTCGATAGCGGGCCAGATCGCCTGTGCGGTAGAGCATTCCGCCGCCGTCACGGGCGAATGGGTCGGCAATGAACCTGGTGGCCGTCAGATCAGGTTGACCAGCGTAGCCGCGGCCCACTCCGGCTCCGCCGATGTACAGCTCACCGGGCACGCCCACCGGCACCGGTTGGAGATAGGCGTCGAGGAGGTGAATCTGGACGTTGGCGATTGGTCGCCCGATCGGGATCGATGGGCCGGGCGCGCCGCGCTTGCAGTGTGCGTACGTGGCCGTGACGGCGGTTTCGGCGGGGCCGTACTCGTTCCACAACGCGGCGTCCATGGTGTTCAGGAAACGCTGAGCGAGGTCGTAGGGCAGAGCTTCACCGCCGCACGTCACCCGGCGTAGCGTGACGCAGTCCCTGAAGCCCTGCTCGGCAAGCCAGGACTGCAGCATCGAAGGTACGACGTGCACGATCTGGGTGATGTGCTGCTCGGCGATGGTCCGGACGAGGTAGGCGGCGTCGCGGTGCCCGCCTGGTTTCGCGATGACAAGGCGCGCGCCGACGATCAACGGCAAGAAGATCTCCGCGAGCGACGCGTCGAACGTCACGGGTGTGTGGTGCAGTACCCGGTCGCCCGCGTCGAGCCGGTAGTTCGCCTGCATCCAGAGCAGCAGGTTGCGGAGCCCGCCGTGGGTGTTGAGCACCCTCTTCGGCACGCCGGTGGAACCCGAGGTGTGGACGACATACGCCAGCCCTGTCGGCGGCACGACCGCTGTGACAGCCTCCGCGCCCGACGGCGCTTCTGGCAGGTCCAAACAGAGTCGATGACCGGCAAACTCCTTGACTAGCTGAAGGTTTCGCTCGTGTGTGACGACCACCGGTGCGCCGGAGGCCGCGATCATCGCGGCGATCCGGTTCGCGGGCTGTCCCGGGTCGAGCGGCATGAACGCGGCGCCGGATTTGGCGACGCCGAGCAGCGCCACCACCAGGTCTTCGGAGCGGTCCAACAGGACCACGACGATGCGGTCCGGACCCACGCCGAGGCCCCGCAGCCGACTCGCCAAATCGTCTGCGCGCCGGTCGAGTTCGGCGTAGGTCAGGTCGCGGTCACCGAATGTCACGGCGATCTCCGCCGGACTGTGCTTGGCCGCTGCAGTCACCAAGTCGGGCAGGCTGTTTGGGGCCTCGAAGTGGACTTCGGTTTGATTCCAAGCTGTTTGTCGCGAACGTTCGTCCTCGGTGCGGATCGGCAGCTTCGACAGGCTGACGCCCGGATCGGCGACGATCCCGCGGAGCAACGTCGTGAAGTGCTCGGCCATCCGTTCGATCGTCGCGTCGTCGAACAAGTCGGTGTTGTACTGCAGGGCGCAGAGCAACTCGCCGTCCTGTTCACCCATCAACAGCATCAGGTCGAGCGGCGCCCCACCCTGGCCGATGTGGGTGGTCGTGAAATCCAGTGCCGCCGCGCCGGAACCCGAGCCCGCGCCGTCCTGGAAGCGGCGGGTTTGTTCCCACGCAAACGAGACTTGGAATAGCGGCGTATGGCTCAGATCGCGGGCGGGATCCAGCTTTTCGACGAGCAGCGCGAACGGAAAGTCTTGGTGCTCAAGCGCTTCCAGAACGGTCGTCTTGACCCGGCGCAGTAACGACGCGAAGGTCGGATCACCGCTCAGGTCGGGTCGCAGCACCACGGGGTTGGCGATGTAGCCGACCAGACTCGCCAGGCCCGGGTGGTCGCGGCATCCGAACGGTGAGCCGATCAGCAGATCGTCCTGCCCGCTGTAGCGATGCAGCAGTGTGGCGTACGCCGCGAACAGTGTCGTGTACGGCGTCGTGCCCGCGTTGCGGCCAACGTCCTTGAGCTGCGCGGTCAGCGCACGGTCGACGGTGAAGCGGTGCACCGCGCCGCGGTACGTCTGAACCGCACCGCGCGGCCGGTCGATAGGCAACCGGAGCATCGGTGTTTCCCCGGACAGCTGCTGGCTCCAATACCGCCAGAGTCGGTCTCCCTCGGCTCCCTCGATGGCGCGGGTCTGCTCGAGCGCGTAGTCGACATAGCGCATCGGTGGCGACGGTGGTGGCGGCGAGCCGTGCTCAGCGGCGTACAGCAGCCGGAGCTCGTCGAGGATCAGGTCGATCGACCACATATCCACAGCGATGTGATGCAGCGTCAACACGAGCAGGTGCTCGTCGAGACCCTGGGTGATGAGGTTGAACCGAACCACCGGCCCGGTGCGCAGGTCGAAGGGGCGGTCGGATTCCCGCCGCAACCAACGCTGCGTTTCTTCGTGGTCCAATTCGAGGCGGTTGACGCGCACCGGCAGACGGGGGTGGACCAGCTGAACCGGTTGCCCATCCCGCGTTGTGTAGGTGGTCCGCAAGATGTCGTGGCGGTCGACAAGCGCCTGGGCCGCGGCCTCCAGCGCGGCCACGTCGAGTTCGCCGCGGATCTGCCCGGCGTAGGTGATCGTGTAGGCGGGGCTGCCGGGTGCGAGTTGGTACAGGAACCACAGCGACTGCTGGCCATACGACAGCGGATGCGCCGACGCGGAAGCTTCCGCCTTTTCCATCAGCAGACGCGCCAGCAGTACGCGCTTCTCCTCGGCGGAAAGGCCGGCAAGGTTATCCGTCATCCTGACCCTCCCTTGCCGCGAGGACGTCGCGAAGCAGCGCGTCGACGTCGTCGTCCGAGATGTCGGGCAGCCGGCCCAGGACGTCCATCCACTGGCTGTCAGCGCCGTCGGTCCCGTTGATGGTGGGTGCGCCATTCGTCTCGACGGGCCGGGGGTTCACGTGGGCGCCGGATAACTGCTCGACAAGCCATGCGGCCAGCCCCGTCACGCTCGGACCGTCCAACAGGCGCACGACCGGCACGACGATGCCCAGGTCACGTTCGATCTGAGCGCGCAATTCCACCGCGACGAGCGAGTCGACCCCGAGTTGATGCAGCGGCGACTCGACGTCCAGGTGCGACGGGGCGAGACCGAGTTTGCCGGCTGCTTGGTCGCGCAGGTAGGACTCGAGTTGCTGTCGGCGCTCAGCCGCGTCGGCGCGCAGGACAACGTCACGAAGGTTGTCACCGCGCCCGGGGGAGTCGCTGACCGTCGGTGCGCCGAGCAGGTCCGCCATCAGGGACGGCGTCGACCCGCTGGATTGCCACGTCGCCGCGTCCCAACGCAGGACGGCGACCTGGGTGGCCGATGACCGGAACAGTCTCGACAGCGTCTGCACGCCATCGGCCGCCGGTATCGGGATCATGCCGTGCCGGTTGAGGTTTCGTTGCTGTTCCGGCTTGCTGACCAGACCGACTTCGGCCCACGGGCCCCAGTTGATGCTGAGCGCCGGCCTGCCTTCGGCCCGTCGATGCCAGGCGAGCGCGTCCAGAAAGGCGTTGCCTGCGGCGTAGTGCGCCTGCCCGGGTGAGCCCAAAAGCGCTGCGGCGGAAGAGAAGAGCACGAAGAAATCCAGCGCCGCATCTCGGGTGAGCGAGTGCAGATTCCACGCGCCGTCGAGTTTGGGCGCCATGACTTCGCGCAACCGCCGGTCGTCGAGGCGCGCGAGGATGCCGTCGTCGAGAATCCCCGCCGCGTGGACTACGCCACGCAAGGGCGGCATCGTTGCGCTGATCGAGTAGAGCACCGATGCCAACTGGTCGGTCTGAGTGACGTCGCCGCGCGCCAACACCACTTCGCTGCCATTGCTCCGCAAGTCCTCGATGGCCCGCTGTCCGGCCTCCGACGCTGGGCCGCGGCCGAGCAACACCAGATGCTTGGCGCCTCGCTCGACCAACCAGGACGCGGTGGCGAGACCCATGCCGCCGAGCCCACCGGTGATCAGATAGGTGGCGTCGGGTTCGAACTGCCCGGGCAGCTGGTCGTGGTGCACAGCCGGTTGCTGCCGCCCACGCACGGAGACGACGACCTTGCCGATCTGCTTGCCCTGCGCCAGGGTTCGCAGCGCGGTGGCGGTCATCGTTGCCGGGAAGGCGCGCACCGGCAGTGGGCGGAACGCTCCCTGCTCGATGTGGGCGACAATGTCGCGCAGCAGGGCGCCCACGTAGTCCGGCCGATCTGCGATCAGCTGCGCGAGGTCGATGACGTTGTAGGAGGCGTTGTTCCGCAGCTGCCAGAGTCGAAGTCGGCCCTGCCCATAGATATCGGTTTTCCCGATTTCCAGGAAGCGACCGTACGGGCTCAGCGTCTCGAGGCCGCGTGAGATCGCCTCGCCGGTCAGTGAGTTGAGCACCACGTCAACTCCGTCGCCATCGGTTGCGGCCAACACCTCGTCGGCGAATCCCAGTGAGCGTGAGTCGAATACGTGCTCGATGCCAAGTCCGTGCAGGTGATCGCGTTTCTCGGGAGTACCGGCGGTGGTGAGCACCGTCGCGTTCAGCCAGCGGGCCACCTCGACGGCGGCCAGACCGACGCCGCCGGCCGCCGAGTGGATAAGCACGCGCTCGCCGCGACGCAGCCTGGCCTGCTCGTGCAGCGCGTAGTACGCCGTGAGGTACGCGATCGGAATGGCCGCGGCTTCCTCGAAGCTGAGCTGGACCGGCTTAGGCGTGACCAGGCTGGCCCGGGTCGTGACGTGAGAGCCGATACCCTCTGCCGCCAACGCGATGACGGCGTCGCCGACGCGCACGTCTTGGACGTCGGTGCCGACGGCGGTCACGACGCCTGAGCATTCGACGCCGATCTGCGTCGGGCCGCCGTCCTGACCCGGATATACGCCGAGGGCGCGCATCACGTCGATGAAGTTCAATCCGGTTGCGTGAACCTGGATTTCGACCTCTCCGGATGCCGGCGGGTGACGGGCGACCACTCGGGTGTCGATGTCGTCGAGCACACCGGGTCGCGAATATTCGATCCGGAACGCCGAGCCTGCTTCGGGCTGAGCGGGTTCCGATTCCGCGACGAACGGGACCAACCTGGCGACGTACCGCCGTCCGCCTCGAAACGCGACGTCGGTATCGCTCGCGTTCGCGAGCAACTCCTGGACGAAGGCATCAAGGCCCTCGGGATGTTCTTCGAGCGGCAGGTCGACCCGCGAGCAGCGCAGTTCCGGATGCTCGTGGTCGATGCTGCGGCCCATGCCCCACACGGGGGCCTGGGCGATCGATACGACGCCCGCATCCACCTCGACCGGCTGGGCGCCTTGTGTCACCAGCCACAGACGCGGCGGATCGGACGGCGGCGCCGCCGTCAACGCCTGCACCAGATGCAGCACGCTGGTCGGGCCGAGGACACGCGCCGATTCCAGCGAATCCATCAGGCTCCATAGGTGGACTATCCCCCGCAACGGCGTATGCAGGCCGTCCAGCAGGCGTCGGAAGTGTTGCGGCTGAGCCGGATCGAGACGGTAATGGTTTGGTCCGAGTCGTGCGAAGTCGATTCCCGGCTCGACGAGGACGCAGGCCTGAGAGTGCCGTTCGAGCAGTCTCCGCGATGGTGTCCGTGATGGTGCCACCGTCGCCGAAGATCAGCCAGCTTCCCGTTCCCGCCGAATCCTGTTCGGAGACAGCGAGACTCGCTGCCTCCCAGCACGGCACGAAAAGGTCGTCACGAACGTCAACTCGGGTGGCACTCGGCGCTGCGTCGGAGATGCGCTTGAGGCGCAGACCGCGCACCGCCGTGAGGACCTTCCCGGACCGGTCGAGGAGGAACACGTCGCCGTCGACGGAGTGTGGTTCGAAGCCCGACCCATCGCGCAGCCGCGCATGGCACCAGACGCCGTCGGGCGACATCTGACCGACGCGCAGATCTGCAACGCCGACCGGCAGGTACGTGTGGTGGGAATGACCGTTGCTCGCGGGAAGGGTGGCGGCGAGGACCTGAAAGCAGCTGTCCAGCAACGCCGCATCGATGCCGTCGGCCTCCCCTGGCATCAATCGAGCGATCGCTTCGCCGTCGCGCCGCCATACGTCCGTCACCTTTTTGAACGCCGGCCCGTACTCCAGGCCGTGCTGCGCCAGCCGACTGTAGAACGACGTCCCGGAAATCGTTTCAGTACAACGGTTTTGGATGTCCTCGGGGTGATGCGGTGCGGTGTCGCCGTCCGGTTCGTCGGTGACTATCGCGCCGCTCGCCAACAACGACCACGCCAGAGTCCCCGAGCCAGTGGAATCCATGGCGTGTAACTCGAAGGAGGCGGGGCCCGACGGTTCCCCCCGAAGAACCAGCTGCACGGTGCGCGGCTGCGCGCCGTGCAGAACCAGCGATCGGTGGAAGGCGACGTCGCGCGGCATCCGGCGTTGTGTCCCGAGGGCCCGTGCGGTGCCGGCGACGGTGAGCTCGAGGAGAGCGGCTGCCGGGACGACGACCGAGCCGTGCACCCGGTGGTCGCTCAAGATCGGCAAAAGATCTGTGCTGACGTCGATTTCGCAGAGCACCGTGTCCGGCTGTGCCGACGAGCGGATCGGCCCGCGCCACGGCGACTCGTCGGCGACGGGCCGGGCCGAGATGTCGGGAACCGCGACGTCCAGCCAGAACCGTTCACGCTGCCACGGGTAGGTCGGCGCCGAGACCAGCCGTCCGCCGCGGGGATGCAGGCGGTCCCAAGCCACGGATTGCCCACTGGCGTAGAGGGCGCCGAGCGAGGCCAACACGGTGTCGCGCCCGCCCTCATCACGGCGCATCGAAGGCACCAGCGTGCAAGACCGACCGATGTCGTCGGCGTCTTCGCGCAGCGCGCTCAGCAGGACTGGGTGTGGGCTGACCTCGAGGAAAACCGCATTGTCCTGCTCGAGCAGCTGTTGTGCGGTCGCCGAGAATCGCACTTGCGAGCACAGGTTCTCCACCCAGTAGGCACCGTCCAGCGTGGCGCCATCGATCGGTGCGCCGGTCACGGTGGAGTACATGGGCGTTGTGGGCGCCGACGGTCGAAGTCCGGTGAGCGCCGCGGAGAGGTCGGCACGCAATGCATCCATGCGCGGACTGTGCGAAGCCACGCCGACATCCACCCAACGGCAGAACCTGTCGCGCTGCTGGATCTCGGACATCAACTCGGACAACACATTCGAATCGCCTGAGAGCACCGTCGACCGCACTGAGTTGCTCGCCGCCACCGCGACCTGGCCCTGGCGTCCGGCGATGAGCTCGTCCGCCTCGGAGCGAGACAGCTCCGCGGAGAGCATCGCCCCACCGTGGGCCGCACCACGAAGCAGACGGGCCCGCGCACAGATCACCCGCGCAGCGTCGTCAAGGTCGAGCGCGCCCGCGACGTGCGCGGCGGCCACCTCACCCATGCTGTGTCCGATCACGGCGGCGGGTTCCACGCCCCACGACCGCCACAGCGTTGCCAGCGCGACCTGTATGGCGAAGGTGGCCGGCTGGATCACGGCGATGTCGTCGAAGCTGTCGCCGGCCAGCAGCACGTCGACCACGGAGGAGTCCAGGTGCGGGCGCATCGCGCGGTCGCATTCGGCCAGCGCGTCCCGGAAGACCTCTTCCTCGGCGTTCAGTTGCTGTCCCATGCTGCGCCATTGGGAGCCTTGCCCGGAGAAGACGAATATGACCCCCGGTCCGGGACGGCGGCGTCCGGCCGTCAACCCCGTCCGGCTCTCGCCCTGCTGGTACGCGGCCAGCGATTCGGACAACTCGGCGGCGTCGCGACCGACTGCCGCCAGCCGGTAGTCGTGATGGTCACGATGCGTGGCGGCGGTGTAGCTCAGGTCCGCCGACGACACCCCGGCCTGCAGCGCCCGCTGGTAGCGGCCCGCCAACGCGGACAGCGCCTCGGGCGACCGGGCTGACAGTGGTAGCAACTCGACGCGATCATCCGCGTGGTGTGATTGCGCGGCCCGGACTTCGGGAGCCTCGGTCATCACGACATGTGCGTTGGTGCCGCCGAAGCCGAACGAGCTGACTCCGGCGACCGCCCGCCGGTTGCCCGGCGGCCACGGCGTGCGAGTGTCAGCCACCTTCAGCGCCAGCCGTTCGAACGGGATATGCGGATTGGGCTGCTCGAAGTGCAGACTCGCCGGGATCTCACGGTGATGTAACGCCAATGCCGTTTTGATCAACCCGGCCATCCCGGCCGCTGCCTCCAGGTGACCGATGTTGGTCTTCACCGATCCGATCAGGCAGCGACTGTCCGGTGTGCGACCTTCGGCCAGGATCGCGCCAAGGGCGTTGGCCTCGATCGTGTCGCCCAAGGCGGTGCCCGTGCCGTGTGCCTCGACGTATTGAACGCTGCCGGGGGAGAGGCCCGCGTGACGGTAGGCCTCGCTCAGCACGGCCTCCTGCGCGTGCCGGCTGGGTGCCGTCAAACCGTTCGTCCGGCCGTCGTGATTGGTGGCGCTGCCGCGCAGCACCGCATAGATCCGGTCGCCGTCGGTCAGCGCCTGACTCAACGGCTTCAAGACCACGACGCCGGCACCTTCGCCCCGTACGTATCCATCGGCGGCGGCGTCGAACGTCTTGCAGCGTCCGTCAGCCGCCATCAGCGTGGCCTTGCTGAAGTTGAGGCCCAACGCGGGGGACAGGATGACGTTCACACCGCCGGCGATGGCCAGTGTCGATTCGCCCTCGCGCAGGCTGCGGCAGGCCAGATGGACAGCGACGAGCGACGACGAGCAGGCAGTGTCGATCGCCATGCTCGGCCCGTGCAGATCCAGCGCGTAGGACAAGCGGTTGGCGGCGATGCTCAGCGCGCCGCCGGTGCCGCTGTAGGCGTC
This sequence comes from uncultured Actinomycetota bacterium, assembly GCA_963815995.1. Classification (GTDB taxonomy): domain Bacteria; phylum Actinomycetota; class Actinomycetes; order Mycobacteriales; family Mycobacteriaceae; genus Mycobacterium. The sequence goes on from CAWFIR010000006.1 coordinate 55,127, forward strand.
GATCAGATCCGGACGGCCGAACTGGAGGCTTCCGTAGTCGTAGGTCGACACGCCCACGAACACTCCCGTCGGGCTACCGGCCAGCCGCGCTGTGACTTGACCGGCGTCTTCCAGCGCCTCCCACGCGACCTCGAGCAGTAGGCGTTGCTGGGGGTCGATGCGCGCCGCCTCCCGGGGCGAGATGTTGAAGAACTTGGCATCGAACTGGTCGACCTGCTCGAGGAATCCACCCCTGCGGGCGCCATCGGGGCCCGGGGTCCAGCGCTCCGGTGGAATGTCGCCGACGGCGTCGCGGCCTTCGGAGAGCAGGTCCCAGAACGCCGCCGGGCCGTCGGCTCCGGGGAACCGGCAGCCGATGCCGATGATGGCGATCGGCTCGTCGGCGCCCACCGTCCGTACCTCTGCATCCGCTGCTTGCGGCGCTGGGTGCCCGGTGGTGTCTTCGGTCAAGTGGGCGCACAGCGCGTCGATGGTCGGGTACTCGTAGGCCAGACTGGGCGAAAGCTCTCGGCCCAGCCGCTCGGCCAGGGTGGCGGTGAGCCGCACCGCACGCACCGAGTCGAGGCCGTAATGCGCGAACGGGACGGACATGTCGATTTCGGCCGGGGAAAGGCCGAGCAGGTCGGAAAGCTGCGAGACCAACCAGGCCGCCAATTCCCGGGCATCAGATGTGCAGGCCGGCGGTCCCGGGTCGGCGGCACCGGAAACGCGCCGCGGTGCGCCCGGCGACGTTGCCTGCCACTGCGCTATCGACGGGAGGTCACCGTCAAGGAAGCGCTGCCGGCATCTGCTGCGCCGGATCTTCCCACTCGACGTCGTGGGAATCGTCGACGGTTCGGTGAGAACTATGGTGCGAGGCTGGATTTCGTGGTGCTCGGTCACCGCGGTGCGGATCGCGGCGATGACGTCGTCGGTGTCGATCTCGCCGACCCGGTAGCGGTCGACTTCCTGCACGACGACGAGTTGCTCGCCGGGGTCCGAGTCGAGTGTGATGGAAAAAGCAGCACCGCGGCCGCGCAGCAGCGCGTCGTGGCTGTCCTGCACCGCGGCCTCGATGTCCTCGGGGTAGTGATTGCGGCCGCGGATGACGATGAGGTCCTTCAGGCGCCCCGAAACGAACAGCTCGCCGTCCAAATGGAAGCCGAGGTCACCGGTGCGCAGGAACGGCCCGCGCCCGTCGGCGAGAAATGCGTTGAAGGTCTGCGCAGTTTCACCCGCATTGCCCCAATAGCCATTCGCGACGCTGCCGCCGGCGAGCCAGATCTCCCCGACCTCGTCGTCCGCGCACGGTCGGCCGGTCGCCGGATCGACGATGACGGTCTCATGGTTCCGCTGTGCGTGACCGCAACCCACGAAGGACGCCGCGTCCGGATGTTCCGGTGCGACGGGGACGATGCGATGCTCGCGCAGCGCGTTGCTGTCCAAGTGGCGCACCACCGGCGCGGTCCGATCCGCATTTCCGGAAACCAGGAGGGTGGATTCGGCCATACCGTAGACGGGGGCGAACCCCTTCGGCTGGAAACCGGCGGGGGCGAAGGCGTCCATGAACCGCTGCAGGGTGGCCGCGCGAATCGGCTCCGCGCCACACATCGCGGTCGTCATTGTGGACAGATCCAGCGCCGCGCGTTCTTCGGGGCTGCTGAGGTCGACACACAGTTGGTAGGCGAAGTTCGGCGCCGCGGTGATGGTGCCGCCGTGCTTGGCTATCGCTTCCAGCCAACGCATCGGGCGTTCGATGAATGACTCCGGCGGCATGAAGTAGGACGTGGCCCCGACGTAGATGGATGTCAGAATTCCACCGATCAACCCCATGTCGTGGTGCAGTGGCAGCCAGAAGACGCCTCGGGCCCGGTCGTTTCCGCCACCCCACGCGGTACGGATGGCCTCTACGTTGCTCAGCAGGTTGCGGTGAGTCACCACAACGCCTTTCGGTGAACCGGTCGAACCCGAGGTGTACTGCAGCATCGCGGTGTCGTCGGGGTGAATGTCCGGCGCGACCCATTGCTCGGCTGATGCGGCGATGTCGTCCACGGCACACCACTCCATGGTCGGTCCGTCGGCCATGTCGTCTATCGCGCTCTGGAACTTTGCCTGGGTCTCGGCGGTGGTCACGGTGAAGCGCGCCTCGGTGTCGTGCACGATCGACGCGACGCGGCCGATCACCCGGGCGCGGGCGGGCGGGTGCACCGGCACCGGCACAACTCCGGCGTAGATGCACCCGAAGAACGCGACGATGAAGTCCAGCCCCGACGGGCACAGCACGAGTGCGCGTTCGCCCGTGGCGCCCATTTGCTGCAAAACGGACGCAGTTGCCCGCGCCCTGTTGTCGAGTTCGCCGAAAGTCAGTTGGCTGTGTTCTTCGCCCTCGGGCGAATAGCGGCAGTAGTCGAAAGCAGGTTTATCGCGGTAGGTTTCGACTCTTTGCCGCACGAGATCCAGGAAAGTCTGGTCCTTCAATCGCATTCCTTTCGGCGCTCATTCTTGACGCCGAGCCGGGACCTCGACCGTGAGGTGGTGGCGATCTCGCCGTACCAGCATCTGCGACGGTTCGTTCGGTGACGCTTTTCCCACCGGGAACTGCGTCGCAATTTGCCTCGCATTTGTTCTCCAGTCTTTTAGCGTGAATCTTATTTGCTGGTATGCATGCCTGGTCGAGAAATTGTCACATCGCGCGCGGGCACCGCTATCCGATTCCGTCGACGCTTCGGCGACCACCGTGGCGTCGGGAATGGGGCCCGTGATCTGCAACAGTCTTGTTCGTCAAAGGCTTCCGAGCCTGACCTCCTTGGGTGCGCGAACATGCCCCGCCCGCTCACGTCGGAATGTTGTCCCGCGTCGACTTGTCGGCTCGGTGATAGGTGGACAGCACAACCGGAGCGCCGTTGGCCGGCACTGGCAGCGGGTGTTTGCGGCTGGGGCGACCCCCGGGCCCGCCGTCGACAGCACCGAGCCGGCGGTGCTGCAGCAGGGTCCGGAGCAGCACGCGTGCCTCGAACAGTACGAACTCGGCTCCGACGCAGCGGTACACGCCACCACCGAACGGCAGCCACGTGTTGGTGCCCGGACGCGAGTTCAAAAAGCGCTCGGGCCGAAAAGCCAGGGGGTCGGGATGTAGGTCGTCGCGCTCGTGCATCGCCATGATCGCGAGGATGACGTAAGCGCCGCGCGGGATGTGCAGGCCGTTGAGATCGAAATCCCGCAGCGCCCGGCGTCCCGTGATGGGTAGCGCGGGTCGTAGGCGCATCGACTCGGCTATCACGGCGTCGAGGTACGCGTCCTCGCCCCGGTCGATACTCTCCTCGAGTGTGGCGAGGGTTTCGGGCTGGTGGACCAGTAATTCAGCCACCCACCCCAGGGTGACTGCGGTGGCGGCGTAGCCGGCCAGCATCAGCCCGCGCATCGAGCGCGCCAGAAACGCGTCGTCGCGAGGGTGCTCATCCTGTTGGTTGATCTCCAGGAACAACGTCAGGCAATCGTCGGGGCGAGACCCGGTGCGCCGCCGCTCGGCAATTTCTTCCAGGACGATCGCATCGACCGCGGCGGCCGTGCGCGCAACCTGGGGCACCGCCACCCAGCTGCCCCGCAGTGCCATCGAGAGCATCCCGACACCGAGAAAGCTCGGGCTCTCGGTGACCGCGCAATGCGCGAGCATCGCCCGCTCCAAGCGCTGCATCCGCTCTGGCTTCGAGACGCCGAAAATCACCGTCATCATCACGTCGAGCGACAGCTGACCGCCGATATCGCAGAACTCGACGCGCTCGCCGAGCGGCCACTCCGGCAGCCTCCGCATCACGATGTCGGTCATGGCCTGTTCGTAGGACTTGAGTGCCTTGCCGTGCAGCGGCGGTGCGACCTTGCGCTTCTCTTCCATGTGAGCTTCGCCCTCGAGGAAGATGAACGCGTCGCTGCCGAACAGCCGCTCGTGGGGGAGAACCGCTTCAGCAGTTCCCCGAACGAGAGTGCGCCGTCCCGGTCGGCGAACACGGCCTTGGCGTCGTCGGGGGACGAGGTGACGACCATCTTGGGGACGAACGGCATGTCGATCAGGAACCGCTCCCCGATGCCGCGGAGCGGTGATTGTTGTCCCAGCGGCCTGAAAAAACGTCCGCGATCACGCGCCAGCCCGCGCAGGCCGACCCGCGGCAACGTGTTCAAGCTGCGCAAAGGGGGTTGTGGGGTCGGGTCGTGACCGGCGCCGGCAGTCATCTTCACCTCCAACTCGAGATAACGGCCGGGGGGCTCCACCCCAGCGGTGTCGAGCATCCTGGACTCGACGCTGCGCAATGCCATCGTAATACCGGCAGAGAGCTGATTTCTCGGGCCGCAATGCCTCTCGATCAACGACCGCTATAGCGAGTCGTCACAGTTCCTCAACCAACCTGCCTCGGCAGTACACCCTGGATCGTCGCACTTCGAAACACGTTGTTTAACAGTAGATTCAAGAGTATGCAGCACTCCATCAGCAGAATTCCCTGAATGACCGACGAAGCGAATCCCGATCAGCGTGAGCATTGGGGGATGGTCGGTCATTACACGATGCGGCTGCCGGCTCGGCCCTGCGGGCACCATATTGGCCCAGCTGCTACGCGATAACCGCGATCGCATCGCGGGCTGACGTGCCGGACCTGGTGTGGCGCCGCACCCGGCCCGAAGACGTCGCTAATCATTTCGCCGATATGGATCAGCCAGGTGCGGCCGCGGCGGGCGGGCAGACGTTGATGCAGCTGTGGCACTTGCCCACCACTAGATCTCGGGCGTGACCACGCTTGCCACCGCAGCGGGCAGGGCGCTCTCCGGGATCTCGCGCGTCGTGTTTCCCACCGCGGTCTCGCGCGTCACGACATAGGTGTAGCGGTCAGCACCGGGGTCCGCGGCGAGGGGTTCTTCGGCGTCGAGGAGCTGCTCCAGGGTCTGGCGATCGTCGGGATTCAGCGCATCACCGTCGATGGCGCCGCTGGCTTTCAGGCCGGCGAATCCACCGCGTCGTTCGATGAAGTACCGATTGCCCATTGCCGCGCCTCGACCGTCCTGGTTCGGATCGACGACGCTCAGACCGCGATGTCGGGGTCGGGGATCCCGACCCGCGTCCACGCATCGTCCACGCCACGATAGACCGTCGTATCGCGCGGGAACAGCGATCTGGCCGCAGCGCGGGTGAGCGCGGCGAACTCGGCGAAGTTCGTTGACGGTCGGGCTTTGTCGCTGGTGAGTGCCGCATACCAGACTTTCCCGGCTTTTTCCCAGGCTTGTCCGCCGATGGTCGTCGCCGCGAGGTAGAACGCGTGATTCGGGATGCCGCTGTTTTCATGCGGATCGCCTTTGGGAATGTAGTCGCGGTAGTGCGACGGTTGCGGCGACAGGCAGTGCCGCGAGCCGGGTGCGGCCAGATCGCGCAGGCACGTGTATCCCTTTGCCAGTGCGGCAGGGCCGACGACACCGGGGCCGACCAGCCAGTCCGCTTGCGCAGCAGTCTGTTTGTGTCGCCATTGATGAAATATCGCACCGAACACGTCGGAGACACTCTCGTTGAGCGCACCGGGCTCGCCGGAGTATTTCAAGCCTGCGGTGAATTGGGTAACGCCGTGGGTCAATTCGTGGCCGATGACGTCATCCGACTCGGTGAAGTCGGTGAAGACTTGACCGTCGCCGTCCCCGTAGGTCATCTGGGAGCCATTCCAGAAGGCGTTGTCGTACCGCACACCGTAGTGAATCGACGACATCAACGTCATGCCGGCATCGTCAACCGAGTTGCGGCCAAAGCATTCCCGATAGAAATCGATTACGGCGTGGGTCGTATCGAACGCGCGCTTCGCCGTCATGTCCGAACTGCCACCCGGATTCGCGACGGGCGTGCCGGGCAGCGATTGGGTGTTCTTGCAGTCGTAGACCGTGACCGCCGGCACCCGTGCGAGCACACCCGCCAACCGGAGGCTCGCGATCCCTTTGGCAAGCAGAGTCGATTGCGTCGCGTCGCTGTGGGCTTGGCGTAGTTGTCGCCACGCGGGCTCCACGGCGGCGCTGTCGAGCAGTGCCTGTCGGGACTCCGGCGGGAGCGAGTCATCGTCGGCAAGCCTGCGCAGCACAGCTGTGGGAACAATGAAGCGACCGTGGCAACCTGACATCAGACATCTCCTTAGCGGCGTACGTCCTCGACACGTTAGCCAGCTGTGAACGGAAGCGTCGTGCCGGACGACTCAGATCCGGAAAGCGGTGACGCCGACGCCGGCCGCTGCGCTGGAGAGATCGCCCGCAACAGAGGTGTCAGCCCCAACCAACGACGCCGCCCGGCTGCGAATATCCGCAGCGAAAACTTGAGCCTGCGCCTGGCGAGCAGCCAGCTCTGCCGCGGTGCGGCTGGTCCGGGTGTCAGTCACCGAAAAATCTTCTCCGACGATGAATCCCGCGTTGTGGGCGTCCTCGACTGCGTAGAGAACGTGGTTACGAAGTTGGTCGAGTACGCCGGCCTGTTGACGGGCGATGCGTGACGCGCTACGAAGCTGATCTGCCTGGCCGCTGGCAACGGTGTAGTCCGACACGGTCCGGGCGCGAAGCGTATCTGCGGCCATACCGTCCCAGTCCAGCACATGAGCTTGGTTGCGGACCTGCCAGTGCGCGTGCTCCCAGCGATCCGCCAAGCCGTCCCAATGGCTGGCGGCATCGACCAGGTGGTCGGTGGTATACGCCTCGATCTGGCTGAGCGTCGGGATCATTCGATCTGCCTGAACTAAGTTTCTCGGAGCGTCGGATCAATTGACCTCGGCGCCAATGGTTCCCGCTGATCGTCGAGCTGCGGCGGCGTCGACGGCGGCGCCGACTCGCTACCGACGGTGGTGTGACCGAATGCATGGTCGACAGGTATCGGCAAACTTTGAGGCGCACCACCAACATGGCTCAGCGCGCTGGTCAAGGTGCTGGTGAGATTGGTGGTCGCCGAAACTGCCTGGCCCCCAAGCTGCCCGAGCGTTCCGCTGATCGAACTGCTGACGCTCCCTACCGAGCCCGCCATGCTGATCACATCGTGCAACGGGCCAGTGACCAGACTCATCACATCTTTGATGTCGCCGGCCTTTACCGCCTCGTGTTGCTGATACGCGTTGGCGGCGGTGGTGGGTAACCCGGCGGTCTCGTCGATACGCGCCTGAAACGCCGCGGTGGCGGCCGCCGCTTGGCCATGGATGCCGCTGGTCGCCATGGCGCTGGGCCAGGTCCTCTCGAGGTTGACCGAGGGAATGCCGCCGCTCGCGCCGAGATCGCCGCCGATCATCTGCCAACGATTGGCCGCAGCCCGCAACTCGTCCGTGTCAGCGTGTAGGACTGCCGCCATCGATCCTCGCTTCTCAGCCGCTCGACCTGAAGGTCGCGCATGCTGACGAAGCGTAATGCGGATGCCGCACCGCGCAAGTCACCCCCACAACAGTGGTCGACCGGTGGTTTCCGGCCAGGCTGCCAGCGTTGGGCCGAGGTGAGTTACAGCTCATTCAATGGACACATGATCAGGCGCTTCATACCGTTTAATGCGTGGCGCGTGAGCAATCCATAGACGCTGCCTGGACTGGGCACACCCGCGGGTCTGCGGACTACGGACGGCTCCTCGCGGCGCTGTTCTGCGCGGGGGTGGCGACATTTGCGCAGCTCTACTCACCGCAAGCCGTATTACCGCTGATTTCAAAGGATTTAGGTGTCGGAGCGGCGAGTGCCGCGCTGTTGGTTTCAGCCTCGACGGTAGGTCTGGCGATCGGTGTCATCCCATGGTCAGCGTTGGCCGACCGCATCGGCCGGGTGAAGGCGATCTCGATTTCGGTCACCGTCGCCACCCTGGTCGGGATGCTGGTGCCGTTCGCGCCGACGCTGTCACTTCTTCTCGCCGGTCGCTTCGTTGAGGGTCTGATGGTCGGCGGCGTGCCCGCCATTGCGGTGGCCTATCTGACCGAAGAAGTAGATCCCGTGCACGCCGCGAGAGCGGCCGGCATATTCGTCGGTGGCACCACGATCGGCGGATTGCTCGGACGGCTTGTCTCCAGCCCCGTTGCCGAGGTAGCCGGGTGGCGGGTCGGCATCTTCACCGTCGCGGTGCTCTGCGGGTTGGCGGCGTTGGGGTTCGTCAAGCTCGCTCCCGATCCGCGCGGCTTCACCCCGGTTCTGCGCCACGACGCCAATCCCGAAGGCAGCCTTGGTCATCGGCTCGCCGCCAACTTGCGCACACCACGCCAGTTGGTGCTCTTTGCGCAAGGGTTTCTGCTGATGGGCGGATTCGTGGCGCTCTACAACTTCCTCGGCTTCCAGCTGACTCGCGCACCTTTCCATCTGGCCCCCTCGGTGGTGAGCCTGATGTTCCTGGCCTATCTGGCCGGCACCTGGGCGTCGTCACGGGCGGGTGCCGAAGCCGCCCGCTTCGGTCGCAAACGGGTCCTGCTGGTGGCGGTGTCAATCATGATGGCCGGTGTCGCAATGACGCTCAGCGACAACGTCATCGCGGTCCTGATCGGACTGGTGGTCGCCACGGCCGGATTCTTCGGTGCACACTCCACCGCGGCCGGATGGACCGGCCAGGCCGCACCCGTAGGCAAAGCCCAAGCGTCGTCGCTGTACAACCTGTTCTACTACGCCGGTTCGAGCGCCATCGGCTGGCTGGGCGGCGTGGCCTTCGATGCCCGCGGCTGGACCGCAGTCGCTGTGACGATCCTGGTGTTCGCCGGTATCGCCGTGCTGCTTGCTGTGCGCTTTCTGCACGACGACTAGCGATCTGGCTCAGGCCGCGCCGGCGCACGATACTGTCGAAGCGACAAGAACACTCACCCTCAAAGCGCAAAGGCCAGAGGTGCTCCAGCGATCGATCGACGACGTCGTAGCTACGACTGCCGACATCGATTGGTCGATTTGCATTCGAGACGCCGCAGGTCGCGAAGTGGCCGGCCGCAACGCCGATAAGTCGATGAAGACCGCGAGCATCGGGAAGCTGCTGTTGCTCATCGAGGTCGCACGGCAATGCGCCGAGGGGGATCTCACTGGAACCACCTTGCTCAGACAGGATCCAGAACTTCACGTCGCCGACTCAGGAATCTGGCAGCACCTGCACGTCGAAGAACTGGCTGTGCACGATCTCTGCGTGTTGATCGCTAGCGTCAGCGACAACCTAGCGACAAATACCCTCCTCAAACAAGTTGGCCTGCAACGGATTCACCACCTCGCCGAATCCCTCGGTCTACACCACACGGCGCTGCTCGATTACGTCCGAGACCACCGCGGCCCACACGACCCGGAGACGCTGTCGACCGGATCGGCGTCGGAGTTCTCGCTGGTGATGAGTCAGCTGTCACGCAACGAGCTGGTATCTCCAACTGTGTCAGACCAGGTGAATGCCTGGCTGGCAACGAACGTGGACCTCTCGATGGTCGCGTCGGTATTCGGCGTGGATCCGCTGGCGCATGCGCCGTCGGATCGAAACCTCGCTCATTCGTAACAAGACTGGAGCTGACCCAGGAGTCAGGGCAGATATTGGCACGATCGGCCGAAACGCCGTCCGGTTCAGCTACGCCGTGATCGCCAATTGGAATGCCGCCGATCCTGACCGCCGAGACAGTGCCCTGTCGGGAATGCGCGCCATCGGCACGACCCTGAGAACCACCATCGAAATTAGTGCGAGATGACGAGTCCGCTCGCAGCTACCTCGTAGTACGCTCTAACCGGTTTATCAGCGTCGTGTCATCCTAATCAAAGGAAACTAATCACATGAGCTCACCTCGCTGGCTGGTCCGACTCACCATCCCCGTAATGGCCGGCGCCGCCTTGGCACTAGGCGCTGGAATTGCGAACGCCACTCCCCAAGATGACGCATATCTCGCGAAGCTGAGTGCCGTCGGCCTGACGTGGCCGCCCGCCACCGAAGAGGCGCTTATCGGTGAGGCACACCTCATCTGTTACGACCTGACGTGGGGTTGGCAGCCGCAGCAGATTGCCGACGACATTCACGATCACCTGAACAAGAGGGGTGTCACGTTGCTGGATGTCGGGACGATGGTCGACGCGGCGCACAAGATCTACTGCCCCGGAAACGTTTGCGACGCCCCGACCCTCTGCACCTAACTGCGATTGCAGCGACGCGACCGCTGCGACAGCCAGTTGCAAAGCGGTTGCTGTCGCAAACGGTGGCACAAATGGCCGGTTACACGGTGATAGAAACATGTTTGGCTTCAACGCATTAGCGGCATCCTGACCGGTCGAGCGAGGCGTCACTGAAGGTGCATCGTTACACCGGCGTCTTTGAAGACGTCTTGTATCGCTTCGAACAGAGTCCGCTGCCCGTAACGAATCTCGTTGAGGTGTCGCCGTGATAGCGCGCTGTGTTGCCATACGAATTCGTAGAGGCGGCTGTTCGGGGGTGCCGAATCCGCCCCTCAGACAATCGGCCAGTGCGTCGAGATTGCGGCCGAAGTAGCCGCCCGGTCCGTTGACGGCGGAACCGATCTCGCGGTAGAAGTCGCCGGCGGACCTGATCTTTCGGCCGTCGATGCGGTAGATCACCGGCAGGTTTTCGGTCGACTCTCGCGTCATCGTTGCGTCCCCGCGTCAGTGACCAGACAGAACGAGTCGTAGTGGTCGCCGGTATAGAAGTATTGGGCCGGATGGGCCAATGGCGTTCCGCCAGTGACGATGCGCCTGATCGACCGGTCCTGGGCCCGCGGCGTGATCACGGTGTACTCGTGGTAGTACCCCCTGCGCTGCTTGGGTAGATGACCCTCGCGGTTAGTGAACACATCACCGTCGCTGCGCGGAAACGGAAAAGGGCCGCCGGCGTGGATGCGCTTCACAGTGTCGACCACTTCGTGCGGCAGGGTGGCTATCGGGCACGCCCGCTCACCGACTTCACCGTCTGTCGTCGGTGCCGGTGCAGAAGCATGGGTGCGAGACAGCATCCACCCGCCGACGATGACGACGAGTGCGCACAGTGCGATAGCTGCCAGCCTGCGGGGATTCACCTGCGCTCCTCGCTTCCGGCTTGAGCGTCATTCGCGCGGGCTGGTCCAGACTAGTTCGGTGATGTCGGTGACGCCGATCAGCAGTATCTGGTCAGTGGCGCGAAAGAACAGCGTCTCGGTTACCACACTGCGGACCGGGAAGCCTTCGGCGTGCAGCCAGTCGACAATGACGTTGCTGGCGGCGCGCAGTTCGGCGACACAATCGCGTGGCGGGCTCGCTGAATGTCCGGCAAGCAGCGCGGGAAGCTGTTGGCCGGTCAGCATGACGGTGTCGGGGTGGTGGCCGAGCATGGTCGCGAAAGCGGGGTTGGTGTAGACGACGACGCCGTCGAGTCCGGTGGCGAGCATGGGCACCGGTAAACGGTCCAGCAGTACCCACGCGGGTAGCGCGCGGAGGTATTCTTCTGCGCTGCTCGGCGACGGCCGGCGGCGTCTTTCGCCCTGGTGCAACCCCGCGTTCATGGATTTGTCGTGGCCGTTGGTCTCCGCGATGGCGGGCACGGTCTGGTCCGTTCGGTAAACATATGCATCGGGTGAAGTACTCATTGGTGATCCCGGACGTGCAGACAGATCACTGTGAATGTCGAGTCGCGGCGCGAGACGCCTGGAGTTCGCGGCTGTATCGCAACGGCGGAACTCGTACCCGACCAGCTTGGTGTGCCAGCTTTTCTGAAAATACGCCACGCAACGCGATCGGGGGAGCGGTCTTGGTTAATTCTCCGGTCGACTGAATTAACACTTGTGCAGACCGACGGTGGCTATCGAGCGCAGGTCGGACGCCGGTTTTGGAGCCGCCGAGGAAGTGACACCATGGTCGGGTGGGTGCAACATTCAACGACTCCAAACAAGGTCTCAAGCGCCGTGCGCAGGATGCCATGGTCGGGCTGTTCGGTGACGCGGGGTGGACACTGCGCCAGAAGGTGGCGTTGACGTGCCGCGCACTGTTCGATGGCGGACACGACTCGGGGCTGGCCGGACAGATCACCGCGCGGGCTGAACAGCCCGGCACTTTCTATACGCAGCAACTCGGCCTGGGATTCGACGAGATCACCGCCGGCAACCTGCTCCTGGTCGATGAGGACCTCAACGTCTTGTCCGGAGACGGCATGGCCAACCCGGCCAACCGCTTCCACTCATGGATCTATCGCGCCCGCCCCGACGTGCAATGCATTGTGCACACCCATGCCCTTCACGTCGCAGCGCTGTCGATGCTCGAATTGCCCCTGGTGGTCTCACACATGGACCTCACGCCCCTCTACGACGACTGCGCCTTCTTGGCCGACTGGCCCGGGGTGCCGGTCGGCAACGAAGAAGGGGAGATCATCAGTGCCGCGCTGGGCCAGAAGAAAGCAGTACTGCTGGCCCACCACGGCCACGTCATCGCCGGGGCAAGCGTCGAGGAGGCATGCTCGCTGGCGGTCCTCATCGAACGCGGCGCCAAACTACAACTGGCCGCCATGGCCGCCGGCACCATCAAGCCACTGCCCGAAAAACTCGCTCGCGAGGCCCACGACTGGACCCTGACTCCGCAGCGCAGCCGGGCCAACTTCGCCTACTACGCCCGCCGCGCACTCGCACGCCACCCCGACGCCCTGTCCGACTAGCGGCCACACACTTAACCGAGGAGACCCTTTATGACGGCTGCGCCGGCCATCCACGGCATCATCGCCTACCCCATCACACCGTTCGGTCGCGATGGCGGCGTCGACACCGCAACGCTGACGACGCTCCTCGAAAAGCTCATCGGCGCCGGAGTGCACGCGATCGCTCCGCTCGGGAGCACCGGCGAAGCCGCCTACCTCACCGAAGACGAGTTCGACAGCGTCGTGGACACCACCGTCAACACCGTGGGCCACCGAGTCCCGGTGATCGTGGGCGCCTCAGATCTGACGACAGCCAACACGGTTCGCCGCGCACGCTACGCCCAACACGCCGGCGCCGACGCTGTGATGATTTTGCCGGTGTCGTACTGGAAACTGTCGACACGCGAGATCGCCCAGCATTACGCCACAGTCGCTGCCGCACTGGATATTCCGATCATGGCCTACAACAATCCGGCTACCAGCGGCATCGACATGAGTCCCGAACTGCTGGTCCAGATGTTCACCGAGATCGACAATCTCACGATGGTCAAGGAATCCACCGGCGACCTCGACCGCATGCTGCGCATCAAAGAACTCACCGGAAACACCCTGCCGTTCTACAACGGCAGCAATCCGCTGATCCTCGACGCACTCACCGCCGGCGCGAGCGGTTGGTGCACAGCCGCGCCCAACCTACGACCACAACCCTGCCTCGACCTCTACGCGGCGACCCAGGCCGGTGACTATGACGCGTGCCAAAGCCATCTACGAAGACCTTTCGCCGCTGCTGCGGTTCATCGTTGCCGGCGGCCTGCCTACCACGGTCAAGGCCGGTCTCAATCTCCTCGGCACCCATGTCGGCGATCCGCGACCGCCCCTGCTGCCGCTTGACGAGGCCGGCCTCGACGAAATGCGTTCCCTGCTAACCGATTAGCAACCGGCATCGGCGCCTACTGCAGAGCGCTGACGCCGAGCCGTTCGCAGATCGCGAACACCTCTTCGAAGATTGAGCCGGGAACCGTATAGGGATCAGTGGCAGTGACCTCCGACAGGTGGGCGACGATGTCGTCGGCGGTCGGTTGGCTGTCGGGGTCGGCGAGCCAACCCTCGCCAAGTCCGACGAAGACACGGGCGAACCTCCCGCCGCAGGCCGAGTAGTTCTGGTGCGTCAACTCGCAAGCGCGACTGGCCAGAAACACCACAATCGGCACGACGAGTTCAGGTTTGATGACCTTGGTGAAGCCGATCTCCTCGAGGGCTTTCGGATCGCCAATGGTTTCGGTAACCATCCGCGAAAAGCCAAACGGCAGAACGGTGTTGGATTTGACGCCGTGTTCGGCGCCTTCAATCGAGATCACATTGGACAGGCCGACCAGCCCGGCTTTGGCGGCGGCGTAATGCGCCTCCGACGGCTGACCGAACATCCCGCCCGACGACGAGATGAACACGAACCGCCCATAGCCTTGCCGTTTCATCACCCGGTAGGCCGGCTGGCTCAGGTGGAAGCCACCGTCGAGGTGGACCCGCAGCATGCGCGTCCAATCGTCATGAGTGAGTTGGTCGAACGGGACGCTGTTGAAAATGCCGGCATTACTGACGACGGCGTCGAGGCGACCGAACGCGTCTAACGCGGTGTTGACGATGGCCTGGCCCCCTTCGGGGGTGTCGACGGAGTGATACGACGCCACCGCCTTGCCGCCGGCGTCTTCGATCTCCTTCACGACTGAGTCGGCGACGCTGGCGTCTTCACCGTCGCCGTGCATGCTGCCGCCCAAGTCGTTGACTACCAACGACGCGCCCCGCTTCGCCAGTGCCAAGGCGTAGAGGCGGCCCAGGCCCCGGCCGCCTCCGGTGACGACCGCGACCTGCTCCTTGAAGTCGATCATGGTGGAAATCCCCTCGTCGACGTCGTCACCGTCCCAATCGAGCGGGGTTAAGCGAGACCTGTATAGGATCAAACCAAATTTTTGTTCCCGTTCGCAAGTCCGTGGGGCCTGAGCGCATCGCACATCGAGTTCGAACCCGTCTGACGACCGCCGGTCAGCGGAAGCGGACGCCCAACGTGGCCATGCCGAAGATCTTCTTGCCACCGGATTTCGCGGCGACCATCACCACACCCGAGCGGGTCTCCGGATCCAATGACTTGATCTTGCCGGTGAATTCGATATCGCAGCCCTCTTTCGCCGACACGATCGCGGGAGCCGACAGCCGCACCGCGTAGCGGGTGACCGCCCCGGGGTCGCCTGTCCATGTGGAGGCGTATCCGGCACCCAACCCCATGGTGAGCATCCCGTGAGCGATCACGTCCGGCAGGCTGGCCAGCTTGGCGATGTCCTCATCCCAATGAATCGGGTTGGCGTCGCCGGCCACGCCGGCGTAGTTCACCAGGTCGCCGCGAGTCAGCCGGGCGTGGCGCACCGGTAGCTCGTCGCCGACCTTCACGTCATCGAACGATGCCGTCCCCGGCGTGCGGGTGACGCCTCCGTCGGCGATCCGAATCTCGCCCTCGGGACGCACCGTCTTGTGGTATTCGTCTTCGCCTATTCCGAAGATGTCCACGTCGTGCATCATCGCGTTCTGTACGGCAGTCTTGATCGCCGGATCGACGTCCTCGGCGGTGACCCCGACGACGGTGGTGTGCAGGGTGTGCACCCGCTCGCCGGCCGCGTCGGTGAAGGTGTTGGTCACCGTGATCAGATCCCGGCCGGCCATCCTGCGCACCGACGTCAGCTCGACGTCGACCGTCAGCTCGTCGCCGGCCACGATCGGCCGGTGCTGCTCGAACAACTCTTCGGTCTGCATGTAGGTGTCGTAGCCGACGACTATCTGTTCGAACATGCGGCGATTGCAGGTCATGCCCGGGGTCGAGGTAAATGTCAGCGGCGCAATCAGGTCCGAGTAACCCAATTCAGCGGCGGCGGCGACGTCCCAATGGGCGGGGTGATAGTCCTGCACCGCGCGGGCGTACTCGCGGAGCTTTTCGCGGCCGACCAGGTACGTGCCGTCCATCTGATAGTGATGGCCGACCCGCGCCTCGAGCACCGACGATTCTGTTGCTGCGGTCATGAATGGCTCAACTTTTCTATCGGCTTGTTCGCTGAAGCCAACGAAAAGACACTAACGCGCCGGTACAGCGCGCAATACAGCGTATGCCCACAGGCCTAGGTCGTCTACAGCATCCCTAGTGGTGCGCGGCGCGGGCCAGGTCGATGGCGTACTGGTTCACGAAGTGGCCCGGTCCGGGATCGCCGCGTCCGCATGCGCCGTCGGAATCACCGGGACGCTTGATCCATAGGTAGGCGTCGGCGTGCGCACCACGCGGTAGCTGTCGTGGGTGGGGCGCCGAGTGCCCGGCCGCTGGGATTGCACCAATTGAGCGGGGCGTCGGGCGCCGGTCCCGCGCCATTGCGGGAGGTGTCGACTACGTAGTGCGCGCCTTTTGTGAGCGCCGAAACCGCTTCGCCGTAACCGATTTCCTCATCGGTCGTGAAGAAATTCGAGGTGTTGAGGCTGAAGCCCCGGGCGTGGTCTACGCCGACCTGGTTGAGCCGGTTGGCGATTTCCTCGGCCTTCAACCACCGTGAGTGCCCTCCGTCGACGTACACCGCGGCGGCCGGATCGCGGGTCAGGGTGTCAACGGCGTAGCGGATCAGACCGAAGCGTTCGTCGCGTTGGCCAGGCGAGAGGCAGTCGGCCATGTCGAGTGCATCGGGTTCGACGATGATCGCCGCCGGTGAGGTCCCCAAAGCTCCTGAAACGCCGTCGATCCACTGGCGATACTCCGCTGCCGACGCGAATCCGCCCGCCGCGAAGCTCCCGCAGTCGCGATGCGGAATCCCATAGAGCGCCAGCACCGGCATGCTGCCCGCGGCCTGCGCCCCGCCGACGTACTTCGCGACCGCAGCGGACGATACCCCCGGGTCGACCCAGTGCGCCTGCGGAGTGTTGGCGATCGCGTCGAGTTCGGGACTCGGCGGATTGGCGTTATGCGCGGCTGCCATGGCCGGCGACGTGGGATCGACATAGAAAGGCTGTCCGGCCAACGGGTTGGCCGCATCGACGAGGCGCACCGCCGGAGCGGGGCCGGTGTGGCCCGCGGCGGCAAAAGTCACGCCTACGACTGTCAGAAATGGAAGGAACCACCGTGCGGCTGCGCCAACAGCTGTAAACGTCACCTGAGGAAAATTAGTGCGGCGACGCGGCGAGCGCCAATCCGGGCACCCTCGCCGCGGCGGCCTAGCAGAGAATCAAGGCGTGACCAACCGCATCCAATCGCTCCTCGGCGTCGAGTATCCCGTCGTCCAGGCGCCGATGACATACATCGCCAGGGCTGAATTGGCCGCCGCCGTCTCCGAGGGTGGCGGCATGGGCATGATCGAGACGTTGACCCCAGCGGGTCGCGCTGACCTGCGCAGGGTGCGCGAACTCACCGACCGTCCAGTCGCGGCCAACCTGATGATCCAGGGCTGGAAGCGGGACCCGTCGATCGTCGACGAGCTCGTCGCCGCCCAGGTTCGCCACGTCTTCACCTCCGCCGGTGACCCGGCCCTGTTCACGGCCCGGCTGCACGACGCGGGTATGACGGTCGTCCACGTCATCGGATCCCTGAAGGGCGCGATGAAGGCCGTGGACGCCGGCGTCGACGCGCTGGTGGTCGAGGGTGTGGAGGGAGGCGGGTTCAAGTCGGCCCTTGGTGCTTCGACGTTGGTCTTGCTTCCGCTGGTCGCCGACCGAGTCGACATTCCGATCATCGCGGCTGGCGGGATCTGCGACGCCCGGTCGGCCGCGGCCGCCGTCGTTCTGGGCGCCGAGGGTGTGCAGATGGGCACCCGGATGCTGGCCAGCCACGAAGCCGCTGTGCACGCCAACTTCAAGGACAAGATCATCGCTGCCGGAGATGACGGCACCGTGATGCTGGACCTTCCCGGCAATCCGACGATGCGGGTGCTGCGAACCGGACTCGCGGCTCGCGTCGCCGCCGGCGATCCCGAGGTAGAGCTGCTCGGCCGGATCACCGATCTGTACTTCGAAGGTGACTTCGAGGCCAGCGTCGCCAACACCGGCCAGGTGTCCTCACGGATCATCGACCTGCAACCGGCCGCACAGATCGTCAAGCAAACGTGGTCGGAGATCGAAACTGCGTTGAGCGAAAGTCGATCTCGGCTCGGCGACGTCGACGCGGCCAGCTGATCGTTGGGTCAGTGAATAGGGTGAGCGCCGAACCAGTCGAGCAGTAGGTCGGCCAGCTTGTCGGGCTGCTCGTCGGGTATCCAGTGTGAAACCCCGGGCAGAATCTCGAACCGGTATTCCCCGTTCACGTATCGGGCGGTGTCGTGGGCCGCTTTCGGCATCAGAGCCACGTCCTGGTCGCTCCACACGTATAACGTTGGGATAGAGACCTTTTGGGTGATCGCACGTGGATTGGACAGCGGCATCGCGCGATACCAGTTGATCGCAGCCGTCAGGGCCCCAGGTTCGCTCATCGCTCGTGCGTCGCGCTCGGCGACGGCCGGCGTCTGACCGGCCTGCCGCAGCGATTTGGCCAGCAAGGAGCCATTGCGACGCAGCATCGACCACTCCGGCATGCGTGGCAACTGAAAGGCGTACATATACCACGACGCCAGGCCCTGGCGACTGTTCAAGAACGATTTGAGGAACGCCGCGGGGTGCGGCACCGAGATCGGCGACACGGTTGCCAGCCGCTCGGGCATCGCCGCGGCGGCGGCCCACGCGACCGCGGCACCCCAGTCATGTCCGACCAGGTGCACCTGGCGCGCACCGCTGGCGTCGATCAGTGCGCCGAGGTCGCCGACGAGTTCGGGTATCCGGTAGTCGCGGCGGCGGGGTGGCCTCGCGCCCGCTGAATATCCCCGCTGGTTAGGCGCCAGGCAGCGGTAGCCCGCAGCGGTGAGCCGGTCGATGACGGCGTCCCAGCTGTCGTTGTGTTGCGGGAAGCCGTGCAAAAGCACCACGACAGGTCCGTTAGCCGGTCCGGCGTCGCGGACATCGAAGGTCAGGTCATTGCGGCGGTATTGCTCCATCCGTCAAGCATGTCGCATCGACGGAATTCAGGCGTCGGCGCCGCGTATTCGTGCCCGAAGGAGTTGCACACCGGGACCGCTGAGCTCGTCCAGGTAGGGCGGGCGGCCCGCCATGCCCATCACCAGTGCGACCGTCGATCCGGTGACCAGGGGGCCACGCCCGGCGACAAACGGCCCGTCGTCTGCCCGCAACGCGAGGTCGGCAACGTGGCTACGACTCGGGACGGTGAAGTTGCGGTGGGCGAAGAATTCAGCGACCGGTGTCAGAGCGTCGAGGCTGGGTGTTCGCGTCAGCCCCAGCGGCTGACGAATGTCTTGGGCGTGCACCACGACCTCCCCGAGGTAGGCCGGGATATGAGCTGAGGGCGCAGTGGTGCTTTCGACGATGGCGCGAAAGCGGTCGAGTGTCTCGGCGGGTGTGCTGCCACGGTGCTCGGCCAGCCGACGTTGGTTGTGCACGGCTGGGCGAAAACGCGCGGCGGCCATGCTGCGCAACCACTTCCACTGACCCAGGCTTGCGGCGGCGGTCAGGTGCGCGACGACCTCCTCAACGTCCCACTTCCCGCACAAGGTGCGGTGCCGCCACTGCTCGTCGCTGAGGCCGGAAAGGTCGTCAGCGAGCGCCGCACGCTCGGCGTGCGCCAGTGCCCACAAGTGGTCGTGTTCTGGCTTCGCCATGTCGTCCTATTCCGTGGGGTATCAGCGTGCGGTTCGCCTCAGTCGCAGGAAGTAGTCGACTTCTACGTTTGAGAAGCTGCGCGCGCCAATTCTGCTGTGACCGAGCGTAATTGGCCAGCAGAACGCAACGGCTCCGGAAACCCGACCCTGGTGTAGGCAACCCCGCGCGGCGTGTGCACCCGTAGGTCGAGGCCGTAGCGGTCGATGTCGGTGCACACCGCGCTCGCGGTATCCGGATAGCCACCGAATACCTGGGCCATCGCCGCCAGGGCGCCGGCGTGATCGGCGTTCAGGTGAGCGATCGCTCCGGCCGCCGCGGGCGTCACCGGATCCGGTTCCGCGGCAAGGTATTGCTCACCGGTGGCCGAATCCATCCGACCGTACCCGCCGACCCAGCGCACCCGCTCGACCTGGAGCACCCAGAGCCTGAAGTCGCTGAACTCGAGGTAGAACCGGGACGCGGGCACCGCATGCAGGTACGCCGCCCGTGCTGCGTCCTGGTCGGCGGCAGGAGACGTGACACTACCGGCCAACGTGATCCGGCCAGTCGCCAACGGGTCGGCATCGCTGCTCGCCGTCACGATCGACAAGCTGGCGCGCGGGTTGGCGGCCAGATTGCGGCCGTGCTCGGCCAGGTTCGACACGCAAAGCACCGGCGCGCCATTCAGCAGCCCATACGCGACCAGCGACGCCCATGGGTCGCCGTCGGAGGTCAGCGTGGCAAGCGTGGCCGCATTGTTCGCGGCTGCGATGGTGCGGGCCTGCTCGGCCGCCGACGGCCGGGCCGAGTTTGTCGGCGGCTGGAGCGGCGGCGGCGCCGACGGCGCATCTCCAACATCGCCATGATCGCGGGTCACCACAACCGTGAGGCTACTGCCATCACCGGGGCGCCTCCGGAATAACCCGGACGGTCGGTGCAGTTGCACTGCTCCGGTTGACCGGGTTGACAGCGGAAGGAAGCGCAGATGCGTTTAGGGGTGTTCACGTTTTTCAATGACACGGCCGTCGGACCGGTCGACGTGGCTGTCGCCCTCGAGACCCGCGGTTTCGGGTCACTGTTCGTGGCAGAGCATTCGCACATACCGGTGAACGCGAAAACTCCGTACCCGATGGGCGGTCCGATCCCGCCGCAGTACTACCGGACGCTCGATCCGTTTGTTTCGCTGACGGCCGCGGCGGTCGCCACCGAGTCGCTGCTGGTGGGTACCGGCATCTCGCTGGTTACCCAACGCGACCCGATCCAGACGGCCAAAGAAGTGGCCTCGCTGGACCAGGTGTCGCAGGGGCGCTTTCTCTTCGGCGTGGGGGTGGGCTGGTTGCGGGAGGAGATCGCCAACCACGGTGTCGATCCACGCGTGCGCGGCCGCGTCATGGATGAGCGACTCCGCGCGATGATCGAGATTTGGACGAAAGACGAGGCCGCGTTTCACGGTAAGTATGTCGACTTCGACCCGATCTACTGTTGGCCCAAGCCGGTGTCCAAGCCGCATACACCGGTTTACATCGGGGGTGGACCGGCGAACTTCTCCCGCATCGCCGAACTGGGCGCCGGCTGGCTCTCGCTGAGTCCTTCGGCCGACGCGCTTGCTGGTGACCTGGCTGCCCTGCGCGATCTGGCCGGACCCGACGTGCCGGTGATCGCCTCGCACATCGGGAAGGTGACAGCCGAAGCATTGGCGGGCTACCGCGATCTCGGGATCGAACACGTCACCGTTGAATTGCCGACCCAGCCCCGCGACGAGACGTTGCGCCGCCTCGATGCATTGCACGCGGAATACGCCAAGCTGGGCTAGCTTTCCGCGGAACGCTCCGGCTGCGTGATATAGTTAATTAGGCTAAGTAAATCCCACACGCAGAGAGGGCTCTCCACATGGCTCGTACTGACAACGACACCTGGGATCTGGCATCCAGCGTGGGGGCGACCGCAACCGCAGTCGCCGCATCACGCGCGATGGCCTCCCAAAATCCCGACGCACTGCTGAACGACCCGTGGGCCGACCCACTGGTACGCGCGGTAGGCATCGACACCTTTGTGAAGCTGATCGACGGCGAGATCGGACACGCAGATGATCCGCTGCTGAACCGTCGGGCGATGAGCGAACAAATCGCGGTGCGCACCCGCTTCTTCGACGACTTCTTCGTGCACGCGGGCGAGGCGGGTATCCGGCAGGCCGTGATCCTCGCATCAGGCTTGGACACCCGTGCCTACCGCTTGCCATGGCCGGCCGGCACCAAGGTCTTCGAGATCGACCAGCCTCAGGTCATTGCATTCAAGACGCGGACTCTCGCCGACCTCGGTGCCGAACCCGCTGCCGACCGGACCGCAGTCGCAATCGATTTGCGCGAGGACTGGCCGGCGGCACTGGTCGAAGCTGGATTCGACCCGAAACTGCCGACCGCCTGGAGCGCCGAAGGTCTGCTGGTCTACCTGCCGCCGGACGCGCAGGATCGGCTCTTCGACAACATCGCGGGCCTGTCCGCACCGGGCAGCCGCATCGCCACCGAACACATGGACCTGCGGGATGTTCCGGCGGACTGGGCAGACCGGCTCACCGAGCGATCACGCCGCATCG
Source organism: uncultured Actinomycetota bacterium (assembly GCA_963815995.1). GTDB lineage: Bacteria > Actinomycetota > Actinomycetes > Mycobacteriales > Mycobacteriaceae > Mycobacterium. The sequence goes on from CAWFIR010000006.1 coordinate 76,978, forward strand.
GGTCCAACATCAACCTGGCCGAGTTGTTCTACAGCGGCGACCGCAATCCTGCCGCCGACTATCTCAAAGACCACGGTTGGCACATCGACGTCCAGACAACCTCGCAGATCTACGCGGCCAACGGATTCGAGCTGCCCGACGACGAGCTGGCTTCGTTCGGCGACGGCTCTGGTTACCTGACGGCGACGCTGGCTCACGCGCCTCGAGGGCTAACCTGATGTCTCGCCAGTACGACTGAGCGCCAACGGGTTTGGCTCAGTGCTGTAGCGTGTTGAGCCGTTCCTCAACCTGGAACGCGTGCAACGCGTGCGACGCCGTCTGGTAGCCGTTCACGACGCCCTCTAATCGTGCGGTCGAGCCGTCGAAGCACGCCCAGTCGAAGACGGCCTGGCAGACATGGTCGGCCAGGCTTCGCAGGATGCCGTCTCGAGGAGGGTTGTCGATGACCTTGATCGCGGCCGCGCACAGCGCTCCCTTGTCGACGGTGTCGCTGCGCAATGCCTGGTGAGCCAACGACATGAGGTCGCGGGTATGGCCTCCCTCGAAGTCCATAAAACTCCTTGCCTATCATTGATTCTCAGCCCTGTGCCGGTCAGGTTCGCTGTGCATCAGTCGAGTCGTAACCTACTGAACAACAGGCACGTACCGGCCACGGTCCGATAACAGACCTACATCTTCAGTGACGGGCCGCGACGCAATCCGCAAGACGCGGGACACCGCGCAACACGCCGTCGTACGGTAAGGCCATGCCTGAGAGCGTCGCGGAGCTGCGATCATCCGGTGCCTGGCAATTCTTCCAAGACATGCTGCGCGACATGACCACGGTGGTCACCGAGGACGCCGAGGACGAACGCGAGTTCCTCGAGGGACTCCGGGTCATCGCGCGGATATCCGCACTGTGCGCGCAACTTTCGGTGGAAGCCGATCCCGACCGGCCGTCGTTCTTCGATATGTGTACGCCGACGCGGATGGTCGGTGGACCTAACCCCGACGGCAACTACTACCTTGCGATGATCCGCGGCGACCGCAGCTACCGGATCACCGGCCACCGCGGCACGAGCGCATACCTCGGGCTCCAGATCCTCGCCGGCACCGGACTCACTCCACGACGGATGGCCGGCTATGTCAGCGATGTCGATTTGGCCTTGACCGCAGGACAATTCGACCTGGTGCTGTCCGAGCAGAAGCCGGCCGACCTCGGCGGCGCACAGTGGCTGCAGATCCCGGCGGATGCGTCATCGGTAGTCGTACGCGAATACATCGGCGACCGCGGTACTGAGCAGCTCGCCGCACTCGACATCGTCCCGCTGGATCCCGATCCCGTCGCGGCACTCACCGACAACGCACTGTCGGAGCAGTTGACCGCGATGGCCTGGACCTTGATGAAGTTGGCCACGCTGCACCGCACCATCAAGCCCGAGCTCATCGAACAGCCGAACACCCTGCTGACAGCGCAAGCTGCCGACCTCGGCGACGCCGACACCACACCGGACAATCTGTACATGATCGGAACCTTTCGGCTCGAGCCCGACCAAGCCCTGATACTCGACATTCAGCCGCCGGCCACCCGCTATTGGAACGTCACATTGGAAAACATCTGGCATGAGTGTCTGGAGCCGCGCCGCAGGCACAGTTCGGTCACCAACAAGGGGATAGGCCCCGACGCTGGCGGACATGTGCGTATCGCGATTTCTGCGCGCGACCTCGGGGTGGGCCATTGGCTCGACACCGGCGGGCGGCGCCGCGGCTTTGTCGTATTGCGTTGGCTCGACAATCCCGAGCCGCCCGCCGTCACCACGTCCGTCTACCAGGACCAGAAATGACTCTGCGGGAACGCTTTTCGCCCGAAAACCTGGTTGCTGCCGCGTGCGAACAGACCGGATTCGACGACTTCGGCGACGACGGGTGGCAGCCAGGCCTGCAGGTGCTTACCGACGGCCTCGTCAACGAGGCGCGGCTTTCGGCGATCGGGGTTGAAGTCGCGTATGCCGACCTCATGCGCGCGCTGTCCAATCGTCTCGGTGTAATCGATTGGCGCAAAAAGAATCCCGATGTCGCAGCCGAGCCGATCACCCGACCCATCGTTATCGTCGGTCAGCCCCGGACCGGCACCACGATCCTCTACGACCTGCTCAACCAAGATCCGGAGTTGCGCGCGCCGCTGACATGGGAGGTCGACGAGCCGTGCCCAGTGCCCCAGCCCGAGACCTACCATGACGATCCGCGCATTGCCCAAATCCAATCGAACATCGAGCTTTCCGAGCAAATCATCCCCGGCTTCCTCAAGTTCCACCCGATGGGCGCACTGGTGGGTCAGGAGTGTGTCCGGATCACGGGCGGCGAATTCACCAGCATGATCTACTCGGTGCAGTACCGGCTTCCGAGCTACTATCGCTGGCTGCTCTATGACGCCGAATACGCCGGAGCTTATCGCTACCATCGAAAGTTCCTGCAGCATCTACAATCTGGCGTCCACGGACAATGGCTGCTGAAGTCACCCGCGCATCTGTGGCAACTCGACGCGCTGCTCGCCGAATATCCGGACGCGCTGATCGTGCAGAATCATCGCGACCCACTCAACGTCATCTCCTCAATCGCCGCGCTGACCCACCATCTGCGGCGGATGAGCACCGATGAGTCAACCGTCGCCGAGTGCGCGGCGCAGAGCTACGAAGAGATCGTCGTCGGGCTCGAGCGGGCGATGGCCCTCCGCGACAGCGGGGTCGTCCCTGACGATCGGATCATCGACGTCAAGTTCACCGATTTCATGAACGACCCGTGGGCCACGATAGGTGGGATCTATCAGGCACTGGGCCGCGAGCTACGGCCCGAGACCGAGCAACGGATGCGCGACTTCCTGGCCGCCCATCCGTCGGACGGCGGCCACGGTCGCTACACCTGGTCAGACACCGGCCTCAATGCTGACGAGGTTCGCGAACGGGTCCGCCCCTACCAAGAGCGCTACGCGATACCGACGGAGGAACTGCGATGACCGGGCCGGCGGGTGTGGCCCGGGCGATGCGAGACACCCACTGACGGCCTACCGCCAGTGGGCTATTGAGCTGCAACGATTTTGGCGATCTGCTCGGCGACCGCCGTTCGTATCTCGTTGTCGTCGAGATCCTGCAGCCCGAACGCGACCCGTAGCGTCGGTCCCATGAGTCCCCATCCGACTTGCAGCGCCATCCCGTGAGCAGCCAGCAGTCGCGCGGTGCGGTCATCGGTGTGTCCGGCTCGCACCTGGTCCAGAAACGCTTCCATACCGGGAAATCGCTGCTGGAGTTCTTCCACCGCAAAGCCGTCGAGCGTCGAGCGCACCATGACGCGTGCCTGAAATTCGTAGGTGGCCTCGACTTCCGCCTGCGATGCTCCGGACGCGCGGAGGGCGGCAGCGGAGTCGGCTAGATACTGCAGCGTGGCCGCCAGCAGCTGGCGTTTGCTGCCGAAGTGGCGGTGCAGCAGGCCGTGATTGACGCCGGCTCGCGCGGCGACCTCGCGGATGGATGTCGCGGCCGGGCCCTTTTCGGCGAACAGCTCGCTGGCTGCTTGTAGGACGGCCGCGCTGACCTCGTCTTTACCAATTGGCTTCGCCGTGGTCGCAACCGTTGCCTCCGATGTAGCCATCTGTGTACAGTAGCGGACAATAGGGTGTAGACAGGTGCCTACACGTGTGAAGCGTCGACAGGGAGCAGCCGTGAACAGTGATCTTCGTGTGGTGAAGCTGAGCGAGAACATCGGGGCACGCATCGACGGGGTGCGCCTCGGCGAGCTCGATGGCGAGACCGCGGCCGCGATCAACCAAGCACTGATCACCCACAAAGTGGTGTTCTTCCGCGGGCAGACGCACCTCGATGACGACTCCCACTACGCATTCGCCGAGAGCCTGGGCGTTCCCACGACTCCACACCCGACGCTCAAGTTCGACGGCAGCCGGGTTATGCGACTGGAATCCATCGGCGGTGGCGGCGCCAACCAGTGGCACACCGATGTCACGTTCGTCGACCGGCCGCCGAAGGCCTCGATCCTGCGCGCCGTCGAGTTGCCGGCCTATGGCGGCACCACCACCTGGGCCTCCACCGTGTCCGCGTATCAGCAGCTGCCTCAGCCGCTACAGCAGCTCGCCGACGGACTGTGGGCAATGCACAACAACGCTTTCGACTACGCCCAGGTCGACCCGGCGAAGCTGGCCGCACTGCAAGCCGATCCCGAAGCGATACTGAAGTACGCCAACCAGTTTCATTCCACTCACTACGAGACACACCACCCCGTGGTGCGGGTGCATCCGGAAACCGGCGAGCGGTCGCTGCTACTCGGCAACTTCGTCAAGGCCATTCTCGGGGTCAACGGCGCCGAGTCGCAGGCGCTGTTCCGGATCTTCCAGGATCGGATCACATGGCTGGAGAACACGATTCGGTGGAATTGGGAGCTCGGCGACGTCGCGATGTGGGACAACCGCGCGACCCAGCATTACGCCGTTTCCGACTACGGCACGCAACGCCGCACCATGCACCGGATCACGCTGGCGGGCGACATTCCGGTGAGTGTTCACGGCGAGCGTAGCCGAGTGGTCGCCGGCGACGCGAGTGACTACTCGGTCGTGGACAGCCCCAAACCGCTGGTGGCCTGACCGCGCGTCGCAACGCGCGTGCTACATGATGAACCCGTCGAACTTCGACACGTCATCAGGAGACATCGATGGGATTGCTCGACCACAAAACCGCCGTCATCACCGGCGCCAACTCCGGCATCGGGCTGGCGACCGCGGCGAGATTCATCGCCGAGGGGGCAGACCGGGTCTTCATCACCGGCCGGCGGCAACCCGAACTGAGCGCTGCCGCTGCCCAATTGGGCTCCCGCGTGATAGCCGTGCCAGGCGATGTCGGAACACCGGAGGATCTCGACCGGCTCTACACCGAGGTTGACGCCGCGGGCCAGGGCCTCGACGTCGTCGTGGCCAACGCCGGCTCCACGAGGGTCGCGCGACTGGGCGAGATCACCGAGGACGACCTCGACGCGCTGCTGACCACCAACGTCAAGGGCGTGGTGTACACCGTGCAAAAAGCTCTGCCGCTACTCAACGACGGCGCCTCGATCATCTTGATCGGCTCCACCACCGCCGACCGTGGTCGTCCTGGCCTGAGCGTATACGCCGCATCCAAGGCCGCGGTGCGCTCGTTGGCGCGCGCCTGGGCTAACGAACTCGCCGATCGGAGCATCCGGGTCAACGTCCTCGTGGCGGGATCGACCGCAACACCGGGCAGCGACAATCTGGCTGCACAGACCGATCCCAACTCCTCGATCGAGGATTTCCGCGCGGCACGCATTTCGACCATCCCGTTGGGACGCTTCGCCGATCCTGTCGAGATCGCCAACGCGGCAGTGTTTTTGGCCAGCGACCTGTCCAGTTTCACGACGGGATCCACCATCACCGCCGATGGTGGGTTCAATCAGGTCTGACCTACCGTGGACCGCCGTGGCCAGACCGGCGGCCCGCCCCCGACGACCAGCAGGTCGATCATGTCAGGCTGGCTAGTGCGGCGTTTTCGACCCTGACCCGGGTGCTCAGCAACCACGCGTTGAGGATCGAGAATGCCAATGCGGTAACCCATGCCGAGTGCACCAACGGCAGCGCCGCACCTTCGGCGATTACCGCGACGTAGTTCGGATGAGGGATCAGCCGGTAGGGGCCGCCGCTGACGCGGCTCGCACCCGGAATCACGATGACCCTAGTGTTCCACTGATAGCCCAGGGTCGTGATGCACCACCAGCGTAATGCCTGCGCCGCCAGCACCACTACGAACGTCGACCAGCCCAAAGCGGGAATGAAGTTGCGGTGCAGCACAATCGGCTCGATCAGGCAGCCCGCCAGCAGACTGAAGTGCAAGGCCACCATTGCCGGATAGTGTCCGGCGCCGAACTCGACGCCGCCGTGTGTCTTGCTGACGGCCCGATTACGTTCGGCCACTTGCACTTCGATCAGCCGCTCAACGGCGACCGCAAGCACCAACAACGCGTACCACATCATCGCGGTCTCACCGCCAGCGCAGCATGACGAGCTCGGAGCAGAAGCCGGGGCCCATCGCGAGCATGATGCCCGGGCTGCCGCTCGCCGGCTGCTTGGCGATCGTGTCACGAAGGACGTGCAGCACCGACGACGACGAGAGGTTACCGACCTCACTCAGCGAGCGCCACGTCAATTCCAGAGCGTCGGAGGGTAATCCGAGGGACGAGACGATCGCCTCGATGACCTTGGGACCACCCGGATGGCTGACCCATGCGCCGATGTCGGGGATATCAACCCCATACGCGGCCAGCAGGTCCGCTAGGTCGTCGGACAAGTACTGCTCGACGACGCCGGCGACGTCTGGGGAAAGGATGAGACCGAAACCGGTCGAACCGATGTTCCAGCCCATGGTGTCCTGCGAGTCCGGGTACAGGTGACTGCGCGAACCGAGCACCTCCGGTCCACGGGCGCCGATCTGCTCGGCGCGACGCGCGCCCACCGCAACGACCGCCGCGGCGCCGTCGCCGAACAGCGATGTGCCGACAAGTGACGCCAACGACGGGGTTGTCGCGGGGAAGGTGAGCGAGCACAGCTCCACCGACAGCAGCACCGCGACGTCGTCGGGCGCGCCGCGCAGGTAGTCGTTGAGCCGGCCCACTCCGGCGGCACCGGCGACGCAGCCCAGGCCGAACATCGGCACCCGTCGGACATCGGGGCGAAGTCCCAGGCGCGTCGCGATGCGGGCTTCGATCGACGGCACTGCGAGACCGGTGACGGTCGTCGACATCACCACGTCGACATCCTGCGGCCGCAACCCCGCCTCATCGAGGGCGGCGGTGATCGCGGCGCAGCCGAGGTCCACCGCGTTTTCGATCCAGATGTCGTTCGCCTTGCCGAAGTCGGTCAGCGAGGCGTACTCCTCGAGCGGCAGCACCAGGTAGCGACCCTCGACCTTGGAACTCGCGTGGAACTTGCGGAGCAGGTCCGGGCAGTCCCTGAATGCGGGAAGCCCGGCGAGCATGTCGGTGATTTCGTGCTGAGCGTAGTGATGTTCTGGCAGCACGCCTTGCACACCCGCTATAACGCTACCGGCCTTGTGGGTCTGAAACTCATTGATGCTCTTGGGTTTTCTCATCTGACTAACCTGTTCTGGACGACGTTGGTTGCCGGCACCGTTGCCGCTGCTGAAATTTGTGACCGCCCGCGAGTGGGCCCATCCTTTACCACGTCCTACAGTTGACAGACGTTCAATAGGACCACCTACTTTTTCGATCTCAACAGTCGATGACGGCTTAACCTCGCCCACTCGAAACGAGACTGTTAGTCTCGAAACCGGGGGCCAGTGGGTTTCGGACTGCGCAGCTTGATCGCTGAAGGGGGTGTGGCGCGTGGCCAATGCCCTGACGCGCCCAGGCCAAGACAGCGACTTCGCTCTCTCCGGATTGTCAGAGCGCGCGCGGGTCTGGTTGCTCACCGTCGCGTGCTTCGGCGTGCTGTTGGTGATCGCCTCTATGGTGGCGCTGAACACTGCGCTTCCTGACATCGCGATCGCGACCTCGGCCACTCAGACGCAGCTCACCTGGATCGTGGACAGCTACACCTTGGTGCTGGCGTGCCTCTTGTTGCCCGCCGGCGCGCTTGGTGATCGCTACGGCCGGCGCGGCGCAATGCTGGTAGGTCTCGCGATATTCGGCGCCGCGTCTTTGGTGCCGGCGATCTGGTCGGAACCCTTGATCGTCATCGTCTCTCGCGGGCTTGCCGGTGCAGGCGCGGCGTTGATCATGCCCGCCACGCTGTCGTTGATCACCGCCGCCTACTCGAAGGAAGAGCGGAACAAGGCAGTTGGCATCTGGGCCGGTGTCGCCGGATCGGGTGCCGTCATCGGGATGCTCGGATCCGGTGGGTTGCTGAATTTCTGGTCGTGGCATTCCATCTTCTGGGCCTTCGCGGGTGCGGCCATCACCATCTTCGTTCTGACCTTGACCATTGCGAGTTCGCGGGATACCGACGCCAAGCCATTGGACTGGCGCGGTGCGCTGGTCATCGGCGGCGCCGTGGCGACACTCGTCTTCGGCATCCTCGAGGCGCCGGCGCGTGGGTGGACCCACCCACTGGTAGCCACCAGCATCGGCGTCGGGCTGCTGCTGAGCCTGGCGTTCGGATTCGTCGAAGTGCGGCAACGTTATCCGCTGTTGGATGTGCGACTGTTCGCGGTTCCCGCGTTCGCCACCGGCGCGGCCACCATCACGGTGTTCTTCCTGTCGATGTTCGGCTACATGTTCCTGCTCATGCAGTACATGCAGTTGATCCTTGGCTACAGCCCCAACAAGACGGCACTTGCGCTGAGCCCCATCATCGGCCCGATCCTGGTGCTGTCGGTGCTGTCGTTCTGGTACCTGCCCCGGCTCGGTCTGCGCGCGGTCGTGTTCAGCGGACTGCTGCTGATCGCGACGGGGACGCTCTGCATGCTCGGCATCAAAGTGGGTTCGCCCTACTGGCGAGCAGCCTGGCCGATGGTGGTGATGAGCACCGGTATCGGATTGTGCACTGCGCCGACGACGTCGGTGATCATGACGACCGCGCCGGACGACAAGCAGGGAGTGGCCTCAGCGGTCAACGACGCCAGCCGGGAAATCGGTGCCGCGCTCGGCATCGCGCTCGCCGGGTCGATGCTGGCCGCGCGGTATGCGAAGACGTTGGCTCCCAACCTGATCGGATTCCCGAAATCGGTGGGGGACGCCGCGAGCACGTCGCTGGGCCAGGCGCTGGAGGTCGCGCGACGGTTGGGACCGGCGGGTGCCCGGCTGTCGGAGGTCAGCAAGGTGGCGTTCATCGACGCCATGCATTCGTCGCTGTTGGTGCTCGGCGTACTGGTCGCCGTCAGCGCTGTCCTGATCGGATTGTGGGCGCCCGGCCGTGACGACCAACAGTTACGGCCCGTGCGTGAATTCCTGGCGCGACGACGCCCTAGGTAGGTGGCGCCGTCAGGCGGTCGAGCGGGGATCGGTGTGGTCGCGGCGCCGTTAATCACCCAGTAGGACTGGGCCATTGCGATCAAGCTGATTTACACCGCTGTGTGTTCAAGGTTCCGTCGATAGTCTCCAAAACTCAGTCGCCGGTAGCCGGCAACTTTCACGATTCCGGTTATGGGTTTGGAGGCGGCAATGACAGAGCCCGCGCAGCCAGCGTCGCGTTGGCGCAACGTCTTCTCCTCCGTACCCCGTCTCAATATCGTCGGCATTGTCGCCATCGTCGTAGCGGCCGGCCTCATCGCGATCCACAACCTGCACCACGACAATTCGCCGAACCAGATCCTCAATGTCTCCTACGATCCGACCCGGGAACTGTACGCGGCAGTGGACAAGACATTCGTCGACCAATATCGGCGGCAAACCGGTGTGACCGTGGAAGTCAAGCAATCTCACGGTGGTTCGGGCCGCCAGACCACCGACGTCATCAGTGGAAAGCAGAAAGCCGACGTCGTCTCACTGGCGTTGCCGAGCGACGTCGACGCGCTGCGCAAGCACGGGCTGATCGCGGCCAATTGGCAAGGACGGCTGCCGAATAACTCTGTGCCGTACACGTCGACGATCGTGTTCGTCGTCCACAAGGACAATCCAAAAGGCATTCACGACTGGCCCGACCTGATCAAGGATGACATCGAGATCGTGAATCCCGATGCGCGCACGTCTGGCAACGGCAAGCTGAGCGTCCTCGCCGCCTGGGGGTCGGTGACGACGCGCGGTGGCAGCGAAGCGCAAGCGTCCGACTTCGTCAGGGCCCTGCTGAGCCACGTCGTGGTCGCCGACCCGGGCGCCCGCAGCGCGGCCATCAGCTTTGCCACCGAGAAGGTCGGAGACGTGCATCTCACGTGGGAGAACGAGGCGCTGCGCGAGGTCGCGGAAAACAAGGACGAATTCGAAATCGTCTATCCGCCAGTCAGTATCCGCGCTGAACCGGCGGTCGCCTGGGTGGATGCGAATCTCGAGAACAAGAAGATCGCGTCCTACGCCAAGGCGTATCTGGAATACCTCTACACCGATGCCGCCCAGGAGACCGCCGCGCAATACGGCTATCGGCCGATCAAGCCGGAAATCCTGGCCAAACACAACGACCGGCTGCCCGCTATCGAGCTGTTCCCGATCACCGCGATCGCCAAAGACTGGTACGACGCGCGCGAAAGATTTTTCGGCAATAACGGCATCTACGACGTGGTTTCCTCGGCTCCGGCGAGAAGCGCGTCCGCACACCCTCGGCGAAAGACGAAGACGCCATGAGTATTTCGGACAAATTCCACAGCCTCAACTACACCGGAGACAAAGCCCGCCGGGATCTGATCGCCGGGCTGACGGTGGCCGCGGTGTCGCTGCCACAGGGCATCACCTATGCCTTGGTGGCCGGCGTCGATCCGAAATTCGGCGTGTACTCGTCGATCGTGGTGACCTTCGTCGCGTCGGTGTTCGGATCATCCTCGCACCTCGTCAACGGGCCAACGAGCGCGATTTCGTTGCTGGTGTTCAGCTCGCTGGCATTCATAGATCCCGAGAATCGCACCGTTTTGTTCGAGGCGCTGTTTCTGCTCGGCGTCCTCGTCGGCGTATTCCAGATCCTGATCGCCGTGTTCAAGTTGGGCGATCTGACTCGGTACATCTCCGAATCGGTCATCCTCGGTTTCCTGCTGGCGGCAGCCATCCTGATCGCGATAGGTCAGCTCGGTAACGCGCTGGGGGTGAAGGACCAGGGCAACGGCCGGCAGTCGGTGCTGAAACGGACCTACCTCACGCTGTTCCACGGAGATGCGCTGAACTATCGCGCGCTGGTCATCAGCACCGCGACCGTGGTGTTGGCCATCCTCTTGCGGCGGCTGGTGAAACGCTTCGGGCTGCCGCAACTCGACCTGCTGGCGACCCTGGTTATCGCGGCCCTGATCGCGTATCTGGCCGGCTGGTCGACGGAGGACCACACCGGAAAGACCGCGGTAACCCTGACCGCGAAAATTCCGCAGAGCCTGCCGCTGCCGCATATCCCGTCCGTGCAACTGAGCGAGGTAGGCCAACTCTCCGAAGGTGCGCTGGCCATCGCATTCATCGGACTGCTCGAGGCGCTGTCGATCGCCAAAGCCATTGCCTATCAAAGCGGGCAGAAGATCGACTACAACCGGCAGATCATCGCGGAGGGACTGGCGAACCTCACCGGCGGTTTCTTCCAGGCCCTGCCGGGCTCGGGTTCGGTGACTCGCTCGCCGATCAACTACCAGGCCGGCGCGGTGACCCGGTTCTCCGGCGTTATCGCATCGATCGGTGTCGCCGTCGTCGTGCTGTTGTTCGCACCGCTGTTGCATTACATGCCGCGAGCCGCGCTGGCCGGGCTGCTGCTGATCACGGCCGCAAGACTGATCGACATCAAGCGATTGAGCTACGCCATCAAGGCATCGCGCTACGACGCGGGACTCGTTCTTCTGACCGCGTTCACCGGTGTGCTGATCGACTTGGACACCGCGGTGCTGCTCGGTGTCGCCCTGTCGATCCTGCTGTTCGTGCCGCGCGCGGCGAAGCTGAAGGCCAGAGAGCTGGTGGTCGCTCCTGAGCGGGTAGTCCGCGAAAGGGTGCCCGGTGATCCCATCGACAGGTCGATCATCATCTACGACTTCGAGGGCGAGCTCTTCTTCGGTGCCGCACCTGAACTCGAACGCTATCTCGAAGCGCTGGGCGAGCGGATCAAGAAAGAGGACATCAAGTTCCTGGTGTTGCGGGTCAAGCGGGTGCGCCATCCCGACGCTGTCGTCATCGAGCGGATCGAGAAGTTCGTTCGGGAAGAATCCGACCGCGGCGTCACCGTCCTGCTCGCGGGTGTGCAAACCGACCTGTGGACGCTGCTGACAAATGTCGGATTCGACAAATGGTCCCCGTCCGAGCGGGTGTTCCCCGAGGAGGACGAGGAATTCTCGGCCACCCTGAAGGCCGTCCGCTACGCCCACGCGCTACGCGGCTTCGACGAATCCGGCGCCCAGGTTCCGGCGGAGGCCGTCGCCACCACCGGCGATTCTCAGCACTACTACTACCTGGTGTAGACCGCAGACACGGGAGCCAACGGCCGCCGCGTGGCGCGCTAGAAGAAGAATCCGGCGTGTGGTGCTTCCCGAACCGCGAACAGCCGCTCGGCGGCCGCGAGCCCTGCTGGATCCTCCGCGCGGGCCAGTCCGGCGACGGCCAGGCTGTGCCATGTCGCGCCGCCGAGCAACACGGCCGCAAGCCCGGCCACGTCAACGCGAACGTGTGGGCGCCGGTCGGTCTGTTCGCAGCCGGCTCCGCTGATAGCGACGGTGATCGAATTCTTCGGCAGCAGCGGGTCGTCGACGGCCAGGACGACATCCCCGGTGCCTTCGTATTGTCTTGTCGACAAAGCCTTTTCGACATCAACGATGCGTAACCAGGTTTCGTCGTGGGTGGCAGTTACTCGCGCAGCGCGCCGATCGAGCAGCAGCCATGGCAGTGGATCGTCGACCGGCAGCATCCAAAACAGCACGCGATCAATGAGGTCGAGCCCGAGAAGAAATCGCAGCAGCCCGAGGTAGGTGCTGACATCGGGTGCGAAGAAGTCCTCCACCGCGATGGTGCGTTGATCGCTGACAAACCATTTGTCGGTGTCGATCGGCCGATACCGAGCGAACCCGGTTTCGGCGCCCGACTCGCCGTGCACCGCGACATACCAAGGCTGCGGCGATGATTCGGTCCGCAGCCGTACACCCTGCCACCACACATCCGGGCGGTCGATGGTTCCCGGACGTGACGGCCGATTCTCGGTGTAGATCCGGGGCAGCAGGTCCCACACCCGCTCGGTGTCCAGCAGACGCACCGGGCCCCCGGCCCCGAGACCGGGGCGAAGTTCTGCTCGCGCCGTGTGGACCTCGACCGATTGCGACGAGCTCGCGACGCCGTAGCCGTACCGCTCGTAAATGGTCGCCTCCGAGGCCCGCAGGGTCGCGACGGTCTCTCCACGCGCGGCGACGTCGTGCAGCTGATGACGCATGAGATCGGTGGCGATGCCTCTGCGGGTGAACGACGGCAGAACTCCGACGTGTGTGACCGCAGCGTGCCCGACGACCGCTCCGCCGGGAAGGGTGAGCCCGCTCGTCACGGCATCAGCGGTACCGACGAGTTGGTCGTTGACGAATGCGCCGATGGTTCGGCCCCGTTCCAGCAATGTGGTGATCTGCCCCGGTGCGAGGCCCGCCAACGGCGGGAAGCCGATCATCGAGGTGCGGAACAGATTCGTCGCGGCAACCAGGTCGCCTTCGCTGTCGAGCACACGGATTTCGGTGGTCATACCGACATCATGTCGCGCAGCCCGCGAGTTAAGGCCCCCGCAGTGCGGTGAGGGCGCGTTGTTCCGCGGCGTGATGGGCCTCGGACAGTGCGGTGTCCTCGGTCTCGGGATCGGCGAACAGGAAGCTGCCCGAGCCGGGGGAGCCGCCGGAGCCGAGCTGGTTCATTTTCGTCGGCACCGGAGCGCCCTGATATTCCAGCGGTGACGGTCCGAGCGGCTGGTGCAGTTCGACGTAAGCCCCGTGCGGCAGTCGTTTGAGGATGCCGGTTTCGATGCCGTGCTCGAGGACGGCGCGGTCGCTGCGCTGCAGACCCACACACCAGCGATAGGTGATGAAGTAGACGATCGGTGGCAGCACGACCATGCCGATACGGCCGATCCAGGTGGTCGCGTTGAGCGAGATGTGGAACTTCAACGCGATGATGTCATTGATCGACGACAGCGTCAGCACCATATAGAAGGCGATGGCCATGGCGCCGACTGAGGTCCGCACCGGCACGTCGCGGGGACGTTGCAGCAGGTTGTGGTGGGCGTGGTCGCCGCTGAACCGCTTCTCCAAGAACGGATAAACAGTCAGCAGGATGAAGACCAGGCCCATGATCAGTGCGACCCACACTGACGCTGGGACGGTGTGGTGGCCGATGTAGAACTCCCACGCCGGCCACAACCGGGCCAGGCCGTCCGGCCACATCATGTAAAAATCGGGCTGGCTGCCCGCCGATATCTGCGAGGCCTTGTACGGGCCGAGGTTCCAGATGGGATTGATCTGCAGCAGGCCGCCCATCAGGCCGAGCACGCCGGTGGTGAAGGCGAAGAAGGCGCCGGATTTGACCGCGAAGACCGGCATCACGCGCACGCCGACAACGTTGTGTTCGGTGCGGCCGGGGCCGGGGAACTGGGTGTGCTTCTGGAACCACACCAAGGCCAGGTGCGCGCCGATCAGCGCCAGAATGATCCCGGGCAGCACCAAAATGTGCAGCCCGTAAAGGCGGGGGATGATGACGTCGCCAGGGAAGTCGCCACCGAAGAGGGCCCAGTGCAACCAGGTGCCGATCACCGGCATTCCCAACGTGATTGACGAGAGCGCTGCCCGAAGCCCGGTGCCGGACAACAGGTCGTCGGGCAGTGAGTAGCCGAAGTAGCCCTCGAACATGGCCAGGATCAGCAGCAGCGAGCCGATGACCCAATTGGCTTCACGCGGACGGCGGAACGCACCGGTGAAAAAGACGCGGGCCAGGTGCACCATGATCGACGCGGCGAACATCAGTGCGGCCCAATGGTGGACCTGGCGCACGAACAAGCCGCCGCGCACCTCGAAGCTGATGTCGAGCGCCGACGCGTACGCCTTCGACATCTCTACACCGCGCAGCGGTTGGTATACCCCGTGGTAGGTGACCTCGGTCATGGAGGGGTCGAAGAACAACGTCAGGTAGACGCCGGTGATCAGCAATACGACGAAGCTGTACAGCGCGATCTCGCCAAGCAGGAACGACCAGTGCGTCGGGAAGACCTTGTTGAGCTGGCGCCGTAGTGCGGCCGAAGGGTGATATCGCGCATCAATATCTTCGGCTTGGCGCGCCGCGGTATCCCCCAGTCGGCTCATGACAACCATCTCCAGACCGCTGCTAAGCGATCGGACCGCCGACCTACTATGCAGCGTAGTACCACACAGAGTAGTACTTAAATATTTATGGGTAAAGGGTCGATTCGGGCGCTATTTCCCGGTGCGCTCGCGGTGCTTGCAACCCGGCCAGCAGCAAGGCCGGCGGAGGCCTTCCTCGAGTTCCTCCTGGGTCCGGCGGATGCGGCGCTGTCGGGTCGCTTCCTGTTTGGCGTCATCGACCCAGCAGATGAACTCGTTGCGCGCCAAGGGAGTGATGTCCTGCCAAGCCGCCAGCGCCGTCGAATTGGCAAGCAGCGCTTCGCGCAGGTCGGCGGGCAGCTTGTGCACCACTCCGCCGGATACCCGGTTGCCGCTCATGGCCGCCAGCGTAATCCGGAGCACGGTCGCTAGCGTGGAGGGCGCCGCCGGCTTCACACCATCAGGAGGGCTGCATGCAAGCCACGAAGATATTTGCCAACCTGCCAGTCGCGAACATCGAAGCGGCCAAGGGTTTCTACACGGACTTCCTCGGGCTGACCAACGAAGAGTTCAACATGGGCTGGGTGGCCCGCTACTCGTCGGCCGACGCCGGGGCGCGGCTCCAACTGGTGACCGGGGATGCAACTGCCGCTGAAGATTCGGTGATCTCGGTGTGCACCGATGACATCGACGCGGCGTACGCGGAGGCACAACAGCTCGGCTACGACATCGTCCATCCGCTGACCACCGAAGCCTGGGGACCGCGACGGTTTTTCGTCCGGGCCCCCGACGGGAATGTCATCAATATCGTCAACCATCACGACTGAAATTCGATGTTTTGGACGTGTGTGGAAGGGGGTATAACGGCTGCTATGACCATGTTCGAGAAACTCAATTTCATGAAACCGCTGGTTATCGGTGGAGCTGCTGCCGCAGCGATCGCCGTGATGCCCGTGGCCGCGGCTGAAGCTTCCATCGGCTCCCCAGCCACTGCCGGGCCCACCCACAGCGTCTTCAAGCAGGACCCGGGTGGCAGTGGCTGTGACGCCAACGGCAACTGCGGTTCCGGCGGGGTAAACGGCGGCCCCGGCGGTGGCCCCGGTGGGCAAGGCTGCATCGCGGGTACGAATATCTGTGGGTCCGGCGGTCAGTTCGCGGGTCCGGGCGGCACGCCAGGTGGATGTGTTGCTGGCGTTGGCTGCGGCCACGGCTGAACCGCGCAACAGCAATTGATTCATGCGGCCTGGTGACTCAGGCCGCATGAATCGTCATTCCCCCTTGAGGCTGCCGATACCGAGCGAGAAGTCCGTGCGCGGCGACTCCGCCGTGCCTTCTTGTTCCTCGACATAGCCTTCCGGGTCGCGGTCGACGATCGACAGACCCCGGGTGGTCGGATGCTGCGCCATGAACTCGCGGTATTGACGCCCGAGCGCTTCACGCAGACCGATCGGTGCGTGACGGCGAAAGTCGGCCAGCCCTTCCCGCTCTTCTTCGCCCATGTGGTCGTCGTTGGCCAGGCGGGTTCGCCCGACCGCCGCCCACCACTCGTCGGTGGCTATCGCTGCGGCGTTCGCGTCGCGTACGCCGTCGCGAATGTCGTTGTGATCACTGATCGCATCGAGCGTCTCGCCTTCGGCGTCGTCGGTGCCCCGTTTGAGCAGTTGCGGGTAGAAGATCTTCTCTTCGATGTACGCGTGTACGTCCAGCTTGTCGGCAAGTGGACGCCACACGCGTTCCAGTGCTCGCTGGTTGACCGGTGTCTGGGCTTGCAGATCGTCCAGCTTGGCGAATTGTTCGCGGAACCAGTCGTGGTCGGCGAGGATCAACATGGTGATGTCAGCCATCCCGTCTAGTTAATCAGCAAGCCCGCCAACGCATTGGACTTCGGCCGGCATGCGAGAAGTGGCGGCCGTCGGCTTAGGCTCGGGTGATGACCGTCCCCTATGACGAGGCGCTGCGCGAGAGAATCCGCGACCATCTCGCCGGTCACGATCGCCGCGTCGTAGCCGACCCGACGAAGCGGCACGCGGCCGTGGCGGTGTTACTGGTCGAGTCGGAGGTCGGGGAGGACCGGATCGATCCGGCGCCGGTCGACGACTGGATAGCGGGACGCCCGATGCCGGAGGCCGGCCTCGACGGCCGCATGGTCGACGTATCCGGCGGGGCCGCATTCCTGTTGTGCCGCAGGACGTCCCGCCTCAACTCACATCCAGCGCAGTGGGCGCTTCCGGGTGGTCGCCTGGACCCGGGGGAGGATGCGGTCGATGCGGCGCTCCGAGAGCTGGACGAGGAGGTCGGCATCAAACTCG
Organism: uncultured Actinomycetota bacterium; assembly: GCA_963815995.1. Lineage (GTDB taxonomy): Bacteria > Actinomycetota > Actinomycetes > Mycobacteriales > Mycobacteriaceae > Mycobacterium. The sequence goes on from CAWFIR010000006.1 coordinate 94,199, forward strand.
CCGCGCCGGCGGTGTTGGGTCTGCTCGACGACTACCCGACCCGGTCGGGATACGTCATCACCCCGGTGGTGCTCTGGGGCGGCGGGCGACTCGACCCTCAACCCGCGCCCGACGAGGTGGTGGCGGTCTACCGAGTGGGGCTGCACCAACTGCAGCGCGCGGACTCGCCGCGGTTCATCACCATCCCGGAAAGCCCACGGCCGGTTGTTCAAATACCGTTGGGAAACGACCTCATTCACGCGCCGACCGGTGCTGTGCTGCTGCAACTGCGCTGGCTTGGCCTGGAGGGTCGCCACGATCCGGTCGACGAACTCGAGCAACCGGTTTTCGCCTGGAGGTAGGCCCGGTCCCCTGCATGTGACCTAGGTCATGCACCCCGTGGGTCCTGGGCTACACTCATGACCGTCATCTCTACAGAGATAGAGTCGCGACGAAGCGAAGGGACCCACCCGTCATGACGGTGCAGGACGTACTGGACGACATCCGCAAGCGACCCGGCACCGGCGAGGTGATCCCGATCATCGACCCCGCCACCGAAGAGCAGATCACCGAATTCACCGACTGCGGTCCCGAAGCCATCAACGACGCGGTCGCCCGCGCCAAGGAAACCGCCGAGTCCGGCGTGTGGTCCGGCATGCCCGACTACGACAGGGCCAAGGTGCTGTGGCGGGTCGCCGATCTCATCGACGAGAACGCCGAGATCCTCGCCGAGCTCGAATCGCTCAACGCCGGTATCCCGCCGGCGCAGGCGCAGATCATCACCAAGGTCGGGTCGGAGTGGTTTCGTTACTACGCGGGCTGGTGCACCAAGATCGACGGCATCGCGCGCGACGTCAACACCGGCGGGCTGACCGGGGTCGACTCGCACATGCACACCTACACGCTGCGTGAGCCCTATGGCGTGGTCGGGCTGATCTTCCCGTGGAATGGTCCGGTCTTCAATTTCTGCGCCAAGCTGGCGCCGTCGCTGGCGGCCGGCTGCAGCAGCGTGGTCAAACCCGCTGAGGAGACGCCACTTTCGGCGCTGGTGCTGGACCGGATCCTGGCCGAGGCCGGAGTGCCCGAGGGCGTCGTCAACCTGGTGAACGGCTACGGGCACACCGCCGGTGCGGCGATCACCGCGCACCCCGACGTGGAGAAGGTCGCCTTCACCGGTTCGACGGAGGTCGGCCGGGCGATCGTGCACGCCGCCGCCGACAGCAACCTCAACAAGGTCACCCTCGAGCTCGGCGGCAAGTCGCCGGTGGTGATCTTCGACGACGCCAACCTCGACCTGGCCATCCCGATGGCCTCGTTCGGCACCTTCATCCACTCCGGACAGGCCTGTGTGTGCGGGTCGCGCATCTTCGCCCAGCGCGGGGTCTACGAGCGGGTCGTCGACGGAATCGCCAACATGGCCAACGTCATGCAGTTGGGCGGACCCAGCGACGAAGGCGCCATGGTCGGTCCGCTGATCAGCCAGAAGCAGCTCACCCGGGTGCTGGGCTACCTCGATCAGGGCAGATCGGATGGCGCCGAGTTGGTCGCCGGCGGGCACCGGCTCGACCGCAAGGGCTACTTCGTGCACCCGACGGTGGTCACCAACGTCGACCCCGATTCGAGCCGGCTGTTCCAGGAGGAGATCTTCGGTCCGGTCGTGACGATTCTGCCGTTCGACGACGAGGACGAGGCCGTCGCGCTGGCCAACAACAGCACCTACGGGCTGGCGGCCACCACGTGGACCAGCGATCTCGGTCGCGCGCACCGGATGGCCAAGAAGCTCAAGGCCGGAACCGTCGGGCTGAACTGCCAGATGCAGTTCGACCATTCGATGCCGTTCGGTGGCTACAAGCAGTCCGGCTGGGGCTACGAGTCGGGCAAGGCCGGCATCGAGACCTACTTACAGACGAAAATCGTTTGGGCGCAGATGTAGGCGTGTCCGGGCCGCAGTAATGTGAGTGCATGCTGAGCCGCCTGGTAAGTGCCTTTCAACGATGGCAATATCGCAAAGGCCGTCCGGGATGGTCTGCCCGCGTCGCAAACCGGTTGGGCGCCTTGTCTTTTGCCAAGGGTATGGGTCCTAGCGGAGCTGCCACGCTCGAAGTGCGGGGCCACAAATCGGGTCGGATCGTTTCCTTCCCGGTAGTCGTCGCCGACTACCAGGGCGAGCGCTACCTGGTCTCCATGCTCGGCCAGAAGGCGAACTGGGTGCGCAACCTGCGCGCCGATAACCATGGTGTTTTGGTGCGCGGTCGGCGCGAAGAGGTGACGTTGGTGGAAGACCAGTCCGACAACCGCGCCGCGATCTTGCGTCGGTATCTCGAGCTAGCGCCGGGTGCGCGTCCGTTTTTCACGATCGATCGGCGCGCGCCGCTGGATGACTTCGAGCGAATCGTCGATCAGTACCCCGTCTTTCGCGTCGCCTGAGACGGCGGCGTCGACAAAGCCCGGGCCGGGTTCCGGCGTGACGTTGTGTGCGGTGATCTCCTGCCGGCAATGTGCGCACACCAGAACGGGTTCGGCGGTCTGGTCGCAAGGCTGGTGGTGCAGGACGATCGGTGGACCCTGGGGGTTCGGCAGGTGGTGATCCCCCCACTGCATCAGGACCACGATCGCCGCGAACAGATCGCGGCCGGAGTCGGTCAGCCGGTACTCGTGGCGGTCGGGGTCGCGCGCATAGGGCACTTTTTCCAGCAGTCCCTTGTCGACCAGGGTGCGCAGACGGGTGGACAACGTGGGGCGCGGAATCTGTAGGTTGCGCGCCAACTGGCCGAACCGGCGAACCCCGAAAAACGCCTCACGCAGGATCAACAGGGTCCACCGCTCACCCACGATCTCCAAAGCACGCGCAACGGACTCCCCGTCGAAACGATGCGACAGGTCCGAGTACTCCATGGTTCAACCAATGTACCGGTTCAAAAACTAAACCGGTAGTGCTAACGTGGCGGAATCACTCACTCCGTCTGTGCAAAGCGAGGACGTATGGACACCGACGTCGCCACCACGCCCGTACTGTCGCGGGCGCGTGAGATCGCCGAGTTGGCGCGCGGGATGGCAGATGACATCGACGCTGCGCGCAGGCTGCCAGCCGAACTGGTTGAGGCGCTGCGAGATTCGGGCCTGCTGCGAGCCGGTGCGCCGGTGGAGGTCGACGCTCTGGAGCTGCCCGCCGGAACCGCGCTGCGGTGCGCCGAGGAGGTGGCGCGTGGCGACGCGTCCGCCGGCTGGTGCGTGTCGATCGGGATCACCAGCACCCTGCTGGTCGCCTATCTGCCACCGGTGAGCCGCGACGAACTGTTCGGCAACGGCCGCGGGCTGGCCGCGGGTGTGTGGGCACCGCAGGGCAAGGCGCGGCGGGTGCCCGGTGGTGTTGTGGTGTCGGGGCGCTGGGCGTTCTGCAGCGGTATCACCCACGCCGACGTGCTGTTCGCCGGCTGCGTACTCGAGGACCGTCCGGCGGTGGTGGCGCTGCCCACCGAGCAGCTGCAGATCCTGGACACCTGGCACACCCTCGGCCTGCGCGGCACCGGCAGTCATGACACCGTCGCCGAGGAGGTGTTCGTCCCCGACAATCGGGTGCTCTCGATATTCGACGGGCCGGTGATCGACCGCCCGTTGTACCGATTCCCGCCGTTCGGGTTTTTCGCGGCCTGCATCACCGCGGCCGCAATGGGCAACGCGCGCGCGGCGATCGACAACTTCGTCGACCTCGCCTCGACCAAAAAAGGTGTGGCAGCCAGTCGCACGCTCGCCGAGCGGTCCACCATTCAGGTGGCGGTCGCCACGGCCGAGTCGGCGCTGGAAGCCGCCCGCGCCGGTTACTACCAGGCCATCGACGCCGCGTGGCAGGCGAGTCTGGAGGGGCTCGCGGTGCCGTTGGAGGCGCGGACGCGGTTGCGCCTCGCGGCAACCCATGGGGCGCGCGTCTCGGCCGACGTGGTCCGCACGATGTACGACCTCGCCGGGGGCAGCGCGATCTACGACGGCGCACCGCTGCAACGACGTTTGCGAGACGCGTTCACCGCTACCGCGCACTTCCAGGTGAACGAGGCATCACGTGAGTTGCCGGGTCGCATCCTGCTGGGCCAGACCACCGAGGCGGCCATGCTGTGAGGTCGTCGATCGAAGCCGTGCTGCCGCTGTGGCTGGACCGGCCCGACCTGGAGGCCCTCGAAATCGCCGAAGCCGTCGGCGCCGCGGGCCTGCCCGGGCTGTGGATCGGCGAGATGGCGACGTTCGACGCGTTCGCGTTGGCCACCGCCATCGGCGCTCGCGTACCGGGTTTGGGCTTGCGGGTCGGCCCCCTGCCGGTCAGCGTGCGCACGCCGGTCTCGATCGCGTTGGGAGCGAGTTCGGTTGCGGCGCTGACTGGCTGCGAGATCGACGTCGCGCTGGGCGCCTCCAGCCCGTTCATCGTGGCGGGCTGGCACGACCGGGACTGGTCGCACAGTGCGGCGCGCATGCGGGAGACCATCGAGTGCTTGCGGCCGATGCTGCGCGGTGAGCGCGGCGACTACGACGGCCGGTATGTCAGCAGTCACGGCTTTCGGCTGCGTAACCCGTTGCCGCACAGCCGGATCGGAGTCGGCGCGTTCGGTCCGACGATGATGCGGCTGGCGGCCGAGATCGCCGACGAGGTAGTGCTCAATCTGGCTTCACCGCAGCGGGTTTCGCAGGTCCGCCAACAGATCGAGCACGACGCCGTCGCGGCGGGCCGCACGCCGCCGCACGTGACGGTGTGGCTACCGGTAGCGGTGCGGCCCGGTGCGGCGGCGCTGCGGCAGCTGGCCGGTCAGGTCGCGGTCTACCTGGCCCCACCCGGCTACGGAGAGATGTTCTGCGAGCTCGGATTCGGCGAACTCGTCGAGCGGGCTCGCGGTGGGGCGCGGCGATCGGACATGGCCGCGGCGATTCCACTGGAATTGGCTGAGCAGTTGGCCGCCCTCGGCACTCCCGAGCAAGTCACCAACCGGATACAGGCCTATCTGCAGGCCGGTGCGGACACTGTCGCGGTGATACCCGTGACCGCCGAGGACCCCGGCGGCCACATGGCGTTCGGCTGCGCCGCAGAGATCTGTCGAAACACCTCACCAGCCAAGGAGGCTGCCTCGTGAACGCTGTCAACACCCAGTGCCGGCTGGCCGCACGCCCGATCGACATGCCCAAGGCGACCGATTGGTCGATCGTCGAAGAGCCCAAACCGGTTGCGGCCGAAGGGCAATTCGTCATACAGGTCGACTACCTGTCGATCGACCCGGCCATGCGCACGTGGATGAATGCCGGCCGCAGCTACGTGCCGCCGGTGGAGATCGGTGAGGTGATGCGGGCCCTCGGGGTCGGCCATGTCGTCGATTCACGGCATCCGGGGTTCTCGGTCGGCGACGACGTGTCCGGGATATTCGGTGTTCAGCGCTATGCACTGTCCGACGGCGCCGAGGTCAACAAACTCGACACCACGTTGGCGCCGGCAACAACATATCTGGGTGCCCTCGGCATCAGCGGGCTGACCGCGTACTTCGGCCTGCTCGATGTCGGCCGGCCCGAACCGGGTCAAACCGTCCTGGTTTCCGGAGCGGCTGGGTCGGTGGGCAGCATCGTGGGACAGATTGCGCGAATCAAGGGTTGCCGCGCGGTCGGCATCGCGGGCGGCGAAGACAAATGCCGCTGGCTGGTCGACGAGGTCGGATTCGACGCCGCGATCGATTACAAGGCAGCCGACCTGCGTAAAGAGCTCAAGACCCACGCACCGGACGGTGTCGACGTTTATTTCGACAATGTCGGCGGCGCAACGCTGGAGGCCGCGCTCAACCGGCTCGCCCACGGAGCCCGCATCGTGCTCTGCGGTGCGGTGTCGCAGTACAACGACACCCCGCGGGGACCGGCCAATTACATGCAGTTGTTGGTGGCCCGCGCATCCATGACCGGATTTGTCATCTTCGACTACGCCGAGCGCTACCCGGAAGGCATTGCGGAACTGGCGAATTGGCTTAACAGCGGCGAGCTGCGATCACATGAGCAGATCGAGCACGGCGACGTCGGCGACTTTCCCGACACCTTGCTGAAGCTGTTTCGCGGCGAAAACACCGGCAAGCTGATCCTCGCGTTGAACCGCGGCGGGGAATAGGCGCGCCGCGCGGTCTCGTTGCAACCGCGTATGAAAGCTTTCTCCGAGACCGAACGTCAAGAATTCCTCGCCGCTAAGCATGTTGCCGTGTTGTCAGTGGCGGCCGAAGGCCGCCCGCCGGCCAGCCTCCCGATCTGGTACGACTACACCCCCGGCGGGGACATTCGGATCAACACCGGCGCGGGCGCACGCAAGTCAAAGCTCATCGAGCAGGCGGGCGCGGTGACGCTCGTCGTCCAGAACGAGGAACCGCCGTACCAATATGTGGTCGTGGAGGGCACCGTCGTCGACACCACCACTCCCACGCCGGTGGAGGTGCGAGAAGCCATCGCTATCCGCTATCTCGGCGAAGAAGGTGGCCGAGCGTTCGTCCGCAGCATGGCGGGACAGGACACTGTGCTGTTCACCATCCGTCCAGACCGCTGGATCACCGCAGACTTCTCCGACGAGCTGTAAGCTTCGGGGCTTCCTGTTTTCCAGCACGAGCGCCCGTCGTGTCGCAGCTGTGGACGACACCGGCTGTCATACGATGGTCATCTGCCGAATTCAGGTCGTGACGCGCGAAAACCCTTAGGAAGCAACTCAAATGGACCTCGACCGCATCACCAACCCGTTGCGACTGGCGAGGGGATCACACCAGCCCGGATCGGGTAAGGGGTGCGCCATGAACGTGATTTCCTACATCAACGGCGACGAGCAGATCACCGACTTTCCGGCGACCTCCGCACGCCCGCTGGCGTCGTTCGTGCAGCTGTGCAACGACTTACTTGCCGGACCGGACGGCTACCTGTCGCCGGAGAACAGTCTGCTGGTGCTCGACCTCGGGTGGCTGACCGTCGGGACTGCCGACGTCGCCGACACGGTCATGCACATCTGGGTGACCAAACTGCTGATCAGCCCGCCGTGGGGCGTCGTTCGCTACGCCACCGGCGCAGCCGCCGACGCGATCACCGACATCGCGGAGCTGCACCGTCGGCTCGTGCCCGGAGATATGCCGCCAATTGCCGAGTGGGACAGTGCCGCCCGGGCTGCCCGCTCAGTCAGCGAGACATCGGAGGGTGCCGAACTCTACGCCGTGCGGGCCGCCAAGCAATCGACCGCACTCGTGGAGACCGACGACTGGGACACCCTCGACGCGGTGACCGGCAACGCGCTGCGCGCGCACCGGCTGGCAAACGGCGAAGCCGGAGCTGCCCGGATCGTGGAGGTCACTCGCAACGCCATCCGCTCGTGGCGGCGCCTCGCGGGGTTGAGCGTGGTGGGCAACGATCCCATTCCGGTTGCCGGCGTCCGGCCGCGCAAAGTCGTCGCGTACGCCTGAATCAGTTCTGCCGGTGACTGTCTCGTCGCAGCCGCAGCGTTCGGCTGATCGCGGCCGTCACCGCCAGCGCCGCCATCACGGCGAGAATGATCTGCGAGCCGGGGAATCCGACCGAGGTCAACAGCAGCGGCAGGCCAAAGCCGATGTACGTCAGCGCATAGAACGCGCCGGTCAGCATGCCTCGGAGATGTTGTGGCGCCGCGGCTTCCAAGTCGATCAAGCCTTCGCGTAACGAAAGTCCAGATGCGCAGCCGAGCACCAGCATCACCGCAACGCTCATCGCCAGCGTCATCGTCGGCGGCGTCACGGCGATCGCCGCATAGCCGAGCGCGGCCAGCGCCGCACCGATGGTGCCGGCGCGCGGTCCCCAGGACCCCAAGCGGGCGATGATCTGAATGACTCCGCTCGAGCCGTTGACGATCAGGGCCGCAATGCCCGCGGCGGTCGGAGCCGCGAGCCCGGTGTGGACCCGGGCCGGAATCGTGATGAATCCCAGTGTCGCCGAGGCGAATACCCAGGGGGCCAACGGCATGGCCCAACTCAAGGCCCGCGTGCTTGAAAGCCTCGACGTCGTGGCGGTCAGCGCGTCACGTGTTGCTCACCGGCGCCGACCCTGTCGTGCCACGTGCGGCCGCGAGCGTGATAGCCATCGCCGCCACGACCAGGGCCGCGGCCACCGCGAACGACACCCGGACGCCGAAATCTCCCGCCCCGGCGATCAACCCACCGGCGAGTGGGCCGATGGCGAACCCGGCCAATCAGCACCGCGCCGGCGGTGGCCGCACCGGCCGGACCTTTCAGGTCGGAGGCCCATGCGGTACCGGAGGTCATCGCCAGACCCACACCAACGCCGACGATCAAACGTCCCGCCAGCAAAACGTCGGGTTCCTGAGAAAGCAGCATCGCAACCGTGCCCACCACAGCGGTCGTCGAACCGGTCAACGCGACGGCCTTTCGTCCGAGCGCATCGGAGGCCCGCCCGCCGATGAGTAGGCCGGGCAACAGCCCCACCGCGTAGATACCGAAGATCGCGTCGAGCGTCGACGTGCTGAGGTGCTGGCGATCGCTGATCGCGGGCATCAAGGCGACGAAATGGTTGGCGACCCATCCGGTGACCAACAGGACAGCCAAGACGGCGCCGAACTCGACGTTGGCTCCTGGCGGCGCCGAGCGCGGCCGCGGCAGCAGGCCCGTTGACCCATCCGTCGAGATCATGGACGCCATTCCTCCTTGTGGTCGTGATCAGACACGACCACAACGCGTGGAAAGTTATTCCCGGCCGGACGGCGATTGCAACGCATTTAACTCCAAGTTCAGGTCTGCGGTCAGCTCCTACCGACGCTGATGCAGCCCGAGCGGCCGACAGCCGGCTCTATGATGCGCACGTGGCAACCAGTGGCGATGCGGTGACGTATACGCCGGCGCCCGGCAAACCCGCACTCCTGTTGGGCGCCTTTGACATCGCCAGTGTGGGATATGTCGCAGAGGAATTCTTCATCTCCGGGTCGGCATCGTCCTACCGCCCCGCGGGCGAACTCACTCCGGATGGCCGGTGGAGTGTGCTGCCGGCAGCAGCCGCCGACTACACCACCCGGATCGTGGTGCTGACCCCGTCGGATGTGGCCCGGTTCAACGGAACGGTGCTTGTCGAGTGGCTCAATGTCAGCGGCGGCATCGATGCGCCAGCGGTCTGGATGATGGCGCATCGCGAAATGCTGCGCGCCGGTTACGCTTACGTCGCGGTGTCGGCGCAGCGTGTCGGCATCGAGGGCGGTGCGAATCTCATGGGCATCGATATGTCGCTCAAAAGCCAAGATCCGCAGCGGTATTCCCCGCTGCAGCATCCCGGCGACGCCTACGCGTACGACATCTTCTCTCAGGCCGGGCGGACTGGCACGCAACGAGGAAGCACTGCGAGGCCTGCGCGCCGAACGAGTCATCGCGCTGGGCGAGTCGCAGTCGGCGCTGTTCCTGACTACCTACATCAACGCCGTCGACCCCCTTGCCCAGGTGTACGACGGCTTCTTGGTCCATTCGCGATTCGGACCCGCAGCCCCGTTGGACGGCGGCTCGATATTCGAAGTACTGGAAAGCAACTCGTCCCAGGCGGTCGCGTTTCGTCCCGATCTACGCGTACCGCTCGTCACGATCATCACCGAGACGGATCTGTTCGGTGGCCCTCGGCAGGGCTATCACAACGCGAGACAGCCTGACAATCAACGACTTCGGGTGTGGGAGATCGCCGGAACGGCTCATGCCGACAACTACACGATTCAGGTAGCGCCCATCGACACCGGGTCGGCGGCATTGGCTGACGTCGTTGCGGCCTACGCCCCGACGAACATGCTGATGGGTCAGCAACTGGACCATTGCATCAACTTCGCGCCGCAGCACCACTACGTTCTGCAGGCGGCGTTGTCGCAACTGCACAGCTGGGTGAGCACCGGCCGACCGCCGCCCGGCGGCGCGCTCATCGAACTGAATGGTGAGCAGCCTGTTCTCGACGAACTCGGCCTCGCGCGAGGTGGTGTCAGGACACCGTGGGTGGACGTGCCGATCGCCCGAACATCCGGCGTCGGAGGCGAAGAGACCACGATGTCATCGATCTTCGGCTCCGGCGAACTGCTCGACGCTGCCACCGTGCAGCGGCTGTACCCGGGTGGGCAGGCGGACTATCTGGAGCGGTTCAGCGCATCGCTCGACGCGTCGATCCGGTCGGGCTTCCTGTTGGCTGCGGATCGCGAGGAAATTCTTGAACTCGCCGCCGCGACGTTCCCCGGCGAGGACGACCTCTAAAGTGGCGGGGCCTCGAGCGTCAGATTGAACAGGGCCCAGGCCATGCAGAACAAAAAGTTGAGCGTGACAAGGACCATGCCGAGGAAGATCAGCGAGCGTGCGCCACGGCGCTTCATCCGCCGGACTCGCGCCCTGAATTGGTCGCGCTTGAATTGCGTCGCGATCAGCGCGAAGTTGAAATCTGCCACTTCGGCGTCGGCGGCCGGCGCACCCGCCAGCATCTGCCGGAGCCGATCGGGCGGGGTTGTGACACCCACGCGTGCGAAGCGCCGACTGAGGCGCCGGGCCTGGCGGCGCCCAACGATCTGACTGCCGACCCGCAACCGCTGGGGGAGATGCCCACGTTCGTTCCCCCAGGGGGTCGACGGGGTCATCACACGGCGAAGTGTAGCCAGCGGTTCTCGGATATCGGAGGCACTCGGCGAATGTGCTCGGCGAAAATCTGAATCGTGGGGCCATCCAACCTGATCGACGCATAACTAGAACGTGTTACAGTTTGGCTGCATGGGCCGCAAACGCGTCGTCGTCGCGGGCTTGGGCGATGTAGGCGTTCTCGCCGCGATCCGGCTCGCCAAACATTTCGACGTGGTGGGCATTTCGGTCAAACCAGGATTGGTCAGCGGACAGGAACTCGGTGTCCGGTTGGCCCGCCCCCGCGACTGGGCGCGCGACTACTGGATCCCGTTCGACCGATTCCGTCGTCTGGATCCGGTACGGATCGTCCAAGGCGGCTTGACCGACGTCGATCTCGACGCCCGAACCGTCTCCGGGCGCGGCGACAACGGCGAAACATTCGTCGAGGGATACGACGCGCTGGTCATCTCGACCGGGGTCAGCAACGGCTTTTGGCGGCGGCCGACCGTGCAGTCGGCCGCGGAGGTCGGCACCGATCTCAACGCCGCGCACAATCGAATGGCCGCTGCGAAGTCGGTAATCGTGGTAGGTGGCGGCGCGGCCGCGGTCACCAGCGCCGTCAACCTGGCAACCACGTGGCCGGACAAGCGAATCGACCTGTACTTCCCCGGTGACCGGGCGCTGGCCGATTACCACCCGCGGATCTGGCGACGCATCCACGGCCGGTTGACCGAGCTGGGCGTGGGCCTGCACCCGGGGCATCGCGCAGCGCTTGCCAATGGCTTCGCGGGCGACGAGATCACCAGCGAGGGCGTCGACTGGAGCACCGGACAGCCGGCGGCTTCGGCCGACGCCGTGCTCTGGGCGATCGGGCGGGTGCGGCCCAACACCGACTGGCTGCCGCGCGAGCTGCTCGACGGCAGGGGCTTCGTCCGCGTGACCCCGGAGCTTCAGGTGCCGGGGCATCGCAATGTGTTCGCCGCCGGCGATGTCGCTGCCAGCGACCCGATGCGCAGCTCCGCCCGCAATCGCGGGGACGCGCTGGTAGCCCACAACGTCCGCGCCGAATTTTCCGGCCGGCGCTTCCGCACGTATCGAGCGCCCGGCCGCCGTTGGGGCTCGATACTGGGCATCCAGCCCAACGGCTTGGAGGTCTTCCTCCCCACCGGACAGGCGTTTCGCCTGCCCTCATGGCCGGTCGAGCGCCTGGTGATGCCGTTAGTCGTGCGGCGCGGGCATGTACGGCGGAGTGCGGGAAAACCACCCGGCGGTCTGAGGACCGCGAGGTCAGCCGCGCTTGCCGCGCACCCACTGAAACGTGCCGACGGTCTTGACGCGCACGCTGGTGAAGCCGTGGTCTTCCAAGATGTCGCCGACTTCGTCCTCGCCGAAAATGTGAGCCCCGCCGGTGGGAAGCGCCCGCCACACATCGACCGGCGGACGCAGGGTCGGGACCATTACCGCCAGTCGGCCGCCGGGCTTCAGCACGCGGGCGATCTCGGACAGCGCCGCCGCCGGATCGGGGATCAGCTGTAAGACCGCGATCGAGACCGCGGCGTCGACGGTCTCATCACGCAACGGAAGCCGCTGCGCGTCCGCCCGCAAGAACCCGACCTGCGGACCCGCGGCCGCACGCACGGCGCGCGCCAGCATCGGTTCCGAGATGTCGACGCCCAGCGCCAGGCCGTCCACTCCGGCGGCGTGAGCCAGCGATGTGGTGATGGAACCCGGGCCCGAGCCAACGTCCAGAGCAACCCCGCCCTCCGGGATGTCCAGCCATTCGATGGGGAGCTGCCACGCGGCGATGAACCGGCGGGTCAGCGCCTGGGCGTTGTCGTAGAGGAAAGACCCGATCGGCGACGCCCACACCGCTTGGATAGCGCCGTCGTTCTTGGCGACCTCGTCGTCCCCGTCGACCGAGGTGCCGAGCAGGTCCAGATAGCCGTGACTGACATCCGGCTCGCTCGGCGGGTCGATCAGCAGATCCAGCGCCCTACTCAGTGCGGGCGGCAGCGTCGGTATCTCACATCTGTCATGTGCGTTCCTTCGACGAAATCTCAAGTTCTACAGGCGTTTACGAATTGACAACCACGAGTCGATCAGCCCGTTCTTCCGTCCGCAGCCTACGCCTGGGCACCCGACGGTTCCACCCGCCGAGGTAGCCGTGCCCGCAACGGCGCTAGTGTCGAAACGTGACTACACAGTGGTCGCCGAGCCGACTCGGCAACCTGTCCGGCAAACGCATCATCGTCACCGGGGCGACCAACGGAGTGGGCCTTGGCACCGCACGGCTTCTCGCGCAGGCGGGCGCGCACGTGATCCTGGCCGTCCGCAACACACAGCTGGGCGCGCAACGAGCCGCCGAGATCGGCGGTTCGACGTCGGTCGCCAAGCTCGACCTCGCCGACCTCTCGTCCGTGCGGGCATTCCCCGATCAACTCGACGGCGACGTGGACATCTTGATCAACAACGCCGGAGCAGTCGTCCAGCATCGCACCGACACGGTGGATGGCTTTGAAATGACCATGGGTACAAACTTTTTGGGCCCGTTCGCGTTGACCAATTTGATGTTGAAGCGGGTGCGCTCGCAGATCATCATCGTCGGATCCGACGCCCACAAGTCGGCGACGTTGCGCCTGGACGACATGCACCTGCGCTCGCACAAGTGGACGGCGTATCCGGCGTACGCGCGTTCCAAACTTGCGGTGATGCTCTGGGGCCTCGAACTCGACCGCCGGTTGCGGGCGGCGCAGTCTCAGGTCGTAACCCAGCTCACGCACCCAGGCTGGGTGTCGTCGAATCTTTCTCAGGTGTCGGACAAGCCAGTGATGGCGGGTTTTCACCGCGCGGTGACCGCGTTGGCGGACCGGTTCGGCAACGACATCGAAGAAGGTGCGGCGCCGACGCTGTATTGCATCAGCGAGCCGATTCCGACCGGCAGTTACGTGGGTGTCGACGGCCGGCTCGGATTGAAAGGCGGGCCGGTGCTCATCGGCCGGTCGACCCTCGCGTGCGACTACGACACCGCGGCAAGGGTGTTCGAGTTCGGCGAAAAGGAAACCGGGACAAGCTTTTCGATTTAACCGCCGTGTTGCTAGGTCGCCGTGGCGAAGATCGCCACGGCGACACCACCAACCGTTACGCCGTCGGCGCCGCGCTCGATCATCTGCTTCGAGGCGATCCCGGTGCCGGCACCCGCCTCCAGGACGCGGTGCACATCGGGTGCCATCACATCGTCGATCAGCCGGTCGGGATAGCGCGGACGATAGGTGTCGTAGTTCTGTGCCGCGCCACCAAATGAGTTGGCGCGCTCGCGATTAGTGAACAAATTCAGTCGCGGTGGCATGCGGTCGAGCGTATCGACGCAACTTGTGTCCCCGCGTGAAGCTGACGTGCCGTCGCTCACTACTGCTTGACGTTCACCAGCGCTCGCTCGAGCGCGCACACGCACCAGTGGCCCGGCACACCCTTCAACTGGTGCTCGCCGCGGTCGGCGAACCGGTGCCGAGAACCGGTGACGATGTCGCGCACCGTCGACGACACCAACACCTCACTGGGCCCGGCCAGCGCCGCGACACGCGCGCCGATGTGCACAGCCATTCCGGCGACATCGTCACCGCGCACTTCGACTTCGCCGGCGTGAATACCCACCCGAATCTCGATGCCGAGCACCCGGATCGCGTCGACAAGGGAGTCGGCGCACGCGATCGCGGCGCTCGGACTGGGGAAGGACGCGACGAATCCGTCACCGGCGGTGTTCACTTCGAAACCGCTGAACCGTTCGAGTTCGTGACGCACGATGGTGTCGTGGTTGTCCAGCAGGTCGCGCCACCGGCCGTCGCCGAGCATCGCGGCGCGCTCGGTCGAGCCGACGATGTCGGTGAACATGATGGTGGTAAGCACCCGCTCGGCGCCGAATCCGCCCCGCACGCCGGTGACGAACTCCTCGATCTCGTCGAGCATCGGCGCGGTGTCGTCGGTCCAGTAGAGCGCATCTGCTCCAGGTAGCTCGACGAATTGTGCTCCGGCGATGTGCTCGGCGATGTACCGGCCGTTGTCGACGGGGCAGAACTCGGAGTCCTCGCGGTGCAGGACCAGCGTGGGCGCGGCGATCCGCGCCAGCGTGTCACGGACATCGCAATGCCTGACGGTCAGGATGATGGCGCGGGCCATGCTGGGTGAGGCCGCGCGGTTACCGGCCATGTCCCACCACGAGCGGAAGGCGTTGTCGCCTGACCTTGCTGGGCGCGATGAAACCGAGCATGTCGAAGCCCTGGTCTACGGCATCGGGCTCCATCGCCACCGTCGTGTAGGGGTCTTCCTCGACGATTTCGAACCCCATCGGGTAGTCGGGAGCGCGAAGCGTCCGAGCCGCCCCGTTGACGATCACCAGATTGCTCACTCGCTCCGGGTAGTCGGCCGCGAGGATGAGTCCGGTCATCGATCCGAACCCGGGGGCGAAAATCGTCGCCCGCTCGCATCCGATCGCATCCATCACCGCGATAACGTCTTTTGCCCAGAACTTTGGTCCGATCACGTCTAGCGAAACGCGCGATGACATGCCGACCCCGCGCTGGTCGAGCCGGATCACCCGGCTGAAGGATGCCAGCCGCCGGTGAAAGCGGTACATCGACGGCTCGGCGTCGATCGTATCGATCGGGATGGACGGGCCCGGCAGCACCAGCATGTCGGTCGGCCCGTCGCCTAGTACCTGGTAGGCGATGTCGACCTCGCCGCAACTGGCGTAGCGAGTCCGCGGAAACTGCGCCACTGCTACAGGCTAGTTCAGGAGTCCGACACGTTTACGAAGACTTCGACGCGGTAATCGCATACCGAGCTCGCCTGCCGCGAGTATGCAGGTAGCAGAAAGCGACGGAGAGGAACAGCATGCAGTTGTCGGGTAACACCGTTCTGGTCACCGGAGGTGGTACCGGAATCGGCCGGGGCCTGGCCGAGGCATTCCACCGATTGGGCAACAACGTCATCATCGCCGGCCGCCGGCTCAACACAATGAAGGCCGTCGCAGAAGCCAACCCGGGCATCCAATTCCTGTCGCTGGATCAAGGTGACTCCGCCGACATCCGGCGCTTCGCCATCGAGATGTCCGACAAATACCCCGAGCTCAACGTGCTGGTCAACAACGCCGGGATTCAACGCGTCGAGGACCTCACCACCGGCAACCCCGGCACCGCCGAGCAGACCCTTGCGGTCAATCTGCTCGGCCCTATCCGGCTCACCTCGGCATTGCTGCACTTACTGCTCGGCAGGCCGCGCGCGGCGATCCTGAACGTCACGTCCGGGCTGGCGTTCATGCCGAGCGCGCTCACGCCGACGTACTGCGCCAGCAAGGCAGCGCTGCACTCCTACACGCAGTCGCTGCGTTTTCAGCTGCGAGAGTCGGCGGTCCAGGTCGTCGAGATCATTCCGCCGCAAGTACAGACGGCGTTGCAGGGCGATCGCGGATTCGACCCGCGGGGAATGCCACTGGATGAATTCATCACCGAGACGATGACCCTGCTGAAAACCAACCCCGACGCCGACGAGATTGTCGTGGATCGTGCCAAGGGATTCCGGTTTGCCGAGCGGGACGGCGCGTTCGAGGAGATCTACTCCGCCTTCAACGAAGCGATGACCGCGGAACCCGACTGGGGGACTAGCGGCCGCCGACAGTCGTAACAGCGAAAGCGTAAGGCCAACAACTTCAGTCGCGGATGAAACCTTTGTTGCGCATCAGGAAGTCAGCCAGGAAACCGTCGTGCGGGATCTCGGGGGACGTGTGGTGGGTCGGATGCCGGCCGCCGTACACGTTGGCGATGGTCGGCTCGGCTAGCAGATCGTCGATCAAGTCTTCGTCGTCGGTGATCGCGCTGATCACCAGCGAATGCCGCAGCGGCTCCAGCCCGTCGGCCCGCGACCACGGCGAGACCCAGACGCATGGGAACGGCATTTCGACGTTCAGTTTCGCGATGTCAGGTTTGGCCAGCAGGTGTACGGCTGGGCGTAGCGCGGCGTAGCTGTCGCTGAGTGTGGCGACCACCTGGTCGGCGCCCAGCAGCGGCGTGGTGCCGGCGGCCACCATCGACAGATGACTCGCCAAAGCCGTTGCCGCGTCGATGTTCTGCGTGGGCAGGATGGCCCGCTCGTCGTCCGTCGGCAGCACCGCGATCGTCGACAGTCGTTGGGCGATCGCCTCGGCCAGCGGAGCGGGATCGCCTTCGTAGAGCACGGCGGTGGCGTTGACGCATGCCACGCCGCCCAGATTGGCGATCGAATCGGTGATCACGTCGAGGTAGTTGCGCCAGTCGTGGTCGGCGGTGATCAGGATCTTGGCCCGTCCCGGGCCGTTGACGAACACCGTCGGGTCGGCGGCGTATTTGTCGACGACATCCTGACCGCCGTAGACCATGGCGAGATCGGCCGAGCGGATCATCTCGTCGGCGCCGCGGTGGTCGGTGGGCAGATACACGGCGTCGTGCGGCCGAAATCCGGCCTGTCCCAACGCGTGGATGAGCCGGTGGGCGGTCAGCGGCTCACGGCGGGACGGGCGGACCGCCACCCGGTAGCCCAGTGCGAGCGCTTGCGGCCACAGCCCGTGCACGCCGGGGCCGTTGCCGGAGGCGAGCACCGCGAAGGCTTCGCCCCGCCGGACCCACACCGCACCGCCGTGTCGGGCGGGTTCATCGCGCCAGTCGAGCGCCGCACCCGTCGGCCGGGCCGCTTGCACCGCGCCGAAAGCCGATGCGACACCGTCGGCGACGCTGCGGGCCCCGGCCCGGGTCACCGAGATGGGCACGCCCGAAATCCGGCTGGCCGCAACGGTGTAGGCGTCGAAGTCCAGCCCGGCAATCACCCCGTTGGAAAAAGCGTCGGCGGCCTTGGCCAAGGCGGCTTCCCGCTCGCGCGCCGGCAGCGGCCGGGCACCGCGTTGAGCGCTGATGGCGCGCGAGACGTACAGCGGCGGCGCCATGCTGAGTTCGGCGACCGCGACGCCATCGGTGGTCATGACAGGCTCGCGGTTGCGGGTCCGGTACACGCCGTCGGGACCGAGCGCATCGATGGCGATCAGATCCGTTGCATCGGAAGACATCTCAGTAGACGCCTTCGATGACCGGCTCACCCTCGAAGGAGGCGACGGGCCGCACCTCGCTGACCGAATCGCCCACTTGGCCGGGGAGTCCCGGCATCCGGATGGCACTGTCGCGTTCCAGATTGTTCGGCAGGAACATCCCCTTGCTGATGTGATTCATCACCACCTGTCCGCGTTGTCCGTACGGCACTTCGTCGCCGCTATCGGGATCCACCACCCAGAAGGTCGCATACGGGCTGCGTGGGTGAAAGACGAACGGGTCGTCGTCGCGGCGGCGGGTGATCGCCTGAGAAAGAATCATCGTGCTGCCGAACGCCATCGTGATCGTCGTGTTCGGGAAGATCCCGCTCAGCAGATCCAACGTGTCGACGTCCACATGCGCGCCGCTGAGCAGCATGAAGCGGACTTTCTCGTTCATCAGGTTGACCACGTCGTCGTTGCGGGCCATGGCCTCGAGCAGCGGCGGAGTGGTGTGCAGGTTCGCGATGTGCTGGGTCTGCAGCACATAGACGGCCTGCTCGACGAGATGGTCGACGTAGGCCGTCACCTCCGATGCGCAGTTGCGGGCAGTGATCTTCTTGACCCATCGCGGGTCCAGGTCGATGGCGTGAAAGGTCGAGCCGAGCCGCTCGGAGACCAGGCGAGAGAAGTAGCCCACGCCGTGCGGCCCGCTCGGCATCATGCACAGGAAACCGCGTCCGCGCAGGAACCCGCCGCCGGCGAAATCCTCGGTCTGCCATTCGATGACCTGGGCGACCCAATCCGGCAGCTGGACAGTCCTTTTCGGTACACCGGTGGTACCACCGGATTCGAAGATCTGCGGCACCGGCGGCGGCGATCCGGAGAGTAGCCGCGCGGTATCAGGTCGTCGACGGGCTCGGTGCGCAACTCACTCAAGAGATTGGGAAACAGTCGTAGGTCGGTGAAGGTGTTGACGTCGGTCAGCGGGTTGAAGTTCAGCGTGCGGGCCGTCCGCAACCAGAACGCACTGCCGGTTTCCTCGCCGAAGTGCCAGGCGATCGCGGCGCGCAGATACGCCTCCGGGTCATCCACCGGGGCCGATCGTGGCACGTCCAGCAGCGAAAAATCGATGTCGGCCATCCCTCGATCATGTCGCAGCCCAGATCGGCCGGGCAATCGACCACCCGCCAATCCGCTTTACCGGGAATGGTTTTCGCACCCCGTTCACCGGCTGTAGCGCCGGCATTCGCCGCCCCGACATCTATGTTGCAGTCATCGCCGATACGGTTGCCAGCCGCCCTCCGGTTGAGCCAGCCGGTCGGCGATCACCGACAGCGTTTGTACGTTGTGCCCGTATCCCAAGTGGCTGCTGCGTACTTCGACGTTTTCCGTCGCAGCGGCGGGCACGCTGGTGCAGCACTGCCAGGCCACGATGCCGTCCGATTTGCTGTAGATGCAGGTCGTCGGCACCGACAACGGTTGGGCGCGCCGGTTCAGCGCGCGTTCGGAGACGGCCTCGCTGGCGTCCGCCCCACGGTTCACCAGCCGCCATACCCGCCACGCGGTGGTGGCCTGGTGATTGCCCCGAAACGGTGATCCCAAAGTGATCACCGACCTGACATCGTCGGGCAGTGCGCGGGCCAGTTCGCGGGCATAGATACCGCCGGCGCTCCAGCCGATGAGGCTCACCCGGCGCCCGTCGGTCCGTTCACGGATGTGGTGCAGGCGCGCCGGCAGCGTCTCCTTCATGCTGGCGCGGTAACCCATGTTGGTGCCCAGGCCCCAGTCGTAGACCCGGTAATCCAACCGGCGCAACACGTTACGCAGCAATTCGGTCGATCCCGGGCCGGCCAGGAATCCCGGCAACACCAGAACGGGATGTCCGTCGCCGTGCGGCCATCCGGCGATGCGGCGCATTGCCAGGCGAGCCGAGACGTACTCCATGCCGGTGCGCCACTCGAGCGTGCGGAGCAGGTGTCCCGGTAACGCCGCGTTAGCGGCATCGGGGAGCTCAGCCGACGGCTCGGCGACCGGCTCAGGAGTAGAAGCCATCCAAGGTCTCCTTGTTCTGCTCAGCGACGACGCCGCGCTTGACCTTGAGTGACGGTGTCAACTGGCCGCCGTCGACGGAGAGATCATGGTCGAGCACCGCCCACTTCTTGATCGTCTCCCATCGATTCAGGCTGGCGTTCAGCTTCTTGACGTGCTCGTCGATCATGTCGTGCACCTCGTCGGATTTCGTGAGGTCCTCATACGACTTGTCGCCCAGCCCGTTGTCTTTGGCCCACCCGCTGATCGAATCCTCATCCAGTGTGACCAGAGCGGCTGCGAAGTTCTTGCCCTCGCCGAACACCATGAACTGGCTGGCGTACGGGCACAGTGTCGCGAATTTCGCCTCGATCGCCGGCGGTGCGACGTACTTGCCGTTGGACAGCTTGAACAGTTCCTTGATCCGGCCCGGTGATCGACAGGAAACCGTCGTCGTCGAGTTTGCCCTGATCCCCGGTGGCCAGCCAGCCGTCCTTCAGCGCTTCGGCGGTGGCGTCGTCCAAGTGGTGGTAGCCGGCCATCACGCAGTCGCTGCGGAACTGCACCTCGCCGGCGTCGCTGATCCGAACCTCGGTGCCATCGAACGGCAACCCGACGGTGCCGAGCTTGTAGGTGTCCGGCCGGTTGATGAAGCCCGCGCCGGACGACTCGGTCAGGCCGTAACCCTCCAGGATCAAAACGCCTGCCGCTTCGAACCATTCGGCGATGTCGCGGTTGAGCGGTGCGGAACCGGACACGAAGAACCGGATCTGCCCACCGAATACGTCGCGGATCTTGGCGAACACCAACCGGTCGAACAGCTTCTGCTGTGCCACCAGGTGCGGCCAGACGAACTTGCCCTCGCGGCGGCGGCGGGCGACCTCTTTGCCCACCGCGAACGCCCACCCGAACAGGACGGCTTTGGCGCCTTTCTGCTGCGTGACGATCTTGGCGTAGGCCTTCTCGAAGATGCGCGGCGCGGCGCCCATGAAGGTCGGTTTGACCACGCCGCAGTTCTCGACGATCTTGTCGACGCGACCGTCGATCGCAGTGGCGAAACCGCACGCCACCTGGGTGGCGATCAACACCTTGCCGAAGGCGTGCGCGAGCGGCAGCCAGAGCAGCTGCAGATCGTCCTCGCGGAGCAGGCCCATGTCGGCGATCACGCGGCCGGTGTACACCCAGGCCCCGTGGCGCAGCCGCACACCTTTCGGCTTGCCGGTGGTCCCCGAGGTGTAGATCAGCGTCGCCAACTGCTCGGGCTTGATCTCGTCGGCGATTTTGCGGACGCAATTGGCGTGCTCGGCCAGGTATTTCGCGCCCTGGTCGGCGAGGTCATCCAGGGTGATGACCCAGTCGTCGTCCGAGCTTCCGTCGAACAGCACGACCTTGGTCAGATTCGGCATCTCGCTGCGCTGCTCGGTGAGCTTCTTGAGCTGGGTGTCGTCCTCGGCGAAGACGATTTTCGAGCCGGAGTCGGCCAGGATGTAGGCGGTGTCCTCGGCGTTCGTGCTGGGGTAGACGGTGGTCGTCGCGGCGCCGGCACAGAGTATCGCCAGGTCAGCCAGGACCCACTCCAGCCGGGTGGACGAGGCGATGCCGATCCGGTCCTCGGGCTCGACCCCCAGCGACAGCAGGCCGGCTGCCAGCGCCTCGACCCGTTCGGCCGCCTGCTTCCAGGTGACCGAGGTCCAGTCGCCGTTCTCGGGGATGCGGAAGGCCTCGTTGTCTGCTGACTTTTCGACGCGCTGCAGGAACAACTGCGCCAAATTGTCTGCTCGGTCTGGGCTAGCACTCGTCTTGGCCATCGGACTTCCCTTTGCTCTCAGCGACATCGCTCTCTTGATCTTGCTGGGAGTGCCCACCGCTGTCTGGCCAAAACGTGAATTCGCTGTCCGATTAGGCGTTAGCCGTGGCTTCGGCCAGTTCGGGCTGCACCACTCCTGCGGTTTTGGCCAACCAGTTGGGTGCGAGCACCGAGAGCCCGGTAGCCGCCGCGGTTGCTCCCGCGACACCCGTCCAGGCGACCGGCCCCAGCGGCGTGCAGCCGAAGAAGTGGCTGACGCCCGGCGTCTGGACGATGGCCACCAGCACCGCCGAACTGCCCAGCGCCGTCGCGACGACGAGCGGGCTGTGCCGCCGGGTGAGCAGCGTCTGCGCCAGCTGTGTCGTCACCAGAGCCGTCAATCCCATTGTCGACGTGCGCCTTTCAGTGCCAGGAGTCCAGCGGCCGATGGCCCAGGCCGCCGTCGCGCCGGCAGCCGTGACGGCCCCACGGGTGACGATCTGGCGCATCAGCGGAACATCCAGCGACGGCGTCGGCCCGGTCAGCACCGAGCGCTGATAGGCGCGGCGGGCCTCGAAGGCCTCTTCCTCGGTGTCGTATTCGTCGGCGTCGGGTTCTTCGAACTGCGGGGTGACGGCGACCGCCAGCGCGGGGAACATGTCGGTCAACAGGTTCACCAGCAGCAGTTGGCGGGTGCCGACCGGCGCCCGCCCGGTGCCCAGGGCCGTGCCGATGATGGTGAACAGGACCTCGCCGACGTTTCCGCCGACCAGGATCGTCACCGCGTCGCGCACACCGGCCCACATGCCGCGGCCCTCGACCAAGGTGTCCAGCAGCACGGTCAGGTCGTCGTCGGTCAGCACGATGTCGGCGGCGCCGCGGGCGGCCGACGAACCGCGACCGCTCACCCCGATCCCCACATCGGCCATCCGGATCGCGGCGGCGTCGTTGGCTCCGTCGCCGACCATCGCCGTCACTCGTCCGCAGCGCTGCAGCGCCGCGACGATCTGTACCTTCTGCTCCGGGCTGACCCGCGCGAACACCTGCACATCGGCGGCCAGCTTCGCGGACGCGTCCTCGTCGAGGCCGTTGAGGTCGGCGCCGGTCGCCACTCGGACATCGGCGGGCAGCCCCAGCTGGCGGGCGATCGCCCGCGCGGTCACCGGGTGGTCGCCGGTGATCAGCACGACGTCGCGGCCGACCTCTGACAGCGCTTCGATCAACGGGCGTGCCGACGGTCGTGCGGTGTCCGCCAAGCCGACATAGCCGATCAACTCCAGATCGTGCGCGGCGGCGTCGACCGCGTCTGCATCGGTGTCGTCGTCGTCTTCGGTCTCGTGGACCCAGCTGCGCTGCGCCACCGCCAGCACCCGCAGGCCTTGCTCGGCAAGGTTGTGCACCAACAATTCCGCGTGATCCTGACCGGCCTGCGGGTCGTCGAACCGGCAGCGCGACAGGATGACTTCCGGAGCGCCTTTGAGCATCAGCAGAGGCTTCGTCGGATCCGCGCTGAGCGTGCCGATCGAGGCGGCGAAGCCACGGCTGGACTCGAACGGAACTTCGGCGAGCAGGTTCCACTCGACATCGTCTTTGAGCGACGCCGCAGCTTCGACGATTGCCTCGTCGGTGGCGTGGGCATGCCCCTGGGCCTCGTGCGGTTGGGTCGTTGCGCGCGCGGCGGCCTGCAGAACTCGGGCCGCCTCCGGGTCGGCGACCCCGGGGAACGGCCCGTGCGGATCGGTCGCCGCCGCCACCGATTGCACCAGGCGCAGCCGGTTTTCGGTGAGCGTGCCGGTCTTGTCGAAGCAGATGGTGTCGACGCGACCGAGCGCCTCGACGGTGCGGGGAGCGCGGACCAGCACGCCGTGCGTCGACAGCCGCTGGGCGGCGGAGAGCTGAGACAGCGTAGCCACCAGCGGCAGACCCTCGGGAACAGCGGCTACGGCGATCGCGACGCCGTCAGCGACCGCCTGACGCAGCGACGCCCGCCGCAGCAACGCCAGACCCGTCACCGCCGCTCCACCGGCCAGCGTCAGCGGAAGCACCTTGCCGGTCAACTCACGCAGCCGAGCCTGGATGCCGGCCGACGACTCGACGTCGACGACGGCCGAGATCGCGCGTTGCGCCGCGGTGCCCACACCGGTCGCCACCACGATCGCCCGGGCGTGCCCCGCGACGATCGTGCTGCCCTCGAACAGCATGCTGGCCCGGTCGGTGTCGGCGGCCGCCACCGGATCGACCTGTTTGTCGACCGGCAATGACTCTCCAGTGAGCAGAGATTCGTCGACCTCGAGATCCTCGGCCACCAGCAGACGGGCGTCGGCGGGCACCACGTCGGGTGCCGACAAGTCGATGACGTCACCGGGTCGCAATGCGGTCGCGGACACCGTGACCGTGCGTTCGGCGTTGCGGGCCGCCTCCAGCCGCCGTCGGGTGGTCGCCACCGTCGGCACGACGACGCGGCGCGCGAGTTGGTCCTGCTCGGCGAACAACTCGGCCGCCGCGGCATCGGCCCGCAGCCGTTGCGCGCCGCCGGTCAACGCGTTGACGGCCATCACGCCAGCGACCAGAAGGGCGTCGACGTTGCTGCCCATGATCGCCGACGCGGCCGCGCCGACGGCCAGGATCGGCGTGAGTGGGTCGGCGAGCTCGGCCCGGGTCGCCGACAGCAGCTTGCCGGCCTGACGTGCCGGCCCGCGCAGCGGCGACACCACCGGGCTGTAGGACAGGTCCCCGAGCACGCGTCGCCAGCCGGGCATGCCGGGCTCGATGTCCAGCGGCCGGGCCCGCCCGGCCAACCGGGCGTAGACGATTTCCGGGTCCAGTGCGTGCCAGGCAGTCAGCGGCTGCGGCGTGGGGTCGGGTTGGCGCAGCACCTTGCTGGCCGAAAAAGCCCCGGAGACAAGCGCGCTGGCGGCGGCCGCATTGACCGGATTGAGCCAGCGGCGAACATCCAGCCGGCCCGTCGGCGTCTGCGGATTGCCGGTGACCAGCAGCAGCCCGGCCAGGGTGGTCCCGCCCTTGGCGAGGTTGACCGACGACTCGCTGGCCTGGCGTGCGGCCGGCAGAGCCGAAAGAATGCGCACGGCCGCGGCCAGATCGGTGCCGGTGATGATGTCGGCGCTCCACGGCGTCGCCGCCTTCGGATCGTCCAAGGCGACACCGACGTCGGCGATGGCCAGGGCGGCCAGGGTGTCGGTCGAGGCGAAGTCGCGGTGCAGCGCGGTGATCAGCAGGACCGGCCCGCGGTCGGCGCGCAGATCACGGACCAGCTTGAGCAGCGGCGTGCCGCTCGGATGACTGGCGGCGACGCTGGCGGTCAGATCCTGCGTGCCGGCCACATGACGCAGCACCACCCGGGCGCCGGTGCGGTTCGCGATCTGCAGCAGCGGAATTGCGAAGGGGTCGACCTCCCAGCCGACTTCGACGTGGCCGACCGTCTCGCCGTCGACCACCAGGTCGGCGTGTTCAAGGCCCTGCGCGGGAGTGGCCGACGGTCCCTCTGCGCGCAGCCAGCGCAGTCGCGCGGTGTTGGCGGGCAGTTCGTCCGGGTCGGGCTCCGGCGGTTCCTCGGCGTGCAGCAGCGCGTCGGCGACCTCGTAGACCCGGTCGGCGTCCCAGCCCGGTACGTCCCCGCGGGCGTCCAGCACAGCGCGGTGGTCGCCGCGCAGCGCGGCGCCGTCGATGACGACGACCTTCACCCGATCCAGCCGACGCAGAGCACCCGGGTCGAGGATCATCTGCCCGTCGTCGGCGAGTCCGCGACCCAGCACCGCGGCGAAGGACTGCCGGCCCATGTGCGCGGCCTTCGGTATGCCGGCCAGCACGGCGCCGGCAGCGTCTTCGGGGCCGCCGCCGGCGACCAACGCGCTCGCGGCCGCGATCAGCGAACCGTTGGCGGCCTGATCGACATAGTCCTCGATGGGTCCGGCCATCGATCCTTTCGCGGTGTCGATGGCGGCGTCGATCGATCCGTCCACCACGACATGCGAGGCCTCACCGGCCGCGGCCGCTGCCCAATTATGGCGCGGCGCTTGTGATTTGGCGCCTGCCGACGAGATGACGGGGACGACCGGAGCCTGCGGCCTAGTGGGGGAGGCCAGCTGCGGCTCCCGGTCGCGCCAACGGCGGCGATGCGCCTCGGCTTCGGAGATCTGCAGGACGCGTTCGACCAGGTTCAGCATCGGCGTACCGACCGCCTGGGTCAGTCCGTTGGCCGCCGCCGTCGACGCGCTGAGCACGAGATCGGTGCCGACCCGGCCCAGCCGCGACTCGAGCACGGCGATCATCCGCGGCTGGTTGTTGAGCAGGGCGGCGGCGGCTCGGGTGGTCCGCGGCGCCGCGGGCAGCCTGATGACCCAACCGGTGACCGCGGCACTGATCGCGAGGGCGTCGAAGGCGGCGGCGGTGAGCGGCACCAGAACGGCCAGCGGGTTACCGGGATCGGCGAACGGCGCGGTCCGGATCTGCGGCTCTCGTCCGGCCGCGGCCAGGTCGGCGGCGGCGGAGTTCACCACATCGCGCACGGCTTCCATGACGGCGTCGGCGTCGGCGCCGTGGTCGATCTCGACCACCAGTCGGCCCAAAGCACCTTCGACGTGGGCGCTGGCCACGCCGGCAATTTTGCGGACCGGATCTTCGACGATCGGCGCGTGTTCGTGCCAGCGCGGGAACGGCAGCAGCGGATCGAGATCCAGGTGCACTCGTTGTCCGCTCTGCCAGCGCACGGTTGCCGAGGCGCCGCCGCGGTTGCCGTTGGCCGGATGACTGGTTCCCAGCAGGCGCGCCGTCGACTGGCTGACCGAATCGAGCACCGGTGCGGTGAGCGTCTGCACCGCATCTGCGGCCGTCGTCACGCCGTGCACGCCGGCCTGCAACATCTGTACCGCTCCACCGGCGACCCCGCCGACCAAGGCGGTTACACCCGGAACTCTCATCACTCACCCTTCACGACGTCTGCGGTGTCGATCAGCTGCGCCCCGGCAAAGCGGCGGCCTTGGCTGTACGACGAAATGGGGAGAAAGCGCTCGCCCCCGTTAGTAGACGAGCGTACGTGTTACGACAGCGTCCAGCCGCGCGAAGAATTCGGCCCTCAGGCTGGCTAGTGCGTCGATCCTCGAGCTGCGGACCCGATCTACGTGCACCCGCTGACGTGGATCCGTCGGCCTGCGCCAACACAGACGCTGACCGGCGGCGGTGGTGGCGGGGGCGGGAAGTCCCCCGGCAGCGGCGCGTAGGCGGCCGGGGGCGGGACGTAGCCGTTGATCGTGTCGGCAACGTTGCTGCAGCCGCTCACGGAGACACGCCTGCCGACGCTCGCGCACACGTCGGCGTTGGCCACACCCGTGGTCGCAACGACAGTCGGCGCGACGGCCAGCACCGCTATCGCCGCGGCGATCCACGGCCGCAAGCGCTTTCGGCTCATGCGGCGCCCTGCCCAAGTAGTGGAGTCCAGTTGCAACGTTCCCGGATGTCGGTCAGAGGTTGACGGATGCCCTCGAGGTCGGCTTCCTCTTGCGGGTTCGCGCCGAAGTAGTTGTGCACCTGGCCCTCGATTTGATCCTTGGGCTGATCCTGAAGACCGGTGTAGAACCCGTTCACATCCGGGTGAGTGAACAGGTAGGTCGTCAGTGCCGTCGCAACACCGGCTGCAACGCCGGCCACGTCTGCAGCCGAGCAGTTGGGTGGCCGAGGCGCCGGATCGGCCGCGGCCTGTCCGGAGGTGCCGGACAACAGGGTGCCGGCGATCACCCCGGCACCCACAACGCCGACAACAGCCCGGCGTGAAATGAACTCCGAGAGGGACATCATTGGCTCCTTTGTGCGGCAACCGGTAGCGGTCGTCCCCCGGACTCAAGCTAAACAGATGCGGCTGGCCGCTATGGCTGATTGGCGTGAAAGCCGATCAGCGTGTTCAGCGTTCGTGGTGGGGACAGTTTTGATGCCGTCGCGGCGGGAAACTGGGCGCAAAGTGGGCGCCCAAATTGGAGTCGGTGTCGCCTCTACATCTTCGACAGCTGCACATTCGTTGCCGAGGAGGACATATGACCATGACGGATAAGGCCGTGCTAGTGACCGGCGCCAATCGCGGAATCGGCCAGGCGCTGGTCGAGGAGGCCCTACGCCGAGGCGCGCGACGCGTTTATGCCGCCGCACGCCACCCATCAGCCCACCCCGATACGCGCGTCACGCCCCTGACGCTCGACGTGACCGATGCGGCGCAGATCCACAATGCCGTCAGGGAAGTCGACTCGTTGGACATCCTGATCAACAACGCCGGCGTGGCGCTCTACGACGACTTGAGCGACCCTTCGGTGCTCGAGCACCATCTCGCCGTGAACCTGTTCGGCCTCTACGCAGTGACCCAGGCCTTCCTGCCGTTGCTGACCCGTTCGGCGGGAGCCGTCGTCAACAACCTGTCGGTGAACGCGCTGGCCCCGCTGCCACTCATTCCGGCCTATTCAGTGTCGAAGGCGGCCGCTTTCAATCTGACCCAATCGCTGCGCGCCGTTTTGGCCGCACGCGGTGTGAGCGTTCATGCCGTGCTGACCGGTCCGACAGACACGGATATGACCAAGGGACTTGACATCCCCAAGGCCGCCCCGGACTCCGTCGCGCACGCCATCTTCGACGGACTGGAGCAGCGACACGACGACATCTTCCCCGATCCCGTGTCGCAGTCGCTCGCCGAGCTCTGGCAGAGCGGCCCGGCCAAGGTGCTCGAGCGCCAGTATGCGGCGCTACTGGCCGCGATGCCGGTTGCGTAGACACCGGAACAACCGAGCAGAAGGAATCACGTCATGAATACTCTTTCCGGCAAGACAGCTGTGGTCGTCGGCGCGAGCCGCGGGTTGGGCCGTGGGATCGCATACGCGTTCGCGGACGCCGGCGCCCAGGTGCTCGCGGTTGCCCGGAGCGCACCCGCGCTTGCCGAGCTGGCCGACTCCCACGGCAACATTACGACCGAGGTCGCCGACGCGACCGATCCAACGGTCGCGTGGCATGTGATCGACCGCTACGAGCCGCAGGTTCTCATCCTCGCCGCCGGAGCCAATCCGGTGATGCGTCCGCTCCAGCATCAGAGCTGGGAGACGTTCTCAGTCAACTGGCATACCGATGTCAAGATCGCGTTCAGCTGGCTGCGCGAAGCGCTTCTCAAGCCACTGCCGCCCGACAGCAGGGTAGTCGTGGTCAGCAGCGGAGCCGCCGTCAACGGATCACCGGCCAGCGGAGGCTATGCCGGGTCCAAGGCCACTCAGCGATTTATCGCCGAATACGCACAAGTAGAAGCGCGCCGTGCCGGTCTGGACATCACCATCACGGCAGTACTACCCAGGATGACTCCGTTCGGAGAGGTGGGCAGGCGCGGCGTGCGAGCTTACGCGACCCGCGCCGGCCAAACCGAACAGGAATACCTGCAGCAATTCGGAAAACTGCTGACCCCGGAACTGGCCGGTTCGGCCCTGGTGGAACTCGTCGATGCAGACTCCACAACCGCGGACCCGGCGTACCTGCTCAGCGGCGCCGGCCTGCAGAAGCTGCCATGAACATCGCCGGACCACAACCACAACAACAACCGCCGCTCGACGGCCAAGGGAGAACATCGATGTTGCTGGACAACAAGAACGCTGTCATCTACGGAGCGGCAGGCGCCGTCGGCGGAGCAGTGGCCCGTGCGTTCGCGCGCGAAGGCGCACGTGTCTTTCTCACCGGACGAAACGTGGAGGCCGTCAACGTCCTTGCGAAGGAAATCAGCGTGGCCGGCGGGACAGCTGACGCCGCACAGGTTGACGCGCTTGACGAGCACGCGGTTACCAGCCACCTGGACACGGTCATCGACAAGGCTGCCACGATCGACATTTCCTTCAATGCCATCGGGATTCCCCAGGATGACATGCAGGGGATCCCGTTGACAGAACTCTCGCTTGACAGTTTCTCGCTGCCGATAACAACCTATGCGCGAACACATTTCGTTACCGGCCGGGCTGCTGCACGCCACATGATCGCGCAGAGGTCAGGGGTGATCTTGATGCACACCCCCGAACCCGCTCGTTTGGGGATACCGCTGCTGGGCGGCATGACTCCGGCCTGGGCGGCAATGGAAGCACTGAACCGTGCGTTTTCAGCGGAGTGGGCGTCCCACGGCGTGCGTGCTGTTTGCCTACGCACGACGGGCATGGAGGACACCGCGACCATCGACGTCGTCTACGGCCTGCACGCCAAGGCATACCAGACCAGCCGGGAAGGGTTCGCCGCAAGCATGGCCGCCATGACGCATCGCAGACGGGCAACCACATTGGCAGAGTTGGCCGAAGCGGCGGTCTTGGTGGCCTCTGACCGTTTGGCCGCCATGACCGGGACGGTCGCAAACCTAACCGGGGGGATCATCGTCGACTGAGGCGCTCGCCGACGGGATGTTTCATCAGTCCCGCGGGGCTGTCGGCCGGCTTTACCGCCGCGAGCGGGCTTTCATCGAAAGATGTTGACGCTCTGCGGTAACCGTAGCGACGATGGTTCACGACGGCCGGTGGCGGCGAGAACGAAATCGTAGGCCGTGATGCCAGTCAACCGGGCGAAGTTCTCGGTCGGAACGGCCAATAGGCGCGCTATGGCCGGCTCCGCGCGGGCGGTGTCGTCACGTGCCAGCGCGCCGAGCAGAAAGTCGACGCTGGCGTGCAGCCCGGGTCCGACGTCGGGCTGCAGTCACGATCGTCAACCGGGCAGCGAGCGGGGCAGTCCGAACCATGGGAGTACGTCGTTGTCGAACCGGGTTAATGCGCAGATCCGGTCGCCGCCGGCCGTGAGCACGAGCAGACCGGCCCCGCGACGGACGCCGTCATCGCCAACGCGGAGGTAGGCCCCGAAGGCAGGCTGGCCGTTGGCGCGGGTCGGCACGAGGTCGTATGCCCGGCCGGCATCAAACATGTTGGCATAGAAACGCGCAACGATGTCCCGGCCTTGATATTCCAACGGGATCGGGGGCATGGAGAGGCGGACATCGGCGGTGAGTAAGGCGACCAGGGCCTCGACATCGCCGGACTGGTAGGCGCGGACGAACTTCGCCACAAGCGCCTGCTCGGCAGGTGAGTCGGCAGCAGGTGGTGCTTGGTCCTCGGCGGTCGGCGGCAGGCGGTCCCGCAGCGCGGCGCGGGCTCGTTTGAGCGCACTGGTGACCGATTCGACGGTGGAGTCGAGCATGTCGGCCACTTCGGCGGCGTGGTAACCGAGGACCTCGCGCAAGATGAGCACGGCACGTTGACGAGCGGGTAGTACCTGTAGTGCGGTCACGAAGGCCAGCGAGATGGCTTCGGCTTGTTCGTAGCGAGCCTCGGGGCCGAGCGAGGCGGTCATCGCCCCCTCCAGCAGGGCATCGGGGTACGGCTCCAGCCAGGCGATTTCGCCGAGCGTGGTCGGCTCGGGCGGCTCAACGTGGGGCACGTTCCATTCCTTCGCCGGGCGTCTCTTGGCGGCGCGTAGCGTGCTGAGGCATTGGTTGGTTGCGATGCGGTACAGCCAGGTGCGGATCGAGGCCCGTCCTTCGAACTGGTCGAGCGCTTGCCACGCGGCCAGCAAGGTGTTCTGCAGAGCGTCCTCGGCGTCGTGCAGTGAGCCGAGCATTCGGTAGCAATGCACCAACAGTTCCCGCCGGTGCGGCTCGGTCAGCGTGCGAAACGCGTCGCCGTCTCCAGCCTGCGCCCTGGCAAGCAGGTCGGTTGTCCCCATTTGTCACCACTCCGCCCTCACGTCGCGTTCCGGTTCTGTGTGTCGACCTTTCAGTATTGACGCCGGCGGGGCGGCAAACTGGGCGCCAAGAGGGCGCCCAGTTTCACGACGTCGAAACCTCTACCCGTTCGACAACTGCAGAGTCATTTCCAGGAGTAGGGAACGGAACCCCACGACACAGACTGGACGGCTTCCAGCCGAAGAGCAGGGATGAAGCCCCGTGCTTCGGCGTCCCTGGCCGCGAACACCTGAAAACGAAAGGCGGAGAACAACATGAACACACCCCCGATCGTGTCGGCGCAGGAGTGGACGGCCGCGCACCAAGAGCTGCTGGTGAAGGAAAAGGAAGTGCTGCGCGCACACGACGCGCTCGCGGCGCAGCGACGGCGGATGCCATGGCTGCTGGTGGACAAGGACTACGAGTTCGAGGGACCCGAGGGAAAAGTCAACCTGCTGGGCCTGTTTCAGGGCCGCCGTCAGCTACTCGTCTACCGCGCCTTTGTCGGCCCCGACATCGACGGCTGGCCCGATCACGGTTGCCGCGGCTGCTCGATGATCGCCGACCACATCGGCAACCTGGCCCACCTGAATGCCCGCGACACCACCCTGGTGTTCGCCTCCCGCGCGCCGCAGCCGGGCATCGAGCGCCTGAAGGAGCGGATGGGCTGGCAGATGCCCTGGTACACGATCACCGACGGCTTCGACGTGGACTTCGGCGTGGACGAGTGGCACGGCACCAATGTGTTCATTCACGACGGCGACCGGGTCTACCGGACCTACTTCATCAACAACCGCGGCGACGAGGTGCTGGGCAACACCTGGAGCGTTCTGGACATGACGGCGCTCGGCCGCCAGGAGACCTGGGAAGACTCGCCGGAGGGCTACCCGCAGAGTCCGCCGTATGAATGGTGGGACTGGCACGACACATATGGCGAGCACGAGCCGTCACCATGGTTCGGTGAGCCCGATCCCGAGGACCCCAACGACCAGCGTCCACCGCGCACCTGACGGCAAGCCAACTGTTCGGCAGTAGGTTCTCCTCCGGGGAGGGAAGCCAGAAGGGAGCCGGCATGTCGGGAGCGACCAGCGACGTCTGGGAGGCGATGTCGACCGCGCGGACGATCCGGCGCTTCACCGACCAGCCGGTTGATGACGCCACGCTCCAGCGATGTCTGCAGGCGGCGATGTGGGCGCCATCGGGGGCCAATGCGCAGGCATGGCGCTTCGTCGTGCTGCGGTCGCCGGAACAACGGGCCGTGGTGGCCAGAGCGGCGGCCCGCGCGTTGGAGGTGATCGAGCCCGTCTACGGGATGAGCCGACCGGCCGACGACGAGGACAGTCGGCGTGCCCGCACCAACCGCGCGACCTACGAACTGCACGACCGGGCCGGTGAATTCACGTCGGTTCTGTTCGCGCAGAAGCATTTTCCGACGGCGTCGGAACTGCTGCTGGGCGGGTCGATCTTTCCGGCGATGCAGAATTTCCTGCTGGCGGCGCGCGCTCAAGGCTTGGGCGCGTGTCTGACCAGTTGGGCAGCCTATGGCGGCGAGCAGCTGCTGCGGGACGCCGTCGGCGTGCCCGACGACTGGATGCTGGCCGGGCACATCGTGGTGGGCTGGCCGAAGGGACGGCACGGCCCGGTGCGTCGCCGACCGCTGGGCGAGGTGGTCACCTTCGACCGCTGGGACGGGTGAACCGAACGGGTCCGCGGGCCGTAATCCGCACGGAGGACTAATTTGTCGCCGTCGATGGCGAATAGACATGATGACCGCCTGCCCGCGCGGCTGTCGGCCGTAGGGCAGGCGATCAGCCGGTACGGATTGGCGCTGACGCTGGCGTGGATCGGATTCGGCAAGTACATCAAGATGGAAAGCCGCGTGCTGATCGAGCACAGCCCGTTGATGAGCTGGGTCTATGACGTGTTCAGCGTCAACACGGTGGCGCGCGGCCTCGGGACGCTGGAGATCGTCGCCGCGATACTGATCGTCAGCCGACCGGTATCGGCGCGGCTGTCGGCGGCCGGCAGCGCATTGGCGGTCGTGCTGTTCTGTGGGACGTTGAGCTTTTTGTTCACCACGCCCGGCGTCATCAGCCGGTTCGCCGGCCCAGTGCCGGTGCTCTCGGCGTTACCCGGGCAGTTCCTGCTCAAAGATGTTGTGCTGCTTGGTGTTGCGGTGTGGACTCTCGGCGAGGCGCTGCATGCGCACCGCGCGTCGTCAGCTTTTGACGCCGACGGTGAAGAGGTCGGAGATGGCTCGCGTCCATAGCGGCCGCCGCACCCGATGCTGCTCGACGATGGTGAACCCGGCGCCCTCGAAGAGTCGACGCATCTCGGCGCTCGTCGGATTGTGCGCGGGTGTCAACCTGCTGGCCGCCGGTAGGAGTGGCTGGCGTGCACTCATCGTCGACACGGCCACCAGTCCGCCCGGGGACAGCACGCGGTGGAATTCGCGCAATGCCGCCGGCTGGTCGAAGAAGTGGAAGGCCGAGGTCGTCACGACCGCGTCCAATGCCGCGTCGTCGAAGGGCAACCGCTCAGCCGGGCCGCGCCGCCACTGCACAACGCTCGATCGGGAGCGGGCTTGGTTGAGCATGCCTTCGGACATGTCCACGCCGTAGACCGCGGCGGGATGCAGGTCGCGTTCGATCCGGTCAGCCAGAATGCCTGTACCGCAAGCGACGTCGACTATCCGGGCCGACTGGTGGTCGCGCAATTGCGCGACCACCTCGTCGTGCGCCGGGCGGTAGACCCACTGCTGCAGGAACGACAGGTTGTAGGCCGGGGCAGCCACACCCCAGAACCGCGTGACGATGTCATTGAAGCCGCGGCGTTGTGGTGTCTGCGTCATTTGGTCGAGGTGTAGTAGATCGTGTCCGCCATCGACACCGAGTCGCTGGTCTGCGGGAACGGCGGAAGGCCGTGCTCAGCCAGCAGCTGGCTCATCGGTTGGCCGATCGAGCGCCAGCCCATCCCATTCAGGTATTCGGCGACGTCGTTGCGGTCACCCTGGTAGCCGAGCTCCTCGAAGTTCAGATCGAAGCCGTGGGCGCGCCACTGCTCGGTGGCCTGCTGCATCAACTCGCGCGCCTTCTCCCGGTCGACCTCGGGCATATCCGGGATGGCCTCAGTGGCCAGTCGGCTGCCGTCAGCACTGAGCGCGGAGATGTTGTCCAGCAAGCGGTCCTGGGCCTCTGGCGGCAGATAGCCGAGCAATCCCTCGGCGATCCAGGCGGTGGGCTGAGTCCGGTCGAAACCGGCTTCGACCAACGCTGCCGGCCAGTTCTGCCGAAGGTCGATGGCGACCGTGCGGCGTTCAGTGGTCGGGCTGGCCCCCAGCTCGGACAGCGTCTGGGTCTTGAACGCGATCACCTCAGGCTGGTCGACCTCGAAGACGGTCATGTCGGTGGGCCAGTCCAGCCGGTAGGCGCGGGCATCGAGGCCGGAGGCCAGAATCACGGCCTGGCGGATACCGGCTGCGGTCGCCTCATGGAAGAACGCGTCGAAGAAGCGGGTCCGGGCCGCCATCGCGTCGGGCATCTGCTGAAGCTTCCAACTGGAGTCCTCGGTGTCCACGTTCGCGGCGTCCAACTCCCCGCCGGCCCATCGGGTGAGGAAATCCACGCCGACAGCGCGCACAAGTGGCTCGGCGAATTGGTCGTTGATCAGGGGGTTGTCGGCCTTGGTGGCGACGGCTCGGGCCGCGGCAACCATCGTGGCTGTTGCTCCTACGCTGGTCGCGAGGTCCCAGGTGTCGTTATCGGTGCGCGGCATGCGTGCTCCTTGGGTAGTCTGGACGTACTTAGTTAGCATAACAAGTATTTAGCTTATATAACAAATTGGTTCCCCCAACCATGCCTGTACCGGCGGTTGACGACTGGGCGATCCCGTGCTGGGGTTGATGAATCAATGAGTCACCGTGACAAATCCGCCGAACCCCGCCCTCGGCCGACGTTGGCTTCTGGGCATATCTGCATCGGCCGCAGGCGCAATCGCGCTATCGGCATGTGACAAGCCGCAGCCCAAGGCTGCACAGCCCGGCACACCCGCAGGGGACGAAGTGCCGGTCACTCCGCCCGAAGACCTGATGCGCGAACACGGAGTACTCAAACGCGTACTGCTGATCTATCGAGAAGGAATCCGCCGCCTGCAGGCGAGCGAACCGCTTCCCGCCGACACGCTCAACGCCGGGGCGGCGATCATTCGCAGCTTTATCGAGGACTATCACGAGCAACTGGAAGAGCAGCATGTTTTCCCTAAGCTCGAGCAGGCGGGCAAACTCACCGACCTCACCTCGGTATTACGCACCCAACATGCGCGGGGTCGCGTGCTGACCGACCGGGTGGTCGCCGCCACCAGTGCCGGCATAGCGCTCGACCAGGCTAAGCGGGAAGCGTTGGTGCAGGACATGTCGGCGTTCATCCGAATGTATGAGCCGCATGAAGCGCGCGAAGATACTGTCGTTTTTCCGACGTTGCGTCAGGTAGTGCCCGCGAAGGAATTTCGCGACATGGCCGACCTCTTCGAGGACGAGGAGCACCGGCGTTTCGGGCAGGCCGGCTTTGAAGGTGTGGTCGATAAAGTCGCCGATATCGAAAAACGGCTCGGCATCTACGATTTGAGCCAGTTCACCCCGACCTAAGTCGGTCAGTGTAGGTCCGTCGTCACTCGCACGAGGCGCCGTCCGATGGCATCGATCCGCTTACGTGCCAGTGCCTCCAGCGGATGGACGGCCACAATCATCGCGACGCGGCCGCGGGAATCGAACACCGGCGCGGCGATCGTCGCCACCGGCTGCTCCTGACGCGCGCCGTCGTCGTCGGGCAGGAAGCCGATCGTGGTGAACTCCATCAGCAACTGATCGGTGATCTCGCGGACGTGGTCAGGCAGTCCGTCACTGGGCAGCGTTCCCATCACGTGGGCGGCCTGAGTCAATGCCGGTGTCGTGCAGTCCACGTCGAACCCACGCTGCCGGGTGCGGGCCAGCACCTCTTCTAGGCGACGTGTGAGGACGGCGTTGGTGGCCGCGCTGCGCTCGATCCAGGCCCGCTGCTCCTCGGGGGTATCCCAGGCAGCGAATGCGACTCCGAAGGGCGGGGCGTAATGGATCCGCTCACCGGGTGAGCCGCTGGACCGCCGACCGGCGTCCGCAAAGGCGGTGATCACCAGAGAATCACCGACTCGCTCGACAACCGATGTGGGATAACCGAATTCCCCGGCGAGGTTCAAAGCGGTGATTCGCGCGCTGTGCGCCAGCGGCCGAGCGGTTTCGACCCGCGCCGCCACCACTGCCAGCGCCGGCCCCAACGAGAACGTCTTGTCGATCGGATCGCGATTGACCCAGCCGCGATCAGACAGCGTGGTCAGGATCGCGTGCGCGGTCGCTTGGGTCAGCCCGAGTTCGCGCACCACATCGGAGAACCGGAGCCGGTCTTCGGTGGCGGCGAGCAGTTCGATCACATCGAGCACGCGCGTGGTCGGTGGCGACGACGGAATGGCTTGACTTCCTTTCGCGGCACTTCGTAGTCTGACCCTCAGATTATCGAGATGCTATCTCGAATAATCGAGAGCAGCCAACCCGAAGGAGTGCGCGGATGCGTGCGGTGGTGTTGCGCGACGGTCGGCTCGACGTCCGAGACGTTGCCGACCCGGTGCCCGGTCCCGGGGAGATGCTGCTGCGAACGTTGAGCACCGCGATCTGCGCGTCGGATGTGCATTTCATGGATCACCCGGAGATGGGGATCAACGATCCGACCGGCCGCTCGCTCTATGACGCCGACCGCGACATCGTTCTCGGCCACGAATTCGTCGGCGAGGTCATCGGGTATGGGCCGGACTGCACCGAACAATATCCAGTCGGTACCCGCGTCACCTCCATTCCCATTCGGGTAGTCAACGGCGGCGCGGACGGCGTGCGGATTATCGGTCAACACCCGGAGGCGCAGGGCAGCTTCGGCGAATTGCTGGTTGTCGCAGAGACATTGGCCAAACCCGTCGACGGCGACATATCAAGTGATGCCGCGGCCCTGACCGACGCATTCGCGGTCGGTGAGTTCTATGTCCGTTCCGCGCGGATGGAAGCCGGCGAGATACCGGTCGTCATCGGCGCCGGCGCGATCGGGTTGTCGGCCGTCGCCGCGTTAGCCGGCCGCGGTATCGAGCCGATCATCGTGTCGGACTACAACTGCGAACGCCGCGAACTTGCGTGCGCAAGCTTCGGAGCGCACATCGCCGTCGACCCCGCCGAACGGTCACCGTTCGACGTGTGGCGTGAGGTGCGCGTCGAACGTGGTTTGTGGGGTCCGATGGTCGTCTTCGAATGCGTAGGCGCGGCGGGGCTGATCCAGAAAATCGTCGACTCCGTTGATATCGGAACCCGGATTTATTGCGCCGGTGGGTGGTACAGCGGCGATTCGCTGAGCGTCACCGACGCGACCCGTCAGGGCGTCACCATCCAGTTCGGCGGCGGCCCGCACCCGCAGGACTGGTACGGCACGCTCGACGCGATCGCCGCCGGTCGACTGGACCCGCTACCCAGTGTCGGAGCGGTCGTCGGTCTCGACGAGGTGCCCGACGCCCTCGACTCGGCCCGAAAGTCCACCGGCCCAGCGCGAATCATCGTCCACCCGAACGGAGATGTGAAGTGAGCGAGCCAAATGAGCGTCAGGACCGGGACGAAATAGCCGATGTCTTGGTGCGGTATGCGACCGGGATCGATCGCCGGGACTGGCCTTTGTTCCGAACGGTCTTCACCGACGACTGCGAGCTGGATTATGGCGAGGTCGGTTCTTGGAAGGGGGTCGACGCGATCACGGAGTTCATGCAGCAGGCGCATTCGATGGCCGGACACACCATGCACCGGTTGACCAATCAGGTGATCGCGGTCGACGGTAACAAGGCCCAGTCGCGGACCTACGTCGACGCACTGATCATGGTGGGCGAGACCAACTCCGGGGTGAATGCCGCTGGCTTCTACGACGACGAACTGGTCCGTAGCGACGACGGCTGGCGGGTGGCCCGTCGCCGATTCATCCAGGTGCGGGTGGCCCCGGTGGGGGATCCGGCATGACGTTCGCATCCAAGTACGGTCCGTGGGCGCTGGTGGCCGGCGGATCCGACGGAGTGGGAGCCGCGTTCGCCGAGGGGCTTGCCGAGCGCGGAGTCAACGTCGTGTTGGTGGCGCGGCGCCAGGCTGTGCTCGACGAGGTGGCTGCCGGGATCGCGGATCGCACCGGCGCCCAAACCCGCACGCTGGCAATTGATCTCGCTGAGCGCGACGCGGCGGCGCAGGTGGCGAAAGCGACCACCGATCTGGACATCGGCTTTGTGGTGTACTGCGCCGGGGCCGATCCGAATTTCGAGCCGTTTCTGGCCAACTCGATCGAGACCGCCGAAGCGATGGTGCAGCGCAATTGCATCGTGCCGATGCAGTTGTGCCATCACTTCGCACCGGCGATGGTCGAGCGGCGCAGCGGCGGCATCGTGCTGTTCGGCTCGGGTGCCGGGCTCGCCGGTGGACCGAATATGGTGGCCTACGGCGCCACCAAGGCGTTCGACATGGTGTTCGCCGAAGCACTGTGGAGTGAGCTGCACGACAAAGGGGTCGACGTGCTCGGCCTCATCCTCGGCAAGACCAATACGCCGGCGCTGCGGCGACTCGAACACAGTCGCGGACACCTGAGCTCTGAGGACACCGCACCGCCAGACGCCGACAGTGTCGACCAGGTGATCGCCGAGGCGTTCGAAAACCTCAGCAACGGGCCGACTTTGATGGTCGGCGAGATGATGCGCGCCGTCGCGCCGATGCTGGCGTCGCTGTCCCGCAACGAGGCCGTCAAGCTCTTCGCGCAAGCTCAGGCCGCCGTGATGGGCACCGACTGACGCCTCAGTTGCCAACCTGTTTGATGAACACGCTGACCCGATTGATCAGCCCGTCGGTGTTCTGTTCGAAGACAAGGCATTCTGGATACTCGGTGGGAATACCGTCGGCCTCGAAGGTCTCGCTCAGCTCGACGTAGCACACCCGATCCGAGGCGTGTGAGATCCGATGCACATCTAACCGGTAGCCCTCCGGCGAGGCGAACACGCCGCGCAGGAACTTCAGATACCGTTGTTTGCCCTCGACGACGTCGCAGTACGGGCCCTCTCGGATCAGATCCTCGTCCGCGATCGTGGCCGCCAGGCCGTCCCAGTCGTGCACCGCCAGACACGCCAGATAGCGCTCTATCACGCCAGCGTCATCAGTTTGACCCATTGCATCTTCTTACGCTGCGCGAGCCGGGCCATCAATGCCAAACATCCCAGGCCCCATTGGGACCTGGGATGTTTGGTTGTACCGAACTTCTACAGACCCAGGAAAGCCAGCGGGTCGATCGTGGAGACCGCATCGGAAGCGGCCGAGGTCGCCACGTCGAGACCGGATCCAAACGCAGCACCCGGGTCCAGCGCCGACACGGCGTCGATGCCGCCGAACAGCGAACCCAGGTCGAGGTTCCCGAACGGGGTCACCAAGGTGTCGGTGACGGTATCTCCGGTCGCACCCGGGATCGCGGTGTAGACGTTCTCGATTCCGCCGCCGAGGTTGAGGACGTCGTAGACCGATCCCACTGCCGGCAGATCCGAGGTGGGAGTGTCGCCGAGTGCGGTGGCACCGGTGACGGTGAACTCCGTATTGGTGAAGCCGAGCAGGTTGGTCACCTCGTCGTTGGTGGTGATGCTGCCGATCTGGTCGGTTGTCGCGGTGCCGTCGTAGACGTTGAAGTCCTGCGTCGCCAGCGTCAACGTGATACCGAAAATCGTCGGCGTGCCGCCGCCGAGATCCAAAAGCGGTGGTGCACCGAGGAGTTGCTCGACGGGCGTGAAGCCCTCGGCCCCGCCCGCGAGGGTCGGGTCGAAGGTGGTGCCGCCGATGCTGAATGCGTCGGCGCCGATAGCGCTGTCGCCGGCCTGCAGACCGGTGAGAGCGTCGCCCGGGTTCAGCGGATCGGCGTAGTTGACGTTGCCGAACAGCGAGTCCAGGTTGATGTTGCCGTAGGGCGTCACCAAAGTATCGGTGACGGTGCCATCGGCTCCCGGGGTCGCGGTGTAGACATTCTCGTACCCGTTGCCGAAGTTCATCGCGTCCAACACTGTTCCCTGCGTTGGAATGCCGGTGCCGACGTCGCTGCCGCTCTCCACGACGAGTTGCGTGTTGGTCACGCCCAACAGGTTCGTGACGTCGACGCCGGTGTGGATGGTGCCGATCTCGGTCCCGCTGCTATTGAAGACCTCGAAAGCCTGGTTGGACAGGCTTCCACCGTTGGCCGGATCACCGAGCGACGAGCCGCCGATCTCCAACAGCGGCGCGACAGTCGCGAGCGGAGCGATCGTGTCAAAGCCCTCGCCCCCAGCCGCCAATTGCGGGTCGAGCGTGAAGCCGCCGATGCTGAAAGCGTCTGCAGCGCCGCTGATTCCGCTCACGTCGAGACCTGTGAAGGCGTCACCGGGGTTGAGCGCGTCGGCCGCGTTGAAGGTGAACAGCGAGTCGAGGTTGACGTCGCCGGACGGCGTCACCAGCGTGTCGGTAACGCTGCCGCCCGGGACCGCGGTGTACACGTTCTCGTACCCGTTGCCCAGGTTGAACACGTCGTAGACCGATCCCACCGTCGGCAGGTTTGCGTCAGTGGCACTGCCGGTCGGGTCCACACTGGCGACGGTGAACTCGGTGCTGGTCAATCCGAAGAGGCTGGCAATCGTCTCGTTGCCCTGGATGCTGCCTAGTTCGGTGCCGCTGGTGGGGTCGTAGACGTTGAAGTCCTGCGTTGCAAGCGGCAGGCCGAGCGCTGTTCCGCCACCGAGTTCCAGCAGTGGGGGAGAGGTGGTGAGCTGAGCGACGGGGTCGAAGCCCTCGCCGCCGCCGGCCAACTGCGGGTCGAAGGTGAAGCCGCCGATGGTGAAAGCGTCCGCGCCGGCATCCGCGACAGCGACTGCTGTCTGCAGAAACGCGGCAGTCAACAGCCCGCCAGTGGCCGCCAAACCAGCCAATATCAAGCGATTATGCATTAGGTCTTTCTCCTACTTGTCCGGGTTTGTGATGCGGGGCGGGCGTGTTGTTACTTGTGAGTAACGTCACGGGACATTACTCAGGAGTAATATAGAAAGTCAATCCAATTTCTTGGGCAAATCTCAGGTTGCCAGCGGATTCCCAGCTAACTGACACTGCGTCAACAGGGCAGATTCGCCGAAATAGCCCACTAAATTGCAGTTCAGACGAACGCTCTGGCAAACAGGGTCGCTGGACACCGGGTGAGTCGATGCGCAAGGACACTCAGGCAGCGCTCAGTCACGCCGCACGGCATCCGCCCAACTTTGCTGGGCAGCGGTAACGACCAAGGCCTTGGAATGCCGAAAATCCCAGGCCCCGAGGGACCTGGGATTTTCGGTTGTGGTGTTCTGGCCTGTTCGCTGATCCTCGTTACAGACCGAGGAACGACAGCGGGTCGATGGCGGAGGCCGGCGGAGGTCGCCGCGTCCAGTCCGGCGGTGAAGGCGTCGCCCGGGTTGAGCGCCGCCACGGCGTCAATGCTGCCGAACAGCGAGTCCAGGTTGAGGTCGCCCCACGGCGTCACCAGGGTGTCGGTGACGGTGTCGGCGGCACCGCTGACACCCGGGATTGCGGTGTAGATGTTTTCAATCCCGTTGCCGAGGTTGAACACGTCATACACCGAGCCCGCCGCCGGCAGAGCCGCGGCTTCGGCACTCGTGTCCCCGGCGGCGGCGGTGACGCCGGTGACGGTGAACTCCGTGTTGGTCAAGCCCAGCAGGTTCGTCACACCCTCGGTGGTGTTGATGCTGCCGGTGTCGGTGGCGCTTGCTCCCGTGCCGTCGTAGACGTTGAAGGCCTGCGTCGCCAGCGGGTCGGAGAAGCCCGGAAGTTGAAGCACGCCGCCGCCGAGGTTCAACAGCGGTGGGGCACCGACCACCTGGTAGACCGGGTCAAAGCCCTCGCCTCCGGCCGCCATCGTGGGGTCGAAGGTGGTGCCGCCGATGGTGAAGGCCCCTTTGGCGACGGCAGTATCGAGCCAGTCCGGTGAAGGCGTCGCCCGGCTGCAGCGGATTCGCAGCGTTGACGTTGCCGAACAGCGAGTCGAGGTTGACGTTGCCGTACGGCGTCACGAGGGTGTCGGTGACGGTGCCGCTGGTGCTTCCGACGTCCGGGGTCGCGGTGTAGACGTTCTCATACCCGTTGCCCAGGTTGAACGCATCCAACACCGTTCCGTTTGCCGGCAGGTCCGCGAGCTGCGTGGTGGTGTCCCCGGCGGCGGCGGTGGAACCAGTGACGAAGAGCTCCGTGTTGGTGGCGCCCAACACGTTGACCACTTCCTCGTTGGTGGTGATGGTCCCGACGTCAGAGGCGCTCGACCCGGTTCCGTCGTAGACGTTGAAGCCCTGGGTGTCGACACTGTCGCCGGCAAGAGCGGGATTCGACAGCGCGACGCCGCCGATGTCCAGTAGCGGCGCAGCGCCGGCGGTGGAGGCGACCGGGTCAAAGCCCTCGCCTCCGGCCGCGAGGGTGGGGTCCAGGGTGATGCCGCCGATGGTGAAGGCGTCTTTGGCGACGGCAGCGTCGGCCAGACCGGTGAAGGCGTCGCCTGGCTGCATGCGGCGCGGCGGCGTCGATGTTGCCGAACAGCGAGTCGAGGTTGACGTTGCCGTACGGCGTCACCAGCGTGTCGGTGACGGTGCCGCTGGATCCGGGGGTGGCGGTGTAGACGTTGTCGTACCCGTTGCCGAGGTTGAAGGAGTCGTAGACCGTTCCCACGGCCGGCAGTTGCTGAGTCGGCCTGACCGGTGGCGGGAAAGACGTCGTTGACAGTGAATTGCGTGTTGGTCAAGCCCGC
This sequence comes from uncultured Actinomycetota bacterium, assembly GCA_963815995.1. Classification (GTDB taxonomy): domain Bacteria; phylum Actinomycetota; class Actinomycetes; order Mycobacteriales; family Mycobacteriaceae; genus Mycobacterium. The sequence continues at coordinate 137,235 of CAWFIR010000006.1, forward strand.
CAGGTTCGTCACGGTTTCACCAGCGTCGATACTGCCGAGATCGGTGCCGCCGGAGTTGTACACCTCGAGGTACTGGGCGGCAGTACTGACCGGGCCGATTGATCCGCCGCCGAGGCTCAACAGTGGCGGACCACTGCTTAACGGGGCGACAAGGCTGAAGCCCTCGGTCTCGACCCGCTAGAGGAGGTTTCGCGCCCGGCGAGGCGGAACGTGAACGGGTCGAAGGTATAGCTGCCGATGGTGAAGGCATCCGCGCCGGTAGCGCTGACGACGTCGGCGCCGGTATCGGCGACGGCGACAGCGGCCTGCAGAAACACGGTAGTCAACAGCCCGCCAGTGGCCGCCAAACCAGCCAATATCAAGCGATTGTGCATTAGGTCTTTCTCCTACTTGTCCGGGTTTGTGATACGGGGCGGGCGTGTTGTTACTTGTGAGTAACGTCACGGGACATTACTCAGGAGTAATATTGAAAGTCAATACAAAATCTTGGGCAAATCTCAGGTTGTCAGCGACTTCCCAGCTAACTGACACTGCGTCAACAGGGCAAATCCGACAGTACGGTCGCCTAAATCGCAGCTCAGGTGGGCAACGCAGCAAACAGTCGTGCTGGACACCGGCTGAATCAATTCGCAAGGACACTCAGGCAGCGCTCAGTCACCGCGTGCGGCATCCATCCGACTTTGCTGGGCAGCGACGGCAACCAAGGCCTTGGAATGCCGAAAATCCCAGGCCCCGAGGGACCTGGGATTTTCGGTTGTGGTGTTCTTGCCTGTTCGCTGATCCTCGTTACAGACCGAGGAACGACAGCGGGTCGATGGCGGAGGCCGCGGAGGTCGCCGCTTCGGTGGCCGCGTCGAGACCAGCGGTGAATGCGTTGCCCGGGTCCAGCGCCGAAGCGGCGTCGATCCCGGCGACCAGCGAGTCCAGGTTGAGGTCGCCCCACGGCGTCACCAGCGTGTCGGTGACGGTGTCGGGAGCGCCGTCCACACCCGGGATTGCGGTGTAGACGTTCTCGATGCCGTCGCCGAGGTTGAAGGCGTCGTAGACCGATCCCACCGTCGGCAGATCCGAGGACGTACCCGTGACACTGTCCACGGTGAACTCGGTGTTGGTCAGGCCGAACAGTTCGGTCACATCTTGATTGCCCACGATGCTTCCGACCTCAGTAGTGCCGTTGTAGACGTTGAAGTCCTGCGGGTCAAGCGACAGCGCGAGGCTGCCCGGCCCGGCCAAGTAGGCGGTTCCGCCGCCGATCTCCAACACCGGCGGTGCACCGATGATCGAGTAGGTGGGATCGAAGCCCTCGGCGCCGCCGGCGGTGATGGGGTCAAAAGTAGTGCCGCCGAGGGTAAAGGCGTCAGCGCCGATGCTGCTATCGCCCGCCTCGAGACCGGTGAAGGCGTCACCAGGCTGCATTGGCGCTGCGGCGTCGATGCTGCCGAACAACGAGTCCAGGTTGACGTTTCCGAACGGCGTCACCAGGGTGTCGGTGACGGTGTCGGATCCGCCGTCGGTGCCCGGGATTGCGGTGTAGACGTTCTCATATCCGTTGCCCAGGTTGAACGCGTCGTAGACCGATCCCACCGTCGGCAGGTCCGAGGCGGTTCCATCGCCGCTGACGGTCGCACCAGTAACGACGAGTTGAGTGTTGGTGAAGCCCAACAGATCTGTAACGTCCTCGCCGGTGGTAATGCTCCCGACGTCGGTAGCGGTTGACCCGCTGCCGCTGTACACGTCGAAGCTCTGGGTAGCGAAGTCGTTGGCGGCGCTGTCGGGGTTACCGATCGACGAACCACCGATCTCCAATAACGGCGGCAGACTGGACAGTGGGGTTACCCCGTCGAAGCCCTCGCCGCCGGCCGCAAGTGTCGGGTCGAGGGTGACGCCGCCGATGCTGAACGCGTCCGCAGCGCCGCCGATGTTGCCCACTTCGAGACCGGTGAAAGCATCGCCGGGCTGCATGGGTGCCGCGGCATCGATGCTGCCGAACAGCGAGTCAAGGTTGTAGTCGCCGAACGGTGTAACCAGGGTGTCGCTGACCGTGTCGGGTCCGCCGGTGGTGCTTGGGATGTCGGTGTAGACGTTCTCGTACCCGTTGCCCAGGTTGAACTCGTCGTAGACCGATCCCACCGTCGGCAGGTTCGCGTCAGTTGCGCTGCTGGACGGATCCACACTCGCGACGGTGAACTCCGTATTGGTCAGGCCAAAAAGGCTCGCCACGTTCTCGTTGGTGTCGACGCTTCCGAGGTCTGCGCCGGCAGGGCTGTAGACCTCGAGGTTCTGGGTAGCGAGAGGGTAGAAGCCGAGGACGGTCCCGCCGCCGAGGGTCAACAGCGGCGAAGAGCCTTCGAGCGGGGCGACGAGGTCCCAGCCTTCGACGCCGGGCGCCCCGGCGGGGTCGAGTAAGGGGTCGAAGGTGTAGCCACCGATGGTGAACACGTCCGCGCCCGTAGCGCTGACGTCCGCGGCAGCGTCGGCAGCAGCGACTGCCACCTGCAGAAATGCGCTGGTCAACAGCCCGCCAGTGGCCGCCAGACCAGCCAATATCAAACGACGATGCATGTGGTGCTCCTATGAGTAGTGTTCAGCGATGCGGTGCGGGCGTGGAGTCACTTGTGAGTAACGACACGCCACACTAGTGAAAAATACATAGAAAGCAAATATAAATTTCAGGTTGGGATGCGGCCTGATAGCGGATAGCCGTGCGCACAAGGCCCACCGACGCCTTTAATCCCTGCTCACGGGGTAGATCGCGACCCGCGGGTCGGCCTACGCAGTCTGAGACGAACCGCAACACCACCCAGGCGACGGTCCGCCATCGCGGCGCGGTCACCAGGCTCGACCGTCGCACCTATACTTCGATCCATCCGGGAACGGCGTTCTCTCTATCGGAGAGGCCGTTCTCCGCTCGCCGAAGAGATGGGTCGGACGATGGCAGGAGCCTGCGACGGCAAGGTCGCGCTGGTGACCGGCGCCAGCCGGGGGCTGGGCAAGGCGATCGCCCAGCGATTGGCCGGCGAAGGCGCAACGGTCGGACTCACCGCCCGCACCCTCGAGCCCGATCCCAAGTACCAGGGATCGCTGCAACAGACGCTCGACGAGATCACCACCGCCGGCGGTACGGCCGTCGCTATCCAGGCTGATTTGTCGAAATCCGAAGACCGGGAACGGATATTCCAAGAACTGGTCGAAAAGGCCGGTGCGCCAGACATTCTGGTCAACAACGCGGCGGTGACCTTTCTGCGGCCGCTCGATGAATTTCCGGAGCGGCGCACACGGTTGATGATCGAAATGCACGTGCTGGCACCGCTGCATTTGTCCCAGCTCGCGATCCCGGCCATGCGGGAACGGGGCCGCGGCTGGATACTCAACATCACCTCTCTCAGTGGCGAGATGATTGAGGGGCCGCCGTTCTCCGAATTCGACCGCACCGCCGGCTTCGGGGTCTACGGCACGGTCAAGGCGGCACTGAACCGCCTCACGAAAAGCCTTGCGGCCGAGCTGTATAACGATGGCATCGCGGTGAACGCCGCGGCACCGTCGAACCCGGTGGCCACCCCCGGTGCGGGGACTCTCGATCTGGCCAAGACCGACACCGAAGACATCGAGCTCATCACTCAAACCGCTCTAACCCTGGTTACGGCGGACCCCACAACGATGACCGGCAGGATCGCCCACACGCAGCCGTTTTTGCGTGAAATCGGGTGGTTGCACTGACCGACCCGCTGCTCGTCCAGCTAGCTGAGCGACTTTCGTCACGAGACGTTTCTGCGCTGAACTCATTGGCCGGCGGTGCGTCAAGCCTGACCTACGCCGGACAGCGCGGAAATCAGCGCGTGATCGTCAAAGTAGCGCCGCCGGGCGTCCCCCCGACTTCGCACCGCGACGTGTTGCGGCAAGCTCGCATCATCCGGGCGCTGAACCCGACACCGGTGCCGGTTCCGGAACTGCTTTTCGACGACCCCGGTGATCCGCCCGACGTGCCGCCACTTTTCGTGATGTCGTTCATCGACGGGATCAGCCACGAGCCGCTATTCGACGACGTCGATGGTGGGCCCGGACCCGTTGTCGCCGAGCGTTTTCAGAACGCCGCGACAACACTCGCGCAGCTGCATCGGCTTGAGCCCGGCGCCGTGGGCCTAGCGTCGGAGCCGGTCACCGGGCTGCGTGACGAAGTCGAGCGGTGGAGCCGCACGCTAGAGACCACCGATACCAAGCTCGCCCCTGAGTGGCGTGAGGTCGCTACCGCGCTGCGATTCAGCGCACCGCCGCCCCTGCCGCCAGCGATCGTGCACGGCGATTTTCGGCTCGGCAATCTATTGGCCGAGCAGAGCCGCATCACCGCCGTCATCGACTGGGAGATCTGGTCGGTCGGGGATCCGCGCGTCGACGTCGGATGGTTCCTGATCAACTGCGATCCGCGCACTTACCGGCGCCCCACCCGATATGCCGAGGCGACTCCGCCGCTCGACGACCTGGCGACAATCTACCGGCAAGCGATGGGAAGCGAAGTGCCAGCACTGGATTGGTTCTGTGCGCTGGCCTGCTTCAAATCGGTCGCGACGTGGTCGCTGATCGTCAAGCACAACCGCCGGCGCAGCACGCCGAATCCCGAATTGGAGACAATGGCGTCGACGCTGCCGCACCTGCTGTCGCGAGCGGGCGATTGGCTCGCTTAACTGCGCGGCACGCCGGCGAGCTTGTCGGCGAACTTGGCTTCGGCCGCTTCCCGTAGCCGCAGAATGTGTTCGGACGGAAACACGTCGGGCGACGGCGTGCGATCTTTGAGCAGCAACCGCGCCAGCGTGACCTTGTGCACCTCGGTCGGACCGTCGGCCAGCCCCAACACGAACGACTCGACAAGGTGCTGTACGAAGGGCATTTCATGCGTCGTGCCCAGCGATCCGTGCAGTTGCAGCGCGCGGGCCGACACATCGTGCAACACCTTCTGCATCATCGCCTTGACAGCCGAGATGTCGGCGCGCACTGCCTTGTAGTCGTTGTGCTGGTCGATCTTCCACGCGGTCTGCAGGGTGAGCAGCCGGAACGCCTCGATCTCCATCCACGAGTCGGCGATCATCTGCTGGACGAGTTGCTTGTCGCTCAGCATCTGACCCTGGGTGTGCCGGGAAACCGCACGCTCACAAAGCATGTCGAAGATCCGGCGGACCAGGCCGACGGTGCGCATCGCGTGGTGAATCCGACCGCCGCCGAGCCGGGTCTGTGCGACGACGAATGCGCCACCGCGCGGGCCCAGCATGTGATCGGCGGGAACCCGGACATTCTCGTATCGCACATAACCCTCGCGACCCCCGCCGCCGAGCGGCTGGTAACCGAGCCCGACATCGCGCAAGACGTTGATGCCCGCCGTCTCAGCGGGCACGACGAACATCGAATGACGTTGATAAGGAGAGGCATCGGGATCCGTCACCGCCATCACGATCAAAAACGATGCCATCGACGCAAACGACGAGAACCACTTCTCGCCATTGATCACCCAGTGATCGCCGTCTTGGACCGCGCTGGTGGTGAACTCCTTCGGATCTGCGCCGCCCTGTGGCTCGGTCATCGAGAAACACGAGATGATCCGATTGTCCAGCAGCGGCTCGAGATAACGCTGCTTGAGTTCGGGAGTGCCGTAGTGGGCCAGAATCTCGCTGTTCCCGGAATCCGGCGCTTGTGAACCGAAGACGATCGGGGCGCATTCGGACCGGCCCAGTATCTCGTTGAGCAACGCCAGCTTCACCTGGCCGTATCCCGGGCCGCCCAGGTGTGGCCCCAGATGGGTCGCCCACAGCCCGCGCTCCTTGACGATCTTCTGCAGTGGAGGTATCAACGCCTGACGCACCGGGTCGTTGAGGTCGTGAGACTCCTTGACAATCAAGTCAATTGGCTCACATTCCGAACGCACGAACTCGTCAACCCACTTGAGTTGCCCGGCCCATTCCGGGTCAGTCGAGAAGTCCCAAGCCACCGATCGTCCTTTCGATACTCAGTTGCTACGGCCCGCTGCACTCTGGCGGACCACGCCGGCACCGGTCAGCTCGTCGACCGCGCCTTCGTCGAATCCCAGCCCGGCCAGCACGGCCTTGGTGTGGTCGCCGGGCAGCGCCGGCGATCGCGGCGCGGCCGGTACGGTGCGGGAAAAGCGTGGCGCCGGTGCGGGTTGCGGCACACCGTCGACCTCGATAAACGTCCGTCGCGCGACGTTGTGCGGATGGCTCGGCGCCTCAGCGATCGTCAATACCGGGGCAGCGCACGACCCGGGTGTGCCGAGTCGCTGCTCCCACTCGGCACGCGTCTTCTGTAAGAACCGCGCGGCCAACGCTTCTCGATGTGCACTCCACACCGACGGCGCGTCATCATCGTGCGGCACGTCCACCTCGAGGCATCGGCAGAGCTCGGCGTAGAACTGCGGCTCGATGGCTCCCACCGCGATGTGCTTGTCGTCGGCGGTCCGGTAGACGCCGTAGAAATGCGCTGCGCCGTCGAGGATGTTGTCGCACCGGTGATCGCGCCACGTGCCGGCGTGCACCATGCCGTAGTAGGGCGCCATCATCGTCGCCGCTCCGTCGACCATGGCGACGTCGAGCACCTGCCCTTCACCGGACTGGCGCGCCTCCAGAATCGCGCTGAGCAAACCGATGGCCAGCAGCATGCCGCCACCGCCATAGTCGCCGATGAGATTCAAAGGTGGGACCGGGTTTTCGGCGGTACCGATGCCGTGCAGTGCGCCGGTCAGCGCGATGTAGTCGATGTCGTGGCCGGCCCGGTCGGCGTACGGGCCGTCCTGGCCGTAGCCGGTCATCCGTGCATACACCAGCCGGGGGTTGGCGTCGAGTAACCCGTCGGGACCGATCCCGAGGCGTTCGGCGACGCCGGGACGGAATACGTCGACGAACGCGTCGGCGTCGGCGACTAGTCGTCGCACCAGCTCAGATCCGCGCACGTCTTTGAGGTTGACGGCGATCGAGCGTTGGCTGCGCCGCACCGTGTAGTCGATGGGCAGATCCCCGTCGACCTCTCGGACCTGGTCCACCCGAACCACTTCGGCACCGAGATCACCGAGCAGCATGCCGCAGAACGGTCCGGGCCCGAGTCCGCCCATCATGACCACCCGCACCCCGCGCAACGGTCCCGTCATGACGACGACCACGACTGCCGACGGGCCGCGGCCTCGTCGGTCGCATGGCTGAGTACCTGGTTGCGGTTCTCGAGTTCGAGTGCGGGTTCCAATCCGGCGGCATCGGCATTGACCTGCAGCGCGCGTTTCGTCAACTGCACGCCCAGCGGCGTGAGTTCGGCTATCCCCGTTGCTATTTCAAGTGCGCGGTCAACGAGATTCTCAGGAGCGGTGACTTCGCTGACCAGTCCCCGGCGGTCGGCTTCCTCGGCGGCGACGGTGCGACCGGTCAGCATCCAGTCGGCGGCGACACTTGTTCCGACGATGCGCGGCAAGAAGTAGCTCATCCCCATCTCGGCCCCGGACAAGCCGAGCAGAATCGCGGCATTGCCGAATGTTGCTACGGTCGAGCAGATTCGGATATCGGAGGCCAGGCACAGCGCCAGGCCTGCGCCGACACAGGGACCGTTGACCGCGGCGATCACCGGTTGCGGGATGTCGCGAACCGCCTGCGGCAGCGCGGCCATCGTTTCCTGAAAGCGCAGGCGATCGATCGCCGGCGCGGTCGCCTCCGGTATTCGCGGGCCGAAATCGCGCATGTCGATTCCCGAGCAGAATCCGCGTCCCGCACCGGTCAGGACTACGGCGTTGACCGAGCTGTCCGACCCGAGAGCGGCAAGGGTCTGGGTGAGCTCGCCGAGCATGACGTCGTTGATCGCATTGAGACGCTCGGGTCGGTCCAACTGCAGCACGGCCACACCGGTGTGCGGTCGATGCACGCTCAACGTGTCGGTCACCGTTGATCGAGCCCCCTTCTTCGCGAGCTCCGAGACACTCATTCGCTAATCAGGAGAATGCTATTCTTCCCGACCGCTGTCACGCAATCGCGACTAGACGAAGTCCGATCCTCCGTCGACGTTCACCGTCGCGCCGGTGACGTACCCGTTCCGCTGAGAGGCCAGGTAGGCGGTGATGGACGCGATCTCCTCGGGCAGACCGGCGCGACCGAGGTCGCACGGTTGGTGGAAGTTGGTGTCGATCCAGGTCATGACATCGCGCGGGTCGGATGCGTCGAGGCCGTCGGCGGCGAGAATGTCCTTGAGGTTTTCGGTGAAGCTCGCGGTCACAATGGTGCCCGGGCACACGCAGTTCACCAGAATCCCGTCCTTGGCAAGGCTTTTCGACAGGTTCTTGGTGACGCTGGACAGGGCCGCTTTCGACGCCGTGTAGGCGACGATGCGCGGGTTCTGCCGCTGGATTGAATGTGCGGACAACGTGACGATGCGGGCCCAGTCCGCCGCGCGCAGCATCGGCAAGGCGGCTCGCACGGAACGGACGCCCGCCATCGTGCCCAGGGTGAAGGCCGCGTCCCATTCGGCGTCGTCCATCTGCTCGAAGTACCCGTCACCCGGGCCGATGGTGTGGACCAGGCTGTTCAGCCGTCCCCAGCGGTCTGCCACCTCGTCGAAGCCGCTGAGGATCGACGCGGCATCGGTCATGTCCACGCTGATCCCGACGGCGTCGGGTGCGCCGGCATCTCGCAGCGAGTCCACCGCCGCGTCCAGTGCTGCCCTGCCCCGGGCCATCACGGCGACGCTGGCTCCCTCGGCTGCCAGCGTCTGTGCGATCGCCAGCCCCATACCCTTGCTGCCGCCGGTGACGACGGCGGTCGATCCGGCCAGACCCAGGTCCATCTCTGCTCCTTACAGTCGGTCGCGCACGGCGATGCCGGCGATAATTTCGGGCTGCACTCCGAGACCGCGCAGGCAGAACCGGAGAGTTCGTCGCCTGACCTCGACGCGTTCGCAATCGGCTGCGGCCCACTGGCGTTCAATGCTGGCCCACACCACACCCTGAATCGACTGTGCTTCGGTCACCGGATCGACGTCGTGGAACACGCCGCTTCTCAGCCCATCGTCCAATTGCTCGATCAGCGGCTTGAGCATCTGTTCGTAGGCGGGCTGGATCAGCTCGGGAGCGGCGAACATCTGTGACTGTGCCTCCACCGACAGGCGTCGCAGATCGGATTTGATGTTGTCGTCGAACGCCAGGTCGAGGCGACCGTCGATCCAGGCAGCAACCGCCTCGACCGGATTGGCGGCCTTCGCCATCTTCCTTTGCAGCCTTCGCTTCTCGGCGTGCGCCATCTCGAGGAACGCCGCGGCGACTACCTGGTCCTTCGATTCGAAATGCCGGTAGAACGCGCGCGTGCTCAGCTCGGCACGTTCGAGGACGGCGGCGACGCTGAGTCGCCGAACTCCTTGTTCGCGCAAGGTTTCTAAGGCGGCGGCGACGATGGTGCGGCGCACGTCGGGGTCGGGAGCAAGCTTGCTTCGTCGCCGCGTACGTGGGGCGGTCATCCGGTCGCGTCGTACATGCGCAGGTAGTCGGCGAACTGTTCGCGGACTCCCTCGGGAGTCAGCCCGTAGTCAGACAACTCGTAGTCGTGTGCGCCCCGCGAGCCGGGCTTGTGTTCGTGGGCCCACTGCTCGACCGCCCGCTCGGTGTCTTCGGAGAACGTCAAACCCAGCGATGCGTAGCCGGCCCGCAGCGTGCCCACCGGATCGTCCTGCAGGTCGGCGAAGGCGACATCGGCGAACCGGCTGTCGCCCAAGCGTTGGCGGAAGTCCATCGCGCGGCGAACCGCTTCCGCCCAGCTGTTGAGTTGCTCTGCACCAAGCTCCTCAGGGTCGTCCCGGTCGCTGCTCCAGCTGCGCACATATCGGATCAGGCTGCACACCGAACCCATGACCTTGGCGGGATCGCGATGGCTCCAGAGGAATTTCGCATTGGGGTATGCCTCGATCAGTGCGTCCAGCGCGAACATGTGCACGGGAGTTTTCAGGTGCCAGAGGGTCGGCGGGCAATGCCATTGCAGAAGTTTGAGCACCCGACGATGGAACGTGTACGTCTCGCGCATGTCGCAGTGCATCAGCCAGTCCAGGTAGCTCGGGACCCGAACCGCGCCGTCGAAGTGGAAGGTGCGAAAACTCATGCCCATCAGGTCCTGGCATTCGGTCGCCGCCGTCGCCTCGGAGTTGTGCATCGTCTTCATCAGCGGGAACATCTCGTTCAGCATCCGCAGGCCCTCTTCGGCCTGCGCGATACGCGGGTCGGAGTGTTGCGTGGCCATCTCCGGCGGGGGAGTGGGCGCCTGCGATTCCCACATCCGCAACGAACGGAACTGGGGATCGGCGGCGACCAATTGGCTCAGCGCGGTGGTCCCGGTGCGGGGCAGCCCGATGACGAAGACAGGGCCGCCGACCGCCTCGTCATCGATCTCCGGGTGCTGCGCGTAGGTGTCTTCGACCTTGAGTCGCTGGATCAGCGCGTTGCTGATGGTGGCGTGTTGAATGACCCGGCCCATCTCGGAGAGCTCGGCCTCGTTGTTCAGAGCATCGACGGTGCGCTCCAAACCCTCTCGGTAATAAGGCGATCCGAAGTCGTGCAGACCTGTTGCGGCGCGGGCGCCGTCTTCGAGTTCGTCGGCGGAGAAGGTCACAGGGCGAACCTTTCGTGCACGGCTCGCCGGCGTCGCTCGAGCACCGATGCGCGTTGGTCGGCGGTGACTCTGGCGGTGTCCGCGGGCAGCGCGGAGGCGATCTCGTCGAATGGGACAACTCTGCTGCTAGGTGTCGGCGCCGTGCTGGTACGGACGCAACGCAGGATCATCGCACCGTTGCTAAAGCCCGCGGTGTCAAGCCAATTGGCCACCCCGGGATCGCGGCCGCATGCCACCACTCGCACCAGGCCGTCGGAATCTACCACCGCCTGATGCGCGTTCAGGCTGGATTGGTGGCGACCGTAGTGAATCGTCTCCCACCACGGGTTGCCGAGCGAATAGCTCCAGTAAACCCCATCGGGTGGTTCAACTTCGAGGACCAACGCCTGTTCAGGGTCGAGTTCCCACCGACCGATCACTGGCTTGTTCTCCGCGGCCGCGCCTATCGCGGTGCGATCGATCGGCGGCAGAAAGCCGTTCGGCGGCGCCGCGGCACCGAACTGCAGGAAGAAGTCGAGATTGTCGTGCACGAAATCGCCGAGTGCGACCAACTGCCGCGATACCAGTGCGTCGGAATCGACGTCGACGGCCTCAGGCCGCACCGCATCACCGATCCGTTCGATACGCAAGGACGACGGCGTCTCGGTGTCCCAGTCGTAGAAGAAGTGCCGAACGGTCAGCGTCGGATGGGCACCGTCGATCGGCATCCAGTTGCCGTCGTGTTCGTCGGCGGACAACACCACCTCGAAGTTGCCGTTGCCGTCGGTGACCAGCTCGTCGACCAAAGCATTCGCGGTGGAGGCGATGCCATTCATCGTCTGCAGCCCGACATACCTTGCGGTGCCACGGTTGCCGGACAGTCGATAGCTCTCCCCACCTCGCATCGTCGCGCGGGTGTACAGACAGTCCGGACATTCCATCCCCCAGGTGAGGATGTCGCTGGTGCTGGCGCGCTGGACGCGCAGAATCGGATCGGGGTCGAATCGCAACGCCTCGTCGATACCAGTGGCCAGCAGCACCAGCAGATGCCGCATTCCTGCCGCGAGATCGACCCGATTTCGGCTTGTGGCATCGGATTCGACGATCCGCGCGGCAGCGTTGAGCTGGTGCATCAGATGCGACCATGCCGCAGGCAAGCCCACGTCACCGCCCGCGGGGGCCTCGGTGGACGCCTCGGCGATGGAGTGCGGCAACCACGCCATCGGTGGCTGAACAGCGGTCACATCGTCACCGCGTCTGCGTGCATAGCTGCGCCTTAACTGAGAACATCATTTTCGTTTAGTGTTGGCTCACTATCACAGCGGATGGTCGCGATTGTCAATGGCCGGGCCGAAATCGCCGGTTTCGGGCCTTTTGTATCGATGTGGAAGCCCGGGCTGTAAGAAGGACTGGTGACAGATCTCGAAACCGCCGACGGCGTGACGATTGTCCGGTTCGACAACGCGCCGGTGAATGCCCTCGACCTCGGCCTGCTCGAGTTCATCATCGCCTCGATGCACAACATCGAGGGCCCCGTCGTCATCACCGGTGCCGGTCGGGCCTTCTCGGCCGGTGTCGACCTGCGCGCCCTCGCCGACGGTGGAACCGACTACGCCGGGCGATTCGTTGAAGCGCTGTCTGAGGCTTTTCTCGCGATCTACGACCATCCGGCGCCGGTGGTCGCGGCCATCAACGGGCATGCGATCGCGGGCGGGTGCGTATTGGCCATGTGTGCCGATGTGCGGCTGATGTCCGGTGGGACGATCGGCCTCACCGAACTCGCCGTCGGTGTTCCGTTCCCGGTGGCGGCGCTCGAGATCTGCCGTGACGGGATGGGGATAACGGCGGCCCGGGCAGCGTTGCAGGCCAAGACAATCGACGCCGACACGGCGTTGACCCGCGGATGGATCGATGCGGTGGTCCCGAAGGACGAGCTGCTGAGTCAGGCGCTGGCCGCCGCCCGCGAACTCGGCCAGTACTCGCCGGCCGCGTACGCGGCCACCAAAAAGCAGCTGCACAAGCCGGTGCGCGCCGCGGTCGACGCGGGTACTACCACGGATGAAAACGTGCGCGCCAGTTGGATATCGGAGGAAACCCGCGACCGTATCAACGGATTCCTCGAGTCGCTGGCCCGCGGTCACTGAGCGGTAGCCGTTGTGAGCTTCTGGATCGCCCACGCCGAGCGGACAATCAGCGACGAGATACCCGCGCCGCCCGATGAGGTGCGCGATTTCTACGTCGACCTCGACAACATCAAGGATTTACATCCGCTGGTGGTGTCGGTGCAGCTGCTGGAGCACCACCAAACCGCCAAGGGCTACCAGAAGACCTACCGGGTGCGCGACCGGATTCCGTTGGGGCCGTTGTCGATGCCCATCACCTACTGGGCGCGGGTCGAGGTCCCACAGCACGGGGACGTGATCACCGAAGCACGTCAGTTCCCGCGGGTGCGGCTGAACGGCACCGTGAGTTTCGAGTCGGTTGACTCGGGCACCCGGTTGACCGAACGGCTGAACATCGCAGCGCCCCGGCCCCTTGCCGCGACGACAGAACGCGAAGCCGTGAATGCGCACATCGCCATGCTGGCCGGCATCCGCGGCCACTTCGAGGCCAGCCGACCTCGGGGATAGGGTCGCCGAATTTTCTCACATGTCGTCTTCGGGTGGGTCGGGGTCGCCGCGGAGCAGTTCGTCGGGGTGGTGGGCGTGGTTGATTTCGGGTGGGCCGGTGCCGTCGGTCCACCCGAGTCGGCCGTTTTTCATCACCTGGGTCCGCAGTTCACCGCGGCTGGCCATACCGTGATTCGGGCAGCACGCGAAGTGCAGTTTGTCGGCGTCGGTGCAGCCGCCGTGTAACCAATCGGGTGAATGGTGCACCTCGCAGTAATAGCCCGATACCAGGCAGTTGGGTCGGGTGCAGCCGCGGTCGCGGGCATAGCAGATCAGTCGCTGGTCGGCGGTGGCGACGCGTTTCTGGCGGCCCAGGTACAGCGGCCGTTCGGTGTGGTCGTCGAACACGGCGAGGTAGTGAATTGCGCTGGCGGCCATGCGGATCAGATCCCGCATCGGCAGCCGGGAGCCGCCTCCGGTTCTCGCGGGGGGCGGCATCGGCACCGAGGGGTCAGCGCGGCGCCGGCCGCGGTGTTGAGTTCGGCCAGGGTGGTGGTGACGACCACGGTGACCGGATGGCCGCGGTGTACACCGAGGCCGCCGGATGCGATGGCGGTTTCCAGGCCAAGCTTCAACGCATCGTGGCAGCGCTGGGCCGGACTGCGGTCGTCGCGTGCCTGGGGGTCTTCGTCAGGCTGGTGGCGGCCCGGCCGTACTGCTGCTTCGATGGCTTCGAAGTAGGCGCGGGCCTGCGGGTCGAGCAATCCGGACAGCCGCGACATGCCGTCGGGCCCTTGCGCGCCGAGGTGCAGTCCGCGGCGACGGGCTCGGTCCTGATCGCTGAACAGGCCGTCGGGATTGAGGTAGTCGGCGATGCGCTGTCCCAATTTGGCGACGATTCCCGCATCGACTTTGGTCGCGTGCTCGACCAGGGTGCGCTCGGCGGCGGTCGTGTCGGTGGGGGAGACACAGCCGGGCAGCAGGTCGACGGCTCGGCATACCGCGCGGATGTGGTCGTCGCCGATCGCGCCGGCCTCAACGGCGTGCGCCAACGTCGGCAATTCGGGTGGCAGCGGCGGGCCGGTCAGCGACCGGCGCGGGCGGATCCGAACCGCGAGCTTGAATCGTCGGCTGATTTCGTTGGGGGTGATGCGCAGCCGCTTCCACAGCATCGATCGCATCTGCGCTATGGACCCGGCGTCGTCCGGGGGGTCGGCGATCTCGGCGAAAACGCGGTACATCAGGCCCCGGTTCGCGCGCTCCTGGGTCTCCAGCCGTTCTGCGACGTCAACGCGAAACCTGTTGCCCACCAAATCCGACGGCGTATCGCGCAACAGGTCGTGGGCGGCGTCGATCGCATCGAGAGCGGAAGTGATCCGTTCCCGTGCCTGCTCGGCGCCGATCGCTGTGCCCATATCTCCAAGTTACGAACCAGCCCGACAAAGCCGGCTGCGGCGCTGGCGCAAAGCCCGACCTGTGGATCAAATCGCAACTGTGGATAAACCGGTCCAGACGATTTCGGGGACCACCATGAGTCAGTATCGCGTGTTACGCGCCGCGATCCGAAAAACGCTGCGCAACCTGATCCAGCAGCGCGAACAGATTCACTGCGCGGTCCACTCCGACGTCAAGGCGAACTTCGACAAGTATTTCGTCGAGCTCCATCCACCGTCGACCACGATGGTCTGACCGTTGATGAAACTGCCCCCGGGCGAACACAAGAATGCCACCGTGCTCGCCACGTCCTCGACGGTGCCCAGTCGCTGATGCGGGGTCATCTCGACCTGCATTCGCCGAAAGCGCGGGTCCTGCAGGCGTTCTTCGGTCATCGGTGTCTGGATCACTCCGGGAGCGACGGCGTTGCAACGGATGCCGTGCGCCCCGTACTGGCAGGCGATGTGGGTGGTCAGCGCGGTCAGCCCGCCCTTGGCCGCGGAGTACGGACCGCCGCGAAGGCCGCCCACGACTGCGAAGGTCGAGGTGATGTTGATGATGGCCGATCCGGCTTCCATGTGCGGCAGCACATCTCGTGCGAGCCGAAACGGCGCCCGCAACATCACGTTGAGAAAGTAATCCAGGGTCTCGTCGTCGGTGCCGTGCAGTGGCGTCGGGTTTCCCACTCCGGCGTTGTTGATCAAGAAGTCGATCCGACCCCACTTCTCGACCGCGGCCCGGACAACGCGCGCGGGTCCGTCGTCGTCGGTCAGATCGACTGCCACCGTCTCCACTCGGTCGGGATCGCCTATTGCTGCGGCTAATTCGTCGAGTCGTTGCTGATTCCTTCCGGTGGCGAGCACGGCCATTCCGGTTTCGGCCAACTTGGTCGCACATCCGAATCCGATACCACCGGTCGCGCCGGTCACGATCGCTACTTGCATGTCATCCGTCCGTTGCTGTCAGGGCCGCTTGAATCTGATGCTTGAGTACCTTGCCGGCGTCGTTTCTCGGCAGCGCCTCCCAAATAGCCACCTGCTCTGGCGCTTTGAAGATGGCAACACCCCGGGATTGCAAGAAGTCGCGGAGACTCGCCACGTCGGGCCGCGCCTCGTCGGTGGGGACGACGACGGCGCAGGCCCGCTCACCGGTGCGGGCATCGGGCAAGCCGACGATGGCGATGTCCGCGACGCCGGGATGGCCGATCAGAATGTCCTCGATCTCCTTGGGAGCGATGTTCTCACCATTGCGGATGATGAGGTCTTTGGCCCGCCCGGTGACGACGAGGTAGTCGCCGTCCACCCAGCGGCCCAGATCACCGGTACGGAAATACCCTTCGCTGTCGAAGGATTCGGCTTCGTCCTCACTGTGGAGGTAACCGACCAGCATCTGCGGGCCGCGGGCATGGATCTCGCCACCCGCACCGCGCAGGGCGATCGTCGCGAACCCGGGCCGCCCATCGGTGTCGGCGGCATGGTTCGGGTCGAGCGGAGCGCCGACCGTTGTCACCGGAACTTCGGTCGAGCCGTATACCCGGGTGACGGCCGCACGCTCGAAATAGTCGGCCGCCCGGCGGATCAACGACGGCGCCACCGATGCGCCGCCGCAGACGAACAGCTTCAGCCCCGGCAGGCGGGTTCCCGCCCGCTCGGCTGCCGCGAGTAGCTGCTCGAGGAATGGCGTGGCCCCGGCAATATGAGTGCAGCCGCTGTGGTCAATCAGCTCGACCGCCGTGTCCGCGTTCCAGCGGTCCATCAGTACCGCCGACGTTCCCAGCAGCAGCGGACATTCGAACGCGTAGATGGAGCCGCCGATATGGGCGATCGGCGATGGGACCAGGAACCTGTCGCCGGGCTGCACCTGCCAGTGGTCACGGAGTTGGGTGATCAGTGCATGCATAGAGTTATGGCTGTGCAGAACACCTTTCGGCCGACCGGTGGTCCCCGATGTGTACAGCAGCATCCGCACGGCGTCGGGGTCCAGCGTGGGTAGCTCTGCCGCCGGCGACTCGCCCTCAGGTAGTGACGTGCCGTCGCGCACGACGACGAGCTCAGGCGGATTCTCCAGCTGGGCGACGACCCGGGCCAGCATCGCTGCGTAGTCGTGCCGCCCGAAAACCGATGGCACGAAGACCATCCGCGTGTCCGCATCGCGCAGAATGAAGAGCAGCTCACTGTCTCGCAGCGAGGGCAGGATGGGGTTGACCACCATCCCGGCGATCGTCGCGCCCAGGTAAATGACCGCGGCCTCATGCCAATTGGGCAACATGAACGATACGACGCTGCCGATCGCCATTCGCTCCAGCAGTGCCTGCGCCAACGCCGTCGCCTGCTCGTGCAGACCTTGGCAGTCGATTCGGTAGTCGCCATCGATCAGCAACACGCGCTCCGGTGTGCGGTGTGCGGCATCGGCCAGCGAGTCAGCCAGGGTTTCGCGCACCCACCACCCGCGCGCATAGGCTTCCGCGGTCCGCTCGTCGTCCCAGCGGACCGTTCGTCCACCGATCAGTTTGGTGTTCGACATCGCCGCATGTGAGGTTAGCCGCGGACGCGTCGCATCGTCATCGAGTGACGGAAACGGGACGCCGGATGCGTGTTGATCGTCAACTGGGCGACCTCGCCATCGGAGGTGGCGTAGGTGCGATGCACTTCGAGTGCGGGGCTGCCGACCTCGACACTGAGTTGTGCGGCCAGCGTCGACGAGATCAGCACCGCCGCGATTTCCTGGCGGACCTCGACGATGCTCAACCCGAAGATGTCCTCGATCAGCGGAAAGATCGGACCGGTGTGCCGCGCCAGCAGCCTGCCCACTCCGGCGAAGGCCCGGTTGATGTAGTACTCGGTACGGCAGACCGGAAACTCGGCGCCCTCGATCCGGCGAAAACCCTTGACGACCAACCACTCCTCGCCGCTATTCAGGCCGGTCCGGGTCGCCAGCTCGTCGTCGACGAGGACCATCCCGGTGGATTCGATGGCGAATTGCGCTCCGGTCGCGAAGGCCAGCAGGTCGTTGATCGAGACGACGTCCTGGACGTAGGAGTCCGAGGACGGACGCGGCACGACGAGCGTGCCGGCCCGCGGCCGGGATGCGACGAGGTTGTCGTCACGCAGCCGCCTCAGCGCCTCCCGCACGGTGTACCGGCTGACCGAAAAGCGTTCACACAGTTGATGTTCGGTGGGCAGTTGGGATCCGACCGGGTACACCCCGTCGACGATCTCCTTCCGCAACGCGCGCGCCACCTGCAGGTAGCGGTGGTCGGTGGGTTGGGTGTCAGTCATGGTCACGGTCCCGCCGCAATGCCAGCACGCTGCCGTCCGCGTCGGCCGACACGTACAAGGTGCCGTCCGGGCCGGCGGCGATGCCCGCGAACGGCCCTTGTGGTCCGGAAAACGGCGGCATTCCCTTCAACGGCTTGGGAACCACACCGGGCGCTACGCCGACGGGCAACCCGGACGCGATGGTGTGCGTTGCCGAGCTCTCCAGATCGACGGCGACCAGTGTCTTGGCGCCGGCGTCGACCACATACAACTGCCGGTCGTCGACCAGAATGCCCTGTGGACAGCCCAATTCGGCCGCCACCGGGTGCACGCCTGATCCGTCGAGCTTGACCACCCGGCCGGCCCCCGCCTCCGAGACCAGCCAACCGCCGTCGGGTGCGACCGCCACCCCGATCGGGTCATTGAGTCCGGACGCGACGGTCTCCACCCGACCGCCGCGGATCGAGATCACCCGGCCGGTCCCGAGTTCGGCGGCCGCGACCGTACCGTCGGGTGCGATCGCCACGCCGTAGAGCTGATCGAATCCGTCTGCCAGGACTTCGCTTTCGCCGCTGGCCGGCCGATACCGCGATACCTGACCACCCGACGTGGTCACGACGAACTCCCCGGGCCCCGACGGGGTCAATCCCCGCAGGAACCCCGGATACCCCGCGGTGAACAGCATGCCGACGGTGTGCAACGTGTAATCGGGTAGCAGCAGGTAGAAGTACGTGCCGTCGGCGATGTAGAGGTTGCCGTCAAAGCCGACGGCCAGGTCCAGTGGCCAATTCAATCCGCCCGGCAGCACGGTCTGAGTCATTTCGCCGGCGAGAATCTCGGTGATCTCGCCGGTGAAGTTCGAGACGAACAGCCGACCGTCGACGAAGGTCAGGTTGTCCAGGCCGGGATTGAGATCGGCCAGCACCGTCTGCTGGCCGGTGCGCGGATCGATGCGCAGCACCTGGCCGCTGTGTACCTGGGTCGAGACGATCTGGCCCGCCGCATCGAACTTCACCGAGTCGGGCACGCCCAGGCCCGAGGCGACAGTTTCGGGCGTACCGCCGTCCAGTCCGATCCGCCAGATTTCGTTGGCGCCCATCACCGGGAAGTACAGCAACCCGTCCGGACCGACTTCCATGGCGTTGGGTGACGGAACATTCTCCAGCAGCACCCGCGGCTCGCCACCGGCAAGGTCGAGCTCGAGAAGCCGTCCGCCCTCACGGCATTCGCCGATGAACAACCGGCCCTGATGAACGGTGATGCCGTTGGCCGACGGGACATCCCCACGCAGCACCCGGGTGGTTCCGTCGGCGCTGCGCACGCTGACCCGCCCGTCCATCACCTCGGTCGCGTACAGATCGCCGTGCGGGCCGAAGGCCACATCGTCGGGCGCGATGATGTCGCCGCCCTTGGGGCTGATGGTCTCCAGCTGACCGGTGCCGACATCGAGCGCGCTGATCTGGCTGCCGGTCACCTGCGCTATGTAGATCCGGCCGTCGGGACCGGTCCGCAGGCCGTTGGCGCCGAACAGCCGGCTGGGCGGGGTGAGTCGCTCCACGTGCCAGCCCTCGGCGAGGGTAGGCGATACCCCTGCGCCGGAGCGTCCTTCGTGCAGCAACATCGGTGTTGACCTCCGGGGCCGTTGCGTTGCGGCGGTTTCAGCCGGTGACGTTAGCAACCGAGTCTGGTCCAGACAATAGGTAAGGAAATCTCGGCATAGACCACTTGACGCTCAGCCATTTGCAGAGAATCATATTCTCAATTATGCGCACTGAGCTATTTTGTCCGGACAACAAGGCCAACAAGTCCTAGTGGTCGATAACCTGCTCAGTCTCGAGCGGCGCGTGGTCATAGTGGCCGGCGCCGCCGGTGGCGGTATCGGCACCACCGTGACACGGATGGTCGCCGAAGCCGGTGCAACGGTCATCGCGGTGAGTCGGTCCAAAGAAAATCTCGACGCCCACATCGCCCCACTGATCCAGCGTGGGCTGTCGATCGTTCCGGTCGCCGCGGATGTGGCGACCCAGGAAGGTATCGCCGCCGCGATCGAGCAGGCCCAGCGCGCCGATGGCGAACTACACGGCCTGGTCAACGTGGCGGGCGGGGCAGCGCCGGAAACCTGGATGCCGTCGACCCGGGTGACCCGCGGCGACTGGCGCGACCTGTTCACGCAGAACCTGGAGACCGCGTTCTTCATGAGTCAGGCCGTCGCCGCGGAATTGAAGGCCGGCAAAGGCCGCGGCTCGATCGTGTCGATCTCGTCGATCAGCGGGATGAACACCGCGCCGTTCCACATCGCCTACGGCACGGCGAAGGCGGCGGTCGTGGCAATGACCCGCACGATGGCCGTCGAACTGGCCGTCGACGACATCCGGGTCAACGCCGTTGCGCCCGGCGTGACCGCGACACCGGCATCGCTCACCTACGTCGACGACGACGCAGAGCGCGATCGCCGCGCCATCGCGATGGGCCGCCGCGGCAGGCCGGAGGAGATCGCCGGCGCCATTCTGTTCCTGCTGTCGGACCTGTCCAGCTACATCACCGGGCAGACCTTGTTGGTGGACGGTGGCCTGGACCTGAAATGGACGCATCTGGACGCCGACAACACCTCGCTATTTCTCAAGGACGACTCCTTCCGAGCAGCGATAAGGAGCATGTGAATGACCGACTCGAAGTAAGCCGAAACGGTCGAGGAGCTGTCGGCTCCGGTGACGATCGGCGTCGAGGCCTACCTGTCTGAGGACTACGCCCGTGCCGAGCGAGACAAGTTGTGGCGCAAGGTGTGGCAGCAAGTGGGCCGGGTCGAAGAACTGCCGGAAGTCGGCAGCTATTTGACCTACGACGTTCTCGACGACTCAATCATCGTGGTACGCATCGGCGATAACGAATTTCGCGCCCACCACAACGTCTGCCTGCACCGCGGCCGCCGGCTGATCGACACCCCTAACGGCGCGAAGAACGCCCGTGGCCGGGCTCGCAAGTCATTCGTCTGCGGCTTCCACGGCTGGACCTACGGCCTGGACGGCGCGTGTACGCATATTCGCGAACAGCAGGACTGGCAGGAAGACCTGACACCTGACAACACCCACCTGCGGGCAGTCCATGTCGACACCTGGGGCGGCTGGCTGTGGATCAATATGGATCCCGACTGCGAGCCGCTGGCCGACTATCTATTCCCGGCTGCGAAGATCCTGGACCCGTTCGGTTTGGAGAACATGCGCTTCAAATGGCGCAAATGGCTGAACTTCGATTGCAACTGGAAGGTGGCGCTGGAGGCCTTCAACGAGACCTACCACGTCTACACGACGCATCCGGAGTTCAACCAATTCGGGGAATTCAAGGGCTGGGCCAAGGCGCAGGGTAGGCACAGCAACATCGGTTATGACGCCCCGGACGACCTCGCGGCGACCAAGTCCAAGATCCGCCTCGGGACCGGCGCCGATCCCCGCGTGTCGACCGCCGAGATGCAGATCTACACGATGGAGGAGACCAACACCTCCACCACCGAGACGCTGGTGAACGCCGCCAAACGGTTGGTCGACGAACTGCCCGAGGGCGCACCGGCCGACAAGGTCCTCGAGCACTGGCTGGCGTCCGCGCGCCGCGACGACGAGGCCCGCGGCGTGATCTGGCCGACGATTCCGTCCGAAATCCTCGGGCAGGCAGGCACCGCGTGGCAGATCTTCCCGAACTTCCAAATCGGTCAGGGTATGACGGTGCGCTGTGCTACGGCGCCCGGCCGGACCCCAGCTACAACCCGGACAAGTGCATTTTCGAGGTCTCGGTATTCGAGCTTTATCCGAAAGGCCAAGAGCCCCAGACAGATTGGGAGTACACGCCGGTCGGTGACCCCAGGTGGCTATCGGTCCTACCCCAGGATTTCTCCAACATGGCCGCCGTGCAGCGGGGCATGAAGTCCCTCGGCTTCCCGGGCACCAAACCCAACCCATACCGAGAGCGAAGCACGGTCAACCTGCACTACCAACTGTCGAAATACATGGGCACCGGCGAACCACAGGAGCTTTGAGACAGATGACAACGTCCGAGACCTGCGGGCCCACCGACGTACCGCAGGACGTCGACATAGACGCGATGCGGGCCAAGTACGCCCAGGAGCGCGACAAGCGCCTCCGCAAGGACGGCGGCGCGCAGTACCTCGAACTCGACGGTGACCTGGCCGACCTCTACGAGGTAGACCCGTACACCCCGATGGCCGACCGCGCCCCGATCGACGAGGACATCGAGGTGGCCGTCCTCGGGGGCGGGTTCGCCGGATTGTTGTCGGGCGCATACCTGAAAAAGGCCGGTGTGCAGGATGTTCGGGTCATCGACATGGCCGGGGACTTCGGCGGAGTGTGGTACTGGAACCGCTTCCCGGGCATCCAGTGCGACAACGACGCCTACTGCTACATCCCGATGCTCGAGGAGCTCAGCTTCTTGCCGAGCAAGAAGTTCGCCGACGGCGCCGAGATCTTCGCGCACTGCCAGGCCATGGGCAAACACTTCGACCTCTACGACGGCGCGATCTTCTCCACCCAGGTCGAGAACATGCGCTGGGACGAGGAGATCAAGCGCTGGCGGCTGACCACCAACCGCGGTGACGACATTCGCGCGCGGTTCGTGGTGATGGCGCAGGGCTCGTACAACAAGCCCAAGCTGCCCGGTATCCCCGGTATCAAGGAGTACCTGGACGCCGGCGGCCACGCGTTCCATTCCGCGCGCTGGGATTACGACTACACCGGCGGGGATGCCAGCGGCGGCCTGCACAAGCTGGCCGACAAGCGGGTCGCACTCGTCGGCACGGGGGCTACCGGCGTCCAGCTGGTGCCACATCTCGGCCGGGATGCCCAGCAGCTCTTCGTGTTCCAGCGCACCCCGTCGTCGGTGGACATGCGCGCCAACACGCCCACCGACCCAGCCTGGGCGGCGACCCTGCAGCCCGGGTGGCAGGAGGAGCGCAAGCGTAACTTCCACAACTGGTCACCGTTTGTCGGGGTGGTCTTCGGCGAACCGGATCTGGTGTGCGACTTCTGGACCGAATTGGGCCGCAACATGACTGCCCGGATTGCCGCCAGCCCGGATCCCGCCTCGCTGGGGATCGAGCAGATCATGGTGATCCGGGAAGAAGAGGACTACAAGATCATGGAGCGGCTGCGGCGGCGCGTGGCCGCCCTGGTCGCCGACCCCGACACCGCCGAGGCGCTCCAGCCGTACTACCGCTTCATGTGCAAGCGGCCGTGTTCGAGCGAGACGTACCTGCCAGCGTTCAACCTGCCCAACGTGACGTTGGTGGACGTGTCGGAATCCAAGGGCGTGGAACGCCTGACGGAGAAGGGCATTGTCGCCAACGGCGTCGAGTACGAGGTCGATTGCGTCGTATTCGCCAGCGGGTTCGAGATCTCCACGGAGATCAGTCGGCGCTTCGCGGTCGACGTCATCGAGGGCCGAGACGGGCAGTCGCTGTTCGACTACTGGCACGACAGGTACCAGACGCTGCACGGCATGACCACCCGCGGATTCCCCAACCAGTTCTTCACCGGCTTCATCCAGGGCGGCGTCTCAGCCAACACCACCGCGATGTTCGAGCAACAGGCCGAGCACATCGCCTACATCATCGCCCAGGCGCAGAAACGCGGCGCGACCACCGTCGAACCCAGTCAGGAGGGCCAGGACAGCTGGGTCAGAACGGTCGCCGAACTCGCGATCGACAACTCGGCCTTCGAGATGTCCTGCACCCCTGGCTATTACAACAACGAGGGTCAGGGTGGCGCCAAAGACAATGGTGCGTTCCTCGGTGATTTCTACTCGCCGGGCTTCTACGCTTTCGGCGACCTGATCGCCGAGTGGCGCGCCAGGGGTGACCTGGAAGGCCTTGAGCTTTCGTGAGCGAGTTGCGGTTTGACGACCGGGTGGCCGTCGTGACCGGTGCCGGACGCGGGCTGGGATGCGCGTATGCCCGCCTGCTCGCCGAACGTGGAGCGAAGGTCGTCGTCAACGACCACGGTGGCAGCCTCGCCGGTGAGGGGGCCGACAGCGGACCGGCCGAGCAGGTCGTCGATGCGATCAGGGCGGCCGGGGGAGAAGCCGTCGCCTGCACTGCGTCGGTCGCGACCCGCGACGGCGCCGACGCCATCGTGCAGACCGCGATTGACCATTACGGCCGCATCGACATCCTGATCCACAACGCCGGCAACGTGCGGCGGGGATCACTGAAAGAAATGAGCTACGAAGACTTCGACGCCGTGCTCGATGTGCACTTGCGCGGCGCGTTCAGCGTTGTGCGGCAAGCATTTCCCGTCATGTGTGCGGCCGGCTACGGGCGGATCGTGCTGACCTCATCGATCGGCGGTCTGTACGGCAACCACGGTGTCGCCAATTACGCGGCCGCCAAGGCCGGCATCATCGGGCTCTCGGCCGTCGCAGCTATCGAGGGCGCCGCGGATGGTGTGACGTCAAACGTGATCGTGCCGGCCGCTGTGACCAGGATGGCCGAGGGGATCGACACGTCGGCCTATCCGCCGATGGGCCCCGAACTCGTCGCGCCGGTGGTGGGCTGGCTGGCCCACGAATCCTGTTCGGTGAGCGGCGAAATGTTCATCGCGCTGGCGGGCCGGGTGGCCCGGGCTGTGATCGCCGAAAGCCCCGGTGTGTATCGGCCGTCGTGGACAGTCGACGACGTGGGTGAACATCTCGACGCGATTCGAAACATCGAGGCTCCGTTGGTTTTTCCAGTCCTGCCGGACGGGCACAACGACCATATCCGCTATAGCTTCGGACTGGCGCACAGTTCCAACGATTCCGGTGCCCGCTATGGCTGACGGCAAAGGCCCGTTGGCCGGGGTGCGGGTAATCGACCTCACCGCCATGGTGATGGGACCATATTGCACGCAGATCATGGCCGACATGGGTGCGGATGTCATCAAAGTTGAGCCACCACAAGGTGATAACACCCGTTACATCTCGGTCGGCCCAGTGCCGGGAATGAGCGGCGTCTTTGTCAACGTCAACCGTGGCAAGCGAAGCGTGGTGCTGGATCTGCAGACCGACGCCGGAACACGAGCACTGCGCGCGCTTGTCGAGACCGCGGACGTATTCATCCACTCGATGCGCGCCAAAGCGATCGTCAAGCTCGGCTTCGGATACCAGGACGTGGCCGCAATCAACCCGGCGATCGTGTACACCAACTGCTACGGATACGGTCGCCGCGGACCCGAGCGCGACCGACCCGCCTACGACGACACCATCCAGGCCGAATGCGGACTGCCGGCCGTACAACAGCAACTGACCGGCGAGGCTGACTACGTCGGAACGATCATCGCCGACAAGGTCGCCGGGCTCACCGCGCTGTATGCGACGACCATGGCGCTGTTCCACCGCGAGCGCACCGGGGAGGGCCAGGAAGTCGAGGTCGCCATGTTCGAAACCATGGCCTCTTTCATGCTTGTCGAGCACGCCAACGGCGCGCTGTTCGACCCGCCCCTGGGCCCGGCGGTGTATCCGCGCACCGTGGCGCCCAACCGGCGTCCCTACCGCACCAGCGATGGCCACATCGCTGTGCTGATCTACAACGACAAGCACTGGAATGCGTTCGTCGACGCCGTGCGCCCCCCGTGGGCGAACGAGGGCCACGCGACGCTGGCGCAGCGTGCAGATCAGATAGACACCGTCTACGGGCTGCTGGCCGAAACGATAAAGCAGCGCTCCACGCAGGAATGGCTGGATCTGTTGCGCGAACTGGAGATACCGGCCGCGCCGTTGAACACACCCGGTGCGCTGTTCGACGATCCACACCTCAACGCCGTCGGCATGTTCGAAACGGTGGATACCCCGCACGGACCGGTGCGCTTCCCCGGCGTACCCACCTGGTTCTCGCAGACGCCAGGCCGCGTCGCGGGGCCGGCACCAGAGCTCGGTGCCGACACCGCCGGGGTCCTCGACGAGCTGGGCCTGGCCAGCGACATGAACCCCGTATCGGGTTCGGGATAGCGGTTGCTCAACAGAATGTATTGCTAATGAAGGAGTTTCCAACAATGGCCGTGCCGGTCTACAAACGCATACTCGATTTGTTCGAGGCCGAGGGCGTGAACACGCTGTTCGGTATCCCGGACCCGAACTTCGTGCACATGTTCGCAGAGGCCGACGCTCGCGGGTGGTCGGTGGTCGCGCCGCATCACGAACTGAGTGCGGGATTCATGGCCGAGGCGGCGTCGCGGATGACGGGTAAGCCCGGGCTGTGCATCGGAACGCTCGGCCCCGGCGTGGCAAACATCTCCGGCGCGATGATGTGCGCGCTCGTGGAGAACTCGCCGGTGATCTTCCTCGGCGGCCAGCGCGCCCGCATCACCGAGCGCCGGGTCCGGCGCGGACGAATCCAGTTCGTCCAGCAGGAAGGCCTTTTCACGCCGTCGGTCAAGTACAGCAGCTCGATTGAGTACGCCGATCAGACCGACGAGATCATCCACGAGGCGATCCGCCGGGCCATGTCGGGTACACCCGGTCCGGCCTACATCGAGTACCCGTCGCACGTCATCCTCGAGGAGCTCGACGTGTCGGATCCGCTGCCGCCCCACCGATATCGGCTCGTCAACCAGACCGCAGGTGAGAGCGAGGTGGCCGAGGCGGCGAAGTTGATCCGCGCGGCGGAGAGCCCGATCCTGTTGGTCGGACACGGTGTTCACACGTCGCGCACCGGTGCGGCGGTTAAGAAGCTGGCCGACCTCATGCAGTGCCCGGTGATTCAGACCTCCGGCGGCACGTCGTTCATCGACGGTCTCGAGGACCGCACCTTCGCCTACGGGTTCTCGCCGGCGGCGGTCGAGGCGGTGGTGAAGTCCGATCTGTGCGTCGCGCTCGGCACCGAGCTCGGCGAACCGAGCCACTACGGCAGGACCCGCCACTGGGCGGAGAACGACGCAAAGCGTAAATGGGTTCTGGTCGAACAGGATCCGGTGGCTATCGGTGTCAACCGTCCCATCGACGTCCCCCTGGTCGGTGACCTTCGCGGTGTGGTGCCTCAGCTGGTGAAAGCGCTCGGTGATAATCCGAGAAAGGCATCGGTCGATCTCGACCGCTGGATCTCCGAGGACGCGGCGGAGCTGGCGCAGCTCGCCGATAACGCGCCGATGGGCCGGACGCCGGTACACCCGGCGCGGTTCGTCGTCGAGGCCACCAAAGCGTTCCCGAAGGACGGGATCATGGTCCGCGACGGTGGCGCCACCGTGATCTTCCAGTGGACCTACTCACAGGCCAAACCGCGCGACGTCATCTGGAACCAGAACTTCGGCCATCTCGGCACCGGGTTGCCGTACGCAGTCGGAGCGTCGGTTGCCGAGGGAGGTAAGCGCCCGGTGATGCTGCTGACCAGCGATTCGGCGTTCCTCTTCCACATCGCCGAGTTGGAAACCGCTGCGCGGCAGAAGCTTCCACTGGTATGTGTGGTGGGTGTCGATCACCAGTGGGGCTTGGAGGTGGGCGTCTACAAGCGCACCTTCGAGCAGCCGTCGCCGCAGCCCGGCGTGCACTGGAGCAAAGACGTCCGCCTCGACAAGGTCGCCGAGGGCTTCGGTTGTCACGGCGAGTACGTCGAGAAGGAGGACGAGATCGGCCCGGCGATCCAGCGGTCCTATGCCAGCGGCAAAACCGCCGTCGTCCACGTGTGCATCGATCCGAAGGCCAATTCCGAGGAGATGCCCAAGTATGACGAATTCCGCACCTGGTACGCCGAAGGCACCCAGTAAGGCCACCCACTGAGAAAGGGATCGATCCGATGCGCGAATACCTGAAGTTCTACATAGCCGGCCAGTGGGTAGATCCGTTGCAGCCCAATGTTTTCGACGTGGAAGACCCGGTAACCGAACAGGTTTCCGGGAAGATCTCGCTGGGGTCGGCGGCCGATGTCGACGTGGCAGTCAAAGCTGCCCGGCGAGCCTTCGCGAGTTGGTCGCAAAGCACCCGCGAGCAGCGCCTGGACCTGTTGCAGGCAATCCTCGCCGAATACCAGAAGCGTGCCGACGATCTCGCCGAGGCGGTCACCGAGGAGATCGGGGCGCCGCCCTCGCTCGCGGCCGGGCCGCAGGTCTTTCTCGGGATCGGTCACCTGAACACGGCCATCGACGTGCTGAAGAACTTCGCGTTCTCCGAACAGCATGGGGCGACCCTGATCGCCAAGGAGCCGATCGGGGTCTGCGGGCTGATCACGCCGTGGAACTGGCCGATCAACCAGGTCGCGGTCAAGGTCTACCCGGCGTTGGCAACCGGCTGTACCGTCATCCTGAAACCTTCTGAGGTTGCACCGTATTCGCCCTACATCTTCACCGAGATCTTGGACGCCGCGGGCGTGCCGGCCGGGGTGTTCAACCTCATCAACGGCGACGGCGCGGGGGTGGGCGTCGCACTGGCCAGCCATCCCGGCGTCGACATGGTGTCGTTCACCGGCTCTACACGCGCCGGTATCGAGGTGGCCAAGAATGCCGCCCCGACGGTCAAGCGAGTCACCCAGGAGCTCGGCGGCAAGAGCCCCAACATCGTCCTCGACGACAGTGGCTTTGCCGAGAGCGTCAGTGCCGGCGTGGCCAACATGATGCCGAACTCCGGCCAGAGCTGTAACGCGCCGTCACGCATGTTGGTCCCGAAATCACGTATGGACGAGGCCATTACGATCGCTCGCAAGGTCGCCGAGCAGGTCAAGGTGGGCGGCGACGATGCGACCGCGATCGGGCCGGTGGCTTCGAAGGCGCAGTTCGAAAAGGTTCAGCGCCTGATCCAGAAGGGCGTGAGCGAAGGCGCGACCGTGGTCGCCGGCGGTCCGGGCCGACCTGCTGGGCTGGACAAGGGTTACTACGTCAAGCCGACCGTCTTCGCGAACGTCACCAACGATATGACGATTGCGCGTGAGGAGATCTTCGGGCCGGTGTTGTGCATCCTCGGCTACGACGACCTCGACCAGGCCGTCGAAATCGCCAACGACACCGACTACGGCCTGGCCGGCTATGTCTCCGGGGCAGACCTCGAGCAGGCTCGCGAGGTTGCCCGCAAGATCCGGGCGGGTTGGGTGACGATCAACCATGCCTTCGACATGAACGCGCCATTCGGCGGCTACAAGCACAGTGGCAACGGTAGAGAGTGGAGTGAGGCCGGCTTCCACGAGTACTTGGAGGTCAAGAGCATGTTGGGATACGCGCCCGAATAGCCACGCAGCCATCAAGGGAGATCGCTATGAAGTGTCGTGCCGCTGTGCTGCGCGGGGTCGGCGAGGACTGGGAGATCCGCGAGGTTGATCTTGATCCGCCGCGCGCCGGTGAAGTCCTGGTACGGATGGCCGTCGCGGGCATCTGCCACTCCGATGACCACCTTGTCACCGGCGATGTCTTGCCGACCCCAGAGGTGCGGGCCTCAACCGGTATCCCGGAGCCGGACTGGTTTCCGATGCTCGGTGGTCACGAGGGCGCTGGCGTCGTCGAAGAAATCGGGCCGGGCGTGACGACGGTGCAGCCGGGGGACCACGTGGCGATGTCGTTCATTCCCGCGTGCGGCAGTTGCCGGTTCTGTGTGAACGGTCAGAGCTACATCTGCGACGCCGGCGCAAGTCTGTTCTCGAGGGAGATGCCTACCGACGGAACCTGCCGCCGTCATCTCGGCGACGAAAATCTGATGGCTTACGGTCAACTCGGCACCTTCGCGGAGTATGCGGTGCTCACGGAAAGGTCGGTCATCAAGATCGACGACGCGATCCCGTTCCATGCCGCGTCACTGGTGTCGTGCGGCGTCAGCACTGGCTGGGGCTCCGCAACGGTGTCGGCGGGCACCGAGCCCGGTGACACCGTCGTCGTCATCGGTACCGGTGGTGTCGGGATGAATGCCCTGCAGGGGGCGCGCGCGGCCGGCGCGACCTACGTCGTTGCAGTGGACCCGATCGAGTCCAAGCGGGATTCGGCCAAGATCTTCGGCGCCACGCACAGCGCCGTCTCCGCGCAGGAGGCGATACCGGTGGTGGCCGACATCACCGCCGGAGTGATGGCCGACCGCGTCATCTTGACGCCTGGTGTTCTGCACGTGGACTTGATCCCGTTGGCCATGAGGCTGCTTCGCAAAGGCGGGACATGCGTGGTCACCGGAATCACCCCCTATACCGAGCCCGTGGTTCCGCTGATCCTGCAGGAGATGGTGCTCTCATCCAAACAACTCAAGGGAGCGCTCTACGGCGGGATGAATCCGCGCACGAGCGTGCCGTTGCTGTTGTCGATGTATCAGGCGGGTGCATTGAAACTCGACGAGTTGGTCACCCGCCACTACGAGCTCGACCAGATCAACGAGGCGTTCGTGGACCTGCGGGAAGGACGCAACATTCGCGGCATCGTCGATTTCGCCGGGTTCTAGGGCCGACAAACCTTTGGAATCCTTAGCGGGTGTCGAAGCGGCAGCCGCCCAGGGTTCCGTCTAGCGTCCCCGCCGGCCGCGGTCGGAGTTGCCGGGCGGACAGCATCTTTCGGCTCTGGCCGCGTCGTGTCTGCGGCTGATGAGGCCGGTGCGCACCTAAACTGACGCCTGCATCAGCAGGGAGGGGCACCCGAGTATCGGCGGCAACAAGGCCACCGACCAGGAAACCGGTCGGCGCGCTGGAGAGGTGAACATGGAACCGGCCGGGGCGTACCCCGTGCCGGTTCATTCTGCTGGGAAGCCCCGATGGGTCGCCACGCCGCCGGCGAGCCGGTTGCCCACCCGCAGGGCGCGCGGCGACGGTGACCGCCCAGACCGCCGTCCGGGTATTCGGGCGCTGGATGGCGTGCGCGCGGTGGCGGTCGCGCTGGTGCTGGCCGACCACGGCGGCATCCCCGGTATGGCGGGCGGATTCCTCGGCGTCGACGTGTTTTTCGTGCTGAGTGGGTTTCTGATCACCTCGCTGCTGCTGGACGAGCTGGGCCGCAGCGGTCGCATCGACCTGGCGAACTTCTGGATTCGACGGGCCCGCCGGCTGCTGCCGGCGCTGGTGTTGATGGTGCTGACCGTGGCCGTTGGGCGTCAGCTCTTTTCGCCCGAAGCGATCGTGGGTTTGCGCGACGATGCCGTCGCCGCATTCTTCTGGGTGGCGAACTGGATGTTCGTCGCCGACAAGACCGGTTACTTCGCCCAGGGTGCGCCGCCGTCGCCACTGCAGCACGCCTGGTCGCTCGGAGTGGAGGAGCAGTACTACATCGTCTGGCCGCTGGTGCTCGTCGCGGTGGCCGTGGTCCTGGCGGCGCGAGCACGTCGGCAGGACAAACGGGCCACCCTCGGCGGCGTCCGCTTGACGGTGTTCCTGCTGGCCACCTTGGGAGCGCTGGGATCGGCCGCGGCCGCCATCCTGCTCGCCTCCGATGCAACGCGCGATCGGGTCTACTTCGGCACCGACACCCGGGCCCAGGCCCTGCTGGTGGGTGCGGCGGCGGCGGCGCTGCTGGTCGGCGATTGGGAGTCGCTGAATCGGGGATGGTCGCTGATCCGGTCGCGGTGGGGCAGGTGGGTCGCCAGGGTCCTTCCGGTGGTCGGCCTGGTGCTGCTGGGGGTCGCCGTTCACTACGCCACTGGCAGCGCCCGCGAATTCCGCAGCGGCCTGCTGATCGTGGTCGCCGTCGCGGCGGTGCTGGTGATCGCCCCGGTGGCGCTGGATCAGCGAGGACCCGTCGCCACCGTGCTGTCCTGGGGTCCACTGGCCTGGCTGGGCAGCATCTCCTATGGCGTCTACCTGTGGCATTGGCCGGTCTTTCTGGTGCTCAACGGTCAGCGAACCGGATGGCACGGGCTCCCGTTGTTCGCCGTCCGGTGCGGTGCCACGCTGGCGATCTCGGTGGTGTCGTGGTGGGCGATCGAGCAGCCGGTGCGAAAGTGGCGACCGGTGCGGGTGCCGCTGCTGCCGCTCGCCGGAGCGACCGCGGCAACCGCCGCGGCGGTGACGCTGCTGGTGGTTCCGGTCGTGCACAAGCCCGGCGTCAGCGCACTGGACGCCAGCCTTCCTCCCGGTGTATCGCCGGTCGCGGTCGTGTCGCCGTCGCCACCACAGGGAATCCGGCCCGCACACGCCGTCGCGAAGCGAGACCCGCGGCGGCCATTCACCGTTTCGGTGTTCGGCGACTCGATCGGCTGGACGATGATGCACTTCCTGCCGCCGACGCCCGGGTTCCAATTCATCGACCACACCGTGATCGGCTGCAGCCTGGTGCGCGGCGGGCCGTACAGCTACCTGGGCCAGGCCCTGGACCAGAAAAGCGAATGCGAATCATGGCCGGGCCGGTGGACCTCGCAGATCAACGTCGACCAGCCCGATGCCGTCCTGCTGGTGATCGGCCGCTGGGAGACCGTCGACCGGGTCAATGAGGGACGCTGGACGCACATCGGGGATCCGGCCTTCGACTCCTACATCAGCGCCGAGCTGCGGCGTGCGGTGGACATCCTCAGCTTCAGCGGTGCGCCACTGACCGTCGCGAACCTGCCGTACAGCAGGCGCGGCGAACGGCCGGACGGCAGCCTGTATCCCGAGGATCAGCCTGAGCGGGTGGATGAATGGAACGCCATGCTGGGCAAGACGATTGGCAATCGTCCGGACGTGCGGATACTGGACTTCAAAAAGAAGCTGTGTCCTGACGGTACGTACACCGCCAAAGTCGACGGCATCCAGGTCCGCAGCGACGGCGTGCACCTGACCGAGGAAGGCGTGCAGTGGCTGACGCCCTGGCTCGAGGAATCCCTGCGCCCGCGGTGACTACACGCCGGCGTGGCAGCTGATCTCCATGCTGTCACTCTCCCGCGCGGCGAAATTGACGCTGACATAGCCATTTTCGCTGTCACGCACGTAGTCGAGGTAGGGCTTCACATCGGCCATCTCGGTGTTGTCGGCGACGACGAGAGCTCCGGGTGACAGCCGACCCTCGAGCAGCTTGAGCACCGGGAGATACAGCTCTTTCCAGCCGTCGAGCAGCACGAAGTCAATCGGCCCGTCCAGGCACTCCAGGGTGGCGAGCGCGTCCCCGCGAAGGACGGTGATCACGTCGTCCATCCCGGTTTCGGCGAATGTCTTGGTCGCCGCGGCGATCTTGCTCTCGCTGAGCTCGGTGGTCACCACCCGGCCGCTGCCGTTGTCGCGCACCGCGGACGCCAGATGTAGCGCCGAAATACCAAACGACATACCGAATTCCACGATGGTGGTTGGACGTGTCGCCCGCACCAACGAGTACAGCAGTCGGCCGGCCTCCGGTGTCACGGGGATGTAGAAGTCGCTCATCGCGTCGGCGCGTTCCTGCGCGGTCCTCGCCGTCGACATGTCGGGGCGGATCGCGCGCAACTGTGACATCTGTTCGCGCGACTCGGTATACATCCGTTCCAGCGTTTCGGCGACTCGGGCATCGTGCAGTGTGATGGCCATGCCGTCGAGCCTAGCCACGCGGCCGTCCGAATTGGTCTCCACCATGTTTGACGAGCACTGATAGCGGTGGGAGGATGGACCGGCAAGCACCTCGGTAGGTGAGGCGTCTGCACGGATACAGGCCACTGACCCCGAACGTCGAGAGACGCCCCGGGTCAGGACAGCTCTTCCCGGCCTAAGGGTTGAGCCCAAGTGGCTTCCGGGTGTAACACCGGATACGCCGTGCAGTGCCGAAGCTCCGACGATGGGGGTGCACCGCCTTCAGGCGCCAACCCCGTGTCATGCGTGCACCGTGGTGACACCCCCGTGTGTCCTGGCCGTGAGGAGGTGAGGGCGATATGAGTCCGAGCGATAGTCCGCATCCATATTGGAAATCCATTTCGTCCCGATCCGGTAGCGGCCTTCCCGCCGTCGCCTGAGCCTCCCCGAAGTCGGTTCTGGTTGTGCCGAACTGCAATTGGCGGTGGCTGGACTCGCCCATAGCGATGGGTCGGGCTTCCCCTGAGGAGACGATCATGCGTCCCAACCCCGAGCGTCAGATTCATCGAGCCTGCGGCGACGTCCGCACGGCCCTGTTCAGTGCATTGGAGCTCCTCGCGGACGGCAGCATTCCCACGACCGCCGGCGACGACACGTTCAAGGTGCTCAGCGACTTGGGCAGGTTGCAGCGCCATCTCGCCGATGCGCTGCAAGCCACCAACCTGCTCGACCAGATGGTCGGCGTTCCGGTAGAGGAGCGTCAGCCGTGGTCCTACTACCGAAGCCGGATCGCCCAAAAAGCGAGACTGGTCAGCGCCGTCGACGATGACTGCGGCTTCACCGGCCAGGCCACCGCGTCCTGACCAGGATCACGAAACCTGAGGCAGCAGAACGATCTTGCCGTGCGTGTGTCGTTGCTCGAGTTCCGCGAACGCATCGACGACCCGATCGAGCGGGTAGGTCGCGGCGACGTCGAAGTCGAGCGCGCCGGAACTGACCAGATCGGCGATCTCGGTCAGCACCGCCGGCGTCGACGCCTCAGCGCTGCCTTCGGCTTTCGCACCGACCTCGGCGGCCTTCTCGAAGGAGATGATGGTGTTGATCCGCTCGGGTGACACCCCGAGGTCGACCGCGAGCTGCACATAGTCCGGTCCGAACAGGTCGATGAAGGCATCGATGCCGTCCGGCGCGGCCTGCTGCAGTCGTTGTGCCAAGCCTTCACCGTATTCGACGGGCTCGACGCCGTGCGCGCGAAGCCATTCCGCATTGCCCGACGATGCGATACCCAGCACCCGCACGTCACGCCGCGCCAGCAGCTGCACCACCAGGCTGCCAACGCCGCCGGCCGCGGCGGAGACCGCGATGGTCTCACCCGGCTGCGGCGCGACAGCGCGAACGGCCGCGTAGGCCGTGACGCCGACGACGTACAGCGAACCCGCGATTTCCCAACTCAGCTCGGCAGGTTTGTGGATCAGCTGGTCGACCGGGACTGTCGCGTGGGTGGCGTGGCTCGACCGCTGGAAACTGAAACCCAGCACCTCGTCGCCGACGGCGAAATCGTTGACGCCGTCGCCGACCTCGAGGACGACGCCGGCCAGGTCGCTGCCCTCACCGGACGGGAAGGTGGCGGGGAATTGCTCGCGCAGTGCCCCGCTGCGGATGCCGGTCTCACCGGGGTTGATGCCGGCCGCGCGAACCTCGACCAGCACCTCGCCGGCACTGGGAGACGGCCGATCGATATCGGCCACGTACAACTCCTCGCGCCCGCCGTAACGGTCGAAGCGTACTGCTCGCGCCTGTGTGGCTGCCACTTGATCTCCCCACTCGTCGTTTGCGAAAACCTCTCGGCTGCAGCGATATTCAGCAAGCGGCCGGTATCGGGTGGTACCGGTTCAATTGCCCATGCGTTCCAACCGTCTGTAGGCGCAACAGAGGCAGCCCGGTGATGTCTTCCGGCACCGGGGTGTGACCGTCGTCACAGCGACGGGGCCGCTGGAGATATCGGGGTCAGGCCACCACGTTGATGGGGTCACCCAGGTGGACGGTGTCGAAGTACCAAGCGGCGTTGTCCGGGCTGAGGTTGATACAGCCGTGGCTGACGTTCGCATAGCCCTGAGAGTCCACCGACCACGGGGCGGAGTGCACGTAAACGCCGCTCCAGGTGACCCGGACCGCGTACGACGCGGTGATCTTGTATCCCTCCGACGACTCCAGGGGGATCCCGATGGTCCGCGAATCCATCACGACCGTGCGCTCTTTGGACAACGCAGCGAAATTGCCGATCGGTGTCGGGCGAGTGGGCTTACCCATCGACGCCGGCATCGTGCGCAGCACCTCGCCATTCTGGCTGACCGTGAACGTGTGCGCCGAGATGCTGGCAACGCCTACCACCTGGTCGCCGGTGTCGAAACCGGTTGACAGCGCGTGCACCTCGACGCCGACGTGGCTGTGGGCCGGCCAGTAACCGTCCGGCTTCCACTGGACGGTGTTGGTGTCGACCCAGTCGAACCGCCCGGTCACATGGTTCGGCGCGGTGATTTTGATTGCCCGTTCGGCGGCCGCGCGGTTGGTGACCGGAGCGGTGAACGTGACAATCACCGGGTGGGCGACGCCGACCACGGCGCCGTTGGCCGGCTGGATCGATGCCACGCCCGCGGCAGGGTTTGGCGGGGCGATCGCCGCGGTGCCCGTGGCCACCGATCCCGCGACGGCCAGCATTGCGGTCAGGACCGCAAGCCATCCCATTCGAATCGCTCTCAGCACGGTGTCCACCCTCCGAGACGATGCAGGCTCGTAGCGCCTACATTCCGTAGCTCTAATATGCCCTATCCGGCGCTCAGCAAACAGATCATTGATTGCGCAAGTCGCGATCGGTCACCCACATAGCGGGCATCGCCGCAGCTCACATCCAAAACATGCCCCAGATTGTGATATCGAAGTGTTGCGCTGGGCGCGGTGTGGCAAGCGGAAATTACCCCGGCTATGCGGCGGCTGTGCGTGCCGCGGCGTCAGCCCGCGGACTTCACCCGCGCCGCAGCGGATTCCGGCATCGGTTCATACCGGGCGAAGGTGCGGGTGAACGAGGCCGCTCCGTGCGAGAGCGAGCGCAAATCGATTGCGTAACGGGTCAACTCAACCTGTGGCACTTCGGATTTCACCAATGTGCGGTCGTTGCCGGCGGTGTCGGTCCCCAACACCCGCCCGCGACGCCCGGACAAGTCGCTCATCACGGCGCCGACGAGGTCGTCGGGTATCAGCACCGAGACCTCATCGATCGGCTCGAGCAGCGCCGGCTTCGCCGCGGCCGCGGCCTCTTTCAGCGCAAGCGCGCCGGCCATCTGGAAGGCGAAGTCTGAGGAGTCCACGCTGTGCGCCTTGCCGTCGAGCAGAGTGACCCGGATATCGACGACGGGATAACCGGCGTGCACACCCTTTTCCATCTGAGCGCGCACGCCTTTCTCGACGCTCGGGATGAACTGGCGTGGGATCGCGCCGCCGACCACCTTGTCGACGAACTCGAACCCGGAGCCCTCGGGTAGCGGTTCGACCTCGATGTCACAGACCGCGTACTGACCGTGTCCACCGGACTGTTTGACGTGCCGGCCGTGGCCCTTCGCCTTGCCGCTGAAGGTTTCTCGCAGCGGCACCCGGAGCTCGACGGTATCCACCGTGACGCTGTACCGGTTGGCCAGTGCGTCCAGCACCACGCCGGCATGCGCCTCGCCCATGCACCACAGCACGATCTGATGCGTCTCCGCGTTCTGCTCGATCCGCAGCGTCGGGTCCTCGGCGGCCAATCGTCCCAGCCCGACCGACAGCTTGTCCTCGTCGGTCTTGGCGTGTGCCTGAATCGCCACCGGTAGCAACGATTCCGGCATCGTCCACGGTTTGAGCACCAGCGGCTGCGCCTTGTCGGAGAGTGTGTCTCCGGTTTCGGCCCGGCTCAGACGTCCGATGGCGCACATGTCGCCGGGCAGCACCATCGATGCCGGCCGCTGCTGCTTGCCCAGCGGGAAGGACAGCGCGCCGATACGCTCATCCTCGTCGTGGTCCACGTGGCCGGCCAAGGAATCGGGGCCGGCGCCGTCCGCCGAGCCGAAGAACGACGAGAAATGGCCCGACACATGAACAGTCGTGTCGGGCCTGATGGTCCCGGAGAACACCCGGACCAGGCTGAGCCTGCCGACATAGGGGTCCGACGTCGTCTTCACCACCTCGGCCAGCAGTGGCGAGTCGGAGCCGCAGGTCACCTTCGTGAACACAGCGCCTTGCGCCGTAAAGACTTCCGGCAGTGGATGTTCGCGCGGTGACGGGAACCCGCGGGTGGCGACCTCGAGCAGTTCGAGGGTGCCCACGCCGGTGCTGCTGCAGACCGGGATCACCGGGAAGAACGAACCGCGGGCGACTGCTTTCTCCAGATCGTCGATCAGCACCGCTTCGTCGATCTTCTCGCCGCCCAGGTAGCGCTCCATCAGCGATTCGTCTTCGGACTCCTCGATGATTCCCTCGATCAATGTGCCGCGGGCCTCCTCGACCTGATCGGCGTAGGAGGCGTCCGGCGCATGCGTGGTCCGCTTGCCCTTCTCGTACTCGTAGTGCGTCTGCGACAGCAGACCGATCACCCCGTCGCCGGTGGGGAGATAGAGCGGTAAAACCTTGTCGCCGAACGCATTCTGTGCCGCCGCGAGCGCATTCTGGTAGTTGGCCCGGGCATGGTCGAGTTTGGTGATCACCACAGCCCTCGGCATCCCGACCTGGCTGCACTCCTGCCACAGCGACTTCGTCGGCTCGTCGACGTCTTCGTTGGCCGCGATCACGAACAGCGCGCAGTCCGCGGCGCGCAGCCCGGCCCGCAGTTCGCCGACGAAGTCGGCGTAACCGGGGGTGTCGACGAGGTTGACCTTGACGCCGTCGTGCGATAGCGACGCCAAGGCGAGACTGACCGAACGCTGCTGGCGGATCTCGGCTTCGTCGTGATCGCAGACGGTGGTGCCGTCGGCGATACAGCCGGGCCTGGACAACACTCCGGACGCGACCAGAAGCGCGTCGACCAAGGTGGTCTTGCCGCCGCCGGACGGGCCTACCAGCACCACGTTCCGGACGGCGGCCGGATCCTCTACGGCGGGGGCGGCTCCTGCACCGTTCGAACTGCTGGACTTGTCTGCCATGACGTCACTCCCTTGCGCCCCCGCAATCGTGATGCACGTCACTTTTCTCCTAGCGTTCGCGCAAAACAAGGGTGAACGGGCGGTGAAGGGAATCAGGAGAGCCGGCCGACTCAGGCGTGCCAGCTGCTCCAGCGCTGAACCGCGACGGTGATCACCGGACCATCTAGCGAAACCGATTGGTATTGAGCATATTTCGCGCGCAGGAGGTCGCGGCCGAGGTGCACGGTGTCGCCGTCGTGATGGATTGTGCCAACACCGTCGGCGCGGACCCACCACAACTGTGTCCAGTCATCGGCGTAGTAGTCGACCAGCAGGCTCACCTGCGGATTGCGCTCGATGTTGGCGAGCCGGCGCAACCGTTGGGTCGTCTTGGGTTTGGCGTCGACGGCGGTGTAGATGACGCCGTCGTGCAGCGCGAAGACCACCGGCACCAGATGCGGCCGGCCGCCGGGGGCGGCGGTGGCCAGCCGGGCTACCGGCGCGCGCGCGAAGCGGGCCTGGGGGTCGAATTCGACCACATCGCCGAGCCTAGGTGCCGAAGTTGATTTAGGTAATGCTGAGTCCGCCGTCGACGACGATCGTCTGTCCGGTGACGTATCCGCCTGCCGCCGACGCCAGCCAGACTGCGGTCGCCGCGAGTTCGCGGCCATCGCCCAACCGGCCCAGGATCAGTCGATGCGACTGGCTCTCCAGGTAGCCGGGTTTGTACTCGTCGGTCATCTCCGTTTTGAAGAATCCCGGAGCGAGGGCGTTGACCCGAATGCCCTTGCGTGCGCCCCACTGCTGCGCCAGATCGCGGGTGAGCCCGATGATCGCGGATTTGCTTGCGCTGTAGGCCGCCTGCGGCAGTCCGGCGGTGGTGATGCCCAGAATGCTGGCGATGTTGATCACCGAGCTTCCAGGTTGCATCACCCGCCCGCAGGCCTGTGCCACCCAGTACGCGCCGTTGAGGTTGACGTCGATCACCGAGCGGAACTGCTCGGGTGTCTCGCGGGTCGCCGGGTGCGCGGTCCCGACGCCGGCGTTGTTGATCAAGACGTCGACCCGGCCGAAAGTCTGCATCGCGGCGTCGACCAGCGCCTGGCATTGCTCGGGTTCGCTGACGTCGGTCGCGATGGTGAGTGCCTTGCGACCGCCGGCCTCGACGAGAGAGGCCGTCTCGGCCAACCTGTCGACGCGGC
Source organism: uncultured Actinomycetota bacterium (assembly GCA_963815995.1). Classification (GTDB taxonomy): domain Bacteria; phylum Actinomycetota; class Actinomycetes; order Mycobacteriales; family Mycobacteriaceae; genus Mycobacterium. Next base: position 176,861 of record CAWFIR010000006.1, read on the forward strand.
GGGCGCCCAACACGACGTCGGCTCCGGCCTCGGCGAATGCCTGGGCGAACGACACGCCCAGCCCGGACGAAGCGCCGGTCACGATCACGACTTTGTCGTCGAGCCGAAATGAATCAAGCACGCCCATGCGAAAAACACCTTTGCTCATCAGTTGCCGTTCAGCGGAAGCTATGAAGCTACCGCTTGGCAATATGCCGGCCGGTCAACGTCCAGCGGGATCGGGTAAACCCGACATCGATATGCCTGATCGGGCGACGCAGGCTACGGTTAAATGAACGAAGTTGTGTCGTCAAGATCAAAATGTTGCGACATTTCTGGCTGACTCGGCTGGTACTCAAGCAGGAGGTAATGGGGATGAGCGGATCGCACCGCGCTACACCGCGGGGGTCGCTGCGCTTGCTCGGTCTGGTGGCAGCGACAGGCCTGGCTCTGGCGACGGCGCCCGCGCACGCGTCACCGCTGACGCCGCCCGCCCCGCGCGACGCGGCGACCGCGGCGGCGCAGGTGGGTCCCCAAATCGTGGACATCGACGCCAGGCTTGGATTCCAGAGCGCGATCGGCGCCGGAACCGGCATCGTGATCGACCCCAGCGTCGTCCTCACCAACAACCACGTGATCGCCGGCGCGACCGACCTCACTGCGAGGTCCATTGCGAATGGTCAGACCTACCCGGCGACTGTGATCGGTTTCGACCGCCAGCACGACATCGCAGTGCTGCAACTCGGCGGAGGCGGCCTACCGGTGGCCAATATCGGCAACTCGGACACGCTGGCCGTTGGCCAGCCGGTCGTGTCGCTGGGTAACGCCGGTGGTGCCGGCGGGACGCCCAGCGTGGAGGAGGGACGCATCGGCGCGCTGAACCAGACCGTGTCGGCAAACGATGCGCTGACCGGCAGCACCGAGACGCTGAGCGGCCTGATCCAGGTCGACGCCAACATCCGCCCGGGTGACTCCGGTGGCCCAACGGTCAACGCCGCCAACCAGGTGATCGGCATGAACACCGCCGCGTCGCAGAACTTCCACCTGGGCCGCGGTCAGGGCTTTGCGATCCCGATCAACGAGGCGATGGCCATCGCCGGACAGATCCGGTCCGGCGCTTCGTCGCCGACAGTGCACATCGGGCCGACCGCGTTCCTCGGAGTCGGGGTCAACGACGCCGCGGGTGGTGCGGGCGCCATCGTCCGGCAGGTGATTCCGACCGGTCCCGCCGCCGGGGCCGGTATCAACCCGGGTGACGTGATCACCGCGATCAACGGTCAGCCGGTGAACTCGGCTACCGCACTGACGAACATTCTCGATCAGCACCACCCCGGCGAGAGCGTCAGCGTCGGGCTGGGCGGACGGGAAGCCAATGTGACATTAGGGGACGGCCCGCCGGGCTGATCCAACGTTGCAGCTCACGCAGCTGCGCTCAATTCGTCTGGCGCATAAGGTTTTCGATGCCACACCTCGGGTACGTTTAACGTCGTGGACTTGACCAGGGACAGAGAACACACGTCCGAACATGATCCCGCGGAGGGAAGCCGCGTCGAAGACGGCGTCGTCGAGCATCCCAACGCCGACGAGTTCACCGAAGCCAAGTCACTGCCCGCTAACCCCACCTGGTTCAAGCACGCGGTCTTCTACGAGGTGCTGGTCCGGGCCTTCTTGGACGGCGATGCGGACGGATCCGGTGACCTGCGGGGCCTGCTGCAGCGGCTGGACTATTTGCAGTGGCTCGGTATCGATTGCATATGGCTGCCGCCGTTCTACGACTCACCGTTGCGCGACGGCGGCTACGACATTCGCGACTTCTACAAAGTGCTGCCGGAGTTCGGCACCGTCGACGACTTCGTCGCGCTGCTCAACGCCGCGCACGAGCGGGGCATCCGCGTCATCACCGACCTGGTGATGAACCACACCTCCGAATCGCACCCCTGGTTTCAGGAATCGCGCCACGACCCCGACGGCCCCTACGGCGACTTTTACGTGTGGAGCGACAGCAGCGATAGGTACACCGACGCCCGAATCATCTTCATCGACAGCGAAGAGTCGAACTGGACGTTCGATCCAGTGCGCCACCAGTTCTATTGGCACCGGTTCTTCTCCCATCAGCCGGATCTGAACTACGACAACCCGGCAGTTCAGGAAGCGATGATCGACGTCCTCCGGTTCTGGCTGGACCTCGGGATCGATGGGTTCCGGCTGGACGCGGTGCCGTACCTCTTCGAGCGCGAAGGCACCAACTGCGAGAATCTGCCCGAGACCCACGCGTTTCTGAAGCGAGTCCGCAAGGTCGTCGATGACGAGTTCCCGGGCAGAGTGCTGTTGGCCGAGGCCAATCAGTGGCCCAGCGACGTCGTCGAGTACTTCGGCGACGCCACCACCGGCGGCGACGAATGCCACATGGCGTTCCACTTCCCGCTGATGCCACGCATTTTCATGGCGGTGCGGCGCGAGTCGCGGTTCCCGATCTCGGAAATCCTGGCGCAGACGCCGGAGATTCCCGACATGGCGCAATGGGGAATCTTCCTGCGCAACCACGACGAGCTGACGCTGGAGATGGTCTCCGACGAAGAGCGCGACTACATGTACTCCGAGTACGCCAAGGATCCGCGGATGAAGGCCAACGTCGGCATTCGCCGCCGGTTGGCGCCGTTGCTGGACAACGATCGCAACCAGATCGAACTGTTCACTGCGCTGCTGCTGTCGCTGCCCGGATCGCCGGTGCTGTATTACGGCGACGAGATCGGCATGGGCGACGTGATCTGGCTGGGTGATCGCGACGGGGTGCGCACGCCGATGCAGTGGACCCCGGACCGCAATGCCGGTTTCTCCAAGGCCAACCCCGGCCGGCTGTATCTGCCGCCGAGTCAGGACTCGGTCTACGGATATCAGGCCGTCAATGTCGAGGCCCAGCGCGACACCTCGACGTCGCTGCTCAACTTCACCCGGATGATGCTCGCGGTTCGTCGCAGACACGACGCCTTCGCCATCGGGAGCTTTGAGGAGCTGGGCGGCTCCAACCCGTCGGTGCTGGCGTTCCTGCGCCAGGTGCCGGATGACGGCGACGTCGTGCTCTGCGTCAACAATCTGTCGCGTTTCCCCCAGCCCCTCGAGCTGAACCTGCAACATTGGAGCGGTCACACACCGATCGAGCTCACCGGGCATGTCGAGTTCCCGCGCATCGGCCACTTGCCCTACCTGCTGACGCTGCCGGGCCACGGGTTCTACTGGTTCCAGTTGTGCGGGTCTGAGGAGTCGCAATGAACTTGCCGTGGTCGGATTGGCTGCCCCAGCAGCGCTGGTACGCCGGGCGTGGCCGCGAGCTGGCAACCGCCGAGCCCGGTCTCGTCGTAGGTTTGCGCGACAATCTGGATCTCGTGCTGGTGGACGCGAGCTACACCGACGGTTCGACCGAGCGCTACCAGGTCATCGTCGGCTGGGATTCCGAGCCGCCCACCGAGTACAACACCGTCGCCACCATCGGCGCCGAGGGCGATCGCACCGGCTTCGACGCGCTCTACGATCCTGACTCGGCCGCGTATCTGTTGTCGCTGGTCGACTCGTCGGCCACCCGGGAGGGTGTGGCGTTCGGCAAAGAGCCGGACGTCACCCTGCCTCTGGACGCCTATCCGCGCGTGTCGGACGCCGAGCAGAGCAACACCAGCGTGATCTTCGATCGCGATGCGATGTTGAAGGTGTTTCGCCGCGTCAGCCCCGGTGTCAACCCCGATATCGAGCTCAACCGGGTCCTCGGCCGCGCCGGAAACCCGCACGTGGCACGCCTGCTGGGTACCTACGAGCTGACCGGTGCGGACACCGACGCCAGCTGTCCGCTGGGCATGTTGACCGAGTATGAAGGCAACGCCGCCGAGGGCTGGGCCATGGCCACCGCCAGCGTTCGCGACTTGTTCGCCGAGGGGGACCTCTACGCCTACGAGGTCGGCGGTGACTTCGCCGGCGAGTCCTACCGGCTGGGCGAAGCCGTCGCGTCGGTACATGGCGGGCTCGCCGAGGCGCTGGGCACCTCGCAGGCCCCGTTCCCGGTCGACACCATGCTGGCTCGGCTGTCGTCGGCGACCGGCGCGGTGTCCGAGCTCGAGCAGTACGCGCCGGCGATCGAGCATCGGTTCCAGAAGTTGGCCGAGCAGACCATCACGGTGCAGCGGGTGCACGGCGACCTGCATTTGGGGCAGGTGCTGCGCACGCCTGAGTCCTGGCTGCTGATCGACTTCGAAGGTGAGCCGGGCCAGCCGCTGGAGGAGCGCCGCGCCCCGGACTCCGTGCTGCGTGACGTGGCAGGGGTGTTGCGATCGTTCGAATACGCCGCCTACGGACCGCTGGTCGACCAGTCCGCCGACAAGCAATTGGCCGCGCGTGCCCGAGAGTGGGTGCAGCGCAACCGAACTGCGTTCTGTGATGGATATGCGGCGGCATCCGGCGTCGACCCTCGCGATTCGGGGCTGATTCTGGCGGCGTACGAGCTGGACAAGGCGGTGTATGAGGCGGGTTATGAGTCTCGGCACCGCCCCGGTTGGCTACCCATTCCGCTGCGGTCGATCGCCAAGTTTGTAGCAGATTGATGTGAGTCTCACCTGAATGGCGGTCCCCGCCCTGCCATCGGTGCAGCTCTTTTGGAAGCATGGCTTTCATGCTGCGTGAGACATTCGACAGTGAGGCGCGCTTGTCGTGGGTGCTGGCGGTGCTTGCCGGAGTGCTCGGTGCGACCGCCTTTACCCACTCGGCCGGGTATTTCGTCACGTTCATGACCGGAAACGCGCAGCGCGCGGTGCTGGGATATTTCCGCGACGACGTGATGTTGTCCCTGACGGCCGGCCTGCTGCTGCTGAGCTTCGTCGCCGGTGTGGTGGTCGCGTCGGTGTGTCGGAGGTATTTCTGGGTCGCCCATCCGCACGGCCCGACGGTGCTGGCGACCTTCAGCTTGTTGGCGGCCACGTTCGTGGACGTCGTAGACGAGGGCTGGGAAGAGAACCAGCTCGACTTCCCGCCGATCATGTTGGTGGCCTTTGGTATTGGCGCGCTGAACACGTCGTTCGTCAAGGACGGTGAAGTGTCGGTGCCGTTGAGTTACGTCACCGGAACGCTGGTCAAGATGGGACAGGGCATCGAACGGCACATCGCCGGCGGAAACCTGTCGGATTGGCTCGGCTACTTCCTGCTGTTCAGCAGCTTCGTCTTCGGTGCCACCGTGGGTGGCGTCATCAGCATGTTCGTCAACGGGACCGGGATGCTGGTGTTCGCTTCGGCCATGTGCACGTTGGCAACCGCCTATACGTACTTTCACCAGGACCGCCGCGCCTTACTGAATTAGCTTCCGGCACAAATACATCGGCAGCAGCGCTGGGGGAGCGCTGCTGCCGATGCGTGGGTGGAGATGTCAGGTGGCGCCTTGACCCCCGCTCAGGGTCCGCTGAATGTCGGGCTTCATGGCAACCAGTTGCTGGTTCCAGTAGCCCCAGTCATGCGTTCCGTTGGGCGGGAAGTTGAACGTGCCGTTGCGGCCGCCTGCGGCGGTGTAGTTGTCGCGGAACGCCTCGTTGGTGCGCAGCGTGAACTGCTCTAGGAACTTGGCCGGCATGCTGTCGCCGCCAAGCTCGTTCGGAGTGCCGTTGCCGCAGTACACCCAGATGCGGGTGTTGTTCTGCACCAGGCGAGGGATCTGGACCATCGCGTCGTTGCGCTTCCACGCCGGGTCGCTCGTCGGGCCCCACATGTTGGTGGCGTTGTAGCCGCCCGCATCGCCCATCGCCAGACCGATCAGGGTCGGCCACCAGCCCTCGGAGGGGTTCAGGAAGCCGGACAGCGACGCCGCGTAGGAGAACTGCTGCGGGTAGTACGCGGCCAGGATCATTGAGGAACCACCGGCCATCGAAAGACCCACCGCGGCATTGCCGTTCGGAGAGATGCCCCGATTGGCTTGCAGATAGGCCGGAAGCTCCCGGGTGACGAACGTTTCCCACTTGTAGGTCTGGCAGCCCGCCTTGCCGCAGGCCGGCTGGTACCAGTCGCTGTAGAAGCTGGACTGTCCGCCGACCGGCATGATCACCGACAGGCCGGACTGGTAGTACTCCTCGAACGCGGGCGTGTTGATGTCCCAGCCGTTGAAGTCGTCCTGGGCGCGCAGCCCGTCGAGCAAATAGACCGCGTGCGGTCCGCCGCCCTGGAACTGGACCTTGATGCTGCGGCCCATCGCCGCAGACGGTACCTGTAGATACTCGACCGGCAGGCCCTTCTTGGAGAACGCCCCCACGGTCGCCGAGCCGCCGATAGCACCGACCACACCGACCAGCAACGCTGCCCCGATGGTCGCGATTGCCAGCCGGCGCGGCAAACGCGACGCCGCACCACGGAACTTCTCTGCGAACTTCATAGCTCCTATCCCAACTTTCATCTGCCGCATGAGCGGTCGAATAGCTGTCTGTGGCAGTCAAACACGCAAGTAACTACATAGCTGTTAGTCACCTCGGGGTGTGCGGTCGCGGTTCGCTAACGATTGAGGCTCGAAGCGTTACCCGCAGATAACGATTCCGACTCGGAGCTGCACGAGAACGCAATAGCCCCCTGCCGAAATGAATTCAGCAGGGGGCGTTACGTATTCGTGACCTATGCGACCAGCTGCCGCAAAAGTGTTGACGCAGTGGCAATTCCGCGAATCGCTGCAACCATCAACACCACGATGTCCAGCGGTTTGAACGGTGTGCCGATCGGCAGCGCCCGCAAGGCATGGACTTCGTAACTGCGCGGGTTGACCGTGCTGAGTAGATGCCGCCAGGCCGGCATGACGTCGACCGGGTACAGCGCGTTGGACGCAAAGAACAGCGGCATGGTGATCGCCTGGCCGATTCCCATCAACCGGTCGCGGCTGCGCACCAGGTCAGATTGCGGGCGTCGACCGCCATCGGCAGTGCTGCGCTCATTGTCGTCGCTCCTGAAGTCGTCGGGTCATAGTGTCGAGGACCTCCAACCCTTTTTCCAGAGAATCGATTTGGGTGTCATCGAGTTCATTGAGTACCTCGGCCAGCGCTGCCTTCCTGATCGCGCGCGAGGTATCGACGATCTGCTGGGCGGCTCCGGTCAGTCGTAGCTGGCCGACGCGGCGGTCGGTTTGGCCCGCGGTCCGCACCAGCAGGCCCTTGTCGACCAGCTTGGACACCAGGGTCGAGGCGGTGTTGGCGACCAGCCCCAGCTCGGCCGCGGCGGCGCTGACCGAGATGTCTGGATGGCCGCCGACCAGCCACAGCAATTCCGACTGCGATTCGGTGAGGCGTACCGAGTCGAAACCGCGCCCGGTCGATCTGCGAAGTTGCCGACGGAATCTGCCGATGACCCGCGGCACGTCGGTGACAGGGTCGATGAGAGTGCTCACTTGTATCTGTTTACGAGCTAAATATGTGAGGACGCTATGTCCGAGCTAGCAGTGAGCTACTTCTCCAAGCGGCGCAGTACGACGTCGGTGAGCGCACCGCCGTCGATGCCCGCGGTCATGTAGGTGCAGAACGGCTGTCGACGGCGATCGGTCGGTGAACCCGGGTTCAGCAGCCGCAGGCCGGTGCCGGTCGTGGTGTCCCAGGGGATGTGGCTGTGGCCGAACACCAGGACGTCGGTATCGGGGTATTGACGGGACATCCGGGCGTCCCGTCCGGCGGAGGCGCCGGCCTCGTGGACGACGGTGAACCGCAGCCCGTCCAACACGACGTCGGCGCGTTCGGGCAGTCGTGCACGCAGTACCGCACCGTCGTTGTTGCCCCAGCACGCCACCAGTCGCGCGGCCCTGGCCGTCAGCTCGTCGAGCAGTTCGGGTTCCACCCAGTCGCCGGCGTGCAAGACCACGTCTGCCCGCGCCACCTCGTCCCACACTCGCGCCGGCAGATCACGCGCCCGGCGTGGCACGTGCGTATCGGCGAGAAGCAGCAACCTCACCGGGCCATCCTGCAACAACCCGGCCGAAACATCCCGACGGCGTCTCCACCGCGGGCAAGTGGCACGATGCTTAATAGCGCCGCCCGCCTAGCCGTCGGGCCGACTCAAAGGAGAGAAACGCTATGCGCACCTTCGAATCAGTCGCCGACCTCGCCGCGATCAAGGGTGAAAGCATCGGAGAAAGCGAGTGGGTGACGATCAGCCAGGAAGACGTCAACCTGTTCGCCGACGCGACCGGCGATCACCAGTGGATCCACGTCGACCCGGAGCGCGCGGCCAAGGGTCCGTTCGGCAAGACGATCGCGCACGGTTTCATGACGCTGGCGCTGCTGCCCCGGCTGCAGCACCAGATGTACACCGTCAACGGCATCAAGCTCGCAATCAACTACGGCCTCAACAAGGTCCGCTTTCCCGCACCGGTCCCGGTCGGCTCGCGCGTCCGCGCGAAGAGTTCGCTGGTCAACGTAGAGGACCTGGGCGACGGCGCAGTGCAGGCCACCGTGTCGACCACCGTCGAGGTCGAGGGCTCGGACAAACCGGCGTGTGTGGCCGAGAGCGTCGTTCGCTACATCGCGTAGGGCGGCGGGGTAATGGACGCTGGCCTGGCTTCCTGGCTGGATGAGGGACTGTACTTCGACTATCTCGGCTTCGACATCTTCTATCGGGTGCAGGGCAGCGGTCCGCCGCTGCTGCTGATCCACGGTTACCCATTCAATTCCTTTGACTGGGAGCCGATTTGGCCGACGCTGACGCAGCGATTCACTGTGATCGCGCCCGACATGATGGGAATGGGCTTCTCGGCCAAGCCCGTCGCATATGAATACTCGGTGCATGACCACGCCGACATGCACGAGGCGCTGCTGGCTCACTTGGGCATCGGCAACGTGCACATTCTGGCCCATGACATCGGCGACTCGGTCGGCCAGGAATTGTTGGCTCGTCACGAATTTCGTCAACACGCCTATGGCGCGCTGCGCATCGACTCGATCACCTGGCTCAACGGCGGCATGTTCGTCGAGACCTACACACCGCGGGCGGCACAGAAGCTGTTGTCGGCAACTCCGCTGGGCGACATCTTGAGTCCGGTGCAGAACAGTCCGCTGTCGCGCCGGCTACTGGAGCCGACCTTGCGGGAGATGTTCGGTCCCAATACCAAACCGACCCGGCACATGATGGACGTGTTCGGTCAGATCCTCGACTACAACGACGGCCGGCGTGTGCTGCACAAGGTCGGCCGTTTCATCAAAGACCGTTACACACACCGGAATCGGTGGGTGCGGGCGATGCGGGAAACTGACGTTCCGATGCGGTTGATCGACGGGCCGATCGACCCCAACTCCGGTGCGCACATGGCCCGCCGTTACGCCGAGGTGATCCCCAACGCCGACGTGGTGATGCTCGCCGACGACATCGGGCACTGGCCGCAGCTCGAAGCGCCCGATGCGGTGCTGACACACTTTCTGGCCCACGTCGACCGCGTCACGGCGACCAGTTCGGGTGGCTAGGCGGGCCGAGCACGCCGACCCGGTGAGCTGTCCAGGAGACCTGACTGCACCAGCGCATCCTGCATGAACCGCTGTACTGGCCGCGAGCGGAAGAACCCGATGTGACCGCCGGGGTACCACATGATCTGCGGTTTGCCCCAATGCTCCCAGAGTCGGGTCACTTGTTCGCGTGGATGCACCAGCCGATCAGCAAGGCCGGCATAGATAAAGCGGCCCGGCGCAGGCACCAGAGGTGTGAGCGACAGCGGGGACACCATTCGGCCTAGAGGTGCAGCCAATTCCAAGGTGCGACGGCGGGGATCATTGTGGGCGAGACCGGCGTGACGCTCCAACACATCGACCACATTGGTCACCGGCACGCCGAGAATCGCACAGGTGAGGCCCTTTTCGAGGCTGGCGACCAAGCCGGCGATGTAACCCCCGAGCGACAGACTGTTCAAGCCGATCTTCGACTGCGGCTCTTGTGAACGTACCCAGGCTAACAGTCGCCGGATGTCCCAGACCGCCTGCGCCGTCGCGTGTACGTCATCGAGGATGTCTTCACCCGGAAAAACGGCGCCCCTCGGCAGTCCACGCGCGCGGGGCCCGTGCATCGGAAGGACGGGCATCACGACGTTCAGGCCGAATTCGTCATGCAACTTCCAAGCGCGAAACGCCGTGAGATCAAATGCCGCGCGACCCATTTCGGTTCCGTGCACGCACACCAGCCACGGTCGTGGCTCCGGATGACGCAATAACAGCGCGTACTCGCGGTCGTTGGCGGTATATCCGAGCCATCGCTTGCGACCGGGTTCACCCGGCCACGGTGCGTAACCGCTCCGAAAGTCGATACGGTAAAAGTCGCGTCGGCGCCCCTTCACCTGACGGACGGCGACATCCACCGGCGGGGAGGGCTTTGCGTAGAATCCTCTCGGGCTGTCTAGCCACCCCTTGTTTCCGTAAAACTCCAGCGCCGCAACGACTTCGCGATCGATTCGCTCGAACGTACGTCGCCCACTGACGGGGCGGCGTGCCTTCAGTCCCATCAGGACGACCTCGTCGCGCAAAGCTTGTCCCGCCAAAGCCAGCGTGGGCCGGGCGATCGGAAGCTCATCCGGTGTGTCGGCCCGGCTCCGCTGTCGGGGTCGCCGGGCGTCATCGCCGGAGGGTGTTGCCATGGTCACCGACGCTAGGACCACTTCACCGGGCGTGGGAGGGGCTTAGGTCCTGCCGAAGGTCACAACCCAAGCATCGCGACGCGGGTGGCAATCCGACGCAACGGGAATAACCGCATAAGTGCCGAATGATGCTGTGACACAGGACTTTAGTCACTCGCTACCGCGACGATTCGATCATAGGGTCGAGGTGTCAGTAGCAATTGGCACAAGGAGGCAAATCATGACAGAAGCGCCACAGAAGTCAGAGCCACGCTGGGCTGAACTCTCCGATGACGTCCTCGAATCGCTTGAGACCGGGCGTAAGAGAGGTATCGAAGCAGTCCGCAAGTTCGTCGATGAGGTGACTCCGGTGGTTGACGGAGAGTCACGGCGCAAGTCCGTCATCGACGCTGCCCTGGAGATGGCTGAAGAGCTGGTCACTACGCAGATCGAATTCATGCGTGACGTGGTTCGCAGTGCCGGCCAGGCCGTCAGCAAGTAAGGCTCCAGCCCAGGTGGCCGTCCATAGTCTCCGCGCTATGGGCGGCCATCAATTCTGTGGCGTTAGCGATTGATCTGACCTGCGTCGGGCGGCGCTACACAAGCCCGTACCGCCCACCCGCTATCGCGTTTGGGAGATCGCCGACTGAACCGCACCAAATCGACGCCGTGCCTGCTCGTCGGCCGCACTCTGCTCTTCGGCGGTGACAACGATGGCATCCGAACCCGGAAACACCGTCGCCTCATGATCGGTTTCAAGCCACCGCACGACATACGGTGGTGAACCATCGGAAGTGTGGACCTCGGTGATCAAACCCCGATGATCGGGTCGATCGACCGCGACGCCCTTGATCACCAGCCAGTCGCCAACCTGAGCCTTCATGGACATCCCTTTCCTCGGAAGTCCAATCGTGCCGGCAGCCGGGTAGCCCAAGGGAGGGCATCAGGACCCAACTCCGATGGCCGAAGGTCCTTCGTGAGGCGAAAGTCCCCGAGCGCCCGGGACTTCAGCGAGGTTCGGCTGACCGCTAAAGGCCCTCCGTGTGGTGGCTTTGCACTCTACGGCGCAATGGGTGTGGGTGGTCGAATAGATATCGCAGGGGCGTTCGACGAGGAGGCCATGATGGGGTCGTTAGTCCAGTCCGAAGGCAAGCACGCATGGTCGCTGGGGCAGTACCTCCACCGGAGCGCCGCGAGTCGAGCGACCACCCTGTACCAGGTGACGGATCGCCTGCATGACGGACGCACGGTCTGCGTGCCGGGCAACGCAATTCGTGCGACGGTGTCCGCGTGGCTGGCTGAACTGGGCGCCGACAGTCCGCTTGTCGAAGACCTCGCGCAAGCTGTCCGGACCGGCGACTGGCCGGCTGTGTATGCCGTCGGCGAGCACCTGTCGGTCTTGGTGGCGGTCGCGGCCTAAGCCGGCGCTGAGGCATCGGATGGCACGGTCAGGCCAGGGTTGGCGCGCACGGGCCGTGGTCCGGGCAACCCGCAGCGCGATACTTGCCGCAGCAGCATTTCAACCGGGAGAAGCTCATGCAGATCAATGTCGACTACGACCTCTGCGAAGGCCATGGGCAGTGCATTCTGGCGGCCCCGGACGTGTTCGACTTGCCCGACGATGCCGAGCAGGTGCAGTTGCTGGATGCCGACCCGGCTGAAGAGCAACGCGAAGCGATCGTCCGTGCCGCTGCGATGTGTCCTGCACAGGCGATTCAGGTCAGCGACTGAACTGCGGTCGCGCCGCTCTCCCCTAATGGGGCGGCTCATCGCCATCGGCCAGGTTGTCGAGTAAGCCGCACTGGCCGGCCAGTGCTGCGGCGGCGATCCGGTTGCCGACGCCGAGTTTGTGCAACAGGGCGGCAACCATGCGCTTGGCGGTCCGCTCGGACACCAGCATCCGCTTGGCGATGTCTACCGTTTCCATCCCGGCCGCCAGCAGCGCCCACAGTCGCAGGTCCTGTGTCGTGAGGCTGTCGGCTAATGACGCCGGCGGCTTACGGGTGGTGCTGAGCAAGGCGTCGAGCACTGCGCCGTCGAGCACCCGAAGGCCCTCGGCGATCGTCCACAGTGGGCCCGCGAGGGCTTCCGGTCGGGCCGTTTTGCGGAGAAACCCGTCGGCACCCGCGCGCAGCGCCTCCTCGGCCAGTCCCAGATCATCGGTCCCCGACAGCGCCAGGATCCGCGTCGTGGGGTGCCGACTCCTGACGTGACGGATGGCGGCGACGCCGCCGAGCGGCGGCATGGACAGGTCGATGATCGCCAGGTCAGCATCCGTGCTTGCCACCAAGTCAGCGGCCTCTTCGACGAAGGTGGTCTGCCCGCCCACGGTGAACAATTCGGCCCACTCGCGGCTCAGGAGCAGTGCCAGACCTTGGGCGAAAAGCTCGTGATCGTCGACGATCACGACGGTGTAGGGCTTTTCGGCCATTGCCGGATGCTAGCGCCAACCCTATGGTCAGGCGGGTGAGACCGTTGGATCGCTTCCGCCTGCTCATCGGACCGGAACGCGACGACTACGGGTTGGCCGGCGTTGTGGTGGCGGTCCGCGCGGCCGTGGTGGCGTCCATCGCAGTCTTGCTGGTCGTAGGACCGTCGTGGGTGCGGCAACATACCGGCGCCACAGCCGCGGTCCTGGTTGCGGCGACGCTCTATGCCGTCATCGTGCTGTTCAACCCTCGCCTGGAGGTGCGCCGCACCCGCTACGCGTGGTTGCTTACGGGTGCTGACTCGGCGTTCACGCTGACGCTGATCGCTCTCACCGGCGGCGTTCACAGCCCTGTCGCGGTTGTCCTGGTGTTGGTGGTGATCGCATCGGCCGCGCGGTTGTCGGTCGCGGAGACGTTGCTCCTGGCCGCCCTGCTGGGCGGCGGATACGTGGTCGTCGCGCTGACCACCGGCCCCAGTGCCGCCGTCACGCCGTCCCGCACGCTGCAGGGCGTGTGGTGGGCGGTCTACTTGTTGTTCATCGCCGTGCTCGGCGCGGGGCTGTCGGCGCTGGCCGAACGCGAGCAGCGGTCGCGGCTGCGCGCGATCGTGGAAGCCGAAGCAGAACATGCGGCCGCCGAAGAGGAACGCGATCTGCGCGCCCGTCTGCTGCGATCCTATGAAGCGCAGCAGGACGGCCTTCAAGTGCTGCTACACGAATTCCGCACGCCCGTAGCGTCTTTGGAGGCGCTGGCGCAGGCTCTGACCGACTCCTCGGCGCGGCTGTCGACTGCTGACCGCGCGGCCGGGCTGCAGCTGGCCGCACGCCACGTCAGTCACCTCCGCGACATGCTCGACGCGCTGGCCGACGTTGCGCTGAGTCGCCGTCCGACGTTCTCGTCCGGCCGACGGCGCCGGGTCGAGCTCGACGAGTTGATCGCCGCCGCTGCCGACGCCGCCGGATTGCAACCGCCACGTCTGCAGGTCACGATCAGCGGCGACGTTCACGCCGTCGTAGTGAATTCTCAAGGGCTACGGCGCATTCTGACCAATCTGCTGGAAAACGCGTCCAGGCACGGGCGCGGCGCCCCTGTCGATGTAAGGTGCCGGCGCGACGGCAACGAGCTGACGATCTCCGTGCTGGACCGTGGCCCCGGCCTCCCCGCGGACAGCCTGGGCGAGTTGACGGCGAAGTTCGTCAGCGCCGGCGGGCAGCGCGGGACCGCCGGGCTCGGCCTGTGGATCGTGCAGCAGATCGTTGACGCGATGGGCGGCCGGCTGACGTTCTCCGCACGAGACGGCGGCGGCCTCGACGCCACCATTGTCATTCCGACTGACTGACACGGCAGCGCCGTTCGATTGGCCCGCGCAGGCCACGGTTGGCACGTGCGGCAGTGCTTCAGCGGCTACTTGGCGGTGAGCATGTGACTAGGCACGGCTAAAAACACTGCCGCGCCGGGTCGGAAGGACCAATCATGACCACCGCACTGACTACTACACACAAGGACATCGACCTGTCCGCCCGTTCATTCTGGGCGAAGTCGATGGAGGAGCGCGACGCGGCTTTCGCCACGCTGCGCCGGGAGAACCCGGTCCCGTGGAGTGGGCCGGCTGAATCCGATTTGCTGCCAGAGGAACTCAACACCAAGGGGTTCTGGTCGCTGACGAAGATGGAGGACATCCGGTACGCCAGCCGGCATCCGGAGGTGTTCTCCTCGGCGCAGGGCATCACGATGGAGGACTTCGCCCCGGAGATGATCGAGGTGGCCCAGTCGTTCATCGCGATGGACGCCCCGAGGCACACTCAGTTGCGCGGAATCACGATGGACGCGTTCAGGCCACGTAACATGCGCCGCCTGGAGGGCTGGATCCGAGGGCACGCGCGTGACCTGGTCACCGAAATGGCACAGCTGGGTCAGGGCGATTTCGTCGACCTGGTGTCCGTCAAGCTGCCCGGGCGAATCTTCGGCAGCTTCTTCGGGCTGCCTCCCGGTGACGTCCACGACAAGACCATCGACGCCGCGCAGCGGTTGCTGGGCTGGCCGGACCCCGAAGTCTGCGCCGGGGCGTCCGGACTGGAACTGTTCACCGGGGCGGTGATGGACCTGCACGAGACAGCCGCGATGCTGATCCCGGAACGCCGTGCGCATCCCGGTGACGACCTGCTGACGTGGATGGTGCAGGCGGAGTTCGACGGCAAGAAGATGACCGACGACGAGCTTAAAGCGTTCTTCGTGTTGCTCGCCGTGGCCGCTAATGACACCACCCGCCATGCCTCGGCGCAGGCAATCCACGCCTTCTCGAAATTCCCCGAACAACGTGCCCTGCTCACCGAAGACGTTGCAGGACGGGTGGACACCGCGGTCGAGGAGGTGTTGCGCTGGGCCTCGCCGCTGATCCACATGCGCCGCACCGCAATTCAGGACGTCACGGTCCGCGGCTCGGAGATCAAGGCCGGCGACAAGGTGGTGCTGTGGTACGCCTCGGGCAACCGCGACGAAGAAGTCTTCACCGACCCGTTCACTTTCGATATCGCCCGCAGTCCCAATCCGCACATCGCATTCGGCGGCGGAGGTCCGCACTACTGCCTGGGCGCCGCTCTGGCTCGCACCATGTTGAAGTCACTGCTGACCGAGGTCTACACCCGCATTCCCGACATCGATGCTCCCGAGCCAGATTTCCTCATCGCCAATTTCATCAACGGAATCAAACGTCTGCCGGCGACCTGGACACCGGAGAGCAGCGCTGCGCGATGAGAACGACAGCGGCAGTGCTGTGGGGCCTGCACCAGAAAAGGGAGGTCGAGTAAGTCGAACTCGACGGACCCGAACAAGCAGTTGGCCAGCCCACCGATTACTGCGGTGGCCGTGACCGCCGTGACGGCGGGAATGAGCGTTCGTGCCGCATGTGATGCTCCCGTTGCACTTTCGCGCCGTCCGGCCGGTTCCGGTGGTTACTTCTGGTGGTCGTCGGATTTACTCAGTGCCCGGTCTGCAGTGCGGATCAGGTTGCGGTGGAACTGGTACTGCGCAGCGGCGAGCTTGTCGGCCAGTTCGATTGCGCCGTCAATGATCTGTGTGCGTAGCGGTTGCAGCGCCTCCGGGATTGCCTGATCGATGGTCTTGGTAAAGACCCGCAGCGCCTCAGCCGCGGCGTGCTGGCCAACTTTGGCCGATTCGCGTACCTCGTCGAGCAGGTCAGGCGAACCGGATATGACGGGCGATGACTGAGTAGTCTGGCTCATGTCGAATCCTTAACTAGTGGTTTTGCTTTCATTGCCACGCTAACCGGCAGCACTGGCCGGCTCATACCGCCAAAGGTCCCGACCTACCTAGGCAATAGTCTCCCGGGCGGTCCCCGAAGTTCAGCAATTCGAGGTGGCGACTCGGCCGGCGCCTATCCGGTCGGCCTACTCCTCGTCTTCGATGATGTGAACCGCGGCTTCCTCGGCGGAGGCCGCGCCGCCGCTGATACCCGCGTCCTCAGCTACCAACTCCGCCTCTGTGTCTTCGCCAAACCCCCAGTCTGGCGCGACAAGCCGACCTGCTCGCACGCGGCCGACTTCACGTGACTCGGGAAATTCGGCTTCACGCTCAGTCTCGTCGGAGCGTTGCTGCTCCCCTTCGTCGAGCCAGACATTAATTCGTGCCGCCGGATCCGGCTCTTCCTCGGCAAGCAGCTGGTCCAAGCTCTCCGACGGTCCGAATGCGCCGGGCCCGTATGGCTGCTCAGGCGGCGAAAGACCTTCATCGAGTACGTCATCGACGCCACGGTCGACGAGGGTGTCCTCTGGCTGCAGCTGGTTGTCGTCGTCCACGCCGTATTCGCCTGCCGCCGCACCAGCCTCATAATGAGTGCTCATAGCTTGTTCTCCTGAAAATCGTTGGCAGGCCCGCCAGGTTGAGTCGCAGGTCAATTTGAGACTAGGAGGCGCGAACGCGCCGATCTAGGGCCGTTTGGCCTTCGATCAGCGACGTTTGGACCTGCCGACGCCCGCTAGAACTCGGCGACCGCGTGCTCCAGGCGCTCGGCCAACCGGGCCTGCGCCTCGGCGCGCCGGGTGGGCAGGTGCTGCGACGGGAAAGGCGTTGACACCGGCTCGTATTCGCGCAGCGTGCGGCGGGCCACGGTCATCTTGTGCAGCTCGGTGGCGCCGTCGGCGATGCCCAACGACTCCGCGGCGATCATCATCTTGATGAACGGCATCTCGTTGGAAACGCCGAGCGCGCCGTGCAGGTGCAGGGCGCGCTGAGCGACGTCGTGCAACACCTGCGGCATCGCCACCTTGACTGCGGCGATATCGCGGCGGACCTTCTGGTAGTCGTGATGCTTGTCGATCAGCCAGGCGGTGCGCAGCACCAGCAACCGGAACTGCTCGATCTGGATCCAGCTGTCGGCGATCTTCTCCTGGGTCATCTGGAAATTCGACAGCGGACCCATCCGGGTCTGGCGGGAGACCGCCCGCTCACACATCATGTCGAATGCGCGCCGGGCCAACGCGATAGTGCGCATCGCGTGATGAATACGCCCGCCGCCCAGCCGGGTCTGCGCGATCGCGAAAGCCTGTCCCTCGCCGCCGAGGATGTGGTCGGCCGGCACCCGGACGTCGGTGTAGCCGACGTAGCCGTGCGTGGCGTGCGACTCCGTGCCGACGCCCACGTTGCGGATGATCTCGACACCCGGTGTTCCGGCGGGGACGATGAACAACGACATTTTGTCGCGGGTGCGGGCCTCGGGGTTGGTGACCGCCATGACGATGTAAAACGTGGCGTGCCGGGCGTTGGTGGAAAACCATTTCTCGCCGTTGATGACCCAGGAGTCGCCGTCGCGTTCGGCGCGGGTCACGAACAGACCCGGATCCGAACCGCCCTGCGGTTCGGTCATGGAGTAACACGAGGTGATCTCGCCGGCGAGCAGCGGTTCTAAATAACGCGTCTTCTGTTCGGGGGTGCCGAACAGGGCCAGGATCTCGGCATTGCCGGAGTCAGGTGCCTGCGAGCCGAACACCGACGGGGCCCAGCGGGACCGGCCCACGATTTCGTTCAGCAGCGCGAGCTTGACCTGGCCATAGCCCTGGCCGCCGAGTTCGGGTTTGAGATGGGCCGCCCACAGGCCATGATCCCTGACCTGCTGCTGTAGCGGCCGCAGGACCGCCATGGTCTCGGGATTCTTTTTGTCGTACGGATCGAGCGCCACCAGGTCGAGTGGCTCGAGCTCGTTGACCATGAATTCTTCGACCCAATCCAGCTTGTGCTGGTATTCAGGGTCCGTCTCGAAGTCCCACACGATTTCCGACGCTACTACTCTGACGGTCAATGACAATCCACACGCGTCCCGGACACAAGGCCGATGTCTCTGAGCTGTCCCACGCGCTCGGCCGCGCCTTCTATGACGACCCGGTATCGGTCTGGATCATGCCGGACCCCAAGGCGCGGGCCGCGCACCTGCGGAAGTTCTTCGCGACCGTCACCCGCCACCACCATCTCGCCGGCGGCGGTGTGGAGGTGGCCACCGACGGGTCGACCATCGGCGCGGCGGCACTCTGGGATCCGCCGGGCCGATGGAAGCAGTCCGGGCGTGA
This sequence comes from uncultured Actinomycetota bacterium, assembly GCA_963815995.1. Lineage (GTDB taxonomy): Bacteria > Actinomycetota > Actinomycetes > Mycobacteriales > Mycobacteriaceae > Mycobacterium. The sequence goes on from CAWFIR010000006.1 coordinate 195,433, forward strand.
ACAACTGATGATGCTGCCGTCGTTCATCCTCGGGTTCGGTCCGCGGCTGACAACCGCCCGCAAGCTCGGTGGACTGCTCGAGCAGATGAAGTCACAGCACCCGGAGGAACCGCATTGGTATCTCGCGGTGATCGGCAGTGACACCTCGGTGCGTGGCAAAGGCTATGGGCAGGCGCTGATGCAGTCCCGCCTCGACCGTGTCGACGCCGAGCACGCGCCGGCCATCTCGAATCCAGCAAGGCCGAAAACGTGCCGTACTACCAGCGATTCGGCTTCGAGGTCACCGGCGAGATCGTCGTTCCCGACGGGGGCCCGACCCTGTGGCCGATGTGGCGGCAGTCTCGCTAGCCTTGCAGCCCGGGTGAGATGCATCCAGTGTGCATACAGGGCGGCGACACGCCGAGGGAGTCCGCCCTGAGTGCACGCTCGAAGCCACGAGTTCACAGCCGTCTGCGTTTAGCCCCGCGACGGCGAGGGCATGCGATCACCTAGGGCTAGCGATTTCCCAGAGGCTATGGCAGACGACGACACTCTGAGCCCGAGCGAATCGACCGACTCCGACGAGGTCCGCAATGACGACGGCGACTCGGTTGTCGATCCGCCCGAAGGCTGGAGCGAGGCTGACAGGTTCGGGATGACGGCGCGCGAGGAGCGGGAGGGTGAATCCCTCGCCGACCGGCTCGCTGAAGAGGAACCCGACGTGCTGCCCGATGCGGGGCCGCCGGCCGAGCGGCCGGCGCGACGCGGTCAGATCAGCGGAACCCCGGAGGACGGTGAGTCACTCTTCGGGTGACGTGGCCCAGTGGTGTCGTGCAGCGTCGCGCGGAATTGCATTGCCCGATAAGGCCATCCGTGGGCGGTGTTCCATTGTGACACCTCCAGGCCGACGCCTCCGACCACGTCGAGCTTCGAACCCGGTAGGAGGTATCCGCCGTAAAGCTGCGCGACCCCCGCTGCAGGATGATTCCCTTGTCGCGCTGAAAGCCGGTGGATACCAAGTAGATCCAGCCGTCGACTGGGTCGTAGTCCCACGACCAGCACTGGGCATGACCGTCGTGCAGCCCGGCCGGAAGCCTCGTTTTGCCGTCCAGGTGGCGCCATGAATCCGCTGTCGTCGGAGCGCCAGATCTCGGTCCACACCACGTTGCCGAAGCCCCGGTTGACGATCGCGTGCAGGTAGAGCGAATCGCCCACCCGTAGCAGGTCGGACGGAATCACCGTGCTGATGCCGCGGCGCGGGTGCCCCGACCGGCCGACGCGATGCGTGTACCGCCAAAGTTGTTGCGCAAAATCAGGATTGGCCCGCCGGCGCGGTGGTAGATGATCGGATGGCCGGCGTCGCCGGTGCCGATCAGGATGACGGGCGAACGCCAGTCTCCTTCTCCAACACGATTGCCGGAGAAGGTGTCTCCGAACACCGACACCAGCGTTCCGTTCGGCGCAGTCACCGATGCGCCCAAGTCGGTGCACGTCACCCCCCACCGATCGGTGATCCCGGGGCCGGTGAGGTCGGCCACCTTGCCCTCTTTGTGATGCGCGGTAGCCACCGCGGTCAGTCCGAGAACGGGGTGACCGGTCTTGCCGGCGTTGGCCATCCACGATGACGTCTACTCGCTCGTTGAAAAAGGCGACGAGGTCGCGGACGGGTTCGGCTTCGCGGAGCGGTTGCTGATAGGTCCATGCGATGTCGGTGGGGCCGCCGGGCACCGACAGATACGATGCCCGGCCCTTGTAGGCGCAATAGCTCACCGTCTCGCTCGGCTCGAGAGCGACGGCGATGTCAGCGCGGGGAAGGTAGAACCGGGTCGGCAGCAGGTCTCGAACAACAGCAGCGGTCGCGACGATTCGGCCAGCAGCCGGCCGTCCCACTCGAAGCGGACATGCCGGGTGCTCGCGAGGATGTCGATGCGTTTGAACGGGTCGTGCGGGTGGGAGACGATCGGCTCGTCTTCCTCACGCCACGTGAAGGCGCTGAAGTCGAAAGTGAGATACCCGGCCAGATCCGGATCGTCCGGCCGGAATGCCGCGGCAGGGCATCGCCGCCCGCCGACGATGACGTCGAACATCTCGCCGGTACAGCTATGCGCGGTAAAGGGATCCGTCGGGACCAAGACGGGCAGCTCGGCAAGATCGTCGACCCGGCCCGCCGATTCCAGCCGGGCCGCGACATCCGTCTGCGGCACCGCGTAGGTCGGAACCAGCCGCCGCGGCTCCCATACCAACAGTCCGTCGATCGTGTCGGCTACCGGCTCGCCGTCCAGGTCGATCCGGAGGTGCTTCTCGGTGGGCTCGTAGCGCAGCGACGGCAGTGCGCTCCCAAGCAGGTCTCGCATTTTGGTGGCCATCCCACCATCATGGCGCGGAATGCACCGACTCAACGGTGTACAGATGCGGTTCGAATCCATCGGCCAAGTCCGCGCACCTCGTCATGTGTTCGCGGGCCGTGGGATTGCTCAGCATCGCCTGCATCGCTTCCGCGTCGCGCCATTGCGCATAGTTGACCACGCAGGTGCCGTCGGTGCTGAGGTGAATATTCGCCGAGATGAACCCGTCGATGTGTTGCATCACCTCCTCGGTGGCCGCCGTCAGCAGATCGGCGAGTTGTCGGGCCCGCTCGGGCTGCACGGTGAACACGTTGATCAACGTCGCGTGGTCGGCGTGTGCGGTGATGGTCGGCATGACTTTCTCCTTTGTCAGGTTCCTGACGAAAAGATAGCACCGGTGTAAGGTTCCTGTCATGCAAGTGTCGGAGGCCGAGCGCTCGGTGGTATCTGGTGAAACGGGTGCAGCAAGGACTACGGCGCCGATGCGACCTGGCGCTGAAACCGACCGGTCTGTCGATGGCCGAGTACTCGACGTTGCGGGCGCTGCATGAACACCCCGATGCTCGGCCGCCGAATTGGCGCGGCTGTGCTTCGTGACCCGGCAGTCGTTGCAGGACATGTTGAGCGGCTTGCGTGCCGCGGGACTGTCGAGAGGCCGACGCCCCACCGCGTGGACGCGCCCGATCCCTGGCGTTGACGCGGTTGGGATCGCGGCGTCTCGGCGCTGCCCACGACGCGGTGTTCGCCGTCGAAGCGGTGATGCTGAGGGTATTTCGGCCCGCGATCGGCGAACGGTCGCCGAAGTCCTACTGCGCTGCGCGGAGAACG
>CAWFIR010000007.1:0-148358 GCA_963815995.1 uncultured Actinomycetota bacterium
GGCGGCATGGACAGGTCGATCATCGCCAGGTCGGCATCCGTGCTTGCCACCAAGTCAGCGGCCTCTTCGACGAAGGTGGTCTGCCCGCCAACGGTGAACAATGCGGCCCACTCGCGGCTGAGGAGAAGTGCCAGACCTTGGGCGAAAAGCTCATGATCGTCAACGATCACGACGGTGTAGGGCTTTTCGGCCATTGCCGGATGCTAGCGCCAACCCTATGGTCAGGCGGGTGAGACCGTTGGATCGCTTCCGCCTGCTGATCGGACCGGAACGCGACGACTACGGGTTGGCCGGCGTTGTGGTGGCGGTGCGGGCGGCCGTGGTGGCGTCGATCGCAGTCTTGCTGATCGTAGGACCGTCCTGGGTGCGGCAACATATCGGCGCCACCGCCGCGGCCCTGGTCGCGGCGACGCTCTATGCCGTCATCGTGCTGTTCAACCCTCGCCTGGAGGTGCGACGCACCCGCTACGCGTGGTTGCTCACGGGTGCTGACTCGGCGTTCACGCTGACGCTGATCGCTCTCACCGGCGGTGTCCACAGCCCTGTCGCGGTTGTCCTGGTGTTGGTGGTGATCGCATCGGCCGCGCGGTTGTCGGTCGCCGAGACGTTGCTACTGGCCGCGCTGCTGGGCGGCGGATACGTGGTCGTCGCGCTGACCACCGGCACCAGTGCCGCCGTCACGCCGTCCCGCACGCTGCAGGGCGTGTGGTGGGCGGTGTACTTGTTGTTCATCGCCGTGCTCGGCGCGGGGCTGTCGGCGCTGGCCGAACGCGAGCAGCGGTCGCGGCTGCGTGCGATCGTGGAAGCCGAAGCAGAACATGCGGCCGCCGAAGAGGAACGCGATCTGCGCGCCCGTCTGCTGCGATCCTATGAAGCGCAGCAGGACGGCCTTCAAGTGCTGCTGCACGAATTCCGCACGCCCGTAGCGTCTTTGGAGGCGCTGGCGCAGGCTCTGACCGACTCCTCGGCGCGGCTGTCGACTGCTGACCGCGCGGCCGGGCTGCAGCTGGCCGAACGCCACGTCAGTCACCTCCGCGACATGCTCGACGCGCTGGCCGACGTCGCGCTGAGTCGCCGTCCGACGTTCTCGTCCGGCCGACGGCGCAGGGTCGATCTCGACGAGTTGATCTCCGCCGCTGCCGACGCCGCCGGATTGCAACCGCCACGTCTGCAGGTCACGATCAGCGGCGACGTTCACGCCGTCTTGGTGAATTCTCAAGGGCTACGGCGCATTCTGACCAATCTGCTGGAAAACGCGTCTAGGCATGGGCGCGGTGCCCCCGTCGATGTGAGGTGCCGGCGCGACGGCAACGAGTTGACGATCTCCGTGCTGGACCGTGGCCCCGGCCTCCCCGCGGACAGCCTGGGCGAGTTGACGGCGAAGTTCGTCAGCGCCGGCGGGCAGCCGGGACCGCCGGGCTCGGCCTGTGGATCGTGCAGCAGATCGTTGACGCGATGGGCGGCCGGCTGACGTTCTCAGCGCGAGATGGCGGCGGCCTCGACGCCACCTTCGTCATTCCGACTGATTGAGACGACGGCGCCGCTCGATTGGCCCACGCAGGCCACGGTTGGCACGCGCGGCAGTGCTTCAGCGGCTACGTGGCGGTGAGCATGTGACTAGGCACGGCTATAGACACTGTCGCGCCGGGTCGGAAGGACCAATCATGACCACCGCACTGACTACTACCCACCATGACATCGATCTGTCCGCCCGTTCCTTCTGGGCCAAGTCGATGGAGGAGCGCGACGCCGCCTTCGCCACGCTGCGCCGGGAGAACCCGGTCCCGTGGAGCGGTCCGGCTGAATCCGATTTGCTGCCAGAGGAACTCAACACCAAGGGGTTCTGGTCGCTGACGAAAATGGATGACATCCGGTATGCCAGCCGGCACCCGGAGGTGTTCTCCTCGGCGCAAGGCATCACGATGGAGGACTTCGCCCCGGAGATGATCGAGGTGGCCCAGTCGTTCATCGCGATGGACGCCCCACGCCACACCCAGCTGCGCGGAATCACGATGGATGCGTTCAAGCCGCGCAACATGCGCCGGCTGGAGGGCTGGATCCGCGGGCACGCGCGTGACCTGGTCACCGAAATGGCACAGCTGGGTCAGGGCGATTTCGTCGACCTGGTGTCGGTCAAGCTGCCCGGGCGAATCTTCGGCAGCTTCTTCGGGCTGCCTCCCGGTGACGTCCACGACAAGACCATCGATGCCGCGCAGCGGTTGCTGGGCTGGCCCGACCCCGAAGTCTGCGCCGGGGCGTCCGGGCTGGAACTGTTCACCGGAGCAGTGATGGACCTGCATGAAACAGCCGCGATGCTGATACCCGAACGCCGTGCGCATCCCGGCGACGACCTGCTGACGTGGATGGTCCAGGCGGAGTTCGACGGCAAGAAGATGACCGACGACGAGCTCAAGGCGTTCTTCGTGTTGCTCGCCGTGGCCGCCAATGACACCACCCGCCATGCCTCGGCGCACGCGATCCATGCTTTCTCGAAGTTCCCCGAACAGCGTGCCCTGCTCACCGAAGATGTTGCAGGACGGGTCGATACCGCGGTCGAGGAGGTGCTGCGCTGGGCCTCGCCGCTGATCCATATGCGCCGTACCGCAACTCAGGACATCACCGTCCGGGGATCAGAGATCAAGGTCGGCGACAAGGTGGTGCTGTGGTACGCGTCGGCTAATCGCGACGAAGATGTCTTCACCGACCCTTTCACCTTCGATATAACTCGTAGTCCCAACCCGCACATCGCATTCGGCGGCGGGGGTCCGCACTTCTGCCTGGGTGCCGCGCTGGCTCGCACGATGCTAAAGTCGCTGCTGACCGAGGTCTACACCCGCATTCCCGACATCGATGCTCCCGAGCCGGACTTCCTCGTCGCCAATTTCATCAACGGCATCAAACGTCTGCCGGCCACCTGGACACCGGAGAGCAGCGCTGCGCGATGAGAACGAAAGCGGCAGTGCTGTGGGGCCTGCACCAGTAGTGGGAAGTCGAACTCGACGGACCCCAACAAGCCGAAGTGATGGTCAGCTGACCGCGGCCGGCCTGTGCCATTCGGATGACCATCTCGTCACCGGTGACACGCTGGCGTCGTGGTCGACGTCGGGCCCGGCGTCACGGAGGTAGCCGAGGGCGATCCCGTCGTCCTGACCTTCATTCCCGCCGCGGACTCGCCAGCCGACCGATTACTGCGGTAGCCGTGACCGCCGTGACGGCGGGATGAGCAGCTCCCGTTGCACTTTCGCGCCGTCCGGCCGGTTCGGGTGGTTACTTCTGGTGGTCGTCGGACTTACTCAGCGCCCGGTCTGCAGTGCGGATCAGGTTGCGGTGGAACTGGTACTGCGCAGCGGCCAGCTTGTCGGCCAGTTCGATTGCGCCGTCAATGATCTGTGTGCGTAGCGGTTGCAGCGCCTCCGGGATTGCCTGATCGATGGTCTTGGTAAAGACCCGCAGCGCATCAGCCGCGGCGTGCTGGCCAACTTTGGCCGACTCGCGTACCTCGTCGAGCAGGTCAGGCGAACCGGATGTGACGGGCGATGACTGAGTAGTCTGGCTCATGTCGAATCCTTAACTAGTGGTTTTGGTTTCATTGCCACGCTAACCGGCAGCACTGGCCGGCTCATACCGCCAAAGGTCCCGACCTACCTAGGCAATAGTCTCCTGGGCGGTCCCCGAAGTTCAGCAATTCGAGGTGGCGACTCGGCCGGCGCCTATCCGGTCGGCCTACTCCTCGTCTTCGATGATGTGAACCGCGGCTTCCTCGGCGGAGGCCGCGCCGCCGCTAATACCGGCGTCCTCAGCTACCAACTCCGCCTCTGTGTCTTCGCCAAACCCCCAGTCTGGCGCGACAAGCCGACCTGCTCGCACGCGGCCGACTTCACGTGACTCGGGAAATTCGGCTTCACGCTCAGTCTGGTCGGAGCGTTGCTGCTCCCCTTCGTCGAGGCAGACATTAATTCGTGCCGCCGGATCCGGCTCTTCCTCGGCCAGCAGCTGGTCCAAGCTCTCCGACGGTCCGAATGCGCCGGGCCCGTATGGCTGCTCAGGCGGCGAAAGACCTTCATCGAGTACGTCATCGACGCCACGGTCGACGAGGGTGTCCTCTGGCTGCAGCTGGTTGTCATCGTCCACGCCGTATTCGCCTGCCGCCGCACCAGCCTCATAATGAGTGCTCATAGCTTGTTCTCCTGAAAATCGTTGGCACGCCCGCCAGGTTGACTCGCAGGTCAGTTTGAGGCTAGGAGGCCCGAGCGCGCCGATCTAGGGCCGTTTGGCCTTCGATCAGCGACGTTTGGACCTGCCGACGGCTGTTAGAACTCGGCGACCGCGTGCTCCAGGCGCTCGGCCAACCGGGCCTTCGCCTCGGCGCGCCGGGTGGGCAGGTGCTGCGACGGGAAAGGCGTTGACACCGGCTCGTATTCGCGCAGCGTGCGGCGGGCCACGGTCATCTTGTGCAGCTCGGTGGCGCCGTCGGCGATGCCCAACGACTCCGCGGCGATCATCATCTTGATGAACGGCATCTCGTTGGAAACGCCGAGCGCGCCGTGCAGGTGCAACGCGCGCTGAGCGACGTCGTGCAGTACCTGCGGCATCGCCACCTTGACTGCGGCGATATCGCGGCGGACCTTTTGGTAGTCGTGATGCTTGTCGATCAGCCAGGCGGTGCGCAGCACCAGCAGACGGAACTGCTCAATCTGGATCCAGCTGTCGGCGATCTTCTCCTGGGTCATCTGGAAATTCGACAGCGGACCCATCCGGGTCTGGCGGGAAACCGCTCGCTCACACATCATGTCGAATGCTCGCCGGGCCAACGCGATAGTGCGCATCGCGTGATGAATACGCCCGCCGCCCAGCCGGGTCTGCGCGATCGCGAAAGCCTGTCCCTCGCCGCCGAGGATGTGGTCGGCCGGCACCCGGACGTCGGTGTAACCGACGTAGCCGTGCGTGGCGTGCGACTCCGTGCCGACGCCCACGTTGCGGATGATCTCGACGCCCGGTGTTCCGGCGGGGACGATGAACAACGACATTTTGTCGCGGGTGCGGGCCTCGGGGTTGGTGACCGCCATGACGATGTAAAACGTGGCGTGCCGGGCGTTGGTGGAAAACCATTTCTCGCCGTTGATGACCCAGGAGTCGCCGTCGCGTTCGGCGCGGGTCACGAACAGACCCGGATCCGAACCGCCTTGCGGTTCGGTCATGGAGTAGCACGAGGTGATCTCGCCGGCGAGCAGCGGTTCTAGATAGCGCGTCTTCTGTTCAGGGGTGCCGAACAGGGCCAGGATCTCGGCATTGCCGGAGTCCGGTGCCTGCGAGCCGAACACCGACGGGGCCCAGCGGGACCGGCCCACGATTTCGTTCAGCAGCGCGAGCTTGACCTGGCCATAGCCCTGGCCGCCGAGTTCGGGTTTGAGATGCGCCGCCCACAGGCCGTGATCCCTGACCTGCTGCTGTAGCGGCCGCAGGACCGCCATCGTCTCGGGATTCTTTTTGTCGTACGGATCGAGCGCCACCAGGTCGAGTGGCTCGAGCTCGTTCACCATGAATTCTTCGACCCAATCCAGCTTCTGCTGGTATTCAGGGTCCGTCTCGAAGTCCCACACGATTTCCGACGCTACTACTCTGGCTGTCAATGACAATCCACACGCGTCCCGGGCACAAGGCCGATGTCTCCGAGCTGTCCCACGCGCTCGGCCGCGCCTTCTACGACGACCCGGTATCGGTCTGGATCATGCCGGACCCCAAAGCGCGGGCCGCGCACCTGCGGAAATTCTTCGCGACCGTCACCCGCCACCACCATCTAGCCGGCGGCGGTGTGGAGGTGGCCACCGACGGGTCGACCATCGGCGCGGCGGCACTCTGGGATCCGCCGGGCCGATGGAAGCAGTCGGGGCGTGAACAACTGATGATGCTGCCGTCGTTCATCCTCGGGTTCGGTCCGCGGCTGACAACGGCCCGCAAGCTCGGTGGACTGCTCGAACAGATGAAGTCACAGCACCCGGAGGAACCGCATTGGTATCTCGCGGTGATCGGTAGTGACACCTCGGTGCGCGGCAAAGGCTACGGGCAGGCGCTGATGCGGTCGCGCCTCGACCGTGTCGACGCCGAGCACGCACCCGCCTATCTCGAATCCAGCAAGGCCGAAAACGTGCCGTACTACCAGCGATTCGGCTTCGAGGTCACCGGCGAGATCGTCGTTCCCGACGGGGGCCCGACCCTGTGGCCGATGTGGCGGCGAGCTCGCTAGCCTTGCAGCCCGTGTGAGATGCATCCAGTGTGCATACACGGCGGGGACACGCCGAGGGACTCCGCCCTGAGTGCACGCTCGAAGCCACGAGTTCACACTGCGATGCGCAGCGGGCCGCGTTTAGCCGCCCGACGCCGAGGGCATGCGATCACCTATGGCTAGCGATCTTCCAGAGGAAGGCGGGCCCGACGACACTCTGAGCCCGAGCGAGTCAACCGACTCCGACGAGGTGCGCAACGACGACGGCGACTCGGTTGTCGATCCGCCCGACGACTGGAGTGAGGCTGACAAGTTCGGGATGACGGCGCGCGAGGAGCGGGAAGGCGAATCCCTCGACGACCGACTGGCTGAAGAGGAACCCGACGTGCTGAACGACGAGGGCCCCGACGCGGAGCGACCGGCGCGCGCGCATCGCGGTCAGATCAGCGGAGCCCCCGAGGACGGAGACTCACTCTTCGGGTGACGCGTCCGAGTGGTGTGCTGCGGCGTTGCGCGCAATTGCATGCCCGATAAGCCACCGCGGTCAGTCCGAGAACGGGGTGACCGGTCGTTGCCGGCGTTGGCCATCCACGATGACGTCTACTCGCTCGTTGAAAAAGGCGACGAGGTCGCGGACGGGTTCGGCTTCGCGGAGCGGTTGGTGATAGGTCCACGCGATGTCCGTGGGGCCGCCGGGCACCGACAGATACGACGCCCGGCCCTTGTAGGCGCAATAGCTCACCGTCTCGCTCGGCTCGAGAGCGACGGCGACGTCAGCGCGGGGAAGGTAGAACCGGGTCGGCAGCAAGGTCTCGAACAACAGCAGCGGTCGCGACGACTCGGCCAGCAGCCGGCCGTCCCACTCGAAGCGGACATGCCGGGTGCTGGCGAGGATGTCGATGCGTTTGAACGGGTCGTGCGGGTGGGAGACGATCGGCTCGTCTTCCTCACGCCACGTGAAGGCGCTGAAGTCGAAAGTGACATACCCGGCCAGATCCGGATCGTCCGGCCGGAATGCCGCGGCAGGGCATCGCCGCCCGCCGACGATGACGTCGAACATCTCGCCGGTACAGCTATGCGCGGTAAAGGGGTTCGTCGGGACCAGAACTGGCAGCTCGGCAAGATCGTCGACCCGGCCCGCCGATTCCAGCCGGGCCGCGACATCGGCCTGCGGCACCGCGTAGGTCGGAACCACCCGCCGCGGCTCCCATACCAACATTCCGTCGATCGTGTCGGCTACCGGCTCGCCGTCCAGGTCGATCCTGAGGTGCTTCTCGGTGGGCTCGTAGCGCAGCGACGGCAGTGCGCCCCCGAGCAGGTCTCGCATTTTGGTGGCCATCCCACCATCATGGCGGACTGCACCGACTCAACGTCGAAGATGCTTAGGGGCTGCTGCGCCAGCCGGTGACGCCGATGACGATCATCCGCAGTTGCTTGACCGCGGTGATGCGGATCTCCTCGATCGCGTCGGCGCCCTGAACGTCCTCGAGCGCCTCGGCGATGACGATCATCGAGTTGACGAACAGACTGGCCAGCACGTTGAGGTCGTCGGTGCTCCACGCGTTCAGACCCGGAAAGCGGGCGAGGTCGGTGGCCAATTCCGACGTCAGCAGCCGGAATTCGGTGCGGATGGCGTACCGCAGAACCGCGACGCCGCTGGAGCGTTCGCGTCCGATGAAACGCCAGTGCTCGCGACGTTCGGTGATGCTGGCGACCACGATCTCGACCGACGATTCGATCACCCGGTTAGGGTCGAGCTTGCCGGCGCGCGCGCCACGAAGCATGTCCCGGAGGGTCCGAAACGACTCGTCGATCAGGACCAGCCCGAGGGCATCCATCGATTCGAAATGGCGATAGAACGCTCCCGGGACGATCCCGGCCTCCCGGGTCACCTCACGCAGGCTCAATCCGCTGAAGCTTCGCTCGTCGAGCAGCTTGAGCGCCGCGGCCACGATGGCCCGGCGAGTGGCCTCTTTGCGCTCTTCGCGGGACGGGCCCTCGCGGCTACGACCGCGGCTCGGCCGGTGCGGCCGTGAGCTAGGCGCACGACTGTTCACCGTGTGAACCGTACCACAGACCTGGGGAAACCCTTGACGAACAGGCTTATTTGCGTGCACGGTATACATATGTTCACTCAAACTTTGAAGGCGCGGGTGCTGGGCTCCGACCTGGTAAACCTGCTGACCGGCCCGCACGGCGTCGACCGGTACACCGAGCAGGTGGATCGGACCTGGACGCTGGCTGAAGGCCGCGCGAAGGTCGTCGACGTGCGACGCGACACCCCGCGCAGCGTCACCCTGGTGCTGGCGCCCAACGAGGCGTTCACCGACACCGTCAAGGCCGGGCAATACGTCAACCTCAGCGTCGAGATCGACGGACGCCGGCACACCCGGTGCTATTCACCGGCCAACGCCGAGGGCTCCTCGCATGTCGAGCTGACCATCGGACGTCACGACGGCGGACGGGTCTCGACCTATCTGTACGAGCGCGCTCGTCGCGGGATGGTGGTCGATCTGAGCGGTGTCGGTGGTGACTTCGTCTTGCCGGCCCAGCGGCCCCGCCGCATTCTGTTCGTCTCCGGCGGCAGTGGGATCACGCCCGTCATGGCAATGCTGCGCACGCTGGTCAACGAGGGCCATGTGGGCGAGATCGCCTTTGTGCACTACTCACGCAACAGCGCTGAGGCGTGCTACCGCGACGAGCTTGCCGCGATGCCGGGTGTGCGAGTGCTGCACGGCTACACCCGATCGGCCGGCGGCGATCTCGACGGCCGGTTCGGCCCCGGCCACCTGGCCGCGGCCATGCCGGAACCTGACGCGGTTTTCGTCTGTGGTCCAACCGCTTTGATCGAGGCCGTACGTGAGCACTGCGAGAACGTGTACTCGGAGAGCTTCGTGGCGCCGTCGTTCGACCTGCCCGCGCAGCCAACGGGTGGGCGGGTCACGTTCGCGAACAGCAGCATTGACGTCATCGATGATGGCCGCCCGCTGCTGGAGCAGGCCGAATCGGCCGGACTGAACCCGGCCAGCGGATGCCGGATGGGCATCTGCCACACCTGCACACGCCGCAAGACCAGCGGTGTCGTGCGCAACCTGACCACCGGTGCGGTGTCGACAGCACCCGACGAGGACGTGCAGATCTGTGTGTCCGTTCCCGTCGGTGACGTCGGCCTTGCCCTTTAAGCCCTAAGAGACCAGGAGGCTCCAACATGACCCAGATGGTCAAGCCCAAGATCACCCTCACTCCCGAGCAGGCCGACGCATTCGGCGCTGAACTCGACGCCATCAAAGAACGCGTGATGGCCGACCTCGGCCAGCGCGACGCCGACTACATCCGTCGCGTCATCAAGACGCAACGCGCACTCGAAGTGGGCGGCCGCGCCCTGCTGTTCGCCGGGATCTTTCCACCGGCCTGGCTGGCGGGTACCGCGATGCTGGGGATCTCAAAGATCCTGGACAACATGGAGATCGGCCACAACATCATGCACGGCCAGTACGACTGGATGCGTGACCCGTCGATCCGCGGACAGGAATTCGAGTGGGACACCGCTTGCCCGGCCGACCAATGGCGGCACTCGCACAACTACATGCACCACACCCACACCAACATCGTGGGGATGGACCGCGACATCGGCTACGGCATCCTGCGGATGAGCGAGGACCAGTCGTGGAAGCCGTACTTCTTGGGCAACCCGGTCTACGCCTTCCTGTTGATGGTGCTGTTTCAGTACGGAGTGGCGCTGCACGAGCTGGAAACCGAGCGCATCCGTTCCGGTGAGATCCGGCTCTCCGACAAACGGGAGATCCTGCAACAGATTTGGCGCAAGACCCGCAAGCAGGTCCTCAAGGACTACGTCGCCTTCCCGTTGCTGGCCGGGCCGTTCGCCCCGTTCGTCTTCACCGGCAACCTGACTGCCAACCTGATGCGCAATGTGTGGTCCTACATGATCATCTTCTGCGGCCACTTCCCGGACGGCACACAGGAATTCACCGTCGAAGAGACCCAGGGCGAGTCGCGCGGCATGTGGTATTTCCGCCAGATTCTCGGTTCGGCAAACCTGACCGGTGGCAAGCTCTTTCACCTGCTGTCGGGTCACCTGTCACACCAGATCGAGCACCACCTCTTCCCGGACATGCCGGCCCAGCGGTACTCGGAGATCGCGTCCGAGGTGCAGGAAATCTGCCGGCGCTACGGCATCCCGTACAACTCGGGCTCGTTGCCCAAGCAGTTCGGCACGGTCGTGCGCAAGATCGTCAGGCTGGCCATGCCGCCGAAGGACCGCAGCGACGTCAAGCCGAAAGAACGCGACTTGGTCGCCGCCTGAGCGCGGTTACCCCAGTTCGTAGGACTCCCGCGACACTCGGAAGAAGTGCCCGGTGCTGGCGTCGGTGCATCTCATCGCGGACTGCTCGCTCTTGCAGGAGATTGCACCCGCTGAAACCGGTAGGTCGGAACTCTCCGGGTCGGAGGCCGCCAAGGTGCCTGGACTGTAGCCCACAATCGGCAATTGGCCCCGCACGAGAACGAGGGTGCTGGTGGCGTCGGCCCGGCCCGGCGGGGGCGGTCGCGGTGGCTCCCAGCTCTGGTTAACGATGTCGCACTGCACGAAATTCTTACCGAACCCGAGTTTGTCTGAGGGAGGGGCGTTAACCAGGTTGCAGGAGATGTCTCCCGATGGCGACTGGAACTGCGCGGAGAAGGGATTGGCGTGCGCGCTTACCGGAAAGCCGATCGTTGCCGCGGCGATCGCCGCGCCCGCGCCCGCAATCATCCATGTATTGCCACGAATGGCCACTCTTCATTTTTAGCGGTGATCGGTTTCGCCGCCGTTGCTAGATTGTCAAGCCATGGTTACTCTGCCCGCCCTCGACGGCGTCGAGCACAAGTACATCGATCTCGGTGATGGTGTGACGATTCACGTCGCCGACGCTGGACCCGCCGAGGGGCCGCCGGTGATGCTGGTGCACGGCTTCCCGGAGAACTGGTGGGAGTGGCACAAATTGATCGGACCACTGGCTGCCGACGGCTACCGCGTGCTGTGCCCCGATTTGCGTGGTGCGGGCTGGAGTTCGGCGCCGCGCTCGCGCTACCTGAAGAACGACATGGCCGACGACTTGGCGGCTGTGCTGGACCGGTTGGGCGTCGGGCCGGTGAAACTGGTGGCTCACGACTGGGGCGGGCCGGTCGCATTCATCATGATGTTGCGCCACCCGGCGAAGGTGACCGGCTTCTTCGGACTCAACACAGCGGCGCCCTATGTGCAGCGCGGCCTGTCGTCAATGCGCAATGCCTGGCGGTTCTGGTACCAGATTCCGATGGCGCTGCCGGTGATCGGCCCGCGGGTCATCGGAGATCCAAAGGGGCGGTTTTTCCGGATGCTGGGGTCCTGGGTCGGCGGCGGATTCCTGCTGCCCGAGGACGACGTCGCGATGTACATGGAGTGCATGCGCCAGCCCGGCCATGCCGTCGCCGGCTCACGGTGGTACCGCACTTTTCAGAGCACCGAGATGCTGCGCTGGCTGCGGGGTGAATTCGACGACGTGCGCGTCGACGTCCCGGTCCGCTGGCTGAGTGGCACCGCAGACCCGGTGCTCACGCCAGACCTGATCGACGGATATGCCAAGCACATCAGCGATTTCGAGTTCGAGCTGGTTGACGGCGTAGGCCATTGGATCGTCGAGCAGCGCCCGGATCTGGTGCTCGACCGGCTGCGCGCCTTCCTCAAAATCTGATCAGTGGCGATAGCCGAGCATCGCGACTGAGGCCTCCACCGCGGGTTCGACGATCTCGCGCATAGTGTGCCCGTCTTCGACTGCCAGAGCGGTCAGTTCGCGTAGTCCACCCACCAGGATCACGGCCTTCGGCTGGGTCAGGGGCGGCAGGCCGGCCTTCACAAAGCCCGGGCTGCCGCTGAGGTTCATCAGCAGGCTGGTCAGCAGTTGCATACCGCGACGCTGGAACGGTCGCGCCGCGGCGTCCAGCGACGGCAGCTCGCGGATCCAGCTCAGCGTGAGCGCCGGACGCGACTCGATGTGGCCGACGTAGGCCTCGACGGCCTGCCGGATCTGGGTCTGCCATTCGGCGTCGGGATCGACGGCGTCGCGAATGTCCTCGCCCAGTTTTCCGACGTCGGCGTGCAGCAACTCGAGAAAGCACTGCTCCTTGCTGGGGAATTGGTCGTAGAACGTGCGCTTGGACGTACGGGCGTGCCGGACGATATCGGCGACTGTGCTGGCGCGATATCCGCGCTCGGTGATCGAGGCCGCGAGGCCGTCGAGAAGTCGCTGCCGAAACGGGTCGACGTCGGTGGCCTCGGCGAACGAAGCATCGTTCGCGATGGTCGTCGCCACGGCGCCTCCTTCTGCCAAATCAGTGTCGTCTCAACCCTTGCCAGCACCTGGTACCACACGGTACCGTACCGGAATGAGTAGTGGTACGGCGCAGTACCATACCGATGTTGGGAGTTCACCGCCATGAGCACCATTGACACCCACGCGGCTTCGACGACGGCCCCCGGCACGTTGCCCCCTGGGCCCCGGATTCCAAGAGTGCTGCAGGGGCTGGCCTTCGCGTTTGCTCGGCGACGTCTCATGCACAAGATGGCGCACCGCTATGGCGACGTCTTCTCGCTGCACGTGCCGGTCTACGGCCCGATGGTGGTGGCGGCGAGTCCGCAGTTGGCCAAACAGGTTTTCACCGCCAGCCCGGAAGTGCTCGGAAATATTCAGCCCAACTTGAGCCGGCTGCTCGGATCCGGATCGGTGTTCGCGCTGGACACAGACGATCACCGGCAGCGCCGCCGGCTGCTTGCGCCACCCTTCCACGGCAAGAGCATCAAGAACTACGAGACGATCATTGAACAGGAAACGCTGCGCGAGATCGCCGACTGGCCCGAGGGGACCGCGTTCCCCACCCTGCCGTCCACGATGCGCATCACGCTCAACGCGATTCTGCGGGCGGTGTTCGGTGCCGAGGGCGCCGAGCTCGACGAGCTTCGGCGGATCCTGCCGCCGTGGGTGACGTTGGGTTCGCGGCTGGCGACGTTTCCCAAACCCTCCCGAACCCACGGTCGCTACACACCGTGGGGCCGGCTGGCGGAATACCGACGCCGCTACGACGCCGTTCTCGACAAGCTCATCGCCGCCGAGCGGGCGGACCCCAACTTCGAGCATCGCACCGATGTGCTGGCGATGATGCTGCGCAGCACCTACGAGGACGGTTCGGCCATGTCGCGCAAGGACATTGGCGATGAGCTGCTCACCCTGCTCGCGGCCGGACACGAGACCACCGCGTCCACGCTCGGCTTCGCATTCGAACAGCTCAGCCGACACCCTGAAGTGCTGACTGCGCTGGTCGCCGAGGCTGAGACCGATGGCAACGAGCTACGGCAGGCGACGATCCTCGAGGTGCAGCGAATCCGAACGGTCATCGATGCCGCCGGCCGGCATGTCCACGCGCCGGCCTTCGAACTCGGCGAATGGTCGATCCCGCGCGGGCACACCATCGTCGTCAGCATTTCGAAGCTGCACGCCGACCCCGAGTTGTTCCCCGATCCGGACCGCTTCGACCCACAGCGTTACGTCGGAACCAAGCCACCCAGCTTCGCCTGGCTGGCGTACGGTGGCGGCTCCCGACGCTGTGTGGGGGCCACGTTCGCCAACATGGAGATGGACGTGGTGCTGCGAACAGTGTTGCGTCACTTCACTATCGAAACCACGAACGCCCCGGGGGAGAAGCTACATTCCCGCGGGGTGGCCTACACCCCGAAGGACGGCGGAAAGATCGTGGTCCGCCGTCGTTAAGATCTGCGGCTATGACCGATGACAGCCAGCTCGTCGAGCTGATGAACGGCGCCCTGGGTTCCACCATCCCGACCGCGCGCAACATGGGTGTGCGCGTTGTGGAGGCGCGTCGCGGTTTTGCGGCGGCCACGGTTCCGGTGGAGGGTAACGGCAACCACTTCGGTGTCATCTACGCCGGCGTTCAGTTCACGGTGGCCGAAATCCTTGGCGGCATCATCGCTTTGAGCACTTTCGACAGCTCGAAGTACTTTCCGCTGGTCAAAAACGTCGACATCTCAATTCGTCGGCATGGCCCGGTCCGAACTGCGGGCGCAAGCCAGCCTGGATGACGACACCATCGCGCGAATCGAAGCCGAAGCGGCCGAACGGGGTAAGTCCGATTTCACTCTTGAGGCAGTGGTGACCGACGCCGACGGCAAGACGGTCGCCACCACCCGCGGCCTGTATCAGCTACGCGCGATCGGCAAATAGCCGTCCCGTTCGGCGCGAAACGGCAGGCATGGTTGCGATCTCGCGAAAATCACAGCCTTGGAGGCGATTTCGAGGCCCAGGGCCGCGTTACACGGCCAGCGCGACAGCTTGGATGAGCCGCAAGCGGTCTTCTCGTGCGTTTTTCAGCAGGTTCATCACCTTGGTCTCGATATCAGGGAACGAGGAGTTGGAGTCCGAGCGGGTCGGTGGGTAACTCCAACTATCGGCGTCATGGCCGCGACGGCGAACTCGGTCAGGTCATTCCACACCTCGAGCTTGAACCCGGCAGCCCGGAGCGTGGTGGCGAGCTCATCGGGAGTGATGAGGTGGCTGCGTCCGGGTATGTCTGCCCACGGCACGGGAAAAATCAGGGGCTTTCGGGGGCCTGCCGTGGCATCCCATAGGGCGAGTCGGCCGCCGGCGCGCAGAACGCGGCGCGTTTCGCGATACATCGCCGGCTTATCGGCGATGTTCATCTGGACATGTTGGCTGACAACGACATCAACACTTGCGTCCGGCAACGGCAGGTCGGTGACGTCTCCTTCGATTACCTCGATGCGGTTTTCGAGATGCACCAGTTCGTTCAGCCACCGGGCGGTGTCGCAGTATTCGGCGGTGATGATCGATTGCAGTCACGTGACAGCCGTATTCGGCTGCAAGCAGGCGGGCGGTGCCACCGATGCTGCTGCCGGCGTCGAGGACGGAGTCGGTTGCGGTGACCTGGGCGGCGTCGAGAAGCGCCGTGGTGCCCGTGCGGCCAAGAGAGTGGAAGTGCTCGAATGAGGCGAGGCCGCCGGCTAAGTCAGCGGGGGTCAGCGTATCGAAATCCTTTCCGGCACTGCGCAGCGCGGCCTCGATACGCTCGCGGATCCCTCCGACGCCATACTGTGCCGCCGCGCTGACGGCGGGCCGCCCGGTGCGTATCGTGCAACTCCTTGTCGATTCGATCCGAAGTCGAAAACGCTCTGCACGAACCATTTTCACGTGGCGACGGCCTCTGCGCAGTCCGGATCAGTCGCCTGCCGGCGGTGCTGCCGCGCGGGCAGCAGAACCGCGACGACGATCGCCGCGGCCAGTGCGATAGCCGCGCAGACCAGGGAGCCAATCTGCAAGCCGCCCAGGAACGCGTGGTTGACGGCATCGCGCACACCGGCGGCCTGCACGGCGGGAAGTTGCCCAATGACCTTGTAGGCGGCGGCCGTTGAGTGCTCCATCGTGGACCGGATGTCTCCTGGAAGCGCCGTAAGCGCCGACGCGGATTCGATACGTCTGGAGTAAACGGATGCGAACACGCTGCCAACGATCGCGACGCCGAGGGTGCCGCCCAACTCGCGCGTGGTGTCGTTGACGGCCGAACCGATCCCGGCCTTATCGGTGGAGAGTGAGCCCATGATCGCTTCGGTGGCCGGCGCGGTGGTCAGGCCGAGACCGCCACCGAGCAGCAACATCTGCCCGGCGATCTGCAGATAGGGCGTAGCCGCATCGGCGGTCGAGGCCCATGCGAGCCCGGCTGCGAAAATCGCGAGACCGGACGCAACGACCGCTGTGCTGCCGACTCGTTCCACCACGCGCGGACCCAGCACACTGGCGACGGCGATCGAGATGGCGACGGGCAGTAACCGTACGCCCGTCTCGAATGCGCTGTAGCTCTTGATGAATTGGAAGTACTGGGTGATCACGAAGATAAAGCCGAACAGGGTGAGGAAGCCTGCGGTCACCGCCAGGCTCCCGCCGGAGAATCGCCGGTTCGCGAACACGGAGACGTCGAGCATCGGGTGCGAACTACGCCACTCCCAGCGTGCGAAAGCGGCGAGAACAATCGCGGCGACACCAAAGCCGGCCACAGTCCGCGCGCTGCCCCATCCCCACTGCGGGGACTCGATAACCGTGTAAATCAACACCGTCACGCCGATGCTGGACAAGATGAGCCCGGGCACATCGACCTTCGGTGCGGCCGGATCACGCGACGTCGGGACGAACAGAATCCCACCCACGATGGCCACCGCGGCGACCGGCACGTTCACCAAAAAGATTGAACCCCAGAAAAAGTGCTCAAGCAGCCAGCCGCCGGCCATCGGCCCGACGGCGACGCCGACACCGACCATCGCCGCCCAGACGCCGATCGCCTTGGCCCGCCGCACCGGATCGGTGAAGATGTTCGTGATCAGGCCCAGTGTGGTCGGAAAGATCACCGCGGCGCCGACCCCCATCGCGGCGCGCGCCGCGATCAAGGCGTGCGCCGAGTTCGCCTGCGCCGCAACGATGGATGTGATTGCGAACGCGGCAAGCCCGCCACTGAGCCACGCCCGCCGACCGTATCGGTCGCTGAGGCTGCCCACCGACAACAACAGGCCTGCCATGACGAGGGTGTAGGCGTCCACGATCCACTGCAGTTGTGCGGTATCGGCGTTCAGTTCTCGGGACAGTGTCGGCAGAGCGACGTTGACGATAGTGGCATCGACGCTGATGACGAACACACTGAGACAAATGGCGGCCAGTGCGGCGATCGGATGATCGCGGAACACCGGCAGGCGGGGGAAGTTGGGCATGGACAGAACCGTAAACTGAGAAGACAAGAAAATCAAGTAATAACTTTATTAACGAGTCGATACGGTAGAGTGGCTGGTGTGGCCGGTCGTAAGAGTTACAACCAGAACTGCCCGATAGCCCGCGGGCTTGACGTCCTCGGCGAGCGATGGACACTGCTGATCCTGCGCGAGCTCATCGGCGGGGCGCGCCGCTATGGCGATATGCGGGCGGCACTTCCGGGCATCGCCACTAACCTGCTCGCCGACCGGTTGCGTGAACTCGAAGAGGCCGGCCTGATCTGCCGCAGCGAATTACCGCCGCCCGTTGCCCGCACCGTGTACACGCTCAGCGAAGAGGGGTGGCGCAAAGTACCGCCGGTGATCCAGGCTGTCGCCACCTTCGGATTGGATCTGCTCGAACCCGCCGACAGTGTGCTGACACCGCTCAACGGATTTCTCGCCGGTATCCTGCTCGGCTTCGACCCGGCTCAGGGCGCGGACGTGTCAACGACCTACAGCGGTTGAAATCGACGGTCGCCGTTTCGGATTCGCGGTTACTCGCCACGGGCTGGCCGGCGCTGAAGGCTCACCGGCCGTCACAGTCACCGCGACTGCGTCCGACTTGATCACCGCGCGTCTCGGCGGTACTGCGGCCGAGCGGAAGGCCGCGTTGCGGCGGTGGAAGTTCGAGGGCAGCACCGCCGCGATCGAAGCGATGCGCGCGGCATTTCAGCTGGCGGCAGATCCCAGGCTGGGACTGGTCAACCGCACCTAGCCGTTACGTCTCGGCTGAGGCCCGTCGCGGCAATTTCCATCCCGGCCGGATGAAGTGACAGGTGTACCCGTTGGGGTAGTGCCGCAGGTAGTCCTGGTGTTCGGGCTCGGCCTGCCAGAAGTCGCCGGCCGGGCTGACTTCCGTCACCACCTTGCCGGGCCACAGACCTGAGGCCTCGACGTCGGCGATGGTGTCCAGCGCAACGCGCTTCTGGTCGTCATCGACGTAGAAGATCGCTGAGCGGTAGCTGGTCCCGACGTCGTTGCCCTGCCGATTCTTGGTGGTCGGGTCGTGGATCTGGAAGAAGAACTCCAGGATTGCGCGGAAGTCGGTGACTGCCGGGTCGTAAATGATCTCGATGCCTTCGGCATGGGTTCCGTGATTGCGGTACGTCGCGTTGCGCACGTCGCCGCCGGTGTAGCCGACTCGGGTCGAAACGACTCCGGGCTGCTTGCGGATCAGATCCTGCATACCCCAGAAGCAACCGCCGGCCAGTATTGCCTTGCTGTAGTCCGTCATCTCCCCGATTATCCACTTGCTCGACAAACCGCAATAGAACGTGTTCTAGTTTCTTGCGTGAAGCAGGTATTTACCCGCGAGGAGCTCGCCGCCGCGTTCGACACGTTTGAGCAGACCGTGGCCCACGCGGCCGAGACCAAGAATTGGGACCAGTGGGTGCAGCACTACACCCCGGACGTCGACTACATCGAGCACGCCGCCGGCACCATGAAGGGCCGCGACGAGGTGCTCACCTGGATCCGCAAGACGATGACGACTTTCCCGGGCAGTCACATGACGGCTTTCCCGTCGCTGTGGTCGGTGATCGACGAGCCGACCGGACGGATCATCTGCGAGCTCGACAATCCGATGGTCGACCCCGGCGACGGCACGATCATCAGTGCGACGAACATCTCGATCATCACTTACGCGGGCGACGGCCAGTGGTGCCGGCAAGAAGACATCTACAACCCGCTGCGCTTTCTGCAGGCGGGAATCAAGTGGTGCAAGAAAGCCGAGGCGCTGGGCACACTCGACGATGACGCCGCCCGCTGGCTACAGACCTACGGTGGGACTTTCGGAGGGTCACAGTGAGCGCTCCCAAGCTGGTCATCGGCGCCAACGGCTTCCTGGGCTCGCATGTCACCCGCCAACTCGTCGCCGCCGGCGCTGACGTGCGCGCGATGGTCCGCCCGACCGCCAACACCCGCAGCATCGACGACCTGGACGTCACCCGCTTCCACGGCGACGTCTTCGATACGGCCACCGTGCGCGAGGCGATGGAGGGCTGCGACGAGGTCTACTACTGCGTCGTCGACACCAGGGCTTGGCTGCAAGACCCGTCACCGCTGTTCCAGACAAACGTCGAAGGTCTGCGCAGTGTCATGGATGTAGCTGTGGCAAAACCGATTTCATCCACGCTCGAGCGGTTCGTGTTCACCAGCACGTATGCGACGGTGGGTCGTCGTCATGGCCACGTAGCCACCGAGGACGACCCGATCGATCGTCGCAACCTCACCCCCTACGTCGAATCGCGGGTCCAGGCCGAGGATCTGGTGCTGCAGTATGCGGCCGAGGCCGGCCTGCCCGCCGTTGCCATGTGCGTTTCGACGACCTATGGTGCCGGCGACTGGGGCCGCACCCCGCACGGCGCATTCATCGCGGGGGCCGTCTTCGGCAAGCTGCCGTTCTCGATGAACGGCATTGAGCTTGAGGTCGTCGGTGTCGACGATGCTGCGCGGGCCATGCTGCTGGCGGCCGAGCGTGGCCGCGTCGGCGAGCGCTATCTGATTTCCGAGCGGATGATCCCGCTGAAGGAGGTGGTCGAGATCGCGGCCGACGAGGCAGGCGTGCCCCCGCCCCGGCGATCGATCTCGGTCCCGGTGCTTTACGGATTGGCAGCGATGGGAACCCTGCGAGCCCGGTTGACGGGTAAAGACGCCGAACTCAGCATGAAGTCGGTGCGGATGATGCGTGCCGAAGCTCCCGTCGACCACAGCAAGGCCACTCGCGAATTGGGCTGGGAGCCAAGGCCGGTCGAAGAGTCCATTCGGGAGGCCGCCCGTTTCTGGGCCAACATGAAGAACGCCAAGCGGAACAGCAAGGCCGCGTCGTCCGAGTAAGCCGGAATCGCGCTTAACTTCCGAGGTCCGATCCTCCGCGTGTCTCAGGTAACCGAAGTGATTTTTGTTACATAGTGTGACGCATGGTGGATGTGTGGTGGCACCGCGCTGAAACACGTCACCCTGCGCCGTTCGATGACTGTCCCATTTCGGCGGTAGCGCAGCGGTGACAGCGACGACGCCCGCCGGGCTCGCTGGTTACGTGCGTGACCAACTCACGCCGCCGCTGGCGACCGTCGGTGGATTCGCGCGGATGTGCACCCTGGCCGGAAAAGCGTTGTTCCGTCGGCCTTTTCACTGGAACGAGTTCATCGTCCAAACCTGGTTCATCACCAGGGTCGCGTTGCTGCCCACGATTGCGGTGTCGATCCCGCTGACGGTGCTGATCGTCTTCACCCTCAACACCTTGCTGGCCGCATTCGGTGCCGCCGACATCTCGGGCGCTGGCGCAGCCCTGGGCGCGGTCACCCAGCTCGGCCCGCTGACCACCGTGCTGGTGGTCGCCGGCGCCGGCTCGACAGCCATCTGCGCCGACCTGGGCGCACGCACCATCCGCGAAGAGATCGATGCGATGGAGGTCCTCGGCATCGATCCGATTCACCGGCTGGTGGTACCGCGGGTGGTGGCCGCGACGGTCGTCGCCACGCTGCTCAACGGAACCGTCATCACGATCGGTTTGGTCGGCGGCTTCCTCTTCGGCGTCAAGCTTCAAAACGTGTCGGGCGGCGCGTATCTCGCAACCCTGACGTTGGTCACCGGCTTACCCGAAGTTCTCATCGCGACCATCAAGGCCGCGATCTTCGGGACGATCGCCGGCCTGGTCGGTTGTTATCGCGGCCTGACCACCAAGGGCGGTCCCAAAGGTGTCGGGGTCGCTGTCAACGAGACACTGGTGCTCTGCGTGATCGCGCTGTTCGCGGTCAACGTCGTGCTGACCACTATCGGCGTCCGGTTCGGGACGGGTCGCTGACGTGACGACCGCAGCGGTGATGCGTGCGCGTTATCCGCGCGCGGCCGCCGGCGTCGACCACTACGCCGGCGGGGCCATCCGCGGACTCAACAGGGCCGGGCACCTCACCCGATTCTCCGTCATCGGCGCCTGGTCGATCGGATGGGCGTTGCGCCGCTACCGCAGGGAGACGCTGCGGCTGATCGCTCAGATCGGCATGGGCACCGGCGCGATGGCCGTGGTCGGCGGCACCGCCGCGATCGTGGGCTTCGTGACGCTGTCCGGTGGGTCGTTGATCGCCATCCAGGGTTTCGCGTCGCTGGGCAACATCGGCGTCGAGGCGTTCACCGGCTTCTTCGCCGCGCTGGCCAACGTACGTGTCGTCACCGCGGTGGTGACCGGTGTCGCGCTGGCCGCCACGGTCGGAGCGGGTGCGACGGCGGAGCTGGGCGCGATGCGGATCAGCGAAGAGATCGACGCCCTCGAGGTGATGGGCATCAAGTCGGTCGCGTTCCTGGTGTCCACCCGACTGATGGCGGGGCTGGTGGTGGTCGTCCCGCTGTACGCGATGGCGCTGGTCATGTCGTTTCTGTCCGGGCAGGTTGTCACCACGCTGTTCTACGGACAATCGGTAGGCACCTACGAGCATTACTTTCGGACCTTCCTGCGCACCGAGGACGTGTTCTGGTCGGGTGGCGAGGTCATTGTGATGGCGGTGATCGTGATGATCACCCACTGCTATTACGGCTACAACGCCAGCGGCGGACCGGTCGGGGTGGGCGAGGCCGTCGGTCGGTCGATGCGTTTCTCGTTGGTTTCCACGGTGATCGTCGTCCTGCTGACTTCACTTGCGCTGTACGGCGTCGACCCGAACTTCAACCTCACGGTGTAGCCGGGATGACGACCCCGACGAAGGAGCGAAGAATCCGGACCTGGCCGGATACCGCGGCGGGTGTCGGGCTGTTTGTGGTGTGTGCGCTGCTACTTGCGTTGATATACGGGCAGTTTCGCGGCGACTTTACCCCCAAGACCAAGCTGACGATGCTGGCCGTCCGCGCCGGGTTGGTGATGGACCAGGGCTCGAAGGTCACCTACAACGGCGTGAGCATTGGTCGGGTGGCCGGCATCTCCGAGGTCGAGCATCGCGGTAAGCCGGCGGCCCGGTTCACCCTTGATGTCGAACCGCAGTACGTCGACCTCATCCCGGTGAACGTCATCGCGAAAATCCAGGCGACCACCGTGTTCGGCAACAAGTACGTCTCGCTGACCTCACCCGAAGAGCCGACACCGCAGCGGATTACACCGTCATCCGTCATCGATGCGACGTCGATCACGACGGAGTTCAACACGGTGTTCGAGACACTGGTCGAACTGGCCGACAACGTCGATCCAGTGAAGGTGAACCTCACGCTGGGCGCCGCGGCGCAAGCGTTGACCGGATTGGGTGACAAGTTCGGGAAGTCGATTGTCAACGGCAACAAGATCCTCGGCGACCTGAACCCCCGGATGCCGGTGATTCGCCACGACCTCCAGCAGCTCGCCGCGCTCGGCGATGTCTACGCCAAAGCCGCACCGGATCTGTTTGACGCGCTGGAGAATGCGGTGACCACCGCGCGCACCCTCAACCGGCATCAGGCAGATCTCGACGCGGCCCTGCTGGCCGCAATTGGCTTCGCCAACACCGGAAACGACATCTTCACTCGCAGCAAGCCGTACTTGGAACGTCTTACCGCCGACCTACGGCCGACCGCCCATCTGCTGGACACCTACAGCCCGCAGGCGTTCTGCACCATTCGCAACTTCGCCGACGTCGCGCCGAAAGTCGCCGCGCTGGAGAGCGGCAACCACTATGCGGCGCAACTCGGCGTGGCGATCGCGGGCACCGAGAACCCCTATGTGTATCCGGACAACCTGCCGAGGGTCAACGGTCACGGCGGACCCGGCGGCAAAGCCGGCTGCTGGGCGCCGGTAACGCGCGAACTGTGGCCGGCGCCGTATCTGGTGATGGACTCCGGCAACAGCATTGCGCCTTACAACCACTTCGAGTTGGGCCAGCCGCTGGCCAACGAATACGTGTGGGGGCGTCAGTACGGGGAGAACACGATCAACCCATGAGAATCACCGGTACTGTCGTGCGGCTCGCGGCCGTCGTGTCCGTGCAGCTGTTGCTCACCGCGATCATCATCGTGGTTTTCGGCCAGGTGCGCTTCGACCGCACCAACAGTTATTCCGCCGAATTCAGCAATGCCAGTGGCTTGCGTGCCGGTCAGTTCGTCCGCGCCTCGGGCGTAGAGGTCGGCAAGGTCAAGAAAATCGAGTTGGTAGAGGGAGACAAAAGGATTCGCGTCGACTTCGCCGTCGACCGCTCGGTGCAGCTCTACCAGTCGACGACCGCGCAGATCCGCTACCAGGACCTCATCGGCAACCGGTATCTGGAAATCAGCCGGGGAACCGGAGAGAACGCTGAAAGGGCTTTGCCGCCGGGCGGATTCATCCCACTGTCGCGTACCCAGCCAGCGCTGGACCTCGACGCGCTCATCGGCGGCTTCAAGCCACTGTTCCGCGCCCTGGATCCGCAGAAGGTCAACAGCATCGCCTCCTCGATCATCACCGTCTTCCAAGGCGAAGGCGGCACGATCAACGACATCCTCGACCAGACCGCGCAGCTGACCGACCGGCTGGCGGAAAGCCGACCAGGCGATCGGCGAGGTGATCCATAACCTGAACACCGTGCTGGACACCACGGTTCGGCACCGCGACCAATTCGACGCGACCATCGACAAATTCGAGGTGCTCATCACCGGCCTGAAGGACCGGGCCACCCCGCTGGCGGACGGGACCGCGCGCATCAGCAACGCCGCGGGAACAGTAGCCGACCTGCTGGCCGACAACCGGGCGCTGGTGCGTGCCACGGTCAGCCACTTGGAAACCCTTGCCGAACCGCTTGTCGATCAGCGCGACCGAATCGGGGACTTGGTCGGAAAGGTGCCCGCCGCATTCAATATCATCGGCCGCGCCAGCGGGATCTATGGCGACTTCTTCAACTTCTACCTGTGTGACCTTTCGCTCAAGGTCAACGGACTGCAGCCGGGCGGACCTGTTCGATCGGTGAAGCTCTTCCAACAGCCGTCGGGTAGGTGCACGCTGAGATGAGGACTCTTCAGCCCGCCAACCGGGTCCGTGTCGGGGTGCTGGCTATCGCGCTCGTGGTCCTCATTGTCGGTGTGGGACAAAGCTTCAGCAGCCTGCCGGTGTTGTTCGCGACTGCCAGCTACTACGCGCAGTTCAGCGACTCCGGCGGAATGAGCAAAGGCGACAAGGTGCGCATCGTCGGCATGGATGTCGGCATGGTGCAAGACCTTTCGATCGACGGCGATCACGTCGTCATGAAGTTCACCACCGGAACGCACACCATCGGCACCGAGAGCCGGGTGGCGATCCGGACCGACACGCTGCTGGGCAAGAAGGTGCTCGAGATCGAACCGCGCGGCGCCAAGCGGATGCGACCGAATGATGTGCTGCCGCTCGGGCAAAGCACCACCCCGTACCAGGTATACGACGCGTTCTTCGACGTCACCAAGGCCGCCGCCGGCTGGAACATCGACACGGTCAAGCAGTCGCTGAATGTGCTGTCACACACCATCAACCAGACCTACCCGCATTTGAGTGCGGCGCTGGACGGGGTGTCGAAGTTCTCCGACATCATCGGCAAGCGCGATGACGAGCTCAAACACCTGCTGACCGAGGCCCGGAAAGTTGCCAGCGTGCTCGGTGATCGCAGTAAGCAGATCAACGCGCTGCTGCGAAACACTCAGTCGCTCCTTGCCGCGTTCAATGAGCGCGGCAAGGCCATTGCGGCGCTGCTGGCCAACGTGTCGGCGTTTTCCTCGCAGGTGCAGGGCTTGATCCACGATAACCCGAATCTGCACCACCTGCTCGACCAGCTGCACAGCGTCACCGATGTTTTGGTCGAGCACAAGAACGACCTTGTCTCCGTGCTGAATACGTTGCGCAAATACACGGCGGCGCTGAGTGAGGCCGTCGGCTCCGGACCGTACTTCAAGGTGATGATCGGTAACTTGCTGCCCTACCAGATCCTGCAACCGTGGGTGGATGCGGCGTTCAAGAAACGCGGCATCGACCCGGAGAACTTCTGGCGCAGTGCGGGATTGCCCGCCTTCAAATGGCCGGACCCGAACGGAACACGCTTCTCCAACGGCGCTCCACCGCCTGCGCCGCCGGTACTCGAGGGCACTGCGGATCACCCGGGGCCGGCTGTGGCGCCGGGCTCACCGTGTTCGTACGCGCCGCCACCGGAGATGTCGCCGCGACCGGGCAACCCGCTGCCGTGCGCAGGCGTCGATCAAGGACAGGGTCCGTTCGGGCCCAACGGGCCGTATCCGGCGCTGCCCGATGTGCTCTCGTCGCCGCCGAATCCCAACGGTCTGCCACCGGCGCCGGGGATTCCGGATGCCGCGCTGCCCGGGGCGCCGGCGCCGAGTATGCCGGGCACCCCGGTGCCGCTGCCGCCGAACGCACCGCCGGGGGCGCGACGGGAGAGCCTGCTGCCGGCCGGGCGCGCCCCCGCCGCCGTCGACCTTCGCGCCCGCGTTGCCGCCCGGACCGCCCGCACCGCCGGGCCCGGGTCCGCAGCTACCGGTTCCATTCGTCACGCCCGGCGGGGACGGGGGGTAGTAGCCGATGAGCACGATCTTCGACATCCGTAAGCTGCGACTACCGCAGTTGTCCAAGGCCGCGGTGATCATCGGGTCGCTCGTCGTCGCGCTCGGTCTCGTTGCCGCGCTGGTGGGTTGGCAGCTGTACGACCGGCTGATCTACAACACGGTAGTTGCCTACTTCCCGGCGGCCAATGCCCTCTACGCGGGGGACAAGGTCCAGATCATGGGTATCCGCGTCGGTTCAATCGACAAGATCGAACCCATCGGCGACCAGATGAGGGTGACGTTTCACTACCGGAACAAATACAAGGTGCCGGCCGACGCGTCGGCGGTGGTGCTCAACCCGACGCTGGTGGCCTCGCGCAGCATCCAGCTGGAGCCGCCCTACAAGGGCGGCCCGCAGTTGGCCGACAACGCGGTGATCCCGATCGAGCGCACGCAAGTCCCGGTCGAATGGGATGACCTGCGTAACAGCATCACTCACATCATCGGCCAACTCGGCCCGACCAAAGAGCAGCCCAAGGGGCCGTTCGGTGACGTCATCGAATCCTTCGCCGACGGCCTGGCCGGCAAGGGTCAGCAGATCAACACCACGCTGAACAATCTGTCGAACGCACTGAGCACGCTGGACGAGGGTCGCGGTGACTTCTTCTCGGTGCTGCGCAGCTTGGCGATGTTCGTCAACGCGCTACATCAGGACGACCGGCAGTTCGTCGCCCTGAACAAGGACCTGGCCCAGTTGACCGGCAACCTCACCAGCTCGGATCAGTCCGCCGCCAACGCAATTGAGCAGACCGACAGCCTGCTGTCCACCGCCCAGAAATTCTTGACCGAGAACCGCGAAGCGCTGACTCGCGATGTCAACAACCTGGGCGACGTGACCACCGCGATCATGCAGCCGGCTCCTCGCGACGGGCTGGAGACCGCACTGCACATCCTGCCGAACATGGCCGCGAACGTGCTGGCGATTTACGAGCCTGCTCACGGCAGTCTGAGCGGTGTGGCCGCGTTGACCAACTTCGCCAATCCAATGGAGTTCATTTGCAGCGCCATTCAGGCCGGCAGCCGGCTCGGCTATCAGGACTCGGCGGAACTGTGTGCGCAATACCTGGCGCCCGTCCTGGATGCGATCAAGTTCAACTATTTCCCGTATGGGATCAACCTGTTCAGCAGCGCTGACACATTGCCGAAGAACATCGCGTACTCCGAGCCGCGTTTGCAACCGCCACCCGGTTTCAAGGACACCACCGTCCCCGGGATCTTCTCGCCGGATACCCAGTGGTCCCATCGCAATTCGGAGCCGGGCTGGATCGTCGCGCCCGGCATGCAGGGAACCATGGTCCAGCCGGCCACGGCGAACCTGTTGACACCGGCGTCCTTGGCCGAATTGATGGGTGGGCCGGACATCCCGCCGCCGCCACCGGCGCGCAACATGACCGGGCCACCCAACGCCTACGACGAGAACAACCCGCTGCCGCCGCCGTGGTATCCGCAGCCCTTGCCGTCACCGACGGCGGCGGCGCCACCGCCGGACCTTCCGCTCGGTGCGGCTGAGGCACCGCCGGGGCCGGGCCGGTGAGCGTCGGGCGGCTGATGAGCCGCAAGGCCTGGCAGGCGTTGGCGTTGCTGACCGCCACGGTCGTGCTGACCTCCTGCGGGAACTGGCGCGGCATCGCCAACGTCCCGCTGCCCGGTGGGCCCGGCAGCGGCCCCGGCTCCTACAAGATCTTTGTTCAGATGCCAAACACCATGGCGCTGAACGGCAATAGCCGAGTTCTGGTGGCCGACGTCTTCGTCGGCACGGTCCGTTCGATCGACCTGAAGAACTGGGTCGCCACACTGACCGTCGACTTGGACAAGGGCGTCAAGCTTCCGAAGAACGCCACCGCCAAGATCGGTCAGACCAGCTTGCTCGGTTCTCAGCACATCGAATTGGCCGCGCCGCCAGATCCGTCGCCGCAGCAGCTCAAGGCCGGCGACACCATCCAGTTGAACAATTCGTCGGCCTATCCCTCCACCGAGCAGACGCTCGCCAGCCTGGCCATGGTGTTGCGCGGCGGCGGCATTCCCAACCTCGAGGTCATCCAGAACGAGGTCTACAAAATCCTGACCGGGCGCGCCCATCAGATCCGGGATTTCCTCGGCAAACTGGACACCTTCGCCGGTGAGCTGAACGCGCAGCGCGACGACATCGTCCACGCCATCAACTCCACGGACCGGCTGCTGTCATACGCCGGCACCAGAACCGACACCCTCGATCGGGTGCTCACCGAATTCCCGCCATTGGTCGATCATTTCGCCCGGCAACGTGATCTGTTCGCCAACACGGTCGAAGCGGTGGGGCGGATCAGCAACGTCACCGGCCAAACGCTGTCGGCCGCGCGCGGCGATCTTCATCAGGACCTGCAAGATCTGCAGCGACCGCTCAAGCAACTCGGCCGTGCCGCACCCTATCTGGTCGACGCCTTGATGCTGCTGCTGTCACCGCCGTTCGCCGTCGACAGCGTGCCGAAGATCGTTCGCGGCGATTACATCAACGTCTCCGGAGCTCTGGACTTGACGCTGAGCACCGTCGACAACGCGATCTTCACCGGCACCGGATTCTCCGGAGCATTGCGTGCCCTCGAGCAGTCCTGGGGCCGCGACCCGTCGACGATGATTCCGGACATCCGGTACACGCCCAACCCGGCAGATGCGCCGGTGGAGCGAGGCGAGTAGCCCATGCTGACCCGCTTCATTCGCAATCAGTTGATTGTGTTCGCCGCCTTGACATTAGCCGCATTGGTGGCACTGGGCTGGTACTACCTTCGGATCCCGAGCCAGCTCGGTGTCGGTCAGTACCGACTGGTCGCGGAGCTGCCGGCGTCGGGCGGTCTGTATCGCACATCCAACGTGACATATCGCGGAATCCAGATCGGCCGGGTCACCAAGGTCGAGCCGACCGCACACGGTGTCAGGGCGACGCTCAGCATCGACAGCCGGTACAAGATCCCCGTCGACGCCTCAGCCAATGTGCACTCGGTGTCGGCGATCGGTGAGCAGTATCTGGATCTGGTGTCTACCGGCGGTCCGGGCAAGTTCTTCTCGCCCGGACAGACGATTACCAAGGGCACCGTGCCCAGCGAGATAGGCCCGGCCCTCGACGCGGCCAACCGTGGTCTGTCCGTCCTGCCCAAGAAGAAGATCGCATCGCTGCTTGACGAAACGGCCTTGGCGGTAGGCGGATTGGGACCATCGCTGCAACGACTCGTCGACTCGACGCAGTCCATCGTCGGCGACTTCGAAGCGAACATGTCCGACGTCGACGACATCATCGCGAACGCGGCACCGATCCTGGACAGCCAAGTCGACTCCGGCGACTCGATCGCGCAGTGGTCGCACAACCTCAAGGTGCTGACCGCTCAGACGGCGCAGACCGATCAGCACGTGCAAAGCATTCTGTCGAAAGCCGCGCCGACCGCGGATCAGGTCAACGACGTCTTCAATGACGTCCGCCAGTCTCTGCCGCAGACGCTGGCGAACCTGGAAGTCGTCGCCGACATGCTCAAGCGTTACAACAAAGGTCTCGAGCAGTTGTTGGTCTTCCTGCCCGAGATCGGTTCGGTCGCACAGACTTTGGTCGCGTCCGCTCCGGGATCGGTGCTGATGAACCTCAACCTGTCACTCAACAATCCTCCGCCGTGCCTGACCGGATTCCTGCCGGCTTCGGAGTGGCGCTCACCCGCGGAGACCAGCACGGCACCGTTGCCGGAAGGAACGTACTGCAAGATCCCGCAGGACACTCCGGCCAACGCGGTGCGCGGTGCGCGCAACTATCCCTGTGTCGACGTCCCCGGCAAGCGCGCGGCGACCCCGCGGGAATGCCGCGACAACAAGCCGTATGTCCCGCTGGGCACCAACCCGTGGTACGGGGATCCGAACCAGATTCGCAACTGCCCTGCCCCGGGTGCTCGTTGCGACCAGCCGGTCGACCCCGGAAAGGTGATACCGGCGCCCTCGGTCAACAACGGCCTCAACCCCGCGCCGGCCGATCGGCTGCCGCCGCCGGCGGCGCCGGTCAACGATCCGCTGCAGCGGCCCGGATCGGGCACCGTGCGGTGCAATGGCCAACAACCCAACCCGTGTACCTACACGCCGGCCGGCCCGGCCGCGATCTACCTTCCGTCCAGCGGCGAAGTCGTGGGACCCGACGGCGCGAAGTACTCGCTCGAGGATTCGCGCCACACCGGAGACTCGGGGTGGAAGGACATGCTCGCGCCCGCCGGCTGAATCAAAAGCCCTTGACGGGAATCTTGTGCGCCGGGTGGTGTTGAACCTGCTAGTCGCACGTGAGGAGACGTCATCATGACCAGTCGGCCCGTCCTTGAACCCACCGCCGAGCACCCGATCACGATCAAACCCACCGGAACGCGGGTGGTGGTTAGAGTCAACGGCGAAGTGGTCGCTGACACCACTGAGGCGTTACAGCTTCAAGAGTCCACTTACCCTGCCGTGCAATACATTCCGCTCGAGGATGTAGTGCAGGATCGGCTCGCCCGCACCGACACCAGCAGCTACTGCCCGTACAAGGGGGAGGCCGGCTATTACAGCGTGACCACCGCCGCGGGCACTGTCGAGGACGTGATCTGGACGTACGAGCAGCCGTATCCGGCGGTTGCAGAGATCGCCGGCCACGTGGCTTTCTACCCCGACAAGGCGGAGATCAGCGTCGAAACCGCTTAGCGGTTCGCCGGGCCGAATACGTGCGAGGTCACCTTGGTGTCGCTGTATTCGCGCAACGACGCGATAAGCCCGTCGCGGGTTTCGAAAATGAAGACCGCAGGGCTGTTGTAGCGAAGCCCGTCGGCGGTCTCACCCTCGGCTTCGGCTTCGATCACCACGCTTTCGCCGTCGTTGAAGCACCGAATGAAGTTCAGGTTCAGCTCGGCGGTGCGTTTGCGCCGTTCGACCTCGTCACGCAATGTCGCCTTGTCGACCGAGCTGCGGGTCAGCAGGTTCCAGTAGGTGAAGTCATCGCTCAGCAGCCCGAAGCATTCTTCGACGTCGCCCCCCTCGGACAGGCACTGCAGGAACATCCACGCCAGCTCGGCCTGCGGGTCGTCGAAGGGGGTGGTCACCTCGCCATCCTGACGCGGAACACAGTTGCCGGTCAATGACGCACCGGACAAGGATGGGTGGGCAGATTCGGACCTATGATCGTCGGAATCGAGCAGTTGCGGTATCCGGCGGGAGCAGATGGTGAGTAGCGCTCGCACGGTGACGTTTCCCGGCGTGGTGAGCCCGGGCATGACCCTTTCCCCGCTGCGCCGAGGGCCTGGCGATCCGACTTTCCAGGTCGATGCCGACCGCGCCATCTGGCGAACCAGCCTGTTGCCCAGTGGGTCCGTCACGGCGCGCATCGGCCGCGCCGCCGACAACGCAGTCGATTGCACGGCGTGGGGCAGCGGCGCTGAGGAATTCCTCGACGCCCTTCCGGCAATGCTTGGCGCCCTGGACGATTCGTCGGATTTCGTACCGGCCAACCCCATCGTCGCCGCAGCGCACCAGCGGGTGCCGCACCTGCGACTCGGCCGCACCGATCAGGTGTTGGAGGCTCTGATCCCGGCGGTCCTGGAGCAGCGGGTGCCGGGTGCGGACGCGTTCCGCGCCTGGCGCTTACTGGTCACCAAATTCGGGACGCCGGCACCGGGACCGGCCCCCGAGCGGATGCGGGTGCTGCCGTCGGCCGAGGTGTGGCGGCGCATCCCGTCGTGGGAATTTCACCGCGCCAACGTTGATCCCGGACGAGCCCGCACGATCGTCGGTTGCGCGCAACGTGCGTCGTCGCTGGAGCGATTGGCATCATCGCCGGCCGTAAGGCCCGCGAGGCGCTGAGGTCGCTGCCCGGAGTCGGGATATGGACGGCGGCCGAGACGGCGCAACGTGCCTTCGGCGACGCCGACGCGCTGTCGGTGGGCGACTACCACATCTCCAAGATGATCGGCTGGACGTTGCTGGGACACCCGATCGACGACGACGCGATGGTCGAACTTCTCGAACCGATGCGCCCGCACCGCCACCGGGTAGTCCGGTTGCTGGAGGTCAGTCGGCTGGCCTACGAGCCACGCCGGGGCGCGCGACTGCCGGTGCAAGACATCCGCACCCTGTGATCTGCCCGGGTTACTTCCCAGCGTCATCGGGTACCCGTCGCCTGACGGAGGGGACGACCTCAGGGAGGAAGCCATGACCCAATTCACTGTTCCGGGCTTGACCGACAAGCAGGGAACCAAGGTCGCTGATCTGCTGCAGAAGCAGTTGAGCACCTACAACGACCTTCATCTGACACTCAAGCATGTCCACTGGAATGTGGTCGGCCCCAACTTCATCGGGGTGCACGAGATGATCGACCCGCAAGTAGAGCTGGTTCGCGGTTATGCCGACGAAGTCGCCGAGCGGATCGCGACTCTGGGTGGATCGCCGCAGGGCACCCCGGGCTCGATCCTCAAAGACCGCACCTGGGACGACTACTCAGTCGGTCGCGACACCGTGCAGGCGCACCTGGCCGCACTCGACTTGGTCTACAACGGCGTCATCGAGGACACCCGCAAGGGGATCGACGAAACCGAGAAGCTGGATCCGGTGACCCAGGACATCCTGATCGACCACTCCGCCGAGCTGGAGAAGTTCCAATGGTTCGTGCGTGCGCACTTGGAGAACGCCGGCGGGGGGTTAGCTCACGAGGGCACGTCGACTGAGAAGTCGGCGGCGAAGTCGGCCCGTACCGAGGCCTGAGTGGAATAATCGGACCGCGGTCCGGTTATAGCGGGTATCCGAAGCACAAGGAGGCTACTAGATGCCCGCGATCACCGCAGACACATTGGCCTTGCCGCGGGTGACTCGAGGTCCCAGTGGCAGGCGTATCCGATACCGAACGTCCGGTCCGCTCGATCACGACCGGACCGCGCGGCCATGAGGGTGAAGGATTCCCAGTGGTGCGGGCCTTCGCCGGTGTCAGCAGCGCTGCCCTCGATCCGTTCGTCCACATGGACCAGATGGGCGAGGTGGAATACCAGCCCGGCGAACCCCGCGGCACTGACTGGCATCCGCATCGCGGCTTCGAGACGGTCACCTACATGATCGACGGTCGGTTCGCGCACCAGGATTCACACGGTGGCGGCGGGTTGATCGCCGACGGAGCCACCCAGTGGATGACGGCGGGCTCCGGCATCCTGCACATCGAGACGCCGCCGGCAGAACTCGTCGAGAGCGGTGGGATGTTTCACGGCATCCAGCTCTGGGTGAACCTGCCGAAAAAGGACAAGTTCGCCACGCCGCGATACCAGGCCATCGAAGGCTCCGACGTCGCCCTGCTGTCCTCCGACGACGGCGGCGCACTGATCCGCGTCATCGCCGGCCAGATCGACGGTCACAGCGGACCCGGTGTGACGCATACTCCAATCACTATGGCGCACGCCACAATTCAACCAGGGGCTCGACTGAACATCCCGTGGGACCGGGACTACAACGCATTGGTTTACGTCCTCGCCGGGCATGGCTCGGTTGGTCCGATCGCGCATCCGTTGCAGCACGGTCAGCTGGCGGTCCTGGGTCCCGGCGACCGGATCACGGTCAACGCCGCGGCCTCGCAGGAGTCGCGGGTGCCCGCTCTGGAGGTGCTGATCCTCGGCGGCCGGCCCATCCGCGAGCCGGTGTTCCATTACGGCCCGTTCGTAATGAACACCAAAGCGGAGGTCGTCCAGGCCGTCGAGGACTTCCAGGCCGGCAAGTTCGGCAGCGTCCCGCCCAACGGATTGATGCCGCACCGCGTGACGTAGCGCCCGCTGGCTAACAACCGGTTCTGTCGACTCGGCGGGCAGCAGTGTGAGCTGTGGCACAATTCATGCTGTGGTGCAGCCCGCTAGCCGGGGGCCGGGTCGCCCCCCCGCAGCAAAGGCGGCTGAAACGCGTAAGCGCATTCTGCGTGCTGCTCGGGAGGTGTTCAGCGAACGTGGCTATGACGCCGCCACCTTCCAGGCCATCGCGATCCGGGCCGACCTGACTCGGCCGGCGATCAATCACTACTTCGCAAATAAGCGCGTCTTGTATTGGCAGGTGCTGGACGAGACCAACAGCGCCGTTGTCGCCGCGAGTGTGCAGCGGGCGCGACGTGAGACGACCTTGACCCGCCAGGTGTCTGCGTTCATCGAAGGTACGATCGATTCAGAAATCGAAAACCCAACGGCTGCAGCGTTCTTGATCGCGGCAACGCTGGAGTCGCAGCGCCACCCCGAGCTGAGCCGGCCCGGAATCGACTCGGTCAGCACCACGCGGGCGTTTCTGTTGTGGGCGATCAACGACGGAATCCAGCGAGGCGAGTTGGATGCGGACACCGACGCCTCGGCGCTCACCGAGATGCTGATCGCGGTGCTATTGGGCGTGGGCTTCTATGCCGGTTTTATCGGCAGCCGCCACGAGCTCGACCCCGTCACCGATCAGCTGAAATTGATGCTGGCCCGCAGCCTTACCCGGCGGACCGACCAAGTGCAGTGATGTAGCGCACACAACCATATAGATTGCCTAAGTTATTAGGTAACATCGACAGCGCTATGACTGGTGTACACAACGCGAGCTCGATTCGGACCGACGGCGACAGCTGGGACATCACCGAAAGCGTGGGCGCCACCGCCTTGAGCGTGGCCGCGGCCCGCGCCGTCGAGACAGGCGCGGCTGATCCGCTGATCCGCGACCAGTTCGCCTACCTGCTGGTCTCTACGGCCGGGCAGCCATGGGCGCGGTTGGCCAGCTCGCTGGACTGGATCGGCGACGACGACCACGGCCGACGTGCCCACCGATTGGCTATCGACTACCAGGCCGTGCGGACGCACTACTTCGACTCCTACTTCGCCGAGGCCACCGACGCCGGAATCCGGCAGGTGGTGATCCTGGCGGCGGGGCTGGACTCGCGAGCTTTCCGGCTGGACTGGCCCGCCGGTACCACCGTCTACGAGATCGACCAGCCGCAGGTGGTCCACTACAAAACGAACACGCTGGAGTCGGCCGGCGCCGCTCCGACTGCCGACCGGCGCACCGTTCAGGTCGACCTCCGAGACGACTGGGCGGCCGCGCTGACGGCCGCGGGTTTCGACCCCGGCCAACCGACCGCCTGGCTGGCCGAGGGCCTGCTGCCGTATCTACCGGCCGAAGCGCAGGACCGGTTGTTCGAGATCCTGACCGGGTTGAGCGCGCCGGGTAGCCGGGTGGCTGTCGAAGCATTCAGCCTGGGCGCCGCCGACAACGAAGCCCGTCGCGTCGCGCGGCGGGCACGCTTCGACCGGATGCGTCAACGTCTCGGCCTGGACATCAACGTCGAAACCCTGACCTACCAGGAGAGCGGCCGCGCCGACGCCGCAGAGTGGCTTACCGAGCACGGTTGGCACGTGACCACGGTCGGCAACGCCGACGAGATGGAGCGGCTGGGCCGGCCGATTCCCGCGGACCTCGCTGACGAAGCCTTCACCACCAAGCTGTTGCGCGCCGAACTCGGCGCGACCGATTGATCACCAACCACATCCAGCAGGAGGCAGGAGCGCGATGAGCACCTTGCGCAGCCACGACGACACTTGGGACATCGCCACCAGCGTCGGCAGCACGGCGGTCATGGTGGCCGCAGCCCGCGCCGCCGAAACCAACAAGCCTGACCCGCTGATCCGGGACCCCTACGCAAGGGTGCTGGTCAGCGAGGCCGGTACCGGCGTGTGGGAAAAGATGCTCGACGACTCACTGCTCACCAAGGTGCAGGAGATCGACGCCGAGGCGGCGGCGATCTTCGAGCACATGCGCGGCTATCAGGCGGTGCGCACGCACTTCTTCGACGCCCATTTCGCCGGGGCGGTGGCGGCTGGTATCCGCCAGGTGGTGATCCTGGCGTCGGGGCTGGATTCGCGCGCCTACCGGCTGGACTGGCCGGCCGGCACCACGGTGTACGAGATCGACCAGCCCAAGGTGCTGGAGTACAAGTCGGCGACGCTGGCGGCACACGGCGCGACTCCGTCGGCCGACCGCCACGAGGTGGCGATCGACCTGCGTCAGGACTGGCCGGCTGCCCTGATCGCCGAAGGATTCGACCCGAAGACGCCGACGGCATGGCTGGCCGAGGGGCTGCTGATGTATCTGCCCGCCGAGGCTCAAGACCGGCTGTTCACCCAGATCACCGAATTGAGCGCGCCGGGTAGTCGGGTCGCCGCCGAGACCGCGGCCAATCATGCCGACGACCGCCGCCAGGAGATGCGGGAGCGCCTCGACCGGGTGGCCGCCAAACTCGGCATCGAGCGGACGGTCGACATTGCAGGACCTGATCTACCGGGACGACGATCGGGCCGACGTCGCCGCTTGGCTCAACGACCACGGCTGGCGGGCTACCGGGCAGAACTCCGGCGACGAGATGCGCCGGCTGGACCGCTGGGTCGAAGGCGTGCCGTCGGGTGACGACCGGGATGCGTTCTCGCAGTTCGTGACCGCCGAACGGGTATGACCAGCGGCGGACGGTGACCTTGTTCGCCGCCGCTGAGGGGCCATGAGCGCGACCGGCCGCGATCGCTGAGGGCACCTGTTGCCCAACTGGATGGTTGATTAGGATTGGGTTTCCGCCGGTCGAGGAAGGGAATCCCCATGACCACCGAAGCCACCCACGCCACCGAAACCACCGCACCAGCTGCACCCGCGGCCCCGGCTGCCGGCACCGATGTGGCCAAGACGGTCGCACGGCTTCGCCGGACGTTCGCCACCGGTCGCACCCGCAATGTGGAGTGGCGCAAGGAGCAGTTGCGCGCCCTCAAGCAACTGATGGTCGAGAACGAGACCAAGGTCGCCGACGCGCTGGAGAAGGACCTGGGCCGTTCGCCGTTCGAGGCGTGGCTGGCCGACGTCGCGAGCACCGCGCTGAGGCCGCCTACGCGGCGAAGAACGTGGGCAAGTGGGCCAAGCGCCGCCACCGTCTGCTGGAAATGTCGCAGCTGCCCGGCCGCGGCTGCGTGGAGTACGAGCCATACGGCACGGTGCTGATCATCGGCGCCTGGAACTTCCCGTTCGCGCTGACGCTGGGTCCCGCCGTCGGCGCCATCGCCGCGGGAAACACCTTGGTGCTCAAGCCATCTGAGGTGGCGCCCGCGTCGTCGGCGCTGATGGCCGAGCTCGTGCCGCGCTACCTCGACAACGACGCGATCGCCGTCATCGAAGGCGACGGCGCAGTCAGCCAGGAGCTCATCGCGCAGGGCTTCGACCATCTGCTGTTCACCGGCGGCACCGAAATCGGGCGCAAGGTGTACGAGAGCGCGGCGGCGCATCTGACGCCGGTCACCCTAGAACTCGGCGGCAAGAGCCCGGTCATCGTGTCGAAGGACGCCGACATCAAGGTCGCCGCGAAGCGGATCGCGTGGACCAAGCTGATCAACTCCGGCCAGATCTGCATCGCGCCCGACTACGTGCTGGCGGAGGCGCCGATCCGCGACCAGCTGGTCGACGAGATCCAGAAGGCGGTCGCCGGGTTCGAGGCGGAGAACACCACCGGTGGTAAGCGGATCGTCAACGAGCGGCACTTCAACCGGCTCACCACCGCGCTCGCGGCGACTCAGGGCAAGGTCGCCGTCGGTGGCGGCTCCGACGCGTCGAAGCTGAACATCCAGCCGACCGTGGTGGTGGACCCCGCGCCCGACGAGCCGTTGATGACCGACGAGATCTTCGGCCCGATCCTTCCGGTTCTGACCGTTCAAAACCTGGACGAGGCAATCAAATTCGTGAACGCGCGGCCCAAGCCGTTGGCCGCGTACTTGTTCACCAAGGCTAAAGCCGTGCGGGAACGCGTGATCAAGGAAGTGCCTGCCGGCGGCATGGTGGTCAACCATCTGCTGTTCCACTTCGCCACCCACAAGCTGCCGTTCGGCGGAGTCGGGCCGTCCGGTCTGGGTGCCTACCATGGCAAGTTCGGCTTCGAAGAGTTCAGCCACCGCAAATCGGTGCTGACCAAGCCGACCCGACCCGACCTCGCCAGCTTCATCTACCCGCCGTATACAGAGAAGGCGTGGAAGCTGGCGCGCCGGCTCTTCTAGCTTTGCCGGCTCGTCTGAATCCGTTGGTCACTGAGGATCGAGAGATAGGAACGTAATGCCCGGAGTGCAGGATCGTGTTGTCGTCGTCACGGGAGCCGGCGGTGGCTTGGGCCGCGAATACGCGCTGACCCTCGCTAAGGAAGGCGCCAGCGTCGTGGTCAACGACCTCGGCGGATCCCGAGACGGCACCGGCGCCGGACACAACATGGCCGACGAGGTCGTCAACGAGATCAAGGACGCCGGCGGCCGTGCGGTCGCCAACTACGACAGCGTTGCCGAGTCCGAGGGCGCCGAGAACATCATCAAGACCGCTCTCGATGAGTTCGGCAAGATCGACGGCGTGGTGAGCAACGCCGGCATCCTGCGCGACGGCACGTTCCACAAGATGTCGTTCGAGAACTGGGATTCGGTTCTGAAGGTGCACCTCTACGGCGGCTACAACGTCATCCGCGCCGCGTGGCCGCACTTCCGCGAGCAGAGCTACGGCCGCGTGCTCGTCGCGACCTCCACCAGCGGGCTGTTCGGCAACTTCGGTCAGGCCAACTACGGCGCAGCCAAGCTGGGCCTGGTCGGCTTGATCAACACGCTGGCCCAGGAAGGCGCCAAGTACAACATCAAAGCCAACGCGCTGGCGCCGATTGCGGCCACCCGGATGACCGAGGACATTCTGCCGCCCGAGGTGCTGAAGAACCTGACGCCGGAGTTCGTCGCCCCGGTGGTGGCTTATCTGGTCACCGAAGAGGTGCCCGACTCCGGTTCGATCTTCATCGTCGGTGGCGGCAAGGTGCAGCGCACCGCGCTGTTCCAGAACGAGGGCGTCACCTTCAAGACGCCGCCCTCGGTCGACGACATCGCCTCGCACTGGGGCGAGATCGACGACTTGTCCGCGGCTAAGGCGGCCAACTTCTCGATCCGTTGATCGGGACCGCATGAAAGCCTGTGTTGTACAGGAGCTTTCAGGTCCGGACGGTCTGGTCTATACCGATGTTCAGGATGTCGCAGGAAACAACGACGTCCTGGTCATCGGTGTCCGCGCCGCAGGTGTCTGCTTTCCTGACCTGCTGCTGAGCAAGGGCGAGTACCAGCTCAAGCTGCCGCCGCCGTTCATCCCCGGGATGGAGGCGGCCGGTGTTGTCGATTGGGCACCGGAGGACTCCGAATTCAAAGTAGGGGATCGGGTTTCGGCGTTCGGCGTGCTGGGCGGCTTCGCCGAGCAGGTGCTCGCGCCGATGGCCAACGTGACCCGGAGCCCGGCCGAACTCGATGACGCCGAAGCGGTGTCGCTGCTGGTGAACTACAACACCATGTACTTCGCGCTGGCCCGGCGGGCAGCCATGCGGCGCGGCGACAGCGTGCTGGTGTTGGGTTCGGCGGGCGGTGTGGGCACCGCGGCCATCCAGGTGGCCCGGGCGATGGGCGCGCGCAAGGTCATCGCGGTGGTACACCGCACGAACGCAACGGAATTCGTCGAGTCGCTGGGTGCCGACGTGGTGCTGCCGCTGACCGACGGCTGGGCTCAGGCGGTCCGCGACCACACCGACGGCCGCGGCGTGGACATCGTGGTCGACCCGGTCGGCGGGCAGGCCTTCGACGATGCGGTCCGGGTGCTGGCCATTGACGGCAAACTCCTGGTGATCGGCTTCGCCGCGGGATCCATTCCGACGGTCAAGGTCAACCGGCTGCTGCTGCGCAACGTCGGCGTGCTCGGCGTCGCCTGGGGCGAATATCTTCACCAGGTTCCCGGCTCGGCGGGGCTGTTCGCCTCGGGTCTCAACCAGCTGGTGGCGGCCGGATTGAAACCTCCGCCGCCGCAACGGTATCCACTGTCGAAAGGCCGTGACGCGCTGCAGTCCCTGGCCGACGGCGGGGTGTTCGGCAAGCTCGTGCTGGAGCCTTAGAAATCTGCTGGCCACAAAGAAGGGCGCCGCACCCCTCAAATGGCCGCGGCGCCTTTCTTTTTCAGCGTTAGAAGCCGATTGACGCGAAGTCGGCAGCTATCTGCGACGCGGCGCTCTGGATGACCTCGACGGCGAAGCCGGCAGCCAGGGTGTCCAGTGCGGTGTTCGCCGCGATCGGCAGTCCGAAGGCGTCCGTGTAGTCGCCCGTCGCGATGTTAGCGCTGAACAACGACAGGTCATAGGCGGGAAGGCTGGTCGTCAGCGCATTCGAAATGTCTTGCAGCGGCAGGAAAACCGAGTATGCCGCCGACAGCGCACTGGAGAAGGCGTTGGCGATGTCGGTGATCGTCGGTGTGGCCGCCGGGACCGCGGTGGCGGCCTCCGCTCCGCTCGACGTGGCCGCGGCCGCGTACGGATCAGTGTTCGTCATCAAGTTCTGGATACCTTGCTGCGTGTCGGCGACGAGGGTGTTGAACTCGGTGGTCGCAGCTGACGCCGTTGGACAGCCCGAACGGGGTGTTGACGTCGGCGGCCGTGGTCGAATAGCCCACGCTGCCGTCGCCGTAGCCAAGGTTGATCAGGTAGGTCAGGTCTGGCCCCAGCAACTCTTGGAGTTGTGTCGGCAGCAGCGCGACCAACGGCGCCGTGATCTCGTGTCCCGCAGCGGCGTCCGTTCCGTCGAGCGTGGTGATCATGAAGTAGTTGGTGCCGGTGTCCGCGCCTGAAACCGGCAGCGGGTTGCATGGGCGATGTCGGCAAGCGACGGTCCGGAGCCGAGTCCCCCGGTGCCGTCACCGCCGTTCAGGTAGGTGCCATGCAGCGACTGAATACCCAAAAACGCATTGAGGTCGGACAAGAAGTTGAGCGGGTACTTCGGGAAGTCGGCGAAACCGTCGTATTCGATCGTGTAGATCTGAGTGGCGTAATCGCTGGAGGGGGTGGCGCCGTCGAAGGAGATCCCCAGGCTTGGAAGGTTTAGCGGGTCGACATGGTGGGACCCGTTGCCGGCGTTGAAACCGTCAAAGCGCGAGAGCAGTCCGCCGTTGGGCGCGGGGTCGTCGGCGACAGGAATGAGGTTCACGTCCCGTTCTTGGGAATACCCGCGACTGTCCAGCTGCTGCATGGCGAGGCCGAGATCACGGTGGAACTCTGCGAGTAGCCGAACACTGTGGGCGTTCCGTTGGCGGTCGCTGACTGGATCGTGCTTGGCCAGAATGGTGTCGCCCTGGCCCACAGAGGTGCTGTCCGACGGGAAACCGTCGGCGCCGAGGGATAGTTGAACGGCAGCTGTGGACGCCGGAGATCAGCGGGTAGAGGCCCTCGGGTGTGAAAAGGCCCTTCGCCGAAGGGATTCGACTGGGGTGGACTGGTAGAAGTCGAGCCGGTAGAAGTAGGTAAGGATATGAGGTAGTGCAAGCGGCGGACTCCACGTAGTCCGGACCGGGGATGGGCGTCCGCTGCCGCCGAGGACCAGACCAATGTCGTCGGCGTGCGCGGCGGTGGACGTTCATCATGGCTGCCAAGCTGAGAAAACCGGCGCCGGCCGTGGTCACCATCCCAGACCCATGAGACGAAGCTTGCGACCTGACATTTTGTGACCTTCCGGGGCTGTGGGCCGTGGTCGTCAGGGCACTAACTGGCCCCAGCGGCATAGGTATTCGACATATGTTCTACTCCCATTACCCGCCATTGTCTGAGAAATACACAGGTTTTCGTTGGCGAAAATTAAGTTTTATCGCCGCGGCTGTTTGACGAATTGCTTCACGGGTCGAACCACACAGGTATCAGCGGCCCCAGCAATCCCTGGCTGAAGGTTGGCGCCGTCACCGAATGCGAGGGCGCGGGTGATATCAGCGCGTGGCTGATCGACTCATCCCAGCAGCGCGGCGCGCAGCCGATCAACCTCGGCCCGGCTGATGCCCGCGCTGCGGAAGTAGCCGTCGAGAGAGCCGAAGGTGTCGTCGATAGTCCGCCGTGCAGCGTCGAGGTATTCCGCGCGCACACCGAGAACCTCTTCGGACAGCCGCGCCTCGGTGACCGAGATCAGTTCCGGTGTCATGTCGACATCGGACCGCTCACGGATCGCGTTCAGGATCCGCTCCCGTAAATGCGGGACGGCCCGGTTGCTGTGCAGGAAGTCGGCGACGATCGCGTCGCGGTCGACACCGGCGGCCTCCAGCACCAGGGCAACCGTG
The DNA here is from genome assembly GCA_963815995.1 of uncultured Actinomycetota bacterium. Taxonomy (GTDB): domain Bacteria; phylum Actinomycetota; class Actinomycetes; order Mycobacteriales; family Mycobacteriaceae; genus Mycobacterium. The sequence continues at coordinate 41,724 of CAWFIR010000007.1, forward strand.
AAACCGGTGCGGTCCTTGCCGGCGAAACAGTGTGCGAGCACCGTGCGCCCCTGCGCCAACAGGGTTACGACGCGATGCAGTGCCTGCTGTGCTCCGGGGTAGGTGGGGAACCTGCTGTACTCGTCGACCATGTAACGAGTGGCGGCATCGCTGACCGGCTCGTCGTCGGGCTTGTCTTCCAGCAGCCGCTTGAACGCGTGCTCGTGGGGTGCCTCGCCGTCCGGGTTGACCTCGTCGGGCGCGAGGTCCGGGATGGGCAAGAGATGAATGTCGACGCCGTCGGGGACCAGCCCGGGGCCGTGTCGCAATACTTCACTGCGCGAGCGTAAATCGGCGACGTCGGTGACGCCCAAACGGCGTAGCTCATCACGGCCTTCGTTGCCTAGCTCGCTCAGTTCGCCGGATCGGAAGAGCCGACCGGGATTCAGTACGCCGGTGGTGTCGGCGACGTCGCGGAAGTTCCAGGCTCCCTGCAGATCTCTCATGCCGGTCGTCACTTTAGGTAACCGCCGCAGCAAAAGCGCTCTTCTCCCGGCCGATCTCAGAGCGCGCGATCGACCGCATGTGCACCTCGTCGGGTCCGTCGAAGATGCGCATCGCGCGCTGCCAGGCGTACATGCCGGGCCAGCATCGTGTCCTCACTGACGCCGGCCGCGCCGTGCACCTGGATGGCGCGGTCGATGACATCGCACGCCATCTGCGGCGCCACCGCTTTGATCTGGGAGACCAGCAGATGGGCCGCCCGGTTGCCGTGCTGGTCGATCGTCCATGCGGCCTTCTCGCAGAGCAGCCGCGCCTGGTCGATTTCGTTGCGGGACTTGGCGATTGCCTGCTGCACCAGACCTTGGTCGGCCAGCGGGCGGCCGAACGCGATGCGGGTGTTGGCCCGGTTGACCATCAGCGCGAGCGCACGTTCGGCTCCGCCCAGCGCGCGCATGCAGTGATGGATGCGCCCCGGACCGAGCCGCGCCTGGGCGATCGCGAATCCGGAGCCTTCTTCGCCGAGCAGGTTGGTGGTCGGCACCCGGACGTTGTCGTAGATGATTTCGCAGTGCCCGGGCTGGTCCTGGTAACCGAATACCGATGTCGATCGGACGACGGTCACGCCGGGAGTGTCGATCGGCACCAGGACCATCGACTGCTGCTGATGGCTGGCCGCCTCGGGGTTGGTGCGGCCCATCACGATCAGGATCTTGCAGCGCGGGTCGGCGGCGCCGGAGGTCCACCACTTGCGGCCGTTGATCACGTAGTCGGCACCGTCACGCACGATCGAGGTCTCGATGTTGCGGGCGTCGCTGCTGGCGACGGCGGGCTCGGTCATCGAGAAGCCGCTGCGGATTTCGCCGTTCAGCAACGGCTCGAGCCACTTTTTGCTCTGCTCCTCGGTGGCGAACAGGTGCAGGGTCTCCATATTGCCGGTGTCCGGCGCCGCGCAGTTGATCGCCTCGGGCGCGATCTCCAAGCTCCACCCGGTCAGCTCGGCCAGCGGCGCGTATTCCAGGTTGGTCAGCCCGGATTCCGCGGGCAGGAACAGGTTCCACAGACCGGCGGCCTTCGCCTTGACTTTCAGTTCCTCGATGATCGGCGGAACAGTGTGATCGTTCGGTCCGGCTTCCTCGCGGTATTTGTCGTATTCGGCTTCGGCGGGGAAGACGTAGTCGGTCATGAACTCGCTCAGCCGCTTGTGGTAGTCGTTTGCTTTGGCTGACATCGCGAAGTCCATGACCGCCACGATAAGCCACCCGCGACAAGGGCACACCGGGGGCAGGATGAACGGTATGACTGACGTCCGCCCGCCGTTGCCACCGTTCACGTTGCAGACCGCTATCAAGAAGGTTCAGGCCGCCGAAGACGCGTGGAACAGCCGCGATCCGGACCGGGTGAGCCTGGCCTACACCGTCGACTCGCAGTGGCGGAACCGGGGCGAGCACATCGTCGGCCGCGCGGCGATCGTGGCGTTCTTGACCGGGAAATGGCAACGCGAACTCGACTACGCATTGCGCAAGAGCCTGTGGAGTTTCCACGACAACCGCATCGCTGTCCGGTTCCAGTACGAGTGCCGCGACGCCTCCGGCCAGTGGTGGCGCAGCTACGGCAATGAACTATGGGAGTTCGACGAGGCCGGCCTGATGGGCCGACGAGAGGCCAGCATCAACGATGTCGCGATCGACGAATCGCAGCGGCGATACTTCGGCCCGCGCCCGACCTGCGGAACACGGCCTAGAGCTGCCGCTCTGGTGACCGTTGTCTCCGGCGACGATGCGCGCCGTGGAGCGGCGGGAGGCGAACCCGGGCTATCAGGTTAGGGTTGTTGCCGATCTACCGGGGTAGGGAGTACAGGAAGTAGATGCGGACGCCATGACAGAAACGCAGACGACAGTCGGCGTGGTCGCCGAGTCGGGGGTCGACGAGCGACGGGTCGCGCTGGTCCCGAAGGCAATCGCGCCGCTGGTGAAGAGCGGGGTCGCAGTCGTAGTGCAGTCGGGCGCCGGCGAGCGAGCGTTGCTTCCCGACTCGCTGTACACCGAGGCCGGTGCCACCATCGGCGATGCCTGGGCGGCCGATGTGGTCGTCAAGGTCGCACCGCCGACCGCCGATGAGGTCGCCAAGCTGCACAGCGGCCAGACGCTGATCGGCTTCCTGGCACCCCGCAACGCCGACAACTCGATCGGTGCGCTCAAGGCGGCCGGCGTGCAAGCGTTCGCGCTGGAGGCCATTCCGCGGATATCGCGGGCGCAGGCGATGGACGCGTTGTCGTCGCAGGGCAACGTCGCCGGATACAAGGCCGTGCTGCTGGCGGCCTCGGAGTCGACCCGGTTCTTCCCGATGCTGACCACCGCCGCCGGAACCGTGAAGCCGGCCACCGTGCTGGTGCTCGGCGTCGGCGTGGCCGGGCTGCAGGCCCTGGCGACGGCGAAACGACTCGGCGGGCGCACCACCGGCTACGACGTGCGGCCCGAAGTGGCCGACCAGGTCCGCTCGGTCGGCGCGCAATGGCTGGACATCGGCATCGACGCCGCCGGTGAAGGCGGCTACGCCCGCGAACTCACCGAGGAGGAACGGGCGCGGCAGCAGAAGGCGCTGGAGGACGCGATCAGCGGCTTCGACGTGGTGATCACCACGGCCCTGGTCCCGGGCCGGCCCGCGCCCAAGCTGGTGACCGCGGCCGCGGTCGAGGCGATGAAGCCCGGCAGCGTGGTCGTCGACCTGGCGGGGGAGACCGGCGGCAACTGCGAGCTCACTGAGCCCGGGCAGGTCGTCGTCAAGCATGACGTCACGATCGCCTCACCGCTGAACCTGCCGGCGACGATGCCCGAGCACGCCAGCGAGCTCTACAGCAAGAACATCACCGCGCTGCTGGACCTGCTGATCACCGACGGCACGCTGGCCCCGGACTTCGACGACGAAGTCATCGCGGATTCATGTGTGACCCGCGAGACGAGCCGCTGGCGACGATGCAGGAGCGCAGCGATGCTGAGGAGCGGCGCAATGAGGCAGGGGAGGACTCCTAATGCACGGGATGTACGACGAACTGCTGTCCAACCTGGCGATCCTGGTGTTGTCGGGGTTCGTCGGGTTCGCGGTGATCTCGAAAGTGCCCAACACGCTGCACACCCCGCTGATGTCGGGCACCAACGCCATCCACGGCATCGTCGTGCTCGGCGCGCTGGTGGTGTTCGGCGAGGTTGAGCACCCGTCGCTGGCGGTGAAGATCATCCTGTTCGTGGCCGTCGTGTTCGGCACGCTGAACGTCATCGGCGGCTTCATCGTCACCGACCGGATGCTCGGCATGTTCAAGGGCAAGAAGCCCGCCAAGACGCACGAGGTCGCCAAATGAACTACCTGGTGATCAGTCTCTACGTCATCTCGTTCGCGCTTTTCATCTACGGCTTGATGGGCCTGACCGGGCCCAAGACGGCGGTGCGCGGCAACCTGATCGCCGCGGTCGGCATGGCGCTGGCCGTGACGGCAACGCTGATCAAGATCCGGCACACCGACCAGTGGATATGGATCATCGCCGGTCTGGTGGTGGGCGTGGTGCTGGGTGTCCCGCCGGCCCGCTTCACCAAGATGACCGCCATGCCGCAGCTGGTGGCCTTCTTCAACGGTGTCGGCGGTGGCACGGTCGCGCTGATCGCGCTGGCGGAATTCATGGAGACGAAGGGCTTTTCGGCCTTCGAGCACGGCGAGTCGCCGACCGTGCACATCGTGGTGGCGTCGCTGTTCGCCGCGATCATCGGGTCGATCTCGTTCTGGGGATCGATCATCGCGTTCGGCAAGCTGCAGGAGATCATCTCCGGCTCGCCGATCGGGTTCGGCAAGCTGCAGCAACCGATCAACCTGCTGCTGCTGGCCGCGGCGATCGCTGCCGCGGTCGTGATCGGCCTGGGCGCGCGTCCCGACACCGGCGGGGTGCCGCTGTGGTGGATGATCGGCCTGCTGGCCGCCGCGGGTGCACTGGGTCTGATGGTGGTGCTGCCCATCGGCGGCGCCGACATGCCGGTGGTGATCTCGCTGCTCAACGCGATGACCGGCTTGTCGGCCGCCGCGGCGGGTCTGGCGCTGAACAACACCGCGATGATCGTCGCGGGCATGATCGTCGGCGCGTCCGGTTCGATCCTGACCAACCTGATGGCCAAGGCGATGAACCGTTCCATCCCGGCGATCGTCGCCGGCGGGTTCGGCGGCGGTGGTGTGGCAGTCGGCGGCGGCGACACCGGCGACAAGACCGTCAGGGCGACCTCGGCTGCCGACGCCGCGATCCAGATGGCCTACGCCAACCAGGTGATCGTCGTCCCGGGCTACGGGCTTGCCGTCGCGCAGGCGCAGCACGCGGTCAAGGACATGGCGGCGCTGCTGGAGGACAAGGGCGTTCCGGTGAAGTACGCGATCCACCCGGTCGCCGGCCGGATGCCCGGACACATGAACGTGCTGCTGGCCGAGGCCGAGGTCGACTACGACGCGATGAAGGACATGGACGACATCAACGACGAATTCGGCCGGACCGACGTCGCGATCGTCATCGGCGCCAACGACGTGACCAACCCGGCGGCCCGCAACGATGCGTCCAGCCCGATCTACGGCATGCCGATCCTCAACGTGGACAAGGCGAAATCGGTGATCGTGCTCAAGCGGTCGATGAACTCCGGTTTCGCCGGCATCGACAACCCGCTGTTCTACGCCGAGGGCACCACGATGCTGTTCGGGGACGCGAAGAAGTCGGTGAGCGAAGTCGCTGAGGAACTGAAGGCGCTGTAACGGCAGGGGCCGTAACGGCCCTTACCTGTTCTCGACGAAGGCTGAGCGGTTAGACGGGCGGGTACGCCGGCGGCGGGTAGCCCTGGCCGTCGGTGACGCCGCGCAGGCCCCACGGCAGGTACTTGAAGTAGAACTCGAGTTCGTCGGAAAAGTCGTAGCTGGGATCAGGATCCGGTTGCATCTGACTACCTCTCGAGTCGGTACGTGTTCGTTCGAAGTCTAGTCCTACCCGGTAACGCGCAACAGTCAACCGTCGTGTTGCCTAGACTACCCACTAGTTGATTGACTCCGGGCAGCCCCCGGACTGCTGATAGCGAGTAGACATGCCATCCGAGAACGGGCTCACCCGCCGCGAGGAGCTGCTGGTTGTAGCCACCAAGTTGTTCGCCGCGCGCGGCTATCACGGCACCCGGATGGACGACGTCGCCGACGTGGTCGGGCTGAACAAGGCCACCGTCTACCACTACTACGCCAGCAAGTCGTTGATCCTCTACGACATCTACCAGCAGGCCGCCGAACGCACCCTGGCCGCCGTGCACGACGACCCGACGATGTCGGCCCGCGAGGCGCTCTACCAGTACACGGTGCGGCTGCTCAACCAGATCGCCGCCAACCCCGAAGGCGCGGCGGTGTACTTCCAGGAGCAGCCCTACATCACCGAATGGTTCACCGAGGAACAGGTAGCCGCGGTCCGCGAGAAGGAAACGCAGGTCTACGAGCACGTCCATGGATTGATCGACCGGGGCATCGCCAGCGGCGAGTTCTATGAATGCGACTCCCACGTCCTGGCGCTCGGCTACATCGGGATGACGCTCGGCGCGTACCGATGGCTGCGGCCGAGCGGACGCCGCAGCGCCAAGGAGATCGCCGCCGAATTCAGCACCGCGCTGCTGCGGGGTCTGATCCGCGACGAGGCGGTCCGGGTGGAATCACCGCTGGGCGTCGGAACCGAAATCGGTACTGCCGCCCGTCGTTCCTGAGCCGTCGAAGAGACTGATCACCATGACTGACATGTTCCGCCTGGACGGAAAGGTCGCCGTGGTCACCGGCGGCGGCCGTGGCATCGGTGTGATGATGGCGCGCGGCCTGCTGCAGGCGGGAGCGACGGTATACCTGTCCAGCCGCAAAAAGGCCGAGCTGGACGCCGCCGTCGCCGAATTGTCGGCGCATGGACCGGTTCAGGCCATTCCCGCCGATCTGGGCACTGTCGACGGAGTGCAGGCGTTGGTTGCCGACCTCGCCGAGCGGACGGACGCGGTCCATGCGCTGTACAACAACGCCGGCGCGGCATGGGGCGCGCCGTTGGGCGAGTTTCCCGAATCCGGCTTCGACAAGGTCTTCAACGTCAACGTCAAGGGTGTCTTCCTGCTGACCCGCGCGCTGGTGCCGATGCTCACTGCTGGCGCGACCGAGGGCGACCCGGCACGCGTCATCAACACCGGCAGCATCGACGGCATCGTTGCGCCAGGGCGCGGCCGGGACAACTTCTCCTACAGCGCCAGCAAGGCCGCGGTCCACATGCTGACCCAGCACCTCGCCGGGGAGCTGGCGCCGCGGATTCTGGTCAACGCGATCGCGCCCGGGCTCTTCGAATCCCGGATGACCAAAGAGCTGTTGCGAGCGGGTTCGGACGCCGTCGGTTCCGGCTTTCCGCTCGGCCGCATCGGCCGGCCCGACGATATGGCCGGCATCGCGGTCTTCCTCGCCAGCCGGGCCAGCAGCTACATCACCGGCGCGGTGATCCCGGTGGACGGTGGCGTCAGCGTCATCCGGTAGGAAGATGCCGGCTCAGGAACTCGAGTTGATCGGCGAGGACGCGCTCGAAGGCGTCGCCGACGTAGATCTCGAAATGCCCTTCCGGATAAAGCTTGATCTCGCCGCGGGGCGCCGTCGCCGCGTAGCGACGGGTCGGACCTGACGGCGCGACCGTGTCGGTTTCACAGACGCAGAACAAGATTGGGCAGGGTACCTTCGCCGCGAGCCGACCCGGCCGATAAGGCAAGAGCTTCAAGCCGATACGCGCTGCGACCTCGTTGCGCAGCTCGACGCCGTCGGGCACCAGGCCCAGAAAGCCGGGGTAGGCGTCCGGCGCGGTCATCAGCGCGACCTCGCCCGGACTGCCGGCGGTCTGGCACCATCACCGGCGTCCTGCCGAACCGGGCGGCGATCAGGTCGCGTGCCGCGAGCGCGGTGATGCCGTGCGCTGATCAGCGGGCTCATCGCGCCCAGCGAGGCGACGCTGTCGGTGAACGGGCATTGCGACGACGACCGCCGCGATTCCCGGCAGCCTTGCTGCCGTCGCTATTACATGGCCGCCGCCAAACGAGGTGCCCCACAGGCCAATTCGATTCGGATCGATCCCGGGCAGCGTGCGGGCGTAGGCCACCGCAACCGTCCAGTCCTGCAACTGCATTCGGATATCGAGCAGTTGACGTGGTGCCCCTTCGCTGTCGCCGAAGTTGCGGTAATCGAACACCAGGCAGGCGTAACCGGCCTCGCAAAAGCGCTCGGCGTAGGCGTCTAATCGCATCGTACGTACCGCGCCCAGCCCGTGAGCCATGACCAAAAGCGGTGCGTCACCGTCGCTCGCCGGCCGATACAACCACGCGCTGATCCGGTCGCTGCCGGAGTTGAACCAGACATCCTCACGCTGCATGACATCATGCACTCATCCTGCATCGGTCGGCTACTCGTCGATGTGATAGACCCACGGCATGGCCGGGAGTGTGCTGCAGCAGGTGTCGTCGCTGGTGGGGACCAACTATGTCAGCACCGATCCCGATGTGCTGGCCGGCCGCAGCGTCGACCACACCGGCCGCTACCGCGGCCAGGCGAGCGCCCTGGTGCGACCGGGGTCGGCCGACGAAGTGGCCGGCGTTCTGCGGCTGTGCCGCGACGCCGGGGTCCACGTGACGATCCAGGGCGGCCGGACCTCGTTGGTGGCGGGCACCGTACCCGAACACGACGACGTGTTGCTGTCGACCGAAAGGCTCAGCGCCATAGGCGATGTCGATGCCACCGAACGCCGCATCGAGGCCGGCGCGGGGGCCACCCTGGCCGCGGTGCAGCGCGCCGCCGACGCGGCCGGCCTGGTGTTCGGTGTCGACCTGGCTGCCCGCGACACCGCGACCGTCGGCGGCATGGCATCGACCAACGCCGGCGGTTTGCGCACGGTGCGTTACGGCAACATGGGCCACCAGGTCATCGGGTTGGACGTCGCACTGCCCGACGGGTCGGTGGTGCGACGGCACTCGCGGGTGCGGGCCGACAACACCGGCTACGACCTGCCGGCACTGTTCGTCGGCGCCGAGGGAACACTGGGCGTGATCACAGCGCTCGACCTGCGGCTGCACCCGGATCCACGGCATCGAGTGACCGCCGTCTGCGGCTTCGACGATCTGGCCGCGCTGGTCGACGCCGGCCGGCTGTTTCGCGACCTGGATGGCATCGCGGCGCTGGAACTGATCGACGGGTCGGCCAGCGCACTGGCCGAGGAACATCTCGGAGTGGCCCCGCCGGTGCGCGGCGATTGGCTGCTGTTGGTGGAACTGGCGTCCGACCTCGACCAGACCGAACGCCTGGGCGACGCGCTGGACGGCGTGCAGACCTCGGGCGAGCCAGCGGTTGGCGTCGATCTCGCTGCCCAACAACGGCTTTGGCGGTGTCGTGAATCGTTGGCCGAAGTGGTCGGACTATTCGGACCGCCGCTGAAGTTCGACGTGTCGCTGCCACTGTCCGCGATATCCGCGTTCGCCCGCGACGCCAAGGCGCTTGTCCGCCGGCACGCGCCCGATGCCATTGGCGTGCTGTTCGGGCACATCGGTGAGGGCAACCTGCATCTGAATGTGCTGCGCTGCAGCGACGAGCAGGAGCGCGCACTGTATGCCGCGATGATGGACCTGATCGCGGAATGCGGCGGCAACGTCAGTTCCGAACACGGGGTCGGCAGCCGCAAACGCCGCTACGTCGGCATGTCACGCGAAGCCGCCGACATCGCGGCGATGCGAACGCTGAAGACGGCCTTCGACCCGACCGGCTACCTCAACGCCGCGGTGCTGTTCGACTAGTCGGCGCCCTTGATGCCGACCGCGTGGCGCAGCTGGGCCAGAAACTCGTCGGCGTCGTCGCTACGAATCATGTAGTGCGAGAACGCGACTCGGATCGCGGTCGCCGCCTTGACCGCGGCGTTCGGACCGGGGATCAGCCGCTGCAGACCATCGCGCATCTGCGGGATGACGTACGAGAACTGGGTGATGACATGCTCGGGCTCGATGTCGACCATCCGCACACCGGTGTACGAGTGCTGGTAGTCAACGATGAACCGCAGCGCTGCATCGAGCTTGTCGGCACCTTTGAGGCCGGCTGTCGCCCGGCTCATGCCGCTGTCGAAAGTCAGCCGTTCGTACTTGGAGAATGCCGAGAGCAAGTCCTCTTTGGAAGCGAACCAGCGGTAGAGCGTCGGCCTGGACACCCCGGCCTGAACGGCGACATCGGACAGGCTGAGCTTGCGCTTGCCGTTACGGCCGAGGACCTCGGCCGTGGCGGCAAGGATCCGCTGCTGCGTCGAGATGTCACCCTCGAGGGTGGGCGTCTGCTCCATAAACCAAACTTTACAAAATTAACCCGAAGTGTCACGCTGTTTTCGTGTCACTGCCTTGTTTCCCGGCCAGGGCTTTTCCGGCCCCGCCCGAGGTAGTTGACCACCAGAGTTTAGCCGGGCAGACCGAGATTGATCGGCGTCCGTCGTGAGCGAGTCCAGAACGGTCGTCATTACCGAAGCCTCGTCGCCCGTCGGTTTGGCGACGGCGGCCCGGTTGGCGGCCGGTGGGCACCTGGTGTTGATGGGCGGCCGCCGAACCCACATCTGCGAGGAATTCGCTGCCCGTCTTCGGTCCGGCGGCGGTGCGGTGTTCGCCGCGCACCTGGATCTCAGGGATCCGCTTTCCATCGATCGTTTCATGCAGTCCGCCGACTACCTGGTAGGTGCCGTCGATGCCCTGATCAGCAGCGCCGGTATCGCCGACAGATCCTGGGTCGGCGCGCAACACCTTGTGACACAACTCGTTACGCCGATGATCGACGACGGCCACGGTGACGTAGTGCTGCTCAGCCCGGAGCTGATCGGGGCATCGCCGGCCGGCGCGCATCGGATGCTCGACGCGTGGGTCAGTGGTCTGGACGCCGAGTTCGTCGGGACCGGGGTGCGAGTCTCGGTCGTGCGGTCCACCGGCCAGGCGCCGCCCGACGACGTCAGCCGCGTGATCGCCGCGGCGATATCTGCACCGGACCGGATGCACCTGCGGGTCGTCGACATCATCCCGCCGGTTCCGACACCGACTTTGGCGCAGGATCGTCGGGCGTGGTGAGGCTCGAAGTCGACGACGACAAGTGATCTAACACAACGCTCACCATTTCTGACGAGATCGTCTGCAGCAGAAGGTTGTCGACTATCCGCGGTGTAATTGGCGGTCGACAGGCTGTCACTGCTCCTGGCGGACTTGGGCGAGCAACTCTTCAAGTCGTTGCCGAGCGGGCGGCGTCAGCCCGATGTCCACCGTGTCTGGCCAGGTCTCGACCTCGGCCAGTGTCTCGTCGCACCAACGTACGAGCAGTCGTACGAAATCGCCGTAGAGCGATACCACGCGTTCGGTCAGGTGCAGCCGCTGTGGGAACGGCCCTCCCGTAGTGAGCAATTCCTCCACCAACATCGCGCCCTCGGCGCGCAATTCACGGGCCTGACGAGCGGTGGTCTCGACGGCGGCTCTTAGATCCTTTGCAGAGCCCTGGTCGGCCAACAACACGCGGAGCAAGCCTTCAATCTCCAGGGCGGGCGGTGCCGGCTCGGTGCTCAGCCAGTCTTCAAGTGCCGCACGTCCGGCCCGGGTGATCGTGTAGCGGGTGCGCTGGCGGCGGCGGCCCTCAACCACCTCGGCGTTGGCGTGACCGCGCTCCACGAGCCGCTTCAATTCCGCGTACAAGTGGGCCTCCGATCGCGGCCAGAAGTGGTGAAGGCTCCTTTTTGGCTTGTGCGACCAGCTCGTAGGCGGTCCAGGACTGAATACCCAGAAGGCCCAGCAGCGCGAAAGATGTCGCGGTTGGCGCAGATGGCATTCCTTGACAGTACTCCATTGTGGAGTACTGTGTGCTCCACAATGGAGTATGGAGGTGTCATGAACGACACGGGAGTCGCTGCCTTGGTCGACACCACGCGCGACGAGTTGCGTGCGCGCACCGCGCAAGTCCTACAGCGGTTTGATCGAGTTGCGCGCACCGCCGATCCGCACGCTCGACCACCGCGCTCGAACTGGACTGTCCAGCAAGTGGTCTCGCACGTGCTGACCCTCGCGCGCCGGTACCTGCGGTACGCGGAGGGCGGGTATCGCCTGGCCGCCCACCCGCGGGAGGTCAGCGTGCTCAATCAGACCGAGCTCGAAGTCGCGATGGCGCCGATCCCTGAACTCCTCGAGCAACTTCAAGCCGTCGTGCCACGACTGGATGAGCTGTTTGACGAAGTCGCCGAAGAAGGACGGGTGCTGGCGTTTCATTGTGGGGCTCTCGTCGATGGCGTCACCTGGCAGACGAACTGGCTAGGCGAGCTGCTGCTACATGGGCAAGACATCGCGCGAACGGTCAAGGCGCCGTGGGTACTCGCCGAACGCGACATGCTGTTGATCGCCCGCGGTTTGATGCAGATTGGGCCGGCCTACGTGCGCACCACGCTCGCGTCCAATACCGACATCTGCGCGGCAGTCCTAATACCGGATGCGCGTCCCTACCTGATCCATATTCATGACGGCGTCGGCGAGATCCGCGGCCGCCGCCCCGACGATCGACCCGATGCGGTCCTGCGGCTCCCCGCATCGATCATGACGCAGATGCTCTACCAACGCATCGGACCGGTCGCGGCCACCCTGAAAGGTCTACGGGTCGTCGGCGGCCGCCGACCGTGGCTGGCGCTCAAACTGCAGTCCTGCTTCGAGCCGGCGTGAGGGGTAACGATGACTGACACGTTCGACGTCGTGGTGGTGGGCTCTGGACCGGCCGGCTGCGCGGCAGCGATGCTACTTGGTCGCGAGGGCCTGAAGGTGGCGCTGCTGGATGCACACCAAGACGTGAATTACTACAAGCGCCTCTGCACACACAGCATGCGATCGAGCGCGCTGCCCACGCTCAGGCGGCTAGGCCTTGATCGGGCTCTCGAGGAACGGGGCGCGGTTCGTCAGCACGAGAGCATCTGGACCTGCTACGGATGGATCCGCGAGGCTCGTCCCAATTGGCTTCCTTCCCACGGCTACAACATCAGCCGCCGCGTCATGGATCCGATATTACGAACCACCGCGGCGGCGGTTCCCGGCGTGGAGCTGATGCTCGGTGCGCGGGTAACCGACTTGACCTTTGGTCGCAGCGGCCGGGTCGACGGAGTTGTGGCAAGCATCGACGGTTCGACGCGCCGAATGGGCGCCAAACTGGTCATCGGCGCCGATGGCTATTCGTCCAAGGTGGCCAAATTGGGTTCCCTGCCAGGGAAGTCGTCGCCGAACAATCGGTTCGCCTACTTCGCGGAGTACCGCAACGTCACGGTCCCCCCGTCGTGTACTACCGCGATGTGGCTGATAGGACGCGATGCCGCCTACGTTTTTGCAATGAGGACGACGTAACACTTCTTTGTGCTGTGCCGGCCAAGGAGCGCCTACCCGAGTTCGTCAAGACCGGAAAGCCGCGATGTTGAAGATGATACGAATCTGGCGGACGGTCCCGATTTGACACGGGCCGAGCAGGTGTCCGACGTGATCGGGACGGCCGACTACCCATTCGTCACCCGCAGGCGCATCGTCGCACCCGGCGTGGCGTTGATCGGTGATGCGGCAATGGTTGGCGACCCGTTGTGGGGTACCGGCTGCGGATGGGCATTTCAAACCGCCGAATGGCTGTGCGACGCCATTACCAATCCGCTCCGCGACGGGACCACAGGCGATATCGACGCCGCCGCGCGGCGTTACCAGCGCCAGCACAAGCAGCGGCTTCTACTTCATCAGTTCATGAACATGGACTTCGCCCAGAAGCTCACGTTAAATCCGTTGCAGCGGTTGCTGTTCGCCGCGGCCGTTTGGGATACGAAAGTGGCCGAACAGGTGGTCGCGGTTGGTTCGCGCAACCGTTCGCCACTGGCGTTCTTCGCACCGCCACTTTTGCAGCGGGCCGCCCGTGCGATTCAGTTCCAGACGCGTCCTGAGCCCGGTCTCGACGCGCTGACTAAGACCCGGGCCGTCGGCGCACCAGCACCGACTGCTGAATACTGCCCACGGCACCGGTCTCGTCGAACAGCGTGCCCACGGTCGTGCCGATCCCGTCGGGTCCGTAGTTGGTCTCGGCCCGGATGCCGACCCATTCGCCGTCCGGAATGCGGTGCACATGCACGACGAGGTCGTTGTTCAGGAACGTCCACTTGGTGATGTCGATTTTGGAGCCGATGCCGTTGGCGCAGTCGGCGACCGCGAACAGTCGCTCCAACTGCGTCATCGTCTCACCGTTGACCAGGTTCGTGCAGTCGGCTTGATCCACGACTCGCCCGGACCCTCGTTGAGCGGTTTGGTCAGCCAGCGCCAGTCCAGGCTGTGCACATAGTTGCGGTCGAAGTTCTTGGCGAGATCACGGCTGCGGGCCTCGCTCAGCGGGGCCGGCAACGGTGCGGAGGCGTGCGCCAGGTCGGCGGTGTCGAGCTGCTGTAGCCGCCAGCCGGTGGCCCGCGCCGTCGGCCGGGGCTGACCGTCGGGGCCCAGGGCCAGCGTTTCGGCGCTGATCAACTCGATCTGCTTGCCGGGACGCTCGACTTTCGAGCGAACCCACATATCGCCGTCGGCGGGCACCGGTCCCAACAGGTCGATCGCGACCCGACTCAGCCGGGTGTCGTCGCGGGCGTGCGCAACGTTCCAGCGCGCGGACCAGAAGCGCCGAGACCGGCGCGGCATGCTGGATGGCCGCTGTCCAGGTACTGCGCACAAGGTCTGTGGCACAGAACTTTTCGCCCAACGGGTCCGCGTCGTCGATCAGCTCGTAATAGGAATCGGTCATCGTTCTCCTTCCGCGCCGGCGCCGGCGGCAGGAGTATCCACGATCACCGTGTCGACCCGGGACAGCCGGGTACCGATCAGACGCTGGGGGTAGGCGTCGCTGCTCGACAGCATGAACAGCGTGCGGCCCGCGGATCCGCCGAGCATGCAGGCGATCGCCGCGCGATCGCCGATGTCGATCCGGTGCGTCACCTCACCACCGTCGACGATGCGCTCGAACTGGTGTGCAAGCGTCATCGCCGTCCACACCCCGCCCTCGGCGTCGAGGCAGATGCCATCGGGCGGCCCGTCCAGGCCATCGGCGAAGACTCGTCGATCGGACAATGCGCCGTCGACGCCGATGCTGAACGCGGTGAGACGCCGGCCGATCGACTCGGCGACGATCAGGGTCCGGTGGTCGGGGGTGATCGCCATGCCGTTGGGGAAGTCCAGGTCGCGCGCCACCACGCTGACCGTATCGTCGGGATCGACTCGCAGAATGACGCCGCCACTGAAGGCCTGCGACCCGATGTAGGCACGCCCGTGGTCGTCCACGACCATGTCGCCGAGGTCGGCCGGCGCCAGAGCGCTCAAATCGGCCACGGTGTCCACGGTTTCGCCGTCGTAGCGCAGCAGCCGACGGTCTTCGGCGGACACGATCAGCAGCGAGCCGTCCGGCCGGAACCCCAGACCCGACGGCGAATGCCCGGGCAGCGGCAGCGTGGTCATCGATCCGCTCAGTGTGACGGTGTGGACGGCTTCGCCGAGCATGTCGGAGAACCACAGCAGGCCCTCGAACCAGCGCGGGCCTTCGCCGAAGCAGAACCCCGTCGCCAGCGGGGTGAGCCCCTCAACGATCGCCGTCATCCTGCGTCGCTCCTTTGCGGCGGTAAAACTGACCAGCCGGTTGCCCGAGCTGGCTTTACAGATTATCGTATAAATGTCACGCGGTAGTTTGCAGGGACGTCGTCGGCGCTCAGCTAAGGAAAGCGGCAGATGCATTTCACCATCACCCACCCGATGCACAGCCACCCCTACAACCCGGAGCTGGTCACGGGCGAGGGCATCGCGAAAGTGGCCGCAGCGGCCGAAGCCGCCGGTATCCACGGCTTCGGATTCACCGACCACCCGGCGCCCACTCAGCGCTGGCTGGAGGCCGGCGGACACGACGCGCTGGACCCGTTCGTCGCGATGGGATACGCCGCGGCCCGCACCACCACGCTGCGGCTGATTCCGAACATCGTGGTACTGCCGTACCGAAACCCGTTCGTAGTGGCCAAGTCTGGCGCGACGCTGGACCTGCTGTCCGGCGGCAGGTTCACTCTGGCCGTCGGCGTCGGCTATCTCAAGCGAGAGTTCGCCGCGCTCGGCGTGGACTTCGAGGAGCGGGCCGCACTGTTCGACGAGGCGCTCGATGCGATCCGGGCCATTTGGACCTCCGACGACGTGACTTTCGAAGGCACCCACTTCAGCGCCCACGGCATCACCGCGCACCCCCGGCCGGTGAGCGATCCGCATCCGCCGATCTGGATCGGTGGCAACACCGGGGCGGCCCGCCGCCGGGTCGCCGAGAAGGGTGACGGTTGGTGCCCGTTCGCCGCGCCCCCGCAGCTGGCGCAGACCGCGCGCACCGCGGCGATGGATTCGGTGGAAGCGCTCGCTGCCGGTATCGATGATCTGCGCCGCCGACTCGACAAGGCAGACCGGGACCCCTCGACGATCGATATCGTCTTCGGCAATTTCGAAGGGGGCAGCCCGGCCGACGACGACTTCAACGCCGATGCCTACCTGGGGGGTCTGGAACGGCTGGCCAAGCTGGGCGTCAACTGGCTGCAGGTGGGTCTGCCGGGCGACAGTCTGGCGCACGCCCTCGAAGTCCTCGACCGCTTCAAGACCCAGGTGATCGACGCTTCGTGACGAGCGGGAGGCTTTACAAGTTTTAGCGAGAATGTCATTCTCGCTAGGTGACAACAGACTCTGAGCAGACGCACTGGTCGGTCGCCGGCCTCCTGGACTTGTTCGACGCACGCCCCACCGACGACGGCCGATTTATCGCCGACACCGGCATCGCCGCCGAGGACGAACGTCAGGTGGTGGAAGGCACCCAGGTGCTCGCGCAGGTGATCGTCGCGGTGGCCAAACGGTTTCCGGAGAAGTCGGTCCGCTCGGTGCACGCCGTGTTCGCCCGTGCTGTGGTGGTCGGCCCACCGGTGGAGTTCGACATCGACGTCGTCGCCGAGGGTCGTTCGACGGCGACCGCGGTGGTCAGCGTGACGCAGGGCGGGCGTCGCGCCATCACGGTGACGGCGCTGCTCGACGTGCCGTCCGACGACGTGATTCGCCACCACCTGCCGCGACCCGAGGTGGCCGCGCCCGCCGACGCCAATGACGGGGCGATGCCGATGGCGGGTAGGGAACTGCGACTGGTCGACGTGGTCGACGTGAACAGCCCCGACGAGGTCGGGCCGCCGGAGCTGTATGCCTGGCTGCACTATGACCCGATCCCCGCCCGCGACGATCTGGCCAAGGCGCTGATCGCGTATTTCACCGGCCACCTTGGCATTTCGACCACGATGCGCGCCCACGAGGGCATCGGTACCGCCCAGTCGCACCTCACCGTGTCGACCGCGCCGATGACGGTGTCGGTGAGCTTCCACGAGCCGGTGTCGTGGACCGGCTGGCTGCTGTACACACACGAGAGCACTCAGGTCGGTGCGGGCATGTCATACGTCCGCGGCGCCGTGCACACCGAAGAGGGCGAGCTGATCGCCTCATTCGCGCAGGACGCGTTGATCCGTCCGCTGCGCAAAACCGATGCCGCGATCAAAACCGAAGCGCGGCTGTAACAGTCATGGACTTCTCGACCGTCGAGCTTTCTCGCGAGGACACGGAATTCCGCGATCAGCTCAGGGCGTACCTGGCGCACATCGTCACCGACGACGTGATCCGCCGGGACCGTGAGAGCGGGGAGAACTTCGACGAGGGTGTGCATTTGGCGCTGGGCGCCGAGGGTTATCTCGCTGCCGATTGGAACGACGAATCCGACGGCGGCTTCAACGCGCTGCGCCGGCGCATCTGGGATCTGGAGATCGGTCGGGCGCACACGCCGTGGTTCCACTGGGGCACCACCGCCGTGGTCGCGAAGATGGTACGCGAATTCGGGCCGCCGGAACTCACCGATGAGGTGCTGCCGGGCGTGCTGTCCGGCGAGATCCGGTTGTGCCTGGGCTACACCGAACCGGAGGGTGGCTCCGATGTGGCGACATGCAAAACCCGTGCGGTCCGTGAAGCGGATGGATCTAGCTGGGTCATCAACGGCTCCAAGATGTTCACCTCCAACGCGCACAACGCAAAGTACGTCTTCCTGCTGACCAACACCGACCCGGACGCGCCAAAGCACAAGAACCTGACCATGTTTCTGGTGCCGCTCGACACGCCGGGCATCGACATCCAAGCCATTCGCACCATCGACGGCGACCGCACCAACATCGTCTTCTACAGCGACGTGCGGGTGGACGATCGATACCGCATCGGCCCTGTCAACGGCGGCTGGGGAGTGTTACGGGGTGCGCTCGACGTGGAGCACGGCACGGTCGAGACCGAAGACGACGGGCTGCAAAGAGTCGCGGTGATGAGCGAACATCTGACCCTGATGGCCGAGGCGATCGACGCCATCGCCGCGTTGGCCACGCACGAGGGCGCCGACGGCCGGCGCCTGATCGACGACACTTCGGTGGCATATCGGTTGGGCCGCAGCGTCGCTCGCACGGAGGCTGCGTTGAGTACCCCGGGGATGTTCGGCCGGGTGGCCAATGCGCAGACCATGCGCGACGTCGCACCGGACCTGATGGACATCCTGGGCACCGCATCGGCGCTGCCGGTCGACACCGAAGGGGCGGTCGACGACGGCGGCGCCGAATACATCTTCCGGCTGGCCTCACCCGTCGGTATCTACGGCGGCACCCTGGAGGTGTTCCGCAACATGATCGCCCAGCACGCGCTGGGGCTTGGACGGCCGAACTATTCCCCGCCGAGGTCCTGAGACTCGGGCAACTCGGCGACAACGTCGGCGCGACCGGCGTCGAAACTGAAGAACCCCTTGATCGGCAAGCTCTCCGGCGGCGGGTCGAGATAACTCCACGCCACGTCCGCGATCTCGGTATCGCCCACGACCGCCGACCAATACGTGGCGTGGCCCTTGTAGTTGCAATAGGTCGACGTATCCGTTTGGCGCAGAAGCTCAGTGCGCACGTGCGCCGGATCGACATAGAGGCGGGGCGCGAGCCCCGTTTCGAATACGATCACGGTGTCGTCGGTGTCCACCAGCGTGATCCCGGCCGCCTTGACGCGAAGACGGCGCTTTGTCGGGCGGCAATCGACGCGGTGATACGGGTTGGGCGGGTAGTGCACCAGGGTGCGTCCCTCTTCGACCCACGCATCGACGGCGTCCCACGGCACGTGGACGAATCCGGGTGCCTCCGAAACCGGTTCACCGGGCAGACCGACGACCTCGTCGGCGGGAAACGCGTAGCTGAGCGGGCGATCTGGCCGATGCACCAACAGTGCGTGCTCGGTGTCGATCACCGTGCGCCCGTTTTTCACCGCCTGAACCCGCCGGGGATGCGGTTCGACGTAGACCACGCCGGCAGGCACTTTCGGCGAAAACCAACCGGCCGGAGCACTGCTCAGCGGGCCGTGCCCGGTGACCATGCTCATGGAGCCTGAGCGTACGCGTGGCATGGTGTGTGGCATGGCCGGACCGATGGAGGGCATCAACGTCGTTGAACTCGGGGTCTGGGTGGCCGGGCCCGCGACGGGCGGCATCCTCGCCGACTGGGGCGCCGACGTCATCAAGATCGAGCCGCCGACCGGCGACCCGGCCCGGATGTTCGGCCGCATGCTCGG
This sequence comes from uncultured Actinomycetota bacterium, assembly GCA_963815995.1. GTDB lineage: Bacteria > Actinomycetota > Actinomycetes > Mycobacteriales > Mycobacteriaceae > Mycobacterium. Next base: position 60,938 of record CAWFIR010000007.1, read on the forward strand.
GCTCGACGTCGACGTCAGCCCGCCGTTCGAGATGGACAACCGGTCCAAGCGCAGCGTCGTCCTCGACCTGACAACCGAGGAAGGCCGTCAGTCTGCTATCGAATTGATCAGTGGCGCTGATGTTTTCGTCACCAATGTTCGACCGGGTGCACTGCGGCGCCTCGGGCTCGACTACGAGTCGCTGGCCCCGGACCACCCCCGGCTGGTCTACGGGTTGATCACCGGCTACGGCGAGACCGGGCCCGACGCCGACCGGGCCGCCTATGACGTGGCCGCGTTCTGGGCCCGCGGGGGGCTGGCCCACCTGCTGACCCGCCCCGGCGAGACGCCGCCGTTCCAGCGCGGCGGGATGGGCGATCACTCGGCCGGCATGACGTTGGCCGCGGCGATCTGCGCGGCGCTGGTGGCCCGGGCCCGGACCGGGTCCGGTCAGCTGGTCAGCACGTCGCTCTACCGCCAAGGCGCCTACACCGTCAGCTTCGACCTGAACACTTACCTGATGTCGGGTCAGCCGATCGCGATCGGGCAACGCGAGAAAATGTTCAACCCGTGCATGAACAACTACGCCACCGGCGATGGCCGGCGATTCTGGATCGTCGGGCTGGAAGTCGACCGGCACTGGCCCCCGCTGTGCCGCGCCGTGGGCAGGGACGAATGGCTGGATGATCCGCGGTTCGCCGACGCGCGCTCGCGCGCCGTCAACGCCGTCGAGCTGATCGGCGAGCTCGACCAGATCTTTGCCACCAAGACTCTCGACGAGTGGGCCGAGGTCTTCGCCGGTGAACCGGATTTCTTCTGGTCACCGATCAACACCATCGAAGATGTCATCGCTGACGAGCAGTTCCATGCCGCCGGCGGCATGGTCGACGTGCCATTGGGTGGTCCCGCCGATGAAGGCACAGTGCCGATGGTTGCGACACCGGCGGATTTCCACGGCACGCCGTGGGCGCCGCGTACCTGCGCGCCGCAGCTCGGCCAGCACACCGACGAAGTCCTCGCTGAGCTCGAGGCGCGGCGCCAGTCTTGATCCAATCGAAACTTTACAGATTGATGTAAAAGTGTCACGCTGAGTCGACCGGGTCATCGAACGCGATGTGGCGTTCGACTGCTGAAGGGATGTGATGGGAACCTTCGAGGTGGACTTCGAGAATCGACGGCCACAGGCTCGGCATCGCGACGGCTCGGTCAAGTATCGACTCGACGTCGTCGCTTCCAGCCCCGCCGACGTGGTGGGCTCGGTCGGCGGTTGGCTGTATGACCGGGTGCGGGCCGGTTGGGACGTCAACGTGCTGTTGCCGCAGCGCTGCGACAGCCGTCCGCTGCAGATCCTCGGCATCCAGGTGGCCGGCCTTGACTGGCAGGTCCTCTCCGCGGGCACGGAATACGCGGCCCGCGGCTTGGCGGTCAGTGCCGACATGTTCGCCTCCGATGCGCGCATCCGGCAGGAGGTGTTCGCCGCGCTGGACCGATGGATGACGGAAGTGACTCTCTGGCATGACGATTGGCCACTGACCGTCGGGCACCGGACCGCCGCGGTGCAGCATGTGCTCAGCGGCGCCGCGCGCGCGTTCAAACGGCACGCTCTGGCCGCGGCCGGTATCCCGGGCAGGGTCGGTCCGACCGAGACGCTGCGCTCCGACATGAAAGCGTCGTTGCCGGTCGATTCCGAACTGATCCCGGTTGGCTGATGCGCAAGTACTACAGCCACACCCTGCTTTACCTGCACGAGACGATTGCGCTGGGTTCTGGTTCGAGCGACCGCTTCGTCGAGGAATTCACCGGCACCTATCAGCCGATGATGCACGAGTTGGGCGCGCGATTGTTCTCCCTCTGGGAGACCGCCCCCTACAACGGGCACTGGCCGCAGGTGACGATTATCTGGGAGATCGACGCGTTCGCTGACTATGCCCGCATCGGGTCGGCGCAGGCACGTGGTGGCAGCCACGAGTCGGCCGCCAAGAAATGGTCGGCATTTCTCGCCGCTATCGGAGCGTCGGGGGAGGGCCGGATCATGTATCCGGGGCCGAGCAACAAGACGCTCGCCCAGCTGCGGGAGGCCAATTTCAGTGCGTCCGTGGTGATTCAGGAGATCATGCAAACCAAGCCCGGCCGCCAGGACGACTACATCCGCGAGTTGGAGCGACTCTACGTGCCATGGTCGGAACGCACCGGTAAACATTGGCTGGGTTCGTTCACCACCACTTTTCGCTTCAACGAGGTGATCCACTACTGGGCGCTCGAAGGCGGATGGGATTGCTTCGCCGAGCATTATCCGTCGTGGAAAGACAGCCCGCCGGCTGAGATCGTCACTTGGATGAGCGTCGCCCCGGCGCTGCGTGACGGCTGGGAAGACTCGATCCTGCAAGCACTTCCGCCGTCGCCGCTGCAATGACTGACTTTGCCTACGACCCGTTCGACCCGGCGGTGATGGCCGACCCGCTGCCGTACTACCGCGTCCTGCGCGAACACCACCCCGTCTACTACTTGCCGCAGTGGGACACCTTCGCGTTGTCGCGGTTCGCCGACATCTGGGATGTGCTGGCTATCAACGACGGAACGTTCGTTGCCTCGGAAGGCACGCTGCCGCCCGCCACGGTGTTGGCTCGCCACAATCAAGGTCCGGTGCCCGACCCGCCGTGGAATCCGCTGCCGTTTCACGCGGTGTTCGACGCTTCGATCTACGACGGGGTGCGCCGCGCGCACAGTCAACCGTTCCGGCCGAAATCGGCCGCGGGATGGGAAGCCAGGATCCGCGAGCTGGCCAACGATCGGCTCGACGAGCTGTTGCCGCGTGGCACGTTCGACCTCACCCAGGAGTACGGTGGGATCGTCGTCGCCTCGGTAGTCTGCGAATTGCTCGGTATTCCAGTCGAATTCGCCGCCGAGGTGTTGGCGTCGGTGAATGCCGGCAGCCTCGCCGAACCCGGTAGCGGTGTCGACACTGCCGAGGCCCGCCCGAATTACCTGGAGTACCTCATCCCGGCGGTCAGGCGGCGACGGGCCGATGCCTCCGACGGACCCTTGCCGGTGGTCGATGGATTGCTCGGCTATCGGCTGCCCGACGACCGGGCACTCGACGACGTCGAGGTGGCCACCCAGATGCTCTGCGTGTTCATCGGTGGCACCGAGACCGTGCCCAAGGTGGTGGCGCACGGACTGTGGGAGCTATTGCGTCACCCCGACCAACTGGCGGCGGTGCGCGCAGACCCGGCCGCCAACGTGGCCGTCGCGCGTGAGGAGATGATCCGATACTGCGCGCCCGCTCAGTGGTTCGCCCGGACGGCCCGCAGACCGTTCACGATTCACGACACCACGATCGAACCGGGCCAGCGGATCATCACCCTGCTCGCATCGGCCAATCGGGATGAGCGCGAATACGCACAGCCCGACGAATTCGTCTGGAACCGTCCCATCGCGCGCTCCTTGGCGTTCGGCCGCGGACAGCATTTCTGCCTGGGCTACCACCTGGCCCGCCTCGAGGTCGCTGTGCTGGTGTCCGAATGGCTGCGGCGCGTGCCGGATTACCGCATCATCGACGAGGCGGCGTTCCGCCCGCCGTCCAGCTTCCAGTGGGGCTGGAGCAGGCTGCCGGTGGAGGTGTGAGATGTGGTCCTACCGGATCATCGCGCCCTATCAGTTCGAGCGCACCTCGATCGCCGAGAAGACGCCGGACGCTCTCATCGAGGGCCAGGTGCTGTTGCGGTTTTTGGCAGCCGGGGTGTGCGGCAGCGACATGCCGGCCTTTCGCGGCGTGCGCGGCAAACTGCCCGGCGACGACGGGCTAAGCGGCGCCGAAAAGGACGGCTATCCGATCCACGAAGTCGTCGGCGAAGTGATCGCCAGCCGGCATCGTCAACATCGGCCCGGTGATCGGGTGGTGGGCTGGGCATCGGCGTTCGACGGCCTGATGGAGCGGGTCGTCACCGACGGAGATCAGGTGGTGGCCTACGACCCAACGCTGAGCCCGGGGCAGGCCGTCGGCCTGCAGCCGCTGGCCTGCGTGCTGTATGCCATCGAGCAGTTGCCTGACCTCGACGGGCTTCATGTCGGCGTCATCGGACAGGGTTCGATCGGGCTGCTGTTCTCGTGTGTGGCCAAGGCGGCCGGCGCCCGTCGCGTCACCGGCGTCGACCCGATCGACCGCGCAGAGATTGCCGAGAAGTTCGGCGTCGACACGTATGCGCGGGCCACCAGCGACCGGTGGGTCAGTCAACTGGCCCGCGAAGACCGGCCGAACGTCGTGATCGAAGCCGTGGGTCATCAGGTGGCGACACTCAGCCACGCGATCGAAGCCGCGGCCCCCGGTGGCACGGTGTTCTATTTCGGCGTTCCTGACGACGACAGCTATCCGATCAGCATGCGCACCATGCTGCGGCATAACCTGACCCTGAAATCAGGCGTGGCACTTGATCGTCCACGCATGCTGGAACTCGCCAACAAATTCGCCACCGAGCATCCGGGTCTGCTGGCCACCTATCTCACCCACACGTTCGGCATCGACGACGTGCAAGCGGCCTTCGAATTGGCCGGCCGCCCCGTTCCCGACCGCGGAAAAATCGCGATCACCGAGACCGGTGTGCCATGACGGAAAGCCAACTGCAGCAGGCGCTTAGCCGGGGCGCACCCATCTGGGGTGGTTGGATCACCGGGCCCACCGCAATCGGGCCCGAGGAATTCGCCAGGGCCGGCTACGACTACGTCGGCTTCGACGCCCAGCACGGCTACATCAACGATGCCGACATCGCGAGCATGATCCGCCGCCTCGAACACGTGCCGATCGCCACGGCGGTGCGGCTGCCCAACGCCGACGCGGCACCGATCGGGCGGGTTCTCGACGCCGGCGCCGACGCCATCATCGTCGCGATGATCGAATCGGCCGACCAGGCCGCCGCGGCGGTCGCTGCCACCCGCTACCCGCCGACCGGCTCGCGAAGCTTCGGCCCGTTGCGGGCCAGCCTGGGCGCCGATACCACAAGGCTGGAATCACGGGTGAGCGTGTTCGCGATGATCGAAACCGCCGCGGCCCTTGCCGACGTCGACGAAATATGTGCTGTCCCTGGGCTTGCCGGTGTGTATGTCGGGCCGGCGGACCTGGCGATCTCGATGGGTGTTGACGTCACTTTGGCCACCACCGACCCCGCGGTGCGCGAGGCCATCGCCGGCATCCACAGCGCCGCATCGGCCGCCGGACTGGTGGCCGCGATCCACGCCGGAAATGCCAAGGCCGGACATGCCATGGCGGGAATGGGTTTTCAGATGCTCACCTTGGAGTCGGAGTCTCAGGCCCTGCGCCGCGGCGCCGCCGTGAGCCTGAGGGAAGCAAGGGGCGACCGGTGACGCAACGTGTGGCGCTGGTCACCGGGGCCGCCCGCGGGCAGGGCTGGGCCATCACCCAACGACTGCGCGCCGACGGGTTTTTCGTCGCGGCCTGCGATGTCAACGCCGCCGAACTACGCGCCGCAGTCGACGGCTTAGGCGATGACGCAGTGATCGGGATTCCGCTGGATGTGGCATTGGAGTGGGAGTGGCAGCAGGCGGTGGCGAAGACCGTCGAGCGGTTCGGATCGGTCACCACCCTGATCAACAACGCGGGCCTGCTGCACCGCGCGTCCATTTCCGACGAGTCCATCGAGGGTTTCGAAAGATCCTGGCGGGTAAACTGTTTGGGCGCCTTTCTGGGCATCCGCGCCACGCTGGAGCAGCTGCGGGCCGCCGACGGCGCGGCGATCGTCAACACCTGCAGCACCGGGGCGATCAGGCCTTTCCCGAATCACATCGCCTACGGCTCGGCGAAGTGGGCGCTGCGCGGGCTGACCCAGGCCGCCGCGGCCGAACTCGTCCCGGCGGGCATTCGGGTCAACGCGGTGTTCCCCGGACCGATCGCGACGCCGATGCTCGACGAGGAGACCCAGGCGCGGCTGGTCGCCACGTCGGTGTCCGGCCGGATCGGCCGGCCGTCCGAGGTGGCCGATGCGATCGCCTTCCTGGTCTCCGGCCAGGCGTCGTTCATCACCGGTTCGGAGCTCGTCATCGACGGCGGCCAGTGCCTGAAAATCCAATGAGGGTCGGCGACTTCACCTTCGAACCGGTGCCCGCGTGATGGAGGAGCGGCTCGACCCGGTACTGCGTGCGGTCGCGACGACCCGCACCGACCTGACATCGGTAGACCCAGTCCGTGCGGGGCTCGATGAACGTCGCCGCGCCGGAGTCGCGGACATCGACGCGACCGGCGTGTCGATCAGCGAGGAGGTCGTGTCCGGCGTGCGGGTACGCATCTACCGCGGCGCCCCGTCGCCGTCACCCGTCGCCGTCTATTGCCACGCAGGCGCATTCGTGCTCGGCAATCTGGACACCGACCACCGACAGTGTGTCGAACTGGCGCGACGCGGGCAATGTGTGGTCGTGTCGGTGGACTACCGGTTGGCGCCCGAAAATCCTTACCCGGCCGCCGTTGACGACGCGGCCGCGGTGCTGAACTGGGTGAGCGCCAACGCCGACGAACTCGGCGTCGACGCATCGCGCGTAGCGGTGGCGGGGAGCAGCGCCGGCGGCGCGCTGGCGGCGTGCCTTGCGCAACGGTCCGCCGACGGGTCGCTGCCCGCGGTGATGTTTCAAATGCTGCACCAGCCGGTGCTCGACGACCGGGTCACCGGATCGAAGACCGAGTTCGAGGCGACGCCGGCGTTCGACGGTCCGGCCGCGGAGCTGATGTGGCGGCATTATCTGGGGTCGACAGCGCCGTCGGCGGATTCCGTGCCGGCTCGGCGTGATCAATTACTTTATTTACCAACGGCATTCATCACGTGCTCGGACATCGATCCGCTGCGCGACGAGGCGCTCGATTATGCGCTGCGGTTGCTGCGGGCCGGAATCGCCACCGAGCTGCACGTATTCGCCGGCACCTGTCACGGGTTCGACTCGCTGTTGCCCGATTGGGAAGTTGCCGGGCAGTTGTTCGCCTTGCAGGGCCGCGCGCTGCGGCGGGCGTTCTACGGGGCCTGAGCGCTGCGAGTGTGAACGATACGACGCGACACGCCGCCACGGTGCAGTCAGATTCACACTCGGTGAGGTCAGAAGCTGATCAGCTGACGGACCGCGGTGCCGTCGGCCAGGTTGTCCATCGCGGCGTTGATGTCGTCGAGCGCGATCCTCGAGGAGACCAGCGACTCCACCGGCAGCCGGCCCGAGCGCCACAGCTCGACGAACCGCGGGATGTCGCGGTCGGGCACCGCCGACCCGAGGTAACTGCCGATCAACGAACGCCCTTCGGCGACAAAGCCCAACGGGGACAAGCTGATCCGGGCGTCGGGCCGCGGCAGGCCGACGGTGATGGTGCGCCCCCCGGCGGCGGTGAGCGCGATGGCCGTCTCCAGCGCGGCGGGGTGGCCGGCCGCCTCGACGACAACGGCGGCCTTGACGGCGGCGTCGGTGGCCTCCTGCGGGGTGTAGGCCCCGTGGGCGCCGAGAGCGCGCGCGCCGGTCAGCTTTTCGGGTAACTGGTCGACGCCGATCACATGCACACCGGCGTAGGAGAGGGCGGTCATCACCGCGGCCATCCCGACGCCGCCGAGGCCGACGACGGCCACCGTCTGCCCCGGCTGTGGCTTGCCGACGTTGAGCACCGCGCCGCCCCCGGTCAGCATTGCGCAACCCAGCAGCGCGGCGACCGGTGGGGGAACGTCACGATCGACCGGTACGACGCTGGCCCGGTTGACCACGGCATGCGTCGCGAAGCCGGACACCCCCAAGTGGTGAAAGACCTTGTCGTCGCCCCGTTTCAGCCGCATCCCGCCGCCGAGCAATGTGCCGGCGTTGTTGGCCGCGCTGCCCGGCTGGCAGGGCGTCAGCCCGTCGGTGACGCACGCCGCGCAGTGACCGCAACGCGGCAGGAAGGTCATCACCACCCGCTGTCCGACTTCCACGTCGTTCACGCCATCGCCGACCTTCTCGATGATTCCGGCCGCCTCGTGGCCGAGCAGCATCGGCGTCGGCCGCACCCGGTTGCCGTCCACCACCGACAGATCGGAATGGCAGATGCCCGCGGCCTCGATGCGCACCAGCAGTTCGTCGGCGCCAGGCGGAGCCAGCTCGATGTCGGCGATGGTGATGGGCCGCGATGTCGCGAACGGGCGAGGCGATCCGATCCGCTCTAGTACGGCGCCCCGGATTTCAAGCATGGTCGAATACAACCATGACTCCGTTTTCCGCGGTGCCGGCGCACTCCGACGGGCTCACCAGTCGCGACTTCCCGGTGCATTGGCCGGTGCTGACTCGATGGGCCGACAACGACATGTTCGGCCACCTGAACAACGCTGTGTACTACCAGCTTTTCGACACCGCGATCAATGGCTGGATCCAGACCAACGTCACGCTCGACCCGGTGATGGCGCCGGCGCAGGGGATCGTCGCCGAATCGGGCTGCCGCTACTTCTCCGAACTGCACTTCCCGGAACGGCTTGTCGTCGGGGTGGCCGTGACCCGGCTCGGCAACAGCAGCGTGACTTATCGGCTCGGCGTCTTCCGGGGCGCCGAAGACGCCGAACCGCAGCCGGTCGCCGCGGTTGGCCATTGGGTGCACGTTTACATCGACAAGGCCACCCGCCGGCCGACCCCGATCCCCGACGACATCCGCGCGCTGCTGTCGACGGCGTGCGTCAACTAGCGGTCGAAGCGCTCTCGTTATGCTCGGCCAATGCCTTTCGTCAGCAAGACCGTTGAGGTCGCAGCCAACGCCGATTCGATCCTGGCCATCGTCGCCGACTTCGAGTCTTACCCGGAGTGGAACGACGGAGTTCAGGGCCTGTGGGTGCTGGCCCGCTACGACGACGGGCGGCCAAGCCAGCTGCGTCTCGATGCCAAATACGAGGCCATCGAGGACAGTCTGATCCAGGCGGTCTACTACCCGAGCCCCACGCAGATTCAGACCGTGCTGCAGCAGGGCAACCTGTTCAAAAAGCAGGAGCAGTTGTTCAGCGTGGTGGACACCGGCTCGTCAGCGCTGCTGACCGTGGACTTGGACGTCGAGCCGTCGATGCCGATACCCGCACCGATGGTGAAGCAGTTGGTCGGCAACGTGTTGGACTACCTCGCCGAGAACCTCAAGAAACGCGCCGAGGACCTGGCGTCGTCAAGCTAAATTGCCCGACTCGCCCCCTCGCGGCTGCGCCGCTGGGGGTGCCCCCACCTCGGGCCGGTTCGGCCCGCATCGTCGTCAGGCGCGACTAGTCCCAGATTCCGCTGCTCTGCAACCGTTCGGTGAGCCGGTGCGCGCCGTCGGTGAATTGCCTCGCGGTGTGCTCGACGACCGCGGCCGTATCCCGGCGGCGCAACGCCGCAACCACCTCCCGGTGGTTCTGCACGGCGGCGGCACCCCATTCGGGGTCCGCGGCGTACACCATCAACGGCATGTAGCGAGCCACGTGCAGCAGGAACCACGCCAGCTTGATCCGTCCGGTGGCGTGGTTGAAGGCTCGGTGAAACGCAAACTCCGTCGTCGCGATCGCTTCGATGTCGGCAGCGGCGACGGCAGTGCTCAGCACGTTGGTGAGGTGTTCGAGGTCGTCGATCTCGGCGTCGGTGATGCGTTGGGCCGCAGATGAGGCAAGTTCCCTGGCGATGATCGCCTGCACCCAGAAGATGTCGTCGATGTCCTGGCGGCTCAGCGGCAACACGACGTGGCCGCGGTGCGGCTCGAGCTGCACCATCCCCTCGCCCCGCAGCTTCAGCAGCGCTTCGCGCACCGGAGTCGCGCTGACGCCGAGTTTGGCCGCCGTCTCGTCGAGCCGGATGAACGTCCCGGGCCGCAATGCGCCCGACATGATCGCGGCCCGTAGGTGGCCGGCGACCTCGTCGGACAGCTGCGCCCGGCGCAGCGGAAGCCGAGCCTGCCGCTGCGCGGAAGGCCGCCGTGCGGCCGGTTCGCTGAGGGCGGTCACCGGGGTTGTCTTCGTGACGCCAAGACCATAGTGTGACCCAGACAACACCAAGTTTTATCAAATATCAACTTAAGCACAGGGCTTAGCAACGGAAGGGGAGCGAGAGGTTGACCGCGCAGTTGACCGGCCATGGAGCTCATGGGACGGACGCCGACGGAGCCCTTTCAGAGCAGCCGTATTTGGCGCGCCGACAGAATTGGTTCAATCAACTCGAACGGCACGCATACATGCAGCCGGGCGCCACTGCGCTGAGATTTCTGGGCAACACCGTCACCTGGGCCGACCTTCGCGACCGAGTCGCGGCACTGGCCGGAGCCCTGGGCCGCCGAGGGGTCGGCCGGGGCGACCGGGTGATGGTCTTGATGCTGAACCGCACCGAGTTCGTCGAGTCGGTACTGGCGGCCAACATGATCGGGGCCATCGCCGTCCCGGTGAATTTCCGGCTCACGCCATCGGAGATCGCGTTCCTGGTCGAGGACTGCGGGGCGCGGGTGATGATCACCGAGCCGGTCCTGAGCGCGGTGGCTGCTGGCGTCCGCGACATCACGTCGGTGCTCAACACCGTCGTGGTGGCCGGCGAGACCGCCGACGAAGGTCTGCTGGCCTACGAGGATCTGGTGAACGAGCCGGGCGAGCCGGCCCGGGCAGCTGATGTGCCCAACGAATCGCCGGCGCTGATCATGTACACCTCCGGCACCACCGGGCGGCCCAAGGGTGCGGTGCTGACCCACACCAACCTGACCGGTCAGACGATGGCCAACCTCTACACCCACGGCGTCGCCGCCGACGACGTCGGCTTCATCGGTGTCCCGTTCTTCCATATTGCCGGAATCGGCAACCTATTAACCGGACTTTTGATGGGGCTCCCCACGGTGATTCATCCGCTGGGCGCATTCGACCCCGGACACCTGCTCGACGTCCTGGCTGCCGAGAAGGTCACCGGGATCTTCCTGGTCCCCGCTCAGTGGCAGGCGGTTTGTAGTGCGCAGCAGGCGAATCCGCGTGATGTGAGGCTGCGGGTGATCTCTTGGGGTGCCGCGCCGGCGTCCGATACCCTGCTGCGGCAGATGGCGGAAACCTTCCCCGGGTCGCAGATCCTGGCTGCGTTCGGTCAAACCGAGATGTCGCCGGTGACCTGCATGCTGCTCGGCGAGGACGCGATCAGAAAGCTCGGTTCGGTCGGCAAGGTGATCCCGACCGTGGCGGCTCGCGTGGTCGACGAGGAGATGAACGATGTGCCCATCGGGGAGGTCGGTGAAATCGTCTATCGCGCACCCACATTGATGAGCGGCTACTGGAACAACCCGGAAGCGACCGCGGAGGCGTTCGCCGGTGGCTGGTTCCACTCCGGAGACCTGGTCCGAATGGACGACGAAGGCTACGTGTGGGTGGTCGATCGAAAGAAGGACATGATCATCTCCGGTGGCGAGAACATCTACTGCGCGGAGGTGGAGAACGTCCTCGCCAGTCACCCGGAGATCGTCGAAGTCGCGGTCATCGGACGTCCGCATGAGAAATGGGGTGAAGTGCCGATCGCGGTTGCGGCCGTCACGCAAAGCGGCCTGCGCATCGAGGATCTCGATGAGTTCCTCAACGAGCGGCTCGCGCGCTACAAGCACCCCAAGGGTCTGGAGATCGTCGACGCACTGCCGCGCAACCCCTCGGGCAAGGTGCTGAAGACCGAATTGCGGACGCGTTATGGTGCTTCGACCGTGCCTCAAAGCGCCTCAGCGTCAACGGATCCAGGGCAGAAGGGATGAACCTGACATAACGCAAAACCCGCAGGTCAAATTGACGAAAGGCTAATAACGCCGATGCCATGCACGCCCACGAGCCCATCGGGTACAGTCCTGTGGTCCGCCTTACTACTAACCGGTAGGGAGACGGAGATCACACACGTGGGGACGGGGCGAGGAGGAGTTGTGCGAGACTTTTCGCCGCTCCCCCGCAAGGCGCAGGGTCGCGGTGGAGAGGGGGGCCAGTGACAACGACGCAGCCTCGAGTCACTGATTACGTCCGTGACCAACTAGGCCCACCGCTCGTTCTCGTCGGCGGCTTTTTCCGGATGTGTGTGTTGACCGGAAAAGCGTTGTTCCGCTTCCCATTTCAGTGGAAAGAATTCATCCTGCAGTGCTGGTTCATCCTGCGGGTGGCACTGCTGCCGACGATGGCGGTGTCGGTGCCGGTGACGGCGCTTTTCATCTTCACGTTCAACATCCTGCTGATCCAGGTCGGCGCCGCTGACATCTCCGGTGCCGGCGCCGGTATCGCCGTCATCACCCAGATCGGCCCGATCAACACCGTATTGGTGATCGCCGGCGCGGTCTCGACGGCCATCTGTGCAGACCTCGGTGCGCGCACCATCCGCGAGGAAATCGACGCGATGGAAGTGCTTGGCATCGACCCCATCCACCGACTGGTGGTTCCGCGGGTGCTGGCCTGTGCCTTGTGCGGAATGCTGCTCAACGCCCTCGTCAGTATGGTCGGCCTGGTCGGTGGATTCCTGTTCGGCGTCTACATGCAGCACGTGTCGGCCGGCGCATACCTGGCCACGCTGACCCTCGTCACCGGGCTGCCCGAAGTCGTCATCGCGACGATCAAGGCGCTGGCCTTCGGGCTCATCGCAGGACTGGTCGGCTGCTACCGCGGCCTGACGGTCAAGGGCGGTTCGAAGGGACTGGGTACCGCCGTGAACGAAACCGTGGTGCTGTGCGTGGTCGCGCTGTTCGCGGTCAACGTCGTGCTGACCACCATCGGCGTTCGATTCGGAACGGGGTTCTGACATGTCGACCCTCCAGGTATTACGCGGCCGCTTCCCGCGGGCGTCCGCCGACCTTCGTCGATTCGGCGACGCGGCGACCAAACCGCTCGACGAGGCCGGCAAGATCGGTTGGTTCGCGATCGTCGGTGTGCGCGACATGGTCTGGGCGCTCACCCGCTACCGCAAGGAAATCCTGCGGCTGATCGCCGAGGTCGGGATGGGCACCGGTGCCATGGCCGTCATCGGTGGTACCGCGGTGATCATCGGTTTCGTGACGATGTCGGCCGGTTCGCTGGTCGCGATCCAGGGTCTGGCATCGCTGGGCCACATCGGTATTGAAACCCTGCTCGGGTTCGTCGCCGCCTTTATCAACGTCCGTCTCGTCGCGCCCATCGTCACCGGCATCGCCCTGGCGGCCACCGTCGGCGCCGGCGCCACCGCCGAGCTCGGCGCCATGCGGATCAGCGAGGAGATCGACGCGCTCGAGGTGATGGGCGTCAAGTCGGCGGCATACCTGGTGTCGACCCGGATGCTGGCCGGACTCGTGGTGATCATCCCGCTCTACTCGGTCGGCCTGATCCTGTCGTTCCTTTCGCCGCAGATCGTCACGACCTTCTTATACGGACAGACGTCCGGTACCTACGAGCACTACTTCCGAACGTTCTTGCGCCCTGACGACGTGTTCTGGTCGTTCGTGGAAGTGATCATCATCGCCGCGGTGGTGATGTTGTCGCACTGCTACTACGGCTACAACGCCAGCGGCGGTCCCGTCGGTGTGGGCGAGGCGGTCGGCCGTTCGATGCGTTTCTCGTTGGTCGCAAATCCCATCGTCATCCTGTTGGCCGAAATGGCGCTCTACGGCGTCAATCCGAACTTCAACTTCACGGTGTAGGCGGCCATGACGAGTCCACGAGGGAAGATCAACAAAGCGCCGTTCCAGCCATTCCGGGTGGCCGGTGTCATCGTTTTCCTGGTCGCCGCGCTCGTGCTCTGGTTGGTGTTCCTGCAGTACAAGGGTGACTTCACCGACAAGACCAAGCTGACCATGCTGTCCGACCGGGCGGGTCTGGTGATGGACCCCGGCTCGAAGGTCACCTACAACGGGGTGCAGATCGGCCGGGTGGACAAGATCGACGAGGTCGAACGGGACGGCAAGCCCGCGGTCAAGTTCACCTTGGACGTTTACCCCAAGTATTTGCACCTGATCCCGGCCAACGTCGACGCGCGGATCGTGGCCACCACCGTGTTCGGCGAGAAGTACGTGTCGATGACGGCACCGGAAAACCCACTACCGCAACGGATTACGCCGTCAAACGTGATCGACGCCCGGTCGGTGACGACGGAGATCAACACGCTGTTCCAGACCATCACATCGATCGCCGAGAAGGTGGACCCGGTCAAGGTCAACCTGACGCTGAGCGCCGCGGCGCAGGCACTGAGCGGGTTGGGCGACAAGTTCGGGCAGTCGATCATCAACGGCAGTGCTGCGCTCGACGAAGTCAATCCGCGGATGCCGATCATCCGTCACGACATTCAGCAGTTGGCCGCCTTGGGTGACACCTACGCTGACGCTTCACCCGACCTGTTCAACTTCCTGAACAACGGGGCGACAACGGCGCACACGATCCACGCGCAGGAGAAGGACCTGGATCGGGCGTTGCTGGCCGCCGCCGGATTCGGCGCCACCGGGGCCGACATCTTCAACCGCGGCGGGCCGTATCTCGCGCGCGGGGCCAAGGACTTGGTGCCCTCCGCGCAGCTGCTGGACACCTACAGCCCCGAGCTGTTCTGCGCCGTCCGTAACCTGCACGATGGCGAACCGAAGGTAGCCGCGTTTGCCGGTGGCGCCAACGGCTATTCGCTGCGCTCCGAGACCGAAATATTCTCCGGACTGGGGCTGGCCCTGGGACTGCCCGGGCTCGGCATGACCATCGCCACGCAGGGGCTTCTCGGGCTGGCCGGCCTGGTCGGTGGTGCGCCGAACCCGTACGTCTATCCGGAGAACCTGCCGCGGATTAACGCGCACGGGGGGCCGGGCGGTGCGCCGGGCTGCTGGCAGACCATCACCCGTGATCTGTGGCCCGCACCCACTCTGGTGATGGACACCGGCAACAGCCTTGCTCCGTACAACCATGTCGACACCGGCTCGCCGTACGCCGTTGAGTACGTTTGGGGCCGCCAAATGGGGGATCAGACGATCAATCCATGAAAATCACCGGAACCGTCGTCAGGCTCGGCATCGTCGCCACGGTGCTGTTGCTCTTCACCGCGCTCATCGTCGTGGTGTTCGGTCAGATGCGCTTCGACCGGACCACCAGTTACGCCGCCGAGTTCAACAACGTCAGCGGGCTGCGCTCCGGCCAGTTCGTCCGGGCATCCGGGGTGGAGATCGGCAAGGTCAAAGACATCAAGCTGGTTGACGGCGGCCATCGGGTGCGGGTCGAGTTCAACGTCGACCACTCGGTGCCGCTGTATCAGTCCACTACCGCGCAGGTCCGCTACCTCAACCTGATCGGGGACCGTTATCTCGAGCTCAAGCGTGGCGAGGGCGAGGGTTCAGACCGGGCGCTTCCGGCCGGCGGGTTCATCCCGTTGTCGCACACGCAGCCCGCGCTGGATCTGGACGCGCTGATCGGCGGTTTCAAGCCGCTGTTCCGGGCGTTGGACCCGGAGAAGGTCAACAACATCGCGACGGCCATCATCACCGTCTTCCAGGGGCAAGGCGGCACGATCAACGACATCCTCGACCAGACGGCGCAACTGACCTCCCACATCGCCGAGCGTGACGAGGCGATCGGCGAGGTGGTCAAGAACCTCAACATCGTGCTGGACACCACGGTCAAGCACCGCAAGGACTTTGACGAGACCGTCGACAACTTCGAGCAGCTGATCAGCGGTCTGAACAACCACGCCGACTCGTTGGCGGCCGGCATCGCGAACATCAGCAACGGCGCCGGTACGGTGGCCGAGCTGCTCGCCGACAACCGGCAGCTGCTGCACAAGACGCTGAACTACCTCGAGCCCATTCAGCAAGGAATCGTCGACCAGAAAGACCTCTACGACGACCAGATCCACCGGACACCGATCGGGATGAACATCGTCGGCAATGCCGTCGGTAATTACGGTGACTGGGTCAACTTCTACCTGTGCGACCTCACCTTGAAGACCAATGGGCTGCAGGCCGGTGGACCGGTCCGCACGGTCCGCGTCTGGTCGCAGCCGACGGGTAGGTGTACGCCGCAATGAGAACGCTGGAACCCGCTAACCGGAAGCGGATCGGCCTGATGGGCCTGATCGTGACGGTCATGGTGGTCGGGGTCGGCCAGACCCTGACCAGCATCCCGATGCTGTTCGCCCAGCCCAGTTACTTCGGGCAGTTCACCGACTCGGGGCAGCTGAACAAAGGTGACAAGGTCCGGATCGCCGGCGTGGACGTCGGCGAAGTCGAGTCCATCAAGATCGACGGCGACCACGTCGTGATGAAGTTCTCGACCGGAAGCGACACCATCGGCACCGAGAGCCGGCTGGCGATCAAGACCGACACCATCCTCGGTAAGAAGGTGCTCGAGATCGAGCCGCGGGGGACCCAAACGTTGCGGCCCGGTGGAATGCTGCCGGTCGGTCAGAGCACCACGCCGTACCAGATTTACGACGCCTTCTTCGACGTCACCAAGGCCGCTGCCGGCTGGAACATCGACACCGTCAAGCAGTCGCTGAATGTGCTGTCGGAGACCATCGATCAGACATACCCACACCTGAGTGCGGCACTGGACGGGGTGGCGAAGTTCTCCGACACGATCGGCAAGCGCGACGAACAGATCACCCATCTGCTCGCGCAGGCCAACCAGATCGCCACCATCCTGGGCGACCGGAGCCAGCAGGTCGACCGGCTGTTCGTCAACTCCAACAACCTGCTCGCCGCGTTCAACGAGCGCAGCCGGGCGGTCAGCGCGCTGCTGAGCAATGTCTCCGCGTTCTCGGCCCAGGTGGAAAACCTGATCAACGACAACCCGAACCTGAACCATGTCTTGGAGCAGCTGCGCACCGTGAGCGATCTGTTGGAGAAGCGCAAGGACGACCTGGCGCTGACGCTCAAGACCTTCGGCAAAACCGTTGCGGGCCTTAATGAAACCGTCGCCTCCGGGCCGTATTTCAAAGTCCAGCTGACCAACCTGCTGCCGCCCTGGATCCTGCAGCCCTGGGTCGACGCCGCCTTCAAGAAGCGCGGGATCGACCCCGAGGACTTCTGGCGCAGCGCCGGACTGCCGGCGGCCAAGTTCCCCGACCCCAACGGCACCCGGTTCCCCAACGGTGCTCCGCCGCCCGCACCGACGATTCTCGAAGGCACCCCGGATCACCCGTATCCGGCAGTGGCACCAGGGTCGCCATGCTCCTACGCGCCGCCGCCGGAGCTGCTGCCGCGGCCGGGCAACCCGATGCCGTGTGCCGGCGTCAACCAGGACCAGGGTCCGTTCGGGCCCAACGGTCCCTACCCGGCATCGCCCGACATCGCGTCGTCGCCGCCGAACCCCAACGGGCTCCCCCCGACTCCCGGGATTCCGATCGCCGGCCGGCCGGGGCAGGTCCAACCGGATGTGCCCGGCACACCTGTGCCGATCGCGCCCGGGCCGCCCGGGGGGCGGACCGAGCCGCTGGGACCGTTGCCGGGCCCCGCTCCGGCGAACCCCGCGGCTGCGCCACCACCAGGACCGGTGCCACCCGGACCACCGGCGCCCCCGGGACCGGGCAACAACCTGCCGGCGCCGTACATCGGCAACACGGGTGGAGCGGGCGGAAGCGGCGCGCAAGGAGGTAGCCAGAATTGAGCACCGTCTTTGACTTCCGCAACCTCCGGCTGCCGAAGCTGTCGCGAGCCTCGATAGTCATCGGCGCGCTCGCGATCGTCGCGGCGCTCGTGCTGGGCTTCCTCGGCATTCAGCTGTACAAGAAGCTGACCAACAACACTGTCGTTGCCTACTTCCCGGTCGCCAACGCCCTCTACAGCGGCGACAGGGTCGAGATCATGGGCGTGAAGGTGGGCGCGATCGACAAGATCGAGCCGGCCGGCGACAAGATGAAGATCACCTTCCACTACTCCAACAAGTACAAGGTGCCCGCGGATGCGCAGGCGGTGATCCTCAACCCGACGCTGGTGGCGTCGCGGCTGATCCAGCTCGAGCCGCCGTATAAGGGCGGCCCGGTGTTGGCCGACAACGCGGTGATCCCCGAGGAGCGCACCCAGGTGCCCACCGAGTGGGACGAGCTGCGCAACACCATCACCAACGTCATCTCCAAACTGGGTCCCACCAAGCAGCAGCCCAAGGGGCCGTTCGGTGACGTCATCGAGGCCTACGCCAACGGTCTGGCCGGCAAGGGCAAGCAGATCAACACCACCTTCAACGACCTGTCGCGGGCGCTGACCGCGCTCAACCAGGGCCGGGGTGACTTCTTCGCGGTGGTGCGCAGCCTCGCGCTGTTCGTCAACGCGTTGCACGCCGACGACCAGAAGTTCGTGGCGCTCAACAAGAACCTGGCCCAGTTCACCAACAGCCTGACCGGCTCCGATCAGGATCTGGCCAACGCCGTCACCCAGTTCGACGGACTCCTGACGACGGTGCGACCGTTCCTCGACAAGAACGCCGACGTGCTCACGCACGACATCAACAACCTCGCCGACACGACCAATACTCTGGTCCAGCCCGAACCGCTGAACGGTCTGGAAACCGGCCTGCACATCCTGCCGACGGCGCTGGCGAACGCGAACCTCATTTACCACCCGGCGCACAGCGCCATCGTGGGTCAGCCGGCGGGTGTGCTCGGTACGCAGGGCTTCGCGAACCCGATGGAATTCATCTGCAGCGCGATCCAGGCCGGAAGCCGGCTGGGCTATCAGGAATCCGCCGAACTCTGCGCGCAGTACCTCGCGCCGATCCTCGACGCGATCAAGTTCAACTACCCGCCGTTCGGCCTCAACCTGTTCAGCCTCGCCGCGACGCTGCCGAAGGAAGTGGCGTACTCCGAGAACCGGCTGCATCCGCCGAACGGCTATAAGGACACCACCGTGCCGGGTATCTGGGTGCCTGACACACCCACGTCGCACCGCAACACTCAGCACGGCTGGATCACCGCGCCCGGCATGCAAGGCGTCAAGGTGGGGCCGATTACCGCCGGGCTGTTGACCCCCGAATCACTCGGCGAGCTGATGGGCGGGCCGGACATCGCGCCGGTGCAATCCACCTACCAGACCCCGCCGGGGTACCCGAACGCCTACAACGAAGAGCCCGGACCGGCGCCCTTCATCGGCGTGCCGGGGAATCCCGCCCCGATCGCGCCGCCGCCGCCGGGACCCGAGGTGATCCCCGGTCCCGTCGCACCGACGCCGGCGCCCGGACCGTCGCCGCTGGCGGGGCAGGCACCCGCCGGGCCCGCACTGCCCGCTGAGGCGGCATCCGCACCAGGAGGCGGCCAATGAGGCGCGTGACGATGAGCCAACTCCGCCACCGGACCTGGCAGGGCCTGGTGTTTGCGGTGGCCGCCATGGTGCTCAGCTCCTGCGGCTGGCGCGGCATCTCGAACGTCGAGCTACCCGGTGGGCCGGGCAGCGGAGGCGGCTCCTACACGGTGTACGTGCAGATGCCCGACACCCTGGCGATCAACGGCAACAGCAAGGTCATGGTTGCCGATGTCTTCGTCGGGTCCATCCGCAATATCGAGCTGAAGAACTGGGTGGCCACCCTGACGCTGGGCTTGGACAAGAACGTCAAGCTGCCGAAGAACGCCACCGCCAAGATCGGTCAGACCAGCCTGCTGGGTTCTCAGCACATCGAGTTGGCCGCGCCGGCCGACCCGTCGCAGCAGATGCTGCGCAACGGCGACACCATCCCGCTGAAGAACTCGTCGGCCTACCCCAGCACCGAACAGACGCTGGCCAGCCTGGCGATGGTGGTGCGTGGCGGAGGACTGCCGAACCTCGAGGTCCTGCAGAACGAGGTCAACAACATCCTGACCGGCCGGGGGCCGCAGATCCGCGCGTTCCTGGGCAAACTGGACACGTTCACCCGGCGGCTCAACGAGCAGCGTGACGACATCACGCACGCCATCGACTCCACCAACCGGCTGCTGGCCTACGTGGGTACCCGCTCGGCGACTCTGGATCGGGCATTGACCGAATTCCCGCCGCTGATCAAGTATTTCGCGGACAAGACTTACCAGCAGCACTTGATCGACGCGGTCGAGAATGTGGGCCAGCTCAGCCAGGCCACCGCCCAGTACCTGGGTGAGGCGCGGGGACCGCTGCATCAGGACCTGCAGCTGCTGCAATGCCCGTTGAAGGAACTGGGCCGTGCCTCGCCGTACCTGCTGGGTGCGCTGAAGCTGATCTTCACCGCGCCGTTCGACCTCGACACCGCTCCGAAGCTGATCCGCGGTGACTTCATGAACTCGTCGCTCGAGGTCGACACGACGCTGTCGGCGGTCGACAACGCATTCCTTACCGGAACCGGGTTCTCCGGCGCGCTGCGCGCACTGGAGCAGTCCTACGGCCGCGACCCGGCGACGATGATTCCCGACGTGCGCTACACGCCGAACCCGAACGACGCGCCCGGTGGGCCACTGGTGGAGAGGGCGGACCGGCAATGCTGACACGTTTCATCAAGCGCCAGCTGGTCATCTTCAGCATCCTGACCGCGGTGGCGCTGCTGGTGCTGGGCTGGTACTACCTGCGCATTCCGTCGCTGGTTGGTATCGGCCAGTACGACCTCAAGGCCGAATTGCCGGCCTCCGGCGGTTTGTACCCGACAGCCAACGTGACCTACCGAGGCATCACCATCGGCAAGGTGACCGCCGTCGAGCCCACTCAGAAGGGCGCCGAGGCGACGATGAGCATCGACAGCCAGTACAAGATCCCGCTCGACGCGGCGGCCAACGTGCACTCGGTGTCGGCGGTCGGTGAGCAGTACCTCGACCTGGTGTCGCAGGGCAAGGCGCACGGGTTCTTCCAACCCGGGCAGACGATGACCAACGGCACCGTGCCCAGTGAAATCGGGCCGGCTCTGGACACCGCCAACCGAGGGTTGACGGTGCTGCCGAAGGACAAGATCGGCCAATTGCTGGACGAGACCGCGGAATCGGTCGGTGGGCTGGGTCCGGCGTTGCAGCGACTGGTCGACTCCACCCAGGCGATCGTCGGCGACTTCAAAACGAACATCAACCAGGTCGACGACATCATCCAGAATTCGGCGCCGATCTTGGACAGCCAGGCCACGTCGCGCAGCGCGATCGAGCGGTGGGCGCACAACCTCAACATCTTGGGTGGCGAGGCCGCCCAGACCGACTCGCATCTGAAAAGCGTGCTGTCCCAAGCGGCTCCGACCGCCGATCAGATCAACTCGGTGTTCAGCGATGTCCGCGAATCGCTACCGCAGACCCTGGCGAACACCGAGATCGTGTTCGACATGCTCAAGCGTTACCACCCCGGCGTCGAGCAGTTGCTGGTGTTCCTGCCGCAGCTCGGGTCGATCGTGCAGGCGATCTCGGCGCCGTACGAGAAAGACCGGATGGCCGCACTGGATCTCTCGCTGGCGATCAACTACCCGCCGCCGTGTTTGACCGGATTCCTCCCGGCGCCTGAATGGCGTGCGCCGGCGGACACGTCCATCGCGCCGCTGCGGGAGAACAACTACTGCCGGATTCCGCAGGACTTCCAAGCCAACGTGGTCCGCGGTGCACGCAACATGCCGTGCATGGATGTGCCGGGCAAACGCGCGCCGACTCCGATGGAGTGCCGCAGCAACCAGCCTTACGTGCCGCTGGGTACCAACCCGTGGTTCGGTGACCCCAATCAGATCCTGAACTGCCCGGCCCCCGGGGCGCGCTGCAACCAGGCGGTGAAACCGGGTTTTGTGATACCTGCGCCGTCGGTCAACAACGGGCTGAACCCGCTGCCGGCCGACCGGTTACCGCCGGGTGGCTTGACGCCGCCGCCGAAGAGCGATCCGTTGCAGCGGCCGGGCTCAGGAACGGTCCAGTGCAACGGTCAACAACCCAACCCCTGCATCTACACTCCGGGAGGCCCTCCGGCGGCCGTCTATAGTCCGATGAGTGGCGAGGTAGCGGGCCCCGACGGTTCTAAATACTCCGTCAACAACTCACGCACTACAGGAGATGACGGATGGAAGGAGATGCTGGCGCCAGCCGGCTGACCCCGATCGACACGGATGATTCGTCGCTTGCCCCGGTGACGGTCGAGGATTCGCCAGAATCCGAGCCCGGATCCGACCAGACCAGCACTGCGGATGCGGCAGCCGACGAGACCATCTCTGCGGACGCTGCCGAGGATTCGCTGGAATCCGAGGACTCGGGCGAGCACGAGATCACCGAGTCGGACGCCGAGCACCTAGCGGAATCGGCGAGCGCTGAGGCAACGGACGATCCGGGTGGCCCATCGCGGCTGGGCCGCACCTGGTTCATCGGAATCGCGGCCGCCCTTGTCGTGCTCGCCGGGGGTGTCGGCGCCGGCGGTTACCTGGCGCTGCGCTCGCACCTCGACAGCCGTACCACCGCGCGACACGATGCGGAAGCGGCGGAAGCCGCGAAGGACTGCGTCGGAGCCACCCAGGCGCCCGACATCGGGGCGATGGCCACCAGCGCGCAGAAGATCATCGAGTGCGGCACCGGAGCCTTCCGGTCGCAGGCGATCTTGTACAGCGGGCTGCTCGTCGAGGCCTACCAAGCCGCCAACGCCCACGTAGAGGTGTCGGATCTGCGTGCGGCGGTAGAGCGCAACAACCCCGACGGGTCCATCGAGATTCTGGTGCCTCTGCGCGTGAAGGTCTCCAACGCCGAGACGCAGAACCAGGAAGCGGGCTACCGCTTGCGGGTCACGATGGTCAAAGACGAGGGCAAGTACCGAATCTCCAAGCTCGACCAGGTAGCGAGGTGACGGTGCTGGTCGAGGAGACCGACGCGGCACCGGCAGTTGAAGAATCAGCGCCGAATGAGTTGGCGGGCTGGCACATTCGCGCCGCCGCTTTCGCTGTCGACGTATTGCCGGGTGTCGCCGTTGTGGCGACGGCGGCACTGGTCTGGTTGGCGGCGCCGCCGCAGAGCTTGTGGTGGTGGGTGTCGATATCGGTCCTCGTCGGCGCGGCCCTGGTGACGATGGTCGACCGGGCGATACTTCCGGCGATCCTCGGCTGGAGCCTGGGGCGGGCACTTCTCGGGCTCGAAGTCGTGCGGCCGGACGGGGCCGCCGTCGGGGTCGGCCAGCTGATGTTGCGGGAACTCGCCCATCTGCTGGACACCCTCTCGGTGTGCGTCGGATGGCTGTGGCCGCTGTGGGATTCACGCAAGCGCACCTTCGCCGATCTGCTGCTGCGGACCGAAGTGCACTGTGTGGCGACCGATCGGCGTCCGGCAGACATCCGGCGGCATGCCGCGATCGCCGTCGGGGTAGCCGTGCTGCTCTGTGTCGGCGCCGCCGCGGTGAGCGTCTTCGCGATCTACCTGCCCGGCCGGGCAGCCGAACAGACCCGCAGCGCGGTCAACGCGCAGGGGCCCAAGATCGTCACCGAGATGCTCACGTACGACCCGAAATCGCTCAAGCAGGACTTCGACCGGGCACGGTCTCTGACCACCGATAAATATCGGCCGGAATTGGTCAAGCAGCAGGAGGCGGTGCAAAAGGGTCACCCGGTGATCAACGAATACTGGGTGACCGACAGCACCGTTCTGTCCGCAGCACGGAACAGCGCCACCATGCTGCTGTTCATGCAGGGCCATCGCGGCGGCGGCGGCGACGGCGACGAACGATTCATCACCGCCACTGTTCGGGTTTCGCTCGTGAAAGGAAAAGACGGACGCTGGCTTGTCGACAACCTCGACGTCGTCACGAAACCCAAACCGGTGCCGGCCAAGGAACCGACTCCACCCAAAGGTCCAACTCCACCCAAGGGGCAAAAGTGAGCCCCCGCAGGCGAATCCAGCCCGGCGAAGAGCCACTGCTGAAGGTGCCGAAAGCGACCCTGTGGTCGAGACTGCCGTGGCGACCGAAGTTGCCGGCGCAGTGGTGGAAGCCGTCGCGCAAGTGGGCCCTGCCCTGGGCGGTGGCCGGCGCGACGGTGATGACGGCGGCCGCCATCGCGACGTCGTCGGTCGTACTGGTCGACCAGCGGTCGCATCACCGGGACACCATGCAAGAAGTCGACGTGCTCGGCTTCGTCAAGGCCTTCATGACCGGGTTCACCACGCTGGATCCATTTCACGCCAACGCTTACTATGACCGCGTATTAGCCAACGCGACAGGCGATTTCGCGAAGCAATATCATGACAAGCACAACGAAATCCTGGTCCAGATCGCTCAGGCCGAACCGACCAAGGGCACCACGCTGGCAGCCGGGGTGGAACGGTGGAACGACGACGGTAGCGCCAGTGTCATGGTGGCGACCGATGTTTCGATGAAATCCCCCGACGGCAAGCAGAGAATCGATAGCACAAATCGTTGGGTGGTTACTGCTCAGCGGGAAGGCAGCAAGTGGAAGATCAGCAGCCTGCAACAGGTGATCTGACCGAAGAGTCTGCCGATGGCACGTCGGAAGACTCTTCGGCCGTCGACACTGACGTCGCGGAGGTCGAAGCTGCGCACGTCGATCCAGACGCGGCGGACTACGACGAGAACGCCGACGCCGCAACCGAAGATGACGAGGCGGCCGACGATGAGGCGGCCGACGAGCCCGTGGCCGGCGTGAAGAAATGGCGACCGGTCAGCAAGTGGTCGGTGATCGCGGCGGGTGTGGCCGCTGCGTTGTTTGTCGGGTCGGCGGCATTCGCCGGTGCGACCATGCAGCCATACCTGAGCGATCGCGCGACGGTGGCGACCAAGATACGAGTCGCACGCACCGCCGCCAATGCGATCACGACGTTGTGGACCTACACGCCGCAGAACATCGACAAGCTGGCCGATCGGGCATCGCAGTATCTCAGCGGTGACTTCGAAGCCGCCTATCGCAAATACATCGACGCACTCGTCGCACCCAACAAGCAGGCCCAGATCACCAACACCACCCAGGTCACCGGGGCGGCGGTGGAATCGTTGACCGCCTCGGACGCCACCGCGATCGTCTACACCAACACGGAATCGACCAGTCCGTCGACCAAAGACGTCCCCTCGTTGAAGTACCTGTCCTATCGGCTTGTGCTGCAACGGGATCACGCGCGCTGGCTGGTCACCAAGATGACGACGATCACCTCACTGGACCTGACGCCCAAGCTCTAGTTGAACGCGAGCCAACCCGGCAGTGAGCGCTCGTGCGCGTCGCACAGCACCTCGCGGGTATCGCAGTTGCCTTTCGGGACGCCGGCTCCGGCCCACATTCCGCCGGTATCACGGCGTAGCACGATCGCGGATGACGAGCCACCGTCGAGCAGCACCGCGGTATCGCTGCCAAGTCCGCGGAACAGATCTTGCACATTGTCGGGGGTATAGCTCCCGCCTTGGAACACATACATTTCGTCGCGAGGTTTGGAGTAGGCCAGCGCCGTGCGGGCCGCACTCGGCCCGCCGTCGTTGAGCTGCCCGGTATTTCCAGGTGCTAGCAGCCCGAGCCCGCTGACCGCGACGAACTGCTCGCCGCGGTCCACCAGGCCGGTCACGGTCGACGTGGCGGCGTCGTAATCATGCCCGTCCCGGCCGCCCCTGGGCCACAACACCGTTGGCGCGCCGCGCGTCGGCAGGATCATGGTGGCCAAGGCGCTCCAGTTCTCGTTTCCGCCGGACAGGCCTTGCTTGCCGGCGTAGGGGATGGTGCCGGTGACCGCCTGATTGGCGCGGCCCTGGCCATGCGTGTTGTCGACGTAAGCGCCCAGCGGTGAGCTGCAGCCCGTCGAGCGCCACGAGCCGCCCTTTTGGCCGCGGATATCGAAGAAGTTGGCGTTGATCGCAATCGTCGGCTGGCCCAGCGCCTGCCAGGCCTGAACCGCGGGGTAGATCTCCGAGGCCTGGATCAGGCCATCGCCGGTGCGCGCATTCGGATTACGTTCGCAGCGCGATTGGTAACCGCGATGGGTGTCTACCAACAGATGCGGCGCGAGGCGTTGCGAGGCGGCTTTGATGATCATCAGATGGCCGCCGCTACCGCCGTCGTACCAGTTTCCGGCGGCATTGAGCATCGGTGCCGGATGCCCGCCGCCGAAGTTGTACACCAGGTAAGACCCCTGAGTGTTGGCGATCGCACTGGCCAGCAGCTCGCGCGCCTCGGCGCGCGCAACCGGCTGCCCCGTGCTGGTCGCCAGCGTCAGACACAGCGCGGTACCAGCGCCGCAGGCTGCGATGCGCCGGAAGGCGGTGGCGAGATTTGGCACGGTTGCCCTTTCGGCGCGAACGTCATTGCAAATAGCAGAGCATGAGCCAAAGGTATTACACAGCAACTTCCATAACAGCGGTGTGACGGTTCAGCCGCAGTCCAATGACGTTCGGCCGCTGCGCGTTTGCGACCGTCCGGTGGCCCTACTGATCGGGGTAGCCGACCTCGGTCTCCGATGGGCCTGTGATGCCCTCAGGCGCATCGGTGACCGGCGTCGTCGAGACACGGCGGTAGCCGCCCCGGTCGTAGATGCGGGTGACGACGACGCCGAGCAACACACCGAGCACCAAGCCGCCGGCGGTCAGTTCCACCGACTGCGACAGACCCGCGTCGGCGCGGCCGCCCAGGTACAGCAAAGCCCTTGCGCCCAAGAACACTTGGTGCATCGGCTCGAACTTCGCCAGCCACTCGAAGAACGCCGGGGTGGCTTGCAGCGGCACCGTTGCGCCCGCCGCCGGCAGCCCGAGGATGATGAACACGAACATGCTGACCAGCACACCGAGTGCGCCCAGTGCCGCGATCAGCGACGTGGATGTCACACCCACCGCGAAGATTGCGAACGAGCTGAAAAGCCATAGCGCGAGGGTGTTCTGAATCGGCATGCCCATTTTGCCGGCGACCAGCAGATAGGCGGCCGACGTCAGCAGGGCCAATACCGCCATCATCGCCCATTTGATCAGCAGCGTGCGGAACCGCGAAATCTTGACCTGTTCGGCGAACCGATAGACAGGGCCGACTTCTGCCGGTACGAAGCCGAGCATCGAGTCCACCATCATGCTCACCACGATGCTGCCGATGAAACCGGCGAGCAGTAGCAACAACGAATAATAGAAGGCGGACAAGCCATTACCGGTGCCATCCGGAAGCACGTTGTGCACCGTCAACTTGGCCTCGATCGGGTTGGCGAGCATCAAAGCGACGGCGCCGGGCTCGGGACTCTTTCCGGTCTGCTGGGCCACCTCTCGAAAGCCGTTGGCCCACACGTTGATCCATCATCGCGACCGCACGCTGCAGGGTTTGGCCGGCGATACTGGCGCCGAGCGTGCCCGCCCGCGGGTTCGTCGAGATGATGATGACCGCCCGTTCGACGCGTCCCGGCGTCAGCGCGCTCTTCGCGTAGGCCTGCAGCTTTGACGAAAAGTTCGGCGGTATCACCGCGACGCCATAAATCTCGGCGTTATCCATCTGGGTCTGGGCTTGATCGTGGTTGAGCACCCGGACGTCGTAGGCATCGTTGTCGAAGCCCGCCCGCATCCCCTTGACGACCTGGGTGCCGGTGGGCCCGGCGTCCTGGTTGAGGATGGCAACTGGGAAATGCCGCAAGTTGGGCATCGGCTGCAGGATTCCACCGAGATAGAAGGCGGCCAGCGCAGACAACACCGCGAGCGCGGCGACTATTGGCAAGGTCCAAAAGCGGGCTGTTCGAGTAATTTTCGGCTTAACGAGGCCAAAGTGCGGGTCGGCTGCGGAGTCGTCGTCGCCGTTCGCGACGTCGGATGCTGCGTGACGGGCTTGCGGTTCAGACATTCCGGCTCCTCTTCTTCCGCGCCAACCCTAGTCGCCGAGCGTTGCGTGCATCTCCCAGACGAGCAATTCAGCGTCCTCGTGGGCCGCGACCGTGGCCCCGGCCGACGCCGTGATCCGGGCCGCGTCGCCGTCGACAAGCCCGACCTCGTCGTAGTTCACCCGGCCCCGGGCCACGTACAGGTGCAGATATGGCGCCGCGGGCAGGGTGAGTTCGGTACCGGCGGGTAACCGAGCGGCATGCAACGCGGCCGATCGGTTGTGGATGGTGATCGCGGCATCGTGGCCCGGTATCCCCGAGGCGATTGGCACCAGGCGGCCCTCGAGCTGATCGTCTTCGATCGCCTGCTGCTGGTAGCTGGGTTCGATTCCGGACTCGTCGGGCCGCACCCACATCTGTACGAAGCGCACCGGATCGGTGTCGGATGCATTCTCTTCGGAGTGGGTGATGCCGGCACCGGCCGACATCCGTTGCGCGAGACCAGGATAGATGACACCGCTGTGGCCGGTGGAATCGCGATGTGCCAACGAGCCTTCCAGTACCCAGGTCACTATTTCCATGTCGCGGTGCGGGTGGGTAGCAAAACCGCCAGCCCGCGCCAATATGTCGTCGTTGCTGACTAGCAGCACACCGTGGTGGGTGTTGGCCGGGTCGTAGTGATCGCCGAAGGAAAACGAATGCCGCGACTGCAGCCAGGACGTCGTGGTGACCGCCCGATCGGCGGCACGCCGGATATCAACAGTGGGCACGTGGTCACGCTACCTTGGGCTGAGCAAAGCCTGGGCGTGCATATGCACCGCACTTCGTGAAGCGGGGCTGAGTGGCAGAGCACTCGACAACCTCTAAAGCCGTTGCGGCAGGCCGAATTTCGCGAACAGCGTGGTGTCGAGAAAGGCCACAACCCGAGACACCCCGTCGGCGCGCACGTCCAGGACGTGTAGCTGAAACGGCACGTGGCCGTCGGCCGTCGCGCATATACATCGCCGCGGCGGGCTGGCCGTTGGCGGTCAGCGGGAGCATCCGCATGTCGCCCGGTTCGTCCGCGGGGCACTGCTGATGGATCAACGTGATGATGGCCCGCGGCCCCTGGTACCAGCCGACGAATGGCGGCATCTCCCAGATCGCCTCGGCGGTGAACAGTTCGACGAGCCGGTCGATGTCGTAGGCCTCGAACGCGGCGATATAACGCCTCAACCGGTCTTGCGCGTCCTCCGAGTCGGGTGCCGCCAACCGGTCGTCGGCACTGGGCCCGGCGGCTTCGAGTTGCGCCCGCGCCCGCTGCAGCAGGCTGTTGACCGCGGCCGTACTGGCGCCGATCGCGTCGGCTACCTCGGCGGCCTTCCACTGCAGCACGTCACGTAGTAGCAGAACCGCCCGCTGCCGGGGCGACAGATGCTGCAGGGCCGCCACGAATGCCAACCGGACCGACTCGCGGGAGCCGACGATCGCCGCCGGATCGCCCGCCGCGTCGGGTAACGGCTCGAGCCACGGCACCTCGCTGCCCTCGACCAGCTCGGCGGTCGGGTCCGAACTGGGTGCGCCCAACCCGGTCGGCAGCGGGCGGCGCTGGCGATTCTCCAGCGCCGTCAGGCAGGTGTTGGTGGCGATTCGGTGCAGCCAGGTGCGCACCGACGACTTTCCCTCGAAGCGGTCGTAGGCCTTCCAGGCGCGCAGCAAGGTCTCCTGCACCAGGTCCTCGGCATCGTGCAACGACCCGGTCATTCGATAGCAATGCGCGAGCAGTTCACGTCGATACGGCTCGGCGGCGGCAGAGAAATCGGTCCTGCCGTCATCGCCGAATCGCGGGCCAGCACGCTCACCGGACCGAGCATACGTACTGCCTGTGACACTGGGTCTACGCTGCCCCTGATGGCAACCACCCGTACCGAACGATCCTTCGACGGTGTCGACGGTGTGCGCATCGTCTATGACGTCTGGACCCCCGACGTCACCACACCGCGCGGCGTGGTCATCCTCGCGCACGGGCTCGGCGAACACGCCCGTCGCTACGACCATGTCGCCGCGCGGTTCGGCCGGGAGGGACTGGTGACCTACGCGCTCGACCATCGCGGACACGGCCGCTCGGGCGGCAAGCGGGTGCTGCTGAAGGACATCTCCGAATACACCGACGACTTCGACACCCTGGTCGGCATCGCCGCAAAAGAACATCCCGGTGCGACGCGCATCGTCCTCGGCCACAGCATGGGCGGCGGCATCGTGTTCGCCTACGGCGTCGAGCATCCCGACAACTACGACTTGATGGTGCTGTCCGGACCGGCGGTGGCGGCCCAGACTGCCGTCTCGCCGATCCTGGCCCGGATCGCCAAAACCGTCGGAGCGATCGCGCCGGGTCTGCCGATGCAGGCACTCGACTCCAGCGCGGTGTCCCGCGACCCGGCCGTGGTGAACGCCTACGACACCGACCCATTGGTGTATCACGGCAAGGTTCCCGCGGGCATTGGCCGAGCGCTGCTGCTGGTCGGCGAGACGATGCCGCAGCGAGCGCCGTCGTTGACCGCGCCGCTACTGGTCGTGCACGGATCCGATGACCGGCTGATCCCGGTCGAGGGCAGCCGGCAACTGGTCGCGGCCGTGGGTAGTTCCGATGTCGAGCTGAAGGTCTATCCGGGGCTCTATCACGAGGTGTTCAACGAGCCGGAGCAGAACCAGGTCCTCGACGATGTTGTGTCGTGGATCAACGCTCGGCTGTGAGTCGCGGTGCCGAGAAGTTTTACGGTTCGCCTAGTTTGGTGGCATGACCGACGACAAGATGCTGGCGCGGATCGCAGCCCTGTTGCGTCAGGCCGAGGGCACCGACAACGCCCACGAGGCCGAGGCGTTCATGTCCGCCGCGCAGCGGCTGGCCACCGCAACATCCATCGACCTGGCGGTCGCGCGCTCGCATGCCGACAAGCGCACACCCGCTCAGGAGCCGGTGCAGCGCACGATCACCATCGGCGCCGCCGGCACCAGGGGATTGCGGACCTACGTGCAGCTGTTCGTGGTGATCGCAGCCGCCAACGACATCCGCTGCGACATCGCGTCCAATTCGACGTTCGTCTACGCCTACGGCTTCGCCGAAGACATCGACTCCACCCACGCGCTGTACGCCAGCCTGGTCGTCCAGATGGTCCGCGCGTCAGACTCCTACATCTCCTCAGGCGCACACCGGCCCACCCCGACGATCACCGCCCGGCTGAATTTTCAGCTGGCGTTCGGAGCGCGGGTGGGTCAGCGGCTGGCCGAGGCCCGCGAGCAGACGCAGCGCGAAGCGAAGAAGGACCGTCGCCGTCCGCCCGGCACGGCAATCGCGCTGCGGAACAAGGAGATCGAGCTTCGCGACTACTACCGAACGGCGTCGAAGGCGCGGGGCACCTGGCAGGCCAACCGGGCCACCGCTGGATATTCGTCGTCGGCGCGACGGGCGGGGGACCGGGCCGGTAAGCGGGCAAGGCTGGGCAGCGGCCCGGAGCTCTCCGGGGCGCGGAGCGCGCTGGAGCGGTGAACGGCGACGATTCGTCCGAGCGGGACTCGCAGCGCTCGAAGGTCTACGCCGCCGAGGAATTCGTGCGGACGCTGTTCGACCGCGCCGCCGAGCACGGTTCGAACAGCGTGGAATTCTTCGGCACCCAGTTGACCCTGCCGCCCGAGGCGCGGTTCGGGTCGCTGGCGGCGGTGCAGCGCTACGTCGACGACGTGCTGGCCTTGCCGGCACTGCAACGACAGTGGCCGAAGGTGGCACCGCTGCGTGTGCGGGCCCGACGGGCCTCGACCGCAGCTCATTACGAAAACCAGGACGGCACAGGCATTATCGCGGTACCCGATCGCCGCGACGCCGGCTGGGCGATGCGTGAACTGGTTGTGCTGCACGAAATCGCGCACCACCTCTGCGATGTACAGCCGCCGCACGGATCGCAGTACGTCACGACGCTGTGCACCTTGGCCGAATTGGTCATGGGGCCCGAAGCCGGGCACGTACTGCGGGTGGTGTACGCGAAAGAGGGCGTGCGCTAGCCGGCGACCTCGACCATCTCGTCGCCGCACTTGCAGATATATGCCTGCTCGGTGCCGCTGCAGTGACATGCGACCTCGATGCGGACGCGGCAGCCGCAGCCGTCGTGACCACAGCTCAACAGGGTGCCTGCTTCGTTGGACATCGTCTTCACCTCTTCTGAATCGGGACCTGACCCGGGCCACCCTATACCCCCTGGGGGTATAGGGCAAGGACGGTTAATCCAGTGGCGGCACGCATCGGCGCCGGGCTAGCGTTGGCTCATGACCCACAAGCCAACCCCCGCTGACGTCGACGAATTTCTGGACACCACCGTGCTGGACGACGATCCCGGTGTTGTCTGCCGCCCTCGCGGACAGTGACGCCGCCGGGTTGCCGAAGATCGCCGTCTCGGCCCAACAGGGCAAGTTCCTGAGTCTGCTCGCCACCGCGGCCGGGGCCCGTCGCATCTTGGAGATCGGCACACTGGGCGGCTACAGTACGATCTGGCTGGCCCGCGGCGCCGGCCCGGACGGTCGAGTCACCACGCTGGAGTACGAGCCCAAGCACGCCGAGGTGGCCCGGGCCAACATCGACCGCGCCGGTGTCGGCGATCGGGTGGAGGTGCTGGTCGGCGCCGCGCTCGACACCCTGCCGAGTGTCACTGGCGGTCCGTTCGATCTGGTGTTCATCGACGCCGACAAGGAGAACAACCCCGGCTACCTGGAGTGGGCCGTCAAGCTCACCCACCCCGGCTCAGTGATCGTGGTGGACAACGTGATTCGGGAGGGTGCGATCCTGTCGCCCGATCAGGATGCCGTGCTGCGCGGGACGAGAAGGGTGCTCGAGCTGATGGGTGAGCATCCCGGGCTCGACACCGCGGTGCTGCAGACGGTGGGCGCCAAGCACTGGGACGGCTTCGCGATCGCGCTGGTGAAGTAACCGTTAGGGCGCCAGGTCGTTGACGGCTTTCTGTGCCGAAATGAGCTCGCTGATCCGCAGCGCCGTGTCACCCGCGTAGAGCGCTGCGGTGTTCACCGAATATTCCGGCATGCCCTTCAGCGGCGCCAACGGTGTGAATAGCGGCAGCCGCGCTGACTGCATGCGGATGAGCGAGCCGGCGTCGAAATACCCCAGTACCGCCAGCCAGCGGCTGCTGGCGTTAAGGGCAGCGGGCAACGCCTTGGTAGTTCCATCGCTGCGGCACCACCGCCGGGTGGCGGCATTGGGGATTACGCGATGCCGAAGCGGCCAGCTGAGACCGAAAAGTGTGGTCTCCATGGTCGTTTCGGCGTCAAGGATTCGTCGCTGATACTCGGGATGCGCATTGGCCTCATGCGTCATCAGAAACCGCGTTCCGGCGATGATGCCATCTGCTCCGCTGTCCAGCGCCCGGCGGGTGTCGGCGCCGGTGGCGATCCCACCGGCGAGGAAGACGGGCCGTTGACCGGCCGTCGCCCGCGCGTGTGGCAAAAAGTCAAGCGCAGGCATGGTTCCGACCAGATGCCCGCCGGCCTCTCGTCCCTGCGCGATCAAACCGTCAGCGCCCCAACCGATTGCCTGTCGCGCTTGAGATTCAGTACCGACCATCACAAAGACGAAGATTCCGGCATCGCGCAGATGCTCGACGAGGCCCCGATCGCCGCCGAAGGCCACCACCACTACCTCGACGCCCTCATCGACACAAACCGCGACGTGGCTACGACGGGCGAAGTGCATCAACAGGTTCACCGCGACAGCGCGGCCCGGGGCCTCGGCGCGAACGTGATTGATCGCCGCTCGCAATTGGTCGGGCACCGTCAATCCCAGCGTCCCCAGGCCGCCCGCTTTGGCCACCGCTGCGGCCAGCGGCCCACCGGCCAGACCGCCACCCATTCCGGCCTGACCGACTGGAACATCGAGGCGAAGTCGATCCGCAATGTCCATACATACCTCGATTTCCGGACGATTGTGACGGGGGCCGGGAAAGATCCGGGCACCGGTTATCGCGGAAGCTACTCCGGTTAGCTGGATTCCGAAACCCGCCTGGAAATTCGACTGTCGCAAGGGCCGTTGGTGTTCGCTATTGGCGCGCGCTGACGAGCGTAGCCTTGGTGTAGATGGATGGTTGCAGTCGGCTCAAAAGGCTTGCTGCATAACAGAAAGGTCACAAAATGAGTACAGTCCATTCATCAATCGATCACCACCCGGATCTACTGGCACTACGTGAGCGCTACGGGCGCGCTGCAGAGTCGATGACTGCGCAGGGCACCTTCGGTCTCACGCTGGTAGCTGCGGTATACGCGGCCCTGTCGCCGTGGATTGTCGGATTCGAAGGAACGAGAGCGCTTGCGGTCAACGATTTCATCGTAGGAATCGTGTGCGTGGCGTTGGCGTTCGCGTTCGCGATGGCGTTAGACCGCAGCCACGGCATGACTTGGACACTGCCGGTCTTCGGCGTGTGGTTCATCGTCTCGCCATGGATCCTGCACGGTGTCTCGCCGCACGGTGGCATGGTGTGGTCGAACGTGATTGCAGGTGCGGTGCTGACGGTACTGGGCCTGAACGCGATGTACTTCGGTATGCGCGCTCGTAGCTCAACAACCGGTTGACAGCAGCGGCGATTTACCACTCCCGGCCGGATGACGCCGGCCGGGAGAGTCCACTTCGGCCCTGCGGCTACCCGCAGATCGCTCCGTGGGCTGCCGATCCGACCAGCTTGACGTACTTGCCCAGCACGCCGGAGGTGTAGCGCGGCGGCAGCGGGGTGAAACCCTCACGGCGGGAATCGAACTCGGCAGCATCGACCAGCACGTCGAGGGTGCCGTTGGCGACGTCGAGCCGGATCCGGTCGCCGTCGCGCAGGAAGGCGATCGGGCCGCCGTCGACCGCCTCGGGTGCGACGTGCCCGACGCACAGGCCAGTGGTGCCGCCGGAGAACCGGCCGTCGGTCAACAACAGCACATCCTTGCCCAGACCGGCGCCCTTGATGGCACCGGTGATGGCGAGCATTTCCCGCATCCCCGGCCCGCCCTTGGGGCCTTCGTAGCGGATCACCACCGCGTCACCGTGGGTGATCGTGCCGTCTTCGAGGGCATCGAGTGCTGCCCGCTCGCGCTCG
The DNA here is from genome assembly GCA_963815995.1 of uncultured Actinomycetota bacterium. Taxonomy (GTDB): domain Bacteria; phylum Actinomycetota; class Actinomycetes; order Mycobacteriales; family Mycobacteriaceae; genus Mycobacterium. Next base: position 95,608 of record CAWFIR010000007.1, read on the forward strand.
AAAACCCTTGCCGTGCCCTCGAACACGTCGGAGTCGAAGCCGGCCGACTTGACCACCGCGCCTTCGGGTGCCAGCGAACCGTGCAGGATGGTGATCCCGCCGGTGGGGTGGATGGGGTTGTCCAATGCCCGCAGCACCTTGCCGTCCGGGTCGGGCGGGGCGATGTGCGCGAGGTTCTCGGCCATGGTCTGCCCGGTCACGGTCAGGCAATCGCCGTGCAGCAGACCGGCATCCAGCAGCGCCTTCATCACCACCGGCACACCGCCGATGCGGTCGACGTCGAACATCACGTGCTTGCCGAACGGCTTGACGTCGGCCAGATGCGGCACCTTGGCGCCGATCCGGCTGAAGTCGGCCAGCGACAGCTTCACGTCGGCCTCGTGCGCGATGGCCAGCAGATGCAGCACCGCGTTGGTCGAGCCGCCGAACGCCATCACCACCGCGATCGCGTTCTCGAAGGCCTCCTTGGTCAGGATGTCGCGGGCGGTGATGCCGCGGCGCAACAGTCCGACGACCGCTTCACCGCTGCGCCGTGCGTAGCCGTCGCGCCGGCGGTCGGTCGCCGGCGGTGCGGCGCTGCCGGGCAGCGACATGCCCAGCGCCTCGGCCGCGCTGGCCATGGTGTTGGCGGTGAACATGCCGCCGCAGGCACCCTCGCCGGGACAGATGGCCCGCTCGATCGCGTCGACGTCCGCCCGCGGCATCAGTCCGCGGGCGCAGGCGCCGACCGCCTCGAACGCATCGATGATCGTCACGTCGCGCTCGGTGCCGTCGGACAGCTTGGCCCGGCCCGGCAGGATCGAGCCCGCATAGAGGAAGACCGCGGCCAGATCCAGGCGAGCCGCGGCCATCAGCATGCCGGGCAGCGACTTGTCGCAGCCGGCCAGCAGCACCGATCCGTCGAGGCGTTCGGCCTGCATGACGGTTTCCACGCTGTCGGCGATCACCTCGCGGGACACCAGGGAGAAGTGCATGCCCTCGTGGCCCATCGAGATGCCGTCGGACACCGAGATCGTGCCGAACTCAAGCGGATAGCCGCCGGCGGCGAACACGCCCTCCTTGACGGACTTGGCCAGCCGGTCCAGCGACAGGTTGCAGGGCGTGATCTCGTTCCACGACGACGCCACCCCGATCTGCGGCTTGGCGAAGTCTTCGTCGTCCATTCCCACCGCGCGCAACATCCCGCGCGAAGCGGCCTTTTCCAGGCCGTCGGTGACCTCGCGACTGCGGGGCTTGATGTCGATGGGATTCTTGCCGTCAGGCTTGGTTTCAGACACAGCTCAAGTATGCGTGTAGCGCGATGTCGGCCAAAATCATTAAAATACCCCCATGGGGTATGGTCTCCGCACCGGCGAAACGCCGACTTACCAGGCCGCCGTGGCGCCGGCGCCAGCCGACGTTGACAATGGTGACAACACCGGCGCCGTCGCGATGGCCCCGAACATGATCCTCAAGACCACGATGTTGGAGGGGCAGATGGCACCCGCACACGGCTATTCGTCGCAGAAAGACAACTACGCCAAACGTTTGCGGCGGATCGAGGGCCAGGTGCGTGGCATCGCGAAGATGATCGAGGACGACAAGTACTGCATCGACGTCCTCACCCAGATCAGCGCCGCCAACAACGCCCTGCGGTCGGTCGCGCTGAACCTGCTCGACGAGCACCTTGGACACTGCGTCACCCGCGCCGTCTCGGAGGGCGGCACCGAGGCCGACGAGAAGCTGGCCGAAGCCTCCGCGGCCATTGCACGACTCGTCCGCTCCTGATTGTTAACGCGATGCCCGCAACGCATGGTTGAGTAGTGGCCGTGGTGCCAGCTCGTGCCGCCGAAGGGCGAACCGCTACGAGTAGGCCCTGGACTCCCCGAATCGCCGTGCAGCTGGCCGTGCTGGCCGCGGCGGCCTTCACCTACGTCACCGCCGAGCTGCTGCCGGTCGGCGCACTCCCCGCGATCGCTCGTGACCTCCACGTCAGCGTCCCGATGGTCGGCACGTTGCTGGCCTGGTACGCCCTGGTGGCAGCCGTCACGACCATCCCGCTGGTCCGCTGGACCGCACTCTGGCCGCGACGCCGCGCGCTGCTGCTGTCCTTGACCTGCCTGACCGCATCCCAGCTCATCTCCGCGCTGGCGCCCAACTTCGTGGTGTTGGCCTGCGGCCGGGCCCTGTCGGCAGTCACCCACGGCCTGATCCTGTCGGTCATCGCGCCGATCGCCACTCGGCTGGTTCCGGCCAGCCACTCCGGGCGCGCGACTACGAGCATTTACGTCGGCATCAGCCTGGCCGTGGTGGTGGGCAGCCCGGCCACGGCGGCGATCAGCCTGGAGTGGAACTGGCGCGTGGCCGTCGCGGCGGTGACCGTGCTGGCCGCGCTGGTGACCGTGGTGGCCTGGCTCGTGCTGCCGGTGATGGCCTTGACCGATGGGCAGCGGGCAGTCGTCAGCCGGGGTGCACACCATTACCGCAATCGGCGACTGGTCATCGTCAGCTTGCTGACGATGATCGCGGTCACCGGGCACTACATGTCCTACACCTTCTTCGCGGTGATCGTCCGCGACGTGGTGGGGGTGCGGGGACCCGACATCGCCTGGCTACTGGCGACCTACGGGATCGCGGGCCTGTTGGCGATCCCGCTGGTGGCCCGACCGATGGACCACCGGCCGAGGGCCGCGACCATCAGCTGCATGGCCGCGCTGTATGTGACGTTTCTGGTGCTGACCGCGCTGGCGTTGCACCGGCTGTCCCCGACAGCGACGGCGTTGGTCGGGGTCATCGCGATCGCGTTGTGGGGCGGCACCGCCAACGCGGTGTCGCCGATGCTGCAATCCGCGGCGATGCGCGCCGGCGCCGACGATCCGGACGGCGCGTCCGGGCTGTACATGGCGGCGTTTCAAGTCGGCATCATGGCCGGATCGTTCGCCGGCGGGTTGTTCTACGAGCACGGCATGCTGATGATGTTGGCCGCCTCCGCGGCCTTGATCGGTCTCGGAGCCCTCGGAATGACCATCGAGCGGCAGCTCTTCGACGTCCCCACCGAGGATCGACTGTAAAAGGTAAATCAGCAGGTCAGCGAGCTGGCTGACACCCGTTTTCGCGGCGGGCGGCGACCGCTGGATTAATAGCTGGGCGCTGCGCTGCTGCATACTGGGTTGAGATCGTGACTTGGAGGGATACAAATGGCGCGTTGGACCACGGGTCCTCTGGCCGCTGCGTGCAGTGCAGTGGGAGTGACCGCTGCGCTTGTGTTGGGCAGCGGTTTGGCGCTCGCCGACCCGGAGCCGCCGCCCCCGCCCGCGCCGGCAGTGGACGCCCCGGCTCCGCCGCCACCCGGCGACCCGGCGCCGCCGCTGCCGCCTGCCGACCCGCTGGCGGTGCCGCCGCCCAACCCGGCCGCACCTGCGCCGCCCCCGGGTGACCCCTTGGCACCGGCGCCGGCTGTGCCGCCGGGCGCCCCGGCCACCCCGGCCGCCGCGCCGGCGGGACCCGTCGTCGGCCAGAACCCAGAGCCGTTCACCGGCTCGCCGCCGTTCGTGCCGCCGACCTTCAATCCGGTCAACGGCTCAACGGTCGGCGTGGGCGAGCCGATCATCATCAACTTCGCCCGCCCGATCGCCGACCAGCGGATGGCCGAACAGGCGATCCACGTCTCGTCGACCCCGCCGGTGTCCGGCAAGTTCTACTGGCTGACCTCCAGCCAGGTGCGCTGGCGTCCGCTCAGCTTCTGGCCCGCGCACACCGCGGTGCACGTCGACGCGGCCGGCACCCAGGAGAACTTCGTCACCGGTGACTCGCTGATCGCCACCGCCGACGATGCGACCCACCAGCTGATCGTCAGCCGCAACGGGACGGTCGAGCAGACCTTCCCGATGTCGATGGGCATGGCTGCGGGCGGTCACCAGACGCCTAACGGCACCTACTACGTGCTCGACAAGAAGGCCAAGGTCGTGATGGATTCGTCCACCTACGGTGTGCCGGTCAACTCGACATACGGGTACAAGGTGAACGTCGAGGACGCCGTGCAGTTCGACAACAGCGGTGACTACGTGCACAGCGCGCCGTGGTCGGTGGCCGACCAGGGCAAGCGCGACGTCAGCCACGGCTGCATCAACATCAGCCCGACGAACGCGAAATGGTTCTTCACCAACTTCGGTGCCGGCGATCCTGTCGTCGTCAAGAACTCCGTCGGGACCTACAGCAAGAACGACGGCTCCAACGACTGGCAGCTGTAGGCGAGTCGCCTAGTTCCAGATCCTGACCCTGCGTTGCGGATCCAGGAACAACTCGTCCTCCGCGGTGACTTCGAAGGCGTCGTAGAAGACGTCGATGTTGCGGATGACGCCGTTGCAGCGGAACTCCGGCGGCGAGTGCGGGTCGATGGCCAGCCGCCGAATCGCCTCGGCGTCACGGGATTTGGTGCGCCACACCTGTGCCCAGCCGAAGAACACCCGCTGCACACCGGTCAGCCCGTCGATGACCGGCGCCTCCTTGCCGCCGAGTGAGAGCTGGTAGGCGAGCAGCGCGATGGACAGCCCGCCCAGGTCGCCGATGTTCTCCCCGACGGTGAACGCGCCGTTGACGTGGTGGCCGTTCTCCAGCCCGCGGGGAGTGTAGACGGCATATTGCTCGATCAAAGCCTTTGTGCGAAGACCGAATTCGGCGCGGTCGTCATCGGTCCACCAGTCGACCAGGTTGCCGTCGCCGTCGTACTTGGCACCCTGGTCGTCGAAACCGTGGCCGATCTCGTGGCCGATGACCGCCCCGATACCGCCGTAATTGGCCGCGTCGTCGGCCTCGGCGTCGAAGAACGGCGGCTGCAGGATCGCGGCCGGGAAGACGACCTCGTTCATGCCCGGGTTGTAGTACGCGTTGACGGTCTGCGGCGTCATGAACCACTCGTCGCGGTCGACCGGGCCGCCGAGCTTGGCCAGCTCCCGGTCGTACTCCAGCGCGTAGCCGCGCTGGTAGTTGCCGTACAGGTCGTCGCGGGCGATGACGAGCGTCGAGTAGTCGCGCCACTTCGCGGGGTAGCCGATCTTCGGAGTGAACTTGTCGAGCTTCTCCAGCGCCCGCTGCCGGGTCGCCGGCGTCATCCACTCCAGGTCGGTGATGCTGACCCGGTAGGCCTCGCGCAGGTTGGCCACCAGCTCGTCCATCCGGGCCTTGGCGTCCGGCGGGAAGTGCCGCTCGACGTAGAGCCGGCCGACGGCGTCGCCCATCAGGTTCTCGACCAGCGCGACGCCGCGCTTCCAGCGGTCGCGCAACTCCTCGGTGCCCGACAGCGTGCGCCCGTAGAACGCGAAGTTCTCGTCGACGATGACGTCGGTCAGCATCGACGCGCGCCCGCTGATCACCCGCCAGCGCAGCCAGCGCTTCCAGTCCTCGAGGTCCTCGCTGTCCCACAGCGCGGCGAACGCGGTCAGCGCGTCGGGCTGGCGAACGACCACCTCGGCGGCCTGCGCGCTGGACGCGCCCAGCGCGTGCAGCCACACGGCCCAGTCGAAACCGATTGCCTCCGAGCTCAATTCGTCGAACGTGCGCAGATTGTAGGTCAGGTCGGCGTCGCGCCGCTTCACCACATCCCAGTGCGCGGCCGCGATCTTGGTTTCCAGTGCGACGATCTGCGCGGCGGTCGCGTCCCAGTCGGCTTCCTGCTCGCCGTAGACGAGCGCGAACATCCGCGCGATGTGCTTCGGGTACTCGGCGAGGATCGCCGCGTGCTGCGGGTCGCGGTAATACGACTCGTCGGGCAGCCCGAGGCCTGACTGCGACATGTGCAGCAGGTAGCGGGTGGAGTCCTTCGAGTCGGTGTCGACGTACACCCCGGTGCCACCTCCGATGCCGGTGCGCTGCAGCTCGCCGAGCTCGGCCGCCAGCTGGGTGGGCGTCAGCGCGGCGTCGACGCCGGCGAGCTCATCGAGCAACGGGCGGACACCCAGGCCCGCGATGGTCTCGGTGTCCATGAAGCTGGCGTACAGGTCGCCGATGCGCTGCGGGTCGGTGCCCTCGGCGGCGTTCGCCGCGGCGGCGTCGGTGATGATGTCGTGCACCTGCTCCTCGGCGCGGTCGGCGAGCAGCCGAAAGGCGCCGTCGGTGGCGCGGTCGGCGGGCATCCGATGGTCCGCCAGCCAGCGGCCGTTGACGTGACCGAACAGGTCGTCTTGAGGGCGGGCACCAGCGTCGACATAGCTCAGGTCGATGCCCGAGCGGATAGCTTCTACCGTCACGCCACCATTGTTACCAGGCCACCGCTGCTGCCTGGCTAATCCCTGGCCGGTTACCATCCAGCCGACGAGTTTGCGCGTGCGCACATATCGGTATGCACTGGTTCAATTCCATTACGCGCGCAGTGTCTGACGAGCGCCACTCGGCTGAGAATGAGGAGCGAGCACGTGAAGCTTGCCGGCTGCCCAGTCTTTCCCGAGGAAGCGGCAAACGCCCTGAGCACGGACCGCGGTTTGGGTTGGTGCCTGGCGCGACAGGCCGGCCCAGTGTTGCGACATCCAGCGGCAACCGGGATGTTTGCAAACTTCGTCTTTGTGGTCGGGCGGGAGGAGGTGTTAGCGAATCTGGACGATGCAAGCTTGGATCGCGCCCGTGCTCTTCCAGAAAGCGATCTCGAGGTTCACGAACAGCTATTCGCGCCGAAATCAGCTCACGACGTTGCGGCGGTGTTCCGTCCGACCGCCGCCGCGCTGATCGATCGTTTCGCCGAAGCTGGTGGCGGTGACGCGGTGGCCGATGTGACCACGCCGATGGCTGACGCCCTTTTCGACAGCGTGTCGCGCCTGCAGCTATTGCCTGTTGAGCACCTGAATGGGCGGTCCGGCCATGTCCTGTCCGAGGCGTGCCGCAACCTGTTCAAACACGCCGGATGGCACCTACTCGAGTTGGCACGCAACCCCGAATTGTGCGACGTGCTTCGACGTCAGCCTGAGCTCGTACGCGAGTTCATCGAAGAGATCCTCAGGTTGGAGCCGATGGTGCCGAGTTGCCAGCGTTTTACCACGCAGCCGACGACCGTCGGTGAGGTAGAGCTACCGGCCGACGTGGTGCTGAACTTGTGTATCGGTGCTGTGCAGCGGGACGGCAGCGACCCCATGTCCACTGATGATCTTGTGATTGGCGTTAGGGCACACCGGCATTGGACGTTGGGTGCGGGGTCGATGCGCTGCCGGGGCGGGCACATCGTCCGGCAGGTGTTACGCGTGCTGGTTGAGGAGTGGCTCGACCGGGCCGGGCATCTTGAGCTGGTCCCCGGTTTTCGGCCGGCGACCGAGTTCCCAGCGACCCAGAGTGTGCTGTGGCTGCCGGAGCTGCCGCTAGTGACGAGGGCTTAGCACTGATCCACCTTGCGGGGGCTGCATCGTCGTCCGGCTAGGCTCACGGCCATGCCCGACGAGGAGCAGGCCGAGCCGACCGACGACCGCGCCGATGAGTCGCCATCCGACGAGTCCGCCGGCCGGGTCTTCTCGCCCTACGGCGTCGCCTCGGCGGTGCTGGGTGCGCTGTGCGTGGCCGCCGTCGCACTGGGCGTGGTGATCTGGAGCTCCCACCGCAGCGACGTCGACGAGCGCAGCTACCAGAGCCGGGCGATGCAGGCCGCGGCCGAGTGGACGGGCGTGCTGATCAACATGAACACCGACAACATCAAGGAAAGCCTGCAGCGGCTGCACGACGGGACCGTCGGGCAACTGAACGCCGACTTCGACTCGTCGATTCAGCCCTACCAGCAAGTGGTGCAGCGGCTGCAGTCGCGCAGCCGCGGTGAGGTCGAGGCGGTGGCGTTCGAGTCCGTGCACCACGACCTGGACGCCCAGCCCGGCCGCCCCGCGCCGGCTGAGCAATTGCCGGCCTCGATCGCCCGCCGCACCGACACGGTCATGGTGGTGGCCACCTCGGTCAGCGAAAACGCCGGTGGCAAGCCGCAAACCGTGCACTGGAACCTGCGGCTGGGGATCTCCGACGTCGACGGCAAGCTGATGATCTCCCGGCTGGAGTCGATCCGATGAGGAACGCCTGGCGGGTACTGGCATTCGACGTCGCGGCACCGCTGGCCGCGATCGCCGCACTGCTGGCGATCGGCGTGGTGCTGGCGTGGCCGGCGTGGTGGGTGTCGTTGTGTTCGGTGCTGGTGCTGCTGATCGTCGAAGGCGTTGCGGTGAATATCTTTCTGCTGCGCCGTGATTCGGTGACACTGGGTACCGACGACGACGCACCCGCGTTGCGCCTCGCCGTCGTCGCGCTGTGCACGGCGGCGTTGGTCGCGGCCGTGTTCACCGGCTACCGGCACTGGACGACGCCGGACCACGACCTGAAGGTCGACACGGCCGAGGTGGTGCGCATCGCCACCAGCATGGCCGAGGCGACGGCGACGTTCTCCCCGCAAGAGCCGATGGCCGCCATCGACCGGGCGGTGGCCATGATGGTCCCCGAGCAGGGCAATGCATTCAGGGACCAATTCGGTAAGGCCACAGGGGATCTGGCACAGCGCAACGTCACCGCAACCGCGTCGACGATGGAGGCCGGCCTCGAGGCGCTCGGACCCAATGCCGCCAGCGTGGCGGTGATCATCCGGGCCACCCAGAATGAGCCGGGTCAACCGGCCGGCAATGCGGTGCTGGCACTGCGTGTGACGCTCACCAAGCAGCAGGGCCATTGGCTGGTGCTCGGCGTATCGCCGCTCAATCCTCGCTGATAAACCTCAGCGCAGCCGGGCGTGCTCGACCATCAGGCAACGGTCCATCACGACCTGCATGCCGGCCGCGTCGGCATCGCGCCCGACGTCCTCATGCCACAAACCTTCTTGCAGCCACAGGGTTTTCGGGCGCTGCTCCAAGGCGAGTATGTCGGCCAGAACCGATGGCAAATCGTCGAAACGCCGGAACACGTCGACCATATCGGGTACCACCGGCAAGTCGGCCAACCGCGAATACACCTGTGCACCATCGATTTCGGTGATGGTCGGGTTCACCGGATAGACCTGGAACTGGCCGGTTGCCAACAGATACGAGTAGATCTCGTTGCTGGGCCGGGTCGGTTTGTCCGATGCACCGACCACCGCGATGGAGCGGGTCTCAGCCAGAATCCGCCGCAGCGTCAGATCGTCGGGGCGACCGATCATCTCCTAGCCGCGCGGCGGCCGCGGACGGGCACGCTGGGGCGACGGCTGCTGTGGCGGCTCGTGCGACCGGGCCTTGGCAAAGCGGTCCGACAGCCGGCGCATCCGGATCATCAACGACGCCGACGGGCTGGTCGTGGCATCGAGGTAGGCACCCAACTCGTCGGCGGGTACGCCGATCCGGGATGCGAACTCGGGCAGCTTCAGCCCCGACCGCTCGATCAGGACACCGACGTGGCGGGCCACCTCGGTGCGCTCGTTGGCTTCCAGGTGTGCGCGGGCGCGGTCGAGCACTTCCGCGAGGGCTTTGGAGATGCCGTAGGGCCGTGACGTCTCCAGCACTTCTTCGACCTGTCGGGCGGTGCGCCCGAACGGGTCGCGTTTGATCGCGACCGCGATCTGCTTCCAGGTGGCGATGTCGCCGCCTTCGAGCGCTGAGCGGATTGCCGAAGTCGGCCAGAACTCGACCGGGCGATCGCCGTTACGAGGACGCGCTGGAGGACGGTGCGGCGCCTGTCCATGGCGTCGATCCGCTGCCAACGTCACCTCGCCTCCTCCAGCATCGCCACCGCTACCGAAAGGCAGCGCTGTTTGACGCCTTCCCAGTCTGCCTTCGTATCGGACTCCGGCCAACCGTCGTTATCCAGATCCGACGGCTGCGGGTCAGCAAGGCGACGGACCAACTGGCTGGCGATCCATTGTCGCCGGGGTGATTGACCAGAGTAATACCTGTCCATACCGGCCAGCACGACTGCGGCGGTCTCGGCGTCCATCGTGTCGACCAGCTCAGCAAATTCGGCGTAGTCCCGGCTGCTGTTGCGGCTCATGATCAGATATCCCTTGAGCCGCAGCGTCTCGGCGCCGGTCGGGACCTGCAGCCGGTCGCCGGTAGGCAGCTGCACGTGGGTGGTCTCCAGCGGGCTGCTCCGCTCGAAGTGCGGCTGATCGGGCTCAGTGTCGGCTTGCAACGCATCGAGGGCAACCGAGAGCCGGCCACGCCACAGGGTGACCGGGTGAACCGGCCGCACGGCACGCGGTGCGGCGCGGCCGGTGTCCGTTGCGATGCGACAAGCCGCCGACGAACTTCTGCGCGGCCGATTGGCCGCTGGTGGCACTGCTCCCCGGCGGCGTCCCGATCACCGCCAACTGGCGGGTGGCGGAGCTGGCGACGTAGTCGCTGTCCTTGACCCGTGCGTGGACATCGCTGCTACGTCCGCATCCGATGAAGGCCAGCGGATCGGCGACGGTGATCGCGTCGGGCACCAGGTTCTTCAGCCGCGCCGCGGACTTGAGCACGATCCGCAGATCGGCGCTCGGCACGGCGGGTGCCGAGATGTCGTCGGGGATCATCACGATGTCGCCGAGATCGACTGCGGGCAAGGGCTTTTCGAAGTCGACCGACGGCAGGATGCGCTCCAGCCAGGCAGGCAGCCACCAGTTCCACTCGGCGAACATCGCCATCAGGGCGGGCACCATCACCAGTCGTACCACGGTGGCGTCCACTGCGATCGCGACCGCGCACGCCACCCCGATCTCGGCCACCAGTGGCATGCCGGCGAACGCGAAGCCGATGAACACCGCGATCATGATCAGCGCGGCGCTGGTGATGGTGCGCGCGCTGGTGCTTACGCCGTAGGACACCGCGTCGTGGGTATTGCCCGACTGCAGGAAGCGTTCCCGGATGCGGGTCAGCAGGAAGATCTCGTAGTCCATCGACAAGCCGAACGTCATGGCCAGCACCAGCGGCGGAACTGTGCTGTCGATGGAGGTGATCGGGGCAAAGCCAAGCTTTTCCAGCCACCCCCACTGAAAGACCATCACCAAGCTGCCGTAGGCCGCGGCCACCGACAGCATCGTCATCACCACGCCCTTGAGCGCCAGGAACACCGACTGAATGGAGAGCAGCAGCATCACGAACGCGATCAGCGCGACGAAGACCAAAACCAGCCACTGGGTGCGGGACACCTGATCGTCGAAGTCTTTGATCAGCGCGGTCGGTCCACCGACACTCACCTGCGCCGAACCGGTGGCGGACTCGGGAAGATGGCTGCGCAGCCAGGTGATGGTGTTGCGGGCGGCAAGATCCTCGGGGTCCACCGACAGCACCGCCGACAGCATGGCGCTGCTGTTGTTGTCGGCGAATACCGCTGGCGCTACCGAGGTGATGTTGGGGGACTGGCTTATCTGCTTGCTGATATCGGCGATCGTCTGAGCGTGCGTGGCCGAGGAAGCGTCGCCGTTGGGGAAGGTCACCAGCACCTGCACCGGGCCGAGCGCGCCGGGGCCCAGCGCCTCGGACGCCGCCGACACCCCGGCCCGGATCTCGTGTGACGAGTTGAATTGGCGAAGGAGGCTGTTGCCCAACACCATTGACAGCGCCGGCACCGCCATCGCGAGCAGTAACGCCGATGCCGTCAGCGCCGACACCCACGGCCGGCGCATCACGCCGCCGATCCAGTGCGTCCAGAACCGTGACTGCGTGGTTTCGGGGCGCCGCGACAAGTGCAACGCCGCCGACCTCTTGGCCGCCGACCGGCCGAACGTTGCAAGCACCGCCGGAGTCATGGTCGTCGCCGTCAGCATCGCCACGGCCACCGCGAGAATCGCGCCGGTGGCCATGGACGCCAGCGCCGGGGTGTCGATCAGGTAGATACCGGTCAACGACGCGACGACGGTCATCCCGGACAGCGCGACCGCCAAGCCCGACGTCGCCATCGCGGCGTCGATCGCCTCCTGGGGTTGGCGGCCGGCACGCAGCTCCTCGCGGAAGCGCATCAGGATGAACAGCGAATAGTCGACCGCCAGCGCGATACCGAACATCGACACCGTCGAGGTGACGAAGACCGACATCGTGGTGTAGGCCGACAGCAGATAGACCAGGCCCATCGTGATCGCGACGGTGCAGATACCCAGCGCCAGCGGAATCGCGGCGGCGGCCAGCGAGCCGAATACCGCCAGCAACACGATCAGGATGATCGGAAAGTTCCACTGCTCGGCTTTGGCGATGTCGTGTTTGGTGTTGGCCGCCGCGGCCGTGCTGAGCGCACCCTGGCCGATGACGTACAGCCGCACCCGGCCATCCGCCATCTGCCCCGGCCGTTCGCCCTGGACGCCGATCTTGAGCCGCAGCTTCTTGGCGGCGTCGCTGGCGCTGGCGTTGTTGGTGGAATCGAGCCGTAGCGACACCACGTACGGCCGGTCGGGCTGCGGTGAACGTTGCGCCGGATTGGCCACCACCGCCACATCGGTCATCTGCTTGGCGACCTGCTGTAGAAACCCGGCGGCGGCATTCATGTCTTCGTAGCTGGCGTCCGCGCGCGGCGCCGCCACCAGCGCCAACGGCGAGGTGCCCTGGTCGGGGTAGTGCGCCTCGAGTTGGTCGTGGACTCGCAGCGACTGAGAGCCGGGCACGTCGAAACCGCCACCGGTGAGGTGACCCGACTGGGTCATCACCAGGTAGATCGCGGGTAGTAGCGCGAGCAACCAGCCCGCGAAGACCAGCCAGCGGAACCTGCGCAGGTTGCTGCTCAAGCGCATCATGAAGTGCTGGATTTCGGTCTCCCCGCATTAGCGTTGCGTGTCCGCGAGCCTACCGCAGCAACGTATGTGGTCGATGCTGCTTAGGGCTCGCTGAGCTGCAACAACTCGGCACCGATTCGAGTTGTGCACAGGTGTGACGAGATTCCCGACCGCTGAGTTGGCGACGGCGCCGGAACGGATGGCAGGATGGCCAGCGAGTGTCGGCATTGCGCCGCCAGCTGTCTGCGAGGCGAACCTGTCCTTGCCAGCCACGAGGAGCTTTTATGACGTCCCTGACTGGGAACACCGCGACCCTGCGCCGTCGACTGCTCGGCGTACTGACCGCGACCGGGCTGAGCGGCGCCACGGCAGTGGTGCTGCTGTCCGCGCCCGCGGCCGTCGGAGCCTCAGACCCGTGTGCTGCCAGCGAGATGGCCAAGACGATCAGCAACGTTGCCCGCTCCGCGGGCGACTACCTCGACGGGCATCCGGAGACCAACCAGGCGATGACCTCGGTCATGCAGGAGCCGGCCGGTCCACAGTCGGTTAACTCGCTGAAGGGCTACTTCGACGCCAACCCGAAGGCGGCCGGCGATCTGCAGACCATCGCGGCGCCGCTCGCGGGGCTGTCGAGCAGGTGCAAGATGCCGATCAGCCTGCCCCAGGTGCTCGGCTTCATGCAGTCGGCGCAGGGTGCGGTTCCGGGCGGGTTGCCCGGCGCCGCGCAGGCCATCTCCGGCGCGCAGAACGCGTTGCCGGGTGGTGCGGCCGCGACGCCCGGCGCCGCCGCAGGTCTGCCCGCTATCAGCGCGTTCAAGTAAGTCCTTCGTCCTCGGCCGGCGGTAGCGGGCCTTGCAGGGCGTCGGGCGCTTCGATGGCCTCGTGACACGGCGCTGTCTCTGATTCGTCGTCGGGGTCGAGCGCGTTCTCGGTGCGGAACATGAAGAAGAACACCACCCAGCCGACCGCCGCGAGCAGCAGCCAGCTGATCAGCCGGTAGATCAGCATCGTCGAGATGGCGACCGGTAGCGACATGCCGCTGGACGCCAGGCTCGGCACCAGCACCGCCTCCACCACCAGCAGCCCGCCGGGCATCAACGGGATCGTTCCGACCGCGCGGGCGGCTGCGCAGGCCACCGTCAGACCGCCCACCGACGGATGCGCCCCGGCCGCGTACGCCGCGAAACCGAGGCACGCCACGTCGGCGAACCGGTTGATCAGGGACCAACTGAAGGCGGTCGCCAGGTCGCGCCGGCTCAGGCTGACCGACTCCAGCTGGCAGAGCATCTCTCGCCACTTGGCCAGCCCGACATCGGCCGGCCTGCCGCGCAGCGAGTTGAACCGCGCCAACACCCGGCAACCGATCCCTTCGATCAGTTCCGGTCGGGACGCCACCGCCTGGGCCAGCAGCAGCAGCGCCACGAAGCCGCCCAAGGTGAACAGCAGTGAGAACGGGTTGTTCTTGGCGCCGAGGAAGAACGCGCCGCCGAGCCCCAGCAGCGCCAACCCCACCGCCTGCAGCACGCCCGACATCACCAGCTGCCAGGACGCGACCAACGTGGACGCGCCCCAAATCCGTTGCTGTCGAAGCAGAAACGTCGCCGCGAGTACCGGGCCGCCGGGCAGCGTGGTGCTCAGCGCGTTGGCCGCGTAGTAAGCGGCTTCGGACCGCAATTTGTTGACCCGGACCCCGGCCGCCACCAGCAGGGTCCGCTGAACCTCGGCGAAGCTGTGCATCAACAGGACGGCCGCCAGTGCGGACGCCAGCAGCCACCACCACTTCGCCGAGTAGAGGCTGCGGGCGGCCTTGGCCAACTGGTCCCACACCAGCGCCACTTCGACGGCCAGCACGATCGCGACGACGGCCAGAGTGACCCAGCGCAGCCACCAATACTTGCTGCGGGCATGCTCTTCGAGCTGTCCGTTGACGTTGTTGGCCGCTGCGCCGTGCGACACGTGTTCAGGGTAGCCGCGCAGGTCGCGCCCGGATCGCTGCTCGGCACAGGTGTCCGCACTGTTTTACCCGCATGTGACCTGCGCGTCGATGGTTAGGGTGGGCACTATGCCGTCGAGGGCCCCCGCCGATTACGCCGACTCGGTAGAACCGATCGTTCGCAAGACCGCAGCATGGGCCTGGCGATTGCTGGTGATCCTGGTCGCGCTGATAACGCTGCTGTGGGTGATCAAGCGGCTGGAAATCATCGTTGTCCCGCTGCTGCTCGCCTTGATGTTGAGTGCGTTGCTGGTTCCGATCGTCGACTGGCTGGACCGCCGCGGCGCGCCCCGCGGCGGCGCGCTCGCGCTGGTGCTACTGGCCGGTTTCGCGATTCTGGGCGGCATCATGACGTTCGTCGTCAGCCAATTCATCGTCGGTCTACCGGATTTGGTCAACGAGGTGACCCGAAGCATCGACACCGCAAAGAAGTGGTTGATCGAGGGACCGCTGCATCTGAGCCGCCAGCAGATCGACCATGCCGGCAACGCCGCGGTCCAGGCGCTGCAGAACAATCAGGAGAAGTTGACCAGCGGCGCCCTGTCCACCGCGGCCACCATCACCGAAATCGTCACGGCCGCCCTGTTGATGTTGTTCACGCTGATCTTCTTTCTGTACGGCGGGCGCAACATCTGGCACTACGTGACCAAGATGTTCCCCTCCGATCACCGGGAACGGGTGCGCGCCGCGGGCGTCGCCGGCTTCTGGGCGCTGACCGGCTACGTGCGGGCCACCTTCCTGGTGGCGTTGGTCGACGCGTTGGGCATCGGCACCGGGTTGGTCATCATGAGCGTGCCACTGGCGCTGCCACTGGCCTCACTGGTGTTCCTCGGTGCGTTCATCCCGCTGGTGGGTGCCGTCCTCAGCGGCTTCCTGGCGGTGATAGTGGCGCTGCTCGCAAAGGGATTCGTCTACGCGCTCATCACCCTGGGCCTGCTCGTCGCGGTGAACCAGCTCGAAGCCCACATCCTGCAGCCGCTGGTGATGGGCCGGGCAGTGTCGATTCACCCGCTGGCCGTGGTGGTGGCGATCTCGACCGGTGGCGTGCTCGCCGGCATCGTCGGTGCGCTGTTGTCCGTCCCGACCGTCGCGTTCTTCAACAACGCGTTCCAGGTGTTGCTGGCCAGAGATCCGGCCACCGCGACCGAGGACACCGACGACGAAGACGCCTCGATGCTGCAAGCCGAGCCGGACGAGTTGGAATCGAAAAGCAAATAGCCGCAGGCGGATTCGCGACTACATGCGACCTTCGCGGCGCAGCAGATCCGCGGCGCTGAGTCCACCGCCGCGGCGTGGACGGGGCCGGTCGGGGTTGTCGCCGCGGGCATTCATCTTCTCGGTGGCGACCTCGGGGTCTTTGTTCTCCGGGGTCGGGATCGCGGTGGTGGCGTCTGCGGGTTCGTCGGGCGGCTGGCCCGACGGTTGTTCGCGCGGAATCTGCAGCGCCCGGGTCTCGTCCGCGGACGGCTGCGGCGGCGGTGTGGGGCCGGCGCCGCGCGGGTCGCCGGTCTTCCCGCCGCGCAAGTCGCTCAGCCAGGACTCGATCTCGCGGTCGTCCTCGGGAGCGGGTGGTGGGGGGCCCTGCGGCGGCGCAGGCGGACGTCCGGTCGACGGGTTCGCCTGCGCCGAGAAGCGGGTCGTCGGAGCCTCTTTCGGCTCGGGCCGACCCGGAGCCGGCATTCTCGTGGTGCCGGCGGCCGACGGTGCGTCCGGTGTCGGCGGCCGGAGGTCCGGCCGAGGTGGAGGCGCAACCGGCCGGCTGCGCCGCGGCGCACCCTCGGCGCTGGGATGCGTGGGGTCGTGCGGCGGGTGAGGCGTCACCGGCGGGCGGGTAGTGGTCGCCGGCCGTGAAGACCGGGGCCGCGGCGACGGCAGCTTGCGCTCGTCGGGCAGATGAATCTCGCCGAGTCCCAAGCGATTCTGTAGGCGCTTCATCCACATCGGCGCCCACCAGCAGTCGTCGCCGAGCAGCTTCATCACCGCGGGCACCAGGAACATCCGGACGACGGTGGCGTCCAACAGCAGTGCGGCCATCAGACCGAACGCCAGATACTTCATCATCACCAGGTCGGAGAACACGAACGAGCCGGCGACCACGGCGAGCACCAACGCCGCCGCGGTGATCAGGCGGCCGGTGGTCGCCGTGCCGATCCGGATGGCTTCGGCAGTGGACATGCCGCGTGCTCTGGCCTCTACCATCCGCGAGACCAGGAAGACCTCGTAGTCGGTGGCCAGACCGAATCCGACCGCGACGACCAATGCGATCAGGACGACCATCAACGGTGTCGGCGTGAAATTCAGCCAGCTGGAGAAATGCCCGTCGACGAAGATCCAGGTCAAGATGCCCAGCGTCGAGCCCAGGGTCAGCGCGCTCATCACCGCGGCCTTGATCGGCAGCACCACCGATCCGAATGCCAGGAACATCAACAGCATCGTCGTGGTGAGCAGCACCACCAGCATCAATGGCGCCTTGTCGAACAAGCTGTGGATGCTGTCTTGCTCAAGCGCCGGAACGCCGCCGACCAAGACGGTCAAGCCTCTCGGTGGCGTGATCGATCGCAGCTCAGCAAGCTTCTTGGCGGCGTCGTTGGCTTTCGACAGCCCGTTCTGGATCACCCGAACCGAGTCGTTCTTGGGGTGGCTGCCGTTCGGTCCCGAGACGCACGGGTTGCCCTCGATGGTCGGGCAGGCTCGCTCTTGCCAGGTCGTGTCGGTGAATCCGCTGATCGACGCGGCGTCGTTGCGGATCTCGGCGACCTGTTGGTCGGTGACCTTGCTGTGGTTGTCGCTCTCGATCACCAGCGTCAGCTGGTTCGTTCGATAGCCGGGGAACAGTTTGTCGAAGTTCTCCTGCGCCAGGCGTACCGAGTTGTCTGGCGGTAGGTACTTTTCGCTCATCCCGCCGAAGGAGAGGTTGTGCAGCGGGATGACCAGCGCGATCATCCCGATAATGATGGGGATGGCGAAGACCAGCGGCCGCCGCATGACGACGTTGACCAGCTTGCCCCAGAACCCGGCTTCCACCTCTTCGCGGGTCTTGGTCTTCTGCAGCCGATCGGCCAGCCAGTTCAGGTAGGCCCGCGACGGCTTCCAGTTCGCCAGGAAAGGTATCCGGAACAGGGTGCGCACGCCGAGGGCGTCGACGTGGTTGCCGAGGACCGCCAGGCAGGCCGGCAGCAGCGTGATCGACAGGATCGCGGCCAGCGTCACCGAGATGATCACTGCGTAGGTCAGCGACTTCACGAAGCCCTGCGGCAACAAAAAGAGGCTAGACGCAGACGCCGCTATCAGGACCGCCGAGAACACCACCGTGCGACCGGCCGTCATCATCGTGCGGCGGACCGCGGCCTCGGTGTCGTATCCCTCGGCGATCTCCTCACGGAAACGACTCACCACGAACAGCCCGTAGTCGATCGCGATACCGAAACCCATCATGGACACGACCGGCTGGGCGAAGAAACTCAGCGGCCCGAACATCGTGATGAATCGCAGGATGCCCAGCGAGCCGGCGATGCTCAGGCCACCGACCATCACCGGCAGGGCGGCCGCGATCACGCCACCGAACACCAGGAAGAGCACCACCGCCACCAGCGGCAGCGCCAGCACTTCCATGCGCTTCTGGTCAGTCGCAATGGTGCCGGTAAGTGCGTTGGCGATCGGCTCCAGGCCGGCGAGTTGGACCTGGCCGCCGTTGAGCTTCTGCAGACTCGGCTCGATGTCCTTGTAGTTGGTCAGAATCGTGTCGTCGTCGTTGCCCTTGAGCGGGATGCTGACGAAGGTGTGCTTGCCGTCCTCGCTGGCCATTCCCTTGATGACGGTGTCGGTGCTGGTCGGGGCGGCCAGCCAGCCGGCCCAGCCGACGACCTGGTCGGGATGGTCTTTCTTGAAGGCGTTGAGCTCGTCGACGATTTTTTTCTGCCACGCCGGGTCGTTGACCGACTTGGGTGCGGTGAAGGTCGCCACGATGTGGCTGGTTCGGTCGCGTCCGTAGGTATTGTCGCCCAGTACCGATGCCTTGACCGACTGGCTGCCGTCGTCGTAAAACCCGCTCTGCGTCACGTGCTTGCCGAGGCTCATCCCGAAGAGGCCGCCGAGCAGGCTCAGCGCCACCATTACGCCGATCACGATGAACCGGTAGCGATATACAGTTCGACCCCACCAGGCGAACACGTAAGCTCCTTACTGGATCTGCGGCGACCCGCGCATTAGTTTTGAGTTGTCAGACACGCGAGGTCAGCAACGAGGACAGCGGCCGGAACGGTTGCAGCCACGCCCCCTTGTCAGGCAGCGAATCGAGGCCGATCCGCGGCAGTGGCTCCCGGAACACACCGGTGATGTCCTCCAGGTCGACAAACTCCAAGGTATCCGACGCTAGCGCCCAACTGGCATGTTCGCGAAATCCAAGCACCTGCACAGGTACCCCGCTATGCGCGATTTCCTCGAGCGGAAGCCGGAATGCCTGGCCGTCGGCGGACGCCACCATCAGCGCCGCTAAACCCTCCTGCGAGCGCTGCGCGATGTGCTCGAGCATGTCGCTGTCGACGTCGCTGTCCTCGTCGAGCTTGGGCTTGGCGAAGACCGCGAATCCGACGTTGCGCAGTGCATCGACCCACGGCCGCACCACATCGGCGCTGCCAGCGGCGATGTTGGTGAACACCGTCGCCTCCGGTTCGGCCGAACATCGTCCCGGTTGACTGCCACTTCGGCGGTGCGGGCCAGCAACCAGCGGCCGAGCGCGTCGAAGCGGGGCCGTTCCGTCGCGGTGGGCCGCCGGCCGAGGATGGATCCCAGCCCCATGTCCAGGTTCGGCGCATCCCAGACCAGAAGCACCCGACGAGCCGCCGGCGATACATCGGCCGCGGGGTCGCCGGGCAACCCGACCGGGGCGCTGGCTTTTTCTTCGATGAGGCTCATGGGCGGGATCTTTCCCAGAGAAATTCGGTGACGGCGCTGCCGGCAACGTGCGCCTTGCCCTCGTATTTCGTGACCGGTCGGACGACGGAGATCGGCGTGTCGGCGCCGGCATCCAGCCTGGTCAGACTGGGTTCAGCGTCGCCCACCTCGGCGATCTGCTCGGCGTAGCCGGCATGGTCGGTGGCGGCGTGCAGTACCCCGCCCGGCCGCAACCGGTCCGCGATCGTGGCCACCGTCTCCGGCTGCAGCAGCCGGCGCTTGTGGTGACGGGCCTTGGGCCACGGGTCCGGGAAGAACACCCGGACCCCGCTCAGCGAGCCGGGGGCGATCAATTGGTCCAGCACGTCGACGGCGTCCCCACGGATCAGCCGGATATTGGTGACGTCTTCGCGGTCGATGCCGGACAGTAATTGGGCCAGTCCGCGTCGGTACACCTCGATGGCGATCACATCGACGTCCGGCTCGGATTTCGCCATCGCTAGTGTGGAAGTTCCTGTGCCACAGCCGATTTCAAGGACAAGTGGAGCATCACGGCCGAACCAGGCGTGAGTGTCCAGCGGTTCGGCCGGCGCTTCGTGATCACCCCCCGACGTGACGACGTAGCCGAGCTCGGGCCACAGCCGCTCCCAGGTCCGCTGCTGGGCGGCCGACAACTGCGAGCGCCGGGTGCGGAAGCTGGTCGTCCGGCGGTAGCCGCCGACGCCACGTTCGGCACGCAGGTCGGAACGAGGTGTCGGCGGTGTGACCGCGTCCACCCAGGGTTGCGCGCGCATCCGTTCATCGTTACCCATCAACCCATCATGTTGCCGCCCGCGGGGCAGATTGATACCCAACAGTTGCCTTTGACTGGTATCGGGTGACTCGCTTCCCAGCGGTGCAAATGTCACCATTCGACCGACAAACCGGTGGTGCTGCGCCGCGATCGGCGGTTACTCGGCCACAATGAGGCGTTAGCAGCAACTACGAGGCGGATAGGGGCATCCGATTTTCGTCGAAGAGCTGGAGCGGTTTGCGGCGGTGGTTTGCGACCCGCGCTGCACCGTGATCGCCAGACGACTCGCCACCCCGTTGCGGGTGGCGGTATCGGGACGCCGCGGTGTCGGCCGCCGCACGGTCGCGCGCGCACTGGCCCAGGCCGGGAGCCTGCGCGGCACGATGACGCTGACCACTTCTTCGGCCGCTGATGTGGACCTCTATGTTCTCGCCGACGCGGTCAAACCCGAGGACCGCGTCGCGATCGGAGCAGCCAGGCGGCCGCTGCTAGCGGTGCTGAACAAGGCAGACCTGATCGCGACCACCGAATCCGGCTGCCATCCGCACGGGCCGACCACCGCGGCCAGGGCCCGATGCGTGCGACTGTCGGCCGCGGCCGGCACCTCGATACAACCGGTGGCGGGCATCCTCGCGGTCGACGGCCTGGAGGACGCCCTGTGGTCTGCGCTGCGGGCGCTGGCCGACGGGCATCCTGTCGACGCGGAGTCGCGCCGCCGGCTGATGGACACCCTCGACGCGTTCGGTGTCGCGCAGGCGACCGCCGCGATCCGGCGTGGGGCGACCCGTGCCGGCGTCCTAGCCCTGCTCCGGAGCCTGAGCTGCATTGACGAGGTCGTCGACCAGATCGAGGCGCTCGGCGCACCCGTGCGCTACCAGCGGGTGCTGGACGCCGTCGCCGAACTGGAGACACTGGCCGTCACCGACCGGCGAATCCGCGAGTTCCTGTCCCGCGACGACACGGTGGTCGCCCGGATGATGGCCGCGGTGGACGTCGTCGAGGCGGTCGGCATGGACGTCGACCGCGGCGACACGGCTGCGGCGCACCTGCGCCGCGCGGTGCACTGGCAGCGCTACCGCCGTGGGCCGGTCGCGGCTGCCCACCGCGCCTGCGGCGCCGACATCGTCAGGGGTTCGCTACGACTGTGGATGCAGGTCGGAGGCGCGGTGTGACCAAAAAGCCAGGCAACGATGCGGTTGCCGAGGTGGACAAGATGGTGGCGGCGATCGGCCCTCAACTCGACGTACCGAACATCGAGCGGCTGGAGGCCGTAATGGTCACCGGACCGTGGCTGGCCGGGGTGACGAGCGTGGTCGCCGCGCTCCGCGAGCGGCTGCCGAAGCAGAAGTTCGTCGAGTCAGCGGACCTGAAGGCCGGCGAAGCACCGACGTTGGTGGTGTTCGTCGTCTCGGCGGCCGCCATGTTGACCGAATCCGACTGCGCGCTGCTCGACGCGTCGGTGGCCGAGACCGACGCGCTGATCGGCGCGGTGTCCAAGATCGACGCGCATCGCAACTGGGAAGAAGTCGCTGGCCGGCGACCGCGAGGTGCTGGGGTCGCACGCTGCGCGTTACCGCCACGTGCCGTGGGTCGGGGTCGCCGCGGCGCCCGAATCCGGTGAACCTCGGATCGACGACCTCGTTGCCGCGGTAACGGACAAACTCGCCGACAAAGACCTTCCGCGGCGAAATAGGTTGCGGGCGTGGAACTCTCGACTGGCAGACCATTGCCGGCCGATATGATCGCGATGCCGATAGCGCTGGCCGGCGGGCGCGGGTGGAGGTACTGCGCGAGCAGCGCAGCGCGATCCTGCGGCAGCGACGGCTGTCCAAGACCGAACGCACGATCGCGTTGCGCAGCCAGACCCAGCAGGCCCGGGTTCAGCTGTCGTACTTCGCGCGCAACCGCTGCACCTCGGTCCGCTCCGAGCTGCAGGAGGACGTCGCGAGCCTGACCAGGGCCAAGCTGCCGGAGTTCGAGTCCTACGCGGTTCGGCGCCTCAACGAGGTGATCACCGAGGTCGACGATGGCACCACCACACATCTGGCCGACGTCGTGGAGGGGCTGGGCCTGACGGTCGACCCGCCGGTGCCGGCTTCGCTGCCCGACAATCGACCTGCCGGCGCCCCAGCTGAAGTCGCGGAAGCTGGAGACCCGGCTGATGATGCTGGTGGGCGCCGGCTTCGGGCTGGGGGTGGCGCTGACGCTGAGTCGGCTGCTGGCCGATCTGACGCCCGGGCTGACGGTGGCCGGGGCCGTCGCGTGCGCAGCGATCGGACTGGCGCTGACGGTCTGGGTGGTCAGCACGCGTGGGCTGCTGCGCGACCGCGCGCTGCTCGACCGCTGGGTCGGCGAGGCGACCGCGCAACTGCAGTCCGCGGTGGAGCAGCTGGTGGCCACCCGGGTGCTGGCGACGGAGTCGTCGCTGACCGCCGCACTGGGCGAGCAGGACGAGGCCGAAAGCGCACGGGTCGCGCAACAGGTCGGCGTCATCGACACCGAGCTGCGCGAGCACTCCGTTCTCGGGGCGCGCGCCGCCGCGCTGCGTGGGCGGGAAATGCCGACCCTGCGGGCCGCCCTCGAGGCGGTGCGGTCGGACCTCGGCGAAGCCGTCGAACCCGAGGACAACGCAGATACCCCGTCCGACGACGCGGGAGCACTGTCCGAGGCTTCAGTGCCTTCCGATGAGGATGACGAGGAAATTGACGAAAGATTCGCCGACAAATACCGCCGACAACGTGTTCTGAATCGTTCCTGTGAGTTAACCAATACCGCCTCGACTTTTTATGGGTATACACCTCGCGATAGCCTGTCTAGAGGCCGCCGCAAACTAGCCGCGCAACACGCACAACCGCGACTGCAGGAGATTTCGATGACTTCAGCGACCGTTCCTGGTCTGGATACCGCCCCGACGAACCACAAGGGGCTGCTGTCCTGGGTGGAGGAAGTCGCCGAGCTCACCCAGCCGGACCGGGTGGTCTTCGCGGACGGCTCCGACGAAGAGTGGCAGCGGCTCGCCGACCAGCTGGTCGAGGCCGGCACCTTCACCAAGCTCAACGAGAAGAAGCACAAGAACTCCTACCTGGCGCTGTCGGACCCGTCCGACGTGGCGCGGGTCGAGTCGCGGACTTTCATCTGCTCGGAGCGTGAGGCCGACGCGGGCCCGACCAACAATTGGAAGCCCCCGGCCGAGATGCGGGCCACCATGACCGAGCTGTACCGCGGCTGCATGCGCGGGCGCACCATGTGGGTCGTCCCGTTCTGCATGGGCCCGCTCGGCGCCGACGACCCCAAGCTCGGCGTGGAGATCACCGACTCCGAGTACGTCGTCGCCTCGATGAAGGTGATGACCCGAATGGGCAAGGCCGCATTGGAAAAGCTTGGCGATGACGGCTTTTTCGTGAAGGCATTGCACTCAATCGGTGCTCCGCTGGAGCCCGGGCAAAAAGACGTGCCGTGGCCGTGCAATGACACCAAATACATCACGCACTTTCCGGAGACCCGGGAAATCTGGAGCTTCGGGTCCGGCTACGGCGGAAATGCGTTGCTGGGCAAGAAATGCTATTCACTGCGGATCGCGTCGGCGATGGCCCACGACGAGGGCTGGCTCGCCGAGCACATGCTGATCCTCAAGCTGATCTCGCCGGAGAACAAGGCGTACTACTTCGCCGCGGCCTTCCCGTCGGCCTGTGGCAAGACGAACCTCGCGATGCTGCAGCCGACCATCCCCGGTTGGCGCGCCGAGACTCTCGGTGACGACATCGCCTGGATGCGGTTCGGCAAGGACGGCCGGCTGTACGCGGTCAACCCGGAGTTCGGTTTCTTCGGCGTCGCACCCGGCACGAACTGGGAGTCCAACCCCAACGCGATGCGCACCATCGAGGCGGGCAACACCGTCTTCACCAACGTCGGGCTCACCGACGAGGGCGGCGTGTGGTGGGAAGGCCTGGAAGGCGAGCCCGTGCACCTGATCGACTGGAAGGGCCACGACTGGTACTTCCGCGACACGGAAACGACGGCGGCGCACCCGAATTCCCGCTACTGCACGCCGATGTCGCAGTGCCCGATCCTGGCCCCGGAGTGGGACGACCCGCAGGGCGTGCCGATCTCGGGGATCCTGTTCGGCGGCCGCCGCAAGACCACGGTGCCGCTGGTGACCGAGGCGCGCGACTGGCAGCACGGCGTGTTCATCGGCGCCACCTTGGGCAGCGAGCAGACCGCGGCCGCCGAGGGCAAGGTCGGTAACGTGCGGCGCGACCCGATGGCCATGCTGCCGTTCCTGGGCTACCACGTCGGCGACTACTTCCAGCACTGGATCGGACCTGGGCAAGAACTCCGACGATTCCAAGCTGCCGAAGATCTTCTTCGTCAACTGGTTCCGCCGCGGCGACGACGGCCGCTTCCTGTGGCCGGGCTTCGGCGAGAACAGCCGGGTGCTCAAGTGGATCGTCGACCGCATCGAGCACCAGGCCGGCGGCCAGGACACCCCGATCGGGGTGGTGCCGACCGCAGGGGACCTCGACCTTGACGGGCTCGACGTCGATGCCGCCGACGTGAACCGCGCGCTGGCGGTCGACGCCGACGAGTGGCGCCAGGAGCTGCCGCTGATCGAAGAATGGTTCGAGTTCGTCGGCGACAAGCTGCCCACCGGCGTCAAGGACGAGTTCGAGGCGCTCAAGCAGCGTCTGGCCGAGTCCGACTAGCACTCCCGCGGCAGCGGCAGGGTTGCCACATCCGAAAGATCGGGTAGCCGAACTCCTGGATGTGACCCTGCTGAGCAGCAAATTTGAGTTCTACGCCGCATCCATTCGCCTAGCCTGGCTAGGTTGCTGGATGGGTGCTCGGCGGGTACCTTAGCGACGTGACAACCACCGCGTGCGCTGTAACGGAGTCCAGTGCCCGGTCGCGGACATTGTTCCGCTCACTCGCAATCGTCAGCGTCGTCATCTTCCCCGCTCTGGTGCTGCGAATCCTCGGTGTGTACCCGGAGCCGGTGCTGGGTCTGCTCGTCTACGGTGGCGCCGTCGTGGGCGCCAGCTTTGTGTTGGCGTGGGCTGCGGAAGCCGCCCAGATCGACGTCTCGGGCAGCCTGGCCGTCGCCGTGCTGGCCGTCATCGCCGTCCTTCCCGAGTACGCCGTCGACCTGTACTACGCCTACACCGCCGGCCACGCGCCCGCTTACACGCAGTACGCGGCGGCGAACATGACCGGCTCGAATCGGCTGCTGATGGGTCTCGGGTGGCCGGTCGTCGTTCTGGTCAGCGTCCTGGTGGCGCGCCGGGCCACCGGCCGCAAAGTCGGCGGACTGGACCTCGATGCCAGCAACCGGGTCGAGATCGGCTTCCTGATGGTCGCCGGAGTGGTCGCCTTCGTCATCCCGGTGACGGGGCGCATCCACATCGCCTTCGGTGTGGCACTACTGGCCTGGTTCGGCTTCTACCTCTACAAGCTGAGTCGCGGTGAGGTCGAGGAACCCGAGCTGGTCGGCACCGCGGCCGCGCTGGGCGCACTGTCCGACCGGACGCGTCGGATCGCGGTAGCCGCACTGTTCATCTTCGCGGCTTTGGTGATCGTGACATGCGCAAAACCCTTCGCCGACAACCTGATCGGCGCCGGCACCAAACTCGGTATCGACCGCTTCCTGCTGGTGCAGTGGCTGGCCCCGCTGGCGTCGGAGGCGCCGGAGTTCATCATCGCGACCATCTTCGCCGCCAGGGGCAAGGGTGGCGCTCGCGATTTCGACGCTGGTCTCGGCGAAGGTCAACCAGTGGACGCTGCTGATCGGGTCGTTGCCGGTGGCGTTCATGCTCGGCGGCGGTGGCACCTCGATGCACCTGGACGGCCGCCAGGTCGAGGAGGTCGTGCTCACCGCCGCCCAGACGTTGATGGGCGTCACGCTGTTGCTCGGTCTGCGGTTCCAGCGTTGGGCCGCATGGCTGCTGCTCGGGTTGTTCGTCGTGCAGTTCCCGCTCACCTCGACCGGGGGGCGCTTCGCCATCAGCGCCGTGTATGCGGCGGTAGCACTGGTCGCGCTGGTGAGCAATCGCCGCCAGGTGCTGCCGACGCTGGCCGCTCCGTTCGCCGGTCGGGCCAAACGTCACGGCGGTCACCCGCACCCGCCGCTCGAACCGGTGCACGAGGGCTAGCTGCAGCTCCTGACTAGCGACCTCTTGACAGCTGTCAAGTTTCGCGGCGGTACAGTCTGCCCATGCAGATTCGCCAGCACACCTCTGCTCAGGGCGCGGTCGACAAACCCGCGATCATTCTTCACCCGTCCGGCACGGTGATCACCTTCGACGAGTTGGAAGCCCGCGCCAATCGGCTGGCGCACTACTTCCGTCAGGCCGGTCTGGTCGAAGGCGACGCGGTCGCGATCCTGATGGAGAACAACGAGCACATCCACGCGGTCATGTGGGCGGCTCGTCGCGCCGGTCTGTACTACGTGCCGATCAACACGCACCTGACCGCGGCGGAGGCGGCGTACATCATCGACAACAGCGCGGCCAAGGCCATCATCGGCTCCGCCGCGCTGCGCAAGACCTGCGAGAACCTGGGTGAGCATTTGCCCGACGGCCTGCCCGCACTGCTGATGATCGCCGACGATGACCTCGACGGCTGGCAGCGCTACCCCGAATGTGTTGCGGATCAACCGGATACGCCGATCGACGACGAGGTCGAAGGTGATCTGCTGCAGTACTCCTCGGGCACCACCGGCCGGCCGAAGGGAATCAAGCGCGAGCTGCCGCACGTCTCGCCCGCGGCGGCGCCGGGCATGATGTCGGCCCTGGTCGGATTCTGGATGCACCCGGATGCGGTCTATCTCAGCCCGGCGCCGCTGTATCACACCGCGCCGTCGGTGTGGTCGATGACCGTGCAGGCCGGCGGCATCACGACGGTGGTGTTGGAGAAGTTCGATGCCGAAGGCTGCTTGGATGCCATCCAGCGTCACCGGGTCACGCACGGACAATTCGTGCCCGTCATGTTCACCCGGATGCTGAAACTGCCTGAGGAGAACGCAATTCGTTCGACCTGTCCAGTCTGGAACGAGTGATGCACGCGGCGGCGCCCTGCCCGGTGGAAATCAAGAAGCAGATGATCGACTGGTGGGGGCCGATTGTCGATGAGTACTACGCCTCCTCGGAAGCCATCGGGTCGACGTTGATCAGCGCCGAGGAGTGGCTGGCGCACCCCGGTTCGGTCGGCAAGCCGATGATGTGCCAGCTCCACATCCTCGACGAAGACGGCAATGAGTTGCCGCCCGGCCAACCCGGCGAAATCTATTTCGAGGGAGGCTTTTCCTTCGAATACCTCAACGACACGGCGAAGACCGCGGCCTCCCGCGACAAGCACGGCTGGACGACGGTCGGCGACGTCGGCTACGTCGACGAAGACGGCTACCTGTTCCTGACCGACCGTCGCCATCACATGATCATCTCCGGTGGCGTGAACATCTATCCGCAGGAAGCCGAAAATCTGCTCGTCACCCATCCAAAGGTGCTGGACGCAGCGGTGTTCGGCATTCCGGACGACGAGATGGGCCAAAGCGTCAAAGCCGCGGTGCAAACCGTCGACCCGGCGGACGCGACCGACGAGTTCGCCGATGAACTGGTCAGCTGGCTGCGAGAACGGTTGGCGCACTACAAGTGTCCACGGTCGATCTCGTTCGAGGCGCAGCTGCCACGTACCGATACCGGAAAAATGTTCAAACACGAACTGGTCAAGAAGTATTCGGTGTGACGCTGCGCGTCGTCGATGTGTCGGAGCTTGACTCCGCGCTCGACTCTGCATTGCTCGGAGTTCCGGTGGTGGCCGTCGGGTCGTTGGCGGATGCATCCGAATTCTGGCTTGAGCAAGCCACATTCACCCTGACCGAGGATGACGCCGACGACCGCCGGGTGATCACCGTCGCCTCGATCGACGCGGCGCTGAGTGACCTGACCGCGCGGGCCGAACGCTGGCCGATCGCGGCGGCGACGTGTGACGACGTATTGCGTGCGGTGGATCCGGCCGCTGCGGCGCTGTCCGGCGTGGTGACCGAGTCGCTGGCCTACTCGACGCTGCAGGCCGGCCCGGAGTTCGCCCGCTGGCTGGCCGACCGTGGTCCCGCGGTAATGCCCGACATCGCCGATCCGGTGCAGGCCCACCGCGACGGCGACACGTTGCGGATCGCGTTCAACCGCCCGCAGCGGCACAACGCGTTCTCTACCGATGCCCGCGCTGCGCTGCTCGAGGCTTTGGCTGTGGCGCAACTCGATTCGTCGGTCGCCGAGGTCGTGCTGACCGGCAATGGACCGTCGTTCTGCAGCGGGGGCGATCTCGACGAGTTCGGCACATTCGCCGACCCGGCCAGCGCCCATCTGGCCCGCACCCGTTACAGCCCGGCGCTGGCGCTCGACGCGGTGACCGCCCGGCTCGGGGCGGCGTGCCGCGCCGAGGTGCACGGTCAGGTGCTGGGCAGCGGTCTGGAGATGGCCGCATTCTGCGGTCGGGTCGAGGCGCACCCGAGACGGTGTTCGGGTTGCCCGAGTTGAGACTTGGCCTGATTCCCGGCGCCGGCGGCACGGTGAGCGTGACCCGAAGGATAGGACGTTGGCGCACAGCGTATTTGGTGTTGGGGGCGTTACCCTCGACGCTGACACCGCGCTGGCCTGGGGTCTCGTCGACGCGTTCCGATAAACCACGAAACAGAAGCCGATGGCTGGATTTGAGCGACTTGAGTTCCTGCCATAGCTGCTGCTTCGCGAGTCGGCGAGCTGTGGCAGATTCCGCCGCGGGAGACCAGCTGCGCGGCGATGACATTGCGCTGAATTTCATTGGTGCCCTCACCGACGATCATCAGCGGGGCATCGCGGAAGTACCGCTCGACGTCGTATTCGGTGGAATACCCGTAGCCGCCGTGGATCCGCACGGCATTGAGCGCGATCTCCATCGCCACCTCGGAGGCGAACAGCTTGGCCATCCCGGCCTCCATGTCGCAGCGCTCGCCGCTGTCGTAACGCTCGGCGGCATAACGGGTCAACTGGCGGGCGGCGGTCAGCTTGGTCGCCATCTCGGCCAGGTAGTTGCCGACCGACTGATGCTTCCAGATCGGCTGACCAAAGCTCTCCCGCTGCTGCGCGTAGGCCAGCGCGTCGTCAAGCGCGGCGGTCGCCACCCCTAACGCGCGCGACGCCACCTGGATACGGCCGGTTTCAAGGCCTTTCATCATCTGCGAAAAGCCTTGGCCCGCTGCGCCGCCCAGGATCGCCGAGTGCGGCACCCGATAGCCGTCGAACGACAGCTCGCAACTCTCCACACCCTTGTAGCCCAGCTTGGGCAGGTCGCGCGACACTGTGAGCCCGGGGCCGTGTTCGGCGAGCAGCACCGAGATGCCGGTGTGCCGAGGCTGGGCGGCCGGGTCGGTTTTGCAGAGCAGCGCGATCAGCCCGGACCGGCGCGCGTTGGAGATCCACGTCTTCGAGCCGTTGACGACGAGTACAGAGTCGTCTGCGCCGTCCGGCGTAGCGGTGGTCGTCATGTTCTGCAGATCGCTGCCACCGCCGGCTCGGTGAGTGCCATCGTCGCGCGCAGTTCACCGGTGCCCATCGGCGGCAGATAGCGCTGCTTCTGCTCATCCGTGCCGAACAGCGTCAGTAGCTTGGCCACCACCGTGTGGCCACCCATCGCGCCGGCCAGGCTCATCCAGCCGCGCGCCAACTCCTGGGTGACCAGCACGTAGCACGGCATCGACACCGGGGTGCCGCCGTACTCCTCGGGCACGGCCAGGCCGTAGATGCCGATGCGCTTCATCTGCTCGATCCACGCTTCGGGATACTCGTTGGCATGCTCGACTTCGCGCACCGTCGGCCTGACCTCTTTGTCAACGAACTCGCGCACCGTCGCGACCAGCATTGCCTCGTCATCGTTCAGTGCGTGCTCACCCCAGTCGCGCTCGGCAATGTTGGCATAGGCGCGGGCAAGCGATCCGGCAATGGTGGCAGGCGGCGAATCGGGGCAACCATGACCGTCGGCCCGTACTTCGACCAGGTGCACACCGGCCAGGTCTTCACCGGTGCGCCGTCGATGACGCTCACCCCCGGCCTGGCAGCCGTGCACCAGAGCATCCTCGGTGACCGGTTGCGGTTGCCGCTGGACGCCGAGCTGTCCGCCGCGGTCACCGGGTTGGCGGCGCCGCTGGCGCACCCGGGCTTGGTCTGCGACGTCGCGATCGGCCAGTCGACGCTGGCCACCCAGCACGTCAAGGCCAACCTGTTCTACCGCGGGCTGACGTTCTTCCGCTTCCCGGCGATCGGCGACACATTGTTCACCCGCACCGAGGTCGTCGGTCTGAAGAAGAATTCCGCCAAGCCGGGCCGGGCGCCCACCGGCCTGATGGCCCTGCGGATCACCACCATCGACCAGGCCGACCGGCTCATCCTGGACTTCTACCGCTGCGCGATGCTGCCGCTGAGCACTGGCGCCGACCCCGACTCCGCCGACCATGACGACGACCTGTCGACGATCGGCGCCGATCTGGCTCGCCACCGTCGGCGGCCGCCGATTGGAATGGCGAGGTCTTCCGGGAGCGTGTCACCGGGCCGCACTTCGATACCGGCCTGGCCGGATCGGTGTTGCACAGTAGCGCCGACGTGGTTACCAGCGCGCCGGAGCTGGCCCGCCTCACCTTGAATATTGCCGGCGTGCATCATGATTCGCGTCTTGGTGGCCGTCGCCTGGTCTACGGCGGGCACACCATCGGATTGGCGCTGGCGCAGGCCAGCAAGCTGTTGCCGAACCTGGCGACCGTGCTGGGCTGGCAGTCTTGCGACCACACCGCGCCGGTGTACGAGGGCGACACTGTCTATAGCGAGTTGCACATCGAATCCGCCGAGCCGACCGAAGGCGGCGGGGTACTGGGATTGCGGTCGCTGGTCTACGCGTTCAGCGATCCGCCGGACGAGCCACGCCAAGTCCTGGACTGGCGATTCACGGCGCTGCAGTTCTGAGGATCAGGCGGTGAGCGCGACGTCGGAGTGGGCCACGGTGCTGGTGGAAGCCCGCCGGGTGGCCGCCGATGTCGCTGGGCTCCTCGGCGTCGAGGTCGACGCCGAAACCATTCTGACCGGTCGGGCAGCGATCATGAACCTGAGCCGCCGGGGCCGAATCTCGTCGGGTGGCGCCACCCGACTGCTGACCGACAGTTGACGGTTGGTGCGCGGTCGCATTGCCCCGTGACGATGACGTCGCGGCACTACCGGCGCTGATGGAAGTCGATAGCGTCACCGGTGATCCGTGGGCAGTGCTATCCGTTGGGCGGCAACGCGTTCTACCGCTGAGGTGGTTGATCGGGCCCGACTCCTTGACATCGCGGTCGCAGCGTTGGGCGAAGTCGCCGCGGAGTCACCGACCGTGCGCCGCTCCGGCACCCCCGTCGGCCGCGGCGGCCCGACGGGCTCTTGGTGGCGGACTTGTCGTCGTTGTGGGCCGGGCCGCTCTGCGGTCAGCTGCTCGCTCGCGCGGGTGCCGTCGTCGTCAAGGTGGAAAGCCCCAGTCGACCGGATGGCGCCCGACGCGGCGAACCCGCCTTCTTCGATTGGATGAATGCCGGAAAGCTCTCGTATTGCCTCGATTTCGACAGCGAAAGTGATGCGCTGCACCGGTTGCTCGATGCCGCGGACATCGTGATCGAAGGCTCTCGCCCCGCGGCGTTGCGACGACGTGGATTAAGTGCGGAGGATCTGGCCGGCCGGGCGGGTCGAATCTGGTTGCGTATCAGTGGTTATCGTGACCAGCCCGACCGGCCGGCGTTCGGGGATGACGCGGCGGTCGCGGGCGGACTGGTCTGCGGTGGCGCTGACGGGCCGGTGTTCTGCGGCGACGCGATCGCGGACCCGCTCACCGGACTGGAGGCGGCGCGCGCGGTGGGAGAGTCGCTGCACCGTGGTGGCGGTGCGGTGATCGAGGTGTCGATGGCCCAGATAGCCGCCCGATACGCGGCCCTGACGCGATCGCCGGATTCCGATGCGGCGGTTGAGTCGTCCACGTTGCCACCGGCTGTTGCGCCCGCATCGCCGCTGGGAGCCGACAACGCCGCGGTCGAGCTGCTGGTATGCGAGAGGCTCTGTGCACCGTGCTGATTCAGCGCGCGGTGAAGCTGGATGGCGCGGCCGTCGACCTGCGGGTGAGCGCATCGATCGACGAACTCGCCGACACCTTGGCGCCACGGCCCGGCGAGGACGTGCTGGACGCAGCGGGCGGGACCGTGCTGCCCGGCCTGCACGACCACCATGTGCACCTGTTTTCGGCGGCTGCCGCGGCGACGTCGCTAAGGGTCGGGCCGCCGCAGGTCCGCGACCGCGACGGACTGGCCGCGGCGCTGGCCAGCGTCGAAGCAGGCGACGACGGCTGGATCCGCGCGGTGGGCTATCACGACTCGGTCGCCGGACCGCTGGACCGCTACGTGCTGGACGCAATGGCTCCGGGCGTGCCACTGCGCGTTCAGCATCGCAGCGGAGTGCTGTGGATCCTCAACTCGGCGGGTCTGGAGCGCGTCGGCCTGGCGGGGCACCCGGATGGCCGGCTGCGCAGCACCGACTCCTGGGCGGATGCGTTGGGTCGCAGCGTGACCAGCCTGGCCGACCTCAGCGAACGGCTCAGCCGCTGCGGTGTCACCGGGATCACCGATGCCACACCGGATCTCGATATCGCCGACATCGTCCGATTGTCGGACCTGCACCGGCACGGTGAACTGCGGCAGCGCGTGCATTGCCTGGCCCCGGGTAAGCGCATCCTGCATGACGACGACCTGGACCTCGAGCAGCTGGTCGGCTGGATCGTCGACCGGCATCGCGACGCCCACCCGGTGGCCGTCCACTGCGTCACCGCCGCTCAATTGTTGGTCACCATCGCCGCGCTGCGCGAAGCCGGCTCTCGGCCGGGCGATCGCATCGAGCACGCCGCTGTGGTTCCGGCGGATTGTCTCGCCGATCTTGCCGACCTCGGGGTGACGGTGGTGACCCAACCCAATTTCGTTGCGGAGCGCGGTGATCAGTACCTCGACGAGATCCCCGCCGCCGAGCACGGTCAACTCTGGCGGGTGGCGTCGCTGCTCGACGCGGGCGTGCCGGTGGCCCTGTCGACCGATATGCCCTTCGGCGACGGTGACCCGTGGGCGGCGATCCGAGCCGCTGTGCACCGCACCACACCCAGCGGAGCCGTGCTGGGCATCGACGAATGCGTCTCTGCCCGAACGGCTTTGACGATGTTCTTGGGCCGACCCGATCAGCCCACCCATCCGCGGACCCTTGAACCCGGCCAGCCGGCGGACCTGTGCGTGCTGAGCGTGCCGCCCGAAACCGCGCTCGCCGAACTGGAGGCAGGGATGGTGGCCGCAACCGTCGTCGGCGGGCATATGGTCTACGCGGCAGGGTGAATCAAGAGATTTCGCCGACGAGATAGCGCTGCAAGGTCGGTGCGACCGCGTCGACCAGAGTGTCGACATCCATGGACTGGATCGGCTCGACGCGCACCACGTAACGCATGATGCCCACGCCGACCACTTGTGAAGAACACAGCGCCGCGCGAAACGTGATCTGGTCGGCACCGAGCGCCTTGAGCAGTGGGTCGAAGACCGGGCCGATGAACAGTCCCTGCGCGACGTCGACCGTTTTGGCCAGCCCCGCCGTGGCGATCGCGCCGGCAGCGAACGGACCTCCGCCGGTGGCATCCCAGGTGGTGATCAGCATGTGCAGCGTTCGCCGACCGGCTTGGTTCACCCCTCCGCGGATGATCCGGTCGATGAAGTCCGGCGTCCGGAACGGCAGACGCAGCTTGCGTGCCACCGGGTCAAGAATCCCGCGAAACGGGATTTCGGGAGGGGCCACGCTGTCAGGATGGGCGTAGCGCAGACAAAGTTCAAGCATCGTCCGGGCGCGTCGCAGCGCGCCGAATCAGTGCGGCAGCTCGCGGAATGGTGTGTTGCGGTACGGCTCAGGCTCTTTCGGCAGGCCCAGCACGCGTTCGCCGACGATGTTGCGTTGAATCTGATCGGTACCGCCGCCGATCGAGGTGAAGTAGGCGTTCAACGTCCGGAACGTCACCGCATCACCGATCGGGTTGTCCGGACCGGTCAACATCGCTTCGGCGCCGACGATTTCGGTTTCGACGCGGGCCGTCTCGTGCAGGATCCGGGACATCGCGATCTTGCCGAGCGCCATCAGTGTGGCCGCCTCGGCGCGGTCGACGGCAGCCTTCGACCGTTGGGTGTTCCAACGGTTGACCGTGGCCAACGCGTCGACGCGGGCGATCTGCTGACGAATGTAGGGATCCTCCAGGCGGCCGGTTTCCCGCGCCAATTCGACGAGGAGATGCGCCTTCTCGTCTCGGGGTCGCTTGGCGTCCTTCGCAGTGCGGGCGATGTCTGCCATGAACCGTCGCTCGTAACCGAGCGCGGTCTGCAGCACTGACCACCCGGCGTTCAGCTCGCCAACCAGGTTCTCCGCGGGCAGGCGAGCGTCCTCGATGAAGACCTCGTTGAACTCCGATTCGCCGGTGATCTGGTGGATCGGCCGGACCTCGACGCCGGGCTGATGCATCGGCAGCATAAAGAAGCTGATGCCCTGGTGTTTCGGCACATCCCAGTCGGTTCTGGCCACCAACATGCCGTAGTCGGCGGTTTTGGCGAAAGACGTCCACACCTTCTGCCCGTTGATCACCCACTCGTCACCGTCGCGCTCGGCCCGAGTGCGCAGGCCGGCCAGATCCGACCCCGCGCCGGGTTCGCTGTAGAGCAGGCACCATTTGCTCTCACCGCGGATGGACGGCGGAATCAGCCGCCGTTTTTGCTCGTCGGTTCCCACGTCGTGCAGCGTGCAGGCGAACAGATTGCCACGGTCGTGACCGCTGCCGTGCGCGCCGACCGCAGCGAATTCCGCGGCAACGAGCCGGGATTGGGCATCCGAGAGGCCGCGGCCGTAGCACTCTGGTTCCCAGCTGGGCACCGCCCATCCGGCATCGACAACGATATGGGCCCAGCTGGCGCGATCGATGTCCGGATTCCAGTTGGCCGACAACCAATTTCGGACCTCGTCGCGGAGCTCGTCGTCAGTCACAGCTCATGCTCCGATCTGCTGCAGGTAGCGTTCGCGGTGCCACGACGGACTGCCCAGCAGTTGGGCGTCGCTTCGGGCTCGGCGCAGATACAAGTGCGCCGGATGCTCCCAGGTGAATCCGATGCCGCCGTGTACCTGGATGTTGGTCGCTGCGACGAAGACGAAGGAATCCGAGCAATACGCTTGCGCCAAAGCAAGATCGGCGATTCGGGTGGGTGCATGCTCGGCGAACGAGGCTGCGACGAAGCGTGCCGCCGACACCGTGGATTCGGCCTCCAGCAGCAAGTCGGCGCACATGTGCTTGACGGCCTGGAAGCTGCCGATCGCGCGACCGAACTGGTAACGGGTCTTGGCGTACTCGGTGGCCATTTCGACCGCGCGCCGTGCCCCGCCGGCCTGCTCGCTGACCAAGGCCAGCGCGCAGGCGTCCAGCGCCGCATTGAACACCTCGACGCCGGCGCCCGGCCGGCCGATCAAGCGTGCCGGGGTATCGACGAATTGCAGACGGCATTGCTTGCGGGTCGGGTCGACGGTGGTCAGCGGTGTCACAGCCAGGCCGGGAGCACCGGTATCGACCGCGAACACGGCGGAGCCCGCATCGGTGGCGGCCAGCACGTACAGGAGTTCTGCGGACTGCCCGTCGAGCACGAAATGCTTGTAGCCGGTGACGTGCCAGGTGTCGCCGATTTGACCTGCGGACGTCGCGATCGTCGCCGGTATCCGGGCGGAGCCGTCTTCGGCGAACGCGACGGTCGCGATCAGTTCACCTGCCGCGATCCGGGGTAATACCGCGCCACACTCGGCTGCATCGCCGGTCGCGGCCAGCAGGCTGGGCACCAGCACCGCGGTCGACAGGAACGGGCCGACCAGCAGCGTTCGGCCCATCTCTTCCATCGCGATGCCCATTTCCACCGGGCCCGCACCGGCGCCGCCGTGCTCCTCGTCGATCAGCAGACCGGTCAGGCCCATGGCCGCCAATTCATGCCACACAGTGGTGTCCAGACCCGTGTCGGTCGCCATCTGCGTCCGTACCTGGGCCTCGCTTGAGTGTCGCGCCATGAGGTCGGCAACCGCGCTGCGTAGCGCCCGCTGTTCGTCGCTCACCAAGAATGCTGCGCCGGTAGGCATCAGCTTGTAGCGGCCAGCGCTGATCGCAGGCTCGCGCACTGGCTGGCGAAAAACGACTGTGACACAGCGGCTTTCGGCACTATCGCGTCGAAGCCGTGAAACGCTCCGGGTACCACCTCGACTTGGCACGGCACGCCGGCCGAGGTGAGCCGCTTGGCGTAGGTGAGGTTCTCGTCGTGAAACAGGTCATGGGTGCCGACGCCGATCCAGGCCGGCGGCAGTCCGCTCAGATTCTCGTGGCGTGCCGGAACCGCGATATTCGGGTCGGCGTTGCCGAGGTAAGCGGCCCAGCCGAAACGGTTGCTCTTCGGGCTCCAAAGCCGGTAGTTCGGGTTTTCCGGTCCTGACGCGCTGCGGTCATCGAGCATCGGATAGGCCAACAGCTGCAGGCGCGGCGTCACCTCCCCGCGGTCACGTGCCAGCAGTGCCAATGCCGCGGCCAACCCACCCCCGGCGCTGGCCCCGCCGATCGCCACCCGAGCCGGGTCGACGGCGGGAAGCGCGGCCAGCCAGGTCAGCGCCGCGTAGCAGTCCTCGAGAGGGGCGGGGTAGGGGTGCTCGGGCGCCAGCCGATAGTCGACCGCCGCGACGGTAACGCCCAGCTCGCGGGCAAATCGACGGCAGACTGCGTCGTCTTGCTGCGCGGTGCCCATCACGTAACCGCCGCCGTGGATCCACAGCAACGCGGCCCCGGATTGGCTGACGCCGTCCGGGCGGTGCAATCGCACCCCGACACCGGAGCGCAGGATGAGCGCCTCCACGCCGTCGTGACTCCTGCTGCGTTGTAGGCCGCTCAGCGCCCGGATGAGCCGCAGACTGCGCGGGCCGATCATGGATCGTGGCGCCAGGCGGGCGACTCTGCGGAGGTCGGGATGGAAATCAGTGCTCGGCATCAGTCCAGTATCGCCAACGCCAAACGGCCCCCGTCCGGGGCTCCTCCGATAACGGCGAAAACTTTCGGGACTAGTCGGATTGACTGATTTAACTTGACGACACGACCATTGCCGGTCGATGTCCAGTTCAACCAGTCGGCCAGCACCTCGTCGGGGTGCTCGCCAGGCACGCAAGGTGGACTGTCCACCGCTGCAGGAGTCCGCGAGAGACGGGCTGCCGAACCGTCTGGTCGGCACGGTCTCGACATTCCTTGCGGGCGTCGTTGGTGGTCGCTTCCGTCGAGGTCACCTTTCATGCCGGACCTGTTCTGTACCGCCGCAGACTAAGCACACCGTGCATTGGCAACTCGAGGATTGTCCGGGGTCTCTGTGGACCGCGATGGGCGTGGTGGACGGTGAGGCTGGCCCTGGATGATCCCCATCGCTGCCTCAACGGTGCTTGCGGCGGGTAGCAAACCCTGCGGGTCGCCGATACGCAGCACCCGGGAGACTGCCTCACTGGGTACTACCGCCCAGCCGATGCCAGGGTGCGCGCAGCAGACGGAAACCCTGTGCAGCGCCGAGAAACCGTCGGTTCCAAAGAAATCCAGGTCGCACAGATCGAGGATCAATCCGCGGCAACGCATTAGATGCCCCAGGGTGTACTCGGTCAGAGTGTCAGCGTTGGATGCATCGATATGCCCGTGGGCGCTGATCACGACTACCGATGATCTCAGCCGACGATAGGCTAATCGTGTGGTGTGACTTTCCCATGGCTGAGAAAGAAAGCCGTCGGCCCGTGTCATAGATGACGTAGGAAGAGCATTCATGGTGATCCCCGACGTGCGGTTGTCACCGGTCTGTTCGGCGTGAGCTAATGCTCTCCGAAGTCAGCGGCGGACGGCTGACCCATCCCGAACTGGTTGAAAGTCTCAACTCAGTCGACGCTTCACCCCGCGGGAGCAAATGTCAAGACAAGTGGATCGGACCTTTGGGTGCGCTACAACGAACGTCGGTCCGAGGTCTGCAGCCTTGAGAGTGGGTGACCAGACCTTCGATCTGCCAGATCGACATCCTGCCCTGTGCTGGTGATGAAGTCGTCAAGGATGTCGACCACCGCTGCCGGGGACTCGACATGGGGAAAGTGCCCGACACCGGGGAGCACCTCAAGCCGACTGCCCGGTACCGCGTCGTGAGCGGCGCGGCCATGGGCAACAGGGATGATTCGGTCCTCTTCGCCCCAGATCAACAAAGTCGGTAAGCCATGGCTGACATGGATCTTGCCGAGCGCACTGACCGCCTGGCCCCGGAAGTCGACGACCGAGCGCAAGGTACGCAGAAATGCCTGCCGCGTGGGCTGATCCGCTAACGACGAGTACGCGCTCCACATTTCGCTGGCGCGCGGCGACTGTACCCCCGCCGACGTCAGCCACGATCCCAGCTTGTTGCCGACGTTCAGCACCGGCCGCGGCGCGACGACCGGAAGTAGCAGCTCGGCTCCGGGTGCCGACAGGATCCGCAGGATCCAGTTCAGGTCGGGGCCGAGGCCACCACTGCTGATCAGTGCCAGTCGCTGGCAATAGTCGCGATGTTGATAGGTGAATTGCATGGCCACACCGCCACCGAGTGACTGACCGACCACCGTCGCCCGGCTGATGCCGAGTTCATCGAGGAGATCACGCAGCGACGCTGCGAACGCACCCAACGAATAGTCACCGCGCGGCTTGGTTGATTCGCCGTGCCCCAGCAGGTCCGGTGCGACCACTCGGTACTTTTTCGCCAACTCCGGGATGACCGCGCGCCAGGTCGCCGAACTTCCCGCCATGCCGTGAATCAACAGCAGCGCCTCGCCGGCCCCGGCGTCGCGATAGGCAATGCGCTCACCGTGCAATTCGAGATAGCTCATCTCGGTCACGTGAACTGCCTCCGTCCAACAGTGTTCTGGCATCCCGGCCCGCTATTAGCCGACTATAACTGACCTACGGTCCAGTAGGTTACTGGCCAGTAGATCGAGCTCGTATGCGCTCATCGTGACGCCATTGGCGGACCGCCGCGATCGCGGTCTTCAGGCCGCGGCGGCGGCCCGTCACCAGGTCGGTCCCGATGAAGCCGGGCTGAAGTTTGGTGAACATCCGCTCGCTGCGGGTCTCCGGCGCGTCGTCGGCGGTGCTGCGCAGGTAGCGGTCCGGCAGCGACAGCTTGGCGATCGTGCGCCACGTCTTGGCGTACTGAACCAGGAATGAGCCTGTGGTGTAAGGCAAGTCGTACTTGTCGCATACCTCGTGCACACGCAGCGAGATCTCGTGTAGCCGATTGCTCGGTATATCGGGGTATAGGTGATGCTCGATCTGGTAGCACAGGTTGCCGGTCATGAATCGCAGCACCGGTCCGGCGTCGAAGTTGGCACTGCCCAGCATCTGGCGCAGGTACCAGTGACCCCGGCTTTCGCCGATCATGTCGGTCTTGGTGAATTTCTCAGCGCCATCGGGGAAATGGCCACAAAAGATCACGGCGTCGGTCCAGATATTGCGGATCACGTTGGCCACTATGTTGGCCTTCAGTGTCGATGTGAAGGTCGCCGCCGGCGACAACGAGGTCAACGCCGGGAACGCCACGTAGTCCTTGATCAGCTGCCGTCCGGCTTTGGCGGAGAATTCGCGGATCTGTCGGCGTGTTGTGACGCGGCCTGGGCCGTCCTCGAGAAGTTTGCCGAATTCGATGGGCTGCAACCCAATTCCCCACTCGAAACCGAGCGCGAGGATGGTGTTGAAAAGCAGGTTGCCGAGGTTGTAGGCCTTCCAGGGCTGGTCACGGGTGACCCGCAGGGTGCTGTAACCCACGTCGTCGTCCATGCCAAGGATGTTGGTGTACTTGTGATGCTGAAAGTTATGGGTGGTTTTCCAATGTTTCGACACCCCGCTCATGTCCCATTCCCACGTCGAGGAATGAATCTCGGGGTCGTTCATCCAGTCCCACTGGCCGTGCATGACGTTGTGGCCGATCTCCATGTTCTCGATGATCTTGGCCAGACTCAGCGTCACCGTTCCCGCCCACCGGGCGGAGCGTCTCGAGCTACCAGCCAGGATGAGCCGGCCGGCGACATCCAGAACGCGTTGCGCGGCGATGGTGCGACGGATATAGCGCGCGTCGCGCTCGCCGAGGGAATCCTCGATATCCAGCCTGATCGCGTCCAGTTCAACGGCGAGGTTGTCGATGTCGGCATCGGTCAAGTGGGCGAAGGCCGGAACGTCGGTGATCGCCATAGTTTTCGCTTTCTTTCGGGTTGATCTGTCGGGCTGCGGGTGTCTATCGCCGACCCGAATTCGATACACCCGGCTCGGCCAGCGCTGCTAGCCGAGCCGGGGGTCATCGGGCCGGTCAGTAGTAGTGGCGGCGGCCGCCGACGGCGTGTCCCATCCGCCCCATCAGCATCAGTGCCAGG
Organism: uncultured Actinomycetota bacterium; assembly: GCA_963815995.1. Lineage (GTDB taxonomy): Bacteria > Actinomycetota > Actinomycetes > Mycobacteriales > Mycobacteriaceae > Mycobacterium. The sequence goes on from CAWFIR010000007.1 coordinate 136,455, forward strand.
CCGACGACGAGGAGGATGACCCCGATGACGAAGCAAATATGGGCGTATGCGAAGGCAGGAACGAGGGCAGGGGCGGAGCCCGAGGACGATGAGGAGGATCCGAGGCCATCCTGTACCTGGTTTCTGCTGATAGGGAAGAGGATGGTCGGGTCGGCGTGGACGGCGCCATTTTGGCCCTCAAGCGATTTGGTGCCGCCTCACCGATCGGCGCGTCTTGAGCTACGCGACCGGTATTGGCAGACATGCTTGGCTCACCCATTCGGTTGATTCAGGATGTGCGGCGTGAGCGAAAGCTCATCAAGTCCGGCGGCATCACGGCCAGACTCATTCCGTAACGGCTGGGAGTCTCAGCGACTTCAACGGTACACCCGTCGGAAGTCTCGCGCTGGCCGCGGTCTCAGGTCGGGGCGCGTCGTGCACGGGCGCGGCGCACGGCTTCATCGACGATGTGTTGGGCCACCTCAGCCAATTTGCGGTGCTCGGCTTGGCTCATTGCGCGCAGCTGATTGAACGCCTCCTCGGCGCTGCGCCCGCTGCGTCCCCGGATCAGACCGATCGCCTGATCGATCACTGGGCGCGTCGACAGCGCCGTCTGCAACTGCGCGGTCAGCGCCAGTGCGTGGGCGAGGATCTGGGCGTTGTGTACCGCCACCGCCGCGGGTTTGGCGAACAGTTCCCCCTGTTCGGCGGCGTGCTCGTCGAAGGCGTTTTTGTCGTGGGCGTAGACATTGATAGCGCCGATCACCCGGTCCGACAGCAGGAGCGGCAGCGACAGCGCGCTGTGCACGCCCAAACGGCCCACTCGCGGACCGAACCGCGGCCACATCTTCTCCCCGCCCAGCGACCCAGATCGCACGGTGCGCCGCTCCAGTACCGCGGTGATGCAGGGCCCCTCTTTGAGGATCACGTACTGAATTTCGTCGATCTCGGCGACAAAAGGAGCGCTGGCCGCCAACGCCTCGACCATGTTGTCCACCCTGTCGACCTGCAACAAGGTCACCCCGGCGCCGTCGGCGCCCGGTATCGCGTGCACCGCGAACGTCGACACCTCGGCCAGCAACTCAGGCAACCCCAGACTGCCCGCCACCAAGCCCGCCAGGTTGTCGATCCCGGTACGCAAGTCGGCGGCATCAGCGCTAGCTTGCTGCGTGCTCAGCGGCGCCAACAGTAAGCCGTCGATGTCCTCGGTGAACTCGGTCATACCTGCGCTCAATTATCTTGGCGGAGCTCGGAATCGACACTGAAGGCCAGCGCCCTACCCGCGGTGCCGTGGTCAGGAGATAGTTGTCAGAGCGATAATACGCCGGCCGGGGCGGAGCGGGGAACATTGTCGCGCCAAGTAGTTTGCTGACGGGGGCGCGGTCACCGCGAGCCGGCCCAATGGGTGTAGCGTCGAGAGTGCTGAGAATTTCAGCTGGCCCTGGGATGAGTTCAGCTGTCCGCCGCTTGACTCAAGGAGCATTGGCTCCGCACCCGCGCAACCGGTGATCCAATGCACGTCAGGTCATCATGGCCGTATCGCTTCCCCTATGCCCCCAACACCGGCCGCTACCTGGTCGTCGATCTGGTGAACGAGCCCGCGGTACAGCGGTCATCAATTCATCTGCATTCTGGCGCAATAGATTCCGACGACGGTTTCCTCGCAGATAGCGCAACAACGGCTGGTCCGCGGATGGGAGTCAAACCCCAGATTCCTTGTTACCTTAGAAAGACATGCTATGAAACCTTTGATCATCCTGGTTGTGGTGCTCGTTATTGTCGGCCTGATCGTGTTGTCGTTGTCGATCAGAGTGGTGACGCAGTACGAGAAGGGTGTGTTGTTCCGCCTCGGCAGGGTGGTGGGTGTTAAAGACCCCGGGCTGACCGTCATCATCCCGGTCGTCGATCGGCTGATGAAGGTGTCGCTGCGAATTGTGACGATGCCAATCCAGTCCCAGGGCATCATCACCCGCGACAACGTCAGCGTCGACATTTCGGCGGTCGCCTACTTCCGAGTCGTCGACGCAGTGAAATCGGTTATCGCGATCGAGAATGTCCACGCCGCGATCAACCAGATCGCGCAGACCACGCTGCGTAAAGTTGTCGGCCAGCACAGCCTTGACCAGGCGCTGTCGGAGACCGACACCATTAATGCCGATATCCGGAAGATCCTCGACATCGCAACACTCGAATGGGGTGTCGAAGTGACACTGGTCGAGCTCAAGGACATCCAGTTGCCCGACAGCATGAAGCGCGCGATGGCTCGGCAGGCCGAGGCGGAGCGCGAGAAGCGGGCCAAAATCATTGCGGCAGAGGGAGAATCGATGGCCGCAGCCGCGTTGGGTGAGGCATCGGACACGATGATGGCGCACCCGTTGGCTCTTGCAACTGCGCAATCTGCAAACGCTTGTCGAACTCGGAGTGGAGAAGAACACCACCATCGTGTTCCCGGCGCCGCTAATGAGTGCGATCGGTGAACTGGGCGCCTTCCTCGCCCGAGAAGGTGCGGCCGCCGCTTCCCCGCTCCAGCCGGTCACCACCGCGAATGGGGCCGACACGTCAACGCGAACTGGGTAGCTGCGAGTCGACCAAGGGAGCACCAGACGACATCTGAGGTGATCGGAATGACGATATCTGCTGTTGAAGCGGAGAAGCGAAGCGCGACATCGAAACCGAACTATCCTCCGGTGCCGATGCTCGCACCGGTATATCGGTCCATCGCCCAACAAGTGCTGAAGCTGACGGGCGCAGAAATGACACTGGTCGCCATCGCAACCAACCACGACCTACCCACGTCAGAGGTGGCTGATCTGATGATCGTGGAAATCGCCGGTGCTGCAACGACCTCGGCACCGACCAATGCCATCCCCCTCGCCGGTACCTCGATCGAGCAGGTCTTCGTGGAGCGGACCCCGCTACGACTGAATAACTTCGACATCGCCATCGACGGCGTCCAACGTGCCGGCCCAGCGCTGGTGCTTCCGCTGCGCACCGCCGATGCCGTCGCCGGGGTGTTGGTCGCGCTGCGGCATGACGGCGCGCCGACGTTCGGCGACGAGCAACTCGACATGATGGCCGCATTCACCGACCAGGCGGTACTCGCCTGGCAGCGGGAGTCCGCACAGCACTGGACGCGTGAACTCAGCATTCTCGCTGAGCGCGACAGGATCGCCCACGACCTGCACCACCACGTGATCCAGCAGATCTTCGCGGTCGAACTGACTCTGCAGTCGACCATTGCGCAGACGCCATCAATTGAGGTGCAGCAGAGACTGTCCGGCAGCATCGGTGATCTCCAAGGCGTCATCCAGGAGATCCGTACCGCAATTTTCGACCTGCACGGCGCACCGCCGCACGTCACCCGGCTGCGACAGCGACTCGACGACGCAGTCGCGCAGTTCTGCGGATCCGAACGGGGTACCACGGTCCAATTCGTGGGACCTTTGTCGGTTGTCGATGCTGCACTTGCCGATCACGCCGAAGCCGTTGTGCGTGAAGCGGTCGGCAACGCTGTGAGGCACGCGAGCGCGACCAGACTTTCGGTGACGGTCAAGGTTGAGGACAATGTGTGCATTGAGGTTATCGACAATGGTCGAGGCTTCTCCGGCGGCGTCACCGGCAGGGGCTTGTCGGGCTTGCATCACCGTGCGCAGCAGGCCGGCGGCGCGTTCAGCGTCGCGGAAGCTCCCGGCGGAGGTACCGTACTGCGCTGGTCAGCACCGCTGCCCTTTTCACCCGGCCCCTTCACTGATCGAAACTAATCGGGCCACCGCACGTTCGATGCCGTCGGCAAGCTCGTCGACATCGGGTACCGCGTCATAGTCGGCAGTGATACCGAACACCAGATCGTCGCCGTAGCTAAGCATGGCGATGCCGGTACGGAGGTGAAGCGCGATCGGCGGGATAGGCAGCAGCCGCAGCACATCTCGGCCCATCATGCGTAACCGACGACGGGGGCCCGGCACGTTGGTCGCCAACGCGACGATGCCGAGTTGGGGAAGCCGGGTTAACAACCGAACCGCCCAGGCCGTCAAGGCGAAGGGGATGTAGCTGGCTGCGGAAAAAAATGCCGATCCAGCTTGTCGCTGGCCGCCGGACTTGGCTCTCGTCAATCGGCGGTGCACCGCGTGCAGCCGTTCTACAGGATCCTCGAGCTCGATGGGAAGGTATGGCAGCATCAGCGAGACGCGATTATCCAGTTGGTTCGATGCGTCCGCCGACCGCACCGACACCGGCACCAATGTGCGCAGCGAATTTCGTTGCGGCTGTTCGCCTCGGTGTATCAGCATTGCCCGGAAGCTATCGGTAATCGCAGCCAGCGCAACATCATTGATGGTCACATCGAACTTATGGCAAATCAAGGCCACATCCCCGAGGAGGACTTGGGCTGCGCTGTAACGCCGCAGGTTGCTGACCGAGCCGATCAGCGAAGAATCCGCCGGACTCAGGATGCCGGCGACGATTTGAACCGCCCCGGTAGCGATGCGAGCGGCGGCACTCGTGACGGCGGTAGAAAGGTGCCAGATGCCGCCAGCCCAGTCCAGCGGATTCAGGCTCGGCCCAGACGGACGAAGCGCCGGTGAATCGGCGGCGGCACGTATCCGGTTGGCGAACGTCTCCGCATCCGCGCCGTCGCACAGCCCCGCGAGCAGGCGCGTCGCGGAGATCCCGTCGGCGATGCAGTGATGCAGCTTGGTCAGGACGGCCCAGCGATTCTCGGCCAGCCCTTCGATAGTCCAGCTTTCCCACAACGGTCGATCTCGATCGAGGCGTCGTTCCATGATATCGGCGACGACCCGATACAACGCCGCGTCATCGCCGGGCTGCGGCAACGCAATTCGATGCACATGATGGGCGAGATCGAACTGGGCGTCATCGACCCATTCCGGCGCCGCGAGGTCGAGCGGATGCATGTGCACCACCTGCGTGAACCGGGGAATCTCGGACACCCGCTCGGCGAGCACCGAAACGAGCGAGGCGTGGTCGGGGGCCGGCCCCTCCATGATGGCGAGGCCGCCGATCGCCAGACTCACGTGCCGGTCGGAATCTTCGGCCTCGAGGAAACCGGCATCGAGAGTCGTCAAGTGCTCCACTAGCGGCCTCCAAAGTTGTTTGCGTTCAATGACTATCCGCCTCGTATAAGTGCCCCGGCAGCGTCTTGGTGCACCATGGGTGGCAAGCGACTCACAGGGTCGACGCCACCAGGCCGGTCAGATCGGCGAGGCGGTGGGAGTAACCCCACTCGTTGTCGTACCAGCCGACGATCTTCACCAGATCACCGGTGACTTTGGTGAGCCCGGAATCAAAGATGCATGACGACGGGTCGGTCACGATGTCGGATGAGACGATGGGATCCTCGGTGTAGGTGAGGAAGCCCTTCAGCTCACCGTCGGCCGCAGCCGCAAACGCCGCGTTGACCGCCTCAGTGGTCGCCGGTTCTCGGACGATGACGGTGAGATCGGTAGCCGAACCGGTGGGCACCGGCACCCTCAGCGCGTACCCGTCGAGCCTTCCCTCGAGCTGGGGCAACACCACGCTGATCGCGCGGGCAGCCCCGGTGGACGTGGGCACCACGTTGATTGCCGCGGCGCGGGCCCGACGAAGGTCGCGGTGCGGGCCGTCCTGGAGGTTCTGGTCCGGGGTGTAGGCGTGGACGGTAGTCATGAGCCCGCGCTCGATTCCGAATACCTCGTCGAGCACCATCGCCATCGGCGCCAGGCAATTCGTCGTACACGAGGCATTGGAGACGACGGTCTGCGTGCCGTCGTAATCGCGGTGGTTGACACCCATCACAACGGTGAGGTCCGCACCCTTCGACGTCGCGGACACCACCACCTTCTTCGCCCCGCCGTGAAGGTGACCGCGGGCCTGCTCTGCGGCGGTGAACCGACCGGTCGACTCGACGACGACATCCACGCCGACATCTCCCCACGGCACCGCCGCCGGCCCGTCGGCGATAGACCACGCCTTGATCCGCTGGTCGCCCACCACGAGGTCCTCGCCGTCGACCGATACATCGTGCGGTAAGCGTCCGAGGACGGAGTCGTATTTGAGCAGGTGCGCCAGAGTCTTGTTGTCCGTGAGGTCATTCACCGCGACGATCTCGATGTCGGTGGTGCCTGCCGCGCGTTGTACGTCCACCGCACGGAAGAAGTTTCGGCCGACACGCCCAAAGCCGTTCACGCCCACCCGGATAGCCATAGTGATCTCCTTGTAGTTCTTTGGTCTAGGACCGGCGCACCGCTTCCAGCAACAGCGGTCGTTCGGCTGCCGAGGTAATACCGAGCGTGTTCGCGTTTTCGATCCGCAGGGCGGAGATGTCGCGGACGTAGCCGTCTGCTTGCGTTTTGGTCACTTCGCAAGCCTCCACCACCGACTCGTCGGTCCGGAGGGCCGTAAGTCACCGATCTAGCTGCCGGATGCCATCACGTGGCGGAGGCCAATCGCTCCCTATTAGGGTCTCAATGCTCTGTTGGCCCGCTGCCGTCGCGATCCATCCTGTGAAAGCGAAGGAGAGCAACGATGCCCAAGAACTGGTTGGTGATGGAGGGTGACGGACCCGCGGCGCCGTTTCGCGCCCGATTGGCCGGGGCAGGGCGGCATCTGCCTGCCACCGTGCTCACAACTGACGAATTGATGGCGACCACACGTCATCACACGCACATCGATCTGGAACGACTGACCGGCATCTACGAACGTCGCGTCTCGACCGGCGACGAGGACTCCTACAGTCTTGCAACGTCTGCGGCGCTGGACTGCCTGGACAGGGCGCAACAGCAGGCGGCGTCACTCGATGTGGTGATCAGTTGCAGCATCACGAAGTTTCGTGGCGGCCTGACGCAGTGGGTAGAGCCGACGATGAGTAGTGCCGTTGCCCGTGCGATCGGTGCTGAGAAAGCAGTGACCTTCGACCTGTCCAACGCATGTGCGGGAATGCTGACGGGTGTCACGGTGCTCAACGATTGGATCCGGCAGGGCACCGTCGAGCGCGGTTTGGTGGTCAGCGGCGAGTACATCTCGCAACTCGGCCAGAACGCGGCCCGGCACATCCGCAACATCATGAGCAAAGAACTCGCCTGCCTGACACTGGGCGACGCGGGAGCGGCGCTTCTGCTCGAACGTGCCACCTCCGAGTCTGGTGGCATCAGCCTCGCCGGTTTCACCACCGTTGCCGACCACAGCCGGCTGTGCCTCGCCTACCCGAAGGGGCATGATCCGGGTGCCCGGATGTTCACCGATTCTCGCGGGATCCAGCGGGCAGCCATCGCCAACACCCCGCTTTTGCTGCACGAAGTCCTCGAAGCAGCCGGCATCGCGATACACGACATCGATCACGTGATCACGCATCAGACCTCGGCCCGCGCGATACGCAAGGGGATGGCCGCGGTGTCGGCTTCATTCGGTGACAGCCCACGGCACGACGCGGTGATCACCGTCGATCGGTACGGGAACACGGCGTCGACGACCCACACGGTGGCCTTGGTCGAAGAACTTGAAGCCGGGCGGATCCGGCCGGGCGAAACCATCGCCTTGATTGCTCTGGCATCAGGTCTGGAGATCGGCGTCGTTCTCCTCACCGTGGACGAGGATTTGGTGGGCCGCTATGGGCACAGTGATTGAACGCCTCGACGTCACCCGAGCAGGTTGGCGCAACCGTCACAGCGCACTGCATCTGGCGGTCGCGGCGGGTAAGACCTGTCTGCAACGAGCGGGCCGCGAGCCCGACGACGTTGACCTTCTGATCAATACCGGCATCTACCGCGACAAGAATCTGGCCGAGCCGGCCCTCGCCGCGCTCATCCAGGAGGACATCGGGGCCAGCCCTGAGGACCCACACGAGGACGCTCACGGAACATTCTCGTTCGACATAGCGAACGGAACGTGCGGAGTCCTCACCGCGCTGCAGATCGTCGACGGCTTTCTGCGGTCACACACCATCAATTGCGCCCTGGTCGTCACGAGTGACGCCGATCCGGGGCGCGGGATGAGCGAGCACTTTCCGTTCTCACCCGTCGGGGCGGCACTGTTGTGCGACTGGAGCGAGGACGACTTCGGGCTCGGCCGTGTGCACTGGTTGAACATCCCCGACGACGGTGAAAACTTCCGCGCCACTGTCGGACTCGAAGACGCGCGCAATGTGCTTCGATTCAGTGAGTCGCCGGCGATGGACGACCAATTCGCCGCCGCCGGCGCCCAAGTCGCCCAAAGCTGCCTTCAGGAGGCCTCGCTCAGCCTTTCCGACGTCGACATGATCGTCGCCTCGCCGGCCCGGCACGGCTATCGCGCGGCACTGGCCGCCAAACTCGCAATACCGGTGGAGCGGATCACCGTCGCCGACGACGAGAGCATGCATACCGCCTCGCTGGTGTCGGCACTGAGTAGTGCGGCCGAAAAACTCTCGCCCGGCGCCCGCATTCTGCTCGTTGCCGCCGGCGCGGGAGTCACCGCGGGTGCCGCTCTCTACCGCCAAGCGCTGAATCCGGTGCGGCAGAGATGAATTCACCGACGAGGTCGGGATCCACGATTGTGACCCTGACGATGAACCCGGCGCTCGACATCACCACGGACACCGATCGGGTCATGCCCACCGACAAAATGCGATGCGGGCTGCCCCGTTACGATCCCGGCGGCGGCGGTATCAACGTCGCGAGTATCGCCCACGTCCTCGGCGAGTCGGTATTGGCGCTCTTCCCCGCGGGCGGCCACGCCGGCGACAAGGTGACGGATCTTGTCGCCGACTCAGGAGTCCCGGTGCAGCGGATCCCCGTGGCGAACTCCACCAGAGAAAGCTTCACCGTGGACGAGCGCAGTTCCGGGAAGCAGTACCGGTTCGTGCTCCCAGGCCCGCGGCTCACTGATGCCGAGCAGGCCGAGTGCCTCGAAACGCTCAGCGCGGTAGCAGGATCCGCGGACTTCGTGGTGGCGAGCGGCAGCCTGCCACCCGGCGTGCCTGCCGACTTCTATCAGCGGGTCGCCGACATCTGTCGCGAGGGCAGTGCGCTGCTGATTCTCGACACGTCCGGGGGTGGACTGCGACACATCTCTTCCGGCGTCTTTCTGCTCAAGCCGAGCGTGCGAGAACTACGCGAATGTTTCGGACGGGAGCTCATCACTGAGTCAGAACAGCTAGCCGCTGCGCACGAACTCATCGACCGCGGCTGCGCTCAATTCGTCGTCGTGTCACTTGGCTCCGAGGGCGCTCTGCTTGCTACACCGCATGGAAGCCAACGTTATTCGGCTGTTGAGGTGCCTTCCGGCAGCGGTGTGGGCGCCGGGGACGCCATGACCGCAGGCATCACTGTCGGCCTCAAGCGCGGCTGGCAACTCGACAAGGCGGTGCGACTGGGCATCGCTGCCGGCGCAGCCATGTTGCTGACTCCCGGCACCGCGCACTGTATGCGGGAAGATGTCGAGCGGTTTTTCGAGATGGTCGCCGACCCCGTAGATGTCGACGGCGACCAATGGCTGTCCGCTCACACAAAGACATCGCCATGACGCTGCCGGTCACCGTCGACCCGCGCTACCACGACGCCGTGATCTTCAACCTCGACGCCGTGGTGACCGACACCGATGGTGTTCCGGTGTTCGAGTCGACGATCAAGCTGGTGCGGAAATTGCGCGACGTCGGGGTGGCCACGGCGGTCTACTCGGTGCGCCCGGGCGGTCAACAGCTCTTGAAATCCGCTGGGATTGATGACCTTTTCGGTGTCTGTGTCGATGGCATCCCTGCCGCGGCCCTCGTAGAAGTCACTCGCCAACTCGGTGTGCGTCCGCAAAGGTCTGTCGTGGTCGACGACGCCGGTGCCGGGATAGCGGCGGCCCGTGACGGCGGTTTCGCACTCGTCATCGGTGTCGATGCCCGGGAATGCCGACCGACTACTGAGCGTGTGGCGCCGACGTCGTGGTTGCGGACCTGGAGGACGTCGCTGTGCGCGCGGGCGACAGGCGGATCTCGCAGCTCCCCGATGCGGTGGATTCATACGGTCAGATAATCGGTGTTCTGGGCGCCCGAGAGCCGATGTTGTTTCTCGACTACGACGGAACGCTGTCCCCCATCGTTGCCGATCCCGGCGCCGCCGCCCTCGTCGACGGAGCGGCCAAGCGCTGGAAAGTATGGCGTCGCAATGCCCCGTCGCCATACTGAGCGGCCGCGACCTCGCCGATATCCGCGCCCGGGTGTCGATACCGGGTATCTGGTACGCGGGCAGCCACGGCTTTGAGCTGACGGGACCGGACGGCAGCTATCACCGAAACGAAGCGGCCGCCGCCGCCGTCGGTGTCCTCGAGCGTGCGGCGGCCGAGTTAGGCGGGAGCCTGGAGGGGATTCCCGGAGTACGGGTGGAACACAAGCGCTTCGCCGTCGCGGTTCACTACCGTGAGGTCGCACCGGAGCACATCGGCGAGATCGTCTCTGCCACACACAAGGTCGGACAGCGAGATGGCCTGCGCGTGACGAACGGGCGCATGCTCGTGGAGCTACGGCCCGACATCGACTGGGACAAAGGGACCACGCTGGCCTGGATTCGTGATCGCATCGACGCTGCGGGTTCCCTGCTGCCGATCTACATCGGCGACGACCTCACCGACGAAGATGCTTTCGACGCAGTCCAATTCGATGGCATCGGGATTGTTGTGCGGCACGACGAAGATGGCGACCGCAAGACGGCCGCCCGATTCGGTCTGCAGAGTCCCGATCAGGTTCGGGAGTTCATCCAGCGCGGGTCGAATTGGCTGACGAATAAACACCAGACGTCGGCCAAGGCTTGGGATTTCACCTATGAGGGGTATGACCCGCAGAACGAGAAGCTTCGTGAGTCGTTGTGTACATTGGGAAATGGATACTTTGCCACCCGGGGCGCCGCGCCCGAATCGAAGCCGACCAGGTGCACTACCCGGGTACCTATGCCGCCGGGGTTTACAACCGTCTCGTCGACGACGTATCGGGTACGCAATCGACAACGAGAGTCTGGTCAACCTGCCTAACTGGCTTGCCCTGACCTTCCGGGTCGACGGCGGAAGCTGGTTCGACATCGACGCAGTCAGGGTGCTGTCCTACCGGCAGAACCTCGACCTTCGCGGCGCGGTACTGACCGGGAGATGCGTTTCTGTGATGACGCCGGACGGACTAGTTCACTTACCCAGCAACGATTCGTCGCGATGCATATGCCCCACGTCGGTGCCCTTCAGACGAGGATCGTCGCCGAGGATTGGTCAGGGAGAATCGAGATTCGCTCGACACTGGACGGCAACGTCAGGAACTCGCTGGTCGAGCGGTACCGGGATTTGGCCAACGATCATCTTGGGTTAGAGGAAAAGCGGGAAATCGCTGACAACTCTGCACTGCTGACAGTAGTCAGACGACCCAGTCGCGCATTCCCATTGCCATGGCGGCGCGAAGCACCGTGTGGCGTGACGGGACTCCCGTCCCGGCCACCTACCGCCTTGTCGACGACGGCGCAGAGATCGGGCACGATATCGCCGTCGAGGTGGCAGTCGGTGACGAGTTGACCGTGGAGAAGGTCGTGACCCTGTTCACCGGGCGCGATGTCGCGACGTCCGAACCCGGTGTCGATGCCCAGCGCTGGCTGAGCCGACTCGGCCGGTTCGCCGAGTTACGCGACGGGCACGTCACTGAATGGGCGCATCTATGGGAACGACTGTCCATCGAGTTCGAAGACTTCACCGACGAATCGCGCATCCTGCGATTGCATCTCCTGCATCTGCTGCAGACGGTTTCACCCAACAGTTCCGACCTCGATGTCGGGGTGCCGGCTCGCGGACTACACGGTGAGGCATACCGCGGGCACATTTTCTGGGACGAGCTGTTCATCTACCCGGTACTCAACTTACGGCTGCCTATGATCACCCGGTCGCTGCTGGGATACCGTTACCGACGCCTCCCCGAGGCGCGTCACGCCGCCAAGG
>CAWFIR010000008.1:0-22361 GCA_963815995.1 uncultured Actinomycetota bacterium
CACACTGCCGCCGCGCGTGAGGATGTGCCGCGCGAACGCCGCACCGAGCCCGCCGGCACCACCGCTGATCAGCACGACTTTTCCGGCCAACTGGCCTGAATTATTCTGCATCACAATCACTTTCCGCCGCGAACTCACTGCGCCTTTATCAGAGTGAATCCCTTGTACCCGGCTTCGGCGACCTCGGCGCAGACATCGTTGTACGCGGCGAACCCACCGATGAACAACATGAAAACCCTTGGCTTTCCTGGGATGTTCGCACCCAAGTACCACGAGTTTGCCTTGGTGAACAGCGACTCGTCGGCCCGTCTGGCCAATTCGACAGCCCAACCGTCCACCGCGTCCGCTGTTGGTTCGATTGCCACGTAGCCGTGGGCGTCGAGATAGGCGATCGCGTCCGCGACCCAGTTCACCTGCGCCTCTGCGTGGAGCACCATGTTGGCCAGAACGGCCGGTGCCCCGGGCCCGGAAATCAAGAACAGGTTGGGAAATCGGTCGATGCCCAGCCCGAGGTAGGTGCGCGGTCCGTGCGCCCAGTCTTCCCGTAATGTCGTGCCATCCCGCCCCACGATGTCGATCTGGGCCAAGGCTCCGGTCAGGGCGTCGAAACCGGTGGCCAGGACTATGGCATCGAGGTCGTAGTGATTCTCGCTGGTGCTGATCCCTGACTCGTCAACAGATTGAATCGGGGTAGCGCGAACGCTGACCAGGGTGACATTTGACCTGTTAAAAGTCTGGAAGTAGTTGCTGTCCGTGCAGATTCGCTTGGTGCCGATCGGATGGTCGTTGGGAATCAGCAGGTCGGCGATCCCTGGGTCATCGATGACTGCGCGGACCTTTTGTTCGTAGAACTTGCGGGCCTCGTCATTGGCAGCCAAGTCGGTCAGCTGGTCGGGGAAGGTCTTGGAATACAGCACACCGCCGAGTTGCCAGCGCTTCTCGAACGCCGCCCAACGGTCCTCCGGGGCGAACTCAAGCGTTGGCCGTGAAGCGGTGACATGGGGTGAGCCGCCACCACTTCGCCACGACACCCGGCGCCGTTCGGCGTAGGTCGCCTTGATCTCGTCGAGGTCCTCGGCAGGCAACGGTTTATTGCCGGCTGGGACGCTGTAATTGGCCGTGCGCTGAAATACATACAGGTGCTCAGCCTGCTCCGCGATGATCGGAATCGATTGAATGCCAGACGATCCGGTGCCGATGACCGCCACCCGCTTACCGGTGAAATCGACGGGATTGTGCGGCCAATGCGCTGTGTGGTAGGTCTCGCCGGCAAATTCTCCCAATCCGGGGAAGTCCGGGGTCATCGCAGCCGACAGCGAACCGGTTGCCATCACGCAGAATCGCGCCTTCAGGACTTCGCCGTCGACGGTGGTAAAGGTCCAGTAGCGCCCTGACGTGTGGAGCACCGCTGAGGCCACACGGGCGTTGAATGCGATGTCGCGACGCAAGTCGAGTCTGTCGGCAACCCAGTTCAGGTAACGCAGGATCTCGGCCTGGGTGGCGTATTTCTCCGTCCAGTTCCATTCCTGCTGGAGCTCATCGGAGAAGGAGTACGAGTAGTCAACACTCTCCACGTCACAACGTGCCCCCGGATACCGGTTGTAATACCAAGTTCCGCCGAGATCCGGAGCGGCCTCGAGCACTCGGACCGAAAGTCCCTGACTGCGCAGTTTGTGTAGTGCGTACAGACCGGCGAACCCCGCGCCCACAACCACTGCGTCCAAAGGTTCGTCAACCGTCACAAGGTCCCACTGTAGGTAAGACGGCGCGGCTGCCATGGTGGTTTCCCGGTCATTGGACACCGCACTCGTTATAGAAGGTTTTCCGCCCGCTCATCGGGATCGGCAGCGGACAAGCCGTGCACTGCGGTAGACCATCAGTAGGCGCAGACACCGGAGGACATCATGAGCGAACGTGTACTCGACCGAGTGATGGACTTGGCCGACCAGATACGCGATCAGGCCGCCCAAGCCGAACAGATCGGTCGACTGACCGACGACACCGTCAAGATGATGAAGTCAGCCGGTTTGATCCGCCTGCTTCAGACGAAGCAGTACCAAGGGTTCGAAGTCCATCCACGCGAATTCGCCGAGACGACGATGGCGACTGCGGCGCTGGATCCGGCCGCCGGCTGGATCGTCGGCGTTGTGGGCGTGCATCCTTACCAGCTGGCCTACGCCGACCCCAAGGTCAGTGCCGAGATCTGGGCCGACGACGTGGACACCTGGATGGCATCGCCCTACGCACCGCAAGGTGTGGCCAGGCCGGTCGACGGTGGCTACATCTTCAACGGCCGCTGGCAGTTCAGCTCGGGCACCGACCACTGCGACTGGATCATCCTGGGTGCGATGCGCGGCGACGAAAAGGGCATACCGCTGATGCCGCCGCAGATGCTGCACATGATCCTGCCGCGGAAGGACTACGAGATCGTCGAGGACTCGTGGAACGTAGTGGGACTGCGCGGAACCGGCTCCAAAGACGTCATCGTCAAAGACGCCTTCGTGCCCACATATCGGACTATGGACGCCACCAAGGTAATGGATGGCACGGCACAGCGCGAAGCCGGAATGACCGAGCCGTTGTACCTGATGCCGTGGTCGACGATGTTCCCGCTAGGCATCTCGGCGGCGACCATCGGCATCGCGGAAGGGGCGCTCGCCGCGCACCTGGATTACCAGCGGGCACGCGTCGGCGCCACCGGAACCGCGATCAAAGACGACCCATACGTGATGTACGCCATTGGCGAAGCGGCGGCCGATATCAACGCTGCCCGCCAGGAACTGTTGTCCAATGCCGACCGCATCTACGACATGGTGGCGGCAGGCAAAGAGGTGTCCTTCGCTGACCGGGCCGCGGGGAGGCGAACTCAAGTTCGCGCCGTCTGGCGTGCGGTGTCAGCGGTGGACGAGATCTTCGCCCGCTCCGGCGGTAACGCCGCTCGCATGGACAAGCCGCTGCAGCGGTACTGGCGCGACGTACATGTCGGCCAGATGCACGCAATCCACGTTCCCGGCTCCACCTACCACGCGTCGGCACTCAGCTCGCTCGGCGTTGAGCCCCCTGAGGGCCCACTGCGTGCGCTGATTTAGGAAGGCATACCGTGAGCGATCTCAAAAGCCTTGGCTACATCACCATTTCGACCAACGATATCGACCGCTGGCGGCAATTCGCGTTCGGCGTTCTCGGCTTCGCGGAGGGCAAGGGCCCTGACTCCTCCGCGCTATACCTGCGGATGGATGAACGTGCGGCACGCATGATCGTCGTGCCCGGGGATTCCGACCGGGTGCTCACCGTCGGTTGGGAGGTGCGCGATCATCCCGCATTGCAGCGAGTCAGGGCAGCCCTCGACGGTGCTGGCGTGCCGTTCAAACAGCTCTCGACCGACCAGGCCGAGGCCCGTCGTGTGGAAGAGGTGATCGCCTTCGAGGATCCGGCCGGCACCACCCTTGAGGTCTTTCACGGTGCGGTACTCGACCATAGCCCGGTCGTCACGCCGTTCGGCGCGACTTTCGTGACCGGCGACCAGGGGTTGGGTCATGTCGTCTTGCCGGCGACCGACCCCAACGGGCTGTTCGACTTCTACACCGAGGTGCTGGGTTTTCGCTCCCGCGGCGCGTTCCGTGTTCCACTGCCAAAGGAATTCGGCCCGGTACGGGTCCGCTTCCTCGGCATCAACGAACGGCATCACAGCTTGGCCATCGTGCCGGCCGCACACCAGCGTGACCCACGCCTGGTCCACATCATGGTCGAAGTCGACACGCTCGACGCCGTCGGCCGGGCACTTGATCGAGTCAATGCCGAGGGCTTCCAATTGTCTTCCACCCTAGGGCGTCACACCAACGACAAGATGGTGTCGTTCTACGTACGCGCTCCAGGAGACTGGGACATCGAATTCGGCACCGACGGCATGAGGGTTGACGAAATCTTCTACACCGCAGAGGAAATAACGGCCGACAGCTACTGGGGTCATCAGTGGGTGGGCGAGATGCCGGCGGCCATGCGGCTATGAAAGCCGATGCCGACGTGACGCCGGTTTTGGCGTCATCGATCAGCTCATGGGACCACGAGGCCGACGTCGTGATCGCCGGTTATGGCGTGGCCGGTGCGGCGGCAGCGGTTGAGGCAACCCGATCCGGCGCCGACGTCCTGGTACTCGAGCGCACCGGATCCTGGGGTGGCGCCGCAGCGATGGCCGGTGGCTTCATCTATCTCGGCGGCGGCACACCTCTCCAAACCGCCTGTGGCTTCACCGATTCCGTTGACAACATGGCGGCGTTTCTCAATGTGGCGATGGGGCCTGGCGCCGACGAGAACCGAATCGCCGATTACTGCGCCGGCAGCGTCGCGCACTTCGACTGGCTGGTCGGCTGCGGTGTGCCTTTCAAGGCGGAGTTCTTCTCCGAGCCCGGCTGGGAGCCGATGGGCGACCAAGGCCTGATGTACAGCGGTGGCGAAAACTCCTATCCGTTCAACACAATTGCGACTCCGGCTCCGCGTGGACACGTGCCGCAGATGCAGAACAAGAAACAGGGCGAGGCCAGCGCCGGCTACATGCTGATGAAGCCGCTGGTCGAGACCGCCACAGCGGCCGGCGCGCGGGCGCTCTATGACGTTCGGGTGCAGTGTCTGATCGTCGAATCGGACGGCAGGGTGGTCGGCCTCCGTGCTCGCCAATACGGCAGCGAGATGACGATCAAAGCCCGCACCGGGGTGGTCCTCGCCACGGGCAGCTTCGCTTACAACGACGCGATGGTTTCGCAATACGCGCCCCGCATCGCCGGCCGTCCGGCCGCGTCGATCGAGCAGCACGACGGGCAGGCGATCCGGATGGCGCAAGCGCTCGGTGCCGATCTGGCCCATATGGACGCCACCGAAGTCGCGATCTTCATCGATCCCCAACAACTGGTGCGCGGCATCTTGGTCAACGGGCGCGGGCAGCGCTTCGTCCCCGAGGACACCTATCCGGGCCGCGTCGGACAACTCACGCTCTACCACCAAGACAACACGGCCTACCTGATCATCGACGACGACGCGCAGCAAGAGGCAATGGCGTCCTGGTCGCCACAATTCATGCTGCGACCGGCGACCTGGGTAGCCGAGACCATTGCCGACCTAGAACGTGAAATGGGCCTGCCGTCGCGTTCGCTGCAGTCGACCGTGGCCATCTACAACGAAAGCGCGGCCTGCGGCGAGGACCCGCTGCTGCACAAGAAGTCTCAGTGGATCAAACCGATTGGATCACCCGTCGGGGCTATCGATCTGCGCGAGAGCACCGGCGGTTTCACCTTGGGCGGGCTGGCCACCACATTGGATGCCGAGGTCCTGCATGTCAGCGGAGAGCCCATCCCAGGACTGTTCGCCGCGGGCCGTTCGACCGCTGGGCTCGCCGCGTGGGGCTATGCGAGCGGCGTATCGCTGGGCGACGGCAGCTTCTACGGCCGGCGCGCGGGCCGGTCTGCCGCCGGCTGATCTGCGTCGATACTCCGAGGCCGACCGTTTCGGTCGGCAACATTTCGCGTGCCTAGTGACAGCGGCCACACTGCTGTGCTAAAAACAGACTATTACTAGTAGTCATATGCCGCCCAGGCATACGAGGGTTGGAGAAACCGTGCACGACACCGTCAGCGCCGACGAGACCGTCGAACCAGCCACCCCCAGTGCCGTCATCGACCGGATCTCGCTGGTCCTCGACGCCTTCGACGGCCCCGGACGCCTCACCTTGGCCCAACTTGTCCGCCGCACGGGGCTGCCGCGCTCGTCGGCGCATCGAATGCTCGAGCGCCTAGTACAGCTGCGCTGGCTGCGCCGTAGTGGACGGGACTATGAACTCGGGATGCGGTTGGTGGAGTTGGGCTCGCTCGCCGTGCACCAGGATCGCCTGGTGCGAGCAGCCCGGCCGCTGCTGGATGAATTACACAGCGCCACTGGGCTTGTCGTGCATCTCGCAGTTTTGGATGGGCCTGACGTGGTTTACCTCGAGAAGGTCGGCGATCGGTTTGCATCCGCGATCCCTACCCGGGTCGGCGGTCGTCAGCCGGCGCACTGCACCGCCGTCGGCAAGGCGATGCTGGCTTTCTGCGACGACGATCCCGGGGTGGACCTGCGGGCCCGCAAGACAAGGTATTCGATATCCGGCAGTTCCCAACTGGCCACCGAGCTGACCAAGGTGAGAGCGCATGGCGTCGCTTTCGAGCGCGAAGAGTCGCTTCTCGGATTCGGTTGCGTTGCAGCACCTATCGGCAATCCTGGTGAGGCAGTCGCGGCGGTGTCGGTCTGCGGCCGGATGAATCGCGTGATGTTCGATCAGCGGCTCACTGCCCCGATCCGAATGACGGCGATGAGGATCTGGCGCAACGTCGAGGATGGCCCACAGCGGGTCGCACCGACCCTGCAGCCCCTGCGGCCGTTGCTGCCCCGTCGTCCCGCGCACATATCACGACCGGCGCTGCAGTACGCGTGAGCCTCGACCCGCAAATCGCCCCAATGATCGAGGCGTTGAACCGTGGCTTCCCGCCGGTCCACACCATGACAGGTGCACAGGCAAGGGCGACCATCAGCTCGCGATTCGTGCCGCCCCCCGAACCCGAGCCGGTGGCCGAGATCCGAGACGCGACCGTCCCGGGTCCCGGCAACGATATCCCAGTACGGGTGTACCGGCCCGCACCCGGCGGCCGCCTGCCGATACTCGTGTATGCCCACGGCGGCGGCTTCGTGTTCTGCGACCTGGACAGCCACGACGCCTTATGCCGGGATATCGCCAATCGCATTCCAGCAGTGGTGGTTTCGGTGGCCTACCGGCTGGCTCCAGAGCACCCGTGGCCCGCGGCGGCCGAGGACGTTTACGCCGTGACCCAGTGGGCAGCGGACAACGCGGAGGACCTCGGGGGTGAGGCGCGGCGCGTCGTGGTGGGTGGCGACAGCGCGGGAGGGAATCTTGCCGCCGTCACCAGTTTGATGGCGCGCGACCGCGCGAGTCGCCCGCTCGCGGCTCAGGTGCTGATTTATCCCGTGATCGCTGCCGATTTCAACACCGAGTCATATCGGTTGTTCGGCACCGGTTACTACAATCCCAGGCCGGCGATGCGCTGGTATTGGGATCAGTACATACCCGCGGCCGCCGATCGGGAGCACCCGTACGCTTCACCGCTGCGGGCCGACTTGGCAGGTTTACCTCCCGCAGTCGTCGTCATCGCCGGCCACGACCCGCTGCGTGACGAGGGCATCGCTTTCGCCGACGCTCTCGACGCCGCGGGTGTAACCACCACGCGATGTGTCTTCGAAGGCGGCATCCACGGATTCATGACGATGCCCACGCTAGACATCGCACAGCAGGCCCGGCAGCAGGTCTGCCGGGAATTGTCCCGACTGCTGGGTTGAGCCATGACCGACGGACTTATCTTCGTGATCGACAGGATGGTGACCAAGCCCGGCTGCGCCAGAACGATCATCGACACCTACCTCGCCGATTACGCGCCGGGCGCCCGCGACCGGGGCATGACATTGCGCGACGTCCTCGTCAGCCCGCCGATCTGGTCCGAGGAACTGTCCAACACGGTCACGATCACCTGGACTCTGCCCGGCCCGCAAGCATGGTGGGGGATGACGTGGAAGGGTAGGCCGGATCCGACTCTGGGCGAATGGTGGTCGCGGATAGACGAACTCGTTGTCGAGCGGACTCGGTCATTCGCTGCTGCAGCCGACGACGTCGACAGCCTCTGCGATGTATAGCGTCACCCGACTTCTCGACGTCGTCGCCGACGAACGTGAACGAGTGTTAGCTTCGGCCCGATCGAGGGCCGAGGCGATCGGCGCGCGCTTCCATCTCGTCGAGCCGACGCTGCCAGGTTCGCGCAACGGTGGCGACATCCTGATTCACCTGAGATTCGACTCCAGACATGAATGGCTCGCCGTCGCCGACTCTTTCGCTGATGCACTGCACGAGCCCGCCATCACCCGAATCAACGGCGTCAGCTACCCCGGCATCGTGACACGTCGCGGCGACAGCACTGTATACCGCACCCTGTTGCTGCGAGTGTCGCCAGAAACCCGGGCGGATATTGTGACGCACTTTGAAGATGAGTTGCGCTCGATGACGCGCTTCATTCCGGCGATCAGGGCGTGGCAGCTCAGCCGTGTCGATGACGCGATCGGGGATTCGCCGTGGACGCATGTATTCGAGCAGGAGTTCGGCGACCTTGACGGGCTCACAGGCCCTTATCTGATGCATCCAATCCACTGGGCCGTGGTGGACCGCTGGTTCGATCCAGAATGCCCCGATGTCATCATCCGAGATCGGTTGTGCCACAGCTTTTGTCAATACCCCGCTGGGTCCACCCGGCCGTGACGGCATGACGTCATACCCCGGCAGCCATCACATTCGGGTTCGCACCGGCCGGCGGTTTCAACGGTTCCAGCACGACTGCGCCGTCAAGGCTGTGCACCGGCAACTGCTGCGACCATGGATAGTGCAGACTGAACGCCACCAAGCCGGTGCGTTTCGCGGCGGGGAGATGGCACATCGCAAGCACGGTCTCGGCCAGATACTCCACCGGCTCGGTAGGAAAATCTTCGGGGATCAGTTGCGCCGCTCCGGGCGTGCGGACGGCCGTGGACGGGCCGACGCAGTTCACCGCGATGTTGTCGTCAACCAACTCGGCGGCGACTCCCTGGGTGAAGCGGTGCAACGCGGCTTTACACGACGCGTAGATCACGTCGCCGGCGGTCTTGTTGTACTCCCGGTACGGGCGAATCGGGGCCACGCCGGTGACCGACCCGATGTTGACGATCCACCCGCCACCCTGGCGGCGCATGTGCGGGAGGGCGGCTTTGGTGAGAACGAACGGGGTGCGTAAATAGTGCTCGACGGTCCGGTCGAACGTCTCCATCGACATGTCCTCGATGCTCGAGTAATCGGCGAAACCAGCGTTGTTGACCAAGATGTCGATGCGGCCGGTGTGGTCCAGCACGGCGTCGATCAGCCCGTCGCGCGCCTCACCGTCTTCCAGGTCGGCGGCGATTCCGAACGCGGAGCCGCCCGCGTTCTCGATCAGCGCGATGGTCTCGCCGATCGTCCCCGATATCGCTGAAGAGGCGCCGGAACGCACGGACTGTGATGGCTGATACGCGCGCGCCGTTATCGCGACTGTTGCGCCCTCGGCCGCCAGTCGCTGGGCGATCGCGCGGCCAATGCCCCGGCTGCTACCGGTCACCAAAGCTGTTTTCCCGGTGAGTAATCGGCTCATCGCAGCGTAAAATCCTCTTCGATCGGCGCACGATGCTGCTGCCACAAATCGACCAGTCGATATGGGGTCGCGACGACGACCCGGCCTGATCCGGACCGGTAGTAGGTGTGCGCGCTCGGCGTGTGGCACCACACCGTGCCGCTCATCGCCTCATCGATGGCCGCGACGTAATTCTTGTATGCGCGTTGGGTGACCTCCATTGTGGAGGCGCCACGGAGCGCCATCAACTGGAGACATTCCAGGATGTAGTGAGCGAGCACCTCCATCGAGAAGTTCGCGCCCGCGCCGTGGCCAGGACTGTAGTTCGGTGCAGACATCGTGAACAGATTGGGGAATCCGGGCACCGTTCCACCTCGGTAGGACCGGGGGCTGTCGCCCCATTCGTCCACTAGCTTCTTGCCGTCGCGACCGCGGACGTCGATAGTGGATAGGAAGTCCAGGTGATAGCCGGTCGCGTAGACGATGACATCGAGATCGACCTGCCGACCGGTCTGGGTGACAATACCTTTCGTATTCACCTCGGCCGGTTCGCTGGCCTCGACGTCGACATGGTCACGCGTCAACGCCGCGTAGTAGCCGCCCGGATCGCGGATGATCCGCTTGCCGTAGGGCGCGAAATCCGGGGTCACCTTCTTCGCGAGTTCGGTGTCCTTCCCGAATGTGCGATCGATGTAATCCAGGCACATCTGCAGCAGGACGTCGTTGGCCGGCGAGATAGACAGGTGGTCTTTGGCCCAGTCCGGGTCTTGCAGGATGACCGGATAGTTGTTGTCCGCTGTACCCCAATAGGACTTCAACCGGTTCCAGTTCGCGTAGTACGGCAGGTGCCTGCCCAGGTATCGCTTGTGCGCCGGCACATCGTCGGTGAGCCGCCTTCGCGGCGCCACCCAATGCGGTTGGCGCTGGAACACCGTCAGGTGATTCACCTGGTCGACGCAGGCGTCGACAATCTGGACCGCGGTGCAGCCAGCGCCGATGATCGCCACCTTCTTGCCGGTGAGATCCAGCGACGAATCCCACCGGGCCGAGTGAATGCTGACACCCGCGAACGTTTCTCGACCCTTGAGGTCAGGCCAGCGCGGTCGGTTGAGATAACCCGCCGCGGTCACCACCACCGAGGCGCAACTGGTATCACGCCGGCCGTCGGCATCAACCGAATGGATCTGCCACTGGTTGCGGCCCGCGTCCCACCACAACGCTTCTACCTCGGTGCGAAAACGAGTGTGATCGCGCAACTTGTGCTTGTCCGCCAGCTTGATCAAATAGCGCTGGTACTCCGCTCCCTGCGGGTAGTAGCTGGTCCAATCCGGGTTCACCTCACGCGATAACGAGTAATACGCCGACGGAGTGTCGACCCCGATACCGGGATACACGGTGGTGTACCAGGTTCCGCCCACCTCCGCATTGCGGTCGAAGAGCGTATAGCGCACGCCCTCTGCAGCGGCCGCCAGCGCGACGCTGATGCCCGCGATACCCGCTCCGACGATGGCGATCTCGACACTGTCAGGGATCGGGACGCCGCGTGGCAGTGTCGGCTGCGACCGCTGGAAGCCGCCTTGTTCCAGCAACAGGTCCACCTGTTCGTCGTCGACCGGCGAACCCAGTGCGATCGGCAATAGCCGCGCGAAAAAGTCTCTGTCGCAGGCGGGCACCGCGCCGTCGTTCCGTGACCGGCCCAGCGCGTTGACGACCTCGTTGACCAACGCTGTCGCGATTTCAGGGTCGGTCACGCCGGCCCGCTCCGGCGGATCCGGGACGTGCGAAATCTTGGGTGCAAAGGTGTCGATCACCCCGGGATCGCCGGTCAGCTGGGCCAGCACGGCCGTCAAGACGCCGGGGTCAGCCTGCCGCAGGTTGTCTCGCAGCTCGTCAACGTCAGTCGGGCTCGGTGTCGACATTGATCCCGCGGCTGAGGTCATGTCGTCGAGTATCGAATTCGACGGCCATCTCCGGCATCGAGCTGTCTACTCAGTGGGAGGCGGCACAGGATGACGGCAGAGAATGTTCCACTGACCGGGCAACTCCACAGTTGCCCGCCCGACACCAGAGTTGACTCACCGGCATGACCAACGACATCACGCTGTCGGAGCTCCAGGAATTCATCGCTGGGTTTTGGTACCTCTATGACGAGGCGCATTACGGCGATTTGGCGGCAACTTACGCCGAGGACGTGCACTACGTGACGCGAAGCGATAGCGGCGCCAGCCCATTCGAGGAGCTGATGTCTCCCGACATGGACGGCCGCGACGCGGTGATGGGTTGGCTGATCGAGCATCGGAAGGAGAGTCCCTATCCGTTGCGCCACCACGCTACGAATGTCCACCGCACCGGCAGCGATGGCGTGGTCACTAAGGCCCGGTTCTACATTCTGGTGAACCAGATAGCCAACTTCGTGCCGTTCGTGGTGTCGAGCGGAGTAGTCGATGTGGGTGTCCGGCGAGAAGCGTCAGGTTTGGTCTTCACCGACATGGAAGTCGTTCTGGACACTCAGAATTCGGTTCCGCTGTCAGAGCTCACCGCCGATACCGCCATGGGGTCGTGAGCGCACGGGACACATTCTCTGGCGGCGTCGCTGTCATCACCGGGGCAGGGGCTGGGATCGGTGCGGGCATCGCCCGATATGCGAGCCACCTCGGGATGACGGTGGTGCTGACCGATATCGACGGCGAGGCGATCGCGCGAGTACGCGACGAGATATCCGCGTCGGATGGCATCGCGTACGACGTCGTGTGTGACGTCCGGGACGCCGACGCCATGGAAAGCCTCGCCGAAAACACCTACCGGGAGTTCGGTGCAGTACGCCTGCTGGTCAACAACGCCGGAATCGAACAGTTCGGATATCTGTGGGACACGCCGGTCGCCAATTGGCAACGGGTGGTTGATGTCAACGTCAGCGGCGTATTTCATGGCGTGCGCGCCTTCCTGCCGAGGATGATGGACAGCGACGAGCCGGCATGGATCTGGAACCTGTCGTCCGTCGGCGGGGTGGTGGCAATTCCGCTGCAGGCGCCCTACATCATGAGTAAGCACGCGGTGCTGGCGTTGACTGAATGCCTGCATCTGGATGTCCAGTCCGCGGGCCACGCCGATCACATTCACGTCCAGGCGGTGCTGCCCGGGGCTGTGGAGTCGAACATCTTCGAGTCTGCCGGCGGGGTGGACACTGGTGATGTCGCCGCTGCGAACGCGCAGCGATCCGCGATGTTGCGCATCAAGGCCACAGCGATGGACCCGCTGGCCGCTGCCGAGACCGTGTTCGACCAGTCCGCCGGCGGGAAATTTTATCTCCTGACGCAGGATTCGGTTGGCACGGCTATGGATGAGCGGGCGAATATCCTTGCTGCACAGCGAGCCCCGGCAATCTGATGACCACGCCCGCGCTGGATCCCGATGCCGCCGTACGCGTCGCGTCGTTCGGCGACGTTCCGCCGATGCGGCAGCGAGGCTTGGCGGCGGTACGTGCCGCGATCGAATCCGCGCCGCTACCCGGCGATATGCCCGACATGGCCGCCATCACGGACGCCGCGATGCCCGGACCGGGCGGCACTCTGGATGTTCGGATCTACCGTCCGACAGATGATTCCGCGCAGCCGGTGCTGGTGTACTTCCACGGCGGTGGGCTCGTCATGGGCTCTAACCATTCGTTCGAACCACTGGCCCGCGCGCTGGCGTCGACGTCGGGCGCCACGGTGGTCGCCGTGGACTATCGGTTGGCACCGGAGGTTCCCCCGCCGGCGCAATTCGACGACGCCCTCGCCGCTGTGCGGTGGGTGTCGCGTAATGCTGACCACCTCGGCCTCGACGCGGCACGTCTCACTGTGATCGGCGACAGCGCAGGAGGCGCGCTGGCCGCGGGGGTCGCACTGGCCGCACGTGATCGCGGCGGTCCCGCCATCTACGCGCAGGTGCTGTTGTACCCGGGCCTGGATCGCGACATGACCGCGCCCTCGATCACCGCCATGTCTGACGCACCGATGCTCGGCCGCGACGACATCGAGTACATGCACGAACTCGCGGACGGCGACGCCGGACCGCCGCACGACCCGTATCTGGTTCCGGCCTATGCCGAGAACTTGTGCGACCTACCACCGGCGATCGTGGTGACCGCGGAATGCGATCCGATTCGTGACTGGGGTGAGCGATACGCACTTCGCCTCCGCGACGCCGGCGTGCAGACCACTGCTACTCGCTATCCCGGGGTCTACCACGGATTTCTGATGCGGTCTGACGCGACCGCGCGAGGCAGACTGGCCATCGCCGAGATCGGCGCGCTGCTGCGCGCGAGGTTCGCTCGGCCGGTTCAATTGAACGTCCCGATCACCGGACACGGTGCAGCCGTCGCACGGTGAGTTTGCGCACAATCACACCAATCCAGAACTGGGATAAGGAGACAGCTGATGCTCACCGACGAGCGACGGATCCAGCTTTCGGAGGTGCTCAGGCCGGTCGCACCGCCCCGCGAGATCGATCACGTCTACACCGACGACCAGCGTGAGCGTCTGCTCGATGTGGTGCGCACCGAGGGGCCGTGGAAGTTGATCATCGCCCAGCACTTCGCGTCGGCTGACGAACTGATGGCGACCATGAGCGGAGTCTTTCCTGAAGGCTTCACGCCTTCGCTGGACCTGTTCCTCACGCCGACCTTCCGGGGCTATCTCGCCAACTACGGCGCGGTGCTCTACCCGCAACTGCACGACTGCTTCTACAACGAGCGCTTCCTCCAATTGGCCAAGAGTTACTGGGGTGCTGAATATGCCAAGCCGCAGCTGATGCTGTTCAACATCAACGGGCCCTGTGCGAATCGTGATCCAGGACATCTCGATTCGCCGAGTTTCCGCGGCGTGCGGCATGAGAACGCCCCTACCTGGCTGACCAGCGTTATGGGCAAGTCCGGTCTGTTCAACGATTACCTGATCAAGATGGCCCAGGTGATCACCTGGTTCTCGCTGGACAACGGTAGTGGATTCACGTTTTGGCCAGACGGCCCGCTGAAAGCACCGAAACGTGTTATCCCACCTATCAACAATCGCGGCGTCGTCGTCCAGAACGAGATGATGGTGCACCGAGGCGAGGCCAACGGACCTCTGGAGCAACAGATTCCAGCGAACTTGGGCTTCGACACAGTGTTCGCCGGCGACCCCGGCGACCGCGACCACTGGCTGTTGAAGACCGGCGACGAGGTGATCGCACGGCACCATACCGACCAGCTGCGGTTCCTAGTGCACTGGTCAGCGGAGGTTTTCGCTGACTTCGATGAACTTAAGAAGAACATGGAGAGCTCCGAGGACCTGACTATCGACAAGGCGATCGACATCATGGTCGACGACGTCAACTCGAGGGGCATGAAGCTGGACATACCGAGCGAGCCGCTGCACGATCCGGCGTTCATCACTGCGCTCAACGCCGCCTATGACATCGGCGGGCCCACGACCTACCCTGAGGAAGCGCCCGTGAGCGCATTTCAGATCGCATGACCACATGCCACTGCGGTGATCGAACCGCAATCGTCGACCTACTGAACAGGTACGCAACGTGCCTCGATGAGCGCGATTGGCTGGGGCTCGACGACGTGTTTCATCCAGACGCAGTAGGCTTTTACGGGTCCCAGGTGCGAGGCCGTTGTGCGATCATCGCTTCGATTCGTACCTTCTTGGGTGGATGCGGACCCTCGCAGCACCTACTCGGCAACTGCCACGTAGACATCAACGCTGACCGCGCAAAGTCATTGACACAAGCTCGGGTCATTCATCTCGGCGCCGCCGACCGCGAGCACTTGACGCCCTACGAAGCGATCGGCAGTTACCACGACGAACACGTTCGAACGCCTAGCGGATGGCGAATAATTAACCGGCACTTCGCTGTTCGAATTTCGATCGGTGATATCGGCGTATTGCACCCAGGCTGATCGAACGAGGACGCAAAATGCACAGATTTCACGATCGCAGGATCATCGTCACCGGAGCAGGTTCGGGCATCGGCGCGGCAACCGTGGCCCGACTGCTCGATGAAGGCGGCAGGGTAATGGGCTTGGACATCAACGAACTAGGGTTAGCAGCCACCGCCGCAGCGGCGGATGACAGCGGCAACACGAAACGGCTGAGCACCGCCGTCGTTGATGTCTCCTCCGAAGAAGCCGTCACAGCTGCGGTCGCCGAAATTGTTGCGATGTTCGGCGGCCTCGATGTTCTGGTCAATGCCGCCGCGATACAGCGATGCGCCCACACCCACGAACACAGCCTCGGCGATTGGGACGCGACGCTGGCGGTCAATCTGAACGGCACATTTCTGATGACGCGGCAGGCGCTGCCCGCGTTGTGTGAAAGCGGGCGTGGCGTCGTGTCAACTTCACGTCCACGGCCGCCCAGTTCGCTCACCCGTACATGGCCGCCTACGCTGCCAGCAAGGGCGCGATCCTCTCGTTCACCCACTCGATCGCTCTCGAATATTCCAAGAAGGGCCTGCGTGCAGTCAACATTCAGCCAGGTGGAATCACAACGGCGTTGGCGTTGAGCACTCTCGGCAAGATGCCAGAGGACTACGAAATTGGCTTATGGGCCAAGCAGACGCCGCTACTGCACGGCAACGATGGCGACGTGTTGGGTGACCCCGGCGCGGTCGCTTCGGTGATCGCCATGGTTGCCTCCGATGACGGCGCGTTCGTCACCGGCACTGAGATCCGCATCGACGGCGGCGCGCACGCCTGACCTCCTCTGGACTAGGTTGCTACGCGCGCATTGTCGACTAGGCGCAGTTCACCGTTTCGCACCGCGTCGACTATCGATTCACTGAGCGCTGAGCACACCAGGAACACGCCCCGGCTCCCGTGCGCCCGCATCTTCTGCGCTTCTCGACGTTCGGGGCACCGCGCCGCCGCGTCGGCGTCCCACTGCACGCTGGTCTGGTTCCAGCTGCTCTTGCGCGCCAGCACCCGCGCATCGCAGTTTCGACACGTCACCGGTTCCATGGGCATCTCGTCGAGGCGATTGTCCGCCCTGACAGGCAAATTCAGTGTCATCACGCCGAGCCTGTGATGGCTGTCTGGGCAACCAGATTCGCCTCCACCTCATTTATCCATGCTTCGTAGGGGCGGGTGGTGTCCAACTCGAACTCGAAGCGGTCGACCATGTCTGGTTCTACGTCGGCGGCGTCGACGTAAAACTGTTGGTACCAACGGCGCAGCTGATATATCGGGCCGTCTTCCTCGCACAACAGCGGATTGTCGATGCGCGTCTTGTTCTTCCAGATCGCGACGTCCTGCTCGAAGCCCAGTCTGACGAAGTCGCCCATTGCTATCGCGGTCTGTACGGCGAGGTCCTCGGGGAGCGCCTCGGATTTCTTCACGATAATGCCGTACTGCAGCACAAAGGAATTCGCGTCGATTGGGTAGTGGCAGTTGATCAGCACGGTTTGGTGATCGGCCTCTTCGTAGTGGTAGGTCAGGTCGTCGATCATGAAAGACGGACCATAGTAGGAGGCCACCGAGGTGGTACCGAGCATTCGGGCGCCCTCAGTAGCACCAAGGTCGGGGCGGCCCTGGCTATTCATGTACTGGGTCGCTACATGCCCTTCGAAGATGTTCTTGAAGTGCGTCGGCAATGAGCCGTGGATGTAGAAGAAGTGCGCCATATCGACGACGTTGTCGACGACCTCGCGGCAGTTGGTGCTGACCGTAGTGGTGTACCAATGCCAATCGGTCCATTCGTCACTGGCCGCACCCTCGATCAGCGGGATCGAGACATCGGGCGGCGGCGGATTGCCTTCAGGGTCGTTCCACACGAACAACATTCCGTCTTGCTCCAGCGTGGTCCAAGTCGCGGTCCGGGCCAGTCGCGGTGCCCGTTTGCTGTACGGCACACGTTTGCAGCGGCCGTCGCCACCCCACCGCCAATCGTGGAACGGACAGGCGATTTCGTTTCCCTTTACCTCACCCTGAGTGAGGTCACCACCCATATGACGGCGGTAGCCATCGAGAATGTTGATCGCGCCATCCCCGCTTCGGAACACAACCAGTTTCCTTCCAAAAGCGTTTATGCCGTGGGGCTTGCCGTCGCCGAAGTCTCTGGTCAAGCCCAGGCAGTGCCAGCCGCGGGCAAATCGGGATGGCGCCGTCGCGGCTTCGATCTGGCGAATCTCTTCGGTGTCCGACTGCAGCGTCATGTCGTTGTTTTACAACCGACGACGGGGTTGTGGCGGTCGACCTCCC
The DNA here is from genome assembly GCA_963815995.1 of uncultured Actinomycetota bacterium. Classification (GTDB taxonomy): domain Bacteria; phylum Actinomycetota; class Actinomycetes; order Mycobacteriales; family Mycobacteriaceae; genus Mycobacterium. The sequence continues at coordinate 17,446 of CAWFIR010000008.1, forward strand.
GCTGGCAGGAAAAAGGACTTGCCGCGGCTATTCCACGACCTAATGTCAATTCCGTGACCCCAGGCCCGCCCACCGCAATCCAGGACGGCATCACGGTCGACCTTCTCGTGGTGGGGTCCGGGACAGGCGTCGCGGCTGCATTGACCGCTCACGAATCCGGGTTGACGGCGTTGATCGTTGAGAAGTCTGGGTATGTCGGCGGGTCGACCGCGCGATCGGGCGGGGCACTGTGGTTGCCGGCGAGCCCGATCCTCGAGGAGAAGGGCGGCGGTGACAGCCTGGAGCGCGCGACGACCTATCTGCGGTCGGTAGTTGCCGACAGTGCTCCCGCCGCCCGGTCCGACGCCTTCCTGCACAACGTCACGGCCACAGTCGAGATGCTTCGACGGACCACCCCGATTCGCTTGACATGGGCCAAAGACTATTCCGACTACCACCCCGAGCTGCCCGGTGGAACAGCAGCAGGGCGCACCTGCGAGTGCCGGCCGCTGAACACCGCAATCCTGGGCGAGCACCGTGCACGGCTGCGGCCTGGCGTCATGGAAGTCAAGATCCCCATGCCCACCACCACAGCGGACTACCGGTGGATGAATTTGATGGCCCGCGTTCCACGGAAAGGCCTGCCGACCATCGCTAAACGCCTCGCCCAAGGGGTGGGTGGACTTGCACTCGGACGACGCTATGCCGCCGGCGGGCAGGCCCTGGCCGCAGGGCTATTCGCCGGTGCGCTGAACGCGGGCATCCCGATATGGACTAACACCGAGTTGACGCGCCTGACGTCCGATAGCGGAAGGGTCACCGGCGCGGTGCTGAGTCATGACGGGCACGAGGTCACCGTCACCGCGCGTCGCGGCGTGGTGCTGGCTGCCGGCGGATTCGACCACAACATGGCCATGCGAAACAAGTTTCAATCCGAGTCCCTCGGCGACCACCTGAGCTTTGGCGCCGACACCAACACCGGCGACGCGATCCACGCCGCCCAAGACCTCGGTGCCGCAATCGATCTGATGGATCAGGCGTGGTGGTTTCCAGCTATCGCGCCGCTGCCCGGTACGAACCCGTCGGTGATGTTGGCGGAACGATCGCTGCCGGGCTGCTTGATCGTCGACCAGAGCGGCACCCGATTCACCAATGAGGCAATGGATTACATGTCCTTTGGACAGCTGGTGCTGGAACGCGAACGCTCCGGCCATCCAGTGGAATCCATGTGGATCGTCTTCGACCAGAAGTACCGCAACAGCTATGTCTTCGCCGGCGAACTGTTTCCGCGCATGCCGATACCACCGTCGTGGTATGCAGAGGAAATCGCCTATCGGACCGATGATCTCGGCGACCTTGCCGACAAAATCGGCGTTCCCCGTGACTCATTCATGGCCACGATGACACGGTTCAACGAGATGTCGCGAACCGGATACGACGCTGACTTCGGCCGCGGCAATAGCGCCTACGACAGGTACTACGGTGATCCCACCATCGCCCCGAACCCCAACTTGCGCGCACTCGACCAAGGTCCGTTCTATGCGGTGAAGATGGTGCTCAGCGATCTGGGCACCTGCGGCGGTCTGCGCGCCGACGACCGCGCGAGGGTGCTGCGCGAAGACGGCAACGCCATCGGTGGTCTGTACGCGATCGGCAACACCGCAGCCAATGCGTTCGGGAACACCTATCCTGGCGCAGGCGCGACCATCGCCCAGGGACTGGTGTACGGCTACATCGCCGCCCGGCACGCCGCCGGGTACTGATCAGTCCGGCTCTTCGGCATCGGCCTTCTTCTCGATTTCGTACCAGAATTCCGGTGGGGGCCAAGGGATCTTGGTAAGACTGGCCTTGCCATGCTGAGGAAAGGCAGCTTCCGCCTCGTCAAGTTCTTTGATCATCTTCAGGGCGAGCTCCCGCTCATTGGCGTAATACCGCTCCGCCCATTCCAACGCGACGCGTGCGTATGCCCAGGACGGATCGGCGCCGGCCCAACGCGCGTCCTTCGCGGCCTTGCGGTGCATCTCGTCGGCGTACGTCAAGTGCTCTTGCAGCACCTCTTTGAGTCTTTCCGGGCCGGTGAGGTGCCCGAGCGTGACCCGCAGCAGCGGGCCGTGCTTGAGCGTTGGTGGGTCGACGGGCGCTTCATTTGCCCACCGGGTTACCGCGTCGAGCCCCTCAGCAGTGATTTTGTACAACCTGCGATTGCGTGTGCCTCCGGTGTTCTCGACGCGCGAGGTCACCAGGCCCAGCTTCTCCAATTTCTTGAGCTCGGAGTAGATCTGGCTGTAGGCCGGACTGCCGTAGAAGAACCGCATGCTCCAGTCGATCCACTTGCGGATGTCATAGCCCGAGAGCTCGTGCTCGTAAGACAGCATGCCGAGCAGCGCCCAGCTGGTGGCCGCAAGATTCGGCTTACCTGGCGAAGCGCCGTCCTCCATTTGTCCAGGCTAACAACTCGGATCGCGATCCATAGAGTCACTGACCGCTGGCTGGGACGTGGTATTGCCCAGCAGACGCTGTGCGACGAACGATGTCTTGCGCGTTGACTGCGACGGAGGTTCTTGTGACCGATGACTTGGCGGAGCTGGAGTCGGCATCTCGACGGCTGGCCGATTCGGTGCGTCGCCTCATCGATGCCACGATCAGAACTCAGGTAGATGCGGCCGCGCTCGTGGAAGTCAGCCACGCCATTGACTGCGCGACTGAGGAGCTGAGCTCTGCGATAATGCCGAGTTCCTTTGGCGTCAAGGCAACCGAGGACGGCCGACCGATGGCATGGGGCAACGTGATGATTGGCCTACGCAACGCCGTCGCACCTCCCCTCGTGGTCAACCGCGGATCGGACGGCGCTGTGTGGAGCGACTTCACCCTCGGCGCGGCCTACGAAGGTCCCCCTGGCCTCGTGCACGGGGGGGTGTGCGCAATGGTGCTCGACCATGTATTGGGCGCGACGGCGCACAAGCCGGGGAAAGCCGCTGTTACCGGGACCCTGCGCATCCGCTTTCTGCGCGGCACACCACTTGGAGATCTGCGTGCGCAGGCCCACGTCGACCGGGTGGAGGGCGTCAAGACCTTCGCCGTCGGTCACCTGGCGGACGAACAAGGTGTCACCGTCGAGGCCGAAGGCGTGTTCATCCACCCCCGGGAGCAGACAGCCGGTAGCTAAGTGCGGGCCGGGGCCAGACGCTTGAGAGCCAGCCCGCCTTCGAACGGCCGGTAGGCGAACGCAGCAGGTGCGACATATCCGGTGTCCTCGAGCGGAGTGTGCACCTCGGCTACTGTGGGGCCGATCTCGGTGGCGATGGGTGCCAGCGCCTCGAGATCAAAGCGGTATAGCTGACCTGCGTTGCCTCCCAGTATCTTTCGGCACGCATCCTCTGACCGGTTGTGCAGTGCCCAGCGAATGGCCAGCTTGGAGTGAGGCGTGAAGCCTTCTTCGTGGGGATAGTCGCTGCCCCACATGATGTGGTCCGCCCCCATGAAATCGATCATCCCGGATTCATAGGGCGTCAACTCGCTGGCCAAATAGCAATTTCGCCTTGCATATTCGGTTGGCGTCAGCGTCAATGCATCAACCGACGACCCGCCGAACATCCCGTAGGTGCGGTTACCGGCCTCCGATTTCATCGTCGGCACCATAGCGTCGAGCACGGCCAGTTGCGGTTGCACCCACAGCGTGCCCTGTTCGGTAGGCACGAACCTCAGCGCCGGGTAGCGCTCGAACACCCCGGCCAGGATCAGGTGCCCGAGGGTGCGGTTGGCCCACAGCGCCATCTCGGTGACCAGCACCGCGTTGGACGCCGGCTGGTCCATCGGCATCTCGGGGCTACCAGCGCCCGCGTGCTGCACCACCGTGAGGTCAAGTTCCTCGCGCAGCGCCCAAAGCGGTTCGTAGCGCGTGTGGAACAGCGGTGCCACCTGAGGGTCACCTGGAGAGACCGGTGGGATGAGCACGCCGCCAAAGCATTCCTGTTGCACCCCCCAGCGGATCTCCTGCATCGCCAAGTCGACGTCGTTGGGGAAAATCTGAATCAGACCGCGGCGGCGGACCGGGGCCAGCGAACAGAAGTCGACCTGCCAACGGTTGTGCGCTTGCACCCCGGCCCAGCGCTTCTCGAGTTCGTCGCGAGTGCGGGGCAAGCTGATCGTGATGTTGGGTGTCGTCGGGAAGAACGGCGGAACCGTGTTAGGCAACAGCACTTCTGCGGCCACGCCGTCGGCGTCCATTTCGGTGATCCGAAGCTTGTGATCCCAGTTCCGGTTCGCGGTGGCGATGATCAGGTCGTCGAACGGGCTGATGTACGTCTTGGCCCATTGGTCGAAATCGTCGTGCAGATTTGTCGGCAGATACTGCCGGTAGTCGAGAAGATCGGCCCCGGCGTGCGTATCCGTCGAGATGACGACGTAGCGGTCGATTGTGTCCCAAGTTGTAGGCATCGCGTCCTCCGGCGTTATCGCTATCGAGGCTAGCCTCCCGCATGTCGCCGCGACCGCAAGATCACCATCTCAATGAGCGGACGATTTACACCACCCCGCGCAGACCGTCGGCGCCGAATACTGGCTCGAGCATCGCGCTGAAATCCGGGCCGCGTCGCAGCAGATGCCCGCCGTCGACATTGATCACCTGACCGGTGACCCAGCCGGCGGCGTCGCTGAGCAAGAACATCGCCATATTGGCGATGTCTTCGGCCTCACCGACCCGCGGCAGCGGCGTGCAAGCCCGGTAGTCCTCGGACAGCTCAGGCGAGTCGGTGATCGGGGCGACCATATCGGTGCGGATCAGCCCCGGGCGGATGCTGTTGACCCGCACCCAGGACGGGCCGAGTTCGTCGGCGGCCAACATCATCATGTGGTCGAGGCCCGCCTTGGTGACGCCATAGGCGCCGAACCAGCGGTGGGTGTTACTGGAGGCGATCGACGAGATGCCGACGAACGAC
>CAWFIR010000009.1:0-240094 GCA_963815995.1 uncultured Actinomycetota bacterium
CCGTGGAGCTGCCGGGAATCGAACCAGGCGCAGAAATCGCCGTGAGCTGCGAGAATACGAAATTTGAGCACGCGAAGCGACGTGTAACGACGCGAAACGACCTACGAATACGCCAGTGGTGTTGATGGCATCAACAAGGTCGATACCGCGATTCTGTTCCCAACCGACGGGATCGCTTGCTACGTGCGCCGTGCGGCTTGGACACCGGTCGAGACTTCAAGCTGACCAATTCACCGAGGCGCCCGATGAGCACGAGGAGGGGATCGACAAGCACGGTATGTGACGTTTAGCTGCTAGAGCGCCTCACGCCGCTCTACGCTTTCGCTATGAAACGGCTTTCGAGCCTCGACGCGGCGTTCTGGTTCGCCGAGACCCATACCTGCCCCCTGCACATCGGCGGACTGGCGATCTGCGACCCTTCGGCCGCACCCAACTTCTCCTTCGATGCGGTGCGGGACCTCATCGCCGCTCGCCTCCGGGAGCTGCCAGTACTGCGCCACCGGATAGCCGGCGCGCCGCTTGGTCTGGACAGGCCATGGTTTGTCGAGGATCCCAACCTCGATCTCGACTATCACATCCGGCGCATCGGGGTACCACCACCGGGAGGACGCCGCGAACTCGACGAGCTGATCGGCCGCCTGATGTCCTACCCGCTGGACCACCGCAGACCGTTGTGGGAGTTGTGGTTCATCGAGGGCGTCGAGCACGGTCGGGTCGCGTACCTGACCAAAATGCATCACGCGACCATCGACGGTGTCTCAGGTGCCGGGTTGAGCGAGATCCTTCTTGACATCACGCCCGAACCCCGCCCGCCTGCCGTCGACGTCACCGATTGGGGGCCCGCTGGCATGCCGCGGTTCGAGCGGCGCGCGCTCGGCGCGATCTTTAACGTCGCGCTAATGACGCCATACCGGGCGATGCGGATCGTCCAGCAAACGCTATCTCAGCAGCTGGCAGTCCGTGGACTGGCCAATAAGCCGCCCCACTTCTTCGAGGCACCGACGACGCGCTTCAACGTAGAACTCACACCACAGCGGCGGATCGCGAGCACCCGACTGCCGTTGGACCGCGTCAAAGCCGTCAAAGAGACCTTCGGTGTGAAGGTCAATGATGTTGTGCTGGCCCTGGTTTCGGGCGCAATCCGCGGCTACCTCCAGGACCGGGAGGAACTTCCCGACCGGCCACTCATCGCCCAGATTCCGGTGTCGACTCACGGCGACACCTCCGAGACCGGCAACCAGATCACCTCCATGACGATCAGCCTGGCCACCAATGTGGCCGATCCCGCAGAGCGACTGAAAACCATCCACCGCAACTCCCAAGGTGCGAAGGAGATGGCCAAGGCGCTGACCGCCCATCAGATTATGGGCCTGACCGAAACGACGCCGCCGGGCTTGCTGGCCCTGGCCGTCCGGGCATATACCGCCAGCCACCTCGGTGGCCACGTCGCCCCGATCAATATGGTCATCTCGAACGTTCCCGGGCCCGACTTCCCGATCTATATGGCCGGTGCGGTGGTGGAGAAGATCGTGCCCATCGGCCCGCTGATGCTGGACGTGGGATTGAACATCACCTGCTTCAGTTACAGCGGCTCCATCGATTTCGGCTTCGTGACCACGCCGGAAATCGCAAAAGACATCGACGAACTCGCCGATGCTGTCGAGGCCGCCCTCAAAGAACTGGAAAACGCTTGCGGCCTTACGGCGAAATCCTGATCGCAATGTTGGCTTGTCGCTCAAGGCGCACTGCCGCGTGCAAGCTCGGATCAATGACGCCGCAGCCCAAGCTTCCGAGCGGGCAAGCAGCCACTTGGCCCCATGCCTAACGACCGTCGGGGTATCGACGACCTATCTGCTCGTATCACCGCTAGCTTGACGCGATTCGCCTGTGCGGGAACTCCAAATGTGTCGCCCGTTGGGCGACGGCACCGGCTCGGCGCGATTAGTCTGGCTGACACCCGACTTGGCGGCCAGGGCTATCCAGCGAAGTAGGTGCTAGATGCACGACGTCGAACACACCGGCTCCCAGGCTGACCCAGCTGACTATGCGCAAGCAGGACAGGAGATTTCCGACCAGCGGCACTTCGCTACCGCCCCCCTGCTGCAGTTGCTGGGCCCGTTCACCCGGACCGGCGGCTTCTACGCCCGATCATGGGGCACTTATCTGGATCGCGAGCCCGGCGAGCTTCCGGTGGCACGGCCCACTATCGCGCTGGCGGCGCAGGCGTTTAGCGACGAAATCGTGCTGGCGGGGTTTCGGCTACTCCGCTCGGCCCCCGAGGCCGCAACCTTGGAACGAATCACTCGCGAGGTGATCGCGGCACTAGATTTCTACGGCCAGCAAGGCTGGCTGGAAAAGCCTGAGGGCTACTTCGCGCCCCCACCGCTGACCGACGTCACGGTGAAAAGGGTGAACAACTTGGGCCGTACCTACGAACGTCTGTTTTTCGACAGTGACTACGAGCCCTATGCCGGCGAACCAGGCCGGGAACGCTGGTTGAGCTACCGGGGAAATAACCGCGAGTACGGTTTGATGTTCCGACACCACGAGCCGCGGCCCTGGCTGGTGTGTGTACACGGCGCGGAGATGGGACGCGCAGCACTCGACCCCATGCTGTTTCGTGCCTGGCATCTGCACTCAAACCTCGGCCTCAATGTCGTGCTGCCCGTCCTCCCCATGCATGGTCCCCGTGCGCGCGGCCTACCAAAAGGCGCCGCTTTCCCCGGTGAGGACGTGCTTAATCAAGTCCACGGTGCTGCTCAGGCGGTGTGGGATATCCGGTGCCTGCTGTCGTGGATCCGCTCGCAGCAACCTAAGGCGATGATCGGACTCTCCGGCATCTCACTGGGCGGCTACATCACGTCGCTGGTCGCCAGCCTCGACGACCTTGCCTGTGCGATTTTGGGCGTCCCGGCCGTTGACCTGGTCGACCTGGTCGCCCGTCATGCCGGCTCCCGTCCCCACGATCCCTTCCGTCAGACGATGCGGCTGGCCAAGCCAATCGGCCGGATGATGTCCCCGTTTGCGCTGACTCCCCGCGTGCCGATGCAAGGCCGCTTCATCTATGCCGGCGTCGCCGACCGCCTAGTGCATCCACGCGAGCAAGTCACCCGGCTCTGGGAGCATTGGGGCAAACCCGAGATTCATTGGTACCAAGGCGGCCACACCGGGTTCTTTCGCTCGCGACCCGTGCAGCAATTCATCGACGACGCTTTGGTGCAGTCCGGCCTCGTCCACGCATCGCGGATACGACGCAAACACTGACCTAGAGCTTTCCGCGCCCGGTCATTCGCGCGGGTGTTGGATAGCCATTTCCCAGTCGCATTCGCCGAGGCCCAAGCATTGGCGCGCTGAGTTTTGACGTGAGGTTCGACGTTCGCTGATGCGAGTCAGGCAGGGCCGCCCGCACGATTTCGCACTGACGCCCCCGTCCCGATACTCGTAATGTTGCTGACGATGTTGATGTGTGGCCCGCAGTCACAGAGAAGGGCCGCTGATCAGCGGCCCTTCTCTGTGGAGCTGCCGGGAATCGAACCCGGGTCCTACGGCATTCCCTCAAGACTTCTCCGTGCGCAGTTCGCTATGCCTCTACTCGGATCTCCCGGTCACGCGAACAAGCCGAGATGACGATCCCAGTCGCTGTTTGATGTCCCCGCGGGTCCCGGCGACCGAACCCGTGGGTTTGTCCCTCTAGCTGATGCCAGGGTCCGGGCCGAGGGCGCTCCCGGTCTGACAGACACGCAGTCGCTTAGGCAGCGAGTGCGTAGTCGCGCTGTGTTGAAACGGCGCTTAATTGGTTGCAACGACGCTTACGGTGGTCTCTTGCCTGCACCGGCACGCTTCCCTTGATTCGATGCGCGAAGTCGAAACCGTTCAGCCCCTCGCACCCCTGCCGATTTTCGGCAAGACAATCAATAGTACGCCCTTTTCAACAGCAGATCAGCGACCATTCATCCCGACCGGCCGCTGGTCAGATCACGAAATTGAGGTGCTCGACGACGCGCGAGCCGACTGCCGTGTCGCCGCCGAGTTCGACGCCGGCCGTGTTGTCGGTGCGCCCGCCGGCCAACCGGGTGAACAGCAGGCCATCCAAGCGGATGGTCGTGGTGGGGTCTGACCCGCCGAAATCGTCCACCACCTGTGCACGACCGTCGACGGCGACGCGGATGGTCCGTGCCATCGGCCCGGTCAGTTCGATGGCGACTCGCGACCCTTCGGGCGCTTTTCCGAGTTTGCCGACCACGTAGCCCATGGTCGCGGCGATCTCGTCCAGCGACTGACTGGCCTCCGGGCCGCTCAACTCCGCATCGGATGACGGCAGGCCTAGGCCGTCGCGGATGTCCTGCTCGTGCATCCAGCAGTCGAAGAGCCGTACCCGCATGAATCGCCCGAAACTCTCCAGACCAACCGGCGTCGGGGTTGGCGCATTCCAGTCGTCCACGGACATGTCATTCAACCGCTTACGCCGATCGGCGGTAATCGAACGGAACCGCTCGTGCAGCGCTGCCCCGGATTCGGTACTGAGGTGGCGAACCCAGGCTTCGTTGGCCGCTCCGACGTCGTTGCGCACATGATCCAGCGTCGAGGCATCGAAATCAGCGCCGGGTGAACTCAGTCCGTGCAGCGCTGATTCGGTGCCCACGATGTGGGCGACCACGTCGTGCACACACCAGCCGGGTAGCGGCGTCGGCGTTTGCCATTGCTGATCAGACAACCCGCTGAGCAACTCATCCAAGCTGTCCCAGGTGCCGAATAGACCCGACAACACGTCGGACTTGTCGAGAACGGTGATGCTGCCCATGTCGCCTGATGCTAGACCGGGGTCACGCAGCGGCGATCATGCTTACCGATACTGCCGCCAACGCCATGCCGATGGCCTGCCAGCGTGTCACTCGCTCGCGCAACACGATAATCGCCAGGATGACCGTCGTCGCCGGGTAGAGCGAGATCAAGATGCTGGCCAGCGACAGCATCCATTTCTGGATCGCCAGCAGCATGCTGACGTTTGCGCAGGTGTCGAGCAGCGCGGCCGCGGCCGCCAGCCGTAACGGCGTGCTGGACGGAAGCTGGAAGTTCTTGCTCAGCGCCGCCACCGCGAGCACCAGCACGGTCGCCGCGGCCCGGGCGAAGAACAGCGGCCACATCCGGCAGACCACCGGAGCCTGGTGCAGCAGCACGAAGTCGAGCCCGAACGCCACCCCGGACCCGACTGTCAGCCAAGCGACCTTGCTGGTGAATTTGTGCGTCCGGACATCCTCGTCATCCGGCGATTCGCGGCTGACCAGAATCACCGCCAATATCGCCAACACCACGCCCCCCGATGCGATCTCGCCGGGTCGCTCGCCGAGCGCCACGCCAACCGCGACCGGCACAGCCGCGTTGAGCACCGCGGCCAGCGGTGAGACCACCGAGATCGGTCCGGCGCTCACGGCCGCATAGAACCAGTACACGCCGATCGCTTGACTGACCCCGTAGAGCGAACCCCACAGCACGGCACCCGGATGGATCGGTCCACCGGCCGAGACGGCCAGAACTCCCAGCAGCAGCGTGGCAAGCGGGTACGTCACCAGCATGATGCGCAGCGCAGCGGCCCGCCGAGAAGCTACTCCGCCAACGAAATCACTGACGCCGTAGCTGACTGCAGAAAGCTGGGCGTACGCGGCGCCGATCAGCTCATGCCCTTGGATCGCCTGCCCAACTCGCGAATCACTTCGCGCTGGGCGTCGCGCTTCGCCATGTCCTGCCGCTTGTCGTGTGCTTGTTTACCCCGCGCTAATGCAAGCTCCACCTTGACTTTTCCTTCAGAGAAGTACAACGACAACGGAACGAGCGCGAGGTTACCATCCTTGATTTTGCCGATGAGTACATCGATTTGGTGCCTGTGGAGAAGTAGTTTCCGGTTACGGCGCGGTTCATGGTTGGTCCAGCTGCCGTGGTGATACTCCGGAATGTGCAGGTTACGCAGCCAGACTTCGCCGTCATCAACGGTTGCGTAGGCGTCGGCCAACGACGCCTTACCGTCCCGCAGGCTTTTTACTTCAGTGCCGAGCAAAACAACCCCGGTCTCGTACACATCCAGGATCGAGTAGTTGTGCCGGGCCTTGCGATTGGTCGCCAGAATCTGCCGGCCCGGCACAGATTTGTTCGGCTTTTTGGCCACCGCTACTGCCGTACGTATAGGCGCAACGTTGCGTACGACGTGACCCCGGCCATCGCGACGCCGACCAATAGCAGCAGCGGCGAGATGTACAGGATGTCGGCGTAGTCGACCTTCGCGATCAGGTGAGCTTGATAGAACTGGCGCAGCGCACTATCCAGGAACAGCGCTCGGACCACCATGAGTCCGACGATGGCGATGATCACGCCGGCGGTTGCCGCGACGATGGACTCGACCAGGAACGGCAACTGGGTGTACCAGCGGGTGGCGCCAACCAACCGCATGATGCCAATCTCGGTGCGGCGGGTATAGGCAGCGACCTGAACCATGTTGGCGATCAACAGGATTGCCCCGACCGCCTGAACCAACGCGACGGCGAAGGCGGCGTTGGACAGCCCGTCCAGCACGGCAAAGAGCCGGTCGATCAACTCCTTCTGATTGAGCAGATGGTCGACGCCGGGCTGGCCCTGCATCGCGGCATCGAATTCCGCGTGCTGCTCCGGGTTTTCGAGCTTGACGATGAACGACGCCGGGAAAGCGTCTTTGCTTGCCAGATCCTTGAACTGCGGGATCTTGCGAATGGCGTCGTTGTAGGCGTCCTGGCGATTGAGGTACCGCACCGACTTGACGTCGTCGCGCTTTTCGATCTTCTCGCGCAGCGCCTTGCACGGCGCGCTCTCGCAGTTGGCGTCGTCGGCCGAAATGTCGTTGCTCAGAAAGACCTGCGTCTCGACCCGGTCGAGATAGATGCTGCGTGAGTGGTCGGCCAATCGGACCACCAGCAGGCCACCACCGAATAATCCGATCGAGATCGCGGTGGTCAGAATCATCGCAATCGTCATGGTGACATTGCGACGAAGACCGGTCAGGACCTCGTTGAACAGGAAGCTGAAGCGCACTTAACGGTCCATCCCGTAGACACCGCGCTGTTCGTCCCGCACCAACCGGCCCAGCGACAGCTCCACGACGCGTTGCCGCATCGAGTCGACGATGTGATGGTCGTGGGTGGCCATCAGCACGGTGGTGCCGGTGCGGTTGATCCGCTCAAGCAAATCCATGATGTCGTTACTGGTCTCCGGGTCGAGGTTGCCGGTGGGCTCGTCGGCGATCAGGACCAGCGGGCGGTTGACGAACGCGCGGGCAATGGCCACCCGCTGCTGCTCCCCGCCGGAGAGCTCGTGCGGCAGCCGGCTGGCCTTGCCGGACAGCCCCACCATCTCCAGCACGTCGGGCGTCACCCGGTTGATCACGTCGGGGCGCTTCCCGATCACCTCGAGCGCGAATGCGACGTTCTCGAACACCGTCTTCTGCTGCAGCAGCCGGAAGTCCTGGAAGACGCAGCCGATCACCTGGCGAAGCTTCGGGATGTGCCGTCCGGGCAGCGTGTTGACGTGGAACTTCGAAACCCGGACATCGCCTTTGGTCGGCGTCTCGGCCCCCAGCAGCAGCCGCATGAACGTCGACTTGCCCGAACCGGACGGGCCGATCAGGAAGACGAATTCACCCTTGTCGATCTTCACGTTGACGTTGTCCAGCGCGGGGCGGGCAGACGACTTGTACTGCTTGGTGACATGTCGAGGGTGATCATCACGGGTCGCCAGTGTAACCGTGAACTTCGGGTGTCCGGCTGACGCGGCGCGCTGCGTAGGCAGGACGCGTCATCCGGGCAGGCCTGGCAGCGCCGGCAGCTGTGGCAGCCCGGGTGGAGGCGGCGGCGCCGGGACCGGGCCCGGCGGTGGTGTGGCGGGAGTCGGCGTGCCAGGACCGAACGGCGGCGGCAGCACAGGCAGCTGAATCAGCGGCGGCGGCGTTGTCGTCGTAGGAGGCGTGGTCGGCGGGGTCGTGGTCGGGACCGTAGTGGTCGGCGTGTCGGACGCAGGCGACTGCACCCGGGTGCGCGGCACCCAGGTGTAGTTGGGGTCGGGAACATAGCCGGGAGGCACCACCTGCGGCACCACCGGTGGAGGCGGGTGCGGCCGGTAGGTGGTGTAGGCCCACCACGTGAGGAAAAACGCGATGATCAACACCAGCGTCGAGGTCCGGATCCGGCCGCCGAAGATGTAGCTCGGCCAGTGCCGATCCGCATCGCGGCGGTGATTTTCGAGAACGTTGAGTGTGAGCTTCATCAGCGCTGAACCGGATCGTGGGATTTTTCGTACTCTTCCTGCTCGGCCGCCGCCACCTCGACACCCGGGCCGTCGACGACGCCGACCTTCGCATCGGCCGCGGTCACGATGCCCGCGCGGGCCAGCGCCCGGATAACCAGGACGCGTAGCTGACGGCCGGCTTCGAACTGCTTACCGGGCAGTGTGCGAGCCACCATCCGCAGGGTGACGGTATCGACCTGAATACTTTCCACGCCCATCAAGGTGGGCGCATCCAACAACAACTCGCCAAGCGCTCGGGGTCTCCAGGGCGTGCTCGCACTCGTGGCGCAGTACCTCGCTGACCCGGTTGAGGTCGACGGTGGTCGAGACCGGTATGTCGATGACCGCGCGTGCCCAGTCCTTGGACTGGTTGACCGCCTTGACGATCTGGCCGTTCGGAATGGTCAACACCTCGCCATTCGGGGAACGCAGCCGGGTCACCCGCAACGTCACATTCTCGACTGTGCCGCTGGCTTCGGTCGTCGACACGACGGTCAGTGTGACCAGGTCACCAAAGCCGTATTGCTTCTCGACGATGATGAAGAAACCCGACAGCAGATCCCTGACCACCTGCTGAGCGCCGAAGCCGAGCGCGGCACCGATCACGGTCGCGGGCGCAACCCAGCCCTTGATGGAGAAGTCGAGGACGTCGGCGATCTGGACGATGCCCCAGATTGCGATGAAGACTATGGACACCCACTGGACGACCGACGCCAATGCTTGCCGGTGCTTGCTCGCCTCCGACCGCACCAACGCGTCGCTCTCGACGAAACGTTCGTCGAGTTGCCGGGCGATTTGATCGGCGACCCAGGTGACAAATCGGACCGCCAGTATCGACGCCGATCACCACCATGATCACCCGCAGACCGCGAGTGACGATCCATTGGCCGATTTCGCCGTGCCAGAAGTCGTGCCAGCGCTGCGCGGTGGTTGTCGCTAGATACGTGGTTTTAGTCGTCATCTTTTCTGTTACGCCACCGGATTCCCGCTTCCAGGAATCCGTCGATGTCTCCGTCGAGAACGGCCGCCGGGTTGCCCACCTCGTACTCGGTACGCAGGTCCTTGACCATCTGATACGGGTGCAGCACGTAGGACCGCATCTGGTTACCCCAGCTGCTGCCGCCATCACCCTTTAATGCGTCGAGCTCGGCACGTTCTTCTAAACGCTTGCGTTCCAACAACTTTGCCTGAAGGACCCGCATCGCCGCAACTTTGTTCTGCAGCTGCGACTTCTCGTTCTGACAAGTCACGACGATACCCGTCGGGATGTGGGTTAAGCGAACCGCGGAGTCGGTGGTGTTCACCGACTGGCCGCCAGGACCACTGGAGCGATACACGTCGACCCGCAGATCGCCCTCGGGAATCTCGATGTGATCCGTCGTCTCCACCACCGGCAGCACTTCGACTTCGGCGAACGACGTCTGCCGTCGGTTCTGGTTGTCGAACGGACTGATCCGCACCAGCCGATGGGTGCCCTGTTCGACCGACAGCGTGCCGTACGCGTAGGGGGCGTGCACGGCGAAGGTGGCGCTCTTGATCCCGGCCTCTTCGGCGTAAGACGTGTCGAACACCTCAACGGGATATTTGTGTTGCTCGGCCCACCGGATATACATCCGCATCAGCATCTCGGCCCAGTCAGCAGCATCCACACCGCCGGCGCCGGAGCGGATGTTGAGCAGCGCTTCCCGCTCGTCGTACTCGCCGGACAGCAGCGTTCGCACTTCCATCGCCTCGATGTCGGCTTGCAGCGCCTTGAGTTCCGCATCGGCCTCGGCCTTGGCGTCTGCGGCGTTCTCTTCGTCGGCCAGTTCATAGAGCACCGGCAGATCGTCGAGTCGCTGGCGCAGCCCTTCCACGCGCCGCAACTCGCCCTGGGTGTGGGAAAGCTCGCTGGTGACGCGCTGCGCGTGGGCCTGGTCGTCCCACAGCTTGGGATCGGCCGCTTCTTGCTCGAGCTTGTCGATTCGGCTGCGCAGACCGTCGACGTCGAGCACCCGCTCCACCGTGGTCAGAGTCGAGTCAAGTGCTGCGATGTCAGCCTGACGGTCGGGGTCCACGCCTGATCACGTTACCGGCGGCTCGACATGCGGCGGCGACGACTAGCCACGGGCCGGCGGGGCGGGCGTTTAGCATCGGGGATTATGCGTCCTTACCACGTAGCGATCGTCGGCTCAGGTCCCTCCGGATTCTTCGCCGCGGCCTCGCTGCTCAAAGCCGCCGACTCCAACGAGCACATCGACGTCGCCGTCGACATGCTCGAGATGCTCCCGACGCCGTGGGGTTTGGTGCGCTCCGGGGTCGCACCCGACCACCCGAAGATCAAGTCGATCAGCAAGCAGTTCGAGAAGACCGCCGAGGACGAGCGCTTCCGGTTCTTCGGCAATGTCGTGGTGGGCGAACACATCAGCGCGACCGAACTGGCCGAGCATTACGACGCGGTCGTCTACGCGATTGGCGCGCAAGTCGGATCGGCCGCTGAACATCCCGGGCGAAGAGCTGCCCGGCAGCGTCGCCGCGGTCGATTTCGTCGGCTGGTACAACGCCCACCCGCACTTCGAGGAGATATCGCCCGACCTTTCCGGCGCGCGGGCGGTCGTCGTCGGCAACGGCAACGTCGCGCTCGACGTCGCACGCATTCTGGTAACCGATCCCGATGAGCTTGCTCGCACCGACATCGCCGACCACGCGCTGGAGTCGCTGCGCCCCCGTGGCGTCGAGGAAGTGATCGTGATCGGTCGCCGTGGCCCGCTGCAGACCGCGTTCACCACGCTGGAGCTGCGCGAACTCGCCGACTTGGAGAACGTGGACGTGATCGTCGACCCAGCGGACTTCGAGAACATCAGCGAGGACGACGCGGCGGCGGTGGGCAAGGTCTGCAAGCAGAACATCAAGGTGCTGAAGGGCTACGTCGGCCGCGAGCCCCGGCCGGGACACCGCCGGATTGTGTTCCGCTTCCAGACCTCACCTATCGAGATCGCCGGCGAGGAGCGGGTCGAGAAGATCGTGTTCGGGCACAACGAGCTGGTCACCGACGACAGCGGACGGGTGACGGCCAAGGACACCGGCGAGCGCGAGGAGGTGCCCGTGCAACTGGTGGTCCGCTCGGTCGGCTACCGCGGGGTCCCCACGCCCGGGCTGCCGTTCGACGAGAAGAGCGGGACCATTCCCCACAGCGACGGGAGGATCGACGGCAGTCGCAACGAGTACGTCGTCGGCTGGATCAAGCGCGGTCCGTCCGGGGTGATCGGCACGAACAAGAAGGACTCGCAGGACACCATCGACTCCCTGATCGCCGACCTCACCAGCGCCGGCGAAGCCGAGTTGGCCGACTTCGGCGCCGACCACGCCGACAAACTCACCGACTGGCTGGCCTCCCGCCAGCCCAAACTGGTCACCGACGCGCACTGGAAGCTGATCGACGAGCACGAACGCTCAGCCGGCGAACCGCACGGCCGGCCACGCGTCAAGCTGCCGAACGTGACCAAGCTGCTGCACATCAGCCACGGCTGACGGGCCTCAGCCCGCCGGTAGGTCGGGCGGCGCGAAGATCCACCTGTCGGGATTGCGCTGCGAGTACACCACCGGCTTCAACTCCCCCACCGCCGGCCAATGCTCGACATCGGCGGTCATCCGCAGATAGACGGTGTAATCGCTGACGGTTGGTCCGTCGATGACGCCGGTGATCGTGACGTATTGCTCGCCGAGTGCGTCCGGCCGTGGGCTGACTCCGGTGATCAGCAGCGTGCCGCTCAACGAGTCGCCGCTGGGGCGCCGCCGGAATAGCCGCGGAGCCAGCAGGCCGACCCCGAGCGCGATGAGCAACAGCACCGAAAAGATTTCCCACACGACGCCATGGTAGGTCCGCCGACGGTCAGGCTGATGCCGTCGGATAAACGGGATGCCAGTGCACCTGCGTGATCCGTTCGGCCAGTTCCTCGCTGCTGCGTTTCGGGGCGACACCCTCGGCCACGGCCTGCTCCGCGACGGCCTGCGCGATCCGGATGGCCACGTCGGGCGCATCCGACCACGACGGCAGCAGCGGCTGGTTCGGATCGTTCAGGGCCGGCGACGACTCGCCGAGGGTCGCCGCGGCAACCCGCATCATCTCGTCGGTGACTCTGGTCGCTTGCGCGGCGGTTACGGCGAGCCCCATCGCCGGGAAGATATAGACGTTATTGCATTGCGCCACAGGATATTCGACACCATCGCGTTCCAGAGGCGCGAAGGGCGAACCGGTCGCGATCAACGCTCGCCCGTCGGTCCAATGGTCCAGTTCGGCTGGGTGCGCCTCCGCGCGGCTCGTCGGATTGGAGAGCGGGAAGATGATCGGCCGCTCGGCTTTGGCGGCCATCTCGCGCACAATGGACTCAGTGAAAGCTCCGGCGGCAGTTGATAATCCGAGCAGCACGCCGACATCGACGTTGTGTACGACGTCGGCCAGCTGAGCCGGCCCCGACAGTCCCCAGCCGGCGACCCGCCCGGCGGGCTGCGCGAAGTCACGCTGAGCGTCCGACAGGTCGTTGCGGTCGTCGGTGAGCAGGCCCACTACGTCGACAACCCAGATCCGTTCTGTGGCAGCCTGTTCGGACAGACCCTCGGTGACCATCTCGCGGCGGATCATGTCGAGGACCCCGATGCCGGCCGAACCGGCCCCCAGCATGACGACGTGCTGCTGCGACAGCGGCCGGCCGGCGACCTTCGCCGCGCCGTGCAGGGCACCGAGGGCGACGGCGGCCGTGCCCTGGATGTCGTCGTTGAAGGTGAGCAATTTGTCGCGGTAACGGGCGAGGATCGGCAGCGCGTGCGCGGTGGCGAAGTCTTCCCACTGCAGCAGCACGTCGGGGAGTTGCTTGCGCACTGCGGTCACGAAGCGGTCGATGAAGGCGTAGTACTCGTCGTCGTCGATGCGGCGGTGACGCCAGCCAAGGTATTGCGGGTCTTGCAGGAGTTCGACGTTGTCGGTGCCCACGTCGAGCACGATCGGCAGCGTTCGGGCCGGGTCGATGCCGCCGATCAGGGTGTACAACGACAGCTTGCCGATCGGAATGCCCATACCGCCGATGCCTTGGTCGCCCAGGCCGAGGATGCGCTGCCCGTCGGTCACCACGATCACGTCGACGTCATGCTGCGGCCGGTTTTGCAGCACCTCGTCGAGGCAGTCGCGTTCCGGGTAGGAAACGAACAATCCCCGTGGGCGCCGGTAGATCTCGCTGAAACGCTGGCAGGCCTCGCCGACGGTCGGGGTGTACACGATCGGCAGGGTCTCGCGAATGTGGTCCTGCAGCACCCGGTAGAACAGCGTCTCGTTGCGGTCTTGCAACGCACGCAGATAAATATGCTTGTCGAGATCGTCGCGGCGCGTGGAGAACTCGTGCCAGCAATGCGCCGCTTGCTCGTCCTGCGTCTTCACCGCCGTCGGCAGCAGGCCCAGCAGGCCGTACTTGCGGCGCTCGGCCTCCGAGAAGGCCGTGCCCTTCGTCGTCAACGCGTCGAAAAGGGCTGCCTGCCCGCGCTTTTCGTCAGCCATCGTCGACATCCCTTCTGGAGCGGTCTCGCGGCACACTCGGCTCGGCTGGCTTCGCGCTCTTCACGCATAGATCATCCCCTGCCGAGGTAGTCCGTGGTATCAACGCAGGGGTGTATTTTCGGCGAAAGTAGGTCCGATGAGTCGTGACGATCTTGCGGTGGCGTTGGCGCTGGCCGACCAGGCCGACGCGGTCACACTCGACCGCTTCGGCGCAGTCGACCTGCGGGTCGACACCAAACCGGACCTGACGCCGGTCAGCGACGCCGACCATGCGGTCGAGACGGGCTTGCGAGCCACCCTGGCCCGCGCTCGACCAGACGATGCCATCCTCGGTGAAGAGTTCGGCGGCACAACCACTTTGACCGGGCGGCAGTGGATCATCGATCCGATCGACGGCACCAAGAACTTCGTGCGGGGCGTGCCGGTGTGGGCCAGCCTGATCGCACTGCTCGACGACGGCGTCCCGCAGGTCGGGGTTGTCAGCGCGCCTGCACTGCATCGGCGTTGGTGGGCCGTCCGCCGGCGCCGGCGCGTTCGTGGCAGTCGGCGACACCGCGGCCCGCCGACTCTCGGTCTCCTCAGTGGCGCAACTGGATTCCGCCAGCTTGTCGTTCTCCAGCCTGTCCGGATGGAACGATCTCGGTCTGCGGGACCGCTTCCTCGACCTGACCGATGAGGTGTGGCGGGTCCGCGCCTTCGGCGACTTCCTGTCCTACTGCTTTGTGGCCGAGGGGGCGGTCGACATCGCCGCCGAACCGGAGGTGTCGGTGTGGGACCTGGCGCCGCTGGACATCCTGGTGCGCGAGGCGGGCGGGACGTTCACCAGCCTCGATGGCAGCCCCGGCCCGCACGGCGGCAGCGCGGTGGCGACCAACGCCCTGCTGCACGACCAGGTCTTGGCCCGACTGGGCGCGACATAGCCCGACCTGTGAACTAGTTAACAGTTGCCTGTATCTTACTCCGGAGTAAGATACAGTTCATCGCACTGCCCCAACGACCGAGGCTGCTGTCAATGACAAACACTGTCACCTCCGCAAATGGCTCCCATAACGGCTCCAAGCCGCGTCCCAAGCGCGCCGGCAAAAAGTCCGCTATCGGCGAGCACAAGCACAAGCGCACTGGCATCGACGTAGCGTTGGGCCTGCTCACGCCGCTCGTCGGCCAGGAGTTCCTGGACAAGTACGGCCTGCGCGATCCGCTGAACCGGACGCTGCGTTACGGCACCAAGACGATCTTCTCCACCGCCGGAGCCACGGGCCGCCAGTTCAAGCGCGTCCAGAACCTGCGCGGCGGAGCCGACCCGCCTGAAGACCAGTGGCAAGGACTACTACGACCTGACGCCCGACGACGACCAGAAACTCATCGTCGAGACGGTCGAGGAGTTCGCCGCAGAGGTCCTGCGTCCGGCAGCGCACGACGCCGACGCGGCGACCACCTATCCCCCGGACCTGGTCAAGAAGGCCGCCGAGTTGGGGATCACCGCGATCAACATTCCCGAGGACTTCGACGGCATCGCCGCGGAGCGCTCCAGCGTGACCAACGTGCTGGTCGCCGAGGCGCTCGCCTACGGCGACATGGGGCTGGCGCTGCCGATCCTGGCGCCGGCCGGCGTCGCCGCGGCGCTGACCCATTGGGGTAGCGCCGGTCAACAGGCGACCTACCTCCAGGAGTTCGCCGGTGAGAATGTCCCGCAAGCTTGCCTGGCCATCGCCGAACCGCAGCCGTTGTTCGACCCGACCGCGCTGAAGACCACCGCGGTCCGCACCCCGAGCGGGTACCGGCTCGACGGCGTCAAGTCTCTGGTTCCGGCGGCGGCCGATGCCGAATTGTTCATCGTCGCAGCCCAACTCAACGGCAAGCCGGCACTGTTTATCGTCGAGTCCTCGAGCGAGGGCCTGACCGTGAGGGCCGACCCGAGCATGGGCATTCGCGCGGCCGCGCTGGGCCGCGTCGAGCTCGACAATGTCTCGGTGCCGCTGAGTGCGCGGCTTGGCGAGGACGACGCCACCGATGCCGACTATTCCGAGGCGATCGCGCTGTCACGCCTGGGCTGGGCCGCGCTCGCGGTCGGCACGTCGCACGCCGTGCTGGACTACGTCATCCCGTATGTGAAGGAGCGCGAGGCATTCGGCGAGCCCATCGCTCATCGGCAATCCGTCGCGTTCATGTGCGCCAACATCGCCATCGAACTCGATGGGCTGCGGTTGGTCACCTGGCGCGGTGCGGCGCGGGCCGAGCAGGGCCTGTCGTTCTGCCGCGAAGCCGCGTTGGCCAAGCGGCTCGGTGCCGACAAGGGCATGCAGATCGGCCTGGACGGCGTGCAGCTGCTCGGCGGCCACGGCTTCACCAAGGAGCACCCCGTCGAGCGTTGGTACCGCGACCTGAGAGTCCTCGGCGTCGCCGAGGGCGTCGTCGTCATCTAAGTCGTCTAACTCACCGGCAACGAAAGACCAATCATGGCAATCAATTTGGAACTGCCCGGCAAAATGCGTGCGGTGATCGACAAGGCACACCAGGGCGCCGCAGAGATGATGCGGCCGATCGCCCGCAAGTACGACCTCAAAGAGCACGCCTACCCGGTCGAGCTCGACACGCTGGCTGAGCTGTTCGCCGGCGCCGCCGAATCCAACACGTTGGATATGGCCGGCGCCAACGGGCTTCGCAGCAGCGAGAGCAACGGCGAGAACCGCAACGCCGCCAATATGGCAGCGGCGCTGCAAGCGCTGGAGGCCAGCTGGGGCGACGCGGCGATGCTGCTGTCGATCCCCTTCCAGGGCCTCGGCAATGCGGCAGTGTCTGCTGTGGCCACCGACGAACAGCTGGAGCGGCTGGGCCGGGTCTGGGCGGCGATGGCGATCACCGAACCGGGATTCGGCTCTGACTCTGCGGCGGTGTCCACCACCGCCAAGCTGGACGGCGACGAGTACGTGATCAACGGCGAAAAGATCTTCGTCACTGCGGGTTCGCGAGCCACCCACATTGTGGTCTGGGCAACGCTGGACAAGTCCAAGGGGCGCGCGGCGATCAAGTCGTTCATCGTGCCGCGCGAGCACCCTGGCGTCACCGTCGAGCGGCTCGAGAACAAACTGGGCATCAAAGGCTCTGACACCGCCGTGATCCGGTTCGAGAACGCCCGCATTCCCAAGGACAACCTGCTGGGCAACCCCGAAATCGAGCCGGGCAAAGGCTTTTCCGGGGTGATGGAGACCTTCGACAACACCCGGCCGGTGGTCGCTGCCATGGCCGTCGGGATTGCCCGCGCCACTCTGGAAGAGCTGCGCAAGATCCTGACCAACGCCGGCGTGGAGATCTCTTACGACAAGCCCGCACAGGTCCAAAGCGCCGCCGCGGCCGAGTTCCTCCGAATGGAGGCCGAATGGGAGTCCAGTTACCAGCTGACTCTGCGTGCGGCGTGGCAGGCGGACAACAACATCCCCAACTCCAAAGAGGCTTCGATGTCGAAGGCCAAGGCCGGTCGGGTGGGCAGCGATATCACCCTCAAAGCCGTCGAACTGGTCGGCACCATCGGCTATTCGGAAGAGACTCTGCTGGAGAAGTGGGCGCGCGACTCGAAGATCATGGACATCTTCGAGGGCACCCAGCAGATCCAGCAGCTCGTGGTCGCACGTCGGCTGTTGGGTCTGTCGTCGTCCGAGTTGAAGTAGGCCGGTCAGGCCGCAATCAGTTTGAGCGGCAGGGTTTCGTTTCGCCGGATGATGTTGTTGAGCGCCCACGTGGGTGGTGAGGTCAGCTCGATCCGGTCGACGCGCTCGACAAGTGCGCGAAGCATCGCCTGGGTTTCCATGCGCGCCAACCCTTGTCCTGCACATGCATGGGCGCCCTGACCGAAGCCGAGCTGCCGGGTAGCGTCGCGGCGGATGTCGAAGGTGTCGGGTTGATCCCATTCGTTTTCGTCACGGTTGGCCGAAGCGTAGATGACCAGGACGCGCGACCCAGCCGGAATTCTCGTGTCGCCGATTGCTGTCTCCCGAACCGCTCGTCGTGAGAACGCGCGCAGCGGTGACTCGTAGCGGACGACCTCGTTGACCGCGTTGGGAATCAGATCGGGATTGGCTTTCAGGATCTCCCACTGCTCCGGAAAGGTCGCGAACAAATGCAGGGCGCTGGAGATCGCGCTGATGGTCGTATCCAGCGACGGCGCAACGTAATCGACCATCAGTGGATGGCACTCGCGGTGCGGCAGTTTCCCGTTGTCGGCCGCCACCAGCACGTCATGACCCAAGCTTCCCTCGATCACACTGCGGTGACGCACGACGCGGCGCGCAAAGCGCAGCATCTGCACACTCGACGGGGACGCCTTGAGGAAGCGCAGGTTGAGCGGACCCAGAATGTCGAACGTCGCTCCGCCCCACGCGAGTAGATGCTCTCGCTGATCGCGCGGCCAACCCACCAGGTCGGGCACTACGGCAAGCGGCAACGCGGTCGCAAGATCGGCCACACCGTCGATCTCGGCCTTGCCCAACGCGGCGTCGACGACGCGCACCGCCTGCTCGTCGACACTGTCGCTGATAGCCCGCAGCGCCCGCGGCAGTATGCGGTGCGCCACGAGTTTGCGCCGCTGATCGTGTTCGGCGCCATCGCTGTTCAATGTTGTGCCGCGGGACAATCGGTTGGCGATGCCGTTGAGCGCTACTCCGTTACCGGAGACGAACGTCGAATCATCGCGCAGCACGGCCTTGCATTCGCCGAATCGCGGCAGTGCATAGACCCGGTGCCGCGGTAGCCACACCACCGGTCCCAGCTCGCGCAGGCGGGCATAGTGCGGATAAGGGTCGACGATGGCGTCGGTGGCGTAGATGTCGGGCCGGTAGACGGGAACGCCGTTGGGCGGCCTCCGCATCATGCGTACCTCACGACGTTGCGCTGCGAGCCCAGGTCGATGATGCCGTCGTCGGTCGCGACCGCGGCCTCGACAATGTCGCCGTCCCGGAGATACTTCGGGTTTTTGGCCTGCCGGTTGAAGAACGCCTTCCACTTCATCGCGGGCGGTAGCAGCGAGCCGATGATCTCGATCGGCTTGGGCGGGGCGGACAGCGCAGTGCCGACCGGTGTTCCGGTCAATACCAGATCACCGGGGTCCAGGCGTTGAAACCGAGCCAGGGCCTGCAGCGCCTGCAACGGCGGATAGATCATGTCGCCGTCGACTTTTCCGTTCTGGCGGACTTCGCCATTGACGCGCAACTGAAGACGCAAGTCGCCGAAGCGCTTGAGTTCGTCGACATCCAGCAGCACCAGCGCCGGGCCGGCCGGCGTGAAGCTTGGATACGACTTCGATTCGTAGAACTGGGTTTTCGGGAGTTGAACATCGCGCGCGGAGACATCGTTGGTCACCACCAAGCCGGCGATGTAGTCGGACAATGTTGACTCGGAGAGCTCGGTGCCGACGGGGATCGCGCGACCGATCACCAGCGCGATCTCCACCTCGTAGTCCAAGAACCGCACATGCGTGGGCTTGACGATGTCGCCGGACGGTCCGGTGATCGACCCCGATGCCTTGCGGAAGAACGTCAGCGGAATCGACTTGGGGTCCATGCCGGCGTCTTTGACGTGCGAGGCGAAGTTGGTCATCTGCGCCACAACCCGGCAGGGTGCCGTCACCGGCGAAATCAGTGTGAGGCTGTCCAGCGGCACCGTGTCTGATCCGGATGCCGCCGCGTCGATGGCGGCGCGGTCGGCCAACAGGCCCGCTGTGGTGGTGGCGTCGGTGTTGACCTTCACCGCACCGGTTGCGGTGTTGACCCACCAGCCGTCGGCGGTGCGCAGGATCGAGAGGGTCATGTCGTGGCTACTTTCATCAGGCCGATGAGGCGGCGGAAATCGAATTCGTTGTCGGCCCGAAGCGCACTGATCATCGATCGCGCTTCGTGGGGCAGGGATCGGGGATTGGTGCCGAGGAAGTCTTTGGTGACCGACGGCCCCCACTGGGCCAATCCGGACCCGGTGAACGGCGCCCAGCCTGGTTCCAGCGTGCAGTCGAACATGTCGCCGTCGGTGAAATGCTCGACCATGAAGCCCTCGGGGTCGCGCCAGTAGTCGAATATCTGGCTGCCCTGGATATGTCGGCCGATGCCCCAGGAGCGTTGGTAGCCGGCGTCTTTCAAGTACTCCCCGCCGGCGGCCAGGGCATCGAGGTCGCACACTTGATACGCCGAGTGGACGTAGCGGTTCGTCGGCCCCAACGCGAGCGCGATGGTGTGGTGATCGGCGGGAGTCTGGCCGCGGTCGCAGCGGATGAAACTCATCGTCGGGCCGCGGTCACGCTGGCCGGGGAAGAACAGGAAGTCGCTGACGATCATGCCGAGCTGATCCAGGTACCAATTCAACGATTCGCGATACTTCGTTCTTTGCAAGACAACATGTCCGAGTCGTTGCACCCGGGCGGGCTGTCGGGGTGGCCGCTGCACCGCGTTGGCGCGCCGCAGTTCGGCTCCGAAGTTGAAGGTCTGTACCGACTGAGCCGGCAACGCTTCGAGCTCACGGACGCCTGCCACGACGCGAACCGGCATACCGCTGGGATCGGTCAGATCTACCGCGAGGCCGCCGATCGTGTCAGGCAGGGTGCGCGTCGCGGCACCGTTGGCCGCGGCGAGTCGCCGGATGTCGGCTTCGTCGGCTGCCCGGAATGCGGTGCCGACAAATCGCGTCGTGGCGCCGCGGCGGATGAGCACACACGGCGCGCCCGGATCGCTGCCACGCAACTGCAGCTGGTCGCCGCTGCGCGACACGGTGGTGAAGCCGAACGCATGCGCAAACGCCTCGGCGCGAACGAGATCCGGCTTCTGGAATTCCAGCCATGCGAGATCGTGGACCTTGATCACCGGGTTCGGCGACCGCCCGGGGTGCTCCCCATTTCGCGCACCCTGCTCGCTGTGCGGCGTCGGCGTCACTGTCGGCCATCCTCGGAGATCAGCCGCAGCGCGCTGTCGTACAACGCCCAGGCGTGCAATTCGAAAAGCGCGAGCAGGTCCACTGCGTCGCCGCCGATCTCCTTGGCGATGAATAATCCGTCTGCGCCGGCGATGGCGTACGTGACCAGTTGATGAACCTGCGCATCGGTGAGATCCGGGGTGAACGCCCGCATGGTGTCGACCAACTGGTCGAACGTCTGCGCTCGCAACTGGAGGAACATCGCCCGCGCCCGCGGCTCTACCGGGCGGCGTTCCAGCGACAGCATCAGGCCGAGCCGAATGAAGTCGGGTGAATCCAGCAGAGCCTTCGCGATCTGCATTGCCAAGCCCACCAGGCGGTCCTGCGGTGAACCCCCAACCGGGACCTGCCAGGCCTTCATCCAGTCGGCGAAGCTGCGCTCGATGACCGCCGCGATCAGGTCGTCCTTGTTCTTGAAATGCCAATAGATCGAACTGGCCGGCAACCCGCATTTGGCGCTGACCAGGGCGATGCTGGCGCCCTCGTAGCCCCGCTCGGCGGCGATCTCGGTAGCCGCGTCGAGGATGCGTTCCCGCGACAGCTCACCGTCGGCACGCTTGCGCCTGGTCGGTTGCACCTTCTTGGCCAACTCGATCTCCTCTTGACTCTGTAGTGATCGCTACATTACCGTAACGATCACTACAGAACAACCCCTCGACGACGAGAGATCACCGTGACCAATCCAGACACCTACGACGTGGCGGTGATCGGCTACGGCCCCACCGGTGCCACCGCCGCGAACCTTTTGGGTCGACTCGGCCTGAACGTCGTTGTGCTCGAACGCGATCCGGATATCTACGGACGCGCCAGGGCGATCTCCACGGACGAGGAAGTCATGCGGATCTGGCAGTCGATCGGCTTGGCCGATCGACTACAGCAGGACATGCTCCCTGACCGCCCGCTGAACTTCGTCGACGCCAACGGTGTGCCCTTCATCGACTTGAAGATCAGTCCGCGAGGTGCGGGGCACCCGCCGCAGCAGTTCTTGTATCAGCCGGCGGTTGACGAGGTACTGCGCGAGGGTGTGCAGCGATTCGCCCACGTCGAAGTGCTGCTTGAACACGAATGCCTGCGCGTGCATCCCAAAGACGACGGTGTCGAGCTGATGCTCGCCGATCTTCGTACCGACACGTTGAAGCGGCTCCGCGCGTCGTATGTGATCGCTGCGGACGGCGGTTCCTCGCCGACCCGGGGCCAGCTCGGCGTCGGCTACACCGGGCGGACTTACAGCGAGCGCTGGGTGGTTATCGACACCAAGGTCCTCAAGGAGTGGGATGCCCACGACCGGTTGCGGTTTCACTGCAATCCGGACCGCCCGACGGTCGACTGTCCCACTCCCCTGGGACATCACCGCTGGGAATACCCAGCGCGCGCAAGCGAAGACGAGCAAGAGTTGCTGAGCGAGAAGGCGATTTGGAAAGTCCTCAACGATCAGGGCATCACCGAAGAGAACGTAAAGATCCTGCGGGCGGTGATCTACAGCCACCATGTGCGCGTCGCCGACCGCTGGCGGCTGGGCCGAGTCTTCCTGGCCGGCGACGCCGCGCATGCGATGCCGCCCTGGATCGGCCAAGGCATGTCGGCCGGCGTACGCGATGCGGCCAACCTGTGCTGGAAGCTGGCCGCCGTGTTGAAGGGGCAATCCCCGGAATCGCTGCTCGATACGTATCAAGCCGAACGCAAACCACATGTCACCGAGGTGACGCGGCGAGCGTGTCGCACCGGGCGGATCATCACCGAACGCAACCGCGCGATTGCCGTCGTACGAAACCATCTGTTGCGCAACATTTTGCGAGTGCCCGCGGTGAGCGCCCGCCTGGACAGGTTCACCTGGATTCCCGACGCCCGCTATCGGGAGGGCTTCTTCGCCACCGTGAGCCACCGGGCGGTGGGCTGGCAGATCCCACAGCCGTGGGTGACCAACGCCGATGGCGCGAGAGTCCGCTTCGACGACGTCCTTGGCGGGCAGTGGGCCATCATTCACGTCGGACCTGCGCCACGCGGCAGCCAAGCCTGGGCGGAGCTTGGCGTTCCGACGATCCAGGTCGTCGAACCCACACTCGTCCGATGGCTGCGACAGAAGAAAGCGGTGGCCGCCGTCCTGCGACCGGACGGATTCATCTACGCCGCAGCCGGATCCGACCAGACCTTGCCGCCGCCAACGGGCCACGTGTTTTCCACCGCGACCAGAACCGAGGCCAACGCATGAGCACGACCACCTTGACCGAACACACCGTCATCGTTGCGGGCAAGCCGATCTTCGTCGCGGAGGCCGGTCGCGGAACACCGGTCGTCATGCTGCACGGCGGTGGGCCGGGCGCATCCGGGGTGTCGAACTACTCGCGCAACATCGACGCGCTCGCTGAGCATTTCCGGGTAATCGTGCCCGACATGCCCGGCTACGGGCGCTCGGCCAAGGGTGTCGACCAATCCGACCCGTTCGGCTACCTGGCCGACACGATCCGCGGCCTGATCGACGAACTCGGCATCGGCACAGCGTGTTTGGTCGGCAACTCCTACGGCGGCGCGGCCGCGCTGCGGTTGGCGCTGGACACACCTCAGCGTGTCGACAAGCTCGTGTTGATGGGGCCCGGCGGCATCGGCACTACCCGGGGCGCCCCGACCGCCGGACTCAAGAGCCTGCTGTCGTACTACAGCGGTACGGCCCCAGCCGCGACAAGCTGGCGGCCTTCATCCGGACTTACCTTGTCTACGATGGCGCTTCAGTTCCGGACACCTTGATCGAGACGCGCTACGCGGCCTCGGTCGATCCCGAGGTGGTGGCCGACCCGCCGCTGCGCCGGCCATCCGGACCGACAGCGCTGCGCACGCTGTGGCGGATGGACCTCACCCGCGACAAGCGCCTCAAGCACCTGCAGACGCCGACGTTGGTGTTGTGGGGCCGCGACGACAAGGTCAACCGGCCGACCGGCGGGCCGATGCTGGTCAACCTGCTGCCCAACGCCGATCTTGTCATGACATCGCGAACCGGCCATTGGATGCAATGGGAGCGAGCCGACCTGTTCAATAAGCTGGCCGTTGACTTCCTCAGCGAGTCTTCGGTTTTCGTGCGATGAACATCTTCGGCAGCGTTCATCTCGGCTATGTCGTGATCGAGACCGACAGGTTTACCGAGTGGCGGCGGTTCGGCCGCGATGCGATCGGCATGCACCTGGACGAGACCGTGCCGGACGTGATGCGATTCCGCCTCGACGACCACCAATGCCGTTTTCTGTTGCGGCGCGGGCCCGCAGAGGACGTCACCGCCCTCGGCTGGCAGGTCGACGACCATCGCACGTTTGACGAGATCCTCGCGCGGGTGACCCGCCACGGCGTGCCGGTAATCGAAGGGACCGCCGAGGAGGCCTTGCTGCGCGGTGTTGAACGGCTAGTGCGGTTCCCGGGCCCCAACGGCCTGACACAAGAGATTTTCACCCGTCCTCGTCTCGACACGTCGCCGCTGGACATGGCGGTACGCGGCGGCTTCGTCACGGGGGAGGCCGGCATCGGCCATGTCGCCGTCACCTCCACCAAACCGCATCAGGTGCGCGGATATTACGACACCGTGTTCGACGCCCGGCTCACCGACTTCATCGACGAAACCATCAGCGGACTCAAGTTCAAGATCCGATTCCTGCGCGTCAACCAACGCCATCACTCCATCGCGATCGCCGCGGTCAACCGGATGCCGATCAACCCGATCCGCACCCGCGTCCAGCACGTCAACATCCAGGTCGCCGACCTCGACGACATGACCGCGTCCTATCAGCGGGTAAAAGAACTCGGATTCCACATGGCCCTGGCGGTTGGGCAGCACACCAACGACCGGGAACTGTCCTACTACGCCATGACACCGTCCGGATTCGAGTGGGAAGTCGGCTGGAATCCGATCGTCGTCGACGAGACGACCTGGGAGCCAACGACATACCAGGGAATCAGCATCTGGGGCCACACCCGGGAGGGGCAGACCGTCGTCGAGAAACTGGCGCAGTTCAAGACCGCGGCCCGGTCGCTGCTGCACCGCGAAGACACCGTGCCCGCGCTGGCTCACGCCGGCATCCCGGACAACTGAACCCAGAAGGCGATCGATGCTGCGCATCGACACCCACCACCACCTGATCCCGCCCGACTACCGAAAAGCGTTGCAGAAAACCGGGCTTAGCGCGGCCGGCGGACGAGAGCTGCCCGAGTGGAGCCCCGAGGCATCGTTACAGGCGATGGCCGACCTCGACGTCGGCACCGCCATCCTGTCGGTGTCCACTCCTGGCACAGCGTTTTTGCCGAACCCGGCGGACGCGGCCGCGCTCGCGCGCGACCTCAACGACTACACCGCCGCACTGGCCGCAGCACATCCCGACCGGTTCGGTTTCTTCGCCACCGTTCCGCTGCCACACGTGGCCGAGGCTGTCGCGGAAGTAGTGCGTTCACTCGACGAGCTGCATGCCGACGGCGTGTGTGCTACTGGCGAACAACGCCGGCACGTATCTGGGTGAGGAGGGCCAGGAATCGCTGTTCGCCGCCCTCAACGAACGGTCGGCGGTGGTGTTCATCCACCCGGCGGAGTTGCCGGGTCCCTCGGTGCCCGGCATCCCGCCGTTCGCGGCGGACTTCCTGCTCGACACCACTCGCGCCGCATACTTGCTGGTGCGCAACGGCATTCGGACGCGCTACCCGAACATCCGGTTCATTCTGAGCCACGCCGGTGGGTTCGTGCCCTATGCCAGTCACCGGATGGCCGTCGCGATTACCGCGGAGACCGGTCGCAGCCCGGCCGATGTGCTCGACGACTTCGCGAGCTTCTACTTCGATACCGCGCTGTCCTCAAGCGCGGCCGCGTTGCCGACCTTGCTGGCCTTCGCCAAACCGGGCCACATCACGTTCGGATCCGACTTCCCGTTCGCCCCGACCGTCGCCGGAAAGCTGTTCGCGGCCGGTCTGGAGACCTACCCGGGCATCGATACCGACGCTCGCGCGGCCATCGAGCGCACCAACGCGTTGGCGCTGTTCCCCCGGCTCGGTGCAGCGCCGCAACCCGATTCCGCAATCACCGTCGCAGCGGGTCCGCCACGTCGTCAGCCGATCCGTCATGCGCGGCGTCTGCTCGGATTACCAGTACGCGGTAGCCGCCACCCAACCGAAAAGGGACCGAGCGAGAACGGCTCCGTTCCACGAGGCTAACGTCAAGCCATAGCGACGTTCAGCCTGACGACGGAGGTGGCATGCGCGCAGCACAGTTGACTCGACTCGAGGGTCCAGAAGCGGTCGAGGTCGTTGAAATCGACGAGCCGACCGGGGACGGCGTGGTCGTCGAGGTGCACGCGGCGGGCGCGGCATTCCCCGACGCGCTGCTGACCCGAGGCCTCTACCAGTACCGGCCGGATCCGCCGTTCGTGCTGGGCGCCGAGATCGCCGGCGTGGTCCGATCGGCGCCGGCAGGATGCCAACGTGAAGCCTGGCGACCGGGTTGTCGGCCTGACAATGCTGACCGGCGGGATGGCCGAAGTCGCGATACTGGCCCCCGACCGGGTGTTCAAATTGCCGGACAACGTGAGCTTCACCGCCGGTGCGGGATTGCTGTTCAACGACCTGACGATGTACTTCGCCCTGACCGTCCGCGGTCGGCTGCAGCCAGGCGAGACGGCTGTTGGTGCACGGCGCGGCCGGCGGGATCGGTACCTCGACGCTTCGATTGGCGTCGGTATTGGGCGCGTCGCGCGTCATCGCTGTGGTCAGCACCGAGGACAAGGCGGATATCGCGCGGGCGGCGGGCGCCACCGACGTCGTGCTGGCCGACGGATTCAAGGACGCGGCAAAGGAATTGACGAACGGTCGCGGTGTCGACATGGTGGTCGATCCCGTCGGCGGCGACCGGTTCACCGATTCGCTGCGCTCGCTGGCGCCAGGAGGGCGTCTGCTGGTCATCGGCTTCACCGGTGGAGAGATCCCCACAGTGAAGGTCAACCGACTGCTGCTGAACAACATTGACGTCGTCGGCGTCGGCTGGGGCGCCTGGGCCGGCACGCACCCGGATGCGCTGACCGAGCAGTGGGCCGAACTCGAGCGGCTGCTCGCCTCGGGCAAGCTGCCTCCTCCCGAGCCGGTGGTCTACCCGCTGGAGGAAGCCGCTGCCGCGATCGCCTCGCTGGAGAATCGCACCGCGAAAGGAAAAGTCGTCCTGCGCGTGCGGGATTGAGCCACTTTTCCGGCCCGGGTTTTCCATCGATCCGCGACACTTAAACGTCAACGAGGACACGCCGCAGCTCTGCGCACTGGTTTAAGTCTCGGTCGACATCCCCCCGAACTCAGCTGGTGACCCGAGCCGCGGCCAGGTCGGACAGATGCTTGAGCGAATTCTCGAGGTGCGTGGGGTCGAACGGCGGGAATTGAATGTGCTCACGGAGTTCAGCCGGTACCGCCGACCAGTCGTAGGTAAGCGTGACGTGAGATTCAGCGGGTCCCGCGTCGTCTATGTCGTAACGCCAAATCCAGCCGCCGAATGACAGCGTCCCGTCTCCTGCGGCATGTCCTGGCCCGGTTCCCAGGCAATCGCGTGCGGGCGGTCGAACACCACCACCTTGTTGGCCATCTCGTAGCTCTTGGCGGGGTGGTTGTCGTGATACATCGCGATCCGGAAGATCTGGCCGTCACCCGTCAACGTCTTGCCGTCGAGGGAGTCTCTCACCCAGCCGGTGCCGTCGATGGCGGCATGAGTCGTGGGGTCTGCGAGTACGCCGAATACCGCTTCGGCCGCTGCGGGGATCGTGATCGTGGCGGTGATGGTGTCGTTGGTCATGCCCTACAGACTGCGCCTGGCCGGAGAAGTCATCACCAATACCGCAGATTGCCCTTGTGCCACGCAAGAACAAAAAGTAATGTCACTTTCAGTTTCTGCTCGTCCCGGATGCCGCCGCAACCCTGGAGCCGTCATGGAATCCTTCATTCACCTGCGCAAAGGCAAGACGCCGCGTCGCCTGCACGCTGACCTCGAGGGCCTGAAAGACGACGAACTCGGCCGTGGCGGATTCACCGGCCGCACCGCGAACATGTACCGCCGCCACGACCCCACCGCCTACCGGTCAGAGGGTCCGTTGCGTCCCCTTGACGTGCTGTCCAGCGAACTCAAGCCCAGCGACGCGACCGACGCCAACGGCGGGCCGCTGTTGATGTTCGCCAACCCGGACTGCCGGATCTCGTTGTCCCGACGCCACGAAGCGATGCCGTACTTCGCCCGCCACGTCGACGGCGATCTGCTGTGCTTCGTACACCACGGGACCGGTCTGCTGGAGACCGAGTTCGGGCCGCTGCGTTACCGCGGCGGTGACTGGGTGTATCTGCCGAAGGCATGCACCTGGCGTCACGTCCCCGAATCCGAAACGACGTTGCTGATGATCGAGGCCAGCGACGAGTTCCGGGTTCCGCCACCGGGTTCGCTGGGCCGGCACTTCCCGTTCGACCCCTCGCAGGCGGTCATCCCCGAACCCGAGCCGATCGACGACGACGGCCGCGACGAGTACCAGGTGCGGCTGATCCACGAGGGCGGCCCGACAACGCAGTTCTATCAACACAATCCGCTCGACGTCGAAGGCTGGCGCGGCGACAACTTCGCCTTCACGTTCAATATCGACGACTACAACGTGGTGACCTCCGACAGCGTCCACCTCCCCCCGACCGTGCACCTGTTCATGCAGGCGACCGGGGTCTACGTGATGAACTTCCTGCCCAAGCCCGCCGAAGGCGTGCCGGGTACCGAGCGCACACCCTGGTATCACCGCAACGTCGACTACGACGAGATCGCCTTCTTCCACGGCGGTTCGCTCTACGGCATTCCCATGCCGCCCGGCCTGATTTCCCATGCACCACAAGGAGTTCACCATGGTGCGCCAGAGAAGGCGCGCGAGCGCGCCCGCCGCAAGTTCGACGAGCACTCCCGCGTCGACTGGCAGGTGATCGCAGTCGACACCCGTCGGCGACTAACCCCGTCAGCCGAGGTGCTGGCACACGACCTAGGACAGCATTGATGACCACAGCGCCCCGTGAAGCACGACTACGACCGGATCCCCTATCTCGTTGCCTTCCAGAACAATTCCGGGGTCCGCGATGTCTACGGCGGCCTCGCCGAGATCGTGGTGCTGGAAAGCTATCTGCTCAAGCCCAAGGACAACCCGTCGGACACCGTGCTGATGTTCATGCACCCGATCGGCGGTGGCGCCTACCTGCCGATGATCAATGCGTTGGCGCGGGCCGGTCACCATGTCATCTACTGCAACAGCCGGTTTCGCGGCACCGATTCGGGGTTGCTGATGGAGAAGGTGATCGAGGATCTCGGCGCCGCCATCAAGGACGCCAAGGAACGGCTCGGCTATCAGAAGGTGGTGCTGGCCGGCTGGAGCGGCGGCGGTTCGCTGTCGGTGTTGTATCAGCAGCAGGCCCAGCACGCGACCATCACGTCGAGCCCATCAGGTGACGGGCCCGATCTCACCCAGCTCGATCTGCCCGCCGCCGACGGGATCATGCTGCTGGCCGCACACATCAGCCGGCACGGCACGCTGACCGAGTGGATGGACGGGTCCATTCTCGACGAGTCCGATCCGACCAAGCGGGATCCGGAACTGGACCTGTACAACCCGGACAACCCGAACCAGCCGCCCTACACCGAGGAGTTCCTGGCCCGCTACCGCCAAGCGCAGATCGACCGCAACCGCCGGATCACCGCCTGGGTCAAGGACAAACTGGCCGAACTGAAAGCCGCCGGCCGTCCCGACGATGAGTTCGGTTTCGTCGTGCACGGCACCATGGCCGACCCGCGCTGGCTCGATCCGGCGGTCGATCCGAACGAACGGGTTCCGGGAACGTGCTATCTGGGCGATCCTCAAGTGGTGAACATGGGCCCGGTCGGACTCGCCCGGTTCTGCACGCTGCGCAGCTGGCTCTCCCAGTGGAGCTACGACGACGCGCACGGCGACGGGGTGAAGTGCGGGCGTGACATCGCAGTGCCCGCGCTGGTGATCGGCAACCTCGCCGACGACGCATGCACACCCAGCCACACCCGCCGCCTCTTCGAGGCAATCGGCCATCCCGATAAGGAGATGCACGAAATCCACGGCGCCACGCACTATTACGCCGGTCCCGATCAGCGCGACAAATTACGCGAAGCCGTCACCGTCGTCTCCGATTGGCTGGAGCGGCACAAGTTCGTAGGGACTGCATGACTTCGCCCACCGGTCCGCTGGACGGCATCCGGGTGCTCGAGTTGGGCACCCTGATCGCCGGGCCGTTCGCCGGCCGACTGCTCGGCGATATGGGCGCCGACGTCATCAAGGTCGAGCCGCCCGGGGCACCGGACCCGTTGCGCACCTGGGGGCAGGCCGAAGTCGACGGGCATCACGTGTTCTGGACGGTGCACGCACGCAACAAGCGGGCCATCACCTTGGACCTGCGTCGGCCACGCGGCCGCGAGTTGTTCCTCGATCTCATCGAGAAATCCGACATCGTGGTGGAGAACTTCCGCCCGGGCACTCTGGAGAAGTGGGACCTGGGTTACGACGTTCTCAGCCAACGTAATTCAGGGATCATCCTGGTTCGGGTATCGGGCTACGGGCAGACCGGTCCGGACGCGCACAAGGCCGGATACGCCTCGGTGGCCGAGGCGGCCAGCGGGCTGCGGCACCTGAATGGCTTCCCGGGCGGACCACCGCCGCGACTGGCGTTGTCGCTGGGCGACAGCCTGGCCGGGATGTTCGGCGCACAGGGAGCGCTGGCCGCTCTGTACCGGCGCAGCGTCACCGGGCGCGGCCAGGTGGTCGACGTGGCACTCAACGAATCATGCTTGGCGGTACAGGAATCCACGATCCCGGATTACGACGTCGGCGGAGTGGTGCGCGGTCCGTCCGGCACCCGCCTGGAGGGCATCGCACCCTCGAACATCTACCGCAGCGCCGACGGCTCGTGGGTGGTGATCGCCGCCAACCAGGACACCGTGTTCGCCCGGCTGTGCCGCGCGATGGGGCACGCGGAGCTGGCCACCGACGAGCGGTTCGCCACCCACGTCGCGCGCGGACGCAATCAAGACGAGCTCGACAAGATCATCGGCGATTGGGCAGCTGAACGTGAACCCGACGACATCATCGAAACCCTCAGCGCCGCAGGCGTGATCTCAGGTCCGATCAACACCGTCGCCGAGGTGGTCAACGATCCTCAGCTGCGCGCCCGCGGCATGCTTGTCGAGCATCACGACGAACGGCTCGGGCGACCGGTGTTGGGGCCGGGAATCATGCCGCAGCTGTCCGAATCGCCGGGCAGCGTCCGCAATGCCGGCTCGGCGCGACCGGGACAGCACAACGACGACGTCTACATCGGCCTGCTCGGTAAGAGCGCCGGCGAACTCGAGGAGCTGCGTGCGGAGGAGGTCATATGACCACACATGTCGACATTCGCGAGGTGTCGCTGCGCGACGGGTTGCAGATCGAGAAGCCAATCCCGTTGTCGGCCAAGCTGGAACTGCTGGCAGCCGTCGCCGCTACCGGGGTGCGCGAGGTGGAGGCCACCGCATTCGTGTCGCGAAACAAGGTGCCGTCGATGGCTGATGCGGCCGAGCTCGCCGCCGAACTGCATCATTATCCGGACATCGAATTCTCAGCGCTGGTCGCCAGCGCAGGAGGCGCCAAGCGGGCGGTCGCCGCCGGGCTGCGTTCGATCGAATACGTGGTAGCGGCCAGCGACGCGTTCAGCAGAGCCAACGTCGGACGCGGCAGTGCCGAGGCCACCGATCAGATCGGCGAGATCATCGCCATCGCCCGCGACAGCGATGTCACGGTCGAGGTCATCGTCGCCACGGCGTGGGATTGCCCCTTCGACGGGCCCACGCCGCCGCAGCGGGTTCTCGACATCGCCGCGGCCGCACGCGATCGCGGCGTCGACCGGTTCAGCATCGCCGACACGATCGGCACGACCACGCCGGGACGGGTGCGCTCGCTGATCGCCCAACTGCGCCCGGTTCTCGGTGAGCTGCCATTGGGCGGGCATTTCCACAACACTCGCGGTGCCGGGCTGGCCAGCGCATACGCGGCGGTCGAGTCAGGCGTCACCCGATTGGACGCCTCGGTCGGCGGGCTTGGCGGTTGTCCGTTCGCGCCCGGTGCCACCGGCAACATCGCCACCGAGGATCTGGTGTATCTGCTGCGCGACAGCGACATCGACGTCGACGTCGAACTGCCCGCCGCCATTGCTGCGGCCGGCGTCGCGAGGTCGGTTGTCGGCCACGACTTGCCCAGTGCCCTACTGCGTGCCGGTGACCGGATACAGCACTGATGCCGGCCGCCGGAACATCACAGGCGGCGCTGACCGCAAAAGGCCGCCAGACCCGGACGGCCATCGAGCAGGCCGCCCGAAAACTGTTCGCCGAGCGCGGCTTCCACGGCACCACACTGGCCGACATCACCTCTGCGGCAGGTAAATCCGCGGCGGTGTTCTACCGGTACTTTGACGACAAAGAGGACCTGCTCGCCGCACTTGCCGAGTCTTTTCTGCAGGACGTCTTGACGCCGTCCGGGCTGAGCCTTCACCTGCCGGACTCCCCGGACGACGACGCGTTCTTCACCTCGGTGGTCACCGGCTACTGGAACATGTTCAAGCAGAACATCGGCATCATGATCGCGGTCGCACAGCTGGCCACTACACAGCAACGGTTTGCCGCCGTTCAGAACGAATTTCGGCGATTCGGCATGGACATCGTCGCCGCCTCGGTGCGACATGTTCAGCGGCACGGCTATGCGTCCGACCTCAATCCCGAGCACATCGCGGCCGCTATCGCGCTGCTGTTCGAGAACTTCACCACCGTCTTCGTCGGGCCTTCCCCGGCCCAAGGCGGGCTGGGCGTGGAGATCAGCGACGACGACGCCATCGCGACCCTCGCGACGGTGTGGAAGAAAACCCTGTACGGCACTTAAGGAGATCACTGTGGATTTCACGCTGCCCGAACACCTTCCGGGTCTGTTAGCCGACATGGATGCGTTCATCGAACGCGAGATCGCCCCGCTGCAGGCGGAGAACATGCAGTACTTCGACCAACGTCGCGAGCATGCCCGCACCGACTGGGACAACGACGGCATCCCCACTCGGGAATGGGAAGACCTGCTCTCGGAGATGCGACGACGGGCAGACAAAGCCGGCTGGCTGCGCTACGCGTTACCGGCGTCGCTGGGCGGCCGCGACGGCACCAATCTCGACATGGCGGTGATTCGGGAGCATCTGGCGCACAAGGGCCTTGGGCTACACAACGACCTGCAGAACGAGTCCTCGATCGTCGGGAACTTCCCGCAGGTAATCATGATGGAACGCTTCGGCTCCGACGAGCAACGCGCCGCGTGGTCCGAAGCGCTGATCACCGGGGAACGCTCGATGGCCTTCGGGCTCACCGAACCGCTGCACGGCTCGGACGCGACCTGGCTGGAAACTCACGCTGTCAGGAGGATCCAAAGAGCGGGGACTGGATCATCAACGGTGCCAAGCGATTCAACACCGGCGTCCACCGCGCCACCCACGATCTGATCTTCGCTCGCACGTCCGGCGAACCGGGACAGGCCCAGGGCATCACCGCTTTCCTGGTGCCCACCGACACGCCAGGCTTCCAGGTCCCGTACTACTGGTGGACGTTCAACATGCCCACCGATCACGGCGAGGTCGAACTAACCGACGTGCGGGTGCCCGCCGACGCGGTGCTCGGCGAGGTCGATCGTGGTCTGGAGGTCGCGCAGACTTTCCTGCACGAGAACCGCATTCGCCAAGCAGCCAGTAGCCTGGGCGCGGCTCAGTACTGCATCGACCGTGCCGCCGAATACGCCGGCACACGCAAGGTTTTCGGCAAGGCGCTGTCGGCCAACCAGGCCGTGCAGTGGCCGCTGGCCGAGCTGCAGACCGAAGCGCAGATGGTGCGGCTGCTGGTGCAGTACGCGGCATGGCATCTCGACCGCAACCACCACATGGAAGTGTCGGACAAGGTGTCGATGGCCAACTATCGGGCCAACCGGCTGGTGTGCGACGCCGCCGATCGTGCGATGCAGATCTTCGGTGGCCTCGGTTACAGCCGCCACGAGCCGTTCGAGCACATCTATCGCCACCACCGTCGCTACCGGATCACCGAGGGCGCCGAAGAGATCCAGATCCGTCGCGTGGCCCAACGGCTGTTCAAGTTCGGCCGCAAGTGAGCGTCGCGGACGAACTGGCGCCCAGACTCGCCGCGGTGCTGGAGCCGGCCCTCGGCTCGGGCACCGCTATCGAAGATCTGCGCACGCTGAGCGGCGGAGCCAGCAGAACAACCTGGGCGTTCGACGCCACCACGGGCGAGCAACGACGATCGTTGATCCTTCGCATCGGCCCGCCCGACGATATGCACGCCGGCATGGAACTCGAAGCCCGCGCCCAAGCCGCCGCGGCCGCCGTCGGCGCACCGGTTCCCCACGTGCTGGTCGCTGACGATTCCGTTGGCCCACTGGGCAATCCGTTCCTGATCTGCGACGCGATCGGCGGCGAGACCATCGTCCGTCGCATCCAGCGCCAGCTGGATGACACCGGCCGGGCCCGACTACTCCGTCAATGCGCCGAGGCGCTGGCCGCCATCCACCGCGCCGACACGGACCTGCCCGGTCTGACCCTCGAAGATCAACTGGCCGAGTCGCGCGAACAACTGGACAGCCATGGCCGATACCACCGCCACGTTCGAGTGGGCATTTCGCTGGCTTGACGCCAACCGGCCGGCGCCGTCGCCGTCGCATCTGGTGCACGGCGATTTCCGGATGGGCAACCTGATCGTCGACGGATCCGGCCTGGCGGCCGTGCTGGACTGGGAGCTGGTGCACGTCGGCGAGGTCTACGAAGACCTGGCCTGGTTTTGCATCCGGGCCTGGCGATTCGGCGCGCCGTTGGACCTCGCCGCCGGCGGCCTGGGCAGCGTCGAGGATTTTCTTCACGCCTACGAAAAAGCCGCCGGGGCCACAGTCGACCGGACCGCGTTTCACTGGTGGTTGGTGCTGGCCACCCTGCACTGGGGTGTCATCTGCCGATACCAGGCCGAACGCCATCTGAGCGGACAGACGCGCTCAGTGGAACTGGCCACGATCGGCCGCCGTGTCTGCGAGACCGAATGGGACCTGCTCAACTTGCTCGACAACACGGTCCCCCGGGCCCGGTTGAACGCTTAGGCTTTCACCGTGGTCACTCCTGATCAGGCGATCGACACCATTCGCGAAACCGGCGGGGCGAAACCGGGCTACCGGGCCTTGCATGCCAAGGGCAAGCTCTACCGCGGCACCTTCTCCGCGACCGATGAGGCGGCCGGCCTCTCCCGCGCCGCGCACCTCACCGGGGCGGCGGTGCCCGCGCTGATCCGGTTCTCCAGTGGCTCAGGCAATCCGGGCCAGCCAGACAATGCCCCGGGCGTTCGCGGGATGGCGGTGAAGTTCACGCTGCCGGACGGGTCGACCACCGACGTGTCCACGCAGACCGCCAAGCTGTTCCCGGCCAGCACACCCGACGGCTTCGTCTCGCTGCTGCGCGCGATGCGCCCGGGCCCCGCCGCGCCGCTACGTCTGCTCGCACACATCGCCACTCACCCGCGACTGCTGCCGGTGCTGCCGGTGGTGCGCGCCGCCAACAAGGTGCCGGCAAGCTACGCCACCGTGGCCTACCACGGTCTGCACGCATTTCGCTGGATCGCCGCCGACGGCAGCGACCGATTCGTGCGTTACCACCTGCAGCCGGCAGCCGGCGAGGAGTTCCTTTCACCGGACGTCGCGAAGAGCAAGGGCGCGGACTTCTTGATCGAC
This sequence comes from uncultured Actinomycetota bacterium, assembly GCA_963815995.1. GTDB lineage: Bacteria > Actinomycetota > Actinomycetes > Mycobacteriales > Mycobacteriaceae > Mycobacterium. The sequence goes on from CAWFIR010000009.1 coordinate 35,599, forward strand.
GAACTCGACAAACGTGTTGCGGCCCAACCGGTTCGGTTCGAGTACCAGGTCCAGATCGCCGCGCATGGCGACTCGACCGTCGACCCGTCCAAGCCCTGGCAGAGCACCCAGACCGTCACCGTCGGGACCCTCGAGATCACCGGCGTCGAGACGCAACGAGAGCACGACGGCGACATCGTCGTGTTCGACCCGATGCGCGTCACCGACGGCATCGAGGCCTCCGACGACCCGGTCTTGCGGTTTCGCACGCTCGCGTACTCCGCCTCGGTGAAGCTGCGCACGGGCGTCGAGCGCGGTCCCGAAGCACCCGCGACCTGATGACGTCCGCGCACGGTCGTCCCACCGCGGCGGAACTCATCGCCGCGGTGGCGGAATTTCTCGAGACCGATGTGCGGGAGTCCACTGCGGGCCAAGTCAATTTCCATTCCCGGGTCGCGGCCAACGCGCTGCGTATGGTCGAGCGAGAACTGCTCGCCGACACTGAAGGAGCCGACGGTGTCGCGGGCGCACTGGCCCGCGTCGGATGCGTCGATGAGGCCCAGCTGGCTGCCGCCATCCGGGCCGGTGAACTCGACGGGGGCAACGACGACGTGCAGTCGGCGCTGCGCGCACTGGTCGGTCGCCGGCTGGCGGCCGCACACCCCGGCTACCAGGACGAGTAGGGAGATACGCCATGCCCGCTACCGAGATCGTCGTCGACTTGGCCGATGAATTGTTCGCGGCAATCGAGCGCGGCGACGAGGCACGACTGGTTGAGCTGTTCGACGACGACATCGCAGTGTGGCGGTCCGGCGCGCACCGCGACGACGACAAGCAGCGGGCGCTGAAGGTCTTGCGGTGGTTCATCGGCGTCACCGTCGAGCGCAGCTACGAGATCCTCGACCGGCAGCTGTTCCCCGACGGCTTCGTGCAGCAGCACGTCCTGCACGCGACCGGCACAGGAGGCGGATTGATCGCGCTGCGGGTGTGCATCGTTATCAAGACAAGTGTCTCTTCTGGTTCTCGAGCCCTGATCAGACGTATCGATGAGTATTTCGACCCGGCCGAACTCGCCCCGATAATGAGCTAGCCGACAACGGAGGGAGCGGCGCCCATGACGCGCGACGGCGACGATGCAGAGCGAAGCGATGAGGAGGAGCGGCGCCCATGACGCGCGACGGCGACGATGCAGAGCGAAGCGATGAGGAGGAGCGGCGCCTATGACGAATGTCGACACACTGCTGAACGATCCGGACACCGCGGGGGTGTGGAGCCTGGATCCCGACCGCTCAACCGTCAACTTCAAGATCAGAAACTTCTGGGGCCTGATCAACGTCAAAGGCCGCTTCACCGACGTCAGCGGCGACGGCCAGGTCACCGGCAAAGGCGCAATCTTCGGCCGCCTCGATATTCAGGTCGCGTCGTTGCGCACCGGCATCGGCAAACGCGACGAGCATCTGCGATCAGCCGATTTCTTCGACGCCGACCGATATCCGGAAATCAGCGTGGTGGTGACCGCCGTCGAGCCCGCCACCGGCGACAACGCCGATCTGCGGGCCACGTTCAGCATCAAAGGGATCACCGCGGAGGTGCCGCTGCCGGTCCACGTCAGTGCGCTCGCCGACGGCTCGGTGCAATTGTCGGCGCACACCGAGGTCGACCGCGACCAGTTCGACGTCGGCTGGAATCGGCTGGGCATGGTCGCGAAGACGGCGACGGTGTCGGCCGAGGCGTACTTCGTGCGGGCGCCGCAGTAACTGCCGCCGGGCAGTACGATCTGGACCGTGTCTGCCACCAGCCCCTTGCGGATTCTCGTGTACAGCGACAACGCCGACACCCGACAGGCTGTCATGACGGCGTTGGGCAAACGAGTGCATCCCGACCTGCCCGAGCTGAGCTATATCGAGGTCGCGACCGGGCCGGTGGTGATCCAGCAGATGGACGCCGGCGGCATCGATCTGGCCATCCTGGACGGCGAGGCGACCCCCGAAGGCGGCATGGGCATCGCCAAGCAGCTCAAAGACGAAATCGACGACGGACCACCCATCGTGGTCCTGACCGGACGCCGCGACGACGCCTGGCTGGCCACCTGGTCGCGCGCCGAGGCCGCGGTCCCCCACCCCATCGACCCGATCCGGCTCAGCCGGACCGTGCTCGAGTTGCTGCGCACCCCGGTCCAGTAGCCACTCAACCGGCCTTGGCGCACCCCCGCCGCGACGCTGGGCGGGGCAAGATAACCTCGCAGATCTTGGCGCGAAAATCAGCCAAATCGCTTCGCGTTCTGAATAATTCGCGAATTTCGGATGGTTGGCGAGTTGACGTCGTGCCTCGTGACACCAACCGTTCACCGGGTTGTGGTTGAGGTCACATCTAACCTGCTGAGCGCGGGACTGCACACGGTCGCTAGGCTGTGGTTGCGCTCACAATCCAGCCCATAGACCACAGTGAGGAAGCGTCGTCTCGGGATGAATCTCTACCTACCCATTCTCGTACTCGGAGGGATCGCCGCAGCCTTTGCGCTCGGCTCGGTCGCGCTCGCCCAGATCACCGGCCCGTCGCGCTTCAACCGCGCCAAGCTGGAGGCGTACGAATGCGGGATCGAGCCCAGCGACCAGCCGGCCAACGCACCGCACGCCGGCAGCGGGCAGCGGTTCCCGGTGAAGTACTACCTGACGGCAATGCTGTTCATCGTCTTCGACATCGAAATCGTGTTCCTGTACCCCTGGGCGGTCAGCTACGACCAGCTGGGACTGTTCGCGCTGATCGAGATGGTGGTGTTCATGCTCACCGTCTTCGTGGCCTACGCATACGTGTGGCGCCGCGGCGGCTTGACGTGGGATTGAGGTAAATCGTGGGTCTGGAAGAGAAACTGCCCAGCGGCTTCTTGCTGACGACCGTTGAACAACTGGCCGGATACTTTCGCAAGAACTCGTTGTGGCCCGCCACATTCGGACTGGCCTGCTGCGCGATCGAGATGATGGCCACTGCCGGGCCGCGTTTCGATATCGCACGCTTCGGGATGGAGAGGTTTTCGGCGACGCCCCGCCAGGCCGACCTGATGATCGTGGCCGGTCGGGTCAGCCAGAAGATGGCCCCGGTGCTGCGTCAGATCTACGACCAGATGGCCGAACCCAAATGGGTACTGGCGATGGGTGTCTGCGCATCCTCTGGCGGCATGTTCAACAACTACGCCATCGTGCAGGGCGTCGACCACGTCGTGCCGGTGGACATCTACCTGCCCGGCTGTCCGCCGCGTCCGGAAATGCTGCTGTACGCAATCCTCAAGCTGCACGACAAGATTCAAGAGATGCCGCTGGGCGTCAACCGCGAGCAAGCCATCGCCGAAGCCGAGCAGGCGGCCCTTGCCGCCCGGCCCACGATCGAGATGCACGGGCTGCTGCGATGAGTTCACCGGAGCACGACCCCAAGCGCGCAGCCGCCGAAGTCGGCGGAGCACCGGTTGGCACCGACTCCTCCGACGCCGAGCTGATCGGCGTTCGTCGCGGCATGTTCGGCGTCCGGGGCAGCGGCGACACCTCGGGCTACGGACGATTGATTCGCCAGGTCACGCTCGACGAAGGAAGTCCGCGGCCTTACGGCGGATACTTCGATGAGCTGGTCGATCGGCTGGCCGAGGCGCTGAAAGCCGACGATGACGTCGAATTCGCCGACGCGGTCGAGAAAGTCGTCGTCTACTGCGACGAGCTGACGCTGCATGTACGGCGCGAACTGCTGCCGCAGGTCGCCCGCCGGCTTCGCGACGACCCGCAGCTGCGCTTCGAGCTGTGTCTGGGCGTCAACGGCGTGCACTACCCGGACGAAACCGGTCGCGAGCTGCACGCAGTGTACCCGCTGAGCTCGATCACCCATGGCCGTCGTGTCCGACTGGAAGTTGCTGCGCCAGACGGTGATCCGCACATCCCCTCGCTGTTCGGGATCTACCCGACCAACGACTGGCACGAGCGCGAGACCTACGACTTCTTCGGCATCATCTTCGACGGCCACCCGTCGTTGACCCGCATCGAGATGCCCGACGACTGGCAGGGACATCCGCAGCGCAAGGACTATCCGCTCGGCGGCGTCCCGGTGGAATACAAAGGCGCGCAGATTCCCCCGCCTGACCAGCGGAGGTCCTACAACTGATGAGCGACACCATGAACGCCGCCCACGAGGATGGCTCGGAGACCTTAATCGCGCTCACAGGGCAAGATTGGGACAAGCTCGTCGAGGCCGCCCGCAAAGGCGAAACCGGCGAACGGATCGTGGTCAACATGGGACCACAGCACCCGTCCACTCATGGCGTGCTGCGACTGATCCTGGAGATCGAGGGCGAGACCGTCACCGACGCCCGATGCGGAATCGGCTACCTGCACACCGGAATCGAGAAAAACCTCGAGTACCGGTATTGGACGCAGGGTGTGACATTCGTGACCCGAATGGATTACCTGTCACCGTTTTTCAACGAAACCGCTTACTGCCTGGGTGTGGAGAAGCTGCTCGGGATCACCGACGAGATCCCCGAACGGGTCAACGTCATCCGGGTGATGATGATGGAGCTCAACCGGATCTCCTCGCACCTGGTCGCCTTGGCGACCGGCGGTATGGAACTGGGCGCGATGACGCCGATGTTCACCGGCTTCCAGGGTCGCGAGATCATCCTCACGCTGTTCGAGTCGATCACCGGGCTGCGGATGAACAGCGCCTACATCCGGCCCGGCGGCGTCGCGGCGGACCTGCCACCCAACGCGCAGACCGAGATCGCCGAAGCCCTCAAGCAGCTGAAGGTCTCGTTGCGCGAGATGGGCGACCTGCTCAATGAGAGCGCCATCTGGAAGGCGCGGACCAAGGACGTCGGCTACCTGGACCTGACCGGCTGCATCGCCCTGGGAGTTACCGGGCCGTGTCTGCGATCCACCGGGTTGCCGCACGACCTGCGTCGCACCGAACCCTATTGCGGGTACGAGAACTACGAGTTCGACGTGATCACCGACGACGGTTGTGATTCCTACGGCCGCTACATCATTCGCGTCAAGGAGATGTGGGAGTCGGTGAAGATCGTCGAGCAGTGCCTGGACAAGTTGCGGCCCGGCCCGACCATGGTGGAGAACCGCAAGATCGCCTGGCCGGCTGATCTGAAAGTCGGCCCGGACGGCCTGGGCAACTCGCCCGAGCACATCGAGAAGATCATGAGCGGCTCGATGGAAGCGTTGATCCACCACTTCAAGCTGGTCACCGAGGGCATCCGGGTTCCGGCCGGGCAGGTCTACGTCGCCGTCGAATCACCACGCGGCGAATTGGGCGTGCACATGGTCAGCGACGGCGGCACCCGCCCGTATCGGGTGCACTACCGGGACCCGTCGTTCACCAACCTTCAGGCCGTCGCCGCGATGTGCGAGGGCGGCATGGTCGCCGACGTGATCACCGCGGTGGCCAGTATCGACCCGGTGATGGGCGGGGTGGACCGATGACCGCAGCACAGACTCCCGGCGCCAGCAACAACGGCGAGCGGGTGTTCATCCGGCTTGGCCCGCCACCCGAGGAGCCCGGCCAGTTCGTCACCGAAGGCGCACCCCAGTCGTACCCGGCCGACGTGCAGGCACGTTTGGAGGTCGACGCCAAGGAGATCATCGGTAAATACCCGAATCCCCGCTCGGCGCTGCTGCCGCTGCTGCACCTGGTGCAGTCCGAGGACGGCTACGTGACACCGGCCGGTATGGAGTTCTGCGGTGAACAGCTCGGGCTGACCGGTGCCGAAGTTGCCGCTGTCGCAAGCTTTTACACCATGTATCGCCGTGGACCCACCGGCGAGTACCTGGTCGGGGTGTGCACGAACACGCTGTGCGCGGTGATGGGCGGCGACGCGATCTTCGACTCGCTCAAAGAGCACCTCGGCGTCGGCAACGACGAGACGACCGACGACGGATCGGTCACCCTGCAACACATCGAGTGCAACGCCGCGTGCGACTACGCACCGGTGGTGATGGTCAATTGGGAGTTCTACGACAACCAGACCACCGAGTCGGCACGCAAGCTCGTCGACGGGCTGCGCTCCGGTAAGCCTCCTGTCCCCACCCGTGGTGCGCCGCTGTGCAAATTCAAAGAGACCGAGCGGATCCTGGCCGGTTTCCCCGACCCGCGGCCCGACGAAGGCCAGGGCGGGGCCGGTGCGGCCACGCTGGCCGGGCTGCGGGTTGCCAAGGAGCGCAACATGACCGCGCCGACGACGATGCAGAGCGAAGCGATGCTGAGGAATGGCGCAACATCCCAGCCGTCGCCGGAAAGTTCAGGGGAAGGTCAGTAATGGGGTCACCAACACCGCTGGCTCCGGTGCTGAGCCGCTTCTGGGACGACCCCGAGTCGTGGACTCTGGAGACCTATCGCCGCAATGACGGCTACCAGGCGCTGGACAAGGCCTTGAAGATGGAGCCCGACGCGGTGATCACCGCCGTCAAGGATTCCGGGCTGCGCGGTCGCGGCGGCGCCGGGTTCTCGACCGGAACGAAGTGGTCGTTCATCCCGCAGGGCGACAGCGGCGCGGCCGCCAAGCCGCACTACCTGGTGGTCAACGCCGACGAGTCGGAACCCGGTACGTGCAAAGACATTCCGCTGATGCTGGCCACCCCGCACGTCCTGGTCGAGGGCGTGATCATCGCGTCGTACGCGATCAGGGCCAGCCACGCCTTCATCTACGTGCGCGGCGAAGTGCTGCCCGTGCTGCGACGCCTGCAGAACGCGGTGGCCGAGGCGTACGCCAACGGCTACCTGGGCCGCAACATCGCCGGCTCGGGCTACGACCTCGAGTTGGTGGTGCACGCCGGAGCCGGCGCATACATCTGCGGCGAGGAGACGGCGCTGCTCGACTCGTTGGAGGGCCGCCGCGGCCAGCCGCGACTGCGTCCGCCGTTCCCCGCGGTCGCCGGCCTGTACGGCTGCCCAACGGTGATCAACAACGTCGAGACCATCGCCAGCGTCCCGTCGATCATCCTGAACGGCGTGGACTGGTTCCGGTCGATGGGCAGCGAGAAATCGCCCGGCTACACGCTGTATTCGCTGTCCGGCCACGTGACCCGACCCGGTCAATACGAAGCGCCGCTGGGCATCACGCTTCGAGAACTGCTCGACTACGCCGGCGGCGTGCGGGCCGGACATCAACTCAAGTTCTGGACGCCGGGCGGATCGTCGACACCGCTTCTCACCGACGAGCACCTGGACGTGCCGCTGGATTACGAGGGCGTCGGATCGGCCGGGTCGATGCTGGGCACCAAGGCACTGGAGATCTTCGACGAGACCACCTGCGTGGTGCGCGCGGTGGGCCGGTGGATCGACTTCTACAAGCACGAGTCGTGCGGCAAGTGCACGCCGTGCCGTGAGGGCACGTTCTGGCTGAGCCAGATCTACCACCGCCTGGAAGCCGGTCACGGCACCGCCGAAGACTTGGACAAGCTGCTGGACATCTCCGATGCGATTCTCGGAAAGTCGTTCTGCGCCTTGGGCGATGGCGCGGCCAGCCCGGTCGCGTCGTCGATCCAATTCTTCCGCGACGAATACGTCGCGCACATCGAGGGCGGCGGCTGTCCGTTCGATCCCAAGCTGTCCATGCTCGCCCCGAACGGAGCCTCATGACCCAGACGGCCGACACCGGAAAGAAGGTCACCGAGCCCGAGCTGGTGACGCTGACCATCGACGGCACCGAAATCAGCGTTCCCAAGGGAACTTTGGTGATCCGCGCCGCCGAGTTGATCGGCGTGCAGATCCCCCGGTTCTGCGACCACCCGCTGCTGGACCCGGTCGGCGCCTGCCGCCAATGCCTGGTGGAGATCGAAGGCCAGCGTAAGCCGATGGCTTCCTGCACGATTCCCGTCACCGACGACATGGTGGTGCGCACGCAATACAGCTCGGAGGCCGCCGACAAGGCACAGCACGGCGTGATGGAACTGCTGCTGATCAACCATCCGCTGGATTGTCCGATGTGCGACAAGGGCGGTGAATGCCCGCTGCAGAACCAGGCAATGTCCAACGGCCGCCCGGATTCTCGGTTTCAGGACGTCAAGCGCACGTTCACCAAGCCGATCAACATCTCCTCGCAGGTGCTGCTGGACCGCGAGCGCTGCATCCTGTGCGCGCGCTGCACCCGGTTCTCCGACCAGATCGCCGGCGACCCGTTCATCGAGATGCTGGAACGCGGCGCGCTGCAGCAGGTCGGCATCTACGCCAACGAACCGTTCGAGTCCTACTTCTCCGGCAATGCCGTGCAGATCTGCCCGGTCGGGGCGCTGACCGGAACTGCCTACCGTTTCCGGGCCCGCCCGTTCGACCTCGTCTCCAGCCCGAGCGTGTGCGAGCACTGCGCGTCGGGATGCGCACAGCGCACCGACCACCGCCGCGGCAAGGTGCTGCGCCGGCTGGCCGGCGACGAGCCCGAGGTCAACGAGGAGTGGAACTGCGACAAGGGCCGGTGGGCCTTCAACTACGCCACGCGGGGTGACCGGATCACCACTCCCCTGGTCCGCGACGCCGACGGCTCGCTGGTGCCCGCGTCGTGGCCGCATGCGGTGGCCGCGGCCATCGAGGGGCTCACCACAGCACCCGGCGGTGCCGGTGTGCTGCCGGGTGGCCGGCTGACCGTCGAAGACGCTTACGCCTACTCCAAGTTCGCCCGAATCGTGTTGGGCACCAACGACATCGACTTCCGCGCCCGCCCGCACTCCAGCGAGGAGACGCAGTTCCTGGCGGCTCGGGTCGCGGGCAAGCTGCTCACGACCAGCTACTCCGATCTGGAGTCGGCACCGGTGGTCCTGCTGGCCGGCTTCGAACCGGAAGAAGAGTCGCCGATCGTGTACCTGCGGCTACGCAAAGCCGCCCGCAAGCACGGGCTGGCGGTGCACGCGGTTGCGCCGTTCGCCAGCAACGGATTGCAGAAGATGCATGGCACGCTGATCCAGACCGCGCCCGGTGGCGAGGCCGCCGCATTGGACGGGCTGGCCGGCGCAGAACTCGGCAAGCTGCTGTCCAAGCCCGGGGCGGTCATCCTCGTCGGCGAACGGCTGGCCGACGTGCCCGGCGGATTATCGGCCGCGGCCCGGCTCGCCGACAGCACCGGCGCACAACTGGCCTGGGTGCCGCGCCGCGCCGGCGAGCGGGGCGCGCTCGAGGCCGGCGCGCTGCCGGGGTTGCTGCCCGGTGGCCGGCCGCTCAGCGACGAGACCGCCCGCGCGCAGGTGGCCCAGGGCTGGCACGTCTCCGAATTGCCAACTGCGGAAGGCCGTGACGCCGACGCAATCCTGGCTGCGGCCGCCGACGGCTCGCTGGGCGCGCTGCTGGTCGGTGGCATCGAACCCGACGACTTCGCCGATCCCGCCGCGGTACTGGCCGCGCTGGACGCCGCGGGTTTTGTGGTCAGCCTGGAGCTTCGCCGCAGCGCGGTGACCGAGCGCGCCGATGTGGTGTTCCCGATCGCGCCGGCGGCCGAGAAGGCGGGCACCTACCTGAACTGGGAAGGTCGCCAGCGCAGCTTCTCGGCGGCGCTGCCGCCCGCCGCCACACCAGACCTGCGGGTACTCGACACCCTGGCCGACGAGCTGGGCATCGACCTCGGCTTCCCCACGGTGGCCGCCGCGCTCGCCGAACTGAATGCGATGGGCACCTGGGACGGCACACCCGTCCCGGCGCCGACGGTCGCCGCGGCCGCGGTACCCACACCCGGCGCCGGTGAGGCCGTGTTGGCCGGCTGGCGGATGCTGCTCGACGACGGGCGGCTACAGGACGGCGAGCCACACCTGGCCGGCACCGCGCGCACCCCGGTGGTGCGGTTGTCGGCAGCGACCGCGGGCGCGATCGGCGCGGCCGACGGCGACAACGTCACCGTCAGCACCGCGCGCGGCACGATCACTTTGCCGTTGACGATCACCGACATGCCCGACCACGTGGCGTGGCTGCCGCTGAACTCGCCGGGCTCGGCGGTGCACCGGCAGCTGGGCGTCACACCCGGGGCCGTGGTCAAGATTGGAGCGGCGAAGTGACCGGCTTCGGGCACGACACCTGGTGGCTGATCCTGGCCAAAGCGCTTCTCGTATTCGTGTTCCTGGTGCTGACCGTGCTGGTAGCGATCCTCGCCGAACGCAAGATCCTGGGGCGGATGCAGCTGCGCTGGGGCCCCAACCGCGTCGGCCCCCGCGGCTATCTGCAAAGCCTGGCCGACGGCATCAAGCTGGCGCTGAAGGAGCCGATCACGCCGTTCGGCGTCGAGAAACCGATTTTCCTTCTGGCACCGGCTATTTCGACAATTCCTGCCATCACGGCGTTCGCGTTCATCCCGTTCGGACCGCAGGTTTCGGTGTTCGGCCACTGGACACCGCTGCAGGTGACCGACCTGCCGGTGGCGGTGCTGTTCATCCTGGCGCTCTCGTCGATCGGGGTCTACGGCATCGTGCTGGCCGGCTGGTCGTCGGGCTCGACGTACCCGCTGCTCGGCGGGGTGCGTTCGACCGCGCAGGTGATCTCCTACGAGGTCGCGATGGGGCTGTCGTTCGCCACCGTGTTCCTGTTCGCCGGAACGATGTCCACGTCGCAGATCGTCTCGGCCCAGGACCGGGTTTGGTATGTGTTCTTGCTGCTGCCCTCGTTCACGACCTACCTGGTGTCCATGGTCGGTGAGACGAACCGGGCGCCATTCGACCTGCCCGAGGCCGAAGGCGAACTGGTCGCCGGTTTCCACACCGAGTACTCGTCGCTGAGCTTCGCGATGTTCTATCTCGCCGAGTACATCAACATGACCACGGTCTCGGCGCTGGCCGCCACGCTGTTCATGGGCGGCTGGCACGCGCCGTGGCCGCTGAACATGTGGGCCGGGGCCAACAGCGGCTGGTGGCCGGTGTTGTGGTTCACCGCCAAGGTGTGGGTCTTCTTGTTCTTCTACTTCTGGCTGCGGGCCACCCTGCCGCGGCTGCGCTACGACCAGTTCATGGCGCTGGGGTGGAAGCTGTTGATCCCGGTGTCGCTGATCTGGGCGCTGATCGCCGCGGCGATCCGCACGCTGCGGGACCAGGGTTACCCGCACTGGACGCCGCTGCTGGTCGGGGCCAGCATCGTCGTCACCGTCGTGCTGCTCTATTTGCTGCAAAGACCGTTCAGCAACAGGCAGATTCGCAACAGACGGCGCCGCAACGAGCCGGTGGAGGGTACGTCCTTCGAGCCCGCATTTCCCACGCCGCCGCTGCCCGGCCAGTCGCCGGTGACGGCGAGCAAGGAGTCTGCACATGGCTAAATTCCTGAGTTCGATCGCCGGATTCGGCGTCACGTTCGGCTCGATGTTCAGGCGGCCCGTCACCGAGAGCTATCCGGAGAACCCCGGCCCGGTGAAGCCTCGCTATCACGGCCGACACCAACTCAACCGCTACGCCGACGGTCTGGAGAAGTGCATCGGCTGCGAACTGTGCGCGTGGTCGTGTCCGGCCGACGCGATCTATGTCGAAGGCGCCGACAACACCGACGAGGCACGGTTTTCGCCGGGCGAGCGCTACGGCCGGGTTTACCAGATCAACTACCTGCGCTGCATCGGATGCGGGTTGTGCGTCGAGGCCTGCCCGACCCGTGCGCTGACGATGACCAACCACTACGAGATGGCCGACGACAACCGGGCCGACTTGATCTACGAAAAGCAGAACCTACTGGCTCCGATGCTCGAGGGAATGACACCGGCGCCACACCCCAGGGCCGAAGGGTCCACCGACGCGGACTACTACCGCGGCAACATCACCGCGGAAGGCCTGCGCGACAAGCGGAATTCGGACGTCACGAAGTGATCGCACCGATGACGACCCTGCTGGCCGCTGACGCGGTCACCCGCACGTCCACCGGTGAGGCGGTGACGTTCTGGATACTGGCCACGCTGGCAGTGATCGGGGCGCTGGGTGTGGTGATGGCCGCCAACGCGGTCTACTGCGCGATGTCACTGGCGATGACGATGCTCGTCCTCGCGGTGTTCTACATGATCGAAGACGCCTTGTTCCTCGGCGTCGTACAGATCGTGGTCTACACCGGCGCGGTGATGATGCTGTTCTTGTTCGTCCTGATGCTGATCGGCGTGGACTCGGCCGAGTCGCTGGTGGAAACGCTGCGCGGGCAGCGGGTTGCCGCCGTGGTGGCCGGGCTGGCATTCGGGATCGTGCTCATCGCCGGTATCGGCAGCGTCGCCACCCAGGGTTACACCGGTTTGACGCAGGCCAACGCCGGCGGCAACGTCCAGGGTCTGGCGGCGCTGATCTTCTCCCAATACCTGTGGGCGTTCGAGTTGACCAGCGCACTGCTGATCACCGCGGCCATCGGCGCGATGATCCTGGCGCACCGGGAACGCTTCGAGCGTCGCAAGACTCAGCGCGAGATGTCCGTCGAGCGATTCCAGCCCGGCGGGCACCCCACCCCGCTTCCCGGTCCCGGCGTGTTTGCCCGGCACAACGCGGTCGACACTCCCGCACGGCTCCCCGACGGCTCCCCGTCCCGGTTGTCGGTGCCCGCGGTCTTGGAGCTGAGGCCGGTCCAGGATCGCGACATGCCGGCCAGTCACGGCTCCAACGGTTCGAGATCAATGGAAACGGTGCGTCATGAATCCGCAGAATTACCTGTACCTCTCCGTGCTGCTGTTCAGCATCGGCGCCGCCGGTGTCCTGTTGCGGCGCAACGCGATTGTGATGTTCATGTGCGTCGAGCTGATGCTGAACGCGGTCAACCTCGCCTTCGTCACGTTCGCCCGGATGCACGGTCACCTCGACGGCCAGATGGTGGCCTTCTTCACGATGGTCGTCGCCGCCTGCGAGGTGGTGGTCGGACTGGCCATCATCATGACGATCTTCCGCGCCCGTAAATCGGCTTCGGTCGACGACGCCAACCTGCTCAAGGGCTGAGGCGATGACACATCTGATCTGGCTGCTCGTCGCGTTGCCCGCGGCCAGCGCCGCGATATTGCTGGTCGGTGGCCGGCGGACCGATGCGTGGGGACACCTGCTGGGCTGCGCGACGCCGCTGGCGTCGTTCGGAGTCGGCCTGGCGCTGCTGTCCGACTTGCTCAGCCGGCACGGCGACGCCCGGACCATCGTCCAGAACTTGTTCACCTGGATACCGGTCGGCGGCCTGCAGGTGGACTTCGGCATGCAGATCGACCAGTTGTCGATCTGTTTCGTGCTGTTGATCACCGGAGTCGGGTCGCTGATCCACATCTACTCGATCGCGTATATGGCCGAAGACGCTGACCGCCGACGGTTTTTCGGCTACCTCAACCTGTTCCTCGCGGCGATGCTGCTGCTGGTGGTGGCCGACAACTTCGTGGGCCTCTACGCCGGCTGGGAAGGCGTGGGCCTGGCGTCCTACCTGCTGATCGGATTCTGGTACTTCAAGCCGACCGCGGCCACCGCGGCCAAGAAGGCCTTCGTGATGAACCGGGTCGGCGACGCCGGGCTGGCACTGGCGATCTTCGTGATCTTCGCCAACTTCGGCACACTGTCCTACTGCGCGAGTGTTCGGCCAGGCCGCGGGCGCCAGCCACAGCGCACTGACCTGGATCGGGTTGCTGCTGCTGGCCGGCGCCTGCGCCAAGTCCGCGCAGGTTCCGCTGCAGGCCTGGCTCGGTGACGCCATGGAGGGCCCCACCCCGGTGTCGGCGTTGATCCACGCCGCGACGATGGTGACCGCCGGGGTGTATCTGATCGTGCGATGCAACCCGCTGTACAGCCTGTCCCCCGACGCCCGGCTCGGCGTGATCATCGTCGGCGCGGTCACGCTGATGTTCGGGGCGATCATCGGCTGCGCCAAGGACGACATCAAACGCGCACTGGCGGCGTCAACGATGAGCCAGATCGGCTACATGGTGCTGGCCGCGGGCCTCGGGCCGGCGGGCTACGCGTTCGCGATCCTGCACCTGCTCACCCACGGCTTCTTCAAAGCCGGCCTGTTCCTCGGCTCCGGCGCGGTGATCCACGCGATGCACGAGGAACAGGACATGCGCCACTACGGCGGTCTGCGTAGCGCGCTACCGGTGACCTTTGCCACCTTCGGCCTGGGTTACCTGGCGATCATCGGTGTGCCGCCGTTCGCGGGCTTCTTCTCCAAAGACGCCATCATCGAAGCCGCGTTGGGAGCGGGCGGAGCCGGCGGCTGGATCCTGGGCGGGGCCGCCCTGCTGGGCGCCGGAATCACCGCGTTCTACATGACCCGGGTGATGCTGCTGACCTTCTTCGGTGAAAAGCGTTGGGCGCCAGACGCACATCCGCATGAAGCGCCGGCGCTGATGACCTGGCCGATGATCCTGCTCGCGGTCGGATCGGTGTTCTCCGGGGGGCTGCTGGGCTGGGGCGGCACGCTGCGGCACTGGCTGGAACCCGTGACCACCTTCGAGGAGAGCTCGTCGGTGGCGCCGTCGTGGGTGATCAGCGCGGTGGCCGTCGGCGTCGTCGCGCGTCGGCTTCCTGATCGCTTTGTGGCGCTACCTGGGCCGCGCCGTGCCCGAGACGGCACCCGCCGACGTGTCGGTGCTGACCGTCGCCGCGCGCAGGGATCTGTACGGCGACGCCTTCAACGAGGAGGCCTTCATGCGACCGGGTGCGCAGCTCACGCATGCGCTCGTCGAGTTCGACGACCAGGGTGTGGACGGCTCGGTCAACGCGCTGGGCAACGTGGTGGCTCGCACCTCCGAGTGGCTGCGCGGATTGCAGACCGGATACGCCCGCAACTACGCATTGTCGATGTTGACCGGAGCGGCGCTGATCGCCGCCGCAATCCTGGTGGTGCAACTGTGGTGATTCGCGCCGCGACGATGCAGAGCGTAGCGATGAGAAGGAGCGGCGCTCATGATTAATGGTCCGTGGCTTTCGGTGCTGTGGCTGCTGCCGTTGGTCGGTGCCGTGGTCATCATTGCGGTGCCGGCCGGTGGGCGGCAGCTCGCCAAATGGCTCGGCGTGACGGTGTCGGTGGCCGTGCTGGCGCTGTCGATAGCACTCGCGCTGGAATTCAAGGCCGGCGGCCCGACCTACCAGTTCGTCGAATCTCACCCGTGGATACCGGCATTCGGCGCGGGCTACACCCTCGGTATCGACGGCATCGCGTTGGTGCTGGTCTTGCTGACCACCATCTTGGTGCCGTTCCTGCTGGTGGCCGGCTGGAACGACGGCGGTGAGCGATCACGCGGGACCCAGGCCTACATCGCGCTGACACTGACCATCGAATCGATGGTGCTCATCTCGGTGGTCTCACTGGATGTGCTGCTGTTCTACGTGTTCTTCGAAGCCATGCTCATCCCGATGTATTTCCTCATCGGCGGTTTCGGTGGCGGCGCACATCGCTCCCGCGCTGCGGTGAAGTTCTTGCTGTACAACCTGTTCGGCGGTCTGATCATGTTGGCCGCCGTGATCGGTCTGTACGTGGTCACCGCGCAGAACGGCTCGGGCACGTTCGACTTCCGTCAGATCGTTGCCGCCGTCACCTCCGGTTCGCTGGGCGCATCGTCGGCCGTGACCAAGGCGCTGTTCCTCGGATTCATGTTCGCCTTCGCGATCAAGGCGCCGCTGTGGCCGTTCCACCGCTGGCTGCCCGACGCGGCAGTGGAGTCGACACCGGCGACCGCGGTCCTGATCACGGCGGTGATGGACAAGGTCGGCACGTTCGGCATGCTGCGGTACTGCCTGCAGTTGTTCCCTGACGCGTCAACGTATTTCCGCCCCGTCATCGTCACGCTGGCAGTGATCGGCGTCATTTACGGCGCCATCGTGGCGATCGGGCAGACCGACATCATGCGGCTGATCGCCTACACGTCGATCTCGCACTTCGGCTTCATCATCCTCGGCATCTTTGTGATGACGACGCAGGGCCAGAGCGGATCCACGCTGTACATGCTCAACCACGGCATCTCCACCGCGGCGGTCTTCCTTATCGCCGGATTCCTGATCTCGCGTCGCGGCACCCGGTCGATCGCCGCCTATGGCGGCATCCAGAAGGTGGCCCCGGTACTGGCCGGCACATTCCTGATCGCGGGCCTGGCGACGGTGTCGCTGCCCGGGCTGGCGCCGTTCGTCAGCGAATTCCTGGTGCTGCTTGGCGCATACAACCGCTACTGGCTGTCGGCGGCATTCGGTGTGACGGCGCTGATCCTCTCCTCGATCTACATTCTGTGGCTGTACCAACGGCTGATGACCGGCCCCGTCACCGAGGGCAACGAGCGGATCCGTGACCTCGTGCCGCGCGAAATCCTGGTCGTTGCACCGCTGATCGCGCTGCTGCTGGTGCTGGGGATCTACCCGAAGCCGGTGCTCGACGTCATCAACCCCGCGGTGGGGAACACCATGGCGACCATCGGTCAGCAGGACCCCGCACCGATCGTGCGGCCGGGCACTGCGCACCTACCCGGAATGGCGGAAGGACCGCGCCGATGACGTCTCTACCTGTGCCCACGCCCAGCGTCGAATATGGGCTGCTCTCACCGATATTCATCGTCTTCGGTGTTGCGGTGGCCGGCGTGCTCGTCGAAGCGTTCCTGCCCCGGCGAGCGCGCTATGGCGTCCAGGTCGTGCTCGCGATCGGCGGTTTGATCGCCGCGGCCATCGCCGACGTCATCGTCGCCAGGCAGCTCGATCCCCCGGGCCGCTATGCGGTCCTGCATGCACTGGCTGTCGACGGTCCGACGCTGCTGCTGCAGGGTGTCATCCTGTTGGTCGCCGTGCTCGCCGTGATCTTTATCGCCGAGCGGCACAGCGGCGACAACCCGGCCGCCGGTCCGGGCGCCGCCACCGCTACCGCCCACGTCCACGCCGGATTGGAAGCCTTTACGCCGCAGGCATCTGCGGTGCCGGACAGCGCAGCCGAGCATGAGGCGGAGCGGGCCGGGGCATGCCAGACCGAGGTGTTCCCGCTGACGATGCTGGCGGTCGGCGGCATGCTGGTGTTCCCGGCCGCCAACGACCTGCTGACCATGTTCGTGGCGCTCGAAGTGCTGTCGCTGCCGCTGTATCTGTTGTGCGGCCTGGCCCGCCACCGGCGCTTGATGTCCCAGGAAGCAGCGGTGAAATACTTCCTGCTGGGCGCCTTTTCGTCAGCGTTCTTTCTGTACGGCGTCGCGTTCCTCTACGGCGCCACCAACACGCTGTCGCTACCGGGCATCGCCAAATCGCTGGCGGCCAGCAACAGCCACTCGATGGCATTGATCGGTGTCGCGCTGTTATCGGTCGGGCTGTTGTTCAAAGTTGGCGCTGCGCCATTCCATTCGTGGATTCCCGACGTCTACCAGGGCGCGCCCACCCCGATCACCGGGTTCATGGCCGCGGCCACCAAAGTCGCGGCGTTCGGCGCGCTGCTGCGGGTCGTCTACGTCGCGCTGCCGCCGCTGCATGACCAGTGGCGGCCGGTGCTGTGGGCCATCGCGATACTGACCATCGCGGTCGGCACAGTCACCGCGGTGACCCAGACCGACGTCAAGCGGATGCTGGCGTACTCGTCGATCGCGCATGTGGGTTTCATCCTCACCGGTGTGATCGCAGACAACACGGCAGGCCTCTCGGCGACGATGTTCTATCTCGTGGCGTACAGCTTCAGCACAGTGGGCGCGTTCGCGGTCGTGGGTCTGATCCGCAACGCGCACGGCGAAGAAGACGCCACTATGTTGCACTGGGCGGGACTCGGGCAGCGCTATCCCATTGTCGGCCTGCTCTTTTCGATGTTCCTGCTGGCCTTCGCCGGAATTCCGCTGACCAGCGGGTTCATCAGCAAGTTCGCGGTGTTCCAGGCAGCGGCCAAAGGCGGCGCGGTGCCGTTGGTCATCATCGGTGTGATCGGCAGTGCAGTGGCCGCCTACTTCTATGTGCGGGTGATTGTGCTGATGTTCTTCACCGAGCCGCACGCCGAGCCGGTACATGTCGTCATGCCCAGCTTCTGGAGTAAGACGGCCATCGCGGTGTGCGCGGCGATCACCATCGGCTTGGGCATCTTCCCGCAGCCCCTGCTCGATCTCGTGCGGCAGGCCGCGCAGTTCCTGACATGACACCGGCGCTGGTTCTCAGCGACGATATCGGCTCGGTTCGGGTGTTGACCATGAACCGTCCTGAAGCACGAAACGCATTGAGCCCGAAGCTGATCGGAACGCTGTACGCCGCGCTACGCGAGGCTGACGACGACGCCTCGGTGCGGGTGGTGGTCCTGACCGGTGCCGACCCGGCATTTTGCGCCGGCGTCGACCTCAAAGAGGCCCAGCGGCTCGGCTCGGTCTATTTCGAGCAGTTTCAGAACCAGAGCTGTATTCGCCAAACCGGCGAGATGCGCACGCCGATCATCGCCGCCATCAACGGCGCGGTGTTCACCGGGGGGCTTGAGATGGCGTTAGGCTGCGATTTTCTAATCGCCTCCGAGCGCGCGGTGTTCGCCGATACCCATGCCCGCGTGGGGATCCTGCCCGGCGGCGGGATGACGGCGCGGCTTCCGCACGTAGTCGGCGCGGCAATGGCGCGTCGGTTGTCGATGACCGGCGAAGTGGTCGACGCCGTACGCGCCGAGCGAATCGGGCTGGTCACCGAGGTCGTGCCACACGATCAATTGCTGGCCAGGGCCGTCGAACTGGCCGGCCAGATCGCCGAGGTGCCTGCGCCAATCATGGCTGGCCTCAAGGAAATCTACGTCACCGGCGCTGCGGCGATCATCGACCCCGCTCTTGTCGCCGAACGGGACATCGCCGGGGCGCAAACGCTGGATCACGACGGCCTGAAAGACCGCTACGCCGAGATCACCGAGCGCAACCGCCGTCAGATCCGGCCGCAGCCCTAGGTGAGCAGAGGGCTGTAGTCGGTCGGAGGGTCGACCAAATTCATTGATCGGTACAACTTTTCGGTAAGGGCCGGGCTGCTCTCCGCCGCGGACAACACCGCCTCGCGGAAGTCCAGCAGTTCCTTGGAAGCCGCATGATCAGGGTCTCCGCTGTCCATGTAGAGATCGTTGAACTGGTTGGATGCCCACATCGGACCGATGTGGGCAGCGGCGGCAGCGAAGAATCGCCGGCTCAGATCGCCATTCCCGTCGGCCAGACAATCCTGCAGAGCGGTCGCCTCGAGCGCGGCCACTGTCATGCCCTGGCCGTAGATGGGGTTGGTACTGCAGATCGCATCGCCGAACACCAGGAAGCCCGCGGGAAAGCGTTCCATCTGGTCGTAGCGGCGCCAGATCGCACCCGGGTAGCGGAAGACCGAGATCTCGCCGATCGGCTCGCCTCGCTTCAGCGCCCGCAACAGCGCGGGTGGGGCGAATTGGGTGGCCATCCGGATCATGCCGGTCAGGTCGTTGGGTGGTTCGTTGTCCGCCAACCGGGTCAGCGTGAAAATCCAGGTGTCGTGCTCGTACACCGAAAATGCTCCGCCCGTAGGCTTTTTCGGCTCCGGAACGACAAAGGTCATCCGCTCCTTGATAATCCCCTCCGGGATGCGCATCAGCAGACTGGTGTAGTTCGCGTTGGTCGTCGAGCGCTCGGCGACCGGTCGCCCGCAGCCCAGGCCGTCCAGGAAGGCCGGGGTGCGTGCGCTACGACCCATCGCATCGACCAGCAGGTCGGCGTTGAGCTCGCGCTTCGCGCCGCTGTCACGATCGACGATGTTCGCACCGGTGACGCGGTGTGAACTCGGCGCGATCGGATCCACGAAGTCATGGCCGTCCAGGAAGTGGACGTTTTCGATGGCGCTGACGCGCTGCCTGACGTGCGATTCCAGCAGCGGGCGGCTCAACAGGTGCAGCTTGACCGCCGAGGGGTCGCTGAATTTGCCGTCTCTGCTCAGCTCGTGTCCGGCCACCCGAATGGACACCCGAGACAGATCGCCGTCGTCGCAGACCTCCGCGCCGGCGGCGATCAGGTCGTCATGGATGCCGGGGAACAGTCGCGCCAGCTCGTCGGCGCCGCGACTCCACAACACGTGGAAGTGGCGGCCCTGTGGAACTCCGCGGCGCTGGTCGGCAGCATCGGGCAGTTTGTCCCGTTCGACCACCGTCACCGTGCCGTAAAACTCGCTGAGCACCCGAGCGGCGAGCAACCCGCCCATCCCCGCACCGCAGACGACAGCCTGCTCTCCCAGTTTGCTCACCGATTGCCCCCTCGCCGATAACCCTGCTTCCGACCGTACAAGATAGTTAATTAATTAGGCCGAAACCGGCACGGCTGGAGTCGCCAATCATGGCTGCCCGCAAGGAAAATCTCGTCGTCGGCCGGTGCGGCCCGGAGTGCTAGACCGCTGCGATGCTCTCGAGACCGGTCACACCCATATCGTCCAGCGCAACTGCCGCCAGGTCCGGCCGCAACACACTCAGCTCCTCGAGTTCCTCGTCCGCGCGCCGCTGCACCAATAACGGGATGAAGCCCCTCACCCGGCTGCTCTGGAACTGCGAATACGCATGCCGCACGACGGCGGTGACGTGGTCCATCGGAAGAGCCGAATACTTCTCGGCGAGACGACGCTCCAGGTCGCTAATCAACGCCCGCTCTTCTTGCGGCATCCCGATATTGTTGCCCCCAACCTGGACACCGGTCAAGGCGTTGCGCGCAACCAGATTTCTGGCACGACGGACGCGCCAGCAACATCGCTAGCCATCTTCGTCACGCAAATACGGCCGCGTGGCCAGCAGATAGACCGCGAACACGGCAAGCGGCGCCAGCAATGGCAACCATGGCAGTTGTAACGGGAATGCGGTCGCAACCAGGCCGACAAGGGTAAATCCCACCGCTGAGACCATCGTCGCGCCGCTGACCGAGTCAAGTCCGGCGCCGCTACTGGCCGCATGCCGCAGCACCAGATAGGCGGCCGCCGACAATCCGGACACCGCGGCGACCGTCGCCGGTGGCCCGGATAGCGCAATCGCGACCACAGTGAGCAACACCGCGAGCGTGGCAACCGGGCGAAACAGGACCGCGATCGTCACCGCGGCCAGGGCCGATGTCGCCGCGACCCGGGTCGGTCCGTGTGCTCCGATACCGACCGCCGCCACCATCAGCACACCGCACGCCGTCGACAAGACGCGCGCCGCCAACTGCGCACTGCGCGTCATGACCGGCGTCCGGTCAGCGGACGACGGTGATCGGGGACGGCCCGCATCGACTGATCCAGGGTGCGATCCGCCCGCCAGGGCACCACGTCAACGCCTACGGTGCCCATATCGCGGTACATGGCCGAACGCTGCAGCGCCCACATCCGGTCGACCAGCGGGTCCTGGGCGGTGCGAAACGGGGCGCCTTGCAGTACGTCGACGGCCACCACCACGTGACCGCGACGACGCAGATCGATCAGCGCCAGCGCAAATTCGGTGTCGAGCAGCGTCGAGAACCCGACGACGATCGCACCCGTCGGAATTGCCGCCCGAGGGGCCAATGTTCCTGTGGTGCTTTCAAATTCATCGCCGGCGTCAAGGACGGTGTCGAGCACCCGGTAGAACTGGCGCTGCCCGATGTCGGCACCCAGCCAGCGGGGTCTTCGGCCACCGAGCGCGACGATGCCGGCCCGGTCACCGTTGCGCAGCGCGGTCTGCACCACCTGGGCGGCGCCGCGGACAATCCGCTCGGTGGCGACCGTCGCGGGGCCGGCAGGCTGCGGATAACCGTCGATCAGCACAACCACGTCCGCGGACCGATCGGTCAATCGCTGGGTCACGTGCAGGCGGCCACGGCGGGCGCTCACCGGCCAGTTGACGGTGCGCAGTTGGTCGCCCGGCACGTAGGTGCGGATGTCGGCGTATTCGACGCCGCGGCCGATGTGCCGGGTCAAGTGGATGCCCAGCCGGTCGAGCAGTTCGGTCGGCGGCAGCGCCGTCGGCTGCGGCGGCGTCATCGGGAAGACGGTCACCTCAGCCGCGTCGACGGTTCCCGTGCCGACCAGTAAGCCGCCATGCGCGACGACCTCGACCGTGGCGTGGATGGGATAGCGCCCCCAACGTTCGGCGCCGGCGGCCAGCGTCTGGCGCCGCTCAGATGTCCGCTGGACAACCTCGAGTTGCATTCCATCGATCGCAGATACGGTGAGTGCTATTGCGGTACCTGAGGTTTGAGTGTCAGCCCAAAATGTCAGCTGAGTCTGCTCGGTTTCGAAGCAGCGCTGCGAACCGGGTTCGGCGTGGACGTCGACTTTCGGCAGCGGCCGCTGCCAGCTGATCGAACAGAGCACGCCCAGCAGCGGTGCGGCGAACGCGACGAGCTGCCAGCACGATCTGATCAAGCCAGCGGCCAGGGCGAGCGCAGCGCACGTGGCGATCGCGCGCGTCAATGCTGATGCGCGCCAACGTAGCTGAACTTCCCGAATCTCGGCCACGCGGATTTACTGCGGGCCGCCGCGCGTTCGTGGAACCGGCAACCGCCGCAGCAGCTCCTCGACGATATCCGAACCCTGGATCTTCCTTACCCACATCTCCGGTCGCAACGTGATCCGGTGCGCCACAGCTGGTGTGGCGAGTGCCTTGATGTCTTCGGGGATCACGTAATCCCGGCCGAGGAGCAGAGCGTGAGCCCGCGCGAGCTGCACGAGATCGATCTCCGCACGGGGGCTGGCCCCCACCGCAACCTGCGGGTGGTGCCGAGTCGCGGCGGCCAGCGACACCACATAGTGCAGAACGTCGTCGTGCACGCTCACCTGCTCGACTGATTCGCGCATCGCCAGCAGATCATGAGCGTCCACGACCTGATTGACCATCGGCTCAGCCGATCCCCGATCCAGGCGGCGGCGCAGCATATAGGCCTCGTCTTGCTCGGAGAGGTAACGCAGTTCGAGCCGAACCGCGAACCGATCCAGCTGCGCCTCCGGCAGCGGATATGTGCCCTCGTATTCGATCGGGTTGTCGGTCGCCAGAACGATGAAGGGTTCGGGCAGAGGGTGTGTGGTGCCGTCGATGCTGACCTGGCGTTCGGCCATCGCCTCCAGAAGCGCCGCTTGGGTTTTGGGTGGTGTGCGGTTGATTTCATCGGCCAGCAACAGGTTGGTGAAGATCGGGCCGGGACGGAATTCGAACTGGCCCGACTGCATGTCGTAGACGGTCGAGCCGAGCAGGTCCGCGGGTAGCAGATCGGGTGTGAACTGCACCCGGGTGAAGTCCAGCCCCAGCGCCGCGGCGAAGGAGCGGGCGATCAGGGTTTTACCCAGACCTGGCAGATCTTCGATCAGCACGTGGCCACGCGCGAGCACCGTCGTGAGAATGAGCGTGAGCGCCAAGCGCTTTCCCACCACGACGCGCTCGATCTCGTCGAGCACCGCTACCGCGCGGGCCGTGGTTGCCGGCATAGCCGTCTCTGAGGTCATATCCGCCGCTTACCCGTTGTCATACCTGCTCCAACCGTTCCAGGATTTCCTCCAGCGTTGCGCGGCCGGGCCCGGGTTCACTCGCGCCGGTCTGCGCAACATTGTTCGGGTTCACCCACGCCCACAGCTCGATGCCGAAAAGTGTTCGCCCAGTGGCATCGAACGCCGCCGGATCCTTGGCCTGCTTTTGTCCCGTCGCAATCGCGAACCGCCGCGCCAGCATTGGGCGCAAATGCCGGTCCCAATCGGCCCGGGTCGATTCCGACCGGTGAATCAGTGTCTGAGTCCGCGACAACCAACCGCGCAGCGATTCCTCGAGAGCGTTCGGGGTCGTCGACGGCGGTGGCTCGAAATCGCGCCCAAGGAACTGGCGCACGCTGATCAATGCGAAGAGCACCGCGGCCCCTGCCGCCCAGAACACGAGCCGGCGATCGTGCAGTGTCAACGCGGCCAGCTCGGTGCTCAGCACCAGGGAAACGCCAAGTGCGATTAGCTTTTTCATACCGAACTCCGCATGTCAGCAAGGACCAGCTGCAAGACGCGAAGTGCTCTGCTCCGATGCTCCTCGGTCATCACATGTGGGCTGAAGCGCGCCTCTTCGAAGAGGTTCACCAGCTCAACGGCATTGTCGACGTGCAGCGCGTGGTGTTCTACGGCCCGTGCTAAGACCTCTGTCGGAGTGTCGAAATCCTGCGGTGCCGCTCCGGGGAAATGCCGCAGTTCGCGTTCCATCGCCGCATAGCACGCGATGATCGCCTGCCGCGGTTCGTAATTGGGGTCCTCGATCTCGGCCAAGCCACTTTCGGCCGCCCGGACCAGCGAGGAGGCCGCGGCGGCAGAAATCGGTTCGCTGATCGGCGAGGGCGCAGAAATGCCCGGCTCGACTATCCGACGGCGCCGGGCCACAATCGCACCCGCGACGATCATCGCCAGCAATGCCACCGTGCCGGCGATGAGGTAGCCCAACGCGTCACGATCGGCGCCGTTGTCTTGCGACCCGGGCGGCCGAGGCGTGTTGTTCGCCGGCGTGGGAACGGTGGATTGTGGAGTGGACCGCGGCTGATCGATTCCATGCGGGCCGACGTACCGCGACAGCAACCACAGCAGAAGCAGCCACGCCAGCAAAACCGCAAGCCCGATCAACAGCACTCGCCATCCCGGTCGGCCGTGGCCACGGGAAAGCCGGTCCGACAGCGGACCGGCGCTGGACGCGACTCGGCGCGGATCGCGCAATCGGGTGATCAGCGCTGCGGCCACGATCACCAGCGACACAGTGAGTAGGACCGCTACATAAAGCAGCGATGAACCACTCTGCGGTGGTCGTTGCTGGCCGGCGTGCTCGACGCCGGGGAGATATCCGCGCAAAGACGCGGCGATAGCGATCAAGAGCACGATCACGGCGACCACGCGGCCCGTCGCCTTATCCATCATTGGCACACCACTCGACCGGTTGCCTACCGCTGTTGCGGCCTTATGGCCATCCTGGCACGTAAGTCGTCCGGACTGCCAGCGATCGGTGCAGTTCAGTGGCGCTCGGCCAGCTCGGCAAGCCGGTCCAGAGAGGCCCGAAGCCTCTCGCTGGTCGTGGCACGAGCGCGCGCGAGCCGGTTCTGATCGGTCAATTGCGACCAGTCGTAGGTGTGGGTGACCCGGGTGCGGCCGTCGCCCAACGGCTCAAGCTCCCAGCGCCACAGGTGACCCGGCGGTCGTTGGCCTACTTCGGATGGATTCCACGCGATGCTCCGGCCTTCAACGAATTCGACGACGTGGTTCTCTCGGATGCTGTCACTGGTCAGGGCCATCCTGAACACTTCACCGACGCTGCGGATCCGTTGTCCCGGTTCAGCTTTGACGAGGTTGTCATTGCCGTCCCACAGCGGCTGCTGCGATGGGTCGGCAATCAGTTCGAAGATCCGCTCCGCGCTTGCCGCGATCTCGCGGGTTGCGCTCACCACCTTGGGAGCGTCGGTGTCGTCGGCCATAACGCAATTAAAGGTCAACCCCGCCGATAGGACGCAAGGTAGGCCGGCAGCTGTGTCGCCGGGTCCAGATCGTCGGCGGGGATCGGCGTTCCCGCCTGCAGGGTAAGCGGTACGACGCCCGCCCAGTACGGCAACTCGGTGTCTTCCGGGTCGTCGACGGGCCCGCCGGTACGCACCTTGGCGGACACCTCGACGAGATCGAGCGCCAGCACGGCGGTCGCGGCGAGTTCGCGGGCGTTGGGCGATCTGGTGTCGATGGACCGCCCGGGCGCGACGTGATCGAGCAGCGCTGCGAAAGCGCGCAATTTCTCCTCGCGGTCCTGCACCAGGCGTGCAATGCCGACCGCGACCACCGACCGGAATTCCATCGAGTGGTGCATGGCGGAGCGGGCGAAGACCAGGCCGTCGACCAGGGTGGCTGTGACGCAGACGGGCAAGCCGCCCGTCGAACCTGCGGCGAGCATCGGGCCGCTGCCGGTGGATCCGTGCAGGTAAAGCGTCTCGCCCAGCCGCGCATGGGTCGTCGGCAACACCACCGGTCCATCGGCACCGGCGAACCCGACGTGACAGATCAGCGCCTCGTCGAGGATGCCGTGAACGGTGGCGCGGTCGTAGCGGGCGCGCTCGCGATACCGGGTCGGGGTGGTTCGGGCTGGTGGGTGCGTATGCCGATCCTGCAGACACGGTTGCCTCCGAATTTGTACTAGTACATACTTATATCTGTGCCAGAACAATACAGGATCCGCGGTACCGGTGCGGAGGCGATCGCATCCGACGTCGAAGAGGCCATCTCTACCGGCGCCCTGGCGCCCGGCGCCGAGCTGCCACCGATCCGGCAGCTGGCCGTCCAACTCGGCATCAACGCGAATACGGCGGCCGCGGCCTACCGCCTGCTGCGCGAACGCGGCGCCATCGAGTCAGCGGGCCGGCGCGGCACCCGGGTGCGGGACCGGCCTGCCACCACACCACGCTCACTGCAGGGCATCGCTGTTCCCCCGGGCGCGCGCGACCTGTCCAGCGGCAACCCGGACCCGGCCTTACTGCCCATCGCTCAGCTCAGTTCGCGGCGAAACACACCCGTGCTGTACGGCGATCCGGCGGTCTCGCCTGAGTTGGCGGAGTATGCCCAGTTGTCGCTGAGCGCGGACGGCGTTCCGGCCGAGCACATCGCCGTGACCGCCGGAGCCCTCGACGGCATCGAGCGGGTGCTCAGCGCCCAGCTGCGTCCCGGCGACCGCGTGGCGGTCGAAGATCCCGGTTGGGCGAACCTGTTGGATCTGCTTGCCGCGCTGGGCTTTCCGGCTGAGCCAATCAGAGTCGACGACGACGGGCCGCTGACCGCCGATGTCGCCCGCGCGCTGAGCCGCGGGGTACGCGCGATCGTGGTGACGACACGAGCCCAGAACCCGACCGGTGCCGCCGTCTCCGCCGCACGGGCAAAGGAGTTGCGCGCGTTGCTCGTTGACCACGACGACGTGTTGCTCGTCGAAGACGATCATTGCGCAGGCATCGCCGGCGTACCGCTGCACACCCTGGCCGGAACCACCCGGCACTGGGCGTTCGTGCGGTCGGCGGCCAAGGCGTACGGACCTGACCTGAGACTCGCACTGCTGGCCGGCGATCGACGCACAGTTGAGCGCGTACACGGGCGGCTGCGCTTGGGACCGGGCTGGATCAGCCACCTGCTGCAAGACGTCGCGGTCGACTTGTGGCGCGACAAGGCCGCCGGCCGCAGAGTGCACGAGGCCGAAACCGTCTACACCCGCAACCGTTCGGCGCTGCACGCGGCGCTGGCCGATCGCGGTGTGGCATCTCACGGCCGGTCCGGCCTCAACGTCTGGATTCCGGTGCCGGACGAAACGGTGGCGATCACCCGGTTATTGAGCGCGGGCTGGGCCGCGGCGCCGGGAACACGGTTCCGGATCGCCACCCCGCCGGGGATACGGATCACCATCTCCAGCATCGACGTCGACGACATCGTCCCGCTGGCCGACGCACTCGCCGAGGCGGTCCATGGGATCGGTCGCGCCAGCGTGTAAGGATCCAGGGGCGACTCTGACGGCAACCGCCCGATAATTGTGTCGCAACTTCACCAAAGGACGCGGATATGCGAGTGAGACTTCGACAGGTGGCTTTGGTAGCCGCCGACCTGGCGCCGGTGGAGGCACGCATCATTGAAGAACTCGGCGTAGAGCTGTGCTACCGAGACCCCGACCTCGCGGTGTTCGGTCTCAAAAACGCACTCTTTCCTGTTGGAGACAAGCTGCTCGAAGTGGTCTCACCGGTGCAGGAAGGCACGACCGCGGGCCGTCAGCTCGACAAACGCAAAGGCGATGGCGGGTACATGGTCCTTCTCCAGGTCGACGATCTCGATGCGATGAGACGGCGTATTGAAACCCACCATGTACGAGTCGTTTTCACCGCGAGCCGGCCGGACATCACCGGCATCCACCTGCACCCGAAGGATGTCGGCGCTGCGATTCTGTCGGTCGACCAATCCGACCAATGGGATGACTGGGGCTGGGCCGGACCCAACTGGCGCAACCACATCGCAACCCGCGTTGTGACCGACATGGTCGGCGTGGCGATGCAATCAGAGCACCCGGCTAGTACGGCCGAGAGGTGGGCGGCGTTGGTCGGGGGTGCGGTGACCGAAGTCGACGATCAGTACCACGTGCAGCTCGACGAAGGTGTGCTGCGCTTCGTCCCACCCGGTGACGACCGCGGTGACGGGGTGTGCGCCGTGGATATGCGTGCGACGGATGGACGTCCTCGCAGTACGACGCTCTGCGGGGTGACCATCAACCTCGTCGCCTGACGAGGCGTGACCTGAGCGAGTCACGCGGCGGGCAGCGCGCCCTTCACCGCCTGGCGACCCGTTGTTGGTCGAAGAAGATCTGCGATGCGAGGTTATCCACAGTTGCGATTTGATCCACAGGTTGGGCTTTGCGCCATCTGCCGAGGCCAGGATTGTCGGGGTGGTTCGTAGGTTCGAGATATGGGTCCAGCGATCGGCGCCGAGCAGGCACGGGAACGGATTAATTCCGCTCTCGATGCGATCGATGCTGCCCACGACCTGTTGCGCGATACGCCGTCGGATTTGGTGGGCAACAGGTTTCGCGTTGACGTCGCAGAACGGCTGGAGACCCAGGAGCGCGCAACCGGGGCCTGATGTACCGCGTTTTCGCCGAGATCGCCGACCCCCCGGACGACGCCGGGTCCATAGCGCAGATGCGATCGATGCTGTGGAAGCGGCTGCGCATCACCCCCAACGAAATCAGCCGACGGTTCAAGCTCGCGGCCCGGATCCGCCCGCGCCGGTCGCTGACCGGCCCGCCGCTGCCGCCCGAATTGCCGACGTTGGCGCAAGCCGTTGAGGCCGGCGCGATCGGCGACGACCACATCCGCGCGGTATGCCGAGCCGTCGACCTGCTGCCCGGCTGTGTCTCCCCCACCGACACGACCGCCGCCGAGCGCACCCTGGTCGAGCACGCGACCAAAGTCGATGCGGGAATCGTCGCCAAATTGGGACAGCGCATCGCCGACTACCTCAATCCCGACGGCCTGTTCAGCGATGAGGACCGAGCCCGTCGCCGCGGACTGCACCTCGGCGCGCAAGGGCCCGACGGCATGTCGCGGCTGTCCGGATTGCTCGACCCGCAGGCCCGCGCCTACTTCGAAGCCATCGAGGCAGCAGTGCGGCCGGGCCGTCACCAGCCTGACGAAGACCCCCAGGCACGCGACGACCGCAGTCCGGCCCAGCGCTGCCACGATGCGTTGAAGCTTGGCCTGGAAACCGCCATCGCATCCGGCGGCCTCGGTGTACACCGCGGCCATCCGGTCACCGTGGTCGTCACCACGACCCTGGCCGAACTCAACACCGCGGCCGGCGCCGCAGCGGACCCCTCGGTGCCGATGCCGCCCCCCGCGAGAACCGGAGGCGGCTCCCGGCTGCCGATGCGGGATCTGATCCGCATGGCCGCCAGCGCAATTCACTACCTCGCGGTGTTCGACGACCACACCGAACGGCCGCTGTACCTGGGCCGCCAAAAACGCGTCGCCACCGCCGACCAGCGCCTGATCTGCTATGCCCGCGACCGCGGCTGCACCCGCCCCAACTGCCTGGTATCGGGCTATCACTGCGAAGTTCATCATTCACCCGATTGGTTACACGGCGGCCGCACCGACGCCGACATACTGCACTTCTTGTGCGAACCGGATCACGGCATGGCCAGCCGCGGCGAACTGCGGACCCAGGTGATGAAAAACGGCCGACTGGGCTGGACCGACGGCACCGGCCCACCCGAAATCAACCACGCCCACCACCCCGACGAACTCCTCCACGGCGACCCCGACCCACCTGCGGGCTAACCTGAATCCCGATGATCGGCGATCGCTGGAATGTGACGGACGACGAGGTCGCCCGGCACTACCCGTGCGACGACTTCGTGCCCGCACCGACCTTGCAGGCATGGCGGGGAGTCACCGTGCAGACCACACCGGAAACACTGTGGCGGTGGGTTAGTCAGATCAGGATCGCGCCCTACTCCTACGACTGGATCGACAACCTCGGCCGTCGCTCACCCCAGCAGCTTGTCGGCCTGCCCGAGCCCGTCGTCGGCGAATCGTTTTCCACTGCGGCGACCCGACCGTTCGGACGCATCGTCGCCGTCCGGCCGCCCGAGCAGCTTACCGGCGGGATCATGGGAACCTACATGTCTTACGTGCTGGTGCCCGACGGGCAGTCAACCCGCCTGCTGATGAAACTCGTTACGGCCATGAGCCGTTGGCTGACTCCGGGGCTATCGGTCGGCGATCTCGTGATGGCCCGGCGGCAACTGCTCAATCTCAAACGCCTCGCCGAACGACACTAGCCGTTGGCACACCCGGCCTAACCCGGGAATGCGCGGAAGCTGCCGTCGAGCACTTGCAGGTGACCGATCGTCCGGCCAGTCACGACGGTTGGATCCACCAGCGTCAACTCCACCGCAGCCCGGGCGAACTCCTCTGGGGTTGCGACGTCGTCGAACTCACGGGCGTAATACGAAAGACCCGGCGTCATAATCGCTTTCGACGGCGAGAGCGCGTTGACCGCGACATGATGGCCGGCCAGATCGTAGGCCGCACACCACGTCAAATGCTCAAGTGCGGCTTTGGATCCGCCGTAGCCGGGCAATACGCCGCCACTACGGTCGGCGTAGGGCCCATCGCCCGGTAGCCGAGACGCCACCGAGCTGATGTTGATGATCGAGCCGATGCCTGCGGCGATCATGTCCGGGCAGACCAGCTGAATCAGCTCATAGGCGGCGAACACCGCGATCTCGAAGTGGCGGCGAAACGCATCCAGCGGCGTTCCGAGCAGGGGCGGCCAGTCCGGCTTGAAGCCACCCGGTTGTGCTTTCGCCGGTTTCTGGCGCGCGTCCTCACCGGGCTTCGGGGGGCGTCCGGGCGCGGTGAACGCCGCGTTGTTGATCAGGATTGTGATGGGGCCCAGCGTATCTCGAGCCTCGTCGACTAGCCGCGCAATATCGTCTCGGTCGAGCAGGTCGGCTCGGATCGCCAACGCGCGTCCGCCGGCGGCCTCGATATCGGCGACGGTCTCACCGATAGTGCCGGGAAGCTTTTCGTTCCAAACGTTTTCGGTGCGTCCCACAACCGCGACAGCCGCCCCTTCGCCGGCCAGCGCCAGGGCGATCGCCCGGCCCAGTCCGCGGCTGGCGCCGGTGACAATCGCCGCGCGGCCATCCAGTCGCCCCGTCACCGGCCCGACCCTACCTCTCGCGTAACGCCGTGCACGAGGATGGCGGTGGCCTGGTCCACCCACGCGTCGTCCAGCGGTTCGTCCGGACTCAGCAACATCCGCAACAACGTCGCCCCGCCGATCAACTCGATCAATCGATCCGGATCGACGTCCGGATGCACCTCACCGCGGTCCACCGCTTCACTGAGCCGCGCCTGCACCGCGGTGAACAAATCCGCAAAGCGGGACATCACCCGGGCGTTGAGCTCGGCGTCGGCACTCATGTCGGCGACCAGTCCGGGCAGCGCGGCGCGCACCACCGGGGTGGTGAACACGTCGCGCGCCGCCGCAATCATCGCTCGCAGGTCAGCGGCCATGCCGCGGGTCGGGCCCACCAGCGCGGTCGGCGCCACCGGGAACGCCGCTTCGTGCACCAGCTCGGCCTTGCTCGACCATCGTCGATACAACGCCGTCTTCGTCGTTCCGGCGCGCTCGGCGACCGCGGCCAGGGTGAGGTTCGAATAGCCGATTTGGACAAGCAGATCCGCGGTTGCGGTCAATATGGCAGCGTCGATGCGCGGGTCCCGGGGCCGTCCGGCGCCCGAGACCTTGTCAACCGAGGATGGGTCTGCTTTCATAACGCTACCCACCGTATCGTAATTGCCTCACAAAGGAGGCACACTGTGCCAAAAGAACCTGTACTCGACCAAGTGGACCGGCTGCAGCGCTCGAGTCGCGACGTCACCACGCTGCCGGCGGTGATGTCGAAGTGGTTGTCGACGGTGCTCCCGGGCGGCGCTACCCCCGAGGTCACCGTCGAGAGCGGCGTCGACTCGACCGGCATGTCGTCGGAGACCATCATCCTGACCGCGCGTTGGGAGGAGGACGGCAAGCCGGTTACCCAGAAACTGGTGGCGCGAGTGGCGCCCACCGCCGAAGACGTCCAGGTGTTCCCGACCTATCGACTCGACCACCAATTCGACGTGATTCGCAAAGTCGGCGAGATCACCGACGTTCCCGTCCCGCGGGTGCGCTGGCTGGAATCCACCGGCGAGGTCTTGGGCACGCCGTTCTTTTTGATGGATTACGTCGACGGCGAGGTGCCGCCCGACGTCATGCCCTACACCTTCGGTGGCAACTGGTTCGCCGACGCGCCCGCCGAACGCCAGCGCGAACTGCAGGACGCGACGGTCGTCCGTGCTGGCATCGCTGCATTCAATTCCGAACGCCGAGAACACGTTTGGATTCCTCGCCGACGGCCAAGACGGCGACTCCGCGCTGCGCAGGCATTTCAACTGGGTGCGGTCCTGGTATGACTTCGCGGTGCCCGACATCGGCCGATCACCGCTGCTGGAGCGCACGTTCCAATGGCTGGAGGACAACTGGCCACAGGAAGCGGCGGCCAGCGAGCCGGTGCTGCTCTGGGGCGACGCCCGAGTGGGCAACGTGTTGTACCGCGACTTCCATCCGGTGGCGGTGCTGGACTGGGAAATGGTGACGCTTGGCCCGCGTGAACTCGACGTCGCGTGGATGATATTTGCGCACATGGTCTTTCAGGAGCTCGCCGGTCTGGCGACGCTGCCCGGCCTGCCCGGGGTGATGCGTGAGGACGACGTTCGGGCTACCTACCAGCGGCTCACCGGCGTCGAGATCGGCGACCTGCACTGGTTCTACGTCTACTCCGGGGTCATGTGGGCCTGCGTGTTCATGCGCACCGGAGCGCGGCGGGTGCACTTCGGCGAGACCGAGAAACCGGACAGCGTCGAGTCGCTGTTCTATCACTCAGGACTGATGCGCAGATTAATCGGTGAAGGTCTTATCGGAGAGGAGCGTAATGCCCCAATCACTAGGTCCGCTCGACGAGTTCCCGGTACACCAAGTCCCCCAGCCGATCGCCTGGCCGGGTTCCTCGGATCGCAACTTCTACGATCGCTCCTACTTCAACGCCCACGACCGCACCGGCGACATCTTCGTGATCAGCGGCATCGGTTACTACCCCAACCTCGGGGTCAAAGACGCGTTCCTGCTCATCCGCCGCGGCGATACCCAGACCGCGGTGCATTTGTCCGATGCCATCGACCAGGACCGGCTCAACCAGAACGTCAACGGTTACCGCGTCGACGTCATCGACCCGCTGCACAAACTGCGGATCGTCCTCGACGAAACCGAAGGCATCGCAGCCGATCTCACCTGGGAGGGCCTGTTCGACGTCGTCCAGGAGCAGCCACACCTAATGCGCTCGGGTAACCGGGTGACGCTGGACGCGCAGCGCTTCGCCCAGCTCGGCAGCTGGAGCGGCCGGATCGTCATGGACGGCAAGGAAATTGCCGTCGACCCGGCAACCTGGATCGGCAGCCGCGACCGGTCCTGGGGCATTCGGCCGATCGGCGAACCCGAGCCCGCCGGCCGGCCCGCCGACCCGCCTTTCGAGGGCATGTGGTGGTTGTACGTGCCGATGGCGTTCAAGGACTTCGCGATCGTATTGATCATCCAGGAGGAGCCCAACGGGTTTCGCTCACTCAACGACTGCACCCGGATCTGGCGCGACGGCCGGGTCGAACAGCTCGGCTGGCCGCGGGTGAAGATTCACTACCGGTCCGGCACACGCATCCCGACCGGCGCGACCATCGACGCCACCGCCCCCGACGGCACCCCGGTGCACTTCGACGTCGAGTCCAAGTTGCCGGTGCCCATTCACGTCGGCGGCGGCTACGGCGGCGACTCGGACTGGCTGCACGGCATGTGGAAGGGCGAGAAGTTCGTCGAACGGCTGACCTACGACATGACCGACCCGGCGATCATCGGGCGATCCGGATTCGGCGTCATCGACCATGTCGGGCGCGCGGTGTGCCGCGACGGCAGCGGCGATCCGGTCGAGGGCTGGGGCCTCTACGAACACGGCGCGCTGGGTCGGCACGACCCGTCCGGGTTCAAGGACTGGTTAACGGTTGCACCGTAGGCCCGAAAAGAATTCCCCGTCAGCGTAATTCGTCGACGATCGCGGACAGCGTCTGCAGGCTCAACGGCGCCGCCTGATAGAGGCAGACGGTGTCGGCGATCCCGTCGACACGGTCGCGAATGTGGTGTGCGACCTCAGCCGGTGTGCCGCACGCGGCAATGGTGTGCAGCATCTCGTCGTCGATCAGCCCGCCCATCTCTTCCCAGCGGCCCTGCTTGGACAACGTGTTCAGTTCGGGCTGCAGATCCTGCCAGCCATGCGCCGCCAGCACCGGACGGTACGCCGGCGTGGAGCCGTAGAAGGCCAGCAGCGCGCGTGTCCGCGCGTGGGCCTGTTCGCGTTCAGCATCGGTTTCGCCTGCGGAGACGATGATTTCGGGCAGCACGGCCAAGTCGGTGGCGTGGCGGCCTGCCGCCGCCAGACCCTCGCGCACCATCGGCATGGTGTGCTCGTGCAGAAACCGTTTCGAGCCGAACGGCATCACCAGCAGACCGTCGGCGTGCTGGGCGACGGCACGGGTCAGCCGCGGCCCGAGCGCGCCGACGTAGATCGGCGGCGGGCCATATGGATTCGGGCCGGGGTTGAACGTCGGCGTCATCAGCGTGTGCCGGTAGTAGTCGCCACGAAAGTCCAGCCGCTCACCGGAGTTCCAGGCCGCGAAGATCGCCCTCAGCGCCGCAATCAGCTCGGTCATTCGGGCCACCGGTTTGTCGAACTCGGCGCCGAACCGCTTTTCGATTTGAGCCCGAACCTGAGTTCCCAGGCCGAGGATGAATCGTCCGGAGCTCAGCAGCTGATGGTCGTTGGCCTGGTGCGCCAGATGAATCGGGTTGCGTGGGAACGCGATCGCGACATTGGTCATCAGGTTCAGGTCGGGCACGGTTGCCGCCAACGTCAGCGGTGCGAAAACATCGTGCGGCCCCTCGAAGGTCGCGACGCCACTGGCACCGGCATCGCGAAGCTCCCGCGCGCGCTCAGCCGCGTCGGCCAGGCCATATAGAGCGGTGAAGACTTTCAATGAGGGCCGCCTGAGGACAATTCGGGTGGTGTGACCACCCGAGGACGAGTCGGGCGGTTGGTCCCTGACATTACGCAGCATCGATGGGGTTGACTGAAGGGCATGCCTAACGCGACTTGGACCGCAGACGTCGTCGTGGTGGGTGCCGGTTTCGCCGGCCTCGCCACTGCCCGCGAGCTCACCCGGCTCGGCCACGATGTGCTGGTGCTCGAGGGCCGTGACCGGGTCGGCGGGCGTTCGTACACCGGCCACGTCGCCGGCATCCCGGTCGACATGGGCGGCACATTCGTCGGCCCGACGCAGGACGCCGTGCTGGCTCTCGCCGACGAGCTCGGCATCCCGACCGTCCCGACCTACCACGACGGCGCCAACCTGATTCGGTGGCGCGGCGCGGTCCGCTCCTACAGCGGCACAATCCCCCGGCTCTCACTCGGCGGCCTGATCGATCTCGGCCGCGTGCGTTGGCAATTCGAACGCATCGCCCGGACTATTCCGTTGACGGACCCGTGGACGGCCCGGCGCGCCGCCCGGCTGGACAGCCAGTCATTGGGTCAGTGGCTGCGATCGGTGCGCGCCGGCGCCACCACCCGGGACCTGCTGGCCATCATGGCGCGGGTCACCTGGGGCTGCGAACTCGACGACGTGTCGATGCTGCACGCCGCTCGTTACGCCCGCGCGGCCGGTGGTCTGGATCGGATGCTCGACGTCGAAAACGGAGCCCAGCAAGACCGTTTCGCAGCCGGCACGCAACAGATCGCCAACGCGGTGGCGGCCGAACTCGGCGACCGCGTCGTATTGGACGCCGCCGTGCGGCGCATCGATTACCACGACGACCGCGTAACCGTCGCCAGCGAAAAGGGCACGGCGGACGCCAAATACGTCGTTGTCGCGGTCCCACCGGAGCATTGGAACGTCATCGAATTCACTCCCGCGCTGCCCGCCGAACATCGGCAACTGCCCGCGCAATGGCCGCAAGGCCGGCTCAGCAAGGCCTATGCCGCCTATCCCACGCCGTTTTGGCGCAGCGCAGGATTTTCCGGTGAAGCCCTATCCGACGAGGGTCCGGTGTTCATCACCTTCGACGTCAGCCCGCAGCCCGACGGGCCCGGAATCCTGCTCGGATTCGTCGACGCCCGCACGTTCGACGAGCTACCCGCCGATCAGCGTCGGCAACGCGCGCTTGAGTGCTTCGCCGCACTGTTCGGCGATGAAGCATTGAAGCCACTCGACTACGTCGATCATCGTTGGGGCGCTGAGGAATTCGCTCCAGGTGGCCCAACGGCCGCGGTGCCGCCAGGCTCGTGGACACGCTTCGGGCCGTGGCTGCGGCGCCCGGTCGGGCCCATCCACTGGGCCGGCACCGAGACCGCTAACGAGTGGACCGGTTTCCTGGACGGGGCGGTGCGTTCCGGTCAGCGGGCCGCCGCCGAAGTCGCCGGGCGGCTATGAGCTGATGCGCCTGCTGCCGGCGATCGATTCGGCAAGGGTTCGCAGTTCCCGGTTGACCTCAGCGGGCCGCTCCAGCATCGAGCAGTGGCCACCGGGCAACTCGACGAGGCCGGCGAGATTCGGTGCGGCAGCGGCGATTCGCCTGGACTGCACCAGCGGCGTCAACCGGTCGCGTTGGCTGCCGATCACCAGCGTGGGCACCGTCAGGCCGGCCAGGTCGATATGCCGGCGTCCCATCGCCTCGACAAGGGCCTTGCCGCAGCCTCCGCGGCCTGCCGGCGAGGTGGAGTTGAACAGGTCGTAGATCAGTGATCCGACGGCGCGGTCCGCGTCGGCGCCCACGGCGAGCATCGAGATCATTTCGCGGCTGGCCCGTCGCACGGCGGGCGGCACCGTGTACGAACCGAAAATGTTGATCAGCGCACGCCCACCCAACACCCGCACCGCCGCAAACGGTGCCGGCACCGGCAGTAATCGCACCTCGCGCAACAGATCGCCGGTGGTGGTGTTGATCAGCGCGACGGCGTCGGCGCGCGCTTCGACCTTGTGCCGGTAACGATCCGACCAGGCTGCGATCGCCATGCCGCCCATCGAGTGCCCGGCGATGACGGCCCGCTCACCCGGCCTCACCGTGGCGTCGAGCACCGCATCGACATCGGCGGCGAGATGGCTGAGGCTGTACCCACCGCGGCGCGGGATCCCGCTACGTCCATGACCGCGATGGTCGAACGCGATCACCCGGAAATCGCCGGCCAACTCGGCGATCTGGTAGGCCCACACCCGGATTGCGCAGGTGATGCCGTGGGCGAGGACGATCGGATAGCCGTCCTCAGGCCCGAAGACCTCGGTGTGCAGGCGAGTCCCGTCGGCGGAGCGCACCTCGACGGTGCGAC
Organism: uncultured Actinomycetota bacterium; assembly: GCA_963815995.1. GTDB lineage: Bacteria > Actinomycetota > Actinomycetes > Mycobacteriales > Mycobacteriaceae > Mycobacterium. The sequence continues at coordinate 72,904 of CAWFIR010000009.1, forward strand.
TCGGCGGCAAGGCCACTGGCAGGGAATGCGGCGCGCGGGCCGCTCGCAGAGAACTCATTGCCGCTCCCCATCAGTGCGGCCCCGTCGCCGCGCTCGGTGAGTGTATCCGAGCCGACTACCCGATATGGCTGATAAATGTCCCCCGTGACATTTATCTGTCGTGCGCACCCGACCGGCGCGTATCCGCGATGAGGGGTTTAGCCGGAAGCCATCGGCGGTATGCCCGATGCGCCATAGACTCTCCCAATCAGGCATATCGGGGATGAAGAGGAGCGCAGAGAACATGAGCACCATCGAGGCGGATGCAAAGACGCAGTCACCGTCCGAGCAGGACTCGCACGACGCCTTTGAACGTGACGTAGCCGCAACGCAGCAATACCAGGACAGTCCACGCTTCGACGGCATCACCCGCCTCTTTTCCGCACGGCAAGTCGCCGAACAGCGCGGCACCATCCCCGCCGACTACACGACCGCGCGTGAGGCCGCCGAAGCCTTCTACCCGCGGCTGCGCGAGCTCTTCGCGCAACGCAAGAGCATCACCACCTTCGGGCCGTACTCTCCCGGGCCAGGCCGTGGCCATGAAGCGGATGGGCATCGAGGGCATCTACCTCGGCGGTTGGGCAACGTCGGCCAAGGGCTCGATCAGCGAGGACCCGGGACCCGACCTGGCGAGCTATCCGCTCAGCCAGGTGCCCGACGAGGCCGCCGGCCTCGTCCGCGCGCTGCTGACCGCCGACCGCAATCAGCAGTACCTGCGGCTGCGGATGAGCGAGGAACAGCGCGAGAGGACGCCGGCGGTCGACTACCGGCCGTTCATCATCGCCGACGCCGACACCGGCCACGGTGGGGATCCGCACGTGCGCAACCTGATCAAACGGTTCGTCGAAGCGGGCGTGCCGGGATATCACATCGAGGACCAGCGCCCGGGCACCAAGAAGTGTGGCCACCAGGGCGGCAAGGTTCTGGTGCCGTCGGACGAACAGATCAAGCGCCTCAACACCGCCCGCTTCCAACTCGACATCATGCGGGTGCCCGGCATCATCGTCGCGCGCACCGACGCCGAGGCGGCCAACCTGCTCGACAGCCGTGCCGACGAGCGCGACCAGCCGTTCGTGCTGGGCACCACGAACCTCAAGATCCCGTCGTACAAGTCCTGCTTCCTGGCGATGGTGCGGCGCTTCTACGAGGCCGGCTTCAAGGAGCTCAACGGGCACATGCTCTACGCCCTGCCCGCCGGCGAATACGCCACAGCCGATGCATGGCTAGAGCGTCACGGCATTGCGGACCTGATCACTCAGGCGGCCGCGTCCCCCGACCACGCACAGCAGTCCGTCGACGCCGTGTTCGACGAGGTCGAGTCGAAGTTCGTCGACGCCTGGCAGAACGACGCCGGGCTGATGACCTACGGCGAGGCCGTCGCGGAACTTCTCGGGTTCGCCGAGAGCGAGGGCGAACCGCGCGACATGAGCGCCGACGAGTGGCGGAAGTTCGCCCAGCGCGCGCCGCTCTACACCGCCCAGCAGAAGGCAAAGGAGCTGGGCCTCACCGTGGCTTGGGATTGCGAGCCGGCCAAGACGCCGGAGGGCTACTACCAAATCCGCGGCGGCATCCCGTACGCGATCGCCAAATCGCTTGCCGCGGCGCCATTCGCCGACATTCTCTGGATGGAAACCAAGACCGCCGATCTCGTCGACGCGCGCGAATTCGCCGAGGCGATCCACGCCGAATTCCCCGACCAGATGTTGGCCTACAACCTCTCGCCGTCGTTCAACTGGGACACCACCGGCATGACCGACGACGAGATGCGGGCGTTCCCACAAGAACTCGGCAAGATGGGCTTCGTCTTCAACTTCATCACCTACGGCGGACACCAGATCGACGGCGTCGCGGCCGAGGAGTTCGCCACATCGCTGCGCCAGGAGGGCATGCTGGCTCTGGCTCGCTTGCAACGCAAGATGCGCCTGGTCGAATCCCCTTACCGCACACCGCAAACGCTGGTCGGCGGACCGCGCAGCGACGCCGCGCTGGCCGCATCGTCCGGCCGCACGGCGACCACGAAGGCGATGGGCGAGGGATCCACCCAGAGCCAGCACCTCGTGCAGACCGAGGTGCCGAAGAAGCTGCTGGAGGAGTGGCTGGCGTTGTGGGGCGACCATTACCAGATCGGCGAGACGCTGACGGTTCGGCTGCGCCCGCGGCGCGCCGGCTCCGACGTGCTCGACCTCGGCATCTACGGCCAGGGCGAAGAGCCGCTGGCCAACGTGGTCGTCGACCCGATCAAGGACCGCCACGGACGCAACATCCTGACGGTGCGCGACCAGAACACGTTCGCGGAGAAGATGCGCAAGAAGCGGCTGATGGACGTCATCCACCTCTGGCTGATCCACCGGTTCAAGCCGGAAATCGTGTACTACGTGACGCCGACCGAGGCCAACATCTATCAGACCGAAAAGATGAAGTCGCACGGCATCTTCAGCAACGTGTACCAGGAGGTCGGCGAGATCATCGTCGCCGACGTGAACCAGGCACGCATCGACGAGCTGCTGGCACCCGATCGCGAGGCGCTGAAGCGGCTGATCGCCAAGCAGGACTAGCCGATCAACTCCGGGTGGAATTTGGCCGCCATCCGGCGCAGCCCGTCCTGCCAGTCGACCGTGCTGGCGCCGACAAGCTCGTGCATCCGTGACACGTCGGTGGGATTGCCGCGCAGCGCCTGTGCGCTCTCCTCGAACACCGGATCTTTGCCGACCAGTGAACCGAGGTAGCGACACCACTCCTGCAGGCTGACGGTCTGGTCGCCGCACCAGTTGACCGTCGTCGCCGGCACCGACGCCGCCGCGAGCAGCTTCGGGATCGTCGCGATGATGTCGTCCTCGTGAATTGGGTTGTAACTAGCCGGAACTCCGGCGGGCACCGGGATCGGGATGCCGGCGAGCATCATCTCCATGTGATAGAACGGCCATCCCCCGTTGTCGCCGTACGGAACGTTGAGCCGGGCGATGACGGTGGGCATGTTGAGGACGCGCGCCATCGTCCGGGCGACGACTTCGCCGGCGATCTTGGATATGGAGTAGGTCGGGAACAACGGCTTGTGGTTGTCGCCCAGCGCGGCGTGCTCATTGCGCGGCTCGTCGTCCGGCGGATCGTAAACGGCGGCCGACGAGCAGTGCAGAAACGCTTTTGCGTTGCGGCAGTGCGCCATTAGCAGACCGACGGACTCGGCGTTGGCGCCGAGGTCCTTGTCCCAGTCGCCGCTCTTGGCGACCGCCAAGTTCAGCACGTAATCGAAATCGGAAGGCAGGCCATCGAACTCGCCGGCGGCCAGGTTGACCGTCTCGCACCGGATACCCGCCTTTTCGAGGTCCTCGCGAGCCGCCGCATTGGTGAACCGGGCGATGCCCCACACCTCGTTGTCGGCGGCCAGGGCCTGGGCGATGGGACTGGCAACTTGTCCGGTCGGACCGGTAATCAGGATCTTGGCACCACGCATCTGCCGATCGTATGCCCGGCCTCACCCGGCGTCGGCGTTTACCTCCGCGAAAATCATCGGCTAGGTTGGAACAAGGACGTACACCGATCGGTTTACAAGATACGTCCGACGAAACCCATCAGCTAGGAGCGCAACGCCATGTCAACTGTCCTGGTCACCGGAGCCGGCCGCGGAATCGGCCGCGCCATCACCGAGGAATTCATCCGGCGCGGTCACCGCGTGATCGGTACCGCACGCGATCCGCGTTCTCTGCAAGACCTCGACCTCGACCAACGGCTGGCCCTCGACGTCACCGACGACGCCAGCGTGGCCGCGGCATTTGCGGCCGCCGGTGACGTCGACATCGTCGTCGTCAACCCCGCCGAGATCTTCTACGCCGCGGTGGAGGCCATCCCGCTGCCCGAACTGCTGCGACTGTTCGACCTGAACACCGTCGGCGCGATCCGCGTCGCGCAAGCCGCGCTGCCGCAGATGCGCGCTCGCGGCGACGGGAAGCTGCTCTTCATGTCCAGCGTCGTCGGGCGCATCGCTTTGCCGCTCGGCTCGGCCTACTCGGCGACCAAGTGGGCGCTCGAAGCGCTGGTGGAAACTCTCGCGATCGAGGTGGCCCCGTTCGGCGTTCAGGCCGCGTTGCTCGAGCCGGGGGCGGTGAGTTCCGGCGCGCTCGACAACGTGACCTCCTACACGCTGGCCGACGACCCCTACGCCGGCCTCGCGGGCGACGATGATCTGCGTGCCGCGATGATCACCCCCGAGCAGGTTGCCACGGAGATCGCCGACGCCGCCGAAAAGCCTGAGCTGCCATTGCGGATTCCGATCGGTGATCCCGCCCGCGCAGTGCTGGCAGCACGGCACGCGGCAGCCGACGACGTCCCGTTCGTACCGGCGGCCGGCTAGGGCCGATCGCAAGCTCGGCGAAGCCGGGCGCAGCGGGTCGGCCCCATGAACTAAGGCCGCATCTCGTAAGCGCCGTCGTAGGCCCTGACCTTCTCCCACACCCGGTCGAACCGGTCGGCGTCGGTCACCGGCCTGCGCACGGCGGCAAGAGCCCAATCCTGCTGTGCTGCAGTCGAACTGGACTTGCCGTGCAGCGCGACGGCGTATTGGGAGAAGTCGCGGATCTGGACTTCGAAGATCTGGTCGACCAGGTCGGCGTCGAGACCGATGAGATCGGCCTGCTCGAGGATCAACTGGCCGTACACGATCAGCGTGAACAGATGGCCGACCACGAGCAGGAAGTCGAGGTCCTTCATCTGGTCCGGGTCCGGCGCGGCGGTAACCAGCAGCTCTTTGAGCGCACGAGCCTGCTCGTAGAACACCGCAACGTTCGGGATCTTGGCGTGCTGCTGGTAAACCCTTGTCCAATCGGCGAACTGAACTTTGGACGCGCCCCGCGCCGGGCCTTGGGCCCAGAAGAACGTGTCGTCGGCCGGGTCGTTGCGGGTGCCGATCTCCGGATATTCCGCGGGATTGAGCATGTAGTTGGGCATGAACTTCAGGATCTGTGCGACATTGACGTGCACAGTGCCTTCCAGCCGCGGTAGGGCACCGATCAACCGGGCCACTTCGCAGAAGTAGGTGTTCTTCTCGAAGCCCTTGGCGGCCAACACATCCCACAGCAGCGTGACCACGGCCTCGCCTTCGGACGTCACCTTGGATTTGGTCACCGGGTTGAACAACAGGTATCGACGGTCGTCGAGGCTGGCGCTGCGGAAGTAGTCGATCGCCCGGTCGCTGAACAATTTCATCGCGATCAACCGGGCGTAGGCCTCGACGAAACTGGCCCGCACATGGGGGAAGTCGGTGACCGGGTTGCCGTACAGGATGCGGTTGTTGGCGTGGGTAATCGCCTCGTAGAAGCCGTGTTCGCACATCCCGATCGAGCCGGAGCACAAGTTGAACTTGCCGACGTTGACGGTATTGAGCGCAGCGGAGAACGCTTCCGGCCCGGTGCACAGGATGTCCTCCTCGTGCACCGGATAGTCGTTGAGCCGGAAGTTGCTGACGAACATCTGGCCGTGCACCACATTGCCGATCAGTTCGTAATTCTCATGCGCGCTGTCGGCGACGAACCAGACGTAACCGTCGGCGCCGTCCACGTCAGTGCGGCGCGAGAACACCGACACCATGCCCGCCACGTTGCCGTTGCCGATGTAGTACTTCTCCCCCGACGCCCGGAACACGACACCTTCGTCGTCGTCCGCTTTCGCGGGCGTGAGCAGCAGGTCGGTGTTGTAGATGTCGGCGCCGTGTTCCCGCTCGGACAGCGCGAACGCCATCACGCCGCCGGCCTCCAGCTGCGCGGCGGCCCGCTCCTTGGCCTTGATGTTGTCGCTCTGCCAGATCGGCCCGAGGCCCAATATGGTCACCTGCTCGGCGTACCAGTACGACAGCCCGTAAAACCCGAAGATCTCGCTCAACGCCGCGTTGCGGGAGGTGTCCCACCGCTTGCTGGGGTCGCCGCCGCTGTATTCCGAGGGAGTGAGGAAGGTTGCGAAGATCTTTTCCTGCTTGATGAAGTCCAGGAAATCCGACACCCACGCGGCTTCGAGGTCGTCGCGCAGCAGCTTGACCTTGCCGCGGCCCTCGAACCAGTCGATCACCGCACGCAGCTGACGCCGTGTTTCCGGGTCGAAATGCGACGGGTCGTAGGTGTTCGGATCAAATAGCAGTCCCATGGGCGTCGAATCTAGCGCTAGTCGGTTACGTCATGGGCAAGTCTCAACGAGCTAACGATTCAGCAGCCGCGCGGCGTGGGTGCGCGGGCCGCTGGGTCCCCCATGTTCTGGTGTAAGCCTGATGTCGTCTTACCCGCGTTTCGCTCGACTCGGCACCGTCGCCGCGGCGGCATGCTGGACGCTGTTCGCGATCGGGACGCCGCCGGCCGCCGCCGATCCGGCTACTGACGCCCTGGGCTTCGTCGACTCCAGCGCGCGCTGCGCGGCACCCAACACGGCGGTCGCATTCGGCAGCACAGCGAACTCGCGGGTGGCGATCTGCAAGAGCCCGGCCGGCCAGTTCGGCTACCACGGTGTGCGGATCAGCGACGGCGCGAAATTGATCGCGTCGGCCACAGCGTCCGCTGACGGTAGCTACGTCGCGAAGCAGGACGGCGTTACCTACACGGTGACATCGAGCGACCTGGTGGTCAGCGACGGCAGCGGGGTGATCCGCCGGGAGCCGATGGTGTCGTTCCACGGACCGAAGACCGCGCAGGCATCGGCCGGGGCACCCCAGACCCCGGCGGCCAAGCCTCAAGCACCGGCCGCGCCTGCGGCCCCGACCACAGCGCCGTCGTCGACGGCACCGTTGCCTCCGCCGCTACCCGCCGAAGTCGGCGGCGGCAAGCACTAGTTTGCTTGCGCCGCAGCCGAAATCGATTGGCTCACGGTGTAGCTGTCGATTCCCTCGACTCCGAGTTCACGACCGTAGCCGCTGTTCTTGACGCCGCCGAATGGGGCGGCGGGATCCATGATGTAGCCCTCGTTGACGCCGAAGGTGCCCGACCGTACGCGCGCGGCCACGCCATATCCGCGATCGGTGTCGGCGGTGAACACCGACCCGGCCAGCCCGTACTCGGTGTCGTTGGCGATCCGGATTGCCTCGTCCTCGTCGCGGTAGGAGATAACGGTCAGCACCGGGCCGAAGATCTCCTCGCGCGCGATCCGCATGTCGTTGTTGGCGTCGCTGAACAACGTCGGCCGTACATACCAGCCGGTGTCCAGGCCGTCGGGCATGTCGGGGCCGCCGACCACCAGCCGTGCCCCTTCGCTGCGGCCCGATTCGATGTAGCCGCGGACGCGTTCCTGTTGACGCTGGGCCACCAGCGGGCCGATCTGGGTATTGGGGTCGGCGGGGTCGCCGACCGGCATCGACTCCATCGCCGCCGCCAGCGCGTCGACGAACTCGGCCTCGCGAGCCGCGGGCACCAGAATCCGGCTCAGCGCGTTGCATACCTGGCCGCTGTTGGCCAGGCTGGCCATCTGTATGCCGGTGGCCACGGCCGACGGATCGGCATCGTCGAGCACGATGGCCGCGGACTTGCCGCCCAGTTCGAGGCTGACCTGCTTCAGCCCTGCCGCACACGCGAGCGCGACCTGACGTCCCGCCGCCGTCGACCCGGTGAACGAGACCTTGTCCACGCCGGCGTGGCTCACCAGCAGCTCGCCGACGTCGCGGCCACCGGGCACCACGTTCAACACACCCGGCGGCAGATCCGCTTCGGCAACCAGGTCAGCGAGCAGCAGCGCATCGAGCACCGACTCGGGAGCCGGTTTGAGCACGACCGAGCAACCGGCCAACAGCGCCGGGATGACCTTGGCGACGGTCAGGAACTGCGGCATGTTCCACGGCACCACCGCGGCGACCACTCCGACCGGTTGCTTCCTGATCCGAATGTCCTTGCCGTACAACCCCGGACGGTCCTGCTGCCACTGGTAGCTGCCGGCGATACCGCAGAACGCCGACATCATGGTCAACGGAAGCCGGACCTGCGCCATTTTCGCGAAGCTGATCGGGGCACCGATTTCGGCCGAGATGAGCGCCGCCATGTCGGCACGCCGTTCCTTGTACACGGCCGCCAGGCGCCCGATCGCCTCGATCCGTTCGCTCGGTTGCATCAGCGGCCACGGTCCGGTGTCGAACGCCGCACGGGCCGCTTGCACAGCCCGGTCGACATCGAGGGCTCCCGCACACGCCGCGCGGCCGATCTCAGCCTCGCTGTGCGGCGATATCACGGTGATGACGGAATCACCGTGGGCACCATCCCATTTCCCATCGATGAAAAGCTGTTCCCTGTAGTACATCTGGTCCTCTCAGGTGTTGCGTCCGCCGTTGACGCCGAGTATCTGCCCAGTGATGTAGCTGGCCTCGTCGGAAACGAAAAATGCGCACGCGGCAGCGATGTCCTCGGGCCGGCCCACCCGGCGCACAGGTGTGCGGTTGATGTGGTCTTCCACGGTTCCGCCGAGCAGGTGCCGGCTTTCCGCGCTGCGCAGCATCGGGGTGTCCACGAACCCCGGCGGAACGGCGTTGACGGTGATGCCCGACGGTCCGTATTCCAGCGCCAGCGATTTGGTCAGGCCGTTCACCGCCGACTTGGCCGCCACGTAGTGCGCCATGAATGGCTGGCCGGAGTGCGTGCTGGACGACGAGATATTGACGATGCGCCCCCATCCGGCCTCGACCATGTCCGGCAGCACCGACTGGATCGTGTGGAATACACCGTTGAGGTTGACGTCGATCACCTTCGACCACTCCGGGAACGTCATCTTCGAAAACTTCTGGAAGCCTTCCACCCCGGCCGCGTTGACCAGCACCAGGATCGGGCCGAACTTCTCCCGAATCGCCGCCACGGCGGTGTCCACCTGCGCGCGGTCGGTGACATCGGCGACGTAACCGAACTCGTCGTCGGTGGGCGACAAGTCGATGACCGCCACCTGAAACCCGTCGCGGCGCAACCGCTCGGCGACGGCACGACCAATCCCCGAGGCACCGCCTGTTACGACCGCCGTCTTCAAGCTCGCTACCGCCCTTTCTTCGCAACTTTCCTGAGCGACTGCCCAAACCCCATGCCTATCATTCCGCGTCGATTATGGTCAAGCCCATGGACAGGCCTCCGTTTCGCTTCGCCGTGCAGGCGACCAACGCAGCCGGCGGACGTCAGTGGCGCGATACCGTTCGCAAAGTCGAAGATCTCGGCTACTCAACGCTTTTCCTCGCCGATCACTATCTGGGTCCCGGTCCCGCGCAGAACCTCGCGCGCACCCCTCGCCAAGACCTCGCGCCGATCGCGGCGATGGCCGCGGCGGCCGCCGTCAGCGAGACGCTCCGCATTGGGTGTCGGGTGTTCTGCATCGACTACCATGTGCCGGCCGTGTTGGCCAAAGAAGCCGCCACCCTGGATCTGCTGTCGGACGGTCGGCTGGAGATGGGCATCGGCGCGGGCTGGAGCGAAATCGAGTACAACGCAATGGGTTTGACCTTCGACCGACCGGGACGGCGAATCGCCAAGCTCGCCGAGGTGGTGTCGCTGATCAAGGCGCACTGGGACGGCGAGGAGCTCGACTATGCCGGCCAGATTGTTCAGGTGCGCGGCTACGCGGGCCGGCCCCGCCCGGTGCAGCGCCCGCACCCGCCGATCATGATCGGCGGCAGCGGGCCGCGGATGCTGTCGTTCGCGGGCCGGGAAGCCGACATCGTCAGCATGTCCAGCGTGCCGTTCGTGGCGCGCGACGCCGACGGCTTGGATCCACACACCGTCGCGCAGCGCCGGATCGACGTGGTCCGGGCCGCCGCCGCAGAGCGTTACGGTGGGCTGGAAATTGAGAGTTCGCCGTACTTCACGGCGATCACCGATGAACGCGAAGCCGCGCTGGGGAAAGTAGCAGCGTCAACCGGAATTCCCGTCGACGTGCTGCGCGAACATCCCAACGTCATGATCGGCTCGCTGGAAAGCGTTGTAGAGATGCTGTATTCGCGACGGGATTCGCTCGGCGTCAATTACGTCACGGTGCAGCAGTCGCAGGTCGAGTCGTTCGCTCCGGTCGTGGACCGGCTCACCGGCCGCTAAACCTTGACCACTGCGTGCGGAGGTGTCAACATGGCACGTAACTATTGGGCGATCGCTCAAATAGTGTTGGCGCCGGAAAGACCACCGCAGGAGTGAGACGACTCAATGGCAAAGCGGACCCGATACAGCGAATACCACGACCGGTACGCGAACTATCGACTCGAGCTCTCCGATGACGGCATCCTGCTCATGCAGTGCCACACCAACGGCGGCAGCCTGGTGTGGGACTGGCGTGCGCACGACCAGATGTCGGATGCATTCGCCGACATCGCCGGCGACCGCGAGATCAAGGTGCTCATCCACACCGGCACCGGCGAGAACTACAACGCCAACTGGGGGCGGATGCCCAACGGCGACCCCGTCGAAAAGCCCGACTACCTGCTGATGCCCGGCACCCGCGGTCTGCACAAACTCGACGAAAAGGCCTGGTACGCGAGGCACTTGATCACCAACGTGCTCGACGTGGACGTGCCGATGATCAGCGCCGTGAACGGTCCGTGCAACATGCATTCCGAGGTGCCGCTGCTCGGCGATATCGTGCTGGCGTCCGAGGACGCCTACTTCCAGGACGCGTCGCACTTCCCCCGCGGCCAGGTGCCCGGCGACGGCCAGCATGTGATCTGGAGTTTTCTCGCCGGCCACACCCGCGCTCGCTATTTCCTGTTGACCGGCATGAAGCTCGGGGCAGCCGAAGCCAAGGAGTGGGGCGTGGTCAACGAGGTGTTGCCCAAAGACAAAGTCCTGGATCGAGCCTGGGAGCTGGCCCGTGAACTGGTCAAGCGCCCACCGCTGACGCTGCGCTACTCGCGTCAACTCTTCACCAACCCGCTCAAGCGGGCTTTCATCGACGAGCTCGGTCACGGCCTGGCCCGCGAAACCTATGCACAGCGTGCGTTTTTTCCGTTCGGTGGCGAGATGGCGCCACTCGATCGGGCCTGGGATGACGAACCCTGGAGTACCCCGCGCAATGGCGGTCAACGCAACGAAGGAGTGCCCTCGTGACCAGCATCCAACAACGATTGTCGACCGGGCGGGGCAAGTTCACCACCGACTACCCCGAACTGGGGACAGCTCCGGTCAACTACGAAGACTGCATCTCTGAAGAATTCTTCACCGCCGAACGCGAAGCTGTGTTCAAGCGAAACTGGTTGTGCGTCGGGCGAATCGAACGGCTACCGCGCAAGGGCTCGTACTTCACCCGCGACCTGCCCGGACGTCTTGCATCGATTGTGATCGCGCGTGATCTGCACGACACCGTGCATGCGTTTCATAACGTGTGTGCTCACCGCGGCAACAAGGTGGTCTGGCAGGAACACCCCGGCGTGGAATCCTCGGGGAGCTGCCGCGCGTTCTCCTGCAAGTACCACGGCTGGCGTTACGGTCTGGACGGCAAGGTCAACCACATCACCAACGAGGACGAGTTTTTCAACCTGGACAAGGACTCGCTTCGGATGCCGCCGGTGCATTGCGAGGTGTGGGCGGGATTCATCTTCATCAATCTCGCTGACGACCCGGTTCCGTTGCGCAGCTTCCTCGGCGACGGACTGCTGCCCATCGAGAGCTATCCATTCGAGAAGATGACCCAGCACTACGGCTTCTCGACGCGGATCAACGGCAACTGGAAACTCGCCGTCGACTCGGTATGCGAGTGGTACCACCCGCCGTATGTGCACGGCCGTTTCATCGACCCGGACGTCGCCAAGGCCGAGAAGATGGTGCCGCCCGTCGACTCGTACCACTACGAGCTGTTCCGCCCGCACATGCTCACCTCGGTTCCCGGGCCGCCGCCACTGCCGGCCCGTGAACCCGGCACCGCGGGACCGGCCCGCCAGGACCAGCGCTGGGTCTACAAGCTGTTCCGCGCAGGGCTTTTCGGTCCCGACGAGGTTCCCGACATCGGACTCGAAAACGGCGGTGCCGATTTCCTCAACCGCGGCAACATCGCATCGTGGGGCAACGACCAGTTCTGGCTCTTCCCGAACATCTCGGTCCAGATCTGGGCCCGCGGCTACTACATCACCTACACCTACTGGCCGGAAACGGTCGACTCGCACATCTACGAGATCGACATGTACTTCGTGCCGCCGGCGAACGCCGCGGATCGCCTTGCGCAGGAACTGGTGGTCGACAGCACGATCGAGTTCGCCATGCAGGACGTGAACACCATCGAGGCCACCCATTCCGCACTGAAAACACGAGCGCAGAACACCTTTCACCTCAGCGACCAGGAGCTGCTCATCCGTCAGTTCCACACGGTCATCCGTGACACGGTCGGCGCTTATCAGTCCGCGAAGGAGTCGTGATGTCGGATTTGACTTTGCCGCAAGCGTTCTCCGACCTTCAGCCGTTTGTCGCCGACTGGGCGCTGCCAACTCGGGCGCAACGCTACGAAGCACGGCTGTCGAAGCCTTTCGACGAGCTGGTCACCTTCTACGATGCGGTGGCGCCGCGGGCCGAGGAGGCGATCGTCTACCTCAACGGTCTCGATATCGACGATTTACCGGACGACGCCACAACTCTGCTGCACCTGCTGTATTCGATGATCCTGGTCTCCTACGCAGTCAACGTGTTCAAGCAGAACCGGATCCCGGACTCGGGTGCCGCGTTCTTCGAGATGGTCGCTGAGCCGGCGGTGTGATAGGACTCCCAATGTGACCGCATCCGCCCGACCCAAGGCTCGCGACTCCAGCACGCGCGACATGCTGATCGCCGCGACGAGTCAGATCATGGTCGAGGAGGGTTATGCCGCGGCCACCTCGCGCCGGGTCGCCGCCCAGGCCGGTGTCAAACCTGCGCTCGTGCACTACTACTTCCCCACCATGGACGAGCTGTATCTGGCGGTCTTCCGGATCGGGGCGACGATCTACCTGGACCGGCAACAGAAGGCGTTGGCCTCCGACCGGCCTTTGCACGCGTTCTGGGAGACTCTGATCGCGCCCAAAGACACCCGGCTGTTGCTGGAGTTCATGGGACTTGCCAATCACCGCAAGGAGATCCGTGCGGAGATCGCGGCCTGGTCCGAACGCTGGCGCGAGCAACAGATCACCGCGCTGAACTTCATCGTCCGCGAGCACGACCTGGACACCGAAGATTTTCCGCCGGCCGCCCTGGCGGTCGTCATCGCTGCGATCGGCCGCACCCTGATCCTCGAACAAGGGCTCGGCACCTCCGGCGGGCACGACGAGGCGATCGCTTTGGTGCACCGATTCCTGGACAAATTCGAGATGCCACAGCCGAAGACGCGACAAGCGCGCGCCGCCCGGTCCGGCTAGGGTGTACCTGCCGGTCACCGGCATCCCTCGAAGGCCGGATGCGCCTTTCTGCCCGCCTCGTAGCGACAAATTCGCCCGCCGCGCAACGGTTGTCGCTGTGAGGTGGGCACAAGCCGACACCCGAGGATTGTGCCATGCCTGGGATTGAATAACGGGGCTAGGGCAGCAGGATCCGCAGCTTCTCCCAGCCGCGCACGGTAGACGTCGACGCGAGTTGCGCTGTCTCGTAGTCGATACCCCACTCGGGCCAGCGGTTGAGGATCTCGTCGAGCGCGACGCGACCCTCCAGCCGGGCCAGGTTGGCCCCCAGGCAGTAGTGCACACCTTTTCCGAATGTGATGTGCGAGATGTTGTCGCGATGAATGTTGAAGAGGTCCGGGTCGGTGTAGCGGCGGGGGTCTCGATTGGCCGCGCCGAACAACAGCAGCATCGCGCTGCCGGCCGGGATGGTGGTGCCGTAGCACTCGAAATCCTCAGCCATCCAACGGGCCACGTGCGGCCCCGTGGGCTCGAACCGCAGCGTCTCATCCACCGTGCGATTGAGCAGTGAACGATCCTGCTCGACCACTCGCCGCTGGTCGGGGTGTTCGGCCAGCACCTTAGCCAGCCAGCCGATCAGCCGGCCCGTCGTCTCGTTGCCCGCGCCCGCGACCACCTGGGTGTAGTGCAGCACCTCTTTCCGCGTCAGCTTGCGGTGCACACCATGCTCGTCGTCGAACTCGACGTTGAGCAACGTCGTCATCAGGTCGTCGGACGGGTTCTTGGATCGCCACTCGACGTAGTCGGCGTAGATCCGGCCGTCGGCGATGGAGTCGGCGTTGGCGACCTTGAGCGGCGTCCCCGGCTTGGTGCGCAGGTTGGCGTCGTTGGCGTCGCGCACCGAGATCTGCTCGGATTCGGGGATGCCCAATAGCATTCCGATCACCCGCATCGGCATCATCGACGCGAGCTCGGCGATGATGTCGAACCCGTCCGACCCGACGTGCGGGTCGAGGCATCCCACGCAGTAGGCCCGAATCTGATCTTCGATCTCGGCCATCCGGCGCGGGGTGAACACCCGCGACATCAGGCCGCGCAGCATCGAATGCTCAGGCGGATCCTGAAACATCATCACGCCACCGGGCATGTCGAATTTCGACTTCACCAATTCGAGGATGTCGCTGCGCCGGCTGGAAAAGACCTGCCAGTTCGCCAGCGCCTGCTCAACGTCGGAATGCCTTGATATGGCCCAGAAGTCGTACTGCTCGTTGTAGTAGATCGGCGCTTCCTCGCGCAGCCGCGCGTAGGTCGGATACGGATCGGTGTTGATCCCCGTGTCATAGGGGTCGTAGTAGACGTCGGTCTCAGGCGCGACGGTCATCTATGCCTCCTTAACTTCAGGCAGCTACCGGCGTCGACCGGTAACGCCCGACCGCCCGGCCCATCCGGAGCCTCAACCTGCAGGCTCTTGGGCGATCGCCCAATTTCGGGCGCACGCCATGTCTAGCAGCCCCATACTGAGCCCGTCAAGGGCCGACGTTGCAGGCCGATGTCACCGCCTCGATCGGAGCGGTGACCCCGTTGATCTTCGGGAAGCATGTGATCTGCGGCCCAATGATGTCCAACGGCTGCGGTGTCGGTGACGAAGGACCCTATAGCCCGATGCTGCCGACTTTAGGCTCGAAGCAAGACAACTCATGGAGGCTCACGAAGATGCACCCCAGCGGTTCCCACACTTCTCGCAGCGACGCTTTCGACGATGCGTATCACGATGAGCGAGAGCGACTGCCGCACCACCGCCCGAGTCGAGTTGGCTTGGGCCGGAAGGAACCTGGTCGGGACCGGGGTCGCATATCGGCACCCGTCCGATTACTTCAATGACCATGCCCGCCAGGAAATGGCAACTGCGCGTGCGCTATCGGACCTTGCCGGCCGGCTCGCAGCACATGCCGCCCTCACTCGAGACGCCAGCCATCTGGCAGTCGTGCGCTGACTCCACGGCGCTGGCCGCTGCCTTCTGGGACTTTGGTCCATCACTCGGGGCCATCCGGCCTTCGTCAACTGTGACGTGAGGCCCTCATTTTCGCAGTCACAGTAGCGAAACATTGGGGTCACGGTTTGAGTCTGGCTCACAAAGTGACTGGAAAGGAGGTCGCGATGGGCACACCCACGCGCCTCACCACACTTCACCTCTGCGCGATCACGGTATCTGTCGTGTCAGGTACCTGCGCCCTGGTAGCGCTCATCGCCGGCTCACCGCTGGAATTCGGTGTCGCGCTGGCGTTGTGCGCCGCATGGTTGATCGCCGCCGACTTCATCGAATCCGGCGTCGAGCGTGAGCGTGAGCATGCCGCGCGTCGGCGTGCAGTGCCACCTACGCACCGCACGCCGGTCCTCGACTCATGCCACGTGATCTTCACCCACGAAGCAGCCCGACGACGCCCGCTACCCTCGGCAGAACTGCAGCGACTTTTCTAGGTTCTTGAGCCGTCGGCGCATGCCGCAAGATTTTCGCGATGAAGTAGCTCGGTGCGAAGCGGGTACACGCTGCCGTGTCGGAAATAGTATGTGGTGAAGCGTTGGTGCGACGGGAGCAGGAGCTGATCATGAAAACTCATCGGAGCATCGCGGTGGCACGCGCCAGGGCGATCGGCTCAATTGGAGCTACCTCGCTGGCCCTCTCGCTCTTTGCGGGCGCCGGGATTGCCCACGCCACCGACCCGACTTACTTCTACAACAGCGACAACAGCATGCAGGTCAGCTATGGCGAGGGTGGCGGGGCCATATTCGCGACAATCACCGATCTCCGAAACCCGCCCGGCGCAATCGAAGTCTGCCAATACCACGCGGTGGGCGTTCAGGGCACGCCCGCGCTTCCCTACTTCCGCCAGACGACGCTCAACGGGCCGAATCCCTCGCCGCCGATCACGATCATCTTCCAGCAACTCGGCGGGCACTACGCCGTCGACGTGAGTTGCCAGGGTACGGGCAATTCGGCCGCCTTCTCGCCGGTGATCTATTGACCAAAGAGCTCCGACACGAGCTGTACAAAGTTGCCACACAACGGTTGATCCGGCGTTAAAGTGCTGTTCGTGAGCAGAAACCGGTTAGCCAGCGGACGTGGTCGCTGGCTGGCATTCGGAGCCACCGTCGCCGTTTCTGCTGCCATGCTCTACGCCCAGAGCACCGAGTCGCCGTGCTGCGGCCCGAAGCCGGCAGCGGCCGCGCCAAGCCCGAGCCCGGTCGCGCTTCCACATCCCGCTCCGCCCGCCCCTGCGCCCGCGCCACCGCACATCGCCACCGCCGCCGAGACGCAGTCGTTGGCGGCTGACGCACCCACGACGGCGCAGAGCTTCACCTTCGCGCTGCCTGCCGGCGTCGCGCCCGAGAACGGCCTTCAGGTCAAGACGATCTGGGCAGCTCGCGCCATCAGCCTGCTGTTTCCGCAGATCACGACCATCGGCGGGTACCGCCAGGACGCCCTGAGGTGGCACCCCAATGGTCTGGCGATCGACGTGATGATCCCGAACCACAACTCACCTGAGGGCATCGAACTCGGCGACCAGATCGCCGGTTATGCCCTGGCTAATGCCAGACGGTGGGGGGTCAACCATGTGATCTGGCGGCAGAAGATCTACCCCGGGATCGGCAAGCCAAGCTGGACAGCGAACCTCGGGAACGAGACCGCCAATCACTATGACCACGTGCATATCGCTACCGATGGCGGCGGTTATCCGACGGGCCACGAGACCTACTCCATCGGATCGATGAGCCCGACGCCGCCAGCCTGATCGACGATCGAGCCCATCGCCGAAACGCACGCGGCCGTGTGACACCCAGGCCGTTTGAACGGCGACAGCCGGTAAACTGGGCCTGACCCCGAGAACTTTGGAGAAACATGAAACGTCCGGTCTTCCGCGCGATCCCGGTGGCCGCTTTCGGTATCCCGGTCACGGCGATGATCCTGGCCGCGCCTTTCGCCCACGCTCAAACTGACATCGAGGATTCCTGCAAGGCCTCGGGTGGCCAGTACACCCAGAGCCAGGTGAGCGCGCATTTCGGGCAAGACCCGCAGTTGCAGGAAACGTGCTGCACCGGCAACAAATGCACGACTTGGACCAACGGCGTTCAAGGGCCTACCTACGGCGGTTAAACCGCCTGACAGCATGTCGCTCGCTTAACCTCTCCCTTCATGGCCGCAACAGGCCGGCCATCTCGAGGTAGAGGGAGATTTTCGTGGGACGAGTCGATGGCAAGGTCGCGCTGATCACGGGCGGTGCCCGCGGGATGGGCGCCGAACATGCACGGCTATTGGTCAGCGAAGGCGCCAAGGTCGTGATCGGCGACGTTCTCGACGACGAAGGCCATGCTGTCGCAGGACAACTCGGCGACAACGCGCATTATCTGCGCCTGGACGTGACACAACCGGAGCAATGGACTTCAGCGGTCGCCGAGACGGTGCGGCGGTTCGGGCATCTCAACGTGCTGGTGAACAATGCCGGCGTCGCAGGCCGTAAGACGCTGCGTAAGTTCGAACTCGAACGCTGGCGCCACACCCTCGACGTCAATCTGACCGGCACTTTCCTCGGCACCCAGGCCGTGGTGGATGAAATGATCCGGTCCGGCGGCGGCTCGATCATCAACATCTCGTCAATCGAAGGGCTGCGGGGTGCCCCGTTCGCGCATGCCTACGTCGCCTCCAAGTGGGCAGTGCGCGGGCTGACAAAATCGACCGCGATCGAACTCGGGCGCTACAACATCCGCGTCAACTCGGTCCATCCGGGGTTGGTGCGCACACCCATGACGGCTCATTTTCCCGACGACATCGTCGCTGCGCCCCTCGGCCGTCCCGGTGAGCCGATCGAGGTGTCCAATCTCGTCCTCTATTTGGCCAGCGACGAATCCTCCTACTCAACGGGCTCGGAGTTCGTCGTCGACGGCGGAGTCACCGCTGACACCCCGAGGAAAGATCTGGTCTCCTAGCAACCTTCGGCGGACTGTCGGCCCCGGATGCGGAAAGCCCCGCGGCGTGCGTGAATTGTGGCACGCCGCAACGGCGCGGTTTGGCCAAGCAAAGGGGTTTTCCGTGTCCGACATGACGCCAGACGACATCTTCAAACTCGCCAAGGACGAACACATCGAGTACGTCGACGTCCGTTTTTGCGACCTGCCAGGCACCATGCAGCACTTCACCATTCCGATTTACGCCTTCGACGAGAACGTGTTCGAGGAGGGGCTGGCTTTCGACGGCTCGTCGATTCGCGGGTTCCAGTCGATCCATGAGTCCGACATGTTCCTGCTGCCCGATCCGGAAACCGCGACCATCGATCCGTTCCGCGCCGCGAGAACGCTGATCGTGAACTTCTCCGTGCACGACCCTTACACGCTCGAGTTGTACTCGCGCGACCCCCGTAACGTCGCGCGCAAAGCGGAGAACTACCTGGTCAGCTCGGGCATCGCCGACACCGCGTATTTCGGCCCCGAGGCCGAGTTCTACATCTTCGACTCGGTCAGCTTCGACTCGCACACCAACGAATCGTTCTACAAGGTGGACGCGTCATCTGGTTGGTGGAATACCGGGGCGGCCACCGAGCCCGACGGCAGCCCCAATCTGGGCCACAAAGTCCGCCCCAAGGGTGGGTACTTCCCGGTAGCCCCCACCGACCACTATGTCGACCTGCGCGACGTCATGCTCACCCACCTGACGAACGCCGGTTTCAGCCTGGAGAAGGGCCACCACGAGGTGGGCAGCGGCGGGCAAGCCGAAATCAACTACAAATTCAACACGTTGCTGCACGCCGCTGACGACCACCAGATGTTCAAGTACATCGTCAAACAAACGGCGTGGCAGGCCGGCAAAACCGTGACCTTCATGCCCAAGCCCCTGTTCGGCGACAACGGCTCCGGGATGCACTGTCACCAGTCGCTGTGGAAGGACGGCGTCCCCCTGTTCTACGACGAGACGGGGTACGCCGGGATGTCGGACACCGCGCGGCACTACATCGGCGGGCTGCTGTATCACGCCCCCTCGCTGCTGGCCTTCACCAATCCCACGGTCAACTCGTACAAGCGCTTGGTGCCCGGGTACGAGGCGCCGATCAACCTGGTCTACAGCCAGCGCAATCGTTCGGCGTGCGTGCGCATCCCGATCACCGGCAACAACCCCAAGGCCAAGCGGCTCGAATTTCGATGTCCTGACGCGTCGGGCAACCCCTACCTGGCGTTCGCGGCCATGATGATGGCCGGCCTGGACGGCATCAAGAACAAGATCGAACCGCCTCCCCCGATCGACAAAGACCTCTACGAGTTGCCGCCCGAAGAGGCCGCGGACATTCCGCAGGCCCCGACCCAGCTGTCCGCGGTGATCGACCGGTTGGAAGAGGACCACGAATACCTCACCGAGGGAGGCGTTTTCACGCCTGACCTGATCGCGACCTGGATCAGCTACAAACGCGACTACGAGCTCGCGCCGTACAACCTGCATCCCACCCCGTACGAATTCGCGCTGTATTACGACGTATAGGCCTACGAACGCCCGGGAAAACCTATTTCTAGACGCGCTTGAGAAGAAAGCGGAGTAGAACATGGCTGCGACACAAGCTAACTCGGCGGGTTCTGAGTCCTGCCGGGATTCGGAAACGCCGGGTTAGTGTAGGCCGGTGACTGTGGCTCATCGCCGAGATTAGGACTCACTACTGGTGGTGGTCCGGACTCGGGCACAGCTGGTGGAGCCGGGGGCACCGGCGGCGCCCGATGTTCGGGCGGTGGCGGCTTGGGCACCAAGTAGTTCTTCCACGCGCCCGGTGGGTTCGGTGCAGGGCCGATAGTGTTATCCGGCCAGCGCCATGAACAACCACCGGTAGCACCCCCGAAATCGCCTGCAGGAATGGTTAACCCAAATCCCATAAAAGTTCCACCGATGGGGGCGTTGCCACCTGGGCCACCCATGTTCCATCCGCCATATTCGCAGTGCCAGTGCGTGCTGTTCTCTTCGACGGGAAAATCGCAGTAGTACGACGTGGCCCCCGCCTCGAAATTACTTCCGCCAACACCGGGATAGTCGCACACGCCGGGGCCTGGAATGTTGCCACCCGGCCCGGCCCAGGCCACGGGAGACCCGAGGATTACCCACGACGGAACCCCCACTCCCACAAGTAATCTAATTCCCTTGCTTAACAACTCTTTCACTGTAAACGCCTTCTGGCTTTCCGCTACACGGTCCCGGGTTTGATTCCGCTTCATTGTTGACGCATCGCCGGCTGGGACGCCTGGATTTGAGCGTAATAGGTGGTCTCGTATTCCTCAGGCGGAACGCAGTAGAGCTGACGCGACCATGGTCGACTGTGGCGTTAGCGCGGACAATGTGCAGGTCATGGGGGATGACGCTGGTCGGCAGTTCGTCACTCGACGGGATCCGGCGCCCATCGCGGCCGGCGCACCTCGGGCCGCTGCGGGCCACGCGCCGCCGCCAGCGCCAGCGCGCTCTCACTGCTGATCGCCGTCAGCGGTGGCGGCTGACCCTTGCGAAGCGTCGCGATGAGCTCGCGATACGGGCCGATCAGGTAGACGGTGTCGCCCGCCTTCAACTGCGAATTGCGGCGCGGCCGCAGGCTCACCGTGCCCTCCGGACGGGTGATCGCGATGACGCGGGTCTGCGTCGACATGTCAACCATTTTCAGCCCGTCAAGCTCACTTCCCTCGGCCACCAACATCGCGCCGACCATGAAGGAGCGCTGACCGACCCAGAACGTGCCGAGCACCTTCAAACCCATCGCCGCGCCGATGAACCACGGCGCCGCCAAATCCACCACCGAACGGACGTTTTCGAAACCAAACTGCTGACTCACCGCGGCGCCGAGCGCACGGCCTTGAACACGCAGCACGATCGGCTGCTTGGTCTCGGGCCCCAGGATTTCCAGCAGGACGATGCCGGTCCGGATGTTCTCCATGTCGTCCTGGGTGACCACCGCTACCGCCCGGGCGCGATCGACACGGGCCGACTCGAGCGTCTGCCGCATCGTTGAATCACCGAAGATCACCGGCACGTCGAGGTCGGCCAACGTCGACAGAAACCGGTTGTTTTCGTCTTGCTCGATGACGACCACGTCATAGCCGCCACGCGTCAGATCGGTGACGACCCGAATGCCCGTCGAACCCATCCCGACGACGACGATGTGGTCGCGCATGCGCCGCGCCCGCCGGCGTCCGGCGGTCTGCACGAAGCGGCGCGACAACAACAGGTCGGCAATGAACGCGACGAGGATGGCGGTGACGATCGCACCGCCGAACATCAACGCCACACCGAACAACCGCAAAAAGCGGGATTGCAGGCCGAGGCTGAAATCGCCGTAACCCACGGTGGTAATCGTCTCCGAGGCAAAGTACAACGCGTCGATCCAGGACATACGTGGGTTCTGGTAAGTAAATCGCACCACCGCTGTGGAACCTAGAGTGAGCAACAACGCGAATGCCAGCGAAGGAAGTAGCAACGGGTTCACGTCGTCACGCATGGCGCGCACCGCGTCGATGGCCCGTCGCATCCTGGAGTTGGCTATAGCGTGTCGCGGTCGATGACGGCACCGTAATCCCGCGGGCTTCGAGTTCGTCTTTCACCCCGATCATCGACGTCCAGTCGCCGGCGTAGACCTTCTGGTCCCGTCCTGGGCACGGCACAACGTCGCCGGGGACTGGCGCGTTCTTACCGTGGACCACCGCGACTGGGGCCAGGTCACCGTAGATCTCGCGTAACGTCCCGTCTTTGCGCGCTTCAGATCCCCAGACGACGAATTCCATTCCTGCCGTGCTGAACTGATGCGCGTTACGCGACAGCGCGGCCTCGACAACGGACGGCGCAGCGAGGTCGGCGACGTTCAAAATCGCACCGGGTCCGCTGACAGCGGCGACGGCATCGCGCAACACGTTGTCGGCGATACGAGCGACCACGCGGACGTTCGGACTGTATCTCCTTGCCAACAGTGCTATCTCGAGGTTGACCGCGTCATGGGGTCCGGCGCAGACGACAGCGCGTGCACGGTGCACGCCGGCGCCGAGCAGATCGGCTGCCGAGTTGATCCTGATGATCCGCGCGCCGGCACCCCGTAACTCATCGATAATGGTGTTCGCCAGCGGGTCATCGCCACAGACGATGATTTCGCGGTGAAATTGGAAGACCTCGCCCATAATGCGGGCACCACCTCCAATGACACCTGCGATTCACATCCCATATGACTATCGGCCACAATGCCGGGCAGCGCCACCTGGGGAGGACGCCAATTGTTCTGTGCTGCAGGCAGAGCCGATTCGCAACATGTTCGACTCAGGTTCGTCACGCAGGAGAAACGTCAAGAGCGTTCAGTGAGCCACCGGGCAGGTTCCGGTGTAGTCGACCTGCCAGTGCTTGATCCCGTTGAGCCAGCCCGACCGCAATCGCTCCGGCAATGGCCAGCGAGGCGAGGTCGGGCGTAACGTCGGCAATCGCGTTGAACATCACCTCGATGGTGAGGCGTGCCAGGTTCGCCCCGAGACAGTAGTGGGCGCCGGTGCCGCCGAAACTCAAGTGCGGATTGGGATCTCGCAGCACATTGAACGAGAAGGGGTCCTCGAACACGTCTTCGTCGAAGTTCGCCGATCGGTAGAACAGCGCAAGCCGCTGGCCCTGCTTGATCGGCGCGCCGCCGAGCTCGGTGTCACGCAGTGCGGTGCGCTGGAACGCTGTGATCGGTGTTGCCCAGCGGATGATCTCGTCGGCAGCGGTCGGCGGGCGTCGCTCCTTGAACATCGCCCACTGTTCCGGGTTGTCGAGGAAAGCCATCATGCCTTGCGTGATCGAGTTGCGGGTTGTTTCATTGCCGGCGACCGTCAACGTCACCATGAACAGCCCGAACTCGTCATCGGAGAGTTTGTGGCCGTCGACGTCGGCCGTAATCAGCTGGGTGACGATGTCGTCACCGGGATGGTCCGCCTTATCGGCGGCGAGTTGCATGCCGTAGAACATCAATTCGCCGGCCGATTCGAGCGCCTTGGACCCGGCGAACTCGGGGTCCTCGTCACCCACCATCTCGTTGGTCCAGTGAAACAGCTTCGATCGGTCTTCGAACGGGACCCCGAGAAGTCCGGCCATCGCCTGCAGCGGAAGCTCGCTGGCCACCTGCGCCACGAAATCTCCGCTCCCGGCTGCGGCTGCATCCGCCACGATGTGACGGGCTCGCTGTGCCAGGTCGTCACGCAGCCGATCCACCGCGCGCGGCGTGAATCCTCGTGACACGATCTTGCGCATCCGGGTGTGCTGCGGAGCATCCATATTGATCATCGAGAATCGCCCGGCCTCGATCTGACCGCGTGCCGTCTCCTCGTCGACGTACCGCGGCACGATACAGTTCGCAGCGCTGGAGAACAGGTCGCTGCGCCTCGACACCTCACGGATATCGCGGTGCCTGCTCACCACCCAGTAGCCGTTGTCGGTGAAACCTCCTACACCCGTGGGCTGTTCATTCCACCAGACCGGCGCCGTCTGTCGCAACTGACGTAATTCCTCGGTCGGCAGGCGGGCGGCGTACACATCGGGATCGGTGAAGTCGAACCCCTGCGGCAGTTGCGGTTTCGTCATGTGACTTGCTGACATTCACCGATCGATAGGTTTGCGGATCGACAGCTGGAGTCCGTTGTCGCGCATGATAGTTCGGCACTGCTCGGGGGTATAGTCGAAATTCTCCAGGTCTTTGATGTAGGACGCGGGGTCGGCCAGGCCTTCGACGTGGGGGAAGTCCGAGCCCATCACGATCTGGGTGTCGCCCAGCAGTTTCAGCAGGCTGGCCAGTTCGTCCTCGTAGAACGGCGACACCCAGACGTGACGCTTGAACGTCTCCCGCGGGTCCTCCTGATAAATCTGCGGGATCTGGCCATAGGACTTGGTCAGCTTTTCGAAGAGATGGAACACCCAATCCGAGCCGCTCTCAATGGAAGCCATCCGCAGATTGGGGAAGCGCAGGAACAGCCCGTTGTGAAGGTGGTTGGCGAACGTGTCCTGCAGGGCGTTACCGGAGAACAGGCTCCGGAAGCCAAGTAGCGCCTGGAAGGACATCATGTAGTCCGATTCGCCCCACGCCGGCATGAATTTCGAGTAGTACGTCTCACCGGAGTGGTAACACAGCGTGATGCCGGAATCGTTTACCAGTCGCCAGAAGTCGTCGAACATGGGGTCGCCGGGTGGGCGCATTCCGACCGCGGTCGTGATAGGGCCGGGGATCATGACGATGAAGCGTGCATCGCGTTCCAGCGCCCACTCGAGCTCGCGGACCGCGTCGTCCGGCTTGCATAAGGTGATGTAGGGCGCGGCGAAAATCCTTTCCCGGTAAGCGAATCCCCAGTCCTCGTCCATCCAGCGATTGAACGCCCGGAACGTCGCGACCGTTGCTTCCAGATCCGGCAAGAGGGCCTGCTCCATCCCGACTCCGAGAGTCGGCAACAGGATGCAGCCCGCCATGCCCTGTTCGTCCATCAAGGCGAGCCGCGCGTCGCGGTCCCGATACGCCGGCGGGATCGGCTCCAAGTCTCCGAAAAGCGCATTCAGATCAGCGCCTCTGGGGTTACGGCCACGGAAGTACTCGTCGAGCGCGCCGGGCTTGCCCACCGGGTCGAAAGTCGGATTCGGAATGAACCTGTTGACCCTGCCACCGACGAGGAGCCGTTGCCTGCCGTCGAGTTGAGCCCACTGGATTGCCCGCTTCTTGAACTGCGGATCGATGTGTCGGGTAAACGCGTCGAGGGCTTCGTAATAGTGGTTGTCGCAGTCGAAGAACTGGAAGGGAAGCTGTGTCGTCATCGCGGTGGGTGTCCTTTCTGTGGCGACGTGGCTATTCAGTGGCGCGGCAGGCCCAGGACCATCGATGCGATCACCGTCAGCTGGATTTCGGGGGTTCCGCCGCCGATGAGTTCGGCGGGTGCGTCGAAATACGGTTGGACAACCGCGGGTTCGGACTTTTCCAGCATCGCGACGCGGCCGGTCAGGCCGAGAGTGGCAGTCCATGCCCGACGCAACAACGTGACCATCGCGTACTTGGCGATGCTGGAGGTCGGGCCGGGCCCCTGGCCCTCCACCAGTCGAAGGGTTTCGCGCAGCACCATGGCTTTGATTGCGGTGCCATAGGATTCGATCTCGCCCAGCGCCCGCACCGCGGCATCCTGCTCCGGGCCGGGTATTTCGGCCACCCGGCGAAGCGCCTCTGCCCGGTCGATGGTGACGTAGTTTCCGATCGCCGTTCGTTCGACCGCCATGGTCGATACCGCCAGGCTCCAGCCGTCGTCCGGCTTACCGACGAGCATGTCGTCGGGCACGAACACGTCGGTCAGAAAGACCTCGTTGAACTCGAGGCGTCCGCTGGCCTGTTTGATCGGCGAGACCTCGATACCGGGTGACGTCATGTCGACGAGGAAGTAGCCGATGCCGCGGTGCTTCTTCGC
Source organism: uncultured Actinomycetota bacterium (assembly GCA_963815995.1). Classification (GTDB taxonomy): domain Bacteria; phylum Actinomycetota; class Actinomycetes; order Mycobacteriales; family Mycobacteriaceae; genus Mycobacterium. Next base: position 98,675 of record CAWFIR010000009.1, read on the forward strand.
ATCGGGATCCGTTCGGGCCAGCAATGCTCCGAACTGAGCCTGGTCCGCCAACGACGTCCAGATCTTGTGCCCGTTGACCAGCCATCCCCCGTCGACCTTGGTGGCCCGGGTCGACAGCGACGCCAGGTCCGATCCGGCGCCGGGTTCGCTGAACAGTTGGCACCATCGCTGCACGCCATGCACGATCGGCCAGGCGAAGCGCTCACGCTGCAGGTCCGATCCGCTGTTGAGAATGGTCGGGAGGATCCATTCGGCGATCCCCAGTGATGGTCTGATCAATTCGGGACGTTTGCCGAACTCGTCGGCGATGATCACCTGCTGCACTGCCGACGCACCAACACCCCACGGCGCGGGCAGATTTGGCGCCACCAGCCCTGCTCGCGCCAGCAGGTCACGTTGCGGCCCAGTGGCCAGGCCCGGGGTTCTGATGTCGCCGGAATAAGGATGGTTGGACAGCGTCAGCGCCTGATCCAGCGTCGCTGCGACCTGCGCCCGGAACTCGGACTCGACGTCGCCCAGATTGATTGCGGTGGAGCGCTTGCAGGTGCGCGCCAACTCCCCCACTTCCCGGGTCCAGCGGGTCATCGGACCCAACGACGCGGCCAAGCTGGTGGCGCGCCGCCAGTACAAGTGCGTGTCGTGCTCCCACGTGTAGCCGATCGCGCCGAACATCAGCAACGCGTCGAGCACCAGATCGGGGGCCGCCGCGACCGCCATCACGGCAGCCGAAGCGGCAGCGAGACGGTGCTGCTCGATGGACTCCTGTGCTGCCCGTACCGCGTCCCACGCCGAGGCCGTCGCCAGTTCGGAGTCGACGAGCAGCGTCGCTGCTTTGTGCTGCAGCGCCTGAAAAGCGCCGACTGGTTTGCCGAACTGCTCGCGGGTGCGGATGTATTCGGTGGCGGCGTCGGCGCAGCGGCGCACTGCTCCCGCGGCTGCGCACGCGGCAAGAGCCACCACGACGCAGCGGGCCCGCTCCGTCGAGATGCCGGATATCTCCGCGATGTCCGGCACGACATGATCGCTGAGTTCCAAGGCACCCACGTCGGTGCTCAAGTCGGTGCCTTCTTGCGACTCGATCGTCAGGCCCGGGCCCGGTGTGACCACGAACCATCGCTCGTCGCCATCCGGGGTACGGGCTGTCAGCAGAATATGTTGTGCTGCAACGAGTCCCAGCGCCGATCCCGACGATCCGCCGAGTCGCCACGAGGTCCCTTCGGGCACCGCTTGGACGTCGCAGTGTTCGGGCAGAATCACGACCGCCGTCGCGCCTGCGGCCAGATCGGTCAGCAGCGGCTTGGCTGAGGCATCCGCCAGACTCGCCACTGCGCTCGCTGTGACCGTGCTCAACAGCGGACCAGGCAACAACGCCGCCGCTGCCGCCTCGACCACACAGGCCATGTCGGCCAGGGTGCCGTCCTGGCCACCGACATGGCCCGGCAGGTGCACGGCGTGAAAGCCACTGTCAACGAATTCCTGCCACCAGGAGGGTATTTCGCCGGACGCGATCCGATCGAACTCGGCACGCGTCGTGTCGATGGGCGCGTGCCGAGCAGCGAAACGGTTCACGGCGTCGACGAGCTGCTCCTGCTCGACGGTGATCGCCAGCGTCATCGACCGTCAGCCTTCCAGCCCGAGAATACGAGCGGCATTGCCGTACAGGAACTTCGGCCACACCTCGTCCTTCAGCGGAACATTAGGCAACTCACTGAAAATGCGCTCCAGGGACAGGCCCATCGGAAAGTAGCCGGCGTAGAGGATCTTGTCGGCGCCACGGGAATTCGCGTAATCGAGAATCGCCTTCGGGTAGTACTTGGGCGCGAATGCCGATGTCGAGTAGTACAGGTTCGGCCACTTCAGCATCAGCTTGACGGCCAGATCCTCCCACGGTTCGCATCCGTGGCGGGTGACGAACACCAGATCGGGAAAATCAAACATCACGACGTCGATTCGTGAGACCTCTTGCGGCGCAAAGGGAACCCGCGGGCCGGGGACTCCGGCACAGACGAAGATCGGAATGCCGAGTTCGACGCAGGTGGCATAGATGGGATACATCTTCGGGTCGTCGATGGGGACCTGCGGAAAAGTTCCCGCGGGGAACACCGACGTGGCGCGGATACCGAACTGCTCGTATTCGCGACGAATCGCATTCACCGAGCCCATAACGTCGTTGGGGTCGACGAGTGCGCCGGACGGCACGAAGCGGTCCGGGAACGTCTTGAGCGCCAGCTGCGCGGAGGCCTCGCCGACGCCGATCATCGCCTTTTCGATACCGAATCGGTCCATCTGCGCAAGCACCAGCGACACCGGGTCGTCGGTCGGCAGTCCCTTCGGCACGTCCTTGAACATGTACTCGACCGGAAATTCGAAATCCTCCTTGGACTCCCGGTCCTTGGTCTGTTTGCGGATGAAGTCGTACTGGGCGGAGCCCTCGTGCGGAAAACCGACCATGGTGTCGATCACCGGCAGTCCCACCGGTCCGGGCATGGAGTCCTCCGATCGCACTCAACATCGACGACGAACAACGTCGCCGCCCGTCTATACTGAAACACGGTTCTACTTCTGTCAATCCTTGAGTAGGGCTCTCAACTGGTCTAATGTGATCTGATGCCCCTCGACTGGGGCACTCGGCGAGAAATGCGTTCTGTTTTGCCGTTGGGCCCGAGTCGGAGGTGACGCCGTCAACATTTCCGTGACGCAACCTGAATCCGCCGTCGTTCCGCTCGCGGATATGACCAGCCGGCAGCTCATCCGGCGGGCCGCCGTCATCGAAGCGGTCATTGACCTGATCGCCGAGGTGGGCGCGGATGCCGTTCAGATGCGTGACGTCGCCAAGCGCTCCGGAGTAGCGCTGGCCACCGTCTACCGCTATTTCAACTCAAAGGACTACCTTCTTGCGTCTGCGCTCGAGGAGTGGCAAAAGCGACTCACCCGTCGCATTGTTGCGTCGCGTGGGGAGTTGCGTGATCAAGATCCGCTGCCGGGCATTCTGGACTACCTACGACGCGCCCAGCGTGCGTTTCACCGCAACCCCAATATGACCACGCTGATGTTCCAGACGACGACATCGACCGACTCCGAGGCCAGGGCGACGATCGGTCAGATGAATCGCACGAATACCGAAATGTTCAACCGGCTTCTGGAAGGCGTTGCACCGCAGGATGTTCCAAATATCACATTCGGACTGAATGCTGCGTTGAGCAGCTCGGTCGCGGGGGTTCTCACCGGCATGATGACGTTGGAGGAATCGCTGAGCCGCGTCGAGTGGGTTGCGCGCACGCTACTTGCGGACCGGTGACGAGCAACCCGTCAGTGAATACCCATTTGGTTACATTCCAAGACGAACAGGTCGGTGGGCGGATCCGAACCGTGGCGGTGTAATTCCTGGCCCTCACTGGTCGAATAAAAGTGATCCGACTGAGCTTTGACACACCGCTGGAGCTTGTGTTGCCCCGAGTTGTACCAGAGCATCCAAAGCGTCACGATAACGACAGTGGTGATGACGACAGGCAGGCCCATTCGCTTTCTCAACTACGAACCGTCCCTGTCATCTTCGAAACCCAATCTCTATAACGCTTACCCTAGTAGACCTCCCCTCAATGCCGCCGGGGACTAAAGATTCGAGACCGTTCATTCTTCCGGGCCTTGGGATTTGGACGCCGAAAGGGCCTGACGTAGTTCGCTATACGCGTCGACGAGCTGCTCGAGTGAGAAGCCGAGGTTCAAACCGCTCGGGTTAGGCAGTACCCATGCCTCGGCTCCGGCGAAACCGGGAAGATACCGGCCCCAGGCGAGGTCTGGCACCCCGAGCATGCAGGCCAGCGCGCGCTTTCCGAGAAAAGCGACCGCCCGCGGGGTGTAGCGGCGGATCTTCGACTCGAACTCGGGTCGTGCCCGCCGGAACTCCTCGGGGGAAACCTCGCTGGCTGACCGCGTCGGTCGCCCCACTACCGCAGTGACCCCGCAGCCGTAGTCCAACAGTCGACGCTGATCGGCTGGTTGCAGGCGGGCGTCGGTGAACCCGGCCAGATGCAGCACCGGCCAGAAACGGTTGTTGCGGTGTGAGAAGTGGTAGCCGTCCTTGACGGCGCTGGCTGCATAGTTCAATCCGCAGAAAACGACATCGAGACCTTCGGTCAAGATATCCGGTTCAAACTCGGCCACCGCCGGTCAGCCGCGAGCGGCTTGGTCGAGCAGCGAATTCACTTCGGAGAAAGGCATTCCCGAGGCCGCGGCCGCGATGTCGCCATTGGCCAGTGCCGTCGCCGCGTCCTGGACAGAAGCCGCGGCGTGGGTATATATCGAGACGCCCATACTGATGCGCTTGACTCCCGCGGCGGAAAGCTCAGCCACCGTCGGAGTCTCCGACATGGTGCCGACCACAATGTTGACCGGTTTGGGCGCAACAGCTTTCACGATCGCCCTGACTGCGGCCATGTCGGGTGGATATGGGGCGTAGAGAACGTCAGCGCCCGCCTCGGCGAACGCGGTCAGACGTCGGATCGTGTCGTCAAGGTCGTTGCGGCCCTGGATGAAGTTGTCCGTGCGCCCCGTCAAGACGATCCGGCCCTTAGCCGCTTGGGCCGCCGCGGCGACCCGCGCGACGGCATCATCGAAGTCGCGGATCGGGTTGGATGGATTGGCGGAGGTGTCCTCGACCCCGATGCCGGCCAACCCGGCTTCGATCGCGGCATCGACGGTCGCGGCTACGTCTTCGGGTGTATCGCCGTAGCCATCCTCGAAATCGCCGTTCACCGGCAATCCGCCGACCTCGATCAGAAGCTTGGCGTGCGCGAGATGCTCGGCGGCACTGACCGCGTGGCGCCCGTCGCGGCGGCCCAGCGTGGCCGCCAACGCCGCCGACGACGTTGCCAGCGCAGCGAAGCCTGCTTTCTTGAAAATGAGGGCCGACAACCCGTCCCAGGGGTTGGGCATCACGAATGCTTCAGGCTGCTGATGCAAAGCCAGGAACCGCTCGTAGTGCTCGGCCTGGGTCATCATGCCCTCCTGTCGCTGGTCTCACCGTCAGCGTCAACGGTGCGCGCCGGTATTCCCCGGCGCTGTCAAGATCTTCAGTATCCAAGCGAGCGGTGGCATGTCGCCGGGATCAGGGAAACGGGTCGCACGGGACCGACCACACATCCGTTGCAGGGGTTCCACTCTTGCAATCCGCTAGGCACGGCATAATTCTTTGTGCAATGACCGCGACGATCGACAGACTCGATGTGGCCACACTTCCGCTGGCGCCGAAAAATCCGCTGCCCATTCGGCAGGCGCTGTCAGCGGCGCGGGTTTTGCACACCGGACTGGTACTGCTGAGCGAGGCCGGCGGACCGGTGACCCGCTTCAAACCGCTGCCAAAGTTCATGGCCCCGGCCCTTGTGCTGGTCACCTCGCCCAGCGGGGTGCGCGATGTGTTGGGGCGCACGGACGGACTCATGGAGCGATGCCAGATCCACCAGGAAGTGCGGAACGTGGCGGGCGACAACCTTTTTGTCCTGCCCAACCGGGAATGGGCTCCGCGCAGACGCGCACTACAACCGGTGTTCACCAAACAAAACGTCGACGGCTTCGGCAGACACATGACGCAGACGGCGCAAACGTTCGCCGATCACTGGCGCGAGGTAGGTGACGTCGACCTCGACGCGCAGTGCCGCCGACTCGCCATGCGGTCGCTCGGCCGCTCGATTCTCGGTGTCGACATCAACGAATTCGGTAACGAGATCGCACAGAACATGCACGTGGCATCGGCCTACGCGACCGATCGTGCGTTACGGCCGATGCGTGCGCCGCGGTGGCTCCCGACGCCGTCACGCCGTCGCGCTCGCGCCGCGGTTGCGACGATGCGCCAGGTCACCATGGACATCCTGCAGGCGTGCCGCGCAGACCCGACCCGCGATGCACCGCTGGTTCAGGCGTTGATCGCGGCCACCGACCCAGACACCGGCCGGCCGCTCGCCGACGACGACATCTGCAATGAGCTGCTGATCTTCATGCTGTCCGGTCACGACACAACGGCGACGATGCTGACCTACGCCTTGTGGGAGCTGGGGCACCATCCCGACATACAGAACCGGGTCGCCGCCGAGGTTGCCGAGATCGGCGACCGAGAACTGACGCCCGACGATGTCCCCCGGCTCACCTACACCGCCCAGGTGATCAACGAGTCGTTGCGACTGGTCCCGCCGGCCGCGGGGGTCGGCCGGGTGGCGCTGCGCGACATCGCGGTGGACGGCTACCGCGTGGAAGCGGGCAGCATTGTGGCCGTGGGGATTAATGCCCTGCACCGGGATCCGGCCTTGTGGGAGCGCCCGCTGGTCTTTGACCCCGATCGGTTCAGCCCGGAGAACTCCGCGAATCGCGACCGCTGGCAGTTCATCCCGTTCGCCGCCGGGCCACGTTCGTGCATCGGTGAACACTTCGCGATGCTCGTGACAACCCTCGCCCTCGCCACCATCGTCCGGTCTGTCCGGATCCGTTCGACGGACAAGGACTTTCCGCTCGAATCGCCGTGCACCACTGTCGCTAAGGGCCCCATCCCGGCCCGTGTCGACGCGCGGCGGTGACATCGGCGGGCACAAGAGCTCGGCGCATCCCACGGCGTTGGTCAGCGTTGGTCAAGCCAGGATGCCAGCGACCGGCCGGCTTCCAGCACGTGGCTTTCGGCGACCGAACGGGCGCGCTCGGCGTCGCGTTCGGCAATTGCCTCGATCAGTTCGTCGTGCTCATCGAGGGAGTGCTTTTCGTGTTCGGGGAAGAGGGTGAGGAAGTTGCTAGGGACCATGCGGGCGGCCTGCGTAAGTTGGGCGAGTAGCCGCCGGGAATGAGCCGCGCGGTGGATCTCCTGGTGGAAGCGCCAGTTGGCTTAGTAGGGGGACAGTCAGTCACACACCAAGCCGTTCCGTGCGGAGAGACAGCGGGCGCTGGCCATTCGAGGCGGAGTCAGGTTAGTCAGAGGGGGCACCGATCTGGCAAATGCCACCACCGCGCCAAGTACCATCGCGGTGGATTCAACGCGTGAATCCAAGCGCCCGTCGGAGGTCGCGATGCCAAGCAGTGACATGCCGGCGTTGCCGCGGGGACGGATCCGGCGGACCATGCCGTTGGCTGGGTTCACCGCACGTGCCGCGGGTGGGCGGGTTGTGGCCGCACTGCTGGAAAAGGCCGGCGACGCCCACGCCGTGACGCGCTTTCACGAGCGAACTGCAGTTCGATACTCCGAACTGCTCGGCCAATCCAAGGGCGTATTGATGAAGGCGGGGCAAATTCTTTCCGTCGTGGACGCCAGCTGGATCGGCAACGGCGAATTTTCGACGTACCAGGCGGCACTGTCGCAACTTCAGGCCGATGCGCCGGCCATGGATCCGGCGCAGGCCCGCGACGTGGTGCACGCCGATCTGGGCCGGTCGGCCGACGAGGTGTTTGCCGAATTCACCGACCGACCGATGGCGGCGGCCTCCATCGGGCAGGTACACCGTGCCGTCCTTCACGACGGTCGTCACGTCGCAGTCAAAATTCAGTATCCCGGTGCGGCGGAAGCAATTCGCGACGATCTCGCGAATACCGAACTACTCGCGACATTACTTCGGCTGGTTTCCTCAGCGGTGGGTACCGCGATGCAGACCGATCTCAAGCGTGCGGCACGCGAAATCGCCGCTCGCATCTCCGAGGAGATCGATTACCGCCACGAGGCCGCGAACATCACTGCATTCAGCGAGCTCTATCGCGACCATCCGTTCATCCGGATACCGGAAGTCGTACACGAAGCCTCCGGTGACCGGGTGCTCACCATGACCTATCTCGACGGAATGGACTGGGCCTCAGCGCAACACGCCGACCAGGACCTGAAGGACACCTGGGCTGAGGCTATCTTGCGCTTCGGCACGGGGTCGGCCCGCCACGGGAATCTGTTCCATGCCGATCCCCATCCGGGCAACTACCGCTTCAGGACAGATGGGCAGGTCGGCTTCGTCGATTTCGGCTGCGTCAAGATCGTGCCCGAGCAATTTCGCCGGAAATACATTGGAACGGTTCGCGCGGTGCTCGATGGACGAATGGCCGACATGCGCGACCTCATGACCGATGCCGGCTTCCTGACCGACGATTGCACCCTCACCACTGACGAGATATTTCGATGGTGGGCGGAGGTCCTCTATGAGTGGCTTGCGCAGCAGCCGATCACCTACAACCAAGACACTTCGCGACGCGCGATCCGCGCCGTGATTCCGATGTCCCCCGATCACCCGGTTCGCCGGATGTCGATGCCCGACGATGTCGTGTTTATGTCCCGGATCAGCCTGAACATCAACACGATATGCGCCAAGCTCGGCGCCACCGTGTATGCCCGATCGATCCCCGATGACATGGATGGTGTCGCGGATCCGATCACTCCGCTGGGCAAGCAACATCACGAGTGGCTGCGCCGACGCGAGCTGCCGTACGGGCTGGAACCCCATGACCACCCGTAGCGCCACGGCACCGCGCCTGCCGTGGGATGCTGCCGACCCCTACCCGTTCTACGAGCAGCGTCGCCGCGAAGGCGATGTCGTGTGGGATGAAACCGCACAGTCGTGGCTCGTTCTGGGTTACCACACGGCTCAACAGGTGCTGGGTGAATCGGGGTGGACCATCGATCTGCTGGCCGGTCCCAACGCGCCGACCGGGAAGGACTCCATCGGTCCGGGGTTGTTCCGACGGTCGATGGTGGTCGCCGACGGCGCCGAACATCTGCGGCTGCGCGGGGCGGTGCGCGATGTGTTCACTGCGTCCTTCATTTCCGGTCTCACCCAAGGCGTCGACGCGATCGCCAAGGCCGTCATCGACCATCCCCCGACGGGCACAGTCTTCGACTTCGTCGCGGAGGTCGCGCTGCCGATGCCGCTCGCCGTCATCGGGGAGTGGCTGGGTCTAGATGCCGTAAGTTCGAAGCTGGTGGGTGAACAGGCGCGTGCGATCATCCCAATACTCCTGCCGCTGGCGACCGCCGAAGAGATCACGGCCGGCGTCGCGGCCTCGGCGACGCTAGTCGGGCACTTTCTGCCATTAGCGGCCGCACGGCGGGCCAACCCAGGGGCAGACCTGCTCACCTTCATCGTCGGCGACCCGGACTTGTTACTCGACGAGGCCGTCGTGACCGCGGTCCATGTCGCGGCCGCCGGCTTCGAAACAATCGCGAGTTTCCTTGGGTCTGCCGCCGTCCGACTGCTCACGCCCAGCGCTGGCGGCACCCGCCTCGTCGACGAGCTGGACGTTTCCGACCCGTCGCTGATTTCCGAGCTGCTTCGCCTTGATGGCCCGGCGCAGGCGATCGCGCGCACCGCGATCGACGTCCAGCGGATCGGTGACATCGAAATCGCCCCCGGCCAACAGGTTGTCATCGTGCTGGCCGCTGCGAATCGTGATCCGGCCGTTTTCGATGAGCCCGACCAGTTTCGGCTGGGTCGACGCGGGCCGGCGCCGCTTACGTTCGGGCACGGCCCGCATCACTGCCTCGGGGCGGCCCTGACACGCCTCGAAGCCGAGGTCACCGTGCGCCGGATTCTAGAGCGCGACCCTGTCTTGAGCGGTCCGGTCACCTGGCGTGACAGCCCGGCGATCCGTGGGCCGCTGCATCTGCCGATCACCTTCCAACGCTGAGGCCCGATTCAATGCTCATAGAGATGGTCGATGTTAGCGATCAAAGGCGTTGTCGCACCACATGTCTATGTGTATTCCGGCCGCGAAGCTCTCGCGGGCATCCGCAGAGCACTGGATGCGGTCACCGCCGTCATCACGCTGTTGAACACCTTCATGCTCTCGGTGCTCGACAGACGTAGCGAGATCGGTGTCCCACGGGCAATCGGTGCGACCCGCCGCCGCACACTCAATGTCATTGTGGCCGAAGCGGTTGGCGTCGGTGTCGTTGGCGGGCTGCTGGGACTACTAGTCGGCGCCGCTACCCAATACCTGAACACGGCCGCGCTGACCAACGTCCTGAGCATCGACGTGAGCTATCGGCCCAACCCTGCGATGATCCCCATCGGGTTGGGCGCTCTGGTGATCTGTCTGCTCGGGTCGGTACCGCCGGCCATCCGCGCGGCAGACTCAACGTCGTCGACGCTGTCAATGCCGAATAGCTCAGTTGCTGAACGGTTTTCACCATAGCCGTAGCGTCGAATGACATCGCCCCACCGCTCGGCGATGGTGGCGCGCTGCTGGGCTGTCAATTCGTAGTGGTTCGTTTCATAGTCCGCGTGATCGGCAAGGTAGCGTCGCAATCGCGGCAGATACTCGTCGAATCCGTCGAGTTCGAGATGCGCATACAGCCGGCGTAGTTGGCCCTCGGGATCTCGGATCAAGTCCTCGTAGCGCATTTCGCAGAAGCGGGAGGGATCGACGTGTTGGCGCCCTTCTTCCAGCTTCTGGTACAGCTTCGTGTACGTGGACAGAACAAAATCTTCCAACCCTGCGAAATTCGGCCGTTGTAGGCCATGCTTTCGATACAGGGATTGCCACAGATGGATTGTCGACGGGTACACCGCATACGGGTCCCTGACGATGTGGACGAACCTTGCCTCGGGAAAGACATCCAACAGCACCTTGATGCGACAGCTGTGCGGCGGGTTCTTCAGGATCACCCGCTTGCGGCGACGAAAGTACACCTGCCGCACGAATCGAAAATGCGTTTCCTTCCACGACTTCAGTTCCCTGGACGGCACATTCTCCAGATCGAAGTACTCCGGATGCTGGGGTGGCCGGTTCGGGAACGCCATCGTCAGATACGGCGACGGGTGTCCCTGCATGCACCAAACGAACTCGTCTTCCTGAGGATGCGCGAAGCTCAGATCCATGTTGTCCATGGCCCGGTGCGCCGACACAAGAAATTCGATGCACCGGGCGAAACGCTCCGTGAGGAGAAAGTGGTGGGGCACCAGGCATTCGTAGCTCGTGGGGCCGGTGTGGCGTTCGTCGAGAGCCAACAATTCGTGAAGCAACGTCGTGCCGGTGCGCCAGTGACCAACTATGTACATCGGGTCCTCGGCAATTACCGTCTTGGCGACCCGCCTGCCGAACAAGATCTTCTGCCCAAGCGCCAGGGAGGAGTGCACCAGGCTGAGACACGTGTAGAAAGCGGCGTAGTGCCAGCGGCTCCAGTGGACGGCGAAACGATTGCGGACAAGCAGACGCATCCAAGCAGAGAAGTTGCACCCGATCCACAACGGTGCCGCCCACTCATGCCACGACGAAGGCGACGCCGGCCGGATCGACGTCTTCATCGGCCCCGGCGTGTCACCCGGACGTCTAACCGAGTGAGACCGCGAAGGTTGGCGTTCGTGGACCATGTCGGCGATCCAGTTACCTCGATCCGGTCGAAGTTGTCGACGATCTCGCGCAGGACCGCCTGCGCCTGCATCCGGGCCAACTGAGCACCTAGGCACAAGTGGATTCCATGACCAAACGCTAAGTGTCCCGCGGTGTTTCGATCGGCACGAAAGACGTCGGGGTTCTCGAACTGGCGGGGGTCGCGGTTTGCCGCTCCCCACGCCAGCATCACCCGCGACCCGGCCGGGATGACGGCCGGGCCCACGAGATAGTCGGCGCGTGTTGTCCGGTAGAAGTTTTGGATGGGAGACGCGAAACGAAGTTGCTCTTCGATCGCCGAAGGGATTAAGTCTGGTCTCTGCTGCAAAAGCCTGAGCTGCTCGGGATAGTCGGCCAGCGTGAGGAAGAGTGTGCTGAGCAGGTTCGCCGTGGTCTCATGGCCCCCAAGCACCAACAGCAGGGCGAAGAAGAAGAGCTCGTCGTCACTGAGCCGGCCGCTGTCGGCTTGGCCTACAAGCCGCCCGAGAACGGTTTCGGGGCCGAACCCCCCGTCCTGGCTCAGCGCCTCGGTGAAAAATGCGTACAAGTGGCGGAATCCGTTGAAGCTCGGCATGAGTTGCCGCAGCCCCGATATCGAAAAGTTGACGTCGGTCACCCGAGCGGTCAGGTTGGACCAGTCGCGGAACGCGTCCTGATCGGCTGTCGCGACGCCGAGAATGTAGGTGATCGTGCGCATCGGCATCGGCTCGGCGATCGCGGAAACGACATCGACGGGGGCGTCACTCGAGAGCTCGTCGACCAATTCCCTGGCAAGCTGGTCGATCATCGGACGCCACGACTCCAGAGCGCCGCGCGTGAATCCGGGTACCACCTGCTTGCGCATCCTGGTGTGCGTCGGCGGATCGGACGTGAGGATGGAGCGCAACCCCAGCCGAGAAAATGTGACGCCACCAGCGCTGGATAGCGCGCTGTGGTCGCGCGCGCCCGCGCGCACATCGGCGTATCTGCTCAGGATGTAGACGTCACGCCTTGGGTTGTAGTGCACGCGCTCACCTGAAAGGAGCGCGCGATAGTGCGGATACGGATCGGCGGCTGTCACGGGGTCGAACGGGTCGAACTCGGTGGTTTGCACATGCTTCGCGCGGCCGCGGTTGGCCCTCGATTGGGCGTTGCGGGTGACGTTGCGTGCCAGCGCGGTCATCGACATGTGCAAACACATCCGTGCCAGCCGCAAATCGCGCCTCATCGTCGAGGCGAAGTGTGGACGCGGCGCCATTTCGCGGTGACGTTCGCCGTGCACCACCACCGCGTCGAGCTGAGTGCCGCAGCCGTTTGCTAGCGGTACCCCATGCTGTTCCGTTACAGAAGCGGATCGGGTTGCTGTCATTCCGACTGCTTTCGCGCGTGCAGAATTTTTCGGAATCGGTGCTGAGGTTACGGCAACAGGCAACACGAGTGCGTTGTTCCGCGAAATCGGCGACATAGGTCGCCAGTGCATTGCGGCTCGGCCTGATAGCCCAGCGATGAGCGGATGGCCCGGAGAGCCTTTGCGGATGCAATCACCGGCAGGCCAACCCCTGGACTCACACGGCTTGAGACAACGATGGGTCTTTCTCTCGCTTAGGTCTGGGACGACCTGGAAGGCGTGGCTGGTGTTTGCAGCTGGGGTGAGTCAGATCTTTGCCGTCACTCACTATCGGCATATGTGCCTGGTTGGTCGTGCTCGGTTAGTCAAGCGACGTGGGGGCGTCAAATCCGTTCACAACAGACATGAAAACGGCCCCCGGGAGTGATCTCCGGGGGCCGTTCCTATTAGTCAGCGGGGACAGTGTGTCTGTGGTTCGAGGACATGCGCATAGCGTGTCTCAAGACATCCGAATAGGTGGCGGCGTGAGTGTCAAGGTGTGTCGAAAGCGCGCTCTGGTCATGAAAAGGATCACCGCCGTTGTCGTCGAGGGACGTAGCCAGTCCGAGGTTGCTCGGGCCTACGGGGTACTCGCAGTCCTGGATCTCTCGGCTGGTCGCTCGTTACCGCCTGGAAGGCGAGGCCGCCTTCACCCCACGCTCACGGCGACCGCACACCAGCCCTCACCGGTTACCGCAGACCACGATCGAGCTGGTCATCGAACTCCGAGCAGAAACTTGCCAGCAAAGGCCTTGATCACGGCCCCCACACGATCGCCTGGCACCTGCAGCATCATCACGGCCTAGTCGTGTCGGTCAACTCCATCCACCGGCACTCTGTGCGTGCCGGCGGCTACATCGACCCCCAGCCGCACAAACGCCCCAAATCCTCCTACATCCGGTTTGCCGCCGAACAACCCAACGAGCGCTGGCAAGCCGACTTCACCCACTGGTGGCTCGCCGATCACACCCACGTAGAAATACTCCAACTGGATCGACGACCACGCCCGCTACGCGCTCTCGGTCACCGCCCACCGGCGCGTCACCGGACCCATCGTGCTAGCCGAGTTCCGCAAAACAGTTGCAGCCCACGGTGTCCCAGCCTCCACACTGACGGACAACGGCATGGTATTCACCACCCGCTTGTCCGGGGGCAAAGGCGGACGCAACAGCTTTGAAAACGAACTACACCGCCTCGGGATGCACCCAAATAAACTGCCACCCCCAAGCCACCCCACCACCTGCGGCAAAGTCGAGCGATTCCACCAAACCCTCAGAAAAATGGCTCACCCAACCCAACCCCGCGCCGCCACCCTCACCGAACTTCAGACCCAGCTCAACACCTTCGTCGAGGCCTACAACCACGATCGCCCACACCGCTCACTGCCCCATCAATCCACCCCGGCAACCGCCTACACCGCTCGCCCCAAAGCCGACCCCGCAACCAGAACCGACACCCACAACCGGGTCCGCCGCGACCGCATCGACCAAGCCGGCGTAATCACCCTGCGCGTCGCCGGACGCCTACACCACATCGGCGTCGGCCGGGAACCTACACCGGCACACGCGTACTGCGTGCTGATCCAAGACCTCCGCATCCGGCATCATCCACGCCGCCACCGGCGAACTCCTCCTCGCGAGCTAACCCTTAACCCCACAACCGACTACCAACCCACCGGCGCACCAAAAGGCCCCAAACAGAGAAAAAGGCCCGAACCTAACGCAGGTTCAGACCTATTCCGATGTCGTGAGACATCACATTAGTAGCGGGGACAGGATTCGAACCTGCGACCTCTGGGTTATGAGACACGTCCCTGGGGTTCTAGCGCAGTCGATAAGTCTTAAATCCGCAGGTAAATGGCGGTGAGGTGTTCCGCAGGTTCCGCCGCATCCTGCTGATTGCGGGGGGTTTCGCAGAGTTTGGTGACCAAATCCGTGAACAAAAGCGGGCGCCAGGCGCTCGCAATGGCCGGCGGAACTGCTCACCACGAGCCACCGTTACGACGTGTTGACGACGGGCGGCTCGACAGACTCGTCGGTTCAATTTGTGCCGAGCGTGCGACGGTCCACGACTTGTCCATTGGCGCGATTCCCGATGCACAGAAGGCCTCGACCTCGACTATCTATCCGACTCTCGAACGGCGCACCACGTAGAGAACCACGGTCCAATCCCAATGAATTCTCAGCCAATAAATTGTTTGGATCGCATCCGTGCTGAGAAGCCACTGCTGAACGGCAGGTTCCGTTTCGTGGATGACTGCCCGTTGGCGTTAAATTCTCGCGATTCTCGTCATTCTCGATGAACAATCGACGAGTGGAACCTGGGTTTTGGATGAGACCACCACAACTCAACGGGAACACCACGGAGTCCCGGGCCAAATCCGGGTTTTCTCATCGCCATGACCGCGGGCGTCGGACTCCTTGGCTCGGGGCCTGATCCGACTCAACTTACGGAGAATCCACCGTCGACGGCGAGTAGCTGATTGGTGATGGGTCGCGCCGCGGGTGAAGCGAAGAAGAGCACTGCGGCGCCGATTTCGTGGGGCTGTTGGAAGCCGAATGGGGTTGGGCGCGTTGCGGGGCCGTCGCTGATCGGGCCTTTGGCGTTGATTGCGCCTGGGGTGATAACCGCCCCGGGGAGAACCGTGTTGACGGTGATCGAGTGCTCGGCCAGTTCGAATGCAGTGGCGAGGCTGAGCGCTGCAAGCGCGCCCTTCGACGATGCGTACGACACGAGGCCCTTGATGAGGCCCCCGCGCAGTGCGTTGGACGCGATGTTAACGATCCTGCCGCCCTGTTGGGCGGCCACCATCACCCGCGCCGTCTCGCGCGTCATGAGGAACGCGCCACGTGCATTGACGTCGTGGATGCGGTCCCATTCTGATGCGGTGGCGTCCAGCAAGGGTTGACGATCCTGCAGCGCGGCGTTGTTCACCAACAGCCACGGCACGCCAACGGTTTCCACGATGCTTGCGCACGCCGCGACGATCGACGCCTCTTCAGCGAGATCAACGGCGACTGCGATGGCCTGCCTTCCCTCTGCGGTGATGACCGAAGCCTCACGCTCGGCTTCGGCATGATCCCGGTCAGCCAAAACCACCGTGGCGCCGGCCAATGCGAGCGTCCGCGCAATGCCTAGGCCGATGCCGCCAGCCCCGCCGGTGACGATGGCGATCTTCCCGCAGAGTCCGAACAAGTCCTCGAGAGCTTCTGCCATTGACTACAATTCCCTTCTCAAAGATTTTGCGAGGAAACGGGTTCAGAGACGTCCGTCGAGTTTCAAGGCTGGATGCACCCAGTTGGGGGATCGGCGTTCCTTGAACGCCATGAACCCCTCGATGGATTCCGGAGCACCAAGGCTGGACTGCATCCCGATGCGGTCGTAGAGCCCGATGTAATCGTCCAGGCTGGACTTGATGACCGTGCGGGCACCGGGCGCGGTGCGGCAGCACTGCCCGAGGACTTCGCGCGCGACACCGAGCAACTCGTCGTGCGGGACGACCCGAGCCACCATGCCCCAATCGAGCGCCTCCTGTGCGGACAGAGTGCGCCCGGTGAACATCAGGTCGCGGGTGCGCACCGGCCCGATCAGCCGCGCCAGCATGTGGCTGTAGTACGTGTCGGCAATTCCGCGGTACAGCTCGGGTACACGGAACGTCGCGCGGTCACTGACGACGGCAACGTCGGCACAGAGCGCGATCTGCAGCCCGCCGCCCTGACACAGTCCGTTGACTGCGACCACCACGGGCTTCGTCGACTGGCGCAGCGTGTCAAACGGCAATGCGTCCATGCCCAGCGCGGATCCGAAGGTCAGCCAGTTGTCCTCACCGCCGCCGCCCATGTCACCCCCGGGGGCGAAGACGTCCCCGGCGCCGGTGATCAGCAGTCCCGCCAGGTCGGGGTCGGCGTCGACGTGCTTGACCGCGTACTTGATACCGAAGTACATCGCCGGGGTCATCGCGTTGCGTGCCTGCGGTCGGTCGAGTGTGCAGATCCCGAATGGACTCTCTCGGTCGAACCGCAGGAACTTCGTGCCCAGCCAATCGCCTTCCGGCGGTCGTGGTTCTTGTTGTGCTGCAGTGGATTCCGTCATCACTCTCCTCACGATCTGGCGCGCACCTTACGAAATCTTGGCCAGGATGGTCTCGGCGAACCGTTCGATGGGTGCCCGGTAACGGTCAGCGGACAACTTGAAGCCGTCGTGGGCACCGGAGGCGACGTCGTCGGCCATTGCCCACGGGCTGCACATCACCGCGGTGACACCGATGTCCTCGGCGCGCTTGAACGTGTCCGCTGACGGCACGTCGCGGATGGCGAGCATGATGTCGAAGGGGTCGTTCTCACGTCCGTAGCTGCGTCGAAGTGCGTTGAGGGTGGTGATCTTTTCTTCGGCTTCCTCCCAGGTGTAGGCGTTGCCGACCCAGCCGTCGCACAGCTGCGCTGCGCGCCGCAGCGCGGCTTGGGACTCTCCGCCGCACATAATCGGGACCGTCTTAGCCGGGTGCGGCTCGAGCATCAATTCCGGTACCTGATAGTGCTTTCCATTCCACGACACCCAGCCTCCGCGCCACATCTCGGGCAGTGCTTGGATCATCTCGTCGAGCCGTTTGCCGCGGTTGGCGAAGTCCTGGCCCATCAACTCGAACTCTTCGCGCATCCATCCGGCCCCGACGGTCAACGCCACTCGATCGCCGGAGATGACCGCGGCCGTGGCCACTTGTTTGGCCACCTCGAGGAGGGGGCGGGCCGGCGCGATGTAGACGGCGTTGGTGAACTGGATCTGGCGGGTCACCGCGGCCATCGCACCGATGAGCACCCAGGAGTCGGGCCAGGCGGTCTCAGGTGTCCACATCGGCTTACCCGTCGGTGACGGATACGGTGAGGACAGTTCCCGTGGGTAGATCATGTGGTCGGACACTACGATTCCGTCGAAGCCGGCCTCATCGAGCATGCGCGCCACTGGGATAGCCTCGGTGGTGTGCATGAACGCCGTGCCGGTCCAAATTTGCATTGCTGTCCTTACTGACTCGTGTCGCCACTGGGGCGGTTGACGAACCACACGTTGTCTTCGCGCAGATGTCGGCTGCGCCATCCGTCGGCGGTTCGCACAAGATCGTGGAAGTAATAACCCCCGCAGGAACTCTGATCGGGCATGCCCGGCAACTGCATCGGGTTGTTGAACATCGCCCGCACTCGCGCGGTGTCGCCGTCGACCTCGGCTTCGACGTTGGTGATGTAGTGCATCGTCCACGGGACCGCGCCGAACATTTGGCTGAACATGTCGACGATCTGGTCGCGCGGACCCGCCGGGATTCCGGCTGACGAGTAGTCGATAACGGCGTCGGCGGTGAACACCGTGCGGTACAGCTCCCAGTCCTTGGTGTCGACGGCGCGCGCGTACCTGTGCAGCAGCGCGGTGATCTCCTCCGTGTCGCTCATTCCGGCATGCCGATCGTCTTTGCGTCGAGGTACTCCTTGAAGCCCTCTTCGCCGTTGCGATAACCGAGCCCGCTCTGCTTGGTGCCGCCGAATGGGCTGGCGATGCCGAAGTGGCGACTTGCCGTTGATGGTCACGTTGCCGGTGCGCATCCGAGTGGCCACCGCGAACGCGCGGTCGACGTCGCCGCCGGACACCTCCCGACAGCCCGTAGATGGAGTTGTTGGCGATCGCGACCGCCTCGTCGTCGGTGTCGTAGGGGGTGACGGTGAGCACCGGGCCGAAGATCTCCTCCTGCGCGACTGCGGAGTCGGGGTCGACGTCGGCGAGCAGGGTCGGCTGGACGTAGTAGCCGACCGGCAGGCTGTCCGGGAATGCCGCCGCCGGTGACCAGCCGCGCGCCGCGAGTCGATGCCCGACTTGATCAGACCCGAGCACCTTCTGGCGTGGTGTTCGCTGATCTGCGGGCCCTGCATGATGCCCGGCGTCCACGGGTCGCCGATCGGGAAGCTCTCCATCATGGTCTTGAGGATCTCGATGCCCTCGTCGTAGCGGCTGCGCGGCAACAGGATCCGGCTCGGCAGGATGCAGGACTGACCCGACATCACGCACGCCATCATCGCCGCCATCGGCAGCGCGGAGTTGAAGTCGGCGTCGTCGAGCACGATGTGGGCGGACTTGCCGCCGAACTCCAGCAGCGTCTTCTTCACCGTCGGCGCGCCCGCGGCCAGGATCGCCCGGCCCGGTGGCCGTCGACCCGGTGAAGGTGATCATGTCCACCCGCGGGTCGGCCGACAGCGCCGCGCCGACCTCGTTGGCGTTGGACACCACGACGTTGAACACCCCGGCCGGGATGTCGGTCTCCTCGGCCACGATGCGGCCGTACTCGCTGCCCGACCACGGCGTCAGCTGCGCGGGTTTCAGCACCACGGTGTTGCCGGCCATCAGCGCGGGTACCGTCTCGGCGACGTTGAGGTAGAACGGCACGTTCCACGGGGTGATCGCGCCAACGACGCCGACAGGCTCGTAGTGGATCTTGCGCCGTGCCGGGTCCGAGTTGGGTCGTGGTGCACGCCGGTGTCGACGAGGTAGTCGAAGCCTTGCCGTGCTCGGCCCAGTGCCTGACCTCCTCAATCGGGCTCTCGATCTGGCTGCCGGTCACCGTGACCGGACAGCCGACCTCGGTGATCAGCACCCGCCGGAGCCGCTCCTTGTTGCGCTCGAACGCGTCGTGCAGCTGAGTCAGGCAGTGGTAGCGGAAGTCCAGATCGCGCGACCAGTCGGTCTCGTCGAACGCCCGCCGGGCGGCTCCGACGGCCCGCTCCATGTCGGCGACGGTGCCGTCGGTGGCCTGGCCCGCGACCTGCTCGCTGGCCGGGTGGACCACGTCGAATTTCGCACCGCTGTCGGTGAATTGCAATTCGCCGTCGATGAGCATCCGCTGCTCGCCGGCCAACACCCCGGTTTCGTCCTGCACGGTGGTCACTTCAGCTGGCTCCTGTTCATCGTGGGTTATCGGTGGTTCGGGTAGGGGCGCACTGCCTGCAGGTGGGGACAGGCGCCAGGTGTCGAAGGCCATCGCCAACATCGCGTAGGTGCCGACGACGAAGATGAGTTCCATCGCCTGATGCGTGCCCAGTTCATCGGTAAGGCGTTGCCATGTCGGAGCGTCGGCACTGCCGTGAGTCAGCAGTTCGTCGGTGGCGTCGAGCACCAAACGGTCGGAGCCAGCAAAACTATCGTTCCCCTCGGCGAGTCGGGCGATGTCTTCCTGGGACACACCACCTTCGGTGGCGACCTTGACGTGCTCACCCCAGAAGAATGCGGAGCGGCGGGCATGCGCGACCCGAAGATCGCAATTTCGCGCAGCCGCACGGGTAACTCACCGCGTTGCAGCAGCCACCCGTTGAAGGTGAGGAATCGGCGGGCCATCTTCGGGTGGCGTGCGAGCAAGCCGATGATGTCGAACTTGAGTGGGTCTGCGGCATGGCCCGAGCCGGCCCGCGGCACCTGCTCCCCGGGCAGCCCCAGTAGCGCACCGAACGCGGAGTACTCGTCGTCTCCCCACTCGTCGGCCGTCAGCGGTGCAAGTAGCGGCGGTGTGCTCTCGGCGCCTGTCATGTTCGGCGCCCTCCGTTGACGGGGATGACTTGGCCAGTGATGTAGGAGGATTCGTCTTGGCACAGGAAGATCGCCGCGTTGGCGATGTCCTCGGGCCTGCCCGCTCGCCGCACCGGGGTGATCTTGGCGAAATCCTCCAGCGACGCCGTGAATCGGCCTTCGGCGATGGCCTTCTCGAGCATCGGGGTGACCACCATGCCGGGCGGAATCGTGTTGACCGTGATCCCTTTTGGACCGAGTTCCAAGGCCAGGCTCTTGGTGAACCCGATCACCCCGGCCTTGGAGCTGACGTAGGCGGCCATCCGGGATTGCCCGCCTTGGGCGCTCGACGACGAGATGTTGACGATGCGACCCCACTGCGCGTCGAGCATGTCGGGCAGCACCACCTGAGCGCAGATGTACGGTCCACGCAGATTGACTGCCATCACGCGGTCCCACTGCTCGTCGGTAATATCGGCGAACCTGCCGAACTGTTCGATGCCCGCGTTGTTGACAAGGATCAGCACCGGGCCAAGGTCGGCCCGAACCTGCGCGACGGCAGTGTCGACCGCGCCGCGGTTCGAGACGTCGACCATGTAGCCGGCGACCTTCGCACCTTCGCGGCGCAGGCGTTCGACCTGTGTATCGATCTCGAGGGTGTTGATGTCGAAGATCGCGACCTTGGTGCCGCGTGCGGCGAGCGCCTCGGTGATGGCCAGGCCAAGACCTGCGGCGCCGCCGGTGACGATGGCGGTGGTGTCTTCGAACGGCATGTCAGCAGCACTCCTACGAAAAATTGATGTGCAGGCGGGTCAGCCCGCGCAGGATGAACGTCAGGCAAGTAGCGGTAGTGCCGGTTGTCGGCCGGCCCGTGCTCGTCCTCGTTGATCCAGATGTTGGTGGTCCGATCCAGTAGGCGATTGAGACTTACTTTCGCCTCGGCGCGTGCGAGCGGAGCGCCCGGGCAGCTGTGCGGTCCCCGGCCGAACGCGATGTGCTGCCGTGCATTTGAACGTTCGACGTCGAAGGTGTCGGGATCGGTGAACCGGCGGGGGTCACGGTTGGCTGCAGCGTTGTTCAGCATCACCGTCGTACCCGCGGGCAGATCTACTCCGCCGATGGTCACGGGCATTTGGAGAGCCGGAAGTCGCCGCGGATCGGACTCTCGACGCGCAGCGCCTCTTCCACGAAGCTGGAGATCAGGCTGCGGTCGGCGCGCAACCTCCCCTGCAGCGCCGGATCCTCGGCGATCATCATCACCGCCGTACTGAGGAGTCGGACCGTCGTCTCCTGTCCGGCGGCGAACAAGTTGGCGGCCACGCAGACCACGTCGATGACGGGCGGGGTGCTGCCGTCGAGAAAGACCGCGGACGGCGAGGCCGGTCAGCACGTCGTCGCGGGGGTTGTTGCGGCGTTCGGTGATGTAGTCGGTGAACCTGCCGTAGAGGTACTCCAGTGGTGAGTGGTGCATCGCGTCGCCGGCGCTGCTGCCGATCGTGCCGGTCGAGTTGAGCAACTCACCTCTGAAATCGTCGTGGTCGGACTCCGGCACTCCGAGCAGGTCCGCGATGACGAGCATCGCGAAGGGGTTGCCGAAGTCGGCGACGAATTCACAGCCATCTCCGGCGAGCGCCTCGTCGTACTGACGATCGGCAAGGCGCCACATGAACTCCTCGTTCTCCTTGAGGCGTTTCGGCGTGATCATCTTCGACAGCAGCGCCCGGTGATCGGTGTGTACCGGCGGATCCAGGCTCGGCAGTTGATCATTGAACGGCAGTTCGTTGCGGTGCTTGGCGATCAGTTCGGAGACGTCGTCGCCCTCGAGGGGAACGGGAAAACCCGGAAACGGCCCGGTGACCGACGTGCACGACGAGAAGCGCTCGCTGTCGTTGTAGACGGCGACGGCTTCCTCGTAGCCCGTGATCATCACGACGCCGTAATGGGGCTCGCGGCGCACCGGGCACTCGTTGCGTACCGCGGCCAAGTAGTCATACGGGTCGTGCAGCAGCCCGTTGTCAGTGAAGAAGTCGACCGCGTCGATGTCGGTCACGCCAGTGTGCTCGGCTGGTCACTGCGCGCTTTCCGGCACCGTCGAGGTTCGGTAGCGCGCCGTCGGGCATTCCATCTGCAGGTAGACGGCGAGAACGTAATCTTGTTGTCCGCGTTGAACTCATACACGGAGACCGAGTTGACGACGCTGCTGAAGTCGCCGACCTGACTGCGTTCCTCGAGTTCGAGGAATACCAGCCTCGGGCGTCTCGGTGATGCGCTTGAACGAGCAGTCCCATTCCGAGGACATCGCCCAGCCGGTCAGGAACTCCGTGTATGCGTGCCATTTCATCTCGTCCTTGAAAGGGCCGATGCGGACGAAGTCGTCGACCGCAATCAGCTCGGCCAGCGGACCCCAGCTGTCGACCGAGAACCCTGGCTCCTTCGCGCTTTCACCAGACGCTTGGTGGTCTGGCTGTACTCGAGTACCGCGCGCGACCGTCCGGTGGTCTCGCCGATGACGTCGTCAACGGTCGTCACACCGTCACCCCCGCGGCGGCAAGGGTGCGCTCGAGGGCTTCGACGTATTCGCCGGTGCCGTGGAACGGGCCGTGCACGCCGATGGCGATGTCGAGGAAGGCGTTGTACTCGTCGTTGACGTGGGTTTCCCAGCGGGTGAGCTCACCCGCGTCGTTGGTATCGACGAAACCGTATGAGTAGAAACCCATCCTGACGCCGGCGGTCGTGTGCCCTTCCCACCGGGTCTTCATCACAAAGCCATTGTCCGCGGGCCAATACTTGAAGTCGGCGGGCTTCCAATCGGGGAAGCTCAGCGAGTACGCCTTGGCCTCCATCGTCGATGCCTTCGCAGTGTCGTCGGGGAATTCGCTGAACGGGAAGACCTGGTCACCGGTGAAGTACGGCGACACATACACGCCGTCGTCGGCGAACTTCCATGCGTCGGCGAAGGCTTCGCCGTCCTGCACACCCTGGCGCAGGTAGGCATCGCGATAGGCCTCCGCCATACGGACGTGATGGGCGATGCGTTCTTCGAGGGTCAACGCTTCCTTCTTTCAGTGATCAAAGCGGGGATCGATTGTGCGGTCAGCGTGTCGCGGCGGTGGCCATGTAGCGATCGATCACCGAGTGGAAGTGCGCTATCACGACTTCCTCCTTCACCAGCGACATGTGGTCGAGGCGGTCGTTGCGCAGGCCGAGTTGCTGGCGCGGCATCTGTACGTAGTCCTGGTGAAGCGCCTCGAAGTACTTGTAGCTTCCCGGCGTCATCCACCACGATCGGCTCGGCGCCGAACGGCGTCGCGCAAGTTCTCGGGCAGGAACATGTAGCTGGCCACGTGCCAGATGCATCGGTTGGGATCACCGTCGGGGTGCGGGGCCGCCATGATGACGTGGCATTCGCCGGCGCGCACCGTCATGAAGAAGTTGGGGAACAGCACCCAGCCCTGATTGTCGACTCATCTGGCCGTCGGTGAGACCGCTGACGTCGAGCCCCATGCCGGTCAGAACATCACGGGTGGCCTGTTGCAGCAGTGCACGAGCGGTCACGCCGTCCGGGAATTCCACGTCCCCGTCGTTGCCCTGGTAGGGCGCGACGAGTCCTGGAAGCGGGGATCACCGCGGCCGTGCCGGGGAATGTCTCGGGCAGCGCCATGATCCCGTCGACCTGCTTCTGTGCACCGGCGCCCTGCCACCTCGAACGGCGCCGATTGCCACACTGTGGTTCTCGAAGAACTGGTACCGGGCGGTCTTCGGATCTATGTTCAGTACCGCGAGCAGCTGGGGATGGATGCCGTTGATGTGGTAGCCCTCTTCGAAGGCGTCCATGACGACCTTCCAGTTGCAGTCGATGGCTTCCTGCACATCCATCACCGTGGTGAACTGTTCGATCTGGTAGGGCTCCAGAAGGCGGTACACCTCCTCGCCCAAGTACTCGCGCAGCGGCGCGGCCTCGGGGTCGGGGTTGAGGAAGATGAATCCAGCGAACGTGTCGACTGCTACCTCGAGGAGCGAGTTCTCACTCTTGTCGATCTGGCCGACGAGATCTTCCCGGAGCATGCCGCGCAGCTTGCCTTCCAAGTCGTACGACCACAGGTGATACTGACAGAGAAAACCGAGCTTCGTGTTCCCAGTCTCCTTGATACACAACGCGTTTCCGCGGTGTCTGCAGGCGTTGACGAAGCCGCGGAGCTTGGCGTCCTTTCCTCGGACGACGACGAACGACTGGTCTTGGATGTCGTATTTCTTCCAGTCACCGCGCATCGGCAGGTCCTCGGCGCGGCCGACGATCTGCCACACCCGCTTCCATATCGCGTCGCGTTCCTGCCGCGCGTACTCACGCGAGGTGTAGCGGTCCGTCGGGATCGTCATGTTGAAAGTCCCCGGCTGGACGTCTTCCAATCCAAGGCCCAACCCGGAGCCTGGATCGAGCCAATCGCCGGGACGCATCGCTGGCATTAGTGGGAGTCCTCCTCAGTCGCGAGAGTCGGGGCGAGGTTCGCCTCCCGGACGAGCGATCGGCCGAGACCCCTCGTGGCATGTGACCTGCCTCACGATATACATGATGTGTCTTATGATACAAGAATGTATATTTGTCGGCGTCACGTTCATAAGCAGAGCAGAGGCGGACGTGAGCTATCAACTCGACGTGGTTACCGGCAGCGTTGCCGAAGCGGTTCGCTACGTAGGCGGATTGATGTTCGACCGCAGCGGTGCGGGTTGGCGGGTCGAGTCGTCACCAATGACACGGCCCACCGTCGAGCGCTGACCATCCTCGGCACCGCACTCAGGCCCCGGAAGAACACGACGATTGCTTCGCAACCCGAATCGAGTCGTCCGCAGCCTCCTCCTGGCCGACCGAGCAGCTCACCGGAGACTCCAATCCCAGCAGTGAAAGACGGATCTGAGCCGCCTGCGGAAATCTTGGTACGGGTTAAGCACATCAAAGCGGTCGACCGACCTCTTGCGTCCCGTTCGGCACAAACTCAGCGCGGAGGCGCGGATTTCAAGGCAGAAGCGCTGCGGTGCGCCGGCCTCGACACATGCGTCGATTCCTGGGAGGAATTCTGGGCAGCCAAGATACTTGACCCCGCTCCATTTGGTCATCTCCTGCTCAACCCGGAAGGGCCGCACGCCCTTGGGGCGCCCGAGCCACCGCTAACAATCGCGCTCGACCGCCTTCATTGGTGGGAGGATGCCCCCGTGGCTGAACGTTGGACAAAAGAGCGCCGTCTCGAGCACACCCGTCAGATCCTGCTGGATGCCGCGCGAGGAAGTCTTTGCCCGCAAGGGCTTGACCGGCGCAGCGCTCGAAGACATAGCCGACGCCGCAGGGTTTACCCGCGGTGCGATCTACTCCCAATTCGGCGCCAAAGAGAAGTTGTTCCTGGCGGTCGTAGATCGCCAAAGGCAGCGCTTCCTAGAGGGTTTCGCTGAGGTCATGATGTCCTTTCATCGCCTTGATGACGTTGATGTCGACGAATTCGCTGACCGATGGCGCCAACTGAGCAGTGGACCGGACCGAGCGGCATTGGGATATGAGCTGACGTTGTTCCTGCTGCGCAACCCCGACGCTCGGGAACGCGTCGCCGACCAGCGACTCGAAATCGTCCGCGCACTCGGAGAATTCATCAGCAAGAACGTCGCTCGCATCGGGGGCGCCCTGAACATCGAGGCCGAGACGCTGGCCCGAGTAATCCTGGCCGTCAACGACGGCATCACCCTCGACAGTCACCTCGACGGCCAGGACCTCTATCGCCCCTATCTGCAATTGGTCATGTCCAGCATCGAGACCCCGCCACAACCATCCCGCGACTCCGCGCCGCCATCCACGAGGAGACCTTTACCATGAACGTCGACGACCTGATCCTGGTGAGCATCGACGACCACGTCGTCGAGCCGCCCGACATGTTCCTCAATCACGTGCCCGGCCAAGTACAAGGCGGAGGCGCCGATCGTCGTCACCGACGACAAGGGCGTCGACCAGTGGATGTACCAGGGCAGGCCGCAGGGCGTCAGCGGACTGAACGCGGTGGTGTCCTGGCCGCCGGAGGAGTGGGGCCGCGACCCCGCCGGCTTCGCCGAGATGCGCCCCGGCGTCTACGACGTGCACGAGCGGGTCCGGGACATGAACCGCAACGGCATCCTGGCCTCGATGTGCTTCCCGACCTTCACCGGCTTCTCCGCCCGGCACCTCAACATGTCCCGCGAGGACGTCACGCTGGTGATGGTGTCGGCCTACAACGACTGGCACATCGACGAGTGGGCGGGCACCTACCCGGCCGGTTCATCCCGATCGCGATCCTGCCGACGTGGAACCCGAGGCGATGTGCGCCGAGATCCGCCGGGTGGCCGCCAAGGGCTGCCGGCGGTCACGATGCCCGAGCTTCCGCATCTGGAGGGCTTGCCGAGCTACCACGACGAGGACTACTGGGGCCCGGTCTTCCGCACGCTGTCCGAGGAGAACGTGGTGATGTGCCTGCACATCGGCACCGGGTTCGGCGCGATCAGCATGGCGCCCGAACGCGCCGATCGACAACCTGATCATCCTGGCCACCCAGATGTCGGCGATGTGCGCACAGGATCTGTTGTGGGGCCCGGCGATGCGCAACTACCCGGACCTGAAGTTCGCGTTCTCCGAGGGCGGCATCGGTTGGATCCCGTTCTATCTGGATCGCAGCGATCGGCACTACACCAACCAGAAGTGGCTGCGCCGCGACTTCGGCGACAAGCTGCCCAGCGACGTGTTCCGCGAGCATTCGCTGGCGTGCTACGTCACCGACAAGACGTCGCTGAAGCTGCGCCACGAGATCGGCATCGACATCATCGCCTGGGAGTGCGACTACCCGCACTCGGACTGCTTCTGGCCCGACGCGCCCGAGCAGGTGCTGGCCGAGCTCGACGCCGCGGGCGCCGACGACGCCGACATCGACAAGATCACCTGGCAGAACTCCTGCCGGTTCTTCAGCTGGGATCCGTTCGCCCGCACGCCAAGCCGAGGCGAAGGTCGGAGCGTTGCGCGCGAAGGCAGCCGACGTCGACGTGTCCATCCGGCCGCGGGCCGAGTGGGCACGACGCTACGAGCAGGAGCGACTTGCGAGGTCAGCCTTGCAATGACGCGACCCGTTCTCACGGGTCGACGGGGCGCCAGCCAAGAGACCAACAAGTGGCCGGGGGGAAATTAAGCAACTTCGGCGATACGGGTGACAGAACGCGCCCTCCCCGCACCGCGCGTCTTGGTCGCTGCGACGCAATCGACCTCGCGGGGCACTCCTCCTCGCAACCGTTGCCGGCAGGGCAACAGTCCGCACAGATGGACTCGATCAGGGTGCCAATATGAAGGAGCGGATGCATACCAAACCCCCGGTTCTCCGGTTCGGTGATAGCGGCCAGGGCCCAGAGCGGGGTCAGCACAAGATGTCAGCAAGTGCCGGGTGGCGCCTTGGTGCCAGTAACTGCCGGTCAGTCTTCGGCGCGGTGCGCTGGCGACCGCGCCGGCAAGGCTCACACGTACGAGCCGTCGACAAAGGATTCGGCCGCGCCGCGGACCTTCTCGTAGTGGTCCTCGGCGAGCAGATCGACGGGGCGCTCGCCGTCGAGGAGGCGGTTCTTGGCGTGCAGCCACTGGCCGACGCCCCGCGGGGTGAGCGAGTCTGAGAGCAGAAGGACGAGGTCGCGAAGCTGCGCGAGTCGGTCATATCGGTCAGCGCGGATGTCGCCGGTGCGCCACCCGCGTACCGCGCGGTCCGACACCTGCGTTACCGCGGCAACATCGACCTGAGTGACACCGAAGGATTTCAGGGCGTCGACGATCTCACTAGCCTCCACGGCCCGGTCCAACGTATCCGCCATCGGAGCCTCCTCCCATACTTCCGGTTCTACTACCGGATATGCTACCGGTTACTCACGATGGCGGCAATGACCCGCGAAAGCGCCGGACCCAAGCTGATCTCGCAGCCGTTCCGCAGGCCTTTTCAATAGGGCGGTGTCGCCTTAACCGCCGTGGAGCACGGTCACCAGTGCTGATCAGCGAAGACTGAAGTTTGGCGCCAAGACAGCTAAGTCAATTAGCAATCCTAATGTGTCCAAATCCGTGTCCATCCGGTATGAAAATGACCCCAGAGGTCACACCTCTGGGGCCATTTCGGCTGGTAGCGGGGACAGGATTCGAACCTGCGACCTCTGGGTTATGAGCCCAGCGAGCTACCGAGCTGCTCCACCCCGCGACGGGTGAATATCAGGTTACTTCAACGCTCGCGAGGCCACCAAATCGCGCCCTCACCAGCGTCGGAATCCGATCACTTGGCGTTGTTGTACTTGCTGATCGCGTCGTCGAGCCGTTGCAGTGCCGCGCCGTAGGCCGCGAAGTCGCCCGATTTCTGAGCGTCGCGGGCCGCGCCCATTGCCGTCTCGACGTCCTTGAGCGCGGCGGACTTGGCCGATGACAGGCTGACCGCCCCACTCGGCGCGGGCGCCACCCCATTGGCCGGGGGCGGCGGGTTCGCCGGCGGCTCGCGGCCCGGTGGGGCACTGGCCGGCGCACCCGATTCGGTGGGCGCGATGCCTGCCGCGCTCGCGGCGGCACCGGGCCCGAACAACCCGGTCAGCGCGTCGCCGACGGTGGGGCCGTAACCGATCTTGTCGTTGTACATCATCGCCACCCGGATCAGCCGTGGATACGACGACGCGGCATCGCTGGTGCCGGGCGAGGCGTACACCGGTTCGACGTAAAGCAATCCGCCCTGAGCCACCGGCAGCGTGAGCAGATTGCCCCACTTGATCCGGTTCTGATTGTCGCGCCCGATCACGCCGAGGTCTTGCGACACAGCGGTATCGGTGGTGATCGCGTTATTGGCCAACTTCGGCCCATTGACCTGACCGGGAATGGTCAGCACGGTGATCTTGCCGTACGTCGACGGATCGGAGCTGGCGCTGATGTAGGCGGCCAGGTAATCGCGCTTGAATCTGTTCATCGCGCTCGTCAGTTGGAACGACGCCGAGTTATCTTCTTTTGCAATGTTTTTCGCGACGATGTAGTAGGGCGGCTGGTAACTGCTCGCGGTCGGATTCGGGTCCAACGGTACGTCCCAGAAATCTGACGTGGAGAAGAACGTCACCGGGTCGTTGACGTGGTACTTGGCCAGCAGCATCCGCTGCACCTTGAACAGGTCCTCGGGATAGCGCAGATGGGCAGCCAATTCGGCGCTGATATCGCTCTTGGGTTTGACCGTTCCGGGGAACACCTTCATCCACGCTTTGAGCACGGGATCGTGCTCGTCCTGCTGGTACAGCGTCACCGTTCCGTCGTAGGCATCGACGGTGGCCTTCACCGAATTACGGATGTACGACACCTGCTTGTCGGGCGCCAGCCGGTTGAACGCCACTTCGGTGGAGTCGGCGGTGGCCGAGGACAACGACGTGAGCTCGGAATACGGGTAGTTGTCCAGCGTGGTGTAGCCGTCGATGATCCACACCAACCGCTTGTTGACGATCGCCGGGTAGACGCTGCTGTCGGTGGTCAGCCACGGTGCCACCGCCTCCACCCGCTGAGCCGGGTCGCGGTTGAACAGGATCTTGCTGTTGGATCCAATCACATTGGAGAACAAGAAGTTTCGCTCCGCGAACTTCGCGGCGAAGACGCTGCGCGACACCCAGCCACCGAGCGGCACTCCGCCGCTTCCGGTGTAGGTGTAGTTCTTGGTCTCGGTGTTGGTCTCGTAGTCGTATTCCCGGTCTACCCCGTTACTGTCCGACGATCGCGTAGTCGGCGGGCGTGCTGGCGATGACCGGTCCGAAGTAGACGCGCGGCTGATCCAGCGGAGCGGGACCGCTGGACGTCACGCTGCCGTTGGCCCCGACCACGCTGGCCAAGAATTCGGGGTATCCGCCGTTTTGGTTGGGGTCGTTGGCAATACCGCGCACCGTGTTGGCCGGCGAGGCGATGAAGCCGTTGCCGTGGGTGAAGACGGTGTGCCGGTTGATCCAGTCCCGCTGGTTGTCGATCAGGTGGTCAGGGTTGAGTTCGCGTGCCGCAACCACATAGTCGTGCAGATTGCCGTCGCGATCGCGGTAGCGGTCGATGGACAGCTGATCGGGAAAATAGTAGAAGTTCTTGCCCTGCTGGAACTGTGTGAACGCCGGGCTGATGATCGTCGGGTCCAGCAGCCGGATGTTGGAGGTCGTGGCTCGGTCGGACGCTACCTGCTCGGCGGTCGCCCGCCCGTCGCCGCTGTAGTCGCGGTAAGTCACGACGTCTTCGGTCAGGCCGTAGGCTTGCCGGGTCGCGGCGATGCTTCGGCTGATGTATTCGCGTTCCTTTTGCGCCGCATTGGGTTTGACGCTGATCTGCTCGACGATCAACGGCCAGGCGGCGCCGACGACCATCGACGAAAGCAACAGCAGCACCAAGCCGATGGATGGAATCCGCAAGTCTCGCAGCACAACCGCCGAGAACACCGCCACCGCGCAGATCAAAGCGATCGCCAGCAGGATCAGCTTGGCCGGCAGCACCGCGTTGATATCGGTGTATCCGGCCCCGGTGAAGGGCTTGCCGGCGCGGGTGTGGGACAGCAGCTCGTAGCGGTCCAGCCAGTACGCGACCGCCTTGAGCAACACCAGCGTTCCGACCAGGCTGATCAACTGGATGCGCGCCGAACGGCTCAACGCTCCGGTACGTCCGGACAGCCGGATACCGCCGAAGACGTAGTGGGCCAACAAGTTCGCAACGAAAGCCAGAAACAGCGCAACGAAGAAGAAGCTGAGTACCAGCCGATAGAACGGCAGCTCGAAGGCATAGAAACCGAGGTCTTTGCCGAACTGCGGGTCGCGGACGCCGAAGTCGCTGCCATGCAGGAACAGCTGAATACGCACCCAATAGGTCTGTGCCACAATACCGGCGAGCAAGCCGATCGCCACCGGGACGCCGGTGCCGATCACCCGCAGCCGCGACATCACCACGGTGCGATAGCGCGCCACCGGATCACTGCCATTGCTCGGCACGAAGACCGGCCGTGTGCGATACGCGATGGCCAGGCTCGCGAACACGATGCCGCCGACCAGCAGCCCGATCACCACGAACACGATCAGCCGGGTCACCAGCACGGTGCTGAACACCGACCGGTAGCCCAGCTCGCCGAACCAGAGCCAGTCGACATAAGCGTCGATCAGCCGCGGGCCGATCAGCAGCAGCCCGATCACGGTCAGAGCGATCGCGATCAGAGTCCGGCTGCGTCGAGTCAGCTTCGGCATCCTGGCGGCGGGCCGCATCCCCACTAGCTACGCTCCCTGCTCGTTCGTGCTCGGCGTTTCAACTGTACGCACCGGTCAGCAGCTCGGCGGTTTCCCGCCGGCGGCGACGGCGTGCAGCGCATCCACTGCCCCACCGAGGTTGTCGACCTTCACCAGCTGCAAACCGGGCACTTGTTTCGAGTTTGCCTCGTAGCAGTTCTCGGCCGGTACCAGAAACACCGTCGCGCCGGCATCGTGGGCCGCGCTCATCTTGTGCAGGATCCCACCGATCCGGCCCACTTCGCCGTCCGCCTTGATCGTGCCGGTGCCCGCGACGAACTTCGAGCCGGCGAGGTTGCCGGTGGTGAGCTTGTCGATGACCGCCAAGCTGAACATCAGACCCGCAGACGGCCCGCCCACGTTGGCGAGGTTGAAATCGACTGCGAACGGCGCCCACGGCGCGTCCGTCACCGAGACGCCGACGAAGCCGTAGTCACCTTTCGGGTGATGGCCCAACGTGATGTGGGCAACCCCGGGCGGCGCATTTTTGCGGTGGAAGTCGACCGCGACGTCTTGTCCGGGTTTGGTGGTCTTCAGAAACGAGGTGAACTGCTCGACGGTGGCCACCGGCTTACCGTCGACGGCTTGGATCGCGTCACCGGCCTGCAACTTACCCACCGAGGGCCCGGGATCGGTCAGCGTCACCACGGTGACGGCCTTCGGGTATTTCAGATAACCCAGGGCGGCGAACTCGGCATCGTGCTCCGACTCCTTGAAATCGGCGTCGTTGGCCTTGTCGACCTCCTCGCGCGACGTGCCCGGCGGGTAGACCAGGTCACGCGGCATCAGCTGCTCCTGCCCGGACAACCACAGCGTCAGCGCCTCGGCCAGGCTGAGACCGTCACGCTGGGACACCGTCGTCATGTCCAGGTGGCCCGTCGTCGGGTGCGTCGGAGTGCCCTTGATGTCGACCACCGGCTTGCCGTCGACCTCCCCGAGCGTGTCGAACGCCGGACCCGGGCCCAGCGACACATAAGGCACGGTCACCACTGCGAGCAGCACGCCAAAGACCACGATCGGGATTAACGCCACAATCAGCGTCAGAATCCGCCTGTTCACGTCGCTAACACTAGACGGAGTGGTCAGAGCACCCAGGTTCGTGGCCCGGCTCCCATCCCAGACCATTCCGGTCTGCATCGTCGCCGGGCGGGTTCACTCACAGCGTGACAGCGGCCCGCACGTCGTGCGGACGCGGTGAGTACCGTTGAGGACATGGGTGACCTGCCTTTCGGCTTCTCCCCCGGAGACGATCCGGACCGCGACAAGCGTCGCGAGAACGACCCCGAGTCCGGCTCGGGGTCTGCTGACCCATTCGGCCTGGGCGGCCTCGGCGGCGAGTTCAACGTGGCCGACCTCGGCCAGATGTTCACCCGCCTCGGGCAGATGTTCAGCGGGGCCGGCTCCATGGGCGGGCAATCCTCGGGTCCGGTGAACTATGAGCTGGCCCGCCAGCTGGCGTCCAGCTCGATCGGCTTCGTGGCGCCCATCCCCGTCGCCACCCGCGAGGCGATCAGTGACGCCGTCCACCTCGCCGAAACCTGGCTCGACGGGGTGACCGCGCTGCCGGCGGGCACCAGCAAGGCGGTCGCCTGGACTCCCAACGACTGGGTGGACCACACCCTGGAGACCTGGAAGCGACTGTGCGACCCGATGGCTCAGCAGATCGCGACCGTGTGGGCGTCGGCGCTGCCCGACGAGGCCAAGGCCATGGCGGGTCCGCTGCTGTCGATGATGTCGCAGATGGGCGGCATGGCGTTCGGCTCGCAGCTGGGCCAGGCGCTGGCGCGATTGGCTCGTGAGGTCCTGACGTCGACGGACATCGGATTACCGCTGGGCCCCAAGGGCATTGGGGCGCTGTTGCCCGACGCTATCGAGTCATTCGCTGACGGCCTCGAGCAGCCGCGCAGCGAGATCGTCACCTTCCTGGCTGCCCGAGAGGCGGCCCACCACCGCCTGTTCAGTCATGTGACGTGGTTGTCCAGTCAGCTGCTCGGCGCCGTCGAGGCCTACGCCAAGGGCATGAAGATCGACATGCAGGGAATCGAAGAGCTGGCCCGCGATTTCAACCCGGCGTCGCTGAACGACCCGGCCGCCGTCGAGCAGCTGCTCACCCAAGGGGTGTTCGAGCCCAAGGCCACGCCCGAGCAGATGCAGGCGCTGGAGCGGCTCGAGACATTGCTGGCGCTGATCGAGGGCTGGGTGCAGACCGTGGTGAATGCCGCACTGGGCGAGCGCATCCCGGGCGCGGACGCGCTCGGTGAGACGCTGCGCCGCCGCCGGGCCACCGGCGGGCCGGCCGAGCAGACCTTCGCCACGCTGGTGGGCCTGGAACTGCGGCCACGCAAGCTGCGCGAGGCCGCTGCGCTGTGGGAGCGGCTGACCCAGACCGTCGGTGTCGACGCCCGCGATGCGATCTGGCAGCACCCCGATCTGCTTCCCGGATCCGAAGATCTCGACGAGCCGGCCGCTTTCATCGACCGCTCGATCGGCGGCGACACCAGTGGAATCGACGAGGCGATCGCCGAGTTCGAGCGCGACGCCGAGCGTGGACCCGACGACGGTCCCGTGGACAGCTGAACCAAGCCGCCTGACGGCGGTGGCACCGTGCCGAAGATCAGACGGCTTTAGTGGCGCCGACGTAGGACAGCACGACGTCGGATTGATCTGTCTGTCGGGTCAGCGTCGCATAGGAGCGGATGAACGACTGGCCCACGCATCCGTCGATCTTGACGTGGAAGTTGTTGATCATGACCCACGGATTTGCTCCCTTGAACTCTTTCTTGTCCACCGGCACCACGATCACGAGGCCGGGCTTGAGTCCCACGGTGATCACGCCGTTGACCGGGACCGTAACCAACGGAATGAAACCACCGGTCAACGGGAAGCCGACGCCCGGGTTGACGCCCGCGCTACCCGCGATCGTGACGCCGTTGGATGTGCTCATGTCGATTCCGCAGCCGATCTCGTAACCCACCTCAAGGACGCCTCGAGGCTCCTCCGGTCCCTTCAGCCAGGCGACGAACGTTCCGCTCGCGAGGTATTCGCGAGACGAGACCGCGGTGGTCAACGGCGCAACCGGAATTTGCATCTCGTCCCTTCCGCCGAGGATCAGGGTCCAGCCGTCAGGAGTGTTGACGGTTGCCGGATCGCCCGAGGGCACCCGTCCGTCGGCCGGTGGCGCCGCATCGGGCGGGGCAGGAGCGAGGTTGGGATCAGCGCCTGTCAAAGGCGCGGTGGTCACAGACATCACGAGGCAGCCGGCAAGAACCGCAGCGCGCCGAACGGCCACGGCCACTCGTGTCATGCCCGACACGGTAAGCCCTGGCCGATTCGCGTCACGGTTTTGACTCGTCGGCCAATTCAAAGTTGTTGTGCGTTTGTAACTGGTATGCGATCAGGGCACAGAAGGCTGGGGAAGACTGCAGTTATATGTCGCTGGCGGCTAACCTTGCCGGATAGCCAGCGGTTCAGGCAGACCACAGAGGAGATGGCGATGAAACGTCATAGCTGCACCTGGGCCCTGCTGGCCGGTGGGATCACCGTCGTGGCTCTCGCGGGCGGCACAGGCGTAGCGAGCGCCCAGCCGGCAGACCCAGATCCACTACCGGTGCCCCCGGTAGTCGATCAACTAATTACGTCGACTCCAGCGCTGTGGGCGCCGCCGGGCTTTCAAGGCGGCCCAGGCCTAGCAGCCGGCCGGGGTGGTGCCGGAACGTCTCGCACATCACCCGACTGGGGTGGCGTCGGAATGTATTGCGAAAATCCCTCGGTCCGGTGCCGGTAATTGTCCTGCGGCGATTGATCTGACCGGATGAAGGTCCGCCGCGCCGTGCAGCCCGACCGATCCCGATGGCGGCTCTGGCTCTGTGGATAGCTGAACCACGCCGCCTGACGGCCGTGGCACAGTGCCAAAATGGCGCAGCCCACGCCGTCGCTGTATGCGCTGGATCCGGCGCTACCGGTGCTGCTGCGGCCCGACGGCGCCGTGCAGGTCGGGTGGAGTCCGCGCCGCGCCGTGCTGATCCAGCCGCCGCGCGGCGTGACCGCCGCCGGGCTGGCCACCCTGCTACGGGCCATGCATTCGCCGGTATCGATCAACCAGCTGCGACGCCATTCCGACTTGAGCGCCGGTGAGCTGGACGATCTGCTCGCGAAGCTCGTGGCCGCCGGCGTCGCCACGCGCGGCGCCCGCCAGCGCCCCACCCGGTCGGCGTCGATCCGGGTGCACGGTCGTGGCCCGCTGTCAGAACTGCTGGCCGAGGGGCTGCGATGTTCGGGAGCCAGGATCAAGCAGAGCAACCAGCCGCACGCCGCGGTGACAGCTGCCGACGCCGACTTGGTGGTGTTGTCCGACAACCTGGTCGCCGACCCGCGCATGCTGCGCGACCTGCACAGTCAGGGCGTCGCGCATCTCGCGGTGCGGGTGCGCGACGGCACCGGCCTGGTCGGTCCGCTGGTAGTCCCCGGTGTGACCAGCTGCCTGGGATGCGCCGATCTGCACCGCCGGGACCGGGATGCGGCGTGGCCCGCCGTCGCCGCCCAGCTGCGCGACACCGTCGGAGTCGCCGACCGCGCGACCCTGCTGGCCACCGCGGCGCTGGCGCTCAGCCAGGTCAACCGCGTGATCGGGGCGGTTCGCGGGTCTGAGTCCGAGCCGCCCACGTCGCTGAACGCCACACTCGAATTCGACGTCCACGCCGGGTCGATCGTGGTACGGCAGTGGCCGAAACATCCACTGTGTTCCTGCTGACTGCGGCCGTTGCCTGATTGATGGGGGAAAGTACCCGCTCGTCATGGATGATGGACACGTGTCAGAGATCAAACGTAAGGGCGCCTCGCGCAACGCGAAGCTGGCCGGCCTGTCGGTCGGTCTAGCCGGCCGCACAGCGCTCGGGTTCGGCAAACGGCTGGCCGGCAAATCGCAGGATGAGGTCAATGCCGAGCTGATGGAGAAGGCCGCCCACCAACTTTTCACCGTGCTGGGCGACCTCAAGGGCGGCGCGATGAAGGTCGGCCAGGCGTTGTCGGTGATGGAAGCCGCGATCCCCGAGGAGTTCGGCGAGCCCTACCGCGAAGCGCTGACCAAGCTGCAGAAGGATGCGCCGCCGCTACCCGCCGACAAGGTGCACCGGGTGCTCGACGCGCAGTTGGGCACCAAATGGCGTCAACGGTTTGCCGAGTTCGACGACACCGCGGTGGCCTCGGCCAGCATCGGCCAGGTGCACAAAGGCGTGTGGTCGGACGGCCGAGAGGTTGCCGTCAAGATCCAGTACCCCGGCGCTGACGAGGCTTTGCGAGCCGATTTGAAGACCTTGCGGCGCATGGTCGGAGTGGTCAAACAACTCGCGCCGGGCGTTGACGTCGAAGGTATCGTCGACGAGCTCATCTCGCGCACCGAAATGGAGCTCGACTACCGGCTGGAAGCGGAACACCAACGCGCGTTCGCCAAGGCCTACCACGGCGACCCACACTTCGTGGTCCCGCGCATCGTCGCCAGCGCCCCAAAGGTCGTGATCCAGGAGTGGATCGACGGTATTCCGATGTCGGACATCATCCGCAGCGGCACCGTCGAACAACGAGACCTGCTGGGAACCCGGCTGGCCGCCTTCATCTTCGATTCACCACGCCGGCTTGAGATGATGCATGGCGACGCCCACCCGGGCAACTTCATGCTGATGCCCGACGGGAAGATGGGCGTCATCGATTTCGGTGCCGTCGCACCGCTTCCCGGTGGATTCCCGGTCGAGCTGGGGGCGACGATCCGGCTGGCCCGCGACAAGAACTACGACTTGGTGCTGCCGACGATGGAAAAGGCCGGCTTCATCCAGAAGGGCCAGCAGGTGTCGGTGCGCGACATCGACGAAATGCTGCGCCAATACGTCGAGCCGGTCGAGGTCGAGGTCTTCCACTACACGCGTAAGTGGTTGCAACGCATGACATATCGTCAACTGAACCAGGGTGTAGCCCAGATTAAGACGGCGCGGCAGATGGATCTGCCGCCGAGGCTGGCGATCCCCATGCGGGTGCTCGCCTCGTCGATGGCGATCCTGTGTCAGCTCGATGCGCACGTGCCGACCCAGAAGCTGTCCGAGGAGCTGGTCCCCGGGTTCGCCGAGCCCGACGCGGCTGCCGTCTAAAGACGCACTGCTCCAACACCTTCTGAACGTTCTACGCGGCGATCGAGTCCTTGCGGGGACGTCCGCGTGGCCGTTTGTGGTTCACCACGGTGCCGCGATCGAGAATCTCGCCGCCCCACACTCCCCACGGTTCGGCGCGTTCCAGCGCCTCGGCCAGGCACACCCGGCGAATCGGGCAATCAGCACACAACGCCTTGGCGAGCTCCAACTCTGACGGGCTGTCAGCGAACCACAGGTCGGGATCGCTGACATGACAGGGCAACTCCGGCAGCTGCTCGTCGGGGACCGTCGGTGTCGACATGTCCTGTTCACCTGCTTCCTGGTCGGGCGGCGATATTGCGGGGGTCCGGACCAGTGGCGGGCAGTCGTGGGAAAAACTTTGGCCACGGATCCTGGTGACTTCGGGTCCGTGGCCATTTGGCGAATGAGTGGGCTTACTACCTGGGTAGAGCCTCAATCCACGGACGCTCGGTCGCGGCGGCGATGCGCTTGTGCGACGCCGCCGATGCGGCGGCGGCATGGGCAGCATGGCGGGAGCCAGCGTCGCCGGACTGGCGTACACCGAATACGTTGAGACTGATCATCGGGGCTCCCTCCTCTCGTCTAGAAACTGCCGCAAAGCATTGAAATGCGACTTGAGGCTAAATCGTAGCAGCTCGATGCGGCAAGCGATTTTCTGACCTGCAGTTTTAGCTCCGACTACGGACGAGCTCCAACACATCCGGGCCGAACTGCTCGAGCTTGCGAGCGCCGATGCCCGGAATGGCGACCAGCGCCGCGTCGTCGGCGGGCAGCAGTTCGGCGATCGCGATCAGCGTGTTGTCGGTGAACACGACGTAAGCCGGGACGTTCATCTCCTTGGCCGTGCGCAGCCGCCAGTCCTTCAGCTGCAGCAGCAACTCGTCGTCGATGTCGGCAGCGCACGTCTCACAGCGGCGAAGCATGATTGCCGCGGGCGTCGTCAACTGGTTGTTGCAGATCCGGCAGCGCGACGCGGGCCCCCGATTGCGCCGCGGCCGGTTCGGAGTGGGGTCGGTTTGAGTCTGCGGGGACAGGCCGTTGAGAAAACGCGACGATTTGCGACTCTGCCGTCCACCCGGGTTGCGCGACAGCGCCCAGCTGAGCGCCAAATGCATTCGGGCCCTTGTAATTCCGACATAGAGCAGCCGACGCTCC
Organism: uncultured Actinomycetota bacterium; assembly: GCA_963815995.1. Taxonomy (GTDB): domain Bacteria; phylum Actinomycetota; class Actinomycetes; order Mycobacteriales; family Mycobacteriaceae; genus Mycobacterium. Next base: position 137,522 of record CAWFIR010000009.1, read on the forward strand.
TCCTCGACCGCCTCGCTCTCGGGCCCGTGGGCCAGCGCATGCGAGATCGGCAGCGTGCCGTCGGTCAATCCGACCAGGAACACCGCATCCCACTCCAGACCCTTGGCCGCGTGCAGCGACGCCAGCGTGACTCCCTGCACAGGCGGCGGGTGACGCGAGTCGGCGCGGGTCCGCAACTCGGCGATCAACTCGGGCAAGTCCAGCGCCGGGCGGTGCGCCACTTCCTCGTCGACCAATTCGGCCAGCGCTACCAACGCTTCCCAGCGTTCCCGGGCCCGCGTCCCGGCTGGCGGCTCGGCCGTCAGACCCAGCGGTTCAAGCAGCCCCCGCACTATCTCGGGCAGCGTGACGTCACCGTCGACGTCGCGGTTGGCCGCCCGCTGCAACACCAGCAGGGCCTGGCGGATCTCCTGACGGCTGAAGAAGCCCTCGCCGCCGCGAACCTGATACGCAATTCCGGCCTCGGTCAGCGCTTCTTCGTAGACCTCCGACTGAGCGTTGATCCGGTACAGCACCGCGATCTCCGACGCCGGCGTGCCGGCTTCGACGAGCTGCTTGATCGACTTCGCCACCGCGGCGGCCTCGGTGACCTCGTCGGTGTGTTCGCGGAACGACGGCTCGGGCCCGGGATCTCGCTGGCCGACCAGATGCAGCTTGCTGCCGGCCACCCGTCCACGGGCCGCGGCGATCACCCGGTTGGCCAGCGACACCACCTGCGGGGTGGACCGGTAGTCGCGTTCCAGGCGCACCACGGTCGCGTCGGGGAATCGCCGTGAGAAGTCCAGCAGGTAGCGCGGCGAGGCACCGGTGAACGAATAGATGGTCTGGTTGGCGTCGCCGACGACGGTCAGATCGTCACGGTCGCCCAGCCAGGCCGACAGCACGCGCTGCTGCAGCGGGGTGACGTCCTGGTACTCGTCGACGACGAAGCAGCGGTAGCGGTCTCGGAATTCTTCGGCGACCGCGGCGTCGTCCTCGATCGCGGCCGCGGTGTGCAGCAGCAGGTCGTCGAAGTCGAGCAGGGCAACTCCATCGCCACGGGCCTTGAGCGACTCGTAGGCCGCATACACCGCGGCGACCTTCGCGGCGTCCAGCGGAACATCACGGGCCGCAGCCGCCACGGCGTCGGGGTACTGCTCGGGCGAGATCAGCGAGGCCTTGGCCCACTCGATCTCACCGGCCACATCGCGGACGTCGTCGGTGCTGAGCTTCAAGCCGGCGCCGGTGGCCCCGCGTGCGACGACGGCGAACTTGGTTTCCAGCAGCTGCCAACCGGTGTCGCCGACGACCCGCGGCCAGAAATACCGCAGCTGCCGGTGGGCGGCGGCGTGAAATGTCATCGCCTGCACCGCCCCGACACCGGTCTGCCCGTTGGCTCCCAAAGCCCGCAACCGGGTCCGCATCTCGCCCGCCGCACGCTGGGTGAAGGTCACCGCCAAGACCTGACCCGCGGCGACGTGTCCGGTCGCGACGAGCTGGGCGATGCGGTGGGTGATCGTCCGGGTCTTACCGGTCCCCGCGCCGGCCAGAACGCAGACCGGCCCGCGGGGAGCCAGCACGGCCTCGCGCTGTTCCTCGTCGAGGTCGGCAATCAAGGGGTCCGCGATCACCGGCATGGCGTCCATCTTGGCAGTGATCGCCGACAAACGTCTGGCGGCGCCACGGCGCGGCATACCGGCGGCGCCATCTATGTTTGTACGACTATGAGCAACGCTTCCATCACCATGTACAGCACACAGTGGTGCGGCTACTGCCACCGGCTCAGGCTGGCGCTGAAATCAGCCGGTATCGCATATCACGAGGTCGACATCGAGCAGGACCCCGCGGCGGCGGACTTCGTCGGCTCAGTCAACGGCGGCAACCACGTGGTACCGACGCTGAAGTTCGCCGACGGGTCCACCCTGACGAACCCGGGCGCCAAAGAGGTCAAGGCGAAGCTGGCCAAGCTCGCCGGCTAGGGCCGCTTTGCCCAGCTTCGTCAGCCGGCCTCGGCCCTTCCGGCCTGCATCGTCAGCTGGCCTCGGCCCAGGATTCGACGATCACCCGCGCGATCGACACCGATCCGGGCAGCAGCAGCCTGGACTCCGAGTCGCTGCTCCAGTCGCCCAGGGACAGCGCGGCACGAATCTCGTCGCGGGTGAACCACTCGGCCTCCGCGATCTCGCCGTCGTTGAACGCGAACGGCTCAGCCGGATCGGCCATCGCGTGGAAGCCGATCATCAGCGATCGCGGGAACGGCCACGGTTGGCTGCCCAAGTAGCGAATATCGCCGACGGTCAGCCCGATTTCCTCGCGGATCTCCCGGGCGACGCAGGTTTCGAAGGACTCCCCCGCCTCGACGAAACCGGCCAGCAGCGAGAACATCCGCTCGGGCCACGTTGTCTGACGGGCCAGCACCGCGCGGTCGCCGCCGTCGTGCACCAGGCAGATGACCGCCGGGTCGATACGCGGGAATTCCTCGTGACCGGTGACCGGATTGACCCGTGCCCAGCCCGCCCTGACCGACTTGGTCGGCGAGCCGTCCACTGAGCTGAACCGGGAACTGGCATGCCAATTCAGCAACGCCGCGGCCGCCGACACCAGCTGGGCGCCCACATCGTCGAACAGCTGTCCGGCCCGGCGCAGATCGGCCACCTCGGCTTTGATCTCGGGATCCTCGGGTGCCTCCAGCGGACCGCGGACTGCCCACACATGCCGGCCATCCTCGATCCGGCCCAGGAACACCGCGTCCGAAGGCGGCTTGTCGCCAAGGGTTTTCGCCTTACCGAGCAATACTCGGCCGTCGGCGACCATCACCTGATTGCGCGAGTCGAGCCGTAGCAGCGCCGCGTCCGCCCAGCCGGCCGTGGCCGCATCGATGTCGGTGCGCACCTGGTCGGCCCGGTCGGCGCCGATCCGCGACAGCAGCGGCACACTCTTCAATTGGAAATCCACGTTGCTACACCTCCTGGTGGCGACCCGCCGCGCCCGGCTCCGCCGCGCTTGCGATCGCCACGCTTACTTCCCCGTGTTGCGGACATAGAGCAGCCGGTCGCCGGCCTCGATTGCGTCCGCCTCCGGCGAGTCGACGCGAAGCAGGCGGCCGTCGCGAACCACACCCAGCACGAGGTCGGGCAGATGCCGCGGCGATCCGCCGAGTTCGGTCCGCTCGACCTCACGTTCGGCGATGGCGAATCCATGGGCCGGTGTCAGCAGGTCGTCGATCATCTCGACGACGCTCGGCGTCGTGATGGCCACACCGAGCAGCCGGCCGGCGGTTTCGGAGGAGACGACCACCGAGTCGGCACCGGATTGCTTGAGCAGGTGCTGGTTTTCGGCCTCGCGGATCGACGCCACGATCTTGGCTTGCGGAGCGACTTCCCGGGCGGTGAGGGTGACCAGCGTTGCGGTGTCGTCGCGACCAGTGGCGACGATGATCGCCGACGCGTGCTGCGCCGAGGCCAGCCTCAGCACGTCGGATCTGGTGGCGTCGCCGTGCACGGTCACCAAGTCGGCGGCGATGGCGTGGTCGAGAGCCGCCTGATCGGTGTCGACGATGACGATGTCCTTGCCGGCCGCCTCGTCGCCGCACATCGCGGCGACCGCGGTCTTGCCCTTGGTGCCGTAGCCGATCACGACGGTGTGGTTGCGCACTTTGCTCCTCCAACGCTGAATCTTCCAGGCCTGCCGAGATCGCTCGGTGAGCACCTGAAGGGTCGTGCCGACCAACACCACGAGGAACAGGATCCGCAGCGGCGTGATGATCACGACGTTGGTCAGCCGGGCGAATTCGGAGTACGGGGTGAGGTCGCCGTAGCCGACTGTGGTCAAGGAGATCGTGGCGAAATACAGGCAGTCGATGAACGACAGCGGCACGCCTCGCACGTCGGTGTAGCCGGCCCGGCCGAGGTACACGGTCACCACCGCGACGACCAAGGCGAGCAGGGCGATCGCGATCCGTCGCCAAATAGCCCGCACCGGACTGACTTGCGCTTCCGGCACGCGCACGACGCCGACCAGCGCGTATGGGGGCTGAGCGGTCAGCGTCTCGTCGAGATCGCGTCGCCGACGGCTAACTTTGACCACAGTTCATCGGCTCGACCCAGCGCACGACACAATGTAACCATGACCGCCATCACACCCAGTCCTCAGCGCGACGCCGGCCAGACTCTCGCATACCGACTCGCGGCGCTGTTGCTTGGCGTCGGCACCCTGCACTTCGTGGCGCCGAAACCGTTCGACGGCATCATCCCCGTCGAGCTGCCCGGCAGCCCGCGGTTCTACACCTACGCGTCAGGCGTCGCCGAGGTCGGCATCGGTGCGGCGCTATTGGTGCGGAGCACCCGCCCGCCGGCCGCGTTGGCGGCCGCCGCGCTGTTCGTCGCGGTCTTCCCGGGCAACCTCAACATGGTCCGGTTGTGGTGGGACAAGCCTTGGCCGATGCGCATCATCGCTTTGGCTCGGCTGCCGTTGCAGGTTCCGATGGTGATCACGGCCCTCAAGGTCGCCCGCACCGCTTAGCTCGGCGTCTCGCGGGCCAGCAGCTCGGCCAGCTCGTCGGGCCCCGGCAGCGCATCCGGGACGACGGTCAGCCCGAGCCGGACATAGTGAAAAGCGGTGCGTACCAACGACTCCCGACAGCCACTGAGAGCGGCCCAGGCGAGCCGGTACACCCCGAGCTGAATCGCGGCATGCCGGGCCGCCTCTGACCCGTGCGGCGGCTCGCCGGTCTTCCAGTCCACCACGGTCGCGCCACCGTCGGGCTCGGCGAAAACCGCGTCGATGCGGCCGCGCACCACGGTGTCGCCGATCGCCATCTCGAAGGGCACCTCGACGGCCACCGGTGTGCGGCCGGCCCACGGCGAGGCGAGGAAGGCACCCTGCAGCGTGGCCAGCTCCTCAGCGTCACCCTGCGCGATGTCGGCGTCGGCGGCACCGGGCAGGTCGGCGAGGTCGAACAGTCGCTCGGCGCCGTAGAAGCGCTCGACCCAGTCATGAAATGCATTGCCCAGCAACGCATGCGGCTCCGGCCGGGACGGCAGCCGGCGCATCAGCCGTTGCGCGGCGTGTTCGGGGTCGCGAGCCAGGTCCACCAGGCTGCTGACCGACAGTCCGCTCGGCAGCGGTTGCGCCGACGGTAGCGCGGCGCGGGCGCGCTCGTCGAGTAGCGCGTCGACGTCGGCGGCCCACTCTTCGGCGTCGGCGGTCGCGGCGGGTGCGTTTGCTGACATCGCGGCGACGACGAGTTCGGCTCCGCGTTGCACATCCGCGCGGCGGCCGGCCAGCGGATCGACCGGCCAGCTTGCTTCGCGAATGCTGTCACGCAACGGGTTTCGCTCACCGTCGGCTGGGGCGGGCGCCCACTGCTCGACCTCTCCACAGGGCCGGCCGGCCGCGACCGACTGGTCGATGGTGTCCTTGAGCTCGCACAGAAAATCCGACGGGCCGCGCGGCTTGCTGCCGGTGGCCCCCCAGTGGTGGCCGGACAACAGCAGAGTGTCCTCGGAGCGGGTGATGGCCACGTACAGCAGCCTGCGCTCTTCGTCGAGACGGCGTTGGTCGAGCTGACGACGGTGCGCGGAAATCCGGTCCGACAACTGCTTTCGATCGGTCACGTCAGCGGTGTCCAGCACCGGAACGCCGTGCAGGCCCGCTGTGGACCGGTCGCCGCGCAGCAGGGGCGGCAGGTCAGCGGCGTCGGTGAGCCAGGTGCGGGCCGGTGCGGTCGACGGGAACAACCCGCCCGACAGGTGCGGCACGGCGACCACCTGCCACTCCAAACCCTTGGCGGCGTGCACGGTCAGCACTTGCACCCGGTTCTGCGCAACGACGGTCTGGGCCGGGGCCAGGCCGTTCTCGACCACCGCCGCCGCATCCAGGTAGGCCAGCAGCCCCACGACCGGGGCCAGGGAATCCGTTGTGGTGGTGGCCCGCTCGGCGTAGCCGCTGACCACGTCCGCGAACACGTCGAGCTGCTCGGTGCCGGCCCAGCCGGCGCCGGGCAGTGCGGCGCGTACCTCATAGTCGACGCCCAACACCCGGCGGACCTCGGCGACGAGATCGGGCAGCGGATGGCCGAGATGGCTGCGCAGCACACTCAGCTCGTCGGCCAGCGCGACGATACGGCGATACCCTTCGGCCGAATAACCAACGGCGGGGCCGGGATCGGCAATGGCGTCGGCCAGGCCCGCGGTATCGGCCTGCGGCCCGGCCGACTCGGCGATCTGCTCGGCTGTTTCGGCTGAGCGCGCCGCCTGTCCGCCGTCGAGGGAGACCGCGCGCCGCCACAGCGCCGCGACGTCGCGGGCGCCAAGCCGCCACCGCGGACCGGTGAGCACCCGCATGGCGGCCGCACCGGCCGTCGGGTCGGCGACCAGGCGCAGCATCGCAACCACGTCGGCCACCTCGGGCACTGAGAGCAACCCGGCCAGTCCGACCACTTCCACCGGGACGCCGCGGGCGCGCAGCGCGGCGGCGATCGGTGCCGCATCGGCATTGCGGCGCAACAGAACCGCGGCGGTCGGCGGCGCGACACCGTCGGCGGCCGCCTGCTGGTAGCGCAGCTGCAGGTGATCGGCGACCCACTCCCGTTCGGCGTGCACGTCGGGCAACAGCGCGCAGCGCACCGTGCCGGGTTCGGCGTTGGGGCGGGAGCGAAGTGCACGCACCGCCACCGATCGTTGTCGCGCATCCGCCGAGACAGCATTGGCGACGTGCAGGGCGGACGGTGGGTTACGCCAGCTGGTCCGCAGCTCCAGCACCGGCGCCGGGCTGCCATCGGGTAGCGGGAAGTCGGTGGTGAACCGCGGCAGGTTGGTCGCCGAGGCACCGCGCCAGCCGTAGATGGACTGAATCGGGTCGCCGACGGCGGTCAACGCCAGTTCCTCGTCGACGCCGGCGCCGAACAGCGACGACAACAGAACGCGCTGGGCGTATCCGGTGTCTTGGTATTCATCGAGAAGCACCACCCGGTAGCGGCCGCGCAACTGCTCACCGACCTGCGGGACCGTCGAGACCAACCGCGCGGCCGAGGCCATCTGGCCGCCGAAGTCCATCACCTTGTCCGCCCGCATCCGCCGGTGCAGGGCATCGATCAGCGGCACCAGCTCGGTGCGTTCGGCTTGGGTGGACAGCATTCGCAGCAACCACTGGCTCGGGCCGCGGTCCCGCTGGTACGGGCCGGCGGGCAAGGTGTGCACCAGCCGCTCGAGCTCGACATGGGTATCACGGAGCTGGCCGGTGTCGACCAGATGCTCGGCGAGTTGACCCGACAGCCGCAGCACCATCGCAGTGACCGCGGCCGGGTTCTTCTCGGTGCGCAGCTCACCGGAGTACGCGTTGACGACGTCGAAAGCCAGCTGCCAGAGCTCAGTCTCGCCGAGCAGCCGGGTGTCGGGCTCGATCGGCGCGCATTGCCCCACACCCGTCGAGAGCAAACCGTATTCGCGCAGCAGCTGGCCCGCGAAAGCGTGATACGTGCCGACCACCGGCGCACCGCCGGACTCGTCGACCGGCAGACCGGGCTGGCTGCCGAGGACCAGTCCGGTGCCGGCGAGCCGGGCCAGCCTGGACCTCACCCGTCGTAGCAGCTGCCCGGCTGCCTTGCGAGTGAAGGTCAGACCCAGCACCTGACCCGGGTCGGCAAAGCCGTTGGCCACCAACCACACCACCCGCGCCGCCATCGTCTCGGTTTTTCCGGCGCCCGCGCCCGCGATGACCACCAGCGGTCCCGGAGGCGCGGCGATGACCGCCGCTTGTTCCTCAGTGGGCTCGAAAAGGCCGAGTGCGCTTGCCAATTCGCTCGGGCTGTACCGTGGTGACGCCGGTGCCAGGACGGTCATAGCGACCCCTTTCCGTCGATGCCCGTGTGGGCGGGGCAGCTTGGCCGCAACGGGCAGTGTGCGCAGCCGTCGTTGATTCGGGCGACGAACTGCGGCCCCGCCGTCGCATCGGCCGCGTCGCGGATGCTTTTCCGCCACTGCTGACGCGCTTCGGGTGTCAACGGGTCCTGCTCGCGTTCGGTGGCGCCCGCCGCACCCGTCTTGCCCAGGTAAACCAGCCGCCCGCCGCCCGGTTCGTCACCGTGCTCCATCAGGCCCTCGGCCACCGCGAGCTGATAGGCCGCCAGCTGGGCGTGCCGCTGCGCATCGTCCTTGCTGACCGGCGTCTTGCCGGTCTTGACGTCGACGATCACCAGCCGGCCCGCGGCGTCGCGTTCGATCCGGTCGATCCGGCCTCGCAGCCGCACGTTCCCGTCCAGGACACCGTCGACGTCGACCTCGACGCCGACCTCGGTCAGCTCGCCGCGAGTCTGCGACCGCCAGGCCAGGAACGCTTCGATCATCGCCCGATGCCGGGCCAGCTCGTTGGCCGAATGCCACTGCGATTCGAACGGCAGCTGCTGCCATGCCCGTTCCAGGGCGGCCGGCAGCTCAGCCTCGCCGCCGGTCGGCTCGGCGATCAGCGCATGCAGCACCGAACCCACCGTCGACCCCAGGTCGCGCGGATCGGTCCCGCCGTGCCGTTCGGCCAGCCAGCGCAGCGGGCAGTCGGTCAACGTCTGCAGGCTTGACGGGGTCAACGTGACGATGTAGTCGTCGCCGCTCCACATCGGCTCGGTGGTGCTGACCGGTGACATGCCATACCAGCCGGCCGGGTCGGCGCCCGGCACGCCTGCCGCGGCCAGGCGAGCCAATTGCGTTGCCGCGCAGTCACGCATCGCGTCGCTGACCTCGCCCTGTGGCGCGCACACCACGCCACGCAGCCGGCCGACCACCGCGGTCGCGGACAGCACCCGCGGCGCCGTCACCGGCTGGAGCGGCGATCGCCGGCCCGGCGAAGCCGGGCGCAGCGGGTCGCCGCCATCGGGCACAGCGGTGTCGGCGGATCCGCCTGCCCACTGCGCGATCTCGGCGAAGAACGGCGACGGCATGCTGGCTTCGTCGTCGCCGTTCGCCGCTCCGTCGACGGCCGTCACGAGCAACCGCCGGCGTGCCCGGCCCATCGCGGCCACCAGCAGTCGCCGCTCCTCGGCGAGCAGCGGAGCCCGCATCGAAACATGCTCGGCAACCCCGTCCAACACGTCCAGCAGTCGCTGTGTGCCAAGCACTCCCCCGCGCGGAATCGTGTTGGGCCACAATCCTTCCTGCAGGCCAGCGATGACCACGAGATCCCACTCGTGGCCGATCGCCGCATGCGCGCTGAGCACCGCGACCTGCTCGGCGGCGGCCGCCGGCTCGGGCCCCGCCGCCCGCAGTTGCTCCGTCATCAGGTGGTCGATCAGCCCGCGCAGCGACGCACCGGCGGTGCGCGACAGATACTCGTTGCCGGCGTCAAACAACGCCGTCACCGCGTCGAGGTCACGGCCGGCCTGCGCACCGGATGTGCCACCGCGCTCACACGCTGTCAGCCAACGGCGTTGCAAACCAGAGCGGTGCCAGGCCGCCCACAGCGTGTAGCGCGGATCCTTCCCGCCCCGGTGCGAGCCCGCGGCGGCATCCAGCACCGCGCGGACCCGCCGCAGTGGCCTGGCCTGAGCCGCGGCCAGCCGGGCCGACGAGCCACCGTTCATCGCCTCGACCAGCAGGTCGCCGAATTCCCTTGAAGAACCGTCGATTTCGGCGCGGCGCAGCGTCCGTCGCAGCTGGCGAAGCGAAACCGGATCGACGCGACCAATCGGCCCGGTCAGCAGCGTGAGCGCCTGCGCGCCATCCAGCCCGTCGGCGGTGGCAGCCAGCACTGTCAGCAGCGCCCGCGCCGCGGGCTGCGCGGCCAGCGGGCCGGCGACCGCCGACGGGGCCACCGGAACACCCGCCCGGGCCAGCGCGTGCGGCAGGCCGGCCGCGGCGCGCGGCACCGACCGGACCACGACCGCCATCTGCGACCACGGCACACCGTCGACGAGGTGCGCACGACGCAGCACGTCAGCGATCATCGCGGCCTCGGCATTGGCCGAGGCGGCGAGTTTCACCGTCACCGAACCGGAATCGTCCCCGGTGCCCTCGATTCCGCCTCCGCCGGGAAGCCGCCCGGCGATGCCGGAAACGGCCCGCGCTACCGCCGGAGCGCAGCGATAAGACGTCGTCAAGGTGACCGACGGCGTGCCCTCACCCTGGGGGGCACCCGCCGAGCAGCGCCGTCGGCTCCGCGCCGCGGAAGCCGAATACCGCTTGGTCCGGGTCACCTGCAAGCAGCGTGAGCTCCGCACCGGCGGCCAGCACCCGCACCAGCAGGGCGGCCTGCGGATCGAGTTGCTGCGCATCGTCAACCAGCAGAACGCCGATGCGGGCGCGCTCGGCCGCCAGCAGTTCGGGATCGACGGCGAACGCTTCGAGCGCGGCCCCGACCAGTTCGGCCGCTCCCACTGCCGGAGTCGTCGCCTGCGGAGCTGCCGTCCCAACTGCCGCACGCAGCAGCATCACCTGCTCGTAGTTGCGCGCGAACCTGCCGGCGGCCGCCCATTCGCGACGACCTGAGAGCCGGCCCACCCGCTCGAGTTGCGCAGGATCGACCCCGCGTTCGGCGCAACGGGTCAGCAGCTCACGCAATTCGGCGGCGAAACCGGCAGTACCCAGGGCCGCGCGCAGCTCGGCCGGCCACGGCGTCGATGCTTCGGGGCCGTCGGCGATCTCACCGGCAAGCAAATCGGCGATGATCGCATCCTGTTCGGCGCTGGTGACCAGCCTGGGCGGCGGACCGCCGGCGCGCTGCGCCGCCAGGCGCAGCACCGCGAACGCGTAGCTGTGCACGCTGCGTACCAACGGCTCCCGGATCACCGCGGGGCGGCCACCGGCGTTCTGGGAGCCGAGCAGCTTCGCCGTCAAGGCACTACGCGCCTGCGCCGAGATGCGGCCCGAACCGGTCAGCAGCAACACCGATTCCGGATCGGCGCCCGCATGGATGCGCGTGGCCGCGACGTCAATCAGCAACGAGCTCTTACCCGTTCCCGGCCCACCGAGCACGCGCACCATCCCGCGCAGACCGGGATCGAGGACAGTGCGGGCCTCCGGGCCCCAGCGGTAAGACATAGCGGGAATGACACCACGGGGGTCCGACAAGTCGGCCCGGCCGACGATGGGTGACCGCCAGGCTGGCACCATTCAAGCGTGACCCGCCTGCACGTGCACCGCTTCGGCCCGTCCGGTCCGGTACGACTGCTGGCGCTGCACGGGCTGACCGGCCACGGCAAGCGCTGGGAGACGTTGGCCAGCGAGCACCTGCCCGAAATCGCCGTTGCCGCACCCGATCTGATCGGGCACGGCAGGTCGTCATGGTCGGCGCCGTGGACGATCGATGCCAACGTTGCCGCGCTGGCCGAGTTCCTCGAGCAGCACGCCGATGACCCCGTCGTGGTGGTGGCGCATTCGTTCGGCTGCGCGGTCGCGATACACCTGGCCGCCGCCCATCCCGACCGGATCGCGGGACTGGTGTTGCTCGACCCCGCCATCGGACTTGACGGCGGGTGGATGCGCGAGATCGCCGACGCGATGCTGGGCTCCCCCGACTACTCCAACGCCGCGGAAGCCCGAGCGGCTAAAACCAACGGCTCGTGGGCGGCGGTAGACCCTGCGGTGGTCGATGCCGAACTCGCCGAACACCTCGTCGACCTGCCGGGCGGGCGGTGCACCTGGCGGCTGAGCCTGCCCGCGATGATGGCCTACTGGAGCGAGCTGGCTCGCGAGATCGTATTGCCGCCCAAAGGAATTGGAACGACGCTGGTACAGGCGGCGCTGACGTCGCCGTCGTACGTCACCGACTCGCTGATCGACGCGCTGCACGTGCAGTTGGGCGCCGATTTTCAGTTCCTGATGTTCGAATGCGATCACATGGTGGCCGAGATCAAACCGGCCGAAGTCGCCGCCTTGATCCGCGAACGGTTGGGCCGACCGTGGCGCCGGTGACGGACGATCAGGTCGAGCGGGTGCGCGCGCTGGTCGCCTCGATACCCGCCGGCCGGGTATCGACATACGGCGACATCGCTGCTGCCGCAGAGCTTTCCAGCCCGCGGATTGTCGGATGGATCATGCGCACCGACTCTTCCGACCTGCCCTGGCATCGGGTGATCACCGCATCGGGACGGCCGGCCAGGCACCTGACCACCCGGCAGTTGGAACTGCTTCGGGCCGAAGGGGTTCTGGCCGTCGACGGCAAGATCGCGCTCAACGACGTCCGCCACGCCTTTCCGGAGTAGCGGATGAGCCCCGACTAGAGGATCAGCCGCACCAACGCGGCGGTGCGGGCCAGGCCGGGGAAGGCAGCAGCCGTCGAACGTGGATGCAGCGCATGCACCGCGAGCCGGAACATCAACGCACGCAACAACATCTGTGGCCACTCCGGAAGCGCGTTCCATCGGTCGATGAGGCCTTCGTCGGCCTCGCCCCAGGACAACGCGTCGACGACGACCACGCCCGCCGCCCACGACGCGGGCCGCCAATACGGCGTGATGTCCGTGATCCCCGGGGCGGCGGCGCCCGCGAACAGGACCGTGCCGTACAGATCGCCGTCGACAAGCTGGTTGGGGCTCTTGGTCGGCCGCCGCAGCCCGGCAAGCTGATTGATCAACTCGACCGACCGCTGCCCGTCCGCGGTGGGAGATGCCGAGCGGGCCGCCGCCGGTACCGACTGCAGCGGCCGCTCCTCCCAGGCGGCACGGTCCGCGGCGATGAAGACGTCGACATCGGCCCACGGCGCGGTGGGTCCCTGAGTCAGGAAACGCGGCCGTTCCAGCTTGCCGGTGGCCTCGTGTAGCCGCACCGCGGCCGACACCACCTCGTCGTGCCGCGGCTCGGGCTGGCCGGCCACGAATGTGTCTGCTCGCCAACCAGACACCACGTACCGGCCATCGGTGGAGCGGACCGGCCGGGCTAACCGAACACCGTCGACGAACAACGTCTCGCGCACCCGGGCCGACCAGGCGGCGCGGGCGTTCTCGGCGACCATCGACAGCACCACTTCACCGCACCGCCAGCCGCCCTCCCACGCCGCGCCCAGGGGCTCGGGCTGCACACCGCTCAAGCCGAACGCCGACAGCACGTGCTCCGGCGGCGGGTCGACACTCACGCGATTAGCCTAAACGGGCCCAGCGAAGTCCCGGGACTAGACACGAACTCGCAGTTTCGCGCGGCGGATCAGTACATCACCATGTCGGGCTGCATCTGCTGGGCCCACGCCACGATGCCGCCCTGCAGGTGCACCGCGTCGGCAAACCCGGCGTTGCGGACCGCGATCAACGCCTCGGCTGACCGCACCCCCGTCTTGCAATACAGCACCGGCGTACGGTCCCGGGGCAGCCGGGACAGGCCCTCGCCGGAGCTGATCAACGAGCTTGGAATCAGCCGGGCGCCGTCGATGTGGTTGATCGCCCACTCGGCCGGCTCACGCACGTCGATCAGCGCGACCTTGTTGCCGGCATCGAGCAATTCGCGCAGCTCACCCGGGGTGATCGCGGAGGCGGCAGCGCCCGCGGCCGCGTCATCGGACGCCACTCCGCAGAACTGCTCGTAGTCGATCAGCCCGGTGATCGACGGCGCGGCCGGGTCTTTGCGGATCGCGATCGTGCGGTAGCTCATCGCCAGGGCGTCGTACAGCAGCAGCCGACCCAGCAACGGCTCCCCGAGCCCGGTGATCAGCTTGATCGCCTCGGTGCCCATCACCGACGCGATCGAGGCACACAGCACGCCCAGCACACCGCCTTCGGCGCATGACGGCACCAGGCCCGGCGGGGGCGCTTCGGGGTACAGGTCGCGGTAGTTCAGGCCGCGGCCGTCAGGCGCGTCTTCCCAGAACACCGACACCTGACCCTCGAACCGGTAGATCGATCCCCACACATAGGGCTTGTGCGCCAGCACCGCGGCGTCGTTGACCAGGTAGCGGGTGGCGAAGTTGTCGGTGCCGTCGAGGATCAGGTCGTACTGCCCGAAGAGGCCGACGGCGTTAGCCGCAGACAGCCGGACCTCGTGCAGGCGCACCTCGACCAGCGGGTTCACCTCCGCGATCGCGTCGCGCGCGGACTGCGTCTTGGGCCGGCCGATGTCGGAGACGCCGTGGATGATCTGGCGTTGCAGATTCGACTCCTCGACGACGTCGTCGTCGACGATGCCGATCGTGCCGACACCGGCCGCTGCCAGGTACAGCAGCGCGGGTGCGCCGAGGCCCCCTGCGCCGATCACCAACACCCGCGCGTTCTTCAGCCGCTTCTGCCCGTCGACACCCAGATCGGGGATGACGAGATGACGGCTGTAGCGGGCGACCTCGTCGCGGGTCAACTCCGCAGCCGGCTCAACGAGCGGCGGGAACACCCCTCCGAGGCTAGGCCAAATTGCCCGGCTTGCCTCCTCCCGCCGCCGCGGCGTGCATGGGCGCCGAGGCTAGGCGATCGGGTACGGCCAGGGATTGAACCGGCAGGTCTTACCGTCCGGCTTGACGAATTCCGGATCGAACTTCGAGTTGTCGTCGTCAGACGTGGAGAACGTCTGCTGCATCATGATCGGCGCCAGAGCGCCCTGTTTGTCGCAGGGTTCGTGGCGCAGGTAGCCGATGGCGTGGCCGACCTCGTGGTTGATCAGGTACTGCCGGTAGGAACCCACGTCGCCCTCGAAGGACAGCGCGCCGCGCACCCAGCGTGCCTCGTTGATGAAGACCCGCGGCTCGACCCCGGCCCCGTATGACGGGTTGTAGCAGGACGTCTCGAGCGGAAACTCGTACCCGCAGCCTTCCCGAACGGTCATCGGGGTGCTCAGCGAGATACGGATATCCGGTTTGCTTCTGCCATTCGCGTCGACCCTGACGAACGCGAACTGCGCATCGTGGGTCCAGCTCTTCGGATTGCGCAGGGTCTGATCGACCATTGCGGCGAACGCGTCGTCACCGCCGAACGCGGTGGGGTCCATGCCGTTTTCGACCTCGACGGTGTACTTGAAGACTTTCGCCGTCCCTTGGCCGATCTGCGGTGTGACTCCCGGGACCATGTGCCAGGACTTGGCGCCCGCATCGGTGAACGCGCCCCCATTCGGCAGCATCCCGGTCGGCAGGCTGGCGTCGTACTGGGTCAGACCGCGGGGCGGGGCATCGACGATCACCGTGCCCACCGCGCCGATTTTCGGCGGACCCTGAACCGGCTGCCCGGACAAGGGCGCGGACGCGCTGGTACCGGTCACGGTCTGGTAGAGCACCACCCCGGTGACGGCGACCAGTATCGGTAGCGCGTATGCGCGCCAGCCGTAGGTCGACACAAAACGTCCCAGCCAGGTCTGTTTCCGAAAACGGCTGGTGTCCCGGTTCGACCGGACCCGGCCTTCGCCACCCCACGTCAGCGGGTCCCGTTGGGCGCGCAGCGGTTCTCGCCAGTCGTCGCGGAGAACCGGTGTCCGGTTGCCCCCGCGCCGGTCGGGGTCGAAGGTCACTTTCCCAGGATGGCACAACAGCCGCTAGCTGGGACTCTCGCCGCGCCCGAAGGTGCCCGTACCACGCTGACATGCCAACATCCGGGCCGTAGGTGATGATCGAAAATGCCAGCGGGTAGTAGTGTCGTTGCGATCAACAGCGCACACGCAACACCGGCGCTACGACAAGCAGATTGAGGAATGGATGAGCGATCTTGCCAACGCCGCCGGAAGGAGTGGGGTGAAGCCCGCCACCACTGCCCGGCGCGGCAACCGACTGCCTCGTGACGAGCGTCGGGGCCAATTGCTCATGGCTGCCAGCGACATCTTCGTCGACCGCGGCTACCACGCCGCCGGAATGGACGAGATCGCCGAACGTGCCGGCGTCAGCAAACCCGTTCTCTACCAACACTTTTCAAGCAAGCTGGAGCTGTACTTAGCGGTCTTGGCGCGCCATGTCGAGAACCTGGTGTCCGGTGTGCGTCAAGCGCTGCGCACCACCACCGACAACAGGCAGCGGTTGCGGTCGGCCGTGCAGGCCTTCTTCGACTTCATCGAGCACGACGGCCAGGGCTACCGGTTGATCTTCGAGAACGACAACATCACCGAGCCCCAGGTCGCCGCACAAGTACGAGTCGCCACCGAATCGTGCATCGACGCGGTTTTCGACCTGATCAGCGCCGACTCCGGGTTGGACCCGCACCGCGCCCGGATGATCGCCGTGGGACTGGTCGGGATCAGCGTCGACTGCGCCAGATACTGGCTGGACTCCGATCGGCCGATCACCAAGGACGACGCCGTGGACGGCACCGTGCAGTTCGCCTGGGGCGGCCTGTCACACGTGCCGCTTACCCGCTCTTAGCGGCGACGCTTCCGATTCCGAAGCCGACGCGACGCGAGTCCGCGGCACCGATCTCGACGTAGGCGATCTTGGCCGAATTGACCAGGAAGCGGCGGCCTTTGTCGTCGGTCAGGCCAAGCACGTCGGAATCTTTGCCCAGAGCAGCGCTGACGAGTGCTTCGACTTCGCTGGGTGTCTGCGGGCTGGTGAAGACCAGCTCGCGCGGGCTGTCCGTGATCCCGATCTTGACCTCCACGCCGGCCCCTTCCCAATCCTTGGTAATCGATGCTCCGATATGCAGGCTAGTGGACGCCGGGTGAGTGTGTTGAAAGCCGGTCGCCGCCAAGGATTCGCGGGCGCCGCCGAGACCGGCCTCCGTTGGCAAATCGTGACCTGACACGCCTGCGCGCTCGGCCTCAAGCAGATGTCGCACCGATAACATCTGCATCATCAGCACCACAAACTACCTGGATGGCGAGCTCCAGGACTACTCCGATGACACCGTCGACGACATTTACGCCGACGGGGATTACTCCCCGTCCGATCACCGGTGGCGCCCGATCGCGGCCATCGCCGGGATCGTCTTCGTGCTCGCCGTCATCGCCACCGTCGTGATCGTCAACGGCGGCGACAGCGCGTCGACGTCGGCCACCGTGGTGGCGCCACCGAGCCGCAGCGCGTCACCGCGGCCCAGCTTGGTGCCGGTCCTGCCGCCCGAGACGGTCACCACCGTCACCCCGCCCTCGCATCAACCGAGCCCGACGGCCACCAGCACCACGCCCACCGACATGCCGCCGCCGGCCGCTGTCCCCTCGACGCCGCCGGACGTCGCCGCCCGCACGTTCGTCTACCGGGTCACCGGGCACCAAAGGGCTTCTCGATCTGGTCACCGTCGTCTACACCGACGCGCAGGGCGCGCCGCAGACCGACTTCAACGTGTCGCTGCCGTGGTCGAGGACCGTCGTGCTGAACCAGGGGGTTGGGGTGCGATCCGTCGTGGCGACCAGCCTGACCGGCCACCTCAACTGCTCGATCAGCGATAGCGTGGGTCAGACCGTGGCGATCTCGACCAGCAGCACGATGATCGCGACCTGCAGCCGCTAGGCCTAGTCGAGCCCCAGTTCACGCATCCGGTCATGGTGCAGGCGCTGAAGCCGGTCGAAGAACCCCGCCAGCTGCGTCAAGCCCGCTGTCCTCGACACCACCAGGTCGACCAGCTCATCGTGTTCGGCCAGCACGTACTGGGCCTGGGTAATCGCTTCGCCGAGCAGACGACGTGACCACAACGCCAGCCGGCTGCGCTGTCTGCCGCTCTTGGTCACCGCGGCCCGCACCTCGGCGATGACGAACTGCGAGTGTCCGGTCTCCGCCATCGTCGCGCGTACCACGTCGGCGACCTCGTCGGGCAGCCCGTCGGCGATCTGCAGGTAGAAGTCCGCGGCCAGCGAATCACCGACATAGGTCTTGACCAGCGCCTCCAGCCAGGTGCTCGGCGTGGTCAGCCGGTGGTAGCCGTCGAGCGCTGAGGCGTACTTCGAAATCGCCGGCAGCACGTCGACGCCGCGGCTCGCCAGGGTGTCGTGCAGCAGCTCGTAGTGCCCCATCTCCGCTGCCGCCATGCTCGCCATCGAGATCCGGCCGCGCAGATCGGGCGCCATCCGCGCCTCTTCGGTGAGCCGGTAGAAGGCCGCGACCTCGCCGTAGGCCAAGACCGCGAACAATTCGTTGACGCCGGGATGGTCCGCGGGCAGGCGTGGCGGAGGCGGATCGGCCAGCATGTCGCCCGGCGAAAGCGGAGTCATGCCAACACTCTAGGTGTGATGCGTGGCGACTCGCTGCGCGCCGCAGAGCCGCCAATCCGGGCCGCGGCGGCCTACCAGCTACAATCAATCCAGGTAATGGCGGTAGATCCGTACCACCGCTGCCTAAGCAATGTGCGTGCACGCAGTTGGCCCGCCTCAGTAAGCGCAGGGCCCGCGAATCGGCAACGTATTCGACCGTCAACTGGTGCGCGCGTGACCGCAACGATTGACAAATCGAATACGAAATCGAAAGGCATACGTGCTTCACGCATGACTCCACTCATCACACCCAACCGAGCTGCAGCCGAAACCACCTTTGCCGACCTCGGTGTCCGCGACGAAATCGTGCAGGCACTGAAAGAGGAAGGCGTCGAACATCCCTTTGCCATCCAGGAACTGACGCTGCCGCTGGCACTCACCGGCGACGACCTGATCGGGCAAGCCCGCACCGGAATGGGCAAGACCTTCGCGTTCGGCGTGCCGCTGCTGCAGCGGATCACCACCGCGGGGCCCGATCGGCCCCTGTCCGGCATCCCCCGCGCACTGATCGTGGTGCCCACCCGCGAACTCTGCCTGCAGGTCTACGGTGACCTGTCCACTGCCGCCAAGTATCTGACCACCGAGGACGACCGAAAGGTGTCGGTGGTGTGCATCTACGGCGGCCGGCCCTACGAGCCGCAGATCGAGGCGCTGCGCGCCGGCGCCGACGTCGTGGTCGGCACGCCCGGGCGGCTGCTCGACCTGGCCCAGCAGGGACACCTGCAGCTCGGCGGCCTGTCGGTGCTGGTGCTCGACGAGGCCGACGAGATGCTCGACCTGGGCTTCCTGCCGGATATCGAGCGGATTCTGCGCCAGATCCCCGACGAGCGGCAGGCGATGCTGTTCTCGGCGACCATGCCGGACCCGATCATCACGCTGGCCCGCACCTTCATGAACCAGCCCACCCACATCCGGGCCGAGGCGCCGCACTCCTCGGCCGTGCACGACCTCACCAAGCAGTACGCCTACCGCGCGCACGCGATGGACAAGGTCGAACTGGTCAGCCGGGTGCTGCAGGCGCGCGGACGCGGCGCCACGATGATCTTCACCCGCACCAAGCGCACCGCCCAGAAGGTCGCCGACGAGCTCGCCGAACGCGGTTTCGCCGTCGGCGCCGTGCACGGCGACCTGGGTCAGATCGCCCGCGAGAAGGCGCTGAAGCAGTTCCGCGGCGGCGACATCGACGTGCTGGTCGCCACCGACGTGGCGGCCCGCGGCATCGACATCGACGACATCACCCACGTCATCAACTACCAATGCCCGGACGACGAGAACACCTACGTGCACCGCATCGGCCGCACCGGACGGGCCGGTAAGACCGGTATCGCGGTCACGCTGGTCGACTGGGACGAGCTGGCCCGCTGGACGATGATCGACAAGGCGCTCGGACTGAACTGCCCCAACCCGGCCGAGACGTACTCCAACTCGCCGCACGTCTACATCGAGCTGGACATTCCGACCGGCATCCAGGGCTCCATCGGGGCACCGAAGAAATCGCCGGTCAAGCGCGGCACGTCCGGTGGCCGCAATGGGCGACGAGCCCGCGCAGCAGCGCAACGGCACCGGCAGCAACAGCAACCGGCAGCGACGCCGCACCCGCGGCGGCCAGTCGGCGACGGGCCATGCCGATGCCAATGGCAACGCCGACACGGACGGGTCGACCCCGAGCCGCGGACGGCGCGTCCGGCGACGGCACGCGCGCACGGCGTCGCCGCCGCCGCGCCCCGCAAGTCGGCGGGCGCGACGGCCAGCGCCAACTAAGCCGGCGCCGCTGCTGCCCGATGGTCAAGCCGGAACGCCGCACCAAAGCTGATCTCTTGGCTGCCACCGCGATCGTCGCCGTGGTCGCCACGGCCGCGGCGTTGATCTGGTGGACCAGCGACGCCCGGGCCACGATCAGCCGGCCCGCGACCGGCCCCGCCCCCAGCCCGAGGCTGGCCCACGAGGTCCCGACCTCGCTCAAGCAGCTCTGGACCGCCCCGAACGCGCCGACCGACCAGCCGGTCGTCGTCGCCGGAACCGTCGTCACCGCCGACGGTCGTGTCGTGCAAGGGCGCGATCCGGTCACCGGCCAGGTGCGATGGACCTACTCGCGCGGACAGCGATCTGTGCGGGGTCGCCGGGGTCTACCGCTTCGCGGTCGCGGTCTATCGCGACGACCGGGGCTGCGGTCAGGCCAGCACGATCGAAGGGTCCAACGGAACTCGCGGCCCCGCCCGCAGCAGCTATGCCGACAAGCGGGTCACGCTGTCTTCCGACGGCACGACGGTGTTGTCGGCCGGCGATACCCGCCTCGAGCTGTGGCGCTCGGACATGGTCCGGATGCTGTCCTACGGCGAGATCGACGCCCGGGTCAAGCCGTCGTCGAAGGGCTTGCACACCGGATGCCGATTGACGTCGGCGGCGGCCAGCTCGTCGGCGGTGTCGGTGTTCGAGGCGTGCGGCAGAGCAGGCCGATCTGCGGCTCAAGCTGCTGCGGCCGGCCAAGGAAGAGGACGAACCCGAACAGCGCGACGTGCCCGAGCCGGGCATCGGCGCGGATTCCGGTGCGCGGGTGCTGGCGCTGGCCGAGACCAGGACGGCCGTCTATCTGCCGGCACCGCAGCCCAGGGTCGACGTCGTCGACCAATCGGGCACCACGGTGGCAAGCACGGTGCTGCCCAAGCCGCCGTCGTCGTCCAGTGTGGTGACCCGGCCCGGCAACCTGATCACCTGGTGGACCGGCGACAGAGTGATGGTCTTCGATTCCGCGAACCTGACCTACCGCTACGCGATCGGGCCCGCCGGCTCGTCTGTCCCGGTGGGTCCGGCGACGTTGATGGCCGGCAAGTTGCTCGTCCCGGTCACCGACGGCATCGCCGTCTGCGACCCGGTCACCGGCGTCGGCGAAGACTTCCTGCCGGTGCAGCGGCAGCCGGACGAGCTCGGCGGTGATCCCCGCCGTGGCGGGTTCGCAGCTGCTCGAGCAGCGCGGCAACACCCTCGTCGCGCTGGGCTGACTACACGTCGATAGTGAACGTCGGCAGCGCCTTGCCCGACTTCCAGTGCTTCAGCAGCGCCGTGGCCAGCTCCTGGTACGCCAGCGCGCCCTTGTTCTTGCGGGCGGCCAACACCGACGAGCCGGATGCGCTGGCTTCGGCGAACCGCACCGTGCGCGGGATGGGCGGCGCCAGCACCGGCAGGTCGTAGCGGTCGGCGACGTCGAGCAGGACGTCACGGGTGTGGGTGGTGCGCGGGTCGTACAGCGTCGGCAGTGCGCCGAGCAGCTTCAGCTTCGGATTGGTGATCTGCTGAACGTCGGTGACGGTCCGCAAGAACTGGCCGACACCGCGATGCGCCAGCGTCTCGCACTGCAGCGGCACGATGACCTCGTCGGCGGCGGTGAGCCCGTTCAGCGTCAGCACACCGAGCGATGGCGGGCAGTCGATGATGACGACGTCGAACTTGTCGCCGAGTTTGTCCAGTGCCCGTTTGAGCGCATATTCGCGGCCGGCCCGCATCAGCAGCATCGCCTCGGCACCGGCCAGGTCGATGTTCGCCGGCAGCAGCGTCATTCCCTCGGCGGTGTCCACCAGGGCGGCTTCGGGCTCCACCTCGCCGAGTAACACGTCATGCACCGAGACGGCCAACTTGTCCGGGTCCTGACCGAGCGAAAACGTGAGACATCCCTGCGGGTCCAGGTCGATGAGCAGCACTCGCCGGCCCGCTTCCACCATCGCCGCCCCCAACGACGCGACCGTCGTCGTCTTGGCCACCCCGCCCTTCTGGTTGGCCACCGCCAGCACTCGAGTGGTCATAGAGCGCCGCTCCTCTTCGTTGCGAGCGGGTTATCACTGCCCATCCTGGCATCAAACCCGTGGTGCCCGCGCGCGGATGGCCATGTGTGTCAGGCAGAATCGGTCAGCATGGGCGTCGAGAGCCACCATCTGGTGTTGTTGCGCCACGGGGAGACCCAGTGGTCCAAGTCCGGCCAGCACACCGGGCGCACCGATCTCGAACTGACCGACGCCGGCCGGGTCCAGGCCGAGCTAATTGGGCGCGTACTGCGTGAACTGAAACTCACCGACCCGCTCGTGATCAGCAGCCCACGCATACGTGCGCTGACCACGGCCAAGTTGGCCGGGCTCGCCGTGGACGAGGTGTCGCCCTTGCTCGCCGAATGGGATTATGGCGACTACGAGGGGTTGACGACCCCGGAGATCCACGAATCAGATCCCGATTGGCTGATCTGGACGCACGGTTGTCCCGGCGGCGAAACCGTG
Source organism: uncultured Actinomycetota bacterium (assembly GCA_963815995.1). GTDB lineage: Bacteria > Actinomycetota > Actinomycetes > Mycobacteriales > Mycobacteriaceae > Mycobacterium. Next base: position 159,825 of record CAWFIR010000009.1, read on the forward strand.
GCTGAAGTCAGCGACCGAGCCGATCAGGCCGTGTCACTGGCGTTGGAGAACATGGCCTCGCGCGACGTCGTGTTCGTGGGCCACAGCCACTTCTCCCGTTCGGTGATCACGCGCTGGGTCGAGCTGCCGCTGGTCGAGGGCAGCCGCTTCTGGATGCTCGCCGGCTCGATAGCCGTGTGCGGGTTCGAGCATGGCGTGCGACAGCTCGCCGCGCTCGGATTGACCGGTCTCCCGCAGGCCATCACAGCCGGGTGAGCGCTACCGAGCCACCGTTCGTGCTGTGCGGGCCGGCCGGCGTCCTGGTCGCCGACGGCGTGCAAGCCTGCTACTCCGAGGTGGCTGCCGCGCAAACGGCATTGCGTTCGCGGAGCGATGCCAATAGTAGTGGGCGCGTTAGCTTTTGACGTCGACAAGCCCCGCCGCGTTGATGGCGCCGCGTTCGGTGCGGCGGATGGCCGGGCTGCCCGACTGGCCGACCGGTCCGCTGCCCGCAGTGCACGTGGCCGGGTCGATTCCCGCGCCCGACGAGCACCGCGACCGGGTTCGGCGGGCGTGCGACGTGTTGACCGCACCGGGCAGCACGCTGCAGAAGGTGGTGCTGGCCCGCGCGTTACGGCTGGCCGCCGATGGCCCGCTGGACGCCCGGATCATCCTGCGCCGGTTGGCCGACAATGACCCGGCCGCCTACGGCTACCTCGTCGACCTGTCCGCGGCGGGCGCACCGTATGCGGGCATGGCGCTGGTCGGCGCCAGTCCGGAGCTGCTGGTGGCGCGCGACGGCGACCGCGTGACGTGTCGGCCGTTCGCCGGGTCGGCGCCGCGCGCCGCCGACCCCGAAGTCGACTCCGCCGCCGGGGCGGCGCTCGCCGATTCGGCCAAGGATCGCCACGAGCATCAGTTGGTCATCGACACCATGGCCGAAGCCCTGCGCCCGCTGTGCAGCGAGTTGACTATTGCCCCCACGCCCACGCTGAGCCGCACCACCGCGCTATGGCACCTCAGCCACGCCGATCACCGGGCGGCTGCGCGACACATCAACCACTGCAATCGATTTGACGCTTGCTTTGCATCCCACCCCGGCGGTCGGCGGGGTGCCCGCCGAAGCCGCCGCACAACTGATCAGCGAGCTGGAAGGCGACCGCGGGTTCTACGCCGGCGCCGTGGGTTGGTGCGACGCCGCCGGCGACGGCCGCTGGGTGGTGACCATCCGTGGCGCGCAACTGGCCGCCGACCGTCGCAGTGCGCTGGCCCACGCGGGTGGCGGCATCGTCGCCGAATCCGACCCCGACGGCGAAGTCGCCGAGACCACAACGAAATTCATCACCATCCTGACCGCGCTAGGGGTTCAACCGTGACCGTCCGCATCCGTCGAGCCGCACCACCCGATGCCGCGGCGATCACCGCGATGATCCATGACCTGGCCAGCTTCGAGCGCGCCGCCGATCAATGCAGCGTCGTCGAGACTCAGGTCAGCACAGCACTTTTCGGTGATAACCCGACGCTGCGGGCGCACGTCGCCGAGGTCGACGGCGAAGTCGCCGCGATGGCACTGTGGTTTCTCAACTTCTCGACCTGGGACGGCGTCGAGGGCATCTACTTGGAAGACCTCTTCGTGCGGAGTCGATTTCGCCGTCTCGGGTTAGCCCGTGGCCTGCTGGCGGCGCTTGCAAGAGAGTGCGTCGACAACAACTACACCCGGCTGGCCTGGGCGGTGCTGAACTGGAACACCGACGCGATTGCGCTGTATCGGACCGTCGGCGCTGCGCCGCAGAGCGAGTGGACCACCTACCGGCTGTCCGGTCCCGAGTTGGCCGAGCTGGCCGAACCGGGCTGACCGTGCCCGGATAACCAACGCAACGTGGCCGGACTGAACAGCAACGCCAACGCCGTCAACGCCACTACGGCAACCGGGATCCCGAACAGCGCCCGGTGCGAGCCCACCGTCAGGTACCACGCCACCGGCAGCAGCAACAGTTCGGCGAACACCGCGAGCCCGCGTCCCCAGCGCCTGCCGGTCAGCAAGGCCCAGCCGGCAGCCAGCACAGCGCCACCGGCGACGACGAACCACAGTGCGGTCCCGAAGCCGTTGGCCACCCGCTGATCCGCGCCGCCGATCGCCCGAATCAGCAGCACCGCAGCGACCACAAGACCCGTCGCGCCCTGAACTGCGACGATCCATCCCGCGCAGCGCACAGCGGCTGGCGGACGCGTGATCACCGTCTCAGGGTAGCCACACCGCTCCCGTAGGCTTTGGCCTCATGCGCGCCGTGCTGATCGTCAACCCGACCGCGACCTCGACCACCACGGCCGGCCGCGATCTGCTGGCGAACGCACTCAAAAGCCGCCTGGATTTGACCGTCGAGCACACCCGGCACCGCGGCCACGGCGGCGAAATCGCCCATGCCGCGGTCCAGGACGGGGTTGATCTCGTCGTCGTCCATGGCGGCGACGGCACGGTGAGCAACGTGGTCAACGGCCTGCTCGGCAAACCTGGGCAGGTGCCCACCGGGCACGTCCCCGCGCTGGCGATCGTCCCCGGTGGATCGGCGAATGTGACAGCACGGTCGCTGGGCATCCCGCCGGGCCCGATCGACGCCACCAACCAGCTCATCTGGCTGCTCGACAAATACGGCGAAGAAAAGAAATGGCGCCGGATCGGACTGATCGACTGCGGCGAGCAGTGGGCGGTGCTGAACGCCGGCATGGGGGTCGACGCCGAGGCGGTCGCCAAAGTGGAGGCCCAGCGGGAGAAGGGCAAAAAAGTCACACCGACGCGCTACATCACCGCAGCGACGATCGCGACGGTCGCGTACTCCCGCAAGCAGCCGCGGCTGACCGTGGAGCTGCCCGGGCGTGAGCCGATTTCCGGGGTGTACTTCGTCTTCGTGTCCAACTCCAGCCCGTGGACCTACGCCGATGATCGGCCGATGTGCACCAACCCCGGCACCAGCTTCGAATCCGGACTGGGCGTCTTCGGCGTCACCCGGTTGAAGGTCGTGCCGAGCCTGCGGCTGGTCGCACAAATGTTCTCCAAGCAGCCCAAGATCGAGGGTGACCAGGTCGTTCGCGACGACAACGCGGATTGTGTGCGGGTGACGTGCGCCGATCCACCCATGGCGAGCCAATTCGATGGCGACTACCTCGGCGTGCGCGAACGGATGACTTTCCGCGCCGTTCCGGACGCCCTGGACGTCGTCGCTCCGCCCCTTAAAAGGCTTCCTGACCTGCGGTGATCGCGGAATGTGGCCAAAAGCACTGGTCAGGCCCCGGGCGAGTGTAGTACAAACGATTAAGGGATTTAGTAATAGATCTCTGAAGTGACATTGACCACGGACCAACGAGCCGCTCTTGACATCTGTTGAGCCTGTGAAACGATCGAACAATCGCATGCAACGGTACGGAAACATTTCTTGTGCCTGCGTTAACAGCCGAAGAAAATCATTCGTGCGCACTGCTGCGCACACAGTAAGGAGCAACGACTTATGGATTGGCGCCACACAGCGGTCTGTCGCGACGAAGACCCGGAGCTGTTCTTCCCTGTCGGGAACAGTGGTCCGGCCCTCGCACAGATCGCCGACGCGAAACTGGTCTGTAACCGCTGCCCGGTAACGACCGAGTGCCTGTCGTGGGCGCTCAACACCGGGCAAGACTCCGGCGTGTGGGGCGGAATGAGCGAAGACGAGCGACGTGCACTCAAGCGTCGTAACGCTCGAACAAAGGCCCGCACCGGAGTCTGACAGGCCTTCTCAACGGTGCGGCCCCGACGAAATGTCGGGGCCGCACCGTTGTGTATGGGCGCTACTGCAAGGCGCGTGCACGACGACCGATCGGCACGCGTAACACCACGTCGGTCCCGCCTTCGGGGGCGTCCTGCATCTGCAGCGAGCCGTCCAGCTCGGCGGACACCAGGGTCCGGACGATCTGCAGGCCCAGCCGGTCGGACTTCTCGACGCTGAAACCCTCGGGCAGCCCGCGACCGTTGTCGTGGACCACCACGTCGAGCCAGCGAGCCGACCGTTCCGCGCGGATGGTCACAGAACCGCCCGAGGCGGCCGCCTGGCAGGCCGGCGGGTCAAACGCATGCTCGATGGCGTTTTGTACCAGCTCGGTGATCACCATGATCAGCGCAGTCGCCCGATCGGAGTCCAAGACACCGAGCATGCCCGCTCGGTTGATCCGGATCGGCGTGTCCACCGTCGCCACGTCATTCATGATCGGCAGGATTCGGTCGATCACGTCGTCGAGGTTGACTTCCTCGTCCACCGACATCGACAGCGCGTCGTGGACCAGCGCGATCGACGACACCCGTCGGACCGACTCGATGAGCGCCTCCCGACCCTCGGCATTGGTCGTCCGGCGGGCCTGCAGACGCAGCAGCGCCGCGACGGTCTGAAGGTTGTTCTTCACCCGGTGATGGATTTCCCGGATCGTGGCGTCCTTGGAAATCAGCGCGCGGTCGCGCCGCTTGATTTCGGTGACGTCACGAACCAGCACCGCAGCGCCGGCCGCCAAGCCCTGCACCACCAGCGGCAGCGTGCGCAACAGCACCGTGGCGCCACCGGCATCGACCTCGATCCGCATGCTGGCCCCACCGGCCAGCGAGTCGAGCACATGCTCGGCGAGTTCCCGGGCCTCGAACGGATCGGAGATCAGCGGCCGGGTGACCGCGATCAGGTTTTGGCCTTCCAACTCCGAGGTCAGGCCCATCCGGTGGTACGCCGACAGCGCGTTCGGGCTGGCATAGGAGACGACTCCGTTGACGTCGAGCCGGATGAAGCCGTCACCGGCGCGCGGGCTGGAACGCGACATCGCCACATCCCCCACGTTGGGAAAAGTGCCCTCAGAGAGCATGTGGACGAGGTCCGCGGCGCAGTCGACGTATGCGGTCTCCAGCGGGCTGGACTTCGGGGTGTCCGCGACGGCGGTCTGATGCGTCAGCACCGCGACCACCGCGTCGTCGTGTCGAACCGGCACAGCTTCGATGTTCACCCCGGTCTGCTGCCACGAATACTGTTGGCCCGCATCGCGTTCCAAGCCAATGTCGCCCGATTCAAAAGCCGCCGCGATCAGTGGCATGCGATCGGCCTCGACGACGGTCCCCACCGCGTCGCGCAGCAGAACGGTGGGCGCGGTATTGGGCCGGCACTGCGCGACGCAGACCAGCGAGCCGTCGTCGCGGCGCACCCACATCAAGTAGTCGGCGAACGAAAGATCGGCCAGCAGCTGCCACTCGCCCACCACGGCATGCAGGTGATCGACGGCGCTGCCCGGCAGGACGGTGTGTTCGGCGAGCAGGTCACCGAGGGTGGACATCGGCGACTCCGGCTATCAAGCTCAGACGACTAGCTGATCACGGCGATGAGATCGCCGGCTTGGATGACGTCTCCCACCGACACGCTGACCTTGCTCACCGTGCCGGCGACCTCGGCCAGGACCGGGATCTCCATCTTCATCGATTCCAGCAGCACCAGAGTGTCGCCCTCGCTGATCTGGTCGCCCTCGCGGACCACGACTTCGAGCACGCTGGCCACGATTTCTGCCCGGACGTCCTCGGCCATAGTCACCTCGTTCATCAGCCAGCCGGTTTGCGTAATTGCGTTGCTTCATCGAACCACAATCGATTTCCCCGGTTGCACTCAGAGCAAGGCGCAACCGTGCGCCGTGTCGGCCTGAGCCGCGGCCTACGCCAGCCCATTTGTGCAGCTGAAAGGTCACGATTGATGTCACGGAGATATCGATAAGCAAACTCCAAGATCACTAAGAGAACCTATAGAGCCACTTCCGTGATCGTGTCGTGTTCGAAATGTGACATTTGGCAAGCAGAGTGTCCAAAGTGACTCGAGTGCCTGAAGGTTATCGAGTGAAACGCCCAATTTGAGGAGTATCCCGTTGTCCGACAACATGTTTGCGCATTCGACAACTCGACGACCACTCACCCGGGTGGCAACCGGAATCGGGGTGACGCTGGCAGCAATCGCCATGATCGGGCTTGGCGCCGGTGCCGCCGCGGCCGCTCCCCAGCAACCTTTTGCCGCCGATGACCCCGTCCCGGGCATGCCGGGTGCGGGCAACGCGGTGAATATCGCCAACTCGCTCTTCGGCTCGCTGAGCGGGCTGATGAACAACGTCATCCCGGGTGCCGGGGACCTGCTGATGCCTGCCAGCAGTGCGCTCGGCGGCGGCGGGGGCCTTCCGGGCGGCCTGCCCGGCGGGCTCGGCGGACTTCCCGGCGGTGTCCCGGGCGGGCTTCCTGGTGGAATCCCGGGTCAATCCCCGGGGCTCGGCGGTTACCCGGGCGGCCTTCCAGGACAGACATTGCCGGGGCAAACGCCCGGTTACCCCGGCGGCCTTCCCGGTCAGATGCCGGGCGGCCTTCCAGGACAGACGTTGCCCGGCCAGACGCCCGGTTACCCCGGCGGCCTTCCCGGCCAGACGCCCGGTTACCCCGGCGGCCTTCCCGGCCAGACGCCCGGTTACCCCGGCGGCCTTGCGGGAGCTCCCGGTTCGCTGACGGCAGGACAGGCGCCCAGCGCCTTCGGCCCGGTCGCGCCGGCGCAGGCCCCGCTGGCCGGCCAGCAGGGTCCGGTCTCGTCGGCGAGCGCCAACGGCAGCACCCTGGTGCACGTGCCAGTGGTGTAGCAGTTGGCTCACATCGCCCGCGGCATGAAAGACTGATCGACAAGCAGAACTGCGAGGAGGATCAGTCATGGCCAAGCGAGGCCGGAAAAAGCGCGACCGCAAGCACAGCAAGGCCAATCACGGCAAGCGGCCCAACGCTTAACCAACCGCTCAATTCAACAAAGGCGCGGACCGTCCGACAGGCGGTCCGCGCCTTTGTTTTAGGGTCTTCAGTGTTGTAGGCGTGTGAACTGGCCGGACTTACCGACCGCGGATGATGGTGGTCCGGCTGATCTCCACCCGTAGCCGCTCGCGCAGACTCTCCGGAGCCTTCTCACCGCGACACTTGGAGCCGATCAAGCCTTTGATCCGCTCCTCCAGCCCATAGAACTGGAAGCAAGGTGGGCAGTCCTCGAGATGCTGGCGCAGCTTGGCCTTGGTCTCTGGGGTGCACTCCCCGTCGAGCAAGCTCCATACCTCGGCGATCACCTCGGCACACTCGGCCTTGATCTGCATTGGTTCCGCACCGGACTCGGGCTCGGGCGTCGACGAGAATTCGGTCACGACGACACCTCCTCGGGCGTCTGGCCACCGCGAAGGAATCCCCGCTCTTTGGCCACGTCGGTCAACAGCTCCCGCAGCTGACGACGGCCGCGGTGCAGTCGCGACATCACCGTCCCGATCGGAGTGTCCATGATCTCGGCGATCTCCTTGTACGGAAAGCCTTCGACGTCGGCGTAGTAGACCGCCATCCGGAATTCCTCAGGCAACGCCTGCAGCGCCTCCTTGATTTCGGTGTCAGGCAACGCCTCCAGCGCTTCTACCTCGGCGGACCGCAACCCGGTCGAGGAATGCTCGGCGGTGGCCGCCAGCTGCCAGTCGGTGATCTCATCGGTCGGATATTGGGCCGGCTGCCGCTGCTTCTTGCGGTAGCTGTTGATGTAGGTGTTGGTCAGGATCCGGTAGAGCCACGCTTTGAGATTGGTGCCCTCTTTGAAGGACCGGAAGCCCGCATAGGCCTTCACCATGGTTTCCTGCAGCAGGTCCTCGGCGTCGGCCGGGTTGCGGGTCATCCGCAGCGCGCCACCGTACAGCTGATCCAGCAGCGGAATCGCGTCACGCTCGAAGCGCGCGGTCAGCTCCGCATCGGTCTCGTTCGAGCGGCGCGTGGAACCGTCGGAGACGTCAGCGGCCTCCGACTCGGTCGCGCTATCTATGTCGGCCATAGTGGGTAACGCAGTCCCTTCTGTCGCGATGCCGGTGAACAGGTCCATTAACACCGGACCCGTCTGGCACCCGGCCAACTGCTCTTCGCCGATGAGGCTCGTCGCCGCTGACACAGAATTCCCCTTCCCCAATCTAAAGGCTGCGTCTGACACTGTCTGCTTCGCATGGGTCAACAGCAGCGATCACCCCGCTATTTCCGGGCTATTTCCGGGTAGGCGCCGGAAGCAACCGGGCCGCTGATTCGGGGCCATTGTGAGCAGCGTTACTGTGGCGCTCATGTCACTCAAGGGCAAGACTATGTTTATCTCCGGTGCCAGCCGCGGAATCGGCCTGGCGATCGCCAAGAGGGCCGCGCAGGACGGCGCCAACATCGCGCTGGTGGCCAAGACCGCCGAACCGCACCCCAAGTTGCCCGGCACTGTCTACACCGCCGCCAAGGAGCTCGAGGAGGCCGGTGGCCAGGCGCTGCCGATCGTCGGCGACGTCCGCGACCCGGATTCGGTCGACTCGGCGGTGGCCAAGGCCGTCGAGCAGTTCGGCGGCATCGACATCTGCGTGAACAACGCGTCGGCGATCAACCTGGGGTCCATCTCCGAGGTGCCGATGAAGCGATTCGACCTGATGAACGGCATCCAGGTGCGCGGCACGTACGCGGTGTCCCGGGCGTGTATCCCGCATATGAAAGGCCGGGAGAACCCGCACATCCTGACGCTGTCCCCGCCCGTTCTGCTCGGGAAGGAATGGCTGAAGCCGACGGCATACATGATGGCCAAGTTCGGTATGACGCTGTGCGCACTGGGTATAGCCGAGGAACTGCGCGAAGACGGTATCGCGTCGAACACGCTGTGGCCGCGCACGCTGGTGGCCACCGCCGCGGTGCAGAACCTGCTCGGCGGTGACGAGGCGATGGGCCGGGCACGCAAGCCGGAGGTCTACTCCGACGCGGCCTACGTGATCCTCAACAAGCCGTCCCGCGAATACACCGGCAACACGCTGCTCTGCGAGGACGTGCTGCTGGACTCCGGCGTCAGCGACTTGTCGACCTACAACTGCGTACCGGGCGGCACACTCGGCGTCGACTTCTGGGTGGACGGCGTAAACCCGCCGGGGTACTCCGGCCGGTCGTGATCGAGCGCGGCGAAGCCGGGCGCAGCGGGTCACGACGGCAAGTCGTGGCCGGCGCGGCGACCTCGGCGCTGGCGGTGCTGATCGACGCCGGCGTGCCGCACGAGGTGGTGAAGTACGACCACGACCCGCGGGAACGTTCGTTCGGCGGCGAAGCAGTAAGGGCGCTGACGACCGCCGGCGCCGTCGACCCGGAACAGATCTACAAGACGCTGATCATCGCGATTCCGGACGGGTTGGCGGTCGCGATTCTCCCGGTGCCGGCGCGGCTGTCGCTGAAGGCGGCCGCCGCAGCCCTGGGCGCGAGCAAAGCCACCATGGCAGACCAGCGCGCCGCCGAGCGGGCGACCGGTTATGTGCTGGGCGCCGTATCGCCTTTCGGGCAGCGCACGCGGTTGCCGACCGTCGTCGACTCCAACGCCACGGCCTGGGACCGGATGTACGTCAGCGCGGGCCGCCGCGGCTGGGACGTCGCGGTCGTACCCGGCGACCTGATCACGCTCACCGACGCGGTCACCGCGGAGATCCAGGCCTAGCCGGCGCCCAGCATGTCGTGTACGCTGTCGGCGAAGGCGGCCGTGGTGAAGCAGATCGGCTCGGCGAACTCCTCCATGGTCAGCGCCTCATGCCAGCCGGCGTCGGCGGTGGCACGCAGCAGCGGCTTGGTCATCGCGACCGCGTGCGGCGGCATCGCCGCCACCCGCGCACACCACTCGTCGGCAGCAGCAAGCAGGTCGTCGTGCGCGACGACCTGCTGCACGAGACCGAGCCGATGCGCGGTGTGGGCGTCGATGTGCTCACCACGCAGGTAGTAGGCAAGCGCGCCCTGGTAGCCGAGTCGGCGGGTCAGCGCCCAACTGGTGCCGACCTCGGGAAGTAGGCCGAGACGGCCGAACGCGGGCACGATCACCGCGCGCTCGCTGGCAATGGCGAGGTCGCAGGTCAGTGCCCAGGCCAATCCGACGCCGGCCGCCGGTCCGTTGATCGCGGCCACGAAAATCGTGTCCGACCCGGCGATGAGCCTGGCGATCCCGCCGAACTCGCGACGAATCCAGCGCCACACATCGGCGACACCCTCTGGGTTGATCAGCTGTTCGGTGGCCGAACGCATCATCTTCAAGTCGCCACCCGCGCTGAAGCCCGGATCGGCGCCGGTGAGCACCACGCTGCGAACATCGCTGTCTGCGACGAGAGCTTCGATCGCGCAACGCAATTGGCGCACCAGCGGCGCCGAAAGCGCGTTGAGCCGGTCAGGTTCGTCGAGGGTCACCACCGCCCGGTCGCCGCGGTGCTCGACCCGAACCCGACGCGGCGCATCCGGGTCGTCGCCGTCGGCGACCATGCCGGCATACAACGATTCTGTTGAGCTCATCACCCGTCCTCCTCAATAGCGTTGGCCCGCAACACCATCCAGGCGGCGTCTGCGAACGTCTTGATCACCCCGCGCGGCAGTCGGGGTTCATCGCCGGCAATCCAATTCCGGCTGAATTCCTGGGCTGGACCGATCCACAGTGCGGCGGTGACTCCGGCCTGCATCGGACGCAAGACTCCGTAGCTGTGGTGCGGACGCCACCAATCCCGCACGGCGGCGAAGAACGCCGTGTTCGCGTCGCGCAACTCCGCGCTGTCCAGCCGGTCGCCCAGCAGCAACGCAGCCTCGCCACGGTTGGCGGCCACCCAGCGCAGGTGGTGGGCGACGCCGCCGCGAATCCCGTCTTCCGCGGTGTCCTGCCGGCGCAACATCGCCACAAAACTCCCCTGGTACTCACTCATCAGCTGGGCGTAGACGGCGGCAGCCAACGCAGGCTTGTCCGGGAAGTGGTGGTACAGCGCCCCGACGCTGACGTCGGCGTCGCGCCGGATCTCATCCAGCGTCGCGGCGATCGCGCCGTCCGCCGCGAACCGGCGGCGGGCGGTCTGCAGCAATCGGCCTCGGACATCGCCCGTCGCTGATCTCGGCACGAGGATTACTCTATCTCAGCAGAGGAATCCTCGTAACGGCATGAGGGTCAGTCAGGCGAACGCGCTCTGCCCGGTGATGTGCCGGCCGACGATGAGGGACTGGATTTCCGCAGTTCCTTCGTAGGTGACCAGCGCCTCCATATCGCACAGATGGCGCATGACATGGAAGTCGAGCAAGACACCGTTGCCGCCTAATACGTCGCGGGCCAGTCGACACACGTTGCGGCCCTTGACTGTGCAGTAGTACTTGGCGAGCGCGGCCATCGTTTCTTCGGCCTTGCCGTCATCGATGAGCCGGGCCATTCGGATGGCGTACAGCTGCATCGAGGTGAGATCGCCGAGCATCTCCACCAGCATCGACTGGATTACCTGGGTCCTGGCGATTGGCCTGCCGAACTGCTTTCGCCGCAGGGCGTAATTCAGTGCGATGTCATAGGCCGCGACTGCGTGTCCGGCCGACCCCCACGCGACGGAATTGCGGGTGCCGGCAAGCACTTTGCCCACATCTTTGAAGCTGTTGCAGTTCTGCAGTCGGGCGTCTTCGGACACCCGGCAGTCGGTGAGGGTGATGTCCGCGTTCTGAACCAGCCGCAGCGACATTTTGCCGCCGATCTTGGTCGCCGCGTAGCCGGGGTTCTCTTTCTCCACCACGAACGCCTTGACTTGGTTGTCCGCAGTGTCGCGGGCGTATACGACGATGTAGTCGCACCACACGGCGTTGCCCGGCCAGCGTTTGCGGCCGTTGAGCACCCATTCGTCGCCTTGCCGCTCCGCAGTGGCCTCGAGGATGACGGCGTCCGAACCGTGCTCGGGCTCGGTCAACGCGAACGCGCCGATCTTTTCCAGGCACGCCATCGCCGGCAGGTAGCGTCGCCGCTGTTCCTCGGAGCCCAGGATGTTGATCGACTGCATCGCCAACCCCAGGTGTACGGCGAAGAATGTGGCGATGCTCCCGTCGATGCGGGACAGCTCGTAGGTGACGAGGCCCGCGGCAACCGCGCTCATCGCCGTGCACCCGTGGTCGCCCAGGTTGTAATCGCCGACGACATTGAGCGCGGCAAGTTTCGGGATCAGGTCGAAAGGGAACTCGCCGCGTTCCCAATACTCGTTGACGATCGGCAGGACTCTCGGCCTCGCCGAAAGCCCGCACCTTGGCGAAGATCTCCTTTTCCGAGCCGGTCAGCTGATCGGCCATCAGGAAGTAATCCGGTCTCCCGGGCAAGGCCGATGTGCTCGACGAGCGAGGCGGTGGCTGGATCGGCGTCCTTTGCGCCGCGTGTCTCAAACGAGCTGAGCGGTGTTGGCATCCTTCTTTGTCGTCATGGCCGCTCGCCAGGTTCGTGCAGGAAGGTCTCGATGACGGGCGCGAGTTCGACGGCATTGTGCACGAGATCGATGTGGCCGCCGCTGTGTTGGTGCAGTCGCGCATGGGGCAGCAACGCGTTCATGATGTGCGCGTTGACTATCGGGATGATCGGATCATCGGTGCCCGCCACGATCAACGTCTGCTGGCGCACAGCGGGCAACGCGAACAAACTGGTCCACACCGAACCCGCGAGAAGCTGGTGCAGGTAGCCCATCTTCGATCCGGCGTGCAACTGCTGCAAAAAATAGTCGCGCGACGTCCTCACCGTGAGCGCGGACGGTGCCGCCGTATAGCTCACCGGCAATGGATGCGGCGTAGTCCGGGATCCGAAAACCTGCGGGGGGTGGTCATTTTCGCCAGCACACGCGGATGAGCGGGCACCATCAGCGCACCGGTACCTGTCGCAACCAGAACCAGGCGGCGGCACCGGCGCGGGTTCTGGAAGGCGAACTGCTGCGCTAGCGCCCCGCCCCAGGACAGCCCGAGCACATCCACCACGCCGATTCCCAGCTCGGATAGCACCCGGCCGAGCACCCAGGCGAGGTACGGGAACCCGTAGGGCGCAAGGGATGTGGGTGATCCGCCGGTTCCTGGCACATCGAATCTGACCACCGTGGTATCCGGATCGAGCTGCTCCACCAGTGGGTCGAGCACTTCCAGGCTCGCACCGATGCCATTGCACAACACGAGCGGCACACCGGTTCCCCACCGCACGTTCACCCGGATCCGCTGCCCGCCGGTGGCGACGTAGCACTCTTCGCCAAACAGACTCACCGGTAGCGCACGAAGACGTCTCCGATCCTGGTCGATTGACGCTTGTCGGCAGCTTGTGAGTCCATTTCGTCAGTTTTCCATCACGTAACTGCCCGGGGCAGGACCCAGTGGCGGAAGCCCTTCCCCACCAAGCATTTTCGGGGCGTCGATCTCCGAGCCGCTGCGCTCGGCGAGCCAGTGTGTGTAGTCCGGCCACCAGGAGTCCGCGTGCTTCTCAGCAGAGTCCAGCCACTGTTGGGGATCCTCGGCGTCGACGGGGCCGGTGCGGAACGACGCCTTGGGGTTGCCCGGCGGGTTGACCAGCGCCGCGATGTGCCGTTGGTGGACAACACGTAGCGGTTGTCCTTGCTGCCCAGCAGTCGCGCACTGCGATAGGTGGCCTGCCATGGGGAGATGTGATCGGCGATGCCGCCGACGATGTAGGCGTCTGCGGTGATCTTGCACAGGTCGACCGGGCTGCCCAGCATGCTGACCCCGCCCGGGGTGACCAACGCATTCCGCAGCCCCATCAGCACCAGGTCGCGGTGCAGCGCGGCGGTCATCCGGGTGGTGTCAGCGTTCCAGAACAACACGTCGAACGGCGCCGGCTTCCGGCCCTGCACGTAGTTGTTCACCACGTACCGCCACACCAGGTCGGTGGGACGCAGCCACGCGAACATCTCCGCCATGTCGCGCCCGTCCAGGAAACCCTTCCTGGCCGAGACTCGAATCGCCGCCTGCGCCGCGCGGTCGCTCATCGCCGCGGCCGCGAACCCCGCGCGGGTCTCATCCAGCACGGTGACCGCCAGGTTGAGACCCGCGACCCGATCGCCTTCGCCGATCTCGGCGAGGTGAGCAGCGGTCATCGCTGCGAGAATGCCGCCCGAGCAGGTGGCCAACAGGTGTGTGCTGTCGGTTCCGGTGATTTTCTCGGCCGCGTCCATCGCCTCCACGATCGCCGCCCCATAGGTGTCGAAGCCCCAATCCCGATGGCGGGCTTGCGGACCACGCCACGAAATCACGAAGACCTGCTGACCCTGCTGGACGAAGTACTCGATCATGCTGCGCCCTGGCGCGATATCCATGACGTAGTACTTGTTGATTACCGGGGGCACCAAGAGCAATGGAATCGTGCGCACCTTGGGTGTCTGCGGGGCGTATTGAATCAACTCGAACACGAGGTTTGCAGCACGACGGCCCCTTTGGTGACAGCCAGGTTCTCCCCCACCGCATAGGCGTCGGTTTTGACCATCGCGGGCACTCGGGGCTTCGAAAGGATGTCGCTGGCAAAGGCTCTCGCGCCTCGGACCGCGCTAGATCGTCGGTGTCGATCAACGCCTTCAGCCGAGCGGACTGATCAGCGGGTTGTTGATGGGCGCTAGGCCTTCGACAAAATTGTCGATAATGAATCGGATCTTCTGTTTGTCGCGCCAATCCAACTGCGCGTCCGCGAGCAGCTCCTTGGCGGTCCGGAGACTGCAGAGAGGCCTGCAGGACCTGTGCAGCAACGGATCTCCTGCCACGCACGATGCCACTGAGCGCTTGTCGGCGCGTCCGGAGCGCGGTGCGACTTGCCGTGGCGATATTGCCGAGCTCACGGGCCAGTGTGCTGACCTGGTCGGCCACCGTGCTGGGGTGGAGAGCGAGCATGTCGGCGAAGCGAGCCGAAGTGGCGTTCGGCATCATGCGGCTGGCGAATGGCTTTGTGGCGCTGGTGAGAAGCAGGTCGAGCGGCGCAGCAAGCTCGTCGACTTTGGTCGTGGTTTCCTTGGGAGTTGCCATGGTTATCGTGTGCTTTCGGTTGTCGGAATGGTGATGTCACGCTTTTGCATCTTGCCGGTGGGCCCTTTGGGCAGGGCGTCGACCAGCCAGACCTGGCGCGGATATTTGTAGGCGGCCACTCGGTCCTTGACGTAGTCGCGCAGCTCGTCCGAGTGTACTTTCGCCCCTTCCTTGAGCGCTACGGCGGCCCCGACTTCCTCACCCAGCGAGTCGTGCGGGACGCCGATGACCAGCGGCTTCGGCCACGGCGGGGTGCTCGTAGAGCACTTCCTCGATTTCGCGGGGGTAGACGTTGTAGCCGCCCGGATGATCAGGTCCTTGGTCCGGTCGACGATGTAGAAGTAGCCGTCCTCGTCGACGCGTCCGACGTCGCCGGTCGCCAGCCAACCGTCCGGCGTGATCGTGGCCCTGGTGGCGTCGGGCAGGTTCCAGTAGCCCTTCATCACGTTGTGGCCGCGGATCTGGATCTCGCCGGTATGGCCTTGCGGTACCTCAGCGCCGTTCAAGTCGACGACCCGCATCTGCACGCCTTCGATCGGCGTACCGATCGAACCCACCTTGCGCCCGGTGCGGATGGTTGAACGCGGCCGCCGGTGAGCTCTCGGAGAGCCCATAGCCCTCCAAAACGGTGCAGTCAAAAGCTTTTCGAAGTCATTGAGAACCTGCACGGGCATCGCCGCACCACGGAGAAAGAGACCCGCAACGTGCGCGTCGCCCCGCGGCGGCCTGGTCGGCCACGCCCAGCAGCGCCGAATACATCGTCGGTACACTTCAGAACACCGTGACGGCGTCGCGCTCGATCACCTGGATCGCCTTGCGCGGGTGGAATGGAGGGATCAGCGTCAAGGTGGCACCCGACAGCACCGCCCCGTTGAGGCCGCAGGTGAGCCCGAATACGTGAAAGAGCGGCAGGCAGCCCATGACGACATCGGCAGGCCCGGTCTCGACGAGGGTGCGGACGCTGACCTCGGCGTTGCGGCCCAGGTTGCCGTGGGTGAGCATGGCGCCCTTGGGTTTTCCGGTGGTTCCGGAGGTGTGCAGGATGACCGCGACGTCGTCGGCGACCGCGCTCCACCGGTGACTCCTGCGCGGGCAGGTCGGCGATCAGGTCCGTCAGCCCGGCGTCGTCGACAATCCAGCACTGCGAGCCGGTTTCGTCGGCGCCGGCACTGGCCTCGTCGGCGAAGCGGGCGTGGCGAACAACGCTTTGGCTCCGCTGTTGGACAGGTAGAACGCCACCTCGCGGGCCTTGAGCAGCGGGTTCATCGGGACCGCGACGGCGCCGCGGTACATGATCCCGTAAAACGCGATGGCGAATGCGGGTGTATTGGGCAGCATCACGCCGACCCGGTCCCCGGCTCGATTCCGGCTTGCTCGAGCAGCGTCGCCACCCGGGCGGCTGCCGCGTCGAACTGAGCGAAGGTGAATTGCAGGTCGTCGCAACGCAGCGCAACGTGATTGGGGTAGCGCTCTTACGGATGCGAAGAGATTGGTGCTCAGGCTGGTCATGGTTTACCTCTGGGGATGTGTCTGAATTGCTAAGTCCAGCGTGATCCGGCGGCACAACAGGACAATGTCTCGACAAACAACGTGATGAGCTGTTCGGTGTGACCGCGCACATCAGCCCGGCGCGGGCATAGGGTTTCGGGTATGAGCGTGGTATCGCGGCCCGGCGATGTCCGACGTGGCGCCGAACCGGATCCGCACATCGTCGAGCTCGGCAAACTCATGCTGGCCCGCGCACCGGAACTGGGCGGGGCACTTGCCGATCGGCTGTTTCGCGACGTCGACTTCTACCGCGACGGCAGCATCGTCACGCAAAGACGAGGTGCGTGCCAAGTTGCGAGGCGAACCTGACGTTCGTCTTCGACTCGCTGCGGCACACACCGACGGGGATGTCTCGCAAGCACGAGCACACCGGGAGCGACCCGCGCTCTCGCCGGGGTGCCACTGCCGGCGTTGATGACGGCCTACCGGATCGGTTTTCGATTCATGTGGGAGGAGACCCTCGCAGTGGCGCGGTCCGCAGGCATACCCACCGAATCGATCCTGAAAGCCACCGCACGGGTCTTACTCGCACAGGACACCTTCACTCAGGCGATGGCCGACGCCTACCGCCAACAGCTGACCGCGCAGATCGTGGAGCAGGAAGAAGAGCGCTCGGCGCTGGTCGAAGCGCTGCTGTCGCGGCGGATAACCGATACGCCAAAGTCTCTGGGAGGCAGCCGACTTGCTGCGGCTGCCGACCTCCGGGCCGTACGTCGTGGTGGCGGCCGAGTTGCCGGCCATCGGGAAATTGGGCGTTGCCGGCGATCGAAAACAAGCTCGCCGCACGTGACATCCGGTCGGCGTGGCGGCTGCTGCCGGACCTACACATCGGCATCGTTCAGGTGCGGATCCGCGACAGAGCTTGACACGCTTGATCGAAGTGCTCCGGTCAGGCGGCGACCGTCCGGGTCGGCATCAGCCCGCCGTTTCAGGATTTGGCCGAAACCAGCGACGCGCTGCGATTCGCCCGGCTGGCGGTGACCGGGAAGCCTTCGGCCGACTCGCTGGTCACGCGTCTTCGACGACACCCCACTTGCCGTCGCGGCGGTCAGCGCGCCGAGGTCATGACGAAGATCAGGTCGTCGGTGCTCAAGGGATTGAACAAACTGCCGCCCGCGGAACGCACGATCCTGCTCGACACGTTCCAGGCGTGGTTAGGGGAGGGCGGCTCCGCTAACGACACCGCGGCGAAGATCTTTTGCCATCCCAACACCGTGCGGCACCGTCTTCGCCGCATCGAGGAGTTGACCGGCCGCTCGCTTTCGAGGCCCAAGGACATCGCCGAACTGTGTCTGGCCTTCGAGGTCGAGCAGCGGCTGCCCTAGACCGCGCCAGGTCACGCCTTCAGCCGGTGGCGAACCTGGAATGCACTGATGACATCGACGATGCCGATGGCGATCAGCCAGCAGCCGGCGACCAGGGTCAGGATCGCGATCGAATCGAGCGGGGAGATGATCAGCACCCCGCCGCCGATGACGATGATCACACCGGAGAGCACCTGCCAGCCGCGTGCGGGCAGGTGGTCGAAGGACAGCGCCGCGGCGAGCAGGGTCACCCCGCGGAAGAGCCAGCCGATGCCGATCCAGAGGGCCAAAAGCAGGATCGACTCGAGTTTGTCGCGGAAGCAGAAGAACCCCAGCACGAGCGATACC
This sequence comes from uncultured Actinomycetota bacterium, assembly GCA_963815995.1. Classification (GTDB taxonomy): domain Bacteria; phylum Actinomycetota; class Actinomycetes; order Mycobacteriales; family Mycobacteriaceae; genus Mycobacterium. The sequence continues at coordinate 177,858 of CAWFIR010000009.1, forward strand.
ACGCCGGTGAGGAACGACAGCACTCTCATTGCGGCGCCGGCGTGCGTGCCGAAAGCGGCGAACACATATCCGACCCCGGATACCACCAAGTAGATACCGAACAGGACACCCGCTACCACCAGTGTCTTGCCCGGCCAGGCCAGCACGATGACGCCGAGTGCCACGCCCAGGATGCCGATCAGGAGTAGCAACTGCCACGTGTTACGAGCGAGCTGGTGCAGTGGACCTTCGAAAACGGTCTTTTCGCTAATTGTCATCCCAAAACGATAGTTCGCGGCCGACGCGAAGACACTGTTCCTGGCGACAGAAATAACCACCTCACAAAGGGGTCACGAACAATGCCGGGCCGAGGCCACAGCTGTAGACGGCTGGTCCGGTCGGCAGCCCGCGCATATCGGAGGCCTTTGTCGCCGGAAGACAACGATGCGCCCGAAGTTGGTTGGTTCGCGACGTCGCCGCGCCGCATTGGCCTGGCTAGATTTCCTCACGAACGCAACGCAGCGTTCTTGGACAACTAACTGATCTCGAATCAGCAAGTGTCACAACACATCCAACCGAATCCCCCCAGCAGAGAAGAAGGTAAAAGCCATGTTGGTGCCATTCATGATCTTCCTGATGATCCTGTCCCCCGTGCTCATCCCGGCCGCCGTCACCGCTCGTGAACGTCATGCACGGGGAACCACCGACCGGCCGGTAGCCGCGGATCCCGCGCTCGCCGCTTCCCTGTCCCAGCCGCCGCCTGACGTCCGGCCATTGCAGTCGGGCCGCACCTCACAAGGGTGCGGCCCGACTGGTTTATGGGGCATCCGGCTGCAGAACCGCGGCGCCGTACCAGTGACAGGCGAGCAACGCCAGTTCGACGTCGAGCCGGTCGCTGCCGATTTCCCGGCCGCGCCGCGTCGACGGCGCGACCCACTCGATACTTCACCGAGTTGAAGTGCAAGTTGAGTTCCTCGGCGGCGACCTTATAGCTGGAACCGCAACCCAGGAACACCCGCAACGTCTCACGCAGCCGCCCGTCGTTCTCGTTATCGGTGGCAAGGTCGCCAAGCACGGAGGCCACCCAATCGCGGGTGCCGGCCACGTCATCACCAAGGCGCGCCACGACGGACAGGCCCGGGTCGGTCGCCGCAATCACCGTCGGCGTCCGGCCGCTTGCCGATCACCGCGACGCTGCGCGCAGTCTCCGCCTCGCGGTGTGACTGACGAAATCCCTCGACACCATTGGCCATGGTCCCGATGGCCACACTCGGTGGAATCCGGTCGCGCGCAGCGTGAACTCGGCGGACCTTGGTCGACTGCGTCGGCCACCGCGGCACGATACGGCAGCCAACCCCATCCGCAGCTTCGGTCGGCGGCAACGAAGAGCGGGCTGGCAGCGGCACCCGCGGCTTCGCCCAGGTCGCGGAGAAATCGTTGCAGCCGGGCAAGTTCGTCGCCTTCAGCGCCCGCGTCCGGGTACCACATGACGAGCCCCAGATGGTGCCATCGCAGCGGATAGCGGATCGATGTGCGTCGCCGCGTCGGCGTCGACGGTCTTGTTCGGCGGCCAACACCTCTCGCACTCGCAGGGCTCGAAGACTGTTCTGGTTCTCCAGCCAACGTTCACGTTCGTCTTCGTAGACAGCGACGACTTGCTGCGACATCCAGTCGATGTATTCGAACAACGTGCCGGTGATCGCCTCGATGACCGCGTACCCGCATCGGCTCCGGGATATCGATCACGCGCAATTCGGCGAACACTAGCTTCATTTATCTGGCGCTGACCGAGCCGATAGGCGCGAACCAGCGCGTTGACCGGCACGCCGCGCTGTGCCAACCGGCGGGCGTACTCGAGCGCCGCGGTGGGCGCCTCGACCCGCTCGACAGCGATGTCGTAGCGCAACGCATGCAAGACCGTGTCGACGTTGCCCTCGACGCTGGTCCCGAGTAATTCCACCAGCGCTGCGTCGCCACGCAGCTCGGGGATCTGATCCTCGAGGGATTGACGAAGCGCCGACGACAGCGCGACCACCCGGCTATGCAATCGGCTCGCGACCTCGGCGACATAACTGGCTTACCTCGACGTCCGCTGTCGAGGCCGCGATTTCTTCACCTCAATGACGTTAGACGCTGGGTTGTCTTTGAGCGACAACACGCGGCGCGTGGCTTTGTCGATTGACGACTGTGTATTGCGGCGCGTCATACCTAATGTTGTCGCGCACTCTCGCCAACGAAGGTCAGAAGGAGCGCAGACACATGGGATTCATCAAGCCCTATCTTCCGGATGTTGATCCGGACACCTTCCTGAAGAAGCCGCTGATGGAGCGGATGCGAATCCTCGCCGTCGAATGGGCCGAGAACGGATTCGGCGCACCGCGGATGGTCCACACGATTTACATCGTGAAGCTGCTCGTGTTCTTCGCGATCGGAGGCATCACGGTAGCGACGCTGACGTCGGGACTGCCCGCCTTCTGGCATGTGTCGCGAGTGGTGGAACCAACCGATCGTCTACCAGAAGGTCATCTTGTGGACCGTGCTACTGGAATCCATCGGCGTCGCCGGATCGTGGGGTCCGCTGGCCGGCAAGATCAAGCCGATGACCGGCGGCATCCTGTTCTGGACGCGACCGGGAACCATCCGGCTGCGGCCGTGGAAGTGGGTACCGTTCACCAACGGCGACCGGCGCAACTGGTTCGACATCGGGCTCTACCTGGCACTGCTGGTGAGCCTGGCAGTTGCGTTGCTGGAGCGCGGTGTGCACAGCGATTCACTGTCGAAGGCATTGCCGGCCAACATATCTGGGCTGGTGAATCCCGCGCTGCTGGTGGCCCCGATGGTGCTACTGGTGCTGATCGGCCTGCGGGACAAGACCATCTTCCTGGCTGCCCGCGGCGAGCAGTACTTCCCGGCGTTGTTCTTCTTCGCCGTTCTGCCATTCACCGACATGATCATCGCGCTCAAGATGCTGATCGTGCTGGTGTGGGTCGGCGCCGGCTTCTCGAAGTTCGGAAAGCACTTCGCCAACGTCATTCCGCCGATGGTCAGCAACACAATATTCGCGCCCAAATGGGTGCGGCGGGCCCACTACCGTGACTTCCCGCGCAATCTGTTGCCGTCGCGGCTGGCCGACTTCATGGCACACGTCAACGGCACCACCGTCGAGATCGCGGCCCCGCTGGTCCTGTTCTTCTCCACCAACAAGTGGGTGACGCTGGCTGCGGCGCTGTTGATGGTCGGCTTCCACCTGTTCATCATTTCGACGTTCCCGCTCGCGGTGCCGCTGGAATGGAACGTGGTCTTCGCCTACACCACGGTCTTCCTGTTCCTCGGCTTCCCGAACTGCGAACGGATACGCCCCGTGGAACATGTCGCCGCCGTGGCTGGCTCTCGTCATCGCCGCCGCGCTGCTGTTCTTCCCGGTGCTGGGCAACCTGCGACCGGACAAGGTCTCCTTCCTGCCTTCACTGCGGCAGTACGCCGGCAACTGGGCCTCCGCGGTGTGGGCTTTCGCACCGGGTGCCGAGGCGAAGCTGGACCGGGTCACCCGCTCGACGCGGAACCAGGTCGACCAGTTCATCGCGTTCGGCTACGAACCGCAGTGGGCTGAGATCACCGCGCAGCGGACCATCGCGTGGCGCACTATGCACAGCCAGGGCCGCGGTCTCTTCTCGCTGCTGCTGAGCCACCTGCCCGACATCGATACCCGGACCGTGCGCGAAGGCGAGTTCATCTGCAACTCCCTGACCGGGTTCAACTTCGGCGACGGGCACCTGCACGATGCAGACATGATCCGGGCCGTACAGCGCGAAGCGGCATTCGAGCCCGGCGAGTGCGTCGTCGCCTGGGTCGAGTCGGAAGCCTTCGGCAGCGGTGTTCAGCATTACCAGCTGATCGACGCCGCGCTCGGGGTGATCGAGCGCGGCACCTGGAAGGTGGCCGACGCGGTAGCCGAGCAGCCCTGGCTGCCCAACGGTCCGATCCCGACTCCGTGGAATGGTCCCTGAGCGGCAGCAACCCGGCTGTCCGCAAGGACCAGGAACACGGTCACGGAGCGCTGGCATGAGCACCGCAGTCGTGGTAGGCGGCGGGCCCAACGGGCTCGCCGCCGCCCTGTCCCTCGCGGCCGAGGGAGTGGAGGTCACTGTCCTCGAGGCGGCCGACGAGGTCGGCGGAGGAGCCCGCAGCAGCGAGGCCATCCTTCCCGGCCTGTTGCACGACCACTGCTCGGCGATCCACCCGATGGCCGTCGGCTCGCCGTTCCTCAGCAAATTCAATCTGGACCGCTACGGCCTGACGTGGCGCTGGCCGGATATCGACTGTGCCCACCCGCTCGACGGCGGCAGCGCCGGCGTGCTGCACCGCTCGGTGGAGCAGACCGCGGCCGGCCTCGGCCGCGACGGCTCTCGGTGGCAGCGCGCTTTCGGCTACTCGGCGTCGCGATTCGACGCGCTCAACGAGGACATCATGGGCCCGCTGCTGCGGATCCCGCACCACCCGCTGATGCTGGCCCGGTTCGGCGCACCCACGGTGCTTCCGGCGTCCACGTTTGCCAGGGTGTTCCGCACCGAGGAGGGCCGTGCCCTGTTCGGCGGCGTTGCGGCCCATGCCTTCCGGCCGCTGCACTACCCGATGACCTCCGCGATCGGGATGGGCATCATCGCGGCCGGGCATCGGCACGGCTGGGTGGTGGCCGAAGGCGGATCGCGGTCGATCACCAACGCGATGGTGGCGCTGCTGACCGACCTGGGCGCCAAGATCGAGACGGGAGTCCGGATCGAGAACGCGTCGCAGCTGCCACCGGCAGATGTCACGATGTTCGATCTCGCACCCGAGGCCGTCGCCGGCATCCTCGGCGATCGTCTGCCCCGCCGAATTTCGCGCGCCTTCACTAAGTTCCGGCGTGGCCCGGGTGCGTTCAAAGTCGACTTCGCCGTCGACGGCGGCGTGCCCTGGACGAACCCGGACGCGCGTCGGGCGGGCACGGTGCACGTGGTCGGCAACTACGCCGAACTCGCCGCAACCGAGCGGGAGATCCACGCGGGACGCATGCCCGAGCGGCCGTTCGTTCTGGTCGGCCAGCAGTACCTGGCCGACCCCCAACGCTCGGTCGGCAACGTCCACCCGGTGTGGAGCTACGCGCATGTGCCCAACGGCTTTTCGGGCGACGCGACCGAGGCGATCACTGCTCAGATCGAGCGGTTCGCCCCCGGCTTCCGGGATCGGATCGTCGGGACGGCTGTCCGGACCACCACCGAATTCGCTTCCTATAACCCCAACTACGCCGGCGGCGACATCATGACCGGCGCCAAGGACATTCGTCAGCTGACCTTTGGACCGCGAACCACGCTGTCGCCGTACAGTATTGGGCTACCCGGCATGTACATCTGCTCGGCGGCCACTCCCCCCGGCCCGGGCGCCCACGGCATGTGCGGAGCCAATGCGGCCGAATCCGCGCTCGGCTACCTCAATAGCGGTAAAAGCCCTCGCCGGTCTTGATGCCGAGCTTGCCGGCATCAACGTAGGACTGCAACAAGTCCCGCGGGCCCTTGGGTAGCTGCGGGAACTCGTCGACGTAATGGTTTTCGATGTCCAGAGCGACGTCGAGGCCGACCAGATCCATCAACTGAAACGGGCCGGCCGGCGCGCCCAAGTTGAGCCGGTACATCCCGTCGACGTCTTCAGGACGCGCCACCCCCTCGGCGACCACCGCCAGCGACTCGCGCTTGATCGCTGCCCACACCCGATTGAAGATGAAGCCGGTGCACTCCTTGCGCGCCTCGAACGGGTAGACGCCGAACTCGGGCAGCACGGTCAGCAGAGTGTCAAGCAGGCCGCGGTCGGTCTCACCGTCCGACATCAGGTCGAGGCCATTCACCTCCGGCGGCATGTAGAAGTGCGTGTTGCACAAACGCGTCTTGTCGCGCACCTTCTCAGCCATCAGACGCGACGGGTACGACGACGAGTTGGTCGCGAAAATGGTGTCGGGCGGGGCTGACTTGTCGATGTCGCCCCACAGCGGAATCTTGATCTCGAGTTTTTCCGGGGCCGACTCCACAGCCAGCCACGCGCCGTCCAGCGCCTCGGCCAGAGATGTCGTGGTGACCGCAACGCCTTGTTCACCGAAGCCGCGATTCTCGATGACTCTCGGAAGGGTTTCGGCCACATACTGTTTCGCGGCTCCCAGCTGCTCGTCGCGGCGGGCGTAGATTCGCACGGTTCCGCCACGGCTGGCGAACATCAGCGCGATACGCCGTCCCAGCGTCCCCGCACCGATCACCGCGACCGGACGGTTCCGGATGTCATCGAATGTGTATGTATATGAGGCGCTCACACACGCATGCTAAGTCCGGAGTTGCGCGCCCCGAACCGTCGCCGACGGACAAAGTTGTGCGGGCCGTTGTTCGCGGCCGACAACTAGAGCAACGTGGCTTGTTCGGGCTGCGGCTCGGCCGGCTCCAGCAGCTCTGGCCCGTTGTTGCGGATATTGTTGACCAGCGTTGAGATCTCCCGCATTTCGATGCCGTCGACGCTCGGCGGGGCGGCCAGGAAGTCGAGGTCGGGCGGAGCGTCGGGGTCGAGCCAACGATCCCAGTCGCGCTCGGGCGCGATCAACGGCATCCGGTCGTGGATCTCGGCGAGCGCGCCGACGGCATCAGTGGTGATGATGGTGCAACTCAGCAGCGGCGTCGCGTCCTTCGCGGGCTTCCACACCGACCACAGCCCCGCCATGAACAACATCTCGCCGTCGGCGCGGTGCAGAAAGAACGGCGTCTTGCGGGCTTTCTTACCGGAGTCGGTATCGCCGTTGGCGCGCCATTCGTAGTAGCCGTCCATCGGGATAAGGCAGCGTTTGGATTTGGCGCTCGCGCGAAACGCCGGCGAGGTGGTGACCTTCTCCGCCCTGGCGTTGATCAGCAGCGGACCCTTGGACTCCGGCGCACCGTCGGACCCCGCCTTGACCCACGGCGGTATCAACCCCCAGCGCATGGACCGGACTCGCCTGGTGGGCTCGTCGTCGGGTTCGTCGTGGCGGCGGACCACGGTGGTGATGGTCGTGGTGGGCGCCACGTTGTAGTTCGGGCCGGTCGACTCCGCGGCGCGCGCCTCGTTGATTGCCTCGATCTTTTCGGCCAGCACTGCCGGGTCGGTCGTCACCGCGAATCGTCCGCACATACCTCCATAGTGGCAGCGGCCTCTGACCGCCCGACCTCCAGAGGTTATTGCTCCTGATCTGGCGGGTCGGGATCGCCGCGCAGGAGTTCGTCGGGGTGGTGGGCGTGGTTGATTTCCGGTGGCCCGGTGCCGTCGGTCCAGCCCAGCCGTCCGTTTTTCATCACCTGGGTCCGCAGTTCACCGCGGCTGGCCATGCCGTGATTCGGGCAGCACGCGAAGTGCAGTTTGTCGGCGTCGGTGCGGCCGCCGTGTAACCAATCGGGTGAATGGTGCACCTCGCAGTAATAGCCCGATACCAGGCAGTTGGGGCGGGTGCAGCCGCGGTCGCGGGCATAGCAAATCAGTCGCTGGTCGGCGGTGGCGACGCGTTTTTGGCGGCCCAAATAGAGCGGGCGTTCGGTGTGGTCGTCGAACACCGCCAAGTAGTGAATCGCGGTCGCGGCCATGGCGATTAGATCCCGCATCGGCAGCCGGGAGCCACCTCCGGTTCTGGCGGGCGCCGGCATCGGGGCCGAGGGGTCCGCTGCGGCGCCGGCCGCGGTGTTGAGTTCGGCCAGTGTCGTGGTGACGACCACGGTGACCGGATGCCCGCGATGCACGCCGAGGCCGCCGGATGCGATGGCGGTTTGCAGGCCGAGCTTCAACGCGTCGTGGCAGCGCTGAGCGGAGCTGCGGTCATCGCGTGCCTCGAGTGCTTCGTCGGGTTGGTGGCGGCCCGGCCGTACTGCTGCTTCGATGGCTTCGAAGTAGGCGCGGGCTTGCGGGTCGAGCAATCCGGTCAGCCGTGACATGCCGTCAGGGCCTTGCTGGCCGAGGTGCAGCCCGCGGCGGCGGGCTCGGTCCTCGTCGCTGAACAGGCCGTCGGGGTTGAGGTAGTCGGCGATGCGCTGACCCAGCTTGGCCACGATTCCGGCATCGACAGTGGTCGCGTGCTCGACCAGGGTGCGCTCGGCGGCCGCGGCATCGACCGGCGATACACGCGCGGGCAGCAGGTCGACGGCTCGGCATATCGCGCGGATGTGGTCGTCGCCGATCGCGCCAGCCTGCACGGCGTGCGCCAGCGCCGGCAACTCGGGTGGTAGCGACGGGCAGGTCAGCGAGCGGCGGGGCCGGATCCGGGCCGCGAGTTTGAAGCGTCGGGTGATGTCGTTGGGCGTGATGCGCAGTCGCTTCCACAGCAGCGATCGCATCTGCGGTATCGACCCGGTGTCATCCGGCGGGTCGGCGATTTCGGCGAAGATGCGGTACATCAGGCCCCGGTTGACACGCTCCTGGGTCTCCAATCGCGCTGCAACGCCGACGCGAAACCTGTTGCCCACCAAGTCTGATGGCGTATCGCGCAACAGGTCGTGGGCGGCGTCGATCGCATCGAGAGCGGCATTGATCCGTTCTCGTGCTTCGTCGGCGCCGATCGCTGAACCCATACCTCGACGCTACGAATAAGCCCGACAAACCCATCATGAGTCCACGGCGCGAACCCCGACCTGTGGATCAACTTCCAACTGTGGATAACTCGGTATCGACAAGATTCGGACCGAGATAACGACACGAGTGCCGAACGGGCAGGATGGAGCACGTGAATACCTGGCCCGCCCCGTACACCGCGCGGCCGGTACACGCGACGGTGACGGTGCCCGGCTCGAAATCCCAGACCAATCGGGCATTGGTGCTCGCGGCGCTGGCCGCGGCAACCGGCGGCACCTCAACCATCAGCGGCGCGCTGCGCAGCCGCGACACCGACCTGATGATCGGTGCACTTGAAACGCTGGGCCTGCGGGTCGACGGACCGGCCGACGAGCTCGCAGTCAGCGGAACGATCGCCCCGCCGCCCGATGCCCGCATCGACTGCGGCCTGGCCGGCACGGTGCTGCGTTTCGTCCCGCCGCTGGCGGCGCTGGGCCTGGCGGCCGTCACGTTCGACGGCGACGAGCAGGCCCGGGTCCGCCCGATCGCGCCGTTGTTGAATGCACTGCGCGGTCTGGGCGTCGACGTGGACGGCGACGGCCTGCCGTTCCGGAGTACGCGGCGCCGGATCGGTCGCCGGCGGGGCGGTGGAGATCGACGCCTCGGCATCGTCGCAGTTCGTCTCCGGGCTGCTACTGGCCGGAGCATCGTTCACCGATGGCCTGACGGTGCAACACGTCGGTCAGTCGCTGCCGTCGGCGCCACACATCGCGATGACGGTTGCCATGCTTCGCCAGGCCGGCGTCGACGTCGACGACACGACACCGAACCGCTGGCACGTTCGGCCGGGCCCCGTCGCGGCGCGGCACTGGCAGATCGAGCCAGACCTGTCGAATGCCGTCCCGTTCATCGCCGCGGCCGTGGTCAGCGCGGGCACAATTCGCATCACCGGTTGGCCGGCGGTCAGCATCCAACCCGCCGAGGCGATCCTGAGTATCCTGCGGCAATTGAATTGCGTTGTGAAACAGGATGATTCGTTCCTGGAAGTCCGCGGGCCGCAGTCCTATCCGGGTTTTGACGTCAACCTGCGCGACGTCGGCGAGCTCACCCCGTCGGTGGCGGTGCTCGCGGCGCTGGCCACCCCGGGTTCCGTCTCGCGGCTGTCCGGCATCGCCCACCTGCGCGGCCACGAGACTGACCGGCTCGCCGCGTTGAGCACCGAGATCGACCGGCTGGGCGGCGACTGCCGCGAAACCGCCGACGGGCTGGAGATCACCGCGACGCCGCTGCGGCCGGGCACCTGGCAGTCCTATGCCGACCACCGGATGGCGACAGCCGGTGCGATCGTCGGCCTGCGGGTCGCCGGCGTCGAGGTGGACGACATCGAGACCACCGCCAAGACGCTGCCGAATTTCCCTCGAATGTGGTCCGACATGCTCGAGCAGGAGTCCAGCGGTTGAGGCCGCGCGACTACGACGAGTCCGACGTCAAGATCCGCTCGGGGAAAGGCTCCCGGCCGCGGACCAAGACCCGCCCGGAGCACCTCGACGCGAAATCGGCCATGGTGGTCAGCGTCGACCGCGGCCGGTGGGGATGTGTGCTCGATGGTGACACCCCCGAACGGCGGGTCACCGCGATGCGGGCACGCGAACTGGGCCGCACACCGATCGTCGTCGGCGATCACGTCGACGTGGTCGGCGACCTGTCCGGGCGTCCGGATACGTTGGCCCGCATCGTCCGTCGCGGTGAGCGGCGAACGGTGTTGCGGCGTACCGCCGATGACACCGACCCGACCGAGCGGGTGGTGGTCGCCAACGCGGATCAGCTGCTGATCGTGGTGGCGCTGGCGGACCCGCCGCCACGCACCGGGCTGGTCGACCGGACGCTGATCGCGGCCTATGCCGGCGGGCTGGTCCCCATCCTGTGTCTGACCAAGACCGACCTCGCTCCCGCCGAACCGTTCGCCGAGCAATTCGCCGACCTGGATCTCACGGTGATCATCGCGGGTCGTGACGATCCGCTGGGTGCGGTGCGCGCACCTGCTTTCCGGCAAAATCACCGTGCTACTGGGCCATTCCGGTGTCGGCAAGTCAACGTTGGTGAATCGCCTTGTCCCCGAAGCACATCGAGCAGTCGGCGAAGTGACCGACATCGGCCGCGGGCGGCACACCTCGACGCAATCGGTGGCGCTGCCGCTCGATCGACGACAGCTGGGTGATCGACACCCCCGGCATCCGCTCATTCGGGCTGGCTCACATCAAGCCCGACGACGTGATGCTGGCGTTCTCCGACCTGGCCGAAGCGATCAAAGACTGCCCGCGCGGTTGTGGGCACATGGGCCCACCCGCCGATCCCGAATGCGCGCTGGACACGCTGACGGGCCCGGCCGCCCGTCGCGTCGCCGCAGCGCGCCGACTGCTTGTGGCGATGCGCGAGGGCTGAGCCTCAAGCCTCGGCCTGCGACCGCACCCACTCGAGGTTGGCCTGCATGTTCTTCTGCCATTCGGCCAGCCGGTTGGAGACGATCCTGGCCTCCTTGTCCGGCATCGCCACGATGGCCGGCGTCAGCCCGGACGGTCCCGGGCCCATCCGGCCCCACTGCCGGACCAGGACGCCATCGCTGGTCGGTTCAACCTCGAACCCCCACGTCGCACTGGTCCCCTCGGGTCCGACAACGTTGTACACCCAACGGCGTTGGTCCTCGACTTCGACCACCTCGCACACCGTCGACCATTCCCCGAATGCCTCGTGCTTGCTGCGGCCGAAAAACCGCGCGCCGACTTCAACGGCGGTGGCGCCATCGAGCCAATCGACGCCTTGCAGTTCCGTTGAGCAGTGCACCGGCAGGCTGATGTCGGTCACGAGCGCCCAGGCCGTCGGGACATCACATCGAACCCGTTGAGTCGCCTCGACTGTGGGTAGGTCGCGATAGCGCATGGTTCGCCCTTCTCCGTGCCCGCCGTCGTCGATGTCGGCCTCTGTAGCATGCCAGCCATGAAGGTCGGCGCCATGATCGAACCCCGGTTACCTGGCGCCACCGAGTTCGCGGTGGCCGCCGAGCGGATCGGCGTCGACTCGCTGTGGATCCCCGAGGTCTGGGGCTACGACGCGCTGACCGGCCTGGCCTACCTGGCCGCCAAAACGTCGTCGGTGCGACTCGGAACATTTGTCGTGCAACTGGGTTCGCGCAGCCCCGCGCTGCTGGCGACGTCGGCCCTGAGCTTGCAAGAGCTGTCGGCGGGGCGATTCATCTTAGGGATCGGCACGTCGGGCCCACGCGTCATGGAGGGCTGGCACGGCGTCCGCTTCCGCAAGCCGGTGCAGACCACCCGCGAGACCATCGAGATCGTCCGCACGGTCAGCCGCGGCGATCGGCTCGAGCACGCCGGCGAGGTCTACCCGTTGCCGTTGCCGGACAGTCGCGGCACCGCGCTGCGGCCACTGGTGCGGCCCGCCCACGTCCCGGTCTACGTGGCGTCGATGGGTCCGCAGAACTTGCGGCTGACCGGCGAGGCGGCCGACGGCTGGCTGGGCAACGCGTTCATTCCCGAAGCCGCCGAGGTTTTCCTTGGTCCGCTGCGCGAGGGGGCGCAGCTGGCTGGCCGCACCCTTGGTCAGCTGGACCTGGTCGCGCCCGTCGCCGTCGAGTTCCACGACGACCAGGCCTCCACCGACGCGGCCGCGCGCCGCCACGCCGACGGGTACGCGTTCACGATCGGCGCGATGGGCGTGGGCGGGCAGAATTTCTACAACGACGCTTTCGCCCGACTGGGCTATGGCGACGAAGTCGGCAGGGTCGCCGAACTATGGCAGGCCGGCAAGCACGACGAGGCCCGCAACGCGGTACCGTTGGACCTGGGCCGCCTGACGAATCTGCTTGGCACAGAAGACATTATCGCCGAACGGGTGAGCCACTACCGTGCTGCTGGCATCACCACGCTGCTGGCCAAACTCGAGGGTGACCACGAGGAGCAATTGGCGACGTTGCAGCGGCTGGTCGCGATCGCCGAAGCAGCGTGAGCGGGCGGCATTACCAGCGCATCATCGGCAAGGGACGCAGCGGGTGGCGTACCGCGTACCCGGTCAGACCCTTGGCCAGGAATACGTGGAATCCGCTGTACGGCAACTGCGCGACCGCGGCCCGGACGGCCGACCGCCCGATTCGGTTGTGCAGCAAGCCATGGCTGACGTCGACGAGGTCAGCTTTGCGGAACGTCTCGGTGACGTGGTCATCGACTGGGCGAAGCCGGTGGTGTTCGGTGATCAACGCGCGCAGCTGATCGATGTCGGCGATGCCGAACTCGTCGGCATACGCCGCCGCGAGGTCGGCCGACGGCGTCAGGTAGTCGAAGCTGCCGGCGGTCCAGATGCCCAGATCGTGCGTCGCCCAGGCCAGCGCTGCGACGTCGGGAATCGAAAAGCCAAGCAGCAGCTGGTGATAGGTGATGCAGCGGTATACGTGGTTGCGGTAAGCAGACAGGTCATCGCCTAACGCTTCGCGATGCCGATCCAGCACCGCATCGACAATCGGATGCGCTGTGACGACCTCCACCGCGCCAAGCTTAGGCGGCCAGGTCAGACGGACCGCACCAGCGGCGCGGCCGGGTGACGATTTGGGCCACCTTCGTGCGCTCGAGAATCGATCTACGGGGCTGAACGGGCAGTTGTACGAGTTTGCACGGATGTTTTACGACCCGCGTCATCGCATGCTGGCTAACATGAGCGAACGCGCGGATATCCCGCCGATGAACTGGAGCGAGTTAGGCGTAAGCGAGTTGTTGCCGACGGGAACGGTGACGTTGCTTCTGGCCGATATCGAGGGCTCAACACGGCTGTGGCAGACCCAGCCCGACGAGATGGCGGCAGCGGTTGCGCGTCTTGATCACACGTTAGGTCACCTGGTCGCCACCCATCACGGAGTCCGCCCGATCGACCAGGGCGAAGGCGATAGTTTCGTCATCGCCTTCAGCCGCGCCGCTGACGGGGTGGCCTGTGCTGTCGACTTACAGCGGGCGCCACTGCTCCCAATCCGGCTACGCATCGGCATCCACACCGGCGACATCCAGTTCCGCGACGAGGGTAACTACATCGGGCCGACGATCAACCGCGCCGGCCGACTGCGCGATCTGGCTCACGGCGGCCAGACCGTGATGTCCGGAGCCACCGAGGCGATGGTGATCGACGGCCTGCCCGCCGATACCTGGCTGCGAGACATGGGCACCTATCAGTTGCGTGACCTTCCGCGTCCGGAACGGGTTCTGCAACTGTGCCACCCTGATCTGAGTAACGAATTCCCCGAACTCAGCACACCGAAAACCATTGCTGTGCATAACCTTCCGGTGCAGTTGACAAGGTTCATCGGCCGCGACGACCAGCTGCCCGAGGTGCGCCGGCTTCTGGCAGCCAATCGGCTTGTCACGCTGACCGGCGCGGGCGGTGTGGGCAAAACGCGCCTCGCGATAGAGGTAGCTCGCTCGTCGGTCGACGAGCTGGACGGTGGCGTGTGGTTCGTCGATCTCGCACCGATCGCGGATCCCGACATCGTCACGATCGCCACCGCCCGGGCACTGGGCCTGCCCGACCAGCCGGGCCGCTCGACAACCGAGACACTGCTGGGATTCATCGGCGACCGCCACATGCTCCTCGTGCTCGACAACTGTGAGCATCTGCTGGATGCGACGGCGACGCTGAGCAACCAGATGTTGAGCGCCTGCGCGGGGTTGCGACTGCTGATGACCAGCCGCGAGCCGATCGGCGTCACCGGCGAGGTGACGTGGCGGGTGCCCTCGCTGTCGCTTGCCGACGAGGCTATCGAATTGTTCATCGACCGCGCTCGCCTCGCTCGGCCCGATTTCACCATCACCCACGTTGCCGCCGCAGTCACCGAGATTTGTCATCGCCTGGACGGTATGCCGCTGGCGATCGAGCTTGCGGCGGCGCGGGTACGCGCGCTGTCGGTAGACGAGATCCGCGACAGCCTGCAGGACCGTTTCCGCCTCTTGACGGGGAGCAATCGCATAGCGGTACGCAGGCAGCAGACGTTGCGCGCCTCGGTCGATTGGTCGCACGCGTTGTTGACCGAGCCGGAGCGGGTGCTACTTCGCCGATTGGCGGTCTTCGTCAATGGCTTTGATATCGCGGCCGCGAGGGCGGTTGCCGGAGGTGGCGACGTCGAGCGCTACCAGGTGCTCGATCAGATCACTCTGCTCGTTGACAAGTCACTGGTCCTAGCCGAAAATGCCCACGGCACAACGCGATACAGGCTGTTGGAGACGGTGCGTCAATATGCGTTGGACAAACTCGGCGAGTCGGGTGAGGGCGACGAAGTGCGCGGCCGGCACCGCGATCACTACCTCGCTATCGCGGACCTATTGGACAACCCGGCGAGCGATGAACCGCTGATCGAGCGGGTCGAAACCGAAATCGATAATTTCCGTGCCGTGTTCGGCTGGAGCCTCGACCGGGGCGACACCGACATCGCGTTACGTTTGGCGTCCGCGCTGGTTCCGCTCTGGCTGTTACGGGGCCGCATTCACGAGGCACTAGTGGGCTGGTTCGACGCCGCGCTCACCGAGGGCGAGGCCCATTGCGCGGATGTTGCCCCCGCGATCGAGGCGAGAGCGCTCGCCGACAGGTCCTTGCTGCACGCCTGGGCGGTCGGCGGTGACAG
Source organism: uncultured Actinomycetota bacterium (assembly GCA_963815995.1). GTDB lineage: Bacteria > Actinomycetota > Actinomycetes > Mycobacteriales > Mycobacteriaceae > Mycobacterium. The sequence continues at coordinate 193,087 of CAWFIR010000009.1, forward strand.
CGGTAGGTGGGCGGAACAAGGCCTCACGATGGCGCGCGACATCGGGGATCCCGCTCTGTTGGCGCGCGCGCTCACCGCCCGCGGCATCGTGGCCGCTTACCGCGGCGAGCCTGCACAACCGCACTTCGACGAAGCCATGAGCCTGGCCCGCTCTTCGGGCGACAGGTGGACGCTGAGCCAGATACTCGGCTGGCAGACGAACATGGGCCTGTTGGCGGGTGATCCGATTGCCACACGCAAGGCCGGGGAGGAGGGAGGCCACATAGCGGCGGCTATCGGTGATCGGTTTACCGCCCGCCAGTGCCGCGCCTGGCTTGGCTGGGCACAAGTCATTATCGGGGATCTCGGTGGGGGCATCGCCCGGCTGCGTGAGGTCGAAGTCGACGCGGAGGCCGAACGCGACACCATGTGGTGGGCGGTGACGACGTGTTACCGGGGAATGGCGGTTGCCTACCAGGGCGACACCAACGCCGCCCGGGCCATCCTCGACGCGCCCATGCCGGCTATCGCCGAGTTCGGCGATCTTTGGATAGGCAATGCCAGCGGAGTTCGGGCGTTGGCGGCACTGGCTGCCGGTGAGATATCCGATGCCGAGGAAGCCAGCGCCGCAGCCTGGGCGCACCTGAGCCCCAACACAATACATCAGCAGATGCACGTCCATCTTCGAGCCGAATCCGCGCTGGCAAACGCTGATGTGAACGCGGCACGCCAGTGGGCCGACGAAGCGGTGTCGGTGGCCACGGGGTGGTATCGGGTACTGGCACTCACGACCCGCGCCCGAGTGGCGATCGCGCAGGGAGAGACCGAACAGGCCGAGCGCGACGCGCACGAGGCACTGGCGTCGGCAGCCTCCATCAGCGCGCTGCTCGGTGTTCCCGACATCCTTGAGCTCCTGGCAATACTGGCAATCCAGGCGAGCCGCCACCCCGAAGCTGCGCGGATGTTCGGCGCCGCCGACGCACTGCGGCAGCGCATCGGGACCGTGCGGTTCAAAACCCATGACAAAGACCACGACACCGCGCTCGCAGTCTTGCGAGAAGCGTTCGGCAAGAGCGAGTTCGACGCAGCGTGGGCAGAGGGCGCGGCGCTATCCAGCGACGAGTCGATCGCCTACGCCCAGCGCGGCCGCGGTGAGCGGCAGCGGCCGACCAGCGGATGGGAATCACTTACCCCGACAGAGCGCGCCGTCGTCGGACTGGTCAGCGAAGGACTACCAAATAAGGATGTCGCCACCAGGCTGCTGATCTCACCTCGAACGGTCGAGACCCATCTCAGCCACGTCTATAGCAAGCTCGGTCTGAGTTCACGCGTTCAACTCGTCCAAGAAGCGGCCCGCCATGCCTGACAACGGCGCTCGATAAGCTTAGGCGGCCAGCTCGTCCCGTCCGGCCGATTGCCCGTTGCCGCCGTTGCGCTTGGCCCGCTTGTCGCGGCGCCACGCCCGCACGGTGGCGATCGCGGTCTTCAGACCGCGGCGACGTCCGGTCGCCGGATCGGCGCCGGCGAAACCCGGCTCCAGCGCGGCGAACATCGACTCGCTGCGGGTTTCCGGCGCGTTGTCGGCGGTGGCGCGCAGGTAGCGGTCCGGCAGTGACAGCTTGGCGATGGTCCGCCACGTCTTGCCGTACTGCACCAGGAAAGGCCCTGTGGTGTAAGGCAAGTCGTACTTGTCGCAGAGTTCGCGCACCCGAACGGAGATCTCGGCATACCGGTTGCTCGGCAGATCCGGGAACAGGTGGTGTTCGATCTGGTGGCACAGGTTGCCGCTCATGAACCGCATCGCCGGGCCGGCGTTGAAGTTGGCACTACCCAGCATCTGTCGCAGATACCACTGCCCCTTCGACTCACCGACCATGTCGGTCTTGGTGAATTTCTCGGCGCCGTCGGGGAAATGGCCGCAGAAGATCACCGCGTTGGCCCACACGTTGCGGATCACGTTGGCGACCGCATTGGCCTTCAACGTCGACTTGTAGCTCGCGCCGGGTGACAGCGACGTCAGCGCCGGGAACGCGACGTAATCCTTGAACACTTGGCGACCGGCCTTGGCGAAGAACTCCTCGGTCCGCTGCCGGGCGTCGTCATTGCTCATCCGCTTCTTGACGATCTTGCCGATCTCCACGTGCTGTAGACCAACGCCCCACTCGAAGCCCAGCGCCAGTAGCGCGTTGAAAACCAAGTTGAACAGGTTGAAGCGCTGCCAGGGATGGTCGCGGGTCACGCGCAGCAGGCCGTAGCCGACGTCGTCGTCCATGCCGAGGATGTTGGTGTACTTGTGGTGCACGAAGTTGTGGGTGTAGCGCCAGTGCTTCGACGACCCGCTCATGTCCCACTCCCACGACGTGGAGTGGATCTCGGGGTCGTTCATCCAGTCCCACTGGCCGTGCATGACGTTGTGGCCGATTTCCATGTTCTCGACGATCTTGGCCACGCCGAGGGTCACGGTCCCCGCCCACCAGGCTGACCGGCGCGAGCTGAAAGCCAGCAACAGCCGGCCGGCGACCTCCAGTGCGCGCTGCGCAGCGATGGTGCGGTGAATGTAGCGGGCATCGCGCTCGCCACGGGAGTCTTCGATGTCCCGGCGGATGGCATCCAGCTCGATGCCCAGGTTTTCGATGTCGGCGTCCGTCAGATGTGCGAAGACATCGAGGTCGGTGATCGCCATCGTGTAATTGCCTTCCTGCAGACTGCAGTTCGTGACCTACGCTATCGTAACCTACGAAAGCGTAGGTTACCAGCGGGTAACTGTTAAACGTCGAGTGTGCAATCGCCAGATGCAGCGGAAATGCACGTCTGCACGCGCGTCCCCGGCTCATGCTCCGCGCCGTTTCGGAGGTCGCGTACGTGGCCTTCCACCAGACTAACCACGCACGACTGGCAGATACCCATCCGGCAGCCGAACGGCATCTGCACGCCCATCCGCTCACCGGCATCCATCAGTGACGTCGCCGCGTCGGCCGCGGTGCTTTTTCCGCTCTTGGCGAAGGTGACCGTCCCACCCGCTCCGGCCGGCGCCGCGCGCGACACCGCGAAGCGCTCGAGGTGCAGGCGGTCGGTGATGTCGGCCGCCGACCACGCTTGCTCGGCCGCGTTGAGCATGGCTTCGGGCCCACACGCCCAGGTCTGCCGGTCGCGCCAATCCGGTACCTCGGTGTCGAGCCGGGACAGATCCAGCCGCCCCTGATCGCGCGTCGCGCGCAGCTGCAGCCGGTACCCCGGATGGTCCGCGGGCCAGCTGCTCGAGCTCCGCGCCGAACATCACGTCGGCGGCGGTCGGCGCCGAATGCAGATGGACCACATCGGTGATCTGATCGCGACGCACCAACGTGCGCAGCATCGACATCACCGGTGTGATGCCCGAGCCGGCGGTGAGGAACAACACGGCGGGCGGGGCCGGATCCGGCAGTACGAAATTGCCCTGCGGCAGAGCCAGTCGCACGATCGTGCCGGGCTTCACCCCGTCCACCAGGTGAGCGGACAGGAAGCCTTCGGGCATCGCCTTGACGGTGATGGCCACCGTGCGCGCACTTCGCTGTGGACTGGATGTCAGCGAGTACGAGCGCCACCGCCATCGGCCGTCGATCAGCAGCCCGATGCCCATGTACTGACCCGGCTGGTAGTCGAAGCTGAAACCCCAGCCCGGCTTGATGACCAGCGTCGCAGAGTCGCGCGTCTCGCGCCTCACCTCAAGAACGCGGCCCCGCAATTCCCGCGCCGACCACAGCGGATTGGCAAGGCGCAGGTAGTCATCGGGCAACAGAGGCGTGGTGATGCGTCGGGCAAGGGTGCGCAACGCGTGCCAGCCTGGATGGGTTTCCACTCCGGCCAGCGTAATGGGCCTGGTTTCGACGACGTCGGCGGCGGCTCGCGATATTTTTCTGTCCATTGAGGCTGTCCTGTCGATGAGAAAAATCCTGGCTCTCGCTCGAACAGAACCTACGGTACCGTAACTTACGGTACCGTAGCTAGCGCTAGAGCAGCTCGAGCAGGAACGGCAGCTCTTGGGCCGCGTACCAGGCCAGGTCGTGATCCTGTGCATCACCAACGGTCAGCTCGGCGTCCTCGTCGCCGAGGTCGGCCGCATCGATAACCGCGATCGCAGCTTTGACTTGCTCCTCCGCGGCGGCGTTGTCGACGAACGCGGCGACGACATCGTCGGTGGTCACCGGTGCACCGATCCGCACGACGGCGTCGTCGAGATCGGGGCGCAGTGTGACGTCGCCGACATCGGCCACCAGCACCGCGCGTCGCGGCCGCAGCTGGTTCCCCGCTTGCCCGGAATCCTCCATGGCGCCGGCCAGCAGTCGCAGCGAGGCCAGCGCGGCCTCACGCAGCGCGACCTCGCCCAGCTCGTCCTCGTCGCCCTCCGCGTAGGCCTCCCGCAGCTTGGGGGTCACCGCGAAGGCGGTGCCGCTGACCGGCCGTAGCGAGCCGTCGGCGACGAGCTGTTGGAGCATCGACAGTGTCACCGGGATGTAGATCCGCATCAGGCAGCGCCCACCCGCGTCATTCAGCCGAACCCATCAACGTCGCCACGTGATCGTCGACGTAGTTCGACAACTCCCGTGGTGGCCGCTGGTAGTTGGCACTCTGGATCGGTTGATCGGGCAGTTTGACTTTGGGTCTCTTGACATCGCCATACTCGATCGTGGACAACAGGTGCGCAATCATATTGAGCCGCGCGTGCTTCTTGATATCGGATTCCACCAGATACCAAGGGCTGTAAGACATGTCGGTGTGGGCCATCATCTCATCGCGGGCCCGTGAATAGTCCTCCCACTTGTACAACGCCTCCAGGTCCATCGGGCTCAATTTCCATTGCCGCACCGGGTCGTTGCGCCGCGCTTTGAATCGACGCAACTGCTCTTCTTCGGAGACCGAAAACCAGTACTTCCGCAACAGAATCCCGTCGGCGATCAGCATCTGCTCGAAGATCGGTGTCTGCTGCAAGAACAGCTCGTACTCTTGCGGCGTGCAGAATCCCATGACTTTCTCCACGCCGGCCCGGTTGTACCAGGAGCGGTCGAACAGCACGATCTCACCTTTGGTGGGCAGCTCCGCGACATAGCGCTGGTAATACCACTGCCCGCGTTCCCGATCGGTCGGCGCCGGCAGAGCGGCGATCCGGGCCACGCGCGGATTGAGATATTCGGTGACCCTCTTGATGGTGCCGCCCTTGCCCGCGCTGTCACGACCCTCGAAGATCACCACGACGCGATTACCGGATGCTCGCACCCATTCCTGGAGTTTCACCAATTCCGTTTGCAGCCGGAATAATTCGGCCTCGTAGACCTTGTTGGAGATCTGGGGCTTCGTTTTCTGCGCCTTGGTCACCATCGAATGGTAGGTCTACTGTGCGGCTTCCAGCAGTTCATCGAGCGATTCGGCCAACAACACCGGAAGTACCTCGACGTCGCTCATCGCGTCCCGATCGGCGTTGATGCCGAAATACAACATGCCGTTGTAAGACGTCACGCCGATGGCCAGCACCTGGTTGTTCAACAGCGGCGGTACGGCGTATGTCTCCAACAACTTCGCACCGGCGACATACATTTGCGACTGGGCGCCCGGCGCATTGGTGATCAACAGATTGAACAAGCGCGGTGACAAGCCGGTGGCGACTCGAATTCCCATGGCGTGCAAGGTCGGCGGCGCAAAACCCGACAGCGTAACGATGGTGCGGGCGTCGACCAGACTCGCCGCGGTCGGATTCGTTTCGGTGGCATGCGCGATCTGCGACAGCCGCACCACAGCGTTGCCCTCCCCGACCGGCAGGTCGACCAGAAACGGCGCCACCTGGCTGATCGCCTGCCCCCGGCTCGACGAGTCGAAGGCCTCGTCCACGTAGACCGGCAACGGCGCCATCGCCCGCACTGTCGCGGCCGGCGCGGCCGACTCGCCGCGGGACAACAGCCAGTTGCGCAGCGCACCGGTGATCACCGCCAGCACCACATCGTTGACATCGCAGTTATAGCGCGACCGAATGGCCCGGTAGTCGTCAAGTTGGCCGCGCGCGACCGTCAGCCGTCGGTTGCGCGACACCGTGGTGTTGAGCGGGCTGTTGGGGGCGTTGCCGCGCGCCAACGTTCGGGCTACGTCGAACATCCGCCGGCCGGCGTCCACCAGCTGTCCGGAGTTGGTCAACAGATCGGTGACCCCGCTGCGGACGGCGTTCAGCTGCGCCTGCGGGCGGGTGGCCCAGTCACCGATCGCGCGCAGCGCCAGCTCCACGGTGCCCGGCTCGCGGGCCGGCACCCAGATGTCTTCGGCGAACGGCGGCGGACGACGGTTCCGATCGGAGATGACGTGGCTGATCTCGACCGCGCCCATGCCGTTGATCAATGCCTGATGCGACTTGGTGTACAGGGCCAGGCGGTTGTTGGCCAAGCCCTCCACCAGGTACATCTCCCAGAGCGGCCGCGACTTGTCCAGCGGGCGGGCGGCCAGCCGGCCGATCAGCTCGTGCAGCTGCTCGTCGCTGCCCGGCGACGGGAGCGCGGAGCGCCGGACGTGGTAGGTGATGTCGAAATCGCGGTCGTCGATCCAGACCGGTCGGGCCAGCCGCATCGTCACCTCGCGAACCTTCTGCCGGTACCGCGGCACCTTCGGCAGCTGCCGCTCGACGGTGGCCAGCAATGTCTCGTAGCTCAACCCGGCCCGCGGCTGACGCAGGATCGACAGCGAGCCCACGTAGAGCGGCGTCGCCGAATTCTCCAGCTGGTAGAAGGAGGCGTCCGAAGCGGACAACCGGGTCACGTCGGCTCTCCCCTTTACATCCCTCACGACTTGGTCCACCGACCAATATGCCGCACACGCTAACCGCCCGCCGGGGCCCGACGCAGCGCGGGTACGCAGACGCGGCGATTATGCGATGATCGTCACACTCGTCTGCCACTCTCCAGCAGGCCAGCATTCCAGGCCCTTGAAGAATTCGCGGGAGAGTGCAATGCCGACCAATTCAAGCCCATCGGACCAGACGGCAATTGCGGTCACCCACGTCGTCGACTGCGAGCCTCCGGCACGTGACGTCCGGCAGTGCCGACCACCCTCGCCGGCAGCGCTGCGGCGGCGGAATGCACATGTGCCGCAACGGCATTCGAGTCAACATTCGGCGCAGCCCGCGCCCGCGATGTCAGCGTCGATGCACCGGGCGGCACGTTTCGCCGATGCCGCGCTGCGCCGAGTGCTGGAAGTGATCGACCGCCGTCGCCCGATCTCCCAGCTGAACGGCCTGCTCGCCGCCGGGCTCGTCGACTCGGTGCTGTCGGCCAATCGACTGGCCGTTGCCGATGGCGGGGTGGCGGTGTTGCGCCGGGTGCGACTGCAGGCGGTGGGCAGCCCGGACGGCTTCGCCGCGGCCGAGGTGTTCGGCAGCTACAGCCGTGGGCCCCGCATGCACGCCATCGCCTGCCGCATCGAGTCGGTCGGCTCCGGCCGCTGGCAGGTGGTTGCGCTGCACATCGGTTAGGCGGCCCCCCGGGCAAGTGCGGGCAGCGGGGCGCCGCTGAACCGGGCCAGCACCGGCCCGATCACGGCAACGACGAACACGTACGACATCGCCACCGGGGCCAGGCCGGCTATCGACGACCCGGCCAGACCGATGATGATCAACGAGAATTCGGCACGAGCGATCAGGGCGGTGCCGGCGCGCAGTTGCCCGCGGCGGGCCACTCCATCGCGGCGCGCGGCGAAGATACCGGTCGCCACCTTCGTCGCACTGGTCGCCACGGCCAGGCCAATCGCCGCCGGAAGCGCCGGAGCCAGCGTGTGCGGGTCGACCCCGATCCCGACCCCGAGAAAGAACACCGCGGCGAACAGATCGCGCAGCGGCCCCAACACCTTCCGGGCACGGTCCGCCGTGTCACCGGTCAACGTCAGACCGACCAGGAACGCACCGACGGCTGCCGATGCGTGCACCTCTTCGGCCAGCGCGGCAACGATCAGCGTCACCCCGAGCACGCGCAGCAGCAACTGCTCGGAATCCTGCGACCCCACCAGCCGGCCGAAGTAGTGGCCCCATCGGTGCGAAATGACGAACGCAATCCAGAACGCTCCGACCCCGATGACCATCCCGAGCAGTGCCTTCGGCCAGGTGCCGCCGCTGACCAAGACCGCGAACACCGGCAGGTAGGCCGCCATCGCGAAATCCTCGAGCACCAGCACCGCCAGGATCGCGGGAGTCTCGCGGTTACCCACCCGGTTGAGGTCTTCGAGCAGGCGCGCGATCAAACCGGACGACGACACATAGGTCACGCCGGCCAGCGCGAGGATCCCAATGCCCTTGAACCCGAGCAGCCAACCCGCGATGGCACCCGGCGTCGCGTTGAGCACGACGTCAACCAGCGCCGACGGGACGTGCTGCTTCATGCTGCTGGCGAATTCGGCGCTGGAGAACTCCAGACCCAAGGTCAGCAGCAGAAGAACCACGCCGATCGGCGCCCCCGTTTTGACGAACACGCTGGCCTCGGTCACCGAATAGATGCCGCCCTTGCCGAGCCACAGCCCGGCCAGCAGGTACAGCGGGATGGGCGACAGCGCGAACCGGCGAGCCAGCGCGCCCAGCAACGCAAGCGCAGTCAGGACTGCGCCGAGTTGCAAAAGCAGCGGCGCGGAAATCTGCACGCAATCAGCCCTTTTGGACGAGCTGCTGCACGCCGTTGATGCCGGCTTCGGTGCCGACGACGATCAACACGTCGGCAGCGCGCAGCTTCTCGGACGGCCCCGGCGAAGCGAGCACCTCGTCATTGCGCACGATCGCGACGATCGACGCGCCGGTTCGGGTTCGGGCACGAGTGTCCCCCAGCGGCCGGTCCACGAAGACGCTGCCGGGCAGGACATGTACCTGACCGGCTTCGAGCCCCGGTATTTCGCGAGTGAGCTCGACGAACCGTTCGGCGATCCGGGGCGCACCCAGAATCTGCGCGACCGCATCCGCTTCCTCGTCGGTGAGGCGAAAGACCGGGTGAGCCTGGTCGGGGTCGTCGCCGCCGTAGAGGACGATCTCGAAGTAGCCACCGCGTCGCGCGATGATGCCGATCCGCTCACCGTGGTTGCTGGTGAACTCGTACCGCACACCCATGCTGGGCAGCAGCACCTCTTTGACGTCCATGGCGCTAGCGGCGCTTGGCCTTGGCGTGCCGACCCTGCCGACGGGCGGCCTCGCGGCGTTCACGGCGGCTGCCCCCGGACCCGCCGGCTGCCGAGCCGCCGCCGTTGCCCTGCACCTGCGCCGAGCCGTCCTCGGCGGGCCCGCTGTAGGTCAGCGCGGGTGCGTCGTTGTCAATTCCCTTGGCGCGCAACGCCGGTGCGGGTTCACGAGCTGGCGCGGGGCCGCCGGCCTGCTGCTGCGCGCTGGCCGCGGCGGCGGTGGCGAACTCGGCAAGGCCGTCCGGCTCGGCGACCGGTCCGACCTGCTGGGCCGGTACCGCCTCGACCGCGACGTTGAACAGGAAGCCGACCGACTCTTCTTTGAGGCCCTCCAGCATCCCGGTGAACATGTCGAAGCCCTCACGCTGGTACTCGACCAGCGGGTCGCGCTGCGCCATCGCGCGCAGACCGATGCCCTCTTTGAGGTAGTCCATCTCGTAGAGGTGCTCACGCCACTTGCGGTCGATGACGTTGAGCAGGACGTTGCGTTCCAGCTGACGCATCGCGCCTTCACCGGCCAGCTCTTCGAGCTCGGCTTCCCGGGCGGCATAGGCGCGCTTGGCATCGGCGATCAACGCGTCGAGCAGCTCCTCGCGGGTCAGCTCACCAGGCTCCCCGACCGCCTCGGAGTCGATCAGAGTGTGGTGGTCGAGGCCGACCGGATACAGCGTTTTCAGCGCCTCCCAGAGCTTCTCGAGATCCCAGTCCTCGGCGTAGCCGTCGGCGGTGGCGCCATTGACGTAAGCGGTGATCACGTCGACGAGCATGTCGTGCGCCTGCTGTTGGAGGTTCTCGCCTTCCAGGATCCGGCGGCGCTCGGCGTAAATGACCTTGCGCTGCTGGTTCATCACCTCGTCGTACTTGAGGACGTTTTTTCTGACCTCGAAGTTCTGCTGCTCGACCTGGGTCTGGGCGCTCTTGATCGCGCGGGTCACCATTCCCGCTTCGATCGGCACGTCGTCGGGCAGGTTCAACCGGGTCAGCAGCGTCTCCAGCGCGGCGCCGTTGAAACGACGCATCAACTCGTCGCCCAGCGACAGGTAGAACCGCGACTCACCGGGGTCACCCTGACGGCCGGAGCGTCCGCGCAGCTGGTTGTCGATACGGCGTGACTCATGCCGCTCGGTGCCCAGCACGTAGAGCCCGCCGGCCTCGATGACCTCTTTGGCTTCGGCCGCCGCCTCGTCTTTGACGATCGGTAGCTCCTCGTGCCAGGCCTTCTCGTACTCCTCGGGAGTCTCGACCGGATCCAGGCCGCGGGCCCGCAACCTCAGGTCGGTGAGAAAGTCGACGTTGCCACCCAGCACGATGTCGGTACCGCGGCCGGCCATGTTGGTGGCAACCGTGATGGCGCCGCGGCGGCCGGCCTCGGCGACGATGCCGGCTTCCTGCTCGTGGAACTTCGCGTTGAGCACGTTGTGCGGGATACGCCGCTTCTGGAATTGCCGCGACAGGTACTCCGAGCGCTCCACGCTCGTCGTACCGATCAGCACCGGCTGACCCTTCTCGTAGCGCTCGCCGACGTCGTCGACGACCGCGATGTATTTGGCTTCCTCGGTCTTGTAAATCAGGTCGGACTGGTCGGTGCGGATCATCTCCCGGTTCGTCGGGATCGGCACCACGCCGAGCTTGTAGATCTCGTGCAGTTCGGCGGCCTCGGTCTGCGCCGTACCGGTCATGCCGGAGAGCTTGTCGTAGAGCCGGAAATAGTTCTGCAGGGTGATGGTGGCCAGCGTCTGGTTCTCGGCCTTGATCTCGACGCGCTCCTTGGCCTCGATGGCCTGGTGCATGCCCTCGTTGTAGCGCCGGCCGACCAGCGTGCGGCCGGTGAACTCGTCGACGATGATCACCTCGCCGTCGCGCACGATGTAGTCCTTGTCGCGATTGAACAGCTCCTTGGCTTTCAGCGCGTTATTGAGGTAGTTGACCAGCGGCGAGTTGGCCGCCTCGTAGAGGTTGTCGATGCCGAGCTGGTCTTCGACGAACTCCACGCCGAGCTCGTGCACACCGACGGTCCGCTTACGCAGATCCACCTCGTAGTGGGTGTCCTTTTCCATCAGCGGCGCCAGCCGGGCGAATTCGGGATACCAGTTCGAGGCTCCGTCGGCGGGCCCGGAGATGATCAGCGGGGTCCGGGCTTCGTCGATCAGAATCGAGTCGACCTCGTCGACGATGGCGAAGTTGTGGCCGCGCTGGACGCAGTCTTCCAGCGAATGCGCCATGTTGTCGCGCAGGTAGTCGAAGCCGAATTCGTTGTTGGTGCCGTAGGTGATGTCGGCCGCGTAGGCGACGCGACGCTCGTCGGGTGTCATCTGCGCCAGGATCACGCCGACGTCCAGGCCCAGGAAGCGGTGCACCCGGCCCATCCACTCGCTGTCACGTTTGGCCAGGTAGTCGTTGACCGTGACGATGTGCACGCCGTTGCCGCCGATGCCGTTGAGGTAGGCCGGCAACACCGAAGTCAGGGTCTTGCCTTCACCGGTCTTCATCTCCGCGACGTTGCCGAAGTGCAGCGCCGCACCACCCATCACCTGCACGTCGAAGTGCCGCTGGTCGAGCACCCGCCAGGCCGCCTCGCGGGCCACCGCGAACGCCTCGGGCAGCAGGTCGTCGAGGGACTCCCCGTCGGCGTGCCGCTTCTTGAATTCCGCGGTCTTGGCCCGCAGTTCGGCGTCGGTCAGCTTCTCGACGTCCTCAGACAAGCTGTTGACGTACTCGGCCACGCGCTTGAGGCGCTTGACCATGCGACCTTCGCCAAGTCGCAACAACTTATCCAGCACGGCTGTGTCCCCTGTAGATAGACGTCTTCGGCGTCATCCATCCTAGGTGACGGCTCAGGTGGTACCCCGGCCACGACGAGTCGACGCTCGCCGCGGCTCAGGTTGGATCGGCTCAGGCCAGCCGAATCAGGCCATAGTCGTAGGCGTGCCGACGGTAGACCACCGAAGGCCGTTCGGTCTGCTTGTCGTAGAACAAGAAGAAGTCGTGGCCGACCAACTCCATCTCGTAGAGGGCGTCATCGACCGACATCGGCTTGGCCTCGTGCTCCTTGGTCCGCACCACCCGCCCGGGCTGGTGATGCCCGTTGGCGCGTGCGTCGCCGAGGTGTCGGGGCTTCGATGTCGTCGAGGTCCGGTTCGGGATGCGGTACGACGGCGGTCGCCGCGGCCAGCGAGACCGGGGTCTTGTCGCCGTAGTGGACTTTGCGGCGATCTTTCACGCGACGCAGCCGGCCTTCCAGCTTGGCTACCGCGGATTCCAGCGCGGCATAGAAACTGTCGGCGCACGCCTCGCCGCGGACGACCGGCCCGCGACCGCGAGCGGTGATCTCGACGTGCTGGCAGGACTTGCGCTGGCGCCGGTTGCGTTCGTGGTCGAGTTCGACGTCGAACAGATAGACGGTTCGGTCGAGTCGCTCCAAGCGGGCGAGTTTTTGCGAGACGTAGACACGGAAGTGGTCAGGGATTTCGACGTTGCGGCCTTTGACGACGACCTCGGCGCTTGCCATCGGTTCGTGTTCATCGGCGTCGACCGGAGGTTCAGCCAGAAGCTGCCCGGAATCCACGGTTTGTCTTGACATACTTGACAACTCGTTTCTCTCGCATTGCGCGCAGCTAAGCGCGCCCGGCTATGGGTACACGCGCCGACGGGGTTGTCAGAACTCAATGGCCGCCCGCCGATGCAAGGTGTCGAACATTCACCCCCTACCGTTGACGGTGGCGCCTCAATCTGCGGTTCAGACGCGCTGCGTTGAGGCGTTGTCGGTGCTTGATCCCGACGGTAGACCGTCCACCGGCGGCAGTGCCAGCATTTCGCCCGACCTGTTGCGAGTTCTTCACAAACACTCATGCCGCCGCAAGAGCCAGCACAGCCGACACTCGTGCCCCGGCCCGGTGCAGCACGCGCACCGACTCACGGGCGGTGGCGCCGGTGGTGACGATGTCGTCAACCACCAGCAGCTCGCCGCAGCGCGGCAGAGGCCGACGGGTCAGCAGCACGCGTCCGGCGATGTTGCGTTCACGTGCGGCGCTGTTCAACCCCGCCGAGTCGCGGGCCATCGCCGTCATCCGCAGCGCCCGCACGACGGTGATGTCCGGGTGGCCCGCCGTCGCCAGCGCGGCGACACGCGTCACCGGGTCGCCGCCGCGGTGACGGGCCGACCAGCCGCGGGTCGGCGCCGGCACGATGGTCAGTGGAACGTCGAGCAGACCCCACCGCAGTAAGCGGTGCACGCCAAGAGCCAGCGACCGCGCCAGCGGTGCCCGCAGATCGGCCCGGCCACGGTCCTTCATCGCGACGATCGCCCGTCGCCGCGCACCCGCGTAGCGGCCGAGCGCGAACACCGGCACCTGCGGGTCGATCCGCGGGGTGACAACGCGCGGCGCGTCGACACCGATCGCGAGCTCGTCGGCGCAGGCCGCACACCAGCGCGTCGACGGCGCCCCGCAACCGCCGCACTCCAGCGGCAGAACCAGATCCAGCACAGCGCCCAGTGTGCCGAGCGGCACTGACATCACCGGCACGTCAGCCGGGCATCACCGGCATCGCGCCACCCACCATGAACGGCGGGACATCGATCCAGCCCTGCACGCCCTCGGCGCCTGAGATCGACAACTGCATCACGCCGCGTGGGTCGGCGACGTACACGGTCGACGGGTTGGCCGCGATCACCCCGACCGGCTGCTGCAGATTGGCGCTCGGTGCGTCGGAATTCACCCCGTCGATGTTGACGTAGGACACCGGGTGCTCGGCGTCGTTGCGGCTCACTGCGATGTCTTCGTCAGTGCGCCACGACAACGACACCACCGAGGAGCCCAGCCCGAACCCGAGCCGCCTCGGATAGGCCAATGCGAACTGGCCGGCCTGCGTTTGCTCGACGCTGGCGCAGATCACCTGGCCATTGATCACCATCGCGGCGCGGGTGCCGTCGCGGGACAGTTGCAACTCGGCGATCACGCCGGGGAAGCGGCTGGAGACCGCGGCCGAGTCGACCGGCAGCCGCGCCGGCTGCCCCGAGGCGGTCTCCTGGATGGCGCGCAGCACGGTGTTGCCGTCGGCCACCACCCACACCGCGTCGTCCAGCGACCACGTCGGCCGCGAAAGGGTATGTCCGTCAGCGGCTTCGGCGGCCTCGCCGCCGAGGTCGCCGATCCACAGCGACGACGCCATGTCCGGGGCGCCGGGCCGAAGCGTCACCACCGACGCCACCTGATGCCCGTTGCGGGACAGCGTGGCCGAGGTCTGGTCGGTGGTCCGCCCGAAGGCGCCCGGCACCGGGTCGGAGCGCTGGCCGTCCAGCGCCACCACGCGGCCACCGATGAGCGCGTGCACGCCGGCGGCGGCGCCTTCGGCCACACCCGGGTCGGTGGCCGCGACGTCGGTGGTGTTCCACCCGTCGGCGAAGCGTTCGTCCAGCGAGGCGCCGTCGGCCCTGATCACGTAGGGGCCTTTGATGTCTGCGCGGGCCAGCGTCCAGATGATCTGTGCGGCAACCAATTGCCTGCTGCGTGGATCGGCAACCGTCAGCAATTCCAGGTCGACGCGGGCTCCACCGTAGCCCCGGCCGACGCCGCTCTTGCCGCCGTCGGCGCGCGTCACAGGTCCGCGCAGCCGCACCGGCGGGGTCAGCATGTTGTGCACGCTCTTGGCCATCTCCGGGCGTGGGCCCGCGATCAGCTTGGACACCAGCTCGGTGGCCAGCTGGTCGCGATCGGACACTGCGACATAGCGTGGATCCGGCACCACCGTCTTGCCGGTCGGGTCGGAGAAATACAGCGTGTTGCGCTTGTAGGTGGCCTGGAACTGCTGCCAGTCGAGGAACACCCCGTTGGGCAGCTTGTCGATGCGCCAGCCGCCCGGTGTCTTGACCAGCTCGATCGGACCGGGATCGGGCAGCTGTCCCTCGGCGGTCTCGAACACGCCCATGTCGGACAGCGAACCGAGCTTGTCGGCCCGCATCGAGACCGAAACCCGTTCAGCGCTGTGGGTTTCGACGAACACCACGTGGTCGATCAACAGCGCACTACCGGCGTCGTCCCACCCATCGGACGCCGACCGGGTCAAGAACTGTCGCGCCGCCAGGTGCCGGTTGGCCGGATCAGCGGTGGCTTTGAGGAATTGCCGCAGCAGCACATCGGGATCCATGCCGGGCGTCGGCTTGGGCAGATTCGCCGGTGCCGGACGCTCGACGGTGCCGATGGCCTGTGGCGCCGATGCGCTCGGCACACCCGCGCAGCCCGCCAGCACGACGACCAGCGCGGTCAGCAGCGCCGGTTAGCTGCCGCATCACGCGCCGCGCTCCGCGGGTTCGCGCTGCCGGGCCTTGCCCTCTTTGCGTTCCGGCGCAATAGGTTTCATCGGCAGCGGGCTGGTGGTGACCTTATGTCCCCGGACCAGTGGCAGGGTGAGCCGGAAGCACGCGCCGTTGCCGGGCTCGCCCCAGGCTTCCAGCCGGCCCTGGTGCAGTCGCGCGTCCTCGACGCTGATCGCCAGCCCGAGCCCGGTTCCGCCGGAGCGCCGCACCCGCGACGGGTCCGACCGCCAGAACCGGCTGAACACCAGCTTCTCCTCGCCCGGCCGCAGCCCGACGCCGTAGTCGCGGACGGTGACCGCAACGGTGTCCTCGTCGTAGCCCATCCGGATCCGCACCGGCTTGTGCTCGGCGTGGTCGATCGCGTTGGCGATCAGGTTGCGCAGAATCCGCTCGACCCGGCGTGGATCGACTTCGGCGATCACGTCTTCCGCCGGCATGTCGACGATCATCTGGACCCCCGCATCCTCTGCCAGGTGACCGACATTGCTGAGCGCGCTGTTGACCGTGGTCCTCAGATCGACTGCCTCGACCGACAATTCGGCCACGCCGGCGTCGTGGCGGGAGATTTCCAGCAGATCGCTGAGCAGTGACTCGAACCGGTCGAGCTCGTTGACCATCAGCTCGGTGGACCGTCGCAGCGCCGGGTCGAGGTCCTCGCTGTGGTCGTAGATCAGGTCGGCGGCCATCCGCACGGTGGTCAGCGGGGTGCGCAGCTCGTGGCTGACGTCGGAGGTGAACCGGCGCTGCAGGTTGCCGAATTCCTCGAGTTGGGCGATCTGCCGGGACAGGCTTTCGGCCATGTCGTTGAACGACACCGCCAGCCGGGCCATGTCGTCTTCGCCGTTGATCGGCATCCGCTCGGACAGGTGCCCGTCGGCGAATCGCTCGGCGGTCCGCGCCGCCGCTCGTACCGGTACCACCACCTGCCGGGTGACCATCCACGCGATACCGGCCAGCAGCACCATCAACACCAGGCCGCCGGTGGCCATCGTGCCGCGGACCAGTGCGATCGTGCTCTGCTCGTTGCCCAGCGGGAAGACCAGGTACAGCTCGAGGTTGTTCACCCGGGACATCGTCGGAGTGCCGATGACCAACGCCGGGCCGGAGAAGCCCTCGGTGTGCACCGTCGCGTACTGGTAGGCGACCTGCCCGGCCTTCACGAAATCGCGCAGCGCGTCGGGCAATTGGTCGACCGGCCCGGCCGAAGCGGCGGGCCGCGGGCCGTCGCCGGGTACCACCAGAACGGCGTCGAACGCGCCGGC
The DNA here is from genome assembly GCA_963815995.1 of uncultured Actinomycetota bacterium. Classification (GTDB taxonomy): domain Bacteria; phylum Actinomycetota; class Actinomycetes; order Mycobacteriales; family Mycobacteriaceae; genus Mycobacterium. The sequence continues at coordinate 209,806 of CAWFIR010000009.1, forward strand.
CAGGCCGGCTCCGGAGGTCGGGTCGGTCTTCGACGTCAAGGTGTTGCGGGCCAACTGCAGGCTGCTTTCCAGTGACCGCGCCTCTTCCCCGCTGACGATCCCGCTGACCGTGGCGCGGGCCCGGTCGATCTGCTCGGTGGCGGCGCGGACCTTGACGTCCAGCACGCGGTTGGTGACCTGGCTGGTCAGCGTGAAGCCGAGCGCCAGGATCACCGCCAGAGACATGCCAAGAGTCAGAGCGAGCACCCGAAGTTGCAACGAGCGGCGCCAGGCCACGCCGAGGGCGCGGCCCAACGTACCCATGCCCCGCATCACCGGGCCCGAACGACCCGAACGACCGCGAAAACGTGGCTTCGAGCCAAAGATCACCGGCGCCGCTCCTTACACATCGCGACGCTCGGCGATCACGGCGGTCCGGCCTTGTAACCCACTCCTCGAACGGTCAGCACCACGGTCGGATTCTCCGGGTCTTTTTCGACCTTGGCCCGTAGCCGCTGGACGTGCACATTCACCAAGCGGGTATCCGCCGGGTGTCGGTATCCCCAAACCTGTTCGAGCAGCACATCACGAGTAAACACCTGGCGCGGTTTGCGCGCCAACGCCACCAGCAGGTCGAACTCCAGCGGCGTCAGCGAGATCTGTTCGCCGTTCCGGGTGACCTTGTGGGCGGGCACGTCGATGTCCACGTCGGCGATCGAGAGCATCTCGGCCGGCTCGTCCTCGTTGCGCCGCAGCCGCGCCCGCACCCGGGCGACCAGCTCCTTGGGCTTGAACGGCTTCATGATGTAGTCATCGGCGCCGGACTCCAGGCCGAGCACCACGTCGACGGTGTCGGTCTTGGCGGTGAGCATCACGATCGGGACACCGGAGTCGGCCCGTAGCACCCGGCACACGTCGATGCCGTTCATGCCCGGCAGCATCAAGTCCAGCAACACCAGGTCGGGCCGCAGCTCGCGCACCGCGGTCAGCGCCTGGGTGCCATCACCAATGACGGCGGTGTCGAACCCTTCCCCCCGCAGCACAATGGTCAGCATCTCGGCCAGCGACGCGTCGTCGTCGACCACGAGAATCCTTTGCCTCATGATGTCCATGGTGTCACCAGATCGCGGCAAAACGGGGCTACCACGCGCGTGTTTCTTGCACCTATTACCACAGCCGTTCCACGCCGGGCGGACATCAAGCCGTTAATTGCTCCGCCAGCCGGCCCGGATCGACCTCGGCGCCGACCACCAACCAGCGTCCGCCCCAGCCCGCCGCGGCCAGCCCGGCGTACACCGCGCCGGTGCGCTGCTGAAGGCCGGCGTCGCGTTCGTAGGCGTCACGCTCCCGGCTGGCATCGAGGCTGGCCCGGTGGCGGGCGCGCTGATCGGCCAGCTCAGACGACACGTCCAACAGCACCTGCCAGTCCGGCACCGGAAGATGCAATCGGCCGTATTCGATGTCGTGCACCCAACCGACCACCTCGCCGTCGGCCTGCTGGTGCAGGCGCGCGGCGCTGTAGGCGGCGTTGGAGGCCACGTAGCGGTCCAGAATCACCGCGTCGTGGTCACGACACAGGTCGCGAATCTGGCCGGCTCCCCCGGCGCGATCCAGCGCAAACAGCATCGCCATCGCGTACACCGAAGTGGACAGGTCGCCGTGCCGGCCGTGCAGTGCCTCGGCGGCCACGTCGGCGGTCACCGACTGCCCGTATCGCGGGAATGCCAGTGTGGCCACCGATTTCCCGGCCGCCTCCAACGCCGCGCGCAGGCCTTCGGTGAGCGTCCGCTTGCCGGCGCCGTCGACCCCCTCAATAGCAATCAGCACGGCGCGAGCCTAGTTCCTGCGCGAACGTGAAGCTGGTTTCACGCTCGGAGCCGAACGTGAAGTTGATTTCACGTTCGGCTCCCAAGCGGTGACTCAGTAGCGGTAGTGGTCCGGCTTGTACGGGCCGTCGACGTCAACGCCGATGTACTCGGCCTGCTCCTTGGTCAGCTTGGTCAGCTCACCGCCGAGGGCTTCGACGTGGATGCGCGCCACCTTCTCGTCGAGGTGCTTGGGCAGGCGGTAGACCTCGTTGTCGTACTCGTCGTTCTTGGTCCACAGCTCGATCTGCGCGATGACCTGGTTGGAGAAGCTGTTGCTCATCACGAACGACGGGTGTCCGGTGGCGTTACCGAGGTTCAGCAGCCGGCCCTCGGACAGCACGATGATCGACTTGCCGGTGTCCCCGAAGGTCCACAGGTCGACCTGCGGGCGGATGTTGACCTTGGTGGCACCCGACTTCTCCAGCCGCGCGATCTGGATCTCATTGTCGAAGTGGCCGATGTTGCCCAGGATCGCCTTGTCCTTCATCGCCTTCATGTGCTCGAGGGTGATGATGTCCTTGTTGCCGGTGGTGGTGATGACGATGTCAGCCTCGCTGATCACGTCCTCTACCCGCTTGACGTCGTAGCCCTCCATCAGCGCCTGCAGCGCGTTGATCGGGTCGATCTCGGTGACGGTCACCCGCGCGCCCTGGCCGGCCAGCGAGTCCACCGAGCCTTTGCCGACATCGCCGTAACCGCAGATCAGCACCTTCTTGCCGCCGATCAGCACGTCGGTGCCGCGGTTGATGCCGTCGATCAGCGAGTGCCGGCAACCGTACTTGTTGTCGAACTTCGACTTGGTCACCGAGTCGTTGACGTTGATCGCCGGGAAGGCCAGGTCGCCGGCGGCGGCGAACTGGTAGAGCCGCAGCACGCCGGTGGTGGTCTCCTCGGAGACGCCCTTGATCGACGCGGCGATCTTGGTCCACTTGTCCTTGTCGGTCTCGAAGCGCTTACGCAGCAGGTTCAGGAACACCCGGTGCTCGGCGGAGTCGTCCTCGTCATCGGGCGGCACCACGCCGGCCTTCTCGTACTGCGCGCCGCGCAACACCAGCATGGTGGCGTCGCCACCGTCGTCGAGGATCATGTTCGCCGGCTCGTCGGGCCAGGTCAGAACTTGCTCGGCGGCCCACCAGTACTCCTCGAGGGTCTCGCCCTTCCACGCGAACACCGGCACACCCTGGGGCTTCTCCGGGGTGCCGTGCGGGCCGACGACCACCGCAGCGGCGGCGTGGTCCTGGGTGGAGAAGATGTTGCAGGAGGCCCAGCGGACCTCGGCGCCCAGCGCCGTGAGCGTCTCGATCAGCACCGCGGTCTGCACGGTCATGTGCAGCGAACCCGCGATACGGGCACCCTTGAGCGGCTGGACGTCGTGGTATTCGCGGCGCAGCGACATCAGACCCGGCATTTCCTGCTCGGAGAGCTCGATGTCGCGGCGGCCGTAGTCGGCCAGCGACAGGTCGGCCACCTTGAAATCGAGCCCGTTCACCACGTCGGGGGTCAGCTGCTTTTCGGTCGTCGTCATCTACTACCCATTCCTCTGTTCAACTAATTAGCTTGGTTACATATTAGTCGCGGCGTATTGTCGGTCGCGATCTGAGGTCAGTCGGATTCGACAAGCCTATTAGTTGGCTTCGCCTGGCTCGCCGGTGGTACCACCCCGGGCCTGCGGCTCGAAGCCTTCGCGAAGCTCGCCGTACCGCTCGGCCGCCGGCGTCATGAGTCGTGCCAGGTCAGCGGCCACGTCATGGTCGGCCTCGGGCGGCATCGACACGTAGCTCATGGCCAGCCGGACGATGGCGCGCGCGATCATTCCGGAGTCTTCCTCGCTGGCGCGCATCCAGCTGTGCATGAACGACGACGTCAGGCGGGCCGAGCAGTGCGTGATGATGGGCGCACTGTCGGTGGTGATGATCTGCAGCAGGTCGGGTTTGGCCACCCCGGTCAACAGCGATATCACCAGCGGGTCGGCGGCCGAGTCGGCGAAGAACGCCCGAAAGCCTTGCAGGAAGGCCGCATAGACGTCGCCGACGTTGGCGTAGATGGCGTCTTCGACGGCGTCCACCAGACGGTCGGCCAGCCGTAGCGCGTAGCCCTGGGCCAGGCCTTGGCGCGATCCGAACTCGTTGTAGATGGTCTGCCGGCTGATGCCCGCGGCGCGGGCCACGTCGGCCAGCGTGATCGCCGACCAGTCGCGACTACCCAGTAGCTCGCGCATCGCGTCGAGCACCGAATCACGCAGAAGGGCCCGCGACGCCTCGGCGTACGGGACCCTTCGCATACGGCGCGACCCTAACGCTTCTCGCGCCACTCCTGTGTGACGCGGCGCTCGACATGGTCGCGCTGGTCGATGTCACGAGCGGGCGACTTCCACCATCTCGAAGTCCGACTTCGCGGCGCCGCAGTCCGGGCAGCTCCAGTCGTCGGGGATGTCGTCCCAGCGGGTGCCGGGCGCGATGCCGTCCTCCGGCCACCCCTTGGCCTCGTCGTATTCGAAGCCGCACTGCACGCAGACGAACAGTTTGTAGTCGCTCATATTCGTTACCTCCAGAATTTCGAAGTCGGGCTTTTCGCGGACCGCGCAGTCCGGGCAACCCCAGTCCTCGGGAAGGTCGTCCCACCGGGTTCCCGCCGCGGGGGGACTCCTAAAGGCCTTCCCGGACAGCGCCGTTGGCTTCGTCGTAGACGTAGTCGCAGCCTGGGCAGCGGTAGGCGGCGATCAGGCCGCGGCTCCGTAGCGGGCCAGCATCTTCTCGCGCAGGCGCGGTTGCACATTGACCCGGGCGATGTCGCCGCCGTAGTGCGCCAGCACCCGGTGATCCATCAGCCTGCGCCATAGCGGCGGGAAGTAGGTCAACCCGATCAGCGCGGCGTAACCGCTCGGCAGGTTCGGCGCCCCGTCCATGCTGCGCAGCGTCTGGTAACGCCGGGTCGGGTTGGCGTGGTGATCGCTGTGCCGCTGCAGGTGGTACAGGAACAGGTTCGTGACGATGTGGTCGGAGTTCCAGCTGTGCTCCGGCGTGCAGCGCTCATAGCGGCCGTTGTCGTTCTTGTGCCGCAGCAGGCCGTAGTGCTCGAGGTAGTTGACCGACTCCAGCAGGCTGAAACCGAAGACCGCCTGGACAATCAGGAACGGGATCAGCGCCGGGCCGAACACGCGCGATCAGCACCCCCCACAGCACCACGGTCATCAGCCAGGCATTGATCACGTCATTGGACAGATAGGTCTTGGGGTTCCACGGGCTGGCGCCCTGCCGGCGCACCCGCTGAGCCTCCAGCCGCCACGCCGACTTAGCACTGCCAAAGACGCTGCGCGGCAAGAACTCCCAGAATGTCTCACCGAACCGGGCCGACGCGGGGTCTTCCGGCGTCGCCACCCGGACGTGGTGGCCGCGGTTGTGCTCGATGTAGAAGTGGCCATAGCCGGTCTGCGCAAGGGTGATCTTGGACAGCCACCGCTCCAGCGAATCCTTCTTGTGCCCCATCTCATGAGCGGTGTTGATGCCGACGCCGCCCAGCGCGCCCACCGACAATGCGAGGCCGATCTTGGCCGGCCAGCTCAACGGCCCGTCGTACCCCAGCCAGCTCAGGTTCGACGCGGTGAACAGGTACGCGCCGAGAATCAGGCTGACGAACTGGAACGGGATGAACGCGTACGTGCAGTAGCGGTAGTACTTGTCGTTCTCCAGCCACTCCATCACCTCGTCAGGAGGGTTCTGCCCGTCGGCTCCGAACCGCAGGTCAAGGGCCGGCAGCAGGACGTAGAGCAGGATCGGTCCGATCCAGAACAGCACCTGTGATGCGGTCTGCCAGCCGGCCTGATTCATCGCCCAGACGATCGGCAGGATCGTCAACAGCAGCGTCGGGACGATCAGTCCCATCAGCCACAGGTAGCGCTTCTTGTCCTGCCAAACCCTTGGACCTAATGCCGCGGTCATATCGCCAACCTCCTTGTGAGCCATAACACCTTGAGATTGGACAATAGCGGGCTCTGCGTCCTTTGTCTAGACACAGAGCAGGTATTTGTAAAGCAGGCACGGCCGCGCTGGCGTCAACCGCCTACCCGCACGCCGGCATCACGCCTGGCCAGAACCGATTTCCGACGTCCATAGCCCAGGTAGATGAAAACCCCCGCGGCCATCCACACGCCAAATCGAATCCAGGTGACGACGGTCAGGTTGACCATCAGCCAGACGCACGCGCACACCGAGGCGATCGGCAGCAGCGGCACCATCGGCGCGCGAAATCCGCGCGGCAGGTCCGGACGGCTGCGTCGCAGCACGATGACGCCGGCGGACACCAGCAGGAACGCGAACAAGGTGCCGACGTTGACCATTTCCTCGAGCTTGTCCGTCGGAAACGCCGAGGCAGTGGCGCCGACCAGCAACGCGACCAGCACGGTGATCCGCACCGGGGTGCCGTGCGAACCGGTCTTGGCCAGCTGCCGCGGCAACAGCCCGTCGCGTGCCATGGCGAACAGCACCCGGCATCCACCGAGCACAAGCACCATGACCACCGTGGTCAGGCCGGCCAGCGCGCCGACGGAGATGATCCGGGAGGCCCAATGCACGCCGTTCGCGGCGAAGGCGGTCGCGAGGTTGGCGTGGTGGCCGTCGGGAGTGGTCTTCAGCTGGGTGTAGGAGACCATGCCGGACAGCACCACCGACACCGCCACGTAGAGCACGGTCACGATGCCCAGCGTGGCCAGGATCCCCCGCGGGACGTCGCGCTGCGGGTTCTTGGTCTCCTCGGCCATCGTGGCGACGATGTCGAATCCGATGAAGGCGAAGAACACGATCGAGGCCCCGGCGAGCACGCCGTACCAGCCGTAGTGGCTGCCGTGCGCGCCGGTGAGCAGCGACAGCAACGACTGGTCGACCCCGCCGCCGGCGTTGCCGGCCTCCCGCGGCGGGATGAACGGCGAGTAGTTCGCGGTCTTGATGTAGAACGCGCCGACGACGATCACCAGCACCACCACCGCGACCTTGATCGCGGTGACCACCATCGAGAATTGCGACGACAATTTGGTGCCCAGCGCGAGCAGGGTGGCCACCACCCCAACGATCACCAGCGCACCCCAGTCCAGCGCGAGCGGCCCGACATTGACTGTGACACTGGCCAATCCGAATACCGTTTGCAGGTAACTGGACCAGCCTTTGGCGACGACGGCGCCGCCGATCGCCAGTTCCAGAACCAGGTTCCAGCCGATGGTCCAGGCCATGAATTCGCCGAAGGTGGCGTAGGAGAACGTGTAGGCGCTCCCGGCCACCGGCAGCATCGACGCGAATTCGGCGTAACACAGCGCCGCCAGCCCGCAGGTGATCGCCGCGATGAGAAACGAGATCCAGATCGCGGGCCCGGTGATGTCACCCGCGGTTGACGCGGTGACGGTGAAAATGCCGGCCCCGATCACCACCGAGACCCCGAACACGCAGAGGTGCCACCAGCTCAAATCCTTGCGCAGCCGGGTACCCGGCTCGTCGGTATCGGCAATCGATTGTTCGATCGATTTGGTGCGCCAGCGATCAGCCATGGACCCGGACAGTACCGAGTACGGTGGCCAGATGGGTGGGGAGAACTCCAAGGGGCACGCCGTAGTCATCGGCGCCAGCATCGCCGGATTGTGTGCGGCGCGGGTGCTGTCCGACTTCTACCAGCGGGTGACGGTCTTCGAGCGAGACGAACTGCCGGCCACCCCGAGCAACCGCACCGCCGTCCCGCAGGGCCGTCACGTTCATCTGCTGATGGCGCGCGGCGCGACGGAATTCGAGGCGTTGTTCCCCGGTCTGCTCGACGGCATGGTGGCCGCCGGCGTTCCCGTCCTGGAGAACCGGCCGGACTGCATCCACTTCGGCGCGGCCGGTCACGTGCTGGGCACCGGGCACACGCTGCGCGACGAGTTCACCGCCTACGTGCCGAGCCGCCCGCAGCTGGAATGGCAGATCCGGCGCCGGGTGTGCGAGATCGCCAACGTGGAGATCCAGCATCGTTCGGTGGCCCAACCACGCTTCGACGTCGATGCGCAACGGGTGACCGGGGTGTTGCTGGACAGCGATGCCGACGAGCCCGACTTCGTCGCCGCCGACCTGGTTGTCGACGCCGCCGGCCGCGGCACCCGACTGCCGGTGTGGCTGGAGCAGTGGGGATATCAGCGTCCGCCCGAGAAGACGGTAGACGTGGGCATCGGCTATGCGTCGCAACAGTTTCGGCTGCCCGACGGCGCGATCCGTGAGCGGGTGATCGTTGCCGGCGCGTCGCGGGAGCAGCCGCGTGGGCTGGGCCTACTCGGCTACGAGGACGGCACCTGGACGCTGACGACCTTCGGTGTCGCGAAAGTCGAACCGCCGCATACCTTTCCCGAGATGCTGGCGCTGGCCAAGACGCTGCTCCCGGAACGAATCGCCACCGCGCTGCAGCAGGCCGAACCCGTCGGCGAGGTCGCTTTCCACCGCTACCCCGTCAGCCGGTGGCGCCGGTACCACGAACTGGACCGGTTTCCGGCCGGGATTCTCCCGTTGGGCGACGCGGTGGCCAGTTTCGACCCCACATACGGCCAAGGCATGACGATGACCTCGCTGCAGGCCGGGCACCTGCGCCGGGCGCTGGCCGGCGGTGCGGGTGAAGACTTGGCGGGCAAGGTGAATCGCGCCACCGCCAAGTCGACGTATCCGGTGTGGACGATGACGGCGATCGGCGATCTCACCTTCCACCACGCGACCGCAGACAAACCGTGGTGGTTCGGTCCGGTGGGCAGTCTGTTCGATCAGTTCCTCGGCGCGGCCGAGACCGATCCCGTTCTCGCCGAATGGTTTTTGCGCCGGTTCTCGTTGCTGGACAGCCTCTATATGGTCCCGACCCCGAAGTTGGTCGGCCGCACTATTCGGCACAACATGCGGCTGTGGCTCGCCGAGCGCCGGGCTGGACGGCCGGAGCGCCGCGGCGCGCTGGCGCCGCATTAATCACAGGCCGACGGTGGTCCGGAAGATCTTCGTCGGCTCGTGCGCGACCAGCCTGATGGGACCGTCGTCGGCAGCCACCCAGGCGGCCGCGCCACGGTTGAGGGTCAGCGCCCCGGACTTGCCGTGCACCGCCGTCGCGCCCTCGATGCAGAGCAGGATCTGCGGACCGTCGTGGCGCGATGGGGCATCGACTTCGTGGCCGAGCTGGTCGTCACCCAAAGTGAGCATCGACGCCGCGAACTCGTCGGTGGGCGTGTCGTAGAACGACGCCAGTCCATCCGCATGCGTCGGGGCACGCAGTTGAGATTCGGTGGTCGGGTTGAAGTTCAGGACTCGAAGCAGCTCGGGAACGTCGACGTGCTTGGGAGTCAGGCCACCCCGTAACACGTTGTCGGAGTTGGCCATTACCTCTAGGCCGACACCACGCAAGTAGGCGTGCAGGTTGCCGGCCGACAAGAAGATCCCCTCGCCGGGACCGAGCGTTATCCGGTTGAGCAGCAGCGCGGCCAGCACACCGGCGTCGCCGGGATACCGCTCACCCAGCTCCAGCACCGTCTTGGCTACGGCCGCGAATTCCGTTGCACCCGAACTCAAGTAGTTGATTGCGCCATCCAGTACCGCGGTCACCAGCACGTCGACGTCGGGCTGCGGGGCGGTGATCCAGGTGGTGAACAACGCCCGCAGTCCGTCGGCGTCGGACTGGTCGCCCAGCAAATCGATGAACGGGTCCAAGTCGGACACCGCCAGGGCCCGCAGCAGCTTGACGGTTTGGACCACGGGACGGAAGCCCGCCAGCGCCTCGAATGGCTGCAGCGCCACCAACAGCTCGGGCTTGTGGCTGGAGTCGCGGTAGTTACGCACCGGCGAGTTCACCGGGATGCCGAGGCGTTCCTCACGCCGGTAACCCTCGGCGGCTTGCTCGGAACTGGGGTGCGCCTGCAGCGACAGCGGCTCCTCGGCCGCCAGCACCTTGAGCAGGAACGGCAGCGCATCGCCGAAGCGGGCGCGAGCCGCTGCGCCGAGCTGGCCTTCCGGATCGGCGACCACCGCCTGCAACAGCGAGACTTCGCCCTTCGGCTCTTCGAGGAAGGCCGGGTCGCCCGGGTTTGCCCCGAGCCAGAGCTCGGCTTCTGGATGGGCGGCCGGTACTGGGCGACCAGTGAACTCCGCGATGGCGGTCCGTGACCCCCACGCGTACGTCCGTATCGCTCCACGTAACAACTGCACTGTCTATAACCTCAGAACCAGTTATCCCCGGACCAGCCGCAAATAAACCGCAGCCATCTCCAGCCGGACAGCCAATATAGCCAGCTGCTGCTCCACCCGTTGCGCACCGGGCAGCGCGCGGCGGCCATCCACCAGATCGGGCACGTCCTCGGCACCGACCATGTCGACGTCGTCGAACTGGGCGATCCGCGACGCGACCACCGTCCGCTCGGCATCCAGCGTCAACGCCAGCACCCGCAGCCGCTCGGTGATCGGCCCGTCGATCTCCTCGTCGTGGAACAACGACTCCGTCGAGTCGGCGAACCCCGACCCCGACCCCGCGTGCAGCGCGTTCAGAGCGTCCGCCAGACCGGCGGCCGCGGCTACCTCGTGCGCGATCCGCAGCAGAACCGTGCACCCGTGCCGGGCCAGAGTCAGGGTCGCGGCACAGTCCCCGGCGAGCACGACCCGGCGCCGTGACATGCGCTCGACCAGCGCCTTGGCCGGATTCGTGAACACTTCGCGGCTGGCGCTGTTACGCAGTGCTTCGGCGTCCAGCTCGTCGGCCAGCGCGGCCAGGTCCACCGGCAACTTGGGATCGACGCTTTGCAGGACAGCCAGCCCCACGGCCAGGTATCGGCACAGACCGAACCCGTCGGCGACCGGAAGCCGCGGCTCGATGACCGCAGCCCGGCCGGCCGTGGCATCACGCAGCGGGCCGTCGTACGGCGCCGCGACGACCACCCGCGCACCCCGACGCACCGCGCTCGCGGCGGCTCCGACCAGTGCCGGGTCGCCGGGGTCGTCGCCCGCCACGACCAGCATGTCAAGCGCGCCGATCCACGGCGGTGCCTCGGCGGCGATGACGATCGGCGTCGGGGCAGCACCCGACGTCGCGGCCAGCATGGTGCCCGCGGTCTCGGCGGTACCTCGTCCGGCAACCCAGATCACGGTGCGCGGACGGTCCCCCTGCAGCGAGTCCAACGCACCCTCTTCGAGCGCGGCCGCGGCCGCACGCACATGCGCGCCGCCCATGGATGCCGCCCGCAACAGCCCGTCGCGGTCGGCGGCAAGCAGGCCTTCGGTGTCGTCGAGGTCGATCACGGCCTGGGCCGCGTTCATGTCACGGCCTCCGGCTGCCCGACCTGCCGACGGATCTCACCGGCGACCTGCTCGACGACCGCGTCGACATCCTCGGTGCAACGTCCTTCCACATTCAGCCGCAGCAGCGGCTCGGTGTTGGAGGTGCGCAGGTTGAACCAACTACCCTCGCCGAGGTCGACGGTCACCCCGTCGAGGTGGTCGATGGAGTGGATCCGGGCGCCGAACGACTTGAGCACCGCTTCGACGCAGGAGGCCGCATCGTCCACCGTGAAGTTGATCTCGCCGGAGGACTCGTAGCGCTGGTAGTCGGCGGTGACCTCGGACAGCGGCCGTTCCTGTTCCCCTAGTGCGGCAAGCACATGCAGCGCGGCCAGCATCCCGGAATCGGCTCCCCAGAAGTCCCGGAAGTAATAGTGCGCCGAGTGTTCGCCGCCGAAGATCGCGCCGGTCTCGGCCATCAGCCCCTTGATGTAGGAGTGCCCGACCCGTGAGCGCACCGGCGTGCCACCGCGCTCGACGACCAGTTCCGGCACCGCGCGCGACGTGATCAGGTTGTGAATCACCGTCGCGCCGATCTCCCGGCCCAGCTCGCGCGCGGCGACCAGAGCTGTCACCGTCGACGGCGACACCGGCTGGCCGCGCTCATCGATGACGAAGCAGCGGTCGGCGTCGCCATCGAAGGCCAACCCGATGTCGGCGCCGACTGCGCCGCACATATTTCTGCAGGTCGGCGAGGTTCGCCGGGTCGAGCGGATTGGCTTCGTGGTTGGGAAACGAGCCGTCGAGTTCGAAGTACAACGGCAGCAACGTGATCGAGTCGATCGGGCCGAGGACCGCGGGTGCGGTGTGGCCCGCCATCCCGTTGCCCGCGTCGACGGCCACCCGCAGCGGACGCAGCCCAGAGGTGTCGACCAGCGAGCGCAGGAAGTCGCCGTACTCGGCCAGCACATCCTTGTCGGTGACGGTTCCGGTGGGCCCTTCCTGGGATGCGACTCCGGCGATGATGTCGTCGCTGATGGTCGTCAGCCCGGTGCCGGCGCCGACCGGCTTGGCACCCGCCCGGCACAGCTTGATGCCGTTGTAGGCGGCCGGGTTGTGGCTTGCGGTGAACATCGCGCCCGGGCAGTCCAGCAGCCCCGAGGCGAAATAGAGCTGATCGGTCGACGCCAGGCCGATGCGGACCACGTCGAGACCCTGACCAGTGACGCCGGCGGCGAAAGCGGCCGCCAGCGACGGCGAGCTGTCGCGCATGTCGTAGCCGATGACGACCTGCTGCGCGCCTTCGTTACGCATCAGCCTGGCGAAGGCGGCGCCGACGTCGGAGACGAAGGACTCGTCGATCTCCGAGCCGACCAGACCTCGTACGTCATAGGCCTTGATCACACGGTGAACAGCCGCAGCGGGCCGAGACATCGAGGAGCTCCTGACTACGGGGACACGTGTCCGCCAGCTTAGCCCGGCGGGGACGCGGGTCGGATCGCCCGAGGCGAGGGGGCCTGGCGATTGCTAGTCGGCGGGGTCCGGCAGCACCCGAAGGTGGCCGCGGCGACGCCCGTTACCGGCCGGGCGCTGGCCGGCCGAGGTCAAGACACCGGTCGCCGGCGCCTCGGCCGTCACACCGTTGTACTGGGCACCACCGTTGTATTGGGCACCCGGGTCGTGGAATCCGTTGACCGGGCCGCCGGCGGCGGCCACGTCGCGGCCCTCGCGCACGGCTTCGGCCAGCGCGATCAGGTCGTCCTCGTCGGGGTTGGTGGCCAGCGGGCCGGAGTGCCGGACGAGCTCCCAGCCGCGCGGCGCGGTGATCCGGCCGGCATGGCTGACGCAGAGGTCCCAGGAGTGCGGCTCGTGGGCGGTGGCCAGCGGGCCGATGACCGCCGTGGAATCCCCGTAAACGAAGGTCAGCGTCGCCACCGCGTAATGCGGGCAGCCAGGCCGGCAACAGCGGCGCGGAACGTTCACGATCGAGAGATTATCGTGCGAAAACGTCCACGCGGCGCCGGACACGCGCATTCGCTGGAGCCGGCGATGCCCAACCGTTACCATCGCCGGGTGAGCGATTCGCGCAGCTCCCCGCGCGGCCGGCACCCGAGGGGCAAGAAGGTCTCGCGCCGCGGCCGCGATATGCGCGGTCCGCTGCTGCCGCCGACGGTGCCAGGGTGGCGCAGTCGTGCCGAACGCTTCGACATGGCGGTGCTGGAGGCTTACGAGCCCATCGAGCGGCGATGGCAGGAACGACTGTCCGGGCTCGACGTGGCGGTCGACGAGATCCCGCGGATTTCGGCGAAAGACCCAGACAACGTGCAGTGGCCACCGGAGGTGGTCGCCGACGGGCCGATCGCACTCGCCCGGCTGATCAGCGCCGGCGTCGACGTGCGCGGCAGCGCCACCCGCGCGCGAGTTGTGTTGTTCCGCAAGCCAATCGAGCGACGCGCCAAAGACACGGTCGAGCTGGCTGAATTACTGCATGAGATCTTGGTGGCGCAGGTGGCCACCTATCTGGACGTCGAGCCCTCGGTCATCGACCCGACGATCGACGATGAATAACCGGTGATCGCAAGCGCGGCTTAGCCGGGCGGGTCACCCGCTATCGAATGACCGCGTCGCGTCAGATGATTCCGCGCTTGAGGCGGCGGCGTTCCCGCTCCGAGAGGCCGCCCCAGATTCCGAAGCGCTCGTCGTGGGCCAACGCGTATTCGAGGCATTCACTGCGCACCTCGCAACCAAGGCAGATCTTCTTGGCCTCGCGCGTGGAGCCGCCCTTCTCGGGGAAGAACGCTTCTGGATCCGTCTGAGCACACAACGCACGGTCTTGCCACTGATCGGTCTCAACCTCGGCGGCCTCGAATTCATCTTCGACCGTGTCGGGAACCAAACTCAAATGGGGCCTTAGGGATACCCCTGTGATCGGCAAGCCGGGAGTGGTGTGCGGTGGTGTCCCACCCATTAAGCCTCGAAGGTGTTCATAGGACATGCTCCGCCTCCTCACCTGGTTTCGTTGATCGTGAATGTGACCACTGTTTTGATGTCGGTCATCCCGATTCGAACAAATGATCGAATCTCGGTCTGCGACACCGAATCCGGCCGGCCAACCGAAATGACACTGGTGTGATTACACACGGGTAAGAGGCGCTTTGCAAGCGATTCGGAAGATTTCCATATCATCTCGTGACCAATTTTTTGCGACACTGACACCGATACGGCCCTGGCGTGTCGGTCACACCCGTCACACAAGGCATTCCGGCACCAATCCCACGCTCCGATTACGCGACTCACCTCGGCGTCTCCGCCGAGGCCGCGCGTACTGTCGTGCGGTGTGAAGGTCACGGTTCTGGTCGGCGGGGTTGGCGGCGCCCGCTTCCTGCTCGGGGTGCAGCAACTACTCGGATTGGGTCAATTCGCCTCTGCGTCTGCACCCGTCGGCGAACACGAGCTCACCGCGGTCGTCAACATCGGCGACGACGCATGGATGCACGGCGTGCGGATCTGCCCCGACCTGGACACCTGCATGTACACCCTGGGTGGCGGCGTCGACCCGGAACGCGGCTGGGGCCATCGTGGCGAAACCTGGCATGCCAAGGAAGAACTCGCGCAGTACGGCGTGCAGCCAGACTGGTTCCAACTCGGCGACCGCGACCTGGCCACCCATCTGGTGCGAAGCCAGATGCTGCGCGCCGGATATCCACTATCGCAAGTGACCGCCGCGTTGTGCGACCGCTGGCAGCCCGGCGCGCGACTGCTGCCCGCCAGCGACGACCGTTGCGAAACACATGTCGTCATCACCGATCCCGCCGACGACAGCCAGCGCGCGATCCACTTTCAGGAGTGGTGGGTCCGCTACCGCGCGCAGCTGCCGACGCACAGCTTCGCCTTCGTCGGCGCTGAAAATGCGAACGCGACAACGGAAGTCACCGATGCGATCGCAGAGGCCGACGTCGTCCTGGTGGCGCCGTCGAATCCGGTGGTCAGCGTCGGCGCGATCCTGGCCATCCCCGGGATCCGCGCAGCGTTGCGGTCCACCAGCGCCCCCGTCGTGGGCTACTCGCCGATCATCAATGGAAAGCCGTTGCGCGGTATGGCCGATGAATGTCTCAAGGTGATCGGAGTGGCCTCGACCGCCGAGGCGGTAGGGCGGTACTACGGCGCACGGGCAGGCACCGGAATCCTGGATTGCTGGCTGGTCCACGAGGGCGACCACGCTGAAATCGAAGGTCTCGCAGTGCGATCAGCGCCGTTACTGATGACCGACCCGAAAGCCACGGCCGAGATGGTGAGCGCCGGTCTCGAGCTTGCGGGCGTGGCGGCGTGACCGCGCCGACGACGATGCAGAGCGCAGCGATGAAGAGGAGCGGCGCAATATGACCGGGCCGTCGGCCGTTGGGGAGCACGGCACCGCGTCACCCATCGAGATCCTGCCGGTCACGGGGCTTCCCGAATTCCGGCCCGGCGATGACCTGAACGCCGCGCTGGCCGCGGCCGCACCCTGGCTGCGCGACGGCGACGTGTTGGTTATCACCAGCAAGGTGCTATCCAAGTGCGAGGGCCGCCTGGTGCCCGCACCGCAGGATCCCGAGGCGCGAGATGCATTGCGCCGCAAGCTTGTCGATGCCGAGTCCGTCCGCGTGCTGGCCCGCAAGGGTCGAACGCTGATCACCGAGAACGGGCTCGGCGTGGTGCAGGCCGCAGCCGGCGTGGACGGCTCCAACATCGGCGCCGACGAATTGGCGCTGCTGCCCGTCGATCCCGACGGCAGTGCCGCGTCGTTGCGGGCCGGCCTACGCGAAAGCCTCGGCGTCACGGTCGGCGTCGTCATTACCGACACCATGGGCCGCGCGTGGCGCAACGGACAGACCGACGCGGCCGTCGGCGCGGCCGGCGTCTGCGTGCTGCACGGCTACGCGGGCGCGGTCGACCGGCACGGCAACGAACTGGTGGTCACCGAGGTCGCTATCGCCGACGAGATCGCCGCCGCCGCCGACCTGGTCAAGGGCAAGCTCACCGCGATACCGGTGGCCGTGGTGCGCGGCCTGCCGGCCGCCGTGGTGACCGATACCGCCGCCACGGCGCGACACCTGGTGCGCTCCGGCAGCGACGACCTGTTCTGGCTGGGCACCGCCGAGGCCCTGGAGCTCGGTCGTCAGCAGGCCCAGCTGATGCGCCGCTCGGTGCGCCAATTCGCCGCCGACCCGGTACCCGCGCAACTCATCGAGGACGCGGTCGCCGAAGCGCTCACCGCCCCGGCGCCCCATCACACCCGGCCGGTGCGCTTCGTGTGGCTGCAGACACCGGCGACGCGCAGCCGGCTACTCGAGCGGATGCGCGACAAGTGGCGCGCCGACCTCACCGGCGACGGCCGGTCGGCCGACTCCGTGGAGCGGCGACTGGGCCGCGGTCAGATCCTCTACGACGCACCCGAAGTCGTCATTCCGATGCTGGTGCCCGACGGCGCGCACAGTTATCCCGACGCCGCGCGCACCGATGCCGAGCACACCATGTTCACCGTCGCGGTCGGGGCTGCGGTGCAGGCGCTGCTGGTGGCCTTGGCAGTGCGCGGGGTGGGCAGCTGCTGGATCGGGTCGACGATCTTCGCCGCCGATCTGGTCCGCGACGAACTGAGCCTGCCTGACGAGTGGGAACCGTTGGGCGCCATTGCTATCGGCTATCCCGAAGATCCCGTGACCGAGCCTCGCCAACCCGTCGCGGCGCACGATCTGCTGGTGCGCAAGTGAGCGTTCGATCCTCGGCGATAGCGCTGCTGTCCGACTGGCGGGCACCCGATCGGTCGCAGGATTCACTGCGTAACGCCGTGCTGGCGTTCCTGGACGCCCGGGAGGACGCCTGCCTTCGGGAATGCGTACCGGGCCACATCACGGCGTCGGCGTTGGTGCTCGACTACACCGGCAGCCAGGTGCTGTTGACGCTGCATCCGCGGCTGGGGCGGTGGGTCCAATTAGGCGGGCACTGCGAGGATTCCGACGCCGACATCGTGGCGGCGGCGCTGCGGGAGGCCACCGAAGAATCCGGTGTCGACGGCCTGCGGATCACACCCGATCTGGCCGCGATCAACGTCCACGCGCTCACCTGCTCGCTGGGGGTGCCGACCCGTCACATCGACTTGCAGTTCGTGGCACAGGCGCCGTCCGCGGCGCAGATCGCGATCAGCGACGAATCAGTGGACTTGCGGTGGTGGCCGATCGACGGGTTGCCGCCCGGCACCGACGAGGCGCTGGCGTATTTGGTCGAGCGCGCTCAGACGTCGCTGGAGTAGCGGATCCCGCCGTCGGGAATGTGCACGCCGGGCCAGACCCGCGCTCCCCGCAGCAGCTCGCAGCGGGCGCCGATGTCGGCGCCGTCGCCGATCACGCCGTCGCGGATCAGCGCCCGCGGACCGATCCGCGCGCCGAACCCGATGATCGAGCGTTCGACCACGCTGCCGGCCTCGATCCGCACGCCGTCGAAGATCACCGCGCCGTCCAACCGCGCGCCGGGGCCGATCTCGGCGCCACGTCCGACGACAGTGCCGCCGATGAGCAGCGCGCCGGGCGACACCGCGGCGCCGTCGTGCACCAAGTACTCGCCGCGATGCCCACCCAGCGCCGGTGACGGAGCGATACCACGCACCAGATCCGCCGATCCGCGCACGAAGTCCTCCGGGGTGCCCATGTCACGCCAATAGCTGGCGTCGACGTATCCGCACATCTTGACGCCATCGGACAGCAGGGCGGGAAACACCTCGCGCTCGACCGATACCTCGCGGCCGCGCGGAATCCGATCGATGGTCTCGCGGGAGAACACGTAGCACCCGGCGTTGATCTGATCGGTCGGCGGATCCTCGGTCTTCTCCAAAAACGCTGTGACTCGGCCGTCTTCGGTCGGCACGCAACCGAAGGCCCGGGGATCGCCCACCCGCACCAGGTGCAGAGTCAGGTCGGCCTGCTGCTGGTGGTGGTAGTCGAGTAGTTGACCGAGATCCGCTCCGGACAGCACGTCGCCGTTGAACACCAGCGCCGTGTCGTGGCGCAGACGCTCCGCGACGTTGGCGATTCCGCCGCCGGTGCCCAGCGGACTCTGCTCGGTGACATACTCGATCTGCAGTCCCAGCTTGGACCCGTCACCGAACTCAGCCTCGAAAATCGCTGGCTTGTAGGATGTTCCGAGGATCACGTGCTCGATGCCGGCCGCGGCTATCCGCGACAGCAGATGGGCGAGGAAGGGCAGTCCGGCGGTGGGCAACATCGGCTTGGGCGTCGACAGCGTCAGGGGGCGCAGCCGGGTGCCTTTACCGCCGACGAGGACGATCGCGTCAACTTGCTTGCTCATCTCACCGCAGCCTTTCCGCGGAACTGCGCACCATCAGCCGCGACCGCACCGCCAAACCGGCCCGGAAAGCCAGCCGCAACGGAGCACGCCATGGTCCAGAATGCCGGTCGGCGAGATAGGTGTACGTGCTTTTGTGATGCGCCGCCAAATTCCGCGACGACTCCCGCGCGGTCGCGTGGCCCTTGTGATGCAGCACCTCAGCCGACGGCACATAGACGTTGAGCCAGCCCGCGCGGCCCATCCGGTCGCCGAGATCGACGTCCTCCATATACATGAAGTAGCGCTCGTCGAAGCCACCGATCTGCTCGAAGGCCGTGCGGCGCACCAGCAGGCACGATCCGGACAGCCAGCCGACCGGTCGCTCGGTGGGTTCCAGTCGATCCTGGCGGTAGGCCGCCGACCACGGGTTCGTCTTCCAGAGCTGTCCCACGACCGCGTGCATCCCGCCGCGGACCAGGCTGGGCAGCTGGCGCGCCGACGGATACACCGACCCGTCGGGATCGTGGATCAACGGCCCGAGAGTTGCCGCGCGGGGCCAGCGCGCCGCGGCGTCCAGTAGCGCGTCGATGCTGCCCGGGCCCCACTGCACGTCTGGGTTGGCCACGATGATCCATTCATCGACATCGCCGAGCTCCGCGATCGCGCGGTTCACCGCGCTGCCGTAGCCGAGGTTGGACCCAGTGGAGAACAGTCGTACACCCGGGTAGCGCTCGACCGCGGCCTGCGGGGCCCCGTCGGTGGAGCCGTTGTCGGCGATCAGGACGCTGACCGGCCGCTCGGTCGCATGCGACAGCGACGCGAGGAACCGGTCCAGATGCGGGCCCGGCGAAAAGGTCACCGTGACTACCGGCAGCACGTCACTCACGGGTTGAGGGTAGCGGTCAGGCATCCAGCGGCGCCGCCAGCGCCGCCTCCAGCGCTTCTCGCCACGGCCGCAGCGGTGACAGACCGGCGGCCTGCGACTGCCGCGCGGACAGCGCCGAATACGGCGGCCGCGCCGCCGGTCGCGGGTTGTGGTCGCTGCTCACCGGCCGCACCCGCTCGGGATCGGCGCCGACGCCCTCGAACACCGCGCGGGCCTGTCCCCATCGGGTGACCTCGCCTCCGTTGGCGGCATGCACTATTCCCGCCGGCGGCTTCACGCGCCCGTCGACCACCTCGAGCAGCGCGCCGACCAGGTCGGCGACGTACGTCGGCGAGCCGGTCTGGTCGTCGACCACGTCGATGACGCGGTCGCTCGCGGCCAGCTTTCGCATGGTGGCGACGAAGTCTTTGCCGTTTCCGCCGGTGTAGACCCAGGCGGTACGGACCACCACGGCCTGCGGCAACGCCGCCAGCACCGCCTGCTCGCCGGACAGTTTGGTCTGGCCGTAGACGCTCAGCGGCCCGGTCTCGTCATCCGGCTCATACGGTCGCGGCGCGGCGTCGCCGAAGTCGCCACTGAACACGTAGTCGGTCGAGATGTGCACCATCCGCGCACCGGCCCGCGCGCAGGCCTGGGCGAGGTATTCCGGGCCGGCGGCGTTGACCGCGTAGGCCCTGGCCTGGTCTGCTTCGGCATCGTCGACGGCGGTGTAGGCCGCGCAGTTGACCACCACGTCGCCGGCCTGCACGATCTGGCCGGCCAGCTGCGGATCGGTGATATCCCACTGCGACGACGTCAGCGCCAGCACGTCGCGCCCCTGCCGAATCGCCTCGGCCGCCAAGACGCTACCGACCTGCCCGCCACCGCCGGCGATCACAATTCTGCTCGTCATGAGTCAAGAGTCTGGCACGCCGGGACTCGGCTACCAGCGATACCGCTGTGACGCAAGTAGCCTGATGTGATGCCTGAGCAACGGGTGACTCGTGTGATTGCGACCGTCACGGCCGCACTGGTGGTTCTCGTGACGGGGGTGGCGTGGAGCAAAGTCCGCTCCTTCGAGGACGGGATCTACCACGTCTTCGCGCCGTCGCTGGGCCACGGCGGCGATGACGGGGCGCTCGACATCCTGCTGGTCGGCATGGACAGCCGTGCCGACGCCCACGGCAACCCGCTGAGCCAGCAAGAGCTCGCGACGCTTCGGGCCGGCGACGAGGTGGCGAGCAACACCGACACGATCATCCTGGTGCGTATCCCCGACAACGGGAAGTCGGCCACCGCGATCTCCATTCCGCGCGACACCTACGTGTCCGCACCCGGACTGGGCAAGACCAAAATCAACGGCGTCTACGGCCAGACCAAGGAAGAGAAACGGGTCAGCCTGGTCGAATCCGGCATGGCGCCCGATCAGGCCGAGCGGGAAGGCACCGAAGCCGGCCGCGAAGCGCTGATCAAGACGGTCGCCGACCTCACCGGCGTGACCGTCGACCACTACGCCGAGATCGGGCTGCTGGGCTTCTCGCTGATCACCGACGCCCTCGGCGGCGTCAACGTCTGCCTCAAAGAGCCTGTCTTCGAACCACTTTCGGGTGCCGACTTCCCGGCCGGCCCGCAGAAGCTCAACGGCCCGCAGGCCCTGAGCTTCGTTCGCCAGCGCCACGAGTTGCCGCGTGGCGACCTGGACCGGGTGGTGCGTCAGCAGGTGGTGATGTCCTCGCTGGCTCACCAGGTGATCTCCGGTAAGACACTGTCCAGCCCGGCGACGATAAACCGGCTGCAGTCGGCCATCCAGCGCTCGGTGGTGCTTTCTTCTGGCTGGGACATCATGGATTTCGTCAACCAGCTGCAGAAGTTGGCCGCCGGCAAGATCGCCTTCGCCACTATCCCGGTGCTCGACGAATCCGGCTGGAGCGACGACGGCATGCACAGCGTGGTGCGGGTCGATCCGCACCAGGTGCAGGACTGGGTCGGTGGCCTGCTGCAGGGCCAGGCCAAAGGCAAGACCGAGGAGCTGGCCTACTCGCCGGACAAGACCAGCGCCAGCGTCCTCAACGACACGGACATCAACGGCCTCGCCGCATCGGTGTCAGAAGTGTTGACCGCCAAGGGATTCAGCACAGGAAAGGTCGGCAACAACGACGCCGCGCACGTGTCCAGTAGCCAGGTCCAGGCCGCCAATACCGATGACGTGGGCGCCAAAGCCATCGCCAAGGAACTCGGCGGGCTCCCCGTCATCGCCAACACGTCGGTACCGCAGGGCACGGTTCGGGTGGTGCTGGGCAATGACTACACCGGACCGGGCTCGGGCCTCGGCGACGGGGGCAGCCGCGCCACCCTGGCGGCCTCGTCGAACTCCGGGTCGGGCAAGTCCGACGCTCCCCCGCCGTCGCCGATTCTGACCGCGGGCTCCGACCACCCGGAGTGCGTCAACTGATCTACTGACCCGGTGAACCTCAGCGCGGCGATCCTGGATCCGATGCTGGACGCCGACCCGGTCGGCCCGCGCATCACCTACTACGACGACGCCACCGGCGAACGCATCGAGCTGTCCGCGGTCACGCTGGCCAACTGGGCGGCCAAGACCGGCAACCTGTTGCGCGACGAGTTGGGCGGCGGCCCGGCCAGCCGGGTGGCGGTGCTGCTGCCGGCGCACTGGCAGACCGCGGCGGTGCTGTTCGGCGTGTGGTGGATCGGCGCGGAGGTAGCACTGGACGGCCACGAAGGCACAGCCGCCGACATCGCCCTGTGCACTGCCGAGCGCTTGGACGAAGCCGACGCCACCGGCGCCGGTGAAGTCGCGGTGCTCTCGCTGGATGCGTTCGGGCGTCCGGCAACCAACCTGCCGATCGGCGTCACCGACTACGCGACCGCGGTGCGGGTCCATGGCGACCAGATCGTCGCCGAGCAGCATCCCGGCCCGGCGCTGGCCGGACGATCCGTCGAGCAGGTACTGGATGCTTGCCAAAAGACCGCGGCGGCAATGGCTTTGACAGCCGACGACCGAGTGCTCTCGACCGCCCCCTGGAGCACGCCCGACGACGTGGTCGACGGGTTGTTGAGCGTATTGGCGGTCGGCGGGTCGCTGGTGTACGTCGCCCACCCCGACCCGGCCGCCTTACCGCGCCGGACGGAAACCGAGAAGGTCACCCGGAGTCTTTAGCCATTCCTGTCCCAGGCGCCACGCAGCGGCGGCAGTGCACTTTCTGCCCACCTTCGAGCGACAACGGCGCAGCTGTCGCTCACGCACATCGGGTGCCCGAACTTTCGCGGAGCACGGCCGTCAACCCATGTTGATATCGCTATATGACGATGCTACGGTCGTCGAAAGGCAATAAGCTCGTGCGGTACGAGACAACGGGAGGACGTTCGCGATGGTGGTGTCAGGCCTACTGGGAAAAGCAGCCGGGACGGTGATTACCGGTGTGGTCGGCGTCAGCGCTTACGAACTCCTGCGCAAGGCCCTGGGTAAGGCCCCGCTGCACGACGCCGCGGTGACCGCGACCGAATGGAGCCTGCGCGGCACGCGGCGGGCCGAGGAAGCAGCCGAGTCCGCCCGGCTGAAACTGGCCGATGTGGTGGCCGAAGCTCGCGAGCGCATCGGCGAGGAGGCGCAGCCTCCTGCCATCGGCGACCACGACCACGATCACGAGCACTGATCGGCGCACATGACCGACTTGTTGGTCGTGTCCGACGCCGCCGGGCGGATGCGGGTCACGGTGCCCTGGATGCGCGCGGATTCACGGCGCGCAGTCGCGGTGGAGGAGGCGGTGGACAAGCAGCACGGGGTACGGGCCGTGCACGCCTATCCGCATACCGGCTCCGTCGTCGTCTGGTACTCGCCGAAGCGCTGTGATCGCACCGAAGTGCTGGCAGCCATCAGCGCAGCCGAACACGTTGCCGCCGAACTCATTCCGGCTCGCACCCCACGGTCGTCGGATATCCGCAACACCGAGGTGCTGCGGATGGTGATCGGCGGCGCGGCGCTGGCCCTGCTCGGGGTGCGCCGCTACGCCTTCAACCGGCCGCCGCTGCTGAGCCCGTCCGGCCAACTGGTCGCGACCGGAGCGACGGTGTTCATGGGCTACCCGTTCCTGCGCGGCGCACTGCGCGGGCTGCGGTCCGGGCGCGCGGGCACCGATGCGCTGGTCACCGCAGCGACGGTCGCCAGCCTGGTGTTGCGCGAGAACGTGGTCGCGCTCACCGTGCTTTGGCTGCTCAATATCGGTGAATACCTTCAAGACCTGACCCTGCGCCGGACCCGGCGGGCCATCTCGGATCTGTTGCGCGGCACCGCCGACACCGCGTGGATACGGCTGGACGACGGGAACGAGGTCCAGGTGCCGGTCGACACCGTGCAGATCGGCGACGACGTGGTGATCCACGAACACGTCGCGATACCGGTCGACGGTGAGGTGGTCGACGGCGAAGCGATCGTCGACCAGTCCGCGATCACCGGCGAGACCCTGCCCGCGAGCATCATGGCGGGATCGCTGGTGCACGCGGGTTCGGTGGTCCTGCGTGGCCGTCTGGTGGTTCGCGCCCGCGCGGTCGGCAACCAGACCACCATCGGCCGCATCATCTCCCGCGTCGAGGAGGCGCACCACGATCGGGCGCCCATCCAGACCGTCGGCGAGAACTTCTCCCGTCGCTTCGTGCCGATCTCGTTCATCGTCTCGGCGATCACCCTGGCCCTCACCGGCGATGTCCGGCGCGCGATGACGATGCTGCTGATCGCCTGCCCGTGCGCGGTGGGCCTGGCGACCCCGACGGCGATCAGCGCGGCGATCGGCAACGGCGCGCGGCGCGGCATCCTGATCAAGGGCGGGTCGCACCTGGAGCAGGCCGGCCGGGTGGACGCGATCGTCTTCGACAAGACCGGGACGCTCACGGTTGGGCGTCCGGTCGTCACGAACATCATTGCGTTACACGATGATTGGCAGCCCGAGCAGGTGCTCGCGTACGCCGCGAGCTCAGAGTTGCACTCCCGGCACCCGTTGGCCGAGGCCGTGATCCGCTCGACCGAGGAACGCCGCATCACCATTCCGCCGCACGAGGAATGCGAGGTGCTGGTCGGGCTGGGCATGCGAACCTGGGCCGACGGCCGGACCCTGCTGCTGGGCAGCCCGTCGCTGCTGCGGTCGGAGAACGTCGAGGTGTCCCAGGAGGCCGCCGACTGGGTGGACAAGCTGCGCCGCCAGGCCGAGACCCCGCTGCTGCTTGCTGTGGACGACACGCTGGTCGGGCTGATCAGCCTGTGCGACGAGATCCGTTCCGAGGCGCCCGATGTGCTGAAGAAGTTGCGCGCCAACGGAATCCGCCGAATCGTCATGCTCACCGGCGACCACCCCGAGATCGCGAAAGTCGTTGCGGGCGAGCTCGATATCGACGAGTGGCGGGCCGAGGTGATGCCCGAGAACAAGCTCGAGGTGGTGCGCCAACTCCAGGACGAGGGCTACATCGTCGGGATGGTCGGCGACGGCATCAACGACGCCCCGGCGCTGGCGGCGGCGAACATCGGCATCGCCATGGGACTGGCCGGCACCGACGTCGCGGTCGAGACCGCCGACGTCGCGCTGGCCAACGACGACCTCCGGCGGCTACTCGACGTCGGCGACCTGGGCGCCCGCGCGGTCGAGGTCATCCGGCAGAACTACGGCATGTCGATCGCCGTCAACGCCGCCGGGTTGCTCATCGGCGCCGGCGGCGCGTTGTCGCCCGTGCTCGCGGCGATCCTGCACAACGCGTCATCGGTCGCCGTTGTCGCGAACAGTTCACGGTTGATTCGGTACCGCTTGGACTGAACGACCATCGGCACCGACGCCGACCTCGTACGATGTGCGCAACCGGCGAAAGGTTCGATCGGTGAAAGGAAGGGCTCACGTGTCATCGACTCCGCTCGACCCCGTTGCCAGCGAACGACTCTCGCATGCCGACAAGGTCTTCACGTCGGACCTGTCGATCAACGAATTCGCGATACTGCACGGGGCCGGTTTCGAGCCACTCGATCTCGTGATGGGTGTCTCCGTCTACCACGTGGGGTACCAATTCACCGGCATCCGGCAACAATCCGAGCTGCCGGTGCTGACCGAGGCGACATATCGGGCGCGCTGGAACGCGATGGCCCGCATGCAGGCCGAAGCCGACGCTTTGGGCGCCGATGGCGTCGTCGGTGTCCGCCTGGAATGGCGCCAGCACGGCGCTGAATCGGAGCACCTGGAATTCATTGCGGTCGGAACCGCGGTGCGCTACACCCCTAAACCAGGCTCGTTTCGGCGGAGCAATGGGCAGGCGTTCTCCAGTCATCTGTCCGGACAGGACATGGCGACCCTGCTTCGATCGGGTTATGCGCCGGTGGCGTTCGTCATGGGCAACTGCGTCTTTCACATTGCTGCGCAAGGCTTTCTGCAAACCTTGCGACAAATGGGCCGCAACGTCGAGATGCCGCAGTGGACAACGGGAAACTACGAAGCGCGCGAGTTGGCCATGTCGCGCATGCAAAGCGAAGCCGAGCGCGACGGTGCATCCGGCGTCGTCGGGGTGCACTTCGCCATCCAGAACTACGCCTGGGGCTACCACACGGTGGAGTTCTACGCCGCCGGAACGGCGGTGCGCCGCAGCGGGACAGCCGAAACCATCGCGCCGTCGTTCGTGCTGGCCATGAACGACTGATGACGGCTTTCGATGCCGAGCGAGTAAGCCGCACCGTCACCGACGCGCTGGCCGGACCCGGTGGAATCGGGTTGGTGATCAACGTTTTTGCCGCGCTGCCGGGCGTCGCGTATACCGCTGCCCGTCGGGGCATGTTCAGGTCGCAACCCGAACGGCTGCAGATCAGTGATTGGCGCTACGAGGTGACTCCGGATGGCCGGTTGATGGCGGCACACGTGGTCGGCGGCATCGTGATCGGCGAAGATGTCCTGCTGGCGGAGGCGGTGGGGCCGCACCTCGCCCGCTCGCTCGGACAACTGGTCGCCCGCTACGGTCCCGCGGTCGTCCCGAACATCGACGCGGCGGTGGACGCGTTGAGCGCCGGCGCGGGGTGAGCAAGGCCACGCGCAGGTGGCAAACAGTTCGCGGCTCATTTGCGAACAGTGACGTCGCGGGGATGCGATAATCGCCCGGGTAAGGCGATGACGATGTAGGAAGCCGGTGCGAATCCGGCGCGGTCCCGCCACTGTCATCGGGGAGCGAACCTCACTAGCCACGGCTGCGAGCTGGAAGGCGAGGCGAGCAGCGATCCGAGAGCCAGGACACTCGCGTCGTCGCATCCTGCGAACCGGGACGGTGTATCCCGAGAGAGCTGGCGAGTCGATGTCACGCCGTTTCTGGGCCCCTGCTGACCTCAGCACTGCAGACCTACCGGCCGTACTGGCCGAACTCGCTGACATCAACCCCTATTTCGCGCATCGGCACCGGGCCCGTCGACGACGGCTGGTGCTCCGTGCACCAGCTCTACACCGACCGCGACGTGCTGGGCGGCATCATCGAGCGAGTGCGGGCCCGCCTCGGTGCCGTGGAACCGAGAGTCGCCGCTTCGATCTTCTTCCTCGGCTTCGCCGCGCGATTGTGGTCGATCGGCATCGGCGCCGTCGTCGGTCACCGACTGCTGCCCGCACTCGGCGCCGACGAGTTGCTGTTCGGTGAATTCGACGGCCAGATCGCGTTGCATATCGCCCGCCCGGTCGCCTGGCGAGCTGACGACCTGGAATCCCGGCTGGCTGACGCTGTCCTCGACACACACCTGACGCCGTTGTCCACGGCACTGCACCAATTGACCAACGTCTCGCCCGAGTTGTTGCGCGGCAACGCCGCATCAGCACTGCTGGGCGCGGCGCGGGAATATGACCGCCATCGAGCTGCGGCCTCCCCGGGCCCAGCCTGGCAACTGGGCAGGAGCCTATGTGCCGACGAAAGACTGCTCAACACAATCTGTTTCAACGACCATGACTATCGCCGTCGTAGTTGCTGCCTGTATTACCGCACGCCCAGCGGCGGGCTCTGCGGCGACTGCGTTTTCACCCGAATACCCGGCACCGTCGGCCGGAAGGACGCATCATGATTGCCGAAATGTCTGAGAGGGAGGGCGATGACCGCCCCGATCTTCATGGCCGCGCCCCCGGAGGTGCACTCCGCGCTGCTGAGCAGCGGCCCCGGCCCGGGTTCCTTGCTCGCCGCCGCGCAGGCGTGGAATTCGTTGAGCGCGACCTACACCGAGACCGCCAACGAGCTGACGGCGGTCTTGGAAGCCGTGCAGGCCGGGACGTGGGACGGCCCGAGCTCGCAAGCCTACGTCGCCGCGCACGTGCCGTATCTGGCGTGGCTGACCCAGGCCAGCGCCGACAGCGCCGCGACTGCCGCTCAACAAGAGGTGGCCGCGACGGCCTACACCACCGCGCTGGCCGCCATGCCGACGCTGCCCGAGCTGGCCGCCAACCACGTCACCCACGGCGTGCTGCTGGCGACGAATTTCCTTGGCATCAACACGATTCCGATCGCCCTGAACGAAGCCGACTACGCGCGGATGTGGGTCCAGGCCGCCACTGTGATGGACACTTATCAAACTATCGCCGGCGCGGCGGTCGCGGCATCGCCGCAGACCACGCCGGCGCCGCAGGTCGTCAAAGCGAATTCCGCTGCGTCGACCGCGGATTCATCCTCGACGTTGCCCCCCGACACCGAGCAGCAATGGATGGACTGGCTGCAGCAGATCGGCTACACCGACTTCTACAACAACGTCTTGCAGCCGTTGATCGACAATCTCGACAACAACCCCTACCTGATCTCGCTGTTGTCGGGAATCGATCCCTATCTGACGGCGGTCGGCAACCCGCTTGCCTTCCTCAACCCGTTCAACATCGCATTCGCTCTCGGCTACCCGATGGACATCGGATCCTACGTCGCCTACCTGTCCGAGACGTTCGCCTTCATCGGCGCAGACATGACCGCTGCGTTCGCGTCGGGTAATCCCTATGCGATCGGAGTGACGCTGGTGCTGGGCACCGTCGAAGCCGTGGGCACGATCATCACCGACACCATCGCGCTGCTGAAGACGCTGCTCGAGTCGGTCGTCGCATTGATCCCGGCAGTTCTGCCGCTGTTGACCGTTCCGTTGATTCCGTTGGCGGCTGCCCCGTTGGCAGGCTTCGCCGGCCTGGCCGGCTTGGCCGGGCTGGCTGCGATTCCGCCGCTACCCATTCCTCCGCTTCCGATGCCCCTCGCCATGGCGGCACCACCGGGCCCCACGCCCGTACCGACGCCGGTTCCCGCACCGGCCGCCACCCCGGCCCAGGTAGTGACCTCGGCCCCGGTGCACACGCCGCCACCGCCGCCGCCGACGCCAGCCGGGCCTCCGCTGGCCACCATGCAGGGCTACCTGTACATGGTCGGGATGCTGTCCGCCACGGCACGCAGAGCGGCGAGCCAAGCGGCCAAGGCCAAGGAAGCGCAACCGGCCGAGAGCACCGAAAACCCAGCCGCGGTAGCGGCCCCGAAGAAGACGCCGGGGGGCCGGCGCCGGCGCGCAGGCGTAGAACGACCCGGCCGCGGCCACGAATACGTGGATCTGGATGACGAGCCGACCGTAGTCCCGTCGCCGCACGGGTCCGGACCGCTCGGATTCGCCGGCACTGCAACCAAAGTCAGTGCCGGCGCGGCGTCCGGACTGGCAACGCTCGCCGACGATGACTTCGGCAGCTCGCCACGCATGCCGATGATGCCCAGCACGTGGGGCAACGACGCCCCCGACGCGGACGACGACTGACGACCCTCGTGGGATTCAGCAGCCGCAGTCCTCGCCGCGCCACGACTTGACGCCCTGCCAGATCGCCACCGCGGCGATGCCCAGCCCGATGACCGGGTCGAACCACCAGCAACTCGGCCAGAACGCGAGCACCGCCAGGCCGACCAGGACCGCTGCGGCCTGCGCACCGCACAGGTAGTTCTGGGTGCCTTCGCCCGCGGTGGCCGCCGACCCCAGCCGAACGGCGAGCCGGTGTTTGGCCTGGCCCAGCATCGGCATCAGCACCAGCGATGCCGCCGTCAACGCGATACCGATCACCGACGTCTCGGCGTGGTGCTCGTCGAGCAGGTGGTGAGTGGATTCCGCGGCGATATACGGAGCTGTCAGCCAAAACGAGAATGCGACGCCGATTTGGGCGCGACGTTCTGCGGTTGGGTGCGACGTGCGCGAGCCGGAGAACCGCCACGCGACCATCGCGCTGGCCAGCGCCTCCGGCAGGCTGCCCAGCGCCCACCCGGTCAGCGCGATGGAGCCGACTGCGAGGCCCTGCCACAGCCCGACCACGCCCTCGGCCAGCATGGCCACCATGCTGACCCAGGCCAGTCGCCACGCCCACTGCGCGCCGCGCTGCCATTGCGTATCCTGCGCGACGGGCTGGCAGTGCACGGTTTCGGCGCAGCAGGCGTCGGCGACGAGGCCGGCCGGATCGCCGACCGAACGGGATTCGGTCACCAGGCGATGTTAGGTCAATGGTCAAGAGGCGTGTGCCCGCGACTCCTGTGGGCGAGGCTCAGGCAGGCCCTAATGGCCGCTTCATGGTGCAGACGATGCTCCACTCGAAGTAGAACTCGCCGCCCTTGTCGTAGCCCGCGAAATGGTGCGAGACCTGGACGCGCTGCACCGAGGAGTTGACCACCTCCCACCCCTCCGCTCCGTGGGCATTCGTATGCCGATTCGCTTCGTCGATGACAACCTGCAGCGATTCATTCGTCACGCTGATGAAGGTGGTTTCCCACCGCTGCGGGGACCATTTGCCGTCTGACGCCACCCCGGAAGCGGGCACTGGCGAAGGAGCGCTCATAAGGCGGTACCGTACGCGGCCGCGACCCCGGAAAAGTGAATGGAAATTGACCGATGCGTTAAGTGATGTCGATGACTGTGGCCGCCCTCAGGCAAATATTGGTAGTTCTCCCGATGTGCGCCTCCCGCCTATCGACGAAAACTGGCTAGCATGAACATCTTTTACCGCATG
>CAWFIR010000010.1:0-2000117 GCA_963815995.1 uncultured Actinomycetota bacterium
GACCGTTCCCATCCCCTTGCGGCGATGCTCGCCGACTTGCACCGCGGTGTCGTTTCTGGCACCGCCAACCGGCTTGCGCTCAGCGGCCTCGACGAGGCTGACGTACCGCATATGTCACCGAGGCCGGCTACATCGACGACGAACTCGCCCGGGCATTGGCGTCGGTCACCGGGGGCAACCCGTTCTTCCTCATCGAAGCGCTACGCCATGTGGACGAGACCGGCGGCGTGTGGGAATCGACCACCTTGCCGCAAGGTGTCTGAGAAACCGTGAGCCGCCGCCTTCACGGCTTCCCGCGGAGACGAACCCAGCTCTTGCCGCGGCCGCGGTCGTCGGTAGCCGGTTCCCCTGGACCTCGTAGAGAAGGTGGTCGAGCGGGACCTCGTTGACGCGTTCGATGAGGCGTGCAAAGCCGGCATCGTCATCGAGGAGCCGGGCGGCCGTTACCATTCAACCACGCCATCGTCCGGCAGTCGCTGCTTGCTGAGCTGCCGTCCGTGCGGCGCCAGCGGCTTCACCAGCGTATCGCCACGACGCTGAGAACCAGCCCGGCGCCGACGACGAACTCTGCTAACTGGCTCACCATTACTTCGAATGTGCTTGGGCGGGAAACGCGGCCAAGGCTGTGGAGTATGCCGGCGCGCCGCGGACCAGGCGGTGGCTCGCCTCGCCTACGAAGGCGCCGCCGACCTCTACGGCCAGCCCCTCCATGCGCTCGAGGAGATTGACGAGGAGCTGCCTGACCGCGAGGACCAGGCCGGCGAGCTACTGGTTGCGCGCTGCGAGGCTCTGCTGGCCGCCGGTGACGTGGCTTCGGCAGCAGGCGCGGTCTCCGAATTGCAGGCATCGACAGTCAATTCGGCGCGGCTGGCGGCATGGGCAACATGTTCGATGGCGAGCTGTCGATGCTAATCCATCCCGAGCGACCAGACGAGGTCGAAACCGCTTTGGGCTTGGCCGCCCAAAAACTGGCCGAATTCGACGATGCCGCGGGCGAAGCCAACGCTCATACTGTCGGGCCGGGTGCCTGGCCCGCCTCGGCAGAATCGGTGACTGCGAAATCGCGCTGGACGACGCCCTCACCGCAGCCCGGCGCGCACTGATCACCGCCGGGACAACGCGGTGTTGGCGGGTGCTCCACGTGCCGCGCTGTGGGGCCCGAACCCGGTTCCGCGTGCGGGCGGGCGGTGTCTCGACGTGGTGCGGCTCTTGCGAATCGCGACGGACTCGCCGGCGGTCGAGGCGACGTCGACGCGGTGCCAGGCCGTGTTGGAGGCCTTTCGCGGGCGCGGCGCCGCGGCCCGACGGATGATCGACTCCGCCCGGCGCACGGTCACCGAACCGGCCTGCGCCATGCCCTTCTGGAAGTCGAGCAGTTTGCCGGCATTGTCGAGCTGATCGTCGACGACCCGACTGCCGCAGAGCCGCATTTTCGTCAGGCCTACAACGGCTTTCGTCGCATGGGCCTCGACGCCGACACCGCCGAGACTGCCGCGTGTTGGGTCGCACATGTCTCGCGCTCGACCGAGAACCGAGGCCGACGAATTGTGTTTGGAGAGTGAGCGTCTCGCGGGTCACGCTTTGAAGGCGTCCATCGCTTGGCGGACTCTCCGGGCGCGGTTGCTTTCGCGCGGCCATGAACACGGCGAGGCTCGGCGGGTCGCCGAGGCCGCTGTCGCCCTGGCCGAGCCCACCGACGCATTGGTCGATCACGGAGATCCTGTCTAACGCTGGCAACGGTTTTGGGCGCCGCTGGCGATGCCGCGGGTGCACGCACCGCCGCCGAACGGGCGGTGGATCTGTATGAACGGAAAGGGGCTGCGGCGCTTGCCGAGAAGGCGCGGCTCATCCTCGGCGATAGCGGCCGACCCCTGCCCCGGCGCGACCCGAATTGCCGCCGCTTGTCGAACTCGACAACGCCTGCATAAGCGCCGGCAAACGCGTGTCGGCTGCGATTAATCGCGAGGCCTGGGATGAGTTCGAGCAACTCTATGCGCCCGAGGTGTTCAGCGAGAGTCACCGGAAGGTCATTGGCTTTACCCATGCCGCCGGCGCGATCGTTCAACCGGAAAACTGGGCACATGAGATCAGTCGCGTTCTGGGGGCGAGCGGCGTGCACGTCACCGCGCACGATATCGCCATGCGAGGCGAGCGCCTGGCTCTCTGTCGAATGGCGGTGGGCACTGCCGATGTGAGCCCCGGGGCGCCGCAGGATGAATTTCTCCAGATATACGGCATCGACGAAGAGGGTCGAATCTCCCTGCAGATCTTTTTCGACCTGGAAGACATGGAAGCCGCGATCGCCGAATTCGACGCCGTGCACGCCCGGTTCGAGGAAGAGGCGCACCGTCAGGCGCGGCGGCTGGAAAATGCGGCCAGCCAAGCGACCGAGCGCCACTCGGCGCACTTCGCAGCCCGCGACTGGGATGCGCTCGCGAAGGTACTGGCCGACGACATCTTTATCGACGATCGCCGGCGGGCCGTAAACGCAGGGATCAACACGGTCGAGATGCCGAGATCGCAAACCTGCGGGCGGCCGCCGACGTCGGGATCACGTACACGGCGTTCGTCGTCATCGCAGCCCGCGGGGAGCGCCTCATCCTCACGCGCGCCTCGGTCGGCGGTGGCGGGTCCGCGGAGTTCAGCACGGATGCGCTGAGCGTCCTCGAAATCAACTCCGACAACCAGATCGCGGCGATCGTCATATTCGAGCTGGACGATTTCGACGCCGCCATCGCCGAGCTCGACGCCCGATATCTGGCCGGCGAAGCGGCATCCTACGGAAACGTCTTGCAGCCGGTAACGGACACGGTGGGGGAGCTCAATCGTCACGAGCCGGGGCCGATGCTTGGCCGGCTTGCGTTTGCCGATCATCGACGCGTCCCGTTCGGGTCGGCGGAAAACTACGGGCGAGCGATCGAGGAGCTGTGGACACTGGTGCCCGATGCCGCTATTGGACGAAGGCCGTACATGCGCTGGACGCCCACGGGCTGGTCTCCACACTCGTCATCGAAGGGACCGACGCACACGGGAACGAATTGCAGTGGGGTCGCGCCTTTTGTTCCTTTCCGACGGACCGCAGTGGAGGTATACGAAGAGGACGACGTCGACGCCGCCCTCGCCCGCTTCGAGCAACTCGCCCGCAGACGCGGCGGCTGGAAAACGCGGCAAGCCAAGCGTCCGAGCGCTATTTGGCGCACTTCGCGGCCCGCGACTGGGATGCGCTCGCGAAGGTACTGGCCGACGACATCTCTGTCGACGATCGCCGGCGGGTCGTAAACGCAGGGATCCGGCACGGTCGGGATGCCGAGATCGCAAACCTGCGGGCGGCCGCCGACGTCGGGATCACCTACTTCGCGTCCGTCGTCATCGCAGCCCGTGGGCAGCGCCTCATCCTCGCGCGTGCCTCAGGCGGCGAAGGCGGCGGGTCCGGGGAGTTCCTGAACGAGGTGCTGGGCGTCATCGAAATCAAGCTCGACAATCAGATCGCGGCGATCGTCGTGTTCGACCTCGACGATTTCGACGCCGCCATCGCCGAGCTCGACGCCCGATACCTCGCCGGCGAAGCGGCCGCCCATGCGCACACCTGGTCGGTCATCGCCGGCTACGTTGCGCTCAATCGGCGGAAATCGCCGCGGATCGACACCGGATGCGTGAACCATCGACCACCGCCGCGGGACGGCGTTTGCG
The DNA here is from genome assembly GCA_963815995.1 of uncultured Actinomycetota bacterium. GTDB lineage: Bacteria > Actinomycetota > Actinomycetes > Mycobacteriales > Mycobacteriaceae > Mycobacterium. The sequence continues at coordinate 3,691 of CAWFIR010000010.1, forward strand.
CCCGGCGAGCTGATCGAATACATCCGTGCCGGGTGGGACCTCGAGCAAAACATCCGGAACTACATCGAGACTGTGCATCGACTGAGCGACCTCGGAGCGGTTTTGACCGATGTGGGGCATGGATCTCGCGCGAGGGCTTCGACGCCGAGTGGCGGGGCGTCGACATCATGGCGGTCGAAGGCGACATGGTCAGCCGCTGCGAGATATTCGACGAGGCAGACCTTGACGCCGCGCTCGCCAGGTTCGATCAACTCAGCCGGCCGGCACCGCGGCTGGAAAACGCGGCAAGCCAAGTGTCCGAGCGTATATGGCGCACTTCGCGGCCCGCGACTGGGATGCGCTCGCGCAAGGTACTGGCCGACGACATTTGTGTCGACGATCGCCGGCGGGTCGTGAACGCAGGGATCAAGCACGGTCGGGATGCCGAGATCGCGAACCTGCGGCGGCTCGCCGACGTCGGAATCACCTACTTCACGTCCGACGTCATCGCAGCCCGTGGGCAGCGCCTCATCCTTGCGCGCGTCTCGGGCGGCGAAGGCGGCGGATCCGGGGAGTTCCTCAACGAGGTGCTGGGCGTCGTCGAAATCAACGCCGACGAATCAGATCGTCGGCGATCTCCTGTTCGACCTCGACGATTTCGACGCCGCGATCGCCGAGCTCGACGCCCGGTACATCGCCGGCGAAGCGGCCGCCCACGCGGCACCTGGTCGGTAATCACGGATAGCTATCGCCGCATCAATCGTCGCGAAATCGCCTGCGACGAGCGGATGCGGTGACCTCGACCACCGCCGAGGGACAGCGTTCGCGCCCGGCGACAGGCACCGAATACATCCGGGCCGGATGGGACCTCACGCCAGACCTCAACATCTACATCGAGGCAGTGCATCGGCTCAACAACTTCGGAGCGGTCTTCACCCATCGCGGGCATGGGACCTCGCAAGAGGGATTCGACGCCGAGTGGCGGGCGATCGACATTTTGATGGTCGACGGCGAACTGATCACTCGCTGCGAGGTATTCGATGAGACAGACCTCGACGCCGCGCTCGCGAAGTTCGATCAGCTGAGCCGGCCGGCACCGCGGCTGGAAAACGCGGCAAGCCAAGCGCCCGAGCGCTATCTCGGCGCACTTCGCGGCCCGCGACTGGGATGCGCTCGCGAAGTACTGGCTGACGACATTTGTACTGACGATCGCCGGCGGGCGGTAAACGCGGGGTCTCCGGCACGGTCGAGATGCCGAGATCGCGAACATGCGGCGGTCGCCGACATCGGGAACGAGAACATGACGTCCGACGTCATCGCCGCCCGCGGCGAGCGCCTCGTCCTCACGCGTCGCGCTTCGGGCCGCGACCGCGCGGCCCGGGGAGTTCGTCATCGAGTTGCTCAGCATCGTCGAGATCAACGCTGACGAGCGGATCGCGCGCGATGGTCTTGTTCGACCTCGACGACTTCGACGCCGCCATCGCCGAACTCGACGCCCGGTACCTCGCGGGCGAAGCAGCCGCCCATGCGGGCACATGGTCGGTCATCGCCGGCTTTTCGCTGCGCACAATCGGCGCGAGATCGCAGCGACGACACCGGATGCGGTGAGTATCGACCACCGCCGCGGGGCGGCGTTTGCGCCCGGTGAAGGTTTCGAATACATCCGTGTCGGCTGGGACCTCGGCCAAAATCTCAACATCTACATCGAGATAGCGCATCGGTTGAACGACCTCGGCGCCGTCTTCACTTACGCCGGACATGGAACCTCGCACGAGGGCTTTGACGCCGAGTGGCGGGGCGTCACCCTGATGACCGTCGACGGCGAAATGGTCTCCCGCATGGAGGTATTCGATGAGGGAGACCTGGACGCTGCGCTCGCGAAGTTCGATGAGCTCAGCCGACCGGCACCGCGGCTGGAAAACGCGGCAAGTCAAGCGTACGAGCGCTTCCGAAGGTACTTCGCCGACCGCGACTGGGCTGCCATGGCGGAGCTGCTGACCGCCGATACATCTGTCGACGACCACCGACGGGTCGTGAACGCCGAGATCAGACGCGGCCGGGATGTCGAAATCGCGAATATGCGGGCCTTCGCCGACATCGGGGCCAAGACGAGTACGGCGACAGTCATCGCGACTCGAGGCGAACACCTTGTCCTCTGCCGGAGCTGTATCTCGGGCGAAGACGAGCAACCTGGGGGATTCCGCATCGAGATGCTCAATATCGTCGAGACCACCGCCGAGAAGCGGATCCTGGCACGCGTCGCATACGACCTAGACGACATCGACGCAGCCATCGACGAACTCGACGCCAGGTACCTCGCCGGCGAGGCAGCACCATATCGGGACGCATGGTCGGTCATCGCTGGCGGCTACGCTGCGCTCAACCGGTACGAGGTCCCGCCGTCGGCACCGGACTATGTGAACATCGATCACCGGTTACGGGCAACGTTCGAGGCGGCGGATCTGAGCGAAAACCTCCGTGCTGCTTGGGATCTCACTCCTGACCTCAAGGGCTATATCGAGGTTGTGCATCGGCTGAGCGGCTTGGGAGCGGTCGTCACCCACGCCGCGCATGGAACCACGCAAGACGGCTTAGACGCCGAGTGGCGAGGGATCCACTTTTTGACGCTCGAAGGCGGCATGGTCAACCGCTGCGAGGTATTCGACGAGTCGGACCTCGACGCTGCGCTCGCAACGTTCGATCAGCTCAGCCGCCCGGCGGTGCAGGCTAAAAAAGCTGTGGCAGAGCGCCTTGCGGTGCACTTCGCGGCCCGCGACTGGGATGCCATGGCGCAGGACTTCGCCGAGGACTACTGTCTCGATGATCGCCGCCGCGTGGTGAACGCCGGAGTGATGCATGGCCGAGACGCCGGGGTCGAGGACACTCGGGTGGCCGCCGAAGTCGGCTTGTTGACGAACACCACGTCGACAATCATTGCGAGCCGAGGCGAACGCCTCACTCTCGAGCGTTTTCACGCGTCCGGCGCCGACCACGAGTCGATTCCAAATGAGGTGCTGAACATCGTCGAGATCGACGCCGACGAGCGGGTCGCCGCGGTCGTCATGTTCGACGTCGATGACATCGACGCTGCCTTCGAGGAACTTGACGCCCGCTACCTCGCCGGCGAAGCTGCCGCGCACGCGCAAACGTGGTCGGTGATCGCGCATGCCTACGCCGCGTTCAATCGGCGCGAACTGCCTGCGACAACGCCAGCATTGGGTCAACGATCGACCATCGCCGAGTGAACAGCTTTGCGTCAGGCGAAATGGCCGCATTACATCCGTGCCACATGGAACGTCGGGACCGGACATCAGAAACTCGCATCGAGGCCGTGCATCGGTTGACCGACTTCGGAGCGGTCGTACGTCAAGACGACACATGGGACCTCGCAAGAGGGCTTTGACGCCGAGTGGCGGGTGATCACCGTTCTGACCGTCGACGGTGACTTGCTCAACCGCTGCGAGATATTCGACGAGGCAGACCTCGACGCCGCACTCGCCCGCTTCGAGAGTTGCACCCGCAGCCACCGCGGCTGGAAAACGCGGCAAGCCGTCTCCACGAGCGGTTCCTGGAGTACTACGCGGCAGGGGACTCGCAGGCGATGGCGGAGATGCTGGCCGACAACTATTGCAGTGACGATCGCCGTCGGGTGGTCGGCTCGGGAGTCCGACATGGTCGAGACGCCCACATCGCAGACATGCGGGCGAGGGCCGAGCTGTGGAACACGAATCTGGAATCGACCGTCATGGCGATCCGCGGGGAGCGCCTCGCCCTCATGCGCATCGGTTTGTCGGACCGCGATGAAGAGCCCGAGGCATTTTCCACAGAGGCGCTCGCCATCGGCGAGATCGACGCCGACGAGCGGATCGTCGCGTCGGTCACATTCGACCTCGACGAAATCGACGCGGCTTTCGAGGAGCTCGACGCCCGGTATCTCGCCGGCGAGGCTGCCGCGCACGCGCACACATGGTCGGTCATCGCGAACGCCAACGCAGCGTTCAACCGGCACGAGATGCCTTCGGTGACGCCGCACTGGGTCAATATCGACCACCGGCGTGTGACAGCTTTCGCGCCCGGCGACATGGCGGAGTACATCCGTGCCACGTGGGACGTCGCGCCGGACATCAGAAACCGCATCGTGGCCACGCATCGTTTGACCGACTTCGGAGCGGTCGTCACTCAGGCGACACATGGGACCTCGCAAGACGGCTTTGAGGCCGAGTGGCGGGAGATAACGCTTCTGACCGTCGACGGTGACTCGCTCAACCGCGTCGAGATCTTCGACGAGGCGGACCTCGACGCCGCGCTCGCCCGACTTGAGGAACTGCAGCCGCAGGCACGGCGATTGGACAACGCGGCAAGCCAAGTGGCCGAGCGTTTTTGGGCCTACTTCGAGTCCCGCGACTGGGACGCGATGGCCGAGATAATCGCCGATGACTGCTGCACACACGATCGCCGTCGGGTTGTCAACGCCGATGTCTTGCGCGGTCGCGCTGCCCATGTCACGAACATGCGAGCAGTGGCCGAGGTCGGATTCGATGGTCTTACGTCGACGGTGGTAGCGACCCGCGAGCACCGTCTTGTACTCATGCGCATTCATTCCTCGGCGCGCGGCTCGGCACCGGGTGAGGTCACCGCAGAGATGCTCAGCGTCGTCGAGATTGACACCGACAACCGGCTGGCCGGCGCCGTCATCTTCGATTCCGACGACATCGACGCTGCATTCGAGGAACTCGACGCCCGGTATCTCGCCGGCGATGCGGCGGCGCACGCTCACACGTGGTCAGTTATTGCACGGATTAATGCCGCGTTCAACCGGCGCGAGCTCCCCGAGGCGGACTGGGTCACCATCGACCACAGGCCGCTGCCCCTAATCGAGGCAGATTCGCAAGCAGCCCTGCAGGTTTGGGAGGTCACACCAGACTTCGACATCCGCAGCGAGACGGTGCATCGGCTCGGCGGTTTCGGAGCGGTCGTCACCGATACAGCGAAGGGAACCTCGCCAGACGGCTTCGACGCCGAGTGGCGAATGATCCAACTTCTGACTGTCGAAGGCGACCGGATCAATCGCTGCGAGGTCTTCGACGAGTCAGACCTCGACGCCGCCCTCCTCCGATTTGAGGAACTGCAATCGCAGGCGCCACGGCTGGAAAACGCGGCAAGCCGAATCATTGAGCGGTACCTGGCACACTTCGCAGCCCGCGACTGGGCCGCCTTGGCGAAGCTACTTGCCGACGACATTGTCTCGGACGACCGCCGCCGTGTCGTGAACGCAGGGATTCGACGCGGCCGAGATGTGCACATCGCGGACAATCGAGTCGCCGTCGAGGTCAGCGCACCGACCATGTCTTCGAACGTCATCGCGGCCCGCGGCGAGCGCCTTGCCCTCGCTCATCTCCATATCTTCAACCGTGGCATGTCCGGCGAGGTCGGCGCCGACGTGCTCGGCATCGCCGAGATCGACGCCGACGAGCGGATCGTCGCGCTGGTCACATTCGACCTTGACGACATCGATGCCGCATTCCAGGAACTCGACGCCCGATATCTCGCCGGCGAAGCGGCCGCCCACGCGCGCATTTGGTCGGTCGTCACCGAGGGCTACGTCCAACTGAATAAGCACGAACTACCCCCTTGGACGTCGGATTGGTTGACCATCGACCACCGGCTACGCGCTAGCTTCGAGGCGGCTGATCAGATCGCGTACATCCGTGGCGCATGGGACATCACACCAGACCTCAAGATGTACATCGAAGCGGTGCATCGGCTGAGCAACCTCGGAGCGGTCGTCACCCACGCGGCGTATGGGATCGACGCCAGAAGGCTTCGATGCCGAGTGGCGAATGATCGAACTTCTGGCGGCCGAGGGCGACAATGATTAACCGCTGCGAGCTGTTCGACGAGGCAGACCTGGACGCTGCGCTCGCCCGCTTCGAGGAATTGCATCCGCGGCCGCCGCGGCTGGAAAACGCGGCAAGCCAACTGGTGCAGCGTTTCCGCACGTATTTCGCTGCGCGCAATTGGGCTGCAGTCGCTGAGAATTCGGCCGATGAAGTATTCACCGACGATCGCCGTTCGGTTGTCAGCAGCGGGATTCTGCAGGGACGAGATATCGACGTCGCGAACATACGCGCGATCGCCGACCTCGGGGCGACCGATCTAACGTCGACGGTCATTGCAACCCGTGGCGAGCGCCTTGTCCTCACTCGACTCCGATTGTCTGGCCGAGATCAGCGACCCGAGGCGTTCCACAGTGAAATGCTCGGCATCGTCGAGATCGACGCAGACAACCGGGTCGCGGCGCGCTTCCTGTTCGACCTCGACGACATCGACGCTGCATTCGAGGAACTCGACGCCCGGTATCTCGCTGGCGAAGCGGCGGCTCACTCGAACACGTGGTCCGTAATCTCGCATGCCTACGCCGCTTTCAATCGGCATGAACTAGCCCGTCGGCGGACTGGATCACGATTGACCACCGACGGGGTACGCCGTTCGCGTCCAGCGACCTGACCGCCGCCATTCGCGCCTCTCTGGGACCTCACGCCAGACCTCAACATCCACATCGAGTCAGTGCATCGGCTCAGCATTCGGAGCGGTCATCACCCATACGCAAAATGGGACCTCGCCAGAAGGCTTCGATGCCGAGTGGCGAATGATTTGACCTCCTGACTGTCGAAGGTGGCCGGATCAACCGCTTCGAAATCTTCGAAGAGGCAGACCTGGACGCCGCACTCGCTAGGTTTGATGAACTCGAGCGGCAGACGCCTTCATTTGAGAACGCCGCGACCCGAACCTGGCTACGCGTAGCCGACGCGTTCAATTGCCGCGATCCAGAGGGCCTCCTTGGCCTTGCCAATGCTGAGGGACGCTATGAGGACCGGCGAAAAGGCTTGCGTAACGTGCTTGTCGGCGCAGCACGGCGGAAGGCCGTCCAAGCCATGTTCGAAACGGTGCCGACCAGCTGGCGCTTGGAGTTGGAGTTCATCGCTATCAGGGGGGCTCGGCTGTCGCTCACCCGCGAGCATTATCGAGACGTGGCCGAGATCGACCAACCGATCACCTCCGAGATCTTGCGTGTGATGGAAGTTGACGACCGCGGGCTGATGCGGGACGCCGTAAGTTTCGATCCCGACGACCTCGACGACGCTTTCGCTGAACTCACGGCTCGATGGATTGCGTCGGGGGAGGTCGCCTATCCCGAGGTCATCGAAGCGGTGGACCGGATTAGCGCGACGATCAATCGTCATGACTGGGATGCGGTCGCAACATATTTCGCCGGCGCCGATTACGTCAATCACCGACAGCTGGCGCATGCGGTCGAGGGCACGATCGCCGACTGGCTGTCATCGCTGCAGACGACCGGATCGCTGGCACCGAATTTACGGGTCGAGCTCGCCGAGGTTCTGGCGCGCTCTGCGATAGGCATCGTGGGTCGCATGTCCCTGAAGGGCACGTCGACCGATGGCGCCGCGATCGAGATTCCGTTCGTCGTGCTCATCCTTCTCCACGGTGAACGTGTCACCCGTCTCGAAGCCTTCGATGAAGGGCAACGCGACCTGGCCCTCGCCCGGTTACAGGAACTCAACCGACCGGTCTAGTCAGGTATGCAAGACAATTCAGCGACAGCTGATTAGATGTGTCCGGCGCCGACTGTGCAGGTTGCGAATGAAATTCAGGCAGGTTTTCGCACACAACCCGCACAGTCGACGCGTCCTTTTACGAAGACGCAGAGTGGCTACAACTGCAGGCGAATTAATGACTCAGGACACTAGGAGATCCCTTGGCCGATGGTCAATTATTGCTGGGTGCGACGCCGTTGGGGCAGCCGTCCGATGCGTCGCCGCGGCTGATCGCCGCGCTGTCGACGGCGGATATCGTGGCCGCCGAGGACACCCGTCGGGTGCGGACGCTGGCCAAGGCGCTCGATGTTCGGATCGGCGGCAACATCGTCAGCTTCTTCGATCACGTCGAGGCGTCGCGGGTGCCCGAGCTGGTCGAGGCGATCAGCGCGGGCGCCACCGTGCTGGTGGTCAGCGACGCCGGGATGCCGCTGATCAACGACCCCGGCCACCGGCTGGTGGCGGCTTGCCTGGACGCCGGTTTGCCGGTGCGGTGCCTGCCCGGCCCGTCGGCGGTGACGACCGCGCTGGCGGTATCGGGGCTGTCGTCGGAGAAGTTCTGCTTCGAGGGGTTCGCGCCACGCAAACAGGCGGCGCGCAAGAGTTGGCTGGCGTCGCTGGCGGCCGAGCAGCGCACGGCGGTGTTCTTCGAATCGCCGCGCCGGCTGGCCGCCTGCTTGGCTGACGCCGTCGATCAGCTGGGCGGCGATCGTCGCGCCGCGGTGTGCCGCGAGCTGACCAAGGTGCACGAGGAAGTGGTGCGCGGATCGCTGTACGAATTGGCGGCCTGGGCGGCCGACGGCGTGCTCGGCGAGGTCACCGTCGTGCTGGCGGGTGCGACTCCGCGTGCCGATCTGCCGACGTTGGTGGCGCAGGCGAGCGCGCTGGTCGACGAAGGGATGGGCGTCAAAGACGCCTGCGCGCAAGTGATTGCGGCTACGCCGGGAGCGGCGTCACGGCGTGAGCTCTACGACGCGGTGCTGCGATCGCGCGGCTGACGCGACGCCCGCTCCGATGATCGGCGCCGCCTTGTGCAGGCATTCCTCCCATTCGGCGTCGACGTCGGAATCGGCGGTGATCCCGCCGCCGGACCCCAGCACCGCGTTGCCCACCGCGTCGAATTCCACCGTGCGGATCGCGACGTTCAGCTCGCAGCCCGCTACCGGTGACGCCAAACCGACTGTGCCGCAATACACTCCACGGCGCGATTGCTCCCACTGCGAAATCAGTTGGCGCGCGCGAATTTTGGGCGTGCCGGTGATCGAGGCCGGTGGGAAGGTGGCGTCCAGCAACGCCGAGGTAGGCAGCTCGATCGGAACCTGCGCCGACACCGTCGACACCAGATGCCACACCCCCGGCGCGGGCCGCACGACGAGCAACTCAGGCACCGTGACCGATCCGGTGACCGCGACCCGGCCCAGGTCGTTGCGCACCAGGTCGACGATCATGACGTTCTCGGCGACATCCTTGCTGGATTCCCGTAGCGCCGACGGGGGAGCGTAGAGCGGCAGCGTGCCTTTGATCGGGCTCGAGGTGACCAGATCGCCACGGCGACATAGGAACAGCTCCGGCGACAGCGATGCCACCGCGCCCCAGGGTCCGGCGACGTAGGCCGCCCGCGCGGGCGCGGTGCGGGCGACGCCGTCGATGAAGAAGTCCAACGGTTCGCCGGCGATCGTGCCGGCGAATTGTGTGCACACGCACGCCTGGTAGACCTCGCCGGCGCGAATGGCCTCCAAGCAGGCCAGCACGCCGGCGCGATGTGCCTGACGATCGGCGGCGTCCCAGTCGATTCGGTATGCGCCCAGCGCGCTACGGGTGCTAAGGAGTCGTCAGCGCTTCGGCCAGCCAGTCGGGCATCGGGGCACCGGACAGGCTTTCGAACCACCACTGCCGGTCGCGGTCGCAGCGCAGCACGCAGTCCGTCCAGCCGCCCGCGGCCTCCGGTATCCGGCCGGGCCGACCGTCGGCACCCGGATCGGGGTAAGAGAGGTAGCCGATCCAGCCGCCGCCGACCGTCGTGCTGTGCGACCCCGGTCGCACGTCGAATGCGTCGGCCGCGTCGACGGGTTGCACCGACAGGCTCGGGGCGATCACGGCCGAGGCGCCGAACCACTCGCCGGTCAGCGCGGCCGGCGGCGGCAGGTCCAGCCGATTCGTGGCGTCGCCGACGGCCCGCAGCACCTCGTGAGGGCTGCCGAGATCGCCAAGCCGGTCGGTTCGCACGCCCCCTAGCTTGGCAGAGATCTCAGCCGCGGCTGATTTTGCGTGCGGTGGTGACGGCCGCGAGCTTGTCGGGATTGCGCATCGCGTAGAAGTTGCTGATCTTGCCGTCGACGATCTCCACGGTGAAAACGCCCTCCAACTGGTCGCCGGCGTAGATCAGCACCGCCGGCGCGGCGTTGCAGATGACCATCTCGGCGCGCACATCGGGCAGCTGCATGCCGCGGCCGATCAGCCCGACGACCGCTCTGGCTACCTTGTCGGCCCCGACCACCGGACGCCGGGCCGCGCTGGCCTTGCCGCCGCTGTCGGCGGTCCACACCACGTCCGGGGCCAGCATCGACATCACCGCCTGCACATCACCGCCGGCCGCCGCGGCCATGAACTCCGCGGCGATCCGCGCGTTCTGTTCCGGATCGACCGGGGCGAAGCGTTTACGTCGGGCCTGCACATGTTCGCGGGCCCGATGCGCGACCTGCCGGACCGCGGCCGCCGATTTGCCTACCGCGGAAGCGATTTCGTCGTAGTCGAAGCCGAACACCTCGCGCAGCACGAACACCGCGCGCTCGTCGGGGCCCAGCGTCTCCAGCAGCACCAGCATCGCCATCGAAACCGATTCGGCCAGAACCACATCGGCCGATGGATCCTGCTCGTCCAGCAGTAGTGGCTCAGGCAGCCACGGCCCGACGTAGTCTTCCCGCCGCCGCGCGCCGGCGCGCAGTGCGTTGAGCGCCTGACGGGTGACCAACCGGGCCAGGTACGACTTGGTGTCGTGCACGGATGATAAGTCCACGTCGGCCCACCGCAGATAGCTGTCCTGCAGCACGTCATCGGATTCGGTTGTCGAGCCCAGGATTTCGTAGGCGATGGTGAACAGCAGCGGCCGCAGCAGCATGAACCGCTCGGCGTGGTCGTCGGGGGCGGTCACGATACCGTGACCGCCTCGGCCGCCGAGCCGCTCGCGCCCGCTTGCCGCCCTTGAGCCAGCGGTACCAGCCCGGGCTTGGCTGCCTCACGGCGAATGCCCCACACCGTGCCTTTGCAGACCATCTCCTTGATCGACGCGGCGAACCGGCCGCCGATGAACAGGTTCAGCGGGGTGTCGTCCGGACGGGCGAGCTGGACGGTGGCATACGAGCGGCCGATGCTGATGCACTGCCCGGTGAATGCCTGGTTGATTGCCGCGGCCGGTGTGCCGGCGATCCGGCTGAGCACCGTGTTGGCGGCTTGGGCGCCGAGCGGGATCGCGGCCTGGCAGCTCATCCGCAACGGCTGATCCGACGGCGCAGCGGCATCACCGGCCGCCACGATGCGGGGATCGTCCACGCTGGTCAGTGTCTCATCGGTGAGCAACCGGCCCAGCGCATCCGTGCGAAGCCCGCTGCGGTCAGCCAGATCCGGCACGCCGAAGCCCGCCGTCCAGACCGTCACCGCGCTGGGCAGCACGGCACCGTCATCCAGCACCACCGTGTCGGGGCGAACCTCGTCGACCCTCGCCGTCTCAAGCACGTCCACACCGAGGCGGCGCAGCCACTTGGCCACCGAACGGCGGCCCGGCCGGCTCAGTGACGGACCCAGTGTTCCGCCGCAGACCAGGGTCACCGACCGGCCCTGCTCGGCCAGCTCGGAGGCGGTTTCGATGCCGGTCAACCCGGCGCCGACGACGGTGACGGGTGCGGCGGGATGCAGCTCGTCCAGGGTGCCCCGGAGTCGCTCGGCTTGCTCGAATTCGGCTATCGGGTAGGCGAATTCGACAGCACCAGGCACCGCGGCGGGAACCACGCCGGTGCTGCCGACCGCGTAGATCAGGTAGTCGTAGTGCAGCACCGTGCCGGACGTCAGCTCGACGGAGCGCTGCGCGGTGTTGATCCGATCGGCGTTGTCGACGACGAGCCGGATGCCGTCACCGAGCAGGGTTCCGTAGTCGACGGCGGCGGTGCCGCTGCCGGCGACCAACTGATGCAACCGGATTCGCTCGACGAAAACGGGCCGCGGGTTCACCACGGTGATGTCGAGATCGGCGCGCAGCCGCAGATGGTTGGCGGCCAGCGTGCCGGCGTATCCGCCGCCGATCACGACGATGTGAGTGCGTTGGGCGGTCATGTTGTCTCCTGTCCTCGCGGGTTTGCTGCCCTCAAGACACCGCCGCGGCTGCTGTTGTGACAGCGTTGGAGAGGTTGTGACCAGGCTCACGCCGATGCGACGAGTCCGGCGATCAGGGTGTCGACCCGCTCGGCGTGATGATCGGGGCGTAGCCGGCCGCTGCGATCGAGCGTGATCAGGCCGTGCAGCGACGCCCACACCACTTCGGCCAGCGTGTCGGGATCCCGGGTACCCGCGACCAGGTCCACCGCGGCGCGCAGTTCGGCGAACGCCGCATTCAGCTCCGCCGGCGTGTCCTCGGCGGCGAACGGCAGCGTCGTCGTCCGGATGAACATCGCATCGAACAACGCCGGGTTGTCGCGGGCAAAACCGATGAACGCGTGGGCAACTCGGGCCAGCGCGTCCTGGTCGTCGGCCGCGCCGCCGCGCGCCGCGGAGAGTGCGTCGCCGAGTTCGCGGAATCCCTGGACCGCGACCGATGCGACGATGCCCTCCATGCCGGAGAAGTGCTTGTAGAGCACCGGCTGGCTGTATTCGATCTCGGTGGACAGCCGGCGGGTGGTGACCGCGTCCCAGCCTTCCTCTTCGGCCAGCTTGCGCGCCGTGGCGGTGATCAGCTGGCGTCGGGCGGCTCGCTCGCGCGCCCGGCGATCTTCGATGGCCATGCGTCCATGCTAGCGCTGATATGAAAACTAGCGGCGCTATTGACACACCGCGGAGCCAGGGTTAGCGTCGCTAACACCTACCACGGACGAGGAGCGCGTCATGATCGCCAAGTTGTTCGCGTTGGTCGCGGTGCTGGGTACCGGGGTGGTCTACGGGACGGACGTGTTCTGCGCGATGGTGCAACGGCCCGCGCTGGCCCGCGTCGACGACCGGTCCCTGCTGGCGGTGATGGGCAACATCCATCGCTACGGCGACCGGCGGATGCCGGTGCCCGGAGTGCTCGGCCTGGTGGCCGCGGCGATCAGCGCGGTGTTCGCCGCCACGTCCGATCGTTGGGTGCAGGCGATCGCTGCCGGGGTGGCGGTTGGACTGCTGCTGGTGTGGCTGCTGATCTACCTGCGAGTGAGCGCGCCGATCAACCGCCGGCTCACCGCTGCGGCCGATCAATCCGACCCGACGGTGAATGCCCGGGAACTGCAACATAATTGGGACAGGGTCATCACGATCAGAGCCGTCCTGCAAGGACTGGCAGTCACGGCATTGTGCACAGCGTGCTGCTGACTCTGAAACTCGAAAGGATCGACACCATGGCCATAACCACGAACCTCGGGCGCCTGCTGATGCGCGGGGCGCCGCTGTTCAACGCGCCGATCGCGGCGCTGGCGGGCTCACCGCGCCTCGGGAAGATGCTGCGGCGCAACGTCACATTGATCACCTACACCGGGCGGCGTTCGGGACGGACGTTCAGCATTCCGGTGGCCTTCCGCCGTCGCGGTGACGTGATCGAGATCGCCGCGAACATGCCCGACGCCAAGACCTGGTGGCGCAACTTCCTCGGCGACGGCGCTCCAATGTCGTTGACACTCGACGGAATCGAGCGCTCCGGACATGCCGTCGCGCATCGCGACGAAAACGGGCGCGTAACCGTTCGGGTCCGCCTCGCGGGTGCTCAGTCGACCTGATAGCGCGGAAAGACCCCGGTGGGCGCCGGTAGCGCCGTGCCGGGCTCGAGCCGCGCGCCGATCGCGGTGAAGCTGCGCTGCTCCTGCGACTGGCCGAGCAGGTCGAGCAGCTTGCTCGCCGAGTCGGGCATCACCGGCTGAATCAGCAGCGCCGCAATGCGCACGACTTCACACGTTGTGTAGAGCACGGTGGCGAAGCGAACCTGGTCTGCCTCGGCCTCGCTCTTGCGCAACACCCAGGGCTGCTGAGCGGAGAAGTACCTGTTGGCCGCGCCGAGCATCAACCAAATCGCTTCCAGCGCCACATGCATTGCCTGGCTGTCGAACTCGGCACGAACCCGCTCGAGCAGACCGTCGGCGATGGTGAGCAGTTCGGTGTCGTCGGCGGTGAACTCGCCGGGCGCGGGGACGACTCCACCGAGATTCTTGGCCACCATCGACAGCGACCGCTGGGCCAGGTTGCCCAGCTCGTTGGCCAGGTCGGTGTTGGTCCGGGTGATGATCGCGTCTTCGCTGTAGCTGCCGTCCTGGCCGAACGGAACCTCGCGCAGCAGGAAATACCGCACCTGATCCAGTCCGAAGGTGTCGACCAGGGTGTTCGGGTCGACGATGTTGCCCACCGACTTGCTCATCTTCTCGCCACGGTTCAACAGAAAGCCGTGTGCGAAAACCCTTCGCGGCAAATCGATTCCGGCGGACATCAAAAACGCGGGCCAGTAGACGGTGTGGAACCGGATGATGTCCTTGCCGATCATGTGCAGATCGGCCGGCCAATAGCGTTGGAACAACTCGGATTCGGTATCCGGGTAGCCGACCCCGGTCAGGTAGTTGGTCAGCGCGTCGACCCAGACGTACATGACGTGGTCGGGATGGTCGGGGACTTTCACGCCCCAGTCGAACGACGTGCGCGAGATGGACAGATCCCGCAGACCACCGGAGACGAAGCTGACCACCTCGTTGCGCCGCACCTCGGGTGCGATGAAGTCGGGATTGGCCGCGTAGTGCGCCAGCAGCTTTTCGGCGTACGACGAGAGCCGGAAGAAGTAGGTCTGCTCCTCGGTCCAGGTCACCGGCGTGCCGGTCTCGACGGCGATCCGGTTCCCGTCGACGACCGCGGTCTCCGATTCGACGAAGAACCGTTCGTCGCGCACCGAGTACCAGCCGGAGTAACTGTCCAGGTAGATGTCCCCGGACGCCTCCATCCGCCGCCAGATGTCCTTGGACGCCTCATGGTGGTCGGCGTCGGTGGTGCGGATGAACCGGTCGAAGGAGATGTTCAGCTTCTGCTGCAGGCGCTGGAAGGCGTCGGAGTTGCGCCGGGCCAGCTCGGCCGTCGGAATGCCCTCGGCCGCCGCGGTTTCGACCATCTTGAGGCCGTGCTCGTCGGTGCCGGTCAGAAAGCGGACGTCGAAGCCGTCCAGCCGCTTGAACCGGGCGATCGCGTCGGTGGCGATGTACTCGTAGGCATGACCGACGTGCGGGTCGCCATTGGGGTACGTGATCGCGGTGGTGACGTAGTACGGGTTCATCGCCCCTCACCCTATTTGCCGCGCTCTATTGTGTGCGCGTGAGCTCCAAACGTCAGCCGCCACCGGCACCGCAACGGCTGAGCCCGCTGATCGATGCGCACACCCACCTGGATGCCTGCGGGGCGAAGGACGCCGACGACGTGCACGCCATCGTCGATCGCGCGGCGGCCGTCGGCGTGACCGCGGTGGTCACCATCGCCGATGACCTGGCGTCGGCGCGCTGGGTGACCCAGGCCGCCGAGTGGGATCCGCGCGTGTACGCCGCGGTGGCACTGCACCCGACCCGCGCCGACGCGCTGACCGACGACGCCCGGGCCGAGATCGAGCGGTTGGCGGCCCACCCGCGGGTGGTGGCGATCGGCGAAACGGGCATGGATCTCTACTGGCCCGGCAAGCTCGAGGGCTGCGCCGACCCGGCCGTGCAGCGGGAGGCCTTCGCGTGGCACATCGACCTGGCCAAGCGGACCGGCAAACCGCTGATGATTCACAACCGCGAAGCCGACGCCGAGGTGCTCGACGTGCTGCGTGCCGAGGGCGCGCCGGACACCGTGATCTTTCACTGCTTCTCGTCGGGGGAGGCGTTGGCGCGCGCCTGCGTCGACGCCGGCTGGCTGGTCAGCCTGTCTGGAACGGTCAGCTTCCGCAACGCGCGTGAGCTGCGCGACGCCGTCCCGCTGGTACCGGCGACTCAACTGCTGGTGGAGACCGATGCACCGTTTCTGACGCCGCACCCTTACCGGGGCGCCCCGAACGAGCCGTATTGCCTGCCCTACACCGTGCGGGCGCTGTCGGAGCTGATCGGTCGGCCCGCCGACGAGCTGGCCGAGCTCACCACCGCCAACGCCCGCCGGGTCTACGGGTCGGCGGTGGGGGTTAATAGTCGGTAAAGGCGACCGGTCCGAGTTGCCTTAGTCAGGGAATATCGTTACCGTCTTGTGATCGAACGGTGGGGGCCCTAGTGGCCCCTTTTCCTTTGTTACACCAGTTGTTTTTGAGGTCGGGGATAAACGCGCGTTGAATGTACTCACGAAACTCCATCAGGCTCCCTCGCCGGCTTTCGGCTTCTCGTAGCAGGTTTTCTGCTGGTCCTGGCGTTCGCCGGTGCCTTCGCGGTCGCCGACTACAAAACCGTGACGCTGAGCGTCGACGGCACCGCAATGACTGTGACGACCATGAAGTCACGGGTGATCGACATCATCAAGGAGAACGGGTTCACCGTCACCGAGCGGGACGACCTGTACCCGGCCGCCGGTGAGCGGGTCCCCAGTGACGCCAACATCGTGCTGCGACGCAGCCGGCCGCTGGAGATCTCGCTGGACGGCCAGAACAGCAAGCAGGTCTGGACGACGGCCTCCACGGTCGACGAGGCACTGGCGCAGTTGTCGATGACGGACACGGCGCCGGCCGCGGCGTCGCGCGGTAGCCGCGTTCCGCTGGCCGGGATGGCCCTTCCGGTGGTCAGCGCCAAGACGGTCGAGCTCGACGACGCCGGGGTGGTACGCACCGTGCACCTGGCCGCGGCCCGGGTCGGCGACCTGCTGGCCGGCGTCAACGCGCCGTTGGAACAGAGCGACCAGGTCACCCCCGGCGCGGCAGCACCGGTGATCGACGGCATGCACATTCAGGTGACCCGCAACCGGATCGAGAAGATCACCGAGCGAGTACCGCTGATCCCGCCCCGGCGCCGGATCGAGGACCCGCAGATGAACATCAGCAAAGAGATCGTCGAGGACGCGGGCACCCCGGGCACCCAGGACGTGACCTTCTCGGTGTCCAAGGTCAACGGCGTCGAGACCGGTCGCCTGCCGGTGGCCAGCCACGTCATCGCACCCGCCCGCGAGGCGGTCGTGCGGGTCGGCACCAAACCCGGCACCGAAGTACCGGCGGTCGCCAACGGCGAGATCTGGGACGCGATCTCGCGTTGCGAGGCCGGCGGAAACTGGGCGATCAACAGCGGTAACGGCTACTACGGCGGTGTGCAGTTCGACCAGAGCACCTGGGAGCGCAACGGCGGCCTGCGGTTCGCGCCGCGTGCCGACCTGGCCTCGCGGGAAGAGCAGATCGCCGTCGCCTCGGTGACGCAGGCCCGTCAGGGCTGGGGTGCATGGCCGGTGTGCAGCGGACGAGCGGGTGCGCGCTGACCATCCGGCTGCTCGGACGGACCGAAATCCGACGGTTGGCCAAGGAACTCGAATTCCGGCCGCGTAAATCGTTGGGGCAGAACTTCGTTCATGACGCCAACACGGTGCGCCGGATTGTGTCGGCATCCGGAGTCAACCGGAACGACCACGTCCTGGAAGTCGGGCCCGGCCTCGGGTCGCTGACGCTTGCCCTGCTGGACCGCGGCTGCACGGTGAGCGCCGTCGAGATCGACCCGGTGCTCGCCGACCGGCTGCCGCAGACCGTGTCCGAGCATTCGCACAGCGAGATTCAGCGGCTGACCGTGATCAATCGCGACGTATTGTCCATCGGCCCCGGCGATCTGGCTTCCGAGCCGACAGCGGTGGTGGCGAATCTGCCCTACAACGTCGCGGTGCCCGCGCTGCTGCACCTGCTTGCCGAATTCCCTTCGCTGCGAACGGTGATGGTGATGGTGCAGGCCGAGGTCGCCGAACGACTCGCCGCCGAACCGGGCGGCAAGGAGTACGGGGTGCCCAGCGTCAAGGTGCGTTTCCACGGGCAGGTCCGCCGGCACGGCATGGTGTCGCCGACCGTCTTCTGGCCGATCCCGCGGGTGTACTCCGGGCTGGTGCGCATCGACCGGCACACCAACCCGCCCTGGCCGACCGATGCGACGTTCCGGCAGAACGTATTCAAGCTCATCGACACCGCATTTGCTCAGCGCCGCAAGACATCCCGCAACGCGTTCATCGAATGGGCGGGCTCGGGCAACGAATCGGCCAGCCGGCTGCTGGCCGCGAGCATCGACCCGGCCCGTCGGGGTGAGACGCTGACCGTCGACGAATTCGTGCGGCTTTATCAGCGCTCGGGTGACCTCGGCGACGCCGGCCCGCGCGGCCGCGGCGTTTCCCAGCGGCACGCCTCTGCGAGCTGACCGGCTACGGGCCGGACGCCGGTCGGGATAGTCTTTTTCGGTGCCGATCGACGGGAGCACCGCAGCTCAATGGGTGCCCACTGGGTCGGTGACGGTCCGCACGCCCGGGAAGATCAATCTCTATCTGGCCGTCGGAGACCTGCTGGAGAGCGGTTATCACGAACTGACGACGGTATTTCACGCGGTCTCGCTCGTTGACGAGGTCACCGTCCGCAACGCCGATGTGCTCTCGCTGGAGATCACCGGGGAGGGTGCCGACCAGCTGCCCCTCGACGAACGCAACCTGGCCTGGCAGGCCGCCGAGCTGATGGCCGACCACGTCGGCCGCGCGCCCGATGTGTCGATCCTGATCGACAAGTCCATCCCGGTGGCCGGCGGGATGGGCGGCGGCAGCGCCGACGCCGCGGCGGTTCTCGTCGCGCTCAACTCGTTGTGGGAACTCGGTGTGCCACGCCGCGACCTGCATGCGCTGGCCGCGCAGCTCGGCAGCGACGTGCCGTTCGCATTGCACGGCGGTACCGCACTGGGCACTGGTCGCGGCGAAGAGCTGGCTACGGTCTTGGCCCGCAATACTTTCCATTGGGTACTGGCGTTCGCCGAGGGCGGGTTGTCCACCCGCACGGTGTTCAGCGAGCTGGACCGGTTGCGCGAAGTCGGCACGCCGCCGCGCCTCGATGACCCCGGCCCGGTGCTGGCTGCCCTGGCTGCCGGTGACCCGGAGCAACTGGCGCCGCTGTTGGGCAACGAGATGCAGCCCTCCGCGCTGAGCCTGAATACGCGTTGCGTCGGGTGTTGCGGGCCGGCGTCGAGGCCGGCGCACTGGCCGGCATCGTGTCGGGATCCGGGCCGACGTGTGCGTTTCTGTGCCGGTCAGCGCCCTCGGCGGTGGACGTCGGGACCGAGCTGTCGGGGGCCGGTGTCTGCCGCACGGTGCGGGTGGCCAGCGGCCCCGTACACGGCGCCCGAGTGGTGCCCACGCCCGTCGCCGACATGTGATTTCGCGCCACAGTTTGGCAGTTCTTTAAGAGGAGTTTAAGATATCCGACGGTGATGATTACCGGTCAAGCAACGAGCCTGGTTCTTACGTCCGCCGTCCCTACCGGCGGGCGGGTCCCGTCCCAGGTGGCAACGTTGCGTGCGGATATTGCGTCGCCACCGATTCGAGATGAAATCGCTGCCCAATTGTGGGCGCGCGGCTATCCCAATGTGTGCTTGAGCAGTAGCAACATTAGATGCTGGGCGACGATGCCGGAACCGAGGAGGCAAGCGTGAGCAGGTTTACCGAGAACATGTTCCGCAACGCTCACCAGAGCACGCGGGGCATGGTCACCGGCGAGCCGCACGAGCCCGTCCGGCACACCTGGCTCGAGGTGTACGAGCGGGCGCGCCGCGTCGCCGGCGGACTGGCTGCCGCGGGCGTCGGACACGGTGACGCCGTCGGCGTGCTGGCCGGGTTCCCGGTGGAGATCGCGCCGACCGCGCAGGCCCTGTGGATGCGTGGCGCCAGCCTGACCATGTTGCACCAGCCCACGCCGCGCACCGACCTCGCCGTCTGGGCCGAGGACACCATGAACGTCATCGCGATGATCGAGGCGACCGCCGTCATCGTTTCGGAGCCGTTCCTCGTCGCCATTCCGGTGCTCGAGGAGAAGGGCATCAAGGTGCTCAAGATCGGCGACCTGCTCGAGGGCGAGCCGATCGATCCGCTCGAAACGGACGAAGACGACCTGGCGCTGATGCAGCTGACGTCTGGATCCACCGGGTCCCCGAAGGCGGTCCAGATCACCCACCGCAACATCTACTCGAACGCCGAGGCCATGTTCATCGGCGCCGAGTACGACGTCGACAAGGACGTCATGGTCAGCTGGCTGCCCTGCTTCCACGACATGGGCATGGTCGGCTTCCTGACCATTCCGATGTACTTCGGTGCCGAGCTGGTCAAGGTCACGCCGATGGACTTCCTGCGCGACACGCTGCTGTGGGCGAAGCTCATCGACAAATACCAGGGCACCATGACCGCGGCGCCCAACTTCGCCTACGCGCTGTTCGCCAAGCGGCTGCGCAAGCAGGCCGAGCCCGGCCAGTACGACCTGTCGACGCTGCGGTTCGCGCTGTCCGGCGCCGAGCCCGTCGACCCCGCCGACGTCGAGGACCTGCTCGATGCGGGTACGCCCTTCGGGCTCAAGCCGTCGGCCATCCTGCCCGCGTACGGCATGGCGGAGACGACGCTCGCGGTGTCGTTCTCGGAGTGCAACGCCGGCCTGGTCGTCGACGAGGTCGACGCCGATCTGCTGGCCGCGCTGCGCCGCGCCGTCCCATCCAGCAAGGGCAACACCCGGCGGCTGGCATCGCTCGGCCCGCTGCTGAAGGATCTCGAGGCCCGCGTCGTCGACGAGAACGGCGAAGTGATGCCCGCTCGCGGCGTCGGCGTCATCGAGCTGCGCGGTGAATGCGTGACGCCCGGTTACATCACCATGGGCGGTTTCCTGCCCGCGCAGGACGAGAACGGTTGGTACGACACCGGCGATCTGGGTTACCTGATGGAGAACGGCCACGTCGTGGTGTGCGGCCGCGTCAAGGACGTCATCATCATGGCCGGCCGCAACATCTACCCGACCGACATCGAGCGCGCCGCAGGCCGCGTCGAGGGTGTGCGCATCGGCTGCGCCGTCGCGGTCCGGCTGGACGCCGGGCACTCGCGCGAAACCTTCGCCGTCGCAGTGGAATCCAACGCCTGGCAGGACCCGGCCGAGGTGCGGCGCATCGAGCACCAGGTGGCCCACGAGGTCGTCACCGAGGTCGACGTGCGGCCGCGCAACGTCGTCGTGCTCGGCCCGGGCACCATCCCGAAGACGTCGTCGGGCAAGCTGCGCCGGGCTAACTCGGTCACTCTCGTCACGTAGCAGCCAGCCGAGCGCCGGCTTCGCGTCAGCTCTTTGAGAGTTGTTGGGGGCAGTAGTATTTCGCTGCAATCATGGCGAAGTTGGATGCTTCTTCCATTGTGAACCCCACATTCCGGACCTTCACCTCGTGCACCAGTTCCAGAGCCGATTCGCCGCTATTCAGGCACCCGCACACCGATTTGCCGGCGGTGACGGCTTGAGCCGGGCTGGGGTATTGGATGCCGACTTTCTGTAGAGCGGACAAGAAGCCCGCGTCGTCGCCGGTAGCATCGTCCGGATCGGCGTACGCAGGTGCCGCGACAGCGATCACGATGCCAACGCCGAGTGCCGCAAGTAGCGCTCTCATAACCCGTCCTTTCTTTCCTTCTGTTGAGAAGCCGTGCCGGCTTTCATGCTGTGGCCAAGTTCTGCTCGACTGAATCATGTTGTCCCCTAGCCCAACTGCGAACCTGGCGGGACGACTTTTGCCTTGCCGCCCTTGGACAGATGCACCGCGTGTATGCCGGGCCGCTTTGCAAGTTGTTCGAGCAGACTGTCCAGCCCCTCTTGGTCGACGGTGTGGTGTTGCACGGTTTCGGGCTTCTCCGAAATCTGTGCGACCATACGTTTGAGCTGCTCGGGGGAGTGTTTGCCGTTGGAGTCCTTCAGGTCCTTCAACGGCGTGATGCGCCCGCGAACGCCGCTGCCGGACAAAAGAGTTGGTGTCCCGGCGCCTATCGCGCTGCCGAGCATCCCCGCCATGGACATCGAACTGAACAGTCCGACCTCGCCGAGCGCGGCCGCCGGCACCGTATCGGATCCGGCGGCGGACAGGGCCGCGGCCACCGTTCTGACCGCCGGCGTGGCCGCGGCCCAACTCGGTGGGACGGACAACTTTCCGACCAGCGTGCCTGAATCTCCCATGCTGGCCGAAACGGAGCTTGTCAGCCATCCTCGGCCGTACCACGGCCCGAGGAGCCCGCCCCCCAGGCCCTCTTTCGGCGGCAACCCGAAGCCGGGAGCGGGAGTGAACTTGAGGAATTGCGACACCGGGAAGTTGGTGAGCAACCCGATGTCGTTGAACTGTGTGGTGAATCCGAGCGGAGCCTTCACCGCCGAGAACAGTGCCGAGTAGGTCGATGCCCCGGTCGGGCCGAAGAGGCTGTTGAGCAGGCCGTTGAGCGTGCTGGTGTAGTCAGTGCTGAGGTTGGCCAGCCATTGCAGCAACGGTGATCCCGTGTTCGTCGCTGCGGCCGCGACCGTCTGAGCGCTGGACCCGGCCTGACTGGCAGCGGCTTGAGCTACGGCGGCCGACTGCGCCGCGGTGCCCGCGGTGTTGGTTGTCGGTGGCGGCTCGGTAAACGGCGTCAGATTGGAGGCGGCCGCCGATGAGGCGGCGTAGGTATCCATCGCCACGGCGTCCTGCGCCCACATTTCGCCGTATTGGACCTCGGTGGCGGCGATCGCCGCGTTGTTCTGACCGATGACGTTGCCGGCAACCAGCGACGCCAACTGCGCACGGTTGGCGGCGATTTCGGCCGGTGGCACATGCGCGGCGAATGCCGTCTCGTAGGCGCTGGCCGCGGCGTTGGCCTGGCTCGCTGTTTCGGCGGCCTGCGCTGCGGTGCCCTGCATCCAGGTCAGATACGGGGCGACCGCGGCCGCCATGCTCAGCGACGTCGGGCCCAACCATGGTCCGCTGGTCAAGGATGAGATCACTGTCGAATAGGACGTCGCTGCCTGCTGCAACTCGTTGGCCAGCTCGCCCCAGGCCGCCGCGGCGGCCACCAACGGCTCCGATCCCGCGCCGGTATACATCCTGCCCGAGTTGATTTCTGGTGGGAACGCTGCATAAAACATGTCGAAAACCCTTGCTGTGTCAGTCTTCAAATGCCGGGATCACGAAGATGGTCGCCGCTGCGGGGTCGGCTTCAGTGACGACTCCACCCAGTGACGACGCCATCGGGGCACCGCCGATCGTGCCGGTCGCGCTGGCGGCGACGGCCCGTCCGGCCAGGCTCGACAGAGCCATCTGACCGAAGATGTTCCCTTCGCTGCCGGCCAGTGCTGCCTCTGGGGCGCTTGCCAATTCGGTGGACAAGGCCTGGGCGACATTGCGGATCTCCGGCGCAGCTTGCGTCCACCCCTGCGGCACCGACATATTCCCGACCAGCATTGAGCGGCCCATCGACCCCGATACCGGCGCCGCGCTATAGCCGGCCGACGTCAGGTGTGGCCCCAGCTCGCTGGCCAGCGGGGCCAACGCGCCGGTGATGGGCTTCGGACCGGCCATGAAGGCGGCGGCGGCCTGTCCGTTCTGGCCCCACGAGTAGGCCTGACCGAACGACAGGAACGGGCCACCGGGAATGGCTGTCCAGCCCTGCAGGGAGTACGGGCCGGTGAGCGCCGACCAGATGGCGTTCCAGTTGGTCAGATCCGTCTGGAGTCCTGAAGGTAGTGACAAGGACGTCAGTTGAGGCAGTGAGAGTCCAGACAACAAGTTCGACGATCCCGTTGTCGGTGATTGCAGAAGGCCGTTGGCCAGGTTCTGCAAAGCCGTCGGCAGGGAATTGATGAATTGAGTCATCTCCGTGCCGATGTTCGACGCGCCGGAGGTACCGGCCTGGGCGGCCGCGGCTGACTGCTGCGCGGTGCCCGCCGGGTTGGTCGTCTGGGGCGGCTCGGTGAATGGCGTCAGCACCGAGGCGCTGCCTGCAGACCCGGCGTAGCCGTACATCGCGGCGGCGTCCTGGGCCCACATTTCCATGTAATGGGTTTCGGTGGCAGCGATTGCGGGAGTGTTCTGCCCCAGGATGTTTGTTGCGATCAGCATCATCAACAGCGCACGGTTGGCCTCGATGACCGGCGGCGGCACCGTCGCCGCGAAGGCGGCCTCGTACGCTGCGACCGCAGCCTTGGCCTGGGTGCCCGTCTCCTCGGCCTGTGCCGCAGTGGTATTCATCCACTCCACATAGGTGGCGGCGGCAGCAGCCATGGACTGTGACGACGGCCCTTGCCACGGCCCGCCAGTCAAGCTGGAGACCGTCGATGCGTAAGACGCTGCCGTCGAACTCAATTCGGCTGCCAGATCGTCCCAGGCCGCCGCGGCGGCAAGCATCGGCCCCGCTCCAGGTCCGGTATACATCCGTCCGGAGTTGATCTCCGGCGGCAGGAATGCGAAATCCATTAATGCTCACCTCCGGTGGCATGGCAGATCGTCGACGCGATCAGTTACAGGGATGGTTCTCGGTAGCGTTGTCGCACACTGTTTGAACGGGGTAGTCAGGCACGTCTCGATACCTGAGCGGCAACATCTCTGAGATGTCCTCGGCGGCGCTGCCGTGTTTGTCGGTGCGATCGTGCGGCCGTCATGTTCGTAATACGTTCCCCTTGTGTAACGCACGCGATAAATGCCGTTCACCTAGCATTGAATTTTGTTGTGAGAGAATTTATTTGACACCGAGACAATCGCGCCGGCTGGTCCGGAGGTATCGCTTTTCCGAATCCGCGAAAGTGCCGCCGGCATACCCTATTTGGGAAGCGGGCCGGCATTCGGCTGCAGGAGGTTTTAGGTGCCCTTGGCGCACCGTGGCCTAAGCACGCGGCGGTCGGTGTGTGCGTCCCTCTTCGAGGGTTCATGCGCGCAGCAGGCAATATGAGCGAACTACCGGACGCATGACCTCTTGCGTGAGTCCACGTTAATGCGATCTTTACGTGTGAACGGGTTTACGCCGACTTACCAGGCGTGCACTCGGTTCTGCGCCGCCTCGAGTCCCAGCTCGATCAGCATCTCGGTGGCGTCTGCCGCCTGCTCGCAGATCGCCGGCACTTCGGGGCGTTCGGTGGCGGTGAAATTCTCCAGCACGAACGCCGCCGGGTCCTTACGCCCGGGCGGTCGGCCGATGCCGATCCGGATTCGCTGAAAGTCCTTGGTGCCCAGCGCGTTCGCAATCGAACGCAGCCCGTTGTGACCGCCCTCGCCGCCACCGAGCTTCAGCCGGATCTGGCCGAAGTCGATGTCGAGCTCGTCGTGGATGATCAGCACGTCAGCGGCCGGCACCGAGTAGAACTTGGCCAGCGGACCGACTTGGCGACCGGACTCGTTCATGTAGCAGCGCGGCTTGGCCAGCACGACTGAACGTCCGCCGAGCCGACCGGTCACGATCTCCGCGCCGGAACGCTTGTGCACCTTGAAGTTCGAGCCGAGCCGCGCAGCGAGCCGGTCGGCCACCATGAACCCCAGGTTGTGCCGCGTCTGGGCATAGTTCGGTCCGGGGTTGCCCAGACCCACCACCAATTGTGGGCCGGCCACGGTCTATTCGGATTCGGACTCGGCTTCGGCTGCCTCGCCCTCACCGTCGGCGGCCTCCCCGGCCGGCGCTTCGGCCTCGGCCACTTCGCCGGCGCCCTCGCTCTCGAGCTCCTCGGCGGTCGGCGCGTTCACCACGTTGACCACCAGCAGATCAGGATCAGCGATCAGCGTGACTCCCGCCGGCAGGGCGATCTGCCCGGCGGTGAACTGGGTACCCGGCTCGGCGCCGTCGAGCGACAGGGTCAATGACTGCGGGATCGCCATAGCGTCGGCTTCGATCTCGATGGTGCTGGCCTCCTGGGTGACCAGGGTGCCGTAGGCGGCCTCGCCGACCACCTCGACGTTGACCTCGACGGTGACCTTCTCGCCGCGGCGGACGACCAGCAGGTCGGCGTGCGTGATGCTGCGGCGGATCGGGTGGATCGCGAGCGCCTTGGTCAACGCGAACTGTTCTTTGCCGTCGATGTCGAGGGTCAGCACCGCGTTGGTGCCGGAGTGCCGCAGCACGGCCGCGAAGTCATGCCCGGGCAACTCCAAGTGCTGTGGGTCGGCGCCGTGACCGTAGAGAACGGCGGGAATCTTGCCTTCGCGCCGGGCCCGCCGGGACGCGCCTTTGCCGGTCTGGGTCCGCACCAGCGCGGTGAGCTTGTTCGCAGATGTAGCCATGGTGTCGCTCCTGTATCAGAATCCGTTGCACGGCCAGGATCGCGACTGCTGTCGGTCCCCGTCGATAACGGCGGCTTGTACAAGCCACCCTCGCCGTGACGCCTGGTCAGGCTAGCGCATCAGCACCTCAGAGCGGAAATTTGGTGTCTGTGAGCTGCTCGGACAGCTCCCAGAGCGCAGCGGCGGTGGCGTGGCGTTTGGCCAGTGGGCTGCGCCCGACCGGCCGGCTGCGTCCGAACATCCCGAACGACGGCCCGATGAAGCTGTTGCCTGGGACGTCCTGCGAGATCGCGAACAGCGTCTGCCGGGCGCCGAAATCGGCATCGCTGGCCAACCGGTTCCCGACCGCCATCAACGCGTCACTGACCCTTTGCCCGGATTGCCCCTGCAGGTTGGTATGCGAGTAACCGGGATGGGCGGCCACCGCCCGCAGCGGCGAGCGCGCCGCCTCGAGTCGCCGTTGCAGCTCGCTGGTGAACAGCAGGTTGGCGAGTTTGGACTGGCCGTAGGCCAGCCACGCCGAGTAGGGCCGTGCCGTCCAGTTCAGGTCGCGCAGGCTGATGTAACCCATCCAGTGCATCAGTGACGACACCGTCACCACCCGCTCGGTGACTTTCGGCAGCAACAGGTTGGTCAGCGCGAAGTGGCCGAGGTGGTTGGTGCCGATCTGGCTCTCGAACCCGTCCGAGGTGACGGCGTGCGGGACGGCCATGATGCCGGCGTTGTTCACCAGGACGTCGACGCTGTCGACCCCGTCGGCGAACTGCCGCACCGAGGCGAGATCCTGCAGGTCGAGCCGACGGAATTCGACGTCTCCGGTCATGTCCCGGGCGGCGGCTTCACCCTTGCCGGTGTTGCGGACGGCCAGGATCACCTGAGCGCCGACTCGGGCCAGTTCGCGAGCCGTCACCTCGCCGAGGCCGCTGTTGGCTCCGGTGACGATGGCGGTGCGCCCGGCGAACGAGGGCAGGTCTGCTGCGGTCCACGAGGTCATGGAAACCACAGTAATGCGGCGACGGTGCTGCCAGGCGTGGCCGGTTACTTACTTGGCGGCGACGGTGAAGCCGCGCAGGATCGCCTCGACGTCGACCGCGTCGGCGACCGCCTTGTCGGCCAGGCTGGTGACCGAGAGCTGCACGAGGTAGCGGTCCGGATCGGATCCGGATCCGGTGGCGATCACCATCCGGTTGATGGTGTGCAGCCGCTGATCGCCGAGGTTGTAGCTGCCCTCGATCATCGACGACGGAAAGCCGTGGAAGTCGGCGGTCGAGGACTCGAGCTGCTTGAAGTTCTGGGCGAGCCGGGCATCGTCGTTGCCGTGCTTGACCAAGTCCGCGGCGTCGAACTCCCCGCCCAGCTTGAACACCACCAGGATCGCGTTGGGAAAGCCGTCGCCCTTGGCGATTGCCTCCGTGGTCGGCGGGATGTTCGGCTTGTCGGACTTCTGCCAGCCCGGCGGGGTTGGAATCGACACGGTCAGGTCGGTCAACGTGCCCGGTGCCACCGGCTGGCCGGACACCCCGCTGCTTCTAAGATACTGCGAAAACGGGACCGGGGCTCCGGTCGGCGTCGCGGCCGTCGACGTGGTGGTGGTCCAAATCGACTGGTAGTCAGGATTTTTCGGCCCGCAGGCGACCGGCAGCACGCCGAGCGGTAGCAGCGCGGCCGCGAACCATGCTCGCCTTGCCCGGTTCACAGGATCTCGCGGACCGTGTCAACTGGACGAGCCAGCCGCGTGCCTTTCGATGTGACGACGAACGGCCGCTCGATGAGGATGGGGTGTTCGGCCATCGCATCGAGCAACTGGTCGTCGCTCGCATCGGCCAGGTTGAGCTCGGCGTACAGCGCCTCACGTTTACGCACTGCGGTCCGCACCTCGATACCGGCGGCGCGGATCATCTTCACCAGGTCGGCACGGGACGGCGGTGTCTTCAGGTATTCGACGACCTTGGGCTCGATAGCGTTGTCGCGCAGCAACTCCAGGGTCTTGCGCGAAGTGGAGCAGCGGGGGTTGTGATAGATGACGGCGTCGCTGGCCATCTATGCGTCACCGTCGAATAGTCCTGTGACCGAACCGTTTTCGAATACCGCACGAATGGTGGTCGCGAGCAGCGGGGCGATCGACAACACGGTGAGCTGCGGGAAGCGCTTCTCTTCGCCGATCGGGAGGGTGTTGGTGACGATCACTTCTTTCGCGCCGCTCTGGGCCAACCGCTCGGATGCCGGGTCGGACAGCACGCCATGGGTGGCGGCGATGACGACGTCTTTGGCGCCGTCGTCGCGCAGCAGCTTGACCGCGCCGGCGATGGTTCCACCGGTGTCGATCATGTCGTCGATCAACACGCAGGTACGGCCCTCTACCTCACCGACCACCCGGTTGGACACCACCTGGTTGGGCACCCGTGGGTCACGGGTCTTGTGGATGAACGCCAGCGGGACGCCCCCCATCGCGTCGGCCCACTTCTCGGCGACCCGCACCCGGCCGGAGTCGGGGGAGACCACGACCATGTCGGCGCCGGCGTAGTTGTCTTTGATGTAGCCGGTCAGCAGGTTCTGGCCGCGCATGTGGTCGACGGGCCCGTCGAAGAAGCCCTGGATCTGATCGGTGTGCAGGTCGACGGTGACGATCCGGTCCGCGCCCGCGGTCTTGAACAGGTCGGCGACCAGGCGTGCCGAGATCGGCTCCCGCCCGCGGTGTTTCTTGTCCTGACGGGCATACGGATAGAACGGCACGACCGCGGTGATCCGCTTGGCGCTTCCGCGTTTGAGGGCGTCGATCATGATCAGCTGTTCCATCAGCCACTGGTTGACGGGTATCGGGTGTGACTGCAGGACAAAGGCGTCGCAGCCGCGGACCGATTCGTCGAATCGAACGAAGATCTCACCGTTGGCGAAGTCGCGAGCGGTTTGAGCGGTGACGTGTACGTCGAGCTCCTTGGCCACCTGTTCGGCCAGCTCGGGGTGCGAGCGGCCGGCGAACAGCATGAGATTCTTGCGGTTATCGGTCCAGTCGTAGCTCATCTGTCGCCCTCGCCGATTCGGATCGGATGGTTAACCAATTGATTGCCTGTGGATGATGCGCCCCTGCATGGCTCGCCACTGAATAATAGGTAGCGAATCGCTGCTGCGCTGCTCCCTTGCCGTCATGTTGTCTCCGTCGGCGCCGCGGGTGGCTCGTGATCGGCTGCGCCCGCCTTCTCCGCGGCCTCTGCGGCGGCGCTACCGGGCCGTTTGCGCGCGACCCAGCCCTCGATGTTGCGCTGCTGTCCGCCGGACACTGCCAGCGCACCGGGCGGAACGTCCTCGCGCACCACCGTGCCCGCTCCGGTGTAGGCCCCGTCGCCGACGGTGACCGGCGCGACGAACATGGTGTCGGAGCCGGTGCGCACGTGCGAGCCGACCGTGGTGCGCTGCTTGGACGTGCCGTCATAGTTGACGAAGACGCTGGAAGCGCCGATATTGCTGTGCTCGCCGATGTCGGCGTCACCGACGTAAGTCAGGTGCGGCACTTTGGTGCCGGTGCCGATGGTGGAGTTCTTGGCTTCGACGAACGCGCCCAGCTTGCCCTCGGCGCCGAGCACGGTGCCGGGCCGCAGGTAGGTGAACGGCCCGACCGCGGCGCCGTTACCGATCGTTGCTTCGGTGCCGTGGGTTCGGATCACGGATGCGTCGTCGCCGACGGCGACGTCGGTCAGCGTGGTGTCCGGGCCGATACTGCAGCGCCCGCCGATGCGGGTACTGCCGAGCAGCTGCGTACCGGGCTGGATGACGGTGTCGCGGCCGATGGTCACGTCGATGTCGATCCAGGTGGTCGCCGGGTCGACGACCGTGACGCCGGCCAGTTGATGGGCCGCCACGATGCGGCGGTTGAGCTCGGCGGCCAGCTCGGACAACTGCACCCGGTTGTTCACACCGGCCACCAGCGAGCTGTCGCCGACGTGCCTGGCCTGAACCGCCTGCCCGTCCTGCCGCACGATCGCGATGACGTCGGTGAGGTACAGCTCCTGTTGCGCGTTGTCGGCCGACAGCCGGCTCAACGCCGATCGCAGCGCGGCGATGTCGAAGGCGTACACGCCGGCGTTGACCTCACGGATTTCCCGCTGTGACGGGGTCGCGTCCGCCTGCTCCACGATCGCGATCACCTCGTTGTCCTGGGTACGCAGCGTGCGGCCGTAGCCGGTCGGATCGCTCAGCGTCGTGGTCAGCACGGTGACCGCAGCGCCGCGCGAATTGTGGCTGGCCACCAGGTCGGCCAGCGTGTCCGCGTCGAGCAGCGGGACGTCGCCGGAGGTGACGACAACGACGCCGCGGAAGTCGTCGGGCAGCGCCGACAGGCCGCACAGCACCGCGTGGCCGGTGCCGAGCTGCTGGTCCTGCGTTGCGGTGTCGATCCGGCGCCCAAGGGTTTCGGCCAGTTCACCGATCGCGTGTTCGATGCGCTGGTGATCGCGGCCGAGCACCACCACCAGGTGTTGCGGCGCCAATTTGGCGATCGCATGCAGCGAATGTGCCAGCATGCTGCGGCCGGCCAACGTGTGCAGCACCTTGGGGGTGTCCGAGCGCATCCGGGTGCCGGCCCCCGCCGCCAGGACGAGGACCGCTGATTCGCCGTGCGTCGTCATCGAACCTCCTCGCCGCCGGCCGCCCGCTGGCGCCGGCGTGCATGCCGGCAAGCCGCCATCTGTCCAGCGTGTCATTATCCGCAGCGTCGTCGCAAAACACGACCGTCATCGCCGATTCGGCAATGCACACCGCGATGGACAATAATCAAGCGGTGGACCGACGACGAACCGCGCAGGCCAGCCATCCTCCGATGGAGGTGCTCTCGCAGTTGCCGGCGCTGGTGGTGCTGGAGCGCATCCCGGTCCCTACGTTGGCGGTCCTGCAGGACGGCACCATCGTGTTCGCGAACACGGCCTTCGCCGACATGGTCGGCCGTGACGCGGAGGAGGTCGTGGCGCTGAAGTTCCACGACATCTTCCATGGCGCGCTGGAAACGGAATCGGTGCTCTCTGTTGTCGACGGCCTGGCCAACATGGTCGTCGAACTGGCGCACAAGGACGGCTCGACGGTGCGTGCACTGATGAGCAGGTCGGCGCTGCGGCGTGCCGATGACGCGATCGCGCTGGCGACGTTCCAGGACCTCACCGAAGAACTCTGGGCCAACGAGCACTAACCGCTGGCATTCCCTGAAGTCAGGACGCGTCGTGTTCGACGTGGCGCAGTGCCTCGCGGGCAAGGAATTCACGGTAGTAGCCCAGCGACGTCTCGGTCACGATGGCGGGGAACAATAGCTCCCACATCTGGGTCAGTCGCCGAACGAGGTCGTCGCCGCCGCCGGTCGCCTGGCCGATCACCCGGGCGCCGAACGTCGCGCCGATGATCGCCTCGCTGACCGTTTTCGGGTCGAGTTCTGATCGGATGTCGCCTTCGGCGATCGCCCTGCTGGTCTGCGCCGTCATCGCCTCGATCCAGGCCGAGTAGGCCGCGCCGGCCTTTTCGTTGAATTTGCCGAACGCGAGAGTCAACTGCTCGGCGGTGCGCACGACTTTGTTGGTGGCGAACAGATCCGCGGTGACGAACGTGCCGTGCAGGATGTTCTCCAGCGCCGGAGAAAACGAGTCCGACATCGTGCTCAATTCGGCGACCACCAGTGCGGCGCCGTCCTCGATGATGGCCGAAGCCAGTGACTCCATCGAGTCGAAGTGATGGTAGAAGGCACCCTTGGTCATCCCGGTGCGCTCGATGATCGCGCCCCGATCGGCAGCCGCGAACCCGACCTCGGTGAACACGTCGACCGCGGCGTCGAGGATCTTTCGCCGCGTCGCTTCCGATCGAACCTGCCGGGCCATCGCCTATTACCTCCGGAGTTCCGGTTGTGTGCGCTGAGCTTCCGGACCCTGGCCATCGCAACAATCCTGACTTGGCAAAGGAGCCTAACAGGCGGCGGGCCGGGCCCAATCGATCACCGGCTGGTGGTCGACCTCGTGATCACGTCGAACCCGCTAGCGCGGACGTACTCCCGATCGCAATGTTGGTGCGTCGTTTGATGAACTGACCGAAGTAATCGAGCCGCTCGGGCCGCACGAAGCCGGGCAGCGTCAAGGCCCAGGCGCTCTCGAGGTCGTGGAGGAATCGCTCCGGTTCGTCCAGGTTGCTGGCCTGCCGCAGGCCCATATAGATCGACACCAGTAGGCGTCCCACGTCCTGCGGGTCGCAGTCCTCGTATACGTCGCCCTCGCCGATGGCGCGCTGAACGGTCTGCGCGAGGGTGTCGCTCCATGCTTTGAGCGACGTCGCCTGCAGGTCCTCGATCCGGCCGATCGACTCGAGCAGGTGTAAAGCCGCCCGGGAAATGTCTTCGCTGATGTCGCGGATCGCCAGCTGATAGGAGAAGTCGATCAGCGTCTCGAGGCCGGAGAACTTTCGTGCCAGCAGGTCGGCGACGGCTTCGCCTGCCCGGGTGGTCTGGTCGTCGATGACGGCCAGCGCCAGCGCGTGCTTGGACCGGAAGTGGAAATACATTGCGCCCTTGGTCAATTCGGCCTCGGCCAGCACGTCGTCAAGGCCGACCTGATGGTAGGGGAGCCGCGCGAACTGGCGTGCGGCGGCACGCAGAATCTGCTGGCGGGTGGAATCCGCTCGGGTGTCGGTCGTCTCGGTCATGGTTGGTCCACCTAGTAATGCTCCGCCGCGATAGTTTGACAACGGGCCCCTAGGTCTCGAGGCGTTGTTTGACGAGCGTAGTTCAACAACGATCTGCAATGGTTGATCGACGCGGTACGCAGGCTGCGCGAGCCGGGTCGATGTCATTCGGTTTGCGTTCGATCCAAGTTAGCAGCGTTTGACTGATCCTGGCAAGCTGCAAGCACTACAAGTCTGTTTATGACTGTGCATCATACAAATAGTATGTAATATGCTTGGTATGCGGGTTGCCGGTCTGAAGGGGTCATGGCTCGCGTGGCGCGATGGGAGCGCCTCGGCGCGGCCGGCGTGGTTGAGTGTCGTTAACAGGGCCGGCAGTGCTGGCGCCACCACATGCGGCGGCAGATAGATGGCCGAATTCGCGATGTTGCCACCGGAAATCAATTCCGGGCTGATGTATGCGGGGCCCGGCGCGGGGCCGATGACGGCCGCGTCCGCGGCTTGGGACGCATTGGCGGACGAACTGTACTTGGCAGCGGCCGCCTACGGATATGTGGTCTCAGACCTGACGTCGTGGTGGCTAGGCCCGTCTTCTCTGTCCATGGCGACCGCAGCCGCCACGTACGTGTCATGGATCACCGCCACCGCCGTGCAGGCTGAACTAACCGCCGGCCAGGCCAAGGTGGCGGTCGCCGCCTACGAGGCTGCGTTCGCGATGACGGTGCCGCCGCCGGCGATTGCGGCCAACCGCGCGTTGCTGCTGATGCTGGTCGCGACAAACTTCTTTGGTCAGAACACCCCGGCGATCGCGGCCACTGAGGCCGAATACGTCGAGATGTGGGCGCAGGATGTCGCGGCGATGTACGGCTACGCCGGTGCGTCATCGGCGGCATCGGCGTTGACGCCGTTCACGACTCCGGCGGAAACCACCAACTCCTCCGGGCTTGCCGGGTCGGCCGCTGCGGTGACACAAGCTGCCGGTACTTCGGCCGGCACGAGCGCTCAGACGGTGGCACCATTGAGCTCCGCAGCGGTGCCTGGGTCTCTGCCGGGGTTCGCATCAACGATCGCTTCATCTTCGACTTCGACGTCGCCCCTCTCGTCCTTGACCACCCTGACGTCGTCGTCCGCAGTGACGTCGGGCACGAGCCTGGTCTCCGGCGCTGCCTCGTCCGTGTCGATGGCTACCTCGGGCGTCTCGATGCTCGGCTCGGCGGGCTCGCTGATGAATTCGTTGGGCCCGGCAACTGCCATATCTGCTCGGAGCTTCCAGATGTCGGGATCGGTGATGCGCACCGGCTTCGGTTCAGGTGCAGGGGCGTTGAGCTCACCCGGCATCGGCGGTACAGCCGTAACCGCAACAGCGGGACGGGCCGCGTCGCTCGGAGCATTGTCCGTGCCCCAGGGCTGGACGTCCGCGGCGCCGGCATTCAGCCAGGTTGCCTCGGCGTTGCCCAGTGGGGCGCGCGTTATGACGCCGGTCGTGCCCGCCAGCCAGACGAGCCCGTTCGCCCTACCGCGGGCGAATTCGACGGGCCGCGCAGACGCAGATTCGTCCCCCGCCGCCCTGTACACCTTCCGCACCGCCGTGCTGAACCGACCGGTGTACACCGGTTAAAGGCGCGGAGGGCTTACCGGCCGTACAGCGATACCAAACGCTCATCCATATGCTTAACAACATCCAAAAGGTATGTATACTACTCAATATGCCGATCGACGGTTTGACTTGTGGGTGGCCCGGTGAGGTGTTGGCGGCAGGAGGCGTAGTGCGCAATCTCGTGTCCAGTCCCGGGACAACGAAAGAACATCACGATACGAGTGCTGGTCAGCGGTACTGAAGGTGGCTTGATGCGCGTCTCTGCCCCAACGCTTTTCGACCACAGCCATTTCTCGGTAGGAGGGTTCGAGTGAAGTACATGCCCACCGACGTTGCCGGAGCGACGATCATTGATATCGCGCCGGACCGCGATGATCGCGGCTTCTTCTCAAATCTGTTCTGCGCCGATGAATTCGCCGAGCACGGATTGCTTTTCAACGTCGCGCAGACGAGCGTCGCCTATAGCTACGCCAGAGGGACTTTGCGCGGCCTCCATCGTCAGGTTGCTCCGAATGCCGTGGCCACGTTGATGCGCTGCACCCGGGGTGCGATCGTCGGGCGTGGCTGTCGACGTACGTCCGGAATCGCCCACCTACGGCAAGCACGTCATGGTTCAGATGAGTGCCGACAATCGCCGCGCTCTGTTTCTGCCGCCGTACGTTGCGCACGGCTTTCAAACTCTCGCTGACAACACAGAGGTTCTCTATCAAGCCAGCGAGGTCTGTGAAGTCACCGAAGAGCAGGGATTCCGTTGGAACGAACCAGAATTCGGGATCGAGTGGCCAGTAGCGGTCAGCGTTATCTCTGAAAAGGATGCCAACTGGCCGCTGCTCGCATCCGTGCGGAGCGTCGCGCCGCCGACGATCGGCAAGTTGCCGATCGGGCGAAATGAATCCCCGGATGGCGCCGTGGTCGGCAAGGGAGGTGGCAACGCGACTGCGTTCCGCGACACGCTCACCCCCCTATTCGCGCGCCGGGCGACGTACAAGCGAGAAAACAGGCCGGCATGACAGTCCCGGGTATCCACGGCGAAGTGACGACGCTTCGTTCTCGCTCCTCTTCGCAGGCATTGTGGCTGTCGTTGATCACGATCCGCATGAGGTCCATTCGTGACGGGGCAAATTGAATGACCCGGGGTGAGTTCGCTTCGGGTAGCCACGTTTATGCCCCCAGGTGTGGGGGCAAAGCTGACAGGCCCTGTCGATTGGCTAACAGTGGCATCGCTGCATCGGAAGCAGCTGATCGCCTAATTCGCGACTCGGACTGGGCCCCCCTGAAACGTCCGGGCCGCGGTGTGCCCCCGCCGCGGTCCGGGCTTCCCCTGCTCGGTGTGCCATGAGGGTCGAGATAACCGAAGGCGCTCCGACCGCGGTGGCTCATTTGCATTGCCGTTTGTGCGATTCGGACCGACTGCGGAGCGTTTTGGACCTCGGCGCCAGCCCACCCTGCGACAAGTTCCTCACTCCCGGAGAACTCGATTTGGCAGAACCGACTTTCCCGCTGCACTTGCGGCTGTGCGAGGACTGCCTCTTGCTACAGATACCGGCCCTCTTCTGGCCCGATGGAGCATTCACCGAACACGCTATTTTTCTTCGTTTTCCGACGCCTGGGTTCAGCATGCGAGGGCGTTTGTCGGCGACACCATCAAGCGGCTCGGCCTTTCGACCGACTCATTCATGGTGGAGGTCGCGAGTAATGACGGCTACCTGCTCCAACATGCCGCCGCGGCGGGCATACCCTGCCTGGGAATCGAGCCGTCGGTGAATGTGGGCGTGATCGCACGCGAGCGCGGTGTGCCCACGGTGTCAGACGTCTTGGATGAGTCATTGGCACGAAAAGTGCGCGCCGAATACGGCCCGGCAGATCTGTTGGTAGCGAACAACATATACACCCGTGTGCCGGATTTGAGGGGATTCACGCAATCCCTGCGCACACTGCTCGCCGACGATGGATGGCTGAGCATCGAGGTACATCATGCGCTGAAGCTGGTACGTGACACCCAGTTTCACGCAATCGACCACGAACACTTTCAGTACTACACGCTACTCTCGGCAAGACGTGCGCTGGCCACCGCCGGTCTGGCAGTCGTCGACGCCGAGCTTCTGTCAACATACGGCGGGTCTCTTCGCATCTGGGCTCGTCCGGCGCGAATCGCCGCGCCACCCAATGATCGGGTCATCGAGATTTTGCGCCTCGAGAAAGCCGCCGGATTACACCGGGTCGAAGGCTACCTGCAGTTGCGACCGCACAGTGAGGCGTTGCGCCACAACCTGTTACGATTCCTACTTCAGTGCCGCGCCGAGGGCAAGCGTGTGGTCGGCTACGAAGCGCGGGGCACCGGTACAACCCTGCTCAACTACTGCGGGATCCGCAGCGATCTCCTCGAGTACGTCGTGGACCGCAATCCGTACCGGCACGGCTGCTTCACGCCCGGTACGCGGATCCCGACATACGACCCGAAGCGGATCGGCATTGACGGTCCCGACGTCGTATTGGCGCTGTCGTGGGATCTGGAGGCCGAATTGGTCGAACAGCTCAGCTATATCGGCGAATGGGGTGGCCAACTGATCTTTCCCCGAACCTTGCAGAGCTCGATTGCGTTGGTAAGCAACGGTGATGGAGGCAAATAGTCATGACTACTTGTCGAACGTTGCGCCCCGAGGTGACCGCGGTGGCCCCACCAACTCGCGAAAGCATCACAGAGGTGACGACATTGACCGGTGCCGGCATCCCGCACGATTTTATCGACGGCGCGAATCCACTTCGGGTGGTTTGGCTTTCGCCGCTGATGCGTCCGCTGGCGCGGGTGCAGGCCGAAGCGCTGCGTGCGCGAGGTATAGATGTGCTGTTGGTGACCACGGATCGACATCCGGAGTCAGATACGCGACGTGACTTCGAGATGGTGCTCGATCTGAGCTTCCGCACGGTGTCGTCGTGGCTGGCTGCCTGGCGCCGGATCCGTGAGCATCGGCCCGACGTCGTGATCGCCGAGCGGGTTCGCGATCCTCGCTGGATCGCGCTGGCCGGGCGGACCCCACGTATTCAGGTTGTGCACGACGAGCGGCGCGACGAGGGCGGTCGGCGGCGGCGAGCCTACGCGCGCGCCATGTTCGACCGCTGGGCATCCCGCTCCGCGGCCACCGTGACCTACAGCAACTACGCCGCTATTGCTGTCTCCATCCGGCGCGATGTGGCTGGAACCCCCGTTAACGTGTTGCCGCTCTGCAGCGACCTGGATCCTGCGCTGGTTCCTCCTTTCGTGGGCCCCGAGGAACGGCACGATTTCGTAGTGGCCGGCCAGCTGGGCTCGCAGAAAAACATCGATGTCGTTCTCCAGGCCTGGCAGCGACACGTTGACGGAGGCAGCTGGCGTGGCGACGAGCTGCTGCTGATCGGTAACGGTCCGCTGGTCATCCGGACTCTTCCGGCCTACGTCCGTTGGCGCCCTGGCACTTACCGCTATGCGGACGTTGTTTCCACCCTGGCCGCGGCTAAGGGTTCGGTTGCGCACTACCGCGGCGCTTCACAAAGTGGCGTGCAGATGCTGTCGATGCATCTGGGCGTCATGCCGATCGTCTCGCCGGTCGGCGGCTTGCCGGAATACCAGCCGCCGGTCTTTCCGCCGATCGCGGTCGACGACGTCGCCGGGCTGACTGCCGCATTCGATGAGCTGTCAGATCCGCTCACAGCGACCTTGCGGGGTGCGGCGGCGGCGCGGCATTACGCAGATTCGTTCGCCGTGGATCGCGCCGCCGACGGGCTCTCGACGGTGCTCACCGAAGTGGGTCATCGTGTCGGCAAGGCGCCAGCGTGAACCCACGTTGCAGCAACCGGCTGGGACACCGGGCGCAGCCGGGCTGCTACCGCGTTCACCGGTAACCCGACCGCAGAGACTCTGGTTTCGGCCCTGCAAATGGTTGTGGCCCGCACACCGGTGGGTGTGCGGGCCACGGTGGAGCTGTGTGGGTTAGGCCCAGCTGGAGCCGACGGCGGAGTCGGTGGACGACATGTTGTTGCCGGCGGTCTGGACTTTTTGGCCGTGGCTGTTGGCTTGTTCGTAGATGACCTGGAAGTTGCGGCCCAACTGGGTGATGAACTCCTGGCAGGCCACCGAACCCGAGCCGCCCCAGAAGTCACCGGCGGCCAGCACATCGCGCACGATGGACTGGTGCTCGGCCTCCAGGGAGGCGGCCTGGGCGCGGATCAGCGCGCCGTGGGCATCGACGTCGCCGAACTGGTAACTGATCGACATGACTGTTCTCCTAAAGGGTTTGAGGGGTGCGGGTTAGCTGGACAGGATCTGCTGGGAGGCCTGCTCTTGGCTCTCGTAGTTGTTGGCGTCGCGGATCAGGCCGTCGCGCACCCCGTGCAGCATGTTGACGATGTTGCGGAACGCGGTGTTCATCTGGCCCATGGTGTCGTGGGACGTCATCTGAGCGGTACCGCTCCAGCCGGCACCGGCGATGTTCTGGCTGGACGCCCACATCTTGCGGGCCTCGTCCTCGACAGTTTGGGCGTGCACATCGAAACGGCCCGCCATGGACCGCATCTCGTGCGGGTCAGTCATAAAACGTGATGGCATTTCCACGTCTCCTTCTCTCGAAGTCATTCGTTCTGGTGAGACACGAACGACAGGCGTCCCTGCCGCTGCGATCACGGGCTCGTGCTACAAACCGACAGTTCAGTGTTATCCTACTTTACATACTTTTCAGATAATTGAAAGCAGCAATCAACTTCGAGCAGGATGGGCAACGATGAGGCGCTGTCGGGGGCACCGGCGAGTGGCGGTCGCAGTCGGGTGCGTTTTGGTCGGTGCGGTGGCGGGCTGTTCAGCACGCTCACAGGGGAGCGCACCGGCAACCACGTCGGCTGCCGCGTCGCAGCCGGCAACTGCAGCCATCGGAGGCGAGTCGATTCCTGGCATTGGGGCTACGCGGGCCAGCTGGGACGCCACGCACACGCTAAACGCAGCGAACAACAACGGAACTGACTTCGGCGATGATCCCAGTCTGCCCTCGTACGTGACGAACAACGGTGCCGTCTACCGTGACGTCGACGACCAGGGCACCGGAAGGATCCAGGCGTACACGCTGGCTATGCACACCGTCGACGCAGAGCAGGTTCTACGGCAGCTGCGGCAAGAGTTGCCGTCCGACGCGACAGTCGCATGGCATCTGACCCGCGATCAGTGTTATCGAGTGGCGTTCAACAGCCCCACCCTGCAGGCCGCAGGGCATTTCATGGCAGAGGCTGAGCTTCAATACATTCAGCCGGACGGAACCGCGGCGACGAGTCCTGACCGGTTCAACATCGCTTCGATGTGGCTCGACGACGCCGGCTATCCACCAGACCCTGAAAAGAGCTGCTGACTTGCGCACTGGTCGAGCTTTGCCGACGAGTTGCCCGATCAACGCCTAGCGCGCCCCGGCCAGTCCGCCGAGGACGTACCGTGACGGCGGCCGCAGGTCGAAATACCATAGGCCTGCTATAGTGGTGCAGTTCATTCAAATCGTAGGTATAGTGCGGCTCATGCTAAACAGGGGTTTGTGCCGTGTTGTCGTTTTGCTCGCCCCGCCCGAACACCACCGGATCGGCCGCGGCGCCCAGTCCCTGGTCGGTTCGGTTCGGTTCGGTAGGAGAAACACGTGTCGTTCGTAACCGGCCAGCTCGGGGCCCCGATGGCCTCGGGTGCGCCTGCCACCGCGACCGCGCTGAGCGCGGACGTTGTCATCTGCACCTACACCCTGGCCCGGTGGGAGGTGTTCGCACGGGCGGTCGAGTCAGTGCTCGCGCAGACAGTCGTCCCGCAGCGGCTGATCATCGTGGTGGACCACAACGATGAGTTGCTCGCCCGGTGCCGGCAGGAATGGGGCGCTGACAGCCGCCGACTCGTCCGTCGAGATCGTCATCGTCGCAAGCCAGTTCCCGGGCAGGCAGGGTTCGTCGCGCAACACCGCGCTGCTGCTCGCCCGCGCTGAGATCGTCTCCTTCCTCGACGACGACGCCGTAGCGGAACCGGATTGGCTCGAGCGGCTGCTCGCCGTGTACGCCACGCGCCCGGGCGCCTTCGCGGTCGGCGGTGCGTCGCGGCCGAATTACGGGGCGCCGCGGCCATCCTGGTTCCCGGCCGATTTCGATTGGGTGTTCGGCTGCCATTACCAATCGCTGCCGGACCGGCTCGCGCCCGTACGCCGCCTGATCGGCACGAGCATGAGCGTGCGTCGCGACGCGATGCTCGCTGTCGGCGGGTTCCATGCCGACGACTACGACGACATGGACCTCTCGCATCGGATCGCCCATGCGCACGGCCCGGCCGCCGTCCTCTACGAGCCGCGCGCCGAGGTCCATCACTACGTCCCTCCCGACAGGATGACGTGGTCCTACTTCTGGCGGCGCTGCTATTTCGTGAACCGCAACAAGGTCGGCGCGTTCGCCGACATGGGCGAGGGCGGCAACATCCGCGCTGAGCTGCGCTTCGGCGCCGGCGTGCTGCTCACGCTCATCCACGGCGCTGCTCGCCGCGGTGACCGGCCGGCCCGAGCGACTGCGCCAAGCGGTCGCCGCCATGCTCGGCCTGGCGCTGGGCGGATGCGGATTTGTCGCCGGCAGGGTGCAGCTCGCGCGGGGTCGCCGGCCGGAGGTTCTGACCACCGGCCTCAGCGACGCCGACGTGCGGGCGGCCCGCGCTACCGTTCCGGCGACCGACAGTGCATAACGTCATCGTCGGGACGGGCCCGGCCGCGGCGGCGGCGATCCTCGCGCTTGCCGACGACCCGTCCGAACGAATCACCGTCGTCGACATCGGCGAGCGGCTGGCCGACGACACGGCCGCAGCGGTGGAACGGATGAGCGCGCTGCAGCCGGCGCAGTGGGCGGACGCCGACCGCGAACTAGTCAGCGTGGGCCCGGCGGAAGTGGCCGGGGCGCGGCTCCCCGAAAAGCGCGCCTACGGCTCGAACCACATGTTTATCGACCGCGGCCAGCAGCGTGGACTCGCCATGCCCGATCGGGGGAACCACGCGGCGGTGTCCGGCGCCCTCGGCGGGTTCTCGACGGTCTGGGGCGCACAGATCATGCCGTTCTCGCGGGCCACGTTCAGCCGCTGGCCGTTCGGGTGGGACGAGATCGAACCGCACTACCGCGCCATGCTGGCCGAGGTGCCGCTCGCGGGCGACGACGACGACTACGCCGAGGACTTCCCCTTGCTTTCGCCGCAGCGGACCGCTCCCGACGGTGTCCGCGCGGACCGCCGCCGTGCTGGACCGCTACCAGCGCAACCGCGACGCCATCCGCGCGAAGGGCGTCGTGGTCGGCAAGGCGCGGCTGGCATTCGCTCCGAAATCGTGCCTGCGCTGCGGCTTGTGCATGACCGGTTGTCCGTACTCGCTGATCTATTCCGCGCGGCAGACCGTTGACCGGTTCGTCCGTCGCGGCCGGGTGCGCCACCTCTCGCGCGTGCTGGTCACCGGGGTCGAGCAGCGGGTCGGTGAAACGCCGACCGTTCGCGGCATCGACCTCGCGACCGACCGGGCGATCACCCTCGACGCCGACCGCGTCTTCATCGGAGCGGGTGGCCTCGGCAGCACGCGAATCGCGCTGAACTCGCTGGACGCGCCGCCGGACCACGTCACGCTTCAGGAATCCGTCCAATTCCTGGTCCCGTTCGTCTCCCGCCGAACAACCGGCGATCCGCGCGGACAGCAGGACTTCACCCTCAATCAATTCAATCTGCTGCTGAAATACGACGACGAGGCCTACACGACCTCCCAGGTGCACTGCTATCCCTACAACCCGGCGATTGCAGAGGCACTGCCGAGCTGGCTCCCGCCGTCGTGGAACGGCGCCGTACTGGGCCGAATCACCGCCGGGCTCGGCTACCTGCCGTCTTGGCGGTCGCCCCAGATGCGGGTCGACGTGGGCGCCCGGCACCGGGATGCGTTGCCCGACATCACGATTCGGGTCGTATCCAACCAGCGTCCGCCGATGCTCGCCTCGGTGCTGCGCCGGCTGACCGCTCTGGGGCCGAAGCTCGACTTGTTCCCGGTGCTGCCAATGGTCCGGATGTCCGGGCCGGGCAAGAGCTATCACTTCGGCTCGACATTCCCGCACGGCAACGGCTCGGATCTGCTCGGGCGCATCGGCGCAGTTCCGCAACGTCCATCTCATTGACGGCTCGGTCTTGCCGTCGGTGCCGTCAACCACATTCACGCTGACGGTGATGGCGAACGCGCACCGCATCGTGTCGGCGAGCCGGCATGTCTGACCCGGGCGACCGCGCGGTCGCGATCACCGGGGCGAATGGCT
The DNA here is from genome assembly GCA_963815995.1 of uncultured Actinomycetota bacterium. Classification (GTDB taxonomy): domain Bacteria; phylum Actinomycetota; class Actinomycetes; order Mycobacteriales; family Mycobacteriaceae; genus Mycobacterium. The sequence continues at coordinate 46,230 of CAWFIR010000010.1, forward strand.
ACGTCGGCAGCACTCTGACCGATGCCTTCGCGGCCGCCGGCTACCGCGTGGTCGCGCTGCAGCGGTCGGCACCTGCGCCCGGCGGGACACCGGACTACCTGCCCTACTCCCTCGAGGATGGACTTGCGACCGCGTTGCCTGACGACGTGGCCGCGGTCATCCACTGCGCCTACGACCTGCATGCCCGCGACCGTGCCGAGATCGAGCGGATCAATCTCGGCGGCACGGAGAAGCTTGTGCACGCGGTCGGGGACGTCCCGATCGTGTTGATCTCCTCGATGTCCGCGTACTCGGGCACCCAGCAGATCTACGGCCGCACCAAGCTCGCCTGCGAGGACATCGTCGCCGCGCACGGTGGGACGTCGCTGCGACTCGGCCTCGTCTACGGCGACGGCGACGGCGGCATGATCGGCGCGCTGCGCAAGGTGGCCGGGCTCCCTCTCGTGCCGATGCTGCGTCCGGACTCCTACCAGTACGCGGTCCACGCCGAAGACATGGCACGCTGCGTGGTCGCGACCGTCGAGCAGGCTCCGCCGCACCGCGTCCTCGGCGTGGCCAACCCGCGCCGGGTTCCGTTCAGCGAGATCATCGGCACTCTGCGGGCGGCCGCCACACCCAAACCGCTTCGTGCCGTTCCGCTCTCGTCCGCGCTGCTGTACCGCGGATTGCGCGGCAGCGAGGCGGTCGGCCTCCGGATCGGGTTCCGCGCCGACTCGCTACTCGGGCTTACGCGTCCCGCACCTACCGTCCCGCACGTCGACTACTGGGCAGAGCGGGGCATCTCACTGCGGGACTTCGGGAAGGACGCCGCACGATGACGGGCACGGCAACGTCGCCTGGCGAGACCGGGCGTCGACCCGCACCCGGTGCGTACGACCTCGGCCTCGACAAAAGCATCGGGCCGCGAAGGACACAGCTGCAGGTCAGCGTCCCCCGAAAGAAACGCGTTGGCCAGTTGGCAATCATTTCAGTAGCTTTGGTGCTGGCCGCCGCCCTCACGTTGTTGACTGTCGACTACATCGACAAAACCGGCGCAACCCCGGTTACTCCGCTATCCGCGGTTCAACCGGGTGCCGTCATCCCGTTCTCGGCCGAAGAGCTGGTCAATCCGAAACGTGGCCAGTACCAAGACATCGGGGTCCCGTTGTACCCCCCGTCCGGGAGTTACCCGGCATGGCCAGGCGCCGACGACGCCGGCTTCCGGTTGTTGTGGTCACAAATCCAGCCGACGAGCGCCAATTCGTACGACTTCACCATGATCGACAATGCGATCGCTGCGGCGTATGCGCGCAACCAGCGGTTCCATTTCCGCGTCATGTCGTTCGCGTCCACCGGCTACAGCGGCACCACCGTCATGGCGGTGCCGGCTTGGCTGCGCGCAACACCGGGTGCCACTACCGATCATTCCTCCGGGGGCAAAACGTATGTCGTGCCGAATTGGAACGCCGACGCTTACCTGAGCCCGCTCGAGCATCTCATCGCCGCACTCGGTGCGCGCTATGACCACGACGAGCGGGTGGAATGGTTCGAGTTTTCCGGCTACGGCGACTGGTCGGAAAACCACATCGGTTTCATAGCAGAGAATTTGGGCGCACCGGGACCATCGCCGGACGACAGCATCGCCCAACTCGGCTACTACAGCCAATACAGCGATCAGTCGATCACCAAGGCGTCCATCACCCGCATGGTGAACGCGACCCTTGCGGCCTTCCCGGACACCCAGATCATCGTTCTCGATGACAATCCCGAAATCACCCGACAGCTCCTGGCGGCCACGCCGACCCGGCCGGTGGGAATACGCGCCGACTGTTTGGGCGTGTACCCGCCGCCGCAAGTTTGGGCCACCGACCCCGATTCCTGGTACGTAAAGAACGGCGACCCGGTCGTTACCGCGCTGTTGGCACGCTGGCGGACCGCGCCGGTCGTCACCGAATGGTGCAACTGGCAACCCGAGGGTGCTATGGCCTATTTCCAGCAGGCGATCAAAGATGCGGTGAACTACCACGTTTCACTGGTGGCGAGCAACGTGGTGGCGCCGCCGCCGGACATCTACGAGATGTGGGCGCGCACCAACAAGTACGCCGGCTATCGCTACGCAGTGACCTCCGCGACCGTGCCGGCCAGCGCCCCGGCGGGCTCGGCGTTGCGGATCACTGTGCACTGGACCAACTTTGGCACCGCCCCGTCATACGACAATTGGCAAGTCAGCTACGAGGTCCGCAACGACGCGGACAACGTCGTCGCAATCGTGCAGTCTGGGCTATCGCTACGAGACATCGCCGCCGAGCAAGATTACGCCAATAGCGCGCACGACCCGGCCAGCCTCACTGGCGATAATCCGTTGTGGCTGTCGAGTGCCGGACTGAGCCAGGGGCGAATACAAGCTCATCGCGAAAGTCGTTTGGAACGAGCACAAGCCGAACGCAGCCAATACCGTCAATTATCCACCGATGACACTTGCCCAGGCTGGACGGGACAATGGCGGCGGCTACCTGATCGGAAGCTTCCAATTAACTTGATAGCGTTCAGGGCTCGGCGGACGCCGTCGGGCAGCGCCGCTGAAGAACATCCGCCGGCACTACGCGCGTCGCGGCTCCGGGGAGGGCCAAAGCGACCAGAGCGTGAGGTATGCCAGCCCGAAAAAGGCCCCAACCGCGAGCGCCACACCGGTCGGCTGCACGTAGGCAAGCGGCGAACGCACCCAATCGAGTGTCGTCGCCGCCACCGCGTCCGGCTTCGTCAGCAAATCCCAGGAGTTCCACCGCTGGAACCGCCCGATCACCACACCTATCGCGCATAGGCCGACCGAGACGACAACCGCGATCCAGCCTGTCAGCACACCGAACTCGCGCGTAATCCGCTGATGCACCAGATGCATCGACACCACCCCAAGTAAGACCCCGGTCCACGCCGCGACCCCGTATTGCATGACGTGCCGCCACAATTCGACGCTGCTGCCCAGGTGCATCAGATCGGTCATCAAATACGGGGCGTTGGGTAAGAACGCCAGCCACCCCAGCCCCAGTGGAATCAACCAGATTCGCTGGCGTACCACGGTGAAGCCGGCCGCAAAGAGTACCGGGATCCAGGCCAACACCAGATTCCACACGAAGAATCGTGTCGGGTAGCTCAAGGGCGGGGCCGGATCGGTGACACCCAGCACCAGCGCCAGCCCGGCGGTGGCGACCAGCGACGCGATCAGGACCACACGGCGTGAATGGGTCATGAGTGCAGTTTGCCAATGTCGGCGAATGCCGAGACTCGATCCGGTTCGTTATGCGCCCGACATTTCCTTCAGCGGGATCACGATTCGCTGTTGGTCAGCCTGGACAGGTGAACGCCGGCCACGGCGCCGATGACGGGTTTTTTGCTCGGCGTAGAACGCGACGATGTCTTTGGGTGAAATCGGCGTGAGGTTCTTGCGGCCGTAGAAATACACCGCGCTGGCTGCGTCGGCGGTGTCGCGGGGGCCGGCCCAGCGGTCGATGAAACGGAGCCAGAAAAAGGCCAGCTGCATCAGCGTGCCCAGTGGGCCGCTGCCGGTCATCGCGCGCGCCAGATAGCGCACCGACCAGAGCGACGCCATACCGGCGCCGCCGCTGGTGCCGGCATCGATCAGCGCGAAATGGCGGAACAGCCAGCGATGCCCGCTCAAGGTGAAGCGGGTGAAGTCGTAGGCGCCCTCGTGCACCTGCTGCATGAACGGCGTGTCAGCGAACACCAGCCCGTTCGGCCGCAGTACGCGGTGGATTTCGGCCACCACCTGTTGCGGGTCCAGCACATGCTCCAGCACGGCCTGTATCCACACGCCATCCACCGACTGATCGGCAAAAGGCAGACGATGCCCGTCGGCGATCAAGGTCAAATGCGGTGAGTGGTAGATGTCGGTGCCGATCACCTGCACCTGGGGGTCGTCGTACATCGCTTGGACGCCGCTACCGACAGCGCCGCCGCCGATCACCAGCAGTCGAGCCGGCAACGTCGAGGTCTTCACGTCGGCAAGGATTTGCCCGGCCTTGGCCTCCGCCACGCGGTTGTAGCCGAACAGTATTCGCGGCACAGCGCGCGCCAGTACCCCGTGACTGCGCTCCACAGCGGACGAGCCCGCGCTGGCCAGCAGCTCGGCGCGGTCGAGGATGCTTTCGTCGAAGTCGATCAGTGCGGGTTGGCCCGCCACCATCGGGAACGCCCGGTCGGCGAGGCCGCAGGACGGATTGGCGCACCGCAAGCCGGCGGCGCCGTCGCGCAGCGGGCCACGGCAGCGCGGACACGCCAGGATGTCGCGAATCTCCGAAAGCTGTGCCAACATCGGCGTTACCCCACCCCTTCTTCAATGTGGTTGTCACTCAACTGCATTGGCGCGGATCTGCGGACCGGCATTTTGATCCGGCCCGAGTAAGCCCGCAGCACCAACGGTCGCGAACACCACAGTCTCCAGCACCACGGCGAGCAGCCAGCCATGCACGAGGCCGGTCAGCCCGTTGAGCGTGGCGCCGACCCACGCCCCGGCGAGTTCGCACGCGGTCAGCCCCCACACCAACATCGCCTCACGGCCGACGCTGCCGGTGACCCGTGCGACCGTGACGTGGTGGTCCTTCACGATCATCCCGAAGCCCGCCAGGCAGAGCAGGATGAGGAGGGTGCGGCCATTGTTGGCGTACGCGCTGCCGAAGACGTGCAGCACCACGCCGCCGAGCGGGAGGAGCGCCAGGTTTGCCGCAGTGCAGGCCGCCAGCGAGTAGCGCAGGGTCACCCGCAACTCCATCAGGAACGTGCTGGAATCCCGCGCACCCGAGGCGAAAAGGGCTGTGGTGAGCGCGATCGGCAGCAAGAACACAAACCCGGCGACCGACCAGGTGGCATACAGGTAGCCGGCCCGCTCGGAGCCGAGCGTGACGTTCGCGACGATCGGCATCGAGAAATAGGGCACCCCGAGCGCCAGGTTGAGCGCATGGTGTTGAGCGGCGACATACCGCATGCCGCGCAGGGCCGAGCGGGTCGGCCACATCCTGCGCAGAGCGACCTTTCGCTCGCGGGCCAGCCAGATCGTTATCGCCACGACCGAGATGACGTTGGCCAAGAACCAGCTGGCGTAGATGCTCAGCGAGCCGTGCCGAGAGAGCGTGAGCGCGAAGGCGACCAGCAGCACGAGCTTGACGACCGCGAGGGTGGTGTTGCGCCAGAGCTGGGGCCCGCCGCCGGCGATGCTGAGCAGCGCAGAATCCAGCATCATGGCGACTCCCTGAACCGCGACACCGGCGGCGAAGAGCAGCGTGGCGCCGGCATCGCGGCCGATGCCGGGGAGGCCGAGGAACTGGTGGGGTAGCACCACCGCACAGGTCAGGGCCGCGACGCCGCCGAAGATGCCGCTGAAAACCGCTGCGGTGGAGACCAATTCGGCGCGGCGCGCAGACATCGTCGGCAGCTCGGCCAGCAGCAGGGTACCGAGCCCCATGGTCGTGATCGGCGCGATGAGGTTCATCGCCGCGACGGCGGTGGCGGCCTCACCGATGTTCGAGGGCGGGAAGAAGCGAGCCGAGACCGCCCAGTAGAGGAAGCCAAGCGCGGAGGTCACGAACGACGTGGACACCAGCGCGAGCGCGGTGCGGACCAGGAAGCTGCGTTTGCGCTGACGGTCGGGCGTGACGTCGGCGACGACGCAAGCCGGATCGGCCACGCGACTCTGCTCAGCCACCGCTAACCGGTTCGGTCTTGGTTCGCGCGATGGCGCTGACGTACATGCGCTCGATTCGTTCGACAACGGTGCTGACGGTGAATTCACGTGCGCGGTTGCGTCCCGCGACGCCGAATGCGCGGCCGCAGTGTGGATCGCCCAGCACCGAATCAATGCCTTGCGCCAGCGCCGGCGCATCCCCGGGCGGAACCAAGACCCCGGTGACTCCGTCGACGACCATGTCGACGATGCCTCCGGATGCGGCGGCCACCACTGGTCTACCCGCAGCCATCGCCTCGAGCACGACCGTCGGGCAGGGATCGGACCACACCGACGGGACGACGACTGCGCGCGCGGACCGGAACAATCTCAGCACCTGATCATGTGGCAGCGCCCCGACCCACTGAACACCATCCGGAAGGTCCCACTCGACGCCCGGCGACGAGCGACCGGCAAGTACGAGCGGCGGCGGACCCTCAAGCAGGCGGTAGGCCTCCAACAACGTCGGAACCCCTTTATCGAGACCGAGGTCGCCGACGAACAGCAGCGGGGCGTCCGCAGCTGTCGGTGGAATCTCGTCCAGGACAATGTCATCGGGAATGAAATTCGGAATGACCTCCGCGCTCAGGCCGGCATTTCTCGGCCAGCCGGCGCTGTCGTCGACCGTGCGGGCAACCGCACTACTGACGGCCGCGAAATGGGAAACCTGCTCGGCCCGGCGCCGCGCCGACCACGCGTTCGCCGCGACAATCATCGGGCCGGTGACACCGTAATGAGATGACGCACATGGCAGGCAACGGGCCGGAGAAGGCCCGGCGCACAGGCGTTTTCCGTACTCCATGAATCGCTTGGTCGCGCAGGTATGGCTGTAGTCATGCAGCGTCTGGACGAGGGGTACCCGAGCGCGCGTGGCGGGGCCCATGGCACTGTTGACGATCCAGTTGTGTGCGTGCACCACGTCGAATCGGCTGCGCGAGAGTTCATTTCGGATCGCCCGGCTCACCAGCGGATCGGGCAACGGCAGCGCATTCGGGCGCCCCGGGTCGCTGTAAATCATGGGCAGCCGAGAGGCGGCGGTGGTGACCCGGACAATGCGCACGCCCTCCGAGATGCTCTCGGCCGGATCCTCGGGGCTCGTCGCGAAGCCGAGCAGGGTTACCTCGTGCGCCCTGGCGGCCAAGGCCCTGGCCAACGTCCAGACGTGCCGCTCCTCACCGCCGAGCATCGGCGGCAGGAACTGGGCGAGGAGAAGGATTTTCATCGTGCCACCTCCCGGTACAGGCGGTGTAACTGTCCGGCGCAGTCGTCCCAGGTGGGAATACGGGGTGGCACTCTCGTTGGTGCCGCGGCGACCGCGAGCACCGTGGCAGCGACTTGCTCAGGCGTGGCGTCCAGGGCAATCGTGGTGGCGAGCCCGGCGCGTCCGAGCTCGGACAGCCCGGAGGTGTCCGCTACGAGCGCCTTCGTACCGGCCCCGACCGCTTCCATAACCGCGACCGGGTGGGCCTCGTACTCGCTGAGCAGGCAGAACACGTCGGCGTCGGCGACCAGCTGGCCCAGTGAGGCACGTCGTTCGGGCCCGAAGCCACACACCGAGACCCGGTCGGCGACACCGAGTTCACGGGCTATCGCACGGAGCGGCTGTTCGTATGGCCCGCTTCCGGCGAGGACCAACCGCGCATTGGGTTCCTTGGCCAGGACGGCCGGCAACGCCCGCAGGATGCGGTGGTGGCCTTTGTACCGCTCGAGCCGGCCGACCGACACCAGCAGGGGGCTGCCCTCCGCCTTTTCCGCGGTCGGGTCGACGGGCAGCGGCTCGCATCCGTTACGGATCAGCCGGATGGTTTCTTCGCCGACACCAAGTACCGGAGCGAAAATCCGGCGCTCGTAGTCGCACACGGCGACCAGCGCCGCAGCGGACCGAAGCAGCGGCGCGAGCAGCCGCCACTGCAGCGGGCGCAGTTTCCCTCGTAGTCCCGACGAATGACCTCCGGTGTGGAAAGTCAGCACAGCGGGGACACCGGATCGCCGCGCTGCCGCGAGCGCGGTGGGCGCAACCAAGTTGTGCACGCCCTGGATATGGATGAGGTCGTAGTCGTCAGCCCGCAGCAAGTGCCGCGCCAATCCGGGGGCCAGAAAGTAGTCGCGCGAGCGGGGATAGGCGCGCCACCGGCGGACGCGGTAGCCGGGCAGGGTCTCCTCCCGCGGCAGCTCGCCGGATGGGTCAGTCGTCAGCACCGTCACGTTGACGCCGGCGGCGCCGAGCCGGGTGCTGACCTCGTGGACGTGGGTTTCGATACCACCCATCCGGGGCAGGGCGCTCGCGGTGACCATGGCCACCCGAAGCGGTTGTGCGGCAATCGGAATCATTCGGCACCTTCTACTTTGGTGGCGGAGTAAGCGAGTTCTCTTGGCAGAGTTGGCAGTACGGATCTCGATCGCCGGACGACGGCCCATCCGGCTGTCAGCGCGCGAGTGGCACCGTAGTTGAGGTGTAGCTGCTTACCATTCACGGTCGAATCGAATGTGGCCGATGAGGTTGACCGTCGGATGGTGAGGCGGGGCACCCGGAAGGGGTCGCAGTTTGCGGTGGCTGGCGCGTTTGCGACGGCGGCCGCCTGTAGGTAACCGCATTCGCGTGCAACGGTTCTCACCTGCTTGCTGGAGTAGCCGTAGGGGTAGGCGAGGCTGCGAACGGGACGGCCGAGGCGATCTTCCAGCAATCGCTTTGAGTCGCCGAGTTCGGCGTGCAATCGCGCTGTGGAGATCCGGTCAAGCTGGGGATGACTGTGCGTGTGCGCGGCGACCTCGACGCCGGCGGCGGACAGCTCCGCGAGCTGTGCCCACGACAGCATCCGGGCGGGCGCGCTCGCGGCCGTAGACCCTCCCGCGTCACGCAACCATCCCGTCGTGACGAACACAGTCGCCGGGAACCCGTGCTCGATCAGTTTCGGTAGCGCTTCTTCAATGAGATCCGCGTAGCCATCGTCGAAAGTGAGCACGATCGGGCGCGCCGGCAACGGCTGTCCGGTACGGCGGCGTTGACCCAATTCGCCAAACGTCAGCCCGGTGAATCCTTGGCGCCGTAGGGAACACAGCTGCGCGCCGAACATCCCGGGGCGAACGGAAAGTGCTCGCGTCGAGGCGGTCGCAGTGTCGCTCACGGAGTGATACATCAGGACCGGCAGGGAGACGTCACGTGCGGAAGGCAAGAGTTGACGTGCCTGGCTGGCCTGTTCGGTAGTCATCACGCGCCGCCGCTGCCGCGATGGCAGATCTGCCGGATGGAACCGAACGTATATCCCAGCGCCGTGCACATCAGTCCAGCGACGATCGCGGCCGCGGGCAGCAGAGCCGCCCAGTCACCCCGAGCGGCGCGACGCAGACCACGAAGTACGCCGGCGGGCAGCGTCACGGCCGTATACCTTCGCTCGGTTGCGAGACCGGCTCGCAAGCCGACGCTCGTGGTCACGAATGCCTTCGACAGTCCCTCGGAAAAGCAACGCGAGCAGAAATATGAGAATCTCTCCCGGGCTTCGGGAATTCGATGCGTGATGACCGCTTGGTCGTCGTAAATGAAAACCCTTTGAGGCCACGCCTTGCCGGCGCGGATACAGAACTCGGTCGCCTCACCCGAGAGCGGCCGACGATCATGAGCCGACCGGGCGATTTGAGGTGGGAATCCGCCATTTGTGAACACGTCGCGGCGAAAAGAATCGTTACCGCCGTGCAGGTTTCGGACGATTCCCGGCTCCCGTCCGGTATAGGCGCAGCCGATGACCCAGTCGAATTCGGGCGGCCACCAGCGGGGGCGGTTCGTCGCCCATCCAGGTGTTGTGCGCCCACCGACACCCATCACGTCGGGATTGCCATAGTGGGCGGTCAATGCGGCGAGCCAGCCGGGTTGTGCGACCGCGTCGTCGTCGAGAAATGCCACGATATCGCCGGTCGCCAACGCGACGCCGGTGTTCCTGGCTCCCGATGACCCACGCTCGGTGGTATTGGACACCACCCGCACGCCGGGCAGCGCTTCGGCGAGGCGCGCCAGCAGTTCCGGATTGTGATCGACGACCAGAATGATTTCGTTTGGGGCGGGTTGCTGGGCCTGCACCGAGGCAACGGCCTGCATGGTGTAGTCCCACCGTTCCGCGGTGTAGGCGCAAATGATCACGGAGCAAACGCAATTCTGGAAAACAACGTCGTCGCGCGTTTCCGTGGCGCGCGTGAGCGTCATGATGACCACGTCCCTTCTCTCACCGGCTCACCTTTGGTCCTTGAGCCGACACGTGTACGGCCGAGGGATCGTCGAGGATCTGCTGAACGCTTGTGACGTCGGCGGGATAGGCGTCGACAATTGACTCCGCGATTGCGGCCGCAACCGGAACGGCAATCGCGAGGCAGGCGATAATCCAGCTCCAGCGCAGTCTGGCGGCAGCGCTGCAGAGCAGCGATGTGAACCACCGGCGGTTAGCGAGCAACACGACACCTGCGGCGGATAGGAAAACCGCCGGCCCAAGCCACAGGTGCGCTAAGAGCATCATGACCGACATGAGGCAAAACGCGCCGAGTCCGACGGCGTATGTCAGGCTCGGTCCGGCGGCGCCATGAAGCAGTTTCGCCTTGTCGATGACGAAAACGCGTGCCCGCGTGCGCGCTGCGGCCGCTAGCGCAAGGCCGGCCAACAGGCCGATCAGAAGTTGTCTGGGAATGTCGGTGGAATGGGCATCCGTGTACCACTTGCCCGGCACCTGCTCCACGCCCAGTCCGCTTGTGTCGTATATGACGATCGGGCCATGCCGGTAAACCGCATGGAGCCCGGCAACGTTGTCGAACTTGGTTAATTCAGCTCGGGTGAGTCGCTGCGGGCCCGGGGTCTCACCCTTATAGAAGTAGGAGCCGAGACGCGGTAATTCATTGGCGAACCGGCGATCGACATACAGGTACCGAAGGTGCAAGTGGCGCACGACTTTTACCTCATGCTCGCCCCAGGTGTCGGCGAAATACAGTTCCGGCATGAACAGGTGATCGGCTTGGGTAACAGGCCACGCACCGGCCTCACTTGACAGCAGCACCGAACTCACCCGGTCCGCGCTGAGCCTGCTCCCAACCGGTAGCCCGTCAACTGCCCAGCGGGCTGCGGCCAGCGTTTCGGGATCCATCGAACGACCATCGGCAGAAACGAGATAACGGCCGGGCAACCGCGCCCAGTCCGGTCCGCTGCCCATCATATGACCGCCGACGAACACGCCAGTGGCGAGCAGTAGTACCAGGCGGCGAAAGAGCTTGAGTTGGTTCCGCTGCGCTTCATTCGACGGCGACAGGCCTCGCGACCACCGCACTGCGCCATCGGCGACGAGGGCGCTGAGCGGGAGAAACAGGAAAGTGAGGACACGGTCACCCAACGCGCCCCAACTGGGCATAACGCGCGCGGCGAACAGTATCGGGATCGTTGCGGCCATCAGCACGAGCAATAGTGGGGGCTCCCACCGCACCGAGTCGGATTGCGGCGACCGTTTGAGGACAGAGAAGTACGCGGCGAGCCCGACCGGAAGACGAAACTTGGTTGGGGCATTGCGAGATTGGCGCTCATCGCCCACATCGAGGGCAGGCTCGCCGCGGGCTCCAGACCGCCGTCGACGCAGTATCGCTCGTGCGGAGATCAGCATCAGCGACGACACGACCGCAGTGACAGCGACGGCGTAGTAGAGCATCAACAGCCGCTCCCACATCGGCTCGACCTCGCCCGACTCGTCGTGGAACGGCGTCCGGTGGAACCCACTCGTCACCTGTGTTGCCATGTCATCGGCGATCGGACCTAGATACGCCCGAAGCAGCGACCACTGAACAATCGCCCACATCGAGGTGGTGACCGTGGCGATAACCGCGCCGTAGAACACCCGTCGCCGCGCGGGCGTTCCGCGCTGCGCGACAGTCCAGACAGCCAGGAAAGCCGCGGTGAGGAAGCTGGTGACGTGATGGGTCACGGCGACGGCAAGCAGACAAACGGCGGCGCCGACGAATAGCGGACCCGGATTATCGACCCGACGGGCGCGGGCAATGAAGGCGATCGCGGCCAGCGCCAACGGTAACGCCAGCGTCTGATACGCGAACTGCGAGTTGAAAAAGATGAACTGGGCCGACACCGAGTACGCAGCGACGGCGAGCCCACCCGCGCGAGGGCTTCCGGTCAAGTGCTCGACGGCATCGCAGAGCGCAAGGACCAGCGCGACGCGGGCGGCGAGCACCGTGGCCACCGCTGCGACCATCACGGGGAGGCCGAGCTGATGGAGCATGGCGGTTATTGCTTCGAGGCCGGGGTAACGCGCGCTGACCGCGAGTTGTGGGTGCGGTTGAAATAGGCTGTGGGACAATAAAATATCGCGCAACGTGCGCAGGTGAAGTTGCTCGTCCAACCCGGTGAACAGCAGCGGGTCTGACACCCGCCACTGCACGGCCGTCATTACTCCAAGGCACACCACCGCGGCGTTCCGCGCCACGCGCGACAACTCCCCATCGGTGAGCACGCGAAGCGCGCTCGCGAAGGTGAGCCCGATAGCCCCTGCTGACACCACCGGAGCCAAACCGGTTGCACCGTGCCTGGCCATGTACATCGCGAGTACCTGGAAGACCAAGGCCGCCGTCTGCCAGAGCAGGAGAATCCACACGACGCCGAACGGGTTTGCGGCCGGCTTGGCAACATCGGGTTCAACATCGGGTTCAACGGGCGTGGCACGCCATGGCGTGCCGGCCACGTCAACAACGCTCACCATTTAGCCGTCACCTCATGCGGGCGCCTGTGGCGGCTGCCGGTCATACCTTGGCCGGATCGTGTCCGTTGGTCGGCAGGTAGACGATCGCCGGCCGGTACCCGGGCGGCGCGTGTCCGTTCATCGGGTATGCGCCCGCGGGCACCGGATGTGAGGCGGCCGGTTCGTCGGCCGCGTACCCGGCCTCTGGTGAGCGCGCCACCACCTTGAGGCGTGACGCATATTTGGAAGCAGCGGCACCGCCCAGGCCGGCCGCGGCGCCGATAGCTGCGGCTTTCGGTAGCCCGCCGAATGCGAATGGGAAACCCAATCCGGCGGCGCCCATGTCCCCACCTGCGGCGGCTCCCAACGGCGCACCCGCGGGAAACATGAATTCCGGCGGAGGTGGTGCAGCCGACCAAGCCCAATTCGGCGGCACCGACAACCCGCCCAACGAGGGCGCGTCGCCCGTGCTGGCCCAGGCTCCAGAGTCCCCAGCGAACCCGTCGCCGGCCCAGCCGCCGCCCCCGGCCCCTTCCGCGGCGCCCTCGGCCGCGCCGGCCGCGGCTCGTCGGCAACGGGCGGTGGGGGTGTGGCTGCCGCGGTCTCCGCATTTGACATGAGGGGGCCGAGTGCGTCGAGTCCCACAAACGCGCCGAAAAACGCGGGGAGATAGAGCAAATTGCCAATCAAACCCTGCCCGATCGAGCCGAAGGGCGTCGTAGCGGAACTTCCTCCCAGACCCAGCGCATCCGCGAGTCCGGTCAAGAGCGTCGACAGCCCCGAATCGGTCGCCGCGGTCGATGCGGCCGAAACGGGCGTTGCAAGGCTCTGCAGCGCCTGGGAGATCAGCCCCGACAGCGACGACTGTGCGTTTCCGGCGGCGGTTCCGGTGGCCTGGGCAGCCGCGGCGCTTTGCACGGCCGATCCGGCCGGGTTGGTGGTCTGCGGCGCCTCGGCGAACGGCGTCACCTGGCTGGCAGCGGCCGAATTCGCGGCATAGCTGTACATCGCCGCGGCGTCCTGGGCCCACATTTCGCCGTATTGGGCCTCGTTGGCCGCGATCGCCGCGGTGTTCTGGCCGAAGACATTCGTCGCGACCAGTGACGCCAGTTGGGTGCGGTTGACCGTGATCACCGGCGGCGGAACCGTCATCGCGAACGCCGACTCATATGCGGCCGCCGCCGCTTGGGCCTGGCTGCCCGCCTGCTCAGCCTGTCCGGCGGTCGCGTTCATCCACGCCAGATAGGGCGTGATCGCGTCTTCCATCGCCATTGACGCCGGTCCCGACCACGACCCGTCCGTCAGCTCCGAGATCACCGTCCCGTACGAAGACGCCGTCGACTGCAATTGAGCGGCCAAACCTGTCCAGGCCGTCGCAGCCGCCAGCATCGACTCCGGCCCTGGTCCCGAATACATCCGCGCGGAGTTGAATTCTGGTGGGAAAGCCCCGAAATCCATCGCTGAACCTTCGGTTGCCTACAGCGCCGCGGCCGCATTGGCGGCCTCGGTTGCCGCATACGACGCGGCGCTGGTTCCCAGCGTGTTCACAAACATCTCGTGAATCGCCGCGGCTTGGGCGCTGATCGCCTGATACATCTGGGCGTGCGCGGCAAACTGCGCCGCTGTCAGGGCGGACACCTCATCGGCAGCGGCGGGAACCACCCCGGTGGTGGGAGCTGCGGCGGCCGCACTCCCGGCCGTCATCGCAGAACCGATGCCCTGCAAGCTGCCAGCAGCTGTGGTCAATGCCTCAGGCTCGGTCGTCACGTACGACATGTGTGCTCCTCGTTGCAAAGAAGGCGACCCGTGAGGTGGACCGCTGTAACCGGCGGCGACACCTCGGCACAACCCCCTATATACCGTGATGTATCTAAATATGGATCTTACATACTTTTTGACTTGATGCAATGCCGGATGGAGGGCGTGCAGTATTCACCTCTCGATAAAGCATTCATATACTCAGCACGGTAGCCGCAGGGCGGACCGCTGACCGCCTGGGTCCGTGACGGCGGAAGTGCCGTGAACCCCTAACCGGTCGGCTTGAGGCCGATCGCCTGCTGCACCAGAGGCATTAAGGCGTGAGCATATGTACCGGTGATGTGGAACTGATCTTGATACGCCGCATAATGCCCGACGATCGCGGGACACAGCTCCGCGGTACAGAGCCACGGTGTCAGGTTTACATAACCGGCGCCGCCCCGTTGCGCTCCGTCGCGCGCAGCCTGCTGTTCGTCCGCCGGCGCCGCTGTCGTGGTTCCTGTCGCACACTTCAACGCCGACGACGGGTGCGCAGCCAAGCACCGCGGCGGGTCCTGACTCAACAGCGGAACATCGCCCATCACAAACAACTTGCGGCCTGGGGCCTGTATCTGCTTCAGCAGTGCTGTGTACCCGGCCGCGTAGTCGGCGTCGTTGATTCCCGTGTGGTTTCCACTTGCCACCAACACCACCGCCGGGCCCTGCCGCTTCGTCCAGTCAATCGCCGCGTTCTTCCACTCACGGCACTGCGCGTCGGTCACGCCTTCCCGCGTCGTGTCGAAAGTGGTCATCGGCATGTGGCAGCCGTAGTAGAAGACGAGACCAAACCTGTAGGCGAGCTGCTTGGCGATCGAGTTGACGGTCCGCGACCACATCACCGCCTGGGAGTCTCCGATAAGGATGATCATCGGGGCTTTTGCCGGGGCGCCGGTGTCAAATATGCACGGCTGACGGTCGGGCTTGAGCCATGAGATCGGCAGCGGTGCGCACTGGCCGCCGTCGGGTACCCCCATGTCAGCTGCGGCATCAGCGAGGCTCGGGGTGAGGTCCGGGGGAATCGTGTTGGTTCTCGCTCCCGACTCCACCTGGGCCCGGATGTCCGGGCAAGCGGGCGACGGGCACGCGGTGTGCGTGCCGTGAGTACTTCCAAGCGAGTTGCGAGTGCCCCCGTCGTGGACGATCAACCATTGCGCGACCGCAACGGTCACAGCAATCAGCGCAGCGCCGACCGCCAGGCTCAGTCCCGGTCTCGCAGTAAGCGATCGGGCGCGGCGAACCGGGTTCTCCACCAATCGGTAACTGAGCGCCGACGCCACAATTGTCAGCAGCAACAGACCCGTCGTATGCCATCCGCTCGGGTGGCGCGCCAAATACTGCGCGGCGATGCTGAGGATTGGCCAGTGCCACAGATAGAGCGAGTACGACCGCGCACCAATCCATTGCATCGGCCGAAGCGACAAACACCGTTCCACGACTGTTCTGATACCGGTGCAGCCGGCGGCGATCAGAAGCGCGGTGCTGACGACCGGCCACGCGATCACCCCGCCGGGGTATGGCGTCGAGGAATTCAGCAGCAGCGCGCTGCCGGCGATTCCGGCCAACCCACACGATGCGAGCACCTCGGCCGCCCAGCGTGCTTTCAGCGTCCGGTTGATGGCCGGTCCCAGCACGGCAATGAGGGCCCCGAGACCAAGTTCGCAGGCGCGGGTAAAGGGAGAGAAGTACGCCCAGGTGGGATCTGCCGCAGTTTGAAAGATGGACCAGGCGAACGATGCCGCGATGATGGCGGAAAGCGACGCCACGAGCGCAGGCCGGTGGCGCGCGCCGCGCGCGATGAACACCAGCGTCAGGAACAGGCCTGGCCAGACCAGGTAAAACTGTTCCTCCACGCCCAGCGACCACATGTGTAGCAGCGGTGAAGGCGGCAGTTGGGATCCGAAGTAGTCGGTGCCGACAAATCCGAAGTGGATGTTGGCTGCGAAGACAGCAGTCCATATCGCGGCGACGGCGACGTCATTGCCGGTGAGGAATCCGAGCAACGAATAGGCCGCGATGACCGTCGCGACCACGACCAACGCCGACGCGGGCAGTATTCGCCGCACCCGCCTGGCGTAAAACCCAACGATCGACACTCGACCGGTCTTGGAATGTTCGCGCATCAGGACGTCGGTGATAAGGAATCCCGAGATCACGAAGAAGACGTCGACGCCGACAAATCCGCCGCTGAGCGGCGTGCCATAAGCGTGGAAGACCAGGACTAGACCGACCGCGATGGTCCGCAAACCCTCGATGTCCGGACGGAATCGCCGACCGGCCTCGGTTCGCCCAGACCGCAGCGTGGATTGAGTAGCTGTGACAGTGGGCGCGGGCATGGTGCTGGGTCGCATTCGGCGCTCTCAGGCGCGGGCGAGTGCTGCGGGGTGCGCTGACTTCGATGTCAGCACGCGCGGTCGTCAGACCAGCCGGCCGGAAGCGGCCGCGCAGCCCTGATCATGCGGTCACCGCCGCCGGCACCGCGGGCCCTCGCCCGGTAGCCTGGCGCGCCGCCTGATAGAGGTGCCCGGAAACGCCCGAGCGGTGATGACGCAGCACGGTTCGCAGCACCCGGATGCCGTCGCGGATGGCATGCAGGTTCGACGCACCGGTGCGACGGGGCAGCTCGAGGCTGGGAACTTCGGCAATGCGCAGACCCGCTTGCATGGCACGCACCGTCATCTCGGCCTCGATTTCAAAGCCAGTGGCTGAGAGTTGGAGGTGGTCGAGATAGCGGCGTTGGAATGCGCAGAATCCGTAGCACAGGTCGGTCAGGTGGGCGTCGTAGGCGGTGTTGAAGGCCGTGAGAAGGAACAGATTGCCGAGTCGGCGGATCGGGGTGATGTCTAGTGATCCGCCGCCGCTGATGAACCGTGAGCCTTTGACGAAGTCGTAGCCGTTGGTCAGGAAGTGCACGTAGTGACGGATCTCCTGCGGCGACATGCTGCCGTCCGCGTCCATCATCACGATGATGTCGCCGGTGGCCGCTTGGAATCCGGTGCGCAGTGCGCTGCCTTTTCCGGTGCCTTCCTGCGCCACGATCCTGAGGTCCGGCCGGTATGCCTGCGCGGTAACCACCGTGACATCGGTCGAGTTGCCGTCTACGAGGATGATCTCGTCGACGTCGTCGGCGATCTGTTCGAGCACGGAGGCGATGTTGCGCGCCTCGTTCCGTACCGGGATGACCAGGCTGACACTGGGGCGAACCGCGGAGTTCGCCCCACTGTCAGCGCGCACGATTGGGGGTTGAGCTGCCGGGATCGTGCCCGCAAGGTGCAGGGTCGATCCGTTTTCACTGGCGTGGCCTGCGGCCGCCGATACCGTTGTCATAGTCAGGTGCCAATCTGCTGGTGGTGTGCTGCTTCGTGCCACTCGTGTCCTAGGGAGCTCGTGATCACGCCGACAGAACGTCACCCCAGCGAGCCGCGAGACAGACTGCACGACGGTTCAGTCGCGGAGTCTGTTGCCGCTCTGCGGTGATGTCGGGCAAAATCATGTCACCTTCCCTTCTGATAGGGACATTACATACCATACGAATGGTTAGCAACATTTTGAACGACCTCTAGTATCGGAACGTAATGGTGCGGGGAGAGGTTGGCGGCCACGCCGCTCTGCCGTCGCGGTCGCGCAGGCGCGTCGTATCGCTCGGGAAAGCGGCGTGACGTTAGATCACGGCGGCAGTCAGGGCCTCGCTGTTGGCCAGGAAAGGCATCGGCATCCAGCGCGACGACAACAACGACTCCATCGCGTCGCCCGCGATGGGTCGTGAGAGCAAGTGCCCCTGCGCCCGGCGGCAGCCATGCTGCATCAAGGCCAGGGCAGCGGTCGGGGTTTCGACACCCTCGGCAACCAACTGCAGGTTGAACGCATCGGCAAGTCCGATGATCGCCCGGACAATCGCCAGATCGTTGGCGTCGTTGCCCAAATTGCGCACGAAGCGAGGGTCGATCTTGAGTATGTCGACCGGAAGTGTCTTCAGATGCGACAAGACGGCGTAACCGGTGCCGAAGTCGTCGATGCAGGTTTGCACGCCGACGTCTTTGAGCTGCGCCAGCGTGCGGGCGGTGTTGTCCATGTCGTGGACCGTTGCGCGTTCGGTGATCTCGAGGCACAACGAACCGTCGTCCATGCCGAACTCCGCGATGGTGTCGCCAACCATCCGGACGAAACCGGGCGTGGTCAGTTGCAGAGGAGACACGTTGACCCGCAACGACGCGTCCAGTCCCACACCACGCGAACGCCATCCGCTGAATTCCGCGCACGCGGTGCGAAGCACCCACCGATCCAAATCGGTCGCGAGATTCATCGACTCGGCTACCCCGATGAACGAATCCGGTAGCAGCACACCCCGATCCGGGTGCCGCCAACGCACCAGCGCCTCGGCGGCCACGATGGCGCCCGTCCACAGGTCGACCTCGGGCAGGTAGTCCAGCAACAGCGCGTCGTTGTCGACGTCACCCTTCAGGTGCCCTTCGATGTCGCTGCGGAAACGCCGCTTCAACGAGTTGTCGCTGGCCACCGTGATGTGGTTGCCGCCCACGCGTTTGGCTGCCAGGACGGCTTCGTCGGCGCGGCGGAGCAGATCGGTGCCCTCATTGCGACCCGGCATGCCGGCCGCGACGCCGATGCTCACGGTCCGGTTGATGGTCTGGCCGTCGATCGTCAGGCGATCGTGCACCGTCTTGCGGATCCGGTCGGCGAAGGCCCCCGCGGCATGTGTGGTCATCGGCTGATCCGGAACGACGACGAACTCGTCACCACCGATTCGGGCGACCATGCTCTGGCTTCCGGCGCAGGCACTGAGGCGATCGGCGAAAGTCTGGATGTACCAGTCGCCGGCGGCGTGGCCGAGAGAGTCGTTGATCGCTTTCAGACGATCAAGGTCGATGTAGAGGACGGCGACCGGGCCGGGCTGCCCGCGCGACGAGCCGATCGGACAGGTGGGCCAGCAGCGCTCGACGGTTGCGCAAACCGGTCATATCGTCATGCTCGGCAAGATGCCGAAGCCGCTCTTCGGCCGAAATGCGCGCCCGGAACTGAGCGAACAGCGAGGCGACCGTTGTCAGGGTGTGGATCGCCTCGGGCTTCCACTTCCGGCCGCGGCACTTGACGAACCCAAGCACGCCGCAGGTCAGCGTGCCGGAGACCAGCGGGGCGGCGGCCACCATCGGCGCTCCCCTGCGGCAGGCCCTGACGAGCGGGCATCGCGATGCGCCGTCGTCGTAGCTGCAGTGCACCGTGACCAGCTCTTTGCCGTTGTCGCAGAGCGCCAGGGCAGGGTGGTCACTGGTGAACGGGACGACAGCGAACGGATCCGGATCGGCCACATCGGTGCGGGGCGGCCATTCCGCGGCCAGCACGGAGGCGCGGATGTCGTGGTCGCTGTAGCGCAGAAAGCTGTAGTGCAGATCGAAGTGTTCGACTAGCTGGGCCAGGACCTGTTCGCTGGCCTGATCGGCAGTCGCAGCGGTCGCTTCGAGGAGGTGATTCGCGATGGAGGAAACGAGTACCAGGTTGCCCCGCACGGTGTCCTCCGATCTGGACGCCGAAGTACGCAATTCCGGACGGTCCACGCGGAATGCTATTAGGGCATGCTTAAGAGTGCAAATCGGTGCGGCGATTCTTCAAAGACTGAATAATACATATTGCGGGCTACAAAAGAAGTCGCCGATGTAACGCCCGGATTTCACCCGATCCTCGCGTGTTCGCCGGCGCTCGACCATCGAGGAGTGACCATCGCAGCATGCACTGCATCGGTACTCGACGCCGAGAATGCCGCCGACAAGGCCGTATTGGACCAATTGCGGGATGATCCGGTCATCGAGTTCCTCGATTATCGCGACACCCAGCTCGCCGAGTTGCGGGGGCTGTTGCCACCACCGGGCCCTGAGCTTGCCGCCGAGCCCTGCCGGTGGGCGTATTACCCCTGGCGGCGGGCGGTTGTGGCGGTGCTCGGCCCGCGGGGTTTTCGGGCGGTGCGGCTGGATCGTAACCGCAACGTGGTCACCGCGGACGAGCAGTCGCGACTCGGTGAACTGCGTATCGGCGTTGCCGGGTTGAGCGCTGGACATGTCATCGCGCACACTCTCGCGGCGCAGGGACTGTGCGGCCTGCTTCGGCTGGCGGATTTCGATCACCTTGAACTTTCCAACCTGAACCGTGTGCCGGCGACCGTATTCGACATCGGGCTGAACAAAGCTGCAGCGGCCGCCCGCAGAATCGCCGAGCTCGATCCGTATCTGCCCGTTGAGATTATGGATACGGGTTTGACGCTGGACACCGTCGACGAATTTCTCGACGGACTGAATATCGTTGTCGAGGAGTGCGATTCCCTCGACATGAAGGCGATCGTGCGAGAGCGGGCGCGAGCCCGGGGGATTCCGGTGTTGATGGCGACCAGCGATCGGGGCCTGATCGACGTGGAACGGTTCGACCTCGAGCCGCAGCGGCCGATCCTGCACGGCCTGCTGGGCGATGTGGATCCCGCCTCGCTGGCGCAGATGACGAGCGGGCAAAAGGTTCCGTACATGCTGCGCCTCCTCGACGCGCGGCAGCTGTCGCCGCGCGGTGCCGCATCGTTGCTGGAAATCGATCGCACATTGTCGACCTGGCCACAGGTATCCGGTGACGTGGCGGCGGGAGCGCCCGCGATCGCCGAGTCCGTGCGCAGGATCGGACTGGGCGAACACCTGCCGTCGGGCCGGGTCCGCCTGGACATCGGCGGTGTGCTCGATCAGATCGACGAGCCGGCGTTGCCGGAGGAGCACGCACCGCCGCCGGCCGAACAATCAGATCCGGCGTGGCCGGGCGTCGCGGGCATCGTTGCCGCCGCGGCGATCCGGGCGCCGTCCGGGGGGAATGTTCAGCCGTGGCGCATTGACGCCGGCCCCGACGCCATCACCATCCGGCTTGCGCCGGAACACACCTCGACGATGGACGTCGCCTATCGCGGCAGTGCGGTGGCAGTGGGAGCGGCGGTCTTCAACGCCAAGGTCGCCGCGGCCGCTCAGCGGGTGCTTGGGCCGGTGAGTATCACCGAAGGCGCCAAGGGTGTGCCGCTTCAGGCGACCCTGCAGCTTCGCGACGCCACCGACCCACAGCTGGCCGGGTTATACGACGCGATGCTGGCGCGGGAAGCCAACCGCCGCTTGGGAACAGCCGAACCGATACCCGGTGACACCGTCCAACTGCTGCATGCCACCGCCGAACGAGAGGGTGCGCGGCTGCATCTCGTGACCGAATCAGACGAAATCGGCAGAGCGGCAGCAATTCTCGCTGAATCCGATCGCGCCCGCTATCTTACGCCGAAACTGCATGCCGAGATGATTGCGGAATTGCGTTGGCCCGGCGATCCGCATCCCGACACCGGCATCGACATCCGCAGCCTGGAACTTGAGCCCGGCGAGTTTGCCGTGGTGGACATTTTGCGGCGCCCGGAGGTGATGGCCAATCTGGCTCGGTGGGATGCCGGGTCCGCGTTGGGTGAAGGTACTCGCCGGCAGATGGCGGCGAGCTCTGCAATGGCGGTGATTTCGGTGCCCGGAGATTCGCTGGCCGACTATGTCCGCGGCGGATCAGCTGTTGAGGCGGTCTGGATTACCGCACAGCAGCGGGGTTTGGCCGTCCAGCCCGTGTCGCCAATCTTCCTGTATGCCCGGGGTACTGGCGACTTCACCGAAGTGTCGGCTGCGTATGCAGACGAGCTGCGCGGCCTGCAGGAAGAGTTCGGCCAGCTGGTCGGGTTGCCGACCGACGCCGCTATCGCTCTGGTGCTGAGAATTGCCGTCAGCGAGCCCGCTTCGGTCCGAAGCCTACGCGATTTCACCCGCGTCAATTTACCGCAAGCCCAGTAGGGGCTACCGTATCCGATATGTCCGGCGGCCTAGACGATCTGGTAAGCGAGTCGGCCGCCAAGTTGATGGCGGCCACCGCGGTTGACCACGCCGCGATCAGCGAGCGCGTGGTTGCCGACTTGGTGGCTCACTTCGGCGTGGATTTCGGCTTCCTGCGACACAACGACCACACGATCCATGCGACGGTACTTATCGCCGAGTGGCCGGTGCGTGAGAACGTTCCCGATCCGGACCCGATCGGCGTGGTGTATTTCGATGGCGCGGATTCCATCTTCGCGATGGCCGAAAACCTCAAGGAGCCCGACGTAGTACGTCCCGACGCGGCTAACGAGGACTATCAGCGGCTGGTCGAGGAGGGAAGGGCCATTCCGCAGACCTCCCTCGCGTGCGTGCCGCTGCTGTCCGGGGACGTCACCGCCGGCACTCTGGGCTTCGTCAAGATCGGCGACCGGGAGTGGTTGCCGGCAGAGGTGAATGCGCTCAAGGCAATTGCGTCACTCTTGGCACAGCTGCAGGCCCGGATCGTCGCCGAGAACCGGCTGCTCTATCTCGCCGAGCATGACGACCTGACCGACCTGCTCAACCGCAGGGCGTTGATCGCCCACCTCGATGAACGACTGCTTCTCACCCAACCGGGCCCGGTCGCGACGTTGCTCCTCGATCTGGACCGGCTCAAGGTGATCAACGACCACCTCGGTCACCACACCGGCGACCGATTCATCAAAGCTTTTGTCGAGCTGCTGCTCGAAGCTGTTGACGTGCCCGCGACGATCGCCCGGTTTGGCGGCGACGAATTCATCGTCGTGCCTTCTGGGGCAATGGAGATCGAGGCCGCCGAAGCGTTCGCCCAACGGTTGCAAACTCGCCTGCACAAGCAAGTGGTGATCGACGGTGAATTGCTTGCCCGCACAGTCAGTATCGGCGTCGCGGCCGGCGAGCCCGGACGTGACAGCGCTTCGGATCTGCTGCGCCGGGCCGACGAGGCTACATCGGCGGCTAAGGCATCCGGCGGCAGCAGGGTGGCTCCGTACAACCGGGAGATGTCGCAGCGATACGCGATCCGTGACGACATCGAACTGCACCTGGAAGCGACCATCGCCGGCGACAACGACGCGCTGGTGTTGCGCTACCTGCCGGAGTTCGACATTCGCACTGGTGAGGTGCTCGGGGCTGAAGCACTGATTCGTCTGCAGCACCCGACGCACGGCCTGTTGATGCCCGATTCGTTCATCGGCGTCGCGGAGTCGATCAACCTTGCGGGAAAGCTCGGTCGGCGCGTAATGCATTCCGCCTGTGCACAATTCAGCCAATGGCGATCCCGCGGCATCGGTCTCGAAGCGGTGCTGCGGGTCAATGTATCGCCGATGCAGCTCGTCGCCGACGGGATCGTCGACACAGTCGCCGCCAATCTCAACGAGTTCGGCCTCGATGCCGCTACGTTGTGTCTGGAAATCACCGAAGGCGTTGTCGTTCAAGACATCGACGCCACCCAGAAAACGCTGACCGACCTGAAGAATCTGGGCGTCCAGATCGCCGTCGACGATTTCGGAACCGGATACAGCGCGCTCACTTACTTGAAGACGCTCCCCGTCGATACGCTCAAAGTGGACAAGGGATTTGTCCGCTATCTCGGCACCGATTCGGGTGACCTGGCGATCGTGAGGTCGATCATGGCGCTTGCGCAGGCTTTCGGACTCGACGTCGTCGCCGAGGGTGTCGAAACCGCCGACGCGGCCAGAATCCTGCTCGAGTTGGGATGCATTCGCGCACAAGGCTTTTTGCTGTCTGAGCCGATCGACGCCACGGCGATGGAGGCATTGCTCGCCAGGCGCTTTATCCCAATGGACTTTTCGAAGGCGTGATTTAGCGCCGATCGAACCGGTGACCGGCGCGGTCCGCGTGGCCCCCGTAACGTCCGTTGAGGACTTTGCCGCTACCGGTGGCCGCAATCGCACACCGGCCTGTTTTGGCGCCCAGCCGGGCATACCATTGGTTCAGTAGATCGCCACAAACCCTGCGGGGGGTACGATCCTGGGGTTAAGATGCTAACTAATCGGACGCCTTCAAAACCGACGGGCGGTCGGATGCGTCACCAATGTCCCGGAGCTCAAGGAGCGCGATGACGGATCTGGCCTGCCTTGGCGCGCCGGATGCGTGCGCGCAGGGCACGACGATCGCACATCGATTGCAGCAGCTCGCCCACTCCCGCCCCAACGACCGCGCTTTCTCATTCATCGAGGACGCCGGCGGTGCGGACACCAGGACCTGGGGCCAGCTCGACAAGGGTGCGCGTGCCGTAGCCGCCGCTGTGCGCGAACTTTCGACCAGTGCCGAGCAACCACGCGCGTTACTGCTGTTGCCGCAGGACGTCGCGTTTCTCGACGCGCTGTTCGGCTGCTTTTTCGCCGGCGTCTGCGCGGTGCCCGCCCACGTGCCGATCCCGTCCCGGCTCGCGCAGACGCTGCCGCGACTGCGAGCGATCGTCGCCGAATCGCAGCCTCAAGTCGTGCTCACGACGCGCGAATTGCTCGCCGCCCGTGCGCTGGTGCCCGAGCTTGCGGAGGTACCGTGCATCGCGGTCGACGAGCTTGGCGGCGGCGACGCACCGGCGCGCGATGTGACCACTACCATCGACGACCTCGCCATCCTGCAGTACTCGTCGGGTTCTACCGGCGCTCCGCGCGGCGTCATGGTGAGCCATCAGAACCTGATGGCCAACGAGGCGCTGATCCAGAACGCCTTCGAGCACACGTCGTCGACCGTGGTACTCGGATGGCTGCCGTTCCAGCACGACATGGGGCTGATCGGCAACGTGCTGCAGCCGGTGTTCTCCGGCGCCGAGTGCCTGATGATGACGCCGCTGCAGTTCCTCAAGCATCCGTTGCGCTGGTTGCAGGAGATCACCCGGCATCGCGCGACCACCAGTGGTGCGCCCAACTTCGCCTACGAGATGTGCGTCGCGGCTGCGCGGCGTCTGGGCGAAGACAGCCTTGCCGGTCTTGACCTGTCGAGCTGGAATCTGGCGTTCGTGGGCGCCGAACCCGTGCGCGCGGCGACGCTGGACCGCTTCGCTGCGACGTTCGGCGCCGTCGGGTTCCGGCGCGAAGCGTTCTATCCCTGCTACGGACTCGCCGAGGCGACGCTCATGGTGACGGGCGGGAAGCGCGATGAGCCGCCGGCCGTGTGGCGCGATGCACGCGGCATCGCGCGGGTGAGCTGTGGCCGCGCGCGCGACGGACTCGAGGTCGCGATCGTCGACAACGCACACGATGGCCACTGCGACGACGGCGTCGAAGGTGAGATCTGGGTGCGCGGCACCAGCGTCGCGGATGGCTACTTCCGCAAACAGCAGGCGTCCGGGGAGACGTTCGGCGCCAAGCTCGACGGAACGTCATGGCTGCGCACCGGGGACCGGGGCTGCCTGGTCGCTGACGAGCTGTATGTCACCGGCCGCGACAAAGACATCGTGGTCCGAAACGGCGTCAAACATGCCGCCGAGGACCTCGAGCACACCGTCGAACAGCTGCACGTTGCGTCGTTGCACCCGAACGGATGCGCGGCATTCGGGTACGACGACGGCACACGCGAGCAGCTGGTGATCGTTCAGGAGATCGCGCGCGACGTGGTTGACGCCTGGGACGAAGTGGCCGATCGCATGGTGGGTGCCGTCGCCGCGGAACACGGGACGCCACCCGACGCGGTGATGTTCGTCCAGCGCGGCTGTATTCCCCGCACGACCAGCGGCAAGATCCGCCGTGGCGAGTGCCGGGCACTGTATGGGCGCGACGAGCTGGTCGAGGTGCATCGTCACGTGACGGGACGAAGCACATGACGCGCGAGCGCATCCTTGCCACGTTTGTCGTCGTCGGGCCGGCGCTCGCCGTGATTGCGGTAATAGCTTTGTGGCTGAACGGAATTGGGCCATCGAAGACGGATCTGATCATGTTGGCCGTCGGATCGCTGGCGACCATGGCCGGCGTCGAGCTCGGCTATCACCGGTACTTCGCCCACCGCGCCTTCACCGCCCATCCGGCGTTGGCCTGGCTACTCGGCGCGCTCGGCTCGAGCGCGTTTCTCGGTCCGGTGATGTGGTGGGCGACGACGCATCGCCGCCATCACGCAATCACCGATCGCGAAGGCGACCCGCATTCGCCGCACTGGCCGTACCGCGGCGCGCGCGGGCTGGTACATGCGCACGCCGGCTGGCTCTTTCGGCCCGAATACACCTCGATGACGGTGACCGCGGGCGAAGTCAAAGACCTCTGGCAGAGCTCGCGCACGATTGCGATACACCGCAGCTACCTGACCTGGGCGGTGCTGGGGCTGGTGATTCCGGCGCTGATCGGCTTCGCCGTTGGAGGCGTTCGGGGTGCACTGACCGGCTTCCTATGGGGCGGGATGGTGCGAGTTTTCCTGGTGAGCCACACCATCTGGGCGGTCAACTCGTTGGGGCACCGGCGCGGCGAGCGCGCCGAGTCGCCGCACTCCGGGCAGGCGCGCAACAGCATATGGCTGGCGCTACCGTCTTTGGGCGGCGGTAATCACGCCAACCACCACGACGCACCGCGGGTGTACACCACTCGGGTGCGGTGGTGGCAGATCGACGTCGGTGGCGCGCTGCTCAGGGTGCTGTCAGTGCTGGGACTGGTGACCGACCTCAAACCGCCGGCGCTGAGCAAGGCCGGGCAAGAATGAGCGACACCTACCTGGGAGCCAGCCCGGCCGCGATCCGTCATCACTACGACGTCGGCAACGAATTCTGGCGGATCTGGCTCGATCCCACGATGGCGTACTCGTGTGCGATGTGGGAAGGCCCCGACGATGATCTGGAGCGCGCGCAGCGTCGCAAACTGGACTATCACGTCGAGCAGGCGCGTGCGCGCGGGGCGGCCCGGGTACTCGACGTCGGCTGCGGGTGGGGCGCGCAGATCATGCACATGGTCGGCTCGCACGGCGTGCAACATGCTGTGGGACTTACCCTTTCGGATGCGCAGGCCCAGTATCTCCGCGGGATCGCACCCGCGAACGTCGAGATCCACGAGCGCGGGTGGAGTGGCTACCAGCCCGACGAGCCGTTCGACGCCGTCATCTCGGTGGGTGCGTTCGAGCATTTCGCGCGGTTGGGATTGTCGCCGGAAGAACAGGTCGAGGCCTATCGGCAGTTCTTCCGCTCATGCCGTAGCTGGCTCAAGCCCGGCGGGCGACTTTCGTTGCAGACCATCGCGTACGGCGACATCCCGCGCGATCGACCGCTGCGCGATCGCTTCATCGTCGAGGAGATCTTCCCGGAGTCGGAGCTGCCGCGACTTGCCGACATTGCCCGCGCCGCGGAGATGGAGCTCGAGATCGAGAAGGTGCGCAACGATCGCGAGGATTACGTCAAAACGTTGCGCGCCTGGTTCGATCGGCTGCGGGCGCGACGAGAAGACGCGGTCGCGGTGTCCAGCGAGGAACTCGTCGCCCGATACGAGCGCTATCTGCGCATGTTCGCCTATTCGATGGAGCTTGGCGCGTTCACGCTGCTGCGGTTGACGCTGCGCCGGATCGATTTGCCGGGACGTTGGTAGCGGAGGTCGCGATGAAGAGCTACGAAGACATCGAAGCGATGCTGGCCGAGCAGGTTGCGGACCGCACCGGCACGCCCGCCGCCGAGGTCGATCGCACCCGCCGGTTCGATCAACTGGGTCTCGATTCGGCGGACGCGGTCCGGCTGGTCGGTGAATTGGAAGACTTCGTCGGGCGCCCGCTGTCCGCCGCGCTGCCCTATACGTATCCGACGATCGAGCAGCTCGCTCGCTGCCTGGCCAACGGCGACGGCTAGCCCGACAACAGGGCCGAGTCGCGCTGCCCGTAGAACTCGCGGGTCAGTTGGCTTGTCTCAGTGAGGATTTTGGCCACCTGCGCCGGGTCGGCGTGTGGCACGAAGTCCCGCCGGTTCCACCAGATCATCTTGGTCTGGTAGCGCTCGTCGGGGTAGGGCGTCGCGGGAATGCCGGCCACCACACCACCTGAGCTGCGCCAGCTGTTGAGCACGTAGGAGGCGGCCGTCGCCATGCAGAACTGCACGTCGATCAGGGCCATCATGTGGAAAGCGCTGCGGGCCAATGGAGTTGTCAGGTCGAGGTCCCGGTCCGCGTCATCGGCCACCCACCCCGACTTCATCTCCAGCACGCCGAACGGTACGCGGTCGTTGATCATGTCGCGGACGGCTTGCTGGCTCGGCTGGCCGGCCCATTCGACGACGGCGTGGGAGTCGTCGGCGCACAGCAGCGGCCCCTTGGCGCGCAGACCGGCCAGCATCCGGCCGGCATCGTCGAGCACGGCAAAGAACATGACCGTGTCGGACCCGATGCGCATGGTGTCGACGTCGAGGGCATCCTCGACACCGCGCATCCGGTAGCTGCGGTACGCCCCCGCCACAAACTCTGCCCACAACTCACAGTCGGTCGATGGCTGGGCAACCGCCAGCGTGCAGTTGATCTGGGGGTCACGCCAGCTGAAGGTCTTCGGGAGGCTGAACTTCTCGGCCGTCGTGATATCCAGCGAAACAGTGGTCATGTGGGTCCCTCCCTCGCGGGGCGCCAACTTCCAGTTTGTTTCGTGGCACTTTTAGTGCTCATAGAATGAATCAAGGCTTTTTAGTGAACCCTGTACTCGACAAACTCTGTAAAATCGATCTTCAATTTGTAAAACGGCACATCGCGCTCAACATTGAGAATGTGATGCAGCGTCCGGCCAGTTGGACAGTACTACATTTTTGGCCCGCTGACCTGCAAATCCGTCGCGCAGCTTCGGCTGTTGTGCTGATTTCGCTCATTTATCAGCGCGATTCGGGCAGGGCAATTTGCGGCGAACAAAGGCTGTTGATGGTCGTAATAAACACTTATAAAAACCTGATGTCTTGTTCGAATTAACTGCGACCTGCAGCCGCGTACCGCCGTTAATTACGCAAAGTGGCCGGACGTTGGATTTTCTCCAGCAAGACGCCAGGGAAACGCGGTGCGCGTGCCTCGGAGGAAGCTCTGGGTTACCGGGTGGTGTTCCCGTTGCGACCAGGCATGGTGGGCGCGCGAAGCTCCGTCGCCAGGACTCGAACCTGAACTGTCTGAACCAAAATCAGAAGTGCTGCCGATTACACCACGACGGATCGCTGGACCAGCGATTGAACCGCGTCCACTCTAGACGACCGTGCGGGCCGACCGCGGACCGCGGGCAACGGATAACCTGTTAGGCGTGGCCGCGCCGGACAAGGAAACGCGGGCGCCCCGCACCAGGATGACCGGTAGCGAGCGCCGCCACCAACTCATCGATATCGCACGCTCGCTGTTCGCCGAGCGGGGCTACGAAGGAACCTCGATCGAGGAGATCGCCCTTCGCGCCAACGTGTCCAAACCCGTGGTCTACGAGCACTTCGGCGGCAAGGAGGGGCTGTACGCCGTCGTCGTCGACCGGGAGATGTCGGCGCTGCTGGACCGAATCACGTCGTCGCTGACCAACAACCGGTCCCGGGTTCGGGTCGAAACGGTGGCGCTGGCGCTGCTGACCTATGTCGAGGAACACACCGACGGATTCCGCATCATGATCCGCGACTCGCCGGCCTCGATCAGCTCTGGGACCTACTCGAGCCTGCTCAACGACGCGGTCAGCCAGGTCAGCTCGATCCTGGCCGGTGACTTCGCCCGCCGTGGCCTGGACCCCGACCTCGCCCCGCTGTACGCCCAGGCACTGGTCGGATCGGTATCGATGACCGCGCAGTGGTGGCTCGACACTCGAGAGCCCAAGAAGGAAGTAGTCGCTGCCCACCTGGTCAACCTGGTGTGGAACGGCCTGACTCATCTGGAAGCCGACCCGCACCTGCAGGACGAATAGCGGCCTAGCCGCGGCGATCGCAAGCGCGGCATAGCCGGGCGTAGCGGGTCGCCGCTTAGCCGCAGTCGCGGGACAACAAGTCCGCTGTCGTCTCACGGCGGACCAATTCGCGGGGCCGGCCGTCCTTGACCGCAACGATCGGCGGCCGCCCGACCATGTTGTAGTTCGACGCCATGCTGTGGTGGTAGGCCCCGGTGCAGGCCACCGCGAGCAGGTCGCCCGGATGCACATCGGCGGGGAGTTCGACGTCGCGAGCGATCTCGTCGCCCGATTCGCAGTGCCGGCCCGCGACGGTGACCCGTTGTTTAGCGGCGAGCGAATGACGATTGGCAAGTGCGACGGTGTATTTCGCCCCGTAAAGGGACACCCGCGGGTTGTCGCTCATCCCACCGTCGACGGCTACGAAGGTGCGTCCGCCCGGCTGTGTCTTGACGCCGCGCACCTGGTAGATGGTGACACCGGCGCGCGCGCTGATGGCCCGGCCGGGTTCGACGACGACGGTCGGGCGGGGGAATCGTTCGGCGGCGCACGCGCTGTCCAGGGCGTCGTCGATGACCCTGGCCAGCTCGTTCGCGCTCAGCTCCGGGTCGCCGGCCAGATACGGAACCCCGTGGCCGCCACCGATGTTCAGCTCCGTTAGGACGACGCCGTGCCGAGCCCGGACATCGGCCATGGCGGCGATCATCCGGGCGATCGCCTCTCCGTAGATCCCGGGGTCGGTGACTTGCGAACCGAGGTGACAGTGCAACCCGATCAGCCGCAGGCTCGGGTGAGCGAGGACTCGCTCGACGGCGTCGGCGGCATGGCCGCCGTCGAGGGTGAACCCGAACTTCTGGTCGCTGATCCCGGTGGTCACCGCGCGGTGACCGTGAATGTCGAGGTCAGGGGTGACGCGGATCAGCACCCGTTGTCGTCCCTCCGCCAAACCGGCGAGGTCGGTGATCTCGATGGTCGAATCCAGCACGATGCGCCCGATCCCGAATCGGACCGCGGCGCGCAGGTCGTCCTGCGACTTCGCGTTACCGTGCATGACGATGCGGGCCTTTTCCACGCCACCTGCCATCGCGATCGCCAGTTCGCCGGCCGAGCAGACGTCGATTCCGAGCCCTTCTTCGTGCGCCCAGCGCGCCACCGCGATGGTCAGCAGCGACTTGCCGGCGTACAGCACCTCGGAATCGCCCAGGGCCTTGCGATAACTGCGGGCGCGACTGCGGAAGTCGGCCTCGTCGATCACGTAGGTGGGGGTGCCGAACTCGTCGGCTATGTCGGTCAGGGGTACCTCGCCGACGCAGAGTCGTCCGTCGTCGTCGGAGTGGGCCGTCATTGGCCAGATCGCCGGGTGGAATCGCGGCGAAGCCGCAAGGCCTATGGAAGGCAGGATGTCCGGCAAAGTCGATGTCATGACTTCAGCCTCCGCGCGGATCAAGCGGATGCCACTTCCCTAACGAATCCTTGACGGCACTTGGCCGGAAATTGACGACAGTCGGCCCCCATACAATGAGGGGATCATGACCGCACGGGGGCCAGAAATCACAGATACCCCGATCGCGGGGCTTGTCGCGTTGGCGCTGCGCGCGCCCACGCTGCAACGACTCATCGAAGTCGCTGACGAGCGACCCGCGGAATTGGCATTGGTCGGCCCGGCCAGCGCACGGCTGTTCGTCGCCTGCGCGCTGGCGCGCGGCGGGCCGTTGCTGGTGGTTACGGCGACCGGCCGGGAAGCCGATGACCTCACGGCCGAGCTGCGCGGCGTCCTCGGCGATGCGGTCGCGATGTTCCCGTCCTGGGAGACGCTGCCCCACGAGCGGCTTTCTCCTGGCGTGGACACCGTTGGCGCACGAATGATGCTGCTGCGCCGGCTGGCCCACCCGCAGGACGGCCGGCTTGGTCCGCCACTGCGGGTGGTGGTCACCGCGGTCCGTTCGATGCTGCAGCCGATGGCTTCGCGGCTGGGCCAGGCCGAACCCCTGACGCTGACGGTCGGCGATGAGCTGGCCTTCGAAGATGTCATCACCCGGCTGGCCGAGCTGGCCTACACCCGGGTCGACATGGTCGGCCGGCGCGGCGAATTCGCGGTCCGCGGCGGCATCCTCGATATTTTCGCTCCGACCGCCGAGCACCCGGTGCGGGTGGAGTTCTGGGGCGACGAGGTCAGCGAGATGCGGATGTTCGCGGTGGCCGACCAACGGTCGATCCCGGAGATCAGCGTCGACTCCCTGATCGCGGTCGCCTGCCGCGAGCTGCTGCTGACCGACGACGTGCGGGCGCGGGCCGCCGAGCTGGCCGGACATCAGCCGCCGCCCGAGCACGGCGTCGCCGGCAGCGTCGGCGAGATGCTGGCCAAGCTCGCCGAGGGCATTCCGGTCGACGGCATGGAGGCACTGCTGCCGGTGTTGCGGCCCGAGGACATGACGCTGCTGACCGATCAACTGGCCGACGGTACGCCGGTGCTGGTCTGCGACCCGGAGAAGGTCCGCACCCGCGCCGCCGACCTGATCAAGACCGGCCGCGAGTTTCTCGACGCGTCCTGGTCGGTGGCTGCGGTCGGTGGCGATTCACCGATCGACGTCGAGGAGCTCGGCGGATCGGGATTCCGCGAACTCGAGGAGGTGCAGGATGCTGCGCGGCAGTCCGGGCATCCGTGGTGGACGCTGAGTCAACTCTCCGACGAGTCGGCGGTCGAGCTGGACATCCGCGCCGCGCCGTCGGCCCGCGGCCATCAGCGCGACATCGACGAGATCTTCGCGATGCTGCGCGCGCACGTGGCAACCGGCGGGGCCGCCGCCGTCGTCGCGCCGGGCACTGGAACCGCCCATCGCGTCGTCGAGCAGTTGGCCGAATCCGATACGCCGGCAACGATGTTGGAGTCGGGCGCCGAGCCCAAGCCCGGCGTGGTCGGGGTGCTCAAGGGTCCACTGCATGACGGCTTGGTCTTCCCCGGCGCGGACCTGGTGATCGTCACCGAAACCGACCTGACCGGCAACCGGATGACGGCCACCGACGGCAAGCGACTGGCCGCCAAACGCCGCAATACCGTCGACCCGCTGGCCCTGACCGCGGGCGACCTGGTGGTGCACGATCAGCACGGCATCGGCCGGTTCGTCGAGATGACCGAACGCACCGTCGGCGGCGCGCGGCGCGAGTACCTGGTGCTGGAGTACGCGTCGAGCAAGCGCGGGCAGAGCGAAACCGACAAGCTTTATGTGCCAATGGATTCCCTCGATCAGCTGTCCCGTTACGTCGGCGGCCAGGCACCGGCGCTGAGCCGGCTCGGCGGCAGCGACTGGACCAACACCAAGACCAAAGCCCGTAAGGCGGTCCGGGAGATCGCCGGCGAGCTGGTAGCGCTGTACGCCAAGCGGCAGGCCACCGCGGGGCATGCGTTCGGGCCGGACACCCCGTGGCAGGCCGAGATGGAGGACGCGTTCGGCTTCATCGAGACTGTGGACCAGCTCACCGCGATCACCGAGGTCAAGTCCGACATGGAGAAACCGGTGCCGATGGACCGGGTGATCTGCGGCGACGTCGGCTACGGCAAGACCGAGATCGCGGTTCGCGCGGCATTCAAAGCGGTCCAGGACGGCAAGCAGGTCGCGGTGCTGGTTCCCACCACGCTGTTGGCCGACCAGCATCTGCAGACCTTCGCCGAGCGGATGGCCGGCTTCCCGGTCCGGATCAAGGGTTTGTCCCGGTTCACCGAGCCCGCGGAATCCCGTTCTGTCATCGACGGTTTGGCCGAAGGCACGGTGGACATCGTGATCGGCACCCATCGGCTGCTGCAAACCGGCGTGCGCTGGAAAGACCTCGGTCTGGTGGTCGTCGACGAGGAGCAGCGCTTCGGCGTCGAGCACAAGGAGCACATCAAGTCGCTGCGCACCCACGTCGACGTGCTGACGATGAGCGCCACCCCGATACCGCGCACGCTGGAAATGAGTCTGGCCGGGATCCGTGAGATGTCGACGATCTTGACGCCGCCCGAGGAGCGCTACCCGGTGCTGACCTATGTCGGCCAGCACGACGACAAGCAGATCGCCGCCGCGCTGCGCCGGGAGCTACTGCGCGACGGGCAGGCGTTCTACGTGCACAACCGGGTCAGCTCCATCGACGCCGCCGCGGCGCGGGTGCGCGAATTGGTGCCGGAGGCCAAGGTTGCCGTCGCGCACGGTCAGATGCACGAGGATCTGCTGGAGACGACCGTCGAGGGATTCTGGAACCGGGAGTTCGACATCCTGGTGTGCACCACGATCGTCGAGACCGGCCTGGACATCTCCAACGCCAATACGCTGATCGTCGAACGAGCCGACACGTTCGGCCTGTCCCAGCTGCACCAGCTGCGCGGCCGGGTCGGTCGCAGCCGGGAGCGCGGCTACGCCTACTTCCTGTATCCGCAGCACGCGCCGCTCACCGAGACCGCCTACGACCGCTTGGCGACGATCGCCCAGAACAACGAGCTGGGTGCCGGCATGGCGGTGGCGATGAAGGACCTGGAGATCCGCGGCGCCGGCAATGTGCTGGGCGCCGAGCAGTCCGGACACGTCGCCGGGGTGGGCTTCGACCTCTATGTCCGCCTGGTCGGCGAGGCGGTCGAGGCGTACCGCGCCGCGGCCGACGGGGAGACCGTGCTCAGCGCCGAGGAGCCGAAGGATGTGCGCATCGACCTGCCGGTGGATGCGCACCTGCCGCCGGACTACATCCCCAGCGACCGGCTGCGGCTGGAGGGATACCGGCGGCTGGCTGCGGCGAGTCACGACGCCGACATCGACGCCGTCGTCGAGGAGCTGACCGACCGTTACGGGGCGCTGCCCGAAACCGCCGAACGGCTGGTCGCCGTCGCTCGCCTCCGATTGTTGTGCCGCGCCGCGGGCGTCACCGAGGTGTCGGCGGCGTCGGCGGCCACCCTGCGACTGGCGCCGATGACTCTGCCGGACTCCGTGCAGGTGCGCCTGGCGCGCCGGTACCCGGGTGCGCGCTACCGCGCCACCACCTCGACCGTCCAGGTTCCTATTCCGCGGGCCGGTGGTGTCGGCGCACCACGTATTCGCGATCTCGAATTAGTTCAGATGGTGGCGGATTTGCTAGCGGCGCTGGACGGGAAACCGGGAGAATCGACCCAGGTAGTCACGGCAAAACAGGAGCGGCAAGCGCGATGAACGGCGTCCACGACGACCGCCCCGGATGAGGGCCGGCGCCGGTGACTGTCATCCTGGTCGACCCTCGCCGCCCCTCGCTGGTTCCGGTGGAAGCCATCGAGTTGCTCAGCGGTGAGGTGCAGTACACCGAGGAGATGCCCGTCGCGGTGCCCTGGACGCTGCCGGCGGCGCGCCCGGCCCACACCGGCGACGACGCTCCGGTGCTGTTGTCCTCCGACGCCGAGCACCCCGCGGTCACCGCGCGGTTGGCCGCCGGTGAGCGCCTGATCTCCGCGCCCGGGCAGCAGCCCGGGGAGCGGCTGGTGGACGCCGTCGCGATGATGGACAAGCTGCGCACCGCGGGGCCGTGGGAAAGCGAGCAGACTCACGACTCGCTGCGCCGGTTTCTGCTGGAGGAGACCTACGAGCTTTTCGACGCGGTCCACAGCGGCGATACCGACGCGCTGCGCGACGAACTCGGCGACGTGTTGTTGCAGGTCCTCTTCCACGCGCGCATCGCCGAGGACGCGCCTGAGCATCCGTTCACCATCGACGACGTCGCCGATGCGCTGCTGCGAAAGCTCGGCAACCGGGCTCCGGGAGTCCTTGCCGGCGAGACGATTTCGCTGGACGAGCAGTTGGCTCAGTGGGAGGAGCGCAAAGCTCTGGAGAAGCCGCGGAACTCGGTGATGGACGACGTGCCCACCGGTCAACCGGCTTTGGCGTTGGCGCACAAAGTGGTTCAGCGCAGCCACCCGGGCCGGCTTGCCGTTGGACCTGATCCCGGCGAACATCACGTCGATCACCGTGACGGCCGATGTTGACGCCGAAAATGCTTTGCGCACCGCCGTACTGGAGTTCATGGATACCGTGCGGGCCGTCGAGAAAGCGGTCGCCGCGGACCGTCGCGTAGCGGACGTACCCGCGGAACTTGACGTCGCCGCGGTCGGCACGATCACCGAGGACGAGTGGCGCGCATGCTGGCCGTCGGCCGACGAGGCCGAACCGGAACCCGAGCCCGCGCCGAGGAGTCCGCTGTCGACGACGCGGAGCCGTCCTCTGACGACCCCGAAAAGGACTGAGTTGCGGTATTGACGCGCGCGCAAGCGACCGAAAGTCCCGCGAGTGTGCGGACAGCCGCACGCTCGGGCTCGACTGTGCGGCCTGCCGCGCACTCGGAGCTACACGCCCTGTCCAGCCCGCAGTCGTGACCTACTCGATTCCCGTGGGACCATGGACGCAGAATCGTGGTTTAGGGGTGTGTTGTGTCGCCGGTGCGTTGGCTGCGGGCGTTCGCCGTCGTAGGTGCAACGGCGCTGCTGTTGGCCTCAAGTTGCTCGTGGCAGCTCGGCCCCTTTATCCCCAAGGGCGTACCGCCACCTCCGGGCGCGCTGGTGCCGCCGGTCGACACGTACGCCAAGGGCCGGCCCGCCGAGCAGCTACATGCGTGGGCGGCTGAGCGTGCCCCGGCGATGCACATTCCGGTGACCGCGCTGGAGGCCTACGGCTACGCCGCCCGGGTCGCCGAGGTGGAGAACCCGAACTGTCATATCGCCTGGACGACGCTGGCCGGCATCGGGCAGGTGGAAAGCCATCACGGCACGTACCACCACGCGACGCTGTTTCCCAACGGCGACGTGCGGCCGCCGATCAGGGGTGTGGTGCTCGACGGAACCAACGGCACCATGCGCATCATCGACAGCCAGGTGGGCGGGATGGGCGGCGAGCCGGACACCGTGCGGGCGATGGGGCCGATGCAGTTCATTCCCGAGACCTGGCGGGAATACGGTGTCGACGCCAACAATGACGGTGCGATCAGCGTCGACAACATCGACGATGCCGCGTTGTCCGCGGCGGGCTACTTGTGTTGGCGCGGAAAGGATCTCGCGACCGCGCGAGGATGGATCACCGCGCTGTGGGCGTACAACGACTCCGACGTCTACGCCCGCGCCGTTCGCGACTGGGCTACCGCCTATGCGTCGGGTCACTCGCTCTGAGGAGAGGCTTTAGGCTACTGGTGGCAGTTACGGATCCAGTAGGAAATCCGTAACCCTCACGACGCTAGGAGAACCAGTGCCGATTATCGAGCAGGTCGGGGCCCGCGAGATCCTCGATTCCCGCGGTAACCCGACAGTCGAGGTCGAGGTGGCTCTAATCGACGGGACGTTCGCGCGGGCCGCGGTGCCCTCCGGCGCGTCGACCGGAGAGCACGAGGCCGTCGAGCTGCGCGACGGCGGCGAACGGTATGGCGGCAAGGGCGTCAAGAAGGCCGTCCAGGCCGTGCTCGATGAAATCGCGCCGGCCGTGATCGGGCTCAACGCCGACGATCAGCGACTGGTCGACCAGGCTCTGCTGGACCTCGACGGCACACCGGACAAGTCCCGGTTGGGCGCGAACGCCATCCTGGGCGTCTCGCTGGCGGTCAGCAAGGCCGCCGCCGATTCGGCCGAGTTGCCGCTGTTCCGCTACCTCGGCGGGCCCAATGCGCACATCCTGCCGGTACCGATGATGAACATCCTCAACGGCGGCGCACACGCCGACACCGCCGTCGACATCCAGGAGTTCATGGTGGCCCCGATCGGCGCGCCGAGCTTTTATGAGGCGCTGCGCTGGGGTACCGAGGTCTACCACGCGCTGAAGTCGGCGCTGAAGAAGCAGGGGCTGTCCACCGCACTGGGTGACGAGGGTGGATTCGCCCCCGACGTGCCGGGAACCAAGGCCGCGCTGGACGTGATCAGCCAGGCCATCGAGTCCACCGGTTTCAAGCTCGGCGCCGACGTGGCGTTGGCGCTCGATGCGGCAGCGACCGAGTTCTACACCGACGGCACCGGTTACGCGTTCGAGAAGAAGACCCGCTCCGCCGATGAGATGACGCAGTTCTACGCCGAGCTGCTCGACTCCTACCCGCTGGTGTCCATCGAAGACCCACTGGCCGAAGATGATTGGGACGGCTGGGTGGCCCTGACCACAGCGATCGGCGATCGGGTTCAGATCGTCGGCGACGAC
This sequence comes from uncultured Actinomycetota bacterium, assembly GCA_963815995.1. GTDB lineage: Bacteria > Actinomycetota > Actinomycetes > Mycobacteriales > Mycobacteriaceae > Mycobacterium. The sequence continues at coordinate 84,301 of CAWFIR010000010.1, forward strand.
CTGTTCGTCACCAATCCCGAACGCCTGGAAGAGGGCATCGACAAGGGTGCGGCAAATGCCTTGCTGGTCAAGGTGAACCAGATCGGCACGCTCACCGAGACACTCGATGCGGTCGCGCTCGCCCACCACAGCGGCTACCGGACGATGATGAGCCACCGCAGCGGTGAGACGGAGGACACCACGATCGCCGACCTGGCGGTGGCGGTGGGCAGCGGGCAGATAAAGACCGGCGCCCCGGCCCGCAGCGAGCGGGTGGCGAAATACAACCAGCTGCTTCGGATCGAAGAAGCGCTCGGCGACGCGGCCCGCTACGCCGGCGATCTTGCCTTCCCCCGATACGCGCCGTAAGTCCGATAGCCTTAGCGTCCGATGCCCGAATCGAAACGGCCAGAACCGAAGCGGCGCTCACCGGCCTCGCGTCCGGGGCGGGCCGGCGATTCGGTGGCAGGGCGGCCGCGCAAATCGACCGCGGCCCGCCGCGGGCAGACGGCATCGCGTGCTATGCCCGAGGTCGTCGAACCGATCAAACAGGCGATCGCCGAATCGGCCGAGCAGCGTTCGGATCAGCGCCTTGGTCTAACCGCGCGACGGGCGGCGATCCTGGCGGCGGTGGTCTGCGTGCTGACCCTGACCATCGCCGGCCCGGTCCGCACCTACTTCGCGCAGCGCACCGAGATGAAGCAGCTGTCCGCCTCCGAATCCGCACTGCGTCACCAAATCGCCGATCTCGAGCAGCAGAAGGGCAAGCTGGCCGACCCCGCGTACATCGCCGCGCAGGCCCGCGAGCGCCTCGGGTTCGTGATGCCGGGCGAGATCCCGTATCAGGTCCAGCTTCCGCCGAACGCCGCGCTGCCCGCCGACCCTGGATCGGCGCCGACCGCCGCGGCCACCAACGACCCCTGGTACACCTCGCTGTGGCACACCATCGCCGACAGCCCGCACGGCCCGCCGACGCCGGCGCCCGCGGCGCCCAGTCCCGTGCCGCCCGGCCCCCCGCCGCCCGGTGGTTGATCCCGCCGACCTCGATGTGGTGGCCCGCCAGCTCGGCCGCGAACCGCGTGGAGTGCTCGCCGTCGCATACCGCTGTCCCAACGGCGAGCCCGGCGTGGTGAAGACGGCGCCGAAACTTCCTGATGGAACACCCTTTCCGACGTTGTACTACTTGACGCATCCGGCGCTGACCGCCGCGGCGAGCAGGCTGGAGACAACCGGAATGATGCGAGACATGACCCAGCGGCTGCAGTCCGACCCCGAGCTGGCCGCCGCTTATCGGCGGGCCCACGAGTCCTACCTGGCCGAGCGGGATGCCATCGAGCCGCTGGGGACCACGTTTTCCGGCGGCGGCATGCCCGATCGGGTCAAGTGCCTGCACGTGGTGATCGCGCATGCGCTGGCCAAGGGCCGGGGAGTCAACCCGTTCGGCGACGAGGCGCTCGCGGTTCTTGCCGTCGAGCCGTCGATGGCCGGCATCCTGGCGCCGGGGGACTGGACGTGACGCGCCGGCGACGATGCAGAGCGAAGCGATGAGGAGGAGCGGCGCCATATGACCCGCCTCGGCGCAATTGACTGCGGCACCAACTCGATTCGGCTGCTGATCGCCGACGCTGCTGGACGGGCAGCTGCGCGACGTGCATCGCGAGATGCGGATCGTGCGACTCGGCCAGGGCGTGGACGCCACCGGTGCCTTCGCGCCGGAGGCGTTGCAGCGCACTCGGTCTGCGCTTGTCGACTACGCCGGGCTGTGCACAACCCACGGTGTCGAGCGGGTACGCATGGTCGCGACGTCGGCCACCCGTGACGCCGTCAATCGCGATGTCTTCTTCGCGATGACCGCCGAGGTGCTCGGCGATGTGGTGCACGGTGCCGTCGCCGAGGTGATCACCGGCGCGCAAGAAGCTGAGCTGTCTTTTCGCGGCGCGGTCAATGAATTAGATCCCGCTGCAGGGCCTTTCGTCATTGTCGATCTGGGCGGCGGCTCGACGGAAGTCGTATTGGGCACCGACACGGTGGTGGCGAGTTATTCGGCCGACATCGGCTGCGTGCGGCTGACCGAGCGTTGCCTGCATTCGGATCCGCCGACGGCCGCCGAGGTGGCGGCTGCCCGCGAGGTGGTTCGCGAACGGCTCGGCGAGGCGCTGCGCGTCGTCCCGGTGGAGCAGGCCCGCACCTGGGTGGGTGTGGCCGGTACGATGACGACGATCGCCGCACTCGCACAGGACATGACCACCTATGACTCTGCGGCCATTCATCTTTCGAGCGTCGGTGTGGACCGGCTGCTCACGGTCTGCGACGGGCTGATCGGCATGCCGCGAGCGCAGCGCGCGGCGTTGGGGCCCATGCACGAGGGGCGGGTCGACGTGATCGGTGGCGGCGCCATCGTCATCGAGGAACTGGCGATCGCGCTGCGCGAGCGGGCCGGCATCGACGCGTTGACGGTCAGTGAGCACGACATTTTGGACGGCATCGCGCTGTCGATCGCCTGAACCGTTAAGCCAACGGGCGATGCCCGGAGGAGATTTCGAGCAGACGCTTCTTCTGCTCTCTGTACTCTTCCTCGGTCAGATATCCGCGGTCGCGCTGCTTGGCGATATCCCGGATCGCGGCTGCGACTCCGGTGACGACCGTGCGGGGTGCCGGCGTCGCTTCGGGTTCACCGTCACTCGCCTCGCCGGTAACGCGCGGCGTCAAGCGCGCGTGGGTCACCGGCTTGCCGCTGTCCGATGTGTCGCCGGCAGTCGGCGGGCCGACCATCGCCTGCCCGGCCATTCCGCCAATTCCCATCTGGTTGAACGTATTTGCCGCGCCCGCTTCCGCTGCCGGGGCGGCGGCGGCGTTCGCGGTGGTCAGCGGTGTGGTGAAGGCAGTCGGCTTTACTTCGGGTGCGGCGACGGTCCATCCCGACGGCACCGACAAGGCGCCAAGCGCTTCCGCGTCCGCCATGCCCGCTGATATCGCGGATGCGGCGTTTGGGGTGGGGTTGAGAATGGTCGCCGGGAAGTCGAACGAGGGGATGCCGTTGGACCTGATGAACGGGTCCTCGCCGTTCCAGTCGCTGACGATCTCGTCGGTGTGCTGACCGGTCATCGAATCCACCATGCTGAAGGGAAGATCCACCGGCCCGGCCGCGATGTCCTGCGGTATGACCGCGGCAAAAAACGTCAGATCCGCTGGCAACGAGACGAAGATCGTGATCAGGTTGCTCAACAGGTCCAACGGACTGGTGGCCGCGGACCCGGTGGCGGCCGAGTCAGAGGCCGCCAGGCCTTGCAGTGCTTGCGGCACCGCGGAAAACGCTTGCTGCGCAGACGAAACCACGCTTTGGGCATTGCCGGCGGTGGTGTTGGCTGCCTGGCTGACCGCGGCGGCCTGGCTCGTCGAGGACGCGGGATCGGTGTTCTGCTGCGGCTGCTGAAACGGTGACAGCGTGGTCGCGGACGCCGAGGTCGCCGCGTAGCCGTACATCGCGACGGCATCCTGTGCCCACATTTCGGCGTACTGGATTTCGGTGGCCGCGATCGCCGGCGTGTTCTGCCCGAAGAAGTTGGTAGCCACCAGCACCGCTTGCAGGCTGCGGTTGGCTGCGATCACCGGTGGCGGCACCGTCATGGCGAACGCCGTCTCGTAACCGGCGGCGGCCGCGTGCGCTTGTGCCGCGGATTCCTCAGCCTGCGCGGCGGTCGCGCTCAGCCATTCGGCAAAGGACGCGGCTGCGGCGCTCATCGACTCCGACGACGGCCCCGACCAGGCCCCGGACGTCAGCTCCGATACCGCGGCCTGATATCCGCTGGCCGCCGTGTACAGCTCGTCGGCCAGCGATACCCAGGCCTGCGCAGCGGCCAGCATCGGCCCCGATCCCGGACCGGAATACATCCGGCCGGAGTTTATCTCCGGCGGATAGAATCCGAAATCCATTGCTGCGCATTCCTTTTCCAGACGACCGACGTGTCGACGTGTTGGCGGTGGGTGTCTCAGCGTCCAAGCAGACGGTTCTTCTGCTCGGTGTATTCCTGGTCGGTCAGAATTCCTTCGTCGCGAAGTTTGGCGAACTCGCGCAACTCGGCGGCGACTCCGGTAACGACAGTCCGGGGCTTGCTCTGCAGCGCATCGTCGGTATCACCTTGTGTCGCATCCTCATTGGGGCGCGACGTTTCCTTGGTGCGGGCCGCCGCGCCCGCCCCCTTGGGCGCCTTGCCGCCGCGACCGGCGCCGGTGCCAACCGTCCCGGCCATCGCCCGGCCGGCCATCCCCGCCAGCGCCATTTCACTCAACGTGCTGCCCGAGGCGCCTGACATCTCACCGGCGACCGCGCTGGCGGCGGAATCCGGTAGCGCCGGCAATGTCACTGCGGTAGGACGTACCGCGGGCGTGGAGATGGTCCAGGTCGGCGGTACCGACAATCCGCCCACGGAGTTCGCCTCGGCCAAACCGGCGGCGACGCTGGGCTTGGGTATGTGTGTGGCGCCCGGCGGCAGGTTCAGCAGCGGCGCAGGGAATGGCTTGACCGGCGCGGATCCTTCACCCGGCCAGGCTTGCTCCCCATTCCAGCCACTGACGATCTTGTCGGTATGGGTACCGGTCAGCGCGCCGACTACGTCGAAGGGAAGGGCGACGACGCCCAGGCTACCCAACGGTATGTCGGCCGCAAACGTCGCCAAACCCGCCGGCAGGTCGACGAAAATCGCAATCAGGTTGCTCAACGTGGTCAGGGGGTCGGTGGCGGCGGGCGCCGCCGCTGCTGAAGCGCCCTGCAGCGCGTTCGGCACCGCGGAGAACGCTTGCTGGATTGATGACACGGCGCTCTGCGCGTTACCGGCCGCCGTGCCGGTGGCTTGCGTGACCGCTGCTGATTGTCCGGCAGTGCCCCCGGGATTGGTGGTTTGTTGGGGCGGGTTGAACGGTGACAGCTGTGTCGCGGCGGACGACGAGGTCGCGTAGCCGAACATGGCTGCGGTGTCCTGGGCCCACATCTGGCCGTATTGCGCTTCATTGGCCGCGATCGCCTGGGTGTTTCTGCCGAACACATTGGTCGCGATCAGGGTCATCAACTGGCTGCGGTTGGCCGCGACCATCGCCGGCGGCACCGTCGACATGAAGGCCGTTTGATAGGCGGCGGCCGCGGACTTGGCCTGGGCGGCGGTCTCCTCGGCCTGCGCGGCGGTGGCCTGCAGCCACGAAACGTAGGACGCCGCCGCGGTGCTCATCGACGCCGACGCCGGCCCCTGCCAGGCACCGGCGGTCAATCCCGATATCACCGATTGATACGAGTTGGCCACCGAATGGAGTTCGGCGGCCAACGTGTCCCATGCCTCCGCGGCGGCCAGCATCGGTCCCGACCCGGCGCCCGCGTACATGCGGGCGGAGTTGATCTCCGGCGGATAATTTCCGAAATCCATGGCGAGCCAATCCCTCTAAATCACCGCGGGCGAGCCAGTCAAGCACCCGGCCGTGGCCATGCCATTGACCGTCGGGTGAATGGTGGCACGCGCGATGATTTTTGTCGCTTCAGGGTGCGGCGGGTCGTGAGCCGACGTCGCAATCCCCGCTGGCCTCAGGACATCCTCGTTTGCGCCGTTCACCGCATCGCGTAGCGCAGGCACGATCCTCGGCTGGCGCCCGCGACACTGGGGCTCAGCGGTCCCCGAAAGCATGGTGTCCCTTTCCGGTAATGGTCGAGCAAGCCGGCTATTTCACGACGTCGGGTGGTGCAAAATGATGCGCCCACCAGAGAACTTTCAACTGGCAGACAATGTCATTATCTGCGCTGAACAGGCGGTATACAAATGATGGCGCAGCTCAATGACATTGTGTGGCGCCAATCACCTATATCCTCAGGTTAATCCTTAATATTTCTCAGGTTTACCGATGCGTCGACGTACGTTTTTCGTCCCCCGGGTCGAACGATCGGGCCGATTCTATGCGTTTGGGAAGGTCATCTCGCCCTGGCAAGGCCCACTTCAGCTAGTTGCCAGGTTTCCGCAAGCATGTTGTACGGGAACGAAGAACGCCGATCTGGTGACTTCAGCCGGTACGTGCTTGGCGGGTGACCTCGACGTCTTGCTGTGGTTGAGGCGGTTGATCGACATCGCCGGCGCGCTCGGGGTCCGCGACGACGCGCTTGGGCGGCAATCCCTTGCGCAGGGTGGCCACCAGGTCGCGGTATGGCCCGACGAGGTAGACGGTGTCGCCACCCCGAAGGCGCCCTTCGTGGTGTGGGCGCAGATCGATCGGGGCGTCCTCTCGGCAGATCGCGATCACACGTGTTCTGTTCGACAATTTCCCCATCTGCAGCCCGTCGAGTTCACTGCCCTCGGCCACCAGCATCGCGCCGACCATGAACGAACTCTGGCCGATCGAGAAGGTGCCCAGGACCTCCACGCCCATCGCGGCGCCGATGAACCACGGTGCGGCCAACGCGACGGAGGAGCGGACGTTCTCGAAATGGAACCGTTGCGCGACCGCCAGGCCCAACGCGCGGTCGTATACCCGGAGCACCACCGAGACCTCGGCGCGCCGGTTGATCTTGGGCATCACCCGCGGCCCCAGCATCTCGGCCAGCACGATCCCGGTTTCGATGTTGATCATGTCGTCACGGGTCAGCACCGCGACCGCGCGGGCGCGCTCGACGCGCGCAGCCTCGAGCGTCTGAATCAGCGTGGCATCGCCGAAGATCACCGGCACGTCGAGTTCGCGTGCCGCCGACAAGAATCGGTTGTCCTCGTTGATCTCGATGACCGCGACGTCGTGTCCCGCCTTGACGAGCTCGCTGACCACCCGCATCCCGAGGGCGCTCAGTCCGACGACGATGATGTGATTGCGCAGGTGGCGGACCCGCGGGCGGGCGGAGGCGAACACGAAGCGGCGGGACAGCAGCACGTCGGCAATGAATGCGACCAGCAACGCGATGGTGGTCGCCCCGCCGAACATCAACATCGCGGCGAACAGACGTAGCCATGTTTGCTGGTGGGCGAAGCTGAAATCTCCGTAACCCGTCGTCGTGATCGTCTCGATGGTGAAGTACAACGCGTCGACCCAGGACATCCGCGGATGCCGATAGTTGTAGCGCAACAGCAGCATTGAGATCACGACGAGAGTCGAGGCGGCCGCCAGGGCGGGGTAGAACGCCGGGTTGAAGTCGTTGACGACGGCCCGTACGCCGTCGAACACCCGCCGCAGTCGGGGTCGCCCGGAACCCGTTCCGGTCGGCCGTCGTATCTTGATGCCACGCACGGCCGACTCGTCGGCGGTACCGATCATCACCGCCCGGTCACCGGCGAGCACCCCTTGATTGCGGGTCGGGCAGACCTCGATCTCGCCCGGGCTCGATGAGTTGTCGCCGTGGATGATCGCCACGGGGGCCAGGTCGCCGTAGATCTCGCGCAGCGTCGCCGCGCGCGGAGCCTCGCTACCCGAGACGAGGAACTGAACACCCGCCGCCTCGAATCGGTGCGTCCGACGCGCCAGGCACGCCTCGACGACCGACGGCGCGGTTAACTCCGCGACATCGAGGATCGCGCCCGGCCCATTGTCGTACGCCATCGCTTCGCGCAATACGTCATTTGCCAGCCTGGCCACCACCCGGACGGAAGGATTGGCTCTCCTTGCCAGCAAAGCGATTTCGAGGTTGACGGCATCGTCGTCTCCGGCGCATACCACTGCGAGCGCGTCGGCGATCTTGGCGTTGTCCAAATCGTCAGCGACTGCGGTGAACTCGCCGCTGCCCAGTCGGACGACTTTTGCGCCAGCGGTTTCCAGCTCCTCGATGATTGTGGTGGCCAGCGCATCGTCACCGCTGACAATGATGTGATGCTGCATTCTCTCATCCGCCACTGGGGTGTACCTGATTGCCATCGAGCCGGAGACCTCGCGCGGGTGCACACCCGCTTTTCGCTGACGCCGTTACTGATCCAGGCTACACCACGGTGTTACCGCATCCGGCGCCAACGCTCAATTTTGCTGGCAGGTAATACGACTCGCCACGGAGATGTCGAACTGCATGGTGAACCCGTTCTCGCGCAACGGATCAAGCCTCGAAGCGATAGCCCATTCCCGCCTCGGTCAGCAGATGAGCGGGATGCGACGGATCGTCCTCGAGCTTGCGTCGCAACTGCGCCAGAAATACCCGCAGATAATGAGTTTCCTTGGCGTACTTGGGTCCCCATACCTCTCTGAGCAACTCTTCGCGGCCGACCAGCTTGCCGCGGTTGCGCACCAGCATTTCCAGCATGCCCCATTCGGTCGGGGTCAGGTGGACTTCCTCACCGTTCTTGACGACCCTTTTCGCCGAGAGGTCGACAAGGAACGACTTGGTTTCCACGACGGGATTGTCCGCGCCGGTGGCCACTGCAGCCCGTCGGACCGCAGCCCGCAACCGGGCCAGCAGTTCGTCCATACCGAAGGGCTTCGTCATGTAATCGTCGGCGCCGGCATCGAGTGCGCCGACCTTGTCGGACGAATCGGTGCGAGCGGACAGCACGATCACCGGAGCCGTCAGCCAGCCGCGCAAGCCGGCGAGCACCTCGATACCGGAGATGTCGGGCATGCCGAGGTCCAAGATCACCACCTGCGGGGGATGTTCGGCGGCCAAAGTCAGCGCGCGCGAGCCGGTCGGGGCGGTGATTACCTCGTAGCCGCGCACCGACAGGTTGATCCGCAGTGCGCGCAGCAGCTGGGGGTCGTCATCGACCACCAGCACCCTAGTCATCTGCGGAGTTCCGGTTCATCGCCACATCAGCGTCGTTCTGGTGGTCCTGCAGCGGCGCGGCCAGATCGATCAGGATGGTCAGCCCGCCACCGGGGGTATCGCTGGCGGTAATGGTGCCGCCCATCGCTTCGACGAACCCCTTGGCGACCGACAGGCCCAGACCCAGACCGGTGGTCGTGTCGAAATCGCCGAGCCGCTGGAACGGTTGGAACATCTCGTCCGCGGCACCTTTGGACACTCCCGGTCCCTCGTCGATGATGTTGATCAGTACCCGCGGTCCGACCTGTCCCGCATTGACCCGAACCATGCTTTCCGGCGCGTAACGGAGCGCGTTGTCGATGACGTTGGACAGCACTCGTTCCAGCAGGCCGGCGTCACCCATCACGACCGTGCCGCCGACCTCCACCTTGACCCGATCTATGCCGGCCCGGCCGTAGATCGTGGTGCGCCCGCCGATAGCGACGAGCGCGCGTTGTACGACCTCTTCGAGGTAGACCTCGGTCAGCTCGGGCCGCACCACGCCGGCAGCCAGCCGAGACGAGTCCAGCAGATTGGCCACCAGCAGGCTCAGCTGATCCACCGACTCTTCGACCGTGGCAAGCAACTCCCTGGTGTCCTCTGGTGAGAACCAGACATCTTCGGCGCGCAGGCTGGACACCGCGGCCTTGGCGGCGGTCAGGGGAGTGCGCAGGTCGTGGCCGAGGGCGGACAGCAGCAGGCGGCGCAGTTCGTCGGCCTCGGCCAGCGACTGCACTTTGCCGGCCTCTGCGGCGAGTTCGCCCTGCTTGACCAGACCGGCGGCCTGTGTCGCGACGACCGACAGCACCCGGCGGTCGCGGCCGGTCAGTCGCCGCCCGGACATCAGCATCCAGAATTCCTCGTCGCCGACTTTCACCGCGGTGTCAGCGGCATCCACGGTCAGGCACGCCTCGGAGCCCACACCCGCGACCGGAATTATCCGACCGCCCACCTCACGCACCAGGCATACCGCACGCTGCGAGTACGCCTCGCGCACTCGTTCCAGCAGCGTGTTGAGATCGGCGCCGCGCAGCACTGACGCAGCGAACAGCGAAAGCAGCTCGGCCTCCTGGCCCGCTCGCCTGGCTTCGCGCGCTCGGCTGGCGGCGGCATCGACCAGCACCGCGATCGCCATCGCGACCCCGAGCAGAAGCACAATCGTCAACACGTTGCTCGCGTTGGCGACGGTGAACGTGTAGCGCGGTTCGGTATGGAAGTAGTCCAACAGCACCCCGGACGTCACTCCGGACAGCACCGCGGGCGCCACACCGCCGAACAATGCGACGCCGATCACCCCGGCGAAGAAGAGCGAGGCTTTCGCGCCGAGGTCGAGCGCTGAATTCAGGCGGATGGTGACCGCCAAGATCGCCCACGGCATGGTCAGGGCGGCCAGCCAGGACACGACTTGCCGGGTGCGTGGCGAGATCGTCGAGAGCTCCAAGCCGCGGTTGGCCTGCTCGTGGCTGACCATGTGGACGTCGATTTTCCCCGAGTCGTTGATCGTGGCCGCGCCGATTCCCTCACTGAAGATGCTCGCCCACCGCGATCGCCGGGAGGTGCCCAGCACCAGCTGCGTGGCGTTGGTCTCGCGGGCGAAGTCCAGCAACGCGGTCGACACGTCGTCGCCGACAACGACGTGAACCGATGCGCCAAGGCTGGTGGCGAGTTCGCGTACCTTGCCCATCTCGCGCGGGGATGCCCCCGACAGCCCGTCGCCCCGCGCGACGTGCACCACCATGAGTTGGGCGCTGGACTTCGACGCGATGCGAGAAGCGCGGCGTACCAACGTTTCTGACTCCGGGCCACCGGTCACCGCGACGACCACCCGCTCGCGGGCTTCCCAGGTGTCGGTGATTTTCTGGTCGGCGCGGTATTTCGCCAGCGCGGAGTCGACCTGATCGGCGAGCCACAGCAACGCGATCTCGCGCAGCGCGGTCAGGTTGCCGGCGCGAAAGTAATTTGTCAGCGCCGCGTCGATCCGCTCCGACGGGTACACGTTGCCGTGAGCAAGCCTGCGCCGCAACGCTTCCGGTGTGATGTCGACCAGTTCGATCTGAGCTGCTTTCCGGACGATCTCGTCGGGCACCGTCTCCCGCTGCTCGATGCCGGTGATCTGGGCGACGACGTCGTTCAGACTCTCCAGGTGCTGGATGTTGAGCGTCGAGATCACCGTGATGCCCGCATCGAGCAGTGTTTCGATGTCCTGCCAACGCTTTTCATGGGTGCTGCCGGGAGTGTTGCTGTGCGCGTATTCGTCGACCAGCGCCACTTCCGGTTTGCGTCGCAGCACCGCCTCGACGTCGAGTTCGGGGAAGGTGCCGCCGCGATAGGAGATGTAGTGCGGCGGAATGGTTTCGATGCCCTTGATGAGCTCGGCGACCTTCTTGCGGCCGTGCGTTTCTACGACCGCCGCTACCACGTCGGTGCCGCGCTCCAACCGCCGGTGCGCCTCGCCGAGCATGGCGCAGGTCTTGCCGACACCCGGTGCCGCACCAAGGTAGATGCGTAGGTCGCCGCGCCGCTGCGACTGCCCGAGGTGACCGAGCGGGTCGTCTTGGTATGTCACTTGCGCGGGACGCGGCTCAACCGGGCTCGTCACTGCCGGCGCCGCCGGCTCGTCGGTGGAGGTCACCCCGACATCATCTCACCGGGATGGTCAAGACTTCGCCGGGAAGTCGCGGTCCAGCTCCAGATTGAGCGCCACTACATTGACGGTTGGCTCGCCGAAGAAGCCGAGTAGGCGACCATGCTGGTTATGACTCACCGCGGCCCTGACCTGCGCGGCGCTGATCCCGCGGGTGCTGGCCACCCGCGCCACCTGAATGTCGGCGTAAGCAGGTGAAATGTCAGGATCTAGACCGCTAGCGCTGGCGGTGACGGCATCGGCAGGCACGGCAGGGAAGTCCGGCGCCGCGCCGCGAATGGGCACGACCTGGCCCGCCGAATAGTCCTGACCGTATTGGGCGCATTGCACCCGTACCCCCTCGTAGAACTGCTGAAATACCGTGGTCGGTGCGCTGCCGGGCTTCGAGCAGGGCTCGTTGACGCTGACCACCTGGGTCGGATGGATCACGTTGCCGGATGAATCCCGTGGCCCGATCACCGACAGCACGGCGCCTACCCCGCCGCCGGTGCAGAACGGGCGTGCGCCGTCGACCTTCTCGAGCTTGCCGATCGCGACGCTGCGCGAGCACACCTGGGTCAGCAGGGCCGGCTTGAAGCCTGCGGTGGATGGGTCCGCACCCGGCGCCAGCTTGCTCGGGTCGGCCGGTGTGTCGACGATGCTTTCCGGACCCAAGTTGGAGGCGCTTGACGCCAATGGGTCGTAGCCAGTTCCGGCTGCCGACGGCCTGCTCTGGAAGTACTTCGGCAGCGGGTTGCCGTCCTTGTCGGTGAACGATTGGCCAATCAGTAAGCTGGCGACCGGTTTTCCGGCGACGTCGACTATCGAGCCCTGCGCCTTGGCGTGCAATCCCGGAATGAATGCGACTCCCCAGACGACCAGGGGGTACACGAAGCCGGTGATCACGGTTAGCACCAGCAGCGCGCGCAGTGCCGCCCAGTGTTGGCGGATGACGTTCGAGAGGTTCATATCAGCCCATCCCGGGGATAAATTGTACGACCAGGTCGATCAGTTTGATGCCGATGAACGGTGCGACGATGCCGCCGAGCCCGTAGATATAAAGGTTGCGGCTCAACAGTTTTGACGCGCTGCTCGGCGTGTATTGCACTCCGCGCAGCGCCAACGGAATCAACCCGACGATGATCAGCGCATTGAAGATCACCGCCGAGAGAATCGCCGACTGTGGGCTGTGTAGCCGCATAACGTTGATCAGATCCAGACCGGGGAACAGCGCCACGAACATGGCCGGGATGATCGCGAAATATTTGGCGATGTCGTTGGCGATCGAGAACGTGGTCAACGCGCCACGCGTGATCAACAGCTGCTTGCCGATTTCCACGATCTCGATGAGCTTGGTGGGGTCGGAGTCCAGGTCCACCATGTTGCCGGCCTCTTTGGCCGCGCTGGTTCCGCTGTTCATCGCCACCCCGACGTCGGCCTGCGCCAGCGCCGGCGCGTCGTTGGTGCCGTCACCGGTCATCGCGACCAGCCGGCCACCCTCCTGCTCACGCTTGATCAGCATCATTTTGTCTTCGGGGGTGGCTTCGGCGAGGAAGTCGTCGACACCGGCCTCGTCGGCGATCGCCTTGGCCGTCAACGGGTTGTCGCCGGTAATCATCACCGTTCGGATGCCCATCGTGCGCATCTCGTCGAAGCGCGCACGCATGCCGTGCTTGACCACATCCTTGAGGTGGATCACGCCCAGCACTTCGGCTTTCTCGCTGTTGTCGCCCTTGGTGACCACGCCGACCACCAGCGGGGTTCCGCCGGCGGCCGAGATGCCGTCGACGATCTCGCCGAGCACGTCGGGAATGGTGCCGCCCTGCTCGCGGATCCAGTTGGCAACCGAGTTGGCCGCGCCCTTGCGCAACTGTCGGCCGTCGAGATTGACGCCCGACATCCGCGTTGTCGCAGTGAACTCGACCCAGTGGGCGTTGCTGAGCTCGCCGGGGGAGCGCTCCCGCAGCCCGTAAGCCTGCTTCGCGTACACCACGATCGAGCGGCCCTCGGGGGTCTCGTCGGCCAGACTCGACAGCTGAGCGGCGTCCGCCAGCTCGTCGGGGGTGACCCCGGTGACCGGGACGAATTCCGATGCCTCCCGGTTGCCCAGTGTGATGGTGCCGGTCTTGTCCAGCAGCAATGTGTTGACGTCCCCGGCGGCCTCGACCGCGCGGCCCGACATGGCCAGCACATTGCGCTGTACCAGGCGGTCCATACCGGCGATGCCGATCGCCGACAGCAAGGCACCGATGGTGGTAGGGATCAGGCACACCAGCAGCGCCACCAGGACGACGCCGGTGACGCCGTTGTCGGTGAGTGCGGAGGTGTTCGCCACACCGGGGTTGTTGACCTTGGAATAAACCGCCAGCGGCTGCAGCGTTGCCACCGCGAAGACGAAGATGATGGTCAGCGCCGCCAGCAGAATGTTCAGCGCGATCTCGTTCGGTGTCTTCTGCCGGTTGGCACCCTCGACAAGAGCGATCATCCGGTCGATGAAGCTCTTGCCGGGTTCTTGGGTGATCTTGACCACGATGCGGTCCGAGAGCACGGTGGTACCGCCGGTCACTGCGGAGCGGTCGCCGCCCGACTCCCGGATCACCGGCGCCGATTCGCCGGTGATGGCCGATTCGTTAACCGACGCAATGCCTTCCACGATCTCGCCATCGCCCGGGATGATTTCGCCGGCCTCCACGACGACGATGTCGCCCTTTTGCAGTTCCGGCGCCCGGACGTCCTCCTGAGTGCCAGGCTTATCCGGCGACCAGCCCCGTAATCGACGAGCGATGGTGTCGGCCTTCGATTTACGCAGGGCGTCGGCCTGGGCTTTGCCCCGCCCTTCGGCGACGGCCTCGGCTAGGTTGCCGAAAAGCACTGTGAGCCAGAGCCAGAACACGATGAGCCAGCCGAACCACGACGAGTCGCGGACGGTCAGCACGGTCGACCAGACGGCGCCAATCTCGACGATGAACATGACCGGGTTGCGCCACAGGGTGCGCGGATCAAGCTTGCGCAATGCGTCGGGCAGCGATTTGGTCAGCAGCGCGGGGTCGAGTCGGCCGCCCTGAACCCGCCCGCCCGGCGCGTGGCCGCCGTGGTTGCGCTGCGATGAACCGGCGGAACGAGCTTTCGAAGCCGTAGAAGTCGGCATTTCAGTGAATTCCTTCAGCGAGGGGCCCGAGTGCCCACATGGGCAGGAATGTGAGGGCAACAAGAATCAGCGTGACGCCGGCGACCATTCCGATGAACTGCGGACGATGGGTGGGCAGTGTACCGGGGGATTCCGGCGTATGACGCTGGCGGGCCAGCGAGCCTGCCAGCGCGAGCGCCAACACGATTGGCAGGAATCGGCCAATCACCATCGCCAGTCCGATTGCGGTGTTGAACCACACGGTGTTGGCGTTCAGGCCCGCGAAAGCCGAGCCGTTGTTGTTAGCGCCGGAGGTGAACGCGTACAGCACTTCTGACAGCCCGTGCGGTCCCGCGTTGAGCATGCTCGCGCGTTCGCCCGGCAGTGCCATCGCAATAGCGGTGCCAACAAGCACGATGAGCGGGGTGACCAGGAAATAGCTTGCGGCGAGCTTGATCTCGCGGGGGGTGATCTTCTTGCCGAGGTACTCGGGTGTGCGCCCGACCATCAACCCGGCGACGAACACCGTGATCACAGCCAGGATCAGCATGCCGTACAGGCCAGATCCGGTGCCACCGGGCGCCACTTCACCCAGCTGCATGTTGAAGATCGTCATCATCCCGCCGAGGCTGGTGTACGAATCGTGAAACGAGTCGACGGCACCACAAGAGGTGAGCGTGGTCGACACGGCGAACACCGCGGAGTTGGGAACACCGAAACGTTGATCCACGCCTTCCATGGCCGCCCCGACCGCGGTCGGCACTGTGCCATGGTGTTGCAGTTGCATCCACATCGTGATCGTCCAGCTGATCGACGCGAGGACACCCATGACCGCAGCGATCGCGTAGCCCTGCTTTTTGCTTTCGACCATGCGGCCGAAGGTGCGCGGCAGCGAGAAGCTGATAGCCAGCAGCAGGAAGATCTCGATCCAGTTGGTCCACGCGGTCGGGTTCTCAAACGGATGCGAGGAGTTGGCGTTGTAGAAGCCGCCGCCGTTGGTCCCGAGTTCCTTGATGGCTTCCTGGCTGGCGACCGGCCCGCCGGTGATGGTTTGTTGCGCGCCGCTCAGCGTGGTCACGACCTGGTCATGCAGGTGGAAGTTCTGGATCGACGCCGCCGGCGATCAGCACGATCGCGCCGATAATCGAGATCGGCAGCAGGATCCGTAGCGTGCCGCGGACCAGGTCTACCCAGAAGTTGCCCAGCTCGTTGCTCTTGATCCGGGCGAAGCCGCGGACCAGGGCGATCGCGACGGCCATGCCGACCGCGGCCGAGACGAAGTTCTGCACGGCCAGGCCGGCCATCTGGACCAGGTGGCCTTGGGTCGACTCACCCGAGTACGCCTGCCAGTTGGTGTTCGTCACAAAGCTGATCGCGGTGTTCCAGGCCAGCGCGGGAGTCATCGGCGTCGCCGGGTTGTGCAGGTGCAGTGGCAACTTGTCCTGCACCAACTGCAAGAAGAACAGGAACAGCACGCTGACCGCCGAGAACGCCAAGACGCTGCGGGCGTAGGCGTACCAGGGCTGTTCGGCTTTAGGGTTGGCCCCGATCACGCGGTAGATGGCCTTCTCGACTCGCCAGTCCTTCGGTGAGGTGTACACGCGGTACATGTAGTCGCCCAGGGGTATGTGGACCGCTACCAGGGCCACGACAAGCAAAGCGAGGAATGCGATCCCCGCGGTATTAGTGCTCATCTAGAACCTTTCCGGAAAGAGCAAGGCCGCGACGAGATAGACCGCCAGCACTGCCGAGAGCGCGAGACCGATGATGTTCTCGTAGCTCATGTGCGCCGCTCCTCCTCATCGCTGCGCTCTGCATCGTCGCCGGCGCGGCTCACAGTTTTTCGACCAGCTTCTGCGCAATGCCGAGGACGGCGAACACGCCCACCGTCAGCAGGACGTAGGCAACCACGGACATCGTTTCTCCGTTCGTGACAAGCCGGTCAGGTCGATCGGCGATCGAATCTTGGCTCCGGCATGCAATTTAGTCTTGGCGATGAGGTCTGGAAAGAAGCTAAGCGCCCCTGATGCGAGAAAGCGCCATCGCTAACGCTTTCTTTACAGCCCGTCACCCGGAATTGGTTTGCGGAGGAAGGTGTTTCTGGGGCCTTCAGCTGGCGTTCACAAAAGCATTGGCTTTGCTGTGTCAGCTGTGATCCGGGCTACTAAACGAGTGGCAGACGTACCCGGAAAGTGGTTTGGCCGCCAGCGGATTCGGCGGTGACCGATCCGTGGTGAGCTTTGACGATCGAGTCGACGATAGCGAGGCCAAGGCCATTTCCGGAGCCGCCGTCCGGGGCGTCCTTCGCGCGGACGAATCGATCGAAAAGATGGGGGAGTAACTCCGGATCGATGTCGGGTCCGTCATTGGCCACTGTCAGCTCGGCATAGGGCGCCTCGTGTGCGACGCGATGGCAGGCGATTCGCGTCGTCACGGTGACTCCGGGCGGGGTGTGCACCCAGCCGTTGGTCAGCAGATTGCTGACCAGTTGGTGCAATCGGTCGGGATCGCCGCGCACCCAGACCGGCTCGTCGGGTAGGTCTTTGACCCACTGGTGTTTTGGCGCGGCAACGGCTGCGTCGTTGATTGCGTTGAGGACGATGTCGCCGAGGTCGACATCCTCGGTTTGCAGATCTTCGCCCTCGCCCAGCCGGGACAACAGCAGGAGTTCGTCGACGAGCGAGGTCATCCGACGGGCTTCCGACTCGATACGGGCCAACGCGTATTCCGTAGTCGGCGGGAGCGCCGCACTGTCCTGTCGGGTGAGTTCGGAATAACCCTGAATCGCGGCCAGTGGGGTCCGTAGTTCGTGGCTGGCGTCGGTGATGAATTGCCGCATGCGCCGGTCGGATTCGGCTCGATGGGTCAGCGCGCTGTCGACGTTCTCCAGCAATCGGTTCAAAGTGTGTCCGACGATTCCGACCTCGTTGTCCGGATCGGTGTCGTCCGGCTGCACCCTGGCGGTGATGCGATGGTCTTCACCGGTCAGCGGAGCGCCCGCGACTTCCGCGGCGGTGACGGCAACGCGGCGTAACGGCCGCAGTGCATAGCCGACCACCAACGCGGTGAGCCCCGCCGTCACCAGCAGTGCTGCGATCGAAAGCACTGTCGCGCTGACGATTCGGCGGGAGATGGTCTTGTTCACCAGGCCGAGTGAGACCCCGACGACGAGTTTGTCGCCGGCACCGGATTGTTGGCTACTCATCCGGTACGGGCCGAGCCGGCCTAGCTTCACCGTGCGTAACTCACCGTCGCGCCATGGCTGCGCCTTGATGGCCGCTATGACGTCGGGCGTGGCGGGGCGCGGATCGTCTTCGAAAAAGACCGCCGAACCGATCACGTCGCCGTCGTGTAGCACCGCGATGACATTTCCGGTGTTCTGCTCGGTGAATCCCAGCAAGGCTTGTCCGATATCGCCGCGCCGTCCGGATTCACTGGCGCGGTGCCGGGTAAATGAATGGTCCAGTGCGTCAAGTGAACTGGAGACTTCCGCATCGTTCATCGCATTGACGTAGTTCCGCAAGCTCACCACTGAGATGACGCCGACCACCAGGAGGACAACCGTGACCACCGCCGAGACGCCCAGGACCAGCTGATGACGCAATGTGCGTGGGCGCCACCATCGAGTGGTTGCGGCTCCGGTCATTTCGCTGCCATCTTAGTGTCAGGCCGGCGCACGGAGCATGTATCCGACACCGCGCACGGTGTGAATCATCGGCTCTCTGCCGGCGTCGATCTTCTTCCGCAGATACGAGATGTACAGATCGACAATGCTGGTGCGTCCGGCGAAGTCGTAGTTCCAGACACGGTCCAGAATCTCGGTGCGGGTCAGCGCCCGGCGCGGGTTGCGCATCAGGAAGCGCAGCAGCTCGAACTCGGTTGAGGACAGCGAAATCGGTGTTCCTGCTCGTGTTACTTCGTGGCTCGCGCCGTCCAGCGTGAGATCGCCGACGGTCAGTTCATCCTCTGCCGGCGGAGCCAGGTGGCTGGAACGTCGCAGCAGTCCGCGCAAGCGAGCGACCAACTCCTCCAAGCTGAATGGCTTGGTCATGTAGTCGTCGGCGCCTGCGGTCAAGCCGGTCACCCGGTCCATCACCGAGTCTCGGGCAGTGAGAAACAGAGTGGGCGTATAGGGCCCTGATTCGCGGACTCGCTGCAGGATCTCCAGACCATCGACGTCGGGAAGCATGATGTCCAGCACGAGCACATCGGGTTCGACTTCGTCGAACTTGCTGACCGCTTCCCGTCCGCTGTGCGCGACTTCGACGGTCCACCCCTCGTAGTGCAACGCCATCTTGACCAGGTTGGTCAAAGCCGGCTCGTCGTCGACCAGCAACACGCGGATCGGTGAACCGTCGTCCCGGCTGATCCGGGGTAGTTGGCCGAGAATGGCCTGACGTGGCCGCTGATCACGTGCGGAAGCCGACATAACCGCCATGGTTGCCGATTCTTCCTGCTACACACGTCGTTGTCACCAAGCTCATATCTTTCTCACATGTGTTGGCTATCCGGCTAATGCCGTCGGTTCCGCGACTATGCGGCGAATCGGGTTGTGCTGCAAATGGTTGTGGCCCGCACACCGGTGGGTGTGCGGGCCACAGTTGGTCGAAAAGGGGTTAGGCCCAGCTGCCGCCGACGGCGGAGTCGGTGGACGACATGTTGTTGCCGGCGGTCTGGACTTTTTGGCCGTGGCTGTTGGCTTGTTCGTAGATGACCTGGAAGTTGCGGCCCAACTGGGTGATGAATTCCTGGCAGGCCACCGAACCCGAGCCGCCCCAGAAGTCACCGGCGGCCAGCACATCGCGCACGATGGACTGGTGCTCGGCCTCCAGGGAGGCGGCCTGGGCGCGGATCAGCGCGCCGTGGGCATCGACGTCGCCGAACTGGTAACTGATCGACATGACTGTTCTCCTAAAGGGTTTGAGGGGTGCGGGTTAGCTGGACAGGATCTGCTGGGAGGCCTGCTCTTGGCTCTCGTAGTTGTTGGCGTCGCGGATCAGGCCGTCGCGCACCCCGTGCAGCATGTTGACGATGTTGCGGAACGCGGTGTTCATCTGGCCCATGGTGTCGTGGGACGTCATCTGAGCGGTACCGCTCCAGCCGGCGCCGGCGATGTTCTGGCTGGACGCCCACATCTTGCGGGCCTCGTCCTCGACAGTTTGGGCGTGCACATCGAAACGGCCCGCCATGGACCGCATCTCGTGCGGGTCAGTCATAAAGCGTGAAGGCATGAAAAGCACTCCTTATTTCGAGATTGTCATTTGTGTGGGCGTGAACTACGTGATGCACAGGCTACGACCTGGCGATGAACGGACGGCTTCATCCGGGTGACATGTTGCGCTTTTTTGTGATCCTTCCGGTCCTGGAAATGGTTGTGGCCCGCACACCGGTGGGTGTGCGGGCCACAGTTGGGCTGTAAAGGGGTTAGGCCCAGCTGCCGCCGACGGCGGAGTCGGTGCTCGACATGTTGTTGCCGGCGGTCTGGACTTTTTGGCCGTGGCTGTTGGCTTGTTCGTAGATGACCTGGAAGTTGCGGCCCAACTGGGTGATGAACTCCTGGCAGGCCACCGAACCCGAGCCGCCCCAGAAGTCACCGGCGGCCAGCACATCGCGCACGATGGACTGGTGCTCGGCCTCCAGGGAGGCGGCCTGGGCGCGGATCAGCGCGCCGTGGGCATCGACGTCGCCGAACTGGTAACTGATCGACATGACTGTTCTCCTAAAGGGTTTGAGGGGTGCGGGTTAGCTGGACAGGATCTGCTGGGAGGCCTGCTCTTGGCTCTCGTAGTTGTTGGCGTCGCGGATCAGGCCGTCGCGCACCCCGTGCAGCATGTTGACGATGTTGCGGAACGCGGTGTTCATCTGGCCCATGGTGTCGTGGGACGTCATCTGCGCGGTACCACTCCAGCCGGCACCGGCGATGTTCTGGCTGGACGCCCACATCTTGCGGGCCTCGTCCTCGACAGTTTGGGCGTGCACATCGAAACGGCCCGCCATGGACCGCATCTCGTGCGGGTCAGTCATAAAGCGTGAAGGCATATCTCTCTCCTTGCTGTGAAATTGATCTGGTCGATGTTGATTACTTGGCTGCGGAAGGCGCCGTCGTCTCCCGCTACAGGGTTAGACGAACACCTGCTTGGGCATCACCTTCGGCTTGACGCCGTAGCGCGGTCCACCGAAGCCCATCGCCGACTTGCCGCCGGCCGACGCCATTCCGGGCATGATGCCCGGCGCGCCGCCCATGCCGGTGGCGGCCGAATCGGCAGCCGCGGTCCAGCCGCTGCCCGCCAAAGTGGCCTCGGTGGCGGCTCCCGGAGCGGCCGCAGACCACCCGGCCGGCACTGACATTCCGCCGACTTCCGCCGCACTGCCCATGCCCGCCAGCGTCGCGCCGCCCATGCCGGACGAGGCGCCCGCCAGGGTCGTGCCGAAGCCCAAACCGGCTCCCAGCGGGGTGACATCGCCGATGGTGACGCCGAAGGGAGCGCCGGCCACGAAGTGGTTCAGAGTTCCCAAGGCCGCGGCCATCATCATGATGCACCAGGACAGCGTCACGTCCACGGTGTTGACCGAGTTGGCCACCGCACCGACGCCGAAGAAGCCCTGGACCGCGTCGTACAGGTCCGAGAGCGAGCTGGCCGGTGCCGCGGCCGCCGGGTTGGCGATCGAGCTGGCGGAGTTCTGCAGGTTGCCGAGCAGCCCGTTGAGCCCCGAGTTCGTCGCGTTGCTGTTGACGGCGTTGCTGACCGCGGCGGCTTGAGCGCCGGAGCCACCCGGATTGGTGCTCTGGGTCGGTTCGGTCAACGGCGTCACCTGAGCGGCGGTGGCCGCCGCTCCGGAGTAGCCGTACATCGCGGTGGCGTCCTGGGCCCACATCTCGCCGTACATGGCCTCGTTGGCCGCGATCGCCGGGGTGTTCTGCCCCAGGATGTTGGTGGCAACGAGCGCTGCCAGCTGAGCCCGGTTGGCGAACACCAACGGAGGCGGCACCGTGGCCGTAAACGCCGCCTCGTACGCGGCCGCCGAGGCGGTGGCTTTCGCGGCGGCCTCCTGCAGCTGCACCGACGTGGTGTTCAGCCATTCAATGTTCTGCTGAGCTGCTGCGGCCATTGCGGTCGACGACGGGCCCTGCCAGTCGCCGCCGGTGAGCTGCGAGATCACCGATTCGTAGGCGGCTGCGTTCGTGGCCAGTTCCGTGCTCAGGCTGCTGAACGAGGTGGCGGCGGCCATCATCGGGCCGGCTCCAGCGCCGGAGTACATCAGCGTGGAGTTGACTTCCGGCGGTCGCGCTGCGAAATCAAAGACCATTTTCTTAGATCCTGTCTATTTATAGGTATATGAGGACGATTGGTGGTTTGGCCGGCCGACGTTGGCGGCGTGAGCGATTAGGTGATGCTCGGCTTAGGCAGCGCAGGCATGACCTTGGGCTTGACGCCGTACCGCGGGGCGCCGAAGCTCGAGCCTCCCCGACCGCCGTTGGCGACCGCGGGCATACCGGCGATCCCGTTCGTCATGCCACCCGTCGCCGGCGCGGGACCGGCCCAGCTCTGCGACGCCAGCGTGACGGGCGTGCTCGCCCCGGGAACTCCGGCGCCGCCGGCCCAGCTGGGCGGCACCGACAGGGCGCCGATCGACGACCCTTGACCGGCAGCGGCCAGCACCGGCGCGGCGCCCATCGCTCCGGCTCCACCCATCCCGCCGATCCCGCCTGCGGGGGCGACGTTTCCGGCCAGGGCGGAGCCCAGACCGCCGATGTCGGAGCCGGCGGTCGCCGGACCAGACATCGCGGTAAGAAGACCACCACCGCCGAGGCCGATGAGGTCCGAACCCGCCGATGCCCAGTTGCCGACCTGAACGTTGCTCAGGTTGAAGATATTGCTGTTCAGGACCGAGCCGCTGAGCGAGCTGGTCACACCGTTGATGAAGGTAGCGAGGCTCTCAATCGGGTCGGTGGCCGCCGTGCCCGCGGCCGACGAGGCGGACGATGTAGCGCCCGACAAGGAGTTGGCGGCGGCGCCGGCCTGGTTGGCCGCTTCGGTCTGCTGGTAGGAGCCCGAGCTCTGGTTCAGCAGCTGGTTGAACTGCTGCTGAATCGCCTGGGCCTGGGCGCTCACCGATTGGTAGAGCTGCCCGTAGGTCGAGAACACCCCTGCCTGCAAGATCGACACCTCGTCGGAGGCGGCGGGAACGACATCGGTGGTCGAGGTCGCAGCGCCGGTGCTTTCGGCGGCAAAAGAGTTGAAGATTCCCTCAAGCTGCTGCGCGGCGGCCGCGATCTCTGCAGGCTGCGTATTCACGAAGGCCATGTAAGTCTCCTGGTGTAAAAAGCCGACCCGGTGAAGGGTCGGCCACGGTTATCAATGTGTGGGTGTAGGTCGGGCTTCGCTGGCGTCCACGGCATAACTTTCGCGGACCTGCGGGTGCGTTGCCCAGCTGGTTAATGGCTTCTTAACAATCACGGCGCAACTTTTAACACATCCCTTGCGCCGTCCTGCGGCTACAGGCATCCGGCGGAATCTGGCGTTAACACGCTAGATTCGTCGCTGGCCCCCATAGCCCAATTGGCAGAGGCAGCGGACTTAAAATCCGCCCAGTGTCGGTTCGAGTCCGACTGGGGGCACGCCCGTGCCGCGGAGCGGGTTTGATCAAGGTGTGCTGTTGTGGGACAACGTGGTCCGTAGGTAGACCATCGACCCGCTGACATCGGACCGCCAACGATCTTGACAATTTTTTTACGGGGCGCCGTTCGCCCTCCATGGTAGGTACGGTTGCACGGTGGTTGATCAGCTTTCGAATTTCGATGATGGCGACGGACGCGACGAGGCCCCGACTGAAGGTGCGCCGATCATCTTCATCGCTACCCCTATGTACGGGGGGATGGCTGCTGCGGCCTACGTCTCGTCGCTCGCGCAAACTCCCGCGGTCTTCATGAGGAACGGGCTCGGTCTGAGCTACATGTACCGGGTCAATGACAGCGTAGTGGCGAGCGCGCGGAACAACTTGGCCCATCAATTCCTGGAATCGCAGGCCACCCATTTGATGTGGATCGACGCCGACATCGGCTTCAATCCGATGGACATCGTGGGCATGGCGTACGCCGACAAGGACGTCGTCTGCGGCATCTACCCCAAGAAGGAAATCGAGTGGAAGCGGGTGGCCAAGGCAGTCCATGACGGTGTTGCGCCCGAACGGCTCAGCGACCATGTCGGTTCGTTCGTGGTCAACTTGATCGGCGGCCCCGCAGCCGATAACGCGGTGGACGCTGACGGACTGTTCGAGATCGCCGGCGGCGGCACCGGCTTCATGCTGATCAAGCGCCAGGTGTTCGACGCGTTATCCGATCAAGTTCCGAGCTATGCCCAAGAAGGCACCAGAATCAGCGAGTTCTACAGCTCATGGATCGACCCGCAAACGGACAGGATCATGACGGAGGACTATCACTTCTGCCGGCTGGCACGTGACCGCGGTTTCAAGATTTTCGCCGCGCCCTGGGTGCGGTTGAGCCATACCGGGACATACGTGTTCGACAGCCCCGTTCAGCCGGATTGGCTGACGTTGAACGTTCAGAACTGACGCAGCTTGACCGCAATGAAGTCCAGACGCCACAGCGACTGAAATAGCTTGCGGCCGTAGCTTTCCAGGTCCGCCGCGCTGACTCCGTTCGGCGGCTCCCGCCGTGCCAAGTCCGCGGCGATCGCCCGAATCGTGCGGTGGCCGTCGACGCCGCGCATAAACGCCAACTGGGCCGGGTCCAGACGTACGCGCCCGGCCGGCCAGAAGGCCTCGTCCCCGTCGACTCCGCACCGCGTGCGCATCAGCGGCACGTAGTCCAAGGCTTCAGGCGCCGAAAAGTCGATCACGTAACTGCTTTTCGGCCGTTCGGGACGGCATGCCATGAAGAAGTGGCAGCCGTTCAACGTCTGCACCCGTTCCATCACCGACCAGATCTTGCTCTCCGGCAACGCATTAACGGCTGGCTGGAATCCGCTGGGCGGCGCGAACAGATCGCGCGGGTAGTACGGCGTCTTGTGATACCACCCCTGGAAATCCAGCCCGGCCGAGGCGACGAAATCGAGGCACTCGTCGACGGTGTAACTGCGCGCACGATTGTGCAGGAACGTATCCACCAGCGCGGCATCGTCGCGCAGATCGTAGGCAATTTTCAGATAGCTCTGAATCGGGTGGTCCGCCGTCAGGGTCCCCAGGGTGTCTTTGACCAACTGGACTGATGAATCATCTTGGCCCAGGCCTAAATCGCGAAATACCGACTCCAGTAACTCGACTCCGATTCGCCCGTATTTGGCGTAGAGCATGAGCGCCATTACGCCGTCGGGCCGTAGGCATCCCGCCAGAGACTTCAGGCCGGCCGGCGGATCGGCCATGTGGTGCAACACGCCGCTTGACACCACCAGGTCGAACTGGCGCCGCAGCGTCGGGAGTTCCTCGATCGGAAGCAAATGCAGCTGCAGGTTGGCCAGGCCGTGTTTGTCTTTCAAATATTGCTGGTGATCCAGCGAGGGCTGGCTGATGTCGATCCCGACGACGTTTGCTTCGGGGTTGCTGAACGCGAAGACAGCGGCCTGGTTGGTGCCACACCCCGCGATCAGGATATCCAGATCGGGCCGATAGTCCCGGTCCGGCCAGAAGATGGGGTGCGCATGCATCGGGTCGAACCAGTCCCAGTTCGTTGCGCTCCACGCCGCCAGGTCCTGTACGGGAGGTGGGTATCTCCACCGCTCGTACTGGCGGCTGACCACATCAGCGCGCTCGTCGTCGTTCACGTCAGCGGTGCTCCGTCCCCTGGGAGCGGCCCGGATCCACGCCGGTCCACGCCGGGGATTATCGGTTACCCCCCGCGCGCAGGCAATCCGGCGATCGCGCGACACGCCCATTTAGCCATTTGTGATGTACGACTCTTTTTGTCGTAAACGTTAAGAAATCCTTATTGATGAATAACGTTGTGCCAGGTCATTTTCGGTTAGCGTACGCCACGAAATGCCTGGCGAACCCGGTTGTTGTGTTTGCTCTCAAAAGTCGTTGATGCCCCTTGATGAATATTGTTTAAGGACGCACTGAGTTACCCGAGTGACGTGGGCGACAATCGCCAAAAGTGCCCCATTTCGAAGCAATTACAGCGGCTAGACTCGGCCGGAAGCGGCGCTGCACGCGCCACCACTTAGGGATCTGGGCTCGTGGCCCGCGGAAGCATTTGAACGCGCGAGGCGTTGCACGCTCAGACACCCGATGTCCGCCCACCACGGACCAACGAGTAGAGGCTGGTACCACTGTGAGCGATGTAGTTTCTGGGCCGGATGTGGCCCCGGGTTTCACGATGGCAGGCGAGATCCACGCTGGACGCGGTGCCGTGAGCGGCATGGCGATCAGCTCGGACGGCAACGTCCTGATGACCACCCATTTCGGCGACGACAGCGTCTCGCTGATTTACCCCGCGAATGGCACGGTCGCACTGACCGTCATCGACGTCGAGGAATCGTTCGCCGTCGCCATGTCTGGTAGCCGTGCCTACGTCAGTAGCGTGTCGGCGGAGCACGACTCGGTGCTGGCCTTTGACACCGAATCCAACGAGATCGTGGCGGAATACCCGCTGGCGTTCAACGTCACCGACCTGGCGGTCAGCCCGAACGGCCGGCACCTGTACGTGGGCCGGACTGACGTCGAGGTCGCCGACGTGGCGATCCTGGACACCAAGACAGGCAAACAAGACTCGGTCCGCATCGCAGGCACCGCCGGAACGACGACCGGATGCGTGCGGGTGAGCCCGGAGGGTCGCCGGTTATACGTCGCGGCGAACGGCTCATCGACCGCGCATCTCGTAATGGTCGACGCTGTGCGGAAGCGTGTGCTGAACGCGGTCGAAATCGCTTCGCCTATCCGGGATATCGCGCTCAGCCCCGACGGCACCACCGCTTACGTAGCGAGCGCCGGGCCCGACTTCGGCACGGTGCTCGACATCATCGACACGCGGACGTCGACCATCACCGCTACGCACAAGATCGGCGACGTCGCCGGACTGCTTGCCCAGCTGACGGTGAGCCGCGACGGTGAACGGGCATACCTGGTCGGCGATAAGAACGTGACGGTGCTGTCCACCGCCACCCAGGACGTGGTCGGCAGCATCGAGGTCGACGGCGATCCGTCGTGCGCGATCGAGAGCCCGGACGGCAAGCGGCTGTACATCGCCGACTACGCGGGAACCGTCACCGTCCTGGAGATCGCCGTGGCGGCCGCGCCCGCCGACGTGGCGACCGGGGACGACGAGCTGACCGCTCCGCGTCCGTGGGCGGTGCCCGACCTGCTGCTACTCGAGCCGACGCTGGCCTAGCCGCCCACCCGGACACATCGCCGGTGAGGCGATCGGTCCGGCGTGCAATGATCGCCACGAGGGCAGGCGTTTGGCGGGCCTGCCCCGGTAGTCAGCCGGAACCAGAGGCGGTCCATCGATGTACAGCACCATGCACAACTTTCCCCTGACGATCACCGCCATTCTGCGGCATGCCACCCGCGTCCACGGAGCGCGCAAAGTCACCACGGCTACCGGCGACGGCTATCGCGAGCACACCTACGCCGAGATCGGTCAGCAGGCAGCGCAGCTGGCGAACGCACTGCGGCGCGTCGGTATCACCGGCGACCAGCGAGTCGCCACCTTCATGTGGAACAACGCCGAACACCTCGCGGCGTATATGGCCGTGCCGTCGATGGGTGCCGTGCTGCACACGCTCAACATCCGGCTCTTTCCCGAGCAGATCGTCTACGTCGCAGACGAGGCCGAAGACCAGGTGGTGTTGGTCGATGTGTCGCTGGCCAATTTGCTGGCGCCGATACTCGCCGACCTCAAGACAGTGCACACCGTGATCGCGGTCGGCGACGGCGACATCGCCGCGCTGGAAGAATCGGGCAAGACCGTGCTGCGTTACGCCGACGTGATCGCCGACCAGTCAACCGAGTTCGACTGGCCCGATATCGACGAAAACTCCGCGGCCGCGATGTGCTACACCAGTGGGACCACCGGCAACCCCAAAGGCGTTGTGTACAGCCATCGTTCGAGTTTCCTGCACACCATGGCGACTTGTACCAACAACGGCATCGGGGTCAGTTCCAGCGATTGCGTGTTGCCGATCGTGCCAATGTTTCACGCCAACGGTTGGGGCTTGCCGTACGCGGCGCTGATGGCGGGTGCGGACCTGGTGCTGCCAGATTGCCATCTGGACGCCACGTCACTGGTCGACATGATCGAGAAACTGCATCCCACCGTCGCCGGAGCGGTGCCGACGATCTGGAACGACGTCATGCACTACCTCGACAAGAATCCAGGTCACAATGTGTCGTCGCTGCGGATCGTCCCGTGTGGCGGGTCGGCGGTGCCGGTGTCGATGATGCGCACGTTCGAGGAAAGGCACGGCGTCCAGATCCGCCAACTGTGGGGCATGACCGAAACCTCGCCGATGGCCACCATGGCCTGGCCGCCGCCGGGCACGCCGGAGGACCAGCACTGGGCCTTCCGCGCGACCCAGGGCCAACCGTTATGCGGTGTCGAAACCCGGATCGTCGACGACGACGGCAACGTGCTGCCCAACGACAACGAGGCCGTCGGTGAGGTGGAAGTCCGGGGTCCGTGGATCACCAGTTCCTACTACCGGGGGCACGACGAGTCGAAATTCGACTCCGGTTGGCTGCGCACCGGCGACGTGGGCCGCATCGACGAACGCGGCTTCATCACACTGACCGATCGCGCCAAAGACGTGATCAAGTCTGGCGGGGAATGGATTTCGTCGGTCGAGCTGGAGAACTGCTTGATCGCCCACCCGGACGTGATCGAAGCCGCCGTGGTCGCGGTCCCCGACGAGCGCTGGCAGGAACGGCCGCTGGCCGTCATCGTCGCCAGAGAGGGATCCGACATCAAGGCCGATGATCTGCGAAAGTTCTTGGCTGACAAGGTCGTTCGCTGGTGGCTGCCGGAGCGCTGGACGTTCGTCGACGAAATTCCGCGCACCAGTGTTGGCAAATACGACAAGAAGACCATCCGGTCGCGGTATGCCGACGATGTCTACGAGGTCACCGAAGCGCGAGAGTGAGTGGCACGTAGGAAAGGGAGAGTTATGAGCCTGCGGGTCGTTCAATGGGCAACGGGGTCGGTCGGCGTGGCCGCGATCAAAGGCATACTCGAGCATCCCGAGCTCGAACTGGCCGGATGTTGGGTGCATTCGGAAGCCAAGCACGGCAAGGACGTTGGTGACATCATCGGCTGGTCCCCGCTCGGTGTCACCGCGACCAACAGCGTCGAGGAGATTCTCGCGCTCGACGCCGACGCGGTGATCTACGCGCCGCTGCTGCCCAATGCCGACGAAGTCGCGGCGCTACTGCACTCCGGCAAGAACGTCGTCACCCCGGTCGGCTGGTTCTACCCGAGTGACAAGGAAGCCGCACCGCTTGAGGTCGCCGCCCAAGCCGGCAACGCCACGCTGCACGGCGCGGGCATCGGTCCGGGCGCCGCGACCGAGTTGTTTCCGCTGTTGCTCTCGGTGATGTCGACCGGCGTGACTTTCGTTCGCTCCGAAGAGTTTTCCGACCTGCGGACCTACGGCGCCCCGGACGTGCTGCGCCACGTGATGGGCTTCGGTGGCGCACCGGATACGGCGCTGACCGGACCGATGCAGAAGATTCTCGACGGCGGATTCTTTCAGTCGGTCCGGCTGTGCGTAGATCGGCTGGGCTTTGCCGCCGACCCGCAGATCCGCTCGTCGCAAGAGGTGGCGGTGGCGACCGGGCCGATCGACTCGCCGATCGGGGTGATCGAGCCGGGCCAGGTGGCCGGGCGTCGGTTCCACTGGGAGGCCTTCGTCGGCGACGCCGCGGTGGTCCGGATCACGGTGAACTGGTTGATGGGTGAGGAAAACCTGGATCCGCCTTGGTCTTTCGGGCCAGCCGGGGAACGCTACGAGATTGAGGTCCGCGGCAACCCGGACGCGTTCATCACGGTCAAGGGTTGGCAGCCGGAAAGTGTGGAGGCCGGGTTGAAGAGCAACCCCGGTGTCGTGGCGACGGCGGCGCACTGCGTGAACGCCGTCCCGGCGACCTGCGCGGCACCGCCGGGCATCCAGAGTTTCTTCGACCTGCCCTTGATCACCGGCCGGGCCGCACCTGGGCTCTCGCGGTAGCCTTCCCGCATGGCAAAAACTCTGGCAGTCCAGCAATCTCGGGTGATTCCGGTCAGCGTCGACGACGCCTTTGCCGGAACCCTGCCGATACCGCTGACCACCGTTTTCAGCCGCTGGTACGGACCCATCGGGCCGGTCAAAGAAGTCCGGGATCAGAGCGGCGACTGGGCTGCGGCCGGGCAGACGCGCACGGTGATGCTGAGCCCCACCGGCAGCTTCCACGAGGAGCTGACCAGTCTGGATCCGCCGCATTCGTTCGGCTACGCGCTGACCGAAATCACCGGCCCGCTGGGATTGCTCGTCGGCAGGGCCGAGGGCGAGTGGACCTTCGTCCCGAGCGGCACCGGGACGACGATCACCTGGAGCTGGAACATTCATGCCGCATCGAGCCTCGCGGCGCCGTTGCTGCCGGTGGTGGGCAGGTTGTGGAAGGGCTACGCGCGCCAGTCGCTGGCGACGCTGTCGGCCGAGCTGACCCGCTGATGTGCCGGCTCTTCGGGCTGCACGCCGGCACAAACGTTGTCACCGCGACGTTTTGGCTGCTGGATGCTCCTGACAACCTTTCCGAGCAGAGCAGACGAAACCCCGACGGCAGCGGCTTGGGCGTTTTCGACGCCCAGGGTCGGCCTCAGGTGGACAAGCAGCCGATCGCCGCGTGGGAGGATGCCGAGTTCGCTACCGAAGCCCACGAGCTGACCGGAACCACGTTCGTCGCGCACGTCCGCTACGCCACGACCGGATCGCATGAGGTGGTCAACACACATCCGTTCCTGCAGGACGGCCGCATCTTCGCGCACAACGGCGTGCTGGAAGGCCTCGATGTGCTCGACGAACGGCTCCGCGAAGTGGGCACTGCGGATTTGGTATTGGGGCAGACCGATTCCGAGCGGGTATTCGCGTTGATTACCGCATCGATCCGGGCGCGGGGTGGTGACGTCACCGCCGGCTTGGTCGACGCTATGCGCTGGTTGGCCGCCAACGTGCCGATTTATGCGGTGAACATCGTGCTCAGCACGGCCACCGACCTCTGGGCGGTGCGCTACCCGGAGTCGCACGAACTGTACCTTTCGGATCGTCGCACACTTCCACCGGATCACCGATTCCATCTGCGCACCAGCCGAATTCGCGCAGAGTCGCAGCATCTGCGCGAGCGGCCGTCGGTCGTATTCGCCACCGAGCCGATGGACGATGCCGCACGATGGCAACTCATCGAACCGGGAGAATTGATCCACGTCGATGCCGGCTTGCAGATCAGCCGCGATCTGGTGCTACCGGATCCACCGCGCCATCGACTCCGGCCCGAGGATCTGAGCCCGGCGGCTCTGGCGTCTCTGCATCCGACCGGATGACGACCAAACGCGCGCTGGTGCTGGGCGGCGGCGGGATCGCCGGAATCGCTTGGGAAACAGGCCTTCTGGCAGGTATCGCGGACGAGTCTCCGGCCGCGGCAGCGGCCTTGCTGGATTCCGACGTGCTGCTCGGCACCTCGGCCGGCTCGGCGGTCGTCGCACAGATCAGCAGCGGTCTCGATCTGGTGGAGCTGTTCGCGCGGCAGGTCAGCGAGACGTCCGCCGAACTCGACCCCGGCGTCGGAATCGAGGCCATCATGGATCTCTTCCTGGCCGCCCTGTCGGACCCGGACACCACGGTGGTGCAGAAGCGGCAGCGGATAGGGGCGGTCGCGCTGGCAGCCGATACCGTGGCCGAGCCGTTGCGGCGCAACGTCGTCGCGCAGCGACTTCCCTCGCACGTCTGGCCCGACCGGGTACTCCGCCTCACCGCCATCGACGCCGTCACCGGCGAATTGGTAGTGCTCGACCGCGATTCCGGCGTCGACCTGGTCGACGCGGTCGCCGCGAGCTGCGCGGTACCCGGAGCCTGGCCGCCGGTGACGATCGGGGATCGGCGTTACATGGACGGCGGCATCGGCAGCACGATCAACCTCGACGTCGCCGATGACTGCGCCGTGGCGGTGGTGCTGGTGCCTGCCGGTGAATCGGCGCCGTCTGCGTTCGGCGCGGGACCGGCCTTGGAGATCAACGGGTTTCGCGGTGCGGCGCTGGGTGTGTTCGCCGACGACGAGTCGCTTGCGGCATTCGGGCCGAACGCGCTCGATCCGCGCTGCCGGCCCGCCTCCGCGCGGGCCGGCCGGGCTCAGGGCCGGCGGGAGGCTGCGGCCGTCGCGGCGTTCCTCGGCGTCAGGTGATGCCAGTCTTGTTCAGGGAGGTCAACGCCTGGGCAGCCAACTCGCGGCCGGTCTCGATCACCTCTGCCGCGCGGTGGAATTCCAGGCCGCGGCAAGCCGAGCGCGGCACCTCGATCAGCAGGTCGGGTGGATAAGCCGCCAGCGTGTGGCGGGCCAGCGCGGCCTGGGCGATGTCGATGGTGCGGTTCATCACCTCGAAACCGCCGAGCCTGGGAGGTTCGGACTCCGGGACGCTCGCCGAGTCGTCTGCGTCTTCCGCGTTGTCTGCACTCGACGTGCCGAACCGGTCCAGCACCGCGCGTGCGGTCGGAGAGTCCAGCAGCGCCGAGGTACTGCTCAGCATCCGGTTCAGCCACTCGGTGGTGGGCCGTGGTTCGGGCTCGGCGTCGGCCAGGGTCTCGCTGCCGGACAGGCTGACGGCGATGGTCAGGTCGGCGTTGACGGCCGCGATCGGCGCCATCGGCAGCGGGTCGAGGATGCCCCCGTCGGCCAGCAGTCGCCCGTCGATGACGTGCGGCGCAATGACTCCCGGGATCGCGATCGACGCGCGAATCGCCTCGTCGACCGGGCCGTGCTGCAACCACACCGACTTGCCGGCCAGCAGATCGGTTGCCACCGCGGTGTAGGGGATGGGCAGCTCCTCGATGGTGGCGGCGCCGAGAATGTCGCGCACCGCGTCCAGAATCTTCTCGGCCCGCAGCACGCCGGCCGCGGTGATCGACGGATCCAGCAGCCGCAGGATTGAGCGCTGAGTCAATGACCTTGCCCAGTCGGCGAATTCGTCGAGCCGCTCGGCCGCTTGCAACCCGCCGACGAGCGCGCCCATCGAGGAACCGGCGATCCCGACGATCTGATAGCCGCGGTCTTGCAACTCGTGGATCACCCCGATGTGGGCGTATCCGCGGGCACCGCCGCTGCCCAGCGCCAACGCCACCCGCCGGCCGGATTCCGGTTCGGGCGTCACGTCGGCATCGGTCATGGACTCATCTTCGCGTGCGCCGGGCGGGTTTTATCAATCGTGATCCTAATTGCGGTGCCACCATGTTGAGCCCTCAGCCGCATTCGTCCTTGGCGGCCGCGTTGGCCGCTACGATCACCCCCGCCTGCCGCGCCAGCGGCAGTGCGGCCCAGGCGACATTCCAGGTGCCGGCACCGACGACGCCGGGCGTCTGGACCGCCGCCAGATAGCTCTCGACCAGTCCCGCCCGGTCGCCGGGATGGCCCTGCATCCACGTCTTCGCTGCGTGACAGGCTTGGAAGTACTCCTCCTCGGTCGAGTACGAGGGCACGTTGATCTTGGTCGTGACGCCCGCCGGGGAGATCGCCACGGCGCCCGGCGCCGCCACCGCCGCCGTCGTCACCGTGCTTGACGGCGTCCTGGATGCGGTCGGGGCCAACGTGTCGGCGCCGGAGCAGCCCGTCATCGGCGATGCGGCGACCAGGACAGCAACCGTGCCCCAGATCAGGGGGCCAGATGGTCGCGACCGCACCCGGTCAATCTATGCAACACTGGCGACCGTGATGCAGCGAACCCGGTTTTGGGAGTGTTGTCGGCCCTGACTGCCGCCGCCCCTTCATACGCCCGTTCGCTCTGGAGCTTGCCTCACATGGTTTCTGCAGACCTCGTTGCTGCCCCTGTCCTGTCCGGCCCGTCGCGTCTGCGATCGGTCCCCGGTCCCACCCGGCTGCGGCTGGCCGACCTGCTGCACATCACCGACCGAACGGCTGACGACGTGCTCAGCGGCCGCTACGACCAGGTCGTCCCGCCGGGCGGTGTGCCCACCGACGATCGTTGGTTCGCACGGCTGCACGGCGACGACGAAGTCGATGTCTGGCTGATCAGCTGGGTGCCCGGGCATCGCACCGAACTGCACGATCACGGGGGGTCGCTGGGTGCGCTGACGTTGTTGTCTGGGTCGCTGGATGAATTCCGTTGGGACGGAGATCGTTTGCGTTGCCGACGGCTCGAAGCGGGGGATCAGGCCGCGTTCCCGCTGGGCTGGGTGCATGACGTGGTGTGGGCCCCCACCGGTCCGCCTGCGCCAGCGTCATCGGTGTCCGGTACGCCGGTGCCCTCGCTCAGCGTGCACGCGTATTCGCCTCCGCTGACGGTGATGTCGTACTACGAGGTCACCAACCAGCACCGGCTGCGGCGCCAGCGGACCGAATTGACCGACCAACCGGAGAACCTATGAGCCGCATCGATCAGGCACTGGAGACGGCACGTGCCCGGCTACGCCGGCTGGCCGCCGACGAGCTGCCCGCGGCGCTGCGGCGCGGCGCGCTACTCGTCGACATCCGGCCGCAGGCGCAACGAGCGCAGGAGGGAGAGGTGCCCGAGTCGTTGCGGCCCTCGTCATCGAACGCAACGTGCTGGAGTGGCGCTGCGATCCGACCAGTGACGCCCGACTGCCGCAAGCCGTCAGCGACGATGTCGAGTGGGTGGTGCTCTGCTCGGAGGGCTACACGTCGAGTCTGGCCGCGGTCGCGCTGCAGGACCTGGGCCTGCACCGCGCGACGGACGTCATCGGCGGCTACCGGGCGCTGCTCGCGGCCGGCCTGGTGACTGCGACCTAGCCGCCGCCTCCGCCGCCACCCCCACCGTCGGCGCCCATGTTGTACCACCAGTCGTTGTAGTCATTGGGGTTGTAGTACTCATAGTTGTGGTGCGGCGGGGCCGGCGGCTCCGGACCTGGAGGCGGATCCGCGGGCGGCGGCGCCGGTAGCACGCTGGGCGTACCGCCGAAACCAGTCGCCGCGAACGCCGGTGCACCGAAAGCGGCGACGGGCGCGGCAAAAAGAACACCTGCCACCGCGATCTTGGTCGCAAGCGGCCCGCACCCGATGGAATAGTCCGGTTCATCGATCACTCCCTCTCTTAGGGGATCCGATGAAGGTTGATCTTGCCACTTGATTGTTCGACGAGCTAGCTAGTAGCCGAAAACCCACGGCACCTTCACAGCGTCCGTTTACCTGGCGTTAGCCGTCGCTGGCGCGTAGCAGTGGGCGAAGTTTGGCAGTCTTCTCCGGAGTCCACCCCGGCGGCTGCAGCACCGCCGCCCAGCCGTTGGCCACGTCGGCGACGTAGACGTGACCGTGGCCCTGCGGTACATCGACGGCCACCGCCATGTCGGCCGACACCTGCAGGAACGTCACCACCGGGATCCATTCGGTCTCGGGAAGCACGTCGTAGCCACGTTTTTCGCGCAGCCAGTCCGGTTCGCGGAACAGCAGACCGGGATCCCACCAGGCGATGGGGTCCGAGGCGTGCTGCAGATACACCACCCGCGGCGTATTCCATTGCGATTCAGGGCGTTTCAGGTCTTCGGGGCGTGCCACGAATCGCACATAAAGACCGTGGTCGTAGAGCGGCAGCCACTCCGGCGACCTGCGGTCGCGGGTCGCGGTCAGATCAGTCCAGATGGTGTTCTGGAATGTCGGCCCGGAGAACAACGCGCCGTCGGTGCGGGCCAGCACGTTGTTGAGGCTCATGAACGGCGCCTCGCCGCCGAACGAGCCCAGGCTTTCGCCGAACACGACGAGCTTGGGGCGCTGCGCCTCCGGCAGTCGGCGCACCAGCCGATCAACGGCTTCGAACAGCGCCTGGCCCGCGTGGCGCGCGTTCTCCTTGTCCACCAGGAAGGACAGCCAGCTGGGCAGGAACGAGTACTGCATGCTCACCACGGCGGTGTTGCCGTTGTACATGTACTCCAGCGCGTCGGCCTCGGCCTCGTTGATCCAGCCGGTGCCGGTGGTGGTTCCGACCGCGACGACAGCGCGGCGTAATCCGCCTTCGCGCTCCAGCTCTCGCGCGGCCAACTCCGCGGCCGCGGTGATGCCGTCGGCGGAGTCGAGTCCGGCGTAGGCGCGAATCGGCTCGGTCGCCGGCGCGCCGTTGAAAGCGGTGAGCTGGTCGACGGTGGGTCCGCCCTCGATGAATATCCGGCCCTGGTGCCCCAGCGATTCCCAGGTCACCAGCGACTGCGGCCCGCCGGACCGCAGTGGTGTCCGCGGCGCGGCGGTATCGGGGTTGATTTCGTCGTTGACCGTCGCGAATGTGTTGTTCATGGTCCGCATCGCGAATTTCACCACGACGCCGTTGAGCAACGCGATCGTCAGCGCAACCAGCAGCGAAACCACGATGACAGCCGAAACCCGCGGCGGTGCAAAGCGATCCAGTCGCAGATCCAGAAAGCGCACCAGTCGGCGAATGAGCTGGCCGGTTTCGACTACGCCGAACAGCACGAGCAACGACAGCGCGGTGGTCAGCGGATAGTCGAGCCAGACCAGGTGCTTGACTCCCATCAGATCGCGCACCCGGTCCTGCCAGACGTGGAACCAGATCACCATCGCGACCATGCCGATCGCTCCGACGACGATGAGCACCAGCCACGCCCGTCGCGGCGCCGGTGGGCTGGAGTCCCGGGAGAGCATGAAGCGCACCAGCCATACCGCGAAAACGCCGATCGCGTAACCGATTGCGCCGGCCAGACCGCTGACCAAACCCTGAAACAACGGGCCACGCGGCAACAGCGAAGGCGTCATCGAAAACCAGATGAACACCAGCCCGCCCGCGGTGCCGGTGAAGGTGTAGTGGCGAACCCACCACGCTTCCCGGCGCTGCGGCTCGACGGCTTGCTCGGGTTCGGCAGTGGCAGCTTCGCTCACCACAACTCCTTAGCGGTGGGTGAAGTTCGGAGCTCGCTTCTCGATGAACGCGGCCATTCCTTCGGACTGGTCGTCGGTCGCGAAAGCCGAATGAAATAGCCGACGTTCGTAGAGCAGACCCTCGGTCAGCGTGGATTCGAAGGCGCGGTTGACCGCTTCCTTCGCCATCCGCGACGCCGACCGCGACATCTGCGAGATCGTGGTGGCGACGGCCTTGGCCTCGGTCAGCAGATCGTCGGCCGGGACGACCCGTGCCACCAGGCCGCTGCGCTCGGCCTCTTCGGCGTCCATGTTGCGACCGGTCAGGATCAGGTCCATCGCCTTGGCCTTGCCGATGGCCCGGGTCAGCCGCTGCGAGCCGCCCATGCCCGGCAGCACGCCCAACTTGATTTCCGGCTGGCCGAATTTCGCGGTGTCGGCGGCGATCAGCACGTCGCACATCATCGCGAGCTCGCAGCCACCACCGAGCGCGTAACCGGCGACCGCGGCGATCGTCGGCGTGCGTACCGCGGCGAGCTTGGCCCACGGTGCGAAGAAGTCGGCGGCGAAGACGTCGGAGAACGCCAGGCCGGACATCTCCTTGATGTCGGCGCCCGCTGCGAACGCCTTCGCCGAGCCGGTGATGATAATCGCTCCGACGCCGGGGTCGTTGTCGAATTCGGCTGCCGCGGTAGTGACTTCGTCCATCACCTGGCTGTTGAGCGCGTTGAGCGCCTTCGGCCGGTTCAGGGTGATGGTGCCGACCCGCTCGTCCTGCTCGACCAGGATGGTTTCGTACGCTTTCGTCATAGCTGCCTTTCTAGAACTTCAGCTCGTCGTCGACGGGTGCGAAATATGCCTCGACATCGGCCGCGCTCACCTGAGGTAGCGAAGCCGGCGACCATTTCGGGTTGCGGTCCTTGTCGACCAGTTGGGCCCGGATGCCCTCCACCAGATCGTGCGAACGCAGCGACGCGGACGACACCCGATAATCCTGGGCCAGAACGTCTTCCAGCGTGTCGAGTTTGGCGGCCCGGCGCACGGCCTCCAGCGTGACCGACAGCGCGATGGGGGAGCGGGTCGCGATCAGGTCCGCGGCGTCGTTGGCGGGGCCGGCGTCGTGGTCCCGCAGCGCGGCGACGATATCGGCGACGGTGTCGCCGGCGTAGCAGTCGTCGATCCAATCCCGCTGCGCGGCAAGCTCGCTGGCCGGAGGTTCGACGGCGTGGGCGGCGATGGCCGACTCGACGCCGTCCGCGGCTATCGCCTCGCGCAATGCGTCCAGTTTGTCGTGCGGCACGTAGTGGTCGGCGAAACCCAGCGCGATAGCGTCGGCCCCGGAGAACGGCGCCCCGGTGAGCGCGGCGTGCAGACCCAATGATCCAGGTGCGCGCGACAACAGGTACGCCCCGCCGACGTCGGGAATGAAGCCGATACCGACCTCGGGCATGGCCACTTTCGACGTTTCGGTCACCACCCGGCTGTTGGCGTGTGCGCCGACCCCGACTCCGCCGCCCATCACGATGCCGTCCATCAGCGCGACGTATTTCTTCGGATATCGACCGATCTGACCGTTCAGCAGGTATTCGTCGTGCCAGAACCGCCGGGCCTCGGCGCCGTCGGCGCGGGCGCTGTGATAGATCGCCACCACGTCGCCGCCGGCGCACAGCCCCCGCTCGCCGGCCCCGGAGAGCACCACCGCGCTGATCGCGTCGTCCTGCTCCCACGCCGTCAGGACCGCGCGCAACCCATCGACCATGTTCTGATTCAGCGAGTTGATCGCCTTGGGCCGGTTCAGCGTCACAAAGCCGACGCCGCGGTCGACGCGGCTCAAGATGTCGTCGGGTTCGTCCGTCACGCGTGTGGTCTCCGCTCGGTGAATGGTCTCGAAGAATCCCTCGTCGAATGCAGGTCGGGGCCTGACGAGCAATCTAGATCGTTACCCCCGCCGGGGTGCCCGCGGGTAAGGTTTATCTGGAGTAGCACCGGCCGCACATTCGGGTAAATCTTCCGCTGGGAACCCGGCTGGACTACCGTTCGTTGATCACTTGTTCGCACAGCTCGAAGACACAGCTCACGAGAGGAACCGACGGTGCGGGAAACTAGCAACCCGGTATTTCGCTCGCTGCCCAAGCAGCGCGGCGGATACGCGCAGTTTGGCAGCGGCGTCGCAGGAGCCGCGACTCCATATGGGCATCAGGCGGACCCCTATGCCCCCTACACCGACCAGCGGGCAGGCGTTTCCCGCCCGCTGACCATTGACGACGTCGTCACCAAGACCGGGATCACCCTGGCGGTGCTGTCGGCCGTCGCCGTCTTCTCGTACTTCATGGTGGAGGGCAACCAGGCACTGGCCGGCCCGTTCACCTTCATCGGTGCGTTCGGCGGTCTGGGCATGGTGCTGGTCGCCACGTTCCTCCGTAAGCAGGACAACCCGGCGGTCGTGTTGACCTACGCCGCGTTGGAGGGGCTGTTCCTCGGGGCGATCTCCTTCTTGCTGGCCAACTTCTCGGTGTCGAGCACGAACGCCGGCGCGATGATCGGGCAGGCGATCCTGGGCACGCTCGGGGTGTTCGTCGGGATGCTCGTCGTCTACAAGACCGGCGCCATCCGAGTAACGCCCAAGTTCACCCGGATGGTGGTCGCCGGCATGTTCGGTGTGCTGGCCCTGATGCTGGGCAACCTGGTGCTGGGCATGTTCGGCGTCGGCCACGGCGAGGGCATGGGCCTGCGCAGCGGCGGCCCGCTGGCCATCATCTTCTCGCTGGTCTGCATCGGCTTGGCGGCGTTCAGCTTCCTGATCGATTTCGACGCAGCCGACCAGATGATCCGTGCCGGGGCGCCCGAGAAGGCCGCCTGGGGTATCGCGTTGGGCCTGACGGTGACTCTGGTCTGGCTCTACATCGAGATCCTGCGTCTGCTCAGTTATCTGCAGAACGATTAGCGCTTGACACAAGAAAGCCGGCACGTGCGCAACGTGCCGGCTTTCTTGTACTCCGCGCAGGTGCCCGCGGCCGGTTCGGCTTAGCCGGACAGTCCGTTCTTGATGGCCGTGTCTTGCTTCTGGCCGACGTCGGTGACGAATTCCGGTGGCGGCAGCATGTCGGGAGGGCCGACAAAGTTCAGGGTGGCGAACGCCTTGCCCTCGGTGAACAGCACCATCGTGACGCCCTTGGAGCCGTCCGGTGAGTTGCCCGAGACTGTGGTACCGCCAGTTCCGACGGCAGCCGGTGCGGGTGTTCCCTGGACGGAATCGCCCAGCTTCGCCTTGGCGGCGTCCAGGGCGCTTGCCGCGGCGGCAGGATCACCGAGAACGAGGATGGTGTCGTGGATCTGGCGAGTTTTGTCGTCGTTGCTGAACGTCGTCTCCACCCCGGGCTGGCCGTTCGGGTTCGGTGTTACCGGGCCGGCGGTGAAAGCTATGGGCGACTGGATGTCACTGGCCTGGATCAACAGTCGGGCGTAGTCGGCGGACTGGGCTTGCGCCGAACTCGCGGTCGAGCTCTGGCTCGTGGTGGCCGCAGTGGCTGACCCCGACGATGCCGTCGGTGACTTCGGATTGCTGCTGCAACCGGCCGCCGAAGCTGACGTAACCGCCAGCGCGGCCGTCACCAGTGCAATTGCTTTTCGGGAAACAATCATCGCGCCGCTCCTCTTCGGCCGCCGGGCGGCAGCTGGCAAACCGTAACCCAGTCCGGGTGATTCCACGCCCGAACCGGGTGGTTACGCCAGTTTGGCGGCAAACAGGAGACGGGCGCCGCGTGGCGCAGCGACCGCTAGGGAATCAGTTCAGCCGCTCGATGACCAACGCCATGCCCTGGCCGCCGCCGACGCACATGGTCTCCAGTCCGAAGGTCTTGTCGTGGGTCTGCAGGTTGTTGAGCAGCGTGGTGGCGATCCGGGCACCGGTCATGCCGAACGGGTGGCCCAGCGCGATCGCGCCGCCGGACACGTTCAGCTTGTCCTCGTCGATGCCCAGCTCGCGGGCCGAGCCGAGCACCTGCACCGCGAAGGCCTCGTTGATCTCGAACAGGTCGATGTCCTTGACCGACAAACCGGCCCGCTGCAGGGCCATCTTGCTCGCCTCGATCGGGCCCAGGCCCATGATCTCGGGGGACAGGCCGCTCACGCCGGTGGAGACGATGCGGGCCAGCGGCTTGAGGCCGAGTTCCTTGGCCTTGGTGTCGCTGGTGATCACCACCGCGGCGGCGCCGTCGTTCAGCGGGCAGGCATTACCGGCGGTCACCGTGCCGTTGGGCCGGAAGACCGGCTTGAGCTCGCTGATCTTCTCGTAGGTTGTTCCCGCGCGCGGCCCGTCGTCGGTGCTGACCACGGTGCCGTCGGGCAGCGTGACGGGGACGATCTCGCGCTCGAAGAAGCCGCTCTTGATGGCTTCCTCGGCACGGTTTTGGCTGCGCACGCCCCAGTGGTCCTGGTCCTCCCGGCCGATCCCGGTCAAGATCGCGACGTTCTCAGCGGTCTGACCCATCGCGATGTAGACGTCGGGGATCGCGTCATCCTTGCGGGGGTCGTGCCAGTCGGTGGCCCCCTCGGCGGCGGTCGCCGTCCGCTGGGCGGCCTCGTCGAACAGCGGGTTCTTGGTGTCCGGCAAGGAGTCCGAGTTGCCTTTGACGAACCGGGACACCGTCTCGACGCCCGCGGAGATGAACGCGTCGCCTTCGCCGGCCTTGATCGCGTGGAAGGCCATCCGGATGGTCTGCAGCGACGACGAACAGTAGCGGTTGACGGTGGTGCCCGGCAGGAAGTCGTAGCCGAGCTCGATGGCGACGACGCGGGCCATGTTGAAGCCCTGCTCGCCGCCCGGCAGGCCGCAGCCCAGGATCAGGTCGTCGATCTGGTGCGGGTTCAGCCCCTCGACCTTGTCCAGCGCGGCACGCACCATCTGTGCGGCCAGGTCGTCGGGCCGGATGTTGACCAGCGACCCTTTCATGGCGCGCCCGATCGGCGAACGGGCAGTTGAAACGATGACGGCTTCCGGCATTACGGCTCCATCTCCTGCGGTGTGGTCTGGACCCGAATCTATCCTTGCCGGGAAGCGAGTTGCTTAGCCGGGGGCGGTTACCACGATCGGCGCCGGCACCCCGGTCGTGGGCCGCCGCCACAGTCGCGAGATCAGCCGGAACACCAAGTTGCCGGGACCGGCCTCGGTCGCGGACGCCGACGAGAGGGCCGGCTCGCCTTCCCAGTGGCCGAGCGCCTGGCAGAGCGCCGGCAGCAGCTGGCTTGCAGCCAGCGCATAGCCCGCCGCCGACGGGTGGAACTGGTCATCGGACAACATCCGCTCGGGGGCATGCCGGAATTCGTCGTTGACCAGCGAGGCGAGCGGCACCGGCACGCCACCGGCGGACCTGACGGCGCCGGACTGTGCTCGGGCCAGCCGCAGTCCCAGGGTGCGCACCGTCCATCGCAGCGGCTGTGGGATCGCCTTGACCACACCGAAATCGGGGCAGGTGGCGACGACGACCTCCGCGCCGCTGGCTTTCAACCGTCGCACCGCTGCGCCCAGCCTGCGCGACGAGGCGCCGATGCCGTTCAGCTTGGTGACGTCGTTGGCGCCGACCAGAATGACGGCGGCATCGGGCGGTGGCCCGGCGATGAACATCGCGTCGACCTGTCCGGACAAGCCCTTGGAAGTGGCTCCGACAATCGCCTTGGTGCTCAACCGGACACGTTTACCGGTCTGCTCGGCCAATCCGCGGGCGATCAGCACGCCGGGAACTTCGTCGGCGATCCGGCAGCCGTACCCGGTTGCCGTCGAGTCGCCGAAGATCATCAGGTGCAGGTCGACGTCCATCCCGCGCTCCCAGCGCTGCACCGCGCCGCCGCCCGGGGTGTACACACCGTCGGCGCGCGGCGGGACGTCCCACGACTTAGGGATCAGGCTGCGCGCCTTGGCCGCCTGGCTGATCAGCAGATTGCGCGCCCCCAGATAGGCGGTGCCGGTCGATGCCAGCGCGCCTGCGGCGGCCAGCGCAGTGATCGAACCTCGCGGTGCGCGTCGTACCACGCGAACAGTTTATGTCCCGCATCGCTGGTCGCTCCGGACCCCGGCCGCGGCGCCATTACGGGTCGGAGCAATCTTGGTATCGAATCAGACTCTTTGATTGTTGAAATTCTTTATGGTGTCAAGCTAAGTTCACGAAGTTGGCTGAGAATGCTCCGCTGCTTCGTCGACATGTTTATCGCACTACAACGGCGTAGGAGTGTTGAGCATGACCGCACCGAGCAAGGTTTCGGGTGCGCCCCGGACCGCAGTTCGTGCCCGTGACGTGTTGCGGGCGCGCAGATTTCCGGTCAACGACGGCGTGCCGGTCGAGGTCGTCGAGAGCGGACCCAGCCTCCCGGCGATGATGGCGTCGCTGGCTTGTCGGCTCACGATCCGCCCCGCTTTGGGCGTGGTCAGCCACATCCCGCATATCCCATTTCCGTTCGGCATCATCGACTTTGCGTCGCGGATGCTGCTGCCCGCGGCCGACACCGTCCGCACAGAAGTCGGCTTGCCGCACTGCACCGCCCAGCTCGTGCGCGCGCCCGGTGTGCTGCCGGCCGACGGCAACCGACGGGTGGTGCTCTATCTGCACGGTGGCGCCTTTTTGACGTGTGGGGTGAACTCGCACAGCCGAATCGTTAACGCGTTGTCGAAGTTTGCCGACTCGCCGGTGCTGGTGGTCAACTACCGGCTCATCCCGAAGCACTCCGTGGGCCAGGCACTGGACGACTGCCACGACGCCTACCGCTGGCTGCGCCTGCGCGGATACCAGCCGGACCAGATCGTGGTGGCCGGCGATTCGGCCGGCGGTTATCTGGCTCTTGCTCTGGCACAACGGCTTCAACAGGTAGACGAA
Source organism: uncultured Actinomycetota bacterium (assembly GCA_963815995.1). Classification (GTDB taxonomy): domain Bacteria; phylum Actinomycetota; class Actinomycetes; order Mycobacteriales; family Mycobacteriaceae; genus Mycobacterium. The sequence goes on from CAWFIR010000010.1 coordinate 127,665, forward strand.
GAGCCGGCCGCGCTGGTCGCGATCTCTCCGCTGCTGGAGCTGGCCAAGCAACCCAAGCAGTCGCACCCGAACATCAAGACCGATGCGATGTTCCCCGCCAAGGCATTTGACGCGTTGTTCACGCTGGTCGCCAAGGCTGCCCGCAAGCACGTCGTCGACGGCAAGCCGGAACAGCTTTACGAGCCGCTCGACCACGTCGAGCCCGGGTTGCCCCGGACGCTGATCCACGTGTCGGGGTCAGAGGTATTGCTGCATGACGCCCGCGTGGCGGCCCGCGCACTCGCGGCGGCCGGAGTGCCGACCGAGGTTCGGGTCTGGCCGGGCCAGATTCACGACTTCCAGCTCGGTGCGCCGTTGATTCCCGAGGCGACGCGGTCGCTGCGGCAGATCGGCGAGTACATCCGCGAGGCCACCGGCTAGGCCCAGGCTTCTCATCGGGCCGCCGGGCGGACCGCATCGTCACCGGGCAGCGGCTGCGCGCGGCCGAGCAGCACCTGAGACGATCTACTCATGCGGATCGCACGACACATCAGTGAACTCATCGGAAATACTCCACTGGTTCAGCTGAACTCGGTCGTGCCGCCGGGTTCGGGCCGGGTGGTGGCCAAGGTCGAGTACCTGAGCCCCGGGATGAGCAGCAAGGACCGGATCGCGGTGAAGATGATCGACGCCGCCGAGGCCAGCGGAGAGCTCAAAGCGGGCGGCACCATCGTCGAACCGACATCAGGCAACACCGGGGTCGGCCTGGCGCTGGTCGCCCAGCACCGCGGCTATCGGTGTGTGTTCGTCTGCCCCGACAAGGTCAGCGAGGACAAGCAGAATGTGCTGCGGGCCTATGGCGCCGAGGTCGTGGTATGCCCGACCGCTGTGCCGCCCGAACACCCGAACAGCTACTACAGCGTCTCCGACCGGCTGGTCGCCGAGATCGACGGCGCCTGGAAGCCCGACCAGTACTCCAACCCGCAGGGCCCGGCCAGTCACTACGAGACCACCGGGCCGGAGATCTGGGCCGACACCGACGGTCAGGTCACTCATTTCGTCGCCGGGATCGGAACCGGCGGGACGATCACCGGCGCGGGCCGCTATCTCAAAGACGCCTCCGCTGGGAAGGTGCGCGTGATCGGCGCCGACCCGGAGGGGTCGGTGTACTCCGGCGGCACCGGCCGGCCTTATCTCGTCGAAGGCGTCGGCGAGGATTTCTGGCCTGCGGCCTACGACCGCGCGGTGCCCGACGAGATCATCGCGGTGTCCGATTCCGATTCGTTCAACATGACCAGACGGCTGGCCCGCGAGGAGGCCATGCTCGTCGGCGGCTCGTGCGGGATGGCGGTGGTGGCGGCGCTGAAAGTCGCCGAGCAGGCCGGGCCCGACGCCCTGGTCGTCGTGTTGCTGCCCGACGGCGGCCGTGGATACATGTCGAAGATCTTCAACGACGCCTGGATGTCGTCGTACGGCTTCCTGCGCACCCGGCTGGACGGGTCGATCGAGCAGCCCACGGTCGGCGACGTGCTGCGGGGTAAGTCGGGCCATCTGCCCGACCTGGTGCACACCCATCCGTCGGAGACCGTGCGTGACGCGATCAGCATCCTGCGGGAGTACGGGGTGTCGCAGATGCCCGTCGTCGGCGCCGAGCCGCCGGTGATGGCCGGCGAGGTGGCCGGCAGTGTCTCTGAGCGCGAACTACTTTCAGCCGTCTTCGAGGGTCGCGCCAACCTGGCCGACGCTGTCGGAATGCACATGAGCCCCCCGCTGCCGATCATCGGCGCCGGCGAACAGGTCGGCTCGCTGGCCAAGACACTGCGCGACTTGGACGCCGTGATGGTCGTCGAGGAAGGCAAACCGGTTGGCGTCATCACCCGGTACGACTTGCTGGGTTTCCTGTCAGACGGCGCGCTACGCAAGTAGCCGGACCGGTTTTACTTCGGGTAGCAAATCACCGTTTAAGGGAAAGCCCATCATGACCGAACAACCGCCGTCGTCGTCGTCGTTCCCGCCGCCCCCGCTTCCGGGGAGCGGTAACTACCCACCGCCACCGCCGCCGTCGGGCGGGTATGTGCCGCCGCCACCAGGGCCGGTTCTGCGCGGCCTGACCAAACAGGATTGCACCCCGTGGATCAGCCGGGTCGCGGCCTACCTCGTCGACCACCTGCCCCTGTTGCTGATCCTCGGCGTCGGTTGGCTGGTGCTGCAGAACTCCGCCGAGAGCGCCTGCCTGACCGGTATCGCCCCGAACGCGGTCGATCAAATCTGCACGATCGGATATTCGACGCTCGGAATGACGGTCATGTGGGGTGCGGTACTGGTCGGGCTGGCCTACTTCGTCTGGAACTACGGCTATCGCCAGGGCACCACCGGATCGAGCATCGGCAAGTCGTTGCTGAAATTCAAAGTCGTCAGCGAGAACACCGGGAAGCCCATCGGTTTCGGCTTGTCAGTGCTGCGCCAGATCGCTCATGTTGTTGACGCGGTCATCCTCGACATCGGCTACCTGTTTCCGCTGTGGACCGCCAAGCGGCAGACGCTGGCCGACAAGATGATGGCCACGGTGTGCCTGCCGCTGGACCGGACAGCCAGCTAGAAACCGCGAACTTCGGTTTATGGGTGGATCACGGACACCACGGCGGGATCGGGCAGAAGTTGAGGCCCGGTGGTGGTGGGGCCGGCGGTGGCGGCGCGTCGCCCTCCCAGATGGTCCGGGCGACGTTGCCGCCGCCTCCGACGTACCAGTAGGTGTGGCACACATTGGGATCCCAGCGAACCGGGTCTACCCGCAGGTTGCCGGTCTGTACCGGAGGATCTCCCGGACACCAGTGACACGGGCCCTCCGGGTGGTCTGGTGGACAACCCGGCCACGATTGCGGGGCAGGACCGGGGCGGGCTTGGGCGGCACCCCCGCCGGTCACCCCTGCGACACCGCCCCACAGCAACACCGCTGACGCCAGCCCTGCAAGCATTCGCCTCATAGGCCGTCATTCTGGTCGCCGGCAAGCCAAATGCGCATGGGGCAATCGACCCATTTACGGCGGTCGGCGCGCCCGGGTCGACGTCATGGCGATGACTAGGCTGGTCGTCGATGAGCGACCACGGAGATTTCGCAAATGCCGGCCTGGCCACCAAGGCCATTCACGCCGGCTACCGGCCCGACCCGGCCACCGGCGCGGTCAATACCCCGATCTACGCCAGCAGCACCTTTGCCCAGGACGGCGTCGGCGGTCTGCGCGGCGGATTCGAGTACGCCCGCACCGGCAACCCGACCAGGGCCGCGCTGGAAAGCGCGCTGGCCGCCGTCGAAGCGGGCCGCTTCGGACGGGCGTTCGGCTCCGGCATGGCGGCCGGCGACTGCGTGCTGCGTGCGCTGCTGCGCCCCGGTGATCACGTGGTCATCCCCGACGACGCCTACGGCGGAACGTTCCGGCTGATCGACAAAGTCTTCACCCAGTGGGGTGTGCGGTACACCCCGGTCGCCCTGTCCGATGTCGACGCGGTCCGCGCGGCGATCACCCCGCAGACCCGGCTGATCTGGGTGGAAACGCCCACCAACCCGCTGCTGTCGATCGCCGACGTCGCCGCAATCGCCGAACTGGGTGCGGAACGCTCGGCGAAAGTGCTGGTGGACAACACCTTTGCCTCGCCGGCGTTACAACAGCCGTTGACGCTCGGCGCCGACATCGTGCTGCACTCGACGACGAAATACATTGGCGGGCACTCCGATGTGGTGGGCGGCGCCCTGGTCACCGACGACGAAGAGTTGGACGCGGCATTCGCGTTCCTGCAGAACGGGGCCGGCGCGGTGCCGGGCCCGTTCGATGCCTACCTGACCATGCGCGGCCTGAAGACGCTCGTGTTGCGGATGCAGCGACACAGCGAAAATGCCGCTGCGGTAGCGCAATTCCTTCTCGGCCACCCCTCGGTGGACGCGGTGCTGTACCCAGGTCTACCCGACCATCCCGGTCACCAGATCGCCGCGCGGCAGATGCGCGGCTTCGGCGGCATGGTGTCGGTGCGGATGCGGGGCGGACGCGATGCGGCGCAAGCGTTGTGCGCCAACACCAAGGTGTTCATCCTCGCCGAGTCGCTCGGCGGGGTGGAGTCGCTGATCGAGCACCCCGGCGCGATGACCCATGCGTCGACAGCCGGCTCGCAATTGGAGGTTCCGGACGACCTGGTGCGGCTGTCGGTCGGCATCGAGGACATCGCCGACCTGATCGCCGATCTCGAACAGGCGTTGCGCTGATTGCCTGATCCGCCGACTGCCTGATCCTGCCGACTGTGAATCTGACGACGCGACACGCCGCGAGGGGGTCGAAGGATTCACACTCGCCCCCACCAGAGCCCAATTAGGCGTGGTAGGGCTCAGCGCTGATCAGCGTCACCTCGACGGTGTTGCCGTTCGGCACGGTGTAGCTGCGCGTCTCACCTTCTTTGGCGTCGATCAGGGCGCCGCCCAGCGGTGAGTTCGGCGAGTAGACCTCGAGCTTGCCCTCGTTGACGCCCTCTTGCCGGGTGGCGATCAGGAAGGTCTCGGTGTCCGACTTGTCGCCGTTGTAGTAGACCTTCACCACCGAGCCGGGCAGCGCGACGCCGGACTGTTTGGGCGCCTCGCCGACCTTGGCGTTGTTCAGCAGTTCCTGCAGCGAGCGGATGCGGGCCTCTTGCTGGCCCTGCTCTTCGCGGGCGGCGTGATAGCCACCGTTCTCGCGCAGGTCACCCTCCTCGCGGCGATCGTTGATTTCCGCAGCGATGACCGGACGATTCGCGATCAACTGATCGAGCTCGGTCTTGAGCCGGTCATGTGACTCCTGGGTCAACCAGGTCACCTGGGTGTCCGTCATCTCGTCGCGCTCCTTGTGGTGTCGGTGGGGGCGGCATCCGCCCCGGCAGGTTGTCGGTCGTGCTGCCGGGCGGGCCACCATGTGTACTGCCGACCTCAGTAGTCGGGTGGACCCCCTGCGCGGCACATCTGGCCGCTAATGCAGCAATACACGGTCCCAGCCGGAACCGTGCATCCGAGCAGCTTACCACCGCCGCCGGGGTGGGCGAGGGCGTTTTCTCGCAGTTCGACGTTTGCCGCCGGTGTGTGCCGGAGCGGCGCCGTCAGGGTGCGCGCAGGTAGCCGGGCACATCGGTGCCGCAGCCGTAGATGTCACCCACCACGGCCGGCTTACTGGACTTCACGATCGTCGTCACCTGCACCGTTGCCTGGGTGGACGGCGCGACCAGCACCTCGCGCCGGCCCGTCTCGCTGCCGTCCTTCGCCCGCACCCGCACGATGCAGTCGACCGGGCGCGACGGGTCTTTTCGCGTCACGCTGATCGTTACTGACACGGTCTGGCCATCGATTAGCCGATAGCCGGCCAACGTACCGTCGACGTCGCCGCTGCCCATGCGTTGATAGCCGATGACGGCGACCACGACGCCGACCGCGGCCACCACGACGGCCAGGCCGGCGGCCCGGCGTCGGGATGGGGGGAGCAGGGGACGACGCCCGTAGCGGGTCGGTGGCGGTGAGGGGGAATCTTCGGTCATGGTGTTTTTGCGGTCTGGGTGATCTGCCCAAGGGACCGGGTTGGCGAGGCCCGGCATCCGGGATGGAACTATTAGACCTGGAACTATAGGCCCACAGACGACAGCGCACAGTCAGGGAGCACGTGAGCGAACTGCGGTTGATGGCGGTGCACGCCCACCCGGACGACGAGTCCAGTAAGGGCGCTGCCACCCTGGCCCGCTACTCGGATGAGGGTTGCCGCGTGCTGGTGGTGACCCTGACCGGGGGCGAACGCGGCGACATCCTCAACCCGGCGATGGACCTGCCGGAGGTGCACGGCCGCATCGCCGATGTCCGCCGCGACGAGATGGCCAAGGCGGCCGAGATCCTCGGCGTCGAGCACACCTGGCTGGGCTTCGTCGATTCCGGACTGCCGCAGGGGGATCCGCCGCCGCCGCTGCCGGAGGACTGCTTCGCGTTGACGCCGCTGGAGGTGCCCACCGAGGCGCTGGTTCGGGTGGTGCGCGAATTCCGGCCGCACGTGATGACGACCTACGACGAGAACGGCGGCTACCCGCACCCCGATCACATTCGCTGCCACCAGGTTTCGGTGGCCGCATACGAGGCCGCCGGTGACCACCGGCGGTTCCCGGACGCGGGTCCGGTGTGGACGGTGCACAAGCTGTATTACAACCACGGGTTCCTGCGCCAGCGGATGCAGATGCTGCAGGACGAGTTCGCCAAGCGCGGGCAGACGGGTCCGTTCGAGAAGTGGCTCAAACACTGGGATCCCGCGCATGACGTCCACGCCGACCGGGTGACGACCCGGATCGAGTGCTCGGCGTATTTCAGTCAGCGCGACGACGCGCTGCGCGCGCACGCCACCCAGATCGATCCCAAGGGGGATTTCTTCGCCGCCCCCATCGAATGGCAGCAACGGCTGTGGCCGACAGAGGAATTCGAGCTGGCCCGATCCCGTGTTCCGGTGCGGCTTCCCGAGTCCGATCTGTTCGCCGGAATCGAGGAGACGCCGTGATGCATCTATCTCTGGCTGCGCTGGCAATGCTGGCCGAGGACGGGCCGCACAACAGCGGACCGGATTTCGGCAAGGCCAGCCCGTTCGGCTTGCTCGTGGTGGTGCTGCTGCTGGTCAGCGTGCTGTTTTTGGTGCGCTCGATGAATCGGCACCTCAAGAAGCTGCCGGAGTCGTTTGACCCGCAGCATCCCGAACCGGATCAGGCCGTCGACGACGGGACCATCCAGCATCCCGATGATCAGCCACCGCATGAGCCCGGCGGGTAACCAGCTCGCCGGGGCCGCCAGCCCCTACCTTCGCCAGCACGCCGACAATCCGGTGCACTGGCAGCAGTGGTCGCCGGCCGCGCTGGCCGAGGCCGCGAAACGCGATGTGCCGATCCTGCTTTCGGTCGGCTACGCCGCATGCCATTGGTGTCACGTGATGGCCCACGAATCGTTCGACGACGATGATGTGGCCGCGGCGATGAACGATCGCTTCGTGTGCATCAAGGTGGATCGCGAGGAGCGGCCCGACATCGACGCCGTCTACATGAACGCCACCGTCGCACTCACCGGGCAGGGCGGCTGGCCGATGACCTGCTTCCTGACGCCAGACGGACGTCCGTTCTATTGCGGCACCTACTACCCTAAAGATGCTTTTCTGCAACTCCTTTCGGCTGTATCCAGTACCTGGAACAAGCGTCGCGACGAGGTCGAACAGAGCTCCGACCACATCGCGGGCGAATTGCGGTCCATGGCTGGGTCGTTCGGGAGTGCGCCCGGCGAGGGCCCGCAGGTGGATCCGGCGCTGTGCGACCACGCCGTCGCCGCGGTGTTGCGCGACGAGGACACCACGCACGGCGGGTTCGGTGGCGCACCGAAGTTCCCGCCGTCGGCGCTGCTGGAGGGGCTGCTGCGGCACTGGGAGCGCACTGGCGCACCGCAGGCTCTGGCCGCCGTCCGGCGCACCGGTACCGCGATGGCCCGGGGCGGCATGTATGACCAGCTGGCCGGCGGGTTCGCCCGCTACAGCGTCGACAATGCCTGGGTGGTACCGCATTTCGAGAAAATGCTGTACGATAACGCGTTGCTGTTGCGGGCCTACGCGCATTGGGCCAGGCGAACAGGCGACCCGTTGGCGCGTCGGGTTACCCATGAGACCGCGAGGTTCCTGCTCGACGATTTGCGCGACGGCGACATGTTCACCTCGTCGCTGGACGCCGATGCCGACGGCCGCGAGGGTTCGACCTACGTCTGGACGCCTTCGCAACTGACCGAGATACTCGGCGACGACGACGGGCATTGGGCTGCTTCGCTTTTCGGTGTGACGAACGTCGGCACCTTCGAAGCCGGCGCCTCGGTGCTACAACTGCACGCCGATCCCGACGACAACGCTCGCCTCGAGCGCGTCCGGGCCGCGCTGCTGGCGGCCCGGCTGACCCGGCCTCAACCGGGCCGCGACGACAAGGTCGTCACCGCCTGGAACGGGCTGGCGATCACCGCGCTTGGCGAAGCCAGTGTGGCGCTGGGTGTAGCCGAATTAGCCGACGCTGCAACCGATTGCGGGACGTCGCTGCTAGCACTGCATGTGGTTGACGGCCGGCTGCGCCGCGCCAGCCTGGGCGGACGGGTCGGGGAGAGCGCCGCGATCCTGGAAGACCACGCGATGCTGGCCACCGGTCTGCTCGCGCTGTACCAGCTGACCACCGAGGCCGTGTGGCTGACCGCCGCCACCGACCTGCTGGATATTGCGTTGGCGCACTTCGCCGATCACGACAACCCGGGCCGTTGGTTCGACAGCGCCGACGATGGCGAGCGGCTGTTGCTGCGGCCCGCCGACCCGTACGACGGCGCGACGCCGTCGGGCGCATCCGCGATCGCCGAGGCGCTGCTGACCGCCGCGCACCTGACCGGCGGCGGGCAAGCCGACCGCTACCGGCAGGCGGCAACCGATGCGCTGCAGGCGCATTCGCCGCTACTGGCCCGCGCGCCGCGGTCGGCCGGCCATTGGCTGGCGGTCGCCGAAGCGGTCGTTCGTGGCCCGTTGCAGATCGCGGTGGCCTGCGGCGGGCCGGGTTCGCGACTGTTGGCCGATGCCCGCCGGATCGCGCCCGGCGGCGCGATCGTCGTCGGCGGCGAGGTGGACTCGTCAGAGCTGCTCGTCGGCCGCGGCCGCGTCGCCGGTGCCGACGCGGCCTACGTGTGCCGCGGTCGGGTGTGCGACCTGCCGGTCAGCAGCGCCGCGCAGTTGGAATCTGCACTCGCCCGGTGACGATGCGGGCCACGAGACCCGGCGCGGTAGCGTGCCTCCCATGTCGAGTGCAGAACACATCGCCGAGACCGTCAACCGCTACATCAGCCTGATCGCCAAGGGCACCGCGGATGATCTGGTCGAGTTGTACGCCGACGACGCCACTGTCGAGGATCCGGTCGGTGGCGAGGTGCACATCGGCCGGCAGGCGATCCACGGCTTCTACTCCGCGGTGGAAAACGTGCAGCGGGAATGCGAGCTGGTGACGCTGCGGGTGGCCGGAAACGAGGCGGCGTTCCACTTCAAGTTGACCGTCTCCGCCGGCGACAGCCGGATGGTCATCGAGCCGATCGACGTGATGGTGTTCGACGCCGACGGCAAGATCGCCGCGATGAAGGCCTACTGGTCACCTGAGAACGCCCGGCAGCTTTAGCGGCAAGCGTCAGAAGACCGCGAACCAGATCGCGATGTAGTGGCAGATCGCGGCCACCGCGGTACAGGCGTGAAAGAACTCGTGGTAGCCGAACGTGCTCGGCCACGGGTTGGGCCAGTGCAGCGCGTACATGATCCCGCCGATGCTGTACAGCGCGCCGCCGACGGCCAGTAGCACCATCGCGGTCACGCCGGCGTTGTGCAGGATCATCGCGATATAGAACGCCGAGACCCAGCCGAGGACCAGGTACAGCGGAACACCGACCCAGCGCGGCGCGGTGGGCCAGCACATCTTGAGCAGCACCCCGGCCAGTGCGCCGCCCCAGACGAGCCAGAGCACCAGCACGCCCGCGTCGTGCGGCATCGCCAGCATCGCGAACGGCGTGTAGGTGCCGGCGATCAGTACGAAGATCATCGAGTGGTCGAGCCGCTTCATCCAGGTGCGGGCCTTCACCGATGTCCAGTGGACCCGGTGGTAGACCGCGCTGGTGGTGAACATCCCCACCACTGAGCCGGTGTAGATGAACGTCGCCATACCCGCCTTGAGACCCGCCAACGGCCAGGACACCGAGATCAGCGAGGCGCCGGCGATGACCGCGACGACGGCCGACACCAGATGAATCCAGCCGCGCGCCCGGGGCTTGACCAGTGCCTGGGCGGTGTCTTTGACACCCCCGACAATGTGCTCGGGGACATCTCCGACGGCGTGGGACGTCTCGTTCGCGCCGGGCTGGGTGGCCACGTCCGTCTCGCGAATCAATACGCCTCCATGAGTTGCGGCTGGATTGCCGTTGAGCACTCACACCCACAGTAATCTGAATCGCTGTGGAGATCATTCCGCCGCGCGTCAAGGAACCGTTGTATCGGCTCTACGAATTGCGGCTGCGGCAAGGACTTGCGGCATCGAAATCTGCGCTGCCGCGTCACATCGCCGTGCTGTGCGACGGTAATCGCCGCTGGGCACGCGACGCCGGCTACGACGACGTCAGTTACGGGTACCGGATGGGCGCGGCCAAGATCGCCGAGATGCTGCGCTGGTGCCAGGAGGCCGGCATCGAAATGGCCACTGTCTACTTGCTTTCCACCGAAAACCTGCGCCGCGATCCGACCGAATTGGCCGCGCTCATCGAGATCATCACCGACGTCGTCGAAGAGATCTGCGCGCCGGCCAACGGCTGGAGCGTGCGGACGGTAGGGGATCTCGAGCTGATCGGCGAAGAGCCCGCGCGCCGGCTCCGAGACGCGGTGGAGGGCACCGCCACCACCGGGAACGGCAGCTTTCACGTCAACGTGGCGGTCGGATACGGCGGCCGTCAGGAAATCGTCGACGCCGTACGCGCACTGTTGGCCAAGCAACTCGCCAACGGCGCCAGCCGCGAGGAGCTCATCGAAGCCGTCACCGTCGAGGCCATCTCGGAGAACCTGTACACCTCCGGGCAGCCCGACCCTGATCTGGTGATCCGAACCTCGGGGGAGCAGCGGTTGTCCGGGTTCCTGTTGTGGCAGAGCGCCTACTCCGAGATGTGGTTCACCGAAGCGCACTGGCCCGCGTTTCGGCGCGTCGATTTCCTGCGCGCGCTGCGCGATTACAGCCAGCGGCATCGCCGCTACGGCGCCTAACGGCGATCGCAAGCGCGGCGCAGCCGGGTGCAGCGGGTCGCCGCCGACCAACCTGAGCGGCGATCGCAAGCGCGGCGCAGTCGGGTGCAGCGGGTCGCCGCCGACAACCGAGCGGCGTGCCACACTGAAAGCATGGCTGCGCTTTCGGCGTTGGTGTTCTCGCTGAGTTGGTGGCTGGGGCTGTACTTGTTGGCCCGTAATCCGCACAAGCCGGTGCTGGCGTTCTCGGCAATAGGGCTGTGCAGCTTTGCGACCGCCGTCGCACTGGATGCCGTGCGGCTCGTCACCCGTTCCGCGTTGCTCGGTCAGATCGAGATTTATCTGGTCGCCATTCCCGGCGTGGCCTGGTTCGCGGTGCTCCTCGAGATCGCCCGGGCGGGTGACAACGAGCGGTCCCGCGCCGGCGAAGTGCTACTGGTCGGTGTCACCGGTGCGCTGACGCTGGTCGGCGCGACGCTGGCCGGCAGCGTCGCCGGACCGTTGCGCCTCGGCCATGTGGTGATGTGCGTGGTGATTTCGGTGTCCACCCTGGGCGCGATGGTCTTCGCGCTGCGGCGCCGGGTGCAGAAGATCCCGAAGGTTGGGCTGATCGTCACCGCGACAATGTTTTTCGCCTTGGCAAACGCGATCCTGATCATTCCGCTGGGCGTGGTGCCCAGCTGGCTGGCGCTGGCGTCGACGGGCTGTGACGTGTTCTGCCTGGGCGTGGCGGTGGCCCTGTGGGACGCGTTCGACGAGGGTCAGGCGCTGCGAGCCGACATGCTGCGCTCATTCACCGGCAGCGGCATGGTGGTGGCGCTGCTCGGTGGCCAGATGCTGATCGGCATCGAGTTGACCCGCCGGCAGAGCACCGCACAGATCGCGCTGACGGTCCTGCTGTTCACCAGCCTGGCGATCGCGTCCTCGGTGCAAGTGCTGGCCGACCCGCTGGCCGGGTTGCTGGACCGGATGGTGTTCTCGCGAGCTCCGGTGCTGCGGGCGGATCGGGAGACGTTGCGGCGCACCCAATCCGCGCTGCCGTTGCGGTTGGCCGATCCGCTCGACGGCTTGGACGACGATTCGTTCGCCCGGCTGACCCGCCGCGCGCTGGGTCACTACGGCGACCTGTCCAAGCTGGTCGCCAACCCGCTGACGGCGCTGCCCTGCATCGACGACCGGCTGGCCGCCCGCGGGGCCGCGGATCAGCCGCTGGAGCGGGCAATCGAGCTCAAGGCCCTGCTGGCCGATCGCATCGCCGCGCTCAAGCCGCGTGACGGCGGCGACTTCGGCACCAGCGAGCAGTGGCGGCACTACAACTCGCTGTACTTCCCGTATGTCGTGGGGGTGCGGGCCTACGCCCAGAACGCCACCGCCGCCGGCCTGGATCCGACCGCCAGGCAGGCGTGGCAGTGGTTCGTCACCGAGGTGCCGCAACGGTCGTTGCACAACTGGCAGAACGCCGCGGCCAAGCTCATTGCCGCGGATCTTCGCGGCCGGGTTTCCGTCTCCAGCTAGCCACTGAACCTGCTTAGCCCGGCTAGGCACGGAATACGTGGCCCAGATCACTCAGTTGACCTGCGCATGGCAGTGCTTGGCAGTGCCAAGCGTCGATCTGGCAGTTCCCGATCGGCACGCTGAGAAGTGTTCGACCCGATATCGCAAGGAGTTCGGAACATGACCGCTGTTACTCCACTGCCCACCCGCCCGTTCGACGACTCGACCGACTCACTGTTGCGCTTCGCCATGCGGCTCGACGCAACACTGAGCGGACTTATTGGTCTTTTCATCGCCTTGATGGCGGACGCGCTCTCCGCACTCACCGGCCTGAGTTCCATCGCCGAATTCAGCGGGGGCACCCTGCTGGTGCTCGGCGGCCTGGCGGCGTACGGCCTCGCCGCAGCACCCGATCTGCGCCGCGTCGGAGTCGGCCTGATCGTCGCCAATGCCGTCCTGGCGGTGGCGGTGCTCGTCGTGGTTGCCGTCGGAGCGTTGCCGCTGACCGAAGCCGGCATCGCCGCGACGCTGGCCACCGGCGGCTACTTCGCGCTGATGGGATTACCTGCAATACCTCGGAGTGCGTCGCCTGCCGGCGTGACTCCCGTCCCGCCGGTGCGGGGCGCCGCCGTCAGAGGTTGCGGTGAGCGTCCCCGCATCGGCTTGTTGGCGAAGTCGAGTGGGCCGCAATTTTTCTTCAATACTTGACCTAGAGCTTGCGCAGGCGTAGCCGGTTGATCGAATGGTCGGCGTCCTTGCGCAGCACCAGGGTGGCGCGCGGCCGGGTCGGCAGAATGTTCTCGATCAGGTTGGGCCGGTTGATCGATCGCCAGATGTCGCGGGCCGCAATCTCGGCCTGTTGGTCGGTCAGCCCCGCGTAGTGGTGGAAGTGCGAAGCCGGATTGGCGAACGCCGTTGAGCGCATCGCCAGGAACCGCGAGATGTACCACTGCTCGATGTCCTCGATCCGGGCATCCACGTACAACGAGAAGTCGAACAGGTCTGACACCATCAGCGTGGGTCCGGTCTGCAGCACGTTGAGGCCCTCGAGGATCAGGATGTCCGGGTGGCGGACCACCTGCTTGGCGTCCGGCACCCGGTCGTAGTGCAGGTGCGAGTACACCGGCGCGCACACGTAATCCGAACCCGACTTGACCGAGGTGACGAACCGCATCAGCGCCCGTCGGTCGTAGCTCTCCGGAAAACCCTTGCGGTGCATCAGGTTTCGTCGGCTCAACTCGGCGTTGGGGTAGAGGAATCCGTCGGTGGTCACCAGGTCGACGCGTGGGTGGTGATCCCAGCGGGCCAGCAGCGCCTGCAGCACGCGGGCCGTGGTCGACTTACCGACCGCCACACTGCCGGCCACCCCGATGATGAACGGCACCGGGCGGTCGGGATGCTGCTTGGGCTCGCCGAGGAACTCGGCGGTGGCGGCGAACAGTCCCTGGCGGGCCGCGACCTGCAGGTGCAGGAGCCGGGCCAGCGGCAGGTAGACCTCTTCGACCTCGCGCAGGTTGATTTGCTCGCCCAGACCGCGCAACCCGACGACTTCTTCTTCGGTCAGCGGCTGTGGTGTGGACATACGTAGCGCGCGCCATTGACGTCGATCGAACTCCACGTAGGGGCTCGGCTCGCTTGGCCGCGGCATGACGTCAGTCTTGCAGCCTCGGCCTTGCTGCGGTCCGCTGGGGCGAGCAGATAGCGTTAGCTGGCGTGGAACCTGACGCGCTGGTCCGCGAGTATCTGCTACTCGGTTTGCGTTTCGACCGCATCGAGTCGGGTTACGTCGACTCCTTCACCGGCGACCCGGCGCTGCGCCAAACGGTGTCGGCCGAACCCGCACCTGACCCGGCCGATTTGGTCCGCCAGGCTCGACGGCTGATCGCGGCGCTTCCAGATGTCGAACGTCGCAACGGATTTGACCAACAACGCGCCGACTACGTGGGCGCTCACCTGCGCGCGCTGGAATGCGCCGGCCGTAAGTTCGCCGGCGAAGACATCGGTTTCGTCGACGAGGTGCACGACTACTTCGACGTGCGCATCGGCAAAGGCGAGCCGGAGACGTACCGGCAGGCGCATGCCCGCCTCGACGAGGTGCTGGGTGGTAACGGTCCGCTGGCCGACCGGATGGACGCGCACCGCATCGGCGAGGAAATCCCGCCCGAGCGGCTGGCCGAATGCATCGAGGCGTTCTCCAGCGCGCTGCGCGACCGAGTCCGCGCCGACTACCCGCTACCCGACGCCGAAACCGTCGAGTACCAGGTAGTGACGGATAAGCCGTGGTCGGGTTTCAACTACTACCTCGGCGACTACCGCTCGACGGTCGCGGTCAACGCCGACATCAAACAGCTGATGTCCAACCTGCCGCGACTGGTGGCCCACGAGTCCTATCCGGGACACCACACCGAGCATTGCCGCAAGGAGGCCGGGCTGGTCAACCGGAAAGGCCAGGCCGAGCAGACCATCTTCCTGGTGAACACGCCGCAATGCCTGATCGCCGAGGGCCTGGCCGACCTGGCTCTGTACGCGGCGATCGGCCCGGGCTGGGGGCGGTGGGCCGCCGAGATCTACGCCGATCTGGGCCTGCGGTTCGACGGTGAGCGTGCCGAGGCGCTGTCCGAGGCGTCGGCGGCTCTGGCCGGAGTCCGGCAGGACGCCGCGTTGATGTTGCACGACGAGCACCGCGACGCCGACGAGGTGTCGGATTTCCTGCGCCGTTGGCTGCTGGTCAACGACACCCGCGCGCGACAGATGCTGCGGTTTTTGTCCTCGCCACTGTGGCGCGCCTACACCAGTACCTATGTCGAGGGATATCGGCTGCTGCGCGGCTGGCTGGACGATCGCCCCACTGAGATGAGCGTCGTCGAGCGGTTCGGCCGGCTGCTCGACGAACCATTGATCCCGTCGGCTCTACCCGAGTAGTCCGACACGACGTGGCCCGCCGATAGACTGGCGGGCGTGACCGCCGCACCTGACGCCCGTACCGCTTCCTCCGTCATGTCCGCGCCGCTGGCCGACGTCGACCCCGACATCGCCGAACTGCTCGGGAAAGAGCTTGGCCGCCAGCGCGACACGCTGGAGATGATCGCCTCGGAGAACTTCGTGCCGCGCGCGGTGCTGCAGGCCCAGGGCAGCGTGCTGACCAACAAATACGCCGAGGGCCTGC
This sequence comes from uncultured Actinomycetota bacterium, assembly GCA_963815995.1. Classification (GTDB taxonomy): domain Bacteria; phylum Actinomycetota; class Actinomycetes; order Mycobacteriales; family Mycobacteriaceae; genus Mycobacterium. The sequence continues at coordinate 143,109 of CAWFIR010000010.1, forward strand.
CCGGCCGCCGCTACTACGGCGGTTGCGAGTACGTCGACGTCGTGGAGAACATCGCCCGCGATCGGGCCAAGGCGCTGTTCGGCGCCGACTTCGCCAACGTGCAACCGCACTCCGGCGCCCAGGCCAACGCCGCGGTGCTGCACGCGCTGATGTCGCCGGGGGAGCGACTGCTGGGCCTCGACCTCGCCAACGGCGGTCACCTCACGCACGGGATGAAGCTGAACTTCTCCGGCAAGCTCTACGAGAACGCCTTCTACGGCGTCGACGCCACCACGCACCTGGTCGACATGGACGTGGTGCGCGCTGAACGCGCTGGAGTTCCGTCCGAAGGTGATCGTCGCCGGCTGGTCGGCCTATCCGCGGATCCTGGACTTCGCCGCGTTCAAGTCGATCGCCGACGAGGTGGACGCCAGGCTGTGGGTGGACATGGCGCACTTCGCCGGACTGGTTGCGGCCGGTCTGCACCCGTCGCCGGTGCCGCACGCCGACATCGTGTCGACCACCGTGCACAAGACGCTGGGCGGCCCGCGGTCCGGCCTGATCATCGGCAAGCAGGAATACGCCAAGTCGATCAACTCCGCGGTCTTCCCGGGTCAGCAAGGTGGCCCGCTGATGCACGTAATCGCGGCCAAGGCAGTGGCGCTGAAAATCGCGGGCACCTCGGAATTCGTCGATCGGCAGCAGCGCACGCTGTCGGGCGCCCGGATCCTCGCCGACCGACTGCTGGCCGCTGACGTCGCCAAGGCCGGTGTCTCGGTCGTCAGCCGTGGCACCGACGTCCACCTCGTGCTGGTCGACCTGCGCGACTCGCCGCTGGACGGACAGGTCGCCGAGGACCTGCTGCACGACGTCGGCATCACGGTCAACCGCAACGCCGTGCCCAACGACCCGCGGCCGCCGATGGTGACCTCAGGCCTGCGGGTCGGCACGCCGGCGCTGGCCACCCGCGGCTTCGGGGACGCCGAGTTCAGCGAGGTCGCTGACATCATCGCCACCGCGCTGGCGGCCGGCAAAGCGGCTGACGTGTCGGCGCTGCGCGACCGGGTGACCCGTCTGGCCAGGGATTTTCCGCTCTACGACGGCCTGGAAAACTGGTCGCTGATTTAGTGCCGTTGCAAGATTTTACGAAACCTGTGTACGCGAGTTACAGTTACCGCATGGCACAGAAACCTGTCCCTAACGCACTGATCCTCGAACTCGAGCCGGTTGTGGCCGAGAACATCGAGCGTCACCTCGGCACCGAGCAGCTGTGGTTCGCCCACGACTTCGTGCCGTTCGAGCAGGGCGAGAACTTCGCCTTCCTCGGCGGGCGCGACTGGGACCCGTCGCAGGTGACGCTGCCCAAAGTCGTGACCGACGCGTGCGAGATTCTGCTCGTCACCAAAGACAACATCGCGGGCTATCACCGCGAACTCGTCGAGCACTTCATCCTCGAGGAGCCGTGGGCCGTGTGGATCGGCCGGTGGACCGCCGAGGAGCATCTGCACGCCATCGCGCTGCGCGAGTACTTCGTCGTGACCCGCGAGATCGACCCGACCGCCAACGAGCAGGTCCGCTTCGAGCACGTGTCGCAGAAGGGCTACCGCGCCGACCAGTTCTCTCAGGTCGAGACCCTGGTGTTCATGGCGCTCTTCGAGGCCTCCCACGCGGTGTACACCGACAACCTCGCGGCGCAGATCGAAGAGCCGGTGCTGGCCGGCCTCATCACCCACATCGCCCGTGACGAGGTGCGCCACCAAGAGTTCTTCGTCAACCTTGTCGCGCACTGCCTTACCTACACCCGCGACGAGACGATCGCCGCCATCGCCGCCCGCGCGGCCGAGATCGACGTCATCGGCGCCGACATCGATGCCTACGGCGACAAGCTGCGAAACGTCGCTGACGCAGGCATTTTCGGCCCCGATCTACTGCGCCGGGTGATTTCTGACCGCATCACCGCGTGGGGCGTCGCCGACGAGCCGGCGCTGCGGCAGTTCGTCATCAGCTAGCCACGTCGGCTGGGCTCATCTGCGCCACTCCTCCTCATCGCTGCGCTCTGCATCGTCGTCGGCGCGCCTGCACGGCGCACATGCGCCGACGAGAGTAGCGTCGCTTTCGATGGCTAGCGACATGCTCTGCTGTCCGGGCGGCGCCTCTCGTCTCAACTTCGACAGGACCGCCGGCCCCGGTCCTGGCGCCGCGGCCCCCGCCGAATCGTCCGTGCGGGCCGCACGGGCATCCAGCCCGGCTAGGACGCCTCGCGCGCATTGGTGGCTGTGGGGCCACCACCAACATGCGGCAGCGGGCCGGGCGATGAGCTCGAGGAGCGCTCGTGACTGATTCCCCGGCGGTTTCACAGGACACCATCAGGACCTACGTGCTCGACACGTCGGTGTTGTTGTCAGATCCGTGGGCCTGCTCCCGCTTCGCCGAACACGAAGTGGTGGTTCCGCTGGTAGTGATCAGTGAACTGGAGGCCAAGCGCCACCACCACGAACTGGGCTGGTTCGCCCGCCAGGCGTTGCGCCTGTTCGACGATCTCCGGGTCCAGCATGGGCGGCTGGATCAGCCCATTCCGGTCGGGACGCAGGGCGGCACGCTGCACGTCGAGCTCAACCACAGCGACCCCAGCGTGCTGCCGGCCGGGTTCCGCACCGACACCAACGACTCGCGCATCCTGTGCTGCGCCGCCAACCTCGCCGCCGAGGGCAAGCGAGTCACGTTGGTCAGCAAGGACATTCCGCTGCGCGTCAAAGCGGGCGCGGTGGGCCTGCTCGCCGACGAGTACCACGCGCAAGACGTCGTCGTCTCCGGCTGGACCGGGATGACCGAAATGGAAACCAGCGCCGACGACATCGACGCGTTGTTCGCCGACGGCGAGGTCGACCTCGAGGCGGCACGAGACCTGCCGTGCCACACCGGTATTCGGCTACTGGCCGGCAGCTCGCATGCGCTCGGCCGGGTGAATGCGCACAAGCGGGTCCAGCTGGTCCGCGGCGACCGCGAGGTTTTCGGGCTGCGCGGCCGCTCGGCCGAACAGCGGGTGGCTCTGGATCTGCTGCTCGACGAGTCGGTGGGCATCGTGTCGCTGGGCGGCAAGGCCGGCACGGGCAAGTCAGCGCTGGCGCTGTGCGCCGGGCTGGAAGCCGTGCTGGAGCGCCGCACGCAGCGCAAGGTAGTCGTGTTCCGCCCGCTCTACGCGGTCGGCGGCCAGGAGCTCGGCTACCTGCCCGGCAGTGAGAGCGAAAAGATGGGCCCATGGGCCCAGGCGGTCTTCGACACCCTGGAAGGTCTGGCCAGCCCCGCGGTGCTCGAAGAGGTGCTGTCCCGCGGCATGCTCGAGGTGCTGCCGCTGACCCACATCCGCGGTCGCTCGCTGCACGACTCGTTCGTCATCGTCGACGAAGCGCAGTCACTGGAACGCAACGTGCTGCTGACCGTGCTGTCCCGGCTGGGCGCGGGATCGCGGGTGGTGCTGACCCACGACGTCGCTCAGCGCGACAACCTGCGGGTGGGCCGGCACGACGGCGTCGCCGCGGTGGTCGAGAAACTCAAGGGTCACCCGCTGTTCGCGCACATCACGCTGCTGCGCAGCGAACGGTCGCCGATCGCGGCGCTGGTCACCGAGATGCTCGAGGAGATCAGCGGCGTACCGCTCTAATCGGGCGGGCCTTCGTCGCCGGTAAGCTGCGGCCGTGTCGAAACGACCGGACAACCAAGCCTGGCGGTACTGGCGCACCGTCGCCGGCGCCGCGGCGGCCGCCGCTATCGTCGCGGTCGGTGCGTTCACCGGGCATGTCCGGTTCGCCCACGCCAACGACGTGGTGGACTGCGCACAGGTCAAGTGCGTCGCGTTGACGTTCGACGACGGTCCCACCCCGTTTACCGATCGGCTGCTGAGCATCCTGACCGCGAACAAGGCCAAGGCCACGTTCTTCGAGATCGGCAACAAGGTCGCGGCCAACCCGGCCGGCGCGAAACGGGTTGTCGAGGCGGGAATGGAACTGGGCAACCACACCTGGGAACACCCCAACATGACGACGTTGCCGCCCCAAGACGTCCCCAGCCAGTTTTCGCGGGCCAACGACGCAATCGCCGCCGCTACGGGTGTGACGCCGAAGTTGTGGCGGCCGCCGGGCGGGTTGACCAATGCGGCGGTCAACGAGCAGGCCGGAAAGGCCGGCTTAGCCGGAATCCTCTGGGACGTCATCCCTTACGACTGGATCAACGACTCCAACACCGCGGCCAGCCGGCTCCTGTTGATGTCTCAGATCAAGCCCGGTTCGGTGGTATTGCTGCACGACACCTACTCCAGCACGGTCGACATCGTCGAGCAGTTCATCCCGGTGCTCAAGGCGAACAACTACCACTTCGTCACGGTCAGCCAGCTGCTCGGGCAGCGTGCCCCGGGCAGCGTCTACGGCGGCCGTGAGAACGGGCCGCCGGCCAACGACCTGCACGACATCCCCGCCTCGGAGATTCCGTCGCTGCCCAACACGCCGTCGCCGGCGCCGATGCCCAACTTCCCGATCACCGATGTGTCCGGACAGAACTCGGGCGGACCGAACAACGGCAGTTAGGCGGCATGGAGATCGCTTCGTCTACCGGCTCGTTCTCACGCCCGGGCCTCGCGCGCGGCGAACCACGACTCGGCCGCCGTCAGCGCCTCCGGCGTGCCGATATGCAGCCAGTCGCCGTCATGGACCAGGCCGAACAGGCGCCTGGTCGCCTGTGCACGGTCATACAGGATGTTCAGCGAGAACTCTCCATCTGGAGCATCGGCGAACAGCCGCGGATGCAGGATCTGCACGCCGGTGAAAACGAACGGCGCAGTGGACGCATCGCCGCGGAGCTGCAAACGTCCGTCACCGGCGCGGAAGAAGTCTCCCGGCCCTTCATAGCCGAAGGCCGCGCCCACCGGTTCCAGCAGCAGCAGCGCGTCCATCCGCGCCGCGTCCCAGGCCTCGGCCAGGCGAATCAGCGCCGGCCGCGCACCGTCCAGCCAGATGACATCGGCATTGCAGACGAAGAAGGGCTGTGTGCCCAGCAGCGGAAGCGCATGGGCGACGCCACCGCCGGTCTCGAGCAGCACGTCCTCGTGCGACAGGAGCACGCCGGAATGGTTGGCCAGATGCTCGGCGATCTGGTCCGCCAGCCAATGCGTGTTGACCACGCGGTTCGGCACGCCCGCTTCGTCCAGCCGGTCGAAAACGCGGTCCAGCATCGAGCTGCCCGCCACTGGGATCAGCGGCTTGGGCGTGCGCGTGGTCAGGGGGCGCATGCGTAGCCCGAGGCCCGCCGCCAGCACCATGGCATGGCACGGCACGGTCATGGAGCCGCGCTCATAGGTCCGGAACCACGCGGCGCGCGGCGGGCACTTCGCGCTCCAGCCAGTGCGCCAGCTCATGCAGCGCGGGATGCGTCACCGCCTGGCCCAGCAGGCGCCAGAGCCGCGGGATATGCCGCAGATAGCCGGGCTTGCTGTCGCGCTTGGCCAGGCGCACGAACAGGCCTAGGCATTTCACATGGCGATGCGCGGCCATCACCGCCCACGAGGCATCGAAGTCCGCGCCGGATAGATCCGGGAATGCCGCCCGATAGCGCGCGCGCATGGCGTCGATCAGGGGCGCGGGCAGGTCGCGGCGCGCATCCTCTAGCAGCGAGGCAAGGTCATAGGTGATCGGCCCCACCACCGCGTCCTGGAAGTCCAGCAGCCCTAACGCCTTCAGACCCGGGCGCGGCAGCAGAAGCAGATTCTCGACGAAGAAATCGCGATGGACCATCGTGTCGGGCACCGCGCGGGCCTTGGGCAACAGTGCGCGCCAGATCGCCTCGAAGTGCTGCCGCGCGTCCTCGTCGACAGGCGTTCCGCGCGCTGCGGGCATGTACCACAACAGGAACCGCTCCACCTCTTCCAGCATGCGCGCATCGTCGTAGGCGGGAAGGCCAGCCGGAATTGCCGCCGCGCCGCGCCGGTGCAAATCGATCAACCAGTCGATCGCCAGGCCGAAAATCCGATCCGGATCGTCGCCCGCCTCGAGCCGCTGCGCCAGAGTCGCGTCGCCCAGATCCTCCAAGAGCGCCAGCCCCGTCGCCGGATCGGCGGCGAGAATCTCGGGAGCCGAAGATCCCAGGCCGCGCAGATGGGCGTCGATCGCCAGGAACGGGCGGATGTCGAGCTTGTCGGGCGGCGCGTCCATCAACACCGCGCGCCGCGCGCCGTCTGTCAGGCGCCAGTAGCGGCGGAACGAGGCATCGCCCGCCAAGGCCGTGCGCGCGGCGCTGCCCCAGCCGGCCGTCGTCAGGAATCCCGAGATCGTCCCGTCGCGCTCTGCGCGCTTGTCCATGTCGCGCTCAAGGATAGGCGGTTGGACATTCCACGAGGGGCCGTCGGCGGTCACGGTGATTCCGATGCAGAATTTTGGGAGACTCTCGTATGTCGTCTGTTTCGAGAAGAGCTGGCTGCCGAGCCGTCATCGCATTTCTTCAGCCCAGGCGATGTGCCCCTCGAGAGCCAAGCGTTTTCGCCATATCGCGGTAGCGATCTCGCAACTCCGCGTAGGCCGCGACATCGCCGTGAGCCCGCGCCAGCAGGGCTTGTAGCCGCAGCAGCCAGATGTCACGAATCACCAGACCCTCATCGGCTGGCGCAACCGCCAGCCGCTCGATGGCGGCCTCGGCTTCGGCCCGGTCACCGTCGGCACCGCGATCGAGCAGTGTCTGCGCCAGAACACCCGTCGCCGGAATGCCCCACGCCAGCAGTTGTCCCTCGCGGACCAGGTGGTCGGTGGCGGCGCGCATCAGCGGTATCGCCTCGTCGAGATCCCCGCGCCAAGCCCTTTCCCGCGCCATGTACACCTCGACGAGCGGTCGATCCCCGAGGTTGTGGGCATCCCGCGCGAACACATCGCTGACCTCGGCCATGAGCGTGAGTCCTCGGTCACGCTCCGCAGCCGTGTGACGATGCGCCAGCGCAACGCCCAGCGCCATCCGGGCGAATGCCGGCGCCATATCATTGCCGGCTCGTTCGGCAATTCTTAGCGCATCCTCGATCTCGCGCACCGCGCGGTCGTCGGCAGCCAGCGCGCCATTCGATATTCCCGGGAAGTAACCCAAAGCGGCGACCCCAGCGTAGGTCAGGGGGTCGGCACTGCGGGCCATGTCCAGGCCATGGCGCAGATCCTCGCGCCATCCGGTACGTCCCAAGGAATAACGGGCCGTACCCCGCGACGTCAAGGCGAGTGCTAACGGAGACCCGAAGATGAAGTTGCCCTTGAACGGATCACCGTCGGCCAGGTCGATAACCCTTTGCGACCACCGCAGCACGTCAGGCCACTCACCCGACTCGAACTTCGCGTAGAGCGCCGGGAAGGACAGCCCCACCATCAAGGTCGGATCGCCAAGCGGACTCGATGAGGGCCATGGCCTCCGATGCCAGCTTCGACGCCTCACGAATCCGGCCCTGATACGCGTGATCCATCACCAGCCCCGCCATGGCGACGGCCAGTGGCGCCTTGTCCCCGGTAACGGCGCACAACTGCCGCAACTCGTCGAAGCGGACGCCGGCGTCGTTCGCATGGACCCGATAGGCGGTCCCGCACAACATGGTGCGAGGGGCGATGCGCATGGCCGCCGAGTTCGGGTCGTCGGTGGGCAATGTGTCGGCGATCGTTCGGGCGCGCTCCCAACTGGCTTCGTGCTGCGGCCATGTTGCGGCTGGTTGCCCACGCCCCGGCGCGCAGGTGCCAGCCGTAGGCGGCGTGCAGATCGCCGGCGGCCTCCAGATGTTCGGCGATCAAAGCGGCATTTTCCTCAGCCGCTGCCGGGTCACGTGATTCGATTGCGCCCGCGACGCGCCGGTGCAGCTCGGCACGATCGGATTTGAGCTGTGACTCGTAGGCCACCGAGCGGATCAGCGGATGGTGAAACACGTACTCCGGTCGTCCGGTGAACCTCACCTGATCAACGAGTTCGGCCACCACAAGATCCTCGACAATGGGTTCAATGCCCAGCGTTTCGAGCAGGCCCGGGTCGAACCGCGAGCCGATGACCGCCGCGGCACTCAAGGTGCGCTTGGCCACTGGGGCAAGGCGGTCGATGCGGGCAGCGATCGTCGCCTGCACGGTGGCCGGCATGCTGACCTCACTTGCATCGGCCGTCGATTCGTAGGCGCTGCGGATGCCGCGTAGCACACCGCGCTCGGCCAGGTCGCGCACCATCTCCTCGGCGAAAAACGGGTTACCGGCGGCCCTCTCGGCGATCTTCTGGCCCAGCGCATCAACAGAAGGGTCGGAGCCGAGCAGCCCTGAGACCAGTGCTGCGGTCTCCGAATCGCTCAGCGGCGCAAGGGCGATGCTCTGAGCACCGGGCACCCGGTTCAACGCGCCCGGATATTCGGGGCGGTAGGTGATCAGCACCACCGAGCGCGTCTGCGGAATCACGGCCATGAAGTGCGCAAGCAGGGATTCGCTTGCCTCATCGATCCAGTGCACGTCCTCGATGACATAGACGGCCGGGGTTTGGCGGGCCAGCGACGCCGCATTGACCAGCGCAGTCAACCGCCGCCGCCGGGCGTCGGGATCGATCTTGGGTAGCTTCACCTCGGGATCGGCGATGCCCAGCAGGTCATCGAAGAGCAATACGTCTTCAGGGTCGGCATTGGGCACCCGGGCCCGTACCTGCGTGCGGGCGGCCGCGGCGTTCCAGTTCACCCACACCGAAGGCCGCGCGTAGTAGTCGCGCTACGACGTAAAACGGGATATCACTGGCGTGCGATTCGCAGAAGGCCACGAAAACGTCGACACCCCGGGCTGCGGCCATCGCGGTGACCTCACGCACCGTGACGGCTCTTGCCGATGCCCGGTGATCCCACCACGCCGACCACCGCGCCGCAGCCATCGATCGCACGGTCCAGCAGGCCTTCGATGGCGGCCATCTCCCACCGTCGACCGACAAGGTTCGACTCGGTACGGCCAACATCGCGATGCTCTTCCGACATCCCCAACAGCCGATGGGCGGGCACCGGCGCGTCGGCGCCCTTGATGCGCACCATCTCGGTCTCACCCAGCACCGCCCTGCCCCCGACCAGCCGTGCGGTGGATTCGCTGAGCATCACCCCGCCCGCCGGCGCGACGGATTCCATCCGCTGCGCCAGGCCCACCTGCTCCCCGATTGCGGCGTAACCGAAAGCGCCCGAACCGATCTCACCGGCAACGACCTCACCGGAGTTAAGTCCCACGCGCAACTGGAGATCCAGGCCGTCGCGGTCTTTGACGTCAACGGCTAGCCGGACGGTCTCATCTTGAATGTCCAGCGCCGCACGACAGGCGCGAACGGCGTGGTCTTCCAACGCCACCGGCGCACCGAACACCGCCATGATCCCGTCGCCGGTGAACTGTGCCACCGCGGCGCCGTAACGCTGCACCACCTCTGCAGCGCGGTTGGCGAGCTCGGTCATGATCTCGCGGAGCCGCTCTGCGCCAACAGCCGCGGCGATGTCCATCGAGTGGACCACATCGGCGAACAGAACCGTGACCTGCTTGTACTCGGGGTGGGTATCGGCGCTATCGAGTCGTGCGCCGCAACTGTGGCAAAACTGGGCGTCCGCTAAGGGCTCGGCGCCACACGTCCTGCACGCCGCCACGGTCGTCATCCGACCCTCCGCCTATCCCGGCCCCCGGCATGTACAGAATAGGCCGTCGGAGACTCCGCGAAAGGCTGTTGGCCCCAAGCTAGGCGCTCCAGCCGCCGAGATCACTTCTGCCACACATCCTCAACCTGAAGCCGGCGCACAATGTGTCCGCCTCACAGCGACAAACGAGATCCTGGCCCTACAGATGTCGCTCGAAGGCGGCACAACGCGCACGTCCGCCCGCAGTGACGGATGTGACCGCCGGGTCGCTCACTGTCCCGGTAGGTCACCCGATGCGGCGAGGGCCAGCAGTTCGCCTCGGCCGATCTGAGTGACCAGGCTGGCGCTGTCAAAGTAGATGCGCTCGTTGGTGATTCGATCGCCGTCGAAGAAGAACACCGCGATGATCGGCACCCGGAACGCCTTGCCGGTGGGTGGCATGCCGTAGAACTCACCGAGATTGGTTCCCAGCAGGTCGAATTCGGTGATCACCGCGTCTTCGGTGACGTGGTAGCGCACGTTGTCGTGCCGCTGGTCGGGGAACGCGGTCCGGGTGGTGCGGTAGTAGCCCATCACCTCGTCGTCGCCGTCGAAAACCTGGCCGGTGGCCATGATCTCGTAGTGCGGGTGTCCGTTGAAGGTGGCCAGGGTGCGATCGAACTCCTTGGTCACCTCGGTGTTCATGTGCTCTTCGATGAGCGCCAGGCGCCGTTGGCGGAGTTCGTCGCTGAGCATGTCTACTCCTCGGTGACCTTGGCCATCGCCAGCACGTCGAGGCGACGGTCGAGTTCTTCTTCGGACAGCTTGTCGCCGATCAGCCCGCGGTCGATCACGGTCTGCCGAATTGTCTTGCGCTCCTTGAGTGCTTGCTTGGCGACTGCGGCCGCCTCCTCGTAGCCGATCGCCGAGTTCAGCGGCGTCACGATCGACGGGGACGACTCGGCCAGCTCCCGCAGGTGCTCGACGTTGGCGTGCAGCCCGACGATGCACCGCTCGGCGAACAACGTGGACACGTTGGTCAGCAACTTGAACGACTCCAGCACGTTGCGGGCCATCATCGGGATGTAGACGTTGAGTTCGAACGCGCCCGACAGCCCGCCGACGGTGACGGCGGCGTCGTTGCCGATGACTTGAGCGGCGACCTGGGTAACCGCCTCGCACAGAACAGGATTGACCTTGCCCGGCATGATCGAGCTACCCGGCTGCAGATCCGGCAGGTGGAGCTCGCCCAGACCGGTCAGCGGACCCGATCCCATCCAGCGGACATCGTTGGCGATCTTGGTCAACGACACCGCGATGGTGCGCAGCGCGCCGGACGCTTCGACCAGCCCGTCGCGGGCCGCCTGAGCCTCGAAAGAGTCAACCGCCGTGCGTAATTCGGTCAACCCGGTCTCTTTCACCAGCACCTGGACGACCTTGGCGCCGAAGCCGTCGGGGGCGTTGAGGCCGGTGCCTACCGCGGTGCCGCCGATCGCCAGCTCGCCCAACCGGGGCAGCGTCGCGCGGACCCGCTCGATGCCGGCCTCGATCTGGCGGGCGTAGCCGGAGAACTCCTGACCCAGCGTCACCGGAACGGCGTCCATCAGGTGTGTGCGACCGGACTTCACCACGGTGTGCCATTCGCGGGCTTTGTCGGCCAGCGCGTCGTGCAGCACTTGCAGCGCCGGAATGAGATGGCGCACAGCGGCTTCGGTGGCCGCGATGTGGGTGGCGGTCGGAAAGGTGTCGTTGGACGACTGCGACATGTTGACGTCGTCATTGGGATGCACGGTCACGCCGTTGGCGGCGGCGATGCTCGAGATCACCTCGTTGGTGTTCATGTTGGAGCTGGTGCCCGACCCGGTCTGGAAGACGTCGATCGGGAACTGGTCGTCGTGCTGGCCGTCGGCGATTTCGGCGGCTGCGGCGATGATCGCGTCGGCCTTATCGGCTGCCAGCAGTCCGAGGTCCTTGTTGACCTGCGCGCAGGCACCCTTCAGCAGACCCAGGGCGCGGATCTGGGTGCGCTCAAGGCCGCGGCCCGAGATCGGGAAGTTCTCCACGGCGCGCTGAGTCTGGGCCCGCCACAACGCTTTCGCGGGTACCTTGACCTCGCCCATGGTGTCGTGCTCGATGCGGTATTCGGTGTCTGCCATGTGGGGCCTTCTCGGTAGATATGTGGTCTTGGTAGATACGTGGTCTCGTTAGTGAGTGGTTACGGCAATGGGTACGCGGCGTTGCTGTCGCCGGTGAAGTCGATCGCGGAGTATTCGTTGAGTTTGGTCAGCCGGTGAAAACCCTCGACCATCCGCAGCGTGCCGGACTTCGATCGCATCACGATCGACTGGGTGGTGCAGCCGCCCGGCTCATAGCGCACGCCCTTGAGCAGGTCGCCGTCGGTGACGCCGGTCGCGCAGAAGAAGACGTTCTCGCCGGACACCAGATCCTCGGTGGTCAGCACCTGATCGAGGTCGTAACCGGCGTCGAGTGCCTTCTGTCGTTCGGCGTCGTCCTTGGGTGCCAGCTGTGCCTGGATCTCCCCGCCCATGCAGCGGATCGCCGCGGCGGTGATGATGCCCTCCGGGGTGCCGCCGATACCGGCCAGCATGTCGGTGCCGGAGCCAGGTCGGCACGCGGCGATCGCGCCGGCCACGTCGCCGTCGGTGATCAACCGGATTCGCGCCCCGGTTTGCCGGACGTCCTCGATCAGCTGGGCGTGGCGCGGCCGGTCCAGGATGCATACCGTCATGTCGGGCACCGACAGCCCCTTGACTTTGGCGACCGCGCGGATGTTCTCGGCGACCGGTGCGGTGATGTCGAGGACGTGAGCGGCGTCGGGTCCCACGGCGATCTTGTTCATGTAGAACACCGCCGACGGGTCGAACATCGAGCCGCGGTCAGCCACCGCGAGCACCGAGATGGCGTTGGGCATGCCCTTACTCATCAACGTGGTGCCGTCGATCGGGTCGACGGCGAAATCGCATTCCGGGCCGTCGCCGTTGCCGACTTCTTCGCCGTTGTAGAGCATCGGCGCGTGGTCCTTCTCACCCTCGCCGATCACGACGACGCCGCGCATCGACACCGAATTCACCAGTTGGCGGATCGCGTCGACGGCGGCGGCGTCGCCGCCCTCCTTGTCGCCGCGGCCCACCCAGCGGCCGGCGGCCATGGCGCCCGCCTCGGTGACCCGGACGAGCTCGAGGGCGAGGTTACGGTCCGGGGCTTCACGACGAGAACCTGCGGTCATGGTTGCCGATTGTCCCAGAGGCGGGTTGCCGCTCGGGAGCTGGGATACTCGTGCTGTGACCTCGCAGCCAGAGCCGGCGGCCAAACCGGCCAAGCCCCGGCTGCTGCAGGACGGCCGGGACATGTTCTGGTCGATCGCGCCGCTGGTAGTGGCCTGCATCGTGCTGGCCGGCATGGTCGGGATGTGCTCGTTTTCGCCCGGTGGAATCAACCGCGGGCCGGTGCCGTCCTATGACGCCGCCAGCGCCCTGCGGGCCGACGCGCTGACGCTCGGCTTCCCGGTCCGGTTGCCGCTGCTACCCCAGGGCTGGCAGGCCAACTCCGGCGGACGTGGCGGTATCCCCGACGGTCGGACCGATCCGTCGACCCACCAGCGGCTGCACGCGGTCACCTCCACCATCGGCTACATCAGCCCGGCCGGTGAGTACCTGAGCCTCACCCAAAGCAACGCGGACGAGGTCAAGCTGGTCGGTTCGATTCACTCGTCGATGTTTCCCAGTGGAACCGTCGACGTGGGCGGCACCCGGTGGATCACCTACCAGGGCGACGGTGGGGTTGAGCCGGTGTGGACGACGCGGCTGAACGACCCGGCCGGTGCCGCCCAGATCGCGATCACCGGTGCGGGCAGCGCCGACGAGTTTCGTACGCTGGCCGCGGCCACTCAATCGCAGCCACCCCTGCCCGCGCACAGGTAAGAGAAGGGACCCTCAATGACTGCACCGGAAGCCGACCTCACCGGCTGGTCAGCTCAACCGTTCACCGGCGGCGGGTACACCCACGATGTCTACCGCCGTGGCGAGGGCCCCGGTGTGGTGCTGATCCCGGAGATACCGGGCATCCATCCCGGCGTGCTGGGGCTGGGAAATCACTTGGTGGACAACGGTTTCACCGTAGCGATGCCGTCGCTGTTCGGCGAGCCCGGCCGCCCGGTCACGGTCGGCTACACGCTTGATTCTCTCCGACGTGTTTGTGTGGCAAGGGAATTCGCTGCGCTCGCGACCAACAAGCACCGGCCGGTCGCGGATTTCCTGCGCGCATTGGCCCGTGACCTCAAAGCCTCGACACCGGGCAAAGGCGTCGGTGTGATCGGCCAGTGTTTCACCGGTGGATTCGCGCTGGCCGCCGCGGTCGACGACAGCGTGCTGGCGCCGGTGCTCAGCCAGCCGTCGACGCCGTTTCCGTTGACCCCGCGCCAGCGCCGCGATCCCGGACTCAGCGACGTGGAACTGAACGCATTCAAAGACCGCGCCGCCAAGGAAGGCGTGTGCGCGATGGGTTTGCGATTCAGCAAGGACTTGATGTCACCGGGTGAACGGTTCACCACGCTCAAAGAGCGACTCGGCGACGCGTTCGAGGTGATCGAGATCGACTCGGGTCCGGGCAATGCAGCACGGCTTTGGCCGGGCGGCGCACTCGGTGCTGACCCTGGAGGTCCGTGAGGTCGACGGTCACCCGGCCTACGAGGCGCGCAAGCGCGTCGTCGAGTTCCTCAAGGAGCGGCTGGTTTAGCCGCTTGCCGCTTGCGCTGATCGGCGATGAACCGAATCGACATGCGCTGCAACAGGCCCGGCGCCAGCCGGGCGAACACCCACGACGCGTACGCCTGCTTCGGCTTGACCAGCAGCCCCTTGTTGCGGCCGATCGCCTTCAGCGTGTCGCGGGCCAGTCGGTCGGCGCTGTAGGCGTTCTTCATGCCCTGCCCGCGCAGGTAGTAGTCGCGACCGACGAAGCCGCCGATCGCGCCCTTGTCCAGAATCGGCGTCTCGACGGCGCCCGGACACACCGCCAGCACACCGACGCCGCGGGAAACGGCTTCCGAGCGCAGCGCCAGCGACAACCCGACGATCGCGTGCTTGGTCATCACGTAGCTGGTGATCTGGCCGGCCGCGGTCAGCCCGGCCATCGATGCGGTGTTGACGATGAAGCCGTGGCCTTGCCGCAGCATCACCGGGTATGCGGCGGTCACACCGTGCACGACGCCGCGGATGTTGACGTCGATGATGGCGTTCCACTGCGCCAGCGTCAGCAGTTCGGTGTCTCCGCCCCAAGCGATTCCGGCGTTGTTGAACATCAGGTCGAGCCGTCCGGCGCGGGCGACGACGGCGTCGACGGCGGCCTTCACCGCGGCCGGGTCGGTGACGTCGAGGATGGCCGATGTCGCTGACCCGGGGCCGCGCAAGCTCTCCACGGTGCGGGCCGCCGCGGCCCCGTCGACGTCGGTGCAGACCACATCGGCGCCCGCGGCGACCAGTGCACGGCACAGCGCGGCGCCGATGCCCGAGCCGGCGCCGGTGACGATCGCTTGCTTGCCGGTGAAAGTCCTTGCCGTCCTGGAGCTCACTGTGCGGCCAGCTTCATCACGTGGCCCATCAGGTCGGGGTAGCGCATCATGTGCGCACCGCCGTTGAGGTCGAGCACCTCGCCGGTCAGCCACGGCGCCTTGCACAGGAAAACCACGGCCTCGGCGATGTCTTCGGGAGTTCCGGCCCGGCCCAGCGGTGTGTTCTCCACGTATTCGTCGACGACGCCGGGGATGTGGGTGGCCGGCTCGGTGAGCGGGGTGTGCACGAATCCGGGTGCCACGGCGTTGACCCGAATGCCTTGCGGCGCAAGCTCCAGCGCGGCGACTTGGGTCAGCATCGACAACCCGGCCTTCGCGGCACAGTAGGCGCTCATCGCCGCGGCGGGCTGGCGTCCGTTGAGCGAGCTGATCGACACCAGCGCTCCGCCCTTGCTCAGTCGCGGCGCGGCGTGCTTGATCACCAGGAAGGCGCCGGTGAGGCAGACGTCGACGACCGAACGGAAGTCTTCGGCGGGCAGTTCGGTGATCAGCCCGAGTGCGCTGTAGCCGGCGGTGTTGACGACGATGTCGAGCGCACCGGCCTGATCGAACAGCGCGCGCACCGAATCCTCGTCGGTGACCTCGACCGTAGCGGCGCTGTGCGGATCGCCGAGTTCGGTTGCGACGGAACGTGCTCCGTCGGCGTTGCGGTCGGCGACGATCACCCGGCAGCTGTCGGCAGCCAGCGCATGGGCGACTGCCTTGCCGATGCCGGAAGCGCCGCCGACGACGACGGCGGTGCGGTGAGTCATACGTTGCCCCCGTCGGGTCGTGGGTCATTCCACTTCGCCTCGACAACGCCCCACGGGTCGGCGTAGCGGCCGGGGTAGCGGAAATACGGCGAGCGGCGTTTGAGCAGCGCACGGGTCAGCGGGGCGCCGAGCCGCGCCGGGTAGCGGCGCCAGCCCATTCGCTCGGCCGTCTCGGCGAGCAGCTGTGGCCACGAAATCCGCTGGAAATTCAGGGCTTCCGCGGATCGCGTGGTGTCCATCCAGTCGGTGCCGAACCAGTCCTCGTCGATGTTCGGGTCGCCCTTGCGGCCGGTGGGTATTCCGCCGACCAGACCCATCGCGGCCGCCATCGACGGGGCGATGTCGCCCTGGACCAGCCGGTGCGACTCGTCGCCGCCGATCAGCAGCGTCTCGCCCAGCACCGGCGCGGTGGTCGCCTCGACGAAGGCGTGCGCGACATCGCGCACGTCGACGGTCTGGATCCGGCCGTCGATCGGTAGCGACGCCTCGAAGTAGATGGTGTCCAGATCGAGATCGAAGCGCGGCTCGGCGGTGAGCACGCCACCCAGCCGCAGCACCACCCAGTCCAGCCCCGATGCGCGCACCAACTTCTCGGCTTCCAGCTTGTGCGCGCCGTAGATGTCGGAGGGCCGCAGCGGGGTGTCGGCGGTGAGCACGTCGCTGATGCGATGCGGGTTGCGGGCGCCGTAGGCGGCGACGCTGGAGGCCTGGACGAACCGTGGCGGTGCCGGCAGTGCGGCGGCGGCGTCGACGAGATATCCCGTCGCGTCGACGTTGACCCGACGGGACAGCGCGGGCTGGGCGTAGCAGGCCGGCGGAATGATCGCCGCCAGGTGAATGATCGCCGACGGCGACACCTCGCGCAGCAGGTCGTCGACCGCATTCGGATCGGTGAGGTCGGCCCACCGCACCTCGGTGGACGGTATCCGGTCGGCCGCCTCGCGGTTGGCCGGCATATCAAGATCGGTGGCGATGACGTGACGACCGTCGACCATCAGTTGTCGGACGGTTTCCGAGCCGACCAGCCCGAATGCCCCTGTGACCAGTACAGTTTCGGCGGTCATCGGCGCCGCCCCTTGGCATCGCTTCGCTGTGCATCGTCGCCGGCGCGCATGGCGCAATACGCTACACGGGGACGCGGAATATGCCGTCTATTCGGCTACAGCGGGCGCGACAACGGCCACCGGTGCGGGACTGGCGGCGGCTTTCATCTGAGCGAACAACTCGGTGTAGTAGGGCAGGCACTCGGTCATCGCCTGCTCGGTGGTGAACAGCGGCCGGTAGCCGAGATCGCGGGTGGCTTTGTCGACCGAGAAGTAGTTGTCCAGGTACAGCCGTTCGATGGCCAGTGGCTCCAGCGGGGGCGGTGGGAACCCGAACCGGAAATGCAGCCGCTGCCAACCCAGCATCGCCGCGCGTACGGCGGCGCCGGAGATCCGCAGCCGCGGCAGGCGCTCTCCACATGCCGCGATCACCGGGCGGGTGAACTCGAACATGTTCACCGGTTCGGCGTCGTTGATGAAGTACGCCTGCCCGGGCGCGGTACCACCGGGGGCCAGGTGTTCTGCGGCAAGGATGAAGCCGTGAATCAGGTTGTGCACGTAGGAGTTATCCAGGCGGGCGGCCTTGCGGCCGACCAGTACCTTGACGTGGCCGGCCAGCACGCTTTCGAACACCTTGCGAAACATCGTCTGGTCGCCGCGGCCCCAGATTCCACTCGGTCGAATCGCACACGTCAGAAGTCCGTCAATTCCGTTCTGGGACAGCACGAATCGCTCGGCCACCACTTTGGTCTCGGTGTAGAGGTCGTTGAAACGGTCGGTGTAGGGCAACGTCTCGTCTCCGCCGGAGATGCGCTTGCCGCCCATCACCACGCTGTTGGACGAGGTGTAGACGAACCGTTTCACCCCGGCGGCCTGCGCGGCGTGCACCAGGTTCTTGGTTCCCTCGACGTTGACGGCGAAACTGCGCCGCCGGTACTCGTCGGTCGCCGACGCGCCACCCATCAGCTCGATGAGCGCTGCGGTATGGAAGACGGTGTCGATTCCGGAGACGGCGCCGGCGACGATGTCGCGGTCGCAGATGTCGCCCTGCAGCACTTCCAGGCCCGGCTGGGCGGGCAGCGGTGAGGGCGCCCGGTCGAAGGACCGCACCTGGTGACCCTGATCGAGCAGGGTGGTTACCAGGTTGGCGCCGACGAAACCGGAGCCGCCGGTGACCAGCACTCGGCCCAGCGGGGTGGTCGGCGAAGTTCCAGAGATCCCAGAAGAGTAAGCCATGCCGCTGAGGATAACTGAAACGTGTTCCAGTTTCGAATAAAGGCCTGAGAAATGCTTGCGATGTCAAGAATCGCCGGGCTCGCCGGCGGCCAACGCATCGGTCACGCGCTTACGCGCACCAGCTAAGTGCTCCTCGCATCGTTTGGCCAGCTGTTCGCCTCTTTCCCACAGCTGCAGCGATGCATCCAGGTCGAGTCCGCCCTGCTCCAGAAGCCGGACCACCTCGATCAGCTCGTCGCGGCATTTTTCATACCCGAGCTGACTAATAGGCGTAGCCCCGTCACTCGCCATCGGCTGGCCCCTCACTCGTCGCCGCGATCGCGCCGTCGCCGACCCGTACCCGCAGCGCGGTTCCCGCCGGGGCGTCGTCAACGGATCGCAACACCGCAGCCGAACCCGCGGCACCAATCGTCTGCACCACGGCGTAACCGCGGGCCAGGGTGGCCGCCGGACCCAGTGTCGCAAGCCGGGCCGACAGGTGACCGACACGCTCGGCTTGCACGTCGATCAGTCGGGTGATGTCCCGGCGAACCGCGGATCGGGCGCGGTGAATCTCGTCGGCGCGCGTCGCGAGTGCGGCCAGCGGCTCGGCCAGCACCGGCCGGCTGCGCAACTGCGCCAGCACCCGCTCCTCGCGGCCCACCCAGTTGCGCAGCGCCTGGGCGCTGCGTCGGCGTAGGTCATCGAGCAGGTGCTGCTCGGCCGCGGTATCCGGGACGATCTTCTTGGCGGCGTCGGTAGGGGTCGCCGCCCGCAGGTCGGCGACCAGATCGCACAACGGGTTGTCGGGCTCGTGGCCGACGGCGCTGACCACCGGCGTGCGGCACGCGGCGATCGCCCGACACAACGTCTCGTCGGAGAACGGCAGCAAGTCCTCCACGCTACCGCCGCCGCGGGCCACCACGATGACATCGATTGCGGGGTCGGAGTCCAACTCCCGCAACGCCGTAACGATCTGGGAAACCGCGGTGGGGCCCTGGACGGCGGTGTTGCGGACGGCGAACCGCACTGCGGGCCAGCGTGCGGCGGCCACCGTCGTCACGTCATGCTCGGCCGCGCTGGCCCGGCCGGTGATCAGCCCGATCATGCTGGGCAGGAACGGGATTGGCCGCTTGAGTCGTGGATCGAAGAGGCCTTCGGCGGCCAGCAGCTGTCGCAATCGCTCGATACGGGCCAACAGTTCACCGATGCCCACTGCGCGTATTTCGCTGAGCCGCAACGTGAGTGTGCCTCGGCCGGTGAAGAAGTTCGGCTTGCCGCAGACCACCACCTGCACGCCTTCGGCGAGCTTGACCGGCGCGTTGTCAATGAGGTTGCGCGGCGCGGTCACGGTCAGCGACATATCTGCGGCCGGATCGCGCAGCACCATGAACACCGTCTTGGCGCCCGGCCGGATGTTGATCTGCGTCAGCTGGCCTTCAACCCAGACGGCGCCCAATTTGTCGATCCAGCTTGCGATTCGGATGGCGACTGCGCGAACCGGAAACGGGTTCTCGGCCGAATTCGCCGAGCCGGCCGGCGTATTGGCATTGCTGACAGGGTTGGCGGTCACTTCGCCGTCGCGCGCGTGATCCTGTTGGCCAGCAGCGTCTGGAACGGCGCACGCCCTTTGGTGGCCTCTTCGTAGGCCAGCAGGGCTTCGAGTTCGTCGACGTCGAGTGTTTGCAGGCGGGCCCGCAACTGGGCCAGGGTCAGCCGTTCGTAGTCAAGCTCCTCGACCACCTCGGGCGTAGACACCGTCTGCTTCGCCGGCTTTGCGGATGACCGTGTCGGGGACTCAGGCGGGGCCGTGGCCCCATCAGCGGAGGTGTACAACGCGAACCGGCCCTCGGTGCGGCGCTCGATGTCGGGCGCGGACGCGCATCAGTCATCGTCGGGCAGGTCCTCGTCGAACGTCGCCCACTCCGGCTGCTCGTCCTTGGGCGGGAAGATGTGCTCCAAGGTGGCATCGCCTTTGATCACCAACTCGGCGACGTTCTGCTGGAACCGCATCACGACGTGCGCGGCCGTGCTGGCCAGCGTCATCGGATACATCAGGATGGTTTTCGGCAGCCTGAGCGTCTCTTCGACGGCCATCGTCGCAGCGCCCACCAGCAGCCGAACCCCATATGGTGCAGTAGCCATGCGGTCAAGCCTGCCTTAACCGGCGGACAACTCCAAGCTGAGCGCGCGAGTTCGCGGGCCGGTGTCGGCAGAAAGTACCCTGGTGGACATGCCACCGACCGTGAACATGGGCCCACACATAGGGATGAGGGCAGGTGCCACCGCATCGGTTACGGAGCCGGTGACCGGCAAGCGTGTCCTGCTCGCCGAGCCCCGTGGGTACTGCGCCGGCGTCGATCGTGCCGTCGAGACCGTCGAACGTGCGCTGGAAAAACACGGCGCACCCGTCTACGTCCGGCATGAGATTGTGCACAACCGCCACGTGGTGGACACGCTGGCCAAGGCCGGTGCGGTGTTCGTCGAGGAGACCGACGAGGTGCCCGAAGGCGCCATCGTGGTGTTCTCCGCCCACGGCGTGGCCCCGACAGTGCACACCACGGCCGCCGAGCGGCAGCTGAAGGTGATCGACGCCACCTGCCCGCTGGTCACCAAGGTGCACAACGAGGCCAAGCGATTCGCCCGCGACGACTATGACATCCTGCTGATCGGTCACGAGGGCCACGAAGAGGTCGTCGGCACTGCCGGTGAAGCCCCAGAGCACGTGCAGCTGGTCGACGGTCCGAGCGCCGTGGACGGGGTGACGGTTCGCGACGAGAACAAGGTGATCTGGTTGTCGCAGACCACGCTGTCCGTCGACGAGACGATGGAGACCGTGCAGCGGCTGCGGGTCCGCTTCCCGAAACTGCAGGATCCGCCCAGCGACGACATCTGCTATGCGACCCAGAATCGGCAGGTGGCGGTCAAGGCGATGGCGCCGGAGTGCGAGCTGGTGATCGTCGTCGGGTCGAGCAACTCGTCGAACTCGGTGCGCTTGGTCGAGGTCGCGTTGGGCGCCGGGTCGTCGGCCGCGCATCTGGTCGACTACGCCGACGACATCGATCCGGCCTGGCTGGAAGGCGTCACCACCGTCGGCGTCACATCCGGCGCGTCCGTGCCTGAGGTGCTGGTACGGGGCGTCCTGGAGCGGTTGGCCGAGTACGGCTACGACGTGGTCCAGCCGGTGACGACGGCCAACGAGACGCTGGTGTTCGCCCTACCCCGGGAGATCAGGCCCGCGCGCGGCGGCTAATCCCGGGAATCGCCCGCGGGCCTGCGTGGCCGGCGCGGGCGCGACGCACGGTCGTCGAGCGGCTCGTCGGCTCCGGCTGCCTTCCGATACCTGACCTGTGAGATCGGGTGATGCGTCGCGGTCGTTCCGTTCGGTGCGGGCCTGCGCCGCGGCGGGGGCGTAGCAGCGGCGTCGAAGGGCTCGATGGGTTCGTAGGGGTCGAAGCGGCTGGCCGGGCGACCGCTGCGAGCGTGCGGATCCCGCCGGACGTCCCGCGGCGGGCGGCCACGCAGGTCGGGGTCACGCGGCAACCCGGTGCGCCGGATGGGTTCGGGAGCATCGAATTCGCGCGTCGGGCGTCGACGTCGGGTGCGCTCGCGGGCCGGATCCACCCCGTCTTCCCGCGGGACCCGAGCGTCCAGTGGTGGCCGTTCCCGCCGGGTCCGCGTTGACGCCGGACGCTTACCGGTTCGTCGTGCGTCGGACGTGGTGGATCGCGCGGAACGCTCGACGGCGTGGGTTCGGCGCGACCGCGATCTGGCCGCCTTGTCGGCAGGCTGGTCGGCGGGCTCGCGGTTGAACATCGCCGTCAGCCTCGCGACCAGTCCGAGCCGTCCGTCCTCGTCGGCAGCTTCGGCAGCATCGGTGGCCTCCGCCGCAGCCGTGTAAAACCTGCCCAGGTACCAGCGGATCAGGCCGAGCACCAGTACGCCCACCGAGGTGGACAGCATCAGCGGGAAACGCTCGATCAAGGGGTAGCCAGAGTTGATCAGCAGGTCTTTGACACCGGTGAATTTGGCGCCGTGGAACAGGAAATAGGCGCCGGGCACCGCGCAGAACAAGATCAGCGGCGGCTGGATGACCGCGGTGAAAATTCCGGACTGGCGAACGGCCAGCAACGCGACCACGCATCCCGCCACATACAGGGCGGAGAAAACGATGGTCAGCTCCTTGCCGGATCCGGCGTCGAAAGCGAAGCCGACAGCGACTCCGGTCACGGCGATCACCACAGCGCCCCACCACGGCACACCAGGAATTCCCGGGATTATCGAGCGGTGATCTGTGGCCACCGCCGACCGGTCCTGCTGTTCTGACACACGTCGACCGTACCGGTTTGACGCCGAAAGACGCGTAACGACCTTGTTAGTAATGCGTGGGCGTGCCTGATCTCCCCGCTCTCCTACACTTGACTCCCTGTGAGCCTGAGCCTTGGGATTGTGGGTTTGCCGAATGTCGGCAAATCGACCCTGTTTAACGCGCTGACCAGAAACAACGTGGTCGCCGCCAACTACCCGTTCGCGACGATCGAGCCGAACGAGGGCGTGGTGCCGCTGCCCGACGCGCGGTTGGCGACGCTGGCGGAGATGTTCGCCTCGGAGCGCATCGTTCCGGCGCCGGTGACGTTCGTCGACATCGCCGGCCTGGTCGCCGGCGCCTCGGAAGGGGCCGGGCTGGGCAACAAGTTCCTGGCCAACATCCGCGAATGCGACGCGATCTGCCAAGTGGTGCGGGTGTTCGCCGACGACGATGTGACCCACGTCGCCGGTCGGGTGGATCCGAAGTCCGACATCGAGGTCGTCGAGACCGAGCTGATCCTGGCCGATCTGCAGACGCTCGAGCGCGCCGTGCCGCGACTGGAAAAAGAGGCGCGCAACAACAAGGAGCGCAAAGCGCTCTACGACGCCGCGGTGGCCGCCCAACAGGTGCTCGACGGCGGGACGACGCTGTTCGCCGCCGGCGCGGATGCACTGCTGCTGCGGGAATTGAATCTGCTGACCACCAAACCCTTCCTGTACGCGTTCAACGCCGACGAGTCGGTGCTCACCGATGCCGACCGGGTCGCCGAGCTGCGTGCGTTGGTGTCGCCGGCGGATGCGGTTTTCCTGGACGCCAAGATCGAGGCCGAGCTCACCGAACTCGACGATGAGTCCGCCGCCGAGCTGTTGGAGTCGATCGGCCAGACTGAGCGAGGCCTGGATGCCTTGGCGCGGGCCGGTTTTCACACCTTGAAGCTGCAGACCTTTTTGACGGCCGGGCCCAAGGAGTCGCGGGCGTGGACGATCCACCAGGGCGACACCGCACCGAAGGCGGCCGGGGTAATCCACACCGACTTCGAGAAGGGCTTCATCAAAGCCGAGATCGTGTCCTACGACGATCTGGTCGCCGCCGGCTCGATGGCCGCGGCCAAGTCGGCCGGCAAGGTGCGGATGGAGGGCAAGGACTACGTGATGGCCGACGGCGATGTCGTCGAATTCCGGTTCAACGTTTAGTCAGGCGGGAAGGCCGCCGGGCGCTAGTAACCACTGCACGGCCTCGACGGTGCGGTCGGGTACCCCTAGCGCGGGTTGAGTCGGAAGAGGGGAATCTGGCGTCCGACCGGTGCGGTCTTGGCGCGATAATCGCGGTAACCGGCGTAGACGTGCTCGGCGAGCGCGTAGAGGCGGCGATACTCGTTGGCATCGGTTACCTCGGTCGCCACAAAGCTCTCGCCGCCAAATTCGCACTCCGGGTGCGCCTTGAGGTTGTAATACCACTGCGGGTGTTTCGTGCCGCCGTAGTTGGAGGCCATCAGGATCGGATCGCGCCCATCGTGAAAGTAGGTGAGCTGCACCACTCGTGGCTGACCAGACTTGGCACCCGTGGTCTTCAGAGGTGCATTGATCACCAATCCCATATTCAGCCGTCCTGCGGTTGTCCGGTGCAGCCACGGGTCGACGCGAGGCGCAAGATGGCGCGCAAGAAACTGTCCTGGACGGGACCGGCCGAATCGCACGTTGGCCTCATAGACGCGCCCACGCTTCCTTTGTGGATCCACGTAACGTAGCGGCATGTGTGGACCATATCTCGGCAGACGCGCTAGGTAACTCGGTTCGACGGCGACGTCGTCGAATTCCGGTTTCAAGCAACGTCTGGTCAGCAGAAGAAATAAGCGATGCCCTTCGGACCGCACGAGCAACTTCCCGACATTCCCGACGACACGGTCTTGTGGCGGTATGTCGACCTGTATCGACTACTCGATTTGCTTCAGACGTCCGAGTTGCACTTGACACGAGTCGATCAGATGGAGGATCGCTGGGAGGGTGCGTATAGCTCTGTCAACGTCGCCCGGCGTCCGGACATTTATGGGAAGGACTGGCCTGCAATGTCAACGGCGTTTCCCCAGATGTATGCCTACGCCAGAACTCGCACGTTTGTGAACTGTTGGTATATGGGTGCCGATGAGTCATATGCAATGTGGCGGCTCTACGACGCGGCCGGAAAAGGCGTCGCCATCAGGACAAGCGCATCTCGACTCAAGTCGGCCCTGACCGGCTCGCACTTAATCTCTGCCGCTCCGGTTTCGTATGTGGACTACCAAACAACCTATATTCCGGAAGGGAACATTTTCTTTCCGTGTATCCACAAGCGCAAAAGCTTTGCGCACGAATCTGAATATCGGCTGCTAGCGATGTGGTCGCCGGGACAGTTTGAAGAGGAGATGCCACCGGTGTTCCTCCGTGAATCGGTCAACCTCACGTCTCTGATAGAGGCGGTACACGTCTCCCCAGATGCGCCTAGCTGGGGAGCCGGGGTCGTGACTGATGTGGTGCATCGATACCTCCCCGACACCGAAGTGAGGCAGTCTGACTTGGGTGCCGATCCTGTTGTTTAGGGGTGACTTCGTCGATTTCCGTTTCAACGTCTAGTCAACCAAAGAAGTGATCCCGTAGTGGTGGTGGACCATGGGGCGCAAAGTATCGCGACACGTTCGACGAACGAAGCCGCGGACGTCGCACAGCTGGGGTATGTCGGCCGTTGAAAGGTGTCGTCGCGCAGGGTAGGACTTATTAGAACCAAATCAGGCCGGGCTGGCTGTCTAGCCGAAGTGACCCGGATTTATTGGGGCAGTGGGATTCCCAGGGGGCGGGGGGGCCTGGATTTTCGTCGGCGCGGCCGGCGGCGGCCCGAACGGGTCGGCGGGCGCGTTAGCTGCCCCCGCCGGCGCTTGGCAGCCGTGGGACCCCCACACTCCGCCCGTCGATTCGCAGCACCATCGGTGGTGGTCCAGGTTTTCTTCAATGGTGTATAGGGGTGGGTGGTTTTTCATGCAGGAGTCGTAGGCGCCGATGTCCCATTCGCCGCTTCCGCTCGTGCCGCCTCCGTTGTTGGGGTCGGCACCGGCGATGGAGGCGGATCCGAGCATGGTGGTGCCGAGCGCGATGGCCGCGGTAAACAGCAGGGTGCCTCCGGCTTTAACAACGGAGCGATCCGTTCGATTGGACTCAGTCATGGCGATCCTTCGGTCAGTGCACGGCGGCGGCCGACGACATCCGCCGCACCCATGGTGTAGATGATCCTGGTGTAGATGATCCGCGCATTTGAAAACGTTGGCAGGATGTTCGGAGAAGCCCGCAACATTGCTGTGAGAATGCTGCTTACCGCTCTGAACGCCCTGGAGGGGACGCATCCGTCGGCCCGGCACCAGGGGGAGACGGCAACGAGATCGCCGCACGCTGCATGGGAGCCTCAGCAGATGAAATGAAGTGAGGCGATCCCGAAAGCCAACGACAACCCGATTCACGTCGAGACAGAGCGTGGGTGAGGCGCACTGTTAAGCGCGCTGTGTAAGCGGACTCGGTATCCGACACATCGGTCTACGTTGGGGGTTCGACTGATCAGGAGTGGATCGATGGGAACTGGAATTGAACGGATCGTCCTCGACTTCGTGCACGCGGCGTACGGCGAGCAGATGGATGTCGAGGCGATGACCGCGTTGTTGGCTGACGACTTCATCTGGCAGCTCAACGTGCCACTTTCGCCGATCATCCGTGGACGTGATGCGGCACGCGCCGAACTGGAAAAGCACAACCAGCTGGCTTCGGGCATGGTCGACGGCAGCGAGATTCGAACGGTCGTTTCCAACGACGACACGGTGGTGGTGGAACGGCTCGACGTGAACCTGATCGCGGGCAAGAGAGTCACGTTCCATGTCACGGCGATTTTCGACGTCCGCGATGGCGCGATCACCTGCTGGCGCGAGTATTGGGATACCGGCGACATTGCCCGGCAGCTCGGCAGTGATCCGGCACAGATGTTCGAGCAGATCGGTTCCTGACCCTTCGGCGACCGAGCATGCGCAATGGCTGCTAACTCGCGACGGTGATCCGGCGTGCCGTTACGGGTTCGGCTTTGCCCTTGAGGTCGAGCGTGACGACCTCGCCCCCGTCGACGCCAGCGATGCGCGCGACCGTCTCGGGCATGACGATCTCGCCCCCCGCCGCAACGCTTTGGAGCCGCGACGCGGTGTTCACGACGTCGCCAATCGCGGTGAAGTCGCGGATCTCGCCGTCGCCGACGATCCCGACGTAGGCCGGGCCGACGTCAAGGCCGATGCCCACCTCCAGCCGCGGGCCCTTGGGCGAGCCGCGACCCAGCGAGCGCTGAATGGCGAGAGCGTCACTGACCATCGCGTCGACGTACCGGCCGTCGGGTGTGAGGGGCGGAAAATAGAGGCCCATCACTTCGTCACCGATGAGCTTGTCGACGATCCCGTGCTGGACGATCACCTGCGTGAGCTCGGAGTAGAAGCGATTGAGGCGTTCGGCCATCTCGTCCGGCGGCATCGTCTCGGCGAGGGCGGTCGAATTGCGGACATCCGCGAAGAGCACCCCAATGGTCAGGGTCATGCCACCCTGGGGCGCCGCCTCGAAGCACACCTGGCACCAGCGCGGATTCTTGCGTGACGGGCTCTTGCCCATCCGTCGCATCAGCCAGCCGCCGACGCCCGCGAACGGGTTGCCACAGGCCTCGCACCGCGGGGCGGACGGCAGCCTCGAGAGGAGCCGAATCCCGCGCCGGACCTTCCCGTGGCCGAATTGTTCGAAGAATCGCTCCCACTCCTCCGCATCGGTTTGCGCACCCTGCGGGCGTGGGGGCGTGCGCTTCTTCGACATCCCTCATTTTCGCACCGAGGAACGAGCCCTCGCCGCCGAACGGCTAGAGCGACTTCAGCGGCTAGGGCGTGCCCCCGCCGGCCACAAAGCCGTTATTGACCTGGTTGATTGCCTGTTGCGCCAACCCGACCGCGTTTTAGGGATGTCCACCTTTGTCGTCTGCGGCCTGTTGAAGTTCATTGACGGCCTGCTGGAGATCGTTTCGGGCTTTGAACATGTGCTCCTGGAACGCATAGGCCGTCCCACCGCCCAACATCCCGAACGTTAACGCCGTGAGCGACGTGCCGATGGCGAGCCGCGTTTTGGACGCGTACATAAGGTCGATCCTTTCGGACGGCAGGTGTCGCGGAAGCAGTCTGCGAAAGTCGTGGGGCGATTTCCCTATTTTTGAATTTGCATTCGCGTTGGCGACCTTGGCCCGGATGCCGCCGGGGCCCCAATGCGCTGCGGCGGGTGATCCGCCCATTTATGCTTGCGGCCACCAAAAGATCATCAGCAGGGGTTGTCATGCTGCACGCTGCGCTCGCCGTCACATCGCTCATTCTCGGCATCGAAATCAATACTGAGCCAATGACATTGGCGAGTCCGCCGTACCAGAACTGCAATGAGGCGCACGCCGACGGGCGTTACAGCATCCCGACCAGTGACCCCGCCTATCGACCTGACCTCGACCGCGACGGCGATGGTCTGGCCTGCGAGCCATCCAAGGGGCGCCGATCGACACGGTGAATCCCTCGGTGCCTTGGCTTGTCGGTGACTGTCCTTATCATCAGCCCGAGATGAGAATCACGTACCTCTTCCTGCCGCTGTACTTCGGGCTGTTTGCGGGCCTCGTCGGCCATAGCGTCAGGACCGGTCTGGTGGGCGCAGCCGCCGGACTGATCCTCGCGGTGTTGCTGTCGGCCGAAGGCAATCGGCGAGGGCGCGCCGGCGGGATGGCGGCGATTGATGCGATGACCGGAACGGAGTTCGAGGACTACGTCGCGGCTCGCCTGCAGCGGGCCGGCTGGCGGGTGAAGTTCACCCCCGCGAGTGGCGACTACGGCGTCGACCTGATCGGCGACCAGGACGGCAAATCGGTGGCGGTGCAGTGCAAGCGACTCGGCAAGCCCGTCGGCGTCGCTGCTGTTCAGCAGG
Organism: uncultured Actinomycetota bacterium; assembly: GCA_963815995.1. GTDB lineage: Bacteria > Actinomycetota > Actinomycetes > Mycobacteriales > Mycobacteriaceae > Mycobacterium. Next base: position 171,597 of record CAWFIR010000010.1, read on the forward strand.
TGGTGGCCGGTGCACGCCACCATGGATGCGCTAGAAGCATTGTCATCAGCAATCAGGAATTCACCGCTGCGGCCAAACAACTGGCGCATACCCACAACTGTCAACTGATCGGTCGCAGAGCGCTGCAAGCCTGGGTCCCGCCTCCTGCGCGACGCGCGGTTTAGGGCTTGCCCGCAGTCTCGCTAAGGCAAACTCTGGGAGATGGTGACTATGAAGCAGTTGGCGGGCCAGGTGCTCCTGTGCGGCGCCATGGCGTTAGCCGCGGGCGGGCCGGCCGACGGCATCGCGGCGGCCGCGCCCGCTCCGAGCTTTCACTGGTGTCCCGGTCAGCCGTGGGACCCGGTCTGGGGCAGCATCTATGACTGGGATTGGAATCAGTGTCACGACTGGGACCGTGCCGCAGGTCAAGGTGGTCCGATGGGCAACGGCCCCTGGGGACTTCCGCCGTCCTGGGCGCCGCCGCAACCACCGCCGCCGCCGTGGGCGCCGGGCGCGAGCGTGATGTGGAATATGACCGCTCGTGCTTGGGGATTCTGGAACAACAAGGTCTGGACCCCGCTCTGACGGCTCGCCGCGTTCGGCGGCTACACCACGTCGATCAGTCTGCGACGACAGCGATTTCACTACCCAGACGGTAGGGCGCTATCAACGGGAGACCGTCACCGCTCCAAAACCGGCCAGGGTCAAACCAATTCGACCGCTTCTCGGTTTCGATCAGGCCCATCTCCTCGTAGGTGACGGCCACTGTCTCCGCGCAGTAGGCGGATTCGAAGCCGCCCTTGCGCTGCTGCTCTCTGCGGCGTCGGGTCGATTCGCGAACGCGCGAGTCCACCCACGGGATTCCCCGCACCCAGTCGTACCTGGTCGGAAGTTGACCGCGCAGCCACCGCAGGGTGAGGCGCGTCGTGGACGGGAACGGTGTGCCGTCCATCCGGGCGATGACGCGCAGCAACCGATTCTCCTGCTCGTGGTCGATGTCGGGATGCATCTGACGCAACCAGCAGCGCTGCCCGTAGCGGGTCAGCCATCGCTCGACGGCTTCGCGCGCATCGTTGAGTTGCACGCCCCGGTGGTTGGTCCCGGTCCAGACATCGGTCAGCTTCTCGCCGAGTTCGGCATGCCACATCAGCGGCGGCAGATCCTCGATCGCGACTGTCATGCCGACGTGGTTGACCGGGCTGTTCGACAGCGTCTGGATCGCGCGGTCAGGTCCGGACTGGCCGCGGAACAGCCAGACGTCGCCGGTCCTGGTCTCTTCCAAGGCCTGGGTCAAACCCACTGTGTGCGTATCCACCACCGCACCATATGCACATACCGATCCCGCCGGTATGTAGTCGCGAATAACCTGAGCCGATGCGCACCGTCTGGAAGTGGCTGGGGTTGGCCGGGGTGGTCGGGGTGGCGGCCGGGGGAGTGCTGGTCGCTCGCGATCAGCGCCGACGTAGGGCCTACACCCCCAACGAAATTCGCGACCGGCTGCAACAGCGGCTGGCCGAGGCCGGCGAGGGCTAAACCCCGGCGGCCCGCTCAGGCGGCGGCGACGGCGTAGAGCCGATGCGTGCCGGCAAAGCCCTTCAGCTCGGCATCGCGGCCGCCATCGAAGGCGAGGTCCTCGCAACCGCTGAGCGCGTCGTGCACGGTGCTGCTCACCAGGACCTCCCCGCCACAGGCTTCGGCGGCGACGCGGGCCGCCATCGCGACGTTGCGGCCGAACAGGTCGTCGCCGCGGCGCACCGAGCGGCCCATGTGGACGCCGATCCGTACTCGAATCCCGTTGCGCCGCTTGTGTTGTGCATCTTTGTGAAGCGCGTCCTGCATGTCGATACCGCAGCGCACCGCCTGCTCGGCGTGGGCAAAGGCAATCATGAACCCGTCGCCTTGACTTTTCACCACATGCCCCGAGCGCTGCTTGACCAGCTTGCGAACCAGCTTGTCGTGCTCACCGATCAGCCTCACCCAGGCGCGGTCGCCGACCCGCTCATTGAGCGCGGTCGACTCCTCGATATCGGAGAACAGAATCGCCACTCTGCCGTCCGGTGTCACCCGGGCCAGATCAGGGCGTTCCACCTCCGCCCAATCGGCGAGGTCCTCGATCGAGCTGCGCACCGCAGCGCCGAAACCCTCCTTGCGCATCAGGCTCGCGGTCTGCCACACCGTCTTGACCGCTTTTGACCCGAAACTCAACAGGTCGGGCTGCTGCCGCAGCGCCTCGTTTTCAGCCTTGACCCGCCGCAGCAGCCGCCAAAGAACGCCCAGCGCCGCGGTTTCGACGGCCGCAACGCCGGCCAGCGCGTAGACCGCGATCAGCAGGTGATCGTGCATGCCACGCATCTTCCCCGATCCGTCGTGGCTTCCGCAGCGACAGTGCCAGATCGGCAAAAGAGTGTGGCGGCTGCGCATAGCCGGGTGGAAAGTGAAAGGTCAACTGCGAGTGTATATTCCGCGAATCTCGACTTCCGGCTTGCTGTACCGGCTGGTGTTTGCCCGCTGGCGTAACCGGATATACATTTCGCGTGCTGCCGGTTGTCGCGCCGAACCGCAGTGTTTAGGGTTGGACCTGGGCCGCGGCAGGGTCGAAGTGGGCGGGTTCTGCAAGTGTTGAAGCCGCCGCTGACTAGTCGATCGATCGTGGAGGACCCAAGTGGCCGAAGCCGGCAATAGCGTCTCGGACCTGCTGGTGATCTTCGGCATTACCGGCGACCTGGCCCGCAAGATGACCTTCCAAGCCCTCTATCGCCTGGAGTGCAGGGGATTGCTGGAGTGCCCGATCCTCGGCGTCGCCAGCGACGACATCAGCCTCGACGAGTTGGTCAAGCGGGCCCGCACGGCGATCGAAGGTGCCGGCGAAAAAATCGACGACACCGTGTTCGAACGGTTTGCCGGCCGACTGTCGTACCTGCACGGCGACGTCACCGATTCCGCGCTCTACAAGGCGCTGAAAAAGCAGATCGGCCCGAAGCACCACTGCCTGTTCTACCTGGAGATGCCGCCTTCGCTGTTCGCGCCGATCGTCGAGAAACTGGCTGAAGCCGAGCTGCTGAACGGATCCCGCGTCGCGGTGGAAAAGCCCTTCGGTCACGACCTGAAGTCCGCGGGTGAACTCAACAGCCGGCTGCGTGCGGTGCTGGACGAAGACCAGATCTTCCGGGTGGATCACTTCCTGGGCAAGGAACCGGTCGTCGAACTGGAGTATCTGCGGTTCGGCAACCTGGCCCTGGCCGGGCTGTGGAGCCGCGACAGCATCTCCGAAATTCAGATCACCATGGCCGAGGACTTCGGCGTCGACGACCGGGGCAGCTTCTACGACGGGGTCGGCGCCTTGCGTGACGTCGTGCAGAACCATCTGCTTCAGGTGCTGGCCGGTGTGGCGATGGAACCGCCCGTCGGGCCCAGCGCGGACGACCTCAACGACAAGAAAGCCGATGTCCTGCGGGCGATACCCGCGATCGACCCGGAGCGGAGCGTGCGCGGTCAGTATCGCGGCTACACCGACATCCGCGGGGTGGCCAAGGGCTCGAAGACCGAGACCTTCGTCGCGCTGCGGGTGGAGATCGACAATTGGCGCTGGGCCGGCGTGCCGATCTTCCTGCGGGCGGGCAAGGCGCTGACCGAGCGGGTCACCGAGGTGCGGTTGTTCACGCACCGCGTCCCCTCGCTGGCTTTCCTGCCGGACCGCCGACGGGCCGAACCCAACCAGATCGTGCTGCGGATCGACCCTGACCCCGGCTTCCGTCTGCAGCTGACCGCGATCGACGGTGACCGCTGGCGCGACCTGCACCTCGACTCGTCATTCATGGCTGACCTCGGCGAGCCGCTGCTGCCCTACGAGCGACTGCTGCACGGCGCGCTGACCGGAGATCACCAGCTGTTCGCTCGCGAGGACGGCATCGAAGAAACCTGGCGGATCGTGCAACCGCTGCTGGACCACCCGGGCGAAATCCATCAATACGAACCCGGCTCGTGGGGGCCGGACGCGGCGAGCGAACTGCTACGAGGACATCGCGGCTGGCAACAGCCGTGGCTAGCCGTCAACCACTAACAAGGAGAACAGAGCGACATGCAGCTAGGGATGATCGGCTTGGGCCGGATGGGCGCGAACATCGTCCGTCGGGTCACCGCGGGCGGACACGAGTGTGTCGTCTACGACCACGACACGACCGCCGTCAAGGCCTTGGCCAGTGAGGACAGGACGACCGGGGTGTACTCGGTCGCCGAGCTGGCCGAGAAGTTGTCCACGCCGCGGATTGTGTGGGTGATGGTTCCGGCGGGCACGATCACCCAAACGGTGATCGAAGGCCTGGCCAACACGCTGGAGGCCGGCGACATCGTGATCGACGGCGGCAACTCGTACTATCGCGACGACCTGAAGCACTCAAAGCTGCTGGGCGAGAAGGGGATTCACCTGCTCGACTGTGGCACCAGCGGCGGCGTGTGGGGCCGCGAGCGCGGCTATTGCCTGATGATCGGCGGCGACGAGAAATCCTTTGCCCACGCCGAGCCGCTGTTCGCCACCATTGCGCCCGGAGTGGAAGCGGCGGAGCGCACCCCGGGCCGGTCCGGCGACATCGCGCAACCGGAGAAGGGCTATCTGTACTGCGGTCCCTCCGGAGCGGGCCACTTCGTCAAGATGGTGCACAACGGGATCGAGTACGGGTTCATGGCTTCCCTCGCCGAGGGACTGAACATCCTGCGCAATGCCGACATCGGCAAGCGCATCCAGGAGGGCGACGCCGAGACCGCGCCGCTGTCGAACCCGGAGTGTTACCGGTACGACTTCGACATCGCCGATGTCGCCGAGGTGTGGCGCCGGGGCAGTGTCGTCGGTTCCTGGCTGCTGGACCTGACCGCGATCGCGCTGCATCAATCACCCGACCTGCACGAGTTCTCCGGCCGCGTCTCGGATTCCGGCGAGGGCCGCTGGACCGCCATCGCGGCGATCGACGAGGGTGTCCCGGCGCCGGTGCTGACGACCGCGCTGCAGTCTCGCTTCGCGTCGCGCAGCCTCGACGACTTCGCCAACAAGGCGCTGTCAGCCATGCGCAAGCAGTTCGGCGGACACGCGGAGAAGCCTGCCAACTAGCTATGCAGACCGGGTCATGCCGGTCGGGTCGCGAACGTCACCACCACGTCGCTGAAGGCGTCGTTGTCGTCGCCCGCCGCGGTGTGCCCGGCGTCGGACAACTCGACGAATTCCGCGTTGGGCACGGTCTCCAGGAAGTGCCGCACCCCTTCCGGGCTGACCACGTCGGAGAGCTTGCCGCGGATCAGCAGCACCGGAATCGTCAGGTTGGCCGCGGCGTGCTCGAAGTTCTCGGTGCGCAGTTCCGGGTCGTCGCCGGGCTTGGTCATGAAAGCCGGATCCCAATGCCAGTACCAGCGGCCGTCGCGCAGGCGCAGGTTCTTTTTCAGTCCCTCGGGGCTGCGCGGTTTGGTCCGGTGCGGCAGATATGCGGCGACCGCGTCGGCGGCCTCGTTCAGCGAGGCGAAGCCGTGCAACCCGCTGAACATGAAGTCGCGGATGCGCGCGCTGCCGTTCTTCTCGAACCGCGGGACGACGTCGACGAGCATCAGCCGGGTGACCCGCTCCGGCCCGGCCCGGTCCGCGAGGAGGATGCCGGTGAGTCCGCCCATGCTCGCCCCGATCAGCGTGACCGGCCGGCCGATGGTGTCGAGCACCTGCATGACGTCGGCGGTCAGCGTCTCGATGTCGTAGTCGGCGTCGGGCGCTCGGTCACTGTCACCATGGCCGCGGCTGTCCAGCGCGACCACGTGGAATCCTTCGTCGGCCAAGACCTGGCCGGTGTTCTTCCAGGAGAACCGATTCTGACCGCCGCCGTGCAGCATGAGGATCGTCGGCCGACCGGCCGCCACGTCGGCGCCGCGATTCCACTCGTCGGCGACCAGGGTGAGCCCCTGAATACCGGAAAACTCGACGGTGTGTGGAATGTTGCGCACGGCAGTCACGGGCAGCTCCTCGGCTGGACGCATGGCATCGTTGCCAGGCATTACCCGCCTGACGTTACAGCGGTGATTTTTCGCCGTCGCGAGGGTCTATCCCGGTGAACTCTCCTGACCAGCTCAACACAGCAAATTTCAGGCTGGGCTAAAAGGCCGGTCCCAGTTTGCTCCAAGGCATACTTGGCATCACAACGCCACATCAAGAGCAAACCTCCAGGATCGGTGGCGGCGCGTCAGGTGCCACTCTTCGCGCGAAAGGGGACCACTATGACCACTGCGAAAGCATTGAGGGCCCCGGAGTGGTGGCGGCACATCGCGCCGACCAGTGCCATCTTCTGGCGCGACGGTCGCGATCGCCGCAATGGTCGCGACGCCAGCAGCCGCCGAACCGAGGCAGCCCGGTCAAGTCGATAGATTCAATAGTTGCTTCATGGACGCTTGGAATAAGAAACCAACCATGAGCTACACCGAGAAGCAGAAGGTCGCGGAGGAATGCTGCTTGAACGCCGGCGGAACCTTCAACGAAGGAGCCCATGTTTGCTATCTGGGCGCTGACAACATCACCGTTGCGGTTCCCAACCCACCGCCGCCTCCACCGACGAGAGCGACACCCGCACCGCTGCCGCCGGGGGCCACCAACAGGAACTAGCAGGAGGGCAGGCACCGTAGGCCGGTGCAAACTGCGCCGTTACCGGGGCCCCGCTCGACCGGATCACGCTGGGCGCCGGCTTGCGCGCACCCAGGGCGCATTCACCGATGACTTCTGCAGGCGTGGGTTATCAACGAAAGCGACCAACGACCAAGGAGGCGACCATGCCCTCGATCACCCCCTCACTGTGGTTCGACCACAACCTGGAGGAGGCGGCGGAGTTTTACACCTCGATATTCCCGAACTCGCACATCGAGGACTTGAACCGAAGCACCGATGCCGGCCCCGGCGAACCGGGGTCAGTCTTGTCTGGCACCTTCGTGCTGGACGGGAACCGATTCATCGGGATCAATGGCGGTCCGCATTTCTCGTTCAGCGAGGCGGTGTCCTTCGCGATCGACTGCAAGGATCAGGACGAGGTCGACTACTACTGGAGCCGGCTGACCGACGGCGGCGAGGAATCGCAGTGCGGCTGGTGCAAGGACCGCTTCGGCCTGAGCTGGCAGGTGATTCCAGGGCGGCTCTACGAGCTGGTCGGCCACCCGGACCCGGCGTGCGCCACCGCCGCCACCCAGGCCATGCTTGGCATGAGCAAAATCGTCATCGCAGACCTTGAGAAAGCGGTGGCTTCGGTCTGAACGTTGGGCATGACGACGTAGTTTGGAAACATGCCCGACGGTACGCCGACGTCCAAACCCCGCTGGATCGATATTCACGCTCCAAACGTGGAGTTGAAGGCGCTGACGTGGGGGCCGCCCGATGGGCCAATCGCGCTGTGCCTGCATGGATTTCCCGACACCGCTTACGGCTGGCGCAATTTCGCGCCGCGATTGGCCGAGTCCGGCTGGCGGGTGGTGGCGCCGTTCATGCGCGGCTATGCGCCGTCGTCGATCCCGTCGGACGGCAGCTATCACATCGGGGCGTTGATGCACGACGCCCTGCAGGTGCGTGCGGCGGCCGGCGGCACCGACCGCGACGTGGTGATCGGTCACGATTGGGGCGCGATGGCCGCCAACGGCCTGGCCGCGATCCCGGAAAGCCCTTTTGCCAAAGCCGTGATCATGTCGCGTGCCACCGGCTGCGGCGTTTCGGGGACGGGTTCGCGACCCCGGCCGGTTGTTGGCGCAGATCCCACCTCAGTTGCTGCGCAGCTGGTACATCATGTACTTCCAATTGCCTTGGCTGCCAGAGCGTTCGGCGTCCTGGGTGTTGCCGCGGCTGTGGCAGCGATGGTCGCCGGGTTACGACGCCAAGGAGGACCTGCGTCACGTCGACGCCGCGATCGGCACACCGGAGAGCTGGCGCGCCGCGCTCGGGCCCTACCGGGCAACAATCCGCAACACCCGCCCGCCGACGCTGTACCGCGACCTGCACCAGCACTGGATGTCGCGGCCGAAGTTGCCGAGCTTGTACCTGCACGGACGCGACGATGGTTGCATGACATCGGCTTTCACGCGTTGGATACCCGACGTCCTTCCCGACGACAGCGACGTGAGCGTCGTCGACAATGCCGGACACTTCCTGCAGCTCGAGCAGCCGGACAAAGTCGCCGACTTGGTGTTGAATTTCATCGGCTCGGCCCGCTAAGGGAATTCATCATCCTGTAGCAGTTTCTCAGGGTGGTGGTAGGTGTTGGTGCGGGGTTGGCCGTAATCGAGGTGCGGCGGTGGGATCCATTCGGTGTCGCCGCGCGCGTTTTTCCGCGTCGTCCAGCCTTGTTCGGCGAGTTTGTGGTTCGGGCCGCAGGCGAAAGTCAGGTCGTTGACGTCGGTAACGGGGTTGGTGGCGTAGGGATCGAGGTGGTGGGCTTCGCAGAGGTAGCCCGGGACGCTGCAGCCGGGGAACGAGCATCCACGGTCTTTGGCGTACAAGACAATCCGTTGGGCTGGTGAGGCCAGGCGTTTGGTGTGATAGAGCGCCAGGGCTTTGCCCTTGTCGAAGATGGCCAGGTAGTGGTGGGCGTGCGATCCCAACCGGATCACATCAGACATCGGCAATAACGTGCCTCCGCCGGTGAGCCCGCGGCCGGCGCCGGCTTCGAGTTCTTGCAGAGTCGTGGTGACGATGATGGAGGCCGGTAATCCGTTGTGTTGACCGAGGTCGCCGGAGGCCAGCAGCGCGCGGCCGGCGGTGAGCAGGGCGTCGTGGTTGCGCTGGCCGGCGCTGCGGGTGTCGCCCTGGATGGCGGCCTGTGACGGGGTGCCGCTGACGCACGGCGCAATGTCGTCTGGGTTGCACATGCCGGGCGCGGCCAGTTTGGCGAACACGGCGTCGATCGTGGCGCGGGCCTCGGGGTTGAGATACCCACTGATCGGGGACATGCCGTCGATGTCCTGCTTGCCGATGGTCAGGCCGCGGCGCCGGGCTCGATCCACGTCGGTGAAATCGCCGTCGGGGTTGAGGCAGTCGGTGAGTTTGTCGGCCAGCTTGGCCAGCTCATCGGGGCGATGCTCAAGGCTCAGGCGGGCCAGCTGCGCTTCGGCTTTGGCGCGGGTCTCGATGTCGACGAAGTCGGGGATTCGGTGCCAGAAGCTGCGGATGGCCGCGACATGGCCGGCGCCGAGGTCGCCGTTGCGTTGCGCCTCGGCGGTGGCCGGCAGCACCGGCTCCAGGGGTTCGCCGTTCAACGCCGTGCGTTCGCCCAAATCGGCGGCTTCGTGGATGCGCCGCGACGCTTCGGCCCGGGTGATACGCAACCGGTCGGCCAACGCCGCGGCCAGTTTCCCGCCCAACTCGGTCGGGTCGGCCTGTTCACTGAGCTGATTGATCAGCGGGTGCTCAACCGCGGGCAGGCAGCGGCGAATCCATTCGCAACTTTCCAACAGGGCGAGGCGTTCGGGGGTGGTCAACGCGTCGCAGCGCAGATCCAGGGCGCGTTTCAGATCAGCCCGAAGCGCGTCGAAGACTTCGACGACCTCGTCACGATCACTAGAACGCATGTTCGAATAATAGCCACCCGGACCGGACGAAAACAGGCCCACAAACCCTCGCCTGTGGATAAACCTCCAACTGTGGATAACTCGACAACGACGGCGCCCGCGTACCCTCACGGAGGGGTTTCGACCGTCGACCCGGAGGGGACGTGCATGCCGACCCGGATGACGGCGGTCGACGCACAGTTCTACTGGATGTCGGCCAAGGTTCCCAGCGACGAATTCATGCTCTACGCATTCGACGGTGAGCCAACGGATTTCGAGCGCGCCGTCGATGAGGTACGCAACAGGGCGCAAAACTGTCCCGCATTGACGGTCCGCGTCGAGGACGGATCGCCGTTGACCTACCCGCGCTGGGTGCCGACGGTCATCGAGCCCGACCAGGTGCTGCTCCACCACCTGGACGACACCAGCTGGGCTGGCTGCCTGGACGCGGTGGCCAGGCTGTTCGACGACCAGTTAGACATCCGCCGGGCTTCGTGGCGCATGCATCTCTTCGCGCCGGTGCACGGCATTCCGGACAGCACCGGCCCGGCCACGGTCGCGGTCATGCAGTTCGCGCACGCGCTGTCGGATGGCCCTCGCGCCTTGGCGATGGCCGCCTGGCTGTTCGGCCGAGCGACTCCGGTACCTGACGTCCCGCGGTCGTCGGGGTTCTTGCCGTGGCGCGGCCTCGTTGCGGCGCAAGCCCACCGCAAACAGGTGCGCGATACCCGCGCAGGACTGCTGCCGCCGGCGATCGGAGCGCAGCCGGCGCTGTCCACCAATGATCGCCCGACGGGCGCACGTTCTGTGCGCACGCTGCTGCGGCATCGCTCGCAGCTGAAAGGCCCCACCGCCACCGTGGCGGCGCTGTCCGCGGTGTCCGGTGCGCTCTCCGGCCACCTGCGCGACGCGGCCCCGACGCTGGTGGCCGAGGTGACGATGGCCAAACCCGGTGTGCCTCATGCTCATAATCACTTCGCCAACGTCACGGTCGGGTTGTATCCGGAGCTGAGTCGGCAAGCTCGGCTGCAAAGGATCGCCGCAGATTTGGCCAATGCCCGCCGCCGCTCAGAGCACCCGGCGGTGCTGGCGGCGGACCGGGCATTCGCGGCGGTTCCTGCTCCGATACTGCGCTGGGGTGTCAGTCTCTTCGATCCCGAAGTGCGGCCATCGCAGGTGTCCGGCAACACCGTGGTGTCAAGCATTTACCGCGTACCCACCGATCTGCGCCTCGGCGACGCACCGGTGATCCTGACTGCCGTTTACCCGGGGCTATCACCGGCGATGGGTCTCACCCACGGCGTGTGGGGCGTCGGCGACATGGTGACGGTCAGCGTGCACGCGGCCGAGTCGGCCATCGGCGACATCGACGACTACGTCGCCCGACTGGATGCCGAGCTGTAGCGAAAACGCTTAAGTATCATCGGTTTCGTCGGGTCCGGCCGGCGGCCAGGATCAGCTCCTCATGCAGCTCGAACCACACGGTGTGGTACGAGTCGATCAGGGGCCGAGTCAGCCACATCGTCTCGCCGGCGTGGATATTGTCCAGTGCGGCCTGCAATTTCACCGAGTAGCGGTTCAGTCTCGGTAGCTGCGCGGCCGCGGCCGCGATGATCGGCGTCACCCGCCGATGCACATCGTCGAGACGGGCCAGCACCGCCGCGTCATAGCGAGTGTCATCGTGTGTGTTGGGCTGGCCGTCCTTGAGCTGCCAATCGGTGACAAGTGCCTTGAATTCGGCATTGACGGAACCGAATTCGTCGTAAGCCGCCGCAATTGCCGCCGAGTCGACATTCGACTGTTCGTCGGCGAGCAATCCCTCAAGGCGCCCCCGACCTCGGGGCTGAGCCGCAGCTTCGGACCGTCGAGGAGCAGACCCGAGCCGATAAGCCGGTCGACGACGTCAAAGTCGAAATCTCCCCCCAGCGTCGCGGCCAGATCGTCACGGCTGACCCGGCCTTTCAGCCGAACCGCCTGCAACACGGTCAACTCGCTCACGGCGCTCCGCTGAGCCGTATCGCGGCCAGCATGGCGAGCAGCGGGCTGGCGGACACCACATCGCTGTGCCCGCTGGCCATGGCAGCGCGCACCCCAGCTCGGTCGGGCGATCCAGTCGTGGATAGTCGCCGCGGACATGCGCCCGCAACGGGCTGACTCGCCTTGCGATATCGGCTAATTCGCGTAGCTCAGGCGTGTCGTCCTCCGACCACGCGGACAGCTGCAGGCTACCTTCGCGCACTTCACCCTGATTGCCGTCAACAGTGACCACCTTGCCGGCCAGCGAGTCGGCAACGCCACTGCCACAGCCGACGACGGCCGCCCGGCCCAGTTCGCGGCTGACCACGGCAGCGTGGCTGGTGGCACCGCCGGTTTCGGTGACGATGCCCCGCGCGACCAGCATGCCGTGGATGTCGTCAGGACTGGTGTGGTTGCGGACCAGGATCACGTCCTCGCCGCGATCGGCGGCCTCGATGGCCGCGTCCACCTCGGTATAGGCCCGCCCTGACGCGACGCCCGGGCCGGCCGGCAGCCCGTGTGGCCAAAAGCTTTGCAGCCATCCGAGTTTCCGGCTGCAGTGACGGCCGCAGTAGCGCCTCCACATGCGCGGGCGTCACCCGCCGCAGAGTCTCGGCCTCGTCGATAAGGCCGTCGCCCAACAACTGCAGCGCGAGTCGCACCGCAGCTTGCGCCGACCGCTTAGCCGCTCGCGTCTGCAGCAGCCACAGCGTCCCGTCCTGAATGGTGAACTCGACTTCTTGCACGTCGGCCGACAGTCGCTCCAACGACCTTGCGGCGCTGACCAATTGGTCGTAGACGCCCGGCTGCTGGCTGCGCAACGCGGCGATCGGTTCGACGTCGACGGTGCCCGACACCACGTCGTCGCCCTGGCCGCCCGGCAGCCACTCGCCGAACTCCTCGTTGGCGCCGGTCATCGGATTGCGGGAGAACACCACGCCCGCACCGGAATTGGCGTTGACATTGCCGAAGACCATGGCCTGCACCACGACCGCGGTGCCGGCGCGGTCGTCGAGCCCATGGTGGGCGCGATAAGCAACGGCGCGCGGCGAATCCCACGAGGCGAACACCGACTCGATCGCGGCGCGCAACTGCTGGTAAGGATCGTCGGGAACCGGTCCGGTGACGATGCGCTGGTACGACTCGGTGAACCGGCGCCGCGAGTCGCGGGCGAACTCGGCCGAACCCTCGGCGGCTAAGGCTTTTTCGACGTCGTCGCTGAACCCGAGGTCCAGCAGGGTGTCCATCATGCCGGGCATCGATACCGCTGCGCCCGAGCGGACGCTGAGAAGTAGCGGGTGCGGCCCTCGCCCGAAGGTGCGTGAGGTTGCGGCTTCCAGTGTGCGCACGCCGGCCAGCACGTCGTCCCAGATCGCGGTGATCGTCGCCTCCGGTTCGGCGCGGCGCCGCGCGCCTACCTCGGCGGTGATGCAGAACGCAGGCGGCACGGGCAGGCCGTTGCGCCGCATCATGTCGATGCCATGCCCCTTGTGGCCCAAGACCTCCGGCGGAGACGACGCGTAGCCATCCAGCAGGATCACGGGTCGTGTGGACATCCGGATGTTCAGGCTCGACCGCGCAGGAGGCCGAATCCGAAGTCGGTACCGCCGGACGTGCCAGCACCGCGACGTCGGCGCCTGACGCGGCGGCTTCGTTGGCCTGGACCGCACCCAGCGATGCGTACTTCGGGTCGTCGGGATTGCGGTCGCCGAACATGACATCGTGGCCGCGGTTGTGCCATGCGGTGCCTAATGAGCGCCCGACGTTGCCAGCGCCAATGATCGCGATCTTGATGGTCGCTCCTTTGCGGTATGTGCGGCTGGCAGGATACCTCTACCTATCCCGTGCCTACCTGATGATCTAGGTTGGCGTCTATGAATGATGCCTATGACGTCGGGTTGCTGATCCTGCGGCTAGTGCTGGGTTTGACGCTGGCCGCGCACGGCTTCAACAAATTCTTCGGTGGCGGCAAGATACCGGGCACCGCGGGCTGGTTCGAAAGCATCGGCATGAAGTACGGCACGTTTCAGGCTGTCGTTGCCGCGACGACGGAGATCAGCGCGGGCCTGGGCTTGGCTGCCGGCCTGCTGACGCCCATCCCCGCCGCGGGTTTCGTCGCGCTGATGCTGGTCGCGGCGTGGACCGTGCATCGGCACAACGGCTTCTTCATCGTCAAGGAGGGCTGGGAGTACAACCTGGTTCTGGCGACCGCGGCGGTGGTCGTCGCGACCCTGGGCCCGGGGCGGTACAGCCTGGATTATCAGATATTTGGCCCTTACCTCTTCCACCCGGGCTGGCACGGACTGTTCGGTTCGGTGCTGCTGGGCATCGGCGGGGCGTTCGGCCAGCTGGCGCTGTTCTACCGGCCGCCGGTCACGCAGGCTCAGTAGCCGCTGCCGATTCGCTTGCCAGCACTTCTTCGGCAGCACGCTCCCCAGAGCGGATGGCGCCGTCGACCCATCCGCACATGACGGCCGAGCTCTCCGTCCCGGCCCAATGGATGCGGCCGCACGGTGGGCGCAGGGTGTGTCCGAACTCGGTGAGCACACCCGGGGGCGCGTGGCTGATCATCCCGCCACCGGAATAGCGCTCGTTGAGTCCAGTCTTGCTCGTGGAACTCGACGGGCGAGCTGGCCTTGTCGCCGAACCGGTCGACCAGTTCACCCACGACCGTCGCTTTGCGCTCGGCCTCATCAAGGCGTCCCAGGTCGCGCGCGGCGCGTCCTTCGGTGATCACACACATGATCCCGGGCTTGCCGGTGTCCGTGCACGCGTCGATGGTCAGCGTGGCCGGGCTTCCGGGCCGGCCGACTGGCCGGACAGCCCGTCGGCGCGCCAGAACGGCTCGTCGTAGAAGATGGAGATCTTGATGATCGCGCCGCCGGGCATCCGCTGATGCAGCATACGAACGATCCACCGGCAGCATCGGCTCGTAGCTGATCGTGGCCGGCGATCGCCAGCGGAATTGCCACGATCACCCGCCGTACCCGTACCGTCAGGTCATCGGAGCGGACCGTGACGCCGTCATCGTCCTGGGCGATGGCCGCACCGGCTGCGACAGGTGCACCGCGTCGCCCAGTTCGGCGACGATCGGGTCGGTAGATGGCACCCATCCCGCCGACCGGGCGGGCGTCCTGGGAGCCGTCCTTGCCCGAAATGACGAAGTCCGGCCCGCCGCCCGACGGCCATCTGGTAGCAGCATCCACAGCAACGACACCTCTGATGCGGCCGAGGTGTAGGGGCCGGCCAGGGCCATGTCCAGCATGTCGCGGGCCTGCTGGGACATGCATGTTCTTCTCGAGCCACTCCGCCAGAGTGATGCGGTCCCACTCGACGGCCTTGCTGTGCCTGCCATGGGGCTTCGCGCGGGATCGTCTGGCACATCTGCTCCACTTTGCATCAACCCGACGCCGAGGTTGGCATCGTGCCCACGGGCTCACGGTCCACGGGATCGTGCCGCCGTAGCGGTGCTTCTTGCCGTCGACGATCATCATCGGCGTCGCCGTCGTTGTACTGCTTGTATTCCGGTACGCCGAACTCCTCATCAACGCATAGATCGCGGTCCTGGCCCGGCCCGATCCATGCGCCGCCGCGATCGATCCACGACCCGTCGTCGCGAGGATCACGGTGTAAGTGCGCCCGCCGACCCGATCGCGGGCCTCCAGCAGCGCCACCGAGCGACCGGCCTGCTTCAGGCGCAGGGCGGCCGTCAAACCGGCGAATCCGGCACCGACAACGCAATAGTCGACATCTGTCATGGCTGATCTCAGCAGCAAGCTACGCCGATCGTGCTGCGGAAATCCGAAATCCGGCAATTCTTGGTGGGAATTCGCGCGGGATGCCGCCGGTCACCAGGCTGATTAGCAGGGAAGCTCGGTAGCCGGCGAGTAGGGCAGGCCGCTGCCGGTGTTCTCGTCGACCGCGACGCGTCCGCCGAGGTAGGGAAACGCCCGCTGCGGCGCAGGCCGAGCGATTGCAGATCTTGCAGCCCGCGCCGATCGGGACCGCGGTGCGCGGATCGTCGAGCGCGATCCCGGTCGAGTAGACCAGTTGCTCGGCGTGCATCAGGTCGCAGCCCAAGCCGATGGCGAAGCTCTTGTGCTGGCCGAGATAGCCCTGACCTTCGGGCGCGCGTGGTCTTGGCCAGCCAGAAATATGAACGGCCGTCCGGCATCTGGGCGACCTGCGTGACGATCCGCCCCGGCTGGGCGAACGCATCGTGCACCACCCACAGTGGACAGCTGCCGCCGACCCGGCTGAAGTGAAATGCGGTGGCGGACTGACGTTTCGAGATGTTGCCGGCCTTGTCTGTCCTGACGAAGATGAACGGCACGCCGCGTAGCTGCGGCCGCTGCAACGTCGAGAGCCGGTGACAGACCGTCTCGAAGCCGACCTCGAAACGGCGGGCCAGCAGGTCGATGTCGTAGCGTAATTCTGCTGCCGCGCTGTGGAATTCACGATAGGGCAGCAGAAAAGCGCCGGCGAAGTAGTTGGCCAGACCGATGCGTGCGACCCCGCTGGATTCCGGGGTGAGCTGGTCGTCGGTCGCAACGATCGCCGATAGCAGCTCCCGCTGGCTCACCAGGGCCAGCTGGGTGGCGATCTGAAACGCACGCTGACCCGGCAACAACCACTGCGCGATCCGCAGCACCTTGGTCTCCGGGTCATACGAGCGCTTGGCGTGCGCGGGAAGATCGGCGTCGACGACCACCCGCACGCCGAACCGTTCGTGCATCAGCGCCGACAGCTGGACGTCCAGGCCGCCGACGGCCATCCCGCTCCGGATGAACATCTGCTCGGCCGCGGTGTCGAGTTCGCCGATGTAGTTGTTGCGGTCGTAGAAGAAGTCCCGCACTTCCTCGAACGGCATCGGCCGCTCCGCGGGCAGCGACGTCTCGGTCGTCGCGTGCGAGCGATAGGCCTCCAGTTCCTCGGTGGCGTCCCGCAGTCGCCGGTACACGGTGACCAGGTTGCGGCCCACCTCGGGCATCCGTGCCACCAGCTCCTCGATGTGCATCGAGCTGACCGAGTCGTCGGGCGCGGTGGCGGTGAACACGTCGGAGAGGTCGGCGACCAGCCGGGCGTCGGAATCGGTGGAGAAATAATTCGACGGCAGGTCGAATCGCTCCGCGAGGGCGACCAGCACCGGCACCGTGATGGGCCGCTGGTCGTTTTCCAGCTGGTTCACGTAGCTGGTGGACAGATTCAGCGTCCGGGCCAGTGCCGCCTGGCTCAGGCCGCGCTCGTTTCGCAGCCGCCGCAGCCGGGCACCCGAAAAGATCTTCGCCACGCGTTGAGACTCTACTCCGCGATGGCTTACACAACGTTCGCAATTTGCGGCGAATCAGGACGCAAAAATACGCATGTACAGGTACTTTCCCTCCTCGCCGACTTTGCATAGTGTGCGAATTATGTTGAACCACGAGGTGCGGACCCACCGCAGCGCCGACGACTTCCCGATCGCCGAGCACCTGGCCTACAAGATCGCGCAGGTCGCCGCCGACCCGGTTCCGGTAGCTCCGGAGACCGAGGCCATGGTGGTCAACCGGATCATCGACAACGCGGCGGTCAGCGCTGCCTCGGTGCTGCGGCGGCCGGTCACCACCGCCCGGCACCAGGCTGTGTCTCATCCGGCTGCGCCGTCCAGGCCGGGCGCGACGGTGTTCGGTGTCGACGGCAGCTACTCGGCCGAGTGGGCGGCCTGGGCCAATGGCGTCGCAGTGCGTGAACTCGACTACCACGACACCTTTCTGGCCGCCGAGTACTCGCACCCCGGCGACAACATCCCGCCGCTGGTCGCGGTTGCCCAGCAGCTCGGCGTGCGCGGCAACGACCTGATTCGCGGTCTGGCGACGGCGTACGAGATTCAGATCGACCTGGTCAAGGGGATCTGCCTGCACGAGCACAAGATCGACCACGTCGCGCACCTCGGCCCGTCGGCGGCCGCCGGACTGGGCACCATGCTGCGGCTCGACGTCGACACCATCTATCAAGCGATCGGCCAGGCGCTGCACCTGACCACCGCGACCCGCCAATCCCGCAAGGGATCGATCTCCAGCTGGAAGGCCTTCGCGCCCGCCCTGGCCGGCAAGGTCGCCATCGAGGCCGTCGACCGCGCCATGCGCGGCGAAGGATCACCGGCTCCCATCTGGGAAGGCGAGGACGGCGTGATCGCCTGGCTGCTCTCCGGCCCTGAGCACACCTACCAGGTGCCGCTGCCGGCGCCGGGGGAGGCCAAGCGGGCCATCCTGGACAGCTACACCAAGGAGCATTCCGCCGAATACCAGAGCCAGGCGCCCATCGACTTGGCCCGCCGGCTGCGCGATGAAGGTCGGCGATCTCGACCAGATCGCGACGATCGTGCTGCACACCAGCCATCACACCCATTACGTGATCGGCACCGGATCCGGTGACCCGCAGAAGTTCGACCCCGACGCCTCGCGCGAGACGCTGGATCACTCGCTGCCCTACATCTTCGCCGTCGCGCTGCAGGACGGCACCTGGGACCACGAACTCTCCTATGCCCCGGAGCGTGCGCACCGGCCGGACACCGTCGAGCTGTGGCACAAGATCTCCACTGTCGAGGATCCGGAGTGGACCCGCCGTTATCACTCGAACGACCCGGCCGAGAAGGCCTTCGGGGCGCGCGCGGAGGTGACGCTCAAGAGCGGCGAGGTGATCACCGACGAGCTGGCCGTTGCCGACGCACATCCGCTGGGCGCGAGGCCATTCGAGCGCGAGCAGTACATCGGCAAGTTCACTCATCTCGCCGACGGGGTGGTGGATCCCGCTGAGCAGCAACGGTTCCTGGACGCCGTGCAGCGAGTTCGCGAGTTGAAGGGCGATCAGCTCGGCGCGCTGAACGTACGGGTGCTACCTGAGGTGCTGGACAAGGCGCCGACGATTCCGTCCGGGATCTTCCGGTGACCGGACTGCTGGCGTCCGCGTCCAGCGCCGCCGACAAGCGGGCCGCCTTCCGGGCCGGGCTGAATTCCGGTCGGCTGCAACGCTTCCCGGGCGCTTTCTCGCCATTGGTGGCCAAGCTTGTCGCCGAGATCGGATTCGAGGGGGTCTACGTCTCGGGCGCGGTGTTGTCCGCCGACTTGGGGTTGCCCGACGTCGGGCTGACCACGTTGACCGAAGTCACCGGCCGGGGCGCGCAAATCGCTTCGGTCACCGACCTGCCCACGCTGATCGACGCCGACACCGGATTCGGCGAGCCGATGAGCGCCGCGCGCACCATCACGCTGCTGGAGGACGCCGGGTTGGCCGGCTGCCACCTCGAGGACCAGGTCAACCCGAAGCGATGCGGCCATCTCGACGGCAAGGCCGTTGTTCCGGCCGCCGACATGGTCAAGCGACTTCGGGCCGCGGTGGCTGCGCGCCGCGACCCGAACTTCGTGATCTGCGCCCGCACCGACGCCGCGGGGATCGAGGGCATCGACGCGGCCATCGAGCGGGCGCGCGCTTACGCGGACGCGGGCGCCGACCTGATCTTCACCGAGGCACTGACCGGTCCGGCCGACTTCGAGAAATTCCGTGCCGCGGTTGACATTCCGCTGCTGGCCAACATGACCGAGTTCGGCAAGTCGGAGCTGCTGACCACCTCGCAGCTCACCGACATCGGCTACAACGTCGTGATCTACCCGGTCACCACGCTGCGGCTGGCGATGTTCGCCGTCGAGGAAGGCTTGCGCGAAATCGAAGCCAAGGGAACGCAATCCGGTCTGCTGGACCACATGCAGCACCGCAGACGCCTCTACGAGTTGCTGCGATACGCCGACTACACCCAATTCGACGACGAGATCTTCAACTTTGATGTGAAGGGACCCAACCAATGACCACACCCGTGGCCGAGAAGAAGATCTACAAGGGGCTGGCCGGTGTGGTCGTCGACACCACCGCGATCTCCAAGGTGGTACCCGAGACCAACTCGCTGACCTATCGCGGTTACCCGGTGCAGGATCTGGCCGCCCACTGCAGTTTTGAGCAGGTCGCCTACCTGCTGTGGCACGGCGAGCTGCCGAGCGACGGTGAGTTGGCGTTGTTCAACCAACGTGAGCGGGCCAGCCGTCGCATCGATCGGTCGTTGCAGTCACTGCTGGCCAAGCTGCCCGACACCTGCCACCCGATGGATGTGGTGCGCACCGCGATCAGCTACCTGGGCGCCGAGGACCCGGACGAGGACGACGGCGCCGAATCCGCCAACTACGGCAAGTCTCTTCGCATGTTCGCGGTGCTGCCCACCATCGTGGCGATCGACATGCGTCGCCGTCGGGGCCTGGCACCGATCGCACCGCACAGTCATCTCAGCTACGCGGAGAACTTCCTGAACATGTGCTTCGGCGAGGTTCCGGACCCGGTGATCGTCACCGCGTTCGAGCAGTCGATGATCCTGTACGCCGAGCACAGTTTCAACGCCTCCACCTTCGCTGCGCGGGTGGTGACCTCGACGCAGTCCGATATCTACAGTGCGGTGACGGCGGCAATCGGTGCGTTGAAGGGCCCGCTGCACGGCGGGGCCAACGAGGCCGTCATGCACGACATGATCGAGATCGGCGACCCGTCGAAGGCAGCGGAGTGGCTGCACGGCAAGCTTTCTCGCAAGGACAAGGTGATGGGTTTCGGTCACCGCGTCTACAAAAACGGTGACTCTCGGGTGCCGACGATGAAAGAGGCGCTGATCCGCGTCGTGGCGGCCCGCAACGGCCGGCGCTGGCTGGACATTTACAACGTCCTGGAAACGGAGATGTTCGCCGCCACCGCCATCTTGCCGAACCTGGACTTTCCGACCGGGCCGGCCTACTACCTGATGGGATTCGACATCCCCAGCTTCACACCGCTTTTCGTGATGAGCCGGATTACCGGCTGGACCGCCCACATCATCGAGCAGGCCGGCGCCAACGCGCTGATCCGGCCGCTGTCCGAATACTCCGGTCAGCCGCAACGCGATCTATCCTAGTGTCAACCGGGTGGCGAGCAGCTTGTGGCGAAAAGCTCTGCTCATGAACCTTGGCGGGCGCGGGCAAGCAGCTGTTCGAGTCGTTGTCGAGCGCTCGGGGTCAACCCGATGTCGGATGTGTCCGACCAATTTTCGACCTCGGCCAAGGTCTCGTCACACCACCGAACGAGCAGCAACACGAACTCGCCGTAGAGCGATGCCGCGCGTTCGGTGAGGTGCAGCCGTTGCGGGAAGGGGCCTCCTGCATCGAGCAATTCCTCGAGGAGCAGTATGCCGCCGGCACGCAGTTCCTTCGCCTGGCGCGCGGTCGCCTCGACCGCTGCGCGCAGATCCTTCGTCGTTCCCTGGTCAGCCAGTAGCACGCGGAGCATGCCCTCGATCTCAAAGGCGGGCGGAGCCGGTTCAGTGCCCAGCCAGTCCTCGAGCGCCGCACGGCCCGCCGGGGTGATCGTGTAGCGCGTGCGCTGTCGACCCCGGCCCTCAACCACCTCGGCCTCGGCGTGCCCACGCTCCACCAGGCGCTTCAGCTCCGCATACAGGTGAGCCTCCGAGCGGGGCCAGAAGTGATGCAGGCTGCGCTTGACCTGCGCAACCAACTCGTAAGCAGTCCAGGGCTGTACACCGAGCAGGCCCAGGAGCGCGAAAGACGTTGCGGTCGGCTGCGATGGCACTCCTTGACAATACTCTACTTTGGAGTACCGTGCACTCAACACTGGAGTATTAGGGGATGGCATGAACGACGTTGAAGTCGCCGCCCTGGTCGACGCCACTCGCGACGAGCTGCGCGGCCGCATCGCACAAACGCTCGCACGGTTTGATCGACTTGCTCGTGCCGCCGATCCCCACGCTCCACTGCCGGGCTCGACCTGGACCGTGCAGCAGGCCGTCGCGCACGTGCTCACCATCGCGCAGCGGTACCTGCACGAGCAGCAGGGGGATTCCCGCCTCGTCGCCTATCCCCGCGAGGTGAACGTGCTGAACCAAAACGAACTTGAAGCGGCACTGGCCCCGGTGTCCGAGCTGGCTGACCAAATCCAAGCCGTCGCACCGGAGTTGGACGCGCTGTTCGACACGGTCGCCGACGAACCTCCGGTGCTTCCCTTTCATTGCGGCGCCCATGTCGACGGCGTCACGTGGCAGACGAACTGGCTCGGTGAGCTGGTCATCCACGGACGCGATATCGCCCGGGCGGCCAAGGCGCCGTGGGAGGTTCCCGAACACGACATGCTGCTGATCGCGCGCGGGCTGATGCAGATCGCGCCCGGCTACGTCAGGACAACAATCCCGCCCGGAACCGACATCTGCGTGGCCATCGAGACCGCGGGGGCGCGTCCCTACCTCATCCATATCCACGACGGCATTGGCGTGCTGCGCGTCCGACGCCACAACGACCGCCCCGACGCGGTCCTACGGATGCCCGCATCGACGCTGACACTGCTGCTCTACCAACGCATCGGGCAGTTCACGGCCGCGCGTCACGGTCTGCGGGTGATCGGCGGCCGACGACCCTGGCTGGCATTCAAATTAATATCCTGCTTCGAGGCGCCATGACCGAGCGTGATCACATGCTTTCCACTATGGCCACAAGGGGTTTCGATGAACGAGGTGACAAAGCGTGGTCAGCACGCCGTCGTTCTTGGCGCCAGCATGGCGGGCCTCTCGGCAGCGCGAGTGCTGGCCGATTTCTATGACTCCGTGACGGTCGTCGACCGTGACGTGTTACCTGAAGAACCCGTCAATCGACGCGGCGTGCCCCAGGGACGCCACGTGCACCTGTTGTGGGGGAGCGGTCTTCGGGCCCTCGAGGAACTTTTTGCCGGGCTTCGCGAGGAGCTTATCGGGGCAGGCGTACCCGCTTTCCGCGGCGAATTGTCAGAGACCTACATCTGCACCGGCGGGCATCCGCTCCCGCGCTCGGGCCACATCAAGAACTTTCAACTGATGACACCCAGCCGACGATTGTTGGAATGGCACGTCCGTCGACGGGTCGCCGCCCTCACGAACGTCCACGTGCTCGGGGGCCACGACATCGTCGAACTAATCACCACCGCTACGAAGGATCGAGTCACCGGCGCGATCGTCCGAGACCCCGTTGGCAGTGAGCGGGCGCTGGAAGCTGATCTGGTGGTGGATGCGACCGGCCGTGGCGCACGTACGCCGGCGTTCCTCGAGACCATGGGCTATGCCCGTCCAGTCGAACATCATGTCGAAATGCGCTTGATGTATTCGAGCCACTTGCTGCAGCTTCCGCCGGGAATCCCGAATGAAATATTCGTGATTATCGGCCCGGTCCCGGGTCGACCTACCGGGATGGCGTTAATTCGCAATGAGGACAACACCGCGATGTTCAGTGTGATAGGGATGGTGGGCCGCGAACCACCCAGTGAATTTGCTCAAATGCTGGCATTCATCGAAGAGTTCACTCCCGCACATGTCGTGGCAGCGATACGCGAAGCCGTGCCACTGACCGACGGCGCCCGTCACCGGATGCCGACCAGTCGATGGCGCCGCTACGACAGGCTGCATCGCTTTCCGCAAGGTCTGGTTGTGATGGGTGACGCAATATGCAGCTTCAATCCCATTTACGGTCAAGGGATGACGGTGGCGGCTCTCGAAGCGCTTGCACTCCAGCGGTGTCTTCGACAGGATCGAGGCGACCTGGCGCGGCGGTACTTCCAAACGACCGCCAAAATCATCAGGGGCGCTTGGCAATTGGCCACCGGTGCGGATCTCACCTTACCTGAGGTAGCCGGACCCCGACCGCTGCCCGTTCGTATCACCAACAAGTACGTACAACAAGTCCAGGCGGCAGCGGCCCACGATATCGTCGTGGCAGAACGACTGTCGAGCGTCGTCGGGCTCAACGAACCACCGAGCCGACTCATGCACCCCGCCGTCATCGCCCGGGTGGCCAAAGTCAACCTCGCCCGCCGTTCTGATCGAGCCTTGGCGGCGCCCCCTAGCGTCTCTGTCGGGGGTCGTGATGATCCCAGGCGATAGCCCGCGGCTACAGCAGGTCGGTAATGGTCTTCAGGCCGGCGTCGTAGAGCACGCCGGGCAACATGCCGCCGTCGCATTCGATCGTCGTGCCGTTGACGAAGTCCGCGGCGCCCCCGGCCAGAAAGACGCACACCCGGCCGACTTCGTCGGGCTCGCCCGCGCGCCGCAATGGGACCGCGGCGAAGTACTTTTCACCGGTCGGGTCGTCTTTCGGCAGCACGAACGACCGGAAGTTCTCGGTCATCGTCGGGCCCAGCGCGACGCAATTGACTCTGACCTTCGGCCCCCACTCCTGGGCGAGCGACCGGGTCAGCTGGTTGAGCCCGCTCTTGGCCGCTCCGTAGGACACCAGGGTCGGTGAGCCCGCCGGATGCCCGGCGCCGCTGGAGATGTTGATGATGCAGCCGACGCCTTCCTGGGTGGCCATCTGCCGGTATACCCGGATGGCGAACCATAGCGGGCTGATCAGATTCATCTGCACCGCAAAGGCATGAAACAGCGCGGTGCGTTCGAAGTCATCGTCGCTGGGCGGTGCGCCCTGAATGCGTTGCACCAGCTCGGGAATGCTCTCCGCGTGCGGCGCCGGAACCGTCCCGCCGGCATTGTTCACCAGGATGTCGACGCGGCCGTGGGTGGCTACCACGCCGGCCACGAACGAGTCGATCGAGCGATAGTCGCCCTGGTCGCACACCTGCTGAGAGGCGCGGGCCGCCCATTCGCCGTCGATGCCGGGGATGGTGTCCAGCGGTGAACGTGAGCAGCCGATGACCGTCGCGCCGGCCCGCAGTAGCTCATGAGCGATGCCGACACCCACGCCCCTGCTGGTTCCGGTGACGATCGCGATCTTGCCGTCGAGGACGCCCATTCGCCGACCCTTCGTCGTCGTTGACAGTGACTGCCAGCCAGTCATACTGTGCCACGCATGACTAACCCCGCCAAGTTGCGTGTCGTTCAGTGGGCCACCGGAGGCGTCGGCAAGGCCGCCATCGAATGCGTGCTGAATCATCCGCAGCTCGAGCTGGCCGGCTGCTGGGTGCACAGCGAAGCCAAGAACGGGCGCGACGTCGGCGAGATCCTGGGCATCGAATCGCTCGGCGTCGCCGCGACATCCAACAAGGACGACGTGCTTGCCCTCGACGCCGACTGCGTGGTGTACAGCCCGTTGATCCCGAACGACGACGAGGTCATGGCGATTCTGCGGTCCGGCAAGAACGTGGTGACCCCGGTCGGCTGGGTGTACCCGGACCTGAGCAGCCCCGCGGTCGCGGCGATCGCCGACGCGGCCGTCGCGGGTGGGGTGACGCTGCACGGGTCGGGTATCCATCCCGGCGGCATCACCGAGCGGTTCCCGCTGATGATCTCGTCGCTGTCCTCGGCGGTCACCCAGGTGCGCGCCGAGGAGTTCTCCGACATCCGTACCTACAACGCCCCGGACGTGGTGCGCCACATCATGGGCTTCGGTGGCACCCCGGAGGAGGCCATCCACGGGCCGATGGCCGGCCTGCTGGAAAACGGGTTCAAGATGTCGGTGCGAATGATCGCCGACCACATGGGTTTTCGCATCGAGCCGAACATCCGGACGATCCAGGACATCGCGGTCGCGACCGCCGATATCGACTACGACCCGTTCCCGATCCGCGCGGGCACCGTGGCCGCGCGCCGGTTCCGCTGGCAGGCGCTGGTCGACGGCGAGCCGGTGATCACCGCGGCGGTCAACTGGCTGATGGGCGAGGAAAATCTCGAGCCCGCCTGGAATTTCGGCGACCGTGGCGAACGCTTCGAGGTCGAGATCACCGGCGACCCCACCGTGAGCCTCACGTTCAAGGGTCTGCAGCCGGAGACGATCGCCGAAGGGCTGGTGAAGAATCCGGGCGTCGTGGTCACCGCGAACCACTGCGTCAACGCCATCCCCGATGTCTGTGCCGCCGAACCCGGCATCAAGACCTACCTGGACCTGCCGATGTTTGCGGGGCGCCCGGCCGCACGTCTCGCATCGGCGACATGACCAAGCTGACTGACATCTCGTTCTGTCATCTCGTTGTCGGGGTGACCGACATGGACCGCGCACTGGCGTTCTATCGGGATGCGCTGGGCATGGACGTCGTCTTCGAAACCCTGATCTCCGGCGAGCCTTTCGACGCGGTGCTGCACGCGAAGCACAAACAGCAGGGTCGCGTCGTCGGCGGACTGCTGGGCGGGCTGATGGTCGAGCTGCTGTCGCTGGGCGCCAAACCCGCCACGGACAAACCGGCCCGGCGAGGTATCACCGGCCTCCAGAACGTGTCCCTGTCGGTCGTCGATCTCGACGACACCCACCGCCGCATTCGCGAGGCCGGCTATACGCCCGAACAGGATCCGTTCGAGATCGGTGGAGTGCGAATGTTTTTCGTCAAGGACCCGGACGGAACCCCGGTCGAATTCATCGAGCTGCCCGGTGGCGTGCGCAGCACTTACGAGATGCACCGTGGCGTGCCGCTGCGGATGGGACCGGCCCAATGAGCTACACCCACCCCGACTCGATGCGTGGCCACGTCGCGATCATCACCGGCGGCGCCCAGGGCGTCGGCAAAGGCATCGCCGCCGCGTTGCTCGACCGTGGGGCAGCGGTTCTGCTGGTTGACATTCTCTCCGAGAAGCTGGCCGCTACCACCGATGAACTCCGGACGGCCGGCCGCGTCGAACAATTGGTCGCCGATTTGCGCGATCCGCAATCAGCTCAGCGGATCGTCGCCGCAGCGGTCGACGCCTTCGGTGCGGTGCACGGGTTGGTCAACAACGCGATCGCCACCAACGAGCCGAAGGCGTTCGTCGACATCACGACTGAAGACTTCGCCCTCGGCCACGACGTCGGGCCGCGTGCGAGCTTCCTGCTCATGCAGGCCGTGCATCCGCTGATGGTTCAGGCCGGTGGTGGTTCGATCGTCAACCTCGGCTCGGGAACGGGCACCGGGGGCGAGCCGAAGTGGGGCGGATACGCAGCGGCCAAGGAAGCCATCCGTGGGCTGTCGAAAGTCGCTGCGCTGGAATGGGGCCGGGACAACATTCGCGTCAACGTCGTCTGCCCGTTCGCCGAATCCGACGGCGTGAAACTGTGGAAGCAGTTCGCACCGGACGACTACGCCAAGGCAGTGCGACGAGTTCCGATGAAGCGCATCGGCGATGTCCGCGACGACGTGGGGGCGCTGGTCGCATTCCTGCTCAGCAGCGACGCGACCTTCGTCACCGGACAGACCATCCATGTCGACGGCGGGATCGGCTGCTTCCGATGACCGAGTCGCTGCGCGACCGGCAGCGGGCGCAGATCCGGGCCGACATTCGTCGAGCGGCGTTCCGGCTGTTCATCGAACGCGGCTACGACGCGGTGACGACCGAGGAAATCGCCGCGGCCGCAGGCGTTTCGCCGCGCACCTTCTTCCGGCATGTGCCGACCAAGGAGGAGTTACTGCTGGCGCCGGTTCGACATGGCGGCACCGCCATCGTCAGCCTGCTTGAAGAGCGGCCCGCCGCCGAGTCGCCCGACCTCGCGCTGATCAACGCCATCATCACCCGGACCCGTTCGTTCGGGGTGGCCGACACCGAAGAGTGGCGAGAAGCCCTGCTGGTCGCGCCCGACCTGCTCGGCAAGCTGACCGTACACCGGCCCGCCGACAAGGAGCGGGCGACCAAGCTCGTCGCCGCACGCATGGGCGCCAACCCTGACACCGACCTCCGGCCCGGCCTGTTGGTTCAACTTGCTTTTGCAGCAGCCGACTTCGCGTTTCAGCGCTGGGTCTGCCAGTCGACGAAAAAGCCGAGGGCACTCGACCACTACGTCACCGAAGCACTCGAGGCGATCAAGAGTCCGCACTGGCGGCGCCGTCACAGAGAATTGAGGCGCACGTGACGACAGAGACGATGAGCAAGGCAAGGTCACTGACGCTGGTCGGTATCGCCTACGTGGTTGCCATCGCGGTGGGTGCGGCCTGGCTGATGTGGGGCGTGCACAGCGGCCGGCTGTGGCTGGACACGTTGGTCGCCGACATACTGGCGACCTTGGTGGTTTTCGTGTTCAGCCGGGTGTACGCCAACTCCAGTTTCTACGACGCGTACTGGAGCGTGATTCCCCCGGTGCTGCTGTTCTATTGGTGGAGTCAGTCCGGCGTGCAGCAATTGCGTAGCTGGCTGATCGCGGTGGTGGTGGTGTCGTGGGCGATACGTCTGACCGCCAACTGGTTGTACGCGTTTCCCGGTCTGCACCATGAGGATTGGCGCTACCCGATGTTCCGTGAGCGGGCTGGGCGATGGGAATTCGTGGTCGACCTGGTGACGATTCACCTCATCCCTACGCTGCTGGTGTTCGCCGGCATGCTGCCGGTGTACGTCGCGGTGACCCGACCCGGCGGCGATATCGGTTGGCTGACCGACATCGCTTTCGCCGTCGGGCTGGCGGCCGTGACCCTCGAGTTGGTCGCCGACGGGCAGATGCACCGGTTCGTCCGGGACCGGCGAGACGGCGAGGCGATGGACCGCGGATTGTGGTCGTGGTCGCGGCATCCGAATTACTTCGGGGAGTTCAGTTTCTGGGTTTCGCTGGCGTTGTTCGGTGTGGCCGTCGCGCCGTCGGACGGCTGGTGGGTGTGCCTGGGGGCCCTCGGGATGCTGGGCATGTTCCTCGGCGGCAGCATCCCGATGATGGAGACGCGCAGCCTGCAACGGCGGCCCGACTATCAGGATGTGATCGACCGGGTTTCCCGCTTTGTGCCCCGCCCGCCGCGACGGGCCTAGCAAGCGGTCGGGTGTGACTCGCAGTACGGCGTGGTTCCCGGGAAGCGATAACGGTGCGCGACGACCCACCGGTAGACGACGTCCTCGATGAAACGGATTCCGGGAATGCGGTAGACCGCCAACGGGATTCGGCTGCCGATCGCCGTCGACAGCGCCGCGTTGGCGGCCTCCGCGCCGGAGTAGACCGTGCCCGAGGAATCCAGCCATCGCACCGCATCGAGCAGGGTCGTCGGCGCGACACCGAGCCGTTCGGCGACCCCGGGGCCTTGCAGCGGCTCAGTCCGAATCTTTCCGGTCCGGTCGAACTTCAGCAGTAGATCCTTGGAGCGCGTGCACATTCCACACGCACCGTCGAAGAACAATGTGCCCGCTGTGGCGTTCATCTCCGATACCCCCTGCGGTGGGCGTAGTTGCACCACCGAGTTTACGCCGGAGGAGCGGCGGACCCGGAGGCCGGCGATCGCGAACACGATGCCGGTGCCGATCTCCGCGACGGCACTGATCCAGGAGAACCACGTCACGTTGATGCGTGGTCCGGAGACGAAGCTGTCCTGGTAAGCCGGAAAGTAGCTCGGCAACAGATGCGCGTAGGTGAAGAGGACGGCGCTGCCGAAGCCGACCGCGATCGCCGCTTCCGGTGCCCGACGGCGTCCGGTGAGCGCCATCGCGATCGCGACCACGACGAACACTCCCTGAATCATGCCGCCGACCATGATGGCATGCGGCGACGCCGACATGCCGCGTCGCAGATGATCGAGCACGTGAACGCCCCAGCCGACTGCGAAAGCTATTGCCGCCCAACGGAGATATCGATCGGCGGAAGCGGGTGGCCGCGAAAGCTGACTTGTCATCGCCGATCACCGTCCTAAGGGCCTGACAACCGTTCTACTACTACACAAAGTAGTAGTCAAGGCTCCGGCGACAGGGTTTACCAAGAACGGGGACCATCGGCCTAGAACACGTTCTAATCTTGCCGCCATGGGATTTCTCAAACAGGAAACTCCGCAGATCGACTTCGAGGAGTGGAGCAAGGGCACCCGCGCTGAAAAGATCATCCCGATGGCCCGGCACTGGGCCGAGGTCGGCTTCGGCACCCCGGTGCTGCTGCACCTGTTCTACGTCGTCGAAGATCGCGCTGTACATCTTGGCGGCCGGGCTGCTGGCGCTGACCACGACGGGCATCAACGGCTTCACCGATGTCGCGCACTGGTACGCCGAGCCGATCGTGTTCGAGAAGGTCGTGCTCTACACGATGCTGTTCGAAGTGGTCGGTCTCGGTTGCGGCTTCGGGCCGCTGAACAACCGGTTCTTCCCGCCGATGGGCTCGATCCTGTACTGGCTGCGACCCGGCACCATCCGGCTGCCACCGTGGCCGGGACCGGATCCCATTCACGAAGGGGGATAGCCGCACGCCGGTCGACGCGCTGCTGTACGGCGCGCTGCTGGTGCTCCTGGTCATCGCGATCTTCTCCGACGGCACCGGCCCGATTCCCGCGCTGGGCACCGACGGTCGGGGTGCTGCCGGCGTGGCAGATCTGGTCGGTGCTCGGTGTGCTCGCGGTGCTGGGCCTGCGCGACAAGGTCATCTTCCTGGCCGCCCGCGGCGAGGTGTACGCCTCGTTCACTGTCGCGTTCCTGTTCGCCGGCTATGGCGTCGACCTGATCCTCGGCGCGAAGCTGGTGTGCCTGGTCATCTGGCTGGGTGCGGCGACATCCAAACTCAACAAGCACTTCCCGTTCGTCATCTCGACGATGATGAGCAACAACCCGATGTTCCGGCCGAAGTTCATCAAACGCCAGTTCTTCGAACACTTTCCGGATGATCTTCGTCCGGGCTGGCGCGTCGCGCTGGCTCGCGCATTTCAGCACCGCGATCGAGGGCTTGGTGCCGCTCGTGCTGTTCTTCAGCCATGGCGGCTGGCCAACCGCGATCGCCGCGTTCGTCATGCTGTGCTTCCACTTCGGCATCCTGTCGTCGATTCCGATGGGCGTGCCGCTGGAGTGGAACGTCTTCATGATGTTCAGCGTGCTCGCGCTGTTCGTCGGGCACGCCGCGGTCGGATTGAGCGACCTGACCACGCCGCTGCCGATCTTGCTGTTCGCGGTCGTGGCGGGCACCGTCGTGGCCGGAAACCTGTTCCCGCGCAAGGTTTCCTTCCTGCCCGGCATGCGTTACTACGCGGGCAATTGGGACACCACGCTGTGGTGCATCAAGCCGTCTGCGGAGGCGAAGATCGCCGACGGCGTCGTCGCTATCGCGAGCATGCCGGCCGCCCAATTGGAGAAGTTCTACGGCAGCAAGGAAGCCGCGCAGATTCCGATGTACATGGGATATGCGTTCCGCGCCTTCAACACTCACGGCCGAGCGCTGTTCACCTTGGCGCACCGGGTGATGGCCGGTCACAACGAGGACGACTACGTCCTGACCGACGGTGAACGCGTCACCAGCACCGCCATCGGATGGAATTTCGGCGACGGGCACTTCAGCAACGAGCAACTGGTCGCGGCTCTGCAGCAAGCGCTGCCACTTCGAACCGGGCGAGGTGCGCGTCGTGATGCTCGATGCCCAGCCCATTCATCGACAGACCCAGCAGTACCGCCTAGTCGACGCTGCCACAGGCGAATTCGAACGCGGCATACGTCAGAGTGGCCGACATGGTGACGCGGCAACCCTGGGCCGACGACGTGCCGGTGCACGTCGAGTCCGCGAGCTGAACCTCGCGCCGAGCGTGCAACTGTCGCGATATTTGCGCGGTGATGTCAAGCGGTCAGTGCAACATGCGTGGATTTAGGCGGCTTGGTCGAGTAGGGCGGCGAGTGGATGATCCGGTATGTCGAGGGTTCAGTGTCGGCTGGAGCTTGTTCGATCGAGGTGTGTCTGGGCGTGCCGTTATGAGTCGAGCTTTGGCGCAGGAGATGGGTCGTGCCCTTCGACCAGATCTCAAGCTGCCGGTTGGTATCTGGTGGCTGTCACGCTGCAGAGCGATGAAGATTGGTGGGAGTAGTCGAGCGCGGCGGGCTCGAGCTGATGCGCGCCATGGGGACATGTCGCTGCCCGGTGGCCGGGTGATGCATCGACTGCAGTGCTCGGATAGATCGCGCATCGGTCGATCATGCGGTGGCCTCGATGCCGCGGGTGGCCTGCAGGCGCACGCCGAGATCGGGCGCCGCGATAGACCGGCGTGACCGGATGGCACTATGTTGGGC
The DNA here is from genome assembly GCA_963815995.1 of uncultured Actinomycetota bacterium. GTDB lineage: Bacteria > Actinomycetota > Actinomycetes > Mycobacteriales > Mycobacteriaceae > Mycobacterium. The sequence goes on from CAWFIR010000010.1 coordinate 203,071, forward strand.
GCGAAGTCGGGTCGAAACCGTAATGACTGGCACGGCCCGATCAGCGACCTCGGCCGGGCGGTCGCTGATCGTGAATTCCTCTCCGCTGCTGTAAGCACCTCGCCGATTGTCGATGCGGCCACGCGATTTACGCGCTGTCCGCTTGGTGGATAGGCATTTGTGTAGATCTGCGCGCAGGCTGCCACGGTCTGGACATACAGGCACTTGTAGATCGTCTCGTGGCTCACCCGCAAGAGCCTGTCATCGTGATGATCACGTGCCAACATCTGCGCGATCAGTTTCGGGCTCCACCCGTCATCCATCCACGCCTCGATGCTGGCGCACACCGGATTGCGGGCAAGCTTGAAAGCTTTGGGCCGACCGGGCTTTCCGGGCCGCACGGGCATGGGCCATCCGGGCGTGATAGTCGCCGTCAGGCGTTACGGTTTCGCCCGACTTCGCGCCACGATGGTGATCCGGTGCAGCGCCCTATCTGGCGACCGATCTCGGCGTAGCTGAGCCAGGCATCGAGGCCCCGCATGATGACGATGCGCTCATCCAGAAACTCAGTCGATGCCTCCCGGGCCGCCGGGCAGCGACATGTTTCCCGGATCAGCGCAGCCCGCCGCCTCGACCTCGCCAACAATTTCGATCGCTCCAGCCGTGACGCCACCAGATAAAGGCAGCTGTCGTCGACACACCCATGTCCTGGGCCGCTCGCCATAACGAGCACGACCCAGACACACCTGGACGAACAACCTCCAGCGCAAGCCAACTCTGAATGCGGATATCCACTCGGCATCGCAACCCCTAACAATCCCACGCGATGTTGCACTGACCGTATGAATCCACCCGCGATTTCTTCGCAACAGTTTCACGCTCGGCGCAAGGGTCGACTAGTTACGCGTTGGCGCGAACTTCCTTGGTCGCAGCGACCAGGTTGGCCAGCGACGCGTTGACCTCGTCGGAGTTGCGGGTCTTCAGGCCGCAGTCCGGGTTGACCCAAAGTCGCTCAGCCGGAACGGCTTTCAGCGCAGCACGCAGCGACGTGGCGATCTCGTCGGTGCTCGGCACCCGCGGCGAGTGGATGTCGTAGACACCCGGCCCGACGCTGTTGGAGAAGCCGATCGAGTTCAGGTCGTCGAGCACCTCCATGTGCGAGCGGGCCGCCTCGATCGAGGTGACGTCGGCGTCCAGGTCGGCGATCGCGCCGATGACCTCACCGAACTCCGAGTAGCACAGATGCGTGTGGATCTGCGTTGCGTCCGACACACCCGATGTCGCCAGCCGGAACGAACCGACCGCCCAGTCCAGGTAGGCCGGCTTGTCGGCGTCGCGCAGCGGCAACAGTTCTCGCAGCGCGGGCTCGTCGACCTGGATCACGGCGATGCCGGCCGACTGCAGGTCCACCGTTTCGTCGCGGATGGCCAGCGCCACCTGGTTGGCGGTGTCGGCCAGTGGCTGGTCGTCGCGGACGAACGACCATGCCAGGATCGTCACCGGACCGGTGAGCATGCCCTTGACCGGCTTGTCGGTCAGCGACTGCGCGTATTTGGCCCACTCGACCGTCATCGGGTGCTGGCGGGTCACGTCTCCGTAGAGAATCGGCGGGCGCACACAGCGGCTGCCGTAGGACTGCACCCAGCCGTTCTTGGTGGCGAAGAAGCCGTCGAGCTGCTCGGCGAAGTACTGCACCATGTCGTTGCGCTCCGGCTCGCCGTGCACCAGCACGTCCAGACCCAGCTGCTCCTGCAGCTTGATCACGTCGGCGATCTCGGACTGCATCCGGCGGGTGTACTCCGCTTCGTCGATCTCACCGGCGACCAGTGCGGCGCGGGTCTTGCGGATCTCGACGGTCTGCGGGAACGACCCGATGGTGGTCGTCGGCAGCGGCGGCAGCTGCAGGCGGTCGTTCTGCGCCGCACGGCGTTTGGCGGCCGGGCCACGCTCGCTGCCGCCGGACTTCGCGATCGATTCGAGGCGGGCACGCACCTGGCTGTTGTTCAGCCGCGGGTCCTTCTTCCGGGAGGCGACGGCCGCGTTGGATTGCGCGATCTCGTCGGCCACCGCCTCGCGACCGTCCTTCAGCGCCTTTGCCAGCGTGGCGACCTCGTGCACCTTCTCGGCGCCGAATGCCAGCCAGCTGCGCAGCGCGTCGTCGAGGTCGGTCTCGGGCTTCAACGAGTACGGCACGTGCAGCGTCGAGCACGACGTGGACACTGCCAGCGAGCCGACCGAACCGAGCAGGCTGGCCAGCTTGCCCAGCGCCGCCTCCAGGTCGGTACGCCAAATATTGCGTCCGTCAACGACTCCGGCCACCAGCGTCTTGTTGGCTAGGCCTGGAGCCCCGGAAATGTTGGCCACCGCGGTGTCAGCGCCGTAGACGAAGTCGACGCCGATCGCCTCGATGGGCGTGCGGGCCAGCGCGGCCAGGGCCGTGCCGGGGTCGCCGAAGTAGGTGGCGACGTGGATCGCGGGCCGCTTGTCCAGCGCACCCAGTGTGTTGTAGACCCGCTCGGCGAGCGCGGGCGCGTCGGCGGAGATGTCGGTCACCAGCACCGGCTCGTCGATCTGCACCCACGCCACGCCCTTGTCGGCGAGCTGGCCCAGCAGGTCGGCGTAGAGCGGAACCAGCTCATCGAGGCGCTCGATCGGTGCGCCCGCACCGTCGACCGCCTTGCTCAGCAGCAGGAAAGTGACCGGTCCGATGATCACCGGGCGGGCGGTAATGCCTTGTTCCTGAGCCTCTTTGAGCTCCGCCAGTACCTTGTCGGGGTGCAGCGCGAACTTGGTCTTCGGCCCGATCTCCGGGACGATGTAGTGGTAGTTGGTGTCGAACCACTTGGTCATTTCCAGCGGGGCGATGTCACCGGTGCCGCGGGCGGCGGCGAAGTAGCGGTCGAGGTCGTCGGAGACGGCCTGCACGCGCTCCGGCAGCGCACCGAGCAATACGGCGGTGTCGAGCACCTGGTCGTAGTAGGAGAAGGTGTTGACCGGCACCGAGTCCAGGCCGGCAGCAGCCAGCTGAGACCAGGTGTCGTGGCGCAAGGTGGCCGCGACTTTCTCCAGGTCGGAGCGGCTGGTGCGGCCTGCCCAGTAGCCCTCGGTGGCGCGTTTGAGTTCGCGTTTGGGGCCGATGCGTGGGGAGCCGGTGACGGTGGCGGTAAAGGGTTTTGCGGTCACAATGGTTCGTGGTCCTTCAATCGACGGGGTGGTCACCGCCAGCGGACGTAAAACCGATCCGGCGCAGCGCACACAGCCACTGCAACCATTACGGCCGGACGCCCATTCCTCGAGGCGGTGAGCCGCCAGGCGCGGCGCGCCCGACACAGCCGGCAGGTCTTCGGACTCACAGGCGTGCACCGGGTGGTGCTCCTACTGGCCGTCGCTTCCCGATCTTGCGATCAGTGCTTCTAGACGGCGGTCGTTCCTGCATACCGCTGCGGGACAGTCCCGGACTCGCACCGGGTTCCCTCTTACGAAGCGCGTCTAACGTGCTCCGTTCGATGCCGATGACGTCAGGTGTCGACGTAATCGGCAGACCAACTGCGTAGTTGAGATTACCCGGTGGTCAGCGCGTCAGGTATGGGCAGGTCACCGTTGTTGAAGTCGATGGTCCGGCGGACGGTCGAATCATCGTGCAACACGGCGGCCGCGACGAGTGCCACGTCCTCGCGGGAGACCTGCGCTTTTTCGGCGGCATCGGTGCCGACCGCAATCCGGCCGGTCGCCGGCTCCAGGGTGAGACGGCCCGGCCCGAGCACGGTCCAGTCCAGGTCGCTGGCGCGCAGGTGAGCGTCGGCCGCCGCCTTCGCCTCGGCATACGGATAGAAGGAGTTGTCTTCCGGCACACCGTGATCAGGTCCCGCGCCGAAGTACGACACCATGACGAACCGTCGCACGCCGGCCTGACTGGCGGCGTCGATCACCCGGATCGCGGCGTCGCGGTCGACGGCGTAGGTGCGGGCCGGATTGCCGCCACCCGCGCCGGCGGAGAACACCACCGCGTCGTTGCCGGCGAGCAGATCGGCCAGCGCGTGGGTGTCCAGGTTCTCGATGTCGGCGACGACGGGACGCGCACCCGTCGCGGCTGACGTCGTCGGTGTGATCGGGGTTGCGGAAGATCGACGTCACCTCGTCGCCACGGTCGGTAAGGATGCGAGCCAGGTGCAACGCGACCTTGCCGTGGCCGCCGACGATGACAATGCGCGACATGTCTACCGACGTTACCTACCGGTAGGGGACCCCGGCGGCGACCCAACTAAGCGGTTGGTCAACAATCGATTCAAGTCCTCATGTCAGAAGGAGATAGAGCCATGGCTGAAGCCGTCATCGTCGAGGCAGTTCGTTCCCCGGTCGGCAAACGGAACGGCGGCCTGTCCGGCGTGCATGCCGCCGACCTGTCCGCGCAGGTACTCAACGGTCTCGTCCACAAGGCCGGCATCGACCCCGCACTCGTGGACGACGTGATCTGGGGATGTGTCATGCAGGCCGGCGAGCAGGCCCTCGACATCGCGCGCACCGCGGTGCTGACGGCCGGCTGGCCGGAGACCGTTCCGGGTGTCACCGTCGACCGTCAGTGCGGCTCCAGCCAGCAGTCGATTCACTTCGCCGCCGCCGGCGTGATCGCCGGGCATTACGACGTCGTCGTCGCCGGTGGGGTCGAGTCGATGTCCCGTACCCCGATGGGCGCCTCGCTGACCAATGGCGGTCGGCCATACTCCCAGGCGTTCCTGGACCGCTACCACGGCCAGATCCCCAACCAGGGCATCGGCGCAGAGATGATCGCCGAACAGTGGGGCTTCGACCGGACCGCGGTCGATGAATTCTCTCTGGGCTCACACGAAAAGGCCGCAGCAGCACAGGATTCCGGCGCCTTCGACGACCAGATCGTGGCGATCAAGGACCAGGACGGCAACCCGGTGCTCAAGGATGAGGGCATCCGACGCGGCACGCCGATCGAGAAGATGGCTCAGCTGAAGCCGGCTTTCAAGGAAGACGGCGTGATCCACGCCGGTAACTCCAGCCAGATCTCCGACGGGTCGGCCGCGCTGCTGTTCATGTCGGCGGAGAAGGCAAAGGAGTTGAAGCTCAACCCGATCGCCAGAGTGCACACCGCCACCCTGGCCGGCGCTGACCCGGTGATCATGCTGACCGCGCCGATCCCGGCCACCCAGAAGGTGCTGAAGCGCTCCGGCCTGAAGCTGGAAGACATCGGGGTCTTCGAAGTCAACGAGGCGTTCGCGCCGGTGCCGCTGGCCTGGCTGAAAGACATCGGCGCCGACGAGAAGAAGCTCAACCCCAACGGCGGCGCGATCGCGCTCGGCCACCCGCTCGGCGGATCCGGTGCCCGGATCATGACCACGATGCTGTATCACATGCGGGACAAGGGGATTCGTTACGGTTTGCAGACGATGTGTGAGGGCGGCGGCCAGGCCAACGCCACCATCGTGGAGCTGCTGTGACCGACGCCGCGGTGCTCACCGAGCGCCGGGGCGATGTCCTCGTCATCACGATCAACCGGCCCGAGGCGCGCAACTGCGTCAACGGTGCTGTCAGCATCGGTGTCGGTGACGGGCTCGAAGAGGCGCAGCACGACGCCGACGTGCGGGCGGTGGTGATCACCGGTGCCGGCGACAAATCGTTTTGCGCCGGAGCGGATCTCAAGGCGATTTCGCGCCGCGAGAATCTGTATCACCCCGACCACGGTGAGTGGGGCTTCGCCGGTTACGTTCACCACTTCATCGACAAGCCGACGATCGCCGCGGTCAACGGCACGGCGCTGGGTGGTGGTACCGAGCTGGCCCTCGCCAGCGACTTGGTGGTGGCCGAGGAACGTGCGCAGTTCGGTCTGCCGGAGGTCAAGGTGGGCCTGCTCGCCGGCGCCGGTGGCGTGTTCCGGATCGCACAGCAGCTGCCCCGCAAGGTGGGCATGCAGATGCTGCTCACCGGTGAGCCGATCAGCGCCGCCGAGGCCGCGAACTGGGGGCTGATCAACGAGGTGGTCCCGAACGGCACCGTCTTGGAAGCCGCACTGGCGCTGGCCAAGCGGATCACCGTCAACGCGCCGCTGTCGGTGCAGGCCAGCAAGCGCATCGCCTGTGGCGCCGACGACGGCGTCATCCCGGACGAGGAGCCCGCCTGGGCGCGCACCGTACGCGAGTTCGGCACGCTGCTGAGAACCGAGGATGCCAAGGAGGGCCCGCTGGCCTTCGCCGAGAAGCGTCCGCCGGTGTGGAAGGCTCGGTAATCAATCGAGCGGCATCAGGTGGTCGACAGGACTAATGATCCGGCCGTCGACGATCGGCACGCACTCGGTGGGCAGTTCGGCAGTCACTGCCACTCCCTCGCGGTGCAGCTCGTCGAGAAAGCCCGTTAGCGCGCCCATTGCCCCGGATGCCACGTCGTGGATTACCACCACGGTGTGTTCTCGCGTTCGGATGTCGGTTAGTGCGCGGGCGACCCAGCCGCCCGGATCCGCCCAATCGCGCGGCACGCTGTTCCATAACACGCAGGTGTGTTTGCCGCTGACCAGATAATCGACCGCAGTCCGGTTAAGGCATCTCCGATCGAGCTGCCCCTCGGTGCCCCAAGGACGAAACAAGAAGCTGTCACCGGTGAATTCACGCAAAACATCGTGGGCCGTAGCGATTTCGGCGATGGTTTCCTGCTCCCGCAGCTCACCGAGTGGTCGGCCATGGGTCAGCGAGTGATTGCCCACCCGGTGACAATCGCCAACCATTCGGGTGAGCAGGGCGCGCGTAGCCGCGTCTCCTTCTACGCGGTTGGCGACGACGAAGAAGATCGCCCGGAGTGACCGCTGCGCGAGGATGTCAAGCACCTGGTCGGTCACACCGGGCGTCGGTCCGTTGTCGAAAGTGAGTGTGACCCGTCTACTTCGCGCCACAGCGTTGATTGACCTCTCTCACTCCCGATGCCGAGGCGCTCGTCCCTCCCCTCAGGGGACGAGTGCGTCAACTGGCAACGCTAGCTCTGAGTTGTCCATATAGGTGCTAACTGATCGATTAGTCAGCTACTCTAGCTCGGCCCATTGAAAACACACAACGGAGACTTCGTCGACCACTCCCGAGCCGAGTCCACCCGCTGCGACAAACGCCCGAATGCGTATCCTCGCGGCGGCATTCGCGTGCTTCTGCGAGTTTGGTTATGAGAAATCCTCGATGAAGCGGATCGCCTTACGCGCCGGTGTCTCGCAACCCCTGCTTCACCACCACTTCGATACCAAAGAACGGCTGCTCCAGTCGGCGATTAGCAAAATGGCCGCCGACATCTTCTCGACGGCAGCCGACCTGTTACCGCAGCAAGGATCGGTCGTTGAACGACTGGATGCTGCAAAAGAACTGCTCTATGCGCTCTTCGTCAACAATCTGATCGCCGCGTCCTTCACCGTGGAATTCGCCGCGGCGGCAAACCACAATGAGTCTCTCCGACAAGCCTATTCGGACCACCAGCGAACCCAACGGCGGAATGTCGCGCGCTTCATCGAAGACCTAAGTCCCGGAGCGGAGTCCGACTTATCCGTCGGGCTCATCGAGACATTCCTTCTCGGGATGGCGATGCGCCGTCCCTTCAACACCGATGAAACCGCATTCCGGGCCGAGTTCGACGCCCACGCTCAACTGTTGATCAACCATCTTATCGCTGCCGGAACGGAGCAATCAGCGCCATGACGACCGTCGAGTCGGAAGGCGCGTTTGAGTCCCCGGTGGGCGAGTGCATTGTGGGCAGCAAAGGCACGCCCCTCTTCCTGACGCGTTACGAACATCCGAACGCCCAGTACACGCTAGTTCTGGTGCATGGCACCGCGGGCTACAGCGCGGCCTACCATGATTTCGCCGAGCAGTTCCGGCGCCGATTTCCAGCGACCGTCTGGACCTTCGACTTGACCGGCCACGGGCGCACCCCCGGCCCGCGAGGGGTCTTCACCTTTGAAGACTTCCTTGAGGACGTTCGGGCTGTGTCCGAGCACGCGGCCGAACGCACCGGCGTTCCGGTGGTGCTGCACGGGGCCAGTCAGGGCGGCGAAATTGCGTTCCACGCGCTCGCGCGGTGCCCGCGGGTGGCCGGAGCCGTGTGCATGAACATCTTGCTGAACGACGAGCTGCAGATGAACCGGGCGATTCGGTTGATGCGTTCACCGATGATGGATCGTCTGGCCCGAGGTCTTGGCGACCGGGTTCGGGTACCGCTACGCCGAGTCATTGACTTCAAAGCTGCCTACCAGGAAGACCCAGGTTTGTTGCCTGAGAAGCTGATTGACCCGCTCAATGTCTGGTCCTACGGCTTCAAGAGCTACCACTCCGTCTTCAACTACAAGCCGCGCGAACCCTCTGCGGCCAATACCAAGCCCGTCCTGGTCGCCTGCGGCGAGAACGACGAGATCGTCGACCCCGACCATGTCCGGGCCTGCTTCGAGCGCATCGGCGGACCCAAAGACCTCTTTGTGCTGCCCGGCGGTGGACACCAGCTCATGATTTTCGAGACCGATTTGTATAGCCGGGTTCTCGACTCATGGATCCGTGAGCGCGTCTTAGGTCGAGCGCGCTCCTGGACGGCGCCGCTCGATGTGGAAGAGCAGGCCTACTTCGACTTCCTCCACCGCGAGCGGCGCAGCGGGGCCAGCGGCGAGCCTGAGTACCGCTACTCCTGGCTCGACAAGCTGCTCACGCGAATCCATAACGGCACGATTGAACGCGGTGTGCGCTACTTCGCCCAGGCTCAGGTGAGTCCGCACTGGCGGTTCACCGAAGAACTCGTCACCAAAATCGACTACGTCGCTTGGCAATTCCTGCGCGACTACCTACCCCAGTCCGCAGGATCCGAGCCTTCGCGGATGGCCGTGGTCGGCTGCGGCAGTGGTACCGCGATCCGTGGTTTGCGTGAGGCGCAGCCCGACTTGCGGGACTGGGAAATCGATGGCTTCGACGTCGACTACAAAGCCATCCGGGCAGCGAGGCGGTCCTTCGCCGACGTCGCAAGTGTTCAATTCCATGTTGGGGACATCCGCGATCGGAACATTCTGCCCAGCAACCAATTCGACGTGGTCTACATGCATGGAATACTCGACCACTGTGGCGAGCACCGCGCGGTCCTGGCGAATGTCTATCGCGCGCTGAAACCCGGCGGGCGACTGTTTTATGTGGCTCCAGACCGGAACCTGTACACCTGGGTCTCCTTCGTCACTATCGGCCCGTTGTTTGTATCCGGCCTGTACAAGTCGACTCACGACTTTCGCCGGTTCGTAAGACCCACTGAACTTTCCAGACTTCTCGAAGATCTCGGTTACCGGTCATTGCGAGGGCATGGGGCGTCCCGGTCGCCCGCGATCGCCGGGCTTGAATACACGACCAAGCTGAACCCGTTTGCGGCGGGTCGCGCGTTTCAGGAGCACAACCTTTCCGATTTCACGATCGTGCTGACGAAGGCGCCAAGGTCCCTCGGTGGCGGATATTGGGGCGAATACGTGGGAGTGGCGGAAAAACCCGTTGCGGGGCAAGGCGAGTGGTGACAGTTCACTGCATCACCGCCTGCGCGCGACGCACGACCTACCAGGCGAGCAGCACGAGTTCCGAACAGAACCCCGGCCCCATGGCCATCATCAGCCCGAACGAACCCGGTGGCGGTGGATCGGCCATGTTGGCGCGAAGTACATCCAGTACCGACACGGAAGAAAGATTTGCGTTGTCACGCAAAGATTTTCGAGTGTGATCAAGCGCGTCGACCGGTAGCTCCAACGTATGCTCGACGGCGTCGATCACCTTCGGTCCACCAGGGTGGCAGATCCACGTCGAGATGTCCGCGGGAGTCAGGCCGTGGTCGGCGAGAAAGTTGCGGACGTCTTCGCCCAGGTACTTCTCGGCGACGGTCGCGACCTCTGCCGACAACTTGATCTGGAACCCGTTACTGCCGATATTCCAGCCCATCACCTCTTCGGTGTCGGGGTAGAGCCGACTGCGGGTCGCCAGCACCCGCGGCCCCCCGGGTGTCAGCGCAGATCCCTTCGCGACGACGGCGCCGGCAGCGTCACCAAACAGGCTGGTCGCCACCAGATTGGCGATGGAGAAGTCGTTACGTTGCAGCGTCAGCGAGCACAGTTCGACAGCGAGCAGTACCGCTACGTGATCGGGAAACGCCAGCAAGTAGTCATGCATGCGGGCCACCCCGGCGGCCCCGGCGACACAGCCAAGTCCGAACAGCGGCACCCGCTTGACGTCAGGTCGCAAGCCGACACGGGTCGCCAGCCGGGCCTCCAAGGTCGGCACCGCCAACCCGGTGACCGTCGTAGAGAAAACAATGTCGACGTCGGAGGGCTTGACCTTAGCGGCGTCGAATACCGAGAGCAGCGCGCGCTCCCCAAGCTCCAGCGCGGTCTCGACGAAAATTTCGTTCGCTTCGGTGAAGCCGCTCAGCTGACCGTACTGCGACAGCGGCAACGAGATGCGGCGGGTCTGCACTCCGGCGCTGTCTGCGAAACGGTCGAACTGCGGCCCGCCGAGGCCGGTCAGGCCCGATAGTGCTTCCCGCTGGCCGACCTGATGCGGCGGGAATTCGATCGCTACGGCCGCGACGGACGCGGACGGTGTGGTGTTGGCGTTCCCCCCCTGTACGCCGGGCGTAACAGGGCGCATGTGTCATCGTATCCATGTGTTCAGTCGCGGCGTGGCCGCTTTGCTGGTGATCCAACTTCTGGAACTAACGTACAGCATGCCGGATTCCTGCAAACCTGTCAGGGTTCGGGGACGGCGCGGCGGAAACGCCAGTATCAACGTGCCAATATATGCACGGCCTGCTCGAATACCGCAGGTAGCAGGGCGGCTGCGGGCACGATGGCGCGTCGGGCCGCCTTCGGCACGGTGGTCAGCACCAGCCCGCGGGTGAGCAGTCGGTAGTCGCGGGTGATTCGATGCCAGGCCGATTCGTATGACGAGGGCGTGTCGTCGGCGATAGCCCGCACCGCGGCGGCAGCCTGCTTGACGGCCAGGCTGACGCCCTCACCGGTGAGCGCGTCCTCGTAACCGGCGGAATCGCCCACCAACAGCACCCGCCCCGCGACGCGGCGGGACACCACCTGTCGCATGGGTCCGCAGCCGCGAGCACGGCCGCGGTCGGCGTCTTGCAGATGGTGTGCCAGCCCGGGGAACCAGGCAAGGTCGGGGCGTCCTTGCGACAGGATCGCCACGCCGACAAGGTCGGGCTCGACGGGTGTCACATACGCTTCGCCCCACCGTGACCAGTGCACCTCCACGAACTCCGACCACGCCGGCACTTGGTAATGCCAGCGAACCCCGTACCGTCGTGGGCGCCCGGCCACCACGCTGATACCGACGGCGCGACGGACCGCCGAATGCAGTCCGTCCGCGGCAATCAGCCATTTCGCACGGACCCCGGCTGCCGTGACGCCGTGGGCGTCCTGGTCGACACTGGTAATGCGCGTCGAGATCCATTCGGTGTCTTGTTCTTTGGCGCGCGACGCCAGCGCGGCGTGCAAAGTTGTACGGCGCACACCGCGACCGCCGCGGCCGCGGAATGGCGCTTCGACTCGGCGCGTGTCATCGAGATAGGCGATACCCCGCAACGGCATCCCGGCCGGGTCGACTCCCAGCGACACTAGTTCGGCCAAGCCGCCGGGCATCAGGCCCTCGCCGCATGCCTTGTCGATCGGATCGCTTCTGGGTTCCGCCACGATCACCGAAAGCCCTTGTTGGCGGGCGTTTATCGCCGAAGCGAGGCCGGCTGGGCCGCCGCCGACGATCAGCAGGTCGGCGTCATATGTCATCTGCGCCGCTCCTCCTCATCGCTCTGCGTCGGCACGTCACCGGTAGCCCAGTGCGGCGTTCTCGACTCTGATCCGTATTGTCAGCAACACCCAGTTTGCCAAGGTGAAGCCGATGGCTGTCAACCATGCGGTGTGCACCAGAGGCAACGCTAGCCCCTCGGCGACAACTGCCACGTAGTTCGGGTGGTGCAGAAACTTATACGGGCCTCGTCGTACCAAAGGCGCGTTCGGCACCACGATGACCAGGGTGTTCCACCGTCGGCCCAGCGTCGCTACACACCACCAGCGCAGCACCTGGCTGGCTGCCACCACCGCGAGCATCGGCCAACCCAGCCAACCGATAAAGGGCCGGTGCAGGCCCCACACTTCGACGACGCAGCCCAGCAGCAGCGCCGTGTGAAGGGTGACCATCACCGGATAGTGGTTGTGACCAAATTCCTTGCCGCCTTGGCTGAAAGCCCATCGCGCGTTGCGTTTGGCGACGATCAGCTCGATCAGCCGTTCGACGCCGACGACTAGGATCAACAGGTAGTACATGTCACCAGCTAAGCAGCACGAGCTCGGCGGAGAAGCCGGGGCCCATGGCGATCATCAGTCCCATGGAGCCGGGCGGTGGCGGGTCGGTCATGGTGGCGGAAAGAATATCCAGCACGGAAACAGACGAAAGATTTCCGTTGTTGCGCAACGACTTTCGGGTGATATCGAATGCATCCCGCGGCACGTCGACCACGTTTTCAACCGCGTCGATCACCTTCGGGCCGGCGGCGTGCAGGAGCCACTTTGAGATATCCGCGGTGGTCAGCCCGTAATCGGCGAGGAAGTTGCGGATGTCGTGACCAAGGTATTTCTCGACGACCGAGGCAATTTCGACGGACAATACGATCTGGAATCCCGCGGTGCCGATATTCCAGCCCAGCACGTCCTCGGTGTCGGGGTAGGTACGGCTGCGCGTCGCGACCAGTTTGGGTCCGACTGCCGGCCGGTCGGCTCCAGTCGCGACAACCGCGGCGGCGCCGTCACCGAACAGGCTGGACGCGACCAGGTTTGCGAGCGAAGTGTCCTCGCGCTGAATGGTCAACGAGCACAACTCGACAGCGAGAAGCGCAGCCACCTGACCGGGGAAAGCGCGAAGGTAATCGTGTACGCGCGCCATGCCGGCCGCACCGGCGACACAGCCCAGTCCGAACAGCGGTACCCGTTTGACGTCGGGTCGAAAACCCAGCCGTGTCGCCAGCCGCGCTTCGAGCGAGGGAACGGTGAGCCCGGTGACCGTGGTCGAGAACACGACGTCGACCTCGGACGGCTCGATTTCGGCTTGCGCGAATGCCGACTTCAACGCCCGCTCACCCAGCTCGAGTGCGATGTCCAGGTAGGCGTCGTTGGCTTCGGTGAAGCCGCTGAGCTCGCGGTATCGCGACAACGGCAGCGCAAGGTGGCGTGTCTGGACCCCGCTGGTGGCGGCGAATCGCCGAAACTCCGGACCGGCGAAATCGGCCAGGGCGCCAATCACTTCGTCTTGGCTGTGCCGGTGCGGTGGGAACTCGACGGCCACCGAGGCGACCGACGGTGTTCGGATCGTCAGTTCGGACAGTTCGATGCCAGACGTCACGGGAAGCGCGCCCGGAATTAGGTTGCCCACACTAGGAACACGAATCTGCTTCGCGGCCGGTTCAAAATGCTTGCGCTGATTGTTAATTCAACGTCAGTCTAACTGCGCTCCGCCGCGAAAGCCGGTTGCCGGTTTAAGGCGCACACATTCCGTCTACGTTGAGGGGGTGCGGATGCTGGTGACGGGCGCGACTGGCTACGTCGGATCGCGACTGATATCGGCGCTCGTCGCAGCCGGCCATGAGGTGCTGGCCGCTACCCGCGACCCAGCCCGGCTGGCCCAATTCGGATGGTATGACGACGTCAAACCCGTGAGGCTGGACGCCGCAGATGCCGATTCGGCGCGCGCGGCCCTGGCCGGCGCCGGCCCGATCGACGTCGTCTACTACCTGGTCCACGCCATCGGTCAACCCGGCTTCCGCGACGCCGACCGCGCCGCGGCCGGCAACGTCGCCGCCGCGGCGCAAGGCGCGAATGTGCGCCGCATCGTCTACCTCGGCGGCTTCGTGCCGGTCGACCCCGACGACGGAGAGTTGTCCGAGCACCTGACCAGTCGAGCCGAGGTGGCCGAGGCGCTGACCGTCGACGGCGGCCCGGAAGTGGTATGGCTGGGCGCCGCGTTGATCTTCGGGGCGGGCTCGACGTCGTTCGAGATGATGCGCTACGTCGGTGACCGATTCCCGGTGATCCCGATCCCGAAGTGGATGGACAACGCGATCGACCCGATCTCCATCCGCGACGTGCTGCACTACCTCGTCGCGGCCGCCGATGCCGAGCGCGTTCCGCCCGGCGCCTACGACATCGCCGGGCCGGACAGCACGTCGTACCGCCAGCTGCTGAAGACCTATGCGCGAATCTCGGGCCAATGGCACACCGGTCTGCCGGTGTGGGGGATCGGCACCGCGGTGGCCTCCCGCATCACCGCGATTGCGCTGCCGGTGCCCGACGGATTGGCCGCGGATCTGGTTGAGTCGCTGGACTATCCGATGCGCGCCAGCGGCACCGGTCTGCGTGAGCTGGTTCCCGATCCACCGGGTGGGCTGCTTCCGGCCGAGGAAGCGATAACCCGCTCGCTGTCCAACCGACGGACGCGACCGGTCGATGAGTTGGCCGATCCACACCACCTCGCCGACAGCGATCCAGAATGGGCCGGGGGTGATTCGCTGCGGCTACAGCGTCTCGCTGCGATAGTGACTCCATCGATCGCGCGGCCCGGTCTCGGCCTGGTGGACGTTGTCCCCGGTCCGATCGCCGGTGCACTGCGGACCGGGCTCGACCTCCTGATCACTTTGACACCGAAGGTGCACTTCGCATGACCGACGTCAGTCCCCAGCCCAGCGCACTGGAAGAGATCCGCCGCGGAATCGTCAATGTGGCTGTGCCACAAAACGAACCGCCCGGTGTCGTACGGCGCAGGCGGATCGTCGTCGCGATCGTGCTGCTGCTCGGCGCCGCGGCTTTGGGCATGGCGTTGCGACGGCACCCCGGCGAACCGGCGTTTTACTGGTGGTCGCTGACGCTGGCGGGCGTATTGGCGCTCGGCGCTTTCGTCTCCGGGCCGTTGCATCTCGGCGGTGCCCGCTGGCGCGGCCGCAACCAGCGCCCGGTGGTCAGCGGGACCGTGATCGGACTGCTACTCGGCGGGGTCTTCATCGTCGGCGGTTTGATCGCCCGGGAGATTCCGGTGGTTGCCGAGCTGATCACCCGCCTACTGCGCTACAGCGACCAGGGGTCGTGGCGACTGACCATGGCCGTCGCGCTGCTGGCCGCCATCGGTGAGGAGCTGTTCTATCGCGGCGCGCTGTACACCGCGCTGGGTCGACATCAGCCGTTGCTGATCTCGACCGTGATCTACGCGATTGCAACCCTGGCCAGCAGCCGGAACCCGATGCTCGCCTTCGCCGCGATCATCCTCGGCACGGTGTGCGCACTCGAGCGCCGCGCAACCGGTGGGGTGCTGGCGCCTATCCTGACCCACTTCGTCTGGACCCTGGTCGTGCTGCTGGGGTTGCCGCCGCTGTTCGGGTTGTGAGCTCTCAGCTGTCGGTGCTCAGTTATCTTTGAAGGCCGGCGTCCGACGCTGCTGGAAAGCCCTTGCGCCTTCCCGGAAGTCGTGTGACTGCAGCAGCACGGACTGACCCTCGAGTTCGCGCTGAAGGGTCGGCTCCAGCTCGGTCAGCGTGGCTGCGTTGATGGCGGCCTTGGTCTTGGCGAACGCCACGGCCGGGCCGTTCAGCAGCCCGGACACCACCTTGTCCACCTCGGAGTCGAAGTCGTCGGCCGGGTAGACGGCGCTGACCAGTCCGCACGCCAATGCGTCGGCGGCGGGTAGCCGCTCGGCCAGCAGCGCCATCCGCATCGCGCCGATCCGGCCGATCGCCGCGGCGATCAGCGCCGAGGCGCCACCGTCGGGCATCAGGCCGATCTTGGTGAAGGCCAGCATGAAAAACGCTTTGTCCGAAGCCAATACCAGATCGCAGGCCAGAGCCAGCGAGACGCCGACGCCGGCCGCCGCCCCCTGAACAACCGCGACGACCGGACGCGGCAGCGCGGTGATCGCCCGGACCACCCGGTTGGCCGCCAGGATGAGCTCGTCGCCGGGGCCGGCGCCCGCCACGTCGTCGGCGCTCATTCCCGCGCCGGAGCAGAACCCGCGGCCGGCGCCGCCCAATCGCACGACTTTCACCCGCGGATCGCTGGCAGCCTGTTCCATGGCGTCGGCGAGTCCGAGGAACACCGGCAGCGTCAGCGAATTGAGGCTGTCCGGACGATCGATCGTCACCGACAGCACACCGTCGGCCAATGTGACGGCCAGGCCGTCGACGGGTGCGAGGGTGTCGATTCCGGAGTCGATGGCGGTCATGGGCTCGACTGTAAGCCACCGGGATGCAACGTCGGTCAGGCCGACTGCCAAGATGCAAGGAATATGGTGGCGACCCACGGCGCCCGGCTTCGCCGAGCTTGCGATCGCCACGGCACTGGTATCGACAAGGAGGTCGGTTGGAATGGCGGGACCGCTGACAGGTTTGCGAGTCATCGAACTCGCCGGAATCGGGCCGGGCCCGCACGCCGCGATGATTCTCGGCGATCTCGGTGCTGACGTCGTGCGCATCGACCGGCCCGGTGCCACCGGCTCCGACCCGATGCTGCGCAACCGCAGGTTCGTCATCGCGGACCTGAAGTCCGACGAGGGGCGTGCGCTGGTGCTCAAGCTCGTCGCCAAGGCCGACGTGCTGATCGAGGGATACCGGCCCGGCGTCACCGAACGGATGGGGTTGGGCCCGGAAGATTGCGCCAAGGTCAACGAGCGCCTGATCTACGGCCGGATGACCGGCTGGGGGCAGACCGGCCCACGCAGTAAGCAGGCCGGGCACGACATCAACTACATCTCACTCAACGGCGTGCTGCACGCCATCGGCCGGGCCAACGAGCGGCCGGTTCCGCCGCTGAACCTGGTCGGCGACTTCGGCGGCGGGTCGATGTTCCTGCTACTCGGCATCCTTTCTGCACTGTTCGAGCGGCAGACGTCCGGCAAGGGCCAGGTCGTCGATGCGGCGATGATCGACGGGTCTTCGGTGCTGGTGCAGATGATGTGGGGGATGCGCGCATTGGGGCTGTGGACCGACGAGCGTGGCACCAACATGCTCGACACCGGAGCGCCCTACTACGACACCTACGAATGTGCCGACGGCCGTTATGTCTCGGTGGGCGCCATCGAGTCACAGTTCTACGCGGCGATGCTGGCCGGACTCGGCCTGGACCCCGAGGACCTGCCGGCGCAGAACGACCGCAGCCGCTGGCCCGAGCTGCGGGCGAAGTTCACCGAGGTGTTCGCCAGCCGCGACCGCGACCACTGGGCCAAGGTGTTCGCCGACTCCGACGCCTGCGTGACCCCGATCCTGGCTTTCGGCGAGGTCGAGACCGAGCCGCACATCACCGAGCGGAAGACCTTCTACCGAACCGGCGGCGGACTCCAGCCGTTGCCGGCGCCCCGGTTCTCCCGCTCGTCGCCGGATGAGCCGCGGCCGCCCGGGCAGCCGGGAGCCGACACCGAAGCGGTCCTCAACGACTGGGTATAGTCCCGGCCAACCAGTAGGTTGGTTCGCCGCAGGGGAGAGGCCCGACCGGACTGGAAGTCTGAACTTCTGAAAGCCTGACCCTTTGAAAGTCTGACCCTTCTGAAAGGAACCGTGCGTGGAGATCACCGATGCCGTAGCACTCGTCACCGGCGGGGCGTCCGGACTGGGCCTTGCCACCACCCGACGGCTGCTCGATGCCGGCGCGCAGGTGGTCGTGCTCGACCTCAAGGGTGAGGACGTGGTCCGCGAGTTGGGTGACCGTGCGCGTTTCGCGCCGGCCGACGTCACCGACGAGAAAGCGGTGACTGCGGCGCTCGATATCGCCGAATCGCTTGGGCCACTGCGCATTGTGATCAACTGCGCCGGCACCGGCAATGCCATCAAGACGCTCGGAAAGGACGGCGCTTTCCCGCTGGAGGCATTCCGCAAGGTCGTGGAGATCAACCTGATCGGGACGTTTAACGTGCTGCGGCTCGGCGCCGAGCGGATCGCCCAACACGACCTGGTCGGGGAGGAACGCGGTGTCATCATCAACACCGCGTCGGTTGCGGCCTTCGATGGCCAGATCGGTCAGGCCGCGTACTCGGCGTCCAAGGGCGGCGTTGTCGGCATGACCCTGCCGATCGCACGCGACCTGGCCAGTAAAGGCATCCGAGTCATGACGATCGCTCCCGGTTTGTTCGACACCCCGCTGTTGGCCGGCCTGCCCGAGCCGGCCCGGGAGTCGCTGGGCAAGCAGGTGCCGCACCCCAGCCGGCTGGGAAACCCCGACGAGTACGGCGCACTGGCGGTGCACATCGTCGAGAACCCGATGCTCAACGGCGAGGTCATCCGGCTGGACGGCGCGATTCGGATGGCGCCGCGGTAACGCCATCGGTCGAACGTCGAGTTGTCGGGACAAAACCGCGTGTGTTGTCAAGCGGTTAGTGCAACAGCGGGGTTAGGCGGCTTGGTCTAGCAGGGCGGCAAGGCGTTGGGCTGGGGTGTCGAGATTCAGTGTCGGCCGGGGCCGGCGGTTGAGGGTGTCTTGGATGCGTTTGAGGTCGGCTTTGGTGTGAGTGTTGAGATCGCTGCCTTTTTCGAACCAGAATCTCAAGAGCCGGTTGGTGTTCTCGTTGCTGCCGCGTTGCCACGGCGAGTGTGGATTGCAGAAGTAGACGGGCGCGGCGAGTTCAAGATGGATGCGGCGCCATTGGGCCATTTCGCTGCCGCGGTCCCAGGTGATGGTCGCGCCGCAGATGTTCGGGTAGCTCGCGCATCGCGTCGATCATTGCGGTGGCCACGGTGTCGGCGGTGTGATTGCCTGCCAGGTGCAGCAGCAGCACAAAGCGGGTGCTGCGCTCGACCAGCGTGCCGATCGCACTGTTGTTGGGCCCCACGATCAGGTCGCCTTCCCAATGACCTGGCACGGCCCGATCAGTGACCTCGGCCGGGCGGTCGCTGATCGTGAATTCCTCTCCGCTGCTGTAAGCACCTCGCCGATTGTCGATGCGGCCGCGCGGTTTACGCGCTGTCCGCTTGGTGGATAGGCATTTGTGTAGATCTGCGCGCAGGCTGCCACGGGTCTGGACATACAGGCACTTGTAGATCGTCTCGTGGCTCACCCGTAAAAGCCTGTCATCGTGATGATCACGTGCCAACATCTGCGCGATCAGTTTCGGGCTCCACCCGTCATCCATCCACGCCTCGATGCTGGCGCACACCGGATTATCGGCAAGCTTGAAAGCTTTGGGCCGACGGGCTTTCCGGGCCGCACGGGCATGGGCCATCCGGGCGTGATAGTCGCCGTCAGCATTACGGTTTCGCCCGACTTCGCGCCAGATGGTGATCCGGTCACGCCCTATCCGGCGACCGATCTCGGCGTGGCTGAGCCGGGCGTCGAGGCCCCGCATGATGACGATGCGCTCATCCAGACTCAGTCGATGTCCCCGGCCACCGGGCAGCGACATGTTTCCTGGATCAGCCAGCCCGCCGCCTCGACCTCCCACCAATTTCATCGCTCCAGCGTGACGCCACCAGATAAAGGCAGCTGTCGTCGACACGCCCATCTCCTGCGCCGCTCGCCATAACGGGACACCCAGACACACCTGATCGAACAAGCTCCAGCGCACAGCCCTCGAATACGGATATCCACTCGGCATCGCAACCCCTAAAATCCACGGATGTTGCACTGACCGTATGAATCCACCGCGGATTCTTCGCAACAACTCGACGTTCGCGCGACAAAAGCCCCCGCCGTGGTGGCGGGGGCTGCTTCACAAATAGGGCAACGCCGAAGGCGCGAAAGAGGCTGACGTTCACCTCGTCACCGGCACGCTCCTGGCTAACAGCGTGCGTTGCCGCGAATCAGCTCGCGTTGGACAGCGGGTGCCAGTCTTCGAACTGCTCCGAGCACTCACCCTCGACGAGCATATCGCCGTGGTAGAGGGCCTCGAAATCAGCTTTGATCACGTCGGCACTGGAGTCATCGATCCACATGTAGATGAGCGTATGGGCAACGTTTAAGGAATCTTTGAGTCACGATTCGGAAAATCGTGGCAATTGTTACCGCCCGGTAGGGCACCGCGGTCCGGACGCGACGTCCGGATGGTTGGAATAAGTCGTCCGGATGGTTGGAACTGACCTATTGGGCAGGCGTGTAACCGCATAAGCTTCGGAAAATGTCCTGGTTATCGCGTGCCGCGTTGAACCAGCGTGGGTATCGGCCTCGTTCTTATTAGTGAGGCGTCAAAATGCCGCCAGAGCGTTGCCATGCTAACTTACCATTGTTAAGTTAGCAACGATATTACAGCGGAAGGACACGCATGCTGCAGCGGATTGCCCGCCTTGCCATCGCGGCCCCTCGGCGCATACTCGCGGTGGCCACGCTGGTCCTGGTGGCGGCCGCGGTCTTCGGGATCCCGGTGGCCAAGAGCCTCTCCGCCGGCGGCTTTCAAGACCCGGCCGCGGAGTCGGCGCAGGCGATCAAGCTGCTGACCGACAAATTCGGCCAGAGCGATCAGCAGCTTGTCATCCTGCTGACCGCCCCGGACGGCGCGCAGAGCGCTCAAGCCCGCAGCGTCGCGACCGACATCGTCGCGCAGGTGCAGGGGTCTTCCGGGGTGTACAACGTGGTCTCGGCGTGGACGGGCCCGACAGCTCGTCCACCGCACCTGGCGACCGGCTTGGTCAGCAAGGACGGCAAATCCGGGCTGATCGTCGCCAACCTCCAAGGCGGCGAGAACAGCGCGCAGAAATATGCCAAGAGCATCGCGGCGCGGGTTGTGCACGACCGCGACGGCGTGACGGTTCGCGCCGGCGGAACGGCGATGGTGTACGACCAGATCAACCGTCAAAACGAGCGCGACCTGTTGCTGATGGAGTCGCTGGCCATCCCGCTGAGCTTTCTGGTGCTGGTCTGGGTTTTCGGTGGTCTGCTGACCGCGGCGCTGCCGGTCTGCCTGGGCGGGCTGGCCATCGTCGGATCGATGTCGGTGCTGCGCCTGATCAGCTTCAGCACCGACGTGTCGACCTATGCGCTGAACCTGAGCAGCGCGATGGGGCTGGCCCTGGCCATCGACTACACCCTGCTGATCATCAGCCGCTATCGCGACGAGCTGGCCGATGGCAGCGACCCGAACGAGGCGCTGATCCGGACCATGGCCACCGCCGGTCGTACCGTGCTGTTCTCGGCGACCACCGTCGCGTTGTCGATGGCGGTGATGGTGCTGTTCCCGATGTACTTCCTGAAGTCGTTCGCGTATGCGGGCGTGGCCACGGTCGCGTTCGTCGCGGTGGCTGCGATCGTCGTGACACCCGCGGCGATCGTGCTGCTCGGACCGCGGCTGGATGCGCTGGACGTCCGCAAGCTCGGCCGCCGGATACTCGGTCGGCCCGACCCGGTGCACAAACCGGTCGAGCAGCTGTTCTGGTACCGGTCGACCAAGTTCGTGATGCGAAGGGCTGTGCCGATCGGACTTGTGGTGGTCGCGCTGTTGCTGATGCTCGGGCTGCCGTTCCTCGGGGTGAAGTGGGGGATGCCCGACGATCGGGTGCTGCCGAAGTCGGCGTCGGCCCATGCGGTTGGTGATCAGTTGCGTCACGATTTCGCCGATGACTCGGCGACGGCTGTGTCTGTTGTCGTCCCGGACGCTCGAGGGGTGCGTCCGGGCGACATCAGCCGCTACGCCGCCGACCTGTCACGGGTGGCCGACGTGACGGCCGTGTCGGCGCCGACCGGAACGTTCGCCCACGGCAACCAGGTCGGACCGCCGTCGGCAGCCACCGGGATGGCGCAGGGCAGCGCGTTTCTGACGATCGCCACCACCGCGCCGCTGTTCTCCCAAGCCTCCGACGCCCAACTCGACCGGTTGCACGCCGTGCCCGGTCCGGCCGGCCAGTCGGTGCAGATGTCCGGGCTGGCGCAGATCAATCGCGATAGCGTGGACGCGATCACTGATCGGCTGCCGCTGGTGTTGGGCCTCATCGGCATCATCACCTTTGCGCTGCTGTTCTTGCTCACCGGCAGTGTGCTGCTGCCGTTAAAGGCATTGGTATGCAATGTTTTATCGCTGACGGCAGCATTCGGCGCGCTGGTGTGGATCTTCCAGGACGGCCACCTGGGCGCGATGGGCACCACGCAGAGCGGCACGTTGGTGGCCAATATCCCGGTGCTGTTGTTCTGTGTCGCATTCGGCCTGTCGATGGATTACGAAGTGTTCCTGGTCTCCCGGATTCGCGAGTACTGGTTGACTGCGACCGCGTCGCGACCCGCCACGGTGGACAACAAGACCAAACGCGCCGACAACGACGAAAGCGTGGCGCTCGGGTTGGCGCGGACCGGCCGGGTGGTTACCGCGGCCGCGTTGGTGATGTCGATTTCGTTCGCCGCGTTGATCGCTGCGCAGGTGTCCTTCATGCGGATGTTCGGTCTCGGCCTGACCCTGGCCGTGCTGGCCGACGCGACGTTGGTGCGGATGGTGCTGGTGCCCGCGTTCATGCATGTTCTGGGCCGATGGAGCTGGTGGGCACCCAAACCGCTGGTGTGGCTGCACGACCGGTTCGGGATTAGCGAGGCAGGATCCGAGCCGCTGCCGGTGGATGCCGACCCTGCCGGCGGGCGACACCGTCGACCCGACGCGGTTCCGGCCAGCACTGCCATGGCCGCATTTACTGCCACGACGGTTGCCGATGGTCGTTAGCCCGCCAACAGACACTCTTCGCCGGCGACGCGCCCCGCGCGGATCCGGCGATCTGTTGCGCGACGAAATCCTCGATGCGGCAACCGAACTCCTGTTGGACACCGGTCATGCCAAGGCCGTGTCGATCCGTTCGCTGGCTGAACGTGTGGGCGTGACGCCGCCATCGATCTACCTGCATTTCCAGGACAAGGACGCACTGCTGGACGCGGTGTGCGCGCGCTACTTCGAGAAGCTCGACGAGGAGATGCAGCGGGTGGCCGCGGGGCAGTCGTCCACCGTGGAAGTGCTGCGAGCCCAGGGGTTGGCCTACATCCGGTTCGCCACCGAAAACCCCGAGCTCTACCGGATCGCCACGATGGGCGAGTGGAGATCCGGCAGCAATGTCGATTCCGCGCTGGCCAGCTCGGCCTTCGCGCACATGTGCGCCGCCGTCGGCGTATTGATGGACGAGGGCGTGTTCCCGCGCGGCGATGCGGCCGCGGTCGCCCTGGAGCTCTGGAGCGCTGCGCACGGCGCCGCCTCGCTGCTGATCAACAAGCCGCACTTGCCGTTCGGCGATGCCCAGGCGTTTGCCGACCGGGTGTTTCGTGCGGCCTTCTTGGGACACATGGTCGCCGGACTGGTCGGGGTCGATGCCACCCCCGACCAAGTGGTCGAGCAGTTGACGGCGCTCAAGTCTTCGGTGCGAGGATCTTCCAAGTAACCGTTCCGAAAGGCTGGCAGCCATGACGTCATCGACCGCGGACACCGTCGACCACCCGTTCTTCGCCCGCATCTGGCCCACTATCGCCGCACACGAGACAGAGCAGATGCGAGAACTCCGCCGGGAGAACCTGGCCGGGCTGTCGGGCCGTGTGCTCGAAGTGGGTGCAGGCACCGGAACCAATTTCGAGCTGTACCCCGATACCGTCGCACAGGTCGTCGCGGTCGAGCCCGAGCAACGGCTGGTCGGGCTGGCCCGGGAAGCGGCGACCGGTGCGGCCGTTCCGATCGAGGTCACCAATCGGACGGTAGAGAGCTTCTCGGCCGACGAGCCATTCGACGCCGTGGTGTGCTCGCTGGTGCTGTGCTCAGTGGCTGAGCCTGATTCGGTTCTGCGGCAACTATTTTCGTTGCTGCGGCCGGGTGGCGAGCTGCGTTATCTGGAGCATGTCGCCAGCGGCGGAATCCGCGGCCGTTTCCAGCAACTGGTCGACGCGACGATATGGCCGCGGCTGGCGGGTAACTGCCACACTCACCGCCACACCGAGCGGGCGATCAGGGCTACGGGTTTCGACGTCGACAAGGCCCGAACCGAACAGGCTTTGCCGGCCTGGGTACCGCTGCCGGTGTCGGAGTTCCTGCTGGGCCGGGCTCGGCGCCCCGCCTAGTTCAGCAGCGCGGGCAGGCGCTGCAGCAGCGTCGGCAGGGCCGTGCTGGCTGATTCGCGCACGGTGATCGTGGCGCTGTCGGACAGCGGCGTCGGCTCCGGGTTGACCTCGACGACGACCACCCCACGCGCCAGCGCCATCTCGGGCAGACTCGCCGCCGGGTAGACGATGCTCGAGGTTCCCACCACGACCAGCAGGTCGGCGGTGCTCGTCGCCTCCACCGCGCGCTGCCACGGCTCCTCGGGCAGTGTCTCGCCGAACCACACGATGTCGGGCCGGATCAAACCCCCGCATTCGCATGACGGCGGCTCGACCTCCAACGCGGGCTCCCGCATCTCCGGAAGTTCACCGTTGTACGGCAGACCGCAAGTCGCGCAACGAAATTCGGACAGGCTGCCATGCAGATGGTGCACCGGCGAGCTGCCGGCACGCTCGTGTAGGTTGTCGACGTTCTGCGTGACGACGCTGACCTCGGCATGGTGGTGCCAGGCCGCGACGGCGCGGTGACCGTCATTGGGTTCGACGGTGCCGACCAGGTAGTGCCGCCAGAGATACCATCCCCACACCCGCTCGGGATTGTGCTGCCAGCCTTGAACGCTGGACAACTCGTAGGGATCGAACTTGGCCCACAGCCCGTGCTTGTCGTCGCGGAACGTCGGCACGCCGCTCTCTGCGGAGATTCCCGCGCCGGACAGCACCGTGATACGCACCTCACCAAGATAGCGGGATTGCGAGATACTGAGCAGGTGGAGTTGGGGGAGTGGCTGCGGGTTGACGGACAAGCGGGTCGACCGCTGTTCGACCAACTCCGCAGCCAGATCATCGAGGCCGTCCGGGCCGGAACCTTGCCGCCCGGGTCCCGGCTTCCGACGGTGCGCGAGCTGGCCGGTGAATTAGGGCTGGCCGTCAACACCGTGGCCCGGGCGTACCGGGAGCTGGAGACAGCCGGAATCGTCGAAACCCGCGGCCGCTTCGGCACTTTCGTCGCAAGGGCCGATCCGTCGGACAGCGCGATGGCGGCCGCGGCGTTTGCCTATCTCGACGTCGCGCGTGGACTGGGATTCGGCAAGGCCGAGGCGCTGCGTTACCTCGAGGCCTACGAGGACGGCTGAGCCCCCAGGACTTTGACCAGCGTGCGCAGGTTGCGGGTGGTGGTCGACGACTTGTACCGCTTCTTGCCCATCGTCTTACCGATAGTGCTGTCCAGCGTGTGATTCTTGGCCACCTGCCAATAGATCACGCCCGCGGACTTGGGGCCGAGCGCGATCTTCTCGTCAGCTCCTGCCTCGTCGGCCAACGCCGCGAGCTCGTCGAGTACATCGCTGTCGCTGACAAACGTGACGTAGGACTGGTACCCGTCCACCTCGGCCTCGAACGGGTAGCCGTCGACGATCGAGCGCACCTTCTTGATCGGGTAAACCAGCACCCAGGCGTCGTATCCGAAGTGCTTACGCAGCGCCTTTTCTGCCGTCGCGCGCACCGCATCCGCGGCCTTCGGCGAATCCAACGTCACGTTTCCGGTCGCCAGAATGGTGCGAACCTTGGCGAGTCCCGAATCGGTCAGCGCGCTCGCCACGTCGGCCATTTTCAGGTTGACACCGCCGACGTTGACACCGCGCAGGAACGCTGCGTACTGGGTCATGAGCGCGATGGTAGCCACGCGGGCTTCCAGTGGGACGCGATCGTCTGAGTAGGCTTGCGACATGGGGCGCCAAGTGTTCGACGACAAACTGCTCGCCGTGATCGCGGACAACTCTGTCGGTGTACTCGCCACCCTTAAGCGTGACGGGCGACCGCAGCTGTCCAACGTGTCCTACTACTTCGACCCGCGCAGTGTCGCGATCCAGGTGTCGATCACCGAGCCACGGGCCAAGACGCGCAACCTGCGTCGCGACCCGCGGGCTTCGCTGCTCGTCAGCTCCGACGACGGCTGGTCGTATTCGGTCGCCGAGGGCACCGTGACGCTGACCCCGCCGGCTGCCGCGCCCGACGACGACACCGTCGAGGCGCTGATCGCCTTGTACCGCAACATCGCCGGTGAGCACCCGGACTGGGACGACTACCGGCAGGCGATGGTCACCGACCGTCGTGTCGTGCTGACCCTGCCGATCGCGCACGTCTACGGCATGCCGCCGGGTCTGCGGTGAGTCACGCTGTACGGCGCCGGGCGCGCTAGGCTGCGGGCTATGGCTGGATCGAAGTCGGGGGCCGAGTCGTCCGCATCATCTCCCTCTGAAGACGACAACAAGCGAAAATTCCGTGAAGCCCTGGAGCGCAAGAAGGCAAAGTCGTCGGGCGGTGCCGACCATAAGGACGGCGGCGCCAAGGGGCCGCGGTCACATGGCGCGGCCGGGAATCGCCGGGAGTTCCGCCGCAAAAGCGGTTAATCCCGTCTAGCTTTCTCGTCTGCGTCGGCGAGGCCGAAAAATGCTGCCGGAACGATGAATTCGACTGCCGTCAGCACTTCCTGGAACCAATGCGGCCGGCCGTTGTGGACCAGCGAGATCACCCGTCCGATGGCGCTGACCAACATGAGCCCCGCCAGCAGGCGTACCTCGCCGGCGCGGATGGGCGCTCTGCGGGCTGCTCCTAACCAGGCCAAGCCGTAGCCGGCGAAGTATGCGGAGTAGAAGCGCTCGCGCGAATCCACCGTCGCGTTGGCGTCGCTCGCACCCGGAACCGAGGCGGTGCCGAGAGCGAAGTGGTAGATCCCGATCACGATGCAGGACAGCCCGGTGAACCCGGCCAAGTTTTTCAAGTGGCGGCCGGTGCGGGCCGGTGTGCTGACCATTCCGCCACGGTAACTCGTAGGCGAGCGGCGTCAGTCCTTTCTCGCGGCGTCTTTGAGATCCGCGGCCAAGCCGAGTACCTCAACGAACCGACTCGATGCAGTCTGTTCCCAATTGGCGGCCGATCGTCAAACCGGTCCGTACGCATTTTCGAAAAAAAGCAACGACTGGTGAACTCCCTCCGATCTGGCGATCCCGGCCGCCCAGGACGAAGCGGCGGCTCCCGGAGTGGAGATGGAGTGCCACCCCGCGGTTGGGCCAGAGACCCAGTTGTGCGTCAGCGAGCGAGTAGACGCCACCGCGTGGACCGATGGTGAGCGCATCGCCGTTGAGCGTGAGCCAGTCGGCGGCCGAGAGTGTGTAGGCCGGAGGCTTGCACAAGGGAGCCGTCGTTCTGGACGGGGACGGCGAGCCGATCGGCTCGGCCCTTCGGGTTGGACCCTGACACCTGGAAGCGCGTGCAGGACGCGGCGAAGCTGCGTCAGCTCAACCAGCGCACGCCATCGGCCACCAAGAACCCGATGCTGGCATGGCATGGCAAGGCTCCGCAACGGAGCCAGCGCCCTGAGCGCAACCAGCCGAGGCGGATCATTTGCCTGGCTGGATCAAACTGAATCTGAGTGAGACGCCCGAGCGGATCGATCGCCGGGCGTCTGGCCAGTCGTGGGCAACTGCCAAATCGAAGCGACTTGCCGGGTGGCACCCTGGCGTTATGCGTAGCGACATTGGCGATCTGGTTCTCAACACAGACGCCCGGCGCGGCCAGTCAGGGTTCCGTGCGGGCTCCCCCTTTGAGGGCGCACTCTTGTGTCTCTCCGATGTCTTAGCTCAATTGCGTAGAAGAAGCTCGCACCGAAACGGCGAATCTTGACGGATTTCTGATTTCCCAAGCGTAAGCTTCGCTGTCGTCGGAGGCCTCAAACGCACCATTTCAGCGAGGAATTGACTATGACTACATCACCCGCTTCCAAGCCAACTGCTGCGGTGTTTGGTGGATCAATCTCGGGCCTGATGGCCAGCCTGCTGCTGAACAAGAAAGGCTTCGACGTCACTCTGTATGAAAGCAGGATAACCTACACAAGGAACATCCAATGGGTGTGCAGGCAAAGTTTTATTAATTATCTGTCGTGGGTCGATCCGGAAATAGCAGACCGGTTTTACTATGAACTCCTGTCCCCAATATCCAATGGTTACAGGTTTCTATCTGATAAGAGCATAAGATATCCCGACGGGGCATATAAGCACCAGTCTCGAGATAAGCCAGAGCTAGGAAATCGCGAGGAACCAAAAGAAGACCGCATGAAATCTCTTAGGGCTAGACCCGTAGGCATAGTTCGCACCAAAAGGCTCGAAGCGCTCCTTTCTGAAATGGTTGCAAAAAGAGGTATAAAGCCGATTGACAAGCCTGCGCCCGCCCTCAAAGTATCCGAAGATGATCGCGACTTGTTTGTTTTACAGGAGGAGAATGGCCGACAGAAGCCCTGCGATCTGATAGTTGTATGCGAGGGGGCTAATAGTAAGACCCGAGATTCAGAAGTAGTCGGGATAAAGTCGCGTAATCTGAGCCGCAGCCGGAAGCAGGTTTCTGGCGAAGTGAAATTGCAGCGCCACGGCATGATTATCAAGTATCAGCATGCCAAACCTGACGAAAACAGACCGTCTGGCGAAATGTTGCTATCCTCCTTGCTGTCCACCGATATCAGACAATTGGACCCCAACGCAAGAACGACATGCTGGATCATCGGCGATGTTTCCTCTGAGCGCGCGGCACTAATCGACTATTACGAGTCGCGGATTCCTTTAGTCAAGTTGGCGATTGAAAGGCTTGCGCGAGAAGTTGAAGAAACCGCATTGGAACATGGCAAGTTAGCATATCAAAAATCGAAGGCGAACGAGGAAGCTAACTTGAAGATATACGAATGGTTGAAAGCCGAGGCGGAACACGAAGAATTCCAGACCATCGCCGCCAGAACAATGCTTGACACCGACCAAAATATCAAGGGCGCCGGATATACCGGCGCGGTGGATAAGGTTGCGACATTTTCGCTTCAGGCAAAATTATCGAATCGGGCATACACGGGTCTAAATCTTGTCCTCGCCGGGGACGCAGTAGGCGCCGGCCATTGGAGCGTCGGCGGTGGTATGCATGTGGCCGGTCTGCTCCATCAGCAACGATTAGATGTTCTGGCGACGGAGTTGCTGAAGGATCCGGACTATCGGTTGAACTTCGCACACCTGGAGCAATATCAGACAGACGTCCGGGCCGATACGATTGCCTGGATTTCGCTCAGCATGAGGGACTTCTACCCATCGGTTCCCGACGACGTCTTGGGCAAGGTGTTTGAAGACGTAATACTAAAGGTGAAGCAAAAAGAGCAAGAAGACTTCTCCGTCGATATTAACGCCCCCGAACTAATTAAAGATCAAGTGGCATCGATATATCTCGATTGATTCACTGCCGATCCATCCAGCTGGCGTCCCGAGGAAGAAATCGCCAGGCGGTGGCAGACGGCGCCACTCATCCACCGAACTCGTCCTCGACCCCAACCGCGACTAGCAGCCCCGGGCGAAGCTCATCCCATGAGTAATGACTCGGCGAAGTGTCCGGCGTACTCGGGGTATTGGATGTCGAATCGCTGCGCGATGAACTGGGCATGATCGCGGTTCTTGGCAAAGATGATGGTCTTGCCCAACCGATCCCCAGCCGCGACCTTGTGCCCCTGAGTCATAAACCGGGCGTCCTTCATGTGCTCTGAGTAGGTCGACCCGTCGCCGCGGAGTCCGCGCAGGAATGGGAACACTTCCTGGCTGATGGTGGTGAACATGACGCCGGGCTCGTCGTCCTTGAGGTTCTTCCAGCGCAGGTTTTGCTGATCGGGGCCGAACAGGATGCCCTCTTTGATACCGGTCACTCGGGCTTTCTTCGGCGAGGGTGTTGATGTCGTCAAGGCGGCGGATGAACAGCAGGTAAGTGATCTGCTCGATCACCTCAATCGGGTTGGAGATGCCGCCCGACCAGAAGGCGTCCCAGACGCGGTCAACCTTGCTCTTCAACTCACCGGTGATCACTGCCACGCCCCCAAGTTATGCTCGTACGGAACTGAACGGAACTTTATACAGCGCGGGACCGACATCGGTCGCCGATTGTTCGAGTCTGTTCTCCGGCAGCTGCACTCTGTAGCGCCGATCCGTGTCCGCGTCCCTTCGCATCTCCAGAGGCCAGCAGTAGGCTCCGGGAATGACCGTGCAGCTCTGCTTGGCGCAGGACACCGATGCCGATCAGCTTTTGTCCGAGAACCCCTTCGCGCTGCTGGTCGGCATGCTGCTCGACCAGCAGGTGCCGATGGAGACCGCATTCTCCGGCCCGAAGAAGATCGCCGATCGGATGAGCGGCTTCGACGCGGCCGAGATCGCCGACTACGACCCGGACAAATTCGCCGACCTGTGCTCGGAAAGGCCTGCGATACACCGCTTTCCGGGGTCAATGGCAAAGCGTATACAGGCGCTCGCGCAGATCATCGTGGATCGCTATGACGGCGATGCGGCCGGCGTATGGACCGACGGTGACCCCGACGGACCCGAGTTGTTGCGACGGCTCAAGGGCCTGCCCGGGTTCGGCGAGCAGAAGGCGCAGATATTTCTCGCACTGCTCGGCAAGCAGTACGCGGTGACTCCCAAGGGTTGGCGGGCGGCCGCAGGCGAATTCGGCAAGGCCGGCACCCACGTGTCGGTCGCGGACATCGGCGATGCGGGTTCGCTCGACAAGGTTCGTTCATACAAGAAGCAGATGAAGGCTGAAAAGTCGGCACGACAGAAATGAACCGAAAGGCAGCAACGTGAAGACACATCTGAACTGTCCGTGTGGCGAGGCGATCACTGGCAAAGACGAAGACGAATTGGTCGAGCTGACGCAGGCCCATCTGGCCAGCGCGCACCCCGGTCTGGAGTACGACCGGGACGCGATCCTCTTCATGGCCTACTAGCACTGCATGGCCTACTAAACGACGAATCCGCCGCCGCGCACGATGATTGGCGCGACGGCGGACTGACGGGCCCTAGATCAGATAAACACCGTGGTCAGGGCACCACCGTCGAGCCGATGGTGGGCATGAACTGGCACTGCTTGTCCTTGGTGCTGACCTGGCCGAAGATCGTCGACATGATGCTGCCCGACCCGGTGTCGACGGTCGCGGTCAGCGTGGTCGGCCCCTGCGGGTTGATGTCCGGCTGCGGCTTGAGCGTCGCGCTGCCCGACTTGCCGGTGGTCAGGTTCACCCAGGTGACATTCAGCGGCAGCTTCTGCACGTCGGCGGGTCCCGGTGTGCCGACCGCGGTGAACACGTAGGCCGTCTGGCCGGCGTTCGGGCCGGGCGCCGGGATCTTGGCGGGACCGGCCACCGACAGCACCGGCGCCATCACGGTGCCGCCATCGGTCCCGCAGTTATTGCTGATCGACGGGTACATGAAGTCCTGCGTGGGCGGCGCGTCGGGGCTGAAGCCGGGAGCGGCGGCCGCGGGAGCAGGAGCGGGCGCGGGCGCGCCGGCCGGTGGAATCGGTGCGGCTGCGGGAACAGCGGCCGGCGCCGGTCCGGCGGGTGCTGGGGGTGTGGCCGCCACCGGGACAGCATTCGCCGGCGCGGGTGCGGGTACTGCTGCCTCGGGCGCGGGGCCCGCGGCGTGCACCGGGTCGATACCGGTCGGCAGGTGTGCCTGCGCACCCGGTTCCACACCTGGCGGGACGACGTGCGCCGTCGGGGCGGCTTCCGGCGGTGACGTGACGAACTGGTTCACCGACTCCGCAACGCTTTTCGATTGCTCGGGCGCGGAAGGGTTGTGACTGAAAGCCTGCGCCGCGGCCATCAACAGCTGCGTCGCCTGCTCCGGGTTGCCCGCGGCCTGCTGGATGATCGGGCTCAACTCGGTCAGTGCCGGCAGTCCCGGCATTCCCGGAATCTGCTGGGCGGGGATCGGTGCGGGCGGCGCCGGGTCGGCGGCCGCGTTGGGGGACAGTGCCACTGCGGCGCTCGATGCGATGGCTGCGGCGGCGAAGGTGCTGATCAGATTTCTAGCGATGAACATGGTGTCCTCCCGGTCGTCGGTGTTGTTGGTGGCCGGCTAGCGCGCAGGGCGCTAGCCGGCCGGTAGCGCGGCGTCAGGGCAGGGCGGAAACCGGGAACAGCAACGGGTTTGGCGTCGTGACAGGCGCCACCGGTGCGGCAACGGCCGGCAGGGACGTCACCGGTGCGACAGCAGCCGGCAGGCCTGCCGCCGAGGCGAGCCCGCTACTGACCGGGGATCCGCCGGTGAGCAGCGAGGTCAGGTCGCCGGGCAGCGACACCTGCTGCGGCAGCGGGAACGGCAGCCCCGGTATCTGCGGCAGGTTGAGCTGCGCCTGCGGCAGCATGCCCGCGGGGCCGGTCGCCGGCGCGGCTGCGGCCGGAACGGTCGGCGTCAGGCCGGGCTGTGTTAGACCAGGAAGGCCAAGGCTCGGCGAGGCGGTCGTGGCCGGAGCCGGAGTCGTCAACCCCGGAAGCCCAAGGCTCGGCGTGGAAGTCGCGGCCGGAGCCGGCGACACCAAGCCCGGAAGCAGTGACGAACCCGCCGCCGGGGTGGTCGCGGGCGTCTGCGGCATCTTGATCGATGCGCTGGCCAGCGGCGGAGGTGTGGCCGGCTGACCGCCCAGTGCCCCCGCGACGCTTTGCAGCATCTGCGGCGCCTGGGTCGCGGTGCCGACGAGTTGCTGGCTGATGTCGGGGGCGGGCACCGGTGCCGGGTCGGCGTGGGCTGTACCCATCAAGCCGCCCATGAGCAACGCTGCAGATGAGCCGGCCACGACGGCGGTGGCGCGGAACACGGTCCGAATAGTTGACATGACTCTCCCTGAATCTCGATGACAAGTCCTCGGCGCCGATGGTTCGCCTGATATGGAAGTGACTCAAGTGACACGTGTGGCATTTATGCGACCGTTATGGAATCGAGCGGCAGCGGTGACCGGGCGACCTGATGACGGGAACTGCGGTGCCCGTCAGGCCCGGCGATAGAGTCGTGCAGATAGACACCCCCTCAGCCGCTCCGGCGGCAGTTGCCAACCGCCGGCGCACGATCTCGATGGACGCGATCGGGCCGGTGCTTCTGGTCGTGAGCGTTGCCGCGCGGCTGGCCTGGACCTATCTGGCGCCCAACGGAGCCAACTTCGTCGACTTGCACGTCTATGTCGGCGGGGCCGCCATGATCGACCACCCGGGCAGCCTGTACCACTACGTCTACGCCGACCAGACGCCGGATTTCCCGCTGCCGTTCACCTATCCGCCGTTCGCGGCGGTGATCTTCTATCCGCTGCACCTGCTGCCGTTCGGCTTGGTCGCGTTCTGCTGGACGGTCGGGACGATGGCCGCGCTCTTCTGCGTGGTCCGGATCAGCCAGCGACTGCTGGGTGTCGGCGCCGGGGAGGGTCACCGGCTGGCGATGCTCTGGACGGGAATTGCGATCTGGCTCGAACCGCTGCGCAGCACGTTCGACTACGGGCAGATCAACGTTGTGCTGGCGCTGGCCACGCTGGCGGCGGTGCTCAGCACCCGCTGGTGGTTGTCCGGGTTGTTACTGGGGACGGCGGCGGGGGTGAAGCTGACGCCCGCGATCGGGGGACTGTACTTCGTCGGCGCCCGTCGCTGGGGCACGGCGGTGTTCTCCGGGGTTGTATTCCTGGCCACTGTCGCGGTGTCGGCATGGGTTGTCGGCGATCAAACTCGTTACTACTTCACCGATTTGATCTTCAAGACCGACCGGGTCGGGCCGATCTGCACGGTCTTCAACCAGTCCTGGCGGGGTGGTATCTGCCGGATCTTCGGCCATGACGCCGGCTACAGCCCGGTGGTTTTGGTCGGGATCGCCGTCACCGCAATACTTTCCGTATTGGCCTGGCGGGCGGTGAGCGCCCGTGGGAGCGAACAACTCGGCCCGCTGCTGGTCGTCGAATTGTTCGGGCTGTTGCTCTCGCCGATCTCCTGGACACACCACTGGGTATGGCTGGTGCCGTTGATGATCTGGCTGCTGCACGGCCCGCTCTCCGACCGTCGCGGCGCACGCATTCTCGGGTGGACGTGGTTGGCGCTCACCGTCATCGGCGTGCCGTGGCTGCTGAGCTTCGCCCAGCCGACCATCTGGCAGAACGGCAGGCCGTGGTATCAAGCCTGGGGCGGGCTGGTGTACATCGTGGCGACGCTGGCCACGCTGGCCTGGATCGCGGCCAGCGGAAAGCGCGCGGCTAGCTCCCAATAATCCCGTCGATGTCATGGGCCATCGCGACGTCCTTGTCGGTGATGCCACCTTCGGAATGGGTCACCAAAGCGAAAGTCACTGTCCGCCAACGGATATCGATGTCGGGGTGATGATCTTTGGCTTCGGCGTGCTCGGCCACCCGGCGCACCGCGTCGATGCCGGCGAGAAATTCCGGGAACTTCACCGACCGGCGCAGCACCCCCTCTTTGCGTTCCCACCCGTTGAGATCAGGCAGTGCGGCGTCTACTTGGTCATCCGTTAACACAGCCATATTTCAAACGTATACCGTCAGCCGCGATGGTCAACCAGATCGTTGTCGCCGGAGCGATCGTCGCCGAGTCGATGGTCCTGATCGCACAACGCACGCGTCCGCCAGAACTGGCCGGCCGATGGGAGTTGCCCGGCGGCAAGGTCGCCGCGGGGGAGACCGAGCCCGAGGCACTGGCCCGCGAACTCGCCGAGGAGCTCGGTGTCGACGTGCGAGTTGGCCGGCATCTCGGCGACGTTGAGCTCAATGCGACGACAATGCTGCGCGCCTATGCGGCCAGCCTGGTCGGCGGCCAACCGGAGCCGCACGATCACGCCGCGCTGCGCTGGGTGTCGGCGGCGGAGCTGCACGACGTCGACTGGGTGCCGGCCGACCGGGGTTTCCTCCCGGCGCTGCATCGCTTGCTGACCACCGCGACAGAGATCCCACGGTAAACATCACAGCTGCTCAGTTTCGCGATACGCGACCTGCACTGAAACAATCACAAGCGTGGATTTCCGAAACGTCGCCATCGTCGCTCACGTCGATCACGGCAAGACGACCCTGGTCGATGCGATGTTGCGGCAGTCCGGCGCACTGACCCACCGCGGCGACGACGCCATCGAACGCCTCATGGACTCCGGAGACCTGGAGAAGGAAAAGGGCATCACGATCCTGGCGAAGAACACCGCCGTGCACCGCCAGCACCCGGACGGTTCGATGACCGTCATCAATGTCATCGACACGCCTGGCCACGCCGACTTCGGCGGCGAGGTGGAGCGCGGCCTGTCGATGGTCGACGGCGTGCTGCTGCTCGTCGACGCGTCCGAGGGGCCGCTGCCGCAGACCCGCTTCGTGCTGCGCAAGGCGCTGGCCGCGCACCTGCCCGTCATCCTGGTGGTGAACAAGACCGACCGGCCCGACGCCCGGATCGCCGAGGTCGTCGAGGAGAGCCACGACCTGCTGCTCGACGTCGCCTCCGATCTCGACGAGGAGGCGCAGGCAGCCGCCGAGAAGGCGCTCGACCTGCCGACGCTTTACGCCTCCGGGCGTGCCGGCATCGCCAGCACCACCCAACCTGCCAACGGCGAGAACCCCGACGGCAACAACCTGGACCCGCTGTTCGACGTGTTGCTCGAGCACATTCCGCCGCCGCAGGGCGATCCCGAGGCGCCGTTGCAGGCCTTGGTGACCAACCTGGACGCGTCGTCGTTCCTCGGTCGACTGGCCCTGATCCGGATCTACAAGGGCCGCATCAAAAAGGGCCAGCAGGTGGCCTGGATGCGC
Source organism: uncultured Actinomycetota bacterium (assembly GCA_963815995.1). GTDB lineage: Bacteria > Actinomycetota > Actinomycetes > Mycobacteriales > Mycobacteriaceae > Mycobacterium. The sequence goes on from CAWFIR010000010.1 coordinate 238,685, forward strand.
GAGGTGGACGGCCATCCGGTCATCACGAACGCCAAGATCACCGAACTGCTGGTCACCGAGGGCGTCGAACGCACCCCCACCGACGAGGCCATCGCGGGCGACATCGTGGCGGTGGCCGGCATCCCCGAAATCATGATCGGCGACACTCTCGCCGACCCGGATCACGCCCACGCGCTGCCCCGCATCACCGTCGACGAGCCGGCCATCTCGGTGACCATCGGCACCAACACTTCGCCGCTGGCGGGCAAGGTGTCCGGACACAAGCTCACGGCGCGGATGGTGAAGTCGCGGCTGGACTCCGAGCTCGTCGGCAACGTGTCGATCAAGGTCGTCGACATCGATCGCCCCGACGCCTGGGAGGTCCAGGGTCGTGGCGAGCTCGCGCTGGCCGTACTGGTCGAACAGATGCGCCGTGAGGGCTTCGAACTGACCGTCGGCAAGCCGCAGGTCGTCACGCAGACCGTCGACGGCAAACTGCACGAGCCGTTCGAGGCGATGACCATCGACTGCCCCGATGAGTTCGTCGGCGCGATCACCCAGTTGATGGCCGCCCGTAAGGGCCGCATGGAGGAAATGACCAACCACGCCGCGGGGTGGGTGCGAATGGACTTCATCGTGCCGAGCCGCGGCCTGATCGGCTTCCGCACCGACTTCCTGACGCTGACCCGCGGCACCGGCATCGCCAACGCGGTATTCGACGGGTACCGACCGTGGGCGGGTGAGATCCGTTCGCGACACACGGGTTCGCTGGTGTCGGATCGCAGCGGCTCGATCACCCCGTTCGCCATGATCCAGTTGGCTGATCGCGGCCAGTTCTTCGTCGAGCCCGGCGAGGACACCTACGAGGGTCAGGTGGTGGGTATCAACCCCCGCGCCGAGGACCTCGACGTCAACGTGACGCGCGAGAAGAAGCTCACGAACATGCGGTCGTCGACGGCGGATGTCATGGAAACCCTTGCCCGGCCACTGGAGCTCGGCCTCGAGCAGGCCATGGAGTTCTGCGCCGAGGACGAGTGTGTGGAAGTGACGCCCGAGGTGGTCCGGGTGCGCAAGCTCGAGCTCACCGCGACCCTGCGGGCCCGGGCGAAGGCGCGGGCCAAGGCCCGCGGCTAGACGTGCGGATGCGCGTCGCCGAACCGACGGGCACCGATACCCTGTTGGGCGTGCCGAAACGAGCCCGCCGGGTCTGTGCGACCACGGGCGTGCTGGTTTCGTTGCTGGCGTTCGCCGGCTGCGCCGTCAGCCCGCCGCCGGCGCCGCAGAGCACCGAGACCAAACGCAGCACGGCTCCGCCGCCGCAGCGCAAGACGCAGATCATCATGGGCATCGACTCGATCGGCGCCGGCTTCAACCCGCATCTGCTCTCCGATCTGTCCGCGGTGAACGCCGCGATCAGTGCGCTGGTGCTGCCCAGCGCATTTCGTCCGGTGCCCGATCCGGCCACGCCGACGGGATCCCGGTGGGAGATGGATCCGACGCTGCTGGTGTCTGCCGAGGTGACAGGAGACAACCCGTTCACGGTCACCTACAAGATCCGGCCGGAGGCGCAGTGGACCGACAACGCCCCGATTGCCGCCGACGACTTCTGGTACCTGTGGCGACAGATGGTCGGCCAACCCGGTGTGGTCGACCCGGCCGGTTATGACCGGATCACCGGTGTGCAGTCGATCGACGGCGGCAAACAGGCTGTCGTCACCTTCGCCCGGCCCTACCCGGCGTGGCGCGAGTTGTTCAGCAACATCCTTCCGGCGCACATCGTCAAGGACGTGCCGGGCGGCTTCCCGGCCGGGCTGGCGCGCACCCTGCCGGTCACCGGTGGACAGTTCCGGGTGGAGTCCATCGACCCGCAACGCGACGAGATCCTGCTTGCCCGCAACGACCGGTACTGGGGACCGCCGGCCAAGCCGGACATGATTCTGTTCCGCCGGGCCGGAGCGCCCGCCGCACTGGCCGACTCGGTCCGCAACGGCGACACTCAGGTAGCCCAAGTACACGGTGGCTCAGCGGTTTTCGCGCAGCTGTCGGCGATCCCGGACGTGCGAACCGCCCGCATCATGACGCCACGGGTCATGCAGCTGACGCTGCGCGCCAACGAGGCCAAGCTGGCCGATGGACAGGTGCGCAAGGCAATCTTCGGACTACTCGACGTCGACCTGCTCGCCGCCGTGGGCGCGGGCAGCGATAACACCGTCACCTTGGACCAGGCGCAGATCCGCTCGCCCAGCGATCCGGGCTACGTGCCGACGGCCCCGCCGGTGCTGAGTCGAACGGCGGCGTTGGGGTTACTGGAAGCCGCCGGCTACCAGATCGACAACGACACCTCGACCCCCGAGCTCACCCGCGGGCACGTCAGCAAGGACGGCAAGCAACTCTCGCTGGTCCTCGGCGTGGCGGCCAACGATCCGACGGCTGTGGCAGTGGCCAACACCGCTGCCGACCAGTTACGCAATGTCGGCATCGCCGCGACCGTGCTGGCGCTTGACCCGGTGGCGTTGTACCGCGATGCACTGGTCAACGACCAGGTGGACGCGTTGGTGGGTTGGCGCGAGGCCGGCGGAAACCTGGCGACGCAGTTGGCTTCCCGCTACAGCTGCCCGGCGCTGGAGGCGACCACGGTATCGACGGCGACGGCACCGACGTCCGCACCCGACCCATCGGTATCGGCCAAGCCGGCTCCGGCCACCACTCCGACTGCGACGACCTCGACACCGGGTGCTCATGGGCAGGAGTCCGGCGCGTTGGTGCAGGCGCCGTCGAACTTGACCGGCATGTGTGACCAAAGCATCCAGCCGGACATCGATGCCGCGCTCAACGGGACCAAGAACATCAACGATGTGGTCAACGCCGTGGAGCCGCGGCTGTGGGATATGTCCACGGTGCTGCCGATTCTGCAGGACACCACGATCGTCGGCGCGGGCCCGAGTGTGCAGAACGTCAGCCTTTCCGGCGCGGTGCCGGTCGGCATCGTCGGCGACGCTGGTCAGTGGGTGAAGAGCGCTCAGTGATCGTCCGCACGGTCCATCGGTAACGATTCGATATCTGTCAGACAAAAGCCAGTGAATCAGCTTCCTTAAGGGTTTTCTCAGGTACCGTTCGAGAGATCGGTTCAGGAACAAGCCGGGGCATGCATCAGCTATTCGAGACCGTTCGCGAATAAACGCGGCGGCATTCTCGGCGGAATCCTCTTGATCGAAGCGATTCCCTCAATCGGGCGCCTTCGACCACTCACACGCCAAGGGCGGACCGGCCAGGGGGCGGCCCGCCTTTGGCCTTTTTCGGGTAGGTCCCGGTCTGCCTACAGCGTGAAATCCATTGTGCTGCTATAGAAATAACGGCTATATCGACTGTGGCAGCACGGTATCGACGATCTGCGTGAGTTGACGCTTGTTGGGCGGGGCACCGGTCAGCAGCAGCTGCTGGTTGATCAGCGCGGTGCCGGCTCGCGCGGTATACGGGGTCAGCATGGCTGCGTCTATCTCGCCATTGGCCGCGCCGGCCTGCAGAACCGATTCGGTCATTCGCAATCGGGGCCCGACGACGGCGTCGGCGAAGATCGCGCGCAACTCCGGCTCGTGCAAGAGCTGCTGCATGATGAACAGCCCGGGGAACGCGGTCTTACCCGCAACCAGATCGCAGTGTGCACCGAAGATGGCCAGCAGATTCTCCCGTGCCGAACGGTCCGCGCGCGGCTCGGGCAACGGCGGCAGCGCGTAGAGCAACGCGGCCTGGACCAAATCGTGCTTGCTGGACCACCGCCGATACAACGCCGCTTTGCCGGTGCGTGCCTGCGCCGCGATGCCTTCCATGGTCAGTCCGCCGTAACCGACGGCCGCCAATTCGGCCAGCGTCGCGTCGTAGAGGGCATCTTCGAGTTGCTTGCCCCGGCGGCGGGTGCGGACCGTTGCCGTCTGCTCTGCCATGCGACGATAGTAGTCGGCAACGTATATTCAGGGGAGTCGGGCTTTGCCGAGTCGCTGACTATTGCTGCGGCCCAGGAGTTTAGGCCACGAAATCCTTTGCCGCGCAGCGCAACGGTAGGGTCGTTCCATGCAGGAGACTCCCCGGCTGCTGTTCGTGCATGCCCATCCCGACGACGAGACCATTACCAATGGCGTCACCATCGCCCACTATGTCGGGCGTGGCGCACAGGTGCAGGTTGTCACCTGCACGCTCGGCGAGGAGGGCGAGGTCATCGGCGACCAATGGGCGCAGCTGGCCGTCGACCACGCCGACCAACTCGGCGGCTACCGCATCGGCGAACTGACCGCCGCGCTGCAGGCCCTGGGCGTCAACGGGCCGAGATACCTTGGAGGGCCGGGCCGGTGGCGTGATTCGGGCATGGTGGGCGCCGAGGCGCGCAGCCGACAACGGTTCAGCGACGCCGACGAGCGCGAGGCCGTCGGCGCCCTGGTCGCCATCATCCGCGAATTGCGCCCGCACGTCGTGGTGACTTACGACCCCAACGGCGGATACGGGCATCCCGACCACATTCAGACCCACCTCGTCACCACCGCGGCGGTGGCCGCGGCCGGCACCGACGACTACCCGGGCACGCCGTGGTCGGTGCCCAAGTTGTACTGGACGGTCATTGCCCGCAGTGCGTTCACGGTGGGGTGGGAGGCGCTCGACTCCGGCGATTTGCGCGACAATGGATAATTCCACCGGCCGACGGCGACTTCGGTGAGCTCGGCTACGGCGACGACGAGATCGACGCCGTGATCGACGACCCCGACGCCTTACCGGCCAAGACGGCGGCCCTGCTGGCGCACGCCAGCCAGCTCACCGTCGGACCCACTGGCAAGGCGCTTGCGCTGTCGAACAACCTGGCCCTGCCGATCGTCGCGCAGGAGCACTACATATTGGCCGCCGGCGACGCCGGAGATCGCGATGAGCGCGGTTGGGAGACCGATCTGCTCGCCGGAGTGGACCTCGCCGGGCCCGTCACGCGGTAGGCTGCCCGGATGGACCCGGATCTGGACCAGAACCAGCAACACTGGCAAGACCGACTGGACAGCTTCCAGTGGGAGGTCATGTCCATCGTTTCGCAGTTGGACAGCGTCCCGACCTGACCGATTCTGCCTTCCGTATCGTCGTTTTGACGTTGTTGGCGGTCGACGGCGCCGTTTCGGCAATTGGCGGCGCGCTGCTGTTGCCCAGCTATATCGGCTCGATCCCGTTTCCGGTCAGCGCCCTGATCAGTGGCCTGCTCAACGGCGCGCTGGTCTGGGCCGCGGGACGATGGACCCAGTCGGCCCGGGTGGCCGCGCTGCCACTGTGGACCTGGTTGCTGACCGTCCTGCTGATGTTCGTGCCCGGTCCGGGCGGCGACGTCATCTTCGGCGGCCGAGGCGTCCTGGCCTACAGTCCGTTACTGCTGCTCGCGCTGGGTGTCGTGCCGCCGTTGTCGGTGCTCTCCCGGTACCGGTCGACCCGCTGAGGGCAGGCACCCCTATTGCACAGCCGGAGGCTACTGTTGTCGCTCATGGCACGCGTCGGGTCGCAGATAGTTGGGACGTGCGGATGAAATTTGGATGGCCGGGAGTTACACCAACGTGCCGTTGACTCCGGGCGAAGAGCCGACCCTGCTGCCCAGCCCGTCGGTGCCTCCTCCTGCCAGCGCATCCGCGCTGCGGCGGGTATTACGGCGTGCCCGCGACGGGGTGGCCCTGAACGTCGACGAGGCGGCGGTTGCGATGACCGCACGTGGCGGGGATCTGGCCGATCTGTGTCGCAGCGCCGCCCAGGTCCGCGACGCCGGCCTGGAATCGGCCGGACGGCGTGGCGGATCCGGACGGCTACCGGTCAGCTACTCCCGCAAGGTATTCATCCCGGTGACGCATCTGTGCCGGGACTCCTGCAACTACTGCACATTCGTCACCGTGCCCGGCAAGCTGCGAGCCGCGGGCACCGGGATGTATCTGGAACCCGACGAGATTCTCGACATCGCCCGTCGCGGCGCTGAACTTGGCTGCAAGGAAGCACTATTCACCCTCGGCGATCGGCCCGAAGATCGGTGGCCGGAGGCCCGCGCATGGCTGGACGAACGCGGCTACGACTCCACGCTGTCGTATCTTCGGGCGATGGCGATCCGGGTGCTCGAAGAGACCGGGCTGCTGCCGCATTTGAACCCCGGGGTGATGAGCTGGTCGGAGCTGTCGCGGCTGAAGCCGGTGGCGCCGTCGATGGGCATGATGCTGGAGACCACGTCTCGGCGGCTGTTTGAGACCAAAGGCCTTGCGCACTACGGCAGCCCGGACAAAGACCCCGAGGTCCGGCTGCGCACGTTGACCGACGCGGGCCGGCTGTCCATTCCGTTCACTACCGGCCTGCTGGTCGGCATCGGCGAGACGCTGACCGAGCGTGCCGAAACTCTGCACGCGATTCGCAAGTCGCACAAGGAGTTCGGTCACGTCCAGGAAGTCATCGTGCAGAACTTCCGGGCCAAGCAGCACACCGCGATGGCCGCTACACCGGACGCCGGCATCGACGAATTCCTGGCCACTGTTGCGGTTGCGCGGTTGGTCCTCGGCCCGGCGATGCGCATCCAGGCACCGCCGAACCTGGTGTCAGCGCAGGAATGTCTGGCGTTGATCGCCGCCGGCGTCGACGACTGGGGCGGTGTATCGCCGCTTACGCCCGACCATGTGAACCCCGAGCGGCCGTGGCCCGCACTCGACGATCTTGCCGCCGTCACCGCCGAGGCGGGATACGACTTGGTGGAGCGGCTGACCGCCCAGCCCAAGTACGTGCAGGCGGGTGCGGCATGGATCGACCCGCGGGTCAGCGGGCACGTTGCCGCGCTGGCGGATCCGGCCACCGGACTGGCCCGCGACGTGAACCCGGTGGGCATGCCGTGGCAGGAGCCCGACGAGGTGGCCTCGTCCGGCCGGGTCGATCTGAACGCGGCGATCGACACCGAAGGCCGCCTGACCGAGACTCGCAGCGATCTGGACAGCGCCTTCGGTGACTGGGAGTCGATCCGCGCGCAGGTGCACGACTTGGCGGCCCGCGCGCCGGAGCGCATCGACACCGACGTGCTCGCCGCACTGCGCTCGGCCGAACGTGACCCGGCCGGCTGTACCGACGCGGAGTATCTCGCGCTGGCCACCGCCGACGGGCCCGCGCTGAACGCCGTTGCCGGGCTGGCGGATTCGCTGCGTCGTGACGTGGTCGGTGACGACGTGACGTTCGTGGTGAACCGCAACATCAACTTCACCAACATCTGCTACACCGGCTGCCGGTTCTGCGCCTTCGCGCAGCGCAAGGACGACGCCGACGCGTACTCGCTGTCGTCCGACGAGGTGGCGCAACGGGCGTGGGAAGCGCATGTCGCCGGTGCCACCGAAGTCTGCATGCAGGGCGGCATCGACCCCGAGTTGCCGGTCACCGGTTACGCCGAGTTGGTTCGTGCGGTCAAGGCGCGGGTGCCGTCGATGCATGTGCACGCGTTTTCGCCGATGGAGATCGCCAACGGTGTGACCAAGAGCGGCTTGAGTATTCGCGAGTGGCTGACCAGCCTGCGCGAAGCCGGCCTGGACACCATCCCCGGCACGGCTGCCGAAATCCTCGACGACGAAGTTCGCTGGGTACTCACCAAGGGCAAGTTGCCCACGTCGATGTGGATCGAGGTGGTGACGACCGCGCACGAGGTGGGCCTGCGGTCGTCGTCGACGATGATGTACGGCCACGTCGACGAGCCGCGGCATTGGGTCGGCCACCTCAACGTGTTGCGTGACATCCAAGACCGCACCGGCGGTTTCACCGAGTTCGTCCCGCTGCCGTTCGTGCATCAGAACTCGCCGCTGTACCTCGCCGGTGCCTCGCGGCCGGGACCGACCCACCGCGACAACCGCGCCGTGCATGCCTTGGCGCGGATCATGTTGCACGGCCGGATTTCTCAAATCCAGACCAGCTGGGTCAAGCTCGGCATCGAGCGCACCCAGTTGATGCTCAACGGCGGGGCCAACGATCTCGGTGGCACGTTGATGGAGGAGACCATCTCGCGGATGGCCGGCTCCGAATTCGGCTCCGCTAAGACCGTCTCCGAGTTGGTCGCGATCGCCGAGGGCATCGGGCGTCCGGCCCGTCAGCGCACCACCGACTACAACCCGCTGGCCGCGTAGTTGTCGGTGGCCCCGGCGAGCGTGACGGTAGTTTCACGTTCGGCGCCCAGCGTGACTGCAATGTCACGTTCGGCGCAAAGCTACAGCCTGGCCGCGAGCTCAGTGCCCTGCTTGATGGCGCGCTTGGCGTCCAGCTCTTCCGCGACTGACGCGCCGCCGATCACGTGCGGGTCGATACCGGCGCGGCGCAGCTCATCTGCCAGCTCGCACACCGGCTCCTGACCGGCGCAGACCACGATGTTGTCCACCTCGAGCAGCTGCGCTCGCTCGCGCCTCGCGCCGAAGCTGATGTGCAGGCCCTCGTCGGTCACCCGCTCGTAATTGACTCCGGAAAGCTGATGGACGCCTTTGGCTTTCAGCGAAGCGCGGTGCACCCACCCGCTGGTCTTGCCCAATCGCTTGCCCTGGACGCCGTTGGTGCGCTGCAGCAGGTAGACCTCGCGCGCGGGCGGCGCCGGAATCGGAGTGGTCAGCGCACCGGGCGCCTCCCACGGATCGGCCACACCCCATTCCGCCTTCCACTCCTTGAGGTTCAGCGTCGGTGAGGAGTCGGTGACCAGGAACTCGCTGACATCGAAACCGATGCCGCCGGCCCCGATCACTGCGACGCTGTTGCCGACCGGTTTGACCCCGGTGATGGCCTCGGCATAGGTCAGCACCATCGGATGATCGATTCCGGGAATGTTCGGAATTCGCGGCGTCACGCCGGTGGCCAGCACCACGTGGTCATAGCCGGTCAGCTCGGTGGCCGACGCTCGAGTGCCCAGCCGCACCACCACGCCGTGGGTCCTGAGCATCGTCGTGAAATACCGAATGGTTTCGTTGAATTCCTCTTTGCCCGGGATGCGGCGTGCCATGTCGAACTGGCCGCCGATGTAGTCGTTGGCCTCGAACAGCGTGACCTGGTGGCCGCGGGCGGCGGCGTTCACCGCCGCGGCCAGCCCGGCCGGGCCGGCCCCGACGACCGCGATCGAGCGTGCGCACGGGGTCGGCGACAGCACCAGTTGCGTTTCACGGCCGGCTCGCGGGTTGAGCAGACACGAGACCGTCTTCTTCACGAAGGCGTGGTCCAGGCAGGCCTGATTGCAGGCGATGCAGGTGTTGATCTCGTCGTCGCGGGCGGCCTGTGCCTTGAGCACCCACTCGGGGTCGGCCAGCAGCGGCCGCGCCATCGAGATCAGCTGCACGTGGGTGTCGGCCAGGATCTGTTCGGCCGCCTGCGGCATGTTGATTCGATTGGACGCCGCCACCGGGATGTTGACGTGGCCGGCGACCGCGTGGCTGATGTCGACGAAGGCGTTGTTGGGCACCGACGTGACGATGGTGGGTACCCGCGCCTCGTGCCAGCCGAAGCCGGAGTTGATCATCGTCGCGCCGGCGGCTTCGACTTCGGTTGCCAGCGTAAGGATGTCGTCCCAGCTCTGACCGTCTTCGACGAAATCGGCCATCGACATCCGGTAGCAGATGATGAAATCGGATCCGGCCGCCGCGCGTGCGCGCCGTACGATCTCGACCGGGAATCGGCGGCGTTTCTTCGCGCTGCCGCCCCACCCGTCGTCGCGCTTGTTGGTCCTGGGCGCCAGGAACTGGTTGATCAAATATCCTTCGCTGCCCATGATTTCGACGCCGTCGTAACCCGCCTCGCGGGCCAGCTGCGCGCAGCGGGCGAAGTCGTCGATCGTGCTGTGCACACCGCTCGACGAGAGCCGGCGCGGACGAAACGGGTTGATCGGTGCCTTGATCGACGACGCGCTGACCGAGAGCGGATGGTAGGCATATCGTCCGGCGTGCAGGATCTGCAGCAGGATCTTGCCGCCCGCATCGTGCACCGCGCTGGTGATGCGGCGGTGCCGGCCCACTTGCCCGGACGACGTCAGGTCGGAGGCGAACGGCAGCAGCCAGCCGGTTCGGTTGGGGGCGTAACCGCCGGTGATGATCAGGCCGACGCCACCGTGTGCACGTTCGGCGAAATACTCGGCGAGGCGGTCGGTGTGGCGGGCGCGGTCCTCCAGGCCGGTGTGCATCGAGCCCATGATCACCCGGTTGCGCAGCGTGGTGAATCCAAGATCCAACGGGGACAACAGGTGTGGATAGGTCATCGGTTCCCCTGCGTCAGGTTCTTCAGCCCGCTGGTCACTTCGTCGAGCCAGTCGATGGTGCCTTCTTCGGCGCGGATTCCACCGCGCAGTACCAGATACTGGTGTAACGCGTTGCCGCGCAACGTCGTCGGATCGGGGAACTGCTTCTTCTCGAAGCCGCGGTAGGTGTCCAGCAGCTCGGCCCGCTCGGCGCGCAGCGCGGCGACCTGCGCGCGCAGCGCGGTGGTATCGCCGTAGGCGGCGCCGCGTAACTTGACGGCGACTTCACGAGTGCGGTTGTCGCTCAGCGCCCCTCCGCGGCCGGACCCGCTTGGCCGCATTGGCGCCGCGATCCAGCGCGCCAATTCGGCCCGGCCGGCCTCGGAGACGGTGTAGACCTTCTTGTCCGGCCGCCCGCGCTGCGCGACCACGGTCGCCGACACCCAGCCGTTGTCTTCCATCGTCCGCAAGGTGCGATAGATCTGCTGGTGGGTGGCGCTCCAGAAGTATCCGATCGAGCGATCGAACCGGTGTGTCAGCTCATAGCCGGAGCCGGACTGTTCGCACAGCGACACCAGGATCGCGTGGGGGAGTGCCACTGGCGCAGCATAAGAACACCGGACCGTCCTATGCAACTAGTTGCACTGCAGCGACGCGCATAATGGCCTGGTGCTTGCGTTGTATATGCAACGTCTAGTATCAGTAACCAAGACATCGACATCGCCGGGAAGTTGCCTAAACCAATTGGACCAGAACCATTGGGCTCAGCACCGACCGGCTCAGCCTGACAGCCACCTGGAGACCGTGAGGAGACGTCTGTGACGTACACGATCGCCGAACCCTGCGTAGACATCAAAGACAAGGCATGCATCGAAGAGTGCCCGGTCGACTGTATCTACGAGGGCGCTCGGATGCTGTACATCCACCCCGACGAATGCGTCGACTGTGGTGCCTGCGAGCCGGTGTGCCCGGTCGAGGCGATCTACTACGAGGACGACGTCCCCGAGCAGTGGGGCCAGTACACCCAGATCAACGCGGACTTCTTCGTTGAGCTCGGATCTCCCGGCGGCGCAGCGAAAGTCGGCCAGACCGACAACGACCCGCAGGTCGTCAAGGATCTCGCGCCGCAGGGTGAGGGCGACTGAGCCGCCTGACGGACCGCCGGCGGCGCATCTCGGAATCATTGCCGGAGTTCCCCTGGGACACCCTGGCCGAAGCGACCGCGCTCGCCAAGTCGCATCCGGGCGGCATCGTCGACCTGTCGGTCGGCACGCCGGTCGATCCGGTCGCGCCGCTGATCCGTGACGCGCTCGCCTCGGCCAGCGCCGAACCGGGATACCCCACCACCGCGGGCACACCGAAGCTTCGCGAGTCGGCGGTCTCCGCCCTGAGCCGCCGTTACGGCATCACCGGGCTGACCGAGTCGGCCGTGCTACCGGTCATAGGCACCAAAGAGCTGATCGCCTGGCTGCCGACCCTGCTCGGCCTGGGCGCCGAGGATTCGGTGGTCGTGCCCGAGCTGGCCTATCCGACGTATGACGTCGGCGCCCGGCTGGCCGGTGCGCGGGTGCTCGTTGCCGATTCGCTCACCCAGCTCGGTCCGCAGGCGCCGGCCCTGTTGTACGTGAACTCCCCGAGCAACCCGACCGGTCAGGTGCTGGGGGTCGATCACCTGCGCAAGCTGGTCGGCTGGGCCCGGGAGCGCGGTGTGGTGATCGCCTCCGACGAGTGTTACCTGGGCCTGGGCTGGGAGGCGCAACCCTTGTCGGTGCTGCATCCGTCGGTGTGCGACGGCGACCACACCGGTCTGCTCGCGGTGCACTCCTTGTCCAAGAGTTCCTCGCTGGCCGGTTACCGGGCCGGTTTCGTCGCCGGCGACGTTGCCATGGTCGGTGAGCTGCTGGCGGTGCGCAAACACGCCGGGATGATGGTGCCGCTACCCGTGCAGGCGGCCATGGTCGCCGCCCTGGACGACGATGCCCACGAACGTGAGCAGCGCGAGCGCTACCGACGGCGCCGCGATGTGCTGCTGCCGGCGTTTCGCTCGGCCGGCTTCACCGTCGACTATTCCGACGCCGGTCTGTATCTCTGGGTCACCCGCGGCGAGCCGTGCCGCGACACCGTCGGCTGGCTGGCGCAGCGTGGCATTCTGGCGGCACCCGGCGAGTTCTACGGCGCACGCGGCGCCCAGCACGTCCGGGTGGCGTTGACGGCCACCGACGAGCGCATCGCCGCCGCCGTCGACCGGCTTGGTTAGTGTCGAGTGGCCAGTTATGACACGCAAAATCTCGATCGGCGTGCAATAACTTCCCACTCGAAGGGTGGCTTATGACCAGATACGAAGCGGAGGCGGTCGACCGGCTGCCGTTCAGCACTCCCGAGAAGTCGGAGCGCTACCGCACCGAGAACTACCAGGGCGCGGTCGGGCTTAACTGGTATCGCGCCGATCCCACCCTGCAGCTGACGATGGCCTACTACTTGCAGCCCGATGAGCTGGCCGTCGTCGAACCACACCTCAGCGACATCGGGGAGTTGATGGGCGGTCCGGTGGCCCGGTGGGCCGAGCAGACCGACCGCAACCCGGCCCATCTGGAACGCTACGACCGCTGGGGCCACGACATCGGCCAGGTGGTCCAGCCGGCGTCGTTCATCGAGTCCAAACGGGCGGTGCTGAGCGCGCAGAAGGCGCTCAAGGACGACGCGCGGCAAGCCGGCATCGCGTCGTCGCTGCCGTTGTTCGGGGCCAACTATCTGCTCGATCAGGCCGATATCGGCATGGGCTGTGCCCTGGGAACAGGCGGCGGCATGGTCAAGTCGCTGGTTGCGGCCTATGCGCCCGCCGACGTGCGCGAGCATGTGCTCGCCAGATTCGCCAGCGGGGAGTGGGAAGGCGAGACCGCTCAGCTACTCACCGAGCGGGCCGGCGGCTCCGACCTGGGAGCGCTGGAGACCACGGCTACCCGACACGGAGACTGCCTGGCTGCTCAACGGTTTCAAGTGGTTTGCGTCCAACTGCGACGGCCAGGTTTTCGTCGTGCTGGCCAAGCCCGAGGGCGCCCCGGACTCCAGCCGCGGCGCGGCGAGCTTCCTGGTGCTGCGAACCCGTCGCGACGGGACGCGCAACGGCATTCGCATCCGGCGACTGAAAGACAAGCTGGGCACCCGCTCGGTGGCCTCCGGCGAGGTGGAGCTGGTGGACGCGGAGGCCTTCCTGCTATCCGGTGAGCCCAGCACCGACCAGTCCGGCACCGACTCGCAGTCCTCGGACGGCAAGGGTCTGGGCCGGATGATGGAGCTGACCAACGCCGCCCGGCTCGGAATCGCCCTGTTCGCCCTGGGCAACGCACGGCGCGCCCTGGTCGAATCGCTGTGTTACGCCCGGCAGCGGCAGGCGTTCGGCGACCGCCTGCTCGACAAGCCACTGATGCGCCGCAAGCTCGCCGAAATGATCGTCGACGTCGAAGCCGCCCAGGCGCTGGTGTTCGACGGCGTCGGGCTTCCCAACCACCGCCAACCACGTCCGATCCGACAGCGCATTGCCGTACCGGTCACCAAGCTCAAGGTGTGCCGGCTCGGCATCACCATGGCCTCCGACGCGATCGAGATCCACGGCGGCAACGGCTATATCGAAACCTGGCCGGTGGCAAGGCTTTTGCGCGATGCTCAGGTCAACACGATCTGGGAGGGCGCCGACAACATCCTGTGCCTCGACGTGCGGCGCGGAATCGAGCGCATCGGCGCGCATCAGCCGCTGCTGCAGCGACTGCATGACGCGGTCTCGGTGTCCGACGACGAAGACACGACCCGGCTGGTGCGCCGCCGCATCGAGGATCTCGAAGCGGCCATCACCGCCTGGACCAAACTGCCCGCCGACGTTGCCGAGGCGCGGCTGTTCCCGCTGGCCCAATTCATCGGGGATGTCTACGCCGGTGCTCTGCTGACCGAGCAGGCCGCCTGGGAGCGCGCCACCCTCGGCACGGACCGCAAGTCCCTGGTGGCCCGCCTATACGCGAAGCGGCACCTGGCCGAGCAGGGTCCGCTTCGCGGTATCGACGACGAGGCCGATGAAGGACTCGATCGGTTCTCCGAACTTGCCGACGGAGCACTGTCGGTGCCTTATCCACAGCGCCCGCACCGCACGATTGGATAGCGACTGCCGGATCCATCAAGATTCCGTAAAGAAGGTTTCGAGGCAGCTGTGGGGACAGGTCCCAGCGCGCGTTTCCCGGCCGTTAACCGTAGGCTTTGGCCGGGGTCCGACTTGGTTTCGTAAAAATATCCAGGATTTGCGTAAGGAATTTGCATGTCACAGCTGGCCGGCGAGGTATGGATCTCGCCGTCGTTCTCCGACCGATGTAAACGCGTCTTCCTCGGACGGCCGATGATTAACGACCAGCTCCAGCACGAGCGGCTGTCCAACCCGATTGCGCTCGGAGTGCTCTCTCCCGATGCGATCTCCTCGACCGCGTACGGATCCGAACAGATCATGATTGAACTGCTGCCGGCCGCCGGGTTGGCCGCGTTCGCCCTATTACTTCCGATCACCGGCGTCATCCTGGTGATCCTGGTGTTGGTCGCGGCGTCCTATCGCCAGGTGGTTATGGCTTACACCCGGGCCGGTGGTTCATACGTGGTAGCCCGGGAGAATTTCGGACCCAGAATCGCCCAGATTGCCGCGGCCTCGCTGCTGATCGACTACGTCGTGACCGTCGCGGTGCAGTGCGCCGCGGGCACGGTGGCGGTGGTGTCGGCAATACCCGTTCTCGGTCCCTACAGCCTGGAAATGACCGTGGGCATCGTGCTCATCATGTGCTACGCGAACCTGCGGGGATTACGCGAAGCCGGAGCTCCTTTTGCGCTGCCGACCTACTTCTTCGTCGGCATGGTGTCGCTGACAATCGTCGTTGGTCTCATCCGGGAATTTTCCGGAGGCTTGCCGCTCTACGACCCGGCACACGCCGATGGAGCCGTGCCGGTACAACAGGGCAGCGGCCTGATCATGGGCGCCACCCTGCTGATCCTGCTGCGGGCGTTCGCCAACGGCGGCTCGTCGCTGACCGGTGTCGAGGCGATTTCCAACACGGTGAACGCCTTCCGCCCGCCGGAAAGCCGTAACGCGCGTCAAGTGCTCACGATCATGGCCTGCATCCTCGCTTTTCTACTCTCCGGCGTCGCGTGGCTCGCCCACGTCACCCACGCTTTTCCGTATGCCAGCGGGTATCCGTCGATGCTGTCCGAGATCGCTCGGGCGGTGTTCGGCAACGGCGTGATCGGGAAGGTGTTGTACTTCTGCGTTCAGGCGTCGACGGCGCTGATCCTCTACACCGGCGGCAACACCAGCTTCAACGGCTTCCCGGCATTGGTGAGTTTTGTCGCCGAGGACAGCTTCCTTCCGCGCCCGCTGATGAAACGCGGTCACCGGCTGGTGTTCTCCAACGGCATCATCGTGCTGACCGTGTTGGCGGTGGCGCTGCTGATCGGCACCGGCGGTTCCCTCAACGCGTTGGTGCCGTTCTATGCGATCGGGGTGTTCACCGGCTTCTCGATGGCCGGCTACGGCATGACCAAGCACTGGCGCACCCACCGTGGGCCCGGTTGGCGGTACAAGCTGGCGATCAATCTGTCGGCGGGCATCTTGTCGACGATCGTGGTGCTGATTTTCGCGATCGCGAAGTTCACCGAAGGCGCCTGGCTGGTCGTCGTGGTCTTCCCGATTCTGGTCTTCGCGTTGATGCGGCTCAACAAGCAGTACCGAGCCGAGGCGTCGGTGCTGGAGATGTCGGCTGCCGAACCTTATGACCTGGCCCACTACGACCGGCACCGGGTGCTGATCTTCGTTGATTCGGTCGACCTGGCCGAGATCGAAGCGGTGCGCTACGCCAAGGGGCTGAAAGCCGACGAGCTGACCGCGGTGCACTTCGTGCTGGACTCCGCCCACGCGGAGCGCCTCAAGCGACGGTGGCGGCACTTCGGGCACGTCACGGCGTTGCGGATGGTCGACTGCTTCGACCGCAACCTGGGCCGCGCCTCGCAAGAGCTGGTCCAGCAGATCCTGGCCGAGCACGCGGACACCAAAGTGACGGTCCTGTTACCCCGCCGGGAGTATTCCCAGCTCTTGGGCCGGCTACTGCACGACCGCACCGCAGACATGATCGCCAAGGTGATCAGCCGGATTCCGGACGCCAGCGCCCAGATCGTGGCCTACGACATCGAGACCCGGATCGCAATGGCGAGTGCGGCTGCGAGCGAACCAGCGGCCAGGTCGCGTCCCACCGATATTCCGATAGAGTTACCCCGACCGCAGCGGACCCACGTGGGTGACTTGACTTCACAGGTCGCGGACTCCGGAGGAAATTGACACGTGGTTACAGCATTGCAGCGCGACGCGGGCCTCAAGCCCTCTTTCGCCGATAGTTGGAAGCGCATTTTCCTCGGAAAGCCTTTGACGAGCGAGCAGCTCGCGTCGGAACGGTTGTCGAATCCGGTTGCGCTCGGCGCGATCTCACCGGATGCGATCTCCTCGACGGCTTACGGTCCCGAGCAGGTCATGATCGAACTGCTGCCGCGCGCGGGGATGGCCGCGTTCACGTTGTTGTTGCCGATCATCGGCGTCGTTCTGCTCATCCTGCTGTTGGTTTCCGCGTCCTACCGCGGGGTCGTCATGACCTATACCCGGACCGGTGGGGCATACATGGTGGCACGGGACAACTTCGGGCCCCGGATAGCGCAGATCGCCGCCGCGGCGTTGCTGATCGACTATGTAGTCACGGCCGCGGTGCAGCCCGCGGCTGGGACGGTGGCTCTCTGCTCCGCTATACCTCCGCTGCATCCCTATCACTTGGAAATCACTATCGGCGTGCTGGTGTTGATCTGCATGGCCAACCTGCGCGGAGTGCGGCAGTCAGGCCGGCTTTTCGCGATCACGACGTACTCGTTTGTCACAATGATCACGCTGACCATCGTGACCGGTGTGATTCGTGAGATCTTTTGGGGTCTACCGAAATACGACCCGGCGCACATTGTCGGGGCGGTACCGGTCCATCAGGGCAACGGGTTGGTGATGGGCGCGACGGTGCTGGTGCTTCTGCGCGCATTCGCCAATGGTGGTACGTCATTGACCGGTGTCGAGGCGATTTCCAACACCGTCAACATCTTTCGTGAGCCGCAGGGCGTCAACGCTCGCCGGGTGCTGACCATCATGGCTTGCATTCTGGGATTCTTGCTGGCCGGTGTCGCTTGGCTGGCCTTCGTCACCCACGCCACCCCATTTGCGGATGAATACCCGTCGATGCTTTCGGAGATCACCCGGGCGGTCTTCGGCAGCGGAGCGCTCGGCAACATCCTCTACTTTTTAGTGCAGGCCTCTAGCGCGGCAATCCTTTTCACCGGCGCCAATACCGGATTCAACGGGTTCCCCGCGCTGGCGAGCTTCGTTGCCGAGGACCGCTTTCTGCCGCGGCCGCTGACCAAACGTGGCCACCGGCTGGTGTTCTCCAACGGGATCATCGCGCTGACCGGGCTCGCGGTGGCACTTCTGCTGGTGACCCGCGCTTCGGTCAATGCTTTGGTGCCGTTTTTCGCGATCGGCGTGTTCACCGCGTTCGCGATGGCCGGCTTCGGCATGGCGAAGCACCACTACATTCGGCGCGTGCACGGCTGGCGCCGCAAAGTCGTGGTCAACTTCTCGGCGGGCCTCATGTCGACGATCGTGGTGGGCATCTTCGTGGTGGCCAAGTTCACCGAAGGCGCCTGGCTGGTCGTCATCGTTTTCCCGATCCTGGTGTACGGGCTGATCCGGCTGAATCGTCAGTACAGCGCCGAGGCCTCCGTCCTGGAGATGTCGCGCACCGAGCGTCCCGAGTTGGCCAAGTATGCGCGGCTGCGGGTGTTCGTTTTCGTGGACTCGGTCGACCTCGCCGAAGTCGAAGCGCTGCGCTACGGAAAAGGCCTGCACGCCGACGAATTGAGCGCGGTGCACTTCGTGGTCGACGCCGATCACTCGGCCAAGCTGCAAGAGCGCTGGCAGCACTTCGAGCACGATACTCAGTTGCGGGTGATCGACTGCCCGGACCGCCATCTGAGCCGGTCCGCGCAAGAGCTTGTGCTGCAGGTGAAGCGAGATCACCCGGAGACCAAGGTGACGGTGCTGTTGCCGCGTCGGACGTACTCCGCGATGCTGGGCCGGCTGCTGCACGACCGCACGGCCGACAAGATGGCCCGGGCGGTCAGCCGCATCCCGGGTGCGACCGCGATCATCGTGCCCTACGACGTGGAGTCGCGCATCGCACGAGTTGACCCCGACGCGCTGGCCCAGGTGGGTCGCGCCTAGTACGGTCGAACGGCTGCCACCGAAGAATCTCGGAGGAGGTGGTCGTGACAGCTGAGGTCGACGAACAGGACATACCTCCGTCTTTCTCCGACGTGTGCAAGCGCGTCTTCCTGGGCAAGCCGCTGATCACCCAGGAGTTGGCAGGCGAGCGGCTGTCGAACCCCGTTGCGCTGGGCGCGCTTTCGCCCGACGCGATCTCCTCCACCGCCTACGGTCCCGAGCAGATTCTGACGGAGCTGCTCCCGCATGCCGGGCTCGCGGCGTTCATCTTGCTGCTGCCCATCATGGGTGTGATCCTGTTGATCCTCGCCCTGGTGGCCGCGTCATACCGGCAGGTCGTGATGGTGTACACCAAGGCCGGCGGCTCCTACATCGTGGCGCGGGAGAACTTCGGGCCCAAGGTGGCGCAGGTGGCGGCCGCGGCACTGTTGATCGACTACGTCGTGACCGTGGCAGTGCAGTCGGCGGCGGGCACGGTTGCGGTGGCCTCGGCGCTGCCTGCACTGGGGCCCTACAGCATGGAGATCACCGTCGCAGTCGTGCTGCTCATCTGCTATCTGAATTTGCGCGGACTGCGCGAAGCCGGGCTACCGTTTGCGATCGCCACCTACTCGTTTGTGGTGATGCTCGTCGTGATGATCGTGACCGGCGTTGTCCGGCACATTGTTTGGGGCCTTCCGCAATACGATCCCGGCCACGCTGCCGGAGCGGTACCGGTGCATCACAGCAGCGGTCTGGTGATGGGCGCGACGATCTTGGTGGTGCTGCGGGCGTTCGCCAACGGTGGCTCGTCGCTGACCGGGGTAGAAGCCATTTCCAACACCGTCAACGTCTTTCGTAAGCCGCAGAGTCTCAATGCACGCCGAGTGCTCACCGCGATGGCCTGCATTCTGGGGCTCCTGCTGGCTGGTGTCGGCTATCTTGCCTACGCGACACATGCCGCGCCGTACCTCAGCGAGTACCCGTCGGTGCTGTCCCAGATTGCCCGAGCGGTCTTCGGCAACGGGGTCATCGGCAACAGCATGTACGTCTTGGTTCAGGTATCGACGGCGGCCATCTTGTACACCGGCGCAAACACCAGCTTCAACGGTTTCCCCGCGTTGGCGAGTTTCGTTGCCGAGGACCGCTTTCTGCCGCGCCAGCTCATGCAACGGGGTTATCGGCTGGTGTTCTCGAACGGAATCCTCACGCTTGCAGCACTGTCGGTGGCACTGTTGGTGTTCAGCGGCGGATCGGTCAGCGCGCTGGTGCCGTTTTACGCGATCGGAGTGTTCACCGGATTCTCGATGGCCGGCTACGGAATGTCCAAATACCATCTGACGCAACGGGAATCGGGTTGGCGGCACCGGTTGGCGATCAACTTCACTGCAGCGGTGTTGTCGACGATCGTGGTGGGAATCTTCGCGGTGGCCAAGTTCACCGAGGGCGCCTGGCTGATCGTCGTTGTCTTCCCGATTCTGGTCTTCGGGTTGATTCGGCTCAATCGCGAATACCGGGCCGAGTCGGCGATCCTGGAAGCATTCCGCACCGACCGTCCGCAGATGACCAAGTACGCCCGCCATCGGCTGTTCGTCTGCGTCAACTCGGTTGACCTCGCGGTGCTCGAAGCGCTGCGCTACGGCAAGGGCCTACGGGCCGACGAGTTGACCGCGGTGCATTTCATGCTCGACTCCGACCACGCCACCGCACTGCGAAAGCGTTGGGACGACTTCGATCTCGACACCCCGCTGCGGGTGATCGACTGCCCCGACCGACAGATCGCCCGCGCTGTGCAAACGCTGGTCGTGAAGGCTCGAAACGAGCATCGCGACACCCACGTGACGGTGCTGCTGCCGCGCCGGACGTATGCGGCGTTACTGGGACGACTCCTGCACGACCGAACCGCGGACAAGATCTCCCGGGCGGTCAGCCGGATCCCGGACGCCGCGGCCACCATCGTTCCCTACGACGTCCAGTCCAGGATCCGCGAAGCATTCCCGGACGTCTTCGAGCAGCGCATCGCTGCCAAATTCGAAGAAATCGAGATGCGGATTTGGCGGGGCGAAGACGAGCCTGCGGACGACTACGAGCACCCGGAAAAGCCTGCTGCGGTGATCGAGGTCAACAGCCTGGTTCCGGGGCGCCGCGCTACGGTCGAAGGCCGCGTCAGTCAAGTCGAAGACATCACCAAGCGTGGAAAAACGTTCCGCTGGATCGTCGTCGGAGATGACAGCGGCGAGGTCCGGGTGACCTTCCCGCCCGGGCATGGCGACGACATTCAACCCGGACAGGTCCTGCGCGTGACCGGAAAAGCGAGCCAGAGCGGCAACAAGCAGGTGGCGATGGACGATCCGACGTACGCGGTGATCGAGACTCCCGAGGAGCCGTAGGACGGCGACGTAAGGTGCAACCCGTGCACGTCCACCCCGAGGTCTCCGACGCGCTGGCCGCCGGCCGGCCGGTTGTCGCACTGGAGAGCACGATCATCAGTCACGGTCTGCCCCGACCGGACAACCTGCGCGTCGCACGCGAGATCGAGGCGGCGGCGCGATCCGGCGGGGCGGTGCCCGCGACGATCGCGATCATCGACGGCGAGCCGCACGTCGGACTGGACGATGCGGCACTGCGGCGCGTCGCAGAGAGCGACGCGGTGGTGAAGGTCAGCGTCCGCGACATCGCGGTGCTCGCGGCCCGGGGCGGAGACGGCGGGACAACCGTCTCCTCGACCGCGCATCTGGCTGCGGCAGTGGGTATCTCCGTGTTCGCCACGGGCGGGCTGGGCGGCGTTCATCGCAATGCGCGCGACAGCTGGGATGAGTCCGCGGACCTGATGACCCTCTCTCGCACCGGCGTGTTGGTGGTCTGCGCCGGCGTCAAGTCGATCCTGGATGTCGGCGCCACCCTCGAGCGGCTGGAGTCGCTCAACGTCGGTGTGATCGGCTATCGCACCGATCGGTTTCCCGGCTTCTACCTTGCCGATTCGGGTCATCCGGTGGGCTGGCGGGTGGAGTCGCCGCAACAGGTCGCCGACGTGTTGCGCGCCCGCCGGCGGCTGGGCACCGACGGCTATGGGCTGGTGCTGGCCAACCCGATCGCGCCCGCGAACGAGATGGACCGCGCGCTGCATGACCGGGTGCTGGCCGAAGCGCTGGCCGCCGCCGAAGCCGCGGGTGTGTGCGGCAAGGACGTCACGCCGTTCCTGCTCGACTTCTTCCATCGCGAGACGCACGGTGCGTCGCTGTCGGCCAACGTCGCGCTGGTGCTGTCTAACGCGCGACTGGCGGCGGAGATTGCCGTGGCTTATGGCGCGCCTACGGTGTGAGGATGTAGTCGTCGTCTTTCGGTTGACTCAGCATGCGGGTCAACCGCTTTCGGTCGAACGGCCACAGGTCGATGTGGTTGTCGTCGGCGAAATACCATGAGTTGCAACCGGTATTCCACACCGTCGGCACCATCGCCTCGGCGACGTCGTCGGCGAAGCGGTCGGTGGCTTCCTCGCTGACTTCGACGGTGGTGATCTCGCCGTCGCGGAAACGCTGCAGCCAACGGGTGATATAGCGCCCAGTCAACTCCGCGACGTGTTGTAGCGACATGGACCCAGTAGGCGAGTTGGGACCGAGCACCATGAACAGGTTGGGGAATCCGGGGATCGCGGTCATTCCCCAGGCTCGAGGACCTTTCGCCCAGGCGTCGTCGATCGACAGTCCGTCCCGGCCGCGCAGTGTCATCGGGCGCATGTAGTTGTGGGCCGCGAAGCCGGTCGCGAGCACGATCGCGTCCAGATCATGGTGGATGCCGTCGCTGGTTCGCAGCCCAGTCGGTGTGATCTCCGCGATCGGCTCGGTGACAAAGCTGGCGTTCGGCTTGGAGATTCGCCGATAGTAGTCGCCGGAGAGCACCTGCCGTTTACAGAACGGTTCGTAATCGGGCGTCAACTTGGCGCGAAGATCCTTGTCCCGCACCAAGGCTCGCAGACACATCCACCCGTAGCGCTGCGCGGCCCGGCGCCGCCACGTCGGCCGGGTGACCAGATCGACCAAGTAGTCGGAGCCGACGAATTGCGCAAGCCGGACGGTCTTGTCCTGCCTCGGCAATCTTCGCAACAGCCGACCGACGATGCGGGGTTGTCGTAGTCGCATCGGCATCCACATCACCCACTGCGGTGTGCGGACGAAATGGGTGATGTGCGCCGTCTCGGGCTGCAACGCAGAAAAGACCTGTACCCCAGTCGAACCGGCGCCGATTACCGCCACCCGTTTGCCGCGCGCATCGATGTCGGTCCAGCGCGCGGTGTGTACCACCGGTCCGGTGAACGAGTCGAGGCCCGGAAGGTCCGGGATGAACGGGTGGTGCAGGATTCCGGTTGCTGCGATGACGAAGTCCGCCTCGATCTCGTCGCCACGCGCGGTGGACACTCGCCATCGGTTATCGGCGAGCACCGCCTCGGTGACTTCGCAGTCAAGCCGCAGATGCGATTTCAGCGCCAGCGCGTCGATGAGGTCGCGGTGGTAGCGCTGGATCTCGTCGCCGGTCGCCCACACGTGCTTCCAGTCGGGCTTGGGCGCGAACGCGAATTGATAGCCGTAAGAAGGCACGTCGCAACGCAGACCGGGATAGCGGTTCCAGTGCCACACGCCGCCGACGTCCGAACCCTTTTCCAGGATGGTGAAGTCGTTGAAGCCGGACTGTTTCAGCACATGAGCGACGGCGATCCCCGCCATGCCGGCGCCGACGATGACGATCCGAGGATCCCGCCCCTGGGTCTTGGCGGTCATGGGTGAACGGTATGCCCGCCGAAACTGCCGCGGCAAGAGCTATGGCCCGTCGTCGTCATCGTCTTGTAGCAGTTTCTCGGGGTGGTGGTAGGTGTTGGTGCGGGGTTGGCCGTGGTCAAGATGCGGCGGTGGGATCCATTCGGTGTCGCCATGCGCATTTTTGCGGGTGGTCCAGCCTTGGTCGGCGAGTTGGTGGTTGGGGCAGCAGGCGAAAGTCAGCTGGTTGACATCGGTGACGGGATTGGTGGCGTAGGGATCGAGGTGGTGGGCTTCGCAGAGGTAGCCCGGGACGCTGCAGCCGGGGAACGAGCACCCACGATCCTTGGCGTGCAGCACAATTCGCTGCGCGTGGCGAGGCAAGTCGTTTGGTGTGGTACAGCGCGAGGGCTTTGCCGTTGTCGAAGATGGCCAGGTAGTGGTGTGCGTGGGAGGCCAGCCGGACCACATCTGACATCGGTAGCAGGGTGCCGCCGCCGGTCAGAGCTTTCCCGGACCCGGCCTCCAGCGCTTTGAGCGTGGTGGTGACCACGATGGTGGCGGGTAGGCCATTGTGCCGACCCAACTCACCAGAGGACAACAGGGCCCGCAAGCCGGCATTGAGCGCATCGTGGTTGCGTTGAGCGCAGGTGCGGGAATCGCCTCCGACAGCCTGCTCCGGCGGTGGGCCATCAACGCAGGGGGCCTCATCGTCGGGGTTGCACATGCCCGGTGCGGCCAACTTGGCCAACACGGCGTCAAGGGTCGCGCGCGCCTCGGGCGTCAGGAAGCCCTTGATCGGGGACATGCCGTCGATGTCTTGGCGGCCGAGGGTAAGGCCGCGCCGTCGGGCCCGGTCGACGTCGGTGAAGTCGCCGTCGGGGTTGAGGCAGTCAGTGAGTTTGTCGGCCAGCTTGGCCAGCTCATCAGGGCGGTGCTCGCCGGCCAGGCGGGCCAACTGTGCTTCGGCGTGGGCGCGGGTCTCCACATCGACGAAGTCGGGCAGTCGATGCCAGAAGCCCCGGATGACCGCGACATGGCCAGGACCCAGTTCGCCATTGCGCTGGGCTTCGGCCGTCGCGGGCAGCACCGGCGCCAACGGCTCACCGGTCAACGCGGTGCGCTCGCCCACGTCGGCGGCCTCGTGGACACGCCGTGACGCCTCGGCGCGGCTGATCCGCAACCGGTTGGCCAGCGCCGCGGCCAGTGGCCCGCCCAACTCGCTCGGATCGGCCTGCTCGGCGAGTTGGTTGATCAGTGCGTGTTCCACGGCGGGTTGCCAGCGGCGCATCCGTTCCCACCGCTGCAATACCCTCAGCCGTTCGGGGGTGGTGAGCACGTCGAAGGTCAGGTCCAGGGCGCGTTTATAGCCGGCTTCGAGCGCATCCAGGACCTCGACGATCTCTTCCCGACTACTAGAACGCATGTTCGAATAGTAACGATCCCGTCCGACAAGTTCTGCCGAGGAAAACTAAAGTGACGCAAGTGGTTTCAGTGGCGAAGTTGCCTATGGTTAAGTGGTGGCCGTGAAGAGATTGTTAGCTGTGCTCGCATCACTGGCCGGGCTCGGGGTCACCGCCAATGGCTACCAGCCGCTGGGTAAGCGCGGTTACCTGTCGATGTACGCATTCAGCTTCGGGGTGTTCGCGTCAGAGCTGCCCCTGCAATTGCTTGTCGGTCAGTTCGCGCTACTGGCCGCCATCACCCGCAAGCTCTCGCCGCGGCTTCGCCTATTCAGCTGGCTGGTGTCGGCGCCGGCGTGGTTGGGGTTGGCGGGCCTGCACCGCATCGGCGCGCGGGCCGACCAGCCGCTCAAGGCTGCACTCGACTCCGGGCTGGGTCCCGATCGCCGGACCGAGTCAGGCGATCTGTGGAAGCGGCCGGCGGGCGCAGGTACGGCTAAGTCTCCCGGCGTGCTCCGCATGGCGCGGGTCTACGGCAGCTACGCGCATCACACCGATATCAGTTACGGCGAACATGGTGCCCGGAACCACCTCGACATCTGGCGGCGGCCCGACCTCGACCGCGGCGGCCGGGCGCCGGTGTTGCTGCAGGTACCCGGTGGCGCCTGGATGGTGGGAAGCAAACGGCAACAGGCATATCCGTTGATGAGCCACCTGGCCGAGTTGGGCTGGGTGTGCGTTGCGATCAACTACCGGCTCAGCCCGCGCTCTACCTGGCCGGACCACATCGTCGATGTCAAACGTGCGCTGGCATGGGTCAAGGAGCACATCGCCGAGTACGGCGGCGACCCGGACTGGGTCGCGATCACCGGCGGCTCGGCTGGTGGGCACCTGTCGTCACTGGCGGCCCTGACGCCGAACGATCCGCAATTTCAGCCCGGCTTCGAGGACGCCGACACCAGTGTGCGGGCGGCCGTCCCGTTCTACGGCCTCTACGACTTCACCATGAACGACGCGATCCACCCGTTGATGGCGCCGACGCTGTCGAAGTACGTCTTCAAGCTGAGGCGACCGCACATTGTTGATGCGTTTCGCGCCGCGTCGCCGATCACCTACGTAAATCCGGACGCCCCACCGTTTTTCGTGCTGCACGGCCGCAACGACTCGCTGATCCCGGTCGAGCAGGGCCGGGCATTCAGCAAACGGCTGCGGGAAGTCAGCCGCCAGCCGGTCGCCTACGCCGAAATGCCGTTCGCGCAGCACGCATTCGACATCTTCGGGTCGGTACGCGCCGCGCATGCGACGGTGGCGGTCGAGCAGTTCCTCGCCGAGATCTACTCGAAGCGTCAGGTTTCGGTCTAGCTCGACGACGGTCGAGGGCTGCGCTGGTCGAGTAGCGCGATGACCTGTGCAGCCAGCTCGTCGACATGCGTTGTCTCGTCGACAGCGCGCGTCATAGCGGGAGCCCCTCTCGTTCGGCGTCTGCGCGGTAACGATCCACCCATTCGTCGGAACGCTTGTCCGCCTGGCGTTCCAGCACAGGCTCCGGCGCGAGCCGTCGGTCGAGGCCCAGTGACTCGAGGACGTCGCCGACCACCTGAGTCAGGTTGCGCCACAACACCGGATACGGAATCTCCATCGGCTTGACGTTCTCTTCGGCGAACCAGTTTCGCCAGCCCTCCTCCTGGCCGCGCAGCATCGTGATGACGTGCGCGATGGCGCCCGCGTGATACGTGGCGCGTGCGTCGCGGACAGGATCGGGCCGCCCACGCCAGACCCGCGTCTGGACCGCCCGCCAGAATGACACCGCCTGCGACACCACGTCCGGTCGGTAGACGTAGATCAGCAGTGGCTCCTCGCCGACGACGTCGCGGATGGCGGAAAGCAGGCCATCGCCGGATCGATCCGGCAGCCCGCGGGCCCGCTCCAGCAGCAGCGGTGTCTGGTTCCACATGAGCTTGCCGCCCCACACGCCGTTCGGTGTCCGTCCGACGGTGCGAATGTAGTCACGCCATATCTCGGGCGGGGCGAGGTCGGGCTTGCCCGCGTCGAACGGGTCGAGCAGATTCAAAATCGACTTGTCCTCGACACCGGCGAACCACTCGCGCGGCTGTGGTGATTGGCTTGTGTTCGGGAGGTACTGGAAGAACTCCTGTGGCTCCCCGGCCACGCCGGTTGCACGCAGCGATTCGACCAGCAGGGTGCTGCCGCTGCGCTGCGAGGCCAGCACCAAGTATGTCGACGGGCGATCTGTCACCAGCAAAGCCTAGCTGACGCAAAATTGTTGCAACTCTTCCCATTACCTTCACGATGAACATAACTGTTGTGCGAATTCGGGCCGATTTCACGAGCTCCGTTCGGCGGCTCGAAGTCCAAGTGAAAGCAGCAGCCGGACATCGGGATCGGCCAGCGATGTCGAAAGCAAGGTTTCGATCCGGCGGGTCCGGTAGCGCACGGTATTGGGGTGGACGTGCAGCTGCGCTGCCGCGGCGGCGACGTCGCCGAAGCTGTCCAGATACGCCCGCAGCGTCTGGACCAGAGCCGGGTCGTGGGCATGCAGGTCGCGCACCCGGGGGTCGACCAGCCGCTCGTCGGCGCCGACCAGCGTGACGATCTCATCGAGCAGCACGGTGGTCCGCGCTTCGGCCAGCGAGGTCACCGCGGCAAACGAATCCGGATGGCGCTCAGCGCTATCCAGTACGCGATCCACATCGGCACGCACCGCGGGCAGGCCGGCCAGCCCGGGCAGCGGCGCGGCGACGACCACGCGCAACTGCAGTCCCAGCTCGGTCTGCAGGGCGTTGATGGTGCCGCGAATCCAAGAGTGCAGCGACGACCGCTTCGTCGTATCCGGAAGCAAGACGTACACCCGCGATCCGCGCGACGCGACCTGTGCGTCCGCACGAAAAGCATTGGCGCTCAATGCCAAGACGTCGGCCAATCGACCATGGCCGCCCGGGCTGTGAAAGCCGATCAACGCGGCGTCACCGTCGGCTACGATCCCCAATTCACGCGTGATCGCTTCCACGTCAACAGATCCGAGGTCGGCCAGGCCCAGCAGCTGCTGGGCACGCAACGCGTGCGTCGACGGCTTGGCCGCCAGCCGCGACATGATGCGGGCCGCCAGTACTGCGGCTCCCCGCAGCACCTCCTCGGCGTCCTCCGCCAGCGGCCGCGAACCCTGCTGTACCCAGATCGTGCCGGCGAAAGCCGGTGCGCGGCGGGCGTCGAAGCCCGATTGGTGAATGCCGACGGCCAGCCGTGGCCGCAGTCCTAACTCCGGCCGCTCGGCGACCCGGACCACGTCGCCGCCGGCCCGCAGCGCGTCGAAGATGCCCCATTGGCCGATCCACTTCAAATGCTCGGGAGGGCCGGCCCGACCCAGGATCGACAGCCGCCGCAATTCGTCGGCTTCGTCGTTGGATGCCGAATAGGCCAACACATGGGAACCCTCATCTTCGATGCTGACCATGCCGTGAACACGGTCCGCGAGCGACTGCGCCAAGCCGAACAAATCGGTGCCGGAGTCGTTGCCGGGGTCGGTGCGATCGCCGTGGTGTTCGAGGACGTGGTTGACCAGCCGATACAGCCGCTCCCAGCGGGCCCGCGGTTCGACGGCCACCACCGCTGTCCCCGCAGCGACGGCCCGGGCGACCAGGGCGTCGGAGGGTTCCTTGGCGAAGATGGCGACCGGCGGTTGCCCGGCCGGGCCGGTGTCGATCCATCGTTGAGCCTCGTCGTCGGCCACGCCGAGCAGGAAGAACACATCGGCCGAGTCCGCGCCGCGGCCCATACCGAGTCGCACGTCGTCGGAGTCGATCAACGCCGCCGATGCGACGGCCAGGTCCAGGCCGCGCGGCGCCTCGACCAAGCTCGCGATGGTCGTATCCAGGGCCAACAGCAGTTGGCCGAGTCGCACGCCGGCAGACTGCATGTTGTCCGATTGTACTAGCGGATCCGCATCATATTGGCCGATAGGCCAAGTCTAAGGAGTGTCGTCGCTGAGATCCTTGTAGACATGGACGCCATCACCCAAGTGCCGCCGCCCGTCAACGAGCCAATCCACGACTACGCACCGAATTCGCCCGAGCGCACCCGGCTGCAGGCTGCGCTGACCGCTCTGGCCGATCACCCGATCGACCTGCCGCACGTCATCGGCGGCAGCCACCGCATGGGCAATGGGGAGCGGATCGACGTCGTGCAGCCGCACCGGCACGCGGCAACGTTGGGCACGTTGACCAACGCCCAACACCGCGATGCCGCCGCCGCTGTACAGGCAGCGTCATTGGCCCGAACACATTGGGCGGCAACCCCGTTCGACGAGCGAGCGGCGATCTTCCTGCGAGCGGCGGATCTGCTTGCAGGTCCGTGGCGGGAGAAGATCGCGGCGGCGACCATGCTCGGCCAGTCCAAGACCGCCTATCAGGCCGAGATCGACGCCCCCTGCGAGCTGGCCGATTTCTGGCGGTTCAACGTCGACTACGCCCGCCAAATCCTGGCGCAGCAGCCGACGAGCGTACGGGGGGAATGGAACCGCACCGACTACCGCCCACTGGACGGATTCGTCTACGCGATAACGCCGTTCAACTTCACCGCGATCGCCGCGAATCTGCCCACCGCGCCGGCGCTGATGGGCAACACCGTGGTGTGGAAGCCGTCGGTGACACAGACGCTGTCCGCCTACCTCACCATGCAACTGCTGGAGGCGGCCGGACTGCCACCCGGGGTGGTCAACATGGTGACCGGCGACGGCTATGCGGTATCGGAAGTAGCACTGGCAGATCCGCGGCTGGGCGGCATCCACTTCACCGGATCGACGGCGACTTTCCAGCGGCTGTGGCAGCAGGTCGGCACCAGCATCGAGCACTACCACAGCTATCCGCGGCTGGTGGGCGAGACCGGCGGTAAGGACTTCGTGCTTGCGCATAGCTCTGCTCGACCGGATGTACTGCGTACCGCGCTGATCCGCGGCGCCTTCGACTATCAGGGGCAGAAGTGCTCGGCCGCATCGCGGGCCTTCATCGCACACTCGGTGTGGCAGCAGCTGGGTGACGACTTCCTGGCCGCCACCGCCGAGCTGAAATTCGGCGACATCGCCGACCTGACCAACTTCGGTGGTGCGCTGATCGACGAGCGGGCCTTCACCAAGAACGTCAATGCCATCGAGCGCGCGAAAAGCGCGCCCGGCGTCACGATCGCCGTCGGCGGCGAATACGACGACAGCGAAGGCTATTTCGTCCGCCCGACGGTGCTGCTGTCCGACGACCCGACCGACGAATCGTTCGCAACCGAGTACTTCGGCCCGCTGCTGTCGGTGTACGTCTACCCCGATGACGAGTTCGAACGGGTCCTCGACGTCATCGACACCGGATCGCGCTACGCCCTGACCGGGGCGGTGATCGCCGACGACCGTGATGCGGTGCTGGCCGCACAGAACCGGCTTCGGTTCGCGGCGGGCAACTTCTACGTCAACGACAAGCCGACGGGGGCGGTGGTGGGTCGCCAGCCGTTCGGCGGTTCCCGCGGTTCGGGCACCAACGACAAGGCCGGCTCCGCAATGAATCTGCTGCGCTGGACGTCCGCCCGCTCGATCAAGGAGACGTTCGTCCCGGCCACCGATCACACTTATCCGCACATGGCGGCGCAGTGATGTCCGGCCTGTTCACCAAGACGCTGCGCCCGGCGATACTCGCCGCCAGCCGCTCGCACGGATTGCGGCACACCGCTGAGCGGTTCCCGGTTACCCGTAAGGTGGTGCACCGGTTCGTGCCCGGTGCGACGTTGGAGCGGGTGCTGGACAGCGCTGGCGCACTGCGGGATTCGGGCCGGTTGGTCAGTATCGACTTTCTCGGTGAGGATGTCACCGATATCGACGGCGCGAACGCCACCACGCGTGCCTACCTCCAGCTGCTCGACGCGCTGGGCCGACGGCCCGATGCCGGCCACGACGGCGTGCGCGCGCTGGAGGTGTCGCTGAAGCTGTCCGCGCTGGGACAGGCGTTGGATCGAGACGGCGAAACGATCGCACTCGCGAACGCGCACGCCATCTGCGAGCGGGCCGAACAGGTCGGTGCCTGGGTAACGGTGGACGCCGAGGACCACACCACCACGGATTCCACCTTGTCGATCGCCGCTGACCTACGGACCGACTTCCCGTGGCTGGGTGTGGTGTTGCAGGCCTACTTGCGACGCACGCACGGCGACTGCGAACAGTTCGCCGCGTCGGCGGCCAGGGTCCGGCTGTGCAAGGGCGCCTACGACGAACCGGCGTCGGTGGCCTACCGGGACGCCGCTGCGGTCACCGCCTCCTATCTGCGCTGTCTACGGGTGCTGATGGCAGGGCCCGGATACCCGATGGTTGCCTCCCACGACCCGGTGATCATCGACGCGGTGCCCGCAATGGCACGCGAAACCGGCTGTAAATCAGCTGATTTCGAATACCAGATGCTGTACGGCGTCCGCGACGCCGAGCAGACGCGGCTGGTGTCGGCGGGCAACCAGGTTCGGGTGTACGTGCCGTTTGGCACTCAGTGGTACGGGTACTTCATGCGGCGTCTCGCCGAGCGACCGGCCAACCTGACGTTCTTCATGCGGGCGCTCGCCGAGCGCGGTCGCAGCGGGCGAGCCGGGGGCGGCGTTTAACATCGACGCCCGTGCCGAAGCGTGCGTGACCATCGGCGGCTAGTGAGGGACTAATGGCTCTCAACGACGCGGCAGGTAACGGATAGCTTCAGAACCGGGCGCGTGGCAGGCGCGCTCTCGATTCTTGGAGGCCGCCGTGCAGTCTGTTGAGAGGCCACCATCGGTTGTGGCCGGTATTGACGGATCCGAAGCCGCAGTGGGAGCGGCACTCTGGGGCATCGACGAGGCGATTTCCCGCGATGTCCCACTTCGATTGGTGTACGCCATCGATCCACGTGAGCCCATCCACCGAGATGCCGACAGTTTCGCCCATCGGCTCGCTACCGCCGAGATCGCGGTCCGGTACGCGATGATGGCAGTCGAGGCGTCGGAGCAGCCGGTGAAAATCGAGATCGAGATCGTCCACGACCACCCGGTCGCCGCCTTGACACGAGCGTCGAGATCAGCGCGGCTGCTATGTGTTGGTGCATCGCGGCATTCCGGCGTGAAGCGGGTGGGCTCGACGGCCGCTGCATTGAGTGCATCTGCCCACTGTCCGGTGGCCATGCTCCGCGGGAACGACAAGGTCGTGCGAGGAGACGGTGGATGGATCGGGGTCGGTCTTGACCGTTCGGCCCGGAACGAGGTGCTGGTCAAGCGGGCGATGGAAGAGGCCAGGCTGCGTCGCGCACAGTTGCGGGTTTTGAACACAGCCCCGTTTATGGACGTTAAGAAATCGGGTGTCGCTGCGGCCGAACGCGATAACGACATATGCGAGTCTGTTGATCCGCGTCTGGCCGAGTGGATAGGACGCGATCTCGGCTTACGTTCGGTGCCGCTGTGCGGCAGTATCGCCGATTACCTGAATGAGCACAGCCAGTCAGTAAAGCTTTTCGTGGTCGGCTCAGACGGTCTCGGCCAGCCAGACTCTGTCGGCCAGAGCGTGCTCTACGACACCGATTGCCCATTGTTGATTCTCAGGGGCGATTCTCACCCAGACGACGAACGCGCCGGCATCGCAGAGCACCAACGACTCTAGGGAGGACGTCCATGCCGCACGCGACGCCGAGCAGAGCGGTCATAGCGAATGCGGTGCTGCTGGCGGGCCGTGCTCCGTCGGTGCACAACAGCCAACCCTGGCGGTGGGTATTCGAGAATGCGACGTTGCGGCTCTATGTCGACCCGCAACGTCAGGTGCGCCATACCGACCGCACGGGGCGCGAGGCGATCATCAGTTGTGGCGCGGTCCTCGACCACCTTTGCGTCGCCATGACTGCAGCCGGTTGGCAGGCACACGTCGAGCGACTTCCCAAGCCGCGCAAGCCCAATCATCTGGCCTCGATTGACTTCAGCCCGCTCGACGTCGTCACCGATGTCCAGCGCCGACGCGCCGAAGCAATTCTGCAACGGCGGACCGATCGGCTCCCGCTGGATTGTCCGACCTACTGGGCGTCGTTCGAACCGGTGCTGTGCAGCAGCGTTGCCGAGAGCGCCGCTATGCTCGAGGTGTTGCCCGATGAGGCCCGCGCGCAGCTGGCCCAAGCCTCGCGACTCACCGAGTTCCTGCGCCAGGGCGATATCACCTATCAAGCTGAACTCCAGTGGTGGACAGCTCCTTTCGTAGCTTACGAGGGTGTTCCTCCGGAGGCGCTGGCCTCGGGTACGGAGCTGCATCGCGTCGACGTCGCGCGTGAGTTTCCATCCCGAGGTGCCGGCGATCGCCGCGCCGTCGTGGCAGAGGATCGGTCGAAGATCCTGGTTTTATCCACCGAATCCGACGCCCCAGCTGATGTGTTGGGCTGCGGGGAAGCGTTGTCCACCGTGCTGCTCGAATGCACAATGGCCGGCATGGCGACGTGCCCGCTCACTCATCTCGTTGAACTCGATGACAGTCGGGACGTTATCCGCACGCTGATTGACGAGCACCGGGAACCGCAGGTGCTGATCCGGGTGGGCATCGCACCGGCCATCGAAGTCTTGCCCGCGGCCACACCCCGGCGGCCGCTAGATGCGGTCCTCGAATTCGGTTGAGCCGGCCACCTCGAAGGTGGGTCACGCGCTGGACAGCTTGGCGCTACCGCCCACCAGTGCATCGATAAGGGGCCGAAAGTCATCGACATTGCGTCCGTCGGCTTCTATCAGATCAGCCCGGCCGTCGACACCATGGCAGGGTGCGAAGCCAACACAGCGATTGGGTCGCGCCGCCCGCGCTTGACCCGGAGGAGGCGGCCGATCGGCTGTTGCGTGATTTGCGCAGCGACCGCGAGGGCCTGTCCGGGATTGAAGCGGACCGGCGCCTGCTGCAATACGGGCCGAATGAATTGCAGCGCCGGTCCGGCCGGCAGTGGCCGAAGGCTTTGGTCCGTCAGCTGACCCATCCATTGGCGCTACTGCTTTGGCTGGCAGCAGGGCTGTTGGTGATCGTCGGATCGCACGTGGTGGCGACAGCGGTGGTGTTGATCATCATGCTGAATGCCGGGTTCTCCTTCGTGCAGGAACTGCAGGCGGAGCGGGCGGTGGAAGCGCTGGCCAAATACCTGCCGCATGAAGCGAAAGTCGAGCGTGACGGCGTCATCACCGAAATCGACGCTTCGCAGATAGTGCCAGGCGACGTCGTCGTCATCGAGGAGGGAGATCGGGTCGCCGCAGATATCCGACTGCTGGCCGGCGCCGTCGAAGTGGACATGTCGGCACTGACCGGCGAATCGGTGCCTGCCCTGCGCTCGGCGGCGATGATCGACGTGAATGTGCCCTTACTGACTGCGCACGATCTGGTATTCAGTGGCACCAGTTGTACCGGTGGGAATGCCCGGGGACTCGCGTTCGCCACCGGGATGGGTACCGAAATCGGCCGGATCGCGGCGCTATCCGAGCGCGTCAAATCTGATCTCAGCCCGTTGGAGCGACAGGTCAGGCGGGCGGCCTGGCTGATTGCCGCCGTCTCGGTGCTGCTGGGACTGTCGTTCATCCCGGTGGCAACCCTGGTGGCGCACCTGACCCTGATCAATTCATTGATCTTCGCGGCGGGACTGCTGGCCGGCATGGTTCCAGAGGGATTGCTGCCGGTGATCACCCTTGCGTTGGCGGTCGCGGTGCGGGAGTTGGCGGGTCGCGGCGCGCTGGTAAAACGGCTGTCCGCGGTCGAAACCCTCGGTTCCACCGACGTGATCTGCACTGACAAGACGGGCACGCTGACCCAAAACCGGATGACTCCCGTCGCCGGGTGGACCACGGCCGGCCGCGTTGATCTCGATCCCGAGCATTCCGACAACCTCGCGGATACGCCGCAGTCTCCGCTTGGTTCGCTGGGCCGCATCGCAGCCCGGTGCAACAACGCCCGGTTGGACGACTCCGCGGGCGCGATCGGGGATCCCACTGAAGTCGCGGTGCTCGCGGCCGCGCGGATTCTCGGGGCTGAGACTGATCCGGCAACACGGGAAGCCAACCGGCGCTGGCAGTTTCATTTCGACCCCGAGCTGAAACTGATGTCGACGATCGACCGCTCCGACGACGGGTCGCCCGTCGTGCACACCAAAGGCGCTCCGGAGGCGCTGCTGACGCGGTGCAGCCACATCCTGGACGCCGATGGGCAATCGTTACCGCTCGATGCCGTCAAACGACGCCGAGTCGAAGAAGCGGTCGACGACTTTGCCGCACAGGGTTTACGCGTGCTCGGCTTCGCGCAGCGGCAGCTACCGGCCAAGAAGCGCCCGCCGCACCGTCGGGCTACCGCTGAGCAGGATCTGTGCTTTGTGGGATTGATCGCCATGCTCGATCCGCCCAGGGCAGGCGTCGTCGAGGCCGTTGCGAAATGCCAGACCGCGGGCATCCGCATCATCGTGATCACCGGCGATCACCCACTGACCGCCGCCGCCACCGCAGAGCGCATCGGTATTACCGGCACGCACCCGAAAGTTGTTGCTGGCGAACGACTTCGAGCAACTCGATGAAAACAAGCTTGCCGAACTCATCCGAGCGTACCCGGAGATAATCTTCGCTCGTGCGTCGCCGGAGGCCAAGCTGCACATCGCCGAGGCGCTGCGCCGCGACGGCCATGTCGTAGCGATGACTGGTGACGGCGTGAACGACGCTCCGGCGTTGCGCCGCGCCGACATTGGTGTTGCGATGGGGCTGTCGGGCACCGATGTCGCACGGGAGGCCGCGACAATGGTGCTCACTGACGACGACTTCGGCTCGATCGTCACCGCGATCGAGGCCGGCCGCCGCATCTACGACAATGTTCGGAAATTCATCGTCTACATCTTTGCGCATGCGGTACCTGAAGTAGTTCCGTTCTTGCTCTTTGCGCTCAGTGGTGGCGCGATCCCCATACCGCTGACGATCATGCAAATTCTAGCGTTCGACGTGGGCAGCGAAACACTCCCGGCACTGGCGCTTAGCCGCGACCCGGCAGAGCCGGGCATCATGGAGCGCGCACCGCGACCCCGAGATCAAGGAGTTATCCGAGTGCCAATGCTGTTGCGCGCGTGGCTTTTTCTCGGTCTGTTGGTTGCGATACTCGCGGCGGGGGCCTATTTCTACGTTCTGCTCGAAGCAGGATGGCGCCTCGGCGTGCCAGTCGGTACGGGCACGCCGCTGCATCATGCTTATCGGCAGGCAACCACGATGACCCTGCTTGGCATGATCGCAGGCCAGATCGGCACCGCCTTCGCAGTGCGTACCCAGCGGGCTTCGCTGTGGTCAATCGGGGTTTTCAGCAACCGGTACCTGCTCGCCGGTGTCGCCGCCGAAATCGCTTTGGCGGCTGCTTTCGTTTACCTCCCGCTGTTCCACTCTCTTCTGGATACTGAGGCGCTGCCGCCCTTCGATCTGCTGGTCTTACTACCGTTCCCATTCATTGTGTGGGGTGCCGACGAACTTCGCCGGTACCTGTTGCGCCGCTGGAGCAATCAGCACAGGAGCGGCCATAATCAACCATTTGTCAGTGACTTTCGGCCCTAGGGCCCTCGTCCGCGGCAGCGTAGGAACTGAATTATGGCATACGGAAGCGGTTTACCGGTGGCTTTCCACATCGACGTGACGACTCAGGGTCAGCCACCCGGTGTCGACGACTACGTAAGGGAGAAGATCGGCGGGCTCAGCCGGTTCACGCACCAACCGGTACTCCACGCCCGAGTCAGGTTGAGTAGTCACGCCGACCCGGCAGTGGCTCGCCCGGTGATCGCGCAAGCAAACCTCGACGTCAACGGCCGGCTCGTCCGGGCCCAGGTTCAGGGAGAGAACGCTCGAGAGGCGGTTGATCGACTGGAGGCACGACTGTGGCGTCGCCTCGAACGCATTGCCAGCCGATCAGAAGCCAAATACGGCAATAAATCTCAAGCGGGACCGGACGGATGGCACACTCATTCAGAGCGCACGGATCGACCGAGCTACTACCCTCGGCCATTTGATGAGCGTCGCATCATTCGCCGAAAGTCCTTCACGCTGGGCACCTGCACGGTTGACGAAGCCGCGCAAGAGATGGAGCTGCTCGACAACGACTTTCACCTGTTCACCGAGAAGGGAACAGGCCAAGCCAGCGTGCTGTACCGAACAGACTCGGCCGGATACCGGATGGCTCAGGTCATGCCACTGCCGGGGGAACTCGCGCCACACGAGCTGCCGGTGAGCGTGAGTCCGCAGCCGGCTCCTCGACTCACCATCGGGCGCGCGAAGGAGCGGCTCTCCCTACTCAGGCTGCCGTTCCTGTTCTTCATCGATGTGGACCAAGGTCGAGCGGGCGTGCTGTATCACCGCTACGACGGTCACTACGGACTGATCTCACCGGCCGGTTGACGGATGCCGCAATGACCACCACCCTTTCACAGTTCGCCTGCCGCGCAACGAATATCGCCGAGCTTTTTATCGAACGGGTTGAGGCCACTCCGGACCGGGAGGCATTTCGCTACCAGCGTGGCGGCGAGTGGACCTCGGTCACCTGGCGAGACGCCGCCGCCAGGGTGGAGTTGCTGGCAGCCGGGCTTCTGTCTCTTGGCATTGAGCCGGAACAGCGGGTCGGTATCGCGTCCAGCACCAGATATGAGTGGATCTTGGCCGATCTGGCGATCATGTCCGCCGGGGCGGCCACCACAACGGTGTACGCGAACACCAACGCAGCGGATACCGCCTTCATACTGGCCGATTCCGAGTCCCGGATCGTATTCGCCGAAGACGGCGAGCAATTAGCCAAGCTGACCGCACGCCGTGCCGAGTTGCCCGCCGTGGCCAAAGTGGTGATGTTTGACGGTTCGGCCGACGAAGATTGGGTGCTGACCCTTGACGAGCTCGCCGAGCTCGGCGAGAAGTATCTGGCCGACCATCCAGAATGCGTGCGCCACACCATCGCCGCCATCACCCCGGAACGCTTGGCGACGCTGATTTATACGTCCGGAACAACGGGTCGACCTAAGGGCGTCCGGCTGGACCACAAAGCCTGGGTGTACGAGGGCGCGGCAGTAGCCGCCCTCGACGTGATCGGCGAAGACGACCTGCAGCTGTTGTGGTTACCGCTGGCCCACTCCTTCGGGAAAGTCTTGCTGGCTGCTCAGCTGGCGTGCGGGTTCGTCAGCGCGGTGGACGGCCGGATCGACAAGATCGTGGAGAACGCCGCGGTGGTCAAACCAACGTTCATGGCCGCCGCCCCCAGGA
This sequence comes from uncultured Actinomycetota bacterium, assembly GCA_963815995.1. Taxonomy (GTDB): domain Bacteria; phylum Actinomycetota; class Actinomycetes; order Mycobacteriales; family Mycobacteriaceae; genus Mycobacterium. The sequence goes on from CAWFIR010000010.1 coordinate 276,617, forward strand.
TTTTCGAAAAGGCCCACGCACGCATCTTCCTCACAACCCAACAGGAAGGCGGGATCAAGGCCAAGCTTTTCGAGAGGGCCTTCGCACTCGGTCTGGTCGTGGACCGGCGCCGGCGGGCTGGTGAGAATCCAGGTGCGCTGATGCGCCTGCAGTACAGGCTGTTTGACCGCCTGGTGTTCAGCAAGGTGCGCCAGGTCTTCGGTGGCCGTATTCGCTTTTTCGTGTCCGGCGCGGCGCCGTTGAACCGCGAGATCGCTGAATGGTTTCACGCGGCGGGTCTACTCATCTTGGAGGGTTACGGACTTACCGAAACAGCGGGCGGCAGCTTCATCAATCGGCCGGATCACTTCAAGCTCGGCACGGTCGGCCTGCCCTTCGAGGGAATCGAGGTGCGCATCGGCGAAGGCGGAGAAGTCCAACTTCGCGGCCCGAATATCATGTCGGGCTACCACCGCCTGCCGGACGCCACTGCGACGGCCCTCACCGAAGACGGGTGGCTGCGTACTGGCGATGAGGGCCAGCTGGACGCCGAAGGCTTCCTGACCATCACCGGGCGCATCAAGGACATGTTCAAAACCTCGGGCGGCAAATACATTGTGCCACCGGCGATCGAAGAGAAGTTCATCGCGATGTGTCCGTATGCCAACCAGTTCCTGGTCTTCGGAGAGGCCCGTAACTTCTGCGTCGCGCTGATTTCCTTGGATGCCGATCTGACGGCCGGCTGGGCCGCCGAGCAAGGGCTGCCCGTGGAGTCCTACGACGAGCTGATCAGGCTGCCGGAAGTGCGCGACCTCGTCGAGGAGTATGTCCGCCGACTCAATGCCGAACTCAACAGGTGGGAAACAATCAAGAAGTGGGCCTTGCTAGAGCATGATCTGACCGTCGAGGGTGGGGAGCTCACCCCGTCCCTCAAAGTGAAGCGGGCCGTCGTTGCCGAGCGCAACAAAGAACTTCTCGATTCGCTTTACGCGTAACGACGGCCGCGGTTGACGACCACCTATGCGTCTCACCAAGGACCAATGGCCCTGGCGATGGGTCACTGTGCTACGCAGACTGGCGTTATGATGCACGCGTCAAAACGGGTGACCGAGATCGCGGGGGTCCTCGCAGTCCTGTATGCCGCACGCCGGTATTACCGCAATTGGGGCACCAGCAAAGGGGAATGCCAGACACCACTGCCCGGTGATGAGTTGATCGGCGACCCGGTCATTCAGGTCACCGAGGCGGTGTGGATCGATTCCCCGCCGTCGGTCACCTGGCCATGGCTTCTGCGGATGGGTCAAGATCGTCGCGGGCGCGACAGCCGGCGGACGTTGGAGAATGCCGGAGGTCTGCGACTGCACAATCCCGACGGTCTCGATCCGGAATGGAAGCAGCTCGCTGTCGGAGATACCTTGCAGCTCAAGCCCAAAGGCTGGATGGGTCTGCCTGGCGGGCTGTCCTGCTACGTCGACGCGATCATGCCCGAACGGAGCATCGTGCTGCGGCCTAGGTCGCCCAACTTGCCGAGTGTGGTCTGGTCGCTCCACCTTCAGCCGCACTGGGCGACCCATACCCGACTACTCGCGCGGGTACGCGTCGGGTTGCGGCACCCTGGCGAGGTGGTCGCCGTCGAGTTGGCGAGGCCCGTCATCGCATTGCTGTTGCGAAAAGTATTGCTGGACATCAAGCGCCGGGTGCAACGGCAGGCGAACGAGTTCGCGACAGCGGATTTCGCTCCCTGATGCGCGGATGCCGTCGACGCGGCATGAACTCCAGCGAGAGCAGCACCACCAGTGCGACCGGTATGTGGCGCAGCGAGAGCAGCACGTAACGGCGGTTGCCGAATGCGTGGAACTTGCACAGGTATCGGTACAGCGACTCCAGCTTGATCAGCGAATGCCCCAGGTGGATGAGCAGGTAGTAGATGCCTTCAATCGTGCTGCGGTTCTCGTTGTCGAAGATTTCAGGGAAAGCGCCGAACGCCAACGAAAGCCGCTGTCCACCAGAGTTTTTGCAATGTTCGATCATGTCGACGCTCAGTCGTTCATCGATCCCGTTCGGCGCGCCGGGTCGTCGCCAGGGAATGTCGAGAGTCACGTCGGTGCCTCCGCCGGACGATGCGTACCGCTGAAAGCCCTGCACGCGCCCGCAACTGTCGCGCGCGATGATCAGCCGAACACCCGGGTAACGACCCTCGAGCGCGTGGTCGAGAATCATCGAAAATCCGCGTTGGACACGCGCGCCGCGGTGCGACGTGAAGAGAACTTCTGCCAGTTCGTCGGTGAGCTTCTCGTCCAGTTGCTGCTCAGCGACCACCTCGGTGGTGATGCCGGCATTGTGGGTGCGCTGCACTGCCTGGCGAAGGTTGCGGTACGTCCGTCCCGCCATGGTGAATCGGCGCACATCGATGACCACGTCGCGACCGATTGGCACCGGTCGCAGCGATGGGCCGATGTTCGCGCCGTCGCTCCACAGCCCGAGACACTGCTCACCGCAACCCAGCACCACGATGCGCCAGCCACGGGTGCGACACATCGCGGCGAATTCGCTTGCGAGCTTTGAAAACTGGGCGCGTTCGCCGATGGGATCGCCGCTGACGACTGCGAGACCCAGCCGCGCGCGGTAGGCGATCGCCGCGGTACCTTCGGCGTTGAAGTAATAGCACTTCAGCGATTGCACGGCGAACGGGGCCAGCGGATCATCGTGGGTTGCCTCGATCAGCGACCACACTCGCGCCAGCGCGGTGGGGTCTCGCCGTGAAGGCACCGGCCAGGTCGCGACGAGGCCGGCGCACGCGACGAGTCCATCGCCGGGCAACTCAAACGACAGCAGGTGGATAGTCAAGCCGGTCGCCGCCAGCACCGCCGCCGCAGCGGCATGGCCGGCAGTTATCGGTCGCCCCAGCAGAATCCCACGCGCGACCAGTACCACGGCAAGCAAAAGTGACAGCGACAATGTCGGTCGGCTCGCCGCATACCAGCCGGAAGTGTCATGAGTGTGTGCCACCAACAGGATCATCACACCGAATGCGCCGACGAGGCCCACGAGGCCAATCTGGCGGGCGCGTTGGGAATCAGAACTGATGACCACGCGGTCGCGGGCGCCGGCGACGCGTGTCGTCTGATTCATCGCGGCTTTTCTCCCTGTGCCGGCGGTCAGGCTTCAGCGCTGTGCATGGGTAAGTGCCTCGCGGGTCACGCCATTGGGCTGGGTGGCCGTTGCGGCCGACTCACGGTTGAGGAAGCCGGTGAGCTCGCCGATCGCGCTCATCAGCGGGGCGGGGAAGATAACGGTTGTGTTCTTCTCCACTCCCAGTTCGGCCAGCGTCTGAAGATTCCTGAGCTGCAGGGCCAGCGGATGCTTCATCATGGTGTCGGATGCATCCCCGAGCGCCGCAGCTGCGCGTGCCTCACCCTCGGCGGCAATGATCTTCGCTCGCTTTTCGCGCTCGGCCTCGGCTTCTCGGGCCATGGCCCGCTTCATGCTGTCGGGAAGCTGGATATCCTTCAGCTCCACCAAAGTGACTTCGACGCCCCATTCGACCGTGGTGGTGTCGAGGATCTGACGGATGCTGGCGTTGATCTTCTCCGTCTGGGCGAGCACCTCGTCAAGCGAATGTTGCCCGACGACGTTGCGCAAAGTGGTCTGGGCGATCTGGTCGATCGCCGCCCGCACGTTCTCGATGACGACGACTGACTTGCGTGCATCGATTACCCGGAAGTACGCGACCGCCGCGATGTCGACGCTCACGTTGTCGCGAGTGATGATCCCTTGCGACTGAATCGGCATGGTCACGATGCGCATTGAGACGCGCCACAACCGGTCGATCACCGGGATGATCAACCGCAGACCCGGCTCACGAACTGCGACAACCCGGCCGAGCCGGAAGTGCACACCACGTTCGTATTGCCACACCACCCTGATCGAGCCAATCAGTACCGCTGAGATTAGAAGGACTGCGAAAACTGTTGCCAATAGCGCCGCTTTGGTTCATGCTGAAAGCTCCGATGCGCTGGAGGCGGCAACCGTCGTCGCGGGCCGGTGGGTCGTCGGCATCCAGCCGACATAGGTCAGATACAGGCCGATCGCGGCGAAGACGATACAGACCGCGCGCCACAGATCACCCATGTCGATCATCCAGCGTGCCATCGACATGAAGGCGCTGGGAAACGCCAGCAGCAACAGTCCGCGCAGCGCTATCAGCCAACCCGAGATTGACACCACGACGGCGGCCGGACCATGCCAGTTCGAATGGAGCGCAATGACGATAAGGCCGCCAATGAGCACCAGCGGGCCCGCCGTCCATGACCACACCGTGTTCGCGGCGAAATCTGACAGCAGCGATGACATCTCGGCGGTGCGTGCTGCTGCGACGACGCAGACGATGACGAAGAATGGGCCGAGAACCCGGGCGAACATGCGGGTCGTCGTTTGCGCCTGTTCAGAAGAACTCATCGGGGCACCTCCAGTTAGCGTCGCGAGATCCTGTAGCTATCCGACCATCACGGACACCCGGCCGATAGGGACGGAAGTCCCGGCTACCCGGGTCGTTTGTCCACCGGGTACTTCGGCCGTACCAGCAGGACTGAGCAGTTTGGGTAGGTGGCGAACGCATGGCCGTGGGGACCCACAAGTCGCGTTAAATTATTGGCGTCGGCGCTGCCGGTGACAAGCAGCTGGATGGGTTCATTGCGAGTCACCAAATACTCGGTTGCCGTGTCGGTGATGGACATCTGCACCGCCACGTCGGGGTAGCGTGGGTTCCAATTACTCAGGCGCCGAACGAGTTCAGGCTCCGATATTGCCCCGGCCTTCCATCGCCTCACACCGAGGACCAACAGGGAAACCTTACGTAGCCGCGCTTCGCCGAATGCGTGGTGTAGCACTTCGTCGCTGTCAGGATGACGGTCTACTACCGCCACGATTCGTTTTCGCTGCGACGCTTCGCCGTCTGCGCGAATGATCGCCACGGGGCAATGGGCGTGGTTGGCCAGGGCCACTGCCGCCGACCCGAGAATCCTGCTGGCCGTACGCCCGATCCCGACCGAGCCGACGCATATCATCGCAGCTCGGCGCGACTCCTCTGCCAGGGTTGGACTGATGTCCCCTCGCTGCACCACCGTGTGCACCTCAACGGGTCTACTGCCGGATTGGACAGCGGTACAGGCGGTATGCAGAGCTGCTTCCGCGTATTGCGTCGCCAATCGATCATCCTGCACGGATGGTGTCGGCCCATTGTCGGCAGGTATGACGTGGATCAACCGCAATGGAACAGTCCTACTGATTGCTTCGTCGACGGCCCAGCGGGCGGCGTCGACGGCCGCGCTCGATCCGTCGATCCCTACCACTACCGGATGAGCAGAGCCCGTTGACGTCATCGAACTCTCTTGTGTTGTCGCAAAACGGCTTACGGCCGCCGTGCCACGATCACCGGCGTGTGAACGGACTGGACGACGGCGTTGCCGACCGAACCCAAGAGTGCGCCGGCGAAGGCACCTCGTCCATGACTCCCGAGAACGACAAGCTGCGCGGTTTCCGATTTTTCGACGAGTACCCGGGCCGGCCGGTCGCAGACCAGATGCCGGTGCACAGTCACGTCCGGGTAGCGTTCTTGCCAACCCGCCAACTGCTCGGCCAGGAGCCGCTCTTCCTCGCCTTTCACTGCCGACCAATCCACTCCCGGCAGCTCGATGATCTCGGTGTCACTCCAGGCATGGACGGCCACCAAGTCAACGCAGCGCCGCGCCGCCTCGTCGAATGCGATCTGGGTTGCCAGCTCTGAGGCTGGTGAGCCGTCGATCCCAACGAGGACCGGTGCTCTGTCCACGAGACTCGGGGTCCGCGCCTGCTCGTCGTGGATCACGGCGACGGGGCAGTGCGCATGCCGCACCAGACTCGAGCTGACCGAACCGAGTAAGCCACGAGCGAAGGCTCCTCGTCCGTGGCTGCCCACCACCATCAGCTCGGCGTCTTTGGACAGATCAATAAGAGTCGGAATGGTTGCCGATGAATATATTTCGCTGTCGACAGACACCGCTGGGTCATTCTTCGCCGTGTCTCGCGCGATCTTCAGCGCATCGGCGAGGATCCGGCGCCCCTCGTTCTCCTGCCACACCGCAACTCCATCCGGCAGCGGTCCGTGCGGCCACTGTGTCACCGCGGGGTTGATCACGTGGACCACCGTCAGCGGGAGATGACGCAGGGCAGCATCGTGGGCGGCCCATCGGATCGCCGCATGAGACGCGGGTGACCCATCGGCCCCAACGATGATGCCCTGGCCCTTGGCGTGTGCTGACATCCTCAATCCTCCTCCGTCCAGGGAGAACGCTAAGCCGATTTGCGCCGCAGATCAGGGGGCCTTAGTCCTCAACCGCGTGGTCGTAGGACTCTCTGCGCCATCGGTGCCAACGGCTCTGCGGGACGCGTCTGGACAGATGGTCGAATTCGCGTAGTGCAGCGTTCCATTCCTGATCAGCCAAGCACCGGGAAGCGACGCTCGCGGGCAAGCCGGTCAAGGGCGTCCTGCATTATCGAGCGGACGTAAGAGTCGACCTCAGCCACGTCGGGATCTTTACCGAACAGTGCGAAGACGTCGATTGGGTCGAGTGCCTGATTGACGATCTTGGTGGGCAGTGGGAAGTTCGCAGGAAAGAACATCGTCATACCGAATGGCAAACCGACGGTGATGGGCAGGATATCGAGCCGGATGCGATGCAAGCCCAGTCGTTTTGCGAGCCGGTCACCACGGCTGAGAAACAGCTGGGTCTCTTGTGCCCCGATCGACACCACGGGCACGATCGGTACGCCGGTCTCGACGGCGATCCTGACGTATCCGGTGCGACCATTGAAATCGATCACGTTTTGGCTCCGCGTCGGCCGATACGCGTCGTAGTCGCCGCCGGGATACACCAGGACGGCCGCACCGGAGCGCAGTGCCTTGGCCGCGTTCTCGGGATTGGCATGGACAGCTCCGAGCCGGCCCAGATAGCCGCGCAGCGGCGTGAAGAACACCCCGTAGTGCGCCAAAATGTAGAGCGGGCGCTGGTAGCCGAACGTGTTGTAGAAGGCTGGGCCGAATACCAGGGGATCGGGAGTCAGCGCCCCACCGGAGTGGTTGGACACCAACAGCGCCCCGCCGGCGGGTGGAATGGCTGTCAAGCCGCGCATTTCTACTCGAAACCAGCCGTTGACGATCGGCGCGGCAAGTTTCAGTGCCCGCGCGATGAATGCGGGATCCCACCTGTCGAGCTCGCAGGAAGCGATTGCTTTGTCGCTCATGAGCTTTCCTCACGTGAGCGGGAAACGCCACTACAACAATCTGCGCCATGGCCTGCACGCCGGGCAGGGCCGGAAGTCCTCGCCGTTGGGGACGAAAGACGCTTCAGGGACCGCTGAGAACCGTTGTAGCGTCGGACATGTGAGCGAACACGTGGTTAGCACTACCCCGGAATCGGTAGGTGCAACGATGTCGGCGACCGGTCTACCCGTCACCGTGCTGTCGGCCAGCGAGAGCTGGGATCTGCTGGCCAGTGTCGCGTTCGGGCGGCTGGTCACCAGCGTTGACGGTCAGCCCGAGATCTTCCCGGTCAATTTCGTCGTCCAGGACCGCACCGTGCTTTTCCGCACAGCGGAGGGCACCAAGTTGGTGAGTGCGGCAATCAACAATCACGTTCTCTTCGAGGCCGACGATCACACCGTGGCCGAAGGCTGGAGCGTCATACTGAAGGGCTTGGCCCGCACACTTCGGAGCAACGAAGAGCTGGCAAAGGCCGAGCGGGCGCAGTTACTGCCGTGGACCGCGACGCTGAAGCAGCATTACGTTCGCATCCAACCGGTTTCGATCACCGGCCGCCGCTTCCGGTTCGGCCCGGAGCCGGAGCGCGAGTCGACGTTTGCCTGATCTGCGCCGTCCGTGATCCGCTTGCCCGAATGCCTCTCGGACCGGGCATAAGTCATGCGCGGGGAATGCCGTCAACTTCGATGCCGAAACGATCACGCAGCAGCGCGGCGATACGGATGGGTTCGTGCATCATGTCGGCTCGAGCCTTTGCCTGCAGCAGCTCAGCCAGCTGGTCTGCATCGGTCTGTTCTGGTCTCGATCTTTGCGGTCACGACGGCCTCTCTAGAGCGCGGAGTTGCAACTCAGAGCCCCGGTCCCCGATGGCTTCGACAGCCACATTCCGCCGATCCTGGCCCGCCGAATCTACCGAACAGCGGCAATCCTACATCTGTTCAATAGGGGCGGCAACCACTGTTTATGCAGATCACGGGATTTGGCAGATCCGATCGCGCGCGATCATGTATCGGGCCGGCGCCACAGCCGGGGTCGCGCCTCGTCCGCCGATCTCCGCAACCACCACAAGGCTTCGACGACCGCCGCACCGACGGCACCGATTGCCAGTGCGGTGGTAGTTAGCGCGACGTTAGAGGGATCGAGCATGAACCGTTCGCAGGCGAGCGGGTTGCTGAAGATCGCGACATACGCGCCGCCGGACAACGCGACGAGGATTACCCGCCACCAGGTGTACGGTCTGGCGACGACCGCCAGCACCCATACCGCGATCACCAGAAGGGTGATCAACGCCGACGTCGACGCTTGCGTTTGTTGGGCAGCCGTCTCCGCATGCCCTCGAAAGGCCAGTAGATAACACACGAATGTAGCGACGCCGGCGACTGTGCCGTTCGGTATCGCGGCCGTCACAACCCGGCGGACGAAATGCGGTTGCGCGCGTTCGGTGTTGGGCGCCAACGACAGAATGAATGCCGGAATGCCGATCGTGAACCAGCCCGCGACAGTCACATGAATCGGCTCGAATGGAAACATCAACGACCTGATGCCCAACGATTTAGCGGCGAGCCCGGTGATACCGATCAGCAGTGCCAGCAGCACCGAGTACACAGTCTTGGTCAAGAACAGGTTGGATACCCGTTCGATATTGCCAATCACTCGGCGTCCTTCGCCGACGACGTAGGGCAGTGTGGCGAACTTGTTGTCCAGCAGCACAATCTGAGCGACAGCCCGTGAAGCCGCACTGCCCGACCCCATCGCTACGCCGATGTCTGCATCTTTGAGTGCCAGCACGTCGTTCACGCCGTCGCCGGTCATCGCGACAATGTGGCCGCGGTGCTGCAGAGCGCGTATCATTGCGCGCTTCTGGTCGGGGCGAACACGTCCGAAAGTGGTGTATTTCTCCACTATTTCGGCAAGTTCGCCGGTATCGACGGGTAACGTTCGGGCGTCGACGGCGTTGCCGTGCAGCCCCAACGTCGACACTATCGCCCCCACCGATGCGGCGTTGTCGCCGGAAATCACCTTTACCGAGACATGTTGTTCGGCGAAGTATTTCACGGTGTCAGCGGCGTCCGGACGCAGCGCTTGCCGCAGCATGATCAGAGCGGCCGGAGTGATATGACCTGGAGCGTCAGGATGGTCGACCGCCAGGTCGGTCGACCCGAGGAGCAGCACACGCAACCCTTGCGCACCCGCGGCTTCGGCTTGCGCAGCAGCCGGCGAGGAGGGGGCCTGCAGCACGTCCGGTGCGCCCAGAACCCAGTTGCCATGCCCGGCAAAAGATGCACCACTCCACTTCGTCGCCGACTTGAACGGCGCGGTCGCGGTGAGAGTCCAGCCCGGCGGGTTGCGGTAGGCCGCGGCGACCGCCTTGATGCTGGCGTTGGGGCGAGCGTCGTCGGCGGCCATCGACGCCAGCACATCGACGACGGTCTTCATATCGTTCGCGGGATCGAGCGGACGCAGCTCGGCCAACTGCATCCGATTCTCGGTCAGTGTGCCGGTCTTGTCGGCGCACACCACATCGACCCGGGCCAGACCCTCGATGGCGGGCAGCTCCTGGACCAGGCACTGGCGTCGTCCGAGGCGAACGACGCCTACGGCGAACGCGATCGAGGTCATCAAGACCAGGCCTTCGGGGACCATCGGGACCAGCGCACCGACCGTACGCAGCACCGCCTGCTGCCAGCCGACGCGGGTGGTGAACAACTGCGTATAGATGACCAGCAGCCCCGCCGGGACCAGCAAATACGTCACCAACTTGAGGATCTGGTTGATGCCGGCACGCAGCTCCGATCGCACCAGGCTGAGCTTGCTGGCCTCAGCGGTAAGGCTGGCCGCGTAGGCGTCACGTCCCACTTTCGTGGCCCGGTACGCACCTGTTCCGGCGACCACGAAGGTGCCGGACATTACCGTCTCACCAACGCTTTTCAGGACGGGGTCCGCTTCACCGGTCAGTAGCGACTCGTCGATCTCCAGCCCGGACTCCTCGACCGTCAACCCGTCCACCACGACCTGATCACCAGGGCCGAGCTCGATGACGTCGTCGGAGACCACTTCGCTGGGCGATAGTGCTCGTGTCCCGTCCGCCCGGCGGACCAGCGGTTTGACCTGCCCGACGATGGACAGTCGGTCCAGCGTCAGCTTGGCCCGCAGCTCTTGGATGACACCGATGACGCTGTTGAGAACGATCAACAGTCCGAAAAGCCCGTTCACCAGAGAACCGGTCGCCAGCACGATCGCAAACAGCACAGCCAGAATCGCATTGATCCGAGTGAAAACATTTGCGCGCACGATGTCGGCGACGCTGCGAGTCGCCCGGCTTGGAAGTTCGTTAATCCTGCCGTCGGCGACACGTTGGGCCACTTCAGCGGGCGTTAGCCCAATGGCCCGTGACCCGGTCATAGAGCGCAGCGTACGGAAAGGCCGCCAGATGCACTGGCCATCAATGCAATATCGCGGAGGCTAGCTGCGCGATTGCCGAGTCACGATCACCGGCGTCTTCGCCAGCAGGGCGACGGCTTCGCTGACCGAGCCCACCAGCATTTCTTCGAATCCGCCGCGACCCCGGCTGCCGACCACGAGCAGCTGCGCTTCCGCTGATTGAGCGATGAGTTGATTCGTCGGCTGATCACGGGCGATGATCCGCCGCACGTTCACCTCGGGGTACTGCTCTTGGAGGCGAACTAAGCGATCATCGAGCAGTTGTTCGGACATCGACTGCGCTGCTGGCCAATCGAGATCGGGCCACTTCGAAACGTCGACATCGCTCCACGCGTGCAAAACGACCAACCCGGCCCTGCGGCGAGAGGCCTCATTGAACGCGATCGCGGCCGCCGATTGTGATGCCGGCGAGCCATCGATGCCGACCACCACCGGCATTCGATCCCCACCCGGCGCCGCGGTCTCCCCAGTGTGAATGATCGCGACGGGGCACGACGCGTGACGCAATAGCCCGGAGCTCACCGATCCGAGGCGACTGCTTGACGACCTGCCGTCGCCGTAGCAGCCTGCGACGACCATCTCGGCATCCTTGGACAGGTCAATCATCGTCGGGACAGCCGCTGACGACATGACGTGCGAATGGATCTCGGTGGGACCGCGCTGCTGGCAGGTCTTTTCGACGATCTTCGCCGCGCCCTCGAGCAATCGGTGTCCGTGCTCCTTCTGCCATTGCGCCAATCCTGGTGGTAACGGGTTGTCCCGCCACGAGGTGAGATTCGGTGAAATCGCGTGTACGAGTGTCAGCGGAATCCGGCGCAATTCGGCATCGTGTGCCGCCCACTCGACAGCCGCTGCAGCGGCCGGGGAGTCGTCCACGCCGACGACTATTCCCAACGGCGTGTCACGTGACGGCATGCTGCCTCCCAAAGAGTCAGGTCCCACGGCTGCCGCTGACATTATGGGAGATCGACGGGCGTGTTGAGAGGCCATTGTCACTTGTGCGACGGCTATAGGGCCTGTCAAGGAAGCTGACGGGAAGGCGAACGTGGCCTTCCAGATGCCTTTTCTGCTGGAGCCCTTCGGCTCTAGTGCCCGCTGATCAGACTGAAGCATCCTGGATTAACTCGTCGTAGCCTTCAGGAGGCGGTGACCACATGAGCCGTCAGTTTCCCGACCGCGAGACTGTCCAAACAGTCTTGTCGCTCGCAACCCGCGCGCCGTCAGTGCACAACACGCAGCCCTGGCGATGGCGGGTGGGCTCACAGAGTCTGCAACTCTATGCCGATCGCGGACGTCACCTGCCCAGCACGGACCCAGACGGTCGCGACTTGGTCTTGAGCTGTGGCATTGCACTGCATCACTGTGTCGTGGCATTGGCGGCGCTCGGCTGGCGGACAAAGGTCCATCGACTACCCAATCCCGACGAACTCGAACACCTTGCTGCCATTGAGGTCCACCGTCATCCTGCCAACGAAATCGACATCACTCTGGCGGCGGCGATTCCCAGGCGGCGAACCGACCGGCGCCGGTACAGCGCGTGGAGCGTGCCCGCTAACCACATCGCTCTACTGGGTGCCCGCGCTGCACGAACGGGTGTCGTACTGCGCCAAATAGAATCCTCGCCCGAATTGCGACACATTGTGGCGCAATCGGTTCGGCGACACGCAATGGATCTCGATTACCTGACCGAGCTGACCACCTGGAGTGGAAGGTACGCGTCGTTGGCGGGGGTGCCGGCTCGTAATACACCGGAAGCCGACCCGACTGCGCCGTTACCGCCCAGGCTGTTCGCAGGTCCGAAATTGCCCCAACCAGACGATGCGGAGCCGGTCGACGACAATGCCGTCGTTCTAGCGCTCGGCACCACGGACGACAGCATGATGGCGCGACTGCGCGCCGGCGAAGCCACCAGCTTGATGCTGCTGAGCGCAACCGCGCTCGGTCTGGCCAGCTGTCCCGTCACCGAACCACTGGAAATCACTGAGACGCGGGACGCCGTTCAGGTAGCCGTCTTCGGTCTCACCGCGATCCCTCAGATGTTGCTTCGCGTCGGCTGGGCCCCGGTCAACGCAGACGCGCTGCCGCCGACCCCACGACGCCCGCTCAGCGATGTCGTCGAGTATTTGGATGGATCAGCTGTCGGCTGAGATGGCGGACCGGGCAACCAGCACCGAGCATTCCGCATGCCCGATGACGGGGTGGCGGTGTGGCCCAATCAGACTCGCCACCTGGTCAGCGTCACTGCCGCCGATCACCGCAAGCTGTATCGTTTTGTCCATCACGGCGAGGAAGTCTGTGATCTCGTTTCCGGTTGCCGCGGCGTAAATCTCGACGCCAGGGTGGTGCCGACCCCAGTCCTCGACCCGCCGGTTCAGCTCGCTATTGCGTATGCCACCGGTGTCTGCTCGCAAGACGTCGATCGCAAGGACCGGCGCATGGCGCATCTGCGCCTCGTGAATGGCCAACTCGACCACTTGCTCGCCGTCCGGTGTGTCGCCGACTGCCGCCACGATCAACGGGCTGCCTGGCTTCGGCCGGCTCTGCCGAGTGCGGATGATGGCGACCGGACACTGGGCCGCTTCGGCGACTTCAGCGGCCGTGGAACCCAGCAATGCCCGCGCGAAGCGTCCGATCCCGACCGAACCGATGCATATCATTGCTGCAGAACGAGATTCAGCGATGAGTATCTTCGCTGGATCGCCCCGAACCAGTTCAGTTTCGACTTTGACAGGTTTGCCGGTCGCTTCCACTGCGGCGCTGGCGGTGCTCAGAGCGGTCTCGCTGTATTCGACCTCCATCGGCACATTGCCGACCGCAGCCAGCGGGGCAGGCTCGACGTTGCCAGGGATGACGTGAAGTAGCCGAAGCGGCATCTCGCGACTTGCCGCTTCATCGACTGCCCATTCGGCTGCTCGGAGCGCGGCTTGAGAACCGTCGATGCCGACCACGACGGCGGGCTGCGGGGCGTTGGACTCGCGCAACTTCTAACTCTTCACCCGTAGAACGTCGGCCAGGGCCCGCCGCGGCGTTGGCACCGGTGCTGATTCGGTGACCGGAGCCACGCCCACCCGGACCAGGGCCTGGGGTACGGCGTTGTCGTGATCTACCAGCGCGCGGACCAGGTCGCGGGTGACATCGAGCTCAGTGAGGTGCGTGACCGGGCAGTTGGCCAGACCGCTGATCGTGGCTTCCAGCAAGACCGCCGACAGTGCTTCGCCGGCAGCCAATGCGTCGTTGCGACCGTTGCCGGTGGTGGACAGCAGCAGGATCATCGCGTGGTCCTCGGGAACTTCAGCCCGTCGTTCGCTCTGATGAGTGAGCGGGAACGTGCGGTCTATGCCGACTCGTTTGCCTTCTTCCGCCGAAACCAGGGCACTATAGGGGATACCTTCTGATGCCTCGAATGGCGCTGCCCACCAGTGAAGTTCGTCGTGATAAGGGGTGTCGTAGAACCGCAGCGATTCGGCAAGCTCGGTGGCATACGCGAGTCGGGGCCGTGCATCGTCGCCGAGAACGTCCAACTGCACCGGAGAGTCGCCGATCGCGGCGGCCAGCGACATTTCAACGGCGTGTGGGTCGGCAGGTCCCACGAACGGCAGCCTGTCGGTGTGCCGCGTCCAGATGGCCTCGGCCTCGCGGCGGGCTTGCTCGGTCACCGACTCCGACGGTGTGAAGTGGATCGACGCCAGATGGTCCGGGTTTCCGGGATCGGGGAATCTGTCGACATGGCATTGCCAGCCCGTCGCCGCCATGGCCACGCGCAGGTGATCGAGGGCGGCGCCGCAGCTGATCAGCGCTTGCCGGGCGGATCGGTCGGTTGGCATCACTCGACTTGAATCGAGGAACAACTGCAACCGTCGACCGTCGAGCACCCAGCTCCAAGGTTGGCTGTTGTGCAGCGAAGGCGCCCGGCACGCTGCGCGTACCGCATCTTCGATGACTGTGGTATTCACCATTGCGGTAGGCATATTGGACCTCCAGACCGTCGCCTGCCTCCCAGACTCGTCCGATGCCGCCGACGGCTGCAGGGCCATTGGTCCCCGATGCGGGCGCTGTTATGCCCGCTCCGCCCGGGCCGGCCGTGACCGGGGGCGCTCACTACGGACGCGCCACGATCACGGGCCTGTGTACGGCTTGAACGACTGCGTTGCTGACCGAACCCAAAAGCATGCCGGCGAGGGCGCCACTACCGTGACTGCCGACGACGACAAGCTGGGCGGATTCCGACGCGTCGACGAGCGCACGCGCTGCTCGACCGCACACGAGTTCCTCGTGCACAGACACGTCGGGATAGCGTTCCTGCCAACCCGCCAGAGCCTCGGCCAGAAGGTGATGTTCCCTGGCCGTTATCGGTGACCAGTCGTAACCGGGGATTGCGGACATATCGATGTCGTTCCACGCGTGCAGCGCTATCAGCTCGGCTCGCCGAAGTGACGCTTCCTCGAAAGCGATTGCCGTGGCGAGCTCTGAGGTTGAGCCGTCGATTCCCACGAGCACCGGAGCCTGTGCGGGAAGCGGCATCTGCGGATCCACATCGCGGATAAGCGCGACGGGACAATGTGCATGCCGAATCAGTCCAGAACTGACTGAGCCGAGAATACTGCGAGACAATGCCCCGCGCCCACGAGAGCCGACGACGATGAGCTCGGCGTCTTTGGATTGGTCGACGAGCGTCGGGACGATGGCCGACGACAGCAATTCGCCATTGATGTGTATCTGTGCGGTATCGGCGATGGCGTCACGGGCGATCGCCGATGCGTTCGCGAGAAGGCTGCGCCCCTCGGCTTGCTGTTCTTCTGGCGATTCTTCGAGGATTGGGGCCTGCGACCACGTCGGAGCCACGGGATTCTCCACGTGCACAAGGGTGAGTGGTAAGCCGCGGACGGCCGCGTCGTGCGCGGCCCATTTAACGGCGGCATCTGATTCCGGCGATCCGTCTACGCCGACGATGATCCCGTAATGCTTTGTTGTCGAGACCATTTTGATCTCCTTCCGTTGAGGAGAAGGCTAATCCAGGCGCGACCCGTGAGCCATGGGTCTAAGGTCGCGATCCCGGCGTTATCACGCCGGCCCGACGTCAGCGGGTGTCGGTTGTGCGTCGTGACCGTGAACGGTCGTTGGCGAACCCCTGAACGACGTGCGCACGGACAAAGTCGGCCACGACCTCGGGGTCGTCCAGGTCCAGGGTCGACGACGGTGTGCTGAACAGCGAGAACAAGATTCGGGCGAACCATTCGCCGGCCGACTGGATGTCCAGGTCTTTGCGCACCTCGCCGGTGATCTTGGCGGCGGCGAGGTGCGGTGCGAGGAAGTCGACGCATTCGCGCAGCAGGACCGCGGCGTCCTTGGTGAGCAGCAGGCTGATTGCTTCTTCGTCGAAGTACTTCTCGGAGGCGATTACCCGCCGGGCCTGGGTCACGAATACCGCTGCGCGGCTGAGCTTGTCCTCCAGCGAGCCGCCCCGGTCCATGGCCAGGGACATCTGCCGATAGAACTGCTCCGAGGTGTGTTCGGCGCATGCTTCGACGATGGCGGCCTTGTCGCGGAAGTACTCGTAGATAGTGCTGCGCGAAACGCCCGCCGCCTTCGCGATATCCACGATCGTTGCCTTCTGCATGCCTTGCTTGCGGAAGCAGGCATACGCGGACTCGACGATCAGTTCGCGGGTATCGGCCGCGGTGGCTTGGGTCATCACGGCAGTGCTTACCCGCCGGCGAGAATCAGTCCGCTGGTCGGCACGCCGGTCCCCGAAGTGACCAGAACGTGCTCGACGTTGTCGACTTGGTTGTGCGAGGTTCCGCGAACTTGGCGCACACCCTCGGTGATGCCGTTCATCCCGTGGATGTAGGCCTCGCCGAGCAGCCCGCCGTTGGTGTTGATCGGCAGTTCGCCACCCAGCGACAACCGCTCCACGGTGGCGAAGTCTTTGGCTTCGCCACGCCCACAGAACCCGAGTTCCTCGAATTGGGTTAACACGAACGGCGTGAAATGGTCGTAGATGAACGCGGTTTGGATGTCTTGCGGCTTGAGCCCGGAATCGCGCCAGAGCTTGTCCGCGACCACGCCCATCTCGGGTAGACCGGTGATGTCTTCGCGGTAGTAGCTGGTCATCATTTCGCCGTTGTAGGCCGCGCCCTGGGCGGCCGCGGAGATCACGGCCGGCGGCTGACGCAGGTCGCGGGCGCGCTCGGCACTGGTGACGACCAGCGCGACCCCACCGTCGCTCTCTTGGCAGCAATCCAGCAGTCGCAGAACCGGTTCGATGATCCATCGCGAATTCTGGTGGTCTTCCAGCGTGATCGGTCGCTCGTAGAACCACGCGTCGGGGTTGGTGGCCGCGTGGGCCCGGTCGACCACGGCGATCCGGCCGAAGTCCTCGTTGGTCACCCCGTACGTCGACATGTAGCGCTGGGCCTGCAGCGCGACCCACGCTGCGGGAGTGAGCAATCCGAAGGGGGCGTAGTGCGCCATGAACAGCGGGGTCTCCGCGCTGGTGCGTCCACTGCCGCCGAAGCGGAAGCCCGACCGTTCGTTGAAGGCGCGCCAGCACACCACTACATCGGCGACTCCGGCGGCGACCGCCATGGCGGCATGGGCGACTGTTCCGGCTGCCGCGCCGCCACCGTGCGGGACGCGGGAGAAGAAATTCAGATCGCCGATGCCGACGTTGCGCGCGACGTCGATCTCGTCGCTGGAATCCATGGTGAACGTCACCATGCCGTCGACATCGCTGGGCGACAGGCCGGCGTCGTCGAGTGCGGCGCTGACCGATTCGCACGCCAATTGCAGCTCGCTGCGGCCGGATTCCTTGGAGAACTCGGTCTGGCCGATACCGGCGATGGCGGTGTTCCCGGCCAGCTTCGACGGTGATGCACTCATGCCTGGGCTCCGTCGAGCAGGCTCACGACCGCGGTGCCGGAGACGTGATTGCCGAGGCTG
The DNA here is from genome assembly GCA_963815995.1 of uncultured Actinomycetota bacterium. Classification (GTDB taxonomy): domain Bacteria; phylum Actinomycetota; class Actinomycetes; order Mycobacteriales; family Mycobacteriaceae; genus Mycobacterium. The sequence goes on from CAWFIR010000010.1 coordinate 294,273, forward strand.
TTGGCTGCCTGGAAGGTCACCTCGATGAAGTTCTCGCCGCCGGATCCTTCGGTCTTGCCGGTGACGCTGCCGGTGAAACGCAGCGGGTCGTCCGGAAACGACGGCACGCCAAGGCGAATCGCCAGCTTGGTGATCATTGCCTCGGGTCCGGCCCAGTCGGTCAGGAAACGCACGCAGTAGCCGTTGGAGGTCAGGATGTTCATGAACAGGTTGGGTGAGCCCTGTTTGTTGGCGTAGTCGCGGTCGTGGTGCACCGGCATGAAGTCGCGCGACGCGATTGCTCCGGCCACGATCATCGTGGTGGTGAGTGGGATCTCCAGCGGCGTGACCTCGTCGCCCACATCGATGTCGCTCCAACGTAAGGTGTCGGTGCGGGATTTGGCTGTCGTCATAGCCGTCCTTCCGGGTATGTGCTGCCGAGGTGGACCAGCTGCTGAGTGGCTGACCCCAAGGTGAGTTCGTTGTGTTTGGCCCACAAGAAATAGCGATGCAGGGGATAGGTGGTGTCGATGCCGATCCCGCCGTGCACGTGCTGAGCGGTGGCGGCGATCCGGGCGCCGGCTTCGGCGGCCCAGAACTTCGCGATGCGTGCCGCACGGTCTGCAGGTCGTCCCTCGGCGATCAGCCAGGCCGCGTGCCAGGTGGTCCAGCGGATCGCCTCCAGGTCGATGAAACCGTCGGCCATCCGTTGCTGCACCGCCTGGAAGCTGCCGATCGGACGGCCGAATTGCTCACGGCCCGAGGTGTATTCGGCGGCCATTCGCAAGGCGCGAAACGATACGCCAACCTGGATCGCACACAGGCCGATCAGGGCGCGGGTATACAGCGATTCGACCAGCTGATTGCCGTCAAGCTGGTCCGCATCGGCGGCGACACTGGCACCGTCGAGGAATACGTCCGCGTGCGGTTCGCGGTTGGTAGTCGGCACCGGCCGGATCTCGACTCCCTGAACATCCGTCGGCAGCAGGAACAAGCTCACGCCGCCACCGTCGAGCGTCGCCGGAATCAGCAGGGTGTCGGCGAGCTGGCCGAACGGCACCAGCTCTTTGATGCCATCCAGCCGCCAACTCGCGCCGTCGCGACGCGCCGTGGTGACCGGTCGGGTCGGGTCGGAGTTGCCGGGTTCGTGCAGGCCGGCGGACAGGATGCGGGTGCCGTCGATCACGCCGGGCAGGATGCGTTGCTGTTGCTCGGGGCTGCCGTGCCGGGCGATCGGGTCGGCGCCCAGCAGCAGCGTCGGATACGCAGGCACCGGAGCCACCGCCGATCCCACTTCGGCCAGCAGGACGCCGAGTTCGACGAAGCCACCGCCGTTGCCGCCCAACGACTCCGGTAACGCGGTGCCCAGCAGGTCGACACCGGCCAGCTCCTTCCACAGCTCGGCGTCGTAGCGGAACTCGTCCGCTTCGAGTTCGGTCAACCGCTCCGGAGTGGCTCGCCGCTCAAAGACGTCGGCGGCCAGCTTGCGGATCGTCTCCTGCTCTTCGGTGAACGTGAAGTCCATGTCACCCAGCCGGCCGGAACTGGTGCAGCACAAGGTCTCCGTCGAACTCTTGGAAATAAACCTCGACCGGCATCCCAACTCCGACGTCGGCCGGGTCGATGTCAGTCAGGTTAGAAACGATCCGGACGCCCTCGTCGAGCTGCACCAGCGCGACGATGTAGGGATAGTCGAAGAACGGAAACTGTGGTTGGTGCGGCATCACGTAGCTGTAGACGGTGCCGCGGCCCGACGACTCGATCGCTTCCCAGTTCAGCGAGCGGCACTTCGGGCACATCGGCTGCGGTGGATTGCGCACGGTGCCGCATCCCTTGCAGCGCTGGATCAGCAGCTTGTGCTCGCGCAGCCCGTTCCAGAAGAACTTGGTATCCGGGCTGATCGTCGGCGCCAGCCGGGTCGCCATCAGCGGGCCGGCTTGAATCGCAGGACCCGAAACCGCTGGCGCCCCAACACTTCACCGTGTTGATCGGTGTAGGTGAGCACCCAGGTCAGGAAGAAGCCGGTGCCCAGCGCCGTCGTCTTCTCGTCGGATACTTCCTCGTACACCGAGGTAGCGCTGATGACATCGCCCAGCTTGGGGTAGCGGTTGATCTCGAACTCCGAGTTGGTCGCCACAATGCTGGTGTATCCGGCCTCATCGAGAAACGCGGTCGGGTTGCTGGTGATTTCGACGGGGGAGCCGCCGCGTTCACCGATCCCTTCGAGCTTCGGGGCCGGCATGGTCCAGGTTTGCAGCATCACCGGTGGTGACACGATGCCGCCGAACCGGGACTTCGCCGCGAACTCCGGATCGAGGTACACCGGGTTCATGTCGTTGAGTGCATACGCCCAGTGCCGGATCATCGGCTGGTTGACCGGATCCGGTGCCAGCGAAGGTTTTCCGGAGCCACCGGTGTGCTCGCCGACGAGTGCCTTCAGCCTACTGTGCAAGTCAGTGTCGGTCACTGAGCTGATCCTCCTGATTTGTCGGTTGCGCGCTGGGGCGTTGAGCGAAGGTCACGTGGAGCGCGTGGCATGCCCAATCCGGCCATCGCGATGATGTCTCGCTGGATTTCGTTGGCGCCACCGCCGAAGGTACTGATGACCGCGACCCGGTAGGCGGATTCCAGCGCGCCGTGCAGCGGGGCATCGGCGCCGCGGCGTAATCCATTGTGGTCCAGCACCTCTAGCAGTTGGCGGGCGACCAGCGGAGCCAGCTCGGTGCCGAAGACCTTCGCCGCCGAGGCCTCGCCCATATCGAGCACGCCCTTGGTCATCGCGGCGTTCACCCGAAGGTTGATCAGCTTGTAGGCCGCGACCTCCGCCTCGACCCGGGCCAGTGCCTGCTGCACCCAGGGCTTGTCGATGACCCGGCCACCGTCGAGTTCGGTGTCGCGTGCCCACTGCAGCGTCTTTTCGAACAGCGGCTCGAGCGCACCGAGGTTGCCCAGGGCGGCGCGTTCGAAGTTCAGCTGGGTGGTGATCAGTTGCCAGCCCTGGTTTTCGCCCGCCACGATCGCGCTGGCCGGCACCCGGACGTTGTCGTAAAAGGTGTAGAAAGTGGAGACGCCGGGCATGGTCTGCAGTGGCTGCCAGGAGAATCCGGGCGACGAGGTCGGCACGATGAAGATCGAAATGCCCTTGTGCTTCTTGACGTTCGGGTCGGTGCGGGCGGCCAGCCAGATGTAGTCGGCGTATGCCGCGCCACTGGTGAACATCTTCTGGCCGTTGATCAAGTAGTCGTCGCCGTCGCGGACGGCGTTGGTGCGCAACGACGCCAGGTCGCTACCCGCACCTGGCTCGGAGTAGCCGATGGCGAACTCGACGCTGCCGTCCAGGATCGCCGGCAGGAACGTCTGCTTCTGCTCCTCGGTGCCGTAGTGCATCAGGGTCGGCCCGACGGTGTTGAGCGTCACCAACGGGATCGGTGCGTTGACCCGTCTGGCCTCCTCGGCGAAGATGAACTGCTCGATCGCCGAGAAGCCACGCCCACCAAACTCTTTGGGCCAACCGACACCGAGCAGGTCGGCTGCTGCCAGCGCGCGCACGCAGTCGCGTACCGCGGGGCCGCCCTCCATGCGCTCACTGACGGCAGCCTGCCGTTCCGGCGTCATCACCTGTTCCATGGTCGCGCGAATCTCGTCGCGCAGCCGCTCTTGTTCGGGTGTGTAGTCGAGTCGCACCGGTCAGGCCCCCAGCCGTACCGGCATTCGCTTGACCCCGGGCACCATGGTGGCCCGCATCCGGTCGACCTGGCCGACCAGTTCGAGTCGGGGGAAGCGGCCGAGCAGCTCCTCGAACATCACCGTGGCCTCCAGGCGCGCCAATTGTGCGCCGATACAAGAATGTTCGCCGCAGCCGAATGCGATGTGCGGGTTGGGGTGGCGGGTCACCTTGAATTCTTCGGAGTCGGGGCCGAAAACGTCTTCATCGCGGTTGGCCGATCCGTAAAGCATCACCACCACGTCGCCTTCGGCGACGCGCTGGCCGCGGATCTCGACGTCGGCGGTTGCCGTCCGGGCCATGTGCACCACCGGGCTGTTCCACCGCAGCATCTCCTCTACAGCGCCGGGGATCAGCGAGAAATCGTTGATCAGCAGGCGGTGCTGATCGGGATGAGCGATCAACGCCAGCGTGCCCAGCGCGATCAGATTGCGGGTGGTCTCGTTGCCGGCCACCAGCAACAGGAACGCAAAATTCAGTAGGTCTTCGTCAGTGAGCCGGGCGCCGTCGATTTCGGCACCGGCCAGCACCGAAAGCAGATCGTCGCGCGGCTCGACTCGCCTTGCGCCGATGAGCTTCTGGAAATACTCGAACAACTGGCCGGCAGCCACTAACGGGTCGAGTTCGATCTCCGGGTCAGCGGTTCCGGTAGCCGCGTCCGACCAGGCCCGGAATTGCTCCCAATCGTCGGGCGGCGCACCGATCAACTCGGCGATCAGGCGGGTAGGCAGCGGAGCGGCGATCTCCTCGGCGAACTCGTGCACCGAATCCAGTTCCATCCCGTCGAGGATGCCGCGGACGATCTCGCGGATTTTCGGTTCGAGTACGGAAACGCGCCGCCTGGTGAAGCCGGAGTTGATCAGCTTGCGCATCTGCCGATGGCGGGGCGGGTCGGTGAAGATCAGGCTCCCCGGCTGCACCGGGCTGGGCATCGCCGGGTCCGGGATGGTGACGCCCTGAGTCGAGGTGAACGCGGCTGGGCTGCTGGAGACGAACCGGATGTCCTCGTATTTCAGCAGCGCCCAGAAGTTGGTGACGTCGTTCCAGCACACCGGCGCCGTCGCGCGCAGCTCGCGGTACGCGGGATAGGGGTCGCCGGCGTAGAAGTCCGGCGAATGCAGCGGGACGGTCGAGGTGGACTTCGTGTGCACTCAGGCCTCCTCGACGCGCATGATCGTACATTTGCATACGATCTGTCCGGTTCACTCTGTTTACTCTGACGGCACTGACAATGTCAATATTCTTGCTGTTGAACTGAACTAGCAGTACCGAAGGCAGCCCGAGAAGTCGAGCATTGACGGCAGCGGCCCGACAGGTGTAGACCAAACGTTGAGCCGCCGGACCATCCAAAGGCCCCGGATCCCTAGAGGAGTGGATATGGCTGACCCACGCTCATTGATCGACACCTACTCGGTCTATATCGATGGCCAGTGGGTCGACCCGGACAGAGCTGCTGGGGCAGGGGGCCGCTACGACGACGTCAATCCGGCCACCGAGGCGGTGATCGCATCGGCGCCTGACCCCAGTCATGCCCAAGTCGACCGCGCGATCGCGGCGGCCAGGAGCGCCTTCGACTCGGGGCCGTGGGCCGACACCGCTCCCGAGCAGCGGGCCGGGTTCCTCAACCAGCTGGGCGAGGCGCTGCTGGCGCATGCCGACGAGTTCTTCGCGTTGGCGCAACAAGAGTGGGGTTGTACGGCCAACGAGCGAGTGATCCACGTCGAAGGGCCGGCGTTCGCTGCGCTGAACGCCGCCGAACTCGCCACCCATCCCGTCGAGGAGCCGATCGACGCCTTCGGCGCCGCGGGCAAGACGCTGCTGCGCTACGAGCCGCTCGGCGTGGTGTCGATCCTGACGCCGTGGAATTTCCCGCACACCCTCAACGTGATGAAGGTCTGCGCCGCGCTGGCCGCGGGCAACACCGTCGTGCTCAAGCCGTCGCCGCTGGCACCGCTGGCCGGACTGGCGCTGGCCCGAATCATCGACGAGCACACCGATATTCCACCGGGTGTGGTCAACGTCGTGACGCCGACCGACATCGAATCCAGCAAGCTGCTGACCGTCGACCCGCGGATCGACATGGTCAGCTTCACCGGGAGCTCGGTGGTCGGCCGCGAGGTGATGGCCGCGGCCGGCGGGACGATGAAACGGCTACTGCTCGAATGCGGAGGTAAGTCGGCCAGCATCGTGCTCGATGACGTCAAGCTGGATGACGAACTGCTGCAGCGGATGTTGTTCGAGTCCTGCTCATTTCACGCCGGGCAGGCTTGCATTCTGCACAGCCGGATGCTGCTGCCCGACGCGATCCACGACGAGGTGGTTGACCGGCTGGTCGCGATGGCCCGGGCGGTGAAGGTCGGCGATCCCACCGATCCCGATGTGCAGATGGGCCCGCTGATCAGCGCCACACAGTGCGAACGCGTTCAGGCACATGTAGATCGGGCGCTCAATGACGGCGCCAAGCTGGCGACCGGCGGCGGTCGGCCGGCGGGTTTGACCGGTGGCTACTACTTCGAGCCGACGATCCTCACCGAGGTCACGCCGGACGCCACCATCGCCCAGGAAGAGGTATTCGGGCCGGTGCTGTCGGTGCTGCGCTATCGCGACGACGACGACGCGGTCCGGATCGCGAACAACTCGCAGTACGGGCTGTCCGGCGCGGTGTGGGGCACCGATGTCGACCGTGGGCTCGCCATCGCCCGCCGGGTCCGCACCGGGCAGATCGCGGTGAACGGGTTCGGGCCGGGCGGTGCGCCGTTCGGCGGGTTCAATCAGAGCGGGATCGGCCGGGAGAGCGGCGGGATCGTCGGAATCCGTCAGTACATGGAGCCGAAGGCCATGGGATTGCCGGCGTGACAGCCCCCCTCGATGGGCTTCGGGTGGTCGAGATCGCCAGCGAGATCTCGGGTCCGTACTGCGGCAAACTGCTCGTCGACCTCGGTGCCGATGTCACGAAAATCGAAGCGCCGGAGGGTGATCCGCTGCGGCGGTGGGGCCCGTTTCCCGGCGGCGAACCCGACCCCGATCGGTCCGGGTTGTTCGAGTACCTCAACGCCGGAAAACGCGGCGCAGTCCTGGACCTCACCTGCGACAGCGATGCGGATGCTGCTCGTGGGCTCATCGCCGACGCCGATGTGCTGATCGACGCGTCGGCTCCCGGAACCCTGGCGTCGCTAGATCCGCACGATTCCCGGCTGGTCATCGTGCGGATCTCAAATTTCGGACAGCACGGGCCATTTCGGGATCGCGATGCCACACCGCTGACCATGCAGGCGATATCGGGCTGGATCAGCGCACGCGACCCCGACCGGCCGCCGGTGCAGGCCGGCGCCCGGATCGCCGAATACGTCGCGGGCGCCTACGCCGCGCTGGGCGCGCTGACCGCGTTGCGGATCGCGCCGGCCGGTCAGGTGACCGAGGTCGACGTCTCCGAATTGGAGGCACAGCTGTCAACACTGCCGTACCCGATGCTGATGTTCGAGCGGATGCGCGCGCTCGGCCTGCCCACCAGCGTTCGCCAGTCTCCGATGCTGGGTGTGGTCCGTGCCGCCGACGGCTGGGTCGGGATCAACTGCCTGACCGGGCAGCACTGGCTCGATGTGTGCGCGATGCTGGGGCTTCCGGAGTACGGCGAGCAGCAGTTCGCGATCATGATGGGCGGGCCCGAGCGTGCCGAGTTCTACGCGGCGGCGCAGCCGTGGCTGGACGAGCGAACCGTGGCCGACATCGTCGAGCTCAGTCAGGCACTTCGCATTCCGGCGGCTCCCGTCGCCGACGGCCCTGGGGCGCTGGACAATCCGCAGTATGCCAAGCGGGGATTCTTCGTCGACAGTGGCGGGAGGGACTGGTCGTTTCGACGGCCGGGGCCGCCGTTTCGCCTCTCGAAGACACCGACGGTGCCCGCCCGCCCCGCACCGAGCCTGGGAGATAGGTCGGGACGCGATCATCCAACGCGGCGACCGGCCGCCGATCCGGTAGCGGATCCGTCGTCACCCTTCGCGGGCCTGAAAGTGCTTGACCTGACCACATTTTGGGCGGGCGGATATCTCACCTGCTATCTCGGCGCATTCGGCGCCGACGTCGTGAAGCTCGAGTCGATCCAACGGCCGGACGGATTCCGCTATTCGGGCGCCCAGCCGTTCGAGGGCGAGGACTGGTACGAGCGCAGCCCTTTGTGGCAGGCCACCAACCTGAACAAGCGGGACATCACGCTGGATTTGAGCTCGCCGGCCGGCCGCGACCTCGCCCGTCGGCTGGCCGCGCAGGCCGACGTCGTCGTGGAGAACTTCTCCCCGCGAGTGGTGGAGCAGTTCGGCCTGGATTACGAATCGCTCGCCGCGCTGCGCCCTGACGTGATCGCAGTTCGCATGCCGGGATTCGGCCTGGACGGCCCGTGGCGCGATTACGTCGGCTGGGCGCTGAACATCGAACAGGTGTCCGGCATGTCGGCGGTGACCGGCTACGCGCAAGGTCCGCCGTGCAATGTGCAGGGCCCCGCCGACCCCATCGTCGGTGTGCACGCCGGGGTGGCGCTGCTGGCCGCGCTCGACCATCGTCGTCGCACCGGCGAAGGCCAGCTGATCGAGGTCGCGCAAATCGAAGTCGGCGCCGCCATCACCGCCGAACCGGTGATCGAGTACTCGATGAACGGCGTCGTCGCACCGCGCGAGGGGAACCGGCGGCGAGGCTGGCGGCAAGGCGTCTACCCGACCGACAGCGAGGACGCGTGGGTGGCGCTGTCGGTGCGCGACGACACCGACTGGTCGCGGCTGTCGCGCGCGATGGATCGCCCCGACCTGCCGGCCGATGATCACGATGCTTTCGATGAAGCGGTCGCGGCCTGGACGCGTAAACGGTCGGCCGCCGATGTCGTTGCCGCCCTTCGGGAACACAACATACCGGCCGAAGAGGTGACGAGGCCCGAGCGGATGTACGAGCTGCCCGGGCTGGACGCCCGCGGGTTCTACGAGGGCTTCGAACACGCCGTCACCGGCCGTCACCGCTATCCCGGGTGGCCATTTCGGATCAGCCCTGGACCGGCTCGTCATCACCGATTCGCCCCGCCCACGCTCGGGCAGCACAACGACGAGATCCTGGGCGGCCTCGGGTTATCCCGTGACGACCTCGACGCCCTGCGCCGCAACCACGTGATCGGCGAACGGGTGATGAGCTCGTGACCGGCAACCGTCCCCTCTAGCCGAGGACCAAAGGCCCTAAAGGACTCGGCGACGTTGCGTTTAACGTGGGACGATCGGCACATGAATTACAGGCAGCATTAGAGGAGCGCGCGGCATCGCTGACAGGCGGCCGGCGCACCTTCGGAGGGGGTTGAACGTGGTCACGGTTTTCTTGGTGGACGATCACGAAGTGGTACGTCGCGGCTTGATCGAGTTGCTCAAAACCGATCCAGAACTCGACGTTGTCGGTGAGGCAGGTTCCGTCTCCGAAGCGCTCGCCAGGATTCCCGCGGTGCGTCCCGATGTGGCGGTGCTTGATGTTCGGTTGCCGGATGGCAACGGGATCGAGCTGTGCCGCGACCTGTTATCCAGTGTGGCTGATTTGCGGTGCCTCATGCTCACATCGTTTACCTCTGACGAGGCGATGCTCGACGCAATCCTGGCCGGCGCCAGCGGCTATGTGGTCAAAGACATCAAGGGGATGGAATTGGCGCAGGCCGTAAAGGATGTCGGCGCGGGTAGATCGCTACTCGACAATCGGGCCGCCGCCGCGCTGATGTCGAAGCTGCGTGAGGGGACCGAAAAGCCGGACCCGCTTTCGGGTCTCAGCAGCCAGGAGCGGACGCTGCTGAGTCTGCTCAGTGAAGGCCTGACCAACAAGCAGATCGCCGATCGGATGTTCCTGGCCGAAAAGACGGTCAAGAACTACGTTTCCCGGCTGCTCGCCAAACTCGGGATGGAACGGCGCACACAAGCTGCGGTGTTCGCGACCAAAGTCGGACGATCACAACAAACCGAACGCCTGAGATAGTTATCCGACTCGATATCAAGGACTTTGGTCCTTGGATTGCGGGCCGTTGGGCTGCGGTCGGCACCGTTGCGTCGTTGCTAGCCTCACAACCATGACCTATGTGATCGGCAATGCATGCCTAGACGTGATGGACAAGTCCTGCGCCAAAGAGTGTCCGGTCGACTGCATCTATGAAGGTGCACGGGCGATGTACATCAACCCGGATGAGTGCGTGGACTGTGGTGCCTGCAAGTCAGCCTGCCGGGTCGATGCGATCTACTACGAAATCGACCTGCCCGCCGATCAACAGCAGCACTTAGCCGACAATGCCGCCTTCTTCCACGAACCGCTTCCCGGCCGCGCCGATCCCCTCGGCTCTCCCGGCGGAGCCACCGCCCTGGGCCCGGTAGGGGTGGACACACCGTTGATCGCCGCTATCCCGCGACGGCTCTTGTAGCCGCGGCGGGCTGGCCGAAGTCCTCTGTGCCCCTGGGAGTTGTGACTTCTGGCTCTGCCGCGCAGACTCTCCAGGGCGGCAGAGTTGCTGTCATGGAGCACTTGTCGACATTGGACGCAGGGTTTCTGCAAATCGAGGACGCAGATCCGCACACCAGCCTCGCGGTTGGCGTGTTAGCCGTTCTATCCGGGCCGGCACCCCAATTCGAGCATCTCGTCACGGGTCTGGGTGAACGGCTGGTCGGAATACCGCGGTTCAATCAGGTACTGCGCACACATCCGCTCGACCTTGCCGCTCCCGAGTGGGTCGAGGACGGTGCTTTCAATCTCCGTCACCACATGCGGCGCGCGGCGGTCCTGGCACCGGGCGACGACGCAGCCCTGTTCCGGTTGGCCGCAACTCTGATGGAGCGGCGACTGGACCGAGATCACCCGCTGTGGGAATGCTGGATGATCGAGGGCCTCGAGAACGGCCAATGGGCGCTGCTGACGAAGATCCACCATTGCATCGCCGACGGGATCGCGACAGCCCAGCTGCTCGCTCGGCTCTCAGATGAGGGACGGAACGACACATTCGTCAGCAAAATCCATCCGGCGCCGGCGCCACCCGACAGTGACCGCCCGCAGCACTCCGTGTTCGATCCGCGTCACTGGGTCGACCGAATATGGCGCGCGTCCGTCGCCGTCTCCAGCGCCGCCACGCAGGCGGTCGAAGGCGTGCTCGAAATCGGTGGGGCCCTGGCCCGTCCCGCGCAGCCGTCGGGCCTGAACGGGCCCGTCGCAGGCATGCGGCGCTACGCTGCCGCTCGGGTGCCCATGAAAGACGTCACGAAAGTCTGCAAGGCCTACGGCGTCACGATCAATGATGTTGCGCTGGCTTCGATTACCGACAGCTACCGCGCCGCGTTGATTCGTCGAGGTGAACGGCCGGGAGCACGCTCACTGCGCACATTGGTGCCGGTATCGGTGCGCTCGACCGACGCTCTGAACGAACTCGACAATCGCGTGTCGCTCTTGTTGCCCTACCTTCCGGTCGACGAATCCGATCCGGTTGAGCAGCTACGCGTCATCCAGCGTCGGTTGGCCAAGGCAAAACGCAGCGGTCAACGTGAGGCCGGAAGCCTGGCGGTCGCAGCGACGAATCTCATTCCATTCCCGGTGACCGCATGGACCATGCGAGCGCTGACGCGCCTGCCGCAGCGGGCCGTCGTCACGGTAGCGACGAATGTTCCCGGCCCGCAGAGACGGCTGAAGATCATGGGCCAACCTGTTGTGCGGCTGCTGCCGATTCTGCCGATCGCGCTGCAAGTCAGAACCGGTGTCGCAATTCTGAGCTACGCGGACGACCTGGTCTTTGGGATCACCGCCGATTACGATGCGGCCTCCGACGTGAGCGAACTTGCGGCGGGCATCGAGCGAGCGGTGGCACACCTGGCCTCTTCGGTCACTCCACCGCGGAAATCCGTCCCCCGAAGTAACCGGACATCCAAGGATGCCCGTCTCGCTCGGGATGCGTAGTTAAGGAGTAACGCCAGTGACGCTGCAAGAACTCGACCTGCTCCATCGGGAGGCATGGATGAAGCTGGTGCGGACTGCTTCGGTGGGGAGGCTCATCTTCACCGAGCAGGCGTTGCCCGCTGTCCACTTAGTCGACTTCCGTTGGTGGCGTGGGGACGTCGTCATCCGAATCACCGACCCGGCGGTGCTGGCCGCCGCATCAGGTAATCGTATTGTGGCCTTCGAAACTGACGAGTTGGACGCGGACCTTCAGAGCGGGTGGAGCGTCACGGTGGTCGGTCATGCACGGGTGATCACCGAGGTGCCCGATTTGATGGAGCTGTCGACGATTTTCTCCCGGCCGTCGATCGGCGGCCGATGCGATTACTTCGTGCGGATCAAGACCGAGAAGGTGACAGGTCGCCACCATGGACGGAACCAGAACGCGAACAGCAGCTTCTCAGCGAGTGATTTCGGCGGTGATCAGATCGACGAGACCAGACACCGCGGCCGCCACCGCCGGGGTCAGGCCGACCCCGTGGCCGGTGTCGGTGATGTCGACGGTGAACACCACTAGTTCGTCCGGTATTCGCGCTCGATCAGCGTTGAGACCAACTGCGTCAGGCCGCCGGCATCGATGACCGCAGTCGGGGTAGGTGGATGGTCGGCGGCGCGAACCATCCGTTCATCGACCTCCCAGCAGCGCCGGCATGCACGGTTTTTGGGTCACCACTGGGAAGGCCCCAAGGCCCGATCGAGCGCGAACCCGCTGCCTGCTGCCGCGGACTCCACCCCGCGCATCGCGGTCGAGTATTCTGTGTGCCGATGGCTATTACTCCGCTGACCTGCTAATTTGTCCCCTATGGAGCGTGACGCGGAAGAATCCGCGTTCACCCAATTAGGCAAGCGCGGCCTGGTTGGCCGAATGCACCAGCAACTCGACGAGCTGCTGGATGCCCGCGACCAGATGGAGCTGTTGCTCCGGGTCATCGTCGACATCGGCTCCAATGTGGAAAACCTCGATGTGACATTGCACGGCATCGTCAAAGCGGCGATGGAATTGGCGGGCGTGCGTTATGGCGCGTTGGGTGTCTACGGACCTGACCGGAGCCCAGTTGCTTTCATCCAGGAAGGCATCGATGCTGCCGCAGCCGCGCGGCTCGGCGACCTGTCGATGAGCGAGCCGGTCCGGGTGGATGATCTGACCACGTACTTAGCGGCCGAGGGGCTTGCCGGGGAGGATCTGCCGATCCGGGCGTTCCTTGGTATCCCGATCAGCGTGCGCGGCGTGGTGTTCGGCAATCTGTACCTCGGCGACGACCGGACTGATCGCGTCTTCTCCGACGGAGACGAGATCGCTGCGCGAGCGCTGGCGTCAGCTGCGGCGGTTGCCATCGACAACGCGCGGCTGTTCGAGTGGCAACGCACGTCAGCGAAATGGATGAGGGCCAGCCGCGAGATCATGGCCGAGTTGTTGTCCGCCGGACCGACGACACGTCCGTTGCAGCTCATCGTCGACCGTGCGCTGGAATTGACCGAAGCTGAGCAAGCGATACTACTGATTCCCACTGAGGCCGACCTCCCCTTCGACGACGTCGACACCCTTATCGTCGCTGCCACGGCAGGCCGCTACACGTCGCAGGTGATCGGTCAGCGAGTACCGATGGAGGGCTCTACCACCGGCGCTGTCGTCCGCGGCGGCAAGCCGGTGATTACGAATTCGTTCCGGTACCCGATCGAGGGATTCACCGATGTCGGTGAACGCTCGGCAATCGTGGTGCCGCTGCGTGCGGACGATACGGTTATCGGGGCAATTACCGTTGCCCGCTCTGCGCAACAGCCCCCGTTCAGCGAGGACTACCTCGAACTCGTCAGCGACTTCGCGCAGCACGCCGCCATCGCCTTAGCGTTGGCGACCGGCCGCGTACACGAACGGGAGCTGGCGATCCTCGCCGATCGTGAGCGAATTGCGCATGATCTGCACGACCACGTAATCCAGAAGCTTTTTGCCGCCGGTCTCGATCTGCAGAGCACCATGGCGCGTGCCCGCTCGCCGGAGATCACGGACCGGCTGACTGGCACACTCGACGACCTCCAAGGCACTATCGACGACATCCGGTCGACAATCTTCAAGCTGCAGAACCCGGTGACGGAGAGTGTGAATTTTCGGCACCGGGTCCAGAATACGGTCGCCGAGCTCACCGAAAACCGTGATATCGCAACCACTTTAGACTTATCAGGAGATCTGAGCGGCGTGCAGGGCGCACTCGCCGACCATGCCGAAGCGGTGATCACCGAAGCGATCAGCAATGCTGTTCGTCACGCCCAGGCAAGCCACCTGACGGTGTGTATCCGCGCAGACGACCAGTTGCGTGTCGAGGTCATCGACGACGGCTGCGGCATCCCGCACGACAATCAACGCCACAGCGGCCTGGCTAACATGGAGCGACGCGCAGCGCAGGTTGGTGGCGAATGCTCAATCACCGCCGCGCCCAGTGGCGGTACCCGCGTCTACTGGGCGGCGCCCCTAGAGTGATCGGGGGCTCTCGGTCATGCTGTGCTTCTGGATGTAGTCCATCACGTCAGTGAGCGTTCGCAACGACTCATAATCCTGTTCGGCGATCTCGACGTGGAGCCGCTTGTGGATGCCGAGCAGAAAATTCAGCCAGTCCATCGAATCCAAATCGACCTGGTCACGCAAAAGTTCGTCGTCCTGGATTTCGGCTGGGTCTACCTCGGGGGCGATGGTCGTCAGTACTGACAAAACCTGGCTGCGGAGGTCTTCGGTATGCGTCATCGTGCGGTCATTTCTCTAGGTCGTCGGGATGCTGCAGGAGCTCGTCGACCGCAGCGAGGAACAGGGCACCACGATGACCATCGGAGGCGCGATGGTCGGCTGCCAGGCTTGCGTGTGTCGTCGTGATGACGCGGATCCCGCCATCAGCCGCGCAAACTCGTTGCTTCGGTGTGCCGAAGCCCACCAGCGCAACTTGAGGCGGGTAGATGACACCCACGACGGCGTCCACCCCTTGGTCGCCGAGGTTCGTCACGGTGATGGTTGGATCCGACATTTCCGAGCTGCGCAGCGATCCTGCCCGCGCCCGCGCAACCAAATCCATCAAGTCGCTCATCAACTCATCAAGCTTCTTGCCGGGCACATCGTGGATGGCCGGGGCGACAAGCCCGCCACCGCGTAGCGAAATCGCCACCCCGATGTGCACGTCGGCGGACGGTAGGAAAGCGTCGTCGCGCCAGAAGCCGTTGAACTCACCAAACCGCTGAGCCGCCAACGCAACGGCTTTCAACTGCAGCACTGCCGGTAGAAGTCGCTCAGTGATCGGCCGCTGAGCGTTGCGGGAAGTCATCCACGCCAACGCCGCTTCCAGCCGAATTTCGTGAATCAGGTAGTAGTGCGGGATTTCGCGTTTGGAGTGACTCATCGCCGCCGCAATCGAGCGCCGCATCCCAGCCGCACGATCCGCCGCGGTCCGCTTGGCCTGTGGGTTGCTTAGCCGAGGCTGCGGCGTGCTCGACATCGCGAATGGTCACTGCGCCCTGCGGACCGGTGCCGCTGACGGCGGCGACGTCGATCCCCAGTGATTCGGCGAGGCGACGTGCCGCCGGTGACACCCAGCGTCGCCTATGCGGGTCGGTCGCTACGCCTGCCGCCGCCGGTGCCGGCGCGACGGCTGCTGTGGTCGCGACAGGTTGCGGCTTCTTTGCCCGCCGAGCCGAGGGTTGAGGTTGCGCTGGCGCGGTCTCCCCGGCTGCCAGCAGTGTCGCTAATATCGTTCCCACTGCTACGGTTTCGCCGACCGGCACCAGCAACTCGTGGACCACACCTTCGTGCCAACATTCGACTTCCACGGCCGCCTTCGTTGTCTCGACGATGGCGACGACTTGGCCAC
This sequence comes from uncultured Actinomycetota bacterium, assembly GCA_963815995.1. GTDB lineage: Bacteria > Actinomycetota > Actinomycetes > Mycobacteriales > Mycobacteriaceae > Mycobacterium. Next base: position 309,804 of record CAWFIR010000010.1, read on the forward strand.
GAGTCACTGTGTCGCCCGGTTTGACCAGCCACTCGTTGAGCGTCCCCTCGTCCATGTCCGCGCCGAGGGAGGGCATGGTGAAGTCGATCATGAGATATTCCCGAGAAGACTTTGCACAGCGGCGACTATTTTGTCCGGTTGCGGTAGCGCCGCCTGCTCGAGGTGCTTGGCATACGGGATCGGAACCTCCGCAGTGCACACCCGGGCGGGCGGAGCGTCGAGGTCGAAAAACGCACTCTCCACTATCTGCGCGCTTACTTCCGCGGCAAGACTGCCGGTGCGCCAGGCTTCGTCGACCACCACCGCGCGGTGCGTCTTGCGCACCGATGCGAGCACCGTCTCCATGTCGAGCGGTCGCAGCACCCGCAAGTCGACAACCTCACAGTCAATGCCATGAAGGGACAATTCGTTTGCCGCATCGAGGGCTTTGGGCAGCGAACCGCCATAGGTGATCACGGTGACGTCGGATCCGTTGCGGCGCACGGCCGCCCGCGATATGTCTGTGGCGGTGAGCTCATCGACGTCGCTGGCGGTGTTGTAGAGCTGGACATGTTCGAGAATGACCACCGGATCCGGGTCGGCCAGCGCGGATCCGAGCATGCCATAGGCGTCGGCAACTGTCGCGGGCGCGACGACCTTGATGCCTGGGATGTGCGCGTACCAGGGATCGAGGCTATGCGAGTGCTGGGCGGCGAGCTGACGACCTGCGCCCGTCGCCATCCGGATAACCAGCGGAACCGAGAATTGTCCACCTGACATATGGCGAAGTGCTGCAGCGGTATTGACGATTTGGTCGAGGGCCAACAGGCTGAAGTTGACGGTCATGACTTCGACGATCGGGCGAAGTCCGCCCAGCGCGGCGCCGATGCCGATACCGACAAATCCGAGCTCTGACAGCGGCGTGTCCCGGACCCGCAGCGGGCCGAACTCGTCAAGCAGGCCCTTGGAAGCCGCGTAGGTTCCGCCGTAGCGTCCGACGTCTTCTCCCATCAGCATGACTCGAGAGTCGTCACGCAACGCGTCGCGTAATGCGTCGTGCACCGCAGTGCGATAGGTGGTCTTCATGAGCACGCCCCGGTCACTGGAGTCAACACATCGCGTTCGAGATCCTCGACGTTTTCCCACGTTCCGGCCTCGGCGTAAGCGACCGCGTCTTCGACTTCCCGGTCGGCGTCCTGCTCGATTGCTGCGATATCGGCCGATTCAAGGGTGCCCTCGCGCAGGCACTGCTCGGTGAACACCGGAATCGGGTCGCGTGTGCGCCACTGCTCGACCTCGGCTTTGTCCCGATACAGCTCGGGGTCGAACATCGAATGCGCGCGGAACCGGTAGGTGCGGAACTCGATGAAAAACGGGCCGCCGGTATTTCGGACATGGTCGGCGCCTTGCTGCGTGGCTTCACGGCACGCGATGACGTTCATGCCGTCGACCGCGATGCTTTCCACCGTGTACGACTGCGCTTTCGCGGTCAGGTCGGTCTGGGCCTGGGCACGATGCAACGCGGTCCCCATTGCGTAGAAGTTGTTCTCGCACAAAAACAACACGGGCAATTTCCACAGTGCGGCCATATTCAGCGACTCGTGGAATGCGCCTTCGGCGACGGCTCCGTCGCCGAAGTAGCACGCGGTCACTCGGTTACGCTGCTGCATCGAGTCCGCCAGAGCAAGGCCGACCGCAAGCGGGAGGCCGCCCGCCACAATGGCGTTGCCGCCATAGAACCGCCTCGACGCGTCGAACAGGTGCATGGACCCCCCTCGACCGCGCGAGCACCCCTCCTGCTTGCCGAACATCTCGGCCATGATCGAGGTCATCGGTATGCCACGCAGCAGGGCGTGGCCATGTTCGCGGTAGGTAGCCACCACCGCGTCGTCAGGAGTCAGTACGCTCAAGGACCCGGCTGCGACGGCTTCCTGCCCGACGTAGAGGTGCAAGAATCCTCGTATCTTGGCTGCTCCGTAGAGCTCTGCGCATTTTTCTTCCATCCGGCGCACCCTGATCATTGACGACAGCAGCGTCGCGGGCGAGGTCATGGTCGGTCATAGCGGCACCTTTTCGTCAGTGGGTTGTGCCGGTGGCTCGATGGTAGAGGTGTCGCCCTCCGGCAGGCCGAGTTCACGGGCCTTGAGCAGACGCCGCATGATCTTGCCGCTGCGGGTATGCGGCAGCGTGTCGGCGAACTCGATTTCCTTGGGCGCCACGGCTGCTCCGAGACGCTTCCTGGCGTGACCAAGCAGTTCGCGGAGCATATCGTCGTCGGCTGCGATAGCCGCTCTTCAGCACGACGAATGCTTTGACGACTTCGCCGACGGTCGGGTCGGGCTTGCCGATCACCGCGGCCTCGGCGACTGCGGGGTGATCGGTCAAGGCATTCTCCACCTCGAACGGGCCGATAAGGTGTCCGGCAGATTTGATCACGTCGTCAGCTCGTCCGACGAACCAGAAGTAGCCGTCGGCGTCCCGCTTCACCAGATCGCCGGTGAGGTACATGCCGTCGGTGAAGCACTTGCGGTACCGCTGCTCTTCGTGCAGATAGCCCCGGAACATCGAGGGCCAGCCGAGGCCGAGTGCGAGTTCCCCTTCGACGTCCGGCGCGTCGATCACGGATACCCTGTCGTCGTCGTGGCGCACTACGTACGCGTCGACACCGGGAAGCGGTCTTCCCATGGATCCGGGTTTGATGTCGAATGCCGGCGTATTGGCGATCATGATCCCGCCGGTTTCGGTCTGCCACCAGTTGTCGTGGATCGGCAAGCCCAGCACTCGCTTTCCCCAGATCACCGCTTCAGCATTCAGCGGCTCGCCGACGCTGGCGATGAAACGCAGTCGGGGAAAGTGGTACTGCCCGGCGAGCTCTGGTCCCGCTTTGATCAACATCCGCACCGCGGTCGGAGCGGTGTACCAAACCGTCACGTTCTGGCTCTGCAGAATCTGATACCAGCGCCGAGCGTCAAATTCGGCCTCGTCGACGATCGAGGTAACCCCGTGCAGTAACGGGCTGATCACTCCGTAGGACGTTCCGGTGACCCAGCCCGGATCCGCTGTGCACCAGAAGATGTCATCGTGATGGAGGTCCAGCGCGTACAACCCGGTCACGTAGTGCATTACGACCGCGCCGTGGACGTGCAGAGCACCTTTGGGTGTTCCGGTGGTGCCGCTCGTGAAATGAAGTAGGGCCGGGTCCGCGGCGGTAGTGGGTGTGAGCGGTGCGTCGTCGTCTGCGCGGCTCATCGATTGCCAGAAGTCAACTGTTCCCGGCAGGACACCGTCGACCAGGACGAAATGGCGCACCGATGAGAGCCGGTCCCGGATGGGGGCGATCTTTCGTTTGTACAAAGCTTTGGTGGTGACCAGAACGTCAGCGTTGCCGATCTCGAGCCGAGTGGCAATCGGTTCGGGGCCGAACGCCGAGAACAGCGGCGAGACCACGCAACCGTTGCGGAGTGCGCCCATCATCGTGATGTAGAGCTCGGGTGTGCGGTCCATCAGGGTGAAAACCCGGCTGCCGCGGCTGACGCCAAGGCACCGCAGCACATTGGTAAATTGTCGGGAAAAGTGCGCCAGCTCGCCGTAACTGAGATCTCGGGTGGCCAGCGCGCCGTCCGTGCCTCGTTTGGCGACGAATCTCAGCGCTGTCCGGTTAGCGGTTGGGCCGGTAGCGTGCCGATCGACCGCCGCGTAGGCGATATTGCAGCCGTCTTCGGCCATACCGGCAGCACAGTGATGGGATCTTTGCCCAGTCGAACATCGCCCGAGTGCGCTCGTAGTCCTCCAGATTCGGTGGGACAGTCCAGTCGGCGGGCGTTTTGCGGATGAGTTTCACGCCGGCGCTACTCATTTCGCCCCAGCTTTCCGCTGTCCACAGCCGAGGAAATGTTCGCCATCACCCGATCCAGTAACGCGGCGAAAACCGTTCCGTCGTCGGCAACGCTGCGCAGTTCCTCGCGTCGCAGGTAGGCGTCCAAGCGACGATCGATCGACCATTCGGTGAAGCAACGGCTCGCGTAGGTCGAGCCGAGAAATCCCCACGCGATAGCGTCTAATTTCGCATCTTTGACCGTAACGACGGGTTGCATGGCGGCCTTCCTTCCTTGGTTCAACGAAGACCGATCACACGGTGTTGTGTCCCTCGGCGGCACTGTTGGCATCGTCGACGTTAGTGAAGAGTCGGCCGGTCTCGGACCGGCCAGTGGGCATCACTCGATGTGACGAAAGTCCCTCGTGACGAAGCTGGGTCACGCTGTTCCGGGCTACCCGTACGCCGTAGCGCAACGGGCTTCGATCCGACGGCCGCTGTAGACCGCCGACATGATGACGAACGTCCCCAGCTACCGGGACTTCGGCCCCTGTGGCAAGGCGGTGCCCAGCTGATCAGCTAGTAAGCGGGATACACATATCCCACGCGCAAACACTTTCGACGGAGTTGACGACATGAAATCTTCACATCAACTACAAAACAGAACACGGCTGTTCGCTCGCGTGATGGGGCCGTACCTGGCCATCATCGCGGCCAGCGCGGCCTTGCGACCCAACGCTATGCGGTCGATGCTGTCGGGATTCGAAGCCGACCCGTTGTGGTCGTGGGTAACCGGGGCATTCATCATGCTGCTCGGCCTCACTGTCATCGCACTCCACCCGTACTGGCGGGGTGCGCCCGCGATCATCGTGTCGGCGTTCGGTTGGCTCGTCGCGGTCAAGGGGCTGTTTCTGGTGGTCGGCTCGCATACGTATTTCTCGATGGCCAACTCCGCAGTCGACGCCATGGGTTGGTGGCGAACCGGTGCCGCTGTCGAGGTGCTGATCGGGCTGTATCTGGCCTACGTCGGGTGGATGCCTGAGCGCACCCATTTGGTTTCACAGCAAGCGAGTTCCACTCCGGATCTTCCCCGTGCCGCGTAATTAGCAACCGCAAAGGTGGTGCCCTCCTCTGCGAGAGCATCACCTTTCGTTGTTTGTTAACGCCGATTGTGCCGGCGGCCGAACTTATTCGCGAATGATGAGTACTGAAGATTGGGGATGGTGGAAGATCGGGTGGTCATACGGACCGACGATCTGAGCAAGCTGGCCGGCGTCGGCGCCGCCGATCACCGCGAGCGGCACCAGGTCATCGTTGTGCTTCACGAAATCCGTCATGTCGTCGCGTGTCGTCACAGGGTAGATGCGCACATTTGGGTACCAGCGTCGCCAGGGCTCCAACCGCCCGCCGAGTTCGTGAGCGGCTGCCTTGGACCCGTCGGTGCCGATGGCCAGCACCGGAAGCTTGTGCAGCTCTGCTTCTCTCATCGCCTGATCGATCACGAGATCGCGTTCGGGCGAGTCGGCGACCGCTACCACGATCCAGTTGATGGCGGGGCCCCGCTGATCCGGTTGGGATCGAATCACCGCGACCGGGCAAGGAGCTTTCTCCGCGACTTCGGTTGCGGTCGAGCCCAATAGCGCCCGGGAGTAGCGATCGATTCCCGTGGATCCAACGCACACCATCTCAGCGCCGTCGGATTCTGAAACGAGGATCACCCCGGGTTGGCCGCGCGGGATATCGGTTTCGATTTTGACCGCTATTCCCTTCGCCTCGATTACGGCTCGCGCTGCCCGCAGGGATGTCTCAGCGTGTTCGAGATCGCGGTGGTAATCCTCCGCGGAGGGATGTGTGGTCTTGAGGACGGCCAGCATGAGTAACGGCACCTCACGACCGGCGGCCTCATCTGCGGCCCATTCAGCAGCATGGATGGCCGCTTGCGAACCGTCGATACCGACGATGACTGCGGGGCCGATTCTGGTGTGAGTCATGGCTTCCTCTGTCGTTGATCGTGTTCTCGATGACGTCAGTGTCCGTATGCAGCGGCGGTGGGTCTGGCGAGCCGGCGCACATCGATCAGGCGGGTGAGATCTGTTGCGGTGACGATGCCCACGACACGCCCGCCGTCGACAACGAGCGCCCGGTTTCCGTGACCGGACGCCAACCGCTCTAATAGCGTGGTGACCGCCTCGTCGGGGGCTGCGATCGTGACTTGATTGAACGGCAAGGCGATCTCACCTATGAGGGTGGCGGCGCGACTCTCGGGCGGCACGTGACGCAATTGGGCCAGTGTCACCAGCCCCGTGATGGTTCCGTCATGGCCCGTCACCGGGTACGCCGAATGCCGGTCACCGAGGAGATAGCGCTCGATGAAATCCTGCACGGTCACCGACGCCGGGGCGCAATGCGGGTCGGGCGTCATCGCGTCGGCGACGCGCACACCGGACAGCGCGTCGCGCGTCAGCAACTGCACCTCGTCGGTATGTGCGGCGGTGAAAATAAACCAACCGATGAACGCCGACCAGATACCCGCGACCATGGCTCCGGCCAGAAATTCGAGCAACCCGAATGCGATAAGGGTGTAGGCGAGAGCGCGGCCGGCCCGCGCGGCGCTCAATGCTGCCCGGGCCGGGTCGCCGTGGCGCTGCCAGAGCCACGCGCGCAGAACCTGTCCACCGTCCAATGGTGCGCCGGGCAGCAGGTTGAAAAGGCCTAGCAGACCGTTGATCCTGGCGAGCCATAATGCAACAGTGACAACGATGGTCCCGGCGCCCAGGGTGCGGAGTTCCACACCGGCAGCGCCGAACAGCGCGGCCAGCAGCAGGCTTGTGGCGGGTCCAGCGATGGCAATACGCAAGGCGGTCCTCGGCGTCGTAGCTTGACCGCCGAGACGAGTCACGCCGCCGAAAAGCCACAGCGTCACGTCGAGAACCTGGATACCGGCACGCCGGGCCACGATCGCATGCGCGAGCTCGTGGGCAAGCAACGATGCGAGCAGAACGGCGGCGCCGCAGGCACCGGCCACCCAATAGGTGCGGGTGGAGAAGCCTGCGGCGGTGGTGCGTAGCGTCAAAGCCAGGCTCCAGGTGAAAAGCCACAAGATGACCAGCACACCCCAGTCGACCTTGACCGGGAACCCGGCGATACGTCCGATCGGGATGCCGTGCATATTTCGACCTCCGAAGGTCTTGCAGTGGAGAAGATTTCAGCTATCTGGCGGCTAACGTCGGGCGACGATCACTGGTACTTGGGCGGCCTGTGCGACGGCAGCGCTCACCGAGCCCAACAGCATGCCGGCGAATCCGCCGCGGCCGTGACTGCCAACGACGATGAGCTGCGACGACTCGGCCTCGTCCAGAAGATGAAGGGCCGGAGCATCCAAGACAATTCGGCGTCGCACAGTGACATCCGGGAACCGCTCTTGCCAGCCCGCCAGCCGCTCGGCCAGTGCTTCCTCTCCGACGGCTTGCAGGCTCGGCCACTCATTGCTTGGAGTAGCGGATTTGTGTACGTCGTGCGACGCGTGGACGGCGATGAGCTCGACTCCGCGCCACGACGCCTCTTCGAACGCGATCGCCGTCGCCGTCTCCGATGCCGGTGACCCGTCGATACCGACCACCACCGGTAACTGAGAGTGCTCCGAGGCGGACTGCGCCCCGCCGTGCACAACGGCCACCGGACAGCGGGCGTGGTGGATCAGCCCGGTGCTGACCGAGCCCAGCAGGATGCGGCCTACCGCGGTGTGGCCACGGGAGCCGACCGCGATCATCTGCGCTTGATTGGAGAACTCGAATAGGGTCGGACCGATCGCCGAGAAATACACTTCGGCGTGCAGATCGGGAATGCTGCGATCTTGTGTGCTGTCCTTGGCGATCTTGACGGCGGCTGAAATGATCTCCGCGCCTTCGGTTCTCTGCCACTCGAGAGCGTCGGGGGCGGCTGAACAGCGCCGCCTCCTAACGCCAGGAGTCCCCATGGGGGCCGCTCGATGACGTGGATGAGGCTCAGCGAAACGTTGCGCATTGCCGCTTCGCGCGCGGCCCAGCGCACCGCCGTCGTCGACGAGGGCGACCCGTCCACACCGACGACGATGCCTTGATGTTTGTCCGAGTCCGTGGGCATTAGCCGTCCTCCCGTATTTGGTGGGCTCGCTGCAGCTGAGGTTAAGGATGTGGGCGGGGCGTCGAGCAGAGTCATAGGTCCCTACGTCGCTGCCTTAGGGCCCTTTGCGGCTCGAGTGTCGCGGCATGAGGAGGATCTCCGCAGCGAGCCGACGAATGGCTCCGCTAAGACGGGACTTCTGCCCCTACTGTGGCGTCAGGCCGAGTGGTCGAATGCCGTTAGTAGGTAATCCGAACTCACCAACAGGAGACCAGAATGAGCACCCTTCCCGTCAATACGACAAAGGCATCCTGACGGTCTCGGTTGCCCTCGACAATGCCAAGCCGGACTGACCAGATAGAGGGCGGGCCCGCAGCCCGCACCGCCCCTAGACGCGGGCCCGCCCAACACGTCATCTGCTGCCTACAGCGGCGCTATCCGCGAGGAAGTGAGGAACGCCGGAATGAGTAGAGCGATCATTGTCGGCAAGGACTCGCCAGATCGGCTGTTCCGTAACCGTCGTGAGGCCGGACAAGTGCTGGCCGGCCTGTTACAGGCCTACCGAGACCAACCCGACGTGGTGGTGCTGGGCTTGGCGCGGGGCGGAGTGCCGGTCGCATGGGAGGTCGCAGCCGCACTGCATGCGCCGCTGGATGCCTTCATCGTTCGCAAGCTCGGCGTTCCGGGGCACGAGGAGTTCGCGGCAGGCGCGCTCGCCAGCGGCGGCCGCGTCGTGCTCAACGACGATGTGGTTCGAGGCCTGGGTATCACTCCTCAGCAATTGCGGGATGTCGCCGAACGCGAAGGGCGCGAATTGGTCAGGCGGGAAGCGGCCTACCGCAACGGGCGCCCACCGCTCGACGTCACGGGTAAGACCGTCATCCTGGTCGATGACGGATTAGCCACCGGCGCCAGCATGCTCGCCGCGGTGCAAGCCCTGCGGGAAGCCGAACCCGCGCACATTGTGATAGCGGTGCCGTCGGCGCCGGAATCAACGTGTCGCGAATTCGCCGGTTTGGTGGACGACATGGTCTGCGCGTCTATGCCCACACCGTTTTTCGCTGTGGGCGCCTCATTCTGGGACTTCACTCAGGTCAGCGACGAAGAAGTTCGGACCCTCCTCGCCACCCCGACTACCGCGCTGACAGCGGTGCCTACCGCAGAAACGGCGGCCGACGTCATCCGGCGCGTCGCCGTCGACGCTCCTGGCGGTGTCCCGCCCCGAGAGATGTTGTCCGACTTGATCGGTGACGCGAGGATCGTTCTCATCGGAGAGAGTTCGCACGGCACGCACGAGTTCTACCAGGCTCGAGCTGAGATAACGAAGTGGCTGATCGAGGAGAAGGGGTTCTGCGCAGTGGCCGCGGAGGCGGACTGGCCCGACGCCTACCGGATCAACCGCTACGTACGCGGCATGGGGGAGGACAGCACTGCGGAGCAGGCGTCACGCGGCTTCGAGCGGTTCCCGTCGTGGATGTGGCGTAACACGGTGGTCCGCGATTTCATCGACTGGCTGCGGACCAACAATCGGCTCTGCGAAGCGCAGGATCGGCGTCAAACCGGTTTCTACGGACTGGATCTCTACAGTTTGCATCGTTCGATGCAGGAGGTGGTCAGCTTTCTCGACCAGGTCGATCCGATGGCTGCGGCCCGTGCGCGCTCTCGGTACTCCTGCTTCGACCACGTCTCGTCCGCTGACGACGGCCAGGCTTACGGATTCCGGGCGGCATTCGGGGCCGGCCTGTCCTGTGAGAGGGAAGCCATCGAGCAGCTGGTCGACATCCAGCGAAATGCGTTGGCCTACGCGCGCCGCGACGGGATGCTTGCCGAAGACGAGCTGTTCTATGCCGAGCAGAACGCACAAGTCGTGCGCGACGCCGAGCGTTATTACCGGGCCATGTTCGGCGGGCGGGTCACCTCGTGGAACCTGCGGGACCGGCACATGGCCCGGACGCTCGACGCGCTACTGGTCCATCTGGACCGCCAGCGTCCGGACACGCCAGCGCGAATCGTCGTCTGGGCGCATAACTCTCATGTCGGCGATGCTCGGGCGACGGAAGTGTCGGCCGACGGTCAGCTGACGTTGGGTCAACTCGTCCGCGAACGCTACCGCGACGACGCCCGGCTGATCGGGTTCAGCACCTACACCGGAACCGTGACCGCCGCCAGCGAGTGGGGAGGCATAGCCGAACGGAAGAATGTCCGGCCCGGGTTGCCGGGAAGCGTCGAGGAGCTGTTCCACGAGACGGGTCACCCGGCGTTCGCCGTCTCATCCGGCGCCGCCGGCGCCGCACTGGATGTGGTCAGATTGGGTCGCGCTATCGGCGTGATCTATCTGCCTGAGACGGAAAGGCAAAGCCACTACTTCCATGTCCGCCCCGCGGACCAGTTCGACGCGATGATCCACATCGAGAATACCCAGGCGCTTCAGCCGCTTGAAGTGACCAGCCGGTGGGTCGCGGGCGAGACCCCCGAAACCTATCCGACCGGCCTGTAGCGTACCCCAGGATGTGTGATGCCTATTCGCGCTGTCCCGCAGCGAAATTCGGTACCGATCGTGACGTTGACGATGACCCACCGACAAGCTCCGCCGTCAGGGTGCCCGACATGATCCCGGTGGTGGCGCACATGAAGGTTTACGCGATGAAGGTTTACGCGACCAAAAGAGAAGGACACTCCGATGATTGATGTGCTGCAAGATATGCCCGAAGGCGTTACCGGCATCCGTGTATCAGGCCGGCTGAGTGGTGACGATCTGCGCCAGTTCAAGCCGGCAATGGATAGCCTGGTGAAAGACGGAGAGATCAGGGTGGTGGAAGTTATCGCTTCCGATTACGAGGGTTTTGGGCCCGGCGGGCTGGCTGAGGATCTGAAGCTTGGCCTCGGCGCATTGTTCAAGCACCATTCGGATTTCAAGCGGATAGCGGTTGTGACTGACAAGGAGTGGGCCGTTCACACGCTGCATGCGCTGGCGTGGATGGTCCCCGGGGAGCTCGCCGTGTTCGGCCTTGACGAACTCGAGCAGGCTAAGCAATGGGCTGCCGGATCAGAGAAGGCCGCGTAGCGCCACGTCTCACCGGGCAGGCATGCAATACAGCGCGGCACCGGCGACGATTCCGCACCGGCGGTGCCACTTTTGTCCATTAACAGCCAATGTTTTGGCACAGCGCTCTCCTCCTGCTGCTATCGTGATCGCTTGGGGCGCAACGGACTAGGGCATACAGCCCATGCCTTAGTGACGAAGATCTGCTGTGCGCAATCATGACTGACGCGCGACGATGACTGGCATCCGAGCTGAGTGAGCCACGGCGGCGCTGACCGACCCCAAGAGCATGCCGGCGAATCCACCCCGTCCGTGGCTGCCGACCACCACCAATTGGGCCGATTCGGATTGCCTGACCAGGTGATACGTCGGATGGTCGCATTCGACCACGCGCCGAACTGTGACATCAGGATAGCGATCCTGCCAACCGGCCAGTCGCTCTGCGAGGATCTCCTCGGCGGCCGGTTTCATGGCAGGCCAGTCGATGGCGGGGAAGTCGTTGACCTCGACGTCGCTCCAAACATGCAGCGCGACAAGGTCGACCCCTCGCCAAGACGCCTCGCGGAACGCGATCGCGATCGCCATTTCCGACGCGGGTGACCCGTCGATGCCGACGAGAACCGGCGCATGAGCGGGATCGGGCATCAGGGGGTCCTCGTCGTGGATGACGGCGACCGGGCAGTGGGCGTGGCGGATGAGGCTGGAGCTCACCGAGCCCAGCAGGCTTCTGGTGATGGGCCCTCGCCCCCGTGACCCGACGACCACCAGATCGGCGTCTTTGGACAAGTCGACCAGGGCCGGAACCGCCGATGAGAACAACAGCTCGGTCTCGATCTGCGCCGGACCGCCGCCAGGAGTAGTCGACCGTGCGGTCTCGACCGCCTCGTCGAGGATCTTCTGTCCCTGTTCGACTTGCCAACGCGCAAAGGCGGTCGTCGCCGTCAGCCGCGGCAGTGTGAAGCCAATGGGCTGTACGGCATGGACGAGAGTGAGGGGTACGTTGCGCATCGCAGCGTCACGAGCCGCCCAGTCGACCGCGCATCTGGCGGCAGGCGACCCGTCGACACCGACCAAGACACCCGAATGGGTTATCGGAGCAGACATTTACATCTCCTTACTAGATCACTGCGGACGGTTGGTGCGTCCGCCGTCCTCGTCGACAAGTTCACGGATGGCCTGCTCCCACTGAGCGTCCCGCATTCTGCGCGCGTGCGCGCGTACGGCGTTTACTGCGTGTGCGATGGCCAGGATCACGACGAACCACCCTATGACTGCGGCTGACAACGCGTCGACGGCCGCGCGTGCGACCGGCCGCGGCGGCGCGACTCGATCTCCACGATCATCGACCCAAATATCCAGCGGGTCACCGGCTTTCACATAGTTCGTCCAGCCGATCAGCTCGGTATGGTTGGTGCCGTTAAACCGCCATTTAGAAAGCACGGTGTACGACGCTGATTGGGGAGACGCCGCGGGTTCGCCGTCGTCGAATGCCCTCGCCACGATGGCATGCCGCGTTTGCTGCTGTTCGAGATACTTCTGGGCTTGGCTGTCGTGAAGCATTGTGCCCATCGCTCCCGCACAGGCGGTGGCGATGACAACGAGTAGCACGCCCAGCGCGACGGCCGCGGTTTCGATACGGTCGCCAACCCGAACGAGCGGATTGCGACTGAACAGGCGCAGCACCGGCCACGTCATCGGCCGGATTACGAAGCTCTGCATGGCGACCTCACCTACGGTTCTTGCGACGTTGCATTCAGCGTCGCCATTAAGGCGTGTCGCTCGTAGGGTCGAACGTCCACTGGTGGGAGGCCCTAGGGCTCCGGCTGATCGGCTGAGGTGGGTCGAGCGTCATCGACGTTAGCCACCGTCGGTGATCCACTGCCGGGCCTGCTCGACGTGCCCGCCGGGAAAATGCCTGACCTTCGCCGAGACGAAGTGTGCCGCCAGATGTTCGGCGACATCTCCGACGTGTGAGTCAGTGACGAGCGCAACCTTCTTAATGTGGTTCTGATGATCCTTGACGAAGCGAAAGTGTTTTACCATCGCTCCGAAACTGTCCCAGCCGGGGAACTTCTCGGCGTTGATAATGAGGCCGGCGAGGTCTCCATTTGCCTGGATCTGCGGATCGACGGCTTTCGCTAGATATTCGAAATCGGTTACCTGGAGCGATGATTCAGGCCGCACTTGCAGAATCGAATGTTCGGTATCGAGATCAAAATCGATCATGCTTGCTCCTTTTGACGTGGGGAATTCAGTCGAACGTTCGGAGCCGCAGAACTTCTGACAGCGGTCGTCGTGGTGTGGGCTTCGGCGCTTTTTCGTCTGCCGGCACGACGCCCACCCGAACCAGAACCTGCGGTGTTGCTTCTGTTCTCGTGAGCGATTGAACGAATTTGCGGGTCTCGCTGAGTTCAGTGAGATGGGTCACCGTGCACGTGGCGAAGCCAACCATGGTGCATTCCAGCAGGATCGCGGAAAGCGCTTCGCCGCTCGCCAAAGCATCGGCGCGGCTGTCACCGTCAGTGGACAGCAGCAGGACCATGGCTTGATCTTCCGGAATCTCCGTGCGGCGCTCCGGCCGATGAACGACAGGAAACACCCGTTCGATGCCTACCCGATCACTCTCCGCCGCGGAGACCAGAGCGCTGTGTGGGATGCCCTCTGATTTCTCGAAAGGGCCAGTCCACCAGTGTAGTTCATCGTGGTAAGCACTGTCGTATAACCGTAGCGATTCGGCCATCTGAGCTGCTTCTGTCAGTTTGGGAAGCACATCGGCGGGAATCGTGTCTATGCGTACCGCCTTGCCCCCGACGTCGCCTGCCCATATCGATGCGATCGACTTCCAGTCCGTCGGTCGGCTGAAAGGCAGTCGGTCAGTTCGACGCGCCCAGATAGCTTGAGCGCGCAGCCGGTCTCGTTCAGTCGCGTAGTCGATCGGGTCGAAGGTCATCAACGCCAGATAGTTCGGGCTGTCCGAATTCGGAAAGAGCTCGACGTGCGCACGCCAGCCGGCGGCGGCCATCGCCACCCGGAGGTGGTCGAGAGCTGCGCCACACCCGATAAGTGCTTCTCGTGCGGATTCGTCGGTGTCCATGACTCGACTTGGATCGAGGTACAGCCGGAGTTGGCTGTCGCTGTAAACCCATTGCCACGGTTGGCTGTTGTGCAGCGACGGGGCGCGGCACGCTGCCGTCACCGCGTCCTCGATGACTTTGCTCTCGAACAGAGTCGTAGGCATGTTTGACCTCCCGATTTTCGCCTGCTTTGAAGGCTTGTCTAGATGCGTTGGCGGGAGCAGGGCCATTGGTCCTCGATTCAATCGCCGACGGACCACTAGCCCGATTCAGGTCACGGTGAACTGTCATCGTCGGACGACCGTTGATGAAGCCCGGGTCCGAGACTCGCCAGGCAGAAGCGACCTGGTGATCGGCGAACGGGTGATGAATACCTAGGTCAGGGGTGCGCAGCCAGAAAGGTTTCGTTCGACATACCGATGGTCAGCTCGTCGACGTCGAAGGGCCGGCCGAGACGGGCGCGTAACTTCTCGCGATCGGTCAGCAGGCTGATCTCCACGGTTTGGCGCGCGAACAGACGGCCGAAATACGGGTAGAGCCAACGCATCAGCGCCCGCTCCGCTCGGCTACAGCGAGCTGCGCAGTAGCCGACGTGGCCGATCTCGTCGGTGAGTATCTCGGTGTAGAGCAAATGGATCCGTGCCGCAACATCAGGCTCGTCGGCGAACAACTCGACGCCGACGCGGCGTAGCTCGTCGAACATGATGCACCCGGCCATTTCTGCGGCACCCACGAAGGGGAACCCGAATCGCTCGGGCAGGAATACCTCCATTTTTACGAACTGGCGCATCACCAGAGGTGGAACCACGACCTGGAACGGCAGGCCGAACATGTCCAGCACATAGGCCAGCAGGCGGGTGTGATAGTGCTCCTCGAGGGCGAGATAGATGCGTTCGGGCGCCTGGTCTTCGCCGCCGATCCGGCCGTAGGTATCGCCCAGGTCCACCCCGAATCGCTCCGCCTGGTTCAGCTTGGCGGTGGCCAACAAGAACAGCACCTTTGGATCGAGGTCAGGTTCGGGATGGCGGCGTCGAAGATTGCGCAGGAACATATTCCGGTCGATCGGACAGCTCGAATGGATTGCGTCGGTCTCAAGCGCAGAGAAGAATTTCTCGCGGCTGCCCAGGCGGCGGTGCAACAGGTCGGCGTCCCCGTCACGCCGTACCAGGAAGTCGCGGTAGCCCTCGATACCTGAGTTACTCATGGTGCCTCCATTCCCTGAACGATCGTCGCGACATACCTGTCGAGTAGTGCTGCCCGCGCCCGCGACGGCCCCAGTCCGGTGGCCAGCAACGCGAACAGGCCGGTCAGGAAGATCACCCCGAGTTCGCCCGGTTCGGCGTCGCGACGTACCTGTCCGGCAGCTTGAGCGTGTGCGAAGACCTCAATGAGATACTGCGCCAACGGATGCGCGCTCGACTCGTCTTCGACCGGTCGTGTCGCTGAGAAGTGCAATCCCAACATGTCCCGGAAAATCACTGGGCCCAAACGGCGTTCGGCAGCAAGCACCTGCCGGACCAGGAGATTCAGCATCGCGATCAAATTGCCCGGCTCCGTCGTTGTGTTACGGAGCTTGGACACGATCTTCGCCTCTTCGGCTCGTTCCAACTCGACCAGCACGTGCTCCTTGGTCGGGAAATGGAAGTAGAACGTGCCGCGCACCACTCCAGCTGCCGTGGCGATCGCCGCGACATCGGCGCCGGCCAATCCGGACCGCCCGATCTCGGCCAATGCGGCGTCGAACACCCGCGCGCGCGTTGCGAGCCGCTGCGCCGCGCGCGCTCCCACACCACGTGAAGCGGCTTCGGCGATCGACGGCATGCGACCACGCTAGTCAATTTCACTGGCGTCCGTCAATGACGACCGTCAGCGAAATTACGAGCAGTCCGTCGGCGGGCGCGTTGCGTGAGCCGGGTAGCCTGCTGACGTGCTGCTGACCTCGCTGGACCCGTCCGTTGTCGCGGGTGGCCATGATCTCGAGGACGCCGTCCGCTTCGGCGATGTCACGCTCAGCCGTGGTGACATGGTCGGGGCCGCCGACTCAGTGGCCGAACGAGTCCGCGGTGCGGACCGGATCGCGGTGCTGGCCACGCCCACCGCGCCGACCGCGCTGGCTATCGCCGGCTGCCTGATCGCCGGGGTGCCGGTAGTGCCGGTACCGGCCGACGTCGGGCAGACCGAACGTCGCCACATCCTCACCGACTCTGGCGCGCAGGCCTGGCTGGGTCCGGTGCCCGACGAGCCCGAGGGATTGCCGCACATCCCGGTGCGGATGGGCGCCCGGTCCTGGCATCGCCAACCCGAGCCGTCGCCGCGGGACACCGCGCTGATCATCTACACGTCGGGCACAACCGGGCCGCCCAAGGGAGTACAGCTGAGCGGTCAGGCGATCGCCGCGGATCTGGACGCGCTGGCCGAGGCCTGGCAGTGGACTGCCGACGACACGCTCGTGCACGGGTTGCCGCTGTTCCATGTGCACGGCCTGGTGTTGGGCCTGCTTGGATCGTTGCGCGTCGGAAATCGCTTCGTGCACACCGGAAGACCGACGCCCGAAGCGTATGCGGCTGCTGGCGGCACGCTCTACTTCGGCGTGCCGACGGTGTGGTCGCGGGTGGTGGCCGACCACGCCGCCGCCGAGGCGTTACGGCCGGCTCGGCTATTGGTGTCCGGCAGCGCCGGTTTGCCGGTCCCGGTGTTCGACCAGCTGGTCCGGCTCACCGGCCATGCGCCCGTTGAACGATACGGAGCGACCGAATCACTGATCACGTTGTCGACCCGCGCCGACGGCGAACGCCGTCCGGGCTGGGTCGGCGTGCCGCTGGCGGGCATCGAGACCCGCCTGGTCGGCGACGACGACAATCCGGTGCCTCACAACGCGGAAACCATTGGGCGCCTGCAGGTTCGGGGACCGACACTATTCAACGGCTACCTGAACCGGCCGGACGCGACGGCGGACGCCTTTGACGCCGACGGTTGGTATCGCACCGGTGACGCCGCGGTGATCGACGCCGACGGCATGCATCGCATCGTCGGCCGCGAGTCGGTGGACCTGATCAAGTCGGGTGGGTACCGGGTCGGCGCGGGTGAAATCGAGACGGTGCTGCTTGGGCATCCGGGCGTGGCTGAGGTCGCGGTGGTCGGGCTGCCCGACGAAGACCTGGGCCAGCGGATAGTCGCGTTCATCGTCGGCGAAGCCGACCCGCAGGAGCTGATCGATTACGTGGCTCAACAGCTTTCGGTACACAAACGGCCTCGCGAGGTCCGCCTGGTGGATGAGCTGCCGCGAAACGCCATGGGCAAGGTACTCAAAAAGCAATTGTTGACGGAAAGCTGACGCGCGGCGGGTGTGACACCGGCGTCGGTTTCTCCTACCGTCGTAGCCGTGCACCGAGGCAGTCAGACGGCGGTGATAGTTGCGGACAACACCGCCGCCACACCGATGAGGCGCGTTGCCGCGGCGTGTCTGGTCGGCTCGGCGATCGAGTTCTACGACTTCATGATCTACGGCACCGCGGCGGCGCTGGTGTTTCCCACCGTCTTCTTCCCGCATCTCAGCCCCGCGCTGGGCACGATCGCCTCGATGGGCACATTTGCCAGCGCGTTCGTGTCCCGGCCGATCGGCGGGGTCGCCTTCGGCTACTTCGGCGATCGGCTGGGCCGAAAGAAGACGCTGATCGCGACTTTGCTGATCATGGCCGTCTCCACCATGTCCGTCGGCGCTGTGCCCAGCACGGCGACTATCGGAGTGGCCGCCCCGCTGATCTTGGTTGCGCTGCGGTTGCTGCAAGGGTTTGCCGTCGGCGGGGAATGGGCGGGCTCGGCGCTGCTGAGCGCCGAATACGCCCCGGACGGCCGACGCGGCCGCTACGGGATGTTCACGCTGCTCGGCGGCGGAACAGCGGTGGTGTTGTCGAGCCTGACGTTTTTGGGCGTGAACTTCACCATCGGCGAGAACAGTCCTGCGTTCATGCAGTGGGGGTGGCGGATTCCGTTCCTGATCAGCGCCGGTCTGATCGCCATCGCCTTCTATGTGCGGATGCGGATCGACGAGACTCCGGTGTTCGTCGCGGAGAAGGCCCGAAACTTGCTCCCGAGGGCCCCGATCGCGGAGTTGTGGCGCTCGCAGCGCCGAGAGATCGCCCTGGCCGGTGGCAGCATCTTGGGCGGTATGTCCTTCGTCTACATGTCGAACACCTATCTGACCAGGTACGCCCACGCCGAATTGGGATATGCCCGTGGCTTCATCTGGGCCGTCGGTGCGCTGGGCGGGCTGGTCAGCATCGCGTTCATCGCGCTATCGGCCACCCTGTCCGACCGAGTCGGACGCCGCCGGCTGATGCTGCTGGGCTGGGCGGGGTGTGTGCCCTGGGCGCTGGCGGTGATTCCGTTGATCGACACCGGCAACCCGGTGCTCTACGTGGTGGCCATCGTCGGCATGTGCGCGATCGGCGGTATCGGTTCCGGGCCCACGGGAGCCTTCATTCCCGAGCTGTTTGCCACCCGCTACCGCTACAGCGGATCGGCGTTGGCGGTCAACCTGGCCGGGCATCCTCGGTGGTGCCGTGCCCCCGCTGATCGCCGGCACACTGCAGGCCACCTACGGCAGCTGGGCCATCGGTCCAATGCTCGCGACCCTTGCCTCAGCCGGTTTCGTCTGCACCTATCTGTTGCCCGAAACCAGGGAACCACGCTGCACTCCGGTGGAAGATCAGTTGGCGTGTAGATCCTCGTTGAGCGCGATGCCGCGGCCGTCGCGCGACACCACCTCGACGGCGCCGGTCACCGAGTTACGGCGGAACAGCAGGTTGCTGCTGCCGGAAAGCTCGCTGGCCTTGACCGAATTCCCGTCGGGCAGAGCAACTTTGGTGCCCGCAGTGACATACAGGCCGGCTTCGACGACGCAGTCGTCGCCCAGCGGAATGCCCAGCCCGGAGTTGGCGCCCAGCAGGCAATGCTTGCCGACCGAGATCACTTCGGTGCCACCGCCGGACAGCGTGCCCATGATCGACGCGCCGCCGCCGATGTCGGAGCCGTCGCCGACCACCACGCCTGCCGAGATGCGGCCCTCCACCATCGAGGCGCCCAGCGTGCCCGCATTGAAGTTGACGAAGCCCTCGTGCATCACCGTCGTTCCCGACGCCAGATGCGCGCCCAGCCGCACCCGGTCGGCATCGGCGATGCGCACCCCGGTCGGCACGACGTAATCGACCATGCGGGGGAACTTGTCCACGCCGTAGACCACGACCGGGCCGCGGCGGCGCAGGCGTGCGCGCACCGTCTCGAAACCGTCGACCGCGCATGGGCCGTAGTTGGTCCACACCACGTTGGTCAGCACCCCGAACAAGCCGTCGGCGTTGAGCCCGTGCGGAGCGACCAGTCGATGTGAGAGCAGATGCAGCCGCAGGTAAGCGTCGTAGGCGTCGGCGGCCTTGTCGTCCAGCGAGCCGATCACCGTGCGCACCACGACGGTCTCGGTGTCGCGCTCGTCGTCGCGTCCGGCCAGCGCCGCCAACTCGTCGGGGACCTCGGCCACCGACAACCGCGTCGTGCCGCTTTGGCCCGAGTCGATCAATTCCGGTGCGGGAAACCAGGTGTCGAGGACCGACCCGTTGCCGGCCAAGGTCGCCACACCAATACCTGAAGCTGCAGTCACATGGTCCACGCTACCCACCCACTACGCTGGAGTCGTGCTGGACCTACGCGGCGACCCGATTGAGCTGACCGCAGCTCTGGTCGACATCCCCAGCGAGTCGCGGCACGAAGCGCGCATCGCTGACGAGGTCGAGGCCGCGTTGCGGGCGCAGACATCAGGCTTCGAGATCATCCGCAACGGCAATGCCGTGCTTGCCCGCACCGCGCTGGGCCGTCCGACGCGGGTGTTGCTGGCCGGCCACCTCGACACCGTCCCGGTGGCCGGTAATCTGCCGAGCCGCCGAGATGCCGAATCGCTACACGGTTGCGGCACAACAGACATGAAGTCCGGTGACGCGGTCTTCCTGCATCTGGCCGCCACCGTCACCGCGCCCGCCCACGATTTAACGCTGGTGTTCTACGACTGCGAGGAAATCGATTCGGCAGCAAATGGTTTGGGGCGGATCGAACGTGAGTTGCCGGATTGGCTGACGGCTGACGTGGCGATCCTTGGCGAACCGACCGGCGGTTACATCGAGGCGGGGTGCCAGGGAACCCTACGAGTTGTCGTTCAGGCCAACGGGACTCGAGCCCACTCTGCGCGAGCATGGTTGGGCGACAACGCCATTCACAAGCTGGGTGCGGTGCTGGATCGGCTAGCGGCATACCAGGCCCGCAGTGTCGAGATCGACGGCTGTACCTATCGCGAGGGATTGTCGGCGGTCCGCATCGACGGCGGCGTTGCCGGCAACGTCATCCCCGACGCGGCCTCGGTGACGGTGAACTTCCGCTTCGCGCCGGACCGATCGCCGGAGGCTGCGCTGAGCCACGTCCACGAGGTGCTTGACGGCCTCGACGTGCGGATCGAGCAGACCGACTCCGCGGCCGGAGCGCTGCCCGGTCTGTCCAACCCGGCGGCCAAACACCTCGTCGACGCCGCGGGCGGGCAGGTGCGGGCGAAATACGGGTGGACCGACGTATCGCGGTTCGCCGCCCGTGGCATCGCCGCGGTCAACTACGGGCCCGGCGATCCCGAACCTCGCGCACACCCGCGACGAGCTGGTGCCCATCCATCAGATCACCGACGCCGTGACGATGCTGCGGGGCTATCTGAGCGCCTAGACTCGCTGGGCTTGGGCGGACGCGTCCGCGGCCGCGGGGTGCAGTCCGCGATCGGCAAGGTCGGCGGCGACCTCGGTCAGCGCGCCGGCATCGCCCGCGGCCAATGCCCGGGCGTGCGCCAGCGTCAGCCGTCCCAACACGCAGTTCACTTCGACCGCCAACCGTTCGGCCCGCTGCACAGCGCGGACATCGCCAAGGCGGGCCGCATCCTGCAGCGCTCGCAGCGCGATCGCCGACTGGCCGCCACGTTCCGCGGTCTGCACCGCCTCGCGGGCGGCTTCGATCGCACCCGTCGTGTCGCCGCGTGCCGCCTTCGACCATGCCTTGGCCAAGGCCAACTCCGGCGCGAACAACGTCGACTTCAGCCCGTGCCGCGACTCGGCCCGACTCAAAACCTTTGCGGCCTCGAGTTGTTCGCCTTGCTGGCCGAGTGCCTGCGCCAGCAGCATCAACGACAGCGGGCCCCACGAGTAGCCGGTGCGCCCCAGCGGGTCGGCGGCCCGGCTCAGCAGCGTCACGGCGTCGTCGAAGTCGCCCTGCGCGATCGCCACGTAGCCCACCAACGTCTCGCCGATCGCCCGGCCCGGCTGCTGCAGCTCGGCGAAGTCGGTGTAGCGCTGGGCCAGCACGCGTGCCTCGGTCAGCCGGCCCGCCATCACCAGCGCGGTGATCCGGCCGAAGCCGCTGGTGAACCGCAGCAGCCCGGGATGATCGGCGGCCGTCGCCTGCCGGGCCAGCGCTTCGACGTCGTCGAATTGTCCGGTGCGGGCCGAGCTCAGCGCCGCCGCCGAGGCAGCCCACCCGACCGCCACTCGCGTCGGCGTGCGGCGATGCCAGCACCTCGCCGGCGATCCGCAACGTGCGCAACGGTGTTCCCGCGTTCATCGCGAATGTCGCCGCCAGCGCGTCGAGGGTGGCCTGCGCCGTCGGCGACGAAACCCGGTTCCGGGTGGACTGCAGAAACGCGGTGGCCTGCGCCGGTTCGCTGAGCATCCAGAACTGGTTGGCCGCCCGCGGCAGCGCCCACGCCATCAGCTCGGACGGCGACAACTGGTCCGGGTCCACCGCGGCCAGCACCGAGTCGGCTTGCCGTCCGCGGCCCTGCCAGGCCAGCGCGTAGCCCAGTGCCAGCCGCGCGGGCAGTCCGCCGGTGCGGTCCAGCGCCGCCTGGGCGAGCTGCTCGGCCAGCGCGAGCTCGCCGAACCGCAGCGCATGCTGGGCCGCGGACACGAAGTCGTCGACCGCACCGGGGTTGTCGCTTTCGACGGCCAGCGCCGCGAGCCGCAGCTGGTCGCCGACATGGATGGACGGCCCGGCCGTGAGGTGTTCGACCAGCGACATGCGCAACGCCCGCGCGGCGTCCGGCGCCAGCGCCGCACCCGCGCGCGGCGGTGTAGAGCGGATGCGCCGAATAGACCAGGTCGCCGTGGATGGCCACCGCGCCATCGGCTTCGGCCTGGTCGACGGCGCCCTCGCCGGCCAACGCCGTCACATCGCCGCGCTGCAGCGGCTCAGCCAGTGCCAGGTAGTCCAGGATCCTGCGCGCCGGCGACGGCAAACCGGACAGGTAGGCGTCGATCAGGGCCGGCAGGGTGGCGCCATTGGTCAGGTCGCCGCTGTCGACCAGGTGCCGCAGGTGAAGCGGGTTGCCCTGGCTGTGGGCGAACGCCTGGTCGACCACCCCGGCATCCGGCGGCGTCGGCAGGGCCGATTCCAGCAAGGCCGTCGTCGCTGCCGCGTCCAGCGGCCCGACCTCGACGCGGTTCAGCAACTCGTCGGCCCACAGCGCCGCGACTGCATCGGGTAGCTCGGCGCCCGACCGGATCGTGACGATCAGCCGCGCCGAGCCGCCGACCGCCAGCTGGTAGATCAGCGTCGCGGACAGGTGGTCGAGCTGGTGTGCGTCGTCGACGACGAAAAGCTGCTGGTGCATCGCCACCGGCCAGGTGCTCGTGCGCGGCGCGCAGCAGCTCGGCCGGTCGGCCCGTCTCGGTGATGTCGGCGTCGGCCAGCAGGGCACGGAATGCGCCGAACGGGATCACTCGCTCGGTCGCGGTGCCCACCACCCGGTGCACCAGGGTCGACGGCGTGGCGAACGACTCTGCGGCGCTGCTGGCCAGCAATGTCTTGCCGACGCCGTCGGCGCCCAGGATCGCCACGCCGCAACAGTTGCGGATCATCCAAGGCGGCCGCGACCTCGCGCAGTACTGCGTCCTGCGGCGCGGCAACCCAAGCACTCGGCACCGCCGGAGTCTTATGGCGCCCGCCCCTGGCCGCATGCGGTTAGGCCCAAATGCGCTCGGCGGCAAGGTTGGTCTACGTTTCGACTGTGCACCCCAAACGCGATGCACCCCATCCACGAGCGGTCTGCGTGTACTGCGCGTCCGGACCCACCGACCCCGAATTGCTGGCGCTGGCCGCCGAGCTCGGCGAAGCGATCGCCGAGCGGGGCTGGACTCTGGTCTGGGGCGGCGGGAACGTCTCGGCGATGGGTGCGCTGGCCACGGCCGCGCGGTCCCGCGGTGGCTGGACCGTCGGCGTCATTCCCAAGGCCCTGGTGCGCCGCGAAGTCGCCGACCACGACGCCGACGAGCTGATCGTCACCGACACGATGCGGGAGCGCAAACAGATCATGGAGGACCGCGCCGACGCATTCATCACGCTGCCGGGCGGCATCGGCACGCTGGAGGAGCTGTTCGAGGCCTGGACCGGCGGGTATCTGGGCATGCACGACAAGCCGGTGGTGATGCTGGATCCGGCCGGACACTTCGACGGGCTGCGTGCCTGGCTAGGCGGGCTGCTCGACAGCGGCTACGTCTCGCAAGCAGCGATGGACACGCTGGTGGTTGTCGACGACGTCGATTCGGCCATCGCGGCGTGCACACCCCGCTAAGCGCATTTGCTGGCACGATAGGCTGGCCGCCATCTAGCTGTTGCGCGAAAACGGGGGTGGACGGTGTCCGAACACAACTCCAGTGACCACACATCGGTCGGGCTGATCGATATTGCGAGCCAGGTGCCCGGCCTGTTGGCCGACGTCCCGGGGATAGTGCGCGGGGTGGTCACCGGGCTACTGGCGCGGCCGACCTCCAAGACGTCGATCGGCAAGGTGTTCCAGGACCGCGCCGCCCGTCTGGGCGACAAGGTGTTCCTCCGGTTCGGCGATCAGCAACTGACCTACCGCGAGGCCAACGCGACCGCCAACCGCTACGCGGCCGTGCTCGCGGCGCGCGGCGTCGGCCGGGGTGACGTTGTCGGCATCATGCTGCGCAACTCGCCCAACGCCGTGCTGATGATGCTGGCCGCGGTCAAGTGCGGCGCGATCGCCGGCATGCTGAACTACCACCAGCGCGGCGACGTGCTGGCGCACAGCCTGGGTCTGCTGGACGCGAAGGTTCTTGTCGCCGAATCCGATCTGGTCGACGCGGTGGACGAGTGCGGCGGGTCCGGGGTTGCCCCGACGACCGTCGAGGAGATGGAGCGGCTCGCGGCCACCGCGCCCACCACCAACCCGCCGTCGGCGTCGGCTGTGTTGGCCAAGGACACCGCGTTCTACATCTTCACTTCGGGCACCACCGGTCATCCCAAAGCCAGCGTGATGACCCACAAACGGTGGCTGGCCGCTCTGGCGGCGTTCGGCGGACTTGGCTTGCGGCTCAAGAGCTCTGACACGTTGTACAGCTGTCTGCCGCTGTACCACAACAACGCGCTGACCGTGGCGATCGGATCGGTGATCAACTCCGGCGGAACCCTGGCCCTGGGTAAGTCGTTCTCGGCGTCACGGTTCTGGGACGAGGTGATCGCCAGTGAGGCAACGGCATTCATTTACATCGGTGAGATCTGCCGGTATCTGCTGAATCAGCCCGCTAAGCAGACCGACCGCGCGCACAAGGTTCGGCTGGTCGCCGGCAACGGGTTGCGCCCGGAGATCTGGGACGAATTCACCTCCCGGTTCGACATTGCCCGCGTCTGCGAGTTCTACGCGGCCAGCGAAGGAAACACCGCCTTCATCAACATGTTCAACGTGCCGAAGTCGGCGGGCTTACGCCGATGCCGGCGGCCTACGTGCAATACGACACCGACACCGGGGCGCCGCTGCGTGGCGCCGATGGCCGGGTGCTGCGGGTACCGAACGGCGAGCCCGGTCTGCTGCTCAGCCCGGTCACCAGGCTGCAACCCTTCGACGGCTACACCGACCCGAGCGCGAGCGAAAAGAAGTTGGTGCGCAACGCGTTTCGTGACGGGGACTGCTGGTTCAACACCGGTGACGTGATGAGCCCGCAGGGCATGGGTCATGCCGCCTTCGTCGACCGGCTCGGTGACACTTTCCGCTGGAAGGGTGAAAACGTCGCCACCACGCAGGTGGAGCGGGCGCTGGGGTCCAACAAAGTTCGTCGAGGAGTGCACGGTCTTCGGTGTGGAGATTCCGCGTACCGGCGGGCGCGCCGGAATGGCGGCGGTCAAGCTGCGCGACGGCGTCGACTTCGACGGCAAGGCGCTTGCCGAGACCGTCTACTCGCAACTGCCGGTGTACGCGCTGCCGCTGTTCGTGCGAGTCGTCGAATCGATGGAACACACCACCACGTTCAAGAGCCGCAAAGTGGATCTGCGTGAACAGGCCTACGGCCCCGGCGTCGAGGACCCGTTATACGTGCTGGCCGGCCGAGACGAGGGCTATGTGTCGTTCTACGCCGACTACCCCGACGACGTCGCGAGCGGCAAGCGACCACAGGGCTAGGCACCACGAGTCACACCAGCACCGTCAGCTGGGTGGCACCCTTTTTGAAATCGTTGCCATATGCGATATCAGCCGGGCAGTGATATCGCCCGCGGTCACAAAACGAAAAATCGAGAGCCACCTCAGACAGCGACGGACGAGGCTGGTGAGGTTCAGCTGGAACCTCCGCGCCGTCCGGTGGGGGCAGCAGGCACCATGGACAGGGTGCAGTCCACCCTGTGCGGTCGCCCGGTCAGCGACGATCGCCCACTGATCATGGCGATCGTCAACCGCACCCCGGACTCGTTCTACGACCGCGGCGCGAACTTCACCGACGACGCGGCCCGAGCGGCCGCGGGTCGCCTCATCGCCGAGGGCGCCGACGTGATCGATGTGGGCGGGGTCAAGGCGGGCCCGGGGGAGAGCATCGACGCGCAAGCCGAAATCGCCCGGGTGGTGCCGTTCATCGAGTGGCTGCGCGAGACCTACCCCGAGCAACTGATCAGCATCGACACCTGGCGTTCAGAGGTAGCCAGGCTCGCCTGCCGGGCCGGCGCAGACCTGATCAACGACAGCTGGGGCGGCTATGATCCCGCGATGCCCGAGGTAGCGGCCGAATTCGGCGCCGGCCTGGTGTGCTCGCACACCGGGGGTGCCCGGCCGCGCACCCGTCCGTACCGGGTCAGCTACGGCGTCAGCACTCACGGCGTCGTCGATGACGTGATCAATGAGGTCACGTCAGCAGCCGAACGGGCCGTCGCCGCCGGGGTGGATCGCGACCGCATTGTGATCGACCCGACCCACGACTTCGGCAAGAACACTTTCCATGGATTGGCGCTGTTGCGCCACATGGAAGATCTTGTTAACACCGGGTGGCCGATATTGATGGCGTTGAGCAACAAAGATTTCGTCGGGGAGACTCTTGGGGTGGACCTGACGCAACGACTGGAGGGCACCCTGGCCGCCACCGCGCTCGCAGCCGCCGCCGGGGCCCGGATGTTCCGCGTGCATGAAGTCGGGCCCACCCGACGGGTGTTGGAGATGGTGGCGTCGATCCAGGGGCAGCGGTCCCCGACGCGCACGGTGAGAGGACTTGCATGACGGCATCTGAGCTGGTCGATCTCGCCACTGAGGGCGCATTGGCCGCCATGCCGGGCGACGTCTGGCTGGCCGACCGAAGCTGGACCCGTCCGCAGTGGACGGTCGAGGAGCTGAACGCGGCCAAGGCCGGACGAACCATCTCGGTGGTGCTGCCCGCCCTCAACGAGGAAGACACCGTCGAATCGGTGATCGACAGCATCTCACCGCTCGTCGGCGGCCTGGTCGACGAGCTGATCGTGCTCGACTCGGGGTCCACCGACGACACCGAGATCCGGGCGATCGCCGCCGGTGCCCGTGTCGTGACACGCGAACAAGCGCTGCCCGAGATCGCGCCGCGGCCCGGCAAAGGTGAGGTGCTGTGGCGATCGCTGGCGGCCGCACGTGGCGACATCGTGGTCTTCGTCGACTCGGATCTGATCGACCCGCACCGGATGTTCGTGCCGCGGCTGCTCGGTCCGCTGCTCACCGAGGACGGGATTCATCTCGTCAAGAGCTTTTATCGGCGGCCGTTGAACGCCCATGACGCCAGCGGTCGCGAGGGCGCGACCGGCGGTGGCCGGGTCACCGAGTTGGTGGCACGGCCGTTGCTGGCGGCTCTGCGGCCCGAGCTGGGCTGTGTGTTGCAGCCACTGGGCGGCGAGTACGCAGCCACCCGCGAACTGCTGACGTCGGTGCCGTTCGCGCCTGGCTACGGCGTCGAGATCGGCTTGCTGATCGACACCTACGACCGGCTGGGTCTGGACGCGATCGCGCAGGTGAACCTCGGCGTGCGCGCGCACCGCAACCGGCCGCTGGCCGAGCTGGGTCCGATGAGCCGTCAGGTCGTCGCCACGCTGCTGTCCCGCTGCGGAATACCCGATTCCGGCGTCGGCTTGACGCAGTTCTTCGTCGACGGCGATGGATACGCGCCGCGTACCTCGTCGGTGTCGCTGGCCGACCGGCCGCCGATGAACGCCGTTCGACCGCGCCGCCCGTAGGACCTGCACGCCGCCGTCGGACCGATAAGGCAATATCGGTGCCGTGGCGTTGGTGTTGCTCTACGTGGTGGTCTTGGTCCTGGTAGCGATCGTGCTGTTCGGGGTGGCCAGTCTGTTGTTCGGCCGTGGCGAGCCGCTGCCACCGCTGCCGCGGGGGACGACGCCGACGGTCCTGCCGGCGTCCGGCGTCACCGGCGCTGACGTCGACTCGGTGAAGTTCACCCAGACCCTGCGCGGCTACAAGACCAGCGAGGTGGACTGGGTGCTGGACCGGCTCGGTCAGGAACTCGACCAGCTGCGTGGTCAGCTGTCGTCGGTGCACGCCGCGGCCGCCGCGGAGGTGAAAGCCGATGACGAGCGGCACGCCGATGTCGACGACGAGCCGGAGCAGACATGACCGCGTCAACGACGGCCTGGTCCGCTGCGACTGGGCGGTTGGACGGCTCGACAGCCCGGACTTCCTGCTGTACCGCGACTACCACGACAAGGAGTGGGGTCAACCACTGCACGGGCGGGTGCCGCTGTTCGAACGGATGAGCCTGGAGGCCTTCCAAAGCGGGCTGTCCTGGCTGATCATCTTGCGCAAACGGGAGAATTTCCGGCAAGCCTTCGCCGGCTTCGATATCGAGAAGGTCGCCCGCTTCACCGACGCCGACGTGAGCCGGCTGATGGCCGACGAGGGCATCGTCCGTAACCGGGCCAAGATCGAGGCGACCATCGCCAATGCGCGGGCTACCGCCGACGCTCGAAGTCGACCTCTCGGAGCTGCTCTGGTCGTTCGCGCCGCCGAAGCGACCGCGGCCCGCGAGCATCGCTGACGTCCCCGCGACAACGCCGGAATCCACCGCCATGGCGCGCGAATTGAAACGCCGCGGGTTCCGCTTCGTCGGTCCTACGACCGCGTACGCGCTGATGCAGGCGACCGGGATGGTCGACGATCACCTGCGTGCTTGCTGGGTGCCTTCAACCGTCGCCTGAAACGCCGAGCCGGAGGTCATGTACACCTGCCCGCGCGGATAGGGAACAATGGAGGGGTGAATGTGCAGTTGACGGGCCAGCTCGAATCTGGAGGGAGCGCTCGATGGCGGCGATGAAGCCCCGGACCGGTGACGGTCCACTGGAAGCGACGAAGGAGGGGCGCGGCATCGTGATGCGGGTACCGCTGGAGGGCGGTGGTCGACTAGTCGTCGAGCTGACACCCGATGAAGCCGCTGCACTCGGCGACGAGCTCAAGGGCGTCACCAGCTAGACCTGCCGTTACGCGCACACCTTCTGGTAGATCTCCAGCGTCTGCTGCGCGATCTGCGCCCAGGAGAACTCCGCGATGCAGCGCTGCCGCCCCGCTCGGCCATAGCGCTCCGCCCTCTCCGGGTCGGCGATCAATGCGTTGACCGCCTTGGCGATCCTGGCCTGGTAACCGGCCGCGTCGCCGGCGTCGTAGTGCACCAGCGAACCGGTCACCCCGTCGTCAACCACCTCGGGTATGCCGCCCACATCGGACGCCACCACCGCGGTGCCGCATGCCATCGCCTCGAGGTTGACGATCCCCAGCGGCTCGTACACCGATGGACACACGAAAACCTCTGCCGCCGATAGTATTTCGCGGATCTTGCCGATGGGCAGCATTTCCCGCACCCAGAACACGCCGGTGCGCGAGTCGGCCAGCTCAGCCACCCCGGCACTCACCTCGGCGGCGATTTCCGGTGTGTCCGGCGCTCCGGCGCACAGCACCAACTGCACGTCAGGATCGAAATCGTGCGCGGCCGCCAACAGGTGTGCGACGCCCTTCTGCCGGGTGATCCGCCCGACGAATGCGACGGTGGGACGGTTGGGGTCGACGCCGATGTCGGTCAGCACCGACTCGCCCGGCGACGATCCCAGCGCCTCGGCCGGGTACCAGACGTCGGTGTCAATCCCGTTACGCACGACATGCACCCGGTTGGGATCGACCATCGGATAGACCCGCAGCAGGTCGTCGCGCATACCGGAGCTGACGGCGATCACCGCGTCGGCGGCGTTCACCGCGGTCTGCTCCACCCACGACGAGATCCAGTAGCCGCCACCGAGTTGCTCGGCCTTCCACGGCCGCAACGGCTCCAGCGAATGTGCCGTCAGCACGTGAGGGACGCCGTGGAGCAACGACGCCAGATGTCCGGCCATCCCGGCGTACCAGGTGTGGCTGTGGACGACGGTGGCCTCCGCGGCCGCATTCGCCATCAGCAGATCGGTCGACAGCGTCGAGAGCGCCGGGTTGGCGCCGCGCAGTTGTGCGTCGGGTTGGTATGCGAACGCCCCCGGTCGCGGCGCCCCTTGGCAGTGCACGTCAACCTGGCACAACTTGCGCAGTTGCGCGACGAGCTCGGTCACGTGTACTCCGGCTCCGCCGTAGACCTCCGGCGGGTACTCCCGAGTCATCATCGCCACGCGCATACCCGGCACCGTAGTAGTCGCACGCCGACCGTGCAGCCCCGGCCACCCTGTAACCGAAGTCATCCAAATTTGTTGATGGACAATCCGTCAGCGTGGGTATTCAGGTGTTTGGTCTGGCAGGGGTTCGCGACGGCCGTTAGGTTTGATGAATGAGGGAAGCGCCACAAGTGCTGGGCATTGTCCTGGCCGGCGGTGAGGGCAAGCGGTTGTATCCGTTGACCGCCGACCGCGCCAAGCCGGCGGTTCCCTTCGGCGGTGCCTATCGGCTGATCGACTTCGTGCTGTCCAATCTCGTCAATGCCCGCTATTTGAGGATCTGCGTTCTCACGCAGTACAAGTCGCATTCATTGGACCGCCACATATCGCAGAACTGGCGACTGTCCGGTCTGGCCGGTGAGTACATCACCCCGGTCCCCGCTCAGCAGCGGCTCGGTCCGCGTTGGTACACCGGCTCCGCGGACGCGATCTATCAGTCGCTCAACCTGATCTACGACGAGGATCCGGACTACATCGTGGTTTTCGGCGCCGACCACGTCTACCGGATGGATCCGGAGCAGATGCTGCACTTCCACGTCGAGAGCGGCGCAGGGGCCACGGTCGCGGGGATCCGGGTGCCCCGTGCCGAGGCAAGTGCGTTCGGCTGCATCGACGCCGACGAATCCGGTCGCATCCGCAGCTTCATCGAGAAGCCGGCCGATCCGCCGGGTACCCCCGACGACCCGGACGCCACGTTCGTGTCGATGGGCAACTACATCTTCACCACCAAGGTCCTGATCGACGCGATCCGTGCCGACGCCGACGAAGACCACTCCGATCACGACATGGGCGGCGACATCATTCCGCGACTGGTTGGTGACGGGATGGCCGCGGTATACGACTTCAACGACAACGACGTGCCCGGTGCCACCGACCGCGACCGGGGCTATTGGCGCGACGTCGGGACGCTGGACGCGTTCTATGACGCGCACATGGATCTGGTGTCGGTGCACCCCGTGTTCAACCTCTACAACAGGCGCTGGCCCATCCTCGGTGCGTCGGAGAACCTGGCGCCGGCCAAGTTCGTCAACGGTGGTTCCGCGCAGGAGTCGGTGGTGGGTGCGGGCAGCATCATCTCGGCGGCATCGGTGCGTAACTCGGTGCTGTCGTCCAACGTCGTGGTCGACGACGGCGCCATCGTGGAGGGCAGCGTGATCATGCCGGGCGTGCGGGTCGGCCGCGGCGCGGTGGTCCGTCACGCGATCCTGGACAAGAACGTCGTCGTCGGACCCGGCGAGATGGTCGGGGTGGATCTGGAGAAAGATCGCGAACGCTTCGCGATCAGCGCCGGCGGCGTTGTCGCCGTGGGCAAGGGCGTCTGGATCTAACGTTCAGCACTTGCCGCGAAACAGAAACCAGGGTCGTCGGCCGGCCAATTTCACAGCCGCTGCTCCGGTTTCGCGACAACGAGTCACCACACGTAGGGCAGCAGCCGGTAGTGCACCCGTTGGGTGTAGTCCCGGTAGCCGCCGAGTTCGTGCGTCAGCAGGTCCTCTTCATCGCGGATGCGCAGGACGAGCACGATCAAGCCGGGGATGAACAGGAGCAAACCCCAATACGAGCCGAGCGCCAATGGGATGCCGAGCATCAACACGATGTTTCCGGTGTACATCGGATGGCGCACCAGCCCGTACACCCCGGTGGAAACGAGCTGCTGGCCCGCCTCGACGGTGACATTGGCTGCCGCATAACTATTTTGGATGATCACCAGCATCGCCAGGCCGAGTCCGATCGCGACCAGAACGTCGCCGATCAGCGAGACCGGCGCCGGTACCGGCGACCATCCGAAGCGGTGATCAAGGGCGCTGACCACGAACATGGCCGGAAAGGAGATGAACACGACGGTGATGAGGATGCGCTGCAGCGGTCGAGTCTCCGCGGACGGTCCGACCCGCATCCGCCGCTCGAGGGCCTCGGGATTCGTGCGCATCAAGTACACGCTGGGGATCCAGGTGGAAAGTGCGAACACCGCGAGGAAGACCCAGGCTTGCCAATAATGGAATGTGCCGGCCGGCAGGAACAGCATCGCGCCGAAGGACACCAGGCCCAAAGTGGCTGAAAGTAGGCCTTTGGCAGCAGTTTTCATGACAGCATCCTCAGTTCTGTACGTCGCGGCGGCGAAAGGCCGCCATTCCCAGCGCGATCAGCGCGACGTCGATCGCCAACAACAACAGCAGCGGAACCGGCGTGAAGGCGCCGGCGGTGGCAAGCGGTATGTGCGCGAACGGCTCCAGATCGAGCACCCACTGCGGAAAGCCGGACAGCGAACCGATCAGGTACAGCGCGACGAACCCGACCAGCACACCCCATGCGACCGGGCTGAAACGCGGTGCCAGCCCGAACAATGCGACGGTCACCGCGGCCGGCAGCCATACGGCCGGAAGCTGAACCAGGGCAGTGCCCACGACCATCGACAGTTTGCCGCCGACGTCGTGGGCGGCAATTCCGTAGCTGAGGCCGGCGACCGCACCGGCGGCCATGATCGCGACTCCCGAGCCGATCAGTGCTATCACGAGATGACTTGTCAGCAAACGGCTTCGACTCAGCGCTCCACTCAGCAGCGCCTCGGCCCGTTGACTGGCCTCTTCCTGGTGCAGCCGCAGTGTCAGCGACACGGCGAACGCGGCCGCCATCATGCCCAGCATGCAGAACGCGGCCGCGACGAAGGCCTGCTCCAAGACGTTGGTGCCGCCCATCCGCACGACGATGTCTCGCGCCGTGTCGCCGCCCAGCTCATCGCCGATGCCGTGGATGATGCTGCCGATCAGCAAGCCGTACAGGCACAGCCCGACGGTCCACAGCAGCAGCGCGCCGCGATCCAGCCGCCAGGCCAGCCCGAAAGCGTTCCGCAACAACGGTGTTGCAGTGCCCGGGCCCGGCCGTTCGGCGATCAGCCCGGCCCCGACGTCGCGACGGGCGAGCAGCTGGTAGGCCAGCGCGGTGAGCAGCAGCGTCGTCGCCAGATGCAACAGCAGCACCCACCACCGGTCACCGGCGTACGGGCGAACCTGCAACGACCAGCCCAGCGGCGAGAGCCACGACAACACCGGTGAGCCGGCGTCGCCGACGGCGCGCAGTGTGAACGCGGTGGCCAGCACGGCGAATGCCGCACCGCGGGCGAAACGTGCGCTCGCCGAAAGTTGGGCCGCCACCGCGGCGACCGCGGTGAACACCAGACCCGAGCAGGCCAGTGCCGCACCGAAAGCCAGTGACCCGCCTGCCGGGACGCTGGTGCCCAACAGGCCGGCTGCGCCGAGCGCGCCGGTAGTGAGCGAGGCCCCACATGACAACATCCACGCCGCGGTCAGGCTGGCGTACCGGCCCACCGCGGTCGAATCGACCAGCTCGGCACGGCCGGTTTCTTCGTCGGCGCGGGTGTGGCGGATGACGGTGAGAATGACAGCCACGGCGATCAGCAGATGGAACATGCCGGCTTTCCAGATGCCGGTCGCGCCAAGGCTGTCGTTGTAGATCTGTCCGTAAAGCGCCCGCTGCGCGGGGCTGGCCATGATCGTGGCGGCAAACCCGGCGCGGGCCGCCTGGTCCGGGTAGACCTTCTCGATGCTGCCGATGTAGACGGTTGCCAGGGGAATCGACAGCAGTAACACCCAGAGCGGCAAGACGATCCGGTCGCGTCGCAGGTAGAGCCGTAGCATGCCGAGCGTTCCGGTGAACGCCGAACCACGTTGTGGGGCTTCGTGCGCCGGATGCTGCGGTCGTTCCAACACTGTGCTCATTGGCGCCACTCCTCCTCATCGCTTCGCTCTGCATCGTCGTTGGCGCGGGTCATGAGCGCACTCCTTGATCGCTCAGCTCCCGCTGACCGTCGGCGCCGTAGTGGCGCATGAAGAGCTCTTCCAGCGTGGGCGGCTGGCTGACCAAGCTGCGCACACCGGTGTCGCCGAGCACCCGAATCAGTTCGCCGAGGCCTTCACTGTCGACGTGGGCGTGCAGTGTGGTCCCTTCGTAGCTGACGTCCTCGACGCCGCGGATGCGGGTGAGGTCGCCGGGGTCGTTGAGCAAGTCGGCTGTGATCGTTGTTCGGCTGAGGTGCCGCATCGATTCCAGCGTCCCGCTCTCGACGGTCTTGCCGGCGCGGATGATCGTCACCCGTTCGCAGAGTGCCTCGGTCTCGGCCAGGATGTGACTGGATAGCAGGACCGTCGCGCCTCGATCGCGTGCTTCGGCGACGCACTGCTGAAAGATGTTCTCCATCAACGGGTCCAGGCCACTGCTCGGCTCGTCGAGGAGCAATAGCCGGGCCCGCGACGAGAACGCGGAGATCAGCGAGACCTTCTGCCGGTTGCCTTTGGAATAGGTCCGGGCCTTCTTGTGCGGGTCGAGTTCGAAGCGCTCGACCAGCTCGGCTCGTCGCTTTTCGTCGATGCCACCGCGCATGCGGGCCAGCAGGTCGATAGTCTCGCCGCCGGTCAGATTGGGCCACAGCGTGACGTCGCCGGGAACATAGGCGATCTGCCGGTGGAGGTCGACCGCGTCGGTCCATGGGTCACCGCCGAGTAGGCGCGCCGTGCCGGAGTCGGCCTTCACCACGCCCAGCAGTACCCGGATCGTCGTCGACTTTCCGGCCCCGTTGGGGCCGAGGAAGCCGTGCACCTCGCCCTCGCGCACCGTCAGCTCGAGGCCGTCGAGGGCCCGAACCGCACCGAAAGTCTTTGTCAGATTGCGGATTTCGATCGGCATGCGATTGCTGTCAACTGGCATCAGATTCTCCTTGTTCGGCTTGGGCGAGAAAGGCCTCGTACATATGGCTGTCGGTCATCAGACCGTTGGTGTAGAGCTCCAGGGCAGGTAGCACCATGTCCCGCGCGTAGTCGCGAAGCACCGCGCGTAAATCCGTTGGGGTCTCGTGCATCTGGATGTACAACAGGAAGCCGCCGCCGCCGGTGATCGCCAAGTACTTGGACCGGGCTTTGGGATCGCGGCTGGGCTTCAGGATGCCGCTGGCGACCCCTTCGTCCAGATAGCTCTCGGCGTTGTCCATCATCGTGCGCCAAAACGTTCTCGCGAGCTCGCCACCGGCCTGCATGCTGCGGACCAAGTAGGCCATCAAGGGTGCGTACTCCTCGATCTCGGCCATCGCGGCGAACCAGGTTGCCGGGTCGCTGGAGTTCATCGCCTCGGACTTACTGCTGCGAATCTCCTCGGCGACGTAGTCGTCGCAGGCCTTACGCAGACCGTCTTTGGAACCGAAGTGATGGATGACGAGCGCGGCACTCACGCCCGCCGCTTCGGCGATCGAGCGCAGCCCGACGCTGAAGCCCTGTTCGCCGAACCGCTCGATCGCCGCGTCGCGGATCCGGGCCGCGGCGGTGAGATCGTCGACTGAACGCATGTTCAAAACACTAAACACTCGTTCAGTCAGACGTCAAGGGGGTAACCCGTCACGAATCGGACTCGAATTCCGGGAGGGGGCGTGCAGTCAGTCGCGAACGGCGGCCAACAGGCCATCGCCGAGCGGCACCAGAGCCGGCGTGAGCAGTTCGTTCTCGGCGATGAGACGCGCCGCTTCGCGCACCGCGGCAACCTCTGCGTCGCGGGCCGCCGGATCGCCGGCCCGGCCACCGGCCGCCGCGCCGTGCACGACGATCACGCCGCCGGAGCGCAGCAGCCGTACGCCTTCGACCACGTAGTCCGGCTGGTCGAGCGGGTCGGCGTCGATGAACACCAGGTCATAGGAGTCGTCGGCCAGCCGGGTCAGCACTTCCTGGGCACGGCCACTGATCAGTCGGGTCCGAGACGGGCCGATGCTCGCGTCGGAGAAGGCCTCCTTGGCGATCCGCTGGTGCTCGGGCTCGATGTCGATCGTGGTCAGCACGCCGTCGTCGCTCATCCCGGACAGCAACCACAGGCTGCTGACGCCGGCGCCGGTGCCGACCTCGACGACGGCCTTTCCGCCACTGAGTTTGGTCAACAGGCTCAGCAGCGCTCCGACCGCCGGCGTTACCGCGCCGGCGCCGATGTCGGCGGCACGCTCGCGGGCGGCCTGCAGCACCGAATCCTCGGAGATCGAACCCTCGGCATGCGCCGACAGGGAGTCGGCCCGACTCGTCGTCGCTGGCTGGCCTGGTGTGCGGTCGGTCGTGGCCATGGCGTGAGCGTAATTCCATCCTCTGCCGGGTGCTGTCAGGCGCGCCCGTCACGGGCGCCGCGACACGCTCAACGAATCGGCGTGATCGAAACGTAATATGACCGATATAGCCAGGTTAACGGGGGTATCGGCGCCATTCTCAGTGAAAGCTCAGTGCGGTCACATACCGCACACACGCCGATAGACGACGGTATCTCCCATGGAGCGTGGAGGCCGGTGGTCCGGGAATACATCCCGCTATCTTCGCGTTGCCAGCGGTGATGAACTGCCTAGCATCGACGGCAGTCTGAGCCCGGAGGATTTGAACATCACCACACTGCTGAGCCCGTCCAGCATGTCGCACCCTGAGCAGTACCGCGACGCTGATTGGGTCGAGCCCGCTGAGGAGCCCTACGGCACCGCGGTCTTCGACGCGACCGGTGACAAGACCGCCATGCCGTCGTGGGATGAGCTGGTGCGTCAACACGCCGACCGGGTCTACCGATTGGCGTATCGCCTCTCCGGCAACCAGCACGATGCCGAGGACCTGACCCAGGAAACCTTTATCCGGGTCTTCCGCTCGGTGCAGAACTACCAGCCGGGGACCTTCGAGGGCTGGCTGCACCGCATCACCACCAACCTCTTCCTGGACATGGTCCGTCGTCGCGGCCGGGTCCGGATGGAGGCGCTGCCCGAGGACTACGACCGGGTGCCCGCTGACGAGCCGAACCCCGAAGAGATCTATCACGACGCGCACCTGGGTCCTGACCTGCAGGCGGCGCTCGATTCACTGCCTCCGGAATTCCGCGCGGCAGTGGTCTTGTGTGACATCGAGGGACTGTCCTACGAGGAGATCGGCGCCACGCTCGGCGTCAAGCTCGGGACTGTGCGCAGCCGCATCCACCGTGGACGGCAAGCGCTGCGGGACTATCTGGCGGCGCACTCGGACCACGCCGTTGCCGCCGAGGGCTAAGACACAACCCTCTGATCGGTGAGTTCATTGGTGTTCGGATTCGGTCAGCGCGCTACATTCGAGGTAGTGCCGCGAAAACACGACGTGATGCCGAGAGGAGTTGGTGATGGTCGAGCGGGGACATGTCTTCCGCCGAGCGTTCTCCTGGCTCCCCGCCCAATTCGCCTCGCAAAACGATCCGCCGGTCGGTGCTCCACGGCAATTCGGCTCGACCGAGCATCTGTCGATCGAGGCGATTTCTGCGTTCGTCGACGGTGAGCTTCGGATGAACGCCCATCTGCGCGCGGCGCATCACATCTCGCTCTGCCCGGAATGCGCTACCGAAGTCGACGGTCACCGCCACGCCCGTGAGGCGTTACGCGACTCCCACCCGATCAGTGTCCCCAGCACGCTGCTGGGATTGCTGTCGCAGATTCCGCACTGCCCGCCCGACGACGATGCGGGCGCTCAGCAGGGTGGCCGGTGGGAGGCCCCCGGCGCACGGGGCAGCGGCGACCCGCCCCGCCCGAGGGGCAGCGCAGGCCCACCGCCGGACCGGGGTGGGCCGTCGACGATGCGCGATCGATTTGCCGACGGCAACGGGCGTGATCGCCCAGAGCCTCGGTAGGGTGGACACCAGTTTGGCCAAGCCGGTGCGCGGCGCCGTGCTCGACTTCATAGCGCGCGTTTGCTAAGCGCTCGGAAGAGGATGACGTGAGCTCCGATCAAGACAACAACGGCGCCCCTCGGCTGGCGCCGCGACCTGTGTCCCGTCCGCCGGTTGACGCCGCATCGCGTCAGGCCTTCAGTCGTCCCGACGGTGTGCAGGGGTCATTCGTCGCCGAGCGGGTGCGGCCGACCAAGTATCGCGATTCAGGCGAGTTCACCCCGCATGACGAACCCGCCGACCCGGTTCTGTCGGAGGCCTTCGGTCGTCCGTTCCCCGGCGCCGATTCCCTGCAGCGCCACCCCACCGACGCGGGCGCGCTCGACGGCAGCAGGAACAAGGATGAACTCGAAGACCCCGAGGACCCCTGGCGCGATCCCGGTGCGGCCGCGGCTCTGGGTGACCCGGCGGTAGCGCGTACCGCTGCCCACGGGCCTGACGTCGCGCAGGGCCGGCTCGGGGTGCGTGACGTGCTGTTCGGCGGGCGGGTGTCGTATCTGGCGCTGTCGGTGCTTGCCGTGCTCGCGTTGCTGATCGGTTTGGTCGGCGGCGTAGTCGGACGCAAGACCGCGGAGGTCGTCGAGGCGTTCACTACCGCCAAGGTGAATCTGTCGACCAACGGCAACAGCGAGTCCCCGGCCGGTCGGTTCGCCAAAGTGGCTGCCGCGGTTGCTGATTCGGTGGTCACCATCCAGTCGGTCAGCGATCAAGAGGGCATGCAGGGGTCCGGCTTCGTGGTCGACGGCCGCGGGTACATCGTCACCAACAACCATGTCATCTCCGAAGCGGCCAACAACCCGAGCCAGTTCAAGACCACGGTGGTGTTCAACGACGGCAAGGAAGTGCCCGCCAACCTGGTCGGCCGCGACCCGAGGACCGACCTGGCCGTGCTCAAGGTGGACAACGTCAACAACCTGACGGTCGCCAAGCTCGGCGACTCCGACAAGGTTCGCGTCGGCGACGAGGTGCTGGCCGCCGGTGCGCCGCTGGGTCTGCGCAGCACCGTCACGCACGGCATCGTCAGTGCGCTGCACCGGCCAATCCCATTGTCGGGGGAGGGTTCTGATACCGACACGGTGATCGACGCCATCCAGACCGACGCGTCGATCAACCACGGAAACTCCGGTGGTCCGCTGATCGACATGGACTCGCACGTCATCGGTATCAACACCGCCGGCAAGTCGTTGTCCGACAGCGCCAGCGGGCTGGGTTTCGCGATCCCGGTCAACGAGGCGAAAATCGTTGCGGAGACGTTGATCAAGGACGGCAAGATCGTGCACCCGACATTGGGTCTGAGCGCGCGGTCAGTGAGCAACGCGATCGCGCAGGGCGCACAGGTCGCCAACGTCAAGGCCGGCGGCCCCGCCGAGAAGGGCGGCATCCTCGAGAACGACGTTGTGGTCAAGGTCGGCAACCGCGCGGTGGCCGACGCCGACGAGTTCGTTGTCGCGGTGCGGCAGTTGACCGTCGGGCAGCCCGCGCCGGTCGAGGTGGTCCGCGACGGTCGTCACGTCACGCTCACAGTGACCCCGGG
The DNA here is from genome assembly GCA_963815995.1 of uncultured Actinomycetota bacterium. GTDB lineage: Bacteria > Actinomycetota > Actinomycetes > Mycobacteriales > Mycobacteriaceae > Mycobacterium. The sequence continues at coordinate 349,070 of CAWFIR010000010.1, forward strand.
TCCGGACGGCGGCTAATGTTCGCCAACGTCGGCTGGGGCGAAATCGTGGTCCTCATGGTGGTCGGACTGGTGGTCCTGGGCCCTGAACGTCTGCCCGGTGCGATCCGGTGGACGTCCTCCGCCTTGCGCCAAGCCCGCGACTACCTCAGCGGAATGACGACCCAACTGCGTGAGGACATGGGCCCCGAGTTCGACGATCTGCGCGAGCCGCTGTCCGAGTTGAACAAGCTGCGCGGTATGACGCCGCGGGCGGCGCTGACCAAGCACCTGCTCGACGGCGACGACTCGCTGTTCACCGGCAACTTCGATCAGCCGATAGTCAACACACCGGAAAAGGTTGTGGCTCAGCCGGTTACCCCGGCGAAAACTGAGCAGACCGTCGCCGGGCCGGCGCCGTTCGACACCGACGCCACCTGAGCTCAGCGTCGACTGGTATCCAGTCCCAGTGACATACCGGCCAATCCACGTCGCCGTGCCGACAGGGTGTCCGCGATGCTGCGTAGCTCCTTGCCGACCGGGGAGTCGGGGGCGCTGAGCACCACCGGAAGCCCGGCATCGCCGGCGGTAACCAGCGCCGGGTCCAACGGGATCTGACCGAGCAGCGGCACGTCCACACCCATTGCGCGGGTTAGCCGTTCGGCGACCTGCGCGCCGCCGCCTTCGCCGAACACCTGCATCGTCGAGCCGTCCGGCAGCAGCAACCCGGACATGTTCTCCACCACGCCGATGACGCGCTGGCGGGTCTGCAGTGCGATGCTGCCCGCGCGTTCGGCGACCTCGGCCGCGGCCAGCTGAGGCGTTGTCACCACGATGATTTCGGCGTTCGGGATCAACTGAGCGATCGAGATCGCGATGTCGCCGGTACCCGGTGGCAGGTCGAGCAGCAGCACGTCCAGGTCGCCCCAGTACACGTCGGCCAGAAACTGTTGCAAGGCCCGGTGCAGCATCGGCCCACGCCACACGACGGGCGTGTTGCCCTCGGTGAATTGGGCGATGGAGATGACCTTCACCTCATGCGCGATCGGCGGCAGGATCATCGACTCCACCTGGGTGGGCCGGTCGGTGGTTCCCATCATGCGCGGGATCGAGTGGCCGTGGATGTCGGCGTCGAGCAACCCGACCGACACCCCGCGCGCGGCCATCGCCGCGGCCAGGTTGACCGTTACCGTCGACTTACCCACGCCGCCCTTGCCGGAGGCGACGGCGTACACCCGGGTCAGCGATCCGGACTGGGCGAACGGGATGACCGGCTCGCGGGAGTCGCCGCGCAACTGCTTGCGCAGTTCGGTGCGCTGCTCGTCGTTCATCACGTCCAGGCTGACCTTCACCGCGCCGGTGCCCGGCACGTCCGCGACTGCCTGGCGCACGCGGTCGCTGATTTCGGTCTTCTTCGGGCACGCGGAGGTGGTCAGGTAGATCTCGACGTGGACGTCGCCGCCAGGGCCTACCTCGATACCTTTGACCATCCCGAGTTCGGTGATGGGGCGGCGGAGTTCGGGATCAATAACCTTGGCCAGCGCGGCGCGTACGTCTGCAGTCGGATCGGACATCAACGCCGAGTGTAGTGCGGTGACGATGCGGGCCGGGACGGCCCGGTGAGGAGCCGGACAGTCGGACCCGGGTCGGTGACGATGCGGGCCGGGACGGCCCGGTCGGGCGGCGGAACGCAGGCGCGGGCGCGGGCCACCGGCGGAGCAGCCGGCGACCGGGGCGGGCGGCAGACCCGGCGGCGCGGGTGGCAGACCCAACGGGGCGGGCGGCATGCCCGCCGGGGTCGGCGGCGCGTTGAACGCCTGCTGAGGCCCGCTCGTGTCGCCGCTGATGCAGATCACCGTGCACGAGGGACCCAGTCGCTGCGTCGACCACGGCTGCGGGCCGTTGCTTGGGCCCCCGCTGAGGTCGATCAGCGGCATCTGGGCCAGCGGGTCGGTCGACGGCAAGCCGTGCATGTTCATCGGCAGGTTCGGCCCGAGGCCTTCGGCGTTCTCCAAGTGCGCGTCGCCCAGCGGCGGCGGGGGTCCGGTAATTGGCGGTAGGTCGACCGGGATGACGCCGGTGGCGTAGGCCGCGGCCCAGCCCAGCACGTTCTGGGCGTACGGCATCGAGTTGTTGTAGCGCAGGATCGACGACAACACCTGCGACTGGTCGCGCAGGTTCAGCCCGCCGCTGCACAGGTATCGAGCCGCGGCCAGGGTGGAGTCGTACAGGTTCTGCGGATCGGCCACGCCGTCACCGTCGCCGTCGGAGGCATAGTGCGCCCAGGTGCCCGGCAGGAACTGCATCGGTCCCATCGCCCGGGCATAAGCGACGCGTCCGGCGGCGGTGCTCTGGACGATGACCTCATTGCCGGGCAGCGTTCCGTCCAGGGTCGGTCCGTAGATCGGTCGTATCGCGGTGCCGCGCGCATCGGTGGCGCCGCCGTTGGCGTGCCCGGACTCGATGCGCCCGATCCCGGCCAGCAGATTCCAGCTGATGCCGCAGCCGGGGTCAGCGGTGGCCATCATCCGTTCCGCGTTGCGGTACGCGTTCAGCGCCATCCCCGGAATACCCAGCGCGCCAGGTATATTCACCACACCTGTGGGCGGGGGAGCCGACGACGCGGCCGCCGCGATGTGGAAACCGACCTTCGGGTGCTCGACGGCGATCACCAGCGGGCCGGTCGGGTCGGTGGATGCGCGTGCGACCGCGGCAACCGGGGTGATGGCGGCATCGCGCAGCGTCGACTTGGTCAAGGGGAACGGCGGTGTGCCGGCGCCGTCGACGCTCGCATAGATCAAACAGGCGATCATCGCCACACCGAATGCCGGGCTCCGGGCGGTGCTGGTCAGGGCGTCCTCGACGGTCGTCGTGACGGTCTTGGCGGTCGACGTGACGGCCGCGGCGGCGGCCGGAATCCGTACGGCGTCGGCGGCCCGCACCACCAGGTGGCCCACCGACGACGCGGCATTGCCAACGGGGCCAGGGATTTTGGGGGCTTTGGGGACGCGAAGGATCGCCTTCTGCGTCTTTGCAAGGGCGGGACGTAAGCCCATGCGTCCCCCTACCCGCACTCGACCTGCCTAGTTCTCGAGGGTTGTGGGACCCGCGGCACCGCGTGGGCCTCGTGAACTAGGTCACCATACATAACACGGGTGACTCCAGTGACAACAATGGCAGAGTCTCTGCCTGTGAAAACACGGCTTATAGCCAGCTGTGTCAATTAGACGACGCGGCGTGTCGATCCACATCGCCGTCGGTGTCTTCTTGCGCTGATTGAACCTCGCCCAGGTGCCGGCCTTCGAGTAGCACGCGCAGGTCTTCCAGCTCGCGGCGCAGGTAGTCCCGGGTCTTGGCGACGTCGCCGATCGCGAGCCGCAGCGCGGCCAGTTCTCGGGCCAGATATTCGGTGTCGGCCTTGGTCTCCTCGGCGCGAGTTGCGATCCTGTTCGAGCGCGACGCGGTCACGGTTCTCCTGGCGGTTCTGGGCCAGCAGGATCAGCGGCGCCGCGTAGGCGGCCTGGGTGGAAAACGCGAGGTTGAGCAGGATGAACGGGTAGGGGTCCCAGCGCAGGCCGACCGCGACGACGTTCAGCACGATCCAGATCACCACCACGATGGTCTGCATCAGCAGGTAGCTGCCGGTGCCGAAGAAGCGGGCGATCGACTCGGTGAAATTGCCGACGGCTTCGGAGTCCAGCCGCGGCGCCGACAGTCGCGAGATGCGCGGGGTGTAGAGCCGCGACCGCGGCGCCGACTTGCTCATCAGCGTCCTCCCGCGGCATCCAGCGCCGGTTCTTCGGTGGTATCGCGCCAGTCGTGCGGCAGCAGATGGTCGAGCACGTCATCGACGGTGACCGCGCCCAAAAGGTGATGCTGCAGCGTCGACCACCGGACCGCAAACCAGGTTGTAGGCGGCGAAGTAGCGGGTCAACATCCCCAGCGAGGTGTCCGGCTCAAGGCAGGGTAGGTCAGCGTCGACGATCCCACCGACCGGCATGGACGGTGGTTCGCGCAGTAGCCGTTGTAGCGCCACGCAGCCCAGGTACTGACCGGTCGGGGTGGCCGTCGGCGGACGGACCACCAGTACCAGCGACGACAACGCCGGCGTCAGGTCGGGGTCACGGACTCGGGCCAGCGCCTCGGCTACCGACGTGTCCGGGGTCAACACCACCGGTTCGGAGGTCATCAAGCCGCCCGCAGTGTCAGGCGAGTGCCTCAGGAGTCGCCGCACCGGGTCGGACTCCTCGGGATCCATCTCACGCAGCAGTCTTTCGGCCAGCGTCGGGTTCATCGTGCCGAGCAGGTCGGCGGCGTCGTCGGGGTCCATCTCCTCGAGCACGTCGGCCGCGCGTGAGTCACCAAGCTGCATCAGCAACTCGGCCTGCTCGTCTTCCGGCAGTTCTTGCAAGATGTCGGCGAGCCGGTCGTTGTCCAGCGCGCTGGCCACCTCGTAGCGGCGTTTCGTCGGCAACTCACGTATCGCATCGGCCACCTGGATCGGCCGCCAGTTCTCGAACTGATGCAGTAACTGCGCCACGGCCTGCCCCGGCATCGCCAGCGCGGACGGAGTCAGGCCCTGAACGCTGCGCCAGCCCACCACGTGAGTGGTGGTGCGCCGGCCGATGCGTCGTGGCACGCGCACCGAGACTCGCGTCACCATCCAGTCGCGCGTTCGCGTCTGCTCCAAACCCAAGTCGGTGACGACCACATCGATGTCGGCCAGCTCGGGTAATTGCGGATCGATGACCCGGACCTTGGTGTCGACGATCTGCCCCAGCACCAGAACCTCGCCCGGCCGTTGATCGAACCGGCTCATCGAGATGCTGTTGGTGTTGAGCGTCACCGCGCTGGGATCGATCGACGCGACCCGCAGAATCGGTACGAAAATCCTTCTGCGCGAACTCATTTCGACGACGAGACCAAGGACTCGGGGTTGCTGGCGGACGATGCTGATGCTGACCACGACGTCGCGCACCCGGCCCAGTGACTCTCCCATCGGGCCCAGGACTTGCATTCGCACCAGCCGGGCCGCGTACACCCTGTTGATCGAAGCCATGGTTGAAAGGGTAGGAGTGAAGCGTGAACAACGCGTACCGGCCCCGCCGCACTTGCCTGTCTGTGCCGGGCAGCAGCCAGAAGATGATCGACAAGTCCAAAGGTCTTCCGGCCGATGAGGTCTTTCTTGATCTCGAGGACGCCGTCGCACCGGACGCCAAGGCCGACGCCCGCGCCCGGGTCGCCGCCGCGCTGGCCGCGCCCGGCTGGGCCGGGCAGTTGCGTGGCGTGCGGGTCAACGACTGGACCACGCCGTGGACGCACGCCGACATCATCGAAGTGGTGTCCGCAGTCGGGGCCGCGCCCGACGCGAGACTCGACGTGGTGGTGCTGCCGAAAGTCTCCGACGTCTCCCACGTCCAGGCGCTCGACCTGCTGCTGACCCAGTTGGAGACGGTCCACGGACTTCCGGTGGGCGAGATCGGCATCGACGCGCAGATCGAAGATGCCCGTGGGCTGATGAACATCAACGGGATCGCCGCCGTGCCGCGGGTGCAGGCACTGGTGCTCGGTCCCGCCGATCTGATGGCGAATCTGAACACCCGCACGCTGGTCGTCGGCGAACAGCCCGAGGGCTACGACGTCGGCGATGCTTACCACCACGTGCTGATGACGATCCTGGTGGCCGCGCGCGCCCACGGCGTCGCCGCTGTCGACGGCCCGTATCTGAAAGTGCGTGACGTGGCGGCATTCCGGCGGGTGGCGGGCCGATCCGCCGCGCTCGGCTACGACGGCAAGTGGGTGCTACATCCCGACCAGATCGCGGCCGGTAATGAGATCTTCAGCCCGCGCCAAGCCGACTACGACCACGCGGAGCTGATCCTGGAGGCCTACGAGTGGCACACGTCGGCGGCCGGCGGAGCCCGCGGAGCGGTGATGCTCGGCGACGAGATGCTCGACGAAGCCAGCCGCAAGATGGCGTTGGTGATCGCGGCGAAAGGACGCGCGGCAGGTATGCAGCGCCAGTCCGACCGGTTCGTTCCGCCGACGGGATAACGCCGGTCAGGGCCCCATCACTACCGGGGACTTCAGCGCGGCGGCGGTGAGTACGACGATCGCCAGCAAGAACACCATCGCCAACGTGGTGAGGCAGCCGATGACGATCCCGGCGATGGCCATCCCACGGCCCGGCTGGTGAGTCCGCCTGATCTGGCTGAGTGCGACGGCGCCCAGCACCGCGCCGACGACGGGAATCAGCAGCCCGATACCGATGAAGGCCAGCGGGATGCCGAGCACCACACCGGCGATCGAGGTGATCAGCGACGCGATGGCCAGCCCATTGGTCTGATACGAGCTGGCTTGATAGACCTGGTAGGGGTCATACGGCGCGGGATAGGGCGGCGGTCCGCCGTACCCGATCGGTCCGCCGGGCGGTGGTGGCGGATAGCCGTATCCGGGCCCCGGCGCCGGCGCAGGGTATGGCGGCTGCGGAGGGTATGGCGGCTGCGGAGGATATGGCGGCGCGAACTCCGGATAGTCCACCGGCGCCTGCGGGTCTACCGGTGGATGTGGGTACTGCTCCCAGGGGCGGGGCTGGTCCGCGTGAGCACGGTACTCCTCACCGTAGTCACCGCCGCCCGGAGCTGTCATGGTGTTCAACCTATCGCGACGCCCAGTTGGGCCACCGTTTGCGCAGGTGGTGGGCAAGCCGATGGTTGTGCACTTCGGCGCGGCGGTAACAGAGCAGAATGAAATCCATGAGTAGCCCTTTTCAGCCTGGACAGGTTCCCGGTGCCGCACCCGGCGCCCCGACCGGGAGCCGGCGTGCCCACGGATTGCCCACACCGCCGAAAGGCTGGCCGGTCGGTTCATACCCCACGTATGCCGAAGCGCAGCGCGCGGTGGACTACCTGTCGGATCAACAGTTCCCGGTGCAGCAGGTGACGATCGTCGGGGTGGACCTGATGCAGGTCGAGCGGGTCACCGGTCGGCTGACCTGGCCGAAAGTGTTGGGCGGCGGCGTGATCAGCGGCGCCTGGCTGGGTCTGTTCATCGGCTTGGTGCTGACCTTGTTGTTCTCCAGCCCGCACCCGCTGGAGGCGTTGACCACCGGTCTGGTCGCCGGAGTGTTCTTCGGCCTGATCACCTCGGCGATTCCGTACTCGATGGCGCGCGGTACCCGCGACTTCAGTTCCACCCTGCAATTGGTGGCGGGCCGATACGACGTTCTCTGCGACCCGCAGAACGCCGAGCACGCTCGGGATCTGCTTGCGCGCCTGGCCATCTGATTCGTGGCGACTCGTCGCGGACGCGCACGCCGGATCAGCGCGATCGCGCTGGCATTGCTGACCGCAGGATCGGCGATATCTTCCTGCGGCGCCCGCGACGGCGGGCGGGTGATCAGCTTTTTCACCCCGGCCAGCGACGCCGCGGCGTTCACCGCGGTGGCCCGGCGCTGCACGGACCGGTTCGGCGGGCGCTTCACCGTGCGGCATGTCACCCTGCCGCGGGCCACCGATGACCAGCGCGTGCAGTTGGCCCGTCGGCTGAGCGCCAACGACCACACCGTCGACGTGATCGCGATGGACGTGATCTGGACGGCCGAGTTCGCCGAAGCGGGCTGGGTGCTGCCGCTGTCGGACGACCCGGCCCATCGAGCGGAGGCCGACGCCACCACCGACACCTTGCCCGGGCCGTTGAGCACCGCGACCTGGCGGCACCGGTTGTACGCCGCACCCATCAGCACGAACACCCAATTGCTCTGGTACCGGCCGGATTTGATGAACAAGCCGCCGGAGACGTGGAGCGCGGTGCTCGACGAGGCCGCCCGATTGCACGCCGCGGGCGGACCCAGCTGGATCGGGGTGCAGGCCAACCAGAACGAGGGTGTGGTGGTCTGGTTCAACACGCTGCTGGAAAGTGGCGGCGGCCAAGTGCTTTCCGATGACGGCAGCACGGTCACCCTCACCGACACACCCGCGCACCGGACCGCCACCGTCAGCGCGTTGCAGATCATGAAGTCGGTGGCCACCGCGCCAGGCGCCGACCCTTCGGTGACCCGGACCGACGCGGGCACCGCCCGGCTGGCGTTTGAGCAGGGAAAGGCTGCGCTGGAAGTCAATTGGCCATATGCGCTGCCGTCGATGCTGGAAAACGCGGTGAAGGGCGGTGTGCCGTTCCTGCCGCTCAACCGCAGTGCGAACTTGGCGGGCAGCATCAACGGCGTCGGGTCGTTCGCGCCGACCGAACAGCAATTCCGCGAAGCCTACGACGCCAGCAGAAGGGTTTTCGGCTTCGCGCCTTACCCGGCGGTGCGACCGGGTGAGCCGGCCAAGGTGACGATCGGCGGGTTGAACCTGGCGGTGTCGAAGACCAGTCGGCACAAAGCCGAGGCTTACGAAGCGATCCGGTGCCTGCGTGACCCGAACAACGAGAAGTACATCTCGCTGGAAGGCGGCTTGCCGGCGGTGCGGACCTCGCTGTACGCCGACCCGCAATTCCAGGCGAGGTATCCGATGTACGAGATCATTCGCCGGCAGCTCACCAACGCGGCGGTGCGGCTCGCGACGCCGGCCTACCAGGCGGTGTCGACCCGGATTGCCGCCACGCTCGCCCCGATCACCCGGATCGACCCGGAGACGACGGCCGACGAGCTCGCCGTGCAGGTGCGCAAGGCGATCGACGGCAAGGGTCTGCTGCCGTGACAACCGAGAACCGGAAGTCGGACACCCGACTGGCGTTCATCCTTGTCGCGCCCGCCGCATTGCTGATGCTGGCCGTCACGGCTTATCCGATCGGCTACGCGATATGGCTGAGCCTGCAACGCAATAGCCTGACCGCCCCGAACGACACCCGGTTCATCGGCCTCGGCAATTACCAGACGATCCTCACCGATCGGTATTGGTGGACGGCGCTGGCGGTGACGCTGGCGATCACGGTCGCTTCGGTGTCCATCGAATTCGTGCTCGGCCTGGCGCTGGCGCTGGCGATGCACCGGACCCTGATCGGCAAGGGCCTGGTGCGCACCGCGGTGCTCATTCCGTACGGCATCGTCACGGTCGCCGCCTCCTACAGTTGGTACTACGCCTGGACGCCCGGCACCGGCTATCTGGCCAACCTCTGCCACACGGCAGCGCGCCTCTGACTCACCAGCTTTCGTCGCTGGGCGTCGTGGTGATCGCCGAGGTGTGGAAGACAACGCCGTTCATGTCGCTGTTGCTGCTGGCCGGCCTGGCTCTGGTGCCGGCGGACCTACTCAAGGCCGCGGAGGTCGATGGCGCCGGCGCATGGCGGCGGCTGTGGAAGATCACGCTGCCGCTGATCAAACCGGCGATCCTGGTGGCCCTGCTGTTCCGCACGCTGGATGCGTTCCGGATCTTCGACAACATCTACGTGCTCACCGGCGGCACCGGCAACACCGGCTCGGTCTCGGTGCTCGGCTACGACAACTTGTTCAAAGGATTCAATGTTGGTTTGGGATCCGCGATTTCGGTGCTGATCTTCGGCTGCGTCGTCCTGATCGCCTTCATCTTCATCAAGCTCTTCGGCGCGTCAGCTCCGGGCGGCGGCGATGGGCGCTGAGCGAATGGGCGCCCGGCGTGCCGCGGCATGGGTGACCGTCGACGCCATGGTGCTGGTGTACGCGCTACTGCCGGTGCTGTGGATTCTCAGCCTTTCGCTCAAGCCGACGTCAACGGTCAAGGACGGCAAGCTGATTCCCTCGTCGCTGACGTTCGACAACTACCGCGGAATCTTTCGCGGCAATTTCTTCAGCTCGGCGCTGATCAACTCCGTCGGCATCGGTGTGATCACCACCGTGATCGCGGTGGTGATCGGCGCGATGGCTGCGTATGCGGTAGCGCGGCTGGAATTTCCCGGCAAGCGGTTGTTGATCGGTGTGGTGCTGCTGATTTCGATGTTTCCGGCGATCTCGTTGGTCACACCGCTGTTCAACATCGAACGCAGGATCGGGCTGTTCGATACCTGGCCCGGGCTGATCATTCCGTACATCACCTTCGCGTTGCCGCTGGCGATTTACACGCTCTCGGCCTTCTTCCGGGAAATCCCATGGGACTTGGAGAAGGCCGCGAAAATGGACGGCGCCACACCGGCACAGGCATTCCGGAAGGTGGTCGCTCCACTCGCCGCTCCGGGCATCGTGACCACGGCCATCCTGGTCTTCATCTTCGCGTGGAACGATCTGCTGCTTGCCCTGTCGCTGACCGCCACCGACGCGGCGATCACCGCGCCCGTGGCGATCGCGAACTTCACCGGCAGTTCGCAATTCGAGGAGCCGACCGGATCGATCGCCGCGGGCGCCATGGTGATCACCGTGCCGATTATCGTTTTTGTTCTAGTCTTCCAACGACGGATTGTCGCGGGATTGACGTCGGGTGCGGTGAAGGGATAGCGATGGCCGAGATTGTGTTGGACCGGGTGACCAAGAGTTACCCCGACGGCGCGATGGCCGTGCAGGAACTCAGCCTCACCATCGCCGAAGGTGAGTTCATCATCCTGGTCGGGCCTTCCGGCTGCGGAAAATCGACGACGCTGAATATGATTGCCGGACTGGAGGATATCTCCTCCGGAGAACTGCGCATCGGCGGCGAGCGGGTCAACGAGAAGGCGCCCAAAGACCGCGACATCGCGATGGTCTTTCAGTCCTACGCGCTCTATCCGCACATGACGGTGCGGCAGAACATCGCATTCCCGCTGACTCTGGCGAAGATGAAGAAGGCGGAGATCACCCAGAAGGTCGAGGACACCGCGAGAATTCTCGACCTCACCGACGTCCTTGACCGCAAGCCCGCGCAGCTGTCCGGTGGCCAGCGTCAGCGGGTTGCGATGGGGCGGGCGATCGTGCGCCACCCCAAGGCATTTCTGATGGACGAGCCACTGTCCAACCTCGACGCCAAGCTACGTGTGCAGATGCGTGGTGAGATCGCCCGGCTGCAACGGCGGCTGGGTACCACCACCGTCTACGTGACCCACGATCAAACCGAGGCCATGACGCTGGGCGATCGCGTGGTGGTGATGCGCGGCGGCGTCGTGCAGCAGATCGGAACGCCCGACGAGCTTTACGAGCGGCCGGCGAATTTGTTCGTCGCGGGCTTCATCGGGTCACCGGCGATGAACTTCTTCCCCGCCGGCGTGACCGAGACCGGATTGAGCCTGTCGTTCGGCGAGATCACGTTGACCCAGCCCGTCCTCGATCTGCTTGCCGCGAACTCGGCGCCGAAGGACGTGATCGTCGGCGTCCGCCCGGAACACCTGCAGGACGCGGCGCTGATCGACGCCTACCAGCGGATCAGAGCGCTGAACTTCGAGGTGAACGTCGACCTGGTCGAGTCGTTGGGCGCCGAGAAGTACATCTACTTCACCGTCGAGGGTCCGGTCGCGCACGCCGACCAGCTATCCGAACTCGACGACGAAACCGGGGGAGCGGAACACGAATTCGTTGCCCGGTTGCCGGCTGCCTCGAAGGCCGCCAAAGGCAAGAAGTTCGAATTAGCCTTCGACACAGCGCAACTCGCGGTATTCGATCCCGACAGCGGTGCGAATCTGACCGTCGCCCCGCCGCCCGAGACGCAGTGACCCAGCCACTGGTCCAAGTGCGGGCGCATCTGGACGCCCACTTCGGCCGCGCCGATCCAGACGTCGCCAGCGTGACGTTTCTGGGTACTGAGCCGCTTGATGTGCTGCGCTATCACCCTCACGCAGACGGGGTGGTGAATTACGTGTCGCTGGGCTGCTCGCGGCATCCGATGGTCGACCCGACCGCGGTGTTCGCCGACCCTGAACACGGCCCGCGGGCCGAAGTCGTTCTGCGGCTGCGTGATCCGGGAGCCCTCACCGGCCTGGCCCGCAGCCTGGCGATCGTGGCAGCGTCTCCGGCGGTTGAGGGCGTGGTGTTGACGACGGATGCGCTGGTCGACCTGGGTACGCCGCTGTGGGCGCGACCGTCAGGGCGCGCACCGTTCACCGCGGTGCTGTTGGGCGACAGCGACATCGCCGACCTGCCATTGGACCCGCCGCGCGACCCGGTTCGCTTCCTGTCGGCGACGCCGATCACCGCGACCGAGGCCGCCTGGGTCCGGCTGAAAGGTGCCGACGCGATGCGCGCGGCGTGGCAAAGCGACGGGGTCGACGTGCTGGACTCCAATCGCCCTGCCGCACAGCCTCATTGATCGGTTACAACCAGCCGTTACGCCGGAAGTTGCGATACAGCATCAGGCAGATCGCCGCCGTACCGAAGATGGTCGTCGGGTAGCCCCAATGCCATTTCAAGCCCGGTATGTACTCGAAGTTCATCCCGTAGATGCCGGCGACCATCGTGGGTATCGCCAGCAGTGCCGCCCAGGCAGACATCTTGCGCATGTCGGTGTTCTGCTGCATTTCGACCCGGGCCAGCGCCGCCTGCACCAGTGAGCTGAGATTCTCGTCGTAGCTGGCGATCGCGTCGGCGGCGTGGGTGTGGTGGTCGCCCACGTCGCGCAGGTAGCGCCGGACTTCCTTGGAGATCAGGTCCTTGTGTTCGGTCTGCAACCGGGCGAACGGCATCGACAGCGGGTTGACCGACCTGCGCAGCTCGACCACCTCGCGCTTCATTTGGTAGATCGGCTCGATCCGGGTGCGGTGGTCTCGTGCGAAGGCCTCTTCCTCGATGGCGTCGATGTCGCCCTCCATCAACTGGGTGACCTCGAGGTAGTGGTCGACGACCGCGTCCGCGATGGCATGCATCACCGCGAACGGGCCCAGCCGCATGTGCTCGGGATTGGAATCCATTCGCTTGCGGACGTCCGAAAGCCGACCGTGTTCGCCATGCCGGACCGTGACCACGAAATCGGCGTTGACGAAGACCATGATCTCGCCGGTCTCGACGATCTCGCGAGTCAGCAGGGTGGACTCGTGTGGCACGTAGTTGAGGGTCTTGAGCACCAGGAACAGCGATTCGTCGTAACGCTCCAGCTTGGGCCGCTGGTGAGCGCATACCGCGTCCTCGATGGCCAGCGGGTGCATGCTGAACGCGTCGCCGACCTCCTGCATCTGATGCTCGGTGGGAGCGTGCAGGCCGATCCAGGCGAAGGCCTCCTGGCCGTCCAGCTGCAGCTCGCTCACTTTGGCCTGAGCCTCTGCGTAGCTGAAAGTCCCGGGCAGTCGCTCGCCGTCCACGTAGATACCGCAGTCGACTACCGCCTGTTCGGCCGGCAGCTGCTCCGGCTGCGGCTGCGGATGGGGAGGCTCATCCCGCTGGGGCCGTGCCAGAGGACGCAGCGTTTCGGGTATGTCGCGCAATTCGCGAAACGTAGGCATCCGTAACCTCCCATCTGCAGCGCGAATCCAATGGAGCCTCGGTCATGCTACGCGCCTCAGCTGGCTATTTCGTGTCGGCGATCATGCTGGCCAGCGTTGATCCGGGGTAGGGATTTGTCTCGCGCACGGGTGCGCTAGTTTCGACGCGACGCGATTGGGCATCAGGCCGATATCGCCTATGCCGATCTCCACGCAAGGAGCGAATTGACGTGAGCACAACACCCCTGAAGGTCGCCGTCACCGGCGCCGCCGGCCAGATCGGCTACAGCCTGCTGTTTCGCCTGGCCAGCGGCTCGCTGCTGGGCCCCGACCGGCCGATCGAGCTGCGGCTGCTCGAGATCGAGCCCGCCCTCAAGGCGCTCGAAGGCGTGGTGATGGAGCTCGACGACGGCGCGTTCCCGCTGCTGTCCGGCGTGCAGATCGGCGCCGACCCGAACAAGATCTTCGACGGCGTCAACCTGGCCCTGCTGGTCGGTGCCCGTCCGCGTGGGCCGGGCATGGAGCGCGGCGACCTGCTGGAGGCCAACGGCGCGATCTTCACCGCGCAGGGCAAGGCGCTGAACTCCGTCGCTGCCGACGACGTTCGGATCGGGGTGACCGGTAACCCGGCCAACACCAACGCGCTGATCGCGCTGAACAACGCCCCCGACATCCCCAAGGAGCGGTTTTCGGCGCTGACCCGGCTGGACCACAACCGGGCCATCTCGCAGCTGGCCAAGAAGACCGGCGCCAAGGTCACCGACATCAAGAAGGTCACCATCTGGGGTAATCACTCGGCCACCCAGTACCCGGACATCTTCCACGCCGAGATCAACGGCAAGAACGCCGCCGACGTCGTCAACGACGAGAAGTGGATCGCCGACGACTTCATCCCGACCGTCGCCAAGCGCGGCGCGGCGATCATCGATGCGCGCGGCAGCTCCTCAGCCGCTTCGGCAGCGTCGGCCACCGTCGACGCGGCCCGTGACTGGCTGCTGGGCACCCCTAAGGACGACTGGGTGTCGATGGCCGTCATCTCCGACGGCTCCTACGGGGTGCCCGAGGGCCTGATCTCGTCGTTCCCGGTCACCACCAAGGGTGGCGACTGGAGCATCGTGGGAGGCCTGGACATCAACGACTTCTCCCGCAGCCGGATCGACAAGTCGACCGCCGAGCTCGCCGACGAGCGCAGCGCGGTCACCGACCTGGGCTTGATCTGAGGCACTGCGAGACCGTGGCGATCGCAAGCGCGGCGGAGCCGGGCGCCGCGGGTCGCCACTTCAGGCGCTTGTCGATTAGGGCTACTAATGAGTAGTCAGTACGCTGGGTCACGTGTCTGAATTGGTTGAATCGATACAGACCCGTAATGACGAGGGCGCCATCACCGACGCGGAGATCTTCGATGCGCACTCGGGGGGCAAGCTTTCGATCGGCTTGACGACCGCGCTGGACACCCAGCGCTCGCTGTCGATCGCCTACACCCCGGGTGTGGCACAGGTCAGCCGCGCGATCGCCGGCGACCACACCTTGGCGGCCCGCTACACGTGGTCGGGCCGGCTGGTTGCCGTGGTCAGTGACGGCAGCGCGGTCCTCGGTTTGGGTGACATCGGGCCGGCGGCGGCAATGCCGGTGATGGAGGGCAAGTGCGGGTTGTTCAAAGAGTTCGCCGGCCTGGATGCCATCCCGATCGTGCTGGACACCAAGGACCCCGACGAGATCGTCGAGACGCTGGTGCGGCTGCGCCCGACATTCGGTGCGGTGAACCTCGAGGACATCTCGGCGCCGCGCTGCTTCGAGATCGAACGCCGTCTCGTCGAGGCGCTGGACTGCCCGGTGATGCACGACGACCAGCACGGCACCGCGATCGTCGTGCTTGCCGCGTTGATGGGTGCCGCAACGGTGCTCAACCGGGACATGACCGCACTGCGAGTCGTCGTCTCCGGTGCTGGCGCAGCGGGTATCGCATGCGCGAATCTGCTTCAGGCCAAGGGTATTTCGGATATCACTGTGCTCGACTCGCAGGGCATTCTGCATCGCGACCGTGCTGAGATGAACGGCGTCAAAGCCGAACTCGCCGCTCGCACCAACCCGCACGGCCGCACCGGCGGCATGGTCGAGGCGCTCGAAGGAGCCGATGTCTTCCTCGGGGTCTCCGGCGGCGTGGTTCCGGAGGAACTGATCGCCACCATGGCGCCGAGGAGCATCGTCTTCGCGTTGTCGAATCCCGATCCGGAGGTGCACCCGGACGTCGCGGCCAAGCATGCTTCGATCGTCGCCACCGGGCGCAGCGATTTCCCGAACCAGATCAACAATGTGTTGGCCTTCCCCGGAGTTTTCCGCGGTGCGCTGGATGCCGGTGCGCACAGGATCACCGAAGAGATGAAAATGGCTGCGGCCGAGGCGATTTTCTCCATTGCCGTCGATGACTTGGCGCAGGACCGGATCGTTCCGAGCCCACTGGACCCGCGGGTTGCACTGAGGGTCGCCGCCGCGGTGGCCGCCGCCGCAGATACCGCGGAGTGACTGCGGGCCGGTTCATCGCGCTGGCGCTGACCGCTGCGCTGGCGACGGCGGGCTGCGGCCACACCGGACACCACCCGGCGGAACTGGTCGTCGGGTCCCGTGCGGGTATCGAATCAACGCTGCTGGCTGACGTCTACACCGGTGCGCTGCGGTCCTACGGCTTCCCGGCGCGCACCGAGCAGGCGCCAAACCCGTTGGACAAGTTGGACTCTGGCACATTCGTGGTTGTACCCAGCCTGACCGGCCGGGTGCTGCAGGCTTTCCAGCCGGGGGCCACTGTGCGTTCCGATGCGCAGGTCTACAAAGCGATGATCGGCGCGCTGCCGGAGGGTATCGCCGCCGGTGACTACACCACCGCGGCTGAGGACAAACCCGCGCTGGCGGTTGCCGAGTCGACATCGAAGAGTTGGGGCGGCCGCGACCTCAACGCGCTGCCGCAGCATTGCGACGGGCTGGTCGTCGGATCGCTCGCCGGTGCGCCGACCCCCTCGGCGGTGGGTAGCTGCCGGTTACCTGCAGCTCGCGAATTCGCGGACGAAGCAGAGCTGTTCGCTGCGGTGAAGGCCGGCGAGCTGACGGCGGCGTGGACCACCACCGCCGATCCGAATGTCCCGGCTGACCTGATGGTGCTCACCGACGGCAAGCCGGCGCTGGTGCAGGCCGAGAACGTGGTGCCGCTGTACCGCCGCAACGAGCTGACCGATCGGCAGCTGCTGGCGGTCAACGAGGTGGCCGGCGTGCTGGACACCGCCGCGCTGGTCGAGATGCGCCGACAGGTGACCGCCGGGGCGGACCCGCAGGCGGTGGCCGACGCCTGGCTGAACGAACACCCGCTCGGGCGTTAGCGCGACGGCGGCTTCATCCGTCCCACGACCGGGGCGAACAGCCGCTGGTAATGCGAACCGGTGACCCGCACAATCAAATCCAGCACCACGGCGTCCTGGCCGACCAGCACCCGGGCCTTGTTCTTGCGAACCCCGTCCAGGATGATCTCGGCCGCTCGCCGTGGGGTGGTGCTGGCCAATCGCTTGTCGAAGAACGTGGACTGCGCCTGCGCGCTGACCCCTTCGGCGGTCAGGCCGTTACGGGCGATCGCGGTCTTGATGCCACCGGGGTGCACCGACGTCACCTTCACCGGTTCGCGGTTGAGCACCATTTCCTGCCGTAGTGCTTCGGTGAAGCCACGCACGGCGAATTTGGCCGAGTTGTACGCGGCCTGCCCGGGCATCGACATCAGCCCGAAGAGGCTGGAGATGTTGACGACGTGGCCGTCGCCGGATGCGCTCAGGTGTGGCAGAAATGCCTTGGTGCCGTTGACGACTCCCCAGAAGTCGACGTCCATCACCCGCTCGATGTCCTTGAAGTGGCTGATGTCGACGTCGCCGGTGTAGGCGATACCGGCATTGTTGTAGATCTGGTTGACCTTGCCGTAGTGCTCGTTGATGTGGTCGGCGTAGACCTGGAAGGCCTCGCGCTCCGTGACGTCGAGCCGGTCGGATCGCACCGGCGCGCCGATGGCCTTGAGCTGTTCCTCGGTCTGCGCGAGCCCTTCGGTGTCGACGTCGCTGATCGCCAACGAGGCACCAGAGCGGCCCAGCTCCAGCGCCAGCGCCTGGCCGATGCCCGAACCGGCGCCGGTCACCGCGGCTACCTTTCCGGCAAACCCTTCCATGGAAGCTCCTTGCTACTCGGGTTGCGCTCCAGGTTAGCCGGTACCGCCGGTATCGCGCCGACGGGGCCGGTGCGCAGACTCTCACCCGCCCCCACGTGCCCCTGGGATCAGCGGCGTCCAGTTTGCCCGCCTCGCAGCGACAATCGCCGTCGATGTCAGA
This sequence comes from uncultured Actinomycetota bacterium, assembly GCA_963815995.1. Taxonomy (GTDB): domain Bacteria; phylum Actinomycetota; class Actinomycetes; order Mycobacteriales; family Mycobacteriaceae; genus Mycobacterium. Next base: position 366,691 of record CAWFIR010000010.1, read on the forward strand.
CGGGCGTGTGACGGTTTGACTAACCAATGAATCCCGCGGCGGCGCCAACGTGAAAACGCCGGCAGGCCCGCTGGTTGCGGGCGCTGCCGGCGCCACAAATATTGATGAACGGCAACGCCGTTGGCGTCACCGACCCTAAAGCGTCAGGCCCAGCTGGAGCCGACGGCGGAGTCGGTGGACGACATGTTGTTGCCGGCGGTCTGGACTTTTTGGCCGTGGCTGTTGGCTTGTTCGTAGATGACCTGGAAGTTGCGGCCCAACTGGGTGATGAACTCCTGGCAGGCCACCGAACCCGAGCCGCCCCAGAAGTCACCGGCGGCCAGCACATCGCGCACGATGCTCTGGTGCTCGGCCTCCAGGGAGGCGGCCTGGGCGCGGATCAGCGCGCCGTGGGCATCGACGTCGCCGAACTGGTAATTGATCGACATGACTGTTCTCCTAAGACGTTTCGGTGATCGAGCTAGCTGGACAGGATCTGCTGGGAGGCCTGCTCTTGGCTCTCGTAGTTGTTGGCGTCGCGGATCAGCCCGTCGCGCACCCCGTGCAGCATGTTGACGATGTTGCGGAACGCGGTGTTCATCTGGCCCATGGTGTCGTGGGACGTCATCTGCGCGGTACCGCTCCAGCCGGCGCCGGCGATGTTCTGGCTCGACGCCCACATCTTGCGGGCCTCGTCCTCGACAGTTTGGGCGTGCACATCGAAACGGCCCGCCATGGACCGCATCTCGTGCGGGTCAGTCATAAAACGTGTAGGCATATCCTTCTCCTTATCGTGGGCGTGTTAAGAGCAAATACGTTGTGGGGTAGAGAAATTAACCGCCGGCCGGCGAACGCGGCATCACCTTGGCGGCGACCTTTGAACCCATCGCGCTCATACCGCGTCCGGCCAGGGCGCCCATCAGCCCCTGCGAGAACGGGCTGGTGGGCAGGCCGGTCGTCATGCTCGGTGCGGCGACGCTGTTGGTCGGCAGCAACGGGGCAGCGCGGCTCATGTCCGGGGCACCGGTGTGCCAGCCGTGCGGCACCGACAGCCCGCCGGCGTGCATCGCGTTGGCCATCTGAGCCTGGATGCCGGCTTGGATCCCGGCGCCCCACTTGGACAGCTGGCCGCCCACCCCGGTCATCACACCTGCGGCCTTGCCGTCGACCATCTTGGAGACGTTGTCCAGCAGCGAGTCCCGCATGCCGTCCAGCGCGCCGGCGCCGGCGCCACCGGCGGCGCCGCCCGAGCCCGAGCTCATGAACATACGAGCGGGCGTGCTGCCCAACATGCCCATGTAGTAGCTGGCCTGCACCGGAAGCAGCGCGGCAGTGGGGTTCGCCGCCAATGCCGTCGTCACGCCGGGGAGCCAGGCCGCCAGTGTGGTGGCGGACAGGTCCGCCGGCGCCTGACCTGTGTAGCCGAACAGGTCAGCAATGGCCTGCAGTAACCCGATTTCGAGCGTGCTGGTGGAGTCAGCCGCAGAGGCCGCAGGAGCCGCGGCCTGCGCCCCGCTAGTCACCAATGGCGCCGCGCTCTGTGCCGGCAGCGCGGCGGATGCACCCGTGGAGTTCAGCTGGTAGGTGTCCATGCCCAGGGCGTCCTGGATCCACATGTCCAGGTACTCGGCCTCGTTCTGGGCGATCGCCCCGGTGTTCTGGCCGAGGAAGTTGTTGGCCACCAGCGTCGTCAACTCCGCCCGGTTGGCCGCGATCAGCGGCGGCGGAACCATCGAGGCATACGCCGTCTGGTACGCGCCCGCGGCAGCGTTGGCCTGAGCTCCGGTCTGGGCCGCTTCGGCTGCGGTGCTCTGCAGCCAGGCGATGTAGGGCTCGGCCGCCGCGGCCATGTGTGCTGACGACGGACCCAGCCACGAGCCGGTGGTCAGGTTGGTGATCGCGGTCTGGTACTGGGTGGCGGTGGCCTCGAGGTCGGCAGCCAGTCCATCCCAGGCAGTAGCGGCCTCCAACAATGGACCAGACCCCGCGCCTTGGTACATCAGCGCGGAGTTGATCTCCGGAGGTATCAGCGAGAAGCTCATCGACCTACGACCCGATCGACCCTGCCGCGGCGTTGGCCGCCTCGGTCAGCGCGTAGGCGCCGGCGCCCGAGCGCAGTGCGGCCACCAACTGCTCGTGAACCTCGGCGGCCTGGGCGGCGATCTGCTGGTAGGTCAGGCCGTGCTGGCCGAACTGAGCGGCCGTCATCGCGGACACGAGGTCCGACGCAGCCGGTGCCAAGCCCGTCGTCGGCGCGGCCGCCGCCGAGTTGCGCGCCGCCATCGCGTCACCGATGCCGGATAGTGTGCCCGCAGCCCCCTGCAACACGTCTGGCTGTGTAGTTACGAACATCTTCTAGATCCCTTCCGACGACCCGTCCGGCACTGACTCCAAACAGTACTTGAAGCTGGGCGTTTGGATAGCCCTCCCCAGAGCATTGCCACACGTGATGGCAGGGAAATCGTAGGCTCTTTTTGCGTTCTGCGATACCCGAATCAAGGTAAACACTGTCGCCGTCAAAGGGCACAGTCACTTCATTGGTTTTTCACAGGTTTTGAATTGTCAGCTGAACGCCGTTAAGTCGTCGCCGGCTGAGTGTCGCGCCGCGCCCTGCCGGGGCCGTCAAGTCGGGGACTGTATCGTTGCCGCGTGACTGGGCAGCCACCGAAGCTCTACATCTTTCCTCATGCTGGGGGATCGGCAGAGTTTTACGTTCCCTTCGCCAAAGCCTTTGCCAGCGATATCAAACGCATCGCGGTTCGCTATCCGGGGCGCGGTGGTAATCACGACCTCGGGTCCTTTACCACCATTTCCGATCTTGCCGACAAGGTTTGCCAGATGATGAAGCCGCCCGAAAATCCCGACGAAAAGGTGGCGTTCTTCGGCCACAGCATGGGCGGGTTGCTGGCGTTCGAGGTCGCCCGCCGGTTCGAGGCGGCCGGCAGCCCGATCGCCGCGCTTTTCGTCTCGGCTGTCGCCGCGCCCGGCCGAGTCGGCTACGAGCACGTACCCGAGTCCGACCAAGGCTTGCTCGCCGCGGTGAGCGAGATGACCGGTGTCAATCCGGAGTTCCTGGCGAACGAGGAATTCGCGGCCAGCATCCTGCCGACGCTGCGGGGCCTCAAGGCGATCTCGAAATACGATTGCCCGCCCGGCGAGAAGTTGTCGTGCCCGATCTCCGCGTTCCTGGGCGACGTCGACGAAGTGGCCACCTACGACAAGGCGCTGCCTTGGTCGGAGCGCACGACATCTGAGTTCAGCCTGAAAGTTTTTCCCGGCCACCATTTTTATCTGACCGATCACATCGCCGAGCTTGTTGGCGAGATCGAGCCCAAGATCTTGTCCTCTTGTAGAGGTTGAGCGATCGTTGAATAAAGCGATTGTTGTCAAAATGCACGCAATCGAAATCGGTAAATCGAGACCGCATTACCTGCTGAAACTGCGCATGTGACTAATGAATTGGACATTAACACCGGTAACTTGGACGGTGTGGCCAACCAGAGATCTGTGCGAGATATCCGGCCGGCGCACCCGGCGGCTGAACAGGGCGTCTAAGAAAAAGTGAATAACACCACACCCCGTCCTCAGCGTGGCGTCAGCCAGCAAACCCCCTCGCTCAGGGAGGTTTCGAAGGGGATGGCTCCAATCAGCTGGCCGGATCGGCGCTGGGGCCGTTGCCTCGGCGGGGCGCAGGCGCTACCACCGCAGCAAATGCCATCGCTACCACGGGAAAAGTTTCCGCAAAGCTTTCGAGTATTTGCAGTTGTGCAAATTAACTGACCGTCGGGTAAGGTGGGGCCGTCGCGACCGGAGAGTGGACGCCTTCGGAAGTGACCCACATAGCAAACCTATGGTCCCAGCAATGACGCAGGCGGGAACGGGGCTTCTGTTTGGCGCGCGTATTACATTCTTGGGTTTTTGATCCGAGATGCGCGAGGCCCCTGTTAATCTCGTGCATCACAAGCGCCCGTCTAGTTGTTGTCCGGGGCTCTGGATTTTGAGGGGTGGTGTCCCGATGGCAGTAAGCGATGCCTCGATTGCCGCAGTGCTGCGGGAGTGGGCCCGGCAGCAACCCGATGCGCCGGCCTACACGTACATCGACTACGAGATCGACCCGGCCGGCTACTCCCAGACGCTCACCTGGTCCGAGCTCTACGGCCGCGTGCAGGCGTTGGCCGCTGAGGTGGCGTCCTGCGGAGCGCCGGGGGACCGTGCGGCCATCCTGGCGCCGCAGGGCCTGGACTACGTGGTTGCGTTCTACGCCGCGTTGGAGGCCGGGCTCGTGGCGGTGCCGCTACCCGTCCCGCAGTTCGGCGCCCATGACGAGCGGGCCTCCGCGGCCCTGCAGGACTGCGCTCCCACGGTGTTGCTGACGACGACCGCCGTTGTCGACGATGTCGTCGGGTGCGCGCGTTCACTGCCCGGCAAGGCACCCGCGCTGATCGAGGTCGACAGCCTCGACCTCGACGCGGAGCCGAACTTCCAGGCCCCGCCCGCGCCACGGACCAAGAACGCGGTGCTGCAGTACACCTCCGGCTCGACCCGTTCGCCGGCGGCCGTGGTCGTCACCCATAAGAACATCCTGGCCAACGTCCAGCAGGTGCGTGACGACTACTTCGAGGCCGAGGGCGCGATTCCGCCGTCGGACACCACGCTGGTGTCGTGGCTGCCCGTCTATCACGACATGGGTTTGCTACTGGGCATCACCGGCGCGCTCACCATGGGTCTGCACTCGGTGCTGATGAGCCCGATGGCGTTCCTGCAGCGCCCGGCCCGGTGGATTCAGCAGTTGGCCCAGAACACCCGCGTCTTCACCGCGGTACCGAACTTCGCCTTCGAGCTGGCCGCGCGCCGGACCACCGACGAGGACATGGCCGGGCTGGACCTGTCCGGCGTGCACACCATCCTGTCCGGCAGCGAGCGGGTCCACGCGGCGACGATCCGGCGTTTCATCGACCGGTTCGCGGAGTACGGCTTTCCGGCCAGCTCGCTGAAGCCGTCGTACGGCCTGGCCGAGGCCATGGTGTACGTGAACTCCTCCGGCCCCGGGCGTCCACCGACGGTCGCGACGTTCGACTACGAGAAGTTGTCCGCCGGCCACGCCGAGGCGTGCGACAACGCGACCGGAGTCGAGCTGGTCAGCGTCGGTATCCCGCGCGCATCGACGATCCGCATCGTCGACCCGGACACCCGCGTCGAGAACCCGGCCGGCATGGTCGGCGAGATTTGGCTGCACGGCGATAACATCGCCGCCGGCTACTGGCGCAAGCCGCAACAGACGCAGAAGGCCTTCGGAGGTCAGCTCGTCGACCCGTCGAGCGGCACCCCGCTGGGCCCGTGGCTTCGCACCGGTGACCTGGGCACCATCTACGACGGCGAGCTGTTCATCATCGGCCGCATCAAGGACCTGCTGATCGTCGACGGGCGTAACCACTACCCCGACGACATCGAGGCGACCACCCAGGAGATCAGCGGCGGCCGTGTCGCGGCGATCTCCGTCGAGGATGGTCGCACCGAGCGGCTGATCGTGATCGCGGAAATGAAGGACCGGGGCAACTCCAAGGAGATGCAGGAACGGCTTCGTAGCGTGAGAGCGCAAGTGACGTCTGCGATTTCGAAGTCGCATGGTCTGCGGGTGGCCGACCTCGTGTTGGTTCCGGCCGGCTCCATTCCGATCACCACGAGCGGGAAGATCCGCCGTTCATCGTGTGTTGAGGTCTACCAGCAGGACGACTTCAGCCGTTTGGATTCCACTGCGTGACGTTCGTCGGCAATGCCGACATACGCACGCAGTGGGGTCCGGACGGCTTTACACCGCAGCGGGAGTAAAGCCAGTGTCATCAAGCGAATTTTCGATACCCGCTGTGCAGGGGGGGTGCGTTCGACAACGGCCGAGTGGCGGTAACATCAGTCACTTCGGCTGGGATGATGAATGTTGTGGGCGCGACGAAGCGAACCGACTGGATACGCCCGGATGACACCGGTGGGCGAGGCCGCGTCTCTCGCACACGATGTCCCATTTGAACAACTTTCCGACGGACCGGGGGGAGCGCGATGACTGCTGCACCGTCGGACCGTCGGGCCATCATCACCGAGGCGTTGCGCAAGATCGACGACCTGACCGCGCGCCTGCAGATCGCCGAAAAGGGCGACACCGAGCCGATCGCCGTGGTGGGAATGGGTTGCCGGCTACCGGGCGGTGCAGACACTCCCGACAAGTTCTGGCGGCTGCTGCAGGACGGCGGCAACGGCATCGTCGGCGTCCCGCCGGGACGCTGGGACGCTGACGCCTTCTACTCCGACGACCACTCGGTGCCGGGCACGATCGTCAGCAAAGAGGGCGGTTTCCTCACCTCCTGGCGACCCGATGAGTTCGACGCCGAGTTCTTCGGCATCTCCCCGCGTGAGGCCGCAGCGATGGACCCGCAGCAGCGGCTGTTGCTCGAAGTCACTTGGGAGGCACTGGAAAACGCGGGCATCACCGCGCCGATGGTTCGCGGCACCCAGACTTCGGTGTTCGTCGGTATGACCACCTACGACTACACCCTGACCCTGGCCGGCCGGCTGCCGCCGGAAGAGGTCGACCCGCACGTCCCGTTCGGGAATGCCGCGAACTTTGCTGCCGGACGCTTGTCCTATTTCCTTGGTGCACACGGCCCGGCGGTCGTGCTCGACACTGCCTGCTCGTCGTCGCTGGTCACAGTCCATTTGGCGTGTCAGAGCCTGCGCCGGCGGGAAAGCGATCAGGCGCTGGTGGCCGGGGTCAACCTGATGCTGAGCCCGGAAAACAGCGTTGCCACCTCGCGGTGGGGCATGTTGGCTCCGGATGGCCGTTGCAAGACTTTCGACGCCAGCGCCGACGGCTACGTCCGCAGCGAGGGCTGCGGCGTCGTGGTGCTCAAGCGGCTCAGCGACGCAGTGCGCGACGGGGATTCGGTGTTGGCGGTGGTGCGCGGCTCGGCGGTCAACCAGGACGGGCCCAGCAGCGGGCAGACCGTTCCCAGTGGGCCGGCTCAACAGGCCGTGGTGCGATCGGCATTGGCGGCGGCACGACTGGAGCCGTCGGACATCGACTACATCGAGGCGCACGGCACCGGCACCGCACTCGGCGATCCGATCGAATTGGGTGCACTGCACCAGGTCTTCGGTGAGCGCCACGGCGCGGCGCCGCTGGTGCTGGGCTCGGTCAAGACCAACCTGGGTCACCTCGAGTCGGCCGCCGGCATCGCCGGTTTCATCAAAACCGTTCTCACCGTGCAGCACGGTTACATTCCGCGGCATCTGCATTTCACCGAGCTGACGCCGAACGCCGTCGAGGGCGCATCGAAGTTCACCATCGCCGCCGACGGCATGGACTGGCCGGCCGTGGGGCGCGCCCGTCGGGCCGGGGTGTCGTCCTTCGGCGTCAGCGGCACCAACGCCCATGTCGTCATCGAGCAAGCTCCGGCCCCCGAACCTGTTGCGCCGCAACCAGAACCAGTGATCACGACCTTGGTGGTATCGGGCAAGTCGCCGGCGCGGATCGCGTCAACCGCGCAGACCCTGGCCGACTGGATGATCGGCGAGGGTGCTGCGGTGTCGCTGACCGATGTCGCCCACACGCTCAACCACCACCGGACCCACCACAAGACCTTCGCCACGGTGTCCGCACGCGATCGCGCCCACGCCGTCGCCGCGCTGCAGGCATTGGCGGTCGGCCAGTCGGCGATCGGCCTGGTCGGTCCCCACGAAGGGTTGTGCAAACCGGGCACGGTCTTTGTGTATTCGGGCCAGGGGTCACAGTGGCCCGGCATGGGGCGGCAATTGCTGGCCGACGAGCCGGCGTTCGCCGCCGCGGTCGACGAGCTGGAGCCGTTGTTCCTCGAGCATATGCGGTATTCCCTGCAGCAAGTGCTGACCGAGGGCCAGCGGGTGACCGGAGACGCCCGCGTCCAGCCGGTGCTGATGGGCCTGCAGTTGGCGTTGACCGCGTTGTGGCGTTCATACGGTGTGGAACCCGATGCGGTGATCGGACATTCGATGGGAGAGGTGACCGCGGCCGTGGTGGCCGGGGCGCTGACCCCCGCCGAGGGCCTGCGGGTCATCGGGACCCGTTCGCGGCTGATGTCGAAGCTGGCCGGCCAAGGCGCGGTCGGTCTGCTGGAGATGGACGCCGACGCGGCCGAAAAGCTGCTCGTCGACTATCCCGGGGTGAGCCTGGCCGGCTTCCTGTCGCCGCGGCAAACCGTGATCGCCGGCGCGGTGGCGCAGGTCGACGCGGCGATCAATGCCGTGAGCGCACAGGAGCGTTTCGCGCGGCGAGTGAACATGGAGGTCGCCTCGCACACCGCGCTGATGGATCCCATCTTGCCCGAATTACATTCGGCGCTCGCCGATCTGACGCCCAAGCCGCCGACGATTCCGTTTATCTCCACCGTCGCCGATGCGACCGAGGCGCCGGTCCTGGACGCCGACTACTGGGTTGCCAATGTGCGTCAGCCCGTGCGGCTGCACCAGGCCATCAGTATCGCCGCCGAGCAACACGCCACGTTCATCGAAATCAGCCCGCACCCCACGTTGACGCACGCCGTCACCGAAACGCTGGAGTCGGTGCACCATCACAGCATTGGGACGTTGTCGCGCATGGGCGATGACACGGTGAGCTTCCACACCAACCTCAACAGCACGCACGTCATGCGCCCGCCCACGCTGCCGCATCCGCCCGAGCCGCACCCGGTTCTGCCGAGTGCGCCATGGCACCACACCCAACACTGGATCAGCGCCGAGGAATTCGTGAAGACCGCCGAGTCTGCGCCGCGGCCCGGCACGCTGCTTGGTCAGCACATTCCGGTGGCCGCGACACCGCCGACGCATCTGTGGCAGGCGCGCCTGACGCCCACGACCAAGCCGTATCCCGGTTCGCACCACAACAACGGTGTCGAGATCATCCCGATATCGGTTCTGCTGCAGACACTTTCGGTGGCCGCTGCCGAGTGTGGCGGATCGGCGCTGTCCGACATCCGCTTCGAGTACCCGATCGTCGTTGACGAGCCGCGCGTGGTTCAGGTGGTGGCCGACGGGGCGTCGGTGACCGTGTCGTCGAGCGCCAGTGGTTCGGCGCAGCACTGGATCCGGCACGCCACTGCTCGCATCGCCCGCGGCTCGGATGCCCACCCGGCGGCGCCTGCGGTAGCCGGTCCGCAGTTCGCCGACGGCGAGTTCGACGATGACTCGGTGACCTCACTGTGGCAGACCTGGGGCAGTGAAGGTCGTCCGTTCGGATGGTCGATCGGTTCCTGCCGGTCGACCGCCGGCGAGTTGCGCGCCGACGTCGAGCTGACCCAGGCCTCTTCAGTTGCGTTGCTGGACGCCGCTATTCACATCGGCCGGCTGCTGGACAGCGAGAATCCGCGGCTGATGGTGCCGTCCGCGGTCGCGGCCGTCCGGTTTGACGCCGAGCTCACCGACCCGCGCGGCCGCGTCGAGGTTCGCCGGCGTGGCGGCAACGACGAAGAGCTCATCGTCGACGTCGCGGCGATCGGACCTGACGGCAGTACGAGCGTCGAAGTGCACGGACTTCGCTACGCGGCAGTGGATTCGAGCGCGGCCGCCGGCCGCAACGACGATCCTGCGGCGATGGTGCACGCGCTCGACTGGCAGCCGTTCTCGCCCGTCGAGGGCCACGACGACCATCTGGCCACCGGCCCAAGCACCGTTGCGGTGTTGGGCGAGAACGACATTGCCGGTGTGCTTCGTGACGGCCTGACTCACGCCGGCTACTCGTCGGCCGCTGCCGCCGATGCCCGCTACGTTGTCTATGTCGCCGAATCCCGTTCCGGTGAAGCCGATGTCGACGGTGCGGTGCGTATGTCGATGGAGCTGGTCGACCTGGTCGGAAAGCTGGCCGAGCGCGACGAAAGCCACCCGGTCACGCTATGGATCATCACTCGTGGTGTTCGCGAGGGCAGTTCGGACGCCGCGGTCGCGCAAAGCCCGATGTGGGGAACCGCCGGGGTGATCCGGGCCGAACAGCCGCAATTGTGGGGCGGCCTGGTCGACCTGCCGGACGGCGCAGACATCGCTGGTCTGGTGCCGGCGCTGGCCACGGTCATCCGGAAGCCCGCGAAGTCGATTCTTGCGCTGCGCGACGGCGAGTTCCTGGCCCCGGCCCTCGCGCCGGTGTCCGGTGAGCCGGTACACGAGCCGCTGCGCTGCCGCCCAGATGCGGCTTACCTGATCACCGGTGGTCTGGGTGCGCTCGGTCTGCTGACGGCCGGCTGGCTCGCCGACCACGGCGCGCGCCGGGTCATCCTGGCCGGCCGCACCGCGCTGCCTCCCCGCCGCGACTGGGACAGCGAGGCCAACGACGCCGACACCCAACAGAAGATCAACGCCATCCGGGCGCTGGAGATGCGTGGCGTCGTCGTCGAAGCCGTCGCACTCGACATCGGATCGCAGGACGCGATGCGGGCGCTGCTGGCCAAACGCGACGCCGAAGGTGCCGCGCCGATCCGCGGTGTCGTCCACGGCGCCGGTATCACCGACGCCCACCTGTTCACTGAGCTCGAGGAAGACCGCCTACGGCGCACGGTGTGGCCGAAGATCGCGGGCGCGCAGGTACTGCATCAGACCTTCCCGCCCGGCAGCCTCGACTTCCTGTTCCTGACCGCCGCGGCCGGCGCCGTGTTCGGTGTCCCGGGTCAGGGTGCCTACGCGGCGGCCAACGCCTACCTCGACGGGCTGGCCCAGCTGCGCCACCGGCAGGGCTGCCACACCGTCAGCCAGGACTGGGTGGCCTGGCGCGGTCTCGGCTTCGGCGCCGAGGCGCAGATCGCACTGCAAGAGCTCGAGCGGCTCGGCTCGCGGCCCATCACCGCCGACGAAGCCTTCGCGGCCTGGGACCACCTCGCGCGCTACGACGTCGCCCAGGCGGTCATGGCGCCGATGCCCTTAGCGGACGGCGCGGCGGCCGCCGAGCCCAAGGCCACCGCACCGGCCTGGTCAGAGATGCCCGCCGAGGATGTCGTTCGTGAGCTGCAGGCCGGGCTGAGGGCCATCCTCGCGCGCGAGCTGCACATGCCCGAAGCCGAGCTCGAGCTGGACCGGCCGTTCGCTGAGCTGGGCATGAACTCGGTGATGGCGATGTCGGTCCGCCGGGATACCGAGCAGTTCGTCGGGATCGAGCTGTCCGCGACGATGCTGTTCAACTACCCGACTATCGTGGCACTCGCTGAACATCTGTCCAAGAAGGTTTTGCCGCAGACAGAATCAGACAGCGATATTGACGTGCTGGGAGATTCGGACGGCAGCGTGCTGGGCGAGCTGTTCGACAGCGTGGAGTCGGCACCGGCTGGCAGCGAAAGGGGTATTTGATGACGTCGTCGTACGACGAGGACGCTCTACGGCACTGGCTGGCCGATTACCTCGTAACGAATGTCGGATGCAGTCTCTACGACATCGACTTCGACGCCCCGATGAGCGATCTGGGTCTGGGCTCGCGTGACGCGGTTGTGCTCTCCGGCGAGTTGACCGAGCTGCTCGGCCGCAAAGTATCACCTGTCGAGTTCTGGCAACACCCGACGATTTCCGACCTGGCACGGTTTTTGACCGGTGCCGAGTCGTTCGCCGAGGAGGATGAACTCGAGCCCGACCGCGGCCACCTCGACGAGCCGATCGCGGTGATCGGTCTGGGCTGTCGATTCCCCGGTGGCGTGTCCGGCCCGGACGAGTTCTGGCAGTTCATGTGGGACGGCAAGAACGCGATCACCGAGGTGCCGCTTGAACGCTGGGCGCCATTCGACGACGGCACTCCGGAGGTGGCGGCGACTCTCGCGCACACCACCCGCTACGGCGGGTACATGGACAACCTCGACGAATTCGACGCCGAGTTTTTCGACATCTCCACCCGCGAAGCCGTCAAGATGGACCCGCAGCAGCGGATGCTGCTCGAAGTCGCTTGGGAGGCACTGGAACACGCGGGTATTCCGCCGAGCACCCTGCGCCGCTCGCAGACCGGCGTCTTCGCCGGCGCGTGCTACACCGACTACGGGTACGTGGCCGGAATGGACCTGGCCAATGTCGACGCGTGGAGCAATTCCGGTGGCGCGCTGAGCATTATCGCCAACCGGCTGTCGTACTTCCTGGATCTGCGCGGCCCGTCGGTCACCGTTGACACCGCGTGCTCGTCGTCGATCGTCGCCCTGCACCTGGCCTCTCAGAGCTTGCGCGTCGGGGACTCCGACGTGGCTCTCGCGGCAGGCGTGAACCTGATGCTGGCGCCCGCGGTCGTTCGTGCCTTCGACCAGACCGGCGCGTTGTCCTCCACGGGTGCGTGCCACGCGTTCGACGCGGACGCCGACGGGTTCATCCGCGGCGAGGGCTGCGGGGTCGTGGTTCTCAAGCGGCTGAGCGACGCGGTGCGCGACGGCGACCGGGTGCTGGCGGTGGTGCGCGGTTCGGCGGTGAACCAGGACGGCCGGTCCAACGGACTGCTGGCGCCTAACCCCGCGGCCCAGATGGCGGTGCTGCGCTCCGCATACGCCAATGCGGGTGTGCCGCCGCAGGAGGTCGACTACGTCGAGGCCCACGGGACCGGCACGCCGCTGGGCGACCCGATCGAGGCGCGCGCGCTCGGCACCGTGTTGGGACGTGGTCGCGCCGAAGACGCGCCGTTGCTGATCGGCACCGTCAAGACGAACATCGGCCATCTCGAGGCCGCGGCCGGCATGGCCGGATTGATCAAAGCGGTGCTCGCGGTGCAGAAGGGCCGCATTCCGCAGAACCTGCACTTCCACACTCCCAACGCGCACATCCCCTTTGACCAGTTGCGTCTCAAAGTGGTTGCCGAACAACAGGAATGGCCGCAGACGGATCACCCGCGGCGGGCCGGCGTCTCGTCGTTCGGGTTCGGGGGCACCAACGCGCATGCGGTGATCGAGCAGGCGCCTGCCGCCGTACCGGTCATCCGCGAGGCCGACCCGTCCGTGAGCACCCTGGTGCTGTCGGGCAAGTCGCGGGAGCGAATCGCCTCCCAGGCGGCCTCACTGGCGGAATGGCTGCAGGGTGCGGGCGCCGACGTGCGGCTGCCCGACGTCGCCCACACGCTCAACTACCACCGCGAGCGCCATACGCAGTTCGCCACCGTCTGCGTCCGCGACCGCGCCCAGGCGGTGGCCCAGTTGCAGGCGCTGGCCGACGGCCGATACACCGATGGCGCAGATGGAATAGTCGCCCCGCACGATGGGCCGTGCAGTCCCGGCACGGTGTTCGTGTACTCGGGGCAGGGTTCGCACTGGGCTGGCATGGGTCGGCAATTGCTGGACGACGAGCCGGTGTTCGCCGAGGCGATCGCCGAGCTGGACCCGATTTTCGTCGAGAAGGTTGGGTTTTCGCTGCAGAAGGTCATCGCCAACGGCGAGTCGATCAGCGGCGACGCGCAGGTTCAGCCGGTGCTGATGGGATTGCAGCTGGCGCTGACCGAGTTGTGGCGCTCCTACGGAGTACACCCGGATGCGGTGATCGGCCATTCGATGGGAGAGGTCACCGCGGCGGTGGTCGCCGGTGCGCTCAGCGTCGTCGACGGGCTGCGGGTGATCGCCATCCGTTCGCAGTTGATGTCCAAGCTCGCCGGTCAAGGCGCGGTCGCGCTGCTGAAGCTCGACCCCGAAGCCACCGAGGCACTGATCGCCGGCTACCCCGAAGTCAGTGTGGCGGGCTACATTTCGCCGCGCGAGACGGTGATCGCCGGCGCGGTGGCCGCGGTCGACGCGGTGATTGCCGCGGTGAGCGCGCAGAACCGCTTCGCTCGTCGGGTCAACATGGAGGTCGCGTCCCACACTGCGTTCATGGATCCGATCTTGGGCGAGTTGCGCACGGCGCTGCAGGATTTGACTCCCGAGATTCCCACCATCCCGTTCTATTCGACGGTCATGGAGGGTGCCGCGTCGCCGATGCTGGACGCCGACTACTGGGTGGCCAACGTGCGTCAGCCGGCACTGCTCAGCCAGGCCGTCGCGGCTGCCGCAGAGGAGCACGGGACCTTCATCGAGATCAGTGCCCATCCGATCCTGACCCACGCCGTCGGCGACACGCTGGATCCCACCGGCCATCACCACAGCGTGGGGACGTTGTGGCGCGACGGCGACGACGCGGTCCGCTTCCACACGAACCTCAACACCGTCCACACCAGTCATCCGCCGCAGATCCCGCACCCTGTCGAGCCGCACCCTGTGCTGCCCAGCACGCCGTGGCATCACGGCCGCCACTGGGTCAACCCCCGACCGATAACGCCGGTCAGACATGTTGCCGCCGTTGGTGATCCGGGCGTGCAGGCCGATGGTCCGATCCCGTCGGAGTGGTACTGCCGGCTGGCCTGGCCGGCCCGCGAATTGTCCGGGGCGACTCGGGAGCTGTCCGCGGATGGCGATGCCGACGCTTCGTGGCTGGTGATCACCGACTCCGAGCTGGGGTCGGAGATCGGTCGCGTTCTTGGCGACGAATTCGCCGCCGCGCCTGCGCCGACGTCAGTGCTGGCCGAAGGCGCCGACCCGATGGCGATCACCGACGCCCTGGCCGGAGTGACCCACGTGCTCTACGCACCCGGGGTGACCGGCGGCCAGTTCGATGCCGAGGCGGGATACGAGTATTTCAACGCCGCACGACGGCTGACCGCTGCCATCGCCGAGATGGGCGTGGCGCCACGGCTGTATCTGCTCACCCGCAACGCCCAGCCGGTCAGCGAAGGCGACCGCGCCAACCCCGCTCACGCGGTGTTGTGGGGTCTGGGCCGCACGCTCGCACTCGAGCACCCCGAATTCTGGGGCCGCGTCATCGATCTCGACGAGTCGGTGCCGGACGGCTTGGCCGCCACCTACGTCGTGAACGAGGCCAAGGCCGACGACGACGAAGACCAGGTTGTCTACCGGGCCGGCCTGCGCCGCGTGCCGCGGTTGGACAAGGGATACGCGCCCTCGACCGCCCCTGCCGAATTGTCCAAGGACAGCAGCTATCTGGTTATCGGCGCGACCGGCAACATCGGACCGCACCTTATCCAGCAGCTCGCCGACTCGGGCGCGGGCACCGTCGTCGCGGTCTCGCGTAACCCCGGTTCGCGCCTCGACGATTTGGCCGCGCGCCTGGCGCGGGCCGGCACTACTGTGGTGACGGCAGCCGCCGATGCGGCGGACGAGTCCGCGATGAGCGCGCTGTTCGACCGCTTCGGTGCCGACCTTCCGCCGCTGGCCGGCATCTATGTGGCAGCGTTCGGCGGTGGCCCGATCACGTTGCTGGACATGACAAGTGACGACGTCACCGCGATGTTCCGGCCGAAGCTGGACGTGGTGTCGCTGGTGCACCGGCTGTCACTGCGTCACTCGTTGGATCAGTTCGTGCTGTTCTCGTCGATCTCCGGGCTGACCGGATCGCGCTGGCTGGCGCATTACACGGCGACGACAACGTTCCTGGACACCTTCGCGCTGGCCCGCCGGGCTGCCGGTCTTCCGGCCACCGCGATCAACTGGGGGCTCTGGAAGTCGTTGTCCGACGGACAATCCGAGGAAGAGCGTCAGGTCACTCTCAATTCGGGTCTGGAGCCGATGGCCGACGAGGTCGCGATCCAGGCGCTGCCGTTGCTCACCGGTCCCGGTGCTCCGGCACGGCCGACCGTCGTGGCCGCCGACTGGGCCTTGCTGGCCGCGGCGTATCGCACCAGGGCGGCCCTGCGCATCGTGGACAACCTATTGACCACTGGCGACAGCACGGACAGTCCGGCGGTGCGCAGCACCGAATTCCGGGATGCGCTGCGCGACGCCGAGCCAACCCGGCGCCGCGGCATTCTGGTCGATCACGTGACCGCGCAGGTTGTCTCGGCGATGGGGTTGGCGTCGGCGCAGTTACTCGACCCGGCGGCGGGCTTCTTCCAATCCGGCATGGATTCGCTGATGAGCGTGACCCTTCAGCGAGCCCTCTCCGACAGCCTGGGCGAGACACTCCCCGCGTCGGTGGTGTTCGACTACCCGACCGTCGAGGCGCTGTCGGATTACTTGGCCACCGTTCTTCCGGAGGTGGCCGAAGCTGCCGAGGACGAAAGCAGCGACGACTACGAGGACTTCAGCGACGACGAACTCCTCAAAGAGCTTTCTGAAAGGCTGGGTTGAGCGGGATGACTGCACCGCCAGATCGTCGGGCGATCATCACCGAGGCGCTACGCAAGATCGATGACCTGACGGCTCGGCTGGAGATCGCCGAAAAGGCCGACGTCGAACCGATCGCCGTGGTCGGGATGGCCTGTCGTCTGCCCGGTGGTGTGAGCACCCCCGCCGACTACTGGCAGCTGCTGCGCGACGGAGCAAGCGGTGTGATCCGGGTGCCCGAGGACCGCTGGGACGCCGACGCGTACTTCTCCGAGGACCACACCCGGCCAGGCACGATTGCCAACCGGGAGGGTGGATTCCTCACCTCGTGGCGGCCCGACGAATTCGACGCCGAGTTCTTCGGGATCTCCCCGCGTGAAGCGGTCGCGATGGACCCTCAGCAGCGGCTGCTCCTCGAAGTCGCTTGGGAGGCACTGGAAAACGCCGGTGTCACGCCCAAGGCGGTTCGCAACACCCAAACCGGGATCTACGTCGGCCTGACCACGAGCGACTACTACTGGCTGTCGACCGACGGCGGGGCCCGCCCGGAGGACTTCGACCCGTACCTGCCGTTCGGCAACGCGTCGAACTTCGCCGCGGGACGGCTGTCTTATTTCCTTGGCGTGCACGGCCCGGCCGTGGTGCTCGACACCGCGTGCTCGTCGTCGCTGGTCGCCATCCACCTGGCTATCCAGAGCCTGCGCCGGCGCGAAACGGATCTGGCGCTGGCCGCCGGGACCAACCTGATCTTGACCCCGGAGAACAGCATCGCCTGTTCGCGGTGGGGCATGCTGGCACCCGACGGCCAGTGCAAGACCTTTGACGCCGCCGCCGATGGCTATGTGCGCAGCGAGGGTTGCGGCGTGATCGTCCTCAAGCGCCTCAGCGATGCAGTGCGCGACGGGGACCGGGTGCAGGCGCTGGTTCGGGGTTCGGCAGTCAACCAGGACGGCCCGAGCAGCGGGCAGACCGTGCCGAGCGGCCCGGCCCAGCAGGCGGTCATGCGGGCGGCGCTGGCGTCGGCGCGGTTGCAGCCGTCGGAGATCGACTACATCGAGGCGCACGGCACCGGCACCGCGTTGGGTGACCCGATCGAACTCGATGCCCTGAGCGCGGTTTTCGGCGATCGCGACGAGTCAGCGCCGCTGGTACTGGGCTCGGCCAAGACAAACCTGGGCCACCTGGAGAACTCTGCCGGCATCGCCGGTTTCATCAAGACCGTGCTCAGCATGAGCCACGGTTACATTCCGCCGCATCTGCACTTCACCGCCTTGACACCTAACGCCTGCGCCGGAGCGTCGAAGTTCACCATCGCCGCCGACGGGATGGCGTGGCCCGAGGTGAACCGGCCGCGCCGGGCCGGGGTGTCGTCGTTCGGCGTCAGTGGCACCAATGCGCACATCGTCGTCGAGCAGGCCCCTGCTACGGAACCGGTTGTCGCCCAACCAGAGCCGGTGATCAGCACGCTGGTCATCTCCGGGAAGACACCGGCGCGCATCGCACCGATCGCCGCGGTGCTCGCCGATTGGATGGACGGCGAGGGTGCTGACGTGCCGCTGGCCGACGTCGCGCACACCGTCAACAACTACCGCGGCCGGTACCGCAGCTTCGGGACCGTCTCCGCGCGTGACCGTGCCCAAGCGGTTGCCGGACTACGTGCACTGGCCGCGGGCGAATCCGCGACCGGCGTCGTGGAGCCCAGCGAGAAGCCGCATGGTTCGGGCACGGTGTTTTTGTATTCGGGTCAGGGTTCGCAGTGGGCGGGGATGGGTCGGGCGTTGTTGGCCGATGAGCCGGCGTTTGCTGCGGCGGTGGCCGAGTTGGAGCCGGATTTTGTGGCGCAGGTGGGTTTTTCGCTGCGTGATGTGCTGCTGGCGGGGGAGCCGGTGGTGGGTATCGAGCGTATTCAGCCGGTGTTGGTGGGTATGCAGTTGGCGTTGACTGCGTTGTGGCGCTCGTATGGTGTTGTGCCTGATGCGGTGATCGGGCATTCGATGGGTGAGGTGACTGCGGCGGTGGTGGCTGGGGCGTTGAGCCCGGCTGATGGTTTGAAAGTCATTGCGACCCGGTCGAAGTTGATGTCGCGGTTGTCGGGTCAGGGCGCGATGGCGTTGCTGGAGCTTGGTGCTGCCGAGGCGGAGAAGTTGGTCGGGCAGTATCCGGATGTCACGGTGGCGGTGTATGCCGCGCCGGAGCAGACGGTGATCGCCGGCCCGCCCGAGCAGGTCGATGCGGTGATCGCGGCGGTCGACGCGCAGGGTCTGCTGGCGCGTCGTGTCGAGGTGGATGTGGCTTCGCATCATCCGACGGTGGATCCGATTCTGGCTGAGCTCAAGGATGCGCTGGCGGATTTGAAGCCGATGGCGCCGCGGATTCCGTTGATCAGCACGGTCGGCCAGTCCGGTGCTGCGGCAGCGAAGTTCGACGCCGACTACTGGGTGGTGAACCTGCGTAATCCGGTGCGGTTCAGCCAGGCGGTCGCGGAGGCCGCCGAAAACCACACCACCTTCGTCGAAGTCAGCCCGCACCCCCTGCTCACCCACGGCATCGGCGAGACGCTGGCCTCGGTGTCGTCGCGCGATCGCTTCAACGTCACCGCGGCGATGAAGCGCGGCGACGACGAAACACTTTCCGTCCATGAGCAACTCGCCACGCTCGGCGTGACGGCCCAGGACACCGAGGGTCGGCGCCGCGTCGACATACCCGCGTCGCCGTGGCTGCACGCCAGCTACTGGGTGGAGAAGAAGCCGGCCGGACAGCGACTGACCAACGTGCACCCGCTACTCGGCGCGCACGTCGAGATGCCTTCCGGCCATGAGCATGTCTGGCAGACCGACATCGGTATCGAAGCGTTGCCATGGTTGGCCGATCACACGATTCAGGGCCGGGCGGTCGTCTCGGCGGCCGGCTTCGCCGAGATGGCGTTGGCCGCAGCCGGCCAGGCACTCGGCGCATCCGTCGTCACAGCGCTGGAGATCGAGCGGCCGCTGATCCTGGACGCGCAGACCCGCGTGACGACGCAGCTTTCGCAAGGTCCCGACGTGAATCGCGTTGAGATCCAAGCCCGCTCGGCTGGCGGCAGCTGGTCGCGCTACGCGGTGGCCGAGATCGACGTGGTCGAGGCGCCGGCCGGCAAGCAGGACGGTGAGGGCACCGAGATCGTGCTGCCCGACGAGGTTGCCGACCACCCCGAGTACCGCATCCACCCGGTGCTGCTCGACGCGGCGTTGCGGCAACTGGCCGCCGCCATCCCCGCGGAGTCCGACGAGGCGTCGTATCAAGCGGTGTCGGTGGAGACGATCCGGGTGTTCGGCCCGATCCGCGGACGGGCACGTAGCCACACCGAACTGGTCGAGCAGGGGCAGGGCGGACACCGGGGCCGCATCGTTCTCACCGACGACACCGGGGCCACGATCGCGGAGCTGACCGGCATCGAGCTGAAGCCGGTGGATCTGGCCAGTGTGCCGCTGTCGTTGGAGCAGAAGATCTTCGACGCCGCATGGGTGCAGAACCCAGCACCGCAGGGCGACGCGGTGACAGACGGTACCTGGGTGGTGTTGGCCGAATCTGATTCGGAGACAACGGCACTCGCAGCGGAGATCACGACGCGTCTGACGTCGCCGACTCGGCGAGTGATCAGCGCGACGTTGGCGGACGAGTCCGCTGTGGCCGAAGCCTTCGCCAAGACCGGGGGCGATTCGCAGTTCCCGCCGGTGGGCATCGTCGTGCTGCTGGCGAAGCGCCCGTTCGACGGCGCCGACGCCGATGCCGCGCTGAGCCGCGCGCAAGACTTGATCATGCATATCTCGGCCGCCGCGCACGCGGCCGTCGACGGCTGGGCGGGCAAGTCGCCGCGGTTGTGGCTGGTCACCCGCGACGGGTTGTCGGTTCACCCCAACGAGCCCGGCGACCCGGCAATCGGCGCGCTCAAAGGCCTCATCCGCAACTGGCGGTTCCCCGGCGAAGCGGCCCGCGTGCTGGCCGGCGAGCCGGATCTCGGTGCCACCCTGCTCGACGTGGACAGCGCCGGTGACCTCGTCGCTGCGCTGACGAATGAGTTGGCGGCGTCGACCGGCGACGACGTGGTCGCGCTGCGCGAAGACGGTCGCTACGTCGAGCGGCTGGTACGGGCGACGCTGGACGGCGGCCACCACGAAGCGGTGGTCCGCGCGGACGGCTCCTACATCGTCACCGGCGGCCTGGGTGGCCTGGGCACCGTGGTCACCCGCTGGCTGGTGGAGCGTGGCGCGGGCCGGATCGTGCTCAACGGCCGCAGTGAACCGTCCGAAGCGCAACGCAAGGACCTGGACGCTCTGGGCGACGGCACCGAGGTGGTCTTCGTAGCCGGCGACATCGCAACCCCCGGGGTGGCTGAGCGGTTGGTGGCTGCGGCCGAAGCGACCGGACGACCGCTGCGCGGAGTCGTGCACGCCGCCGGTGTGACCGGCGACGGCCTGGTGACCGCGCTTACCCGGGAAGGAATGCAGCGGGTCTGGGCGCCCAAGGTGGCCGGCGCGCTGCGATTGAACGCGGCGACGATCACCCGCGAGCTGGACTGGTGGGTTGGCTTCTCCTCGATGGCCACGCTGCTCGGCTTGCCGGGCCAACTGGCCTACGCGACCGGGAACGCCTGGCTCGATGCGCTGATGACCTGGCGACGCGCATCCGGTTTGCCTGCCACCGCGATCAACTGGGGCCAGTGGTCGGACGTCGGCATGAGCCGGGCGCTGACCTACAGCGTGCTCGACCCGATCACGCCCGACGAAGGCATCGAGGCGCTACAGAATCTGGTCGGAGGTCCGCTCAACCGGGTGGGTGTCGGACGGCTGCGGCTCGACCGCGCGGTCGCGGCCACTCCGGAGTTCCGCGACCTCGACTACTTCGGCAAGGTCGTCTCGGAATTCGACGCCGCCGTCGGCGTCCCGAGCATCGAGCACCGGGCGACCGGCGACGACGCGGGCGCACCGGTGGCCGCGGCCCCGGACTGGTCGACGCTGTCCGCCGAGGACCGGCTCACCGAACTGCAGACCAGGTTGCAGGCCATCCTGGGCCGCGAGCTGAGGATGTCGCCCTCGGCGATCAACCTCGACGCGCCGTTCCCCGAACTGGGCCTGGACTCGATGATGGCCATGACGGTGCTCAAGGAGACCAAAAAGCTGGTCGGCCTGGACGTGTCGGCGAACATGTTGTTCAACCACCCGACGATCTCCTCGTTGGCGGTGTACGTGGCGGGCCTGCTTGCACCCCCAGACGTGCCGGAGGAAGATGCCGCCGATCCCGCGGCCGAGTCGGCGAGCGGTGTGCTGGATGAATTGTTCGACAGCGTCGAGTCGGCTTCGGCGGGCAGTGAGAGCGGTATCTTCTGATGGCGACGATTTACGACAGAGTTTCGGCGATGTCCGGCGACAAGCGGGACGCGCTGACGCAGCAGTTCGACAAGGCCTCACGGATCGCCACCGCCGAGCCGATCGCGGTGGTCGGTATGGGCTGCCGCTTCCCGGGCGGCGCGGTGGGCCCGGAGGGCTACTGGAACTTCCTGACGAACAGCGGCGACGGCATCAGTGAGATCCCGGCTGATCGCTGGAACGCCGACGAGTACTACGACCCGGATCAGTTTGCGCCCGGCCGGATGTCGTCCAAGTGGGGTGGGTTCCTGCCCGACGTGGCCGGCTTCGACGCCGACTACTTCGGGATCTCCCCGCGTGAAGCCGAAGCCATGGACCCTCAGCAGCGGCTGATGCTCGAGGTGGCCTACGAGGCGCTCGAACACGCCGGGATCGCGACAGAAGAACTGTCGGGTGTGCGTGCCGCCGTCATGATGGGCGTGTATTACGGCGAGTACCAAACGATTTCGGCGGCCAACCCGGACACCATCGACGCCTACTCGGCGACCGGCAATGCCCACGCCGTCGCCGTCGGGCGCATCGCGTACCTGCTCGGGCTGCGGGGCCCGGCGGTGGCGATCGACTCCGCGTGTTCGTCGTCGCTGGTGACGATCCATCTGGCCTGCCAGAGCCTGCGGCTGCGCGAGAGCGACCTGGCCCTGGCCGGCGGGGTCAGCCTGATCCTGCGGCCGGAAACTCAGATCGCGATGTCCAAGTGGGGAATGCTGTCCCCGAACGGCCGGTGCTACTCCTTCGACTCCCGCGCCGATGGATTCGTCCGCGGGGAGGGTTGCGGTGTCGTGGTGCTCAAGCGGCTCACCGACGCCGTGCGCGACGGGGACCGCGTGCTGGCCGTCGTGCGGGGTTCCGCGGTCAACCAGGACGGCCGGTCCAACGGCCTGACCGCGCCCAACACCCTTGCGCAACAAGACGTCATCAGGAATGCACTGCGCAGCGCCGACGTGACCGCCGGCTCGGTGAACTACATCGAGGCGCACGGCACCGGCACCGGGCTGGGTGACCCGATCGAATTCGAAGCGTTGGCCGACCAATACGGCCGCGGCGAGAGCCAATGTGCCCTGGGCGCAGTGAAATCCAACTTCGGCCACCTCGAGGCCGCCGCCGGCATCGCCGGCTTCATCAAGGCCGCATTATCCGTGCAGCGGGCCCAGATACCGCCCAATCTCAACTTCGTGCAATGGAATCCGGCGATCGACCCGTCGCCCACCCGGCTGTTCGTTCCCACCGAGGTCAGCCCGTGGCCGGCTGAGGAAGGCCCGCGCCGGGCCGCCATATCGTCGTTCGGCATCGGCGGGACGAACGCACACGTCGTGATCGAGCAGGGGCCGGACCCCGTACCCGCCGTCGCTGCCGATTCGGCGTCACCGGTGACGACGCTGGTGATCTCCGGCAAGAGCGAACAGCGGATCGCGTCGTGGGCGACGGCATTGGCCGACTGGATGGCGGGCCAGGGTGCGGATGTGCCGCTGGCCGACATCGCGCACACCGTCAACCTTTACCGCAGTCGCCACAACAAACTCGCCACGGTCTCCGCGCGTGACCGCACCGAACTGGTGGCTGGACTGCGGGCGCTGGCCGCCGGCCAGCCGACGCCGGGCGTTGTCGGCCCACGCGAGGCTCCCCGCGGTTCGGGCACGGTGTTTTTGTATTCGGGTCAGGGTTCGCAGTGGGCGGGGATGGGTCGGGCGTTGTTGGCCGATGAGCCGGCGTTTGCTGCGGCGGTGGCCGAGTTGGAGCCGGATTTTGTGGCGCAGGTGGGTTTTTCGCTGCGTGATGTGCTGCTGGCGGGGGAGCCGGTGGTGGGTATCGAGCGTATTCAGCCGGTGTTGGTGGGTATGCAGTTGGCGTTGACTGCGTTGTGGCGCTCGTATGGTGTTGTGCCTGATGCGGTGATCGGGCATTCGATGGGTGAGGTGACTGCGGCGGTGGTGGCTGGGGCGTTGAGCCCGGCTGATGGTTTGAAAGTCATTGCGACCCGGTCGAAGTTGATGTCGCGGTTGTCGGGTCAGGGCGCGATGGCGTTGCTGGAGCTTGGTGCTGCCGAGGCGGAGAAGTTGGTTGGGCAGTATCCGGATGTCACGGTGGCGGTGTATGCCGCGCCGGAGCAGACGGTGATCGCCGGCCCGCCCGAGCAGGTCGATGCGGTGATCGCGGCGGTCGACGCGCAGGGTCTGCTGGCGCGTCGTGTCGAGGTGGATGTGGCTTCGCATCATCCGACGGTGGATCCGATTCTGGCTGAGCTCAAGGATGCGCTGGCGGATTTGAAGCCGATGGCGCCGCGGATTCCGTTGATCAGCACGGTTGGCCAGTCCGGTGCTGCGGCAGCGAAGTTCGACGCCGACTACTGGGTGGTGAACCTGCGTAATCCGGTGCGGTTCAGCCAGGCGGTCGCGGAGGCCGCCGAAAACCACACCACCTTCGTCGAAGTCAGCCCGCACCCCCTGCTGAGCCACGCCATCAACGGCTCGTTGGAGTCGGCCAAGCCGCGCGGCGGCGCGCAGGTGTCTGGCACGCTGACCCGGGACAACCCGGAGACGCTGACCTTCCACACCCAGCTGGCGACGGTACGTCCGCCGTCGGCCGCCGCGGCGCACAATGCCGATGGCACAAAGAGACTCATCGACCTACCGCCGACGCCGTGGCAGCACGTCCGCTACTGGGCGGCGCCGTTCTCGTCGAACCGGCAACCGGCCAGCGCACACCCGCTGCTCGGTACCCACGTCGAACTGCCCTCCGGTCGCGAGCACGTCTTCACGGCCGACGTCGGCACCGATCTCCTTCCCTACCTGCTCGACCACAAGGTGCACGGCCAGCCGGTCATGCCCGGCACCGGCTTCGGTGAGATCGCGCTCGCGGCCGCCTGCGAAGCCCTCGGCCTGCCGGCGCAATCGGTGACCGTCGGCGTCGAGGTCGAACAGATGCTGCCGCTGGGCGAATCGACCCAGCTGACCACGCAGCTGACCCGGGGCGAGAAGGACGGCGACGAAATTCGCGTCGAAATCCATTCGCGCTCGGCCACCGGCGCCTGGATCCGCCACGCAGTGGCGAAAGTCGAAGTGGGGCAATCGGAGCCACCGTCCGTGCCGACCGCTGCGTCGGATCCCGGCACGGTGGTCTCGCCCGCGGATCTGTATTCGGCGTTGCGCAACACCGGTTTGCACCACGGCCAGGCGTTCGCCGCACTGACCCGCATCGTCCGCCGATCCAACGGCACATCGGAGACCGAGATCGTCCTGCCGGACGAGGCGACCGGGCACCGTGGTTACCGGATTCACCCGGTGTTGCTCGACGCTGCCCTGCAGGGTCTGGCTGCCGCCCTGTCGAGTGAAGCTCTGGCCGACTCCAGCGAGGCAACCTATCTGCCGGTGTCGTTCGAGAAGATCCGGGTGTTCGGCGAGGTCGGGCGCCGCGCCCGATGCCGCGCCGAGTTGGTCAACCCTGACGCGGATGGCGCCGGCATCATGGGCCGCGTGCTCATCACGGATGACGCGGGCACTCCGACCGCCGAGATCAGCGGTATCTACCTGCAGCGCGTGCAACGCCGCACGGTGCCAATGCCGTTGGAGCAGAAGATTTTCGATACCGAATGGGTCAAAACTCCGGTCGACGCCGCTTCCGCACCGGACGGCAGCTGGCTGGTGCTGAACGATGGCGCCGAAGCCGAGGCGGTGGCCAAGGAATTCGTCGCCACGTTCGGCTCATCGACCCGACGGGTCATCGCTGCCGACCTCTCGCAGGAGTCGGCGGTCCTGGAAGCCTTCTCGCAGGCCGCGGGGGACGCCGAGCTCCCGCCGGTCGGCGTCGTCATCTTCGCGGGCAAGCAGACATTCGACGGGACCGACTCCGGTGATGCTCCGGCGCGCGGCCGCGACCTGGCGTGGGGCGTCGCGTCGACGGTGCGCACGATCCTCACCGGGTGGCACGGCAAGTCGCCGCGACTGTGGCTGGTGTCCCGCGACGGTCTGGCCGTCGACGACGGCGAGCCGGGTGATCCGTCGATCAGCGCCCTGACCGGGTTGATCCGGGTGCTGGCCTACGAGCACCCGGACCTGCGCACCACGTTGGTCGACCTGTCCGGTGACGCCGTGACACCGCTGACCACCGAGCTGGGCTTCGCCACCGGCGATGCCAGAGATGACGTGGTCGCCTGGCGTGGCGAAAACCGTTATGTGAAACGGCTTTCCCGCGCGACGATGGGTACGGCCAAGTCCGACACAATCGTTCGGTCGGACGGCGCCTACATCCTCACCGGCGGCCTCGGCGGAATCGGGTTGGCGATGGCCCGTTGGCTGGTCGACAGCGGCGCCGGCCGCGTGGTCCTGAACGGACGGTCCCAGCCGTCCGAGGAGGCACAAGCTCTGCTCGACGAACTCGGGCAGCGTGCCCAGATCGCCGTGGTACTCGGCGATATCGCCGCGCCCGGAGTCGCCGAGCGGTTGGTCAGCGCGGCCGAAGAGACCGGGCTGGCGTTGCGCGGTCTGATGCACAGCGCGGTGGTACTCGACGACCAGATTGTCGCCGGCCTCAGCAAGGAGAGCCTGGAGCGGGTGTGGGCGCCGAAAGCCATTGGCGCGCTGCGACTGCACGTCGCCACCGCCGGTCGCGACCTCGACTGGTGGGTCGGCTTCTCGTCGACGTCGTCACTGCTGGGTGCGCCCGGACAAGGCGCCTACGCCGCCGCGAGTGCCTGGCTCGACGGTCTGGTCGACTGGCGACGGGCGTCGGGTCTGCCGGCCACCACGATCAACTGGGGACAGTGGTCCGACATCGGTGTCGCCCGCGCCCTGACCTTCAGCGCGCTGGATCCCATCTCGCCGGCCGAAGGCATCGAGGCGCTGGAGGCCATCCTGGCCAACCAGCCCACCAACATTGGGGTGGCCCGGCTGCGGCTGGACCGGGCCGCGGCCGCGTTCCCGGAGATCCAGCAACTCGGCTATTTCGCGAAGTTGGCCGAGGAACTGGACATCGACAGCGACGACGACGATTGGGCGGGCCCCGACGCGTTGCGGGAGATGGACCCCGCCGAAGTCAACCGGGTCGTCATCGCGCGGCTGAGCGGCCGCATCCTGGCCATCATGGGCTACCCGAAGGGCAGCACGCTCGACGCCGATCAGCCGTTGACCGAATTGGGCATGGATTCGCTTATGGCGGTCCGAATCCGCAACACTGTTCGTGGCGACTTCGGTGTGGAACCGCCGGTGGCCCTGCTGTTGCAGGGCGCCTCGCTGGCCGCGCTGACGACTGACCTGATCCGCCAGCTGGGCCTGGAGACCGAGGACAGGGCTGACAGCGGCAGCGGCGTTCGTGACCGAGCCAAGCAGCGCGCTGCGGCCCGGCAGCGTGCCGCCGCCAGGCGAAAGGTAGGAGATCGAGTGTGACCAGCAACAGCGAACTGCCGCCCAACGCGATCGCGGTGGTCGGCATGGCGGCCAGGTTGCCCGGCGCCAACACGCTGTCGGCATTCTGGGACAACCTGCGCCGCGGCGTGGAGTCGATCGTCACGCTGGCCGAAGATGACCTGCTGGCCGAGGGCATCCCCGAGAAGTCGCTGGCGAATCACGCCTACGTGCGGCGGGCCGCATTGGTGGACGGCATCGACGAATTCGACGCTGACTTCTTCGGTTTCACTCCGCAGGTAGCGCGCTCGACCGATCCGCAGCACCGGCTGTTCCTGCAGACGGCGTTCCATGCGATCGAGGACGCCGGCTACGACCCCGCCGAGCTCGAGGGCTCGGTCGGCGTGTACGCGACCAGCACCACCAGCGGGTATCTGCTGCACAACATCATGTCCAACTATGACCCCAATGTGGTTATGGGACAAGGCATTACCTTCGACATGGTCAACCTGTCGCTGCAGAACGACAAGGACTACCTGGCCACCAAGCTGGCCTATGCGTTGAATCTGCGCGGGCCCGCACTATCGGTGCAGACGGCCTGCTCGTCGGCGTTGGTCGCGGTGCACCTGGCCTGCCAGAGCATCCTGAACGGCGAGTGCGAGATGGCGCTGGCCGGCGGCGCATCGCTGCGCATCCCGCATCATGTCGGGTATTGGTACGCCCCAGGCTCGATGGTGTCGCCGACCGGCCACTGCCGGCCTTTCGACGCGCGCTCCGACGGCACGATTTTCGGCAGCGGTGTCGGTGTGGTGGTGCTCAAGGCGCTGCAGGATGCGGTCGACGACGGCGACCGAATCCACGCGGTGATCCGCGGGTCGGCGCTGAACAACGACGGCTCCACGAAGATGACCTACGCCGCCCCCACCGCGGCCGGCCAGGCCGACGTCATCGCCGAGGCGCACGCGATCGCCGAGATCGACTCTTCGGAGATCAGCTACGTCGAGACCCATGGAACCGGCACACCGCTGGGCGACCCGATCGAAATCGAAGGTCTGCGGCAAGCTTTCGAGGTTTCCGAGGAGACCCGCTCCGGCCCGTGCTACGTCGGGTCGGTCAAGTCCAACATCGGCCACCTGGAGTCGGCCTCCGGAATCGCGAGCCTGATCAAAGCGATTCTGTGCCTGAAGCATCGGGCAATTCCGGCGACGCTGCACTACACCAGCCCGAACCCCGAATTGCATCTCGACCGTGGACCTTTCAAGGTTCGCAGCGAATACGGCCCGTGGGAATGGGACGGTGTGCTGCGCGCCGGTGTCAGTTCGTTCGGGGTCGGTGGCACCAACGCGCACCTGGTGCTGGAAGAAGCGCCAACCGTGCCGGCCACTGTGTCTTCGGCGCCCGTGTCGGGCGCACAGGTGCTGCTGATGTCGGCGCGAAGCACCGAAGCGCTCGAGCGGTCACGCAAGTCGCTGGCCGCTGAAATCTCCGGCGACGACGCGGTGAGCCTGGCCGACGTCGCCTACACCCTCGGCCGTCGCCGCAAAGAGAAGATCCGGATGGCCGCGGTCGTCAACGACGAGCAGCACGCGAGAACCGTGCTGGAGACCGCCGAGAACGACAACGTCTTCGTCGGCGAATTCGCTGGGAACACGGACAGTTCAGACCAAGTGGTCTTCCTGTTCCCCGGTCAGGGCGCGCAGCACATCGGGATGGCACGCGGTCTGTACGACGGCGAGCCGGTGTTCGCTGAGCACTTCGACCAGTGCGCGGACGGGTTCGGCGAGGAGCTCGGGGTCGACCTGCGCGCCGAGATCTTCGAGGGCACAGCCCGCAACCTGGAGCGCACCGACCGCACCCAGCCCGCGCTGTTCACCGTCGAGTACGCGCTGGCGAAGCTGATCGAGAGTTACGGTGTCCGGCCTGCGGCGCTGGCCGGACACAGCATCGGCGAGTACGTTGCCGGCACCATCGCCGGGGTCTTCGACATCGAGACGGCCATCAAGGTGGTCTCGATGCGAGCCCGCCTGATGCACGCCGCGCCGCGTGGCGTGATGGTCGCGGTGGCGCTGAGCCCCGAGGCGGTGGGCGAGTACCTCAACGGTGAGGTCGACATCGCCGCGATCAACGAACCGGGCGGCTGCGTCGTCGCCGGATCCGAGGAGGGCATTCGCCAATTCAGCGAACGCCTCACCGAAAAGGGCATCGTGGCGCGCCGGGTCCGTACGTCGCACGCGTTCCACTCGCGCCTGATGGACTCAATGATCCCCGAGTTCACCGGCTTCCTGTCCCGCCAGACGCTGCGCGAACCGCAGATTCCGTTGCTGTCCAACGTGACTGGAACCTGGCTGGCCGCCAGTGAGGCCACCAACCCGGCAACCTGGGCCCGCCAGGTGCGCTCGACCGTCCGTTTTTCCGACGAAGTCGACGTGTTGCTCGGTGACCCGAACCGCATCCTGGTCGAGGTCGGCCCCGGCGGCACGCTGACCTCCTCGGCGAGTCGGCACCCGCGGTGGTCCAACGGGCACCGCGCGGTGCGGCTGATGCGCCATCACGCGCAGAACCGCGACGATCGCGATGCATTCCTGCTCGCGTTGGGCCAGCTCTGGTCGGCCGGTGTCGAGGTGGACTGGTCACCGCTGCGCGGCGGGCAGTCAGCGCAGCTGATCACGCTGCCCGGCTATCCCTTTGAGCGTCAACGGCATTGGATCGAGCACCGTCAGACGACCTGGACGGGCGAGTCCGCGGCGACCAACGGGGCGGCCGTCGCGTCGACCGGCGGTGCTGAGGCTGCGCAGGCCACCGCGTCCGGCAAGTCGCCGATGGAAGCGACGCTGCAGCGCATCTGGAGCCAATGCCTGGGTCTGCCCAACGTCGAACGCAACGCGAACTTCTTTGAGCTGGGCGGCGATTCGCTGGTCGCGATCAGTGTCGCGATGACCGCCTCCAACGAAGGCCTGGACCTCACCCCGCAGGATCTCTACGAGAACCAATCGGTTGCCGCGTTGGCCAAGGCGCTGACAGCCCGGTATGCGGCCGGTGGCCTGGCCCGGCAGTCGCCGGGCGACGTCACGCATCCGCCGGTGCCGCCGAACATCTCATACTTCCTCGAGCACGGCGTGCGTGAGCAGGAGCAGTGGCGCGTTCCGCTGATCCTGCAACTGCGTCCCGACGTACAGGTCGGCGACGTGTGCGCGGTGCTGACCGCGCTGCGCAACCACCACGAAGCGTTGCGTCTGCGACTCGTCGAACGCGCGGGCACGTGGGAGCAGGTGATCAGTGAGCCCGGTGACTTCACCGACTTGGCCACCCGTTCGCTGCCAGAAGACATCAAACCCGGCACTCCGCAGGAACGCGATGCGCTGCTGTCGACACTGATAGACGTAGTCCGTCAACAGGATCCGTCTAACCCGCTGATCGCGACCTATGTGCGTGGGGTGCCGGGCGGCTCGTGCTACCTCGCCATCAGTGTGCGGGCGATCGTGGCCGACAACGTGTCGCGTGACATCCTGTTGACCGATATCTTCACCGCGTTCGGGCAACAACTGGCCGGCGAAGAGATTGCGTTGCAACCGGTCACGACGTCGTGGACCGAGTGGTCGCAGCGCTGCGCGGCATTGGCCGTCCACCCGGCGGTCGTGGAGAGCCGCGACTACTGGCTGAAGACGGCAACGGCGTCGACGCTGAAGGTGGCAAGCGAGCAGACCGCCGGGGCGCCGGGCCTGCCGGATTTGGCCCGGAGCGCGTCGTCGCTGACCGTCGCGGAGACGACCGAGATCGACGATGCCCGCCGGCGGCTGCGGGTGCCGATCGACGAAATGCTGTTGGCCGCATTGGGCCGGACGATCGCTCACCAGGTCGGTGACGGGAGGGTCGCCGTCGATCTCAGCGGCGAGGGCCGGTCGGTGCTCAAGCCCGACGTCGACCTGCGCCGCACCGTCGGCTGGTTCAATACCATCTACCCGATCGCGCTCACCTGCGCCAGGGAAGACGGCGCCAAGCAGCTGCTCGACGACGTGCACAACACGCTCACTGCCGTCCCGCACTACGGACTCGGCTATGGGCTGCTGCGCTACCTGTATGCCCCGACAGCGCGGCAACTTGGCGCTGCCGGTCCGGCCGACATCTTCTTCTCCTACATCGGTACGATCCCTGATCTGCCGCCGCTGGACGAGGATGTCGCGGTCCGATTCGACTCCGACACCGCATTGCCGGTGCGCGAAGCCATTCCGGGCCTCGGCCACGCAATAGAGTTGCGGGTTTTCCGTACGGCCGGTGTGCTGCATCTGGACTGGTGGTACGACAGCCGGCGGGTCGACGCGGCCACCATGCAGTCACTCGCCAGCGGATTCTCCCGGACATTATTGGAGCTGATCCGGGAAGCGCTCGCGCAAGACGAGATGGACTCCGGCAGCGACGAAATGGAACTCGTTGACCTGTCGTAGATCTCGACAAGGCTAGGAAGGCAATCGTGTTTCCATCGTCGGTCATTCGCAAGCTGGCGCTCAGCGAGGAAATGCTGGCTGAGACGCACAACTTCGTGGGTCTCGCCGCACACCTGGAGGGTCCGATTGACGTCGACGCGCTAACGGACGCCTTTGACCTGCTGCTCGAGGCGCATCCGGTGCTGACCGCGCGCCTCGAACGCGGCGCCGACGGCCGTCACGAGCTGGTCGCCGACGACCTCATGCACTCGGGACTCGAAGTGATCGAGGTCGACGCGTCGCAGATCGACAACCCGCCACCGCATTTCGATCAGGGCGAATCGCTGGTGCATCTGCGTCTGTTCCTCCGCGACGGGCAGGCGCATCCCACGCTCTACGTCCACCATGCGCTGGCCGACGGTCACCACATGTACGGCCTGATCGAGGAACTGCTGTCCTTCTACACCGATCTGGTCACCAACGGGAAGACCGCTCCGGTGACCGCGCAGCCCGCACCGGAGTCGATCGAGACCGTGCTCGCCGACCGCGGCATCCAGAAAGGGCCGCGTTCGGGTATCGAGCGGTTCATGCCGGCGCTGTTCGCTTACGATCTGCCACCCTCCCGGCGCGGTGACACGGGCGTGAAACCCACGTCGCCCGTGCGTGTTCCGATGGTGTCGTGCCGGCTCAGCGAGAGCCAGACGCACGCCATCGTCGAGCTCTGCCGCGCCGAAAAGCTGGGTCTGCATTCGGTGCTGTCGGCGGCGATTCTGATCGCGGAGTGGCAGGTGCGGGGCAGGGTGAACATCCCGGTGCCGTTCATCTACACCGTCGATCTGCGTTACTTCCTGTCACCGCCGGTATCGGCGACCGGATGCACGAACCCGGTCGGGCTGGGCACCTACCTCGCCGAGATCAACCAGAGGACTACGGTGGTCGAGCTTGCCCGCGACATCGCGGCGACATTCAAAGGGGATCTGGACGAGGGTGTGATCCAGCAGTCCCGCTTGCACTTCAGCCCGCAGTATGTCGGTAACGCGCCCGGTATGCCCGACGTTGTGTTGTTGTCCGACAACGGTTTGGTGCCCCCGGTGCGCACACCCCCGGGAGTGGAAGTGACCGCCACGCACGGCGAGCTGTACTTTGCGGTCAGCGCCGGAATCGAGATCTACTTCACCCAGATCTACGCCGAACAGCTCAACGTCGAGTACCACTCGCACGGCCCGGATCCGGAGAAGTCGATCGAGGCCATTCGTGGGCTGCTGTCCGCGGTCGCCGACCAGCACGCGGCCAGCGGCGTCAGCTGACCGGATTCTTGGGCGCAAGGCTGGGACTTTAATCCGGGGTGAGCCCATCGCGTCCGTTGTCGGGCGGAGCCCGGCGTGTAGAGCGGTCGGGCTCGGCCGTCGATGTACTGCTTGATGATCGAAAGTGATGCACCGCGGCAGGGGACGGCGAAGTACGACGGGACGAGCGGTGTCCGCGCATGCGGGCGCGGACGCACGTGCCGGTGAATTCGCGGTGCATTGCGTGAGCGGTGCAGCCCTTGATGCGCTGAACAAGGGTCGAGATCACGAGTGTGGGTGGATAGCAGATGAGTAGGTGCACGTGGTGGCGGTAGGTCTGGGTTGTCATAGGTGGTCTTTACAGTCGTGGGCATGCAGATGCGCTATCGGTATCGCATCGAACCGACACCGGTCCAGCAGGCGGTGCTGGCGCGGGTGTTCGGGTGTGCCCGGGTGGTGTTCAACGATGCACTGCGGGTCCGTGATGAGGCGTATCGGGCTGGAGTGAAGCTGTCCGACAGCGAGATTCAGCGCCGCGTGATCACGGCAGCCAAGACCACTCCGGAACGTTGCTGGCTGTGCGAGGTACCCAGCGTGGCGTTGGTGCAGTCGGTCAACGATTCCCGCCGTGCATGGCGCAACTTCTTCGATTCGGCCACCGGGAAACGCAAGGGCCGCAAGGTGTGCCCGTCATGCCAGGTGGTCCACGACCGAGACCACAACGCTGCCCAAGTCATTCTCGCTGCCGGGCGGGCAGAGAGACTAAACGCCGGTGGAGCCCGTGTAAGACCGCAACCTGTTGCGGCAGTGGGCATTGAATACAGGAAGCACCCCCACAGCGGCGTAAGCCGCCACGGGGATCCTCGGCATTCATGCCAAGGAGCACGTCAACGGTCCGTAGGCGTAGCGGTGGTACTGGAATGTTCGGCGCAGCGGCGGGATCGGCCGGACCAACTGCCGCATCACCCGAAAGACAGCCGACGCCCGGCCGAAGGTGCTCGCGTCGAAAAACGTCACACCGCTGACCAACCGGACCCCGGACAGGCGGTCGATCACGTCGGACGGCTTGTTGACCGCCCAGTGCAGCGTCGAGCCGGACTGCCGTTGCAGGCGGTGCGTTTTCTGGGACCGGACAACGAGCCGGCTGTAGTAGTCGATCTGAATCTCGCCGGAGCCGAACCGGTCGACGACGTGTTGCAGCAGGGCGATGCCGTCATCCTCGGTCAGGTACATGCTGATGCCCTCGGCGAGCAGCAATGTCGGCCGGTCAGCCGGGATTTCGTCCAGCCACGACGGGTCGGTCGCCGGCGTGGCAACCAGGTGGTAGTTCTGCCGGCTCGGAAAAACCTTCTCGCGCAACGAGATTACTGCCGGGTAGTCGACGTCGTACCACTGCACGCCCGGACCGGGGTCGAGCCGGAACACTCGGCTGTCTAGGCCACAGCCGAGGTGGATCACGGTGGCGTCCGGATGGGCGGCCAGGAACTCGGCGGCCCACACGTCGAACTGGGCGGTTCGCACCGTGACCAGTGGCGTCCAGCGGTTGGCGACCTTGAGTTCATCCCAGTCGTAGTCGATTCGGGCCACGGCCGCCTTGGCGAAGTCGTCACCCAGGATCGGCCGGTCCCAGTCGGCGTCCAGTGCCTTGCAGTACAGCGTGGTAAGCATCGTCTGCGAAGGACCGCTGAGGTCGATGGAAACTTTGTCGGTCACGACGCTAGAGCCTAGTGGTGATCGCAAGCGCGGTGGAGCCGGGCGAAGTGGGTCACCAGGGGAAGGCAGAGTGTGATCGCAAGCGCGGTGGAGCCGGGCGAAGTGAGTCACCACGAGAAGCTAGTGTGCGACATTTGGAGATGGAGGAGCCATGACGGATACGACCAGTGCCGGTGGCGGCGCCCGGCCGCCGCGGGTCTTGCTGTTGTACTACTCGTACACCGGGCAGGCGCACAAGGTGCTCGATGCTGCGGGGGAGGTTTTCCGTAGCCGAGGGTGCGAGGTGAGCGAAGCCGAGATCAAATTCACCGACCCGAAGTACTCCGAGAAGTTCTCCCGCTTCCCGATGCGTCGGGTGTGGCCGGACATGCTCAGCGTGCTGCAAGCGCAGAAACGCAACGAGACCGGTCAGATTCAATCTCCGGATACGGTGCGCGACGCCGACTACGACCTGATCTTGATCGGTTCACCGACCTGGTGGGACAACGTCAGCATGCCGCTACGCTCGTTCCTGAAGTCGGAGGAGGCGCGTAAATTGCTGTCCGGCAAGCCGTTTGCGGTGTTCGTGGTGTGCCGTACGTTCTGGCAGGCGAACCTCGAAGGGGTGCGTGAACTCGCCGAGGAGCAGGGTGGGCGGTATGTCGATGAAATCCACTTCACCTATCCGGGCGACAACCTTCGCTCCATGCTTGCGCTGACCAGCTATCTCGGGACCGGCGAATATCGCAAGAGGTCTCTGGGCCTTCGCCTGCCGCCGACGAACGTGCAGCCCGAACAGCTGGAGCAGACGCGGATTTTCGCGGGCCGCTTGGCGGACCGCTTGTTAGCCAGGAGTTCGGCGGTGCCGGGCCAGGAACCGGTTTAGGACTGCTATGCCTCGTTCGTTCGATGTCTCGGTCGATTCGCCCGCCCGCGTCGACCAGGTCCATGCCGCCTTCAGCGCCGAGGAGTATTGGCTGGCCCGGCTCGAGACCCTCAACGGCAGCACCTCGCTGGAGTCGTTGGTCGTCGACGACGACCAGATCGTGCAGGTCACCACCACCCAGGACCTGGGTCGCGATCTGCTGCCCGGGATCGTCTCGAAGTTCTATCGACGCGACCTCAAAGTCCGGCACACCGAGACGTGGAGGCCGGCGGGCGATCAACTGCGCGGTGAGATCACCGTCGCCGTCTCCGGGGCGCCGGGCTCCGGTTCGGCTGCCGCGTCGGTCGCGCCTACGTCCAACGGTTCGCTGCTGACGCTGAACGGGACGGTGGAATTCAACGTTCCGTTGGTCGGTGGGACGGTCGAGAGCTTCATTGCGCGCGAATTCGCCCACGGGATTCCCGGCGTCCAAGACTTCACCGCCAAGTGGGTCACCGAGCACGCCTGAACGCATGACTGACACACCGAACGCCGAATCTCCCTACGCCGATGCATTTCTGGTGGCGCCGGCCACGTCCGACGCGCTCGCCGGCCTGAACATGCCGCTGCAGGACGCGATGCTGACCCAGCGGGCGGTGCGCCGCGTCCACCCCGACCCGGTCGACGACGCGGTGGTGCTGAAGTGCATCGAGTTGGCGCTACGGGCACCGACCGGCGCCAACGGCCAGAACTGGGAGTTCGTCGTCGTCAAGGACCGGCGCCTGATCAAGAAGCTGGCCGGCCGATATCGCAAAGGCTGGAAATTCTCCTACGGCGGGTTGCTGAGCAGCGCCGGTGACAACGACCCGTCGTTGGCCAAAGTGATCCGTGCGGCGCAATGGCAGGTCGACCACTTCACCGAAATCCCGGTGCTGGTGGTGGCCTGCCTGCGGCTCACCATCCGCGAGGGCCGCGCGCCGTATTCACTGATGCCGCACGCCGCCGTGTCCGGATACTGGGGGTCGATCTACCCGAGCGTGCAGAATCTGCTGCTGGCCGCCCGAGCCATGGGTCTGGGCGCTTCGTTGATCACCTTGCCGCTGTGGGGAGTGGGGCGGGCGCGGAGAATCCTCGGCCTCCCACGCTCGGTCACCCCATGCTGCGTGGTGGCCTTGGGCTGGCCGCGGGGGCGATACGGGCCGACTACCCGAGTACCGGTTGAGCAGGTGGCGCATCTCGACACCTACGGCAACCGCGCCTGGCTAAAGGACTAAGCGCCAGCGCTTTTGGTTGGACATTCCTCTACATATGAGGTTGGCCAGATAAATATGAGGTTCAAAAGAGCTGCTCGTTCGACGGCGACAGCTGAGGCGCTCTGAGTTTAGCTTCAGGTGCCATTCAGCTAATGCAATCGAAGGGGGAATGCGCCATGCAGGTTGCTGCGCGTCCGTATGTCATGGCCGGCGCACTATTAGCCACCGCGAGTCTTGTCGCCGTCACTCCGATAGCGCAACGGGCCATTCATTTACCGACGCTCAGCATTGAGACCCAACTGGTTGACGAGTCCCTCCTCAACATTCCGATGAACCTGCTCACCGACATCGCGAACATTCCCTACAACGAGGTACAAGCCCTCAACTCGGTGGCCGGCTCGCTGTTCTTCGGCGGGAATTGGTGGGTGCCGAGCGCCACGAATCTCTGGGGCATCGACACCGGCGACCCGACCCACGTCGCGCTGGTCACGAATGTCTTCGCGCCGTTCCCGGACTTCAGCCAGGGGCTAGGCGGACTGCAGTACCAGCTCGACGGCCTGCTCGCCGCCGAGCTGCCGGTGAGCGACTCCTGTGACGCCGAGATGTGCTTTCCGATGACACCGCCGGAAGTCATCACCGGCAGCACGTCAATCGATCGGGCCATCGGTTTCCTCAATGCGCTTATCGGCCAAGGCAACGGGGAAAACTTCGGGCTGTTCCAGAACTGGTTGAAGGTACCGATTGAGGACCTGATCAACGGGCACACCTTCGACGACGCCACCAGCCCCAGCGGTCCGGCCTACGCCGATCCCGCATTCGGCTTCCTCAATGGTGACGACAACCCATTCCTGGGCGGCACGGTCGGTGACAACGATGCGATGCCGTGGAACGGACACACCTTTTATCTGAACCTCTTCCAGCCGTTCCAGAATTACTGGGAACACCTGCTGCAGGATCCGGCGACTGACGGCGACATTACGGGGACCGGCATTCAGATTCCGACCCTGGACGAGTTCGGTCGGTCTCTGCAATCGGCTACCGCGTCGCTGATCGCAGCATTCAACCCCTATACCGCGGGCAGCCCGGCTTGCCCGGCGATGTGCGACATTCCGGAGAGCCTTACCACCCGTGCGCTGGTGGACATGTTGGACCCGAACGATTCCAACCCGATGATTCAGGCATGGCTGGCCGGGTTCGATCCCGGTGCAGAGTTCCCGAACAACAACGCGGCACCCGACCAGGTCGCGGCGTCCATCGCGCTTTTGCAGACCGGAATTTTCAACCTGACTCCAGAGCAGCTCGATGGCGCCCTCGCACAACTGGAGGAGATCAACCCCGCACTGCCGGCGCTGGCCGTCAACGCCGGGTTCCTGACCGATCCGGGTTACCTCGCCTTCATCAACGAGCCCGGTTCCGCGTTCGAACCGGTCTACGGCGGCTGGAACCCAGCCTTGGTCCTGCCGGGGATCCTGGATCTGTTCGGCATCGACACCGGTTCATCGGGCGTCAGCGAGTTGGTCGATCCCGCCTCGTTGGATATCAGCGCAGTGTTTGGTGCCTTCGATCCGGCCTCGTTCGACCTGAGCGCCTTGGGTGGCTTCGATCCTGCGGCGATGTCGTTGGATCTGGGCGATTTATTCAGTGGGTTCGATCCCACCGCGATGTCAGCAGAT
The DNA here is from genome assembly GCA_963815995.1 of uncultured Actinomycetota bacterium. Classification (GTDB taxonomy): domain Bacteria; phylum Actinomycetota; class Actinomycetes; order Mycobacteriales; family Mycobacteriaceae; genus Mycobacterium. Next base: position 404,710 of record CAWFIR010000010.1, read on the forward strand.
TTCGCCACGCTGATCGAAGACCTGACCGCGGCATGGGTGCCTGACCTGGCGACTTCGGCGCTGAGCGTGTTTTAGCCGCAACCGCTACGTCCCGTTGGCGGTCTGAGACGTCCGTCCTACCAATCTTCGCCAATTCGAATGACGGTAACCGGCATTAGCCGATTCGTCCAATAAATTGGACACTTCATTTCTTGTTAGACACGGTCCTAATTTGTGTGAGCCGAGTCACGGAATGCCGCGCGCGAATTCGCCAGAAATTGGACATACTTAGAAATCCTTACTGTATGTTCAGTTGCTGTTGAGTTGATCGATCTTGAAGGGGGGAGCCGTGCAGGCTGCTTCGCGTCCCTACGCCCTCGCCGCCGCGGCACTTGCCGCTGTCAGCGCCGTCGTCGTCACGCCAGTTGTGGCTCGACAGCTTCCGCTCGCGGTTCGCAACATGGAGACCCAGCTGATCAATGCTGACGTCTCCAACATCCCGGTGAACCTCTTCAACGACATCCTGAACATCCCGTATAACGAGCTCCAAGGTGGCGGTCTGGCCACGATGGCGAACTCGATGCTGTTCACCGGTACCTGGTGGGTGCCCAGCTCGACGAACCTGTGGGGCATCGACCCCGGTGACCCCACCCACGTCGCGTTGATCGACAACTTCTTTCCGTTCTCGGCGTTCACCGAGGGCTTCACCAACTCGCAGGGCGTTTACGAGCCCGGTCTGAACTATGAGTTCGCCGGCTTCCTGGCCGCCGAACTCCCGGTGAGCTCCTCGTGTGACGCGATCAGCTGCTTCCCGATGACGCCGCCGGAGGTCATCACCGGCAGCACCCAGTTCGACCGCGATATCGGCTTCTTCCAAGCCCTCAGCGGAAACGCAACCGACGCGAACGGCCAGCCGTTCAGCCTGTTCGCCGACTTCTACAAGGTGCCGGTTCAGGACCTGATCAACGGCTACACCTTCCACGGCGCCACCAACCCCGGGGGCCCGGTCAGTGACACGTGGGCTTCCGCCCTCGGTTGGGGCAGCAGCGGCAACCCGTTCGAGGGGGGAACCGGCCCCGGCGACACCATGCCGTGGAACGGCGTTGACTACCACCTGAACCTGCTACAGCCGTTCCAGACTTTCTACGACAGTTTGTTGCAGACGCCGGCGACCGACGGCGTCGGTGGCACCGGTGTCGAGGTTCCCACGCTTGAGGGTGTCATGCATACGTTCGAGAACCTCGAGGCCGGCTACATCATCGACTTCGACCCGTTCACCGAGGGCAGCCCGGCCTGCCCGGCGCTGTGCGACATCCCCTCCGCGTTCACGATCCCGTCGCTGGTCGCAGACATCGCCAAGATGGACCCGACCAACACGACGCTGTCCACGTGGGTGACCGACTACGCCATCAACCCGGCGCTGGTCAATGAGCCGACACAGCCGCAGATCGATGCGTCGGTGGCGTTGCTGCAGACCGGGATCTACAACCTCGACGTGCAGGAACTGACCGACGTCGACAAGGGGCTGGCGAGCATCAACCCGGAATTGCCCTTCCTGTACACCAACGCCGGCTACTACACCGACCCGGCGTACCTCGATTACGGCCAACCCGGAGGCACCGCCCCGGCCTCCCTCGACCCGGTGTACGGCGGCTACAACCCGATGTTGGTTGGACAGGATTTGCTGACGCTGCTGACCAACAACGAGTGGAACTACAGCCAGTTGAGCAACCCCGAATTGTTGTTGTTCCTCGCCGACCCGCTCACCAGCCCCGACCCGTACAACGGGGGAGTGGCAGACGGCGCAGCCGCGGTAACTACCAATGGGCTCGGCAACTTCGACCCCTCGCAGCTGTCGCCGTTTTCGACGGACCTGAGCACCCTGCTGGCGAGCCTGGGCACCACCGTGGGCGCGGATGCGCTGAGCGCGGCGCTCGCCGAGATCTCGGCGCAGATCTCCGCAGATCTGGCGACCTTTGTGCCGCAGTCAGTGTTGAGCATGTTCTAAACCCGCCGGCAAACCGTAATCGGACCCCCAGCGCAATGCTGGGGGTCCGGTTTGCGTTGAATTGCACGAAAGCAATGCGTCATATTAAAAGAAATCGTCAGATGAATTCCCTTGTGCAGGATGGTGCAGCCGTTAAATCGTCGACAAGGCCGGTCTTGAAAGGGCCGACACGTCGTGGCCCAACAGTTCCCATTACGGGATCTTTACGGCAGTCTTACCGGTTGTCTGAATCTCAGGCTGTGTTCAGTGTAGGCTCACCGGGCATTGGTTGACTGGCTAGAAGGGGGGCTGCCGTGCAGGCTGCTTCGCGTGCGTATGTGCTGGCTGCGGCGGCGGTCGCTGCCACGAGTGCTGTCGTTCTGACGCCTGCCGCACCTAAGGCCTCACACATCCCTGTTCGCAGCATGGAGACCCGCCTGGTCGACTACACCGACGTCCCGATCAACCTGTTCGACGACGTCGTTAACATCCCTTACAACGAGATCCAGGGGATCGATGTATTCGGCAACTCGCTGCTCTTCAGCGGCGACTGGTGGGTGCCCAGCGCCACGAACATCTGGGGTACCGACCCCGGCGACCTCGGGCACTACATGGGCCTCATGGACATGGCGCTCCCGTTTGCTCCGCAGATCTCCGGGCTAAATCAACCTGAAATCGATCCGACCGCCGATGCGAACGGCACGGCCGGGCTCGCGCAGCAGATCGCGTTACTGGCGGCTGCTGAGCTCCCGACGAGTTCCTCCTGCGACGCACAAACCTGCGCACCGATGACTCCGCCGGAGGTCATCACCGGAAACACCGGTTACGACCGCAACATCGGCTTCTTCGAGGCCCTCGCCGGAAACGCCACCAACTCGACTGGCGGACATTTCGATCTCTTCTCGAACTGGTTCCACGTGCCGTTGTCGGATCTGACGAACGGGTTCACCTTCACCCCCGCAAACGACCCCGGCCTGCTCAACCCCAGCCCCGACATCGGCCCCAACGCGCCTGGCGTGACCGGCTCGTTGGGCTTCGACGGCACCACCGGCGTTAACGGCACCGGCGCCGGTGCCTACATGCCGTGGGCCGGCGACACGTTCAAGCTGAACCTGTTCGGACCGTTTGAGAACTTCTACAACAGCTTGTTCACCGCACCGACCGGCGGCATCGGTGGATCGGGTGTCGAAATACCCACCGGCACGCAGATTCTCGACTCCTTCCAGAACCTCACCGCGGGTTCGATCGTTGCCTTCGATCCGTATGTCGCGGGAAGCCCCGCCTGCCCGGGGCAGTGCACCGACCTACCGGCTGGCGAGAGCCAGCTGAGTCTGTTGCAGGATGTGCTCAAGTGGGATCCGACGAATACATCCCTTGCGGACTACGTCAACAACTTCGCCCTGCAGAACAACGCAACTCAGCCCGAGATCAACGATGCGATCGCACTGCTGCAAACGGGCACCTACAACTTCAGCCCGACCGAACTCGCGCAGGTCGACACGGCGCTTGGCAACATCAATCCCGAACTGCCGGCGCTCTTCACCAACGATGGGATAATTACCGACCCCAATTACCTGACCTATGTTTCGGATCCCACGGCGGCGGGCATCACCAACGCGTCGGGTCAGCTGATCGGGGAGTACGGCGGCTACAACCCCAACCTGGTGGGGACCGACCTGGTGACGCTGTTCCAGGACAGCTTCAGCCACCCGGTGGACCCCACACTCTCGGCGGACCTCACGACGTTGGCGAACGACTTCAGCTTCCCGGGAAATGCGGCGAACCTGGCGGCCATCCTGGCCGGCGACCCTGCGGTCGCGGCGGCGGCTACCGACCCCACCGGGTTGTCGGCGGACTTCAGCAGCCTGCTGGCGAGCCTGGGTGCCACCGCGGGCTCGGATGCGCTGAGTCAGATGCTCACGGACCTCAGCACACAGTTCGCCACGGACCTCAGCACATGGCTGCCCAGCATGTTCTAAGCTCGCTCACACCAACGCCGGTCGGGCCCTCAGCGTCGTGCTGGGGGCCCGATTGCTATCCAGGCCTGGCGCGCGAGACGGCACCCAGGGCCGTCGATCGGCCAATTCCACAGCCGCCGTTTCTGTCCCGCGAGCGTCGCGGCAGCGTCAGCCGCGCATACCCGTCTCCATGACGCGGTCCCACATCCGGTCGCTCAATAGCGCGCGGGCGAGTATGGTGGCCTTGCCCGAAGCTCCGACGATATAGCGGGGTTTGGGATTCCTGGCCTTGACGACGCGCACCACCGCGCGGGCCACCGCGTCGGCGCTGACGGTCAAACCCTTCGCTGTGGCCAACCTGCGGGTGGTCTCGGAATAGCGAATCTTGAAGTCGCCATACGGATCGTCATCGGGATAGGAATGTTCGGTCTCGAATTGCGAACTGACGAAGCGCGTTCGCACCCCGGTGGGATCGATCAACACGACCCGAACACCGAACGGCGCCACCTCGGCGCCCAACGACAACGAAAGAGCCTCAACGGCATACTTCACCGTGTGATAGGCGCCGGCGCCCGGGCTGGTGAACCGTCCGCCGGTGCTGCCGATCGTGACGATCCTGCCGTAACCCTGTGCGCGCATCGTCGGCAACACTGCTTGCGACAAATGAAGTGTGGCAACCACATTGGTTTCGAAGAGGTGTCGCAACTCGCTCAGCTCCACTTGCTCGAGCGGGCGGGGGAGCGGGTAACCGGCGCTGTTGACCAGAACGTCGACACCGCCGTGCTCGGCATTGATCTCCGCGATGAGTTGATCCACGCCGGCCTGATCGGTGACGTCGAGAGAACGTGCCTGTAAACCCTTGGAGCCCAACATATTCAGAGCCTCTGGCTTGCGCCCGGCCGCAAAGACGGTGTAGCCGCGGTCGTGCAGACGGTGGGCGGTGGCTTCGCCGATGCCGCTCGTTGCGCCTGTAACCAGTGCGACTGGTTTGGATTTCACGTTACTGGTTGGGTGTCAGAAGGAGAGGAAGCTAACAGCGTTCTGGAAGAAGCCAGCGAGTTCCGTTGCCATGCCGGGCAAATAGGCGCTGAGTTCGCTCGCGAACGGGCTCGACGAGCTGGCCAGATCGGCGGTCAGCGCGTTGAGCGAAGCCGTCGCATCTAGCGCCGCCATGGCGTCGTTCGTAAGGGCGCCCGTCTGCAGGTCCGAGACGTCCGGTACGTACGGGTAGAGATCTGAAAGACCCGCCAGATCGCTTTGCGGCAAGATCCCCATATCGACCAGGGCGGCAATCATGCCCTGGTCTGCTCCGGCGGCGAGATAGGAGTCGATTGCCGTCGTGTCGATTTCGGGGGATGTCCATACTGCGGGCGTCACGACATTCGCGTCGCCGGTCCAGTTGTAACCCAGGTCGACCAGCACCCGCATGTCCGGTTGGATCAAGTCGGCGTATGACGAAGGCGCGCCGGGTGCGTCACGGAGCCCTTCCAGCAACGGCAGATCCTGGGTGGGAATCAGGAAGTACGCGCTGTTGCCCGCGGCGTCCGACGTGGGTTGCGCCACGGCGCCGGCGAGCTCGTCGGGGTTGAAATACGCCGGCCAGCCGGTCAGTAGGTAGGGATGCAGGTCGACGTAACCGTCCGCGGCGTTGAGGTCCGCATAGATGTTGTTGGCATACTGCGGGAAGTCGGAAGCCCCGCTGTATTCGACGCTGTAGATGTCGGTGGTGTACGGGGTGTCCGCCGGAGTCGCCGGGAGGGTCACCCCGCCGATACCTGGCAAACGCGTGAAGATGCCGCCGTCGGGGCTGTTCAGATTCTCGGCCAAGACGAACTTCAGACCGTCCGTGTCGGGTGCGCCGCCGGCAGCGGAGGCCAGATTGATCAATTCTTGCGTCTCGACCGAGGTGCTCATCGAGTAACCGGCGATGACCAGATTGTCGTTGCCCTCGTTGAGCTGCTGCATGATCGCCTGGTTCAGGTCGGTGACACCCTGGGTCAGCCCGGAGTTGTAATCGGTCTCGGGGGTGAACACGCTGACCGGTGAGCCGACGATGTTGTACGTCGGTTCGCCGCTGAATGGCGACGTCGGATCGACGTAGGTGCCGATCATTTCCTGCATGTACGTGGGATCCGGCTGCGGCAGCAAAGCATGACCCAGCACCAGCGCGGTGTAGTCAGGTGGGAGGGTGGCGGCGTCGTCCGCCCAAGCGGGTGCGGCATTGAGACACGCGCAGGCACCCGCTAACAGGCCCAAACCAAGCCCGCGGGCCGTCCATGGCGTCATCGAACCCCGATTCGCGACTGGTCCCCCCAGTCCGCCTACAAGCTACTACGTTTGACGCGTCCCTAAGGCGTTCTGGGCCTGAACACTTCGACGAAAGTGCGACTAGCCGTTTCATGTTTCCGTCACCGGCAAGCCGGGTATGGTGCTCCGCGTGTCCCTTCCGGCACCGGCGGAAAATCGAGCGGCAGTCGTCACCGGCGCGTCGTCAGGTATCGGCGAGGCCATCGCACTGGAACTTGCCCGGCGGGGCTATCAGCTGGTGTTGGTCGCTCGGCGTACCGACCGCCTGCACGCGCTAGCCGGGAATCTAAGTACAAAAGCGCATGTGCTACCGGCGGATCTATCCAGCCGCGCCGATCGCGCCGCATTGCCCGGCCGCGTCGCAGGCTTGGGCCTGGCGCCGGATATCTTGGTCAACAATGCGGGCTTAACGCGATGTGCCCCGGTAGCGAAATCGGTTCCAGAACAACAACTTAACGTCATCGAGGTCGATATCGCCGCCGTAGTGGACCTGTGCAGCAGATTTCTACCGGGAATGGTGGAGCGAGGCAGCGGCGCCGTGCTGAACGTCTCGTCGTTGGCCGGCTTCTACCCGCTGCCCGGGCACGCCGCGTACGGCGCCGCCAAAGCATTTGTGTTGTCCTACACCGAAAGTCTGCGCAGCGAGCTGCGCGGCAGCGGTGTCGTGGCAAGCGCACTGTGTCCGGGACCGGTCGACACCGGATTTGATGTGGTGGCCGGTTTCAGCGCGGGGGAGCGTGCCGCAACGCTGCCACGCTTCATGTGGAAGTCCGCCGACGAAGTCGCACGCGCCGCGATCGACGGTTTGGACGCGGGCAAGTGCCGTGTCGTCCCGGGGCGGGCAAATCGGCTCGTCGCGACCTGTTGTCGCTTTGCGCCACACGAGCAACTGATGCCGCTACTAGCGCGGCGTGCCCGCAAGAAACTGAATTGACGCCATGGTATTGGCGCGGGATATACGGATTGTTGGACACTGTCCGGTTCCGGTTCAATGGACAGATAGGCTAACGCGGTGCTCGAGGTGATCGAAAAGGGGAGCGTCAGTGAGGCGCATCCTGTGCCGCTGCTCTTCGTGCACGGGGCCTGGCACGCCGCGTGGTGCTGGGACGAGAACTTCCTGAGCTACTTTGCCGACAAAGGTTACCGCGCAGTGGCGTTGAGCTTCCGCGGTCATGGCGAGAGCCCTAGTGACAAGCCATTGCGGGTCTGTTCGGTCGCCGACTATATCGACGACGTTCGCTCGGTTGCTGAGCGTCTGCCCAGCCCGCCGGTGATCGTCGGTCACTCGATGGGCGGTCTGATCGTTCAGAAGTACCTGGAGCGCTACGATGCCCCGGCCGGCATCTTGATGACGTCCATCCCGCCGCAGGGAAATCTCGGCAACGCCCTGCGCTGGATCCGGCAAAACCCATCGGATTTCGTCAAGATGACGATCACCGGTAAAGCGTTGCCGTACATCACCCCTCCGCAGCTGGCCCGCGAGCGATTCTTCTCGCCGCGCACCCCGGAGGCCGACGTTGTGAAGTACGCCGCGCGACTGCAAGAGGACAGTTCGCGGATCGGCATCGATTGTCTGCTGTTGCGCCTACCTCGACCCAAACGTGTGACCGCGCCGATACTGGTGCTCGGGGCCGACGAGGACGGCGCACACACCCGCAAGGAAATCCTCGCCACTGCCCGGGCCTACGGCACCGAGGCGGAGTTCTTTCCGGATATGGGACACAACATGATGCTCGAGCCCGGATGGGCCGCCGTCGCCGAACGAATCGACAGCTGGCTCGGCCCCCGCGGGCTTTGAGCCTGGCCGGTCACGCGCCTTTGGCCGGTATCAACTCCAGCGGAAGGTGCTCCAGCCCGCGCATCGTCGGGTTGTCGAGGTAGCGATAGTCCCCGGCCAGGCGGATCTCCTCGACCCTGGGCAGCAGTTGGGAAAACACCCGAGCGCCTTCCAGCCTGGTCAGCGGCACGCCCAGGCAGTAGTGGACGCCGCCGCCGAAGGCGAGGTGGTCGGTCGGGTTCCGGTCGAGGTCGAAGGTGTCCGGATCGTCGTAGTGGCGCGGATCGCGGTTGGCGGCGGCGAACAGCAGCAGCACGCGGGCGCCGGCCGGAATCGTCTGGTCGCCGACGGGGTAGTCGCGGGTTGCGGTGCGATAGAACCCCTGCACCGGAGAGCCCATCCGCAGCTGCTCCTCGACCGCCGCCGGAATCAGCTCGGGGTGCGCGCGCAGCCGGGCATACAGCTCGGGCCGCTGAGCCAGCGTCAGCAACAACCCCGACAACATGTTCGTTGTCGTCTCGCTGCCCGCGCCGATCAACATCGCGGCGCTCCAGAAGATCTCGTCGTCGGTGAGCACGTCGTCGGCGTCAGCCGGAGTCATCATCGAGATCAGGTCGTCACCGGGGTCCAGGCGCCGCTGCGCGATCAGCGGGTCGAGGCTGCGGCGCATGGCCGCCGTCGCACTTCCTGAGCGCGCGGAGAGCCTGATGCCGTGCGGGGTCAATGGCGCGAAGGCGCCCGCGACCATGTCGTCCGACCACGCGACGAACTGCGGCTGATCCTGCTGGGGGATGGCCAGCATCCTGGCGATCAGCCGGGTCGGCAGCGGTTTGGCGAGTTCGGTGACAGCCTCGGTGTGGCCCTGGGCGATCACGGTGTCGACGAGTTCATCGGCGACTTCGTTGATGTTCGTCTGCCAGGCCGTCATCGCGCGGGCGGTGAAAGCGCGGGAGACGAATTTGCGCAGCCGAGTGTGCTCAGGCGGGTCGGCGGCGTTCATCGACGGCAGGTAGACGCGGAATCGGCTTTGGCTCTGGGCCGACGACAATTCCTCGTTGTCGCGCAGAGCTTTTCGCACCTCGTCATAGCCGGCGATGATCCAGATGCCGCGCTTGCGGTTGTACCAGACTCCTGGTACCTCAGTGCCCGTCAGCAAAGACCGATAGCCCGGGTACGGATCGTGCATGACCTGCGCCGAGAACGGGTCGAAGTCGGTGGCGGGTGCGGTTTTCCGGCCGGTCAGGGAGTAGCCGTACGAGGTGGCTTTGTCCCGCGCCACCCCGAGCGCGCCGTCGACGCCGACCTTCATCAGGCTGGCGCGGAATCGCAGCCGGCGACCCAACGTCATCTGGCCGAACCCTCTCGTGAAGACCTGCTGGCTGATAGCCCGTTGCCGCGGAAAGCGTAACCCACGCCGCTTATCGGTTCAGATGTCCGCAGGGCCGATCGCAGCGTGCGCCCCTGCGCCCGCGTACGACCGATACGAATGTCAGTCCTTCGTGAGATGGTATGCGCGGTAGTCGATTTCGCCGCGTTCCAGGTCGTTGTAGAACCAGGAACCGTCGACCACGGCGAATTCACGGCCGAATTTACGCAAGAAGGCCGGCAGGCGAGTGTTGATGATCTCGCTCGAACGGGCCGAGTTCTTCTTGAGGCCGCGCAGCACCTCTTGGTTGATGACCCGCGACGAGACCTGCCGCAGACCCGAGTTGGCCAGGTCGGACTCCCAGGACGGAAAATTGTCGCGGTTGCGGAAGTCCACGTGGAGGAAGTGCCCGCCGGGACGCAGCACCCGCTTGACCTCGCTGAGGAAGCGGTCGAAGTGCGGGTAGATGTGTGACGCCTCGACGTTGATCACCGCGTCGAAGGATTCGTCCGGGAACGGCAGGTTCTCGGCGTCGCCGTGCACGAAGTCCAGGCCCGGCACCTTGTGCCGCTCCTTGCAGAATTCGACTCCGGCCGCGTTGAAATCAAGACCGGTGTAGGAGGCCGGCTTCAGCGTGCGCGTCAGGTAAGAGGCGCCACCGCCGTGGCCGGAGCTGCACTCCAAGACCTTCTTGCCGGCGAGGTCAACGCCGTCCTGGGTGGCGGTCTGGTGGTAGAGCTGAATGCTGTACCGGTTGGGTTCGTCGGCCGGGTCGAGCGGCAGGCCCAGTGGCGGGTCCTCCTCGTAGCCCCAGTTCAGAAACTGAACATCGTCTTGCTGGCTCAGCCGCTTGGTCATCAAGGGGTACCAGTAGCGGAAGAGTTTTTTGTACGTCGCGGTCGACCCGATGCGGTAGACGAGACTTGCGCCGACGTTGTCCAATGAAGGGCTACGAACCATGCAGGAAGTATCGCACAAGGCCGCGTGTGCTTGTTGTGGCATACCTTTTTCACGCGATGCGGACCGGTGACGCTGTTCGTCAATTCGCGAATTAGACGGCATGCCAACGAAAGGTGACCACGTGATCACCTGATGTGTTGTGCAGCAGGGGTTTTAGGCTGCGTTTGCCGGGCTCGGCAGGTTCGCGCGCTGCGGCTCACTGCGATACCGCGACGCGGGACCGTTGATTCTGCACAATCGCCACATCATCAGCGCGAGGGGATTCATCATCCCCAATTCGTCGCACAGCATTCGGATGTCGCCGAACATGTTGCGCATCGTCTGGCGCGAGTCCGGTGCACCGGAATACAGCTCCTTGCGAACCGAACGTGGGATGTCGAACTGCCGGAAGAACCGGCGCGGCGGCACGACCATCGCCTGACCCAACATCCGCATCACGATCGGCACGTACAGCGATAACCAGAATCGGGTGAACGACGCCAGCCGCGGAACACGCCGGTGCAGGTATTCGTGTGCGAACGAGATGTGGCGGGCCTCTTCGGCGACGTGAATCGCGATCAGGTCCTGCATGATCGGGTGTACCGACCGCGGCTCGGGCTCCCGCAACAGATTTGTCTGCAGGTAGTCGAAGGGCACTTCGCCGGCCAGGACCCCGAAGAAAAAGGCATTCGGGAACGGGCCCGCGTAGAACGGGACGAGCGGCGACAGCATCCGCAGCCAACGCGGCATGCCCGGAACGTCAGCGCCGATGCGGTTGACGATCTCTTGGAACATCAGGCTGTGGCTGCACTCCTCGATGGATTCGTGCACGCAGTACCGGTACTCGGGTGAACCGTTCGGCACCCAGAACGCGTAGTGCAGCAGGCCGCGGACCAGAATGCCCTCGAACTGCGTACCGACCTTGGCCATGTTGGCCTGACGCCACATGCCGATCGCAACCCGCTTGTCCAGCGGTTGGGACTGGTACCACGGGTGGCTTCCCAATGGATCTGACGTCGACAGCACCCAGCGGGGGTCGTTCTCGGTGACGGTGAACACCGGCGCTTCCCAGTCGACGTCGGTATACGGATTGAAGTGCCGCACGGAAGCTTCGGAGAGGCTCGTCAGGGTCGCGGCGTAGTCGGTGTCAGCACTGACATCCATGTTGCGTTTCAACCGCTTAACCGTGCGGCTCAGGGCGAACAGGAGCAGCAGGCTCACCGAGAGAACGGCGCTCAGCACGAAGAAGGCATTGCCCAGTGCGACCGGCATACCGAGGCCTCCCCTCCGGCTCAGCTCAGCATGCGACGCTTCGGCACATGCGCTCCACGGGCACAGTTGGGTCTGAACCTTACCGGCAGAGAGTGTAAGACCTGGAACGGAACGGCCTCATTCTCATGACTATCTCTACGTCCGGTTCAACTCAAGATCAGCGTTGATTGTGCCCCTCGAACAGCCAATTCCCATTAGACAGTACACACCCGCTGTCCGCTGGCTAGCCGTTCGGCTCTTAGGCTACGGGATCAGGCCCGTGATGTTGAGCAGGGTGCCTTCAACGGCGTCGACGATTGGGCCCAAACCCAGGAAGAGTGCGAACGGGACCAGCGCTACGTCCGCCGCAATCGGGTCACCGATGGCGCCGATCAGATTGCCGGCCTCGAGCTGGTCCACGAAGACGCTGACGTCGAACGCGGGCAGCGAGGTCGTCAACGCGTTGACGGTGTCGGCAATCGGTAGCAGGGCCGCGTAGTCAGCCGACAGGGTGGCGCTTAGGTCACCGACGATGTCGGCCGGCGGCGAAAGCAGGGTCGCATCCGACAGCGGGAAACTTCCGCCCAGCAGGGCCTGGGTGAGCTCCTGCGGTGTCGGCTGCAGGGTGTCGATCAGCCCGGAGGTGTAGGCCGCATCGACCAGTGCCGCCAACGTCGGATTGTCCAGCAGTGACGGGATCTGGTAGTTGGCCGGATTCTCCAGGTCGGCGATCGCTGCCTGGATGCCCTGCGGTACGCCGTTGACCAGCGCGGTGGCAACGTCGTTCCAGTTGATGTCCGTCGGGAACAGCTCGAACGGGGTGGGCACGTTCGCCGGGCCCTGGCTCCAACCGTCGGTGATGCTGCCGTACCCCAGATCGACCAGCACCTTCATATCGGGTTGCAGCAGATCTGCCAGCGGGTTTCCCACGATTGGAATCAGCCGTAGCGGATCCAGCAGCGGAAGGTCGGCGACGGGAATCATGTAGTAGTTGGTGAGGGTGTTGCCCAGCGTGTCCAGGGGCACCGCATTCTTGATCTGATCGGCATCCAGACCCAGGTAGGTGAGGTGCTCGTAGATCATCCCCGCAAATGCGTTGAGGTCGGCGATCGGATTGATCGGGTACTGCGGAAAATCGGCGAAGCCGTCGTATTCGAGCGTGTAAATGTCGGTCGGGTACAGATCGGGCGGAGTGGGGTCGCCGAAGGTGATCCCGAAGCTCGGTACTGAAAGGTCGCCGCCGGGAAGGGCGAAGCGCTCCAGCAGGCCGCCGTCCGGAGCGGCGGTATCGCCGACCAAGAGGAAGTGCACGTCATCGCTGGGGATGCCTTGGCTCTGCAGCTGCTGCATCGTCATCGACGCAAACGCGGAGCTCTGCGAGTAGCCGAACACCACGACGGGATTTTCGGCATCGATCTTTCCGGTGGCGATCTGACCCAGAATCGCCGCGTCCAGGATCTTCGATCCCTGGGCTTCGGAGGCGTCGGCGGTCAGGCTGTTGACGCCGGTGGTGGGGTAGAAGCCTTCCGGCGTGTCGAGGGCCTGCGGCGCACCGGTGAAGCCGCGCGGCGCCAGGTACAAGGTGTCAGCGGCGTCCACGTATCTCATCGGCGGCAGCGGGATGCCGCTACCGCCGATGACCAGCGCCGTCCCGCCGCCGAGCAGCGAATCCGCCGAGTCGACGAGCCGTACGTCACGGGTTTGGATCAGGGCCGCCGGTGAGGTCTCCGTAGGAGCCGCGAAGAGACCTGCCGCTGCGATCGCGCACACGACGCTGACGTGGCAACGACCGCGGGGGCAAGGCATGTGAGTCCTTCAAGATGTCCGAGCTGATTTCGGGACCGTACTCGAAACATCCCAACACTGTTGGACATTGATTCAATTGGCCGTCGTCCTGCGCCCGAAGGCCAGCGTGCGCCGCCTGAATCACTGTCGGCGTCGTTTCACCGTTGGTGCGGCAGAAGGTACCGTTTAGTTCTTATGGGCGAGCAGCAATTCGATGTGATCATCGTGGGGGCGGGTTTCGGCGGAATCGGCGCCGCGATCCAGCTGAGCAGCCTGGGTTACGAGAACATCGTGATTCTCGACCGTGAGGACGATCTGGGTGGAACGTGGCACGTCAACCACTACCCCGGTCTGTCGGTCGATCAGCCGTCACCCACGTTCTCCTACCGGTTCGAGCCGAATCCGTACTGGTCCCGGCTGTATGCCCCGGGCTCTGAACTCAAGGACTACGCCGTGCACGTGGCCGAGAAATACAACGTGCGCCGTTTCATGCGGTTCAACACCACCGTCGAGGGTGCCCGCTGGGACGAGGACGCCCGGGTGTGGCGGGTGGCGCTGGCCGGCGGCGAGACGCTGAGCACGCAGTTCCTGATCGCTGCGACCGGCTTCCTGTGCCAGCCGAAGATGCCGGACATCGCCGGTATCGAGACGTTCGGCGGGCGCATCATCCACACCGCCGCCTGGGATGACGACATCTCGCTCACCGGCCGCCGTGCCGCGGTGATCGGAACCGGCTCTACCGGTGTGCAAGTCGTTCCCGAGTTGGCGAAGGAAGTCGCCGAGCTGACGGTGTATCAACGCACCCCGATCTGGGTGCTGCCGAAGTTCGACGTCAAGTTCTTGCCTGCGGTGCAACGACTTTTCGCTCGATTCCCGGCAACCCAGCGCCTCCTGCGCTCCTACACCGACGCCATTCTGGAATTCTCCATGGTCATCACGATGTGGAAATACCGGTACTTCAAGATCTTCAACAAAGGCATCTCGCAGTTCTCGAGGCTGTACCGGCTGCTGCTCGTGCGCAACCGGGAGCTGTCACGAAAACTGGATCCCGACTTCGACTTCGGGTGCAAGCGGCCCACCATCTCCAACGACTTCTACCGGGCGTTCACCAAATCTCATGTGCACCTGGAGACCAACGGGATCGACCGGATCGAGCCCGACGGGATCGTTGCCAACGACGGCACCAAGCGCATGATCGACACCCTGGTTCTGGCAACCGGATTCGACGTCTGGGAGGCTAACCTGCCTGCGATCGAGGTGATCGGACGGGATGGCAAGAATCTCGGAAAGTGGTGGCGGGAAACCCAATTCCAGGCCTACGAAGGCATTTCGATGCCCGGCTTCCCGAACTTCCTGTCGATGGCCAGCCCGTACGCGTGGGTGGGTCTGTCGTGGTTCAACACCGTGGAATACCAGATGCGGCACATGGAACGGCTGTTCGGTGAAATTCAGCAGCGCGGCGCTCGTACCTTCGAGGTCACCGAAGAGGCCAACGCCCGCTTCCTCGAACGGATGACGACGCTGATGAAAGACTCCGCGTTCGAGCTCGGCAACTGCGTGACATCGCGGTCCTACTGGTTCAGGAACCACACCGGCAAGGGTGAAGCGCCGCTGTTCCGCCCGACATCGGTGCGCAGCGCCGTGAAGGAGCAGGACCGATTCCCGATGTCGGACTACGCGATAGCCTGAAACCGGTTTTGGGTTTGCAGGCCAGTGCTTGGAGTGCACAACTCGCGCCGCCTTCTAGCGTCGCGATGGCCGTCGCATCAATCCTTAATGAAGTTATACATCCGGTACGAGTTCCGCCCCCGTTCGAGTTCGCGGTATATCAACGTGCCTGGAACACCCGCGAACAACCGGCCGAAAGAGCGCAGCAACGCGGGCAGACGCTCGATCAATTCCAGATACCGCGTCGAATTCTTCTCCATGCCGCGCAGAACCTCCGGATTGATGATGCGTTCCGAAAGCTGCCGCAATGGGGCGTCGGCCAGCGCGCCCTCCCAGTCTGAAATTTCTTGGTGGCCGCGGAAATCAACGTAAAGGAAATGTCCTCCCGGGCGCAGTACGCGCGCCACCTCGGCTAGGAAACGGGGAAACCGAGGATAGGCGTGCGAGGCTTCGACATTGAGCACCGCGTCGAAGGATTCATCGGGGAAGGGCAGGTTTTCGGCGTCGCCGTGAACGAAATGAAGGCCTGGGAGCTGGTGTCTTTTCTCACAGAAGGCGATGCCGTCAGCGTTGAAGTCCAGCCCCGTGTAGGCAGCGGGACGTAATGTTCGCATCAGGTATGAGGCTCCGCCGCCATGCCCACAACTGACCTCCAGCACCGTCAGGCCGCTGAGGTCAACCTGCGTCGCGGTCTGGTGGTAGAGCTGGATGCCGTACCGGTTTCGCTCGTCGGATTCGTCGAGAGGCAGACCCATCGGTGGGTCTGTCTCGTAGCCGTAGTTGAGAAAGACGACGTCGTCCTCACCGAATCGGCGGCTAAGGAGGGGGTACCAATACCTGCTGATCAGCTTTTTGGACAACTGGGTCATGCCAATGGGCTTGACGCGATTGTGGGCGGCGGCCATACCCGGGAAGTATGCCAGGCAGCAGATCATCGCGCGGGTCTTCGCCAATCTCGTTGCGCCAGCACGTTGCTGGTGTATACATTCGGGGGCTAGCCGCGCTGTAGTGGTCAGGTGCGGTCTTAAGGCTCCTCAGACGTCAACCGCGTTGGTTGGCTACCGAGACGGGTCCGGCATCACCCGACGCGGAGTTCGCCCGCCGGCAAACGACCGCGCGTCCGCCCCGAGACGGCATCCACGCCACACCGCGGTTGATGCGCCATTCATCCCGCGCATCGGTTGGCACGAAACGGAATTCCCGTAGCAGTGTGCGAAGGGCGACGTCCATCTCCATGTTCGCGAACGACGCGCCGGGGCAGCGGTGTACGCCTCCGCCGAACGGGACCCACCTGAACGGAGGCGGGCTGGAGCCGATGAAACGGTCCGGATCAAATGACATCGCGTCGGGAAAATTGTCTTCTGAGTTATGCGCCAGTTCGTTATAGACGATCAGTGCGGTGCGTTCCGGAAGGACCCACTCGCCCAACCGGATTCGTTTCTTCGTGCGTCGCACCGTACCGTCGACACACGGCCGGGTGCGCTGCGCTTCCCAGATCGTTGCGTGTCGCAATTCAGATCCGCCGGCGTCGACTTCGTCAGCCAGGCGTGACAGGAGTTGTGGGTGTCGGCGCAGCCGTTCCAGCGTCCAAGTCAATTGTGAGGCGGATGTCTCATGGCCGGCGCCAAGGAAGCACAGTAGCTCGTCGGCGATATGCGAATCCGGGACCGGCTCACCGTTGTTATAGCGGGCCCGCATCAGCACCGCGAGTACATCGCCGCGCTCTTCGAAGTCAGGGTCGCTTCGCGCATCGGCGATCAGCGAGTTGATGATTGCGTCGAACCGGCGCCGGTACCGCGCGAAGCGTCCTCCGGGGCTCCACCGACCGTAGTCACGCCGCACGACTGGTGGCATCATGACGAGGTGTGATCCAAGCGTCACCATAGCCGGCATAAGGACGCGAAGCTCGTCCAGTGCGGCTCCGTCGGCGCCGAAGACGGCACGCAGGATCGAACCGAGGGTCACGCGCAGCATCGGCTCGGCCGTTTCGAACTCGCGGCCCTCCGGCCAGTTGGCGGTTTCGCGGAGCACCTCTTCTTCGACGATGTGCTCGTAGCTTTTCAGCTGCTTCCCGTGAAACGGTGGAGCCAGCAGCTTGCGTCGGGCTAAGTGTTCGTCGCCGGTAAGGCTAAATGTCGAGCCGGGGCCGAAGATCTCGCCGAGACTAAGAATGTCGACCGGGCGTTCGATCAGATCGAAGCTTGTAGTGAAGAGATCTTTAAGCAAGTCTGGGTCGCTCACCACGACCGTCTGGCCCAAGAGGGGCAGATTGACGGTGAACGGGGTGCCCCACCGTCGGTACAGAGCGCCAAACATTTGGTGCTTTGCGGGCCCGAACCCGATGCCCTGGATGAGCTTCGGTAGGCGGAGCCTCGGCGGTAGCCGTACCGGCTCCGTTGTCGCCACTGCCATCTTGTTTCCCCTAGGCCGTATCTCGAACGCTTCTCGCGGCCCGCCCAAGCTATCCGAGGTCACCGCGACCTGGGAGATGTTTGCGCGAAATACCCGCCTGCGGGCGGACCTGTTTGGCCCGAGCCGGGACCAGCGGGCGCTGCTGCCCAGCCCCGACGGTGTGTGGCTTGTCAGAACATCGAGCCGTATTGGCCTTCGCCTGACCTCAGCCAGGGTCAGCGATCACCGCTTGGAAGGGTCGGCAACTCAGTGACATCGGTGACGGATACGTCCCGGTTTGGTCTGCGTTCCTTGGTCGGCTTCATTTATGGCACTTGAATTCCCTCACCGGCTTTGTGCGATATGTTGCAGTCGCAGATCGAGACCGATTCCGGTTGCGGAACAATGCGATAGCCTGACGCTGCTCAGTCCTTGGTGAAGCGGTAGATCCGGTATTCGGCGTCACCGCTCTGAATCACGTTGTAAATCCCGGTACCTGGCACGCCGGCGAAGTGGCGGCTGAACGGCCGCAACAATTTCGGCAGCCGATGGCTGATCAAGTCCAACTTGTCCTGTGCGCTGGCGTCCAGCGAGCGCACCACGCTGTCGTTGATGACGCGCTTGGACACCTGACGCAACGGCATCTCGTCGAGAGCGCCCTCCCAGGCCGGGAATTCGGGGCGGCCGCGGAAGTCGGCGTAAAGGAAATCGCCGCCCGGCTTGAGGACGCGGGCCACCTCGGACAGAAACCTCGAGAGCGTCGGATAGGCATGTGATGCTTCGACATTGACGACCGCGTCGAATGAATTGTCCGGGAACGGCAGGTCTTCGGCGTTGCCATGCACGAAATTCAGCCCGGGCAGGTTGTGGTGCTCATTGCAGTAGGCGACGCCGTCCGGGTTGTAGTCCAGTCCGGTGTACTCGGCGGGGTTCAGGGTGCGCTTGATGTACGACGCGCCGCCGCCATGGCCGCAGCTGGCCTCCAGCACCTTCTTGCCGGTGAGGTCGACCTGGTTGGCCACCTGGTGATAGAGGTTGATCGAGTACCGGTTGGGCGCGTCGTTCTCGTCCAACGGGAGGTTCAGCGGCGGTTCGTCCTCGTAGCCGTAGTTGAGGAACGTGACGTCCTGCGTGTTGAGCCGACGGGTCAGGAACGGGTACCAGATCTTGTTGATGAACGCTTTGTAGGCCCGGTAGCCGATGTCGTTGACGCGTTCCGTAGTCGTGGGCATGCCCGGAAGTATGCCAGGCGAGGGTTCGCGTCAGCTGCTGTGGTCGGCGACGGAGACCGAGTCGCGATCACTCGGCGCTGTGTCGGTGCGCCGGTAGACCACCGCGCGTGCGCCCTTGCCCGGCGCGATCGCAACGCCGCGGAAGTTGCGGCTCTCGTCGGGTGCATCAGTCGGGGTGAAGCGGAATTCACGAAACAGCGTCCGCAGCGTGATGTCCATCTCCATATGAGCGAAAGATGCCCCCACACAACGGTTTATGCCGCCACCGAACGGCACCCAGCGGAACGACGGCGGCGGGTTGCCGATAAACCGGTCCGGGTTGAACGCCTCGGGATCGGTGTAGTTGACGTCCGACTCGTGAGCGAGCTGGAAGTCGACCATGATCGCGGTGTCCGGGGGAAGCACCCACTCGCCCAAGCGGACTCTGGTCTTAGTGCTGCGCAGTGACGCCGCGATCGTTGGCCGGACGCGCTGAATTTCGTAAATCGTGGCCTGCCGCAGGTCCGATCCGCCCGCGTCGACTTCTTCGGTGAGTCGCCTCATCACGTCCGGGTTGCGGCGCAACCGCTCGACGGCCCACGCCAATTGCGAGGCGGTGGTCTCATGGCCGGCGGCCACCAATGTCAGTAGCTCGTCGGCGATATGGCGATCGGAGATCGGCTGGCCGTCTTCGTAGCGGGCCTGTAGCAGCAGCGCGAGCATGTCGGTGCGACCGTCCAGCGACGATTCGGCGCGGGCCTCGGCGATGAGTTCGTCGATGACCGTGTCGAAACGTCGCCGATAGCCGGCCAGCTTGCTGCCCGGGCTCCAGCGACCGTACTCGCGCCGCACGAACGGCGGCATCCGCTGCATCAGGGAGCCCAGCGTGATCAACGGCGGTATCACGATGCGCAGCTCGTCCAGGGCGTCGGCACGCTCGCCGAAGGTGGCCCGCATGATCGCGTTGAGCGTCAGTCGGGTCATGGTCTCGAGCGTTTCGAACTCCTGGCCCTCCGGCCAGTTCGCGGTTTCGCGGAGCACCTCGTCTTCGACGATCTGCTCGTAGTTCTGCACCCGCTTACCAGAGAAGTTGGGTAGCACCAGCTTTCGCCGCTCTGAGTGCTCCTTGCCGAGCAGGCTGAAGGTCGACCCGGGCCCGAATGCCTGGCCGAGCACCTTGGTCGGACGTTCGATCAAATCGAAGCTGGTGCTGTACACGTCCTTGACGATGTCGCGGTCGTGAATGACCACCATCTTCCCGAAAACCGGCAGGTTGATGGTGAAAGGACCGCCGTAATGACGGCTCAGGCGGGGTGCGACCGAATACTGCAGCGACGTCAGGAACAGCACGCTTTGGACGAGCTTGGGCAACGGCAGTGCGGGCGGCAGCCGTACCGGGTCGGTCGTCGCCGTTGCCATGTCGCCCCCTTTCTCGTTCTCTACCAGCAGTTTTCAGCGTACCGGGGCGCATTAATCCTTAGTGAAGGAGTACACGCGGTAGGTATACTCGCCGCCGCGCAGTGCGCCGTTGAATGCCCAGTCGGTCATGTCGCTGGCGTAGCGGGCGAATGTGCGCGAGATTGCCGCCCCATGCTGGCTGATGCGCTCGTGTTTGCGTGGCGCATTCTTCTCGTTTCCGCGCAGCACGTTCTGATCGATGATCGCCTTGGAGAGTTGTCGCAATGAAGAGTTTGCCAACGCCGCTTCCCACTCGGCGACCTCTTGGCGCGGACGGAAGTCGGTGTAGAGGAAATGTCCACCCGGGCGCAGCACCCGTACCACTTCAGACAGAAACTTCGAGAAGTCGGGGTAGAGGTGCGAGGCCTCGACGTTGACCAGCGCATCGAAGGATTCGTCGGCGAAGGGCAGGGCCTGCGCGTTGCCCTCCACGAAATCCAGGTTGGGCAGGTGGTGCCGGTTTTTGGCGAACTCGATGCCCGCGGGGTTCAAGTCCAGCCCGGTGTAGGAGGCCGGGTGCTGAGTACGCACCAGATATGAGGCTCCGCCGCCGTGGCCGCAGCTGCACTCCAGTACGCGCTTTCCGCTCAAGTCCACCTGGGTCGCCGTGCGGTGATAGAGCTGGATGAAGTACCGGTGCGGTTCGTCGTCCGCGTCGAGCGGAATACCCATCGGTGGGTCTTCTTCGTATCCGTAGTTGAAGAACAACCAGTCGTCGCCGCCGAGCAGTCGGGTTTGAGAGGCGAACCGTGTGGTGGCGAATGAGGTGAATATCAACCGAAAGACGAAGGGGTTTATCACTAGTCGATGAACTAGCGGGCTGCGGGTCAGGCGGTTCGCGGTGGCCATCGCGGAAGTATGACATGTGCGCGAGCGCGCGATGCAACGCGGCTGGCATCGGCGACCAGCGCCGCTCGCGGAAACCGCAGGTAAGCAAGCGCCAGTGGTTTCGAGCCGACCGCGTCCGGCAGCGTTGCCGGCCGAGCCCGAAAGGGCCGCAAACAAGATGTCGGCACTGATCGCGTCGTGACGATTCAATGGTTCCGCCGGCTCAGGCATATCGGCATTGTGTTTGCCATTGCCGTTGCGGGAGTCGTCAGAAAGAAGGATCAATTCGCGTCGCCTTTGTTCATGACTCTCGGACGCCGAGCGTGCGATGCGCGATTGCAGGAGAAAAACAGCTG
Organism: uncultured Actinomycetota bacterium; assembly: GCA_963815995.1. GTDB lineage: Bacteria > Actinomycetota > Actinomycetes > Mycobacteriales > Mycobacteriaceae > Mycobacterium. The sequence continues at coordinate 425,971 of CAWFIR010000010.1, forward strand.
CCAGAAAAGTGGCCGAAGTTCACGGCATAACTGCAGGTGAAGACTCTGTAGCCGCTAAGTCGAATTCTTAGGTAATGCATGGAAAATCCCCCTGATGCCTTCTCGCGACTGCGTGGTTTACTCGTCCCACCGGTCGCTCTCGCACCGAGAATCACAGGTGTTCGGGACGGCACGAGCACATGACGTTCGCTGGAGGGACGGTGGCAGACATCGGCCATTTTGATGCGACCTCCGACCCGCACCGGGCCGATCGGGCACGACTACGCTGGTCTGTGCAGATCGCGGCGAATGTTTCGGCCGCCATGGGTAACGTTATTGCACACAGCGACAACGACAGCGTTGGCTGCCGGATGGTGGTGAACGGTCAGGTCGAAGCCGAGAGGATCTCGAACGACGTGAATGCCTACACGCACTGCACGGTGAAGGGCGCATGAGCAACCACCATGCTCGTGAGGAGCACGTCCCCGGGACCTTCGTAGCGCGAACCGTCCGCCGGCTGTCGGTACCCATCATTCTCGGGTGGTTGGCGATCACGGTGCTGGTGAATCTCGCGGTCCCTTCGCTCGAGCAGGTCGCCCGAGACCACGCCGTGTCGCTGGGCACCAAAGACGCGCCGTCGGTCCGAGCGATGGCGCGCATCGGAAAGGTGTTCAAGGAGTCGGACTCCGACGCCATGGCGATGATCGTCCTCGAGAGTGACCAACCTCTTGGTGCAGATGCTCATCGATATTACGAGGCGCTCATCGGCCGGCTGAAGGCCGACCGGCAGCATGTGCAGCACATACAGGACTTCTGGGGGGACTCGCTGACCGCGGCGGGTGCGCAGAGCACCGACGGCAAGGCCGCTTATGTTCAGCTGAATCTTGTTGGCAATCAAGGCGAGACGCGGTCCAACAACTCGGTCGCCGCAGTCCGGAAGCTGGTGGACGGCACGCCCGCGCCGAAGGGTGTGAAGGCCTACGTCACCGGTCCTGCCGCGATTGCGGCCGACGGTAATACCAGCGGCGACAAGACAGTCGTGAAGATCTTGGTGACCACGGTCGTGGTGATCTTCGTGATGTTGCTGTTCGTCTATCGATCGTTGGTCACGGTGGCGCTGCTGCTGGCCATGGTAGGCATCGAATTAGCCGCCGCCCGGGGCATTGTCGCCTTCCTTGCTTTGCACGACGTCATCAAACTTTCCACCTTTGCCACCAATATGCTGGTGTCGCTCGCGATCGCGGCGGGCACCGACTACGGCATCTTCTTCATCGGGCGCTATCACGAGGCACGCCACAACGGCGAGGACCGCAAGACCGCGTACTTCACCGCTTATCGCGGTGTCGCCCATGTGGTTTTGGCGTCCGGCCTGACGATCGCGGGCGCGACGTACTGCCTCAGTTTTGCCCGACTGCCGGTCTTCCAGACCCTGGGTGCGCCCTGCGCGTTGGGCATGCTGGTCGCGGTGGCGGTCGCGTTGACCCTGATCCCGGCGGTCATTGCGGTCGGCAGCCGATTCGGTCTGCTGGAGCCCAAGCGGCTGCACAGCGTCCGCGGCTGGCGGCGAGTGGGCACCGCCGTCGTGCGGTGGCCGGCACCGATTTTCGCCGCGACGTGTGCGGTCACCATGGTCGGCCTGCTCGCGCTGCCGAATTACAAAGTGAGCTACGTCGACCGCGACTACATACCGAAGGACACCCCAGGAAACGTCGGAATGGCCGCCGCTGAGCGGCATTTCTCGCAGGCGCGCATGATGCCCGAAGTGTTGATGATCGAGTCCGATCACGACATGCGCAATTCGGCGGACTTCCTGGTCTTGGACAAGCTGGCCAAGAGCATCTTCCGCGTCGAGGGAATCGCTCGGGTACAAAGCATTACGCGTCCGCAGGGCACTCCGCTCGAGCACACGTCAATTCCGTTCCTGCTCAGCATGCAGAATGCCGGGCAGCTGCAGAACCTGCAGGTCGCCAAGGGCCGGCTGGATGACATGTCCAAGCTGGCCGACCAGCTCGGCGGAACCATCAAATCGCTTGAGCGCGTGAACGTTCTGATGAACCAGCTGGTCGGTACGACTCATCACGTAGCCGGCGTCACCAAAGACACGGTGGCGATCACCAACGAGGTGCGCGACGACATCGCCAACTTCGACGACACGTTCCGGCCACTGCGGAGCTACTTCTACGCGGATCCGCATTGCTACAACATCCCCATCTGCTGGGGAATCCGGTCCGCATACAACGCCACCGACGGTGTGGACAAGCTCAGCGAAAAGCTGGGGGAGCTCAGTAAAGACGTGGACAGCGTCGACGCCGTGGTGCCGCAACTCGTCGCGCTGCTACCGCCGCAGATCGAGACCATGCGGAGCCTGCGGACCATGGTGCTGACCATGCACAGCACGATGTCGGGAATGTTCGACCAGGCCGACGAACTCAGCCAAGACGCGACGAACATGGGCAAGGACTTCGACGCCGCGAAGACCGACGACTCCTTCTACCTGCCGCGCGAGGTCTTCTCCAACCCGGACTTCCAGCGGGTCGAGAAGCTGTTCCTGTCACCGGACGGCAAGGCAGCTCGCTTCATCATCTCGCACAAGGGTGACCCGGCGACCGGCGAAGGCATGTCGCGCATCGACGTTATCAAGACGGCGGCCTACGAGTCGCTCAAGGGAACCGCGCTGGAGGATGCCAAGGTCTACATCTCCGGCACCGCAGCGACATTCAAGGATTTGCGGGAAGCGTCGAACTACGACTTCATGATCGCCGGGATCTCGTCGCTGTGCATGATCTTCATCATCATGCTGCTCATCACGCGAAGCCTGGTGGCCGCGTTGGTGATCGTGGGCACGGTCGCGTTGTCCTTGGGCGCATCATTCGGGATGTCCGTGCTGCTCTGGCAATACCTGATCGGAGTCAAGTTGCACTGGCTCGTGATGGTGATGTCGGTCATCATCCTGTTGGCGGTGGGCTCCGACTACAACCTATTGCTGGTCGCGCGGTTCAAGGAGGAGATCGGCGCCGGGATCAAGACGGGCATCATCCGCGCGATGGGTGGCACCGGCCGGGTCGTGACGGCCGCGGGCCTGGTGTTCGCCTTCACCATGGCCTCGATGATGGTCAGCGACAACCGGGCTGTCGGTCAGGTGGGCACCACCATTGGTCTGGGCCTGCTGTTCGACACCCTGGTGGTGCGGTCGTTCCTGATGCCGTCCATCGCGGCGCTGCTGGGCCGCTGGTTCTGGTGGCCGATGAACGTTCCATCGCGTCCAGCCGCGGATCAGGCGGCAGACCGCGACGGTAGAGGCTGCGCGCGAGCAGCCGGCGGAAACCGATGTCACCGCTCCGTTGGCGACAGTCGGCAACGGTACGGCGTACGGAATGTCCCGCCGTTAGTTCTGCCCAAAGCTTTTCGCGCTCAACCGATCAGCGGAAGGCCTCGTCGAGAATTTCCTGCTGCTCGACGGCGTGAACCTTCGACGATCCCGACGACGGCGCCGACATGGCGCGACGGGAAATCCGTTTGATGCCAGTCAGTTTGTCACCGAACAGCTCGGGCAGCTCCAAGCCGAATCGGGGCCATGCGCCCTGGTTGGCCGGCTCCTCTTGCACCCAGAAGTACTGGTTGACATTCGGGTATTGGTTCAGCGTGTCGCTGAGCCGGTGCCACGGCAGCGGCGCAAGCTGCTCGATGCGCACGATCGCAACGTCGTCCCGGTTGTCCTTTGCCTTCCGGGCGGCCAACTCGTAATAGATCTTGCCGCTGGTCAACAGCATTCGAGTCGCCTTGCTGCGGTCACCGATGCCCTCTTCGTAGGTGGGCTCCTCGAGCACCGAGTGGAATCTCGTCTCGGTGAATTCCTTGATGTCGCTGACCGCAGCCTTGTTGCGCAGCATCGACTTTGGCGTGAACACGATCAACGGGCGCTGAACCCCGTCGAGGGCGTGCCGGCGCAGCAGGTGGAAGTAGTTGGCCGGGGTCGACGGCACCGCGATCGTCATCGAACCTTCGGCCCACAACTGCAGGAATCGCTCGATACGGCCGGACGTGTGGTCGGGGCCCTGCCCTTCATGCCCATGCGGCAGCAGCAGCACCACGCTGGACAGCTGGCCCCACTTCGCCTCGCCGGAGCTGATGAACTCGTCGATGATCGACTGCGCTCCGTTGACGAAGTCGCCGAACTGCCCCTCCCACAACACCAATGCGTCCGGGTTACCGACGGTGTAGCCGTATTCGAAGCCGACGGCGGCGTACTCCGACAGCGGTGAGTCGTACACCATGAACTTGCCACCGGTCGGGTTGCCGTCTTTATCGACCGTCAGCAGCTGCAACGGGGTGAATTCTTCGCCGGTTTGGCGATCGATGATCACCGAATGCCGTTGCGAGAAGGTGCCACGCCGGGTGTCCTGCCCGGACAGCCGGATCAGTTTGCCTTCGGCCACAAGCGAACCCAATGCCAGCAGCTCGCCGAAGGCCCAGTCGATCTTGCCTTCGTAGGCCATCTCCCGGCGCTTCTCCAGCACCGGAGTAACCCGCGGGTGGGCGGCGAATCCCTCTGGCAGAGCGAGGAATGCGTCACCGATGCGGGCCAGCAATGCCTTGTCCACCGCGGTGTCCAGACCGGCGGCGAGCATCTGGTTGGACTCCACCGACATGCTCGCCTGCACGCCGTGCTTCTCCAGTTCGCGGACGTCGTTGAAGACCCGCTCCAGTTGACCCTGGTAGTCGCGCAACGCGTCCTCGGCCTCTTTCATCGAGATGTCGCCACGGCCGATCAGCGCTTCGGTGTAGGTCTTGCGGACGCCCCGCTTGACGTCGACCACGTCGTACATATACGGGTTCGTCATCGACGGGTCGTCGCCCTCGTTGTGCCCGCGGCGGCGGTAGCACAACATGTCGATGATGACGTCTTTCTTGAATTTCTGCCGGAAGTCGACGGCCAGCTTGGCCACCCACACACACGCTTCCGGGTCGTCGCCGTTGACGTGGAAGATCGGCGCGCCAATCATTTTCGCGACGTCGGTGCAGTACTCGCTGGATCGCGAATACTCGGGCGCGGTGGTGAAGCCGATCTGGTTGTTGACGATGATGTGGATCGTCCCGCCGACGCGGTAGCCGGGCAGCTTGGCCAGGTTCAGCGTCTCGGCGACCACGCCCTGGCCGGCGAAGGCGGCGTCGCCGTGCAGCATCATCGGCACCACCGAGTACCGTCGTTCGCCCTCGCCCTTGTCGAGCAGGTCCTGCTTGGCCCGGACCAGGCCCTCCAGCACCGGGTCGACGGCCTCCAGGTGCGACGGGTTCGCGGTCAGCGACACCTGAATGTCGTTGTCGCCGAACATCTGCAGGTACACGCCGGTGGCGCCGAGGTGGTATTTCACGTCACCGGAGCCGTGCGCCTGGGCGGGGTTGAGATTGCCTTCGAACTCGCTGAAAAGATCTGCGAATACGGCTTGCCGACGATGTTGGCCAGCACATTGAGCCGGCCGCGGTGCGGCATGGCGATGACCACTTCGTCGAGCCCGTGCTCGGCGCACTGGTCGATCGCCGCGTCCATCAGCGGGATGGTGCTTTCGGCGCCCTCCAGCGAGAACCGCTTCTGCCCAACGTACTTCGTCTGCAAGAACGTCTCGAACGCCTCCGCTGCGTTGAGCTTGCTCAGGATGTACTTCTGTTGGGCCACAGTCGGTTTGACGTGCTTGGTCTCGACGCGCTCTTCCAGCCATTCCTGCTGTTCGGGGTCGAGGATGTGGGTGTACTCGACGCCGATGTGGCGGCAGTAGGCGTCGCGCAACAGACCCAGGATGTCGCGCAGCTTCTTGTACTCGGAACCGGCGAAGCCGTTGACTTTGAACACCCGGTCGAGGTCCCACAGTGTCAGTCCGTGGGTGAGCACTTCGAGGTCGGGGTGGCTGCGGAACCTGGTGTTGTCCAAGCGCAGTGGGTCGATGTCGGCCATCAGATGGCCGCGGTTGCGGTACGCCGCGATCAACTCCATCACGCGGGCGTTCTTGTCGACGATCGAGTCGGGGTTGTCGGTGCTCCACCGAATCGGCAAGTACGGGACGCCCATTTCCCGGAAGATCTCGTCCCAGAAGTCGTCGGCCAGCATCATTTCGTGAATGGTGCGCAGGAAGTCGCCCGATTCCGCGCCCTGGATGATGCGGTGGTCGTACGTCGAGGTCAGGGTGATCAGCTTGCCGATACCCAGTTCGGCGATGCGTTCGGCGCTGGCGCCCTGGAATTCGGCCGGGTATTCCATCGCGCCGACGCCGACGATGGCGCCTTGGCCCGCCATCAGCCGCGGCACCGAGTGCACGGTGCCGATGGTGCCGGGGTTGGTCAGCGAAATCGTCACGCCGGCAAAGTCTTCGGCGGTCGAGCTTGCCGTCGCGGGCCCGCCGGACGATGTCCTCGTAGGCGGTGACGAAGTGTGCGAAACTCATGGTCTCGCAACGCTTGATGGCGGCGACCACCAAGGTGCGCTTGCCGTCCTTGCCCTGCAAGTCGATCGGCAAGCCGAGGTTGATGTGAGCCGGCGTGACCGAGGTGGGCTTGCCGTCGACCTCGGCGTAGTGCCGGTTCATGTTCGGGAAAGCCTTGAGCGCCTGCACCAGCGCGAAGCCCAAGCAGATGGGTGAACGAGATCTTGCCGCCGCGGGTGCGCTTGAGCTGGTTGTTGATGACGATGCGGTTGTCGATCATCAGCTTGGCCGGGATGGCCCGCACACTGGTGGCCGTCGGAAGATCCAGCGACTCGACATGTTCTTCACGACGGCGGCGGCCGCACCCCGCAGCACCTGGACTTCGTCTCCTTCGCCCGGTGGCGGGCCGGACAGGGCTTGCAGGCGCCGGCGCACCGGGGCGGTTGGTCGCACCGTTGCCGGACGGCGGACGGTGGGGACGGCGGAGGCGGCGGCGCTGGTGGAGCGGGCGCGGGAGCCGCCGCGGGGCCGGAGCCGCGGGTGTCGGCGGCTTCACAGTGGCCGGAGCGTCGCCCGGCGGCTCGGGGTTGTAGTCGACCAAAAACTCATGCCAGCTCGCATCGACCGAGGAGGGGTCTTCGCGGAACTTGCGGTACATCTCCTCGACCAGCCATTCGTTCTGTCCGAATGGTGAACTCGTACTGCTCACAGCAGCTGCTCGCCTCGATTCCTCTGTCCGGAAGCGCTATGCTGCGCTAACCACTACCTGCACAGGTGTCGGCGCATCTCACCTGCGGCGGCTCCGACAGTTTCCGCCCCATAAAGGCTAACCCTTCGCCACGATCCGCCACGTGTCTTGAGACGACCGGGCTTCGCGCGCTGCAGCCCGCGTCGTGAAACCGTCGGCAGCAGGTGCAGGGTGACCGGCCACCGCGCCGGGGGCGTACCGAACGCGTTGCGGGCGTTACGCACGATCTTCTTGCCCGCCAGGCGGTTGCCGACGGCGCCGATGATGGCGCCGATACCGACCGGCAGGACCTTGCCGAACAGCAGCGCGCTACGCCGCAGCGTGTACCGCCTGACAGCCCGCTTGAGCAACCGCGAATTCAACTGTGCCAGCGCCGGCATCGGCAGCGATGCCACGCCCTCCGACAGCCATGCCCCGCTGGTGCGGCCCCGACCGATCAATTCGGCATCGCGTGCTTGCTGTCGTCGCCGACCAACACCGCCAGCACCAGGGCGCGCCGCCGTTCCCGGTCTTCGGTCGAAACGCCGTACACGCCCGCGACCGCCAGCGCGAAGAACGCGGTGGCCTCCAGGAACACCGCCGTCTCACCGGCGGCTGCAGACAGTGCGGCCAGTGTGCCCAGCCCTGGTAGTACCGCGGTCGAACCCACCGCTGCGCCGCTGGCCGTGACGGCGGCCACGATATCGCTTCTCCAGCTTGCGAGAGATCGTGGCAGGGGCCGGCGTCAGGATCCGCGCGGCGCAGCCTTCCACATATGCCGCGCCAGCGGGTCCCTGGATCCGGGAACTGCGCTCGATGATGTGCGCTAATGCACGTGCCGACCTCTTGGGCTTGCCCTCGGGGGCGGCGGGTAGCGAGTCGGCCGATGACCGGGTCCGTCGGGCGCTCATGAGATGCCTCCGGCTCTTGTTGCCCGGCTCTGTGCGGGCAGTGACGTGCCTTCAGGCTAGCGCCGGTGCCGGCAAAGGTGGGGGCAGGCGTCGCGGGAATAGTCCGTTAGGAATAATCCGTGCACGGACACGTGCGATGACGATGCGGGGTCACGCCCGGCCCAACGGAGCGCCGGGGCAGACCCGCCAAGCTGACGGATAGTCGATGGCTTACCAACTCACGTCGCTGGGTATCTCGGTGTTGGCGCTGCTACGGGGGCGCCCGATGCATGGCTACGAGATGTTTCAGACCCTCGTCCAACGTCACGCGGACCGCATCGTGAAGGTGCGGCCGGGGTCGCTGTATCACGTCGTCGACCGGCTGACCGAGGAGAAACTGATCCGCCGGGCGGCGACGGCTCGGGATGGTAAGCGGCCCGAGCGGGCCATCTACGAGATCACCGACGCCGGCGCTGAGGCGCTTGCCGAGCGGGTGGGCCAACTGATCGCCACGCCGGTCGCATGAGTTTCCGCAGTTCGCCGTCGCACTTGCCGAGATCGATACCCTGGGGACAGACGCCGCGGCGGACGCAGTCGACGACCGCATCGGGGCGCTGGAGGCCCGGGCCGCCGAGATCATGGCGCTTCGTGATGCCAGCGTCACACCGCCGGATATCTGGTGGCATTGGAGTACTTGCTGGCGACGATGCAGGCCGAGCTGTCCTGGTTGCGAAGCTTTGCCGGCTCGTTGCGATCCGGCGGTCTGCAGCGGCGGCTGACGGTGTCCGGCAACACGGCGCGGAGCCGGGACGAGGTAGGGATATGACTACGGCGACTGCTCGCGGGCGACCCGGTGGCGGCCGCCCGAGCGGGCGCGGCGGCAAGGCGCGCTGACAATGGAAACCCCTGGAACGCGCTGTGGGCGACGATGGTCGGCTTCTTCATGATTTTGCTCGACTCGACGATCGTCGCCGTCGCCAATCCCAGCATCATGGTCAAGCTCGGCACCGGCTACGACACCGTGATCTGGGTGACCAGCGCCTACCTGCTCGCCTACGCGGTTCCGCTGCTGGTCGCCGGCCGGCTCGGCGACCGGTTCGGCCCGAAGAACCTCTACCTGGTCGGGCTGGCCGTCTTCACCGCCGCGTCGCTGTGGTGCGGCCTGTCCGGCACCATCGGGATGCTGATCGCCGCCCGGGTGGTGCAGGGCCTCGGCGCCGCGGTGCTGACGCCTCAGACGCTGTCGACTGATCACCCGCATCTTCCCCTCCGATCGTCGCGGGGTGGCGATGAGCGTGTGGGGCGCCACCGCCGGCGTCGCCACCCTGGTCGGACCGCTGGCCGGCGGGGTGCTGGTCGACGCGCTGGGCTGGGCGTGGATCTTCTTCGTCAACGTGCCGATCGGCATGATCGGTCTGGCGCTGGCGGTGCTGGCTGATGCCCGATCTGCCCACCCAACGCCACCGCTTCGACCTGGTCGGCGTGGGGCTGTCCGGCGTGGGGATGTTCTTGATCGTCTTCGCCCTGCAGGAAGGGCAGTCCAGCCATTGGGCGCCGTGGATCTGGGCGGTGCTGGTCGCCGGCATCGGCTTCATGACGGCGTTCGTCTACTGGCAGTCGGTCAGCACGCAAGAGCCGCTGATTCCGCTCGACATCTTCCGCGACCGCGACTTCAGCCTGTCCAACGTCGCGGCGGTGGTCATCGGCGTTCGCCGCCACCGCGATGATTTGCCGCTGATGTTCTATGCGCAGGCGGTGTGCGGATTGTCGCCGACCCGCTCGGCGCTGCTGACCGCGCCGATGGCGATCACCAGTGGTGTGCTCGCGCCGTTCGTCGGCAGGATCGTCGACCGGGCCCATCCGCAGCCGGTCGTCGGATTCGGTTTCTCCGTGCTGGCGATCGGGCTGACCTGGCTGTCGATCGTGATGACGCCGTCCACCCGATCTGGGAACTGGTTCTGCCGTTCTTTGTCTTGGGCATAGGGATGGCGTTCATCTGGGCGCCGCTGGCCGCCACCGCGACCCGAAACCTGCCGCCGCGTCTGGCCGGCGCCGGCTCGGGCGTGTTCAACGCGACCCGTCAGGTCGGTGCCGTGTTGGGCAGCGCCGGCATGGCCTCGTTCATGACTTCGCGGATCACGCTCGGAATTGCCGCCGATGCCCGACGGCGGCGCTCGGGTCCGCCGGGCGGGGGCGGGTGGCGTTGCAGCTGCCGGCGTTCTTGCGCGAGCCGTTCGCCGCGGCGATGTCGCAGTCGATGCTGCTTCCGGCGTTCATCGCGCTGTTCGGGATCGCGGCGGCACTTTTCCTGGTCGGCGGATCGGCGGGCAGGCGGGCGATGAGCCGGGACCCGGCGTGGGCAACTCCGGACGCGCCGACCCGGCGGGTGCGGGTAAGGCCCAGTGCCGAAGACGGTTTCGATAGCGGTGTCGACGGTTTCCGCGAAGGCTTCGACGATGACGACGACTACGTCGAGTACACGCTGGCGCCGGCGCCCAGCCGCGCCGCGGTCGCGCGCGGCAAGCCGGCCCGCCCGCGGGCCGGTGCACGAGCCCCGCACCGAACCGCTGACCGTCCGGATCGAGCATCCGCGACCGGCGCCCGCCGATAACTGGCACAGCTCACCGGTCGAATCGTGGCGCAGTCTGCTCGATGAAACCGACTCGGCGCTGCAGAGGCCGAGCCAATCGGATTCGTCCACAACGGCTTGCATGTCGACGACGAGCAACGTTTCCGGCCGGTCGAGGAATTGTCTCCGCGGGACCAACGCCACGTCGACTATGACGAACCGTTCTTCGATGACATCGACACTTACGGTGGGTCAAGTGACCATGCACCGCGCGCACGTGGTAGCGCGCCACCGCGACGAACTCCGTAACGGCCATCACCGCCCGCCTCCGAACAGACACCATCGGTCCGATCCCGATCAGGGTACCCCGGCCGGTAGCACTCGTGCTGCCAATCTGGTTCGCCGGTAAGCCCTTACGCCGGGGCGTCGGAGCCGGTCAGGGCCAGGAAAGCGCCGAGATCCACCAGACCCGCCGGCGCGGCGGGCAGGTAGTCGGTCAACGTCTCGGCACGCACGATCACTGCCGCATACTGCGCGCGGCTGATCGCGACGTTCAGCCGGTTGCGGTTGAGCAGGAACGGGATTCCGCGCGGTATGTCTTCAACGGATGAGGCGGTCATCGAGACGATGGCCACCGGCGCCTCGGTGCCCTGGAACTTGTCGACGGTCCCGACCCGGACATCGCCGAGCCCCGCGGCGGCCAGGTGTTCCCGCAGCAGCAGCACCTGAGCGTTGTAGGGGGCCAGCACCAGCACGTCCGTGGCCGTCAACGGCCGGGTGCCGTCTTCGGTCGTCCATGCCAAGCCGACCAGGGCGCTGATCTGGGCAACGATGGCGGCGGCTTCTTCGGGGCTCTCAGTTGCGTTGCCGTCGTGGGGGACGCGAACGACATGCAATCCGGGCGGATAACCCTCGAGACGACGTGCGGCGGTGACGTCTTCGCAGGACTGCAGCCGCCCTTCATAGGCCAGCACCGACACCGGCGTACACACCGCGGGATGCATGCGATAGGTGCGGTCGAGGAAGTAGCCGCGTTCGGTGGGCAGGGTGCGGTGATCTTCGACCAGCCAGCCCAGCGCGGATCCGTCGACCGGCTCGGGGTGTGTGCCCTGGCTGACCTGCGGCAGCTGCTGCGGGTCGCCGAGCAGAAGCAGGTTGGTGGCCGCCGCGGCGACGGCAATGGTGTTGGCCAGACAGAACTGTCCGGCTTCGTCGATCACCAGCAGGTCCAGGCTCCCCGGCGGAACCCGGTTAGGGTTGGCGAAGTCCCACGCGGTACCGCCGATCACGCATCCTGTTGTGCCGGCGATGAATCCGGCATATTCCTTCTCGTCGATCTGTTGCCACCCGACGTCTTGACGGTCGGATTTCTTCTTGGCCACGCGCAGCGGATCGACACCGGCGGCGATCGTGCGGCCGAGCAGGTTCTCCACCACGGCATGCGATTGCGCGACAACGCCGATACGCCAGCCGTGCTCGGCGACCAGCCGGGTGATCACGTACGCCGCCGTACGGGTCTTGCCGGTGCCGGGTGGTCCGTGCACCGCCACGTAGGACGAATCCAGGTCGAGCAGGGCGGCGGTGATGTTGTCGGCATCGTCGCCGTCTCGCGGAAGCGCAGCGCCGCTGCGGGTCCGCGGCCGGCGGCGCAGCAGGATGTCGAACACCGCGGTGCGGGGGAGTTGCGGCAGCCCGGCGCCGACCTGGGCCGCCGTCGGCCTCGATTGCCTCCCGTAGCGGCTTGGTTCCGATCGGGTGCCCCGGGGTGTAACGCGAACGGGAGCTCGTCGAAAGTGCTGCCGTCCGTGGGGGTTCGCTCGAGAAGGACCACTTCGGTCGGCACACTCGGGTCGTCGACCTCGACCACCTCAGCCCGGCCGGCCGCCCGTCGATCGGGGTTGTCGGTCAAGCCGGACGGGGCGCGGCGGCTCATAGAGCGCGTAGACCTCTCGATTGATGACGCCGCGCGCCAATTCGCCTCTCAGCTGCAGCCGGCGTTGCAGCTTCTGGGCGCGCGGCGGCTTATGCCAGTCGATCGCGACCTCTGCCTCGTTGACGATGAAGACGTCGGTCTCGTCGGCCCATTCGTCGACGGGGTAGTTCAGTCGGTCGAAATGCGCCCACCAGAATGGCTTGTCCTCGCGGCGGTGATAGCCGCGTGCGGCCGACACCAGGGCAACCGCGGTCTGCTCGGGAGTGCGGTCAGCGGCGGCCGCAACACCGGTGAACTCCTCCAGCGCCTCGGCGAGCGGATCAGCCGGTTCGATGTCGCCGCCGTCGGTGACCGGCTGTGCGCCGATCGGGGTGATCTCGCTTTCGAATGCCCGCAGCAGCAGCCAATCTCGCAGTTCGCGGGTGGACGTGCAGTCGTAGTGGTTGTAGTCCTCGATCTCCTTGAGTACGGTCGCCGCCTCGTCGGCATCGGCGTTGGCACGCAGTTCGCTGTAGCGCGCGTACTGGGTGATCGAATCCGCTGCTGTGGTGACATCGCCGGAACGCAGCTGCGAACCCATGTACAGCGGCTCCAGGGCCTTCAGGCTGAGCGACTCGCTGCCGGTCCGAATGCTCTTGCGGACAATCGGATACAGGTCGACCAGTGTCCCGCTGCGCAACAAGTCGTCGACGTCGTCTTCCCCGACGCCGTGGCGACCGGCCAGCCGCAGCAGCGCGGTCTTCTCGTAGGCGGCGTAATGGTAGACGTGCATGTTGGGAAACCGCTTGCGCCGCTTGGCGACCAGCGCCAAGAAGTCGACCAGCGCCTTGCGCTCATCGGGGCGGTCATGCGCCCAGAGCGGATGGAAGGCGCTCGACTTGCCGCCTTCGAGAACCCCGAACAGATACTCCAGGCCCCAGTCGACGCCGTCGGCCGTCCACAGCGGGTCGCCCTCGAAGTCGAAGAACAGATCGCCCTCGTCGGGGTTGGGCAGCAATGCCAGCGGTTGCGGATCGGCGACCTCGAATAGTGGTGTGCCGGTGTCGCGTTGGCGAACCTGCAAGTCGGCCTGCGCGACCAGTTTGGCCAACGAGCGGGCAGAGACGTTGTCGACCGGTCCGGTGTGGGTGGCCAGCTCGTCCAGCGTGGTGATGCCCGCATCGATCAACTTGGCGCGTTGGGTAACCCGCATACCCGCGACCAGCAGCAGGTCGTCGGTCGCACGCACCTGCTCCTCGCAGGCCGGGCACCGGAAGCAGGCCCGGACGTTGTCGTCCTCCCAGCGCACCGGTACGCCGCCCGCGTAGTGGTGGTCGAGCAGCTGTTGTAACCGCGCCCGCTGTTCGCGGTACACCGGAATCAGCTCTTCGACGCGGTAATTGACCGCGGTGCCGTTGCCGAGCACCAACTCGGCCTCCTCGGCCACCGGGATGCCGGCGTCGCTCAACGCATCGGCGTAGGCCGCGATCTGAAGCAGCGCGGTGACCTTCGCCGAGCGGGCCAGCTTGGTGTCGGAGACCTGATACTTCCCGTCGCGGCGCACCAGGAAGTCGGCGAACCCGACGAAGCGGCCGTCGAACATCGCGGCCTGGTAGATCACCGGCGCACCGCGGTCGATGGCTCGGCGGGTCTGCGCCGCGGCCGCGGTGATGTTCGCAACGGTGAACGGGAAGGGACGGCCTATCACGGCGACGTCGCCGTCGTGTTCGTCACGCAGCTGGTCGAGTCGGCGTTGCTCGTGCTCGTCACCGAGAGACGCGGTGCGCTCGAGCAATTCGTCCGTGACGCTGACGCGTTCACCCCGGCCGAGTTTCGCGTCGAATTCCCGCAGCAGGGCATATTCACAGCGCGCGGCGGATGCGAGATCCGACGCGCTGTAGATGACGCTGTCGCCTGCCATGAACACAGCAGCCACTGTATGCGGCTACACCGACATCAGGCTCCGGCGTTGGCGATCAGCTCCACCCCGTTGCCGTTCCAGCGGAACTTCACCACGCTGGGCAACCCGATCCCGCCGGAGTAGCTCAGCGCCACCGTGTCGCCGGTGCACTGCGAGTTATCGATGCCGTTGAAGCCGTAGGTGTCGGGAACGCCCTGGGGCGGAATGAGCTTGCCGAGATGAAACAGCACCGCTCTGGTGTTGGGGCTCTCGGCGTTGGTGTTGGCCTTGACGATTACCGCGGACAGCTGTGCGCACTGGTTGAAGTTGCCGGCCAGCGGTTCGGGGTTCCACGGCTGCTGGCTGCGCGGGTCTTTCGGCAGCTCGGATACCCCGCGTGCGATCGCGGGGTCGGCCAAATTGACCGCGCAAGGGTCGACCGGCCCGGGACTGGTCGGTGCGGCGGTTGTGGGCGTCGGCGCTGGCGCGGCCGAGTGCGGCGCGGCGGTCGGCTGGGTCGTGGGCTGCGGCGTCTTGGCGACGGTCGAATCCCCTGATCCGCACCCGCTCAGTATCGCGGTGAGCAGTGCGGCAGCGGCCAGCCCGGTCCACCGCCGGCTACCGCGTAATCGTGTCCCCACAACGCCGCACGGTACCTTGACCAGCCCTATCGACGCGGCAGGCGTGGCCGAGCGGCGGAAAATGACGTCGGTCTTTGTCGGTGGGTGTGGGATGCTACAACTCATGGGCCGACACACCACATTCAAGTTCTGCCTCGATCCCAGCGTTGAGCAGTCCGAGGTTCTGGCCCGACATGCTGGCGCAGCGAGGTTCGCGTTCAACCAATGCCTGGAGATGGTCAAAACCGCGCTGAACCAGCGGAAAAGCCGTCCGGGAGTGGATGTGCCGTGGACGGGTTTTGATCTGATCAACGCGTTCAACGGGTGGAAGAAAACCGCGGACGCGGGCCGGTTGTTCACGGTCGACACCGCTGGCATCGCCGCCACTGTGGTCACGGGCCTGAGGTGGCGGCGCGAAGTGTGCCCGCAAGTGTTCGAAGAAGCCGCGGTGGACTGTGGACGAACGCTGGCGGCGTGGTCCAAGTCACGCGCGGGTAAACGCGCGGGCAGGCGAGTCGGCTTTCCCCGCTTTAAGAAGAAAGCCGGCGCTGTGGCGTCGTTTCGGCTGCGCAACAATCACTCCAAAGGCCGTCCGCCGCCGATTCGTGTCGGTGATCAAGGCCGGCCGCGTTCAGTCACCTTGCCCGGCATTGGTCAAGTGACGGTGCATGACGACACCCGCAGACTGCGCTGCCTGCTGGACAAAAACAGAGGGAGGATTTTGTTCGCCACGGTCAGCCAGCGCGCCGGGCGATGGTGGGTGTCGCTGAACATCGAGGCTGCTGACTTGCACCCCGCCCATCACCACATGTCGCGCGATCCGGCCGATGACGGCGGGTGGGTCGGCCTCGACCGTGGCCTGTCAGCGTTTGTGGTCGCAGGCGCTGCCGATGGCACTGAGGTCGCTCGTATCGCTGATGCCCCCAAGCCGCTGGCCGCTGGGATGAAACGGCAACAGCGGCTGGCGAAATCGTTGGCGCGCAAGCAAAAAGGATCGTGCAACCACCGAAGCACTGCCGCCAAACTGGCCCGGCACCACCATCACGTCGCCAACATCCGTCGGCACTTTCTCCACGAGGTGTCCAACGCGCTGGTCAAGACTCACGACCGGCTCGTCATCGAGGACCTCAATGTGTCTGGGATGCTGGCCAACCATCGCCTCGCCCAAGCGATCTCCGACGCCGGGTGGGGCAAATTTGCTCGCCTTTTGGGCTACAAACAGGACTGGCGGGGCGGCACGCTCGCGGTCGCTGATCGCTGGTACCCGTCGACCAAGCTCTGCGCGGCTTGCGGCGCGACTAACGGCGAGCTGACGCTGGCCGATCGGGTGTTCACCTGCGGCTGCGGATACTCCGCAGATCGCGACACCAATGCGGCGGTCAATCTGGCCCGCTGGGGCCGGGCCCATCACAACGCATCACCAGATCCCCGGACCTCGAAGCAACGGGGCCGGGCTATCAACGCCCGCCGACGGGACGGCGCTGACCAGCACCCATCGGGTGCCGGTGAAACCAGCCCGAAAGAAGCGGGAACCGACGTTCACACCGCACCCGCGGCCTGAACCGACGACGCCCGAGAAGGGCGGTGGCGAACACTTAACTCGGTGTGAGTTCGACACACTTTAAACTTCGTATCGACATGGACTCCCAAGATGATGCCGCGGTGACCTTCGGCGACCTGCAGATTCACCCGTCGGTGCTGCAGGCGCTCGTCGACGTCGGCTATGAAACCCCCTCCGCGATACAGGCGGCGACGATCCCGGCCCTGATGGCGGGGTCGGATGTGGTGGGGCTGGCGCAGACCGGGACCGGCAAGACGGCCGCTTTCGCGGTCCCGATCCTGTCGAAGATCGACACCAGCAGCAAAGCCACTCAGGCGCTGGTGCTGGCGCCGACGCGGGAGCTCGCGCTCCAGGTGGCCGAGGCGTTCAGCCGGTACGGCGCGCACCTGCCTCAGATCAACGTGCTGCCGATCTACGGCGGAGCGTCCTACATGACGCAGTTGTCCGGGCTGAAGCGCGGCGCACAGGTGGTGGTCGGCACGCCGGGCCGCGTGATCGACCACCTCGAGCGCGGGACGCTGGACCTGTCCAAGGTGGACTACCTGGTGCTCGACGAGGCCGACGAGATGCTGGCGATGGGTTTCGCCGAGGACGTCGAGCGGATCCTGGCCGACACCCCGGAGTACAAGCAGGTGGCGTTGTTTTCCGCGACGATGCCATCGGCGATCCGCAAGCTCACCGCCAAATATCTACACGACCCGACCGAAGTCAAGGTCGAGGCGAAAACCGCGACCGCCGAGAACATTTCGCAGCGCTACATTCAGGTGGCCGGCCCGCGCAAAATGGACGCGCTGACCAGGGTGCTGGAGGTCGAGTCGTTCGAGGCGATGATCATCTTCGTCCGCACCAAGCAGGCCACCGAAGAGGTCGCCGAAAAGCTGCGCGCCCGAGGCTTTTCCGCAGCTGCCATCAACGGCGATATCCCGCAGGCCGTGCGTGAGCGGACCATCGCTGCCCTCAAAAAAGGTGGCGCCAAGGGAATCGACATTCTTGTGGCCACCGATGTCGCGGCCCGCGGGCTGGACGTCGAGCGGATATCGCATGTGCTCAACTACGACATTCCGCACGACAACGAGTCGTACGTGCACCGGATCGGTCGCACCGGCCGGGCGGGGCGGTCGGGTTCGGCGCTGCTTTTCGTGTCGCCACGGGAACGTCACCTGCTCAAGTCGATCGAGAAGGCGACCCGGCAGAAGCTCATCGAAGCTCAACTGCCCAGCGTCGACGACGTCAACGCACAGCGGGTGGCGAAATTCGCCGACTCCATCACCGACAGTCTCGGGTCGCCCGGTCTGGATCTGTTCCGCCGTCTGGTCGCCGATTACGAGCGCGACAACGACGTCCCGATGGCCGACATCGCGGCGGCGTTGGCGTTGCAGTCGCGCAACGGCGAAGCCTTCCTGATGACGGAGCCGCCGCCCGAACGCCGGCCGAAGGAGCGTCCGGACCGGCCCGACAAGTCTGCCCGTGGCGCGGGCGAGGGCCCGAAAAAAGGGTTCGCCACCTACCGCATCGCGGTCGGCAAGCGGCACAAGATCGGACCGGGCGCGATCGTCGGCGCCATTGCCAACGAAGGCGGCTTGCACCGCAGCGATTTCGGCCACATCACGATCAAGCCGGACTTCTCGCTGGTGGAGCTGCCGGCCAAGTTGCCCCATGCGACATTGAAAGCGCTTGAGAAGACTCGCATTTCCGGCGTGCTGATCAACCTGCAGCCGGATCGGGCTGCAGAGAAAAACCGCCACGGCGGTCGTGGCGCACCGAGGCGGGAACACAAGGGATGACCCAGGCCGACACGGCGGCCCAGGGCGGACTGGAACAGGTCGCCGGGCCGGATCGGGTCGCGTCGTTGACCGGCATCCGAGCCGTCGCAGCCCTTCTCGTGGTGGGCACCCACGCGGCCTACACAACGGGCAAGTACATCGAAGGCTATTTCGGCCTGGTGTGTTCGCGGATGGAGATGGGCGTCCCGATCTTCTTTGTGCTGTCGGGTTTTCTGTTGTTCCGGCCCTGGGTGAAATCCGTCGCGACGGGCGGCCCGGAGCCGTCGGTACGTCGATACGCCTGGCACCGGGTGCGGCGCATCATGCCCGCCTACGTCGTTACGGTCTTGATCGCGTACGTCATCTACCACTTCCGGCACGCGGGACCCAATTACGGCCACACCTGGGTCGGGTTGTTCCGAAACCTGACGTTGACGCAGATCTACACCTTCAACTACATGCGGGGATATCTACATCAGGGTCTGACCCAGATGTGGAGCCTGGCCGTGGAAGCCGCGTTCTACGTGGTCCTTCCGCTACTGGCCTACCTGCTGTTGGTGGTGCTGTGCCGACGGCAATGGCGCCCAAGGCTATTGCTGTTCGGGCTCGGTGTGCTGGCGCTGATCTCGCCGGCCTGGCTGGTCGGGGTTCACCTCGTCACCTCGGTTCCCAATGGGTCCCGGCTGTGGCTACCCACCTACCTGATCTGGTTTGTGGCCGGCATGAGTCTGACGGTGCTGCAACGGATGGGCGTGCGCTGTTATGCGATCGTCGCGCTGCCGCTCGCGACCATCTGCTATTTCATCGCTTCCACGCCGATCGCGGGGGATCCGACGACGTCGCCCCTTGGCCTGTCCCAAGCGCTGTACAAAGCGGTGTTCTACGCGGTGATCGCCGGGCTGGCGGTGGCGCCATTGGCGCTGGGCAACGAAGGCCTGTATTGCCGCCTATTGGCGAGTCGGCCGATGGTGTGGCTGGGCGAGATCTCCTACGAGATCTTCTTGATCCATTTGGTGACAATGGAATTCGCGATGGTCTACATCATGCAGGATCACGTCTACACCGGTTCGATGGCCGGGTTGTTCGTGGCGACGATGGTGATCACCATTCCGCCGGCCTGGTTGTTGCACCGTTTCACCCGGGTGCGCGGCTGACCTGCTCGGCGGGCACCACGACCGGGGCGACGAACTCGGTGAGCATAGCCCGCTCGTCGGCTTCGTCATGACCGGGGAAAATCAGCAGCGACGTGATCACCCGGACCAGCCAGCGGCCGCGTCCCGCAACGTTAGCGGGGTGGTCGTCGCCGAGCGAGGTGACGAATGCGGTGGCCAATGCCGTGATCACGTCGGACTGCTCGGCCAACTCGGCGCCCAGCGGGGGAGCGGTCGTCGCGAACCAGGCTGACAGCGCGGGACTTTCGCGGACCAGCCGAAGCGTGGTGACGATACCGGTGACCAGCCGTTCCCGCGGGTCCTCGATCCCGTCGACATCGATCGACTCGGAGAGCCGATGGGTTTCGCGGGCCACGTACGCGGTGCGCAACGCCTCACGATTCTCGAAATAGCGGTACAGCGTCGCGCGGGAACACCCTGCGGCCTTGGCGATCTCGTTCATGCCCACCGAACCGGGATCGTGGCGGGTGAACAACACCTCGGCGGCATCGAGGATGCGATCGGCCGCCACCTCGGTGCGACGCTCCGCGAGCCAGTCGTTGGCCATCTACGACGTGACCCGGAGCGGGACCGATAGCGGGCGTCGCACATAGCTGCCGCCGGCCCAGACGATGCCGGCCTCGTCGACCTCGAAATCGGGACAGCGCGAGAGCAGTTCGGTCAATGCGACCCGCGACTGCATTCGGGCAGCGGCCGCACCCAGGCAGTGGTGGGCGCCGTGACTGAAGGTCAGGATGTTGCGCGGGCAGCGGGTGACGTCGAGCTCGTCGGCGTCCGGCCCGTACACGCGCTGGTCACGGTTGGCCGACCCGTACAGCAGCAACACTCGCCGTCCGGCCGGAATGGTGGTGTCACCAATCGTCACGTCGTTGGTGACGGTGCGCGCCAGCCCTTGTGCCGGCGTGGTCATCCGTAAGAATTCCTCCACGGCGTCCGGGATGCCTTCGAGGTTGTCCACCAACAACTTTCGCTGATCAGGCCGCTGGTGGAGTAGCGGCATCGACCCGCCGAGCATCCCGGTCACGGTGTCGTTGCCGCCGGTGACCATGGTGAACGTGAAGCCCAATATCGATAGCACCCCGGCGATGTCGCCGTCGGCGCCGACCCCGGCGGCGACCAGGTGGGAGATCGTGTCGTCCTCGGGGTCGGTTCGGCGTCGCTCGATCAGCTGGGTGAAGTAGGCCATCATCGACCCGACCGCGTCGCCGACGGTTTCCAGCGCGCCGGCAACGCCGCCGTCGGCGGTGTTGGCCGCCACGATCGCCTGGGTCCAGCCGTCGAACTGGGTCCAATCCTCCTCGGGCACTCCGAGGTAGTGCGCGACCACCATCGACGGCAGCGGCTTGAACAGTTCGGCGACGATGTCGCCGCCGCCGTTGGCGCGCAGCCGCTCGATGCGCTCGACGACGAACTCGCGCACCTTGGGCTCCACCGCCTCGACCTGGCGCGGCGTGAATCCGCGTGACACCAGTTTGCGGAACTCGGTGTGCACCGGTGGATCTTGCATCACGAACGGTGGATTGTCCTTGAGCCCAATCATTTCCAGATCGCCGTAGTTGACGGTCAATCCCTGAGCGGAGGAGAACGTCTCGTGGTCGCGGGCCGCCGCCCAGACGTCGGCGTGCCGGGTCAGCACGTAGTAGTCGTCCTGAGGCTTGTGCTTCGGTACCACGTGGTGCACCGGGTCGTGGTCGCGCAGCGCGCGGTACATCGGCCACGGGTTGGCCCACGTCTCGGCGTTGGCGAGCTGGAACCGAGGGGCGTGAGACAAAGTCGACGTCATGTCTTATTGATACGACAATCAGCCACGTGTGTCAACGGCCGCAGGTCTCAAGGATCCACCGATTTGCCCACCTTGTCGGTTCTCATCCAAGACGGCGGAATTCTCACAGTAATGGCGGACGAGTGGCGGATCCGCCACAAAGATGAGAATCGGTCGCATGTGTCAACGGTCGCGAGCCTCGGGGCGACCTTCAACTTCTGGTCGCGAAGCGCCCCGAGCTAGCTTTGCCAGTCGTTGGACCCGTCGTGCCTGGAGTAGGTGCCGCCGCTGGAGTTGGTCACCACGATGGGATCACCGGCGTTGAAATTGTCGAAGAACCATTTCGCGTTGGTAGGGCTGATGTTGATGCAGCCATGACTGACGTCGCGCTTGCCCTGGTCATCCACCGACCAGGGAGCGCTGTGTACGAAGTCGCCGCTGTCATCGAACCGGACGGCTAGCTCGACCGTTGTCTTGTATCCGTACGTCGAGCCGACCGGAACGCCGTAGGTCGAGGAATCCATGACTACCGACGGCATCTTCTCTTGGACGTAGTAGGTGCCGTTCGGGGTTTGGTGGCCGCCGGATGCCATCCCCATCGACATGGGAATGGTCTTCTCCACGGCCCCGTTGCGGGTGACAGTCAGTTGGTGCGTGGCGTCGTCAGCCGTCGCCACCAGGCTGTCTCCCGTTTGGAAGCTGGACACTGTGCCACCCGCATCGACGGTCACCGCGGTGTGTGCGGGCCAGAAGGTCAGCGGGCGCCAGCGTAGTTGCGTGGGCTTCATCCAGTAGAACTTGCCGGGGACCGGCGGGACCGATGAGATGTGGACGGCGCTTTCGGCTGCACCGGAGTCATCGACGAGCCCCGGGAAATTGATGATGATCGGCTGGGCCACACCCACCGTCGCGCCGTTGGTGGGAACGAGCCTCGGCGGCCCGAATGGCGCGGCGCCAGTGAACGGTGTCGGGTCCTGCCCCGGACCGGGGCCCGCGACAACCCCTGGATCGCCGGGAGGCGGATCCGCCAGCGCGGGACCCGCACCCAGCACCAGCACCCAGCCCAATAGCGAAACCACTACGGCCGCCTTCAGAGCGGCGAAGCCGCTTCCCCTGCGTCCAGCCCGACAATATGTCCCTCCGGTCACTTCGTCGGATCAGTCTCGCATAGCGCCCAAGCCGACTTCGCGCTTGACGGTGCCGCGGGGATTATGGGAACCTGCCCGCCTCACTCGAAAATCAAGGTGACTAAGAGCTGGTGAGTGGGCTGACCGCTCACTCGAAAATCAAGGTGACTAAGAGCTGGTGAGTGGGCTGACCGCTGGTGTTATGCAGCGTCAGTGCGGGGTTGGAGGGTCACGTTGTATCCGAGGGCCTGGAGTTGTTTGGTGGCTCTGGCTTTGATCTTGGCTGGTTGGTGGCGGGTGTAGTAGTCGGGTCCGGGGTCTTGGTAGAAGGCGCAGTTGACAAGCATGTGCCAGGCGCAGGTGAGCATCTTGTGTTCGACCGCGACCACGGCGGTCTGCCCGGCGGCGGACTGGCGGCGCGACTTCTTGGTTCCGGCTCGGACTGGTCGGCGGCCGGCGATGCGTCGGAAGCGGGCGCCGAAGTAGGTGTTGGTGCTGCGCGATGCCGACAGGGCGGCGATCCCGAGGGCGGCTTTGAGGTGGCGGTTGCCGGGCGGGGTTTTTGCCGATTTAATCGGCCGGCTGATTCGTTGCTGCCGGGCGCGACTCCTGCCCAGGACGCCAGATGCGCCGGGGTGGGGAACACGTTCATGTCGGCGCCAGTTTCGGCGATGAACACATCGGCGACGATGCGTGACCAGCCCGGGATGCTCATTAAGAGTTCGCGGGCGGCCTGAAAGGGGGCGATCGCTTCCTCGATGCCGGTATCCAGGCGGGCGATGTCGGCCTGGTGGGCGTCGATGCGATCCAGATACAGCCGCACCATAAACGCGTGGTGATCGTTGAACCGTCCGCGCAGCGCCTCGGTCAGTGCGGGGATCTTCTGACGCATCCGTTGTCTGGCCAGATCGGCCAGCACCGCCGGGTCGCGCTCACCGGCGATCAGCGCTTCGAGCATCGCCCGGCCCGAAACCCCGGTGATCTCGCAAGCCACCGATGACAGTTTGATCCCAGTGTCTTCCAACAGTGTCTCTAGCCGCCCAATCTCTTTGGTGCGGGCCTGGGCAATCACGGTGCGGGCCCGGGTCAAATCGCGCAGCACCCGGATCGGTTCGGGCGGCACGAACGAGGCACGCACCAGCCCATGGGCACCCAGCTCGGCCAGCCAGGCCGCATCGGAGACGTCGGTCTTGCGTCCGGGCACGTTGCGGACGTGGCGGGCGTTGACCAGCATCACATTCAATGCGTCGTCAAGCAGAAAATAAAACGGCTTCCAGTACGCCGCGGTCGACTCGATCACCACGCACGTCACCCGTTCGGCGATCAGATGCTCGCGTAACGCCAGGATGCTGCTGGTCATCGATGTCCACGTCGTCACCGTCGACGATGTCGCTTCGCGGCCGCGGCCTTGGACCCGCACGCACACCTTGGCGTCCCTTTTCGACACGTCGATGCCGGCACACCGCGGATGGATCACCTCCATGATCACTCATCTCCCTTCCTACTCGAATCTGTTGTGATGCAGAGTGTTTCGGGGAGAGCGGACATGAAACAGAAGTCTCACTCACGTGCTCACAGGCAACAATCCACGTCCCTCGCATAACCGCTAAGGGAATGCCCTCCAGCCCCACGCTCTACAGACGTGCTCCCCGGCAACAAGGCGGGACGGGGTCGCCGAAACACCCCTTAAGCATCAACCCGGACCACGGCGAACGGAACCCCCCACCCAACCGCGCTGGCACGCGATTTTCATCTCCCCACACCGGGGCGCAGCCCCCTGAACGCTCACAGCGAAATGTCAGCGCCCGGGTCCTGATTTCGCTCGGAGGCGGGCAAAACGACACGCGGGTTGGCACGTGACAGAAGTGGCTAGACGCCCGCGCCGGGGTTCAGAATGCCCTGCGGGTCCAAGGCGTCCTTGATGCGGCGGTTCAGCGCCATGGCGTCGGGTCCCAGGTAGCGACTGAGCCAGGGATGCTTGAGCCGTCCGACCCCGTGTTCGCCGGTGATCGTGCCGCCCAGATCCATGGCGAGATCCATGATCTCCCCGTACGCCAATTGGGCCCGTTCGCTCATCGCGACGTCGTCGGGGTCATACACGATCAGCGGATGGGTGTTGCCGTCGCCGGCGTGCGCGATCACCGCGATCATCAGGTCGCGTTGCTCGGCGATGCGGGCGATCCCACCGACCAGATCGGCCAGCGCCGGCAACGGCACGCCGACGTCTTCGAGGAGCAGCGGCCCCTTCTCCTCGACCGCGGGGATAGCGAACCGGCGGGCGGCGACGAACGCCTCGCCCTCGTCCGGGTCGTTGGTCGAAAAGACTTCCGTCGCACCGAATTCGGTGAACGTCGCGGCCATGAACTCGGCGTCGTCGCTGCCCGCTTGGCCGCGTTCGTCGGACGTGCCGACCAGCATCGCGGCCGCCCCGCGATCCAGGCCCATCCGCAGCTTGTCCTCGACGGCGTTGATGGTCGCCGAGTCCATGAACTCCAGCATCGCCGGGCGCAGCCGTGAGGTCACCCCGAGCACCGCCTTGGCGGCGGCCTCCACCGAGGCGAAGTTGGCGACCACCGTGCTCATCGGCTGCTGTGGCGGCACCAACCGCAGCGTCACCTCGGTGATGACGCCCAACGTGCCTTCGCTGCCGACGAACAACTTGGTCAGGCTCAGTCCCGCAACATCTTTGAGCCGCGGGCCGCCCAGCCGGACCGCGGTGCCGTCGGCCAAAACGACCTGCACGCCGAGGACGTAGTCGGTGGTGACGCCGTATTTCACGCAACACAGGCCGCCGGCATTGGTCGCGATGTTGCCGCCAATGCTGCAAATCTCGTACGACGACGGGTCGGGCGGATACCACAGGCCGTGTTCAGCGACGGTCTTCTTGACCTCGGCGTTGAGCAGCCCCGGCTGGCAGACCGCGGTGCGGGTAACCGGATCGACGACGATGTCGCGCATCTTCTCCGTCGACAGCACGATCCCGCCGTCCACCGCGGTCGCGCCGCCGGACAGGCCGGTGCCCATACCGCGGGTCACCACCGGAACGTGGTTGGCGGTCGCCCACCGCAGCACGGTCTGAACCTCCTCGGTCCGCCGCGGCCGCACCACGGCGACCGGCTTTCCGGCCGACGGATCCAAGGCACGGTCCTGCCGGTAGCCCTCGGTGATCGCGGGATCGGTGACGACCGTTCCCTCGGGCAGCTCGGCGATCAGGCCGGCCAGCGCGTCTGCGGCCATGACAGCGATCCTACGGACAACGCCCTGCCACTTTCGTGCACAGTGGAGCGGTGAACCTCGCCCATCCGCGGACCGGTGCGCTCTTCGACTCCCCGGTGCCGCCAGGCAGCGGGTGGCCCGGCGATCCCGCGAACGCCCGCACGGCGGTCGCGTCGGACCAGGCGCAGGTGGTGGCGATGGCGCAGGCCGCTCAGTCGCTGGCGCAGCTCGACGCCGAGGTGTCGGTGTGCCGGGCCTGCCCGCGGCTGGTCGAGTGGCGCGAGGAGTCGGCGCTGGCCAAGCGGCGGTCGTTCGCCGATCAACCGTATTGGGGCAGGCCGGTGCCGGGCTGGGGCGCCGCGCGTCCGCGGGTGCTGATCGTCGGCCTGGCTCCGGCGGCCAACGGCGCCAACCGGACCGGCCGGGTTTTCACCGGCGACCGATCCGGCGATGTGTTGTACGCGGCGATGCACCGGGCCGGCCTGGCGAACTCGCCGATCGCCGTCGACGCCGCCGACGGCTTGCGGCTCAACGACACCCGGGTGGTGGCCGCCGTGCGATGCGCGCCACCGGCGAATGCGCCGACGCCGGCGGAGCGATCGACCTGTGCGCCGTGGCTGACCGCCGAGTGGCGGCTGGTGGGCGGCGACGTGCGAGTGATCGTGGCGCTGGGCGCATTCGGCTGGCGCTCGGCACTCGACATGATTCGCGCCGGCGGTGGCCAGGTTCCCCGACCGCAGCCGAAGTTCGGCCACCGCGCCACGGCGACCGTGCAAGCCGCTCACGGCGAGGTGGTGCTGCTGGGCTGCTACCACCCCAGCCAGCAGAACACCTTCACCGGCAAATTGACCCCCGCGATGCTCGACGACATCTTCGCCGACGCGAAGAAGATGGCGGAACTATCCAGGTGAGCGCCGACGTTGACCCCACCATGCGGCTTTCCGTCCTCGATCTCGTCCCCGTCCGCACCGACCAGACCACCGCGGACGCACTGGCAGCCACCGTGCGCCTGGCCCAAACCGCCGACCGGCTGGGCTACACCCGCTACTGGCTGGCCGAACACCACAACATGCCCTCGGTCGGCGCCACCAGCCCACCGGTGCTGATCGCGTACCTGGCGGCGCAGACCACCCAACTGCGACTGGGCTCGGGCGGCGTGATGCTGCCCAACCACGCGCCGCTGGCGGTCGCCGAGCAGTTCGCGCTGCTGGAAGCCGCGGCCCCGGGCCGTATCGATCTCGGCATCGGCCGCGCGCCCGGCTCGGATCCGGTGACGTCGGCATTGTTACGCGGCGCCGCGGGCCGCGACGACCGCGACATCGACCAGTTTCCGCAGTACCTCGACCACGTGCGGGCGATGATGAGCGCGCGCGGCGTGCCGGTGCAACTGCGCGACGGCGACTACATCCTCAAGGCCACCCCCGCAGCGGCCAGCGAGCCCCGGCTGTGGCTGCTCGGGTCGTCGATGTACTCCGCGCAACTGGCCGCTGCCAAGGGCCTGCCCTACGTGTTCGCCCACCACTTCTCCGGCCAGGGGACCGAAGAGGCGCTGGCGCACTACCGATCCGAGTTCGTGCCCAGCGAGCTGGCAGCCGAGCCGGTGACCTTCTTGACCGTCAACGCCGCGGTAGCCGAAACTCGCGACGAGGCAACGGCTTTGATGCTGCCCAACCTGCACATGATGGCCCGGCTACGGACCGGGCAGCCATTGGGGCCGGTGGAACTAGTGGAGGACGCTCGCGGAGCCGAGCTGACACCGCAGCAGCAGCACATCGTCGACAGCGGACTCAAACGCGCGGTCGTCGGGTCGCCCGCCGAGGCCGCCGAACAGCTGACTGAGCTGGCAGAGCGGTTCGGCGTCGACGAGGTGATGGTGCATCCGGTCGCCTCGGCGCACCGCGGCACCGATCCCGCGACCGCTCCGGCTCGCGAGACGACGCTGGAGCTACTCGCTAAAGAGCTGTTTTAACGCGGCGTCAGCGCGATCACCGGAATCGGGCGTGAGGTCCGGCTCTGGTACCCCTTGTAGCGGTTCGCGTTATTCTCGTTGACGATCCGCCACAGCCGTGCGTAGTCTGGGTCGTCGGGCAGAACGGGCTTAGCTGTAACGGCGAAACGCTTTGGGCCGACGTTGATTTCGACATTCGGGTTGGCTTTCAGATTGTGATACCACCCAGGCGCCTTCGGGTCGCCACCTTTCGAGGCCACCACGAGGTAGGCATTGCCATCTTTCGCATACGTGAGTGTGTTGTCTCGCGCCTTCCCGGTCTTTGCGCCGACCGTGTGCAATATCAAGTTGACGGGCCCGAACGGAATCTTGTGCCCGATCCGGCCATCGGTGGCCTTGTAGAGCTTGTCGTGCAGGCCCAGCAGGGGCGTGCCGATATTGCGCTCGATCCACAGAGATATATCCATGTGGCTCAGTCTTGCGGACTGGCGCCCAGTTGCGCCAGCGCGTCCCGCAGGATCCGGCCGGTCGCCTCGCGGTCCGGGTCGCGGCGCAGCAGTAGCCCCTTGGCGACCGACAGTTTGTCGCCGTTGCGCCGCGGCAGCATGTGCAAGTGGACGTGGAACACCGTCTGGAAGGCCGCGCGGCCGTCGTTGATGCCGATGTTGGTGGCATCGGCCAACTCGGTTGCGCGGGCCGCCTTGGCAATTCGCTGTCCGATGGTGACCATGCCGGCCAGGGTCTCCGGTGCCGTGTCGGTGAGATCGGCCGAGTGCTGCTTGGGCACTACCAGGGTGTGGCCGCGGGCGAACGGGCGGATGTCGAGAAAGGCCAGATAGCCGTCATCTTCGTAGATGCGGATGGCCGGAGCCTGGCCGGCGACGATCGCACAAAACACACACGACATATCGTCACCGTAGCGGTCCGCCGCGCGGGCCAAGTGAGTAGTCTGCTTCGACGTGAACCTGCCGATGTTGCTTTCGCGGGTGCTGCCGAACAGGCTCGGATGCTGACCGCCGCCACCATCACCGCGCCGGCGCTGCTCGAGATTTATCTGGACCGCATCGCGCGGCTGGATCCGCAACTGCGCAGCTTCCGCGTGGTCCTGGCCGACACCGCGCGCCAGGAAGCCCTCGCCGCGCAGCGCCGCCTTGACGCCGGCGACCGGCTGCCGCTGCTCGGTGTCCCGGTCGCGATCAAAGACGACGTCGACGTCGGCGGCGAACTCACCGCGTGCGGCAGCAGTGCCGTGTCCACGCCGGCCGCCCAGGACGCGGAAGTGGTCAGCCGGCTCCGTGCGGCGGGCGCGGTGATCCTCGGGAAAACCGCTGTGCCCGAACTGATGATCTTCCCGTTCACCGAATCGCTGACGTTCGGGGCGACCCGCAACCCGTGGGACACCGCGCTCACGCCGGGCGGCAGCAGTGGCGGCAGTGCTGCCGCGGTGGCCGCCGGGCTGGCGCCGCTGGCGCTTGGCTCGGACGGCGGCGGCTCGATCCGCATCCCGTCCGGCTGGTGCGGTCTGTTCGGGGTGAAGCCGCAACGCGATCGCGTGCCGTTGGCGCCGCACGACGACGCGTGGTGCGGGCTGAGCGTCAACGGCCCGATCGCGCGGTCGGTGGAAGACGCCGCGTTGTTCCTCGACGTGACGACGACGATGCCGGCTCCCGACGGCGGATTCGTCGCGGCGGCCGCCAAGCATCCCGGCCGGTTACGAATTGCCTTGAGCACCAAGGTTCCACCGCCGCTGATCGCCAAGATCGGCAAGGAGCAGCGGGCCGCGCTGGACGAGGCGGGCGCATTGCTGCGCGATCTCGGCCATGACGTCGTCGTCCGCGACCCGGACTATCCGCCGGCGGCCGTCTACGCCAACTTCCTGCCGCGCTATTTCCGGGGCATCTACGACGACGTGCGCGTGATGCCGCATCAAGAGCGACTCGAGAAGCGAACCCGCAACATGGCACGCATCGGGTCGCTGATCTCCGACCGGCGGATGGAAACCGTGCGCGCCGGGGAATCGGCGGTGGCCAAGCGGATCCAGTCGATCTTCGACGACGTCGACGTCGTCATCACGCCGGGCAACGCCGCCGGGCCGTCCCGCATCGGTGCCTACCAACGCCGCGGCGGCATATCGAGTCTGCTGTTCGTGTCGCAGCGGGTGCCGTTCTTCGAGATCTGGAATCTGACCGGTCAACCCGCGGCGGCCGTGCCGTGGGGGCTCGACGGCGGCGGCGTTCCGCTGTCGATTCAGCTGGTCGGCCGCCCGAGTGACGAGGCGACGCTGCTGTCGCTGAGCGGGCAGATCGAGGCCGCCCGACCGTGGGCACAGCGGCGACCGCCGGTGTCATGACGGCGCGATAGCCCGCCAGGCCTGCAGTTTCTGACCCGCGGGCATCGCGCGGGCCGGGCTGGTCGACGGCAACAGCTGATACTCGATTTCGACGTCCACCAGTCGCGCGTAGAGCCGTTCCGCGGCGCGGCCGTTGAAGCACACCCGTGTGATCGACGGGTATGCGGCGAACAGCTCGCCAAAGTCGTTGGCCACCAGGCTTTTCATGTCGAACTTGGCATCGGAGCTGCCGACGCGACGACACTGGTGCAGCACATCCCACAGCGCAACACCCGCCGATTGCAGTGCAGCCAAACGGGTTTCGTAGGGTGCCGACTCGTCGAAGCCGAACAGCGCAGCGGTGATCGGCCAGAACATATTTCGTGGGTTGCCGTAATACTGGTGGGTCGCCAAGGACTGGACGCTGGGAAACGATCCCAGGATCAGTAGGTCGGCGTTGTCGTCGACGACGGGCGGGAAGCCCTCCAGGAGCGGCGTGGTCATCGGATGCACATCATGCCTCGCCGCGTTATACGTTGACGGGGTGGATGAGCCCGAGATCGAAAAGCTGCTCGACGGTCTGGAGGGCAGCGCTCGTGCGGAGCGGGCCGAGCTGATCGAGTGGCTGTTCGAGCAGGGCATCACCGCTGAGGAGATCCGGGCATCCCCGGTTCCGATGCTGGTGGCGTCCCGCCGGCTGATCGGTGACGACGGCGATTACGTGTCCACGCGCGAGATCAGCGAGGAATACGGCATCGACCTGGAACTTCTGCAGCGGGTGCAACGGGCCATCGGCTTGGTGCGGGTCGACGATCCTGACGCGGCCGTGCATCTGCGCGCTGACGGAGCCGCCGCCGCGCACGCGAAGCAGTTCCTGGAGCTCGGAATCCATCCCGACCAGGTGGTGCAGGTGGTTCGTGTTCTCGCCGAAGGGCTTTCACACGCCGCCGAGGTGATGCGCTTCACCGCACTGTCGGCCATCCTGCAGCCCGGTGCCAGCGAACTGCACACCGCGCAGGCGTCGCACGCCTTGGTGGCCCGCATCACGCCGCTGCTCGGTCCGATGATCGAGGACATGCTGTTCATGCAGCTGCGGCACATGATGGAGACCGAGGCCGTTAACGCCAGCGAGCGGACAGCGGGCGCGCCACTACCCGGGGCGCGGCACATTACCGCCGCGTTCGCCGACCTGGTCGGCTTCACCCAGCTGGGCGAGGAGGTGCCGCCCGAGGAGCTCGGGCAGCTGGCCAACCGGCTCGCCGATCTCGCCCGTGACGTGGCGGTGCCACCGGTGCGGTTCATCAAGACGATCGGCGACGCGGTGATGTTCGTCTGCACCGAACCGGCGCCGCTGCTGGACGCCGTGCTCAAGCTGGTCGAAATCACTGACGGCGACAACGACTTTCCCCGATTGCGGGCGGGCATCGCGTCGGGTGCTGCGGTGAGCCGGGCCGGGGACTGGTTCGGCAGCCCGGTGAACACCGCCAGCCGGGTGACCGCGGCGGCCCGGCCCGGGACGGTGCTGGCCGCCGAGTCGGTGCGAGATGAACTCGGCGACGACGCGGGGTTCAGCTGGTCGTTCGCCGGCGCCCGTCGCCTCAAGGGCATCAAGGGCGAAGTGAAGCTGTTCCGCGCCCGGCGCGGCGAGAGCTAGTCGCGCAATCACCTTGTTCGCGGAGAGTGAAACCGCTTTGACGAGGGTTGTAACGCTGTAATCATGTAAACATGAAACAACATCATGGACATGGGCGGCGCCACGGTCGCCCCGGCGGCTGGCAGCAAGCCGGCCAACCCGAAGCCGGCGACGCCGCGGACTGGTTCGCCGGACGCTTGCCCGACGCCTGGTTCGCGGGTGACCCGACCGTCGTCGTCGACCGCGAAGAGATCACCGTCATCGGAAAACTGCCCGACGCCGAAGGCTCCGCGAAGGACGAGAGCGAAGCTCACGCGGCGGGCCGGGCTTCACGCTTTCGCGAGGAGACGCGCTCGGAGCGGATGAGCATCGCCGACGAGGCGCAGAACCGCTACGGCCGCAAGGTTTCCTGGGGCGTCGAGGTCGGCGACGAGCAGGTCTTGTTCACCCACATCGCGGTCCCGGTGATGACCCGGTTGAAGCAGCCGGAGCGCCAGGTGCTCGACACCCTCGTCGACGCCGGCGTAGCGCGCTCCCGCTCCGATGCGCTGGCCTGGTCGGTCAAGCTGGTCGGCGAGCACACTGAAGAGTGGCTGGCCAAGCTGCGCGACGCGATGTCCGCGGTCGACGACCTGCGCGCCGAGGGACCTGAGCTCTAGACACCTCAACAGACTCAGAGGCCTCACCAGTCGCTGTCTGGAGGATTACTGCCCTTAGCGATTTGAAGGCGCGGGCGATATCACGGCCCCGTTGATATCGCATACGTCGACGTTTCCGAACACGATCGCATGGTCGAAGGCCCGGAGCTCTAGCTCTGCGTCATCCGGTAATAGGCGCCACGGCGGGCCAGCAGCTCGCCGTGGTTGCCTTGCTCCACAATCTTGCCCGCCTCCATCACCAGGATGACGTCAGCGTCGCGAATCGTCGAAAGGCGATGAGCGATAATGAAACTCGTCCGGTCGCGGCGAAGCTCGTGAGTGGCTTTGGCGATCAGCAATTCGGTGCGGGTATCCACTGAACTGGTCGCCTCATCGAGGATCAGCAGTTGCGGGCGGGCCAGGAATGCCCGCGCGATCGTGATCAGCTGCTTCTCGCCCGCGCTGATGTTGCTGCCGCCGTCGCGGACCTGAGTCTCATACCCGTTGGGCAGCGTGTGCACGAACCGGTCCACATGTGCTGCCGTCGCCGCTTCGATCACCTCGTCGTCGGTGGCGTCGGGCCGTCCGTAGGCGATGTTCTGCGCGATCGTCCCGCTGAACAGCCAGGTGTCCTGCAATACCATCCCGATCCGGGATCGCAGCGAATGCCGGCTGACGTCCGCGATGTCGACGCCGTCGATCAGGATCCGGCCGGCGTCGACCTCGTAGAAGCGCATCAGCAGGTTCACCAGCGTCGTCTTGCCGACCCCGGTCGGCCCGACGATCGCCACGGTGCTACCCGGTGGGGCGGCGAAGGACAGATTGTCGATCACCGGCGTGCCGGGGTGATAGCCGAAGCTGACCCGGTCGAATTCCACCCGTCCCGTTGGTCTTTCGCCGTTGAGCGCAGGCAGTGCCTCAGAGCGGTCCGGTGATTCCTCGGGCTCGTCGAGCAGCTCGAAAACCCGCTCCGCGCTCGCCACCCCGGACTGCAGCGTGTTGTACATCGAGGCCACCTGATTCAGCGGTCCGTTGAACTGACGCACGTACTGGATGAACGCCTGAATGTTGCCGACGGTGATCTGCCCGGTGGCCACCTGCACACCACCGACCACCGCCACGGCGACATAGCCGAGGTTGCCGATGAACGCCGTCGCCGGCGACAGCAGTCCGGAGATGAGCTGGGCACCGAAACTCGCCTGGTACACATCGTCGTTGAGCCGCCGGAACTCGTCTTCGGTACGAGCCCGCTGGCCGAATGTCCTGACCAGAGTGAAGCCGCTGTAGCTCTCCTCGATGTGGGCGTTGAGCCGACCGGTGTTGGTCCACTGGGCCACGAACAACCGCTGGGAGCGTCGGGCGATCGCGCGCGTCACCACCACCGACAACGGCACTGTCAACAGGGTGATCCCGGTCAGCAGCGGCGAGATGCTGACCATCATCAGCAACACCGTCGCGACGGTCAGCACCGCGCTGAGCAGTTGGGTGATGGTCATCGACAGCGAGGTCTGAAGGTTGTCGATGTCGTTGGTGACCCGGCTGAGCACCTCGCCTCGTCGTCGAGTGTCGAAGTAGGCCAGCGGAAGCCGGTGCACTTTGTCTTCGACTTGCGTGCGCAGCGCCTGCAGGGTCCGCCGCACCGTCACGTTGAGCAGCCGGGCCTGCGCGTAAATCATCAGCGCGGCAACCAGATACATACCGAGCGCCAGCGCCAGTGTCCGCAAGACCGCGCCGAAGTCGACCCCGTGGCCGGGTATCACATGCATCCCGGAAAGCAGGTCGGCGAAGGCGTTGTCGCCGTGAGCCCGCGCCGCGGCGACGGCTTGATCCTTGGTGATCCCCGCGGGCAATCGCCGGCCGATGACGCCGTTGAACAACAGGTCGGTGGCATGGCCCAGGATGCGCGGGACCACAACACCGATGGCGGTGCCGAGGACACTCAGCGCGGTCACTGCGACGGCCGTCCACCGCTGCGGCGCAAGCAGTTTCACCAGACGAACCAACGAGCCGCTGAAGTCTCGCGCCCGCATGGCCGGGGCAGCGGCCACCGGCCGCGTCGTGGTGGTCATCGTTTACCGCCCACTTCGGCGTCCAGCGACTGCGATTCGGCGAATTCCCGGTAGGTGGGCAACTGAGCAAGCAGCGATTCGTGGGTACCGACGCCGAGCACCCGCCCGTCTTCGAGGACGATCACCTGATCGGCGTCGACGATGGTCGAGATGCGTTGTGCGACAACGATCACGGTCGCGTCCGCGGCGACCTCGGCCAGCCGGGAACGGACCAGGGCATCCGTCTGCACATCGAGCGCGGAGAACGCGTCGTCGAAGATGTAGATCGCCGGGCGGCGGATCACCGCCCGCGCGATCGCCAACCGCTGTCGCTGCCCACCGGAGAAATTGATCCCGCCCTGCGCGACGGGCATCTGCAGGCCATCGGCGTGTGCGCGCACGAATTCGTCGGCGGCCGCGATGCGCAGCGCGTCCCACATCTCGTCCTCGGTTGCGTCAGCCTTGCCGTAGCGCAGGTTCTCGGCCACCGTCCCGGAGAACAGGTAACCGCGTTGTGGCACCAGCCCGATGCTGGACCAGAGCTCGTCGATGTCGCGGTCGCGGACGTCGACACCTTCGACGCGCACGGCTCCGGCGGTCACGTCGTACAGCCGGCAGATCAGCGCCACCAGGGTTGATTTCCCCGAGCCGGTGCTACCGATGACGGCGGTCGTGGTTCCGGGCCGCGCGGTCAGCGAGACATCCTGCAGCACAGCCTGATCCGCACCGGGATAGCGGAACGACGCGCCGTCGAGCTGAACCACGCCCCGCTCATCCGGGACTGGCGGCACCGGGCTGACCGGGTTACCGACCGCAGGGTTCGTCGACAGCACCTCAGTGATCCGTTCGGCGCACACCGCGGCCCGTGGCAACACCATCACGGTCATCGTCGCCATCAACACGGCCATCAGGATCTGGGCGAAGTACACCAGAAACGCGATCAGCGATCCGACTTGCATGTGACCGCTGTCGATGCGCAAGCCGCCGAACCAGATCAGCGCCACGCTGGAGCAGTTGATGGTC
The DNA here is from genome assembly GCA_963815995.1 of uncultured Actinomycetota bacterium. Classification (GTDB taxonomy): domain Bacteria; phylum Actinomycetota; class Actinomycetes; order Mycobacteriales; family Mycobacteriaceae; genus Mycobacterium. The sequence continues at coordinate 461,204 of CAWFIR010000010.1, forward strand.
AGGGTGGTGACCGGCAGCATCAGCGCCTGCCAGTTCCCCGCGCTTTGCGCGGTGTTGGACAGCGCGACGTTGGCCTCGTCGAATCGCTCACGCTCGAACGGTTCGCGCGCGAACGCCCGCACCACCCGCACGCCGGACAGTTGCTCGCGCATGACCCGGTTGATGTTGTCGATCAGCCTTTGCATGCTGCGAAAGAGCGGCAGCGTGTTGGAGATGATCCAGTAGTTGGCCACGACCAGCACCGGGACGCTGACCAGCAGCAGCCACGACAGGCCGGCGTCCTGATGGATGGCCATCACGATGCCACCGACACACATGATCGGCGCGGCGACCAGCACGGTCGAGCCCATCTGCGCCAGGAACTGGATCTGGCGGACATCGTTGGTGGTCCGGGTGAGCAGCGTCGGTGCGCCGAACCGGGACGTCTCGTGCTCCGAGAAGGTGGTGACTTGGTGGAACATCGCCGCCCGAAGATCGCGGCCCAATCCCATGCCGGTACGGGAGCCGAAGTAGACCGCACCGACCGCGCACAACACCTGCAGTGCGGTGACGGCGAACATCAGCCCCCCGAGCCGGACAATGGTGCCGGTGTCGCCCTTGGAGATGCCGTCGTCGATGATCGTGGCGTTCACCGTCGGCAGGTACAGCGAGGCCAGGGTGCTGACCAATTGCAGCGTCATCACCGCCGCGACCAGCCGTCGATACGGCCGGACGAACTGCCGCACCAAGGCCAGGAGCATCTGGTAACTGTTGCATACCGGCCGCGGCCGGGCCGCAACGATTCGATCAGAAACCACAGCTCACCGCGTGTGCAATGGTTGCCCAAAGGTGGTGCCGCTACAGTGCAACCTGTGATCACCAGAAGGTGCGGGTAGCGGTGCGGCAGAACGTGGCAGCGCTGGCCCTGACGGCGGCGGCTCTGGTTCCGATGACAGCCGCGTGCTCTGATTCCGGCTCCAACCACTCCCAGTCGCCCGGGTCGACCGCGACGGCGTCGGGGAACGGGAGCCATGGTCCGTCCTTTCCGCAGTGTGGCGGTGTCGGCGACGAGACGGTGACCAAGCTGACGCAGATCAACGGGCTGGTCAACACCGCGAAGAATTCGGTGGGCTGCCAGTGGCTGGCCGGCGGCGGGATTCTCGGTCCGCACTTCTCGTTCTCCTGGTACCGCGGGAGCCCGATCGGCCGCGAGCGCAAGACCGAGGAGCTGTCGCGGTCCAGCGTCGAAGACGTCAACATCAGCGGTCATGGCGGCTTCATCGCTGTCGGCAACGATCCGCAACTGGGTGACTCGCTGTGCGAGGTCGGAATCCAGTTCAACGACGACTTCTTCGAATGGTCGGTGAACTTCAGCCAGAAGCCGTACCCCGATGCCTGCAACATCGCCAAAGAGCTGGCGCGTCAAACGATTGCGAACGGCAAATGAGCGCCACCGTGCGTCGTCGGGTCTTGGTGGGCGTGGCGGTACTGGCCACCGCGCTGTCCGTATCGACCGGCTGCACCAGGTCGGTCGGCGGTACCGCGGTGAAAGCGGGCGCCGGTGACGTGCCCCGCAACAACACGTCCGAGCAGCAGTACCCGAACCTGCAAAAGGAGTGCGAGGTACTGACCACCGACGTGCTGGCCAAGACAGTGGGCGCCGACCCGCAAGACATTCAGAGCACGTTCGTCGGAGCTATCTGTCGTTGGCAGGCGGCCAACCCCGGCGGTCTGATCGACATCACCCGGTTCTGGTTCGAGCAGGGCAGCCTGGACAACGAGCGCAAGGTCGCTGAGTTCCTCAAGTATCAGATCGAGAACCGGGCGATCGCCGGCGTGCCGTCGATCGTGATGAAGCCGAATGACCCCAACGGCTCCTGTGGTGTCGCCAGCGATGCCGCGGGTGTGGTCGGGTGGTGGGTCAACCCACAGGTGCCCGGCATCGACGCCTGCGCGCAGGCCATCAAACTCATGGAGCTCACGCTCTCGACCAATTCTTAATATCGAAACGCTGAACACTCGGTGCGCTGGTAGAACATGCCAGCGCACCGCTTCTCGTATCCGCGATGCCGATATCTCAGCGAAAACTATTGGCCGGATGATTTATTGACACCTGAAACGGTTACGGGCCAATAGTTCAGCCCTATACGATCGACGAATGTCTGAAACACCTTCACATGAGCCATCGTCCGCAGCCGCGGACGTTACCGAACCCGTCGCCGAGCCTGCCGCCGCGCCAGCAGCCGCGCCAGCGACCACGACCACGACCCACACCTCTCACGCTGCAAGTTCGTCGAAGTTCGCTAAGTGGGGCACCATCGCAGCCTTGGTGCTGGCGATCCTCGCCGTCGCGGGTGCCGCTTACGGGTATTTCTACCCGAACCAGACTGCGGCAGCCGCGGGCAAATACACCGACCAGCAGCGCAACGACGCCAAAAAGCACATTTGCGAAATCTTCAAGATCGTCGACCGCGCCGTGGTCAGGAATTCGCACCTGAAGAACCCGGACAATGGCGGACCGATCGGTGCTTTGTCAGTCGCGACCGCCCAGCGATTCGCGTTCTACGACGGCGGGGCATTCCTGCGTGACCGGGTGGCCGCAGAACCCGCGACCCCGAAAGACCTGGCGGACAATGCGAACGCGCTGGGTACCCAGCTCGAGGAACTCAGCATCGGATATCTGGCCGGTGCGCAGGAATTCGCACAGGACGAACTGCGTCAGAACCTCGACGACAAGATCAAAAAGATCGTCGATATCTGCAAGTAATCCGTCGTAGCCGCGGTTAACGCGGCACGTGGAAATCGGCCAGCTGGGCGGACCCGAGTTCGAGGTCCGTCCAGCAGCCGTTTAGCCGCAGCACAGCCATTGCCGAGGTTGGAAATTTCGTCGAGATGCGTTCGGCGGCATCGGCGTTGGAGGTGTCGGGGTTAGCCAATCCCAAGGCCACCTCGGTCATTGTCGGCTCGTGGCCGACCAGCAGCAAGACCGAGACGCCGTCGCCGACGCCGTTGATCTCATCGATCACCGTGCCCGCCGTGGCGCCGTAGAGTCGCTCGACATACCGGATCGGTGCGTCAATGCCGGTGCGCGCCAAGGTTTCGCGGGTTCGGGTCGCCGTCGAGCAGAGCACCGCGTCGATCGCCGGCAGGTGTGCGCGTAGCCAGTTACCGGCCAAGCCGGCTTCCCGCTCACCGCGCGGTGCCAGCGGCCGCTCGTGATCGGCCACGCCATCCGGATAGGCCGACTTTGCGTGCCGGAGCAGCACCAGTGTGCGGTCGTGGTCGCTCACCCGGCTCAGGTTACGGCAGCGGTTCTTGTCCGAGGCTCATGTGGCTGATGTGACGTATGCGTCTCACGGCTTCCGATGCATGCCGGACCTGCCGATCGGGGTCCCCGGACTTGTCGGCGGCCGGTCCTAAAATCGCGATGCCCGGTCACCACCGACCGGTCATGACGTAGAAGAGACGGGACCGCAATGCGATTCGTGCACACTGCCGACTGGCAACTCGGGATGACCCGTCACTTCCTCGCGGGCGAAGCCCAACCGCAGTATTCGGCCGCCCGCCGCGACGCCGTGGCCGGTCTGGGCCCGCTGGCCTCTGGCGGCCGGGGCCGAGTTCGTCGTGGTGGCCGGTGATGTCTTCGAAGACAATCAGTTGGCGCCGAAGATCATCAGCCAGTCGCTGGAAGCCATGCGCGCCATCGGAATTCCCGTGTACCTGCTGCCCGGCAACCACGATCCGCTCGATGCGTCGTCGGTGTACACCAGTGCGCTGTTCACCGCCGAGCACCCGGCCAACGTGCAGGTGCTTGATCGGCCCGGCGTTCACGAGGTTCGGCCGGGCTTGCAGATCGTCGCGGCGCCGTGGCGGTCGAAGCGGCCGACGACCGACCTGGTTGCCGACGTGCTCGACGGCCTGCCGTCCGACGGAGTCACCCGGGTGCTGGTCGCGCACGGCGGTGTCGACGCGCTCGACCCCGACCCCACCAAGCCGTCGCTGATCCGGTTGGCCGGCGTGGAAGATGCGCTGGCCCGCGGGGCGGTGCATTACGTGGCGCTCGGCGACAAGCATTCGCTGACCGAAGTGGGGAGCACCGGCCGAGTGTGGTACTCCGGCTCGCCAGAGGTCACCAACTACGACGACGTGGAGGCCGATCCCGGCCATGTGCTGATTGTCGACATCGACGAGACGGACCCGCAACACCCGGTGAGTGTCGAGGCGGCCAAGGTCGGCCGCTGGCGGTTCAGCACTCTGAGCCGTCAGGTGGACAACAGCCGCGATATCGCCGACCTGGATCTGAATCTGGATCTGATGCCGGACAAGGACCGAACGGTGTTGCGGCTGGCCCTGATTGGTTCGTTGACCGTTACCGATCGAGCCGCCTTGGACGCCTGCCTGGACAAGTATTCGCGGCTGTTCGCCTCGCTGCGGGTGTGGGACAGCCACAGCGATCTGGCGGTGATTCCGGCCGACGGCGAATTCAGCGACCTCGGCATCGGTGGGTTCGCCGCCGCCGCGGTCGAGGAGCTGGTCGAGGTCGCACGGGTGGGAGACGATCAGGCGGCGGGCGACGCACAAGCGGCGCTGGCCTTGTTGTTGCGGCTGACCGACAAAGGCGACCAGGGTCGAGGTGCGGCATGAAGCTGCACCGGCTAGTCCTCAAGAACTACCGCGGCATCGACTACCGCGAAATCGACTTCCCCGATCACGGAGTGGTCGTGATATCCGGGGCCAACGAGATCGGCAAGTCGTCGATGGTCGAGGCGCTGGATCTGCTGCTGGAATCCAGGGATCGTTCGACGAAGAAAGAAGTCAAGCAGGTCAAGCCGACCCACGCCGATGTCGGATCGGAAGTCACCGCCGAGATCAGCACGGGCCCTTACCGTTTCGTGTATCGCAAGCGCTTCCACAAGAAGTGTGAGACCCAGTTGACCGTGCTGGAGCCGCGTCGTGAACAGCACAGCGGCGACGAGGCGCACGACCGCGTCCAGGCGATGCTGGCCGAAACCGTGGACACCGAATTATGGCGTGCGCAACGGGTATTGCAGTCCGCGTCGACGGACGCGGTGAATCTGTCCGGCTGCGACGCGCTGACCCGGGCACTCGACGTCGCGGCGGGTGATGCGGCTGCGCTGTCGGGAACCGAGCCGTTGCTCATCGACCGGATCGACGCCGAGTATGCCCGCTACTTCACGCCGACCGGCCGTCCCACCGGTGAGTGGACGGTGGCCATCAAAGCGCTGGAGGCCGCCAATGCCGAAGTCGAGCAGTGCGCGGCGGCCGTCGCCGAGGTCGACGATCGTGTGCAGCGGCACGCCACGCTGACCGTTGAGCTGGCCGAACTGGCACAGCGTCAGCAGGAGGCCAGTACGCGGCAGACCGCCGCCCAGGCCGCCGCGGACGCGCTAGCTGCGTTGGCCGAGCAGGTGCGAGAGGCCGAGTTGATCGCCGCGGCCGCGACCGCAACGAGCGTCGCGTCGACCGCCTTGCTCAGCGAGCGGGAGCGGCTACGCGCCGAAACCGATTCGCGCGCAGCCGCAGTCGCGGCTCTGGAAGCCGAGGCAGGTGAGGCCGCCGAGGCGCACGCGATGGCGCGCGACGTCGCTCTGGAGGCCGATGCCGTTGTCGAGCAGGCCAACCAGGCTCTGGCCGACGCCGTGCAGCGAGTCGAGACGGCTCGGCGGGTGGTCGACGAATTGGCCCGCCGCGACGAGACGCAACGGTTGGAAGCCAGGCTCGCGAAAATCGACGCGGCGGTGCGCGCCCGCGACGGCATCGCGCACGAGCTGTCGACAATCGCTGTGACCGACGACTTGCTCCGGCAGATCGAAAAGGCCGCCGCGGCCGTCGAGCGGACCGAGAGCCAACTCGCGTTGGTGTCGGCGACAGTCGAATTCGTCGCGGCCACCGACATCGAACTCGTCATCGGCGACCAACGGGTGTCGCTGCCGGCTGGCGAAAGCTGGTCTTCCGTCGCGAACGCCGCGACAGAGGTCGAGATTCCCGGCATCGTGACCGCACGAGTCACGCCGGGCATGTCCGCGCTCGACATTCAGGCGCAATACACTGCGGTGCAACAGGATTTGGTTGCAGCACTGGCCGGGGCACAGGTCGCCGATCTGGCTGAGGCGCGCAGTACCGATCAGCGACGCCGCGAACTGCAGAGCGCGCGCGACCAGCTCACCGCGACCCTGGCCGGGCTGTGCGGCGAGGACGATGATGTCGAGCAACTGCGCTCTCGGTTGGCGGGATTACGCTCCCTGCCCGCGTTCTCCGGCGACGTCGCGATCGACGCGGGTACTGCCCGCGCCGAACTCGACGAGGCCGAAGCGAACCGCGTCACGGCGGGCGCACAGTGCGAGACCCACCGACGCGTTGCGGCGTTGGCGATGGGCAAGCTGACCGAGATCTCCACGCAGGCAACACGTCTGCAGGACAAGCTGGTGACTCAACGCGCCGAGCTTGCGGTGGTCGTTGACCGGCTGAGCCAACAGCGAGCCACCGTCGCCGATGACAAACTAAGCGCGACCGCTGAGGCCGACTCGTCGGCGGCGCAGACCGCTGCCGGCCGGGTCGCCGAGCTGTCTGAGCAGTTGGCCGCCAAGGCGCCCGATGCGGTCGCCGCGGAGCTGGCCGAGGCCGTTGAGGCGGCTGCGGCGTTGCGCGAGCGCCACGACGAGATCGCGCGCACGCTGCACGAGATCGCCTCGCAGCTCACAGTATTCGGTACCGAAGGCCGCAAGGGCAAGCTCGACGCCGCCGAGATCCAGATGTGAACACGCCCGCGACGAGCACGACCGGGTCGGTCGCCGGGCCCGTGCGGTGCAGTTGCTGCGCGACGTGATGGTGCGGCACCGCGACACCACCCGGCTGCGTTATGTCGAGCCGTTCCGCGCCGAACTGATGCGACTGGGCCGTCCAGTATTCGGGCCGAGTTTCGAGGTCGATGTCGACAGCGACCTGTGCATCCTCAACCGCACCCTGGATGGTTGCACCGTCCCGTACGAATCGCTGTCGGGCGGGGCCAAGGAGCAACTCGGCATTCTGGCGCGGCTGGCCGGTGCGGCACTGGTCGCCAAGGAGGACGCCGTCCCGATCCTGATCGACGACGCGCTCGGCTTCACCGATCCGGACCGGTTGGTCAAGATGGCAGCGGTGTTCGACACGCTGGGGGAGCGCGGGCAGGTGATCGTATTGACCTGCACGCCAGCCCGATACGACGGTATTCAAGATGCCCAGCGGATTGAGCTGTGCGCGTGACTACCTCAGCGCATGAACCCGATCGCGGTGTAGTCCAGGTCGGCCAGCCCGGCAGCGCCGAAGTTGGCCAGCGAGCTGTTGACCGCAACGTTGCCGGGTGACTGGATGAGCGGCAGGCTGAATCCTTCGGCCCAGATCAGCTTGTCGACTTCATTGGCAAGGGTCCGAGCCTTGGCGGGATCCAGCTCTTCGAGCGTCTGCTCGATCTTGGCGTCGATCTCGGGGCTGCCGATCTTGCCGAAGTTGCTCTCGCCGGTGGACGCGTAGATCTGGCTGAGCGCGGACAACGGGAAAGCGTCACCCATCCAACCGAATTGGGCGAGGTCGAACGCGCCGACGTTGATGTAGTTGGTGAAGAAGCCGCTGCCGGCCTTGGCCATCAGCTCGAGTTTGACCCCGATCTGCGCGAGGCTGTGTTGCGCGATCAGGCCGAACTGCCGACTGGTCTGCGCGTCGTAGAAGAGGTCGCGGATGACGAGCTGACGTCCGTCCCGTTCGCGGAACTGCCCGTTCAGTTTCCAGCCCAACGCATCAAGGTCGTGTTTGGCCTTCTCCGGGTTGTAGGCGACCACGCCGCTGTTGTCCTCGTAGCCTTGCTGGCCTTCGACATAGATGTGGTTGTTCAGCGCCGCCGGGTGGCTGCTGAGCCCATGCTGGGTGACGGCGGCGATGCTCTGCCGGTCGATACCCTCGGCGACGGCGCGGCGCAACGCCGGGTCGGACAGGATCGACCCCTTCGCGCCGTTGAAGGTGAAGTGATACCAGCTCGGGGTCGGCGCCCGGCGGATCGAGATGCCCTTGGTGCGCCTGGCGATCGTCATCTGATCCAGGCCGGCGACGCCGGTCGCGTCGATCGCCTTGTTCTGCAGCGCCGGCAACCGCGCGGCGTCGTCGAGCACCAGGTAGGTGATGCGGTCCAGCCGCGGCCGTTCGCCCCACCACTTGGGGTTGCGGGTCAACACAATTCGCTGCTTGGTCCGATCCAGCGACGAGACGACGAACGGGCCGGCCGACGGTCCGGGGCCGGACAGCTGTGCGGTGTTGAACGCTTCGGGGGTCGCGGTGCTGCGCTTGGGCAGCAGCATGGTGTTGCCGGCGAACATGCCGCGCCACTCGGCGTAGGGCTTGGCGAAGGTGATCACGGCCTGGCGGTCGTCGACGCCCCGGGTCACCGACTTCACCCGCTCGCTGCCGTTGGTGCCGGCGATCGCGAAGTTCTTGTCGGCCCCACTGGTGGCGTGGATCTGGCTGGCGATGTCCTCCCAGCTGAGCGGTGTGCCGTCCGACCAGGTCGCCTTCGGGTTGATCGTGTAGGTGACCACCTGCGGGTTGGTCCCGGTCAATTCGACGCTGCTGAAGTAGTCGGTGTCGACGGTCGTGGAGCCGTCCGGGCCGATCACGAACGCGCGCGGCATGGTGGCTTTCAGCATCGCGCCGACATCGGCGGAGTTGCCGTCGATGTGCAAAGTGTTGAAGTTGGAGGGGAATTCGGTCAGCGCCAGCCGCAGGTCGCCGCCGTCGCGCAGGGTCGCCGGGTTTTGCGGGTTGACGTCGCTGGTGGCGCCGACGGCGGTGGCCGACTCGGAAGGCAGGTAGTCGGCGCTCGACGAACAGCCGCCGAGGATCAGGCTCACGGCGAACACGATCGCCGGCCCAGCCGGCCCTGACCACCTAGCCACGAGCCGAATCCGGTTGCGGCACCGCGGCCAGCAGCCGCTGCGTGTATTCGTGTTGTGGCCGGCTGAAAAGGTCGTCGGCGTCACCCTGTTCGACGACGACGCCGCGCAGCATCACGACGACGTCATGTGCCAGATGCTTGACCACCGAAAGATTATGCGAGACAAACAGATACGACAGGCCAAACTCCTGCTGCAGATCGAGCAACAGGTTGAGGATGCCGGCCTGGATCGACACGTCGAGCGCGGAGACGGGTTCGTCGAGCGCCAGAATCTTGGGCCGTAGCGCCAACGCCCGCGCGATCCCGATCCGCTGCTTCTGCCCGCCGGAGAATTCCGCCGGGTAGCGGCTGGCATCGCCGCGTCCCAGCCCGACGGTGTCGAGCAGCTCGGCAACCCGGTTGCTGGTGTCGTTCTTGCTGAATCCGTTGGCGCGCAACGGCTCTGCTAAGAGTTCGAAAACCGGTAGCCGCGGATCCAGCGACGCGGCCGGATCCTGAAAGATGACCTGGATGTCGCGCCGCAGCGCCCGACGGCTCGACTTGTCCAGCGTGGCGGCGTCGGCGCCCAGCACTTCGATCGAACCCGATTGCGGCGCAACCAGCTCGAGGATCTCGTGCAACGTCGTCGACTTGCCCGAGCCCGACTCGCCGACGATGCCCAGTGTGCGTCCCTGCCGGAGTTCGAAGCTGATGCCGTCGACCGCGCGGACTTCGCCGATGTTGCGGCGAAACAGCACGCCCTTGGTCAGCGGATACGTCTTTACCAGGTCCCGCACCCGCACGACGACGGGCGGTTCGCCGGGCTCGACGGCTTCGGCTTCGGTGCTGACCCCGTAGATCTCTGAGGCAGTGCGCCCGACGACGTGTTCGGTGCGGATGCAGGCTGCCCCGTGATCGGGCGCCACCGTTAACAACTTCGGCTCCTCGGCGCGACACTCCTCGACGACCAGCGGGCAGCGCGGCGCGAACGGGCATCCCGGTTCGAGCGCCGACAGCGACGGGGGAGCGCCCGGTATCGGCACCAGCCGGGTGCCCTGCGGGGCATCCAACCGTGGCACCGAACCCAGTAGCCCGGCGGTGTACGGCATTCGGCGATCGCGGTAGACATCGCTGACGGCGGCCGACTCGACGATCTTGCCGGCATACATCACCAGTGCGCGGTCGGCGAATTCGCCGACCACGCCGAGGTCGTGGGTGATGATCAGCACCCCGGCCCCGGTGACGTCGCGGGCGGTCCTCAGCACGTCGAGAATCTGCGCCTGCACGGTGACGTCGAGCGCGGTCGTCGGCTCGTCGCAGATCAACAGATCCGGATCGTTGGCGATCGCCATCGCGATCACCACGCGCTGGCGTTCACCACCGGACAGCTCGTGTGGAAAGGCGCGCGCGCGACGGTCGGGCTGGGCGATGCCGACCAGTTCGAGCAATTCGACCGCGCGCTCGCGGGCCGCCCGCTTTCCGGTACGGGGCTGGTGCGTCTCGATGGCCTCGGCGATCTGATCGCCGACGGTGTACACCGGCGTCAGCGCCGACATCGGATCCTGAAACACCGTGCCGATCGTGTTGCCGCGGAACCGCGACATCGCATCGTCGGGCAGCCCGATCAACTCGTTACCCTGCAACCGCGCCGAGCCGCGAACGTCGGCATACTCGGGAAGCAGGCCCACCACCGCCATCGCCGCCGTCGACTTGCCCGAACCGGATTCGCCGACGATCGCGACGACCTCGCCGGCGTCGACGTGAAAATCGATGCCGCGCACCGCCTTCAGCGGCTGCCCCTCGGTGGGGAAGCTGACGGACACATTGGTGACGTCTAGTAGCCGGCTCACGGGCGCCCACCCCGGGAAGCCGGATCAAGTGCGTCGCGCAGGCCGTCGCCGGTCAGGTTGGCGCACACCAGGATCAGCACCAGGACTCCGGCTGGGAACAGGAACACCCACGGGAAGGTGGTCGCCGACTGGGTGCCGTCGGCGATCAGCGTCCCCAGCGATACGTCCGGGGGCTGGATGCCGAACCCGAGGAAGCTCAGCCCGGTTTCGGCCAGGATGGCCGCCGCGACGTTCAGCGCGGTGTCGATGATGAGGATCGACGCCACGTTCGGGACGACGTGATGGGTGATGATCCGCCGATTGGACACGCCCATGTACCTTGCGGCGCGGATGAATTCGCGTTCGCGCAGGCTCATCGTCATGCCGCGGACCATCCGCGAGCTGACCATCCAGCCGAATCCCGACAACAGCAGCACCAGCACGAGGACGTTGCCGGAGCTCTTGGTGCGCGGCGTCAGGATCATGATCAGCAGAAACGCGGGTACTACCAGCATGAGGTCGACGAACCACATCAGCGCCCGGTCGCGCCAGCCACCGAAGTAGCCCGAGATCGAGCCCACCGTCGCCGCGATGCCGGTCGAGATGACGGCCACACACACCGCGATCAGCATGGACTTTTGCATGCCACGCAAGGTCTGGGCCAGCAGATCCTGACCAAGTGCGTTGGTGCCCAACCAGTGTCGGGCATTCGGTGGCTGCAGCAGCGCGTTGAAGTCGAGGTCGGAGTAGGAGTAGGGCAGTAGCGACGGCACCGTGTAGCAGCCGACGAACAGCACCAGCAACACGATCAGTGCGGCCACCGCCGACGGGCGGCGCAGGAATCGGCGCAGCACCAGGGTCCGCCGCGAGGCGAATTCCGGTGTCTGCAAACCCGATTTGGCATCCAAGGCGGCGGCGTCGGTCATGACACCCGCACCCTGGGATCGAGCGCGGCGTAGATGAAATCGGAGAGCAGGCCGGCCAGCAACACGACCGCCCCGGCGAACACCGTGATCGCGGCGACGATGTTGGTGTCCTGGGTAGCCACACCCTGCACCATCCACTCACCCATACCGTGCCAGCCGAAGATCTTCTCGACGAACACCGCGCCGGTCACCAAACCGGCCACGCCATAGGCGAACAGCGTGGCCAGCGGTATCAGCGCGGTACGGAGCCCATGCTTGACCAGAGCGCGACGGCGGGTCAGACCTTTGGCGCGTGCGGTGCGGATGAAATCCTGGCCGAGCACGTCGAGCATCGCGTTGCGCTGATATCGGCTGAACCCCGCCGCGGTGCCCAGCGTCAACGTCAGCGTGGGTAATACCAAGTGCTGCAAGCGATCCATGAACTGCGGCCACGCTCCGTCGATCAACGCCGGCGACGTCTCGCCGGTGTACTGGAACAGCTGCGCACCCAGTGCCCAGTTCACCCGCAGCGCCGCGAGGATCAGCAGGTTGGCGATGACGAAGGTCGGGGCGGACAGCACCAGCAGCGACAGCATCGTGATCACCCGATCGCTGAGGCGGTACTGGCGGATCGCCCCCCACGCGCCGAGCACCACGCCGATGATCGTGCCGGCCACCGAACCAATGACCAGCAACCGGAGGCTTACGCCGATGCGGCGCCATAGCTCGACCGACACGGGCTGACCGGTCACGGTGGCGCCGAAATCGCCACGCACCGCGTGTGAGGCCCAGTCCGCGTAACGCAGCGGGATGGGCTTGTTCAGGCCGAGTTGGGCGGCCTTGGCGTCGATCACGGCCTGCGGCGGCCGCGGGCTGCGCTGCATCAGGCTTTCCAGCGGCGAGAACGCCACCGAGGTCAGGCAGAACGTCAGAAACGACGCCAACGCCAACAGCACGACGTAGTTCAGCACGCGGCGGGCCAGGAAGCGGGTCATGGCTATCGGCCTCGCCCCTGTCGCATTCGCCCAGACTAGGAGACGCGTCGTCGCTCAGCGCGAGCAACATTGCGATCCGGTTGATTCGCATCGATGAAACGACAGCTGTCAAAACGTAAAATTGTTGGCCGACCATGAACGAGGAGACGGCCATGACGGTCACCGACGACTACTTAGCCAACAACGCCGAATATGCGAAGTCGTTCGAGGGTCCGCTGCCACTGCCGCCGAGCAAGCACGTCGCCGTGCTGGCGTGCATGGACGCCCGACTCGACGTGCACAGCCTGCTCGGTATCAACGAGGGTGAGGCCCATGTCATCCGCAACGCCGGCGGCGTGGTCACCGACGACGCGATCCGGTCGCTGGCGATCAGCCAGCGATTGCTGGGAACCACCGAGATCATCCTCATTCACCACACCGACTGCGGGATGTTGACGTTCACCGACGACGACTTCAGGCGCGCGATCCAGGACGAGACCGGGGTCAAACCGCCGTGGTCGGCCGAAGCCTTCCCCGACCTCGCCGAGGATGTCCGCCAGTCGTTGCAGCGCATCAAGAACAGCCCGTTCGTCACCAAGCACACGTCGGCGCGGGGGTTCATCTTCGACGTCGCCACCGGCAAGCTCACCGAGGTCACCGGCTAGCCTCACGCGCCTCATCGGTCGCTGACCGAGGGACTACTGCCTCTCTCGTTTCAACACCACGGGCGATATCACTGCCAAGGAATCCTGCCCGCCTCGGACCGGGATTTCGCTCGGAGGCGGGCAGATCGGTCACCCGGGAGGCCGCTCGGCGAGGCACGAGGCCGAGCCGATTCATTGACAGCGCCAGCTCGGGCTGGTTACATACTCGGTAATGCTTATAATCCTGACCAAAACTACCAACTTTACCGGGAATCGAGGGGGATGATGACCAGCCAAGAGGCGACGGCGGCCCCGGCGGCGGGGCAGTACGAATTAAGCCATCTGCGCTCGCTGGAAGCCGAGGCGATTCACATCATCCGCGAGGTGGCCGCCGAGTTCGAGCGTCCGGTGCTGCTGTTCTCCGGCGGCAAGGACTCGATCGTGATGTTGCATCTGGCGCTGAAGGCTTTCCGCCCCGGCCGCCTGCCGTTCCCGGTGATGCACGTCGACACCGGTCATAACTTCGACGAGGTGATCGCCAGCCGCGACGAGTTGGTGGCCGAGACCGGCGTGCGGTTGGTGATCGCCAAAGTGCAGGACGACATCGACGCGGGCCGGGTGGTCGAAACCATCCCGTCGCGCAACCCGCTGCAGACCGTGACGCTGTTGCGCGCGATCCGGGAGAACAAGTTCGACGCCGCATTCGGCGGTGCCCGCCGCGACGAGGAGAAGGCGCGCGCCAAGGAGCGGGTGTTCAGCTTCCGTGACGAGTTCGGCCAGTGGGACCCCAAGGCCCAGCGGCCCGAGCTGTGGAACATCTACAACGGCCGGCACCACAAGGGTGAGCACATCCGGGTGTTCCCACTGTCCAACTGGACCGAATTCGACATCTGGTCCTACATCGGCGCCGAGAAGATCAAGTTGCCGTCGATCTATTACGCCCACCGGCGACAGGTGTTCGAGCGCGACGGCATGTTGCTGGCCGTCGACCGTCACCTGCAGCCGCGCGCCGACGAGAAGGTGCTCGAGAAGACGGTCCGATTCCGCACCGTCGGCGACGTAACCTGCACCGGCTGTGTGGAATCCGAGGCCGCCACCGTCGCCGAAGTCGTCGCCGAGACGGCGGTGTCCCGGCTTACCGAACGAGGCGCCACCAGAGCTGACGACCGGATCTCCGAAGCCGGCATGGAAGACCGCAAGAGGCAGGGGTATTTCTGATGAGTGCGTCAACCACGTTGCTGCGCATCGCAACCGCCGGCTCGGTCGACGACGGAAAGTCGACCCTGATCGGTCGCCTGCTCTACGACTCGAAGGCCGTCATGGACGACCAGTGGGCCTCAGTCGAGCGCACCTCCAAGGACCGCGGCCACGAATACACCGACCTGTCACTGGTCACCGACGGGCTGCGCGCCGAGCGGGAACAGGGCATCACCATCGACGTCGCCTACCGCTACTTCGCTACTCCCAAGCGGAAATTCATCATCGCCGACACCCCGGGGCACATCCAGTACACCCGCAACATGGTGACCGGGGCGTCTACCGCGCAACTCGCCATTGTGCTCGTCGATGCCCGGCACGGTCTGCTGGAGCAGTCCCGTCGGCACACGTTCCTGGCGTCGCTGCTGGGCATCGAGCACATCGTGCTCGCGGTCAACAAGATGGACCTGATCGATTGGGACAAAGAGGCTTTCGAAGCGATCCGCGACGAGTTCTACGCCTTCGCCACCCGCCTCGACGTCCAAGACGTGCTCACCATCCCGATGTCGGCGTTGCACGGCGACAACGTGGTGACCAAGTCCGACCACACCCCGTGGTACGAGGGCCCGACGCTGCTGTCGCACCTCGAAGAGGTCTACATCGCCGCCGACCGCAACCTGGTCGACGTCCGGTTCCCGGTGCAGTACGTCATCCGGCCGCAGACTCACGATCATCAAGACCATCGCAGCTACGCGGGCACGGTGGCCAGCGGTGTGATGCGTCCGGGCGATGACGTCGTCGTGCTGCCGACCGGTAAGCCCACCCGCATCACCGCGATCGAGGGCCCCAACGGGCCGGTGGCAGAGGCATTTCCACCGATGGCCGTCTCGATCACCCTCGCCGACGACATCGACATCTCCCGCGGCGACATGATCGCCCGGCCCGCCAATGCGCCACGGGTCACCCAGGAATTCGATGCGACGGTGTGCTGGATGGCCGACGCCGCGGCGCTGGAAGCCGGCCGCGACTACCTGATCAAGCACACCACCCAGACCACGCGGGTCAGGGTCACCGCGCTGGACTACCGGCTCGATGTCAACACGCTGCGTCGCGACAAGGAAGCAACCGCGTTGCAGCTCAACGAGCTTGGCCGCGTCTCGCTGCGCTCCCAGGTGCCGCTGCTGCTCGACGAGTACACCCGCAACGCCAGCACCGGGTCGTTCATCCTGATCGACCCGCACACCAACGGGACCGTTGCCGCGGGCATGGTGCTGCGGGAGGTCTCGACTCTCTCGTCCAGCCCCAACACGGTGGTGCACAAGTCGCTGGTGACCGCCGAGGACCGGAGGTCGCGGGGCCGCACCCTGTGGTTCACCGGCCTCTCGGGTTCGGGCAAGTCGTCGGTGGCGATGCTCGTCGAGCGGAAGCTGCTCGAAAAGGACGTTCCCGCATATGTTCTCGACGGCGATAATCTGCGCCACGGCCTGAACGCCGACCTGGGCTTTTCCATGGCCGACCGCGCCGAGAACCTGCGCCGGCTGGCGCACGTCGCGGCGCTGATCGCCGACTCCGGCCACACCGTGCTGGTTCCGGCGATCAGCCCACTGGAAGAGCATCGCGACCTGGCCCGCCGGGTGCACGCCGAAGCCGGCCTCGATTTCATCGAGGTGTTCTGCGACACCCCGCTGGAGGATTGCGAGCGGCGGGATCCCAAAGGCCTCTACGCCAAGGCGCGGGCGGGTGAGATCACCCATTTCACCGGCATCGACAGCCCGTATCAGCGGCCGAAGAATCCCGATTTGCGGCTCACGCCGGACCGCAGCTGCGACGAGTTGGCGCAGCTGGTCGTCGACCTGATCGAGGCCCGCAGTTGAGCGGCCACAACGATCACGAGGTGGCGGCCCGGCTGGCCACCGAAGCCGGCCAGCTGTTGCTCGCGGTGCGCGAGGAACTTGCCGATGCCACGGCAGCCGAACGAAAAGACGCGGGGGACAAGCGGTCCCACGACTACCTGATGGAGGCGCTGGCGCGTGAACGGCCGGACGACGCGGTGCTCTCCGAAGAGGGCGTCGACGACCCGGTGCGGTTGAGCGCGCAACGGGTGTGGATCGTCGACCCGCTGGATGGCACCCGGGAGTTCTCCGAGCTCGGCCGCGAGGACTGGGCCGTGCACGTCGCGCTGTGGCAGGCCGGTGCCCTCGTCGCCGGCGCGGTCGCCCTTCCGGCACAGGGCGTTACGTTGGCCACGCCTGATCCGGTACCCCCGCCGGCACATTCCGGACCACCCCGGATCGTGGTGTCGCGCACCCGCCCGCCGGCGGTCGCGCTGCAGGTCCGTGACCAGTTGAACGGCACCCTGGTCGAGATGGGTTCGGCCGGAGCGAAGGTGGCCGCCGTCATCCAAGGGCTGGCCGACATCTACGTCCACGCGGGCGGCCAGTACGAGTGGGATTCGGCGGCTCCGGTCGCGGTAGCCCGCGCCGCGGGATTGCACACCTCGCGCATCGACGGGTCGCTCCTGGAGTACAACCGGGCCGACCCGCTGTTGCCAGACCTGGTGGTGTGTCGCCCCGAATACACCGACGCGGTGCTCGCGGTCACGGGCTGAGTCGCGAACGGCGGGAGAATCTCATTCCATGCGGATGTCGGCGAAGGCGGAGTACGCGGTACGGGCGATGGTCGAACTGGCCACGCTCGGTGACGGCGTGCGGGTCACCACCGATGATCTGGCGAATGCTCAGGGGATCCCGCCGCAGTTTCTCGTCGACATCTTGTCCACGCTGCGCAACGATCGGCTGGTGCGCAGCCACCGCGGTCGCGACGGCGGCTACGAATTAGCCCGTCCGGGAACAGAAATCAGCATCGCCGACGTATTGCGCTGCATCGACGGTCCGCTGGCCAGCGTCCGCGACATCGGCATGGGCGATCTGCCCTACTCCGGCGCGACCGCGGCGCTGACCGACGTCTGGCGGGCGCTGCGGGCCAGCATGCGCTCGGTGCTGGAGGAGACCAGTCTGGCTGACGTCGCGGGCGGAGCCCTGCCCGACCACGTCGCTCGGATGGCCGACGACTACCGCGACCAGGAGAGTCACCGGCACGCTCAGCGTGGCGCCGGCTAGCTGCCCGACCCGTAGGGCCGGGTGAGGATCTCCAGGTAGTGGCCGGCCGGGTCCTGGAAGTAGACACCGCGACCGCCGTCGTTGGTGTTGAACTCGCCGGGCCGCCGCCGGGCCGGATCGGCCCAATGCTGCAGCTCGCGTGAGGTGATCTTGCCGTAGATCGCGTCGAAGTCGTCCTCGGAAACCAGGAACGCGTAGTGCTGCGGGCGTATCTCCTCGTCGGCGGCCACCTCGGCGTAGTCGAGGGTTGCGCCGTGTTCGAGGGCGACGGCCAGAAAGTGACCGAATGGCTTGGGACTCGGCAGCCCGAACAGTTCGCTGACGAACTCGGCGGACTTCCGCTGATCGTGGGCCGCGACGATGGTGTGGTTGAACTCGATAGGCATCGTGCTTCCAGTGAACCACTCCGGCCGGCCCGCCGCCACCACGTCGCCACAACGCCGGCGCTACTTCGGCGCGGTCAACTCCAGGGCGATGTTGTCCGGATCCCGAAATTCCAGAATGTAGGCCGGTCCGATGTCCTTGACCGGCTCGTGGTCG
Organism: uncultured Actinomycetota bacterium; assembly: GCA_963815995.1. GTDB lineage: Bacteria > Actinomycetota > Actinomycetes > Mycobacteriales > Mycobacteriaceae > Mycobacterium. Next base: position 479,311 of record CAWFIR010000010.1, read on the forward strand.
ATGCCGAGCTCGTCGAGATATGCTGCTGCAGAATCTAATTCGTCCTTATCGGCCGTCCTGAACGCGATGTGGTCCAGGCCGGCGCGGTCCTCGTGAAAACGATCGCTGGCCACCGGCCGCAGCGCGATCAGCGCACCACCCAAGTCGTAGATGACGCCACCGAACAGGAACCCGAGCTGCTTGCGGGTCGCCTCGTCGGCGTTGTCTGGGACCTCGAGCAGGACGGGCCACCCGAAGACGCTCTCGTAGAACCGTCGAGATCGCTCGATGTCGGTGACGGTGAGCCGCACGTGCGCGATCGAGTTCGCGGTGATGACCATCCGCTGATGCTGCCACGTCGGCAAGGCGCGGGCATAGAACGGTTCGCATGTCAGAATCGCGGTCGTGCAGGTAGCAATGACCATGCCGGTCATGGAGCCGGACTTGGACGCCGAGGTGCTGCGCGACTGGGCACAGGCGATCGACGACGGGCCGTTCTCGTCGCTGTGTTGGGGCGAGCGGATGGCCTTCGACAATCCCGAAACGTTGACGTTGATGGGCGCGCTGGCCGCATGGACCGACCGGGTGCGGCTGGTGACGACGGTGATGGTGCCCCAGCTGCATGATCCGGTGATGCTGGCCAAGGCGTTGGCGACCGGCGACATGTTGTCCGGCGGGCGGTTGACCGTGGGTCTTGGCATCGGCGGCCGCGTCGAGGACTACCGGGCGGTCGGCGCGGATCCGGCGACGCAGACGATGCGCGTAATGGCCGATTCGGTCGCGGTGATGAAACGGGTGTGGGCCGGCGAGAAGATCACCGAGTCGGTGCTGCCAGTAGGTCCGGCGCCGGTTCAGCCGGGTGGACCGCCGCTGCTGGTCGGGACCATCGGGCCCAAGACGTTACGCAGCGCCGCGGCATGGGCCGACGGCCTGGCCGGTAATACGTTGGACCTCGACGCCGCCAAGCAGAACGAACTGTTCGACGTCGCGCGCGATGCCTGGGCCGAGGCCGACCGGGCTAAGCCGCACCTGGCCACCTCGTTCTGGTTCGCGCTCGGCTCGGTCGATGAGGCGCGCCGCCAGGTGCACCGGCACCTGCGCCGGTACATGAACTGGATCCCGGTCGAATACATCGACGCGATGGCGCCCACGACCGGCTTCGCCGGTAGCGAAGACGATCTGGCCGCGGTGCTGCGTAAGTTCGAAGCGGTCGGAACTGACGAAATCCAGCTCATCCCAACCAGTTCCGACCTCGAACAAGTCGAGCGGGCCGCGGACCTGGTCGAGGCAATGCAGGGCGGGGGATGAATGCCTGAGCGCAATGTACTGGGCGGTCCGCTGGAACCGTGCGGCAGCGAGCCGCTGACTGGCTTTTACCGCGACGGCTGCTGCTCCAGCGGGCCGGAAGATCTTGGCTTGCACACGATTTGCGCGGTGGTTACTGCCGAATTCCTGGAGCACCAGCGCATGATCGGCAACGATCTCTCGACACCGATGCCGCAGTTCCGGTTTCCCGGTCTGGTGCCCGGGGACCGGTGGTGCGTCACCGCCGGCAACTGGTTGGCGGCCTACCGCGATGGGTTCGCCGCCCCGGTGGTGTTGGCGTCCACCCACGAGCGGACTCTCGACATCGTGCCGCTGGAAGCACTGCAAGAGCACGCCGTCGATGTCCCCGACGACCTGGGCGGGTTGTGAGGGATCGCCAATAACTTTCGCGTGAACGCCCATCGTCGGCGTCCCGCGAGATAGCCTTCCGCCATGATGCGCGTCGCGATTGTCGGCGGGGGAGCGGCGGGTGTGCTCGCTGCGGTGCATCTGCGCCGGGCCACGCCGGACGCACAGATCACGTTGATCGACGCGTCCGGGCGTCCCGGCACCGGCGCGGCGTACGGCACCGACGACCCGACGTTTCTGTTGAACGTCCCCGCGCCGCGGATGTCGGTGTGGCCGGACGATCCCGATCACTTCAGCCGCTGGCTCGACAAGCGGGCCGTCACACCGGCCGAAAGCTTCGCTCCGCGGCTTGCGTATGGGCGATACCTGCGAGACCAACTTGCGGCGGCCGACGTCCGAATGGAGACCGCCGAGGTCGTGGATTTGACGCCGGGCACCCCGGTGCGGTTGGCGCTCAACGATGGACGTGATTTATCGGCCGACGCCGTCGTGCTCGCGTCCGGGCGGCCCCAAAACGGCATGCCCGACTCGTTGGAACGCGCCTTCGCCCCGGTGCTGGCCGAAGGCACCGACGGCAGGGTCGTGCTGGATCCATGGGCGCCTGGCGCGCTGGCGGCGCTCGGTGCGCGACGGCCGGCCAGCGTCCTGGTGATCGGTTCGGGCCTCACCGCAGTTGACGTCGCGTTGCATCTCACCGCTCGCGGCGCCATGGTCACGCTGCTGTCGCGTCACGGCGCACTTCCGCGCCGATTCCGTGCCACCGGTGCGCCGACGGAGTTGCCCCACCTCGACGCACTTGCCGACCACGTCTCGCTCGAGCAGCTGCGCGCCGCGCTGGCCGCAGACCTCAAGCATGCTCGCGAAGGCGGTGTGGACTGGCGGCAGGTGATCGACGCGGTGCGGCCGCGCACCGCCCGGCTGTGGCAGTCGTTGGGCTGGGAGGACCAGCGCCGATTCCTGCGTGAGGATCTGCGGCAGTGGGAGGTGCTTCGGCACCGGATGCCGCCCACGATCGCCGACGCGATCCACGCGGCGATCGACAGCGGCCAACTGGTCATCGAGGCGGGCGAGGTCGCCGATGTGTCGTTGCGGCGCAAGGGCGTCGAGCTGGTGGTGACAACCAGTGACCGATCCGTGCGCCGGCGTGGTGACGCGGTTGTCGTCGCCGCCGGCGCTGCCTGGGACCGGCGGTCGCTGCAACACTCTGCGCTCTGGGCCAACTTGTTGGCCGCAGACGTCGCGTCGCTGCACCCCTGCGGCGTCGGCGTACGGCTCACTGAAGACGGCTATCTCATCGACCGGTCGGGCGACACGGTTCCCAACATCGTCTGCATCGGCTCGATCCGTCAGGGCGAGGAGTGGGAAACCACCGCGATCCCCGAAATCCGCACGCAGGCAGCGGCTATCGCGAAGTTGCTCGCCGACGGCACTCGCCACCAACCCGTGCGCGCACCCAGGCTCGTCACGGCTGCGCCGACGTTGACCGGTGCCGCTGCGTCGTATGCCGAAGGTGTGCGTCGCCTGCTCGCAGTCCAAGACGGCGCCTCGACCGCCTTCGCCGCCGCGGTCGCAGAAGACCCGCACCACGCACGCGCGCACGTCGCGTTGGCGATGATCGCCACTGAACGGCCGGACCGGGCCGGCGGCCCCGATGCCGTAAGCGGTCACCTCGCCCGTGCGCGTGCAGCATTGGCGCATGGCAGCGACGAAGACCGAAGCCACGTCGAGGCCATTGCGACCTGGTGTGAGAAGGGCAACGAAGCGGGCACCGACGCACTCATCGACCATCTCGATCGCATCCCGGACGACGCGGTCGCGTTGCTGGTGCTCGCGCCGTCGATCGCGTTCGCAGGGGCCGGCGACGCGTTGCCGGATGCCTGGCAGTACGTCGAGCGGTTCACCGGCGTGCACGGCGAGGCGCCGTGGTATCTCGGGCTGCGCGCCTACGGCCGAACCGAGCAGGGCCTCTGGTACGACGCGGCCGATTTGGCAGACGCCGCACTGGAACTCGATCCGGGCAACGGCAACGCCGCGCACGCGCTGACGCATGTGCACTACGAGACCGATGCGCACGGAGCGGGGCTGAAATGGCTGACGGACTGGATTCCGAGCCACGGCAGCACGCAGCGCTATCTACCGCACTTTCAATGGCACGCTGCGCTGCACGAGCTGGCGATGGGCGACGCCGCTGCCGCCGCGCGCCGGTACAACGCGTTTCTCGCGCCGCCGCATTCGAAGGGTGTGCGTTGCCTTGTCGACGCCGGTTCCTTGGCGTGGCGGGCACGTCTGCACCCGGACTGGGTCACGCCACCCGACCCGATGCTGGTGATCAACGAGGTTGGCTCGCTTGCCTTTTCGCCGCAGACACCGTTCATCGCGTTCCATGCGTTATTGGTCCTGGCCGCGGCGAATGATCCGGCTGCAATCCGCGCAATGAAAGTTCCAGGTGCCACCGATGCGCAGTTAACGACCTTGCGTCTAATCGGCGAAGGCCTGATCGCGTTGACGGCGGGTGAGCCGCGCGCCGCGCTCGACTACCTCCTCGAATCGCTTGGCGGGCTTGCCTCGATCGGCGGCAGTCGCGTGCAACAAGAGGTGATCCTGGAAACGGCGTTGGCCGCGATGCTGCAACTCGGTGCGCCGGGCCAAGCGGCGCGACTGCTGTCGCGGCATCGTGCCAGCCCCGGGCCGCAGGTGACCCGCGGCGCCGTCAACTGACTCGATCTCGGCGACGCCTGCTGGCAAATGGGCCGGGTTTTTTGCGGATTGTCGATGGGCGCGCGGAATGCGGCTTAACATTTGCCGCAAACGCCGCGAATTTAATAGGGGCCACGGCATCGAACCTCAGTAGCAAATGGAGAAATCATGAAGCCGTTAGCGACATTGGCAGCAGCTGGGATCGCCATTTCAGCCGCAACACTTGGCGTGGCCGCGACCGCACACGCAGGGGGTCCGCCCAACGACGGCGGCGGTGGCGGCGGTACGCCGGCGGGCGCGCCGGGCCATTGCTCCGACGCTGACCTGACGGTCACCAACGGACCGATCCAGTCGGCAAACACGTTGCGGCGCGTCGTCGTGTCCTTCAAAAACACATCGTCAAACCAGTGCATGCTCGTCGGATATCCGGACGCAAACCTCGTCACCGCGGCCGGCGGCGTGCTGGTGCACGTCGAGAACCGGCCGGCCAACGCGGCGCATGTGCTTCACCTCAACCCGGGCGACATCGCGAATGCGGACGTCGAGTCGTCTGCCCTGGACATCAATGGGTCGGGAAATCCATGCCCACGTGAAGGCACGTTGGTGGTCACGGCACCTGGCGATTCCGTGTCGCACGAACTTCCCGTCGCGCTACCGATTTGCCACGCGACCATCAGCTCAGTGGATTAAGTCCTACTTCTGCACCGAGTCGATCGTTCGGCTCCGTCTAGCGGCTAGCCGAGGAGTTGCCGTAGCCGTTCGACAGCCTCCGGTGATGCTTGCCCGCGCCGTTGCAGTTCGATGACGCAGAAGACGGCAAGGTCGACGGACCCGTAGATGTGATAGGCGATCATCGCCAGGTGCGAAAGTTGTTCACTGGTCATGGATTCCGCGTGAGCGAAGTCCCGAACATAAACGAAGTCGGCCTCGAGCAGTTGATTGCCCGGCCTGCGAAAGTCGTCGTCGAACACCGTCGGCGCGATCGCCCACCTTTTCAGTGCGGGCATCGAATGCGGCACGAAGCCTTGCGACCGCAGCTCGCGATCCACGTCACCGAACGTCGGCTGATCCCGGTAAAGCGGGACGAATGACACTTCGGTCTGTACTGCCACCGCGTTGCACAGCCGCTCCCGGCCATGCTGGAAAACCATCAATTCCGCGCCCTGGATGTCGATCTTGAGCAGGTCGAACTCGTCGATGTCGAGGTCATCGAGACGATAAGTCTGGACGTCGACCTCCTCGACGACCGAACCCCAATCCGGGAACCCCGTGAACAGTCGGAGCTGATTGACGTCGGGCGTGAGAAGGCTCGTCATGCCTTCCGCTCTCGTGATTTTCAGCCGATGCGTGTGGCCGTCGCCCACGACGTGCGGGAGGTATCGCTCCAATGGCCCCTTGCGCCGCTGCAGTTCCGCCAGCGCGCGCCGCTGAGGCTCGAACCCGGTGACCGTGCACAGCCCGTCGTCAAGCATCCGCTGGTAGGGCGGATCACCGTCGACGAGGTTGGCGCCGATGTCGAGAACGCTGGTCGGTCGCGAACACCGCACCAGATCGCGAAGGAGCAGCGGCGATGTCACCTGCGCATGATCGCATGGGCCGAGCGGGACGCCGAGATCTTCAACACACCGTGCGATTTCATCGCTCAAAGTACGGCGGACCGCTGCCGTAGGCAGCATGATGCCGGTCATGAAGTATGTGATGACTTTGGCGCTGTTCGCCGCTGCGATGCTGGCTGCGCCGGTCGGCCACGCCGACCCTGACCCGCATAAGCCCGACCTGGGCGCCCACTACTGCCCGGGCGGCGGGACGGTGGACATGATGTCTCCTGCCGAGCCGTCGTGCGACGGCGTGCCATATGAGGATGGCTCATACTGGCGCGCCATAAACCGGGGCGCCCCAGGGACGGCCGCACTGGTGATTGTGCAGTGCGTCAAGCCCCCACCGCCGCCAGGTCCCTTCGCTGGCCTGATGCCGGCGCAACCGACCGCACCCGTACCGGCACCGCCGGGCAGCTGCCAGTAGCGGCAGCAGTAAGAGGCGCGACGCGCTGACTTGACCCGACCGCCCGACATACTCCGGACCCTTGCGTGACTACTTATGCCGTTTCAGCAGGCTCGACGGTGGTAACCTGCAGGGGCTTTGCTGAGACGGAGAATCCGTCGGGAGCGGGGGACAGGTGTTTGCACCCGATACCGTCGCCAAGCCACTACGCACAGTCGGCGAGTTCTACGCCATGGCACTGGACACCCTCGTCGCGATGTTCAAGCCGCCCTTCGCGTGGCGTGAGTTTTTCCTGCAGACCTGGTTCGTGGCGCGAGTGGCGATCGTTCCGACTTTGCTGCTGGCGATTCCGTTCACCGTGCTCGTTGTCTTCACGCTCAATGTCCTGCTGACCGAGTTCGGCGCCGCCGACTTCTCTGGCACCGGCGCGGCCGCCGCCTCAGTCACCGAAATAGGGCCGATAGTCACAGTTCTCGTCGTCGCTGGGACCGGCGCGACCGCAATGTGCGCCGACCTTGGCGCGCGCGCCATCCACGATGAGCTTGACGCGCTGCGCGTGATGGGCGTCGACCCCGTGCACCGCCTGGTGGTGCCCCGGGTGCTGGCCGCCAGCCTGATTGCCGTGTCGCTGGTTTCCCTGGTCACTTTCGTCGGGCTGGCCGGCTCCTACTGCTTTGCCGTGTTCGTCCAGCACGTCACCCCGGGAGCCTTCGCGGCGGCCCTGACCCTGTTCACCGGCCTTCCCGACATCATTCTGGGTTTGGTCAAGGGCGCGCTGTTCGGCATCGCGGCCGGGCTGATTGCCTGCTATAAGGGCATGTCGGTGCGACGGGGCCCGCAAGGAGTTGGCAACGCCGTCAACGAGACCGTCGTGTACTCGTTCGTCGCGCTGTTCGTCATCAACGTCATCGCGACGGCCGTCTACTACACGAGCTTCAAATGACTGACAACGCTGCCGATCGTCGGTTGTCCAGGTGGCTGACCGGCGGCATGAGGGGAATTGCCGAAGGCTGGAATCGCGTCGGTACCCAGCTGGCTTTCAATGCCAGGTCCGTACGCGAGATCGGGATCGCGACCGTCCGGTACAGAACTGAGATCCTGCGCCTCATCGCCCAGATGAGCCTGGGCACCGGCGCGTTGGCGGTCATCGGCGGCACCGTCTCCATCGTCGGTTTCCTCACCTTGTCGACGGGCGCGGTGATCGCCGTGCAGGGGTACAACGAGCTGTCCGGCATCGGAGTCGAGGCGATGACGGGTTTCATCTCCGCATATGTCAATGTCCGCATCATCGCCCCCGCCGTGGCCGGCATCGGCTTGGCGGCCACGATCGGTGCGGGCGCCACCGCGCAGCTGGGCGCGATGCGCATCGCCGACGAGATCGACGCGCTCGAGGTGATGGCGGTGCGATCGGTCGCCTACCTGGTGTCCACCCGGGTCGTCGCCGGCGTGGTGGTGGTGATCCCGCTGTACTGCGTGGCGATGGTGTGCGCGTTTCTAGCCGCCCGGTTAGGTACGACGGGGTTCTACGGCCAGTCCTCCGGCGTCTATGACCACTACTTCAACACCTTTCTCAACTCGACCGACCTGCTCTGGTCGGTGTTCACAGTGATCCTGATGGGCATCGCCGTCATGCTGGTACACACCTACTACGGCTACACCGCATCGGGTGGACCGGCCGGAGTCGGCGAGGCGGTCGGGCATTCGGTACGCACGTCGCTGATCGTGCTGGTGCTGTTGCTGTTGGCGGTCGCGATGTCCGTCTACGGGCAATCCGGAAACTTCCACCTCTCGGGGTAGCAGGCGATGTCAGACGCGCGCTCAGAGGGAATGCATCCAGGCTGGTGGACCCTGATTTTCGTCATCGTGACCATCAGCATCATCGCGTTGACATCGGCCTTGTTCTCCGGGTCGTTCCGGCCATACATTCCGGTCACACTGACGTCAGACCGAGCGGGCTTGGTGATGGATCGGGGTGCCAAAGTCATGATGCGCGGTGTCTCGGTCGGCCGGGTCGGCCAAGTCACCGGAGGCCATGACCACGTGAGCCTGAAGCTGGAAATCGACCCGCATCAGCTCAAGTTCATCCCTGCCAACGTGAGTGCGAGCATCCGTGCGGGAACTCTGTTCAGCCGCAAGTTCGTCGAACTGATCTATCCGAGCGAACCGAGTTCGCAACGGCTGGCCGCGGGGGCGGTGATCACATCCAACAACGTCAGCACCGAGATCAACACGCTGTTCCGGGATCTGGCCGCAGTGCTGAAACAGATCGACCCCGAGAAGCTTCAGGCAGTGCTGTCCGGACTGGCGGAGGGGCTCCGCGGCCACGGCGCCATGATGGGCCAGGCCATCACCGACGCCAACGAGGTGCTGCTGTCGATCAACGCTCGCGCCGACACCATCGCCGCGGACCGGCGGGCGGTCAAAGAGATCAGTGACTCCTATAGCGTTGCCGCCCCCAACATTCTGACGGCGCTCGATGCCATCGGAACCACCAGCGGCACTCTCGCCGGCAACGCGCAAGGGTTTGACTCGCTGCTCACCGGTGTGCTCGGGCTCTCGCGCAGCGGCATCGAGTTGATCGGTCCCATCCAGGGGAACCTGATCAAAGCTGTCGGTCTCTTCGACTCGACGGCCCGGCTACTGATGAAGTACGACCCGACGTTCACTTGCACGCTGGTCGGCGCCAAGTCAGCCCTCGATACCGGCTACCTGGATGCGACCGGCGGCGCGAACAGCAAGTCGCTGATCCTCGACAGCGCTCTGCTCTTCGGGCCGGACGCGTACCGGTACCCGCAGAACCTGCCGATCATTGGTGCCAAGGGCGGCCCCGGAGGCAAACCCGGCTGCGGATCCCTGCCCGACGTCGCCGCCAATTGGCCTGTCCGCCAACTCATCACAGATACCGGGTGGGGGACAGGCCTCGACATCCGGCCGAATCCGGGCATCGGCTTCCCGGGGTATGTCAACTACTTACCCGGCACCCGCGCGCGGCCCGAGCCGCCCAGCGTCCGCTATCCGGGCGGTCCTGCACCCGGGCCGACCCCGTATCCGGGGGGGCCGCCCTACGGGGCACCGCTGTACGCCCCGGACGGAACACCGCTGTGGCCTGGGCTGCCGCCGGCGCCGCCGCCGGGCGCGCCGCGGGAATCCGGCCCGCCGCCGCCGGGTTCGGAACCTTTCAAGGTGCCGGTGCCCGCGCAACTACAACCCACACCAACACCTCCGCCCCCCGAACCGGAAGCGCCGTCACCATGACGAGGCAACGATGAGAGAGAACCTGCAAGGCGCGATCTGGCGCGTAGGCGTCTTCATGACGGTATGCGCGCTGGGTCTGAGTGCCATGCTGGCCATCTTCGCTCAACTGCGCTTCCAGCACGAGAACACATATAGCGCTGAGTTCCGCACGGTGTCGGGTCTAGAGATCGGCAACTTCGTCCGCATCGCAGGAGTCGAAGTCGGCAAGGTGAAGAACGTCAAAATCCGCGACGACGGCATCGCCCTGGTGGAATTCGGTACGGAGGACTCCGTGGTACTGACGGAGGGAAGCAGAGCGGTCATTCGCTACCGAAACCTCATCGGTGAGCGTTACCTGGCGCTCGAGGAAGGCGTTGGTGATACCCGGCAACTTAAACCCGGCGCCACCATCCCGATGTCCCATACGGCGCCGGCGCTGGACTTGGACGCACTGCTCGGTGGCTTCCGCCCGCTGTTTCAAGCGCTGAATACCGATCAGGTCAACGCGCTGTCCAATCAGTTGATCGAGGTATTGCAGGGCGAAGGCACCACGATCACGACATTTCTCATCCAGACTGCGGCCCTGACCAACAAGCTCGCCGACCGGGATCATCTCATCGGGCAGGTCATTTCGAATCTGGGCACCGTTCTGGGCTCACTCGGTGATAAGAGCTCGCAGTTCGCCGAAGCCATCGACTCGTTGTCGGCCGTATTGGCGACGCTCGCAGACCGAAAACAGGACCTGAGCAACGGGATCGCCTACGCCGACGCGGCAGCAGGGACGATCGGCGATCTGCTTGCGCGGGGCCGTCCACCGCTGATGAAGGTCGTCCACGAGGCGGACCGAACGGCGAGCGCCGTACTGGCCGATCGCGACTACTTCGACAAACTTCTCAATACGTTGCCTGACGCCTACCAGATGCTGAACCGCCAGGGACTCTATGGCGACTTCTTCAGCTTCTATCTCTGCGACCTGATTCTGAAGCTGAATGGCAAAGGCGGGCAACCTGTTTACGTCAAGATTGCCGGTCAGGACACCGGGAGATGCACGCCCCGATGAAAACCTTCGCGGAACGCAATCCCCTCATCGTCGGCGCGACCGGGGTCGCGATGACTGTGGCCGTGGTTCTCGGCGCCCTCTACTACGGAAAGCTGCCGTTCGTCAATTCGAACCGGCAGTACTCGGCCTACTTCGCCGAGGCCGGTGGTCTGCTCACCGGTGCCGCCGTGCAGGTTTCCGGCTTCAAGGAGGGCAGGGTGAACGGCATCGACCTCGACGGAGCGCGCGTGCTGGTCAGGTTCGACGTCGATAAGAGCGTTCGCCTCGGTAACCGGACTGAGGCGGCGATCAAGACGCGAAGTATCTTGGGCGCCAAGATCATCGAACTGACACCTAGGGGCGATGGCATGCAGTCCGGCCCGATACCCCTCGACCGGACGACGTCGCCCTACCAACTGCCCGACGCGCTCGGCGATCTGAGCACCACCATCAGCGGTCTGGACACCAACCGATTGTCGGACTCGTGGGCGGTGCTGGCCGACACGTTCTCGGAGACGCCGCCTGCCCTCAGGAGCGCGATGCAGGGTGTTGCCCGGTTTTCGCAGATACTCGATGACCGCGACGCTCAGTTGCGAAAGATGTTGACCGATGCCAGAAAAGCGACGGCGGTGCTGGCTGAGCGCAGCGACGGCATCGTCAAGCTGATCTACGACACCAACGCATTGCTCGTCCAGTTGAAGAGCCAAAGCCGGGCGCTGGACCAACTTTCCGACAACATCTCGGCGGCGAGCCGCGAGATCAAGGGCGTCATCGCCGAGAACAGGCAGAACCTCAAACCCGCGCTTGACAAGCTCAACGAAGTTCTGACGATCCTCGACGATCGCAAGGACCGAGTGCGTCTCGCGATCAAGAGGTTCAACCAGTACGCGATGTCGCTGGGTGAGTCGATGTCGTCCGGACCGTTCTTCAAGTTCTACATCGCAAACTTGTTGCCCGGACAGTTCATTCAGCCGTTCGTTGACGCCGCATTCTCGGATCTGGGTCTTGATCCGAACGTATTGTTGCCGTCGCAGCTCACCGATCCGCAGACGGGTCAGCCCGGCACACCGGCCCTGCCGTTGCCCTTGCCCCGAACGGGGCAGGGCGGTGAGCCACACCTGCGGTTGCCCGACGCGATCACGGGCAACCCCGGCGATCCGCGCTATCCCTACCGACCGCCGGCGCCGGCGCCGGCCCCGGGCGGACCCCCGCCTGGACCGCCCGCCGATTTATCACCCGCCCCGATGCCGACACCGGTTTACGTGCCGGCGCCCCCGCTCAACCGGGAGGGCGAATGACCAGCCGCACCAACGTTCGCATCGGGTTGGCCGCCATGCTGGTGTCTACCCTCGTCGCCGCCGTAGTGATGATGGTGCATTCGGCGAGCGTGGCGAACAGAAGAACCCTTGTCGGGTACTTCGCGAACAGCAACGGCATCTTTCCCGGCGACGAAGTCCGCATCCTCGGAGTGAAGGTCGGCAAGATCGACGCGATTGAACCGCAGCCGAACCGCGTCAAGATCACCTTCTGGTATGACGACAAGTACAAGGTGCCCGCCGACGCCAAAGCCGTCATTCTTTCCCCGGCGATCGTAACTGCGCGAGTCCTCCAGCTGACCCCGCCGTACACCGGTGGGCCGGTGATGGCGAACAACGCGGTCATCCCTGAGGCGCGCACCGCTGTCCCGGTCGAGTGGGATGACTTGCGCAAGCAGCTCGAGCGGATCAGCCAACTGGTGCAGCCGACCCAACCGGGCGGCCTCAGCACACTGGGATCTGTCGTGCACACCACCGCGAACAGTCTGCGCGGTCAGGGCGGGAACATCCGGGACACCATTGTCAAACTCTCGCAGGCGATTTCGGTGCTTGGCGACCACAGTGGTGATTTGTTTAGCACCCTGAACAACCTGTCTGTCCTTGTTTCCGCGCTGCAGGACAGTGCCGACCTGACGCGACAGCTCAACGACAACCTCGCTTCGGTGACCGGTCTGCTGTCCGACGATCCGAACGAAATCGGGAACGCCGTGTCGGCCATCAGCGCTGTGGTCGGCGATGTGCAGAGCTTCGTCGCCGACAACTTCGAGTCAGCTGGGCACGGCGTCGGACAAGTTGGCGTCGGTGTCATCGACGCTTAACGGCAGCCTCGATGACATCAAGCAGGTCCTGCACCTCGCACCGAACGAGCTCCAGAACCTCATGAACACCTACCAGCCCGCGCAAGCCACGATGGGTGGCGCATACGCGTTCAACAACTTTGCGGACCCGATCACCTTCCTCTGCGGGGCGATACAGGCGGCCTCCCGCCTGGGTGCCAAACAGTCGGCCAAGCTGTGCGTCCAGTATCTGGCGCCGATCGTCAAGAACCGGCAGTACAACTTCCCGCCGCTCGGCGAGAACCTCATTGTGGGTGCCACCGCGCGGCCCAACGAGGTGACGTACAGCGAAGACTGGATGCGACCGGACTACGTTCCGCCCCAGCCGAACTCGGCGACCGCGGCGCAGCCAGCCGCGTTGCCGGCTGAAGCACATCCCACCGACCCCGACAAGGGTCTGCGCGGCATCATGGTGCCAGACGGCGGTGGATCATGAACCACGGCCCATGGACGCGGTGTGTCGCCACCGTGGTTCTGCTCAGCGGGCTCACCGGCTGCGGCTGGCGCGGCCTCAATTCGCTGCCGCTACCGGGAACCGCAGGCGGCGGACCCGGCTCGTATACGGTCCGGGCGCAATTGCCGGACGTGCGCACTATCGAACCCAACTCGCGCGTCCAGGTCAACGATGTCACGGTGGGCACCGTCACCAAGATCGAGCGGCAGGGATGGCATGCGTTGCTGACCATGAGGATCGGCGGCGACGTCAACCTGCCGGCCAACGCGACCGCGACGGTCGGCCAGAGCGGACTGCTGGGATCGCTACACGTCGAGCTGGCTGCCCCGACCAGCGTTCCGCCGCAGGGCAAGTTGACCGACGGGTCGCTGATTCCACTGTCATCGGCTGGCAGCTACCCGTCGAGCGAGCAACTATTGGCCGCGATCTCGTTGTTGCTCAACGGTGGTGGGATCGGCCAGGTCCAAGACATCACCGAGTCGCTGAGCACCGCGCTGACCGGCCGCGAGCAGGACGTACGCAGCCTGATCCAACAACTGGACACCTTCATGACCTACGCCAATGACCAGGCCGGCGACATCATCGCCACGTCCGAGAGCCTGAACCATCTGATCGGGCAGTTCGCAGATCAGAAGCCGGTGGTGGACAAGGCGCTGAAAACCGTCCCGGGCGCGCTTCGGGTGCTCCGCGACCAGCGGCAGACCCTGGTTGATGCGCTTGACCAGCTCGGCAAGTTCAGTGCGTTGGTGGCGGACTCCACAAACCAAACGAAGGACAGCCTGATCGAGGAACTGAAAGACCTCGGCCCGGTATTGGAATCACTGGCCAATGCCGGCCCCGCCCTCACCCGAGCGCTGGGCTTGTTCGCCACCTATCCGTTTCCCACAGACACCGTCAGCAATTGGGCCCGTGGGGATTTCGCCAATCTGACCGCCGTCATCGACCTAACCCTGAGTCGACTCGACGCATCGTTCCTCACCGGGACCCGGTGGGAGGGTAATCTCACGGAGTTGGAGTTGCAGTGGGGCCGCACCATCGGGCAATTGCCTAGCCCGTATACCAGGGCCAATCCGCTTGTCGCTCCGTATCATTGGGACCAGGGGCGATGACGTGCCCCCGCTGACGCTGCGAATACGAATACAACTGGCGATCTTCGCCGTGGTGGCACTGGTGTTCGGTGCCGCAATGGTATTCGGCTACATCAGGCTGCCGGCCATGTTCGGCATCGGGCGCTACCAGGTGACGGTCGAGTTGCCCCGGACCGCAGGCCTGTACCCCGGCGGCAACGTGACCTACCGCGGAGCCGAGGTTGGTCGCATCAAATCGGTGCAGCTGACCGAAACTGGTGTTGCGGCCGTGCTGTCGCTCAAGTCCGGTATCGACATTCCTTCGGACCTCGATGCGCAGGTGCACAGCCAGTCGGCGGTCGGAGAACAATACGTCACATTGCTGCCACGCCGGGATTCGCGGCCGCTGAGGAACGGCGACGTAATCCTGGCCGATCGCACGTCAGTGCCCCCCGACCTCGACTCGGTGCTCGACATGTTGAACGCTGGCCTGAACGCCATCCCGCACGACGACCTCAAAACCGTGGTTGACGAGGCGTATACCGCCGTCGGCGGGCTCGGGCCCGACCTCTCCCGGCTCGTGACGGGTGGCAGCGCGCTGGCCATCGACGCCCGAAAGAACCTGAGTCCGCTGCTGACCCTGCTCGACCAGTCGAAACCGATCCTGAAGGCCCAGACCGATTCCTCCGATGCAATACGTGCGTGGGCCGCACACCTGGCGACGATAAGCCAGCAGCTGCAGCGCAACGATCCTGCCGTCAAGGACATACTGCAGCGCGGTGGCCCGGCCGTCGAGGAAACCCGGCGGCTCCTCGACCGGGTGCGCACTACCGTACCGATCGTTCTGGCCAACATGGTCAGCGTCGGTCAGGTCCTCCTCACCTACCAGCCCGGCCTGGAGCAGCTACTCGTGCTGTTGCCGCAGGCCGCGGCAACTGCGCAGGCGATGGTCCTGGCGAACCGGGACACGAAGCAGGCCTACCGGGGCGCCTTCCTGAGCCTGAACCTGAGCCTGAACGTGCCGCCGCCGTGCACGACCGGGTATCTACCGGCGCAGCAGGAGCGCACACCGAGCGCGCTGGACTACCCGGACCGGCCGGCCGGCGACCTGTACTGCCGGGTGCCGCAGGACTCGCCGCTGAGCGTGCGCGGCGTGCGAAACACGCCCTGCGTCACCAGGCCCGGTAAGCGCGCGCCGACCGTGGCGATGTGCGAGAGCGACCAGAACTACGTGCCGCTCAACGACGGCTTCAATTGGAAGGGCGACCCGAACGCCACCCTGTCGGGCCAACCCGTGCCGCAACTGCCGCCGATTGCGGCCTCCGAGTACGACCCGGCTACCGGGACGTACGTCGCACCAGACGGACATGTGTACACGCAACAGGATTTGGCCAGGGGTACCGCAGGGGAGCCGACGTGGCAGTCGATGCTGTTGCCGGCCGGGGGGTGAACCCGTCGACTACCGGCTGAGTTGCGGATGGTCGTCATCACGTTGGTGCTTTCGTCTTGTTATGAGCCATGAAATGTCGCGATTCAGCGCGCGAGAAGGCGTTCCTTCTGGTCGGTGAATTCCTCGTCTGTCAGGAGCCCTGAATCGCGTAGGTCGCCGAGTGTGATTAGCGCTTCGGCGAATTCGCGAATGTCGGTGGCGATTGCCTTCCCGTGGCCGCTCTGTGACGTGGGCGTCGACACGGGGCGGGAGCGGGAAATCGACCCAGTGCGCTCCTGGCATCCTCGGGCAGTGGTGCCGCTGATGGCGCGGCCGGCCATGTTTGCCAGTGTCATCTCGCTGAAGAGGCTTCCGGGGCTGGCAGCCATGACTTCTGGGACGGCGCTCAGGCTGGCGGCCGGCAACGTCATTGCGGCGAGCCTGATCTCCGGGGCCGCCACAGTCCATGCCGGGGGCACCGACAGCTTTCCGACCGTTGAAGCCTGACCCAGACCCGCCGACACCGACGGGACCTCCGCCTGGCCCAACCCCATCGCCAGGCCTGGCGTCGTGCTGGGGGCGTAACCGGGGATATTCAACGCGGCCGCGATTTCGTCTTCGGTGCCTTTCAACGCCTCATCCCGGACTTCCGCGTCGTCGTACGATAAGTCGGTAAATATCGAGGTGGTGTTCAACGGCGCCAGCCCAGCCTGGGCCACACCTGGCAAGAACAGCACGATGTCAATTAAGTCCGCCAGCGTGCCCAAAGGGTCAGTAACCGCCGCCGTCGATGCGAACCCCTGCAGTGCCGTCGAGGTCGCCTGAGACGCCGCCGCCTGCGTGCTCGCCGCGGCCGATGTGCCGTTCGTGGTCTGTGGTGCCGGGGTGAACGGGGTCAGCGTTGTCGCGGACGCCGAGGTGCCCGCGTAGCCGTACATCGCGGTGGCATCTTGTGCCCACATCTCGGCGTAGAGGGTCTCGGTGGCGGCGATCGCCGGGGCGTTTTGCCCGAACAAGTTGGTAGCCACCAGCGCCTGCAACAGGGCGCGGTTGGCCTCGATCACCGGTGGGGGAACCATCGCCGCGAACGTCACCTCATAGGCGGCGCGCCGCCGCTTTGGCTTGGATGGCTGTCTGTTCGGCCTGCGTGGCGGTGGAACTCATCCAGGCCACATAGGGTGCGGCTCGCGGCTGTCATCGCCGCTGACGCGGCGCCAAGCCAGGGCCCCGCGCTCAGCTCCGAGATCACCGATCCGTATGAGGTTGCGGTCGAGTGCAACTCGGCGGCAAGGCCGTCCCAGGCGGCCGCGGCGGCCAGCATAGACCCTGCCCCGGGTCCGTCATACATTCGCCCGGAGTTGATTTCCGGTGGTAAGAATGCGAAATCCATTGTCCCACAGCCTCCTAATCGATCGCCGTTGGTCGGTAGCCTCGGTGGGCGGATTCGACCCGTGAGGCGGAATCGAAGTTCGCTCCCGCACCCATCGCTGCATAACTGCAGCTTGCGCCTCTATCGCTCGGTTGCGACGGCAAATGTTTGGATTTCGAGCGCAAAGTCGATGACACAAAACACCGGGGAAGAGCGTCCGACGGCGGCCAAGGACTGCGAGCCAGTTCATTCGTGGTTCTGCGTTATTCGGGGAAACTCACCGCAACGCGATTCGGCGCACCGCGGCGCTGCACCCCGTAGCACCGATACGCAGCAGGCTTTCGCATCTGGTGCTGCCATTCAGGGCGCTGTCAGTTCTAGCTTTTTCGCAGTAGTCCCCACACGCCGGTTGCCTGAACGCGCGAATATTGCCTCTGACCTGCGGAAACTCTGGTGCCCCCGGCAGGATTCGAACCTGCGGCCTTCTGCTCCGGAGGCAGACGCTCTATCCCCTGAGCTACGGGGGCGCACGCACGAAACGCTGCGCCAACGGGCCACGACAGACTAACTCATCGCGGCCGCCGGCCGGGCACCGGAATGGATTCGAAGCCACAGGACCTCAGCCCATAGGATGGCCTGCGTGAATCCCGCCGATCTGGCCGAGCTGCTGAAGGCCACCGCGACCGCGGTGCTGGCCGAGCATGCGCTCGACACCGCCGCGCTGCCGCCGGCGATCACCGTCGAGCGGCCACGCAACCCCGAGCACGGCGATTACGCCAGCAACGTGGCGCTGCAGCTCGCCAAGAAGGTCGGTGCCAACCCCCGCGAGCTGGCCGGATGGCTCGCCGGCGCACTCGCCAAGGCCGACGGCATCGCCTCGGCGGAGGTCGCCGGACCCGGCTTCATCAACCTGCGGCTGGACGCCTCGGCGCAGGGTCTGATCGTCAACAACGTCATCGACGCCGGCCATACCTACGGCAACTCCGACGCCCAGGCCGGACACAACATCAACCTCGAATTCGTCTCGGCCAACCCGACCGGGCCCATTCATATCGGCGGCACCCGTTGGGCGGCCGTCGGTGACGCGCTGGGCCGGCTGCTCACCACGCAGGGCGCCGACGTGGTACGCGAGTACTACTTCAATGACCACGGCGCCCAGATCGACCGGTTCGCCAACTCGCTGATCGCCGCCGCGAAAGGCGAACCCGCTCCCGAAGACGGCTACGCGGGCAGCTACATCGCCGACATCGCCGCACAAGTTGTGCAGCAGGCACCGGATGCGCTGAGCCAGCCCGACGCCGAACAGCACGAGACGTTCCGGCGGATCGGCGTCGACTTGATGTTCACCCACATCAAGAAATCGCTGCACGACTTCGGCGTCGACTTCGACGTCTACACCCACGAAGAGTCGATGCACACCAGCGGCCGCGTCGAGCAGGCGATCGCACGACTGCGCGAGAACGGCAACATCTACGAGAAGGATGGCGCAACCTGGTTGCGCACCAGTGCTTTTGGTGACGACAAGGACCGCGTCGTGATCAAGAGCGACGGCAAGCACGCCTACATCGCGGGCGATCTGGCCTATTACCTGGACAAGCGCGGGCGCGGTTTCGACCTGTGCATCTACATGCTCGGCGCCGACCACCACGGCTACATCTCCCGATTGAAGGCTGCGGCACAGGCATTCGGCGACGACCCGGCCTCCGTCGAGGTGCTCATCGGTCAGATGGTCAACCTGGTCCGCGACGGGCAGCCGGTGAAGATGAGCAAGCGGGCCGGCACGGTGATCACGCTCGACGATCTGGTCGAGGCGATCGGCGTGGACGCGGCGCGCTACAGCCTGATCCGGTCGTCGGTGGACACCCCGATCGACATCGACCTCGCGCTGTGGTCGTCGGCGTCCAACGAAAACCCGGTCTATTACGTGCAATACGCGCACGCCCGGCTTTCCGCGCTGGCCCGCAACGCCGCCGAGCTGGGCCTGATCCCCGACACCGGTCACCTCGAGTTGCTCACCCACGACAAGGAGGGTGCGCTGGTTCGTAACCTGGGCGAGTTCCCCAGGGTGCTGAAAACCGCGGCGGCACTGCGTGAACCGCACCGGGTGTGCCGTTATCTCGAAGACCTCGCCGGTGACTACCACCGGTTCTACGACTCGTGCCGGGTGTTGCCACAGGGCGACGAAGAGCCCAACGAACTGCACACCGCTCGACTGGCGCTCTGCTTGGCGACCCGCCAGGTGATCGCCAACGGGCTGGCCATCCTGGGTGTCAGCGCTCCGGAGCGAATGTGAACGCGCACCCGGCCGGACCCCGGCACGCCGAAGAGTTTCACCACTCCGGCGTTCCGCCATGCCCCTCGAGCACCCACGAATTGCTGGAACTGGCCCCGAATGTCTGGCCACGCAACGCCGCTCGCGGCGACGACGGAGTCGTCAGCATTGCCGGTGTGTCGTTGCCGTCACTCGCCCAGGAGTACGGCACGCCGCTGTTCGTGATCGATGAAGACGACTTCCGGTCCCGGTGCCGCGAGATCGCGGCGGCGTTCGGCGGCGGCGCTAACGTGCACTATGCCGGAAAGGCCTTCCTGTCCAGCGAAATAGCACGCTGGATCGACGAGGAAGGCCTGTCGCTGGATGTCTGCACCGGCGGCGAGCTCGCGGTCGCACTAAATGCCGACTTCCCGCCTGAGCGGATCGCGTTGCACGGCAACAACAAATCGCCCGCCGAGCTGACCGCTGCGGTCAAGGCCGGCATCGCTCATGTGGTTGTCGACTCGATGATCGAGATCGAGCGCCTCGACGCCATCGCCGGCGAGGCGGGCATCGTCCAGGATGTGCTGGTCCGCGTCACCGTCGGCGTCGAAGCGCACACCCACGAGTTCATCTCCACCGCCCACGAAGACCAGAAGTTCGGGCTGTCGCTGGCCAATGGCGCGGCGATGGACGCGGTTCGGCGGGTGTTCGCCAGCGATCACCTCCGACTGGTGGGCCTGCACAGCCACATCGGCTCGCAGATCTTCGACGTCGGAGGCTTCGAAATCGCTGCGCACCGCGTGATCGGTCTGCTGCGCGACGTCGTCGCCGAGTTCGGCGTCGACAAGACTTCGCAGATCGCTACCGTCGACCTCGGTGGCGGCCTTGGCATCTCGTACCTGCCCAACGACGATCCACCACCGGTGGGCGAACTCGCCGACAAGCTCAGCGGCATCGTGCGTAACGAGTCCGCAGCAGTGGGCTTGCCGGTTCCGCGACTCGTCGTCGAACCCGGGCGTGCCATCGCCGGACCCGGGACGATCACCCTCTACGAGGTTGGCACCGTCAAAGACGTCGGCGTCAGCGCGACGGCGCACCGGCGGTACGTCAGCGTGGACGGTGGCATGAGCGACAACATCCGCACCTCGCTGTACGGCGCCGACTACGACGTGCGTCTGGTCTCCCGTGCCACCGATGGAGCGCCGACGATCGCTCGTATCGTCGGAAAGCATTGCGAAAGTGGCGATATCGTGGTCCGCGATACCTGGGTGCCCGATGACATCACGCCGGGCGACCTGGTTGCGGTGGCCGCAACCGGCGCCTACTGCTATTCGTTGTCGAGCCGTTACAACCTGGTTGGCCGCCCCGCGGTGGTGGCTGTGCGCGACGGACGGGCCCGTCTGATTCTGCGCAGGGAGACGGTCGACGATCTGTTGAGTCTGGAAGTGAGGTGACGCGTGAGCAGCGATGAAAAGCCGGTCGGTGTAGCGGTATTGGGACTGGGCAATGTGGGCAGTGAGGTAGTGCGCATCATCGAGGAGAGCGCTGACGACCTCGCAGCCCGGGTCGGCGCACCGCTGGTGCTGCGCGGCATCGGCGTTCGCCGGGTAGCCGACGACCGCGGTGTACCCGTCGATCTGCTCACCGACGACATCGACGAGCTGGTCACCCGCGACGACGTCGACATCGTCGTCGAAGTGATGGGGCCGGTGGAGCCGTCGCGCAAAGCGATTCTGTCCGCGCTCGAGCATGGTAAGTCGGTGGTGACGGCGAACAAGGCCCTGCTCTCGGTCTCCACCGGAGAGTTGGCGCAGGCCGCCGAAAACGCCCGCGTCGACCTGTATTTCGAGGCCGCCGTGGCCGGCGCGATCCCGGTGATCCGCCCACTGACGCAGTCGCTGGCCGGCGACACGGTGCAGCGGGTGGCCGGCATCGTCAACGGCACCACCAACTACATCCTGTCCGAAATGGACAGCACCGGCGTCGACTACAAGTCGGCCCTGGCCGACGCGAGTGCGCTCGGCTACGCCGAGGCCGACCCCACCGCCGACGTGGAAGGCTACGACGCCGCGGCGAAAGCCGCGATTTTGGCGTCCATCGCCTTCCACACCCGGGTGACCGCCGACGACGTCTACCGCGAGGGCATCACCAAGATCAGCCCGGAGGATTTCATATCCGCACGCGCACTGGGCTGCACGATCAAACTGCTGTCGATCTGTGAGCGGATCACCACCGACGATGGGCAACAGCGGGTTTCGGCTCGGGTGTATCCCGCGCTGGTGCCACTGGAGCACCCGCTCGCGACGGTCAACGGCGCGTTCAACGCCGTGGTGGTCGAGGCCAAGGCCGCGGGCCGGCTGATGTTCTACGGCCAGGGCGCCGGTGGAGCACCGACCGCGTCGGCGGTGACCGGCGATCTGGTGATGGCGGCCCGTAACCGGGTACTGGGCAGCCGTGCGCCCAAAGAGTCCAAGTACGCCCAGCTGCCGGTCGCCCCGATGGGCGTGATCGAGACTCGCTATTACGTCAGCATGGATGTCGCGGACAAGCCCGGTGTCTTGGCCACGGTGGCAGCCGAATTCGCCAAGCGCGGAGTCAGCATCGCCGAAGTCCGCCAGGAGGGCGTGGTCGGCGAGGGTGGACGCCGCGTCGGAGCTCGCGTCGTGGTGGTCACCCACACCGCCACCGACGCCGCCCTGTCCGAAACCGTTGACGCGCTGGCCGAACTCGACGTGGTGCAAGGTGTGGCCAGCGTCCTGCGGCTGGAAGGAACCAACGTATGAGTTCGTCCAAGGCCGCCATCCATCAGCGGTGGCCCGGCCTCATCGAGGCATATCGGGACCGATTGCCGGTCGGCGACGACTGGGTCCCCGTCACCCTGTTCGAGGGCGGCACCCCGCTGATTCCCGCACCCCGGCTATCGGCGAAGACCGGATGCACGGTCCATCTCAAGGTCGAGGGGCTCAACCCCACCGGCTCGTTCAAGGACCGCGGCATGACGATGGCGGTCACCGACGCGGTGGCGCGCGGTCAGCAGGCCGTGATGTGCGCGTCGACGGGAAACACGTCGGCGTCGGCCGCCGCGTACGCGGCCCGCGCCGGCATCACCTGCGCGGTGCTGATCCCGCAGGGCAAGATCGCGATGGGCAAGCTCGCGCAGGCCGTCATGCACGGCGCCAAGATCATTCAGATCGACGGCAACTTCGACGACTGCCTGGAGGTTGCCCGCAAGATCGTCGCCGACTTCCCGACGATCGCACTCGTCAACTCGGTCAATCCGGTTCGCATCGAGGGTCAGAAGACCGCGGCGTTCGAGATCGTCGACGTGTTGGGCTACGCCCCGGACATCCATGCCCTGCCGGTCGGCAACGCGGGCAACATCACGGCGTACTGGAAGGGCTACACCGAGTACCACGCTGACGGGGTGATCGACAAGCTGCCGCGCATGCTGGGCACCCAAGCCGCCGGTGCGGCGCCGCTGGTGACCGGCCAACCGGTGAGCCATCCCGAAACCATCGCCACCGCGATCCGCATCGGCTCGCCGGCATCGTGGGGGCCCGCGGTTGCGGCGCAGCAACAGTCCAACGGACGCTTCCTGGCCGCCACCGATGACGAGATTCTCGCCGCATATCACCTGGTGGCGGGCACCGAGGGCGTGTTCGTCGAGCCGGCCTCGGCAGCGAGCATCGCCGGCCTGCTCAAGTCCGTCGAGGACGGCTGGGTGGCGCCGGGATCGACAGTGGTGTGCACCGTGACCGGCAACGGCCTCAAGGACCCCGACACCGCGCTGCGCGACATGCCGACGGTGGAGCCGGTTCCGGTCGACCCCGTCGCCGTCGTCGCGAAGTTGGGGTTGGTCTAGTGCTTGCTTCCGGGCTGATGGCCAGTTCGGTGGTCGCGGCCTCCAGCGCCAATCTGGGCCCAGGCTTCGACAGTCTCGGGCTGGCGTTGAGTCTGTATGACGAAATCATCGTCGAGACAACCGATTCCGGGCTGGTCATCGAGGTCGAAGGAGAGGGCGCCGGGGAGCTGGTGCTCGACAGCGGCCATCTGGTGGTTCGTGCCGTCGAACACGGCCTGAAGGCCGCCGGTGTCAGCGTGTCGGGCCTGAAAGTTCAGTGCCGCAACGCAATCCCACACTCGCGCGGGCTCGGGTCGTCGGCTGCGGCAGTCGTCGGCGGCCTTGGCGCGGTCAATGGTCTTCTCGCGCAAGCGGGTTTGACACCGTTGAGCCAGCCCGAGCTGATTCAGTTGTCGTCGGAGTTCGAAGGGCATCCCGACAACGCGGCCGCGGCGGTACTGGGTGGCGCGGTCGTGTCGTGGACCGACTCAAGCGCCGGCCCGCCGGCTTACTCCGCGGCGCCACTGCGGCTGCATCCCGATATCCGCCTGTTCCCTGCCATTCCGACCGAACGCTCGTCGACGGTGGAGGCGCGAGTGCTGCTGCCCACGCAGGTCAGCCACGAGGACGCCCGTTTCAACGTCAGTCGCGCGGCCCTGCTTGTGGTGGCGCTCACTGAGCGCCCCGATCTGCTGATGGCCGCCACCGAGGACGTGCTCCACCAGCCGCACCGCGCGGCCGCGATGCCGTCATCGGCGGAATATCTGCAGCTATTGCGCCGTTGCAACGTTGCAGCTGTGCTTTCCGGCGCTGGTCCGGCCGTAATTGCGCTGGGTACGGCAGCTGACCTGCCCGCAGAGGCGCTGGACTACGCTGCTGCAAACGGGTTCACGGTCAGCGAAATGACGGCAGGCGACGGCGTACGCTGGAGTTCGGGAGTAGCTGTTCCCAGCTAGCGTCCCCAAGACGCGGTAAAGGGGCTTCTTGCTTCCGGCATCGAAGCAGGTTATCCTCGGAGCCGTCCAGCAATCGCAGCATCTGCATCTGCGTCGACACTAGGACGAACACCAAATTCTTCTCGTGGACGATGGTTCGCCATTGAAACCGCCATTCTTGGCAATCACCGTTACAGAGTCGACCTTTGGCAGCACTCGGCGAATTGGCCGAATGCCACGAACCCCTGGCTTGATTCGATCAGCGAGGGAGAGAAAGGAAATCCGTGACTGATACGGACCTCGTTGCGGCTGGCGACAGCACTGAAAATGACAAGCTGTCCAACCCCGTGACCCCCGAAACTTCCAGCGAGAACGACGCACACTCGAGTGCGTCGGATGGCTCACTGGCAACCATGGTGCTTCCCGAACTGCGCGCGCTGGCCAATCGGTCCGGCGTCAAGGGCACCTCGGGAATGCGCAAGAGCGAACTGATCGCCGCGATCCGGGAAACCCGCCAGGGTGGCCACGCCAACGGCGCGTCGCCCAACGGTGGCACCGGCGGCGAATCAGACAACAACCACGACGCCAAGGTGGCGAACAACCACAGCGAATCCGCGGTCGAGGACGCACCGCGCACCGATTCCGGCGAGCGGCCATCCTCCGGCGACAACGCGGGGGAGCAGAACGACCGGAACGACAACCGGAAAGACAGGAAGCAACAGAACGAGAACGACAGGCCCGCCCGCGACCAGCAGGACAGGTCCGACGACCGTGAGTCCGGCAAGGACTCCGACCGCGGGGGCGACCGACAGGGCTCCGGCGGACAACAGAACCGCGGCGGCTCGAACCAGAACCAGCAAGACGACGACGGTGACGGGCGCGGCGGCCGTCGAGGCCGCCGATTCCGGGAGCGCAGGCGTCGCGGCGATCGTCCGGGCGACGGTGGCGGCGCCGGTGACACCGAACTACGCGAAGACGACGTCGTTCAGCCGGTCGCCGGCATCCTCGACGTGCTCGACAATTACGCGTTCGTGCGCACTTCCGGCTACCTCGCCGGTCCGCATGACGTCTACGTGTCAATGAACATGGTGCGCAAGAACGGCTTACGCCGCGGCGACGCGGTGACCGGCGCGGTGCGGGTGCCCAAGGACGGCGAACAGCCCAACCAGCGGCAGAAGTTCAACCCGTTGGTGCGCTTGGACACCGTCAACGGTGGGCCAGTCGAAGACGTCAAGAAGCGTCCCGATTTCACCAAGTTGACGCCGTTGTACCCCAACCAGCGGCTACGGCTGGAAACCACCCCCGACCTGCTGACCACGCGGGTCATCGACCTGATCATGCCGATCGGTAAGGGCCAGCGCGCACTGATCGTGTCGCCGCCCAAGGCCGGTAAGACGATGATTCTGCAGAGCATCGCCAACGCGATCACGCAGAACAACCCGGAATGCCACCTGATGGTCGTGCTCATCGACGAGCGGCCTGAAGAGGTCACCGATATGACGCGCTCGGTCAAGGGCGAGGTCATCGCCTCGACGTTCGACCGGCCGCCGTCAGACCACACCTCGGTCGCCGAGCTGGCCATCGAGCGCGCCAAGCGACTCGTGGAAGAGGGCAAGGACGTCGTCGTGCTGCTCGACTCGATCACCCGGTTAGGGCGCGCGTACAACAACGCGTCGCCGGCGTCGGGCCGCATCCTGTCCGGTGGTGTCGACTCGACCGCGCTCTACCCGCCGAAGCGTTTCCTCGGCGCCGCGCGCAACATCGAGGAGGGCGGATCGTTGACGATTATCGCCACCGCGATGGTCGAGACCGGATCCACCGGTGACACAGTCATTTTCGAGGAGTTCAAGGGGACCGGTAACGCGGAGCTCAAGCTCGACCGCAAGATCTCCGAGCGTCGGGTGTTCCCCGCCGTCGACGTGAACCCGTCGGGTACTCGTAAAGACGAATTGCTGCTGTCGCCCGATGAGTTCTCGGTCGTGCACAAGCTGCGCCGCGTGCTGTCGGGCCTGGATTCGCACCAAGCCATCGACCTGTTGATGTCGCAACTGCGAAAGACCAAGAACAACTACGAGTTCCTGGTTCAGGTGTCCAAGACGACACCGGGCATGGACAACGACTAACCGGTTAGCACACCGCCCGAGCCGAGCAACATCACCCGTCCCGCTTTGCGGCCCACGCTGCGGCGGTAACCTGCGCCTGTCGTAGACCGACGGGAAAGTGGTGAGCCGTGGCGGACACTATTCAGCAACTGCTTCGTACACGCCTTGGCGACTCCACGCCCGCGGTCAAATACGGCGATCGGGTGTGGACCTGGCGTGAGCATCTGGCGGATGCCTCGGCGTCCGCCGCCGCGTTGATCGGTATCGCCGACCCCAAGCGCCCACTGCACGTCGGCGCGCTGCTGGGCAACACACCCGAGATGCTCACCGCGATGGCGGGCGCCGCGCTCGGCGGCTACGTCTTGTGCGGCATCAACGACACCCGTCGCGGCGCGGCGCTGGCCAAGGACATCATCCGTGCCGACTGCCAAATACTGCTCACCGATCCGGACCATCGCGCGCTACTCGACGGGCTGGATCTGCCCGGAGTGCGGGTCATCGACATCCCGCAAGCGGGAGGGCCCCGGCAGCGACGAGTGGTCGGGTCTGCTCGCGGCCGCCGGACCACTGGTGCCGCATCGCGAGGTCGTCCCGACCGACACGCTCATGATGATCTTCACCTCGGGCACCAGCGGCGAACCGAAGGCGGTTCAGGTGACTCACCTGACCGTTATCTTCGCCGGCGCCAACCTGATTGGTCGTTTCGAGGTCGAGTTCTCCGGCGTCTGTTACCTGTCGATGCCGCTCTTTCACTCCAACGCGTTGCTCGCCGGGTGGAGCGTGGCGGTCGGATCGGGTGCCGCGATGGTGCCCGCCACGTTCTCGGCGTCTCGTCTGTTGCCCGATCTACGCCGCTACGGCGCTACCTACATGAACTACGTCGGCAAGCCGTTGGCCTATGTGCTGGCCACTCCCGAGCAGCCCGACGACGCGGACAACCCGCTACTGGTCGCGTTCGGGAACGAGGCCAGCGACCGCGACATCGCGGAATTCAGTAGGCGTTTCGACTGCACGGTCTGGGATGGCTTCGGCTCCAGCGAAGGCGCGATCATCATCACCCGCGAGGACGGCTGCCCGCCCGGCTCGCTGGGACAAGGCTTTCCGGGCGTCAGCATCTACAACTCCGACACGCTGGCCGAATGCGCGGTCGCCGAATTCGACGACGACGGCACACTGCTCAACCCCGACGACGCGATCGGCGAGTTGGTCAACACCACCGGCGCGGGCTTGTTCGCCGGCTATTACAACGACCAGGACGCCACCGATGCGCGCCTGCGCAACGGCATGTTCTGGTCCGGCGACCTGGCCTACCGGGACGCCGACGGCTGGATCTACTTCGCCGGTCGCAGCGGGGACTGGTTGCGGGTCGACGGGGAGAACATGACGACCGCGCCCATCGAGCGCATCCTGCAGCGGCTGCCGGCCGTCAGCCAGGTCGCGGTGTACGCGGTCCCCGATGAGCAGGTGGGGGACCAGGTGATGGCGGCGTTGGTGCTGGTGGACGGTGCCGAGCTGACGCCGGACGACTTCAGCCAGTTTTGGCAGGCCAGCCGGATCTTTCACCCAAGGCCTGGCCGCGGCATGTCTGGATCACCGACCGCCTGCCGACCACCGCTACCAACAAGATCCTCAAACGGCAGCTGAGCGCGCAGGGCAGCACCCCCGACGGCGGGCTGTTGTGGACCCGGGTGGGCCGCGACACCAGTTACGCCGTCGTGGACCGTTCCGCCAAAGCCCAGGTCAGCCCGGGTTAGCGTCAGTGCCGGCCCGGGAATGCGCGGGCGGTGGCAGGCGTTTAGGGACACAGCGGCTGAGCTGGCATAATCAACAGCCGAAGTTCAGGTTCCGGTTCACGTCCTTCGATGACCAGCACATTGGGCGACCCGGCGACCGACTACTGAAGAGGACACCATGAAAGCTGACATTCATCCCGCCTACGGCGAGACCACCGTGGTCTGCGGTTGCGGCAACACCTTCCAGACGCGCAGCACCAAGGAAAACGGCCACATCGTGGTCGAGGTCTGCTCGCAGTGCCATCCGTTCTACACGGGTAAGCAGAAGATTCTGGACAGCGGTGGTCGCGTCGCTCGCTTCGAGCGCCGTTACGGCAAGCGCAAGGCCGGTGCCGAGCAGGAAGCCTCGGCCGACAAGTAGCAGGATCGACGCCCGAACTGTCGCGTTCACCGCACAGGACGGGCGTCGTTTTGCGTTCGGAGTTGCTTCGATAGTGAGTCGGCTCGCGCGGAAGGAGGAGCATGACTCAGGCGATTGACACGCTGGTGGCCGAGCATGCCGACCTCGAGCGTCAGCTGTCCGATCCCGAACTGCACAACGATCCCGCGAACGCGCGCAAAGTCGGGCGCCGGTTCGCGCAATTGGCCCCGATCGTGGCAACCCACCGCCAGCTCACGTCGGCACGCGGCGATCTGGAGACCGCGCGCGAACTCGCCGTCGACGACGCGTCGTTCGCCGACGAAATTACCGAGCTGGAAACCCGGGTCGATGAGTTGGAGACCAAGCTCAGCGACATGCTGGCGCCACGCGACCCACACGACGCCGACGATGTGGTGCTCGAGGTCAAATCCGGTGAGGGCGGCGAAGAATCTGCGCTCTTCGCTGCGGACCTGGCCAGGATGTACATCCGCTACGCCGAACGGCATGGCTGGACTGTGACGGTCTTGGACGAGACCTACTCGGATCTGGGTGGCTACAAAGACGCGACGCTGACGATCGCCAGCAAGGGAGACTCGGCCGACGGTGTGTGGTCGCGCCTGAAATTCGAAGGCGGCGTGCACCGCGTGCAGCGGGTACCTGTCACCGAATCCCAAGGCCGCGTACATACTTCGGCGGCGGGCGTGCTGGTCTATCCCGGAGCCCGAAGAAGTGGGTGAGGTGCAGATCGACGAGTCGGACCTGCGCATCGACGTCTACCGGTCGTCCGGCAAGGGTGGCCAGGGCGTCAACACCACCGACTCGGCGGTCCGAATCACGCACCTGCCCACCGGAATTGTCGTCACCTGTCAAAACGAGCGTTCGCAGCTGCAGAACAAGGCCCGTGCGATGCTGGTGCTGGCGGCTCGCCTGCAGGCTTTGGCGGAGGAGCAGGCGTCCGCCGACGCGTCGGCCGACCGGGCCAGCCAGATCCGCACCGTGGACCGCAGCGAACGCATCCGGACCTACAACTTTCCGGAGAACCGGGTGACCGATCATCGCATCGGTTACAAGGCACACAATCTCGATCAGCTTCTCGACGGCGACGCCGACGCACTCTTCGACGCTCTGGCCGCCGCCGACAAGCAGTCCCGACTGCAGCAGGCATGACAACTCGACTGCGGTCCGCGATCGACTCCGCGACGACGCTGCTCGCAGACGCTGGAATCGATTCCGCGCGTTACGACGCCGAGGAATTGGCCGCCCACGTCGCAGGTACCCAGCGCGGCCGGCTGTCGCTGCTCGGCCCGCCTGACGACGTGTTCTTCGACCACTACAACGCCGCGGTCGCCGCGCGGTCCCGCCGCGTGCCCCTGCAGCACCTCACCGGCACCGCCGCGTTCGGGCCGTTGATGCTGTCCGTCGGTCCCGGGGTTTTCATCCCGCGTCCGGAGACCGAGGCGATGCTGGAATGGGCGGTCACGCAGTCCCTTCCGGCCAAACCTGTCGTCGTCGATGTCTGCACCGGTTCGGGTGCGCTGGCGCTCGCACTGGCGCGGCATTGGCCCGACGCGCGGGTGATCGGCCTCGACGACTCCGAAGCCGCGCTTGACTACGCGCGCCGAAACGCCGCGGGCACTACGGTGGAATTCGTGCGCGCCGACGTCACCCACTCCGGTGTACTGACCGAGCTCGAGGGCCACGTCGATCTCGTGGTGTCCAACCCGCCCTACGTTCCCGATGGCGCCGAGCTCGAACCCGAAGTGACTGAACACGATCCGCCCCACGCCGTGTTCGGGGGCCCGGACGGGATGGCGGTGATTCCGGCCGTCGCCCGGCTCGCCGGAAGCTTGTTGCGCCCCGGTGGCATGTTCGCCGTCGAGCACGACGACACCACATCTTCGATGACTGCTGAAACGATCGGCAGTACAGAGCTTTTCGACGATATCGTGGCCCGGGCCGATCTGACCGGACGACCGCGATTCGTGACGGCCCGCAGAAAGAGCCGCCACTGATGAGCAACGTCATCGACTGCACCGATCCCGAAGAACGTTCTCGCGGAATCGTATCGGCGGCCGCAGCCGTCAAAAACGGTGGGCTGGTGGTTCTTCCGACCGACACGGTGTATGGCGTGGGCGCTGACGCTTTTGACAGCGCGGCGGTGGCCGCGCTGCTGGCCGCCAAGGGCCGCGGCCGCGACATGCCGGTTCCGGTGCTGGTCGGCTCGTGGCACACGATCGACGGCCTGGCCCTCTCGGTTTCCAAGGCGATGCGCGACCTGATCCGCGCGTTCTGGCCCGGCGCGCTGAGTCTGGTGGTCCGGCAGGCGCCATCGGTGCAGTGGGATCTCGGCGACGCTCGTGGCACGGTCATGCTGCGCATGCCGTTGCACCCCGTCGCGATCGAATTGCTGCGCGAGGTCGGGCCGATGGCGGTATCGAGCGCCAACGTGTCCGGCCGGCCGCCGGCGGTGGACGCCGAGAAAGCCCGCGAGCAGTTGGGCGACCTGGTCGACGTCTATCTCGATGCCGGTCCGTCGGCTCAGCAGGCCGCCTCGACGATCCTGGACTTGACCGGTCCCGAACCGCGCATCTTGCGAGCCGGCCCGGTCAGCGCCGCGGGTATCGCCGAGGTGCTCGGCCTGGATGTCGCGACTTTGTCCGGCTGACCTGGCGGGCGGCTCAGTTCGATCTCAGGGCGGTGCATTACGTTTTTCGGATGGTCAGCGGTGCCGACAATCTCGCCGGAGGTGTGCTCGCCCTGGCTGATCGTGGCGCCGGCGTCCCGCTGCGTGAGCTCGCGCTCGTCGGTCTGACCGCCGCGATCATCACCTACTTCGTGACCGGACCGGTCCGCGTGCTGGCGACCCGATTCGGCGCGGTGGCCTATCCGCGCGAACGCGATGTGCACGTGACGCCCACCCCGCGGATGGGCGGCCTGGCGATGTACATCGGGGTCGTCGCGGCGGTGTTCCTCGCATCGCAGCTTCCGGCCCTGACCCGCGGTTTCGTCTACTCCACCGGCATGCCCGCGGTGGTGTGGGCCGGCGGGCTGATCATGGGCATCGGTCTGATCGACGACCGCTGGGGACTGGATGCTCTGACGAAGTTCGCCGGTCAGATCACCGCGGCCAGCGTGCTGGTGACGATGGGTGTCGCATGGAGCGTTCTCTACATCCCGTTGGGCGGGGTGGGGACCATCGTGCTGGACCAGGCGTCGTCGATCCTGCTCACGCTGGCGCTGACCGTGTCGATCGTCAACGCGATGAACTTCGTCGACGGTCTGGACGGGCTGGCCGCCGGGCTCGGGCTCATCACCGCGCTGGCGATCTGCATGTTCTCGGTCGGACTGCTGCGCGATCACGGCGGCGACGTGCTGTTCTACCCGCCCGCGGTCATCTCGGTGGTGCTGGCCGGAGCGTGTCTGGGCTTTTTGCCGCACAACTTCCATCCGGCCAAGATCTTCATGGGCGATTCCGGTTCGATGCTGATCGGCCTGATGCTCGCCGCGGCGTCGACGACGGCCGCGGGACCGATCTCGCAGAACGCCTACGGCGCCCGAGATGTGTTTGCTCTGCTGTCGCCGTTCCTCTTGGTCGTGGCGGTCATGTTCGTGCCGATGCTCGACTTGCTGCTGGCGATCGTGCGGCGCACCCGGGCGGGCCGAAGCGCGTTCAGTCCCGACAAGATGCACCTGCATCACCGTCTGCTGCAGATCGGTCATTCGCACCGCCGGGTTGTATTGATCATCTACTTGTGGGTGGGCATCGTCGCTTTCGGCACCGCAAGCACGATCTTCTTCAATCCGCGCGACACCGCCGCAGTCATGTTGGGCGCGATTGCGATTGCGGTTTTCGCGACGCTGATCCCGCTGCTGCGACGCCGTGACGACGTCTACGACGAGGAGTAGTAGGGTCCTCGTCGATATGGTACGGTGCTGGTAGAACCCGAATTAACCTCGCGGGTTGCCGGCCACCGGCAGACGGAGTCCGCTTCGGTCCTGCCGACTAACGACCGACAAAGGGGAGCAGTCCCTTGGGTGATGCGAGCGCGATGAAAGCGCTCCGATACGCTCAACGGGCCACGCACGGGCAACCAGGCAAATCCCCCAGAACGAGGACTGAGGTGCTGCAGTGACTACACCAGCGCAAGACGCGCCGTTGGTGTTTCCCTCCGTTGCTTTCCGGCCGGTTCGGCTGTTCGTCACCTCTCTTGCGCTCACCGTCGTCGCGGTCGCAATCGCTGCCTGGCTCGGCAATCCGAAGGTCGGCTTGTTCTTCGGCTTGGGACTTCTGCTGGGTTTGCTCAACGCCCTCGGCGTGCAGCGCTCGGTCGCTGCGATCACCGCGGATGCGCACCCGCTGAAAAAGAAAATGGCGCTGAATTCAGCGACGCGGTTGCTGGTCATCACGACGATCGGATTGGCGATCGCATTCGTCTTCCGGCCCGCGGGGCTGGGTGTGGTGTTCGGGCTCGCGCTCTTCCAGGTGCTGCTCGTGCTGACCACCGCGCTGCCGGTGATGAAGAAGTTGCGTACCGGGACGGCCGACGCGATCGAAGGGACAGGAAACAGCAATGACTGAGGCGTTTCTGGCCGAAGGCGCGATCGAGGTCGGTCATCACAAGACCGCCGATTGGTTCGGTTTGACCGTCAACGTCGACACCGTGACCTCGTCCGCGATCGCTGCCGTCATCGTCATCGGGCTGGCATTCTTTCTTCGCGCCAAAGTCACCTCCACCGGTGTTCCGGGAGGTGTCCAGTTGTTCTTCGAGGCGATCACCGTCCAGATGCGCAACCAGATCGAGAGCGCGATCGGCATGCGAATCGCGCCGTTCGTGTTACCGCTCGCCGTCACGCTTTTCGTCTACATCCTGATCTCGAACTGGTTGTCGGTGCTGCCGTTGCAATACTCCGATCACGGAAAAACCACCGAGCTGCTCTCGTCGGCGGCCGCAGATATCAACTACGTGCTCGCGCTGGCTCTCTTTGTGTTCGTCTGCTACCACGTGGCGGGAATCTGGCGCCGCGGCATCATCGGACACCCGGTCGCGGTGCTCAAGGGGCACGTCGCCGTCCTGGCACCGATCAACGTGGTGGAAGAACTTGCCAAGCCGATCTCGCTGTCGCTCCGACTTTTCGGCAATATCTTCGCCGGCGGCATCCTGGTCTCGCTGATCGCGCTGTTCCCGCCGTATATCTTGTGGGCGCCCAACGCGATCTGGAAGGCATTCGACCTTTTCGTCGGCGCAATCCAGGCGTTCATCTTCGCGCTGCTGACGATCTTGTACTTCAGTCAAGCGATGGAGCTGGAAGGGGAACACGAGTAGGACCGCAGGACAATCGCTGGCTCCCAACAACACGACAGACTTGGTAGACCGCTACCAAATATCAAGGAGGATAAGCAATGAACCCCACAATCGCTGCTGGCGCCCTCATCGGCGGCGGGCTGATCATGGCAGGTGGCGCGATCGGCGCCGGTATCGGTGACGGTGTCGCCGGTAACGCGCTGATCTCCGGCATCGCCCGGCAGCCCGAGGCACAAGGCCGACTGTTCACACCGTTCTTCATCACGGTGGGTCTGGTCGAGGCCGCCTACTTCATCAACCTGGCCTTCATGGCGCTGTTCGTCTTCGCCACCCCAGTCAAGTAACAGTCGAGATGGGTGACATGAACGTTGTGGTCCTGGCTGCCGGCCAGGCCGAGGGAGGCGGCACCAGCAACTTCCTCGTCCCGAACGGCACCTTCTTCGTTGTGCTGATCATCTTCTTGATCGTGCTCGGCGTGATCGGCACCTTCGTGGTTCCGCCGATCTCGAAGGTGCTCAAAGAGCGCGACAACATGGTCACCAAGACGGCTGCTGACAACAAGAAATCGGCCGAGCAGTTCGCCGCTGCCCAAGAAGATTACGAGTCGGCGATGTCCGCCGCCCGGGTCAAGGCATCGGCGGCTCGCGACGAGGCTCGGGCAGAGGGCCGCAAGGTCCTCGAGGAACAGCGTGGCCGTGTCGAGGAGCAGGTTTCCTCGACACTGCAAGACGCTGCCGAGCAACTCAAGCGGGAGGGCGACGCCGTGGCTGCGGAACTTCGTGCGCGGGTGGACACCATCTCCACTACGTTGGCGAGCCGCATCCTCGGCGTCGAGATCTCCACCTCGGTCACGGCGAGCGGTTCGGGGCGGTAGCAAGGCATGTCGACATTCATCGGGCAGCTCTTCGGGTTCGCCGTCATCGTGTGGCTGGTCGTACGCTTCGTCGTGCCGCCGGTGCGCAAGATGATGGCGGACCAGCAAAACGCGGTACGTCAGCAACTGGCGGACTCCGCAGCTGCCGCTGACCGACTCGCGGAAGCCAGTCGCGCGCACGAGAAGGCGAAAGAAGACGCTAAGGCGGAGGCCAAGCGGATTACCGAAGAAGCGCAATCCGACGCCAAGCGCATCGTCGAGCAGTTGCACGCCCAGGCCGACTCCGAAGTCGAGCGGATCAAGGTGCAAGGCGCCAAGCAAGTCGAGCTGTTGCGTGCGCAACTGATTCGGCAGCTGCGTCAGGACATTGGTGCCGAATCCGTCCGGCGGGCAGGCGAATTCGTGCGCGGCTATGTCGGCGAACCGGCTCAGCAGTCCGCCACCGTTGACCGCCTCCTCGATGACCTCGACGCGATGGCGCCCTCTGAGGCCGAAATCCATTATCCCGTCCTGGGGAGCCTGCGACCGGCCAGTCGGCACGCGTTGACGAACCTGCTGGACCGGTTGGGTGAGATCGCCAAAGACCTCGACGACACGAGCGCTCACGACGCTCGCTGACGACTTGGCATCCGTCAGCCCAACTGCTCACCCATGAGATAGTCGTCACGCGGTATCTGGCTGCGCGGGCCGAGGACGGCCGCCCAGGGTCCGGCTGATCGAGCGGCTGCTCTCCGACAAGGTGGGGGAGCCGGCGCTTGACGTACTCCGCAGTGCTGTTTCACAGCGCTGGTCCGACACCGACGATCTGCTCGTCGCGCTCCAACACATTGCGCGGCAGGCCTTTTTGATCCGCGCCGAGCGCGCCGGCCAGATCGACGAAGTCGCAGACCAGCTGTTTTGGTTCAGCCGAATCCTCGATGAACAACCGCGACTTGCCACGTTGCTGGGCGACACCACCGCACCCGCCGAAAAACGGGTCACGTTGCTGCGCAACGTCATCGGAGGCGCCGGCAATACCGTCAACCCGATCGCGGCTGCGCTGCTGGCCCAGACCGTCGAATTGTTGCAGGGCGAACCGGCCGAGGACGCAATGCTTCGTCTTGCCGGAGTGGCGGTGGCTCGGCACGGTGAGGTCGTCGCACAGGTCAGCGCGGCCGCCGAACTCAGCGACCCCAGCGCACCCGCCTGACGGAGGTGCTGAGCCGGATCTATAGCAACCCGGTCACGGTGCAAATGCAGATCGACCCCGATCTGCTTGGCGGGCTGGCCATTTCGGTCGGTGACGAGGTGATCGACGCGACGCTGTCGTCTCGCCTCGCCAGAGCGCAGACCCAGTTACCAGACTGAAGTACCGATCAGAGTTACCGACAGGCAGGAAGACGAAAAGCCATGGCAGAGTTGACAATCTCCGCTGACGACATTCAGGGCGCAATCGACGAATACGTTAGCTCCTTTCACACCGACACCGCCCGTGAAGAGGTCGGCCTCGTGGTCGACGTCGGTGACGGTATCGCTCACGTCCAGGGCCTGCCGTCGGTTATGACGCAGGAACTCCTCGAGTTCGCTGGCGGGGTTTTGGGGGTAGCGCTCAACCTTGACGAGCACACTGTCGGTACGGTTATTTTGGGTGACTACGAGCACATCCAAGAGGGCCAACAGGTCAAGCGCACCGGTGAGGTGCTGTCGGTGCCAGTCGGCGATGGCTTTCTCGGTCGGGTCATCGATCCGCTCGGCCACCCGATCGACGGCCAAGGCGACATCGAAGCCGAGACTCACCGCGCGCTGGAGATCCAGGCCCCGTCGGTGGTCCAGCGGCAGAGCGTGAAAGAGCCGCTGCAGACCGGTATCAAGGCCATCGACGCGATGACGCCGATCGGTCGCGGCCAGCGCCAGCTGATCATCGGCGACCGCAAGACCGGTAAGACCGCGGTGTGTGTGGACACTATTCTCAACCAGCGCCAGAACTGGGAATCCGGCGACGAGAAGAAGCAGGTGCGTTGCGTCTACGTGGCCATCGGCCAGAAGGGCACCACGATCGCTTCGGTCCGGCGCGCGCTGGACGAGGGTGGCGCGATGGACTACACGACCATCGTCGCGGCACCGGCGTCCGACTCTGCCGGGTTCAAATGGCTTGCGCCTTACACCGGTTCGGCTATCGCCCAGCACTGGATGTACGCCGGCAAACACGTGCTGATCGTCTTCGACGACCTGAGCAAGCAGGCCGAGGCCTACCGTGCGATCTCGCTGCTGCTGCGCCGTCCGCCCGGACGCGAGGCGTACCCGGGTGACGTGTTCTACCTGCACTCGCGGCTACTGGAGCGCTGCGCCAAGCTGTCCGACGAGCTCGGCGGCGGCTCGCTGACCGGTCTGCCGGTCATCGAGACCAAGGCCAACGACATCTCGGCTTATATCCCTACCAACGTCATCTCGATCACCGACGGCCAGTGCTTCCTGGAATCCGACTTGTTCAACCAGGGTGTGCGGCCAGCGATCAACGTCGGTGTGTCCGTGTCCCGAGTCGGTGGTGCCGCACAGATCAAGGCAATGAAAGAGGTGGCAGGAAGTCTCCGTTTGGACCTGTCCCAGTTCCGCGAGTTGGAGTCGTTCGCGGCCTTCGCGTCGGACCTCGACGCCACATCGAAAGCACAGCTGGAGCGTGGTGCCCGGCTCGTTGAGCTGCTCAAGCAGCCGCAGTACGCGCCGTCACCGGTTGAGGAACAGGTGGTTTCGATCTTCCTCGGCACCGGCGGTCACCTGGATTCGGTTCCGACCGAAGACGTGCGCCGGTTCGAAACCGAGCTGCTCGATCACCTTCGGGCGTCCGACAAGGGCATCCTGTCCGACATCCGGGAGACCCAGAAGCTCAGCGAGGAAACCGAGAACAAGCTGGTCGAGGCGATCAACGACTTCAAGAAGGGCTTCGCGGCGACCGGCGGTGGCTCAGTGGTGCCCGACGAGCACGTCGAACCCCTCGACGAAGACAAGGTAGCGAAAGAAACAGTGCAGGTGCACAAGCCGGCGCCGCCGGAGCAGAAGAAGTAATCGAGTATGGCTGCCACACTTCGCGAATTGCGGGGTCGGATCCGTTCCGCTGGGTCGATCAAAAAGATCACCAAGGCCCAGGAAATGATCGCGACGTCGCGTATCGGCAAGGCGCAGGCCCGGCTGCAGGAAGCCCGGCCGTATGCCGTCGAGATCACCCGTGTGCTCACCACGCTCGCCGCGGAGTCCGCACTCGACCATCCGCTGCTGGTCGAGAAGCCCGAGCCGAAAAGGGCCGGGGTGCTGGTGGTCTCGTCTGACCGAGGCCTCTGTGGCGCATACAACTCCAGTGCTTTTCGACGGGCTGAGGAGCTCTTCTCGCTGTTGCGCCAAAGCGGCAAGACCCCGAGCTTTACACCGTCGGCCGAAAAGCGCAGGGCTACTACTCATTCCGGAACTGGGACATCAAGAAGTCATGGACCGGCTTCTCGGAGCGGCCCAGCTACGAGAACGCCGCTGAAGTCGCCGATACCTTGGTGACTGCCTTCATGGCCGGCGCCGGGGACGACGGCGGATCCGACGAGGAGGCCGGCGTCGACGAGCTGCACATCGTCTACACCGAGTTCAAGTCGATGATGTCGCAGTCGGCCGAGGCGCACCGCATCGCCCCGATGGTGGTGGAGTACATCGAAGACGACATCGGGCCGCACACCTTGTACTCGTTCGAGCCGGATGCGACCACGCTGTTCGAGTCGCTGCTGCCGCGGTACCTGACCACCCGTGTCTACGCCGCGTTGCTCGAGTCCGCGGCATCAGAGCTGGCGTCGCGCCAACGGGCGATGAAATCGGCCAGCGACAACGCCGACGATCTCATCAAGGCACTCACGCTCGAGGCCAACCGCGAGCGGCAGGCTCAAATCACCCAGGAAATCAGCGAAATCGTTGGTGGCGCAAACGCGCTCGCCGACGCTAAATAGGCCCATTGAGGAAGCGAAGAGGATATGGCTGCTACCACCCAACAGGCTGAGAAGTCGACGAACTCGAAGGGCGGCGACACCAACGGCCGCGTCGTGCGGGTGACCGGACCGGTCGTCGACGTCGAGTTCCCGCGCGGCTCGGTGCCGCCGTTGTTCAACGCTCTGCACACCGACGTCACGTATGAGGAGCTCGCGAAGACGCTGACGCTGGAGGTCGCCCAGCACCTCGGCGACAACCTGGTTCGCACCATCTCGATGCAGCCGACCGACGGACTTGTCCGCGGAGCCGAGGTGACCGACACCGGAAATGCGATTGCCGTGCCGGTCGGCGACGGCGTCAAGGGCCACGTGTTCAACACCCTGGGCCAATGTCTGGACGAGCCAGGCTACGGAGAAGACTTCGACCACTGGTCGATTCACCGCAAGCCGCCGCCATTCGACGAGCTGGAACCGCGCACCGAGATGCTCGAGACGGGGTTGAAGGTCGTCGACCTGCTGACGCCCTACGTCCGTGGTGGCAAGATCGCCCTGTTCGGCGGTGCGGGCGTGGGCAAGACGGTTCTGATCCAGGAGATGATCAACCGCATCGCCCGAAACTTCAGCGGTACTTCGGTATTCGCCGGTGTGGGCGAGCGCACCCGTGAGGGCAACGACCTGTGGGTGGAGCTCGGCGAGGCCGACGTACTCAAGGACACCGCGCTGGTATTCGGTCAGATGGACGAGCCGCCCGGCACTCGTATGCGGGTCGCGCTATCGGCACTGACGATGGCCGAGTACTTCCGCGACGAGCAGGGCCAGGACGTGTTGTTGTTCATCGACAACATCTTCCGGTTCACCCAGGCCGGTTCCGAGGTGTCCACCCTGCTCGGCCGGATGCCGTCGGCGGTGGGATACCAGCCCACCCTGGCCGACGAAATGGGTGAGCTCCAGGAGCGGATCACCTCGACCCGCGGTAAGTCCATCACGTCGATGCAAGCCGTGTACGTGCCGGCCGACGACTACACCGACCCGGCACCGGCAACGACGTTCGCACACCTGGACGCCACCACCGAGCTGTCACGAAATGTGTTCTCCAAGGGGATCTTTCCCGCGGTCGATCCGCTGGCGTCCAGCTCCACCATTCTGGACCCCGCGATCGTCGGTGACGAGCACTACCGGGTGGCGCAGGAAGTCATTCGAATCCTGCAGCGTTACAAGGACCTTCAGGACATCATCGCGATTCTGGGTATCGACGAGCTGTCCGAAGAGGACAAGCAGCAGGTCAACCGGGCACGCCGGATCGAGCGTTTCCTCTCGCAGAACATGATGGCGGCCGAGCAGTTCACCGGACAGCCTGGCTCCACGGTTCCGGTGAAGGAGACCATCGAGGCGTTCGACAAGCTGGCCAAGGGCGACTTCGACCACATTCCCGAGCAG
Organism: uncultured Actinomycetota bacterium; assembly: GCA_963815995.1. Lineage (GTDB taxonomy): Bacteria > Actinomycetota > Actinomycetes > Mycobacteriales > Mycobacteriaceae > Mycobacterium. The sequence continues at coordinate 519,244 of CAWFIR010000010.1, forward strand.
GCGTTCTTCCTCATCGGTGGTCTTGACGACCTCGCCAAGAAGGCCGAAAGCTTCGGCGCCAAGCTGTGATGCGTCTTGCCGGTGGCGAGAAGTTGAGCGGGGAAGGGCAGGTGTGAAATGTCCACGTTGAACGTGGAGATCGTTGCCGTCGACCGGAAGATCTGGTCGGGTGAGGCGACGTTCCTCTTTACCCGCACCACGGTGGGCGAGATCGGCATCCTGCCAAGCCATATCCCGCTTGTCGCGCAACTGGTCGATGACGCCATGGTCCGTGTCGAGCGTGAGGGCGAGAGCGACCTGCGGGTCGCCGTCGACGGCGGCTTCCTGTCGGTCACCGAGGAGGGCGTCAGCATCCTCGCCGAATCCGCAGAATTCGAGTCGGAGATCGACGAGGCTGCGGCCAAAGAGGATTCGGAGTCAGACGACCCCCGCACTGCCGCCAGGGGACGGGCCAGGCTGCGCGCTGTCGGCGCGCTCGACTAGCGGACCGCGGCGATGAGCGCGCTTATGACCGTGATGGTCGTGCTCGTCGCCCTGCTGGGACTTGCGGTCGTCGCCTTGAGCTATCGCTTGTGGAAGCTGCGTCAAGGTGGAACGGCGGCGATCATGCGGGACATACCCGCCGTCGGGGGCCACGGTTGGCGTCATGGCGTAATTCGTTACCGCGGTGCGGATGCCGCGTTTTACCGGCTGTCAAGCGTTCGCTTGTGGCCGGACCGCCAGCTCAACCGGCGTGGTGTGGAGGTCGTCTCTCGACGCCCACCGCGGGGTGACGAGTTCGACATCATGACCGAAGAGATCATCGTGCTCGAGCTGCGCGACACCACGCAGGAGCGCAGGGCGGGTTACGAAATCGCGCTGGACCGAGGCGCATTGACGGCATTCCAGTCATGGTTGGAGTCACGTCCGTCGCCGCGCGCACGCCGCCGCACCACCTGACGTAGGGGCTTACTTCTTCGGCTGGTCGGATCGTCCGCCGCCGGGTTGCCACAGCACGTCGCCGTCAGGATTGACCACTCGGCACAAAATGAACAGCAAGTCCGACAGGCGGTTCAGGTACTTGGCGGGCAGCGGGCTGACGTCTGAAGGGTGCTCCTCGATCGCATCCCACGCCGAACGCTCAGCGCGTCGCGACACTGTGCGGGCGACGTGCAGCAGCGCCGAGAGCGCTGAACCACCAGGCAGCACAAAGGATTTGAGCGGGGGCAGGCTCTCGTTGAATTCGTCGCACCAGGCTTCGAGCCGGTCGATGTAGGACTGGGTGATGCGCAGCGGCGGATACTTCGGGTTTTCCACCACTGGGGTCGACAGATCCGCGCCGGCGTCGAACAGATCGTTCTGGATCTGTCTCAGTACTTCAGCTATCTGCTGCGTCGGGTTTCCCAGGGCGATCGCGGCGCCGATAGCCGCATTGGCCTCGTCGCAGTCGGCGTATGCCACCAGCCGCGTGTCGTTTTTGGAAACCCGTGAGAAATCGCTCAACCCCGTCGTTCCGTCGTCGCCAGTCCGGGTATAGATGCGGGTCAGATGTACTGCCATGAATAAAAACGTACCGCTCCGACTGGGGCAGCCGACTGACAGGGCGAAACGGCTTCACTAAACTGGCCGGCGTGGCGGAGCGTTTCGTGGTGACCGGTGGAAGTCGGTTGGCGGGCGAAGTCGCTGTTGGGGGAGCCAAGAACAGCGTTCTGAAGCTGATGGCGGCGACGCTGTTGGCCGAAGGCACCAGCACGATCACCAACTGCCCCGACATCCTCGATGTGCCGCTGATGGCGGAAGTGTTGCGGGGCCTGGGCGCCACCGTCGAATTGGCCGGCGCAACCGTGCGCATCACCTCGCCGGACGAGCCGAAATACGATGCCGACTTCGCGGCGGTGCGGCAGTTCCGGGCCTCGGTCTGCGTGCTCGGCCCCTTGGTCGGGCGGTGCAAGCGCGCCAAAGTCGCACTACCAGGTGGTGACGCGATCGGCTCGCGTCCGCTGGACATGCATCAAGCCGGGCTGCGGCAACTCGGGGCCGTCTGCAATATCGAGCACGGCTGCGTCGTTGCTCAGGCAGATTCCTTGCACGGCGCGGAAATTCAGCTGGAGTTCCCCTCGGTCGGGGCAACCGAGAACATCTTGATGGCTGCGGTGCTGGCCGAGGGCGTCACGACGATCCACAACGCGGCGCGCGAGCCCGACGTGGTTGACCTGTGCGCGATGTTGAACCAGATGGGCGCGCATGTCGAGGGCGCGGGTTCGCCCACGATGACGATTACCGGCGTCCCGCGGCTCTACCCGACGGAGCACCGCGTGATCGGCGACCGAATTGTGGCCGCCACGTGGGGCATTGCAGCGGCGATAACCCGCGGCGACGTCACAGTGACCGGGGTCGACCCGGCGCACCTCCAGGTTGTGCTGCACAAGCTGCACGATGCCGGCGCCACGGTTACTCAGACGGACGACAGCTTCCGGATTACCCAGTACGAGCGACCGAAGGCCATCAACGTCGCGACGCTGCCGTTCCCCGGTTTCCCGACAGACCTGCAACCGATGGCGATTGCGCTGGCGTCGATCGCCGACGGCACTTCGATGATCACCGAGAACGTGTTCGAAGCGCGGTTCCGGTTCGTCGAGGAGATGATCCGTCTAGGTGCCGATGCGCGCACCGACGGTCACCACGCCGTGGTCAGAGGTCTTCCGCAACTGTCGAGTGCGCCGGTGTGGTCTTCGGACATCCGGGCCGGCGCCGGACTGGTGCTCGCCGGCCTGGTGGCCGACGGTGACACCGAGGTGCACGACGTGTTTCACATCGACCGGGGCTACCCGTTGTTCGTGGAGAACCTGGCCAGTTTGGGCGCAGAGATAGAGCGCGTAGAGTAGGTCAGTACATAACCAGCACGCCTGCTCTAGGGCATCGGACGTGCAGTTTGACGGCTCTTTTGCGATGGAGTACAGTAGCAGGGTTGCCCGAAAACGGGTGTTGTTTGAGAACTCAATAGTGTGTTTGGTGGTTTTGTTTTTGTTGTTGTTTTTTTGGACCGCATTTGCGCGCCCCGTGTGTGGGTGTGGTCTTGTTTTTTTGTGATGCCAGTTTTTTGGTGTCTTTTTGTTAGGTCAGATTGTTCTGATTGAATTCGCCGCATGTTGTGTGGGGGTTTTTGTTTGGAGAGTTTGATCCTGGCTCAGGACGAACGCTGGCGGCGTGCTTAACACATGCAAGTCGAACGGAAAGGCCCTTTCGGGGGTACTCGAGTGGCGAACGGGTGAGTAACACGTGGGTGATCTGCCCTGCACTTCGGGATAAGCTTGGGAAACTGGGTCTAATACCGGATAGGACTACGGACTGCATGGTGTTGTGGTGGAAAGCTTTTGCGGTGTGGGATGGGCCCGCGGCCTATCAGCTTGTTGGTGGGGTGATGGCCTACCAAGGCGACGACGGGTAGCCGGCCTGAGAGGGTGTCCGGCCACACTGGGACTGAGATACGGCCCAGACTCCTACGGGAGGCAGCAGTGGGGAATATTGCACAATGGGCGCAAGCCTGATGCAGCGACGCCGCGTGGGGGATGACGGCCTTCGGGTTGTAAACCTCTTTCACCATCGGCGAAGCCGGGAGCTTTTGTTTCTGGTGACGGTAGGTGGAGAAGAAGCACCGGCCAACTACGTGCCAGCAGCCGCGGTAATACGTAGGGTGCGAGCGTTGTCCGGAATTACTGGGCGTAAAGAGCTCGTAGGTGGTTTGTCGCGTTGTCCGTGAAATTCCCTGGCTTAACTGGGGGCGTGCGGGCGATACGGGCAGACTGGAGTACTGCAGGGGAGACTGGAATTCCTGGTGTAGCGGTGGAATGCGCAGATATCAGGAGGAACACCGGTGGCGAAGGCGGGTCTCTGGGCAGTAACTGACGCTGAGGAGCGAAAGCGTGGGGAGCGAACAGGATTAGATACCCTGGTAGTCCACGCCGTAAACGGTGGGTACTAGGTGTGGGTTTCCTTCCTTGGGATCCGTGCCGTAGCTAACGCATTAAGTACCCCGCCTGGGGAGTACGGCCGCAAGGCTAAAACTCAAAGGAATTGACGGGGGCCCGCACAAGCGGCGGAGCATGTGGATTAATTCGATGCAACGCGAAGAACCTTACCTGGGTTTGACATGCACAGGACGCCGGTAGAGATATCGGTTCCCTTGTGGCCTGTGTGCAGGTGGTGCATGGCTGTCGTCAGCTCGTGTCGTGAGATGTTGGGTTAAGTCCCGCAACGAGCGCAACCCTTGTCTCATGTTGCCAGCGCGTTATGGCGGGGACTCGTGAGAGACTGCCGGGGTCAACTCGGAGGAAGGTGGGGATGACGTCAAGTCATCATGCCCCTTATGTCCAGGGCTTCACACATGCTACAATGGCCGGTACAAAGGGCTGCGATGCCGTGAGGCTTAGCGAATCCTTTAAAGCCGGTCTCAGTTCGGATCGGGGTCTGCAACTCGACCCCGTGAAGTCGGAGTCGCTAGTAATCGCAGATCAGCAACGCTGCGGTGAATACGTTCCCGGGCCTTGTACACACCGCCCGTCACGTCATGAAAGTCGGTAACACCCGAAGCCAGTGGCCTAACCCTTGTGGGGGGAGCTGTCGAAGGTGGGATCGGCGATTGGGACGAAGTCGTAACAAGGTAGCCGTACCGGAAGGTGCGGCTGGATCACCTCCTTTCTAAGGAGCACCACGAAAAGCATCCCGTTGTGGGGGTGTGAGCCGTGAGGAGTCGGGTCACCTGTAGTGGGTGCCGGCTGGGTGCGCAACAACAAATCGTCTGTTTTTGGCAGGGCAGCACAATCGCTGAACACACTGTTGGGTCCTGAGGCAACACCTGGTTGTCCTGGCCGTTGGTCGGGTGGTGGTGTCGCTCCATCTTGGTGGTGGGGTGTGGTGTTTGTTTATTGGATAGTGGTTGCGAGCATCTAAGCAAGATTTGCTGATTTTTCAGCTGGTTTTGTTCGAGTTGTTTTCTTGTGTTGTAAGTGTTTTAGGGCACATGGTGGATGCCTTGGCATCAGGAGCCGATGAAGGACGTGGGAGGCTGCGATATGCCTCGGGGAGCTGTCAACCGAGCGTTGATCCGAGGATGTCCGAATGGGGAAACCCGGCACGAGTGATGTCGTGTCACCCGTATCTGAATACATAGGGTGCGGGAGGGAACGCGGGGAAGTGAAACATCTCAGTACCCGTAGGAAAAGAAAACAAGTGTGATTCCGTTAGTAGTGGCGAGCGAACGCGGAGGATGGCTAAACCGTGCGCATGTGTAACCGGGTAGGGGTTGTGTGTGCGGGGTTGTGGGGATAACGCGTCTGGTTCTACCTGACCGGAGGGCAGTGAGTGTGTGGTTAATCGAAGTGGCCTGGGATGGTCTGCCGTAGACGGTGAGAGCCCGGTAGGTGAAAACTCACACGCTGTTTTGTGTTGTTACCCGAGTAGCAGCGGGCCCGTGGAATCTGCTGTGAATCTGCCGGGACCACCCGGTAAGCCTGAATACTTCCTGATGACCGATAGCGGATTAGTACCGTGAGGGAATGGTGAAAAGTACCCCGGGAGGGGAGTGAAAGAGTACCTGAAACCGTGTGCCTACAAGCCGTCAGAGCCTTCGACTTGTCGTGGGGTGATGGCGTGCCTTTTGAAGAATGAGCCTGCGAGTCAGGGACATGTCGCGAGGTTAACCCGTGTGGGGTAGCCGCAGCGAAAGCGAGTCTGAATAGGGCGTATCACCCGTTAAGGGGTGTAGTGGTGTGTTCTGGACCCGAAGCGGAGTGATCTACCCATGGCCAGGGTGAAGCGCGGGTAAGACCGCGTGGAGGCCCGAACCCACTTAGGTTGAAGACTGAGGGGATGAGTTGTGGGTAGGGGTGAAAGGCCAATCAAACTCCGTGATAGCTGGTTCTCCCCGAAATGCATTTAGGTGCAGCGTTGCGTGTTTCTTGCCGGAGGTAGAGCTACTGGATGGCCGATGGGCCCTACTAGGTTACTGACGTCAGCCAAACTCCGAATGCCGGTAAGTCAAAGCGTGGCAGTGAGACGGCGGGGGATAAGCTCCGTGCGTCGAGAGGGAAACAGCCCAGATCGCCGGCTAAGGCCCCTAAGCGTGTGCTAAGTGGAAAAGGATGTGCAGTCGCATAGACAACCAGGAGGTTGGCTTAGAAGCAGCCACCCTTGAAAGAGTGCGTAATAGCTCACTGGTCAAGTGATTGTGCGCCGATAATGTAGCGGGGCTCAAGCACACCGCCGAAGCCGCGGCAACAACGTAGTTGATTGGGTAGGGGAGCGTCCTGCATCCAGTGAAGCAGCCTAGTGATGGAGCTGTGGAGGGTGTGGGAGTGAGAATGCAGGCATGAGTAGCGATAAGGCAAGTGAGAACCTTGCCCGCCGAAAGACCAAGGGTTCCTGGGCCAGGCCAGTCCGCCCAGGGTGAGTCGGGACCTAAGGCGAGGCCGACAGGCGTAGTCGATGGACAACGGGTTGATATTCCCGTACCCGTGTGTGCGCGCCCGTGATGAATCCATTCTGCTAACCACCCAAAAGGTGGCCGATCCGATCCCTTCAGGGTGAAGACAGCCACCGGCTGCGTGGGACCCGGATGGGTAGTAGTCAAGCGATGGGGTGACGCAGGAAGGTAGCCGTACCAGTCAGTGGTAATACTGGGGCAAACCCGTAGGAAGAGACTTAGGTAAATCCGGGTCTCATTATATCCCGAGAGGTGATGCATAACCGGATGAGGTGAATTCGGTGATCCTATGCTGCCGAGAAAAGCCTCTAGCGAGCACACACACGGCCCGTACCCCAAACCAACACAGGTGGTCAGGTAGAGAATACCAAGGCGTACGAGAGAACTATGGTTAAGGAACTCGGCAAAATGCCCCCGTAACTTCGGGAGAAGGGGGACCCACCTACCGTCATGGCCCTCGCGGCCGGCAGCGGCAGTGGGTCGCAGAAACCAGTGAGAAGCGACTGTTTACTAAAAACACAGGTCCGTGCGAAGTCGCAAGACGATGTATACGGACTGACGCCTGCCCGGTGCTGGAAGGTTAAGAGGACCCGTTAACCCCTCGGGGTGAAGCGGAGAATTTAAGCCCCAGTAAACGGCGGTGGTAACTATAACCATCCTAAGGTAGCGAAATTCCTTGTCGGGTAAGTTCCGACCTGCACGAATGGCGTAACGACTTCTCAACTGTCTCAACCATAGACTCGGCGAAATTGCACTACGAGTAAAGATGCTCGTTACGCGCGGCAGGACGAAAAGACCCCGGGACCTTCACTACAACTTGGTATTGATGTTCGGTACGGTTTGTGTAGGATAGGTGGGAGACTGTGAAACAATTACGCCAGTAATTGCGGAGTCGTTGTTGAAATACCACTCTGATCGTATTGGACCTCTAACCTCGAACCGTATATCCGGTTCAGGAACAGTGCCTGGCGGGTAGTTTAACTGGGGCGGTTGCCTCCCAAAATGTAACGGAGGCGCCCAAAGGTTCCCTCAACCTGGACGGCAATCAGGTGTCGAGTGCAAGTGCACAAGGGAGCTTGACTGCAAGACTGACACGTCAAGCAGGGACGAAAGTCGGGACTAGTGATCCGGCACCCCCGAGTGGAAGGGGTGTCGCTCAACGGATAAAAGGTACCCCGGGGATAACAGGCTGATCTTCCCCAAGAGTCCATATCGACGGGATGGTTTGGCACCTCGATGTCGGCTCGTCGCATCCTGGGGCTGGAGCAGGTCCCAAGGGTTGGGCTGTTCGCCCATTAAAGCGGCACGCGAGCTGGGTTTAGAACGTCGTGAGACAGTTCGGTCTCTATCCGCCGCGCGCGTCAGAAGCTTGAGGAAACCTGTCCCTAGTACGAGAGGACCGGGACGGACGAACCTCTGGTCCACCAGTTGTCCCACCAGGGGCACCGCTGGATAGCCACGTTCGGACAGGATAACCGCTGAAAGCATCTAAGCGGGAAACCCCCTCCAAGACCAGGCTTCTCACCCATTCAGTGGGATAAGGCCCCCCGCAGACCACGGGATCAATAGACCAGACCTAGAAACCCCGCAAGGGGCGCAGGGAACTGGCACTAACCGGCCGAAAACTTACACACACGCAACCACAACCCAATACCACGCAAACCACTACACCCCACCACCAAAAACACCTAAATAAAGTTACGGCGGCCACAGCGACAGGGAAACGCCCGGACCCATCCCGAACCCGGAAGCTAAGCCTGCCAGCGCCGATGATACTACCCACCCGGGTGGAAAAGTAGGACACCGCCGAACACACACAACAAGCCCCGTGCCCCCCAAAACCCTTGGGGGGCACGGGCATTTGTATATCAAGGCACCTAACACGATGGATTATGCCGGCGGCGGCCGCTCAGCTGTGCGCCGTGTGGCCTCAACGGTCAGCAAACGCCCGTCGGGAAATCCGCCATTGTTGCATTTAGGTCTCACAGGTCGCGGTAGCGCAACGCTACGGTTGCAAACGGTTATCCGATCGTGTTGTAGCTGTGACAAAATTACCCTAACGTTATCAAAGTGAAATCTGTGCTCCATGTGGATGGAGTGCTGACGGAGGGGAGCACAACATGACTGCGACGAAGAGGACCGGCTTTCTGCGCCGACCACCGCCAAAGGGGCGGACGAGGCTTGAGACCCGGCGGTCGAAATGGGACACCGCGGAGGTCGTGGTGACGGCGGTTCTGCGACCGGTCATTGTTACCGCGGGTGTTTGTGCCGCTGCCCTCGCCTCGATTCCTGCTGCGCATGCGGATTCGACTGGCGACGCGATGACGCCGGTTCCCAACGGAGTGGGTATCGGAAACAACGGCCCGGTCAGCGGCGCAATCGCACAGCTGGGACAGTCCATCTGTCCGATGCTGGTGAAACCCGGTGGCGGCCTGGCCAGCAATGCAGCTCAAATCAGCGGTCATGGCGGTCTGGCCCCACCCATGGCCGGCCTCCTGACCAGCATGGCCATCCAGGCGGAATGCCCGGGATTCATGGCATCGGTCGCCAACGGCAACATGCCGTTCCCGATCCCCGGGGCCAGCGGGCCCGGGTTGCCGCTCGGCCTGCCTGGGGCGCCAGCGCCGGCCCCACAACCGCTGCTGCCTGGGCTCAACCTTGCCGGTCGACAACCAGCCCCTTTCCCGGGGTTCTAGCCCGCTTGGTCGAAGGTCAGTCGAACAGCGGCAATGTCGCCGAGGTGTGTCTCGTCTCCAAGGCGAGTAGCGACCGCTTCCGATCGAGACCACCGCCGTACCCGGTGAGGCTTCCGCTGGCACCGATGACCCGGTGGCACGGAACAATGATGGCGATCGGGTTGTGGCCGTTGGCCAAGCCGACGGCACGAGCGGCGCCAGGAGCGCCGATCTGTTCTGCGACCTCACCATACGACCGGGTCTCACCGAACGGGATCGTCAGCAGCGCCTGCCAGACTCGCCGCTGAAACTCGGTGCCCCGCAGATCGAGCTCGAGGTCGAACGTGGTGAGCTCACCGGCGAAATATGCGTTCAGTTGGTCCACTACGTCGTTGAACGCCTTGGGATTTGGAGACCAGCCATTGCGACTCGGTTCGTAGGTCTGATCGACCATTCGTACATTGGTGAGCGCTTGGTCGTGGCCGGCCAGCGTCAATAATCCGATCGGGCTGTCAATGGTGCGATAGTGGGTCATGCGATCTCCTCTGCTGGCCAATGGTTCACTGGGTGCTCCAGCGTCGTCCACAGATATTGGGTGGCATAGGAACGCCAGGGCCGCCAGCGGCGGCTCAACGCGCTCAATTCGCGGTGGTCGTTCGGCAAGCCCAGCTGCTCAGCGGCCAAACGCAATCCGAGATCGCTGGCCGGAAACGCATCAGGATCGCCCAGGCCGCGCATCGCGATCACCTCTGCGGTCCACGGCCCGATTCCGGGCACTGCCAGCAGTTGACTGCGAGCCTCGTTCCAATCGCAGCCGGCGTTGAGCACGACTCGGCCATCGGCAAGCGCGGCGACCAGGCCGGTGACGGTCCGCCGGCGCGAGTTCGGAACGGCCAGGTGGGCCGGGTCGATGTCGCTGAGTTGCTCGATCGACGGAAATGTATGCGTCAGTGCACCGTTGGCGTCGCCGACCGGATCGCCGTACGCGACGACCAATCTGCCGGCATGGGTCCGCGCGGCTTTGATCGATACCTGCTGACCCAGCACGGCTCGCACTGCCAGTTCGGCCTCGTCGACGGTGCGCGGTATGCGCTGTCCAGGTGCCTTGGCTACCACTGGGGCCAGGGCGGCATCGGAACTCAACACGTCGATTACGGCGTCCGGGTCGGCGTCGAGGTCGAGAAGTCGCCGGCAGCGCGAGATCGCGGTCGTCAGATCGCGAAGGTCGTCGAGCACCAGCACGCATCGAACATGATCGGGTGCCGGTGTCAGGCTGGCGATTCCGTTGCCGAACGGTAGCCGCAACGTCCGCCGATAGGCGCCGTCACGAACCTCCTCGCAGGCGGGGACCACGCTGGCGGCAAGGTGGCCGAATACTCCTTCGTAGGCGAACGGAACCCGCACCGGCAGACGCAGCGACACCGTCCCGGTTGACCGTACATCCGTTGCGGCACAACCTAATCGATAGGTTGCGCGCTTGCGCAATTGGGTCGGGGTGGTGTCGCACACCAGGCGCAACGTGTCGTTGAATTGGCGGATGCTGGAAAAACCCGCGGCAAAAGCGATGTCACCGAACGGCAGATCTGTTGTCTCGATCAGTACGCGCGCGGTCTGGGCGCGCTGCGCGCGGGCCAGTGCGAGTGGGCCGGCGCCGGTTTCCGCCTGCAGTAATCGCTGAAGCTGTCGGGTGGTGTATCCGAGGCGGGCGGCGAGGCCCCCGACACCCTCGCGGTCCACAATGCCGTCGGCGATCAGGCGCATGGCCCGCGCGACGAGGTCGTCGCGAATGTTCCATTCCGGCGAACCCGGCGACGCGTCCGGGCGACAGCGCTTGCAGGCGCGAAAGCCTGCGCGTTGCGCAGCTGCCGCAGTTGGGAAGAACTGCACATTGCGAGCGAACGGCGGCCGAACGGGACAGCTGGGTCGGCAATATATGCCGGTAGTTCGCACGGCAGTGACGAACCAGCCGTCGAACCGAGCGTCCTTGGATTGGACGGCTCGGTAGCAGCGGTCGAAGTCTTCGTGCACGGTTCGACAATTACACCCGGCCACTGACATTTCTGGCGAGAAAGCGACATCGTGGTGGTCGACGTCCGGCACGCACCTGCTCAGGCGCGTCAGTCTGGTTGCGGTGGCTCTGACCCTGCGCCGTCGGCTACGGGCCGAGCACGTCCAAAAGCGACAAAGTGACGTGTGCGCAGGGTGTCTTCGTTCAGGTCGTGCAGCCGGGCGACCAGAAGATCGTCCATCGTCACGTGACCCAATGCGCTGCCCTCCGGCGACACCACCTGCAGCGGACGGCCGCCGGCTTCAGCTAGGACGTTGGCCGCATGCCGCAACGTGTCGCGGATGCCGATTGTGCCTGCCACGGGAACGAGCGGCGGCTCGGGATGCATCACCTCTTCGACGAAGAAGGCCTCCAGCGGATCGGTGGTGTAGTCACACGTCAGATGCAGACCGCGCCGGGCGATCTTCTCGGTCAGAACCGAGCGGTCGAGTATCAGCACCGACGCCGCGTACGCCGTGAACGAGGCGATGGTCAGAGGGAAGAGTGCAGGCCAGGCGTGGGTGAGTTCGAGGGTGAACACGATGCCGGTCAACGGCGCGCGCATCGCGGCCCCGACCACGGCGGCCAACCCCAGAAGCGCCCAAAATCCCGGGAACACGACCGGGAACCAGTGTCCGACAAGGGCTCCCAGCGCGCCGCCGATCATGAACAGCGGCGCCAGGACACCACCCGACGTGCCCGAGCCCAGTGACAACGACCAGATCGCCGTTTTCACGATGAGTATCCCGACGATGAGCGACAGCGTGGCATGGCCAGTCAGCAGCGCGCCGATCACGTCGTAGCCGACACCGAGGGCGCGAGGCTGGATGAGTCCACCGATCCCGATCACCAGGCCACCGATGGCGGGCCACCACATCCAGTGAAATGGCAGACGCGAGAACGCATCTTCGGACGCGTACACCAGCCGGGTGGCGACGATGGCGATCGCAGCACCGCACACACCGGTGATGAGTGCCAATAGGTCTATGTTCCAAGGAATCTGGGTGACGTGTTGAGTCACGGGGAATACCGGGTCGCTGCCGAGGATGAATGAACGCACGATCGTCGCGACCGCGACTGCGGCCGTGACCGGCACGGTACTGCGAGGCCGCCACTCGAACAGCAACAGTTCGACGGCGAGCAGGATGGATGCCAGCGGGGAATTGAATGTCGCTGCCATTCCGCCGGCGGCGCCCGAAACCAGCAGGATCTTGCGCTCGTCGGCGGTCAGGTGCAGATGCTGGGCGAGAATCGAACCGAGTGCCCCGCCGGTCATGATGATCGGGCCCTCGGCGCCGAACGGCCCGCCGGTACCGATGCTGATTGCCGCCGAAATAGGCTTCAGCACAGCCACTTTGGGCTCGACTCTACTGCCCTGGGTCAGGATGGCCTCGATCGCCTCGGGCATACCGTGACCGCGGATCTTCTCCGACCCGAGCCGCGCCATCGCGCCGACGACCAGACCGCCGGCGACCGGTGCACCCAGCACCAGCCACCACGGATGATGTTGAGCTCCCGGGGCAATCAGATCGACCGCCCAGCGTTGGTAGAAGACCAGGTTGGTGACCAACCCGATCAGCCGCAGCAGGCACCACGCCGCACCCGCTGCCAGCGCGCCGATGGGCGCGGCGAGCACTGCCATCAGCAGCATTCGCCGATCGACCACGAAGTCCGCCAGTCGCGTGCTCACGAGCCGGCGCTCCGCGAGGCGATTACGTGCAACCAACACCTCACCCTCGTGTCAGCGCTGGTAGATCCGGCAAACTTGGCACGGAGATCGTCGACCATTTGCGCAGTATCGCTCACCTAAGCTGGAGGTCTTCTGTGGGACCCCAAGGCGTGGGCGACGAGCTCTGCCTAGCCGGGCAGTAGGTCGTCGTCGGGTGATGTGTACCAGGCGATTTCACCGGCGTTGACCCCGGTCGTTTCCGGGACGCCTGGCTTCGGCTCAGCCGGGCCGTGTTCACCCACGGCGTTCCCGACTAGATCAGCGTCGCCAACTGCGTCGGCTGATCGTGGCCGCGCAGCGTGACGGTCTCACCCAACGACCAATGGGTACGTTCGTCGTCGCTTGCGGCGTTGATCGTGTCCGAGGATGCCAACAATCGGCTCGGCTCGTTCTTCGCCAACTCGCACAGCCGGGCCGCCTCGTTGACCGGTTCGCCGATGACCGTGTATTCGAACCGCTCCTTAGCGCCGACATTTCCGGCGACGGCGTGGCCGGCTGTGACCCCGATGCCGGCCTTGCACTCGGGCACCTCGCTGTCGAGACGACGGGCGATGGCGCGCGCGGCGCTGAGGGCCTGGTCTTCCGGTCGGTCGAGATGGTTGGGAGCGCCGAAAACCGCCAGCACCGCGTCGCCCTCGAATTTGTTGACCAGTCCGTGGTGACGGTCGACCTCCTCGACGATCACCGCGAAGAACCGGTTGAGTAGCTGCACGACTTCTGCGGCCGGTCGAGCTCGTCACCAGTTGCGTCGAGCCGAGGATGTCGACGAAAACCACTGCGACATAACGCTCTTCGCCTCCGAGTTCGGGCTTGTCGCGTTCGGCGGCAAGGGCAACCTCGCGTCCCACATGCCGGCCGAACAGATCTCGCACGCGCTCGCGCTCGCGCAAGCCGTCGACCATTGAGTTGAATCCGCGTTGCAGCTCACCGAGTTCGGTGCCGTCGAACACCACCAAGTCGCCGCGCAGATCGCCGTCTTCCACCCGCTTGAGCGCCGCCCGAACCACCCGCACCGGCGTTGCCGTCAACCAGGCCAGAATCCACATCAACAGGAAGCCGAAAATCAGCGCCGCGGCCGATATCACCATGATGGCTACCGCCAATTGGGTCTTGCTCAGATTGTCGAGCAGCACGCCGCCCAGCAGCGCGGTAACCATGACGCCAAGCACGGGAAGGCCAGACCCGAGCAGCCAGACCGTCAATGTCCGGCCCATGATTCCGGGAGCCAATCGCCGCGGCGCCCCGCCCGCCTCGAGTGCCTGAGCGGCTACCGGGCGTAACGCGAACTCAGTGAACAGATAACACGCGGTAGACACCAGAATGCCGCAGACGCTGACGCAGAAGCCCACGATCGGAATGAAGGTACTGTCGGCCAACCCGTAGAGCGTCGTCAGCAAGCCGGTCCCGAGGACCCACAGCACGAGGACACCGAGGGCCAGCCAGAACGGAGCTGCAAAGGTGGCGCGTTCGTCGGCCGGGGTCGGTTCGTGTTCCTCGATCGCCCATCGCAAGGCGGCGATGGTCCGATGGGTGATCAAATATGTACCGAGTCCCAACGCGACGGCGCAGTAGGCGGGCGTGACGCCGAAGGTGATCCACAGTGGTGCGTCGCTGAAAATGCTGGGGGTGGGGAACGCGACGGTCAACAGCAGCGTCGTCACGGCGATGTCCGATCAGGTTCGCCCCGACGATGAACACCGTCAGAATGAGTTGGATGCGCACTCGCCGGCGCGCCTGGCTCTCCGATACCCGCCCGAGCAGCCAGGAACCGTAAGCCGGCGTTTCCGGCAGTCGACCGCTCTGCTGGGTCACCCGCTCCAGCACTCGCCCCAGCCGTTGCGCGGTCGATCGCTTAGCCATCATGTTGGCGTCAGCCTAATTGCCGCCGCCGCCCACGCTTAAGGTGTGTTGCGTGCGCCTCGTCATCGCCCGCTGCACCGTGGACTACGTCGGACGGCTCACCGCTCATCTGCCCTCGGCACGCCGGCTGCTGCTCTTCAAGGCCGACGGCTCGGTGAGTGTGCACGCCGACGACCGCGCCTACAAGCCGCTGAACTGGATGAGCCCGCCGTGCTGGCTGTCCGAGGAGGCCGATGCCGAGGTGCCGGTCTGGGTGGTGCAGAACAAGGCCGGCGAGCAGCTACGCATCACCGTAGAGGACATCGAGCACGACTCCAGCCATGAGCTCGGGCTCGATCCCGGGCTGGTCAAAGACGGCGTCGAAGCCCACTTGCAGGTGTTGCTCGCCGAGCACGTCGAGCTGCTCGGGGCGGGCTACACGCTGGTGCGGCGCGAGTACATGACGCCGATCGGCCCGGTCGACCTGTTGTGCCGTGACGAACAGGGGCGTTCGGTCGCAGTAGAGATCAAGCGCCGCGGCGAAATCGATGGAGTAGAGCAGCTCACCCGCTACCTGGAGCTGCTCAACCGGGACAGCCTGCTGGCGCCCGGTGAGCGGGGTGTTCGCCGCGCAGCAGATTAAGCCGCAGGCGAAGACTTTAGCCACTGATCGCGGAATTCGTTGTCTGACATTGGATTACGACAAGATGCGGGGCATGGATTCCGACGAGTTCCGGTTGTTCTGAGCTGCCTCACTAGACTGCTGTCATGGCACGGCGCCGCAGTTCACCGCGTCGGCAGCAGTCGTTCGGGCCGCTGCCCGCGCCACGTCGGGTAGAGACCGGGCCGGACGGACACGACTACGAGGTTCGGCCGGTAGCCGCGCGCGCGAGCGCTCAAGACGTATCGTTGCCCGGGCTGCGACCACGAAATACGTTCGGGCACAGCTCATGTGGTGGTGTGGCTAGCCGATTTCGGCGAGGTGGCCGTCGACGACCGACGGCACTGGCACACGCCGTGCTGGGCTAACCGGGGAACGCGCGGGCCGACCAGAAAGTGGAGTTGAGGCGTCAGTGCGCGGAGTCTGAATCGGCGGCCGGTTCGACCAATTCGATCAGGACGCCGCCGGCGTCCTTGGGGTGGATGAAGTTGATCCGCGAGTTCGCTGTGCCGCGGCGGGGTGCGTCGTAGAGCAGCCGGATTCCCTGCTCGCGCAGACGCTCGCTGAGGGCGTCCAGGTCGCTGACCCGATACGCCAGCTGCTGGATGCCGGGGCCACGCTTGTCGAGGAACTTCGCGATCGCCGACGAGTCGTCGATCGGGGCCATCAGCTGAACTTGCGCGCTACCGACCGCGGCGCCGCGCACCGACAGCATCGCCTCGCGAATTCCCTGATCGTCGTTGACTTCCTCGTGCAGGACGATCATGCCGAGGTGGTCGTGGTACCACGCGATCGCGGCATCGAGGTCGGGGACCGCGATGCCGACGTGGTCGACTGCCGTCACCAGAGCGGTGCTGAGGACTCGACGGGTGTCAACTTGATCGGTGGTCATCACGTAACGGTAACCTGACGGGAACGAATCCGCTTCTCCCGATTCGCCGAATCGGCTGTTGAACCCCGCTCTGGAGGTAGTCATGACGACATCGGTGATCGTTGCTGGAGCACGGACGCCGGTCGGCAAGCTGATGGGCTCGCTGAAGGACTTGCGCGCCAGCGATCTGGGTGCCATCGCGATCAAAGGCGCGCTGGAGAAGGCGAACGTGCCGGCCTCGCTGGTCGAGTACGTGATCATGGGCCAGGTGCTGACCGCGGGGGCCGGCCAGATGCCGGCGCGGCAGTCCGCCGTCGCGGCCGGCATCGGCTGGGATGTGCCGGCGCTGACCATCAACAAGATGTGCCTGTCCGGCATCGACGCCATCGCGCTGGCTGACCAGCTCATTCGAGCCGGAGAGTTCGACGTGGTGGTGGCCGGCGGCCAGGAGTCGATGACCAAGGCCCCGCACCTGCTGATCGACAGCCGCGCGGGCTACAAGTACGGCGACGTCACGGTCCTGGACCACATGGCCTACGACGGCCTGCACGACGTGTTCACCGACCAGCCGATGGGTGCGCTCACCGAGCAGCGCAACGACGTCGACAAGTTCACCCGCCTCGAACAGGACGAATTCGCCGCACAGTCGCACCAGAAGGCCGCCGCGGCCTGGAAGGACGGCGTCTACGCCGACGAGGTCGTGCCGGTCAGCATCCCGCAGCGCAAGGGCGATCCGCTGCAGTTCACCGAGGACGAGGGCATCCGGGCCAACACCACCGCCGAGTCGCTGGCCGGTCTCAAGCCGGCCTTCCGCAAGGACGGCACCATCACCGCCGGTTCGGCATCGCAGATTTCCGACGGCGCGGCCGCGGTGGTCGTGATGAACAAGGACAAAGCCACCGAGCTGGGATTGACCTGGCTGGTCGAGATCGGCGCGCACGGCGTGGTGGCCGGCCCGGATTCGACGTTGCAGTCGCAGCCCGCCAACGCGATCAAGAAGGCGATCGCCCGCGAAGGTATCTCCGTCGACCAACTCGACGTGGTGGAAATCAACGAGGCGTTCTCGGCGGTGGCCCTGGCCTCGACGCGGGAACTCGGCATCGATCCCGAGATCGTCAACGTCAACGGCGGCGCCATCGCGATCGGGCATCCGATCGGCATGTCAGGCGCCCGGATCACCCTGCACGCGGCCCTCGAGCTGGCCCGTCGGGGCTCCGGCTACGGCGTTGCTGCGTTGTGTGGAGCGGGTGGCCAGGGAGACGCGCTGGTTCTGCGCGCCCGCTAGTTACCGGCCGGTACGGTTTTTTGCCGACCAACCGACTGCCGCACCCAGAAGTTTGCTGGCGTCGCGACCGCGTCGGCGCGTCCATGGTGGATGTGATGTTGGTCATACGGCCCTCTGCACCGGATGAAACGCACCGGAGCCCTGCGTGCCAGACTTGAGCGCGTGAGCCGTCCTCGACCTCCGATCGGGCCCGCATTGACCGGCGGTGCCGTCGATCTGTCCGCCCTCAAGCAACCCCCGCCGTCCGCCGGCGAGACGCACGGTGACGGCTCGGCGGCCGCCGCCGGCGTCGAGGTCAACGAGACCAACTTCGAACAAGAAGTACTGCTGCGCTCCAACCAGGTGCCAGTGGTCGTACTGCTGTGGTCGCCGCGCAGTGACGTCTGCCTTCAGCTGGCCGACATCTTGTCCGGCCTGGCCGCCGCCGACAACGGCAAATGGTCGCTGGCCAGCGTCAACGTCGACGTGGCTCCCCGGGTGGCGCAGATCTTCGGCGTCGAAGTGGTCCCCACCGTCGTGGCATTGGGTGCCGGACAACCGCTTTCCAGCTTTCAGGGCATGCAGCCGCCGGAGCAGCTACGCCGCTGGATCGACTCGCTGCTGTCAGCCACTGCTGGAAAGCTCGGCGGGGCAGACGATTCCGACGAGCCAGCGGAAGTGGATCCGGCTGTCGCGCAGGCCCGCCAGCAGCTCGAAGACAACGACCTCGGGGCGGCGCTCGACTCTTATCAGGCGATCCTGGACGCGGACCCGAACCATGCCGAAGCAAAAGGCGCAGTGCGCCAAATCGCGTTTCTGATGCGTGCGACCGCGCATTCGCGGGATGCGGTGGCTGTCGCCGATGCCGCGCCCGACGATATCGAGGCGGCATTCGCCGCTGCTGACGTCCAGCTCCTGGGCCAAGATGTGGAAGGCGCGTTCGGCCGTCTGGTCGGGCTCGTGCGACGCACGGCCGGTGACGAGCGGACGTCGGTGCGCACGCGGCTGATCGAGCTGTTCGAGCTGTTCGATCCTGCCGACCCCGAAGTCATCGCGGGACGACGCAGCCTCGCTAATGCGCTGTATTAGACGGCTTTTCGGGCTCCAGCCACAGCGCTGACATCGGCGGCAGCGCCAGCACCGTCGATGCCGGCCGCCCGTGCCACGGCGCATCGGTCGCGTCGACGCCGCCCAGATTGCCGATACCCGTGCCGTTGTAGACCGTAGCGTCGGTGTTGAGCACCTCACGCCATCGCCCGGCGCTGGGCAGACCGAGACGGTAGCCGCTGTGCTCGGCGCCGGCAAAGTTGAATACACAGGCCATCACCGAGCCGTCGCTGCCGTACCGCAGAAAACTCAGCACGTTGTTGGCGGAGTCGTTGGCGTCGATCCAGGAGTAGCCCTCGGGCTTGATGTCCTGACTCCACAACGCCGAAGAACGGCGATAGATCGAGTTGAGGTCGCACACCAATCGTGAAATTCCGGTGGAGAAGCTGTTCTCGTCGAGCTGGAACCAGTCGACGCCACGCTCCTCGGACCATTCGGCGCGCTGTCCGAATTCCTGGCCCATGAACAGCAACTGCTTGCCCGGGTGCGCCCACTGGTAGGCCAGCAGACTGCGCAAACCGGCCGCCTTCACGTGGTCGTTGCCCGGCATCCGGCCCCACAGCGTCCCCTTGCCGTGCACGACCTCGTCGTGGCTGATCGGCAGCACGAAGTTCTCGCTGAACGCATAGAGCATCGAGAAGGTGATCGCGTGGTGGTGATAACTGCGGTATACCGGGTCGCGACTGATGTAGTCGAGCGTGTCGTGCATCCAGCCCATGTTCCACTTCATCGAGAAGCCCAAGCCGCCAACGGTCGTCGGCCTGGTGACGCCCGGCCACGAGGTCGACTCCTCGGCGATCGTGACGATCCCGGGCGCCGCCTTGTGAGCCGTGGCGTTCATCTCCTGCAGGAACTGCACGGCTTCGAGGTTCTCCCGGCCGCCGTAGATGTTCGGTGTCCAGCCACCTTCCGGGCGTGAGTAATCGAGGTAGAGCATCGACGCGACGGCGTCCACTCGCAGTCCGTCGATGTGGTATTGCTCGAGCCAGTACAGCGCATTGGCCACCAGGAAATTGCGTACCTCGGCGCGGCCGAAGTCGAAGACGTAAGTGCCCCAATCGAGTTGCTCACCGCGGCTGGGGTCGGAATGCTCGTAGAGCGGTGTGCCGTCGAACCGGCCGAGCGCCCACGCGTCTTTGGGGAAGTGAGCGGGCACCCAGTCCACAATGACGCCGATGCCGGCCTGGTGCAGCGCGTCGATGAGAGCTCTCAACTCATCGGGCGTGCCGAATCGGGACGACGGCGCGTAGTAAGACGTCACCTGGTAACCCCACGAGCCGCCGAACGGGTGCTCGGCAACGGGCAGCAGCTCGACATGGGTAAAGCCATGCGCCAGAACGTAATCCGTCAGCTCGCGGGCAAGGTCCCGATATGACAGGCCCGGTCGCCACGAGCCGAGGTGCACTTCGTAGGTGCTCATCGGCTCGAACACGGCATTGCGCTTGGCGCGGGCGGTCATCCAGGCGTCGTCGCTCCACCGGTAGTCGCTCACGTTCACCCGCGAAGCGGTGAGCGGTGGCACCTCGGTGGCGAATGCCATCGGGTCGGCACGGTCGGTGATCGAGCCGTCGGCGCCGTGCACCCGGAACTTGTACAAGCCGTCGTGCGCGAAACCGGGCCAGAACAACTCCCAGACACCCGACGAGCCGAGCACCCGCATCGGTGCCTCGTTACCGTTCCAGCCGTTGAATTCGGCGATCAGACTGACGCCCTTGGCGTTGGGCGCCCACACCGCGAATGACACCCCGTCGACCACACCGTCGGCGGTGGTGAACGAACGGGGATGGGCGCCAAGGACTTCCCACAGCCGTTCGTGGCGCCCCTCGTTGAACAGATGCAGGTCGACTTCACCCAATGTCGGCAGGAATCGATAGGCGTCGGCGATCGTCTGCGGGCCGCCGCCGTCGTAGACCACTTCAAGGCGGTAGTCGATCAGGTTGACGAACGGCAGTGCCGCCGCGAACAAGCCGGAGTCGATGTGCTGCAACGGGAATCGGTCAGCGCCGACCAATGCGATCACGCTGGTGGCGTGCGGCCGGAAGGCCCGGATGACGGTGTGGTCGCCGTATTCGTGGGCGCCCAGGATGCCGTGCGGGTTGTGGTGCTCGCCGGCGACCAGGCGGGCCAGGTCACTGGGCTCGGGAGCCAAACGGGCTCGGGCTACTTGTTCGCCTGCCTTCATTGCGGCATTACCTCCGGCACAGTAGCGGGATTCGTGCTTCGGACGGGATGAGCGGCATGTTGATGACGTGGGCGACGGCGTGACCAGGATCGATCCGCACGTAGTTGGCCGCTCCCCATTGGTATTCCTCGCCGGTGATCTCGTCTCGTACCCAAAACCGCTCATGGTGTTCCATACCCAATGCGGGCATGTCCAACCACAATGTCGCATCCTCCGGCGCGAATGCGTTGAGCGTCACCACGACCAGCACGCAGTCACCGGTGATCGGGTCGAACTTGCTGTACGCCAGCAACGCGTCATTGTCGATGGCATGGAACGTGATGTTGCGCAGTTGCTGCAGTGCTGGGTGTAGTCGACGAATGCTGTTCAGCCGCGCGATGAATGGCTCCAGCGAGCGCCCGGCCGCCAGCGCGCCGGCGAAGTCGCGTGGCCGCAACTCGTACTTCTCCGAGTTGAGATACTCCTCGCTGCCCTCGGCGACGGCGTGGCCTTCGAACAGCTCAAAGCCGGAATACACCCCCCAAGTGGGGCTCATGGTCGCCGCCAGCACCGCGCGTATCGCGAACATGCCCGGCCCATTGTGCTGCAGACTCGCGTGCAGGATGTCGGGGGTGTTGACGAACAGGTTCGGACGCCGGTAGTCCGCGATTTCCGGTATCTGCTGGCCGAATTCGGTGAGGTCCCACTTGGATGTGCGCCAAGTGAAGTAGGTGTACGACTGCGTGAATCCCAGTTTGGCGAGCCCGTATTGGCGGGCCGGCGGCGTGAACGCCTCGGACAGGAACAGCACGTCTGGATCGGCGGCTTTGGCCTGAGCGATCAACCAGGCCCAGAAGTTGGGCGGCTTGGTGTGCGGATTGTCTACGCGAAAAACCTTGACCCCGTGGTCCATCCAATACCGCACCACGCGCAGCACTTCGTCGTAGAGGCCGGCGGGATCGTTGTCGAAGTTGATCGGGTAGATGTCCTGGTATTTCTTCGGCGGGTTCTCGGCGTAGGCGATGGTGCCGTCCGGCAATTCGGTGAACCACTGGCGGTGGTTCTTGGCCCACGGGTGATCCGGCGCGCATTGCAGCGCCAAGTCCAGGGCCACCTCCATGCCCAGGTCCTCGGCCGCGGCGACGAACTTGTCGAAGTCGGCGATCGTGCCCAGCTGCGGATGCACCGCGTCGTGGCCGCCCTCGTCGCTGCCGATCGCCCACGGTGATCCGACGTCACCGGGCGCCGCCGTCGCGGTGTTGTTGCGGCCCTTGCGGTGAACCTTGCCGATCGGGTGGATCGGCGGCAGGTACACGACGTCGAAGCCCATCTGCGCGATCCGTGGCAGCGCCGCGGCCGCGGTGGCGAAAGTGCCGTGCACCGGATGGCCGTCGGCGTCCCAGCCGCCGGTCGAACGGGGGAACATCTCATACCAAGACCCGAAGCGGGCCAGCGGCCGATCCACCCATACCCCGTACTGCTCGCCGCGGGTGACCAGCTCACGCAGCGGAAATTGCGTCAGGAGTTCATCGATGTCGGCGGTCAGCGCCAGCGCGGCGCGGGACACCGGATCGCCGGGTGTTTGCAGGGCTTTCGCGGCGGCCAGCAGCGGCTCGCGCCGGCTACGCGGAACCCCGGTGGCGGCGCGTTCCAGCAGCTGCGCCCCGACCAGCAGGTCGTTGGACAATTCGCTTTCGCCTTGGCCGGCGTCCAGCTTGGCCTCGACGGCGTGTCGCCAGGTGTGAATCGGGTCGCCCCAGCCGTCCACCCGGTAGGTCCACAGCCCGATCCGGTCGGGCGTGAACGCGCCGCGGAAGATGAAAGGCTCTACGCCGTCGGGAGCCATCGGGACATGCAACGGCTTGACCTTCACGACCGGGTCGGCGGCGGGTTCGGCCAGCGCGGGCGCCTGCACCGCCTTGAGCCGCCGGGTTTCACCCACCTGTGGATACCGCGGACCCAGGTAACGCACGACGAGCGTCGCCGCCACCGCGTCGTGGCCTTCGCGCCACACCGACGCGCGTACCGGGATCACCTCGTCGACGACGGCTTTTGCCGGATAGGCGCCGCACGACACGACGGGCGCGACGTCATCGATCTCGACACGACCGGGCACTGCTACTCCTTTGCGAGTCGCTAGTCGGTTGTCGTCCTGGGCGCTGTCGACTCCGCCACCTGCGCGTCTTCGAAAACCTCTCTGCGCCCAATACCCACCGTAGTGTCGACCCACACCTGAGGCCGGATGGCGCGGGTTGTTCGGGAGGCGAAACCTGCCCCGGCGTCAGTAAGGTAATGACGCGTGAAAGCCCTCCGTCGGTTCACGGTCCGTGCCCATCTCCCGGAACGCTTGGCGGCGCTCGAACAGTTGTCGATCAACCTGCGATGGTCGTGGGACAAACCCACGCAGGAGCTCTTCGAGGCGATCGATCCGACACTGTGGAGCCAGTGCGGTCGGGATCCGGTTGCCCTGCTGGGGGCGGTCAGCCCGGCCCGCCTCGACGAACTGGCCCTCGACCGCGGTTTCCTGGACCGGTTGGATGCTCTGGCTGCTGAACTCAACGATTATCTGAGCCGACCGCTGTGGTACCAGCAGCAGCACAGCAGCGGCACCCCGATGCCCAACGGCATCGCCTACTTCTCGATGGAGTTCGGTGTTGCCGAAGTGCTGCCGAACTACTCCGGTGGTTTGGGAATCCTGGCCGGCGACCACCTGAAGGCCGCCTCGGATCTCGGATTACCGCTGATCGCGGTCGGCCTGTACTACCGCTCCGGCTACTTTCGGCAATCGCTGACCGCGGACGGCTGGCAGCACGAGACCTACCCGGCGCTGGATCCGCAGGGGTTGCCGCTGCGGCTGCTCACCGACGGTGCGGGCACGCCCGCGCTGGTTGAGCTCGCACTGCCGGACTCCGATCGGCTGCGGGCCCGGATCTGGGTCGCCCAGGTCGGTCGGGTACCGCTGCTGTTGCTGGATTCCGATATCCCGGAGAACGACCACCAGATGCGCGGGGTTACCGACCGCCTCTACGGCGGCGACCAAGAACATCGCATGCAGCAGGAGATCCTCGCCGGGATCGGCGGCATCCGGGCGATTCGCGCGTACACCTCGATCGAAGGCCTGCCGGCGCCCGAGGTGTACCACATGAACGAGGGCCACGCCGGATTCCTCGGCGCCGAGCGCATCCGCGAACTGGTCGATGCCGGTTTGGATTTCGACACCGCCTTGACCGTGGTGCGCTCCAGCACGGTGTTCACCACGCACACCCCGGTGCCCGCCGGCATCGACCGGTTTCCGGTGGAAATGGTGCAGCGGTATTTCGCCGGCAACACCGCAGACGGCGCCGGTATCGCTGCCGGTTCGGTGCTGCTGCCCGGCGTGCCGATCGCCCGGATCTTGGCGCTGGGCGCCGAGGACGATGCGGAAAAGTTCAACATGGCCCACATGGGTCTGCGGCTTGCCCAGCGCGCCAACGGTGTTTCGGTGTTGCACGGTGAAGTGAGCCGGGCCATGTTCAACGAACTATGGGCGGGTTTCGACGTGGACGAGGTGCCGATCGGCTCGATCACCAACGGCGTCCATGCCCGCACCTGGGCGGCGCCGCAATGGTTGCAGCTGGGCCAGGAACTGGCCGGGTCCGACTCGTTCAGCGACCCCGGCGTCTGGCTGCGGGTCAACGAGGTCGACGCGGGTCACCTGTGGTGGATCCGATCGCAACTGCGGGCGCTGCTCGTCGAAGATGTCCGGGCGCGGCTGCACCGCTCGTGGCGGGAACGTGGTGCGCCAGAGGGTGAATTAGGTTGGATAGCAACGGCGTTCGACCCGAACGTGCTGACCATCGGGTTCGCCCGGCGGGTGCCGACGTACAAGCGTCTCACGCTGATGCTGCGCGACCCGGACCGGCTGGAACAGCTGCTACTCGACGAGGAAAAGCCGATCCAGCTGATCGTCGCCGGCAAGTCTCACCCCGCCGACGACGGCGGCAAGGCGCTGATCCAGCAGGTGGTGCAGTTCGCCGACCGCCCCGAAGTGCGTCATCGGATCGCGTTCCTGCCCGACTACGACATGTCGATGGCCAGGTTGCTGTATTGGGGCTGCGACGTCTGGCTGAACAACCCGCTTCGGCCGTTAGAAGCCTGCGGCACTTCGGGAATGAAGAGCGCGCTCAACGGCGGGCTGAACCTGTCGATCCTCGACGGGTGGTGGGACGAGTGGTACGACGGCGAGAACGGCTGGGCGATACCGTCGGCCTCCGGGGTCGCCGACGAGGACCGTCGCGACGATCTGGAGGCGGCCGCACTCTACGACCTGTTGCAGAAGTCCGTGGCTCCGAAGTTCTACGAGCGCGACGAGCACGGGACTCCTCGTCGGTGGATCGAGATGGTGCGTCACACGTTGCAGACGCTCGGTCCGAAAGTGTTGGCCTCCAGGATGGTTCGCGATTACACCGAGGGCTACTACCTGCCGGCGGCGGAGTCGCTGCGCAGGACGGTCACCGTCGACGGTGACGGCCAGTCGGCGTTCGATCCGGCTCGCGAGCTGGCGGCCTACCGTCGGCGCGCGTTCGAGGAGTGGCCGCACATCCAGATCACCGACGTCGACAGCACCGGGCTGCCGGACGCCCCAGTGCTCGGATCGAAGCTGACGCTGACCGCGACCGTGCAATTGGCCGGGTTGCGGCCTGATGAGGTCACCGTTCAGGCAGTGGTCGGCAGGGTGGACACCGGCGACGCGCTGGTGGATCCGGTCACCGTCGACATGCCCTACACCGGCACCGCGGCCGGCGGCGACCACATCTTCTCGACCACGACGCCACTACCGGTGGCCGGCTCAGTCGGCTACACCGTGCGGGTGCTGCCGCATCATCCGATGCTGGCCTCGGGGGCCGAGTTGGGTTTGGTCACGCTGGCCTGAGCTCGCGGTTCCTCAACAGAACTCGAGGTTGACACCCCACTGCCCGTACGCGCGGTACGGCGGGGAGTCGTGCGCGGGGCCAACTTTCGGGTTCCAGTACGTCACGGTGAACGCGCCACCCAAGCCTTGATGGGCGTCGATGATGCGGCCTTCGCCTCCGCTTTCCGGGTTGAACCGCGACCAACTGATCGACTGCAACGACGGCGGCATGCTCGGTGTGCAACCGCGCTGCACCCGGTTGTAGATCGCCGTCACAGCTTGCTCTGCATCAGCTTGATCACCGGGGTAGGCCTGCGCCACCGGGGCGCATGCCATGCCGACCGCCAGCAGGGCCGGAACCGCCAGAAATTTGTTCATCCGGCGATTGTGCTCCATGCAACCTCACCCAGGCGGCGCATCGGCCGTCGTCCGCAGCCGCTCGAGCGCGGCGCGTACCGCCGCGGCGTCGGTGGTCGGCCAGAACGGCGGCAGCGAGGCGCGCAGATAGCCGCCGTAGCGGGCGGTGGCCATCCGCGAGTCCAGCACCGCGACCACGCCACGGTCGTCGATGCCGCGCAGCAGCCGTCCGGCCCCTTGGGCCAGCAGCAGCGCGGCGTGACTGGCCGCGACGGCCATGAACCCGTTGCCCCCGGCGGCGGCCACCGCCCGCTGCCGGGCGGACAGC
The DNA here is from genome assembly GCA_963815995.1 of uncultured Actinomycetota bacterium. Classification (GTDB taxonomy): domain Bacteria; phylum Actinomycetota; class Actinomycetes; order Mycobacteriales; family Mycobacteriaceae; genus Mycobacterium. The sequence continues at coordinate 545,634 of CAWFIR010000010.1, forward strand.
AGCGGGTCGTCGGGCCGCGGGAACGGGATGCGGTCGATTATCACCAACGACAACGACGGGCCGGGCACATCGACGCCCTGCCACAGCGACAACGTGCCGAACAGCGAGGTCGCCGGGTCGGCGGCGAACTGCTCGACCAGCGTCGGGGTGCTGTCGTCGCCTTGACACAGCACCGGCGTCGACAGCCGTTCGGACATCGCCTCAGCGGCCGCGCGGGCGGCCCGCATCGACGAGAACAGCCCGAGCGTGCGCCCGCCCGCCGCGGTAATGAGTTCGGCGATCTCGGTCAGCTGCTCGGCCGATCCGGTGCCGTCGCGGCCCGGCGGCGGCAGATGGGCCGCGACGTAGAGGATTCCGGCCTTGCCGTGCTCGAACGGTGACCCGACGTCGATTCCGCGCCAAGGCATTTCGGTGTCAGCCAGCCCCCACGCTTTGGCCATCGCATCGAACGAGCCGCCGACGGTCAGCGTCGCCGAGGTCAATACCGCCGTCGAATCGGCGAACAACCGGGTCCGCAGCAGTCCGGACACCGACAGCGGCGCCACCCGCAGCACACTTCGCGTCGACCCGCGGTTGTCCTCGTGGTCCAGCCAGACCACGTCGGTGCGGTCCGGGATCGCCGGCCCGAAAGACACCAGGATGCGCGTTGCGGTGTCGGCGATCTCGGTGAGGCTGGCGACCGCCTCGGCCCGCGCCGAGGCGGCTTTGGCGTCGGTGGGCGACGTGTCGATGGTGGACCGCGCGGCGGTGGCCGCGTCCCGCAGCGCCGCGAGGTGGGTGGTGAGCTCGTCGTCGAGGTGGTCGATGCGACCGGCGGACGCGTCCTGGATCGCCGCGGTGAAGTTGGCCGATGCCCGCTCCCATCGCTGCATGAGCTCCGGCTCAACCAGCCTGGCCGTGCGCCGCGAGGCGACGCCGAGCGCGGCCGCCGACAGTTCGCCGGTGGCCACCGCGGTCACCCGGTCCACCAGGTCGTGCGCCTCGTCGACGACGAGGAGCTGATGCTCGGGTAGGACGGCCGAGTCGGCGACGGCGTTGATGGCCAGCAGCGCGTGGTTGGTGACGACGACATCAGCGCGGGCGGCGGCTCCTCGTGCCCGTTCGGCGAAGCATTCGGTGCCGAACGGGCAGCGGGCCATGCCAAGGCATTCGCGGGCGGACACGCTGACCTGTGTCCACGAGCGGTCGGCGACGCCGGGCTTGAGGTCGTCGCGGTCGCCGGACTCCGTCGTCGACGCCCAGGCGGTCAGCCGCTGCACCTCGCGGCCCAACGCGGTGGCTGCCTGCGGTGAGAAGAGTTCCTGAGGTTCGGCATCGGCGTCGGCTGCGGCGCCGCTGTGAATCTTGTTGAGGCACAGGTAATTCTGTCGACCCTTCAACAGGGCGAAGCGCGGCTGGCGGGGTAGCGCATCGCTGAGCGCGTCGACCAGCTGGGGCAGGTCGCGATTGACCAGTTGGCGTTGCAGGGCGATCGTCGCGGTCGACACCACGACCGGGGCGTCGTCGGACACCGCTCGGTTGATCGCCGGAACCAAGTACGCCAACGACTTTCCGGTGCCGGTGCCGGCTTGCACCGCCAGATGCTCGCCGGTTTCGAAGGCGCGCGCGACTGCGTCGGCCATCTCCAGCTGGCCGCTGCGTTCGCTGCCGCCCAGTGCCGCCACCGCAGTGGCCAGCAGCTGCGTGACGGGCGATGGCGCGTCGTCGGTCGTGGCTACTCCTGTGGGTCGGCGGGCGGGCGTCGGGCCGGGATGTGAGTCGTGGGAATCGCCGGGTCGCCGTGCGACAACATCAGACCCTCCCACGGCAAGCTTCGCAAGCCCGACGCCACCAGCTCCCGTGCCACGCCCAGGTCCGTGTCGACGACCGCTTCGCCGCCGCGCATCAAGGGAATCGTCAGCACCCGCGACAGCTCGGTACTCGCCGGCGGACGGCCCGCGGGATGCACGATCTCGTCGGTGATCGTGCCGGTCGAACGGGATAGCCGCAGCGCCGCTTTGCGGCCGCCGTGGGATTCCTTGCGGACGCTGCGCTTCTCGACCGGCACGCCGTCGACTTCGACCAGCTTGTAGACCATGTTCGCGGTGGGCGCACCCGAACCGGTGACCAGCGAGGTGCCGATCCCGTAACTGTCCACCGGTTCGGCACGCAATCCTGCGACGGCGAATTCGTCGAGATCACCGGAGACCACGATGCGGGTCCGGCTGGCCCCGAGCCGGTCGAGTTGTTCGCGGACCTGGCGGGCCAGCACGCCCAGGTCACCGGAGTCGATGCGTACCGCGCCGAGCCCGGTGCCGGCGGCCGCCACCGCGTTGGCCACGCCGGTCGTCACGTCGTAGGTGTCGACCAGAAGCGTGGTGCCGGCGCCCAGGGCAGCGACCTGTGCCGCGAACGCGCCCGGCTCGTCGGGTCCCGCCGGGCCGTCGTACAGCAGCGTGAAGGCGTGTGCGCTGGTGCCTTCGGTAGGCACGCCGTAGCGGCGGTGAGCCTCGAGGTTGGATGTCGCAGCGAATCCCGCCAGGTAGGCGGCGCGTGCGGCGGCGACGGCGGCACGTTCGTGGGTGCGGCGCGAGCCCATCTCCATGATCGGCCGTCCCTGGGCGGCGCTGACCATCCGCGCGGCCGCTGACGCGACGGCGGTGTCATGGTTGAAAATCGACAGCGCCAGCGTCTCGAGCACGACACATTCAGCGAAACTGCCGGTTACCGAAAGTACCGGCGAGCCAGGGAAATACAGCTCACCTTCGGCGTAGCCGTCGACGTCGCCGCTGAACCGGAAATCGCGCAGGTAAGCCAATGTGTCCACATCGAGGAATTCCGCCAACGATTCGCACGCGACGTCGTCGAACCCGAACTCGGGCAACGCTTCCAGAAACCGTCCCGTCCCGGCCACCACACCGTATCGGCGTCCATCTGGCAACCGGCGAGCGAACAGCTCGAACACCGACCGGCGGTGTGCGGTGCCGTCGCGCAGCGCCGCCGACAGCATGGTCAACTCGTACCTGTCGGTCAGCAGCCCGGCGTAAACCGAGTTGTTCACAGAGCAACGGTATCGGTTGCGCGACCGCGGCTCGGTATCCTGGAACCCATGGGAGCGTCAGCCCCGGCAAAGCCGGGAACGACCGGGCAGCGGGAAGCCGACACGGTCGAAGCTACGGCCGCTCCCTGGGTGACCATCGTCTGGGACGATCCGGTCAACTTGATGAACTACGTGACATACGTCTTCCAGAAGCTGTTCGGCTACAGCGAGCCGCACGCCACCAAGTTGATGCTGCAAGTCCACAACGAAGGTAAAGCCGTGGTGTCGGCGGGCAGCCGGGAATCCATGGAGGTCGACGTGACGAAGCTGCACGCGGCCGGGTTATGGGCCACCATGCAGCAGGATCACTGAGATCGAGTGCGTAAGTGGAAGCGGGTTGAGACCGCCGACGGCGCCCGATTCCGGTCTGCTCTGGACGCGCACGAGGCTGCATTACTGAAGAATCTGGTCGCCTCGATGATCGGACTGCTCGAGGAACGCGAATCATCCTCTCCGCAAGACGAACTCGAACAAATCACCGGCATGAAGACCGGCAACTCCGAGCCGCCGGACAATGTGACTCTGCAGCGGCTGCTGCCCGATTTCTCCAAGCCGGACGACGCGACGGGTGAGGCCACCGACAGCCTGAACGCCGCCCTGCGCAGCCTGCATGAGCCCTCGATCATCGACGCTAAACGCGTTGCGGCACAACAACTGCTGGACACACTTCCCAACGACGGCGGCAAACTCGAGCTGACCGAGGACGCGGCGAACGCGTGGATCGCGGCCGTCAACGACCTGCGTTTGGCCTTGGGCACCATGCTCGACATCCGCCCCGACGGCCCTGATCGCCTGCCCGACGACCACCCGATGGCCTCGCACCTCGACGTCTACCAGTGGCTTACCGTGCTGCAGGAGTATCTGGTGCTGGCCCTGATGGAATCGCGATGAATGCGATCACCGACGTCGCAGGCATTCTGGTCGGCCACCATCACCGGCTGGACCCCGACGCGACGATGGGTGCGGGCTGGGCGAGTGGGGTCACGGTCGTCTTGACGCCGCCCGGCACCGTCGGCTCCGTCGACGTTCGGGGCGGGGCGCCCGGCACCCGGGAAACCGATCTGCTGGACCCGGCCAACAGCGTGCGCTACGTCGACGCGGTGCTGATCGCCGGCGGCAGCGCCTACGGGTTGGCCGCCGCCGACGGGGTGATGCGCTGGCTGGAGGAGCGCGACCGCGGCGTGGCGATGACCGGTGGGGTGGTGCCGATCGTGCCGGCAGCGGTGATCTTCGATCTCGAGGTCGGCGCCTGGAGCAATCGGCCCACCGCTGAATTCGGCTACGCCGCCTGCCAGACGGCGGGAACCGACGTGGCCGTCGGCACGGTCGGCGCCGGGGTGGGAGCGTGCGCGGGCGTGCTCAAAGGCGGCGTCGGGAGTGCATCGACGACGCTGCCGTCCGGGGTCACCGTCGGGGTGCTGGTCGTGGTGAACTCCGCCGGCAACGTCGTCGACCAGAGCACCGGGTTGCCGTGGCTGAGCTACCTGGTCGGCGAACTCGGTCTGACGGCGCCGCCCGAGGAGCAAGTCGCCGCTCTCGCCGAGCTCGAATCACCGCTGAGCTCGCTGAACACGACAATCGCGGTGGTCGCGACCGATGCCGCGCTGAGCCCGGCGGCCTGCCGGCAGGTCGCGAGCACTGCTCACGATGGGCTTGCCCGCAGCATCCGGCCGGCGCACACCCCGGCGGACGGCGACACGGTGTTCACGCTGGCCACCGGCGCCATCGAGGTGGCGCCACCGGCCGACGTGCCGGCCGCGTTCTCACCGGAGACCGCCCTGGCCAGTGCCGTGGGTATAGCAGCAGCCGACTGCCTGGCGCGTGCGGTGATCGAGGCGCTGATCGCCGCCGACGCGGTGGCCGACATACCGACCTACCGGGGCCTGTTGCCTGGCGCATTCGAGCAACCCCGGTAGCTTGGACGAAGCGGGGGTTGCTGTGGAAAGGCTGCTACGGCGATGAGCAAGCAGACTCACACATCGGCGGGGCAGCCGAAGAAGCGTTCGCCGATGCTGGTCGGCGGGGCCACCATCATCAGCTTCGTGGCGCTGCTGTACATCATCGAGGCGTTCGATCAACTCAACGGGCACCGACTCGATGACAACGGCATCCGCCCGCTGGAGACCGACGGCCTGTGGGGGATTCTGTTCGCCCCGCTGTTGCACGCGAACTGGGCGCACCTGGCCGCGAACACCGGGCCGGCGCTGGTACTGGGCTTTCTGGTGACCTTGGCCGGTCTGTCCCGATTCCTCTGGGCGACGGCGATCGTATGGATCGTCGGCGGCTTCGGCACCTGGCTGATCGGCAACATGGGATCGTCCTGCGGCCTGGAGAGCGATCACATCGGCGCTTCCGGCCTGATCTTCGGCTGGTTGACCTTCCTGCTGGTGTTCGGGTTCTTCACCCGCTCGGGCTGGCAGATCGTCATCGGGCTGGTGGTGCTGGTGGCGTACGGCGGAGTGCTGTGGGGTGCCGTGCCGGTGCTCGACGTCTGCGGGGGAGTGTCCTGGCAGGGCCACCTCTGCGGCGGCATCGCCGGCGTGCTCGCGGCGTACCTGCTATCCGACCCGAACGCGAAGCTCGCGAGCGTCGCCGCAAACGGCCGTAGCGGTCCGGTCAATAATTGAGCCGACATGAGTAACGCACTGGCGCCCATCGGGGTGTTCGACTCCGGCGTGGGCGGGTTGACGGTCGCGCGCGCGATCATCGACCAGTTGCCCGACGAGGACATCATCTATGTCGGCGACACGGGCAACGGCCCCTACGGTCCGCTCACCATTCCCGAGATCCGCGCGCATGCCCTGGCCATTGGCGACGACCTCGTCGACCGCGGCGTGAAGGCGTTGGTGATCGCCTGCAACTCGGCGTCGTCGGCCTGCCTGCACGATGCCCGCGAACGCTATGACGTGCCGGTGGTCGAGGTGATCCTGCCCGCGGTCCGCCGGGCCGTTGCCACCACTCGTAACGGTCGCATCGGCGTGATCGGTACGCAGGCCACGGTCGCCTCCGGCGCCTACCAGGACGCCTTCGCGGCCGCCCGCGACATCGAGATCACCGCGGTGGCCTGCCCGCGATTCGTCGACTTCGTCGAGCGTGGCATCACCAGCGGCCGTCAGGTGCTCGGCTTGGCCGAGGGTTACCTCGAGCCGCTTCAGCGCGCTGGCGTGGACACGCTGGTGCTCGGCTGTACCCACTACCCACTGCTGTCCGGGCTGATCCAGTTGGCGATGGGCGATGCGGTCACGCTGGTCTCCAGCGCGGAGGAGACGGCGAAAGAACTGCTTCGCGTGCTGACCGAGCGTGATCTGTTGCGGCCGCATGACGCTCCGCCCGCCACCCGGGTGTTCGAAGCCACGGGCGATCCCGAGGCATTCACCAAACTTGCGGCTCGGTTCCTAGGCCCAGCGGTCACCGGCGTTGAACCCGTTCGTCACACCCACGTTTCCTAGGTATGCGGATGCCTCTGATCACCCAATGCGGCGATGTTTTCTCCATCGTGCTACCGGGCATGGCACAGTAGTGACCGTGCGAATTACCGTGCTGGGCTGCTCCGGGAGCGTCGTTGGCCCGGACTCGCCGGCATCGGGTTATCTGCTCAGGGCGCCGGACACGCCGCCCCTGGTGATCGACTTCGGTGGAGGCGTGCTCGGCGCGCTGCAGCGGCACGCCGACCCGGGTTCGGTCCACGTGTTGCTGTCGCACCTGCACGCCGATCATTGCCTCGACATGCCCGGGTTGTTCGTCTGGCGCCGCTACCATCCGTCGCCGCCCAAAGGGAAGGCGTTGCTGTACGGCCCGAGCGACACCTGGTCGCGCCTCGGCGCGGCGTCGTCGCCGTTCGGCGGCGAGATCGACGACTGCTCTGACATCTTCGACGTGCATCACTGGGTCGACGGCGAGGCCGTGACAATTGGCGCGGTCAACGTCGTGCCCCGACTGGTGTGTCACCCGACGGAATCCTTCGGCATGCGGATCACCAATCCGGCCGGCGCGTCGTTCGTCTACAGCGGCGACACGGGCTACTGCGACGCTGTGATCGACCTGGCCCGCGGCGCCGATGTCTTCCTGTGTGAGGCGTCCTGGACGCATGCGCCTGACCGTCCGCCCAACCTGCATCTGTCCGGTACCGAGGCCGGACGCATCGCGACCGCAGCCGGGGTGGGTGAGTTGTTGTTGACCCACATCCCGCCGTGGACTTCGCGGGAGGACGTGATCAGCGAGGCCAAAGCCGAATTCGACGGCCCGGTGCACGCGGTGGTGTGCGGCGAGACATTCAACGTCGGGCGCTCCTGAGCGGCTGACTGCACGCTAGGGTTGGCGGCGTGTCAAAACGAGAAGACGGCCGCCTCGACGAAGAGCTTCGACCGGTTGTCATCACCCGCGGATTCACCTCCCACCCTGCAGGTTCGGTGGTGATCGAATTCGGCCAGACCAAGGTCCTGTGCACGGCAAGCGTCACCGAGGGCGTGCCCCGTTGGCGTAAGGGATCAGGCTTGGGTTGGCTCACCGCCGAATACGCGATGCTGCCGTCGGCCACCCACACGCGCAGCGACCGGGAATCCGTGAAGGGCCGGCCGTCCGGGCGCACGCAAGAAATCAGCCGGCTGGTCGGCAGGTCGCTGCGTGCCTGCATCGACCTGGCGGCGTTGGGGGAGAACACCATTGCGATCGACTGCGATGTGCTGCAAGCCGATGGCGGTACCCGGACCGCGGCCATCACCGGGGCGTACGTCGCGTTGGCCGATGCGGTGACTTACCTCTCGGCGGCCGGCAAGCTGTCGGATCCGCGGCCGCTGTCCTGTGCGATCGCCGCGATCAGCGTCGGCGTCGTCGACGGTCGGGTCCGCGTCGACCTGCCCTACGAGGAAGACTCCCGGGCCGAGGTGGACATGAACGTCGTAGCAACCGACACCGGGACCCTCGTCGAGGTGCAGGGCACCGGCGAGGGTGCCACCTTCCCGCGATCGACGCTGGACAAATTGCTCGATGCCGCACAAGGGGCTTGCGAGAAGCTGTTCGTCGCGCAGAACGAGGCGTTGGCGTTGCCCTATCCGGGTGTGCTGCCCGAGGGCGGCACACCGCAGAAGGCGTTCGGAAGCTGACCCGTTTGCTCGTCGCCAGCCGAAACCCCAAGAAGCTGGCCGAGTTGCGGCGGGTGTTGGACGCAGCCTCGCTTTCTGGGCTGACGCTGGTGTCACTCGACGACGTGCCTCCGTTCGACGAAGCTCCGGAAACCGGTGCGACGTTTGAGGATAACGCTCTCGCCAAGGCTCGCGACGGGTTCGCGGCGACGGGATTGCCGACCGTCGCCGACGACTCGGGGCTGGAGGTGGCTGCGCTCAATGGCATGCCCGGTGTGTTGTCCGCGCGGTGGTCGGGCACGCACGGCGACGACGCCGGCAACATGGCGTTGTTGTTGGCGCAGCTGAGCGACGTGCCCGATGAGCGTCGTGGCGCGGCCTTCGTCTCGGCCTGCGCACTGGTGTCCGGTTCGGATGAGGTCGTGGTCCGCGGCGAGTGGCCCGGCGCGATCGCTCGCGAGCCGCGCGGCGATGCGGGCTTCGGCTACGACCCGGTGTTCATCGCGGACGGCGAGGATCGTACTGCGGCACAGCTGACTTCGGTGGAAAAGGACGCGGCATCGCATCGCGGTCGCGCGCTCGCGCTGTTACTGCCAGCGTTACGCGCGCTGGATCACTGAGCGTTCAGGTCATAAATTGAACTGAGCCTTCACATTTCGAGTCTGGAAATGCTCGACGATGATCCCGAGCCAGTGGGATGGTTCCGGCCAAGAGCACGCCGATCGTCTTCACGATCGGCCACCGGACCTTGACAGCAAGGTTGAAAGCCGCCAGTACATAAGCGAAATAGACCCAGCCGTGCACGATGCCGATCCAGGTCGGGGGATTCGACACCTTGACGATGTAGTGGACCACCAGCTCGTAGCACAGGGCGATAAGCCACAGACCCGTCGTCCACGCCATCACGCGGTAGGCGAGCAGGGGAGTGCGGATGTTCTCGCCGGGTGAGGTCATGCGGTGGTCCTGTTCTGCTTTGGATGGTTGTCGTTGTCTGCCTTGGCAAGTTCGGCCAGATAGGCGTTGTACTCGCGGAGCGCCGGGTCGTCGGAGTTTTGTTGCGCGGCCTTGGGACGTTCAGGCAACAGTCCATCCGGTATCTCGTTGACGGTGTGAGTGTTTCGATGCTCGGGAGGCGCTTCTTCGTAACGGACGAATTTGCGATAGGCGTAGACGCAGAATCCGGCGAACGCCGGCCACTGCAAGGCGTAGCCGAGATTTTGGAAGGTGCCCGACGTCGATTGAAACCTCGTCCACTGCCACCAGCCCAGAGCCAGACAGCCGCCTGCCGCGAAGACGACCAGCACGATCAGTGCGAGTCTCCGACGACGTGTAGTGGACATCCCTAGAAAGTACCCCGAGGTGTTCTGCAGGCTTCCCTCACGCTTTCGGTCCGACGAATTCGTCGAGGCGTGCGACCGCGGCCTTGCGGTAGACGGCGACTTCAAACCGGCTGCGGCCGTGTCCACGGGATACCGAGTTCATCGAGCGCCGCACAGAACAGCCCCCGTATGTCGTCAGAGCGGTTCGAGAAGTGGTAGCGAACGCTCTTGACGCCGCGATCGTTCGCCACCACGCGGCAGCCATCGCTGTCGATGAGGCCCCGAATGAATTCCTCGGTGGCTTCTTTAACCAGTACTTCCTGCCACGGCTCGAGCCGGATCGGTCGCAAATGCTTCCGGCCGGGCCCATGCTGAGGAAATAAGCACGGCCAGTGTTTTGAGTAGAGCGAAACTTCCGTGCAATTGTCGGGGCGTCGCAACGCCGCCGCCCGTTGACCTGGCATAAGGGCATTCATAGCCTCGCGAGCATGCGCTCGATGATCCCGGGGTAATTTGAGTCGAGAGTGATTCGCGGCCGCCAGGCTCAGGGCGCGCGTGAGATGCAGCCATCACCCAGGATAGATCCGAGCAGATAGCCGTACGCGGCGGTGGAAGTGCAAGCGAAGTCGTGATCGATTCCGCAGACTGATCCCGAGCTGATGGCCTTGCTCGGATTATTGGCGCAGTCGTAGGTCTCGCACCGTGCTGCGCGGAATGCCGGTCTTACCGTGCGATCGCGCAGTCATTCATACCGCTGCGATCAGATTTTTCACGGTTTCGAACTCTTCCAACGAGCGCACGGCGCCGCTCTCTGCTCGTCCAGAGAAGCCAGATTAAGGAGACGCGACCGACAGGATTGCAGTGAATGGAGTGGCGGTACGATCGTGTGGCATTGCGGGCGTGGCGGAACGGCAACACGCGCGGCTTTAGGTGCCGGTGCTCGAAAGAGCGTGGGGGTTCGAATCCCTCCGCCCGCACTCGCTGTCTTCGGTCTTCCGTGCTGGTAGAGGAGTTTTCGGAGCCTCATCTGAGGTCGCATTTGCGGCACGTGCCCACGAATTGCCCACACTTCGGTGTGAGTACCGGCTATGCAGAGTGATCGCGACGGCATCCAAATCGTCGTCGAACAAGTCCGCGTACGTGTCGAGCGTCATCTTTGCTGACGTATGCCCGAGCATCCGCTGCAACGCAAGCACGTTCACACCCGCCGACACCGCCAGTGACGCGCATGTGTGCCTCAGATCATGCGGCGTAACCGCGTGTATGCCTACAGCTTGGACGGCTCGTAGAACGTCAGACGCCTGTAGCGCATGTCCGGTTCCGGCGAATGCGGGGCATCGTGCAACGGGCGGACGTGTGCGAAGATGCGGCATGGCCGACTGCGGAACGAACGGGTGGAGCATAGTAACGTCGGCGCAAGCGCATTCAAATCTCGCAGGCATATTGGCTGGCTTTCTATTTTTTGGACTCATTTACTTACTCGGCAGAGATGAAAAGCGTGGAGAGATAGTATCGTTATTTACAGCCAGCTTTATTATTTTGGCCTTCGCTAGCTATTTATTCAGTCGTGTTTCCGGTTTTTCTGCGCCATCCGATCCCGACCCGGGCACCGCTTCTTCCTGTAAAGGAGCGTGGATGGCGGGAATGATTGCGATTGCGATGCTGGTTGTCGGCGCTGCAACCATGATTGTGGGTTTGGGTTATTTGTTGGTGGGCTATGATCCCAAATCCGACCGTAGTCATTTGCGGAGACTCGCCCAGGTCACAACCGGGGGAGTCCTGGTCGGTGCTATCTTTATGCTCTTCACGTCGGTTAACTTCTATGATGAATTACTAGACCGGCCAAATCGTCACCTAACCTGGACTTTGATTGTTCTGGCGGTCGTGTTAGTTTTGTCAGTTTCTTGTGTTACCTATACATCATCTCGCGGTCCTGGCGGCAGGCGGCAGATCAGGGATAAATATATTGAGTGGGCCGTGTACGTAATAGGGGGCTTCGGAATTGCAGGAACAGTATTAACTGGCATCGCTGCCAGAATAGACCCCTCTCGTTGGGTTTCATGGTTGGTCATCATTGTCTCGCTAGGCTTCCCGGCGATCATTGTTATCACGCTCGCCGGAGGCACCGTCGATGGTAAAGACGAGAAAGCGCGGGTCAAGGAGGAAGAGGAAGGCATAGTAGCTCCTTAATGTTTAAGTTCCCGCGACGCTTCCATTGCTCAGCGCAGAGGCTATGGGAAGTGGCCGACGATTTGCGTTGGGACGTAGTCGCCGTACGTGCCGCGGTCATCGCCGGCGAGCACCCATGCATGCTGCTGCTCGGCACGGGCCGCGATCGCCAGGCGCGCATCCTCTCGAGCGTCGATTCGGCGCGCCGCATAGAACGCTGCCCACAGCAGCAGTCCGAACGCCACAGCGGCGCCGAACGCTACCGCGATCCACACCCAGAACTTGACGATCGCGCCAACGAAGATCAGCACCACGAACATCGCGCCGAAGCCTCCGCTGCCGCCGCGTTCTCTGGTCACGGTTCGGGAACGTAGAACTGGCAGGGCTGCATGCTCGCGCCGCCGCGGCAGATCTGCGGCATCGTGGTCAAACCATGCGACCAAGTGTTCTGCAACGGGCCGTTGTATTGAGGCGGTCCCTCGCAGTCCCAGTCACCTTGGAACCCGCAGCGGGGTTCGGCGACAGCCGGCGCCGCGGTGGCGATCCCGCCGAGCGCGAGCGCGGCCGTAGTGGCGGCCAACAGTGTGCGTTTCATGCTTCTGTCCTCTCTCCGGTAGGCACGGACGTTACGGCCGCCCACCGACGGCGTGCCCACATCGTGCCCACACTTGCCCACCAAATTATGTGTTTGAGTGCGAGTCACTGTGACGTGTTTCCGCTGGTAGAGCCTATTTCAGGCCCCTGACCGGGATCCCGATTAGGGTTCGAATCCCTCCGCCCGCACAGATGTGAACTTCCGCCGAGTGCGGACGTCCGGGCGATTCCACCGCTCCCTAACATGAGCGGGTGGACGCATTCTTCACCGCCGACGGCGACTCTTACCTTCCTGGAACCATGACCGGTGGACCGTGGGGCCAGACGATGGGCGGTCAGATCGTCGGCGGGCTACTGGGCTGGGCATTGGATCGTCACAGCGAAGACGACCTTCAACCGGCTCGTTTGACGGTTGATCTCCTGCGCCCGGTGCCCATTGCGCCCGTGTCGATCGAGACGTCGATTCAACGCGAGGGCCGTCGTATCAAACTCGTCGACGCCGCGCTGCTGCAGAACGGCCAAGTTGTCGCGCGAGCCAGCGCGCTCTTCTTGCGGCGTGGCGCCGAACCCGAGGGTCAGGTGTGGTCCGCACCCGTGGCTATGCCTCCGATGCCGGCTAACTCTGAGATTCTCGAAGCGGAGGTGCCATTCGGTATCTGGACCGCCAGCGCTACCGCCCACCCCGGCACCGCAGGAATGCCTCCGCTTGAATGGGAGCAACCTGGTGTGCAGAAGTTCGCGTGGACGCGCATGTTTCGCCCGATGGTCGCAGGACACCCACTCACACCGTTCACCCGGGCGGCCGTTGCCGGCGACATCATCAGCTCGTTGACGCATTGGGGCACAGCAGGCTTGCGGTACATCAATGCCGATTACACCGTGGCGATAAGCCGATTGCCCGAAGGCGAGTACATCGGACTGGCTGCGCAGAGTTATTACGGGAACGACGGTGTGGGGGCCGGGACCGCGACTCTGTTCGACAGCGCGGGCCCTATCGGAACGGGGACCGTGTTAGCCCTGGCCCAACCTCCCGGCGCATTTCGGCCAAGTCAATGGTAAAGCCCTGCCGCACCGCAGGTTTAGCGCATCAATAAAAATGTCTCCCCTCGCCGGTCGTGGCGAGGGGAGACACTTCACAGCGGGCTAGGTCGTTGCCGGAGCGGGAAGCGCGCCAGGCGCGGGGCCGGTGTTGCCCGGCTCACCAGGCGCCGACGTTCCCGACATGTTCGGCGACGTTCCCGACATATTCGGGGAGGTTCCCGACATGTTCGGCGAGGTTCCCGACATGTTCGGCGACGTCGCCGGCACGTTCGACGTCCACATCAGGATGTCCTGCAGTCCGTCGTTGTAGGCGACTCCATTCGGCGGCGCGCCCGTCGCGTCGAAGTACAGCGTGCCCTTCGACTCACTGCCCTGGGGGATCGGCGCCGGGTTGAGGCCGTTGGGCACCTGGACGTTGTCGATCAACTTGTAGGTCTGACCGTTGGGCCCGCGAGCGGTGAAGTCTCGCACCTGCGGTGTGACGGTCCCGCCGTCCGACCGAACGGTGACGTCTGCTTGGTACAGCGTCCCCTTCGGTGTGAAGCCGGGAATCACGATGTTGCTGGGCTGCAGGTTGCTGACCGTGTAGTTGGTCACCATCGGCCCGTCGATCAGAGGCTCGCTGGTGCCGAATCCCTGAATGTTGGGCGCGGCCGAAGCGGTTCCTGCGGTGGCGAGGCTCACCGCGGCAATACCCGCGGCACCAATCGCCGTCTTCATGGTCGTCGATGTGAACTTCACAATGGGCTCCTTCTTTGTTCCCTGTTTTCCGAGCGCGAACTCGCGATCGAGATGAGAACACGCCCAGTTGAAATAGCCGACTGACAGCCATCTCAAACCTGACCGCATCGCGCATTTGCCACATTTCGACCCGACTACCTGCGCAGATAGCGAATTAACTGCGCACATTCGCACGCAATTTCAGCAACTTCTGCACCAGGAGCATCATGTGCAATTGGTATCGCCTGCGTCAAATCCCCGAACACCAACGCGCAGTAATTCACCCCGACCTGTCACCATTGAGATTATGAACGCCGCAATTATCGTCCTACTGATCTTGCTGGCCACCGGCGTCGTCGTCAGCCCACTTCTCCGGCTGAGAGCATGGCTGCAGAGGACGCCTCCCGCGCAAGAGTTTCAACCGCCGCCCGAGGAGGACGCTGACTAGCGGCTGCTCAACGCTGGTCGCTCAGCAACCCACCTCGATGGTGAACGGGGTCGTCATGGAGACGCGTGGATCGTTGAGCTGAGATCCTTGGGCCGTCCCCGTAATGGTGTACGTGTTGTTGGCAAACCGAACTTTCGCCTCACCGGCTCCGGAGTCGGAGACGCCCGAGAAGCCCGCGAAGTTGTCGAAATTGACCGATTCAACCTTGGGGGTTTCCGGGTCCAGCTTCAGCAGCACGCGGACATTCGCAGGCGCGGCGCTGATGTTCGCCGTCAGCAACCATTCGACCTGGTTGCACGTGACGGCGTGCGAGGTGCGGGTGTTTTTGTCGACCGTGATGCGAGCAGTCTTCTGCGTCACCTTGTCGTCGGTAAAGCACCCCGCGCACGAGGCCGTCACCAATGAAGCGCTTACCGCCGCCGTGATGAGCCGTCGTCCCATCGGGCACCTCCCAACGCGCGCAGGTTTGTCCCGCACGCTGTTTCTATCAGCCTGCGCGCGTCCTCGGGAGTAAACGTCCGCGACGGCTATCCCAGCGAGACTCGGCCCATGAGCAAGTCGATGATCGGCTTGCCCGCCGCGAACGTCCCGGTATTCGAGGAGCTGACGTGTCCGTAGTCGACAAGCAGGGTCACGCCGTTGACACCCGCTGCGGCGTCGCTGTTGAGGAACGCCATCACGTTGCCCATCTGCTCGGGCGTGTGCGTTGCGGTGCCGGTGGCCTCGCGGTAGTCCTGCGCGAACGACAGCCACAGGTCGGCGTTGGCTCGTGCGAGCGGAGTGTCGGTCGGCCCCGGGCAGATCGCGTTGATCCGAATGCCCTTGGCCAGGAAGGGGAATGCGTGCGTCGCGACATAGGCGTTGATCGCCTGCTTGCTGGTGCCGTAGTGGCCGAAGTTGTCCGCCTCGTGGGCCTTGCTCCAGGCGTCTGCCGATTCGAAGTCGGGCGTGGCCAAGAACTCCTGAAGCCTCGGCAAGTCGGTTTCCCAGCCGATGCCGGCCACTGAGGAAATGAAGCAGATGGCTCCGCCGCGGCCCAGCTGGCCGTTGCTGATCAGTTTGTCGATCACATGCCGGTGCCCGATGAAGTTGATCTTCATCAAGTCCGGGCCGTCGGCGATGCCGGCGGCAGAGAACAGTGCGTCGACGGGCCCGCCGACCTCCTCGAGGGCGCGGTCGATCGACGCCGGGTCCCGAAGGTCGACCTGGATTCCGCGGCCCAGCCCGGCGTCGACCGGCGCGTAGTCCATGTTGATGACCTCAGCTCCAAGGTCACCGACGATCTTGGCCGCAGCGGCGCCCATACCGGTGGCACCTCCGACTACCAACGCCCGCTTGCCGTCGTAGCGGAACTGCTCGATACCAGTCATTTCATACCTCTCTTGGGATGCCAACAGTAAGGCTCGCGAGTACTTTACGTGGAACAGATATTTGGTACAAGAACGGGATTGCCAGGTCGGGTGCGAGACTGCGATCCGCACGCGAACACGTGAGACGTCAGTGCCGCGAACGCGAAGTCCATGACACGGAATCCGTCAGCGCGCACCCCGCCAGTATGCGGGGACCGGTGCCCCTACCGGGGCGTATTCGAAATCTTGGTTGTCAGATTGATGCGGATGTGTCACGCTCGGCCGCGCCGCGCACCAGCGTGTCGCGGGCATTGAGCAGCGCCGCGTGCTTGCCCTGAGCCCGCACGATGTTTTCCGGAACCCACAACGCGTCCATGACGTACCGCGCCAGCATCGACAGCGACGGCGAATCCTCAATACGGATGTCGCCTGACTCGATCCCTTCCGACAACAGCGTTCTGAGTTGTCGTAAGCGCATGGTGAACGCCAGGCCGGGGTTGGGCGTATCGGGCGGCGATTGGCGCATCCACGCGAGTTGAATTTTCCACTCGTCAGGGAACTGATCCAACGCATTGATGTTGACCCAGCTGAGCGCGTCCAATTTTTCCACCGGCGTGGCATCGGTGCGCAAAACGCTGGCGAAGCCGCCGCCGGCTTTGTTGCCGAACGACTCCATGATCGAGGCGAGAAGTTCGTCCTTCGACCCGATCAGCCGGTAAACCGTCCCCGTGCCCAGGCCCGCCGCCGCGGCGATGTCACGGATCGTGGTGACCTCGTAGCCCTTTCTGCCGAACTCAGCTCGTGCCACCGCACGCACGTGTGCCGCTTTGTCATTGCCGTCCGACTCGCCCTCGTCGGTCCAGGTGTTGATGGCCGCCTCGGCCGCGGCAAAAGCGCTGGAGCTGTTCAGTTCCCGATCGCTGGGCGACCGACTGGCCAGACCGTGCAACATGATGCGGCACATGACGACCGCGGTCTGATCGGCCGCCCCGGTGTGCCTGATGATGTCGAGCCCGACGTGCATCATGGTCTGGCAGATCCGGTCGGCCAGCGTCGGCAGGTCGATGTCGGATCGGATGAAACCGCTCCACCTGCCCGCGCGCAGCGTCTGCAGCATCGCCTCCTGCACGCCGGTCGGCGGGTTTTGGAGGAGTTCGACGAGTTCCGGATTTGCGCTCGGGGCCTCATAAAACGACATCTGCAGGGCGGCGCGGTGCTGGACCGCGCAGCGTGCGATCGCGGAGCCCAATTCGACGATCTTGTCGGCGACCGAGCGCGGGTCGGCTTGGTCCAATTTCTCGTTAGCGATTTCGCCGATGCGATCGAGGTCGGCGTAGTACCGCCGGACCAGCTCGACAAGGATCGCTTCCTTCGATTCGAAGTGGTGATAAAGGCTGCCGGGCAATATGCCCGCGGCATCGGCGATCTCTTGCAGGGACGTCCGCAATCCCGAAGAGGCGATCAACGATGCAGCGGTTTGCAGGATTTCGGTGCGACGGGTGCCGTCGTCATAAGAGCCGCCGCGGTCGTTCGCCAAGTCCGGGACGCGTTTTGCGGCACCCCGTCCCCGCGGCGTCATGCGTGAACGTCCGGCTCGCTCGGACCGGATCGACGAATCGGCATCGGGCAAGTCTAGGCGCGCAGAGCTCGAAGTAGCTCCAGCCTCGGATGGTTGCTGAAGCCCCACGACACCTCCACAGGCCGGTCCCGCGCGATCCTTGACCCAATATTTGGTTTAACGCTACCAGGTTGCTGAGCGTCAATTGCGCAGGTTGAACGGTATTAGCGCGGAGTCATGGGATTCAGTGAAGTACCGACTCGGCGAATTGCGCACCGATCTGCACGAGGCACTGGTCGGGTCGGTCGAGAAACGCGCTCCAGCTCAGCAGGCGCTTGAGGTACAGGTGAGCGTCGTGCTCCCAGGTGTAGCCGATACCACCGAAGACCTGTATCGCCGTATCGCCGACGGTGGCCAGCCGGCCGGCGAACGCTTTGGTGCGCAACGCGGCCGAATGTCGTTCCGCGCGACTGCCGGCGTCGGCGGCCCACAAGGCGTGGATCACGCCGCTGCGGGCGAGCTCGACTGTCTCGTACATGTCGACGCACAGGTGCTGGACCGCCTGGAAGGCGCCGATCGGCTGGCCGAATTGGCGCCGCACTTTGGCGTATTCGACGACGAGGTTAAGGATTGCCCGTGCCGCGCCGAGCGCGTCAGCGGCCCAGGCGATCGTCACGTCATCGACGAGGGCCGCGACGGAGTCGGGAGGCGCTGCACTCAAACGTTGCGCGGGAGTCTCATTGAGCCGTAGGCGAAACCGCTTGCGGGTCTGGTCGATTCCGGTTTGCGGCGTGATCTCGATGCCGGGCGCCGACGTCTGGACCGCGAAAAGACCTGTGCCGTCGCGATCGTCGGCGAATACGAGGATCAGGTCGGCGGCGGCGACATCCCACACGCCGTCGATCTCGCCGCGCAGCACGACACCGTCGCCGCCTGCGACCGCGCTCGGGCGCTCACCGTCCAGCGGGCCCACCGCGAGGGTCGTGGAACCGTCCGCGATCCCGGTGAACAGTGGGGCCGCCACACTGGCGTCCACCTCGAATCGGGTCAGCGCGCGGGTCGCGGCGACGGCCGTGGAAAGCCACGGCCCGGGATGCAGCCCGGCGCCGAGTTCTTCGAGCACGATGCCGGCCTCGACCATCGTCATGCCGGCGCCGTCGTATTCCGACGGGACGAGCAGGCCGGTGGTGCCCAAGGCGGCGAGCCCCCGCCAGACCGCCTCGGTGGTCCCGGTCGCGTCGTCGAGCAGCGGGCGGACATGCTCAGCGATGGAGGCCCTTTCGGCAAGAAAGCTTCGCACGGTGTCGCGCAGTGCGACCTGCTCGTCGGTCAGCTCTAAATTCATGGGCGCGGCAACCCCAGAATGCGTTGGGCGGTGATGTTCTTGTTGATCTGCGTCGTCCCGCCGGCGATGGTCAGCGAGCGCGAGGTCAAGCGGTAGTCGGCCCAGCGGCGGCCGTCGGGGTGCGTTCCGAGCAGGTCGAAGGCCAACGCGCCGATACTCTGCCCGACCTCACCCCAGATCGTCTTGGCGAGGCTTGCCGACCCGAACGCGTCACCGCCGTGCAGGATCGCGGAGATCGACCGCTGGCACAGCACCTCGAGATATTTGATGCGCAAAGCGATTTCGCCCAGACGTCGCAGCGTGGTCGGGTCCTCGAGTACGGGCCGGTTGTCGATCTGTACGTCCGCGAGATCGCTGACCAAGTCCGCCAGCCGCACCTGCATCTCGGTGTAGAGCCGTGCGGCCCCGGCCCGTTCGTGACTCAGCGTCGTGGTGGCGATCTGCCAGCCACCGTTCTCGGGACCGAGCAGGGCATCCGCAGGCACGCGCACGTCGTTGAAGAACACTTCCGCGAAATCCGCGTCGCCGCTCAGTGTGACAAGCGGCCGAACTTCGATGCCCGGCAACGACATGTCGAGAATCAGGCATGAGATGCCCTTGTGCTTCGGCGCGTCCGGGTCGGTTCGCACATACAGCTGGCACCACTTGGCCCGGTGTCCCAGTGAGGTCCAGATCTTCTGGCCGTTGACGACGAAGTGATCGCCGTCGCGCACCGCACGGGTGCGCAGCGAGGCGAGATCGGAGCCGGCTTCGGGTTCCGACATTCCCTGACACCAGATGTCGTCGGCACGCATCATCCGGGGGAGCAGAGTGCGCTTCTGCGCTTCGGTCCCGTGCTGCATGATCGCCGGCGCGATGTTGTTCATCCCGATCACATTCAGGTGGACCGGCACCCGCGCCCGGGTGGTCTCCTCGGCGCAGACCAGCTGCTCGAGCACCCCCGCCCCGCGGCCGCCGTACTCCTGCGGCCAGGAGACCGCGGCCCAGCCGGCGTCGGCCATCGTCGCGCTCCATGCCCGAAGGGTCTGAAATGCCGCTTCGTCCCTACCTCGCCCGCGGTTCGCGGCGATGACGTCGTCGGTCAGGTTCGCGGCCAGCCACGCGCGCAACTCTTTGCGGACCTGTTCCACCTCTGGTGGGTATGAGAAATCCACGTTTCCTGTTGGCTTCGGGGCGATTGACTACGGGCAATGGCGAACTCTACGGTGGAACAGATATTTGGTCAACAACATCGAGGATGGGTCAAACTCCGTCGCAGGGTTGCCAACCGGCTATCTTCCCGTAAGGCTTCCCATAGTATCGTGCGTCCTGGCGCTCTGCTCAGCGTCCCAACTACGAAAGCGCAACAAACATGACTGACACTGTAAAGGTCCGCTTCGAGCCGAAGATGATGATCGACGGCAAGTTGGTCGACGGCCAGGCCGGCACCTTCACCAACATCAACCCGGCCACCGAGGAGTCGCTCGGGGAAGTCGCCGACGCGTCGAAAGAGGACATGCACCGGGCCATCGACGCCGCCCGGCGGGCCTTCGACGAGACCGACTGGTCCACCAACAAAGAGCTGCGCAAGCGCTGCCTGTTGCAGCTGCACGAGGCGATCGAATCGGAGAAAGAGGAGCTGCGCGAGGAGCTCATCCTCGAAGTCGGCTCCCCCCGGGCCATCACGTTCGGCCCACAGCTGGACGCCCCGCTGGCCGACGGGCTGAAGTACCCGGCCAGGCTGATCGATGAGTACGCCTGGGAAACCGATCTCGGCGACCGGGTGATCAGCCTCACCGGGGCGAACACCTCCATCAAGGTCTGGCGGGAGCCGGTGGGCGTGGTCGGTGCGATCGTGCCGTGGAACTTCCCGTTCGAGGTGACGATCAACAAGCTGGGGCAGGCGCTGGGCACCGGCAACACCGTCGTGCTCAAGCCGGCGCCGAACACTCCGTTCAACGCGACTCGGCTTGGTCGGCTCATCGCCGAAAAGACTGATATCCCCGCCGGTGTCGTCAACGTCGTCACCGCATCGGATCACTTTGTGGGCGAGGAGCTGACGCTGTCGCCCAAGGTCGACCTGATCTCGTTCACCGGGTCGACGGTGGTCGGCAAGCGGATCATGGAAAAAGGCGCGGCCACCATGAAGCGGCTGTTTCTCGAACTCGGCGGCAAGTCGGCCACCATCGTCTTGGAGGACGCCGACTTCGGGTTGGCCTGCGCGATCGGTATCGCCCCGTGCATGCACGCGGGACAGGGCTGCGCCAACCCGACCCGGATGCTGCTACCGCGGTCTCGCTACGAGGAGGGTGTGGCGATCCTGAAGGGCATCTACGAGAACGTCACCTGCGGCGACCCGCAGGACCCCGGCACCCTGTGTGGGCCGGTGATTTCGCAGCGCCAGTTCGACCGGGTAACGGACTACATCAAGAAGGGCGTCGAGGAAGGTGCCACCGCGCTGGTCGGCGGGCCCGGCGCGGAAACCGGTTTCGACAAGGGATATTTCGTCCGGCCAACGCTATTCACCGATGTCGACAACAAGATGACCATCGCCCAGGAAGAGATCTTCGGCCCGGTGCTGTCGGTCATCCCGTTCGACGACGAAGAAGATGCGATCCGGATCGCCAACGACAGCCCATACGGTCTGGCCGGCAACGTGATGTCGGGCTCGCTGGAGCACTCGCTGGCCGTCGCCAGGCGCATCAAGGCCGGCTTCATGGGCGTCAATGGCGGCGCACCGTACGCCGCGGACGCGCCGTTCGGCGGATACAAGGACAGCGGCGTCGGCCGCCAGAACGGTATTGCCGGGTTCGACCAATACACCGAGATCAAGACCGTGGGATACCCCGCGGTCTGACCTACCTGCAGCACCCGGGGCGGGCTACCTTTGTCCCGTGACCGACGCCGGACAAGCGCAGCAGCGGTCGACCGGCCGCAAGATGGCGATCCGCTATGCGGCCGGTCTCGCCTGCGGTCACCTGATCGGCACCGCCGATGCCGCCGCGATCGTCATCCCGCTGCACGGTCAGTTCGCCGGTGACGCCAGAGCGTATTTCGCGCCGACCAGCCTGATCACCGCGACGGTCATCGTCGTGCTCGGAACCGTTGCCGTCGCGGCCGGCGGTATCGCGAATCTCGTTCCGGTGCTGCGGTGGTTCGTTGCTCAACAACAACCGAATTCCGATCAGCGGCGATCGGCCATGCGCCTGCTCGTGCGGCAGTCGATGATCCTGGCGGCGGTGTGGGCGGTCAGCGGCATTGACGTACCTCGTGCTGAATCTCGGCGGCATTGCGGCCCTTTGGATCCCGACCTTGCTGGCGATCGTCTTCGGCGGGACCGCGGCATCAAGCCTCAGCCTGTTGCTCACCCAGCGATCCCTTCGGCCGATCATGTTGGCGGCCACCCAGGGGACCGAGGGCCTGGTGGTCGCGCCCAGCGTGCTCACCCGACTGGTGGGCATGTGGCTGTTGGGAAGTGGTCTGCCATGCTTGGCGATCGCCGGTTTGGTGCTGACGCGCTCGAACGGCTGGATCATTCAGAAGACCGGGTCGGTCGAGATGCCGATCCTGGTGGTGACGCTTGTCGCGATTCTGATCGGGCTTCCGGTGATGATCATGACGTCCCGCTCGATATCGGATCCGGTTCGCGAGGTCGTCGATGCGATGGCGAAGGTCGAGCGAGGTGAGGTCGACACCTTCGTCGGCGTCTACGAGAAGTCTGAAATCGGCCGTCTGCAAGACGGATTCAACCGTATGGTCGCCGGAATCGGCGAACGCGACCGGTTACACGATCTGTTCGGCCGTCATGTCGGAGCCGATGTTGCCCGTCGCGCGATCGAACAGGGCACCCAGCTGTCCGGTGATGTCCGAGAGGCGGCAATCCTTTTCATCGACCTGGTCGGCTCCACGACGTTGACGGCGAGCAGACCGCCGCAAGAGGTAGCTCAGGTACTCAACGATTTCTTCCGCATCGTCGTCAACGCTGTGGACGACCACCACGGGCTGATCAACAAATTCCAGGGCGACGCCGCATTGGCGGTCTTCGGGGCCCCGCTTGCCCTGGACGGGGCGGCATCAGCGGCGCTGGCGACCGCCCGCACGCTACGCGATCAACTGCGTCGGCTACCGATGGTCGACTTCGGAATCGGCGTATCGGCGGGGCCGGTGTTCGCCGGAAACATCGGCGCCGAAAAACGTTACGAATACACCGTTGTCGGCGACGCGGTCAACGAGGCGGCGCGACTGGCCGACTTCGCTAAAACGCTGGACCAGCGGATCGGGTGTTCGGCTGCGGCAATCGAGCGCGCCGACACAGCCGAGCGCGAGCACTGGGGCTCGCACGGTGAAGCCGTGCTGCGCGGCCGCTCCGAGTCCACCCAAATCTGGACCCCGACGAGCAAGGCATAGCGCCATGGCCACTGCCGACAATCAGTTCGTCTTCGCCGCGGTCGCAGACCAGCGACGTCAGTTCGCGAGTCTGATCAACGACCTCGACGATGCGCAGCTCGCGACGCCAAGCCTGTGCCTGGGTTGGGATGTCAAGACGGTGGCCGCGCACGTGGTGAGCACCGTGCTCGACGGGATGCCGGGGTTTCTTCAGATGGCGGTCCGGTGTGGAAGCCTGAGTCGCGGGATCGACAGATTGGCGCGACGCCGGGCGCAGGCACCGGTGGCCGAGATCGTCGCCGCTCTGCGTGAGCACGCCGATCACCCGATCTCGTCACCGGTGTTCGGTCCACGGGGTCCGCTGGCCGACATCTTGGTGCACAGCGGCGATGTCCGGATTCCGCTCGGCCTGCGGTTTGAGCCCGATATCCAGCACACAGTGTCGGCGATGGACTTCCTCACCGGCCGCTGGCCGATCGGTTTTGTGCCGATGAGCCGGCTGCGGGGAATTCGATTGTCCGCCACCGATGTAAGCCGATCCTGGCGCGACGGAGCCGAGGTCAACGGGCCGGTGGCAGCTCTGATGATGAGCGTCTGCGGCCGCACCGCGTCGCTGGACGCGCTCACGGGGCCCAGGTTCGACGGTTTTGCGTCGTCGACTGTCTACCTGACGAGCCGGGCTGCCGACTCAATGGTCGTGGATGATGACGCCGCGAATGTTGCGGCCCGCCAGCATATCGTCGTAGCGCCTCGTTGATGTCGTTGAGTTTGTACTCGGCGGTCACCGTCTCGTCGAGCAATAGCTTGCCCTCGCGGTAGAGGCTCAGCAGTCGATGAATGTCGGCGCGCGGGTTGGCCTCGCCGTAAAGACTGCCCAGCAGCCGTTTTTGAAACAGCGTGAACATCGCCATCGGGAGTGTCGCCGTCACGTCGGTGATCGATGCCAGCGCCGTCAGCACCACGGCCCCGCCCTTGCGGACGATCTCCAGCGCCTCACCGATCATGTGGCCCTCGGCAACCCCGACCGTCAGCAAGGCCGAGTCGGCCATCACGCCACGCGTCAAGTCGCCGACCAAAGCGGTGGCCTCGGTCATTGACGTAGTGAAATGAGTTGCCCCGAACTGGAAAGCCTTGTCCCGTTTGCCTTCCGCGATGTCGACCACCACAATCTTTTCCGCGCCAGACAATCGCGCGCCCTGAATCGCGCCGCTACCGATGCCGCCGCAGCCGATCACCACGACGGTGTCGCCCGGGCTCACCTTGGCGGTATTGACCGCCGATCCCCACCCGGTGGTGACCCCGCAGCCAAGCAGGCAGGCACGCGAGAGCGGAAGGTCATTGTCGATCTTGACGATCGAGCTGTCCGGCACGGTGCCGTACTGGGCGAACGTGCCCAGGAAGCATGCCGCACCGACGTCGCGGTCCCCGACCCGACGCCGATACGTCCCATCGAGTTGGGCGCCGCTCAGTAGCAACGCGCCCTGGTCGCACAGATTCTGATGGCCGCTTGCACACCAACGGCAGCGCCCGCACGCCGGAAGGAAAGACGCCACCACATGGTCGCCGACCTGCACGTCCCGCACGCCGGGGCCGACTTCCTGTACGACGCCGGCCCCCTCGTGGCCACCGACTATGGGCAGCGGCACGGGAAGGTCGCCGGTGCGGACATGATGATCTGAGTGGCAGAGCCCGGCGGCCTCGAAGGACACCAGGACCTCGCCGTCCTGCGGACCGTCAAGGTCCAGTTCTTCGACACTCCATTGCGCGTTGAACTCCCACAGAACCGCGGCATTCATCTTCATAGTGACCACCCCTGCAGCGAGACAAGTGGAGCGATCTTAGGACGGGCCAGACGCGCGACGGGGGTATTCGGACATTTGTGTGCGGTGACACGATGGACGCCGACTGGCGGGATCAAACCAAATACGGTTATTGACAACGTCGGCCATGCCCGCGCATACCCTGCGTTGATCGGGACAGCTGAGGCAGTCGTGCCGAGAGTTCAATCCGGATAAGAAGGCCGCAGCCCTTGCCGAATGGCTTACAGTATCTCGATGCCGATTCCCCGATACCCGGATGACGTCACTGCCGAGTGGCTCTCCACCGTCCTGAGCAATCGCGGCACGACTGTGCGGCTGTCCGGCGTCGACGTGACCGCCATCGGTACCGGTCAGACCGGAGCGACGTATCGGGTCGCGGCGACCTACGCCGATGGCGCGGGCAGCCTGCCCGACACCTTCGTGATCAAACTGCCCGCGCAGGACGACACCGTGCGTGACCGGGTGACTATCGGCTATCGCAGCGAGTGCGCGTTCTACACCGGGGTTGCCGATCGGGTGCGGGTTCCCGTTCCGCAGTGTTTCTATTGCGAGATCAGCGAGGACGCGATGGACTACGCGCTGCTGCTCGCCGATCAGGCTCCGGCTGTGCAGGGCGATCAGATCGCAGGCTGCGGTGAGCGCGAAGCGCGACTGGTCGTAACGGCTTTAGCCGGACTGCACGGGCCCAGCTGGTGTGATCCGATCTGGCTGGACTTCCCCGGGATCGCCTTCGCCCGACCAGACGAAGCGTCGGCCGGCGGTCTGGGCGAGGTGGCGCGAATGAGTGCCGAGATCACGCTGGACAAGCTCGGCGACCGAATGAGCACGGCGGATCGGGAAACCTTCACCACTGCAATGGGTTTGGTGACGCCCTGGTTGCTCGCTGAGCGGGACCGGTTCGCGCTGTTGCACGGTGACTACCGGCTCGACAATTTGTTGTTCTCTCCCGACGCCGCCGCCGTGACGGTGGTGGATTGGCAGACGCTCGGAGTCGGCCTGCCCGCGCGCGATCTCGCCTACTTCACCGCGACCAGCCTCAAGCCAGAGCTGCGTGCATCGATCGAACACGACCTCGTCGACGAATATCACCGAGCCCTTGCCGACTACGGCGTCACCGGCTACGACCGCGAAACCTGTTGGCGTGATTACCGACTCGGCATGATCCAGGCTCTGCTGATCTCGGCGTTGGGCTTCGCGTTCGCCACTGCGACCGACCGCGGTGATGACATGGTGCTGACCATGCTGGCCCGGGGCTGCCAGGCAATCCGCGAGCTGGGCACGTCGGATCTGTCGGCGAGTGCAGCGTCGCCTGATGTCGAATCAGTACTGCGTCGAACCCTGATCGATCGGGATCGCTGCCGCGGTGATGTTCCGCGATTCGTCGCTGGCCAGCCAGCACACCGCATCGGCGATATCCTCGGGCTCGGCAACCCAATTCGGTAGAAACGGTGTGAGGGTGTTCGCCAAGTGCGGACTGGTCTCCGTGTAGTTCGCCAAGGCGCCGACCATGTCGCCGCCGCCCATTGCAGTGTTGACCGGACCGGGGTGCACACTGTTGACCCGGATCGAATGCATACCCAACTCGGCGGCGAACGCGCGTGCCATCCCGGTCACCGCGTGCTTGCTGGCGGTGTAGTGCACCATGAACGGCTGCAACTTCATGCCGGCTGCGGAGCTGATCAAAATGATCGACCCGCCGCGACCGCCGTCGATGATCTTCTGTGCGCCGGCCATGACGGTGTTCCACGTTCCGGTCACATTGACCTCCATCACGTCGCGAAACGATTCGGGAGTGATCTCGTTCCACGCCTCGGGAGCCGTGATGCCGGCGTTGGCGACGATGACGTCGAGCCGGCCCAGGGTTGCGACCGCGCTGCTTACCGCGTCACACAAGGCATCGAAGTCACGAACATCCGTCGCGGAGGCCATGATTCGACGGCCGGTGGCTTCGACGAGCCGAACGGTTTCGGCAAGATCTTCCGGTGTTGCCGAGTCGTAACGGACACAGGATGGAAGCTTGCCGGCGATGTCGACCGCGATGATGTCGGCGCCTTCACGGGCCATCCGGACGGCGTGCGCGCGACCCTGACCTCGCGCCGCGCCGGTGATGAATGCGACCTTGTCCGTCAACCGGCCAGCCATGTGTGCTCCGTATCGTAAAGGTCACTGTAACCGGGACGATATTACGTCACTGCTTGCGCTGTGCCGCCTTGACCAGGTTCGAACCGATGATCAACCGCTGAATCTCGCTGGTTCCCTCGTACAGTCGCAGCAGGCGCACGTCGCGGTAGATCCGTTCGACCGGCACCTCGCGCATGTATCCGCTACCACCGTGGATCTGCACGGCGAGATCTGCGACATTGCCGGCCATTTCGGTACAGAACACCTTGGCCGCCGACGGCGCGACGCGCCGGTCCTGGTCGGTGAGCCATAGCCGGGCGGCGTCACGGACGAGCGCGCGACCGGCCATCACCCCGGTCTGCTGGTCGGCGAGCATCGCCTGCACCAGTTGGAAGTTCCCGATCGGTGTGCCGCCCTGGGTGGCCGTCGCCGCGTAGTTGACGGATTCGTCCAGCGCGCGCTGCGCGGCTCCCACGGCCAGCGCGGCGATGTGAATCCGCCCGCGCGCCAACGAGGTCATCGCCGCGCGGTACCCGATGTCCTCGCTGCCGCCGACCAGTGCCCCGGCCGAGACGCGGACGTCGGTGAAGCGCACGTCGGCGGTCCAGGCACCTTCCTGTCCCATCTTGGCGTCCTTGGTTCCGACCTCGACTCCGGGGGAGTCGGCAGGAACCAGGAACACGGCAATGCCCGGTCCGGCGTCATCGGCGGGACGGGTTCGCGCGAAGACCACGAACAGGTCGGCAACCGGCGCGTTGGTGATGAATCGCTTCTCGCCGGTGATCACCCAATCGCCTTCTGCGCCATCGCGAATAGCCTTGGTGCGCAGGCCCGCCGGGTTCGACCCGGCCCCCGGTTCGGTCAGCGCGAACGAGGCGACCTTTCCCGACGCCAGCGACTCCAGCCAGGTGGCCTTCTGCTCGTCGGTGCCGAACCCGACCAGGACCTGACCGGCGATGCCGTTGTTGGTGCCGAACATCGACCGCAGCGCCAGCGAGGTGTAGCCGAGCTCCATCGCCAGCTCGACGTCTTGGGTGATGTCGAGCCCGAGTCCGCCCCATTCCTGCGGGATGGCGTAGCCGAACAACCCCATGTCCTTGGCCTGGTTCCGAAGATCGTCTGGCACCCGGTCGGTCGCCAGAATCTCCTGCTCGCGCGGGACGACGGCGGTGCGGACGAACTGCCGGGTCTGGGCCAGGATCTGCTGGAAGTCGTCGTCGTCGACGACCGAGTTAGGCATGAATCAGCGCTCCCTTCGAGCGGTCCGATCGCGGGCTGACGCGCTACTGCGGGCCCCCGCCGGCGGTTTGCAGGCAGCGATCATATATGAAATATGATGTGCGATGATGTCCCACATTCGGGGCCTGAAGAGAAGGACGGTAATCCTGTGTCGTTGTTGACCGGTCAGACCGCAGTTATCACCGGTGGCGCCCAGGGGCTGGGTTTGGCCATCGCGCAGCGGTTCGTCGATGAGGGTGCCCGGGTAGTGCTCGGTGACGTGAACCTCGAGGCGACGCAGTCCGCGGCCGCGCAGCTGGGCGGCGACGAGGTCGCCATCGCCGTGCGCTGCGATGTGACATCCGGCGACGACGTCGATGCACTGATCGGCGCGGCCGTCGACCGGTTCGGCACGCTGGACATCATGATCAACAACGCCGGAATCACTCGCGACGCGACGATGCGCAAGATGACCGAGGAACAGTTCGATCAGGTGATCGCCGTGCATCTGAAGGGAACGTGGAACGGCTTGCGTAAAGCCGCGGCGATCATGCGGGAGAACAAGCGCGGGACGATCGTGAACATGTCGTCGATATCCGGGAAGGTCGGCATGGTCGGCCAGACCAACTATTCGGCGGCCAAGGCCGGCATCGTCGGTATGACCAAGGCGGCATCGAAGGAACTCGCTCACCTCGGTGTGCGGGTCAACGCAATCCAGCCTGGCCTGATCCGGTCGGCGATGACAGAGGCTATGCCACAACGGATTTGGGATGCGAAAGTCGCGGAGGTACCGATGGGACGAGCCGGCGAGCCCGACGAAGTAGCCAACGTCGCGTTGTTCCTGGCCTCCGATCTGTCGTCGTACATGACCGGCACCGTCCTCGAGGTGACCGGCGGGAGGCATCTGTGAGCGCTCGCGAAGCCGTGATCTGCGAACCGGTTCGGACGCCGATCGGCCGCTACGGGGGAATGTTCAAGTCGCAGAGCGCTGTCGAGCTCGGAGTGGCCGCTCTTAGCGGGCTGCTCGAACGGACCGGCGTTCCACCCGAAGCGGTACAGGATGTCATCGTGGGGCACTGCTATCCCAACAGCGAGGCGCCGGCGATCGGGCGCGTGATCGCACTTGATTCCGGTCTGCCGGTGACGGTACCCGGCATGCAGGTAGACCGTCGTTGTGGATCGGGCCTGCAAGCGGTGATCCAGGCAAGTCTCCAGATCACCTCGGGTGACCACGATCTCGTCGTCGCCGGCGGCGCGGAAAGCATGAGCAACGTCGCTTTCTACTCCACCGACATGCGCTGGGGCGGTGGCCGTGGCGGCGTAAAGGTGCACGACGGATTGGCGCGCGGGCGCTCCACCGCCGGTGGTCGCCACTATCCGGTGCCCGGCGGGATGCTGGAGACCGCGGAAAACTTGCGGCGCCAGTACGACATCTCACGTCAGGAGCAGGACGAACTAGCGGTTGCGTCGCACCAACGGGCGGTGGCCGCGCAGAAGGACGGCGTCCTGGCCGAGGAGATCATTCCGGTCACCGTGGGTGGCCGACGCGGCGAGGAAGTTGATCGACACCGACGAGCATCCGCGGGCCGATACGACGGTGGAGTCGCTGAGCAAGCTCAAACCCGTTCTGCTCAAGGATGATCCAGAAGCGACGGTGACCGCGGGAAATGCCAGCGGTCAAAACGACGCGGCCGCTATGTGTCTGGTGACCACCCCGGAGCGGGCTGCCGAACTCGGCCTCACCCCGTTGGTCCGGCTGGTGTCCTGGGGCGTCGCGGCCGTGCCACCCAACGTGATGGGAATCGGCCCGGTACCTGCCACCGAGCTCGCCCTGGCCAAGGCGGGCCTGCAATTGAGCGACATCGACCTGATCGAACTCAACGAGGCGTTCGCCGCACAAGCACTTGCTGTGATGCGGGAGTGGGGTTTCGGCGCCGCCGACCGGGAGCGGACCAACGTGCACGGCTCGGGTATCTCACTGGGCCATCCAGTCGGCGCGACCGGCGGCCGCATGCTGGCCACGCTCGCCCGCGAACTGAATCGGCGCGGCGCGCGCTACGGGCTGGAAACCATGTGCATCGGCGGCGGGCAAGGCCTCGCCGCGGTTTTCGAGCGAGTCGGGCCGCAGTGACGACACCCTTTGGCCGATCTCACCGTCATCGAGGTCTCCAGCTTCGTCGCCGCGCCGTTGTGCGGAATGACGTTGAGCCAATTGGGGGCCAAGGTGATTCGGGTCGATCCCATCGGCGGAGCGTCCGACACTCACCGGTGGCCACTTACCGCGAACGGCACGTCCATCTACTGGACCGGGCTGAACAAAGGAAAGCGTTCCGCCACGGTCGATTTGCGATCAACTGAAGGGCAAGACCTGGTCCAGCGGCTGATCGTCGAATGCGACGGCGTAGTGGTGACCAACGCCGCGGGGCTGTCCTGGTTGTCGTACGACACGCTCGCCGCGAAACGCCCCGACCTGATCCATCTCCAGATCCTCGGCCGTCATGACGGCTCCACCGGTGTGGACTACACGGTCAATGCGGCAACCGGATTCCCATTGGTGACCGGCCCGGCGAACCATGCGGGTCCGATCAATCATGTGCTGCCGGCCTGGGATGTCTGCTGCGGCCTGTATGCCGCGCTCGCGGTCGTGGCCGCGGTGCGTCGCCGCGACCGCTCCGGAGCGGGCGCCCAGATCAGCCTCGCGTTGGAGGACGTCGCGCTGGCGACCGCGGGCAATCTCGGACTGCTGACCGAGCCTCAGGTGAACGGCACTGAACGTGAGCGCCTGGGCAACGCGATCTATGGGCAGTACGGCCAAGACTTCACCAGTAACGACGGCGTCGCTTTCATGATCGTGACGCTGACCAAACGTCATTTTCAGGACCTCGTCGAGGTATCCGGCACGGCTGCAGCCATTTCCGCGCTGGCCGACGCGCTCCGCGCGGATTTCACCGACGAGGGTGTTCGCTACCGATACCGCGAGGTGCTCAGCGGACTGTTCGCCACCTGGTTCGCCGATCACACGGCCGAGGAGATCACGCAGGCGTTGTCGGCCACGAGTGTGTTGTTCGAGCGCTATCAGAGCTTCGCGCAGGTTGCCAACGACGAACGGGTGACGGCAAATCCGTTGTTCTCCCGACTGCACCAGGACGGCCTGGGAGACTACCTCGCGCCCGGGATGCCCACCGTGTTCGACGGCGGACATTTCGCAGGCGAGCCCGCACCCAGACTGGGTGCAGACACCGCCGACGTACTCACCACGAGCCTGGGGCTGACTGCCGCCGACATCACGCGTCTGACCGATGCGAAGACGATCGCCTGCTAGCGAGGAGAAAGACGCCTAATGACGAAACTTGCCGAGACCATTGGCCTGACCGACGTTCAGAACGAGATCATCTCCACCGTAAGACAATTCGTCGAGAAGGAAGTCATCCCTAACGCGCCCGAGCTGGAGCGCACCGACACCTATCCGCAAGCGATCGTCGACCAGATGCGGGAGATGGGTCTCTTCGGATTGATGATCCCGCAGGAATATGGCGGACTGGGCGAGTCGCTACTGACCTATGCGCTGTGCGTCGAAGAATTAGCCCGCGGGTGGATGAGCATCTCGGGGGTGCTCAACACTCACTTCATCGTCGCCTATATGTTGCGCCAGCACGGCACCGACGAGCAGAAGCAGCGCTTCTTACCGCGCATGGCGGCCGGCGAGATACGCGGATCGTTCTCGATGTCGGAGCCGGAGTTGGGGTCTGACGTCGCCGCGATCCGCACCCGCGCGACGCGGGGCAGCGACGGCGACTACACGATCAATGGCCAGAAGATGTGGCTGACCAACGGCGCCAGCTCCAGTTTGGTGGCCGTACTGGTTCGCACCGATGAGGGCGCCGAAGCGCCGCACCGCAATCTGACCGCCTTCCTGATCGAGAAGCCGACCGGATTCGGTGAGGTGTTACCCGGGCTGCTGATTCCGGGCAAGATCGACAAGCTGGGCTACAAGGGGATTGACACCACAGAGCTCATCTTCGATGGACACGCCGCAAGAGCCGACGACGTCTTGGGCGGCGTGCCGGGACAGGGTTTCTACCAGATGATGGACGGCATCGAGGTTGGACGCGTCAACGTATCGGCCCGTGCGGTCGGGGTGGCCATCCGCGCGTTCGAGCTGGCCGCACGCTACGCCCAGCAGCGTCACACCTTCGGCAAGCCGATCGCCGAGCACCAGGCCATTGCCTTTCAAATCGCAGAAATGGCAACCAAAGTCGAGGCCGCTCACCTGATGATGGTCAACGCGGCCCGGTTGAAGGATTCCGGTGAGCGCAACGACGTCGCAGCGGGAATGGCGAAGTATCTTGCCAGCGAATTCTGCGCGGAGGTTACCCAGCAGAGCTTCCGCATCCACGGTGGATACGGCTACTCCAAAGAGTATGAGATCGAGCGGCTGATGCGCGACGCCCCGTTCCTGCTCATCGGCGAGGGGACCAGCGAGATCCAGAAGTCCATCATCAGCAAGCGACTGCTCGCCGAGTATCGGATTTGACCGTGAGCGTCCCGGATTTCGCCGCGCGGCCGCAGCTCTCCGAAGACGTTGCGCGCTACGTCCGTAAGCGGATCTTCGATGGCACCTATTCGGCAGGTGAGTACGTCCGTCTCGATCAGCTGGCGGCGGAACTCGGGATCAGCGTCACCCCGGTGCGGGAAGCGCTCTTCGAATTGCGCGCCGAAGGGCTGCTGGCCCAGCAGCCGCGACGTGGGTTCGTGGTGCTACCAGTCACCCAACGCGACCTTGCCGACGTCGCGAATGTGCAGGCCCACGTCGGTGGTGAGCTCGCCGCGCGAGCCGCGGTCAACATCGACGACGACCAACTGCGCGAACTCAAGCGAATCCAGGCTGAGCTTGAGGAAGCCTACGCGGGCAACGATATCGAGCGAACGGTGCGGCTCAACCATGAGTTCCATCGGGCCATCAATGTGGCCGCCGAGTCGCCAAAGCTCGCGCAGATCATGTCGCGGATCACCCGGTATGCGCCGGAATCCGTTTTTCCGACCATCGCGGGCTGGCCCGGTCAGTCGATCAAAGACCACCGCCGGGTGGTGGCAGCGCTGGCCAAGCATGACAGCGAGCTGGCCCGCAAAGCCATGTCAGACCATCTTGCCGCCGGTGCGGCCCCGCTGATCGACCACCTCGCCGAGCACGGGGTCGTCGATTCACCTTAGCCGGGCTGCACGCTGTGTGCGTCGGCAAGCATTTCCCGCAGCCGACGGACATCGACCTTGCCGGTCGGGCCTCGCGGAATCGTGTCATCGGAGTCGACGAGCAACCAGACTGTCGGCACTTTGAACGAGCTGAGCACAGTGCGAGCCGATGCGCGCAGCGCTTTGGCGGTCGTCGCGGCGGTGTCACACACCACCGCCGCGCCGACTTGATCTCCCTGTGTACCAGCCAGATTGGTGACGAATGCGTTCTCGACGCCGTCGATGTCGCGCAACGCCTGTTCGACTTCGGTCGGATAGACGGTCGCGCCGCTGACCTTGAACATGTCATCGGACCGACCATGGAAAAAGAGGAAGCCGTCGTCATCGAGCCGGCCGAGATCACCGGTGGGGTAAAACCCGTCGGCGGTGAACAGGTCCTCTCGGCTGCGCCGGCATATTCCGCGGAAGGTATGCGGTCCCCGAAGCTCGATCATGCCAATGGTTCCCGCCCGCACCGGCTCGCCACTGTCGGGATCGGTGACCCGGACCTCCATTCCGGGAAACGGCTTGCCGCAGCTGCCCCAGGCTGAGCGCGGCATGTCGGTGTCGGCGCGGTATCCGCAGTAGGGGCCGAACGCCTCGGTCATACCGAACAACGTTGCCCGAGCACCGGGTTGGGCGCGTTGCTCGGCCGGCAGGAGAGCTTCCAAGCTGCCGGGGCGCAAAGCGGATAAATCTGCCTGTGCGCGATACGGGTGGCGAGCCAGCGTCTCGGCCTGATCGGGCCAGCCGCGAAACAGCGTCACCCGCTCGCGCTCCAGCAGACGCAGCGTCGTCTCGGGTTGTGGGATCTCCTCGGTGATCAGCGTTGCCCCGGCCACCAGAGCGGAAAGCACGCCGCTGCCGAAGCCGCCCACCCAGAAGAACGGCATCGGTAGATACAGCCTGGTCTCGGAATCGATGCAACGGCTTGCCAATCCGGATCGAACGGCGCCCAGCGCGCTGCCGTGCGAGTGAACCACGCCCTTGGGCGCACCGCTGCTGCCGGAGGTGAACGTGATGACCATCGGGTCACTCGGTGTCACCGTCGCCGCCAGCGCGTCGACGACCCAGTGGTGCGATTCAGCACCGGATTCGTCCGGCAACCGATCGGCCGCCCAAACCTGGCGCAGCGCGGGTACTTCGGGGCATTGCAGCGTTTCGGACAGATCAGGCACGCCAAGAGCCGACTGAAGGTCGTCGAGGTAGCGGTGACCGCGGAATTCCTCGACGCTGATCAGGACCTGCACGGATGCGGTCCGCAGTTGTGCGACCAATTCCCGCGCGGACAACAACGTGCTCAATGGAACCAGTACCGCGCCGATGCGCGTGAGGGCAATCGCAATCTGCACCCAACGGACACCGTTGGGCATGATGAGCCCGACCCGGGTGCCCTTGACGACACCGGCACCGATGAACGCCACGGCCAAGTCGTGTGTGGTGATGTCGAGTTCGCGGGAGCTGAGCCGACGCCCAGGGTCGATCACCATCGCCTTGGTCTCGTTATGCAGCGAGTGAAACCGGACTAGCTCATCGACGGTGTCAGCCATCGAACAGCCTTTTCAATTGCTGCACATCGGCTTTCCCGCTGGCCAACAGAGGGATATCAGCGGCGGGGATCGCCGCGAATCGGCGGGGAATCTTGTACGCCGACAGTTCTGCGGCGAGTTGGCGACGAAGGCCGGTTTCGTCGAATGCCGCGCCGTTGTCCAGGGTGACGACCGCGGCGACCACCTGACCGCGGTCAGGATCCGGGATTCCGAAGACATGGGCCAGGGCGCCGCCGGTGACCTTGGCGATCGCCTGCTCGACTTCGGCCGGCGAGACGTTGGCGCCGGCCGTTTTGATCATCGAGCCGCGGCGGCCGATGTAATAGACGAACCCGTCGTTGTCGGTGGCAACCAGGTCGCCGGTGTGGAACCAGCCGTCAGCGTCGAAACATTCTTCCCGGCTGCGATTGTAGTACCGCTGCATCAGACACGGCCCCCGGATGTAGAGCTCGCCGAGCGCCCCATCCTCGACCGGCATTCCGGTGTCAGGGTCGACTATCTTGGTTTCCAAGCCTGGCGCCGGCTTGCCGAACGACCCGCGTCGATGCTCGGGCTGGTCGGTCTCGTCAGCGTCGATCAGCACCACGCTGCCCGCCTCGGTCAGCCCGAGCATGTTGTGCCGCAACTCCGGATCCGCCGGCCGTACCTCAGGAGCCATGATCGGGTACAGGTTCCCGCGTCGCATCGACGAAAGGTCGCGTCTGCCGAAACTCGGATGCTGAACCAGGTGTCTGACCGGGGCGGCGAATCCGTTGGTGATGGTTGGCCTTTCGGCCTCGAGCAGATCGAGCGTCTGGCCGGCATCTTCGGCGTTGGAGCACACCAGCGTCGACCCGGCAAGCAACGTGGCAAGCAAGGCAAACCCGAGTCCTCCGATCCAGAAGAACGGCGAGTTGCAGAACAACCTGTCGGCGGCCGTCAAGCCCCGGATCGCGTTGAGGTTTCTCTGATGGTTGAGCAGCGCGGCGTGGGTGTGCACCACGCCCTTGGGGGCGGTGGTCGTGCCCGAGGTGTAGACGATCGTGAGCGGGTCCGAGCCGTCGACATCGTCTTGCATTGCCGTCAGAAGCCGCTCATCGACCGTCTCGGCCAGCCGATGAAGGCGATCGACGTCAAAGATCACGTGCCGCAATTGCGGTGCCGCGACGTCGAAGATCCTGCCGCCGGCGTCGAGATGGGAGCCCGGTAATACCTCGGTCAGCTGCTGCACGTAGTCGTGGGAGCGGAAAGACGCCGCAGCGAGCAGGATTTCGGTGTCGCTGTCGACAAGTTGCTCGCGTAGTTCGCGCGCGGTGGCGAACGTGGAGAATGGCACGACGACGGCGCCGACTCGCGCCGCGGCCAGCATGGCCACGACGAACGCGACGCCGTTCGGGTAGAGCAGTCCGACATGGCTGCCTTTGCCGGCACCCAGACCGATGAGCCCACGAGCCAGTCGCGCGGAAAGCCGGTCGGCATCGGCATAGCTGATGCGTTCGGAATCGCAGATCAGCAGCGGGTGATCGCCCCTGGTGCGGGCTTGTGCGCGCAATACGTCTGCGACGGTTGTCGATTCACTCGGCATGATCGCCCTGCGTCGCGGACAGTGCGTCGCGAAAATGGCGCCGGATCGCACCCAAGTCGGGCTTGCCGGACGGCGTCCTCGGGAGATCGGTGACGATCGCGATGTCGGTGGGAATTTCGTATCGGGCCAGCCGGGATCGCAGGAAGTCGATGAGCTCGGCCGCGCTCGCCGATCCCGGCCCTCGAAGTTCCACCATGGCCACGGGCGTTTCCCCGAGGCGTTCATCGGTGTGCCCTACGACCGCGGCGCCCGCCACGGCGGGGTGGCTTTCCAAGGCGCTGCGCACGTCGTCGGGCATGATTTTGAAGCCGCCGCGAATGATCGCCTGGTCGGCGCGGCCGGTGATCCACAGAAACCCATCGGCGTCGATGCGTGCCATGTCGGTGGTGCGCATCCAGTCCGCGGAAGGCCCGAGCTGCGCGGGTTTCACCTCCAGCAGGCCGATCTGATCGGGCCCTAGCGGTTTGCCGTCGTCGCTGACTACCCGCAATTGAGCCCCGGGGTTGGCGCGCCCCACGCTGCCGCGTTTGGCCTGCCAGTACTTCTGGTGGTCGGTCAACGTCCAGCTTGCCACGCCGCCGCCGAATTCGGTTGCGGCATAGGAAGTCAGCACCGGGATTCCGTACTTCTCGGTGAACGCGTCGGCATCCTCCGGCGACAGCGGGGCGGTGCCGGACGTCACTGCGCGGATACTCGCCAAATCCTCACGAGGCACGTCGGAATGCAGCACCATCCTCAGCGCGGTCGGCACCAGCGACACCGCGCGGGGTCGATGCGCGCGTACCGCTTCGGCCCACCGATTGAGCTCGAATCGTTCCAGCAACACAAAGGGCCGCGCCTCGGCGACGCATTGCAGGATTCGGAAGATCCCACCGATATGCACCAGCGGTGAGTTCACGATCGCCACACCTCGACGCAACTCTGCTGGGGCTGTTGACTGCTCGGCTTCCGGGCCCATCACGCTGTGCGCCAGCATGTCGTAGGTGAGGTCTATCCGTTTGGGCGGTCCGGTTGTCCCGCTGGTCAACATCCGCACCGCGACCTCGGGTCGCACCTCGTAGGTGTGGATCTGGCTGGCTGCAACCACTTTCGGCTTGGTGCCGATGGCCGAGATCGACACCATCGTCGTAGCCGGCGGCCGGCCGGCCATGGCCAGATCGTCTGGTTCGCCGATGATCAACGGGAGCGCAAGCTGATCGACGTCCGCTTCGAGGCGTTCATCGCCGCGGCCCGGGTTGATGACCACCACCGTTGCCCCGCAGCGCAGCACGCCGAGCAGTGCGGCAACGTGCGCGGGGCGATTGCGTAACAGAATTCCGACCTGTGGTCGGTCGGTGCCGGTGAGCGAACTGATCTGTTCGGCAAGGTCGCGAAGCTGTCCCCAGGACAGCCATTGGTGGTCATACTCCAGGGCGGGTGCGTCGGGTTGTAGACGCAGCACGTCGTCGATGCGCCGACTCAGCCGGTGCGACGTCATCGAATTTTCGGGTCCGATGTGCGATGGTTGCCACGCGTCGCGAGCTCGGCGGTGCCGATGGGATTCCCCAGCCGGGTGTAGATCAGGCCCTGGTCCAGTGCCGCCCGGTACGGCTTGTCCAACGATTCCCAGATTGCCTTGACGGTGCCCTGGGTCGCCGACGGCGGGTTGGCCGCAATTGTCGCGGCGATCTCGTGTGCGCGTATCCAAAGGTCTTCCGGGGAGACCACTTCCGATACCAGTCCGATGCGCAGAGCCGTGTCGGCGCTGACCCGTTCGTCGTTGCCCATCAGGGCGATTCGCAACGTCTCACCCAGTCCGATGCGTCGCATCAGCCCGACCGGCTCCAGCGCGCACACCAACCCGGCCGACACGTGCGAGTCGAAGAATGTCGCGTCGGTCGAGCAGATGACCACATCGGACTCGTTGACGAAGTAGAACGCCCCGGCCGTGCAGATACCCTGCACGGCGCACACCACCGGCTTCCACATCTTCTGCCACTTGGGGCTCAGCGCCTCGCCGGGATCTTCGTGGTTCCAGATGTTTTCAGGTTGGCCGTAGGGCGTCTTGATGTCGAGGCCCGCACTGAACGCTCGATTGCCGGCGGCCCGCAACACCACGGCGTTGACGGAGTCGTCTGCTTTGACGATCCGCCATGCTTGCGCCATTTCCTCGCACATGGTTCTGTTGAACGCGTTGAGCTGGTCGGGTCGGTTGAGCGTGATCGTGGCGACCCGGTCGCCACCATCCACGTCGAGTTCGATGGTCTCGAAGCTCATCGGCACTGCCACTCCGGTGGCCGCTTCTCGACGAACGCCCGGGGCCCCTCCAGCGAATCCTCGGTGTGCAGATTGCGTTCGCGGAACGACTCGGCCAGCATTTCGGCTTCGTGCAGCGGTAAGTCCAGGCCCTTGAGGATGGCCAGTCGAGTGCCCCGAACGGCAAGCGGTGCATTCAAGTTGACCATGTCGGCGATTTCATGCGCACGCTCCAGCAGCCGATCGTGTTCGACGATCTCGCTGATCATCCCGAGCTCGTATGCCCGCTGCGCACTCATCCGTTCGTGCTTGCCGACCAGAGCCATCCGCAACGCGGTTGAGCGGGGGAGCACGCGGGCCACCCGGACCAACTCGCGTGCGGCAACCAGACCGATGCTGACGTGCGGGTCGAAGAACGTCGCCTTGTCGGAGGCGATCACGATGTCGCCGGTGGTGACCCAGTCGAGCCCGGCGCCGCAACACAATCCGTTGATCGCAGCGAGCACCGGTTTGGCCATCGTGCGAAACGGTGGGGTCCCTTCTTGTGGCGCCTCCCACTGGTCATAGCTGGATAAATAGGGTCGCTCATTGATCACCTTGCCGTCGCCGGGAATCGCCTTGACGTCCGCGCCGGTACAGAATGCCCGCCCAGTGCCGGTGACGATGAGAATCCATACGTTGTCGTCGTTTTCGGCTTCGTCGTAGGCGTGACGAAGCTCGGTGATCATGTGTGGGCTGAGCGCATTGAGAGCGTCCGGCCGGTTCAGGGTGATCGTTGCTTTATGCCCGTCCACCTCGTACTTGATGGTGTCGTATGACGGCGCCGAGCTAGCTGACATCAACGTTCCTTGTTGCCTAGTGGGGGGTGGATATCGATGCCGGTGGTCATCGTCCGTTGAACTTCGGTGGGCGTCGTTCGCGGAATGCCGCGAGGCCTTCTTTGAAATCGCCGGTTCTGCAGGAGAGTTCGAGGCCGAACAATTCCTGTGTCATCGACTGGCTCAGCGTCGCGTGCTGGCCGTAGTTGATGGCCTGCTTCGCCAGTCCCAGCGCCACCGTGGGCCCGGCGGCCAACCGGGCCAGCAGATCTTCGCTGACGGGGTCCACATCAGCCGGGGCCACAGCTTGGTGAATCAACCCCCAATCCGCGGCATCGGTCGCGCTGACTTTGTCGCCGAGCATCAGCATCTGCTTGGCACGGGTCAGCCCGATCAGCCGGGGGAGTAGCCACGTTGCGCCCGAATCAGGACTGAATCCTCGCGTCGCGAAAGGCTCCCAGAACACCGCGTCGTCGGCCGCCACGGTGAAGTCGGCGGCCAGTGCCAGATTGCAGCCGAGCCCGACGGCGAATCCACGGACCGTGCAGACGACCGGCAACTGGATGTCGTGGATCAGTTCGATCACGCGGTGCGCGGTGTGGGGGGTGCGCCGAAGGATGTCGCCGGTGCGGGGCCGCTGGTCGCTGCCGCTGTTGGTGGCAACCCAGTCGGCACCGGAGCAGAAGTCATCGCCCGCACCGCGGAGGTGGATCGCCCGCAGTGAGTCATCGGTGGCGGCCACGGTCAGCGTCGCGACAAACTCTTCGATCATCTTACGGTTCAACGAGTTACGCCGCGACGGCCGATCGAGTGTGAGCCGCAGGATGGCGCCGTCGCGGCTTGCGGACAACGAGCCGTCAGTCGCCGCTGAATCCGCGTCCTGACTCACCGTCGAGTCCGCCCTTCCGTGTCGCTACGGATACCTCTACAGTAGGCAATACAATTGCTTCGCTGTATAACTTAGCAAGGAAAGCCGCGCTACGGAACAGGGGCGTCGGGAAGAGGTCACATGGGCGAACACCAGGCAGCGGGTGCTTCTGCGCGCCGCAACTCCGGTGCGGTCAGATTCGGTGAGGCGCCGCTCGCCCAGACCGTCGCAGCGGCCGGCGCAATACGCCGGCTCAGCTCATTGCTGCTGTCGCTTGAACACGCGCACCCCACCGTCGACGCGATCCACGCCCAGATCGGCGATTGGGAGGCGGAGCTGAACGCGGCGGCTCCATCGGACAGCACACCGCGGATCGGGGACGACGATGGCACCCGGCGGGTCTACCTCGATCACGCGACAGACATCGGCGCGTTCAACCCGTGCTTTCCGGAATACCGCTTCGATCACCTCGACGGCGAAACAGCCTCGGGGCGCGTTAGTTTCCCGGTGGTCTACGAGGGCCCGCCGGGATTGGTCCACGGCGGGTTTCTCGCGGTGTTCTTCGACTGTGTCATACAACATCAGAACTGCGTCGCCGGACTCTCCGGCAAGACCCGGTCACTGCAGGTCACCTTCCGGCGCCCGACGCCGGTCCTGACCGCATTGCGCTTCGACATTGCGCGGTCACAGCAGGAACGGGGCATCACGTCAACGGCCCGTGTCCTGCTCGACGAGGAGGTGCTGTGCGTCGGCGAAGTCACGACGCTGGCGCTGCCTCCGGACAAGCTGACCGGGCACCGATTCGGCAAGCGACGAGCCGAGCAGACCTGACATGGCCGTCCAACGTTTTCGCCAACCCCGCGTCGCCGAACTCGTCGCCTCGCAGTTACGGGACGACATCTTGTCCGGTCGCTTGAAGGAAGGTGACGTTCTCCCGTCGCAGGAGAGCTTGTTCGCCGAATTCGGCGTGAGCCCGCCCGCGCTCCGCGAGGCCATCCACATCTTGGAGACCGATGGGCTGATTTCGGTGCGCCGCGGCAATGTCGGCGGAGCGGTCGTCCACCACCCGACGGCCGAACGTGACAGCGCACATGCTCAGCATGGTTTTACAAACGAGGGCCGCCACGCCGGTGGACGTCAGCGAGGCGCTGGTGCATCTCGAGCCGATCTGTGCGGGAATGTGTGCCGCACGCGAGGACCGGATGACCGAGGTGGTGCCCTACCTTCAGAACGAAATTGAGATCCAGACAGCACAATTCGACGACGTGTCGCAGTACGTGCCGAACGCCCGGCGGTTTCACGAGACGCTGGTCTCCCGGTGCGGCAACGAGCCGATGATCCTGCTGATCGGATCGTTGGAATTGATTTGGTCGGCCCACGAGTCTGCCGTCTGGAACGGCCACGGCGAACCGGCACCCATGGTGGACAAGACCAGGCGTGCCGCACTGCGTGATCACCAACGCCTGCTGGACGCCATCACCGACGGCAATGCCGCCCGGGCAGTAAGGCTGGCACAAGACCACCTGGCCGCAGCGCGCCGAAACACGCTGGCCTTCGGTACCGGTCACACGATCGAGGCCAAGCTGATGTCGGATCTCGAGGCACGCCTGGATTCACGCTCCACATACAACGGCCGGCCACCCAGCAGAAAGGGGTCGCGTTGATGACCGCCTCAGATAGCAGCGACGACCGCGTTCTCTTCGAAATCGATCCGGAAAAGCGGATTGCCACAATAACGTTGAACAACCCCAAACAGCGCAACTCCTACGACGCAAGCATGCGCGAGGCCGTTGCCCGATGCCTGGACCGCGTCGCGGACGACGACGACCTGACTGTTGTGCTGCTGCGCGGAGCAGATGGTGTGTTCAGCACGGGCGCGGACATGAACAACGCCTACGGCTGGTACGGAGAGCGAAGCTCAGAAGAGTCGGGGGACAGCGAAACTCGATCGGCTAAGCGCCGTCCCAGCCAGCGACGCCGGCTCACGGTGGACCGCAAGTCCTTCAGCTTCTACCACAACCTGATGGGCTTCCCGAAGGTCACGGTTGGAGAGATCAGTGGCTACGCGCTCGGGGGCGGATTCGAAATCGCTTTGATGACAGATATTTCCGTGATCGCCCGCGACACCAAGATCGGTATGCCGGCGACCCGCTTCCTGGGTCCGGCACTGGGCAGCCTGCACATGTTCTTCCATCGGTTGGGCCCGGTACTGGCCCGCCGTCTGCTGTTGACCGGCGATATCATCGACGCCGAGGCGGTGGAGAATCTCGGAATCTTCACAGAGACTTGCGATCCCGGCCAAGTGACGGCGCGGGCACGGTATTGGGCGGAGAAGGCCGCGAAGATGCCGGCCGACGGCGTTGTCATTGCGAAAGAGGCTTTTCGGCTGGTCGAGCAGAGCCAGGCGTATCAGGGAGAAGAAGTTGCGAGCTACCTCTTCCACGCATTCGGCACAAACCTGCAGTTCGCACCCGGCGAGTTCAACTTCGTCAAAACGCGTGCGCAGCACGGTACCAAGGAGGCGTTCCGGCTTCGTGACGAGCACTTCAACGTGCCAGAGCCGCCCAAAACC
The DNA here is from genome assembly GCA_963815995.1 of uncultured Actinomycetota bacterium. Classification (GTDB taxonomy): domain Bacteria; phylum Actinomycetota; class Actinomycetes; order Mycobacteriales; family Mycobacteriaceae; genus Mycobacterium. The sequence goes on from CAWFIR010000010.1 coordinate 588,697, forward strand.
TCCGCACCGTAATCGTTTTACTGCCGCGAACCCTTAGCCCGCCCGGTTGAGGGAGATTTTCCTTGCCGTGACGGCGTCGACTTACGTTGGCGGCCAGCCGACTTCGGGCTCTGATCGATCAGCCGGCTGGCGTGGTCAAGAATGCAGTCCAAGCCGTATTCGAAGTTGTTGTCGTCCGGGGCGCCGATGTGATGGCCCTTGGCGGTCATCTGAGCGAGCAGCGGGGTGACCTCGGGATCGATGACCATCGCGTCTTCGATTGTGCGAGCGCCGTTTTCCGTGGCCTGGTTCTTCTCCTGGAGCCGGTGCAGCACCACCGATCCCCGGACGTGAACCGACACCGCCGAGTAGGTGTCGAAAGCCTCTTCCGGTGACAGCCCCGCCTCGACCAGACCGCCGATCGCCGTCTCGATCTCCTGGACACCGAGCCGTGCCGCTCTGGGACTCAGCGCTGACCTGATCAAAATCAGATCACACAGTATTGGGTTGCCCATGAAGGTTTTACGCATCGAGCGGGCGTGGTTGCGCAGCGTCTCCCGCCAGTCGGTGGCCTCGACGTACGGGGTGGCGAAGACGTATTTGCTCAATGCGCGGTCGGTCATCGCGTTGAGCAGATCGTCCTTCTTGCGGAAGTACCAGTAGATGCTCGTGACACCGACGCCGAGATGCTTGCCGAGAAGCGGCATGCTCAGGTTGTCGATTGAGACCTGCTCTGCGAGTTCGAATGCACCGCTGATGATGTCGTCGGGATTGATGGACCCACGCTCGCGCCGCTGACGCTTTTCTGCGGTTGCTTGCTTAGCCACTGCGGGCACCTCCATCCCGTTCAACACTTCGCCGGCCGTTCCGGCTTCGCGGTCTGGTGGACTCGAATCTACCGGCAGTCGCCGGTTGATCTGCGGTAACGCAGCCGTGTCGCCATCCCCGCCTGCTACTGTAATACCTATCGTAGGCTTTTTGATACGCCTGGCGGCAAGCGAAGGGTAACCGGGTATTTGCCATGGATCTAGGGCTGGCAAACGCGACGGCCGTTGTTGTCGGCGGCGGCCGGGGGATGGGGCTTGCGTCCGCGCGTTGCCTCGCAGGCGACGGCGCTCGCGTCGCGATCATCTCCCGTTCTCGAGACGACCTCGACGCTGCGACCGCAGACCTGACCGATCGGGGAAGTCCCGATGCCGTTGGAATAGTGGCCGACATCCGGGATGCCGGTCGCGTCAACGCAGTGTTCGCCGATCTCGGTGAGCGGTGGAACGGCGAACTCAATGTGCTTGTCAACGCGGTCGGCCCGAGCGCGGTGGGCGGCTTCGAGGATCTGAGCGACGAGCAGTGGAGCCAAGCCTTCGACGAAGGTGTGATGGGCATGGTGCGCTGCGTGCGTTCGGCCCTCCCGCTGCTCCGGAAGGCGGAGTGGGCGCGGATCGTCAACTTCTCGGCGCACTCGACGCAACGCCAAAGTGTCATTCTGCCGGCGTACACCGCGGCCAAGGCGGCGTTGACGAGCGTCTCCAAGAATTTGTCGCTGCTACTGGCCAAAGACGAGATTCTGGTCAACGTCGTATCACCGGGCAGCATCGCCTCCGAGTCGCTGGTCGGCTGGGCGACGTCGGTGGGCGTCGACGGAAACGATCCGTACCGGCTGATGGACGCCATCGCCGAACACTTCGGACATCCCGCTCATCTGCCCAGGGCGGGACTACCGCACGAAATGGGTTCGGTGGTGGCGTTTTTGGCGTCGCGGCGCAATTCGTACATGACGGGAGCGAACGTCAATGTCGATGGTGGCTCGGACTTCACCTAGCGGGTGGCGCGCATCGGAATTTCGGCTGTTCGCGCGGCGTCGAGAGGCCCGTCGTGACAGTTGCAGAATGCTGTACCGATAGGTATACAGTATGCGTACAAGCTGCACGGGAATTGCCGCCTGAGCTCAGGGGAGGACGGTCGATGAGCACCGCCGACAACCTCGTCGCCGACCCTGGTCAGGACGAGGGAGTGATCTACGAGGTCACTGCGACCGGTGTCGCGGTCATGACGCTCAACCGGCCCGACCGACTCAACACCTGGGGCGGCGACATCGCCACCGCCTTCTACGCGGGATTGGACCGTGCCGAGCAGGACCCGGCCGTACGGGTGATCGTGCTGACTGGTCGCGGTAAAGCATTCTGCGCCGGCGCTCAGCTGGGTTCGATGGGCAACGTCGCGCAGTCGATCGAGGAGACCGACGAGGGCAAGCTGGCCAGCTTGGTCGGGGATCGGCAGCCGTATCATCTGACGACACTGTGCAAACCGGTCATCGCGGCCATCAACGGGGCCTGTGTCGGCATCGGTCTCACCCAGGCGCTGATGTGCGACGTCCGGTTCGCCGCTGCCGGTGCGAAGTTCGCGGCGTCGTTTGCCCGCCGCGGGCTGATCGCGGAATACGGCGTCTCGTGGATACTTCCGCGGCTGACCGGCTGGGGCGTCGCACTCGACCTGCTGTTGAGCGGGCGGACATTTCTCGCCGACGAGGCGGCGCAACTCGGACTGGTCAAAGAGGTCGTGCCGCCCGAACAACTGATGACGCGGGCGATGGCCTACGCCGAGGACATCGCCCAAAACTGTTCGCCCGCATCGATGGCCGTCATCAAGCGCCAGGCCTACGGCGATGCGATGCGGGAGGTGGCCGACTCCAGCTCGCGGTCCGAGATCTTGCTGCAGCGGTCCCTGCAGCTTCCCGACGTCATCGAAGGGATCACCAGCTTCCTCGAGAAGCGCACCCCGAGTTTTCCCGGGCTGAGCGCCTCGGCGATCGCCAGCGACGAATCTTGCGGCACCGGAAAGGATGATCATGGGGACCTTGGGCTATAAGGCCATCGACGTCGACAATCACTACTACGAGCCGGTGGATGCCTTTACCCGGCATCTGGACAAGAAGTTTCGCAGGCGCGGCGTGCAGATGTTCAGCGACGGCAAGCACACCCAGGCGATCATCGGGGACCGTGTCAACCGCTTCGTACCTAATCCGACGTTCGACCCGATCATCGAGCCGGGCTGCCTGGATCTGTTGTTCCGCGGTCAGATTCCAGAAGGTGTAGACCCCGCATCGCTGATGAAGGTCGAGCGGCTCGCGCAGCACCCCGAGTACCAGAACCGTGACGCCCGTATCACGGTGATGGATACCCAGGGCATCGAAACAGTGTTCATGTTGCCGACGTTCGCGTGCGGCGTCGAAGAGGCGCTCAAACACGATGTTGAGGCGACGATGGCCTCGGTTCACGCGTTCAACCTGTGGCTGGACGAGGATTGGGGTTTCGACCGCTCCGACCATCGGATCATCGCCGCGCCGATCATCTCGCTGGCTGACCCGGCCGGGGCTCTCGAAGAGGTGGAGTTCGTGTTGGGGCGCGGCGCGAAGCTGATACTGGTGCGGCCCGCGCCGGTGCCGGGTGCACTCAAGCCACGGTCGCTGGGCGATCCGCTGCACGATCCGGTCTGGGCCGCGTTGGCCGAGGCAGGAGTTCCGGTGGGCTTCCACTTGAGTGACAGCGGGTACCTCCAGATAGCCGGAATGTGGGGTGGAAGGTCGACTTTCGAGGCGTTTGGCGGGTCGGAGCCGTTGGAGCAGATACTTACCGACGACCGGGCTATCCACGACACAATGGCCTCGATGATCGCCCATGGCGTGTTCACCCGTCACCCGCAACTCAAGGCAGTGAGCATCGAAAACGGGTCGTACTTCGTGCACCGGTTGATCAAGCGGCTGAAGAAGGCCGCCAACAATCATCCGAAACTGTTCCCGGTGGATCCGGTGGAGCAGCTCCGCAACAATGTCTGGATTGCGCCCTATTACGAAGACGACCTGACCGGGTTGGCCTCGGCGATCGGCGTCGAGAAGATCTTGTTCGGGTCGGACTGGCCGCACGGCGAAGGATTGGAGAATCCGGTGTCGTTCACCGAGGAGCTCGCCGGCTTCAGCGCTGCAGACATCCGAAAAGTAATGCGCGACAACGCATTGGATCTGCTCGACGTCAAAGTCGGGTCGGCGGCGTGAGCGCTCGAGGCCCCGCGAAATTATGAGCGAGTGGACCATAGGGGCGGTCCTGGACGTGATCGCCGAGGTCGTTCCCGACCGGGCGATCACCGTCTGCGGTGAGCGTCGCAGGACGTTCGCCGAGACCGCGGACCGCACCCGGCGACTCGCAAACTATCTCGCAGCCAACGGCTTCGGCGCTCATCAGGAGCGAGCGGCCTTGCAGAATTGGGAATGCGGGCAGGATCGCGTGGCGCTGGTCATGCACAACGACCTGTACACCGACATGGTCGTCGGTTGCCTGAAGGGCCGCACCGTTCCGGTCAACGTCAACTACAACTACACGGCGCGTGAAGTTCGCGAACTGCTCGACTATGTCCGGCCGCGTGCCGTCATCTATCACAAGTCGCTCGGCGCCAAGTTCGCCGATGTGCTGTCGCCCGACGGTGCGGACCTGCTGCTGTCGGTCGACGACGGAAGTACGGGACCCGACCTGCCCGGCGCGGTGGCACTGGACGACGCACTCTCGCAAGGGGATGTCGACCAGAACGTGACCCCGTCTCCCGACGACCTGCTGATGGTCTGCACCGGCGGCACCACTGGCCGGCCCAAGGGCGTGCTCTGGCGCCAATCGGACATCTACGTCTCATCGATGATGGGCGCCGATCATGCTTCTGCTCAAGACATCCGGGACAAAGTGAGTCGCAACGCCGGGCAGCCCTGGTACGCCGTTTCGCCGCTGATGCATGCCGCCGGTATGTGGACGGCGTTCGCGGCCATCATGGCCGGCTTGACCGTCGTGCTCTACGACACCAGCAAGAAACTCGACCCGCAATTGGTATGGCAAACCGCGGAGCGCGAGAAAGTGGGCATGATGACGATGGTCGGGGATGCCTACGCCGGGCCGCTGGTCGCTGAATTGCGTCGAGGCAGCTACGACTTGTCGTCGCTGGCCTCCATCGGCACCGGTGGTGCCGCAACGAATGTCAAACACCAACAGGCTCTGCTGGCACTGTTGCCTCAGCTCATTCTGATCAACGGGTACGGGTCGTCGGAGACCGGAAACATGGGATTCGGGCACAGCCACGGCGACACCCGAACCGACACCTTCACGCTGCGCGAGGGGGGACTGGTGCTGTCCGAGGACTACAGCCATTTTGTCACCCCAGGCGACCAGGAGGTGGGATGGGCCGCAAGGGAGGGCCGAATTCCGTTGGGATATTTCAACGATCCCGACGCCACCCGCAAGACCTTCCCGGAGGTCGACGGTAAACGGGTAGTGATATCCGGCGATCGTGGCGCGCTGGAAGCGGATGGGACGCTGCGGTTGTACGGCCGCGACTCGCTGGTGGTCAACACCGGCGGCGAGAAGGTCTTCGTCGAGGAAGTCGAGGAAGTGCTGCGTGCCCACCCGGGTATTGCCGATGCGTTGGTCATCGGCCGCCCGAGCGAACGCTGGGGTGAAGAGGTTGTTGCACTCATCCAGCCGCAAGACGAAGTCGACACGGCGCATGAATTGCTGTACGCCCATTGCACATCGCAATTGGCCTCCTTCAAGGCACCCAAGGAATTCATCGTGGTCGACCAAGTCCGCCGTCTGGGCAACGGAAAGGCCGACTACCGCTGGGCCAAAAGGCGAGCGACGGAGAAAGCGCCGATGTCGACATGAACGCCGGCCGCGTTATCGATTGCCTCGTCAACGTGCACTTCGGTGAGACCGAGAAGCAGCCCACGTGGATGCTCAAAGTGCGCGACGACTACTTCAAAGGCCCCGAGTCGATGTTCGCACCGGTGGATCTGTCAGCGCTGCTGGAGGAGATGGACGAGCACGGTGTCCGTAGGGCTGTGCTGATGGACAACCTGGCGAAGCCTTCGGTGACGGCGCGCAAATTCGTCGAAGCGAAGCCAGACCGGTTCGCGCTCGCGATGGGCGGCGTCAACTTGTTGCGACCGATGCCATCGTTGCGCGAGCTCAGCGTGGTCGTCAACGACCTTCCGGTCGCGTATGCCGTTGTCGGGCCGAGCTTTTGGGGTGACGGGCAGTACCCGCCGAGCGACGCCGTCTACTACCCGCTGTACACCAAATGCGCCGAGATCGGACTGCCGCTGTGTATCAACACCGGCCTTCCCGGGCCACCTATTCCCGGTGAGGTGCAAAACCCCATTCATCTCGACCGGGTCTGTGTGCGGTTCCCCGAGTTGAAGCTGTGCATGATTCACGGCGCGGATCCCTGGTGGGACATCGCCATCCGGCTGCTGATCAAATACTCGAACCTGCGCCTGATGACGTCGGCCTGGTCGCCAAAACGCCTACCGGACAGCCTGTTGCACTACATGCGAACGCGTGGTGGAGACAAAGTGATCTATGCCTCCGACTGGCCGGTGTTGAAGATGCGCCGCGTCGTGCCCGAAGCGCAGGCCTTGGACCTGCCCGCGGACGTCCTGGAGAACTATCTCTACAACAATGCGCACACCTTCTTTTTCGAGGGCCAAGAGGAGCACTGACCATGGACCGTTACGAACTCCGCAGGATCGACTACAGCCTGACCGAAGACCATCAGGCTCTGCAGGCCGCGTACCGCGACTTCTTCAAGACGCACTGCTCGATCGAAACCGTCCGCGCAGCAGAAGAATCCGGTTTCGACAAGAGCCTCTGGGAGCGGCTGTGCGGGATGGGCGCCACGACGATGGCGTTGCCCGAGACCGTCGGGGGAGACGGAGCGACGCTGGTCGATCTGACCTTGGTCGCCGAGGAGATCGGCCGCTCACTGGCGCCCGTGCCATGGATCGACCATGTGTGCGCGGCACGGTTGCTCGCCCGATTGGGCTCGGCGGAACCCGATGTCGTCAGCGGCCAGCGGCTCGCATCGTTCGATCCACGGCACGACACCGTGCGCGGGAGTCGGCTCATTCCAACCGGATCGATCGCGGATCAGATCATCGTTCGTGACGGTGAGGACGTGGTGCGGCTGAGCTTCGATACCCGGCCGACAAAGGTCGACAACATCGGTCGGCTGCCGATGGCCTGGGTCGATCCGGCTGCTGCCGACACCAGCGTCGTGCTGGCAAGCGGGTCTGAAGCTCTAGCGGACTACCAACGAGCGCTGGACGAGTGGCGGGTACTGATGGCCGCGGCGCTGACCGGGCTGGTTGAAGAGACGATGACGATCGCGGCGGAGTTCGCCAAGACCCGTTACACGCTGGGTGTGCCGATCTCCACCCTGCAGGGCATCTCCCATCCGCTGGCCAACATCGCCATCACCGTGCAAGGCGGCCGCAACTTGGCTCGGCGCGCCGCGTGGTTCCTGGAAAACGAGCCCGACGAGCGCCCCGAGTTGGCGCCATCGGCGTTTGTGTTCATGGCGGAGGAAGCGTCGAAGGCGGCGACCATGGCGGTACATATCCAAGGTGGTCTCGGCGTCTCCGCGGAGGCTGCGGCGACCGCGTATTTGGTGCGGGCCCGTGGCTGGGCGCTGGCCGGCGGAGACCCGGGAGCTAGCGCCAAGTACATCGCGGAGCTTGTCGCCGCACGCGAAAGCCGTTGAGGAAAGGACACGTAGATGGATTTCTCACGCGTCGCGCTCGCCGACGGCGACCAGACCTTTCTCGACGAGGCCCGCGATTTTCTGACGACGCACGTGACCGACGATGTCAGGCGGCGCGACCGGGAAACCGGTGACAACTTCGACGAAGGCGTGCACTTGGCACTGGGCGCCGCGGGTTACCTGGAAAGCGAATGGAAAGGGGCGGCCGACGGGGGCTTTACCCGGGTTCGCCGTCGCATCTGGGAATTGGAGAAGCGCCGCGCCCACGTTCCCTGGGTGACCTGGGGCACCACCGCCATGGTGGCGCGTTCGGTGGCGAAGTTCGGTTCAGAAGAGTTGCGGTCCGAAGTCATGCCAAAGGTATTCAGCGGTGAGGTACGGCTGTGTCTTGGCTACACCGAACCTGAAGGTGGCTCCGACATCGCGACGTGCAAGACCCGTGCTGTCCGCGACGGCGACGGCTGGATCATCAACGGATCGAAGATGTTCACCACCGGTGCGCACAAGTGCCAGTACGTCTTCCTGATCACTAACACCGATCCGGATGCGCCAAAGCACAAGAGCCTGACCATGTTTCTGGTGCCACTGGATTCTGCGGGCATCGATATCCAGGGCATCCGCACCGTCGACGGCGACCGCACCAACATCGTCTACTACAGCGACGTGCGCGTCGACGACAAATACCGACTCGGCGATGTCAACGCGGGATGGACTGTGCTGCGCGAGCCGCTCAACACCGAGCATGGCGCCGTCGCTGCCGCACCGGATGGATTGCAGGACGTCTCGATCATGATGCACCAGGCCGGGTTCATGGCCGATGCGCTGGACAAGACCGCGGCCAAGGTCGGGGAACGGGATCACGACGGGCACAGGCTTGTTGACGACGAATCGGTGGCGTATCGGTTGGGCCGCAGCGCCGCCCGGATCGAGGCGGCGCTGAGTGCGCCGAGCATCTTCGGCCGGGTGGCGATCGCGCAGACGATGCGCGATGTCTCACCCGATTTGATGGACATTCTCGGTACGGCTTCGACGCTGCCGATGGGTACCGACCGTGCGGCTGACGACGGTGCATCGGAGTACGTGTACCGGTTCGCACCGCTGGTCGGGATCTACGGCGGCACCCTGGAGGTCTTCCGCAACATGATCGCGCAATACGCGCTCGGCCTGGGCAAGCCGAACTATTCGGCGCCCAGGAAGGTTTCGTAGCCGGTCAGGTAGAGAGGATGGTCGCGGCAGCGGTTCCAGGCGCGCCGTAAACCTGGGCGAACCCGACTCGCGGAGTCCCCGGAACCTGTCGTTCACCGGCCTGGCCCCGCAACTGCCGCACCAGTTCGTGCATCTGCCGCAAACCTGATGCCCCGATCGGTTCGCCATTGGCGATCAGTCCGCCGTCAGTGTTGACCGGCATGGCGCCGCTGATCTCGGTGGCACCGTCGGCCAACAGCTTTTCCTGCTCGCCATCGGCGCAGAATCCCGCCTCTGCCATGTGGATGATCTCCGCACCGGCGTCGGTGTCCTGCAACTGGATGACGTCAACATCCTGGGGCGAGACGCCTGCCTTCTCGAAGGCGGCTTTTGCGGCGTAGACGGTCGGGGAGACGTCCTCATCGACCGGTGCATACGTGGTGTTGACCTCGTAAGCGCCGTAGCGCCGGGTGCGGACTTCGACCGCCCGCACATATACGGGCTTATTGGTAAACCGGTGCGCGATGTCGGCGCGACACATCACGACGGCGGCGGCGCCTTCGTCGGGCGCGCAGAACATGTACTGGGTCAGTGGGTAATTCAGGATCGGCGAGGCCAGGATGGCCTCCTCGGAGATCGGCTTGCGGCGGAAGGCATTGGGGTTCAACACTCCGTTGCGGAAGTTCTTCGCGGCGACCTTGGCCAGCGTGTCGGTCGAGATGCCATGGTCGTGGAGGTATTTATTGGCCTTCATCCCGAAGAACTGGGTAGTGAGATATTGGCCGTTCTGGGCGTACCAGCTCGGCATGCCCACCAGCGCGGGATCTTCGGTGAAGGCACCCCGGGGGTGCTTGTCCATTCCGACAGCAATGCCAATGTCGTAGTCGCCCAACCGGATACTGTCAGCGCATAATTTGGTCGCGCTCGCCGCGGTGGCACAGGCATTGAATACGTCGGTGAACGGAATGCCGGTGAGACCCACCATGCCGACGATCGCATCCGGGTTCGCCACCGTCCAGCTGCCGCCGACTGCGAATTGAATGTCCTTCCAACCGACACCTGCGTCGGCGAGCGCGAGCCCGATCGCGTCGGCGGCCATCTGCATGGCGGATTTGCCCTCGAAGCGGCCGAACGGGTGCAGACCCACCCCGATGATTGCCACCTCGTTCGTACTACGGCTCATGGGGAGCCCTCCATCACTTTTGGCCATTTCGGGACCTACTTGGCGTCGAACGTCACGGGCAGTGCTGTCGGCGAGCGGAAGGGCTGGCCATAGATGTGCGGGTCGTCATCGGTGACGAGCTTGATATTGGTTACTCGACTCAGCAGACATTCCAGCGCTACCCGAGTCTCCATGCGCGCGAGGTGCAGACCGAGGCAGGTGTGTTCTCCGGCGGCGAAGGAGATGTGGGGTAGCGGCTTGCGGAAGATGTCGAAATCCTCGGAGCGTTCCCAACGGTGCTGGTCGCGATTGGCCGAGCCGATGCACAGGTCGACAGCCGACCGCGCGGGTATCTTAATCCCTTGCAGCACAGTGTCTTCAGTAGTGAAGCGTTGCACCGTGGTCAGCGGGGTCTCGAACCGCAGTCCTTCTTCGATCGCCGGCGCGACCAACATGTGATCGGATTGGACCGCGGCAAACTGCTCGGGGTGAGTGAGCAACAAGAACAGCAGGTTGCCCGATGAACGGTAGGTGGTTTCCAGTCCGGCCGGAAGCAGCAGCCGCAGGAACGAGTAGATGGCCTCGTCGCTGAGCTTTTCGCCGTCAATCTCTGCGGTGACCAAGTCGCCGATGACGTCCTCGGTCGGTTTGGCCCTGCGCTGCTCGATTTGTTCCAGGAAATAGTCTTTCAGCGCTGTGGAGGCCTCGAACGCGCGCTCGTACTTGATGGTGTAGTTGATCAACTGCACCGCGCGCCGCCGGAAGGTCGGCAGATCATCGGCCGGCAGACCCAAGAGCGTTGCGATAACGCGGGTCGGGAACTCGAAGGTGAAATCGTGGACGAGATCGGCGTGCCCGGCATCGATGAACTCGTCGATCAGCGCGTCGCAGATTGGCCGCACAATCTCCGGTTCCCAGCGGGCGAGTGCCTTGGACTTGAACGCCGCGGACACCAGATTGCGGTGTTCGCGATGCTTCTTGCCCTCCATCGCCAAAATGGAGGGACCGATGAACAGCCCGATCGTGTTGTCGTAATAGGTCGAGCTGAATACCTTCCCGTCGCGAAATGCCGTATTCACCGCGTCGAATGACATTGCGGCGAAGGAGTTCTTCGGCCGCAACGATTCCGGGGTTTTGGAGTAGTCGATGACCGTGCCGTGGAATACGCCCGCCCCGTCGCGCTTCTGGGCGAAATACGGATACGGATCACGGACGAAGTCGGCGGGTAAGGCGGCGTTGACAGCGGCGTCACGAAGTTGACTTTCCACAGCTGCGCTCCAGCTTCGTCGAGCGGACCGGCGTCCTGCCGCATGATCGTACTGTAAATATTACAGTAGCGTACATCGGCGCTGTCTGCGGCCATGAGCAGTCAGGCAAACTCAGTCAACGAACAGCTCGAGTAGACGCGGCCTCTGACTCAGGGGTCGCGCCGGCTCCGCTTGGTCAATTCCACGCCGAGTTCGTCGAACGGCACTGGATGGCCTTTGGCGCAGCGGACTTCGACCGACGCGTCGGCGCCGCAATCGAGATGGGTAAGCCGCAATCGGTTGCTGCCGGACAGATGACGTTGACCCCATTCGAACATCGCCCACACCACCGGCATGAAGTCGATGCCGGCCTCGGTCAGCACATACTCGTCGCGGGTGCGCTGCCCCGGCTCGCGGTAGGGCCGCCTCGTCAACAGTCCGAGGTCGATCAGTTCGGACAACCGCGCGGAGGCGGCAGCCTTGGTGATTCCGACCCGCTGGGCGAAGTCGTCGAATCGGGTGGTGCCGTAATAGGCCTCGCGCATGATCAGCATCGCGGACTTGGTGCCGAGCGCCGACATGGTCTTCTCGATCGAGCAATGGCCGACCGAGGACCATGCCTCGCGGTCAGCCAACACGCCTTGTAGGAGTGGCACAGATCACCTCCGTTCTGGGTTGCTCCCAGTATACCTAGGTGTTACACCTGAGTATAGCTGGATAAATCTAGCGTGGACTCAAGGAGGAGTCGTGGCATACCAAGATCGAGACGCCGTCATCGTGGGCGCGGTACGCACGCCGGTCGGCAAGGGCAAGGCGAGCGGCGCACTGCACGAGGTGCTTCCCGCAGACCTGCTGGCGCACAGTCTGCGCGAGTTGGTGCAGCGCACGGGTGTGGACCCGGTGCAGATTGACGATGTCATCGCGGGAGCCGTGACCCAAGTGGGGGATCAGGCCGTCAACATCGCACGTAACGCGTTGCTGGGGGCGGGCTTTCCCGAGTCGGTTCCGGGTACCACCATCGACCGCCAGTGCGGCAGCAGCCAGCAGGCGATCAGTTTCGCCGCTCAGGGTGTCATCGCGGGCGCATACGACGTGGTCGTCGCTGCGGGTGTGGAATCCATGAGCCGGGTGCCGATGGGCACGTCGGTTCTGCCGGGCAGCAACCCGTTCGGCCAAGGCATGAAAGAGCGTTACCCCGAAGGCCTGGTGCCGCAAGGCATCAGCGCTGAACTCATCGCGGCCCGGTGGGGCTTCTCGCGAACCGATCTCGACGAGTTCTCCGCGGCCAGCCATGAGAAAGCGGCGCGGGCGACCAAGGATGGACTCTTCGACGACGAGCTGGCCCCGATCGCGGGGTTGAGCACCGACGAGATCATCCGTCCCGGTACCACGGTCGAGACTCTCGCCGGGCTCAAGCCGGCTTTCTACGACCCCGCGGTGGAAAAGCGCTTTCCGCAGATCAATTGGGAGATCACGCCCGGTAACTCTTCGCCGCTGTCGGACGGTAGTGCCGCGGTATTGATTACCAGCGGTGCGGCTGCCAGGAAGCTGGGCCTGCGTCCGCTGGCCCGGATTCACACCACCGCCGTGGTGGGCTCGGATCCGCTGTACATGCTGACCGGCGTGATTCCGGCAACCGAAAAGGTGCTGCATCGGGCCGGGCTGACGCTCGCCGACATCGACCTGTTCGAGGTCAACGAGGCGTTCGCCCCGGTGGTGCTTGCCTGGGCGAAGGACACCGGAGCCGATTTGGCCAAGACGAATGTGAACGGCGGCGCGATTGCCATCGGACATCCGTTAGGCGCCAGCGGCGCTCGCATCATGACGACGATGGTCAATGCCTTGCAGCAACGCGGCGGCCGGTACGCGCTGCAGACGATGTGTGAGGGCGGCGGCATGGCCAACGCCACGATCATCGAACGTTTGTGACGCTGGGTGAGCGGAGGCCACTAACGATGTCATCTGACAGCATCTCGAGAATCTTTGTCATAGGCGGCACCGGAGCCCAGGGCATCCCCATCATTCGTGGCCTGGTCTCCGACAAGAAGTACTCCGTTCGATTCCTTAGCCGCGACCCCGCCTCCCGACGAGCCACCGATCTCCTCGCGCTCGACAACGTCTCGGTCCTGGACGGCTCCTTCGCTGACGAAGCGATCTTGCGGGAAGGATTCCGCGGTTGTGACGGGGCATTCGTCAACATCGACGGGTTCAACACCGGCGAGAAAGCCGAAATCTACTGGGCGATCCGCACTTACGAAATAGCCATCGAAGAGGGAGTCAAATTCTTCGTCTATGGAAACCTGGACTACGGGCTCAAGAAATCGGGATATGACTCTAGGTTCCGTACCGGCCATTACGACGGCAAGGGACGCGTGGGCGAGTGGATCTTGTTTCAAAACCTCGCGAACAGAGACAGGATGGGAGCATCGGTCTTCACGACGGGTCCGTATATCGAGATGGCAATCGCTCCCCGGACGCCGATGACACCGACCGTCGAAGACGGTGTCGTAACTTGGCGAGTCCCACTCGGCGAGGGAGCCGTGCCCCATGTGTCGCTTGAGGATTGCGGATACTACGTCCGCTGGCTCTTCGACCATCCCGAGCGCGCCAGCGGCATGAACCTCGAAGTCGCTATCGACCACATTGCCTATGCCGATCTCGCTGCGGCATTCGAGAAGGTCACCGGGCATCCAGCGCGCTACATCGACACCGATCTAGAGACGTACTGGAAGAACGGTCCGCTCAGTCCGCTCGCACATGCGCCTGCCGGGTACAACGCGGACCCAAATGACAAAAGCACCATGAGCATTCGCGATAACTTCACGGGATTCTGGAATCTGTGGAAGCACCGGATCGTCGAGCGAAATTACGCTCTGCTCGACGAGATACACCCGAATCGGATCAAGACGGCCGAGGAGTGGTTCCGGAGAGAAGATCAGTTAGGACAACAGCTGGGCAAAGGCAGCCTGTGGGAAAGGGTTCAGCCCGAGAACCAGACTCCGATCCTCAAGATCGGTGAGGATATGAGGACAGGGAAGCTTTAGATCGGATGCTGGCTCTGGCCTGAATGTAGACGATATGCGAGGGCGGCGGCATGGCCAACGCCACCATCGTCGAGCGGCTCGGCCAAACAGCGTCCGCTTCAGCAGCCGACTCAATTCAGCTCGGCTGCTGGACATCGGTCGGCTCGGTCAGATTGCAATGCTCTTGGTCGATTAGTCGTCGCCAGTATTCGTTGATGTAGTCGGACTGACGCTCGAGCGGAGGTTTGGGCAAGCAAGCGGCGTGTGCGGGATGAGCGCCAGAAAATCCAAGACTCGCGCAATCTCACCCTCGTAGTTCGCACCGAGCTCTTCATACCGGACCGTAAGAACCTCAGGACGCCGAGTGGTGAAGTAATGGCTCCACGCTGCTTGTTCGGCGTCGAGGCTCCGTTCCATCTCGATAATCTGCTCGTATGTCGGCTACCACGCCGGTGAGATCGACCGCAGCCCGACCGGGTGTGGGCCGAGCCAGGTAGAGCCCCCACGGGGGCGCCGTCCTCGACAAGCAGGGAGAACGAAACCACTCGCCGGTCGTTTCGGCACGAAACAGCGATAAGGCCTGTGCGCGCCGATCAGCACGGACGATATTCACGAAAACTGCTGCTGGAAAAAGTATCTCGAGGACGACCCCCGGAGCGCCATGAAAACCCAGGGCTTGCGCAAGCAAGACGACATGTCGCCAATGAATTTTGACACCCGAACACCGTTCGGCGTCGCCGCGAACGCCATAACCTTCGCCAGATATTCGGCCGATGAGCAGCTCATCGGCAGATTTAAATCCTCCTTATAGGAGCCAATGTGGTCGGGCGTGAAGTACTCTTCGGGCCGCCCGGCCACTCCAGTCCGAACGAGGCCGGCGGCCAGAAGCGAACTGCCTGAACGAGGAGTGGAGGCGATGACATAGGTTGGTTGGCTCATAACCTTCGCCCCCTTCGAGAATTGCTCCTACGCTCGCACGCCTTTGATTTCGAACACAAGCTTGCTGTCGATCACGCCGGACAACGCTGGACATGTGGACCGATGTTTTCCGCCTAAGTTCGAGGCACCCGATCTGGTGGTTGCGCGAAGGCAACGGTTGGGGTGAGCTGTATGCGGAGCGGCTGGAACTGCGCCGCAGGAGAATCGCGAATCGATCTGGGCGCTCTCAGGTCGCAAAAATTCGTACAACGAGCGGAGCCCAGATGACCAGTCCTTTAGGCCGGGTGGCCCACCTGGATCTGGTGGCTCGCCTCAAGTCCGCCTTCACGGACCTACCGGACGCGCCCGACACCGGACCTCATTGACCACGAGCGGTTCACCGCCTATGCCAAGACTCCACATGATGTCGGTGGAGAGCCGGATGCACCCATTGCCTGGGAAAACAAGCAGTACGAGATATGGGAGCACAACACCTACGTCATGTGCGAGGTTCTCGGCTGGCGCGGAATCTGGCTCTCTGAGGAACGGCGCCGGATGGGCAATGTCGACCTTGGCCGCACTATCTATCTGGGACTTCCCTACTACGCGCGGTGGCTGCTGGCAGTCGTGCGCGTCCTCGTCGAAAAGCACCACATCGGGCTGACCGAGTTGGCTGAGCGTATGGCTGAGGTCAAAGCCAGATACGAAGGCTGGCTTGCAAGGTCGGCCATTGGAGGCCGAGCCGAGATTCGAAGGTGACCCTGCGAAGGTGATAACGAAACGAGCACCACATCCACGCCGTCGGCAAGGGCGACCCGCAAATATTTGCCGGACAGGCCGGCGAACCGAAGTTCCGGGTTGGCGACAAGGTCGTCGTCAAGGACCTTCCTATCCTGCTTTACACCCGCACCCAGGAGTACGTGCGAGGCGCAGAAGGCGAGATCGCCGTCGTGACGTATGAAAGCCCTGCGGCTGAGGACGAGACGTGGGCTGGGCCCGATCAAAAGCCCGAGTGGTTCTACATCGTTCGGTTCAACCTCTCCGAGCTGTGGCACCGCTACACCGGACCCAACACTGACACGCTGCAGACCGAAATTCCTGAGCGGTGGCTCGACGCGGCCAGCTAGCCGAGCTTCCGTTTATTGACTGTCTCTACGAAAGGAACCTCAGCATGACATCTGAAGGCCACGATCACGATCACGATCACGATCGCACCGTCGCACCGATGGTGGATGAGATCACCGATTTTGAAGTGTTGGAGATCGCGCTTCGCGAATTGTGCATTGAGAAAGGCATTTTCACCGCGGAGGAACACCGCCGCATGACTGAATTCGCAGAGCAGATCGGCCCGACTCCTGCGGCCCGCCTAGTGGCCCGTGCGTGGCTTGAACCCGAGTACAAGGAGCTGGTCCTGTCCGATCCGCTTGCTGCCAGTAAGGAAGTCGGGGTTGATTGGCTGCATCCCACGGGTTTTGGGACACCGAGCGACTTCACGGCCTTCCACGTGCTGGAAGACACACCCACCCTGCATCACGTCATCGTCTGCACGTTGTGCTCCTGCTACCCGCGTCCAATTCTGGGCAATTCTCCTGAGTGGTATCGAACACCGAACTTTCGTCGTCGCATCGTGCGTTGGCCGCGCCAAGTGCTTGCGGAGTTCGGACTGTACCTTCCAGAAGAGGTCGAGATCCGAGTAGAGGACTCCAACCAGAAGCATCGGTTTATGGTGATGCCCGTTCGCCCAGAAGGAACCGAGGGCTGGATCGAGGACCAATTGGTCGAAATCCTCACCCGCGATTGCCTGATCGGTGTCGCGTTGCCCAAGGTCGGTGTGACGACGAACGCGGTCACCGCGACGCGCCCGGCCATCCACCCCGCGTGGCACTGACTGAACGGGGAACTGGTGAATCCTTCAGAGAATATGGGTTCGGTCGAACAAACCCCGATCGCGCCGTTGGCGAAAATTGTTGAGCGCAATCAGGTCTGGAGCCGGATGGCCGCGAAGTACGGCGTTGTAAATCCGGTGCCGCCATGGAAGACCAGCCTCGATGGTATTTGCGACGCCTTTGATCAAAGTGGCTGCGGTCCAGAGGTGCTCAGCTTTGTCGACCGACGCGACGAAGAGGACGTGCTTTCGGCGACCGTCGATTCCAACCTGCCCTATCCAGAGAACCGGCTGATTGCACTCGCGCACTCGCTGTTGTCGCGCGGCGTCATCGACGAGGCGGAACTCGAAGCGCGACTCGCGGCCGTCCGGGCCAGGCTGGAATCTTGATGCGACGCACCGAGGAGCCGATTTGATGCGAATCGTGGTTGATCTGAATCGGTGTGTGGGATATGCGCAATGCGTTCCGCTCGCGCCGGATGTGCTCCGGCTGCAGGGAGAGGAGGCGCTGGCTTACGACCCAAACCCCGACGATTCTGAGCGTCAGCGGGTGGTGCGGGCGGCGGCATCGTGCCCGGTGCAGGCGATCATCGTCGAGCTGGATCCGCCCGCCGATCGAACCACGAAATGACCACAGCATCGCTGGTTTCCGATCTGGTCACCAGCTTCAAAGCCACCGCCCGGATCGTTATCGTGGGTGCGTCGCTGGCCGGGTTGCGGGCCGCGGAAGCGTTGCGCGACGAGGGATTTACCGGTTCGTTGACGCTCATCGGTGACGAACTGCACGAGCCCTACGACCGCCCGCCGCTGTCCAAACAGGTGCTCAAGGGGTGGGTGCCGGCGGGGAACACGAAGCTGCCCCGGATGCGGGCCATCGACGCGGACTGGCGGCTCGGTGTCGCCGCGACCGGATTGGACCGCGTCAACCGGGAAGTGTTGCTGGCCAACGGAGAAAGGGTGCCCTATGACCGGTTGTTGATTGCGACCGGCGTGCGGTCCCGGCAGTGGTTCAACCCTGACGAAGCCAAGCTAGGAGGACTGTTCACGCTGCGGACCTGTGATGACGCGGCCAAGTTGCAGGAGGCCCTGCAGGCCAAGCCGGGCCGGGTGCTGATCGTCGGAGCTGGCTTCATCGGCTCCGAGATGGCTTCGGTGTGTCGTGATCTCGGACTGGAAGTGACGGTTGCGGAGCGATCCACTGCGCCGTTGGTCGGTGCGCTCGGTGGTGTGATCGGCGACATTGCCGCCAAGATGCAGCGTGATGCCAGCGTCGATTTGCGTACCAATGTCTCGGTCGAGGCACTCGAAGGCGATGCCGGCGGCCACGTCCGGCGCGCAAGGCTGTCCGATGGGACCACACTCGACGTTGACGTGGTGGTCGCGTCGCTGGGGTCGATCCGCAATATCGAGTGGCTGGACGGTGCCCGACTTGCTGCGGGGTTCTGGGGGGTTGCTTGCGATGCCGGGTGCCGCGCCTTCGACATCAATGGCGTGGTGACTGACACCATCTTCGTCGCAGGGGATATCGCGCGGGCGCCGCACGTGCTCTACGAGTATCAGTTCCTCTCCATCGAGCATGTGGATGCCGCGGTGCTCGGTGCCCAGACCGCTGCGCACAATATGGTCAATTTGGAGACGAGCCGACGCCCGCACCTACCGCTCCCGCAGTTCTGGTCGGCCCAGTTCGGCGTCAACATCAAGGGTGTCGGGGTGTGCTCATTTGGCGACGAGATCGTCTTCACGCAGGGTTCACCCGGGGACCTCCGCTTCGCCGCCGCCTACGGCCGCAAGGGTCGGATCGTCGCAGCGGTAACCTTCAACCACGGCAAATGGTTGGACTACTACGCGGCGATGATCGAGCGGTCTGCCCCGTTCCCACCTCCGCCGCCAGGTTATGACCTACCCAGGAACCCGGAGCCGATGCCGGCGCGCTTCCGGGATCCACGCGAGCCGACCGGTCTTCCCGATGTGGTTCTGACCGGCCATGACCCGACCTCGCGGGGTGCTGAATTCCGCCGAAACGACGCCGACGAGACGAAGGCCACGAGAACTCGTGATGACACCGGAAGCTGCGTGGGCCGAGGCGATGACGATTCGAGAACCGCGCCAATCCGTTCCCGTTCTTCGACGAGCTTCGCAGGACTCCGGTGGCACGGGTGCACGACGACCTCTACGTGGTTACCGGCTATCGCGAACTGCGGACGCTGCTGCACGACCCCCGGCTCAGTGCCGATGCCAGTCGAAGTCCGTTGAATGGCAAGAAAAAATAGCGACAGCGGTAGACGGCGAACCCGGATGAAGCCTGGCGGTGGGCTATGCCCCAAAGCAAAGCTTCATCGCCTCCGATCCACCAGACGACGACCGTATGCGCCGCCAAGTGATGAGGCACTTCGCCCCCCCGCACTCGCCGGGTCTCATTCCGGGCACCGAACCGGACATTCAGCAGTTGTGCAACGACCTTCTCGACAGGGTCAAAGCCAAGGGCGAGAACAGGTTTGACGTTGTCGATGAATATGCCTATCCGGTGCCGGTGTCGGTGATCTGCAGGATTATGGGTGTTCCTGATACGAGGACGAACCCGTCTTTCATACCTGGATCTTTGACGTTCATGGCCGGCGTCGATTTGAGCCCGGACGCCGCGACCGAAGAGGGACGAGCCCTCGCAGGAAAAGGGCCGCGCGGCCGGCGCTGCATTCCGCCAATACCTGCGTGAATTGATCGACCGATATCGCCCAAGAGCCCGGCCGAGGCCTGATCTCAGAGCCTGCTGCACGATGACGGCCCCGATGGTCCGATGTCAGACCGAGGAGGTCGTGCCCAACGCGCAAGTTGATGTTCGTCGCCGGTCATGACTCGACGGTGAACACGATCGCCCATTGCGTGCTGACGACGTTGCGCAACCCTGGGGCGCTGGACCTACTGCAGAAGTCGCCCCGAGCTGATCCCGCGCGCGATCGAGGAGACGCTGCAGACTGCAGTCGGCGGTCCAGTTCTTCCCGACCCGTAGCGCCGCTGCCGATATCGAGGTGGTCGGGACCGTCATCCCTGCGGGGGCGGCGGTAATCCTGCTTTACGGCGCCGCCAATCGCGACCCGGCCCGATTCCTCAACCCGAATCAATTCGACCTTGAACGCGAGGACAACCAGCACGTCGGCTGGGGCGGCGGTATCCACAGTTGTGTGGGCGGGCCGCTGGCACGCCTGGAGGTGAACCTCGCGTTCGAGAACTTCATCCGCCGCGTTGAGAACCCCCGCCTGGTCGAAGATCCACCGCCCTACCGGCGCAGCCCGATGTTCCGCGGTCCGCAGCACCTGTGGGTTGAGTTCGACCGAATCACGGACTGAATGGGCCTTCTGCGACGTCTGGCGTCCTATGCTGATTAGCCGGGAACCGGGGGCTAGCGGAGGATCGGATGACCGCAGCGACCGCGTGCCGTAACTGTGGCACTGAACCGCGGGCGGGCGCTCGATTCTGTGACGGCTGCGGTGCACCCGTCACCCGGCAGGACACCCGCGCGGAGTACAAGCAGGTAACCGTCCTGTTCGCCGATGTGGTGCACTCCATGGACATCGCTGCGGCGGTGGGTCACGGAGCGGCTCCGCGAGATCATGGCCGATCTCGTAGACCGCTGCGCGGCAGAGGGTGCAGCGGTATGGCGGCACGGTGGACAAGTTCACCGGTGACGGAATCATGGCGGTGTTCGGGGCGCCGGTGGCGTTGGAGGATCACGCTTTTCGTGCCTGCCTGGCTGCGTTGGCCGTTCAGGAAGAGGCCAAACGGCTTGCCGTCGACGACGCAGGAGCGCGATGGAGCCGATCTGCAGTTGCGGGTGGGACTGAACTCCGGCGAGGTGATTGCCGGTGAGATCGATTCTGGGGACTTTGGGTTACACCGCCGATCGGTGAGCAGGTCGGCATGGCGCAACGGATGGAGGCGGTGGCCCCGCCTGGCGGGGTGATGCTCAGCGCATCCACCGCGAGGCTGGTCGAGGGCGATTGCGACTCTCGGCGAAGCCTGAGCTGGTTTCCATTAAGGGTGCCGACAAACCCGTGCCTGAGTCGCCGGCTGTTGGGCATGGCGGAAACGACCGGCTGTCGGACGATAGCTGAAGTCAAATCTTGTTGGTCGTCGGATGGGAACTGTCCGCCATCGATAGCTTGTTGGACCGCGCAGTCGACGGTCATGGGGCGGTGGTAGACCGTCGTCGGATCACCGGGCATCGGCAAGAGCCGCCTGGTGCGTGAGGCCGCCGCGCTAGCTGCCGCCCACGGTGTCGAGGTCTTCTGCGCCTACTGCGAATCGCACGCGAGCGACATTGCCTTCCATGTCGTGGCGCAGTTGCTGCGCGCAGCCATAGGCGCGGGCGATCTGGACGGCCACGGCCGCGCGTGAGCGGGTGCGCTCGCGGGTGCTGGACGCAGACCCCGAGGACTTGCTGCTCTTCGATGACTTGTTGGGTATCGCCGATCCAGATGTCGAGCTGCCCGAAGATCGATCCCGATGCCCGGCGGCGGCGGTTGACCGCCTGGTCAACGCCGCCTCGCTGGCCCGCCAGACCCCAGCGGTGTATGTCATTGAAGACGCGCACTGGATCGACGAGGTCAGCGAGTCTATGCTGGCCGACGTTCCTCACCGTGATCCCACAGACGCCCTCGCTGGTGTTGGTCACCTTCCGCCCCGAATATCACGGGATCATTGAGCCAGGTGGCCGGTGCTCAGAAGCATCGCCCTTGCGCCGCTGAGTGATTCGGAAAGATGCGGCATTGGTTTCAGAGCTTCTCGGCCGCCACCCCTCGCTTGGTGCACTCGGCCAGAAGATCGCCGAGCGGGTTGCGGGGAACCCGTTCTTCGCCGAGGAGATAGTGCGCGACCTGGCCGAGCGCGGCGTCCTACGAGGCAACCGCAGCGCCTACGAATCGACCGCCGATGCGGCCCAGGTCAGTGTGCCCGCCACCTTGCAGGCGACCATCGCTGCCCGCATCGACCGGCTTGACCCGGCGGCCAAGCGAACCTTAAGCGCAGCGTCGGTGATCGGCACACGGTTCAGCCGGGGCCTCCTGGAAACGCTGGGCATTGATCCTGTCCTGCAGGACTTGCTGAATGGCGAATTCATCGATCAGATCACATTTACTCGAGGGCCCGAGTATGTGTTTCACCATCCACTGGTCCGCGCGGTGGCCTACGAATCACAGCTGAAATCCGATCGCGCCGAGCTGCACCGGCGCGTCGCGGCCGCGATCGAATCGGGTGACCCGGCAGACGGCTGAGGAGAACGCGGCGCTGATCGCCGAACATCTGGAGGCCGCCGGTGATCTGCACGCCGCATACGGCTCGCACATGCGCGCCGCAACGTGGGCGACCAACCGCGACATCGCCGCGGCATGGCTGAGCTGGGAGCGCGCCAACAGGATCGCCGACGCATTACCCGCCGATGACCCAGACCGAGCAGCCATGCGCATCGCCTCGCGCACCATGTTGTGCGGGCACGCCTGGCGAGTCCATGTCAATGTTGCCGGCGACCGCTTCGAGGAACTGCGGCAGTTGTGCACCGCCGCCGGGGACAAGGCGTCACTGGCCATCGCCATGGCAGGGCTGGTGATCGATCACGCGTATCACGACCGGATACGTGAGGCGTCGCAGATGGCATCGGAAGCCATGGCCCTCATCGAGTCGCTGGGCGATCCGGCCTTGACGGTGGGGCTGGCACTCGCGGCGGTCCACGCCAAGGTTGAAAGTGGTGAGTTGTCTGACGCGCTGCGGTGGTCACAGGCCGTTATAGACCTGGCCGATGGTGACCCGTCGAAAGGCTACTTTGTTTTCGGGTCTCCGCTAGCGCTCGCCCTCGCGATGCGGGGTGTTGCCCGTAATCTCCTGGGTCGTCCTGGATGGCAAGACGACCTGCGGCACGGCCTCGACATGGCCCGCAGCGCCGATCCGATGTCCTGCGCCGCGGTCGTCACGTGGGTCTATTTCCCTGGCGATACCGAATGGCGTGCTCAGGGCCGACGATCGCGCGGTGCGCGAGATCGACGATGCCCTGCAGATTGCCGAACAATCCGGCGATGATATGGCCTTCGCCATCGCCCGGATGACGCTGGGGTTCGCGCTGGTGCACCGCCAAACGTATGCGGATCGTGACCGCGGACAGAAGCTCCTGGCCGAGGTCAGCGAAGTGCTCGTACGCGAGGGATACGCCCTGGGCGAGTTACCTCTCGTCAATGTGTACTTGGCGCGTGAGGGGGCTCGGTGTGGAGATCGCGATAACGCGATAACGCTCATGCGCGCCGCCGTCGACCATCTGTTCCGGGAGGGACGGCTGCTGGCGTGGGGCGTTTCCAACGACGGGAGTTCTGGTGGAGACACTGCTGGACCGCGGGGCCGACGCTGACGTAGCAGAAGCCGAGGCCGCGATCGACCAGGTTGGCGAACGCGCCAGCCGATGAGGGTCTGGTGATACGCGAGATTTGGCTGTTGCGGCTACAGGCACTCCTGGCGCGGGCTCACGGCGATGACGCGGCATATCACGCACCTCCGGGATCGCTACCGAGGCCATGGCGAAAACGCTTGGCTTCGAAGGACATATCGCGTGGGCCGAGGCCATGGGCGACGACTTCATCCTCGAGGGCATCGTCGTCGAATGGACCTGCAATTACGGCGACGGACGCCTCTACCGAAACGTCAGCATCGCCGAACTCCGCAACGGCGAGGCCATTACGGTCACCGACTACTGGGCGAACCTACCGCCACGCCCGAATGGCGCGGACTACTCACCGGTCGCCTCGACATGTCCCCCGACGGTATTTGGAAAGTCGCACAACATCTTTCGCACTACTAGCGCTAGAGCCAGCCCGTGCGTGCGGCGGCGACGAGCTCGGGCGGCTCCGGCGCTAATTCGCCGCTCCGCACACCGTCGAGCATCCGTTTCACCGTCGCGACAATCTCCGGTGCGGCCGCGGCGAGTCCGGCCTTGTCGGCGTCGCTGATGTCGTTCGCGTCGACACCGGCCCGGGCCAGCACGGCGTCCGGGTCGGCCAGCTCACCGGCCAACCAGGACAGCGGGTCGGCTGACAGCTCGGGGACGAAGTTCCGGCTGCTGGGCTCCCACCCGTTGAACCGGGGGTGATGATGGGCCCGGTCCAGCGTCCCGGGCGGACTCTCGGTGGAGCCGAACAGGTCCACCCGCCACACTGGTCGGGTGAAAGCGATCGGGACGCCGGCGTAGATCGATCCCCGTGGCTCGGCCCGGTCGACCAGGCGGAGTTCCAATCTGACTCCCCGTTCCGGGGTTTCCTGGCCTTCGAGCGGCGTCGGGTCGACGAAGTACATGTCGCCGACGACAACACCCATGGCTTCGAATCCGAACGCTGCGAACATTGCGCACCTTTCCTCGTGCTCTACTCGAGGGTAGACCTGGGCTGCCGCAGAGGCGCTCAGTCCATCTTTTCGACCCATTGAGCGCGAGATGGCCCCGGCTCGAACGGGTCGCTGAAGTACTGCGATTCGCGGACCACCTCGCCGGCCTCGAATTCCATGATGCTGACCACGTACGACGGCTTTCCGTCGTACGTCATCACGAGTTCGGTGACCCACAGGCCGCCGCTGCCGAGCATGCGCCGCACGGTGAACCGCTTGAGGTTCGGCTGGGCGGTGCGCGACGCCTGGATGTTGGCTCGGCCTCGGATGCGCTCGCCCGATTGCGGATACTCGAGAACCGCGTCAGCTCGATAGATTTGGTGTTCCGTAGTGAAGTCGTTCGCGTCGGAGGCATCCCAGTGGCGTTGTAGGGTGGCCCGCACGTCGTCATCACTCATGGCTAAGCTCCATTCACCGCTTGCTCGCGGGCCCAGCGGTAGTCGGCCTTGCCGGCAGGACTGCGTTCGATCGTGTCCCGGAACACAATCGCCTTCGGCAAGCTTGTATCGCGCCAATGTCTGTGCGGCATGGTCGATTAACTCAACAGCTTCGGCGCGAGCGTCATCGGCGAGCGCGACGACGGCGACGACTTCCTGGCCCCATCGTTCGCTGGGTCGTCCGGTGACGACCACGTCTGTCACCGCGGGATGCGACGCGATCGCCGTCTCGACCTCTTCGACGAAGATCTTTTCGCCGCCGGAGTTGATCGTCACCGAATCGCGGCCCAGCAGTTCGATGCAGCCGTCGGCGCGATGGCGGGCGCGGTCGCCGGGTACCGCGTAACGCACGCCGTCGATCACCGGGAAGGTGGCCGCTGTTTTGGCGGCGTCGCCCTTGTAACCCAGTGGTACGTAGCCCCGTTGGGCGAGCCAGCCCATGCCGTCGTGACCCGGTTGCAGGATTGAGCCGCGGTCCTCGGCGGCGACGACGGTATCGGGTCCGGCATTGAACGTGCCCGTCGACACGGTTCCCGCCGTGGACATGTGGTGCATCTGGCCACCGGTCTCCGAGGATCCGACGCCGTCGATGACGATCGCGTTCGGCAGAACCTCGATCAGGCGTTGCTTGATGTACGGAGTCAGCAGCGCCCCGCCGTTGGCCACCACCGCCAACGACGACACATCCGCGACGCCCTTCTCGATGGCGGCGACCAGGGGCCGCGCCATCGCGTCGCCGACCACCGTCACCGTCATCACCTTCTCCCGCTCGATGGTCCGAACCACATCGTCGGCGTCCAAATGGTCGACAACCGAAGGGAAGACGACTGTTTGGCCTGTCGTGATCGCGGTCATCACACTCCACTGCGCCGCGCCGTGGATCAGCGGAGGCAGAATCATCAGCTTGGTGCCGCTGCTCCCGGCCAGCCTCGCCGTGATCTCGTCGAGCGAGTTGCTGGGCTCGCCGGTCATCAGATTTCGCCCGCCGAACGACGTCATGAAGATGTCGTGCTGGCGCCACAGCACGCCTTTCGGCATCCCGGTCGTGCCGCCGGTGTAGAGGACGTACAAATCGTCGGGTGAAGGCTGGACGGTGGGCGTCACGGATTCCGAGTTGATGATGGTCTCGTAGTCCACGGCGCCGTAGAGCAAGGCGTTGCCCGAATCGTCGGCGATTTGAATCAGGACCCGCAGCTGCGGAAGATCCGGCAGTACCTCGGCTACCCGTGGTGCGAAGCAGGCGTGATAGATCAATGCCGTTGCACCCGAGTCGGCGAGCAGATACTGCAACTCGCTCTTCACGTAGCGGAAGTTGACGTTGAACGGTGCGACCCGGGCGGCGAAGGCGCCCAGCAGAGCCTCGACGAACTCGTTGCCGTTGTAGGCATACAGGCCGAGAAGATCCTGCCCGACTTGGTGGCCATCCAGCGCCGACCGCTCTGTGTGGCAACCCACCCCGCGCGAGTGCAGGTATGCGGCCAGACGATTCGACCGCCCGACGATGTCTGCGTAGGTGTAGCGCTGATCGCCCTGGATGATCAGCTCGCGGTCCGGAATCGTTGCCGCGACGGCTGCCGCGACGGCTGGCACGGTGAATTCGACTGCGGTGTCGGACATCGGGCCTCTCACGGCTGGTGCGGAAGTAAGCGAACCATCAGGCCGTTGGCTTCGCTGAGTACGGCGCCGTCGGCTGCCGTCATGGTAGCCGTGATGAAAACTTTCCGGCCGTCGATCTCGGTGATCTCGCCGCGAGCCTCCAGCGGCTCGTTGATCGGGGTGATCTTGCGGTAGTCGACGTGCAGGAAGGCGGTCCGGGTGGGCCGGATGTTGGCGGAGGTCACGGTCATCCCGAGCAGCCAGTCGTACAGCAGCGGAATCATGCCGCCGTGCACCGCCCGGTTGCCGCCCACGTGAGCCTCGGTGAAATGCCCGGTCATGGTGACACCGTCGCGCCTGGAGTCGGTCACCGTCCACGGCGGCATCAGCGGATGACCCAATCCGGGAATGCTCAACACCCGGCCGGCCACGACCTGCGTCTCCGGAACCTGGTGACCGTCCAAAAGGGCGCACGCGCTTTCCAGGTGCGCGGCCGCGTCAGCCCATAGCGAGTTGTTCGGGTTGGTGGAGACGGTCAGATCCTGCAGCCGGCGCATCGCCGCCATGAATCGGCCCAGCTCCGGGGGCGCGTCTTCAACGGGTCTGACTTCGGGAAATCCACCCCGGGCTGCGGGCGCGGTGTCGGCGGCGTCGGTCACATAGTCCCCTTGTCAGGCTGGCCCCACGTCTGGAGCAGATCGTCCGTGCGGGTGATTGTCGCCAACAGCGACAGCGTGTTGTCGATGATCGCATTGCCGTACTCGGTGGGGATTCCGGCGACAGCGTCACGGGGCACGACGACGCGATAGGCGGCGTTGACCGCGTCCATGACCACGTTGGGGATCGCGATGTTCAGCGACACCCCGACCACCACGATGGTGGACACCCCGAGGTTGCGCAGCACGGCGTCGAGATCGGTTCCCCCCATCGGGCCGACGCCATGCCACCTGCTGAGGACGAGATCCGTTGGTTCAGGACCCAATTCGGGTAGCACCGCGGCTCCGGGTGTGCCCGGAAGAATGTTCACCTCGCCGCGCCCAATGGTGAAGATCTTGGCGTTGTGATTGGAGCCGAGCCCGTCGGGACGCCGCTGCACCACACAGTGCACCACCCGCACGCCTGCCGAACGGGCCACCGGCAGCAGCCTGGCGATGTTGGGCAGTGCAACGCGACGCGTCTCCTCGGCGAGGAGCGCCAATCCGGCGTTCGGTCCGATGACGGCGCCCTGGCACTCCTGGGTCACGATCGCGGTGTGCCCGGGTGCAGCGAGCTCGGCCAGGTCGATCACGCCGGTACTTCGTAGAACTGAGTCGCCCACTTACGCAGTGCCATATACCCTTTCGCGTCCTGTTTGGACAGCGCGGGATTTTCCACGTATTTCTGGTAACGCCAGATCTGAAGATCGTCGAAGACTGTTGACAGGAAATGCTTTTCGATGGTGTCACGCAGCTCGCCGTTCGGTACGTCGGACGAGTCGCCGGGTAGCCGCGGCCACCAGATCGAATAGAACAGGTCAGAGCATTCGTCGTCGACCGGCGTGCAGGTGAAGATCAGCCGATGATTCTGGGCGCCCTCGAACACGCTGATCGCGCCACCCAAACCGAACAAGTTGCTGTGGAACCGCAACGCGAGATCCTCGGAGTCGTCGCTGCGCGCGTCCGGCCAGCCCGCGACGAATTGCCATTCGTGGTCGACGATCTTCCAATCCAGCACACGGGGCGTCACCGTGGCATGGTGTACGTACTCGAAATGCGCACTGTCGGGGGCATTCTCGGCGACCGTTTGCGGATGCACGGGTTCGCGTTCGGCCCGCCGGGAGAACTCCGGATACGCGCGGTAGTAGGCGGCTGGGTCGGTCTCGAATTGCGGGAACTTGCCGAAGATGTCGGGCATTTCCCACTGCGGCTCCTTGCCGCCGGGCTGATGCCAGATGAACACGCAGTCGTACTGCTCCCGGACTGGGTACACCCGCAGTCGCAGTACTTTGTTGGGCCGGTCCGGCTGATAGGGGATATACCGATTAGTGCCGTCGGGTCCCCAGCGCCATCCGTGGAACGGGCATTGAACACAATCGCCGACCACGGTCCCGCCGTGGCCGATGTGGGCACCGAGGTGTTTGCAGTGCGCCTCCAGGACGTGGAGTTCACCCTGCTCGTCTCGGTAAGCGACCAGATCCTCGCCGAAGTAATGCAGCGGGCGGACTTCGCCGATCGGGAATTCCGGCGACCAGCCGACCATGAACCAACCGGTGACTTTCCAGGTGAAGGGAACTTTCACACCGGCTCCTCAAGCACTCGTGGCGGCGATACTAAATACGTTACAGTATGGATTCCAAGTCGAGGGAGGCGTTGGAAGTGGTCAGACGAGCTCGAAGAAATTCGCCAGTTGAAGGCGCGCTATTGCCGTTTTCTCGACGCCAAGGACGCCGACGGATGGCGCAGTGTCTTCAGCGACAACCTCGTGGTCAAGCTGGACATGGCGGTGTCCACCGGGGGAGCCGACCCGATGACAGCCCCGCCGGTGGAGGGCGCCGACAACTTCGTGCCCATGGTGCTGGGCAGTCTCGAGAATGCGGCCACCATGCACCATTGCCATACCCCGGAAATCACCCTCACCTCGCCCGTGACCGCCACCGGCATCTGGGCGATGGAGGACTGGGTCATCTTCGGCAACGGCAACGAACTGCACGGCGCGGGCCATTACCACGAGACCTATGAAAAGCAGGACGGCACTTGGCGGATCAAGACACTGCATCTGACCCGGACCATGCAGCAGATCACCGGTGACAATGCTTGATAGTGATCCGCGCTTCGACGCGCTGGTGATCGGTGCGGGATTTTCCGGCCTGTACACGCTGCATCGGCTGCGTCAGCTCGGGCTCCGAACCAGGGTGTTGGAGATGGCCGAGAACGTCGGCGGTACTTGGTTCTACAACCGGTATCCCGGTGCGCGTTGTGACATCGAAAGCATCGAGTACTCGTACAGCTTCTCCGAGGAGATCCAGCAGGAATGGGTGTGGACGGAGACGATGCCGGCCCAGCCCGAGATCGAGGCTTATCTGAATTTCGTCGCCGACCGGCTCGACCTTCGCCGCGATATCGCGTTCAACACCAAGGTCGTCGCGATGACGTTCGACGAGCAGGCGGCGGTCTGGATTGTGCAAACCGAAGCGGGCGAGACCTTCACCGCCCCGTTTGTGGTCGCCGCCTCTGGGATCTTGTCGGTGCCGCTGGAACCGGACATTCGTGGGATGGCCGGCTTCGCCGGAACGTCGTTGTTCACCAGCCGCTGGCCCAAGGAGGGCTTCGATCTGACCGGAAAGCGGGTCGGCGTCATCGGCACGGGCTCGAGCGGTGTTCAGCTCATACCTGTTGTGGCCCGGGAAGCTCTGCGGCTCTCGGTATTTCAGCGCTCGCCTACGTACACCCTGCCGTGGCGGGTACGCCGCTTCGAGCCCGGCGAGTTGGACGACATGAAGGCTCGTTATCCAGAGATACGGGCGGCCCAGCGCGCACACCCGATCGGTGCCGCGCGGCTGAGCGCCTTTTCGGTGCTGCTCGGGATGCTCGGCAGCCCGCCGCTGAAGTCGGCGTCGCGCGAGGAACAATTGCGCGCCATCAAAGAGGAGGGCGTATTGGGTGCGCTGAACTGGAGTGACATCTTCTTCGACATCGAAGCCAACCGGATGGCCGCCAAACTGTACGGCGAGGCGGTAGCACGGATCGTCAAAGATCCGGAAACGGCGGCGTCGTTGGTGCCCGTGCATCCTTTCGCGTGCAAGCGGCCGATCATCGACCAGGGCTACTACGAGACGTTCAACCGGGATAACGTCACCCTCGTCGACCTACGGAAGTCGCGCGATTCGCGAGGTGACAACGGCCGGCATCCGCACCGAGCAGAGTTCTACGAATTGGATGTCATCATCTACGCCACCGGATTTGATGCGATGACCGGTGCGCTCAGCCGTATCGATGTCCGCGGTCGCGACGCGATGTCGCTGGGCGAGTTCTGGGCCAGCGAGGGTCCGCTGTCTTATCTGGGGCTGGCGGTTGCAGGGTTTCCGAACCTGTTCACGATTCAGGGGCCAGGCGGTCCGAGCCCGGCCACCAACTTCGTTCCCGCGCTCGAGCAACACGTCGAGTGGATCAGCGACTGCATCACGCACCTGCGCGCCAACGGTATTCGCACCATCGAGGCATCGTCCACAGCGCAGCAAGAGTGGATCGACCACGCCACCTCGCTGGTCGCGCAGACCGTTCTCGTCCATCCGTCGTGCAACTCCTGGTACAACGGTGGCAACGTGCCCGGCAAGAAACGGATGTACATGGGTTACACCGGCGGAATCCCTGAATACCGGCGCCGCTGCGACGAAATCGCGGCCGCCGGTTACACCGGTTTCAAACTGGCGTAGGTGAGCGGCATGTCGTTGGCGACGCGCAGCCTGGGCCTGACCCGCGACGTGGTCCGGGAGCTGGGCATGGTTGTGCCTCGGACCGTGGCCGGCCTCAACGAGTCGACCGGATGGACGCCGGCGTCGCCGCGCGGGGTGCGTCAGTTCGGCGAGGTGATGCTCGATGAGCTTGTGCTATCCGGTTTTTCGCTGCTAGGCGGAACACCGAAAGCGATCCGGTCGCCGGACGCGTGCACCGGAGCAGCCGAGGAGTTGTCGGCGCTGGGCATCGATCGTGCGCACGCCGACCCAGAACCGTTGCAGGTGCAGACAACACAACGCCGGCACATCGCCGGCCTGGCGTACGAACGGCTGACGTTCGAGCACGATCCGGCGCTGCCGAAGACGCTGGCGGCCGAGGGTCTCGGTGGCCCGGCGAGGGCCGTGGTGCACCTGTGCCGCCATACCGATGGCCCCCGGCCATGGCTGATATGGGTGCACGGCGCCGGCCAGGGTGGCACCGAAGACCTGCTGCTGACGCGGATCGGACGGATCCATCACCAGTTGGGATTCAACGTCGCGATGCCGGTGCAGCCCGGCCACGGCTGCCGACGTCGCGAATGGCCGGCCTACCCGGACATGGACCCGCTCGGCAATGTCGCCGGCATGATGCGCGCGGTGTCGGAGGTACGCGCCGTCGTCAACTGGGTCCGGCCGCAAGCCAGCGCGGTTGTGGTGTCCGGGATTTCGATGGGCACCCCGGTGGCCGCGCTGGTGTCGCACCTGCAGCGCGACATCGATGCGGTTGGGTTGTATACCCCGATCCTCGGACTGAACGCCATGATCGCGCGACACCTGGGACGTTGGGGCTCGTCGCGAGACGTGTTCCGTGAGTTGCTGGAGTCCCCGGTGGTCTCGCAGCTGACCTCGGTGATCGATCCGCTGGCCGTGGATCCCGCGCCGCCGCCCGAGCGGCGACTCATCGTCGGTGCCTGGCATGACCGGATGGCGATGCGCGAGCCCACGACCGCGCTGCAGGATCGGTGGGGTGGCCAACTGTACTGGTATGACGGCAGCCACGTCGGTCACATATTCTCCCGGCGCGTGCAGCGGGTTACCGAGCGATTCCTGCGCGACGTCGAGCAGCTGTAGAGCCGTACTGCCGAATGACCCGGGCGCGAACGCAGTTCAGCTCGTCATCGAGGTCATGAGCTTGTGGTAGCGCGACCCACTGAAACGCGATGCCGAACACCGCGGCGGTGATGTCCTTGACGGCAGCATCGATATCGATATCGGATCGGACCGAGCCGTCGTCGATACCGTTGCGCAGGCCCGCTTCGACCTTGACCGCACCACTGGCGAGTTGGCTCTGGACCCGTTCGCGCAGCGGCGATGTCGTCTTCGCCGCTTCGAACGTGGCAACGAACATCGCCCGCAGGAGTTCGCGATCCTCGCCGAGGATTTCCTGTATGCGATCGAAGTGCGCGAGGACTTGCTGCATGCCGGTGGTGCTCGGGTCGGGTTCCGGGTTGAGCCGCTTCACATACTCCCCGAGGAAAGCTTCGAGGATGGCGTCCTTGCTGCCGTACCGGGCGTGCACCATGGCGCGGCTGTATCCCGCGCGGCGCCCGATCTCTGCGGCTGTGGTCGCTTCCCAACCCTTCTCCACGATCAGCTCAGCCGCGGCGTGCAGCAGGCGGCGGTTCGACAATTCCACGCGTTCGGGTTGGGTGAGCCCGCGTACAGGGGATGGCACGGTTGCATTTTAAACGCTCGACAACTATGTTAGTTGTTTATCGTCAAATATCTTTCGGGAGCCCGATGGTGACACCGGCCGAAGCACGTGTGCCGCGCGCAATCGACGAGGTGACGGCCGGGTGGCTCAGCGATGCCATGCGCGCAGACGGCATCTCCTCAAAACGTCTGACCGTCACAGCCATTCGTGCCGAACAGATTGCGCAAGACACCGGATTCTCGTCGCTGCTGTACCGGGTTCACCTGACGGGCGATCCCGGCGTGCCGTCGACGGTCATCGTCAAGCTGCCCGCCCAATCCGAGGCGCGGTGGGCGATGGACATGCTCGGCGGCTATCGGCGAGAGTTGTGGTTTTATCAGAACGTCGCGGGCAGCGCCCCGATAAGCACACCGCATGTCTACGCCGCGGGGATGGTCGCAGATTCAGCGGATTTCGTGCTGGTGCTCGAGGATCTGCGGGGCTGGGACAACGCTGATCACCTGGCCGGGTCTGTCGATGCATCGGGCCCGGTTGTGCATCGAGCAGCTGGCCGGCATGCACGCCTGGTCGGTCACCACCGCCGACGCGGCGGCACTCGACGCGTTTCCGAGTCTCGACGCGCCGATTGTCCGCGAAGTCCTGCATCCCGCGTTCGAGCTCGGATGGCACGTCTACCGCGACAGGTCGGCGGTGGCGGTTCCTGCCGCGGTGGCAAGGTATGCCGAACGGTTCGTTGAACTGGCGCCGAAAGCGCTGGCCGCCTTGACGGTACGGCCGATGTTGCTGCACGGGGATATCCGGGCCGACAACATGTTCTTCGACGGCGACTCGCTGAAGATTGTCGACTTTCAGTTCGCCTCTCGGGGTGCCGGTGCGACCGACGTTGCGTACCTGATCAGCCAGGGCTTGCCCACCGAGGTGCGTCGCGGGCACGACGAGCAGCTGGTGCGCGAGTACCTTGCTCGGCTCGCCGACAACGGTGTCATTGATTATTCGTTTGACGAGGCGTGGCGCCACTATCGGCTTGCGGTCGCCTATCTGATGCTTCTCCCCGTCATCACGCTCGTCGGCTGGGACACTATGCCGGAGCGCTCACGCGCCTTGTGCCTGAAGCTAACCGAACGGGCGGTGGCTGCGATCGACGACCTGGACGCAACGGAGGTGTTTGAATGAGCACCTCAACCCGCACAGCCCGCGAGGTCGTGGAGCTCTACAACCTCGTGGTGTGGAATGAGCGCGACTTCGCGCTGGCCGAGGAGTTGATCGGCGACACGGTCACCCGGCATGAGGTGGGTGAGGCGACACTGCTCACGCACGAGGAGGCGGTCAACCGCATCATCGATCACTGGGCCATGTTCGAGGCCATCAGATTCGACCTGAACCTGGTGGTTGCCGGTGACGATGGCGAACACGTCGCCATCGTCTACCAGTCCCCGATGACGCTCAAGGATGGCACCAATGTCGACGTCGGCAGCATGGAGATCTTCCGCGTCGTCGCCGGGAAGATCACCGAAGTCTGGAATTGTGGCTACAAGCAAGGAGTTTGGAGTTGACCAAGACGCTCGACGAATTGGGTTATTACCTGCTGGCCGGAGCCGGTGGTGAGGGTCCGGCCACCTTGATGGACGAGGCCCGCCGCGGCGAGGAGCTGGGCTTCGGCACCGCGTTCATCTCCGAGCGATGGAACGTCAAGGAGGCGTCGTCACTGGTTGGGGCGGCGTGTGCGGTGACAGCCGGATGCAGATCGCGACCGCCGCAACCAATCACAACACCCGCCATCCGCTGATCACCGGATCGTGGGCGACGACGATGCACCGGCTTTCCGGCGGCCGCTTCACTCTCGGCGTGGGGCGCGGTATCGCCGCCATCTACGGGGCTTTCGGCATTCCGGCGGTGACGACCGCACAGATGGAGGATTGGGCGCAGGTCATGCGCCGGCTCTGGCACGGCGAGGTGATCTTCAACCACGACGGCCCAATGGGCAAGTACCCCATCCTTTTTCTCGATCCGGATTTCAACGAGGACATCCGGCTCGCCCTGGTGGCGTTCGGGCCCAACACACTGGCGTTGGGTGGCCGGGTGTTCGACGACGTCATCCTGCACACCTACTTCACACCGGAGACGTTGCAGCGCTGCGTCACAACCGTGAAGTCCGCCGCCGAAAAGGCCGGTCGTGACCCTGACAGCGTACGGGTGTGGTCCTGTTTCGCCACGGTTGGCGATCATCTGCCCGAACAGCTGCGGTTGAAGAAGACCGTCGCGCGTCTCGCCACCTATCTTCAGGGTTACGGGGACTTGTTGGTGCAGACCAATAACTGGGACCCCGCTGTCCTGCAACGGTTTCGGGCTGACCCGGTGGTGACCTCGATCGCCGGCGGGATCGACCACAAAGCCACGCCCGAGCAGATCGAACACATCGCGACACTGATTCCCGACGACTGGCTCGAGCCGTCGGCGACCGGGTCGGCGAGTGAGTGCGTGGACCGGATCCGCAAGGAATTCGACTACGGGGCCGATGCGCTGATCATGCACGGCGCTACGCCGGACGAACTCGAGCCCGTCATCGCGGCGTATCGAGCGACCTGAGCTGTCAAATGAAACACTCCGTGGTCGTGCCGATCCCAATTTGCCGATCGCTTAGCCGCCCATAATGCCAGTCGAAAGGCGATCTCACAGATCGCGCGCGGTATCTGTTTCGCCGAAGAGCAGCCTGCGACGCATCGGCGAACCTGGAGCTCCGCTGAGCAACTGATGCGCTCAGCCGATCTGTGCGACTTCTTTGCGTTCGGTGATAGGCCGAGCCAGCTCCTGTTTGTCGCATATCTCTGAAGTTGACCAAGGTTTCATTGAGCCCAACGCCGAGCCGTGGTCCCGGAGCGAAAGTCGCTGGCAGATGCCGCATGCCCTGGATCACACCGATCGTTTCGTAATGCACGGTGCCCTCGGGGTCGCAGCGATAGTCGGGCATCCGATCCAGCACAGCGGTGAGCATCGCTTTGAAAACCGTCCGCCCCAGATTGGACCCCACGCACCGGTGGATTCCGAGGCCGAAGCCGAAGTGGCGGTTGCCTTTTCGATCCAAGAGGATTTTGTCCGGTTCGGGGAAGACCGATGCGTCACGGTTGGCCATGGCCCAGGAGAGGTAGAGGCGTTCGCCCTCTTTGAAACGTGTTCCGTCGATCTCGACGTCCTCGGAGAACGTTCGCCCGTCACCGGGCGCCGGGGTGTAGAACCGCAGGAATTCCTCGGTAGCGGAATCGAGCAGGGTGGCGCGCTCGCTGATCAGGCGTTCGCGCTGGTCCGCGTTTTGCCCTAGCCACTCCAGTGAATGGGCTGTCAAAGCGGTAGTGGTGTCGAACCCCCCGCCGATGAGCAGCGTCAGCATTCCCAGGATCTCCATGTCTGGCGCTGGCTTGCCGTCGATTCGCATGTTGATTAGGGCGTTGATCACGCCGTGGCGCGGGTTATTTCGGATCTCGCTGACATTGGCCAACAGATCCATTGCCATTTGCTGGTTCTGTTCAATGACCCGTGGCGCCTCCGGGGAGTCCTCCGGGGTGTACACCAGCGCGTGTGCAGGCTCGCTGTAGAGCGCCCATTGGTTCAGCGGTATGCCCAGTATGGCGAGCGTGATCACGGCCGGCGTGACATTGGCAAGATCGTCGACGAAATCGATGTGACCCGTTTCGATCTTCTCATCGATACTGGCCCGCACCACTTCCTCGATGAACGGCTCCCACCGCTTGATCGCCGCTGGTGACAGATACGGGTTCAGCACACTGCGATACCAGCGGTGTTCAGGGGGATCCATTTCCAGGATGCCGGCTCGGAGCGGGATCGGTTTGGCGGGAATGGTAATGCCCTGATATCCGCGGCGTTCGCCGTTGACATCGTGGTCGTTGGAGATGTACGGACAACGGGCTAGTTGGAACACCGCGTGACTGCTACTGGCGATCCAGTGGCCCCCGTAAGTGTCCGACCATGCCACAGGGCACTTCTCGTGCAACTCCCGGGTGATCTCTTCGAACTTGAACCGATATCCGGGGGCATGGCGATCGAAGTGGTACCGGTCCTTCTTGCTATCGCTATCGTTTACGATACCGTCGCTCAAGGCATTGCCTCCCTTGGTTTCTCATGGTCGATATCGGCGGCGTGGGCTCCGTTCTGAGAATCCTCGACGACGATGGCTTGTTCCGGGCAAGAGCGTGCGGCTTCCCGCACCGAATTCCTCCTGACTCAGCGGGACTGTTTCGCAGACTGCCGAGGAGCTGCCGTCAAGATCATTGAGCGCGAACATATCTGGGGCGATCATCGCGCACAGCGTGTGCCCCTGACAGCGCTGCGGATCGACCCGAACCTTCACAATTCTCCCTTCGGGCCATTGCAGGACGGGCATATACCGTTGGACGACAAGGCAAAACGAGCGCTTGGTCGGATCTGGTAGTTGTACAGGTCGTCCAACCGCGCCGGCGGGTAGCCGGCTCGTACCACTGCGACTCCTCTCGCGGAAGGCGGCTGGCCGGCCATCGCCGCTGAAGATGTGGTATTCAACGATGCCCCTTAATGCAGTGAAATATTGCCGGTCGAACGCTTGCCTCGATGATGCCGCCATGGGTATGGTTTAGTCAACTGCCTAACAGAGATGGGGTGAGCCGCCGCATCGCTCTGTCTGTGGAGTTCTCGGACCTTGAGCAATGGTGGCGCCCAGAGGAGATCGAACGTGTCGGTGATGAGTGCGAGCGACGTGTATTACGACCCGTTCGACCCTGTGATTGACGCCGATCCCTACCCGGTGTACCGGCGACTGCGGGAGGAAGCGCCGCTCTATTACAACGAACGCCATGACTTCTATGCCGTGAGCCGAGCCGACGACGTCGAGCGGGTCCTCACCGACCACGAGACATTCATTTCGGGCCGCGGGGCCATCCTGGAGTTCATCCGGGCCGACATCGAGATGCCACCCGGAATGTTCATCTTCGAGGACCCGCCCATCCACACCAGGCATCGTCGGGTGCTTTCCCGCGTGTTCACGCCACGCAGGATCTCGGAGCTGGAGCCGAAGGTCCGCGCCTTCTGCGCCCGGAGTCTGGATGCCGTCGTCGGCGCGAAAAAGTTCGACTTCATCGCCGACCTCGGTGCTCAGGTGCCAATGCGGACGATAGGAATGCTCCTGGGAATTCCCGAGTCGGACCAGGAGTCGCACCGTCAGGAAACTGATCGCAGCCTGCGCACCGAGCCCGGTGAGCCGTTGAATCCCCAGGAGGGCTTCGCCGACGGTGCCTCGTACGCCGAGTACATCGACTGGCGCGCTGAGCACCCCTCGGATGACCTGATGACCGACTTGCTCAACGCCGAGTTCGAAGACGAGACCGGGACCGTTCGCCGCCTCACGCGTGCAGAGGTCCTCACCTACACCACGCTTTTAGCCAGTGCCGGCAGCTGAGACGACCGGCCACCTCATCGCGTGGGCCGGCAAGGTCCTGGCCGAGCATCCCGAGCAGCGGCGCGAGCTCGTCGAGAATCCCTCGATGACCGCTAACGCTATCGAGGAGGTGCTGCGTCTGGAGTCCCCGGCGCAGCAGTTCGCCCGCTACGTCAGCACTGACGCAGAGGTACACGGGGAGACGGTGCCCAGGGGCAGCGTCATGCTGTTCCTCCTCGGATCGGCCAACCACGACGACCGCCGATACCCGCACGGCGACCGCTTCGACATCCATCGTGACCGGCAAGCAGCCTGCGGCTTCGGCGCCGATTACTGACTGGGTGCAGGCGCTGGCGCGGCTCGAAGGTCGGATCGCGCTGGAGGAGATCCTCAAGCGCTTCCCCGAGTGGGAGATCGACACCGACAACGCTCGCATGGCGTCGTCCTCCGCGCTGCGTGGATGGGATGCCCTGCCCGCGTTCATTTCCTAACCCCCAGCCGCGGCTAGTACCTGCGGAAGTGGGGGATGACTTTGCGAGCGAACAGCTCCATCCCACCGCGGATCTGATGCGCCGGCATACCGGGGAGCGCCATTGCGCACACCAGATCCGTGAGCCGGGAACGCGAGCAGTAGTCCTCGATCTGCGCGATCACGTCCGCCGGGGTGCCAACGAGCGCGGCCTCGCCGAAGAAGTCCATCGACTGCTTGCAGACGATCTCGTCGACCGATGGCAGGGCCGCTGACCGCGCGGAATCGGTGGCGCCCTTGGCCTCCGATGTCCACTGCAGGTATCCGCTCGCCATGTAGTGCAGGGGCCGCGCCGCGAACTCCCACGCTTGCTCACGGGTGGGCGCCACATAGGTCGGCAGGGTCGTCGCGACGTGATAGTCGTGCGGGTCATGGCCGTTGGCGCGCAGCGCGGCATCGTAGACATCGGCCGACCCTGGGCCGCCGCTCAGGAAGTGAAAGCCGAATCTGGCTGCTCGCTCGATGGCGTTGGGTGCCGTCCCGCCGACCCAGATCGGCGGATGCGGCCGCTGGAGCGCGGGCGGGGAGATCCGGATGTCGTTCAGCTTGGTATAAGCACCGTCAATCGTGACCGCTTCGCCGGACAGTAGCCGCCGAACGATGTCAAGACTTTCCTGCATCCGTCCGCCGCGCTCGCGGGCAGGGATGCCCTGATCGTCGAACTCCCCGAGTCGGTAGCCCAGCCCGACGCCAAGGTCGAAACGGCCGCCGGAGATGAGATCCAGCGTGGCGGTATCCTCTGCGACCCGGACCGGATTGTGCAGCGGGAGCAGCAGATAAGAACGTCCCGATGCGAATCCGGCGGGTCCGTGCGGCGATAGCGGCACCGATCGGAAACAGCGACGGTGAGTAGCCGTCGTCGATGAAGTGGTGTTCGGTGAGCCACGCGTGATCGAATCCCATCATTTCGGAATCGACGACAAGATCGAGGTGCGAGCGGTAGAGCTTTTCCCAGCCGACCCGCGCCCAGTCCGGATTCCGGAAGGGCCACAGCAGTCCGAAACCCAACGTCATCGCCGCGTCCGGCGCCGCCCCGTGCGTCGCCTTCCTTCGAACTCGCCGATCAGTCTTTCGACCACGCTTTCAGCTTGCTCGTGACCGAGGTTCAGGCCGTAGGCGCTCTCCTCGAGCATGAACCGGGCCACGCCGTCCATGAACAACATCACAGCTTCCGGCGGCCACAACTCGGTGTTGACTCCGTACTTCACCAGCACCTTTGACAGCTCGTCGAATTGCAAGCGCCGAAACCGCACCGAGAAGTCCTTCATCTCGTCCATGACCGCCTTGCGGTGGCTGCCGAGCGCTAGGAACTGGAGGTTGAGGGCCGTGTTGGTCTGGTCGTGGATCAGGTCCCAGAGCGCCCACAGAGGTTGCTCGGAGGTGAGCGCCTCGGCCTGTCGGCCGAGCATGCGTGCCGCGCTTCGACGGAAGACCTCGACGAAGAGGTTGTCCATAGGTCCGAAGTAGTAATAAAGAAGGCCGGCGTTGACGCCGGCTTCAGCCGCCACCCGGCGTGAGGTCACGGCGGCATAGCCCTCGGTGAGCATGAGTCGCTCTACGGCGTCGAGCAACGCCGTTCGGGCATCGGGCTCGTCCGTCCCGTTCGGCCGGGTCGCTGCCATGTCAGCAACGTAGCCCACCTCATGCACGATCACGTCATTCGGGCACCGGGATCGCCGGGCGCGACGCCCATTCCGAGGAGCCATCGCGCGTACCGGTCCATCATGACGTCGTACTCGCCGTGGACGGCGTGCGTCGACAACATCGCGACGTCGGCCGACATCCTGCGCAGGTGATTATCCGAGCGGTAGCCGCTGGACCCGTTGCCGTCGACAAGATCCCGTAGCGTGTCGCGAACAGTGCGCAGGATGGTTGCGCCATGTAGCCCCCCGCTCGCCTCCTCCTCGAGTGTCTGCGGTGTGCCACGACGGGCGATCTGGATAGCCTCCTCTGTTGCGGCGTTGCACACCAAGTGCATGATTCGCGCGCTTTGATACGCGTTCACCCAACGCACCCGCGCCAGCGGCCGCTCGATCCGCGGCGGACTGTTAACGCCTGACGCGGTGTTGAGGCGTTCCCGCGCCATCTCCACCGCGGCGTCGAGCGCGCCCACGAACAACGACGACATCGCGAACTTCAACACCGAAAACGGCAGGCGCATGACCTCCTCCTGATGGAACGTGCCGTCATGATCGGTCGCCGACATCATTTTGCCGAACGGCATCGCCCAACTCTCTGGCACAACAGCGTCTTTCGCCTCGATCGTGACACTGCCGGTGGCCGCCATGGCCGCGACGTCCCAGTCGTCGACGATCTCAAGCTGTTCACGCGGCACGATCACCCAGAACAACTCACTGTCGATCACGGCCGGCACCAGCGCGTGGGACGCGTGCAACATTCCCGTGGCGTAACCCCAGCGCCCGCTGACGCGCAGGCGTCCGTCGACCCGATTCGCCGTGCCTGGCGACGACAGGATGGCGGCGCAGCGAACCGACGCGCGCCCGGCGAACAGCTTCTCTTGGACCTTCAGCGGGTAGCGACACAGAAACCAGTTGTGGAAGTTGTAGAAGCCGGTAACCCATGCCGTCGACAAATCCCCGGAAGCGACGATCTCGACGACCTCGTTGAGCTCGTGCGGACCCAGCCCGGCTCCGCCCCAGCGCTTCGGCACAACCACCGAGAACAGACCCGCTGCTTCCATGGCCTCGACGAGGTCATCATCTAATCGGCGAGCCAACTCCATCTGCCGCGCCAGTTCGCGGATCGTCGGCACGAACGCCCGGGCTGCGTCCGCGAGCGACGACCTTGGTGACGGCGCATCAGTGCTTGCCACTCGATCGACGACTGTCATAATTTCATTCCCCTGAGTTAGTCAAATGCATAAGATGCAGCATTACCGATGCTGCGGAATTCGCGGGCGGCTTATCCCTTCAGATCCGGCATGACCTTGTCGGCGAAGAGCTTGAGCTGTTCGTAGACGAGCTCGTAGGGCAGGCCCCCGAAGCTGAAATTCGCGAGCATTTCGTAGTCGCCGACCATCTCCCTGCGGATGCGATGGTGCTCCACCAGCTCCTCGGGAGTGCCAATCATGTTGCCGGCGACGTAGTCTCGGTAGGCCTTGTCTGGCCCGCCCGCTGCTGCTGCAGCTTGACCCATGTTCGCATACGTCGAGTAGGAAGGCAGTTCTTTGAAATGGTCGCTCATGAACTCGTAGTGATTGGCCACCGTAGCGAACATCTTGCTGAAGTAGCCGTCGCAGTATTTCGTGACCCGCTGCTTGTCGTTGAAGCAAAGGACGAAGTCGGAGATGATGAACGGTGGCGCTGTCGTGCCGTGCAGCTTCTGGAAGGTTTCGCGGTAATGGTTGATCTCCGGAATGGCGTTACGCCAGTCCCCCTGGGAGAAGCGAAGTGTCCTCAGGCCGTAATTGGCCGCGACCTCCACCGAGGACGGTGACATGCTCACCATCACGGTCCGGTCCTTGAACGACTTGAACGGGCGGGGTCGAACCTCTGTGCGGGGAATCCTGTACCACTTGGTGTCGGCTTCGACGATGCCGGTCTCGATGCCCTCCATGACAATCAGCGCAGCCTCGTCGAACATCTCGCGCGAGTCGGCCAATTCAACGCCGAACGAGCGGAACTCGCGCCGAGCGGCGCCTCGGCCCATCCCCAAGATCAACCGCCCCTCGGACAGGATGTCGAGCTCGAGGGCCTGTTCGACGACGCGCAGCGGGTTGTTCCAGGGCAGGATGACCGCCGCAGTAATGAGGTTGATCGTGCTGGTCTTGGCTGCGACATAGGCCAGTAGCTGGAACGGATCCGGGCACGCCGCGTAGTCGGTGAAATGATGTTCGACCGGCCCGACGTAGTCGAAGCCCATGGCCTCGGCTTCAATCGCGAGCTGCGTCTCCATCATGAAGCTCTTGACATCGGGAACTCCGTGGAGGTTCTGGTAGCCCAGATGCATTCCTACTCTCATGATCCTGTCTTCCAGTCGAGTTGGTGAGGTACACGACGAGATCCGCCGTGGCTTGCTTCCGATCCGCAAACCTTCATCGGAAACAGACGGTTGCGGTGGTCGCGAACCCCACAACGGTTAGACGGTGACTAACACGGACCAAGTTCCAACCCCGCCTTCTTCCTAGTTAGTCGATCGCCTAAATATGTAACATACCGATGCCGCGA
Organism: uncultured Actinomycetota bacterium; assembly: GCA_963815995.1. Classification (GTDB taxonomy): domain Bacteria; phylum Actinomycetota; class Actinomycetes; order Mycobacteriales; family Mycobacteriaceae; genus Mycobacterium. The sequence goes on from CAWFIR010000010.1 coordinate 631,377, forward strand.
TACTCCTGGCAAGTGTTTGCGGCGAAGTGCATGATGGCTAGGTCATTCCGCCTTGACTGCTTCTCGCACAGGGCTGTTGCTGACTACAGTGCGCCTCCTTGGGTGGCCGTCGTTACGAGCAGAAGGGTCGGGAATCCGAATGCTAAGGCTGGCAGGCAAAGTCGCGGTGGTAACCGGCGCCAGCCGAGGGATTGGGAAGGGCATCGCCGTGGCTCTCGGGGCCCAGGGCGCCACCGTTTACGTCACCGGACGCACCTTGACGGCGGGCGCCGGCCGGCTTCCGGGCACGGTCGGCGAGACGGCGGCGGAGGTTGATCGGCGCGGCGGTATGGGGGTCGCCGTACAAGTTGATCACTGCTGCGACGACCAGGTTGCGGGCCTCTTCGACCAAGTCAGGCGTGAGCAGGGCAGGCTCGACATCCTGGTCAACAACGCGTTCGCCATACCCCAGGATTTGGTCGAGCCGAAACCATTTTGGAAAAAACCGCTGAGCAATTGGGAGATGGTCGATGTTGGCGTCCGCTCGAACTTCGTCGCCGCCTGGCACGCTGCCCAGATCATGGTTCCTCAGCACTCAGGGCTCATCGTCGCCATCTCGGGCTACACCGGGGTGACCTACACCTATGGCGTTCTCTTCGGCATGTGCAAATCTGCGGTCGATCGGATGGCCCGGGACATGGCGATCGAACTCCAGCCGCACAACGTCGCCTCACTCTCGCTGTGGCAGGGCCTTACTTATACCGAACGGGCGCAACTCAACCTGGCTCGCAATCCTGAGATGAAGAAAGCGACGGTGACAGATCCCGAAGTCGGTTGTTCCCCTGAGTTTCCGGGTAGGGTCATCGCCGCAATGGCCGCAGACCCGGAGCTGATGAAACGCTCCGGAGGCACCTTCATCGCCGCCGAGGTCGCTGCGGATACGGAGTCGTCGATGTCGACGGGAAGATCATCCCTTCCCTGCGCGCTGAACGCGGGTCCCCGATCTGCGCCCAATTGCCGGGTCCAAGCTGGATTACGACCGGACTCGCCGAGTCATCTGACTGACAGGTGCGACATTTCTCAGCGAGTAGTGGCTGCCCCGAACGGCAAAATTGCATGCGGTAGGCCAAGTCAGCTATTTGGTGGTTTGCGCGCCTTCGAGCGACAATTGTGCGCCACCGACACGAATGTCGCTGTGAGAGGGAAAATTGGGTCGTGGCACCAGCGCGCCTCAGGGCATGATGACGGTCCGGCTCACCGGTTGGGCGGCGGACTGCCGGCTCGATAATCCTCGCCGCAACGACGCTAGGAGCGCGTCGCGCGTTTCGCGTGGATCGATCAGCTCATCAAAACCCATGTGCTCGGCGGAACGGTAGGACGCCTGCAACTCTGCGTCGCGCAGCTTGGCGGTGAGGTCTTCGCCGGCGTGCGATGCCTTGCTCAACGCCGCCGCACTCATCGCACCCATGGTGGCGCCGGGGTAGGCGAAAGTGGCGCCTTGGCTGTCAAAACTCAACAGCGACATGACCATTGAGCCGAATCCGTACGCCTTGCGCAGCGTTACATGCAGCTTCACCGTGGTGGCCGCAGTCTGCGCGGCGAACATGCGGGCGCCGGCGCGCAGCACGCCGCTGCGCTCAGACCGGCTACCGGGCAACATGCCCGGATTGTCGGCAAGGAAGACGATCGGCAGGTGAAACGAGTCGGCCACCATGATGAAATGCGCCGCCTTGTCCGCGGCGTCGGCGTCGATGGAGCCGGCCAGCACCTTGGGTTGGTTGGCCACCACCGCGACCGGATGGCCGCCGAGATGGGCGAGCGCGCAGATGATCGCCCTGCCGAACCGCGGCTGGACCTCGAACCAGTCCGGCCGGTCGAAGATCACGTCGAGCACGGAGCGCATGTCATAGACGCGGCGGTTGTCGCGCGAGACGATCTCGATCAACTCCGGCGTCGGCCGCGGCTGTGTCGTCTCGTCGTCGGGCAGCGGCGACGGGTACGACCATGCGCTGGAAGGGAAATACGACAGGTAGCGACGGATGTCGTCGAGCACCGTCTCGTCGTCCTCGCCGACGTTGTGGATCACCCCGCTGGCCAACGCCACGCCGGGTCCGCCGAGGTCCTCTTTCGAGATGTCTTCTCCGGTCGACTCTTTGACGACGGGCGGGCCGGCGGTGAAGATGGCGCCCTGCTCGCTCATGATGCGGAAGTCGCACACCGGCGCTACCAACGCGCCGTGCCCGGCCGATGGGCCCAACACCGCGCCGACGGTCGGCACCCGTCCCGAGCATTGCGCCTGTGCGAGTAGGTCGGTGGGGGAGCGCCCATAGTGCCCGCCACCGGGACGGAACCCGGCACCTTCGAGCAGCATCACCAACGGAATCTTGTCCCGGAGCGCAAGTTCGGCAATGCGGTAGCGCTTGGAGTTTCCGCCGGGCCCGATGCTGCCTGCCAGCGTGGTGAAGTCTTCGGCGCCGAGCATCACCGGTGAGCCGTCGATCAAGCCGGACCCGACGACGATGCCGTCGGCGGCGGTCTCGCCGCCGACCAACGTGCCGATTTCGCGAAACGTCCCCGGATCGAGCAGGTGGTCGATGCGCGCACGTGCATCGAGTTTGCCCTTGCCGTGGTGCTTGGCCAACCGCTCGGGACCGCCCATCGCCAAAGTGCGCTGGCGGCGATTCTCGAGGTCGTCGAGCGTCTCCTGCCAGTCGGGGGGCTTCGTCATTGGCACGTCCTCACTCGTCGGCCGCCACCTACTGAAGTGCTTACTGTAGCGTCTGCGAGAGGTGCGCGGCCAGCGGCCGGCGGTGCCGCAGCGTTCTTGCTACCTCTACGGCAGCCGACATTGACCCTACCGAATCGCTTACTGTAGCTTCACGAGTATGACGCTTGAGCGCTCCACGCAAGCGTGCGGCCTCAAGGTCGACGGCGGCGTCTTCACCGACCTCGCTCGTGTGCCCGAACTGGCGGGTGTACTCGAGCAACAGGGCTACGACGCGTGTTGGACCGGCGAGATCAACCATGATCCGTTTCTTCCGCTGCTGCTCGCTGCCGAACACACCTCACGACTCGAGCTGGGCACCAGCATCGCGGTGGCATTCGCGCGCAACCCGATGACCGTTGCCAACGTCGGCTGGGACCTGCAGACCTACTCGCAGGGCCGCTTCATTCTGGGCCTGGGTACCCAGATCAAGCCGCACATCGAGAAGCGATTCAGCATGCCGTGGAGCCATCCGGTGGCCAGGATGCGCGAGTTCGTGCTTGCGCTACAGGCGATCTGGTCGGCGTGGAAGGACGGCACCCGGCTGCGGTTCGAGGGTGAGTTCTACACGCACAAGCTGATGACGCCGATGTTCACGCCCGAGCCGCAGCCCTACGCCGCGCCCAAGATCTTCATCGCCGCCGTCGGCGAAGCGATGACCGACATGTGCGGCGAGGTCGCCGATGGCCTTCTGGCACATGCCTTCACCACACGGCGGTATCTGCACGAGGTCACTCTGCCCGCGGTCCAGGGCGGGCTCGAGCGTTCCGGTCGCGATCGCAGCGCGTTCCAGATCGCGTGCCCGGTGTTCGTGGTGACCGGCGCCGATGATGCCGAAATGGGCGCCGGCGCAGCCGGTGTCCGCAAACAGATCGCTTTCTACGGATCGACGCCGGCCTACCGCAAAGTTCTCGAACTGCACGGCTGGGGCGACGTGGCGTCCGAGTTGCACCGGCTGTCGTTGCAGGGGGAATGGGACGCGATGGCGACGCTGGTCGACGACGAGATCCTGGATGCGTTCGCCGTTGTCGCGACGACGGACAAACTCGCTGCCGCGCTCAAAGACCGCTGCGACGGTGTCATCGACCGGGTGATGCCGGCGTTTCCCCGCACCCTTTCCAAAGACACCGTCACCGCGGTGTTGCAGGAGCTTCGTCAATGAGGAGCCGCCGAATGAGCACACCGACGATGGATGAGGCCGCCAAGGTCCTTGCCGACCCGCAGGCCTACGCCGACGAGACGAAGTTGCATGCCGCACTGACCCATCTGCGGGCCAACGCTCCGGTCTCCCGGGTCGAGGTGCCGAATTACCGTCCCTTCTGGGCCATCACCAAGCATGCGGACGTCTTGGACATCGAGCGCAACAACACGTTGTTCACCAACTGGCCGCGCCCGGTCCTGACGACGGCGGAAGGCGACGAGCTGCAAGCCGCGGCCGGGGTGCGCACACTGATCCATCTCGACGATCCACAACACCGCGTGGTGCGGGCGATCGGCGCGGATTGGTTCCGGCCCAAGGCGATGCGGGCGCTGAAGGTTCGCGTCGACGAGCTTGCCAAGAACTACGTCGACAAGATGATGGCGGTGGGCCCCGAGTGCGATTTCGTGCAAGAGGTCGCGGTGAATTACCCGCTGTACGTGATCATGTCGCTGCTGGGCATCCCCGAGTCGGACTTCCCGCGAATGCTCAAGCTCACCCAGGAGCTGTTCGGCAGCGACGACAGCGAGTTCAAGCGCGGCAGCAGCAACGAGGATCAGATTCCCGCGCTGTTCGATATGTTCCAGTACTTCAATGGCGTGACCGCCGCGCGCCGCGAACACCCGACCGAAGATCTGGCGTCCGCAATCGCCAACGCCCGCATCGATGGCGAGCCACTGTCGGACATCGAGACGGTGTCCTATTACCTCATCGTCGCCACCGCCGGCCACGACACCACCAGCGCGACTATCTCCGGCGGACTGCATGGTCTGATCGAGAACCCCGACCAACTGCACCGGCTGCGTGATGATCTCGACCTGATGCCGCTGGCCACCGAGGAGATGATCCGATGGGTCACGCCGGTCAAGGAATTCATGCGCACTGCAGCCGAAGACACCACGGTGCGCGGAGTGCCGATCGCGGCAGGGGAGTCACTGTTGCTCTCCTACGTATCGGCCAATCGGGATGAAGAGGTCTTCGCCGATCCGTTCCGCTTCGACGTCGGCCGCGATCCCAACAAGCATCTGGCTTTCGGTTACGGTGTGCACTTCTGTCTGGGGGCTGCGCTGGCCCGCATGGAAGTCAGCAGCTTCTTCTCCGAGCTGATACCGAGGCTGAAATCGATTGAGCTGAATGGTGATCCAGAAACCGTGGCGACGACGTTCGTCGGCGGGCTCAAGCACCTGCCGGTCCGGTATTCGCTGCGCTGAATCCCGCTAGGGTGCCTCGTCTTCGTCGTCGCGTAGCAGTTTTTCGGGGTGGTGGTAGGTGTTGATGCGGGGTTGGCCGTGGTCGAGGTGTGCTGGTGGGATCCATTCGGTGTCGCCGTGCTGGTTTTTGCGGGTGGTCCAGCCGTGGTCGGCGAGTTTGTGGTTGGGGCCGCACCCGAACGTAAGGTTGTTGACGTCGGTGACGGGGTTGGTGGCGTAGGGATCGCAGTGGTGGGCCTCGCAGAGGTAGCCGGGCACATCGCAGTTAGGGAATGAGCAGCCACGATCCTTGGCGTACAACACAATTCGCTGGGCTGGCGAGGCCAGGCGTTTGGTGTGATACAGCGCCAGGGCTTTGCCGTTGTCGAAGATGGCCAGGTAATGGTGGGCGTGGGAGGCCAGCCGGATCACATCGCTCATCGGCAGCAGGGTGCCGCCGCCGGTCAGACCCTTGCCCGGCGCCGGCTTCGAGTTCCTGCAGGGTGGTGGTGACGATGATGGATGGCCGGTAGTCCGTTGTGCTGACCCAGCTCGCCGGAGGCCAGCAGCGCCGCGTGCCGGCGGCGTGCAGCGCGTCGTGGTTGCGTTGGGCCGTGCTGCGGGTGTCTCCCTGGATCGTGGCCTCCGACGGGTGCGCCGTCCACGCACGGTGTCGCATCGTCGGGGTTGCACATGCCGGGTGCGGCGAGTTTGGCGAACACGGCGTCGATCGTGGCGCGGGCCTCGGGGTTGAGATACCCACTGATCGGCGACATTCCGTCGAGATCCTGCTTACCGATAGTGATGCCGCGCCGGCGGGCGCGGTCGACGTCGCTGAAGTCGCCGTCGGGGTTGAGGCAGTCGGTGAGTTTGTCGGCGAGCTTGGCCAGCTCGTCGGGGCGGTGCTCGCCACCGAGGCGGGCCAGTTGCGCCTCGGCTTTGGCGCGGGTCTCGATATCGACGAAGTCGGGCAGTCGGTGGACGAACCCGCGGATCACCGCGACATGGCCGGCGCCGAGCTCGCCGTTGCGTTGCGCCGCGGCGGTAGCCGGTAACACCGGCGGCAACGGCTCACCGTTCAACGCGCGCCGCTCGCCGAGGTCGGCGGCTTCGTGCACACGTCGGGAAGCTTCGGCGCGGCTGATACGCAACCGATTCGCCAACGCGGGGGCCAGCTTGCCGCCCAACTCGGTCGGATCGGCCTGTTCGGCGAGCTGGTTGATCAGCGCGTGTTCTACGGCCGGTTGGCAGCGGCGCATCTGTTCCCACCGCTGCAAAACCCTGAGCCGTTCGGGCGTGGTCAGCACGTCGAAGGTCAGGTCCAAGGCGCGTTTGTAGCCGGCTTCGAGCACGTCGAGGACCTCGACGATCTCCTCACGACTACTAGAACGCATGTTCGAATGATAACGACGGGGTCTGACACGCGCAGAGAGTGATCCACAGGTGAAACCAAAGTGACACAAGTGATTTCAGCAGGCTTAGGCGGGGGAGTACCGCCGGCAGCGATCGAGCAGGATTTCGGCCAGCAGCGCGGGTTCGCTGATCATCAGGTCGTGGCAGGTGTCGACGGGGATCAGCGTCTGCACGCCGCCGAGCGCGGCGATGCTGCGCAATTGGATGGGGCGAAACAAGGAATGATCGCGCAGCGTCAGGATCCAGGTCCGCGGAACGTCGTCGGGTAGATCGCTGCGATCGACCGGTTCAGTGACGATCGTCGCTGCCTCAGGATGAATCCGGGACAACGTGAAGCGGCGCTGCTTGCGCGTCATGCCGTTGCAAAAGATCAACGCGCTCAGCATATTCGGCATCGTCCCCGGCGGCCGTCGCAGCCGAACCGCCCGACGCACATACCAGGCCAGCGGCCCAACGAGCGTGTCGACGATCGCCTGGCCCTGCACGGGCAGACAGCATGCCGCCAAGACCATCTCGCGCACCCGCCGGGAGCCTAGCTTGGTCACTACGCCGGGCACCGTCAGTCCGGCCAGCGAATGCCCGACGACTATCACGTCGCCGAGTCCGGCGTCTTCGATCTGCTCGACTGCCGATCGCACACAAGCGGCGATGCTCACCGTGGTCAGGTCGCCGGGTGTGGCGCCGTGGCCGGGCATGTCCACCGCGAGTACCGGCAGGTGCGGCGCCCGCCGACGCAACTCGTCGACGGTGAGATCCCAACAATCCGCCGAGTGCTGGCCGCCGTGAACGAGAACCAAGGCCGGCGAATGCACGGGTGTCCTCCCCGGGGGGCGGCTATGCCACTGCGAAATCGATGATGCCGCGGACGATTTCACCATTGAGCAAGTCGGCGTAGGCATCGTTGATGTCGTCGAGACGGTAGCGCTTGGTGATCATCTCGTCGAGCATCAGTTGCCCGCTCTGGTAGAGCTTGGCCAGCCGGTCGATGTCGGCCTTCGGGTTGCATGAGCCGAAGATGGTGCCGGCCAGCGTCTTGTTCATCAGGATGAATTCCTGCAAGTTGATTTTGACCGACTGGGTCAGCTGCGAGGTCATCCCGGTGAGCACGCACGTGCCGCCCTTGCGGGTCAGTGCCACTCCGTCGCGGACGTCTTCGCGGCTCATCAAAGACGGCGATACCACCACGGCATCGGCCATCACGCCGTGCGTCAGACCCCGGACCAAGTCCATCGCCTCCTCGGCCGATCCGGCGCTGTGCGTTGCGCCGAACCGCAATGCCGACTTCTGCTTGAACTCAACGGGATCGACGGCGATGATCTGTGCGGCCCCATTGATCCGGGCGCTCTGGATGGCGGCCGTGCCGATGCCGCCGACACCGATCACCACGACCGTGTCGCCGGCGCGCATGTTCGAGCGGTTGGAAACCGAGCCGTAGCCGGTTGGGATGGCGCACGACAGCAGCGCACTGGGCGCCAGCGGAAGGTGTTGCTCGATCTTTACCAGCGAATTGGTGGATGCCACAGTGTGTTCGGCGAAGGTCCCCACCTTGGCGAGGTGGCCCAGGTCCCGGCCGTCGGCGGTGTGGTGGCGGAACGTGCCGTCAGTGGGCATGCCCGGGATCATGGTTCCGATGCCGGCGTCGCAGATGTATTCGGCTCCGGTTGCGCACCAACGGCATTGACCGCAGACGGCAACGAACGACATCACCACGTGGTCGCCCGGGGCGAACTCCGTGACGCCCTCACCGACTTCTTGCACGATGCCCGAACCCTCATGCCCGCCGATGGTGGGGAACATCGTGGGCAACCCCATGGAACGCATGACCTCGTTGGGCGCCGACATGTCGCCTTTGAGGATGTGGTCGTCGGAATGGCACAACCCGGCGGCGGCCATCTTCACCAGGACCTCGCCGGCCTTCGGGCGGATCCAACTCGAATTCCTCGACAGACCACGGGCCGCCGACGTCGTGCAGGATTGCGGCGCGGCTTTTCATGACACTGGAGTGAAGGTCACGGGAAGCTTGTTGGGAGACCGGAAGATCGGGCCCACGATCTTGGATTCCTCGCCGGTCCCGTCGTCGGCTACCAGAGCCAAGTCCGGGGCCCGGTCCAACAGGCTGTTCAGCATCACCCGGGTTTCCATCCGGGCCAAATGCATTCCGAGACACATATGGATCCCCCCGGCGAACGAGATGTGCGCTTGGCGAGGCCGGCGGATGTCGAAGACGTTGGCGTCTTTCCACCGGCTCTCGTCGCGGTTGGCCGATCCCATGCACAAATCGATCTGCGCGTTGGCGGGGATGGTGTGGCCGCCCACCTCGACATCCTCGGTGGTGGTGCGCATGACCATGACGAGCGGTGTTTCGTAGCGCAGTCCTTCTTCGATCGCCGCCGGTATCAACGACCGGTCCTGCTGGACCATCGCCAGCTGCTCGGGGTGGGTGAGTAACAGGTAGAGCAGGTTGCCCGACGAGCGGTAGGTGGTCTCCAGACCGGCGGGCAGCAGCAGCCGCAAGAATGCGATGATCGCCTCGTCGGTGAGCTTCTCGCCGTCGATTTCCGCGGCGACGAGATCGCCGATGATGTCGTCGGTCGGCTTCTTGCGACGCTGCTCGACCTGGTCGAGGAAGTAGCCGTGCAACTCGTTGGCCGCGGTCAATCCCGCCATGATGTCGGTCGGGATCGAGATGATGTCCATCGACAACCGACGGAACAGGTCGAGGTCCTCGCGAGGGAGCCCGAGCAGTTCGGAGATGATCCGGGTGGGGAACTCGAACGTCAGCGCCTTCACCAGGTCGGCGTGGCCGTCGTTCTTGATCTCGTCGATCAGCTGATCGCAGACCGGACCGATGACCGACGGCTCCCAGCGTTCGAGCGCGGTGGCACGAAATGCCTTGGCTACCAAGCTTCTATGGTCGTGATGCTCCTTGCCGCCCATCGCCAGGATCATGTGGCCCATCACCAGCCCGATGGTCTTGTCGTAGGCGGCGGAGGTGAAGATCTTGTCATCGCGGAACGCCTGGAAGACGCCGTCGTAGCCGAACAGCACCCACTCGTCTTCCGGTTTCAGCTCCGGCGGCATCAATTCGTGGTCCATCAGCGACCCGTGGAACACCGGATCGGTGCGCCGCATGTATTCGAAGTACGGATAGGGGCTGGTCTCGCCGGTGGTGTCCAGAGTGACTGGCTGGTCCCCAACATCAGGGCGTTCGGTGCGCAGCGTCATTGCCGCTCCTTCGGGGCGCTCGGAATCTCGCTATCATAATATAAATAGCAACGAAGCCCAATGGCTTGTGGTGCTTACCGTAACGGGGACAGGATTGAACCGTGCTTGAACGTCGATTCGTGTGCTCGCTCGACGACCTGCCGCCGGGCGCGATGAAGCTCGTCGACGCCGGGAAATTCGGCGTCGGGGTCTACAACGTCGGCGGATCTTTGCACGCGATCGTCAACTACTGCTCGCACGAGGGCGCTCCGTTGTGCGAGGGCCTGATCGGCGGCACCAATGAGCCCGCACCCGAGGAGCCCGACGGGCTTCGGCGCGTCAAGGACGGCCAGATCGTCCGATGCCCTTGGCATAACTGGGAATTCGATGTCACCACGGGTCAAAACCTTGCCGATCCCAAGCGGCGGGTCCGCACCTACGACGTCGATGTCGACGACGGGAAGGTGTACCTGACCGCATGATCATCGACACGAATGTTCAGCCGCATTTCCGCTATAACGCCGAAATCCGGCGCTATCTACCCGCCGCCCACAAGCTGCGTTCGATCCCCGACGTGGAACAACAGTGGTATCAGGCGCCGGGGGGAAACTACCGGCAGGACCTGTACGGCGAGCAGTACCCGGGGTCAGACCCCGAGACCGTTGCCCGCCATCTGTTCGACGATGCCAAGGTCGACTACGCGGTGCTGAACCCGTTGACCCGGGGCAACATTGCCGACTATCTGCTCAACAGCCGAATCTGCGCCGCGGTCAACGACTGGCTGCTGGACCGGTGGCTGGAACCCGATTCCTCGAACCGGTTCCGCGGCACCATCCGGGTCAATCCAGAGGATCCCAAGGGCGCGGTCGCCGAGATCGAGCGTCTTGCCGCACATCCCAAGCTGGTGCAAGTCGGTGTTCCGATGCAGTCCCGCGAGCCCTACGGCAAGCCGATGTTCGAGCCGATCTGGGAAGCCGCTGCGGCGCACCGGCTTCCGGTCGCCGTGCATATCAACGGGGGCAACGGCGTCGACTATCCGCCCACGTTCGCCGGTCATGCCGACACCTATCCCGGCTATGCGGCCTTCATGCCGCTGAACTACTTCGTGCACATGGCGACGCTGATCATCGAGGGCGTCTTCGGGCGCCACCCCGATCTGAGGTTCGTCTTCGCCGACGGCGGTTACGACATCCTGACCCCGCTGATGTGGCGGCTGGACACGTTCTGGCTGTCGATGCGCGATCAGACACCCTGGGTCGACCGCTATCCAAGCGAGTACCTGCCCGGTCATGTCCGGTTCTGTTCGTCGGCGTTCGACGGGCCTACTGATCCCGGTCAAATGCAGCGATGGATGGAGTTCTCCGGCAAGGCTGACCTGCTGATGTACGGATCGGGCTACCCTCATTGGTCTACGTCCTTGCCCGAGGAGGCCGTCGGCGGCCTGGACAGCGCACAACGCGACAACGTGTTGTGGCGAAACGCCGGCGAACTGTACGGACTCGCCGCAGCGGCGGAGGGGAGCATCCGGTGACCACGATCGAACGGGTCGACCCGCACACCCAGCACGACGAGATCGCGGTGTCCATCGTCGACACCGATGTGCATCCAATGCCCGTCTCGACCGACGTGCTCAAGTCGTACGCGCCTCCCGAATGGGTGGACAAGATCTGGCCAACCGGCAACGCCGTGACGCCGGTGCCGCACTTCTACGACACGCCCGATTCGTACAAGACCAACTCGATGCGTGTCGACGCGGCCCCACCCGGCGGTGGTTTCGCCGGCACCGATCCCGACTACGCCGCCAAGCAACTGCTGCTCGACGCCGGGGTCAGCATCGCCACGCTGGAACCGATGTGCGACGCGCAGCTGCCGCAGGCCGAACACGTGCTGAAGTCCACCTACAACGACTGGCTCGCCGACGTCTGGCTGGACCGCAACAACGCCCACGGTCGCTGGCGCGGATCGATCAGCGTCAGCGCGCAGGTACCGGACTTGGCGGCGCGCGAGGTAGAACGGTGGGCCGGCCACCCATACATGGCGCAGGTGTTGATGACGCCGCAGACGCGTGGAATCCCGTTCGGGAACTCGCATTTCGACCCCCTGTACGCCGCCGCGTCGGCTAATGGGCTACCGGTGGCTACCCACTTGATGGGTCAGACGCCCTTCGAGCTGATTCCGCTGTATCCGGTCGGCAACCCGGCGCACTGGCATGACTTCTTCGCGTCGTGGCCGCTGCTGTACGTCTCGCATCTGATGAGCCTGGTGTTCGACGGCGCCTTCGACCGGCACCCCGATCTGCGGGTGGTGTTCGTCGAGGGCGGGTTCACCTGGGCTATGCCGGTGATGTGGCGGATGGACCGGATCTGGGAAGCCCGTCGCGCCGACCTTCCGCACGTGCGTCGCCGGCCGTCGGAGTACGTCCGCGAACACGTCCGGTTCACCACCCAGCCGCTGGAAGACACCGATGTCAAACAGTTCCGCGAGTACCTGGAGATGGCGGACCTCGGCGACAACCTGATGTTCTCGACGGACTATCCGCACTGGAGTTACGACGCGCCGACGTACGCGATCAACCGGTTCCCGGCGGCGCAGCGTGAGCGGATCATGCGCGGCAACGCCACCGCGTTGTACGGGCTGCCGTCCACCGTCAAAGCACTCCCCGGGGAACGACCGGCCGTCGACGTCAGCTTCGAGTGAGTCGAGAGCATGACGACTGAGACCGATCGCGCAGGGGCGGATCGCGCAGCGGCCGCGCGGCCCAGAGGGATCGGCCGCATCGACCCGGCACTGCGTGACGCCGCCGCCGCCCTGGATGTGAACGAATTCCAGGCGGAGTCGCTGCCCGCCGAGCGAGAACGTGCCGACCGGATCGCCGCCAAGCGGGCGGCCGCTGTCGATGCCGGCAATGTCGAGATCGAAGATCGTGCCATCCCGGGCCCGGCCGGCCAGCTGCTTGGCCTGCGCCTATACCGCGGTCCGGCCACGACCGCGGCGCCGCTGGTCGTCTACGCCCACGGCGGTGGCTTCGTGACCGGGAACCTCGACACCGACCACGCGCACTGCGTGCAATTGGCCCGCGACGCCAGCTGCCTGGTGGTGTCGGTCGATTACCGGCTGGCGCCCGAGCACCCCTGCCCGGCAGCACTCGACGACGTGGAGGGGGCGTTTCGCTACGTCGTGGAGAACAGCGCGCAACTCGACGCGGACGGCAACCGGGTTGTGGTGATGGGGCGTGACGCGGGCGCGGCTCTGGTCGCCGCGCTGGCCCAGCGCACGTTCGACCTGGAGGGTCCGACGATCCTGGCCCAGGTGCTGCACCAGCCGATGCTGGACTCGGACGCGACCCCGTCCCGCCGGGAATTCCAGCGCAGCCCGGGCCTCAACGGCCCCGCGGTGAGCCGCGCGTGGGGCCACTATCTCGGCCACGGCGCCGCGACGGCGCAACACGTTCCGGCCCATCGGGCGAACCTGGAAGGCCTGCCGCCGGCGTTCATCAGTTGCGCCGAGATCGACCCGTGCCGCGACGAAGCCATCGACTACGCGAACCGGCTGCTACATGCCTACGTGCACACGGAATTACACGTTGTCGCAGCCACATTTCACGGGTTCGATTCGGTGGTACCGGATTGGGTGGTTTCGCAGGAGAGCACCGCGTTGCACGCGCAGACGCTGCGCCGGTCGTTCGCCGTCTAGGCCAATCAGATCGGATCGAACTTGGTGATCAGCCAGTCGCCGTGCACCTTGGTCAACGACACCAGCACGCTGCTGGACGCCATCGCCGGGTCCGGCCGCTCGTTGCTGGTGGTCACCTGGTTGACGAAGACCAGCACGACCGCCGAATTCGGGTGCAGCTCTGAGGCCGCCGCGCCCACGACCTGAGCGGTGGTCGCCACCGCCTTCGAATGGGCGGCCGGCGTCACGACCTGCTTGGTGAACTGGTCGTAGTAGTTCAGGAAGTCGCCGGTGAGGTGGGACCTGGCCGCGGCGAAGTCCCGATCGAGGGTGTCGGGCTTGTAGGACAGCAACGCCACGGTGCCATCGCGAGCCGCGTTGACCGCGCTCTGTGCGACCGCGTGGTCGGTCTGCGTGTCGGGCCGAAACTGGGTGAAGTACAGCCATCCGGCCAGCGCACCGGCCGCCAGCAGACCCAGCACCAGAGCTACCGGAATGAGCGGGATGGAGATGAGGCTTCGCCGGGCCGTGGGCGAGCTGTCGGCACTGTCCGCGGTCTTGTCGATCTCGGCCACGGCCGAGTCTTTTTCTTTCTCATCGGTCGCGGTGTCGATCTCGGCCTCGTCGGCGGGCTCGACGTCGGCCGTGGTTTCGTCGTCGGCGCTCACAGCACGAACTCCACTTTCGACAACTTCAGCTGGTCGCCATCGTGCACCACCGACACCCGGAACCGGAACGTCCGCGGTTGATCCTTAGCGCCGGCGATATTGGTGATTCGTTCGTTGGCCAGCACCAGAACGACAGCGGAATCGTTGTTCATCGACTCGACCGCCGCGGCCGCGACCGATCCTTCGGTCACTGCCTTGGAATCCTTGACCACCGACTCGAAATCCTCTGCACGCTTTTGGAAGTCATCTCTGAATTCGCCGGTGGCACTGTCGAGCACGCGCTGGACGCCTTCCTTGGCTTTGTTGAAATCCAGTGACGTCAGGTTGACCACACCTTGCCGGGCGGTCGCGATGTAGGCCGCGGCGCGCTGCCGGTCCTGCACGACGTTGTGGTGATGCCAGGCCATCCAGCCGCTGACTCCGAGCAATGCGCAGATGGCGACAACCGCGGCGATGGTCAGCGCCACGGCCAAGTTCGGTGCCCGCAACCGGCGATGGGCCGGCTCGGGTTCTGCGGTGTCGGTCGGCGCGGGGGCTTCCGCAGTCTCCACGGTGTCGGTGGCCTCGGGAGCTTCCGAAGTCTCGTCGGCGCTTTCGTCGACCTCGTCGGCGTCCGCGCTGGCTGCCTCGGCCTCTTCGTCAGCTTTCGCCTGCGCTTCGCGCCGCAACTTGATGGCGAGTGCCCGAGCGCGGGCGGCTGCGGCAAGCGCCTCGGCCTCAGCGGCTTCGGCCTCGGCTTGCTCGGCCAATGCGAGCGCGTCCGCCTTCGCCTTGGCGGAATCCTGTGGCCCTTTGCCCGGGTCAGCCATGGCGACCGCGGCTCCTCAACGTCATTATCGACTGAACTCCGGTATCTCTTACGGTATTGCTCATTGCTACCATCGGGTCACCAGCGACCACCGACTGGGACACACGCCGGGCCTTCATCCTCGGGCGGTGAAGGAAGGCCAGGAAGGTCTTAGCCAACATCATGACTGCCGTCGATTCCCCCGAAAAGATACTCTTCGCCTCCACCACCCAAGCATTTCTGCAAAAAGAGGTTCCGCTGAGCCGGGTGCGGGAGCTGCACGCTCAAGGTGTCTCCTTCGAGCCGGACTGGTGGCAGCGCGCCGCCGAGCTCGGGTGGACCGCGTTGCTGGTCCCCGAGGAACTCGGCGGCGGCAGCGTCTCGGGTGACGGTGTGGCTGATCTGGCGATGGTCGCCGAACAACTCGGCAAGACCGTGGCTCCCGGCCCGTTGTATCCGGTCAGCACGGTGTTGGCCGGGCTGGTGGATTCCGCCGACCCGCAATCGCACGCGCCGACGATCGAGGCACTGATCGCCGGGGAGACCGTCGCATCGTGGGCGGTATACGAACCCGGGCAGGGTTGGGCACCGCATGCGCCGGCGCTCACCGCGACGCCGACCGGTTCCGGCTACCGCATCGACGGTGTCAAAGACCGCGTGGAGGCCGGTGCGCAGAGCAGCCTTCTGCTCGTGGTGGCGCGGACCGACGACGGCGTGCGCCAATTCCTGGTGCCGACCGACACAGCGGGTGTGCGCATAGAGCCGCAGCAGTCGATCGATTTGGTGAAGCAGTACGCCCGTGTGCATTTCGATGGGGTCGAGGTCGACCACGGCGCGGCGATCGACGGCACCGCCGAGTTGATCGACCGGCAAAGTCAGATCGCCCAGGTGCTGCAGTGCGCCGAAGTGGTGGGCATTCTGCAGACCGTTTTCGACTTCACCGTGGCCTGGGCGTTGGATCGGCACAGTTTCGGCCGCCCGCTGGCGTCCTATCAGGCGCTCAAGCACCGCTTCGCCGATATGAAGATGTGGCTGGAGGCTTGCCGGGCAACAACTTCCGCGGCGGTGGGCGCCATCGCCGAGCGTTCGCCGGATGCCGTCTTGTCGGCCAGCATTGCCAAGTCCTACGTCGGGGAAATGGCCACCGAGATCATCCAGGCCTGTGTGCAGATGCACGGCGGAATCGGCGTGACGTGGGAGCACGACCTGCACGTCTTCCTGCGGCGGGCTGCGCTGTACCGGTCCATGTTCGGGACGCCTGAAGAACACAACCTGCGGGTGTACCAGTTGCAGGAGGCGGGGCAGCAGGCGCCGAGGTCTGCCTGATGACCGAGCCGTATCGCACCGACGCTGTTGCCGAGGCCGAATCGATCGATGATTTCCGGGCCCGGGCGCGAGCCTGGCTGGCCGAGAACATGCCGCCCGTCGATCCCGCCCACCCGCCGGCGGCTCATCGCGACGAGGAGCGTTGCTGGCTGCGCGCTCGTGAACTCCAAAAGCGGCTCTATGAAGGCGGATTCGCCGGGATCTGCTTTCCCCGCGAATACGGCGGCTTGGGTCTGGACTATGAGTATCAGAAGGCGTTCAACGACGAAAGCCTCAGCTATGAGATGCCGCTGATCCTCAACACGCCGACGTTCACCATCTGCTGCGCGACCTTGCTCGACACCGCCAGCGAGGAACAGAAGCGTCAGCACATCGGCGCCGCGCTGCGGGGCGACGAGATATTGGTTCAGCTGTTATCCGAGCCCAGCGGTGGCTCAGACCTCGCGGGTGTGCTCACCCGCGCAGAGCGCGACGGTGACCACTGGGTGCTCAACGGCGCAAAGACGTGGAGCACCAGCGCATTCGGTGCCGACTATGGCCTGTGCCTGGCCCGCACGAATTGGGATGTGCCCAAGCACGACGGCCTGACCATGTTCTTGGTGCCGATCAAGCATCCCGGAATCACGTTGCGGCGCATCACTCAGCTGAATGGATCCACGGAATTCTGTGAGGAGTTCCTCGACAACGTCGACGTCGGTGACGACGCTGTCGTCGGCGAGGTCAACGACGGGTGGTCGGTGGCTTCGCGCCAGCTCTATCACGAGCGCCGCGCGGTGGGCATGGGCTCGGAATTCGCCAGCGGCAGCGGCAGTGAGGGCGGCCGGTCGACCCCGGTGAACTACATGCGCCTCGCCGAGAAGACCGGACAAGCCGACAACGAACGAGTGCGGCAGATCGCCGGACGCGCACTGGTACACCGGGCGGTCAGTGACCAACTGGGCGCCCACGTCTTCCGCAGCGTCAACGACGGCTCGCTGCCGCCCGCCGCGGGTACGCTGCTGCGGCTATTCCACGCCGAGACAGTAACTTTGGAGATGGACGCCGGATTGGCCATCACCGGAACGGCCGGAGTCGTCGGCGCCGAGGGGGAGGGCCTGGAGACCGGCCTGCGCTATCTCGCCCGACAAACGGTTTGTATTGGCGGGGGCACCAGCGAGTTGGCCCGCAACGTCATCGGCGAGCGGGTGTTGAATTTCCCTCGCGAGTACGCTGCCGACCGCGGCGTGCCGTTCAATCAGGTCAAGCACGGGAAGGTCGGGCGCTAAACCGTCCGCGCCAGCCGGTGCGTCAGCAATTCGGCGAACCGCGCCGGATCTTCGGGCGCGTTACCTTCGGCGAGAAGTGCTGCACCATAGAGTAATTCGGCCGTCTCGCCATTTGCCGGATCGTCGCCGCGGTCTTTGTGGGCCTGCTGCAGGCCGGTGATGAGCGGGTGGTTCGGGTTGAGTTCCAACGTCCGCTTGCCGACCGGGACGTCCTGCCCGGTGGCCCGGTAGATGCGGGCCAGCGACGGTGTCACGCCGAAGGCGTCCGTGATCAGGCAGGCCGGCGAGTCGGTGAGGCGGGTGGATAGCCGCACTTCCTTGACGTGCTCGCTCAGCGTCTCGGTCAGCCAGGTCAGCAGATCGGCGAAATCCTGTTCCTGTTCTTTACGTTCGGCCTCGTGCGCCGCCTTCTCCTCCTCTGAGTCGAGATCCACGTCGCCCATCGCCACCGACTGCAGGGGCTTACCGTCGAACTCGGTCACCGATCCCAACCAGATCTCGTCGACCGTGTCGGAGAGCAGGAGCACCTCATAGCCCTTCGCCTTGAACGCTTCGAGGTGTGGCGTGTTCAGGATCTGCTGCGGTGATTCGCCGGTGGCGTAAAAGATCTGCCGCTGGCCTTCTTTCATCCGCCCGACATACTCGGCCAGGGTGGTCAGTTGCTCCTCGCTGTGCGTCGAGGCGAACGACGAGATCTCCAGCAGCGCCTCCTGGTTGTCGAAGTCTCGCATCAATCCTTCTTTGAGGACCTTGCCGAACTCGCCCCAGAATGTGCGGTAGTCGTCCGGCCGCTCAGACTGCAGATCCTTGATGGTCGACAGGACCTTCTTGGTCAACCGCCGCCGGATCGCGTTGATCTGCCGGTCCTGCTGCAGGATCTCGCGGGAAACGTTCAGCGATAGGTCCTGTGCGTCCACGACACCCTTGACGAACCGCAGATATCGGGGCATCAGCTGGTCGCAGTCGCCCATGATGAAGACGCGTTTGACATAGAGCTGCACGCCGATCGAGGCGTCCGGCTCGTACAAGTCAAGCGGGGCTCGCGACGGGATGAAGAGCAGGGCTTGATATTCGAAAGTGCCCTCGGCCTTCATCGAGATGACTTCGAGCGGCTCGTCCCAGGCATGGGCGATGTGCTTGTAGAACTCCTTGTACTCCTCGTCCGACACCTCGTCTTTGGGCCGCGCCCACAGCGCCTTGCCCGAGTTCAGGGTCTGGACCTCGGTGGTGACGGTCTCTTCGCCGCCGTCCTCCGAAGCGGGAGTGCGTTGCTCAACCTGCATCCGGATCGGCCAGGCGATGAAGTCGGAGTACTTCTTGACCAGCGTCCTGATCTTCCACTCCGAGGTGTAGTCGTGGATTGCATCCTCGGCGTCCACCGGCTTGAGATGCAGGGTGACCGATGTCCCTTGTGGAGCGCCCTCGACGGTGCCGATGGTGTAGGTGCCATCGCCGCTCGACTCCCACTTCGTGGCCTCGCTGTCGCCCGCTTTGTGCGTGAGCAGCTCGACCTTGTCGGCCACCATGAAGGTGGAGTAGAAGCCGATGCCGAACTGACCGATCAGCTCCTCGGAGACGGCTGTGTTTTTAGCGTTCTGTGCTTCCTTCAACTGCTGACGCAGCTCGGCGGTACCGGATTTGGCCAGCGTGCCGATCAGATCGACCACCTCGGCACGGGTCATGCCGATGCCGTTGTCGCGGATGGTCAGGGTGCGAGCGTCCTTGTCGACGTCGATCTCGATGTGCAGATCAGACGTGTCGACGTCCAGGTCCTTGTTGCGGAATGCTTCGATCCGCAGCTTGTCGAGCGCATCGGAGGCGTTCGAGATCAACTCGCGCAGAAACGAATCCTTGTCGGAGTAGACCGAGTGGACCATCAGATCCAGCAGTTGCCGCGCCTCGGCCTGAAACTCCAGCTGTTCGACCCCTGAAGTCATGACATGTCCCTCCACCAGACGGTATTCGAGGGCAGGCTACAGGATTGCGCCGATGCAGCCGTGGTCACCGCCCACAACGCTGTCCACCTTGACGGCGTCGGCGCCCCAGTCCGCCAGCGCGACACCGGCAGCCGGTACGTATGTCCACGAAGCCGGCTTGACGACCCGGATGCCAGGGAGCGCGCCTGTCGTCCGGGCACCCTTTTCGGTGTCTTTTCTATTTTAGGTAGTATAGATACTATAGATTTTCGTCAGCCTGTCCTGCAATGACGCAGCGCGTGGAAGAGAAGCAATGGAGTCGAACGCTCGTCCGGTCCTAATCGACGGCCGGGTCAGCGCACCTGCCGAGCCCACAGCGTCGAACACAGATGACGGTCCCCATATCGAATGGCTTGAGCCCCAATGTAGGTCGCATTGTTGAGCGCATGAGAAGGGATCGGCTATGGGCAGGGTGACAGGCAAGGTCGCGGTAGTCAGTGGAGCCGCGCGCGGACAGGGACGCTCGCACGCGCGGATGCTCGCCGCCGAAGGCGCCGACATCATCGCGATCGACTTATGCGAAGACATCGAAACCAACAAGTACCCGCTGGCCCGGCCGGAAGACCTCGACGAAACCGCTCGCCTGGTCGAGAAGGAGGGCCAGCGCGTTTTCACTGAGATCGCCGACGTTCGCGACCGCGCGGCACTGTCGGAGGCGGTCGACCGCGGCGTGGCCGAGCTCGGTCATCTCGACATCGTGGTCGCCAACGCCGGCATCTGTCCGCTGACGGCGGGCCTGCCGGCACAGGCCTTCGCCGATGCCGTCGACGTCGACCTGGGCGGCGTGCTCAACCTGGTGCACGCCAGCCTCAAGCATCTGGACGCCGGCGCGTCGATCATCGTGATCGGCTCCAACGCCGCCTTCATGTCGTCGATGAACACCACCGGCATCGACGGCGGTCCCGGGGGAGCCGGCTACGCCTTCGCGAAAATCGCTGCCGCGCACTACGTCAACGACTTCGCACGCGCGCTGGCTCCGTTCTCCATCCGGATGAACGCGGTGCACCCGACGAATGTCAACACCGACATGTTGCACAGCGAACCGATGTACCGAGCCTTCCGGCCTGACCTGCAAAACCCCACCCGCGAGGACGCTGAACCGGTCTTTCCGCTGGTGCAGGCCATGCCCATTCCCTACGTCGAACCCGAGGACATCAGCGAGGCCGTGCTGTTCCTGGCGTCCGACGCGGCGCGCTACATCACCGGCCAGCAGCTCCGCGTCGACGGCGGAGGATTCCTGAAGGTGAAGCCGTGGTCGGGCGGTTAAGCAGCGTCACAACTGAATTGGAGTCGCACTATGCCTAAGGGTGTTATCTACCTGCAGACCATGCCGGTGTCGTCGGACCTCCAGGAGGAGTACCACAAGTGGTACAACGACACACATTTGGCGGAGATCTGCTCGGTGGACGGGATCGTCTCCGCGCGCCGCTTCGCGCCGACCGACGGCAAGGGCCCGTTCATCGCCATCTACGAACTCGACTGCGAGGACCTCGATGGCGTGGTGGCCAAGCTGGGTGAACTCGGCGCCAGCGGCAAGATGTCGTCGCTGGAGTACCTCAGTATGGAGCCCCCGCCAATCCCGAAGGTGTACCGGGAGATTGGTTCCTACGCAAAGTGAGTCCGGCCGCCGAGGTCTCGGCAGAAGAGCACAAGCGCCTCTATGCGTTGATGGTGCTGATGAAGGCCGCCGACGACCGGCTTTCCAAGGGGATCGGCACCGGAGAGTTCATGTGTGTGTACTGGCCGTCGCGCGGTCAGGAGGCGATCGCCGCCGCGATGGGTGTCGCACTGCGGGCCGACGACCAGCTGGTGACCACCTACCGAGGACTGCACGATCTGATCGGCAAAGGCGTGCCGCTCGAAGAGATTTACGGCGAGATGATGGGGCGCACGACGGGCGCCAGTCGCGGTAAGGGCGGCACCATGCATATCGCCAAACCGGAGAACGGGGTGATGCTGTCGACCGGCATCGTTGGCGCCGGGCCGCCGGTGGCGGTAGGCCTGGCGATGTCCGCAAAACGCAAGGGCCTCGATCGCGTCACCGTGGTCAGCTTCGGCGACGGTGCGACCAACACCGGCTCGTTTCACGAGGCCGCCAACATGGCCGCGCTGTGGGATCTGCCGATGGTCTTCGTGTGCCAGAACAATCTTTACGCCGAGATGACGCCCACCAGGGACACCATGAAGCTCGAGCACGTCGCCGAACGAGCGGCCGGCTACGGCATGCCGGGTGTGCGCGTCGACGGCAACGACCCCTTGGCGGTGAAATCGGTTCTCGACGAGGCGCTGCAGCGAGCCCGCTCCGGTGGCGGTCCCACCTTCATCGAGTGCGTGACATTCCGTTTCCGCGGCCACTATTTCGGTGACCGGATGCCCTACATTCCCAAGGAACAGCTGGCCGCGGCGATGGAGGCCGACCCGGTGCCGAAGTTCCGCGCTCAGCTCGCCGAAGCGGGCATCTGCGGCGAAGCCGAGTTGGATGGCATCGACGACGATGCGCTCGCGACGGTGGAGGCGGCGCTGCACACCGTGATGAGCGCCGATTCCCCGATGGTCGACGAACTCGACCGCGACGTGTACGCAACCCCGATCAAGTTCCCGGTGTAATGGCATGGACGACAAAGAGATGACGATGCGCGAGGCGCTGAACCTCGCGTTGGATCAGGCACTGCAGGCCGACGACCGAGTGTTCCTGCTCGGTGAGGACATCGCCGACCCCGGGGCGTCGGGTCCGACGGCGGGCCTGTCGACGAAGTACGGCCATGATCGCGTCCTGGACACCCCGATATCGGAAGCGGCGATCGTCGGCGCCGCGATCGGCGCGGCCATCGACGGAATGCTGCCGGTGGCCGAGATCATGATCATGGACTTCATCGGTATCGCCGCCGACCAGCTGATCAACAACGCCGCCAAGCTTCGATTCATGACGGCCGGGCGCACTACGGCGCCGATCACCGTCCGCACCCAGGTCTATGCGGGGCTGGCCACCGGCGCGACTCATTCGCAGAGCCTGGAGGCGTGGTTCATGCACATCCCCGGCATGAAGGTGATCGTGCCGTCCACCCCGCGGGACGGCAAAGGCCTACTCGCGTCGGCGATCTTCGACGAGGACCCGTGCCTGTTCGTCGAAACGATTCGCCTGCAGGGCAAGAAGGGGCTGGTTCCCGTCGACCCGGGCTTCAGGATTCCGCTGGGCCAGGCCGACATCAAGCGGTCCGGCACCGACGTCAGCTTGATCAGCTACGGCCGGGCCGTGCACGACGCGCTGGCAGCGGCGGAAACGCTGGCCGGCCAGGGCGTAAGCGCCGAGGTCGTCGATCTGCGGACCCTGGTTCCACTCGACATCGATACGCTCGTCGAATCCGCGCGCCGGACTCGCCGGGCCGTAATCATCCACGATGCAGTGCAATTCGCCGGCCCGGGAGCGGAGATCGCCGCGATCTTGCAGTCCGAGCTGTTCGGCGAGCTGGTCGCGCCCGTCGAACGGGTCGCCGCCAGGTTTATCCCCAACCCCGCCGCCGCCGCGCTGGAGGCGACTGTGTATCCGTCGCCGGAGCGGATTGTCGCCGCCGCTCAGCGGACCTTGGATAGGGCGGGAGCCCATGGCTGACTTCATCATTCGTATTCCGCGGGTGTCGGTAGCCGTGTCGGAGGCAGAGCTCACCGATCTGCTCGTCGAAGCCGGACAGCATGTGGACGAGGGCACGCCGATCTACGTGATCGCGACCGAGAAAGTGGAACAGGAAATCGAGGCCGGGGCCTCCGGCACCGTGCAGTGGACGGGCCAGATCGGGACTACCTACGACATCGGCGCAGAAATCGGCGTCATCACTTCATAGGAAAGGGTACGAAAACAGATGGACCTCAACGAAACTCGCGAAAGAATCATCTACCAAAAAGAGGGGCCGATCGCGAAGATCACCCTCAACTGGCCCGAGAAGGCCAACGCCCAGGACCAGAAGCTGGCCGAAGAAGTCGACGCCGCATTGCTCGATGCCGACCGCGACTACGACATCAAGGTTTTGGTGCTCAAGGCCAACGGCAAGGGATTCTGCTCCGGGCACGCGATCGGCAACAACGCCGTCGACTATCCGTCGTTCGTGGAGAACGCCATGGTGACAGGCCACCCGTGGAAGGCGCAGTCGGATCTCTTCGTCAAGCCAACCCTGAATCTGTGGGAGTTCTCCAAGCCCACCATCGCGCAGGTGCACGGCTACTGTGTGGGCGGCGGTACGCATATGGGCCTGACCACCGACATCGTCATCGCCTCCGAAGACGCCTACTTCTCTTACCCGCCCCTGCAGGGGTTCGGCATGCCATCCGGCGAATGTTCCATCGAACCTTGGGTGTTCATGAACTGGCGGCGCGCCGCCTACTACCTGTTCACCGCCGAGGTGATCGACGCCAAGAAGGCGCTGGAGGTCGGACTCGTCAACGAGGTGGTCAAGCGGGAGGACCTGGACGACCGCGTGGACGCGATCGCCCGCCATATTGCCCAGGCACCGTTGACGACGCTGATGCTCACCAAGGCCAACCTGAAGCGAGCCTGGGAGCTGATGGGCATGCGGGTGCACTGGCAGAGTTCCAACGACCTCGTCGCGCTCGCCTCGATCAGCAAGGATGTGCAGCAGCTGATTCAGACCGTGTTCAAGGACAAGGTGCTGCCGTCCGAGCATGCCCGGCGCCAGGCCGCTGCCGCCGCGTCGAGCGACGGCGCCTCGGCCACCTAGCCACTCGGGGTCTGCTCGTGAACATCGTCGATCACGCGATCAGCGCCGGCCAGTCACCGGCGCTGATCCTGTCCGACGGTGGTGTGATCTCCTTCGGCGACCTGCACGCCAGAAGCCAACGGGTTGCCGCGATGCTGCACAGTGCGGGGCTGCGTCCCGGCGATGGCGTGGCGCTGGTGCTGCCGAACCGGCCGGAATTCTTCGAAATCACTTGGGGCTGCCAGCTTTCCGGGCTCTACTACACCGCGGTGAACACCCACTTCACGCCGGACGAAGTCGCCTATGTGATCGATGACTCTGACGCGAAGGCGGTGTTCGTCGACGCGTCGATGGGCGACCTCGCGGCGCATCTGCGTCGCGCGAATAGCGCTGTCGACGTCCACATCGCGGTTGGCGGAAACCTGCCGGGCTGGCAGTCCTACGACGAGGTGATGGCGGCGGCAGGGGATGCACCGCCGGTGACGGACGGGTCGGAGATGCTGTACTCGTCGGGCACCACCGGGCGGCCCAAGGCCGTTCGGCGGCCACTTCCGGCAGACGGCAACGGCTCATGGGCGCAGTCGGTCCTCGAGATGGCGTTGATCCACAAATACGGCATGACCGCGGAGAACGTGTACCTCTCGCCGGCGCCGATGTACCACGCCGCCGGGGTGAACTACACGATGGCGGTCAATCGTGTTGGCGCTGCGGCGATCATCATGGGAAAGTTCGACGCCGAAGACGTGCTGCGCTTGATCGAGAAACACCGGGTGACGCACGCTCAGTTCGTACCGACGATGTTCGTGCGGATGCTGAAACTGCCCGAGGCCGTTCGCCGGCGATACGACGTGTCCAGCCTGCGGTGCGTCATCCACGCAGCCGCGCCATGCCCGGTGGACGTCAAGCACCAGATGATGGACTGGTTCGGCCCGATCATCCACGAATACTACGGCGGGACTGAGGGATTCGCGGGCACGACGATCGACCCGGAAGAGTGGCTGGCCCACCCGGGCTCGGTCGGAATACCGATGTCCCCGGTGCATGTGGTCGGCGAGGATGGCGAAGAACTCCCGGTCGGGCAGACCGGCGAGCTCTACTTCGAAGGCGGGCCGAAGTTCGAATACTTCAAGGATCCCGCCAAAACCGCCTCGGTGTTCAACGGACACGGCTGGCGTTCACTGGGAGACATGGGTTACGTCGACGACGATGGCTACCTTTACCTCACCGACCGATCGACGTTCATGGTCGTCTCCGGCGGGGTGAACATCTACCCGCAAGAAGCGGAGAACTTGCTGGTGATGCACCCCAAGCTCGTCGACGCGGCGGTGTTCGGTGTGCCGAACGAGGAGTTCGGCGAAGAGGTGAAGGCCGTCGTCCAGCCGGTCGACGGCGTCGTGGCCGGGCCCGAGTTGGAAGCCGAACTGATCGAGTATTGCCGAACACACCTCGCGGGCTACAAATGTCCGCGCACAATCGAATTCGACGCCGAGCTGCCGCGGGACCCGAACGGGAAGCTCTACAAGCGACGGATCCGCGAACGCTTCTGGCAAGGCCGCGCGTCACGGATCGTATGAGCTGACAAGGATGATCGGATGAACTCGCGAACTGACGTGAAGTGGACACCGCTGCCGGTGCCGTTGGCCGTTGAGAGCCCGGACCGGATTCCCAAGCGGCGCTACTACGACCCTGATTTCTACGCGCTGGAAGCCGAGCTGTTCTGGCCGCGGGTGTGGCAGATGGCGTGCCGGCTGGAGGAGATCCCCAAGGCCGGCGACTTCGTCGAATACGAGATCCTGGACCAGTCGATCATCGTCGTGCGACTCGATGCCGGTACCGTGCGGGCCTACCACAACGCTTGTCGCCACCGCGGCGTAAAGCTGGTCGAGGGCAACGGCTCTCTTCCTGGGGCCCGGCGCACCTTCGTCTGCCCGTTCCACGGCTGGTGCTGGGGTATCGACGGCCACAACACATTCGTGTTGCGACCCGAGGCCTTCGCCGAGGAGAACATGTCCGCTGACGACCTGCAGCTCGTCTCGGTCAAATGCGAGCTCTGGGGCGGATGCGTATGGATCAACCTCGACGACAACGCCCCGCCGCTACGCGACTGGATGGAACCCTTCGCATCGATCTACGACGCCTGGAAGGTCGAGTCGCTGCGTGTCGAGTGGTGGCAGTCCTGCCGACTGCCGGTGAACTGGAAGTTGGCGACGGCCGCGTTCATGGAGGGCTACCACGTCCCGCAGACGCACCCGCAGTTGCTGCCATCGGCGCAGACCAGCGCCGCGTCGGAAGCGGTGCACCCCGTCGTCGCGAGCAGTCTGTACTTCATGCGCACGCTGGGCGACGGCATGGGTGGCATGACCCATGAGAACGACATCCGCATCGCCGAGGGCATGCAGACCATCACGCTGCCCTCCAATCCGGTTGAGGCGCTGGCCGGTTGGCGTGGCGCGCTCAACGACGCGGTGGTGGCCTGGCATCGGGCGCGGGGAAGCGACATGCCCGACCTGAACGACCTTGTCCGCCGGGGAATCACCGATGCGATCGGCTTCGCCTTCCCGCACCACTTCATCCTGCCCACCTACAGCAGCGCCTCGTCCTATCGGATCCGCCCGCTCGGCCCCGAGGAGACGCTGTTCGAGATCTGGTCGCTGACCCGGATGCCGGGCGACCGGTCCACCGGGAGACCCACACCACCGGAGCCGTTGGCGCCGGACGATCCGCGCTGGCCGCCGATTCCGGCTCAGGACTTCTCCAACCTGCCGCGGCAGCAAAAAGGACTGCATTCCAAGGGCTTTGAGTACATGCGGTTATCAGACCAAATCGAAGGGCTGATCTCGAACTTCGAACGTGTCGTCGACGGCTTTCTGGCCGGCCTGCCGTACGACGCGCTGGTTCCCGCGATCCAGAAGACCAACACCACCATCGATGTACCGATCGCCGATCTCGGTTTCACCTCGGAGGCGCGATGACCACGCAATGGGACCGTTCAGTTGACCTGGTGATCGCCGGCAGCGGCGGCGGCGGCATGGTGGCGGGGCTGTCCGCGCTAGACTGCGGTCTGGAGCCGCTGATCGTGGAAAAGCAAGCCCTGGTGGGCGGTTCGACGGGTTTGTCCGGTGGCATCGTCTGGCTGCCCAACAACCCGCTGATGCGGGCCGACGGCATAGCGGATTCGCATGACGACGGCCTTGCCTATCTTGCCGACGTGGTGGGCGACATCGGCGCGCCATCCTCGCCCGAGCGCCGGGAGATGTTTCTGACCGCGGGCTACGAGATGCTCAACTTCCTGATTCGCAAAGGCGTGAAGCTGATCCGCTGCGAAGGGTGGAGCGACTACTACCCGAACCACAAGGGCGGCAACTCCGTCGGCCGCGCCGTCGAGGGCATTCCGTTCGACGCCGCCGAGTTGGGCAGCTGGAGCGACAAAGTGCAGCCGCCGCTGGCCAAGAATTACGGCTACGTGGTGCTGACCAACGAGCTCCGCTCGGTTCAGTATTTCAATCGTGCGCCAAAGGCTTTCGCTGTGGCGACCCGGGTATTCATCCGCACCGCCGCGGCGCGGATACGGCGGCGCCAGATTCTGACCAACGGCGCCTCGCTGATCGCTCAGATGCTCAAGGCGCTGATCGATCTCAGCGATGGCCGGCCACCGCTGTGGATCAACGCCGCGATGGACGACCTCATCGTCGAAGACGGCCGAGTGGTCGGTGCGCGCATCGTCCACGACGGCACGCCGCTGAACGTCGAGGCGCGCAGGGGAGTGTTGTTGGCCGCCGGTGGCTTCGGCCACAACGCCGAGATGCGGCGGCGCTACAGCGGCGATCAACCCAACGACGCCAAGTGGTCGATCGCCAACGCCGGCGACACCGGCGAGGTGCTGCAGACTGCGATGCGACTGGGCGCAAAGACCGATCTGCTGGACGAAGCATGGTGGTTGCCTTCGGTTTTCATCGCCAACGGCGGGGCGGTGGCTGCCTCGCTCGGTTCGGGTCGTCAACGACCCGGCGCCATCTACGTCGACTCGACCGGCAGGAGATTCTGCAACGAGTCGAACTCCTACGTGGAGGTCGGCAAGGCGATGTACGCGAACAAGGCGGTGCCGTGCTGGATGGTCTTCGACGACGGATACGTTCGCCGCTATGTCACCAGCGTGAACCCACTGAAGTTTCGGCAGCGCAACCAACAGCTGCCGTCCGAGCTGATCGATTCCGGCGCGGTCAAACGTGCCGACACCATCGAGGACCTGGCCCGCCAAACCGACCTCCCCGCAGACGAATTGACGCGTACGATCCATCGCTTCAACCAGTTCGCGGTCAAGGGACTGGACCCCGACTTCGGCAGGGGACAGTCGGCCTACAACGACTGCCTGGGCGATCCGGGGTATCGGCCCAACGCCGCGGTCGGTCCGCTGGAGAGGGCGCCGTTCTATGCGACGAGGGTGCTGCCGGCCGACGTTGGGACGTGCGGTGGCGTGATCACCAATGAGCACGCACAGGTGCTCGACGAGAAGGACCAGGTGATCGAGGGCCTGTACGCCACCGGCAACACCACCGCGACGGTGATGGGCCGAACCTATCCGGGCGCCGGCGCGAGCATCGCCAGCTCAATGGTGTTCGGTTACGTCGCGGCTCGGCACGCGGCTGGGCGCAAGCTCGCCGGCGAGAAGAGCAGCTGAACCCCGGGAACCCGCCGAGTGTGCAACCAGCCGCACGTTCGGCATCGAGTGTGTGGCCAGCTTCACACTCGGGGCGCGGATGATGGGCTGTCGCCGTCGGCTTCGTCGCGGCCGATGAAATCCCTTGGTTTCAAACCCGATTGCATGAGCTGGGCCCGACGCTCCTGGACGTCGGAAGCAGCGCCGACCATGTTGGTCAGGATGTGGCTGACTTGCAGGTGCACCCGCATACCCATTAACTCGTAAGCGCGCTTCACGCTGTTCTTGACCGCCATCGATGTGGTCAACGGGATCTGGGCGATCTTGCGAGCCATCTCCTCGACGGTGCTCTCGAGATCGTCGCGGGGCACCACCTTGTTGAGCAGCCCCCACTCCAGCGCTTCAGCCGCCGATAGCGTCGGCGCCAGCAGCAACCAGTCCATGGTGCGATGCCAATTCATCAGCAGCCACGGCTCGATCATGGTGTGCCCACCCGGTTCACCGAGGCTTTGGGCTAGCGGCATCTGAAAATACGCATCCTCGGATGCCACGCAGAAGTCGGTCAGCAGGCCCAGATAGATCCCACCACCCATGCAGTAGCCGTGAATCTGCGAGATCGTCGGTTTCGGAAACTCCCACAAGTACAGCGTCGGCCAGAGAAACAAGTCGGCGGTGCCTTTGTAGAGGTCCTCGAAGGTGTCCCCGAAATCGGGATACGGGTTCTCGTCGGGACCCCAGCGGGCCACGTGCCCACCGCAGAAACCTTTGCCGTTGGCCTTGATGATCACGACTTTGATGTCGCGATCACGGTCGGCTTCGTGCAGGCAGGCGTCGACCTCCTGCACCAACGTCGCGTCCTTGGTGTTGGCCTTGTCGGCCCGGTTCAGGATGATCCGCGCGATCGGTGGTTCACGTTCGTAGATAACCGCTTCCAGGGTGCGCCGCTCCATCTGGCGACATTACCGGACGCCGCATTATTCGAATTCGATTAACGGTTGCGCGAAGTTCGCACTAGGAGTGAAGTGTATTCAGAACGCTGGACGCCGCTGTACGGCAATCGATCCAGACCGTCGCGAAGAACGGAATGCCGATGATGACCCCGTCGGATCGGGCGGCGCAACTGGAACTGGTTGCGCGGCTCCGGGCCTCCTATCCCGAACTCCCGGACGCGCCGACGCCAGATCTTATTGATCACCACCGATTTACCGCGTACACCAAGACCCCGCATGATGTCGGTGGCGAGCCGGACGCGCGATCGAGTTCGAGAACAAGCAGTACGAGATGTGGGAAGAAAACACCTACGTCATGTGTGAGGTACTGGGTTGGCGTGGGATCTGGTTGTCCGAGGAACGACGCCGGATGGGTAACGTGGACCTGGGCCGAACCATCTACCTCGGCCTTCCGTACTACGGGCGGTGGCTGCTGGCCGTCGTACGGGTCCTCGCGGAAAAGCATCACATCGGTCTGACTGAATTAGCCGAGCGCATGGCCGAGGTCAAAGCGCGGTTCGCCGGTGGCCTGCGGGGAAAATCCTTGGAGGCCGAACCCAAGTTCGAAGGCGACCCCGCAACGGTAAAGCGCAACCGACACCACACCCACGCCGTCGGCAAAGGTGATCCGCAAGTGTTTGCCGGACAGGCAGGCCACCCGAAGTTCAAGGTCGGCGACAAAGTCGTGGTGCGAGAGCTTCCGGTTCTGCTTTACACCCGCACTCAAGAATACGTGCGCGGCGCAACGGGCGAGATCGCGGTGGTCTCTTCGAAAGCCCGGCCGCCGAGGACGAGACATGGGATGGGCCGGACCAGAAACCCGAGTGGTTCTATATTGTGCGATTCAATCTGTCTGAGTTGTGGCACAACTACACCGGCCCCGGCAGGGACACATTGCAGACCGAAATCCCCGAGCGGTGGCTCGAGAGACGGCAGACATGATCACCGACGACCAACGACCACGACCACGACCACGACCGTACGGCCGCACCCACGGTCGACGAGATCACCGACTTCGAAGTCCTTGAGATCGCGCTTCGCGAATTATGCATAGAAAAGGGCATTTTCACCGCTGGGGAACACCGTCACTTCACCGAATTCGCGGAACAGATCGGCCAGCCCCCGCCGCGCATCTGGTGGCGCGGGCCTGGATCGACCCGAGTTCAAGAAACTGGTCCTGACTGATCCCATGGCCGCCAGCAAAGAAGTCGGCGTCGACTGGCTGCAACCCACTGGCTTCGGGACACCCAGTGATTTCACCGCGTTCCATGTGCTCGAAGACACGCCGACGCTGCACCACGTTATCGTGTGCACGCTTTGCTCCTGCTATCCGCGTCCGATCCTGGGCAACTCGCAGAGTGGTACCGCACGCCCAACTTCCGGCGTCGTATCGTGCGTTGGCCGCGCCAAGTGCTGCCGAGTTCGGCTTGTACCTATCGGAAGAAGTCGAGGTCCGGGTAGAGGACTCGAACCAGAAGCACCGCTTCATGGTGATGCCGGTGCGTCCTGAGGGAACTGACGACTGGACCGAGGATCAGTTGGTGGAGATCATCACGCGCGACTGCCTGATCGGTGTCGCCCTGCCGAAGGTTGGCGTGACGTCCAACGCGGTGACCGAGACCCGCGCCGCTGTCCATCCCGCGGATCAGTGAGCCGGCGAGGGCAAGGATGAGCGCATCAGACGAACTCAAGGGTAAACCGACCGCTTCGCTGACGAAAATTATTGAGAGAAACCAGGTCTGGGGCCGTATGGCGGCAAAGTACGGCGTCGACAACCCGCTGCCGCCCTGGAAAACGAGCCTTGATGGGATCTGCGACGCCCTTGACCAAAGCAGCGGAGGCGCGACGGTGCCCGGCGTCGAGCAGCGCAATGAAGAAGACGCGCTCGACGGCAACCGTCTACTCCGACTTGCCTTACCCGGAGAATCGATTGCTGGCGTTGGCGCACACGCTGGTACGGCGCGGGCTCATCGACGAAACCGAGCTGGCGGACCGTCTCGCCGCTGTGCGCGCCAGGCTGGAAGCCTATTACGGTGCGCGGCGAATCACGCCGAGACCGGCTTGGCGACCTTCATCAGTTTCATCAGGTTGCCGCCCATGATCTTCGCGACGTCCTCTTCGCCGAAGTCGGTGAGCTCGTCGACGAAGCTGATCGGGTCCTTCAGGCCCTCGGGGTGTGGCCAGTCAGATCCGAACAACACTCGGTCGGTGCCGACCATGTTGACGATCTCGGCGAACCGGTCCTCCCAGAACGGGGTGATGTACACGCACCGCTTGAACGCCTCGATCGGGTCCTCGAGGAAGGCCTGCGGCATCTTCTTGTAGACGCCTTTGAGGCCTTTGAACAGGTCCGGAACCCAGTCGGCGCCGTTTTCGATCGACAGGATCCGCAGCTCGGGGTTGCGTGACAGTGCGCCGTGGCACACCAGCGCACCCATCGCGTCGAGGATTGGCCGATGGCCCATCGCGAAGCTGCGGAATGGGGTCGGCTTGAACGGCAGGAACTCGTCGCCGGGCTCCCACACGTTCGCGAACTCGGAGTAACCACTGTCCGAGGCGTGCATCGAGACTGGGAGGTCGGCTTTGACGCAGGCCTGCCAGAACGGATCGAACTCCTCGAGGCCGAACGACCGGCTGCCCTTGAAACCGGGCACCGGCGCCGGGCGCACCAGCACGGTACGAGCGCCACGCTCAAGACACCACTCGAGCTCTTCGAGCGCGCGGTCGACGATCGGCAGGGTGATCACCGGGGTGGCGAAGATGCGGTCCTGGTAGTTGAACGACCACTGCTCGTACATCCACTCGTTGAGCGCGTGGATGACGTCGTGGGTCATCTCCGGGTCATCCTTCATGCGCTCTTCGACCAGGCTGGCCAGGGTCGGAAACATCAGCGCGTAGTCGATGCCGAGTTCGTCCATCACCTCGAGGCGCGCGCCCGGCTCACGGAAGGCGGGAATCGCCTTCATCGGCTCGCCCAGGATCTCGCGGTAGGTCTTACCCTGCGCGCCGTTGCGGAAGTAGTCCTCCTGCGCACCGGGTTTCGCCACCACCTCGAAGGTCGGGTTCGGGATGTACTCGCTGATGTGGCCGCGAACGACGATCTTGGTGCGGCCGCGCACCTGCACGTAGTCGATGACCCGCTTACGGTTCTCCGGGAGGTACTTGGTCAGCGCTTCCTGCGGCTCGTACATGTGGTTGTCGGCATCGAACACCGGGAAGGAAAGCTCGCGTGACGGCATGGCGATCTCCTTGAAGTCGGGATTCTCACGAGGTGGTAATGACGTTACCACTTCTGCGTGACGAGGTGTAATCGGCAGGTCAGGCCGGCGGGCGATCGGGCAGTACCGGAGTCGCGCCGTTGATGACGGCGAAGTTCACGGTTGCCGAGGCGAGCAGCGTTTCCTCGCCGTCAGCATCGCTGAGGACGTCGACCTGCATCACCATCGCGCGCCGCCCACTTCGCAGCATCCGGGGCACCGCGTATGCCATGCCCTGCCGGATCGGACGCAGGTAGCGGATGTTCATGTCGGCGGTGGTCATCGTGGTGCCCTCGCGCAGATGCTGTACGCCGAAGTGTCCGCCCGCGACGTCGATGAGCGTGGCGATCAGACCGCCCTGCAGGGCGCCGGAGGTGTTGACCACCTGCGGGCTCACCGGGATCGTCATCGCGAACTCCCCGTTGTACGTGCCGGGCCGCATCCCGATTTGGTCGAACAACTCACCGAGTGTCGGCGGCGCCACTTGTACGGCGTCGTCGTTGCCCAGCGCGCGGACACAGAAGTCGTACAGGTGCGCCGCATCGATTGGCGAACCGGTCAATTCGGCTCCCAGCCAATGCAATCGGAGAGCGCCCAAGATGGTCTGCATGACGATCGCCGCTGCGGGCCCGACATCGAGATTGGCCCGGAAGACTCCTTCGGTGATACCGCGCTGTACGACATCGCGGAGCAGGTCGTGCAGCGGCGAGAGGACCCGGGCGTAGTCGCGCGGCCTGGTTTCGGAGAGGTGTTGGTTGTAGAGATTCATCGCCCGGTTCAGGCTGTCCTGTGTGCTCGACTCGGGTTCTGCGCTGATCCGGTCGATGATCAGCTTGATCGCGGCGGTGCTGTCCAGCCCGGTCGTCTCGGCGCGCCAGACCTGCGTCGACTGCGCCATCGTCCGCTCCAGCAGTGCGATCAGCAATTCGTCCTTGCTGCTGAAGTGTTGGTAGAAGGCCCGAAGCGATGTCTTGGATCGGGCCACCACTTCTTGCACGGTGAAGTCGGTGCGCCCGGTCTCGCGCAGGATCTCGACCGCGGTCTTGATGAAACGGGCGTCCCGAGTCGTCGGTTCGGCCTCTTCGCCTTCGATGCCTGCGGCCATGCCGCCTCCTCAATCCCACGCTCGATGCGCTGTGAGAATGAGGTTACCGCGCTGCGGCGCAAGTCGGTCGTCAGTCGGGCTATGGCACCAACGGCAGGCGCCACGCCGGCGTCGCGGGGTCGAGAAACCACAGGCGCGCCGCCGTCAGCCGCACTATCCGCACCGCGCCGGTGATCATGATCGCCGCGGCAGGCACGTTGAGGAGGGCGGCGGTCACCACCGACATCCACCGTTGGCCGGGCCCGGCGGTCATGATGTCGAACCAGGCATCACAGATCAGCAGAACTCCCGTCGTGAATCCCGGGAGTATGACCAGCTCTCGGCGTAACCAGCCCAGCACCGCGGTAGCGATCATGAACGCGATGAGCACACAGTCGAAGCCGATCCACGTCGCCGGCCAATTGTTGGCCACATAATTCGCGGGCAGGGTGAAGGCGAGGTAGATCATCCACGGGATCAACCCGACAGCGCCGACCACCATCAGGGTCAACCGGTTGCGCCGCATGCGTCGCGCGATAGCCGGTGGGAACACGTCTTCGAGCGGACGCTCCAGTCGCTGAATCAAGTCCCTACGTTGCGCCGGTGACATCGCCGCGATTTGGTCATCCGACAGCAAGCGATCGCCATAGTCGCTCATGACTGATGAGTATCCGCCTCGGCGGCGGCGTCCCCGCTACGACAACCCAAGTGTCGCGGCGGGGCCGCACTGTTACTCGGCCGTCGCCGCTTCTTCCTTGCCGATGTCTTCGAGGTTCACGCCCGCGGTCTCGATCCGGAAAAAGTAGGTCACGACCGCTCCCGCCAGGAAGCATACGACCAGACCCCAGAGCAGTGCGGTGGTGCCGATGGTCTTGAGCAGGATCGGGAACAGGAACGCCGTCAACACCGCGCCGACCTTGGCGAAGGACGCGGCGAAGCCGGCGCCCTTGCCCCGGACCTCGGTCGGGAAGACCTCGCCGGCAAGCAGATACGTCATGGCGTTCGGGCCGAAGTTGACCATGAAGTAGAACAGCGTGAAACCGAGGAAGAGCAACCACATCACGTTGCCGCCGTCTGCCCGGATGGACAGCCCGGAGAGCAGCAGACCGATAGCGCAGCCGATGAAGCCCCAAATCTGCAACTTGATCCGTCCGACTCGGTCCACCAGGAGGATGGCGACGATGATGCCCAGGACGAACAGCACGTCCATCATGGCCGAGCCCTTGGCGCCGAGGATGTCGTTGTGGATGGTGTCCGACAGGCCGTGCGACTTCGACTCCTTGCCGATGACGGCACCCAGAATCGTCGGTGTGAAGATGCCGATGCCGTAGACGCCCAGGTCTTGCAGGAACCACGGAACCGAGGCCAGGATCGTCGCGCGACGGTTTCTCTTCTTGAACAGCGATAGGTAGGACCCGTGACCTTCGGCGGCCTTGGCCTTGGCCTCGTCGGCCAAGTGTCCTAGCGACACGTTTTTGGGGTACTGCGGGGTGCGCTTGAGCAGTTCGGAGGTGGCCTTTTCGCCGTGCTCGATCCGGCCCTTCGCCACCAGCCAGTGCGGGCTCTCCGTGACGAACAAGCGCCCGATGACGACCAGGATTGCCGGCACGATTGCCGCGGCGTACATCATCCGCCACGCGCCCAGGTTCGGGTTCGCATACAGGATGCCGAAGCCCAGCGCCGTACCGAAGAACGCTCCAATGGCCTGGAATGCGAAGGCGCTCAACACCAGTCGGCCCCGCATCGAGGTCGCAATGCTCTCTGAGATCACCATGTGCGCGGTCGGGTAGTCGCAGCCCAGCGCGATCCCGGCCCCGAACAGACAGATGACCAGGGTGATGAAGTTGGGGGCGACCGTCAGACCCACTAAGAACACGGCAAAGATGATCATCTCCACAATGAACATCTTCTTGCGCCCATAGCTGTCCGCCAGGCCACCGAGGGCGGTCGCACCGACCAGGATGCCCGCCAGGGAGGACGCGGTCACCATGCCTTTCTCGGCCGCGTTGAGGTGGAATTGGATCGAGATCAGCGGCAGCGCAACGCCGGTCATGAATACGACCATGCCCTCGAAGAACTTGCCCGCGCACGCCAGCGCCCAGATCCGGAACTGCATCGCGGTCATCGGCATCGACTTCAGCGCCGTGCCGTCGGGCCACTGCGGCAACTCGTCGATGTATTCCTGCACCGTCTTTCCGTTGACCTTCGGTGCCTGTGATGTGTCGAGCGTGTCGGTCATGTCACCTCTCTCAGAGTCGTCGCCATCGACCTCGCCTACCCGACGCTGCAAAGGCGGCGATGCAGCGCGGTTTCGCTGGCGTGCGTGACCCACGCTGACCAGCGACAACTCCGCAGACGCTAAGTCAGACAACTGAACATGTGCTGACACCTGGATGAATTCGGCAAACTCCGCGGACCCGACAATGGCTTCATCTGTTGTTTGCTTCCGGATTGATTCGATGTCGATATTGGTGACGTTTAATGCTCGCGGACGTGCTCGAAGCGACGCGCGGCGCTGAGGCGCGCACGCCGTGGCACCTCCGGCCCGGCAAACGGGCGGCCGATGTGCGGCTGGAAGGTTGTTTTCGAGGAGGCAAACATGAAGCAGCACAAGGGATTTATGGCCGCCGCGGGCTTGGTGGTCGCGGGCAGTCTGGCCCTCTCGGCGTGTTCACACCTCGACACGCCGCCCACCTACGCCAAGGGCGTCAAGGTTGACTGCGGGGGCAAGCAGGACATCACCGGCAGCGGTTCGACCGCTCAGGCCAACGCGATGAGCCACTTCATCACGAGCTACGAGGAATCGTGCTCGGGCAAGCAGCTGAACTACACGGCCAGTGGGTCGGGAGCCGGCGTCGCCGACTTTCTTGCGGCCAAAACCGATTTCGGCGGCTCGGACTCACCGCTGAGCGCTGACGAGTATGCGAGCGCCAAGCAGCGCTGCGGCGGTGCCGACGCATGGAACCTGCCTGCCGTCTTCGGTCCGATCGCGATCACCTTCAACGTCAAGACGACCGACGTCCTCAACTTCGACGCACCCACGCTCGCCAAGATCTTCAGCGGCGCCATCACGCGTTGGGACGACCCGGCCATCACCGCGCTGAACGGAAACATGCCCGCCGAGGACATCCACGTCATCTACCGCAGCGACGCATCCGGAACCAGCGACAACTTCCAGCAGTACCTGCAGGCCGCATCTGGCGGCGCCTGGACCAAGGGCTCCGGCAAGACCTTCAATGGAGGCGTGGGAACCTCCGCCCAAGGCAACGAGGGCACGTCGGAAGCCGTCAAGAAAACCGAGGGCGCGATCAGCTACAACGAGTGGTCGTATGCGATGAAACAGCACCTCGATGTGGCCGGAATCAAGACCGCCGGCGGCGTCGTCGGCATCGGCAACGACTGGGTCGGCAAGACCGTCTCGGACGTCACGATCAAAGGTCAGGGTAACGACCTCGTTCTCGACCTCTCGAAGGTCTACGCCACCACTGCGCCGGGCGCTTACCCGATCCTGCTGGCCAGCTACGAACTCGTCTGCTCCAAATACCCTGATGCACAAGTGGGTACGGCGGTGAAGGCATTCATGCAGTCGACCATCACCACCGGCCAGCAAGGTCTCACGCCGCTCGGATACATCCCGTTGCCGGCCGATTTCCAGACCAGGGTTGCCGCCGCCGTCAACAGCATCAGCTGAGGCGTCACCACCGACGGATCCGGCTGCGAAGAGAAACGTCTCGATCTCGGCTAGCATCATGTATGGCCTTCGATGGCACCACGCGATCGATACCGTGCGCCGTCCTGCTGTTTGCCGCAGCGCTGTTTTCGGCGGCTCCGGCGTCAGCGGACCCGAACGACGGTGCGTTCGTTGATGCCCTCGCCAAGGGCGGGATCGCCCTTCCGGATGACAACGCCGCGATTGCTATGGCCCACACGGTGTGCGCCAGACTCGATCAGCGCGATAAAACCAGCCTTCTCGCGATGAAGCTGATGAAGGAGACGGACCTTTCGATGAGGCAGTCCAGCTACTTCATCGGCGCGGCCATCTCCGCCTACTGCCCGCAATACATCGGGCACACCGACAATTCGACGCGCTGGCTCAACCCCGGCCTCCCGCTGATGTGATCAGCCGCCGCGGTGTTCGACCATGGCTGAGCGGTTGACCTTGGTCGCGTCCGTGCGGGGGATCTGATCGACGAACTCCACGGTCTTGGGCACCTTGTAGGCGGCCAGCCGGGCTTTCGCATAGACGATGACATCCCATTCGGTCAGCGATTGTGTGTTGTCGGCCAGTTGGACCACGGCGTGCACCCGACGCCCCCACTCGCGGTCGGACAGCCCTATCACCACCACATCGGCGATGCAGTCGTGTTCGGCGAGCGCGCATTCCACCTCGGCGGGAAAGACATTGGCGCCGCCGGTGATGATCATGTCGCTGCGGCGATCGGCGATGTAGAGATAACCGTCGGCGTCGACGTGGCCGATATCGCCCGCGGTCCGGAACCCGTCGGGTGTCGACGGCAGCAGCGGCGCGCCGCCCAGATAGCGGTATCCGGCGCTCATCGGCGAGCGCAGATAGATTTCGCCGAGTTCACCGGGACTCACCGGCTCGCCCTGCTGGTCCAGGATGCGCACTTCGGTGTCCCGGAAACCCCGGCCGACACTGCCAACGTGCGCCAGCCACTCGTCACCGCGTAATGCGGTGATTCCCAGGCCCTCGGTCATCCCGTAAGCCATTACGACCTGTTCCGGGCTGAGCAGGTCGAACCAGGTGCGTAGCAGCGCAGGTGGCATCACCGCGGCGCCCTGCAAGATCCACGCGACGCTGGATAGATCCCGCCGGCGTATGTCGGGCAGGGCCGCGATGCGGGCGAGCATCGTCGGGGTGGCGGTGAAGTTGGTGACGCGGTAGCGCTCGATCGCATCCACAACGGTTGCCGCATCGAACTTTTCGAGCACCACCAATCGGTCGCCGCCCAACAGGTAGGTCAGCGGCGAGAAGCCGTTGGTGTGATACATCGGGCCGGGCACCAGGATGGTCTGCGGCTGCGCCGTCGGCGCCCAGGCGGCCAGGAATGGGAACGACGACTCTGGTGTCCAGATGCCTTGCGCCAGAGTGAGAATGACCTTCGGCAGGCCGGTGGATCCGCTGCTGCATATCCCGTTCGCGTTGGGGGATACGACAGCCGGTAGCGGCGTCGTCGGACTGGTCGTCGGCGAGTGTGGTGAATGCAGGTAGCGTCTCTTCGTCGACAGCGACCGCCGGGCCGACGACCTCCAGCACCCGGTACCGCTCCCAGTCGGGCAGATCCCAGCGCATCGGAACCGGGACAGCGCCGACCTTCCAGCAACCCAGCACGGCCAACACCAGTTGCTCGGAATTGGGAATTGCCAGTGCGACAAGCGAACCGACGTCAGCGCCGCTGGCCGTCAGCGCGCGTCCCCATTGATTGGCCCGGCGGTCCAGTTCCGCGAAGGTCATCGAGCGTCCCGTACCGTCACGCGCGATGACGGTCAGAGCAGGATCGTCACAACGCTGTTCGGCGAGCTGCTGAAGTTTGGCGCCGAACGGAATTCCGTCGTCAAGCGGTTGGGAAGGCTCTTCGGCAGCGACGGGCTCGGTGCTCACGCGGATACCGATCCCGAGAACAGTGTCTCGAACCCCCCGTCGCGGATGCCGGGCAGCAGCCGCATGGCGAGCACCTCGGTGCTGACCGGCAGCCGGATCAGCGGCTGCGTGTGCCGGTCGAGCACGCTGACGTCGGACTCGTCACAGAAGCCCAGCGCTCCCAGCAACTGGTGCGCGGCGCGCAGGACTTGTCGTGCGGTCTCGCCGGCCTTGAGGCGGAGGATCAGTGCGTCCGCCGAACGTACTTGCGCCGGAACGGATTCGACGCGGCTGATGGTGTACTTGGCGAGCTCGTGAAGCCCGCGCGCCGCGACTGCGGCATCGGCGACCGTGAACCGGACCGCCTGGAAATCCGCCAGTGGCTTGCCGAACTGCATCCGCGCGACAACGTGCTGTCGAGTGATCTCCAGGCACTGCTGCACTGCGCCGACGATCCGCCAAGACCCGAGCGTCAGATGCAGATCGACGTCGGCGGCCGGCACCGTCCCGTCGGGCGGGCCCAACGTGGCCGGAACCAGAAACGGTCCGAGCTTGGCGTCAGTGCGTGACGACGGCTGCACCCGGTAGCGCGTGCCATCGAGGTCGGCGGCGATCCAGTCGCCGGCCAAGTCGCCGTGATCGATCCGGGGTGCTTCGGGATTCACCAAGGCGAGCCGGGCACCGTCGATTGCCAGTAGTTCCTCGACCAGCGGATAGGGCAGCGCCGTTGCGCCGACGGCCTGGCAGAGCACCGCGGCGGCCAGCAGATCCTCGGCAGAGGATCGCACGTCGAGGTCGAATGCGCCGAGGTCGGACAGCGCGGTCCGGGCATCGTGGCGGAGCCGGTCGTCGGTCTCGGCCTGCAGCGCGGCCTGGGGTCCGCCGAACCGGCCGAGCCGTTTGGAGGCGACAGCGGAGAACTCGGCAATATCTTCTGGCAGAGCGGTTTTCATCAGTGAGCTCCCAAGGTCTCGCGCGCGACGAGCATCCGCTGCACTTCGATCGTTCCGGACGCGACCGTGGCCGCCTGTGCGTAGCGCCAGTGGTCTTCGACAGCGCCGTGCAGCGCGGCCGACGAGCCGCTGTCCAGCGCCCTCGGCCCGAGCACATCGAACAGCAGCTCGGCTACTTGCTGGTCGCAGGTGGTGGTCGCGATGCGTGCGGCGCTGGCCGCGGCACCAGCTGACGGGTCGTCCTGCAATGACACCGCGCGATAGGCAAGGAGCCGGGCGATTCGAAGGTCGATCAGTGCCCGGACCCAGCGCGTGCGGATGGACTCGGGCAACTCGTCCCAGTCGTCACCGAGTTCGGTTTGCATCCGATCGAGCAGTGACTCACACCGGGCGTACCGGGCGATGCCGACGCGCTCGAAGGCAAGCGCTTCGCGCATCACCCGCCAGCCGTCGCCCAACTCGCCGAGGACCTCGTCGGGGAACACCTCGACACCGTCGAGAAAGACCTCGTTGAGGTGATGTGGGCCGAGCATCGAGCGGATTGGCCGCACGGTGATGCCGGCCCGGTCCATCGGAACCAGAAAGAGGCTGAGCCGGTTGGCTTTCGGGGCATTCGGATCTGTGCACGCCGCCAGCACGCACCATGACGCCATCTGGGCGTAGGAGGTCCAGACCTTCTGCCCGGTGATGCGCCAACCGTCACCGTCGGGTACCGCGCGGGTCCGCAGTGACGCGAGGTCCGTACCGGCCTCAGGTTCGGAGAAGCCCTGACACCAGATCACCTCACCGGCAGCGATGGCGGCCAGGTGTTTGGCCTTCTGCTCGGCGGTTCCGTACCGCATGAGCGCGGGCCCGACCCAGTTGATGCCCATGTACTGGGCACCGCGGGGTTCGTGGTGGGCCCACATCTCCTCGCGTAACACGGTCTGCTGCCACACCGAACCGCCGCCGCCACCGTGTTCCTTCGGCCAGGCCAGGGCCAGCAGCCCGTCGGATGCGAGCATTTTGCAGAACGACTCGGTGGTCGCCAAGTCTTTCGGGTCGTCGGTGCAGGCGCCGAGGAAGCCTTCTGGGATATGCGTGGCGATCAAGTCCCGCAAGCGCTTTCTGAGTTCGACGGCATCGGTGCCGAGGTCGTAATCCATCGTCATCCCTTCGGCAATCCGAGCAGTCGCTCGGCGATGATGTTGCGTTGGATCTCGGATGTTCCGCCGTAGATGGTCGCCGCCAGGGCGTCCTGGCGTTCGAAGAGCAGATCGGCATCGTCGATCGAACGGGGCCCGGCCGCCGCGGCGGAAAGTTCCCAAACCCGCTGCAGTGTTTGCGAACCGAGGAGCTTGAGGATGTCGGCTTCGGGACTCGGCCGGCCGGCCAGTTCGTTGTTCAGCGCGCGATAGCCGGTCGCCCGCAGTGCTTCGGCGTCGGCGAGCAGCGAGCCGAGTTCGGCAAAAATCTCACCGGAGGCGTAGTCGTCCTCGGTGGCCTGGGAATCTCGCACCGAGCTGAGGCCGCGCTGGATCTCGACCCAGTTCATGATCCAAATCATCTGCCGCTCATGGTTGAGCGACGACATCGCCACCTGCCATCCGCCGTTGACAGGTCCGAGCAAACTGTCGGCCGGAATCTCGACATCGTCGAGAATGACTTCACAGAAGGTCTCGTCGGAGATGGATGCCATCCGAATGGGTTCGATGGTGATCCCGGGTGATTCGAGATCAAGTATGAGGCAAGAGATTCCGCGATGCTTGGGTGCGTCCGGATCGGTGCGGGCATACAGTGTGCACCACCGTGACTGGTGGGCCTGCGTGGTCCAGATCTTTCTGCCCTTGACCCGGAACACTTTTCCGTCTGGGCCGGTCCGTACCGCACGGGTGCGCAGGCTGGCGAAGTCGGAGCCGGCTTCGGGCTCGGACATGCCCAGGGCCCACCACTCGTCGCCGCGCAGCAATGGGACCAGCAGACGATCGATCTGCGCGGCGGTGCCGAATTGCCGGATCCCGGGAGCGGCAACACCCGGCCCGGCGACGTTGGGCAGTTTGGGCGCCGATCGCATCGCCGCCTCGAGGCGGATCTCCATCGCTTCGGCCAAGCCGAGTGACCGGCCACCATGCTCGGGCGACCAGGTCGGCTGCAGCCAGCCCGCTTCGAATGCCGCGCGTTGGTGAGCCCGGCGAAGTCCGATGTCCCATCGGTATTCGCGATAGCGCTCGTAGTAGTCGCCCGGCAGGAAGTCCGTCAGCCACGTCGCGTATTCGGCGACAAGATCTGTCTTGAGCTCGGAGCTCATTAGCGC
Organism: uncultured Actinomycetota bacterium; assembly: GCA_963815995.1. Taxonomy (GTDB): domain Bacteria; phylum Actinomycetota; class Actinomycetes; order Mycobacteriales; family Mycobacteriaceae; genus Mycobacterium. The sequence continues at coordinate 674,363 of CAWFIR010000010.1, forward strand.
CACTCCTCCTCATCGCTTCGCTCTGCATCGTCGTCGGCGCGGTGCGTCATGCGGCGCTCCCGGCGAAGCGGCGTCCCACCGCGTGGTAAAGCGCGCGGCTGTCGCCCAGCGTCGAGGCACCCTGCCATGCATGCCGCAGATAGAGGTGCATGTCGTGCTCCCAGGTCTGCGCCAACGCGCCGTGGACCTGCACCGCGGTGCGCCCGCAGCCGACCGCGGCCTCGGCTGCCGCCGCCTTGGCCAAGGCCGCCGCGTTCCAGCCCGCGGTAGGTGAGGTCGCCGGGTCGTCGAGCCGCGTGGCCGCGGCGTAGGTCAGACCGCGGGCGCGCTCCAGCGCGACATAGTTGTCGGCCAAGGCGTGCTTGATGCCCTGGAATGCGCCGATCGGCTTGCCGAACTGCTGGCGTGTCTTCGCGTAGTCGATCGCGCGGTCCAGCGCGGCGCCGGCGACACCGACCAGATCGGCGGCGGCCGCGACCAGCGGTGTCGCCAGAGCTGTCTCCAGGTCCACCGGCGCGATGGCTATCGCCTCGGCGTCGATCTCGACGTCGGCGACCGGCTGGGCGGGGTCGGTGCATTCGGCCTCGTGCACGGTCACGCCATCGCCGACCCGCACCACGGCGGCGACCGGTCCGTCGGCAGACGAGGCCAGGGTGACGACGAGTTCGGCGCGGGGGAGACCGGGCACCGCGACTGCCCGCCCGTGTACCCGCCCGTTCTGCAGCGTCATCGGTACCGCGGGCAGCCGATGGCCCGGTGGATGCACGGCCAGTGCGGCCACCACACCGCTGCCGATCTCGGCCAGCACATCGTCGACGGCGGGACCGGCCAGACGGAGCAGACCCGCGGCCAGGCCGACGCTGGACAGCAACGGAACAGGCGCCAGCGCCGCGCCGCACTCCTCGAGGACAACGGTGAGGTCCAGCCGGCCGAAGGAGCTGTCGCCGTCGGTGGTGGGCACGGCGAGTTCGCTCCAGCCGAGGCCGACGACCGTTTTCCAGACAGTGCGCCAGCGATTCGGATCCGTCATGGCCTGCCGCGCGATCGCCGGCGGGCACTCAGCACGCAGGACGTCACGCACGCTGTCGCGCAGCGCCAGTTGACCCGAATTCAGTCCGACGTCCATAAGGCCCCTAACATAATAAAAATAGTAAACTAGCGCGACAAACGTCAATCGTGGCGGCGCGGTGACTTCAGCGAACGGTGGTAGGTAATGCCGGAGTGGTACCTGTTCCTGCCGCAAGTGAGGGTGCCCGTTGCCGACATCGTCGATCGCGCACGCCACGCCGAAGCCAGCGGATTCACCGGGATAGCGTTCATCGACCACCTCGAAGCGCCCGGCCTGCGCGACGAAAGCATTTGGGAGGCAATGAGCGTCGCCACCTGGGTGGCCGCAAAGACCGAGCGGCTGCGGATCGGCCACCTGGTGCTCTGTGACGCGTTTCGTCATCCGGCGGTGCTGGCCAAGCAGGCCGTCACATTGTCGGAAGCGTCGGACGGTAGGTTCGAGCTCGGCCTCGGCTCCGGATCCTGGCCTGCGGAGTTCACCAGATTTGATGTCGGGCAACAAGATCCGGTCGCCCGGGTCAAACAGCTCGAGAGTCACCTCGGCGTGATGGGCCAGTACTGGGGACGCGGTGACGATGCCACTCGCAGCCAGTCGCCGCTTCCCACGCATCCGATACCGCTGATCCTCGGTGGGACTGGCCGGCGAATGATGGAACTTGTTCGCAAATATGCGGATTGGTGGAACATCCCGGCCAACCACATCGACAGGCTGGCCGAGCTGGCCCCCGCCGCCGGGTCGGCCCGGGTGTCGATTCAGCAGATGATCGGTTTTGTCCGCAAGGACAGCGATCCGGCCAAGGTGCGTGAGGTGAGCGCCCGGCGCTTCGGCAATCTCGGATCAGGCCTGATTTGTGGTGACGCCGACGAATTGTCCGGACATTTCAGTAATTTGTCCGGTCAAGGCGTTGAGCGGTTCTATGTCTGGTTCGCTGATTTCGCCGCTCCGGAGTCGCTGCGCGAATTCGGCGAAACGGTGATCAAAACGTTTCCGCAATAGCGGGCCCGGTCATTGACGCTGCGCGCCGCGGCGGCGAACCTCGTCGGGCACAACGGGCTCGCGGGCGAACGGGCCGCGCCGCACCGCGTGCAACCGGATCTCCGGCAGGTCCACGGACGGGTCCACGGTGTCGAGCCACGCGACGGCGTCGGCGACATCGGCGGCCGCAATGGCGTTCATCTCGAACGGAACATCCTGCAGCATCTCGGTTTCCACCGGTCCCGGCGTCACGATGTGCACGGCGATGCCGTCCCGGTCGACTTCGAGTGCCAGCGCACGGGCAAATGCGTTCATCCCGGCCTTGGATGCCGAGTAGGCGGTGCGGGCCATCATCGGCTCGTGCGCCGCGGAGGACGAGATGAACACCAGCCGGGAGCCGGGATGCATCTTCGGCAGCACGGCTGCGGTCACCACGAAGCACGAGTCCAGGTTGGCCGACATGATCGTCTGCCACTGCTCGAAAGTCTGCTTGCGCGCGTAAGTCCCGCCCAGGGTGCCTGCGGCGTGTACCACGAGGTCGATCGTCTCCAGCGGGCCGATCGCCTGCGCAAACCCGTTCGGGTCGGATGCATCGGCGACGATGTAACGGGCCCCGATCTCGTCGGCCGCGGAGCGCAGCGGGTCGATCCGGCGTGCCGAAAGCACCACGTCGTACCCCAGTTCGCAGAGCTTGGCGGCGCAGGCCTTCCCGATGCCACCACTGCCACCGGTTACCAGTGCCGTTCTCGCACCGATCAGCTCGTCCACGACTCAGAGATGACGGTTGTCCCGCGGGCGGCCCAACGCTTGCGGCGACACCGCGTAAATCCGTTGGTCCGGTCCGGCGGCCAGCACATGGCTCTGGGTGTCGGACAGATGCCGGGCGGCGATCCGGCGCGCCCGGTCGACGTCACCGGCCTCGATCATGTCGGCAAGCTTGACGTGGGTGTTGAGCACGGCGCGACGTTTGGTCAGCGACGGGTAGGTGCCCTTGGCGGCGCTCTCGTCGGCCCACTGCTGCTCGTGGCTGGTCCACAGCGTTTCCAGGGTGCCGACAACGGCGATGATCGTGCGGTTGCCGCAGCCGCGGACAACGGAATCGTGGAATCGACGCCCGATTTCGGTGAACTCGGGACCGTCTTCCAGATGCGTCTCCATCGCGTCGTTGATTTCTTTGAGCTCGGGCACGATGGTGTCGGCGCGGTCGGTGCGCTGAGCCGCCAACGCCGCGCACGCGGGCTCGAGTTCCAGGATCGCGGTCCCGAGATCGGCGATGACCACGGACTCGCTCTGCAGCAGCAGACCCAACATGTAGGCGGCGCTGGTCTTGGCCGGAGCGTGCACGATAGCGCCGCCCCGGTTACCGCGCCGGACCGACACCAGGCCCTCGGTCTCCAGGATTCGCAACGCTTCTCGCAGCGAGACGAGGCTGACATTGAACTGCTCGACGAGCACTTCCTGGCGGGGCAGCAAATCGCCGTCGGCCAATTCGCCGTCGATGATCTGTCGCCGTAACTCGTCCGCGACGATCTCGGCGATCCGCGGCGCCGACAGTCGACGTCGGGCCTCGGGGCCAATTCCCAGCGCAGTCATCTGATTCCAGCAGCGGAGCGGCTGAACGGAGCCACGGCGCTGCACCCGCGAACTCCATATACTGCAATTTTAGCAGTAATGGCATAATAGCCGCGCTGGTCAAGCGCTCGGCCCGAATGCGGGCGGAGTCCCGATCGGCAAATTTACTAAGATGGCATAGACAACAACCCGACGAGCGTAGACGGAAACACGTTGAGCGACGGCCACGACAGCCGACCGACACCGCTGGCGGACGTCCGTGTTGTCGAGATCAGCGATCGCATCGCCGGCAGCTACTGCGGAAAGCTGTTGGTCGACGCCGGTGCCGACGTAAGGAAAATCGAGCCGCCACAAGGGGATTGGTTGCGCCGGTTCAGCGCAAGCGGATCGGCCGTCCCAGCCGGCACGGACTCACCCCTGTTCGGTTATCTCAATGCCGGCAAGCGCAGCGTGACCTCGTCCGCTGTGGACCTTCGCGCCGAGCTTGCCGGCGCCGACATCATCGTGGTGACGGCCACCCGGTCGCAGGCGGGCCAGTTGGGCATCGATCCGCAGCGGGTGCTGGCGGAGTTCCCGCGGGCGGTCATCGTGACCATCTCCGATTTCGGCTGGACCGGTCCGTACGCCGAGCGTGCCGCCAGCGAGTTCACCTTGCAGGCGTGGTCGGGCCTGACCGGCTTCCGCGGCGACCCAGCCGGACCACCGATCGCGATCGGCGGCGACCTGGGGGAGTACATGGGCGGGGTGTTCGCCGCGTTCGGCGCGCTGGCCGTGCGCCGCCGCGTCGAGCACGGTGGACCCGGCGAGCATCTCGATTTGTCGATGCTGGAAGCAATCACGTTGATGCAAAGCGGCGAGTGGCTGCATTCCCATCTGCTGCAGGCGCCGCCGGTGTCACGCACCATCGAAGTCCCGTCGATCGAGCCGGCCAAAGACGGCTACATCGGGATCACCATGGTCACCGGCCAACAGTGGCTGGATTTCGCGGCGATGGTCGACTGCGCGGAGCTGACCGAGATCCCGCAGCTGAGTTTCCAAATCGGGCGGTGGCAATACCGCGACTTCATCCGGGAGCGGATCCGGCCGTGGCTGGCCGAGCGCACCGTCGACGAAGTCGTCGAGCTCGGGCAGCTATTCCGGTTGCCGATCGCCGCGCTGGGAAGTGGCGCGACCATCCGGGACACCGCCTACGCCAGGGAACGCGGGGTGTTCGTGGAAAACCCGGCGGGCTTCCATCAGCCACGCACCCCGTGGCTGATGTCGCAGTGCCGACCCGCCTCGCTGCGCGGCGCACCAGCGCTCGGCGAAGCCGACGACACCGAGGCATGGCCCAAGCGCGAGTACCGCGAGTCGCCGTCGGATCCCCGGCTGCCGCTGGAGGGCATTCGGATCGTCGATCTGACCGCGTTCTGGGCCGGGCCCGCCGCCACGCACCTGCTTGCCGCGTTCGGCGCCGACGTCGTCAAGGTGGAGTCGATCCAGCGGCCCGATGGCATCCGGTACTCCGGCGGCATGCGCAAAGATGTCGACGACTGGTGGGAATACGGCTGGGTGTTCCACGCCATGAACACCAACAAGCGTTCTGTGACTCTGGATTTGGGGTCGGACGACGGACGTCGCCTGTTCAGCGAACTCGTCGCCGACGCCGACGTCGTGATCGAGAACTTCTCCCCGCGGGTGATGGACCACTTCGGGCTGACCGCAGACGCCTTGCTGGCGATCAATCCGCGACTGGTCGTCGCCCGGATGCCGGCCTTCGGGCTGGACGGTCCGTGGCGCGACCGGGTCGGGTTCGCGCCGACGATGGAGCAGATCGCCGGCCTGGCCTGGGTCACCGGACTCGCGGACGGTCCGCCCATCCCGCCCCGGGGTGCGTGTGACCCGCTGGCCGGTGTTCACGCGGCGTTCGCCGTGACGGCGGCGCTGTGCTTCACCGATCGCACCGGAGTCGGCCAGCTCGTCGAGCTGCCGATGATCGAGACGGTATTGAACGTCACCGCGATTCAGCCGATGGAGGCCGAGGTGTTCGGCGTCACGCTGAGCCGGCGGGGCAACCGCGGACATGGCTGGGCCGTCCAGAACCTCTATCGTTGCGCGGGCGACGACGACTGGATCGCCGTCACGGTCCGCACCGACGGCCAGTGGCAGGCGCTGGTCGACGTGATGGGCCGCCCGCCCTGGACCGACGACGACCGGTTCGGCACCGTCGCGGGTCGGCAGGCTCATGCCGACGAGATCGACCGTCAGCTGCAGGACTGGTTCAGCGGCCAGGATGTGCGCCGCGCCGTGGATGACCTTGCCGCTGCGGGCGTTCCCGTCGCACCGGTGGTGTCGCCGTCGTTGGTCACCGAGAACGACCAGCTCAACGACCGCGGGTTCTTGGAAACACTCGAGCATCCGCGCACCGGTCCGGGCCGGTACCCGCGCCCGCCGTTCGCCCCGCTCGACGGACAGCGCGCGTGGCTGATGCGCCCGCCGCCGACGCTCGGTGAGCACAACGACGAGGTGCTGCGGGACAAATGTGGGCTCACCGACCAAGAACTCGCCCGCCTGGCTTCGGCCGGCGTGATCGGGACCCGGCCCAAAGGACTGTGAAAAAGGAGTAAGCGATGCGTGTAATCGTCGACGAAACGTTGTGTGAGGCCAATGGATTCTGCGAGTCGTTGGCGCCGGACATCTTCGTGATCGGGAAATCCGACGTGGTGCACGTCGCCGACGCCGACGTGCCGGAGCATTTGAAGATCGACGTGGCGGCCGCGGTCGACCAATGCCCTAAGGCCGCGCTGCGACTGGTCGACTGAGAGCGCCTACCGCCGCCGCAGCGTTATCGGCATCTCGTCGTAGATCGACATGTTGGTGGTCAGATTCGGGTAGGTCACCCGGGCCGGTCCGAGAGTGAATCCGTCGCCGCGCAGCAGCAGTTCATCCAGCACGGCGCGAATCTCGGCGCGGGCCAGCATGGCGCCCAGGCAGTGGTGCGCTCCGCCGCCGCCGAACGCGACATGCGGGTTGGGTTGGCGGCCGATGTCGAACGTGAACGGTGCGGAGAAGACCTCCTCGTCGCGATTCGCCGAACGCAACATCGACACCACCCGCTCGCCCTTGGGGATGTGCTGCCCGTCCATTTCGATATCGACCTTGGTGCTGCGGGTCCAGTACGCCACCGGCGACGCCCAGCGCAGCACCTCCTCGACGGCGCTGGATCGTACAGATTCCTCGTCGCGGTACCGCTCGATCTGTTCGGGATTCGCCACGAACGCCTGCAGCCCGATCGCCAGCGCGTTCTTGGTGGTGTCGCTGCCGGCAAACGCGAGCACGAAGAAGAAGAACTCGAGTTCGTTTGCGGCCAAGCTGAATTGCTCACCATCGTCACCGGTGATGACGCCGGACGCAATAGTGCTCCAGATGTCGTCGGCCGGATTGCGCCGTTTCTCGGCGGTGAGTTCCATCGCGTAGCTAAAGATCGACGCGAACACGTCGGTGTCCATCTGGGCGCCTTTGGATTGCACCTTCAAAATGTGGTCGAAGCCGTCGAAAATCCGCGGCCGATCCTCTTCGGGTATGCCGATGATGTCGCCGATGACGGTCATCGGCAGCGCGTCGGCGACATCGTCGATCCAGTCGCCGCTTCCGCGGGCGAGCAGGTCGTCGATCATCCGTGACGCACGGGCCCGGATGCCGTCTTCGAGCTTGGCGATCGCCCGGGGTGTGAAGGCACTCGAGATGAGTTTTCGGTGCTTGCTCTGCTCGGGCGGGTCCAGGGTGATGATCGTCGGATTCGAGGCGAACAGGTTGGCCGGCTGGATAAGCGGACCGTTTACGGCCGTGAACGACTCGTGGTCGCGGTGCAGCCGCACGGCGTGCCGGTGTTTGGTCGTCATCCAGAAATCCCGCTTGACGGTCTTTGCGACGCCAGGCGTCAGCCCGTGCCGGAACAGCGGCCTGGTGCGGCGTAGCTCGGTGAACACATCATCGGGAAAGCCATTGCGCCACAATGCGAAATCGGACAGATCGACTGTCGAAGCCGTCATTCGCAACCTCGATTCTCCTCGACGCCCACGCCTCTAAGGGGGCCGGTGTGTTGACTCACCCTACCGTCGGTTGCGGCGTGCGTTGACGTTCAATGCTTAAAATAGTAAAAATAGACGTGAGTCCGCCAAGTGCGGCGAGCGTCAGCGCGGCCGTGCACCAGGTGGCTGCGCGGGAACGGAGAAGGTAGTGACGGACACGGTTTCGGACACCTCCATCGATCCGTCCGAACGCGAATTCGGGCCCAGCGGCATCAGCCTGTCGCCGTACCGATTCCCGACCGGATGGTTCATCGTCGGCTTTGCCTCGGAGCTGGCCGCCGGCGAGGTTAAGCGGGTCCATTACTTCGGCGAGGAAATGGTGCTGTTCCGCACCGAGTCCGGCGAGGTGAACGTGCTCGACGCGTACTGCCAGCACCTCGGCGCCAACATGGGTGTCGGTGGCACGGTCGAGGGGGAGAACATCGTCTGCCCCTGGCACGGCTGGCAGTGGCGCGGCGACGGCACGAATGCGCTGATCCCGTACAGCAAGATCGGCTGCAAGAACAATGTCCGCGTCCGCACCTACCACAGCACGGAGTGGTACGGCTTCATCCTGGTCTGGCACGAGCGGCACGGCCGGGCGCCGTACTGGCAGCCGCCGGTGCTGCCCGAGCTGGAAACCGGCGAGTACTACCCGCTGCACCCGCACAGCCGAATGCTCAACCGGGTCAAGGTGCATGCGCAGATGATCATCGAAAACGCCGCCGACCCGTATCACGTGCAGTACGTGCACAAGGCCGCTAACCCGGCCAACACCACCTCATTCGAGGTTGCCGGCTACCACCTGCACGCCACCGTCAGTGCCCACTTCGGCGGCGGCCGGGCGGAGACTTGGCTCACCCCGAACGGTCCGGTCGACGCCAAGATCGTCTATGACAACTATTCGCTGGGTCTCGGCATCGTCCGCTTCCCCAGCGACCTGGTGGCCACCATCGAGGTGACCGGGCAGACTCCGGTCGACGAGGACTACACCGACTACTTCTATACCCAGGCGTCCGTTCGCGAACCCGGCGACACCGGTGACGCGCCCACCGGACGCGCCGCCAAGTTCCTGGCGCTGCAGCAAGAGGTGATCAAGCAGGACTTCTTCACCTGGGAGAACATGAAGTATCTGGAGAAGCCCAATCTCGCACCGGAAGAGGCGCACGACTACGCCGCGCTGCGTCGCTGGGCGCATCGCTTCTACCCGGGTGAAGAGGCTGCGCGGGACGATTTCGGCTACACCGCCAACGGTGATCCGGACCCGGCGGCTGCAGGAGTCTGATGTCCCGCGTGCCGGTTGGGGCGGCACCCGCGTGCGACGGAAAGCCGATCAGCCCAGCTGATTTCGGGGTCGAGCGATTCAGCGTCGCCGCGGTGCTCGATCGTCGTGCCGAGCAGTTCCCCGACCGGGTGATGATGTCGATCGGCGGCATCGACGTGACCTTCGAGCAGATGCGGGAGCGGTCCTGTGCTGCCGCTAATGCGCTGCTGGACTTGGGTATCGGACCGGGCGATTGCGTTGCCTTGTTCGCCGGGACCTGCCCGGAGTGGATCTACTTCTGGCTGGGTGCCGGACGCATCGGCGCGGTGGCCGCCGCCGTGAACGCGGCCAACAAGGGCGACTTCCTGCTGCATGCACTCCGGTTGTCGCGGGCGAAGGTGATTGTCACCGACACCGAGCGCCAGCCACGCGTCGCCGAGTTGGCCGATCAACTGCCGGGGCTCGCGAGCATTGCCGTGCAAGACGATTGGCTCGGCGGACACGCGGGCACGGTTGATGAGCACGTCGGCGACGTCGCGGACATCGGGTCATTCTTCTTCACGTCGGGAACGACCGGGGCATCTAAGGCCGTTGCCACCACGTGGCACTACTTGTTCACCACGGCCGCGACGGCCGCGTCGGCCTGGGACTTCGAAGCCGGCGAGGCGCTGTGGACGGCGATGCCGTTGTTCCACCTCAGCGCCGCGCCGGTGGTGCTGGCGCCGATGCTGGTCGGCGCGACCACGGTATTGGCGCCCACCTTCCATCCGGCCGCGGTGTGGGACGAGGTGCGAGCCAGTGGCGCCGTGGGTTTCGTCGGCGCCGGCGCGATGGTCTCGATGCTGTGGAACCAGCCGCCGGATCCGCGCGACGCGCAGCTGCCGCTGCGCTTCATCTCCGCCGCGCCGATCGCCGCCGGGGTGTACCGCGACATCGAAAAGCGTTACGGATGCCGAATCGTCACCATGTACGGCCTGACCGAAGCCTTCCCGATCGCGGTCAAAAGCGTTGCCGAGGCAGGAGTGCCCGGAACGTCAGGCCGGCCGAATCCCAACTTCGAGGTGCGAATCGTCGACCCGGACGGCGAGCCGCTGCCGGACGGCGCGGTGGGCGAGATCGCGTGCCGCCCGCGCTACCCACACGTAATGAGCGAGGGCTACGTGAACGCCTCGGGGCAGGTTGTCGACCCGCATCCCGCGTGGTTTCGAACCGGAGACCTCGGTGTGCTGGACAGCGACCAGAACCTCACGTACGTCGACCGGGTGAAGGATTCGTTGCGCCGCCGCGGGGAGAACATTTCGTCGGTCGAGGTCGAGACCGTGGTGACGGCGCATCCGGCGGTGCTCGAGGCCGCGGTGATCGGCGTGCCCAGTGACCTGGGTGAGGATGACATCCTGCTGTTCGTCACCGTGCAACCGGACCGCGATCTGGATTACGCAGAGCTGCTGGACTTTTGCGGCGCCCGGATGCCGTACTTCTCGGTGCCGCGATACGTCGAGATTGTCAGCGAGCTACCGAAGACCATTATCGGACGGGTCCGCAAAGATGTTCTTCGCGCCAGAGGTGTCGGATCCGCAGCCTGGGACCGTGAAAGTCACGGCTACATCGTCAGCCGTTGAGACAGGGAGAAATACAGATGGCCATGACCTATCAGCAGCAATACGTCCTCGACGGTTCGGTGGGCCGCGACGCCATCTTGAACCTGACGGCGCGGCACAACCGATGCTTCTCCGAAGACGACCGCAACGGATGGATTGCGACCTTCCGCCACTCCGGTGCCCGTTTCACCCGCGACGGGACGGAATTCACCGATCTGCGTAAGGCTTTCGACGGCGAGAAGGGGCGCCTGGTCACCGTCGACCATGAGATCAGCGTCGACGGAGTCAATGCGACCCAGCGATGCGTGGCCCTGCTGTTCACCGCGACGGGCGACGGCACCACATTGCGCGCCACCGGAAGCTATCGCGATCAGCTGACCTACGAGCGCGGCGGCTGGTACTTCACTTCCCGAGAACTCCAGTGGGATTCGGTGCCGGTCTCGGCGTGACATCGACACCTATCAGCTACCAGCTCGCGTTCGGCACTTATGAGGACGCGTTGCAGATGGTCGGGGTGACATCCGCACCGCGGATTGCGGGAACCGTGGTGAGTGCGGCCAGGATCCAGATGTTCGCTGCCACAGTGCAGGACGGCAACCCGTCGTACTGGGATGTTGACTTCGCCACGCGGACCTGGGGTGGATTGGTGGCACCGCCTGCCCTGCTGATGGGCTGGCTGACACCGCTGCCGTGGGAACCGGATGGAGCGCCGCCGGTCGCGGCGATCGCACTCCGGGTTCCGCTGCCCGGCACCACAATCGTGAACGCCGCCAACGAAGCGCGAATTTCCGCTGCCCATTCTCGACGGCGACCGGTTGACCATCGTCGAACAAGTGGTGTCGGTGTCACCGGAGAAGCAGTCCAAGCTCGGCGCTGGGCATTTCATCGAAACCTTGGACACTTTCACGCGTCAGGACGGCGCGGTGGTGGCGACAAACCGAAACACGTTGTTCCGCTTCACTCCGGCGGGGGCGTCGTGATTTCGTGGGAGAGCGTCCGAGTCCCGACCGACCTGCCCGAGGTGCACGATGAAATCAGCTACCAACGGGTGGTGATGAACTCCGGATCGACCTGGGACTACACCCCGGTCCACTTCGACCCGTACTACGCCGAAAAGCAGGGCCATCCAGGAATTTTCGTGAACACCATGCATATCGCCGGTTTCGCCGACCGCATCGCTACCGATTGGGCCGGCCCGCAGAGCCGGGTGGTGCGCCGAAAGATGAGGCTGGCCGGATCGATTTACGCCGGCGACACGATGGTGGGCCGCGGGCGCGTGGTGGCCAAACGGGCGCGGGGACTTGTCGACCTGCAGATCGACGTCGTCAATCAGCGCGGCGAATTGTGCAGTCCGGTTGAGCTGACCCTGCAGTTGCCGGGGTAATCGCGATGGCCGACGCAATGGGCGAACGGCATCTGGCGGTGTGCCGAAGGTTCGGCGAATCAGTGCGCGCAGCGAAGGGGAAATGGGAGCGCCCTTCGCCCTGCGATGCGTGGGATGCCAGGGGAGTGCTGGAGCATGTCATCGGTTTTCACGACGTGCTGGTGCACACTTGGGACCTGGCCCGGGCGGTCGGCGCCGATGACCGGTTGGATCCCGGGTGGTGCGGGTCGTTCTACGCGGCCTTGCCCGACGACCCCGGCATGTTCATCGGTTCAGCGATGTTCGATGCTCCGGTCGCGGTGGCTGATCAGACCGACGTGCAATCGAAACTGCTTGCCCGGCTGGGCCGTAACCCTGACTGGCAATCGGTCGGCAGTGAGATCTGGCACAACAGCCCCCGCGGATAAGGACACGGCGATGTGCCCGCCTCATAGCGACAACGCTGGGCGTTGAACGAACTTGTCGCTACGAGGCGGGCACATCGAACTCCCGACATCACGGCAAATGGTGCGGTTGATGTTTTCAGTGCCGACGCCTCGACCGCGACGGGGCGTTATACCGGACAGCGGCGGCATGGTGCCTTTGCTGATCACCGACTGCAGCTCGACATACTCGTGCAGCCCCTCCGGGCCGAACTCGCGGCCGATGCCCGACTGCTTGAAACCGCCGAAGGGACTACCGATGTCGAGCGTGTACATGTTGATGCCGTAGGTGCCGGCACGCACGCTCGCGGCGACCTCGAGGCCGTGCGCGATGTCGGACGTCCACACCGATCCGGCCAGACCGTAGTCGCTGTCGTTGGCGATGCGGACGGCGTCCGCCTCGTCGCGGTAGGTCAGCACGCTGAGCACCGGACCGAATATTTCCTCGCGGGCGATACGCATGTCGTTGGTGACGTCGGCGAACAGCGTCGGCCGCACGTACCAGCCACGGTCGTGCGGTGCGTCCTCGCCGCCAAGGACCAGCCGGGCGCCCTCTTTCACCCCGGACCGGATGTAGTCCTGAACCCGGGCCTGCTGGCGCTGGGCAACCAACGGCCCGACGTCGGTCGCCTCGTCGGTGGGATCGCCGACCTGCAGGCCCGACATCATGTCGGCCAGCGCGTCGACAACCTCGTCGCGGCGGCGCTCGCTGACCAGGATGCGGGTCTGCGCCACGCAGGCCTGGCCGTTGTTCATCAGGCTCGCGGACTTCAATTCCCGGACCGTCTTCGCGATGTCGGCATCGTCGAGAATGATCGCCGCTGACTTGCCGCCGAGTTCCAGGCTCACCCGCTTGAGTTGCTCACCGCACAGCGTGGCTATCCGGCGTCCGACCGCACTCGACCCGGTGAACGAGATCTTGTCCACCCCGGGATGGCGCACCAGCGCCTCGCCGACATCGGTGCCACCCGGAAGAACCGACACCACCCCTTCGGGCAGATCCCAGCTGCTCGATCATTTCGGCCAACCACAAAGCGTCGAAAGGTGTTTCGGGCGCAGGTTTGACGATCACCGGGCAGCCCGCGATCAGGGCGGGAATCAGCTTGGGCATGATCAAGAACTGCGGCACGTTCCACGGCACGATCGCACCGACCACGCCCACCGGGGCGCGATGCAGGTGCACTTCGCCGAGCACGCCGTGGCGGCGCTCGTTCCACGGAAAGTCACGGGCGACCGCCAGCGTCAGATGGATCATCGAACCGCCGCCGCGGCCTGACCCAGTCGGCTGAAGCTGCGCGGCGAGCCCATCTCGTCGGTGATCAGGTCGGCCATCTCATCGAGGTGGCCGCCGTAGATCGTCGCCAGCTGCTCGACCTTGCTCATGCGTTCCTGCGGGCTCAGCCGCGGCCACGGGCCATGGTCGAAGGCGTGGCGCGCGGCGGCAACCGCATCGTCGACGTCCGCAGGAGTCGCCGCGGGGACGTCGCCTATCGAATTCTCGGTGTGCGGGGAGATGACCGTCAGGCGCTGATCGGTGGACGGCTTACGCCACTGCCCTCCGATGAAAAGCTGGTCGTAGCAACGGTGGTCACGGGTTTCCGGCATGGGGCACGACCTTTGAAAAGGCGATGGCAACTTCGCTATTGATGCTAACATAGCAAAAAAGACGGGCCGCCTGGCATCTGCCTTGGATCAACTGTGAAGGCGACGTGAGCGACGAACTTCTGGTGACTACGGATGGCGCCGTCCGCATCGTGACGATCAACCGGCCCGATGATCTCAACGTCGTCAACGCCACCCTGCACCACAAGCTGCTGGACGTCTGGCGCGATCTGGAGCGTGACACCGGCGCCCGTTGCGTGGTGCTGACTGGAGCCGGCAAAACCTTCAGTGGCGGAGGCGATTTCGCATTCCTGAAGGCGCAACACCGCTCTCTTGACTACCGGTACGACATCTCCGCCCAGGCGTCGGACATCCTGCACGCGATGATCAACTTTCGGCTACCGGTGGTGGCCGCGGTCAACGGCCCCGCCGTCGGGCTGGGTGCGTCGCTGGCGCTGTGCTGCGACCTGGTGTTGATGTCCGAGCGCAGCTATCTGTGCGATCCGCATGTGTCGATCGGCCTGACCGCAGGCGACGGCGGCGCACTGTTGTGGCCGTACATGACCAGCCTGATCCGCGCCAAGGAGTACGTCTACACCGGCGAGCGCATCCCGGCGGAGTTGGCGGTGGACCTGGGTCTGGCCAATCGGGTCACGACCGCCGAGACGTTGATGGAGCAGGCGCTGCAATTGGCTGCCCGGCTGGCGGCTCAGCCGGCCCGCGCATTGCAGACCACCAAGCGGGCGTTCTCTAAGCACCTTGCTCAGGCGGCGATTGCGATCGTGGACTACGGACTGGCGGCCGAAACGCTCGAGCTGGGTGCCGACGACCACATCGAGAAGGTGCGGGAGTTCCTGGGAGCCGACAAGTATGACGCGATCGAGACACCCGAGGCGGGACATGAACACTGATTGGCGTAAGTATCCGTTCCGGCTGGTGGCAGGCGACAGTGCACTCGATTTCCCCGCCGCCGAGGGCTTACATGCCGACCAGGAGTCCGACACCTGGTTCATTGCCGGCGAGCTGACCGGCGCGACGGGCCGCTCGTTCGCATTCCTGACCATCTTCAACAAGAACCGCCCGGGCGGCACCGTGGTTGCCGATTTCTACACGATGTCGCTATTTGATTGCGACACAGGCGAATACGGCACCTACACCGATTACGACATGCCACCCAAGAACATGCAGCCCGGTGCGCGACAGAAGATGTCGATGTCCGCCGGATATCTCGACATCCGTTACGAAAGCAGCGCCGGGCCGGTGGTGTGGACGGCGTGCCGTGACGACCACGGCGAACTGCTGCCCTACACCTACCGGGTCAGCCTGCGCGGCGTCGATCAGGCCGGCCAGTCGATGGAACTTGACTTGGATGTCACGCCGACGCGTGCGCCGGTACCCGTCGGCGCCGACACCTACGACGGCAAGATCACCTGCTTCGGCCAGGACGAGACTTACTCTTATTTCCAAACCGGCATGGCGATGAGTGGAACACTGCGCTGGGGCGATCGGCACGAAGATGTCAGCGGCAGCGCGGGACACATTGACAGACAATGGTTTCCCAGATATGCCGGCGGCGGGGGAACCGGGGGAGACCCGCGAGCCAGGTCGCACGAATGGCGCACGATCAACCTCGACAACGGCGTCGACATGAGCATCTGGCGGCAGTTCGACCGGACGGACGGCAATGTGCCGCAACCATTCACCGGTGTGACAGTGAGCTACCCCGACCCGGAGCGGGCTCCGGAGTGCGCGGAGGACGTCGACGTCACGGTGAGCAGCTACGTCCGCTGGCCTGATTCCATTCGGCCGCTGGTGCGGCCGCCGGCTCCGAACCGGTTCATGCCGGATCGCCACCGATTGCAATGCGCCTCTCTGCAACTGGATCTCACCGGGGAGCCCATGGTGCCGGCACCCGCGCACGGGCTGCCGATCGAATACATGGAAGGACCGTATCGCTACCGCGGAACCCTGCGGGGAGAACCGGTGAGCGGCTTCGCTTTCTACGAGCGCTCGCTGGCGCTGTACCGCGATTGGGAGTTGATCGACGTGCTGGCGTGCGCCGTCGAGAATCTGAGCGGGGCCGACCCGCAGTTGGCTGATGAGGTCGATCAGGTGCGATCGCTCATCGCGTCGGGCAATCGATCGCAGGCGCGAAAGCTGTTGCAGTCCATGCTCGCAGCTCTACCCGCCGATAGCGGGGACTGCCGTGACGTCATCGACGCCCTGATCACGGTGCTATCGGCCGACAGCTGACAGTTGTGCCGGTCACCCGCCGGGTGGTTCCCAGGCAAATCCGCCCGGGGTGCTGACGCAGTTCACCGGGCCGCCCGAGTTCGAAATCGCGGAGGAGCCCTCCGGTCCACATGGCATGCCGACCGCCGGGCGGGTGTCCAAGCCGTTTGGCGGCTTCGGTGACGTCGTCGTTGTCGGTGAAGTCGAGTGCGGCACTGTGGTCTGGGGCACCGTCGTCTGCGCCGGTGCGGTGGTGGTCACCTTCGGCACGGGCTTGGTGGTCGTCGGCAATGTCGTTACCGGCGCAGTCGTTACCGGCGCACTGACGACGGGCCGCGGGCCGACTACCGCGGGTGGCGGGGGTGGGGCGATGAACGCCGGCGGCGCAGTGGACAATGCCGGGACGGCGGCTGTGGGCTCGGCCGAGGTGGTCTCGACACTGGTTGGTGTGTCATTGGATTGAGACGCCGAGCGCAGCGCTCGGACGCCCATGAACCAGGCCAGCAGTACGACCACGATCGCACCACCGATCGCCGCGGAGTGCTTGAGTCGGCGTTTGCGCGCCTCCGCCGCGTCGTCATCGGTGACGTCGTCGACGTGGTCGTCGGGCGGTGTGGGTGCGGCAGACGTGACTGCATCGTCGACGACTGCATCGTCGACGTGGCTGTCCGGTAAAGCAGTTGGGGTAGAGCCATTTCTGCTCGCGGGGGAAGCGAATGCGGCAGGTGTGGTCGGCGCAGCGCTTGGCGCCGTCGGCGCCACAGCGTCGGCCTCCGGCGTGGCGAGCGACGTGGTGGACGCGGGATCCGTGCTGTCGGTCGCCTCGCGGAAAATGGACGCCGCGCGTAATTCGGATGTGGCGCGGATGTGCGACCGTGCACCACCAGTCGATTCGAGTGCTTTGGCGAATTCGCGAGCTCGCCGGAATCTGTCGACCGGATCTTTCGAGAGCGCGCGGGCGAAGATCGCATCGAATTCGGTCAGGTCAGGCCGGATCTCGCTCGGTCGGGGCGGTCGATCGTTGAGCTGCCTGTTGACCACCACGGACGGATTGAAATGTGCGAACGGCGGTGCCCCGGTCAGCATGTGAAAAGCGCTGGCCGCCAAGGCGTATTGGTCGGCGCGGCCGTCGAGTTCATCGCCCATCAGCTGCTCGGGCGCGGTGTAGCCGGCGGTCCCGATGAACATGCCGGCCCGGGTCAGCGTGTTGTGGGCACCCTCTGGCCGCGCTACACCGAAGCCGGCCAACGCAATTCGTCTTCTGTCGGCCGGCGATTTGCTGACCAGGATGTTGCCGGGATTGACGTAGCGGTGCAGCACGCCGCGATCGTGCGCGTAGTCCAGGGCGTCGGCGATCGCGGAAACGATCTCGAACACCATCCGCGGTGGCATGCCATCGAGATGGCCCTCGCCCAGCAATTCGGCTGCGTCGGAGCCATCGATGTACTCCGACGAAAGCCACAACTGGCCCTCGAACTCGCCGCGGTCGGTGAGCCCCGCGATGTTCGGGTGCCAGAGCGCCGCCGCCAGGTCGGACTCCTGGTTGAACCGCGCGCGGTAATCCAGATCGACGGAAATCTCGGCCGGAATCAGATGAAGAACCTGCTGGCGCGGAAGCCGCGGGTGCTCGGCCACGTAGAGCTCACCGAACTGCTCGTATCCCAGCTGCCGCACGATGCTGAATCCGGCGGCCGTCGCTCCAATGACCAGCGGCATGGGGAGATGGTACAGACCGGCGACACAAACTCAGGGCAAGCGGGGGAGCGGGTGAGAATGTCTGCGTGAGTGAACCCGGAAACCACCAGACCAGCGAAGGGCGGCGCACGGCGCACGCGCTGGCTAAGAGCACGGGGTCAGCCTGACCGCTAACCGTGATGCAGATGTGACGAGTGGCGTTGATGTGGTAATTGATGCAGCTGTCGTACTCTGTGACACGTGTGCACATGTCTCGGCGCGAGCTGCTGAAATATGCGGCCGCAACACCGGCCCTGATTGGGCTCGTCAGCGCGGCGGAGTCGCTGCGTGCCCCGTCGGCCTCCGCGGATGGCCTGGGCGTATTGCTGGACTACGCGGCCGGAGTGATACCCGCCGACCAGATCAGGGCGGCCGGGGCCGTGGGCTCCATCCGGTATGTGTCGGACCGACGGCCCGGGGGAGCCTGGATGCTGGGTAAGCCAATGCAGATCAATGAGGCACGCGACCTGCACCAGAACGGCCTGAAGATCGTGTCCTGCTACCAGTACGGGAAAGAGGCCTCCGCCGATTGGCTGGGCGGGCAGAGCGCGGGCGTGCAGCACGCCAAGCGCGGGTGGCAGCTACACACCGCCGCCGGCGGTCCCGCCAATGCGCCCATCTACGCATCGATCGATGACGACCCGTCCTTTGAGCAGTATCAAGCGCAGGTCGCGCCCTACCTGCGAGGCTGGGAATCCGTCGTCGGCCACCAGCGGACCGGCGTATACGGCAACTCCAAGACGATCGAATGGGCGCTGCACGACGGCCTGGGCTCGTACTTCTGGCAGCACAACTGGGGTTCGCCGGGTGGCCGGACGCATCCTGCCGCCCATCTGCATCAGGTCGAGATCGACAAGCGCCACGTCGGGGGCGTCGGCGTGGATATCAACAACATCTGCAAGCCGCAATTCGGCCAGTGGGCCTGAGCTTTACTCGCCGGTAAGTTTTCCAGCAAACTTTTGCCGAGCGGTTGATCAGCCGGTTTCTCGACAGTCGCACCGCGCCGTCTCGTCGACTCAGGGCCGCGAGGCAAGATATGGCGCAAATTTTCAAGATAACGATTAGGTAACAATACTGCCTTGATCTGCGCAGTTATAGCTACTCGACCGTAACCACCTGCACGCAGCAGGTTTGGTCCGGACACCGTCAGCGGCCTGTGAGCGGAGTGTTACCCAGCCCACCATTACTCGCGCGTAGAACTCACCAGTAACCAAATTGCGCCAGAAACTCCCAGGTTTCTTATGACACTCTTAGTGCAGCCGATGACGCCCCCTTTGGTTTGACCCGCGGAAGCGGGGTCAGTCGAGATATGGCCGGTTGAACCGGGGCGCAGTCGGAATGTGGACGGAATTTTCGGGGCAGCGTGGCCTCTGGCACGCGAGTGGCGGACGAGCGCATTGAGGGAGATACACACGTGACGATCTATGAGCACCACCGAGTGTCCGCCGACCGCGACGGAATCCCCTCGGACACTCATGCTCTGGTCGATCGGCTGACTTCCGGCGAGGCCTACGCGGTCGCGTTCGGTGGGCAGGGTGGCGCATGGTTGGAGACGCTGGAAGAGCTGGTGTCGTCGGCCGGTATCGAATCCGAGCTCGCGACGCTGGTCGGCGAGGTGGACCTGCTGCTCGAGCCGATTGCCAGCGAGCTCGTCGTGGTGCGGCCGATCGGGTTCGAGCCGCTGCGCTGGGTGCGCGCGCTGGCTGCGGAGGACCCGGTTCCGTCCAACAAACACCTCACCTCGGCCGCAGCGTCGCTGCCCGGTGTCCTGCTCACCCAGATCGCCGCGATCCGCACCCTGGCCCGCCAAGGCCTGGACTTGATCGCCACCCCACCGGTGGCCGTCGTCGGGCATTCGCAGGGAATCCTGGCCGTGGAGGCCCTGAAAGCGGCGGGAGCGCGCGATATCGAGCTGCTGGCCATGGCGCAGCTGATCGGCGCCGCCGGCACGCTGGTGGCCCGCCGGCGCGGAATCTCCGTCCTCGGTGATCGCCCGCCGATGGTGTCGATCAGCAACGCCGACCCCGAGCGCATCTATCGCCTGCTCGAAGACTTCTCACAAGACGTCCGCACCGTATTGCCGCCGGTGTTGTCGATCCGCAACGGCCGCCGCTCGGTCGTCATCACCGGTACCCCCGAGCAGCTGTCCCGCTTCCAGCTGTACTGCAAGCAGATCTCGGAGAAGGAAGAAGCCGACCGCAAGAACAAGGTTCGCGGTGGCGACGTTTTCGCGCCGGTCTTCGACGCGGTCCAGGTCGAGGTGGGCTTCCACACACCGAGGCTCGCCGACAGCATCGAGATCGTCGGTGCATGGGCCGAGAAGGTGGGCATCGACGTCGAGTTGGCCTGCGCGATGGCGGAGGCCATCCTGGTCGAGCCGGTCGACTGGGTCGACGAGGTGATCAGGGTCCACGAGGCTGGTGCCCGCTGGATTCTCGACCTGGGTCCCGGCGACATCCTGACCCGTCTGACCGCTCCGGTGATCCGCGGTCTCGGCGTCGGCATCGTGCCCGCGGCGACCCGCGGCGGCCAGCGCAACCTGTTCACCGTCGGCGCTGTACCGGAGGTGGCGCGGCCGTGGTCGAGCTACGCCCCGTCCGTGGTCAGCCTGCCCGACGGCCGGGTCAAACTCTCGACGAAGTTCACCAGGCTGACCGGTCGGTCGCCGATTCTGCTGGCGGGCATGACCCCGACCACGGTCGACGCCAAGATCGTCGCCGCCGCGGCCAACGCCGGGCACTGGGCTGAGCTCGCCGGCGGCGGGCAGGTCACCGAGCCGATCTTCAACGACCGCATCGAGCAGCTGGCCGGGCTGCTCGAACCCGGCCGCACTTACCAGTTCAACGCGCTGTTCCTCGACCCGTACCTGTGGAAGCTGCAGGTCGGCGGAAAGCGCTTGGTGCAGAAGGCCCGCCAGTCCGGCGCGGCGATCGATGGCCTGGTTGTCAGTGCCGGCATCCCCGAGCTGGAAGAGGCCGTCGAGCTGATCGAAGAGCTCAACGACGTCGGCATCTCCCACGTGGTGTTCAAGCCGGGCACCGTCGAGCAGATCCGCTCGGTCATCCGCATCGCCACCGAGGTGCCGACCAGGCCGGTCATCATGCACGTCGAGGGCGGGCGCGCCGGCGGCCACCATTCCTGGGAAGACCTCGACGACCTGCTGCTGGCCACCTACTCCGAACTGCGGTCGCGACCCAACATCACGGTCTGCGTCGGCGGCGGAATCGGCACTCCCGAACGTGCGGCCGAATACCTGTCCGGTCGCTGGGCCCAGGCCTACGGCTTCCCGCTGATGCCCGTCGACGGCATCCTGGTCGGCACCGCGGCGATGGCGACGCTGGAGTCCACCACCTCGCCGTCGGTCAAGCAGATGCTGGTCGACATCCAGGGCACCGATCAGTGGGTCGGCGCTGGAAAAGCCCAGGGCGGCATGGCCTCTGGCCGCAGCCAGCTCGGCGCCGACATCCACGAGATCGACAACACCGCCTCCCGGTGCGGTCGGCTGCTCGACGAGGTCGCCGGTGACGCCGAAGCGGTCGCCGCGCGTCGCGACGAGATCATCGCCGCGATGGCCAACACCGCCAAGCCGTACTTCGGCGACGTCGGCGAGATGTCCTACCTGCAGTGGCTGCAGCGCTACGTCGAGTTGGCCATCGGTGACGGCAACAGCACGGCCGACACCGCTGAGCCCGGCAGCCCCTGGCTGGCCGACACCTGGCGCGAGCGGTTCGAGCAGATGCTGCAACGCGCCGAGGCGCGACTGCACCCGCAAGACTCCGGCCCGATCGACACGTTGTTCGGCGACGCCGCCCTGTTAGAGCGACCTGACGAGGCCATC
Organism: uncultured Actinomycetota bacterium; assembly: GCA_963815995.1. GTDB lineage: Bacteria > Actinomycetota > Actinomycetes > Mycobacteriales > Mycobacteriaceae > Mycobacterium. The sequence continues at coordinate 696,102 of CAWFIR010000010.1, forward strand.
GCCGCGCTGGTCGCGCGCTACCCGGACGCCGAGACCGTGCAGCTGCACCCAGCCGATGTCCCGTTCTTCGTCACCCTGTGCAAGACGCTGGGCAAGCCGGTCAACTTCGTGCCGGTGATCGACAAGGACGTACGACGTTGGTGGCGAAGCGATTCGCTGTGGCAGGCGCACGACGCCCGCTATGACGCCGACCAGGTCTGCATCATCCCGGGCACCTCGGCGGTCGCCGGGATCACCCGGCTCGACGAGCCGGTCGGCCAGCTGCTCGACCGCTTCGAGCAGGCCGCGATCGACGATGTGCTCTCCACCGGCGCAACCCCGACCGCGGTGACCGCGCGGCGGCAGGGCCGCGTCGACGTGCGTGGGCCGCTGGCCACCGTGCTCGACGCGCCGGATGTGTTGTGGGCCGGCCGTGTCGCCACGAACCCGGTGCACCGCATCGCCGAACCCGGCGAATGGCAGGTGCACGACGGACCCGAAGAGCCACAAGCCACGCACTCATCCACCGGGGCACGCCTGACTACCGAAGACGACCAGGTGGTGTTGAGCGTGCCGATCGCCGGCGTGTGGATCGACATCCGATTCAGCCTGCCCGCCAACACGATTGACGGCGCTATTCCGGTGATCCGCACTAAGGACGCGATCGAGGCGATGCGTTCGGTGCTGGCGATCGCCGCGGGCTCCGACGGCCCGGAAAACCTGCCGCGGGTGCACAACGGGACGGCGACGGTGACCGTGCACTGGGATCCCGAGCGGGTCGCTGACCACACCGGTGTCACCGCCACCTTCGGCGAGCCGTTGGCGCCGACCCTGACCACCGTGCCCGACGCTCTGGTCGGCCGCTGCTGGCCCGCGGTCTTCGCGGCCATTGGGTCCGCGGTCACCGGCGCAGGCGTCCCGGTCGTGGAGGGCCTGCTGAGCCTGGTGCATTTGGACCACGCCGCTCACCTGATCGCCGCACTTCCTAAGGTGCCGGCCGAGTTGACCGTCACCGCAACGGCTTCGGTGGCTACCGACACTGAAGTCGGCCGCGTCGTTCCGATCTCGGTGACGGTTACCTCAGCCGATCGCACCGTGCTGGCCACCATGGAGGAGCGGTTCGCGATCCGTGGTCGCACCGGGTCCGCCGAGTTGACCGACCCGCTGCGGGCCGGCGGCGCGGTGTCGGAGAACGCCACCGACACCCCGCGGCGTCGCCGCCGCGACGTGACGCTCACCGCGCCGGTCGACATGCGGCCGTTCGCGGTGGTGTCCGGAGATCACAACCCGATCCACACCGACCGGGCCGCCGCGCTGCTGGCCGGCCTGGAATCGCCGATCGTGCACGGCATGTGGCTGTCGGCCGCCGCGCAACACGTCGTCACCGCCACCGACGGGCAGGCCCGGCCGCCAGCCCGGCTGATCGGCTGGACGGCCCGCTTCCTGGGCATGGTGCGACCCGGCGACGAAGTGGACTTCCGCGTTGACCGTGTCGGAATCGACCAGGGCGCAGAGGTTTTGGAGGTTGCTGCTCGCATCGGCTCGGACTTGGTGATGTCGGCGACGGCGCGGTTAGCCGCGCCGAAGACCGTCTACGCGTTCCCGGGCCAGGGCATTCAGCACAAGGGCATGGGCATGGACGTCCGCGCCCGTTCCAAGGCCGCCCGCAAGGTGTGGGACGACGCGGACAAGTACACCCGCGAGACGCTGGGCTTCTCCATCCTGCACGTGGTGCGGGACAACCCGACCAGCCTCATCGCCAGCGGCGTGTACTACCAACACCCCGAGGGCGTGCTGTACCTGACGCAGTTCACTCAGGTCGCCATGGCGACGGTGGCCGCGGCGCAGGTCGCGGAGATGCGCGAGCAGGGCGCGTTCGTGGAAGACGCGATCGCGTGCGGTCACTCCGTCGGTGAGTACACGGCGCTGGCCTGCGTGAGTGACGTCTACGGACTGGAAGCGTTGCTGGAGACGGTGTTTCAGCGTGGATCGAACATGCATGACATCGTGCCGCGTGACGAGCTCGGCCGGTCCAACTACCGACTGGCCGCTATCCGGCCGTCGCAGATCGACCTCGACGATGCCGACGTGCCGGCATTCGTCGAGGAGATTGCGCAGCGCACCGGGGAGTTCCTGCAGATCGTCAACTTCAACCTGCGTGGCTCGCAGTACGCGATCGCCGGCACGGTTCGTGGACTGGAAGAGTTGGAGGCCGAGGTCGAGCGGCGCCGTGAAATCGTCGGCGGTCGAGCGGTCGTTCATCTTGGTGCCGGGCATCGACGTGCCGTTCCACTCCGAGGTGCTGCGGGTCGGCGTTGCCGAATTCCGCCGCTCGCTGGAACGGGTCATGCCGCGCGGCAAGGATCCCGAGGTGATCATCGGGCGCTACATCCCGAACTTGGTGCCGCGGCCGTTCAGCCTGGACCGCGACTTCATCCAGGAGATCCGGGATCTGGTGCCGGCCGAGCCGCTGGACGAGATCTTGGAGAACTACGACACCTGGCGCAACGAGCGGCCCTTCGACATGGCGCGCACGGTGTTCATCGAGTTGCTGGCTTGGCAGTTCGCCAGCCCGGTGCGCTGGATCGAAACCCAGGATCTGCTGTTCACCGAGGAGGCCGCAGGCGGTCTGGGTGTGGAGCGGTTCGTCGAGATCGGCGTGAAATCGTCGCCGACGGTCGCCGGGCTGGCTACCAACACCCTCAAGCTGCCCGAGTATGCCCACAGCACAGTCGAAGTGCTCAATGCTGAGCGCGACGCTGCGGTGCTGTTCGCCACCGACACCGACCCCGAGCCCGAGGACGTTCTCGAGGTCGAGGAGCCGACTGCCGAGTCCGCCGCCCCCGCGACAGAAGCCGCACCGGCACCAACCGCCGCGCCGGTCGCTCCGTCCGGCGCGCCACGGCCCGACGACATCGGGTTCGACGCCGCGGACGCGACGCTGGCGTTGATCGCGCTGTCGGCCAAGATGCGCATCGACCAGATCGAGGAGCTGGACTCCATCGAGTCCATCACCGACGGTGCCTCGTCGCGGCGCAACCAGTTGCTGGTCGACCTTGGTTCTGAGCTGAACCTGGGCGCCATCGACGGCGCCGCCGAGGCCGACCTGGCCGGGCTGCGGGCTCAGGTCACCAAGCTGGCACGCACTTACAAGCCTTACGGCCCAGTGCTTTCCGACGCGATCAACGACCAGCTGCGCACGGTCCTGGGCCCGTCCGGTAAGCGGCCCGCGGCCATCGCCGAACGGGTGACCAAGACCTGGGAGCTCGGCGAGGGATGGGTCAAGCACGTCACGGTCGAGGTCGCGCTGGGTACCCGCGAGGGCACCAGCGTCCGCGGTGGCGCAATGGGCAACCTGCACGAGGGCGCGCTGGCCGATGCCGCCGCCGTGGACAGCGTCATCGACGCCGCGGTCACGGCGGTGGCCGCGCGCCGCGGAATCGCAGTGGCCTTGCCGTCGTCCGGCGGTGGCGGTGGTGCCACCGTCGACGCCGCAGCACTCGGCGAATTCACCGAACAGATCACCGGCCGCGACGGTGTGCTCGCCTCGGCGGCCCGCCTGATACTGGGTCAACTCGGCCTCGACGACCCGGTCAGCGTGCCGCCGGCCTCGACCGACGCCGAACTGATCGACCTGGTCACCACCGAACTCGGCGCCGACTGGCCCCGGTTGGTGGCGCCTGTTTTCGACGGCAAGAAGGCCGTGGTGTTCGACGACCGATGGGCCAGCGCCCGTGAAGATCTGGTCAAGCTCTGGCTGATCGACGACGACGAGGCCAACGCCGACTGGGCGCGGCTGTCGGAGCGGTTCGAGGGCGCCGGCCACGTGGTGGCGACGCAGGCGACCTGGTGGCAGGGCAGGGCACTCGCTGCCGGACGTCAGATCCACGCATCGCTGTACGGCCGGATCGCTGCCGGTGCGGAGAACCCGGATGCCGGTCGATACAGCGCTGAGGTCGCGGTGGTGACCGGTGCGTCGAAGGGCTCGATCGCCGCGTCGGTGGTCGGCAAGTTGCTCGACGGCGGCGCCACTGTCATCGCGACGACGTCGAAGCTCGATGACGACCGGTTGGCGTTCTACCGGAATCTTTACCGCGACCATGCCCGCTTCGGTGCTTCGCTGTGGGTGGTGGCGGCCAACATGGCGTCCTACTCCGACATCGATGCACTGGCCGAATGGATCGGCAACGAGCAGTCCGAAAGCCTTGGGCCGCAGTCGATTCACATCAAGGACGCACAAACGCCGACCCTGCTGTTCCCGTTCGCGGCGCCGCGGGTGGTCGGCGACCTGTCCGAGGCCGGCTCGCGCTCGGAGATGGAAATGAAGGTGCTGCTGTGGGCCGTGCAGCGGTTGATCGGTGGCCTGTCCAAGATCGGCGCCGAGCGCGACATCGCCTCGCGACTGCATGTGGTGCTGCCCGGCTCGCCTAACCGCGGCATGTTCGGCGGTGACGGCGCCTACGGCGAAGCGAAGTCGGCACTGGATGCCGTGGTGACCCGCTGGGGAGCCGAGTCGTCGTGGGCGCAGCGCGTCAGCCTCGCGCACGCGCTGATCGGCTGGACCCGCGGCACCGGGCTGATGGGGCACAACGACGCGATCGTCAGCGCCGTCGAAGAAGCCGGTGTCACAACGTATTCCACTGACGAGATGGCCGAGATGCTGCTCGGGCTGTGCGACATCGAGTCGCGGGCGGCCGCGGCCACGTCGCCGGTCAAGGTGGACTTCACCGGCGGGCTCGGCGATGTCGACCTGGACATGGCTGAGCTGGCCGCCAAGGCCCGCGAGGAGATGACCACCGAAGCTGCCGTCGACGACGAGGCTGCCGACGAGGGGACCATCGCCGCGTTGCCCTCGCCGCCGCGCGGCTTCAGCCCGGCTCCGCCGCCGGTGTGGGCCGACCTCGACGTCGACCCGTCCGAGTTGGTGGTCATCGTCGGCGGCGCCGAACTCGGCCCGTACGGCTCGTCGCGGACTCGGTTCGAGATGGAGGTCGACAACGAACTGTCGGCCGCCGGTGTGCTCGAGTTGGCTTGGACCACAGGGCTGATCAAGTGGGAAGACGACCCGACACCGGGCTGGTATGACACCGAATCCGGCGACCTGATCGACGAGGCCGAGTTGGTCGAGCGCTATCACGACGTTGTCGTCGAACGCGTCGGCATCCGTGAGTTCGTCGACGACGGTGCGATCGATCCCGATCACGCGTCGCCACTCATGGTGAGCGTGTTCCTGGACAAGGACTTCACGTTCGTCGTCTCATCGGAGGCCGACGCCCGCGGGTTCGCGCAGTTCGACGCCGAGCACACGGTGGTCCAGCCGGTCCCGGGCTCCAGCGACTGGCAGGTTACCCGCAAGGCGGGCACCGAGATTCGCGTGCCGCGCAAGACCAAGCTGTCGCGGACCGTCGGCGCGCAGATCCCCACCGGGTTCGATCCGACGGTGTTCGGCATCAGCCAAGACATGGCCAGCTCGGTCGACCGGGTGGCGCTGTGGAACATCGTGGCGACCGTCGACGCGTTCCTGTCGTCGGGCTTCACCCCGACCGAACTGATGCGATGGGTGCACCCGGGCCTGGTGGCCAGCACTCAGGGCACCGGCATGGGTGGCATGACGTCGATGCAGACGATGTATCACGGCAACCTGCTCGGCCGGAACAAGCCGAACGACATCCTGCAGGAGGTCCTGCCCAACGTCGTTGCCGCACATGTGATTCAGTCGTATGTCGGTAGCTATGGCGCGATGATCCACCCGGTCGGCGCATGCGCCACCGCGGCGGTCTCGGTCGAGGAGGGTGCGGACAAGATCCGGCTCGGCAAGGCCGAACTGGTGGTCACCGGTGGATTCGACGACCTGACGCTGGAGGCCATCATCGGCTTCGGTGACATGGCCGCCACCGCCGACACCAGCATGATGCGCGGCCGGGGCATTGCGGACTCGAAGTTCTCCCGGCCCAACGACCGGCGCCGGCTCGGGTTCCTGGAAGCTCAGGGCGGTGGCACCATCCTGCTGGCCCGCGGCGACCTCGCGCTCAAGATGGGTCTGCCGGTGCTGGCGGTGGTGGGCTACGCGCAGTCGTTCGCCGACGGCGTGCACACCTCGATCCCGGCGCCGGGCCTGGGCGCGCTGGGCGCCGGACGTGGCGGCAAGGATTCGCCGCTGGCCCGGTCGCTGGCCAAGCTGGGCGTCGGCGCTGACGACGTGGCGGTGATCTCCAAGCACGACACCTCGACGTTGGCCAACGACCCCAACGAGACCGAACTGCATGAGCGGCTGGCCGATTCGATGGGCCGCTCCGACGGCGCCCCACTGTTCATCGTGTCGCAGAAGAGCCTCACCGGCCACGCCAAGGGCGGCGCGGCGGTCTTCCAGATGATGGGCCTGTGCCAGATCCTGCGCGACGGGGTGATCCCGCCCAACCGCAGCCTGGATTGCGTCGACGACGAACTCGCGGACTCCGCGCACTTCGTCTGGGTTCGCGACACGCTGCGGCTCGGCGAGAAGTTCCCGCTGAAGGCCGGGCTGGTGACCAGCCTCGGATTCGGCCACGTGTCCGGTCTGGTCGCGCTGGTACACCCGCAGGCCTTCATCGCCACGCTGGATGCCGAGCAGCGCGCGGACTACCAGCGACGCGCCGACGCGCGTCTGCTGGCCGGACAGCGCCGACTGGCCTCGGCGATCGCCGGCGGCGCCCCGCTGTACGAGCGGCCCGCCGACCGTCGCTTCGACCACGAGGTGTCCGAGAAGCGACAGGAAGCGGCGATGTTGCTCGACGCGAACGCGCGATTGGGCGACGACGACGTCTACCGCCAGTGAGCATCCGATAGGTTCGCAGAAATGAGCATCGTCGGAGTGGGGATAGACCTTGTCTCCATCACTGAGTTCGCCGAACAGGTCGACCAGCCTGGAACCGTCTTCGCCGAGACCTTTACGCCAGGTGAGCGGCGTGACGCTTCGGACAAGAGTTCGTCGGCGGCACGCCACCTGGCGGCCCGGTGGGCGGCCAAGGAAGCCGTGATCAAGGCCTGGTCCGGATCGCGGTTCTCCCAACGGCCGGTGTTGCGCGAGGACATCCACCGTGACATCGAGGTGATCACCGATATGTGGGGCCGTCCTCGGGTGCGGTTGACCGGCGATATCGCCAAGCATCTGAAGGACGTGACGATCCACGTGTCGTTGACGCACGAAGCCGACACCGCGGCCGCGGTGGCCATTCTCGAGGCGCCGTAGCGTTTCTCGTCCGTCGCAACGAGAGTCGGGCACATGCCGACTTGCCCGCCTCCGAGCGACAACGCAGCCGCTCTAACGGCCGTGTCGCTGAGAGGTGGGCACAAAGGCCGCCACCACCTCACGTGCCCAAAGTGGCGGACGACGCCTCGGCGTCTCGCGTCGACCGTAGCCCGGCTAGCCTCGAGACCATGAGCGATCTGGTCGAACGAGTGCGCCAGGTGTTGCCATCGGTGCGCGACGATCTGGAGAACCTGGTCCGTATCGAGTCGGTGTGGGCCGACCCGGCCCGCCGCGACCAGGTGCATCGCAGTGCCCAGGCGACGGCAGATCTGTTGTCGCAGGCCGGGTTTGGTGATGTGCAGATTGTCAGCGAGGGCGGCGCGCCAGCCGTGATCGCGCGACATGCCGCGCCGCCCGGTGCGCCGACCGTGCTGCTGTATGCCCACCACGATGTGCAGCCCGAGGGTGATCCTGCGCAGTGGGCGTCGCCGCCGTTCGAGCCGACCGAACGCGACGGTCGACTCTACGGGCGCGGCAGCGCCGACGACAAGGCCGGTATCGCAACGCATTTGGCGGCGTTTCGGGCGCACGGCGGCAATCCTCCGGTCGGTGTGACGGTGTTCGTCGAAGGTGAAGAGGAGTCCGGTTCACCGTCGCTGGGCCGACTGCTGGCCGCCCATCGTGACGCGCTGGCCGCTGACGTGATTGTCATTGCCGATTCGGACAATTGGAGCACCGACGTGCCGGCGTTGACGGTATCGCTGCGCGGGTTGGCCGACTGTGTGGTCGAGGTCGCCACGCTGGATCACGGCCTGCACTCCGGCCTGTGGGGCGGCGTAGTGCCCGACGCGCTGATGGTGCTGGTGCGCCTGCTGGCCGGCCTGCACGACGATGACGGCAACGTCGCGGTGGCCGGTCTGCACGAAAGTACTGCCGCGGCAGTGGATTACCCGCCCGAGCGGGTGCGTGCGGAATCGGGCCTGCTGGACGGAGTAAGCGAAATCGGCTCCGGCTCTGTGCCACAGCGGTTGTGGGCAAAGCCGGCGATCACCGTGATCGGCATCGACACCACATCCATCGCGGCGTCATCGAACACGCTGATCCCGCGCGCTCGCGCCAAGATCAGCCTGCGGATCGCCCCGGGCGGCGACGCGGCAGCGCACCTGGATGTGCTGCGCGCCCATCTGGAGCACCACGCCCCCTGGGGTGCGCACGTGACGGTGACCCTCGGCGACGTCGGCCAGCCCTACGCTATTCATGCCACCGGCCCCGTCTACAGCGCCGCCCGGGCAGCGTTTCGGCAAGCCTGGGGCACCGAACCGATCGACATGGGGATGGGCGGTTCGATCCCGTTCATCGCGGAATTCGCCACCGCGTTCCCGAAGGCGGCAATCCTGGTCACCGGCGTGGAGGACCCTGCGACGCAGGCGCACAGCATTAACGAGAGCCTGGATTTGGGTGTGCTGGAACGCGCCGCGACCGCCGAGGCGCTGCTGTTGGCCAACCTGGGTTGATCGGGACTGAATAAGCTGACGGCATTCACCCGTCGGACGTCCGGCGGCCCGCAGCAGCTGGATCGGCGAAGAAGTCGCGGGGCCCTCGGCGGCACTTAACGACCCAGCGCGCGTGTCCCCAAAGATTAAGTAGCCGGATACTCAGGCGCTCACCTCTGCCGCGGCCGACACTGCTAAACACGTGCTCAGTAATTTCTCAGATCTGGAGCCCCTGACATGAGTAGCAACAATCGCAACCGCCGGTGGACTAGCGGTGCCGCTGTCGTCGCTGCGTTGATGGGACTGGCCAATGCGCCCGCGGCGAGCGCGGACATCGACCCCGACCCGTTCGAGGATCTGTTCGGCACCGCCGGAATCAACAGCTGGACGGTGAGTGCCGACAGCTGGTTGCTGAACGCAGATCCGAGTCTGGCCGCCAACCTGGACACCAGCGTCGACGACTTCGAAACCGCCGCATATGGACTTCTGCAGGGCGTCGACCCGACCAGCGAGCTGGTCTACCAACTCGACCCGAACTCGTTTACCCCGCCTGACGCCGGGTTCCTCTTTGACACGTGTTTCGTCGCTTGCCCCACTTTTCCTCTGGACTACACCGGCGACTTCGCCCTCGGCCTGGATTACTCGATCTTCGCCAGTGGCCTGGGGCCGACGCTAGATCCGCTCATCTCGGATTTCACGCAGGCGCTGTACTTCCCCGAGCAGCTCCTCGCCCTCCTGGTGTTCCTATTCGCCTGACATGAGAGCCAGGCCGACGTCCGGTGGCCACACGGCAAGCGGGCGTCGGCCAGCGACCGGGACCGAGGGGAGAGCCGCCTAGACCGACAGGTCGCGGCGCAGCTTGGCGACGTGTCCGGTGGCCTTCACGTTGTACTGCGCTTCGGCGATCTTGCCCTTCTCGTCAACGACGAACGTCGAGCGGATCACGCCCTGAACGGTCTTGCCGTACATCTTCTTTTCGCCGTACGCGCCGTAGGCCGTCAGCACCTTGCGGTCGGGATCAGACAGCAGCGGAAACGTCAGGCCCTCGGCATCACGGAACTTGGCCAGCTTCTCCGGCTTGTCGGGGGAGATGCCGACGACATCGAGGCCGGCTCCGTTCAGCTCGCTCAGGTTGTCGCGAAAGTCGCAGGCCTGTTTGGTGCATCCGGGTGTCGATGCCGCGGGGTAGAAGTAGATGATCACGCGATGGCCCTGGTAGTCGGCCAGCGAGACTTTCTTGCCTTCCGCGTCAGGAAGGGTGAAGGCGGGCGCTTTGTCGCCGGGCGCAAGGCGTGCGGTGTCGGTCAAGGAGCTGCCTTTCTGTTCACCGGCAAGTGGGATGATCGCCGGCTGATCTAGGGTAGGTCGGCAGGCACCAACCTAGACCGCGCGTGGTCTGAGTTCGCCGACGACAGGGAGGACGAGAGTGGCGGAGCGGGATCCCGACACCATCAAGCAGGACATCGACAAGGCCCGCGATCAGCTCGCATCGACCGTCGACTCGCTGGCCGTGCGGGCCAATCCCCGCCGACTCGCCGATGACGCCAAGGCGCGGGCGATCGGCTTCGTCAAGAAGCCCGCGGTGGTGATCTCGCTGGCCGGGATTGCAGCGCTGGCCGCCGCGTTGGCGGTGCGCCGAATCCGCAACAAATAGCGGCGGTTCAGGTGGCCTTGACCGCCCTCGTCCACGCCAGCGGGTTCAATTCGCGGAACGGATCCCCGGCGCGAATCTCCAAGAGCTCCTGAAGGATCGCTTCGAGCGAATGTTGTGTCCGCTCTTTTACTGACGCGATCCATTCGTCGGCCGATTTGCCGTTCGGCCGCGTCGCCTCGATCGGCTGTCCGAACCGTAGATACATCCGCTGCGGACGGGGAATCAGGGTCGGCCCGACGCCTCGCATCACCGGCATCGCCATGTCGGAATTGCCCGACAGCCTCGTGCTGACGGTCTGACTGAGGCGACCCAGCACACTGTCGCGGGCGACGAGGCTCTTGTAGACATCGTCGCCGCCGACCAGTCCGACCGGGATTATCGGGTAGTCGTTCTCCGCTGCGATGCGGGCAAATCCGGCCCGCCCACTCCAATTGAGGTGGTATTCCTCGCCTTTGAATTTCGCTATCTCGCGGCCCCCGCCCGGGAACACCAGGACGGTCTCGTTGTCGCGCATGAGTGCGCGCGCCGCGTCAGGAGCACCGACCACGCCGCCGTAGGCGGTCATCAGGTCGCGGCTCAAGCCGGGACGTTCGCCGATTCGACGATCGGCGAGTGTTCGCACCCGAGTGCCGATCGCGCGTCGCACAAAGTGCGGGATCAACAGAACCTCGCCGCCGATGAACTGAGTGTGGTTGCCTACCAACAGAAATCGTCCATCGGCTGGCAACGCGTCCAGGCCACTCACAAACGGCCGGGTCAGGTCGATGAGGGGAGCGATACGGCTCTGAAGCCCGTCCAGTGCCGAGCGCAGAGTCCGCACCCGTCGCAATGGGTGCACCCCGGCTTCGGGATCGGCGGGCTGATTCACGACTACGTCAGCTGTGGGCGAGGGCATTGCGCCAACATACCAAACGAACTAGTTCGTGCGGCTAGAATCTTCCTGTGCGAACCACCACAGAGTTGCGGGACACGATCTTGGCTGCGGCTCGATCCGAGTTCGCCCAGTACGGACTTGCCGGGGCCAGGATTGACCGGATCGCGAAGTCCGCCGCGGCCAGCAAAGAACGCCTCTACGCCCACTTCACCGACAAGGAGGCGCTTTTTCGCAGCGTGGTCGCTGCCGACATGGCGGAGTTCTTCGCCGCGGTGACACTGCGCGGCGACGCGGTTCCGGAATTTGTCGGCGACATCTACGACCTGGCGTGCCGCCGTCCTGAGCACCTACGCATGATGACGTGGGCCAATCTCGAAGGACTGGTGCTCGATCCCCCTCCCGTCGAGGGCGGCGAATCCGTAGTGGTGCGAGACATTGGTGTGATCAAGAACGCGCAAGCCGCCGGGCAGGTGGATGCGGCCTGGGAACCGATGGATCTGTTGGTGATGCTTTTCGGGATCGGGCTGGCCTGGGCTCAATCGCCGCATCCCGATGCGTCGGCAGCCGATCCGGCGATCGTCGCGGCTCGACGCGCAGCCGCTGTGGAAGCGACCCGCCGGATCATCACCCCGGCAGGTGATTCGCGACCACGGCACAATCGCAGTCCAGCCTGACCGAATATCTTGTTTCGGGCGGGTCTGACACTCGATGCCCATCCGGTGCATGCCCATGCTCGGCCACGAATGGCGGAATCAGGCGTCTGGCGCGCCCTATTCTGCTGGTGTTGAACTAAAACGGCGCCGCCCTCGTGCTACCACTGGAAGGCTGGTTATGGACGTTCCGGAAACCAACCGGACACTGGTCGCCGAAGCGTTCGCGCGGCTGTCTGCTGAGGATCGGGCAATGGTTCGACGCGCGTACTATCACGGCTGGACAACCGCACAAATCGGCGCGGACCTGGGCATGGCGGAAGGCGCCGTGAAATCGCGCCTACATCACGCGCTGCGAGCGCTGCAGCAAACGCTGCACGAGATGGGAGTGGCACCATGACCGCCGTTTCGGGCCAGGGTGCACCCTTCCCCGGATCGCGCGAACAAGACGGCGACAAGTACGCGCACTGGGACGCGGCCTACGTGCTGGGGTCTTTGTCCGAGATGGACCGGCGCGAATTCGACGCACACCTGGAAAAGTGCCAGACATGTTGGGATGCGGTAACCGAGCTTTCCGGCTTGCCCGCCCTGCTGTCGCTGCTCGACGTCGACGACGTTGCCGACGAAAATGACCCGGTCGCAATACGGCCGCCATTGCCGCAGCCGGAGCTGATCGGTAGGCAGTGGGAGATGTCCGCCGTTGCAGGCTTGCTGGATCGTGTGATCGATGGCCACGGCGCGGTGGTCGGCGTAGCCGGCTCGGCTGGCATAGGCAAAAGCCGTCTCGTGCGCGAAGTTTCGGCAATGGCAGATGCGCAAGATGTCGACGTGTTCACCGCTTTCTGCGAATCGCACACCAGCCAGATTCCTTTCCATGCCGTGACGCGCCTGTTGCGCGCAGTCACCGGCATCGAGAGTCTTGACGCACCTGCCGCACGGGCGCAGATCCGGGCTCAGGCTCCCGACGCGGCGCCCGAGGACTTGCTGCTCTATGACGACCTGCTGGGCATCGCCGACCCCGATGTGGAGCTGCCGAAGATCGATCCGGATGCTCGTCGGCGGCGGTTGACCACGCTGGTGAATGCGGCCTCGTTGGCCCGCCGGGCCCCGGCGGTCTTTGTCATCGAGGACGCCCATTGGATCGACGAGGTCAGCGAGTCGCTGTTGGCCGATTTCTTTACGGTCATGCTGCAGACGCCCTCGCTGGTGCTGGTCACCTACCGGCCCGAATATCAGGGCGCGCTGACCCGAGTGGCAGGTGGCCAAACGGTTGCCCTTGCGCCGCTGAGTGATTCGGAAACCGCGGGGTTGGTCTCGGAGCTGCTCGGCCCGGATCCCTCGAATGGCGCGCTGGGCCGCAGGATCACGCAGCGGGCCGCCGGCAATCCGTTCTTCGCCGAGGAGATTGTGCGCGAACTGGCCGGGCGCGGTGTGCTCCGCGGTGAGCGGGGTGCGTACCGCTCGACCTCACAGGTTGGCGAGGTGAGCGTGCCGGCGACGGTGCAGGCGGCCATCGCTGCACGCATCGATCGACTCGACCCAATGGCGAGGCGCACGCTGAGCGCAGCGGCAGTGCTCGGCGCGCGGTTTGACCTGGACCTGCTGGCCGCGCTGGGCATTGACGCGATCGTTGATGATCTGGTGGCCGCTCAGCTCGTCGATCAGGTCCGCTTCGCCCGGCGACCGGAATACGTGTTTCACCATCCGTCCATCCGCACGGTGGCCTACGACTTGCAGCTCGAATCGGATCGCGCCGAGCTGCACCGGCGCGTCGCGGCCGCCATCGAATCACGTAACCCGGCAGCAGGCGATGAAAATGCCGCCTTGATTGCCGAGCATCTGGAGGCGGCCGGCGATGGGCACGCCGCTTACGGCTGGCAAGTGCGGGCCGCAACCTGGGCGACCAACCGCGACATCGCCGCGGCATGGCGCAGTTGGGAGCGCGCCCGGATGATCGCCGACGCCCTACCCGCCGATGACCCCGACCGGGCATCCATGCGCATTGCTCCTCGCACCATGTTGTGCGGAATCGCCTGGCGAGTTAATGAGCATGCGACAGGCGCCCGTTTTGAGGAATTGCGGGAGTTGTGCGCCGCTGCCGGGGACAAGCCTTCACTGGCCATCGCCATGGCGGGGCAGGTGATGGATCACTTGCATCAGGCCCGGCTGCACGAGGCGTCGCAGCTGGCATCGGAAGCGATGGCCCTCATCGAGTCGCTCGAGGATCCGAACCTGACGGTGGGCCTGTCCCTCGCGTCGATCTACGCAAGAGCTAAGTGCGCCGAGTGGCCTGACGCGCTGCGGTGGTCGCAGATGGTTATCGACCTGGCCGACGGTGATCCCGCAAAAGGCAACTTCATCATCGGCTCTCCGTTAGCGCTCGCCTTTACGACGCGGGCAACGGCCAGTTATTGCCTGGGACTTCCGGGATGGCGCGACGACCTGCGGCACGGCCTCGCCATGGCCCGCAGCACCGACCCGATGTCGTACGCCACCGTTGTCACCTATGCCTACTCCGCGGCAATACCGCCGGGCATGCTGAGGCCCGACGATCGCGCGATGGGCGAGATCGAGGATGCCCTGCGAATTGCCGAACAATCCGGTGATGATGTCGCCGTCGCCATCTCCCGGATGACGTTGGGTATTGCGCTGGTGCACCGACGGACGAACGCAGAGCGCGACCGGGGACGGCAAGTCCTGGCGGAGGTCGGTGAAGTGTTCTCGCGCCGTGGGTTCTTCCTGGCCGAGTTACCTATCGTCGAGGTCTGCTTGGCTCGTGAGATGGCTCAACGCGGAGATCGCGATGGCGCCGTAGCGCTGCTGCGCTCGGCCGCCGACGGCCAGTTCCGCGACGGACGCCTGCTGGGGTGGAGCATTCCTGCGACAGGTGTTCTGGTGGAAACATTGCTCGATCGGGGAGCCGAAGGTGACTCAGCCGAAGCCGAGGCCGCGATCGAGAGGTTGGCGGAGGCCACGATCGAGCGGTTAGCAGAGGCCGACGGCGGTTTCGCGGTGCGCGAGATTTGGCTGCTGCGGCTGCGGGCCCGCCTGGCCCGAGCTCGCGGCGAGGCCGCTTCTTACGCGCACCTCCGGGATCGCTACCGCGAGATGGCGAAAACGCTTGGCTTCGAAGGACATATCGAGTGGGCCGAGGAAATGCCGTGACGGCTGCCCGGCGGCGCATGGCGCGCTGGCTGCGCTGAGCCTCTAGGCAGCCTGAGTGACAGTGACGCTTCGGAAGTGCTCGATGCCGTTTTCGTCCGTCAAATCGTTGACGACTTCGGCCAATTTGGTTCTCACGTCGACCGGCGACGAGTATTGCGTGGTCGCTAGCTGACCGTCGTCGAACTCGACGGTGATGAGGTAATGGCGCATGGTCTACCCCCTGACGGTATTCGCTTGGCTTAACGCTATCGCGAAACGGTCAAATCCGCCCTCTGAGCAGCTGAGAACCTGCTGTAGGTTTCGTTAGCGTCGATTGGCCCCCACGTGAGAGCGGTGTCGGCGGCGGCCTTGTCGAAATGTCGCCCGCCAAACTGGCGGATTATCGCGCCGCCCTGGCGGCTTCGCGCCGAGCCTTCTCTTTCACGTGGGTCGAGCAGCAATGCACCATTTCGAGATGGTATTGGTCACTGCAATATTGCGAACAATAAACTGATGCGGCCGGAAGCCACTCCGGATCCGACAGGTCACGCCATCGGTCGTTCGGATCGAATGTGTGGCCGCAATGTACGCAGGTCTTGGTCTTGACCTTGGTCTTGGTGGCCATGCAGGTCAGGGTACGCGCAATGCCCCCAAATCGGTGCTGGGTTTAGTTCAAAATTAACATCGTTTTCGCCGCCGAATTAATTATTTTCTAAAACTAACTCAGCCGTCTTTGATGCTCGCTGCCGCAGCGAAATCGCCTGTAGTGCATAACGTTTCCACGTATCCGACTCCACAACCTCTGCTGCCACATGCGAATGGCTCATCTGGGCGTCACGCCGTCGACTAGCAACTGATCAGGTGGAGCACAACGAGCGGTGCGGCTGCGGCCCGGTCGGGCGGCGCGGCTGCGACGCGACGGCGCACCGCAGGAATGAACTCGGCAGCTATGGCGTTCGGCTAGCGGTGGCGCACGCGACGAGTTGTCTTAATATCAGCCCGTCGGGCATTCCTGAGCGGGGGGCACGGCGTTGACGATTCTCAAGCGGGCATGGGTTCCGCTGGTCGTGGTCGTGGCACTGATCATCGGCGGCGTTGCGGTGCAACGACTCAACGGCGTCTTCCCGGGACCGGGCTTGCCCAAGCCCGATCCCCGGGATGCGACCCCGCCGTACGCGGCCAAGACCGCCATCTACGAAATCCTGGGGCCGCCCGGGACGACCGGCGTCGTCAACTGGATGGATGCGGAGTCACTACCGCAGAAGGCCAACTTCACCACGTTGCCGTGGTCGAAGACGATCGTCGCCGCGATGCCCGGCATCTTCGCCTACGTCGTCGCCCAAGGTGACGGCCCCTCCATCGGCTGCCGGATCACCGTTGACGGCAAATTGGTCGATCAACAACAGGTCAACACGCGGGACGCGCAGGTTTCCTGCTTGGACAAATCCGCGTGACCGACGAAACGAGCGACACGGACGAAATCCCCGTCGCGCAGCGCACCGAAGTTGAGCACAAACCGCGACTGGCCCGCACCATCCGCGTCCTGGCGCTGCCGATCGTCATGATCTGGCTGCTGCTCGCGGTCGGCGTCAACGTCTTCGTCCCACAGTTGGAGAAGGTTGCCGAGGAAGTCTCGGTGCCGCTCTCGCCATCCGACGCGCCGTCGGTGACCGGGATGAAGCACATCGGGGAGAAATTCAAGGAGTACGACTCCGACAACCTCGTCCTGGTGACCCTGGTCGGTGACAAACCTCTCGGCCAGGACGCTCACCGGTACTACGACGATCTGGTCAAGAAGATCCAGCAGGATCACGAACACGTCGAGCATGCGCTGAATTTCTGGGGGCAGCGATTCACGTCCTCGGGCGTCGAGAGCTACGACCACAAGGCCGCCTACGTCCAGGTCAACCTGACGCGGTGACCAGGGCGGAGCCGTCGGCGACAAATCGGTTGCCGCGGTTCGCAAAATCGTCGCGGACTCGAAGCCGCCGGCGGGGGTGAAGGCCTACGTCGCCGGTCAGGGAGCCCTGACCGCCGACACGATCGTTGTCGGCGACGCGAGCCTGGCCAAGATGACGATCATCACCATCATCATCATCGCGATCATGCTGATGTTCGTCTACCGATCCATCGGCACCGTGCTGCTGACGATGGTCATCCTGTTCGTCGGACTGGCCACCGGCCGAGGCGTGGTAGCACTGCTGGGCGAAACCGGCATCATGGGGCTGTCGACCTTCGCCGTCAACTTGCTGACGGCACTGGCCATCGCGGCTGGTACCGACTACGCGATATTCATGGTCGGCCGCTACCAGGAGGGCCGCGAACGGGGGCTGGACCGCGAAGCCGCCTACTACGACACCTTCGCCGGTGTCACCAAGGTGGTGCTGGGCTCGGGTCTGACGATTGTCGGGGCGCTGGCCTGTCTGAATTTCACTCGGCTGCCCTACTTCAGTTCGCTGGCGTTTCCGTGCGCAGTAGGTCTGCTGGTAGTGGTGGCCGCCGGGGTGACCCTGACGCCGGCGCTGATCGCGTTCGCAAGCCGCTTCGGTCTGTTCGACCCGAAGCGCGAGTTCAACTACACCCGCTGGCGCCGTCTGGCGACGGCCATCGTGCGGTGGCCGGCGCCGATCCTCGCTACTTCCGTCATCCTGGCGATCGTCGGCGCCCTGGGCTTGATGGGCTTCAACCCGCGCTACAACGACCTGTACTACCTGCCGGAGAGCGCTGCGTCAGTGAAGGCGTACAACGCGGCCGATCAACACTTCACCCAGGCCCGTCTGAACCCGGACCTCCTGATGATCGAATCGGACCACGATCTGCGCAATCCCACCGACATGCTGGTCCTGGACAAGATCGCCGGCGCCATCTTCCGGGTGCCCGGCATCGAACGGGTGCAGAGCATCACCAGACCACTCGGCCCGCCGATTGAAGACGGATCCATTCCGTTCCAGCTCAGCGTGCAGAGCGCGCCGATCCGCGACAACCTCAGCTACCTGAAGGACCGTATCGCCGACATCAAGAAGATCACCGGTTACCTCGACACCTGATCGCCCTACTAGAGCGCCAGTACAAGGTGACCCAGGATCTCGCGAACGCGGCGGACGACAGCTCGAAAACCACGGGCGACACGGCGGCCATCACGGATGAAATCCGGGACCACATCGCCGATTTCGACGACTTCTGGAGACCGATTCGCAGTTACTTCTATTGGGAGAAGCACTGCTTCGACATCCCGATCTGCTTGTCGATACGAAGGCTGTTCGACGCCCTGGACGGGTTCGATCAGCTTGCCGAGCAGTTCCACAAACTCACGAAAGACCTCGGCGACACGGCTAAAGCCACGCACGAACTGCTGGCGATTATTCCCGAGAATATCGCTGTCTCGAAGGCGATCCGGGATACGACGCTGACCATCTACAGCTCGTTCGACAGTCTGATCGATCAGTTCGACCGGCTGACCGACACGAACGCCGTGATGGGCAAGTCGTTCAACGACTCTCGGGTGGAGAGCCTGTTCTACCTGCCGCCCGAGATCTTCCAGAACTCCGACTTTCAGTTCGGGTTGAGCTTGATGGTGTCGCCGGACGGCAAAGCCGCTCGCTTCATCATCACCCACGCAGTGGATCCGGCGACGACGAAGGGAATCGCGTCCGTCGATCAGGAGCGCCAAGCGGCCAAGGAGGCGCTGAAACTCACCTCGCTGGAGAACGCCGACATCTACCTCGGCGGTACGGCCGCAACGTTTTACGACATCGCCAACGGCGCCAAGTACGACCTGATGATCGCCGGGGTGGCCTCGATCGTGCTCATCTTCATCATCATGGTGCTCGTCACCCGCGCTTTGGTCGCTGCGGGCGTCATCGTCGGCACGATCGTGATGTCGCTGGGGGCCGCCTTCGGGTTCTCGACACTGATCTGGCAGCACCTTGGTAACTTCCAGTTGCACTGGGTGGCAACCGAATTCGCGTTGATCGTGCTCTTGGCAGTGGGTTCCGACTACAACCTGATGCTGGTGTCCCGGATCGAGGAAGAGATCGGAGCCGGGCTGAAAACGGGACTCATCCGCGGCATGGGTGTCACCGGCCCGGTGGTGACTGCCGCCGGTGTGGTGTTCGCCGTCACCATGGGCACGATGATCACCAGCGATCTCCGGGCGATCGGCCAATTCGGCACGACGATCGGCATCGGCCTGCTGTTCGACACCTTCGTCGTCCGATCGCTCATCACGCCGTCGATCATGACGGTGATGGGACGCTGGTTCTGGTGGCCGAAGCGGGTACGGGTCCGCCCGGCCAGCCAGATGCTTCGGTCCGTCGGGCCGCGCCCGCTGGTTCGTGCACTGTTGTACCAGCCGCGGCACGAGGTCCCGCCGGATCCGCAGACGTAGTGCCCGTTTAACCTCACTTCTCTATGCCGTAGCCACCGCGGAGGTCCGTGCGGGCGGCTTTCAACAAGCGGTGGCACAGCACCACCAGCGCATCGACGTCAAGGTCCGACTCATCGCCGAGTTACTTTGAGAAACGATGCTTCTTCGTCCTTCAGCGCAGTCCACTTTCGCTTCCGTTCGATCATCGCCTCATCGTTATTTTGTGGGACGTCGACGGCTGTCTGGAGTTGCTCCTTGCACGCATCCAGCTGCGTCAGCGAGTAGCCGTGCTCGCGGAATTGGCGGTCCCATTCGTCAAGGATCAATTCGGTGAGGTCGCGAACCGGCTCTGCGGCATAAATCATCAGCTCGGCGACTCCGTCGTCGAGACCCAGCCGTGCGCGGAATTCGTACAACTCTCTGGTGGCCTCAGCCCGCCTTCGGCAAATGCTCTCTTCAGTGACTTCGGTGCCCGCGAGTGGTTCTGCCCCGCGCTGGAGGTAAAGGGTTGCGGAGATGAGACGCTTCAGCACAGCCTTCTTGTCCTCCCCGGCCCGCTTCTCGTAGTCGAGGACTAGCGCGGCGTCTCGGTCCTCTCGCTTAGTTCTGGCGTCGATACGCTTGGTCCAGACCGCCACCGTCGCAGTTGACAGAACGGACGCGACCGGCACAAGAGTGGTCGAGAACAGGGTCTCCCAACTCATGGCACTACTGTCAGTCTTCCCGGCGCTTGCGCTGACGCTTCTCCGCGTGTGCACCCGGACGTGCTCATTTCCACGTGGCTCAGTCTGCCTGACTGGGCCGTAGTCCACGAGGGTTTGTCGTCTCGTCGTCCCTTATTCCGGGTTGCTTCGTCGGTCGACTTCACCCGTCGGCATTGGCCAGGCCACGCCGACCTGAGATACCTGCGACGGGGCAGCGGTTGCGGTCGGCCGCACGCAGCACCGTTACGGGATGGAATTCCGCTCTCTGATTGAGACATAATTGTCTCATATGAGATATAGTTGTCTCATGACGCAGAATCGCGAACGGGTGTTGCGTGCCGCCGCGGATTTCCTCGGCCGGCGGCCCAACGCAACCCAGGACGAGATCGCGGCGGCCGTAGGTGTCAGCCGCGCGACCCTGCATCGTTACTTCGCCGGGCGGGCCGCGCTCCTTGAGGCACTGGACCAGCTCGCGGTGGCCCAGATGCGAGAGGCCCTGAAAACCGCCCGCTGGCAGGACGGGTCCGCCACAGAAGCGTTGCAGCGCTTGGTGACCGCGTGCGAACCGGTGTCCGGATACCTCACCTTTCTTTGCACCCAGAGTCAGGGTTTCGACGCCGATCAGGCGCAGGAAGGCTGGGAGGAGATCGACGCCGAGATCAGGGAACTGTTCGAGCGCGGTCAGCGGGAAGGCGAATTCCGCCCCGATCTAAGTGCCGCCTGGTTGACCGAGGCGTTCTACAACCTTGTCGCCGGCGCGGCGTGGGTCATCCAGGTCGGACGGGCCGCGCGCCACGACTTCACCCAGATGATCACCGACCTGCTGCTACACGGGGTGAGCCGGTCATGACGCGGAGTTGGTTGGCGCTCGGTGTGCTCAGCCTCGGAGTGCTGGTGATCGGCGTCGACGGCACGGTACTGGCCGTCGCCACCCCACTGATTACCAAGGATCTCGGGGCGACGGCGACGCAGGTCTTGTGGATCGGCGACATTTACTCGTTCGTGCTGGCGGGTCTGCTCGTCACGATGGGTAGCCTCGGCGACCGGATCGGCCACAAGAAGCTGTTGCTCAGCAGCGCAACGGTTTTCGCCTGCATGTCGGTGGCAACGGCATACACGCCAACCGCCGGGCTGCTGATCGGCGCGCGGGCGCTTCTGGGCGTGGCCGGGGCAGCGTTGGCGCCGTCGACGCTGGCGTTGATCCGCGGCCTGTTTCCCCAGCCACGGCAACGCAGCGTGGCCGTGGGCGTCTGGGCCGCAATGTTCTCGGCGGGTACCGCGCTGGGTCCCGTGATCGGTGGGCTGCTTTTGGAGCACTTCTGGTGGGGCTCAGTGTTTTTGATCAACATCCCGGTGATGGTCGTGCTGCTCGTCGGCGGCATCGTCTATGTTGCCGGAACAGCGCGACCCTACGCCGGGGCCGTGGGACCTGCCCAGCGTCGCGCTGGCGCTCGTCGGCATGCTCGGCCTCGTCTACGCCGTCAAGGAAGGTGCCGCCAACGGGCTTCGGGTCGAGGTGGCAACGGTAGGTGTCGTCGGCGCCGCGGCGCTGACGCTGTTCGTCCGGCGGCAGCTCAGGCTGCGCGCACCGTTGATCGACGTACGGCTTTTCGGCAATCGCGCGTTCTCAGGTGTGGTCGCCGCTAACTTGCTTTCAGTGCTTGGCCTTTCGGGCCTGGTGTTCTTCCTGTCCCAGTTCTTCCAACTGGTTCAGGGATACAACCCGCTGAGGGCCGGGATGGCCGAACTGCCCGCCGCGGTCGCCGCGACCGTGTTCGGCCTGTTGGCCGGTGTCGCCGTGCGCTACTGGTCGCAGCGCGCGGTCCTCGCGACGGGGCTGGCGCTGGTCGGTGTCGCGATGGCGTCGCTGACACTGATCAGCCCATCCACCGGCTACCCGCAGCTCGGCGTCGCCCTGTTTGTCGTCGGCGTCGGCCTCGGACTGGCCTTCACCGCGGCGAGCGACGTCATCATCGCCAGCGTCATGCCGGAGCGAGCTGGCGCGGCAGCGGCGGTCTCGGAGACCGCCTACGAGCTCGGCACGGCGCTTGGCATCGCGATACTTGGCTCCATCGTCACCGCCGTGTACCGCGGGCTGGCGATTCCGTCCGGCACCCCGGACGCCGTGGCGTCGCATGCGCGGGACTCGCTCGCCGCTGCGACCGTGGCGACAAGAAGCCTGCCCGCCGACCAGGCACAAGGCGTGTTGACGGCCGCCAAGACCGCATTTACCGACGGGCTGTCCATCGCGGCGGGGGTCGGCTCGGCGCTGCTGCTCGCGTCGGCGGTGGCCGTGTGGCTGCTGCTCAAGCCCCCTCCGACGCTACAACCAGATCAGCCGGCGGCGGGAGGCACGCTTTGCTCGAAGCAGAAAACGTTCGCCGGGTCGTATTTGGCCTTAACCTTGCGTAGCCGTTCACGGTTGGAGCCGTAATACTCACGCTCCCAGTCGGATGCGGGAGCATTGGGCACGTTGACGTAGGCCCCGTCGCCAAAGGGGCGCAGTGCGCGCCAGAAGTCGGCCGCCCAGCCCAGAGCCTTCGAGTTCAGCGCGGGGTCGTCCCAGGCCGCGCCGGGCTCGCAGTAGAACAGCGCGTCACGGTGTGGGAACGCCGCCCCACCGGGCGGAGCGTGACGCACCGCCCCGCCGAAGCTCAGGCAGAAGAAGCTGCTCGGCGCGCTGGGTGTGTCCGCCATGAAGCGAACGACCAGATCAATCGCTTCGTCAGGGAATGGGCGAGTGACGAACTGAGAGTAGAACTTCCAGAACGGGAGATCCGGCGCCCTATCGATATTTTCGTAGATGGTCGGCCAGGCATCGTTCATGTAGGTCACCTCGGGCTTGCCGATCGCCAGCAGCGAACGCAGCTCGGCGTCCAACTCGTCGCGTGAGCCGCCGTGCAGCACCGCCGTGAGCTCGACCGCGGTGGAGTCCGCCTCGAGCGCACTGGTCAGGCGCTCGTCGGCGACCGGCGCGTCACGCTGCCACGTGCGAAGTATCGCGCCCAGATCATCGTGGCCGGTCCACCTGACAATCGCGAACTCGACGTGGGAGAGCTCGTGCAGCTTCAGCGTGTAGGACGTGGCGATCCCGAAGTTGCCGCCTCCTCCGCCGCGACACGCCCACAGCAGGTCGGCGTTGCTGTGCTCGGTGGCCTCGACAACCTTCGCCGAGCGCGCGCCGTCGGCCACCACGACCTCGGCCGCGAGCAGGTTATCGGACGCCAATCCCAAACTGCGGGTGAGTAATCCGAAGCCTCCGCCGAGAACCACACCGCCGAGCCCGACGCCCCCCTCCGAGCCGGTCGGAATGACAAAGCCGCGCTGCCCGAGCGCCGGGACTGTCTCCTTCTGCGTAAGCCCGGTCCCGACCGTCGCCGTGCGCGCCGTCTCGTCGATCGTGACGCTCTTCATCCGACTGACGTCGACAACCAGTCCGCCGTCGATCGAGGACCAGCCATCAAGGCTGTGGCGTCCGCTGCGGGCACGCAGGGCGATGCCTTCTTCGCGCGCCCACTCGACCGCGTTGACCACGTCCTGCGTGTTGCCGCAGAACACGATTGACTCGGGATAGCGCGAATACAGGCGATTCCAGCCGATCCGCGCCGCCTCGTAGCCGGGGTCGCCTGCACGCACCACCTCACCCGTCAGCTTGCTAGTCATTCGGTCACTCCTGAACTCACTGCGAAGAGATCGGCGTCTCCGGGCTGGGTCTCCAGCACGCCGCGGTTGAATATCAGCATTCCTAGGAAGTAAATTCCGCCCGCGACGATCAAGCCGGCGACGATCAGGTCGGGGACCCGCCTCCCCGGTCACCGTCAAAGCTTTCGTCACGTTCGCCGCCTCACCTTCCATTGAGGGGCACTACGGACCCTAGGCGCCGAGACGGATTGTTTTCAGCAAACTTTCTTTTTCCCGAACATTTTTCGTGAAGTTCTCTTTCGTTGTATGAAACAAAACCCGCCTGGAGGCGATCCCCCCGATCGCGTCGGGAACCGCTAGGTATGTCCGCACGCGGAAGACCGATCCCGACATCGATGCGGAACAGACCACTAATCGGCGTTGTCGTCCACGAACCGAGTCCTGAACCCATTGAGAATGAGGCGAAGTGGGCGTCGCGCCGGGGACATGCGCCTAAAGTCGAACGGCCGGCCGCGTATTCACGGCCGACCCAATTTTGCATCCCTCGCCCGGGGTTTCCGGCGTGATGCTCTCGAGGAGTGTGGCTTGTGAGTGGTTGGATGGTGAGCAACGTCCCGTCGTGGCTGCTATTACTCGGACTCAACGTCCTCATCGCAGGCGGAGCAGTGCTCGCCCTGAAATATGTCCGGCATCGGTTCCCCGGGCTGAGGGGGGACGAGCGCAGCGAGGCGGCACAGTTCGCCTTCTTGTTGGTCGGATTCGTGTACGCGTTCTTCACAGGTTTCATCGTTAGCGCGATGTGGGGTCAGACCAATGCTGCGGATGCCGCGATGCGGGCCGAGGGCACCACGGGGGTACAGATGGCCAACGACCTCACCGTGTTCGATAAGGCCGACAGCGACCGAATCCGCCGGGCGCTGCTGGACTATGAACGCGCGGCCGTAACAGAGTGGCCGCTGGCCGCCAACGGCCACGCCTACTCTGCGGCCGGCCAAGCGCTGCAGCGCCTCCACACCGCATACGAAGAAGTTCAGCCGCGCACCGATACCCAAAAGACTTTCCTCGCTACCTCTTTCGAGTCCCTCAACAAGATCAGTCAGGCACGCACAGACCGGATAATCCGGGCCCGCACCGCAAACGGACTTCCGTGGTCGATGTGGATAGTCTTCTTCCTGCTCAGCGGGCTGGTTCTTGGCTGCGTCATCGTTTACAGCGTCGAGAAAACCACCATTCACTATGCGTTGGTGGCGACCGTGGGCGTGCTGCTGGCCACTGACCTGTTCCTCGTCTTGGAACTTGCCCACCCGTATATCGGCGACACTGCGACGTCGCCGGAGCCGCTGGACGCGGTTATCCAGGTCCTTTCGGCCCCCCCGGCGTAGTCGCCATGCATATACGGGGACGAAGGTCGACATGCCGAGTGCATGGATGTGCAGCACGCCGGCAACGCGCCGGTCCTATCCAGTCATCCGCTTGGGTGACGGGCTGATGCAGTTTCCGCCACAGGCTTTGTCCGCTGTGGCATGCTGGAAGTTATTGGTGCTCTGATTATTTTCACGCGCCCTAATCTCGTCATCGGCAAGAAGCACGGCAAGGGCCGGCCCGTTCTAGTCGGGTTCTCTCTAGGTCGGCCCGTCACCGCTTCCACCGGATGTCGACTTCGCCCTCGGGAGGTATGCATGTTCGTTCTGCGGTCGATCCAACGCGCCGCATTCGCGCTGGTCGCTCTAGCGGTCGTGGCGACGGTGGCCAGCGGGTGCCAAAGCGAATCCAAAGCCAGCCCAGACCCGACCACACCCACAACCACCGCCCCACGAAACTGCGCGGCCTTGTATAACGGGGACCCCCACAATCCCGAGTGGAGACAATGCATGGGAATGCATTCCGACTGAATTTGCTTGGCGCCGCGCTCATCCCGATTTCGAAGGGAGAAGGCGGCTATGGGCATGACACGCGCGAAATATGCTGACGCGGTGCACAATTCGGAGTGCAACTCGACTGCATTTCTGGCCCATGCGCGCAGGCAGCACCGAGCGCGCGAAACGACATTGCACGCCAACGCTGGGATCAGCAGCCGCGCTGGCTCTCTGTTTGCAACATCCCCTGACTTGAGTTCGCGCTTCATGTCGAGTGAATGGGTCTCCGCGGGGGAAGCTCGCGAAAGACATTGCCTCATTCGCGCTAGAGGGCGGGACCATCTTCATTGGTGTCGACGAAGACTCGTCGCCCCCACCGCCGCTGTGATCGTAGGGCTTGGACCATGCGGTCTTGGAACTGCATTCGTTCGGTGTAGCGTCAATTGCCTACCGGTCAAGAGATGACCGCGAGGGTTCGGTTGCGTTCGCACACGGACAGAAAAGAGAATCTTCAGTGAAGAAGTCCATCAAATTCGTTGTCGTGTGTGGCGCTCCGCTTTTGGCAGCGGGCATCGCGCTTCCGAGCGCATCGGCTGATCCAACAAACACTCAAAGCCCAGAACCACCCATCACCGCCACGTTCCATGTCACTCCAACCCCAGCCCCAACCCCAATCCCCACCGCGCCTAGCCATGGGCAATAACGATCCCGGCTTCAATTGGTACGGGAGGTAACTCGACTGGGGCGCAACCGAACCGTTAAGGACTCGGACTCTCAAGGGTCGAATTCATGTGGATTGCGCTGAGCAGGAGCATGATTGCGCGGCCGTCAAGTCGGCTTGTCGATTTTTGTCGGCGATGTCTTCGATGCGTTGGTGTTTCGGGTGCATCCGCGGGTGCTTTGGCCGCGTCCTGCTGTTGTCTTGGTGCCGGGATGATCCGGTAAACAAGCGTGCCCACGGCAGCCTCGCAGCCCGCTGCGTGCGTCGCTACCGACTGGGGTTGACCTTTTAGCCTGATCCTCGGTGCTTTCGCCTGCGACGTAGTTGAACCGCTTGGCCTGCACCTGCCGGTAACGGGGTGCGCCGTTTGGCTGCGCGTCACGATCCAGGTCGCCCACTTCGGTCCGTTCGAAGGGCACCTGTTCGAGGGCATAAGCGTCTGCGGTGTGTACGACCGGTATGGGTTCGAATACTCGTTCGAGGTGGCGACAAGTCACCCCGACGTGCGGTTTTGATTTGTGCGCCGTCAGGGTTTCGAACCCCGGACCCGCTGATTAAGAGTCAGCTGCTCTACCAACTGAGCTAACGGCGCGTGCATCCTGCTGGACTGCGTTTGCGACAATAACAGCCATTCCGTCGGGGGACGAAATCGTCGAGCCTGTGATCGATCGCTGACGAGTGTTAACAGTCGTCCACCGCTTAGAATACTCGGCAGTAACACCGCAAATACACGCCGTGAAGGGGAACAACGCAGGTGGGGGATCGCTTCATCAGTCCTCGGCGGCGCGGCCGGCAGCTGCTGGCTGTGCTGATGGTGCCGCTTGCCGTTTTCGGCGCGGTGTCCTGCAGCGGCGGCGGCAGCGCTCCGGCGCCGAAGGCCATCATGGACAAGGCCACGCCGTTCGGTGACCTGCTCGTCCCCAAACTCGGCGCTTCGGTGACCGACGGCGCTGTCGGTGTTGCGGTGGACAGCCCCGTGACGGTCAACGCTGACGACGGCGTGCTGGCCTCCGTCGAGATGGTCAACGAGAACGGCGGGACCGTTGGCGGCCAACTCAGCGCCGACGGCGTGCACTGGGCTACGACGGAGCGGTTGGGCTACAACAGGACGTACACGCTGACCGCCAAGGCCCGCGGGCTCGGCGGATTGGCGACTCGCCAATTGACGTTCCAGACTCACTCGCCGCACAACCTGACCATGCCGTACGCCATGCCGCACGACGGCGAGGTGGTGGGCGTCGGCGAACCGGTGGCGATCCAGTTCGACGAGGCCATCGCGAACCGTGAGGCCGCCGAAAAGGCCATCGTGATAACGACCGATCCGCCCGTCGAGGGCGCGTTCTACTGGCTGAACAAACGCGAAGTTCGTTGGCGCCCTGAGCATTTCTGGAAGCCTGGGACGAACGTGAACATCGCGGTCAACACCTACGGTGTCGACCTGGGCGACGGGGTGTTCGGCGAGGACAACGTACGCTCACACTTCACCGTCGGCGACGAAGTCATCGCGACCGCCGACGACAACACGAAGATGGTGACGGTGCGCGTCAACGGTGATGTGGTCAAGACCATGCCGACGTCGATGGGCAAGGACAGCACCCCCACCGCCAGCGGTACCTACATTCTCGGTGTGCGATTCGCGCACATGATCATGGATTCGTCGACCTACGGCGTTCCGGTCAACTCGCCCAACGGATATCGCACCGAGGTGGATTTCGCCACCCAGATGTCCTACAGCGGGGTATTCGTGCATTCGGCGCCGTGGTCGGTGGGCGCCCAAGGCCATACCAACACCAGCCACGGCTGCCTCAACGTGAGCCCGAGCAATGCCCAATGGTTCTTCGAGCACACCAAGCGCGGCGACATCGTCGAGGTGCTCAACACGCTCGGCCCGCCGCTGTCGGGGACCGAAGGGCTTGGCGACTGGAACATCCCGTGGGATCAGTGGCACGCCGGCAATGCCAAGGCGTGACACCGTTTTGTTACGCCGCATTCGTTATCTAGCAACCTAATTCGCGCGTACAGCGTCCGACACGCCGACTGAGCGCCGCTGCGTTCCAGCGGCCGGTGGCGCTTCTAGCCTTGTAGGCGTGGATGAAACTCTCGCTCGTCGAACCGACGTGGGCGTCAGTCGCAATGTTCGCGGTCAACTTGCTCTGTTCAGCGGCCACGTCCTGTGGCAAGTGGTCGGTGTCGCCGTCGGCGCAATCGGCTACGCGGCGGAGGCCGGCGGGTTCGAGCTGGAGATGCGCAGAGCCGCCGCGCGCAGTCAGCGCTGAGCCGGCAGCGCGCAGTCCCCTGCGGCCTAGGCGGCACGCCCCTTTGGGGTGAGTGACGGGACTCGAACCCGCGACATTCAGGATCACAACCTGACGCTCTACCAACTGAACTACACCCACCATTGCTGTCAGCCGCCGAGGCGACGTACAGCGCCGTCGATACTAACCGCTTGAGTCCTCCGCGGGCCAATCCATTTCCTCCGGCGCGGCCGGTTCGACCCCGAGCTCGTCAGCCACGGCAGCGATCTCGCTGGTCGTGGGGCCCGGGGGTGCGACGAATGCGGTGCGCCGGTAGTACTGCAGCTCACGGATGGATTCGTGGATATCGGCCAGCGCGCGGTGCGCCAGACCCTTGGCCGGCTGGCCGTAGTAGATCCGCGGATACCAACGACGGCACAGCTCCTTGATCGAGCTCACATCGATCATCCGATAGTGTAGAAACGAGTCCAGCGCAGGCATGTCGCGGGCGATGAAGCCACGATCGGTGGCGATCGAGTTGCCCGCCAGGGGCGCCGTCTTGCCTTGCTTGACGTGTTGACGGATGTAGTCGAGTACCGCCTTCTCGGCCGTCGCGATGTCCACGGTGGACGCCCGCACCTCTTCGATAAGCCCCGAGCGGGTGTGCATCTCGGTCACCACGTCAACCATCGACGACAGCGCCGCGTCGTCGGCGTGGATCACCAGGTCGACGCCGTCGCCGAGAATGTTCAGGTCAGCGTCGGTAACCAGGACCGCGATCTCGATCAACTTGTCTGAGCTCACGTCCAGCCCGGTCATCTCGCAGTCGATCCACACCAGTTCGTCCCGCACAGCATTCACACTAGGCAAAGTTAGCTGGGCGTCCTGCAGCCACCCCGCCTGAGCCCAACAGCCAGTAAGGTCGTGCGTGATCGAGACCACGGTAGTAGGGGAGAGACAGGGTCTTATGAGCACTGAATCGACAGCGAACCCCGCACAGCAGATCGCAGCCGGCTACGCCGTCGAGGGCCAGGCCCTGGAGTTGGGTGCGGTCGTTATCGACGGCAAGACAAACCCGACCGCGCAAATCCGCATCCCGCTGGCCACCGTCAACCGGCATGGTCTGGTAGCCGGCGCGACCGGTACCGGCAAGACCAAGACGCTGCAGGTAATCGCCGAGCAGCTCTCGGCGGCGGGTGTGCCGGTGCTGATGGCAGACGTCAAGGGCGATCTGTCTGGTCTGTCGCGGCCCGGTGCAAGCAATGACAAGATCACCGCTCGCGCTAAGGAATCCGGCGACAAGTGGGAGCCCAGCGCTTTTCCGGTGGACTTTCTGTCGCTGGGAACCAAGGGCATCGGTGTTCCGGTGCGGGCCACGATCGCCAGCTTCGGGCCGATCTTGCTGTCAAAGGTGTTGGGGCTCAACGCTACTCAAGAGTCAACGCTCGGCTTGATCTTCCATTATGCCGAGCAGCAGAACTACGAGCTGCTGGACCTGAAAGACCTGCGTGCGGTGATCGGGAAGCTCACCAGCGACGACGGCAAGGCCGATTTGAAGTCGTTGGGCGGCGTTTCCGCGCAAACGGCCGGTGTCATCCTGCGTGCTCTGGTGAATCTGGAAGCCGAAGGCGCCGATACCTTTTTCGGTGAGCCGGAACTGAAACCCAAGGATTTGTTGCGCTTTGACGACAAGGGCCGCGGGGTCATCTCGCTGCTGGAGCTCGGAGCTCAAGCTGCCCGGCCGGTGCTGTTCTCGACGTTTCTGATGTGGGTGCTGTCCGACCTTTTCAGGTCCTTGCCTGAAATCGGTGACGTCGACAAACCCAAGCTGGTCTTCTTTTTCGACGAGGCGCACTTGTTGTTCAGCGATGCGTCCAAAGCGTTTCTGGAACAGGTCGAGCAGACGGTCAAGCTGATCCGCTCGAGGGGCGTCGGCGTGTTCTTCTGCACCCAGTTGCCCACCGATGTGCCGAACCAGGTGTTGTCGCAGTTGGGAGCTCGCATTCAGCACGCACTGCGTGCATTCACGCCCGACGACCAGCAGGCGCTGACGAAGACCGTCCGCACCTACCCGAAAACCGACGTCTACGATCTGGCTTCGGCGTTGACGTCACTGGGCATCGGCGAAGCTATCGTCACCGTGCTGTCGGAACGCGGCGCCCCAACCCCGGTGGCGTGGACCAGACTGCGTTCGCCCCGTTCGCTGATGGCCGCCATCGGCGACGACGCGATCGGCACCGCGGCCAAAGCCAGCCCCCTGCAGGCGACCTACGGTGAGACCAAGGACCGGGAATCCGCGTACGAGAAGATCGAAGCCGAGAAGGCAAAGGCTCCAGCCGAACAGCCGGCGGGAGGGAAGAACGCGCCCGAAGCCGCGAAAAAGCCTGGCTGGTTCAGTCGATTCGTGAACAGCCGCGGCTTCCAGACCTTCCTCAAGGCGCTCGGCACCGAGCTCATCCGCAACATGTTCGGCGGCGGCAGCAAACGCCGTCGGTAGATCAGCCGCCCATCTTCTTGTAGAAGCTTCCGACGATCGGTGCGACGATCGCGCGCGGTGCGTACTGGCTTGCCGCCGACATCGCCTTGGACGTCACCCCGGGGACCACGCGCATCTTGTTGCGCGCCAATGCATCTAGCGATTTCTTCGCGGTGTATTCGGTGGAGATCCACAGAAAGTCCGGCACCAGCTTCTCCACGATCGACGCCTCGGACGCGTCAGGCAGTTCGGTGCGCACCGGACCCGGGGCCAGCACCGTCACATGCACACCCGTTTTACGCAGTTCGCCGCGCAATGACTCGCTGAACGTGTTCGCGAACGCTTTCGTCGCCGCATAGGTCGCGTTGTAGGGGATCGGTGAATTGCCTGCTGCCGAACCGGAAATCAAGATGCCGCCGGCTTTGCGCTCAATCATTCCCGGCAGCACCGCCAGCACCAGGTCGTGTACCGCGACCGCGTTCAGCTGAACCTGAGCCCGCTCCGCCGCGGGGTCCAGAGTGGAGACCGGGCCGAAGTTGGCGGTACCGGCATTGGCGCACAGGATCGAGATGTTCCGACCGGCCAACTCGTCGACCAGTTTTGCGCGTTCGGCCGTGTCGGCAAGGTCGGCGGGACGGACTTCGACGGTGACGCCGTATTTCTCGGCCAGCTTGCCGGCCAGGGTGTTGAGCAGGTCCTCGCGCCGCGCGGTGACGATCAGGCTGTGGCCGCGCGCTGCCAATTCGGTGGCCAGCGCTTCGCCGATGTTCTGCGAGGCGCCGGTGACAACGGCACGAGCGTCGGGGCTGGGGGCGGGTACCGGCATGCGCCAATGGTAGACAGACCAACAATGTCTGATTCCGGCAGTAACGATTCGCCCAGATCCGAGCGAGCCCAGGCGATGGCATGGGCACTGTGGGACACCGGTGCGGCGGGCGTCAGCGCCGTTGTCGTGACCTTCGTGTTCTCGGTGTATCTGACCGGCACCGTCGGCAAGGGTTTGCCGGGTGATGTGCCGCCGGCAAGTTGGCTGGGTCGCGCACTGGCGATCGCCGGATTGACGATCGCCGTGCTGGCGCCGGTGATCGGCGTGTGGGTCGAAGATGCACGGCGGCGGCGCATCGCCCTGACCGTGCTGACCGGAATGGTGGTGACTCTGGTGAGCGCCATGAGCCTGATCCGGGACCGCCCGCAGTACCTGTGGCCCGGATTGGCGTTGCTCGCTATCGCCGCGGCGTGCGGCGACCTGGCCAGCGTGCCGTACAACGCGATGCTGCGGCAGATTTCGACGCCGCAGAACTCCGGCCGGATCTCGGGCTTCGGCTTGGCCGCGGCATTCGTCGGCAGCGTCGGGTTGTTGCTGACCACCTACTTCGGCTGCATCGTCGGTAAGGGCGATACACGTGGACTTCTGCAACTGCCCATCAGCGACGGCACGAACGTCCGGGTGGCGATGCTGCTGGCTGCCGGCTGGTTCGTGCTGTTCGCGCTGCCGTTGCTGCTGACCGCGCCTCGGCTGCCTTCGCCGGGCGAAGTCGTCAGCCCGGTGCGCGGCGTGCTCGGCAGCTACCGCAAGCTGTGGCAGGACCTGGTCACCGAGTGGCACCGCGACCGGAATCTGGTGTATTACCTGATCGCCAGTGCTGTCTTTCGCGACGGACTGGCCGGCGTCTTCACCTTCGGCGGCGTGCTCGGCGTCAATGCGTACGGGATCTCGCCGGCCGACGTGCTGATCTTCGGGGTGGCCGCCAGCGTGGTGGCGGCGGTCGGCGCCGTCTTCGGCGGTTTTCTGGACGACCGGGTCGGATCCAAGCCCGTCATCATCGGATCACTGGCCAGCATCATCGCCGCGGCACTGACCATGATGGCGTTGTCGGGGCCTCGCGCGTTCTGGATCACCGGGCTGCTGCTGTGTCTGTTCATCGGCCCGGCGCAGGCATCGGCGCGGACCCTGCTGCTGAGGATGTCCAGCGCCGGAAAAGAAGGCGTGGCCTTCGGCCTCTACACGATGACCGGGCGTGCGGTGTCGTTTGTGGCGCCGTGGCTGTTTTCGGTGTTCGTCGACGTTTTCGGGGCCGTCCGCGCCGGCATGGGCGGCCTATGCCTGGTGATGGTGGTTGGGCTGCTGATCTTGCTGATTGTGCGTGTCCCGCAACGGATTCTGGCGACCGACGTTGGCTGAGTCCGACTAGCCCGACCCGTTGCAGATCGTCAGGCCAACGCCGCTGCGCTGGTTGACCTCGACTCCGTCAACGGTCACCGTGCATGTGACGTCGTGGCCGATATTCACGATGGTGACGTTCGGCGTCTTGCCGCCGGACTCGGGCAGGCTGACTTCCTTGGTCCAGGGCAACCCCACGTTGAACTCGGTCTGCATCATCCCGTCGTTGTCGACGTAGGTGATGCTGATCGCGCGGCCGTCGCCGCTGACGTTGTAAACCACGGTCTGCATCGCGCTGGCATCAGCCGGCGGGCCGGGCGCGGTGGTGGCCGGTTCGGGTGCGCTCGCCGACGGAGATGGCGATGCTTTCGGTATCGGCTGCTGCGAACTCGGGCTCTGGGGCAGTGCGGGCACCGCCGTTTGCTTGCTGGCCGTGCCGTTGGCGATCACCAGCGCGATGACCAATGCGGTAACCAGTACCACCGCGGCGGCCGTGGCGATCCAGAGCCAGCGTGGCGCTTTCGGTCGTCCGGGCTCGGGTTCCTGCGGTGACTGAACCGGTGGGGGCTGACCTTGCAGCCAGTACTGAGGCAGCTTGTCGGTGGGGTGCGTGGAGTTCGGGTCGGGCGGCGGGCCGTAGTACGGGGGCGGATAGGACGACTGACCGCTGTAAGCCGGGTCGGTGTACGACGGGTAAGGCTGACGCAGTCGTTGCGTTCGCTCAGTCGGCTCTTGGATTGAACGGGTGTGATCGGGATGACGTCGTTCGCTCATGCCCACCTCATTTCTGCAGGGTACCTGCAGCACGCGCGTCGGTGACGAAATGTCCGGTGAACAGTGGCAATGCCGGTCATTCCGGCGCGGCGCCGACGGTCAGTGCGGCGACGGTCATCTCCCGCATCACCGCACGTGACCGCGCCGCGCGCGCTGCCTTTCCGTCGGCCGGCTTGAGGCTGTGCGGAGTGGAGTTGAGCAGACCGAACGCGGCGTGCGCCATCAGCCGGGCGTCGGTTTCGGCAAGTCTGGGCTCGCGTTCGCGCAGCACGCCCACCCATACCTCGACGTATTGGCGCTGCGCGCGTCGCACCTGGCGTTCGGCGACGGCAGGCAGATAGGCGAGGTCGCGATCCTGAATCCGGATGAGGTCAGGCTCGCCCAGGGCGAAGTCGAGGTGAAAGTCGATCAAGCCGTTCAGCGCCGCGGCAGCGTCGGTCTGACGGGATCGGACCCCGCGGGCGCCGTCCAGTAGGCGAGTGCTGATGCCCACCAGCAATTCGACCAGCAGCGACTCCTTGTTGGGGAAATGCCGATAGATCGCCGGGCCGCTGACCCCCGCTGCGGCGCCGATGTCTTCAAGCCGCACCGCCAGAAACCCGCGCTCGGCGAACAGCCGTTCCGCGGCGGCCAGCAGCTGCAGGCGCCGGTCCGATTTGCGTCGGCTGCGTGGGTTCGGTGCCGGGGCGTCGTCATTACGCTCGACCGGAGCGGACGCTGCCATCCCGCCTCCCTAGACACTTCGGTTAATCGCCACTAACATAGCACGAGTTAGTGACCATTAACCGAAACTGGCCTGCAACCGATGACCTCTCCGGCGGAAAACCGCGACGCGCACACCGCGCTCGTCGCACAGTTGCGCGACAAGCTGGCCGCGGCCGCACTGGGTGGCTCGGAACGCTCCAGGGCCCGCCATGTCGATCGAGGCAAACTGCTGCCCCGGGATCGCGTCGACGGGCTGCTCGACCCCGGTAGCCCGTTGCTGGAAGTCGCGCCGCTCGCGGCCGACGGGATGTACGACGACGAATGCCCCGGGGCGGGAATCATCACCGGCATCGGCAGGATCTCGGGCCGCGAATGCATGATCGTGGCCAACGACGCGACGGTCAA
Organism: uncultured Actinomycetota bacterium; assembly: GCA_963815995.1. Taxonomy (GTDB): domain Bacteria; phylum Actinomycetota; class Actinomycetes; order Mycobacteriales; family Mycobacteriaceae; genus Mycobacterium. The sequence continues at coordinate 731,168 of CAWFIR010000010.1, forward strand.
AGGCGGCACCTACTACCCGATTACCGTCAAAAAGCATCTGCGCGCTCAGGAGATCGCGAGCCAGAACCGGCTGCCCTGCATCTATCTGGTCGACTCCGGCGGTGCCTTCCTGCCCCGCCAAGACGAGGTATTCCCCGACCGCGATCACTTCGGCCGGATCTTCTACAACCAGGCCAATCTCAGCGCGCAGGGCATCCCGCAGATTGCAGCGGTGTTGGGATCATGCACGGCCGGCGGTGCCTACGTTCCTGCCATGAGCGACGAGGCAGTGATCGTTCGCAACCAGGGCACCATCTTTCTCGGCGGCCCGCCGCTGGTGAAGGCGGCCACCGGGGAAGTCGTATCGGCCGAGGATCTCGGTGGCGGAGAACTGCATTCGAAGATCTCCGGTGTCACTGATCATCTCGCCCACGACGACCGCGACGCGTTGCGCATCCTCCGGCGCATCGTTTCGACGCTGGGGCCGCGCGAGCCGCGGATCTGGGATGTGTCGCCCACGGTTGATCCGATTGCCGATCAATCAGAGCTCTATGAGGTGGTCCCCGTCGACCCCCGGATTCCCTACGACGTGCACAACGTCATCACCCGACTCGTCGACGGTGGCGAATTCGTCGAGTTCAAAGCCGAATACGGCAGCACCCTGGTCACCGGATTCGCCCACATCCACGGCCACCCGGTCGGCATCGTCGCCAACAACGGGGTGCTGTTCTCCGAATCCGCGGTCAAGGGTGCGCATTTCATCGAGCTCTGTGACAAGCGGATGGTGCCGCTGCTGTTCTTGCAGAACATCTCCGGGTTCATGGTGGGCCGCGACTACGAGGCCGGCGGCATCGCCAAACACGGGGCCAAGATGGTGACCGCGGTGGCCTGCGCGCGGGTGCCCAAGCTCACGGTCGTGATCGGCGGGTCCTATGGCGCAGGCAACTACTCGATGTGCGGGCGGGCGTATTCGCCGCGCTTCCTGTGGATGTGGCCCAACGCCCGGATTTCGGTCATGGGTGGCGAGCAAGCCGCGTCGGTGCTGGCAACGGTGCGCGGAGATTTGACCGCCGAGGAGGAGGAAGAGTGAAGGCGCCGATTCGCGCGCAGTACGAACACCAGGGCAACCCCTACTATTCGACTGCGCGGCTGTGGGATGACGGCGTCATCGACCCTGCTGATACCAGAACCGTTGTCGGTCTTGCACTTTCGGTGATATCCACCGCGCCGGTCGACCCGGTGTCATACGGCGTCTTCCGGATGTGAGCGCGATGGGTTTCGATACGGTTCTAGTAGCCAACCGGGGCGAGATCGCCGTCCGGGTGATTCGCACACTGAAGGCGATGGGCATCCGGTCGGTCGCGGTGTACAGCGACGCCGACGCTAATGCGCTCCACGTCGCTTTGGCGGACGTCGCGGTCGCGATCGGCCCGGCGCCCGCACGTGACAGTTACCTGAACATCGCCGCTGTCGTCGACGCGGCCCTGCGCACCGGAGCTCAGGCCGTTCACCCCGGCTACGGGTTCCTTTCGGAGAACGCCGATTTCGCGGCGGCCCTGGCTGCCGCGGAAGTGACGTTCATCGGGCCGCCGGTGGGCGCCATCCAGACCATGGGTGACAAGATCGCGGCCAAAGGCACCGTGTCGGCTTTCGGTGTGCCGGTGGTTCCCGGTATCGCGCGGCCTGGCCTGAGCGACCAGGAACTGATCGCGGCCGCCGAGGAGATCGGCTACCCGGTTCTGGTCAAACCGTCCGCCGGCGGCGGTGGCAAGGGCATGCGTATGGTCGAGCGGTCGGCTGACCTGCCCGCCGCGCTGGTCAGCGCCCGTCGGGAATCGGCTGCCGCCTTCGGCGACGACACGCTGTTCCTGGAGCGATTTGTGCTGCGCCCCAGGCACATCGAGGTCCAGGTACTGGCCGACACGTACGGCAACGTCGTGCACTTCGGCGAGCGGGAGTGCAGCCTGCAGCGCCGCCATCAGAAGGTCATCGAGGAGGCGCCGTCACCGCTGCTGGACGTCGAAACGCGGGCGCGAATCGGCGCCGCCGCATGCGATACCGCCCGCAGCGTCGACTACACCGGCGCGGGCACGGTGGAGTTCATCGTCTCGGCCGACCGGCCCGAAGAGTTCTTCTTCATGGAGATGAACACCCGGCTACAGGTCGAGCATCCGGTCACCGAGCTGGTCACCGGATGGGATCTGGCCGAGTGGCAGGTCCGGATCGCGGCGGGGGAGAAGCTGACCGTGAGTCAGGCCGATATTGCCTTGCAGGGCCACGCGATTGAAGCGCGGGTCTACGCCGAGGATCCGGCGCACGGCTTCCTGCCGACCGGTGGCGATGTGCTGGCAGTGGTGGAACCCGATGCGGCGGGCGTGCGGATTGACTCCGGCTTGTCGGCGGGGATGGTCGTCGGCAGCGACTACGACCCGATGCTGGCGAAAGTCATTGCGCATGGCCCTGATCGGGCCGCCGCGCTGCGGACCCTGGATCGGGCTTTGGCCGACACCGCGGTGCTCGGGGTGGTCACCAACATCGAGTTCGCCCGGTTTCTGCTGGCCGATCCCGATGTCGTCGCCGGCCGCCTCGACACCGGGCTATTGGACCGTCGCGCCGGCGATTTCGTCGCGGCAGCACCCGCCGACGAGCAGTTCATCGCCGCGGCGGCCTTCCGCTGGTTGCGATCCTTCCCCGGACCGGGTGCCGACCTGTGGGAGGTGCCGACCGGGTGGCGAGTCGGGCGCCGAGCGCCGGTCAGTGTTCGGCTGCGGGCCGGGGAACGCACCGACCACGTCCACATCTGCGGTGCGCCGGACGGTGCTGACGTCCACATCGAGGACGGCGAATCCCGTTCCCTGCAAGCTGCTTTGACGGGCGACCAGCTGACAGTGACTCTCGACGGGCTGCGCGCCAAGTATACGGTCGCAGCGGCGGACCACAAGATCTGGCTGGCCGGCGACGGTATCTTCGCGGTGCTCGAGGAGGTGCGCGAAGCGCCGGTGCGCGAGGACGAAGCGCACAGCGGCGACGCCGAATTGACCAGCCCCATGCCCGGCGCGGTTGTCGCGGTCAGCGTCAGCGACGGCGCCGAGGTCGAGGCGGGTGCGGTTGTCGTCACGGTCGAGGCGATGAAGATGGAGCACGCTATGACGGCACCCGTCGAGGGTGTGGTCGAGCTCCTCGTCGCCGTGGGCGACCAAGTCAAGGTGGGTCAGCCGCTGGCCCGGATTGCCGCGAATACCAACGCAACATCAGAAGCAGAGGATGGCGCTCATGAGTGATTTCTTGTCGACCGGAACACTCCCGGACGAATACCAACAGTTGGCCAAGACGGTCCGCGACTTCGCCCAGAGCGTCGTTGCGCCGGTGGCCGCACGGCATGACGCCGAACACTCTTTCCCCTACGAAGTCGTCGCCGGCATGGCCGAGATGGGCCTGTTCGGTCTGCCGTTCCCAGAGGAGTGGGGCGGCATGGGCGGTGACTACTTCGCGTTGTGCCTGGCGCTGGAGGAGCTGGGCAAGGTCGACCAGAGTGTGGCGATCACGCTGGAGGCCGGCGTCTCACTGGGCGCCATGCCCGTCTACCGGTTCGGCACCGATGAGCAGAAGCGGGAATGGTTGCCGGAGTTGGCCAGTGGTCGTGCGCTGGGCGCGTTCGGCCTGACCGAACCGGGCGGCGGCACCGACGCCGGCGCGACCAAGACCACCGCGCAACTCGACGACGGCCATTGGGTGATCAACGGCTCCAAGCAGTTCATCACGAACTCCGGCACCGACATCACCAAGCTGGTCACCGTCACGGCCGTGACCGGCGAGCGCGACGGTAAGAAAGAGATCTCGTCGATTCTGGTTCCGGTGCCGTCGCCGGGATTCACCGCGGAACCCGCCTACGACAAGGTCGGCTGGAACGCCTCGGACACCCATCCGCTGAGTTTCGACGACGTGCGGGTACCTGAAGAGAATCTGCTCGGTGAACGCGGCCGCGGCTACGCCAACTTCCTGCGCATTCTCGACGAGGGCCGCATCGCGATCGCCGCGCTGTCCACCGGCGCCGCGCAGGGATGCGTCGACGAGAGCGTCAAGTACGCACGGGAACGCGAGGCTTTCGGGCAGGCGATCGGCCGGTACCAGTCCATCGCGTTCACCATCGCGCGCATGGAAGCCCGCGCCCACACCGCCCGCACCGCCTACTACGACGCCGCGGCGCTGATGCTGGCCGGTAAGCCGTTCAAGAAGCAAGCGGCGATCGCCAAGCTGGTCGCCAGCGAGGCGGCCATGGACAACGCCAGAGACGCCACCCAGATTCACGGCGGCTACGGGTTCATGAATGAATTCACGGTGGCCCGGCATTACCGGGACAGCAAGATTCTCGAGATCGGTGAGGGGACCACTGAGGTGCAGCTGATGTTGATCGCCCGCGAGGTGGGCCTGTGACGAATGGTGAGCAGCCGCTACGCGAGGTCGTTCAGCGCGGGCTGTGGTTCGAAGAATTCGAAACCGGCGTGCGATACCTGCATCGTCCCGGCCGGACCATCACCGAGGCCGACAACGTGTTGTTCACGACGTTGACGATGAACACTCAGGCCCTGCACCTGGATGCCGCATTCTCCGACGCGCTACCGCCGTTCAACCAGCGGCTGGTGAACTCGATGTTCACCTTGTCGACCCTGGTCGGGTTGTCGGTCGCGCAGCTGACCCAGGGCACCATTGTCGGCAACCTCGGATTCTCCGAAATCGCTTTCCCCAAACCGCTTTTCCACGGTGACACGTTGTACGCCGAGACCGTGATCGTCGAGAAGCGGGCATCGAAGAGCCGCCCCGGCGAGGGCATCGTGACGTTCGCGCATACCGGTCGCAACCAGCACGGCGATGTGGTCGCCACCGCGAACCGCAAGACCATGGTGCGGATGCAGCCCCCGGAGGCCGCTGGCGGGCGCGCCTGATGGGGCTGCAGAATCCCGGACCGGCGTGGCTGTTCTGCCCGGCTGACCGCCCTGAGCGTTACCAAAAGGCGTCAGCCGCAGCCGATGTCGTGATCCTCGACCTCGAAGACGGCTGTGCGGCCGCTGATCGGCCGGCCGCGCGCAGGGCGCTGGTCGATGTGCAACTCGATCCGGCCCGCACCGTGGTGCGCGTCAATCAGTTCGGCACCGCCGATCAGGAGCTTGATCTGCAGGCCCTGAAGCACACTCCGTACGACACTGTCATGCTGCCGAAATGCGAAGCGGTCGAACATGTTAGCGCTCTTGTTCCGCTGAACGTGATTGTGCTCGTGGAATCACCGATGGGCGCCCTGGCCGTTACCGAGACGGTCCAGGTGGACAACGCTATCGCCGTGATGTGGGGCGCCGAGGACCTGTTCGCCGTTCTGGGCGGCACGGCCAACCGGTACCCGGACGGCAGCTACCGCGAAGTTGCCCGCCATGTTCGCTCGCAGTCGTTGTTGGCGGCCAAGGCGCACGGCCGCCTGGCCCTGGACTCGGTCTACCTCGACATCAAAAATCTCGATGGGCTGCGCGCCGAGGTCGATGACGCCGTGGCCGTCGGCTTCGATGCGAAGGTTGCTATCCACCCCAGCCAGGTGCCGGTGATACGGGCCGGTTATGCGCCGTCCCCCGACCAGGTGCAGTGGGCACGACACGTACTCGCCGCTGCCGTCGATGAACGCGGCGTCTTCGCATTCGAGGGCATAATGGTGGATGCGCCCGTGTTGCGGCGAGCCGAGCGGATCGTGCACCTGGCAGGTGAAGCCGGCCCGTAGCAGCCTCGGTATTGGGGTTTGCTCAGACCCGCCGCACGCCTGCGCGTAGGAGGCGGTATGGCCGAGGTCTCTCACCCGCCGATCACTGTCGACCTCGAGCCGATACAGCTCGTCGGCCCGGACGGTTCGCCGACGGCGGAATCTCGCTACAGCCGTGAACTTCCCGCGGAGACACTCTGCTGGCTTTACGAGATGATGATGGTCACCCGCGACGTCGATACCGAATTCGTCAACCTGCAGCGACAAGGTGAGCTGGCGCTGTTCGCGTCGTGCTGCGGCCAAGAAGCGGCTCAGGTCGGCGCGACAGCGTGCCTTCGTAAGACCGACTGGCTGTTTCCGCAATACCGTGAATTGGGCGTCTACCTCGTCCGCGGTATCAGTCCCGGTCAAGTCGGCGCCGCCTGGCGCGGAACATGGCACGGCGGACTGGATTTCACCAAAAAGTGCTGCGCCCCGATATCGGTTCCGATCGGCACCCAGACGCTGCACGCCGTCGGCGCCGCGATGGCCGCGCAGCGACTCGGCGAGGATTCGATCACGGTCGCTTTTCTCGGCGACGGTGCCACCAGTGAGGGCGACGTACACGAGGCGCTGAACTTCGCCGCGGTGTTCAAGGCGCCGTGTGTGTTCTACGTGCAGAACAATCAGTGGGCGATCTCGGTTCCGCTGCACAGCCAGACCGCTGCGCCGTCCATCGCGCACAAGGCAATTGGGTACGGCATGCCCGGTGTCCGGGTGGACGGCAACGACGTGCTGGCGTGTTATGCGGTAATGGCCGAAGCCGCCGCGCGTGCCCGAACAGGCGGCGGCCCGACACTGATCGAAGCCGTCACATATCGGTTGGGCCCGCACACCACGTCCGACGATCCCACCCGATACCGCAGCCAAGAAGAACTGGAGCGGTGGCAGACGCTGGACCCGATTCCGCGCTACCGCGCGTACCTAGACAGCCAGGGCCTGTGGTCGCAGAGGCTGGAGGACCGGATCGGCGCGCGGGCCAAACGCCTGCGCGCCGATCTACGTGACGCGGTATTCGCCGCCCCCGATATCGACGTCGACGAAGTATTCACCGCGGTCTACGCGGAGATGACGCCTGGCCTCGAAGCCCAACGTCAGCAGTTGCGTGCTGAAATCCTTCGGGAGGCGTGATGACTCAGATCGCCGAACCACCGACATTCCGGACCACAGCAGTACCGGAAGTGCCGCCGACCGATGCGCTGTCCGCGCCGCCACTGACCATGGTCCAGGCGCTCAACCACGCATTGCACGACGCGATGGGCGCCGACGACCGGGTGCTGGTCTTCGGCGAGGACGTCGCGACATTAGGCGGAGTCTTCCGGGTCACCGAGGGTCTGACCGCAACGTTCGGCCCGCAGCGATGCTTCGATACCCCATTGGCCGAGTCCGCGGTGATCGGCATCGCGGTAGGCCTGGCGCTGCGCGGATTCGTGCCGGTGCCCGAGATCCAGTTCGACGGATTCTCCTACCCGGCTTTCGATCAGGTGGTCAGCCATCTGGCCAAATACCGGACCCGCACTCGCGGTCAGGTCAACATGGGGGTCACGGTGCGCATCCCGTCGTTTGGCGGCATCGGCGCCGTCGAGCATCATTCCGAGTCCACCGAGTCGTACTGGGCGCACACCGCTGGCTTGAAAGTTGTTGTCCCGTCAACGCCGTCGGATGCCTACTGGTTGCTGCGCCACTCCATCGCATGTCCGGACCCGGTGATGTTTCTGGAACCCAAGCGACGCTATTGGGGCCGCGAAGTCGTGGACACCACATGCCCCGGCCCGGGGATCGGGCACGCGGTGGTTCGCCGTGCCGGCACCGACGTCACCGTGCTGACTTACGGAGGTCTGGTGGGCACGGCGCTGTCGGCCGCTGAGATGGCTGCGCAGCAACAGGGTTGGAGCCTTGAGGTCGTCGATCTGCGATCGTTGGTGCCGCTGGATTTCGACGCGGTTGCCGCGTCGATTCGCCGCACCGGGCGATGTGTGGTGCTGCACGAGGGGCCGCGGAGCCTGGGCTATGGCGCGGGGCTGGCGGCTCGCATCCAAGAGGAGCTGTTCTACGAACTCGAGGCACCGGTGTTGCGCGCCTGCGGGTTCGACACCCCGTATCCGCCGGCGCGGCTGGAGAAGTTATGGCTGCCCGGCCCCGACCGGCTGCTCGATTGCGTCGAGCGAGCGCTGGAACAACCGTGAACCCGGGCGCCGACGACGACCGCGTCAAAGTGTTCGTCGTCCCCGATCTCGGCGAGGGTCTGGAAGAGGTGACGCTGTCGTGCTGGCGCGTGGACGTCGGCGACGACATCGAACTCAACCAACCGTTGTGCTTGGTGGAGACCGCGAAGGCCGAAGTGGAGATTCCCAGCCCGTATGCGGGCCGAGTCGTCGAAATACGCGGGGCCGAAGGTGATGTGCTGGCCGTCGGTTCGCTGCTGGCCCGCATCGAGAGCGCGCCGGCGACCAACGGGGAGGTAATCGCACGCAACCCGATCCTTGTCGGATACGGCGCCGATGACGCGCTGGACACCAGCCGTAGGCGTCCCAAAGCCAAACCGAGCGTGCGGAAATTGGCTGCCGACCTACTCGTGGACCTGAACGACGTACCGGCCGGTGACGACGGCCTGATCGGTCGGGATGCGGTGCTGGCGGCCGCGGGAGTCGGTGCCGAACGACCGGGTGTGTCCTACGACGTGCTGCCGGTTCGCGGGGTGCACGCCCACATGGCGCAGCGAATGAGTGCGTCGCGCAATAACATTCCTGATGCGCATGCCAGCGTGAATGTCGACTGCACGGGTCTGATCCGGCTTCGCGATCACCTGAGCGCACTCGTCAGTGGCGACGACGAGGTCATCTCGCCGTTCGTGCTCACTCTGCGATTACTCGTCATCGCCTTGACGCACAACAAGATTCTGAACTCCACCTGGGTGGACGGCCCGAGCGGCGCGCAGGTGCACTCTCATCACCCGGTCCATCTGGGCTTCGCGGTCGCGACCCCGCGCGGCCTGCTGGTCCCGGTCGTCGCCAATGCACAGGCCAAGACCACGCGTGAACTAGCGGACTGCGTGGCGCGGCTGATCCGGGACGCTCGGGCCGGCACCCTGAAACCGGCCGAGCTGTCGGGCTCGACGTTCACCGTGTCGAACTTCGGAGCTCTCGGGCTCGACGACGGTGTCCCGGTGATCAATTACCCCGAAGCCGCGATCCTGGGCATCGGGTCACTGAAGCCACGGCCGATGGCGGTTGACGACACGGTAGTCGTCCGTCCGCAGATGACACTCACGTGCGCGTTCGATCACCGAATCGCCGACGGCGCCAACGTCGCTGAGTTTCTGGGCGAGCTGCGCAGGCTGATCGAATCGCCGGAAACCGCGCTGCTCGATTTGTAGCGGTCGGCAAATTCACGGACGCGGGTTAGGACGCTGCGACGACTTTGTCGGAAGCCGTTGCGCGAACCGGTCGCGCCACCGTCGCGATCACGGGCCCGCTCGGGTGCAGTGTGACATCGCCACGTGGTTTCAGCGGCGTCGTAGCCACGAGATTCACGCTGGCGGACTGGGTTAGCACGGCCAGCGCGAGGGTCGCCTCCAGCTGGGCAAGACCCGCGCCGACGCAGATCCGCCGGCCGCCGCCGAACGGCATGAATGCATACTTCGGACGGCTCGACACGTTCTTGGGAAGGAAACGCCGCGGGTCGAATCCCTCTGGGTTGGGCCAGAAGTCGGGATTGCGGTGTAGCAGATAGGGCGAGATCGCGACGGTGTTGCCGGGTGCGACGCGAATGCCGGCGATATCGTCGTCTTCGGCGGCGTCGCGTTCGATGGTCCACGCTGGCGGGTAGAGCCGCATCGTTTCGTTGATCACCGCCTGGGTCCACTGAAGGCTGTCGACGTCGGTTGGTTGCGGGTCGCGATCGCCAAGGACTTCATCGACCTCCGCGGCCAGGCGTTCGCGCGCGGCCGGGTACCGCGACAGCAGCGTAAGCGCCCACGTCAATACGTTCGCCGTAGTCTCGTGACCGGCGAGCACGAGTGTCATCACTTCGCTGTGGATCTCTTCGCGCGTCAGTGGTTGCTCGTCCTGTCCCGCCGCCAGCAGCAGGTCAAGCAGGTCGCGAGGCTGAACGTGCGGCGCGGCGATGCGCTCATCGACGATCCTGGTGACCAGCGACTCGAGTGTCTCCGACGCCCAGCCGATCCCCGGAACGGCGCGAGCCACGGCTCGGACGCGTTCGGGAGGCATCGGTGGCAGCAACATCGCCACGACCATCGAACCCTGCAGACGCGACACCGCATGCCCGACTCGTTCGGACTTGCTACCGAGCTCGGTGCCGAACAACACGCGGCCGATCACATCCATTGTCAGTGTCCGCATTTCGGCACCAACGTCGATGGTGGCGCCAGGTATCCAGTCAGCGGCGCGCCGTCGGGAGGCCGCGACGATCGCGGGAGCGAAGGATTGCACGTGGCGGTGACTGAACACGGGCTGTACGAGACGACGGTGCCGCTGCCATGTCGCGCCTTCGCTTGTGAGCAGCCCGTCTCCGAGGAAGGCCTTCAGCGGCCGGTACGTGAACGCCTTCACATAGCGATCCTGATGCTGGACGAGAACGTGTTCGGCGTACTCAGCGCGACTGAGCACAAAGAACGTGCGCTTGCGGGTCAGCGGTACCCGCACCGCATCTCCGTACCTGCGGCTGAGCTGTCCGTATACCGCGAGCGGGTCGCGGAACAACTGCGCCCAATAACGCAATGCCTGCATCCCCGACGGGCCGGGTGGGATTACCGGCGACCTTGTTCCCGCGCTTGCAGTCATGACCTACGATAATTCCAGATTTAGACAAATGTGCAAGGGGTTTTGTGGGTAATCGAGAGGCGCTGCTGGAAGCGGCGATCGTGTGCCTGCGCGAGCGCGGGTTCGGTGGCACCCGAGCACGTGATTTGGCGTCGACGGCAGGCGTAAGCCTCGGTGCGATTCGCTATCACTTCGGTTCGACGGAGGGCCTGTTGAACGACGCCGTCGCGGAATGCGCCCGACGTTGGGTGAGCGGCTTTCAGTCCTCGATGGCGGCGGCGACGAACAAGACTGCTCAGTTGGACAGCATGACCGCGGACGCGTATCGAGCCTTCGACGTCAACCGAGCATTGCTCGTCGGGTTCATGGAGGCATTCGCGCACGCACAGCGGTCCGCTGCGGCGCGCGAACAGCTGGGGGCCATGTATGACGAACTGCGGCAAGGAGTCGTGGCGGTATTGGACGACAAAGGCCGCGACGCGGAATCTGTCGCATCGCTACTGATCGCGCTCATCGACGGGCTTATGCTGCAGTGGCTCCTGGCGCCGGATCGTTGCCCGTCACCGGAGATGTTGCGCCGAGCGGTAGCCGCGCTCACGGGATTGCCCTAGTTGTCACGAGCACACCCGACCTAAACCTCTTGTCTTCTGACTGGCGACGCGCTGATACGTAACATGCTGGTGGCCAGCATAATTGGGATTTCAGCGGTTGCGCTATTTACGTTGGGCCGCGGCCAATCGGGCGGCGAACTCCGGTGACTGAATCGAGGTGGCCTGTGGCCCGAGTTCGGTGTCTTTAGCCAGCTCGTGCTGTTCGACGTCGAGCGATCCGGGGCTAGCCGTGGCGCGCATGGTGGCTTTGGTCGCCAGCACGACGTCGCGCGGCGCGGCCGCCGGACCTGCTGCCAGCTCCAACGCGGCGGCAACCGGATCGTCGGCGGTGCTGAGCGCCAAGCCATGTCGCACAGCGGATTCGGCGTCGAAGCGCATGCCGAACAGCAAGGCCGCGCGGGCCACCTGCGGTCCGACCGCACGCTGCAGCATCCACGTCGCTCCGCCACCCGGGTGAATCCCCAGCTTCTGAAAACGGCTGTCGAACAACGCGTTTGGCCCGGCGATGCGCACATCGGTGGCCAGTGCCAAGTTCAGGCCCGCGCCGACCGCAGGGCCGTTGACGGCAGCGATCGTGGGCAGCGCGCACTTGCCGACGGCCATGAATCCGTCGTAGAGCCGAAGCAATCCCTCTTCGGCGGCACTGCCCAGCGCGCTGAGGTCTGCGCCGGCGCAGAACGCTTTGCCGGCACCGGTGACGACGACCGCGTGCACACCGGGGTCGGCCTCGGCCCGTTCCACCGCCGCGCGTAGCTGTTTCGACATCTCACCGGTAACGGCGTTGCGTCGTTCGGGATCGTTGACGGTGATCAGCGCGACGCGATTGTCGATGCTGAACAGCACCAGGTCGGATTGGGGCATCTGGGACCTCCGCAGCTTTGCCGGCGACGGCGCGTAGCGCACCATCCGAGAACAGGCGCCACACGTATCCCATCGGCCACAGTGGCACCTGCGCTATGTACCCCCGGCAGGATTCGAACCTGCGACCACAAGATTAGAAGTCATGTGCTCTATCCAGCTGAGCTACGGGGGCCAAAGACTCCAAGCCCAGGTCAGTGTAGCTAACCGACGGAATGGGCACTCACAGTCCGCAACGCCGCAGCAAATGTCGTTGGCAGTAATAGTGATTGAGCTAGTGTGAGGCCCGCCACACACGTACGCTACCGACGGCCCGGCTGTTCGCGGGCGGCGTGTGCTCAACGACGAGGAGTGGCGGGGCATGACCGTAGCCGTAGATGTCAGGGCGCGATACTCCCAGGCGCGCGCAGAAGTGCTGCGCCAGGGGTTGCAGCTGGCGGCCGCGCCGATCGGCGCGTGCCGCACCGGCTCATTGCTGCTTCGCGGCTCACCAACGGTCGCCGGCTTCTTGGCGGGATGGCTGTCTGCCGAATTTCCGCCGCACGTCGTCACCGGTCACGCGCTGTCCGGCGTGGCCCCGCTGTCGATCGGCCGGGTTGCGACGAGTTGGGCGGCCCAGCGCGCAGATCGCATCCTCACTGCGGCGCTGCAGGATTCCTTCGGTGCGCAGTACCGCGACTCGGTCTGTCATCCCATCGGCGACCGGCCCGAGCGCCGCGGCGGGATGTTGCAGGCCGCCGCCGGCCACCGTCGTTATGCGGCTAAGACGTCAGACATCGCGTACGGCCCGGACACCCGCGACAACTTGCTGGACATCTGGCGCCATCGGGACATCAAGGTTGGCGACCGGGCGCCGGTGCTGCTGCAGATCCCGGGCGGCGCGTGGACCGTCAACGGTCGGCGACCGCAGGGCTATCCGCTGATGAGCCGGATGGCCGAACTCGGCTGGGTCTGCGTCTCGATCGACTACAGCAAGAGCCCTCGCAAATCGTGGCCGGCCCACATCATCGACGTCAAACGCGCGCTGGCGTGGGTTCGCGAGAACATCGCCGACTACGGCGGCGATCCCGACTTCATTACGGTCACGGGCGGCTCGGCGGGCGGCCACTTGGCCTCGCTGATCGCGCTCACCGCGAACGACCCGCGACTGCAGCCCGGCTTTGAGGAAGTGGACACCACTGTTCAAGCCGCGGCGCCCTTTTACGGCGTTTACGACCTCACCGATGCCGAGAAAATGCACGAGATGATGATGCCGTTCCTCGAGCTTTTCGTCATGAAAGAGCGCTACGCCGACAGGCCCGAACTTTTCGAATTGGCGTCACCGATTTCGCATGTCCACCGCGGTGCGCCGCCATTTTTCGTCCTGCACGGCGAGAACGATTCGGTGATCCCGACCGTGCAGGCACGGGCCTTCTGCGACGCACTTCGCGAGGCCGGAGCCCACACCGTCGGCTACGCCGAGCTGCCCAACGCTCACCATGCTTTCGACTTGTTCGCCACAGTCCGATCCCGACTGGCAGCCGACGCCGTCGCTGACTTTTTGGGCGTTGTCTATGGACAGCATTTGCGGTCGCGATCGAGGGCTGCGCGCAGGCACGCCTCACCGACCGGCTGAGTCGGCCGGCGCGCAACCGTTGCTTATTTCGAATTCGGCAGCAGGTCAGGGCGTTTCGCAAGGCACCCATAGCACGTCTGATCTCGCGTTATGATCCGGACAATCGGCTACCGTCACCGCGCTTACCGGACTACGTTGGAGTTGCCCGCGGCGTCCTGGCGACGGGTCGCGCGGTCTGTCTGAAACAGGAGGCTTGAGTGGCGATGGCGGCGTTAGCCGGACGGGGGAGCCGCGGTGGCTGAGCAGGTCGATGCGGCCGGATTGCCCACGGCGCTGGGGCCAGTCGACTACCTCTTGCATCGCGGAGAGGCGAACCCGCGTACCCGCTCGGGGATCATGGCCCTGGAAATCCTGGACACCACGCCGGATTGGGATCGCTTCCGGACCCGTTTCGAGAACGCGTCCCGACGGGCATTACGGCTGCGGCAGAAAGTGGTCGTGCCGACGTTGCCGACGGCCTCGCCGCGCTGGGTGGTCGATCCCGACTTCAATTTGGACTACCACGTGCGCAGGATGCGTGTGTCCGAACCCGGCACGCTGCGGCAGGTATTCGACCTTGCCGAGCTGATGCTGCAATCGCCGCTGGACATCGCCCGACCGCTGTGGACGGCCACTCTGATCGAGGGTCTGCCCGACGGTAAGGCCGCGACGCTGCTGCACCTGTCCCATGCGGTGACCGACGGTGTCGGCAGCGTGGAGATGTTCGCGCACATCTACGACCTCGAGCGCGATCCGGCGCCCCAGCCGACGCCGGCCCAACCCATACCGCAGGATCTGACGGCCAACGATTTGATGCGCGAAGGTCTCAACCACCTGGCCGCGAACGTGGTCTACGGGGCCGGCGGTGCGCTGTGGGGCGCGGCGTCGATGCTCGGGCGAGCGGTCGCCAATCCCGGCAGGGCGGTGTCGGGTGTGCTCAACTACGCCCGATCGGGCGCCCGGGTGGTCAGCCGGGCCGCCGAACCGTCTCCGCTGCTTCGTCGACGCAGCTTGGCCACCCGCAGCGAGGCCATCGATATCCCGCTGTCCGACCTGCACCGGGCCGCGAAAGCCGGCGGCGGCTCGATCAACGACGCCTACCTGGCCGGTTTGTCCGGTGCCCTGGGGCGCTACCACGCGGCACTCGGCGTGCCGATCTCCACGTTGCCGATGGCGGTGCCGGTCAGCCTGCGGGCCGAGACCGACGCGGCGGGCGGCAACCGGTTCACCGGTGTGAACCTGGCGGCCCCGATCGGCACGGCGGATCCGGTTGCTCGCATGCAAAAGATCCGCTTGCAGATGACCCAGCGCCGCGACGAGCCCGCGATGGACATCATCGGTTCGATCGCACCGGTGTTGAGCGTGTTACCGGGACCGCTGCTGGAGTCGATGACGGCCTCGGTCGTCGGCTCCGACGTGCAGGCCAGCAACGTTCCGGTCTATCCCGGCGACACGTTTCTCGTCGGCGCAAAGATCTTGCGGCAGTACGGTATTGGTCCGTTGCCCGGTGTGGCGATGATGGTCGTACTGATCTCCAGAGGTGGTTACTGCACCATCACCACGCGCTACGACCGCGCCGCCATCCGTGACGAGGCGCTGTTCGCCCGCTGCCTGTTGGAGGGATTCAACGAAATCCTCGCGCTGGCAGGTGATCCCGCGCCGCGGGCGGTGCCCGCCACGTTCGATGCCGAAACGGCCGGCGCGTCGAAACGATCGGTGGTGGGTTCATGACGGCGGAGGATCGCGAGTCCAAGAAACCGGTGCGTGATCTTCGGTTGCCGGGTTCGGTTGCCGAAATCATGGCCAGCCCGCCCGGGCCCGAGATCGGCGCATTCTTCGACTTGGACGGGACTCTGGTGGCCGGTTTTACGGCTGTCATCCTCACCCAGGAGCGATTGCGGCGCCGCGACATGGGTGTCGGCGAACTGTTCAGCATGGTCACGGCCGGGCTGAATCATCAACTCGGGCGTATCGAATTCGAAGAGCTGATCGGCAAGGCCTCGGCGGCGCTCAGCGGACGCATACTGAGCGATTTGGAGGAGATCGGCGAACGGCTGTTCGTCCAGCGCATCGAGTCGCGGATCTACCCGGAGATGCGTGAATTGGTGCGTGCCCACCTGGCTCGCGGGCACACCGTGGTGCTCAGTTCCTCGGCGCTGACCATCCAGGTCGCCCCGGTAGCCAAGTTCCTCGGCATCCTCAACACGCTCACCAACAAGTTCGAGACCAACGAAGATGGAATTCTGACCGGAGGTGTGGTCAAGCCGATTCTGTGGGGACCGGGCAAGGCCGCCGCGGTACAGAAGTTCGCCGCCGAGAACGGGATTGACCTCAAGGACAGCTACTTCTACGCCGACGGTGACGAAGACGTCGCGCTGATGTATCTGGTCGGCAATCCCCGGCCGACCAACCCGGAAGGCAAGATGGCGGCCGTCGCCAAGCGGCGCGGCTGGCCTATTCTGCGATTCACGAGTCGCAGTGGCGGCGGCATTACCGCGCAACTGCGCGCGCTGGCCGGGGTCGGCTCGGTGGTTCCCGTCGCCGCCGGCGCGCTGGGGATCGGTCTGCTGACCGGAAGCAGGCGCCGCGGTGTCAACTTCTTCACGGCGACCTGGTCGCAGCTGTTATTGACTGCCAGCGGTGTGCAACTCAACATTCTGGGCGAGGAGAATCTGACCGCCGAGCGGCCCGCGGTGTTCATCTTCAACCACCGCAACCAGGCCGACCCGGTCATCGTCGGCGCGCTGATCCGCGACAACTGGGTGGCCGTCGGCAAGAAGGAACTCGAGAGCGATCCGATCATGGGCACGCTCGGCAAGGTCCTGGACTCGGTCTTCATCGATCGGGATAACCCGACCGCGGCGGTGGAATCGCTGCACCAGGTCGAGGAGCGGGCCAGGCAAGGGCTGTCCATCATGATCGCGCCGGAGGGCACCCGATTGGACACCACCAGCGTCGGGCCGTTCAAGAAGGGGCCGTTCCGGATGGCGATGGCGGTGGGAATACCGATCGTGCCGATCGTGATTCGCAACGCCGAGATCATCGCCGCGCGCAACTCCACGACGATGAACCCGGGCACGGTGGATGTTGCGGTGTTTCCGCCGATCTCGGTGCGCGACTGGACAGTCGAGACGCTGTCAGATCGGATTGCCGAGGTGCGCCAACTCTATCTGGACACGTTGGCCGACTGGCCGGTCGACGAGCTGCCCGACCACGACGTGTACCGAAAGAAGGTGCCGCGCAAGATCGCCAAAGCCGCGCCCGCGAAAGCCGCCGCCAGAGCTGCACCCGCCAAGGCTGCCGCGAAGAAGGCCGCGCCCGCGAAAGCTGCGAAGAAAACGGCCAAGGCGACCCAGCCCAAGGCGGTGCCGCGCAAAGCGATCAAGGCCCAACCGAGTACGCCTCGGCCAAAGGGTCGATCGTGACTCCGGCTGCCGGCGAGGGTTCGTTCAGCACCACCGACGACACCTTGGTGTTGGCGTCGGCGTCGTCGCCGATGGAATCGGAATTGCTTGCCACATGGCTGGATCAGCAACGTGCCCGCCATCCGGAGACCAAGCTCGAGGTGCTGCCGCTGCCCGAGCGGGACGCGTCACCCGGCGCGATGGCGCAACTCGTCGAGCAACTCGAGTTGGACGAGGACCGGTCGATCGTGCCGGTGCGAGTCTTCTGGATGCCGCGGGCCGACGCGTCAGCATGGAATCGGGTGGCGGCGTTGATCCCGGGCCGAAATCCCTACCAGCCCAGCGAGCGTCAGCAGCGCCACATTCTGCGTTCCGACCGTTCACGCGCCCAGGTGGTGGCTGGCGAATCGGCCAAGGTGTCCGAACTTCGTCAGCAGTGGCGCGACATCACCGTCGGCGACAACCCGCGTGACTTCGCGCATTTCGTCACCCGGCGGGCGCTGCTGGCGATGGAACGCGCCGAATACCGAATCCTTGGACCGCAATACAAGTCACCGCGGCTGGTGCGGCCGGAGATTCTGGCGTCTGCGCGATTTCGCGCCGGCCTGGAGAAGATCCCGGGTGCCACCATCGAGCAAGCCGGAGAAATGCTCGACGAGCTCGCCACCGGATGGAGCCGAGTTTCCGTCGACCTGGTCTCCGTCCTAGGACGGTTGTTCAGCCGGGGATTCGACCGGGAAATCGACTACGACGAGTATCAGGTGGCGGCGCTGCGCGCCGCGCTGGAAGCTCATCCGGCGGTGTTGCTGTTTTCGCACCGGTCCTACATCGACGGCGCGGTGATGCCGGTGGCAATGCAAGAAAATCGGCTGCCGCCGGTGCATGTGTTCGCCGGTATCAACTTGGCGTTCGGGGTAATGGGACCGCTGATGCGCCGCGCCGGGACCATCTTCATCCGTCGCAATATCGGCAACGATCCGCTGTATAAATACGTGCTCCGGGAGTACGTCGGCTATGTGGTGGAGAAGCGATTCAACCTGAGCTGGTCCATCGAGGGCACCCGTTCGCGCACCGGGAAGATGCTGCCGCCCAAGCTCGGACTGATGAGTTATGTCGCCGATGCTTATCTGGACGGCCGCAGTGATGACATTCTGCTGCAAGGTGTTTCGATCAGCTTCGACCAGCTGCACGAGACCGCCGAGTACGCGGCCTACGCCCGTGGTGGAGAGAAGCGCGCCGAGGGCTTGGGTTGGATGTACAACTTCATCAAGGCCCAGGGTGAACGCAACTACGGCAAGATCTACGTCCGCTTTCCCGAAGCCGTCTCGATGCGAGAGTATCTCGGCCCGTCGCACGGCCCGATCGCCGAGGACGAAGCCGGCAAACGGCTTGCCCTACAGAAGATGTCGTTCGAAGTCGCCTGGCGGATCCTGCAATCCACCCCGGTGAATGCCACAGGTCTGGTGTCGGCCCTGCTGCTGACCACGCACGGGGTGGCGTTGACGCTGGGGCAACTGCACCACACTCTGCAGGATTCGCTGGACTATCTCGAACGCAAGCAAACCCCGATGTCCACCAGTGCGCTGAGGTTGCGTACACGCGAAGGCGTTCGCGCTGCGGTGGATTCGTTGTCCAATGGCCACCCAGTCACCCGGATCGACAGTGGCCGTGAACCGGTGTGGCGCATCACCCCGGAGAACGAGCACACCGCAGCGTTCTATCGCAACTCGGTGATCCATGCGTTTCTGGAGACCGTCATCGTCGAATTGGCGCTCGCGCATGCCGGGCACGCCGACGGTGATCGGCTGGAGGCGTTCTGGAATCAGGCCATGCGGCTGCGCGACCTGTTGAAGTTCGACTTCTACTTCGCCGATTCGGCGTCATTCCGGCAAAACATCGCCGAAGAGATGGCGTGGTATGAGGATTGGGAAGCGCACGTCGCCGGAGGTGCCGCCGAGATCGACGCGATGCTGTACGCGAAACGGCCGCTGATGTCGGACGCGATGTTGCGGGTGTTCTTCGAGGCTTACGAGATCGTGGCCGACGTGCTGCGCGATGCTCCGGCGGATATCGGCGAAAAGGAGCTGACCCAGTTGGCGCTCGGCGTCGGCAAGCAGTTCGCCGCGCAAGGTCGGGTGCGCAGCAGCGAGCCGGTGTCGACGTTGTTGTTCGCCACCGCGCGCCAAGTCGTCGCCGATCAGGATCTGCTCAAACCGGGCCCGGACCTGGCCGAGCGCCGGGTCGCGTTTCGCCGCGAATTACAGGCCATCCTTCAGGATTTCGACCACGTCGCGCAGATCGCGCGCAACCAGTTCGTCGCCCGCGAGGCCGCGGCACGCGGTGCAGATCGCCCGTAGGAGGCGCGACCGTACGCTTGGTCCATGACCGATGCTCCGGCCGCTCGCCGTCGCGCGGTGGCGTGGCCGCTGCTCGTCGGGGTGGCCACGTTGGCCGGCTGCACTGCGGCGGGCATCGGTGCGCTGTCGCTGGCGGCCGCGCTGACCGCTACCGGGTTACCCGATCCCGGTCTCGTGACCACGATTGGCCTGCCGTTTGTCCGGGCCGCCGGTGAGGTCGCAGCCGTTGTGGCCGTCGGATCCTTCCTGTTCGCCGCCTTTTTGGTGCCGCCACAGGACAACGGTGTCCTCGATGTCGATGGCTATCGCGCGTTGCGGGTGGGAACGGTGGCGGCCGGCGCATGGGCGGTGTGTGCCGCCCTGCTGGTGCCGCTGACCATTTCCGACGTCTCCGGTCAGCCGATCACCGCCCACCTGAACCCGGCCACGCTGTGGTCGTTGGCCAGCCTGATCAACATCTCGACGGCGTGGCGGTGGACCGCGCTGCTGGCCGCCGTGCTGACGGTGGCCAGCCTGCCGGTGCTGCGCTGGTCATGGACGCCGCTGCTGCTGGCCGGGTCACTGGCCACGCTGCTGCCGCTCGGGCTGACCGGTCACTCCTCGGCCGGTGGTTCGCACGACCTGGCTACCAACAGCCTGCTGATCCACCTGTTCGCCGGCGGCCTGTGGGCCGGTGGCCTGCTGGCGTTGCTGGTCCACGTTTTCCGCGGCGGACAGCACGCCGACCTTGCTTCGCGGCGATTCTCGGTGATCGCGTTGTGGTGTTTTGTCGCGATGGCCGTCAGCGGGGTCGTCAACGCGCTGGTGCGGATCTTGCCGTCGGACCTGCTCACCACCAACTACGGACGGCTGGTGGTAGCGAAGTTCGTCGCGCTTTGTTTGCTCGGCCTCGCCGGTTGGCGGCAGCGGCGCACCGGAGTCGTTGCGCTGCAAGCAGATCCGGGCTCGCGCGCCGGCCTGCTTCGGCTGGCGCTGATCGAGGCAGTGCTGTTCGGCCTGACGTTCGGTGTCGCCGTCGGCCTCGGTCGCACGCCTCCGCCGCCACTGCCGATCGGCGTGCCCTCGATTTCCGACGTGAAAATCGGCTACGACTTCCCCGGTCCGCCGACCCCGGCCCGGGTGCTCTTCGATTGGCGTTTCGACTTGATCTTCGGCACGGCGGCCATCGTGTTCGCCGCGTTGTACCTGGCCGGGGTCATTCGGCTGCGGCGTCGCGGTGACGCATGGCCGATCGGCCGGACCGCGGCCTGGTTGCTGGGCTGTACGGCGCTGCTGTTCGTCAGCTCATCGGGTGTCGGCCGGTACATGCCGGCGATGTTCAGCATGCACATGGCGGCGCACATGCTGCTGTCGATGCTGGTCCCGATCCTGCTGGTGTTGGGTGGGCCAGTCGGACTGGCGTTGCGGGCACTGCCGGCAGCCGGTCGCGGCGACCCGCCCGGCATGCGGGAATGGTTGCTTGCCGCGCTGCACAGCCGGATCTCGAGATTCCTGACCAACCCGGTGGTTGCGACCGCCCTGTTCGTCGCCGGGTTCTACGGGCTGTATCTGGGCGGACTCTTCGATGCCGCGGTCGGTAGCCACATCGGGCACGTCGTGATGAACGTGCACTTCTTGGCCAGCGGCTACCTGTTCTACTGGGTGGTCATCGGTGTCGACCCGACGCCGAGGCCTATCCCGCCGCTGGCGAAGGTGGCGGTGGTCTTCGCGTCGCTGCCGCTGCACGCATTCTTCGCCGTCATTCTGATGAGCATGCCGAAGGTACTCGGCGAGAGCTTTTACCACTCGCTGCACCTGAGCTGGCACACCGACCTGTTGGGCGATCAGCGGCTCGGGGGTGGAATGGCTTGGGCCGCTGGGGAAATCCCGCTGGTCGTCGTCATGATCGCATTGCTGGTGCAGTGGTCACGCAGCGACCAGCGCACCGCGCGGCGATTGGATCGCGCGGCCGACCGCGACGACGATTCCGAATTGGCGGCCTACAACGCGATGCTGGCCGAGCTGGCACGGCGTGACAGTTCGGGCCAACGCTAAGCAATCACCGCCACGCCGGTCACAGTCGAAGAGGCCACCTCGGGCGACCGCGCCGGAGCACGACACCCCCCGCGGCCAGGGGCCGATGTGGCGGATGTGACTTCGTTATCCACACCCACCGGTTGCTCCACAACGTCGCCCGTCCTCGCCCGGAATCGCATCGAGCTGTCGGTGGTCCCGAGCTGAATGGCATCCATGGAGCACCGGTTGCGGTGCGATACAAGAAAGGTGAACAAGAAATGTTCGAAACACCGCTGACCGTGGTCGGCAACGTCGTCAACGATCCCAAGCGTCGCAGGGTCGGTGACCAGGAAGTGCTGAAGTTCCGGGTCGCCAGCAATTCGCGGCGCCGAGCCGCCGACGGCGCCTGGGAGCCTGGCAACTCGCTGTTCGTCACCGTCAACTGCTGGGGCCGGCTGGTCTCTGGCGTGGGTGCGTCGCTGGGCAAGGGCTCGCCGGTGATCGCGTCCGGGCACGTCTACACCAGCGAATACGAGGACCGCGACGGTATCCGGCGGTCGACCTTGGAGATGCGCGCCACGGCCGTCGGTCCCGATCTGTCTCGCTGCATCGCGAGGGTCGAGAAGACGGTCTTCTCCGGATCGGCGACCGGGGCGACCGATGCCGAGGAGGAGAAAGAACCGAACAGCGCCGGGACAGCATCCGATGCCGAGGCCGCGTTACCGCTGTCGGCTTAGCTGCATCGATGTGGCGGTGCCTAGGATGGGGCGCGAGCAACACCCCGCAATCAGAAAGGCAACACCGCCGCATGGCTGAGTTCATCTACACGATGAAAAAGGTCCGCAAGGCGCACGGCGACAAAGTCATCCTCGACGACGTCACCTTGAGCTTCTATCCGGGCGCCAAGATCGGTGTCGTCGGCCCCAACGGGGCGGGTAAGTCGAGCGTCTTGCGGATCATGGCCGGGCTGGACAAGGCCAACAACGGTGAAGCCTTCCTGGCCACCGATGCGACGGTCGGCATCCTGCTGCAGGAGCCTCCGCTGAACGAGGAGAAGACCGTTCGCGGCAACGTCGAAGAAGGCCTCGGCGACATCAAAGTCAAACTCGACCGCTTCAACGAAGTCGCTGAACTCATGGCCACCGACTACTCCGACGAGCTGATGGAAGAGATGGGCCGGCTGCAGGAAGAGCTCGACCATGCCGACGCGTGGGATCTTGACTCGCAGCTCGAGCAGGCGATGGACGCCCTGCGCTGCCCGCCGCCCGACGAGCCGGTGACGCATCTGTCCGGCGGGGAGCGGCGCCGTGTCGCGCTGTGCAAGCTGCTGCTGTCCAAGCCGGACCTGCTGCTGCTCGACGAGCCGACCAACCACCTCGACGCCGAGAGTGTGCAGTGGCTCGAACAGCACCTGGCCGCATACGAGGGCGCGGTTCTGGCGGTCACTCACGACCGGTACTTCCTGGACAACGTGGCCCAATGGATCCTGGAGCTCGACCGCGGCCGCGCCTACCCCTACGAGGGCAACTACTCCACCTACCTGGAGAAGAAGGCCGAGCGCATTTCCGTTCAGGGCCGCAAAGACGTCAAGCTGCAGAAGCGGTTGACCGACGAGCTGGCCTGGGTGCGGTCCGGCGCCAAAGCCCGCCAGGCCAAGAGCAAGGCCCGCCTGCAGCGCTACGAGGAAATGGCGGCCGAGGCGGAAAAGACCCGCAAGCTCGACTTCGAGGAGATCCAGATCCCGACCGGCCCGCGGCTGGGCAACCTGGTGGTCGAGGTCGAGCACCTCGATAAGGGCTTCGAGGGGCGCACGCTGATCAAGGACCTGTCGTTCACGCTGCCCCGCAACGGCATCGTCGGCGTCATCGGTCCCAACGGTGTCGGCAAGACGACGCTGTTCAAGACCATCGTCGGCCTCGAACAGCCAGACAGCGGCATCGTCAAGGTCGGCGAAACCGTGAAGCTGAGCTACGTCGACCAGTCGCGGGGCGGTATCGACCCCAAGAAGACGGTCTGGCAGACCGTCTCCGACGGGCTGGACTACATCCAGGTCGGGCAGAACGAGATCCCGTCGCGGGCCTACGTCTCTGCGTTCGGTTTCAAGGGCCCCGACCAGCAGAAGCCGGCCGGGGTGTTGTCCGGTGGTGAACGCAACAGGCTAAACCTGGCGCTGACGCTCAAAGAGGGCGGAAACCTGATCCTGCTGGACGAGCCGACCAACGACCTCGACGTCGAGACACTGGGCTCACTGGAGAACGCGCTGGACAAGTTCCCTGGCTGCGCGGTGGTGATCTCCCACGATCGCTGGTTCCTCGACCGGACCTGCACCCACATCTTGTCGTGGGAAGGCGACGACGACAACGAGGCCAAGTGGTTCTGGTTCGAAGGCAACTTCGGTGCGTACGAGGAGAACAAGATCGAGCGGCTCGGAGCCGAAGCGGCTCGTCCGCACCGAGTGACTCACCGAAGGCTCACTCGCGACTAGTGTCAGGCGTGCCAGCGTTGGTATGCGTGCTGAGGAGCGGTCGGCATGACGGTTGATGCTCTGGACTGGTCGAAGTTCGCTGACAGCCACGACGTTCCCGAGTGGATATCGAAGGCTTACGCCGACAGCTACCAGGGCCAGCACGACAACGAGGCCGACTCCGGGTCTGCGCCGGAGTCGCTCTCGGCTCCCGCGGTCGCCCCGGCGTTGTTGAGCGCGCACTATCGGCTCGGTGCCCATCGGCCCGCGGGGGAGAGCCGTGTCGCGGTTTACCCGCACGACGACCCGAGCGGATTCGGTCCCGCGTTGCAGGTGGTCACCCACGACGGCGCGATGTTGATGGATTCGATCACCGTGCTGCTGCACCGACTCGGGGTCGCCTACGCGGCGATCATGAACCCGGTGTTCCATGTGCGCCGGGACGGCGCCGGAGATCTGCTTGCCGTTGGACCGAAGGATTCCGACGGTGACGGGATCGATGAAACCTGGATCCATGTCCAGCTCGTGCCATCGGTGGACCGCGGCGCGTTAGATGAAGCCGAACGCCTGTTGCCGGGGGTGCTGGCCGACTTGCGGAGGGTCGCAGCGGATTCGACGGCGATGATCGCCGTGCTCAACAAGCTGGCCCACGACGTCGACACCAACGCGAACGGTCACTACCCGGGGGCCGACAATGGTGACGTCGCCACCCTGTTGCGCTGGTTGGCCGATGGACATTTCACGCTGCTGGGGTACCAACGCTGCCCGGTGCATGACGGACGTGTGTCGGGGGAGGCGGCGACGACCAGCCTCGGTGTGCTGCGCCATCGCACGGGGTCGCGTCCGCGCCTGACCCAGGACCACGAACTGTTGGCCTTGGCGCAGACAGATGTCGCGAGCTACTTGCGCTTCGGCGCTTACCCGTATGTCTTCGCCGTCCGGGAAGGCGCGGACGGCGATGTCTTCGAGCATCGCCTCATCGGTCTGTTCACCGTTGCCGCGATGAACGCCGATGTCCTGGAAATTCCGATCATCTCGCGCCGGGTCCACGAGGTGCTCACCCTGGCCGATCTCGACCCCGGCCACCCCGGGCAGTTGCTGCTTGACGTGCTCCAGACCGTGCCGCGTTCAGAGCTTTTCGCGCGCAGCCCCGAGCAGCTGCTGGCGATGGCCAAGTCGGTGGTCGATCTCGGATCGGGGCGTCGCGCACTGTTGTTCTTGCGTGCCGATCGCCTCGAGTACTTCGTGTCGTGTCTGGTCTACCTGCCACGCGACCGTTATACGACCGCGGTGCGTTTGCAGATCGAAGACATCCTGGTCCGGGAATTCGGCGGCACCAGCCTCGAATTCACCGCGCGCGTCACTGAATCACCTTGGGCGTTATTGCATTTCATGGTCCGGTTGCATGCGGACACCGCCACCCAGATCGACACCTCCGACGCCAACCGGGTGCGGCTTCAGGCGCTGCTGACCGAAGCCGCGCGCACCTGGTCCGACCGGTTGCTCGGCGAAGCGGCCGCGGCCGGAGTGGAGCCCATCGAGGCTGAGCACTACGCGCGCGCGTTCGCCGAGCCGTACAAAGAGGCGGTCACCCCTGCCGATGCGATCAACGACATCGCCATCTTCGAGGAACTGACCGACGATTCGGTCAAGCTGGTGATGTCCGATCACGACTACGACGAAACCGTCCGGCTGACATGGTATTTGGGCGGGCGGACGGCATCACTGAGCCAGTTGCTGCCGATGCTGCAGTCCATGGGTGTGGTGGTGCTCGAGGAGCGGCCGTTCACGGTGAAACGCCCGGACGGGCTGCCGCTGTGGATCTACCAGTTCAAGATCGCGCCGCAGCCCACGGTCCCGCTGGCGCAGCCGGGCCCGGAGCGGGAGGCGACGGCTCAGCGTTTCGCCGATGCGGTCACGGCGATTTGGGAAGGCCGCGCCGAGATCGACCGGTTCAACGAGCTGGTGATGCGCGCCGGCCTGACCTGGCAGCAGGTTGCACTGCTGCGCAGCTACGCAAAATATCTGCGGCAGGCCGGATTTCCGTACAGCCAGTCCCACATCGAATCGGTGATCAACGAAAACCCCCATACCGCGCGATCACTGGTCACATTGTTCGAGGCGTTGTTCGATCCCGATCCGTCGGGCTCGCCGAAGAGCCGTGACGCGCAGGCCGCGGTGGCGGCGGTCGCCTCGGACATCGACGCGTTGGTGAGCATGGATACCGACCGCATCCTACGCGCATTCGCCGAGCTGATTCAGGCTACGCTGCGCACTAATTACTTTGTCACACACGAGGGATCGGCCCGCAGTCAGAATGTGCTGTCGCTTAAACTGAATGCGCAGCTGATCGAAGAGCTTCCGCTGCCCCGCCCGAAATTCGAGATCTTCGTGTACTCCCCCCGCGTCGAAGGTGTACACCTGCGGTTCGGTTACGTAGCACGCGGTGGACTGCGGTGGTCGGACCGTCGGGAGGACTTCCGCACCGAGATCCTGGGTCTGGTCAAGGCGCAGGCCGTCAAAAACGCGGTCATCGTCCCGGTCGGCGCCAAAGGCGGTTTCGTCGTCAAACAGCCGCCGCTGCCCACCGGTGATCCCGCCGCCGATCGCGACGCCAACCGCGCCGAAGGCGTCGACTGCTACAAGCTGTTCATCTCTGGACTGCTCGACATCACCGACAACGTCGACCACACCACCCGTGAGGTCAGCGCCCCACCGGGCGTCGTGCGGCGCGACGGCGACGACGCCTACCTGGTGGTGGCCGCCGACAAAGGCACCGCAACGTTTTCCGATATCGCCAACGAGGTCGCCAAGTCCTACGGCTTCTGGCTGGGCGACGCGTTCGCGTCCGGCGGATCCGTTGGCTACGACCACAAAGCGATGGGCATCACCGCCAAAGGTGCGTGGGAAGCGGTCAAGCGGCACTTCCGCGAGATGGGCGTCGACACCCAGACCGAGGACTTCACCGTGGTCGGCGTCGGCGACATGAGCGGCGACGTGTTCGGCAACGGCATGCTGCTGTCGAACCACATTCGCCTGCTGGCCGCCTTCGACCACCGGCACATCTTCTTGGACCCCGACCCGGATCCGGCCGCCTCGTGGCAGGAGCGACGTCGGATGTTCGACCTCGCGCGCTCCAGCTGGGACGACTACGACACCTCGCTGATCAGCGAGGGCGGCGGGGTGTACAGCCGCGAGCACAAATCCATCCCGATCAGCGACCAGGTTCGTGCGGCGCTGGGCATCGAAGGCGACGTCACCGAGATGGCGCCGCCGAATCTCGTGCGCGCGATCCTGCGGGCCCCAGTGGATCTGTTGTTCAACGGAGGCATCGGCACTTACATCAAGGCCGAGGCGGAATCCGATGCCGACGTGGGTGACCGGGCCAACGATGCGCTGCGCGTCAACGCGAACCAGTTGCGCGCGAAAGTCATTGGCGAGGGCGGCAATCTCGGTGTCACGGCACGTGGCCGGGTCGAATTCGATCTGTGTGGTGGGCGGATCAACACCGACGCAATGGACAACTCGGCCGGTGTGGACTGCTCAGACCACGAGGTCAACATCAAGATCCTGGTCGACGCGCAGGTGACCGCGGGAAAGATCGACCCGGGTGAACGCACCCAGCTACTCGAGTCGATGACCGACGAGGTCGCGGCATTGGTGCTCGCCGACAACGCGGACCAGAATGACTTGATCGGCACCAGCCGTGCCAATGCCGCTAGCCTGCTACCGGTACACGCCGACCAGATCAAATATCTGGCAGCCGAACGGGGGCTCAACCGCGAACTCGAAGCGCTGCCCTCGGAGAAGGAGATCGCGCGGCGGCTCGAGATCGGCATCGGGCTCACCTCGCCGGAACTCGCGACGCTGATGGCACACGTCAAGTTGACGCTCAAGGACGAACTGGTGGAAACCGACCTGCCGGATCAAGAGGTGTTCGCCAGCAAGCTGCCGCGGTATTTCCCGTCGCAGCTGCGGGAACGGTGTGGCCCGGCGATCCGCTCGCATCAGCTGAGGCGGGAGATCGTGACCACCATGCTTGTCAACGATCTGGTCGACACCGCCGGCATCAGCTACGACTACCGGATCACCCACGACACCGGGGTGGGTCCGGTGGATGCGGTACGCACCTACGCCGCGACCGACGCCATCTTCGGGATCGGGCAACTGTGGCACAGCATTCGCGCGGCCGGGCTGCCGATCGCGGTGTCGGACAAGATGACGCTGGATACCCGTCGGCTGATCGACCGCGCCGGACGCTGGTTGCTCAACTACCGCCCGCAGCCGCTGGCGGTGGGCGCCGAAATCAACCGATTCGCAAGGAAAGTGACAGCGCTGACGCCGCGGATGTCGGAGTGGTTGCGCGGTGACGACAAAGCGATCGTGGAGAAGGAAGCCGCGGAGTTCGTCAAACAGGGTGCGTCAGCGGAGCTCGGCTACATGGTGGCCGCCGGTCTGTACCGGTACAGCCTGCTCGACATCATCGACGTCGCCGACATCGAGGACCGCGAACCGGCCGAAGTCGCCGACACCTACTTCGCGCTGATGGACCGGCTCGGCACCGATGGTCTGCTCACCGCGATATCCGAGCTTCCGCGCGCTGACCGGTGGCACTCGTTGGCGCGCTTGGCAGTTCGTGACGACATCTACTCGTCCTTGCGCTCCCTGTGTTTCGACGTGCTCGCTATCGGTGAGCCGGATGAAACCGGCGAAGAGAAGATCGCCGAGTGGGAGCACACCAGTGCGTCGCGGGTGGAGCGGGCACGGCGAACGCTGACCGAAATTCACGAAAGCGGCCAGAAGGATTTGGCCACACTGTCGGTGGCGGCGCGCCAGATTCGCTCGATGACGCGTACCAGCGGGTGAGGAGCAGCGGGTTGACCCCTGGATTCGTCGCGGCCGTTCCGGTCCGTTGGTCGGACATCGACATGTACCAGCATGTCAACCACGCGACTATGGTCACGATCATGGAGGAGGCGCGCGTCCCGTTCCTCAAACCGGCTTTCGAGTCAGACATCCTCGAAATCGGCCTGCTGATCGCCGACGTACGTGTCACCTACAAAGGTCAACTGCGGCTGGTTGATTCGCCGCTGCAGGTGACCATGTGGGTAAAGCGTTTGCGGGCAGTCGATTTCACGCTCGGCTACGAAGTGCGTTCGGCGAGCGCCGATCCGGAGTCGAAGCCGGCCGTGATCGGTGAGTCGCAACTGGCCGCGTTCCATATCGACGAACAGCGACTGGTGCGTCTGGGGCCGCATCATCGGGAATACCTTCAGCGGTGGTTGAGATAGCCGAGCGGGGCGTGTGGCTGGGGCCGGAATCCATTGCCGCCCATCGCGCCGATCTGGCCGCGTTCGCCGAGCGGGCGGCGCGACTCGATGCCGCCACGGTCGTCCGGTTGCGGACACGCTCGCCGGGGGAATTCACCGCCTGGGCGTCGACCGGCTTGGACGTGCTGGCCAGCAGGGTGGTGGCCGGAATCGTCCGACCTGACGATTTATCGGTTGGCGCAGACGAATTGGCGCGTGGGCTGGCTGCCGTCGACAGCACGGGTTACGTCAATCCGGGCTTTCCGATGGATTCTGCGTGGCGGGGAGCACTGCCACCGGACTCGGGCTTCGCCCACCTCGACGATGTGCCGGCCCGCCTGATGCTTGATTTGGCTCAGCGTGGCGGGCAGTTGGCCAAGGAGCACGGCAGCGCCCAGGGGCCGCCGGTGTCGCTGCTGGACCAGGAGGTGATCCAGGTCAGCTCCGCCGAAGGCAGCGTTGGTATCCCGATGCGATGTGTATTCGCGCTGACGGCAATGGGTTTCCTGCCGCAGTCATCCGAGGCGGTCAGTCCCGACGAGATCGTGCGGGTTCGCGTGCTGCCGGCTTGGTTGCGCATCGATGCGCGATTCGGTTCGGTGTACCGGCGTCGGGGTGATCCGGCGCTGGTGCTGCGTTGACCTGTCTCACGGCGGATAACGCAACCACAGCGGCAGGACGTCGTGGAGATGGTCCATGAACTTCTTCAGGCCCACTCGATATTCGACGTAGCCGAACCGGTCGACCGCTCGCTCGGGAAACGCAATCCCGACACCGAACAATCCGGGAGCCAGAATGCCGTTGTTGGGGTTGTAGTCCAGCTCACCCCATTGCCTGGTCTCAGGCAGCGTTCTGCGCTCAAGACCGACGGTATACACCGCGCTATCGCATTCAGCGAGCTTTTCCTCGAACTCCGGACCGTCGACCAGACACCGCTCGAGACGGTCCGGAAGCACACCGTCGACGTTCTCTCGCGCCCAGACGGCCGCTCGCCCTTTGAGGCCGGAGTCATCGAACAGGATCCAATCATCAAGGTATATAGCGTATTTGAGCGGGCTACGATAAAAGTTGATCACTTTCTTCACCGGATGACGCAGCAGATGCGGCAACGCGATCATCGACGAGTGTGACGATCCGAACACCGCCACCGTGGCGTCGTTCAACGGCTGTGCGGCGAGCTTCTCGGGGTCGAGAGCAACCTCTAACGGAATCTCTTTCAGCTGAGGGTAATTGAGCTTCTTGGGCGTCGCGCCGACGGCCAGGATCACATTTGTGGACGTCAGTTCCTGTTGTTCTGTTTCGATATGCCACTGTCGTCGTTCCAGGGAGAGTGCAGTTGCGGTGGCTTCCACCGTGATCACCCGCTTACGCAAGTGCTCGGTGATCCACCGGAGCGGGTCGGCGACCAGAGCGAGCGCGCAGGTTTCTTCGGGGTCTATCTCCGTTAGTGGCATCGGGGGTGCGTCGGAGAAACGAAATGCGTTAGCGCCGTTCAGATAACTTAGGAAGAGGCCGACTTGAGTGTTGCTGGAAACCGATCGCCACTTCGCGCCGATGTCGCCCGCCGCGAAGGCCGGATCGATCCAGGCAATGTCCTTTCCGGCTATACCGTGATCGAGAAGTTTTCCCACGGCTGCGATGCCCGCAGGTCCCGCGCCGATGACTGTCCACAGGTAAGTCATGGGTTATCTATAGAGATCGGCGTCGCTATGCGCTACCGCCGGATGGCGATGCCAGCCACGCTGCGGCGTTGGCCGGCAACTTCCCGTCGGCCGTTGGCGCGCTGGCCAGCAGGACTTCGCCGTCCGGCAGCGGTAGCGGCCGCTTGCCGGTGTTGAGCACGCAGCGCAGCCCGCCGCCGTGGCGGGCGAACGCCAGCGCGTCGGGAGCGATATCCAGCCAATCGATACCCTCGCCCGCGAATTCCGGTCGGCTACGGCGTATTTCGAGTGCGTGATGGAAGAACGACAGTGTCGAGTCGGCGTCCGCCAGTTGCTTTTCCACGGTCAGTGCCGCCCACTCCGGCGGCATTGGCAACCAGGTGTCCGCCGATGCCGAGAAACCGAACGGGGGAGTGTCGCCGCGCCACGGAATAGGGATGCGGCATCCGTCGCGGCCGCGGACGGTATGGCCCGACCGTTCCCACGTCGGATCCCGCAGCGCTTCGTCTGGCAACTCGACATTGGGCAGGCCCAATTCCTGGCCGTTGTAGAGGAACACCGCGCCGGGCAGGGCGAGCGTCACCAGCGCCATCGCGCGCGCCCGATCCAGTCCGACCGCGCCGCCGCCGTAGCGGCTGGGTGCCCGTACGACGTCGTGGTTTTCCAACGTCCATGTGGGAGTGGCATTTTCGATCGCTGCCGCGGCCAGGGTGTTATCGATCGAATGGTGGATCTCGGTGATGTCGAATTCGGCTCGCACCAAGCGGAAATTGAAGCCCAGGTGCAACTCGTCGGCGCGCAAGTACTCGGCCCAGCTGGCATTGTCGAAAACCCAGACCTCGCCGATGGTCACCGCCTCGGGATAGTCGTTCATCACCTGGCGGATATTGCGGTGAATCGCATGCACATTGGGATGGTTGAACCGCGGGTCACCGTCACTGAGCATCCGCGGTCGCATCTCGACATCGGAGTCCGGAAGGCCTGGCGGCTTGGCCATTCCGTGCGCGACGTCGATGCGGAAGCCGTCCACGCCGCGCTCCAGCCAGAACCGCAACGTCTTCTCGAGATCGTCGAACACCTCCGGGTTCTCCCAGTTGAGGTCCGGCTGCTCGACGTCGAAGAGATGCAGGTACCACTGGCCCGGATTACCGTCCGGCTCGACCACCCGGGTCCAGGACGGTCCGCCGAAAACGGACTGCCAGTTGTTCGGCGGCTCCGCGCCACCTGGCCCGCGACCGTTCCGGAAGATGTAGCGGTTGCGCGCGGGGCTGTCCGGTGCGGCGGCCAGTGCCTCCTGAAACCACGGATGCGCCGAGCTGGTGTGGTTGGGCACCAGATCCATCGTTATCTTGATGCCGCGCTCATGCGCCGAAGCGATCAGTCGTTCGAAAGCCCCCAAGTCGCCGAACAGCGGATCGATGTCGCGCGGATCAGAGACGTCATAGCCGTGATCGGCCATCGGTGACACCATGATCGGGCTGAACCAGATCGAGTCGACGCCCAGCCGTTCCAGATAGTCCAGCTGTGCCGCCACGCCACTGATGTCACCGACGCCGTCGCCGTCGCTGTCGGCGAATGACCGCGGATACACCTGGTAGAACACCGCGTCCGTCCACCACGGCCGCTGTCGATGTGAGGTCATCAGAACTCCGAGTTGACGAGGGAATGCGCGGCCATTTCCAGGTAGTCGAGCAACGCCTTGCGGTGCACGTCGTCGAGGGTCACCGAGTCGACGGATGCGACCGCGGTATGCATGCAGCGCAGCCAGGCGTCGCGCTCGAACGGGCCGATCTGGAACGGCGCGTGCCGCATCCGCAGCCGGGGATGGCCGCGCTGATCGGAGTAGGTCCGCGGGCCGCCCCAGTACTGCTCGAGGAACATCCGGAGCCGGACCTCGGCGCCCGCGAGGTCATCTTCGGGGTACAGACGCCGCAGAATCTCGTCCTCGGCGACCAGCTCGTAAAAGCGCGACACGATCGTATGGAACGTATCCGCGCCGCCGACGGCGTCATAGAAGGTCTGTTCTGGTTGTTCCATCGCCTCCATTGTGGGCCATGCCCTGAAGGGGCCGCTCAGCGACATATGAACCTTGGCCGCGGACGTCGCTACCGGTTGTTCACCGGATTGACCAGCGGGCACCGGCAATTTGGCGTGCGTTGGCTGGCGAATCGTGGTGGACTGTCTGGCGGAGGACGTATGGCGCAGCGCAAACGCCGCCACCACAGTTCGGGTGCCGCGGCAGGCCTCACCGGGCCCGCGACCGGTTCAACCCTGCACAGCGTCCAAACCGTCGACATTCATCCGCCCGTCTCCCACGACGGCGGATCGATCTGGAATCGCCGGCGGGTGCTGCTGCTGAACTCCACCTACGAGCCGTTGACCGCGTTGCCTGTCCGGCGGGCGATCATCATGCTGATCTGCGGTAAAGCCGACGTCGTGCATGACGACCCGACCGGGCCGGTCGTCCACTCGACGACCAGATCCATCGCAGTGCCCTCGGTGATCCGGCTGAAGTCGTTCGTCCGGGTGCCCTATCGGGCCCGTGTCCCGATGACGCGCGCGGCGCTGATGCATCGCGACCGCTTCTGCTGCGCGTACTGCGGGGGCAAGGCCGACACCGTCGACCACGTGGTGCCGCGCAGCCGCGGCGGCGATCACTCGTGGGAGAACTGCGTGGCGTGCTGCTCGACCTGCAACCACCGCAAGGGAGACAAGTCGCTGGCCGAGCTGGGCTGGTCGCTGCGCTGGGCGCCGACGTCGCCCAAGGGTCAGCATTGGCGACTGCTCTCAACCGTCAAGGAGCTCGACCCGGCGTGGGCGCGATACCTCGGCGAAGGCGCGGCCTAACCAGCGACGATGCGCGGCCGCGCTCGCGAGTCGACTCTCACTCCATAGCTTTAGACGGCTGGGAACCAGTTTGCGACGATTTTGGCGATTTCGATGTAGAGCGGGATCCCGATGGTGACGTTGTAGGAGAACGTCAGTCCCAGTGATGCGGCCAGGGGCAGGGTTGGGCTGGCTTCGGGGATCGCCAACCCCTGCACTGCGGGTACCGCGATATAGGACGCGGCCCCGCACAGGCCGGCGAACAGGACGTAGGTTCCGGGCTCGAAGTTTGTGTGCGCGAGGTAGGCGTAGGTGTGGGCGACGATGATCCCCAGTGTTGCAAAGATGTTCGGCGCCAACAGGCCGAAGAAGATGAACCCGCTGCCGGCGGATTTGAGGTCCCGCAGTTTGCGAGCGGCGGTCATGCCCATTTCGAGCAGGAACAGGCACAGTGCGCCCTGGAAGGCGGCGATGAAGAAGGTGTCGTCGTCGTGGGTGACCGTGTGTCCTTGTAGCCCGCTGATGAAGCCGATGGTGATGCCGCCGAAGAGCAGAAGCAGGCCGGGGTTCAGGAAGACCTCGCGCAGCAGTTGGCGGGAGAGCAGTGGCGGCTTCTTGCCGGTCTCGTCGACGCCCTCGAGTTTGCGCCGTTGCCGCTGGTCCAGCAAGAAATCCAGCGGCTGGGCGATTCCGCGGTCGCCTTCGGTGTCCAGGTGCTGCCCGGGACCTGGCTGGGCCGCCGCGCCGGGGCCTAACCTCGCCGGTGCGGTGTAACCGGGCTCGCCGGGCATGTTGCCGTCTGCGTCCATCCCCTTGTGCCGTAACCGCGCCACCAGAAACAGTGCCACCAGACAGCCGGGGACCTCCATCACGGCCAGCATGACCGGCATGTACGCGTCGAAGGCCATTCCCAAACTGACCAGAATCGCCACGCAGGTGGCAAAAGTCCCGGCGGAGTCCGACCCGTAGTACCCGGCGACGGTGGCCTTGTCGACTTGGCGCAGCCGGGTCAGCCAGTTCAGAAGGAGGTACGCGAGCACACCGATCACAAAGTTCAAGACGAAGCCGACGACCATGAATCCCGCGATGTCACCGATGCTTGACGCCTTGATCGCGGCGAGCTCTTCGCCTCCGTGCCAGCCGATGGCCAACAGCAGATACATCGTCAGGCCTTGATAGATCACATAGGGAAACTCGAAGTCCACCTTCAGAAGTGGGAGGAGAAACCCGAAATAGAAGAACAGCAGCAGCGGCTTGAACAGATTGTGTTCGAAGTTTTGCAAAAAATCATGAAGCATTGGTCTCAACCTGATTTCCGAAGTCATCGACTGTAATGAATGTATTGCGGGGCAATGCTTTCCGCTTGCCGGCCGACAGTGGCGACAATGCATGTGCGGATCGCGTGTTTAGGGGAGGTGCTGTCTTTCTCCTGCAACGGCGTGAGATCGACAATTACGGGCAACTTCACTCGGCCAGCGGTGGCCGCAGCCGGTCAGCCTCTACGTACCCCTGGCGCGCCATGGCCGATTCAGTCGGCGATGACGATAGGCGCCCACGTCGCGGTCGCGCCGAAGCACAGCAAGCTCCCAGGCGCGCCGGGAATATGGGCTATCCAGCACAACGGAGGTCACCGGTGCCGGCCCACGGGACATGGTGCTAGTACAACACCTCAGGAGAAAGTACGCGATTCGGCTGTGGCGCCGGGCTAACGGTGTGTGTGTAGCCCTCGGTTCGCCGGTGGGATACGGTTTGCGTCGTGAGCACGATGGAAATCCATGCGCTGTTTCTGGGCGTCCCGTTGTTGCTGGTAATCCTGCTCGTGGCGATGATCTGGTCACGCAAGGGTCCGCACCCGGCGACCTACAAGATGTCGGAATCCTGGACGCATCCCCCGATCCTGTGGGCCGCGACCGACGAGGTCGTCGGCCACGGCCACGGCGGTCATGGTGCATCCGAGTTCAGCGTGGGAGGTGGCGCAAGTGGCAAGTGGTGAGGTCGCGACCCTGAAGCACGCCGAGCTGCCGCACGGCTCGGCGATCACCACCAGTGGGCGGATCTCGGGCGTCACCGAGCCCGGTGAAGTCTCGGTGCACTACCCGTTTCCCATCGACGATCTGGTCACCCTCGACGACGCGCTGACCTACGGATCGCGGGCCGCCGGTGCGCGGTTCGCCGTCTACATCGGCGACCTGGGCAGCGACACCGGAGCGCGCGCGCGCGAAATCCTCGCCAAGGTGCCGACACCCAACGACGCGGTGCTGATCGCCGTGTCACCGGACCAGCACGTGATCGAGGTCGTGTACGGATCGGGTGTCCGTGGCCGCGGAGCCGAATCGGCTGCGCCGCTTGGGGTGGCCGCCGCCGCGTCGGCGTTCCAGGACGGCAAGCTAATCGACGGTCTGGTCAGCGCGGTCCGTGTGACCAGCGCCGGTATCTCGCCGGCGTAGCGGGTTACGGCCGGGTCAGGCCACTCCACCGCGGTCGAACTGACGCGCGCGCAGCGACCGCTCGATTCCAGCGCGGCCTTCGAGCACCAGGCGGCGCAGTGCTGCGGGCAGCTCCGGATCGGCGAGAAATGCGTCGGCGGAGGCGATGCCGTCATCGCTGATGTCCCACGAGGGGTACAGGCCGACCACTACCGTCTGCGCCACCTCACTTGATCGGCGTTCCCACACGCCGCGGATCGCGGCGAAGTAGCGCGCGCCGAACGGCTTGAGCAGCTCAGCTTGGCCGGGTTTGACGAAGCCGGCGATGATCGATCGCGCGGTGATGTTGGCCAGCGCATCGTCTTCGGTGACCGTCGTCCACGCCGATTCCTTGACTGCCGCCTGCGGTCGCGCCGCCGCGGCCTGCGCGCCGAAGCGCTTACCCGCCGCGGTCGGGTCGCGCTGAACCTCGGCGTCGATGAACGGCGTTGCCGGGCCGTCGGCGTCGATCTGGCCGGCGGCGGCCAGCGCCGTCACGATCCGCCAACGCAGATCGGTGTCGATCGACAGCCCGGACAGACCCAGCCCGGCGGGGTCGTGATCGAGGAGATCGGCCAGCACCACCGCGTGCCGGGTGGACAACACCGACGTGCACAGCGCGTTGACGAACGCCAGCTGGTGATCCGATCCCGCCGCCGCGTCGCGGGCCAGCTCGAGTAGCCGGTCGGCGAAAGCCGGCCAGCCTTCCGACTGGGCCCACTTCGGCTCTGCGTAAGAACCCAGCGCGGTCTGGGCCTGCAGCAGCAGCCGCTGGGCAACCCCGACCTCGGTTTCGGCCGCAATGCCGCCAGAAACCAGCGACACGAAATCGCGGGCCCGCAGCTCGGCGTCGCGAGTCATCTCCCAGGCGGCCGACCACACCAATGTTCGGGGCAGTGGTTCGGCGATGTCGGCGATGCGGTCCAGCGCTGTCTGCAGCGAGCCGGGATCCAGCCGAAGCGAGCAGTAGGTCAGATCGTCGTCGTTGACCAGAACCAGTTTGCCGTGCGAAACGCCAACCAGCGCAGGCACTTCTGTGCTTGTGCCGCTGATGTCGAGTTCTTCGCGGTGCAGCCCGCACGAGCTTGCCGCTGCCGTCGTCGTCATAGACGCCGACAGCCAGGCGATGGACCCGCGTCTCGCCCGCGCCGGGCGCGGCGCCACTTTGCGTTACCGCGAACCGGGTGAAGCGGCCGTCGGCGTCGACGTCGAAGTCCGCGCGAAGTGTGTTGAGCCCGGTCGTCTTCAGCCATTGCCGGCCCCAGTCGGACAGGTCACGGCCCGAGGCCTTCTCCAGTGCGGTGAGCAGGTCGTCGAACGTGGCGTTGTCGAAAGCGTGGGCACGAAAGTAATCGCGCAGCCCGGACAGGAAGTGCTCCAGGCCGACATAGGCCACCAATTGTTTGAGCACGCTGGCGCCCTTGGCGTAGGTGATGCCGTCGAAGTTCACCTCGACGGCGGCCAGGTCGGGAATGTCAGCGGCGACCGGATGCGTCGAGGGCAACTGGTCTTGCCGGTAGGCCCAGGACTTTTCGGAATTGGCGAAGGTGGTCCAGGCCTCGGTGAATTCGGTCGCTTCGCTCTGGCACAGCACCGAGGCGAAGGTGGCGAAAGACTCGTTGAGCCACAGGTCATCCCACCACCGCATGGTGACCAGGTCGCCGAACCACATGTGTGCCATCTCGTGCAGCACCGTCTCGGCGCGCCGCTCATAGGATGCCCGGGTGACCTTGCTGCGAAAGACGTAGTCCTCCAGGAACGTCACCGCGCCGGCGTTCTCCATCGCCCCCGCGTTGAACTCGGGCACGAACAACTGGTCATACTTGCCGAACGCGTACGGGACGCCAAAGTTCTTGTGGTAGAAGCCAAAACCTTGCTTGGTCTGAGTGAACAGCCGCTCGGCGTCCATGAACTCCGCCAGCGTGGCGCGGCAGAAGATGCCTAAGGCGATCTCGCCGTTCTCGTCGCCGTAGACGTCGTCCCAGCGCGCATACGGGCCGGCGATCAATGCCACCAGGTAGGTGCTCATCCGCGGGGTGGTCGCGAAGGTGTGCACGCCGCCGTCGACGCTCACCGTGGCGCCGTTGGACACCACCTGCCAGTGCTGCGGCGCGGTCACCTTCACGTCGAACGTGGCTTTGAGGTCGGGCTGGTCGAAGCACGCGAACATCCGCTTGGCGTCTGCGGTTTCGAACTGCGAGTACAAATACACCTCGCCATCGACCGGGTCGACGAATCGGTGCAGGCCCTCGCCGGTGTTCGAGTAGCGGCAGTCGGCGTCGACCACGACCACGTTGTGTTCGGCCAGGCCGCTCAGCGCGATACCGGTCGACTCGTCGTAGCTGGACACGTCGAGTTCGCGGCCGTTGAGGGTCGCGCTGCGGACCGTGCCGGCGGCGATGTCGATGACGGTATCGGCGCCGGTCAGGGCGTCGAACGTCACGGTGGTGACGGAGCGGAAAGTGCCCTCGCCTGGTTTGCCGTCGCCATCGGTGAGGTCCAGGTCGATTCGGTAGGTGTCGACGGTGACCAGCGCGGCGCGCTCGACGGCCTGGTCACGGGTGAGGTTGGGGAGTGCCACAAGTCCAACTTAGGTGCATCAGCACCAGCGGCGGGAATTGGACCGCCACGGCTAGGGTTGTGCTTGTCGGCTTATAGACCGTCCAGGAGAGGATTTCGCATGTCCGAGAAGTCAGTCGCCGATTTCTGGTTCGACCCACTGTGCCCGTGGGCGTGGATCACCTCTCGCTGGATCCTGGAAGTGGAAAAGGTTCGCGACATCGAAGTGAACTTCCGTGTGATGAGCCTCGCGGTACTCAACGAGAATCGCGAGAACCTGCCGGCGGAGTACAAGGAGCGGCTGTCCAAGGCGTTCGGGCCGGTGCGGGTGGCGATCGCCGCCGAGCAGGCCCACGGCAGCGAGATTCTCGCGCCGCTGTACGCCGCCATGGGCACCCGTATTCACAACGAGGGAAACAAGGACCTCGACGACGTCATCAAGCAGTCGCTGAAGGAACTGGATCTGCCGGCCGAGCTGGCAGATGCGGCCACCACCGACGCCTACGACGACGCGTTGCGTAAGAGCCACCACGCCGGGATGGACGCGGTCGGCGAAGACGTCGGCACCCCGACCATTCACATCAACGGGACGGCTTTCTTCGGCCCGGTGTTGTCGAGGATTCCGCGCGGCGAAGAGGCGGGCAAAATCTGGGACGCCTCGGTGACTTTCGCGGCCTATCCGCACTTCTGGGAGCTCAAGCGGACCCGTACTGAGGCCCCCGAATTCGACTAGAACCGGTCGGCGGTGCAGGATCACGGTCATGCGCGTCTACCTCGGCTCTGACCACGCCGGCTACGAACTCAAACAGCAGATCATCGAGCACCTGAAGTCGTCCGGCCACGAGCCGATCGATTGCGGCGCCTACACCTATGACGCCGAGGACGACTACCCGGCGTTCTGCATCGCGGCAGCCTTGAAGACGGTGGCCGATCCGGACAGTCTCGGCATCGTGCTGGGCGGATCGGGCAACGGTGAACAGATCGCCGCCAACAAGGTCCCGGGAGCGCGGTGTGCGCTGGGGTGGAGCGTGGAGACCGCGTCGTTGGCCCGCCAGCACAACAACGCTCAGCTGATCGGCATCGGTGGTCGCATGCACACGGTGCCCGAAGCGCTGGCCATCGTCGACGCGTTCTTGACCACGCCGTGGTCCAAAGCTGAACGCCACCAACGGCGTATCGACATCCTCGACGAATACGAGCGCACCCACCAGGCGCCGCCGGTCCCCGGCGCTGACGGCGGGTAGCCGGCGTGCCCGAAGGGCATACCCTGCACCGACTGGCCCGGCTTCATCAGCGGCGCTACGCGGGTGCTCCGGTGCGGGTGTCCAGTCCGCAGGGCAGGTTCGCGGCGGCGTCTGTCGACGGGCACGAACTGCGACAGGCCACCGCGTGGGGAAAGCATCTGTTTCATCACTACGTCGGCGGGACGACGGTGCATGTGCACCTCGGGCTGTACGGCAAGTTCACCGAGTGGCCGACGATCGGCCGACGAAGCGATGCCCGAGCCGGTCGGGGCGGTGCGGATGCGGATGGTCGGCGCCGAGTTCGGCACCGACCTCCGCGGGCCGACGGTGTGTGAAGTCATCGACGAAGCTCAAGTCGCCGATGTGGTCGCCCGCCTCGGGCCTGATCCGCTGCGTCGCGATGCCGATCCGGCGTGGCCTTGGGCGCGGATTAGCAAGTCGCGCAGACCAATCGGCGCGCTGTTGATGGACCAGACGATCATCGCCGGCGTCGGCAACGTCTACCGCGCTGAGCTGCTTTTCCGGCATGGCATCGACCCGTATCGGTCCGGCCGGGCGATCGGTGAAGCGGAGTTCGCCGCGGCGTGGGCCGACCTCGTGCAGCTGATGAAGGTCGGGCTGCGTCGCGGCAAGATCATCACGGTGCGGCCTGAGCATGACCACGGCGCACCGTCATACGGCCCGGGTCGGCCACGCACGTACGTCTACCGCCGCGCCGGCGAGGCGTGCCGAGTATGCGGAACCGCAATCCGCACAGCCGAATTGGAAGGGCGTAACGTCTTTTGGTGCCGAACCTGCCAGACGTGAACCACTGCCACTGCCGGCCTCTCATCTGGCCAATAGGGCCCGCTGGGCCGGCGCATAGCATCGCGGCGTAGCCATAACCGCATGAAGAAGTTCGCAAGCAGTGCGATCGCGTCGGCAGCGATCGCCACTGCATTGGGATTTACCGGTCTGGGCGGCAGTGCCGAGGCTCACGCGCAACCGGGACCGAAACTGGTGCCCGGGCGACTTCTGGGACCCGTCGTGGGGCACTAACTGGGACTGGAACGCCTGCCACGGCAACGTGGTGGTACCCCCGAACAACATCGCCAACGGACCGACCATCATCAACCGGCCACCGCCGATCATTGGTCAACCCGGAGGGCCCGGTGGTCCCGGTAACCCCGGTGGCCCCGGTAGCCCCGGTGGTCCGGGTGGACCTGGCGGCCCGGGGCCGGGCGGACCCGGCGGGCCGGGTGACGGTGGTGGACCCGGGGGACATGAACCGGGTGGGGGCGGCCACGGTGGGCACGGTGGCGGCCATGGCCCCGGCGGCCCTGGTGAGCCAGGCGGTCCCGGTGGTCCGGGTGGGCATGAGCCTGGTGGCCGTGGGATGGACCTGGTGATGGAGGGCCCCGGTGGGCATGATCCGGGTGGACCCGGGTGGACCGGAGCGCCTACGGGTACCGAACCCGGTGGGCCGGGCGGAACCGGGGAACCGGGAAGCCACGGATCTGAGTCTGGGCCGGGCGCTTCTGGGCCGGATGCCAATGCGCCGGGTCCGGAGGCCAATGCGCCTGCACCTGAAAGTGGCGCGTCCGCACCTGCCGGCGCTCCTGCACCCGACAGCGGCGGACCGTCGGACGCAGGTGGTCCGTCGGCGGGATCCGACAACTCGGGCGGTGGCGACACGTCAGGAGGCGCCTCCGGCGGTGGCGACTC
This sequence comes from uncultured Actinomycetota bacterium, assembly GCA_963815995.1. Taxonomy (GTDB): domain Bacteria; phylum Actinomycetota; class Actinomycetes; order Mycobacteriales; family Mycobacteriaceae; genus Mycobacterium. The sequence continues at coordinate 772,758 of CAWFIR010000010.1, forward strand.
GGGCGGTGGCGGCACGTCGAGCGGAGGCAACTCGGGCGGCGGCGGTTCGTCGGGCGGAGGCGACTCGTAAAGCCGAGCGAAACCGCATCTGCCCAAGCCGTTTCAGCGTCACTTGATCCCGAGCACCGCGTAGATCTCGTTGCTCATGACGACGCTGCGGGGGTCGGCGTTGGCCTTGGTCGCGTCGAAATGATTCATCACGTAGGCGTAGCCGATCCGGTTCTCCAGGTCGACGAAACCGAACGAGCCGCCGAGGCCGCCGTGGCCGAAGATCGACGGGTTAGGTCCGTTGACGCAGCGCTGGTTGAGCATGTAGCCCCAGGCCCCAGCCATGGTCGGCGACGCGCGGGCCCAGAACCAGATCGCTCTCCAGGCCGCCCTGTGGGACCCGGATCAGGTCCATCTGCTTGCGGCTTAGCAGCTTCTCCTGTGCCAACGCGTTGTAGAACGTCGCCAACCCCAGCGCCGACACCTGTCCGTTGGTTCCCGGGAATTCGAGCTCGCGCCACAGGTCCAGATCGTTCGACCCGACCTCGTCGTCCGGAGCGAATCCCATTGACACGGCCAGCCCCGCCTTCGGGTGTTCGGCCAGCGAGGTGGGGTAGCCGGGGGCGTTGACGTCCGCCAGCATCTGGCGGATGTGCGGCTTGGCGATCCGATCGGCGCAACGGTGTTGTTCGGTCCGCGGCAAACCGATGTGGATCTCGGCCCCCAACGGTTCGGCGATTTCGGTGCGCAGGTATTGGCCGACGGTGCTACCGGTAACGCGGCGGAACACCTCGCCGAGGATGAACCCGAAGGTGGTCATGTGATAGCCCTGCGCGGTCCCCGGTTCCCACCACGGTTCGGCGGCGGCCAGGCGTTCGCACACCAGATCCCAGTCGGTGACCTGCGTCCAGTCCATGCGCTGGCGCGGCCCGATCACCCCGGATCGGTGACTCATCACCATGCCGAGGGTGATGTCCTCCTTGCCGGCTTGGGCGAACTCGGGCCAGTAGCGGGCCACCGGGGCGTTCAGGTCGAGGTCGCCGCGCTCGACGAGTTGGTGGACACACGTGCTGGTGACGCCCTTGGTGCCGGATAGCACAGTGGATAGCGTGTCCACCTGCCACGGCTTGGTGCCGGCCTCATCGGCTGTTCCGGCCCACAGGTTGACGACCAGCTCGCCGTCTACCCAGGCAGCGACCGCCGCGCCAATTTCCTTGCCCTGCAAGAAGTTCTGCGCGAACGCCCTGCGGACGCCGTCGAAGCGTGTCGCGCATGAGCCATGGATGACGATGTCGGCTGTGGCACCTGGATGCTGAATCGGTCAGCCTCCTCAGCTTGCCGGGGTCGGCCTCGCCGGCCACCGGGCCGCCGTAGGCGCATTAAGCGTCCTGAGCCTAGTCCGTCTCGGTTGCCGTCGCCGGTATCGAGCGGGCGACGGGAATCGAACCCGCGTAGCTAGTTTGGAAGACTAGGGCTCTACCATTGAGCTACGCCCGCATGTATTAGTCGAGCGCGACTTTACGGCGCGGCAGACATCAAATCCAAATGTTGTCGTCCTGTGACCTGGTGGTGAGGCCACTACAGGGACGGTGTGGCTTGGCCGTAGGATTTCGAGGTCACCGCGGGGTGTAGCGCAGCTTGGTAGCGCATCCGCTTTGGGAGCGGAAGGCCGCAGGTTCAAATCCTGTCACCCCGACTGGCATGCCACACCCAACGGGCTTGAGCATTACCGGACCATCAGTACAACCAAGGAGCGCACGCGTGAAGAGCACCGTCGAGCAGCTGAGCCCAACCCGGGTTCGCATCAACGTGGAGGTGCCGTTCGGGGAACTGAAGCCGGACTTCGACCGCGCCTACAAAGAGCTCGCTAAGCAGGTGCGGCTGCCGGGCTTCCGTCCGGGCAAGGCGCCCGCCAAGCTGCTGGAGGCGCGGGTCGGCAAGGAGGCGATCCTCGACCAGGTCGTCAACGAGGCGCTGCCCAGGCGCTACGGGCAGGCCGTGACCGAGTCCGACGTGCGGCCTCTCGGCCAGCCCGAGATCGAGGTCACCAAGAAGGAGTACGGCAAGGAGCTGGTCTTCACCGCCGAGGTCGACGTACGCCCCGAATTCACCCTGCCCGATCTGAGCGCGCTGACGGTCACCGTCGACCCGATCAAGGTCAGCGACGAGGACGTCGACGCCGAATTGCAGTCGCTGCGTGCCCGGTTCGGCACCCTGACCGGAGTCGAGCGTCCCGTCGCCTCGGGCGACTTCGTCTCGATCGACCTGTCGGCCAACATTGACGGCGAGGACGTGCCCGAGGCGTCCACCAAGGGCTTGTCTCACGAGGTCGGCTCCGGCCAACTCGTCGAAGGCCTCGACGACGCGATCATCGGCCTGAAGGCCGGGGAGTCCACGGCGTTCACGACCGAGATGGCCGCCGGCCCGTACGCCGGCAAGGAGGCTGAGGTCACCATCACCGTCGTATCGGTCAAAGAACGTGAGCTGCCCGAACCCGATGACGAATTCGCCCAACTGGCAAGCGAATTCGACACAATCGACGAGTTGCGGGCCAATCTCTCCGATCAGGTCAGCCGGGTCAAGCGCGTCCAGCAGGCCGAAGAGATTCGCACCGCCGCGTTGGAGGCCTTGATCGAGCAGGTCGACATGCCGTTGCCCGAAGCCATCGTGCAGGCCCAGGTGGACAGCACGGTGCACAACGCGCTGCACGGGCTCAACCACGACGAAGCCAAGTTCGCCGAAGCGCTGGAAAAGCAGGGTTCGTCGCGCGAGAAATTCGACGCCGACACCCGCGCGGAGGCGGAGAAGGCCATCAAGACGCAGCTGGTGCTCGATGCGCTGGGCGACGACCTCGACATCCAGGTGCGCCAGGAAGATCTCACCGAACGTCTGGTGGTGACCTCGCGGCAGTACGGCATCCAGCCGCAGGAACTGCTTGGCTACCTGCAGCAGCAAAACCAGCTGCCGGCGATGTTCGCCGATGTGCGCCGCGGGCTGACCATCGCCGCAGCGGTCGAGGCGGCCACCGTCAAAGACAGCGACGGCAACGTCATCGACACCAGCGAGTTCTTCGGCAAGCGCAGCCCGGAGGATGGCGACGTCGAAGAATCCGACGATGACGATGCTGACGCCGCCGACGACTCGAAGTGACGCTGTAAGCGAACGCGGGGGGCTTCGGGGAGTGCTCGACGGCCCCGGTTGGTTAGTGTCGGTGAATACGGAACTCGAGAAAGCAGGTAACCCACTGTGAGCCGTGGGACTGAAATGCGCGCCAGCGCGATGGGTCTGAACCTCACCGACTCGGTCTACGAGCGATTGCTCTCCGAGCGCATCATCTTCCTGGGGTCGCAGGTCGATGACGACATCGCCAACCGGCTGTGCGCGCAGATCCTGCTGCTCGCCGCCGAAGACGCGACCAAGGACATCCACCTGTACATCAACTCGCCCGGCGGATCGATCAGTGCCGGCATGGCGATCTACGACACGATGGTGCTGGCCCCGTGCGACATCGCCACCTACGCGATGGGCATGGCAGCGTCGATGGGCGAGTTCCTGTTGGCTGCGGGCACCAAGGGCAAGCGCTACGCGCTGCCGCACGCTCGCATCCTGATGCACCAGCCGCTGGGCGGGGTGACCGGTAGCGCGGCCGACATCGCGATCCAGGCCGAGCAGTTCCACGTCATCAAGAAAGAGATGTTCCGGCTCAACGCCGAATTCACCGGCCAGTCGATCGAACGCATCGAAGCCGATTCCGACCGCGACAGGTGGTTCACCGCCCCTGAGGCCCTGGAATACGGATTCGTCGACCACATCATCACCCGCGCCGAGCACATCAACGGAGAAGCCGAATGAACCCCGAGCTCGCGCCCCAGGCGCGTTACATCCTGCCGTCGTTCGTCGAGCACTCCAGCTGGGGCGTCAAAGAGTCGAACCCGTACAACAAGCTGTTCGAGGAACGCATCATCTTCCTGGGCGTCCAGGTCGACGACGCGTCGGCCAACGACGTCATGGCTCAGTTGCTGGTGCTGGAGTCGCTGGACCCCGACCGCGACATCACTATGTACATCAACTCGCCCGGCGGCAGTTTCACGTCGTTGATGGCGATCTACGACACCATGCAGTACGTGCGGGCCGACATCCAGACGGTGTGCCTGGGTCAGGCCGCCTCGGCCGCGGCAGTGCTGCTGGCCGCGGGTAGCCCGGGTAAGCGAATGGCGCTGCCCAACGCCCGGATACTGATTCACCAGCCGTCGCTGGCCGGCGTGATCCAGGGTCAGTTCTCCGACTTGGAGATTCAGGCCGCCGAGATCGAGCGGATGCGCACGCTGATGGAGACGACGCTGGCGCACCACACCAACAAGGACGCTGCGGTCGTCCGCAAGGACACCGACCGCGACAAGATTCTGACCGCCGCGGAGGCGAAGGAATACGGGATCATCGACACCGTGCTGGAGTACCGCAAGCTTTCGGCGTCAACGGCCTGACTGGCAGCCGCGCACGGCTGATTCTTGGCGGTCGCCAACTCGGCCAGGCCGCCGTCGGCGACCAACACGGTATCCTCGGCCACGGCGAATCCCACGCTGCGGTATGGCTGACGGGTTCGGCTGCCTCTCAGTCGCATAACGGCCGCGACACGCCAAAGACACGGCGGCGCGTTCAGGCGCGCGCCGGGGACCCCACAGGCGATATGTTCAGGCGCACAACACGAATATCACCGACGCGATTCACCTCTATCGGTCGCATCGCCGTGGAGCAAGCGGGTAGCGTCGGGAATACACGTGACATAGCACCATCAACACGGTGAACAGGAAGTAGGCCCCCAGCACCATGGCGCGCATCGGAGACGGCGGCGACCTGCTGAAGTGCTCGTTCTGCGGGAAGAGCCAGAAGCAGGTCAAGAAGCTCATTGCGGGGCCAGGCGTGTACATCTGCGATGAGTGCATTGATCTGTGCAACGAGATCATCGAAGAGGAACTCGCCGACGCCGACGACGTAAAGCTCGACGAACTGCCCAAGCCTGCCGAGATCCGGGAATTCCTGGAGGGCTATGTGATCGGTCAGGACACCGCCAAGCGGACCCTTGCGGTCGCGGTCTACAACCACTACAAGCGAATCCAGGCCGGTGAGAAGGGTCGCGACTCCCGCTCCAGCGAGCTGGTCGAGTTGACCAAGTCCAACATCTTGATGCTGGGTCCCACCGGCTGCGGAAAGACCTACCTGGCCCAGACCCTGGCCAAGATGCTCAACGTCCCGTTCGCGATCGCCGACGCCACGGCGCTGACCGAAGCCGGCTACGTCGGCGAAGACGTCGAGAACATTCTGCTCAAGCTGATCCAGGCCGCCGACTACGACGTCAAGCGCGCCGAGACCGGCATCATTTACATCGACGAGGTCGACAAGATCGCCCGCAAGAGCGAGAACCCCTCGATCACCCGCGACGTGTCCGGCGAAGGGCGTGCAGCAGGCCCTGCTGAAGATCCTGGAGGGCACCCAGGCGTCGGTGCCGCCGCAGGGCGGTCGTAAGCACCCGCACCAGGAGTTCATCCAGATCGACACCACCAACGTGTTGTTCATCGTGGCGGGCGCGTTCGCGGGTCTGGAGAAGATCGTCTCCGACCGCGTCGGCAAGCGCGGTCTGGGCTTCGGGGCCGAGGTGCGCTCCAAGGCCGAGATCGACACCACCGACCACTTCGCCGAGGTCATGCCCGAAGACCTGATCAAGTACGGGCTGATTCCGGAATTCATCGGCCGGTTGCCGGTGGTCGCCTCCGTGACGAACCTGGACATGGAGTCGCTGGTCACGATCTTGTCCGAGCCGAAGAACGCCTTGGTCAAGCAGTACACCCGACTCTTCGAGATGGACAACGTCGAACTCGAATTCAGCCAGGACGCCTTGGAGGCGATCGCCGACCAGGCGATCCACCGCGGCACCGGGGCCCGTGGCCTGCGCGCGATCATGGAAGAAGTCCTGCTGCCGGTGATGTACGACATCCCCAGCCGCGACGACGTCGCCAAGGTCGTGGTGACCAAGGAGACCGTCCAGGACAACGTGCTGCCGACAATCGTTCCGCGCAAGGCGACACGCGCCGAGCGCCGCGACAAGAGCGCGTAGCGACCCAGTCCCGTCCGGTAACCGTTGAGCGCCGCTGACGCGATACCGGGCCGCACCTCTCACGCGCTGGATCTACTGAACTTCTTTCTGGCCGATGTGCGCGACGGCCTCGGTCCCTACCTGTCGATCTAACTGCTGCTGACGCATCACTGGGATCAAGCCTCGATCGGGTTCGTGATGGGCATCGGTGGCCTCGCGGCAATCGCGGCGCAGACGCCGGTCGGCGCCATCGTGGACCGCACAAAGGCAAAGCGGGCGCTGGTCGTGGCCGGTGCGCTGACGGTGACCGCCGGAACGCTGGCCATGCCGTTGTTTCCCCGCTTCTTCGCGATTTCGTTGCTGCAGGCGCTGACCGGGGTCGCCGGTTCGGTATTCGCTCCGGCTCTGGCCGCGATCACGCTGGGTCTCGTCGGCACGCGATCCTTCTCCCGGCGGATCGGGCGCAACGAGTCGTTCAACCACGCCGGTAATGCGACCGCCGGCGCCATCACCGGAGGACTGGCGTACTGGTTCGGCCCAGCGGTGGTGTTCTGGGTGCTGGCGGTCATGGCGGCGCTCAGCGTGCTGGCGGCGCTGCGGATCCCCGGCGACGCGATCGACCATGACGTCGCTCGGGGCATGGACCACAAACCCGGTGATGCCCACCCGTCGCCGTCCCGGGTTGCTGCGTTATTCCGCGACCGCAGGCTGCTGATCTTCGCCGCGGCGATGGTCGCCTTTCATCTCGCCAACGCCGCGATGTTGCCGCTGGTCGGACAAGTTCTCGCGCTGCAGAACAAGGACGTCGGCACCGCGTTGATGGCGACGTGCATCGTGGCTGCCCAGGTCGTGATGGTGCCGGTTGCCTACCTAGCCGGCGCCAAGGCGGACAGCTGGGGGCGAAAGCCGATCTTTCTGGTCGGGTTCGCCTTCCTGACGGCGCGCGGATTTCTCTACACCCTGTCCGACAGCCCCTACTGGCTGGTCGGCGTCCAGGTTCTCGACGGCGTCGGAGCCGGGATCTTCGGCGCGCTGTTCCCACTCGTCGTGCAGGATCTGACGCACGGGACCGGGCGGTTCAACGTCAGCCTGGGCGCGCTCACCACCATGTGGGGTGTCGGTGCGGCGCTGTCGAACATCATCGCGGGCTCGATCGTGGTCGCCGCCGGCTACGACGCGGCCTTCATATCGCTGGGAATTGTCGCCGCGGCGGGCATGGCGCTGTACGCCACGGCCATGCCCGAAACCGGGCCCAATGCGGCCAGAGACGGCGAGTTGACCCAGGCGGGCGGCCTCCCCCGAACGGGGGAGAGGCGAGGGTAGGCTGTCGCTAGCAAATGTTACTCGCGCGTAACTATCGTTCTTAGAGTTCGCCGGCCGGCAAAAGTGACCAACGCCACACTTCGTCGTCTCGCGGATTGCAGACGCGTGTTTGACCTCGTGTTTTGGCTGATTAAGCGGTAGCGTGGCGGTATGGACGAGTGTCCATGAATCCCTAAGAAAAGTGCAATAATCGGTACTGCCAGTGACATAAAAATCGGCCGAGGCTGCACTCGGGTGATTCACATCGGTTTCGACCACATGCCGGTGCGGTGAACAGCTATGGAAGGCGGCGACGTGGGTCCGAGCGAAAACGGAGCCAGGTCAGAATCTGAGCTGCCCGGACGGCAAAAGCTGGAAAAAGTCGTCATCCGTTTCGCCGGTGACTCCGGCGACGGCATGCAGCTCACCGGAGACCGGTTTACTTCCGAGGCAGCGCTTTTCGGTAACGACCTGGCCACTCAGCCGAGCTACCCGGCCGAGATTCGCGCACCGCAGGGCACGCTGCCCGGCGTCTCGTCGTTCCAGATTCAGATCGCCGACTACGACATTCTGACCGCCGGCGACCGGCCCGACGTGCTGGTGGCGATGAACCCGGCAGCGTTGAAGGCCAACATCATCGACCTTCCGATCGGTGGATTGGTGATCGCCAACTCCGACGAGTTCACCAAGCGCAATCTGGCCAAGGTCGGTTACCAGGACAACCCGCTGGAAACGGGGGAGTTGTCTGACTACAAGGTCGAGGCCGTCCCGATGACCACGCTGACGCTCGGCGCCGTCGAAGCCATCGGCGCGTCGAAGAAGGACGGGCAGCGCGCCAAAAACATGTTCGCGCTGGGCTTGTTGTCGTGGATGTACGGGCGGCCGATCGAAACCAGCGAGCGTTTCATCAGAGAGAAGTTCGGCCGCAAGCCCGACGTCGCCGAGGCTAATGTGTTGGCGCTCAAGGCCGGATGGAACTACGGCGAAACCACCGAGGCGTTCGCGACTACCTACGAGATCTCACCGGCGAAACTGCCGGCCGGCGAGTATCGCCAGATCTCCGGCAACACCGCGCTTGCCTACGGCCTCGTCGCCGCCGGCCAATTGGCCGATCTTCAGGTCGTGTTGGGCAGTTACCCGATCACACCGGCGTCAGACATTCTGCACGAGTTGTCCAAACACAAGAACTTCAACGTGTTGACCTTCCAGGCCGAAGACGAAATCGGCGGTATCTGCGCCGCTTTGGGCGCTTCGTACGGTGGTGCGCTCGGGGTCACCAGCACCTCGGGTCCCGGTCTGTCGCTGAAGTCCGAGGCGCTGGGACTCGCGGTGATGACCGAGCTTCCGCTGATCGTCATCGACGTGCAGCGCGGCGGCCCGTCCACCGGTCTGCCGACCAAGACCGAGCAGGCTGACTTGCTGCAGGCGCTCTATGGCCGCAACGGCGAGTCGCCGGTGGCCGTCGTCGCGCCGCGATCACCTTCGGACTGCTTTGACGCCGCGCTGGAGGCGGTGCGCATCGCGGTGTCGTACCACACCCCGGTAATTCTGTTGTCGGACGGGGCAATTGCCAACGGGTCCGAGCCGTGGCGCATCCCGGACGTCGAATCGCTGGAGCCCATCGAGCACACCTTCGCCAACCCCGACGAGCCGTTCATGCCTTATGCGCGTGACCCGGAAACGCTGGCTCGCCTGTTCGCCGTCCCGGGCACTCCCGGACTCGAGCACCGCATCGGTGGGCTGGAATCCGCGAACGGCACCGGCGACATCTCCTACGACCCGGCCAATCACGATCTGATGGTGCGGTTGCGGCAAGCCAAGATCGACGGGATCTCCGTACCCGATATCGAGGTCGACGACCCGACCGGAGACGCCGAACTGCTGCTGATCGGCTGGGGCAGCTCCTACGGTCCGATCGGCGAAGCCTGTCGGCGTGCGCGGCGCAACGACATCAAGGTCGCCCACGCCCATCTGCGCCACCTGCGGCCGTTCCCGGCCAACCTGGGCGAGGTGCTGCGGCGCTACCCACAGGTGGTATGCCCGGAGATGAACCTCGGCCAGTTGGCGCTGCTGCTGCGCGGCAAGTATCTGGTCGACGTGCAATCGGTCACCAAGGTTCAAGGTGTCGCTTTCCTGGCCGACGAGGTGGGGCGCCTGATCCGCGCCGCTCTGGGCGGGACGTTGGCCGAAATCGAGCAAGACAAGACGATGGTCGCAAGACTGGCGGCCGCCACGGTTGGAGCGGGAGCTGACGCATGACTGATCTCATCGGCGCGGACCTGGGGCTGACGGACATCCTGTCCAAGCACAGCCGCGTGCCTACCACTGACCAACCGCAGAAGGCCAAGGACTTCACCAGCGACCAGGAAGTCCGCTGGTGCCCCGGGTGTGGCGACTACGTCATCCTCAACACGATGCGAAACTTTTTGCCTGAGTTGGGGTTACGTCGCGAAAACATAGTCTTCGTCAGCGGCATCGGTTGCTCGAGCCGATTCCCGTACTACCTGGAGACCTACGGCCTGCACTCGATCCACGGCCGCGCGCCGGCGATCGCTACGGGTCTGGCGCTGGCCCGCGAGGATCTCTCGGTCTGGGTGGTCACCGGCGACGGGGACGCGTTGTCGATCGGTGGTAATCACCTGATCCACGCGCTTCGCCGCAACATCAACCTGACCATCCTGCTGTTCAACAACCGGATCTACGGCCTGACCAAGGGGCAGTACTCGCCGACCTCTGAGGTCGGAAAGGTCACCAAGTCGACGCCGATGGGTTCGCTGGACCAGCCGTTCAATCCGGTGTCGCTGGCGCTGGGCGCCGAGGCGAGTTTCGTTGGCCGCGCGCTGGATTCCGACCGCAAGGGTCTGTCCGAGGTGCTGCGCGCCGCCGCCGAGCACCGCGGATCCGCGTTGGTCGAGATCCTGCAGGACTGCCCGATCTTCAACGACGGCTCGTTCGACGCGCTGCGTAAAGAGGGCGCCGAGGAGCGGCTGATCAACGTTCACCACGGCGAGCCGATCGTGTTCGGCGCCAACGACGAGTACTGCGTGGTGCGGTCTGGCTTCACGCTCGACGTGGCCAAGACCGCCGACGTCCGCGTCGAGGAGATCGTGGTGCACGACGCGCATGCGACCGATTCCGCTTACGCGTACGCTCTTTCACGACTGTCCCAGCAAAATCTGGAGCACACCGTGATGGGTATCTTCCGTCAGGTCAGCCGGCCCACCTACGACGACGCGGCGCGATCACAGATCCGTGCCGCGCGAGAGTCGACCCCGTCCGACCGTGCAGCGTTGCAATCGTTGTTGCACGGCCGCGACACCTGGACTGTGAACTGAGATGGTGGCTGCGGGTAAGCCGGCTTCGCTAGCCGGCGTGGTGCTGGCTGGCGGCGCATCGCCCTGGCAGGGTCGTGAGAAGGCCATGAAGCAGGTTCCTGGTTCCCTTGCGCCGATGACGATGGTCGAGCACGCGGTCAGCGTCGTTGGGGAGCGGTGTCAACCGGTCTTCGTAGTGGCCTCACCGGGGCAGTCGCTGCCGGAGCTTCCGGCGCAGGTGCTCCGCGACGACGCGCGCGGGCATGGCGTGTTATCCGCGATCAGCCATGGGCTGCATGCTGCCGCTGAGGCCGGCGCGACGTGGGCGTTTTTGTGCTCCGTTGACGCGGCGGTCCTCACCGTTGACGTGATCGACGCCGTCGCGGCCCGAGCGGCCGAGGTTGACGCCGACATCGTGTTGCCCTGGGACGGCAGCAACCACTATCTCGCCGCGGTATATCGGACCGAATTGGCCAGGCAGGTCGATGATCTCGTTGCAGCCGGTGAGCGAAATCTCCCCGCGTTGATCGATCGGGTCGATTCCCAACGGGTCGTGATAACCGATTCCCCTCCTGCCGATGCCAAGCCGGCGAGCGGCCTGCGCAGCCTGCTGGGTATCGGACGCTGATTCGCGCGGAACGCCCTTGCCGGGTGTTTCGAATTTAATCGGAAGAAAATTTTTCACAACGAATCAATTTAATTTCGCATCAATATTTGCCGTATTTTCATTTGCCCGTCAATCATTTGATTTGTTTGAGGCAAATAATGTGAGACGCTACTCTATTTATGTAGTCAATGCATAAACGCGTTTCTCGTATTGCATTGTGGCGGTTGACTTTTCGGGCCTACGACGATGTCGCCGGTAGCGTCTCGACGGTCGGCTCGCTTCCGACCACGAGCCTGCGGCCGTTGGCGCTCGGCAGATCGACTGGTCGAGCGCGTCGGAGACTCGTAGCGTCTAAATACGTTGGTAAACAGCAATATTGAAGCGTCATGTACTCGGACCCGCATGCTGCGGTGCTGCGGCCTGAACGTAGCGCCCCGTCTGCCGATTCTGCTGAAAACAATTGGGCAACAGTAGATTTAGGGAATAGCGGACTGGTTGCGCCACTCTGAGGGCCGAAATCACTTGCGACACGCCTGGCTAACTTGTGATCTTGATTACTCTTGGCCCCGATGAGGAGGGCCGAGCGAGCGGTCCCATTCGTTGTGTCTGATGGCGGCCAGGTGCGTGGCGCAGCTCACAAAAATTGCGTGAGTTGGCTCACTATCGGGTTAGAACGCCAAAGCACTGACGCCAGCGACAAAGATATGTTTGACCTGGGCGGGCCATTAACTGGGCGACCGTAATCCAGCCGTTATCGGGCAGTGACATCGGCGTGTCACGAGATGACGAATGCACATTGTTCTCGTACGGTCCATTTCGGCCTGAAAAGGCAAGAAAAATCGAATCCACGGACCCGCGTGTGAGCGGGGGCTACGGAAGGCGACGACGCCCCCGTGCAGCCGGCGGGCATCAGCCCGGTTGGCCGCTTACGTCCCCAGCTGTCGTGCCTGAACGAGACGGCGCGATTCGAAGTATCAACCGCCTAAAAACCGGCACCTGCCCAAATCGCTGGGCTTACTTCGGCGCGCGCACCGCGAAAGGAACGATCTTGAAGAACGTCCGCCAGACGCTTCGCATGGCCGCGCTCACCGCGGTGCTTGCTTCGGCCCCGCTGACGCTGACCAACGCGATCGCCTCCGCCGAGTACGAGCGGGTGACCCCGAACGTGCAGTCCACGCCGTTCGCGCCGGCCGGCTTCGTGTCGACACCGGATGCACCGCCCGCAGACGACGCGCCCTCGGCTCCGGCCCCGGACGCGCCTCCTGCGCCGGATGCTCCCAACGTCGCGCCGGTTGCCGACGCACCGCCGGCCCCGGCCGACCTTCCGCCGGCCCCGGATGCGCCCCCGGCCCCGGCTCCGGACGCTCCGCCTGCGCCTCCCGCGCCGGAAGCTGCGCCTGCGCCTGAGGCGCCTGCGCCCGCCAACGACGCACCGGCCCCGGAGCAGGCCCCGGCGCCCGTGAAGAGGGCCTACAGCGTCAACTGGGACGCGATCGCTGCTTGCGAGTCAGGTGGCAACTGGGGTATCAGCACCGGTAACGGCTACGCCGGCGGTCTGCAGTTCACCCCCAGCACCTGGCATGCCAACGGTGGCGCGGGCTCCCCGAACGGCGCCAGCCGTGAAGAGCAGATCCGGGTGGCCGAGAATGTGCTGCACTCGCAGGGCATCGGCGCGTGGCCGGTCTGCGGCCGTCGCGGCTGACCAAGCATTACCCACTGAAAGCGGTGGTCGGGCTCAGGCCCGCCACCGCTTTCGGCGTCTCGGGGATCAGAGGTCGAATATCAGCAGGGTGCTGGTCGCGGTCGCCACGACCGTGCCCGACGCATCGGTGACCACGCCCTCGGTGAACCCGACCCGCGCACCCGACTTCACCACCGTCCGGCCGGGTATACACCCACCATCCACGCCGAAACAGTGACACGCGCCCCGCCCCTGGGCGATAGCCTCTCCGGCATGGCATTTGCCGAGCAGATTCGCCGCTGGATAATGACCGGAGGCTGATAAGTCGCTGTCCGGAATTGCGGTCTGTTTTCGCAGCTGGGATCCTATTTTGCCGCTAGGAGCCGCTCGACCTATTTGGCGAGTACGCGGCAACAACACGTGTATGCCTACCGAGAAATGCCTACCGAAAGGCAAGCGGCAGCCCACCCCTGGAGGCCTCAATATGTGTGAGCAGGAATCGCTCACCCCCGGCGGCCACCTGCATTAGGCATCCCCCGCGCCGGCCGGCCCGGTCGGTGTCATCAATCGCACCTATGTCCGAACCATGGACGTTGAGTCTGAAAAATCAGACAACGATCTCTTGCGCGTGCATAATAAAAACCCAGGTATCTCTCAGACTTGTCTCAGGGGGCACCATGGCTCGGCGCTCGAGCAAGCGGGATCGTTGGTCGCGCACCGCGAAGGGCCGCTGGCGTGGTCGGGTGGTCGGTCTGATCGCGGCTGCTGGGGCGGTTTTGGCGTTCGGGATGAGCCCGCTGGCCAACGCCCCGGGGGCCCATGCTGATGAGTTCGACGTGATCGTGGACCCGATCATCAACTCCCTGGCCGGTTTGGTCACGGGTCTCGATCCTTCGGCCGGTCTGGATCTGGGCGCTGCGGGCGTGGGTTCGGCTGAGCCGTTGGCTGCGCTGGGGCTGTCGGCTGATGCGGTGTCTGCTGCTGGTTCGTTGGATTCGTTGCTGCACACCCTTGAGCAGGACTGGATCACCAGTTCGATGGGAGCCGGCGTCGACACCCAGCTCAATACGTTGTGGCAGGACCTGGGTGGTACCGGCATCTTGATTGGCAACGGCGCCAATGGGATTGGCGACGGCTCGTTGGCTGAGGCGACCGGTGGTGCGGGCGGAATCTGGTTCGGTGATGGCGGTGACGGCGCCACCGATGCCGCCGGGGTGGGCGGTGTCGGTGGGGCTGCGGTGCTCGGTGATGGCGGTGTCGGCGGTAACGGCCTAGATGGTGGGGCCGGCGGGGATGGTGGGAATGTCGCGCTGATCGGCGATGGTGGGGCCGGCGGTAATGGCGGTGATGGCCTCGAGGGTGCCACCGGGTTAGACGCCACGGCCGCCAGTCCGGGCGGGATCGGCGGGGAAGGTGCTACCGGGCTGGCCGGCGGGGCCGGCGGTGACGGCGGCACCGGTGGCTTGCTCTCCGGTGACGGCGGGGCCGGCGGTTATGGCGGTGATGGTGGTCAGGGCGGGGAAGGCGGCACCGGGTTGGCCGCGACCACCGCCGGGGCCACCGGCGGTCACGGCGGGACCGGTGGCAACGGCGGGATCGGCGGTAACGGCGGCAACGGCGGTCTGGCCACCAACGGTGCCGACGGCAACGGCGGCAACTCCGGCAACGGCGGTGAGGGTGGGGTAGGCGGCACCGGTGGGGCCGCGGCGGTCGGCGATGCGACCGCCGGCGGTGGTGGCACCGGCGGCACGCCCGGTGACCCTGGCATCCCGGGCAGCGGCGATGGCGGTGCCGGCGGCGCGGCCACGGTGGCCGCGGCGGGCGCGCCCGGCGCGGCGGCGACGGTCGCCGCGAGCCCCGGTACCGGCACCCCCGGCGCCGATGGTGCCGACGGCGTGGATGGCACCGGTGGGCCCGGCGGTAACGGCGGGAATGCGGAGGTCGCCGGTGACATCGCCGGTAACGGCGGTAACGGCGGGTCCGGTGTGCCCGGCGTTAACGGGGTGACCGGCGCCGACGGCAATGGCACCGCCGGCACCGCCGGTGGCGTCGGTGGGGCCGGCGGTGACGGCGGCAATGCGACGGTGGCCGGGGCGATCCCCGGCCACGGCGGCAACGGCGGGGCCGGCGGGGTCGGCGGCAATGGCGGTAACGGCGCCAACGGCGCGACCGGCGTGGCCGGGGTCACCAAACTTGACGGCGAGGACGGCGGCCACGCCGGCGCTGGCGCCAACGGTGGGGACGGCGGCCAAGGCGGCGCCGGCGGCTTCGCGGTCACCGGCAAGGACGGCACCCCCGGCAACGGCGGGGTCGGCGGCGCTGGCGGCAACGCCGGAACCGCCGGTAACGGCGGCAACGGCATCCAAGGCCTGGTCGGGCTCAACAATGGCACCGGCGGTCTCGGCGGCGACGGCGGCAACGGCGCCGACGGCGGGGTCGGCGGCGACGGCGGCATCGGCGGCAACGCGAACATCCAGGGCATCGTGGGCGCAGACGGCAACGGCGGCAACGGCGGCGCCGGCAGCAACGGCGGAACCCCCGGTAACGGCGGCGACGGCGCGTGGGGCACCGCAGCGCACCCCAACGGTGGTAACGGCGGCAACGGCGGAAACCCCGGCACCCCCGGCCAGGGCGGTGCCGGCGGCCAGCCCGGCAACGACCCCATCGACACCACCGGCGCCGTCGGCAGCCACGGCGCCAACGGCAGCCTGCCCACCGGTCCGGTCGGCAATGGCGGCGACGGCGGCCCCGGCGCGTGGGTGAGCAACGCTGCTGGCGGCAACGGCGGGAACGGCGGCTCGATCGGCAACGGCGGCAACGGCGGGTACGGCGGCCCCAACTTCTACGGCGCGGGCAACGGCGGCCCCGGCGGCGACGGCGGGAACGGCGGTGTGATATCGGGTAACGGCGGTACCGGCGGTGAAGGCGGTGGCGGTGGCATGGGCAGCCGTGGCGGCACTGGGAGCCCCGGCGGCGACGGTTTTTTGGGTCTGTTTCCCTCTGGCGGCGGGCCCGGCGGCACCGGCGGCCCCGGCGCCAGCGGCGGGCCCGGCGGCAACGGCGGCATCGCCCTGGGGTCAGGTAACGGCGGGGCCGGCGGGGAAGGCGGCACCGGCGGCACCGGCGGCTTCGGCGGTGATGGCGGCTACACCCTTAACGGCGAGGACGGCGGCACCGGCGGGGCCGCCGGCCCCGGCGGCAGCGGCGGGCCCGGCGGCAACGGCGGCATCGCCCTGGGGTCAGGTAACGGCGGGGCCGGCGGGGAAGGCGGCACCGGCGGCACCGGCGGCTACGGCGGCATCGGCGGTCGCGCCTATGACGGCGGTAACGACGGGTCTGGCGGTCTCGGCGGCACCGGCGGCACCGGCGGTGTCGGCGGCCCCGGCGGCTACAGCGGCACCGGCGGCGGCGGCGACGGAACTGTCGGCGGTGTCGGCGGCCCCGGCACCACCAACGCCTACGGCATCCGCAACCTCGGCGGCGACGGCGGGGCCGGCGGCCCCGGCGGCACCGGCGGCCCGGGTGGCCCCCCCGCGTAGTAGCGTGATGCCCGGCTCAGCATTGCTGAGGTAGGTCGACCACCACGCTCGTGGGCCCGCCGTGGATGTGGCGAACGTGCCGGTGTTGTGATCGCCGGCGGTGCTGCGAGCACCGCCGGACGCGGAGACGCGGCGGCAACGGCGGCAACGGCGGCAGCGGCGGCGACAGCCCTGACGTCGCAACCGGTGTGCAATCGGGTGCGGCCGGGCCCGGCGGTGCCGGCGGGGTCGGCGCGAACAGCTGGCAACCCTTCCGATTCCCCCACGCGAGGGGGTCCGGGCGGGGTCGGCGGCACCGGCGGCAGCGGCGGCACCGGTGGCATCGGAGGCAGGGGCTTGTTCGGAGTACGTGCTTCCAACGGCGACGGCGGCCAAGGCGGTGTCGGCGGCATCGGCGGTGACGGCGGGCCCGGCACACCCACCGGCACCGGCGGTGTCGACGGCGCGCATGGCTGATCCACGGCGCGTATGGCACTGCACGCTGATCGCATGGCGAACCTGGACGCCATGCAACGGGACTCCCGGCATCAATATGCAGGTACCCGGCCGGCGCACCCGGCAGTGGGGGCTGACTCACCCGCGATTTTGTGAGGCCTACTCCTCGCGGTGGTAAGTCCAGCTGCACCACCCTGGGCGAGGTCAACCTACGTCGGCCGTGCTGAGCCGGGCATCACGCTCGTCGGGCTAACCGTAAGAATCCGTAAACGGAGGAGCCCACTGTCAACGTCAACGCTGCGAGCATCGAAGCACGCCCGATGCGGCGGCGAATGTATCCAGTCATGATCGTTTACCTCGACGGGGCTGCGTGTTTCCGCAGCTAGACTTCTATTTCGCGGCTAGCAGTCGCTCGACATAGTTCACCTTGATCTCGATAGACGTGTAGCCCTTGCCGGCAGGCAGTGAACTGTGCAGCGCCAGTCCGGCTACCGAGTCGAGGACTGTGCACACCAGGCCGCCGTGTATCGCGCCGTTGGGGTTGTACATCGACGCGTCGGGTTCGCAGGTGAACACGACCTTGCCGGGCTCGACGTCAACGAGTTCGAACCGCATCAGCATGGCCATCGGCGGTGGCGGGAGCTCGCCGGCGATCATCGCCCTGAGGTAGTCGATCCCGGGCATGGACGGGCCGCGCCCAACGGTCGGGGCCGGGTCGTGCCAGGTGACCATCCGGGACTGTTGCCGGCCCCAGTCCTCTTTCCGGGGTGCTGCCGCGTCTTTGCTTACCGTCGTCATCGTGTCCTCTCTGCTTGCTGTTTGTCCTTTGCCCAGCGGTGACGGTGGCGGTCCGGGTCGTTCGGTGGGACCGCATGGTCGAGTCCCCAGGCCAGCAGCGCATCCAACACCGGAAGCAGTGCACGGCCGGAATCGGTGAGCTGGTAGTCGAATCGCGGTGGCGACGTTTGATAGGGGACGCGCCGGATCACCCCGGCCTCGTCCAGAGCTTTGATCCGGGCCGCCACCCGGTCCCGCGGTGCGCCGGTGCCGCGAACGATGTCCTGAAAGCGGCTGTTGCCCAGCGCCAACTCGCGGATGATCAGTAGTGCCCAACGTTCGCCGACCACATCCAGAGCGGCGGCGATGGGACAAGGCCGGCCCGGCAGGTCGGCCAGCGTGATCGCCGGCATGCGGACCAGCATGTCACTTCAGGGTTTGAAAATCAAACCCTTTGGCTGTCCGGCGCGCACGCCGCGGCGCGAGTCGCGCTGTGTTACCAACGACTCAGTGTCAGGGTGAGGTTGCCGCGTGCTGCGGTGGTTGGATCCTGATCACCTGGTGTCTGGCTCGTAGCTTCGCTGCCGCCTTTGGGTTGGCGTCCATGAGTTTTGTCGGCACCAGGTGTGAAGGACCGGCCGGCGTGACTTGATAGGAGCGTGGCATCGCCCCCACTGAGATGTGTCCGCCGACCGGCCCAACCGTCACCTCACAGTGAAGGAGGCAACCACCATGGTTGTTGTTGGAGCCGATGTACACAAGCGCACCCACACGTTCGTCGCCGTCGATGAGGGTGGCCGAAAGCTCGGGGAGAAAGTGGTCGCAGCGACCACGGCCGGGCATCATAAGGCGCTGGTGTGGGCGCGCAACGAGTTCGGTGCTGGGTTGGTATGGGGCATCGAGGATTGCCGGCATTTGTCGGCGCGGCTCGAGCGCGATTTGCTGACGGCCGGTCAACGGGTGGTGCGGGTCCCACCGAAGTTGATGGCCCAGACCCGAGCTTCGGCACGTACTCGCGGTAAGTCTGATCCGATTGATGCGTTGTCGGTGGCGCGAGCGGTGTTGCGCGAACCGGATCTGCCGATGGCATCCCACGATGATGTGTCGCGGGAACTCAAGTTGTTGGTGGATCGTCGTGAAGACCTTGTCGCCCAGCGCACTTCAACGATTAACCGGTTGTTGTGGCGGGTCCATGAACTCGATCCGACGCGCGCACCGAAACCGGCGTCGCTGGATCTTGCCAAGCATCGCAATCTGTTGGGTCAGTGGCTGGCTACTCAACCTGGTTTGGTCGCCGAGCTGGCTCGCGACGAGCTGGCCGACGTCGTCCGCCTCACCGACGCCATCAACACGTTGGCCAAACGGATTGGCGAGCGAGCCCGCGCGATCGCGCCGGCCCTGCTGACGGTGCCCGGTTGCGCTGAGTTGACCGCAGCAAAACTCATCGCCGAAGCCGCCGGGGTGACCCGCTTCAAAAGCGAGGCGGCCTTCGCCCGCCACAGTGGAGTCGCGCCGATCCCGGTGTGGTCGGGAAACACCGCCGGTCGCATGCGGATGACCCGGTCGGGCAACCGCCAGCTCAACGCCGCCCTACACCGCATCGCGGTGACCCAGATTCGCCTTGACGGGCTCGGCCAGGCCTACTACCGCAAGAGACTCGCGGCCGGCGATTCCAGCACCGAAGCCCTGCGCTGCCTCAAACGCCGCCTCGCCCGCATCGTCTTCCACCACCTACAAACCGACCACCAAAACCGAATGCAGCCTTCCCAACCAGCAGCGGCTTGACATAGGAGAAACTCATGACCGCAACGGCATTCGACAACCTCGACGACTATGTGGCACTGCCACGCGTTTCCGGCCTGGCTGTGTCGGCGGACGGCTCGCGGGTGGTGACCACCGTGGCCGAACTCAATGACAAGCGCACCGACTACGTCAGCGCCATTTGGGAAGTCGACCCGACCGGCGCAAAGCCGGCACGCCGGCTTACCCGCGGCTCGACCGGCGAGTCCGCACCGGCCTTCACCGTCGGCGGCGACCTGCTGTTCGTGTCGTCGCGACCCACTGCCGAGAACGCCGACGGCGCCGACAAACCGCCGGCCTCGCTGTGGCGGCTACCCGCAGGCGGTGGCGAGGCTGTCGAAGTGCTGAGCATGCCCGGTGGCGTAAGTCTGGTCCGTACCGCCCGTGGCGCCGAGGCCACCGTGATCGGCGCGCCGCTGATGGCTTCGGCCCGCGACGCCGAAGATGACCGGCGCCTACGCGATTTGCGTAAGGCCGACAACGTCAGCGCGATCCTGCACTCCGGGTATCCGGTTCGCTTCTGGGACAAGGACATTGGCCCGGATGAACCGCATCTGTTCGACGCGACGGATCTGCGCGATCTCACGCCACAGCCCGGCGAGGCGCTGCGCGAAGCCGGATTCGATGACGCCACATTCGACATCAGCGCTGACGGCCGTTTCCTGGTGACGACGTGGCGGGTGACAGGACCCGAAGCCACCGAGCGCTCGGTGCTGCTGCGAGTCGACCTGGCCTCCGGGGAACGCCGCGTGATCGCTGACGATCCGGACGCCGAACTGCAACACCCCGCAATCTCTCCAGACGGGTCAGCGGTCGCGTTCTGCCGGGAAACCATCGCCACGCCGCACTGCGCTCCGCGAAAGACGCTGCAATACTTGCGATTCGGTGACCAACCGCGACCGGTGGCCGAAGCATGGGACCGTCGGCCGTCCTCGCTGACCTGGTCGAGCGATGGCGCGTCATTGATCGTCACCGCTGACCAGAACGGACGCGCCCCGATCTTCGCCGTTGAGGTGGCGACGTCGAGGGTCACCCAGCTCACCGACGACGATTTTGGCTACAGCGACGTCGTCGCCGCACCCGGTGGAGTGCTGTACGCGTTGCGGAGTTCGTATGCGGCACCGCCACATCCGGTGCGGATCGATCCCGGCGGCGTTGTCACCGTGCTGCCGTGCGTCGACTTGCCAAGGCTGCCAGGGACATTGACCGAGATCACCGCAACGGGCGCCGATGGGACAACGGTGCGGTCCTGGTTAGTGCTGCCCGAAGACCGGACGCCTGCTCCGCTGCTGTTGTGGATCCACGGCGGACCGCTGGGGAGTTGGAACAGCTGGGCCTGGCGATGGAATCCGTGGCTGATGGCCGCCAAGGGCTACGCGGTGCTGCTGCCTGACCCCGCGCTGTCGACCGGCTACGGCCAAGACTTCATCCAGCGGGGCTGGGGAGCATGGGGTGGGCCACCGTTCGACGATCTGATGGCCGCCACCGATGGGGCGTGTGCTCATCCGCGCATCGATGCGACTCGGATCGCGGCAATGGGCGGCTCGTTCGGCGGCTACATGGCCAACTGGATCGCCGGTCACACAAACCGTTTCGCCGCGATCGTGACCCACGCCAGCCTATGGGCGCTGGACCAATTCAGTCCGACAACCGATCACGCTTACTACTGGCGCCGTGAGATGACGCCGGAGATGACCGCTGCGAATTCACCGCACCATTTCGTCCACCGGATCAGCACGCCGATGCTGGTCATTCACGGTGACAAGGACTATCGCGTGCCGATCGGCGAGGCCCTGCGGCTGTGGTACGAGCTGTTGGCCTCCTCGGCTCTGCCGGCCGGCCAAGACGGCAGCAGTCCGCACCGATTCCTGTATTTCCCGTCCGAGGACCACTGGGTTGTTGCGCCGCAACACGCCAAGATCTGGTACCAGGTGGTGTTCGCTTTCCTGGCCGAGCACGTGCTGGGGGAGAGCGCCGAATTGCCGGAGCTACTCGGAGTAGCGTCGCGCCCGTGACTGCAACGCGCGAATTCGACATCGTCTTGTACGGGGCAACCGGCTTCGTCGGCAAGTTGACCGCTGAATACCTGGCCCGGGCGGGCGGGAACGCGCGGATCGCGCTGGCCGGCCGATCGGCCGATCGCCTGCTGGCGATCCGCGAAACGCTCGGCGAGGCGGCGCAGTCCTGGCAGGTATTGACCGCGGATGCGTCGTCGCCGTCAACGCTGGACGCGATGGCCGCCCGGACGCAGGTTGTCGTTACCACCGTCGGCCCGTACACCCGCTACGGTCTGCCGTTGGTCGCCGCGTGCGCGGCCGCGGGCACCGATTACGCCGACCTGACCGGCGAGCCGCCATTCGTCCGCGACAGCATCGACCTTTATCACAAGCAGGCTCAGGACACCGGTGCGCGCATCGTGCATGCATGTGGATTCGACTCCATCCCTTCGGATCTCACCGTGTACGCGCTGTATCGCCGGGCCCGCGAAGATGGTAGCGGTGAGCTAGCGAACACCGACTTCGTCGTTCGCTCGTTCTCCGGCGGGCTCTCCGGCGGCACGATCGCCTCAGGCGTGGAAGTGTTCGAGGCGGTGTCGAGGGATGCCGACGTGCGTCGGCAGTTCGCCGATCCCTACACGCTGAGTCCCGACCGCGGCGCAGAACCCGAACTGGGTCCGCAGCCAGACCTGCGGCGGCGCCGCGGCAGCCAGATCGCACCGGAGCTGACCGGTCTGTGGACCGCCGGATTCATGATGGCACCGGCAAACACGCGAATTGTCCGGCGCAGCAATGCATTACAAGACTGGGCATACGGCAAGCGGTTTCGCTACAGCGAACACATGAGCGTGGGGTCATCAGCCCTGGCGCCGGTGACCTCCGCCGTCATGAACGGGGTCGGCAACGCGGTGACGGCACTGGGCAGCCGCTACTTCCGGCTGCTGCCACGCCGGCTGGTTGAACGTGTGCTGCCCAAACCCGGCACCGGTCCCAGTGAAGCCGTCCGCGAGCGCGGCTTCTACAAGGCAGAGACCTACACGACGACAACATCCGGCGCCCGCTATGTGGCCACCATTGCCCAACGCGGCGACCCGGGATACAAGGCCACCTCGGTGCTGCTGGGCGAGAGCGGTCTGGCGCTGGCGATGGATCGCGATGCGCTCTCCGAGCTGCGCGGCGTGCTGACCCCGGCGGCCGCGATGGGCGACGCGCTACTGGCGCGATTCCCGGCCGCGGATGTCTCGCTGGAGACTGCGCGGTTGATGCACCGCTGACGGCGACGCCGGCACTCAATCTGCTCTGGAAAGAACCGCTGTCGGACAAGATCAGCTGAGCTAGTGTCAACGGTGAACCAAAGCATCCCAGCAACGTTAGGTGGACGGGTCCATGGCTGGCCTTGAAGATCTTCTGTCTCAGATTCCCACGAGTGACATTGCAACCAAGATCGGCGTCGATGAGGCCGAGGTGAACAAAGCGGTCCAGTTGCTGGTACCGGTGCTGGTCGGCGGACTGCACGAAAACGCACAGGACCCCGAGCACGCCAGCAAGATCGAGTCCGCGGCCGACAGCCAGGCCGGCTTGCTCGACGGCGGCGTCAATGTCGACCAGGTCGACCAGAACGAAGGTCAGCAGGCGATCGCGAGAATCTTCGGCGGCAACGACGCCGACCAGGTCGCCAGTGCGCTGGCCGGCGGTGGCGGCGGCAACAGCGCTCTGCTCAAGCAGCTGCTGCCGATCCTGGCTCCGATCGTTCTGGCTTATGTCGGAAAGCAGCTCGGCCAAAAGAGCGAACCGGCCAAGGAAGAGGCGTCCTCCGGAGGCGCGCTCAACGACGTGCTGGGCAGCATCCTTGGCGGAATGGCCGGCGGCAACAAGTCGCTGGGCACCGTGTTGGGTACCGCGCTCGGCTCCAAGGCGGGCGACATTCTCGGCGGATTGCTGGGCGGTAAGAAGTAGCCAACGCCGCCCGACGTGGGCGGTGTTCGTAACGGGCGGCGGCGGTTTCTAGACTTGACGGGTGACCGCAAGCCCAGAGCGCGCCGCTGACACGCGCGCTGAAGACCTGCCCAAAGCGTGGGACCCGGGCGCGGCCGAAAGCGCGACATATCAGCGCTGGGTGGATGCCGGTTATTTCACCGCCGATCCGGCCAGCGCCAAACCCGGTTATTCGATCGTGCTGCCACCGCCCAACGTGACCGGCAGTCTGCATATGGGTCACGCGCTCGAGCACACCATGATGGATGCCCTGACCCGTCGCAAGCGCATGCAGGGTTACGAGGTGCTGTGGCAGCCGGGGATGGACCACGCGGGCATCGCCACCCAGAGCGTCGTTGAGAAGCAGCTCGCCATCGACGGCAAGACCAAAGAAGACTTCGGCCGCACGCTGTTCGTCGACAAGGTCTGGGACTGGAAGCGCGAATCGGGCGGCGCCATCGGCGGTCAGATGCGCCGCCTCGGCGACGGTGTGGACTGGAACCGCGAACGCTTCACCATGGACGACGGGCTCTCGCGGGCGGTGCGCACGATCTTCAAGCGGCTCTATGACGCCGGCTTGATCTATCAGGCCGAACGGCTGGTCAATTGGTCGCCGGTGCTCGAAACGGCGATATCGGATCTCGAGGTCCGCTACGAGGACGTCGAAGGCGAACTGGTGTCGTTTCGTTACGGTTCGCTCGACGATTCCGAGCCGCACATCGTGGTGGCCACCACCCGGGTGGAGACGATGCTGGGCGACACGGCGATCGCGGTGCATCCCGACGACGACCGATACCGAGGGCTGGTCGGCTCGACGCTGCGCGCACCCGTTTCTGGACCGCCAGATCATCATCGTCGCCGACGATCACGTCGACCCTGAATTCGGTACCGGCGCAGTCAAAGTCACTCCGGCACATGACCCGAACGACTTCGAGATCGGGCTGCGTCATCAGCTCCCCATGCCGTCGATCATGGACACCAAAGGTCGGATCACCGACACCGGAACACAATTCGACGGCATGGACCGATTCGACGCCCGTGTCGCGGTGCGCGAAGCCTTGGCGGCGCAGGGCAGGATCGTCGCCGAGAAGCGGCCCTACCTGCACAGCGTCGGGCACTCGGAGCGCAGCGGTGAGCCGATCGAACCACGGCTGTCGCTGCAGTGGTGGGTGCGAGTCGAATCGCTGGCCAAGGCCTCGGGCGACGCGGTGCGCAACGGCGACACCGTGATTCACCCCGCCAGGCTGGAGCCACGCTGGTTCGCCTGGGTCGACGACATGCACGACTGGTGCATCTCACGTCAGCTGTGGTGGGGCCACCGAATCCCGATCTGGTACGGGCCGGACGGTCAGCAGGTCTGCGTGGGTCCGGACGAGACACCGCCCGACGGTTGGGAGCAGGATCCCGACGTCCTGGACACCTGGTTCTCCTCTGCACTGTGGCCGTTCTCCACCCTGGGCTGGCCCGACAAGACGCCGGAGTTGGAAAAGTTCTATCCGACAAGCGTTCTGGTGACCGGTTACGACATTCTGTTCTTCTGGGTGGCCCGGATGATGATGTTCGGGACCTTCGTCGGCGGTGACGACGCCATCACCCTGGATGGTGCCCGAGGCCCGCAGGTGCCGTTCACCGATGTCTTTCTGCACGGGTTGATCCGTGACGAGTCCGGCCGAAAGATGAGCAAGTCCAAGGGCAATGTCATCGATCCGCTGGACTGGCTGGAGGTCTACGGCGCGGACGCTTTGCGATTCACACTGGCTCGAGGAGCCAGCCCCGGCGGCGATCTGAGCGTCGGCGAGGACGACGTCCGGGCGTCACGCAACTTCGTCACCAAGCTGTTCAACGCCACCCGCTTCGCGTTGATGAACGGCGCCGCGCCGGCGCCGCTGCCGGGTCTCGACGAGCTCACCGACGCCGACCGGTGGATCTTGGGCCGACTCGAAGAGGTTCGCGCCGAAGTGGATTCGGCGTTCGACGGCTACGAGTTCAGCCGGGCATGCGAATCGCTGTATCACTTCACCTGGGATGAATTCTGCGACTGGTACCTCGAGCTGGCCAAGACGCAGGTTGCCGACGGGCTCTCGCACACCACTGCCGTGCTGGCTGCCGCGCTGGACACGCTGATGCGGTTGCTGCACCCGGTGATCCCGTTCGTCACCGAGACGCTGTGGAAGAACTTGACCGGCGGGGAGTCCGTCGTGATCGCCGAATGGCCGCAAACATCCGGCATCGCACTCAACAGCGTTGCCGCGCAACGAATCACCGATATGCAAAAGCTGGTGACCGAGATTCGGCGGTTCCGTAGCGATCAGGGTCTGGCCGATCGGCAGAAGGTGTCGGCGCGGTTGTCGGGCATCGACACCGCTGACCTGAGCTCTCAGATCGGCGCCGTCTCCTCGTTGGCGTGGCTGACCGAGCCGGGCCCGGATTTCAGCCCTTCGGCGTCGCTGGAGGTCGGGCTCAAGGGTGGCACCGTCGTTGTCGAACTCGACACCTCGGGCACCATCGACGTGGCCGCCGAGCGTCGCCGCCTGGAGAAGGATCTGGCCGCCGCGCAAAAGGAATTGGCCTCGACCACAGCAAAACTGGGTAACGCGGACTTCATGGCCAAGGCCCCGGAAGCTGTTGTCGACAAGCAACGCGAGCGTCAACGCGTGGCGCGCGAGGAAGTTGACCGGATCACGGCCAGGCTGGCCGGGCTGCAGTGATATTGGATCCCGACGACGCAGAACTAACCGAGGTGGTTCCTACCCCGGATGAGATCGCGGCACTGCTACAGGTCGAGCATTTACTCGACCAGCGCTGGCCGGAAACCAAGATCGAGCCCAGCTTGGCCCGCATCGCGGCGCTGATGGATCTGCTCGGCTCGCCGCAACGCAGCTACCCGTCGATCCACATCGCCGGAACCAACGGCAAAACGTCGGTGGCGCGGATGGTCGATGCGCTGCTGACCGCTCTGCAGCGGCGCACCGGACGCACCACCAGCCCGCACCTGCAGTCGGCGGTCGAGCGTATCGCGATCGACGGAAAGCCGATCAGCCCAGCGACGTACGTGGCGACCTACACCGAACTCGAGCCGTTCGTGCAGATGGTCGACCAGCAATCGCAAGACAGCGGCGGCCCGGCGATGAGCAAATTCGAGGTCCTCACCGCGATGGCGTTCGCGGCCTTCGCCGACGCCCCGATCGACGTGGGGGTCATCGAGGTCGGTCTGGGCGGAAGTTGGGATGCCACCAATGTGATCGACGCGCCGGTCGCGGTGATCACGCCGATCAGCGTCGACCACGTCGAATACCTCGGCGACGACATCGCCGGCATCGCCGGTGAGAAAGCCGGCATCATTCACAAAGCCGAAGACGGAGCGCCGGACACGGTGGCGGTCATCGGCCGTCAGGTGCCCGAGGCGATGGAGGTCGTGCTGGCGCAGACCATCCATGCTGATGCGGCTGTCGCACGGGAAGATTCGGAGTTCGCGGTGTTGAGCCGCCAAATCGCAATCGGCGGACAGGTGCTGGAACTGCAGGGACTCGGCGGGGTGTACTCCGAGATTTTTCTCCCGCTGCACGGCGAACATCAGGCGCACAACGCGGCCATCGCGCTGGCCGCCGTCGAGGCGTTCTTCGGTGCGGGTCCGCAGCGTCAACTCGACATCGATGCCGTGCGAGCCGGATTCGCCGCCGCGAGCAGTCCCGGCCGGTTGGAGCGGATGCGTAGTACGCCAACGGTATTCATCGATGCCGCGCACAATCCGGCAGGCGCTGCGGCGCTGGCCCAGACGCTGGCTGAAGAATTCGATTTCCGATTCCTGGTCGGCGTGGTCAGCGTGATGGGCGATAAGGACGTCGGCGGCATTCTGGCCGCACTTGAGCCGATATTCGATCGAATCGTGGTCACCCACAACGGATCACCGCGAGCGTTGGACGTGGAGTCGCTGGCGTTGGTCGCGCAGCAGTACTTCGGACCCGATCGCGTGATCACCGCCGAAAGCCTGCGCGACGCCATCGATACCGCCACCGCGCTGGTCGACGACGCCGATGCTGAGCATGAGGCCTTTTCCGGAACGGGCATCGTCATCACCGGTTCGGTGGTCACCGCCGGCGTCGCGCGCTCGTTGTTCGGTCGTGATCCCTCGTGACGACGCCCGCCCAACCACCCGGAGGCTCGAAACCCGACCCGTGGAAAAGCTTTCGCGGCGTCACGGCCGGCACGCTGATCCTGGAGGCGATCGTGGTGCTGCTGGCGCTGCCGGTGGTCGGCACGGTCGGTGGCGGGCTGAGTGCCGGCGCTCTGACGTACCTGCTGGGATTGGCGGCGGTGTTGATCCTTCTTGCCGGCTTGCAGCGACGGTCGTGGGCCATCTGGGCGGACCTGGCTGTGCAGCTGGTACCGATCGCAGGCTTTGCCGTGTACCCGGGCGTGGGTTTCATCGGACTGCTGTTCGCCGCGGTGTGGGCGCTGATCCTCTATGTCCGCTCTGAAGTGCTGCGCCGGGAGCGACTCGGGTTGCTCCCAGGTCAAGACGGGCCGCCGGACTGATCCACCGCGCTGGGCCCGCCGGATCGGTTCGGTACGCTGTGCGCCGTGACCGCGCCGACGACGATGCAGAGCGAAGCGATGGGGAGGAGCGGCGCTGATGATTGAGCGGACGCTTCTGTTGATCAAGCCCGATGGGGTCGAGCGGCGCCTGGTGGGCGAGATCCTCAGCCGCATCGAGCGCAAAGGCCTGACCATCGCGGCGCTGGAACTGCGGATCGTCAGCGACAAGCTGGCCCGTAGTCACTATGCCGAGCACGACGGCAAGCCCTTCTTCGATTCTCTGGTGGAGTTCATCACGTCATCGCCGCTGGTCGCGGCAATTGTCGAGGGCCCGCGGGCGATTGCGGCAGTCCGGCAACTCGCTGGTGGGACCGACCCGGTGGAGAAGGCCACGCCCGGCACCATCCGCGGCGATTTCGGCCTTGAAACGCAGTTCAACCTGGTCCACGGCTCCGATTCACCGGAGTCGGCAGAGCGCGAGATAGGACTCTGGTTCAGCAAGGCTTAGTAACGGGTCGGTGCACTTGGTCCGACCCGGCACATCGATATGGGATACTGGTAGTCGGGTGAACGTCGCCGGACCGGCTTCCGACGCCCGAATGAAGACTTCGACAAGGGCGACCACCGCCATCCGCGATGCGGCGCCGACCGTCCAGCCATCATTCAGACCGGCACTGAGTGCGTTCGACCTGAACCGCTTGGAGCAAGACCATCACAAGCCCGGGAGGAAGTGACCCGGGCCCATAGCGAAGCCCTCGCGTGGCCGCGTCGAAAGGACGCGCCCGGGGGCTTGAGGAGAATACGTGATAGACGGTGGCCCATCCTCAGAGGTTCCAGGAGACTCGTCGCAGCACGAGGAGCTGCCAGATCGGCTCAGGGTTCACTCCCTGGCGCGGGCGCTGGGGACGACCAGCCGCCAGGTACTCGACGCACTGACTGAGCTCGACGGCCGGATCCGCAGCGCGCACTCCACCGTGGAACGCGTCGACGCGGTCCGCGTTCGCGACCTGCTGGCCAACACGGCCGCGACGGTCACGACGACGGCCGTCGAGATTGAGGTGAGCGCCGCCGGCGACGCGGATGAACCCGAGTCGCGGACGATGCTGGAAACCACGACCGTCGAGCGGCCCGAGTACATGCCGCTGTTCGTCGCGCCGCAACCGGTTGAGCGAGTCCCCGGTTCGGCTGCTGCCGAGGACCCCGCGGATTCCGACGACGAGGACGACTTCGAGGGCGACAGCGACAGCGAGAGCGACGGCGACGACGACGAGCAGGGCGATCGCCCGGCCAACCGCCGGCGGCGTCGCGGGCGTCGCGGGCGTGGGCGTGGCCGTGGCGAGCAGAACGGAGCCGACGGCGGCGAGAACGGCGCCAAACCGGACGCCGCATCGGGTGACAACGCGGACGACGACGACGACTCCGACGACGATGCGGACGACTCCGACTCCGACGCCGACGACAACGACTCCGGCGACGGCGCCACCAAGCGTCGCCGACGCCGTCGTCGCCGCAAGATCCGGCTCCGGCGACGGCTCCGACGACAGCCCGTCACCGGACGACCCGCCGAACACCGTGGTGCACGAGCGGCCGCCGAGGGCCAAGGACAAGCCCGACTCGAGCAACAACGAGATTCAGGGCATCGACGGCTCGACGCGGCTGGAAGCCAAACGGCAGCGTCGTCGTGATGGTCGCGACGCCGGACGCCGCCGCCCACCGGTCCTGAGCGAGGCGGAGTTCCTGGCCCGCCGCGAGGCAGTCGAGCGGGTGATGGTCGTGCGTGACACGGTCCGCACCGAACCACCGCATCCCGGCAGCCGCTACACCCAGATCGCCGTGCTCGAGGACGGCATCGTCGTGGAGCACTTCGTCACCAGCGCGGCCTCGGCGTCGCTGGTGGGCAACATCTACCTGGGCATCGTGCAGAACGTGCTGCCGTCGATGGAAGCGGCGTTCGTCGACATCGGCCGCGGCCGAAACGGCGTGCTCTACGCCGGCGAGGTGAACTGGGAGGCCGCCGGCCTGGGCGGGTCCAACCGGAAGATCGAGCAGGCACTCAAACCCGGCGACTACGTCGTCGTTCAGGTCAGCAAGGACCCCGTCGGCCACAAGGGCGCCCGGCTGACCACGCAGGTGTCCCTGGCGGGTCGCTACCTGGTGTACGTGCCGGGCGCCTCGTCGACCGGCATCAGCCGCAAACTTCCCGACACCGAACGCCAGCGGCTCAAGGAGATCTTGCGCGAGGTCGTGCCGTCGGATGCCGGGGTGATCATCCGGACCGCCTCCGAGGGCGTCAAAGAGGACGACATCCGCGCCGACGTGAACCGGCTCCAGGAGCGCTGGACGCAGATCGCCGAGCGCGCGCAGGAGACCAAGGAGAAGGCGGCCGGCGCCGCGGTCGCGCTCTACGAGGAGCCCGACGTCCTGGTCAAGGTCATTCGCGACCTGTTCAACGAAGACTTCGGTCAGCTGATCGTCTCTGGCGAGGACGCCTGGACCACCATCAACGAATACGTGAGTTCGGTTGCGCCCGAGCTTGTTTCGAAGCTCAACAAGTATGAGCCCGCGGAATCCGCCGAGGGAGTGGCAGGCCCCGACATCTTCGCGGTGCACCGCATCGACGAGCAACTGACCAAGGCGATGGACCGCAAGGTCTGGCTGCCCTCCGGCGGCACGCTGGTGATCGACCGAACCGAGGCGATGACCGTCGTGGACGTCAACACCGGCAAGTTCACCGGGTCCGGTGGCAACCTTGAGCAAACCGTCACCAAGAACAACCTGGAGGCGGCCGAGGAGATCGTGCGACAGCTGCGGCTGCGCGACATCGGCGGCATCGTCGTCATCGACTTCATCGACATGGTGCTCGAATCCAACCGTGACCTGGTGTTGCGCCGGCTGACCGAGGCGTTGGCCCGCGATCGCACCCGCCACCAGGTGTCCGAAGTGACCTCGCTGGGGTTGGTGCAGCTGACGCGTAAGCGGCTCGGAACCGGGCTGATCGAGGCGTTCTCCACGACGTGTCCGCACTGCAGCGGTCGCGGGATCACCCTGCACGCCGATCCCGTCGACTCCGCACCGACGATCGGCCGCAAATCGGAGTCGGGCGGCGGACGGCGCGGTCGGCGGTCCAAGAAGGGCAAGGCCGAAGAACCGGCGGTCGCCAAGGTGCCGGCGCACGCGGCCGAGCACCCGATGTTCAAGGCCATGGCCGCCGCCAACGGTCGCCATGACGACGACACCGACGAGTCTGCGCCTACCGATCATGAGGATGAAGTGGTCGCTGATCAGGGCCGGGAGGACGCCGAGTCCGACGAGCAGCTGCAGAAGCAGGTCACGCGGGAGGCGGCGGAAGAAGACCTGGAGGACGACGACTTCGACGACAGCGAGGACGAGGCTGACGACGACGAAGACGATGCTGACGACGACACCGACCAGGTCGATCTCGACGACGATGAAGACCTCGACGACCTCGACGACGTCGATGAAGACGAGGACGAAGACGACGATGAGGATGACGAGGACGACGAAGACGACGACGAGAACGACGAGGACTCTGATGAGACACCCGAGCCGCATGTCGCCGCCGTCACCGCGCCTTTTGAGCGACCCCGTCGACGCCGGGCCGCGGCCCGACCGGCCGGTCCGCCGGCCCACGACGAATGACTAGCCGGTTTGACCCTGTAGCCGCTGGTCACGTACCCTGGACCAGTTGTCGACAGGCCCGCTGACCGGTTTTGGCCGACACTCCCAGACCAGCCCGCGCACCTTTTGGCTGCGCGACGCCCGCACGAACCAGCAGAACCAGAAGATGAGGAAGACGTGACCATGGCGACCTACGCAATCGTCAAGACCGGCGGCAAGCAGTACAAAGTTGCCGTCGGCGACGTGGTCAAGGTTGAGAAGCTCGACTCCGAGCCCGGCGCCAAGGTGTCGCTGCCGGTCGCGCTGGTGGTGGACGGCGCCACCGTCACCTCCGATTCCGCCGCGCTGGCCAAGGTCGCGGTGACCGGTGAGGTGCTCGAGCACACCAAAGGCCCCAAGATCCGTATCCACAAGTTCAAGAACAAGACCGGCTATCACAAGCGTCAGGGTCACCGTCAGCAGCTGACGGTCCTGAAGGTCACCGGCATCAAGTAGCGGAGGCGACAAGACATGGCACACAAGAAGGGCGCTTCCAGCTCACGTAACGGCCGCGACTCAAACTCTCAGCGACTGGGCGTCAAGCGGTTCGGCGGCCAGATCGTCAAGGCCGGCGAGATCTTGGTCCGGCAGCGCGGCACGCACTTCCACCCGGGCGTCAACGTGGGCCGCGGCGGCGACGACACGTTGTTCGCCAAGGCAGCCGGCGCCGTCGAATTCGGTGTCAAGCGCGGACGCAAGACGATCAACATCGTCTCGGCCGCGTCGTCGACCGACTGAGCGCCGCGAGCGTGAGGCGCACTAGCTTCACCCTCGACGAGTAAGAGGAATTCCGATGCCTCCCCGGTTTGTCGACCGAGTCGTCATCCATACGCGGGCAGGCTCCGGCGGAAATGGTTGCGCCTCGGTCCATCGCGAGAAATTCAAGCCCCTCGGTGGACCCGACGGCGGTAACGGCGGCCGCGGCGGCAGCATCGTGCTGGTCGTCGACCCGCAGGTGCACACCCTGCTCGACTTTCACTTCCATCCGCATGTCGACGCCGCATCGGGCAAGCAGGGCATGGGCGGTAACCGCGCCGGTGCCGCGGGTCCCGATCTGGAAATCAAGGTTCCCGACGGCACGGTGGTGCTCGACGAGGACGGCCGTATGCTCGCCGACCTGGTCGGCGCAGGCACCCGATTCGAAGCCGCCGCCGGTGGTCGGGGTGGGCTGGGTAATGCCGCACTCGCGTCGCGGGCCCGCAAGGCGCCCGGGTTCGCGCTGCTCGGCGAGAAGGGCGAAGCCCGCGACCTCACCCTCGAACTCAAAACCGTCGCCGATATCGGCTTGATCGGATTCCCGTCAGCGGGCAAATCCTCACTGGTGTCTGCGATCTCGGCGGCCAAGCCGAAGATCGCCGACTACCCGTTCACCACGCTGGCCCCCAACCTCGGGGTGGTGTCGGCGGGGGAGCGGACGTTCACCGTCGCCGACGTACCGGGTCTGATCCCGGGCGCGTCACAAGGCCGCGGCCTGGGTTTGGACTTCCTGCGCCACATCGAGCGGTGTGCGGTGCTGGTGCACGTCGTCGACTGCGCCACTGCGGAACCGGGCCGCGACCCGATCTCCGACATCGACGCGCTGGAGGCCGAACTGGCCGCCTACACGCCGACGCTGCAGGGAGATTCGATCCTGGTCGACCTCGTCGAGCGCCCGCGCGCGGTGGTGCTCAACAAGATCGATGTGCCGGAAGCCCGTGAGATGGCCGAGTTCGTCCACGACGAGATCGCCGAGCGCGGCTGGCCGGTGTTCGTAGTTTCGACGGTTGCCCGAGAAGGACTGCAGCCGTTGATATTCGGGCTCGCCGACATGGTCGCCGAATACCAGGCCGCGCAACCGGTGCTGGTACCGCGACGGCCGGTGATCCGCCCGGTGCCCGTCGACGAGTCCGGGTTCACGGTGGAATCGGACGGGCACGGCGGTTTCGTGGTCCGCGGCCGGCGGCCTGAACGCTGGGTCGCCCAGACCAGCTTCGAGAACGACGAAGCGGTCGGCTATCTCGGCGACCGGCTGGCCCGGCTGGGTGTCGAAGAAGAACTGGTCCGGCTGGGCGCACGCCCGGGCTGCGCGGTCACCATCGGCGACGTCACGTTCGACTGGGAGCCCCAGACACCCTCCGGTATCGACACCGTGATGTCACGACGCGGCACGGACACCCGTCTGGAAAATACCGACCGGGTCGGCGCCGACGAGCGTAAGGCCGCCCGACGGCAACGCCGCACCGCTGGCGATTCTGATGAATAGTGCTGCGCGGGAGGCTGTTCGGACGGCACGCAGCGTCGTCGTCAAGGTCGGCACCACCGCGCTGACGACTCGGACCGGCATGTTCGACGCCGGCCGGCTCGCCGGGCTGGTCGACGCCATCGAGGCACGCATGAAAGCGGGCTCCGACGTCATCATCGTGTCCTCAGGGGCCATTGCCGCCGGCATCGAGCCACTCGGGCTGACCAAACGTCCCACCGACCTGGCCACCAAGCAGGCCGCGGCAAGTGTCGGACAGGTGGCACTGGTCAACGCGTGGAGTAGCGCATTCAGCCGCTACCAGCGCAGCGTCGGTCAGGTCTTGCTGACCGCACATGACATTTCGATGCGGGTGCAGCACACCAACGCCCAGCGCACGCTGGACCGGTTGCGTGCTCTGCACGCGGTCGCGATCGTCAACGAGAACGACACCGTGGCCACCAACGAGATCCGGTTCGGCGACAACGACCGGCTCTCGGCCCTGGTGGCGCACCTGGTCGGTGCCGACGCGCTGGTGCTGCTCAGCGATATCGACGGCCTCCACGACTCGGATCCACGCAAGTCCGACGAAACACTTTTCATCCCAGAGGTTTCCGGGCCGACTGATCTCGATGGCGTGATTGCGGGGCAGAGCAGCCACCTGGGTACCGGCGGGATGGCGTCCAAGGTCTCGGCGGCGCTGCTGGCCGCCGACGCCGGCGTGCCCGTGCTGCTGGCCGCCGCCGCCAATGCCGAAGCGGCACTGGCGGATGCGTCGGTGGGCACGGTGTTCGCCGCGCGGCCCAACCGCATGTCGGCACGCCGGTTCTGGGTGCGATACGCCGCCGAATCCGCCGGTGCGCTCACCCTCGATGAGGGTGCGGTGAGTGCCGTTCTGGGTCAACGCCGTTCACTGTTGCCCGCGGGAATCACCGCGCTGTCCGGGCGTTTTCACGGCGGTGATGTCGTGGACTTGACCGGACCGGACGAGGTCCTGGTGGCTCGCGGAGTCGTCGCCTACGACGCCGCCGAGCTGGCCGCCATGATCGGCCGGTCGACCTCGGAGCTGCCCGCCGAGCTGCGTCGGCCCGCAGTGCATGCCGATGACCTGGTGGCCGTCTAGGTTGCCATAGGCTTCAGATACAAAGCACCCCACACGATTTCGGTCAGCGTGCTGGCGAGTTCCGCATCGTAAGTGGCCGGATTACTCGGCAGGTTCTGTTGACAGGTTCGCTCGACCATCCAGGTGAGCGCACTTGCCGTGGTCGGTGCCGGCAGCTCGCGGCGGATTGAGCCATCGGCCTGACCGTCTTCGATGACACGGGCCAATCGACCGGTGATAGCGGTCAGCAGATTGCGGTAGGTCGCACCGACCAACGAGTCGTAGGCGGCCATCTCGTTGAGCGCCACCAGCACCGGTTGATGTCGTCGGTAGCTGGCGATGATGGCGGCCATCCCGGCGCGCACATCATCGGGATCGTGTCGCCACGCCACACTCCACCAGCGTTCGGCGCTTTCGGCGAGATCGGCGAACACCTGGCCGGCCAGCCTGCGCAGCAGGTGGCCTTTGTCCTCGAAGTAGATGTAGAAACTGGCCCGCGACATCCCGGCTTCGGTGGACAGCCGGTCCACGCTGAGTTCGGTGAAGCTCGCGCCGTCGCGCATCAGCCGTTCGGTCGCGTCGAGCAGCCGGCGCTCGATCTGCTCACGGCGCTCCTGCCGCTTGGCTTGCGGCTTGCGGGTGACTGACGGCATGAGACCTCCTGACTCGCCGCTGGTCAGAGCATGATCGATAGTATGACATCTTGACTAGACACTCTGTCTAGTCCTATTCTCGTCGGTGTCTTGAAACTGTGACCGGCGTCATAGCCGATGGAGGATTCGCCCATGACAGCGACGGCCGCCACCCCCCGCGCCTACGACCCCATCGACCTGTCGTCCCGCGCGTTCTGGTCGACCAGCGCGCAGGAGCGGGAAGTGGCGTTCGCCGAGCTTCGGGCCGAACGCCCGGTGAGCTGGCACCCGCCGGTGGAAGACGCCATGCTGCCTGACGCCGATGACCCGGGCTACTGGGCGGTCACCCGCCGCGACGACATCGTTGCGATCAGCCGCGACAACGAGACATTCCTGTCGGGCAAGGGCGTCATGTTCGAGAACTTCCCGGTCGAGCTCCTCGAAGCGTCGCAATCCTTCCTGGCCATGGACCCGCCGCGGCACACCTTCCTGCGCAAACTCGTCAGCGCCGCATTCACCCCGCGGCAGGTCCGGCGCATCGAAGATTCGATCAAGGCGAACGCGAAGACCATCGTCGAGGAACTCAAAGCCGCCGGCAGCGGTGCCGATTTCGTCGACCTCTGCGCCAAGGAGCTGCCCATTCGCACGCTGTCGGACATGGTCGGCATCCCCGAGTCGGAGCGGCGACAGCTCGCGCACGCGGCCGACGCCATGGTCTCGTCGGGCGACCCGGAGTATTTGAATGGTCGCCACCCGCTGGAGGTGTTGTTCGAGGCGCAGACGTATGTGCATCAGGTGGCCGGGATGCTCGCCGCGGAGCGCCGCGAGCATCCCGGCGACGACCTGTTCACCAGCCTGGTGACGGCCGAGGTAGACGGCGACAGGTTGGCCGACGCCGACGTCGCCGCATTCTTCGTCTTGCTCACCGTGGCCGGCAATGACACCACCCGCCAGACCACCAGTCACGCGCTGAAGGCCCTCACCGACTATCCCGACCAGCGTGCCTGGCTGCTGGAGGATTTCGACAATCGCATCGGCGGTGCCGTCGAGGAGTTCATCCGCTGGGCCAGCCCGGTGATGACGTTCCGTCGCACGGCCGCAAAGGATGTCGAGATCGGCGGCCAAGCCATCCGCGCCGGCGAGAAGGTGGTGATGTTCTACTCCTCGGGCAACTACGACACCGACGTGTTCGAGCATCCCGAGCGCCTCGACCTGAGCCGCAACCCCAATCCTCACGTCGGATTCGGCGGCGGCGGCGTGCACTTCTGCCTTGGTGCGAACCTGGCCAGGGCGCAGCTGCGGGCGATCTTCGGCGAGCTCTTGCGTCAGCTGCCGGACATTCAGGCCGCCGACCCGGTGTACGTACCCGGCAACTTCATTCACGGCATCCGCAGCATGCCCTGCACGTTCTAGCGAACAGACGCCGCGGCGAGCTCCGCGGCCAACAGCGTCAGCAATTCCGAGCAGCCGCCATCGACCTTGACGGTGGCCAGGTCGTCGCCGCGGGTGGGTCCGCGGTTGACGATGGCCACCGGGACACCCAGCGCCGCAGCATGACGCACGAAGCGGTAGCCGGAGAACACCGTCAGCGACGATCCCGCCACCAACAGCGCGTCGGCCGCATCGATCAACGAAAATGATTGTTGAACAACATCTTTAGGCACGCTTTCGCCGAAATACACGATGTCGGGCTTGAGCATGCCACCGCACGATGCGCAGTCGAGGTAGCGAAACGACGCGGTGTCCGCGACGACGGCATCAGCATCCGGAGCCACCGCCAAGCCTCCGACCGCCTCGACCCGTTCGGTGAAACCGGGGTTCAGCGCGTCCAGTTCCTCGGCCAGCGACGCGCGGCTCCTGGACTGGCCACAGCTCAGGCAGATCACCTGCGCGTAGGTGCCGTGCAGGTTGATCACGTCGCGGCTGCCGGCTTTGGTGTGTAGCAGGTCGACGTTCTGGGTGATGACGCCGTTGACCACACCGTTGCGCTCGAGTGCGGCCACCGCGCGATGCCCGGCATTGGGTTGGGTGTCGTCCATGTGCCGCCAGCCGACGTGGTTGCGCGCCCAGTACCGCTGCCGGAACACCGGGTCGGAGGTGAACTGGCGAATCGTCATCGGGTTGCTCGGCGGCGAATCTGGACCACGGTAATCCGGAATACCCGAATCGGTGGAAATCCCCGCCCCGGTCAACACCGCGAACTGGCGATCGGCCAACAGGGCGATCAGCTCCGGAGATTCCGCGCAGGCCGTCACCTCTTCGAGGGTACGGATTCAGCGGAGGCAGGCTGGGCAGATGCTCACGTAGGCAATCGGGAAGATCTCTGACAGCTTTATAGGTTCACACCGTCGAGGACACCCCACAACAGGAACGAGGCGGACCCATGACTGCAGATTTGCCGGAACAGGCACTGGAATTGCGTTCGTTGGTGACATCGCAGGGCACACTCGAGCTGTCCCTGCGCGACGTTGCGGTCCCCACGCCCACTGCGAACGAGGTGTTGGTGCGGGTGGAGGCCTCGCCGATCAACCCGTCGGATCTGGGCGTCCTCGTCCCAGGCGCGGACATGACGACGGCGACCGTAGCGGGAACGCCGGAGCGACCCATCGTCACTGCACCGTTGGCGGCGAAGGTGCTGGACGCACTGTCAGCTCGCGTTGACCAATCACTTCCAGTGGGCAATGAGGGTGCCGGCACCGTCGTGGCCGCAGGCTCGTCGTCAGCGGCGCAGGCACTCCTGGGAAAAGTAGTGGGGATCGCCGGCGGTGCAATGTACGCGCAGTACCGCGCGGTTGATGCTTCCGCATGCCTCGTGTTGCCCGAAGGGGCCACCGCCAAGGACGGGGCGTCGTCCTTCGTCAATCCCCTCACCGCGCTCGGAATGCTGGAAACCATGCGCCACGAAGGTCATTCAGCTCTGGTGCACACGGCTGCGGCGTCGAATCTCGGCCAGATGCTGGTCAAGCTCTGCGCGAAGGATGATGTACCGCTGGTCAACATCGTGCGCAAGCCCGACCAAGAGAAACTGCTGCGTTCGCTTGGCGCAGTGCATGTCTGCAATTCGGCGTCTCCCTCGTTCGAGACGGACCTCACCGAGGCTCTCGCAGCGACGTCGGCGACCATTGCGTTCGACGCCACCGGCGGAGGGATGCTGGCTAGTCAGATCCTCAACGGCATGGAGAAGGCGGCCAGCTCGACCGCCGCGCAGTACTCGCGGTACGGATCGGCCGTGCACAAGCAGGTGTACATCTATGGCGGGCTCGATACGAGCCCGACGACCCTCGTCAGAAACTTCGGTATGGCATGGGGTATCGGCGGTTGGCTTCTCACCTACTTCCTGCAGAACGCCGGCGCCGAGACCATCGGACGGCTCCGAAACAGGGTGGCGGCAGAGCTCACCACGACCTTCGCCAGTGCCTACACTCGGGAAGTTTCGCTCGCCGGAATGCTGCGGCCCGACGCGTTCAACGCCTACGTGAAGCGTGCGACCGGGGAGAAATTCCTCGTCACGCCGCAAGCGCTCTCGTAGCTGCCGCGCGGTCGAGGTCCGGGCCTCGACGGCGTGGCGGCACCCGATCCACCGGTTTCGGCGTCGGCTGGGCGACAATGGAGGGGCAATGGACTTCTACAACGCCTACAGCCAGGGCTTTGCCCGCATCGCCGCGTGCACACACCACGCGTCGATCGGCGACCCTGCGGCCAACGCCGACTCGGTTCTGCGGCTGGCCCGGCAATGCCACGATGACGGTGTCGCGGTGGCTGTTTTCCCCGAGTTGACGTTGTCCGGCTACTCCATCGAGGACATCCTGCTGCAGGACGTGCTGCTCGATGCCGTCGAGCACGCCCTGGTCGATATCGTCGCCGCGTCTACCGATCTGCTGCCCGTCCTGGTGGTCGGCGCTCCACTGCGCAATCGGCATCGCATCTACAACACCGCCGTGGTGATCCACCGCGGCGCCGTACTCGGTGTCGCGCCCAAGTCGTATCTACCGACCTACCGCGAGTTCTACGAGCGTCGCCAGGTCGCACCCGGCGATGACGAGCGCGGGACCATTCGGATCGCCGGCCTGGAAGCGCCGTTCGGCGCGGACCTGTTGTTCGCGGCATCGGATCTGCCCGGGTTCGTCCTGCACGTGGAGATATGCGAGGACATGTTCGTGCCGGTTCCACCCAGCGCTGAAGCGGCGCTGGCGGGCGCGACCGTGCTGGCCAACCTGTCCGGCAGCCCGATCACGATCGGCCGCGCCGACGACCGCTCGCTGCTGGCCCGTTCGGCGTCGCTGCGATGCCTGGCCGCCTACGTGTATGCCGCTGCCGGAGAAGGTGAGTCGACTACCGACCTGGCCTGGGACGGCCAGACCATGATCTGGGAGAACGGCGTCATGCTTGCCCAGTCGGAGCGCTTCCCCAAGGGGGAGCGACGCAGCGTCGCCGACATCGACCTCGAGCTGCTTCGCGCAGAGCGGTTGCGGATGGGCACGTTTGACGACAACCGGCGCCACCACCAGGCTGTGGCGGACTCGTTCCGGCGGATCGAGTTTCGGGTGGACCCACCGGCCGGTGATATCGGCTTGCACCGCGAGGTCGAGCGGTTCCCGTTTGTGCCCGCCGATCCGAATCGGTTGCAGCAGGACTGTTATGAGGCCTACAGCATTCAGGTCGCCGGGCTCGAGCAGCGGTTGCGCGCGTTGCACTTCCCGAAAGTCGTGATCGGGGTTTCCGGTGGGCTCGACTCGACGCATGCGTTGATCGTCGCTGCGCGCGCGATGGACCGGGAAAACCGGCCGCGCAGCGACATTCTGGCGTTCACCTTGCCCGGCTTCGCCACTGGCGAGCGCACCAAACGCAATGCCGTCGAGCTCGGCCGCGCGCTCGGTGTCACCTTTGCCGAAATCGACATCACCGAGACCGCGAAGCTCATGCTCAAAGAGATGGGCCACCCGTTCTCGCGCGACGAGAAGGTCTACGACGTTACGTTCGAGAACGTCCAGGCCGGGCTGCGCACGGATTACCTGTTCCGCCTGGCCAATCAGCGTGGCGGAATCGTTCTCGGCACTGGTGATCTTTCCGAGCTGGCACTGGGATGGTCCACGTACGGTGTCGGCGATCAGATGTCGCATTACAACGTCAACGCAGGTGTGCCCAAGACGCTGATTCAGCATTTGATCCGCTGGGTCATCTCGTCGAACCAGTTTCCGTCGGATGTGGACGCGGTGTTGCAGTCGGTGCTGGACACCGAGATCACCCCCGAACTCGTGCCCACCGGCGAAGAAGAAGAACTGCAGAGCAGCGAAGCGAAGGTCGGTCCCTTTGCCCTGCAAGATTTCTCGCTGTTCCAGATTCTTCGCTACGGCTTCCGGCCGTCGAAGATCGCCTTCTTGGCGTGGCATGCGTGGAGCGATGCCGATCAGGGCAACTGGCCGCCGGGATATCCGGAAAGCACGCGGCCGTCCTACTCGCTCAAGGAGATCCGGCACTGGCTGGCGATCTTCGTGCAGCGTTTCTACTCGTTCAGCCAGTTCAAACGGTCAGCCCTGCCCAACGGGCCCAAGGTGTCCCACGGCGGGTCGCTGTCGCCGCGCGGCGACTGGCGTGCCCCGTCGGATATGTCGGCCCGAGCGTGGCTCGATGCGATCGAGCGCGAAGTCCCGGAGGACTGACAACTCGACGCTCAGCCCGCTCATGAGCGTTCGTAGGTGCTTCATCAGCGCCTTGGCGGTGGCCACGCGGTCGTCGCTTCGTCGATCGCGTCGGCATATGGCGCACAGTCGCCGGCACCGGGCACCAACGTCGCCAGCGCGCCTGCCGTGCAGGCCCGGCGCAGCGCGCGGTCGCGGTCGACGGTCCAGCCGGCGGCCAGTACACCGGCGAACACGTCACCGGCGCCAGCGGTGTCGAGCGCATCCACGACCGGTGCGGCCACGCTGAACTCCACACCATCGCCGACGTAGCCGGCACCGCGCGCGCCGCGGGTGGTGACACGATGCGGGACGGGCCAAACCCAGTGTGCGTCTTCGGTTTCGTTGACGACCAAGACGTCGGTCACCTCGGCGAGCCGTGCCAACTCCGCTTCGTCGCCGCCCGGCGGTGAGGCGTTGAGAATGACGGTCACCCCGGCCGAACGGGCGGCGCGCGCAGCCGCTGTGGCCGTGGCGACCGGAATCTCCAACTGCAGCAACAACACATCGCAGTCCGCAACGAGCTTGTGCAACGCCGCCGGGTCCAGTGTCAGCCCGCCGTTGGCGCCCGGAGCGACGACGATGATGTTCTCCCCGGCCGAGTCGACGATGACGACCGCGGTTCCGCTGCGTCCCGACACCGTGATCAGCCCGTCGGTGCCGACCCCGTTGGCGTTGAGGTGGTCGCGCAGTTGCGCCGCCGGCGGGTCGTCGCCGACCGCGCCGACGAACTGCACGTGGGCGCCCGCGCGCGCGGCCGCAACGGCCTGATTGGCGCCCTTGCCGCCGGGTGTCGAGCGCACCGACGCCGCCAATGCCGTCTCGCCCGGGCCGGGCAGTGTGTCGACATCGAACCCGATGTCCATATTCACGCTGCCCACCACGCATACCCGTGTCATTGCGCCGACGTTATGGATTTGCGCTCGGATATACAAACGACGTATTGATAACGGTTTTCGGCAAAACCGATTTCACTACCCCGCACGCGATATTCTGCTGCGTGATCTGGGGCTTTTCGACCCGGCCGCGAAAGGACGTCAATTGACGCCGCAGGACTCGACTGATCCGGCGCCGCACGAAGAAACCGTGCCGACCGAAAAGGGCAGACGTCGTCATCGGCGGCCACTGTCCCGGTTGAGCATTCAGTCGAAGATCATGCTGATGCTGCTGGTGTCCAGCCTGGCCTCGTTGGCGGTGATTGGCGCCGTCGAATATGTATCCG
The DNA here is from genome assembly GCA_963815995.1 of uncultured Actinomycetota bacterium. Lineage (GTDB taxonomy): Bacteria > Actinomycetota > Actinomycetes > Mycobacteriales > Mycobacteriaceae > Mycobacterium. The sequence continues at coordinate 815,329 of CAWFIR010000010.1, forward strand.
GCCGAAACTTGCTGATGCCGGTCGCCGCCGAACGCATGACACAACTGCGCGAGGCGCAGAAGCGCGCGATTGAAATGTTGTTCGCCGACCTGACGAATTCGTTGATCGTTTACACCCGCGGCTCGACCGCCGAAGAAGCGGTGACGGCCTTCACCGCCGGTTTCGACCAATTGGCCGATGCGCCGACGGATCCCGGCGAGCAGCAGGCATTGGAGACCTACTACACGAACAAGCTGATCAAACCGATCGAGCAGACAACCGGCGAGAAGCTGGACTTGGGCGCGTTGCTGCCCAGCGGCAACGCCCAGAAATATCTCCAAATCCATTACACGGTCCGGTCGTCGCACGCGTCGCCCGCACCCGACGATGCGGGCGACGGCAGCGCATGGTCGGCCGCGAATGCCCGTTTCAACAACTACTTTCGCGAGATCGCGACCCGCTTCGAATACCGCGACGCAATGCTGCTCGACACCCGGGGCAATGTGATCTACAACGTGAACAAGGGCCCAGCGCTGGGCACCAACATCCTCACCGGTCCGTACCGCGAATCAAATCTGCGTGGCGCCTACGAGAAGGCGATGGCCGCCGACGCAGTCGATTTCGTGTGGATCACCGACTTTGAGCCGTTTCAGGCCGCGGCCGGAATGCCCATCGCCTGGCTGGTTTCACCGATCAATGTGGGAGGCAAGGCGGCGGGGATCTTGGCGCTTCCGCTGCCGATCTCGAAAGTCAACCGAATCATGACCGCCGATCAGCACTGGAAAACCGCTGGCATGGGTGCGACCGCGGAGACCTACCTGGCCGGTCCGGACGGCCTGATGCGCTCTGACTCCCGGCTGTTTCTGCAAGACCCCGAGAAATATCAACGCGACGCGGTAGCGGCAGGAACACCGCCCGACATCGTCGCCAAAGCATTGCGGTGGCACGGCACCACCCTGGTCCAGCCGGTGCAGACCGAGGCGTTTCGCGCCGCCCAACGGGGCCGGACCGGAACGGTCATGGATACCGGCTACCTGGGCGACCATGAACTCGCGGCGTACGGTCCGCTGGCCGTGCCGAATTCAGATCTGCGCTGGTCGATCTTGGCGACCCGGGACAGCTCCGAGGCCAATTCCCGGATCGAGGCATTCACCCGGACCCTGATCGTGACGGCTGCGGCGTTGGTCTTCGCCCTGTGCGTGCTCGCAATGCTGATCGCCCAGGCGTTCGTGCGGCCCATCCGGCGACTGCGGTCCGGGCGCGGAAGAAATCAGCGCCGGCAACTACGAGGTGACGATACCGGTCACCTCCCGAGATGAAATCGGCGACCTCACAGTCGCTTTCAACGAGATGAGCCGGAATCTGAAGATCAAGGAGGGCTTGCTCACCGAACAGCGCAACGAAAACGACCGCTTGCTGCTGTCGCTGATGCCGGAGCCCGTTGCGCAGCGCTACCGCGATGGCGAAGAGACCATCGCGCAAGAGCACCAAGACGTGACGATCATCTTCGCCGACATCATCGGCCTCGACGAGATCTCGATCGGTTTGTCCGGCGACGAGTTGGTCGGGATCGTCGACGAGTTGATGCGCGAGCTCGATTCGGCAGCCGAAACCTTTGGCGTCGAGCCGATTCGCACTGTGCACAACGGGTACCTGGCCAGCTGCGGATTGAACGTCCCGCGGCTGGACAGCGTGCCCCGAACCATCGACTTCGCCATCGAGATGCAGCGCATCATCGAGCGATTCAACAGCGGTAAGGGCTATCACCTCGGCATTCGAGCCGGCATCAACACGGGCAACGTGATCAGCGGATTGGTCGGTAAATCCAGCGTCATCTACGACATGTGGGGTGCCGCGGTGAATTTGGCTCACCAGATGCGCAGTGGCGCATCGGATTCTGGTATCTACGTGACCTCGGAGGTATACGAGGTGATGCGCGATATTCGCCAGTTCACCCAGGCGGGAAGCGTTGTCGTCGACGGCGCGGAACAGCCGATCTGGCGACTGACGGAACGTAAGTGAACGCGATGGATGCGTCGTGGTTGTACTGGGCCGGTGGGTTGGCCCTCGGGCTGCCCTTCCTGCTGATCAGCCTCACCGAATTGCACAACTTCCTGGTGCGCAGGCACAGTGCATTGGCCAGACCGGTCAATCTGCTGCGCCATTACATCGTGCCGTTGGCAGCACTGTTGGTGCTCCTAGTCGACGTCGCGCGGGTGCCCGCGCAGTTCAACTCGGTGCGGGTGCTGGCGACGATATTCGGCTTCGTGGTACTGCTGCTGCTGTTGTCCGGCCTCAACGCCACAGTGTTCGAGGGCGCGCCCGAGGGCACATGGCGCAAGCGGGTGCCGGCGATATTCCGGGATGTCACAAGGTTTTTGCTGATTGCGGTCGGGCTTACGCTCATCTTCTCCTACGTCTGGGGTGTACGGGTAGCCGGCTTGTTCACCGCGCTGGGCGTGACCTCGGTGGTCATCGGCCTGATGCTGCAGAACTCCGTTGGTCAGATCGTGTCCGGCTTGTTCATGTTGTTCGAGCAGCCGTTCCGGATTGGCGACTGGCTGGACACCCCGGCCGCGCGCGGACGCATCGTGGAAGCGAACTGGCGCGCCGTCCATATCCACACCGGCGACGGATTGCAGATAACGCCGAACTCGGTGCTGGCTGCCACCTCGTTCACGAACATGAGTCGTCCGCCCGGCGCGCACAAGATGTCGATCGCGACCACGTTCTCGCTGGACGACTCGCCCGATCGGGTGCGCCGACTGCTGATCCGGGTCGCGACTGCGCTGCCGCAACGAAAATCCGATGTCGCCCCGACAGCCACGACCAGCGGTGCCGGCGAGTATCACGTCAGCGTCGCACTGAAGTCCCCGGCCGATGACGGCGCCGCGAAAGCGACGTTCCTGCGGTGGATCTGGTATGCGGCACGTCGGGAGGAGCTGCACCTCGACGGGGCCACCGACGAGTTCTCGACACCTGCGCGGGTGCAGATGGCGATGCGAACCGTCGTGGCGCCGGCCTTGCGGTTGAGTCTCACCGATCAGCAGGCACTGATCCCGCACGCGAAAATGGTTCGGTACGGCACCGACGAAGTCGTGCAGTACGTCGGCGAAGTGCCTACGGCGATGACTTTTCTGATCGAGGGCACCATCCGCCTGACCACGACCACAGACGACGGTTCGGTCATTCCGCTCAGCCTGCTGGAGGAAGGTTCATTCCTCGGGCTGACCACGCTCACCCGTCAACCGAGTTCGTCGGGCGCGTATGCGCTGGAAGAGGTGACCGCGCTGCAGATCGCTCGCGAGCACATCGAAGATCTGGTGCTGCGGACGCCGTTACTGTTGCAGGAGTTGGGCCGCATCATCGACGACCGGCGAAATGAAACGTCCCGTGCCCGATCCGGTCGGCCTCGGGCAACCGCGCCCACCTCGATTGGGGTCGTCTCCACCCCGCGGTAGCATTCCCGCTACCCTTGGTTAATGAGTGTGCATGCCATCTCGGTGCCGGACGTGCGCCAACAGGTACACGACGCGGCGCGCCGAGCCCGAGCCGCCGCCCAGGTGCTGGCCTCACTACCGACAGTCGCCAAGGACCAGGCGCTTTGTGTCGCCGCCGACGCGATCGTTGCCAACACCGACCGGGTACTGGCGGCCAACGCCGAAGACCTGCGGGTAGCACGGGCCGCCGACACACCGGCCGCCATGATCGACCGGCTGGCGTTGGACGCCAAGCGGGTCGAAGCGATCGCTGCGGGCCTGCGTCAGGTAGCAGGGCTACCCGACCCGGTGGGAGAGGTGCTGCGCGGCTACACGCTGCCGAACGGCCTGGCGCTGCGCCAGCAGCGTGTTCCACTCGGTGTGCTCGGGATGGTCTACGAGGGCCGGCCCAACGTCACCGTCGATGCGTTCGGTCTGGCGTTGAAATCCGGCAACGCCGCCTTGCTGCGCGGTAGCTCCTCGGCGGCGAAGTCCAACGAGGCGCTGGTCGCGATATTGCGCGAGGCGCTGCAGCACGAGGACCTGCCCGCCGATGCCGTTCAACTGATCTCGGCTGCCGACCGCTCGTCAGTCACCCATTTGATTCAGGCCCGCGGGCTGGTCGACGTGGTAATCCCACGCGGGGGAGCGGGTCTGATCGAGGCGGTGGTTCGCGACTCTCAGGTGCCGACCATCGAGACCGGCGTCGGCAATTGCCACGTCTACGTGAACGACGCCTCCGATCTCGACATGGCTGAGCGAATCCTGTTGAACTCCAAGACTCGTCGCCCAAGCGTCTGCAATGCCGCCGAGACGTTGCTGGTCGATGCGGCGATCGCCGACCAGGCCTTGCCGCGGTTGATCAATGCGCTTCAAGACGCCGGCGTGACCGTGCACCTCGACCCCGACGAGGACCAGTTGCGTCGCGAATTCCTGTCGATGGACATCGCTGTCGCGGTCGTCGACGGCGTCGATGCGGCCATCGCTCACATCAACGAATACGGAACGGGGCACACCGAGGCCATCGTGACCTCCAATATGGCTGCCGCCCAACGGTTCACCGAAGCGGTCGATGCGGCTGCGGTGATGGTGAACGCGTCGACCTCGTTCACCGACGGCGAGCAGTTCGGGTTCGGCGCCGAGATCGGCATCTCGACCCAGAAGTTACATGCCCGCGGCCCGATGGGGCTACCGGAATTGACCTCGACCAAATGGATCGTCTGGGGAGACGGTCAGACTCGCCCGGCCTGACGTGTTTAGGAGAACGCAATAGTGAGTGTGCCCGCGCGGCCTGTCCCGCTGTTCGCCGATATCGACGACGTCGGTCGCCGGCTGGCCGAAACCGGCTACCTGCCCGATACCGCCACTGCCACCGCGGTTTTCCTCGCCGACCGGCTCGGCAAGCCGCTTCTGGTGGAAGGCCCGGCCGGCGTGGGTAAGACCGAACTGGCCCGCGCCGTCGCCCAGGCCACCGGATCGGGTCTGGTCCGCCTGCAGTGCTACGAAGGCGTCGACGAGGCCCGTGCCCTCTACGAGTGGAACCACGCCAAGCAGATTCTGCGTATCCAGGCCGGCTCCGATGACTGGGACCAGACCAAGACCGACGTCTTCACCGAGGAGTTTCTGCTCTCCCGCCCGCTGCTGACCGCGATCCGGCGCACCGAACCCACGGTGCTGCTGGTCGACGAGACCGACAAGGCCGACATCGAAATCGAAGGTCTGCTGCTGGAGGTGTTGTCGGACTTCGCCGTGACGGTCCCCGAGTTGGGCACCATCGTCGCCGAGCGGCCGCCGTTCGTGGTGCTGACCTCCAACGCCACCCGTGAGCTGTCCGAAGCGCTCAAACGTCGCTGCCTGTTCTTGCACATCGACTTCCCCAGCCCCGACCTGGAACGCCGGATCCTGTTGTCCCGCGTACCCGAGCTGCCCGGCCACATTGCCGAAGAGCTGGTGCGCATTATCGGAGTGCTGCGCGGAATGCAGCTCAAGAAGCTGCCGTCGGTCGCCGAGACCATCGACTGGGGGCGCACGGTACTGGCGCTCGGATTGGACACCATCGACGACGCGACCATCGCCGCCACCATGGGTGTCGTGCTCAAGCATCAATCCGATCAGCAACGCGCCGTCGGCGAATTACGGCTGAACTGAGGCACAGCTGATGGCCGTCCGTCGCGTTCGCCCCAGCCAGCCGCTGGCCCCGCATGGGCTGCCTGGTCATCTGGTTGGCTTCGTGGAAGCGCTACGTGCACAAGGTATCTCGGTCGGACCGTCGGAGACCGTGGATGCCGGCCGGGTGATGGGTGTGCTCGGGCTCGGTGATCGTGAGATTCTGCGCGAAGGTCTGGCGTGTGCGGTGCTACGCCGGCCCGAGCACCGCGAAACCTATGACGCGATGTTCGATCTGTGGTGGCCGGCCGCACTGGGCGCACGCGCGGTGGTCACCGAAGAGGGCGCCGTCGATCCCGACGTTCAGCTTCCGCCCGACGACGTCGAGGCGATGCGCCAGATGCTGCTGGATCTGTTGACGGACAACCCCGAGCTCGCCGACATGGATGAGCGGCTGGTCGCGATGATCGCCCAAATCGTCGACGCCTACGGCAAGTACAACTCCAGCCGCGGCCCGTCGTACTCGTCGTATCAGGCCCTCAAATCGATGGCGCTGGACGAGTTGGAGGGCAAGCTGCTGGCCGGCCTGCTCGCTCCGTACGGTGACGAACCCACACCGACCCAGGAGCAGATCGCCAAAGCGCTTGCCGCACAAAGGATCACACAGCTGCGAAAAATGGTCGACGCCGAGACCAAGCGGCGGACCGCCGAGCAACTCGGCCGTGACCACGTCCAGATGTACGGCATTCCACAGCTATCCGAGAACGTCGAATTCCTGCGCGCCTCAGGTGATCAGCTTCGCTCCATGCGCCGGGTCGTGCAACCGCTGGCCCGCACGCTGGCGACCCGGCTGGCCGCGCGGCGGCGCCGCGCCCGTGCCGGTGCAATCGACCTGCGCAAGACGCTGCGCAAATCGATGTCGACCGGCGGCGTGCCGATCGATCTTGTGCTGCGCAAGCCGCGCCCGGCCCGCCCCGAGCTGGTGGTGCTGTGCGACGTGTCGGGGTCGGTCGCCGGCTTCAGCCATTTCACCCTGCTGTTGGTGCACGCGCTGCGCCAGCAGTTCTCCCGAGTTCGGGTCTTCGCCTTCATCGACACCAGCGATGAGGTCACCCACATGTTCGGCCCGGACGCCGACCTGGCCGTGGCCATCCAGCGCATCACCCGGGAAGCCGGCGTCTACACCCGTGACGGCCACAGCGACTACGGCAATGCCTTCGTCTCGTTCATCCAGGCACATCCCAACGTGCTGTCGCCGCGAAGCTCGCTGCTGGTGCTCGGTGACGGGCGCACCAACTACCGGGACCCGGCCACCGACGTGTTGGCGCACATGGTGACCGCCAGCCGGCACGCGCACTGGCTGAACCCGGAGCCCAAGCACCTGTGGGGTAGCGGCGACTCGGCAGTGCCGCGCTATCAAGACGTGATCACCATGCACGAATGCCGCTCCGCCAAGCAGCTGGCAGCTGTGATCGACCAGCTGCTACCGGTTTAGGGCCGGCCGGCCAGAAACCCTATGGCGGGCGGAGCATTGAAGCCGGCACTTCGGGCTTAGGTGCGCTATTTGCAACCGGCAGAAATGGATTGAGGTTCGTCATGCTGAAAAGTCTGTGCGTCATGGCGCCGATTGTCGGTGCGACCGGTGTGTCGATCGCCCTATCTGTGTCGGCCTACGCGGACGTCGATGTGCACGATCCATTGTCGGGCAGCACTAACGCGATCTTTCTCGGCGGCACTGCCGAACCGACACCATCGACGGCTTACGTGGAGGCCGCCGAAAAGCTGTATCTGGAGCCATTGGGGTTCGCCGGTAGCGCGTCAATCTGCGACATGGCTGGAAACTTGCCGTGCGACGGTTCGTTGCAGGTGTTGACGACGCCGGAAGTGTTCGAGTTCGGCCCGAGCAGCCTTCAAGACGAGACGAACCTTGTTTATGCGATAGAAGCTGAATACAACGCGGGTGAGATGAGTCCCTCCGACCCGCTGACGGTGTTCGCTTACTCGCAGAGCGCCATCGCCGCTTCGGCGGCCGAGAAAATGCTTGCGCAAGACGGCATTCCTCAGCAAGACCTGCATTTCGTGTTCATCGGCGACCCGAGCGACGCGAACGGCATAGCCACCAACATCTATGCGGACCTGATCCAGTTGTTCGGCGGCGGTACAACCGGGACGACTCTCACGAACGACGTTCTCACCGCCATCAACGAAGACCAATTCGCCCCAGGCGGCTTGCTTGCCGGTTACACACCGGATGACCTGTACCCGACGACCGTCTACACGATTAACACCGACGGGGTCGCCGACTGGCAACAGGATTGGAACGCTGCCCTCGCCGCCGACAACGGCAACCCTCTGGACGCCCTCGCGAACGGCCTCTACCACTTCTTCACCACCCACGTGGAATACCTGGGGTTGACTCCGCAGGAGGTCGCCAGCGGCGTGGCGACGACCACCGGCTTGACCACGACCGTCACCATCCCTGACGGATCGGACATGGGCGCCATCATCAACGACGGGACAGCGCTGCTGGACGCTTTTTCCCATGGCGTTGCGGACAGTGGAGCGATCACTGCCTTGCTGAATACCATCGAAGACCTCTTCAACCCGGCCTACTTCTGACCGACCTGGCGGATTAACTCACCAGTCTTGGCAATCCTGATCCGGCGGGCATTCGTTGTGCCCGCCTCGTAGCGACAAACCGGACAGGCCGGCGGGGTTTGTCGCTCGGAGGCGGGCAACCGGAGCATCGGTCCACCGAGGTGCTGGTGTGGCCTATGTGACATTGGAGCCCCGCTCCGCGCTGCTCAAGTAAGCTGACAAACCGTGCAAAAGCGGCGGCTGGGAGTCATGGGTGGGACGTTCGATCCCATCCACAACGGTCACCTGGTCGCGGCCAGCGAGGTGGCTGACCTGTTCGACCTCGACGAGGTGGTGTTCGTGCCGACCGGCCAGCCGTGGCTGAAGGGCCGCCAGGTCAGCGCCGGTGAAGACCGCTACCTGATGACGGTTGTCGCCACCGCGGCCAACCCCCGCTTCTCGGTCAGCCGGGTCGACATCGATCGCGGCGGACCCACCTACACCAAGGACACTCTGCGGGATCTGCACACGCTGAATCCCGATTCGGACCTGTATTTCATCACCGGCGCCGACGCGCTGGCCTCCATCCTGTCCTGGCAGGACCTGGACGAGCTGTTCGCGGCGGCGCGATTCGTCGGAGTCAGCCGACCCGGCTACGAGCTCGGCAGCGAGCATCTCACCGACGTCCTCGACGGTTTACCCGAGGACGCACTGTCGTTGGTCGAAATCCCGGCGCTGGCCATCTCGTCCACCGACTGCCGGCTGCGCGCCGCGGAAGGCCGGCCGCTGTGGTACCTGATGCCCGACGGCGTCGTGCAGTACATCTCCAAGCGCGACCTCTACCGCAAACCCCGGGAGGAGGCGTGACGGCCACGACCGAGGCCGTCGACATGGCCACCGTCGCCGCCCGAGCGGCCGCGTCGAAGCTGGCCGACGACGTCGTCGTCATCGACGTGTCCGATCAACTCGTGATCACCGACTGTTTCGTGATCGCCTCGGCGTCCAACGAACGGCAAGTCAACGCCATCGTCGACGAGGTCGAAGAGAAAATGCGCGAGTCCGGCTACAAGCCCGCCCGCCGCGAGGGCACCCGCGAAGGCCGCTGGACGCTGCTGGATTACGTCGACATCGTCGTGCACATCCAGCACCAAGACGAACGCGATTTCTACGCGCTGGATCGGCTGTGGCGCGACTGTCCGCTGGTCACGGTGGACGTCTGATGAAGATCCGCCGGCTGGTGATGATGCGGCACGGTCAGACCGAGTTCAATCTCGGCAGCCGGATGCAGGGGCAGCTCGACAGCGAGCTGACCGAGCTGGGCCGGGCCCAGGCGATCACCGCGGCCGAGGCGTTGGCCAAACTCCAGCCGCTGCTCGTCGTGTCGTCGGATCTGCGCCGCGCGTACGACACCGCGATCGAGTTGGAGGAACGCACCGGCCTGCGGGTCCGGGTCGACAAGCGTCTGCGCGAAACCCACCTCGGCGACTGGCAGGGCATGACCCACACCGAGATCGACGCCGTCGCACCGGGCGCCCGATTGGCGTGGCGCGACGACGCCAGGTGGGCACCGCACGGCGGGGAAAGCCGGGTCGACGTGGCCGCCCGCAGCGTGCCGCTGATCGCTGAGCTGGTCGCCGGTGAACCCGAGTGGGGCGCCGCCGACGAACCGGTGCGACCGGTGCTGCTGGTTGCCCACGGTGGCCTGATCGCCGCGTTGACCGCCGCGTTGCTGCGGTTACCAATCGACAACTGGCCGGCATTGGGCGGCATGGGCAACACCAGCTGGACTCAGCTGTCCGGTCACACCGCCGACTCGGAGTCCGGCGCCGACGATTTCGACGCCATCCGGTGGCGGCTTGACGTGTGGAACGCATCGGCACAGGTCGCCGGCGATGTCCTCTGAGCGACCGACGCTGCTGGTCTTCGCCGACTCCCTTGCCTATTACGGGCCCACCGGCGGGCTACCGGCAGACGACCCAAGGATCTGGCCCAATATCGTTGCCGCACAGCTTGGTTGGGAACTAGAGCTGATCGGCCGGATCGGGTGGACGTGCCGGGATATCTGGTGGGCGGCCACCCAGGACCCGCGGGCGTGGGCGGCGCTGCCCCGCGCCGGAGCGGTGATCTTCGCGACCGGCGGCATGGACTCGCTGCCGTCGCCGCTGCCCACCGCATTGCGGGAGCTGATCCGTTACGTGCGCCCGCCGTGGCTGCGGCGATGGGCTCGCGACGGCTACGGTTGGGTGCAGCCGCGACTGTCTCCGGTGGCCAGAGCTGCTCTGCCGCCGCACCTTTCGGTCGAGTACCTCGAACAGACTCGTGGTGCAATCGATTTCAACCGGCCCGGAATCCCGATTGTGGCATCGCTACCGTCGGTGCACATCGCCGAGACCTACGGGAAAGCCCATCACGGCCGGCCGGGCACCGTCGCGGCGATCACCGAGTGGGCCGGCGAACACGACGTTCCGCTGGTCGACCTGAAAGCTGCTGTCGCCGAACACGTGCTGAGCGGTCGCGGCAATCCCGATGGAATCCACTGGAATTTCGAAGCGCACCAAGCCGTCGCGGAGTTGATGCTCAAGGCGCTGGCCGAGGCCGGCATCGAAGCCGAGAAACCGCGCGGCTGACTTCATGCCCGTCGTCGTAGTGACCGATTCATCGGCGCGCCTTCCCGAGGAACTGCGTCTGAAATGGGGGATACGTCAAGTGCCCCTGCATATTCTGGTCGACGGCACCGACCTGCGCGACGGCGTGGACGACATTCCGGACAACATCCACGACTACGGCGACGCCACCACGGCGGCCGCGACACCGGCCGAGTTGGCCGATGTCTACCGGCGGGCGCTGGCTGACAGCGGCGGCGACGGGGTGATCGCCGTGCACCTATCCAAGGCGTTGTCGGGAACAGTGGGTGCCGCCGAGACCGCTGCGGCCGAGATCGGGTCAGCAGTAAGGGTTCTCGACTCGAAGTTCACCGGGATGAACACCGGCTTCATTACGCTGGCGGCGGCTCGGGCCGCGGCCGACGGCGCCGACCTGGATACCGTCGTGCAAGCCGCCACCGCCGCGGTGAGCCGCAATCACGGGTTCATCGTGGTGCATCAGCTGGACAACCTGCGGCGAAGCGGGCGCATCGGTGGTGCCGGTGCGTGGCTGGGCACGAAGCTGTCACTGAAGCCGCTGCTGCGCATTGACGACGGTAAACTGGTTCTGGCGCAACGAGTTCGGACGGCAAACAAAGCGGTCGCGACAATGATCGACCGGGTGAGCGAGATCGTCGGGGAACGGTCCGCTTCGCTCGCGGTACATCACGTCGCCAACCCCGACGGCGCCCAGAACCTGGCCGCCGTGCTGGCCGAGCGGTTGCCGGGTGCTGAACCCGCGATCGTGACGGATCTCGGCCCAGTGCTGGCCCTGCATGTCGGGGCGGGCGCGCTCGGAGTCTGCGTGCAACTGAACGACGGCGACTAAGTCGCCGTCAGGACTTCTGCACGGCCAGCGGCGCGGTGTTGGCTTCCTCGGCGACCGCCGGCGGAGCCTTCGGCTTGGCGTGGTCGCCGCGGGGATGGACTACCAAGGGCCACCAGAACCAGCGGCCCAGCAGAGTCGCCAGCGACGGCATGAATAGCGTTCGCACCACCAGGGTGTCGAGCAGCAGGCCGATACAGACCGTCGAGCCGAATTGGCCCAACACGGTCAGGTCGCTGCCCAGCATCGCCGCCATCGTGAACGCGAACACCAGACCCGCCGACGTCACCACCGCACCGGTGCCGGCCATCGACCGGACGTATCCGGTCTTGAGCCCTGCGTGTATTTCTTCTTTGAACCTCGAGACCAGCAGCAGGTTGTAGTCGGAGCCCACCGCCAACAGGATGATCACCGACAGTGCCACCACGATCCAGTGCAGGTGCATGCCGAACAGGTCCTGCCAGATCAGTACGGACAGTCCGACGGACGCCGCGATCGAACTGCTCGCGGTTCCGACGATGACCATGGCTGCCACCACGCTGCGGGTCAGCAGCAGCATGATCATGAAGATCAGCGTCAAGGCCGACACCACCGCGATCATCAGGTCGTACTTCTCGCCGTCGGCCATATCGCGGAATGTCGCGGCGGTGCCGCCGAGATATACCTTGGCGTCCGACAGCGAAGACTGCTTGAGCGCTTCCTGGGCCGCGGTGCGCTCCGCGGACACCCGATCGATTCCTTCGGGCGACATCGGGTCACCCTGGTGAGTGATGAAGAAGCGCACCGACTTTCCGTCGGGAGAGAAGAACAACTTCACGCCGCGAATGAACTCCGGGTTGGTGAACGCCTCGGGCGGCAGGTAGAAGAAGTCGTCGTTCTGCGACTTGTCGAAGCTCTGCCCCATCACAATGGAGGTGTTGCTCATCGCCTCCATCTGGTTGATCATCGCCTGGAACGTCTGATACATGGTCAGCGTCAGGCCATGCGTCGTTTTCAACGTTTCGAGCATGATCGGGATCAGCAGTTCCAACTCGTGCGAAGCCTGCGCGGTGCGGGTGATGTCGCCGGAGAGATCGTGGAACTTCTCGGCGAGTTGGTCGAAACCGTCGATCGAGTCGAACAACGATCGGAACGACAAGCAGATAGGAATGTCGTAGCAGTGCTTCTCCCAGTAGAAGATAGTGCGGATCGGCCGGTAGAAGTCGTCGAAATCCGCGATGTGGTCACGCAACGTGTCGGTGATCTCCGACGTTTCCTGCGTGGTTTTCGCGCTGTCGAGGGCAGCAGTGGCCAGATCGTGGGTGACCTTCGCCTGGCGTTCCGTCACGTTGATCATGATCTGCATCTCGTCGGCCATTTTCAGAATGTCTTTCATTCTGTCTTTGAGGAAGTCCATGTTCTGCATGGTCGTCTGGCTCTGGATGCTGTTCTGGAACGGAATTGAGCTGTGCTGGATAGGAATTCCCAGCGGCCGGGTGATGTCCTGGATCATCGCGATGCCGAGGGTCCGGATCTCGTTCTTGGCGACCTTGTCCAACACCAGCATGTCGGCCGGATTGCGCATATCGTGGTCGGCCTCGACCAGGAGCAGGTCCGGATTCATCCGGGCTTCGGAGAAGTGCCGGTCGGCCGCGGCATACCCGATATTGGACCGCGCTGATTCGGGTAGGTAATGACGGTCGTTGTAACTTGGTTCATATCCGGGTAACGCGACCATACCGACCAGGACAACAGCTGCGCTCACCGCGAAAACCGGTGCGGGCCAACGTACGACGGCGGTGCCGACTCGCCGCCATAGCCGTCCGCGGGACTGCTTCTTCTTTTCGAACAGTCCGAACCGGCTGCCCAGGAAAACCACGGCCGGGCCCAGCGTCAAGCCGGCTGCCACTACGACGATCATGCCGATGGCCACCGGGTCGCCCATGGTGTGGAACCAGGGCAACCGGCAGAAGCTGAGGCAGTACGTCGCGCCGGCAATGGTCAGCCCGGATCCCAGCACGACCGGGGCCACGCCCTTGAAGGTTGTGTAGTAAGCGCTTTCGCGGTCTTCGCCGGCGCGACGCGCCTCCTGATAGCGGCCGACGAGGAAGATGCCGTAGTCGGTGCCGGCCGCGATCGCCAGCATCGTCAGGATGTTCGCGGCGAACGTGGTGAGCCCAAAGGCGTTGTTGTAACCAAGAACCGCGACGATTCCGCGTGCGCAGGCCAGCGCGACGAACGTCATGAACAGCTGGATCAGCGTCGTGACGATCGAGCGGTAGACCAGCAGCAGCATGATCGCGATCGCGCCCAGGGTGAACAGCGTGATTTTTGCCAGGCTGTCGTTGCCGATCACGTGCATGTCGTCCGACAGCGCCGCCGAGCCGGTGACGTGAGCCTTGACCCCGGGCGGCGCAGGCTCGTCGTCGACGACCTTGCGGACGGCCTCGACGGACTTGTTGGCCTGGGTGGTGCCCTGATTACCGGCGATGTTGACCTGGACGTAGGAAGCCTTGGCATCGGCGCTCTGAGCGCCCGCCGCGGTGAACCGGTCACCCCAGAAGTCCTGGATGTGCTGCACGTGCACTGGGTCGGCCCGCAGCTTACGGACGATGTTGTCGTAGTAGCGGTGCGCCGCGTCGCCGAGCGGCTGCTGGCTTTCCACCACCACCATGACCGTGCTGTTGGAACTGAACTCGTGGAAGTTGTGCCCCATCCGCATCATCGCCTGATTCGACGGCGCTTCCAGGGGCGCCATTGGCGCGGAATGGTTTTCGCCGACGATTTCCAGGCTGGGAACGGCGATGTTGACCACGACAGTCAGCGCGACCCAGGCCAGGATGATCGGAATCGCGAAGATGCGAATGAAATGCGGGATGAAATGGGCGGTGCGGTTTGGCTGCTGTGCTCTGAGTGTCGGCTGTGTCGATGCGCCGCTTCTCACCGTCGCTTCGCGACGCATCGTCGCCGGCGCGGGTCATGCGGACTTCACCAGGCAGAACGTTTGTGCGTTGTGGCCGTCCGAGCTGCGGTGCTCGCGTAGCTCTCCGTCAACGGTGATGCGGCAGCCTATGTAGCCGGCATCGGTCTGCGCCATGATGTTGGCGCTCACCGCGGGCAGAGTGGTGGAAATGGTGTACGACCATGGCAACGGCGCGTTGTTGACCTGGTGGGTGTTGGCGTCGGCGTCCCAGTAGTTGATGTTCGCGACGCTGCCCGGCGGCCCGTCGATCTCGTACTTCACCACTTTGGGGTTGAACTGCACGATCTTGATTCCGGCTCCCGAGTTCGCGTTGAGGTCCTGCGATGCGAACACCTTGTGCAGGCGCGTCACGGCCAGGGCGGAAACCGACAGCACGACCACCAGCAGCAGAGGTATCCAGGCACGTTTGAGCAGACCGTTAATCGACATCGCCCTCACTCGGTCTCCTCCCGCCGCCCGTCCGCAATGTTGCCCGCGAACGCGTCAGGCCACGGACGCTTTCCGCAGTCGAGAACGGACGCGTCCGGGGCAGCTTTGCCGAAAGAGCTGGCCTTTGCCGGTCATCGTCGCCGATGCCGCTTGGAACCTTTGCTCGGCTAACGATGCTAGACGATAGGGCACGGCTGCGTTCTGTTAGGTCCCCTCCTACGACGGTGCTGACGGCAAAATGCTTCGGCCCGCCGGTAAAGAGGCAGACGATGATTTCCGGTCGGCCCCGGCCATCACGACAACTCGGCGGCGTTCACTCCATCTGTGCCCGCCGATAGCGACCCGCCCGGAAGCCAAGCAATTTTTGCCGCTAGTAGGAGCCGGAGCGGGCCGCTGCTATCTGGAAAACATAGGGATATCCCTGATTCGCGGGCCGTGTATTCACACTAACGTCCCAACCGATCCACACCGCGAATGCGCTTCGCTCGTTGCGCTTCACGTCCAACGATCGCCCGAACGTGCAAAGGAAGGAGGCGGTGGTGACTTCAGGCCGCGTTGCAACGCAACAGATCGATGCCCGCCAGCGTCGCGTCGACAGGACCACGCTTGCCAGCATCTTCAGGCTGGGGGTCACGAGCGTCGCGCTGTGCTGTGTAGCGGCGGGCTGTCAATCTCACAACGGCCCCAGCACAACCGCCGGTGGGCCTGCGCCGGCTTCGTCCGGCCCTGACGCGGTTAACTCAGTCAAGCCAATGGACGTGTGTTCGATGGTATCGCCGCAGGACATCTCGGCGCTGTTGGGAACGGCGGTGCCGGGTAAGCCAACCGGCAAAGACCCTCAAATGGGTGGCTGCAGCTGGGATAACCCGTCGACCGAAGAATCAGTGAGCGTTGAGATCAGCAATCCCGGTACGGCGCCTCACAACACGTTGCCTGCGCGGCAGCCCGGCTTTGCCGATGCGAGCACCCCTGGACCCGATGGAATGCGGTTCATGGGCGGCGGCACGGTCGAATTCGCCGCCGGTAATCGGGTGAATACCGTTCAAGTCGCGGTACTGAGACTCTCGCGTGATCAAGCAAATTCGGCCGCCGTGGATCTGGCACGAAAGATCCTGCCGCAGGTGCCGCAGTAGAACTCTGATTCGATCGTGGCCGCCAGTCTCTAGCGTCGAGCGCCGAAATCCGGCCCGCGCGCATCGATCGCGTCCGTAAATGTAGGGAAAACACTGATGCATCGAGGGCGGCGTGCTCGTTACTGTCGGATTTCTCGATGTCGCAACCTGCGATATCTGTATCGACGAGGGAACGTCGCTCGTTCCTGCGAAGGACGTAAACATGAGCCATCCTGCGAGAACAACCAAAGCAACCGCGGCAACAACGACGCTGGCCGCAGCGGCCGGGCTCGCCGCACTGGCGTTGGCTGCTCCAGCGTCGGCGCAGACCTACACCGGACACCTCGCGGTGGATTGCCCGCAGCCCTACAGCCAGACTTGCGAACCGCGGCAAGGGATCACCGTGGGAGACAGTTCCACCCCGTACTACGTCAGGTTCACGGCAGACCCCAACGCATGTGCTCCGGGCATGGCGCGCATATTCGTCGACAACACCCAGGAGGGCCGTTCCGAAGTACTGCAGGGAGTGCCCGCGCAGTTCTTCAAGATTGAGCACGGTCCGGGAAGCCACACGGTCTCAGTGCAGATGGATGGAGTTTTGGGCGGCTGCAATACCGGCGCGATGAGTGGATGGTCCGGCACCCTTGAGGTCGAGACCAACAGACCAGGCTTTTGACGGATGTACCGGATATAGCGCAAAGTCGACATCCACTTCGCACGCCGAACCTGGCCGCCGCATCGACCAACTCCACGACTCGAGGTGCCGCGGCGTCGTTGCCGTTCGGCTAATGGTGCTGACTCGCGGCGCGGCCCGTGACGGGAGGGAGGTCGGCCAGCGTGACGATTCCCGGCTTGGCGGCCACGACTGCGGGCACCGCGTTGGTCACCGGCATTGCGGTGTAGATCATGCCCAGGCCCATGAATCCCGGCTCGGTCCAACCCTTGGGCGGCAGGCAGTGCACCACGGTGCGCATGTTCGGCACCCCGAACACCTGAATGACGTGGCCGTGCTCCAAGGGCTTGGGCGGCACCACGTGACTGCCCATCGTCCAGTTGAAGCCGACGCTGACCACGTTGCGGTCGCCGACCCAGCCGCGGTGGTAGCCGAAGACGCTGCCGACCGTGCCGGCCGGGATTTTCATGAAACCCAAGTCTGAATCGCCGGTGGCCGCGGTGAAGGTGACGTCGAAGGTCATCTTGTCCAGCTGCGCGCCGATCGCGTCGGCCATCATCGCGGCGGATTCGGCGAAGACCTCGCTTTCGCGTCGCACGTTCTCGGCCAGCCCGGGCGTGTCGGGGTCTTGCGAGAAACCCATGGCCGTCTGGGTTTCCGCCGATTCGTAGGTGGAGCAGTCCACTGATTCGGTGATGCGGATCTCGTCGACGCGTTCACAAGACCCGCTGAGCGCCATGCCGACCAGGTTCGTCATCCCGGGGTGCGCGCCGCTGCCAAAAATCGTCGAGCCGCCCCGCTCGCACGCATCGAGAATCCGCTGGCGGTCCTGCGGTGTCTGCTTGCCGCCGGTGATCCAGGCCGCGCTGGAGCATACGTTGATGCCCGACTCGAGCAGCCGAACCAACTCATCGACGCTGGGCCACAACGGGTTATAGCAACAAGCGTCGGGCCGAAGTGCCACCAACGCCTCAATGTCGTTGGTGGCCTTGACCCCGGTCGGCTCCGGCCAACCGGACAGCTCGGCGGCGTCCACCCCGACCTTGTCCTGCCCGTGCGCGTACACACCAACCAGTTCCATGTCCGGTCGCCCGATGATGGCGTGCAGCGATCGTCGCCCGATGTTGCCGGTGGTCCACTGGATCACTCGAAGCGGATGGTCTGTGGTCGCGCTCATCTGGGGCTCCTTTGCCGGGGTGATTGAACTCATTATGTTCAACCGGCCGACGTCCGCCCGTTCCGGGCATCTCTTACACAGAGTTAATTTTGCCGTGACTGACAATTTCCCGGCCTGACACCGCAGAGGTGCGCGGATAGCGGTTCCGGCGCGTACCAAACGGGGTCGGGCGGGTCCAAACGAGCAACCAGTTATCGACACCTGTCAAAGCCAGCTTAATCCGGTTGGGTGCCTGCGGCAGGTCTCACTGTTCGTACGAAATCTGCACTGCCGCAACACAAAGAGACGCGTTGCCGACAGGGCTGCAGATAGCTGAGCCGACTGGCCGGCAAGCGACGCAGCAAGTTGACAACTGACCTTCGCAGTACTTACTCTAGAGTAACCTACGCCCAAGTAAGTTGCATGAAACACCGAAAGGGGTCTGATCGCATGAGCACTCAGCAAACATGCGGTGGAAGACGGCCTAGAGGGTAGCTCGGGGCTTCGATGGCGCAATTACCTGACAGCAGCGCGTGGAGCACCCCTGGGGATGACGTGGTGCTCCCGTTGACGCCCGGGTACGGGCAGTTGGATCCTTTGTCCGCATGTGCGGTGGAGGATTGGGTTCGGCGAGGCAACTGCTTGCCGGTCGAAAATGTTCCGGTGGCCTCGATCCGCAATTCCTACACGCCCAGGAAGAACAAGGCGAACGAGCACCACATTCAGATATTGGCGCAATCACCGTTGCCGTTACCGCCGATCGTGATTCATCGGACCTCGATGCGGGTGATCGACGGCGTGCACCGGCTTCGGGCAACCGAATTACGCGGCGACAGCACGATACCGGCCAGGCTGTTTGAGGGTAATGACGCTGAGGCTTTCGCCTTGGCAGTGCATCTGAATGTCACACACGGTCTGCCGCTGACACTTGCGGAGCGAAAGGCCGCGGCGCTAAGAGTCTTGGAATCCTACCCACACTGGTCAGATCGGTCTATCGGGCTGATCGCCGGAGTTTCCAACAAAACGGTCGGGAAGCTGCGCGGGTGTGCAACCGAGGAAATTTCCCAGTTGGATCCGCGGCTGGGCCGCGACGGAAAGGTCCGCCCGATCAGTCCGGCTCACGGACGGCGCCGTGCGGCCGAATTTCTGTCGATGAATCCCCGCGCATCGCTGCGGGAGATCGCGCGGAAAGCCGGTGTTTCGGTCACCACCGCGCGCGACGTGCGCCAGCGCATCGACAACGGCCAAAGTCCGCTACCCGATGCACTTGCCAAAAACTCGCGTCGGAACCCCCAGGAACCACTCCTGATCGGGGCGCGCGTGCCGCCTGATGGCCGGGGGAGCGACCTCCTTCAGCGGTTGAGAAGGGATCCATCGGTCAGATCGTCCGAGCGGGGACGGGCACTCCTACGGTTGCTGTCCGTCGTCGCTGTCGCAATCAGCGCGTGCAATGAGTTCGCCGAAGCCGCTCCGATCCACTGCTCGGGCACCATCGCCGAGATAGCGAGAAAGAATGCTCGCGCCTGGCAGGAAATCGCGGACAAGTTCGATATCTGAGGAGCCGGGCCCGCACCTGACCGGCTCGAGAAATGGCTACAGCCCGGAGGCGCCGACCGCGAGGAAAGCGCAGCCGATCGCGATCAGCAGGAGTGCGACGTCGCGGCGGCGGCGCGACCGGATCCAGTCGTGCAGCACAGTCATCGACCGGGCGGTGGCCTTGGGCGCCAACAGATAGGCCAGCAGCGGTATCTCAACGAGCGCGAATGCCACGACGTTGAACAGCAATAACACGGCGACTTGGGTCAACGCCGCCGCACCCGAGGCCAGGATGACAGCCAGCGCGGCGAGGTAGTCGACCGACGGCAGCGCGATGCCGAGGCCGGCGATTCCGGCGACCGACAGCGAATCGCCCTTCAGCAATTTCCGGGCCGGCGTCGCCAATTTGGCCGGCCGCGGACCCAGCCGGCCGGGGAGGTCGACCGCCACGACCGCGGCGACGAACAGGACCAGCAGGCCGATCAGGATCTGAACCCTGGGCACGGTGACGAAAGACGTGCCGAGCAGTATGCGTCGAAGCACAAACAGCACAACGAGTCCCACCGTCGTTCCCATGACGAAACCGCCACACAAGAACGCGAACAACTGCAGCGCGGGTTTGGGTCGGTTCAGCATGAGCACGGTCATGCCGATCCGGAACGGTTCGACGCTGACGGCAAGAGCCATCACCAGGACAGTCGCCAGCATGAAGTATTCCGGGGGATGCGACTTCGCCCCGGCTAGGCGTCCAACCGGGCGAATTGGTCGTGGCGGTACTGCTCGGCACAGGCGGCGCGTCTGATCTTTCCGCTTGTCGTGGTGGGTATCGACCCCGCCGGCACCAGAACGACGTCGCCGACATTGAGGCCATGCGCATTCGAGATCGCCGAGGTGACGTCGCTTCTGACCCCGCTGAGCCGGTGCCGCAGATCCTCACTGGCTTCGCCGCGCTTTTTCTTCACCTCGATGACGGTGACCAGCTGCTCGGTGCTGTCCACTGGGACCGAGATCGCCGCGACCCGCCCTTGGGCGATCTGTTGGACCGTCGCCTCGATGTCCTCGGGATAGTGGTTACGCCCACGGATGATCAGCAGGTCCTTGATGCGGCCGACGATGAACAGCTCGCCCTCGTAGACGAAACCCAAGTCGCCGGTCCGCAGCCACGGGCCCTCCGGGGTGCCGGGTGACGGGTCGACGAGCGTGGCGCCGAAGCACGCCTGCTCTTCCGGCGGTTTGTGCCAATAGCCCTCGGCCACGTTCTCGCCGTGCACCCAGATTTCGCCGACCAGGTCCGGCCGGCACTCGCGACGCGTCTCGCTGTCGACGATCCGCAGCTTGGGCGATTGCGGCACTTGGTAACCGACGAGCGCCGAGCCGCCCCCGGGTGCACACCGTTCAACCCGTCCCGTGCCCAGCTCGCCGACATCGAAGTCCACCGCGGGTTCTGACTCGCTCCAGGTGCCGGCTGTCACGAAGACGGTTGCCTCCGCCAAACCGTAGGACGGACGCATCATGTGGTCTTTGAAATTGAAGTGCGAGAACCGATCGACGAAGCGGTGCAGCGTGGCCGGCTCGACACGTTCGGCGCCACTGATGATGCCCAGAACTCCACCGAGGTCGAGCCCGGCCAGATCGGCATCTTTCGTTTGGCGGGCGGCCAAGTCGAAGGCGAAGTTGGGCGCCGACGACCATGCATGCGGGTTCTCGGCCAGTGCCCGCACCCACCGCGCCGGCCTTTCCAGGAAGCCGACCGGGCTGGTCAGCTGTGCGTGATAGCCGCCCAGGATCGGCGCGCAGACGCCCAGCACCAAACCCATGTCGTGGTAGAAGGGCAGCCACGACACAAGCGTGGTATCAGACGGGACTTTGGAGTTCGCAAAAAAACTGGCCATGAGCTGCTCGAAATTCACCGTCAGATTGCGGTGCGACATCATCACCCCGGTGGGTGTTCGCGTCGAACCCGAGCTGTACTGCAAATACGCGATGCTCGGCACCTCGGCTGTCTGGAGGCTCGGCCCGCCCTCGACATCCAGATTCAGCGCATCGATCGCGACGATCTTCGGCGCGGTGTCCATGCGTGATTGGTCGACGTAGTCGCCGATGTCTTCGGCCGCCGCGGACGTGGTGAGAACAACTGCGGGCGAGGTGTCGGCAAAGACCGCACCCACCCGCTCGTAACTCGAGCCGCGGTGCGGTAGCGGTAGCGGAACCGCGATGAGTCCTGCCTGCATCGATCCCAGGAAAGCCAGGATGTACTCGAGGCCCTGCGGGGCCAGAATGACCGCGCGATCTCCGGCCGACCCGTGCGCGCGGAGCTCGCGCGCCACATTCATCGTTCGGCGCGACAGCTGCGACCACGTCAGGGTCTCGGGAACCCCGTCGTAGTCCTTCTCGTAATCGGTGAACGTAAACGCGACGTCATTGGGCCGCAGGCTGGCACGCCCGTGCAGCATCGAGAGGATGGATGACTGAGACATGGACGTCACTTCGTGTTCGTAGGAATCGTCGATTTCAAGGGTTCGAAATCCGTGGTCAGTTAGGTACTTCGCCCGCGCCGTGCGACAGAACGGACATGGCACCGCTGAGAATCTGCGAGAACGGGTCGGCACCGCCACCGAACGTCGCCTGGTTGGCCGGCGCAGTGACTTCAGCTGGGTCGAAGCCGTGCACCGGGTCGACCTGAACCGGCGCCGTTGCCGGGTCATCGTTTCGACGGTAACCCGCGTTCACCCGGGGGATCAGTATTGCGTCGAGTTTGTTCAGCGTGTCTTCCGGGATCCCGATGTATTTCAGCGGCATCACCAGCGGAAGATGCTTTTCCGGGACCATGATCGTGGTGTCTTTCGCGCCCCGGGAATTGATCGTGGTTCTGATGTTCTGCGGCGGCACCATGCTCGCGTTCGTGAATGCCACCGCGGTGTGACCCGTCGCGAGGCCGAGCAGCGTGTTGGCGAGAGCGAACATGTTGTCGGGCCGGTCGGGGAAGTCCGCGATCGAGTCGTAGGCAGCCACGAACCTGTTGGTGTCGTACTGGCTCTCGTACGGCGGTGGCATGCGGTAGTCGAGTGCGGGAACGACGCTGCCGACCGGGAACGTGGCGGTCAGGAAGCTCTGGCCGAAGGCGTGATGCCCGATCGGGTCGCCGAATGTGGCGAAGTTCAGCGTGTTCGGCGGGGGAGCATTCGGGTCAGTCGCCAGCCGGGCCTGCTCACCATCGACGACGAACCCGCCCTCGGACAAGCCGATCGCCGTACCGGGGCGACCGGTGGTCCGGATCGCCGCATCCAGGTTGTCGACTCCTGCGTCGACCGACTCGCCGACGCTGGGGCCGTCCAGACCCAGGCCGGGCAGGTTCTCACCGAGCTTGCCGATGCCCGGGAAGAGCCGCTCCAGCACGTGGCCCTGAACTTGGCCCGCCGGGTAGCGAACGATTTGGCGCTGCTGGCCGGGGAACCACTCCGCGCCCTCCATGCGGATGTATTGGTCGTAGGGGATGCCCAGAACGTGGGCGCCGCCGAGGGCGTAAGCAGTTTGATCGCCCGGCGCCCCGCTCGACGGCCCGCTGATGGGTGTGTCATCGGCCGTCGCGGCACCGACACCGAAACATCCTGTGGCGCCGACTATTAGCAGCGCCGAAACTCCTGCGAGTAGTTTCTTCATCGCTACTCCTGACCCCTTGGGTTCGTGTCGTAGTTTCACATACATGACTGGTGTGCGCTAACTGGCTTGCGGCTGTGCGCGCCCGGCCGCCGACCGACGCGGGCCACCGCGTGATGGCCACCAGTTTGCCTGCCCAACCAGCGCGGCGATGGCCGGAACCGTGATGGTGCGGACCAAGAAGGTGTCCAGCAAAATGCCCACACCGATCACGAAACCCCCTTGGACCACGGTGCCGATGCTGGAGAACAACAGACCGGCCATCGAGGCGGCGAAGATCAGACCTGCAGCGGTGATCACGCCGCCGGTCGAACTCAGGGTGCGGATGATGCCGTACCGCATGCTGTGCGGCGACTCATCGCGCATGCGCGAGACCAGCAACATGTTGTAGTCGGCTCCCACCGCGACGAGCACCACGAACGCCAGTGGGGGCACGCTCCAATGCAATTGCTGGCCGAGGATGAATTGGAAGAACACCGCGCCAATGCCCACCGCGGACAAATACGAAATGACCACGGAAGCAACGAGGTACAGCGGCGCGACAATCGCCCGCAGCAGCACGATCAGGGTCAGCAGCACGACGAGCAGTGTCACCGCGATGATGAACCGAATGTCGTGCTGGTAGTAGTCGCGGGTGTCCTTCAGCCCGACGGTGTATCCCGCCATCGAGATCTTGGCGTCCGACAACGCCGTATTCGGCTGTGCGCCCTTGGCGGTCGCAAGGATCGAGTTGACCTGATCCATGGCTTGGGTGCTGAACGGATTGAGTTTGGTCTGCACGAGGTACCGCACCGAGTGGCCGTCGGCCGAGATGAATACCTTGGCGGCCTTCTGGAACTCATCCAGATGTAGCAGCTGCGCGGGGATATTGAATCCGGCCATCGCCGGTTGCGCCGCATCGTGCTTCAGCGACAACAGGAACGTCGCCGACTCACTGAGCCCTTCGCCCAACTGCTTGACCTGATCGACGAGCAGGTTGACCGCGTCTGCGATTTGCCGGCTTCCACCGGCGAACTGATTGGCGCCACTTTGCAGCTGGTCCAGGTTCGCCTGCAGGCCACCGGGCTGGTCCATCCCCAACGACTGCAGCACGCCGGTCAGCTTCGCGACCGCAGCGCGCATCCGCTCGGTCGTCGCCTTCAGTTCCTTTTTGTCCGGGTAGTCCTGGATCTGGTGGGCCAGGTCGTTGATCGCGTCGAGGTCTTCCTGATCGCGTCCACCGGTCAGCCGCTCGAACGCCCCGCGGGTGGCGCTGCAGGACTCGTCGAGATCGCAGACCGGGTTGCCCTGCAGCGCGGTCAGCACCGGGCCGATCCACTCGAACATGTTCTTGGCCGTGCTGTAGTTCCAGCCCATGGTGTTGCTGAGCGAGTTGACGTGGTCGACGAGTTGGGCCGTGAGGTCGACCTCGTGGACCAGGGTTTCGCCGCTGTACTGGTCCTTCGACGACTTGAAGGTGTTCTCCAGCTCCTGCACGCTGGCGGCCAGCTCGCCGACCTGGCCGCGTACCTGATCGAGTTTGTCGGCCAGCGTGACCGACCCGGCGGAGAGCTGGTTGAGGTCGTTGGTGTGGTCGTTGATCAGGGTGGAACCGCCGGCCAGGAAGCTGCCGATAGCGCCCGCCTGATAGGTGGCCCGGAATTGTTCTGGCACGTTTCCGGTCGGACGGGTAATGCCGCTGATGGCAGCGACATTCGGCAGCTGACTGATTCGGTCCGCCATTTGCTCCAAGTCCGCGAGGGCCTGCGGGTTGCGCAGGTCGCGTGGCGACTGGATGAAGAGGTATTCCGGAATGGACTGATTCACCGGGAAGTGACGATCCAGCGCGGTATATCCGATTGAGCTCGGCGCGGACGCGGGCAGGGCCTTGCGGTCGTCGTAGTTGTAGCGCACCAACGTGGCGCAGCTGGCCAGGGCGGCGAGCACCAACAGGCTGGCCACCAGATGTAGGCGCGGCCGGCGCACGATGCGGATGCCGGAACGCCGCCAGAACCGGGCAGTGAGTTCGCGCCGCGGCTTGACCCACCCGCGCGGGCCGGCGAGCGCCACAATCGCCGGCAGCAACGTCACCGCGGCGAGGAATGCCACGCCGATCCCGATGGCCGACGCGATTCCGACCGTTTTGAACACACCCATTCGGGCGAAGCTGATGACCAGGAACGTGATGCCTACCGTGCTGGCGGAGGCGGTGATCACTTTTCCGATCGAGATCAACGCCCGCTTGATCGCCTGATCGGAGTCGTCGCCCGTCCGCAGGTAATCGTGATAGCGGCTGATCAGGAAGACCGCGTAATCCGTTCCGGCGCCGGCCATGATCGCGCTCAGAAAGACGATGGACTGGTTCGATACGCCCGAACCGGTCAAGGCGGAGTAGCCGGCCACCACTGCCTGCGCGATCACCAGGGACAACCCGATGCCGATCAACGGGAGCAGCATGGTGATGGCGCTGCGGTAGACGATCAGCAAAACGATCAGCACCAGGATGCCGATGGCCAGCTCAATCGGCATTCGGTCCTGTTGGCCCGCGACGGTGAGGTCGGCAACAGTGCCGGCAGGCCCGGTGAGGTTGGCCTTCAGCGGCGTTCCCGCGACGGTGTGCCGGACGATGTCGCTGATCTGGTTGAACGCGTCGTACGACCTTGGGGTGCCCAACTCGCCGGCCACCCCGACCGGCAGCACCCAGGCTTTTTTGTCTTCGCTGGTCACGATCGAGCGCAGCGGCGGCGTGCTGATGAAGTCCTGCAACATCACTACATTGCGGGTGTCTTTGCGCAGCGCGTCCACCACGTTGCGGTAGGTGCCTTCGTCGGCGGCGCTGAGCCCGTTGTCGTCGGTCAGGACGACCAACAGCAGGTCTTCTGAGCCCGCTTCGTGAAACGCCTCGGTCATCTTCCGGGCGGTGACGTTCGAGGGTGCGTCGCTGGGCAGGATCGCGAGCGGATGCTTCTCGGCCATCTCGTTGAGGGACGGGAATGTCAGCGGTAGTGCCACCGCGATCGCGACCCACGTGGCGATCACTAACCAGGGCCATCGCACTACAAAATCGGCTAGCCGTCGCATATGGCCCTCACCCCTGGTCGGCGCAGTCGTCTGCGCCCGCCGGCGACGCTCGCCGACGCTGTGTCACACCGCGCAATATCGTGTCGTCCCCGCACGGCGTTAGCGCATCTCAGAAAACTTCCAGCCATATAACTGCTCAGGCTAAGCGACGCGACCCCAGTGCCCGCTGTCAGCGACACGCGTGCACACCGACCGCATCGCCTCCATGTAGCGGGTCACCGACTTCTGCGCGACCGGGTTATCGGGGTGCATGATCGCCATGACCGTGCCCTCGCCGTACCGGAAGATGTAGACCGTCAGCTGATACGAGAACCGGCCGTCGGGGTAGATCCCGATGTTGTTCGCCAAGCCCAGGTCGCCGGCGGCGAGGATGGCGTTGAGCGGAGCGGCTCCGCCGTGCAGGAAGTTCGTCACCGGGAAGTTTGGCTGCGGCCAGTTCAACCACGGTGCCAATTCCAAGACGCGGTAGTACGGCACCCTCGCCATGTCCAGACCAGAGTCGAACGACGTCTGCGCCGCATATGCCGCGTCGTTGAACGAGGTCGCGGCGATGGGCACGGTGATCGGAATCAGGCCGGTGAACCATCCCTGCGTCATGAAATTGTCCGCGCCGGTGCGGGAATCCCTCGGCGTGAGTCCGTGATAGGTCAGAGCACCGGTGAACTCGTGCTCCACCAGACCCAGGCAGGCGAACAGGCCGCCGACGAAGCGCGCGCCGGCTGTCCCGCAGGCTGCTTCGAATCTTTCCGTCTGCGCAGTGTCCATCAGGAGCTCGGAGGCCATGTCACTGCTGGTCGATTCCGACGGATCGCCCAGTGGGAGCGGAAATTCGGGGAGGCCGCCGCTGTTGTTTTCCGCGTAGTCGATCCACGCGCTCACCTCGGGCGAATCCACGGTTAACGTCGACGTGGACTCGCGCTCGCGGACGCAGAAATCGTCAAAGCTGCCGGCATCGGGGAGCTCGAGGGGCTCATCCGCCTCCGCTCAACGCGGCGTACATACCGTTGGCTTCCATCATCGTGGTGCCGATCAGCGTCGCGTCGCCGTGCACGTGGTCCATCGCGACGAAGAACGTGAACTGGCCCCCGCGTTGCACGATCCCGAAGGTCCAGCAGCCCCACTCCAGTGGATTCGGGATCGCGGTGGTGTGGTCGCGAATCTGGTCAACTGTCATATCGCCGTGATTGACCGGCTCGAATTCAATGTCAGCGGGATCGGTGATCGTGTGCCTGATGAACGTGTCATCGTCGGCGTGCTCGAACCAGCTGCGGAATGTGTCATGGCGACGCAGATACGCGTTGAGGGCGACATCCATCGCGGCGATATCGCACTCGCCGGGCACGTCACAGCTGGCGATGATCTGGCGCGAGAAATTCAGCCCCGCAGCTGTCCGGTCACAGTAATTACGTAGATGTTGGCCCTGCATGTAGCTGACCGGCACCGAACTGACCGGAGCGTGCCGGGCCTTCTCCGCGGATACGGGCGTCGGGTGCCAGGAGGTGACCGTGCCTGGCGCCAACACCCATTCATTGAGTGAGCCGACGGTGATTTTCCCGATACGCAAAGCTTTGTCCTCCCGATGTGAACGGCCCGGTCCGGCCGCTGCTGTCAGCGAGACCCAAGATAGCCCCGCTGCGCAGTCACTGTCGCCCGCGCGCGGGCGCGCCGACGAGTCCCATGGACCGGGCGGCGTCAACCCTTGACATCGAACCACTCGGCGTGGAAGGGGGCTGACGGCCATACCTTGCGGTACGGTGCGCGAAGGCCGGCAGAGCAGCCGGGGCGATACTTGCAATACTGGGCAGCGGCAGCAATTCTGTTGCGCATCCGGGCCGCACGCGGCGACCGAATCTTTCTTAGTCCCCGACTCGAGAGGACACGCATGGCATCCGTCGAAGGCCAGCAGCCAACTCCCAGTTTCGCGATCGTTGGCTATGCGGCGCGTTTTCCGGGTGCGGTCGATGCGGCCGAGTACTGGGATGTGCTGCGGGAAGGCCGCGACGCGATATCGGAGGTGCCCGAGGACCGGTGGGACGTTGACGAGTTCTTTGACCCGGACCCCGACGCACCCGGCAAGGTCGCGACCCGTCGGGCAGGTTTCGTCGATGACGTCACCGGATTCGATGCGCCGTTCTTCGGTATGTCGACGCGGGAAGTCCGGATGTTGGACCCGCAGCACCGGCTATTGCTGGAGACGGCCTGGCGAGCGGTGGAGCATTCCGGCACTGCGCCAACGGCTTTGGCCAACACCAACACCGCTGTGTTCATCGGTTTGGCCACCCACGACTACCTCGGAATGGCTTCGGGTGAGCTGACTTTCGCGGAGATCGAAGCCTATATGGCTATCGGCACGTCGAATGCCGCAGCGGCGGGGCGGATCAGCTACCGATTGGGACTGCAGGGTCCCTCGGTCGCCGTCGACACGGCATGCAGCTCGTCGCTGGTGGCCATCCATCAGGCCTGCCAGGCACTGCGCCTGGGGGAGTGCGACCTCGCATTGGCCGGCGGTGCGAACGTACTGCTCACCCCGGCGACCATGATCACCTTCTCCCACGCGCACATGCTGGCGCCCGACGGTCGATGCAAGACGTTCGATGCGGCGGCGGACGGCTACGTGCGGGGCGAGGGTTGTGGCGTCATCGTCGTGAAGCGCCTGGAGGATGCGATCCGCGACGATGACCGGATCCGCGCCGTCATCCGGGGCAGCGCGATCAACCAGGACGGCGCATCGGGTGGTTTGACAGTGCCGAATGGTGTTGCACAGCAACGGGTTATCGCTGATGCGCTGAAGCGCTCCGGGCTCGTTCCCGCCGATGTCGACTACCTGGAGGCGCACGGGACGGGTACATCACTGGGTGACCCGATCGAGGCTCAGGCCGCCGGTGCAGTCTTCGGCCAGGGCCGCGAGGCGAGCGATCCGCTGTTGATCGGCTCGGCAAAGACGAACATCGGGCACCTGGAAGCCGCCGCGGGCATTGCGGGCGTGATCAAGGTCATCCTGTCGCTCGAGAACGAGCTACTGCCGCCGCACCTGCACTTTCAAAATCCGTCGCCGCACATTCCGTGGGACCGCCTCGCGCTGCAGGTCGTGCAGGAGGCCACCCCCTGGGAACGCAATGGCCGGCCGCGTATCGCGGGCATCAGCTCGTTCGGCTTCGCCGGAACCAACGCGCACGTCATCCTCGAGGAAGCACCCGCTCAAGAGTTCCAGGCCGCCGCGGAACCGGTGCCGGCTGACCCGCCCGCCGACCAGCGGTTCAGTATCTTGCCGGTCTCGGCGCGCACGCCCGACGCGTTGGTTCAGATTGCCGAGAAGTACCGCACCTGGATGAGTGCGCACCCGGAGGCCACCTTGGCTGACGTGTGCCACACCGCGGGGGCTGGGCGAGCACACTTCGAACATCGTGCTGCGCTGGTGGTCAATTCGATCGAATCAGCCGGCGAGTTGCTCGGCGCTCTCGCCGACGACCGCCCGGCGCCCGGTCTGGTGCGCGGGGTATCCGATGACACGCCCAAGACGGCGTGGCTGTTCACCGGCCAGGGCAGTCAGTACCCCGGTATGGCGCGGGAGCTGTTCGACACCGAGCCGGTGTTCGCCGAGACATTGAACCGGTGCGCGGCAGCTGTCGCCGATGTTCTCGAAAAGCCGTTACTGGACGTCATTTTCGATGCCGAAAGCCCCGACAGTGAGGAAACGCTGCGGCAGACCTCGTACGCGCAGCCGGCCTTGTTCGCGGTGGAGATGGGCTTGGCGCGGCTGTGGCAGTCCTGGGGCTTCGAGCCCGCCGTCGTGTTGGGCCACAGCGTCGGCCAGTATTCAGCGGCCTGCGTCGCGGGCGTGTTCAGCATCGAGGACGGCGCGAAGCTGATGGCCGAACGCGGCCGCCTTTTCGGCAGTTTGCCCGCGGGCGGCCGGATGGTTGCGGTCTTCGCCGGCGCCGAGCGCGTCGAGGGATTCGTCGACGAGTTCCCAACCCTGTCTGTTGCCGCCTACAACGGCGCCAACACCGTATTGTCTGGGCCTGCAAAGGATCTGGAGCAGGTGGTGGACAGGTTGCAGGCCGACGGAGTCCGGTGTGACTGGCTGGAGACCAGCCACGCGTTCCACTCGGCTCTGCTCGATCCGATCCTCGACGAATTCGAGTCGTACGCAGACCAATTCGAATACGCCTCCCCGGACCTGATTTTGGTGGACAACCGCACCGGTGCGGCGATCGGCAGAAGCCAGAAGCTCGATGGCAACTACTGGCGTCGCCACGCACGGCAGCCGGTCGAATTCGCCAAGAGCGTCAAGACGCTGTCCAGCTTGAGTTGCAAGGTGCTGCTGGAAATCGGGCCGCAACCGATTCTTACCGCCGCAGCCCTGCGGGCATGGCCCGACCCGGCCACCACGCCGCGGGCAATCGCGTCATTGCGTAAGAACACCGCCGACCATCGCCAGATCACCGAAGCCCTTGCCGACGCCTACGCCCTGGGGCAGCTGCCCGACTTCGGCGCACTGCGCCAACATGCAGCACGAAAGCTCGACCTGCCCACCTATCCGTTCCAGCATCGCCAGTACTGGTACAAGGAGAAGCGAGAGCGCCCAAACCAACAACAGCACACCGGCGGTGCACGTACCGAGGCCGTCCGTCTACTCGAAGACGGCCGGATCGAGGATCTCGCGGCCCTACTCGGTGGCACCAGTGGCGATGATCAGACCGTGCAGGTGCTGACAAAGCTTGCCGCACAACACAATCAACAACGGAAGTCGCAATCCATCGCCGACGACCGTTACGAGATCCGCTGGGAGAAGTCCAAGGCCCCGGCTTCCGACGCCGACGGCGACGGTACGGCTACCTGGCTGCTGATCGGCGATGACGGCGAAGCCGTTGCGCCGTTGGTCGACGCGCTGACCGCGCAGGGACACCAGCACCGCATTCTGGGGTTGCCGGCGTCCGACGCGGACGAGGAGCAGCTCACGGCCGCGTTGCGGGCCGCCGCGCAAGAGGCGCCGACGCTGCGGATCGTGCACGTCGCGGCGCTCGAGGCCGACACCGTGCCGTCGATGCGGTCGTTGTTGCGGGTGCAGCACCAAGTCCTGGGTGGAACGCGGCGACTCTTCCGCGCCGCGGCGGCCGCTGAATTGCGGGCGCCTATCTGGCTGGTTACCCGTGGCGCACAACGAGTCACCGATACCGACACCGTCGCGCCGGATCAGACCGCCCTGTGGGGATTCGGCCGTGCCGCCTCGCTGGAACAGCCGCAGGTATGGGGCGGACTGGCGGACCTGTCTGAAGGCACTGCCGACGAATGGTCGCGATTCATCACCCAGCTGTCGGCGGCGCCGCGCGGCGAAGACCAGTTCGCGCTGCGGGGTCAAACGGTCTACGTGCCCCGGCTGCTCCGTCGGGTTGGGGCGCCGAGCGCAACCCCGCTGGCATTGCGTGCTGACGCAACGTATTTGGTGACCGGTGGACTGGGGTCGATCGGCCTGGAAATCGCCGGCTACCTTGCCGCGCACGGCGCCAAGCAACTGGTGCTGACCAGCCGGCGCTCGCCCAGCGACACCGCGCAACTTCGCATCGACGCGCTGCACGAGCAGCATGGCAGCGACATCCGGGTCGTCACGGCCGATGTCGCCGATGCGCACGACGTCGTGCGGCTGCTGGCCACCGTCAAGGCCGAGCTACCGCCGCTGGCCGGCATCGTCCACGCCGCGGGTGAAATCGGAACCACACCGATGAGCAACCTCGACGACGCTGAAGTCGATCGTGTGTTCGCCGGAAAGGTCTGGGGTGCGTGGCATTTGAGTGAAACGGCGGCGGAGGAGAAGCTGGACTTCTTCCTCTGCACCTCGTCGATCGCCTCAGTGTGGGGCAGTTACGGCCAGACCGCCTACGGCGCGGCCAATGCCTTCCTCGACGGACTTTCCTGGCGGTTGCGCGAGCAGGGCGTCTCCGGTGTCAGCGTCAACTTCGGTCCGTGGGCGGCCGGTATGGCCGACGA
Source organism: uncultured Actinomycetota bacterium (assembly GCA_963815995.1). GTDB lineage: Bacteria > Actinomycetota > Actinomycetes > Mycobacteriales > Mycobacteriaceae > Mycobacterium. The sequence continues at coordinate 847,511 of CAWFIR010000010.1, forward strand.
AGAGGCCCGCGCCAAGTTGGCCAAGCGCGGGGTCCGGACCTTGGCACCTGCCGATGCGCTGGCGGGTGTGGCCGACCTGCTGACGGCGTCGTCCGAACACGGTGTGGCGCAGGGCGTCGTGGCCCGGATCGACTGGGCCCGTTTCCTGCCGCTCTACCAGCAGACCGGCCGGCGGGCGTTCCTCGCGGAGCTGGAGCGGGAGGTGCCCAACGCGGTGCCGGCGACAACGGCGTCCGGGAAGACCCAGCTGGTCGAGCGGCTCACCAGCGCGCCGGTGCAGCAGCGCCGGAAACTGATGGCGGACTATCTGCGCGACGCGGTCGCGGAGGTGACCCGGGTCGATGCCTCGGAGATCCGCGAGGACGCCGGATTCTTTGACCTGGGCATGGATTCGCTGATGGCGGTCGAATTGCGGCGCCGGATCGAGATGGGCGTCGGCAAGGAGATCCCGGCGACGCTGGCGATGGACTACCCCCGTCTTTCCGACGTGGTGGACTACCTGCTCGGCGACGTGCTCGGGCTCGGCGAGCAGTCATCGAAGTCGGGCCCGTCGCTGGCGACAGCAGTGACGACGCGCACCGATGAGCCGATCGCGATCGTCGCCGTGTCGTGCCGTTTCCCGGGCGCGCCCAACCCGGAAGCGTTCTGGGATGTGTTGTCCGGTGGCGTCGATGCGATCCGGGAGGTCCCGGAGGATCGCTTCGACATCGACGAGTTCTACGACCCGGATCCAGACACTGCGGGCAAGACCTACACGCGCTTCGGCGGATTCCTGGACGGCATCGACGGATTCGATCCGGAGTTCTTCGGCATCTCGCCGCGCGAAGCCGTCTGGATCGAGCCGCAGCAGCGGCTGATGCTCGAGACGGTCTGGGAGGGCTTGGAAAGGGCGGGGTACGCGCCGTCAGCCTTGCGCGGCAGCCGAACCGGCATCTTCGCGGGCGTGGCCGCCAACGAATATGCGCATCTGCTGTCCGCCGAGTCGATCGACAAGATCGAGCCCTATTTCATCACCGGCAATGCGCTGAATGCGATTTCGGGCCGGGTTGCCTTCGCGCTCGGATTCGAAGGACCGGCAGTCGCGGTCGACACCGCCTGCAGCTCGTCGCTGGTGGCCGTCCACCAGGCCGTCCAGGCCTTGCACTCCGGTGACTGCGATCTGGCGGTGGCCGGCGGGGTGAACGTCTTGCTGAGTCCGGTGACCGTTGTTGCCGCCTCACGCGCCAGAATGCTGTCGCCGGTTGGGCGATGCAAGACCTTCGACTCCTCCGCCGACGGCTACGTGCGCAGTGAAGGCTGCGGCGTCCTGGTGCTCAAGCGGCTCAGCGATGCGGTGCGCGACGGCGACCGGGTTGCCGCGGTGATCCCGGGCACTGCCGTCAACCAAGACGGCGCCTCCAGCGGTTTGACCGTGCCCAATGGCGGTGCACAGCAACGGCTTATCGCCACGGCGCTGGCCCGCGCCGGCCTCGCCGGTGGAGACGTCGACTACCTCGAGGCGCATGGCACGGGTACCCCGCTGGGTGACCCGATCGAGGTGCAGGCCGCCGGTGCGGTGTACGGCGCCGGACGCGACGCGGACCGCCCGCTGCTGATGGGATCGGTGAAGACCAACATCGGTCACACCGAGTCGGCATCCGGGGCCGCCGGGCTGATCAAGGTCGTGCTCTCGCTGCAACACAGCGTGCTTCCGCAGAGCCTGCACTTCGACAACCCTTCGCCGCACATCCCTTGGGGCTCATTGCCGGTGCGTGTCGTTGGCGAGTCGATTCCGTGGGAGGCCAACGGGAGGCCGCGGCGCGCCGGCGTGAGTTCGTTCGGATTCACCGGTACGAACGCCCACGTGCTGATCGAGGAGGCACCCGCACAACCGGTCGCCCCCGACGAGCATCCGGCCGACGACGCCACGGCGACACCGGGATCGGACGGCCGACAAGACGCGGTCAACGTGTTGCCGCTGTCGGCGCGCTCGCCCGAAGCGCTGGTGGAGTTGGCGCAGCGGTATGGGTCCTGGTTCACCGACCACCCGGAGGCCGACATCGCCGAGGTGTGTCACACCGCCGGGGTGGGTCGCTCGCATTTCGAACACCGGGCCGCGTTGGTCGTGGATTCGGTGCAGAGCGCGGGCGAGGGCCTGGCCGAGCTGGCCGCGGGCCAGCTGCGTCCCGGTGTGGTGCGGGGCGAGTGCACCGACCGGCCGACGACGGCCTGGCTGTTCACCGGACAGGGCAGCCAGTATCCGGGGATGGCACGCGAATTGTTCGACGCCGAGCCGGTTTTCGCGGAAACGGTGAAACAGTGCGCCGACGCGGTCAGCGGGATCCTGCCGCAGCCGTTGCTGGAGGTGATCTTCGCCACCGATCGCGAGACCGGTGGTAAGGCCGGAGAAACGCTGAAGCACACGTCGTTTGCGCAACCGGCGTTGTTTGCCATCGAGATGGGCCTGGCCCGGCTGTGGCAGTCGTGGGGCATCGAGCCCGACGTGGTGCTGGGCCACAGCGTCGGTCAGTATGCGGCGGCATGCGTCGCGGGGGTGTTCAGCCTCGAGGATGGCGCGCGGCTGATGGCCGAGCGTGGCCGGCTGTTCGGCAGTCTGCCCGCGGGTGGACGGATGGTGGCGGTGTTCGCCGACCCCAAGCAGGTCGAGCAGGTCGCCGGCGAATTCCCGCACGTGTCGGTCGGCGCGTACAACGGACCCAACACCGTGCTGTCGGGCCCGGGCGAAGACCTCGAGCAGGTCGTCGCCAAATTCAGCGAGGACGGGGTCCGCTGCACGTGGCTGGAGACCAGCCACGCCTTCCATTCGGAGCTGCTGGAACCGGTGCTCGGTGAATTCGAGTCGTTCGCAAGCCAATTCGAATTCGCTGTACCGACGTTACCGCTGGTCTGCAACCGCACCGGTGCCATCCTGACGGCGGAAACCCCGCTGGACGCCCAATATTGGCGACGGCACTCCCGCCAGCCGGTGCAGTTCGCCGAGAGCGTGCGCACCGTTGCGGCGCTGGGTTGCTCGGTGCTGATGGAGATCGGCCCGCAGCCGGTGCTGACCGGGGCCGCGGTGCAGGTCTGGCCGGAGCATCTGGCGGCGCCGCGTGCGATCGTGTCGCTGCGCAAGGGTGTCGCCGACCGTCGTCAGATCGCCGACGCGCTGGCCATGGCCTATGTCGGCGGCCATCGGCCCAAGTTCGCTGCGCTGCATCAGCAGCGTGGGCGCAGGCTTGAGCTGCCGACCTATCCGTTCCAGCGCCGCCGCTTCTGGCCGAAGAGTTCGGCCATCACCGTCGACGGTCCCGCGATGTCCGGACTGCTCGGCAGCGCAAAGGATCTCGCTTCTGGCGACTGCGTGTACACCAGCCGCCTGTCGGTGAAGTCGCAGCCGTGGCTGTCCGATCACGTCATCTACGGCACCGTCGTCGTCCCGGGCGCCACGTATGCCGCAATGGCCTTGGCCGCCGTTGGCACGCCGGCTCACGTCAAGGAAGTCTTCTTCTACGAGCCGATCATCTTGCCCGAGAAGGCTTCTCGTGAGGTACAGCTGACGCTGCATCCGCTCGATGACGGCGGCGGCTGGAAATTCCAGGTGCACAGCCGCCCCTACGGTGTTCGCGACGCTGAGTGGTCGTTGAACGCCGACGGCACCGCGGTCTCGGGTGTCGAGGTCGAGCCGGTGGCCGAGCCCTCGGATCCCGTGGATGCGGCGATCGAGCGGATGGAGCGCATGCGCCCGCAGGAGCTGTTCGAGACCTTCGCCGACATGGAACTGTCGTGGGGGCCGAACTGGTCCGGATCGCTGAAGTCGCTGTGGCTCGGCGAGGGCGAGGCGATCGGTGACATCTCCGTCGGCGAGGAACTCTCCGAGCAGCTCGGAACCGAGCCGATGCACCCGGTCCTGATGGATCTGTGCACCGGTGTGGCCTTCCCGGCTTTCCCGGCACTGCTAGCGGCCGAACAGGGCGTCAACGATCTGTTCCTGCCGCTGCGCTACGGGCAAGTGGCGCTGCGAGAGAAGATGCCTCGCCGGTTCTACTGCCGCGCCAAGTGGCACACGAGTGAACTCAACAGCGAAACTCAGGTCTTCGACCTCGATTTCGTCGACCGGGATGGCCGCCACTTGGGCGGGATCCGGGAGTTCACCGTCAAGCGTGCACCCCGAGAGGCGTTGCTGCGCGGGCTCGGCGGCGACACCACGCGGCTGCTGTACACCCTCGGCTGGCACGAGGTGCCGATCGCGCCGGCCGGCGAAGACGCCGGGACCCCCAGCGGCACATGGCTGGTCGCCGGCTTCAGCGAACTGGCGGCTGCGCTGCCGGGCTGCATCCCGTTCGACCGGGCTACCGACTCCGAGCTACTGGGCCAGGTGTTGGCCCAGGCGCACGAGCGTGGGATGCCGTACGCGGGCATCGTCTGGCGAAGCTCCGGGCCGAAGGCGAAAGAGTCGACCGCGGAATCGATCACACGGCTGGAATCCGAGATCGAAAATCTGCTCAGCGCGGTGCATACCGCGCAGGCCGACAATTCGGTGAAACTGCCCGGCGGGTTGTGGATCATCACCGAACGAGCGGTGGCCACCGAATCCGGTGAGCCGGTCGACCCGGTGCAGGCGGCGTTGTGGGGACTCGGACGCACCATCGGAAACGAGGAGCCCGGGCTGCGCAGCAAGCTCGTCGATCACGACGGATCGCCGGAGGCCGTGAAATTGCTGACCGGCCTTCTCGGTGCACCTGTCGACGAGCCCGAACTTGCGCTGCGCCAAGGAAAAGCGTTGGCGTCCCGGTTACTGCAATGGTCGCGTAGCGGCCACCTCACAGTGCCGCGCGCGGACGATTACGCCCTGCTTCCCACGGAGCGCGGCGCGATCGACAACCTGCGCCTGACCGAAGCCGCAGTGCCGGCGCCAGACGAGGGTTACGTGCAGGTCCGGGTCGAGGCCGCGGGCCTGAACTTCCGCGACGTGCTCAACGTGTTGGGCCTCTACCCGGGTGACCCGGGGCCGGTCGGTGGCGACTTCGCCGGCACCGTCACGCAATTGGGCGACGGCGTGACCGGACTGGCGGTCGGTCAGCGGGTCTACGGCTCCATGCAGGGTGCTTTCGCCAGCCGGTTCAACGTGCCGGTCCAGTTCCTGGCGCCGATCCCGGACGGCGTGAGCGCGGTTGCCGCCGCGACCATTCCGGCCGCGGCGCTCACGGTTCGGCTCGCGTTCGACTGGGCGAAGCTGAATCCCGGCGACAAGGTGCTCATCCACGCCGCCAGTGGTGGTGTCGGATTGGCCGCCATCCAGATGGCGCAACAGCACGGTGCAGAGGTATACGCGACGGCGAGCACCTTCAAGCGGGCGACGCTGCGTAAGCTCGGCGTCAAGTATGTTTACGACTCGCGCACAACCGATTTCGCCGACCAGATCCTCGCGGACACCGACGGTGCCGGCGTCGACGTGGTGCTCAACAGCCTGACCAGCGAAGGGTTCGTCGAGGCGACCGTCCGGGCCACCGCCAAGGACGGCCGCTTCGCCGAGATCGCCAAGCGCGACATCTGGACTCCCGAGCAGATGGCGCGAGGCCCGGCCCGACATCGCCTACGAGATCGTCGCGCTGGATACGGTGATGTTCACCGAGCCCGAACGCATTCGCACCTTGCTCAGTGAGGTGTCGGAAGGGTTGGCCAACGGGGAGTGGACGCCACTGCCCGCCGAGATCTACCCGCTGACCGAGGCCAGGACGGCGTTCCGCCGCATGCAGCAGGCTCGGCACATCGGCAAGATCGTGTGCCAGATGCCGAATCCGCTTGCACCCCGCGGTGATCGGAGCTACCTGATCACCGGTGGACTCGGTGCCATCGGTCTGAGCACGGCGTCATACCTCGCCCAGCTCGGGGCCGGCGACATCGTGTTGACCAGCCGGCGCGAGCCGGACGCGGAGGCACAACGGACGATCGAGGAGATCACCGAGCGCTACAAGTGCCGCATCCACACCTTCTCGGCCGATGTCGGCGTCGAGTCGGACGTCGAGAAGCTGCTGGAGCGCATCCGTGCGGAGTTGCCTCGGCTCGCGGGGGTCGCGCATCTGGCAGGTGTGCTCGACGACGCCCTGCTCAACCAGCAGGACCTGGACCGGTTCCGGACCACGTTGGCGCCCAAGGCGTTCGGTGCGTTCTACCTGGACCGATTGACCAGGGACGACAAGCTCGACTTCTTCATCGTGTCCTCGTCGGTGTCGAGCTTGCTCGGCCCCCCGGGCCAGGCCAACTACTCGACGGCCAACGCGTTGCTCGACGGTCTGGTCGCCGACCGTAAGGCCCACGGCCTACCCGCCACCGGGATCAACTTCGGTCCCTGGGGTGGGGGCGGTATGGCCTCGTCGGAGGCCGCCAGCGCCAATATCAGTGCGCAGGGTCTGCTTCCGCTGGATTCGTCGGGTGCGCTGGGTGCGCTCGCCGAAGTGGTCGCCAACGGCACCGGCCAGGCAACGGTCCTGAAGGCCAACTGGGCGCGTGCGGCGAAGGTGCTGGGCAGTTCACGGCCACCGATCCTGGATCTCGTGTTGCCGAGTGACATGACCGAGGTGGTCGACAGCGAGTTGCTCAAGCAGCTGCAGGAGATACCGGTGGCGCAGCGGGCCAACTTCATCACCGAATTCCTGCAACGCGAAGTGCAGGGCTTCTTGCGACTCGCGCAACCGCCCGCCGCAACGAGCCGGTTCCTGGACCTGGGCACAGACTCGCTGATGGCGGTCGAACTCAGGAACCGGTTGCACAGCCAATTCGGTGGCGCGTTCACGATCAACGCGACCGCGGTCTTCGACTACCCGACCATCGGTGGACTCGGCGAATACCTCGCGGCTCAGCTACCCGACGCGGAACCGGAGGCGGCCGCGGCGGAATCCGCCGAAGCACCCGAGGCCGGGTCGGACGCGGAGGCGGCGTCAGAGCCGAGTTGATCAGGGGGCGGGTAGCTTAGAGCGTGACGACTTCGTAGTCGTTGACCTGGTCGATCAGCACGTGCAGATGATCTTGCGACGACCCCAGGGTGTGGTTGATCGCGGTCAGCCGCGCCGCGTAATGGCCGACCGGGTATTCGTTGGTCATCCCGATGCCACCGTGCAGCTGAATGGCCTCCTGGCTGATGTGGCGTCCGGACCGGCCGATCTGCAGCTTGGCGCGCGCGGCGATCACCGGGTCGAAATTGCCGTCGGCGATGGAGAGGCCGGCGTAGAGGTTCATGCTGCGTGCCAGTTCCAACGACACGTACATGTCGGCGGACCGCTGGGTCAGCGTCTGGAAGTTGTTCAAGGTGACGCCGAACTGCTTGCGCTGCTTGAGGTAATCGGTCGTCAAGCGCAGCGCTTCCTCCATCGCGCCGACCGCCTCCGCGCATAGCGCGGACTGGATGCGGACCAGGCCGTTGCGGATCGCCGTCGTCGCGTCCACCGCGTCGCCGAGGGGTTCGGCGGCGGCGTTGTCCAAGTCGATCTGCGCGCCGCGCTGACCGTCGAAGGTGCGGTACGGGTGGCGGGTCACGGCGTCACCGTGAACCAGGAACAACCCGACTCCACCGTCGGGCAGCTTCGCGCTGACCACCAGGGTGTCAGCGCAGTCGCCGGCCAGCACCGGGTTCTTGTGTCCGGTCAGCACCCACGAATCACCTTGCTGCACTGCCGTTGTCGCGACGTTGTCGCTGAGGGTCCCGCGTGCACCAGGCTCCAGGTGCGCGAATGCCAGCAGCCGCTGACCCTCGGCGACTTCCCCAAGCAGTTCCTTCTGGGCGTCGTTGCCGACTTCGGCGATGATCGTGCCGGGCCCCAGCGCCGCGTGCACGACGGGTTCGGGCGCCAGTCGGCGTCCGACCTCAGTGAGCACGGTGATCACCTCGATCTGCCCGGCCTCGTCGGGGTCGAATCCCAGTCCGAGGATCCCGGTCTCGGCCAGCTGCGTCCACACCTCCCGGCTCCAGCCCAGGTCGGATTCGACAGCCTTGATGCGGCTCTCGGCGTCATAGCTCCGCGACAGCAGATCGCGGGTGGTGTCGCGCAGCAGCGTCTGTTCTTCGCTCAGTTGAAAGTCCATGTCTATTCCTGTCTTACAAGCCGAGAATTGTCGACGCGATGATGGTGCGCTGAACTTCGTTGCTGCCGCCGTAAATCGACGTCTTGCGGTAGTTCAGGTAGTGCGGCGCGCTGCCCTGAGCCCATGACGGAGACGCGATCTCGTTGCCGGCTTCGAAAGGCAACGCGTCCGGTCCAGCGACCTCGACGAGCAATTCGGTGGCGATCTGTTGCAACTGGCTGCCGCGCAGCTTGAGCACCGATGACGCGGGGTTGGGCTTGCCGCCCTTCGACCCGGACGCGACCCGCATCTGGGTGAGTTCGAGGGCCAGCAAATCGTTTTCGGCTTCGGCGACCCGTGCCGCGAACAGCGGATCGTCCAGCAGGCCGCTTTCGGTGGCACGCTTTTTCACGTCAGCGAGCTTGACCTTGGTGCGGCCCACCTGCGCGATACCGGTCCGCTCATTGCCCAGCAGGAACTTGGCGTAACTCCAGCCCTGATTCTCTTCTCCGACAAGCTGATCGGCGGGCACCCGGACGTCCTCAAAGAACACTTCGTTGACCTCGACGCTGCCGTCGATCAGCTTGATCGGGCGCATCGTGATGCCGGGGGTGTCCAGATCGATGAGCAAAAACGAGATCCCCGCTTGCTTTTTGGGCGCCTGCGGGTCGGTGCGCACCAGGCAGAAAATCCAGTCGGCGTACTGGCCGAGCGTCGTCCACGTCTTCTGCCCGTTGACGACGTAGCTGTCGCCGTCGCGCAATGCGGTGGTGCGCAGCGACGCCAAGTCCGAGCCGGCTTCGGGCTCGGAGAACCCTTGGCACCACCAGATGTCCAGGGCCGCCGTGGGCGGGAGAAAGCGCTCCTTGATCTCCTGCGAGCCGAACTCGGCGATCACCGGGCCGACCATCTTGGCGTTGAAGTTCAGCGGCTCCGGCACACATGCCAGCTGCATTTCGTCCAGCCAGATCTGATGCTGAGCCGGCGTCCAGTCCTTGCCGCCCCATTCGACCGGCCAGCTGGGCACCGCCAGCCCGTGCTCGTTGAGGATCTTGTGGCTGGTGGCGATGTCGTCGCGGTCGAGACCTTCGCCTGAGCGGGTCCGCTCGCGGATTTGCGCTGGGATCTTCGTCGTATAAATCTCGCGTAGCTCGTCGCGGAAGGCGGCTTCGTCCTTCGTGAGCGCCAGTTGCACGGCAGTCTCCTCTAGCTGGATCAGACGGTCCTGTACTGCACGTTATCCGGCTGCCCAACCAACCAGTCAGGCGGCTCGATGCTGAATCGTTCATGCACAGTCGGCGGCCGATCCACAGGCAGCGCCGATCAGCGGCGCGACAGCGTCGTCGCGACGGTCGACGGCCCTACCGTCGGCCCATGCGAACAGAACTGCCCGCCGAACGATTGCACCGCCGGCTCGGTGCCCAGCCGAGCACGGTCGCGCAATCCGACCACAGCGACGATGCCGACACCGACCCCAACTCGCTGTTGCCACGCTGGCTCCCAGACGGTTCGACGCGGCATGACGGCGGCTGGCTGGCCAGGGTGCGTGCCGACCCGGGCCGCGCAGGCGCTATCGCTTTGGCCGCGATCGCGGCGATCGCAGTACTGGTCACCGTCTTCACGCTGATGCGCGAGCAACCCGCACCGGTGATGTCGGCCAAGCTGCCGCCGGTTGACATGGCGGCCACGGCGAGTCGCACCTCGAGCCCGGGGCCCTCACCGCGGCCCGACCAGCCGGTGGTGGTCAGTGTGGTGGGCCTGGTGCACACGCCTGGTCTCGTCACGCTGGCGCCCGGCGCGCGGATCGCCGACGCGCTGAAGGCGGCCGGCGGCAGCACCGACGGCGCGGACACGATGGGGCTCAACATGGCTCGGCAGGTTGATGACGGCGAGCAGATCGTGGTGGGGATGGCGCCGGTCAAAGGACAGCCGGCGGTCCTGGGTAGTTCGGTGAGTCCCGGTTCATCGGGCCCCGGCACGCCCAGCTCCACGCCCCGACCGGCCAAGGGCGCCCCGACCGCGCAGATCAACCTCAACACGGCGACCGTGGAGCAGTTGGACACCCTGCCCGGCGTCGGGCCGGTGCGGGCGGCCGCCATTGTGGCCTGGCGGAACGCCCACGGAAAGTTCACCAGCGTCGACCAGCTGGGGGAGGTCGACGGCATCGGTCCCGGGCGGCTGGAAAAGCTGCGCCCACTGGTCCGTGTCTGAGGCAGGTGGCGCAATCATCCAGCGCCGACCCAACGACGGCGCGGCTGGATGCGCGTCTGGTGCCGGCCGCGGTGACCAGTTGGGTGGTGACAGCCGCGGGAATCTTGTGGCCGATCGGGAACATCGTCGGGACGCTGTGTGCGGCAGGCAGTGTGTCCGGCGCACTGCTGTGGCGTGCTGGCGCCCACCGGTCGCGGATGCGGAGGATCGGCATCGGCGTGGCCGCCGTGGGCGTCGTCGGTGCGGGTTTCGGGTTCGCGATCGCGTTGCGCGCCAACGCAGTCGCTCACCACCCGATCGTTGCGACATTTGGCACCAGCGTGGAGGTGGCCGTCACGCCCACCGAAAGCGCCGTACCAGTCGGCCACGGACGGCTGCTCTTCCGCGCCGTGCTACGTCAACTGGGGAGCAGCGAAACTTATGGCCGCGCAGTCGTTTTCGCACCCGCGCGCGACTTCGGCGCGGTGATGGTCGGCCAGCCGATGCGGTTTCGCGCCAGAATGAGCCCGCCCACGCGTCACGATCTGACGGTGGCCGTGATCACTGCGATCGGTACGCCGACCACAGGCCGCGCCGGGCCGGTGCATCGGGCGGCGTACGCGGTCCGCGCGGGATTCGCGGCCACGGCTCGTCGCGTGCTGCCCGCCGACCAGGCGGCGATGCTGCCGGCGCTGGTCCTTGGTGACATGTCCACCGTTACCCCGGTGACCGGACAAGAATTCCGCACGGCCGGTCTGACGCACCTCACCGCGGTGTCCGGGGCGAACGTCACGATCGTCTGCGGAGCGGTGCTGTTTTCGTCGCGGCTGCTCGGCCCGCGGGCCGCGGTGGCGTTGGCCGGAATCGCCTTGGTGCTGTTCGTCATCGTGGTGCAGCCCACCGCCAGCGTGTTGCGGGCGGCGGTGATGGGCGCGATCGCTTTGGTGGGTGTGCTGTCGTCGCGGCGCCGGCAAGCAATTCCGGCGCTGGCCGGCAGCGTGCTGTTGTTGATGGTGGTCGCGCCGCAGCTGGCGGTCGACGTGGGCCTGGCTTTGTCGGTGGTGGCGACGGCCGCCCTGGTGGTCATCGCGCCGGTCTGGTCTCGCCGTCTGGTCTCGGCGGGCTGGCCCAAACCGCTGGCCGACGCCGTCTGCGTGGCGTGTGCCGCGCAGTTGGTGACGGCGCCGCTGATCGCCGGCATCTCGGGCCGGGTGAGCCTGGTGTCGGCGGCGGCCAATCTCGCGGTCGCGGCGCTGATCGCGCCGATCACCGTGCTCGGGACCGCCGCGGCCGCGCTCTGCCTGTTCTGGCCGTCCGGGGCGCAACTGCTGATCCGGTTCACCGGCCCCGAACTGTGGTGGTTGTTGCGGATCGCGCATTGGGCGGCGAACATCCCCGCGGCGAGCGTGCCGGTACCGGACGGGATCGCCGGTGTGCTGACCGTCGGCGCCGCAGGACTGCTGACCGTGCTGCTCTGGCGGTGGCGGTGGTTCCGGGCCGGCTTGGCGCTGGCAGCCTGCGCGCTGCTGGCCTGGTCGTTGTCGGGTCTGCTGACAGGGGCCGGCGGCTCTGTCGTCCGGACATGACACGATCAACCGGTGAGCCAGCAGGATTCGGCATTGCATCTCGTACTGGGGGATGAGGAGCTGCTGGTCGAGCGCGCCGTCGCGGCCGTGCTGCGCGCGGCACGCCAGCGCGCCGGCACCGACGACGTCCCGGTGAATCGGGTGCGTGCCGGCGACGTCGGTGTCTACGAGCTGGCCGAACTGCTGAGCCCGTCGCTGTTCGCCGACGAGCGCGTCGTCGTATTGGAAGCTGCCGGAGAAGCGGGCAAAGAAGCCGCCGAATTGATCGCGAAAGCCGCGGCGGATGTCCCCGAGGGCACCGAGCTGGTGGTCGTACATTCAGGTGGCGGGCGAGCCAAGGCGCTGGCGAATCAGATCCGCGCGCTGGGCGCGCAGGTGTATCCGTGCGCGCGGATCACCAAAGCCGGCGAACGCTTGGACTTCGTCCGCAAGGAATTTCGCTCGCTGAAGGTCAAAGTCGACGACGACGCACTGGCGGCGCTGCTCGATGCGGTCGGTTCCGACGTGCGCGAACTCGCTTCGGCCTGTTCACAATTGGTGGCCGACACCGGCGGGCACGTCGACGTCGCCGCGGTGCGGCGCTACCACAGCGGCAGGGCCGACGTGAAAGGTTTCGATATCGCCGACAAAGCCGTGGTGGGCGATGTCGAGGGAGCCGTCGAAGCGTTGCGCTGGGCGATGCTGCGCGGGGAGCCGCATGTGGTGCTGGCCGACGCGCTGGCCGAGGCCATCCACAGCATCGGGCGGGTCGGGTCGCTCTCCGGCGATCCCTACCGGCTGGCCGCCGAACTGGGAATGCCGCCGTGGCGGGTGCAGAAGGCGCAGAAGCAGGCGCGGCGCTGGTCGCGCGACTCGGTGGCTACCGCAATGCGGCTGGTGGCTGCGCTGAACGCCGATGTGAAAGGCGCAGCCGCCGACGCGGACTATGCGCTGGAAGCAGCGGTGAGAAAGGTTGCCGAGCTGGTCGCGGACTAGCTACCGAGCCTGTGCAGGGCGTGTGCCAGCGCTGATTTCTTGTTGGCCGCCTGGTTCTTGTGGATCACACCTTTGCTGACCGCCTTGTCCAACTTGCGGCTGGTGGAAACCAGCAGTTCGGCGGCCTTGTCCTTCTCGCCCGCCTCGGCGGCCTCGCGGAATGCGCGGACAGCCGTGCGAAGCGACGACTTCACCGACTTGTTGCGCAGTCGGTTGCGCTCGTTGGTGCGGTTGCGCTTTTGCTGCGACTTGATGTTGGCCACGCGTAATTCCTTCGTAAATCTCAGCGGCTTGTGGTGTCACGGTTTGCCGTAGCGCGATCTCACGCTTAAGCGGCGACTGCCTAGGGTATCAGTCCCGGATGCATTCACCCAAAGCGAAGGCACTAGGCCTGCGGAGCAGGCAGATCTGATGCAGCATGGCACAGTGGCCCCCCTTCGAACTTTGCCTGGAGAAACCAAACGGCAACAGCGCAGTAAGCCGCAGACGCGCTACGAACAGATCTTTGACGGCTATAACGCCGCGGGTGGTAGCTATGCGGAAGCCTTCGACGAGATGTTCGACGCTCAGGGAAACGTTCGCGGACCCTATAAGGGCATCTATCGAGAGCTGGCGCCATCGGATTCCGCCGACCTCGACGACCGCGCCGAGGCCCTGAGCCGGGCCTTCGTCGACCAGGGCATCACGTTCTCGCTGTCCGGGCAGGAGCGGCCGTTTCCGTTGGACCAGGTCCCGCGAGTCATCTCGGCCGCCGAGTGGACGCGGCTGGAACGTGGCATCACCCAGCGCGTCAAGGCCCTCGAGGCATACCTCGACGACATCTACGGCGACCAGGAGATCCTGCGTGACGGCGTCATCCCGCGCCGGCTGATCACCTCCTGCGAGCATTTCCACCGCCAGGCCGTCGGCATCATGCCGCCTAACGGCGTGCGCATCCACGTCGCGGGCATCGACATGATCCGCGACGAGAAGGGCACCTGGCGAGTCCTCGAGGACAACCTGCGATCACCGTCCGGGGTGTCGTACGTGATGGAGAACCGTCGCACGATGGCTCGGGTCTTCCCGAACCTGTTCGCCAGCCACCGGGTCCGCGCCGTCGACGATTACGCAGCGCACCTGCTGCGGGCGCTGCGTAATTCCGCGGCCACCAACGAGGCCGACCCGACGGTGGTGGTGCTGACGCCGGGCGTCTATAACTCGGCATATTTCGAGCATTCGCTGCTGGCCCGCCAGATGGGTGTCGAGCTGGTCGAAGGCCGCGACCTGTTCTGCCGGGACAACCAGGTCTACATGCGCACCACCGAAGGAGAAGTCCAGGTCGACGTCATCTACCGGCGCATCGACGACGTCTACTTGGACCCGATGCAGTTCCGTCCCGATTCGGTGCTGGGCGTGGCCGGCCTGCTCAACGCTGCCCGCGCGGGCAACGTGGTGATCTCCAGCGCCATCGGCAACGGGGTCGGCGACGACAAACTCGTCTACACCTACGTGCCGACCATCATCGAGTACTACCTCGGCGAGAAGCCGCTGATCGCCAACGTGGACACCTTCCGGTGCTGGCTGGACGATGAGCGCGAAGAAGTGCTCGACCGGGTCGACGAGCTGGTGATCAAGCCCGTCGAGGGCTCGGGTGGCTACGGCATCGTGTTCGGCCCGGAAGCATCCAGCAAAGAGCTGAACGCGATCAGCAAAAGCATCCGTGATGATCCGCGAGGCTGGATCGCGCAACCGATGATGCAGCTGTCGACCGTCCCGACGCAGATCGGCGACACACTGACGCCCCGCTACGTCGACCTGCGGCCGTTCGCGGTCAACGACGGTGACGACGTGTGGGTGCTGCCCGGTGGCCTGACCCGGGTGGCGCTGGTCGAAGGGTCGCGAGTGGTCAACTCCAGCCAGGGCGGGGGGTCCAAGGACACCTGGGTACTGGCGTCGCGCACGTCGGGGGCCGACCGTGAGCTCGGCGCCGCCGAGGTTGTGAAGAAGCTGCCCAAAGCGGCGACGAACGGCGATTCGGACGGCGAAAAGCCGCAGCAGGCACAGAAGCAATTCCAGCAGCAGAGACAGCCGAAGTCGCAAACGGTCCTGGAACAGCAGCCGGAGCAACAACAGCAACAACAGCAGGCGGTGATTCGCTGATGCTCGCCCGCAACGCCGAAGCGCTGTACTGGATCGGTCGCTACGTCGAGCGCGCCGACGACACGGCGCGCATCCTCGACGTCACGGTGCACCAACTGCTGGAGGATTCCAGCGTCGACCCCGACCACATTTCGCGAGTGCTATTGCAGGTCTTGGGAATTGAGGCTCCCGATACTGAACTGGACGTGTGGTCGTTGACCGACCTGGTGGCATTTAGCCACAACCCGCCGGGCGACGGCTCCTCTATCGTCGACGCCATCTCGGCCGCGAGGGAGAACGCGAGGTCGGCCCGTGAGGTGACGTCCACTGAGACTTGGGAATGCCTCAACACCACCTTCAACGCGCTGGGCGAACGTGAGCGTGCCGCCAAACGACTTGGCCCGCATGAGTTTCTGTCGTTCATCGAGGGGCGTGCGGCGATGTTCGCCGGTCTTGCCGACTCGACGCTGTCACGTGACGACGGTTACCGCTTCATGGTCCTGGGCCGCGCGATCGAGCGAGTGGATATGACCGTGCGCATGTTGCTGTCGCGAGTGGGCGACAGCGCGGTGTCCCCGGCATGGGTGACGGTGCTTCGCTCCGCGGGCGCGCACGACACCTATCTGCGTACCTATCGTGGTGTGCTGGACGCCAATCGGGTCGTCGAGTTCATCCTGCTGGACCGCCTGTTTCCGCGGTCGATTTTCTACTCGCTGAAGTTGGCCGAGCACAGCCTCGACGAACTGTTGCACAGCCGGGGCAGCCGCGTCGGCGCTGTTTCGGAGGCTCAGCGTTTGTTGGGACGGGCGCGCAGCGAGCTTGAATTCGTGCAGCCGGGGGTTCTGCTCGAGTCGTTGGAGATGCGACTTGCCGGCCTGCAGAAATCCTGTTCCGATGTCGGAGAAGCGTTGTCGGCGCAGTACTTTCACGCTGTGCCGTGGGTTGCCTGGTCTGATGCCGGCCATCGCGATCCGTTGCCGACCAAGCAGGGGAAGAACTGATGTGGCGTCAACGCGTTCTGCATGCGACCGGTTATGCCTACCCGTCACCGGCGACGGCCTCGTATAACGAGGCCCGGCTCACACCGAGATCGGACTCGCGGCAGAACGTGGTCCTCAACCGCGTCGAGACGGTCCCCGCGACAAGGTCGTACCGGTACGTCGACTACTGGGGCACCGCGGTGACGGCGTTCGACCTGCACGCACCGCACACCGAGTTGACCGTGACGTCGGCGTCAGTGGTCGAGACAGACCAGCCCGATCCGGTGACTGAGGAGCTGTCCTGGTCTGATCTGGCGCAAGAGGCGGTGATCGATCGGTACGACGAGTTGCTGCGTCCGACCGATTACACGCCGGCGAGCAAACGCATTGCGGCTGTTGGTAAGCGGATCGTCAAGGAACACGAGCCCGCGGACGCGGTCATCGCGGCAGCCGCCTGGGTACGCAGCGAATTGGATTACGTCAAAGGCAGCACCGGGGTGCACACGTCAGGTTTGGATGCTTTGCGTGAAGGCAAAGGCGTCTGTCAGGACTTCGTTCATCTATCGCTGATGGTGTTGCGCAGCATGGGAATTCCCGCGCGGTACGTGTCTGGCTATCACCATCCTGACGCTGATGCGGTGATCGGGGAGACCGTCGATGGCCAGAGCCATGCCTGGATTCAGGCCTGGACCGGAAGCTGGTGGGACCACGACCCCACCAACGACAGCGAAATCAACGAGCAGTACGTCACTGTCGGCGTCGGGCGGGACTACGCCGACGTCTCGCCGCTGAAGGGCATCTACCACGGGCAGGGTGCCACCGATCTCGACGTCGTCGTCGAAATCACCCGATTGGCATAGCTTTCCGCCTTATCGTTTCGGCATGGCTGATTCGCGGCCACACGATGGGCCGTCGCTGGTGTTGCTCGCCGCGATCTGCATTGTGTTGCTTTTCGGCGGCTTGGCGATCGGCGTCGCGCTCGGCGGGCTGATGCCGCTGCCATACGGGCCCATGGGTCCGGTCCAGCACTACGTGCAAACCCAATCGTTGGCGGTGCGCATTATCGCGGTGGCGGTGTTCGGCTCGTCGGTGCTGCTGGCGGTGTACACCGCGACCGTCAGCGCCCGGCTGCGCTGGCTCGGCGACACCGGCGCGGGACCGACGATCGCGTTGACCGGCGGGATCTTGGCGGCCGGCGGCTTGGGCCTGACCGGGTTGCTGGGCTGGACGTTGTCACGACCGGAGATCACCGGAGACGCGACCTTGGTCCGTGCGCTGTATTTGCTGACTTTCCTCGTGGGAGGCGCTGCGCACGTGGTGGCGCTTGGCGTTCTCATCGCGGGTATCGCGACTTCCGGCTTGGCTCTCGGGCTGCTGCCGCGAGCGGTGGCGTGGGTGGGGATAGCGATCGCGGCGCTGTGCGAGTTGACGATGCTGGTGTTGGCCTGGCAGCCGCTGGGACCGGGCTTGCCGGTGGCACGGGTCGCGGCGTTGGGGTGGCTGCTGGTGGCGGGCGCACGACTGCCGACACGCCGCAGCGACTCCACCACGGCTACCTGACCTGGTTGTTCGCCTGATTTCCGTCAGCTCCTTTCACGCTGACAGTTCTCGCCGTAGCCTGGTGTGAACCTGATCACACTCGGCTGGAGGCTCAATGCGGATTGCAGATGTGTTGCGCGGCAAAGGCGGCGCGGTGGTGACGATCAACCCCGACGCGACGGTCACGGAGTTGCTCGCCGGGCTGGCCGAACACAACATCGGCGCCATGGTGGTGGTGGGGCCCGACGGCGTGAAGGGCATCGTCTCCGAGCGTGACGTGGTTCGCCAGCTGCATGCTCATGGAGCGTCGACGCTCTCGCTGCCGGTCGAGAAGATCATGACAGCGGTGGTCTCGACCTGTACGAAGTCGGACACGGTCGACAGCCTCACGTTGCTGATGACCGAGCACCGGGTCCGGCACGTGCCGGTGCTCGAGGACGGCAAGCTGATCGGCATCGTCAGCATCGGCGACGTTGTCAAGACGCGGATGGAAGAGCTGGAAAGCGAGCACGAGCAGCTGCAGTCCTACATCACCCAGGGCTGACTCAGCTCCAGGAGTAGTCGCGGCGTAGCCGCGCGGCCACCACGTCGAAGACGGTGCGATCGAGAATCGCCCCCTCCCGACGGATGCTTTCTTCGGGGACGTCGAGAACCCGGTCCAGTCGCACCCAACTAGGTCTGCCGTCGTAATCCCAGCTGCCGCTACCGATTTCGACCCAGTCGCGGTCGGAGGCGTGCCTTTCCTGACTGGACATCATCAAGCCGAGCAGCGTGGCGTGGTCGCGGCCCACGACCAGCACCGGGCGGTCCTTGCCGCGGGTGGGGTCTTCCTCGTAGGTCACCCAGGTCCACACCACCTCGCCCGGGTCGGCGCGACCGTCCAGGTCGGGTGAATAGACCAGCTTGCGGGCTCGATGCGCGGTGGGTGCGCTGGTGCGGGTCACCGGACGACCGGTGGTGATCTCGGCCGTCGACTCGAAAGCCGTGCCGGCCAGCACATCCAGACCGATCTTGATGCCCCGCTGAAGGGTGGGTGACTGCTGCAGCTGCCGGATCAATTTCGGTGCCTCGCTGAACACCAGATTTTCCGCCAGGCGCTGCAATGTCTTCCACTGTGACGCCATGTTCGCAGCATAGGACGAGTCGGGGTCGGGACGTAGATCGTGCGGGAGCTCAGAACTGTAGGGAAACCCCCTATTGATCGTCCCCACCGGCTCGCTCAGCATTAATTGCTTATCTAGCGCTAGCCGGCGGCAGCCCTGCGGCCAACGCCGACCCCGGTCGATGAGTTGAACTCCCTGGGTGCGGGCGGAGAGGTCCTGTCCTTCTTGGCCGCGGTAAGGCGCAGCCAGGCCCGATGCCTGCGCAACCTTAGATTTACCGAAGTATTCTCAGCCATTTACTCAGCTAATTCTTAGCAAGCGTCCGGTTTCCGGTAGCAAGTTCCGGGTTTCCGGAAGGCTGATCCGATGCACTGCCGACCGGGCCGGCATGCTCTGGATAATGTCGTTGAACAGGCATTTTGCCTGGCCGCTACCAGCTTCCGAGTCAACTCATAATTTCTTATCGGAATGCTGGCAATCGGCCACGTTGATTGTTAGGGTCCTCTCAGGTTTCCAGCAGTGGGGTTCACGCTTTCAAGGGTGCTGGGGGGAGCCTCCGGCGGTACGTCCCGGCCGCCGGCGGACATCGTGAAAGGCAGAATGTATGTACATGCGCAAAATCGCCGCGGCAGCTGGCTTCGCAACCGGTGCCGCGCTGGCGTTCGCTCCGTTCGCGTCGGCGGACACCCCGATCACCAGCACCGTCGACAGTGAGATTGGGTCGCTGAACTCAATCTTCGACTCCCAAGCCGCTCTCGCCGGCGATTCCGCCGACATCGTCCACCACGCCGGCTCCTTCGACACGATCCCGCTTGCGGACGCACCACAACACGCCCCGTTGACGACCCTCGACTACGAGCTGTACGGGGTCAACCCGCTTGCGGCCGGCCCCGCCTCTGACCCGGGTTCTTACAACGATTTCAACGGCGCGCTGGGCAAGTTCGACGACGCCTACAACATGTTCCTGTACGCGGCTCAGAACGGCGGTGCCATCGATATGCACGACGCCGACTTCATCGGATCGCAGAGCTCGATCGACACCGCGCAGGGTATGGCCACCGCGACGGCCGCCGAGCAGTACTTCTTGAACTTCGGCACGGGCGACCTGGAGGGATACTTCGGGATCTTCCCGGCGTCGGCGGCGTCGGCGGCAGCGGACCCGGCCGCCGTCACACCGATCACCAGCACTGTCGCCAGTGAGGTTGCGGCGGCGAACTCCCAGTTCCAGCTCGATGCTCTGCTCGCCGGTGTCCCCAGCACTGACTACTCCGTCGGCCCCCAAGGGTTCGACATCATCAACCCGGCGGACATAACGACAGTTCAGGGTACTGGTACTACTCCGTTCGACTATCTGGTTTATGGGGTGGACCCGGCCAAAGCTGGCCTCGCCGGTGACCCGGGTGCGTTCAACCTGTTCAACGGCGCTGAGGTCAGGTTCGACGACGCCTACAACGTCGCGCTGTACGCGGCGGAGAACGGCGGTGCCCTTGATCCCAACGCGGCCGACTTCTTCGGGTCACTGCCCGCTGGATTCGCTGCTGACACCGCGACGCAAGCCTTCGACTCCTTCTGGAACTCGGGTGTCGGCGACCTGTCCGGTTTCTTCCAGGTCCCGTTGACGTTCCTGGACATCCCGGTGGCTTGATCCGGTAATTTCTTTCACCACAACGGACCCCCGGAGGATCACTCCGGGGGTTTCGTTTTGGGCCAGTCGCATCCCGCGATTGTGCTGCGGCGCCCGTCCCTGGATACCCTGGTAGGGCCTAAGCCCGGCTTCAGCAGGAGATTCCCATCAGCAGTTTCGCCGACAAGACCTTCACCGCGCCGGCGCAGATTCGGAACTTCTGCATCATCGCCCACATCGACCACGGCAAGTCCACGCTGGCCGACCGGATGTTGCAGCTCACCGGCGTCGTCGCGGACCGGGATATGCGGGCGCAGTACCTCGACCGGATGGACATCGAGCGCGAGCGCGGCATCACCATCAAGGCGCAGAACGTGCGGCTGCCGTGGAACGTTGACGGCACCGACTACGTCCTGCACCTGATCGACACCCCGGGCCACGTCGACTTCACCTACGAGGTGTCGCGCGCGCTGGAGGCTTGCGAGGGTGCGGTGCTGCTGGTCGACGCCGCCCAGGGCATCGAGGCGCAGACGCTGGCCAACCTTTATCTGGCACTCGACCGCGACCTGCACATCATTCCGGTGCTCAACAAAATCGACCTGCCCGCCGCCGACCCCGACCGCTACGCCGGCGAGATCGCGCACATCATCGGGTGTAAGCCGAGCGAGGTCCTGCGGGTATCGGGCAAGACAGGGGAGGGCGTCGCCGACCTGCTCGACCACGTGGTGCGCGAAGTTCCGCCGCCCACCGGAGACGCGGAAGCTCCCACCCGCGCAATGATTTTCGACTCCGTCTACGACATCTACCGCGGTGTAGTGACCTACGTCCGGGTGATCGATGGCAAGATCACGCCGCGCGAGAAGATCACGATGATGTCCACCGGCTCGACCCACGAGCTGCTGGAAGTGGGCATCGTCTCGCCCGAGCCGAAACCATCGGACGGCCTCGGCGTTGGCGAGGTCGGCTACCTCATCACCGGTGTGAAGGATGTCCGCCAATCGAAGGTCGGTGACACCGTGACCACCGCGCGCCACGGCGCGAAGGAGGCGCTGACCGGGTACCGGGAACCCAAGCCGATGGTCTATTCGGGCCTCTATCCCGTGGACGGATCCGACTACCCGAACCTGCGCGATGCGCTGGACAAGCTGCAGCTGAACGACGCCGCGCTGACCTACGAACCGGAGACATCGGTGGCGCTCGGCTTCGGCTACCGGTGCGGATTCCTCGGTCTGCTCCACATGGAGATCACCCGCGAACGCCTGGAACGCGAATTCGACCTCGACCTCATCTCGACGGCACCCAACGTCGTTTACCGAGTGGAGAAGGAAGACAACTCCAAACTCGTCGTCACCAACCCGTCGGACTGGCCCGAAGGCAAGGTCCGCGCCGTGTACGAGCCCATCGTCAAGACCACGATCATCTCGCCCAGCGAATTCATCGGCACGATCATGGAGCTCTGCCAATCGCGGCGCGGCGAATTGGGCGGCATGGACTATCTGTCACCCGAACGGGTCGAGCTGCGCTACACGATGCCGATGGGCGAGATCATCTTCGACTTCTTCGACTCGCTGAAATCCCGCACCCGCGGCTACGCGAGCCTGGATTACGAAGAAGCGGGCGAGCAGGAGGCTTCACTGGTGAAGGTCGACATCCTGTTGCAGGGTGAGGCCGTCGACGCGTTCAGCGCGATCGTCCACAAGGACGCCGCCGCTGCCTACGGCAACAAGATGACCACCAGGTTGAAAGAGCTGATTCCGCGTCAGCAGTTCGAGGTGCCGGTGCAGGCCGCGATCGGATCCAAAATCATTGCGCGCGAGAATATTCGCGCGATCCGCAAAGACGTGCTGTCGAAGTGCTACGGCGGTGACATCACCCGCAAGCGAAAACTGCTGGAGAAGCAGAAGGAGGGCAAGAAGCGGATGAAGACCATCGGCCGTGTCGACGTGCCGCAGGAGGCGTTCGTCGCCGCACTGTCCACGGACGCCGCGGGGGACAAAGGCAGCAAGAAGTAGCCATGCGGAGAGTCGGACTGGCCACGGCGTGCGCGGTGATCGCCGCATTCGCGGTGGGCTGCGGTCCGGTTGTCGATGGGACGGCCAAGCCGGCACCAAACCTGAAACCGCGGCCGCTGTCCGGCCAGATCGTCAAGAAGGTGCTGCTCAACGACGTGGCGCTGGCGCGGATGCTCGGCCAGCCTTTCGTCGCACGTCAACCCGCACAGTTCGGCGGCGCCGACAAGCTCGACCAGCGAGACACGCCGGCGGAGTCGGCCGATTGCCTGGGCGTGACGGCGATGCTGCAGCAGAGCGTCTACGAGTCGGCCGACGTCCAGACCGTCGCATCGGAGTCGTGGTGGAATAACGGTGACCCGGCCCAGGTGATCAGCGTGATGGAGGGCGTTGTCGCGCTGCCCTCGGCCGCGCAAGCACAGGAGCTGTTCGCGACGTTCCCCCCGCAGTGGCAGCAGTGCACAGGCAAGACGTTGACCGACCAGACCGGACCGATCAGCACGACGACCGTTATCGGCGACATCCACGTCGCCGATTCCGTTGTCGCAGCGACGAATACCGCGACCGCGACGCTCCCCAACATGCCGGCGCTGCAACCGACCCCGCAGTCGCGGGCGATCGGTGTCCGGTTGAACTGCCTCGTCGAAGTCGAGGTCGTGTTCTTCGGCGATCGGCGCCCAACCGATCCGGGCACGGGCGATCCGGACACCAGTGCCACCGACATCGCCCGCGCGATGATGGACAGGGTCAGCGAATTGAGCTGACTCGCGGTGCGCGTGTTGGCTTCGCACCGCAAGCGGAATTAGGGTGAGCCCGGTGAACGGATTCCTCAGCTGGTGGGACGGCGTTGAGTTGTGGCTGTCCGGGCTGGGGTTCGTATTTCAGTCCATCGTGGTGATACCGGTCGTGCTGCTGTTGGCCTACCTCATCGCAGCGGCACTGGACGCGATGTTGGGTCGCGGTACCCAGGTGATGCGGCGTATCCGTCATAACGACGAAAAGCCCGGATGAACCGAAAGACGGGTATGCCGCGCTCACAGGTCACCTTGGTGCTGGTCGCCTTGGTTGTGCTGGTGATCGTCGCCTGGTTGCTGACCCGCTGACCTGCATCGGAATCGGCTGCGGGCCCGGCGGATTCTGTTAGGCTTCGGCCATGCTTGCAGCATCCGGCAACACCGAGTGCCATGTCTTGGCGCTCATTGCCGTGGGCGATTGCGCCGTTGCTGACGTGCACTGTTGTCGCTGATCTTCTGGCCCGCGCGCTGAATTCGCCTTTCCTTCGCGACGGGATTTGTCAGCCGTCAAGCCCATTGTCGAAAGGTCGGCCATTGTTCGACGACATCCGAACTGCCGTGGGTTGGCGGCATGCTGTCGCGCTGACCCTCGCGGCGAGCCTGATCGCGGCGTGTCACGGTGGCGCCAGCGATGTCGTCGGCGGCGGCGACTCCGGCGATGCGCACACCAGCATCACGCTGGTGGCCTACTCAGTACCGGAACCCGGCTGGAGCAAAGTGATACCGGCGTTCAACGCTTCGCCGGACGGCAAGGGCGTCCAGGTGATCGCCTCGTACGGCGCATCGGGTGACCAGTCCCGCGGCGTCGTCGACGGCAAGCCCGCCGATGTCGTCAACTTCTCCGTCGAGCCCGATGTGACGAGACTGGTCAAGGCGGGCAAAGTGTCCAAGGACTGGGACAAAGACGCCACCAAGGGCATCCCCTTCGGATCGGTGGTGACCCTGGTGGTGCGTCCCGGGAACCCGAAGAACATCAAGGACTGGGACGACCTGCTGCGGCCCGGCGTGGAGGTCATCACGCCCAGCCCGCTGAGTTCGGGCTCGGCGAAATGGAATCTGCTTGCGCCCTACGTGGTCAAGAGCGTGGGCGGCCACAACCCCCAAGCGGGTCTCGACTTCATTCACAAGCTGGTCGGGGAGCACGTCAAACTGCGTCCCGGCTCGGGACGCGAGGCCACCGACGTCTTTGTTCAGGGCAGCGGTGACGTCCTGATCAGTTATGAGAACGAGGCGATTGCGACGGAGCGGCAGGGAAAGCCGATCACCCACGTCAACCCGTCGCAGACGATCAAGATCGAGAACCCAGTCGCGGTGGTGACCAGCAGCCCTCATTTGAATGCCGCCGTCGCATTCAAGAACTTCCAGTACACCGCGGCGGCCCAGAAGGTTTGGGCGGCCGCCGGATTCCGCCCCGTCGATCCCGCAGTGGCCGCCGATGTCCGTGACCAATTTCCGGTACCGGCAAAGCTGTGGACGATCGCCGAGCTCGGTGGCTGGTCCGCCGTGGATCCGCAACTGTTCGATAAGAAATCGGGCAGCATCACCAAGGTCTACACGCAGGCCACCGGATGACGACCACCACACCGGCCGAGGTAACCGGCCATAACACGCAGCGCCGCAACAGGTTACGTGGTGACGGCACGTCGCTGCGAGTCGGTGTTGCGGTGGTGTGGCTTTCGGTCATTGTGCTGCTGCCGCTGGCGGCGATCGCCTGGCAATCCGTCGGCGGCGGCTGGGACGCGTTCTGGCTCGCGGTCACCTCGAATGCGGCGCTCGAGTCTTTCAGGGTGACGCTGACCATCTCCGCGGGCGTCACCGTGATCAACATGTTCTTCGGACTGCTGATCGCCTGGGTGCTGGTGCGCGACGAGTTTCCGGGGAAGCGGATCGTGGACGCGATCATCGATCTGCCCTTCGCGTTGCCCACGATTGTGGCCAGCTTGGTGTTGTTGGCGCTCTACGGGAATCACAGTCCGGTCGGCGTGCACCTGCAACACACCGGATGGGGTGTGGGCGTGGCATTGGCGTTCGTCACGCTGCCGTTCGTAGTGCGGGCCGTTCAGCCGGTGCTGCTCGAGGTCGACCGCGAGACCGAGGAGGCGGCGGCGTCACTGGGTGCGAACAATGCGACGATCTTCACTACGGTTGTATTGCCCTCTCTGACTCCGGTTTTGCTGACGGGTGCGGGCCTGACGTTTGCGCGGGCCATCGGTGAGTTTGGGTCGGTGGTGTTGATCGGCGGGGCGGTTCCGGGCAAGACCGAGGTCTCGTCGCAGTGGATCCGGACGTTGATCGAAAACGACGACCGTACCGGTGCCGCGGCTATATCGATTGTTTTGCTTGTGATCTCGTTCGTCGTGCTGTTCGTCTTGCGCACCCTGGGATCGCGTGCCGCCAAGCGTGAGGAGTTGTCGGCATGAGTCCATCGATTCCGGTGCGCTATCTGATTCGGTTCGTCGCCCTTGCGTATGTGTTGGTGCTGCTGGTGGTTCCCGTTGGATTGATCCTGTGGCGGACCTTCACGCCTGGTTTCGGCCAGTTCATCGCGTGGGTCAGTACGCCGGCGGCGATCTCGGCGCTGAACCTGTCGGTGCTGGTGGTCGCGATCGTGGTGCCGCTCAATGTGATCTTCGGTATACCGACTGCACTAGTGCTGGCGCGCAACCGGTTCCGCGGTAAGGGTGTGCTGCAGGCGGTCATCGACCTGCCATTTGCGGTCTCGCCGGTCGTGGTGGGTGTGGCGTTGATCGTGTTGTGGGGATCGGCCGGGCTGCTGGGCTTCGTCGAGCGCGACTTCGGTTTCAAGATCATCTTTGGTCTGCCGGGCATCGTACTCGCCAGCGTCTTCGCCACGCTTCCATTCGTGGTGCGCGAGGTCGAGCCGGTTCTGCATGAGGTCGGTACCGATCAGGAGCAGGCTGCGGCAACTCTGGGATCCAGCTGGTGGCAGACGTTTTGGCGGATCACGCTTCCGTCGATCCGGTGGGGTCTGACGTACGGGATCGTGTTGACCGTTGCCCGCACCCTCGGTGAATACGGTGCGGTCATCATGGTGTCGTCGAACTTGCCGGGCCAATCCCAGACGCTGACGTTACTGGTGTCCGACCGCTACAACCGGGGCGCCGAATACGGGGCCTACGCCATTTCGACATTGCTGATGGTGGTTTCGGTGATTGTTCTGATCGTTCAGGTAATTCTCGACGCTCGCCTCAAGCGAGCCACAAAGTAGCCGTGACAGGGAAGGGGTGGCGCTAATGACTGACGCGATTGTGGTGCGGGGCGCCAACAAACGCTACGGCGACTTCGCCGCGTTGGACAACGTTGACTTCGCGGTGCCGTCCGGCTCATTGACAGCGCTGCTGGGCCCGAGCGGCTCCGGCAAGTCGACCCTGTTGCGCGCCATCGCCGGCCTTGATCAGCCGGACACCGGAACCATCACGATCAATGGTCGTGATGTGACCGGGGTTCCGCCGCAGCGGCGCGGTATCGGCTTTGTCTTCCAGCATTACGCGGCCTTCAAACACTTGACCGTTCGGGACAACGTGGCGTTCGGGCTGAAGATTCGGCGGCGGCCCAAGGCCGAGATCGCCGAGAAGGTGGACAACTTGCTGGAGGTGGTGGGGCTCAGCGGTTTTCAGACGCGTTACCCAAGTCAACTCTCCGGTGGCCAGCGCCAACGCATGGCGCTGGCCCGCGCGCTGGCCGTCGATCCGCAGGTGCTGCTGCTCGACGAGCCGTTCGGCGCGCTGGACGCCAAGGTCCGCGACGATCTGCGTACGTGGCTCCGCCGCTTGCACGACGAGGTGCACGTCACCACGGTGCTGGTAACCCACGACCAAGCCGAGGCGCTTGACGTCGCCGACCGGATCGCCGTGCTCAAAGACGGCCGCATCGAACAGGTGGGATCGCCCGGCGCGGTGTACGACGCGCCGGCGAATGCGTTTGTGATGTCGTTTCTCGGTGCGGTCTCGTCACTGAACGGGATTTTGGTTCGCCCGCACGACATCCGGGTTGGGCGCAGTCCGGATATGAAGCTCGCTGCCGACAACGGCATCGCGCAGACCACCGGCGTGGTTCGGGCCACCATCGATCGTGTGGTGATGCTCGGCTTCGAGGTGCGGGTGGAGTTGACCAATGCTGCCACCGGCGGGGCGTTCACCGCTCAGATCACCCGGGGCGATGCCGAAGCGCTCGGACTGAAGGAGGGTGACACCGTCTACGTGCGTGCCACTCGGGTGCCGTCGATCCCCGAACAAACGCTGACGCTCAACGACGCTGGAGCCGATGCATCCATCGACGAGAGTTCGGTGAGTTCGCGTTGAAGTCTGCTTAGTCTTTGATTGAGCCGACCCGGTCGGAACTGAAATACGCAACACATCCCGCCTCGTGATCGTCCATATACCGCGACTCCGTGCCGGGGGGCCAGGCCTCGACTCGTAGTTCCGTGTCGTGGCTTGCGGCGGCTGAGAATTTCGGCAACTCCGCTTTGCAGCGGTTCGCGAGTTGTTCCTGCTCGGCGTCGTTGTCTGGGAAACGAGACAGCGAGAGCACCGCGAAGACCTCGCGGGAATGCGGTTTGTCACAGCTCACAGGCGAATTGATGGTTTCTTCGAAGCAATCGCCGACCCGCAGCATCGGCGCGGATTGCAGCGTGCCGGTGATCAGCCCGTCTTTGGGCCACGCGCTGTAGGCCCAAATCGCCCCCCACAGCAGGGATATCACCATCCCGGCGATCGCCAGCCCGCGTCCGGAATCTCGACCGTCCCTGGCTTTGACCAGTGCGACGACTCCGGCGATCACGCTCAGCGGCACCAGGCTGACCAAGCCGAGCAGGAACGCCGCAATCGCCCACCTGTTAACCGGGCGACCGGCGTCGGGCGGGCCTGCTTCCTCGGGATCCGTTGCCTCTGGCGAACTCATAGTGAAGGCCACCGTAGCCCGCGAGCGGGGCTCCTTCAACGCAGCCCGAACTCGGGTGCCGGCGTGGCGGTCAGGCCGCGAGGGGCTCGGCCACCGCCGTGGCGAAGCGATCCAGCACCGTTTCGGCCACCAGTCGGTGTGCACCGAGCGGTGCCGCCATCGAAATGCCCTCGGCGGCAGCAAATGTCGCGACCCGATCAGTCAGTCGTCCGGGGGCCAGAAACCACGGTGCGATCACCACGTGCCGGGCGCCGCGGCGGCGCAAGTCGGTCGCGGCCTCGGTCAGTGACGCTCCCGAGCCGGTGGCGAACGCGGTTGTCGCACAGGCCCAATGAGTGCCCGCGACGAGCTTGTCCGCGACCTGGGCGGTGCGGGCGTTCGCCGCAGCGTGCGTCGAGCCGATCGCCACCACCAGCACACCCAATTGCGGGTCGCGCGGGCTTATTCCCAGGTCGGCCAGCCGCTCGTGCACCACGGCCACCAGCCGGTCGTCCTCGCCGAGCACGTCGGCCTGTCGCACGGCGGCACCCCGGCCCGCGATCTGGCGGGGGATGTCGATGCGTGCGTGGTAAGCGTCGGCCAGCAGGAACGGGGTGACCACCGCATCCGGCGTGACGACATCAATCAGGCGTGGCGTATTCAGGTCGCAGAACGCCACACGCACGCGGAGGCCGGGCCGCATGAAGCGAATCTGATTGGCCACGGCGCGGGCATTGGCGGCCGATCGTGGATCGGCGCTGCCATGCGCGGCCAGCACCAGGGTTGTCACGACGCGTGCAGCCCGCATTCGGTCTTGGACAGCCCCTGCCAGCGTCCGCTGCGCGGATCGGCGCCCTCGACTGGCTTGGCCGTGCAAGGCGCGCAGCCGATCGACGGATATCCCTCGTAAACAAGCGGATTGACCAGTACATCGTTCTCGTCGATGTAGTCCTGCATGTCGTCGTCGGACCATGTTGCCAGTGGGTTGATCTTCACCAGCCCAAACGCCTCGTCGAAGCTGACCAGCGGCGCGTTGGCGCGGGTCGGCGCTTCGACCCGTCGCAGACCGGTCACCCACGCCGCGTAGCCGCGAAGCGCCTTGGACAGCGGGGCGACCTTGCGTAGCCGGCAGCATTCACTGGGCTTGCGGGCGAACAGGTCTTTGCCCAGCAGATCGTCCTGCTCGGCGACGCTGTGCTCCGGCGTGACGTTGAGCACCCGCACGTCGTAGACGGCCTCGACCGCATCGCGGGTACCGATGGTCTCCACGAAGTGATATCCGGTGTCCAAGAACAACACTGGTACGCCAGGGCGGACCTTGGCGGCCATATCGACCAGCACGGCGTCCTGCATATTGGAGGCCACCACGTAGTTGCAGGTCGCCGTGGACCGGGGCCCACCGACCCCACCGAAATTCTCGTCAGTCCAGCGCAGCAGGTCGCCGGCACTGGCGCCTTCCAATTCTGCGGCGCCCTTCTCGGCCAGCTCTCGTAAATCCGCTTCCGTCAAGCCGTCCATCTCCTTGCTCATCGCAGGTCCGCCTCATCGGCGCGCAGCGCCCAGTTCGCGAACCGTTCATCCCCGTCGCGTTGCTTGACGAAGTTGCGCACCACACGGTCGATGTAGTCGCCGAGTTCGTCGCTGGTGACCTTGTGCTGCCGCAGTTTTCGCCCGAAACCACTGTCGAGCCCCAGGCTGCCACCGAGATGCACTTGGAATCCCTCGACCGAGCCGCCCTCGCCGTCGTCGACCATCTGGCCCTTGAAACCAATATCGGCGATCTGGATGCGGGCACATGAGTTGGGGCAGCCGTTGATGTTGACGGTGACCGGCACGTCCAGTTGCGTGTTGAGGTCGTTGAGGCGGCGTTCGAGTTCAGGCACCAGCGATTGAGAACGCACCCGCGTCTCGGCGAAAGACAACTTGCAGTATTCGATTCCGGTGCAGGCCATCAGGTTCCGACGCCACTGCGACGGTCGCGATGGCAGGCCCAGCGCATCCAGTCCGGCGATCAACTCGTCGACCTTGTCGTCGGGGACGTCGAGGATGATCAGCTTCTGGTACGGGGTGAAGCTGACCCGCTGCGATCCCGTCTGCTCGGCCAGGTCGGCGACCGCGGACAAGATCGTGCCGGATACCCGGCCGGCGATCGGCGCGACGCCAACGGCGTTGAGCCCATTCTTCAGCCGTTGCACGCCGACGTGGTCGATCGGGTGCTTGAGAGGCTGGGGGGCCGGGCCGTCGATGAGTTTACGTTTGAGGTACTCGGTTTCGAGCACCTCGCGGAACTTCTCGATGCCCCAGTCTTTGATGAGGAACTTCAGCCGGGCCTTGGCCCGCAGTCGCCGATAGCCGTAGTCACGGAACAGTGAGGTGACGGCCTCCCAGACGTCGGGGACCTCCTCCAGCGGCACCCAGGCGCCGACCCGTTGCGCGAGCATCGGATTGGTGGACAGGCCGCCGCCCACCCACAAATCCAGTCCCGGACCGTGCTCGGGGTGGTTGACGCCGATGAACGCGATGTCGTTGATCTCATGCGCGACGTCCTGCAGGCCCGATATCGCGGTCTTGTATTTGCGGGGCAGGTTGGAGAACTCGGGGTTGCCGATGTAGCGGCGGACGATCTCCTCGATCGCCGGCGTGGGGTCGAGCACCTCGTCGACGGACAGACCGGCCAGCGGGGATCCCAGCACCACACGGGGGCAGTCGCCGCAAGCCTCGGTGGTCTGCAGCCCGACGGCTTCCAGCCGCTTCCAGATCTCAGGTACGTCTTCGATCCGGATCCAGTGGTACTGCACGTTTTCCCGGTCGGAGATGTCGGCGGTATCCCGGGCGAACTCGATGGAAATCTCGCCGAGGGTGCGCAGGGCAGCGGTGGACAGCATGCCGCCGTCGCAGCGCACCCGCATCATGAAGTACTTGGCCTCGAGCAGGTCGATGTTCTCGTCACCGGTGAAGCTGCCGTCGTAACCCTGCTCGCGTTGCGTGTAGAGCCCGGCCCAGCGCATGCGGCCACGCAGGTCGTTCTTCTCGATGCTGTCGAAGCCGGCGGTGGAGTAGTGGTTGAGGATTCGGTCGCGGACGTTGAGCGCGTCGTCATCTTGTTTGAACTGCTCGTTGGGGTTGAGCGGCTCGCGCTCACCCAGCGCCCACTGGCCTTCGCTGCGGCTCTTGGCCGGGCGGGGGGCTGTCATGCGGCAATCTCCTTTGTGGAGTAGCCGGCTTGGACCGCGCAAACCACCGGTGGCTGTCCCGGCGGCGCAGATCCGGGGGCCAGCTGAAAGTACTGGTGGACGGGTCTACGACATCAAGTCAGACAGCGACAGCTGCAGACACGCAAGAAGTCGACGTGACGGCGCGCCACCAACGCGATGCGGAAGTTGGGGTGGGCGACGGTCACCGGACCATTGTGCCACGGATGTCGCCGCCCATAACTACCAGGGGGGAATTGCACTCATGGTGATCGAAAGTAGCCACCGAGCCTGGAATGTTCCGCAACGCTTTCTCTGATTCCGCTGCAAAGGCCTACCCGCTGTCGTTCGTGGTGGCCCGCGCTGGAGGTTGGGCCGGTAGTCCGGAATATTGGTAAGGCGTGACGGCATCCTCTGCGCCAGCCGCCCTTCCCGACCTGCAGTTGAGCGTCGGCGGGCCGTTCGGCATCTACGTGCACGTGCCGTTCTGCTTCACTCGCTGCGGCTACTGCGACTTCAACACCTACACGCCCGCCGAGCTGGGTGGGGTGAACCCCGACGCATGGTTGGAAAACCTGCGGTCAGAGCTCGAACTCGCAGCTGCTCGGTTGGGCGGGCCGACCGTGCAGACGGTCTTCGTCGGTGGCGGGACGCCGTCGCTGCTGGGCGGTGAGCGGCTGGCCACCGTGCTGCGGTCGGTGCGGGACAACTTCGAGCTGGCCGCCGACGCCGAGGTGACCACCGAGGCCAACCCGGAGTCGGCGTGGCCGGACTTCTTCGCCGCGGCCCTGGCCGCCGGCTGTACGAGGGTGTCGTTGGGAATGCAATCGGTATCGCCTCGGGTGCTCGGTGTTCTCGACCGGATCCACACGCCGAACCGGTCGGCGGCGGCGGCGCGCGAGGCGCTTGCCGAAGGGTTCGAACACGTCAGCCTCGACCTCATCTACGGCACCCCCGGGGAGTCCGACGACGATCTGCTGCGATCGGTCGACACCGCGATCGAGACGGGCGTCGATCACGTGTCCGCCTACGCCCTGGTCGTCGAGGAGGGCACCGCGCTGGCGCGCCGGGTGCGCAGCGGCGAACTGGACGCGCCCGACGACGACGTTCTGGCGCATCGCTACGAGCTGGCGGACGAGCAGCTGTCGGCCGCCGGGCTCGACTGGTACGAGGTGTCCAACTGGAGCCGTCCGGGTGGGGAGTGCCGACACAACCTGGGGTACTGGGACGGTGGCCAGTGGTGGGGCGCCGGGCCGGGCGCGCACAGCTTCATCGGCGCGACCCGCTGGTGGAATGTCAAGCATCCCAACACTTATGCCCAGATCCTGGACAGTGACGCGTTACCGGTCGCCGGTTTCGAGCAGCTGGATGCCACCAGCCGCCATACCGAGGATGTGTTGCTGCAGATCCGGCTGCGTCAAGGTCTGCCGACTGAACTGCTGGACGAGGCCGAGCGGGAGCGCGCCGGCGTCGCCGTCAAGGACGGCTTGCTGTCACGTGAGGGCGAGCGCCTGGTGCTCACCGACCGGGGGCGGCTGCTGGCCGACGGCGTCGTGCGCAACCTGCTGGGTTAGGCCGCGTGTCGAGCCAGTGCTATACCGATGCGAACTTCGACATCGCTCGTCGTGATGGTCGGGGCCCGCGGAGGCGCTGTCGACCGGTAGTGGGCACCGGTTGGTGTGATGAATTGCGCTGTGTGCCTGCCAATTTCATCGACGTTCGGTTTGACGCGCCATCCGGCAACCTCTTTGACGTAGTTACAACGTTCACACAGTCCGAGCCCGTTATCCGCATCGGTTGCACCCCCGACCACCCATGGCCGAGCGTGGTCGCGATGGCGGATCGGTGCGTCGCAGTACGGTGTGCGGCAGCGCTGATCACGAAGCTCGATGAAGGAGGCCAGCCCGCGGGGAAACAGTCGCGCTCTGGACTCCATTGCCACCAGAGCGCCGGACGTCGGATGTGCATAGAGCCGGCGCAGCATCGCGTGAGACCGTTTGTCGCTGACGGCATCCGAAACCAACTCCCGCGCGACAGCCGCCGGCATGGGACCATAGCCACCTATATTGGCAGGCGCGTTCGAAGCACCGAAGAGAGTTTCGTCGGACAACACCAGATTGACCGCGATCGGCGTTGCCGCTGCCGCGCTGCGTCCGGTGATCCGCGCGACGAGAGTGTCGGCCATCACCTGGCCACGCGAGCGCCCGTCGGCGCAGACGTCGGCTTCGCGTCGCAGCGCTGCGTAGACTGAGACACCTTGGGCCACAGGCAATAACGCGGTCAGATAGGTCATCGTGTCGGGTGCGGGCCGAATGGTCACCGTCCGTTCGGTTTCGGCCTTGGCGGCTCGGTCGACGACCGCGTGCGGATCGAGCCGGTAAGCGATCGTCTTGGCGGCCGCCGCCACCCTTGCGTCGCCCATGCCCTCTAGTCCGGCTTGGTCGCTGCACAATTCAGCGTCCAGGGCGCGCCGGTCATCGATGTCCAAGCACGCGCTTTCGCGCACGATCAAGGTGGCCCGCCACTCCGTGAGCGCGCCTGCCTCCAGCGCGGCCAGGGTGTGCGGCATCTCGTGCACCAAAGCTTTCGCGAAGCCGAGATGCCGATTACCCCGGGCGGGCGAATCGAGTCGCGCGAGCGCGACCTCGCTGGCTACGCCGCGTCCACGCCGCGCGGCCGCCACACCCGCGGCGGCATCGGCGGCCCGGCGCGCCGCGTCCAGCGCGGCAGCGGCTCGGGCTTGACCCGCCGCCGCGGCGCACTTGGCGCGCTCCAGCTCAGCAATGCGCTCGATCAGCGCTGATTCCTCGCTGGCCGGATCGACGATCGCCAGATATTCGAACATACATTCGATTGTAGCAGCGGCCACCGACTCGGCCTGCTAAGAACGATTCAGCCGTGCGAACCCGGATCGGGAACGGCTACCAGTCGCTCGTCACGGTGTGCCAGAACACATGAACGGTGGCCCGCAGCGTCCAGGGACCAGCGCCTCCGGCGGTGGCGGCGGGTCGGTCCCACCGAACGTCCAAACCCGGTCCTCCGGTGGATCCGTGCATCCCCAGCATGGGTTGGCCGGGGCACCGGGTAAACGGGTTGGCCTGTCAATGGCGACCACATCCGAGATTCCCGGATTTTGCGGCGACGGATTCGGCCCTGAAATGCCATCAGCCAACGCCGTTTCGGCACACGACGGCCTTGCGCGATGCGGCGGGCGTTGGTGCGGCACCCGCACCGCAAAAACTGCGGATCGTGTCCCGGCTGCCGACGTTTGGTGTCAGTCTGGTCGCATGACAGATACCGACGGGTTCGTAAACCACACGGTGGCGGGTCTCGCCGAGCCGCAACCGATGTACAAGGCGTTGCGCGAGTCGACTCCGGTCTTCCGGGCGCCGGACGTGGTCGTGCTCAGCCGGCTGGCGGATATCGAAATGGCGCTCAAGCACACCGAGTTGTTCTCGTCGAACATGGATGCCGTCGATCTCGGGAACATCCGGCCGCTGATTCCGCTGCAGATCGACCCACCCGACCACGCGAAGTACCGCCGGATCCTCGATCCGCTGTTCACCCCGCGGGAGATGGCCCGACGCGAACCTGGCGTCGCCCAGTTGGTGAACGAGATGATCGACCGCTTCGCTGATCGCGGCGAATGTGACTTTCACGAAGACTTCGCCGTACCCCTGCCGTGCACGGTGTTTCTGCAGCTACTCGGCCTGCCGCTGGAAGACCTGGACCAATTTCTGGAGTGGAAAGACGGGGTGATCCGCCCAGAGGGCGCCGACGGGTACGAAGGCCGCCACGATGCCTCCGCGGGGGTGGCACAACAGATCTACGACTACTTCGAGCGCGCCATCGACGACCACATCGCCAGCCCACGAGACGACGTGCTGTCCTCGCTGATCGCAGCCAAGGTCGATGGAGAACCGTTGACGCGCCACGAGATCCTCGACATCTGCTTCCTGTTCCTGATCGCCGGGCTCGACACGGTGACGGATTCACTTGACTGCTTCTTCGTTTACCTGGCCCGCCACCCCGACCATCGTCATCAGCTCGTCGAGCAGCCCGACATCCTGCCGAGTGCCATTGAGGAGTTGTTGCGCTGGGAGACACCGGTTCCCGGCGTCGCGCGAGTCGCGATGCAGGACGTCGAGGTGGGTGGCTGCCCGATCAACAAGGGGGAGCGGGTCAGCCCCTTGCTGGGCGCGGCGAACACCGACCCCGCCGAGTTCCCCGACCCGGAGCTGGTGGACTTCCGCCGCAATCCGAACCGGCACCGCGCCTTCGGTGGTGGTCCGCACCGCTGCCTGGGCTCGCATCTGGCCCGTATGGAGCTGCGAGTGGCCATGCGCGAATTCCACAGGCGCATACCCGATTACGAGATCAAGCCGGGCACCGAGCTGACCTATACCGCCGCGCTGAGGTCGGTCGAGTCGCTGCCGCTGACGTTCCCGGTCCCCGCGTCGTGACCAGGGTGGCCGTAGACGCAGATCGCTGCGTCGGTCACGGGCGTTGCTACACGTTGGCGCCGGACGTCTTCGACGCCGACGAGGTCGGGCACGCGATCGTGCTTATCGAAGACGTCTCCGGTGAGCACCAGACGCAGGCCACCGACGCGGAGCGCAATTGCCCTGAGGGTGCGATCAGCTTGTCGTGAGCGCCGCGGCGCCCTACTTCTTCGAACCGTCGACCCGGTGCACGGTGAGCACGCCAGTCTGCTCATTGACGGTGAGCTCGTCGTTCTCGGCCGCGTGGACATCTTCTCCGTCAAGGAGTCGAATAACGAACACGATGCTGTCCTCTCATCGGAGCGCAGCCTCGCCCGGTTCTGTGGTCGGCTGGGCGGGGGCGTGAATGGTGCGGAAACGCTGCGTGACAACCAGCGCTTGGGTCGTCGGTGTGTGCAGAGCCGAACGGAGTTCCCCTTCCTTACATAGGTTAGGCTAAATTTACTAAGCGTGACCGAAGTTGATGTCGAAGCCAATCAGGCATTTGCCTCGTCACTGTCATTTTCTGTACCGGCCGATACCGCCCCTGCGGACCTGGCGGCCGAGTTGGTTGCAGAGCTGCCCGAGCGTGACGGCGAGCAGTATCTGCTGTACGAGCGCTGCGGCCAATGGGTGCTGGCGATCGGTGCGCTGGCCACGATCGAGCTGGACAGCGACGAGCTGCGCATCATCCGCGACGGCGTGACGCAGCGACAGACCTGGTCCGGTCGGCCGGGGCCGGTGCTCGGAGAGGCCGTCGATCGGCTGTTGTTGGAGACCGATCAGGCCTTCGGCTGGATCGCCTTCGAATTCGGCGCCTATCGCTTCGGTCTGCAGGAGCGGCTGGCGCCGCAGACCCCGTTGGCGCGGGTGTTCTGGCCGCGCACCCGCATCGTCGTCAGCGACGATGCGGTCCAGTTGTTCAACGCTGACAACCGCCACCGCGACGTCGTCAGCCAGGTGCTCGATGCGGGCACGACGCCGACGCCAGTCGCGTCCGCGATCGACGTCGCCGCCGACACCACCGATTACCGTGCCCGGGTCGGCACGGCTATCGGCGAGATCGCTGCCGGCAAATATCACAAAGTGATCCTGTCCCGCAGTGTCGATGTGCCGTTCGCACTGGACTTCCCATCCACGTATCGATTGGGTCGGCGGCACAACACCCCGGCTCGATCTTTCCTGTTGCAGCTCAGCGGTTTTCGGGCGCTGGGCTACAGCCCCGAACTGGTGGCAGCGGTCGACGATGACGGCGTGGTGGTCACCGAACCGCTGGCCGGCACCCGGGCGCTCGGCCGCGGCGCCGCGCGCGACCGACAGGCCCGCGAGGAACTGGAGTCCAACACCAAGGAAATCGTCGAGCACGCCATGTCGGTGCGCAGCTCAGTTCAGGAGATCGACGAGGTCGCCGAACCCGGTTCCTCCGCGGTGATTGATTTCATGTCGGTGCGCGAGCGCGGCAGCGTGCAGCACCTCGGTTCCACGGTGACCGCCAGGCTCGACGCGTCGAAAGACCGGATGGACGCGCTGGAAACGCTGTTTCCCGCGGTCACCGCATCGGGCATCCCCAAGGCGGCCGGCGTGGACGCCATCCTGCGTCTCGACGAGAGCCCGCGGGAGTTGTATTCCGGTGCGGTAGTGATGTTTTCGGCTGACGGTGGGCTTGACGCGGCGTTGACGCTGCGCACCGTCTATGAACGGGACGGACGAACCTGGCTGCGCGCCGGGGCCGGCATCATCGGAGCGTCCGATCCCGACCGTGAATTCGAGGAGACTTGCGAGAAGCTGGCCACGCTGGCGCCGCATCTGGTTGCGGCGGCGCTCTAGCCGACGTCGGCGTCCGGCTCGCGCTCCAAGTATTCGGCCAGGATCTGGCTGACCACTGACTCGATGGTCGACTCGATCGACGAAGCCAGGGTGGCGGTGACCGATGCGACGGCCTGGGTGCGAAATCGCACCAGCATGGTGATCAACTCGGCGATCTCGGTGTCGGCGGGCAAGGCTTCCCGAGGCTTGATGCGGTCGGCGACGTGTTCGGCTCCGGCGCGCACCAGCATTTCGCTGATTTGGTCGATCAGCGGAACGATGCGCTCGTGC
Organism: uncultured Actinomycetota bacterium; assembly: GCA_963815995.1. Lineage (GTDB taxonomy): Bacteria > Actinomycetota > Actinomycetes > Mycobacteriales > Mycobacteriaceae > Mycobacterium. The sequence continues at coordinate 885,137 of CAWFIR010000010.1, forward strand.
AGGTCGATGAGCTTGTCCATCTCCATGCCGTAACCGCGGATCTCGTTGAACGCCTCCACCAGTTTCGGCCGGGTGATGGTGGCCTGGCCGTCATCGAGATGAATCACCCGCAGTTGGACCAAGCGGTCGAAAGCCTTGGTGTCGTTGATGAGCCGTTGCGCCTCGGCCAACGGCATGGTCTTGGACTTCTCAGTGGTCCAGGTGCCTACGATCGCCGTTTCCAGGCCGAGCACGTCGCCGAGATCTTTGCCCTCCTCCCACGCGCTCAGCATCTCCCGGACGTGCGCGATGTTGTAGCCGCGGTCGAGCATCGAGGTGATCAGCCGCAGCCGGGTCAGGTGCGTGTCGTTGTACAGCGCGATCCGCCCGACCCGCAACGGTGGCGGCAACAAGCCCCGGTCGCGGTACACCCGAATGTTGCGGGTGGTGGTGCCGGCCATGCCGGGCCAGGTCGTCGATGCGGTATTCACCGAAGCCCGGCGCACCCTGTGGATGGCGGACAGCGGCGTCGAACAACTGCGACACCGCATTTTCGATGACTTCCCGCGACTGCCTCCGGACGCGTTTGGGCGCGCGCCGCAGGTTCGCCAAAACGCCGGCGATGGTGCCGGTTTCAGCGCGGGGCGATCGGTTGGGTGCCATCGCTCAGGCGGATGAGCTCACGCGCACGGCCGCATGTTCGACTGCGTCGTAGTCGGCGTACCGGAAATCTCGCATCTGCCGAAGATACTGGGTGGCGAACCCCGGGTACATCGACACGTTGCGGCCGTCCTTGGTCAAATACCAACTGCTGCAACCTGACATCCACGTCGTCTTGGTGAGTCGCCGCTGGATGCGTTCGTTGTAGCGGCGCTGCACGTCGTGACGGACATCGAGATAGCGCAGATCGCTGTCCAGGATGGTGGTGATACCGCGGACGGCGTAATCGAGCTGGCCCTCGACGTAGACCAGCAGCGAATTGTGTCCGGGGCCGGAGTTCGGGCCGGTCATGAAGAACAGGTTTGGATAGCCGTGCGCGCTGGCGCTCTTGTAAGCCTGTGCGCCGTCGGTCCATTCGTCGCTCAGCGATCGTCCACCCAGGCCGGTGACCGGGAATGGCGGGCCGGTCAGATGCACGTCGTAACCGGTGGCGAACACCAGGCAGTCCAGGTGGTGCTCGATACCGTCGCTGGTGCGAAGGCCTACCGGGCTCAACGTCGCGATCGGCCAGTCGATCAGCTTGCAGTTGTCGCGCTGCAGGGCGGGGTAGTAGTCGCTGGATACCAGCATCCGCTTGCAGCCCGGGGTGAAGTCGGGTGTCAGCTGGCGGCGCAGCCACCGATCTTTGACCTGACGGTTCAGGTGCATCTTGCCGAGCCGGGCCACCAGCGACGTCAACGGGGTGTTCCACACCAGCGCCGTCGCGCTCGCCTCATGGCCCCAGTACAGCGCTTGGCGCGCAAGCTGTTGCACTGCAGGGGCTTTGTTGAAGACCGTCTGGACAGCCGGCGGCGTCGCGAAATCGAAGCGGGGGAGTACCCAGCCCGGGGTGCGCTGGAATACCTTCACGAAATCGGCCTGCTTGACCAGTTCGGGGATGATCTGGATCGCGCTGGCGCCGGTGCCGATGACACCGACGCGCTTTCCGGTGAAGTCGTAGTCCTTGTCCCACCGTGCACTGTGAATCTTGTGGCCTTGGTAGGAATCGATGCCCCGGATGTCGGGGAAGCTGGAATCGGGTAGCGGCCCGGACGCCAGGATCACCGTGCGGGCGCGAAAACGCTTGCGGTTGGCCGTGGTTGCGGTCCAGACGCCGGCGTCGGAGTCGAAGGACAGTCCGGTGACTTCCTGGCCGAACTGAATGCGGCGACGGATGTCGAACCGATCGGCCATGTCCTCTATATGGTTGCGGATTTCGTCGGCCGGCGAGTAGGTCCGCGACCAGGTCGGGTTCTTGACGAACGAGAACGAGTACAGCAGCGACGGGATGTCGCAGCTGGCACCCGGATAGCTGGTGTCCCGCCAGGTCCCGCCGACGCGGTCGCTGCGCTCCAGGATGATGACGTCGTCGATGCCGGCTTGGGCCAGCTTGATCGCTGCGCCCAGGCCGCTGAACCCGGCTCCGACGATCAGCGTGGCGTAGGTGGGCGTTTTCGCCATGGTCATGCCGCCGGCTCGTAAGTCACTTCTCGAACCCAGGTAGGTACCGAAGGCAGTAGGGGCCGCGGATACCGGTCGGAAAGCCACACCATCGAATTGGCCAGCAGGTGGTACGGGATGGCGCGGGTTCGTGACCACCCCGGCGTAGCGCCTCAGGAACCGATAAGTCGGTACGCGCCCGGTGTGTTCGCCGCGATCGCCGAGCTCTTTGAATCGTTTGACGGCCTTGTACAGCCGCTCGGGCTCCATGCCCATGGCGGTGATCTCGTTGCGGATCCGGTTGATCAGTGGCGCGCCCATGATCGCGCCGATGATCAGACCCGGAGTGGCATTGTGGCCGACGAAGTCGATCAGCAAGCCGTCGGATCTTTGCGTGTCCGATCATGTCGAGAACTTCGAAATCGACGACCAGATGGCGTGATTCGTCATTGTTGATCTTCTCGAACACCTGGTGGCAAACAGGGTCGTGCACCTCGTCGAGGAGGAACTTCAACAGGGCGCCGTCCAGCGCGACTTCGAGCATCGGGATGACGGTGCCGAGCAGAGAAAGCGGCATGTCGTCGGCCCAGCGGTCCAGCCAGTCGATGGCCAACCGGATGTTGACGTTCGGCTCGGGAACCTCGCCGTCTTCGAGCATGCCCCAGCGCTTCATCAGTGCCAGTTCGGCATTGGCGTGGCGCTGTTCCTCGGCGTGGAAGTAGCGGTAGATCTCACGCGATGGTCGGTGTGGGTGCCTTCTTGGCCAGCGCCGCGAACCCGCGGGCGCCGATGTTCTCGATCCAGCACAGGTCGGCCATGAACGCCTTGAGCTGTGGCCGCTGCTCGTCGGTGATCATCTCGGCGCCCGGTGCGTCCCAGTCGATATCGGCCAGCGCCCATTGGCGGTCTTTGATCTTGGCCAGCATTGCTTCCATGTCGATAGCCATCGAGACCTCCTTCGGATGTGATGCTTCAGAGCGGGGCGCCCGGATGCCAGCCCGATAGCGCGGGTGTAGGTACCAGGAATCAAGCGTTTGATGTTCCAGCCGATCTTGGCTTCCAATTGCGGCATGCAGTACAGGTCGCCGCGATCGTTGGCGTCCAGGCAGGTTCGCGCCACCTTGTCCGCTGAGACTCCAGTCCAGCGCATGATCTGCTGGGCGAACCGATTCGACTCCGAGGAGATGCGGCCGGATTCGAGGATGTTGGTCTTGACGAAGGTGGGGCACAGCGCAGTGACTTTTACTCCGCTGCCGGACAATTCGGCGGCCAGGGTCTCGGTGAGCGACAGCGCGCCGGCCTTGCTGACGTTGTAGGCCGCCATGCTGGGCGCGGCACCGAACGCTGCGGCGGAGGCGACGTTGATGATGCCGCGCGGTGCACCCGAAGGGTCGGCTGTCCGCAGGATCGGCGCGAAGACATGGCAGCCATGAATGGGTCCCCACAGGTTGATGCCGAGCACCCAATGCCAGTCCTCGATGGGGAGTTCGCCGATCGGTGCCCCGCCGGAGCCGACGCCGGCGTTGTTGATCACCAGCGTGGGCGCGGCGCCGAACCAGGATTGCGACTGCTTGGCCAGATCGACAACCTCGTCGAGTTGGGTTACGTCGCAGGTGATCGCGACTGCCTCGCCGCCGATCTCGGCGATCGCGCTCACCGTTCTCGTCGCGGCGACTTCATCGATGTCGCTGCAGACGACCCGACTGCCGCGGCGGGCCAATTCGATCGCGAACGCTGCGCCGATGCCGCTGCCGGCACCGGTCACCACCGCACGTGCGTGATGGCTCACCTTGGGCGATTTGCCAAACGGTCCGATCATCTTCAGACGGCCTTCCCTGATATGGCCTCAATACCGTTGTCCCGCATCGAGGTATCGATGAAACGTGCGACGTGCTTCATGGCCTTGACGGCTTCCGGCGACAGCCTGGGCAGCGCCTGGAACACGTGCACCTGCCGCAATGTCGTCATGCTCAGCAGAGCTGCAGAACGGGATCGCAGGGATCCACGGGTCGGCACTGACTCCGTCATGCGAATGAGTCAACACAAAATGGTGACATTCGTCAATGGCAACGTTGCGACGTGTCCGAAGATGGTGGTAAATAACCGACCGGTCGTCTATTATTGGGCTCATGCCGCGACCATCCAATCCCGAAGTCCGCAAGCGACTGCTCGCGGCAGGTCTCGACCTCATCCATGCGCGAGGGTTCGCCGCCAGCGGCGTCAAGGACATCACCGAAGCGGCCGGCGTGCCGAAGGGGTCGTTCTACGCGTATTTCCAGAGCAAAGAGGCGTTCGCGGCGGCAGTCCTGGACGCGTATTGGGTCGATATCGAAACTCGACTCGTGCCGATCCTTCACGGCGACGGGTCGGCGCAGGAGCGCATCACGCGCTTCTTCCATGCGCTGGCCGACGACCACGAGGCGGCCAACTTCCTGCTCGGCTGCTTGATCGGCAATTTGTCGCTTGAGCTCAGTAGCTCGAGTGAGCCCATTCGCGCGCAGCTGATCAGCGTTCTCGAGCGCTGGGGCAGCGCCCTCGCCGAATGCTTGCGTTCCGGTGATCTTCGGGAGGATCTCGATATAGACGATGTCGCCTCCCGGCTGATCGAAGCCTGGGAAGGCGCGGCGCTTCGGGGCAAGATGATCCGCAGCCGGATTCCCTACGACCGGTTCGAAGCCGACACCATCCCCGCGCTGCTGCGACTGAACTAAGCGGGAATGGCCACTCGGCAGCGGGTGTTAAGTAGACGACTGGTCATCTAAAACCGAAGGAGGCCGAGCGTTATGGAATCAACTGAGGATCTGAGTCGGGTCACGTTCGCGTTGAATAACGGCAGGGGTGCGATTCCCGCGCTCGGGTTCGGAACGTCGCTGTCCGATCGCACGAAGACCCGAGACGCCGTCAAAGCCGCGGTCAAGGTCGGCTTCCGTCACCTCGACGCCGCCGAACGGTATCGCAACGAGGCCGAGGTCGGCGCCGCGCTCACGGAGTTGTTCGCAGACGGCACAGTGCGCCGCGACGAGCTGTTCGTGACCACCAAGCTGTGGAACAACAACCATCGCCCCGAGCGGGTCAAGCCGGCATTGCAAGCCAGCCTCGACAGGCTCGGTCTCGATGCTGTCGACCTCTATCTGGTGCACACCCCGTTCGCGTTCAAGCCCGGTGACGACCAAGATCCCCGCGACCCGCACGGAGCTGTCATCTATGACGACGGTGTCACGTTAGAGGAAACCTGGACAGCGATGGAAAGCCTTGTCGACGAAGGGCTTACCGGAGCGATAGGACTCTCCGACATCGACGTCGAGGGCGCCAAGAGGATCGCCCAGACCGCCAGGATCAAGCCGGCCGTGGTCGAGGTCGAGTCGCATCCTTATCACCCGCAGTGGGAACTGCATCAACTGCGCGAGACGGACGGGATCATCCTGTTGGCGTTTGCTTCGCTTGGGCACGCCCTGGAGCCGCGACTGCTTGACGATCCGCTGATCGTCTCGATCGCGCAGCGGTTGGGAAAAACGCCCGCGCAAGTGCTGTTGGCGTGGGGCATCCAACGTGGCAGCGCGGTTCTGACGGCATCGGTCAACCCGACGCGCATCAACGAGAATTTCGATGTCACCGCGATTCCCGACAGCGCGGTCCACGACATCAGCGAGCGTCTCGAGACCCGCTTCCGGTTCAATTCCGTTGTCGACGGCGGCGAACCGGGATTCGCCAACGTGCCCGCAGGAAGCTAAGCGGTCGACATGGAGATGGCCTCGAGGACTTCTTCCGCCGAAAGGATTGCCGTCGCGTAGTTGGGGATGTTGATCTCCAAGGCCGCGTGCATCTCTTCGTCGGAATAGCTGGCCGTCGCATCTCTGACAACGGTCACCTCGTAGCCCAGCTCCGCGCCGAAGCGAACAGTCGCCTCAAGGCAGGTGTGCGCGATGAGGCCCATCATGATCAGCTGCGCAATGCCGTGCCTCTTGAGCAAAAGGTCCAAGTCGGTGTTGGCAAAACCGCTGGAGCACCAATGCTCTTGGGCGACGATGTCGCCCGGCCGGGGCTCGAACTCGCTGCGGAGCTCGCCGCCCCACGAACCGTACTCGAAGGTCTTGCGTGACCACGCTGCCTTCTGGATCGGCGCAATGGACTTCCAGTTCTCGTAGTCGCCGGGCCGATATCGGTGGTGCAGTGCGTAGAAGACTTGGATGCCGGCATCCCGCGCCGCCTCGAGGACCCGGCTCATGTGCGGGACGCACCCGTTGGCTTCGGCAACCCCTTTGAGGCGGTCCCACACTTTGCCGCCCTCGGAGATGAAGTCGTTGTACGGATCGATCACGACGAGGCCGGTGCTGCTTCTGCGGTATGTCACGTCGTCAACTCTGCTCCGGAGCGCCGTTGAGCACTACCTCCGCGACGGGCGTTTTACATATAAGACTTGATATGTAACATTGCCTGGTATGGCCGTCGTCGCACTCGCGCAGCGTGATCTCACCGACGAGGCCGGTGATGTCGAAACGTAGGCCGCGGGTCGCCGTCATCGGGGCCGGTCCCGGCGGTATCGCTATGGGTATTCAATTGGCCCAAGGTGACTACGATTTCACCATTTTCGAACGCGGCGACGGCTTCGGCGGAACGTGGCGCAACAACACCTACCCCGGTGCGGCGTGTGATGTGCCGTCGCACTTCTACTCGTTTTCGTTTGCGCTGAACCCGTACTGGAGCAAGACCTACGCGAACCAGCCCGAGATCCTCGCCTATCTGGAGCGGGTAGCACACGACCATCAGCTAAGTCCGCACTTGACGGCCGGCACCACCGTGACCTCGCTCCGATGGTCGGATGCCGACTCGCAATGGGCGATCGAGACCGCGCAGGGGAGTCGACATGAGGTCGACGTGGTCGTCAGCGCGGTCGGCATGCTTGATGTCCCCAATATCCCGACCATTCCCGACCGAGAGCTGTTTGGCGGGCGAGTTTTTCACTCGTCACAGTGGGATCATTCGAAATCGACGGCGGGAGAACGGGTTGCATCGATCGGCACCGGCGCCAGCGCTGTCCAGTACGTGCCTGCCATCGCCGCGGAGACCGAGCATCTGACCGTATTCCAGCGCACCCCGATCTGGGTCGCGCCGCGGATCGACGATCCGTTCACCAGCGAGCAGCAAGAGTTGTTCGCGAGCGACCCCGCCGAAGCACTGAAAGTTCGAGATGCGGCGTTCCAGCAGTACGAAGTGGCCGATTTCCATGTCGAATCCGACATGACCAAGATGCTGACCGAGATGTCGTACAACTACCTGATGAAAAAGGTGCGCGATCCGCAGTTGCGCTCGAAGTTGTTGCCGGACTACCCCGTTGGCTGCAAGCGGCCGCTGCAGTCGAAGACGTGGTTCCCGGTATTCGGTCTACCGAACGTCACCCTGGAGACCGCTCCGATCGTTGCCTTCACCGAACACGGTCTACGCACCGCGGACGGTGTCGAGCACCGGGCCGACACGGTGATCTTCGGAACCGGTTTCAAGGCCGCCGACTATCTGAGCAATCTGGATGTCTACGGCAGCGGTGGCCGGCGACTTCACGACGACTGGCGTGACGGCGCCGAAGCGTATGAGGGCACGGTGGTTCCCGGCTACCCGAATCTGTTCACTCTGTACGGGCCGAACACCAACGGGACCACCTCGATGATCTACATCCTGGAGGCGCAAGCCGAGTTCGTGCGGCGACTACTCGACACGATGAGCCGAGAAGCGATTGATGCAGTCGAGATCAAACGCGGCCCGCACGACGCATTCAACACCGAGATCCAGGCGGCGCTGGACACCACTGTCTGGGCGGCGAACTGCAGCAACTACTTTCGCCACCCCAGCGGCAAGATGGTGACCCAATACCCCTACAGCGGGAGCATGTTCGCGCAGCGACTCGCCGCGGTTGACCTGGACATCTTCGACACCCGTCCGCGACGTCCGAAACTCAAGGCAGAGGCTGGCAACGCATGACCGGTGTTCATCACACGGCGATCGTGACCACCGACGTCGAACGTGCACTGAGCTTTTGGCGGGACGGTCTGGGTCTCATGGTCCTCTTCGACCATGAATTCACCGGTGATTGGCCGACCCTGTTCGACGCCAGAACCGATACCCTGCGGTCGATATTTCTCGGCGACCCCAGCGCGCCGGACACCGGCATCGTCGAATTGGTCGTGTTCGACGATCCGGCGCCGCAGCGCGAATCGATACGCCGTGCCCGCGGCCGGGTTCTTTCTGGTCTCGCTGAACCGTGACGTCGAGCCGACCCTTCGTCGACTGGCCGATCTGGGATTCGCCGATGATGTCCGGCAGATTGTCGTGCCCGCACCGCATGGAAAGCAGGTTCGAATGGCTGTCATTACGGCGCCGGATGGCGTCCGCGTTGAGCTGATCGGGCCCGCGCGGTGACCGCCATTGTGACGGGCGGCGCCTCCGGCATCGGTAGCGCCGCCGCCGATCGGCTGCGGAGCGCCGGCCACGATGTCATCACGTGGGATCTGCGCGGCGGCGACATCGACTGCGACATCAGCGATCCCGACGCGGTGTCGGCTGCGCTGGAGCAAACCCTGGCCAGCGTCGGGGTGCCGGATCGTCTGGTCGCCTGCGCCGGTGTCGGTGCCTCCGGAATGTTGATCGCCCAGGATCCCGCCGATTGGAAACGAGTGATCGACGTCAACCTCACCGGAACCTGGCTGACGATGCGGGCGGTTGCGCAGGCGATGATCGACAACGGCGGCGGCGGATCCATCGTCGCGGTATCCAGCATCAGCGGCACCGTCGCCGACCGCGACATGGGCGCCTACTGCGTTTCCAAGGCCGGGGTAGACATGCTGGTCCGCGTCGCGGCCAGCGAGTGGGGGCCGCATGGCATCCGAGTCAACGCGGTGGGGCCGGGCGTTACGCGAACGCCCATGCTGGCCCAGGCTGAGCAGCTGCCCGGATGGTTGGACGGACTGAGTCAGCGGACCGCGCTCGGGCGCTCGGGTGAGGCCGATGATGTCGCCGAGGCCATCGTCGCGGTGCTGGAGATGGGTTGGGTGACCGGGCAGACCGTCCTGGCTGACGGCGGTCTGGCATTGCACAGCCCGATCGACACCTACGGGCAGGTTCAGCGACTGCGCGCCAAGCGTGGCTAGACGATCAGCGACTGCGTTACGCGACGTGGAACGCCAGCAGGCCATCTCCGGGACTCATGCTGGACGGAGACGCCATCGCCGCTCCTGCGCCGAAAAAGGTCGCGCCGGCGGCAAGCACCGAGAGAGCGGTTGACAAGAATGACCGCCTCGCCTCGACGCGGCCACTAACCGCAGGCGAATTGCTGTCAACACTTGCTGTCATGAGGTTTAGGTTAGTGGCGAAAGGTAAGTAATCTCTGTCCGAACTCGATGAATCCGGCCCCGAATCTTAAGACTGTAATTGCCGGGCGATCGCCTTCTTGTCGATTTTGCCGACCGGTGTGGTCGGTAACGAGGCCATCGCGGTCAGCACATCCGGCCGTGCATGCCTGGCGACGCCGCGCTGGTCGAGATAGGCGTTCAGCTCCGTCAGCGTCACCGGGCTTCCAGAGAAAACGACTGCTGCACAGATCTTTTCACCCAGATATGGATCGGGAAGCGCTACCGCCGCCGCCGACGAGATCGCCGGGTGGGTTCGCAGGTGCTCTTCGAGATCGGCCGCGGGGATGGTCTCACCGCCGCGATGTATGACGTCTTTCACCCGGCCAGTGACCGCTAAGTTGCCGTCGGGGCGTTGACGGACGAGATCGCCGCTGCGGTAGAAACCCTCCAGGTCGAAGCAGCGCGCGTTGGCTTCCTCGGCACGGAAGTACACGTCCCGGGTACCCCGACTATTAAAGTACCCAGCAATTTGGGCTAGCCTCCACCAACTAGTAGGAGGGTTGGGTTTGTTGAGTGGTGGGGTGCGGGCTTCCGTTGCTGGCAGCCCGAGCGACGTGTGCGCTGAGGTCGCCGAATTACTTGGCGTCAGCGCCGATACCGTCGACCCCAGCGGCAACCTCATCAGCCAGGGTCTCGATTCAATTCGGATGATGTCGCTTGCCGGTCGGTGGCGTCGTCGCGGTATCGATGTGACTTGGCCGCGCTGGCATCCATATGGACGCAGGCCACGTTGCGGCCGCCATCGCTGGAAATGAAGCGGTGCAATGATTTTCGATAATCTTACAGCAGTGCCGAAGAAGGAATTCCCGACCTGGATCAAGCGGGTACCCGGCCGCGATGGGGGTGGTCGGGCGGGCGCCACCGTGGTGTTTCCGCACGCCGGCGGAGCGGCCGTGGGCTATCGCAAGCTGGCAACCGCGTTTGCCGCAGCGGGCGACACGTACATCGTGCAGTATCCGCAGCGCGCCGAACGGCTCCGCGAGCCCGCCGCCGAGACCGTCCAGGATCTGGCCCGCGGTCTGTTCGTCGCCGGTCCCTGGCGTCAGATGGCGCCGCTGCGGCTGTTCGGTCACAGCATGGGCGCTGTCGTCGCCTTCGAGTTCGCCAGGATCGCCGAATCTCGCGGCGCTGCAGTGGAACGGCTGTGGGCGTCGGCGGCTCCCGCGCCGTCGGCCGTCGAAGCCAAGCCTGATCTGCCCACCAGCCATGACGATCTGATCGTCGATATCGTCGATTTCGGTGGGACAGATGCCGAGCTGCTTGCCGACCCCGAGTTTGCCGAGCTGCTGGTCACCGCGGTACGGGCCGATTATGCGGCGATCAATCGCTATACCTGCGGCCCCGAAATTCAAATCTCTGCCGACATCTCCGTATTGGGAGCCCGCGGCGACCTACGCGTCGATGCCGCGGAGCTTCAACTCTGGGAGGAGCACACCGCCGGCTCGTTCGATCTGTCGTGGTACGACGGCGGACACTTCTTCCTCGACGATCACATCGAAGCCGTCGCCGCGCAGGTGAATGCCGTTGGCTGAGGACAGGTTTGCGGTCGGCGGCGACCCGGTCGTGATCGTCGGGATGGCACTGGATGCACCGGCGGGATCCACACCGCTGAGGCTCCGGCACGCCGACCGGGTACTTTTCCTCGACGCCGGCAAGATCGTCGAGGACGGCTCGGTTGACGAGTTGCTCAGCGCGGGTGGACGATTCGACGAGTTCTGGCGCCAGCAGCGCGACGCCGCCGAATGGCGAATCCACGCCGGCTAGCTGCAATTACTTGCCAGCGCTGCTCGCAGGTGGCTTTGATGTAAGACGACAGGCGATACGACACGCCAGAGACAGGGTCGCTACAGACCAGGCGGTGACCAGCAGAATGACACCGATGATCAGGTCCAAATCGAAGGGACAACGATGACCGTGAAATTGCTTGCCACCGGGGTGGCGGCGGTAGCCACAATTGGCGCCGCCGCGGCCGGCTTAACATCACTGGCCTCGGGCTACGCGTCCACGCCGCAGGTGACGCCTGTCGTGGTCAGCGCACCGCTCGAGCCGCCGCCGCCCGCGCCGGGCCAGCCGCCGTCGCCCAGCCCCGAAACGCTGTCCGACCTCGCGACCCGCCTCACCGACCCGGGCGTGTCATATGAGACGAAGTTCGGCTTGGTCGAGAACGGCATCAGCGCGGAGGAGGGCCACGTGGCCGACCACGACCTGCGCAAGGCCTTCCGCAACGGGAACTTCCCGGAACAGTTCGCCTTCACGAACATCCGGCCGATCGGCCCGAACGGAGTCAGCGCAGACGTGGCCATCACGGGTCCCAAGTTCGCCGGGCCGGTCAACAAGCAGCTTGCGTTCGTCGATCAAGGTGGCACCTGGGTGTTCCAGCACGCCGCCGCGCTCGCGCTGGTGCAGGCGGCCTCGGCGATCAACTAGCCGGTTCACGGGTCGCACGTCGATCCAGTCCCTAGGCCTGGTCGGCGTGCTGGGTGACCGCATCCAGATCGAGCAACCGGGCGTGCAGGACTGTGCGGTTTCGCAGCGCCGCGCGCACCGCTCGATGCAGGCCGTCTTCGAGATAGCAGGTGCCTTTCCACTTCACCGCATGCGGGAAGAGATCGCCGTAGAACGTGGAGTCCTCGGAGAGCAGGCGATCAAGCGCCAGCACGGTCGTGGTGGTGACCAATTCGTCGAGCCGGATCTGTCGAGGGGGAATCCGCGACCAGTCCCGGTAGGACAAGCCGTGCTCGGGGTACGGCTTGCCCTCGCGCACACCCTTGAAGATCATCCGCGGCTCGTATCCGGCGCGGCTCTCCCCGATGCGGCCATGCACGACAGGCTATCGCGAGGACCATGCCGGGCGGGTGTGGCGTGCGCGGGGCAGTAGTTGCTGGTGATCCCCGTAAACTGGTCAGGGTTAGGAGGGTCGATCGAGATGGGAACTGCCGACGAGCGCCGCTTTGAGGTGTTGCGCGCGATCGTCGCCGACTTCGTCGCCACCAAGGAACCAATCGGCTCGAAGTCGCTGGTAGACCGGCATAATCTCGGTGTCTCATCCGCGACGGTGCGCAACGACATGGCCGTCCTCGAGGCCGAGGGCTACATCACTCAGCCGCACACCAGCTCGGGCCGGGTACCGACGGAAAAGGGCTACCGCGAGTTCGTCGACCGGCTTGACGACGTCAAACCGCTGTCGGCGGCCGAGCGGCGTGCGATCCAAAGTTTTCTGGAGTCCGGTGTCGACCTCGACGACGTGCTGCGTCGCGCGGTGCGGCTGCTGGCCCAACTGACCCGTCAGGTCGCCATCGTCCAATACCCGACTCTGTCGACGTCGACGGTGCGGCACCTGGAAGTCATCGCGCTGACCCCGGCCCGGCTGTTGATGGTGGTGATCACCGACACCGGCCGGGTGGATCAGCGCGTCGTCGAGCTCGGCGATGTCATCGACGACCACCAGCTGTCCCAGCTGCGCGAGATGCTCGGGCAGGCGCTGGACGGCAAGAAGCTCTCCGCGGCGTCCGTCGCCGTCGCCGACCTGGCCGCTCAGCTCGAAGGTCGCGGCGGCCAGTCCAAGAGCCTCAGCGATGCGGTCGGCCGCTCGGCGACGGTGCTGCTGGAGTCGTTGGTCGAGCACACCGAAGAGCGGCTGCTGCTGGGCGGCACCGCCAACCTGACCCGCAACACCGCAGACTTCGGCGGTTCGCTGCGATCGATCCTGGAAGCACTCGAAGAACAGGTCGTCGTCTTGCGGCTGCTGGCCGCCCAGCAACAAGCCGGCAAAGTGACCGTGCGGATCGGGCACGAGACCGAGGCCGAGCAGATGGCGGGCACTTCGGTGGTGTCCACCACCTACGGCACCCTCGACACCGTCTACGGCGGGATGGGCGTACTCGGGCCTACCCGAATGGACTATCCGGGAACTATCGCCAGTGTCGCCGCCGTTGCGATGTACATCGGCGAGGTGCTGGGTACGCGATGAGGGCGCATTCCAGGCACAATTCATTGATGGCCGTCGTTCCGCGGCCGAACAAGGCCTAAGGGCCCAAGGAAGGTCAAGCGTGGCACGCGACTATTACGCTCTGCTCGGCGTGGGCAGGAACGCGAGCGATTCGGAGATCAAGCGCGCGTACCGGAAGCTGGCCCGCGAGCTGCATCCCGATGTCAACCCCGACGAGGTCGCCCAGGCGAAGTTCAAGGAGATCAGCGTCGCCTACGAGGTGCTGTCCGACCCGGACAAGCGGCGCATCGTCGACATGGGCGGTGACCCGCTGGAAAACGCGGCGGCGGCCGGAGGTGGCTTCGGTGGCTTCGGCGGTTTGGGAGATGTCTTCGAAGCTTTCTTCGGTGGTGGCGCGACGTCGCGCGGCCCGATTGGACGGGTTCGGCCGGGTTCGGACTCGCTACTGCGGATGCGACTTGATCTGGCGGACTGCGCGACCGGCGTCAGCAAGCAGGTCACCGTCGACACTGCGGTGCTCTGCGACCGATGCCAGGGCCGCGGCACCAACGGCGACTCCGCGCCGATCGCCTGTGACACCTGTGGCGGTCGCGGCGAGGTGCAATCGGTGCAGCGTTCGTTGCTCGGCCAGGTGATGACCGCGCGGCCGTGCCCGACCTGCCGCGGCGTCGGCGAAGTCATTCCCGACCCGTGCCACCAGTGCGGCGGCGACGGGCGGGTGCAGGCTCGCCGGGAGATCACCGTCAAGATCCCGGCGGGCGTCGGCGACGGAATGCGGGTCCGGCTCGCAAGCCAGGGGGAGGTCGGACCTGGCGGGGGACCGGCGGGCGACCTGTACGTCGAGATTCACGAACAGCCGCACGACATCTTCGTGCGCGACGGCGACGATCTGCACTGCACGATCTCGGTGCCGATGGTCGACGCGGCCCTGGGCACCACGGTGACCGTGGACGCAATCCTGGACGGCCTGACCGAGATCACCATCCCGGCTGGCACCCAGCCCAGTTCGGTGACGACCCGCCGCGGCCACGGGATGCCGCATCTGCGTTCTGGTGCGCGCGGCGACCTGCATGTGCACGTCGAGGTGGTGGTGCCGGATCGGCTCGACCACGACGAAGCCGAATTGCTGCGCGAATTCAAGAGCCGCCGCGACCGTGACGTGGCCGAGGTTCGGTCGACCCACGCGCGCGCCAACAACGGCGGATTGTTCAGCCGGCTGCGTGAAACCTTTACCGGGCGCTAATTGCCTGGCCTGTTCTATGTCGACGCGCTGCCCGACGACGGTGAGCTGGCCGTCCTGGACGGCGACGAAGGCTTCCACGCCGCCACCGTGCGACGCATCCGCCCACGTGAGGAGCTGATGCTCGGCGACGGCGCCGGCGGTTTGGCCCGCTGCGTCGTCGAGCAGACCGGCCGCGATGGTCTGCGGGCCCGGATCGTGGAGCGTTGGCAGGTGCCGCCGGTCCAGCCAGCGGTGACTGTGGTCCAGGCGCTGCCGAAATCCGAGCGTTCCGAGTTGGCCATCGAGCTGGCCACCGAAGCCGGCGCCGACTCGCTGGTGGCCTGGCAGGCCGCGCGCTGCGTGGCCCGTTGGGAGGGCGCCCGCGCCGACAAGGGTCTGCGGCGCTGGGGCGCGGTCGCACGCGCCGCCGCACAACAATCCCGTCGCGCGTATATCCCGTCGATCGACGGCGTGCTGTCGACTGCTGCGCTGACCCAGCGGATCGTCGACGAGGTGGCCTCCGGTGGCACGGTGCTGGCGCTGCACGAGTCTGCCGATGGACCGCTGACGAATGAGCTTGTGGGGAAAGCCAAGTCGTTGACGTTGGTAGTGGGTCCCGAGGGTGGCATCGCTCCCGACGAGTTGGCCGGGTTCGCGGCTGCCGGTGCCACCGCCGTTCGGCTGGGCCCGACCGTGCTGCGCACCTCGACCGCGGCCGCCGTCGCACTGGGTGCATTGGGCGTGTTGACGACGCGCTGGGAACAGCCCGAACGTGGGTCACCCGGCGGCTGACCATTGGGTTGGTCAACCGACCGGCGGTAGACTCGAAACGCTAACCCGCTGGCTACACCACAGAAAGCAGGCATTAGGACGCACGTGACGCCTCGCGAAACCAACGCTGCTGGTCCGTCCACATTTCCGGTTCGTAGCAGCATCGACGTTCCGCCCGACCTCGTCATGGGCCTGCTAGGTTCCGCCGACGAAAACCTCCGCGCCCTCGAACAACTTCTGGCCGCGGATCTGCATGTGCGTGGCAACGCCGTGACGCTGTCCGGCGAACCCGCTGACGTCGCGCTCGCCGAGCGGGCGCTCTCCGAACTGATGGCGATCGTCGCGGGCGGGCAGCCGCTGACCCCGGAGGGGGTACGGCACAGCGTCGCGATGCTGATCGGCGCCGGCAACGAGTCGCCCGCCGAGGTTTTGACGCTGGACATCTTGTCCCGTCGCGGCAAGACGATTCGGCCCAAGACGCTCAATCAGAAGCGCTACGTCGACGCCATCGACGCGCACACCATCGTGTTCGGAATCGGCCCCGCCGGAACCGGCAAGACCTACCTGGCGATGGCCAAGGCGGTCAGTGCGCTGCAGGCCAAACAGGTCACCCGGATCATCTTGACCCGGCCGGCGGTGGAAGCCGGTGAGCGACTTGGCTTTCTGCCGGGCACGCTGAGCGAGAAGATCGACCCGTACCTTCGCCCGCTCTACGACGCGCTGCACGACATGATGGATCCCGAACTGATCCCGAAGCTGATGTCGGCCGGGGTGATCGAAGTTGCGCCGCTGGCCTACATGCGTGGCCGCACCCTGAATGACGCCTTCATCATCCTCGACGAAGCTCAGAACACCACCGCCGAGCAGATGAAGATGTTTCTGACCCGGTTGGGGTTCGGTTCCAAAGTCGTTGTCACCGGCGATGTTACGCAGATCGACCTGCCGGGTCCCGGCAGGTCGGGTTTGCGCGCGGCGGTCGATATCCTCGACGGCATCGACGACATTCACATCGCGGAGTTGACCAGTGCCGACGTGGTCCGCCATCGGCTGGTCTCCGAGATCGTCGACGCGTATGCGCGACACGAGGAGCCCGGGCTGACGATGAACCGGGCCGAGCGACGGGCCCCGAGCGCACGCAGCCGTCGGTGACCGCGTCATGACCATCGAAGTCGCCAACGAATCCGGAATCGACGTCTCCGAATCCGAATTGATCAGCGTCGCAAGGTTTGTCATCGACCAGATGGATGTCAATCCAGCGGCCGAGCTGTCGATGGTGCTGTTGGACATGGCGGCGATGGCTGATCTACACATGCGCTGGATGGATTTGCCGGGCCCGACCGACGTGATGAGCTTCCCGATGGACGAGCTGGAGCCGGGTGGTCGTCCGGACGCACCGGAGCCGGGACCGGCGATGCTCGGCGACATCGTGCTGTGTCCCGAATTCGCCGCAATACAGGCCGACACTGCCGGTCACACGCTGGGGCATGAGCTGGCGCTGCTGACAATCCACGGCCTGCTGCATCTGCTGGGCTATGACCACGCTGAGCCGGACGAGGCCAAAGAGATGTTCGCCTTGCAGCGCCGGCTGCTCGAGGAGTGGGTCGCTGACCAAGTCCAGTTCTATCGTCAGCAGCGCCAGCACGACCGCGACCAGCGGTTGCTAGACAAATCAAGGTACTTTGAGAATTGAGGCCATCTAACGTTGTGTCTGAACTGCAAAAACACTGCCGATCGCACCCGCCCGGGTAATGTCATTGGACGGGAGAAGCTGGGTCGCGTCTAATCGGCACTTTGGGGTCACGGCGTACACTGAACGCTCGGAAGGGCCGGCGGCGAGTTCCCACGTGCGAAGGCTTCTCAGGTAAAGAAACTTACGCCCCGAGAGCTACCCCGGCCCTTCCTTTCGAGGTAAGTTCTCCTGGCTTATCTGCCGGCTCCGGAACGCTGGTCAACCGCTCATCACCTGCTAGTCCAAACATCGTCGGCGTCGGCTGCACGCCTTAGGGTCGTACGGGTCGTTGGTCCTGGTCTGCCAGCCCGCGACACTTGATATCTTCGACTCGGCTAGAAAATATGCAGGTCAAACACATGAAGGAGCAAATTACTATCTCAAGGTATTGCGAGAATTGAACAGCTCCGCTTCGCTGCTCGGCGCGATCGTGCTGATCTGTCTGGGCAGCGTATTCGCGGCAATCGACGCCGCGATCAGCACGGTGTCGATGGCACGGGTGCAAGAGCTGGTTCGCGACGAGCGGCCCGGCGCGGTGCGTTTGGCCAAGGTGATGGCCGATCGGCCTCGGTACATCAACCTGGTGGTGCTGCTGCGGATTGTCTGCGAGATCAGCGCGACGGTGCTGCTGGCGCAGTTTTTCTACCGTGCCGTCAGCCGCGAATGGGGGTTGTTCATCGCCGCGGTCGTCATGGTGGTGGTCAGCTTCGTCGTCATCGGCGTCGGTCCGCGGACACTCGGCCGCCAGAACGCCTACTCCATTGCCCTGGTGTCAGCCTTACCGCTGCAGGTGATTTCGGTGTTGCTGGCCCCGATCAGCCGGATCCTGGTGGTGCTCGGAAACATGCTGACGCCAGGCCGTGGCTTCCGCAACGGCCCATTCGCGTCCGAGATCGAGTTGCGTGAGGTCGTCGACCTGGCGCAGCAACGCGGTGTGGTCGCCGCCGACGAGCGACGGATGATCCAGTCGGTGTTCGAACTCGGCGATACGCCGGCCCGCGAGGTGATGGTGCCGCGCACCGAGATGATCTGGATCGAAAGCGACAAATCCGCCGATCAAGCGACATCGGTCGCGGTGCGCAGCGGTCACTCACGCATCCCGGTCATCGGCGAGAACGTCGACGACGTGGTCGGCGTGGTCTACCTGAAGGACTGTGTCCAGCAGGCGTATTACTCGTCAGCCGGTGGTCGCGACACCACCGTGACGGAGGTGATGCGACCGGCGGTGTTCGTACCGGACTCCAAGCCGCTCGATCAGCTGCTGCGGGAAATGCAGCGCGACCGCAACCACATGACGTTGCTGGTCGACGAGTACGGCGCGATCGCCGGGCTGGTGACGATCGAGGACGTGCTGGAAGAGATCGTCGGTGAAATCGCCGACGAGTACGACGCCGCCGAGGTTGCACCGGTGGAAGAGCTGGGCGACAACAAGTTTCGAGTATCAGCGCGATTGCCGATCGAAGATGTCGGCGAGCTGTACGGCGTGGAATTCGAGGAGGATCTCGACGTCGACACGGTCGGCGGGCTGCTGGCCCTGGAGCTGGGTCGCGTTCCGCTACCCGGCTCCGAGGTGGTATCACATGGCCTGCTGCTACATGCCGAGGGTGGGCCCGACCATCGTGGGCGGGTCCGCATCGGCACGGTGCTGCTCAGTCGCGCGGAAGTGGTGAGTGCCGAAAATGACTGAATTCCGTTCCGGCTTCGTTTGTTTCGTCGGGCGGCCGAATACCGGGAAATCGACCCTGACCAACGCGCTGGTCGGCTCGAAAGTGGCGATCACGTCGAGCCGGCCGCAGACCACCCGGCACACGATCCGGGGCATCGTGCACCGGGAAGATTTCCAGATCATCCTGGTCGACACGCCGGGGCTGCATCGCCCGCGCACCCTGCTGGGCAAGCGACTCAACGACTTGGTCCGCGACACCTACAGCGAAGTCGACGCCATCGGCTTGTGCATCCCCGCCGACGAGGCGATCGGACCGGGGGACAGGTGGATCGTCGAGCAGATCCGATCCATCGCGCCCAGAACAACATTGGTCGCCGTTGTCACAAAGATCGACAAGGTTCCCAAGGATCAGCTGGCTGCCCAGCTCGTCGCGGTCAGCGAGCTGGTCGGCGATGCCGCGGAGATCGTTCCGGTGTCGGCTGCCACCGGTGAGCAAGTCGACGTGCTCATCAAGGTATTGGTTGCCGCACTGCCGCCCGGACCGCCGTACTACCCGGACGGAGAGCTCACCGACGAACCCGAAGAAGTTCTGATGGCCGAGTTCATCCGGGAAGCCGCACTGGAAGGTGTGCGTGATGAGCTGCCGCATTCGCTGGCGGTGCTGATCGACGAGGTGAATCCACGCGAGGGACGCGACGATCTGATCGACGTGCACGCCGTGCTGTTCGTCGAGCGGGACAGCCAGAAGGGCATCGTGATCGGCAAGGGCGGGGCACGGCTGCGTGAGGTGGGTACCGCCGCACGCACGCAGATCGAGAAACTGCTGGGCACCAAGGTCTACCTCGACCTGCGCGTCAAGGTTGCCAAAAACTGGCAACGCGACCCTAAACAGCTTGGCAAACTCGGCTTTTAAGGTAGATAACTCGGGTTATCGCCGCACAGGCCCGCTGGAAACCGGTGGCGTGTCCGTACCGGTGTCAGTGCCGGAGTTCCACCACACCGCGGGTTGTTTGGCCGCCCAGCCGCCCAGCGCTTCCAACTCGGCCGCCAGCGATACCAGCAGTGGTTCACTGTTGGCCGGGCCCATCAGTTGCACGCCGATCGGCAAGCCTTCGGAAGTGAAGCCCGCCGGGACATTGATAGACGGCCAGCCCAGCACATTCCACGGCCAGGTCACCGGGCAGGCGGCGATCATCGCGCGATCGGTGGCCAGGCCGCTGAGCCGGTCGAAGGCATGCACCGGCGGGGGAGGCAGCGCGGTCGTCGGGGCCAGCACGACGTCCACGATGCGGAAGATCGAGCCCACCCGACGCTGATCGGCGGCTTCGCGCGCACGGGCGGCGCGCAATATCTGTTGTGAAAGCACCCGGCCCATCCGCATATTTGAGAGCGTCCGGTGATCCCACTCCACACCGTCACCCAACCGCTCGGCCCAGTCCAGCAGACCGGATGTGGACCGCGACAAGAAGTTCCATGACAGCCGCAGCCCGTAGTCGGGACTACCCGAGACGACGTTGTGGCCGAGCAGCCGAAGCTGGTCGCCCATCGATTCCAGCGCCACCCTGATCTCCGGATGCAGGCGGGCTCGAAAAGCGGTGAACGGGAACCCGGTTGACAGCGCGATGCGCAGGGGACCGGGCGCGATGCCGACATGGTCGGACACCTTCACCGGTCGCGGCTTGTGCAGGTCGCCCTCGACGTTGCCGGACGCCGCATCGAGCACGAGCGCCGCGTCGGCGACCGTACGGGCCAGCACGCCGTTGACCGTGATCCCGTTGAATGCCTCGCGCAGCGGCCACGTCGAGATGCGGCCACGCTGGGGTTTGATGCCGACCAGGTGGGTCCAGGCCGCCGGGATGCGAACGCTGCCCGCCCCGTCGGAGCCGATCGCAGCGGTGACCAGTCCGGCGGCCACGGCCGCCGCGCTACCCCCGGAGGATCCGCCCGGTGTGTGCCTGCGTGACCACGGGTTGCGGGTATGACCGAAGCCGGGTCCGCTGGTAAACGGCCATTGGCCCAGTTCGCAGGTATTGGTCTTGCCGACGATCACGGCACCGGCGGCTTTGAGGCGGCGAACCACCTCGGCGTCCTGGGTGGCAGGCGGCACATACCCGGAGGTGCCGAAGGCCGTTGGTTGCCCGGCGACGTCGACGTCGTCCTTGACCGCGATCGGCACACCCAACAGCGGTGACTGGTCGCCGGCGGCGCGCCGCCGGTCGGCCGCCGCGGCGTCGGCCAGCGCCGTCTCGGTGAGCACCACCCGGAAGGCGTTCAGCGTCGATTGGCTGAGGCCGATGGCGCGTAGCGAGCGACGCACCAGCTCGGCAGAAGTCACCTCACCGCTGGCCAACTGGTAGAGCTGGTCGGTCAACGTCGGGAAGCGGCGATCGGGCGAGTTACTCATCGGTACCGACATTATCGGCGCGTGCGCCGGGCGCCGTCGCAGCGTGATGACAAACTGATATCTATGCGGCTGTACCGGGATCGAGCGGTGGTGTTGCGCCAGCACAAGCTCGGCGAAGCCGACCGGATCGTCACCCTGCTCACCCGCGACCACGGGCTGGTCCGCGCGGTGGCCAAAGGTGTGCGCCGCACTCGCAGCAAGTTCGGTGCGCGACTCGAACCGTTCGCGCATATCGATGTGCAGCTGCACCCGGGCCGCAACCTGGACATCGTCACGCAGGTCGTCTCGCTTGACGCGTTCGCCACCGACATCGTCAGCGACTACGGCCGCTACACCAGCGCGTGCGCGATGCTGGAAACCGCCGAGCGCCTGGCCGGCGAGGAACGGGCACCCGCACCCGAACTACATCGGCTCACGGTTGGTGCGCTGAGGGCGGTGGCCGACGGCAGCCGACCCCGCGAGCTGGTGCTCGATGCATATCTGCTGCGCGCGATGAGCATCGCCGGGTGGGCACCGGCGCTGACCGAATGCGCGCGCTGCGCGACACCGGGTCCGCACCGGGCGTTTCACGTCGCCGCGGGTGGCAGCGTGTGCAACTACTGCCGCCCGGCCGGTGCGACGACACCGCCGCTGGGCGTGCTGGATCTGATGGCAGCGCTGCGCGACGGCGACTGGGAAGCCGCGGAGGGTGTGCCGCAATCGGCCCGCAGCCAGGTCAGCGGATTGGTGGCCGCTCACCTGCAATGGCATCTGGAGCGGCAGCTGCGAACACTGCCGTTGGTTGAGCGGATGCGACGGGTCGATGTGATCGATCAGAGCCTGCTGGACCGTCGGGTAGCTCTGGTCAGGCAGGATGTGGCGCATGGAGACGAGCCGGGTGAGCCGCTCAGAGCGGAGGGCTGAGCGCAAGCGGAAGTCCGACTTCCCGCAGCTCGCTCCGGCGCCCGACGACTATCCGGTCTTCCCTGACACGTCCACGTGGCCGGTGGTTTTCCCCGCGTTGCCGCCCTCACCGGACGGTGGGCCGCGCCGACCGCCGCAGCACATCTCCAAGGCGGCCGCACCGCGGATCCCGGCTGAGCAGCTGCCTAATCACGTCGCGATCGTGATGGACGGCAACGGCCGCTGGGCCACCCAGCGCGGGCTGCCCCGCGTCGAGGGCCACAAGATGGGCGAGGCGGTCGTCATCGACATCGTCTGCGGCGCAATCGAAATAGGCATCAAGTGGCTCAGCCTGTACGCGTTTTCCACCGAGAACTGGAAGCGCTCCGCCGACGAAGTCCGATTCCTGATGGGATTCAACCGCGACGTGGTACGCCGTCGCCGGGTGAACCTCAACGAGATGGGCGTCAAGATCCGCTGGGTGGGCTCGCGTCCACGCCTGTGGCGCAGCGTCATCAGCGAGTTGGCGATCGCGGAGGAGTTGACCCTGAACAACGATGTGATCACGGTGAATTACTGCGTCAACTACGGGGGTCGCACCGAAATTGCGGAAGCTGCAAGGGATATCGCGCGCGAGGCGGCGGCGGGCAAGCTGAACCCCGAACGGGTCACCGAGGCGACTGTCGCCCGGTACTTGCACCGCCCCGACATTCCCGATGTGGACCTGCTGTTGCGGACTTCCGGTGAGCAGCGGACCAGTAATTTCATGCTGTGGCAGGCGGCTTACGCGGAGTTCATCTTCCAGGACACGCTTTGGCCCGATTACGACCGTCGCGATCTGTGGGCGGCCTGCGAAGAGTACGCGTTGCGGCATCGACGGTTTGGGACGGCGTGATGGGTAACTGGCATGAGCACGGCGAGGGACTTGTCTTTTTGCCCGCCTCCGAGCGATTTTCGGCCGTCGCCCGGCGAGTTGTCGCTCGAAGGCGGGCACATTGGTGGTCTCGTCCGAGCGGTGTCTCACGTGGCAGGTGTGGCTGATGCCGTCATTGCAGGAGCGATTGCTGACGGTGCTTTCCGAAGTGCTGCCCGTCGAGGAGGAATCCGACGGAGCGCTGACCGTGCACCATGGTGGCACGATCGCGTCGCTGCGGGTGGTGACGATCAACGAGGACCTCGATCTGGTGTCGCTGACGCAGATGGTGGCGTGGGATCTCGTGTTGACCAAGAAGGTTCGCGACAGTGTGGCCGAGCAGTCGAAGTCAACCTTGCTGGGATCGGTGGCGTTGGTGGAGAAGCCTGCCGACGGACCGGCCAAACGTAATTCCGGTAAGGCCGCGGACGTCGTGTTGCGCTATAACTTTCCGGGCAATGGCCTCAACGACGACGCGCTGCGCACGCTGGCGTTGATGGTGCTGGACAAAGGTGCCGAAATCCGGCGCGCGGTAACCGCATAGCGCCGCGTCAGCGGCGACAGTCCGAGCAGGTGCCGTAGATCTCGATGGTGTGGCTGACATCGGAGAACCCGTGCTTGGTCGCGACTTCGGCCGCCCACGCCTCGACCTCACGATCGCCCACCTCCACCGTCGACCCGCAACTGCGGCACACCAGGTGGTGGTGATGGTGTTCGGAGCAGCGCCGGTAGACCGATTCACCGGTGTCATTGCGCAGCGTGTCGAGCATGCCCGCACCGGCCATCGACTGCAGCGTGCGGTAGACGGTGGTCAGCCCGATGTTCTCGCCACGCCGACGCAGTTCGTCGTGGAGTTCTTGAGCCGAGCGGAAATCGTCCAGGGTGTCCAGCAGGCTCGCGATCGCCGCCCGCTGCCGAGTGGACCGCACACCGGCTTTGGTTTCGCCGGCCGCAGCGCTCATAACTTGTCCTCGCCCGCATGCGCGACGGCGTCGACCACGATGTGGGCCAAGTGATGATCGGCCAGCCGGTACAGCACCTCGCGTCCCGACCGCTCTCCGGCGACCACGCCCGCGGCCTTGAGAATCTTCAGGTGTTGGCTGACCAGTGGCTGCGGCACGCCTAGCGCGTCGACCAGCTCGTGCACACAGCGCTGGGATACCTGCAGTTGCAGCACGATTGCGATCCGTACCGGCGCGGCCAGCGCGCGCAGCAGCTCGCCGGCAGCGTCGAGAATCTCGCGCGGCGGTGGCGGCGGCAGCTCGGCGGAGTCGCTGTGCTGGTGCTCGACGACCAGCTCGTCGCCATCGGCTGCGGTCGAGGATGAGAGGGACATACTGCCTCCACTGTCACATGCATAATCACGCATGTCAAAGAGCTGGAAGTGGATCGCTAGGATGACGGATCGTCCGCCTTCCACTACATAGGAGACATCACCTCGTGGCGTCCGTCATAGACACCGTCGTCAACCTCGCCAAACGGCGTGGCCTGGTCTATCCCGCCGGCGAGATTTACGGCGGAACCAAATCGGCTTGGGACTATGGGCCGTTGGGCGTGGAACTCAAGGAGAACGTCAAACGGCAGTGGTGGCGCGCGGTGGTCACCGGCCGCGACGACGTCGTCGGCCTGGACTCGTCGATCATTCTGCCGCGCGAGGTGTGGGTCGCCTCGGGACATGTCGAGGTCTTCCACGACCCACTGGTTGAATGCCTGAACTGCCACAAGCGGCACCGGCAGGACCACATGCAGGAGGCCTACGCCCTCAAGAAGGGCGGACAACCGGACGATGTGCCGATGAGCGAGATCGTCTGCCCCGACTGCGGCACCAAAGGTCAGTGGACCGAGCCGCGCGAATTCAACATGATGCTCAAGACGTATCTCGGCCCGATCGAGACCGAAGAGGGGCTGCACTATCTGCGGCCCGAGACCGCGCAGGGCATCTTCGTCAACTTCGCCAACGTGGTGACGACCGCGCGCCACAAGCCGCCGTTCGGCATTGGCCAGATCGGCAAGAGCTTCCGCAACGAGATCACGCCGGGCAACTTCATCTTCCGCACCCGCGAGTTCGAGCAGATGGAGATGGAATTCTTCGTCGAGCCGGCGACCGCGCCGGAGTGGCATCAGTATTGGATCGACACCCGGCTGGCCTGGTACACCGACCTCGGTATCGATCCGGAGAATCTGCGGCTCTATGAGCACCCGAAGGACAAGTTGTCGCACTACTCCGACCGCACCGTCGATATCGAGTACAAGTTCGGCTTCTCCGGCAACCCGTGGGGTGAGCTGGAGGGGGTCGCCAACCGCACTGACTTCGACTTGTCCACGCACGCGAAGCATTCCGGTGTCGACCTGTCGTACTACGACCAGGCCAGCGATACCCGCTATACGCCGTACGTGATCGAGCCGGCGGCGGGGTTGACCCGTTCGTTCATGGCGTTTTTGGTCGATGCCTATCACGAGGATGAGGCGCCCAACGCCAAAGGCGGCGTGGACAAACGGACCGTGTTGCGGCTGGACCCGCGACTGGCGCCGGTGAAGGCCGCGGTGCTGCCGCTGTCCCGGCACGCCGACCTGAGCCCCAAAGCCCGCGACCTGGCCGCCGAGTTGCGCAAGTGCTGGAACGTCGACTTCGACGACGCCGGTGCGATCGGGCGGCGGTACCGACGTCAGGATGAGATCGGCACGCCCTATTGCGTGACACTGGATTTCGACTCACTCGACGACCACGCCGTGACGATCCGAGAACGGGACGCCATGACGCAGGAGCGGGTGGCGATCGATGCGGTGTCGGAGTACCTGGGTTCGCGGCTGCGGGGTTGCTAGCCTTGCGAGCGCGGGGAGAAGCGAAACTCGTCTAACGAATTTCGCAAAACCCTTCCCCTATTGGTCACATGATTAATATGATGAGTGCGTCGACGCGGCGGCTCACTAGGGCGTGGTGAGCTGCCGCGTCCACCATTTAGGGCAGTCGCCACCGTCAGAACCGGCCGCCGCCCCCCATGAATCCGCCGTCGGATCCGGAGCCACCGAATGACGTCGGGCCCCAACCGCCGCCGAACCCCCCGCCACCAAAGCCGCCGCCACCGAGTATGTCGCCGATGATGATTCCGCCCATCATCGCGCCGGTGTGATCGCCGCTGCCGTAGCGGGAGGTGTACGCGCGCTGCGCGGACTGGACGTCGGCCTCGGCCAGCGACTGAGCCTGCGCCGCCAGTGATGCGGCGCTGTTGGCATGGGAGATCGCCTCGCTGAGGTCGGTCGATTTCTTGTCCTGTGCCGCTTCGATCTGCCGGCTCGCTTCGGCCAGCCGAGTACGCGCCTCGGGTCCGATGCTGCCGCGGCGGTTGTCGATGTACTCGGACACGGCATGCACCCGCGACTGCGCGGTGAACAACGCCTGTTCCAGCGTCCGGGTTAGCCGCTCGGTCGCTGCCTGTTCTTCGGCGACGGTGGCCAGCAGCCCGGTCAAGTCGGCGTTGGCTCTGGTCAATCCGGTGAACGAGGCCAGCGGATCGGATGAACCGTTGGTGCGGGCCAGGTCGAGAGCCTGGGCGGCGGCCGTCCGTGCGCTGGCCAGATCGCGCAGGTGCGGCGCCTTGGCTTGTTGCGTGCTTTGCAGCGCGGTGTTTGCGTGCTCGATCCCGGTCTGGATGTCAGCGATCAGGGACGGCAGGGTCGCCACCGCGTGCCGAATGTCGTTGGCGGCGCTGTCCACGGCGTCGAGCAACGAGCGGGCTTGTCCCAGTGATGATTCCGCGGCGTGTACCGCGTCGACCAGACCGCTCTGCTCGCCGCTGACCGGTTTGGCCGCCAGTTCGCGGGCCCGCGTGAGGTTTTGGTCGGCGAAGGCCAGCCGGTCCTTGGCCGTCTTCACGTTGGTGGCCACCGAAGCCAATGCCGCGGAGTCGAACTCGTTGTGCAGCTCGGTCATTCGTTGCTCAGCAGGCGCGATGCGCGCGGTCAGGTCAACGACCTGTTGGGTCAGAGCGTCCAGGCGTGACGGCGCGTTGACCACCAGATCGCGCATTTCCTCGAAGGCTTCCCGCTGCGACTCCAGCTCGACATCGGCCCGCGCCGCGGCGACGATCACCTCGGTCAACAGTTCGCGCCGCTGCGCCCGGGTTTCGGGTATCGCGTCGTCGAGTTGTTGGCGCACCGTGAACGCCTGGGACAGAGCCGCTTTGGCGTTGTCCACCGCACGGGTGAACGGCTGGGTTCGTTGCTCGCCGAACTCCTCGACGGTCAGCGCCAGCTCGTTGGCGCTGGTGCGTACCGCGTTGTCGACGTCGACGACCTTCCACCGGGACAGGTCGTCGAGCGCGCCCAACGACAATGCCGCCAACGCATCGGGGTCGGTGGCGTCGACCCGTTTCGCCGCGGCCAACTCGGCGGCACGCCGCCGGCGGCGCCGGTATCGCATGAACACGTAGAGCGCCAGCGCCGCCGCCAGGATTACCCCCAGCCCGATCAGCAGCGGCGCGGCGCTGGCCGACTGCTGGCCCCGGTCGAGCCCGTTGGCCGCCGCGACCGCCGCGCCGCTCCAGTCGCCGCGGCGCAACGCGGGTTCGATTTGGTTGCGTCGCAGATCGTCGACCTGGCTGGCGCTGATGGTCTGCACTCGGTGGGGCACCAAAAACGCGTAAGCATGGTCGACGGTCGCTACGGCGAGTATCGCGTCGAAATCGCCCAGATCGCTGGCGGCTCGGGTGTTCTCCGTCCAGCTCACCGCCGGTTGCCCGGAGAAATCGTCGACGAAGACGACCCACAGTTGGATGTGGCGATCGGAGTACAGCTTGCCCGCGGCCGTCTGAATCGCCGCGCGGCCGGAGCCATTCAGTGTGCCGGCGTTGTCGGTGATGTAGCCGGACAGCCGGAACGGCGGCTGGGCGGTGGCCGAGGGCGCGACCACGAGCGCGGTGATCAACATCGCCATGAACACGGCGACCGAGCGGCGGAAGGTGCTCATGCTCGACAATCTAGCCCCGGGGCGATCCGGGTCTTCGGGCAATCCATCTAGTGCACTGCGCGGCAGCGCTGCCGTCGGCTGGCAGACTGGGCGTCGATGACTCAGCAAGATCCCTACGACGATTTCGACCGCGAGCGGGTGGTGGCCGAGGCGCCGAAGATCGCGGGCTTGCCGGGCACCGAGGGTCAGCGCCGCACCGACTTCGCCCGGGATCGCGCCAGGGTTCTGCACAGCGCCGCGCTTCGACGGCTCGCGGACAAGACACAGGTCGTCGGGCCGCGGGAAGGGGACACGCCGCGTACCCGGCTGACGCATTCGCTGGAGGTCGCCCAGATCGGCCGGGGGATGGCGATCGAACTGGGCTGCGATCCCGACCTCGTCGACATGGCCGGTTTGGCCCACGACATCGGCCACCCGCCCTACGGCCACAACGGTGAGCAGGCGCTTGACGAGTTCGCGACGGCGTATGGCGGCTTCGAGGGAAATGCCCAGAACTTCCGGATCCTGACCAGCCTGGAGCCCAAAGTTCTTGACGTGCATGGGCATAGCGTCGGTCTGAACCTTACCCGGGCCGGGCTGGATGCGGTCACCAAATATCCGTGGTCGCGGGACCGGCAACGACGCAAGTTCGGCTTCTACGACAGCGACCGCGACGCCGCCGAATGGATGCGCGACCGCGCACCCGCAGATCGGCCGTGCCTGGAGGCCCAGGTCATGGATTGGGCCGACGACGTCGCCTATTCGGTACATGACGTCGAGGACGGCGTGGTCTCTGGACGCATCGACCTGCGCGTGCTCGCCGACGACGACGAAGCCATGGCGCTGGCCAAGCTCGGCGAGCGCGACTTCGCCGGCGTTCATGCCGACGACCTGGCGGCCGCCGCCCATCGGCTGTCGGGCCTCCCGGTCGTGGCCGCGGTCGGCAAGTACGACGCGACGCTGTCGGCCGCGGTGTCGCTCAAGCGATTGACCAGTGAGCTGGTGGGCCGGTTCGCTTCGGCGGCGATCGCGGCAACCCGTGCGGTCGCCGGACCCGGACCGCTGGCTCGCTACCGGGCCGAGCTGTCCGTGCCGGAGGTCGTGCGCGCCGAGGTTGCCCTGCTCAAGACACTGGCCTTGCAGTTCATCATGTCCGATCCGCGACACCAGGATATCCAGGCGCGGCAACGGGAACGGGTCCATCGGGTGGCGCATGCGCTACTGGCCGGAGCGCCCAACACCCTTGACCCGGTGTTCATCCCGGCCTTCAACGCCGCCGCCGACGACGGTGGGCGGCTACGCGTGATCGTCGACCAGATCGCGTCCTACACCGAGGGACGACTGGAACGAATCGAGGCGGCATCGTCGCAGGACTAGGCTCGCCGTTCATGGTCAAGCCCACTTTTGTCGTCGCCGCATTGTCCGTCGCCGCACTGAGCGCCTGTAACTCGCATCAGCCGTCGTCCACCGCGAGTTCGACGAGCACCGCGCCAGGTGCGCAAACTCTCAGCACTGAACTGCACACCGCCGATGGACGCTCGGTGGCCACCGCCACCTTCGAGTTCGCCAACGGGTACGCCACTATCACGGTGAAGACCACCGCGGTCCACATCCTCGCCCCGGGATTCCACAAGATGCACATCCACGGTGTCGGCAAGTGCGAGCCGAACTCGGTCGACCCGATGATGCCCGATGAGCGCGGCGACTTCCTGTCGGCCGGCATGCACTTCCAGGCACCCGGTCACACCGGCGAGCCGATGAGCGGCGACCTCGACCCCCTGGAAGTGCGTCAGGACGGCGCGGCCTACCTGGTGACCACCACCGACGCGTTCACCCGGGACGACCTGCTGGCCGGCACCAAGACAGCGCTGTTGCTACACGGCGCAGAGGGCAGCCCCGACGCCGAGAAGCGTTTCGCCTGCGGCGTCATCGGCACCGGCTAACCGTCATCACGCATCAAGGGGCGGCTCTAGACTGATCCGATGGCCGGCCGTATCTCCGATCGCGATATCGCCGCCATCCGCGAACGAGTCCGCATCGAGGACGTCGTCGGCGACTACGTCCAACTGCGCAGGGCGGGCGCGGATTCGATGAAGGGCCTCTGCCCTTTTCACGACGAGAAGTCGCCGTCGTTTCACGTGCGGCCCAACCACGGCCACTTCCACTGCTTCGGCTGCGGCGAAGGCGGCGACGTGTATGCCTTCGTGCAGAAGATCGAACACGTGAGTTTTGTGGAGGCCGTCGAACTGCTGGCCGACCGGATCGGGCACACGATCAGCTACACCGGGGCCGCGGCCACCAACGTGCAACGCGACCGGGGGAGTCGCAGTCGGCTGCTCGCCGCCAACGCCGAGGCGCTGGCGTTCTACGCGGCGGCGCTGGAATCACCGGAGGCCCAGCTCGCGCGAAAGTACCTGACCGAGCGGAATTTCGACGGCGACGCCGCGCGTCACTTCGGCTGCGGCTTTGCGCCATCGGGCTGGGATTCGCTGACCAAACACCTGCTGCGCAAGGGTTTTGAGTTCAAAGAACTCGAGGCTGCGGGCTTGTCGCGGGAGGGTCGCCGTGGCCCGATGGATCGATTCCACCGCAGGCTGCTGTGGCCGATCCGGTCGTCGGCCGGCGAGGTGATCGGGTTCGGTGCGCGACGGCTGTTCGACGACGACCCGATGGAGGCCAAATACGTCAACACCCCAGAAACCTTGCTGTACAAGAAGTCGTCGGTGCTCTTCGGCATCGACCTGGCCAAGCGTGAGATCGCCAAGGGGCATCAGGCCGTCGTCGTCGAGGGCTACACCGATGTGATGGCGATGCACCTGGCCGGGGTGAAGACCGCGGTGGCATCCTGCGGCACCGCGTTCGGCGACGAACACCTGGCCATGCTGCGCCGACTCATGATGGACGACAACTTCTTTCGCGGTGAGCTCATCTATGTGTTCGACGGCGACGAGGCGGGCAAGGCGGCGGCGCTCAAGGCGTTCTCCGGTGAGCAGCAACTGGCCGGCCAGTCTTTCGTCGCGGTCGCGGCCGACGGCATGGACCCGTGCGATCTGCGGTTGGCGTCCGGTGACGGCGCGCTACGCGATCTGGTGGCGCGGCGAACTCCGTTGTTCGAGTTCGCCATTCGCACGACGCTCAACGACATCGATTTGGACAGCGCGGAGGGCCGGGTATCCGCGCTGCAGCGATGCGTGCCGATCGTCGCCCAGATCAAGGACCCGACCCTGCGTGACGAGTACGCCCGGCAACTCGCGGGCTGGGTCGGCTGGGCCGACGTCGCACAGGTCATCGGCCGGGCCCGCGAACAGGCGAAGAACCCGACGGCGCAAGGCCGCGCTTCCGGCAGGCTCCGTGGGTCCGGGCAGGCTGCCGCCAAGGCGGCCCCGGCCGTGCCTCGTCCCGATCCAAAAGACCCCACGCTGTGGCCGCAGCGCGAGGCGCTCAAGTCGGCGCTGCAGTACGCGGCGCTGGCCGGGCCGGTTTTCGATGCGCTCACCATCGAAAGCTTCACCCACCCCGGCTATGCCGCGGTATGGACGGCCATCGAAGCGGCCGGTGGCACCGCGGCCGGGATCAGCGGGGCGGAATGGCTGGAGGCGGTGCGGCAGAAGGCGCCGTCGCCGGCGGCCGCCGGGCTGATCAGCGAGCTGAGTGTCGAGGCCATCCGGGTCGACGACGACGAGAAACTGCCGCGCTACATCGCCGGCGTGCTGGCCCGTCTGCAAGAGGTGTGGGTCGGCAGGCAGATCGCGGACGTCAAGTCCAAGTTGCAGCGGATGTCGCCGGTGGAGCAGGGCGACGAGTACCACGCGCTGTTCGGCGATCTGGTCGCGATGGAGGCCTACCGCCGCAGTCTGCTGGAGCAGGCCAGCGGCGACGATCTCACGGCCTAGCGATTGGGCGCCTCGCGCTCGACCACGATGGTCGCATCGTCGATCTCGGTCAGCGTCACCATTCGCGCGTCCGGCGACACACGATTGGCAATCTTGCGCCGTCCCCCTTCGATCATCGACTTGGCGGCGGGACTGCTGGTCAGCGCGCGGTAGGTGCCGACGATCTGCTCGTAGCGGCGCCGCCCGGCCTTCGCGCCCAACACGTAGCCCACTGCAAGCATGACGGCATACCGGATCAAAACGGTCCCTCCAGACGACGTTGGTGCTTCCGCGTCCATCCTGCCCCATGCCCGCGGTTTGGTGCCGCCCCGGCGGGCGATCGGTCTGGTTGGGCGTGCGCACGCCAGTACGCTAGAGTCATCCAGCGATCCGCGCCGATGTGCCGCGGACACCAGGCAGTCCCCTGTAGCTCAATTGGCAGAGCATTCGGCTGTTAACCGAAGGGTTGGTGGTTCGAGTCCACCCGGGGGAGCAAGTACTTCTAGCGCCCGCCGAAGCCTGGGAACGGCGAAGCGCTTTTGGTCGGCGTGCTGGACTTGTTCAGGTAGTCCGGACAGTAGGCGCTCGATGCCAGCGCCGCGAATTTCATCGCACCGCCGGAATTCAATCCAGGATTGAGCAAGCTCAACTTACTGATGACGTCCTGTTCCGACGTACCCGAGTTCATCAGGTCGCAGGCCATTCGCCGGCCGCGATAGCGCTCGAGCCATTGCTGTAGCTCATGCCGGCTTTGTTGAGTGAGTCGAGGAAGGTCGCGTCGGCTGCCGGATTGTCCGGCACGCTCGGCGGGGGCGGGTCGGCCAGCGCCGGCACGGCCAGGCCGACCATGGTGGCCACGGCGGCAAGTGCAAGAGACAGTCGCATCGGCTCATTGTCGGCCAGATCGGCCTAGTTGTCCTGTTAAGAATTCTGGCCGCGGGCTTCCAGTCGGGGTTGGATGGGGTGTGTGACAACACTG
The DNA here is from genome assembly GCA_963815995.1 of uncultured Actinomycetota bacterium. Taxonomy (GTDB): domain Bacteria; phylum Actinomycetota; class Actinomycetes; order Mycobacteriales; family Mycobacteriaceae; genus Mycobacterium. Next base: position 917,987 of record CAWFIR010000010.1, read on the forward strand.
GAGTCGCGATCCGAGGCTGTCGCGGAAAGCTCGATCACCTGGGCCGACGGCGCATTGCTGGCCATTGACCAGCGCCTGCTGCCGGGCGAGTTGCGCTGGCTGCGGATCACAGGCGTCGACGAGCTCATCGACGCGATCAAGACCCTGGCCATCCGGGGTGCGCCGGCACTCGGGGTGGCCGGCGCGTTCGGTGTGGCGCTGGCGGCATACACGCACGTCGGCGACACCGCCACGACGACGTCGGAAGCCGCCCGGATCGCATCGGCCCGGCCCACCGCGGTGAATCTGGCCTGGGGTGTGCGGCGAGCGCTGGCCACGTTGCCCGCGGGCCCCGATGCCGTGCTCGCCGAGGCCCAGCAGATGCTGGCTGAGGACGCGCGGGTCAACCGGATGCTTGCCACCCATGCGGCCGACCTGGTGCAGCGGCTGTGCCCCGACCGTCCGCTGCGCGTGCTCACGCACTGCAACACCGGCCGGCTGGCCACCACCGCAGTCGGTACCGCGCTCGGGGCGCTGCGGGTGCTGCATGGTCGCGGCAAGGTCGCCGAGGTGTTGGTCGACGAGACGCGACCGCTGCTGCAGGGAGCCCGGCTGACCGCGTGGGAGTTGGCCGAGGCGGGCATTGCGCACCGGCTGACGATCGACTCCGCCGCGGCGTGGGCGATGGCCACCGGACAGGTCGACTGCGTGATGGTCGGCGCGGACCGCATCGCTGCCGACGGCTCGGTCGCGAACAAGATCGGCACTTATGCGCTCGCGGTGGCGGCGCACCGGCACGGCATCCCGTTCATCGTTGTCGCGCCCGAATCGACCCGCGACCTCGCGACGGCGACGGGAGCCGAGATCGTCGTCGAAGAGCGAGCCGCAGCGGAAATCACTCATGTCGGTGGCGTTGCCACCGCCCCGGATGGTACCGGCGTCTTCAATCCTGCTTTCGATGTCACACCCCCGGAGCTGATCACCGCTGTGGTCACCGAAAACGGTCCGATAGGCGAGGCGAATACCGTTGTGGAACAGCAGATTGCCGACATTGCCCGCAGCTTGTACGCGCGTGGCTGGATGCCCGGCACGGCAGGCAATATTTCGGTGCGCACCGGGCAGACTGCGGCGATCACCGGCAGCGGGCTGTCCAAGGGCGAGCTCACCGCCGACGACATCGTGACGGTGGCCGTCGCCGACTCACAACCGGTGTCGGGTAGCCGCCGCCCCTCGGCGGAGACCGTGATTCACACCGCGATCTACCGGGCCACCGACGCTAATGCCGTCGTTCACGTTCATGCGCCGCACGCGACCGCCCAATCGGTCGGTGCGTCAACGACTTTGACGTTCACCGGCTACGAGCTGATCAAAGGACTGGGCACCACCGGCACCATCAGCATCCCGGTGTTCACCAATCACGTCGATGTCGCAGGCATCGGCGAGGACATCGAGCAATTTCTGAAGCAGCATCCGGAGGCCCCGCCGGTACTGTTCATCGCCGGCCACGGGATCACCGCATGGGGCGCCGACCTTGCGCAGGCCCGCGACCGCGTCGAATGTTTGGAAGCGATGTGCGAGTTGGCGGCGCTGACCGGGCGTCGCGAGATAGGGATCGAATGACACTGCTGCAGGTGATGGCCGACGCCGACGCCGACGAGGTGCGGTTGCGGACCGACGACGCCCGCCTCATCGGCGACGAGCTTGCCACGCGGGGAATCGTTTTCGATCGCCGACCGATTGCCGCCGACGTCGACGCGGGCGGCCCGGCCGAGCGGATCTTGGCCGACTACGCCGACCAGGTCGCGGCGATCAACTCCGACGGCCGCTACCGGCACATCGATGTGGCCGCGCTGCGACCCGACGAGAGCGACCCCGACTGGCACGCCACGGCGGCCGCCGCTCGCTCGAAATTTCTGGCCGAGCACCGGCACGCCGAAGACGAAGTGCGCTTCTTCGTTGCCGGACGCGCCTGCTTCTACCTGCATCTCGAGCCGGAAGTCTTTGCGGTGGTGTGTGAAAGCGGCGATCTGCTGACGGTACCGGCGGGCACCCGGCATTGGTTCGACATGGGTTCGGATCCCGAATTCGCCGCGATCCGGTTCTTCGAGCAGGCCGACGGCTGGATCGGCGACTTCACCGGCGATCCGATCGGAGAACGCTTTCCGACACTCGATCAGCTCGTTGCGACGTGATCGCAGCGATCGTCATCGACATCGAGGGCACCACCAGCCCGACCAGTTCGGTGCGTGAGGGTCTCTACAATTACACCCGCCACCATCTGGGGCGGTGGCTGGCAGACAATGTCGGCGGTCCCGCCGATTCGGTGATCGCTCAAACCCGTGAATTATCGGCACAACCTGACGCCGGCCCGGTCGAAGTAGCGGAAATCCTTTGTGATTGGCTCGATTCCGATGTGAAAGCGGAGCCGTTGAAAGTCGCGCAGGGCCTGGTTTGCGCCGCGGGTTTCCGCAGCGGTGCTTTGCACGGCGAATTCTTCGACGACGTACCGCCGGCGCTGACTGCTTGGCGCGAAGCGGGTGTGGAGTTGCACGTCTACTCCTCGGGTTCGGTCCGCAACCAACAGGATTGGTTCGCCTACGCTCGCGGCGGCGATCTGGCGTCGCTGATCAGCGGGTGGTTCGATCTGGCCAACGCAGGTGCCAAGCGTGAAAGCTTCTCGTACGAAACGATTGCCAAGGCCATCGGCCTGGCTCCTGACCAGATCCTCTTCCTGTCCGACCATCCCGACGAACTCGACGCCGCAGCCGCGGCCGGCTGGTCGGTACTCGGCGTCGAGCGTCCTGGTGAGCCGAATACAGCACGTCCACCGCATCGGTGGATCACTTCATTCGACGAGGTCGATCTGCCCGGAACCTAATCGGCGGCTGCTACCAGGCACATCTTGAACTCAGACTGATTTCAAATTGCCGGTCGGTGCCGTCGGCGGGAACATAGTGTTTTGGGGGACTTGGGGAGCGGAGCCGCATGATCTTTAGGCAGCACTACCTCGACTGTCTGTCGCAAGCGTCATACCTGATCGGGGACGAGAGCGACCGGCCGGGCAGTCGTGGTCGACCCGCGCCGTGACATCGACGAATATCTGAACGACGCGGCTGAACATGGCTTGCACATCGAACGCGTCGTCGAAACCCACATCCACGCCGACTTTTTGAGCGGTCATCTGGAGCTGGCGGCAGCTACCGGAGCGGTGGTCTCGTACGGCAAAGATGCGGATGTCGAGTTCCCGGTCGAGCGGTTGCACGATGGCCAGCGGATCTCGCTGGGGGACGTCACCCTGGAAATTCTCGCCACACCGGGTCACACGCCCGAATCGATCTGCATCGTGGTGTACGAGCACGCCGACGATGACGTGCCCTATGGCGTGCTGACCGGCGACACGTTGTTCGTCGGCGACGTGGGACGTCCAGACCTGCTGGCAGACAACGGACTTTCGGCTGAGACGCTGGCGCGCTCGATGTACCAGTCGCTGCACGACAAACTTCTGAAACTGCCCGATGCGACTCGTGTCTTCCCCGCGCACGGGGCCGGGTCATCGTGCGGCAAAAACCTGTCGAGCGAGACCAGCTCGACGATCGGTGAGCAGCGGCGAACCAATTACGCGCTCCAAATCGTCGGAGTCGAGCGATTTGTCGCGACACTCACCGCGGACCAGCCGCCACGGCCGCGTTACTTCAAGTTCGACTCCATGCGCAATCGTGCGCAGCATCCGCTGCGCGACGATAGCCCGCCGCCGCTGCTGGACATCGACGATGTCTGCAGGCACGCTGCGGTGGGGGCCATTCTTCTCGATGGTCGAGAGGAGGCCGAGTATGCCCGCGGCCACCTGCGCGGTGCGGTCAACGTCGGATTGCAAGGGCGCTTCGCGGAATCCGTCGGCATTGTCGTGTCGCCGGACATTGACATCATCCTGGTCGGTGATGCAGCGCATGCGCAGGAAGCCAAGACCCGCCTGGCCAGGGTCGGCTTCGATCGAGTCATAGGCCAATTACGAGACTTACCAGGTGTTTTCACGCGATGGCATGATCTGGTCGAGACCGCTTCGCGTTTCACGCCAGAGCAACTTGCGGAACTGTTGTACACCGAGCCCGATCTTCAGCTGGTCGACGTGCGCAACCCGGGAGAGACGGCCGAGGGCGTTATCCACGGCGCGCGTGAGATTCCGCTACCGTCCCTGACCGATTCGATCGACAGTCTGGATTACCGCGCGCCGGTCGTCACGTACTGCGCCAGTGGCTACCGCTCGCTGGTGGCGGCAAGCCTGTTGCGCGCTGCAGGATTCCATGCTGTCGCAGACCTGATGGGCGGCTACGGAGCCTGGCAGGAATCCGGCGCAGCCTAGATAGAGAAGTCGTCGCCGTGCCACACGCCGGCTTCGGGTGGCCGGATGACGCGACCGGTCTGCGGTGAGTCGCTTTGCGACTCGAGTTTGGCGACTCTGGCCAGCAGCGACTGCAGGCTGATCCCGACCAGGTCGGGTATCGCGGCGTCGCTGCCGATTGAGACATGATGACTGATGGCCTGCCCGGGAACTCCGATGACCACGGCGCTGCTCGGAACTTCTTTGACGACAACGGCATTAGCGCCGATCCGGCTGTCGTCACCCACTTTGATCGCGCCGAGCACTTTGGCGCCGGCGCCGATGACCACCCGGTCGCCGATGGTCGGGTGACGCTTGCCGGTGTCTGCACCGGTTCCGCCGAGCGTGACGCCGTGGTAGATCGTGACATCGTCACCCACCTCGGCGGTTTCGCCGATCACCACACCAGTCGCGTGGTCGATGAACAGGCCGGTTCCGATGATCGCGCCGGGATGGATGTCCACCCCGGTCAGGATTCGGGTGATCTCGCTGAACGTGCGAGCGGCCACTTTCGCACCGCGTCCCCACAGCCAGTGGCTGACCCGGTGGCCCCAGATAGCATGCACGCCTGGGTAGGCGAACACGACCTGCAGCGTGCTGGGGACGGCGGGGTCGCGGTCCTTTGCCGCTTGGATGTCGCTCCGGAAAGTGGCGAGCATCGCTAGTCCGCCAAATCGGAGAACAGCACGGTGCTCAAATACCGTTCACCGGACGAGGGCAGGATGACGACCACGAGCTTGCCTTTGTTCTCAGGTCGGCGAGCGACTTGCAGCGCTGCGACTACCGCTGCGCCCGAAGAGATCCCGACCAGCAGGCCTTCTTCGAGAGCGAGGCGGCGAGCCAGGTTGAGCGCCTCTTCATTGCCGACAGTGATGACCTCGTCGACCAGATCTTGATCGAGTACCGGGGGAATGAAACCCGCGCCGATGCCCTGGATCGGGTGTGGCCCTTTCTGTCCGCCGGACAGCACCGGCGATGCGGCCGGCTCGACGGCGACGAACTTGGCTTCCGGCTTGCGCTCTTTGATGACTTGGGCGACACCGGTAATGGTGCCGCCAGTGCCGACGCCGGAGATGAAGAAGTCGATCTTCCCGTCCGTCTGCTTCCACACTTCTTCCGCGGTGGTGGCCCGATGGATAGCCGGGTTGGCCGGGTTCTCGAACTGCTGGGGCACGAAATATCGCTGGTCACTCTTGGCCAGCTCCTCGGCCTTGGCGATCGCGCCCGGCATGCCGTCTTTGCCCGGGGTCAGGACGAGCTCGGCGCCATACGCGCGCAACAACACTCGGCGCTCGATGCTCATGGTGTCCGGCATGGTCAGAACGAGTTTGTAGCCGCGCGCCGCCGCGACCATCGCCAGCGCAATGCCGGTGTTCCCACTTGTGGGCTCGAGGATGATGGTGTCCGGCTTCAGCAGCCCCGCTTCTTCGGCGGCATCGATCATCGCGACCCCGATGCGGTCTTTGACGCTGCCTGCTGGATTGAAGTACTCCAACTTGGCGACCACGTCGGCCACGGCGCCCTCGGTTACCCGGCGCAGGCGGACCAGCGGTGTATTTCCGACTAGTTGTGTGACGTCTTCGGCAATGCTCATTTAGATTCGCTCCCACGGTCGCGGATCAAAGGTCGTCGCCCTCCCAGCTTATGTCGAACTCTATGGCTGCCTCGGTGGGGATTGCTAGCGCAACGGGGGTAAACCGTTGTGCCGCGTCGTCCAACGCCACTCCGGTCAGCACGCGTCCGTGCAGATCGGCCGAAGTTTTCGCGGTTACCGTCGCGGCCGACGAACCCGGTGCCCGGCGAATGTAGAAATCGGTACGCGGCTGAACTGAATCGATGACATAGCCGTCCGCGTCAACGAGCTGGTGTCCATCTGACGCGGCGAGCGTCAGCGGGGTAGTCACCTGGAAGGGTCCGACCAGGTCGGCGTCGGCGACAGCGTGGACATCGATGAGTGCCGGCTCAACGCCGGCCTTGTGGGCGGTGCGAACGGCCGCGGCCGCCCCGCTGAGCAGGTAGTTGTACAGATGCACAACCTTGTCCGCGTTGCGGTAATGCCGTGCACCGGTCAGCCAGAAATTGACGTGTTCGATCTTCGGTGTGCCGGTCTCGGACGTGACGATCAGCCGGTAGTAGCGATAACCGCGTCCGCCGCGGCCGTGGCTGCTGGTCGACAGCGTGCTGCCCTCGCCCAGCGTGCGCTGATAGCGGCCCGCGCTGCTGCCGGTAGTCAGCAATGATCCCGAAATATCATGCCAGACGACGCCATTGGATGATTTCTGGAGTCGCAGCACGGCGGTGACGTCAGATCCGGAACACACCGAATAGCCGCCCAGCTGAGGTTCGCCGTCGAATTCGAACGTGATGACCGACCCGCGGGTGCGACGCACGGCGATCGGCACGTTGAGCGGTCGGGTGTCCAGGGCCAGCCCGTTGGTCAGATACCAGATCGCGGCCTGGGTCGCGGCGATCGCCTCGTGTTCGCTGATGTTGGCCGGCCCGATCGGATAGCCGGCATCGCGCAGGCGACGGCTCAGCTCGGCGGTCGGCAGCAGGGGATAGGAGTGTCGCAGGATCCAGTCGACCTCGGCCTCGTTGCCCGACGCGCGCAGGTGGGGCAGCTCCGACCAGGTGCCGAGCTGGTAGCGCGACGGGTGGCGGGGCGAGACGCCGGTGAAGTCCAGCGAGTAGGCCGGCACGTTGGGGTTGAGCCGAATCAGGTCGGTGCGCGCCCAGCTGCCGTCGATGAAGATGACTTTTTCCACCGTGTGCGAATAAGTGCCGCCGCGGTAGCGCGTGAGGCGCGACAGTTCAGTCGCCGGACGGATCGCGACGCGGCTGGTGGTCGCTATCCGTCCCGCGGTGCGGTGGCTGGGATATAGAACAGTCATTGTTGCTTGAGCTTCCTGAAAGACTTTGGAGCGGTGCGCAATCCGATCTGTCCGGCCAAGCGGAGTCGATCGCCCTGAGGCGGGAAGCGCGAAGATTTCTACAGCGTCAGCCAAGAGCGTCAGGAAATCAACGACAACAACAGCAACAACAGATGGCGGCGAGGCAGCGCGAGGGGACGAAGCGCGGCTGTGCGGCGTGTTGCATATCGCCACTATAGGGCATGATTTGACGCGGGCTCTTCGACCGCTGCACCCGCACACCCGCCGAGATAAAAATCATGCTGAGTTTTACACTTCCCATGGTTCAGTGCGGAGCCAATTCGGTCGGCTGGCCTGCGCGGCCGCACACCGATCAGCGCTCGACGACGGAAGGACCACGATGACGTCGGCTCAGAACGAGTCACAGGCACTTGGCGATCTTGCTGCCCGGCAGCTAGCCAACGCGACAAAGACTGTTCCCCAGCTTTCCACCATCACCCCGCGCTGGCTGCTCCATCTGCTGAGCTGGGTCCCGGTGGAGGCCGGCATCTACCGGGTCAACCGGGTCGTCAATCCCGAGCAGGTCGCGGTCAAGTCTGAAGACGGTGCCGGCAGCGAGGGGCCGCTACCCGAGACCTATGTCGACTACGAGACCAGCCCGCGGGAGTACACGCTGCGGACGATCGCCACGTTGCTCGACATTCACACCCGGGTTTCTGACCTGTACTCCAGCCCACACGACCAGGTCACCCAGCAGCTGCGACTGACCATCGAGACGATCAAAGAACGCCAGGAGTTCGAGCTGGTCAACAGCCCCGAGTACGGATTGCTGGCGCAGGCGACTCCCGAGCAGACAATCCAGACGTTGGGTGGTCCACCCACGCCCGACGATCTCGACGCGTTGATCACCAAGGTCTGGAAGACGCCCAGCTTCTTCCTGACGCACCCGCTGGGTGTCGCCGCATTCGGCCGTGAGGCCACCCGGCGCGGCGTGCCCCCGGTGGTCGTCAGCCTCTTCGGCGCGCAGTTCATCACGTGGCGAGGCATCCCGATCATCCCGTCGGACAAGGTGCCGGTGGAGAAGAGCAAGACCAAGTTCATCCTGGTGCGCACCGGTGAGGAGCGCCAAGGTGTGGTGGGGCTGTTCCAGCCGGGCCTGGTCGGCGAGCAGGCGCCGGGGTTGTCGGTGCGGTTCACCGGCATCAACGAGTCGGCGATCGCCCGCTATCTGGTGACGCTGTACACCTCGCTGGCCGTGCTCACTGACGACGCCCTCGCCGTGCTCGATGGCGTTGCCGTGGACCGATTCCATGAGTACAAGTGAGCACCGCGCGGTAGACGCCGAAAGCGACTTGCCTCTCAGCGCAGCGGAACTCTCGGCGCTGGCCAGCCAGCTCTACGCGGCCAGCATCCGGCCCGGTTTCGACAGTCCGCCGCAGTCGGCGCCGGTTGCCCCGCGGGGCAGCGCGCCCGACACAACGGCGGTCGCCTCGGCAGGTCACACGGCGGCTGGCTCCGCGGATCAGTACCCGGTGCCGGTTCCGTTGCTCGGCGTCTCCGACGTCTACCTTCCTGCCCCGACCTCCCCGGAACCGGAGCCGCCACCGCAGGCGGTTCCGGTGGCCCCGCGGGGCAATGTGCCGGATACGACGGCAGGACCGTCGACTGCGGCGACGTCCGGCGGCATCGCGGATCCGTTCGTGCCGGCTGACCTCAGCGCATTTGCGGTGCCCACCGAAGGCATCGTCCCGACGCTGCCGGGAGTGCTGGCCGGAGGAGTGCCGACGGTTCCGGTTGCTCCCCGCGGTTCAGCGCCGTCGTGGCCTACGGGTGCACCGTCGGTTCCCGAGCTGGGGTGGACCGACACCGTGCCTGCTGCGCCGAACGCACCGGCCGGCGATGAGGGCAACTATCACTTCCTGACCGTCAACGACCCGGTGCCGCAGTTGGCCGACGAGCATGAGGTGTTCGACGTCAACGCGGTGCGGGCGGACTTCCCGATCCTCAAGGAGGTCGTCAACGGAAAGCCGCTGATCTGGTTCGACAACGCAGCCACCACGCAGAAGCCGCAGGTGGTGATCGACCGGCTGGTGACGTTCTACTCGCACGAGAACTCCAACATCCACCGTGCCGCGCACGAGTTGGCGGCACGGGCCACCGACGCCTACGAGGAGGCTCGCGACACCGTTGCCGAGTTCATCGGGGCGCCGTCGGCGGAGAACATCGTGTTCTTGCGTGGCACCACCGAGGCGATCAACCTGGTGGCGCACGCGTGGGGCGGCAAGCACCTGCAACCCGGCGACGAGATCGTCATCACCTACCTGGAGCACCACGCCAATATCGTTCCGTGGCAATTGATCTCACAGAAAACGGGAGCGATCCTGAAGTGGGCGCCAATCGATGACGCGGGCAACCTGCTGTTGAACGAGTTCGAGCAGTTGTTGGGTCCGCGTACGAAACTGGTTGCGGCCAGCCAGGTCTCCAATGCGCTGGGCACGGTGGTTCCAGTCGAGAAGATTGTCGAGTTGGGTCATCGCTACGGCGCGCGGGTGCTGATCGACGGCGCTCAGTCGATCCAGCACATGCCGATCGACGTTGCTGAACTCGGCGCGGATTTCTTCGTGTTCTCCGGACACAAGATCTATGGCCCCACCGGGATTGGCGTGCTCTATGGCACCGAGGAAGCGCTGACCGAGACGCCGCCATGGCAGGGCGGCGGCCACATGATCGCCGACGTCACGACGGAACGTTCGCTGTATCAAGGGCCGCCGACCAAGTTCGAAGCCGGCACCGGAAACATCGCCGATGCCGTCGGCCTTGCCGAGGCATTGCGCTACGTGCAGCGGCTGGGGATCGAACGCATCGCGGCGTACGAGCGAATCTTGCTCGAGTACGCGACACCGCGGTTGGCTGACATTCCCGGAGTGCGCCTGGTGGGCACCGCCGAGGAGAAAGCCAGCGTGCTGTCGTTCGTGCTGGCCGGTCACGAGCCGCTCGAGGTGGGTAAGGCGCTGAATGCCGAAGGAATCGCGGTGCGCGCGGGTCACCACTGCGCGCAACCGGCTCTGCGGCGGCTGGGGTTGGAGGCGACGGTGCGTCCGTCGTTCGCCTTCTACAACACCCACGAGGAGATCGACGTCTTCCTCAATGCGGTGCGGCGTATCGCCGACGGCGGCGCAGGAGTCGGCTGACCCATCAATCGTCTTCGGGGCCACATTTCTCTGCCTGATCCGAAACCTCCCGCCCAGCGGCCAAGACCCGTAAATTCTCGACGTGGTCTGTGTGTGCAGGCGGGCAGTGGCTACATCGGGTTCCTGCCGGTGCAGCAGCAGCGAATCCCGGTCGCGGGAGGACTATCCCGACCGCACCAACGGCGAGTTGTACTGCCGCATCCCGCAGAACTCCGACATGAACGTCCGCGGTGTTCGTAACGATCCGTGCGAGACCAAGCCGGGCAAGCGCGCCCCGACGGTCGAGATGTGCGAAAGCGACGAGCAGTACGTCCCGCTCAACGACGGCCTGTTCTGGAAGGGCGATCCGAACGCCACATTGAGCGGCCAGAGTGTGCCGCAGTACCCGAAGGGCGGGCCACCGTATTCGCCGGGTGAACACTGGCACCCACCAGTTGATCCGGCGGCGCCGAAACCGGTGCTCGCCATTCCCTACGACCCGGCGACCGGAAATTACGTGGGCCCGGACGGCCGCGCCTACAGTGAGTCCGACCTGGCCTTTACTTCGAAAGGTAAGACATGGCAGAGCATGATGGTGCCGCCGAAGAAACCGAATCCGTAGCCGCCCCTGAGCTCGTCGACGAGGCCGGCGCCGAGGACATCGACGCCGAATGCACCGACGCCGAGGAATGACGCCGGCAGCGACACCAAAAAGCGTGTGCCGAAATGGGTTTCGAGTATTCCCGGACCGATCGCCGTCGGAGTCGCCATCATCGTGGCTTTGCTCGGCTTAGGAGGCTGGCTGGGATTTCGCGTGCACCAAGACGACCAGGTACAGGCCCAGCGCAACCTCTATGTGCAGGTCGCGCGGCAAACCGCGATCAACCTGACCACGATCAACTACTCCGAGGTCGATGCCGACATCAAGCGGGTCCTGGATTCGGCGACCGGCGCCTTCCACGACGAATTCCAGAACCGCTCCCAACCATTCGTCGAAGTCGTCAAGAAAGTGCAGTCCAAATCGGAGGGCTCCATCTCCGAAGCAGGTCTGCTCTCGTATACAAGCGACCAGGCGCAGGTGCTTGTCGCGGTAGCGGTCAAGACATCCATGGCCGGGGCTCCGCCCGACCAGGAGCCGCGCAGATGGCGGATGCGCCTCACCGTTGACAAGACAGGGGATAGCGCCAAGGTGTCGAATGTGGAGTTCGTACCGTGAGTAGCCGAACCGCGTTAGCAGCGCAGGAGGAGGACTCCGCGATGTCCGATGACACTGACCCAGTCGCCGACGAGTCGTCGCTCGACGACCCGGCCGAGCGCGATGACCTGGCCGATGAGGCGGAGGCGGCTGACGAGGCGGATCTGCTCGACCTCGACGACGTAGAGGGCGACGATGAGATCGCCGAAGCGCCGGTCGAGCGAAGCAGCCGGTTCTCCTGGACACGTCTGCTGGTTGCAGGACTGCCGGTACTGGCGCTGATCCTCGCCCTCGGGGTCGGTTACCTGAAATGGCTCGACGGCACGGCGCGGGAATCGCGTGCGGCCGCAGAGGCATCGGTGCGGGCGGCCTCCGAGAGCACCATTGCGATCCTGTCCTACAAGCCCGAAACGGTCGACCGCGACTTGAAGGCTGCTGCCGACCGTCTCGCCGAGCCGTTCCGTCAGCAATACACGCAGCTTGTCAACGACGTCGTCGCGCCCGGAGCCAAACAGCAGCACATCACGGCGGTGGCCGCCGTGCCTGCGGCGGCCTCGGTATCGGCGACCGGAAAGCACGCGGTGGTACTGGTTTTCGTCGACCAGACCACCACCATCGGCAACGATGCGCCGACGCAGAGCACGTCCAGTGTGCGCGTCAATCTCGAGAAGGTCGACGGTCGATGGCTCATCTCGCAGTTCGACCCCGTGTGAGCGATGGACAAGTGAGGCAAGGATGAAAAATGTGTCGATGACATTCCGGCGGCTTTCCGCCATTGCGCTGGCAGTCGGATGCCTTGCAGCAGGGGCAATCTCGACGGGCACCGCAAAGGCAGCCGGTTTCGAGAGCCTGCTGGTGCCGTCACCGTCGATGGGTCGTGACATCCCGGTGGCCTTCCTGGCCGGTGGACCGCACGCTGCCTATCTGTTGGACGGGTTCAACGCGGCGCCGGATGTGAGCAACTGGGCGACTGCGGGCAACGGGTTCAACACCCTTGCCGGTAAAGGCATTTCGGTGGTGGCGCCGGCAGGTGGCGCCTATAGCATGTACACCAACTGGGAGCAGGACGGCAGCAAACAATGGGAGACGTTCCTGTCCAGCGAGTTGCCGGATTGGCTGGCCGCCAACAAAGGCTTGGCGCCGGGCGGGCATGGCGTTGTCGGTGTCTCCCAAGGCGGTTATGCGGCGGCAGCGCTGGTGACGTTCCATCCTGATCGATTCCGCTATGCCGGGTCGCTGTCGGGATTCCTCACCCCCGAGCGCGCTGGTGTGGACGGGACGATCACCGCGGCGCTCAGGCAGGGCGGAGCCGACAGCGATCACATGTGGGGCCTGCCCCAGCTGGGTCGCTGGAAGTGGCATTCGCCCAACCAGAACATCCAGCAACTGGTGGACAACGATGCGCGGCTTTGGATTTACAGCCCGGGTAGTGGTGCGCCGACCGACCAGGGCGCGATGGCCGGCTACGGCGATATCTCGCAAGGCACCAACGCGCAGTTCTACTCCCACTATCGAGATGTCGGCGGCAAGAACGCCCACTTCGACCTGGGCCGCGGCGGCGGCAATGACTGGCCGACATGGGGACAACAACTCGGTGCAATGTCCGCCGACCTCGCGGCGAACATCCGCTAGTGCTGCGAAAAGATGAGATGACATGACCGACAAGCGCATTCGCCGACATGCACAGATCATCTCGATACTGTCGGCGGTGGGCGCCGGGCTCGTTGCCCCGAGCGTGATCGCCGTTGCATCGGCCGCTCCCGGGGTACCCGGCAACAACGATCGGCTCAACAACGGCATCGTGGTCAACGTCGACACCATCAAGAGGCAGGCCGGCTGCAAACCAACCTGAAGATCAACCCGCAGCTACAGGCCGCCGCGCAGCGCCACACGGTCGATGTGCTCAACAATCGCGGGCTCGACGCTGACATCGGGTCCGACGGGTCGTCGGTGGCCGACCGTGCCCGCGCCGCCGGCTACAACGGCACTGTCGCCGAGACCGTGGCGATCAACCAGTCGTTAGCCATCAATGACCTTGATGTGATGGGCAATTGGTACTACCGCCCCGACTACATGGCGATCATGTCGAATTGCGCCAACACTCAGATCGGCGTGTGGTCGGAGAACAGTTTCGACCGCAGCGTCCTTGTCGCTGTGTACGGGCAGCCGGGATGAAAGGGACATCGATGAAGCGCGGTATGTGGCGCGCGGCCGTCATTGTCGCCGCGACATTGACCGGCGGCGCAACGCCGCTGGCGCACGCCGTTCCGGCCCCCGATATTGAGTTCATCTACGACACCACCGTGCGCAAGCAGTACAGTTTCGCGAACACAGCCGATGCCATCAGCTATGCCCACGGCATTTGCGACAAGATCACCGGCGGCGCCAGCTACGCCCAGGTCATCGGCGACGTGAAAAACGATGTGCGGCCCAACGACGAGTACTCGGCCAATTATCTGATCTCGAACGCGGTGAACATCTATTGCCCCGCCCAGCTGTGGCAGTTGCGGAACTCAGCCGGCGGCTACGTGCCGCCACCGCAGTGACTCAGCGAATGTGAACTATCCGCCGGTGCCGGCGTTACCCAGATCGGGCGCGTACGACGGCGGCGGGTAGACACCCCTCAGCAGCCATGCGAATCCCGCAATGCCGTATTCCAGCTCGTCGCTGGCGTCGTAATCCGGGTTGGGATTCATCTGACTGACCCTCCGTCGCTGATCGTCGTCAAGATGATCAAGCCTATCGCGCTGGCGTGCCGGCCACCCGCTGAACCCGCAGTAGGTGCAGGTCTGGCGCCCGACTTGCGCTGATTTTAACGATCGGCGCGGCGCGGAAAGCTGCGTCACTCGTGGTGCAGTGCCGAATCAGAATCAGTAGCCGGCTGGGGCAGGTTCTCCGGGTGCAGCATCTCGGCGTATCGCAGCGGCTCGGGGATGCCGAACCCGTCGACCAGGGTTTGCGCGTAGGGGCGTAGCAGCCGGCACCGGTCGTTGATGGCGCGGGTGACCGCCTTGGCGCGCTCGGTGGACAAGAAGCGATGTTCGACGTACCACGCCTTGTCGTCTTCGATCACCGTGAGCGCGTAGAGGTCGCAGACCAGCCCGAGCACCTCGCGGGCTTCGTCGTCTTCACACGCGTCGATTCCGGCGACGAACGCCTCCAGCACCACCCGGTCGATGTGCGCTTGCGCGGCGTGCAGCACGTGATCCTGTACGGAGTTGAATGCATCGAACGCCGACATCTCTTTCGACTTCGCCTGCAGCCGGCGCGCCACGGACGCGATCATGTATTCCTCGCGGTCCTCGAACATCTGGACCTGGGTGCCCCGGTTGAAAAGACTGCCCTCTTCTTCGTTGTCCTGCCGCGCGTCGATGATGGTCTGCATAATCGTTTCGGCCGCAGTGCGCTTCAGCACTCGTTCGCCGGCGAAGTTGGCTGCGAACCGCACCCATTCCACCGGGCTCATACCCTTGATGTCATCGGCGTAGGCGGTCAACAGCTCCTTGGCGACCAGCTGGGTCAGCACGTGGTTGTCGCCCTCGAAGGTGGTGAACACATCGGTGTCGGCGCGCAGCGCGATCAGCCGGTTGTCGGCCATGTAGCCGGCACCGCCACACGCCTCGCGGGCCTCCTGGATGGAGGTGGAGGCGTGCCAGGTGTTCGCGGCTTTCAGGCCGGCGGCCCGCGATTCCAGCTCCCGTTGCTCCTCGGCATCGGGGGAGTCGGCGGACTGCAGGTCGTGACACTTGGCCACCAGCTCGTTCTGCGCGAACTGCAACGCATAGGACTTCGCGATCAGCGGGAACAACCGGCGCTGATGCACCAGGTAGTCCATGATCAGCACTTCGCCACCGTCGTCGGGTGCGCTGAACTGTCTGCGCTGCAAGGCATATCGGGTCGCGATGTCCAGCGCTACCCGCGCCGCGTTGCCGGCGCTGCCGCCGACCGTGATCCGTCCGCGGATCAGGGTGCCGATCATCGTGAAGAACCGCCGGTTGGCGTTCTCGATCGGTGAGTTGTAGGTGCCGTCGGCCTCCACGTCGCCGTACTTGTTCAGCAGGTTCACCCGCGGAACCCGGACGTGGTCGAACACGATGCGGCCGTTGTCGACGCCCGGCAGTCCGCCTTTGTATTGACAGTCCGATGTCGTGACGCCGGGTAGGTCATTGCCCTCGGCGTCACGGATCGGCACCAGGAAGCAGTGCACGCCGTGATTGACCTGCTCGCCGTTCTCGCCTGCGATGAGTTGCGCGAATACCGCTGCGATGGTTGCGGTTTCGGCGGCACCCCCGATGTAGTCCTTGCGAGCGTTCGGAGTTTCCGAGTGGATCACGAACTCTTCGGTGGCGGCGTCGTAGGTCGCAGTCGTCTCGAGTGATTGGACGTCGCTGCCGTGCCCGGTCTCGGTCATGGCGAAACAGCCGCGCAGTTCTAGGTTGATGATCTTCTTCACGTACGCCTCATGGTGGCGTTCGGTGCCCAGGTTCTCCACGGCGCCGCCGAACAGGCCCCACTGCACGCCCGCCTTGACCATCAGGGACAGATCCGACATCGCGAGCATCTCGATCATCGTGACCGCGGCCCCGACGTTGCCGTTGCCGCCGTGTTCTTTGCGGAAGCCGTCGTCGGCTGCGCCCGCGGCGGCCATGATGCTCAATTGCTCGGCCACCTTGGTGCGGGCGATCACCGTGTTCGGTGTGTAGTGCGGGCGGAAGATCTGGTCGGTCAGCCGCTCACGCATCTGGTTCTTCACGTCGCGCCAACGCCCGTCCAGTGAGTTGCGCAAGTGTTCCGCAGTAGTGGTCATACCCGACGGTAACCGATCAGGATCGGCTGCCGGCGGTAAGCTCGAGCAGGTCAGCCGCCACTTGACGGCGCGACGCCAAGTTGAACTTTCCGTTAACCAAAGGTGTCTATAGTCTGTCGCGCGGCCGCGGGGGTGTGGCCAATGGAAGGTGTGACATGGAACGGACTACCCGCGCTTTCAGCAAGGAGGGCGCGGTTGAGATGGAGGCCGTCGCTGCGGCCTTGCAGCCCAGGTTCGCCGTTGCCGCCGGACCGGCGCAGACGGTCTCACGCACCTGGCTGGATACCTTTGATTGGCGGCTGCACTCCGCGGGGATTTCCCTGGCGTACATCGATGGTGGGCCGCTGATCCTGCAGTTGCCCGATGGATCCCGGTTGCAGGCCCCGCTGGCCGGGCTGAAATGGCCCGCCCAGGTGCACGATCTGCCGGCCGGGCTGCTCCGCGACTCGATTGCATCGATCATTGCCCCGCGCGCGCTGCTGCCGGTTGTCACCGTGCGCTGTGCCGCCCAGGAAAGCCGCGTGCTCAACGGCGACGACAAAACCGTTGCCAGGCTGGTGACCGAAAGCGTCGACGACGGCACCAGTCAGCTGCGGATCCAGCCGCTGCGCGGCTATGACGCCGCCGGTGACCGGATCGCGAAATTGCTGGCCCGTGTCGACGGGCTCACCCCGGTGACGACGACGCCGTACGACCTCGCTTTGATCCACGCGAGCCGCAGCCCCGTCAACGGACACGGCGGCACGCCGCATTTGCGGGCGGAAACGCCTGCGGCGGTGGCGGTTGCGGAGATGCTGACCGGGTTTGCGGCGGCCATCGAGGAGAATGTGCCCGGCACCATCGCGTCGATCGACTCCGAATTCCTGCACGATCTCCGGGTTGCGGTGCGTCGGACCCGTTCGATTCTCAAACTCGCCGGCGATGTACTGCCCGGCGACCTGGCCGAGCGGTTCCAGCCGGAATTCAAATGGCTGGGGGATCTGACGACGCCGGTCCGCGATCTCGATGTGTACTTGCACGAGTTCGACACGATGGCTGCTCGACTGATGTCGGCAGCTCCACACGACCTCGACCCGTTCCGGTCGTTTCTGGTGCGGCACCGCGCTGCCGAACGGCGGCGCCTGGTGCGCGGTCTGCGATCACGGCGTTTCGAGCAGCTGATGGCCGATTGGCGCGGCGCGCTGGCCCAGGTGACCGCCGACGCCGAGGGCGGTCCGACGGTCGCGATGTTGGCGCGTCAGCGGATCACGCGGGCCCACCAAAACGCGGTGCGGCGCGGTAAACGAATCACCGAGGAATCGCCGAGCGCCGACGTGCATGCACTGCGCAAGCGGTGCAAGGAGCTGCGCTACCTGCTCGAGGTGTTCCGGCCGGTGTGCGCCAAGACGGCACACCGTCGGCTGGTCAAAGAGCTCAAGTCGCTGCAGGACACCCTCGGCGATTTTCAGGACGGTGAGGTGCAGCGTGGAGCTGTTCGCGAATTCGCCGCGGCGATGATGGAGCAGGGTGCGGCACCGCCGGAGACGGTGCTGGCGATGGGGGAGATGGCCGCCCAACTCGACATCCATCAGCTGAACGCGCGGGCCGCGCTGGCCGGCCGGCTGCAACCGTTTCTGGCCGACGAAAACCGGGCCCTGGTGAAAGCACTCGTGCGCTGATGACGATCTACGCGACGTACAACATCAAAGGCGGCGTCGGTAAGACATCAACGGCGGTAAACCTGGCGCACCTTGCGGCGCAAAGCGGTTACAACGTCTTGCTGTGGGACCTCGACCCGCAGGGGGCGGCGAGCTACATGTTCCGGGTGCGTCCCAAAGTCAAGGGCGGTGGCCGGGCTCTGGTCGACGGCTCACGAACCCTCGATGATGCGATCAAGGCGACCGATTTCGACGGACTTGATTTGTTGCCAGCCGATTTCAGCTATCGCAATATGGATGTGCAGCTCGACGACATGAAGCGGCCGACGCGACGGATCCGCCAGCTGTTGCGACCGATGGAAGGTCAGTACGACGTCGTCTTCCTCGACTGTCCGCCCAGCATTTCGTTGTTGTCGGAAAACGTCCTGCATGCCGTCGATACCCTGCTGGTGCCGATGATCCCGGCGACATTGTCGGTTCGCACCTTCGATCAATTGACAAGCTTCGTCAACGATTTCGACGGTCGCCGGCCCCAGGTGCGCGCGTTCTTCTCGATGGTGGACCGGCGCAAGCGATTGCACTGCGATCTGGTTCAACACCTGTCCAGCGAACGAACGGGAATTCTGACGACCGCGATTCCGGCGTTGTCGATAATCGAGCAGATGGCTGAACATCGAGGGCCCGTGACGGCTTTCGCGCCGCACAGCGCCGCGTCACATTGCTATAGAGCGTTGTGGTCGGAGATCAACGGGAGTTGATGCCGGCGCGACGGCCGCCTCAATCGCCAGCGCAGCGCGGCGGTGGCGGCAAGGCCGAATCCGATCAGTACGCCCATGTCGAGCAGCCACTGGCCGGATGAGTGCTTCCATGAATCATCGGCTTCGGCAAGCGGATTGACCGCGTGTACGTCGACGGTGGCGGCCGAGGCGGCGAAACCCCATCGCGACGGCACCAGCCCGGCGATCTGCTCCAGCGGGAACCGGCCGGATATCGGGAACAGCGCCCCGGCGAACACCATCGAGATCAGAACGATCAGCACGGCGGTCAGCAGGATCTGCTCCGAGTACGTCGCAAGTAATGAGAAGCCAAGCGCGACCATCGCCGAGACGATGGTGGTGACGGCAAGCGCGATGAACAATTCGACGCTGGCCCAGAGCTTGCTGTGGCCGAGCAGTGCGCCGCCGTGGGTGGGTGCTTCTGTGCCGACGGTCGCGACGATGGTGATGACGGCGGCCTGGACGATGGCGGTGAGGCTGTAGACGACGACCTTGCCGGCCAGGAATGCCGACGCAGACAAACCGTGCGCTTGTTCGCGCCGGAAGATGCGCCGTTCGCCGAAAAGGTCGCGGATGCCCAGCGCCGTGCCCATCACGACGGCGCCGACCGCGAGCACCGCCAGGATCTCGACGGCCTGGTCGGGGCTGCTCCCGTACCGACTCGCCGGGCCCAGGCCGGCGTCCCCGGGCACCAGCAGCGAGATCGCGCCGATCAGCAACGGCAGGATGGTCAGGAAGATCAAGTAGCGCTGGTCGGCCACCATCAACCAGGCCTGCCGGCGGGCGGCAATGATGCTCTGGCGCAACAGGCTTGGCAGCGGCGGCGGAGCGGGGTGCTCGACGCTCTCTGGCGGCTCCGGGTCCGCGGCCGGTGCCTCTTGTTGGCGGGCCAGGTACTCGTCGTGTGCGCCGTACGGATCCGCGCGGACACGCTTGAGGATTACCGCCCAGTCAGTCGAGCCCAGCTGCGCGCCGATCTGCGACGGTGCACCGGCGAACACCGGAATGCCCGTCGGCGTCAGCACGAGCACCCGGTCGCATGCGTCGAGGTTGGTGGGCGCGGTGGTCGCCACCACGACGACACGCCCCTCGTCTGCGAGTCGTCGAAGCGTTTCCGACATCTTTTGTTCCGCTGCGGAATCGAGGTCGGCGGCCGGCTCGTCGAAGACCAGCAGCGATGGCTCGGTCAGCAATTCCACCGCTAGTGATGCGCGCTTGCGTTGTTCAACGGTCAGCTTGCCCGCCTTGACGGTGCGTAGCGAGCTCAGCTCCATCTTCTCGAGCACCGAGTGCACCGCCTCGCGGCGGCGTTCAGCGGAAGTTCTTGGTGGCAACCGCAATTCGGCGGCAAAGCGCAACGCCTGCTCGAGGGTCAGTTGCGGATGCAGCAGATCGTGACGCGGTACCAGTCCGACGTGCGGGCGCACGTCATCTGCGGCGACATCGTGACCGTCGAAATCGACTGTGCCGCCACTTGGTTGGATCACGCCGCCGAGCACATCGACCAGCGCAGATGTGCTCGCTTCGGAAAGCCCGACGACTGCGGTCACTGTCCCTGGCGATGCGGTGAACGACAGATCTGCCAGCGCCTGCTCGCCGTCGACGGTCAGCCGCACCCGACGTGCCTGCAGCGAACCGGTGATGCTCACCCGCTCCGGCGACGGCGATGGCGATGGAATCTTCTCCTCGGCCGGCTGCGGCAGCTGAGTGGTCGGTGCGGCCTCGTGCGGCCGGGGCTGTGGCCGTCGCGGCAGCAGCTTTTGCATCACGCTGGTGAGCCGCTCAGTGACCGGCGCCCGGTTCGGCGCGGGCGGAGGGAAGGCCGGCGGCAGTTCCGGCTGAGGCTGCTGCGGCACTTTCGGCTGAAGCAGCGGCGGTGGTGGTGCCTGCGCGAGAGGCGGCGGTGGTGTAGCCATCGGCGGGGGTGGCGGCGGAGGTGCTGACCACGGCGCGGGGCCCGGCATCGGCCTCGGCGGCGGCATCGGCCTCGGCGGCGGAGGCGGCGGCGGAGGCGGCGGCGGAGGCGGAGCAGGAGGCAGTGGCGGCGGAAGCGGCGGTTGGTTGTAGTGAACCGGCCGCGGGGGTGGTGGCGGTGGAGCGGCTGGCCGCATCGGGGGTGGCGGGGCCTGCGGTGGCGGCGGAGGCGGGGCCGCGAGCTGGAAGACCAGTCGCGGCCCGTATTGCGGATCACCGAGGGTGATCGCTCGACCGTCGTGGATGAAGACGGTCGACATCCGCACGCCGTCGACGAAAATCCCGGCTTCGCCGCGATCCACCGCGATCCACTGGTCGCCGCTGTAATGCAGCACCACCAGCGGCGGGGTCGCTGACGGGCCCGCGGCGTCGAGGCGGATGTCGGCGCTGCTGTCGAGTCCGACGGTCACATCGCGGCCGGCGGGGAAGCTGTACCTACGAGGGCCGAGCCAGACGATCAAGGGGGAGCCGAACGTTGCCGTCGACACAGCCGCCCCCTTTCCCGCCCGCAGTCTTGTATCGAAAGACCATTATCCCGTTACCGACCGTAGGTCGTCGGCGCTGGCTAGAGACCGGCGGGTCAGCGCTAGCGCGATGCACCGGGTCGCGGGACGGCTGCCGCGTCCTCGAGCAGGCGGCGCAGCACGGTCACCGCGTCTCCCAAGGTCTGTCGATCCGCGTCATTCAGGCAGGCCAGCTGTGGCTCGATCGCACTGGCGCGATCGGCCCGGACCCGGTTAAGGGTCTGTAAACCCTTGGCCGTGATCTGGATGCGGACGGCCCGGGCATCACCGGGATCCACGGTCCGGGTAACCAGGCCGGCGTCTTCGAGCCGTCGCACCTGGGTGGTCATCGTCGGCTGGGAGCAGTGATCAACCGCGGCCAGGTCGCAGATTCGCGCCTCACCGTGGGCGTCGACGGTAGACAGCAGGCGGGCTTGTGCGGCCGGCAATTGCATCTGAATGCGTTGCGTGGCATAGCGATTGAGCCGGGCGACCACGGCGAGCAGATCCGCGCCCAGTCCGGCGACAGCCTCCTCGGCCGCGCCGCGCTCGGTGGTTGCGGATGGCGTCATGCATATATGGTTGCATAGCTAGGCTATCTAGACCACTTACCGGCTTATTTCGGCCGTTAACGCAAATGAACCGCCAAAGTTTGCTAAGGGGAACATCCCCTGACAGCTGGCAGAATCGATGAAATGAACGCGACTCGCCCTGCGTCGGGGACTTCTGGTTCTCGGTCGCTGCGGCCCGGCGAACTCGCGCAGTCCTCGGTCATGGCCGCACTGTGCGCGGCCACCGCGATCATTGCCATCGTCGTCCCGTTCGCCGGTGCGCTGTCGTTGCTGGGCACCGTGCCGATGGGGTTGCTGGCTTATCGCTACCGCTTCCGTGTGCTGATCGCCGGGACGGTGGCCGCCGGTCTGATCGCGTTTTTGATAGCCGGTCTCGGGGGCTTGATGACGGTGGCCCACAGCGCCTACGTAGGCGGACTGACCGGGGTCGTCAAGCGCCGGCAGCGCGGCACCGGGACGGTGATCGTCGTTTCGGTGCTAGCCGGCGCGGTTTTCAATGCGGTCGCGGTCGCGGCGTTGGCGCTTCTCTCTCGGCTGCGGCACCTGATCTTCGATGCGATCACCGCCAACATCAACGGGGTTGCGGCCGTCCTGACGGGAATCCGGCGCTTTGTGACCGAGCATCCGTTCCCGCTGAGCGGACGCATCGGCGATGTGCTCGACAAGACGGCCCACGGACTCCAATGGTTCCTCGGTGAGGCGCTGCATTACTGGCCGTGGCTGATCTTCGCCAACGGCACCGTCTCGATCGTGGTCGTCTCGCTGATCGGATGGTGGGCGCTGTCGCGGGTGCTGGATCGGATGCGTGGCATCCCAGACGTGCACAAACTGGACGCGCCGCCGGACACGGGACCCATCGGGCCGGTCCCGGTGCGGCTGGACCAGGTCCGCTTCCGCTATCCGGACACCGACCACGACGCGCTGCGCCCGGTCAACCTGGAGGTCAAGGCCGGCGAACATCTGGCCATCACAGGCGCCAACGGTTCCGGCAAGACCACGCTGATGCTGGTATTGGCCGGCCGAGAACCGACATCGGGCACCATCGAGCGCCCCGGGTCGGTGGGGCTGGGCCGGTTGGGCGGCACCGCGGTGGTCATGCAGCATCCGGAAAGTCAGGTGCTGGGCACCCGGGTCGCCGACGACGTGGTGTGGGGCCTGCCGCCCGGGACAACCACCGACGTCGACCAGTTGCTCCGCGAAGTCGGCCTGGAATCGCACGCCGAACGCGACACGGGAAGTCTGTCCGGGGGTGAATTGCAGCGGCTGGCGGTGGCGGCCGCGCTGGCCCGCGAGCCCGCCTTGCTCATCGCCGACGAAGTCACCAGCATGGTCGACCAGGAGGGTCGTGAAGCGCTGCTCGGCGTGTTGTCCGGACTGAAGCAGCGGCACCGGACGGCGCTTGTGCACATCACGCATTACAACAACGAAGCCGAATCCGCCGACAGCACAATCAATCTCAGCGAGTCGGGGGACAACACCGGCATGGTCGAGACGATTCCTGTGCCGGTAGCGACGCCGGCGATGGGGCACGAGTCTGGTCCGGCAATCCTCGAGGTCACCAGCGTCAGCCACGAATACAACAGCGGGACGCCGTGGGCAAAGACCGCATTGCGCGACGTCAACTTCGCGGTACATCAGGGCGATGGCTTGTTGATCCACGGTGGCAACGGGTCGGGCAAGTCGACGCTGGCGTGGATTCTCGCCGGGCTGACGGTACCGACCACCGGCTCTTGCCTGCTTGACGGCCGACCCTCGTACGAACAGGTAGGCGCTGTGGCACTGTCGTTTCAGGCGGCGCGACTGCAGTTGATGCGCGGCCGGGTCGACTTGGAAGTGGCTTCGGCTGCGGGCTTTTCGCCCAAGGACCAGGACCGGGTGGCGACCGCGCTCGCCGTGGTGGGGTTGGACAGTGCGTTGGCCAAGCGGCCCATCGATCAGCTCAGCGGAGGACAGATGCGCCGGGTCGTGCTGGCCGGTCTGCTGGCACGGTCGCCGCGCGCGCTGATTCTCGACGAGCCGTTGGCCGGCCTCGACGCGCTTACCCAGAGCGGTTTGGTGCGATTGATCGAGGAACTGCGCCGTGAGCAGGGTCTGACCGTCGTGGTGATATCCCATGATTTCGCCGGCTTGGAAGACCTGTGCCCGCGCACGCTGGATCTACGTGACGGCGTGCTGCATGCGGTCACGGCGGCAGCTGGGGGATTGTCGTGACCACGGCGCCACCCGACGAACGATCCGAACGACGGCCGTCTCGCTCGGTCGTGCTGCTGCGTCCGGTGCCCGGCAGCTCCGTGGTCCACGATCTGTGGGCCGGCACTAAACTACTGGCAGTTGGCGGTATTTCGGTACTGCTGACGTTCTATCCGGGGTGGATTGCCATCGGATTGGTGGCCGCGCTGGTGCTGACGGCGCTGCGCCTCGCCCATATTCCGCGCGGCGCGCTTCCCACTGTGCCGCACTGGTTGTGGATTCTGCTGGCGCTCGGCGGGATGTCGGCGGCGTTCGCCGGCGGCAGCCCGACAATTCACTGGGCCGGAATTCCGATCGGACTCGGCGGGCTGCTGAACTTCCTGCGGGTCACCACGTTGTCGTTCGTGCTGCTGGGTCTGGGTGCGATGGTGTCCTGGACCACCAACGTCGCCGAAATAGCGCCTGCGGTAGCCGCGTTGGGCCGACCTCTCCGGTGGTTACGGGTCCCGGTCGACGAGTGGGCCGTCACCATCGCTTTGGCGTTGCGGGCCTTCCCGATGCTGATCGACGAATTCCGGGTGCTCTACGCCGCGCGCCGGTTGCGGCCCAAACGCGCCGCGCATACCCGCAGGGCCCGTCGCAGGCGCTGGAAGTTGGAACTGATCGACCTTCTCACGGCGGCTCTTACGGTGACGTTGCGGCGCGCCGACGAGATGGGCGACGCCATTACCGCGCGCGGTGGCATCGGCCAGATCTCTGCGCTGCCATCACGGCCGAAACAGGCTGACTGGATAGCGCTCGGGATCACGGTCGCGGTGTGTGCCGCGGCGGTCGCACTTGAGATTCCGCTCGGGCGCTAGCGGCGCGCGGCCGCGTTGGCGGCTTCCTGGGCCAGGTGCAGGGTCGTCGCGATATCGCTACGGCCCAGGAACATCTCATCGAAATAGGGCTTGATGGCCTGATTCCCGGCGGCGAAGCCCGTGCCGCCGGGAGCGGCGATTCGCGGGCCGTTGAGAACGTCGAAGAACGGCTTGACGTTGATACCTTTGCTCAGCCAATGATCGAAGTAGGCCCGTTGCGCTGCGGTGACCGCAGGAATGGCGCTGCCCTCATAGCCGAGGTACTGGTTGCCCTCGGTGCTGCCCATCCAGGCCAGCACCTGGCGCACCGCCTCAGGGTGTGGGGAGGCCGAATTACCCGCCGCAGCAATGCCGTTGGTGACGCTGACCCGGCCCTTCGGGCCCGCGGGCATCATCGCGACGCCCCAATGGAAGTTGGCTTGCCCGGCGATTGCGGCCAAGTTGTAGGTCCCGGATTGAAACAGCGCCATCTTGCCGGCCAGGAACTGGTTGCGGGAGAAATCGCCGTTCTCGTTGGTGTCCGAAGCGGGCGGCGCAACGTGGTCGTCGTCGATCAGCTTCACCAGATAGGTGAAAGCCTCGACGGCAGCCGGGTTGTCGAAGGCGAACCGATCACCGTCCTGAAAGACGCCCCCCGCCGATCCGATGTAGTTCAGGTAGATGCCCTGCGCGTCGTTGGCCGCGTTGTACGCCCATCGCCGGATCCGGTTGGGATCGAAACCCGGTGTGCCCGCAGAACGTCCGCCGACGTCGACGGTCAGCCGGGTCAGCAGTGGTCGCAGTGTGTCGTCGCCGCCTGGATTCCACCGCAGTGTCGTCAACGCGGCGGGGTCGACTCCCGCCGCAGTGAGCAGGTCCGCGTTGTAGTACAACGCGATACCGGCGTCGGTTAGTTGAGGAACTGCCCACAGCGTCCCGTCTCGGGTGAACTGCTGCACCACCGACGGCTCCCACGCTGATGCGGCCCCGGGTCCAAGGGTTTTCCCGATATCCATCAGCCGGCCGCTGTCGGCGTATCCGGCGAGGTAGGCGTTGGACAGCCAAAAAATGTCGTCGGCTGTGCCGCCGGCGACGTCAGTCCGCAGAGTGTTGAAGTAGGTGGAATACGAGACGACATCGGTCTGAACTTCGATGTCAGGGTGCGTCCGGGTGAATGCGGCAAACGACAGTCGATACGCCTTGGCGACCTGCTGATCCCACAGTCTCACGGTTACAACGGTTTTGCCGCTGGGCGGTCGGGCCGTCACGTCCAACAGCACGGCGGCAACGATCAGTAACGCGGCGACAAGCACCCAGCCCAGGGCGAACAGCGTGGAAAATCGCGGCCGGCTCACTTCAGCCCCGTGGCGACGATCGAGCGGACGATGTGGCGCTGGAAAATCAGGAACAAGACCAGCAGTGGCACGACCGCAGCGCCCACCGCGGCCATCACCAGAGTCCATTGCGCGTTGTAGCGGGATTGCAGGGCTGCCGTCGCCACCGTCAGCACCTGCCATTTCGTGCCGCTGGTGATGATCAGCGGCCACAGGAAGTGGTGCCATTCCGACACTACCGTGATCAGCATCAGCGTCACGATCACCGTCCGACTGGACGGCACGACCACGTGCAAGATCACATCCAGCGTGGTGGCGCCGTCCAGGTAAGCGGCGTTGATCAGGTCATCCGGGATCGTACGAAAGTGCTGACGTAGCAGGAAGATTGCGTACGGGGAGCCGAATACGAACGGTAACACCAAGGCCCAGAATGTATTCCGCAGCCCCAGTTGCGCCATCATCAGATACAGCGGCACCACCGTCACGCTGCCCGGTACCATCAAGGTCGCGAGATAGACCCAGAAAAGTCCGTCTCGCCCGGGAAATCGCAGCCGGGCGAACGCATACGCGGCCACCACTGACGAGCTCAGCTGGCCAAGCAGACTCACCGCTGTCATCAATGCCGTCACCGCCAGCGCCCGGCCGAAACCCGCGCCGCCCAGATTGGCGTAGTTCGCCAGTGTGGGCGGCCGCGGCCACGACAACGGTGTGCCGGTCGCGAACTGGTGCGCGGATGTGAATGAGGTAAGCAGGCCGAGTCCGAACGGCGCCAGTGTGATCACTGCGCCCACCGCCAGGCCGAGGTAAACCAGTGCCGCCGAAGGCTTCTTAGGTGACGTCATAGCTGATCCGCCGACGGAAGTACAGGTGTTACGGGGCACTCCGTATATGAGCACCGTTCGAGCCATAGTCGGGGCACGGGTCTCCCACGTCCGGGGCGAGGAGAAAACCCCACAGTTCTCCCAGCGGTCAAAGGCGGAGGCTTACGCCGAGTCACAAAACTGGACTGTAGTCGGCGCATTCGACGACTTGGATATATCCGCTATCAAGCTCTCGCCGTGGCAGCGATCAGACCCAGAGGTCTGGCTGCCCGCCAAACGAGAGGACACCGTGCGTCGTTGTCACCCGCTCACCGGTGGCTGGGTGACCTGCACCGGCGCATTCCAGTTGGAAACCGTCATCTGGATGGAATTGCCCGGACTCTGAACCAGCTGGGCCTGTACCAACTGATGATCACCGTTTTCCTGGATCCACACCATGGTGGGCAACGGCTGGGTCGCGTTCAGTTGGGGCACAAGCCCGTTCACCGCGTTAACCGGGGCCGTTCCGGTGATCTTGATGGTGTCCTGTCCACTAATGGTTTCGCGTGAATCGGACTTGGGGTTGGTGATGTTGGCCAACAGGTTGGCCAGACCGGTGTTCGGGTTCAGGATCAAGGAAGGGTCATAGATATTGGCCGCGGGACCGAAGTCGTCCCAGTGGCCGGCGGTCAACGCTGCGAACAGGGTTCCGTTGTCGACCACGAACGGAGCGTCGACGTCGGAACCAGAAACCGTAATTTTGGCGTCGCCCTTGGCGGCGGTGGCAGGTGACATGGTGAGGTCGCCGCTCAGCGTCTTGACTGCCAGCCCCTTGATCTTGCCGCTCACCGACACCACCAGATGCACGCTCTTGACGTTCTTGGTGGTCTGGCTGGACTCCTTGAGCAGCGTGGCAGCATCCGGCAGCGGCGCAGTGGACTTTTTAGAAGACGACGAGCAGCCGGCGACCAGAGCGGCGGCGATACTGAGGGCGGCAAGAAAGGCAAGGATTGGGCGACGCGTCGGCATATCTGCGAACATAACGATCCTTATCATTTGGTGGCGGTCCTACTTTTTACAATCCGATTACATTGCGGGTCAGTGCGGTATCTGGGCCAAAGGTCTTGGCCGTGGCCTGGCCGGGTTCACATCGGATGACTCCTGGAATGACAATGGGGCGGCGTCCCCATGATTAAGTATGTAGTTCCTGGTGGACACTGGTTGTGTGCCTTCGTCAACCCATCCACGCACAGGTAATACGCATTCGAATCGTCGGGGTCCTGAACGTAATGGATTCCGTCGACGGCAGGGCAAGTGAAGCTGACTCCCTGGGGAGTGCGCGGCGGCTGAGCATAGGCCACGCCTGCGCTGACAATTGTCATCCATCCGACGCTGGCAACGGCGGCTCCGACAGCGGCCAGCTGTTTCATCTTGGGGACATGCTTTTTCCTGTTCGTTTGGTAGCGGACCGAACGGCTTAACATACCCCTCCGGGGTATCTTCTGGACGAGGGCCTTTTGGCCCCAAGTAATCGCCGAACGTCACCGCTGTAAGCCGTCGGTGTGTCGCAATATGGTTATGTGAGACTTGCTTTGATGAGCCACCGTGATGAGGCCGCACGCCAGTCCCTGCTGCGGCGCGGATTTGCCCTCGAATACGCCACGCTGGCGTGGAACGTCGTAGGAATCGTCGTCCTCGCAGCGGCGGCGATCCACGCCAAATCAGTGGCCTTGGCAGGGTTTGGCTTGGACTCGCTGATCGAGATCGGGGCCTCACTAGTGGTCATTTGGGAGCTCTCGGGGACCGGTGCAGCGCGTCAACGGTTCGCGCTGCGACTCATCGGCGCCGGCTTCGCGGGGCTAGCGGTGTATCTGCTGGTGCAGTCAACGGTGGTTTTAGTCGCCGGTTTCCACCCCCAGCACTCACCCCTGGGCATTATCTGGACAGCGATCACCGCGTTAGCGATGTTCGCGCTCGCGGCTGGCAAGGCCCAAACCGGTGCCGCCCTTGGCAATCCGGTGCTGGCCGCGGAAGGGCGGGTGACCCTGATCGACGGCCTCCTGGCCGCCGCCGTCCTGCTCGGCTTGCTGCTCAACAGCCTCGTCGGTTGGTGGTGGGCCGACCCCGCCGCCGGCTACGTGCTCGTGTTCTATGCGCTGTGCGAGGTCAACGAAATTTTCTTCAAAACGGCCGCGCAGCATTGACTCGAAACGCCAGTAGCCGCGCCATGATCTGAGTCCTACCACCGAGCAGCCGGGTCGATCACCGAATTTCGTATGTACTTCGTTGCCTGAAGTACAGGTGCTGGACGATGGTGATGGCGACCAGGATGACGAACAGCACCACGGCCATCACCGAGGCCCGGCCGATCGCCGCGGCCCCGAATGCCTCCGCATAGATGCGATGGGCGACCAAATCGGTTCGGTCCTGGGGTCCGCCGCCGGTCAGGGCGTATACCGTGTCGAAAACTTGTGCCGCACTGATGATTCCGGTGACCAGCACAAAAAACATGGTGGGTCGCAGCATCGGGAGCGTGATGCGCCAGAACCGCTGCCACGACGTCGCGCCGTCGGTGCGTGCGGCGGAGTGGATCTCGGCGGGGATGGCCAGGATGCCGGCGAGGAAAAACAGCGCGACGTATCCGACGTTGGTCCAGACGACGACCGCCGACACCACCGGCAGCGCCAGTCCGGGATCGGTGAGCCATTCGATGCGATGCCCGAGCAGGGTGCTCATGGCGCCGTCGGTGGGAGCCAAAATCCAGCGCCACAGCACCGCGATCGCCAGCGGGACGCTGATCCACGGCAGCACGTAAATCGTGCGGAACAAGCCACTGCCGGGCAGATCGCGAGCCAGCAGGGCGCCTACGGCCAACCCGAGCACGGTCTGCAACGGCACCACGATCGCCACGAACGCACATGTCACCAGCAGCGAATTGCCGAACGTCTTGTCGCTGAGTACCGAGCGCCAATTCTGGCCTCCGACATACTCGATCGGGCCGAGCAGGTCCCAGCGATGCAGGCTCAGCCACACCACCACCAAGATCGGCAGCAACAGAAACGTCACCACCCCGAATAGGCTCGGCGCGATCAACGCATACCCCAACGCCGTCGATCGGCGCCTGGCGTTCACCGCGGCGTCACCCACACAAGTATTAAAGCCGCTCGATACGGTGGAGTCGTGACAACGAACCGGGGGATCGATGCCGACTTCCTCAGCCTGCCGCGCCACGAACTGGCCGATGCGGCGCTGTCCGCGGCCACCGCGGCCGGAGCGACGCACGCCGACCTGCGAATTCACCGGCTGGTCAACGAGATCATCCAGCTGCGCGACGGCGAGTTGGAGACCGCGGTGGTCAACCGCGAGATCGGCCTGGCCGTCCGGGTGATCGTCGACGGCACCTGGGGCTTCGCCTCGCACGCCGAGTTGTCGCCCGAAGTCGCCGCGGATACAGCACGCCGCGCCGTCTCGGTGGCCAACACGCTGGCGGTGCTGAACACCGAGCGCGTCGAGCTCGCACCCGAGCCGGTCTACGCCGACGCCACCTGGGTCTCGAGCTATCGCATCGACCCGTTCACCGTGCCGCTCGCCGACAAGATCACGGTGCTCGACGAATACTCCGGCAGGCTGCTGGCCGCCGACGGTGTCGATCACGTGTCGGCAAGCCTGCAGTCCGTCAAGGAGCAGACCTTCTACGCCGACACCGCCGGCTCGTCGATCACGCAGCAACGGGTCAGGGTGCAGCCTCGTCTGGAGGCGGTCACCGTGGACACCGGCGGCGGCGGGTTCGACTCGATGCGCACGCTGGCGCCGCCGATGGGTCGCGGTTGGGAGGTGCTGGCCGACGACGCCGTGTGGAACTGGACAGACGAGCTCGCGCAACTGCCGTCGCAGCTGGCCGAGAAGATGAAGGCGCCCAGCGTCGCGGCCGGGCGTAAGGACCTGGTGATCGACCCGACCAACCTTTGGCTGACCATCCACGAATCCATCGGCCATGCAACCGAATACGACCGCGCCATCGGCTACGAGGCAGCATACGCCGGCACATCGTTCGCCACCCCCGACAAGCTTGGCACGCTGCGCTACGGGTCGCCGATGATGAACGTGACCGCCGACCGCACGGTCGAATTCGGTTTGGCCAGTATCGGTTACGACGACGAGGGTGTTGCCGCCCAGAGTTGGGACTTGGTGCGCGACGGGATCTTCGTCGGTTATCAACTGGACCGGGTTTTCGCTCCGCGGCTGGGCCAGCCCCGGTCCAACGGCTGCTCCTACGCGGACTCGCCACACCACGTGCCGATTCAGCGGATGGCCAACGTGTCGCTGCAACCCGGCCCCGAAGGCTTCAGCACTCCTGACTTGATCTCCCGGGTCGACGACGGCATCTACATCGTCGGCGACCGATCGTGGTCAATTGATATGCAGCGCTACAACTTCCAATTCACCGGGCAGCGGTTCTACCGCATCCGGGACGGACGTCTGGACGGCCAGCTGCGCGATGTCGCCTATCAGGCCACCACGACCGACTTCTGGAATTCGATGGAAGCCGTCGGCGGCGCGTCGACCTGGCGACTGGGCGGAGCGTTCAACTGCGGCAAGGCCCAACCCGGTCAGGTGGCCGCGGTCAGCCACGGCTGCCCGTCGGCGCTGTTTCGTGGGGTCAACGTGCTCAACACCCGCGTGGAGGCCGGCCTGTGATCGGCGCGCAGCAGGTCGTCGACATCGCGCTGGACGCTGCGGCCCGGCTGGGCGGCGCCGACGAGACCATCGTGCTGGTCAGCGACCGCGTCGCGACGTCACTGCGGTGGGCGAACAACTCGATGACCACCAACGGCGTATCGACGGCTCGCAACACCACGGTCATTTCGATTGTCCGCTCGCGTAATACAGCGCGAGTCGGCACGCTGACCTCGGCCGAAGTCGACCCGGCGGCGATCGAGGAGTTGGTCGTCGCATCGCAGGCCGCCGCGGCGTCGGCGCCGGAGGCCCGCGACGCCGCGCCACTGTTGAGCGGCAACACCGCGCCGGCCGACTGGGACGCGCCGATTCCGGGGACCGGACCCGAGGTGTTCTCGGACATCACCGGTCCACTGGCTCGCGGATTCCGGGGCGCCGACCAGCTGTACGGCTTCGCGCAACATGCGCTGGAGACGACGTTTCTGGCGACGTCGAGCGGACTGCGGCGTCGCTACAGCCAACCGACCGGTTCGGTGGAAATCAACGCCAAACGCGACGGCGCCAGCGCCTGGGTGGGCGTCGGAAGCCCCGACTTTGCCGGTGTGCCAACGGATTCACTGCTCGAGCAACTGTCAATGCGACTGGATTGGGCCAAGCGCCGCGTCGAGTTGCCGGCCGGGCGCTTTGAGACGATCCTGCCGCCGTCGGCAGTCGCCGACATGATGATCTACCTGGCGTGGTCGATGAGCGGCCGCGGCGCGCAAGAGGGCCGCACCGCGCTCAGCGCTGTCGACGGCGGAACCCGGGTAGGGGAGAAGCTGACCGATCTGCCGCTGACGCTGTACTCCGATCCCACGGCGTCCGGGCTGGGCTGCACACCGTTCGTCGCGACGTCGAGCTCTTCGGAGACTTTGTCGATCTTCGACAACGGGATGACCATCGGCCGGGCGGACTGGATCCGCGACGGGGTGATCAACGCGCTGGCCTACCCGCGGGCCGCGGCCGAGGAGTTCGGCGCTCCAGTCGCCGTTGCCGCCGACAACATCTTGATGACCGGCGACAGCGCCGAACTCGCCGACATGATCGCCCAGACCGAGCGGGGGTTGTTGTTGACCACGCTGTGGTACATGCGCGAGGTCGATCCCACCACGCTGCTGCTGACCGGGCTGACCCGCGACGGTGTCTACCTCGTCGAAGACGGTGAAGTGACCGCGGCGGTCAACAACTTCCGCTTCAACGAGAGCCCGTTGGATCTGTTGCGGCGGGCCAGCCAGGCCGGTGTCAGCGAGCACACGCTGCCGCGGGAATGGGGCGACTGGGTCACTCGCGCGGCGATGCCGTCGCTGCGGATTCCCGACTTTCACATGTCATCGGTGAGCCAAGCGACATAATCACCTTTGTGGTGCTGCACGACGACCTGACCCGACTGGTGGCCCTATCGCCTGGCGATGGTCGCGACTGACCGCGCTGGTTCGACGGGTCTGCGCGCAGACGCTCGGCCTGCCGGCACTTCCAGCCGAGGCCGCACCCGGCTTCCGACGACGTCGTTGCCGACTTCGCCGAACAATTCAGCATCGACGTCTCGACAATCGGCGGCGAGCATCGCTCGAAGCTGTGGAAAGTGCTGGGCGACAGCACGTTCAGCGCCGTCGTGCAGATGTACATCGCCGACTTCGTGCCGCGGGTGCGCGCCGGGCTGGAAGCGCTCGG
This sequence comes from uncultured Actinomycetota bacterium, assembly GCA_963815995.1. Classification (GTDB taxonomy): domain Bacteria; phylum Actinomycetota; class Actinomycetes; order Mycobacteriales; family Mycobacteriaceae; genus Mycobacterium. The sequence continues at coordinate 951,398 of CAWFIR010000010.1, forward strand.
GGTCGGCGAAGAGTACCTCGGGTGGACGGCTGGGCCGGTCGACGTGGGACCACGCCACCGATCCGTCCGACATCGTGTTCAACGACTTTCTGCCGACGGTGGCCCGGCAGCGTGCGCTTGATGCGCTGACCGCGGAGGTCGTTCGGTTGCGTGGCGCCACGCAGCACAACTGCCGGCTGTGCAAGTCGCTGCGCGAGACGACGGCACTGGACGCCGGTGGGTCGGAGACGCTGTACGGCGACATCGAGAAGTTCGAGGCGTCGGCCCAGCTGACCGAGCGTCACAAGGCGGCGCTGCGGTATGTGGACGCGCTGATCTGGTCGCCCAGCCGCATCGACGACGGTGTCGCGGCCGGGGTGCGTGCGCACTTCTCCGATGCTGAGGCGCGTCGAGCTGACCCTCGACGTGATGCGCAATGCCAGCAACAAGAGTCGCGGTGGCGCTGGGCGGCGATGCGCCGCGGGTCGAGCAGGGGACCGAGCAGTATCTACTCGACGCCGACGGTCAGACGGTGTTCACCTGACGGTCGGCTGCCGGCAGCGGCTCGCTTTTCCTGCTGCCGACGTGAGATTCCGCGCGTAAGCGTTCGACCATGTGCGGGTGGTGCAGTTCGAATGCTGGCCGCTCCGAACGGATCCGGGGCAACTCGGTGAAGTTGTGCCGCGGCGGCGGACAGCTCGTGGCCCATTCCAGCGAGTTGCCGTGGCCCCATGGGTCGTCGACCGTCACAGGTTCGCCGTAGCGCCAGCTCTTGAACACGTTCCACACGAACGGCAGAACCGAGATACCGAGGATGAATGCGCCGACTGTGGAGACCACGTTGAGGGTTTGGAACCCGTCGGTGGGTAGGTAGTCGGCGTAGCGGCGCGGCATCCCCGAATTGCCCAGCCAGTGCTGGACCAAAAACGTGGTGTGGAAGCCGATGAAGGTCAGCCAGAAGTGCAGCCTGCCCCAACCGCTCGTCGAGTAGCCGGCCGGTCATCTTCGGGAACCAGAAGTAGATCCCCGCGTAGGTGGCGAACACGATGGTGCCGAACAACGTGTAGTGGAAATGGGCTACCACGAAATAGGTGTCACTGACGTGGAAGTCAAGTGGCGGGCTGGCTAGGAGGATGCCGGTCAGGCCGCCGGCCAGGAAGGTGACCAGGAAGCCGAGCGCGAACAACATCGGCGTCTCAAACGTCAACTGGCCCCGCCACATAGTGCCGATCCAGTTGAAAAACTTGATTCCGGTCGGGACGGCGATCAGGAACGTCATGAACGAGAAGAACGGCAGCAACACCGCACCGGTGGCGAACATATGGTGTGCCCACACCGCGACCGACAGCGCGGCGATGGATAGCGTCGCGTAAACCAGTGTGGTGTAGCCGAAGAGTGGCTTGCGCGCGAACACCGGGATGATCTCGGAGATGATGCCGAAGAACGGCAGCGCGATGACGTACACCTCGGGGTGACCGAAGAACCAGAACAAATGCTGAAACAGAATCGCCCCGCCGTTTGCCGGGTCGTAGATGTGCGCACCGAGGCGACGGTCAGCGGCCAGGCCGAACAGCGCAGCGGTCAGCAGTGGAAAGATCATCAGCACAAGCACACTCGTGACCAGGATGTTCCAGGTGAAGATCGGCATCCGGAACATCGTCATGCCCGGGGCGCGCATGCACACCACGGTGGTGATCATGTTGACCCCCCCGAGGATCGTGCCCAGGCCACCGACGGCCAAGCCGAGAATCCAAAGATCCGCTCCCACACCGGGACTGTGGGCCGCATTCGACAGAGGCGTGTAGGCGGTCCACCCGAAATCGGCCGCGCCGCCGGGAACGATGAAGCCGCTCAATGCGATGAGCGCTCCGAAGACGAACAGCCAGAACGACAATGCGTTCAAACGTGGGAAGGCGACGTCAGGTGCGCCGATCTGCAGGGGCAGCACCAGGTTGGCAAAGCCAAAGACGACCGGGGTTGCGTAAAACAACAACATCGCCGTGCCGTGCATGGTGAACAGCTGGTTGTACTGCTCGTTGGATAGGAATTGCAGCCCGGGTCTGGCGAGCTCAAGGCGGAGCAACAGCGCCATCAGGCCGGCGATGAAAAAGAAGATGAAGCAGGCGACCATGTACATGATGCCGATCATCTTGTGATCGGTGGTGCTGATGACCTTGTAGACCAGGGCGCCCTTCGGGCCCAGCCGCGGCGGATAGGGTCGATGTGCCTCGAGCTCAGCAGCGGGTGGGGCTTCGGCGGTCATGCATTACCTCCACGGGATCTGGACCAGGTCGAGATTTGTCAGCTCGCCCAAGTCTTTCGAGCCCCCGCGCCGCCCTAGGGCCGTTCGTCCCCAAGATCGGTCGCGGCGCTAGCCGTTAATGGCGGCTTTGGGTGAGCGTGCCCTCGGGCTCGAGGGCCTTAGCGGCGGTGATGCTCTCGGCCTTGCGGGCCTCTCGCTCCAGGTAGCGCTGCTTGGACACCGCGAACTTGTCGCACGCCTGCTCGAGCTCTTTGACCAGGACCGCGAGGTCGTCGCGCAGCCGGGCTGCTTCGCCGGTGAAGTCGTCGCGATCGAAGATCCGCCATTTCTTCAGTACCGGCATGACCACTTCGTCGAGGTGGATGCGAGGGTCGTAGACCCCGCCGACGGCGATGATCACCGCCTTGCGGCGGAATTCGGGGACCGTGTATCCGGGCATCTGGAAGTTGCGTAGCACCGAGTGGATCGATCTCATCGCCTGGTTGGGCGCGAGGTCCAAGCCGGCAGCGGTGACGTCACGGTAGAAGATCATGTGCAGGTTCTCGTCGTGCGACAACCGTGCCATCAGCTGATCGGCGATCGTGTCGTTACAGGCCTTGCCGGTGTTCCGATGCGAGACGCGGGTGGCCAATTCCTGGAACGAGACGTAGACGACGGAGTCGAACAGGCTCTCGGCGAAGAGGTCGCCCTGGCCGTTCTGACCCGGGCTGAAGCCCCTGGTGATTTGCTCTATGCGGAGCTTCTCCAAAGCGAACGGATCGACTGCGCGGGTCACCACCAGGTAGTCACGCAACGCGTTGCTGTGCCGGTTTTCTTCGGCGGTCCACCGCCTCACCCATTCGCCCCAGGCAGCGTCCATGCCGAAATTCATCGCGATTTCGCGGTGATACGCCGGCAGGTTGTCCTCGGTCAGCAGGTTCTGCACCATCGCCACCCTGGCGACGTCGGAGAGTTTGCACTGCTCGGGCTCCCAGTCTTGACCGCCCATCGTCTTAAAGTTCTTGCCCTCCGACCAAGGGATGAAGTCGTGCGGATTCCAGTCTTTGAACTTCGAGATGTGGCGGTTTAGGAGTTGCTCGGCTACCGGCTCGAGCTCACGAAGCATCTGCTGCTGGGTCAAGGTGGTGGCCACGGTGCCTCCAATGTATGTGTGTATGCCAGTTGCAGGTAATGTATCTGTGCAAGCCGGTTACATACAAGCAAGGTAAGCCTTAGCGTGTCGCCGTTGCGATCAGCGCGGGCGCCAGAGGCTAGGCGATCTGCTGTTCGGCCAACGCGACGCGCAGCCGTTGGCGTGCACGTGACGCTCGCGACATCGCGGTGCCCAGCGGGATGTTCAGAATCGCGGCGATCTCCGCGTAGGTGTAGCCGTGGACGTCGGCGTAATACACCGCAGCCCGGAAGCCCTCCGGCAAATCTTGCATCGCTGCCTGAATCTGGCTGCCGGGCAACGCTTCCAGGACTTCCGACTCGGCGGAGCGCAAGCCAGCAGGGGCGCGCGCGGCGCTAGCGGCCAGATCCCGTTCGGTGATGTCCTCGACGGAAACCTCCGCCGGACGGCGCTGCTTTCTGCGGTACGTGCTGACCCAGCGGTTGTAGAGAATCCGGAAGAGCCATGCCTTGACGTTGGTGCCCTCCCGGAATGTGTGAAAGCCCGCGTACGCGTCCAGCAGTGCATCTTGCAACAGGTCCTCGGCGTCGGCGTCGCAACGGGTCAGGCGTCGAGCTCCGCGGGATAGGGCGTCAAGGACGGGTCCGGCTTCGCCGGTGAATCGTTCGGCGAGACTTTCGCACGGTTCGGACGTCGCTCGTACGGAAGTGATTGTCACGATCAATCTCCGAATTCTGGTGGTCAGGCCCACAACGGGCGGTCCAGATCAGAGTCACGCTTGCGACCAGAAAACGGACCCTTGAAAGTCCGTAGTCCTTGGTTCGTGGGTTGGGGCGGCTACCGCCTAGCTGGCCCACGACACGGTGCGCAGCTGGCGACGCGAAGTGATGCCGAGCTTGACGAACACCTTTCTGAGGTGCCATTCGACGGTGTGCGTGCTGATGAACAATTGCGCACCGATCTCCTGGTTCGTCAGCCCATCCGCGGCCAGCCGTGCGATCTGTGCCTCTTGGGCCGTCAGCTCATCGCCGGAACTGACCGGTTGTTTGCGCACCTTCTCGCCAATGGCCACCAGTTCGCGGCGGGACCGCTCCGCGAAGGCGTTCGCGCCCATCCGGGTGAACATCGCATGCGCCTCGGTGAGGTGTCGCCGCGCATCGAGTCGCCGGTTCAGCCGGCGCAGCCACTCCCCATAGCGCAGATGAGCGCGAGCCAAATGTACGACGATGCCGGTTCGTTCCAGACGTTCGATCGCTTCGGTGAAGAGGCCCTCAGCGAGTTGATCGTCGGCGAGCAGGGCTCGCGCACTCGCCAAAACACCTAGGCCCCAATCGGTTGCGCTGGCGCCCGCGCGTTCTTCGAGCTGACGTGCGGCCGCCGCAGCCGTTGCCTGCTCGCCCATGTGCGCCGCAGCTTCGATCAGTTCGATCAAGCACCACCCGTAGAAGCCGAGATCCTCGTGTTCGCACGCCTCGCGCGCGGCGGCGAATGCCTCTTCGTATCGGCCGAGTCCGTTGTAGAGCACGGCGGCGGCAAATCCGGCCAGGCCGAGCAGTCGGCCTTCGCCCCTGGTGTTTCCCTCGGCGGTGGCGGCCGCGATCAAGTCGACCGCGTCGGCCGGGATCCCGCGCCAGGCAGTCAGTAGCAATGCGTCGTATTTCAGCGGCGCGTGGCCCGTAGCGGCGGTAATCGAGGCCGCCTCCTCGATAATTGTTGCCGCCGTGGCGAATTCACCGGCCAGCAGGTGGGCTCTCGCCTGGTAGGCGAGTGCTCGCGGAATGATGGCCAGTGCACCGGCGTCACGAGCGTGCCGGACGATGTCGGTGGCCATTTGCCGGTAGACCGCATCGTCCCAGAGTTCGGCAGCGGCGGTCTCTTGCACAACCGGGAAGGCCAGCGACATCCAGCGCTGCACCTGGCTGTTCGTCTGGGCGCAGAGAAGCTCGAGTGTTGAACGCAGCATGCCGCGACCGCCACTCACGTCGCCAACGATTCGGTTGGCGATGCCGCTCAACAGCAAGTCCATCGGCTGATGCAATTCCGATACCGGGCCAACGGCAGTGCGGGCAGCCTCGGCCGCGATCGCCAGTGCGTCGGGCTCACCGAGTCGACCGGCGTACATGGTCGCGGCGAGCGCCTCGAGGTAGGTCTCCCGGGACAGGTCGTCGTCGAGGGTTTCCAGATGCTTGGCGGCGTCGAGTAGTTGCGACGCGGGCCCGGCCAGTCGGGGTGCGCTGCTATCACCTCCCCGGTTGCGGGCAAAGTCCATCTGGGCGCGCAGTCGAGCCACTTGGCCGCGTTGCAGGTTGGACAGCGAGCCCAGTTCGGCGATTGCGAGTAGGTCGTAGGCAACCTCGGGCGCTGCGGCATCTCCTTTGGCCTGTGCGGCGGCGATCGCCCGGGAAACGCGCCGGGCCGGGTCCAACGTCAACGCGGTTGCGCGCTCCAAGAAAGCTGCCGCCGCGGCGATGCCGCCCCTGATCTGCGCACGGCCGGCCGAGGTTTCCAGTTCCGCGGCCACCGCATCGTCGGGTCCCGCCGCGGCATAGGCGGCGTGCCATGCCCGACGGTCGGGGTCCGAGCGTGCATCCGTGGCGTCGGCCAATGCCCGATGTATAGCCCTGCGGTCAGGCAGGTCCGCGGCGCGGTAAGCGGCTGAGCGCAGCAGGGGGTGGTGAAAGCGCATGCGCGGACCGAACTCGATCACCCCGGCGGCTTCTGCCGGCGCCAGCGCGTCGACCGGGATGCCCAGATTGCCCGCGGCGCGCAGAAACAATGCGGCGTCGCCGACCGGCTCGGCGGCGGCGACAAGCAGCAACCGTTGAGTGTCGACCGGGAGAGACTCAATGCGGCGCACGAAGCTTTCCTCCAGCTGTCCCGCCGATCGGTGCACAGTCAGATTCCCGAAGCCGCCGGCAAGGTCGACCGCAGAATGGTTTCGCGGCACCTCCAGCAGTGCCAGCGGAATGCCCCGCGTCTCAGCGACGATGCGGTCTCGCACCCGCTCGTCGATCCGCCCGGGGATGACGGAGCTCAACAGTTCCCGGGCTTCGCCGTCAGACAGGCCGTTGACCGCGAGTTCCGGCAACCCGGCCAACGCCTGTGCGCCGTTGTCGCGGGCCGCGAAGACCAAGGCGACCGGCTCGGCCAACAGGCGTCGCGCGACGAACGAGAGCGTCTGCACCGACACCTGGTCGAGCCATTGCGCGTCATCGATGATGCAGAGCAGGGGCTGGTCGCTGGTAGCGGCGGCCATCAAGCTCAACACCGCCAACCCGACCAGGAAGCGGTCGGGCGTCGGTCCGACTCCGCGGCCGAAGGCAACGTTCAGTGCTTCGCGCTGCGGTGGCGGCAATTCATCGAATCGATCCATCAGCGGCGCGCACAGCTGCTGCAGCCCGGCGAATGCGAGCTCCATATCGGACTGCACACCCGCCACCTGGACACAGCGAAATTCGGACGCCAGGTCTGACACGTAGCCCAGCAAGGCGGTTTTTCCGACGCCCGCTTCGCCGCGGAGAACCAAAACCTGATGGCTGGCTGCTTTTACCGTCGAGAGCACAGCGCGCAGCGTCTCGCATTCGGCGGTGCGACCGCGCAGACGTTCCCCCCGGCCCTGACTGGACATACTCTCCACCGCGTCTGGTTCCAGTGGACCTCAGCCGGTTGATGTCGGGAATGGCGGCTGGTCCGGACCTGATGGTAGTGAGCTCTCTCAGCGAGGTCTATGCAGTCGAGTGTCCACGGTGGCCGCAAGCTGCAAATTCTGTCTTAACGCGGGATGAATGTGACGGTCTCCTCGAGCGGTGCCCGGCCGGTACGGGCATAACCCACGTTGACGTCTTCGTACCCGATCGACATGCCACAGAAGAGGATGCGCCCGTCTGGGGGTGAGACGACCTCCGCAACGGACTTGCGAGTTTGCGACCACGCCATCTGTGGGCAACTGTGCAAGCCCTCGGCGCGCAGCAGCAGCATCACGGATTGCAGGTACATGCCGAGGTCCGCCCATTGTGGCAGGCCCATGTCGCGGTCGATGTAGCAAAACAGCGCGGCGGGCGCGCCGAAGCAGTCCCAGTTGGCGATGGCGGCTCGCTGACGGGCCTCCAGGTCCTCGCGCGCGATGCCAAGTGCGCCGTAGCGCTGTTTGGCGAATGCGGCTCTGCGCTCGCGATACGGGGACTTCAGCTCAGGCGGGTACATCTCGAACTCCCGCTCGTCCCAGGGATCACCTGCACCCACCCGGTGTATGGCGAGCAGTTTGAGCTGCATTAGTGGCGCATCGGTCAACACGTAGATGTGCCAGGGTTGCAGGTTGGATCCCGACGGCGCCCACGCCGCGGCCGACAGCACGCGCTCCAGCACCTCTTTGGGGACGGGCTGGTCAGTGAATCCGCGAACTGCGCGTCGGCTCGTTACCGCCTCGTAGATGTCCACCGGCGCCGTCTCTCCTTCGTTGCTGAATTGGGTTGGCGCCGAATCGGTTCGGCTACGCCTTGGCCGCCGTTTCGAGAACCCAGTCCTCGAACCTGGTTGTGGACAGTTTCGCGCCGTCCTCGGGGACGAGGGTGCGTTCTTCGATTGCGACGCCCCAATACTTCGCAGCGGGGTCGGCGACTACTTCGCGGGGGTCCCCGTGGGCGGTCAGCGCGATGCGGATGAGCTCGTGAAGTGGATACGCCTGCGGTCCGCCTACCTCGCTGATGCCGTTCACCGGTTCACCGACCGCTGCGGCGGCTACGGCTTTGGCGACGTCGACCGCGGCCATCGGCTGACAGAGCGCCGACGGCAGACGCACCGTGTTCCCCTCGGTCGCGGAGTCGGCGATGAAATTGAGGAACTCGAAGAACTGCGTCGCGTGCACGATCGTGTAAGGAATCGGTCCCGCGCTGATGAGATCTTCCTGCGCCTGCTTGGCGAGGAAGTAGCCGCTGCGTGGGGCAAGGAAATCGGTGCCCACCACGGAAAGTGCGACATGGTGCTTGACACCGGCGTCGGTCTCGGCGGCCAGCAAATTCGTCGTTGACTTGGTGAAGAATTCCATCGACGGGGCGTCGTCGAACGACGGTGAGTTCGAGACGTCGGCGACCACGGATGCGCCGGCGAGCACGTCGGACAGGCCCTCGCCGGTCACGGCGTTCACACCGGTCGAGGGAGCTGCTGCGACGGCTTCATGCCCTTGTTCGGTCAAGGCCTGCACCACTTTTGACCCGATCAAGCCAGTTCCTCCGATGACGACAATTCTCATGATGAGCCTTCCTTGATCGCGCCGTATGGCCGACGACAGCCGCCCGAACTGGGGTTATCACCGGGGAGCGGGTGGTTTGCCTTAGCTCCCTGACCGCCAGAACGGATGGAAAGCCGCGAACTCATCCCGTCTGCCAGAAAATTTCGAAAGGTTGACGCAGCGATGGCCGCTCGCGCCTGCGCTTGCGCGGCACGGGTCACAGGCAGATCAGTGTGGGCGCTAATGTCAGGGATCCAGGGGCGGTAGCTCAGTTGGTTAGAGCCGCGGACTCATAATCCGTTGGTCGCGGGTTCGAGCCCCGCCCGCCCCACCTTAAAATGTATGACGTCGGTTGATGGGTGACATTTCTAGTTCGGTTGATGGCTGACAGTGTTTCGGCTGATGCTTTACATCTACTTCGGTTGATCCTTGACACTCCCTGAATGAGGGAGTTGAGCGTGGCCGAGCAGAGATATCAGGCCGTGTTAGCGGTGATCAGCGACGGGTTGTCGATCTCGCAGGTTGCCCAAAAGGTTGGGGTGTCGCGTCAGACGCTGCACTCGTGGTTGGCCCGCTATGAGGCCGAGGGCCTGGAAGGGCTCAAGGATCGGTCGCATCGGCCGGTGTCGTGTCCGCATCAGATGCCGGCCGCGGTGGAGGCGGCGTTGTTGGAGTTGCGCCGGTCGCGGCCGTATTGGGGTCCGCGCCGGCTGGTGTTCGAGTTGGCCAAGCGCAAGGTCTTGCCGGTGCCTTCGGAGTCTGCGGCCTATCGGGCCCTGGTGCGGGCCGGGATGATTGACCCACATCTGCGGGATCGACGCTCACGCAAGTGGAAACGTTGGGAACGCGGTGCGGCGATGGAGTTGTGGCAGATGGACATCGTGGGCGGATTCCCGCTCGCTGATGGCACCAGCGCTAAAGCCTTGACCGGCATCGATGATCACTCCCGAATGTGCGTGTGTGCCCGGTTGATGGCACGCGAACGCACCCGCGCAGTCTGCGACGGGCTGCGCGCAGCACTGCTGACCTATGGGGCACCCGAGCAGATCTTGACCGACAACGGCAAGGTATTCACCGGTCGGTTCAATCATCCGCCGGTCGAGGTGCTCTTTGATCGGATCTGCCGGGAAAGCGGGATCGAACACTTATTGACCCAGCCGCGCAGCCCGGCCACCACCGGCAAGATCGAGCGCTTCCACCGCAGCATGCGCGCGGAATTCCTCAGCAACAGGGCAGCTTTCGTGAATCTGCAAGCGGCTCAACGGGCCCTTGATGAGTGGGTGCACGACTACAACACCGCCCGCCCACACCAATCACTACACATGGCCACACCCAGCCAACGATTCGACGTCGCGGCGCCCGCACATCCGCCGTCGACCTCGACTGCTTCGCCAGTTGATCGCTGCGGCGATGACTGGGTCAGCCGCCGGGTCTGCTCCAACGGCATCGTCTGCGTGTCCTGGCAGCAAGTCAGCATCGGGCGCCACCACGCCGGGCAGCGCTGCGATGTCCACGTCGACGGCGAGCTGCTGCGCTTTTGGATCGGCGACGATCTGGTCAAGACCGCCGCACGCACCAGCACCGGCGAGGTAAGAAACAAACGGGCCGCACGCACCAGCGCGCAAGCCTGACCCATAACCCAGAGTGTCAAGGATCAACCGACATAGAATCGTCAACCATCAACCGACTCTGAACAGCCCCACCTTAAAAGGCCTGTTCAGGGACTGAAGCTGTGTCAAACTTCGGGGGCGACGTCCGAACTGTTGCCTCTTGTACTCCTGCATGGCGGGTCCTGGTCTGGCGATCAATGGCGGGATATTGCACCGCTGCTATCCGCCTACCACGACGTGTACACACCGTCAGCCCTCGGTCATCATGGAGGGCCAGTTGTGCAGCGGCGACTCGTCATGATGTGGGATGTCATCGATGAGTCCGAACGCTACCTCGACGAACGCGGACTAGATCGGCCACATCTAGCGGGCCACTCGAGGGGCGGATTCATAGCGCTCGAATTGGCGCGCCGTGGCCGAGCCGCATCCGTCTGTGCATTTTCACCGGGCGGATTGTGGTCAGACGATCTGCGGACCCGCGCCATAAGCCCAGCAACTTTTTCCTGGCCGTTTCTTGACTCTTTCTGTTTCGGGTGGCGCCCGACGGTGGTGGTGTGCCCACCACGCCGACTACGGATTTCCAAGGGTTCGCTTCGCTGTCCGAGCCACCAGTCTGGACAGGTCCTGAAGGCACCTTCGATCAGCTTGGAGGAAACATGAGTCAACTCGGTACGCCCAGCACCATCGATTTGGTCCCGTCGCGCTACGCGGTGCAAGTCGGAGACATCGACGTACTAGTGATCAGCGACGGGGTCATACCGATCGCCGCCGAAACGATGGCCACCAACGTCGACCCCTCAGCCCTGCTGACTTGGCTGGACGACATGTTCCTGCCGTCCGATGTGCTCGACTGGCCCCTCAACGTTGTCGTGGTACGCAGCGGCACGCAGACGATTCTCGTTGACGCCGGCCTAGGGACGGAATTCGCTTGGTCAGACCCTTCGCGGGCCGGGCGGCTGGCCCCGCGGCTGCTAGCCGCAGGCATCGATCCCGCCTCCGTGACCGACGTCGTTCTCACCCACATGCACATGGACCACATCGGAGGCCTACTCGGCGACGGACTGAAGTCACAGCTGCGACCCGATTTGCGGATTCATTTGGCGGCCGCTGAGGCTGAGTTCTGGGAGTCACCCGATTTCTCCAAGACGTCCATGGCGCCAGGGGTTCCCGACGCACTTCGGTCGACCGCCACGCGGTTCCTCAACGAATACCGCGCCCATCTGCGGCCGTTCGAGACTGAGTACGAGGTCGCACCCGGGGTACACGTCAGTCGTACCGGGGGCCACACCCCTGGGCACAGCGTTGTCCGTGTCGCATCCGGTGACGACCGGCTGATGTTCGCCGGGGACGCTCTTTTCCAAATTTCGTTCGAGAACCCGGAGTGGCACAACGGTTTTGAACACTATCCCGAAGAGGCTGCCCGCGTCCGGGTCCGGCTGATGCAAGAGCTGGCGTCGACCCGCGGGGCGTTGGTGGCCACCCACTTACCGTTCCCGTCCGTCTGCCACGTCGCTGCCGCGGGCAATGCTTTTCGTTGTGTACCGGAGGTATGGGACTACTGACTGCCTGCCAACGCGGTACTCACCGACGCTGGCGGGCTTCCAGATGAGTGAAGGGCTCGCAGGCACAGCCGTCGCCGTCGCGAGTGCCACGCCTCGATAGTTGCATCTGGCTTCGCCTTGTCAGCCTTGAGCCGCTACCTAGCTAACTCGTCCGTCCCGGCGTCGTCCCGGCGGCCAGGGGCGTATTCAGGGCGTACCGGACCCGTACCGTGCCCGTACCGGCAACACCGGGAACCACTGCCTTAGGGGCGGTATGCTGGCTTCGGCTAACCATCGGCGCTGGTCAGAAAGCCGCTGAAAGGGGACTCACGATCCGTTGGTCGCCGGTTGGAGCCCCGCCCGCCCCACAACAGAGTGCATATGATCTCGGCTGATGCTTGACAATGTTTTCGGCTGATCCTTGACCAATTGAGACATTGTTTAGATCGGCGGTGTCATGCCGCGGCCGGCTGTTCTGCGGTGGTCTTTTCGTAGTGGTCGGGTGCCTGCAACTCGGCGGAGCTGTGCCTACGCTCGGTTGCTGGAGCGACTCGGCGATCACGCAGTCGAGGTCGCCCGCCAAATCGAGGCCCTTGAGCGCCCTGGACACAGGCCAAGTCGGCGCCCACCCGCAGAATGAACCAGCGAACGGAAACCGACGAGGCATTCCGGCCAGAGCCAACCAATCGCGGCCGCCAAATTGCTTTCCTGAAATCGCACGGCTTCGCTGAGGTTTCCTAGCATCCGAATCGGTTGCCGGACAAGGATTTCCCTCACCCCGGCAAGGGTCCGCAGCCGGTCACGAAGGGGCGCCTACTTGCCGCGCTTCTTGACCTTGAGCACCCGCTTGCGCAGGCCCTCGGTGGCCGTGTCCATCAGACCTTTGGCCCCCCTCTTGATCACGAATCCCGGGAGGGGCACGGAGGGGTCGACGGTGAGCTCGAAGCGGACCCGGGTGGAATCGCCTTCGGGAGTCAGCGTGTAGCGGGCCTCCTGCGCGCGTTGTTGTTTGGCACTGACCAATGTCCAGCTCACGCCGTCGTCGTGAACGGAGTAGGCCAGTACCTGCTCATCACGGATGCCCACGATTTTGATGACCTGCCGAGATTTGCTTGGGCGGCCTTGGTCGTCCCGCTCGAGAATTTCGACCTCTTGATGCGCCGAGGACCACTCGGTCAACGACTCGAGGTCCAACAACACGTCCATGATCTCGTCGGGCGTTGCCTCGATGACGACTTCACGGGACTCGGTGACAGCCACTCTGGGAATATAGCCGACGCCGCACAGTCCGAAACCTTGCTGGACGGATGAGGGAAGCCCCTCCACTGGTGCAGGCGCGGTGGCACAGTGAATTTCCCTGTGTCCGGCCAGGTTCGAACGGCAGCACAACGCGAAATGTTTGAAATATATTGTACGCACAAAGGATTCGAGCATACGGACGGTTATCTCCGATGTCATGAGGGGCCGCCAGACCGACAAGCTGTATGGCCGTGCGGTAGCGGTCGCGGCCATAACGGTAAATGGGACCGCTGGACGCGCTCAGTTCCGGGTGACGCCAGGTGAAGCAAGCGAGTGGAGCATTTCACCTCACCTCTCCTACGGCTTTATGTCATCCGCAGCCCGTCGCAGCACGCCGCTGGGGCAAGCTCGGTGAGCATGACAGAGCGGCGAAACGACAATCTGCTTATCGCGCACTGGCACGACACGGGCCGTTGGCTCAGGGTGTATGGGCATCGCGGGGTTTCGAGCCCATGCCTGGATCGCTTGGCCGCCGAGGGCATCCTGTTCACTCGTGCCCACGCGGCCGCCCCTCGGTGCTCACCCTCGCGCGGGGCCCTGTTCACCGGTCGGTACCCGCACAGCAACGGCCTGATCGGACTGGCTAATCACGGCTTTGAATACCACGAGGGGGTTCGCACGCTACCGCAGATTCTGTCGGACGCCGGTTGGTACTCGGCGCTGTTCGGGATGCAGCACGAGACGTCCTTCCCTTCGAGGCTCGGCTTCGATGAGTTCGACGTGTCCAACTCCTACTGTGAATATGTCGTCGCCCAGGCGCAGAAATGGCTGAACGAAAGGGCGCCGCTCAACGACGGCGCGTTCTTCTCTGACGGCGGGTTTTGTCGAAACGCATCGGCCGTGGCCGCGGAAGCGGTATCAGCCAGCGCCGCTAGAGGACGTAGAAGTGCCTGACTACCTGCCGGACATCGCGGAAGTCCGCGGCGACTTCGCCGATTTCTATGGGGCGATCGCGGTGGCCGACGCGGCCGTCGGCAGGCTGCTGGACACGCTGGCTGACACTGGCTTGGACGCCAACACGTGGGTGGTTTTCTTCAGCGACCATGGTGCGCCGTTTCCCCGCGCGAAGTCGATGTTGTATGACGCCGGCACCGGCATCTCGTTGATCATCCGCCCGCCTAGGAGGCTGGGCATCACGCCGCGCGTTTATCACGAGCTGTTCAGCGGCGTCGATCTGTTGCCGACACTGCTCGACTTGTTTGGTGTAGAAATACCGGCCGACGTGGAAGGTATCTCCCACGCCAACAAACTGCTTCGGCCCACGGCAGACGCCGCACCGGTTCGCCAGGAGCTGTTCACCGAAAAGACCTATCACGATTCTTTTGATCCAGCGCGCGCCATTCGCACCAAGGAGTACAGCTATATCGAGAACTACGCGCCGCGGCACCTCGTGGACCTACCGCTGGACATCCAAGACAGTCCCTCCGGGAAAGAGGTCGCTCTATTGGCGGCGGGGCGCGGCCGGCGCATGAGCTCTACGACCTGGTCGAGGACCCGGCCGAGTTGAACAATCTGCTCGTCGGCGACGAGCGCGCCCAGTCGGAACAGATTGCGAATGAACTCGCGTTGCGCCTGCACCAGTGGCGGGAACGGACAGGGGACGTAATTCCGTGGAGTTCGCCGGCAAACGAATCCTGATCGAGCGCACCGAAACCTATGTGGAGGCCTCCGTGCGGACCTCCGGCATCCGGCCTACTTCGGGTTCGCCGAATTCCAACAACGTGTAGGCGCCGCGTAACTGCTTGATTAGCGGCAGCTGCCAGAACGCGGGGAACAGCGTATGGAAGAACAGGCCGCGGCCTTCGGGCATCGGCAGGTCGTGCACCGCCCTGATACCGGGCACGGTGTTGACCAGTCCCGCCAGTTCTGACGCCGACAGGCTGAACGGCATCGGCGGAACGCGGTATCGACGTGTCGCCCGCATGCCTTTCGGCGCGAGCTTCTTGACGAGCACCGGAGGCAGGTCGAAGACCATCTGTCCGCCCGGAAACCGGCCAGCGCACGTTATGATCAGTCCGATCGCATCTTCGGGCAGCAGGTACATCAGGAGGCCCTCGGCGGTGATGAACACACCGTTGCCGGCGTCCACCTCGTCCATCCAGCTGTAGTCCAGTGCGGACTGCGCCAGGTTGGTGATTCGAGCGGATGACGGCAGCAGCCGCTGGCGTAGTTCGATGATGGGAGGCAAATCGATGGAAACCCAACGGAATCGAGCATCGGGCAGAGCGCTGCTCAGCCGCCAGAAACTAGTCTGCAGGCCTTCGGCCAGCGCGACGACTGTGGCTTCCGGATGCTTGGTCAGGTACTGGATGGCGCACCGGTCGAAAGCCAGTGAGCGCAAGGCCATTTCCTGGCCCTTGCGCCCGAACTTGTCGAAATCGTAGTTGATGGCGTCGGCGAGCCTGATCGCCATTGGATCGTCGATGATTGCGTCGGTTCGGCGTGCCTGCTGGGCCCTGCCGTTCAGCGTCATCAACGCCGTTTCGGCGACGCCAGTGAGGACGCCGGCATCGGGTTTGTCGTCGGCAGCATGGTTCATTGGAGGCCAACTTACTCATGCGCGCATAGATCATGAAGTTGCGGCATTACCGACGATCCCGGCGGCGATATTGAGGGTGATATCGGCGTAATGGGGCAGATGGGATTCCGCAGCGCCGGGGTAGGTAGACGGACCTCGGTTTCAGGGCATTGCGCCTCTAGGTTTGCAGGACTACGGCCTGCTCGACTGAGTACACCAGTCACAAGCAAGAGGAGTCTGCGGTGGGGGCGGTATGAGATCGGCAGCCCGTGGATCGATACGGATTAGGGCGGTGCTTCGATGGCCATGATCAAACGGCTGGCCGCTGTCGGGGCCGCCGCTGTCGGCCTCGGGTGGGTGACCGTTGTAATTCCGGCGGCGGCGCACGCGGTGCCGCCGCATATTCCCCAGGGCACTGACATCATCTGCCCTGACATCGCGGGCATCAACTACGTGCGCGACCCCGAAGATCTGCATGCGTTCTACCTCTGCGTGGATGGATCCGTGCAGCATCAATTCCGGTGTCCGCAAGTTACGGTCCTAGTCATGGGGATCCCGCCCAAGTGCATACCCTTTCCCCATGTCAGGCCGTGACTCGGACAGCCGGTCCGGCCCTTCCCGACGGACGCCCGCCCGACGTCAGAGGGATGCTGGCGACGTGACGTAGTTGTCCGACCAGACGGTGAACGTCATCGCGAGCCCGCGCCGATGACGACCCGCATCACGGGTCGGGCCACCTGTGACTCCGCAGTGCCGGGTAGGTAGACGGACCTCGGTTTCAGGGCATTGCGCCTCTAGGTTTGCAGGACTACGGCCTGCTCGACTGAGTACACCAGGTCGGCACAGGGGGGAGGCAAGGAGGAGTCTGCGGTGGGGGCGGTATGAGATCGGTAGCCCGTGGATCGATGATGCGGTTGCGCCCAGTGGTCGAGCCAGCCCTCGTGGTGGTGACCGTGAGCGCATTGGCGGCCGGCGGGATCGCATGGCTGACCGGATGGCGCGCGATGGCCGACGGGTGCTGGATCGCCGGCACCGTGGTCGCGGTGGTGCCTGCGGTGGCGTGGACGCTGGGGGCGTTGCGCGGGGGACGGCTCGGGGTGGATCTGATCGCGGTGCTGTCGCTGATCGGCACATTGCTCGTCGGCGAATACGTAGCGGGCGCGTTGATCGCGGTGATGCTGGCCGGTGGGCGGGCACTGGACGCGGCGGCCACGCGCCGTGCCTCCCATGACTTGCGGGCGTTGCTGGAGCGTGCGCCGCGTTTCGCTCGGCGACGCGCCGGCACCGAGGTGAGCGTGATACCGCTGGCCGAGGTGGCCGTCGATGATCTGCTGGTTGTTGGTCCCGGCGAGATGGTGCCGGTGGACGGGCGCATCGTCGACACTGTCGCCGTGCTGGACGAGTCGGTGTTGACCGGGGAACCGCTGCTAGTGGAACGGGGGGTCGGTGAGCCGGTGCGCAGCGCTGTGGTCAACGCGGGCAATGCGTTCGAGCTGCGCGCCACCGCGACCGCGGAGAACAGCACCTATGCAGGCATCGTGCGATTGGCCGCGCAAGCCGGGGCGGACAACGCCCCGATCGTGCGGCTGGCCGACCGCTACGCGGCGTGGTTTTTGCCGTTGGCGCTGCTGCTTGCCGGCACGGCGTGGTGGGCAAGCGGGTCTGCGGTGCGGGCGGTCGCGGTGTTAGTGGTCGCCACGCCGTGTCCGCTGCTGCTGGCGGCGCCGATAGCGATCGTTTCCGGGTTGTCTCGGGCTTCGCGTCAGGGAGTAGTGATCCGCAGCGGCGGTTCGTTGGAAAACCTCGGGCACGCAACGACTCTGGTGATGGACAAAACCGGGACTCTCACGATGGGACGCCCGATCGTGGTTGAAGTGCTGGCCGCACCCGGGTGTAATGCCACCGAGGTCTTGCGGCTGGCCGCCTCGGTGGATCAGATGTCGCCGCATGTGCTCGCCGAGGCCATTGTCACTGAAGCGCTCACCCGCGGCGTGCCTCTGTCGCTCCCGGTCGACGTGGTCGAACAACCCGGTCGGGGCGTCACCGCCGCTGTCGACGGTCGCCGGGTCGAGGTCGGCAAGCTGCCCGGCGACACGATCGGGGCGGGGTGGGCACGCGTGGCGGTCAACCGGGCCAGCCTGGACACCGCAGCGATCGCGTGGGTGAGCGTCGATGAAAAGCCGGCCGGTGCGATATTGCTACGAGACCCGTTGCGCCGCAATGCGCCCCGTACCGTGCGCCGGTTGCGTGCGGCCGGGTTTGACCGGCTCATCATGTTGACCGGCGACCGTGCCGAGCCGGCCCACGAGGTCGCGACCGTGCTGGGGTTGGACGAGGTCTACGCCAACCAGAGCCCGGCCGACAAGGTCGCCGCAGTGCGGGCCGAACAGGATCGCGCGGTCACCGTGATGGTGGGTGATGGAATCAACGACGCCCCTGCGTTAGCGGCCGCCACCGTCGGGGTCGCGATGGGTGCGCGCGGCGCCACGGCTTCCTCCGAAGCCGCCGATGTCGTGTTGACCACCGATCGGCTGGACCGTCTCGCCGATGCGATGGATATCGCCCGCTGGTCGCGCCGGATCGCTGTTCAGAGCGCGGCTGTCGGGATGAGTTTGTCTCTGCTGGCCATGGTGATCGCCGCGCTGGGCTGGTTGCCGCCCGCTGCGGGTGCGCTGCTGCAAGAGGGCATCGACGTCGCCGTGATACTCAACGCGTTGCGGGCCCTGCGTGGCAATCCGGCCGCCGAGGTCGAGCTGCCCACCGAGACCGAGCAGATGCTGCGCCGCTTCGCGGCCGAACACGATGAGCTGCGCGAAACGATCGGACTGCTGCGCGATGCCGCTGACCGTCTGGCCGCCGGCGCCGACCCGGCGGCGCTGGAGTCGCTGACCCAAGCGCAAAGCTTTCTCACCGATCGGATTCTGCCCCACGAACACGCGGAGGAAACCCAGCTCTATCCCGCGTTGGCCCACCCGCTCGGTAGCGGCGAAGCCACGGCCACGATGAGCCGCACCCACGCCGAAATCCAGCGGCTGGCCGACCGGATCGGCGCGCACGTTGGGCTTGCCCGGTCGGCCGGAGCGATACAGCCCGATCAGGTCGAAGACCTGCTCGCGTGTCTTTACGGCCTGTACACGCTGCTACGGCTGCACTTCTTGCAGGAGGAAGAGAACTATTTCACCCTCGCAGAGGACGAATCCAAGACCACCGAAACACACCGCTCGCCAAAGCGACCCGATACGCCGATGCAGCCTGCGGGCTGAATTCCTCAGCAACCAAGCGCCTTTCACCACATTGAAAACTGCGCAGCAGGCCCTGGACAAGTGGCTGAGCACCCTGCCCGACGACCGAGGCCGGTAACAACTTCATCAGCGGATCGCGTAGTATGCAGATAGTCGAAATTCTAAGTGTTCGTGTTTTACACACGCTCGCGCAGAAACTTGGTGCGGGCGTCTCTTTCTCCTTGCAGGGCAAGCCAGAAGTAGCCGTCTGATCACTCGGCTGCGGTCCGCATGGTGCGGATCGGAATCCTGACAAAGGAGAAACAAAATGACACAGGGAACTGTGAAGTGGTTCAACGCTGAAAAGGGCTTTGGCTTCATCGCGCAAACGGAGGGTCCGGACGTCTTCGTGCACTACTCCGAGATCGATGGTGGAGGCTTCCGCAGCCTCGAAGAGAACCAGCAGGTGGAGTTCGAGGTCACCCAGGGTGCCAAGGGTCCGCAGGCCAGCAAGGTTCGGGCACTCTAACCAACCCGCGAGACAACGGGAGCCGTACCCGCTCTGTATTGAGCGGGTACGGCTCTCATCGTTGGCGCCCGGGGTGATAGCCGATGGCGGGGTCGCGGTCCGGCTATCGATGCTTCGAAGCGAAGAACTGCCAGATGGTGTCGGTCGCGTTGATCGCCGTCGACGGTGCCGGGAGGTTGCCGATCCGTTGCGCGAGCGGGCTCGGCTCGCCGCCGGGCCACTGGTGGCCGGCCCCCTGCACTGAAATCAGTTCCACGGTGCGCCCGTCGGCGCACCCGGCTGTCTGAGTCGTCACGTCCCCAGCCGTAGTCGAATTGGGTGGTCCGCAGCCGTCGATCCCGCGCCATGTCGCGTTGACGGCCTCCACCGACGGGCCGTCGACGCGCGCCTTCCCATCGGCTGAGAGCGCCTTGCCTGGGCCACCGTTGTAGGGGACTCGGTCGTCGGCGGTGCCGTGGATCTGCAGCACCGATGTCGGCCGTGCTCCCGAGCAGTCGGCGAGCAGTGTGCCGGCCACGGGGGCGATCGCCGCGAATGTGTCTGTCTGACAACCCAAGCGAAGCGCCATCATCGCTCCGTTCGACATGCCGGTTGCATAGATGCGCGCCCGGTCGATCGGCATATCTTGCTCGATGGCCCCGACCATCGCCGTGATAAAGGCGACGTCGTCGGTGTTGGTGCGCTGCGGCTCGCCGCAGCAGCTCCCGGCGTTCCAGGCGCGCATAAGTCCATCGGGGTAGGCAACCAAGAAATGGCCGGCGTCGGCTTCGCTGTCCCAGTGGTAGGAGCGTTCGGCCTGCGCCCCGGTGCCGAAACCGCCGTGCATCATCACGACCAGCGGTGCACCGTCACTCAGCCCCGGTGGGCGGTACAGATGAAAGGTTCGGCTGACCCCGCCGACGTCGATGGTGTGTGTGGACTGCCCTTCGGGAATTGACTGCGCGCCCGGCGTTCCCAGCGCGTGGCCGCCACCGATGCATCCGCCGAGCAGCACGACCGAGGCTGCCAGGAGACCGACAACAAGTGCCCGAAAGTATCGAGATTCCATGCCGCCATCGTGGCAGCCCCGCGGATATTTGACAAGTGACTTGTCAATTTGATGCCAGTGGCAGACTGTTGGGCCATGCGAGCCGTTCAAGACGCCAAGTGGGAGCCCACGGTGCCAGCTCTGGTGAATTTGGTGGCCGCGTCCGGAGCGCCCGGCTTGCGGGCGGCTTTCTCGGCCGCTGGGCTTGACGGGATTCGGCCCTGGCAGGCGGTCGCCTTGGTGCCGCTGGCATCCGGTGGGTTGCACGCGTCAGATCTGGCTGAACGGCTCAGGGTTAGCCGACAGGCCGTGGCGCAGGCGGTAGCCGCATTGGAACGGCACGACTATGTCGTTCGAGGTCCGCATCCCTCCGACGCTCGCGCGCGGATCATCGAGCTCACTCCGCGGGGCCGCCAAGCGTTGCGCGTGATGCGATCCAACGCGCTCGAAGTGGAAAAGCACTGGCGAAATATCCTGGGGGAGAGCCGATTCGACGAGCTACGACAAACGATGGTGGCGTTGCTTTCGGCCGAACCGGGCGGGTCCTCGTAGGCTGACGCCTCACCCGGCGGCATGAACGTCGGACAAGCCGGTCCTAAGTGCGGCCCAAAAGCCATCTGATTGCGCGAACTGATCTGAATGTGCGTTTCGGTGGGTCGGTTCGCAGGGTGAATAGTTGTGGGGACGGTCGATACTTATGGGTCTTTGTGGGTACCTACATCAGAGCGGCATCCGGCCCATTTCGGGCCGCTGCGCGACGAGGAGGTACTTCATGACTGAGCGCTACACCACGACCGATAGCGGCGCACCCGCGCCCAGCGACGAGCGATCGCTGACTGTCGGGCCGGACGGTCCAATCCTGCTGCAGGACCACTACTTGATCGAGCAGATGGCCCAGTTCAACCGGGAACGCATCCCGGAACGCCAGCCACACGCCAAAGGTGGCGGGGCGTTCGGCCACTTCGAGGTGACCAACGACGTCAGCAAGTACACCAGGGCCGCGGTGTTCCAGCCCGGCACCAAGACCGACACACTGATCCGGTTCTCCACGGTCGCCGGTGAGCGCGGCAGCCCAGACACCTGGCGTGATCCGCGCGGGTTCTCGCTGAAGTTCTACACGTCGGAGGGCAACTTCGACATGGTCGGCAACAACACGCCGGTCTTCTTCATGCGGGACCCGATGAAGTTCCAGCATTTCATCCGCTCCCAGAAGCGCATGCAGGCAACGAACTTGCGGGACAACAACATGCAGTGGGACTTCTGGAGCCTGTCGCCGGAATCCGCACACCAGGTCACCTGGCTGATGGGCGACCGCGGGATCCCCAAGAGCTGGCGGCACATGAACGGCTACAGCAGCCACACCTACAGCTGGATCAACGCGGCCGGCGAGATCTTCTGGGTGAAGTACCACTTCATCACCGATCAGGGCATCGAGTTCCTGACCCAAGAGGAGGGCGATCAGCTGGCCGGCGAGGATGGCGACTACCACCAACGGGATCTCTACGAGGCGATCGAGGGCGGCGACTTCCCGAGTTGGACGCTGAAAATGCAGATCATGCCGTTCGAGGAGGCCAAGACCTACCGGTTCAACCCGTTCGACCTGACCAAGGTGTGGCCGCACAGCGACTACCCGTTGATCGACGTCGGCAAGCTGACGCTGGACCGCAACGTCACCGACTACCACACTGAGATCGAACAGGCCGCCTTCGAGCCCAACAACATCGTGCCCGGCACCGGGCTGAGCCCCGACAAGATGCTGCTGGCCCGCGGCTTCTCCTACTCTGACGCGCACCGCGCCCGGCTGGGGACCAATTACAAGCAGATCCCGGTCAACACCCCGCATGTGGAGGTCGACAGCTACTCCAAAGACGGCGCGATGCGGATCAAGAACGTCACTGATCCGGTGTATGCACCCAACTCTTTTGGTGGCCCGCACGCGGATCCGGCGCGCGCCGCCGAGGTGCGCTGGCAGGCTGACGGCGAGATGATCCGTGCCGCCTACACACTGCGCAAAGAAGACGACGACTGGGGGCAGGCCGGAACCCTGGTGCGGGACGTACTCGATGACGACGCGCGGGATCGGCTGGTGCACAACATCGTTGGCCATATTTCCAAGGGCGTGAAAGAGCCAGTCCTGTCGCGGGTGTTCGAGTACTGGCGCAATGTGGACGCAGATCTCGGCAAGAAGGTCGAGGAGGAATTCCGAGCGGGCTCAACGACTTAACGGAGTTAGGTCGGAAGCGCTTCGCACGGCCGCCAGGCGCCATCTATGAATTCCTCAGACCTCCGAACAAACTGAGAAGAACCAGCTAGCGTCAGCTCCGTCTATCACAACTGACTACCGCCCAAGGTCAGGAAGAGGGATGGACGCAATCACCGCACGACGTATGTCGGCGCGCGCGGAAGCGCCCCCGGTGGCTGCAGCCGCCCTCACCGCATGGCCGAGGGCCCGGCGACTGGGCGATAGACAACACCTGAGTCCGGCTGGAATTCGGCCCCAACGCCGGCTCGCGCATCAGAGCAATATCTCAGTGAGCATTCAGCTCGAGATCGGAAGCGCCCAATGTATTTGTGTTACTTGATGACCTGTCAAGGCCTCGGGCCTAAAAAATGAAGAAGGCAGTCGTCACCACTCTTCTTGCCGCACCAACGCTCATGGCCGGAGCGGCCTATTTCATCCCGACGCCCAATGTCCAACACCTCAACTACACATTGGTCGACGATGAAGCGCTGGTCATCATTCCGGTCGACAACCCGCAGTATGCGGACGCGGCCGCGAATCTGTATCTCCATGCGGCAGGTTTCACCGTTGAGCCCGGCTACAGCAACGTCGCCACGCTCGATATGCCTGAGGTTTTGTCGGGCGGAACGTTGAATGACGCAGTCAACCAAGGCGTTGACGAGTTGGTAAGCAAGATCGACACGGAGTACCTCGCCGGCGACATCAGCTCAACCGATCCGCTGTACGTCTTTGGCTATTCACAAAGCTCGGTCGTCATGGGGATGGCCGAACAGCAGCTCGCGGCCGACGGCATTCCCAAAGATGCCCTTAACTTCGTCATGGTGGGTGACAGTGCATCGGCCGAAGGTGGATTCTTGAATGCATTTATTAACGAGATGCCGGCGTCGTGGCAGCCGTACATCGTCGACGCGTTCAAGGAATTCGGCGCCGATGAAGTCCTGGGTCAGGTAACGCCCGACAATTACTACCCCACCGAGGTCTATTCGCTGTCCGGAGATGGATGGACGAATTACGACTACGGCCTCAACGACGGGGGCCTGTTCAGCGAGCACCTCGAGTACCTCGGCTTGACGTCGCAAGAAATCGCGTCTGCGGGTGCGCCGGTAGTAGACGGAATGACCGAGTACTTCACCATCCAAGACTCGATGGTCAACAGCCTGGAAGCGTTGTGGACCCAGCTCCAAATCGCTGACAGCGTGTTTTTCTGAATACCTGCAAGACATCCCGGCCCTGTCGCTAGGCTGCCTCGCTGGGCGGCACTCACGTCGCCTCGTTCCAGCAGGAGGATTCGATGGCAGGTCGGTTGGCGGGCAAGGTCGCCGTCGTCAGTGGCGGCGCCCGCGGGATGGGCGCATCGCATGTTCGGGCACTCGTTGACGAGGGCGCCAAGGTGGTCTTCGGCGACATCCTGGACGCCGAAGGTGAAGCGGTCGCCAAAGACGTTGGCAGCGCGACCCGTTACGTACACCTCGACGTCACCCAACCCGACGATTGGGAGCGCGTCGTCGCCACCGCGGTCCAGACGTTCGGCGGCGTCGACGTCTTGGTCAACAACGCCGGCATCATCAACGTCGGCCTGATCGAGGAATACGAACTCTCGGAGTGGCACCGCATTCTCGACATCAACCTGACCGGAGTCTTCCTCGGTATCCGAGCGGTCGTCGGGCCGATGAAGGCAGCCGGACGCGGATCGATCATCAACATCTCGTCGATCGAGGGGATGGCCGGCACCATCGCCTGTCACGGCTACACCGCCACCAAGTTCGCGGTGCGCGGCCTGACGAAATCCACTGCTCTGGAGCTGGGGCCCAGTGGAATTCGGGTCAACTCGATCCACCCGGGTTTGATCAAGACGCCGATGACCGACTGGGTGCCCGACGACATCTTCCAGACCGCACTGGGGCGGGCCGCCGAGCCCAGGGAAGTCTCCAGCCTGGTCATCTACCTGGCCAGCGACGAGTCCAGCTACTCGACCGGCTCGGAGTTCGTCGTCGACGGCGGGTGCACGGCAGGCCTGGGTCACAAGGACTTCTCCGCGGTCGAGACCGAGCAGCAGCCCGAGTGGGTCACGTAGTACGCGACTGCTCCAAATAGGTTGCCAGCGCATTGGTTAGCCCTCGGCGGGCTTCGTCGAGGTCGGCGTAGGAGCCGAGCTGACGCTCAGACACCAGGCCGCGCATCGCACCGGGAATCAGGGCAGCCACCTCGCGCACCCTCCGCTGGTCGACGCCCAGACCGGCGAAAGCGCGCTGGCAAGTGTCCTGCCAGCTTTTCCCCCACGAGAACAGTTCGGCAGCGGTGCGTGGGTAGAGACGCTCCAGCTCGTCGGGCTCGCGGGGGAGTGCGGCCCGCAGATTCTCGATCGCACGCGAATCCTGTGATGCCAGACCGTGATACAAGGTGTCGATGATCGCGCCAACCCGATCGCGCAGGGGCGCCTCGGGTTCAGCACTGGTGAATGCCGACATCGTCTTGTCACGGCGCTCGGCGGTGCGATGCAAGACGGCGGCCCAGAACCCGTCGACGTCGCCGAACTGATACTGCACCGCGCCCCAAGTGGCACCGCTTTCCTTGGCGATGCGACTGGCCGACACCGCGCCCGGATCACCGGAAGCCAACGAGCGCACCGCGGCGTCCAGCATCGCTTCGCGGGTGGCCAGGCCACGCTTATTACTGCGCCGCTGCTGCACGTCCGCGGGAGCCATGCACTGGATGGTAGCCGCTTCGCGCAAATTTCATAGAACCCACTATGAATTTGTGGCCGGGGGCATTAACATCCAAAGTCGTCGGCCCGAGACACGCAGGAAGGACCCGCTGACATGGCTAGACCGCCGCTGTCGATGAAGCCGACCGGCTGGTTCCAGGTTGCCTGGTCCGACGAGATCGCCGTGGGCGACGTCCACCGAATGACCTACTTCGGCCAAGAGATGGTCGCCTGGCGTGCCGAGTCCGGCCAGCTCACCGTGATGAACGCCTACTGCGAACACCTCGGCGCGCATCTGGGCTTCGGCGGCAAAGTCGTCGGCGAGATTCTGCAATGCCCGTTTCACGGATGGCAGTGGAGCCAACGAGGGTCGCAACGTCTGCATTCCATATCAGGATCGGCCGAACCGCGGCCGGCGTATCCGTACCTATCCGGTCGTGGAGCGCAACGAGTCGGTCTACATCTGGCACGACGTCGAGGGCCGTGAACCCTTCTTCGAGGCGCCGGACATCTTCGCCGGATTCAACGACGGCAGCAGCGCCGACGGCTACTACCCGCAGCAGCGACTGTATCGCGAGCGACTGGAAATGCACCCGCAGTATGTGCTCGAAAACGGCGTCGATTTCGCGCATTTCAAGTACGTGCACAACACGCCGATCGTGCCGGTCTTCACCCGTCACGACTTCGCCGAACCGGTCTCCTTCGTCGACTTCACCATCACCTTCGAAGGCGACGACAACCAGAAGATCGAGGACATCGACAGCCGGGTGGAGGCCATCAACGGTGGTTTGGGCATCGCGGTGACCAAGAGCTGGGGCATGATCGACAACCGGACCATCTCGGCGATCACCCCGGTGGACGAGTCCACCTCCGACGTCCGATTCATGGTGTATATCGGCCGAACGCCGGGCAAGGACACCGAGCGCGCCGCAACCAAGGCGCGCGAATTCGGGGAAGAAGTGATCCGCCAATTCGAGCAGGACATCGAAATCTGGCGGCACCAGCGCTACTCGGACCCACCCGCACTGGCGACCGCCGAATACGAGGGCTTCACCGCAATTCGCAAGTGGGCCAAGCAGTTTTATCCCGACGGCATCGGCGGCAGCGCCGCCGAAGTGTACGCCGCATCTCAGAAAGGCTGACCCGAATGAATGCACCGCTCCGCGTATTCCAAGTGGCCACCGGCAACGTCGGTTCGGAGATGATCAAGCGGATCGCGCTGCGGCCGGATCTGGAACTCATTGGGGTGCACTGCTACTCGCCGGACAAGGTCGGCAAGGACAGCGGCGAACTGGCCGGCGCGGCGCCCAACGGGGTCAGGGCCACCGGCAGTATCGAGGAGATCATCGCGGCCAAGCCGGACGTGCTGACCTTCCACGGAGTGTTCCCCGACGAGGACCTCTACGTCAAAGTGCTTGAGGCGGGCATCAATATCGTCACCACCGCGGACTGGATCACCGGCTGGCACCGCGACACCAACCACCCGCACCCGTCCGGCAAGCCGGTGAGCCAGCTTCTGCAAGAGGCCGCCGAGTTGGGTGGCGCATCGTTCTACGGCACGGGCATGAATCCGGGGTTGAATCAGATTCTGGGCGTGGTGTGTTCGGCCGACGTCGCTGAAATCGAGAACGTCACCACGATCGAGTCGGTGGACGTGTCCTGCCACCACTCAAAGGACACCTGGATCGAGGTCGGCTACGGCCTTCCGGTCGACGATCCCGAGATCCCGGCCAAGCTGGAGAAGTACACCCGGGTCTTCGCCGACAGCGTTCTGATGATGGCCGACTGCTTCGATCTGCCGCTGGACGAGGTGAAATTCAGCTACGAACTCGGCGCCTGCACCAAAGACGTCGACCTGGGCTGGTACACCTTGCCCAAGGGATCACTGGGTGGCAACTACATCAAATATCAAGGAATAGTGGACGGCGTCCCGCGTGTCGAGACGCATCTGGAGTGGCAGATGACTCCGCACACCGACCCGAGCTGGCATATCAAGGGCTGCTACATCACGCAGATCACCGGCGACCCGTGTGTTTACAACAAGCACATGATCTTCCCCAAGCCCGGTGTGGATCTGTCCAATCCGGCAAACTTCGCGTCCATCGGAATGACCGTGACGGGCATGCCCGCGCTGGCCGCCATCGCCGGCGTGGTCGCGGCACCTCCGGGACTGATGACCAGTGCTGACCTGCCGCTGCGTGGATTCGCCGGCCGTTTCAAGCTCTAGGGCCCGACCAATCGCGCGAGCAGGTCCCGCTGTTCGGAATATTCACGGTGCACGCGGAGTAGTTTGACAGCGACGTAACATTCCCGGAACCGAGCGTCCTTAATGTCAGCCCCACAACGGTCTGACAATTCCGATGCGATGCATCGTGGCGATAGGGGCTCGATTGAGCGCGCAACGCGGTACGCCTGGCGGCAATTACCAACGTAGAGGCGTACGTGCCTCCTGCTATCAGCTTTGATCCGGGTGAGACGCCGGGCCAGGTTTTCGGCTCCAACGTCTTCACCAAAGCGGAGATGCAGGCACGACTGCCCAAAGCCGTGTACAAGTCGATCGTTGCGACGATCGACAAGGGCGCCAAGCTGGACCCCGCGGTCGCCGACTCGGTCGCGGCTGCGATGAAGGACTGGGCGCTGGAGAAAGGCGCCACCCACTACGCCCACGTCTTCTACCCGATGACCGGCCTCACCGCCGAAAAGCACGACAGCTTCCTGGAACCCGTCTCCGACGGCCAGACGCTGGCCGAATTCGCCGGCAAGACGCTTATCCAGGGTGAGCCCGACGCCTCCAGCTTTCCGTCCGGCGGCCTGCGCAGCACCTTCGAGGCGCGCGGGTACACCGGCTGGGACGTCACCAGCCCGGCCTACATACTGGAAAACCCGAACGGCAACACACTGTGCGTCCCAACCGTTTTCGTGTCGATGACCGGTGAAGCGCTCGACTACAAGACGCCGCTGCTACGCAGCCAGCAGGCCATGGGTGTGCACGCCGAGCGCGTGCTGAAGTTGTTCGGGCACAAAGACCTCAATCACGTCGTCTCATTCTGCGGCCCCGAGCAGGAGTACTTCCTGATCGACCGGCACTTCTTCCTGTCCCGCCCGGACCTGATCAACGCCGGCCGGACGTTGTTCGGCACCAAGCCGCCCAAAGGCCAGGAGTTCGACGACCACTACTTCGGTGCCGTGCCCGAGCGTGTCCTCGGCTTCATGATGGACACCGAGCGCGAGCTGTTCAAGCTCGGCATTCCCGCCAAGACCCGGCACAACGAGGTGGCCCCCGGCCAGTTCGAGATCGCGCCGATGTTCGAGCGGGCCAACATCGCCTCCGACCATCAGCAGCTGCTGATGACGGTGTTCAAGACGATCGCCAAGAAACACGGCATGGAATGCCTCTTCCACGAGAAGCCGTTCGCCGGCGTCAACGGATCCGGTAAACACGTCAACTTCTCGATGGGCAACTCCGAGCTGGGTTCGCTGCTGGTCCCTGGCGACACCCCGCATGAGAACGCCCAGTTCCTGGTGTTCTGTGCCGCGGTGATCCGCGCCGTGCACAAGTTCTCAGGGCTGCTGCGGGTTTCGGTCGCGTCGGCGACCAACGACCACCGGTTGGGCGCCAACGAGGCGCCACCGGCCATCATTTCGATCTTCCTCGGCGAGCAACTGGCCGACGTGTTCGAGCAGATCGCCAAGGGTGCGGCGACGTCGTCAAAGGGCAAGGGCACCATGATCATCGGTGTCGACACGCTGCCGCCGCTGCCGACCGACCCGGGTGACCGCAACCGCACCAGCCCGTTCGCGTTCACCGGCAACCGGTTCGAATTCCGGGCGCCCGGTTCGGGGCAGACGGTTGCCGTGCCGCTGATCGTCCTCAACACGATCATGGCGGACTCGCTTGGACTACATGGCCACAAAGCTGGAGAAGGCCATCGAAAACGGTGAGGACTTCGACAAGGCAGTGCAGACGCTGCTCACCGAGGTCATCACCGATCACGGAGACGTGGTGTACAACGGCGACGGCTACTCCGAAAAGTGGCAGATCGAGGCGGCCGAGCGTGGCCTGCCGAACCTCAAGACCAGCCTGGATGCCATTCCGGAGTTGATCAAGCCGGAAGCGGTCGAACTCTTCGAGAAGTACGGGGTTTTCAACGAGCGCGAGTTGCACAGCCGCTACGAGGTGCGTTTGGAGCAGTATGCGCTGACCATCGCCGTCGAGGCCAAGCTCGCATTGGAGATCGGCTCAACGATCATTCTGCCGGCCGCGATCCGCTACCAGACCGAGCTCGCCCAGAACGTCGCCGCGCTGAAGGCGGCCGGCGTGGCAGCGAGCACCGCTGCGCTGGAAGGGGTTTCGGCACCCATCGCCGATCTCGAGGCGGGCCTGGCAACGCTGAAAGCGGCGCTGTCCGGCCATTCGGCGGAGTCGGCGCTGGATGAGGCCACGCATGCACAGCACGAGCTGCTGCCGGCGATGGAGGCGATCCGGACCGCCGCCGACGCACTGGAAGGCATTGTGGCCGACGATCTGTGGCCGCTGCCCACCTATCAGGAGATGCTGTACATCCTCTAGAGCAGGAGCCGAGCGCGACCCACCTGTAGGCGTACGGCAAACGTTTCGTGGGACATCGGTCGACGGCAGTGCATGTCTCGGCGCGCAATTTCTGCGACAACGAAAGGGTGGCACACCCATGCCCTCATGGCGACACCACAAGGACGGCGGGCACGGGATAGCGACGAGCACCGCGAACCGTGAAGTCGGCGCGCAGATCGACGTTGAGGTCACTGCTCCCACGACGCTCGAATTCCAGGTCGCCGTCGCCCGCCAGCCGGGCCTCGAGGTTCGCGAGTCGCTGGCAATCACGTTCAACGGCAAGCCACTTCAGCCCCTCGAATTAATCGGGCCGCATGACACGCGGATTCATTCGCTAGACGTCGGCGAAGGAACAGTGAGCCTGTCGTACTCGGCAACGGTCTCCGGCGAAGCTCAGCCGGCACCGGTCCGCGACATCGACCTGGTCACCTATCTACGTCCGAGCCGCTACGCCGAATCCGACAAGTTCTTCGGGTTCGCCGCGACCGAGTTCGCGCAATACGCCGACTCGGCCACATTGCTGGAAAGGGTCTCATCGTGGGTGGGCACGCGACTGAATTACGTTCCAGGATCCAGTGATCCGATCGACGGGGCTGCCGACACGCTGCTGGCGGGTGCCGGCGTGTGCCGCGACTACGCCCACTTGGTGATCGCCTTGTTGCGGGCTCTGCACATACCGGCTCGCCTGGCGGCGGTGTACGCACCGGGGTGTGAACCGATGGACTTCCACGCGGTCGCCGAGGCGTTCGTCGACGGTGAGTGGCGGGTCGTCGACGCGACATGCCTGGCTCCCCGGCAGTCGATGGTGCGCATCGCGACCGGCCGCGACGCCGCCGACACGGCATTCCTGGATAACCACCACGGCGCGATCACGTTGAACGCCATGACGATCTCCGCCATCGTCGACGGCGAGTTGCCCATCGATACGATCGACCAACTGGTGAGCTTGCGCTAGCGGAGCTCAGTGCAAACCGAGCCGCTCCCGCACCGTGTCGGCCAAAAACCGCTTCGTGGACACCGGGTGAAAGTTGAGTGCGGCGTCGGTCAGTGCCTTGCGGGAATCGGCACTCAACTCGATATCGGCTGCGGCGACATTGAATTCGAGCTGCTCGACACTGGATGCCCCGGGAATGGCGACGACGTTGGGCAGGCTGATCAGCCAGGCCAGCGCCACCTGTGCGGGCTTGGCGTCGACGTCCTTGGCAACGTCGCGCAACGTCTGCAGCAGCGGCTCGATCCGGCGCAAGTTCTCGGTACCGAACAGCGAGTTGATTGCGCGAACGCCGCCGGGCCGGTTGTCCACGCCGTACTTGCCGCCCAGAAGCCCTTGGGCCAGTGGGCTGTAGGCGATCACCACGCGGTTCTCCTGCTCGGCGAACGGCACGAGACCCTTGAGCGCCTGCGGGTGGGCAAGTGAGAAATGCACCTGGTTGCTGATGACCGGTCGCCCGAGTGCGGTATCGGCCTGCTTCCACCGAGACAGCGAGTAGTTCGACACGCCGGCGGCGCCGATCGCGCCGCTGTCGAGCAGGTCACGCATGCCCGGCATGATCACCGAGTCGGGGACGACCGGGTTGGGCTGGTGAATCTGGTAGAGCGGGATGTGCTCGAGCTGCAACCGCCGCGCGCTGGCACGCTCGCGCTGTTTGACCACGGCCGGAAACGGCGCGACCGGAAAGACCTTGCTGGCCACCGCAACCTGGTCGCGCTCGTCGCCCAGTGCCTCGCCGAGGATCCGCTCGCTCTTGCCGAGTCCGTACACCTCGGCGGTGTCGAAGAAGTTGACGCCCAAGGCGCGTGCGCGATGGACGATGTCGCGGGCGGCGCCGGCGGCGTAACCATCGCCGTAGCCCCACTCGCGGGATCCGAACTGCCAAGTTCCCAGCCCGATCCGACTAACCCTGCCGATGCCGTCGACGTCCAGATACTTCATCTGGCTCACGTTACGGACCGAGACGGTCGGGCGCTCAGGTGATCGCGCCGTGCCGTTCGAGCACCTCCATCACCTGGCGGCTCTGGACCACGTCTTCGCGTTTGCACAGCCGGTGCAGCTCGTTGACCACGGTTTGCAGGACGTCTAGGCGCTCCGATGCTTGGACCAGCGTGACGAGCCAGTTGTCGTAGTCACGCTCGTCGTGGCCAATCTCGGCAACGGCGAAAGAAGTCATGCTCACTCCGACCACACTCCCGACCTAAGGTGCGCGTTGCGCGCACAGAATTCTCCAATGTGGGCTGCGATTAGCCCGTTCAAAACGTGGCTAAACTCACAAATTCACGTTCGCCAACTATCCGGACGCTGGGTCCCGCCGATCGGAATTGACGACCGGGCTGACTCGGTATCGGCCGCGGTATGGAGGGCCGACCCGGCGGCCGATACGCTGTGGCTGCAACGGGACGCGTTACAAGAGAGGGCGAATATGTCACGGACAGTGGTGGTTGGGGCGTCGAGTGGCCTCGGGCGTTGCATTGGTGTCGGCCTTGCTCAACGCGGCGGACAGATCGCGTTGCTCGCCCGGCGTCGCGCCCGCATCGAAGCCGCGGCCGAGGAAGCAGGTTCAGGCGCCATCGCGATCGAATGCGATGTCACCGACGAGACATCGTGTCGGTCGGCGTTCGATCAGGCGGCCGCGGCGTTGGGTGGTATCGACAACCTCATCTACACGCCCGCCATCAGCCCGCTCGTTCGGATGGTCGACACCGGCGCCGACACGTGGCGACGTATCTTCGACACCAACGTGATCGGCGCGTCGCTGGCGACGGCGGCGGCGATTTCGCACCTGACCGCCTCTGCGGGTAAAGCGATCTACCTCTCATCGGACGCGGGCACCTTCGGGCCGCCCTGGCCCGGTCTCGGCGCCTACGGCGTCAGCAAAGCCGCGCTGGAAAGACTTGTCGAGGCCTGGCGGGCTGAGCACCCGGATGTCGGCTTCACGTCCCTCATCGTCGGGGAGTGTGCGGGCGGCGACGGTGATGCGGCAACCGGAATGAACGCCGGCTGGGACATGGATCTGGCGATGAAGGCCTATCCGCTGTGGGTGTCGGGCGGCTGCATGCCCGGCAAGTTGATGCCCGTCGAAGATCTCATCGAGGTGGTGCAGACGATTTTGCAGACCAACGCCTCCACGTCGATGCCGGTGGTGGTTGCCCGTGGTGCGCCGGCCGCCCAGGTCGCGTTCCCCGACACGAATTAGCCCA
This sequence comes from uncultured Actinomycetota bacterium, assembly GCA_963815995.1. Classification (GTDB taxonomy): domain Bacteria; phylum Actinomycetota; class Actinomycetes; order Mycobacteriales; family Mycobacteriaceae; genus Mycobacterium. The sequence goes on from CAWFIR010000010.1 coordinate 984,455, forward strand.
AGCCGCAAAGTCAATCGGTACGGCCATCTACAGTTGCGCTGACGACCATGAGCGAAGGAGACGCGGATGGCGTGGTTCCTGGCCCTCCAGGGCCCATCCCACACACCCCACCAGTCGTTGGTTTACGAGCTTCAAGACGGGGTGGACACGGACAAGATCGCGCAGGAGCTGGTCAGTTCCGCGACCCTGGACCGGGTTGTGGCCGTTCCCGCGGTGTTGTCGGCGAACAAGCGTCGGCATCAGAAGGTGACGATCTACATCCGTCCCGCCGCATGGGGCCTCTGGTCGTTCTACGAGCTGTCCGACGAGGATCGCCGTGAGATGGCGAAGAACAACCCGGTGGTGAATGCGCTGGCGCAGGCGGCGCAGCAGCGTGCGGCGGCGCAGACACGGCAGGCGCCCGGCGGACCGATGACCGTCCAGGTCAATCCGTTGACCGGCCAGGTAGGACCCGCCAACTCCGGTTAGCCAACTAGGCGGTGTGTTGAGAATCGCCGGGGTCGTCGTCTAACGATGCGGCCCCGAGCGTTGTCAGCATGTCGACCGCGGCTCGTTGCCAGGTAAACATTTCAGCGCGGCGCCGGGCGGCGGCGCGGCGATGCTCTTCGGGGCGGCTGACGATCGCGGTGACGGCCTCGGCGATCGCCGTTGGGTTGTTGTCGGCCAGTGCGCCGCTGTCCGCGGTGATGATCTCGCCCAACGCAGACGTGCGGGAGACCACGGCCGGCGTTCCGCATGCCAGCGACTCCAGCGCGGCCAGCCCAAAGGTTTCGTGTGGCCCCGGCGCGAGCGCGACATCGGCTGACGCCAGCAACTCGGCGACACTGTGCCGATCGGAGATGAAACCGGTGAAATCGACTGGCAATCGAGCAGCCTGCCGCTGCAACCTGGCCCGCAGCGGGCCATCACCCAGCACGACCAGTCGGGCGTCAACGCCGGCGTCACACAACGCGGCAACCGCGTCGATGCTGCGATCGGCCCGTTTCTCCACCGACAACCGGCCGCAGTGCACCAGCAATATCTGGTTCGATGTGGCCCATCGCTGACGGACAACCGCCGAGCGACGCGACGGGTGGAAGGTGTCCAGATCCACGCCGAGCGGAATTGTCACGGTGTTCGTCGCGCCGATGCGATCGAATTCTTCGCGGGCAAACCCGGTGGTGCACACCACGGTGTCGTAGTTGGCGGCGGTGCGCCGGTTGGCGAAGTCGGCGAAACGCCGCGCGGTCCGGCGCGGAAGTAGTTGGCCCGCAAGGCGATCCAGGCGCTCATGGGAGATCATCACCGTTGTCGCGCCGTTGTCGCGGCCCCAGCGGCCAAGCGATCGCAGCGTGAGCCGATCCGACACCTCGAGGGTGTCGGGGCGCAGGCTTTGCAGCCGCGTGCGGACCGGGCCTGGCAGCACCGCGCGGTATCCGCCGGTGAACGGAATCAGCCTGGCGGGCACCGTTATTCGCACAACTCCGGTCGACAAATCACTGTGCTCGGCATGCCGCCCGGGACGATCAGAAACACCTCGTGGCCCGCGGCGCAGTATTCCGCACCGAGCCGGTCGACGGCGGTGCGAAGGCCGCCGGATCGAGGTCCGTAGAAGTTGGCGACCTGCACGACACGCATACAACCAGCGAAACGGGCGCTCGTGTGCGGTCAACGATCTAACACTGACGAGTAACTGAACAGGCCGTGAACACCGCAGATCGCCGACGCCGATACGCGACCTCAGACGACGGTTCGCAGGCGAAACACCCTGATCTGACGCGGTGCGCAACTGGCCCGGTAGCGCTCGTAACCGGCGTAGAAGTCGACGGCAGCGGCCCATGCCGCGGCGCGGGCGTCGCCGGTGAGCAGCTCGGCTCGGTACTGCGCGGGCGGCGCCATGAATTCGACCGTGCATTCGGGGTGCGCCAGCAGGTTGGCCGTCCAGGCCGGATGCGAAGCGCGACCATAGTTCGAGCCGATTGCGAGTAGCCCGTCGGAGTCGTCGATCAATACCAGCGGATGCGTGCGCTGCAACCCGGACTTCGCGCCCGTCGTCGTAACGAGCCCCACCTTGCCGATTCCGACCGAGCTCAGCCGGCCGTTTGTCGGAGGAATCAGCACCTTGTCGATCCGCGGCGCCAGGTGGAGCAGGAACTGATAGCCGAGCCGGGCTCATCAGGGCGCGCTCCATCAGCGACTCATGCGATGCGCAATCGTCGACCACGAAGCGGGCTTTCCCGCCGAAGGGACACGGCACGACGGTACTCACTTCGGAGCTCCGGCATATGGGTATTCCGCAAACCACTCTGCTCTATTGGGAATCACTGAGCGGAGCCTAAAAATGCTCTAATGCCCTGGTATTACTCGTCGCGGCGCGCGGTAGGGTTGTGATCGCGGGCTCGGACCGGCAACGCCGTGGGGCGATCGGGTCGCGCTCGGGTCGGGTTACGACGGGAATGGGAAACAGGCAGATGCGCCACTTCGCGGCCACGTTTGTCGCGGCCGGCGTCGGGGTGCTCGTCGCGGGATGCGGCAGCAGCAATCATGCCGGTACGAAGTCCACGACGACCGTGACGTCGCTGATCCCGCGGCCTGTTGTCGAGCGTGAACTCGAGTCGCTGTTGCTCACTCCTGCCCAGATCAACCCGCTGATGGGTGCGACCGGAATGGCGGTGATCAGAAAGCACGACGCGATGTCTGACGACAGCGCCACCATGAAGCCGATCGAATGCCTGGCCATCGACGGTTCGGCGCAGGCGCCGGTCTACGCCAACAGCGGATTCACCGCAGAGCGTGACCAGGCGCTCAACGACGGCAACAATTTCACCCATTACGCCGAGCAAGCGGTGGTGCTGTTTCCCACCACCAAACAAGCCCACGTCTTCTTCATCTCCTCGGGCCTGCGATGGCCGGCCTGTCATCAGTACACCCACACCCAATCCGGAACGGAGTGGACGGTGGCGCCGGTATCTGATGCCAACGACGCATTGAGCACGATTTCGACGCAGCAGGAAGCAAGAACGGGCGGGTGGGCCTGCGGCCGGGCATTAGCCGTCAAGAACAACGTCATCGTCGACGTCAACACCTGCAGCGCCAATCCCGCGAACTCCGCGGTCGACATCGCTAATCAGATTGTCGCGAAAGTTGCCGCACGATAAGGAATCTGGCTAGTCCGGACTTGAAGGTCCCAGCAGCCGCGCCTCTTCAAGATCCATCGAGGCCTGCAGTTCGAGCAGGACGATGTCGTCGATGCGGCGCTGGTCGCGAAGCTCGGTGATCGCGTGGCGCTTGTGTTCGAGGACGCCAAGGCGCACCTGCCGAATCAGATCGCTGCGTTCTTCGGCGTCGTTGGGAGCGGAGCCGTCGCCGCTGGCTTTCACCAGCGCAGCCTGTTTCTTGTACTCCGCGTGCAGCCGGTTCTGCAGGTCCTCGTCGATGCCGACTTCGGCGGCGACCAACGGCAGCGCGTCCAGGGCGGCTTGGGCACCGTGGCAGCGCGCAAGACGCAATTCGTCGGCGTGGGACTCGTCTTCGGGAATGCGGGCCCAGCGGACGACGGCGGGCAGGGTGCTGCCCTGGACGAGCACGGTCGTCAGGATGACGAACGACACGACGAAGATGATCAGGTTGCGATCCGGGAAGGGCGCGCCGCTGTGGGTGGTCAGCGGGACCGCTAACGCGGCGGCGAGTGATACGGCTCCGCGGAATCCGGCCCAGTTGGACACCATCCGTACTCGCCAGGCGATCCGCCGTTGGCGTTGCGATTCACGCCGATCCACGGTCCGGACCAGCACCGTCGTGGCCTCTCCCCAGACGATCCGAGTCACGACAACCACGAGCGTGACGACAACCGCCATGACGAGGGCGTGGTGAATACCGCCGTCGACTCGGGAGACTCCCCGCACCGCGCTGGGGAGCTGGACGCCGACGAAAACCCACAGCGCGCCGTTGATGAGAAACGTCGCGATGTCCCAGAATGCGAACGTCACCAGACGGGATCGGGCCCGGATCACCCGCGGCGAAGCGTAGGCGAGCATCAGAGCGGATACCAGGACGGCGACGACACCGCTGCAGCCGACCGAATTGGCGAGCAGGAACGCGGCGAACGGCGTCAGCAGGCTGAGCGCGGCTTCTTCTTGTGGCGCGTCGAGCCGCGTCCTGGTGAGCGTCACGACAACGCCGATCAGCAGGCCGGCCACGATGCCGCCGAGGTAGGACAGGATGAATCGGACGGTCAAGTCGATCGGGCCGACGGGCGCGCCGCCCATCGCGACCGACACGGCCACACCGAACAGGACGAGCGCGGTCCCGTCGTTGATGATGCTCTCCGCTTTCAACACGGTGATCGTGCGGCGCGGCAGTTGCTTCGCCAGACCGGCGACGGCCGCGGCGTCAGTCGGGGAGAGCACGGCGCCGAGCACCGAGGCGGCGTGTGATTCCATCCCGAACGCCCGCGCCGTCCATGACACCGCTACCGCGCACACGATCACCAAGCCGATGCTGAGCAGAACGATCACGCGCAGGTTGGCGCGGATCTCGCGAAAGCTGGTATTCAGGCTCTCCCAGTAGAGAATTGCCGGCAAGAACAGCAGCAGCACGATTTCGCCGTCGAGTCGGACGTGGCCGAACTGCGGGACCAAACCGAGCAGTGCGCCAAGCCCGATGAGCAGAACCGGCGGGCCGACGCGGTAGCGCCGGCCCAGCACTGTGCCCACGATGACGATGGCGAACAGCACAACGATGACGACGAGCCCGAACACCTGCACATCATGCGGTACGAAGAGGGCAACTTTCATCTCGTCGGGGTGCGGGCGCCGAGCGCCCGGTCACGGCCGGATGGGAATTCGGAGGTCGTCGAGCAGCCAGCGCACCCGGCGTTCGATCTCATCGCGGATCAATCGCACCGCGGGCAGATCTTTGCCGAACGGGTCGTCGAGTTCCCAATCTTCATATCGACGGCCCGGCACGTCCGGGGCGGCGTCCCCGCAACCCATGCTGACGATCACGTCGGCCGCCCGGACGATCTCACCCGTCCAGGGCTTGGGGTATTCCCCGGAGATGTCGATGCCACGCTCGGCCATGACGGCGACAGCAGCAGGATTGATCGCGCCCTGCGGTTCGGACCCGCCCGACCACACCACCGCTCCGCCGCCGGCGAAGTGGTTGAAAAATCCCACCGCCATCTGAGATCGCCCTGCGTTGTGGTTACACAGAAACAACACGACCAGTTTTTCGTCATCCGACTTGCTGGCGATTTTCGTCCGGGCATGCAATTGCTGCCGCGCGAAACGTTCGGCCAGCAACGGCAGGAAATCCCGAACCGTCGCCTGGGCGGCAAGTTTGTCGTACGACGCGTACACCAGCCGCTGGACGGTCTCCGCGTCGAAGGTGCCGGAAAACTCGCTCTGCAATTTCGCCACCCCGCTTTCGAGCGCCCGCTGCACGTCGAGGGAGTAGCGCGACATACGGTTCGGGCGCGGCGGCGGCGTCAAATGTCATCGGGAATCAGCCGGGCGGCGTCCACGCGATCGGCAGCGTTTTGATGCCGTGGATGAACGGCGACAGCAACCTGGCGGGCTCACGGGTCACGACGATATCGGGTATTTCGCGGTGCAGTTCTTCGAACATGACCCTGATTTCGCGGCGGGCCAGGTTGGCGCCCAGGCAGAAGTGCGCGCCGCCCCCGCCGAAGCCGACGTGCGGGTTGGGGTCGCGGGTCACGTCGAACATCCACGGGTCGGCGAACTTCGACTCGTCGCGATTGGCCGAGCAGTACCACAGCGTGGCCTTGTCGCCGGCGGCCAACTTCGTTCCATGCATCTCGAAGTCACGGGTGAGGGTGCGGCGCATGTAAACCACCGGTGAGGCCCAGCGCACGATCTCTTCGACGGCCGAGTGCGACAGCGCATCGAAGTCCGACCACCACGTCTGCCGTTGCTCGGGATAACGGGTCAATGCGACCAGCCCGTGGCTGATCGCATTGCGGGTGGTCTCGTTACCGGCCACCGCCAGCAGGATGAAGAACGACCCGACCTCGGCCGATGTCAGCCGCTCACCGTCGACCTCCGCCTGCCACCAGGCTCGTCGTCAGATCGTCGTGGTGATTGACGCGGCGATCCTCGGCCAGCGCGCTGGCGTAGGCACCGATCTCCATCGAAACCTGAACGAACTCATCGAATTCCGTTGTCAGATCGGGGTCGCCGAATCCGAGGATGACGTTGGTCCAGTGGAATATCTTCTGATGGTCTTCCTCGGGGATGCCCATCATGTCGCAGATCACCTGCAGCGGCAGCGGGCCGGCCAGCTCGCTGACCGCCTCGGCTGTTCCGTCGGGATGTTCGGCGACCATATCCGCGACCAGCCGGCGCGCTCGATCGCGGACCGAAGTCTCGATGCGCGCCACCACTTTTGGGGTGAACGCTCTGCTGACGATGGATCGCAGCCGTTGGTGCCGCGGGTCGTCGAGCACGATCATCGAGCCGAAGTATTCGGAGACTTCCGGGGTCTGGTCGTTGATGGTGATGTTAGGGCTCGAGCTGAAAATCTCGGGGTGACGGCTGGCGTAGAACACGTCGTCGAGTCGGGTGAGTGCCCAATGCCCGTCGCCTTTGGCGAAGCCCTCTTGAACCGGCTCCCCCCAGAACGAGATCGGCGCCTCGCGCCGAAGTGTGGCGAACGCCCCGTCGCGGTGATCGTCGTCGAGCGCCCAGAAGTCCCACGCGCCGAGATCGATGTCTGCGAGCGCAATGTCAGGCGGCGCTGTGCCATTCACCCGGGTCGCAATGCCCATGTCGTCCGTCCTCATCGTTGAGCGGGCTGTAGGCGCGAGCCTAAACCGGTCGCGGCCGATCGGGATACTACGCTTGGCGTAGTACGTCACACGTACTACGCTCTTCGGTATGGCACGCGGTTCCCGCCCGGCCCGGAAGCTGGGCAGACGAAATGATCCGGGGGTCCTGATCATGACCAGCCTCGCCTCCGGCGCCAAGCACGGGTACGCGCTGGCCCGCGATATCGAGCGGTTCGCCGGCGTAACACTCGGTCCGGGAACCTTGTACGGGGCGATCACGGCACTGGAAGAGCACGGCCTGATCGAACCGACGGGCTACGACGAGCGCCGGCGCCCCTATCAGTTGACCGCCGCGGGACGGACCGAATTGGCCACGGCGGTACGCAGTCTCGGCGCGATCGCGGCCGAGGGGGCTCGTCGCCTCGGGATTGCGCTGCAGCTACCCGACCCGGGCTGGGCGCAATGAATCCCCGCGACGCAAGGCGCGTCCTGCGGTGGTACCCGGCGGCCTGGCGCCGCCGCTACGGTGAGGAGCTGATCGCGATGCTCGACGACACCCACGGTGATGACGAACTTCCGCGGCACGCCCGGATGTCACTGATCCGATCGGGCCTGATCGAACGAGTTCGCTTGCTGCGCAAGTACTCTGGTACGTACGTCGGGTACAGCATCGCGTGCGCGTTGGTGTGGGCGGTCATCCTGACGGCGGTGTGGACCCAGGCCGGCGACGGCACCCGCCATACCTTTGCGGTGTTCTTCGGCGGGTGGGCCATCGGCTGGCTGTCGGCGAGCATCGGACGCGTCGTCTACCCGCCGCCGAAGTCCCGAAGACCGGCCTGACGCCGGTGTCCGCTGTGCTCAGTGCGAGCAGACGGTGCGGGCAGGCGCCCCGTTCGCGGTCGATTGGCTGACCACGTTGCCGTCGATCAGGATCCTGCACGTGATCGAGCCGGGGCTCTGCGCGCTGATGACGAACACCTTGTTGCCGACGACGCTGAACTGCGTCGTCCACGGCAGCGGCACGTGTGCCTGCTGCCGCTGGGCGTTGTTGTCCGCCTCATACGAGATGTAGTCGGCGACCGGGGCGCTACCACTCAACTGATAGGTCACCTGGGTCTGCGGGCCCGCGTGTGCCGCCCCGCCCAGCCCTATCGTGGCCGCGAACACCGTGAGGGCCGCAACAAAGATCGACTTCGTGGTCATGGTCATACATCGTGTCCCCCCGGCCCGTGGCATGGGTCCGTTTTCGGGGCTTTTCCTTCATTACCAAGTTCAGATGTGCCGCAGTTGAACCGATGCCCAAGAATGATCGTGGCACGCAGTGAAACCGCCGGCGCGTAACAAGGAGCTGATCTATGGCCGAGCCCACTGAGCCATCCGAGCCACCCGGACGCTGGGGCACCGCGCGTCCGGGCCGCCGTGACGTGCTGCGCGGTGCTGCCGCGGTGGGTGCCTTTCTCGCGGTGGATCTGGCTGCGTTCCTGACCGCGAACAACTGGCTCGGCCCGGCGCGGCTGACGCCGAAAGCCTTCCTCGACGGATTCAACAAAGCTTTCGGCCGGCACCACGGCTACCGCGCCAACCACGCCAAAGGCGTATCCGTCGCCGGCTGGTTCGACAGCAACGGCAATGGCCGAGAGTTGTCGGCCGCGGTGGTGTTCGCGCCAGGTCGCACGCCGGTGATCGGTCGATTCTCGGCGGCCGGCGGCAACCCGGATACCGCTGACGCGGCCGCGACCGGCCGCGGGCTCGGCCTGGCTTTCGGATTCCCGGGCAGCCAACAGTGGCGGACGGCGATGCTCAATCTTCCTGTCTTCCCTGATAATTCGCCGCAGGCCTTCTATGACCGACTGGCCGCCACGGCCCTAGTCCCGACTACCGGAAAGCCTGACCCGAGTGCTATGACACGGTTCTTGGCCGCCCACCCGCCATCGGCCCGCGCCTTGACGATCCTCAAGCAACATCCGGCGACGCCCGGCTTCGCCGACAGCACGTTCCATGGGTTGAACGCCTTCTACTTCGTCAACGAAGCGGGCGTACGAACGCCGGTGCGATGGTCGCTGACGCCGCTGCAGCGGGCACTGCCGCCGGCGTCGGGGCCCAACGCGCTGTTCGATCCGCTCGTCGCGCAGCTGCGGGGCGGCCCACTGCACTGGCGTTTGCTGCTGACCGTCGGCGCGTCTTCGGATCCGACACATGACGCAACCCTGCCGTGGCCTGCCGACCGTCGCACCGTCGACGCCGGGTTGCTCACGCTCGATTCGGTGGCAACCGAGTCGAAAGGCAATGCGCGCGACATCAACTTCGATCCGATGGTGCTGCCGCCGGGCATCGAGCCGTCCGACGACCCGCTGCTGAGTGCACGGTCTGCGGTGTACGCCGCGTCCTACCGGCGTCGCACAGGGGAGAACACGCTATGACTGAGCCGAGTCGGTTCACGTGGCTGAGCAGGCTATTGCACTGGCTGACGGCCGCATTGGTGTTCGCCGCGCTGTTCATCGGCTTTGTCATGGTCAACTCGACCGGCAGCTACGCGGGGCTGGTCGCCCTGCACAAGACGCTGGGCGTGACCATCCTGATCGTCGTGTCGGTGCGGGTGGTCAACCGGCTGACGCATCGCCCGCCGCCGTTGCCGTCGACCGTCGGCTCGCTGGAACGCAAGATGGTGTGGTTGTCCGAGTTGTCGCTGTATGCGCTGTTGCTGGCCCAGCCGCTGCTGGGTTGGGCCATGGTCTCGGCGGCCGGGGGACCGGTGGCGGTGTTCGGCTCGCTTCGGCTCCCGCGTATCGCACCGTTCGATGCGCAGCTGTTTTGGATTCTGCGCCAAGCTCATTCGGTCGTTGCCTATGCGCTGATGGCTGCGATCGCGGCGCACATCTCGGCGGTGCTGCTGCACACGTTGACGTTGCGCGACCGGTTGATCGAGCGAATGACTTTCCGGTTTCGATCGAAGGCCGACCGCGGCCGCCTAGGGTGAGACGGGGTTGTCGATCGGAAGGTGGCGCATGGCCAAACGGGTTGTGGTGTGGGGTACCGGCTTCGTCGGCAGGATGGTGATCCCCGAGATCGTCAAACATCCGGAATTCGAACTGGTCGGCGTCGGGGTGAGCAACCCGCAGAAGGTCGGCCGCGACGTCGGCGAAATCTGCGGGCTGTCCGGGCCGATCGGCGTCGCCGCCACCGATGACATCGACGCGCTGATCGCGCTGCAGCCCGACGCCCTGGTGCACTACGGCCCGACCGCTGCGCACGCCGACGCCAATATCGCGTTGATGACGCGCTTCCTGCGTGCGGGCATCGACGTGTGCTCGACCTCGATGACGCCGTGGGTGTGGCCGACGATGCACCTCAACCCGCCGAACTGGATTCAGCCGATCACCGAGGCGTGCGAGCTGGGCGAGTCGTCGTGCTTCACCACCGGCATCGACCCCGGCTTCGCCAACGACCTGTTCCCGATGACGCTGATGGGCCTGTGTTCAGAGGTGCGCACGGTGAGGGCATCGGAGCTGCTGGACTACACCAACTACGAGGGTGACTACGAAGTCGAGATGGGCATCGGCCGCGAGCCCGAGTTCCGGCCCATGCTGGAGAACCGGGACGTGCTGATCTTCGCCTGGGGCGCCACCGTCCCGATGATCGCTCACGCCGCCGGCATCATGCTCGACGAGATCACCACCACGTGGGACAAATGGGTGACCCCCGACGAGCGCAAGACGGCCAAGGGCATCATCCCGGCCGGACACGTCGCCGCGGTCCGGTTCACCATCAACGGCGTGTATCAGGGCCAGACCCGCATCCAGCTCGAGCACGTCAACCGCATCGGGCTGGACGCGGCGCCGGACTGGCCGGCCGGCACCAAGGACGACGTCTACCGCGTCGACATCGAAGGCACCCCGAGCATCTCGCAGGAGACCGCATTCCGGTTCACGGATGGATCAGGACGCGACGCCGCCGCTGCCGGTTGCCTGGCCACCGGATTGCGGGCGCTCAACGCGGTCCCGGCCGTCAACGACCTGCCGCCGGGCTGGGTCACGCCGCTGGACCTTCCGCTGATCGCGGGGGTCGGCACGATTCGCTGAAGCCGGGGCCGGTGAAGCTGGCTGCCGGGCAGGGGTGGGACAGGCGATAAGTTGGTTGCCGATGCGCGGGATGAGACGAGATGGCTGACGGAGAAGACTCGGCGTTAGGCCTGTCGATAGGTGCCACCAACCTGGCGGCGGTTACCGCGGATCGGGCGGTGACCCGCAAGCCGGTGCTGACGCTGTATCGCCAGCGCCCACCCGAAGTGGGAGTGCCCAGCGAGAACCCGAAGCTCGACGAGCCCGGGTTGGTGATCAGCGACTTCGTCAACCGTGCCGGGGATCCGGCCGGCATCACGGCCGCCGACGGCAGCACGCATCGCAGCGAGACTTTGGTCGCCGATGCGCTGCGTGCCTTGGCGTACACCGCCACCGACGGGCGGGCATTGCCGGATGCGGTCGCCGTCACCCATCCCGCGCACTGGGATACGGTCGCGGTGGATTCCGTGCGGGTCGCCCTGAGCCGGGTGTCGGAATGGTCGCGCGGCCGCTTGGCTCTGCTGCCCGATTCCACGGCAGCACTTTTCGCCCTGCGGCTGAACCCGGGCCTGCCGAGCAGCGGAACCATTGCTGTATGCGACTTCGGCGGGTCTGGAACCACTATCAGCCTGGTCGACGCCGCAAACGGATATCAGGCCATCGTCCCGGCCGTGCGAACCGAAGACTTCTCCGGCGACCGGATCGATCAGGCCGTGCTCACGCACGTCGTCGACGATCTGTCGTCGGCGGGTGCGTTCGACGCGTCGGCAACGTCGGCGATCGGCTCGCTGCAGCAGCTGCGGACCGCTTGCCGATCCGCCAAAGAACGGCTCTCCTCGACGATCGAGACCGAGTTGACCGTCGACGTGCGCGGTTATCGTGGCGAGATCCGGCTGTCCCGCGCCGAGCTCGAGGATGCGATCCGTCAGCCGTTGCACGGCTTCGTCGACTTCTTGCATGAAGTGCTGGAGCGCAATGGAATTCGCCCGACTGACTTGGCGGCGATCGCGTCGGTGGGCGGGGGCGCCAGTATCCCCTTGGTCACCAGAACATTGTCGGAGCAGTCGGGTGCACTCGTAGTCACCGCACCGCGGCCGCACCTGACGGCCGCGGTGGGCGCGGCGCTGCGGGCTGCCCGCGGACCGGGGGACACCGAGACGGCGCTGGCGCCGACCGCGGCGGGGTCGGCGCTCGATGCGATGACGGTTGCCGACATCCCGCTGGAGTCCGCCCCCGCCCCGGCGCTGGCCTGGTCGGAGGCGGACGACGATTCCGGAATCATGCCGATTCGTCCTGGTGAATACGACGACGAGCCGGGAGGCGGCGCAGTTGAACCGCTACGTGCGCAACCGCACCGAGACCTCGGGCCCGACCGGCCGTCACCGCGGCGAGCGGTGAGGCCTGGTACCGCCGGCCCCTGGTGGTGGCGATCGGCACCGCGCTGGCGGTGCTCGCCATCGGGGCGGGAGTGCTGCTGGCCGTTCGGCACAATTCCGGCAGCACGCCGACGCCAAACGTGAGCACGGCACCCGCGCCGGCGACGTCCGCGCCGACGTCATCGGGCGTCAGCGACACCCAAACTCCGACCAGCAACCCGCCGTCGTCAACCGCGCCGGATACCAGCACGGCTCCGTCGACGACCAGCGAAACCCCAACGACGACAACGACAACCCAAGCCCCGTCGACCACGACCACCACTACTCAGCCGCCGACCACCACCACGCAAAGTTCCCAGCGGCCGGACCGTCCGCGGTTCCCGTTCGGACCCGGAGGGCGCTAGCCCGCGTCTTTCTGCTGCTCGTCTTTGCCGAACTTCGGATTGCCGTCGTCGTCCAGCCACTCGTTGATCGCAACGCCGGTAATCGTGTTGTCGGTACCGGGCAGGGCCACCGTCGGTCGGTCGTCGTCGTAGGCGTCTTGCATCCGCTGGACCTCTGCTTTGCCCTCTTCGCTCAGTTCAGGCGTCTCTTTTTGGTCCTTTTCGTCCGCACTCATAGGTCTCCGTCCTCGTTGCGCCCTGTTCTTGGCGCTGTGCGAGGGCTACCCGTTGCCCAAGTGTCCAAACGACGCGGCGGCCGTTGGAGTCAGTTCGGCCCGGGATAGCTGGTCGAAGTGAGCTGCTCGGAGATGTCCCACAGTCGCCGGCTGGCAGCATCGTCTCGGGCGCGCGCAGGCACCTTGGCGGCGGTCACACCGCCGCCGGCCGCCTCGTAGATGCCGCGTGGCCCGTAGTAGCCCCCGCCTTCGGCCTGCGGGGAGGTTGCCGCATAAGAGGGCGGGAAGAATTCCCTCGTCGATCTCCTGCCACAGAAACGGCGCCAGCCGCCACGACGTCGTGTAGAGCCGTTCCATCAACGACGGTTTCGTGCGTCCGTGCGACGGTCCGCTGATCTGCAGGTTGGTTTTGGTCAAACCGGGGTGCGCGGCGGTGGACACGATGCCCCAGCCGGCTTCGCGGCTGCGGCGATCGAGCTCGCGGGCGAACATCAGCACCGCCAGCTTCGATTGCCCGTAGGCCTGCATCGCCGAGTAGGACTTCTCGAATTGCAGATCGTCGAAGTGGATGCGGCCGCTTTGGCGGGCCGCGAGGCTGCTGAGCGAGACGACCCGCGCACTGTGGGCGGCCCGCAGCAACGGCAACAGATGCGCGGTGAGTGCAAAGTGGCCGAGATGATTGCTGCCGAACTGCAATTCGAATCCGTCGGCGGTGGTGTCGCGTTTCGGCGGCGTCATCACGCCGGCATTGTTGATCAGAATATCGATCGGCCGGCCCTCGGCGTTGAGTTGCTCACCGAGGGCGGCGACGCTGGCCAGCGACGAGAGGTCGAGCGGTTTGATGGTCAGGCGGGCGTCGGGAACTCGTTCGCGGATCTCATTGATCGCGGCCTCGCCTTTGGCGCGATTACGGATCGCCATCACGACGTCGGCGCCCGCCGCCGACAGTCGGCGCGCCAGTCCGAACCCCAGCCCACTGTTGGATCCGGTGACGACGGCCAGCTTTCCCGTCAGATCGGGCACATTCGCGACTAGATCGGGGGCCATGAATTTCACTCCTCTTTGCTGCCCGATCCTAATGTGCGCCCGGGGGCGGCGGTGACACACTTCACGGATGAGCAGCGAAACGCCGGCAAAGCTAACGCGAACAATCGCCATCTTGATGATGGTCATCGCGGTCCCGGGCTTCATCGTCACCTTGGTGCTCAATGCGTTCTTCCTCGACGACTATGACGCGTACGGGGAAGTGCCCGTTCCTGGTTCGGCAAGTCTGCACCTGCCCGCCGGCGAGGTGACGATCAGCCTGCACACCGTCATAATCGGCGGCCCGAACGGCGGCGGCCTGCCCGTCCCGCCGTTGGGCGTCACGATCGATCCGCCAAGCGGTGTAGCGCAGCCGGCGGTGACCGAGAACTTCGGCAGCACAACGACGGTCAACAACGACGCGCACGTGCGGGTCTGGGTAGCCCAGATACCGTCCGAAGGCACCTACAACATCACCGCCGACGGCAAGGTCAACGGTTACATCGACCCACGACTGGCCTTCGGCCACGGCAGTCCGATTGGACCCCTGGTATGGGTGTTCGTCGGCTTGTTCGTCGTCGGCCTTGTCGGGTTGATCGTGGCCTCGAGGTGGTTGGGTCGTGTTCGCCGCAACGCGGCGCCGGCCGTGGGTACCGGAACGTTTGGCTACGGGTTCCCCGTTGCCCCGCTACCGCCGGTCGCGACGCCGACGATGAACCCCGTCGTGCATGAGCCCAGTGCCGAGGGTGTTCGATTGGAAAGACTCAAAACTATTGCGGCGCTGCATGACTCCGGTGCATTGACCGACGCCGAGTTCGAGGCTGAAAAGCGCAGGATCCTCGACGGCGACTAGTGGCCGCGGGCCACCCATTCGTCGTAGTGCACGATCTCGTCGCCGATGCTGGTGGTGTCGCCATGGCCGGTGTAGACGACGGTGTCGGCGGGCAGGGTGCCGAGCCGGCCCGAGATCGATTGCAGGATCGTGGGGAAGTCCGAGAAGGATCGCCCGGTGGCGCCGGGTCCACCGGAGAACAGGGTGTCGCCGCTGAAGACGGCGCCCAGTTCCGGGGCGTGCCAGCACACCGATCCGGGGGAGTGGCCTGGGGTGTGCAACGCCCGCAGCTCGGTGCCGGCCACACGGATCGTCTCATCGTCGGATATCGCACGAAAGTTCTTGTCCGGGTGCGTCATCCGCCACAGCACGTCGTCGGCAGGATGCAGCAGGACCGGCGCGTCGAGTGCTTCACCGAGTTCGGGAGCAACGGTCACGTGGTCGTTGTGGCCGTGGGTGCACACCACTGCCACCACGTTGCGCCCGTTGACGGCCGCCACGATCGGTGCCGCGGTGTGCGCGGCGTCAAAGACCACGACGTCGGAATCGTCGCCGACCAGCCAGATGTTGTTGTCGACTTCCCAACTGCCGCCGTCGAGTTCGAAGGTGCCGTGGGTGACGATGCGCTCGATGTTGCCCATCACAGCATCACCACCGAACGCAGCACCTTGCCGTCGTGCATCTTGTGGAACGCCTCCTCGACGTCTTCAAGGCCGATGCGTTCGGACACGAACTTCTCCAGCGGCAACCGGCCCTGCAGGTAGAGCTCGATCAGCGTAGGGAAGTCGCGTTCGGGCAGGCAGTCGCCGTACCAGGACGATTTCAGCGCACCGCCATGCGAGAAGAAGTCGACCAGCGGCATGTCGAGCCGCATGTCCGGTGTCGGAACACCCACCAGCACAACGGTTCCGGCGAGGTCGCGAGCGTAGAAGGCCTGCTTCCAGGTTTCCGGTCGCCCCACGGCGTCGATGACCACGTTGGCGCCGAAGCCGTCGGTGAGGTCCTGAACGGTTTTGACGACATCCAGCTCGCGGGCGTTGATGGTGTGGGTGGCGCCGAATTTGCGGGCCCAGTCCAGTTTGGTGTTGTCGGTGTCGATCGCGATGATCCGTTTGGCGCCGACCAGCGCCGCCCCGGCGATCGCCGCATCGCCGACGCCGCCGCAGCCGATGACGGCGACGGTGTCGTCGCGGGTGACCGCGCCGGTGTTGATCGCCGCGCCGATGCCGGCCATCACCCCGCAGCCCAGCAGACCTGCCACGGCCGGGTCGGCGGCGGGATTGACCAAGGTGGCCTGGCCGGCAGCCACCAGCGTCTTGTCGGCGAACGCGCCGATCCCGAGCGCCGGTGTCAGCTCGGTGCCGTCGGTGAGCGTCATCTTCTGCTCGGCATTGAACGTGTCGAAGCACAGCTGCGGCCGCCCGCGTTTGCAGGCCCGGCACTGCCCGCACACCGCGCGCCAGTTCAGGATGACGAAATCGCCCGGCTCGACGGCGGTTACGCCTGGGCCGACGGATTCGACAGTGCCCGCGGCCTCATGACCGAGCAGGAACGGGTACTCGTCGTTGATGCCGCCCTCGCGGTAGGTCAGATCGGTGTGGCAGACCCCGCACGCGGTGATGTCGACGACGACCTCGCCCGGGCCGGGATCGGGAATGACGATGTCGACCAGCTCGACGGGCTCGCCCATTTTCCGTGAAATCACACCGCGCACTGTCTGACTCATGGGGTTCAACCTAGCGCTTGGTCGGTAGGCTGCTGCGCCATGGCCGGACTCCCTGGACTCCAAGCACTCGACGACTGGCCGGTGCCGACCGTGGCCGCGGCGGTGGTCGGACCCTCCGGAGTGGTGGCCAGCCACGGCGACACCGAACGGCAGTTCGCGTTGGCGTCGGTGACCAAGCCGTTGGTGGCACGCGCCGTGCAGATCGCCATCGAAGAAGGCGCGGTGGACCTGGATACCGCGGCCGGCCCGCCCGGATCGACCGTCCGGCATCTGCTGGCCCATGCTTCGGGCCTGGCGATGCTCACCGAGCAAACCCTCGCCAGACCCGGCACACGCCGGATCTACTCCAATTACGGCTTCGCGGTGCTGGCCGAGACCGTGCAGCAGGCGTCCGGCATCGAATTCGGTCGCTACTTCAGCGAGGCGGTGCTGGAACCGCTGGGTATGACCGCCACCCGCTTGGACGGCGGCGCGCAAACTGCCGGTTACGGCGGGACGTCTACGGTCGCCGATCTGGCGGCCTTCGCTGTTGACCTGCTCTGCCCGACGACGGTGTCGGCCGAGATGCACGCCGAGGCGACGACCGTGCAATTTCCCGGCCTCGACGGCGTGTTGCCCGGCTACGGGGTCCAGCGGCCCAACGATTGGGGGCTGGGTTTTGAGATCAAGGACTCGAAATCGCCGCACTGGACCGGTGCGCACAACTCGCCCGGCAGCTACGGCCACTTCGGCCAGTCAGGCACTCTGATCTGGGCAGATCCGCGCGCGAAGCTGGCGCTGGTGGTGCTTACCGACCGGGATTTCGGCGATTGGGCGCTGCCGCTGTGGCCGGCTGTCTCGGACAGCGTGCTGGCTGCGTATAACTCGGACTAGCGCAACATAGGCCTCACAGGGCACAATAGACACGCAAGGCACATAAATCGTTATCACTGCTCGTCGGATTCACCAGGTCGTTGGGGAAGACGTCCCTCGTGGAGCCGAAGGAGCAGCAGATGCGTGCGTCGAACCAATTCGCCGACGTGACGACAGGTGTGGTCTACGTCCATGCCTCGCCCGCCGCGGTATGTCCCCATGTCGAGTGGGCGTTGTCGTCGACTCTTGCGTCCAAGGCCAACCTGAAGTGGACCCCGCAACCGGCGATGCCCGGGCAGTTGCGTGCCGTCACCAATTGGGTCGGTCCGGTGGGTACCGGTGCCCGGCTGGCAAACGCCTTGCGTTCGTGGACGGTGCTCCGTTTCGAGGTCACCGAGGACCCCAGCGCCGGCGTCGACGGACAGCGGTTCTGCCACACGCCGCAGCTCGGGCTGTGGAGCGGTGCGATGAGCGCCAACGGTGACGTGATGATCGGCGAGATGCGGTTGCGGTCGATGATGTCCGCGGGTGCCGATGCGCTCGCCGCCGAGCTGGATTCGGCACTCGGCTCGGCCTGGGATGAAGCGCTCGAGGCCTATCGCGATGGCGGCGACGGCGCCGAGGTGTCCTGGCTCAACCGTGGGGTCGGCTAGGCCGTCGCAGTAGCCGCAGCGCACCCGGCACCACGGAGATCTGGGCGGGCAGCGCGCACGCGTAGTCGCCGTCGGCGTACACGTTGATGCCCTCGGATTCCACCTCGACTGTCGTCGCCCGCGCCGTCGTCACCTCGTCGAGCTTGACGTGCGTGCCTTTGTAGACGGTGGGGAAGAGGCGGATCAGCCGGGTCCGCGACGCCGAGTGCACCATGGTGATGTCGAGTTGGCCGTCGGTGGGGTCGGCGTTGGGGCAGACCAGCATTCCGCCGCCGTAGCTGCGGGTGTTGCCGAAGGCCGCCAGCGTCAGGTCGGTGACGATCTCCTCCCGCCCGTCCAGCACCAGCCGGAACGGCAGCAGTCGTAGCTGGGAGAGTTCGGCGAGCATGGCGAGGTTGTAGCGCATCCGGCCACGCGGCCACCGCATGCGATTGGCCCGATCGGTGACCAGCGAATCGAAGCCGGCCGCCGCGACGGTGCCGAACCACTTGGTCGCACCCTGGCTGTCGCGAATCCGGCCCAGGTCGATGGTTTCGGTCCAGCCATCGGCTACGACGTCGGCGGCGGCGACGGGATCTTTTGTCGGCAAACCGAATTCGCGGGCGTGATCGTTGCCGGTGCCGGCCGGGACGATGCCCAGCGGAATGTCGGTGCCGGCCAATGCTTGCAGTGCATCGGTGATCACGCCGTCGCCGCCGACCACGACCAGCGCGTCGGTGCCGTCGTCGACGGCGGTGTGCAGCAGTCGGCGTGCGTGTTCGGCGTCGCTGCCGACGATGGCCACGACATCGATGCCGCGCTGTTGCAGCCGTGCGATCGCCTTCTCGGTGGCGTGCGGCGCGTTCCCGTGTCCCGACGCCGGATTGGTCAGGACCGTCACCCGGCCAATCTGGCGGGTGGTCACGGGATCAGCTTGCCGGGGTTGAGAATTCCCGCGGGGTCAAGTGTCGCCTTGACCGCTCGCAACACCTGCACGCCCAAGTCGCCCACCTCGTCGCGCATCCAGGGCCGGTGGTCGGCGCCGACGGCGTGGTGATGGGTGATCGTGGCACCGGTCGAGACAATCGCATCGCACGCGGCGGTTTTGGCGCTACGCCATTGCTCGATCGGGTTGCCGCGCTGCCCGGCGACAACCGTGAAGTACAGCGAGGCACCGGTGGCGTACACATGCGAAATGTGGCACAGCACCAGCGCCGGCGTGCCGGATTCGGCCAGCGCGCCCGTCAGCGCATCGGTGACGGCGGCCTTCAACCTGGGGACGTTCGACCAATCGGTGGCCGTCTCGAGGGTCTCGCAGAGCGCGCCGTTGGCCAGCAACGCGTCGCGCAGGTAGGGCGCGCCGAACCGGCCGCGCTCCCAGGCTCTCGCCGGAGCCTCGCCCAGCGACGTGCCGCCCTGGGCCGCCATCAGCGCCCGGGTCTCGGCGTGTCTGCTCTCGGCATGCGCCTCGGTGCCTTCGAACACCGTGATCGCCAGGCAGCCCCCGGTGATCTGGTTGTCACCGATCGACTCGGTGGTGGCCAGGTTGACACCGGTCTCGGCCTCGTCGGACAGCCGGATCACGGTGGGGCCCGCGGCGGCTTGGGTGACCGCACGCAATGCCGCAGCGCCGGTGGCGAAGTCGGGGAACGACCATGCCTCGTAGCGGGTGGCGTGGGGTGCGCGGTGGACCCGCACCCGCACCCGGGTGATGACCCCGAACACGCCCTCCGAACCGATGACCAGTTGGCGCAGATCCGGTCCGGCCGCCGACTGCGGTGCCCGGCCCAGGTCCAGCACGCCGGCGGGCGTGATCGCGCGCAGCCCGCGAATCATGTCGTCGAACCGGCCGTAGCCCGCCGAATCCTGGCCTGACGAGCGGGTGGCGGCATAGCCGCCGAGGCTGGCGAATTCGAAGCTCTGCGGAAAATGCCCGAGCGAAAACCCATGCGCGCCAAGCAGCTCCTCGGCTTGTGGCCCGGTGACACCTGCGCCGAACTCGGCCTCGCCGGACACCTCGTCGAACGCCAGCAGTTGGTCGAAGCGCCGCAGATCCAGCGAGACGGCCGCGGCGAAGTCGCCGCGGATCGGATCGAGCCCGCCGACCACGCTGGTGCCGCCACCGAACGGGACGACCGCGATGCCGTGCTGCGAGCAGTACCGCAGGATTGCGGCGACCTCGTCGTCGGTGCCGGGCAGCAGCACCGCGTCGGGGGCATCCTGCATACCGGAGTCCTTGCGCCGCAACAGGTCCAGGGTTGACTTGCCGCCGGCCCGCAACAGTCGATCGTGATCGTCGACGCGACAGTGGTCCGGCCCGACGATGGCGGCCAGCGCCTCGCGGTGGGCTGTCGTCAGCGCCGACGGGCGCAGCTGCACCTGATCGGCTTCGAGTTCGGTCTCGGGAGACCCGGTCACGCCCAGGGCCTGGCTCAGCAGCGAGCGTATTCCCTCCGAGAGCGGTTTGGCTTCGTCGGGATCGCCCCAGGCATTCCACTTCATCGGGGGTAGCAAGTTGGCAGACATGCGTTACAGTATTACACATGCTGTCAATCAGTAATGCTCCGGTGCAGGACCGGATACTCGCTGCCGCGGCGAGCTGCGTCGTCGATTTCGGGGTGGAGCGCGTGACGCTGGCCGAGATCGCACGGCGCGCCGGGGTGAGCCGTCCGACGGTGTATCGCCGCTGGCCGGACACCCGCTCGGTGCTGGCGGCCCTGCTGACCAGCCACATCACCGAAGCGTTGGCCGAGGTGCCGGTTCGCGGCAGCGGTCGTGCGGCGATCGTCGATCGCGTGGTCGCGGTGGCCGAGCGGCTGCGGGACGACGACCTGGTGATGGCGGTATTGCGCTCGGAATTGGCGCTGGTCTACATCGCTCAGCGGCTTGGCAGCAGCCAGCAGATGCTGATCGACGCGCTCGCCTCGGACCTGCGCGCGGCGCAGTACGACGGCAGCGTGCGCGCCGGCGACCCGCGCCAACTGGCCGCGATGGTGCTGCTCATCACCCAGTCGACCATTCAGTCGGCCCAGATCGTCCGGCCGATCCTCGACGCCGACGCGCTGGCAGAAGAACTCGCCCACTCGCTGAACGGATACCTCGCCTGATGTCGACCGCCCTGAACGCCGCGCGCCGCACCGCCGACCTGAACGCGTTGGCCGACGGCGCGCCCACCGATGTCGTGGTGATCGGCGGCGGCATCACCGGCGTCGGCATCGCGCTGGACGCGGCCTCGCGGGGCCTGCGGGTGGCATTGGTGGAAAAGCAGGATCTTGCCTTCGGTACCAGTCGATGGAGCTCCAAGCTGGTGCACGGCGGGCTGCGCTATCTGGCGACCGGCAATGTGGGAATCGCCCGGCGCAGTGCCGTCGAACGCGGAATTCTGATGACGCGCAACGCCCCTCATCTTGTGCGGGCCATGCCGCAGCTGGTCCCGCTGCTGCCGTCGATGGGCAGGATGGAGCGGGCATTGGTGCGGGTCGGGTTTCTCGCCGGCGACGTGCTGCGCAAGACGGCGGGTACACCCGGATCCGTTTTGCCCGGTTCACAACGTATTTCGGCGCGGCGCGCCCTCGACATGGCGCCGGCCGTTCGGCGCGAAGGCCTCGACGGTGGTCTATTGGCCTATGACGGGCAACTGATCGACGACGCCCGGCTGGTCGCCGCCGTGGCCCGAACCGCGGCGCAGCGGGGAGCCCGGATCCTGACCTACACCGCGGCATCCGAGGCCACCGGGAACTCGCTGCGACTGACCGATCAGCGCAGCGGTGAATCATTCGACATCTCGGCGCGCGCGGTCATCAACGCCACCGGAGTGTGGGCGGGGGAGATCGATCCGTCATTGAAGCTACGGCCAAGTCGCGGCACCCATCTCGTCTTCGATGCCAAGACGCTCGGCAATCCGACCGCGGCACTGACGATTCCGATCCCCGGCGAACTCAATCGCTTCGTTTTCGCGATGCCCGAACAACTGGGGCGGATCTACTTGGGGTTGACCGATGAGGAGGCCCCCGGACCGATTCCCGATGTGCCGCAACCGACGCCGGGGGAGATTGGGTTCCTGCTGGACGTGGCGAACACCGCGCTGGGCATCAGGCTGGACCGCGCCGACGTGATCGGGTCTTACGCGGGGCTGCGGCCATTGATCGACACCGGAGCCGGCCGGACGGCGGACGTATCCCGCGACCATGCCGTCGTCGAATCGCCGTCCGGGGTGATCAGTGTGATCGGCGGCAAGCTGACCGAGTACCGGCACATGGCCGAGGACGTGCTGGACCGCGCGATCCAGTTGCGGGAACTCGGCGCCGGCACGTGCCAGACCCGAAATCTGCCGCTGGTCGGCGCTTCGGCCAATCCCGGCTCGACGACGGCGCCGATGGCCGGGCTGCCGGAGTCGCTGGTCTTGCGCTTCGGGGCGGAGGCGGCCAACGTGATCGCCGCCGCAACGTGTGAGCGTCCCGCCGACCCGGTGGCCGACGGGATCGACGTGACGCGTGCGGAATTCGAGTACGCGATCACCCACGAGGGTGCGCTGACCGTCGACGACATCGTGGACCGGCGTACCCGAATCGGCTTGGTGGCCAGCGATCGCGAAAGAGTCACCGGCATTGCCGAGGAGTTTCTGTCGCAGTTCGGCTGACGCGGATGCGCTAGCATCTAACGGAACTGATCAGTATCGGCTGAGAGGCCAGAGTATGGAGCTGGAGAGCGGCCAGTCGACGCCGACGAGGCGCCCGGCGGGAAGCAAGCGACGTCTTGACCGATCGCTGGACGCTGCCATCCTCGACGCGGCCCTGGCCGGAGTGGCCGACCAGGGTTACGACCGGTTGAGCATGGACGACATCGCGTCTCGCGCGGGGGTGGGTAAGGCGGCGATATATCGTCGCTGGCCGTCGAAGGCTGTCGTGGTGGCCGATGCGATCGCCCACTGGAGACGGCGACACGGCCCCGTCGAGCCGCCGAACACCGGCAGCCTTCGTGGCGATATCGACGCTCTGGTTGCGGCCGTGCCTGACCTGAATGACGCTGAGCTGAGCATGATTCACGTCATTGTCGGAGTGGCGACGGCGGCGATGCACAATCCCGTCCTGGCGGCTGCCTTGGACGACCTTGTGCTGGCCATTCCGCGGCAGGTGGTCCGGGCGGTGCTTGACCACGCGGTGAACCGCGGCGAGATACCCGCCGGCCGGGATCTGAGTCTGATCCCCGACGTCGCCTTGGGTCTCAACGTGTTGCGGGTGATGACCGGGCGGCCGATCGACCGGGTTTATGTCCGACGGGTGCTCGAAGACGTGATTTTGCCGCTCACCGGCGCGCCGCTCCGTTAGGGGTTGCGCGGTACGTTCCGAGGTGACACATTGGGCTTAAGCGGAACTAGTCAGTTCCATCTAATAGAGGGTTCGATATGAGTGTCACGCATGTCCCGGTGTTGATCGTCGGCGCCGGCGCCGCCGGCCTGACCACGTCGGCGCTGCTGGCCAAGCACGGCGTCCGTTCGCTGCTAGTCGAGAAACGCGACGAGATCTTCATCTATCCCAAAGCGCGCAACCTGAGTTTCCGCAGCCTGGAGATCCTGCGCGAGCTGGGATTGGCCGACCAGGTTCATGCCGTCGCCGACCGAGTTTCCGACATGGTGGTCAAGCCGACACTGAACAGTGCGGAAGAAAAGCTGGCGATCGACATCGACGCAATTTTCGCAGGCCTGGATCAACTGAGCCCCGAGCCCGCCGTGCAGTACTGCCCGCAGAGCAGCCTCGAGCCGATGCTCCTCGCCGAAACCCGGCGGCGTGGCAGCGAAGTGCGCTACGGGATGGAGTTGCGTTCGTTCGAACAGGACGCCACCGGGGTCACAGCGGTGCTGCGTGATCTGGATTCCGGTGCGGACCAGACGGTCCGGGCAGATTTTCTGATCGCCGCCGACGGTGTGCACAGCAAGATCAGGGAATCCCTCGGCGTCACAACGTCGGGATACGGGGCGTTGCCGATCTTCGTCGTCTTCATCTATTTCCGTGCGCCCTGGCGGAAGTTCGTCACGCATCTGAGCGAAGGCGATGGCGTTCAGGTCAAGAATTCAGACGTGGACGGCATATTCCTGGTGGCCAAGGACGACCTCGGCATGTTCATCACCACCTACTTCCCTGACAAAGGGGAGACCGCCGCGCAATTCACTCCGCAGTACTGCAGCGAAGTGCTGACCAAAGCCGTCGGCGAGCCCATCGAAATCGAGATCGTCGACGCTGCGGCATGGCAGCCCTACGAGCAGGTGGCCGACCAATTCCAATGCGGGCGAATCTTTCTCGTCGGCGACAGCGGGCACACCATGCCGCCATTCAAGGCCGGGGGAGCCAACACCGCCATCCAGAGCGCGCACAACCTGGCCTGGAAGCTGGCCGCAGTTCTGGGTGGAACAGCCGATCCGGCCCTGCTGGCCAGCTACCACGCCGAGCGGCACCCGGTCGGGCAGTTTGCCGCTCGCCAGTCGCTGACCGGGCCGACGGTGGCCTTGATCGACTTGGACGACCAGGGTCCGGGGTTGCCGCTCGATGAGGAGGCGTCGATGTTCTCCTTGCTGATCGGCTACCAATACCGCTCGGCTGCAGTCGTTTCGGATCAGCCCGCTCCGGCGAATTCCGATGCTGTATCACTGGTGGAGGAGTTGCGGGCACAGCCCGGTACCCGGGTGCCTCATGCCTGGGTGCGGCGCGCGGGCAGCCGCGTCTCGACGCTCGACCTGGTCGGATCCGGCTTCACGCTTTTCACCGGATCGGCCGGCGCGGCCTGGGCAACCGCAGCCGATGCAGTATCCGCCACGCTGCGTGTCCCGATCCGTGTGTACATCATCAGCACCGACGGCGATATACGTGACATCGACGGTCGATGGGCGCAATTGACGGGTTTGTCGCCCGATGAGGCGCTCCTGGTGCGTCCCGACGGCTTCGTCGCCTGGCGCACCGGCGCCCTCCCAACGTCGCCGGAAGATCGTCTCGGCCAGGTGCTGTGTCAGATCCTCGGCCGTGGGCAGTGAGCGATGCGCCGTGTGAATGACCATTGACCAAAATCGAATTCTGGTCATAGACTAACTGCCGTGGTGGTGGAACGCTCCCGCGGGGACCGGCGAGAAAGGGCGGATCGCATTCTCGATACCGCGCGAGAGTTGTTGCTGTCGTGGGGTTATCGGCGGGTGACGATCGATGAACTGGCTCGTCGTGCGGGTGTTGGCAAGGGCACGATCTACCTGCACTGGCGGTCTCGCGAGGAAGTGTTTCACGCGGTCAGCGCCCGCGAAGCGGCGGCGATGGCGGACGCGATTGTGCAGGCGGTCCGTGATGATCCGGCCGAGGTTGCGCTGCACCGTTATCTGCGGCGGCTGTTCGTCGAGGCGATGAACCGTCCCGTATTGCGTGCGCTCTACACCCGCGACGCCGACACTCTCGATACGTTCCTCGCATCGACACGTCATCATCACCTCGAGGAAAGCAAGCTCGGGGTCAACCGCGACTATCTGGGCGTGCTCGCCGCGGAGGGCATGCTGCGACCGGGCTTGCGGCTGAACGATCTCGACTACACCTTGCCCACCATCGTGTTCGGTTTCTTTGCGGCGGAGCCGTTTTTGCCGCCGTCTCTCGGGCTGACCCTCGACCAGAAGGCCGATCAGCTCGCCGACACGGTGCGGCGGGCTTTCGAGCCGACCGATGTACCGAGCCGTGCCGCCGTGAAACGCGCTGCAGTGAAGTCGATTCCGATTTTGGGGAAAATTGCCCTGGACCACCGCACGGCTACCTATGGAGGTGATCTGAATGACTGAGTTGGCAACTGAACTCACCCGCCCACGCGGTCGGTATGGAGTGGACGGCGATTACCGGCTGATTCCGGCGCCGGTCATTTTCGGCGGCTACCTGTTGTTATGCCTTGCCACAGCGGTTTTCGCGGGCAAATTGCTGGTGGGCGGACGAACCCTGTTCGGTCTGGGCGTCGCCGCGGCTGCCGTCCTACTGATTAGTGTGGTCGTCAGCATCCGGCGGTTCAGCCGGCGAGGAAAGTTCGAAGTCTGGGCACGCCTACTCACCCGGATCGGCCTGCGCGGCGACGAACGTGTGCTTGACCTCGGCTGCGGACGTGGCGCGGTCTTGCTGACAGCGGCCAAGCTGGTGCCGCACGGAAGTGCTGTCGGAGTGGACATCTGGCGGGCCGACCAGACTGGCAACTCCCCGGAGGCCACTCTGGCGAACGCCGATGCCGAAGGCGTCGCGGACCGGGTCGAGTTGCACACCGCCGACATGACCGATCTTGCGTTTCCCGACGACTCCTTCGACCTTGTCGTCAGCAACCTCGCGATCCACAATCTGCCGGACAATCACGCGCGGCGATCCGCTATCGAAGGGGCTGTGCGCGTGCTGCGGTCCGGCGGTCATGTCGTGATCGCCGATCTTGGTTTCACCCGGCAGTATGCGACCTGGCTGCAGGAATGCGGCATGGTGAGCGTGGAGCGGCAAGATCTCGGCTGGCGCGCCTGGTGGGGAGTGCCGTTCATCCGGACCCACGCCGTCACCGCAACTAAGCCAATGTCACTGCAGTGAGTACAGTTTCGGCCATCCGAACGGTCGCTCTGGAAGAAGCGTTCCTGCACCCGCGGGTGTGGGACCTGTTTCCCGCGGCCCTGCAGCAGAAGTATCAGCCGGTACGCGCCCGGCTCAGCGACGTAGGACCCGAGCGTATTCGCCAGATGGACGCGGCCGGGATCGATGTGCAGGTGCTCTCACATGTCCAGCCGGGAGTGCAGGTGCTTGCCGACGACCAAGCCGAGCTCGCGGTCGCGGTCAGCCGCGAGGTCAACGACTGGCTGGCCGAAGTCGTTGCCGCCCAACCATCCCGATTCGCGGGCTTTGCCATGCTGCCCACCCAGTCGCCCGCGCACGCCGCAGATGAGCTGGAGCGAACGGTTCACCAACTCGGCTTCAAAGGCGCGTTGATCAACGGGCATACCAACGGCCGCTACCTTGATGATCCGTCATTCGACGTACTGCTCGGGCGGGCCGAATCTTTGGGTGTTCCGATCTACATTCATCCGACCGATCCGCCGCCGGTGGTTTCCGACACCTACTACGCGCCGTTCGACTCGGCGCTGGTGCCCACTTGGGGCTGGCCGGTGGAAACCGGCACGCATCTGTTGCGGTTGATCTGTGCCGGGGTGTTCGACCGCCATCCGGATCTGACGATCATCGTCGGACACATGGGCGAGCTGCTGCCGTTCTGCTTCACCCGGCTCAATGCCGGACTGACGATGGCCGGTTGGCTATCGTCAGCCGGGTCCGAGCATTCGCTGATGCGCAACAATGTCGGCTATTACTTGCGCAATAACGTGTTCATCACCAGCAGTGGAGTTTTCGACGTGCCGGTGTTCGACTGTGCCCGAGCAATGTTGGGCCTCGACAACCTGATGTTTTCCGTCGACTATCCCTTCCAAGACAACTTCGCCGCGATGGAATTCCTTGAACGGTGCGACCTTTCGCCCGAGGACAAGGAGCGGTTTGCGCACCGCACCGCGGAGAACCTGCTGAAGCTTGACGATCAGCCGGGTGACATCGGCGTGGCACGTGCCGCAGTCGGCGGCCTGGTACCGGTGGCGCAGCCGCACCAAATCGAAGCTCGGCAGGAGGCTGATTTCAGCCCTCGTCAAGTAGGCGTAGTTCCGCGATCAGTGACCGTGCGTAGTGGGCCATAAGCGCAATTTTCGCCATCGTCGATGCCGCCATCTCGGGGGACAACCCTGAACTCGCCTGTGTCGGCACCGCGGTTCGAAACCGCCCGCCGGCATTCGCGTTCAGCGTATAGTCCGTTCGACGGGGGCCGCTGGGATGGAGCAGTTTGTATGCATTGGGCCATCACCGGTGGGACCGGATTTCTTGGGATTCACATCCTGCGCGAACTCTTGCGGGAGCCTGGAACGTTCACGTTGCTGACCCGGCCGCAGTCCGACCCGATCCCTCGCATACAGAAGGCGCTCGCAGTCGCCGCCACCGACGGGCAGGTCTGGACCGATAGGCACCTGCGCGAACGGTTAGCCGTGGTGCCGGTCGACTTCAGCGAACCCAACCTTGGACTGTCGGTTCAGAAGTTCCAGGCGCTTGCCGACAGTGTCGACGCAATCTTGCATTGCGCCGGTAGCGTCGAGCTGGACGGCGATATTGCGCGCCTCCGCCGCACCAACGTTGACGGCACCGCGCGGATTCTGGAACTCGTCGAAGCCGGCTCGAGGGCACCCGATCTGTTTCATGTGTCGACCGCGTTCGTCGCCGGCCGCCGCCGGACCGGCATCGTCTACGAGACAGAATTTGCAGACGACGCCGGCTTCGAGAACACTTACGAGAGGTCCAAATTCGAGGCCGAGACGCTGGTACGGGACTGGGCACATCGCACCGGACGCCGGGTGGTGATACTTCGGCCCAGTATCTTGGTCAGCGACCGGCCGCCACACCCCGACTTTCCGCTGCATCCACTTTCTTCTTTTTCAAAGTCGGCCGAGGCGGCGATGCGCCTGCTCTCCCTATCCCGACGGCCTATTGACGCCACCCTGGGGGTGCGACTCAGAGGTGATCCGAACGGGCACTTGAACTTCATGCCGGTCGGCGAAGCCGCCGAGGCCATGGTTCGCCTTCTGCAGCTTGCCCCGGATGGCCTGAGTAGCTATCACGTCGTTCACCATCACGACATCCCGGTGCAAACGATGATGGACCTGATCAACGCAGTGTCGCCGGTTCGCTTTACGCTGGTGGACGGCCCGATCGAGGACCTGAACATGCTGGAAAGGCGCCTGCGATGGGCCAAGGGTTTCTTTCCCTACCTGAACCACAACCGGACTTACGACACAACCGGCGCGCGGGCATTGCTTGGTAAGCCCAGCAGTCAGACTGTTGTCGACTTGAATTATCTGGTCGGCGGTGTAGGGCAGTACAAACGACAGTTCGCCGGCGAGCGGACCGAGCGGCGTTCTAGCCGGTCGGCGCTGCCGGTTCAACCCGTGCCGCGTGTCGGGCCGCGATTCGACGCTGCTGTGCGCACCGGCCACACAGTCAGTCCGATAAGAGGGTTGACCTTCATCGTCACGGCAGGACGAAGTGGATCGAGCGCCCTGTCGCGAGTACTCAATGGTCACCGGGATGTGCTCAGCCTCAACGAGTTCTACCTTTCGGTGCGAACCTCGCTTACGGTCGGCCGACCCGTATCAGGCGAGGAGTTTTGGCGCGTCCTTGCCGAGCCGCACTCGATCTTCGACGCCATGGTCCGGGGCGGCGCCGCAATGCCGGAGTTCATCTATCCGCGCTTGGCGGGAACCCGGTTCGAGGCGAACACGACCGGGATTCCCGCGATCTCGATGATGACGCTGCCCCATCTGTCGCCGGACCCCGACGGCGTTTTCGACGCCCTTGCCGCGGAGGTTCCGACGTGGCCGCAACAAACTGCTCGTATGCACTACAAGCGGCTCTTCGCTTGGCTGGCAGCACATTTCGGTGGGAGTGTCGTGGTGGAGCGGTCGGGCATGTCGCTAAGTAGTGTCCCGTGGCTCCGTGAAATGTTCCCCGACGCCAGGTTCGTGCACCTGTTCCGGGATGGTCCGGACACAGCCGTCTCGATGAACGGACACATCGGTTTTCGGCTGATGGTGCTCATCCAGGATGCCCTGGAACTGCTCGATCTTCCAGAAGAGAGCCGAAATCCCGGTCTGCGCCTGGACCCGGCGGCGATACCGGTCGAACTCGCTTCCCTGGTCGGTGACCGCTGCGACCTCGACTACCTCATGAGTCAGGATCTCAGCGTCGCCCGATTCGCCCGAATGTGGAGTGAGCTGGTCGCCATCGGCGTAGCAGCGCTCGCGGACCTGCCGGCAGACCGATACCTGCCGTTGTCGTACGCGGATCTTGTCGCAGACCCTAGGTCGTGCCTGTCACGGCTCGCCGGATTCCTGGATGTCGACGCCGATCCTCAGTGGCTCGATTTCGGTGCGAGCATTATCGATCCGAGTTTCGCCGGCGTCTCCAACCGGCTATCCAGCGAGGATCTCCAGGCAGTCGTTGAAGGGTGCGCCGCCGGCGAAGCCTTACTCCGGGACCACGTCATGGCCCTGAAGCAGCTCGCGCCATTGCCTTAAAGCCTCTCTCCTCCAGATGTGATGGGTTGCGAATGTCCCGGCCGGTGAAGGGAACTGGTGCAGCGGCAGTCGGGGGCGTCTTCGGCCGACTGGGCGATTGTGTCGTGCGGTGGCCGCTGGTTTTCATCGGGTTCTGGGTCGCGCTCGCGGCCGGTCTGTTGCTGACGGTCCCGTCGCTTACCCAGTTGGCCCGCGAACGGCCGGTCGCTAACTTGGCGCCCGACGCCCCCGCGTTGGTCGCGGCCCGACAAATGGCAGCGGCGTTTCACGAATCGGGGTCACAAACAATTCTCCTGGTGGTCCTGAGCGACGACAAGGGGCTGGGACCGGCCGACGAAGGCGTCTACCGCACGCTGGTCGACGAGTTGGGCCAGGAAACCCAAAGCGTCGTGACGCTGCAGGAATTCCTCAGCGCACCGCGGCTGCGCGACGTCATGACCAGTAAGGATCACCGGGCCTGGTACCTGCCGATCGGGCTCGCCGGCGAGTTGGGCTCGCCCCAGTTGCACGAGGCGTACGGCCGGGTCGCTGACATCGTCAAACACGCCGTCGCGGGATCCACGTTGACTGCGAGCCTGGCCGGCCCCCCAGCCACCGATGCCGACCTCACCGACATCGGTGCGCGGGATCTCCCTCTGATCGAGGCCGCGATCGCGCTGATGCTGTTGATCATCGTGGTGATCTTTTACCGGAACCCGGTCACCACGTTGTTGCCATTGATAACGACCGGCGTATCCCTGGTGACTGCGCAGGCCGTTGTGGCTGGGTTCTGCCAGCTGGGTCTGGACATCTCCAACTTGGCGATTGTTCTGATGACCGGCGTTACCTGCGGCGCCGGAATGGGTTACGCCATCTTGCTCATCAGCCGCTATCACGACTATGTGCTACTCAACGGGGATTCTGACCTAGCCGTCCGGAAGGCGTTGACGTCCGTCGGCACAGTGATCGCGGCGTCCACGGCCACCTTGGCTGTCACCTTTCTTGGGATGATCTTCACCCGATTGGGCGTATTCAAAACCGTCGCTCCGGTGTTGGCGACCACGATCTGTGTGACGTTACTTGCCACGGTGACTCTGCTGCCCGCCATGCTCGCGCTCGCCGGGCGTCGTGGCTGGATCGCGCCACGCAGCGACATCACCACAGGTTTCTGGCGGCGGTTGGGAATGCGAATTGTGCGCCGTCCCAAGGCTTATCTGCTCGCCAGTATGACAGCGCTGATCATTCTGGCCGGCGGCGCGCACCTCCTCCGTGACAACTACGACGATCGGAAAAGCTTGCCGGATTCTGCCGACAGTTCCGTCGGATATGCCGCGCTGACCCGCCATTTCTCGGTGAACTCGACTATTCGTCAGTACCTCGTTGTCCACTCACCAAACAACCTGACGGGACCGGATACTATTGCCGCCCTCAGGAAGATGGCACAGCGGGTACGCGAGATGCCCGATATCGCAATGCCCCAGGACATTACCCAACTGCCGGGCGGTAATTCAGACGATGCAAGTGGGGTGTTCTTCGACGCCGACGGCCTGCTCGACTCTCTCGCCGGCACTCCCAGCGAATCTGGCGGGAATACCACCCTCGAGGACGTGGCCAGCACCGTCACCACCATGCGCGCACTCGG
This sequence comes from uncultured Actinomycetota bacterium, assembly GCA_963815995.1. GTDB lineage: Bacteria > Actinomycetota > Actinomycetes > Mycobacteriales > Mycobacteriaceae > Mycobacterium. The sequence continues at coordinate 1,016,108 of CAWFIR010000010.1, forward strand.
CTTTGCGATCGCTATCGATGTCGTAAACATCGCGGACAACTTCGTCGGCCGGGCGGTGACGGCGCCTGACCGCGGCCCGAGCTGCGACGCCGGCTCCCCGTGCAGCGACCCGCGGTTGGACACCATCAGCGACGACGAATCGCTGAGCAAGGTCTTTGATCTGGCTCAACAGCTACAGTCCACGCCAGACGCGCAGACCGTCGAGTCAGCGACGCAGAGCTTGCGCGCAGCACGCGATACCGCCGCCAACGCCCTGCGATCAATAAGTATCGACGCTGTTGACGGCGTGCAGGACCATCCGGCTACCCTGCAGCAAAGTGCCAAAGCCCTCGCCGACTCGATTCGGCGACTGCTCGGTGCGGTGCAGGCACTGCTCAACCAGCCCGCACCGACCCGGGCAGGAGTCGCCGATGCGTCGACGTTCGTCGTGTCGCCCGATGGGTACGACGCGCGGTACTTGATACAAACCAAATTCAATCCCTTCAGCACCGCTGCCATCGATCAGGTCAAGTCGATCGTCGATACCGCTCGGCAGCATCAATATGATCCCGCGCTGGTGGACGCCACCATCTCGATGGCCGGATTTCCCGCCACGCTTCACGACACGCGCAACTACAACAACCAGGACATCCGATTCCTCATCGGCATGACCATTTTGGTTGTGTTCCTGATCTTGATCGTTCGGCTGCGCGCCGTCGTTGCGCCGGTCTACCTGATTGTCGCGGCGGTGGTTTCATACCTGTCGGCGCTTGGTATCGGCGTCGTCACGTTCCAATTCATGCTCGGACAGCAAATGCATTGGAGCGTCCCGGGATTGACTTTCATCATATTGGTCGCGGTGGGTGCGGATTGCAATATGCTGCTCATCTCCCGGATACGCGACGAGTGTCCTGATGACGTGCGTTCCGGTGTTGTCCGCACGGTGGGCTCGACCGGTGCTGTGATGACTGCGGCGGGTCTCTGCTTCGCCGCCTCGATGTTCGCCCTATTGTTAGCCGGCATCAACACCGCGGCTCAAGCCGGCTTCGTCATTGGGGTCGGGCTGCTGCTGGATACGTTCTTGGTACGCACCATCATGGTGCCGGCCATGGCTGTGCTGGTCGGGCGGGCTAACTGGTGGCCGTCCCGATGGCGGCCACAGTCGCATGCGCTCCTTGCCGCAGGCCAGAACAGCATGCCGACAGCTTCCCGCCGTGGCGCCGGGATCTGCAGCACGATTGCCGGAACGGGGGATCAGCCGATGCTCGAGCTGGCGGGGGTCTCCAAGACATACCGCTTGGGAGGCCAGACGATTCGTGCACTCGACAGCATCACTTTGGCGATTTCCGGCGGGGAGTTCGTATCCGTCGTCGGTCCGTCTGGCTCGGGTAAGAGCACGCTCCTGCACTTGTTGGGTGCACTGGACAGACCGGACTGCGGGTCGATCCGATTTCAAGCCATGGAGATCAGCGATCTCGACGACTACGAGCGCTCTGAATTCCGAAGGCGCAGTGTTGGATTCGTCTTCCAGTTCTTCAATCTCCTGCCGACGATGACGGCATGGGAGAACGTGGCGGTACCAATGCTGCTCGACGGTGCCCGGATGTCGAAGGTCAAACCGCGTGCGTTGGAACTGCTTTCGTTAGTCGACCTCGCTGATCGAGCAGAGCACCGACCGTCGGAGTTGTCCGGCGGACAGATGCAGCGAGTGGCCGTGGCCCGTGCGTTGATGATGGATCCGCCGCTGGTTCTCGCCGATGAGCCGACGGGCAATCTCGACACCAGGACCGGCGCTGCGATCATGGCGCTACTCAACGACGTCGCTCATCAGCAGGGCCGTTCCGTCGTGATGGTGACGCACAACGTCGAAGCGGCATCATCGACCGATCGGGTGATCACGTTGGCGGACGGTCGCATCGGGTCGGACGTCTTGGCTAGCCGGGAACACCCGTGATCATCGATCGCATACGCGCGTTCAACTTGCGCGAGTTGCGCACGCATCCCGGCCGGACGGCGATGTTGCTTGCGGTGGTTGCGATCTCGTCTACATTGCTCGTTGCCGTCTTTGGTATCGCGGGGTCGATCACCGGTTCCTCCAGCCGCCTTGTCACCGGTATCGGCGGCAATGCGAGTCTGGAGGTTTCCGGTGTCACCGATACCGGTTTCCCGGAGGCGCTGCTCAGCGACATCGCGAAGGTGCCCGGTGTCGACGCCGCGGTGCCAATGCTGCGGATGTCCGTCGGGAAGCCTTCACAGCGGGTGGTGCTGCTGGGGGTGAACAAAAAGGTCAGGGCCATGCTGAGTCCTCTGCAGCGCGGGCTCCAAGACAAGATCGGCCGCTTGGTCAAGGAGCCCAATCGGGTCGCGGTCGGCGCCGGCACGGGCCACAAAGAGGGAGACTCGTTTGCGTTGGGCAACGGGAAGGTCACCGTAGCGGCCGTCATCGCCGGTGCTGATGCAGACCGGGTCAACGGCGGCAATTTCATCGTGGGGCCGCTGCCATTGGTACAAGGCCTCACCGGTCGGGTAGGCATGATCGATTCGGTGTTGGTGATCACGGCACCCGAGACCGACCTGGGACAGGTCAGGCAGGGCCTCGCGGACGTAGTGGGCGCACGCGCCGTCGTCGCCGAACCGACCTTCCGGTCCGCGCAATCCAATGGGCCGGTGGCGATTATGCGCACGCTCATGCTGTCGGCGGCATTGACCGCGCTCGTGGTCGCCGGGTTCCTGATCTTCAACGCGATGAGCATGGCGATCACGCAGCGGCGTCCGGCGATATCGATGCTTCGCGCCATCGGCGCCGACAAGTTGCAGATGGTGCTTGACCTCCTGATAGAGGCCGGCCTCATAGGACTGGTCGGCGGGATACTGGGATCGGCACTGGGCGTGGTGATCGGCAGGCAGGCGATCGGCGTCCTGCCCGCGGCGCTGCTGCAGGGATACGAGTCGCGAATCGAATACATCCTGCCCGGCTACGCAATTCCCATCGGCGTGGCCGCGTGCGTCGTGGTCAGCGTTGGGGCGGCGGCGCTGGCGGCCCGCCAGGTGCACAAAGTGGAGCCCGTAGAAGCCCTCGCTCCAGTCGGAGTATCCGCCGCCGACGCCGTTGGGCTTCGGTCGCGGCTGGTGGCGGGTGTGGTTGGCGCCGGTTTAGTCGCAGCGGCTGTTTTGGTCGGATCCCGGGATCTGGGACGTGTTTCCGTGGCGGCTATGGCGATCGTGCTTCTCGGTGAGATCGCCGTGTGCTTCGCTTTCGCCGGGCCGATCGTGGATTGGGCGGCGAAGGTCGCGCGAGGCCTGGGTGCACCGGGTGCGCTGGCCGCCGCGACGATCGAGCGGTCGCCGCGCCGAGTGTGGGCAACATTCATGACGGTGCAGATCGCGCTCGCGATCACTGTGCAGACTACCGGCGGAAACTTCAACGCCATCGATTCGACGGAAGCCAGCTTCTCCTCGCTTCGCGACAGGGACTTCTTCGTCAGCTCGGCTGGTCCCGGCATGTTCCCGACAGCACCGATCCTGCCGCAGGATGCCGAATCGAAGATCGCGTCGATCCCGGGGGTGCGCGGCGTTTTTCCGGGGCAGCTGGCCTTCGCAACGGTCCGCGGCAGACGGGTACTGATCCAGGGCCTCGCCCCGGGTGCGGTCGCGCCGCCGGTGAATGCGATGACTTCGCAAGTGCGAGAACAGGTTCTGGCCGGTGACGGCGTGGTCATAGCCCGCGAAATCGCTCGTTCCCTGAGACTACGGGCAGGCGACGAATTGGCGCTGGCGACCCCCACCGGCGAGCGCCGCGTTCGTGTCCTCCAGGTGGTGCCGTACTTCTCGCTACTCGGCGGTGTCGTATCGATGAGCTTGACGCATCTGCGTCAATGGTTCGAGCGGCCCGGGTCGACGATTCTTGCCGTTAGCCTGGGTCCTGGTGCCGACCGCGCCGGCGTCGCGGCGGCGATCCGCGACAGGTTGCCCGCCGACGTATACGTGTACTCGGGCCAGGAGGCGGCGCGCGCGGTCGGTGCGTCCCTGGCGCAGGGCACGGCACTGATCACCGTGATGTCGTGGATAGTCGTCTTCGTGGCGGGCGTCGCGCTGTTCAACACACTGATGCTGTCCGTACTGGAGCGGCGGCGCGAGCTAGGCGTGTTGCGGGCAATGGGCGCTTCGCGGCGCTTTGCGCTGCGTACGGTTCTTGCCGAGGCTGCAGGCGTAGCTGTTGTCGGCGGTGCGATTGGAGCGGCATTTGGTGCGGCCAACCAGTACCTGAGTACGTTCGCGCTGACCCATGTGCTCAGCATCGACGTGGTGTATCAGCCGAGCCTGGTGGCACTCCTATTTGCTTGCGCCGCATTCGCTTTGACTCTCCTGGGTGCGATCCCCCCAGCTGTTCGCGCCGCGCGCCTCGACATCGTCGCGGCTGTCGCCGTTGATTAGCCGCAGGGAACAGACGCAAACAAGACTTACAGCGGGATGTTCTTGTGACGTCCGCGCCGTGCCGGCGCCTCGGCCAGCGCCTCGGTGATCCGGCTGCGGGTGTGGGCGGGGTCGATCTTCTCGTCGACAACGCCGATCTCGATGGCGTTGTCCACACCGCCGGCGATCCGCTCGTGCTCAGCGGCCAGCTCGTCGTGCAGCGCGTCGCGCTCGTGGTCAGCCGCTGCGGCCAGCTTCTTCTTGTGCAAGATGCCGACAGCTGCCTTGGCGCCCATCACGGCGACCTCGGCGTCCGGCCAGGCGAACACCTTGGTGGCGCCCAGCGAGCGGGAGTTCATCGCAATGTAGGCACCGCCGTAGATCTTTCGGGTGACCAGCGTGACGCGCGGAACGGTGGCCTCACCGAACGCGTGCAGGAGTTTGGCCCCGCGGCGCACCACGCCGCCCCATTCCTGGTCGACGCCGGGCAGATAGCCCGGCACGTCGACGATCACGATCAGCGGGATGCCGAACGCATCGCACAGCCGCACGAAACGTGCTGCCTTCTCGGCACTTTCCGAGTTGAGGCAGCCGCCGAGGCGCAACGGGTTGTTGGCCAGCACGCCGACCGAGCGTCCCGACAAGCGGCCCAGGCCGACCACCATCGATGGCGCCCACTTGGCCTGGAACTCGTCGAACGGGGCGTCGTCGTCGAGCAGCGCGGTGACGAGCGGGTGCACGTCGTAGGCCCGACGCGGCGACTCCGGCAACAGCGCGTGCAGGTCGCTCTCATGCGCCTCAGCCTTGCTGCGGTCGAAATGGCCCTGCTGGCAGAACAATCCGACCAGGCGGCGACCACGCTCGTAAGCGTCGGCCTCGTCGTCGGCGACGATGTGGCAGACCCCGGACTTCTTGTGGTGTGTGTCCGGGCCGCCCAGCGAGGCCATGTCGACGTCCTCACCGGTGACGCTGCGCACGACGTCGGGCCCGGTGACGAACACCCGACCCTCCGGCGCCATGATGACGACGTCGGTCAACGCCGGCCCGTAGGCCGCGCCGCCGGCGGCGAAACCGACCACCACCGAGATCTGCGGGACGTATCCGGACGCGCGGATCATCGCCTCGAATACCAGCCCGACGGCGTGCAATGCCTTCACGCCCTCGGCAAGCCGCGCACCGCCCGAATGCCAGATGCCCACGATCGGGCTCTGTTCTTCGATGGCGGTGTCGTAGGCGTTGACGATGTGCGTGCAGCCCTCGAGCCCCATGGCCCCGCCCATCACGGTGCCATCGGTGGCGAATGCGATGGTGCGCACGCCATTAACGGTTCCGCCCGCGGCGAGCACACCCGAGCGGTCGCGCTCGTGCAGCAGCTCGATGCTGCCGTCGTCGAAAAACCTGCTCAGCCGCAGCAGCGGATCGCGCGGGTCGAGCGACTCATCGATTGCCTCAGGGGCCAGGGTCGTCATCGCGGGTCTCCTCGTCTCATTGCTGTTCGGGATCCGGGGTTAGTAGCGGCCAAAGGTCAGCGCCACGTTGTGCCCGCCGAACCCGAACGAGTTGTTGATCGCGTACTGGTAGTTGCCGGCTCGCGGCTGGCCAGCCACCACGTCCAGGTCGATCTCGGGGTCCAGGTTCACCAGGTTCAGTGTCGGTGGAACGACCTGGTCGCGCAGGGCCAGCACGGTCAGGATCGACTCGACGGCGCCGACCGCACCGACCGAGTGGCCGAGCGCGGCCTTGGGGGCGTACACGGCCGCGTTGCCGCCGTGCGGGCCGAGCGCTCGGTTGATCGCTTTGCCCTCGGCAACGTCGCCGACCGAAGTGCCGGTGGCGTGGGCGTTCACGTGGTCGATGTCGGACGGGGTCAGGCCGGCGAGCTGGATCGCCCGCGTCATCGCATACCCGGCCCGCTCGCCGTTGGGATTCGGTGCCACCATGTGGAAGCCGTCCGAGGTGACGCTGGCACCCATGATGCGGGCCAGGATGTTCGCACCGCGGGCTTTGGCGTGCTCCTCGGTCTCGATCACCATCAAGGCGCCGGCCTCGCCGAACACGAACCCGTTCCGGTCTTTGTCGAAGGGACGGCAGGCACCGGCCGGGTCGTCGTTGCTCGTCGACATCACGATGCGCATCTGAGCGAATGCGGCGATCGGCACCGCCTCGATCCGGGTCTCGACGCCGCCGCAGATTGCGATGTCGGCCTCACCGAGCGCAATCTGCTGCCAGGCGCGGGCGATGCCCTCCGAGCCGGACGCGCACGCCGACACCGCGGTGATCACGCCGGCTTTCGCTTGACGCTGCAGCCCGATCGCCGCCGCGGCGCCATTGGGCATGTACATCTGCACGGCCAGTGGGGAGACCGCGCGCAGGCCTTTTTCGCGCATGCCGTCGTAGCTGAAAATCAGCTCCTCGCTCGAGCCCATCCCGGTGCCGATGGAGACCAGCAGGCGATTGGTGTCGACGTCGGGCGAACCCGCGTTCTCCCACAACCGCCGGTTGAGCACCGTGGCCATCTTCTGCAGATAACCCATCCGGCGGTTCTCCACACGGTCCAGTTGGCTGTCGAACTCCTCGCGCAGATGGCCACCGATACGGACCGGCAGGTCGAACTCTTTGACGAACGGGTCCTCGAGAACGCGGATGCCACTTTGCCCGTCCAGCAACATCTTCCACGTGGTATCGACATCGGTCGCCAGGGCGGTCGTCATGGCAATGCCGGTGACAACGATGTTGGGGAAACCGTTCCCCGTAGCCAACTTTGACGGTGTGGTCATGGGCCCTACGAAGGTATCCTTCCTTGCTCAGTACCGCCCGAAGGCCAACGCGACGTTGTGTCCGCCGAACCCGAACGAGTTGTTGATGGCGTACTGGTACTCGCCATAACGTGGCTCGCCCGCGACGACGTCGAGGTCGATCTCCGGGTCGGGCGTGGTGTAGTTAAGTGTCGGCGGAATAACGCCATCTCGCAGCGCAAGCACCGTCAGGATCGATTCCAGTGCGCCCACGGCGCCGATGGAGTGACCCAGCGCGCCCTTGGGCGCGTAGATCGCGGCCTGCTCACAGCCGGCGACCCGGATGGCGTTGGCCTCAGCCGAGTCGCCGATCGGAGTGGCGGTCGCATGCGCGTTGATGTGGTCGATGTCCTTGGGAGACAAGCCCGCCAGCTCCAGCGCACGGGCCATCGCCCGTCCGGCGCGCTCGCCGTCGGCGGCCGGCGCCACCATGTGGAACGCATCCGAGGTGATGCCGGCACCCATCAACCGGGCCAGCGGCTTGGCGCCACGGGCCTTGGCGTGCTCTTCGGTCTCGATCATCATCATTGCGCCGGCCTCGCCGAACACGAAGCCGTCACGCTCTTTGTCGAATGGCCGCGACGCCCCTTCGGGGTCGTCGTTGCGGGTCGACATGGCCCGCATCATCGAGAACGCCGCGATGGGCAGTGCCTCGATGTTGCCCTCGACGCCGCCGCAGACCGCAAAGTCCGCGTCACCCATGACGATTTGCCGCCACGCGTGGGCAATGGCCTCCGAACCCGAGGAGCAGGCCGACACCGGGGTCATCACGCCGGCGCGGGCGCCGAGCTGCAGACCGACGACGGCCGCAGCGCCGTTCGGCATGATCATCTGCACGGCCAGTGGCGACACCTTGCGGGGGCCGCCCTCGTTCATCAGGTCGTAGGTCTCGACGATCTTCTCGGCACCGCCCAGGCCCGTGCCGACCACGACCGTGAACCGGTCCGGGTCGACTTCGGGGCTGCCGGCGTTCTCCCACAACTGGCCGCTGAGGTACTTCGCCATCCGCTGGACGTAGGACATCCGTCGCATGTCCAGCCGGCCCATGTGGTCGTCGACCGATTCCTTGAGGTGCCCGCCGATCTTGACGGGCAGGTCCCACTTCGTGACGAACTCGTCTTCGAGCACGCGGATGCCGCTTTCGCCGGCCAGCAAACCCTTCCACGTGCCTTCGATGTCCGGCGAGATCGAAGTCGTCGCCGTGACGGCGGTTACCACAACATTGGGGTAACCGCCGTTAGCAGTGGAAGGTTTGGTCACTTGCTGTCGGCTTCCTGCTTCGAACCCTCCGACTCGAACTTGGCGCGCAGCGCCTGAGCGGCCTCGGGGTTTTCTTCCTCGAGCTTCTGGATGTAGTTGACGACGTCACCGACGGTGCGCAGACCGGCGAGGTCCTCGTCGGGGATCTTCACGCCGTACTTGTCCTCGGTCTGTACGGCGATCTCCACCATCGACAGCGAGTCGATGTCCAGGTCGTCGACGAACGACTTCTCCGGGGTGATCTCCGACGGCTCGATACCGGTGACCTCTTCGATGATCTCGGCGATACCGGCGATGATTTCTTCCTGGCTGACGGACACGATGTGTTTCCCTTCGTAATATGTTGTGTACTACTGACTTAACGTGCGGTATGCGGTTGTAGTTGCGAACTAGTTTGACGATTTAGCCTGGGAGCCAACGGTTTACAGCTCTGTCAAACCATCCAGGTCTGCGGGAGTCTTGACGGCACGCGTCGGTACCCCGCGGAGTTCACGTTTGGCGATGCCGGACAAAGCCCCTGCCGGTGGGAACTCGACGATCGCCGTGACATTGCGCTGACGCAGAGTTTCGGAGCACAGGTCCCAGCGCACCGGCCGGGTCAACTGTGCGACAAGCTTTTCCATCGCATCGGCGGCCGAGCTCACCGGCTGGCCGTCGCGGTTGGACAACAGAACAGCAGTCGGCTCGGAGGTCGCCACGTTCTGCACCGCGGCGGCGTAACCATCGAGGGCCGAGGCCATGAACTCGGTGTGGAAGGCGCCGGCGACGCCCAATGCGCGAACCCGGGCCTTCTCCGGCGGGTCTTCGGCGAGCTTGTCCAGCGCGCTCAGCCGGCCGGCGGCCACGATCTGGCCGGCGGCGTTGCGGTTAGCCGCGACCAGGTCGAGCTGTTCGAGCCGCGCGAGCACCTCGGTCTCGTCGCCGCCGAGAACGGCGGACATGCCGGTCGGCTCGTTGGCGCAGGCCTTGGCCATCTCGGCGCCGCGGGTGGCGGCCAGCGCGACGGCGTCATCGGCGGAGATCACTCCGGCGATCGCGTAGGCGGCGATTTCACCGACCGAGTGGCCGGCGACGACGACCTCGTTGTCGGCGAGCAGTCCCCGCGTCGTCAGCTCCTGGTGCGCAAGCAGTGTGGCGGCGACGATCAACGGCTGGGCGATCGCGGTGTTGGTGATTTCCTCGGTCGAGGCTGTGGTGCCCAGCCGGGACAGGTCCAGGCCGCTGGCCGCCGACCACGACGCCAGCCGGTCCGCGGCGCCGGGCAGTTCCAGCCACGACGACAGCATCCCCTCGGTCTGCGACCCTTGTCCGGGCGCGAGCAGTGCAATCACATTCTTAAGGGAACACTGTGAAGACGTCTTTGCACGGTGTAACAGATTATGAACCTTGTCTTAGGTTTTTGTGGGAACCCCACAAAACAGCACGCGATGCGACATGTTTGAGATCGTGCCGCAATCTGTCATCCGGTTTCGGCGGTCCCAGAAGGTGCGACCAGGTCCTTTTCCACTGGCGGCGTGACCGGCGTCACTATGTTGCTAGCGCGGCTGGACTGCTGGGCCTGGTATGTCAGATGGCCCACGGTCGCGGCCACCCGGAGGACGTAAGCGTCGCGCGGCTCGGTGGGGTCGCGTCCGGTGAAGTCGGCGATACGCCGCAGTCGGTACCGCACGGTGTTTGGATGAACGAACAACTTGCGGGCGCAGGCCTCGATGGCGCCGCCGCAGTCGAGGTAGGCATCCAGGGTCTCGGTGAGGGTAGGACCGGCGTCGGCGAGCGGCCGCATCACGTCGGTGTGCAACGCCGCGATCGCGGACGCATCGCCCATCAGCGCCCGCTCTGGCAGCAGCTCGCGGGCCAGGACGGGCCGCGGTGCACCCCGCCAGCCGGCCACGGCGTTCATCCCGGAGATCGCCTCGCTGGCGCTGTGATAGGCCGCCGTCAGCATCGGCGCCGTCGGGCCGATCACCACCGGGCCGTCCGAGAACGCGTCGAGCAGATCGCCGAGCACCTTCTCGGTGGGCGTCAACTGGCCGGACACGATCGCCACCAGGTATGTCCCGTGCACGTCAATCAGCGCGGCGCGGCCATGACGTGCCGCGATGTCGCGCACGTCTTGGCTGGCGCGATCTTCCCGGCCCGGCGGTGCAGTCCCCACCACCACCGTCGCGGGCGCGGTGGTATCCCAGTTCAGGGCGGCGGCCCGGGACAGCAGTTCAGGACCGGTGTCGCCGCGCACCACGGCGTCGACGACGCTGGCCTCCATTCGGCTGTCCCAGCTTCCGCGGGCCTCGGCCGCGTCGGCGTAGGCAGTGGCGGCACTGAAGGCCAGGTCGCGGCTGTATTTGAGAATCCCGATCATCAAGGCGGTCAACTGTTCGTCGGAGCGGGCCAGCAACGGGACCACCTCTTCGAAGAACTCCATGGTGAAGCGCACCATCTCCACCGAGTGGCGGAGTGCGATGCGTCGGGTCAGATCCTGCGGCATCAGTTCGAAGGCCCGCGCGGTGTAGTTGACGTTGCTGCGGGATCTTTCAACCACTCGACGAAGTTCACGACGGCGGTCTGCACAACCAACGCCACGCTGGCCCGCTGGGAGGCTTCCAGCTCGGCGAAGAACGGCAACCGCTCCTGCATGGCGCTCACCGCCTCGGTGGACAACCGCCCGGAATACTGCTTCAGCGCCCGTAGTAACGACTCCGGAACGCTGTCCAGCAGATCCACCGTCGTCCGCGGCATCGGAGATTGCTTGTTGGGCATCCCTAAAAGCTACGCTGATTTTCTGGATGTTTCCGCCAAAGGCGCGTGGCTCAGGCCCCCGGTCCTGGGTCGGAAGTCTGCGCCGGCGCGGCCTGCACGTCGTCGATTCGGTACTGCCGCGCAGCTGCTACCGGCACCGACAGGTCGATCTGACCGTCGCGCGCCAGCGCCTCCAACACCGCGACGACCTGCGATTCGGCATCGGTGTTGAAGAATCGGCGCGCCGCCGGCCGGGTGTCGGAAAAGCCGAACCCGTCGGTGCCCAGCGTGACGTAGCTGCCCGGGACCCATGGCCGGATCTGTTCGGGCACCGCGCGCATCCAATCCGAGACGGCGATGAACGGGCCGGTCGATTTGGAGAGGGCTTGCGTGACGTAAGCCTCGCCGGGGGTCCGGTCCGGGTGCCGCAGTCGTTCCTTCTGCATGGCGACGCCGTCGCGGTTGAGCTCGCTCCAACTCGTCACCGACCACACGTCGGCGGCTACATCCCATTCGGCGGCCAGCATTTCGGATGCCCGCAATGCCGCGGGCATGGCGACACCGGACGCCAGGATGTCGGCGGTGTTGGTGCGGCTTTCGGTGGATGGCCGATACCGGTAAATGCCCCGCAGCACGCCTTCGGGGTCGAAGTTCTCCGGCTCCGGTGGTTGCACGTACGGCTCGTTGTAGATGGTGAGGTAGTAGAAGACGTTCTCGGCGTTCTCGCCGAACATCCGGGCCAGCCCGCCTTCGATGATGTGGGCGATCTCGAAGGCGAACGCGGGGTCATAAGAGAGGACAGCCGGATTGGTGGCGGCCAGCAATGGCGACTGGCCGTCCGCGTGCTGCAGGCCCTCACCGGTCAGCGTGGTGCGCCCGGCAGTGGCCCCGAGCAAGAAGCCCCGAGCCATCTGGTCGGCGGCGGCCCACAGACCATCGCCGGTCCGCTGAAATCCGAACATCGAATAGAAGATGTAGATCGGGATCATCGGCTCGTTGTGAGTCGAATACGACGTGCCCGCCGCGGTGAACGAGGCGACCGATCCGGCTTCGTTGATGCCCTCGTGCAGGATCTGGCCGATCTCGCTTTCCTTGTAGGCCAGCATGAGATCGGCGTCGACGGCAGTGTAGAGCTGGCCGTTGCGGTTGTAGATCTTCAGCGACGGGAACCACGAGTCCATCCCGAACGTGCGTGCCTCGTCGGGGATGATCGGCACGATGCGCGGGCCAATTTCCTTGTCGCGCAACAGTTCTTTGAAGGTACGTACCGTGGCCATGGTGGTGGCCACTTCCTGGTGACCAGAGCCCTTCTTCAGCGCTCCGTACGCCTCGCGACCGGGCAACCGCAGCGTCTTGGTTTTGGTGCGCCGCTCGGGTACGAAGCCGCCCAGTGCGTGTCGCCGCTCGAGCAGATAGCGGATCTCCGGGGCTTCCGGGCCGGGGTGGTAGTACGGGGGCAGGTAGGGGTCCTGCTCGATTTGCTCGTCGGTGATCGGGATCCGGATAGCGTCGCGGAAGTCCTTGAGGTCCTGCAGCGCAAGCTTTTTCATCTGATGCGTCGCGTTGCGGCCCTGGAAATGCGCGCCGAGCGAATAGCCCTTGATGGTCTTTGCCAGGATCATCGTCGGCTGACCGTGGTGGTCGACGGCGGCCCGGTAGGCGGCGTAGACCTTGCGGTAGTCGTGACCACCTCGCTTGAGGTTCCAGATCTCGGCGTCGGTCATCTGCTCGACGAGCGCCTTGGTGCGCGGATCGCGGCCGAAGAAGTGGTCGCGCACATAGGCGCCGTCGTTGGCCTTGTAGGTCTGGTAGTCGCCGTCCGGCGTGCTGTTCATCAGGTTCACCAGCGCGCCGTCGCGGTCGGCGTGCAGCAGTGCATCCCACTCGCGACTCCACACGACCTTGATGACGTTCCAGCCGGCGCCGCGGAAGAACGACTCCAGCTCCTGGATGATCTTGCCGTTGCCGCGCACTGGGCCGTCGAGGCGCTGCAGGTTGCAGTTGACGACGAAGGTCAGGTTGTCCAGGCCCTCCAGCGCGGCGACGTGGGACAGGCCACGGCTTTCCGGCTCGTCCATCTCGCCGTCACCGAGGAACGCCCACACGTGCTGATCGGAGGTGTCCTTGATGCCACGGTCGTGCAGGTAGTGGTTGAACCGGGCTTGATAGATCGCGTTCATCGGGCCCAGCCCCATCGACACCGTGGGGAACTCCCAGAAGTCGGGCATCAGCCGCGGGTGCGGGTACGACGGCAGCCCGCCGCCGGGATGGCTGTGCTCCTGCCGGAAACCGTCCAGTTGGTCGGTGGTGAGCCGGCCCTCCAGAAACGCCCGTGCGTAGATGCCGGGGGAGGCGTGGCCCTGGATGAACACCTGGTCGCCGCCGCCGGGATGCGATTTGCCGCGGAAGAAGTGGTTGAAGCCGACCTCGTAGAGCGCCGCCGACGACGCGTAGGTCGAAATATGGCCGCCCACACCGACTCCCGGGCGCTGCGCCCGGTGCACCATGATCGCGGCGTTCCATCTGATCCAGGCCCGGTAGCGGCGTTCGACATCCTCGTCGCCGGGGAACCAGGGCTCCATCTCGGTCGGGATGGTGTTGACGTAGTCGGTCGATGTCAGCGACGGCAGGGCCACCCGCTGTTCGCCGGCCCGCTCCAGCAACCGCAGCATCAGATAACGCGCCCGCGCCGGCCCCGAGTGCTCAAGCAGCTCATCGAAGGACTCGAGCCACTCGGCGGTTTCCTCCGGGTCGATGTCCGGGAGATAGGACGCGACGCCTTCGCGGATCACCCGGACCCGGTCGGGTTCGCTTGTGCCGGTTGGATTCTTAGCCAGATCGTGGCGGACGAATTCGGTGGTCAACGCACTACTCCTTTTTGACGGCTGAGCGGGCTTGTGGCTGATCGAGCCGTCGCGGATTGACGTCTTCGGTTTTGGTCGGTGCTGTGGCCCGTTGACGGGGTTGCTCCTATCGTGCCGCACCGGGTGTCGCCCCGCGTAGTCCCCATGGAGGCTTGACGCGGTCGCTACCCGGTAACGTCTTAACCTGTGCGGATCGGATCGATTGGATCGCCCGGCTGGGGCGGTGCTGCGCGTGCGGCGGGTTGCGTCGCGACCGTCCTGATCGCCGTCGTCGGGTGCACCACCGTCACCGACGGCACGCCGGGCGCCGACATGGCGATCGCCCCGGCCTACCGCGCATCGGTGTCCGCCTCCGTGTCGGCCTCAGCGGCCACCTCGAGCATCAGGGAGTCGCGGCGTCAGCAGCAGCTGACCACTCAGGCCGTGGTCAAGGTCTGCGAGTCGTTCGTCACCAGCAGCAAAGAGGCCGTCGACCGGGTGAACGACTTCGTCGCCGCCTACAACCGGGGCGGGGACACCTCGGCTGCCGAGCAGCCCGCGATCGATGCGCTCACACACAGCGCTGACGCGGTCGAAGGCGATAGCAACGGCCCGCTGTCACAACAACTGCGGGAGGCCTTGAACGCCTACGATGACGCCGCCCGCGGCGTCGCGAACGCGATCCGCGCGCATGCCGGCATCGACCAGTTCAATCAGCGGGTCAACCTGCTCAACGACGCCAAGGGTGAAGCCGTCAAGCGTTGCCGGGCATCCCTTTGAGTCGGCGTATGTGCAACGCTACGGGCTATGCGACGATAAATTGCATCGCACGGCGTATTTCATGCTCGAGTGGCTTGAACTGACAAGGAGGTCCCACGGTGGTCGCGGCGGATGACGGCCCGGGTTATGCCGGCAAACTGGGCATCCAAAGAGGGCAGGTTGTCCAAGAGTGGGGTTGGGACGAGGACACCGACGACGATATCCGCGCCGACGCGGAGGATGCGTGCGGTGGCGAGTTGCTCGACGAAGACACCGATGAGGTGGTCGACATCGTCTTGCTGTGGTGGCGCGACGGCGACGGCGACCTAGTGGACACCTTGATGGACGCCATCACGCCGTTGGCCGACGACGGCGTGATCTGGGTGCTGACACCCAAGACCGGCAAGCCCGGACATGTGCTGCCCGCGGAGATCGCGGAGTCGGCGCCGACCGCCGGGCTGATGCCGACCTCGTCGGTCAACCTCGGCGACTGGAGCGGGAGCCGATTGGTGCAACCGAAGTCGCGAGCAGCCGGGCGTCGTTGATGCTTCCGGTCGGCGCGAGCGCACCGGACTTCACGCTGCACGACCAGAACCGACAGCCGGTCACCCTCAGCGACTTCCGCGGCGCCAAAGACGTGCTGCTGGTGTTCTTTCCGCTGGCGTTCACCGGCATCTGCCAAGGCGAGCTCGATCAGCTGCGCGATCATCTGCCCGACTTCGAGAACGACGACAGCGCGGTGCTGGCCATCTCGGTGGGACCGGCGCCCACACATAAGGTGTGGGCCACCGAAAGCGGATTCCTGTTCCCGGTGCTCTCCGATTTCTGGCCACACGGGGCGGTCAGCCGGGCCTACGGGGTGTTCAACGAGGACGCCGGCGTCTCCAACCGCGGCACGTTCGTCGTCGACCGGTCGGGCACGATCCGATTCGCCGAGATGAAGCAGCCCGGCGAGGCCCGTGACCAGCGGCTGTGGATCGAGGCGCTGACGGCTCTGAACGCCTGAGCGTTTTGGGGCCTGAGCCATCCGGGCGGTATCTTTGCGCGGCACGGGCGCGTAGCTCAGTGGTAGAGCTCTGGTTTTACACACCAGCGGTCGGCGGTTCGATACCGTCCGCGCCCACCAGTGTTTATGCAGGTCAGCGTCGTATCGCAATCGAATCGGTTTAGATGGCCGAGCCCCCGTTGTGCCAAGAGTGTGCCACCGGGTTCGCACATCCGGTCGACTCTGAGATCAGAGGTGGCCATCGAATGGCGCCGCGGAGGCGTCGCGAGGGCGATTCCTGGCAGACTTCCGGGCTAACCTGGACGAGGTGACCTGGAAAGGTGGTTGAGTGCTCTCCGGGCTCGGGCGACAGTCATCGGAACCCCTTGCTGACCTCGACGCTGAACGAAAGTTCTACTGGGCGTAGGCAGCTCGTGCAGCGAGCTGGCTGGACGAGCAGCCCCGAAAGGTCCGCCTGTCGATGAGGGTGCTCACTGTGCGTTGCGAGCATGGCGGTTGTGTGCTGGCTGAAGTGTTCCGCTTTCCGCTTGCGAATCAGGGCGAGCGATGCCTGGCGTCACCAAGAACGCGTCGCGGGGACAACCGAAGCCCAGGGTTTCTGAATGTGGCGTTCAGCGACGACTGGCGGGGCATGCCCATGTATCTGCCGTCTGGCTGCCGGCATGGTGTATTCCGGCTGGGAACCGGGTGGCTCTTCGAATGCGTGGGTCTCATTCGAGGCTGGCACCACGCCCTCGAGACAGTGGAGTCAGTGAGATCGCACTACCCGTTGCCGATGCAGAAAGCGCTCCGCAGCACGGTGTTCCGTTGTCGATGAGGCCGCGATGGTCGGCACCGCCGATCTGCGCCACCTGCTGACCGCGACCACGCGGGCCGGCGCCAAGACCGTCCTGGTCGGCGACGCCCACCAGCTCGCCCCGGTCAAAGCGCGCGGCGGTATGTTCGCCCAGCTGTGCACCGATCTGCCCTGGACCCAACACCTCTCGGCGGTGTGGCGGATGCGTGATCCCGACGAACAGCAAGAGACGCTTTTTGCTGCTCAGATCGCATCGAGAGTCATTGCAAGACAGCGAAATTCAGTCGTTGTCCGACTGGGGGTCAAGTGGCCGCAGGTTCAAATCCTGTCAGCCCGACCGAAGGAAATAGGCTCTGAGCTGCTGTGATGTCTCTTGAGTGGTGGATCAGACAACCCGGAGCTTGGTCCCATTTTGGGGCCTCATCGATTTCTGGGGCGCGGGTTACGCGGTCGCGGAGCGGATGGGTTTAGCACCTGCCTTGCAGAATCTGGAGTTGCAGTTCAGGAATTGCGTCTGGTCGATGTCAGCGGCCGCAAAGTGGGCGGATTCCCGGTGGAGGGTTTCCGGCGCAGCACTGCAGCCGCTCGCTCACGCCAGCGCAGCCGCGGCAACGACCGCGGGCTCGAACTCTAGTTCTGCTCCGGCCAGACCCGCCCATAGCTCGGCCACCGAAATCCCGGCAGATACCTCGTGATGGTCTACCACCCGCCGCGTCTCGGCGGCGAGCTGCTCACACGTTGTGCTGTGATTCGCGAGCAGATCCTCACGCGCTGCTGAAACGAGCCTTTATCGCGTCAGGTTGGGAACCAGGGCGTGAGGGCGCGCGAGATCTCGATATAGACCGGGATCCCGATCGTGACGTTGTAGGAGAACGTCAAGCCCAGTGATGCGGCCAGTGGCAGAGTCGGGCTCGCCTCGGGGATCGCCAGCCGCTGGACCGCGGGCAAAGCAATGTACGACGCGGCGCCGCAGAGTACCGCGAAAAGGATATAAGTGCCCGGCTCGAAATGAGCATGGGTGAAGTGAGCGTAGGCGTGGGCGACGATGAGCCCGATAGTGGCGAATACGTTGGGCGCCAGTAGGCCGAAGGCGATGAAACCCGGACCCGCGCTCTTCAAGTCTTTCAATCGGCGAGCGGCAGTCATCCCCATCTCGAGCAAGAACAGACACAGCACGCCCTGGAAGGCGACCACAAAGACCTTGTCGTTGTCGTGCACGACCTTCAATCCCTGCAACCGACTGATCAGGCCGATGAGGATGCCACCAAAGAGCAGATAGAGCCCCGGGTTCAGCAAGACTTCCCTGAGCAGCTGGACGGTGCGATGGCCCGACTTTGTGTCATCCGAATCGACACCGTTGCCGGCATGCTTCCGCAGTTCCAACGCGATCTCCGTCTCCTGCTCGATCGCCAGCTCGTGTTCGTTGTCGAGTTGCTCCCCGAGGCCCGGCCGGCTGGCCGCACCCGGCCCCACGCTGGCCACCGGCTGGTAGCCGGGCTCGCCCGGCATGTTCCCAAACGCGTCCATCCCCTTGTGGCGCAGTCGCGCCGCGAAATACAGCGCCACCAGGCAGCCAGGCATTTCCATGACCGCCAACATCACCGACATGAAACCGTTGAAGGCCATCCCCACGGTCGCAAGGACGCCGATACAGGTCGCGAACGTGCCTGCCGAGTCCGACCCGTAATAGCCGGCGACCGTCGCCCTGTCGATCCGTCGCATCTTCGTCACGCGGGTCAGCAGTACGTAGGCGAGAAAACCGATCAGGAAATTGAGTAGGAATCCCAGGACGATGAATCCGAGGATGCTGCCGATGCTCCCTACATGGATCATGGCGAGCTCTTCACCGCCGTGCCAGCCGATGGCCAGCAGCAGATACATCGTTACGCCCTGATAGATCACATAGGGAAATTCAAACTGCACCTTGAGAATCGGGATAAAGAAGCCGAGGTAGAAGAAGAGCAGCAGCGGCTTGAAGAGGTTATGTGTGAAGTTGTGTAAGAATTCATGGAGCATGCTTCTCTGCCTTATCGCTCGAAGTCGTCGCTTTGGACGGATAACGGTGTTGCGCAACGGCTTCCCTTGCTAGCCAAGCAGTCACAAAAGATCCCAGAAAGCGCGGCAAGCATTGCGGTTGCATGTTTAGAGGAGGTCCTGTCGTTCTCATGCAGCAGATGAGATCGACAGTTACGGGTTGACAGTGAACTAAATCGATATCGTTGTGGCGGCCGGTGGGCCGTCGTGTGCCGACACGCGGCCGAAACAGGGTGTGACTGTCTGCAGCGTGATGGGGCATACTCGCGGATCGGCGTCTTCGGCGATCGTGGCAACTGCCCTCGGCCAATAATGGCCGCAGCCGGTCCAGGCCTTTACGTTCCCCGGGTACGCCATGGCCGATTCAGCCGGCGCTCGAGATAAGCACCCACGTGGCGGCTGTGGCGAAGCGCGGCAAACTCGCAAGCGCGCCAAGAATATTGGCGTGTAACAACTTGGGCCTTTGGCAGCGGATTGTGTGCGCTGCGACGAAACCGCTGGGCGGCGGCGGAGCGCGCACCGTGTGCCCACGCCTGACCGTAGTCAAACTCGCGCACTACCCGCTGCCTGTCTAGGACAACTGGAACCGCCCGTTGCCGCACGCTCTGCAGCATACGCGATCGCGCCTGTGACACCACCGCTAGCCAGCTGGCGGGGATCGGCTAGGAGCCCTGCTCTCGTGTCTTGTCGGCGTTACCTTCGGTAACTAAACCCGTATTGCGGCAGCGATTCTGGCCACGGCGGGCGTCGGGGCTATTCACGTGCTAGCGCAGGCGTAGCCGCAACATTCCCCGAAACGTTTGTCCCGGTGTTCATCTGCCGGATATGTGCTGTGCAGTCTGCATTAATGCAACCGCGATGAAGCCTGCTACCGCACCTTCGGTCGTGATGCAGTTGGCCGAAGGTGCTGGCCGGACCCCTTGAACTGATCCGTACTCAGTGAGAGTCGTTGATGGGTGGTGTGCAACACACACTAGCGCGTACTGGCCGAGTCAATCTGTGGCTGTGGGCTTTTGCCTTATCTTGGCTGCGTGTTGTTTTGTTGGACAGGTGATGTCATTCCGCGTGGGGTGCCGGGACGAAGTCGAGCGGTGCGCCGAACGGGATGAGCGGTTCGCGTTTCACGCTGGCCTGGAACTGGGCGATGAGTCGGGTGAAGTGGGCTACGACCCAGGTGTGCAGGTGTGGGGAGTCGACGGGTTCGCGTTCTTTGGGGTCGGTGAGCAGGTTGATGATGCGCGGGTTGGCGTAAGGCGGTGAGGCGTCAGAGAAGTAGCGCTGCTCGACGAAGACGGTTTTGAAGTTCTGCCACTTGACGCCGTAGAGCTTGTCGCCGTTCCAGAATAAGAATCCCTGCCGGTTGGACTGGTTCTGGACGCCGCGAAAAAACGAGTCCTGATCAACTCCGTCGATGACCCGGTCATTCGGCGCACCGCAGCCGGCCCAGCCGAGCAGGGTGGTGAACATGTCGGTGACGTGGACGATCTCGTTGCTGACCCGTCCGGGGGCGACGTGGCCTGGCCAGCGGATCAGACACGGTGTGCGCAGCGATCCCTCCATGCCGGTGAAATAGGAGCCTTCCCAGAAGCCGGCAGTTCCTCGCCACGGAAGGGTGTCCTCGGGGCCGTTGTCGCCGGCGAACACGACGATGGTGTTGTCGACGATGCCCAGTTCATCAAGCAGGTCCAACAGTGTCCCGAAGTCGGCGTCCATTTCCAGCAGGCAGTCGGCCCAGTCGCCCGCACCGCTGGTGCCCTTGAACTCCTCGCGGGGCACAGTGGGCAGGTGCAGCATCGAGTGATTGAAGTAGACGTAGAACGGTTCGCCAGCGGCGACGCTGCGCCGGATGAAATTGTCTGCGCGGGTGAGGTATTCGCGGTCGATGTCGCGGCGCACCTGCAGGGTTAGTTGCTCCAGGTTCTCGACCGGACCGCCTTTGGTGCTGGCGACGACATAGGACATGGAGTCACGCTCGGGGTCATAAAGCGGATCATCGGGCCACAGGCACTCGTCGTAGCTGTGCGGGATGCCGTACCACTCATCGAACCCGTGGTCGGTCGGGTAGCGCCCAGGCTCGTCGCCGACGTGCCACTTGCCGTAGATGGCGGTGGCATACCCGGCCTCAGACAGGATGTCGCCCATGGTCTGCTCCCAGGCCACCAGCCCGCCGGGCAGCCCAGGCAGTTGCACCGAGCCGTTGCCGGAGCGGATGGCGTAGCGACCAGTCAGCAGCGCTGAACGGGTCGGGGTGCATTGGGCCTCGGGAGCGAAGTTGAGCAGTTGCAGTCCCTCGCTGGCGAAACGGTCCAGCCGCGCGGTGTCCGCGCCACGCAGGATGCCGCCGCCGTAGCAGCCCAGCTCGCCCATGCCGAGGTTGTCGATGTGGACATAGAGAATGTTGGGTGGTCGGGTTGGCGATGGTGCCTGCTGCCCAATAGTTGCCTCGTCCGAGGTCATCGCTCCGCCTCCTGGTGGGTTCTTTTGGTTAGACCGCTCGGCGAATTGCTGGCGGGGCAGCGGAGGTGTCCTAGGGAATCTGCTTGCGAAGGAATGTGCCGATGCCGTCGATGGCTTGCTGGCCCTCGGGCAGCACAGCGGCGTAGCTATGCCAGCGGTGAATCATCTCGGGCCAGACTTCGAGTTCGGCGTTCACACCGGCTGCTTGGGCGCGTTCTGCAAGACGAGTGGAGTCGTCGAGAAGGACCTCATGATCGCCCACCTGGATCAGCAGCGGGGGCAATCCGTGCAGATCGGCAAATAGCGGATTCGCCAGGGGGGTGCGGGGATCTGCGCCGGCTAGGTATGCCTTCGCCCACACGTCGATGACCTCGGGTGTGGCGATCGGATCGACGTCGGCGCGGGTTTTGATCGACTCGCCGGTGCCCTCCAGGTCGAGGAACGGCGATAGGCACACCGCAGCCGCTGGCATCGGCAGTCCGGCATCTCGGCCCGCAATCAGCGCCGCGAGCGTCAATGCGCCGCCTGCTGAATCCCCGGCTACGGCTAGCCGTGAGGGCGGCAGCCCCTGGTCGAGCAGAAACCGGTAGCCGGCGACGGTGTCGTCGACGGCGGCCGGAAATGGATGTTCGGGTGCCAGGCGGTAATCCAGTCCCAGCACGCGGGCCTGTGCGGCGCGCGAGATGCGGCCCATCATGTCGCGGTGGGTGTTCAGCGAGCCCATGATGTAGCCGCCGCCATGCAGGTAAAGCACCGCCCGGTCGGCTGCTGCCCCGGGCGCGCTGATCCATGCCGCGTTGACGCCGTTGGCGACGACGGGTTGGCTGGTGATATCGGGTTCCGCGGCTCGCGCCATCTGCTCGTTGGTCGCGCGCAGCTCCTCGATACTGGAGCCCGAGGCCATCCCGGCCAAACTCTTGATCGCCTCGATCACCTGCTGCAATTGCGGACTTGCCATCGCAGGCACACCTCTCGGCAGTTCACGGAGTGCGCGAGCAGCGCGCTTTGGAAGCTAGTCTTCGCCGCCCATCGATGTTGCACAACCGTCAAAAAGGGTATGTCCCCAATGGATCAGTGACCGGAACCGTGTACCGGTCCCCGGTGGGCAGAACGTGTTGGTCGGTGGGTACAGGTTTCCGCGTAGCGGGCCGGGGGCTGGTAACCGAGTGCAGAGTGACGCCGATGGTCGTTGTAGTCGTGCTTCCAGTCGCTGATGACTACCCGCGCTTGGGTCAGTGACCAGAAGCTGTTGATGTTGAGGCATTCGTCGCGGATGCGGGCGTTAAAGGATTCGACGTAGCTGTTGCGCCAGGGCTCACCGGGCGGAATGAAGTGCAGACCGACCTGTCCGGCTGCCCAGTCAACCATTGCGCTGCAGGCTAATTCGGGTCCGTTGTCACACCGCAGGACAGCCGGGCAGGTGCCCCGTTCGGCGGCCAGGCGGTCCAGCTCAGCGATCAGGTGCTCGCCGGTGATGCTGCGCTCGACCAGCCCGCCCAGGCATTCGCGGGTGTGTTCGTCGAGGATCGACACAATTTTGATCGGCCGTCCGTCGGTGGTGACGTCGAACTGGAAGTCCACCGCCCATACCCGATTGGGGGCTTCGGCGACCACGGTGGCCGGCGTGGTGGAGGTGCCGTGGCGTTTGCGTCTGCGGCGTTGCGGCACCCGCAAGCCCTCTTCGCGCCAAAGCCGTTGGATCTTCTTGTGATTCACAATCCATCCTTCAGCGCGGGCCTCGTGATAGGCCGGCCGGAACCCACGCCTTGGATGGTCCTTGGCGTACTGGCGCAGCCAGGACCGCAACGCAGCATCGGGATCTTCCGGCGTAGTGGAGGCGGCCTCGTGGCGTTGGGTGGCGCGGTGCTGCCCGGTCACGCGGCAGGCGAACCGTTCGCTGACCCCCAACACACGCTGGAGGTGATGAACGGCTGCCCGCCGTCGTTCCGGGCTTAGAAGTTTCCCTTCGCGATTTCCTTCAGGGCGGCCTTCTCCAGCTCGGCATCAGCCAACAGTCGCTTGAGGGTGGAGTTCTCGCGTTCGAGATCTTTGAGACGTTTGGCGTCCTCGGCCTTCAGCCCGCCGAACTGGCTACGCCAGCGGTGATAGGTTGCCTCAGAGACATTCAGCTCTCGGCACACCGCCGCGACGTCGTGGCCCTCCGCCAGCAGCCGATCGGCCGCCATCAGCTTGCGCACAACCTGCTCTGCGCTGTGTCTCTTCCTTGTCGCCATGATCCTGCCGAGCCTTCCTGCCCACAACACGGGCGGCAAGACTCTCACAAAGCCTGGATCAACCAACGGGGGTCAGGCCAGTGCCTAATGGCTTCTACCCCTTTGTTCCCGAGAGTTGTCGCAAGGTTGGAAGCGACCATGCGGTGCGCTGTGCTGCTGCGGAGCGGGCAGAACCTCTTCGTGCTGGTGAATTTTGCGCTCTGGGTGTGAGTGCTGGCGCATCTGGTTACCTGAGGTCGCGGGGAAGTGTATGACCGTTTCTCGTTAGGTTCGGACGGTTCATTGGTCCTGGTTGGGAACACCTTTTGGCGGCCGGTGTTCCCGATTGCTACTGGCCTGGGATCTCCGCCACGTGTGCCGCGTCTGTGCGATGTAGGCCGACCACTTCCCCCGTTCGGTCACGCGAATAATAGCGTTGTTTAATGCGGGTGAAGTCTTCGCAAAAAGGAAGGTGAACAGGGCGGATGCTGACGGATGAGCGCATCGAGTCACAGGGTCGCAGTCACCGGTGGTGGCCGCACATGAGACTGGGCGTCGTGGCGCGATCGCAACCGTTGCTTTCGCGATGGTTGCGTCGGTCATCCTCTACGTCGATGGCGCTGCGTCTCAACGTATTCCGACTCAGGGGCCGCCCATCAGCGGTGGTACCACCGTATCTTTCGATGTGCAAAGTATTCAAAACAACTACAGCGAGCTCGTCGGCGACCTCATCGTTTCGCCTGGACCTGCGTTGCTGGATCCGGTGACCAATGGCCTCAGGCAAGACCTCGCTGTTCGGCGCAGCTGCCGGAACGCGCGAACGTGACGTTTGTCGACCGGCTGCCCGGCTGGAAAGTCCATGTGATCCGGGCGAATAACGCCAGCGCGCTGACACCCTATGAATTGGAATTGCAGCGATCGGCGAGCACGATGGTGTTCGCGATCGTCATCCTTGCATTCTCGTCGCGATCGCGGCGCTAGGCGTGTTTGTTGCGGTTCAGACGCTTCGCGACCGACGAAGGTTTCAATCGCCAATGACGACCTGGTACGCGGCGATGCTGTGGCTGAACTGGTTTGGACCCGCACAACCAGATCCGCACTATTGCACCGGCGGTTTGAGCTGTCGGGCAGTTGGCTTGCAGATCCGGCGGTGATCGGTGCCGGACAGCCAAACGGCGCCAGCCTCGACGTGTTCATAACGCAATAATTGTATCAGCGCAATGAATAGCCGAACCCACCCGTCTTGGGATGCGATAATGGTTGTCGTTAACGAGCTCTCATAGGCAGGATGCAGTGGCATGACCGCGATGCGAAGGAGCCGGCCGTCTTCCGATCGGCCGTCGGCTGACCAGATCGATGCTGTACTACGCGCGTCTCGCGCACTGGTGGGCATAGCCGCGGCGTCCATTGCGGACGCCGACGACGTGGTTAGCATGCCGCAATTTCGGGTCCTGGTCATGCTTTACACCCGAGGACCGCTGAACCTCGCCGCCGTAGCTGCCGGCTTGGACGTCAATCCGTCGAACGCAAGTCGCACATGTGACCGGCTGTCGAAATCCGGGCTTGTCGATCGTCGGGAGTTGCCAGAAGACCGCAGGAACGTGACACTGACGCTCACTGACGCCGGTCGTCGGCTGGTCGACAGCGTGACCAGGCACCGGCGTGTGGCGATCGAGCGGGTGCTGCGCAAGATGTCGGCGCCCGAGCGCGATCGGCTAGCCAAAGCTCTGAGTGCGTTCGCAGTAGCCGCGGATGAGCCATCTGACGACAACATGCTCGCGCTGGGTTGGCATTTGGCGCGCTAAACAGTACTTAATTGCGGTGGCGCAATGATTGCGAGTAGCATGGTTTTGCTGACCGTGTAGTTGCTTGTTGCGTAAGGGAAGACGCCAAATGAGGGTTGTTATCTGCGGGGCTGGCATTGCGGGGCTGACACTGGCTAACCGGCTCTCGGTGCTCGGTGCTGAGGTGGTGATGCTGGAGCGGTCGCGAGGCCCGCGTCTCCAGGGCTACATGATCGACTTTTTCGGACCCGGCTACGACACGGCCGAGGCGATGGGCCTGCTACCGGCCATCAAAGACGTGGCATACCGCATTGAGGAAGCGAACCTTGTGGACGATAAGGGCCGTCGACGCGCGGCGATTCGACTGTCCCAGTTCGCCGACGGACCGCTGCTCGACGTCATGCGGCCCGACCTCGAACACGTGCTGCGAGAAAGCCTGCCGCCTGCGGTCGACCTGCGATTCGGCGTCAGCCCGGCCGCGATAGCCGACCACGGCGAGGCGGTGCGGGTCACTGTCGACGACGGGACGCAACTCGAGGCCGACTTTGTCGCGGGCGCAGACGGGCTGCATTCAACCGTACGAAGGTTGATCTTCGGCGAGGAGTCAAACTTCCTGCATTACTTAGGCTTTCACACTGCGGCATTTACGTTTGTCGATCCCGAGCTCCACGCTGCGGTGAGGGGCCGGTTCTGTCTAACGGACAGCGTCGACAGGCAGATGGGTCTGTATGCGCTGCGGGATGGTCGCGTCGCCGTCATCGCGGTCCACCGTAGCCCGGACCCTACCCTGCCTGACGACTCCCGGGCGGCCGTGCGGGAAGCGTACAGCGGCCTCAAATGGGTAGTGCCTCAGGTGCTTCAGACCTGCCCGTCGGCGGACGAGATCTATTACGACCAGGTCGCTCAGATCGTGATGCCGAGCTGGAGCAAGGGCAGGGTCGCACTGCTCGGCGACGCGTGCTACGCGGTGTCGTTGATCGCGGGTCAGGGGGCGTCGCTGGGCATGGCCGGCGCTTACGTGCTGGCTGACCAACTGGCCTCCCTGCCAACGGTCGACCAGGCGCTCGCCGGTTACGAGCGGCTGTGGCGCCCAGTGGCGGAAGAAAAGCAAAAGGTCGGACGTTCGGGAGCTCGCTGGTTCCTCCCAGCGTCGACGTGGCAACTTTTGCTGCGCCGCGGGGTGCTGCGGGCGGCGCGACTGCCGTTCATCGACCGTGTGATTTCCGAGGCCCTGGCCGGGAAATCCAGCGCGCTGATTGTCGATTTGCAACGGGCGGGCACACGTCGGCTTGCCAAGCTTGAGAAGGAAGGGTACCGATGAGCTCGATAAGCATGCGTCAACCGGGCGCGGTGATGCGGCCGGTGTTCCGAGCACCCAGCAGTCTTTATGACGCAGGTTTAGGCTGGCTTCTGGGGGAGCGCTTCCTGTGCTTGACGCATGTCGGCCGAAAATCCGGGCGGCGATATCGCACCGTGCTCGAGGTCGTCGGAACAAAGCCGCCGGTGGGTGAGTTCACGGTGATCGCCGGCTTCGGTCCGTTGTCGGACTGGTACCGGAACATCGCGGCCAACCCAGCCTGCGAGGTCGTCGTCGGTCGTCACCGCTTCACCCCGCACCACCGCGTGCTCGACGAGGCCGAAGCCTTGGGGGTGATCGCGGACTACGAACGAAGAAATCATTGGATCCTGCCGCTGGTGCGTTTCCTACTGAGCAAGCTAATCGGGTGGCGTTACGACGGCAGTCAGGAGGCGCGAGAACGTTTGGTGCGCCAGCTTCCGGTCGTAACCTTCCGCCCACGAACCGAGCCAGGCGGAGTGGACCAATGAACAAAACCGCATGGAGTTTGCCGCCTGGTCCTCCCTTTCCCGGATGGGTCCAGGCCGCGCTGCTGCTGATGTTTTGGCCGCGCTTCGTGGGGGCCTGTGCACGCCACTACGGCCACGTGTTCACCCTGCGAATCCCATTCATGGGCACGCTGGTGTACCTGGCCGATCCTGCCGACATCAAGACGGTGTTTGCAGGCGACCCAACGGTTTTCCATGCCGGCGAGGCGAACTCGATGTTGAGCGGGCTCGTTGGCGAGAGCTCCGTGTTGGTGATCGATGAAGACGTGCACCGGGACCGGCGCCGTCTAATGCTGGCGCCGTTTCATCGTGACGCCGTGGTGCGCCAAGAAGCGGTGATGGCCGAGGTTGCGGCGGCGAACATCGCCGACTGGCCGGTCGATACCGAGTTCGCGGTGGCACCCAAGATGTCGCAAATCACGCTTGATGTGATCCTGCGGACGGTCATCGGGGCTACTGATCCGGCGCGGCTAGCCGCCCTGCGAACGATCATGCCGCGGCTGCTCAATCTCGGCCCGTGGGCGTCGCTTGCCGTCGTCAACCCGAACTTGCAGTGCCGACGTCCGTGGCGCGCACTCGGTCGCCGCCTCGAAACGGCAAACCGGCTGCTGTATGCCGAGATTGCCGAGCGTCGCGCCGATCCCAACCTGGCTGAGCGCAGCGACGTGCTGGCCATAATGATCGGGGCCGGCGACGTCGAAGAACGCAAAATGACCGACGACGAACTGCGCGACCAGCTCATGACGTTGCTTGTCGCTGGCCACGACACGACCGCCACCGCCCTGTCCTGGGCGTTGGAGCGGCTGACCCGCCACCCAGCTGTACTGGCGAAGGCGGTACAGGCGGCCGAGGCCAGCGCGGCCGGTGACGCGGCCGGCGACGACTATCTCGACGCCGTGGCCAAGGAGACGCTGCGGATTCGTCCGGTGGTGTTCGACGTTGGTCGGGTCCTGACCGAGCCGGTCAAGTTGGCCGGCTATCGGCTACCCGCCGGAGTGATGGTGGTCCCAGGGATCGGGCTGATACACGCGAGCGCTGAGCAATACCCGGACCCGGACCGGTTCGACCCAGACCGGATGCTCGGCGCTGCGCTGAGCCGCACCACGTGGTTGCCGTTTGGCGGCGGCAACCGCCGCTGCCTGGGTGCGGCATTCGCGATGGTCGAGATGCGCGTCGTGCTGCGTGAGGTGCTCCAGCGGGTCGAGTTGAGCACGACCACGGCGGCCGATGAACGGCAGAAGCTGAAGCACGTCACGCTCGTCCCGCACCGCGGCGCGCGCATTCGGGTGCGATCGTCACGTCTGGGGCGGGTCACCGCTGCTGCCGGTGCCAGCGGTCCAGCAGTACAGGGAGCTCGGCGAACAGAGAGTCGTAGAAGTCGCGCATCTTCCGCAGGCCCTCGCCGCCGCTGCTAGCCGAGGTAGGTGGACTCGAACACGATCCTGCCCTCGAGGGTGATGTTGTAAGCGACGCGATACAGGTATGCGTCCGAGTCGCGGACCGCGACATCTACCCGAATGCCGGTGAAGATGTTGCCGATGGTGGAGGTGCCATTCGTGATCTTGCGGAATGGTGCTGGCCGCCAGACGTCGACCGCATATCCGGCATCGATGGATTGATGTGCGTCGTACATCGAGCTGGGATCGGCAAATGGCGCCCACTGTTCGGCTTGGAACTGTGGGATGAAATTCACGCCGGGAACGGTCGAAGTCGGGACGGGGATGCCGTAGCGATTGATGGCGTAGTTGAGAGGGCTCAACACGTCCGGCATGAAGCGGATGGTTTCGCGCAGCCAGTCGCCTGATGTCTGGCCTTTGAGGCCAACTAGGACGACACCAGACAGAACAAGCAGCCATCGTTGTTCATCGAAGGTGGCCGGTTGCTCGCCGACGGCATAGCCAGCTGGTGTGATGAGCCAGTTCTGTCCGGCGAAGTCGGTCAGCACCAGGTCGGTCGAGTCGGCGTCGGGCGGTGCGTACACGCAGGAACTCTGTCTTGCTGCCGGGTCGATGATGCACTCGTGCGAGTCGAGGGCGGCGGCTGGTGACACGATTGAGTTGATGAAGTAGCGGTATCCAGTTGCGGTTGCGGTGTCGTTGGTTCCGCCAAGGAACGTTCCGTCTTCATCAAACAGGCAGAACCACTCGTTGTTGCAGTTGCCGGCGCATGCGTCGCAGACTTCCGGGTTCCGTCCGTCCACTCGCGGATCCACGACCATCTCCGCGATTTCATGGCTCAGCAGGTGGGCGTAGACCTTCTGATTTGGCTGATTGTTGAACGTGTGGTTGTTGTCGGCAACGTTGAGTCCCTCACCGAAGACCAGGCAATAACAGAACGCGTTCTGTGCCGCCGTCATCGAATGGAACGAGTTTCGGTTGTTCAAGAATTGCGCGCTGTTGGGAAGGTCCCGGTTGTGGAGTACCACAATGCAAGGCGAGCTGACGCCGCTGTTCCTTGCGAGCTGTGCACACTGATCGACCCAACCCACGAAGTCAGACATCGTGAAGGAATCTCCCGACAGCTGAGCGTCGAATTCGATCACGTTCGGAGAGACGTTCACGCTGTTCGGCCCGTAGAGGGACGCGTACCGCGAGATCGGGTTGACAGCCAACGCTGCGTACTGGGCTGCGACCTCGATGTCGCTCAGGGCAATCGCGGACGTGGCGCCGCTCGGGTGATGGAAGGTCATGCGAACCAAGACCAGCGTGCCGTGAAACAGGGGGCCCGCAACTAGTTGTGCGGGTAACGGCATCGGATTCTGTGCGAGCCAGGCGCGGAGCCCGTCATCGTGAGGCTCTACCGCGTCAACCGTCCCAGCCACCGACAGCTGTTCGACGTAAGCCTCGATTTGTGACCGACCAATGCTCTCCGGCGCCGCAGTTCTGAGATAGTTCGCAACCTTGACGGCCCTCGTCCCACACGATGACATGACTGCCTCCTCAATGACGAGCGTCTTAGGACTCGCGCGGGGCTACCGACCGAATGTGAGAATCTTGAAGCCTCGGCTCGTCAGCGCTTCCGGCACAGCGTTATTCTTAGTCAACTCAGCCGATTCCATGATTGTCTCCTCGGTGAGATGGATGCGGGCAGCGGTGGTTGGGTTTCCTAAGTTCCAGGCTCCGGGGCTCCAGTGGCGAAGACCCAGTAATGGCTGACGATGTCCTTGAAGTTGAGCGCGCTGCCGTACACCGCCACGTCTTGGATCACCCCAGCGAAGAACTCGCCGGGCGTGTCGCCATCTGCGCTGGCGCCGATCCGCAGGTCGTGGCTCGTCGCTGGCTGATAGTCGGTGACAGCGGAGTTGAACCGCGAGTTGCCCGGGTTTTCTGAGCTCAGGAAGGTCTCTTCGCCGTCACTGGCCGCCGGGTTCACGTACAGGCCCAGCGTCGAGCCGTCGTAGGTCATCGCGACGTAATAAGGCGGCGCGTCCTGGTAGGGCACCCCCTGTTCGCCGGGGAACACCACGACGGGCGGCTGGAAGCCGGCGGTGCCGGCTGCAACGGACGCCTCAAACGAGCCACCGTTGAGCGCGAGCCGGTAACCGCTGTCAGAAGCCACGATCACATGGGTGTTTGTGTCGAAGATCGAAGGTTTCACGAGCGCCTCGACGGTGAACGCGATCGGCGGATTCAGGTTCGCGGCGAACGGCACCTTGACGTAGCCCGTCTTGCCGTCGAATGCAGCGGCGAAGTTGAAGGGCTCAAAGGCGTTGGCGCTGACCAAGCCAGCGATGTGAGTGCTTACCCCCGGCTGATAGGTGCCGTTGTTCCCGTCCTGGTTGTCCACGGCCGTGGGGGGCGACTGGTCGTTCAGTTGCCAGAAACTCACCAAGCCGTCAGTCTTCGACACCACGTCACTGTATGAGTACGGTGGCGACCCGCTGTCGAACTGGTCGAAGTCCTGGGTGCAGCCGACGAACCGGACGGCCATCAGGATGGCGGCGATCAGCAACGGTGCGGCGATGATGACCTGGTATGTCATTGCGACTCCTCCGGACCGTCGGCCCGCCGACGGCAGTGGCCGGTCGTACGGGGCCAGCGGGTACGCGTTGGGTTGTCAGCCAGGCCATCCGGACGGGCCGATTCCTGCCCAATCCATTCCGGATCGATCGCCCGCGGGCGGCAAGGTCTCGGTCCGCTCAGCGGACCAGAATGTTCAGTGTCCGCCGGTTCCAGTCACCGACTCATGCCAATTCGGCCCTGGC
Organism: uncultured Actinomycetota bacterium; assembly: GCA_963815995.1. Classification (GTDB taxonomy): domain Bacteria; phylum Actinomycetota; class Actinomycetes; order Mycobacteriales; family Mycobacteriaceae; genus Mycobacterium. The sequence continues at coordinate 1,047,232 of CAWFIR010000010.1, forward strand.
CACGGTCGCGGGCAGATCACCACCTGACCGCCGGCTCAGGGGACTAGTACGACCTTGCCGACATTCTCACGCGCAGCGAGGATTCGGTGTGCTTCCGGCGCGTCGGCGAACGGCACCGCCGCATGCACGACCGGCGCGGCCGTGCCGTCCGACAGTGCCGTCGACAGCGGTCCGATCCAGGGCTCGAGGGTGCCGCGGTCGTCCCACAGCCGCAGCATGTTGAGGCCGATGACGGTTTTGGAGTCTTCCATCTGCTTGATCAGGTTGAACCCGCGCAACATCGCCAGCACCTGCGGGGCCGCGCGGCGCAGCGACCGCTTTTCACCCTGCTGCATGGCCGAGAAGCCGTAGGCGACAAGCCGTCCTCCCGGGCGCAGCAGGCTCATCGAGCGCCGCAGCGACCTACCGCCGAGGGCGTCGAGCACGATGTCGTAGGGGCCCAGGCCTTTCCACCAGCCGTCGCGGCGGTAGTCGATGGTCTGGTCGACACCGAGTGCGGCCAGCTGAGCGTGTTTGCCCGGCGACGCGGTGCCGTGCACGACCGCCCCCGCGGCCTTGGCCAGCTGCACCGCCGCGATGCCCACACCCCCGGCCGCGGCATGCACCAGCACCTGCTCACCCGCCTGAAGCGAGCCGTAGCCGTGCAGTGCCGCCCACGCCGTCGCATAGTTGACCGGGACCGCTGCGCCCTGCTCGAAGCTCATCGACTCCGGCAGCGGGACAGTGTCGTTGGCTCCCGCGTTGACGATCTCCGCATAGCCGCCGAAACGGGTTCCGGCCAGCACCCGCTGGCCCATTCGCGCCGGATCGACGCCGTCGCCGACGGCCTCGATCGTCCCGGCCACCTCGTAGCCGACGACGCTGGGCACCTTGGGCGCATCGGGGTACAGCCCGACGCGGGCGAGATGGTCGGCGAAGTTCACGCCCGCAGCACGCACCGAGATACGCACCTGGCCGGACGACGGTGGTGGCGGGTCGGGACGATCCTGCACCTTGAGCACCGACGGGGGGCCGTGCTTGGTGATGACAACCGCGCGCATCGCTACAGGTGACTTGCTACGAAAGCTGCGGCTTGAGCCGGCATCCCGGAGTGCGGGTAGGAAAGGTGCACGGGCGATGACAGCTCGTCGTGCGTTGGCACCGTATAAAGCGCGCCGGCAGTGCAGACCGGGTCGCCGTCTGCGCACAAGTCAATGGATTTGGCCCCATACCAAGGACTGAGCGTAGTCACCGGCGCCCCCAGGTACCTGTCCGTCGGATTCCCGAAGAAGGCCAGCGCGGCAACGTGATCGGCGACGTCGCGCGGAAGCGACACCGGGACAAAGCCGGATACCGGCAGTTGGGCAATGGTGATCAGGTCGATCGCGACGGCGCCCTGGGAGTATCCGCCGAGCACCAGCTTGGTGTTGGGACAGCTGGCGGCCATCGACTCGACGTGAGCGTTGGCATCCACCGCGCCGGCGTTTGCCGACGGGGCGAGGTCGTCCGAGGCGGGGTAGTTGACCGGATAGACCGCGATGGACCGACCGCCGACCTGCGGGCGCAGTGCGTCGATGAATTCCTGGCCCACCACCCCGACGCCGGGCGGTTCACCGGTGGCACGCGCGAATGTCACGTCGATGTCGGGGCAGGTAGCCGCGGACGCGGAGGCGAAAAACAGTGGTGCGCTCACCAGTGCCGACCAGGCCGTTACTACTGCGGCGCAAAAACAATGGGCGATCTTCCGGGCCCTCACCCGCCAATGCTGACACATCTGCGACGCGGACGGGGCGTTCACGTCAGTCATTGTGGCGGCGCAAAGAACTCGAGCGCGATGCCGTCCGGATCGCGAAAGCTCAAACCCGACCCGTAGGGCGCGTCGACGATTCCGCCGTGCTGGATGCCGAGTTCATTGAGTCGGTCCATCCAGGTCTCCAGTGCGGCGCGGTCGGCGCAGCCGAAACCGACATGATCCAGGCCCACTCGGAACTCGCTGAAGCGCTCATCGGGTGCCGGATGCTCATGCTGATGGATTCCGAGCAGGGTGCCGCCGTCGAGGATCCACACCAGATGCCGGAATCCGGCCTCGGTGTGCTCGTCGAGCACCGGGTCGGCGCCGAACAGCCGGCGATACCAGGGGCCGCTGACCGCCATGTCGCGGACGGTCACCGCGACGTGGTTGAGGGCAGGAAATGCCATGACTTCGTTTCCTCTCTGGTAAGTGCGCGCCGGGCGGGCGAGCGGGCGGCCCTCCAAGTGTGACCCAGATCGCATCAGGAGTCCGAGGGTGGCGAGCGCCACATTTACTTCGTATGACTAATTAGTCATGCTTGGTACATGACTTCGCAGCTGACTCCCGAGCGCACAGACACCGACGTTCTGCCCAAGGACTTCGACGCCCACACCGGCCCGCTCTTCCTGCAGCCCTGGTTCTGGCTGGCCATTGTGGGTGTCATCGGCATGGTGGCGCTCACCCTCGTCATCTAGCCCTTACACGATTCGCCAGCCCATTCGGGCGCGCAACCGCATATCCCACAGGTAGAGCCGATAGCCGAGAATCCACGCCTGACGTGGAATCAACCGATCCGCAAGCCGCAGTGCCGCGAGCAACCACTCGAACCGTCGCTGCTGGGATTCTGACCACTCCAAGCGCATCAACGCGCGGAACTCCGGCGACAGAAAACCCGTCGTCGCGAAAAGATTGAACGGTCCGGCCAGCGCCGGCAACGGCCATGGCAGAAACGCCATCGCCGCCACCCCGTGCAGGTGCTCGCGGACCGCCGGATCGATGTGCAGGTCCTCCAGTGACCGCTTCCAGTAGTCGTCGAACGCCATGCGGTCCGGCGGCCACATCTCCTCGCGAACTTGAAGTGTGGTGCCCAGACGCTTGCCGTCCTGATAGACCGCGTCCGCGGTCGTATCGTCAAGCGGGCCGTGCAAGAACTCGTGCTGATCGATGAAATAGCGATACAGGCAGGCGGCCACCCACAGCTGCAGACCCGGGTCGAAGGCGTTGTAGGACACCGGGCTCGACGGCGTCGACCGTACCTGCCGATGTGCGGTGTCGACGGCTGCGCGGATCAGCGCGCGGTCCGACTCGGTGCCGATGGTCGCGACCGCCAAATACGTTCCGGTGGTTCGTGCCCGTTTGAACGGATGCTTGTACACGTTGCCGCTGTCGACCGGGCTTTCCAGAACGCCGTAGCCGACGCCAGGCAGCGCCAGTTGCATGATCACGTTCGCGGCGGGCAGCAGCACGGCCGCGGGATTCAGCAGGTCAGCGACCCGGGTAATGCGCCGCCTCATCGCGGGTGGTGCTCCATCAGCCGAGTAGACCATGTGTGAGACGCTGCCGGAGTGTTTGGCGCCACGCGGCATATCCGGCTCGTCGGTGTGCTGGTCGGCTACCTGGCCGACCTCGTATTGGCCGATCCGCGGGCGGGTCATCCGGTGGCCGGATTCGGCGCAGTGGCAACGACGGTGGAGCGGTTCACCTATCGCGACACCAGGGCCGGTGGCGCCGTGCACGTCGCGATTCTGGTCGGCGCGGTGAGCCGGTTGGGCGCCGTGCTGCAGCGCCAGGCCTGCCGGTGTGGCCCGCTCGGTTCGGTAGTTGTCACCGTCGCGGCCACCTGGGTGGCGCTCGGTGGAACGTCGCTGGCGCGCGTCGGGTCAGCGATGGGCGAGCTGCTGGGAAACGATGACCTCGACGGCGCCCGACGGCTATTGCCGTCGCTGTGCGGACGCGACCCGGCTCTGCTCGACGCCGCCGGATTGACCCGCGCCACAGTCGAATCGATCGCTGAGAACACCGCCGACGCGCAAGTCGCGCCGCTGCTGTGGGCCGTCGCGGGCGGCGTGCCCGGCGTACTCGGGTATCGCGCGGTCAACACACTCGATGCGATGATCGGCCACCGCTCGCCGCGCTATGCCCGATTCGGTTGGGCCGCAGCGAAGTTGGACGATGTGGCCAACTACCTCGCCGCCCGGGTTACCGCGGTGCTGACGGTGGTGTGCGCGCCGATCGTCGCAGGCTCGCCGGCGGGCGCGGTGACCGCGTGGCGTCGCGACGCCGGTCGTCATCCCAGCCCTAACGCCGGCGTGGTCGAAGCGGCGTTCGCCGGGGCGCTTGGCGTGCAACTCGGTGGGCCCACGCAGTACCGCTACGAGCTGCAGATCCGGCCGGCCCTCGGCGCAGGTCCACCGCCGACCGTCGCGGATGTGCGCCGCGCCGTGTGGCTTTCGCGTGCGGTGCAGGCGGCCGCGGCGCTGACGCTCGTCGGGCTCAGCGCCGTCGTCCGTAGCGGTCGGTGAGCTTGTCTTCGACGGTCGGCTGGCTGCTGGGCGGTCTTCGCCGGTGACGCCTGAGCCTTGTCGGCGCGGCGTGCCCGCACTTCGGCGTACACGAAGTAGCCCAGCAGGATCGGCGCGACGACGCCGAACGTGATCCACTGAATGCCGTAGGACAGGAACGGACCCGCGTCCAGGTGGGGCAGGCCGATGACGCCCAGCCCGCCGGGCTGATCGGCGACCAGTTGCAGATACGAACCGGCCAGCGGAACTCCGGTCAGCGTGGCGATCTGACTCGTGTTGATCGAATAAACCTGTCGCACACCATCACTGACGAACGACTCCTTATCCGGCACCGGCCCCTCGGAGTCGCGCAGGCGGGCCGTGACGGTCACCGTCCCGCGGGGCGGTTGCGCGACCGGCGGTACCCGCGAACCCGGTAGTGGCCGCACGTAGCCGCGGTCGACCAGGACGGTCGGGCCATCGTCGACGACGAATGGCAGCAGGACTTCCATCGCTGGGTCGCCCTCGGCCACCCGCAGCCGGGCCACCAGTTGCTTGTCCGGCAGGTAGTGCCCGGTGGCGGTCACTCTGCGCCATTGTCCGTCGGGCGCCGATGAATCCTGATGCGGCAAAAGCATTTTCAACGCGACCGGCGCCGTCGTCAGCGACTTTTGGATCTGGTCGTTCTCCCGCGATGTTTTGGTGTTCTTTCCCAGCTGCCACGGAGCGAGCACGCTGAAGCACAAGTAGGTGAATGCGATGACCACGATGGCCAGCGCAATCCAGCCCGGCCGCAGCAGGAAGGGCAGGCGGCGCATCAGCCCTGTCCGTCCCGCGCGAGCTGCTCGTCAACCCACGTGTGCAGTCCGGGCAGCGCCGCCTCGATCGCGGCGAAGGTGCCTTCGAAGTCGTCGTGGTCGCCGTAGTAGGGGTCGTCGACGTCGAGAACGAAAGCGCCAGAACGGGGGTCGAAAGATCGCAGCATCCGGATCCGGTCGGCATCGACGCCCAGCTGTTGAAGAAGTGGTACGTGGTTGCGGGCCAGTGCGATCACCAGGTCGGCGTTGAGATGGTCGATGTCGACCTGAGCGGCGATGTGGTCGGTGGGGTAGCCGTGCCCGCGCAGCACCCGGTTGGCGCGCTCGTCAGCAGCCTTGCCGATGTGCCAGCCGGCGGTTCCCGCGCTGGTGACCCGCACCGCGTCGCCCAGGCCGCGTTCGGTGATCTGGTGGGCGAACATCTTCTCCGCCATCGGCGACCGGCAGATGTTGCCGGTGCACACGAAGGTGATGTGCAGCGTGGAATCAGACACCCAGCGCCCGCCGCAGCTCGGCGATCGTCGCGACGTGCACGGCGCCACTGTTCGCGCCGGCGCCGGCGAAGTCGGCCTGACCGTAACCCCAGCCCACGATGACTGCGTCGATGCCGTGTGCGGCCGCGCCTTCGACGTCGTGGCGGCGGTCGCCGACCATGAGCACCCGGTCGGGCAGCGGCTGCAGTTGCGCCAGCGCATGCGCGAGCACGTCGGCCTTGGCGGCGCGCGAGCCGTCGACGCTGGCGCCCGCGACGACCTCGAAGTGCTCGTGGAGGCCGAAATGGGCCAGGATGCGTTGCGCGGTCGGCTCCGCCTTGGAGGTGGCCACCGCCAGTCGGACACCGGCGGCCCGCAGATCCGCGATCAATGGTCCGATCCCGTCGAAGAGCTGGTTGATCGCCCAACCGCGGGTGGTGTAGTCGGCGAAGTAGGCGGCGATCGCCGCCTCGGCGTTCTCGCCCAGCCCCATCGCCTCGAAGGTGTGGTGCATCGGCGGGCCGATGATCTGACTGGCCAGGTCGCCCTCGGGCACAGCGGCACCGATCTCGGCGAGCGCGTGCCGGAAGCTGGACACGATGCCGTCCGCGGAGTCGGTGAGCGTGCCGTCGAGGTCGAAGATCACCAGCTGGGGTTGAGCTGCCGAGACCGTGCCAGTCATGTTCCTATTGTCCAGGATGGCTCGGCATGCCGGTGATCGGTCCCGATACCGGAGGTGGACGCGCGGTCGTTACTGTTTGAGATGTGGCGAGTCTGGATTCGAGCGCATCGATCTCGCTCGCGGGGGCGCGCTATCACGGTGATCAAGCCGCCGAACCCGGCGTGCTCGATTTCGCTGTCAACATCCGGCACGCGCAGCCGCCGCTCTGGCTGCTGAAGCGACTGTCCGCGCGGCTGCCCGACTTGGCGCGATACCCGAGCGTCGACGACGAGCGCGCGGCGACCCGGGCCGTCGCCGGCCGGCACCGCCGCGCCGACGACGAGGTTGCGCTGTTGGCCGGAGCCGCCGAGGGATTCGCACTGCTATCCAACCTGCGTCCGACACTGGCCGCGGTGATCGCACCCTCGTTCACCGAACCGGACCTGGCGCTGCGGGCCGCCGGCGTGCCGGTGCATCACGCCCTGCTCGATCCGCCGTTCGGGCTGGCCGGAGTGCAGGTACCCGAGGAGGCCGATCTGGTCGTGGTCGGCAATCCGACCAACCCGACCGCCGTTATGCACACACGCGAACGCATCCTGTCGTTGCGCCGGCCCGGCCGCATCGTCGTGGTGGACGAGGCGTTCGCCGATGCTGTTCCGGGCGAGCCGGAGTCGCTGGCCGACCAGCCGCTGCCCGACGTCCTGGTGCTGCGCAGCCTCACCAAGACGTGGTCACTGGCCGGACTGCGGGTGGGCTACGCGCTGGGTGCTCCGGACGTGCTGGCGCGGCTGACCGCTACTCGCCCGCACTGGCCGATCGGCACGCTGCAGTTGGCCGCCGTCGCGGCGTGCTGTGCGCCGGAGGCGGTGGCCGAAGCCGCGGCGGGTGCTCGACGGCTGGCGGCGATGCGCGCCGAAATGGTGTCCGGCCTGCGCTCAGCGGGTGTCGAGCCGGTCGACGGGTGTGCGCCGTTCGTCCTGTTCACCGTCGGTGACGCCGAGTTGACGCGAAAGCATCTGCACGCCAGAGGAATCGCGGTGCGACGATGCGACACTTTCGTCGGCCTGGACGGGCGCTACCTGCGTGCCGCGGTGCGACCGGAGTGGCCGCGGCTCGTCGAGGCGATCGCCGACATCGCCAAGAGCGGGGGATTGCGATGACGGTTCGGTTGAGTGTGGTCATCGACGCGTTGGACGAGGCGTACCCGCCCGGGCTTGCTCAGTCGTGGGATTCCGTCGGTCTGGTCTGCGGCGACCCTGACGACGCGCTGAGCTCGGTGACGATCGCGGTCGACGCCACCGCCGCGGTGGTCGACGCGGTGCCCGACGGTGGCTTGCTGCTGGCCCACCATCCGTTGCTGTTGCGTGGGGTGGACACGGTGTCCGCCGACACCGCCAAGGGTGCGTTGGTGCACCGGATGATCCGCACCGGGCGTTCGCTGTTCACCGCACACACCAACGCCGACGCGGCGTCACCGGGCGTCTCCGACGCGCTGGCGCACGCGCTGGGGTTGACCGTCGAGGCGGTTCTGGAACCCGCGCCGGCGTCGCTGAATCTGGACAAGTGGGTGATTTTCGTCCCGCCCGAGAACGCGGATGCGCTGCGAGCGGCGATCTTCGCGGCCGGCGCCGGTCAGATCGGCGACTACTCGCACTGCAGTTGGAGCGTCACCGGCACCGGCCAGTTCCTGCCTGAGGACGGCGCTCAGCCGGCTATCGGCAGCGTCGGCGCCGTGGAACACGTGGTCGAGGATCGGGTCGAGGTTGTCGCACCCGCGCAGGCGCGGGCTCGGGTGCTCGCGGCAATGCGCGACGCGCACCCGTATGAGGAGCCGGCGTTCGACATCGTCGCGCTGGCGCCGATCCCGGGCGACGCCGGGCTGGGCCGGATCGCCTCGCTACCACAGCCAGAGCCGTTGAGCGCGTTCGTCTCCCGAGTTCGGGCCGGGTTGCCGCAAACATCATGGGGAGTGCGCGCCGCCGGTGACCCGGACCGGCTGGTGTCCCGGGTTGCGGTGTGCGGCGGTGCGGGGGACTCGCTGCTGGGGGCCGTGGCGGACGCCGATGTCGAGGCCTACCTGACGGCCGATCTGCGGCACCACCCGGCCGACGAGCACCGTCGCGCTTCGGAGGTGGCGCTGGTCGACGTCGCGCATTGGGCCAGCGAATACCCGTGGTGTGCGCAGGCTGCCGACGTGCTGCGGTCGACTTTCGGTACCGCATTGTCGGTCGATGTGTGTCCCATCCGCACCGACCCATGGAACGTCGACAACGACGGCGGGGGAGAGTACGCATGAAAGCCGAAGTCGCACAGCAGCGCTCACTTCTCGAAGTTGCCGAGCTCGACGCCGAGTTGTCGAAGATGGACCACCGCGCCGGCCACCTGCCCGAGCGCGCCGACTGCGCGCGGATACAAACCGAGCAGGTAGCCGCCAACGATCGGCTGGGAGCCCTGCAGATCGCGTTGGAGGACTTGAACACCCAGGTCTCGCGGTTCGAGTCGGAGATCGACGCGGTCCGCCAGCGCGAGGACCGGGACCGGTCGCTGCTGCAATCCGTAGCGGATGCCAAGCAATTGTCGGAATTGCAGCACGAATTGGGCACCCTGGAGCGCCGCCAATCCAGCCTGGAAGATTCGCTGTTGGAGGTGATGGAACACCGCGAACAGCTGCAGACACAGCAGGCCGCGGAGCAGGCGACCGTCGACGCACTGCAGAGAGATCTGGCCGCCGCTCAACAAGCCCTGGACACAACGCTGGCCGACATCGATCACCACCGGCGCGTTCACACTGCGAGGCGCGACGAACTCACCGCTGAGCTGGCTCCGGATCTGGTGACGCTGTACGAACGACAGCGGGCCGGCGGCGGGCCCGGGGCGGGCCTGCTGCAAGGCCGCCGATGCGGGGCGTGCCGGATCGAGATCGACCGCGGCGAGCTGGCCCGGATCTCCGCGGCGGCCGACGACGAAGTGCTGCGGTGTCCCGAATGCGGGGCAATCCTGTTGCGGCTGCAAGGCGCAAGCCAGTGAAGGTCCTCGTCGAGGCCGACGGCGGATCCCGCGGCAACCCCGGACCGGCCGGCTACGGCTCGGTGGTCTGGAGTGCGGACCGCTCGATCGTGCTGGCCGAGAGCAAACAGTCCATCGGCCTGGCGACCAACAACGTCGCCGAATATCGCGGTCTGATAGCGGGTTTGGAGGAGGCCGCGAAGTTGCACGCCGACGAGGTCGCGGTGTCGATGGATTCCAAACTCGTCGTCGAGCAGATGGCGGGGCGATGGAAGGTCAAGCATCCCGACCTCGCCGAGCTGCACGACCAGGCTCGCGCGCTGGCGCAGCGGTTCGATCGGGTGAGCTACACGTGGATTCCGCGCGCGGAGAACGCGCACGCCGATCGGTTGGCCAACGAGGCGATGGACGCCGCGGCCGAACTGGCCGACGCGACACCGTCGGCCGCGGTCAGTGAGAACCCGTCACCGCCGGGGTGGACCGGCGCGCGCGGCACCGCCACCCGGTTGCTGTTGCTGCGCCACGGCCAGACCGAGCTGTCGGTGCAGCGGCGCTACTCGGGCCGCGGCAACCCACCACTGACCGAGCTGGGCCGGCAACAAGCCGACGCGGCTGCCCGTTACCTGGGGGCGCGTGGCGGCATCGCGGCGGTGATCAGTTCACCGTTGCAGCGCTGCCACGACACCGCGACGGTGGCCGCCAAAAGGCTGGGCCTGGACGTCACCGTCGACGACGACCTGATCGAAACCGATTTCGGCGGATGGGAAGGACTCACGTTCTCCGAGGCCGCCGAACGTGATCCGGAGCTGCATCGACGCTGGTTGCGCGACACCAGCACCGAGCCGCCGGACGGAGAGAGCTTCGACGCCGTGAACCAGCGGGTGTCCTGGGCGCGGGACCGGGTCGTCGCCGATCATGGCGGCAGCACCGTGCTGGTGGTATCGCACGTGACCCCGATCAAAATGCTGCTGCGCGAGGCGCTTGACGCCGGGCCAGGGATTCTCTACCGGCTGCACCTCGACCTGGCGTCGTTGAGCATCGCCGAGTTCTATCCCGACGGCGCATCGTCGGTGCGACTGGTGAATCAGACCGGGTATCTCGGTTAGAGATTGCGAGCATCCGGGTAGTGAGCCAAACGTGGAGTGGTTAGCGTCGCACGCTCTGGCCATCGGATCCGCACTGCTGGCGGCGTTTTGGGCCGCGGTGGGCATCGTCGTCCGGCAGCGAGCCATCCAGAAAACGGCAGACCACCCGGAGGACTCGGGCGCCATTGTGACGTCATGGGTCCGTCAGCCTTCGTGGTGGACGGGAACGCTGGGCGCAATCGGCGGATATGTGTTCCAGGCGCTTGCGTTGGCGCACGGGTCACTGTTGCTCGTGCAACCGCTGTTGGTGTCGTCACTGCTGTTCGTGCTGCCGCTGGGTGCGTGGTTCTCCAATCAGCATGTGCGAGCTCGTGATTGGGGCTGGGCACTAATGCTGACCGCGGCGCTCACCGTCTTCGTTCTGGTGGGCCAGCCGCGCGAGGGCCATTATCGTGCGCCGGTGCCCGCGTGGAGTGTGGCGCTGGGCGCCTCGGTCCCGGTGGTGATCGTCTGTGTCCTGGCGGCCCGCCGGACGGCCGGCCGAACCCGGGCCATGCTGTTGGCCACCGCCGTCGCCGTGCTGCTCGGGATGATCGCGGTGCTGACCAAAGTCAGCACGCACCACCTCGCTGCGCACGGTTGGCACGGGCTGTTGACGGTGCCGGCGCCGTATTTGCTGGTGGCACTTGCGGTCACGGTTACGGTGTTGCAGCAGTCGGCATTTCACGCCGGCGCATTGCAGGCATCCGTGCCGATCATGCTGGTCGGTGAGCCCGTGGTGGCGGTGCTGTTGGGTGTCGTCGTACTCGGTGAGCACCTGGTGGTGCGTGGCGCCGGGGGTGTGATTCTGGCGCTGGCCGTCGGTGCGATGACGGCGGCGACGATCGCGCTGGGGCGCGATTCGGCCCCAGCCGCAACACCAGTCGCCGACCCGCGAGTACCGGTTACGCGCGCAGCGTCGGCCTGATCGCGACACGCCGCAGCCGACACGTCCGGTCGTCCGGATGTTGCCCGGCATAACAGCATTCGCCGGTAGAGTCCCCAGCCGTAGTTCTCCTTCTGTCAAGAAAGCGGCAAAGGATGTTGACGAACATTACGCACGCACGTGCTGACGTCGCTGTGCCGCGGTTGGCCGGGGTGTCGGATGTCCGGAGCCCCTACGTCCACCTCGCCCGCGAACAATTCGGTCCGCACACACACAGCGTGAATTCCGCGCTGATTTTCGTGCGCGACCACCTGGAGGCGTGGTCGATGCGCGACAAGATCGCGGTCGCCAGCACGGTGACCACCGTCTTCGCCGAGAACGCGCTGAGCTACACCCGCGGCGGCTTCGATATCCGCCTCGCGGGCACCCCCGACGAGGTCGTCGTCGCGGTATCCGACGCCAGCGCAACCTTGGCGGTCCAGCGTGAACGCCCGCTCGGCAGCTGCCCGGGCGGCTTGGACATCGTCTCGGCGCTGTGCCATCGCTGGGGGAACACGCCGACGTCGACGGGTAAAACAGTCTGGGCCCGCATCGGGGCCGACGACACTTTCGCCGGAATCGCCGGGCTGCTGCGATAAGTCGGTCACGCAGCGTCGTGAAAGATCAGTCCCAGCGCGTAACGCTCACCGGACCGCACCACGGACAGGCCGTGGCGCACCGCGGCGGCCGACCATCCGCGAGCCGATTGCACCGGCCGGTCGCGGGTGGTGAACAGGTAGCCGTGGCCCTGCGGCAGTTGGGTTGCGGTGCCGCGCGATTGCGCCCTGGCCCGTTGTTCGACGAGCATGAATTCCCCGCCGGTGTATTCCGTGCCGGAGTCGCTCAGGTTGATCACCACTTGAAGCGGAAAAACCAAGTCCCCGTACAGATCTCGATGTAGCGCATTCCAGTCGTCAGTCCCGTACTTGAGGATCAGGGCGGTCGACCGTGTCTGGCCGGCCGCATGGCACATGTCCAGCCACTGGTCGAGGCTGTCCGGCCAGGGCGCCTCGCGGCCGAGCTTGGTCCACCAATCGCGGGCGATCGGCAACAGCCGTGGATACAGCGCCTGCTTGAGCTGCTCGATCGGCTCCGGGTAGGGCGCACGGAGATAGCGGTACTGTCCCGAGCCGTAGCGACGAGGCTTCATGTCGATGGTGGCGCGGAACAGGTCGTCTTTGCCGTAGAGCTTGCGCAGCCGCCGAGCCTCGGTCGTCGTGAGCAGGCGTGGCAACAGCGCACCGCCGAAGTCGTCGACGTCGGCGGCGATCGCCTCCCAGTCGCCGGCGTCGACGCGTTGTGTCCAGCCACTCGTCGGCATCAGCTGGGCCCCCTTCGCTGTTTACCTGTAGACGATAAGGATGCCCGGAATGTGAGATGAGCAATTGTCTTGGTGGGCCAGGGCAGCCGGCCGCGCTCGGCATAGCGGCGATCCTCGAAGAAATGTCGGTCGGAGCCCGCTATAGTCGAATGTATGTTCGAAACTTTTGCGGGAGCCGACCCGGCCGATGCGGAATCGACGCTGATTGAGCGCATCGCCGAGTTGGAGCGCGTCAAATGTGCCGCCGCGGCGGGTCAGGCCCGAGCCGCTGCCGCGTTGGATGCCTCGCGCCGGGCCACGGAGGCGGCCGAGGGAATTCCGGCGGCGCGGCGCGGCCGCGGCGTTGCCAGCGAGATCGCGCTCGCCCGACTCGACTCGCCAGCTCGGGGCAACCGGCACCTCGGCTTTGCCAAAGCCTTGGTGAATGAAATGCCTTACACCCTAGCCGCTTTGGAGGCCGGGGTGTTGACGGAGTGGCGGGCCACCTTGATCGTGCGCGAGAGCGCATGCCTGGAGGTCGAGGACCGGCGGATGCTAGATGCCGAGATATGCGCTGACCCGGACAGATTGAACGGGATGGGCGATGCACGGCTGGCTGCGACAGCGAAGACAATCGCCTATCGGCTCGATCCACACGCCGTGGTCGATCGGGCCGCGAAGGCCGAGACCGAGCGCACAGTGAGCATCCGACCCGCGCCGGACACGATGACGTATCTGACCGCACTATTGCCGGTCGCGCAGGGAGTGTCGGTGTACGCGGCGCTGCGGCGGGAGGCCGATATCTGCGGCGATGGGCGCTCGCGTGGCCAGGTTATGGCCGACACGCTGGTTGAGCGGGTAGCGGCCGGAGCGCAGCGACGGCGACGCCGATCGCGGTCAATCTGGTGTTGTCCGACGAAACCCTCATGGGCGGATCCAGTGCGCCTGCCGACGTCAGCGGCTACGGCCCCATCCCAGCAGCTGTGGCGCGCGGGTTGATTTCAAGTGCAGTCGGCGACGAGCGGTCGTGGGCGACGCTGCGCCGGCTCTATGCGCATCCGGCGTTCCGGCGCCCTGGTGACTATGGAGTCGAGAGCCCGGCTGTTTCCTCGCGGGTTGGCGACCTTCATCGGTTTCCGGGATCAGCGCTGTCGTACGCCCTACTGCGACGCACCGATCCGGCATCGCGACCATGCTCGGCCGTGGGTGGCCGGCGGACCGACGAGTGCGGACAACGGGCTCGGCCTGTGCGAACGGTGTAACTACGTCAAAGAGACTCGCGGCTGGCTCGTCGAACCGAATGTCGATGAAAAAGCAACTCACACGGCGGAATTCACTACTCCGACGGGTGCGCAATATCGGTCGGGAGCACCTCCGCTGCCGGGATCGACCGCCCGGATGGAGATCAGCGAAATGGAGATCGCCGTCGAGGTAACGTGTGCACGCTTGCACGCCGCGTAGATAGCCGGTGGCCTGCACATTCACCAACGAGTACGGTGTTAGCGCGGACGAGTTGGCTGGGCGGCCGCGGCTCGTGCTCACGCAGCAGCGAGTCGAGGAAAGTCCGGACTTCACAGAGCAGGGTGATTGCTAACGGCAATCCGAGGCGACTCGCGGGAAAGTGCCACAGAAAACAAACCGCCACCCTCGCGGTGGTAAGGGTGAAACGGTGCGGTAAGAGCGCACCAGCATTCCGGGTGACCGGAGTGGCTAGGCAAACCCCACCCGAAGCAAGGTCAAGAAGACCGCACTACGGTGTGGTCGCGCAGGTGTTTGAGGGTTGCTCGCCCGAGCCTGTGGGTAGACCGCTCGAGGCACCCGGTGACGGTGTGTCCAGATGGATGGTCGCCGCCGCGTTACCTGGTAACGCGGAACAGAATCCGGCTTACAGGCCAACTCGCCCGCCCTGTTAGCTCAAGCCGTCCACGGTTCCCACCTGTTAGCTGTCCGGCGATGACCGAATTATCTCCAGTCATGCGTCGCACAGAGCTTCCCCGCGTTACTCTTTGCCGATGATCGCGGGCGAGAAGGCGCCTGACTTCACCCTCTATGACCACACCGGTCGGCCTCGGACGCTGTCCACGCTCCTTGCCGACGGCCCCGTTGTGCTGTTCTTCTTCCCATTGGCGTCCTCACCGATCTGTACAGCCCAGGCGTGTCATTTTCGGAACCTGAGCGGCGAATTCGCCAGGGTGGGTGCCCAGCGGGTGGGCATCAGCACCGACAACGTGGACAGGCAGGCCCACTTCGCCCAACAGCGCTCGTTCGACTTTCCGCTGCTTTCCGACGCGGACGGGGTGGTGTCCGAGCTGTTCGGGGTGCGCCGAGGCAGGCTCGCCAAGCTGCGTAGATCCGTCGTGGCGCGTCAGGCAGACCGGCGTGGCCGGCACAATCGGCGCCGTGGCCTGCTGGCCCGGCTGCTGCCGGTCAGGCGGACCACATTCGTCATCGACACCGACCGCACCATCCTCAAGGTCGTTGCCAGCGAGGTGCGCGCATCGGTGCACGCCGACCAGGCCCTGTGGTTCTTGGAGAACCGCCACGTGCCGCAAAGTTCGCCACATGTCCTGGAGATGGACGCCGGCGCGCATCAGCAGTCGGAGGGCAAGGGCGAACCGATCGACGACTGGTTCACAGAACCGGAGACCGTGGACGAGCCGAGCTTGGTCCGGCCATACACGCTGGCGGCAGGCCGTGCCGACGCCAGTGTCGAACTGGCACTCGAGGCTCCGGTCGAAGCGCTCGACACCGCAGCGAAGCCGCCGCGCTGGCGGAGAAATGATGTGCGGGGCGAGATCTTGACGTCGTGCGTGCACAACCCCTCGGTCGCAGAGATCGCCTCTCGTCTGTCCTTGCCAGCTCGGTGCGACGCGGTTCCTGGTCGACGACCTGGCGACACAGGGTTATTTGCGGGTGCACGCTCCGCTCAGTGACTCGATGACCATCGACGAACGACGTGAACTGATAAGTAGGACCCTGCGTGGCCTACGAGCACTCTCGGCTCAGCCAGACACCTTGCGCACTGCCTTGTAGAGCTTGCTGAGCTTCGGCTCGAGTTGGCGGCGGGAATCGAGCGCCAGCTCGGCTTCCCGCTGGTAGAGCAGCCCGTAGGTGAACGTGTCCTCGCCCGCGGCATGCGCGGCCTGCGCTTGTTGCAGCAGGTGCTCACGGCTGACCACGCTGTCCTGATGATCACCGAGCAGTGACTGCAGTTTCTTCGCTCGCTTGGATACCTTCTTGGCGCCGGTCGCATCAGCGGTGTAGCGAAGTCGCTTGGCGCGCTTACGAATTCGGTGTATCGCATCGTCGCGGGCCGCGCCGCCGGCGGCGCGCCGCGCGGCCTTTGCCGCCTTGAAGACCTTCTTGCCGGCGGCGGTGACGCTCACCGGCGCCGGCTCGCGACCGGCCGGCGGCGCTTGTTCGACCAATGCATCCAGGTCGTCGAGCAGCCGGAAGTAGCGCGGTAAGCGCAAGGCGGACAACGCATGCCGGAGCCCGGTCCGGTAGCGCTGCTCGGCGCCGCCGACAAGACGCTCCCGGATAGGCCCACGGATCAGCTCCGCCGGCACATCGTCCAGAGCCCTGCGATAGCGATCGGCCAGGACTTCGGCGTCGCGGGCCACCCCTAACACATTGCCCAGCTCGCGCAGTTCATCGACGATCGGTGCGTCGTCGGCCAGCCCGAAGGAATCCGGGGCGGCCTGTAGCAGGCTGCGGATCTTGCGGGCGGTCACCCGCATCTGGTGCACGGCGTCGTCGGCCTCGGCCCGCACCGCGCGGTCCCACACCAGCAGCTCCCCGATCTGTTCGGCCAGCGCCCGGTGCATCGGTTCGGCCGGTAAAACCTTCGGCGATGTGCCGAGCACCCGCGCCAGCTTGGAGCCGTGGCCGGCCGGACGCGCACCGGCGTCGAGCAGCCGGTCGCACAACCCGTCCATCAGCCCGGCGTTCGCGCCGGGGTCGACGAGTTCGAGCTCCCATTCACGCCACCGTTGCTCGTTGGTGGTCCCGTCGGCGCCTAGCCCCGCCTCGACATGGTCGTCGCAGAACTCCGCGAGCACCGCGTCGTCGTCGACGCCGCGCAGCAGACGAACCTGCCGGGTAGTGCCGATCCGCGCGACCGGGGTCACCGGGCGGTCCCGCACGATGGCCAGCACCACATCCAGCAGTTCGGTCGGCACGGTGGTGGTGCTGTCGGTGGTGTCCAACGGCGCCCGCACTTCGGTGCGGGCATCGGGGCCGGCCGGCAGTTTCAGGTGCCAGCCCGCGTCGAGGCCGCCGGTGCGACGGCGCAGCGTGACGCGATTGCGCGCCAGATCCCGGGACGGTGTGTCGAAGTACACCGCGTCCAAGGACTGCGTCTCGGCGTGCTCTACCCGGCCGACCTCCGCGATGCCGTCGAATGACGGCGGTTGCGTGGACTCGTCGGCGTCGAACTTGCGCTCAACTTCGAGGTAGCGCTGGCCGTTGGCGGACATGCCCGAAAGCGTGCCACATCCCGGTGGCCGTTAACCCAGTTGCTTAGAAGCTGTGCTCGTCGTCGGGGAACGTTCCTGACCCGACCTCGGCCGCGTACTGCGTTGCCGCACGGTGCAATTCGCCTCCCACGTCACCGAACCGCTTGACGAACTTGGCCGTCTTGCCGTTGGTGAGACCGGCCATGTCCTGCCAGACCAGCACCTGGGCGTCGCAGTTGCGTCCGGCGCCGATCCCGACGGTCGGAATCGTCAGCTTGCCGGTGATCTGGGTCGCCAACTCGGCCGGCACCATCTCCATCACCACGGCGAACGCGCCGGCCTCGGCAACCGCGATCGCGTCGTGGATGGTCTGCTCGGCGGCGTCCCCGCGGCCCTGCACCCGGAAACCGCCGAGGGTGTTGACGCTCTGCGGGGTGAAGCCGATGTGTGCCATCACCGGGATGCCGGCGGCGCTCAAGGCCGCGATCTGCGGGGCGACCCGCTCGCCACCCTCCAGCTTGACGGCATGCGCGCCGGCTTCCTTCATGAACCGGATTGCCGCGTCCAGCGCCGCCGCCGGGCCCGCCTCGTAGCTGCCGAACGGCAAGTCGGCGACCACCAGAGCGTGCGGTGCACCGCGCACGACACCGCGCACCAGTGGAATCAACTCGTCGACCGAGACCGGCACCGTGGTGTCGTAGCCGTAGACGACGTTGGCGGCCGAATCACCCACCAGCAGCACCGGGATACCGGCGTCATCGAAGACCCTGGCGGTGGAGTAGTCGTAGGCCGTGAGCATCGCCCACTTGTGGCCTTCGGCCTTCATTTTCTGCAGGTGCTGGATGCGGGTCCTGGTCCGCGGCGCAGCTTGCGAAGAAGTGGAATGGGCACCGTAAACAGTCTGTTCAGACATCATTGTCCCTAGCTTTGGTCGGGTCGATCCTCGTGGCCCAATCGGGTCCCCGGGTTCGTCTGACCTGACCAGTCTGCCATCTACCGCTGTCCATGTGGATAGCGAGCCCAGTGGACTTCCTCACACCGTCACCATCGTGACGATTCGGGCGCCACCCTGCGGCAGCGGACATACCATCGGCCCATGCAGCGACTCAGCGGACTCGACGCCAGCTTCCTCTACCTGGAGACCCCAGCGCAGCCGCTGCATGTCTGCTCGATTCTGGAGCTCGACACTTCGACGATGCCGGGCGGCTACACCTTTGACCGGCTCCGCGACGAATTGGCGGTGCGAAGCAAGGCTATGCCGCAGTTCCGGGAGAAGCTGGCCGACACCCCGTTCAACCTGGATCATCCGGTGTGGGTGGACGACAACAACTTTGACGTGAATCGCCATCTGCACCGGATCGGTCTGCCGCCACCGGGA
Organism: uncultured Actinomycetota bacterium; assembly: GCA_963815995.1. Taxonomy (GTDB): domain Bacteria; phylum Actinomycetota; class Actinomycetes; order Mycobacteriales; family Mycobacteriaceae; genus Mycobacterium. The sequence goes on from CAWFIR010000010.1 coordinate 1,065,646, forward strand.
GGGCGCACCGAGCTGGCCGAGATCTGCGGCCATATCGCGAGTTTGCCGCTGGACCGGACCCGCCCGCTGTGGGAGATGTGGGTCATCGAAGGCGTCGCCGGCACCGATGCGCGACAGGGCGGTCGGATAGCCGTGATGACCAAGGTGCACCACGCCGGTGTGGACGGCGTGACGGGGGCCAACCTGATGTCTCAGCTGTGCAGCACCGAGGCGGACGCCCCCGCGCCAGATCCGGTCGACGGCGTCGGCGGCGGCAACGACTTCGAGATCGCGCTCACGGGTGCGGTCAAATTCGCGGCCCGGCCGCTGCGCTTGGCCAATGCGCTGACCGACACCGCATCGTCAGTGGTCAAGACGGTGATGCGGGCACGCAGCGGCCAGACGATGGCGCCGCCATTCGCGGCCCCGCGAACCGCCTTCAACGCGAGCATCACCCCGCATCGCAACATCTCCTATGCGCAGTTGGACCTCGAAGACATCAAGAAGGTCAAGGATTACTTCGGCGTCAAGGTCAACGACGTGGTGATGGCCCTGGTGTCGGGCGTGTTGCGCCAATTCCTGCTCGACCGTGGCGAACTGCCGGAATCGTCGCTGGTGGCGATGGTGCCGGTGTCCGTGCACGGCAAGTCGGATCGGCCTGGGCGCAACCAGGTTTCGGGCATGTTCTCCAGCCTGCAGACCCACATCGCCGACCCGGTAGAGCGGATCAAGGCCATCGCTGATGCGAATTCGGTTGCCAAACAACATAGTTCGGCGATCAAAGCCACGCTTCTGCAGGACTGGTCTCAGTTTGCCGCGCCCGCAGTGTTCGGCGTGGCGATGCGGGCGTACGCCCGGACCAGTCTCACCAAGAGCAGGCCGGTGCACAACCTGGTGGTATCCAACGTGCCGGGCCCGCAGGTGCCGCTGTATTTCCTGGGCAGTGAGGTCAAGGCGATGTATCCGCTGGGGCCGATCTTCCACGGCTCGGGCCTCAATATCACCGTGATGTCGCTGACCGGCAAACTCGACATCGGGATCATCGCCTGCCCGGAGCTGTTGCCCGACGTGTGGGAGCTGGCCGACGACTTCGCGGTCGGAATGGAAGAACTGCTGCTCGCGACACATTAGACGCCCCAGCAGCAGGGGCCCCGCGCCGACACATGGCAGCATGTTGGGCATGGGGAGCCCTCGCCGCGGCAAGATCGCGCGCTCGATGCTGATCTGGACCGTGATGGCGGTTACCGCCGTTACCGTGGCCAGCTGCACTCAGGTCGTCAAGGGTCGCGCGGTACTTGCCGGCCCGAAAGTCGGCCAGCCGATCGAGTGGGGGCCGTGCCACGTTGCCGGCGGCGGGACGGTGAAGCTGCCGGGCGGTACGCAATGCGGCAAGCTCGCCGTACCCGTCGACTACAAACACCCCGGCGGTGACGCCACCACGCTGGGACTGATCCGATTCCCGGCGACCGGAGACAAGGTCGGCTCGCTGGTCATCAATCCCGGTGGCCCGGGGAGTCCGGCATCGAGGCGGCAGTGGGCGTCGTGCAGTCGTTGCCCCAGCAGGTCCGGGAACGGTTCGACCTGGTCGGGTTCGACCCACGTGGAGTGGCGGCGTCGCGACCCGCGATTTGGTGTAACTCCGACGCTGACAACGACAAGCTGCGCACCGAGACGCAAGCCGACTACAGCCCGTCAGGCGTCGCGCAGATCGAGGACGAGACCAAGGCCTACGTCGGCCGCTGTGTTGCCAAGATGGGCAAGAAATTCCTGGCGAACGTCGGAACCGACAATGTCGCCCGCGATCTGGACACGATCCGGGAAGCGTTGGGCGACAGCAAGTTGACGTTCCTGGGCTACTCCTACGGCACCCGGATCGGCGCGGCGTACGCGGAGGCCTTTCCGAAGAACATCCGGGCGATGATCCTGGACGGCGCCATCGACCCCGATGCGGATCCGGTCGAGTCAGACCTGAGGCAGGCCAAGGGTTTTCAGGATGCCTTCGACAACTACGCGAAGGACTGCGCCAAGTCGCCCAGCTGTCCGCTGGGCACCGACCCGGCCAAAGCGGTTGACGTGTACCACCATCTGGTCTATCCGCTCGTCGACAACAAGAACCCGAGCGTCGGCAGGCCGGCACGCACCAAAGACCGCCGCGGCCTGAGCTACAGCGACGCGATCATCGGCACGATCATGGCGCTGTATTCACCGACGTTCTGGCACCACCTGACAACCGGATTGACCGAACTGTCGCACCACCGCGGCGATGTGTTGCTCGAGTTGGCCGACCTCTATATGCGTCGCGACAAGGAGGGGCACTACAGCAACTCCACCGACGCCCGGGTTGCGGTCAACTGTGTGGACCAGCCGCCGGTGAAGGATCGGGCGAAGGTCATCGACGAGGACCGCCGCTCGCGTGAGGTCGCGCCGTTCATGAACTACGGGAAGTTCACCGGCCACGCCCCGCTGGGCACATGCGCGTACTGGCCGGTGCCGCCGACCAGCAAGCCGCACACCATCTCGGCGCAGGGCCTGGCGACGACACTGGTGGTGTCCACTACCCACGACCCCGCGACGCCGTACCAAGCCGGTGTCGACCTGGCCAATGAGCTGCACGGCGGACTGCTCACGTTCGACGGCACGCAGCACACGGTCGTGTTCCAGGGCAACAGCTGCATCGACGACTATGCGGCGGCGTACATAGTTGGCGGTACTGTGCCGTCCAAGGGGGCTAAGTGTTAGCGCCGCCGTGGGTCCGCTTCGCGAGCGAAACGTAGAGACCGCGCGGTAAATAACGAGATCAAGGTGTGACCAATGGGATCACGGCCTGTGGCCGACGCATGCCACGATTGACAGCCATGTGGCGCATGAGACTGTTGAGCTCTGCGCTGCTGTCATTTGGGTTGTCGATGGCGTCCGCTGTTGCCTTGACGCCGGTGACGGGTGCCACGCCGGGATACGACGCGGGCCCCACGCCGAGCCCCGGGGCGCCCCAGCCGTCGTCGGCGCCACCATTGAGGTGGGGCAGCTGCGGCCAGGTCTTGAGCAGCCCCCGAGACGTTCCGAGCGCACAATGCGGGACGGTCGCCGTTCCTGTCGACTACGCAAACCCGGGTGGCGCGCAGGTGCAACTCGCGGTGATCCGCATTCCGGCAACGGGCCCGCGGATCGGAGCGTTGCTGGTCAATCCGGGCGGTCCCGGGGCGTCGGCAGTCGACATGGTCGCCTCGATGGGGGCGGATCTGGCGGGCTCGGAGGTCAGTAGGCGATTCGATCTGGTCGGGTTCGATCCCCGTGGCGTCGGCCACTCCACGCCGGGGGTGCGCTGCCAGACTGACGCCGAGTTCGACGCCTACCGGCGTGAACCGATGGTCGACTACAGCCCGCAGGGTGTGGCACACATCGAGCAGGTGTACCGCCAGATAGCTCAGCGCTGTCAGGCCCGGAATGGTTCGGCGTTCCTGGAGAACGTCGGGACCGCCTCGGCCGCCCGGGACATGGATTCGGTGCGCCAAGCCCTGGGCGACGACCAGATCAACTACCTCGGCTACAGCTACGGCACCGAGTTGGGGACCGCGTACGTCGAGCGCTTCGGTGACCACGTGCGGTCGATGGTGCTCGACGGCGCTATCGACCCGAGCATCGGGCCGATCGAGGAGCTGATCAACCAGCAGGCCGGATTCCAGACCGCGTTCAACGACTACGCCGCGGACTGCGCCCGCTCCAGCGACTGCCCGCTGGGCACCGACCCGGCCCAATGGGTCGTCCGCTACCACCAGTTGATCGACCCACTGGTGACCAAACCCGCGGCGACCTCGGAGGGGCGCGCGCTCGGCTACGCCGACGCGACCACGGGCACCATCAACGCGCTGTACGCCCCGCAGTTCTGGAAGTTCCTGACCAGCGGCCTGCTCGGTCTGCGACGCGGCACCGATCCCGGTGACCTGCTGACGCTGGCCGACGAGTACTACGGCCGCGATGACAAGGGGCACTACAACAGTTCGCAGGACGCGTTCAACGCGATCCGTTGTGTCGATGCGCCGGAGCCGACCGATCCGGCGGTGTGGGCCGACACCGATCGGCGGATACGCCAAGTCGCGCCGTTCACGTCCTACGGGCAGTTCACCGGCTATGCGCCACGCGACCTGTGCGCGCTGTGGCCGGTGCCCGCGACGTCATCGCCGCATCCGGCCGCGCCGGTGGCCCCCGGCAAAGTCGTCGTCGTGTCCACCACTCACGACCCGGCCACCCCTTATCAAGCCGGGGTCGACCTGGCCCATCAACTGGGCGCCGATCTGATCACCTTCGAGGGCACCCAACACACGGTGACGTTCAACGGAAACGACTGTGTGGACGACGCGGTGGTGCGCTACTTGGTCGACGGCGCTGCGCCGGGAAACTTAAGGTGTTAAGCCGAGCCGGTAACACAAATTTAACGGTCGATGCATATTGTTCCAGTTATGGATCGACAGAAGGAATTCGTGCTCCGCACGCTGGAGGAACGGGATATCCGATTCGTCCGGCTGTGGTTCACCGACGTGCTCGGTTTCCTCAAGTCGGTCGCGATCGCGCCGGCCGAGCTTGAGGGCGCCTTCGAAGAAGGAATCGGCTTCGACGGGTCGTCTATCGAGGGCTTTGCCCGGGTTACAGAGTCCGACACTGTGGCGCATCCCGACCCGTCGACCTTTCAGGTGCTGCCCTGGACGACGCGTTCCGGCCACCACCACTCGGCGCGAATGTTCTGCGACATCACCATGCCCGACGGCTCGCCGTCGTGGGCCGACCCGCGCCACGTGCTGCGTCGCCAGCTAGGCAAAGCCAACGACCTGGGCTTCTCCTGCTACGTGCATCCCGAGATCGAGTTCTTCCTGCTGGAGCCCGGCCCCGAAGACGGATCTGTGCCGGTTCCCGCCGACAATGCCGGCTATTTCGACCAGGCCGTGCACAGCGCCTCCAACTTTCGCCGGCACGCGATCGACTCCCTGGAATCGATGGGCATCTCGGTGGAATTCAGCCACCACGAAGGCGCGCCCGGCCAGCAGGAGATCGACCTTCGGTTCGCGGACGCGCTGTCGATGGCCGACAACGTGATGACATTCCGCTACGTCATCAAAGAGGTTGCGCTGAACGAGGGATCGCGGGCGACGTTCATGCCCAAGCCGTTCGGCGAGTACCCGGGCTCGGCGATGCACACCCACATGAGCCTGTTCGAGGGTGAGGTCAACGCCTTCCACAGCCCAGACGATCCGCTGCAGCTCTCCGATGTCGCTAAGTCGTTCATCGCCGGGATCCTCGAGCACGCCAGCGAGATCAGCGCGGTCACCAACCAATGGGTCAACTCCTACAAGCGGCTGGTGCTCGGCGGCGAGGCGCCCACCGCCGCGTCATGGGGCGCGGCCAACCGGTCGGCCCTGGTCCGCATCCCGATGTACAGCCCGAACAAGACCTCGTCGCGACGCATCGAGGTACGCAGCCCCGACTCGGCATGCAACCCGTACCTGGCTTTCGCCGTGCTGCTGGCGGCCGGGCTGCGTGGCGTGGAGAAGGGGTACGTCCTGGGCCCGCAAGCCGAGGACAACGTCTGGGATCTCACTCCTACCGAACGGCGGGCAATGGGTTATCGCGAGCTGCCGTCCAGCCTCGACGAAGCGCTGCGCGCGATGGAGGGCTCTGAGCTCGTCGCGGAAGCGCTGGGGGAGCACGTCTTCGACTTCTTCCTGCGCAACAAGCGCGCAGAGTGGGCGAACTACCGCCGTCACGTCACGCCGTACGAGCTGAAGACCTATCTTTCGCTGTAGCCGGTGTCGGTGGCCCGCTCAAACGGCGGGCCGATCCGCGCTACCGTTGAGGGCGTGAATCAACCCGTAACCGAACGGTCGAAGGTGCCCAGCGTGGGCCGGCTCGGGTTGGTCGACGACCGTGCGAACGCGAATTTGGCTCAGCTGGGTTGGAATAACGAAGAATGCGTCGACGTGCTCTGGTCGCTGTCGCGCGCACCGGACGCGGACGCCGCCCTGTGCGCGACGGTCCGGCTGGCCGAGGCACTCGGCGACGGCTGGGCAGAGCTCAACGCGGCACTGGCCACGGACCGCGGACTACGCGGCCGGCTGTTCGGTGTGCTCGGATCGTCGCTGGCACTGGGAGATCACCTAGTCGCCAACCCGCAGGCATGGCATCTATTGCAGGGCAAGGTGAAGCTGCCCTCTAACGAACAACTGCGTGCCGGGTTCGCCGAGTGCGTCGCTGAACCCCCAACCGCCGCAGGGTCGGTGGTCTGGCAGCTGCGCGCTCACTACCGCGACCGGCTGCTGGTGCTGGCCGCGCTGGATCTGGCGCCGACGGTCGAAAACGAGCCCGTGTTGTCCTTCCTGGACGTCGGCGCCCACCTGGCCGATATGGCCGATGCCGCGTTGGCGGCAGCGCTGTCCGTCGCTGAGATGACGGTGTGCGGGGACGCCACCCCGCCCCGGATCGCTGTCATAGCCATGGGTAAATGTGGTGCGCGCGAACTGAATTACGTCAGCGACGTCGACGTGATCTTCGTTGCCGAGCCCGCTGATCAGGTGTCCGCGCGGATAGCCGGCGAGATGATGCGGTTGGCCTCGGACGCCTTCTTCCAGGTTGACGCCGGCTTGCGACCGGAAGGCCGCCACGGCGAGCTGGTTCGCACCCTCGACTCACATGTCGCCTACTACCAGCAATGGGCGAAGACCTGGGAGTTTCAGGCGCTGCTCAAGGCCCGGCCTGCGGTCGGCGACGCCGAACTGGGCAAGCAGTACATCGAAACGCTGATGCCGATGGTCTGGAACGCTTGCGAGCGTGAGGATTTCGTCACCGAAGTCCAGGCCATGCGGCGACGGGTGGAGCAATTGGTGCCCGCCGACGTGCGCACCCGCGAGATCAAACTCGGCAGCGGCGGGCTGCGAGACGTCGAATTCGCGGTGCAGCTCTTGCAGCTCGTGCATGGTCGCAACGACGAGTCGCTCCATGTGGCGTCGACGGTCGACGCGCTGGCCGCACTGGGCGCCGGTGGCTACGTGGGTCGCGACGACTCGGCCAACCTGACCGCGTCCTACGAGTTCCTTCGGCTGCTGGAACATCGGCTGCAGTTGCAGCGGCTCAAGCGCACGCACATGTTGCCGGCGCCCGACGACGAGGAGTCGATGCGCTGGCTGGCCCGGTCGGCTCATGTCCGCCCCGACGGCAGCCACGACGCGCTGGGAGTGTTGCGCGAGGAACTGAAACGCCACCACATGCGGGTGTCGCGGTTGCATGCGAAGTTGTTCTACCAACCGTTGCTGGAATCGCTTGTGCCGGAGGGCCTGGAGTTCTCCCAGGGAATGACGCCCGCGGCCGCGGAGCGCCAGCTGGCCGCACTCGGCTACGAGGCTCCGCAAAGCGCGCTGAGCCACCTGTCCGCGTTGATCAACCAGAGCGGCCGTCGGGGCCGGGTGCAGTCGGTGCTGCTGCCACGACTGCTTGATTGGCTCTCCGATACCCCCGATCCGGATGGCGGTCTGCTGGCCTACCGCCGGATCAGCGAGGTGATGGTCGCCCACCGTTGGTACCTGTCCACGCTGCGCGACAAGCCTTCGGTTGCCAAGCGACTGATGCACGTGCTCGGAACGTCGGCGTATGTGCCGGAACTCCTGATGCGCGCACCGGAGGTCGTCCAGAACTACAGCGACGGGGCATCAGGGCCCAAGCTGCTCGAGGTCGACCCGGATGCGGTGGCCGGTGCGCTGGTGGCCTCGGCGGGCCGGCAGAGCGATCCCGGTTCGGGCCATCGCCATCGCGCGCTCACTGCGCCGCCGTGAGCTGGCTCGCATTGCCTCGGCCGATCTGCTGGGCATGCTCGATGTCACCGACGTATGTGCGGCGCTCACCGCGGTGTGGGTCGCGGTTTTGCAGGCCGCCCTGGAGGCGGTGATCCGGGCCAACATCCCGGAAAGCGGCGACGCCCCGGCCGCCATCGCCGTCATCGGCATGGGCCGGCTGGGCGGCCACGAGCTGGGCTACGGATCCGACGCCGACGTGTTGTTCGTCTGCGAGCCGGCAGATGGTGTGCAGGACTCCGACGCGGTGCGCTGGGCGGTCACGGTGGCCGAACAGATTCGCGCGCTGTTAGGGACCCCCAGTGCCGACCCGCCGTTGGAGGTCGATGCCAATCTGCGGCCGGAGGGTCGCAGCGGTCAACTGGTCCGCACGCTCGCGTCGTACGCCGCCTACTACGAGCAGTGGGCGCAGCCGTGGGAGATCCAGGCGTTGCTGCGGGCCGACGCGGTGGCCGGTGATGCCGATCTCGGGTCGGCGGTTTTTGCACATGGCCGACAAGACGCGCTACCCCTCCGGCGGGGTGTCGGCGGAGGCGGTCCTCGAGATCCGGCGGATGAAGGCGCGCGTCGACTCCGAGCGGCTCCCGCGCGGCGCCGACCCGAAAACCCACACCAAGCTGGGGCGCGGGGGACTGGCCGACATCGAGTGGACCGTACAGCTGCTGCAACTGCGCTACGCCAGCGAGATCGCTGCGCTGCACAACACCTCGACGCTGGAGAGCCTGGACGCCGCCGCCGAGGCCGCGCTGATCACCACCGAAGACGCGGACCTGTTGCGGGAGGCATGGCTGACCGCGACGCGGGCCCGCAACGCGCTGGTGCTGGTTCGCGGCAAGCCCACCGACCAGTTGCCCGGGCCGGGACGCCTGCTCAACACCGTCGCCGTCGCGGCCGGCTGGGCGAAGAACGGGGACGGCGGCGAGTTCCTGGACAACTACCTGCGGGTGACTCGGCGCGCAAAAGCCGTCGTGCACAAGATCTTCGACGAATAAGCCAGCCCGGCCGCGGTACGGCAAGTGCCTCGGTGTTAGTAAGGATTCGTGATACTCCCCTACGAGGTGATGAGCGCCGACGAACACGATCGGCTCGCGGCGCTCTACGGTCCGCTGACCGACGACGTGCGCGAGCTGATCGGGCTGGCTCTGCGCGCCGACGCAGACCCTGATTCCATCGATGCGGCCAGAACGGCGATCCGTGCGGCGAACGACGTGTTGCGGAGCAGACAGCGTGACGAGTCGCAGGTGGTGCGCCACGCGGTCGGGGGACGCCCGGTGGTGTGGGGCAACGCCGTGATCGGACTGCGCAACGCGATCGCCCCGCCGCTGACCATCCAGCACGACGATGACGGCACCCGGTGCTGGAGCGAGTTCACCCTCAACTCCGCTTACGAGGGCCCGCCCGGGCTGGTGCACGGCGGGGTGTGCGCGCTGGTGCTCGATCACGTGCTCGGCGAGGCAGCCAGCGCGGGGCTGACCAAGCCGCTGTTCACCGGAACCCTTACGGTTCGGTTCGTACGTGGTACCCCGCTGGGCAGGCTTCGCGCCGACGCCGCCGTCGAGCGCACCGAAGGTGTCAAATCCTTTGTATCCGGCCATCTTTCCGACGGCGAAGGAATTACCGTCGAAGCCGAAGGAATCTTCATCAAGCCGTCGTGGGCGCGGGAGGCCGAATGAAGTTCTACGTCAGCAGCGCATTTCTCGACACTCGCGAGATCGTCGAGATCGCCAAGGCCGCCGACGACCTCGGTTACGACGGCATGGGGATCCCCGACCACATCGTCAATCTGGAGACGCTGAAAACCCCGTACCCCTACACCAAGGACGGGCAGCGGCGCTGGCAAGCGTTCACCGAATGGCCCGACCCCTGGGTGCTGGTCGGCGCGCTCGCGCAGGTCACTACGCGGCTGCGGTTTGTCACCACGGTCTACATCCCGGCCATGCGGAATCCCTATTCGGCGGCCAAAGCCATTGGCACCGCGGCCTATCTCGCCGACGGGCGGGTCGAGCTCGGTGTCGGCGTCGGCTGGTGTGAAGAAGAGTTCGACTTGATGGAGCAGCGCTTCTCCGCCCGGGGCAGACGCACCGACGAGATGCTGGACCTGATGCGGACGCTCTGGTCGCCGGACTGGACGGAATTTGACGGCGAGTTTTATCAAACCCCGAAGCTGGAGATGCAGCCGACGCCGCCGCGGATACCGATCTACGTCGGTGGGCTCAGTGAGATCGCGTTGCGCCGCGCGGCGCGCTACGACGGTTGGATCGGCGACCTGATCAAGACCGATCACGCTATCGCGGCGGTGGCCCGGTTGCGTGCACTGCGAGCTGAAAACGGTTTAACGATGGACGATTTCACTGTCCTGACGCCCCTGACCGATGCGTTCACGATCGCCGATTACCAGCGCGCAGAGGACGCCGGCATCCATGGCATCGTCACGATGCCGTGGATGTTCTACTCCGGGCCGGATGCCACGCTCGCCGAGAAGGTCGACGGGATGAAGCGATTCCGCAAGGATCTCGCCCTCGACGGATGATCGAAGTAGGTGGACGAAAAAGCGTTCCGACAGTTCCGCGAATGCCTTAACGTGGCCAGGGTGGAGCTAGACGGAAATCCCGAACTGGTGCCCGTGGAGGCACTGCGGTCAGGTGACCCGATCACCGACGTCCATGGCGGCGGTCAGCACTACATCGTGCTGGAGTCGAAATCTTTCGACGAGAGCTGTGTTGTCCTCGAGCTCGAGTCGAAAGCTCACGATCAACTCCGGGTGATCGAGATGTCGTTCCCGACCGGCTACTACATGGGCAGGTCGCCGCGGCACATCCTGTGACCTGGCGTCGGGGGCATCACCTCGGACCTGGTTACAGTCGGCGATCGCCGCTGCCTGCATGATGAGAGCCATGCCGGAAATCAGGCCGTATCGCATCGATGTCCCCGCCGCTGTTCTCGACGACCTCAAGGAGCGTCTGTCGCGCACTCGATGGCCGGAGCCGGAGACGGTCGACGACTGGAGTCAGGGCATCCCGCTGGCCTACACCCGTGAGCTGGCCGGCTATTGGGCCGACGGCTACGACTGGCGTTCGCGCGAAGCCGCGCTGAACCGGTTCGACCACTACCTGACTGAGATCGACGGGCTGGACATCCATTTCATCCACCAACGTTCGCCGCACGACGACGCACTGCCGCTGCTGATCACCCACGGCTGGCCGGGCTCGGTAGTCGAGTTCCACAAGGTGATCGAGCCGCTGGTCGACCCGCCGTCCGGTCGCGCCGAGGACGCCTTCCACGTGATCTGCCCATCGCTGCCGGGATACGGATTCTCCGGCCGGCCTACCCACACCGGATGGGGCGTGGAGAAGATCGCCGAAGCGTGGGAGACGCTGGTCGGCCGGCTCGGTTACGACCGGTACGGCGCGCAGGGCGGTGACTGGGGTGCGGCGGTGACGACGCAAATCGGGCGCAACGGCGGTCACTGCGTGGGCATCCACCTGAACATGCCGATCGCGAAGCCGGTCGCCGGGTCCGCCGATATCACTGAGGACGATCAACAGGCCCTGGCCGCATATGTGGAACACCGGAAGTGGGGCACCGGCTATTCCAAACAGCAATCCACCCGGCCTCAAACGCTCGGTTATGGACTGGTCGACTCGCCGGTGGGCCAGCTGGCGTGGGTCGTCGAGAAGTTCTGGGCATGGGCTGACTGCGACGGGCACCCCGAGAATGTGCTCAGCCGTGACGAATTGCTCGACAACGTGATGCTGTACTGGGTCACTGCAAGCGGAGCATCATCGGCCCGCCTGTACTGGGAGAGCTTCAACAGGTTTGTCACCGATGGCCGGGTGGAGCTGCCGACTGGAGTGGCCGCATTTCCGAAGGAAATCCTGCGCACCCCGCGAAGCTGGTGTGATGCCGCCTACAACGTCACGCACTGGACGACGATGCCGCGCGGCGGGCATTTCGCCGCCTTCGAGCAGCCGGAGTTGTTCGTCGACGATGTCCGCGCGTTCTTCGCGACGGTGCGATAAAGCTCAGCGCCGCAATCGACTTCGGCGCCGCGGCCACCGATCGCGCCGGCTGTCCAACGCGTAGGGGCCGCCATCGGCGAAGATCAGCAACAGGAAAGCGAAGCAGAACATCACCGCGTCCTCGCCGTGGTTGTTGATCGGGAAGAACCCATGTGGCACATGGACGGTGATATATGCGAATGCCATTTCCCCGGAGGCCAGGAATGCGGCGGGCCGGGTGAACAGCCCGAGGGTGATCAGCGCACCGGTGACCGCTTCGATCCAGCTGGCGTAGTAGTCGGGCCATTGGCCCACCGGCGCCACGTGATCCGCGGCCGGCCAGCCGATCAGCCCGGACAGACCGTGGCTGAGAAACAGCAACCCGAACATCACCCGAAACACTGACAAGGCGGTCGGCCAATACGAATTCAGCCGGGCCTCGAGAGTCTGCGCCATAAGCAGACGATACGTCTTACAGCTGGGCCCAGACCGACTTCGTCTTCAGATAGATCTCGATGCCCTCTTTGCCGAACTCGTGTCCCCAGCCGGACTGCTTGTAACCGCCGAACGGCACGTCGGGGTCAAAGACCAACTGGCAGTTGACCTGTACGCTGCCCGCTTGTAGACGCTTGACGATCCGGTGCGCACGGCCGAGGTTCTCGGTATAGGCCGTCGCGGCCAGACCGTACGTGGTGTCGTTGGCCAGAGCCACCGCCTCGTCCTCGTCGTCGAACGGCAGGATGCTGACCACCGGCCCGAAGATCTCCTGCTGGTAGAGCCGCATGCCCGGGTCGACGTTGGTGAGAACAGTCGGATGGACGAAGTAGCCCTTGCGGTCGAGGCGGTAGCCGCCGGTAACGACGTCGACGCCGTCGCTGCGGCCTTCGTCGATGAAACCCATCACCCGAGTGAGTTGCTTCTGGCTGATCAACGGGCCGCTGACGCAGCCTTCCTCGCTGGGTGCGCCGTACTTGAACGTGTTGGCCATCATCGAGATGCCCTCCACGACTCGGTCAAACACGCTGCGCTGCACGAAGATTCGTGAGCCGCACACGCAGCCCTGGCCGGAGTGCACGAAGATGCCCAGCGAGGCCATCAGGATGGCCTTGTCCAGATCGGCGTCGTCGAAGATCAGCACCGGTGACTTGCCGCCGAGTTCGAGCGTGACCTTCTTGAGGTTGTCCGCCGACGCCCGCACGATCTCCTTGCCGACCTCCGTCGAGCCGGTGAAGGCGACTTTCTCGACTCCCGCGTGCGCGGTGATCGCGGCGCCCGCGGTGTGGCCGTAGCCGGTCAGCAGATTGACCACGCCCTCTGGCACCCCGGCCTCGTGGACCAGTCGGTCGAGCAGCAGTGCCGAAAGTGGCGTCTCCTCAGCGGGTTTGACGAGCATGCTGGAGCCGGCGGCGAGCGCCGGAGCCAGCTTGGCGCTGGCGTTGAAGATCGGGCCGTTCCACGGGAAGATCAGGCCCACGACGCCGTAGGGCTCTTTCAGTGTGTAGGCGTGCATGTTGACGTAAGCGTCGCTCGCGATGCCGTCGGTCTTCACGTCGTAGGCGACGCCGTTGAGCTTGGAACACCAACCCGCGTAGTAGCGGAAGAACTCCGAACAGGTGGACATCTGCAGGGTTGCCTGCATCAGCGGCATGCCGGTGTTCAGCGAGTCGAGCCGGGCGAACTCGTCAGCGTGCTCGTCGATCAGATCCGCGATGCGCCAGATGACCTTGGCTCGCTCGCGGCCCGGCAGCTGCGACCAGACACCGGACTCGAAGGACGCCTTCGCCCGCGCGACGGCCTCGTCGACCGCGTCTTCGCCGCAGTCGGTGAACTCGGTGATGGTCTCTTCGGTCGCGGGATCGATGACCGAAATGACATCACCCGAGCCGGGTCGCTTGCGAAGGTCGTCCAAGAGTTCCTGCAGCGCCATCTGATCCCTTCCATGCCATTCACGTTGAATGCTGAGCACCTGCTTAGCATCGCTGACGTCGCCCGGTCAAGGCGCGTGCCGAACTCGGTGGTCACCGCACCGAGCGGCTGTCGTGCGGGTCAGGGGCGTCGGTGACCGGCCCGTTCCGCCGCCTCGATCAGGCCGCTGATCATCGAGCGGTCCAGACCGATGAAGGTCCCAGGTCGGCCATCAAGTAAAAGACATCTGCGCCAACGCATCTCGCAGCTCTCCGAGATGTTCGTCGGCGCATGGGTGTCATCGCCGACGACGATATCGAAAAGATGGTATTGCGAACTAGATAACGCCAACCGCGCGGGTGCAGACACCCGGGCCGGGTCGGGTGCAGTAGCTCTTTGCTCCAGGCGCTCAAAAAAGCTTTTTCCAAGGTTTCGCTGTTGTACATGTGTTTGCCGCCCTGGGCTCGCACAATGACGGGCATCGTCTATGCCGAGAATGAAGGAAGTGCGTCAAATGCCCTCACGTCGCTGGCTGGCCAGACTCACCATCCCGATGATCGCCGGTGCCGCCCTGGTTGCCAGCGCTGCGATTGCGACAGCCGATCCCAGGGATGACGGATACCTCGATCAACTGCGTGGCGCCGGCCTCACTTGGCCGCCGGGCCACGAGGAGGCGCTCATCGGGACGGCTTATCTCATCTGTGACGATCTCGGGTGGGGTTGGACGCCGCAACAGATTGCCAACAGCGTCCACGCCAACCTGGACCCGGACAACATCCATGTGCACGACGTCGGATCCATGGTGAACATCGCGCGTGCTGTTTATTGCCCCAACCAGCGGTGCTGGGCCGCTCACTGCTGAGTCTTGCTCGAATCTCTCGCGGATGAACCGCGACTAGATACGAGAAGCGGGTCGGCGAGAACTCGGCGAGTGCTGAGCATCGGGCCTGCCCGCTAGCTTCGCGGGCCGCCCGGCCCTGGGCAGGGGTCGCCGCTGCACAACTGGCCCTCCACGATGACCGAGGGCTGACGGTGTGTATACGTCGTGGTAGGTGATAGCGGCGGCGCAATATCCCGCCATTGATCGCCAGACCAGGACCCGCCATGCAGGAGTACAAGAGGCGGCATTTACCGGGTCATGAGGTCCTCCAGCACGTCCTTGTCATTTGGGTCGTGACAACGAACTGCCGGCATTAGGCGGATATCTCAGCGTCGACGCTTGTCGGCGTTGCTCGCGTCGAGTCATAACCAGCAGCGCTTGTTGCGCGCGTCTTCTCCCGCGACACGCCCGGAGCAGCCGATACGAATGTCCGGGGCGCCTCTATCACAGCCGCGACTGAAATCCGGCGTTTGCACCGTGGATGTGGTGGTGAGGGGCGTTTAGCCGTTGCGAACCGGCACGCACGACGGACAGGAAGACCCTACCGATCACACAGGCAGCCTTAAGTTCAGATGTACGTTAAGTGAACTATAGTGGTTGCCAAGGTAAACAAAAAGTGAACAGGGGATCTCTCGTGATCGGAAAATTCCTCGTCGGTGCCGCTGGAGCCGCAATTGCCATAGGCCTGGCCGCGCCGGCCGGTGCCGACCCGGTCACGACGGCCGGCGCCAGCCCGATACCGCAACCCCAAACACCGCAGGACTTCTTGGCCGCCGTCCGGGCGGCGGGCGTCACCGGAACCGATCCGGGGATGCTGGCCGACGGCTACAACGTGTGCTGGCAACTGTGGAATCAGCACGCCCCGGGTACCGGGGTGGCCGCGGGCCTGGTGCGGGACTATCCACAGCTGACCACCGCCCAAGCGGGTCAATTCGTGCTGGACGCATACCACGACCTGTGCCCGGTGCCCGGCGCGTATGACTATTGGGCTTACAGCACCAGCTGAAATTAGTTGGCCTGCACCAACAACGGCTTACCCGCGCGGCGGGTTGCGGTGCGAAGTAGCGGATGTTGAGCGTCAGCCTTATCAACCCAATAGGCTTTGATCCGTGCCGACGCCGCAGCGAGGGCGCGCAAGTATCGACATTGCAGCCCCACCAGATGTCGTATACGACCTCATCGCGGACATCACCCGGATGGGCGAGTGGAGCCCTGAGTGCTACAAGTGCGAGTGGCTGGACGGAGCCAACACCGCTGCCGCAGGGACGCGGTTTCGTGGGTACAACCGCCTTGGTCGCTACCGTTGGGAAAGAACCGCGGTGGTCACCACGGCCGACCGCGACCGCGAATTCGCATTCAACACTGTCGACGACCGCACTGGGCGTCACGAAACCGAATGGCACTACACGATGGAGCGGTCGCCGTCTGGGACGTTGCTCACCGAATCTTTCCAGTTCCTCTGGTGTTCGCTTGTGGACAGAGCCACCGAGCTGTTCATCCCACGAGGACGTCAAGTAAACCGAGGCATCGAAGAAACACTGCGACGTATCAAGCGGGCGGCCGAAGCAATTCATGCGGGGTGAACGATGCGGCGTCGCGCAGCGTCCATGGCACTGCAAGGCAACAAACGGCTGATCTCAGATGCGTAGGACAATGGCCGGGAACGGACTCAGGGGAGCTTTTCCAAGGTCAGCTGTCGACGATGGTGGTCGTAGTGCTGGCCGGGGTAGCGGTAGATGTCGGCCACAGTCATGTAGTCGCGAAAGTAGGGGTCCCACTGCGTCGGATAATGCATGCCGCTACGAAATGCGGCGTCCCGCTCGCGGGTGAGAGACCGTTGTAGCGCGTCGACCACCCGATCGAATTTTCGCCCCATCCGGTTGCGGTTGTAGATCGAGGCGGCCAGACAAGACCCGTAGTAGTTGATCAGATCAAACGGTCGAGTGGTTGCATTCAGAGTCTTCGCGAACGAGCGGCTGACCGCGTCAGGCAGCCGTCCGAACAGGCGCACAACGACGAGCAATCTCCGCACGACCATATAGCCGAACACCATGTGGAACAACAACTGTTCATTGGTCCACCGCGTGCCAGATGTCGGTTTGTTCCATTCGTTTGCCGCGGCGACGGCCAGCAGGCGATGAAAGTCAGCCCGAGCGCGTTCCAAGTCGGCGCTCAATTCTGCGCGGTCGGTGATCGGTTCTGACAACTGTTCGTAGCCTCAATCCTTCTGCGTCAGCCGTGCTTGTCAATTTTGCGTCTGAGGGCGGGAGGATCTCAATCCTGGCCCCGTAGTGCAGCGGACCAGTTAGCCGACTGCGGCCGGGTGACGGTCGCAGGGCCGCCGCAGACGTCCGGCAAAGTCGCGGATTAACTCGGGCATGGACGCCCGGGCGGTTACGTCGGGCTGGAGTCATGTGGCCGGACGCCGATGAGTCCACCCGTTCGGCGATCGGTGCTGTGATTGCCGAACGGGCAGACTCATCCCGAACTACTGCGGACCTGTTGCGTACCGAGGCGGCTAAATCCTCGAGTCGTCGTAAGTCAGCGCGTTAGCTGAGTTAAACGTCGTAGTACAGCGCGAACTCATAAGGGTGAGGCCGGATCTGAACCGGCAGGATCTCGTTGTCGCGCTTGAAGTTGATCCACGTCTCGATCAGGTCGGACGTGAAAACGCCTCCCTCGGTGAGGTATTCGTGGTCCTCTTCCAAGCGGTCGATCACCGCCGACAGCTGGGTCGGGGCCTGCGGGATGTTCGCAGCCTCTTCCGGCGGCAGCTCGTAGAGGTCCTTGTCGACCGGCGTCTGCGGCTCGATCTTCTTCTTGATGCCGTCCAGGCCGGCCATCAACATGGCCGCGAACGCCAGGTACGGGTTGCCCGATGAGTCGGGGCAGCGGAACTCCAACCGCTTGGCCTTCGGGTTGGTGCCGGTGATCGGGATACGCACACACGCCGACCGGTTGCGCTGGCTGTAGACCAAGTTGATCGGAGCCTCGAAGCCGGGGACCAGACGCTTGTAGGAGTTCACCGTCGGGTTGGTGAAGGCCAGCAGCGACGGCGCGTGGTGCAACAAGCCACCGATGTAGTGGCGCGCGGTGTCGGACAGGCCGGCGTAACCGGTCTCGTCGTACATCAACGGGCTGCCGTCTTTCCACAGCGACTGGTGGGTGTGCATACCTGAGCCGTTGTCGCCGAACAGCGGCTTGGGCATGAACGTGACGGTCTTGCCCTCCTGCCACGCCGTGTTCTTGACGATGTACTTGTACAGCTGCATGTCGTCGGCCGCGTGCAACAGCGTGTTGAACTTGTAGTTGATCTCGGCCTGGCCGCCGCTGCCGACCTCGTGGTGGCCCTTCTCCAGGCTGAAGCCCGCCTTGATCAGGTTCTGCAGCATCTTGGCGCGCAGGTCGACGTAGTGGTCGAGCGGGAGCGACGGGGAAGTAACCGCCCTTGGGACGCACCTTGTAACCGCGGTTCGGGCTGCCGTCGATCTCGGTCGGCTCGCCGGTGTTCCACCAACCGGCGATGGCGTCGACCTCGTAGAAGGAGCCGTTGGTGCGCGAGTCGAAGCTGACCGAGTCGAAGATGTAGAACTCGGCCTCGGCGCCGAAGTACGCGGTGTCCGCGATGCCGGTGCTGATCAAATAGTTCTCCGCCTTGCGGGCGACGTTGCGCGGGTCGCGCGAGTACGGCTCGAGGGTGAACGGGTCGTGCACGAAGAAGTTGAGGTTCAGCGTCCTTGCCTGGGTGAACAGGTCGATTTGCGCCGTGTCGGGGTCGGGGAGGAGCAGCATGTCGGACTCGTGGATTGACTGGAACCCTCGAATCGACGAACCGTCGAAGGCCAGCCCGTCCTCGAACACGCTCTCGTCGAAGAACGAGATCGGAATTGTGAAGTGCTGCATGATGCCTGGCAGGTCACAGAACCGGACGTCGACGAATTCGACGTGCTCGTCCTTGGCCAGTTTGAAAATGTCGTCGGCCGTATTTTCGGACACCGAAGCGCTCTCCTTTGCTGCGAGCTTCGAAACACTGTGGTCGCTGATTGAGCTTTCCTTTACGTGTCCGTAATTGAAAGCCCGACCAGACGCTATGGACGCGGTGCCGCCTGAGTCAAACCTCGTGTTACATCGACGTTACGTGGCAGTACGCTGTGCCCCTGAGTCTGGTCAGAACTGACCTTATTGTGGGGTGATGACCCGCAGCAACCGCCCCCCACCATCCGGTCGGGAACCCATCGGATCGGGAGAGCCCCAGGGGTACCCGGGCCAGCCGCTCGGTCTGCCCGAACACGGTCCCGGTTCGTTGGCCCGGATGGGCCGCCGGTTGGTGGCGCTGCTGGTCGACTGGTTGCTTGCGTACGGTTTGGCCGCCCTCGGGATGACGCTCGGGCTGATCCCGTTGCGCATGCTGTCGACGGCGGTCCTGGTGATCTGGCTGGTGCTCGGAATCGTGGCCGTTCGGTTGTTCGAGTTCACCCCGGGCCAGCTGGCGCTGGGCCTGCGAGTGGCATCCGTCGACGAACGGCTGCACGTCGGACTGGGCCGCGCCGCGGCGCGTGGGGTGCTGATCGCGTTCGTCATACCCGCGTTGTTCGTCGACGTCGACGGGCGGGGGATCCAGGATCGCGTGACCGGTACCGCGGTCGTACGGCGCTGACTAGCGGCGGCGCACGGTGCGCTGGACGCCGCGCATCTTGGCGTTGCCGGGCATCGGGCCCTTCGGCAGCGCGGCGGTCCCGGCCCGCGAACCCAGTGCGCTCAGGCGTGACTCCAGCGAATCCATCTGCTTGACGGTGATGTTGGCGGGCAGCTTGGTGAGGTGGCGTTCCAGCTTGGCGAGCGGAACCTCGCCGTCGCCGTTGCCGACGACGATGTCGTAGATCGGGACATCGCCGACCAGTCGTGCGGTGCGCTTCTTCTCTTGGGCAAGCAGCGGCTTGACCCGGTTCGCCGATCCCTCGCCGACCAGGATGACGCCGGGCCGGCCGAGTACCCGGTGCACGGCGTCGAAGTGTCCCGTCGCCGCGACCCCTGGGGTGACGCGCCACTTGCCGCGCAGGTTTTCCAGCGCCCACGCGGCGGCCCCGGTTTGGCCGTCGGCCTTGCTGTACACCGATCGCTGCGCGCGCCGGCCGAAGATGATGAACGCCACCAACGCGCCCAGGACGACCCCGAGCGCAGGCATCGAGATCAAGGCAAATCCGCCGGACCACACCCCGATCGCCACGGCGATGGCCACGATCAGCACGAAAGCGCCGATCATGTAGGGCAGCAGTCGCTTGTCCTCTTGACGCTGAATGTTGAACGCCTGCCAGAGTTGGCTACGACGTTCCTTGGCGGCCGCCTTGCGGGCGGCTTTCGCCTCGGCTCGGGCGGCCTTGTTCGCCTTGGCATCGCGGGGTTTGGCCATAATCGCCAAGAATACTTAAACGCCGGGCTCAGCCCGGCTGCGCGGTCGGCGTCTCGTGCCGCTGCTGGCTGGCCTGCTGGTAGAGCCGTCCGGCGCGATACGACGAACGCACCAGCGGACCGGCCAGCACTCCGGCGAATCCCAGTTGCTCGGCGAACTGCGCGAACTGCGCGAATTCGTCGGGGTGGACCCAGCGCTCGACCGGATGATGGCGCGCGGACGGGCGCAGGTATTGGGTGATCGTGACGATGTCGCATCCGGCCGCATGCAGGTCGGTCAGCGCCGCACGCACCTCCTCGGGCGTCTCACCCATCCCCAGGATGAGGTTGCTCTTGGTGACCAGCCCGAAATCCCTTGCCGCGGTGAGCACATCGAGGCTGCGCTGGTAGGAGAAGGCCGGACGAATGCGCTTGAAGATCCGCGGCACGGTCTCGAGGTTGTGGGCCAGCACCTCGGGCCGGGACTCGAAGACCTGCTGGAGCTGGTCCGCGTCGCCGTTGAAGTCGGGGATCAACAACTCGACACCGGTGGACGGGTTGAGCTCCTTGATGGCGCGCACGGTCTCGGCGTACAGCCAGGCGCCGCCGTCGGGCAGGTCGTCGCGGGCCACACCGGTGACCGTGGAGTAGCGCAGGCTCATCGCCTGCACGCTCTCGGCGACCCGGCGTGGTTCGTCGCGGTCGAGCGGCGCGGGCTTGCCCGTGTCGATCTGGCAGAAGTCGCAGCGGCGGCTGCACACCTCACCGCCGATCAGGAAGGTGGCCTCGCGGTCTTCCCAGCACTCGTAGATGTTGGGACAGCCGGCTTCCTCGCACACGGTGTGCAGGCCTTCGCGGCGCACCAGCTTCTTCAGCTCGGTGTATTCCGGGCCCATCCGCAGCCGCGTCCTGATCCACGGCGGCTTTCGCTCGATCGGGGTTTCCGCGTTGCGTACTTCCAGACGCAGTAGTTTCCGACCTTCGGGGGCAACGGTCACGACGTCGATGCTACGCGGGTGGCGGTGTGCTGCAGGTTAACTGCCAGCCGGCCGTCCAGGGCGTCGCAGACCGCCTCGGCGACCGCCGACCGGACGTCGTCGACCCCGACCCGGTGGCCCAGTTCGGCGGAGATCGACGTCACGCCGGCGTCGCTGATACCGCACGGGATGATCGTCTCGAACGCGCCGAGGTCGCAGTCGCAGTTGAGCGCGAAGCCGTGCAGCGTCGTCGCCCGCGCCACCCGCACGCCGATGGCGGCGACTTTGCGCGCCGGTCGGCCCCCGCCGGCCGGCACCCACACTCCGGAGCGGCCGTCGATGCGGCCTACCTGCAGACCCACGTCGGTGCACACCTTGATCAGCGATTCCTCGATGCGCCGAACGTAATTGACCACGTCGAGCGGCTCGGCCAGCCCGATGATGGGGTAGCCGACCAGCTGCCCCGGCCCGTGCCAGGTGATCTTGCCGCCGCGGTCGGTGTCGACGACGGGCGTGCCGTCGGCCGGCCGCTCATGTGGCGCCGTGCGCCGGCCGGCCGTATAGACCGACGGGTGTTCGAGCAGGAGCAACGCGTCGGTGTCGCCGGTGGCGCGGGCCTCGGCCAACTCCTGCTGCAGCTGCCGGGCGACGCGGTAGTCCACGATCTCCATCTGACGGATGTCGATCGGGGCCGTGCTCGAGCGGATCGAACTCACGGCGCCGAGGCTACAACTCCAACCTGGCGAAACGCGCGCTAGGCGACGTCGCGGGTCGCGGTGGCGTAGCGCAGAGCTTCGCCGACGGTCTTGTGCTCAAACTCGAAGCCGGCCCGCTCCAGCGCAGCGGGGATCGCGCGTTGCCCACTCAACAGCGTCTCGTCGGCGAACTCGCCGAGCGCAGCTCGCACCGCAAACCCCGGCATCACCAGCGGGGTGGACCGGCTGACCGCCCGGCCGAGCGCCGCGGTGAATTCGGCGTTGGTGACCGGCGCCGGTCCGGTCAGGTTGACCGGACCGGAAAGCCCGTTGTGGTCGATGGCGAACCGCAGCGCCCGCACCTGATCCTCGAGGCTGATCCACGACATGTACTGGCGGCCGTTGCCCAGTCGGGCTCCGAGGCCCACCGAGAACAGCGGCCGCAACTGGCGCAGCGCACCGCCGGACGCGGCCAGCACCACGCCGGTTCGGGCCAGCACCACGCGCGTGCCGGCGTCGCGGGCCGGCGCGGTGACCGCCTCCCAGTCCACGCACAGCTGGGCCAGGAAACCTGTTCCGGGCGAGGAGGTTTCGTCGACCACGCGGTCCTTGGTGTTGCCGTAGTAGCCGACCGCGCTGGCGTTGACGAGCACGCCGACGCCCGCGTCGGCGACGGCGGTGGCCAGCACTTCGGTCGGCGTGATGCGGCTGTCGCGCAGGGTCTGCTTGAACGCCCCCGACCAGCGTCGCTGCCCGATGTTGATGCCGCACAGGTTGACCACGGCGTCGACACCCCGCAGCGCGCCGGCGTCGAATTCGCCGCCGTCCGGATCCCAGTGCAGCTCATTGGCGTTCGCCGGTGCTCGACGCACGATCCGCAACACGCGGTGGTCTGCGGTGCGCAGCGCCGTGATCAGAGCCGACCCGATCAGCCCGGACGAGCCTGCGATCGCGACGGTAGCGGTCACGATTCAAGCCCTCCTAGAGTCCTAGATCAGCCTCGAACGCACCTTCTTCGAGTCGGTGCCTGATGGAGGTCACGAACCGTCCGGCATCGGCGCCGTCGATCAGTCGGTGGTCGTAGGTGAGCGGGAGGTAGCAGACCGACCGCACGCCGATCGATTCGTTGCCGGTTTCGTCGACGACGACGCGGGGTCGTTTGACGATGGCCCCGGTGCCCAGCATCGCGGCTTGCGGCGGGACCAGGATTGGGGTGTCCATCAACGCGCCCTGACTGCCGATGTTGGTGATCGTGAAGGTTCCGCCGGACAGTTCGTCGGGCCTGAGGTCACCCGAGCGGGCCCGGGCGGCGATGTCGGCGATCGCGCGCGCCAACCCGGCCAGCGACAGGTCACCGGCGTTGTGGATGACCGGAGAAAGCAGCCCCTGCTCGGTGTCGACCGCGAAGCCGAGATGCTCGGCGTCGTAGTAGGTGATCTCCTTGGTGTCCTCGTTGTAGCTGGCATTGACGTTCGGATGTGCTTTGAGCGCATCGATCACGGCGCGTGCGATGAACGGCAGGTAGGTCAGGTTCACGCCCTCGCGTTCAGCGAACCCGGCCTTGGCTTTGTCTCGCAGCGCCACGATCCGGGTCATGTCGGCCTCATGGATCTGGGTGAGCTGCGCGGTGGCTTGCAGCGACTCCCGGGTCTTCTTCGCGGTGATCTGCCGGATCCGGCTGGCCTTCTGCGTGGTTCCGCGCAGATGTGCCAGCGCGGGCGCCGCTGCGGGCGCGCTGGGCTTCGGCGCAGCCGGGGCCTGGGCGGGGGCTGCGGTCGCCGGTGCCGGCGCCTTGGCCGCTTCTTCCTTCTGCTGAGCGGCCGACAACACATCCTGCTTGCGGATGCGTCCACCCACTCCGGTTCCGTTCAGCGAGCTGAGATCAATGTTGTTCTCGGCGGCCAGCTTTCGCACCAGGGGAGTGACGTACGGAGCGCTGCTCGAACCGGCCGTCGGGGCGGGCGCCGGTGCGGCTTGGGGTGCGGGAGCCGGTGCAGGCGGTGCTGGCGGTGCGGGTGGAGCGAGGAGCGGGGGGCCGGGGCGCGGTGCGTGGGAGGCGGGGGAGCTGGTGGCGCGGGTGCCGCTGCCGGTGCGGGTGTGGCGGTGATGGCGCCGGTACCGATTCGGGCCAGCTCGCCGCCGACCGACACCGTGACGTCCTCTTCGGCGGTGATGCTGATCAGCGTGCCCGCGACCGGCGACGGGATCTCGGTGTCGACCTTGTCGGTGGAAACCTCGACGAGCGGCTCGTCCACGCCGACCGCGTCGCCGACCTTCTTCAGCCAGCGAGTGACGGTGCCTTCGGTGACGGACTCGCCGAGTTCGGGCATCAGCACCGGCTGAGAGTCTCCCGACGCACTCGGTGCACTCGCGGCCGGCGCCGCGGGCGCCTGCGGCTGTGGTTCGGGTGCGGGAGTGGCCTCCGGCTCCGGCTGTGGTTCTGTTGCCGCCTGCGCGGGCGGCGGTTCGGCGGGTTGCTCGGCGCCGCCATGGGCCCCCTCCGCCGAGTCGCCGATGACGGCCAGTTCGCCACCGATCTCGACGGTGTCGTCTTCGTGGGCGACGATCTTGGTCAGCACTCCCGCTGCGGGCGAAGGAATCTCGGTATCGACCTTGTCGGTGGACACTTCCAGCAAAGGCTCGTCGAGCTCGACGGTGTCGCCTTCTTGCTTGAGCCAGCGAGTGACGGTTCCCTCAGTCACGCTTTCACCGAGTGCCGGCATCTGAACTGAGAAGGCCATCGCTGTCGACTCCTCGATCGATCTGTCGGTGGGCACGCGTCGGCCTCTGGCTTACCACAGCGTGGTGTACCGAAGCTGCATCCCTGATTACCGCAACCATCCTGTCACTGCGGCGCGGTCGGCACACACCCAGGGCAAGCCGGTGGCAACTCGGTTCAGCCGCGGTGGGCAGCGGCGAAACGGCGACCGGTCAACGATGTGAGCCAGGTCTCTGCCGAACGGCGGCGGGCGAACACATCACCTCGCCAGAATGTCCAATTAATTGGACGTCATATCCAAATAAAAAGATGCGTGCCATTCCGAAAGCCCAGGGGAATCAATATTTAACGTGATTCGGATTTCAAAAAGCCGAAAAACTGGATATCTTGTTCCTCGTGTATCCAGATGACAGCGGCAAGGAACTTGCCACCGTGCTCTCCTACCTGGCCGGTCGCTCCCTGAGTAGGGAAGAGATCTGGACGGCGATGGAGCTCCCGCGTTCCACTTACTACGACCAGTTGGACAAGGGAACCCTGATCACCGCGGACAACCTGCGCGTTGCTGCGGCCAACCTCGGCATCAACCGCGCCGAGTTGCTGACCCGCTATCGGTTCATCGAACCGGAAGAGGTCACCGCGCTGGCCGAAGAGATCCGTGGCGCCGGCACGATTCACGCCGTGGCGACCGGCGGCAGCGTGAAGACGCTTCAGCAACCGACGAAGATCGCGGAGTGGCGCCCGCGCTCGGACGCCCCTCCGCTGTAAATATTTAGCTGTATACGGGGTACTGCTGTGGCACTTAGCGCACTGATCATCATCACCCTCGCATCCATCGGCTGGAGCCTCTGGATCCGGCGAGTCACCTGGCACTGCCGGTGGGAAGTCGCCGCGACGCTCAACATCGTTCTGCAGGGTTCCGCGGTCGCACTGATATCGCCGACGTCCGCTGAGACGCTCGGAGTCGCGCTGCACAAAATCACCGGCGAGTGGAATCTGCAGAACTACATCGGGCACGACTGTTACATCGTCGCGGCCTCCGCGATTGTCTACAACGTGGTTGGTCGGCTTGAAGATGACGACGCACTGCAGAGGTCGTTCAAACAGTGGGTAGAGCGACCGGCGACGTTGTGCATTCCGCTGTTGCTGGCAGCCTTCAACTTGAGCGTTGGCAGCAAGACCTATGCACGCGATTTCTTCGCGCTACCTACCGACTTCTGGTTGTCCGTGTACTGGGTATTGCTCACGGGAACCTTGGGCTACCTGCTGATTTTCGGCTCGCGCGCCCTGCTGGTGCTGCGCAAGGACCCGCGGTCGCGCAACATCGCCACTCTCTATCTATTCGCGTCGGGTAGCGGCATCGCGGCCTGCGCGGTGCGGATGATCACCGCGCTAGTCCCTCCGCTGCAGGGCACAGTCAGCGCCGGGCTGGTCTGGTTCTTCTGTTGTTCGTGCGGCGCGGCGTTCGCCCTGACCTCTGCACGGTCCTGGCTGGAGAAGGTCCGATGGTTCCAGGGCTCGGCGCTGCACCACTAGCCATGCGCTAGCCGTTAGCCGCGATGTCTTCCAGCACCGCGAACATGGTGCGAGTCGGCACACCTGTGGCCCCTTTAGGGGTGTAACCCCAAGGGCCACCGGTGTTGTAGGCCGGCGCCGCGACATCGATGTGCGCCCAATTGACGCCGTCGGCGACGAACTCGCGCAAAAACACCCCTGCCACCAGCATTCCGGCGAACCGCTGGCCGCTGACGTTGGCCAGGTCGGCGACCGTCGACTTCAGGTCTTCCTTCAGTTCGTCCGGCAACGGCATCGGCCAGCCATTCTCGCCGACCTGCTGCGAGATCGTCGCCACCCGGTCGCGGAACTCGTCGCTACCCATCACCCCCGGCGTGCGCGAGCCGAGCGCCACCGTCTGCGCGCCGGTCAGCGTCGACGTCTCGATCAGATAGTCGGGGTGGTCCTCGCATGCGCGAACAATCGCGTCGGCCAGGATCAGACGGCCCTCGGCGTCGGTATTGAGCACTTCGACGGTCGTGCCGCCGTACTGGGTCAGCACATCGCCGGGGCGCTGGGCCGTCGACGACGGCATGTTCTCGGCCATCGGCACGGTGGCGATCACGTCGATCGGCAGCTCCAGTTGCGCGGCCAGTGCCACGGTTGCGATCACCGCCGCGGCGCCGCCCATGTCGGAGGTCATGTAGTGCATCGACGCCGCGGGCTTGATCGATATGCCGCCGGTGTCGAAGGTGACGCCCTTGCCGACCAGGGCGACTTTCTTGGCCTGCTTCGGCTTTTTGGCCAGCCGCGAACCGTGGTGGGCCAACCGCACCAGACGCGGCAGCCGCGACGAACCCTTGCCGACGCCGATGACGCCGCCGTAGCCCTGCTTCAGTAGCGCTTTGTCGTCGAGAACTTCGACCTCGAGTCCGGCCGATTCACCCAAAGTCTTTGCCCGCTTTGCGAATTCGGCTGGGAAGAGATGGCTGGGCGGGGTGTTGACGAGGTCACGGGCGGTGGCGACGGCCGTCGCGACCGCGCTCGCATGAGCGGCTTGCGATTTGGCGGCCTTGTCGCTGGACAGCACGGTGATGGTGCGTAGCCCCGGATCTTTCGGTGCCGTCTTGTCGGTGCGGAACTCAGTGAAGCGGTAGCTGCCCAGCACCAGCCCCTCGACTGCCGCTTCCAGGACGCCGTCGCCCGGCAGGGCGGCCAGGGTGGTGATCGCGGCTTCGGCGCCACTGAGCGCGCGCGCCGCCGAGCCGGCCGCGCAGCGGATCACGTCCGCCGGCCACTCGTCGCGCGGCTTGCCCACGCCGACCGTCAGCACACTGGCCACTGGTAGCGACTTCACCACCAGCCGGTGGACCTGCTCGGCGGCGCCGGTGGCGTTCAGCGCGCGCAAGCCTTCCTCGATCTCGGTGACCGCATCTTTCGGCAGAAACGGTTCGGCAGCGACGACCGCAGCGCCCGGCTCGTCGTTGACGTCCTCGGGGCCTGATGACACCACCGGAACGATCAACACCGCCGATTTGACGCCGCGGCGGGGCAGCGACGAGGCGACCGAGACAGTGGGGGCCAGGTAACCGGGATGTGTGCTCACGAGGATCAACCCTAACGATCGCGGGGTTGGGATGCCTGCCGATGACGCGGACACGTCCGCATCGTTCGTGGCTGAGCCCTGTTCACGCCGTTGGTGCGGCTAGTATTTCGCCGATGCCCGACAGGTCAAATCGCCGATTCCTGCGTACTGTGGACCGGCTTCGACATCTCGATTGTGGCCAGGAACTACGCGCAGTTTTCCGGTGTCCTCGCCGGTTTCGCGTTCGTCGTCATCAACCTTGTGCTCGACCGCGCCTATCGACGTCGCGGCGATGGTAATGCGCGGGCGGCGCATGAGGTCGAGCACGAGACGCTGACCGGCGTCGCCCTGCTGAACGCGTTTTTGGGTCTGTTCTTGGCGGCCATTCAATACAGCCTGCTGGCCGGCGAGAACGGCTGCTCGCTCACCGGCGGCCGGGCCGCGTCGGGCGAATTGCTCGGCGGCATTTCCTTTGTGGCGTCGGTGTATATGTTGCTGTATGCGGTCGTGCAGTTCGTGTCGGGTTCGGCGGGTACCCTCGCGAAACACTGCGTATTCATTGTCGCGGTGCTGGTTCCGCCGATCGCCGTGTTCTTCATCGAGGCGACCATCTCGGACCTGGCCCTGGCGCTGGCCGACCCGACAACACGACAGCCGCTCCAGCCGTTGTGGGACGACGCCAACAACCTTTCGGTCCCGATCGCGCTGACGGTCCTCGTCGTCGCCGTGACGGTGTGGCTTGCCGGACGCAAAAAACGATTGTCCGAAACGCGTTCGGGCGCTCGTGTGCAAAAGCTCCGTATCGCCCTGCCGTACGCCACCGTTGTCGTTGTGATCTCCGCGGTCGTAAGGGCCGTCACGGCGCTACCGGCGCGAAATCCCGCCGCACATCTCGCGGCGGGCGAGGCATGGTTGTGGGTGGCCGTCTTCGCTGCCGTGCTGCTGATGCAAAGCGCGGCGCTGTCGTTGCAGACCGGTGTCGAGGTTGCGGACGTCGACGCCGAGCAGCTGGGTCAGGCCCCGGCCCGGCCCAGCTCGTAGGCGATCACCGGAGCGTCGAAACCCTTGAGCTGCAAGGGTTCCTGGACGACGGCGGGCCACTGCGGCAATAGCCCGCAGAGCTCCTCGGCGGCCAGGATCTGCGCCGGTGCGGCCGCGGCGACGAGCCGGGCCGCCAGGTTGACCGCGTTGCCGAAGTAATCACCGTTGATGGCCACGATCTGGCCGTAACCGAGACCGGCGCGGACCTGCAAGCCCGCTTCGCGCGCGCGCGGATGGTCGACAAGGTGCAGCGCCGCCTCGGCCAGCCGTTCCGGGCTCGAGCTCACCCACATCGACCGCGTCGCCGATGAACTTCACCACCCGGCCGCCGTCGGCATGCACCACGTCGCTGACCGTGGCGCCGAACTCGGTGAGCATCGTCGACAACTCCGCGGGCGTGAGCAGCTGGGTCAGTGCGGTGAAGCCGGACAGATCGGCGAACCCGACGCCGCACAACAGGCTCGCCGACGGGCCGCTGACCACGCCCTCGATGAAGGTTCGAGTGCTGACCAGATGCTGGCGGTGGACGGCGTCGATCATGGCCCCGAGGCGGGGGACGAACTCTGCGGCGCCGCGGTAGACCTGCGCGGTGCTGAGTTCGTCCCCGGTGAGGCCGAGCCACATTTTGGGCAGACTGGTCCGGATCATCGACGAGATGGCCTCGGCCACCCGGGCCATGTTCGCTCCGAGGACCCGCAAGAATCCATCCGCGGCGTCGGGGCCCATCTGCATCCTCATCGCCACCCAGGTCGCCAGGCCGTCGACATCGGCCTGACTCAACGCCGGGGTATCCGGGTCCGCGACGGTAAGACCGAGCATCGCCCAGCCGCGTTCGACCTCCTCCAACGTCACACCGATCGAATCCGCGGCGGTCCGCAGCGTGTAGCTCTGTGGGCCGGACTGCAGCAGGACGTCACCGGCCAGTCCGAAGAGGCGGCCGTTGCGCTCGGCCTCGGCCATCTCGTCCACCGTGAAACCGAGGCCCGCTAGGTACTCGAGCAGACCAGCTCGCCCGCGTGCATTGGCGATCCCGGCCGCCTGCAGGGCGTCGAAGTCCAGCGAATCGACCACCTGGCCAAGTGTGCCAGTCGCGGCTCGCATTAGGGTGAAATGCCTATGAGTGATGACCTCTTGCACGGACCGCTGGATGACCGTCACCGCGCGAACGGCGCGAGCTTTGCCGAGTTCGGCGGATGGCTGATGCCAGTGTCATACGCCGGCACCGTCGCCGAGCACACTGCGACGCGCAACGCCGTTGGCCTGTTCGATGTCAGTCACCTGGGCAAGGCGTTGGTGCGCGGGCCCGGCGCCGCGCAATTCGTCAACTCCACTCTGACCAACGACCTCAATCGAATTCAGCCGGGCAAGGCGCAATACACGTTGTGCTGCAATGAATCCGGTGGCGTGATCGATGACTTGATCGCATACTACGTCGGTCCCGACGAAATGTTCCTGGTGCCCAACGCCGCCAATACCGCTGCCGTCGTTGCCGCCCTGAAAGATGCTGCGCCCGAGGGGCTGAGCATCACCGACGAGCATCGGTCCTACGCGGTGCTCGCCGTGCAGGGCCCGCGGTCGACCGATGTGCTCACCGAACTCGGCCTGCCAACCGACATGGATTACATGGGCTACGCCGACGCGGTGCTCGAGGGCGTGCCGGTGCGGGTATGCCGCAGCGGATACACCGGTGAGCACGGCTACGAGCTGCTGCCGCCCTGGGACTCCGCCGCAGTGGTGTTCGACGCGCTGCTGGCCGCGGTCACCCGTGCGGACGGACAGCTTGCCGGCCTGGGGGCGCGTGACACGCTGCGCACCGAGATGGGCTATCCGCTGCACGGCCACGAACTCTCCGCCGACATCTCGCCGCTGCAGGCCCGCTGCGGCTGGGCGATCGGCTGGAAGAAGGACGCCTTCTTCGGCCGCGACGCCCTGCTGGCCGAAAAAGAGGCGGGTCCGCGGCGGCTGCTGCGGGGTCTGCGCGCGGTGGGTCGCGGTGTGCTGCGGCCGGACCTGACCGTTCTCGACGGCGATATCACGGTCGGCGTCACCACGTCGGGCACGTTTTCGCCGACGCTGAAAGTCGGTATCGCGCTGGCGCTCATCGATGTCGACGCTGGTGTCGAGGACGGCCAGCACGTCACTGTCGACGTCCGCGGCCGCGGCGTCGAATGCGAAGTGGTGCGCCCACCGTTCGTCGATCCAAAAACTCGATAGCGCCCGGTTATACAATCGCCTGATGACCAGCGACGTCCTCGAGTTCACGGTGTCACGCACCGCAAACCCGGCCAGCGACGACGCGCGCCAGGCGATTCTGGCCGATCCCGGCTTCGGGAAATATCACACCGACCACATGGTGTCGATCGACTACACCGACGGCCAGGGTTGGCACAATGCGCAGGTCTGCGCATACGGTCCGATCGAATTGGATCCGTCGGCGATCGTGCTGCACTACGCCCAGGAAATCTTCGAAGGACTCAAGGCCTATCGCTGGGCGGACGGGTCGATCGTGTCGTTTCGCGCCGAAGCCAACGCCGCGCGGATGCAGTCCTCCGCGCGCCGGATCGCGATTCCCGAACTGCCCGAAGAGCTGTTCATCGAATCGCTGCGCCAACTGATCGCCGTCGACAATGACTGGGTCCCGCCGGCCGGCGGCGAGGAGTCGTTGTATCTGCGCCCGTTCGTGTTTGCCACCGAGCCGGGGCTGGGGGTGCGGCCGGCAAAGCAGTATCGCTACCTGGTGATCGGGTCCCCGGCGGGAGCGTACTTCAAGAATGGCATCAAGCCGGTAACTGTCTGGATCTCAACGGATTACGTGCGTGCCAGCCCGGGCGGTACCGGCGCGGCGAAGTTCGGCGGCAACTACGCCGCCTCGCTGGTCGCGCAGGCCGAGGCCGCCGCGCACGGGTGCGAGCAGGTGGTCTGGCTGGATGCCGTGGAACGCCGCTACATCGAAGAGATGGGCGGAATGAACCTCTTCTTCGTGTTCGGCAGCGGGGGATCGGCCCGCTTGGTCACCCCGGAACTGTCCGGTTCACTTCTGCCGGGTATTACCCGAGACTCACTGCTGCAGTTGGCAACCGACGCGGGGTTCGCCGTCGAGGAACGCAAGATCGACGTCGGCGAGTGGCAGAAGAAGGCCGCCGCCGGTGAGATCACCGAGGTGTTCGCCTGCGGCACCGCCGCGGTCATCACGCCGGTCTCGCAGGTGAAATACGGCGACACCGAATTCACGATCGGGGACGGCGAATCCGGCGAGGTGACGATGGCGCTGCGCGACACCCTCACCGGAATTCAACGCGGCACCTTCGCCGACACCCACGGCTGGATGTCGCGGCTGGGTTGACGGTTACTTCGTCGACTTCTCGTTCCAGGCGAAACTGTTGAACCTGCGCACTCTCATTCGCCAACAGCCACAAAACTCGATTGAAGGTGTGATTTGTGCGTATTGCGTCACGTCTGGCCGTAGGCTTCAGCGCGCGAATCCCACTCTTGGGCGCTAACAAACACGTCAAGCGGCTCGCCAATTATCGCCGGAGGTAGGAAATGGTCAGTCCGAGCAGCCCGACGCCTGAACGTTCACGTCGTCCCGTCGCGGTGCTGGGAACGCTATTGCCACATCTGCATCCTGAGCGTCAACATGTGTATCGCGATGCCACTGCGCTGGCGTTGTTGGCGGCGTTGATCGCAGCGGGGTTCGGGTCGCTGCCGGTGGCGTTGGTGTTGACGGCGGTGGCGTTGCCGGCGGCGGTGCTGGTCTACATTCACGATCACCGGTTGTGGCACGACGAGCCGATCACGGTGATCGTTGTGGCGTTTGGGCTTTCACTGCTACTCGGTGTTGGGGTCGGCCTGCTGGAGACTCATTTCATTCATTTGGTGACGGCGGGCTCGATCCACTATCACCTACCGTCGGTTCCGCGGATCCTCGAGTTGGGTCTGCTGGTTCCGGTGGCGGCGTTCGTTGCGGTAGTGATTGCCCCGCTGGTGATCAGCGCGCGCCCGTCGTTCCGGCATCCGCTAGATGTCGTGGTGGCTGGTTCGCTCAGCGGCGCGGCACTGTCGTTGGGGCTGAGTGTGATGGTCCAGCATGGAGCGTTCACCCACGTGCAGGTGACGGCGGGTGACCCGGCGCATGTGGCGTTTATCGCGTTGACGTTGGGCTTTTTGCAGCCGATTGTGCTGGCGACGGCGGGCGACGGTCGGCGTGCTGGGGTTGCGTCGGTTGGGTGTGAACCCGGTCTCGGGGTGATCGAGGGACTGGTACTTGGTGGTGGCCTACGAGTTGGCGACCACCGTGTTGCACCCGTATGGGGCGCGGGGGATCGTATTGACCGCGTTGGCGGCGTTCGTGTTAGCGGCGGCGGGATTGGTTGCGGCTCGTAATGCGTTGCATGCGGCGTTGCTTGCCGACACGGGCGCGAATGCGCAGGGCACGGAAGCCCCTGACGTGGAACATCGGTTGCATGCCGGCTTGGTCACCGCGATCGTTGCGGCGGTCGTGGTGATCGCTGCCGCCGTCAGCGTGGCGGTGGCACTGAGCGGTCCCTCCACGCGCCCCGCGCCGCCGGGAGAGGGCGGCAGCGGACGGATCGCGCCGCACTCTGCTGCCGCGGCCCGGTCCATCCCCAGCGGGGTAGGCAAACTCGACCAGAACCCTTGGGGCAGCGTAGCTTTAGCGTCGACCACGACATCGCTGGCGGCTGGCGCGGCCGCCACCATCGACTTGACGCACGGTATCAACATGACGGTGGCTCCCGGCTGGAAAGTCACCTATCAAGGCCAGCAGTCCGCCGATCTCCTCAATGGCGACCGAAGCGCGGCCCTGTTCGTTGTCGTGGGTGGCGCGGACGCGTCCGACATCGTGCAAGAATCGGCCTCACTGATCAACCAGAATATTCAGAGCGCCGGACTGACCAACGTGCAGCAGCGCCCGGCGCAGCCGCAGCCGTTGCAGGGCAAGAACTTTCAACAGCTGCTCGAGATCGACTACACCGCTAACATCCAAACCGATCAGGGCACAGATCAGATCTACGGCGGATGGGTGACGCTGTACAACTCGACAACCGGCGCGTCGGGCTTCTTCAATCTCTATGCCGGGAGCCATGACGCGTTTAAAGCGGCGCTGCCGGACGCGGCGAGCATGATGGTCTCGATGGAGTAGCGGCCGGCTATCGGCCTCAGGATGAGGGGCCCGGCGTCGCATCGCGACCGGGTCTTGTAATTCGTCGAGTTGCTGCCAGTCGTACCGAATCGGCATTGAGCGGGTCGATGTTGACTCCCCAGTTACGGCGTTGATTCCAGCCGCGCGGCTCGGCTTGCGATCAGAACCGCAACAGCGCGGCCAGCACGACGGCGGTGACCGTCGTGGTCAATTCGATTGCGGCGCCGAGCACATCGCCGTTGACACCGCCGAATCGACGCACACAGTGCCGGACCAGCAGCATGGCGCAGGTGAGCGAGACCACGACCGCCACCGGGCCTTGCCACGGGTGCCGACCCGCCGCCGACGACGCGGCGAGCAGCACGACAACCCAGGCCGCGACCACCGGCGCCGGCTGGGTGCCGACGACGCGGGCGCCCAATGTGCTTCCGGGGGTGGCCGGCAACGTCCGGCGGCAGGCCAGCACCGCCGCTACCCGGCCCGCGCTCACGGCCATCACGATCCCGGCCGCGCACAGCGCCGAAAACGCCAGCCCCTGAACAACGATCACCAATACCACGGTCGCAACGCCGAACGGTCCGGTCGACCCGTCGCGCATCACCTCACATGCGCGTTCGGGCGGCCCGTAACAGCCCAGGCCGTCGGCGGTATCGGCCACACCGTCGATGTGCAGGCCGCGGGTGACCGCCAGCAGTGCGGCCACCGCGAGCAGCCCGGTCAACGCGTTACCCGGGCCGAACGCCAATCCGCCGGCCCATGTCACCGCGGCGCCCAGCGCGCCCAGTGCAGCGCCGACAACCGGCAGCGCGGTCATCGCGCCGCGGCCCAGCGGCCGGTCCGATCCGCCAGGCACCGGGACCACGGTCTCGAACGCGAAAGCCGTTGCCAACGAGCCGATCACGATGCAGAGCGAGCGGTCGGTGACGTTGGCGTCGGCGAACGTCGCCATCGACGACAGCGCGGCCACCGCGGCTCGCAGCACCGGCAGAGCGACCGCCGCGCCGGTGCCCTCGCCGAGCCGCATTTTGAGGTCAAGGATCGGATCCAGGCCGAGCTGGGCCAGGGCGAGCGCATGTGCGGGTTCGGTCGAGAGGTGGCCGGCCTGCCACCACAGCCGGGCGCCGGGCGCCAGTTGCTCGGCGATCAACGCGGCGGCTGTGACCACCATGCCGTCCAGCAATACCGGGGTACGCCGCACCGCGGCCTGCGCGCAGAAGCCGGCCAGCCCTGCCAGATCGGCTCCGCCGCAACATTGCAGGGTTGCGATCGGAGCGGCTAACACGGACTGAGCGCGGAACAACGCGTCGCGTACCGCCGCGGTCTTGCGGGCCCATCCGGCATCGCTTATCCCGGTTCCGTAGCCAACCACCGCGACCGGCTCGACGCCCGTCACCGCGGCAACCAGAACTGTTGCCGCGGTGGTGTTTCCGATGCCCATGTCGCCCGCGATCAGCAGGTCGGCACCGGCATCGACTTCCTGGTCGGCAATCTGGCGGCCGGCGTCGATCGCGTCGAGTGTCTCCTGCTCGGTGAGCGCATCCTCTTTCGCGATGTCGCCGCTGCTGCGCCGCACCTTGTGGGCGCCGATCTGCGGGGACAGCGGATCGGTGTCCACGGCGAGGTCGACGACGCGCACCGTCGCTCCGGCGATGTCGGCGAGCGCATTGATTGCCGCACCGCCGGCGGCGATGTTGGCCACCATCTGCCCGGTGACCTCTTGTGGGTAGGCCGATACCCCCGACCGGGCGACACCATGGTCCCCGGCGAACACCACGATCCGCGCGCGTTCGAATTGCGTTGGCGGGCAATGCCCCTGGCATGATGCTACCCAGACCGACAGGTCCTCGAGGCGGCCCAGGGCGCCGCGGGGTTTGGTCAGGGTGTCTTGGCGTGCACGGGCCGCTGCCGCAGCGGACGTGTCGGGAGGCGCCACCGGCGCGAACATCGTCATGACCCGGCCTGCTTGATCGGCAGCGGATGTCCGGCCACCACGAGCACCACCCGCTCGCACAGCGTGGCCAACCGCTGATTGAGCACTCCCAGTTCGTCGCTGAACCGGCCGGCCGCCGCGGTTGCGGCCACGACCGTCAACCCGACCTCGGGGCTGACCAGCACCAGCGGCGCGTCGAACTCCGCGACGGCGGCCGTCAGATCGTCGAGATCGGGCGACAGCGAGCCACCGTCCCAGGCTTGGCGCTTGTCCAAGGTGGCGGTGAGCCAGCCGCCGATATCGTCGACCAGCGTCGGGGTGTCCGGCGAACGCCGCAATTGCCCTGCGACGTCGTCGGTTTCGACGGTGCACCAGTGTGACGGTCGGCGGCCGCGATGCTCAGCGATGCGCTGTCGCCACGCCACGTCGGTGTCGACGGCCTGACCGGTCGCTATGTACTGCACGAGTTGGTCCGCTTGCAGTGAATCGGCGATGGCGGCTTCCGCCCACCGGGACTTTCCTGACCTGATTCCGCCGAGCACCAGGGTTCGCACCGTGGATCAGTCGCCCCATGGCGATCGCAAGCGCGGCGCAGCCGGGCGCTGGGGGCACCTCCCGCTTGCGGGGGACGGGTCGCCATGCGAGGGCTTCGTCCGGTGAGGTTTAGTCGACACTGGCGCCGTGCTTGACTTGGGGCCGCGGTGCCCGCATCCGGCGCATCTGCGAGGCCCGGCTGGCTGCGTAAAGTCCTATCTTCCAATGGCTTTCGGTATTGTCCGGAAACTTCTCATCTACCCGTCGGGCGACCTTTCGGCCGAGAATGACCCCGTCGAGTGCCATCACCGCCATCAATACCAACATCGCCGGTGACATATAGAACTGAAGCTGCGGCACGGCGAACATGAAGAACAACAGCGCCAGCGCCGACGGCATGAACAGCCCCAGCGCGTTGCGGCGGGCGTCGACGATGTCACGCACGTACCGGCGCACCGGGCCCTGGTCGCGGGTCAGTAGGTAACGCTCGTCGCCGGCCATCATGCGCTCACGCCGATCGGCCATCTGCGAGCGCCGCACCGCACTCTGCTCGCGACGTTCCTCGCGGTTGAGCTTGGGGCCCGCCAGCGACTTTCGCCGTGCCCGGGCTTCGGACGAGGTCATCGGCGCCGGCGCGACCGGGCCCTTGCGTCCGGCGTTGCGTCGCGGCGTGGGCCGTCCCTTGGGCGCGGTGGTCTGCCGTGGTGCAGTACCGAACGCATCGGCCGCCTCCACCGGTGTCTGGGCATCGTCCCGGGCTTCGGTGACGCCCTCGTCTTTCTTTCGACCCAGCAGTTTCACGCTCGCCAGGTTACTTCCCGCGGATGTGTCCGGCGAAAATGGCCGGGGCGATCGACCGGCTTTACTGTTGCTCAGATGACCGGGTCGGCGCACCGCACGCCGGCAATGCGGATGCTTATCGCGCCCGACAGCTACGGCGCCACCCTGACCGCGGTCGAGGCGGCCGCCGCCATCGCGGCGGGCTGGAACCGGGTGCGCCCCGGCGATCAGCTGATCGTCGCCCCGCAGTCCGACGGTGGGCCGGGATTCGTCGACGTGCTGGCGAGCCGGGTCGGGGAGCGGCGGGTTCTGCAGGTGTGCGGTCCACTGACCGAGGACGTGCGGGCCGAGTGGGTGCTGGATTCGTCGTCGGCGACCGCATACCTGGAATGCGCGCAGGCGTGTGGATTGGCCCTGCTCGGCGGCCCGCCGACAGCTGCGACTGCGCTCGCGGCGCACAGCAGGGGAGTCGGCCGGTTGATCGCTGCGGCGCTGGACGCCGGAGCGGCCCGCATCGTCGTCGGACTGGGTGGCAGCGCGAGTACCGACGGGGGCCGCGGGCTGGTCGAGGAACTCGGCGGCCTGGACACCGCGCGGCGACGGCTGGCGGGGGTCGAGCTGATCGCGGCGTGTGATGTCGAGCACCCGCTGCTGGGCCCGTGGGGGGCGGCCCGGGTGTTCGGCCCGCAGAAGGGTGCCGATCCGGATACCGTGGCGGCGCTCGAAGAGCGCCTCGCACGGCTGGGCCGGCGAACTGGACGCTGCCGCCGGCCGGCCGGTCAGCGCCGAATCGGGCGCCGGGGCCGCCGGCGGGATCGGTGCGGCGCTGCTCGCGCTGGGCGGGCGATGCGAGTCGGGGGCGTCGATCATCGCCGAGCACACCGATTTGGCCCGTGACCTGGCCGCCGTCGATCTGGTGATCACCGGTGAGGGCAAATTCGACGACCAGTCCCTGCGCGGCAAGGTGGTCGGCGCGCTGGCCGCGGCGGCGCGATCGGCGCAGGTGCCGGTGGTGGTGCTGGCCGGCCAGGTGACTCTGGACGAGCCGACGGTTCACTCGGCGGGCATTCTGGCGGCCTGTGCGGTCTCCGACTACGCGGGTTCGGTGCGGCTGGCCCTGGCTGATGCCGCCAACCAGCTGATGGGGCTGGCCTCGCAAGTCGCGGTGCGACTCGGGAATAGCGGCGCAACAAGGTACCTTTGAGGGGATGGGTTGTGTCGCTCAAGCGACCCCATCCGCCCACGAGTACTTACAGGGAGAAGCAATGACTGTTCAGGACGAGTCGACCACCGCCACAACTCACGGCGTGACCTTGACCGACGCCGCGGCAGCCAAGGCCAAATCACTGCTGGACCAGGAGGGACGCGACGACCTGTCGCTGCGGATCGCCGTCCAGCCGGGGGGATGCGCCGGTCTGCGCTACAACCTGTTCTTCGACGACCGCGCTCTCGATGGCGACCTCACCGTCGAGTTCGGTGGCGTGACGTTGACCGTCGACCGGATGAGCGCGCCGTACGTACAGGGCGCTTCCATCGACTTCGTCGACACCATCGAGAAGCAGGGTTTCACCATCGACAACCCGAACGCCACCGGCTCCTGCGCCTGCGGCGACTCCTTCAACTGACGCTCGATCGGCGCCGCTAGTACTCGCCTGCGGTTCGCTGCACATACGAGCACACCAGAATCTGGTTGTGCTGGCTCAATAGCTGCGCGATGCCCTGAACCTGGCTGCGCGTGCTGCTGCCGCTGGACGGCTGGACCCGCATGCTGAACAACACCTGGGCTTGGTAGTCCGACCAGTACACGATCTTGTCGATCGACGTCACCTGCGCTTCGGAGAACTGCTTGCGAAACGCGTCGCTGCTGAGTCTGGCCAGCGCCTGGTCGGATCGTCGGTCCCGCACCGCGTCGTAGATACCGCACAGCGAGTTGCGGGCGATGACCTCGGTCTCGCGGTTCTCGAGGGCGTTCAGGTAATTCTGAATCGCCGCCGTGGCCGTGGCGTCGGAGAAAGCGCCGGGCGCGGTTTTGGGAGCGCTGCGCGACCCGGACACGATGGCGGCGGCCACCCCGGCGACCACCAGCAGCGCCACCGCGGCGCCGATCAACAAGCGTCGACGGCGGTGGGGTTTTGGAAAGGGCATCGGTGGCGGCAACGGCCCCGGATAGGCCCCGACCGGCGGCGGGTAGGCGGGCGGCCTGGGGATCGGCTCGCTGGGATGGGTGTTGGAGAACGGTAGTCCGTCGGCGCCCAAACGATGGTCCGACGAAAACGGACCGGGCATAAGTGGATCTCCTCGGGTAGCAAGGTCGCACGACCTCGGGCGAGTCAGGCCGCCGCTGGGTTCTGCTACGGAGGCTAGCGGGCGTCGGCCCACGATGCGAAGCCGACGACGACCACCGGTACGCTTAGCCAGCCGAACTTTGGAATTGAAGGGGTGGAATTTTCGTGACGATCGCGGTAACCGGTTCTATTGCCACTGACAATTTGATGCGGTTTCCGGGTCGATTCTCCGAACACCTGCTGGCCGAACACCTGCAGAAGGTATCGCTGAGCTTCCTGGTCGATGACCTGGTGATCCACCGCGGCGGAGTGGCCGGAAACATCGCCTTTGCCATCGGAGTGCTCGGCGGCGACGTGGCGTTGGTAGGGGCCGCGGGTGACGATTTCGTCGGCGATTACGGCAAGTGGCTGCAATCGCACGGCGT
This sequence comes from uncultured Actinomycetota bacterium, assembly GCA_963815995.1. Classification (GTDB taxonomy): domain Bacteria; phylum Actinomycetota; class Actinomycetes; order Mycobacteriales; family Mycobacteriaceae; genus Mycobacterium. The sequence continues at coordinate 1,105,251 of CAWFIR010000010.1, forward strand.
CAACACCGACCACGTGCTGATCTCGAATTCCGCTCACACCGCGCGTTTCGTCTGCACCACCGACGAGGACATGGCCCAGATCGCGTCGTTCTACCCGGGCGCGATGTCTGAGGCCCGCAACATCAAGCTCGCGGACCTCGTGTCGTCGATCGGCAAGCCGGATCTGGTGATCATCGGGGCCAACGACCCCGAGGCGATGGTGGTGCACACCGAAGAGTGCCGCAAGCTCGGCCTGCCCTTCGCCGCCGACCCGTCACAGCAGCTGCCCCGGCTGTCCGGCGAGGAAATCGACAAGCTCGTCGACGGCGCGGAGTGTCTGTTCACCAACGACTACGAGTGGGAGTTGTTGCAGTCGAAGACCGGCTGGTCAGAAGCCGACGTGATGGGCAAGGTCGGCCTGCGGGTTACCACGCTGGGGGCTAAGGGTGCCGACATCTTCGACCGCGACGGCAGCACCATCCACGTCGATGTGGTGCCGGAGACCAGCCTCACCGACCCCACCGGTGTCGGTGACGCCTTCCGGGCCGGCTTCCTGACCGGACGCAGCGGCGGGCTCAGCCTGGAGCGCTCGGCGCAACTGGGCTCACTGGTTGCGGTGCTGGTGCTGGAGTCGACCGGTACCCAGGAGTGGAAGTGGGACACCGCGGCCGCCAAGACCCGGCTGGCCGACGCCTACGGCGACGACGCTGCTGCCGAAATCGCCTCCGTGCTGCCCTAGGTCCGCTTTTCAGAGCTGTACGGGATACTGCGGCTCGCTGATCTGTGGCACCACGCTGTGCTCGACGAAGATCGCGTGCCACAGCATGAAAATCAGTACCGTCCACAGTCGGCGGCTGTGATCGGCTGTGCCGCAACGGTGTTCGTCTAGCATTTGGCGAACAGCCGACGCGTTGATCAGGTTGTCGGTGGCCGACGCGTTGACAATTTCATGCGCCCACTCCAGCAGCGGGCCGGCCCGCAGCCAATGCCGAATCGGTACCGGGAAGCCCAGTTTCGGCCGGTTGAGCACATGCGGCGGGACGATCGGTTCCAGCGCGCGGCGCAGCGCGTACTTCGTGGTGGTCCGGGTGATCTTGGCGTCCACCGGCAACCGGGAGGCGACCGCGAACACCTCGGGATCCAGGAACGGGACCCGCAGTTCCAGCGAGTTGGCCATCGTCATCTTGTCGGCCTTGACCAGAATGTCGCCGCGCAACCAGGTGAACAGGTCGACGTGCTGCATCCGGGCCACCGGGTCCCAGTCGGCGGACTCTGCGTAGATCGGCGCGGTGATATCGGTGTGGGTCCATTCCGGCCGGAATCCGGCCAGCACGTCGCGCAGTTGCGCATCGGAGAAGCTGCGGGCATTGCCGTAATAGCGTTGCTCGAGCGTCAGCGATCCGCGGTGCAACAAGCTTTTGCCCCGCATGCCGTCCGGCAGGGGTTTGGACAACGTTCCCATCGAGCGCCGAAGCGGTCGCGGCAGGTAGTCGAAAGGCTTGAGCGACAACGGTTCCCGATAGATGGTGTAGCCGCCGAACAGCTCGTCGGCGCCCTCGCCGGACAGCACCACCTTGACGTGCTTGCGTGCCTCGCGGGCCACGAAGAACAGCGGCACCAGCGCAGGGTCGGCCACCGGTTCGTCGAGGTACCAGACGATTTCGGGCAGCGCGGCGACGAATTCGTCGGGAGCCACCACCTTGGCGATGTGGCGCGCGCCGATCGCCTCGGCCGATGCCACCGCGACGTCGACCTCGGAGAAGCCCTCACGTTCGAAGCCGGTGGTGAACGTGATCAGCCGCGGGTTGTGCCGAATGGCCAGCGCCGCGATCGCGGTCGAGTCGATGCCGCCGGACAGAAACGCACCCACCGTGACGTCGGCGCGCATGTGCTTGGCCACCGAGTCCTCCAGGACCGCGGTGATCTCGTCGTAGCGGGCCTGCTCGGTACCACGCGAGATCGGCGTCACGTCGAAGCGCGGCACGAAATAGCGGGTGATCTGCGGCGCCTGGCCGGGACGGATACGCGCAGAGCAGCCCGATTCCAGCCGGCGCACACCCCGATGCAGTGTCTCGGGTTCGGGCACGTACTGCAGCACCGTGTAGTGCTGAACGGCACGATCGTCGATCGAGGTGTCGAATCCCACCAGGTCGGCCAGTTCCAGCAGGCACTTCTTCTCGCTGGCCACGGCGGTGCCACCGGTCCCGGTGGCCATGAACAGTGGCTTGATGCCGAAAGGATCCCGGGCACAGAACAATTCGCCGGTCACGGTGTCCCACAGCGCGAAGGCGAACATGCCGCGAAGTCGGGTGAGGGCATCGGCGCCCCAATAGTGGTAGGCGGCGACGATGGCCTCCCCGTCGCCGTCGGTGGCGAAAACAGCGCCGTGCCGCTCGGCGAGCTCGGCTCGCAACTCCAGGTAGTTGTAGATCTCGCCGTTGAACACCAACTCGTAGCGGCCGGGGCTCTCCGGCGGGCCCCAGCGCAGCGGCTGATGCGAATGAGCGATGTCGATGATGGACAGCCGGTTGAAACCGAATACGACGTTCCCGGCCGGATCGGCCCAGGTGCCCGGTTCGTCGGGTCCACGGTGGCGCATCAGGTGTGATGCCTGCGCGATGGCCTCGGCCGTGGCGTGGCCGCCGCTCGACGGCTCGGCGCCGGCCACGGCAGCCACGAAGGCCAGCAGTCCACACATCGCCGCTCAGTATGCCGCAAAGTGGGCCGCCGCTGGATGCCGTACGACGCGGTTGCAAAGGCCGGCGGGGTCCGCACGGCTGCGCTGCGTGCGTGGTCTACGCTGCGTAGTATTCGACGTGCGAGTCAGCCGACAGTCCCCTTGACCGGGGGATGCGCGTTGTCGGCCCAGCTTGTGAATCAGGGAGGCGCGACCGTGACATCTCGCGGGCCAGGCTGTTCGCAGGGCTTGTTGAAGAGCCGTTCGGCAGGGCTTCGCCGGCTTCGGCTGCCGGTGCTGGCCGGCATGCTCGGCTTGCTGGCGGTGAGCCTGAGTGGATGCAGTTGGTCGGACGCGTTCGCGCTCGGCTGGCCCCGTGGCATCACCACCGAGGGCGACTGGAACCGGCAGCTGTGGATCGGCGCGGTGGTCGCGTCGCTGGTGGTCGGTGTGATCGTGTGGGGCTTGATGTTCTGGGCGATTGCGTTCCACCGCCACAAGGCCACCGACACCGAACTGCCCCGCCAGTTCGGCTACAACATGCCGTTGGAGCTGGTGCTGACCGTGACACCGTTCCTGATTATCTCGGTGCTCTTCTATTTCACCGTGGTTGTGCAGGAGAAGATGCTGCACCTGGCGTCGGACCCCGAGGTCGTTGTCGACGTCACCTCCTTCCAGTGGAACTGGAAGTTCGGCTACCAGAAGGTCGATTTCAAGGACGGCACGCTCAAGTACGACGGAGCCGACCCGGCCCGCAAAGCGGCGATGGTCTCCAAGCCCGAGGGCAAAGACTCCCGCGGTGAGGAACGTGTCGGCCCGGTCCGCGGGCTGAACACCGAAGACCGCACCTACCTCAACTTCGACAAGGTCGAGACAGTCGGCACCAGCACCGAGATACCGGTATTGGTGTTGCCGGCCGGCAAGCGGATCGAGTTCCAGCTCGCGTCGGCGGATGTGATCCACGGTTTCTGGGTGCCGGAGTTTCTGTTCAAGCGTGACGTGATGCCCGATCCCGCGGCCAACCACTCGGTCAACGTCTTCCAGGTCGAGCAGATCAACCGGACCGGGGCGTTCGTCGGTCGCTGCGCGGAGATGTGCGGGACCTACCACTCGATGATGAACTTCGAGGTCCGGGTGGTTCAGCCCAACGACTTCAAGGCCTACCTGCTGCAACGGACCGCGGGAAAGACGAACGCCCAGGCGTTGCAGGGCATCGCGCAGTCTCCGCTCGCGGTCACCACTCACCCGTTCGACACCCGCCGCGGCGAGCTGGCGCCCCAAGCGAGTAAGTAGGGAAACCCATGCACATCGAAGCCAGGCTGTTCGAGTTCATCGCGGCGTTCTTCGTCTTCTGCACGATCCTTTACGGCATTCTGACCAGCTTGTTCGCCACCGGCGGCATCGAGTGGGCCGGCACCACGGCACTGGCGCTGACCAGCGGTATGGCGTTGATCGTGGCGACGTTCTTCCGTTTCGTGGCCCGTCGGCTCGACACCCGGCCCGAGGACTACGAGGGCGCTGAGATCAGCGACGGCGCAGGAGAACTGGGCTTTTTCAGCCCGCACAGCTGGTGGCCGATTCTGGTCGCGCTGTCGGGTTCGGTGGCGGCCGTCGGCATCGCACTGTGGCTACCGTGGTTGATCGTCGCCGGAGTTGTGTTCATTCTGAGTTCGGCGGCCGGGTTGGTCTTCGAGTACTACGTGGGGCCCGAGAAGCACTAGCCGGCGCCGGCAAAGGTCACAATCAGGGCGTCAGTTGATCCGTGACCGGGTCGCCCAGAATGTCATGCGAGATCCGGTTGGGTAGGGTTTGCCGAGGCACAATGAGGAACATCGGGGCGCGCGCTCAACAACTCAACCGCGGTGCTGCGTACGCCGATGAAGTAGTCGAACAGGACAGACGATCATGAGCGGGCCGAATCCACCAGGACCAGAGTCCGAACAACTGGAACCCGGCGTCGAGCCCAGCCAAGGCGGCAGCGAATTCGACGGTGGAGGCAGCGATTTCGGTGCGGGCGCGGGGGAGTCCGACGCTGAAGGCCTGACCGATGTCTACTCACGGGCCTACTCGGCTCCGGAGTCCGAACACATCAGCAGCGGACCTTACGTGCCCGCGAACCTTGATCTCTACGACTACGACAACTACGACGATGTGGGTCCGCACGAGGCGGAAGCCAGCACTGCCCGCTGGCCGTGGATTGTCGGAATCGCCGCGATCGTCGCCGCAATTGCCCTCGTAGTCTCGGTGTCGCTGCTGTTCGCTCGCACCGACACCACCAAGCTGGCGACGCCGAGCACCGCGCCCACGTCCACGCCGCCGATGCAGGACGAGATCATCGTCACCACGACGCCGCATGCGCCGCCGCCGCCGTCCAGCTCGGTGCCGCCACCACCCCCGCCGCCGTCCAGCGAGGCGCCGCCACCACCCCCGCCGCCGTCCAGCGAGGCGCCGCCACCGGCCCCAGCTCCGGCTCCGGCGCCGGCCCCGCCACCCGCACCGCCCGCACCGGCGCCACCGCCGGCACCTGCCGGGCCCAAGCAGTACACGTATTCGGTGACCGGCACCAAGGCGCCGTTCGACCAGATCACGATCACCTACACCGACGCCTCGGGTATGCGGCGGACGCTGTCCAACGTCTACATCCCGTGGACGATCACGCTCACCCCGATCTCGGCGTCTGACGTCGGTTCGATCGAGGCGTCCAGCTTGCTCAGGCTGAGCAAGCTCAACTGCAAGGTAACTGCCAGCGATGGAACGGTGTTGTCGGCCAACGAGAACAATCAACCGCAAGTCAACTGCTGATGATCGATAGGTACTCGCAAGCCTGGGGTGGGCGCGGAAAGCTCACGCCGGCCGCGGCTGACCGCATCGTGGTCGGGTCATGCGTTGCCATCTGGCTGCTTCTGGTGGGGATGAGCGTCGCGGCGCTCGTTGCGCTGATGGACTTAGGCCGGGGTTTCCACGCTGCGAAGGGAAACCCGCATACCTCGTCGGTGCTCTACGCGATCATCATCATCTCGGCGCTGATCATTCTGGCCGCGATCCCCATGCTGCTGCGTGCCCGGCGTCTCACCCGGGACGGCCCGGTCGCGCGATCGCCGGGATCGCCGGTACGCACCGTGAGCGCCCGGTCGATCAGGTCCGGGTCGTTGGCGGGGCAGAGCGCCACCGAGCGCTTGACGACCCAACGACCGGCGTTAGCCGACGCTGAGGTGGACCGCTTCTGGTTGCGCGGCACCGCGGCACTGATGGGCGCCATGGGCGCGGCGCTGCTCGCAGTTGCATCGGCGACTTATGCGATGGCGATCGGCCACGATGCGTATTCGTGGACCGGATACGGAATAGCCGGGGCCATCACGCTGGTGATGCCGCTGATTCCCTGGCGGCACGTGCGCCGGCTTCGCGGTATGCTCGCCGCCTGACTGCCCGCTCGCGTAATCGCTTGTCGACCAGACTGCTTGGCGCTCAACGACTTTAGCCGCAACGGCGGCTTAGTGGTGGCCGTTCGTTGAGCCGTTGCCGTTGCTGCCGTCCTGGTGCTCCCGCAACGCGGTGAGCGCACGGTGCTCGGCGGCGTGGTGGGCTTCGGACAACGCGGCGTCCTCATCGACCGGGTCGGCGAACAGGAAGCTGCCGGAGCCGGGGGAGCCGCCGGAGCCGAGCTTGTTCATCTTGACCGGGACCGGAGCGCCCTGGTACTCCAGCGGGATCGGGTGGCCGTGGTCGTCGACGGGGCCCAACGGCTGGTGCAGTTCGATGTAGGCGCCATGCGGCAGGCGTTTGATGATGCCGGTTTCGACGCCGTGCTCGAGGACGGCGCGGTCGCTGCGCTGCAGACCCACACACCACCGGTAGGCGATGAAGTAGACGAACGGCGGGAGCACGATCATGCCGATGCGGCCGATCCAGGTGGTCGCGTTCAGCGAGATGTGGAACTTCAGCGCGAGGACGTCGTTCATCGCCGACAGCGTGAGCACCATGTAAAAGGCGATCGCCATCGCTCCGACGCGAAGTCCGCACCGGCACGTCACGGGGACGCTGCAGCAGATTGTGGTGCGCGTGGTCGCCACTGAACCGCTTCTCCAGGAACGGGTAAACGATCAGCAGCGTGAAGATCAGGCCCATCAGCAACCCGACCCAGACCACGGCCGGGATGGTGTGGTGGCCGATGTAGAACTCCCACGCCGGCCAGATACGGGCGAGCCCTTCCGTCCACATCATGTAGAAGTCAGGCTGGGATCCCGCCGACACTTGGGATGGCTTGTAGGGGCCCAGGTTCCAGATCGGGTTGATCTGCAGCAGGCCGCCCATCAGGCCGAGGATGCCGGTGGTGAGGGCGAAGAAAGCACCGGATTTGACGGCGAATACCGGCATCACCCGCACGCCGACGACGTTGTGTTCGGTGCGGCCGGGGCCGGGGAACTGGGTGTGCTTCTGGAACCAGACGAAGGCCAGGTGCGCGCCGATCAGCGCCAGGATGATCCCCGGCAGCAACAGGATGTGCAGCCCGTACAGGCGCGGGATGATGTAGCCCGCCGCGGTACAGTCGTCTCCCACACCGCCACAAGGGAAGTCGCCGCCGAACAGGGCCCAGTGCAACCAGGTGCCGATCACCGGCATTCCCATCGTGATCGACGAGAGTGCGGCGCGCAGCCCGATACCGGACAGCAGGTCGTCGGGCAGCGAATAGCCGAAGTAGCCCTCGAACATCGACAGGATCAGCAGCAGCGAACCGATGACCCAGTTGGCTTCGCGCGGCCGGCGAAACGCACCGGTGAAGAAGATGCGCGCCAAGTGCACCATGATCGACGCCGAGAACATCAGCGCGGCCCAGTGGTGGACCTGGCGGACGAACAAGCCGCCGCGCACCTCGAAGCTGATGTCGAGCGTTGACGCGTACGCCTTCGACATTTCCACGCCGCGCAGCGGCTGATACACACCGTTGTAGGTGACGTCGTTCATGGAGGGGTCGAAGAACAGCGTCAGGTAAACACCGGTCAGTAGCAGCACGATGAAGCTGTACATCGCGATCTCACCGAGCAGGAACGACCAATGCGTCGGGAAGACCTTGTTCAGTTGGCGGCGCGTCGCAGCCGACAGGTGGTAACGCGAGTCGATGGCGTTGCCCTGATCGGCCAATACGTCGCCGATGCTGGGGGGACTCAATTTTGGACTCATGTTGTGCGCTCCCAAAATGCCGGTCCGACAGGCTCGATGAAATCACCGTTAGCGACTAGATACCCATCGGCGTCAATTGTTATCGGCAGTTGCGCCAGTGCACGCGCGGCCGGGCCGAAAATCGGCTTCGCGTAATGCAATGCGTCGAACTGCGACTGGTGGCACGGGCACAGGATGCGGTAATCCTGCTGCTCGTACAGCGATGCGGGACAACCCAGGTGCGAGCAGACCTTGGTGTAGGCGAACAGCTCGCCGAAGTTGAAGCTCTCCTGGCCCTTGCGTTTGACCACCTTGGGCAGGTCGGTGGCCTTGATACGGATCAGCATCACCGGGTTTCGGACCGCGGCCAGGATCCGTGTGAGCTTCTCGTGGGATTCCGGCGTCGTGCCGTCGCCGTCGGATTCGCGCCACGGGAAGACGGTTTCCATGCCGCCGGCGTCGAGATCCTCGGGGCGCATCTTGATGAACGGCGCACTGAGGTGCTCGCCGGTGGCCCGGGCCAGGTAGATGGTTTCGCCGTGGAAGCGGGGTGTCCAGCCTGAGGTCCACAGCACGGCCTTCTTGCCGTCGGCCGTCTCCACCACGGGTTTCCACGGGTTCTTGATCAGGCCGCCGGCAAACGCCACCAACGTGCCGAGCCCGAACGCGCCCAGGCCCGCGCCGAGCGACAGCCCGATCAGCTTGCGGCGCCGCAGAGTGGAGCCTTCCAGAGCGTCGGTCAGGTTGGCGGCCACGGTTTTGCGGTCGATCTCGTCTGATCCGTCCCCGCCGTAGTGGCGGTCCTGGATCGAAATCTCTTCGGGGATGAACTTTTTCTGGAAGAGCACCGCGCCGATCGCGATGCACAGCACCGACCCGCCGAATGTCAGACCGTAGAGCGGAGTGGCCAGCGAGTATGCCAGGCTGCCGGACGACCCGTTCGGCTGGTACTCCCACGGCCAGAACAGGAACACCAGCAGCAGCGCCAACCCGAGCAATCCGCCCAGCAAAAGCCAAGTGGCCACCAGACGCTCGGCGCGCTTTTCGGCTTTGGTGCCGGGAACCGGCCAGCGCGGCTCCTTGAAGACGGTCTCGACGCCGTCGATCCGGCCGCCGAGCTCGACGAGTTCCTCGCGCGACATGGCATTGAGTTCGGCGTCGGTGGGGAGTCCGCTGTCGTTGGTCATGATCGCGCCCCAATCCACAGCGCGGCACCGATGACGGCGACCATCCCGATGATCCACGCCACCATGCCCTCGGGGGCGGGTCCGAAGCCGCCCAGGCCGTTGCCGCCCGGACTACGGGCCTCGGTCACATTCTTCACGTACGCGATGATGTCTTTCTTCGCGTCGAAGGAGAGCTGACGGTCGGAAAACTTCGGCATGTTCTGCGGCCCGGTGCGCATCGCGTCGAGGATCTGCTGCTCGTTGGCGGGCTCCAAGTCGGGAGCGAACTTGCCCGAGGACAGCGCGCCGCCCTTGCCGGTGAAGTTGTGGCACGAGGAGCAGTTGAGCCGGAACAGGTCGCCGCCGCGGCCCAGGTCGCCGCCGCGCAGTGACGTCATCGCGATGCTGCCGTCGGCGTTGCGCTCGATGGTCGGTCCGCCGCCGTTGGCCTGCACGTAGGCGCCCAGCGCGTCAATCTGAGACTCGTCGAAAATCGGGTCTTTGCGCGTAGCCTGCGCCTCGCCACGCATGGCGGGCATCCGGCCGCTGGACACCTGGAAGTAGACCGCGGCCTCGCCGACGCCGATCAGGCTGGGCCCGCGGTCGGGCACACCCTGCAGGTTGGCGCCGTGGCAGGTCACACACGACGTGTCGAAAAGCTGCTTGCCCGTTCGCAATAGCGCCGACGACGACTCGTCGGCGACGGCTACCTGCGGGCTGGGGGTCAGGACAGCGGCCAGCCCGCCGGCTACCACCAGAGCCAATACCAGCAGCAGTCCTGCCGACAGCCGGCGGCGCAGACGGCGACGCGCCCGGTCACTCAGCGATCGGTTCAACCCCAGTTTCTTCAACCGAGCACTCCTGTTCTTACGCATGCTGGTCAACGGATGAAATAGATCGTGGCGAACAGTGCGATCCAGACGATGTCGACGAAGTGCCAGTAGTAAGAGACGACGATCGACGCGGTGGCCTGCGCCGGGGTGAACTTGCTCATCGTGGTGCGGGCCAGCAGGAAGATGAAGGCGATCAGCCCGCCGATGACGTGCAACCCGTGGAAACCGGTGGCCAGGTAGAACACGCTGCCGTAGGCGCTGGACGGGATCGTGGTCCCGTGGCTCATCAGGTGGTGGTACTCGTAGCCCTGACCGAGAACGAAGAACAACCCCATCGCAAAGGTCACCAGGTACCAGCGGCGCAGCCCGAACACGTCGCCGCGCTCGGCTGCGAACACGCCCATCTGGCAGGTGAACGATGAGGCGATCAGCACCAGCGTGACCGGCACCGCCTGGTACAGGTTCAGCTCAGTCGGCGGGGGCGGCCAGTTGCCGGCCGCCTGCGCCCGCGCGGTGAAGTAGAAGGCGAACAGTCCAGCAAAGAACATCAACTCGCTGGAAAGCCAGACTATGGTGCCAACACTGACCATGTTGGGGCGGTTGAGCGAATGTACGCGCGCCGTGATTGCTGTACCCGAGGTCCCTACCGCACTCGTCACTCCGCAAGTATGACGCTTTGTAGTTGTCGACCTCCACCCGGGGCGGCAATTCGGTGCGCGAATTCATGTCGATTCGCCGCCCGCGCCCGGCTATGCCGTTCGTCTTACCCACCTGGGCTGGCTGATGGCGACCCGCTGCGCCCGGCTTCGCCGCGCCGGCGATCGCCATGGGACCATTTGCGGTGTGGCGGCGTCATCGTCGGGGCCATCGCAGCGGCCCCCGGAAGTGGCGCTGTCGTGGCCGCGGGTGCTCGAGGTTTTGACCGCGGGTCAGGATCTGCCGCGCGGACAGGCCGGCTGGGCCATGGAGCAGATCATGACCGGATCTGCGACGCCGGCGCAGCTTGCGGCCTTCGCGGTGGCGATGAAGATGAAGGCGCCAACCGCAGCAGAAGTGGCCGAACTGGCCGACGTGATGCTGCAGCACGGCCGGCGGCTGCCCACCGAACAGATCGGGACCGAGACCGTCGACGTGGTCGGTACCGGTGGCGACGGCGTCAGCACCTTCAATCTCTCGACGATGGCGGCGATCGTCGTGGCGGCCAGCGGCATTCGGGTGGTCAAGCACGGCAACCGGGCGTCGTCGTCGCTGGCCGGCGGAGCCGACACGCTGGAAGCGCTCGGCGTGCGCATCGACCTGAGCCCCGACGATGTCGCGCGCAGCGTCGCCGAAGTCGGTATCGGATTCTGCTTTGCGCCGCAGTTCCATCCTTCGTATCGGCACGCATCGGTGGTGCGGCGCGAGATCGGCGTACCCACCGTCTTCAATTTGCTTGGGCCGCTTACCAATCCGGGCCAGCCGCGGGCCGGCTTGATTGGTTGCGCCTTCGCCGAGCTGGCCGAGGTGATGGCGGGAGTCTTCGCCGCGCGTCAGTCCAGCGTGCTGGTGGTCCACGGCGACGACGGTCTGGACGAACTGACCACCACCACGACGAGCACCATCTGGCGGGTTCAAGCCGGCACGGTGGACAAGCTGAAATTCGATCCCGCCGGGTTCGGGTTCGCCCGTGCCGAGCTTGACCAGCTACTGGGCGGTGACGCGGCCGCCAACGCGGCGGAGGCACGTTCGGTGCTGGCCGGCGCCAAGGGCCCGGTGCGCGACGCCGTCGTGCTCAACGCCGCGGGCGCGATCGTGGCCCATGCCGGGCTATCCAGCCGCGCCGAGTGGCTGCCGGCGTGGGAGGACGGGCTTGCCGGGGCCGTCAACGCGATCGACAGCGGAGCGGCCGAACAACTGCTCGCGCGATGGGTGAGGTTCGGTCAGGAGCTCTGAGTCGCGGCTCGTGACGGCCTGCTCGGCGGCCACCCGCGCGGAGCGCGCCGACGCGGCCCACTCGGCCCACGGCCCCGCGGACCGCAATTTCGTGCACCAACCCTCGTCGCCGGTCGTGTACACGATGCGCACCCCCGGGGCCGTCAGCCAGCGTGCGATCAGCGCCGTCTCTTCGACCAGCGCGCCGCCCAGCGGCGCGGGCTGCGGCAGCACCACCTGTGCACCGGCCCTGATCGCGTCGACGACGGGCATCGGCGGCACGCCGCGGCGGGCCATCCCGGCGGCGGCGAGCTGGCCATGCCGAATGACGGCGAGCTGCCAACCTCCCTCGCCGTCGGGAGCGGCGGCCACCAGCTCCGCCACCGCGGTCAGCGCGCGCAGGCGCTGACCGCGCCAGAGCACCTCCACCGCGGCCACGGCGTGGTCGCGCAACCGGGCCGCGCTCTCGTAGCGCTGACGACCGGCCAGCTCGGCGATCCGCCGCACCGCCTCGGCCAGCGCGGCGTTGTCCAGACCGTCGATCAGCGCGGCAGCGCGACCGGCCGCCGGGGCGTACTGGGCAGCGGTCAGGTCGCGTCCGGCGGGGCACGGCGACACCTCACGCTGCGGGCAGGCCGGCCCGTGCAGGGCCGCGCGGGCCAACCGCTTGGTGCAGCTGCGCACACCGGTCAGTCGCGCCAGCAGGTCCGCGGTGTCGACGGCGTCGGCGCGGGACCGGAACGGGCCGACCGCGCGGTCGTGGCGCGGTGCGCGCGTAGGCGAGAACCGAGGGAATGCCTCGTCGCTCAGCACCACCCACCACCAGCGGTGCGGGAATTTCGATCTCCGGTTGTAGGGCGGGGCATGCGCGGCCAGCATCCGCAGCTCACGGACGCCGGCTTCCAGCGCGTGCGCGCATTCGACGTGCTCGACCGAACCGGCCAACATGACCATCTCTTTGATCCGGGTGCGCTGATCTGAGCCGTTGAAGTACTGACTTACCCTGCGTCGCAGGTTGATTGCGGTACCGACGTAGAGCACCTCGTCGGCCGGGCCGCGAAATAGATACACCCCGGGACGGCGTGGCAAGCCCTCGGCGAGCACTCGTTTGCGTCGCTGCGCCGGTGACACATCGGGCAGGTAGGACCGCAGCTCGGCATAGGTGTGCACGCCCTGGTTGCCGACCCGTTCGATGAGCGCGTGCAGCACCTCGACGGTGGCCCGCGCGTCGTCGAGTGCCCGGTGGGTGGGCTCGCTGGCGACGGCGAACAGCCGTGCCAGTGCGGCCAGCCGCACACTCGGCGCTTCTTCGCGGCTGAGCACCCGCCGGGCCAGCTGGACGGTGCACAGCGTCTGCGGCCGCGACCACCGGATGCCGCATTGGTCGGCGGCGGCCCGCAGGAACCCCATGTCGAACCTGGCGTTGTGGGCCACCATGACGGCGCCGTGGGCGAACTCGAGGAACATCGGCAGCACCGCGGCAATGGTCGGCGCGTCGCACACCATCGCCGTGGTGATGCCGGTCAGCTGGACGATCTGCGGCGGGATGCTGCGCTGCGGGTCGACCAGGGTGGCGAACTCGCCCAGCACCACGCCGCCGCGGACTTTGACCGCGCCGATCTCGGTGATCGCGTCCGCGACCCTCCCGTCGACGGCTGTCATGCGACCGCCGGTGGTCTCCAGGTCGACAACGACGAAAGTGGTTTCGCGCAGCGATATCTCGGCTGCCCCGTCGAGGTCGGGGAGGCTCAGCTGCTCGGCAGCGGGCGCGCCCATGGCGGCGACGTTAATCACCCACACCGACACGGCCCGGGTTTCTCCGCGGCGCGTCGCGGCCAGACAGCCACCCGGCCCACCAGCGGCGACCACAAAAACTTGTCGGTGCCCGCGGATAGCGTCACGGCAAGGCCGATGAGCATGACGGAGAGGACCAGCCAGATGGCGCATTACAGCGAGCCTGATTGGGCGGCGGCAGGTCCGCCCGATTCGACAGAACCCGTGGTCATCGACTGCGACGATTGCGCGGTGCGCGGTCCCGGATGCCGTGACTGCGTCGTCAGTGTGATACTCGGGGTACCGGAAACTTTGCTGGAAGATGAGCGGGTCGCGCTGGAGGTACTCGCCGACGCGGGATTGGCACCCAGACTGCGTTTGGTGCCCATTCACCGTCCGCGGCCCGGGGTCGCCTAACGGCGTTAGCCTGAAATCTTGCTGTTTTCTTAACAACTCAGAGTTGGACAAGCTCGGCGCCGTTTCGTAACCTATCTGAGACCTAAAGCAGATTCGGCTGTTATGCCGGCGGGTTTTAAGGAAACAAACTTTTGCGGACAAGGCTAAACGGTGAACGTGTGTCGTTGCGCGTCGCTATGCGCTTTGCTGTCCTCGCGCTAGCCGGATTAGTTGCGCTGTCCGGGGCGGCCGCGAGCAATGTGCTGGCCGACCCGTCCAATGACGCGATGGCAAAGCTCAACGAGTTGTCTCGGCAGGCCGAGCAGACCACCGAAGCGATGCACACCGCGCAGCTCGATCTCAACAACAAGCTGGCCGCGCAGCGGGCCGCAGAGAAGAAGCACAACGACGATCAGGCCGCCGCGGATGCCGCGAAAGCGCGACTGGCTACCTTCCAGACCGGCGTCGACAAGTTTGCGGCAGCCATGTACATGGGCGGCCGTACCGACGGCATGAACGCCATCATGACCGCCGAGTCGCCGCAGCAGCTGATCGGCAAGCTGGCCGTGCAGCGGGTGATCTCCACGGCGATGCTCACCCAAATGGCCACCTACCGCGCCACCCGCGAAGAGGCCGCCAAAGCCGAGCAGCAATCCGCGAAATCGGCCGCCGACGCCAAAACCGCCGCGGAGCAGGCAACCGCGGTGCGCGCGAGCCTGCAGTCCAAGCAGAGCCGGCTGCAGCTGCAAATCGGCATCGTCAAGTCGCAATACCTGGCGCTGAGCCCGCCCGAGCGCACTGCGTTGGCCGCGCCGGGGCCAGTCCCGCCGGCCGCCGTGGCTGCCGCGGCCCCAGCACCTGAAGCGCTGCCGCCGGGCATCGGACCGGGTGCTCCCGGCCCGGGCGCCGGACCCGGCTCCGGCCAGGGCGCGATCGCGGTCCAGGCCGCGCTCACTCGCGTCGGTGACCCCTATTCCTGGGGAGGCGCCGCGCCGGGCGGATTCGACTGTTCGGGTCTGGTGATGTGGGCGTTCCAGCAGGCCGGCATCGCGCTGCCGCACTCCAGCCAGGCACTGGCGCACGGTGGACAACCGGTGTCGCTGTCGGACCTGCAGCCGGGTGACGTGCTGACGTTCTACTCCGACGCGTCGCACGCCGGCCTATATATAGGTGATGGCCTGATGGTCCATTCGTCCACTTACGGCGTGCCGGTGCGGGTGGTACCGATGAACTCCTCCGGCCCGATCTACGACGCCCGCCGCTACTAGGGGCGGGCGCGGGCTGCTGGCCTGCGTGTTGGCCGTCGAGCTGGTCCTCGGCGCGTTCGCACTAATCGGCTGGCGACCAGCGGCGCAGCGATCCGGACAACCGTCCGTCGGTTTCAGCGCGCCGCAGCGGGTAGACGTCGGTGACCGGACGCTGGTGATGACCAACCTCGGCGGGTCGCAGTCCCGAACCCTGCTGGCACGCGTCGCCGCGGACATGGGTCATGCCGTCGACGCCGTGGAGGCCTTCTGGGGAACCGATTGGCCGCACGACGTCGACGTGGTGGCCACCGGCTCGCAGCGGCAATTCGAGGCGCGGGCCGGCGGCGGCCCTGCCGGGCAATGGGCCGACATCGCCGCCATCGCCGTCGCAGACCGTGTCGAACCCGCCCGGCGGATCGCGCTTGGTCAGCGGATCGTCTTCGCTCCGGGCGCCGCCGGGATGAGCGAGTCGGCGTTGCGAATCGTGTTGAGCCACGAGCTTTTTCACTATGCGGCACGCGCCGAGACCGCCGTGGATGCACCCCGCTGGCTGACCGAGGGCGTGGCCGACTACGTCGCGCGGCCGCACAACCCGCTGCCTGACGTCACGCCACTCCCGGCCGCGCTGCCGTCCGACGCCGACCTCGCCGCCCCCGGGCCGCAGCGGTCCCAGGCCTACGACCGGGCATGGTTGTTCGCGCTTTTCGTCGCCGACACCCGCGGAGCGCCGACGCTGCGGGCCCTGTACCGGGCGGCATGCGGTGAAGGGCATACCGGCCTGCCCGATGCCGTCCACGACGTGCTCGGCACCGACACGGCGGGGATACTCGCCGACTGGCAGCACTGGCTGACACGTCAGCCCACCCGCTGAACGCCGATTTCGACGCCCGGAGTCTTCAGGCTAGCCTTCGTAGGTGGCCCGGGTCCTGCTGGTAACCAACGACTTTCCGCCTCGGCGTGGCGGCATCCAGTCGTATCTGGTCGAGTTGGTGTCGCGGCTGGCCGCTACCGGCGAGCACACCCTGACGGTGTATGCGCCGCAGTGGAAGGACGCCGACGTCTTCGACGCGCACACCGCCGGCTATCGCGTGGTACGACACCCCGGGACGCTGATGTTGCCCGTCCCCACCGTCGACTCCCGGATGCGCCGACTGATCGCCGAACACGGCATCGACACCGTCTGGTTCGGCGCCGCGGCGCCGCTGGGCCTGCTGGCCCACCGCGCCCGTCAGGCCGGTGCGAGCCGGGTGCTGGCGAGTACCCACGGCCACGAGGTGGGCTGGTCGATGCTTCCGGCGGCACGGTCGGTACTGCGTCGCATCGGCGAGGACAGTGACGTCGTCACCTTCGTCAGCCGATACACCCGAGGGCGCTTCGCGTCGGCGTTCGGGCCGCGAGCCAGGCTGGAACACCTGCCGCCCGGCGTCGACACCGAGCGATTCCGTCCCGATCCGGCCACCCGCGCCGAATTGCGCGCCCGCTACGGTCTGGGCCAGCGGCCCACGGTGCTGTGCCTGTCCCGGTTGGTACCGCGCAAGGGCCAGGACATGTTGATCCGGGCGCTGCCGGCGATCCGGCAGCGGGTGGACGGTGCCGCGCTGGTCATCGCCGGCGGGGGTCCGTATCTGGATACGCTGCGCGGGCTGGTCGAGCGCTTCGGCGTCAGCGATCACGTCACGTTCACCGGCGGTGTCCCGTCGGCGGACCTGCCCGCCTATCACGCGATGGCCGACGTGTTCGCCATGCCCTGCCGGACTCGCGGCGCCGGGCTGGATGTCGAAGGGCTCGGCATCGTCTTCCTGGAAGCGTCTGCCACCGGCGTGCCGGTGGTCGCCGGATCCTCGGGTGGAGCGCCGGAAACGGTGCGGCACAACCAGACTGGGGTAGTGGTCGACGGTCGTTCGGTGCAGCAGATTACCGACGCGGTCAGCGAGCTGCTGGCCGATCCGGATCGCGCCGCCGCGATGGGCGCCGCCGGCCGGGAGTGGGCCACCGCGCAGTGGCGGTGGGACGATCTGGCCGCACGGCTGTCCGGCCTGATCAGCGGCTAGCCCTTGCTGTAGATCGCCTCGATGTCGTCGGCGAACTTCTCGGCAACCACCTTGCGCTTCACCTTCATCGTCGGGGTCAGCTCGCCGGTGTCCTCGGTGAAGTCGACGGGCAGAATGCGGAATTTGCGAATCGACTCCGCATGCGACACAGACGAATTGGCTTGCTTGATGGCGGTATCCACCTCGGCGAGCAGGTCGGGGTCGTTGGCCAGATCCCCGACCGAGGAGGCGGCGGACTTGCCGTTGCGCTGCTTCCAGCCGTCGAACGCCTCGGGATCGATGGTGATCAGCGCGCCGATGAACGGCTTCGCGTCGCCGACCACCATCGCCTGGCTGATCAGCGGGTGGGCCCGCAACTGGTCCTCCAAAACGGCTGGGGCGACATTCTTTCCGCCCGCGGTGACGATGATCTCCTTCTTGCGACCGGTGATCGTCAGGAAACCTTGCTCGTCGACCGCGCCCAGGTCGCCGGTCTTGAACCAGCCATCCTCGAACGCTTCGTCGGTGGCCTGGTCGTTGTGCCAGTAACCCGCGAACACCACACCGCCGCGCAGCAGCACCTCACCGTCATCGGCGATGCGCATGCTGTTGCCCGGCAACAACTTTCCGACTGTGCCGACCTTCAGTGCGCCGATCTGGTTGACGGTGATCGCCGCACTCGTCTCGGTCAGACCGTAGCCCTCGTAGATGGTCAAACCGACGCCGCGGTAGAAGTGGCCCAGCCGGGCACCCAGCGGTCCACCGCCGGACACCGATGCGTGGCAGTCACCGCCCAGCGCCGCGCGCAGCTTGTGGTACACCAGCCGGTCGAACAGCGCATGCTTGGCTCGCAACAGCAGGCCAGGCCCCCCGTTATCGGACGCCTCGCTCCAGTCGACGGCGGTCTGCGCGGCGATCTCGAAGATGCGACCCCTGCCGTCGTTGGCGGCGTTCTGCGCGGCGGTGTTGTAGACCTTCTCGAATACCCGTGGCACCGACACCACGACCGTCGGCTTGAACACCGCGAACATCGGGACCAAATTCTTGATGTCGCTGGTGAATCCGACGACGACCTTGTTGTGAAACGCGCACAACGTCAATGCGCGAGCGAGCACATGCGCAAGCGGTAGGAACACCAGCAACCGCTCACCTTTGCGCAGCAGCGTTGGAAGCACAGCCTTGGCGCCGCGCGTCTCGTAGACGAGATTGCCATGAGTCAGCTGGCAGCCCTTGGGGCGTCCGGTGGTGCCTGAGGTGTAGATCAGCGTCGCCGGGTCGGCGGCGCGCAGCGCCTCGACCCGAGCGGTGAGCTCGGCCGGGTCGACCGACGTGGCCTCCTGTTCGAGTTGGTCGAGCGCCTTGGGACCCGACCCGTCGATATGCAGCACGCGCCGAAGTTCGGGCAGGTCGCCGGCCAGCTCGGCGATCATCGAAGCGTGAGCGTCGGTTTCGGCGAAGGCCAGCACCGCGCCCGAGTCGGTCAGCACCCAGCGCACCTGCTCGGCCGACGACGTCTCGTAGATCGGGACGGTGACGCCGCCGACCGCGAGAATGGCCAGGTCGAGGATCGCCCACTCGTAGCGGGTGGCCGAGAAGATGGCCACGCGATCGCCCGGCCGCACCCCGTAGGCGATCAAACCCAATGCGGTGGAGCGGATTTGGGCTGCCGCAGCGGCGCACGTAACATCGGTCCAGGTCCCGTTGACCTGGCGCTGGAAGATCACCGCGTCGGGGTCGTTGCGCTCGTGCTCGAACACGGCGGCAACGATGTTGTCGTGCTCGCCAACCGTGAATGGAGCGGGAACACTTAATTCACGCACTCTTCTGACCTCGCTTCAATGATTCCGACCAGGCGGGGAATCAGCCTAGTCCGGCGAGGTTGCCGGCCCGGAGGGTAGTGCGCCGCTCGGAGGGCTGTATGTGAAGCTATTTGCCGTGCACAGCGTTCAGATTGCCGACGAGACGTTTGTCGCCGCCGATCCGGCGCGCGTCGGGGCCTTCGTAGGTGACCCGGCCAACTGGCGGCGGTGGTGGCCCGATCTGCGGCTGGAGGTCACCGAAGAGCGCGGACCGCTGGGCGTTCGGTGGGCAGCGACGGGGCCGCTGACCGGCACGATGGAGATCTGGCTGGAACCCATGCTGGACGGTGTGCTGCTGCATTATTTTCTGCACGCCGAGCCGTCCGGGGTGTCGGCCTGCGCAGCTGGCCAAGCTCAATCTCTCGAAAATGACGCATCGGCGTCGGGTTGCGGGCAAGAAAATGGCGTTCGAAGTCAAGATGACGCTGGAACGCTCCCGTCCGGTCGGGGTTTCTCCGATGCTTGACCAGGGCTGAGCTTCGCCGGGGAGTACCGTTTCTGCCGTGGGCCGAGGTTGGGGCCCAGATGACGCAGGCATAGCGGCGGGCGGGGGAGCCCAACCCGCGCAGCGCGGAGAAGGAAGCGACCAGGTGGCGGAGAAGACGGCCCAGACGATCTACATCGAGGCGAAGCCCAGCACGGTGATGGACGTGATCGCCGATATCGGCTCGTACCCCGATTGGGTGTCGGAATATACCGAGGCCGAGGTGCTGGAAGCCGACTCCGCCGGCAACCCGAAGGTGGCGCGGCTGGTGCTGGACACCAGCGTCCTCAAGGACACCCTGGTGCTGTCTTACAAATGGCCGAAGGACCGTAAGTCGGTAAGCTGGTCGCTGGTCTCCAGTTCGCTGCTCAAGGCCCTCGACGGTGTATATCGGTTGGCGCCCAAGGGATCTGGCACTGACGTGACCTACGAGCTCACGGTCGACCTGGCGATTCCGATGATTGGTCTGCTCAAACGGAAAGCCGAGCGCAGGTTGACCGACACCGCGTTGAAGGATCTGAAGAAACGAGTCGAGGCTGAGTGAGTCCGCAGCGCCCGCCCCGGCCCGGATCAGTCTCTTCGTCGGCAAGGGTGGGGTAGGCAAGTCCACGTTGGCGGCCGCGACGGCCGTGCATGAAGCGCGCGCCGGTGCGCGGGTGCTCCTGGTGTCCACCGACCAAGCGCACTCGTTGGGCGATGTGCTCGGTGTCGCGGTCTCGCCGACCGGTCAACGCGATGCGGTGCGGGTGATGGCCGATCTTGAAACCGGGTCGACTGAGGCCGGCGGCGGTTCGCTGGACGCGCTGGCGGTGGACACTCTGGCGCTGCTGGAAGCGCGCTGGCGCACGGTGGTCGACACGCTCGGTCGCCGCTTTCCCGAATCGGAACTGGGCGACATTGCGCCCGAAGAACTTTCGGCATTCCCGGGGGTCCAGGAAGTACTCGGCCTGCATGAGGTCGGTGAGCTGGCAAAGTGCGGGGAGTGGGACCACATCGTGGTCGACTGCGCATCGACCGCCGACGCACTGCGGATGCTGACCTTGCCGGCGACCTTCGCGCTGTATGTCGAGCGCGCGTGGCCACGCCATCGCCGACTTTCCACCGGCGCTGACGACGTGCGGTCCACCGCTGTGGTGGAACTGCTGGAACGCATCAGTGCCAGCGTCGAGAAACTCAGCGCGCTGCTGACCGATGGCACGCGCGTCGGCGCGCACCTGGTGCTCACCGCGGAGCGCGTCGTGGCCGCCGAGGCGATCCGGACGCTCGGCTCGCTGGCGCTGATGGGCGTGCGCGTCGAGGAGTTAATCGTCAACCAGATTCTGATGCAGGACGATTCGTACGAATACCGCAACCTGCCGGCGCATCCGGCCTTCGACTGGTACTCGGAGCGGATCAGCGAACAACGGACCGTGCTGGACGAACTCGATGCCGCGATCGGCGATGTGGCGCTGGTTCTCACCCCGCATCTGGCCGGCGAGCCAATCGGCGCCAAAGCACTGGCCGAGCTGCTGGACAGCGCACGCCGCCGCGACGGGTCGGCGCCGCCCGGCCCGGTGCGTCCCGTCGTCGATCTTGAATCTGGATCCGGACTGCACTCGGTGTACCGATTGCGGCTAGAGTTGCCGCAGATCGATTCCGGGGCGCTCAGCCTGGGCAGGGTCGGTGACGACCTGATCGTCGGTGCCGGTGGCATGCGGCGCAGAGTCCGATTGGCGTCCGTCCTGCGGCGATGCACGGTAATGGACGCGCATCTTCGCGGCAGCGAATTGACGGTGCGTTTTCAACCTGATCCGGAGGTGTGGCCGAAGTGACTGGCGTGCACCCAGACATCGGACCGGAATTACGCAAACTCGCGCAGAGAATTCTCGACCAGATCGATCCCGCGGTGCGCTTGGCGGCGTCGATGGCAGTCGGTGACGGCGCAGGCACCGGCAAATGCCAGCAGGTGTGGTGCCCGGTCTGCGCGTTGGCCGCGGTGGTCAGCGGGGACGAACATCCGCTGCTGACCGTCATCGCCGAGCACAGCGTCTCGCTGCTGGCGGTGATTCGGGCCATCGTCGATCAAGTCGATCAGACGACGCCGCCGCCGGACGGACCACCTGATGGCGGGGTGGAACCCGAGGCCGCAGCCGACCCCCGGCCGTCGACTCGCTATCAGCCCATCACCGTCACCGTCGACGAATAGAAATCGATTTGCTGACAGCTGTCGAGTCGGCGTCGACGACGTGAGTAAGTCGTAAGTGTTTGTTAAGTGGTCCGTGTGCTGTGGTCCCACGCACACTCGATGGGTAGTCTTGGCGCTGAACACTGTTGGCGCGGCTGAGTAGGAGGCTCAATGGCGTACTGGCTTTTGAAGTACATCTTCCTCGGCCCGTTGCTAGCCATCCTTGGTCGGCCGAAAATCGAAGGACTGGAATATGTCCCGCAGTCCGGTCCGGCGATTCTGGCCAGCAACCATCTGGCGGTGATGGACAGCTTCTACCTGCCGCTGGTGGTGCGGCGCCGGATCACGTTCCTGGCGAAGTCGGAATACTTCACCGGAAAAGGTTTCAAGGGATGGTGCAGCCGGTGGTTCTTCACCGCCGTCGGCCAGGTGCCGATCGACCGCAGCAGCGCCGACGCGGCTCAGGCCGCACTGGACACCGCCCAGCGGGTTCTGGGCGAAGGCAAGTTGCTCGGCATGTACCCAGAAGGCACTCGCTCGCCCGACGGCCGCCTTTACAAAGGCAAGACGGGGCTGGCGCGCTTGGCGCTGGAGACCGGCGTCCCGGTGATCCCCGTGGCGATGATCGGCACCAACAAGGTGAACCCGCCCGGCACCTCGATGCTGCGGTTCGGGAAGGTCACCGTCCGGTTCGGCAAGCCGATGGACTTCTCCCGGTTCGAGGGGCTGGCGGGCAACCGTTTCATCGAACGCGCCGTCATCGACGAGGTGATCTACGAACTCATGGGGCTTTCCGATCAGGAATACGTCGACATCTACGCCGCGACGCTCAAGAACGGCAACGGCGACGGCTCGGCGTCGTCGGACCAGCAATCGTCGTCGCGGATTCCGGAGACCGCCGCCGGATAGCCGATCAGCTGACCGCCGACACCGGCGCCGGTGCAGTCGATGGCCGCGGCGCGGGCGCGGTAGCGGCGCTGACGGCAACCGTGGCTCCGGCGGCGACCAGGGTCGCCAGCGCCCACCACAGATAGGACACTCCGGCGAGCTGACGCCACAGCGGCGCGGTCAACTCATGGTGCTTGGGCATCAGATCGATCGGCGTCCACACCATCAAAGCCACCCCCGCGGCGCTGACCGCGGCCATGACGACGTTTCGCCGCCGCCAGGCAAGCACGGCCGTCACCACCACCGTCGGCAGCATCCACACCCAGTGATGCGACCAGGACACCGGCGATGTTACCAGCCCGAACAGCGCGATACAGATCACCGCCAGGGTCGGCTCGCCGGCGCGCAGCACCCGTCGCGCCGCCCAGATCGTCAGCGCGAGCACCAGGAAGCAGGCGGCCACCCAGGGCAGGAAACGTTGATGCTCGTCGAGACCCAGCCGGGCCAGCGTGCCGGCGATGTTCTGGTTGGTGTTCAGGCTCGCCGATCCGATCCGGTCGGTGTTGCGCACGGTGTGAGTCCAGTACTCCCACGAGTCCTGCCAGGCCAGCGCGAACCCGGCCGCGAGCGCGGCCACCGACGACGCCAACGAGGTGAGGACGGCCCGGCGGTCCCGGTTCAGCAGGAAGTACAGCAGGAACACCGCCGGTGTGAGCTTGAGCGCGATGCCCAGCCCCAGCAGCACCCCCGCGGCCACGGCGTGCGGCGCGGCACGCAGTCGGCGATCACCAGCGTCATCAGCACGACGTTGATCTGCCCGAAGGCGAAGTTCGCCTCGATCGGCTCCCAGTAGAGCGTCGCCCGCGGCCACGATCAGCACGGTCAGCCACCAGCGGCGCAACCAGGCCGGACCGGGCACCACGCGGGTGGTCTCCCACACGTCCATCCGAGTCAGCACGATCATCGTGGACACGAGCAGCAGCGCCAGCGTGATCAGCGTGATGGCGACGCTGGCGGCCGGCATACCTAACCAGGCAAAAGGGCAGAAAATGACGGCGGCCAGCGGGGGATAGGTGAACGGCAGGTTCAAGCCGATCGGGGTGTGGAACTTGACGTCGTGGCTGTACAGCGGATGACCGTCCAGCCAGGCCTGGCCGCCCATCCGGTACACGTCGATATCGATGCGGTACGGCGTGGTTCCGACCAGTCGCCACCCGGCGTAACCCAGCGCGACCAGCGCCAGCGCCTGAAGCAGCGCCCATCCGGTGTTTCGCCAGATATTCGGCTGCGCCGTGGCTACCCGCCCGCGCCCACTGCCCGCGTCGGGCGAGCCCCATCTACTCATGTCGGTGAACAGCTTATCGGTGCGGGCGTGCTATGCGGTGTCGCGGACGATCATCGGCCCTGAGGGGGCGTAGCTTTTTAGCGTGCTGCATTGGTTCGAACACGACATCATCGGTCGCGGTCGATTACCCCTGCTGTGCTGTCTGATCGCCTTCATCCTCACCTTCTTCGTGGCACGCACCGCCGTCCGCTTGATCCGCCGTCGCGCCAGCAGCCGGCCGGCCGCCCCGGTGGTGGGAGCCTCGCAATGTCCACGTCGGGTCCAAGCACATCCACCATGTGGTGGTCGGCGTCGTCATGGTGATGATTTCCGGCATCACGCTGGTGGCGTTGTCCGTCAACGGCAGCGAGCCTGAATACACCGCGATCGCAATCGTTTTCGGTATCGGCGCCGCATTGGTGCTCGACGAGTATGCCTTGATCCTGCATCTGTCCGACGTCTATTGGGAGGAAGACGGGCGGACGTCGGTCGACGCGGTGTTCGCCGCGGTCGCGGTGGGCGGCCTCTTGGTTCTGGGGTTGCATCCGCTGATGTTCTTCATCAGCCTGTGGCAGGACACCACGCATTCGGTGGTGTTGCGGGCCGGTGTGATCTTCGCGATGGTGCTGACGTTGCCGCTGGCTGTGCTGGTTGTGCTCAAGGGCAAGGTGTGGACCGGCCTGATCGGGATGTTCTTCGTCCCGCTGCTGTTCATCGGGGCGATCAGGCTGTCACGCCCGCAGGCGCCATGGGCCCGCTACCTCTACCTCCGCCGGCTGGACAAGATGAGCCGGGCGCTGATGCGCGAACGGACCCTGCGCCGCCCCGTCGTGCACGCCAAGCTGTGGCTGCAGTACGCGATCGCGGGTACGCCGCGCCGGCTCTCGCACCGGCTGGTCGATGCGGAGCTGGACCGCGAAGTGCATCCAGCGCCGCCGCCGGAGTCGGTGCCGAGCGTGTTCGTCAGCGGCGTCGGGTGAGGTGGCGGTGCGCTATTTCTACGACACCGAGTTCATCGATGACGGCCACACGATCGAACTGATTTCTATCGGGGTGGTCGCTGAGGACGGCCGCGAATACTACGCGGTGTCAACAGAATTCAATCCCGAGCGGGCCGGAAGCTGGGTGCGAGCCAACGTGCTGCCCAAACTGCCGTCGCCGGCCTCGCAGTTGTGGCGGTCACGTGCCCGGATCCGTTCAGACCTGGAGACGTTCTTCGACGTCGACGGGCCCGAGCCGATCGAACTGTGGGCCTGGGTCGGCGCCTACGACCACGTGGTGTTGTGCCAGTTGTGGGGCCCGATGACGCATCTGCCGCCGCCGATACCGCGATTCACCCACGAGCTGCGCCAGCTCTGGGAGGACCGGGGATCTCCGCGGCTGCCGCGCCGATCGGCGGATGCGCACGACGCGCTGGTGGACGCGCGCGATCAGCTACAGCGATTCCAGGTGATCACGTCCGACGGCGACGGACGCTAGCTCGGCCGATCGCATCGGCCCTGATCGCGGCGTGATTGGGGGCGTGCGCCACCCGGTTACCATAGACGGGTGAACTGGACCGTTGACGTACCGATCGAGCAGCTGCCGTCGCTGCCTCCGCTGCCGGCGGATCTGCGGGCGCGGCTGGACGCCGCGCTGGCCAAGCCCGCTGCCCAGCAGCCGAGTTGGACGCGTGAGCAGGTCGAGCCGTTACGCAAGGTCTTGGAAAGCGTGCCACCGGTGACGGTGCCGTCGGAGATCGTGCGGCTGCAGGAGATGCTGGCCCAGGTCGCCCGCGGTGAGGCTTTCCTGCTGCAGGGCGGCGACTGCGCGGAGACCTTCGTGGACAACACCGAGCCGCACATCAAGGGCAATATCCGCACCTTGCTGCAGATGGCGGTGGTGCTGACCTACGGCGCCAGCGTGCCGGTGCTCAAAGTGGCCCGCATCGCGGGGCAGTACGCCAAGCCCCGGTCGTCCGACATCGACGCGCTGGGCCTGCGTTCCTATCGCGGCGACATGGTCAACGGGTTCGCCCCGGACGCCGCGGCACGCGAGCACGACCCGTCGCGGCTGGTGCGGGCCTACGCCAACGCCGGCGCGGCGATGAACCTGGTTCGCGCGTTGACCTCGTCGGGGCTGGCGTCGCTGCATCTGGTGCACGACTGGAACCGGGAATTCGTCCGGACCTCGCCGGCCGGCGCGCGCTACGAGGCGTTGGCCTCCGAGATCGACCGCGGGCTGAAGTTCATGAGCGCCTGCGGGGTGGCCGACCGCAACCTGCAAACCGCCGAAATCTACGCCAGCCATGAGGCTTTGGTGCTCGACTACGAACGTGCCATGCTGCGGCTGTCCGATGCCGACGACGGTGAGCAGCAACTGTACGACCTGTCGGCGCACTACCTGTGGATCGGGGACCGCACCCGCCAGCTCGACGGCGCGCATGTCGCATTCGCGGAGGTGATCGCCAACCCGATCGGCGTCAAGATCGGGCCCGCGACCACCCCGGAGCAGGCCGTCGAATACGTTGAGCGCCTTGACCCGCACAACAAGCCGGGCCGGCTGACGCTGGTGAGCCGGATGGGCAACAACAAGGTTCGTGACCTGCTGCCGCCGATCATCGAGAAGGTGCAGGCGACCGGCCATCAGGTGATCTGGCAGTGCGATCCCATGCACGGCAACACCCACGAGTCGTCGACCGGCTACAAGACGCGGCACTTCGACCGGATTGTCGACGAGGTGCAGGGCTTCTTCGAGGTGCACCGGGCGCTGGACACCTACCCCGGCGGCATCCACGTCGAGATCACCGGAGAGAACGTCACCGAGTGTCTCGGCGGCGCTCAAGACATTTCGGACACCGATCTGGGTGGACGCTACGAAACGGCTTGCGACCCAAGGCTGAACACCCAGCAGTCATTGGAGCTGGCGTTCCTGGTCGCGGAGATGTTGCGCGACTAGAGCAGACCGCCCACATTGCTGCCGACGGTCCAGGCCGCGGCGGCAACCATGCCGGTGATCGACAACACGATCGCTATCCAAATCAGCACCATGCGTCGAGCGTGCTGGCGTTCCAGAGCGAATTCGATCATCTCGATTCCGGCGAATTGCCCTGATATCTCCTGGTATTCGTGAGCGTCTCAGCGCGACGGGTTCGGCGGGCCAGTCCTGCGGATCGCGGGTCAGCCGACGCGTCGGATGGTGCACCGGCGCGGGCGGTGACTGGAGTTGCCCGGTGGTGCGGTGTTGGTCGCCGTGGCTGCGGTGCGTCGCAGCTGAGCGGTGCAGAGCCGAGTTACGCGGCGACGGCACCCGAAAGTCGGGAAGGCGTAACGCGTCGGCGATCGCGACCAATTCCGCGGCCATGTCCTTGGCGTCCGCGTAGCGGTCGGCGGGATCGCGCGCGGTCGCGCGCTCGACCAGCTCGTCGAATGGGGCGGGGACGCCGTTGATCACGCTGCTCGGTGCCGGCACGTCAGTGTCCAGCCGTTGATATGCGACCGACAGTGCGGTGTCGCCGGAGAACGGGGTCTGCCCGGTCAACAGCTCATAGGCCATGATCCCCACGGCGTAGACGTCGCTGCGGGGGCTGGCGTTTCCGTCGCGGACCTGTTCGGGTGACAGGTAGGCGGCGGTGCCGAGAATGACGCTGGTGGAAGTGATTCCGGCCTCGGCGACGGCGCGCACCAGGCCGAAGTCGACGATCTTTACGTCGCCCTCATCCGAGATCAGCACGTTCTCGGGTTTGACGTCGCGGTGTACCAGTCCGGCGCGGTGCGCGGCGGCCAGCCCGCCCAGTACCGGGCGCAATACCGCCGCGACGGCGTGCGGTGGCATCGGACCGCGTTCGTCCAGCAGCTCGCGTAACGTGCCGCCTTCGACGAGTTCCATCACCAGGAACGGGTGCCGACCGTCGACGCCTTGGTCGTAGACCGCGACGAGGCCGGGATCCTTGAGCCGCGCGACCGCCCGGGCCTCCATCTCGAATCGGCGCAGGAATTGCTGATCGCCCGCGTAGCGGGAGTCCATCACCTTACACGCGACTGGCCGGTCCAAACGTGTGTCGAGGCCGCGGTACACAGTCGAGGTGCCGCCGGTGGCGATCTTGGTCGCAACCCGATAGCGCCCGTCCAGCAATGCGCCCTCGAGGACGTCTTCGCTCGCCGCTGCAGCCACGGGCCCATCGTAGGCGGCGGCCGGCGCTGCGCCCGAAACCTTTACGTAGCGAGCCTGAACAAGCCGCGTGCTCGGTCGTACACTACTTCGGTGAGCAGGATTCCGGCCGGGGACGATGTTCTGGGACCCGACGAACCGACCTACGATCTTTCCGGCGTCGCCGATTTGCTCGGGGTGCCGGTGACCAAGGTGCAGCAGCATCTGAAGGAAGGCCATCTGGTCGCGGTGCGGCGCGCCGGCGACGTGGTGGTTCCGCAGATCTTTTTCACCGCGGCCGGGGAAGTCGTCAAGAGCCTGCCGGGGTTGTTGATGGTCTTGCGCGACGGCGGTTACCGCGACACCGAGATCGTGCGCTGGCTGTTCACTCCCGACCCGTCGCTGACCGTGACCCGGGACGGATCGCGCGACGCGATCAGCAACGCCCGCCCGATCGACGCGTTACACGCCCATCAGGCCCGCGAAGTCCTGCGCCGCGCGCAGGCCATGGCGTACTGACCGCCAGATCAGGCAGGTTCCGCTTCGGCCGCGGGGCGGTTCACGGTGCGCCACGCGAACAACGCCACCGCCGTGGCCAGCAGGACGTGCGACCACGAGTACATGCCATGTGCGCCATCGGGTTTGAAGATGACCATGATCCAGGTGGAGAACGCGGCGATCGCCGCGACCGCCCGGCGTGACTGGGCGAGCGGGGCCAGCACCGCCAACGGCCAGGAGTAGTACCAGGGCAGCGCGGCGGGCGCGAACAACACCACGACCACCATCGCCCATGCGATACCGGTGAGCGCTTGGCGGTCGTCGTGCCGGAATCGCCACCACAGCAGCGGCAGTGCCACCCCGACGATCGCGATCCCGACGGCGCGGGTGACTTGCAGCACCGCGTAGAAGCTGACGGAGAAGAACAACGCTCCGATCGCATGGATCAGGTTGGCCGCCGCCGTCGGAACGCTCAGCCAGTTGATGATTTTCACCGAGCCGGCCAGTGCGGTCAGCCAGCCGAGGCCCACCCCGGCCACCCCGGACAGCACCGCGAACACGGCGACGAAGATCAACACAGATGTGCCTGCGGCCGCGGCAAAGGCACGCAGCGGCCGGTATCCGCGCCGCTCGCACAGGTGGCGCATCCACACCCAGACCATGAACGGCAGCGCGAGTCCCGCGGTGGCCTTGACCGCGACCCCGACGGCAATCAGGGTGATGCCGGCGATATGACGACTACTCAGGGTCAGAGCGATTCCGGCGGACATCAGGCCGACCATCAACATCTCGTTGTGCACGCCGCCCATCAAATGGATGATCACCAACGGGTTGAGTGCGCAGATCCACAGCGCTATCGGCACATTCGCGCCAAGATGCCGCGCTATCCGTGGTGTCGCCCAGATCAGCAGCGCGAACCCGGGCAACATGCACAGCCGCAGCAGCATCGTCCCGGCGATCACGTGGTTGCCGACCAGCATCGTGATCAGCTTGGCGATCAAGATGAACGCCGGACCGTACGGCGCGGTAGTGATGGTCCAGATTGGACTAACGTTGTCCAGCAACGCATTCGGGTTGTCTATGGGCCCCACCGCGTAGGGGTCGAATCCGTCGCGCAGCAGTGCGCCCTGAGCCAGATACGAGTAGGTGTCGCGGCTGAACAGCGGCACCGAGAGCAGTAGCGGTGCCAGCCAAAAAGCGGCGCTGGTCACCATGGTGTATTGGCTTGCGTCGCCGGCAAGTACGCGTCGGCCCAGCCACAGCCATGCGCTGAGCATCAACGCCACGCCGATCCACAGCAGTACCGAGGACAGCACCAAGCCGTGCCCGTAACGCAGCCAGGACAAGTGCAGCCACTCCAACACTGGATCGTGCTGTTTGGTGCTGCCGGCGCCAAGCCCCCCGGTGGTGATGAGCGCCGCGCCCAGGAAGCCCAGCAGCGCCGGCCGGCCCTCGGTGGTGGTGACGAACTCCCGCAGTCGTGAAAGGCGCTGGGGCGCAGCGGTAGCCGACGTGGCGGCTGGAACAGATGTCGGAATGGACATGGGCGTCAGGCCGATCGCTGTGCGGCGAGGTTGGCGAGTCCGGAGAGTCCGGCCTTGGCCGCGGCGTGGATGGGGGCGTCAGCCACCACGCCGAGCGCCCGGCGGGTCAACGCGTCGATCTGTTCTTCTACCGCAGCCAGGGCGCCGACTCGTTCGATCACATCGCACAGGTCGCCGATTTCGGCATCGCTCAAGTCGGTGCCGACTGAGTCCCGTAACAGCTTGGCGGCGGCCGCATCTGACTTGTCGGCCAATTCCATGGCGGTTGCCAGCAGCACGGTGCGCTTGCCGGCGCGCAGATCGTCTCCGGAGGGCTTACCGGTCACCGCTGGATCGCCGAACAGGCCGAGCACGTCGTCGCGCAACTGGAACGCGACGCCCAGCTGATCGCCGACCTCGTGGAAAAGCGCTTGGACATCGGGCCGATCCGCGGCAGCGGCGGCTCCCAACTGCAACGGACGCGACACCGTGTAGGAGGCGGTCTTGTAGGTGTTGACGGCCATCGCGGAGGCAATCGACTCCGCGGCGCTGGCCTCGGCCACGATGTCGAGGTACTGGCCACCGAGCACCTCGGTGCGAATGTCGGCCCAGACCCGGCGGACCCGGTTGCGAGCACCGTGCGGCAGTTCGACGCCGGCGACGATGTCATCGGCCCACGCCAGCGCCAGATCCCCGAGCAGGATCGCCGCCGACATTCCGAACTGTTCCGCCGGTCCACGCCACTGACGGTCGCGATGCAGGGCAGCGAACCGGATGTGTGTCGTCGGCCGGCCCCGGCGAGTCGCGGAGCTGTCGATCACGTCGTCGTGCACCAGCGCCGAGGCATGCAGCAGCTCCAGTGCCGCGAACAACAGCAGTGCCTGTTCGTCGGGGTCCTCGCTCGACACCGCCCGCCAGCCCCAGTAGGCGAAAGCCGGGCGCAGCCGTTTGCCGCCACCGAGAACGAAGTCCTCCAGCCCGGCGATCAGGGCGTCATAGTCGCCGCCGATGTACGCCGCCTCCGCACGACGGTCGCGCAAGTACCTGCGCAACTGGTCGGTGACCGCGTCGGCCAGCTCGACGGTTGCCGCTGCTTCGACGCTCAGCGCGACACCTCTTCCCGGTCCCTTGAGATCATGGCCCGCCAAGTCTATTCGGCGCGGCGCTGTCCAGCGGGTTTTGCCTCCCTCGGGACGGCTGACGAGGTGCGGTCGACCGTCGGCGCAGGACTGCCTCGAGAGCCTCACTATGCTGTCGTGGTGCGTGGCGGGACGTGGGTTCGCGGCGTCTGACCTGGCGCGGGGGGAACTAGCCGTTCGATGAGGAGAAGCTCGTTGACTTTGAACACGATCGCGCTCGAGATGGTGCCGCCCAACGTGGATCGCGGTCGGGAGCAAGCTCTCGAAGAGGCTCACAAGGTGCTGCAGCTGTCCACGAAATCGGGCATCAATGGTCGGATCGGGCACGTGATGATGCCGGGGCTGATCGAAGAAGAAGACGACCGACCGGTCGAGATGAAGCCGAAGCTCGACGTGCTGGATTTCTGGTCGATCATCAAACCCGAGTTGCCCGGGGTGCGCGGATTGTGCAGCCAGGTCACCGCTTTCATGGACGAGCCGGTGTTGCGCCGGCGGCTCGGTGATCTGGTCGGGGCAGGAATCGACGGCATCGTCTTCGTCGGCGTTCCGCGGACCATGGTCGACGGTGAGGGTTCCGGTGTCGCGCCGACCGACGCCCTGTCGATCTTTCGAGAGCTGGTGGCCAACCGCGGCGTGATCCTGATTCCCACCCGCGATGGCGAAGTGGGCCGGCTCAACTTCAAGTGCGAAAAGGGTGCGACGTTCGCGCAGACGCAGCTGCTGTATTCCGATGCGATAGTGGGGTTTTTGACCGAGTTCGCCAAGAAGACCGACCACCGGCCGGAGATCTTGTTGGGATTCGGCTTCGTCCCGAAGGTCGAGGAGAAAGTCGGCTTCATCAACTGGCTGATCCAGGATCCCGGTAACGCCGCCGTCGCCGAGGAGCAGGCGTTCGTCAAGACATTGGCGAACACCGAACCGGCGCAACGGCGCAAGCTACTTCTGGATCTGTACAAGCGGGTGATCGACGGCGTCGTCGACTTGGGCTACCCGCTGAGCCTGCATCTCGAAGCCACCTACGGGAATTCCGCGCCGGCGTTCGACACCTTCGCCGAAATGCTGGACTACTGGTCGCCGGCGAGCTGAGCGCCGCGGCCGACGCCGGTCAGCCGGACGGCGGATCGCTCGGCTGGGCAACCCGAGGCGAGCGATCGCGGGTGTACCAGGCCAGCAGCGCCACCACGCCGGCCACCGCGATCGACGCCAGAGCCAGCCACAGCGCCGCGCCCTGGAATGAACGGGTGCTCGGGTCGGTGTAGCGGGACTGCGCGGTCAACATGCTGACCACACCGGGTTTCAGCTTCCACTGCACGGTCTGCGGGTCGACGCGGTCACCGTTGGTGGAGGTCACCGATCCCGGGAAGGCGACCGTCAGCTCGACGTCGGCCTCGGGATCGGACAGCGACGTCAGGTCCGCCCGCCCTTCCAGGATCACCAGGTCGCCGGCTCTGCGCAGCGACAGGTTCACGCCTTGTGCGTCAGAGTTCATACGGGCGAGTTCCGGCAGTTCAGCGAAGGTCAGATCGGCAAACGTGGCCTGCGAACCCACGTAGCCGTCGCGGTCGTATTTGGACACCGCGACCTTCTGACCGAAGGCCAGATTGGGATCCAACTGCGGACCGAGTGTCTTTGTCGTTGCGCGGCTTGGCCGCGGCAACGATGTCGCCGGACACCAGGTCGTCGGGGGAGATGGTGATGGATGCCTTGATCCGTACGCAGCCGGCGAGCACGGGTATCGCCAGGAGCAGCATCGTCAACGCCGTCAGCCGGCGGCGATGACGTGGCGTAAAGCCCTGGGACAGGAGCTGTATACCGCTCGCGCGCACCAGGTCATCGTGCCAGACCGGGTCGAAACCTGGGCGACTACAGCGGCAGCTGGCGACCCAGAATCGCGAATGCCCGTGGGTCGCCGGTGAAGTGGTAGCCGCGAATGACGTCGAGGAAGCCCAGTCGCCGGTAGAGCCGCCAGGCGCGATTGGCCTCGCCAACGGTCTCCGGGGTCGAGAGCAGCACGTTGGCTTCGGTGCGCTCGGACAGCAGTCGACGGGCCAGCGCCTCTCCCAGACCGCGGCCCTGTGCCCGAGGGTGGATGTGCAGCTCGGTCAGCTCGAAGTAGCTGGTCATCAGCTTGGTGATCTCCGGGGCGGGGAAGCCGCTGCGCTCCAGGCCGGCGACGACCTGCTGCTGCCACCACTGATCGGGCGCGCCGCAGTAGCCGTAGGCCACACCCAGCAGCGGAGCGTCGCTCAGCTCGTCAGACGACGGTGCCGATCCCGCCGGCGCCTCGACTTCCACGGCCGCCACGGCTTGCCAGCCCCGCCGCCGGGTGTGCTCGAGCCACATCGCGGCGCGCTGGTTCTCGGTCCCGGGTGGGTAGCGCATGGCGTCGACGTAGACGCCCAAGGCATCGGAAAGTCGTCGCTGCATGTCCTCTGGCGGCAGGTTGATGAGGAACGTCGCCAACGTGCGGTCTCCTCCTCAGTCGTCCAGTGCGGTGCGCCATCCCATTATCGGGCGCGGCGGCGCAGCGTTGGTCGCGGACCGGTCGCGATTACAATCAGCGGGCGAAGCGGTGGTAACGCGCAGATAGACCTCGTATCATTCTTATTAGTTGCCCCGCAGCGGGCGTAGGCGTGCTATCGGTATTAACGTGACAGGTTCTCGGCAAGGAGGGACGGATGCCACTCTCCGATCATGAGCAGCGGATGCTCGACCAGATCGAGAGCGCTCTCTATGCCGAGGACCCTAAGTTCGCCTCGAGCGTTCGCGGCGGCGGGTTGCGCGCTCCGACGGCGCGGCGACGGCTGCAGGGCGCGGGGTTGTTCCTGCTTGGACTTGCCATGCTGGTTTCCGGAGTGGCGTTCAAGGCCACCATGATCGGAACCTTCCCGGTGTTGTCGGTACTCGGTTTCATCGTGATGTTCGGCGGCGTCGTGTTTGCCATCACCGGCCCGCGGCTCGCCGGCCGAGGTGAGCGCCCCGGACCCGCCGCTGGTGCACGTCAGCGCCGCAGCAAGAGCGCCGGCGGATCGTTCACCAGCCGGATGGAAGATCGGTTCCGCCGCCGCTTCGAGGGATAGGGTCCGCGACGTAAAAAGGGCAGCCGGTTGGCTGCCCTTTTTTGTGCCCAGCGACGCCGGTTTGGCCGCCAATGCGCGCCGAGATGACCCACTACGCCCCACCTGAGTAATAACTGCAGGTCAATGGCCAGTTCTGTGCCCTGTTCTGCATGCCCGGTCGATCGGGGATCCCATCATGGTGGCCGAGAACCTGCTGAAACGACATCAACCGGTGACATTCGTGTCGTTAAATGGAGCGAAGTGGGGGATTGTGGGGTATCGTGGCGGAAGTCGAAGGGCATGGAGGTAGCCAGATGTTTCTCGGCACCTACACGCCGAAGCTCGACGACAAGGGGCGGCTCACGTTGCCCGCCAAGTTCCGCGACGCACTGGCAGGGGGGTTGATGGTCACCAAGAGCCAAGACCACAGCCTCGCCGTCTACCCGCGAGCGGCGTTCGAGGAACTCGCCCGCAAGGCCAGTCAGACGTCAAGAAGCAACCCGGACGCCAGAGCCTTCCTGCGCAACCTGGCCGCCGGTACTGATGAACAGCATCCCGACGCCCAGGGCAGGATCACCTTGTCGGCCGATCACCGCCGCTACGCGAACCTCTCCAAGGACTGCGTGGTGATCGGATCGATTGAATACCTGGAGATCTGGGACGCACTGGCCTGGCAGCAGTACCAAGACACCCACGAAGAGAACTTCTCCGCGGCCAGCGATGAAGCACTCGGCGACATTATCTAAGGCGCGTGCCCGTGCATCGTGGCCTCTGTCCGAACCGACCCTGACGTACTTCCCCAACGCCAGGTTCGTGCCATCGGACAGGGACCTCGATGCAGGCGGGCGGCCGCAAACCCGGTTACGCCGGGCGAGCGGGTCGCCTCCCATGCCCCTCGTCGGGAAGGTGTTGTCATGGTTGACGCCACTGGCGAATTCGGCCATGTACCCGTTCTGCTCGACCGCTGCTTCGCACTGCTGCGCCCCGCATTGACGCGCCACCATCCCGACGGATCGGGCGCGGTGCTCATCGACGCG
Organism: uncultured Actinomycetota bacterium; assembly: GCA_963815995.1. Classification (GTDB taxonomy): domain Bacteria; phylum Actinomycetota; class Actinomycetes; order Mycobacteriales; family Mycobacteriaceae; genus Mycobacterium. The sequence goes on from CAWFIR010000010.1 coordinate 1,140,523, forward strand.
ACCGTCGGTGCCGGCGGGCATGCCGAGCGGTTCCTCAGCGAACTGCCCGGACTGCGGCTGATCGGCATCGACCGCGACCCGACCGCGTTGGACATCGTCCGCGGGCGGTTGTCACGTTTTGCCGACCGGCTAACCCTGGTACAGACCCGGTATGACGGAATCGACGCCGCACTGGCCGAATCGGGCTACGGCCCAACCGAATCCGTCGACGGCATCCTGTTCGACCTCGGTGTCTCGTCGATGCAGCTCGACCGGACCGAGCGGGGTTTCTCCTACGCGCAGGACGCGCCGCTGGACATGCGGATGGATCCGACGTCATCGTTGACCGCTGCCGAGATCCTCAACACCTACGACGAGTCCGCGCTGACCGACATCCTGCGTCGTTACGGTGAGGAAAAGCTGGCCCGCCGCATTGCATCGCACATCGTGCGACGCCGCGCGCGGGCGCCGTTCGCCTCGACCGGCGAGTTGGTAGAGGTTATCTACCAAGCGGTTCCGGCGCCGGCGCGGCGGACCGGTGGGCATCCGGCCAAGCGGACGTTTCAGGCCCTGCGCATCGCGGTCAACAGCGAGCTGGACGCGTTGCGCGACGCCCTGCCGGCGGCGCTGGATGCGCTGACGGTCGACGGGCGCATCGTGGTGATGGCCTACCAGTCGCTAGAGGACCGGATCGTCAAGCGGCTGTTCGCCGACGTCAGCACGTCCAGCACGCCGACCGATCTACCGGTCGAATTGCCTGGGCACGCACCGAAATTCACATTGCTGACGCGCGGCGCCGAACGTGCCGACGATGCCGAGATCCAGCAGAATCCGCGCAGTGCCGCCGTGCGACTGCGCGCGCTACAACGTGTGCGATCGAAGGGAGGCTCATGAAGGTGAAGCGTGACGCGCAACCGCCCCGCGCCGGCGATCGGCGTCGCGGGCAGAGCAACGCTTCCCGGAAACCGGGGCGTCCAGCAGCCGAGCCGACCGCCGCACGCCGTACCCGTCCGCGGACCGGGAAAGCTACCGCGCCGGCCCGTGAGTCGCGCAAGTCGCGGTCCGCGCCGCAGACCTCGCCGATCGCGCGGCCCGTCGAACGACCGGCCCGACCGAAGAGCACCACGCAGGCCAAGGCCCGGGCGAAGGCGCGGAAAGCCAAGAAGCCCAAGGTTGTTCGGCCCCCATTGCGGCAACGCCTGCTCAACTGGCTCGCGTCGATCGATCTGCGCCCGCAGACTCTGGCGGCTAAAGTCCCGTTCGTCGTGCTGGTCATCGGCTCGCTCGGTGCCGGGCTCGGCCTCACGTTGTGGCTGTCCACCGCCGCCGCTGAGCGCTCCTATCAGCTGGGCAGCGCCCGTCAGCGCACCGAGTTGCTGCAGCAGCAAAAGGAAGCGCTCGAACGCGACGTCCAAGAGGCGCAGGCTGCTCCGGCGCTGGCCGAGGCGGCCCGCGGCTTGGGCATGATCCCGACCCGGGACACCGCGCATCTCGTGCAGGATCCCGCGGGCAACTGGGTCGTGGTGGGGACTCCCAAGCCCGCACAAGGCGTTCCGCCCCCACCGCTGAACAGCAAGCTGCCCGACGAACAGCCAACGCCACCCAAGGCTCCGCCGGTGAATGCGGTTGAGGTGCCCTCGCTGGTGCTGCCCGGCAACGGCGCTCCGCTGGTTCCATTGGCGCCCGGTCCGGATGCGATGGTTCGTACCCCCGACGGCGCCACCACACTGGGGCCGCAGCACCTTCCGGTGCCTGACGGCCCGCTCCCACTCCCGGGTGCGGGGCCGGCGGCCACGCCGGGAATGCCGATAGCACCGGGACTGCCCCCGGCGCTCGATCGTCGCCGCGGCGCGGTACGCCCGCCGTCGCGCCCGCGGTACCGCCGGCCCCGGTTGCGCCACTGGCCGCCGCGCCCGTGCCACTGGCCGCACCGGTGCCCCCGCCGGCCGCGCCGGCTCCGGCCGACGTCCCGGGGGTGCCGCATCACGCCGTGCCCGCCGGTCCTCTCCTCGGTGAGCAGTTCGGTCCCCTGACGGTCACGACGCCCGGCGTTCCACGGTGAGTCGCGGGAACCGGCCCGGCGGCCGATCACTACGGCAAACACAGTCCCGCAAGCCAAGTCAGGCAAAGGCAAAGGCGAGTTCGGCCGCGCGCTCGGCGCGTGAACGCCGAACCCGTCAGGCCGTCGAGCTCGGGAACCGCGGCGCATCATTCGTCTTCCGGCACCGCGTTGGCAACGGGGTCATCTTCCTGGCGTTGTTGGTGGCCGCCGCCCAGCTGTTCTACCTGCAGGTGCCACGCGCGTCCGGGTTGCGCGCCGAGGCAGCGGGCCAGCTCAAGGTCACCGACACCGAAAAGGCGGTACGCGGCAACATCGTCGACCGCAACAACAACCAACTCGCCTTCACGATCGAGGCCCGCGCGCTGACCTTCCAGCCGCGCCGCATCCAGAAGCAGCTGGCCGAAGCCAAGCAGAAGAACGCGAAAGCTCCTGACCCGCAAGAGCGGTTGACGGAGATCGCCAAGGAAGTGTCGGCTCGGCTGAACAACAAGCCGGATAACGCCACCGTGCTGAAGAAGCTGCGCAGCAACGAGACATTCGTCTATCTCGCCCGCGCCGTCGACCCTGCGATCGCCACCACAATCACCCGGAAATTCCCCGAGGTCGGTGCGGAGCGTCAAGACCTGCGCCAGTATCCGGGCGGGTCGCTGGCCGCCAACGTCGTCGGCGGAATCGACTGGGACGGGCACGGTTTGCTCGGCCTGGAGGATTCCATGGACGCGGAGTTGGCCGGCACTGACGGGTCGGTGACCTACGACCGCGGTTCTGACGGTGTGGTGATTCCGGGCAGCTACCGCAACCAGCATCAGGCGGTCAACGGCGCGACGGTCCAGCTGACTATCGACGACGACATCCAGTTCTACGTCCAGCAGCAGGTGCAGCAGGCCAAGAATCTGTCCGGGGCACGCAACGTTTCGGCGGTCGTGCTCGATGCCAAGACCGGCGAAGTGCTGGCGATGTCCAACGACAACACCTTCGACCCGTCCCAGGACATCGGGCGGCAGGGCAAAAAGCAGCTGGGTGATCTGCCGGTGTCGTCGCCGTTCGAGCCCGGTTCGGTGAACAAGGTCGTGACCGCCGCGTCGGTGATCGAGTACGGCCTGACCAATCCCGATGAGGTGCTGCAGGTTCCGGGCTCGATCAACATGGGCGGGGTCACGGTGCACGACGCCTGGGTCCACGGCGTCGCGCCTTACACGACGACCGGCGTCTTCTCGAAATCGTCCAACGTGGGCACGCTGATGCTCGCGCAGCGGGTCGGACCGCAGCGCTACTACGACATGGTGCGCAAGTTCGGGCTCGGTCAGCGCACCGGGGTCGGCCTGCCCGGTGAAAGCGAGGGTCTGGTGCCCCCGATCGATCAGTGGTCGGGCAGCACCTTCTCCAACTTGCCGATCGGCCAAGGTCTTTCGATGACGTTGCTGCAGATGACCGGCATGTATCAGGCGATCGCCAACGACGGTGTGCGGATTCCACCGCGGATCATCAAGTCAACCGTCTCGGCCGACGGCGCACGCACCGAAGAGCCACGCCCGGAAGGTGTTCGGGTGGTGTCGCCAGAGACCGCGCGGACGGTTCGCAACATGCTGCGCGGTGTCGTCCAGCGTGACCCGACCGGAAACCAGCAGGGCACCGGGCCAGCGGCCGCCGTCGATGGCTACCAGGTGTCCGGCAAGACCGGGACGGCACAGCAGATCAACCCGGCCTGCGGCTGCTACTACGACAACGTCTACTGGGTCACCTTCGCGGGCATGGCCACCACCGACGATCCGCGCTACGTCATCGGCGTCATGATGGACAACCCGGCCACCAACGCCGACGGGTCGCCCGGCCACTCCGCGGCCCCGCTGTTCCATAACATCGCCGGCTGGCTGCTGCAACGCGGAAACGTCCCGCTGTCACCCGATCCCGGTCCGCCGCTGACGCTGCAAGCCATGTAGCCGGACGTGAATTGCGGCCGGCCACCACCCGGTGATAGGGAGAATGATCAAGCACAGCGGGAGGTGACGGCGATGGCGGCAGGCGGGAATTTTCGGGTCGACATCGAAGCCTTGGCGAGCTCGGCAGCGCACGTGGCCGGCCAGGGCGACGATCTGGCGAGTGCCCATTTGTCGTCGGACAGCCGGATAGCCGCGGCCCAGTCGGGCTGGGTTGGCAGCTCGGGGGCGGCGCTGCAGATCAGGACCGCTGCCTGGTTGGAGACCTCACGCAGACTGCTGACCAGCATCGGCGATCACGCGTTGGCTCTGAACAACGACGGCATCGATTTCACGGCGCTGGAGAATGAGAACGTCGAGCAGTTGCGGGCGGTGCACCCCGCTACCGAAGGGTCAGCCGGTCCGGCCTGAGTCGTGACGGTGGCCGAGGGTGTCAAATCGGCCACTAACGGTTACTTCCCATAGGTGACAGCAAAGCCTGACGCGGTTGTGGTTGTTCCGGCTCATAACGAATTCGCGGCGTTAGCTCGATGCGTTGACGCGGTCAGGACGGCCGCATCCGCGGCTGCCCTAGCGACTTCGGTGGTCGTGGTACTCGATGCTTGCGACGACGACAGTGCCAGCCTCGCTGGGCGATTCGGTTCGGACGTGCGCTTCATCGCGGTCGATGAACGAAATGTCGGTGCCGCGCGCGCGGCCGGCTTCCGCTATGCGAGATCGGTGCTCGACGATGTACGCCGGCCACCCTGGTACGCGACCACCGACGCCGACACCGAAGTAGACAGCGACTGGTTGACGCGCCAAATTGCCGCGAATGCCGACATGGTCCTGGGCCTGGTGCGGGTAGGCGAATGGCGGCATCACTCCGAGGAAGTCGCGTCGGAGTACGAGGCGCGCTATCGCGCTGAAGCCTCCGGGAAGCAACACATTCACGGCGCGAACATGGGGTTCGGCTCCGAAGCGTATTGGCGTGTGGGCGGCTTCGTCTCGAGGGCCAGCGGCGAAGATGTCGACCTGGTCGAGCGATTTCAAGCGGAGGGCTATCGCGTGTATTGGGACGAGTCGCTTTGGGTGACCACTTCAGACCGCCGGAATGCGCGAGCACCGGGTGGCTTCGCCGAATACCTCGACGACGTCGCTCACGAAGTTACCGGTGTCAGACACCGGACTGACGAGGCGTCATGACCGCGGCCTTGGTGCTGGATTGGCATCGGACCGGTCAATTGCAGCTGCCGTTACCGGGCTCGGGCCACACGGTGCAGCGTTGGCGCCGACTCGCCGAGTTGGCAGCTATAAATGTGGTCGCCGGGCGGTTGGCCGAGGCGCACGCCGACGCCCTCGCCATCCTGGCCGAGCTCAGCGGTCCGGCGTCGGACCCAGACGGGTTATGGGGAGTGTGGGCGGCCGAAGCGCCCGACGCAGTTGTGCGAGCCCGCGGCGCCGGTGGCGCGATTGTTCTCGACGGCACCAAGGCGTGGTGCTCCGGCGCCGGGCTCTGTACGCATGCGCTGGTGACCGCTCGCTTGGCCGACGGACGGGGTGGGCTCTTCGCGGTGGATCTGCGGGGTGACGCGGTGCAGCCGTTGGAATCTGCCTGGCGCAACGCGGGCATGGCCGAAAGCGACACCCGGGCCGTCCAGTTCACCGATGCGCCGGCAATTCCCGTCGGGCAGCCGGACGATTACCTGACCCGGCCCGGCTTTTGGTTCGGCGCCATCGGCGTCGCGGCTTGCTGGCTGGGTGGGGCCCGCGCGGTCGCTGCACCGCTGTACCGGCGAGCCGCCCGCGGCGGTGCCGATGATCACCATCTCGCGCACCTGGGCGCTGTCGACGCGTCAATCGCCGCGGCGGAGTCAGCGCTGGCCGTGGCCGCCGACTACGTCGACGAAGACCCCCACAACCATTCCGGCTCAGCGGAGCTGATCGCCCGACGTACCCGTGCGATCGTCGAGAACGCCGTCGACGAGGTGCTCGCCCGAACCGATCGCGCCCTCGGTCCGGGACCGCTGTGTACCGACGAACGGCACGCTCGCGCTGTCGCGGACCTCACCGTGTATGTCCGACAGAGCCACGCCGAGCGTGACCTTGCCGCCCTCGGATTACTCGCGGCGGGACACCATACCGATGACTGAGGCGCAATCGCAGACCGCTGCGCGCCTCGCCGAAAGCCCGATCGCCGACGGTGGTACCCCTGTCGAAGAGTGGACCGGCTGGGACCACGACCTCCCTTGCCTGAACCTCGACGACTGCCCCGGCCTGACGGTGATCGCGCCGCACCCGGACGATGAAACACTGGGTCTGGGGGCGACCATCGCCACGCTATGCGCCGCTGGTGTCGACGTCCAGGTCGTGTCGGTGTCGGACGGAGAGGCGGCCTATCCCGGGCTGGATCGGGCGGGTCGCGCGAAGTTGAAAGCGTTGCGGTGGGCCGAAGTTCGCCGATCGATGCGGCTGCTGGGTGCTCGCGATCCGGTTCGACTCGAAATGCCTGACGGCGAATTGGCGCAATGCGAATCCGAATTGACGGACCGGATCGGGTCGCTACTCGCCGACCTGCCGACCGGCGGGTGGTGTGCGACGACGTGGCGCGGTGACGGTCATCCCGACCATGAAGCCGTCGGCCGCGCCGCCGCAGCCGCCGCGGCGGCAACCGGTGCCGCGCTGGTGGAGTACCCGGTGTGGATGTGGCATTGGGCCAGGCCCCGCGATCCGGCAGTCCCATGGGAGAGGGCCCGCCGAGTGAGGCTGACCGCTCAAGCTTTGGAGATTAAAAACCTTGCCGCACAATGCTTTCCAACGCAGACCCAGTCGGCACCAGATGGCTATCCCGTGCTGCCAGGGGCTGTGGTGCAGCGGCTGTTGACGGTCGGGGAGGTGGTGTTCGTGTGAGCAGGTTGCCCGATGAATATTTCGATTCGATGTACGCCCAGTCGGCCGACCCGTGGGGACTGAGCGCTCGGTGGTATGAGCAGCGCAAGTACGCCATCACCCTGGCTCTACTGCCGCGGCAGTACTACCGGCACGCGTTCGAGCCGGGTTGCTCAGTGGGCGTTCTGACCGCGCTGTTGAGCGAACGCTGCACCCGCGTGACGGCAACCGACGTGACTGCGGCCGCCCTGGACGGCGCGCAACGCAGGCTGGGTGATCTCGGCCGCCGTGACCAGGTGACCCTGCTCCAGCATTCTGTCGACGAGCCATGGCCGGCAGGGCCTTTCGATCTCCTGATGCTATCCGAGGTCGGGTACTACCTGACGCCGCGGGCGTTGCGCGGTGTTCTCGAGCGGGAGTGCCCGCGGCTGGAGCCCGGTGCCACGGTCGTTGCCGCGCACTGGCGTCATCGAGTAGACGACTATTTGATGACGGGCGACGAGGTCAACGAAGTTGTCGCCGGCACGGCGGGGTTTCATACGATCGGAAGTTATCGCGACGATGATGTGGCGATCGACGTATTCGACACCGCCGACGGCTCGTCTGTGGCCGCGCGTAGCGGCGTCCCCATTGCGTGAGACGAATTGCGCTGCGTCACGGGGTCGCGCGAGTTGTGTATGCGGAAAGCTTCGGCTGCGCCCAGGCCTGCCGGGCCGCTACCCACGACGATCAGCCCTGTCGAATCCCTCCCATGCGGCTACCCCCATAGTGGCCGGTCTACGCGACGCTTCCCGGTTCCATCGGGGTCTACGAACCGCCAGCTGGGTAGTGTCATGGCCGATCACGTAGTCCGATTAGGCACGATGGGAGTGATGGCGATGCCCGCCGCACTGCGCCCGACCTCCTGCGCAGGCGTGCCGTTGTCGACGCTGGTCGCTCAGGTGGGCGCGGTTCCCGCCGAGGGCAGCCCCACGTCGGATTTGTCGATCACCGGTGTGACCCTGCGGGCGCAGGATGTCCAGCCCGGCGACCTGTTCGCGGCGCTGCCTGGCGGGGCGACACACGGCGCCCGCTTTTACGGAGACGCGGTCGAACGCGGGGCCGTCGCGGTGCTCACCGATGCGTCTGGGTTGGCGCAGCTGAACCGCGACGCCGGAGCGGTGCCCGTCCTGGTGCATCCCGAACCCCGCAGCGTTCTGGGCGAACTCGCCGCCACCGTGTACGGGCATCCGTCCGAGCGCCTGGCCGTCATCGGCGTCACCGGGACATCGGGCAAGACGACGACGACCTACCTGATCGAAGCCGGTCTGCGCTCGGCCGGGCGGACGGTGGGGCTGATCGGCACCGTCGGGCTGCGGATCAACGGCGTCGACATCCCGAGCGCGCTGACCACACCCGAGGCGCCCGCGCTGCAGGCGCTACTGGCGGTGATGGCTGAGCGCGGCGTCGACACCGTGGTGATGGAGGTGTCCAGTCACGCGCTGACGCTGGGCCGCGTCGACGGCGTTCACTTCGCGGTGGGCGCTTTCACCAACCTGTCCCGCGATCACCTCGACTTCCACCCGACGATGGAGGACTACTTCGAGGCCAAGGCGCGGCTGTTCGACCCGGCGTCGCCGTCGCGCGCCCGCCGCGCGGTGGTGTGCGTCGACGACGATGCCGGCCGCTCGATGGCCCACCGCGCCGACAAGGTGACGACTGTCAGCACGAAGGGTCGGCCCGCGGACTGGCGCGTCGAAGGCGTCACGGCGCAAGCCGGCGAACAGGAGTTCACCGCCGTCGACCCGGCCGGTGTGCACCACCGGTTGAGAATTGCGCTGCCCGGCGACTACAACATCGCCAATTGCCTTGTCGCACTGGCGATTCTCGATGCCGTCGGGGTTTCCCCCGAACAGGCGTCAACTGGTCTGCGGCACACCCAGGTTCCCGGACGACTCGAGCGGATCGAGCGCGGCCAGAACTTCCTGGCCTTGGTCGACTACGCGCACAAACCGGGTGCGCTGCAGGAGGTTTTGCGGACCCTGCGCCGCCCCACCGGCCGGCTGGCGGTGGTGTTCGGCGCAGGCGGCGATCGCGATCCGGGTAAACGTGCGGCGATGGGCCGCGTCGCCGCCGAGCTGGCAGACCTCGTGGTGGTGACCGACGACAACCCCCGCAGCGAGGATCCAGCCGCGATCCGCCGCGAGATCCTTTCCGGCGCAACCGAAGCCGGTACCGCTGCCCGCGTCGTCGAGATCGGCGACCGGCGCGAGGCGATCGACCACGCGGTGGCCTGGGCGGATGCCGGAGACGTGGTGCTGATCGCCGGCAAGGGCCACGAAACCGGTCAGACTCGCTCCGGGCACACCCAGCCTTTCGACGACCGCGTCGAGCTGGCCGCCGCGCTCGAGGGACGTCGCGGATGATCGACCTCACGGTGGCGCAGATCGCCGCCATCGTCGGCGGCGAGCTGGCCGACATCTCCGCAGCGGACGCCGCGAGCCTGCACGTCACCGCGACCGTCGAATTCGATTCCCGCAGAATCAGTTCCGGCGGGCTGTTCCTGGCCCTGCCGGGCGCCCGCGTCGACGGACACGACCACGCCGCCTCGGCGGTGGCCGCCGGAGCGGTCGCGGTGCTGGCCGCCAGGCCGGTCGGCGTCCCCGCGATCGTGGTCGCCCCCGACCCGCACGCCGGACAACGCGCCGACGGGGGGCTGGCCGGCGTTCTCGAGCACGACGCCGACGGCTCGGGTGCGGCGGTGCTTGCCGCGCTGGCCAAGCTCGCCGCCGCGGTGGCCGCCGAGCTGGTAGCCGGGGGATTGACGATCGTGGGAATCACCGGGTCTTCGGGCAAGACGTCGACGAAAGACCTGCTGGCCGCGGTGCTCGCCCCGCTCGGTGAGGTGGTGGCGCCGCCCGGCTCGTTCAACAACGAACTCGGTCACCCGTGGACCGTGCTGCGTGCCACCGCCGCCACCGACTACCTCATCCTGGAGCTGTCGGCCCGCCACCCCGGCAACATCGCCGCACTGGCTGCCATCGCGCCGCCGTCGATCGGCGTGGTGCTCAACGTCGGCACCGCACACCTCGGCGAATTCGGCTCACGCGAAGCCATCGCCAAGACTAAATCCGAACTGCCGCAAGCTGTTCCACGGTCCGGAGTCGTCGTGCTCAACGTCGACGACCCGGCGGTGGCGGCGATGGCCGAGGTGACCGCGGCCCGAGTGGTGCGGGTCAGTCGGAACAGCCAGAGCGACGTGTGGGCCGGGCCGGTGACGCTCGACGAGCTGGCCAGGCCGCAGTTCACCCTGCACTCGGGCGGCGGCGCCGTCGACGTCAGCCTGGCCGTACACGGCGACCACCAGGTCAGCAATGCGTTGTGCGCGGCCGCCGTCGCGCTGGAATGCGGCGCAACCCTCGAGCAGGTCGCCGAGGCACTGGCCGGTGCCGGCCCGGTGTCGGGTCACCGGATGCGGGTGACCACCCGCACCGACGGGGTGACGGTGATCGACGACGCCTACAACGCCAACCCGGACTCGATGCGCGCCGGGCTGCAGGCGCTGGCCTGGATTTCGGCCGGCAGTGGGGGAGACCGTCGCCGCAGCTGGGCGGTGCTGGGCGAGATGGCCGAGCTCGGCGACGACGCGATATCCGAACATGACCGCATCGGCCGGCTGGCGGTGCGATTAGATGTGTCTCGACTCATTGTCGTCGGAACGGGGAGGTCTATGAGCGCCATGCACCACGGCGCGGTCATGGAGGGCTCGTGGGGCGGGGAAGCCGTCATCCTGGCCGACGCCGACGCCGCTCTGACCCTGCTGCGGGCTGAACTGCAGCCGGGGGACGTGGTGCTGGTCAAGGCGTCTAACGCCGCTGGTCTGGGTGCACTGGCCGACTCGCTGGCCGCCGACGGGCGGGCCGATACGCGATGATCGACATCCTGATTGCCGTCGCGATCTCGCTGACGGTCTCGATTCTGCTGACCCCGATGCTGATCCGGCTGTTCAACCGGCAGGGCTTCGGACACGAGATCCGCGAGGACGGTCCGCCGAGTCACAAGACCAAGCGCGGCACGCCGTCGATGGGCGGGGTCGCCATTTTGGCCGGCATCTGGGCGGGCTACCTCGGCACCCACCTGGCCGGGCTCGCGTTCAACGGCAACGGCCCGTCGGCGTCGGGCCTGCTGGTGCTTTTCCTGGCCACCACGCTGGGCGCCGTCGGATTCGTCGACGACCTGATCAAGATCCGGCGAGCGCGCAACCTGGGCCTGAACAAGACCGCCAAGACCGTCGGCCAAATTACCGCCGCGATCCTAGTGGGCATCCTGGTCCTGCAGTTCCGCAACGACGCCGGCCTCACCCCGGGTACCTCCGATCTGTCCTATGTGCGCGAAATCGCCACCGTCACACTGGCTCCCGCGTTTTTCGTGCTGTTCTGCGTGATCGTCGTCAGCGCGTGGTCGAACGCGGTCAACTTCACCGACGGTCTGGACGGCCTGGCCGCCGGCTCGATGGCGATGGTCACCGCCGCCTACGTGCTGATCACGTTCTGGCAGTACCGCAATGCGTGTGCGACGGCGCCCGGCTTGGGGTGCTACAACGTGCGCGACCCGCTGGACCTGGCGATCATCGCCGCCGCGACCGCGGGTGCCTGCATCGGATTCCTGTGGTGGAACGCCGCGCCGGCCAAAATCTTCATGGGCGACACCGGATCCCTGGCCCTGGGCGGGATCATCGCCGGCATCTCGGTGACCAGCCGCACCGAGATCCTCGCGGTGGTGCTCGGCTCGCTGTTCGTCGCCGAGATCGTCTCGGTGGTCGTGCAGATCCTGGCCTTCCGGACCACCGGTCGCCGGGTGTTCCGGATGGCGCCGTTTCACCACCATTTCGAGCTGGTCGGCTGGGCCGAGACCACGGTGATCATCCGGTTCTGGCTACTCACCGCGATCAGCTGCGGCCTGGGCGTGGCGCTGTTCTACAGCGAATGGCTGGCCGCCACCGGCGGCGGCTGACATGAGTCGCGACCCCGCGCTCGAATCGCTGTCGGCCGGAGCGCCGGTGCTGGTCGCGGGAGGAGGCGTGACCGGCCGTGCGGTGCTTGCGGCGCTGAGCCGGCTGGGCGCGACGGCGACACTGTGCGACGACGACCCGGCCACCCGCCGGAATTTCGCCGAAAGCGGTACGGCGACCGAGGATTCGGCCACCGCCGCACAGCACATCGTCGACTACGCCCTGGTTGTCACCAGCCCGGGTTTCCCGCCGACGCGCGCCGGTGCCCGCCGCCGCCGCGCGCGCCGGTGTGCCGGTCTGGGGTGACGTGGAGCTGGCCTGGCGGCTCGATCAGGGCGGCCACTACGGTCCGCCGCGGCGCTGGCTGGCCGTCACCGGCACCAACGGCAAGACCACCACCACGTCGATGCTGCACGCCATGCTCGTCGCCGCGGGCATTGACAGCCGACTCTGCGGCAACATCGGCAGCCCCGTACTGGACGTTCTGCATGAGCCCGCCGACGTGCTGGCCGTCGAGCTGTCCAGCTTTCAGCTGCACTGGGCGCCGTCGGTGCGACCCGAGGGCGGGGTGGTACTCAACGTCGCCGAAGACCATCTGGACTGGCACGACACCATGGACGACTACGCCGCGGCCAAGGCCCGCGTCCTGCGCGGCCGGGTGGCGGTGGCCGGGCTGGACGACCCGCGTGCGGCGGAGCTGCTTGCGGCGGCCCCTGCGCCGGTCCGGGTCGGCTTCCGGCTGGGCGAGCCCGTGGCGGGGGAACTCGGCGTGCGGGACGGCATGCTGGTCGACCGGGCGTTTGCCTCAGCCGGCCCCGACGGCGAGGCGCTGGCGCCGGCCTCGTCGATCCCGGTGCCGGGCCCGGTGGGCGTGCTCGACGCGCTGGCAGCCGCCGCGCTGGCGCGCAGCATCGGAGTGCCCGGCGACGCGATCGCGACGGCGCTGGCCTCGTTCCAGGTGGGCCGGCATCGGGCCGAATTGGTGGCCGTCGTCGACCAGGTCAGCTACGTCGACGATTCCAAGGCCACGAACCCGCATGCCGCCGAGGCATCCGTGCTGGCCTACCCGCGGGTGGTATGGATCGCCGGGGGTCTGCTCAAGGGCGCATCGGTGCACGAGACCGTGGCCCGGGTCGCGTCGCGGCTGGTCGGAGCGGTGTTGATCGGCCGGGACCGGGCGATGGTTGCCGACGCGTTATCGCGACACGCGCCGGATGTGCCCGTCGTACAGGTTGTGGCAGGCGAGGATATTGATATGTATGCGACTGCTGAGTCTCCTGTTGCGTCTGTGACACACGTGGTTCCCGGATCGGACGAGACTGTCGGCGCTCGCGTCATGAACGCCGCCGTGGCCGCCGCTCGAGACCTGGCGCAACCCGGCGATACGGTGCTGTTGGCACCGGCGGGTGCCTCCTTTGACCAGTTCACCGGCTACGGGGACCGCGGCGACGCGTTCGCGGCCGCCGTCCGCGCCACAACCCGGTAGCTGCGGGTGACGAACATGCTGGCCCGGTTGCTGCGCCGGGGAGCCAAGGGTGACCAGGCGGCCGACAGCACGCCCGAGGCGTCCGCGGAGAAGACGACCGCAAAAGCGACCGCCGCCGAGCCTCGGACCCGGTTCGCGGCCTGGCTGGGCCGGCCCATGACGTCGTTCCACCTGATCATCGCGATCGCGGCACTGCTGACCACGCTGGGCCTGATCATGGTGCTGTCCGCATCCGGGGTCCGTTCCTACGACGACGACGGGTCGGCGTGGGTCATCTTCGGTCGGCAGGTGTTGTGGACGATCATCGGGCTGTTCGCCTGCTACCTGGCGCTGCGGTTGCCGGTGCGATTCATGCGGCGGTTGGCATTCTCCGGCTTCGCCGCGACCATCGTGATGTTGGTGCTGGTGCTGATCCCGGGAATCGGTAAGGAAGCCAACGGTTCTCGCGGTTGGTTCGTGATCGCGGGATTCTCGATGCAGCCCTCCGAGCTGACCAAGATCGCCTTTGCGATCTGGGGCGCGCACCTGCTCGCGGCACGCCGCATGGAGCGGGCCTCGCTGCGGGAAATGCTGATCCCGCTGGTGCCGGCGGCCGTCATCGCGCTCGCTCTCATCGTCGCGCAGCCCGACCTGGGCCAGACGGTGTCAATGAGCATCATCCTGCTCGGCTTGCTCTGGTACGCCGGTCTGCCGCTGCGGGTGTTCTTGAGCTCGCTGTTCGCCGCGATCGTCGCCGGAGCGATTCTGGCGGTGTCGGCCGGTTACCGCTCCGACCGCGTGCGGTCCTGGCTGGATCCGGGCCAAGACCCGCAGGACTCCGGATACCAAGCCAGACAGGCCAAGTACGCGCTGGCCAACGGCGGTATTTTCGGCGACGGCCTGGGACAGGGCACGGCGAAGTGGAACTATCTGCCCAATGCGCACAACGACTTCATCTTCGCGATCATCGGCGAGGAACTCGGTCTGGTCGGCGCGCTGGGCCTGCTGGGGTTGTTCGGGCTGTTCGCGTACACCGGAATGCGCATCGCGCGCCGCTCCGCCGACCCGTTCCTGAGGCTGCTGACCGCGACCACCACGTTGTGGGTGATCGGTCAGTCGTTCATCAACGTCGGCTATGTGATCGGCCTGCTGCCCGTCACCGGCATCCAGCTGCCGCTGATCTCTGCGGGTGGCACATCGACGGCCACAACACTTTTGATGATCGGCATGATGGCCAACGCGGCCCGGCACGAACCCGAGGCCGTCGCTGCGCTGCGTGCCGGACGCGACGACCGGATGACCCGCATTCTGCGGCTGCCGTTGCCGGAGCCCTACTCGCCGACCCGGGTCGAGGCGTTGCGCGACCGGTTGCGCAGCAAGCCCCAGCCGGCCAAGCCGCAGCGCATCGCGAACCAGAAGCCGTCCGGTGGACGCGGCAGCCGGTCGGCGGCCGATCGGCGGACCGCTCGGTCTGACGTCAAGGGCCGCGCAGGGGGAAGGCATCATGGAGTCGAACAGCGGTACACCGGCCAGCGTCGCGCAAGCACTGGGCATGGTCGTGCCAAGGGCCGCGTACTGGAAGGTCAGCGCTACGGGTGAGCGACTCGGTCACGGGGTCATCGGCCACAGGGCCAACCGGGCATTCCTCGTTGTCGGTTGTGCTCGCGGGCGGCGGCACAGCCGGCCACGTTGAGCCCGCGATGGCCGTCGCTGATGCCCTGGTAAGGCTGGATCCCGACGTCCGGATCACGGCGCTCGGCACCGCGCGCGGCCTGGAGACCAAGCTGGTGCCCGAGCGTGGCTACCGACTCGAGCTGATCACTCCCGTCCCGCTGCCGCGCAAACCCACCGGTGACCTGGCCCGCCTGCCGGCGCGGGTGCTGCGGGCGGTTCGCCAGACCCGGGCCGTGCTGGACAAAGTCGACGCCGACGTGGTGATCGGGTTCGGCGGGTACGTGTCGCTGCCCGCGTACCTGGCAGCCCGCGGCGTAGCCCGGCGCCGCCGGCGGGTGCCGGTGGTGATTCACGAAGCCAACGCCAGCGCCGGGCTGGCCAATCGGGTCGGGGCCCGCAGCGCCCAACGCGTGCTCTCGGCGGTGCCCGATCCAGGCCTGCGGCGTGCCGAGGTGGTCGGCGTGCCGGTCCGGGAAGCCATCACCTCGCTGGACCGGGCCGCGGTGCGATCGACGGCGCGGGCGCATTTCGGCTTCGCCGACGACGCCCGAGTGCTGCTGGTGTTCGGCGGCTCGCAGGGCGCCGCGTCCCTCAACCGGGCGGTCGCGGCGGCCGCCGGCGATCTGGCCGCCGCGGGCGTCGCGGTGCTGCACGCCCACGGCGCCAAGAACACCATCGACCTGCGCACCCCGGAGCCCGGTGACCCGCCGTACGTCGCGGTCCCGTATCTGAGCCGGATGGACCTGGCCTATGCCGCCGCCGACTTGGCGATCTGCCGGTCGGGTGCGATGACGGTCGCCGAGGTGACGGCGGTCGGCCTGCCCGCGGTGTACGTGCCGCTGCCGATCGGCAACGGCGAGCAGCGGCTCAACGCATTACCGGTGGTGAATGCCGGTGGCGGCATCCTGGTCGCCGACGCCGACCTGACGCCGGAGTTCGTCGCCGATCAGGTTGCCGGGCTGCTCAACGACGCTCCGCGGCTGGCGGCGATGACGACGGCTGCGGCGCTGGTCGGTCACCCGGATGCGGCACGGCAGGTGGCCCAGGTCGCGCTGGACATCGCGCGCGCGGCGCGGGATGGGAAGCGCGCGAAAAGTCGGCGGAGTGCGCTGGACATCGCGCGGGCGGGGAGAACGCGACGATGAAGAGGCGACGGACGCCGGGGCGGGGTAGGATGAACGCCGCGCCCCCCCAGCTGCAGCGGGTGCACATGGTCGGCATCGGGGGAGCCGGCATGTCGGGGATCGCCCGCATCCTGCTGGACCGGGGCGGCATGGTGTCGGGATCTGATGCCAAGGAGTCACGCGGTGTCCGTGCGTTGCGGGCGCGTGGCGCGCTGATCCGGATCGGCCACGACGCATCGTCTTTGGATCTGCTGCCGGGCGGCGCGACGGCGGTCATCACCACGCACGCCGCGATCCCGAAGACCAATCCCGAACTCGTCGAGGCCCGTCGTCGCGGCATCCCGGTGGTGCTGCGGCCGGCGGTCCTGGCCAAGCTGATGGCCGGCCGGACCACGCTGATGGTGACCGGCACACACGGCAAGACGACCACGACGTCGATGCTGATCGTGGCCCTGCAGCATTGCGGCCGGGACCCGTCCTTCGCCGTCGGCGGTGAGCTGGGCGAGGCCGGCACCAACGCTCACCACGGCAGCGGCGACTGCTTCGTCGCCGAGGCCGACGAAAGCGACGGGTCGCTGCTGGAATACACCCCGAATGTCGCAGTGGTCACCAACATCGAGTCCGACCACCTCGACTTCTTCGGCAGTCCAGATGCCTACATCGCGGTGTTCGACTCCTTCGCGGAGCGCATCGCCCCGGGCGGTGCGCTCGTCGTCTGCACCGATGACCCGGGCGCAGCCGCGTTGGCCGATCGCACTGCGGCGCTGGGGATCCGGGTGCTGCGGTACGGCTCGTCGTACGACGGCCCGGACCACAAGCTGGCCGGGACGTTGTTGTCGTGGGAACAACAGGGCACCGAGGCGGTCGCACACATCAAGCTCGACGGCGAAATCCATCCGTGGGTGATGCGGCTGTCGGTGCCGGGCCGGCACATGGCGCTCAACGCGCTGGGCGCGATGCTGGCCGCCATCGAGATCGGCGCCCCCGCCGAATGCGTGCTGGACGGGCTGGCCGGTTTCGAGGGAGTGCGCCGCCGTTTCGAGCTGATCGGAACCGCCTCCGGGGTAAGGGTTTTCGACGACTACGCGCACCATCCGACCGAGGTCAGCGCCACTCTGGAGGCGGTGCGCACACTCCTGGAGCAGACCGGCGCCGGCCGCTCGTTGGTGGTGTTCCAACCGCATTTGTATTCACGGACAAAGGCTTTCGCCGCTGAGTTCGGTGCGGCGCTCGACGCGGCCGATCAGGTTTTCGTGCTCGACGTCTACGGCGCACGCGAGCAGCCCATCGCCGGGGTGAGCGGGGCGAGCGTCGCCGAACACGTCAGCGTCCCGGTGCGGTACCTGCCCGATTTCTCGGCGGTCGCCGAGGTGGTGGCCGCGTCGGCCGCGCCCGGTGATGTCGTCGTCACCATGGGCGCCGGCGACGTCACGATGCTCGCACCCGAGATCGTCACCGCGCTGCGGTTGCGGGCCAACCGCAGCGCGCCGGGCCGGCCGGGGGAGGCGCGGTGACCGAGCCGGACGGCATGGCGCCCGGCGACGACCCCGCCGGGGAGACCACGGCGACCGGGCCGATCGAATCCGCTGCGCCCTCCGACAGCGACGATGACACCGCCGCGGAGCAGGAGCAGGTCGACGAGGCGATAGAGGGGCCACGCCGACGGGCCCGCCGGGAACGCGCCGAGCGCCGCGAGGCCCAGGCGCGCGCGATGGCGATCGAAGAAGCCCGCCGTGAGGCGAAACGCGCTGCGCGTGGGCGACCTGCGGCCGCGTCCAAACCCGTTGCACGCGGAGCGGTCCGGGGCCTGAAGCTGTTCCTGCTATCGCTGCTGCTGGTCGTGGCCACCACCGCGGTGGGGCTGATCCTGTACTTCACGCCGGTGATGTCGGCGCGCAGCATTGTTGTCACCGGCATCGGGGCGGTCACCCGCGACGAGGTGCTCGACGTGGCTCACGTCCGGCTCGGCACGCCGCTGCTGCAGATCAACACCGACGGCGTCGCCGACCGGGTGGCAGCGATCCGCCGGGTGGCCAGCGCGCGAGTGCAGCGCGATTACCCGTCGGCGCTGCGGATCATCATCGTGGAGCGAATTCCATTGGTGGTCAAAGACTTTCCAGACGGCCCACATCTGTTCGACCGCGACGGCGTGGACTTCGCGACCGCGCCGCCACCGCCGGCGCTGCCCTACATCGACGTCGACAATCCCGGACCGACCGATCCGGCGACCAAGGCCGCGCTCGCGGTGTTGACCGCGCTGCGCCCCGAAGTCGTCGCGCAGGTGAGCCGGATCGCGGCCCCGTCGGTCGCGTCGATCAAGCTGACCCTCGCCGACGGGCGCACGGTGATCTGGGGGACCAATGAGCGCACCGAGGAAAAGGCGCAGAAGTTGGCCGCCCTGCTGACCCGGCCGGGGCGGACCTACGACGTCTCCAGCCCGGATCTGCCGACCGTCAGGTAGGAAGCAGCCCAACTCGGCGTTGGCCGCGGCACGAATTTCGCCCGAAATTCGCCCGACACGCGTCGGCGCGCCTGCATCGATCGCGCCCGCGACGGCAATACCGTTCTGTTTGCGCGAATCAACTTGACATAACTCTAACGCTTTACTTGAGGTTGAGGTTTGCCGAGTCGGTCCGCTTAACGCAAGTCCCACCAGGGAGGAACAAACATGATGACCCCGCCGCACAACTACTTGGCCGTCATCAAAGTCGTGGGGATTGGCGGCGGCGGTGTCAACGCCGTCAACCGCATGATCGAGCAGGGACTCAAGGGCGTGGAGTTCATCGCCATCAACACCGACGCCCAGGCGCTGTTGATGAGCGACGCCGATGTCAAGCTCGACGTCGGCCGCGACTCCACCCGAGGGCTCGGCGCCGGCGCCGATCCCGAGGTCGGCCGCAGGGCCGCCGACGACGCCAAGGATGAGATCGAGGAGCTGCTGCGCGGCGCCGACATGGTCTTCGTCACCGCCGGCGAAGGCGGTGGAACCGGTACCGGCGGTGCGCCCGTCGTCGCCAGCATCGCTCGCAAGCTCGGCGCGTTGACCGTCGGCGTGGTCACCCGACCGTTCTCCTTCGAGGGCAAGCGGCGCGGCAACCAGGCCGAGAACGGCATTTCGACTTTGCGGGAAAGCTGCGACACCCTGATCGTGATCCCCAACGACCGGCTGTTGCAGATGGGCGATGCCGAGGTGTCGCTGATGGACGCCTTCCGCAGCGCCGACGAGGTGCTGCTCAACGGTGTGCAGGGCATTACCGACCTGATCACCACGCCGGGCCTGATCAACGTCGACTTCGCCGACGTCAAGGGCATCATGTCGGGCGCGGGCACGGCGCTGATGGGTATCGGGTCGGCCCGCGGCGACGGTCGCGCGCTCAAGGCGGCCGAGATCGCGATCAACTCGCCGCTGCTGGAAGCCTCGATGGAGGGCGCCCAGGGCGTGCTGATGTCCATTGCCGGCGGTAGCGACCTGGGGCTGTTCGAGATCAACGAAGCGGCCTCGCTGGTACAGGATGCCGCCCACCAGGAGGCCAACATCATCTTCGGAACGGTCATCGACGACTCGCTGGGGGACGAGGTGCGGGTCACCGTGATCGCGGCGGGCTTCGATGCGAGTGGACCGGGCCGAAAGCCGGTCGTCGGCAACACCGGTACCTCGACGACGATCGCGTCGGGCAAGCACGGCACGGTCAGCTCGAGTTTGTTCGAGCCGGTCGACGCGGTGAGCGTGTCGGTGCCGACCAACGGCGCAACCTTCGACATCGGCGGCGAGGACGACGACGTCGACGTGCCGCCGTTCATGCGGCGCTAGCTACCCGATGCGATGACGGCCGCGACACGGTGTCGGGGCGAGGCGGCCTTGCTCAAGCCGGATACTGGGCGAGTGAGCGTTCGTATCCGGCGGGTCAGCACGACTCGAGCAGGCGGTGTGTCTTTGCCGCCGTTCGACACCTTCAACCTGGGTGACCATGTCGGCGACGACCCGGCTGCCGTGGCGGCCAACCGGAACCGGCTGGCCGCGGCCATCGGCCTCGGCCCTGACCGGGTGGTGTGGATGAACCAGGTGCACGGTGACCACATCGAAATGGTCGACGGCCCGCGCGACACCGCGTTCGACGACACGGACGGATTGGTAACGCGCACACCGCGACTGGCCCTGGCGGTGGTGACCGCCGATTGCGTCCCGGTGCTGCTGGCCGATGCGCGGGCGGGCGTCGTCGCGGCCGTACACGCCGGCCGGGTCGGGGCTCGCGACGGCGTGGTGGCCCGGGCCGTCGAGGCCATGCTGTCGCTGGGTGCCCACGAGCCGGACATCACGGTGCTGCTGGGGGCGGCGGTCAGCGGCCGCAACTATGAAGTGCCCGCCGCGATGGCCGACGAGGTGGAGGCAGCGCTGCCGGGGAGCCGCACCACCACGTCGACGGGCACGCCGGGGCTAGACCTTCGGGCCGGAATCGCTTGTCAGCTCAAGGCTTTGGGCGTAAGCGCCATCGATATCGACCCGCGGTGCACGGTCGAGGACGTCGACCTGTTCAGCCATCGCCGCGGCGCCCCGACCGGGCGGCTGGCCTCGGTGGTGTGGATGGAATGAGTGCATTAGCGGTAAACCGTTCCGCCCGGCCGAAGCGGGAATTGGAATTGGCCGATTCTTTGGCGGCGTTACGGTCGCGGCTCGCGGCGGCCGCCGATGCGGCCGGCCGCAAACTCGACGAAATTCAACTTCTGCCTATTACGAAATTCTTTCCGGCAACCGATGTGGTGATTTTGTCGCGATTGGGATGCGCCGCATTCGGCGAATCCCGCGACCAGGAAGCCGCGGCGAAGGTCGACGAAGTTGCGCGATTGCTGGACGGGCCGGCGGGCGCCGCAGCGGCCGGCCCGCACTGGCACATGGTCGGCACGATCCAGCGCAACAAAGCCCGCTCGCTGGCCGGCTGGGCGCATACCGCCCACTCGGTCAGCAGCACCCGGGTAGTCGCGGCGCTCGACCGCGCGGTCGCAGGCGCGCTGAGCGAGGGTCGGCGGAAAAATCCGCTGCGGGTCTATGTGCAGATCAGCCTCGATGGTGATGTGTCGCGAGGCGGCGTGGATGTCTCCGACGCCGGCGCCGTCGACCAAGTCTGCGCGCAGGTCGACGCCGCGGAATCCCTTGCGCTGGTGGGCCTGATGGGTATACCGCCGCTGGACTGGGAGCCGGATCGGGCGTTCGCGCTGCTGCAGTCGGAACATCATCGGGTGCGTCGGGCCCACCCGGCCGCGGTCGGATTGTCGGCGGGCATGTCGAACGACCTCGAAACTGCGGTCAAACATGGTTCGACGTGTGTGCGTGTCGGTACCGCGTTATTGGGTCAACGACCGCTACCGTCACCGTCAATAGTCACTCCAGTCACATCTTCATCACAGACACCGGAATTTCCAAAGCCGTAGAAGGGTCAAGCGATGAGCACACTGCATAAGGTCAAGGCCTACTTCGGTATGGCTCCCATGGAGGACTACGACGACGAGTACTACGACGACCACGCGCCGGGCCGGAGCGGCTACCCGCGGCAGCGCTTCGCCGACGACGGGTATGGGCGTTACGAGGGTCGCGAGTACGACGATGCGCCCGGCGAATACGCCGCGGGCAGCTATCGCGGCGGCTTCGCCGAGGAGCCTCGTTTCCGCGGACACGACTACGACCGCGCCGACCTGGCCCGGCCTCGACTCGGCGCGCTGCGCGGTTCCACCCGCGGCGCACTCGCGATGGACCCGCGCCGGATGGCGATGCTGTTCGACGAGAGCAGCCCGCTGTCGAAGATCACCACGCTGCGGCCCAAGGACTACAGCGAGGCCCGCACCATCGGTGAGCGATTCCGCGACGGCACCCCGGTGATCATGGACCTGGTTTCGATGGACAACGCCGACGCCAAGCGGCTGGTCGACTTCGCGGCCGGGCTGGCGTTCGCACTACGTGGTTCATTCGACAAAGTCGCGACCAAGGTGTTCTTGCTCTCACCGGCCGATGTCGACGTCTCCCCGGAAGAGCGCCGGCGCATCGCCGAGACCGGCTTCTACGCCTACCAATAGCCGCCAGGCGGGGCAGCGTACGAGCCGGTAGGGTGGCGTTTGCGGCTGCTGAGGCTGTCGCCGAAGTCACATCTTCATCACTAAGGTCGGGCTCTAGTTGACGCTGCTTGTGCACATCATCGGTTTTGCGCTGTTCATCTTCTGGCTATTGCTGATCGCGCGCGTGGTCGTTGAGTTCATCCGGTCATTCAGCCGTGATTGGCATCCGCGCGGCCTCACCGTGGTGATCCTGGAGATCATTCTGTCGGTCACCGATCCGCCGGTAAATCTGCTGCGACGGCTGATACCGCAGCTCACCGTCGGTGCCGTGCGCTTCGACCTGTCGATCATGGTGCTGCTGCTGGTGGCCTTCATCGGCATGACCATGGCGCTGGATTACCAGGGCTGAATCCTCCGCGCCGGCCGCGGCTGGCCGTCGATCGCTCGGCTGAAGCAGTTTGCCAGGGCCCGGATTCTGTTCGTATATAGCGACCATTTGGCGCTTTCTTAGACTGTGAAATTCGGTCTTATTTATTGACCGATTCGGCAACCGGCGGGTCTGGTGTGACAGGATGGGCCGCAGTTGCAACATGGCTACGAGATCGTTCGTCCCGTCCTACACTTTCCTGGACGGTTTGGCTGTCCACACCCAAGGGGGCTAAGAATGCCGCTGACACCCGCAGACGTCCACAATGTGGCGTTCAGTAAGCCGCCCATCGGCAAGCGTGGTTACAACGAGGACGAGGTCGACGCCTTCCTCGACCTGGTCGAGAACGAGCTGACCCGGCTGATCGAGGAGAACTCCGATCTGCGTCAGCGGGTCGCAGAGTTGGACCAGGAGCTGGCCGGCGCCCGGGCCGGTGGCGCCAGTGCTCAACCCACCCAATCCATTCCGGTGTACGAGCCCGAGCCCGAGCCCGAGCCCGAGCCGGTCAAGCCGGCGCCGCAGCCCGTTGCCGCAGCCGCCCCCGCTCCCGCCGCCTCCAGGCAACTCGGCGAGGAGCAGGCCATCAAGGCCGCGCGGGTGCTCGCCCTGGCCCAGGACACCGCTGACCGGCTGACCGACACCGCCAAGGCCGAATCGGACAAGCTGCTGGCCGACGCCCGGGCCAACGCCGAGCAGATCGTCGGCGACGCCCGTCGCGAAGCCGAGACCACGGTCTCCGAGGCCCGTCAGCGTGCCGACGCCCTGCTGTCCGACGCGCAGACCCGATCCGAGACCCAGCTGCGCCAGGCCCAGGAGAAGGCCGACGCACTGCAGGCCGACGCCGAGCGCAAGCACTCCGAGATCATGGGCACGATCAACCAGCAGCGCACGGTTCTGGAAGGTCGGCTCGAGCAGCTGCGCACGTTCGAACGCGAGTACCGCACCCGGCTCAAGACCTACCTCGAATCTCAGCTCGAGGAGCTCGGACAGCGTGGGTCGGCTGCGCCGGTCGATTCAACCGCCACCAACGACGCAGGGTTCAACCAGTTCAATCGGGGTAACAACTAGGTCGGTCCGAGATACCGGCACCAGCGGTCGGTATCCTGCACTGTTGGCAGTGTCGCCCCGTCGGCTGGAGGTTAACCGGTGCTGATTATCTCGCTGGTACTAGCGGTGATCGGCCTTGCCGCGTTGGTGTTCGCGGTGATCACCAGCAATGAATTGGTCGCCTGGGTATGTATCGGCGCCAGTGTGCTGGGTGTGGTTCTGCTGATCATCGACGCCCTACAGGAACGTCGGCGCCGCGAGGCGGGTCCGGCGAGCCACGGACCGGGCTCAGCTGACGGCCCGGAGTCACACGGTGACGACGAAGTAGCCGATTACCCTGCGGATGAGATCGACGAAGCTGACGATGCGACCGACGACAGCGTCAGCGACGACCACAAAACGTCCTAGGAACCCGGCGGGGTCGCCAGCAACTCGCGGACCTCATCGTCGCTGATTTGATGGAAGTCGACGAAAACCTGGCCCACCGCATCGAAGTCGTCCGGCATTGTCGCGCACACCACGTCGTCGGCCTCCTCGGCGAGCACCTCGCACACCGAGCGCGGGCCCACCGGCACGGCGACAACGATCGACTCGGGGCCGGCGGCCCGCAACGCTCGCACGGCCGCGAGGATGCTCGCGCCGGTGGCGATCCCGTCGTCAACCACGATGACCGTCCTGCCGCGCGGGTTGGCGACCGGGCGCTCGCCCCGGTAGGCGTGTTCGCGGCGAAGGAGTTCGGCGGCTTCGCGCTCGACGACCGCGCGCACCCGCTCGTCGCTGATCCGCAGGCTCGACACCACGTTGTCGTTCATCACCACGACGCCGCCGCTGGCGATCGCTCCCATGGCTAGTTCGGACCACTGCGGAACGCCCAGCTTTCGGACCAGGAAGACGTCCAGCTCTGCGCCCAGGGCCGCGGCGACCTCCCAGGCGACCGGTATGCCGCCGCGGGCCAGCCCGAGAACGAGCAGCCCGGCTTTGCCTCGATACGACGCCAATTCCTCGGCCAGCACGCGACCCGCTTCGCGGCGGTCGCGGAAGATGCGTCGCGGCCGGCGCAGAAAGCCGCTGGGTCGGTCCATGGGCCATGCTCGCCGTTGTGTCGTAGGTGCTGAATCGCAGCTTACGACCGGTGCCGTCGCACCGAGGCCGGGTTCCGCGATTGCTCACTGCGACTTCCCGCCCAGGTGCCTGAGGAAATCGCGAAGCGCGCAGTGCGACTTGCTCATTCGAAGCGCCGTGACCAGAAATCGGCGTAGCCAACGATGAAGGAGTGTCAGTGCCGGCCCACCCACTGATGACCGGAATCCCTAGCCGCTAGGGACTTCGGTCCCTAGGAACCGGTCCCCGGGACGCCGAGACTGAGTGCGCTCAGGCCGTCAACGGCTGGCAGCACAACGAAGAGAATCCACCATGCGTGCCCTCGACACATTGATTCTCAGAATGCGCAACAGACATGACAAGAGCACCGGGAAGCAGCGCAAGAACGACAACCGCAGGCGGCACGCCCTGCTGTGCGGGAACGCCGAAACCGACATCAATTCCAACGGTCGTTAGTGACCGCAGGTAGTGAAAAGGAAACACGCCATGAACCGTGAAGTGTGCAAATTCTTCTCCGGGTCGTTTGCCGCGCTGGCCTACGCGCACGCCGCGTATGCCGTGGCTACGTCTCGCGGCATCATCAATGAGCCGGTCTTCCTCGGCAGACGGTGGGGTGTCGGCTACATGTGGACCGAAGCCGCTGTCTACTCTGCGGCTAGTCTGGCCCTTGGCTACGCCGGCTGGAGCTCCAAAGCGCAAGCGCGGCTACCGGAACCGACAACGTCTGCGACCGACGGGCAGAGCAAGCAATCTGTGGGCGCCGGTGACCAGTCTCAGCTCGCAACCCACTGATTCGTCTCCAAGACCCAAAGTTCGTGTCGAAGATCCAAGAGTCAGCCCGGCTGCTGCTCGACCAGCTACACGATGAGCGCGGTCGCCGTGTTGTTTTCGTGTCGCACTGCCTGCTGAACGAGAACACTCGTTACGCGGGTGGGGCTACCCGGTCCGGGGCGGTGGCCGAAATCATTGACGAGTTGATGGCTGCCGGCTATGGCATACATCAGCTGCCGTGCCCAGAGCGGTTGGCTTGGGGCGGCGTGCTCAAACGCCACAGCCTACGGCTCTACCACTCGAAGGGCGGGCCGCTATATGCAGTGCGGAGTGTGCTTCTGAGCGCGTTCCTCTTGTGGACCAACGTCATTTACCGGCGTCTCGCACGGCAGGTGGCACGTGATGTGGCCGATTACCAACGGGCAGGTATCGCGGTAGCCGGCATCATCGGGATCGGCGCCTCGCCGTCCTGTGGAGTTAACACCACCCTTGACCTGCGCGCCTCGCTGGAGGTGGTGGCCGCCTGCCCGGCGGCGGCTCTAACACGAGATGTGATGAACGAGAAGGCCGTTCTGGGCTGCCGCCGCCCTGGCGAGGGTTTGTTCATTACGGCGCTCGACCGGGAGCTCAAGCGCCGCCGACTGACCGTGCCCGCGTTCGAGCATGATCTGGCTGCAGAACTGCGCGCGAAGCCCCAGGCGGTGCTCACGACGGAGACAGCGCGAACACTGGGCACCAGCCGTGTGGCCTCAGCCAAGGCCCGCTAGGGCGGAGGGGATAGGGCGTGGATCGGCTAACGTACGACGGCCGACCTGGGTCGTGTCGCCGGATGTGTCCGAGGGGGGACTTGAACCCCCACGCCCATTAATAGGGCACTAGCACCTCAAGCTAGCGCGTCTGCCATTCCGCCACTCGGACTTAAGACCAAATCAAGCAGCTAAGGCTAACGGATGGGGATGCCCGCACCCAAACCTGCCCGGCGGGCGCGTCAGACTGGCGAAGTAGACCCACCAGCGCCGCGCGGTCGTGCGGGAGTCAATGGTAGGAAAGGTGACTGTGACGGTGCCCGCCGAGACTCCGATCGATGACGTGGTCGACGTTGTCAGCAGGCTGATCCGGTTCGACACCACCAACACCGGCGAGCTCGAAACCACCAAGGGCGAGGCCGAATGTGCCCACTGGGTTGCCGCCCAGCTCGACGACGTCGGCTACCAGGTCGAGTACCTGGAGTCCGGCGCGCCCGGTCGCGGCAATGTGTTCGCCCGCCTGAAGGGCGCGGACAGCTCGCGCGGCGCGCTGCTGATTCACGGGCATCTCGACGTGGTGCCCGCCGAGCCGGCCGAGTGGAGCGTGCATCCGTTCTCCGGCGCGATCGAGGACGGCTATGTCTGGGGCCGCGGCGCGGTCGACATGAAGGACATGGTCGGCATGATGATCGTCATTGCCCGGCATTTCCGTCGGTCCGGCATCGTCCCGCCGCGCGATCTGGTGTTCGCGTTTGTGGCCGACGAGGAGAACGGCGGCAAATACGGGTCGCAGTGGCTGGTGGACAACCGGCCTGACCTGTTCGAGGGCATCACCGAGGCGATCGGGGAGGTCGGCGGGTTCTCGCTGACGGTGCCGCGCCGCGACGGTGGTGAACGGCGGCTCTATCTCATCGAAACAGCGGAGAAGAGCATGCACTGGATGCGGTTGACCGCGCGCGGCCGGCCGGGACACGGCTCGATGGTCCATGACCACAACGCGGTGACCACGCTCGCCGAAGCGGTGGCGCGGCTGGGCCGGCACCGCTTCCCGCTGGTGCCGACCGACAGCGTCGTGCAGTTCCTAAGGGCCGTCGGCGAAGAAACCGGATTCACCTTCGACACCGATTCGCCCGACTTGGATGGGGCCGTCGAGAAACTGGGCCCGATCGCCCGCATCGTGAAGGCCACGCTTCGTGACACCGCCAATCCGACGATGCTCAAGGCCGGTTACAAAACCAACGTGGTGCCGGCAATTGCCGAAGCCGTGGTGGACTGCCGAATTCTGCCCGGGCGCCTGGCGGCATTCGAGGCCGAGGTCGACGAGCTGATCGGCCCCGACGTCACGCGCGAATGGACCACCAGCCTGCCGTCGTATGAAACGACCTTCGACGGTGACCTGGTCGACGCAATGAACGCCGCGCTGCTGGCCGTCGATCCGGATGCCCGGACGGTGCCGTACATGCTTTCCGGTGGGACGGACGCGAAAGCCTTCGAGCGCTTGGGTATTCGCTGCTTCGGCTTTGCCCCGCTGCGGCTGCCGCCGGATCTGGATTTCGCGGCGTTGTTCCACGGCATCGATGAACGGGTACCCGTCGACGCGTTGACGTTCGGCACCGAGGTCTTGGCACATTTCCTGACGCACTGTTAGCCGATTACAACGAGAGGGGATCGATCATGACTGCACAACCTGACCCTTACGCCGCGCTGCCCAAGCTGCCGTCGTTTCATCTGGAGTCGGCGTCGTTCACCGACGGCCAGCCGTTGGCAAACGCACAAGTCAGCGGCATCATGGGTGCCGGTGGCGAGGACGTCAGCCCGCAACTGTCGTGGTCGGGATTCCCCGACGGGACAAGCAGTTTCGCGGTCACCGTCTATGACCCGGATGCGCCGACGCTGTCCGGCTTCTGGCATTGGGCGGTGGCCAACCTGCCCGCATCGGTCACCGAGTTGGCCGCCGGCGTCGGCGACGGCAGCAACCTGCCCGGCGACGCCGTGACGCTGGTCAACGATGCGGGTGCGCGCCGCTACATCGGGGCGGCGCCTCCTGCCGGTCACGGGCCGCACCGTTACTACGTCGCCGTGCACGCGGTCGACGTCGACAAGCTCGACCTGCCTGAGGATGCCAGCCCGGCATTCTTGGGCTTCAACCTCTTTCAGCACGCGATCGCGCGAGCCGTGATCCATGCGACCTACGAGCAGCACTAGATCGGTCAGCGCGACGCCGATCCCACCGCGTCGGTCAAAGACTGGAAGCCGCCCGCGCGCAACCGGTCGGCGAGGCCGTCGTGAATGTGCTTGGCCCACAGGCCTCCGCCGTAGATGAAGCCGGTATAGCCCTGCAGCAGAGAGGCTCCCGCGGTGATCCTGTCCCACGCGTCGTCGACGGTCTCGATGCCACCGACGCTGATCAGCGCCAGCCGGTCGCCGACCCGGTCGTACAGCCGCCGTAGCACCTCGCCGGCCCGGCGGGCCAGCGGTGGCCCGGAGATGCCGCCGCTGCCGAGTTGGTCCACGCCCGGAGTGCGCAGCCCTTCCCGCGACACCGTGGTGTTGGTGGCGACGATGCCGGCCAGGCCGAGTTCGACTGCCAGGTCGGCGATGTCGTCGATATCGGTGTCGGCGAGGTCGGGCGCGATCTTGACCAGTACCGGAGTCGAGGTCGCGGCGAGCACCGCGGACAGGATCCCGCGCAGCGCCTCGACTGTCTGCAGATCGCGCAGTCCGGGTGTGTTCGGCGAGCTGACATTGACCACCAGGTACGCGGCGTGCGGCCCGACCAGTCGGGCGCTGGCCCGGTAGTCGTCAGCGGCGTCGGCGGGCGCCGTGATTTTGGTCTTGCCGATGTTGACCCCGATGGGAACGTCGGGGCGGTGCCGGGCCAGCCGGGCGGCCAACGCGGCGGCGCCGTGGTTGTTGAAGCCCATCCGGTTGAGCAGGGCGCGGTCGGCGGGCAGCCGGAAGAGGCGAGGGGCGGGGTTGCCCGGTTGCGCCTGCGCGGTGACGGTGCCGACTTCGGCGTAGCCGAAACCCAGTGCGCCCCAAGCGTTGAGCCCGGTGCCATCTTTGTCGAATCCGGCGGCCAGGCCCAGCGGCCCGGGGAAGTGCACCCCGAATACCGTGCTGGCCAGCACCGGGTCGATCGGCGCCAGTCGACGGCTCAGCCGGCGCCGGACCGGCGCAACGGCCGTAGCGCCGCGTAGCCCGGCGAACACCAGTGTGTGGATGCGTTCAGCGGGTGCCAGAAACAGCAACCGGCGCAGTGCTGCGTACATCGCGGGACTGTTGTCACGCGGCAGATCCGCCGTCACAGGTCCGGCTGATCCGGTTGGGTACCGTCCGCTCGCTCGGCGCGAGATTTTTTGCGGCGCAACAGAATCCGTCTACTTCCGTCGGTGTAGAGCCGTACCCGGGTCAACTCCCAGCCGCGATATTCCGCTTCGATGGACAACCGCGTCGAGGCGCTGAGCCTGGTGACCTCGGGTGGCAGACGCAACGGCGCCCATTCGTACTCGTCGGACAATTCGCTGTCCCAGCCCGTCGGCAGCCTGCCGTGCCGTGCCGCCGTCAACGCGGGCCTGTCGCCGCGTGTTCGATGATCTGCACGCCCCCGCCGGCGCCCGACACGACATACAACGTGCCCGCGTCATCGTCGAAGGCGAGCGTGTCGGGTTGCCGCACCGTTGGGTACCGTGCCTTTTCCAGTGGTATTCCGGTTGACAGATCGTAACCAATAACGATATTCGCAGCGGTCTGCGAAACCCAGGCCAGCCCATGTGATGCGGCCACGCCGTATGGGGATCCCGGCACCGGATAGGCCTGACGCAGGATCAGCGGGTCGACCCCGAACACCAACAGCTGACCGCCCCGGGTGTCGGCCACCAGCAACCGGCCCGCAGGATCGGCCGTCATGTTGGTGGCGCCCTGGCCGGCGCGCAGCGACTGCCCGATCTTGCCGTCAGCGCCGACCGTGATGACCGAGGTCTGCCCGCGATCCAGGATGGCGACGGTATTGCCTTGGGCCGCAAGCGAATCAATGTGCGCATGGACACTCATCCGGGCGGCGTCGGTGGTGCCGGGTTTCAGCGTGTACAGCGTCCCGTCGGCGGTACCGAGCACCAGCGTGCCGTCGGAGCGACGGGTGATTGCGGTGAAGTCGACGTTGTCGGCGCCGCGGACGCTTACCCGGGTCGCACGGCCGGCCGACAGATCGACAACGAAGTAGCCGCCGCGGCCGGACAGATAGGCCGTGCCGTCGTTGTCTCCGGCCAGTGCGGTCGCCGGGCCGGGCAGATCAATGACCCGCAGAGA
This sequence comes from uncultured Actinomycetota bacterium, assembly GCA_963815995.1. Taxonomy (GTDB): domain Bacteria; phylum Actinomycetota; class Actinomycetes; order Mycobacteriales; family Mycobacteriaceae; genus Mycobacterium. Next base: position 1,171,067 of record CAWFIR010000010.1, read on the forward strand.
TGTTTGCTGGAAGCCCAGCAGCGTGACGCTCGACGGTGACGTGGAGGTGGGCCCGGCCGCGGCCATCACCAGCTGCGACGTGTGGCTGTCGAACATCGCGGTCTGCGGTGCGCCGGTCAGCGGGCGAACCAGACCCGCCGGAGCCCGCGACAGCGGTGGGGATTCGGCCGCCCGCGCCGGCGCGATCGTGGGCACGTCCCTGTCCAGGGATTTGCCCGAACACCCGGCCAGAAGCAGCAGCGAAAGCAGCAGGCCAATGGCCTGCCGGCGAGGGACGTTCTCGCGGTGTTTGCGATGTACGGGCACGGGGTAACTCTCGATTACTCAGGGGGCTGGCCGGTGTAGAGGGGTGGTCCGATTGGGGTTCGATCCTAAGGAACATTGTCGGGTATGGCTTCGGTCTACCGGGGTTGCCCGGGAAAAGCGGCGCGGTATGGTCGCCTTATGAGCGTTGCCGAAAACGGCCAATTCTCAGACGGAGAGTTTGCTATCGAAGACATGTGGCTGGGCGTCTTCTCCACCAAGATCTTGGCCAGCGGTTTCGGGCAGGTCGGTGACGGCCGAAGTTTCGCGTTCTGCATCGAGGGTCAGAATCTGCTGGTCGAGGTGTACCGAACGCGGCTCAAAGGGCCGGTCCCGCAGCCCGAAGACGTTGTCGCCACGGCCCGGCGCAATGTCGTCGACGTCGACATCACCGACGAGCGCAGCCTGCGCGCGGCCGTGCGCGACGCGGTTGCCCTGGCCGAAGCTTCCAGGTAGTTCGCCCGCACGGCTGGTTGGTACAGCCACCCGGTACGGTCGTCGTCGTGCATACGGTGCCGGCGATGTCGTGGTGGCAGGTAGTCGTATTGTCCGTCGTGCAGGGCTTGACCGAATTCCTCCCGGTGTCCTCGTCGGGGCACCTGGCGATCGTGTCCCGGATCTTCTTCGCCGACGATGCCGGTGCGTCTTTCACTGCCGTAACGCAATTGGGCACCGAGGCCGCCGTGCTGGTGTATTTCGCCCGCGACATCGTGCGGATCCTCAAAGCGTGGTTCAGTGGACTTCGTGCCGCCGCCCACCGCACGGTCGATTACTGGCTCGGTTGGTACGTCATCATCGGAACCATCCCGATCTGCGTGCTGGGCCTGTTCTTCAAGGACGAGATCCGTTCGGGCGTGCGTAACCTCTGGGTGATCGCGACGGCGGCGTTGGTGTTTTCGGCGGTGATCGCCTTGGCCGAGCGCCTCGGACGGCAGAGCCGCGACGTCGAGCACTTGACCTGGCGCGACGCCGTCGTCGTCGGCATCGCCCAGACGCTGGCGCTGGTGCCCGGCGTCTCGCGGTCGGGCGCCACCATCAGCGCCGGCCTCTTTCTCGGTCTCGAGCGCGAGGTGGCCGCCCGATTCGGCTTCCTGCTGGCCATTCCGGCGGTGTTCGCCTCGGGGTTGTTCTCGCTTCCGGACGCGTTCCGTCCGGTGTCAGAGGGGATGAGCGCGAACGGACCGCAACTGACCGTGGCTATTTCGATCGCCTTCGTGGTCGGCCTGGCCGCGGTGGCATGGTTTCTGCGGTTTCTGTTGCGCCACAGCATGTATTGGTTCGTCGGCTACCGATTGGCGGCCGGCGCGGCCGTGCTGGTCCTGTTGGCGACCGGGGTGGTGAGCGCGACGTGACGGTCATTCTGCTGCGCCACGGTAGGTCGACGTCGAACACCGCACATGTGTTGGCCGGCCGTTCCGAAGGCATCGAACTCGACGACAAGGGCCGTCAGCAGGCCGCGGAATTGGTCGATCGGATCGGCGATCTGCCGATAAAGGCGGTGGTGTCTTCACCGCTGGTGCGTTGTCGAAGCACCGTCGAACCGCTCGCCGCCGCACTGGGTGTCGAGGCGAGCGTCGACGAGCGGTTCGCCGAGGTCGACTACGGCGAATGGACCGGTCGCAAACTCGGCGATCTGGTCAAGGAGCCGCTGTGGTCGGTGGTCCAGGCCCATCCCAGCGCAGCGGTGTTTCCCGGCGGCGAAGGGTTGGCCGAGGTGCAGACCCGTGCCGTCGCCGCGGTTCGGGACCACGACGCGCGGCTGGCACAGGAGCACGGCGGCGACGCGCTCTGGCTGGCTTGCACGCACGGCGATGTGATCAAGGCGGTCCTCGCCGACGCGCTGGGCCTGCATCTCGATGGCTTTCAGCGCATTTCCGCCGACCCGGCATCGGTCAGTGTGATCCGTTACACGAAGCTTCGCCCGTTCGTGCTGCACGCCAACCACACCGGCGCGCGGCTGACGTCCGCGTTGACGGTTGCTCCGGCGTCCGGAAGCGACGCAGCGGCCGATGATGCTGTCGTCGGCGGCTCTACCGACTGAGTTGTCGTCCGAGCGCATCGTGCGCAGGATTACGACTCCGCTGCAACTGCCGGTATTTTGGAATGGCCATGTCTCGCGCGATCCACGTCTTCCGCTCACCCGACCGATTCGTCGCCGGGACCGTTGGCCAGCCCGGAAATCGCACGTTTTACCTGCAGGCCGTGCACGACGCCCGGGTGGTGTCGGTGGTGCTGGAAAAGCAGCAAGTGGCGGTGCTCGCCGAGCGGATCGACGCCCTGCTGGTCGAGGTCAATCGTCGGTTCGGCACACCGGTTCCGCCGGAGACCGGCGAGGTTGAAGACCTCAGCCCGCTGATCACCCCCGTCGATGCCGAATTCCGGGTCGGCACCATGGGTCTGGGCTGGGATTCCGAGGCGCAAACCGTGGTTGTCGAACTGCTGGCCGTCAGCGACACCGAGTTCGACGCGTCGGTGGTGCTCGACGACACCGAAGAGGGTCCCGACGCTGTGCGGGTGTTCCTGACGCCGGAGTCGGCGCGCGAGTTCGCCACCCGGTCCAATGCCGTCATCTCCGCGGGCCGTCCGCCGTGCCCGCTGTGCGATGAACCGCTGGACTCCGAGGGCCACATCTGCGCGCGGACTAACGGCTACCGGCGCAGCGCGCTGCTCGGGCCGGACGATGACGAAGAGCCCTGACGATCGCGAGGTCCTGCGCAGCGGTGAGCTGACGGTCCTGGGACGTATTCGCTCGGCGAGCAACGCCACCTTTCTGTGTGAGGCGACGCTGGACGACCGCACCGTGCACTGCGTGTACAAGCCGATATCCGGTGAGCAGCCACTGTGGGATTTTCCCGACGGCACCCTGGCCGGCCGCGAGCTCGGCGCCTACCTGGTCTCGGCGCATCTGGGTTGGAACATCGTGCCCTACACCATCATTCGGCACGGGCCGGCCGGCCCCGGAATGCTGCAGCTGTGGGTAGACCAGCCCGGAGATACGGCTGATTCTGATCCCGGGCCCGAGCTGGATCTGGTCGACCTGGTGCCGGCCGACCGGTGCCCGCGTGGCTATCTTCCGGTGCTGCGCGCCTATGACTATGCCGGCGACCCGGTCGAGCTGGTGCACGCCGACGACATCCGGCTCTGGCGCATGGCGGTATTCGACGTGTTGGTCAACAACGCTGATCGCAAGGGCGGTCACGTGCTGCGGGGCGTGAACGGCGACGTCTACGGCGTCGACCACGGAGTGTGCCTGCACGTCGAGGACAAGCTGCGCACGGTGCTGTGGGGGTGGGCCGGCAAGAAGATCGACGACGACACGTTGGAGAAGGTGTCCTGCCTGGTCGACGGGCTGGCCGACTCGCTCGGCGATACGCTGGCCGACCACATCACCAGCGCCGAGATCGCCGCGCTGCGGTTGCGCGCCCGCGTGCTGCTCGCGCACCCGGTGATGCCCGGACCGGACCGGCGCCGCCCGATTCCCTGGCCCGCGTTCTAAGCCGCTCGATGCCGCGATCCTTGGCGCTTTCGCTGGACGCTCCCGTCAGCGTCGATGAAATCCTGGCGGCGTTCGGCGACCGGCAGTACTGGCAGGCCAGGCTGGCCGCCTTCGACGGCGGTACGGCCACATTGAACGGGCTGACGGCCGGCGACGACGGAGCGGTAACCGCGGCCGTCACGGTCAGGCTGTTCGCCATTCGGCTACCGAAGGTGGTCGCCGCGTTGGCACCCGGCGATCTGGAGATGGCCCGCACCGAGACATGGCACCCGACCGGCGCCGGGCAGGCGCGCGGCACGATCGAGGTGGCGGTTCCCGGCGCGCCGGTGTCCGCGATCGGAAAGGTGATGTTGGTCTCGCTGGCGAGCGGTGCTCGGCTGGACTTCAGCACCACCGTGCGAGTGAATATCCCACTGGTGGGCGGTCAGGTCGAAAACTTCATCGTCAACCGGCTCGGAGACGAGATCAGCGCGGTGCAGCGCTTCACCGACAACTGGATCGTGGCGCACCGCTGAGGGCACCTTGCGTCGTGGATGGCATGGCGGGCCGCGCCCGTCGGTGATACTGGACCGGTGACCCCTGAGCCCCTCAGCGACGCGGCGCTGGCCGCCAGCCTTGCCGAAGAGGCCGGAGAGCTGTTGCTGAAGGTGCGCCACCGGGTGGGTTTCGACCACCCGTGGTTGCTCGGAGATGAGGGCGACAGCCAAGCCAACGCGCTGTTGCTCAGGCGACTGCAGGCCGAACGCCCGGGCGACGCGGTGCTCAGCGAAGAGGCCTACGACGACTTGAACCGATTGCGGGCCGACCGGGTCTGGATCGTCGACCCGCTGGACGGAACTCGCGAATTCTCCTGGGCGGGGCGCGACGACTGGGCCGTGCACGTGGCGCTGTGGCAGCGCCACGGCGGGCCCAACGGAGCGATCACCGACGCCGCCGTCGCCTTGCCCGCGATGGGGGAGCTGCATCGCAGCGACACCGTCAGCGCGCCCGCCACAACGCATTCCGGGCCGATCCGGATCACCGCAAGCTCCAACCGGCCGCCCGCCGTGCTGTACTACCTGGCCCGCCAGCTCGACGTCGAGTTCGTCCGAATCGGTTCGGCCGGAGCGAAAGCCATGTCGGTGGTGCGCGGCGACGCCGACGCCTACATCCATGCCGGTGGCCAGTGGGAGTGGGACTCGGCCGCTCCGGCGGGCGTGATCCTGGCTGCGGGCATGCACGCCTCGCGGCTGGACGGCTCGGAGATGATCTACAACCGTCCCGACCCGTATCTGCCCGACTTCCTGATGTGTCGTGCCGAACTGGCGGACCTGTTGCTGGGTGCCATCCGGTTGGCGAGCTAGCTGACGCTTTACAGTCGACGGTATGCAATCCTGGTCCGCCGCACCGATACCGGCGTTGCCGGGACGCGGCCCGGAGCTGCGGCTGTTCGACACCTCCGACCGCCAGGTGCGACCGGTTGCGGCCGGGCCGGCGGCCACCATGTACGTCTGCGGGATCACGCCCTACGACGCCACCCATCTCGGCCACGCCGCGACCTATCTGGCGTTCGATCTGATCCACCGGCTGTGGCTGGACCTCGGCCACGACGTGCACTACGTGCAGAACGTGACCGACGTCGACGATCCACTGTTCGAGCGGGCCGATCGCGACGGCATCGACTGGCGCGATCTCGCGGCTCGCGAGGTCGCGCTGTACCGCGACGACATGACCGCACTGCGGGTGTTGCCGCCACGCGAATACGTGGCGGCAACCGACGCGGTGGCCGAGGTCGTCGAGCTCGTCGAGAAGATGCTGGCCTCCGGGGCCGCGTACGTCGTCGACGATGCCGAATTCCCCGACGTGTACTACCGCGCCGACGCCACGCTGCAGTTCGGCTACGAGTCCGGCTATGACCGCGACACCATGCTGACGCTGTTCGCCGAACGCGGCGGCGACCCGGACCGGTCCGGCAAGTCCGATCAACTCGACGCGTTGCTGTGGCGCGCCGAGCGGCCGGGGGAGCCGAGTTGGCCGTCGCCGTTCGGGCCCGGCCGGCCGGGTTGGCACGTCGAGTGCGCGGCGATCGCGCTCAGTCGTATCGGCAGCGGCCTGGACATCCAGGGCGGCGGCAGCGATCTGATCTTCCCGCACCACGAATTCACTGCCGCGCACGCCGAATCCGTTAGCGGCGAAAGGCGTTTCGCGGGGCACTACGTGCATACCGGGATGATCGGCTGGGACGGCCACAAGATGTCCAAGAGCCGCGGCAACCTGGTGCTGGTGTCGGGTCTGCGTGCCGAGGGTGTGGATCCCGCCGCCATCCGATTGGGCCTGCTGGCCGGACACTATCGCGCCGACCGCGACTGGGGGCCGCAGGTGCTGGAGGACGCCAACACGCGGCTGCAGCGGTGGCGAACCGCCACCGCATTGCCGGCCGGGCCGGACGCAGCCGACCTGATCGCCCGGCTGCGCCAGTATCTCGCCGACGACCTCGATACGCCTAAAGCGCTTGCCGCACTGGATGGTTGGACCACCGATGCGCTGGAATACGGTGGCCACGACGCTGCGGCGCCGCGCGCGGTTGCCGCCGCCGTGGATGCGCTGCTGGGAGTGGACCTGTCGTTACCCCGGCGCTAAGAGGTAGGTTGCCGCCATGACGTCACTTAACTCGCAAGTCGTATTCATCACCGGTGGCGGCCATGGCATCGGAGCCGAGGTGGCCCGCCGGTTGCACGCCAAGGGCGCGAAGCTGGTGCTGACCGACCTGGACGAGGCCGCGCTGGCCGAAAGGTCCGCCGAATTGGGCGGCGACGAACACGTTCTGACCGTGGTTGCCGACGTCCGCGATCTCGCCGCCATGCAGGCCGCGGCCGCACAGGCCGTCGAGAGGTTCGGCGGTATCGACACCGTCGTCGCCAACGCCGGCATCGCCAGCTACGGCACGGTGCTGCACGTCGATCCCGAGGCGGTCAAACGGGTGCTGGACGTGAACCTGCTCGGCGTCTTCCACACCGTGCGGGCCGCACTGCCGTCGATCATCGAACGCCGCGGCTACGTCCTGGTCGTCTCGTCGCTGGCCGCGTTCACGGCGGCGCCGGGAATGGCGCCCTACGACATGTCCAAGGCCGGCAACGAGCATCTCGCCCACGCGTTGCGGCTTGAGGTCGCTCACCTCGGCGTGAGCGTCGGCTCGGCGCACATGTCCTGGATCGACACCGCACTGGTTCGCGACACCCAGAAAGACCTGCCCGTGTTCCGCGAGCAGTTGGCGAAATTCCCGTGGCCGTTGAACAAGACCACGTCGGTGGACAAGTGCGCCGCGGCATTCGTCGACGGCATCGAGCACCGCAGGAACCGGGTCTACTGCCCGGGTTGGGTAGCAGTGTTCCGCTGGCTGAAGCCGTTCCTGTCGACCCGGTTCGGCGAGGGCCCGATCCTCAAGACCGCCGGCGACCAGGTCACCCGGATGGACGCCGAGGTCGTCGCGCTCGGGCGCTCGACCAGCACCTACAACCAGGAGTTGGAGAAGGGGTAAGAGACATCTCGGGTTTTCGACAAGTCGCTAATCTGCCCCAACCGGCTACGCGTTTTGTGATCTTTGCCGCGACCGAGAAAATGGCGGTAATGCGGTCTCCCAATTTCGCGGTGTCAGGCGGCAGTTCTCGGCCGTGCAAGACGTTCACAGACGCATAGACGCTTAGACGCACAGATCGTTCACCGTCGAAATACCGTGTGGTCCCAAAATGGTCCCAAAACAAGGGCCCGCGGTGAGGCTCCGACCCCCACCCCAAGGTCCAGTGTCCCGTGGGTCTCAGGACTTGCTTGAACTCTCTGTGCTCGCTAACGTTCGTCGGCGACTGCCCCGGAAAGCTGCTGCGTCGACAACGCTTTCACCGCGATGGGAATCGCGTCGCACCCTCGGGGTCGCCCGTATGCCGTAGACCGCTCCGTCAGGTGATGGCGTGCCCGCATTGCGGGCAGAACCGCTCGGTGTCGCGGTGCTGCGATCCGCAGTTGGAGCAGTAGCGGGAGACCCCGGTGCCGGAGTTGGGCGCCTTCTCCGCGCTGAGCATCGATGCGTCGCCGCCGGCACTGTCGGCGGGGTCGGCCACGGGCGCGGTTGGGCGCGGCTGATCCGCGGCGTCGGGCTGTGTCGGGACGGCCTGCGGGGTTCCTGGCGGCGCCGACGGGGGACTATTCGGGGGGGCGGGTGTCCCTGCCGGCTGGTAGACCGTCGGGCTCCACGCGGGTGGGGAACCCTGGCTCGGGTAGTTGGGAAATGGTGGTGCACCGCCGGGTCCGGCGCTGGCGGGGCCGCGACGGCGGCGTAGGAGCAGTATCGCGGCGACCGCAGCGCCCGCGCCAGTAGGAGGACACCAGCGCCGAGGACGTACCACAGCATGTGCGATCCCGACGAGGTCGAGACGTCGCCGAATTGCGCGCGGGCCTTGGTCGCGTTGGCCTTGAATTCGGCGGCCTGTTGGTAGGTCGGGGAGAGGGCGAGAATCTTGTCGAAGGTCGAGATTGCCGAGGTGTAGTGGCCGGCATAGTAGTCGTCGAGGCCGCTGCGGTATTGGACATCGAGGGGTCCCAGTTCGGCCTTGATCCCGTTGCGGTTGAGCAACTCGGCGAGCCCCGTTGCCGGGGCGATGAAGTTGAAGGCCTGCGTTTCCCCGGCGGGTAGGCGGCTATTGATTCCGAGGGTCCGTCCGTCGAGTCCCACCGTGGGGCCGCCGCTCATGCCAGGTGACAACGCGGCATTGGTCTCATAGACCGGCACCGTTGCGTCGGTTTTCTTGGCGCTGATGGTGCCGTCTTTGTAGTCCGGTTCCAACGAGAAGTCGGTGATCTTCTCCGTGCTGGCGGGGTAGCCGACCGACACTACCTGTTGACCGACCTGCACGTCGCCGCTCCCGGCGAGTTCGCTCGAGGGCATGTCAGCGGCCTCGACCTTCAGGAGCGCGACATCGCCCTGAGACACCGGACGAGCCTCGACGACCCTGGCGGGAAGGACTTGCGCCTTTTGCCCGGGTCCGCCCTCGCGGGCAACGCGGATGGTCTGGTCAATCGGGGACCCGGCGTTCTGCCCCTCCACCTTCCAATTCGCCATCGCGACGTTCATGGCGTGTTCGACGTTGATCGTCGGGTCTTTCTGGGCAATGTCCTGCACAACCGACTCGACGATGTCGCGTCGGGCTCCCTCGGGGCCGAGGTCGGCACAGTGTCCGGCGGTGGCCACATAACCCGACGGGTTGACCACGAAGCCCGTGCACGAGTAGGTCAACTTGACCGGTTGGTCGATGTCGTTGAAAAACCCATTGCTGTCCCCGACGTACGCGCTGAGGTCTCCTTCGATGTAGACCACCGCCGGGCGGATCAGATTCTCGGCCTTCTGCACCGGGGTGGTGGCCGGCGGCCGGCCGGGACCATCGTCGGCGAAACTCGGCGCGGTCCCGAGCATTGCAAGGCCCCACACCGACAACAGCACGAACACGGATCTGACCTGGGAGCCAAACATCGAAAGCCCACCTTCTTCGCGCCGAGCGGACCGCTCCGGATGCGGTTGACCATAATTGTTCGGAACCACGATTTTCCCTGTTTCGTGGAACTTCGGTGGCGGGCCGGTGCGCATCAAGCCGCGTTCGGGTCATCGCGGCGTCCTCACGCAGGGCTTGAACCCGGTTGGTCTGCACAGGGTCGGGCGGCTTGTGCGGTCTGAGTGAGTCGGTCTTCGAAGTGGACCGGACTAATCGTAGCGAGCGCCGAATGGCAGCTGCGTCGGTTGCAGACTCGTTCGATCCAGTCGCCGGCAGCGATCTTGGCAGTGGCCTTGATGTGCCATAGATATCTGTCGTAGAACTGGACTTTATTGTGGCCCAGAATGATTCGGCCTGAGCGTTGTTCCGACATTACGGGTTGGCGTGGCAGACCCCTGTTTCCGGCATGCTGAAGTGGGTTGCGGCACTTGGTAACTCCGGCTTCTGCCCCGCGCAGCGCGCCATCTGGCACGGTAAACGACTCGTGCTCGACATCACCGACCAGCCCAATGGAATCCGCCGCGCCGGCGGGACCGGGAACAAGTGTTTGCGCCTGTATTGCTCGGCCACCATGAATGGCGCGACTAAATTTCACCCACCATCGGCTACATCACCCTCTGCCCCAACCTGCCCGTCCCACAGACCTGAACTACATTGCGCTGCCGCGGGATCCCTGCGGGCGCGACCAGGTAGGGCGCGCGTGACCAGGGGCGGCAACCGAGCTGGCGACCGCGATGCGACCGCGCTAACGCCCGAATCCGGGCCGGCGGCGGCGCAGGTAGCGCTCGAATTCGGCGGCCAGTGCGTCGCCGTCGATCTTGCCGAGCGCCTCGGTCATGTCGACCTCGGCGTCACCCCGCTGCTCCAGTGACTGCACGTACTCGGCGATTTCGTCGTCGTCGGCCGTCATCTCGGTGACGGCCTGCTCCCACTCCTCGGCCTGGGCCGGCAGATCAGCCAGCGGCACCTCGATGTCGAGCACATCCTCGACGCGGCGCAGCAGCGCGACGGTCGCTTTCGGGTTGGGCGGCTGCGACACGTAGTGCGGGACGGCCGCCCAGAACGTCACCGCCGGTATCCCCGCGGCGACGCAAGCGTCCTGGAACACCCCGGCGATGCCGGTCGGGCCCTCGTAGCGGGTTTCCTGCAGACCGAAGCGTTCCGCCGACTCGGGGGAGTAGGCCGCGCCGGACACCGGCACCGGCCGGGTGTGCGGAGTGTCGGCCAGCAGCGCGCCGAGGATCACCACGGTGTCGACGTTGAGCTTGTCGGCGACGGCCAGCAGCTCGGCGCAGAACGTGCGCCACCGCATGTTGGGCTCCACGCCGTGCATCAACACGATGTCGCGGTCGGCGCCCGGCGGCCGGCAATGTGAGATCCGCATGGACGGCCACACCAATTCGCGGGTGACGCCGTCGACCTGGCGGATCACTGGACGGTTCACCTGGTAGTCGTAGTAGGCCTCGTCGTCGATCTCGACGATCGGATCGGCCTCCCAGATGGCGTCCAGGTGTTCCAGCGCGTCGCTGGCGGCATCACCGGCGTCGTTCCAGCCCTCGAACGCGGCCACGACAATCGTGTTATGCAGCTCGGGAAGGGAGGCGCTGACGTCCGGCGAGGTCACGACATTCAGCGTAGAGCCTGACCTAGGGCGTGGCGCGCAGAGCACGGCCTGACTTTCCATAGACCGGCTATGCTTGTCTGACTGCGATATTGCCGACAAGATCCGCGAGATGGCGCTCAAGGGCAACGCGATCGCCAAGCGGGTCGGGTCTAGCTGGGCGTCCAGACGTCGGGTGACGACGTAGACTTTTCTGGTCGAGAGGCGTTGCAACGGTTCTCCGGTCCCTGCCGGTATCCGCCACGCTCGGCAGAGTTAAGGACGCCTTCCGCTAAGGAAGGAACGTACGTGAACGCCTTGAAGCCGAACATCCGCCCCGACTGCACCGACGAACTGACGGCAGCTCTGCGTCAGCGGATCATGGTGATCGACGGCGCGATGGGCACGGCGATCCAGCGGGACCGGCCGGACGAGGCCGGCTACCGCGGCGACCGGTTCACCGAGTGGCCGACCGCCCTTCAGGGCAACAACGACCTGCTCACCCTGACGCAGCCGCAGATCATCGAGGGTATCCACCGCGAATACCTCGAGGCGGGCGCCGACATCCTGGAGACCAACACGTTCAACGCGAACGCGGTCTCGCTGTCCGACTACGGCATGGAGGAGCTGGCCTACGAGCTGAACTACGCCGGCGCTGCCCTGGCCCGCAAAGCCTGCGACGAGTACAGCACCCCGGAGAAGCCCCGATACGTCGCAGGCGCCCTCGGGCCGACGACGCGGACCGCGTCGATCTCGCCGGACGTCAACGACCCCGGAGCCCGCAACGTCTCCTACGACCAGCTGGTAGCCGCCTACCTCGACGCTGCCAACGGCCTGGTCGACGGTGGTGCCGACCTCCTCATCATCGAGACGATCTTCGACTCGCTGAACTCCAAGGCGGCGGTGTTCGCCGTCGAGACGCTGTTCGAGGAGCGCGGACGCCGCTGGCCGGTGATCATCTCGGGCACCATCACCGATGCTTCCGGCCGGACGTTGTCCGGTCAGGTCACCGAAGCATTCTGGAACGCGATCAGGCACGCGAAGCCGATCGCGGTCGGCCTCAACTGCGCCCTGGGCGCACCGGAGATGAGGCCCTACATCGCCGAGATGGCGCGGATCGCGGACACCTACGTCTCCTGCTACCCGAATGCCGGCCTGCCCAACGCCTTTGGCGAGTACGACGAGTCCCCGGAGCGTCAGGCCTCCTACATCGCCGAGTTCGCCGAGGCCGGCCTGGTCAACCTGGTCGGTGGTTGCTGCGGAACGACGCCGGCGCACATCGCCGAGATCGCCAAGGTCGTCGAGGGCAAGCCGCAGCGCGAGCTGCCGGAGATCGCGGTGGCCACCCGGCTCTCGGGCCTGGAGCCGCTCAACATCACCGACGATTCCCTGTTCGTGAACATCGGTGAGCGCACCAACATCACCGGCTCCGCCCGGTTCCGCAACCTGATCAAGGCCGAGGACTACGACACCGCGCTGTCGGTCGCCCTGCAGCAGGTCGAGGTCGGTGCGCAGGTCATCGACATCAACATGGACGAGGGCATGATCGACGGCATTGCCGCGATGGACCGGTTCACCAAGCTGATCGCGGCCGAGCCGGACATCAGCCGCGTCCCGGTCATGATCGACTCCTCCAAGTGGGAGGTCATCGAGGCGGGCCTGAAGAACGTGCAGGGCAAGCCGATCGTCAACTCGATCTCCATGAAGGAGGGCGAGGAGAAGTTCATCCGCGAGGCACGGCTGTGCCGCAAGTACGGCGCCGCCGTCGTCGTGATGGCCTTCGACGAGCAGGGTCAGGCCGACAACCTGGAGCGCCGCAAGGAGATCTGCGGGCGCGCCTACCGGATCCTGACCGAAGAGGTCGGCTTCCCGGCCGAGGACATCATCTTCGACCCGAACTGCTTCGCGCTGGCGACCGGTATCGAGGAGCACGCGACCTACGGGATCGACTTCATCGAGGCCTGCACCTGGATCAAGGAGAACCTTCCAGGGGTGCACATCTCCGGCGGCATCTCGAACGTGTCGTTCTCGTTCCGGGGCAACAACCCCGTCCGCGAGGCGATCCACGCGGTGTTCCTGTTCCACGCCATCAAGGCCGGTCTGGACATGGGCATCGTCAACGCCGGCGCGCTGGTGCCCTACGACTCGATCGACCCCGAGCTGCGGGAGCGAATCGAGGACGTCGTCCTGAACCGTCGCGAGGATGCGGCCGAAAGGCTGCTGGAGATCGCTGAACGGTTCAACAGCTCGGACAAGGCCGAGGACCCGGTGGCAGCCGAGTGGCGCAGCCTCCCGGTCCGCGAGCGGATCACGCACGCCCTGGTCAAGGGCATCGACGCCCACGTCGACACCGATACCGAGGAATTGCGGGCCGAGATCGCCGCCGCAGGTGGTCGGCCGATCGAGGTGATCGAGGGCCCGCTGATGGACGGCATGAACGTCGTCGGTGACCTCTTCGGCGCAGGCAAGATGTTCCTGCCCCAGGTGGTGAAGTCGGCCCGGGTGATGAAGAAGGCCGTGGCGTACCTGCTGCCGTACATCGAGGCGGAGAAGGAAGAATCCGGTGCCGCCGCGAATAAGGACACCAACGGCACGATCGTGATGGCGACGGTCAAGGGCGACGTCCACGACATCGGCAAGAACATCGTCGGGGTCGTGCTGCAGTGCAACAACTACGAAGTGATCGACCTCGGTGTGATGGTGCCCGCGAGCAAGATCCTGGACGCGGCGAAGGAACACGACGCCGACATCATCGGGCTGTCCGGGCTGATCACCCCGTCCCTGGACGAGATGGTCAACTTCGCCGTCGAGATGGAACGCGAGGGGCTTCAGATCCCGCTGCTGATCGGTGGCGCGACCACATCGCGCGCCCACACTGCCGTGAAGGTGGCGCCACGTCGTACCGGTCCGGTGGTCTGGGTCAAGGACGCGTCCCGCTCGGTGCCGGTCGCTGCTGCGCTCCTCGACGACAAGCAGCGTCCGGCCCTGCTGGAGGCGACCGAGACCGACTACGCAGCGCCTGCGCGAACGGCACGCTCAGAAGGGCGAGCGGCCGATGCTCGACGCTGGAGAAGGCCCGCGCGAACCGGACGCCGATCGAGTGGGACGGCTACACGCCGCCGGTGCCCACCCAGGGCCTCGGCGTACGGGAGTTCCGCGATTACGACATCGCCGAACTGCGCGAGTACATCGACTGGCAGCCGTTCTTCAACGCCTGGGAGATGAAGGGCAGGTTCCCCGACATCCTCAACAACCCGGTCTCGGGAGAGACCGCCCGCAAGCTGTACGACGACGCCCAGGAGATGCTCGACACGCTGATCAAGGAGAAGTGGCTGACCGCCAACGGGGTGATCGGGTTCTTCCCGGCGAACGCGGTCGGCGACGACATCGAGGTCTACACCGACGAGACCCGCACCGAGGTGATGCACCACGTTGCACAACCTGCGCCAGCAGGGCGAGCACCGGGACGGCATCCCGAACCGGTCGCTGGGCGACTACATCGCGCCCAAGGACACCGGTCTGGCCGACTACGTCGGCGCCTTCGCCGTCACCACCGGACTCGGCAGCCAAGGCAAGATCGCGGAGTACAAGGCGGCCAACGACGACTACAGCGCGATCCTGCTGGAGTCGATCGCCGACCGGCTGGCGGAGGCTTTCGCCGAACGGATGCACCAACGGGTCCGCAAGGAGTTCTGGGGATTCCAGCCTGACGAGCAGCTGGACAACGAGGCGCTCATCGGTGAGAAGTACGTCGGAATCCGCCCTGCCCCCGGCTACCCGGCCTGCCCGGAGCACACCGAGAAGGTGACGCTCTGGCAGTTGATGGACGTCCGGGAGCGGACCGGTATCGAGCTGACCGAGTCGATGGCGATGTGGCCCGGTGCCGCCGTCAGCGGCTGGTATTTCTCGCACCCGCAGTCGCAGTACTTCGTGGTCGGCCGGCTGGCCCAGGACCAGGTCGCCGACTACGCGAAGCGCAAAGGCTGGACGCTGCAGGAAGCCGAGCGCTGGCTCGGCCCCAACCTCGGCTACAACCCTGAGGACTGAGCCCTCCAACACCGGTGCCAAGTCCGCCGAGACCGCTGGATGTCGTCAAGACCGCTTACGGATGGAGGAACGTCATGAGTGGTGACGACGCCCGCGGCCAGGCGCCGTCGGCGCATCACGAGGACCTGCCCGCCGACCACCAAGCCGCCCGTGCCGCTTTCTTGTCCGCCACTCGCTTCGCGACGGTGGCCGCGATCGGGGGGCTGTGCTTCGGTTACGACATCTCGGTGACCAACCGCGCAGTCAGGGCGCTGCAGGCCAACTTTCACATCGGCAACGCGCTGTTGGGTTTCGCTGCGGCATCTGTGGTCCTGGGTGCGGCGGTCGGGGCGGTGTCGGCGGGCCGGATCGGCGACCGGTTGGGCCGCCTGTCGATGATGAAGCTCTCGGCGACATCGTTCTTCGTGTGCGGTCTCGGCGCTGGTTTGGCAACCAGCATTTGGATGTTCATCGTCTTTCACTTCATCGGCGGTATCGGGATCGGCTTCTCATCGGTTGCGGCTCCGGCCTACATCGCTGAAATCTCACCGCCGCGCTTCCGTGGCCGGCTTGGCTCACTGCAGCAGCTTGCGATCGTCATCGGGCTTTTCGGGGCGATGGCGTTGACGTGGGTGCCGTTCCACCTCGCGGGCGGTGCGAGCAAGCCGCTCTGGCTGGGACTGGCGGCCTGGCGTTGGACTTATCTCGGCGAGTTGATTCTGGCGCTGCTGTACTTCGCACTGCTTTTCACGATCGCCGAATCGCCGCGCTACCTGGTTGGCAGACAAGAGATTTCACAAGCCCGCCAAGTGCTGGGGAAACTGCTGGGCCCGCGCGACGTGGAGGTGACGATCAGTCGGATCGCCGAGACCTTGGAGCAGGAAGAGCCGCAGTCGTGGCGCGATCTGCGTAAGCCGACCGGCGGGCTGTACGGCATCGTCTGGGTCGGTCTGGGGCTGGCCGTCTTTCAGCAGTTCGTCGGCATCAACGTGATCTTCTCCTACTCCGATTTGCTCTGGGAGGCAGTGGGCTTCGGCGAGAAGTCGTCGTTCACCATTGCGCTGGTGACCACCGGGGTCAACGTGCTCATCACCTTGGTGGCGATCGCGCTGATCGACCGGGTCGGGCGCAGGCCGCTGCTGCTGGCGCGGATCGGCCGGCATGTCAGTAATGCTGGTGACGATGACGGTGGTGTTCGCCGGAGCATCCACCGTCAACGGTCAGCCGCAATTGGACGGAGCCGCCGGCGTGATCGCGCTGGTGGCTGCCGACTTGTTCGTGGTCGCGTTCGCCGTGTCCTGGGGACCGGTGCTGTGGGTGCTGCTGGGCGAGATGTTCCCCAACCGCATCCGGTCGGCGGCGCTGGGCCTTGCCTCAGGCGTGCAGTGGACGGCCAACTGGACTATTGCGGTGACGTTCCCGGCCCTGCGCCACGTGCTCGGTGTGGCCTACGGCTTCTACGCGCTGTGCGCGGTGCTGTCGCTTGTTTTCGTCTGGCGATGGGTCCGCGAAACCAACGGGGTGTCGCTGGAAGACATGCCCGACGAGGTGTCTCCGGCTGCCGGTCCACCGGTGGCGACCTGAAACCGCCGTGACTTTGCTTAGCCGCCCGTGAAACAATCGCTGGCCGTGAAGACCTTCGAGGATCTGTTTGCCGAACTCGGCGAACGTGCCCGCACCCGTCCGCCCGGCAGTGGCACTGTCGCCGCGCTGGACGGCGGAGTGCACGCGGTGGGCAAGAAGATCCTCGAGGAGGCCGGCGAGGTGTGGTTGGCGGCCGAACACGAATCCGACGAGGCACTGGCCGAGGAACTCAGCCAGTTGCTGTACTGGGCTCAGGTGATGATGATCGCCCGCGGGCTGACACTCGACGACGTGTATCGGAAACTCTGATGGCACCACACCACCGCAACGGGTCCACGCGACTGCGCGTGGCGGTCCCCAACAAGGGCGCGCTGAGCGAATCGGCGATCGACATCCTGTCCGAGGCCGGTTACCGGCGTCGCACAGACCCCAAAGACTTGACCGTCATCGACCCACACAACAACGTCGAGTTCTTCTTCCTGCGGCCTAAAGACATCGCGATCTATGTCGGGTCGGGTGAGCTCGACTTCGGCATCACCGGACGGGATTTGGCGCGGGAGTCCCGCGCGCCGGTGCATGAGCGGCTGGCGCTGGGCTTCGGATCGTCCAGTTTCCGCTACGCGGCCCCGGCCGGGCGGGACTGGAAAGTCGACGACCTGGCCGGCCGCCGCATCGCCACCGCCTATCCCAACTTGGTACGAGAAGACTTGGCGGCCCGCGGCATTGACGCGACCGTGATCCGCCTCGACGGTGCGGTCGAGATCTCGATACAGCTCGGCGTCGCCGACGCCATCGCCGACGTGGTGGGTTCGGGCCGGACCCTGAACCTGCATAACCTGGTGGCGTTCGGCGAAACTCTGTGCGATTCAGAGGCGGTCCTGATCGAACAGATCGATCCGCACGCCGCCGAACGACCGGACGTCGCCGCGCGCGATCAATTGGTGGCCCGGGTGCAGGGCGTGGTGTTCGGCCAGCAGTACCTCATGCTTGATTACGACTGCCCGCGTTCGGTTCTCGACGACGCGGTGTCGATCACGCCCGGATTGGAATCGCCCACGATCGCTCCACTGGCCGACCCCGATTGGGTCGCCGTGCGGGCGCTGGTGCCACGCCGCGGTGTCAACGAGATCATGGACGATTTGGCGGCGATTGGCGCGAAAGCGATCCTGGCTTCAGGCGTCCGGTTCTTCCGGTTCTGATCATGTATGTCTCGGTGGTACAGCCGCCGCTGTGTTAGCGTCCCGCTAGAGCCGCGTTCGTTTGTCGAGCCCTTGGGAGGGGTCGCGATGTCGCACATGACGCATTTCTATGTTCTGCTGCTAGCCCTGGGAATTGGTGTGATCGCCGGGCTGCGGTCCATGACGGCCCCGGCGGTCATCTCCTGGGCCGCCGCGCTGCACTGGATCAACCTGAATGGAACCTGGGCATCCTGGGTCGGCAATTGGATAACCGTCGGTATCTTCACCGTGCTTGCGCTCGGGGAACTCTTTGTCGACAAACAACCCAAAACGCCGCCGCGCACGGCGCCGCCGGCGTTCATTGGCCGGATCGTCGGCGGCGGGTTCGCGGGAGCGGTCATCGGCACCTCGTGGGCCGTAACCTGGAGCGCGCTCGGCGCCGGCGTTGTCGGCGCGGTGCTGGGCACCCTCGTCGGCTACCAGGCGCGCGGGCGTCTGGCCGGCAAGGTTGGCCGTGACCTGCCGGTCGCTCTGTTCGAAGACGCCGTCGCCATCGGCGGTGGATTCGCGATCGCCGCAATCACAGCTGCTCTGTGACGCGGCGTTTCGACGCGATCGTAGTCGGCGCCGGCCAGGCCGGGCCCCCGCTGGTAGGACGGCTGACCGCGGCCGGCCACACCGTTGCGATGGTGGAGCGCAAGCTGATCGGTGGTACCTGCGTCAACACCGGCTGCATCCCGACCAAGACATTGGTGGCCAGTGCGCAGGCCGCACATATGGCCCGGCGGGGCGCCGACTTCGGCGTCGACGCCGGCGCGGTCAGCGTGGACATGCGAAAGGTCAAGGCGCGCAAGGACGCCATCATGCTGGGCGACCGCAAAGGCGTCGAAGACTGGCTTGACGGCATGGACGGCTGCACGGTTATTCGCGGTCATGCCAGCTTCGAGGACCCGCACACGATGCGGGTGGGGGATGAGACGTTGAGTGCCGAGCGCATCTTCCTCAACGTCGGCGGACGCGCGGTGGTGCCCGACATCCCCGGGCTGGCCGAGATCGACTTTCTCACCAACGTGTCGATCCTCGAACTCGACACGCTGCCCGAGCATCTCGTCATCGTCGGCGGCAGTTACATCGCCCTGGAATTCGCCCAGATGTACCGGCGTTTCGGCGCCAAGGTGACGGTGGTCGAAAAGGGCCCGCGACTGACATCGCGCGAAGACGAGGACGTCTCGGTGGCAATCAAGGCGATCCTGGAGAATGAAGGCATCGACGTCGTCGTCGACGCCACTGATATTCGGATATCTAAGCAAGACAACAACGGATTCGAACTGACGCCGCAGGCGGGTGCGGCACCGATAGCGGGCAGCCACCTGTTGATGGCGGTCGGGCGCCGCCCGAATACCGATGACCTCGGGCTCGAGCAAGCCGGCGTGCACACCGATGCCCGCGGATACGTCGCCGTTGACGACCAACTGAAAACCAGCGTCGACCACATTTGGGCGATGGGCGACTGCAACGGCAAAGGCGCTTTCACCCACACCTCCTACAACGATTTCGAGATCGTGGCCGGCAACCTGCTCGACGATGACCCGCGGCGGGTGAGCGACCGGATTACCGCGTACGCGCTCTACATCGACCCGCCACTGGGACGCGCCGGCATGACCGTCGAGCAGGTTCGGACGTCCGGCCGCCCCGCGCTGGTCGGTCAGCGACCGATGACCAGAGTCGGGCGGGCAGTGGAAAAGGGTGAGACGCAAGGCTTTATGAAGGTCGTTGTCGACGCCGAGACGCATCAGATCCTCGGGGCCGCCATCCTCGGCGTCGGAGGCGACGAGGCCATCCACGCCATCCTGGACGTGATGTCAGCCAAGGCGCCCTACCAAACACTGGCCCGCACCATGCATATTCACCCCACGGTCTGCGAGCTGATACCGACCATGCTGCAGGAGATGTCGCCGCTGCAGTAGCCGGCGATCAAGCAGCCGGCTCGGCCGTGTGCTGCAGGACGGTGTCTGCGTTGCCTTCGTCGGGAGCCGCCGGCCAGCCCGGGTACGGCGGCGGCGTGCCGCCGAAGACCGGACAGTGCTCGTGGTGCGCGCACCAGTCGCACAGCCGCGACGGCCGTGGCCTGAAATCGCCTGTGGCACCTGCGGATTGAATGGCGTGCCAAATCGCCATCAGCGTCTTCTCGAAGCGCAGCAGCTCGGCTTCGTCGGGGGAGTAGTCCAGTAGCTGGCCATCCGAGAGATAGATGAGCCGCAGCCGTGTCGGCAGCACGCCCCGCGAGCGCAGTAACGCGACAGCATAGAACTTCATCTGGAACATTGCTTTGAACTCGGCCAGCGCCCGGGCTTCCGGTGGGGCCTTGCCGGTTTTGTAGTCCACCACCCGCAATTCGCCGGTGGGCGCGACATCGATCCGGTCGATGATCCCGCGCAGCAGGGTGCCGTCCGCCAGTTCGACCTCGATGCGCTGCTCGCAGCTCTGCGGATCGAAGCGGGTCGGGTCTTCCAGGCTGTAGTAGCCGGACAGCAGCTTGCGGGCCTCGTCGAGCAGCTGGGTCTGTTGCTCGGCGTCCAACTGGTCGGCCAGCTCGGGTTCGGCGGCGATCACCTGCTCCCACGCCGGACCGACCAGCGCGTCGACGGTCTGCGGGCCGCGCTGCGCGGCGGGGAGACCGTAGAGCTGCTCCAGTGCGGCGTGCACCACCGATCCGCGCACCTGAGCGGTGGATGGCGGCTCGGGCAGCCGGTCGATCGCGCGGAACCGGTAGAGCAGGGGGCACTGCTTGAAATCGGCCGCCCGCGACGGTGACAGGGCTGGTCTCGACGCCGGACGCGACCTGGCTGGCTTGCCTGGTTCGTCGCTCATGCGCCGCTCCTCCTCGTCGCCGACGCAGCTCATATCCGCAGCCTAGGGGCCGGGTCGGACAACCCCGCGCACGTTTGGCGGCGCGTCTGCTGGCAGGCTTGAGGGCTGTGTCCGCAACCGGCCCGTTCGTCATCGGTGATCGCGTTCAGCTCACCGACGCCAAAGGTCGGCACTACACGATGCTGCTCAGTCCCGGCGGCGAATTTCACACCCACCGCGGCGCGATCGCCCACGACGCGGTCATCGGGCTGCCGGAAGGCAGCGTGGTCAAGTCCGCTAGCGGTGACCAGTTCCTGGTGTTGCGTCCGCTGCTGGTGGACTACGTGCTGTCGATGCCGCGCGGCGCCCAGGTGGTTTACCCGAAGGACGCCGCGCAGATCGTGCACGAAGGCGACATCTTCCCGGGCGCACGGGTATTGGAGGCAGGCGCCGGATCCGGAGCACTGACCTGTTCGCTGCTGCGCGCCGTCGGACCGGACGGACAGGTGATCTCCTACGACGTGCGCGCCGACCACGCCGAACACGCCCGCCGAAACGTGGAGACCTTCTTCGGCTGCGTCCCCGACAACTGGCGGCTGGTGATCGGCGACGTTGTCGACGCCGATCTGCCCGACGGCTCGATCGACCGGGTCGTGCTGGACATGCTCGCGCCCTGGGAAGTGCTCGACCGGGTGTCGCGGGCGCTGGTCGCCGGCGGCGTACTGATGGTCTACGTGGCAACCGTGACTCAGTTGTCGAAGGCGGTGGAGGCGCTGCGCGAGCAGCAGTGCTGGACGGAGCCACGGGCCTGGGAGACGATGCAGCGCGGCTGGAACGTCGTCGGGCTGGCCGTGCGGCCCCAGCACAACATGCGCGGGCACACAGCGTTTTTGGTGTTCGCGCGCAAGCTGGCCCCGGGTACGGTTCCCCCGACGCCGCTGCACAGAAAGCAACGCCCCAGCGAGCCCTGATCAGTCGTCGCTGCGCCGCAGATCCCGGCGCACCGACAGCAACTCGAACTCCGGATGCGCCGCCACTAGCCGTTCGGCGGCGTCCAGTACATCGACGGCATGGCTGCGATCGGCCGATGCCATCGCCACGCCGATCCCGGCCCGTCGATGCAGTTCGTGGGATCCCGTCTCCGCGGCCGATACGCCGAACTTGCGGTGCAGTTCCGCGACCACCGGCCGCACCACCGATCGCTTCTGCTTGAGCGAGCGCACATCACCGAGCAACAGGTCGAATTCCAACCAGCCGACCCACATCGGGACTCAGTGACCGGGCGCCGCCGGGGGCGGCGCGGACTCGGTCCGGAACGCGAGCAGGACATCGGCGGTCCGCGCCGACAGCTGCCAGCCGCCCTGAAACTGCTTGAACTCCATGGGAAAAGAGAATCGGGGACCCTTCGGATTCGATGAGCTGACGTCGACGTTGGCCATCACGTCGGCCGGATCCCGGTCAGACCATCCGATATCGCGTATGTCGAACTTCACCGGCGTGAACCCACCGTTCAGCAGGGCGTTGGAGAACTGGTCGAAGACACCGGCGTTTTCCGGCGTGGCGCCTTCGACCAGGTTCAGCTTCTGCGGGCCGGGCACCGCCGCGTCAGCCAGCCGATACAGCACGCCCGCCAACGCATCGGGCGGCGGCAACGGAGCGGCCTGTGGGGCCGCCGTCGAATTCAACGATGTGGACGTCGACGGCGCGGAGGTCTCCGGCGAAGCACCGTCCTCATCGCTGGAACACCCCGGAAGCCCGAGCACCGCCGCAATCGCGGCGGTGCTCAAGACCGCGGTAAGGCGTTGGGGCATTCAGCGGCCGTCAGTGCGACGAACGCACAGACTGGATCAGCGTCATCGCCGAGTCGTGCGACAGCTTCCAGCCGCCTTGATCGACGAACCTCAGGTACTCGGGTGTTGGGGCGAGATGCGGGCCCGTCGCCGTGATGGTGGCCGTGGCGGCACCGGGACCGGCAGGGGCGATGTTGCTGATGTCGAACGTCAGCGGCAGGCTGCCCTTGGCAGCGGCCTTCTGCAGTTCGTGGTCGGCCAGGGTGACCGGAACCGGGATGCCGCCCTCGATCAGGTCGCCCTTATTGGCGAACGACACGCTCGGGTCCTGCAACGTATTCAGAACGGTGGTGAGCTGATAGGCAGTGGGTAGGTCCACTCCCACCGGTGCCGGCGGGTCCAACGGCAACGGCGCGCCGTAGACGACCGGCTGAACGCGGGGCGACACAGCGGTAACGGATGCAATGCACGTCACACCGGCGGCCGCAGCACCGATGGCCGCCACCGCCGCCACGCCTGTGGCTAGGGTTTTCACAGTCACTAAGGTCCTCTCGGTAAAGCCGACTAAACACGATGTTAACGCTGTTGCCTGTGTGCCCCATTTCGAGTTCCCGCATGAATTGGAAATCGCCGGTAGCGTTGGGGTATCCACCGCACCACCGTCCCGGAGCGGGAAAGGAGCGCACCATGGGTGAGTTTGAGCGTGAAGCGTTCGGTAACCCGCGCGAACCAGACCTCTCCAGCGAGGACGCCGCCGAGTTGGAAGAGCTGCGACGCGAGGCTGCGATCCTGCGCGAGCAACTGGACAACGCTTCCGGATCGCACAGTGCCGCACGCAGTCCGCGCGATGTGCACCAGCTCGAGGCGCGTATCGACTCGCTGGCGTCGCGCAACTCCAAGCTGATGGAAACCCTCAAGGAAGCCCGCCAGCAGCTGCTGGCGCTGCGCGAAGAGGTCGATCGGCTCGGGCAGCCGCCCAGCGGCTACGGCGTGCTGTTGGCCACCCACGAGGACGACACCATCGACGTCTTCACCTCGGGCCGCAAGATGCGACTGACGTGCTCGCCCAACATCGACGTGAAGTCGTTGCGCAAGGGACAGACGGTTCGGCTCAACGAGGCTTTAACTGTCGTCGAGGCCGGCACGTATGAATCAGTCGGCGAGATTTCAACTTTGCGCGAGATTCTGGCTGACGGGCACCGCGCTCTGGTGGTCGGTCACGCCGACGAAGAGCGCATCGTGTGGCTGGCCGAGCCGTTGGTGGCAGAGGACCTGCCCGACGGTGTGTATGACTCGTCGGACGACGACCTGCGCCCCCGCAAGCTGCGTCCCGGTGACTCGCTGCTGGTCGACACCAAGGCCGGTTACGCCTTCGAGCGCATCCCCAAGGCCGAGGTCGAGGACCTGGTGCTCGAAGAGGTTCCCGACGTCACCTACAACGACATCGGTGGGCTGGGCCGGCAGATCGAGCAGATCCGCGACGCCGTCGAGCTGCCGTTCCTGCACAAGGAGCTCTACCGCGAGTACGCGCTGCGCCCGCCCAAAGGCGTGTTGCTCTACGGCCCGCCCGGTTGCGGTAAGACGTTGATCGCCAAGGCCGTCGCCAACTCGCTGGCCAAGAAGATGGCCGAGGTCCGCGGCGACGACGCGCGCGAGGCCAAGTCCTACTTCCTCAACATCAAAGGCCCCGAGCTGCTGAACAAGTTCGTCGGCGAGACGGAACGGCACATCCGGCTGATCTTCCAGCGGGCCCGCGAGAAGGCGTCCGAGGGCACACCGGTGATCGTGTTCTTCGACGAGATGGACTCGATCTTCCGCACCCGCGGCACCGGGGTTTCCTCGGACGTCGAGACCACGGTCGTCCCGCAGCTGCTGAGCGAGATCGACGGTGTCGAAGGTCTGGAGAACGTCATCGTGATCGGCGCCTCCAACCGTGAGGACATGATCGACCCGGCGATCCTGCGGCCCGGCCGCCTCGATGTGAAGATCAAGATCGAGCGCCCGGACGCCGAGTCGGCACAGGACATCTTCTCGAAGTACCTGACCGATGAGTTGCCGGTCAACGCCGACGATCTCGCCGAATTCGGCGGCGACCGCTCGCTGTGCATCAAGGCGATGATCGAGAAGGTCGTCGACCGGATGTACGCCGAGATCGACGACAACCGGTTCCTCGAAGTGACGTACGCCAACGGCGACAAAGAGGTCATGTACTTCAAGGACTTCAACTCCGGGGCCATGATCCAGAACGTGGTCGACCGGGCGAAGAAGAACGCCATCAAGGCGGTCCTGGAGAGCGGTCAGCGGGGTTTGCGGATCCAGCACCTGCTCGACTCGATCGTCGACGAGTTCGCCGAGAACGAGGACCTGCCCAACACCACCAACCCCGATGACTGGGCGCGGATTTCGGGCAAGAAGGGCGAGCGGATCGTCTACATCCGCACGCTGGTCACCGGCAAGAGCTCGAGTGCTTCACGGGCCATCGACACCGAGTCCAACCTCGGCCAGTACCTGTAAGGCTCAGCCGGCCAGCAGCGAGTAGCTGTTGGTCAGGTCGTCCTGCAGTACCTGCGCGGCGTGCGTGGTGGTGTCGATGCGCAACGGGCTGGTCAGCGTTCGGGTCTGGTAAGTCCATCCATCGGGCAGGTCGAGCCGCTCACCGAGCGTGGCCAGATCCGCCCGCGACAGGTTGGGATCGACGATCTGGCTCCAGGTCTGCATCACCCAGCGCCGCAACGCGGGGTCGTGCAATTCGTAGACCTCTTCGCCGGCGTCGAAGGTGAAGACGGTGTGCCGGTGGACCTGATTGGCGGTGTAGGGCGCCGGGTTCATCCCCGACAGCAAGGTTTGCGCTCGCAGCGCCATGTCGATTCCGCCGAAGTTCTTGATGATCCGCGGGCCCTGGTTCGTCTTCTCGATCTCGTTCATCAGCCAGTAGCGCGGGCCGTTGAGTAAGGCTGTGGCGGCACCGTTTTCGGCTGCAATGGCCTGTGCGTCGAGCGCCGACCACAATTCGGCGGGACAGTCGTTGAGGCCGAAGCTGTTGTAGACGGCGGCCTGCGGCCCCGCCTCGCCCGGCGTCACCAGAAGGACTTCGCCATAGCGCTTTCCGGACAGGCCGGTGATGGGTTCGGCAGACACCAGGGTGAAGGTAACGACTTCCGTCACCTGCGTCAATGGGCCGCCGGCAGTTGTCCGCGCCGCGTTCACGTCGCCGATGCGCGGTCGGCTGGTTGCCACCATCGCCCCGCCGCGCGGAGTCGGTGGCCGTCACGCCTACGCTTGAGGGATGCAACGAATTATCGGTACGGAGGTCGAATACGGCATCTCGTCGCCGTCGGACCCGACCGCCAACCCGATCCTGACTTCGACGCAGGCCGTGCTGGCCTACGCCGCCGCCGCCGGTATCCAGCGCGCCAAGCGCACCCGCTGGGATTACGAGGTCGAATCGCCGCTGCGTGACGCGCGCGGTTTCGACCTGAGCCGCTCGGCCGGGCCGCCCCCGGTGGTCGACGCCGACGAGGTCGGCGCCGCCAACATGATTCTGACCAACGGCGCGCGGCTTTACGTCGACCACGCGCACCCCGAATACTCCGCACCCGAATGCACCGACCCCCTGGACGCGGTCGTGTGGGACAAGGCCGGTGAGCGGGTGATGGAGGCCGCCGCGCGGCACGTCGCCAGCGTGCCGGGAGCCGCCAAGCTGCAGCTGTACAAGAACAACGTCGACGGCAAGGGCGCGTCCTACGGCTCGCACGAGAACTACCTGATGAGCCGGCAGACGCCGTTCTCGTCCGTCATCGCCGGGCTGACCCCGTTTCTGGTGTCCCGCCAGGTGGTCACCGGCTCGGGCCGGGTCGGCATCGGGCCGTCCGGCGACGAGCCGGGCTTCCAGCTCTCGCAGCGATCCGACTACATCGAGGTCGAGGTCGGGCTGGAGACCACGCTGAAGCGCGGCATCATCAACACCCGCGACGAGCCGCACGCCGACGCCGACCGCTACCGTCGACTGCACGTCATCATCGGCGACGCCAACCTGTCGGAGACGTCGACCTATCTCAAGCTCGGCACCACCGCGCTGGTGCTCGACCTGATCGAGGAAGGTCCGGCGCACGGAATCGACCTCAGCGACTTGGCGCTGGCCCGGCCGGTGCACGCGGTGCATGCGATCAGCCGTGACCCGTCGCTGCGTGCCACCGTCGCCCTCGCTGATGGCCGTGAGCTGACTGCCCTTGCGCTGCAACGGATTTACCTGGACCGGGCGGCGAAGTTGGTCGACGGCCGCGACCACGACGCGCGCGCGTCCGACGTCGTGGAGACCTGGGCGCACGTGCTCGATCAGCTGGAGCGCGACCCGATGGAGTGCGCCGAGCTGCTGGACTGGCCGGCCAAGTTGCGACTCCTGGAAGGTTTTCGGCACCGGGAGAACCTGAGTTGGTCGGCGCCGCGGCTGCACCTGGTCGACCTGCAGTACTCCGACGTCCGGCTGGACAAGGGCCTGTACAACCGGCTGGTCGCGCGCGGTTCGATGAAACGTCTGGTCACCGAGCAGCAAGTGATCGACGCCGTCGAGAACCCACCGACCGACACCCGGGCCTACTTCCGCGGGGAATGCCTGCGCCGCTTCGGCGCCGACATCGCAGCAGCCAGCTGGGACTCGGTGATCTTTGACCTGGGCGGCGATTCGCTGGTGCGAATTCCGACGCTGGAGCCGCTGCGGGGCAGCAAAGCGCACGTCGGGGCGCTGCTGGATTCGGTGGACAGCGCGGCCGAACTGGTGGAGCAGCTGACCACCTGAGCGGCAGGACACCGCGCTTTCGCCCGAGCAATAACGCTATCGACCGGTAGGGTGGAGAAACGACGGCCGTGTTTCACGGCCGATGATTACGCAGGAGGCAGCGATGGCCCAAGAGCAGACCAAGCGCGGTGGTGGCGGCGGCGATGACGACGACCCCACTGCCAGCACGGCCGCGGGCCAGGAGCGTCGCGAGAAGCTGACCGAGGACACCGACGACCTGCTGGATGAGATCGACGATGTTCTGGAAGAGAACGCCGAAGACTTTGTCCGCGCATACGTCCAAAAGGGCGGACAGTGACCTGGCCCAACCGCGATCGCCTGGCCACCAACTCTGTACTTCCCGGGACCGCCTCTGGCGGCCTTTCCTCATTCACTGATCATTTGCGCCGTGCGGCGCCCGAACTGCTGCCCGCGGGCATCGGCAGCGGGGACGCGATCACGCCGAGTTCTCAGCTGCCGCACGGAACGACGATCGTCGCGCTGAAGTACCCCGGTGGCGTACTCCTCGCCGGCGACCGGCGTTCGACGCAGGGCAACATGATCGCGGGCCGCGATGTGCAGAAGGTGTACATCACCGACGACTACACCGCGACCGGAATCGCCGGCACCGCGGCCATCGCCGTCGAATTCGCCCGCCTCTACGCCGTCGAACTCGAACACTACGAGAAGCTCGAAGGGGTGCCACTCACTTTCGCGGGCAAGGTGAACCGGCTGGCGATCATGGTGCGCGGCAACCTCGCTGCGGCGATGCAGGGTCTGGTGGCTCTGCCGCTGCTCGCCGGTTACGACATCCACGATCCTGACTCGCAGAAGGCGGGCCGCATCGTCTCCTTCGATGCGGCCGGCGGCTGGAACCTGGAAGAAGAGGGTTACCAGTCGGTCGGTTCGGGATCGATATTCGCGAAATCGTCGATCAAGAAGTTGTATTCGCAAGTGACGGATGCTGATTCGGCGCTGCGAGTCGCCGTCGAGGCACTTTACGACGCGGCCGATGACGATTCGGCCACCGGCGGGCCCGATTTGGTCCGCGGGATCTACCCGACCGCGGTCACCATCGGCGCGGACGGTGCGGCCAACGTGGCGGAGCCACGAATCGCCGAGCTGGCGCGGGAGGTCATCGAAAGACGTTCCCGCGCTGATACTTTCGGCCCGGACGCCGACCGCGCGGGAAGTGATTCGTGAGTTTTCCGTACTTCATCTCGCCCGAGCAGGCGATGCGCGAGCGAAGCGAGCTCGCGCGCAAGGGTATTGCGCGAGGCCGCAGTGTGGTCGCATTGGTCTTCTCCGGTGGTGTGCTGTTCGTTGCGGAGAACCCGTCGCGATCGCTGCAGAAGATCAGCGAACTCTACGACCGAGTCGGTTTCGCCGCCGCCGGAAAGTTCAACGAGTTCGACAATCTGCGCCGCGGCGGAATTCAGTTCGCCGACACCCGCGGCTATGCCTACGATCGCCGCGATGTGACCGGACGGCAGCTGGCCAACGTGTACGCGCAAACGCTGGGCACCATCTTCACCGAGCAGGCCAAACCCTACGAGGTCGAGCTGTGCGTCGCCGAAGTGGCTCACTACGGCGAGACCAAACCACCTGAGCTGTACCGGATCACCTACGACGGGTCGATCGCCGACGAGCCGCATTTCGTGGTGATGGGCGGCACCACCGAGCCGATTGCCACCGCACTGAAGGACTCCTATGCCGAGAACGCCAATTTGGCCGACGCGGTGCACATCGCGGTCAACGCTTTGAAGGCGGGCAGCGGCATCGGCGACGACACACTGGACGTCACGACGCTGGAGGTGGCCATCCTCGACGTGAGCTCGGCCACGGCGGGCATTCCGGCGGATCACCGGTGCGGCGCTGGAGCGGCTGCTGCCCGAACAGAACGGCGCCGAGTCGTCAGACGACTCGGCGGAGGAATCGTCGAAATAGGCTCTGGCCCGTGCTGAT
This sequence comes from uncultured Actinomycetota bacterium, assembly GCA_963815995.1. GTDB lineage: Bacteria > Actinomycetota > Actinomycetes > Mycobacteriales > Mycobacteriaceae > Mycobacterium. The sequence continues at coordinate 1,200,152 of CAWFIR010000010.1, forward strand.
CGGTTTGCTGCTGGCGCTGGGTTGCTCGGTGTGTTACGGCACCGCGACGGTATTGCAGGCCGCGGCGACCCGCTCGGTGGATGCCGGCGACAGCGATTCCGGAGTCGACGCGGCCCTGTTGCTGCGGGCGTTGCGGCAGTGGCGCTACCTGGTCGGCATCGGGCTCGACGGCCTGGGCTTCGCGCTGCAAGTGGCGGCGCTGCGATTGGTGCCGATCTACGTCGTCGCCGCCGCGATCGCCGGGTCGTTGGCTGTCACCGCGATCGTGGCGGCATGGGTGCTGTCCACCCGGTTGTCACGGGTCGAGTGGGGCGCCGTGGCCGTGGTGTGCGCGAGCCTGGCGATGCTCGGTGTTGCCGCCGGGCCGGAGGGGACCGGGCACGGGCCTCCCCAGCTGGGCTGGGCGCTGCTGGTGATCGTCGCCGTGGTGTTCACCGCCGGCGCGGCCGCCGGCCGGCTGAGCGACCGCACCCGCGCCCTCGTCCTGGGTTTGGGGGCCGGGGCCGGCTTCGGCGTCGTCGAGATCGCCGTCCGGTTGATCGATTCGATCGATCCGACCAAGGCTGCGTTCTATACCAATCCCGCCGTCTATGCGGTGATCTCCGGTGGGTTGGCGGGCTTTATGCTGCTCACTTCCGCTTTAAGCCGTGGATCGGTGACCACGGCCGTCGCCGGGATGGTGGTGGGCGAGACGGTTGGCCCGGCGCTGGTCGGGGTGGCGTGGCTGGGCGACCAGACCCGGGCCGGCCTGAGCTGGATGGTGGTGGCCGGGTTCGTGGTAGCCGTCTTCGCGACCCTGGCGCTGAGCCGGTTCGGCGAGGCACCCGAACCTGCCGCGTCGTGAACGGGCTTCCACAGCAGTCGCTTCGTGGTGTCGGCGTTCCGGCGGCCGGAGTCGGCGTGGGCTGCTCCGGCCCCGTCACCGACCCGTCGGCGGGGGTTACACACCAGTTGCCGGTTCACCCAGTACGCTCGAATTGTGCAGCGGAGAATCATGGGCATCGAAACCGAATTCGGTGTCACCTGCACTTTTCACGGTCATCGCCGTTTGTCGCCCGACGAAGTAGCCCGCTACCTGTTTCGACGGGTGGTCTCCTGGGGCCGCAGCTCCAACGTTTTCCTGCGCAACGGTGCACGGCTGTACTTAGACGTCGGTAGCCATCCTGAATACGCCACCGCCGAATGCGACAGCCTGGTCCAGCTGGTCACCCACGACCGAGCCGGCGAGCGGGTGCTCGAAGACCTGCTGATCGACGCCGAGCAGCGGCTGGCCGACGAGGGCATCGGCGGCGACATCTACCTGTTCAAGAACAACACCGACTCGGCGGGCAACTCCTACGGCTGCCACGAGAACTACCTGATCGTGCGGGCCGGGGAGTTCTCGCGCATCTCCGACGTGCTGTTGCCCTTCCTGGTCACCCGTCAGCTGATCTGCGGCGCCGGCAAGGTGCTGCAGACCCCGAAAGCCGCCACCTTCTGCCTGTCGCAGCGTGCCGAGCACATCTGGGAAGGCGTGTCCTCGGCTACCACCCGCAGCCGCCCGATCATCAACACCCGCGATGAGCCGCACGCCGACGCCGAGAAGTATCGGCGCCTGCACGTCATCGTCGGCGACTCCAACATGTGCGAGTCCACCACCATGCTGAAAGTGGGCACTGCCTCATTGGTGCTGGAAATGATCGAAGCCGGCGTGGCGTTCCGGGACTTCTCACTCGACAACCCGATCCGCGCCATCCGCGAGGTCAGCCACGACGTCACCGGCCGGCGGCCGGTGCGGTTGGCCGGCGGACGTCAGGCGAGCGCGCTGGACATCCAGCGGGAGTACTACGCGCGCGCCGTCGAGCATCTGCAGACTCGCGAGTCCAACCCACAGATCGAGCAGGTCGTCGACCTGTGGGGTCGCCAGCTCGATGCGGTGGAGAGCCAGGACTTCGCCAAGGTCGACACCGAAATCGACTGGGTGATCAAGCGCAAGCTGTTCCAGCGCTACCAGGACCGCTACGACATGGAGCTGTCCGACCCGAAGATCGCCCAACTCGACCTGGCGTACCACGACATCAAGCGCGGCCGCGGTGTCTTCGATCTGCTGCAGCGCAAAGGTCTGGCGACGCGCATCACCACCGACGAGGAGATCGACGCCGCGGTGGATCAGCCGCCGCAGACCACCCGGGCACGGTTGCGCGGCGAGTTCATCAGCGCCGCGCAGGCCGCAGGTCGCGACTTCACCGTCGACTGGGTGCACCTCAAGCTCAACGATCAGGCTCAGCGCACCGTGTTGTGCAAGGATCCGTTCCGGTCGGTCGACGAGCGGGTCAAGAGGCTGATCGCCAGCATGTAGCCCGACGACGATGCAGTCCGGGTCAAATCGGGGACGGGCCGGGTGAATTCCGCGGGGGATTCCGGCAATTAGGGTGGTGCGGGTGGCGGTTTCCAAAGTCGAAAGATTGATGAACCTCGTCATCGCACTGTTGTCCACCCGTAGCTACATCACCGCGGAGAAAATCCGGTCCAGCGTCGCCGGATATGCGGACAGCGCCAGCGACGAAGCGTTCTCCCGAATGTTCGAGCGTGACAAGAACGAGCTGCGCGATCTGGGCATCCCGCTCGAAACGGGCAGGGTGTCGTCGTTCGATCCGATCGAGGGCTACCGGATCAACCGCGACGCCTATGCGCTGCCCGCCGTCGAGCTGACCGGGGACGAGGCCGCTGCCGTCGCGGTGGCCACCCAGCTGTGGGAGTCGCCGGAACTGATCACCGCCACGCAGGGCGCGCTGCTGAAGCTGCGCGCCGCGGGCGTCGATGTCGACCCGCTCGCGCCGATCGCCATCGCGTCGCCGGCCGGACGAGTGGGACTGCGAGGATCGGAAGACGTTCTGGGACAGCTGCTCTCGGCGATCGACGCCGGGCAGGCCGTGCAGTTTCCGCACCGGCCGTCCCGCACGGATCCATATATCGTGCGCACGGTCGAGCCGTGGGGGGTGGTGACCGAGAAGGGCCGCTGGTATCTCGTCGGGCACGATCGCGACCGCGATGCCACCCGCACCTTCCGGCTGTCCAGGATCGGCGACGAGGTGACACCGATCGGCCCGGCCGGCGCGGTGACCCGGCCCGCGGACACCGACCTGCGCGAGATCGTGGCCAACGCCGTCGGCGACGCGCCGACGGGCGTGCGGGCTCAGGTCTGGGTTGCCGAAGGGCGGGCCACCGCGCTGCGGCGCACCGGGACATCGCTGGGTTCCCGGCGGGTGAGCGGGCGCGACGGCGACGTCATCGAACTCGAGATCGGAACTACCGATCGACAGGCGCGCGACATCGCCGGATACGGCCCCGACGCTGTGGTGCTGGAACCGGAGTCGCTGCGCGACGAGGTGCTGGACCGGTTGCGCGCCCACGCCGGGGAGGGAGAGGCATGACGCCGGTGTCCACGCGCCTGGTCCGGTTGCTGAACATGGTGCCGTATTTCCAGGCCAACCCGCGGGTCACCCGTGCCCAGGCCGCATCTGACCTCGGCGTTTCGCTCAAGCAGCTGGGGGAAGACCTCGATCAGCTGTGGCTGTGCGGCCTGCCCGGCTACGGCCCGGGCGACCTGATCGACTTCGAATTCACCGGCGACACCGTCGAGGTGACGTTCTCCGCCGGGATGGACACCCCGCTGCAGCTCACCTCGCCGGAGGCCACCGGCCTGCTGGTGGCGTTGCGCGCGCTCGCCGACATCCCCGGTCTGGTCGATCCGGAGGCGGCCCGCAGCGCGATCGCCAAAATCGAAGCCGCGGCCGGAGCCGCCGGCCACGGACACGACATCGCCGCGGTCGACGAGCCGGCGCCCGTCGAGAGTCAGGCCGCCGCCGCCGTGCGCGCCGCGGTCCGGGACCGCCGGGCGCTGACCATCGACTACTACGCCGCTTCGCACGACACGCTGTCCACCCGGATCGTCGACCCGATTCGGATCGTGCTGGTCGGCGATCAGAGCTACCTGGAGGCGTGGTCGCGGGAAGCCGAAGGCGTGCGGCTCTTCCGGTTCGACCGCATCGTCGACGCCGGCGTGCTCGACGAGCCTTCTGCGCCACCGGAACCCGCGATCCAGGCGCCGCCGGACACCTCGCTGTTCGATGCCGACCCGTCGCTGCCGTCGGCGACACTGCGGCTGGCGCCCGAGGCCTCGTGGATGTTCGAGTACTACCCGATGCGTCTGCTCCACGAACTGCCCGACGGCTACTGTGAGGCGGCCATGACCTATGCCTCGGAAGACTGGATGGCGCGTCAGGTGCTGGGGATGGGGTCGGCTGTCCGCGTTCTGGGGCCGGATTCGCTGGCCACGCGGGTGCGTGAGGCAGCCACGGCCGCGCTGGCGTCCTACCAGGCTGCGGCGCGGTCCGGCTGATGAACCAAACGCTGCGGTAGCATCGTTGTGACATCTGGAGGTAAATAAAAGTGAATGCTCTGACTCCGGGTCACCTGGCTATCATCGCGGTCCTGGTGATTGTTCTGTTCGGCGCCAAGAGGCTTCCCGACGCCGCTCGCTCACTGGGCAAGTCGCTGCGGATCTTCAAGTCCGAGGTCCGCGAACTGCAAAGCGACAACAAACCCGAAACGTCTGCCACCCAAGCCACGCCGGCACAGCCGGTGCATTCCGAGCGGGTCGAACCGCCGGCGGCTGACGGTCGGCCGGCCTAGCCTGGCATCGCCCCCGCGGCGCCCGAGCGCCTATTCACTGTGCGCACCACCGGTTTATTCAGGCGGCTAGATCCGCGTTCCCGTCGCAGCCGCACCAACCCCGACGCGACCATGTCGCTCGTCGACCATCTCACCGAGTTGCGCGCGCGGCTGCTGCTCTCGATGGCGGCCATCGCCATCACCACGACGTTAGGTTTCGTCTGGTACTCGCACCCGCTGTTCGGGCTGGAAAGCCTGGGCGAGTGGCTGCGACACCCGTACTGTGCACTGCCACCCTCAGCCCGGGCGGACATTGCCAACGGCCAGTGCCGGCTCCTGGCCACGGCGCCCTTCGACCAGTTCATGCTGCGGTTGAAAGTCGCGTTGACGGCCGGGATGGTGCTGGCCTGCCCGATGTGGTTCTACCAACTCTGGGCGTTCATCACCCCGGGGCTGTACAAGAAGGAACGGCGCTTCGCCGTCGCATTCGTCGTGCCGGCCGCGTTGCTGTTCGTCACCGGCGCGGTGCTGGCGTACCTGGTCCTGGCCAAGGCGCTGCACTTCCTGTTGACGGTCGGCAGTGACGTACAGGTGACCGCGCTGTCCGGTGACCGGTATTTCGGGTTCCTGATCAACCTGCTGCTGGTGTTCGGCGTGAGCTTCGAATTCCCGCTGCTGGTCGTGATGCTCAACTTCGTCGGTGTGCTGACGTACACGCGACTGCGGTCGTGGCGGCGCGGCCTGATCTTCGCGATGTTCGTGTTTGCAGCCGTTTTCACGCCCGGTTCCGACCCGTTCTCGATGACGGCGCTGGGGCTGGCGCTGACGCTGCTGCTCGAACTGGCCATCCAGATCGCGCGCGTGCACGACAAACGCAAAGCCAGACGGGAAGCGCTGACCGCCCTCGCCGACGACGAAGCCTCGGTCATCGACCCGCCCTCTGCGGTCGGTGCGCCGTCGAGCATCGCCGGACCTCATGACGACATCACCTGACGCGCCGGCCGAGGAGATGCAGAGCGAAGCGATGGGAGAAGCGGCGGCGATGAGCGGGCGAATTAGCGCGGTTCACTACGGAATTGGCATTTGAGCTCGACGGCTTCCAGCGTCGCGCGTGCGCGGCGCTGGAGAGCGGCCACGGTGTGCTGGTGTGCGCGCCGACCGGGGCCGGCAAGACCGTCGTCGGCGAATTCGCGGTGCACCTGGCGCTGGCGTCGGGCGGGAAATGCTTCTACACCACGCCGTTGAAGGCGCTGAGCAACCAGAAACACAACGATTTCGTGGCGCGTTACGGCAAGGATCAGATCGGCCTGCTCACCGGCGACCTGTCGGTGAATGCCGACGCCCCGGTGGTGGTGATGACCACCGAGGTACTGCGCAACATGCTGTATGCGGATTCTCCTGCGCTGCGCGGACTTTCGTATGTGGTGATGGACGAGGTGCACTTCCTCGCCGACCGGATGCGCGGTGCGGTGTGGGAGGAAGTCATCCTGCATCTGCCCGACGACGTGCGTCTGGTCAGCTTGTCGGCGACGGTGAGCAACGCCGAAGAGTTCGGCGGCTGGATCCAGACCGTCCGTGGCGACACCTCGGTGGTGGTCGACGACCACCGACCCGTTCCGCTGTGGCAGCACATGCTGGTCGGCAAGCGACTGTTCGACCTGTTCGATTACGGCGCGCACGAGCCGGGGGAGCGGCAACACTCGATCGTCGACCCGAACCTGTTGCGCCACATCGCCCATCGCCGTGAGGCCGACCGGCTGTCGGACTGGCATGCCCCGCGCCGTCAAGGCGGCCGGGGAGGTTCGGGACGCCCGGGCCGGTCGGGTTTCTACCGGCCGCCGTCGCGGCCTGACGTGATCCGCATGCTGGACGACGACGGTCTGCTGCCGGCGATCACGTTCGTGTTCTCCCGGGTCGGCTGCGATGCCGCGGTGGGCCAATGCCTTCGCTCTTCGCTGCGGCTGACCACCGAAGAAGACCGGGCCAAGATCGCCGAGGTGATCGACCACCGCTGCGGCGACCTCGACGACGCCGACCTCGATGTGCTCGGCTACTACGAGTGGCGCGAGGCGCTGCTGCGCGGCATCGCCGCCCACCACGCCGGGTTGCTGCCGGTGTTCCGGCACACCGTCGAGGAGTTGTTCACCGCCGGGCTGATCCGGGCCGTCTTCGCCACCGAGACACTGGCACTCGGCATCAACATGCCCGCCCGCACCGTGGTGCTGGAACGACTGGTGAAGTTCAACGGCGAGCAACACCTCCCGCTGACACCCGGCGAGTACACCCAGCTCACCGGTCGGGCCGGCCGCCGCGGTATCGATGTCGAGGGCCACGCCGTTGTGCTGTGGAATCCCGGCGAAGACACCAGCGCACCGGCCGAGGTCGCAGGCCTGGCCTCCACCCGCACCTTCCCGCTGCGCAGCTCGTTCGCCCCGTCGTACAACATGACGATCAACCTGGTGAACCGGGTTGGCCCCGAGCAGGCGCATCGGCTGCTGGAGCAGTCGTTCGCGCAGTACCAGGCGGACCGGTCGGTGGTGAGCCTGGTCCGCGGCGTGGAGCGCGGGCAGCACATGCTCGACGAGGTCGCCGCCGAGCTCGGTGGACACGATGCTCCCGTCCTCGAATACGCCCGGTTGCGCGAACAGATCAGTCAGCAGGAGCGTGCCCAGGCCCGTGCGTCGCGACTGCAGCGTCGCCAGGCGGTCAACGACGCGCTGGCCGGGCTGCGGCGCGGCGACATCATCACGATCACCCACGGTCGACGCGGCGGACTGGCCGTCGTGCTGGAAGCGGCCCGCGACAGCACCGACCCACGACCGTTGGTGTTGACCGAAAACCGTTGGGCCGGAAGGATTTCCTCAGCTGACTATTCCGGCGAGTCGGCGCCGGTCGGGTCGATGACATTGCCCAAGCGGGTCGAACACCGCCAACCCCGGGTCCGTCGCGACTTGGCGTCGGCGCTGCGTTCGGCGGCCGCCGGATTGTCGAGCACCGGTGAGCGCCGAGGCAAACGCAGCGAGAGCCGCGATCTCGACCCCGAGCTGGCGTCGTTGCGCGAAAAGATGCGTCGCCATCCAGTTCACCGCGAAGCCGACCGGGAGACCCGGGTCCGGGTCGCCGAGCGTTATCTGCGGCTCGAACGCGACAACGCCGCGCTGCAGAAGAAAGTCGCCGCCGCCACCAACTCGCTGGCCCGCACCTTCGACCGGATCGTGGGACTGCTCACCGAGCGCGGCTTCATCGAACTCACCGATGGCACTCCCACGGTGACCGACGACGGCCGGCTGCTGGCCCGGATCTACAGCGAGAGCGATCTTCTGGTCGCCGAGTGTCTGCGCAGTGACGCATGGACGGGACTCAAGGATGCGGAGTTGGCGGCCGTGCTCTCGGCGGTGCTCTATGAAACGCGGGGCGGTGACGGGCCGGCCGCGCCGCGCCACGAACAGGTGCCGACCGCGCGGTTACGGCAAGCGCTGACTCGCACCCGGCGGCTGTCCGCGGAGCTGCGCGCCGACGAGCATCGACACCGCATCACGTTGAGCCGCGAGCCCGACGACGGGTTCGTCGCGGCCATCTATCGCTGGGCCAGCAGTGGCGACCTCGTCACCGCGCTGGCGGCCTCCGATAACGAGGGCAATGGTTCGCCCCTGTCGCCGGGGGATTTCGTGCGCTGGTGCCGGCAGGTGCTCGACCTGCTGGACCAGGTCCGCAACGCCGCCCCCCAGCCGGAGCTGCGGGCCACCGCGAAACGCGCGATCGACGCGATTCGGCGCGGCGTCGTAGCAGTTGACGCCGGGTAGGCTGTGCCGAAGCTACGGTTGCACACGACGACCGAGGCGAGGACGGCAAGTAGCACTGAGAGGACTGACACACGATGAGCGGACCGCAGGTACCCGACCCGACGCAGCCGTGGCAGCCGACGCAGGGTGAAGGTCAGCAATCCGGTGAGGACCAGACCCAGCACGTGTCACCCTGGCAGCAGTCCTCCGGCGACCAGGGCTGGCAGTCCACCGCCGCAGAGCAGCAGACCTGGCAGGCACCCGCGTACACGCCCACCGAATACGGGCAGTACCAGCAGCCGCCCACGCCGTACTACCCGCCGTCTCCGCAGTCCTATCCGCAGGGCTACCCGCAGCAGGACCAATACGGCGGCCAGACCGCCGCTTACCCGCAGCAGCCGGGCCAGTACGGCCAGCCCCAGCCGGGCCAGTACGGTCAGCCCGGCCAGTACGGCCAGCCCGGCCAGTACGGTCAACCCGGCCAGTACGCCCAACCCGGCCAGTACGGGCAGTACCCGGGTGCCTACGGCCAGCCGCCGGCCGGCCCGAAACGTTCGAAGGCGATGGTCGGCACGGTGCTCGGTGTGCTCGCCGCCGTCGCCGTCGCGGTGATCCTGGTGCTGGGTTTCTGGGCGCCGGGATTCTTCGTGACCACCAAGCTGGACGTCAGCAAAGCCAATGCCGGCGTGCAGCAGATCCTGAGCGATAGCACCAACGGCTACGGCGCGAAGAACGTCAAAGACGTCAAGTGCAACAACGGTCAGAATCCGGTCGTCAAGAAGGGCGCCACCTTCGACTGCGACGTCACCATCGACGGCACCAAGCGTTCGGTGACGGTGACCTTCCAGGACAACAAGGGCACCTACGAGGTCGGCCGGCCCAAGTAACGCCGTCTCAGGGGAGCGCGTCCAGCGCCTTCTGCAGCCGCGCGATCGATGACCCGACGCCCAGTTGGGTCGCGAGTTCGGCGACCCGCGCCGGGTCGGCCGCCGCCAGCGGCAAGGCGTCAGTGGCCGTCGAGAACGTGACCGGCGCATCGGCGGCCACCCGTACGACCGGTCCGGCGATCTCGATGTAGTCGGTGGCCGCCCGCAGCTTGGCCCGAACGCCTTTGGCCAGCGACGATTTCGGATCGTCGACAGCGGCCAGGATTGCTGCCAGTGAGCCGTACTGCGCCAACAGCGTGGCCGCCGTCTTTTCGCCGACACCCGGAACGCCCGGCAGCCCGTCGGACGGATCGCCGCGCAGCAGCGCCAGCTCGGCATAGCCTTCGCCGGCCCGGTCGGCCCGCACGCCATAGCGATCGGCGACTTCGATTGGTCCCATCAACGTCGCGTTGGTCAGGCCGCGTCCGAGGTAGAGCACCCGTATCTGGACCGGCTCGTTGCGGACCACCTGCAGCAAGTCGCGATCGCCGCTGACGACCACGACCGGGTCGCTGCGCTCCTGGGCGGCCAGCGTGCCGATCACGTCGTCGGCTTCGAAACCCTCGGCGCCGCCGGTGCAGATGCCGAACGCGTCGAGCAGCTCCGCGATCATCTCGACCTGCGGCGACAATTCGTCGGGGACCTCCTCGACGTCGGCCTGCCCGCTGGGGTTCTCCTCTTCGACGCGATGCGCCTTGTACGACGGGATGCGATCGACCCGGAACTGCGGTCGCCAGTCGAGGTCCAGGCAGACCACCAACCGGCGGGGTTTGTGCCGGGTGATCACGGTGGCCACCGAGTCCACGAAGCCGCGAACCGCATTGACCGGCCGGCCGTCGGGCGACGTGATCGAGGACGGGACGCCGAAGAACGACCGAAACCACATGCTGGCGCCGTCGAGCAGCAGCAGCGGTGCGGACATGCCCGTCATCGTCTCATGGCGCCGAGCGTCGACTTGTTGTTGTTCGTTGCGCCAGGTCGCTACAACAAGTCCACGTTCGGCCGTGACGCTAGCCTTGAGCCCATGGGTTCTGACCGCTTCGACACAGAGGTGTATCGCCGCAGGGTGGCGGCGGCGACGGCCGCCACCGCCAAGGCGGGCCTGGCCGGCCTGGTGATCACCCCGGGCTATGACCTGCGGTATCTGATCGGCTCGCGCGCGCAGACCTTCGAGCGCCTCACCGCGCTGGTGCTACCGGTCTCCGGTGACCCGACGATCGTCGTGCCACGGCTGGAGTTGGCGTCGCTGAAACAGTCCGCCGTCACCGATCTCGGCCTGGTAGTGCGGGATTGGGTCGACGGCGACGACCCCTACCAGTTGGTCGCCGCGGCGATGGGTGGCGCTCCGGCGGCCACGGCGGTCACCGATTCGATGCCGGCGCTGCACCTGTTGCCGCTGGCCGATGTCCTTGGCGTGCTACCGGTGTTGGCCACCGACGTGTTGCGTGAATTGCGGATGGTCAAGGACGCAGCCGAGATCGACGCGCTACGCAAGGCGGGTGCGGCGATAGACCGGGTGCACGCCCGGGTGCCGGAATTCCTGGTGCCCGGCCGGACCGAGGCCGACGTCGCCGCAGACATTGCCGAAGCCATTGTCGCCGAAGGACATTCAGATGTGGCGTTCGTCATCGTCGGCTCGGGTCCGCATGGCGCGGACCCGCACCACGAATACTCGGATCGTGAAATTCGGGCCGGTGACATCGTCGTCGTCGATATCGGCGGCGCCTACGAGCCCGGCTACAATTCCGATTCGACGCGCACCTACAGCATCGGCGAGCCCAGTCCTGAAGTCGCACAACAGTACTCAGTGCTGCAACAAGCGCAGCGGGCGGCGGTCGAGGCCGTGCGCCCCGGCGTGACCGCCGAGCAGATCGACGCCGCCGCGCGCGGGGTGCTGGCCGACGCCGGGCTCGCCGACTACTTCGTGCACCGCACCGGCCACGGCATCGGGCTGTCGGTGCACGAGGAGCCCTACATCGTCGCCGGCAACGATCTGCCGCTGCAAGCGGGCATGGCGTTTTCCGTCGAGCCCGGGATCTATTTCCCGGGCCGCTGGGGTGCTCGGATCGAAGACATCGTGGTGGTGGCCGAGGACGGCGCCCAGCCGGTCAACCACCGTCCGCACGACCTGATCGTCGTGCCGGTTTAGCCGTAGCTAGGCACGCACCGAACCCCGCCGGAGTATTAGGCTCGTGCGATGACTGATCACGACCGCGCCGCCGCCCGCCGAGAAATCACCAACGCCTTCATGACCGCGCTGGAACGGCGCCACGAAGTACTGGACCTCATTGTGGAAGCCGACGACCGACCGTCGGCAGTCGACGGCATTGTCGAGTTGCTCGGCACGTCGCGGCTGGGCGCTGAAGCAGTGATCGGCATGTCGTTCGATCAGCTGACCAAGGACTCGCGCAAGATCATCGCCGCCGAGCTTGAGGACCTGAACAACATCTTGAGCTTCACATTCAAGGACCGGCCGGCCAGCTCGGGCGACACGTTGGCGCTGCGCGCGTTCTCCGGCAAGTCCGATCACGATATTTTCGCCGCCCGCACCGAGGAAGTTGGCGCCAAGGGCGACGGGTCGGGCGCTCCCGCCGGTGGCCTCGAGGACGAAATCCGAGCCGCCCAAGAGCGATTCGAGGCCGAAGAGGCCGCGTGGTTCGTCGCGGTCGACGGCGAGGAGAAGGTCGGCATGGTGTTCGGCGAACTCGACGGCCACGAGGTGCACGTCCGGATCTGGATCCATCCCGACTACCGGCATCGCGGCTACGGCACTGCCGCGCTGGCCAAGTCGCGGCCGGAGCTGGCGGCGTATTTCCCCGCGGTGCCACTGGTGATCCGGGCGCCGGGCGCCACGCTGGTCTAGCGGCTAGTCGGCTTTGCGGGCTAGCAGGTCCGAGGATCCCAGCACCCGCTCGACCTGCACCTCGATGACAACGCGTCGCGGGTTCTACCCGCGGCGTGCGGTAACGCTGGGCGTAACGCAGTTCCGCGTCACGCACTGCGTCGATCTCACCGTTCACGCTGGCGCTGACCCTCCAGCGACAGCCAGCGGGCGCCGTCGACCTGACTGAGCACGGCGACGCCACCGCGCTCGGCGTTGACCGCCTTCTGCGAGCCGTTGGTCGTGATCACCCGGGCGATGTGAGTCGTGGGGTCGAAGGTAAAGCCCACCGCCACCACATGGGGCGAATTGTCGGTGCGCAGAGTGGTCAGCATCGCGAGATGGCGCTCGGTCAGAAACGCCAGCGCGTCGTTGGTCAGCCGGGCCGTGGAGTTCGCCATCACCGCTCACGCTAGCGCAGGTGATAATCGCAGCCGTGGATGACACGGGCGCACATACGGTGCTGATTCTCGGCGGCCGCAGCGAAATCGGCACCGAGCTCGCGGTGCGACTCGCTCCCGGTGCGTCCGTCGTGCTGGTCGGCGCGACACGCCGACCGGCTCGGCGAACAGACCGCGGCGATACGGGCCGCCGGCGCGGTGGCGGTGTCCACTCGCGAGTTCGATGCTGACGACGTCGAATCGCACGGCCCGTTGGTGGCGGCGATCCTTGCCGAACACGGTCCGATCGACACCGCGGTGCTGGCCTTCGGAATCCTCGGTGACCAGGGCCGCGCCGAGGTCGATGCCGCGCACGCGGTGGCCGTCGTGCACACCGACTATGTCGCGCAGGTCAGCCTGCTTACCCATCTGGCAGCCGCGATGCGTCAGGCCGGCCGGGGAACGCTGGTGGTGTTCTCCTCGATCGCCGGCGCGCGGGTGCGTCGGGCCAACTATGTGTACGGCTCAGCGAAAGCGGGCCTGGACGGGTTCGCCAGCGGGCTGGCCGACGCGCTGCACGGCACCGGCGTGCGGCTGCTGATCGTGCGGCCGGGTTTCGTGATCGGCCGGATGACGGAGGGTATGGCCCCGGCACCGCTGTCCAGCACGCCGTCGCGGGTGGCGGCGACGACGGCGCGTGCGTTGGCGAAGGGCCGCCGGACGGTCTGGATTCCGTGGGCGTTGGGGCCCGTGTCGGCGGTGATGCGACTGCTGCCGCAGTTCATCTGGCGCCGGATGCCGCGCTGATTTCTGAAGTGGCCGGGCCCCCGGAGGGTCCGCTTAGCCGCGATTGTATTAATCCGGTTAACGGGATAATTGATCTCGCCGAGCCCCGCTATCGGACCAGATGGGGTAAGTTCAGCTCTGCTGGAAATTCAGCTGGTCCGGGAACGAGTTCCGCCGCGTGCGCCGCCGCAGAACGTCGAGGGGCACCCGCCCGCACCCGACATGCACGGCGATCGTCTGCCACGCCGGGAACCCCGATGACCACATCCCCTGATTCTGCCAAGCGGCGACCCGATCAGACCCCCCGACACCCCGCCGCGCCCCACAACGGCGTAACCAACGGCAACGGCAACGGCTACGGCACGTCCGTGGACGCAGAGGTGCGCAGCATCGAACGCCGCCGCCACCCCCGCCAAGCAGCCCAGAAGGATACCTCCACGAGCTGCCCGCGTTGACACTGCTGGACCGATTGCCCGTACCCATGCTCGCCACCGGGCTCGACGGCGTCGTCGTCTACACCAACCCCGCTTTCGCCACCATGCTCGGCCACCACCCCGACACCATCACGTTGAGTGGAAGACGGCTACCCGAGCTGCTGGCCGGACATTCAGAGACTCCGCCGTGCGACTGCGTCACTGCGCTGCGCGCCGCCGGTACCATGGTCGTCGATTGGCTTCACGCCGAGGGCTTCCCGGTCCGCAGCGTCATATCCGACTCGGTATTCGTTCGCGCCGCTGACCAGATAATGCTGATCGGCGTCACCGACATCACCGAACTGATGTGGACCAGCCCAACCGAACCACGCTAGCCGTCGCCGGCCCAAGCATCGCCGAGTCTCACGACCAGGGCGCCGACGAACAGGATACGGCCGACGACGGTCAGGGGAATTGTTCATAGCGGCGAACCTTCCGCCTCTAGACTGGCCCGATGGCTCCGAGCTTCGCAGATGTCGCCAAGGCGCAGTATGTCCTGCTGACCACGTTCACCAAGGACGGTCGGCCCAAGCCCACCCCGATCTGGGCCGCCAACGACGGCGATCGCCTGTTGATGATCACCCAGGGAAAGTCGTGGAAGGTCAAGCGGATTCGCAACACCCCAGGGGTCACGCTGGCCATCTGCGATATGCAGGGACACCCGAAAAGCGAGCCCATCGACGCGATCGCGACGATCCTGGACGCGTCGCAGACCGGCCTCGTCTACGACGCGATCGGGCACGAGTACGGCATTGTCGGCAAGGTGTTCAACGTTTTCAGCAAGCTGCGCGGGGGGATGAAGAACAACGTCGGACTGGACGTACGCCCGGCTTGAGTCAGCGTCCTAGGTGTTCGCCGAAGAACGAGAAGACCCGCGCCCACGCGTCTTCGGTGGCGGCCTGGTTGTGGCCGAATCCGGCGATGCGCAATAACGGCTGGGCGGGGAGCTTGTTGGCGAAGCTGTGTCCGACCTTCGGATAGGACTTCACATCGTTGGCGATGCCCTTGTGGTCGAGAACCCGCTTCAGCTTCTTGGGCGCCCCCATGCCGATCGGGTCCCGGCCGCCGAAGCTGGCGACGATCGGACATGCCCCGTCGAGTGTTTCGCTGAGTTCGCGGGGAAGCGGCACGCCGTAAAACGGCGCAGAAGCGTCAAAACCTTTGGGCGACATGACCAATGCGAACTGTCCGCCCATGCAGAACCCGGCGATGCCGACGCGGCCGGTGCATTCCGGCAGGGCTTTGAGGTGGTCGCGGGCAGCCAGCACATCGTCCAACGACTGTCCGCGTTTGGTGAGCAGCTCACGCATCACCTTGGGGATGCATCGAGCCCGGCCCCCGCGGGCGTACATGTTCGGCGTCAGCGCGAGGTATCCGGCAGCAGCAACATGGCTGTTGATCGATTCTTTGTCCGGTCCGTAGCCGAAAGCGTCATGAATCACGACCACGCCTGGCCAGGGTCCCTGGCCGTCGGGGATGTCGAGCAGGGCGTCGATCGGGCCGGCCGGGGTGTCGATCTCGATTGTCGTCACGAGGCCATCTAACCGTGCGACGACGGTACGCGGAACTCCGATGACCGTCTGCGACGTTGCCATCTCATGGTGTCGAGACTGTTTCTGGTCTACGTGATCGCCGAGCTCGCGGTGGTGGTGGCGCTGGCGTCGACGATCGGGCTCGGGTGGACTCTGGTGCTGCTCTTGGCGGCGTTCGCCGCGGGGCTCGCGCTGGCGGGTTCGCAACTCAAACTTCAGCTCGCGCGGTTGCGATCCGGGGTGAGCGCTGACCAGCCGCGACTGGCCGCCGACACCATGGCAGTCGCAGTGGGAACGCTGCTGATGGTGGTGCCAGGGCTGGTGAGCAGCGCCGCTGGGCTGTTGCTGTTGCTGCCGCCGACCCGCGCTGTTGCGCGCCCCGTGCTGGGCGCGATGGCCGTCCGCGGCATTGGTCGGCGGTTCCCGCTGATCACCGTCGCGACCGTCGGGGCAGACCGATTCGAGCAACGACCGCGGCCCGACTACATCGACGGCGAGGTCTTAGATGTCCAAGACGTCACCGAGTTTGTAACCGCCGGCTCTGCCGTTGCGGCCTGAGTAACCCTTTCGCCAACCCCGTAGGTTTTGCGGCGTGACTAACGTGCCGACCACTGTGCTGGTCAACGGCCGGGTACACAGCCCGACCCATCCCGACGCCTCCGCGATGGCGGTGCGCGACGGCGTGGTGGTGTGGCTGGGCAGCGACGACGTCGCTCGAGACCAGTTCGCCGGCGCGGACGTCATCGATCTCGAAAACGGCTTCGTCGCGCCGGCTTTCGTCGACAGCCACATCCACCTCACCGCTACCGGGCTGACTCTCACCGGTCTGGACCTGCGGTCGTCGACATCGCGAGCGCACTGCCTGCAACTGATCGCCGACTACGCCGCGGCGCACCCCGGCCAGCCGCTGTGGGGTCACGGCTGGGACGAGTCGTCGTGGCCGCAGAACGCGGCGCCAACCACCGCGGAGCTTGATGCGGTGCTCGGCGACCGGCCCGCCTACCTGGCGCGCGTCGACGTCCACTCGGCGCTGGCGTCGACCGCTCTGCGGCAGCGCGTCGACGGGCTGGCGTCGGCGGCCGGTTTCGATGAACAGCGACCGCTGGTCGGCGACGCCCACCATGCGGTCCGCTCCGTCGCGCGCGGTTTGTTGACCGATATCCAGCGGGCCGAGGCGCGACTGGCCGCGCTGGACGCCCTGGCCGCGCACGGGATCGTCGCGGCGCACGAATGCGCCGGCCCGCAAATCGGCGGGCTGGACGATTGGCTCGAACTGCGAGCGCTGAGTGCCCACGGCGTCGAGGTGATCGGCTACTGGGGTGAGGCGGTGACCAGCCCGGCTCAGGCGCGCGCGCTGCTCGACGACACCGGTGCGGCCGGGCTGGCCGGCGATCTGTTCGTCGACGGCGCCCTGGGGTCGCGGACCGCCTGGCTGCATGAGCCGTACGACGATGCCGCCGACGAGTGTGGTGCCTGCTACCTGGATGCCCAGACCGTCGCCGCGCACCTGCGGGCGTGCACCGAAGCCGGCGTGACGGCCGGATTCCACGTCATCGGCGATGCCGCGGTGGCCAGCGTCGTCGCGGCTTTGGAACAGATCGCCGACGACCTCGGCGTGCCCGCGGTGGCTCGCTGTGGTCACCGGTTGGAGCACCTGGAGATGGTGACCGCCGACCAGGCGGCCAAGCTCGGCGCCTGGGGAGTGATGGCCAGCATGCAACCCAATTTCGACACCCTCTGGGGTGGCCACGACGGCATGTATGCCCGTCGTCTCGGGATCGATCGCGCGGAGCGTCTCAACCCGTTTGCGCTGCTAGCATCCCAAGGCGTGGCCCTCGCGTTCGGATCCGACGCCCCGGTGACCGGCCTCGACCCTTGGGCGACCGTCCGCGCAGCCGTCAACCACCAGACGCCGGACAGCTCGATCTCGGCGCGCGCGGCATTCACCGCGGCCACCCGTGGCGGCTGGCGGGCCGCCGGTGCCCATGACGAGCTGATCGGCAGCCTGGTTCCGGGTGCTCCCGCTTCCTACGCCGTGTGGGACGTCGACGAGCTCGACGCCCACCTGCCGGGTGACGCCGTGTGGCGGTGGTCCACCGATCCGCGGTCGCGGGTGCCGGCGTTGCCGCGGCTCGCGCCGACCGACCCATTGCCTCGATGTCGGCGGACCGTGCACCGAGGCGCAGTGATTCATGGTTAGAGGTATCGGGCGGTTCGATCGCCGAGTTCGGCCCGCTGAAGACACCGACGTGTTCCCGGCGATCAAAGACGACGACAACACCGGACAAATCCGCATCCCGGCGGCAGCGGCAGATGCCGAGCTAACCGGAGTGATCCCGGCGGTCCGCGATGACGAGCCCGCCGGCGAGGACGCCGATGTCGCTGATCTGGAAGCGCAGGACGCCGAGCCGCCCGTCGTCGGCAATGACCGGCTGGCCGAGTTGCGCGACCAGGCCGTCCGTGCCGGCAGGTATGTGTGGCAGCGGTTGGTGTATCTGACCGCAACTCTGGTGGCCTGGCTAGTCCGTGAAACGCGGATTCGGGTGCCACAAGCAGGCAGATGGCTACGGCCGCGGTGGACCCGGCTGAGTGCCGCGACTCTCGCCGGTCTGCTGCTGTGCGCGAGCTATCCGCGGTTCAACTGGTGGTGGGCCGCCGTCATTGCGTTCGCCGTACTGGCCTGGGTGCTGACCCGACCGGCCACCACGCCGGTCGGTGGATTCGGTTACGGTTTCGTGTTCGGCTTGGCGTTCTACCTGCCGCTGATCCGGTGGATCAGCATCCTCGTCGGTGCCATGCCGCTGGTAGCGCTGGTCGTGTTGTGCGCGGTGTTCCCGGGGCTCTTCGGTCTGGGCGCTGTCGTGGTGCGGCGACTGCCCGGATGGCCGATCTGGTTCGCGGTGCTGTGGGCGGCGCAGGAGTGGTTGAAGTCGACCATTCCCTTCGGCGGCTTCCCGTGGGGCGTGGTGGCTGCCGGTCAGACCTCCGGCCCGTTCTTACCGCTGGTTCGGCTCGGCGGAGTCCCGCTACTCTCGTTGGCGATCGTGCTGACCGGATGCAGCGCCGCCGCTTTCGCGATCGAGACCGTGTCGTGGTGGCGGGCATCCCGTCGTCGGCACGCCGGAGCTGATGACGCGGCGGCCGACGCCCCACCCGCGGTCGTGCTGCCCGCGTTCTGCATCTGCCTGGTGTTCTTCGTCGCGGCTGCCGTGTCGCCGCAGGTGCGCCACTCCGGCACCGGATCCGGCAACGAGCCGATCGTCACCGCGGCGGTGGTGCAGGGCAACGTGCCTCGGCTCGGCCTGGAGTTCAACGCGCAGCGTCTGGCGGTGCTGGGTAACGATGTCCGGGAGACCCGCAGGCTGGCTGACGATGTGCATGCCGGTCGCGCACCGCAACCCGACTTCGTCGTCTGGCCCGAGGACGCGTCCGAGATCGACCCGCTGCTCAATCCGGAAGCCGCGCAGGAGATTTCGGTAGCCGTCGAGGCAATCAAAGCGCCGATCGTGGTCGGCACCGTGCTCGACGTCGCCGGCCGGCCCGCTGACGCGCCGGCTCAAACCAACACCGTCATCGTGTGGAGCCCCAAGGAGGGACCCGGCGACCGCCACGACAAGCGGATTGTGCAGCCGTTCGGCGAATACCTGCCCTGGCGTGGGTTCTTCCGGCATCTGAGCGGCCTCGCCGACTTGGCCGGCTACATCGTCCCCGGCAAAGGCTCCGGGGTGGTGCACGCTGCGGGCACGCCGATCGGGATCGCAACCTGCTGGGAAGTCATTTTCGACCGGGCCCTGCAGCACTCGGTCCGTAACGGTGCCCAGCTGCTCGCGGTGCCCGCCAACAACGCCAACTTCAATCAGACGATGAGCGAGCAGCAGTTGGCGTTTTCCAAGCTTCGTGCCGTGGAGCTCGATCGCTACACCCTGGTGTCCAGCAACGTCGGAATCTCCGCCGTGGTCACTCCCGACGGCCGCGAGTTGCAGCGGACACCGTTCTTCACGCCCGGCTACCTGGACAGCCAGGTCCGGCTCAAGACGACGCTGACGCCGGCCGCCAGCTGGGGCCTGATCGTGCAGGGGACTCTGGTCGTCGCAGCTCTGGCGATCCTGTTGGCTGCGATGCTGCACAATGGATGGTTCGCGGATCTGAACCGGCGCCTGTCAGCGCTGGCGAAGCGCTTCGGCCCCGGGCCGGAGAAATCCGACGACGACCCGCCCGGCGACGACGTGACAGCCGACGGCCCGGCTGCCAACGAGGTGGTAGCCAATGCCGAACTCGACGAGGACGGCCGAGATTCAGCCCGGCAAGGGCCAGACAAAGGAGACATATGACCACCGGCGATCCGGTGTCGCGGGTTGCGGGCGATCGTCCCACCCTGCGCACCCTGGTGATCATCCCCACTTACAACGAGCGGGAGAACCTTCCGCTGATCCTGCAGCGACTGCACAAGGCACTCCCTGAGGTACATGTGCTGGTGGTCGACGACAACAGCCCGGACGGCACCGGACAGCTGGCCGAGGAGCTCGCGGCGGCGAATCCGGACCGGATCCACGTGATGCACCGCACCGTCAAGGACGGTCTGGGCGCGGCCTACCTGGCTGGGTTCGCCTGGGGGCTGAGCCGGCAGTACACCACGCTGGTCGAGATGGACGCCGACGGCAGTCACGCGCCCGAGCAGCTGCACTTACTGCTCGAGGCCGTCGACGCCGGCGCTGACCTGGTGATCGGCTCGCGCTACATCGAGGGCGGCAACGTGCAGAACTGGCCGTGGCGGCGCTGGGCGCTGTCCTGGACGGCCAACACCTACGCGCGGCTGGCGCTGGGCATCGGCATCCACGACATCACCGCCGGTTACCGGGCCTACCGTCGCGACGTTCTGCAGAAGATCGACCTCGATCACGTCGAGTCGAAGGGCTACTGCTTCCAGATCGACCTGACCTGGCGCGCCATCACCAACGGGTTCGTCGTCGCAGAGGTGCCGATCACGTTCACCGAGCGTGAGCTAGGCGTGTCCAAGATGAGCGGATCCAATATCCGTGAGGCAGTGGTGAAAGTGGCGCAGTGGGGCATCGACGGACGCCTGCACCGCAGGCGTCAGGCACCCGTCAACCGCTGAACAGCTCCGGGACGGCAGATCAGCTGCCGCGACGGCGTGTTCTGATCAGATCGAGACGCTCTTTGAGCAGTTCCTCGAGCTCGTCGACCGAACGTCGCTCCAGCAACATGTCCCAGTGGGTGCGGGGCGGCTTCACCTTTTTCGGCTCAGGCAGGTCACCTTCGATCAACGTGCCTTCCATGCCGTTGCGGCACAGCCAGGTGCCGGGGATCTCGGCGTCGTCGGCGAACGGAACATCGAACTCTTCGCCGTTTTCGGTGCGGTAGCGCGCGATCTGGCGCGGCGCCAAGTCATGGTTGCGGTCGGTCTCGTAGCTTACGGCTCCAAGGCGACTGCCTCTCAGGACACGATCGGCCATTGGTTAGCACTCCTCTTAATGTCTTCTTAGCAGCTGTACAACGTCGCAACCGGCGACGTAGTTCCCGACCATCCGGGCGACCCGACATCCCATGATACCGGGATTCGGGCGGCACCCCGACTAAAGTCGGCCCCGTGACACGCCGCGTCCGCCCGCAGCCATGCCGTTGGTGTGGCCGCGACGTCGCCGACAACGGGATGGGCCGTCGCCGTCAATACTGCAGGCAGTCGTGCCGGCAGCGCGCCTACGAGCAGCGGGCCTCGATCAACGGTGTCACGGGTGCGTCGTTGCCCGCCGACGCGGTGGTGCTGTCTGCGAACGAGGCCGCTGACCTCTCCGACCGCGTCTACCAGGTGCGGTGCGCAGCGGAAGACGTCGCCACCGCACTGGACGAAGGTGCGGGCGCGCCGGAACTGCGGGAGCTGTGCGCGAACCTGATGCGCGCCGCCGAAGCCGCCGACGGGTGGCGCTGACCGGGCTTTAGCCTCGGCTGACTGGTGGCGGGTACAGTCTCGCCATGGATCGCTGGGCAACGCCGGAATCAGTTGCGGAGCCAGGCCATGGATGCGGTGGGCGAGTCGGCGCCCGCCGACGATGTTTGCCGGTCGAAGAGCAGGTTCGACGTCAGCCGTACGGCGAGTGACTCTGCTCCTCATCCAGGGCCGCATTCCGGGTTGAGCGACGACCGACGTTAGGCGAGGGGTAACACATGGCTGACCAACTTCAGCATGCAACCGAGGCGTTGCGGAAAGCTCTGGTCCAGGTCGAGCGCCTGAAGAGCAAGAACCGGGCGCTGCTGGAACGCTCCGGCGAGCCGATCGCGATCGTCGGTATGTCGTGCCGATTCCCGGGCGGGGTCGACTCGCCGGACAGCCTGTGGGACATGGTCGCCGACAAGCGCGATGTGATGTCGGAGTTTCCGGCCGACCGCGGCTGGGATCTGGCCGAGCTGTTCGACGACGACCCCGATGCGCCGCACAAGTGCTATGCGCGCGCCGGCGGATTCGTCGACGACGTGGCGGGTTTCGATGCGGGATTCTTCGGCGTGGTACCGAGTGAGGCGCTGGCCACCGACCCGCAGCACCGCATGTTGCTGGAGCTGTCGTGGGAAGCGTTGGAGCGGGCTGGAATTGACCCGACCACATTGCGGGGCAGCGCCACCGGAGTGTTCGCCGGAATCATCGCGCAGGGCTACGGAATGCTCTCCGAAGGGATCGAGGGCTACCGGCTGACTGGTATGACGTCCAGTGTCGCGACCGGCCGGGTGGCCTACGTGCTGGGGCTGGAAGGCCCAGCGGTGTCGGTCGACACCGCATGCTCGTCGTCGTTGGTTGCTTTGCACATGGCGGTGCAGTCATTGCGGTCGGGGGAGTGCGATCTGGCACTTGCCGGTGGCGCGACCGTCAACGCCACGCCAACCGTTTTCGTCGAATTCAGCCGGCACCGGGGCCTGTCGCCGGATGGCCGGTGCAAGCCATTCGCGGGGGCGGCCGACGGCGTCGGCTGGTCCGAGGGCGGCGGAATGCTGGTGGTGGAACGGCTTTCGGATGCCCAGCGGTTGGGCCATCGGGTGCTCGCGGTGGTGCGCGGTACCGCGGTCAACCAGGACGGCGCTTCCAATGGGCTCACCGCACCCAACGGTCCTTCCCAGCAGCGGGTGGTGCGCACGGCGTTGGCCAACGCCGGGCTGAGCGCAAGAGAAGTGGACGTGGTCGAGGCCCACGGCACCGGAACCACGTTGGGTGACCCGATCGAGGCTCAGGCGCTGATCGCCACCTACGGCCAAGATCGCGCCGAGCCCGGAAAACCCTTGTGGCTGGGGTCGATCAAGTCGAACATGGGTCACACGCAGGCCGCCGCCGGCGTGGCCGGTGTGATCAAGATGGTCCAGGCGATGCACCACGAGCTGCTGCCGGCGACGTTGCACGTGGATGCGCCCAGCCCGCATGTGGATTGGTCGGCGGGTGCGGTGTCGCTGTTGACCGAAGCCCAGTCGTGGCCCGCCAATGGCCGGGCCCGCCGGGCCGGGGTGTCATCGTTTGGAATCAGCGGCACCAACGCGCACGTGATCATCGAGGAGTGCCCACCCGCAAAGCCCACCGAGCGCGCCCCCCAACCGCCGGTGGTGCCGTGGACGGTGTCGGCCAAGAGCGCAGCGGCGCTGGCGGCACAGGCATCGCGTCTGGCCGAATCCATCGGTGCCCGTGAGCAATTGGACATCGCCGATGTCGCATGGTCGTTGGCGGGACGGTCGACCTTTGAGCATCGCGCGGTCGTGGTCGGTCGCGATCGCGGTCAGTTGCTGGCCGGACTGGGTGAGCTGGCCGACGGGATGCCGGGCGGTTCGGTCATCACCGGCCTCGCCGCACCCGCGGGCAAGACCGTCTTCGTCTTCCCCGGCCAAGGCTCACAGTGGATCGGGATGGGTGTCGAATTACTGGATACCGCGCCAGTTTTCGCCGCCCAGATGAACGCCTGCGCGGAGGCGTTCGCCGAGTTCGTCGACTGGTCGTTGATCGACGTACTGCGCGGGGCGCCGGGCGCACCGAGCCTGGACCGCGTCGATGTCGTCCAGCCGGCGCTGTTCGCGGTGATGGTCTCGTTGGCCGAATTGTGGCGGTCGATCGGGGTACGCCCCGACGCGGTCATCGGGCATTCCCAGGGCGAGATCGCCGCGGCTTACGTCGCCGGTGCCTTGTCGCTGCGCGACGCCGCGCGCATCGTCACCCTGCGCAGCAAACTGCTGTTGGCGCTGTCCGGCCGCGGCGGGATGGCCTCGCTGGCATGTGCAACCGACCAAGCGCGAGAGCTGTTGTCGCCGTATGGCGATCGGGTCAGCATCGCCGCGATCAACGGGCGATCGGCCGTCGTGCTCTCCGGTGAGGTAGCCGCGCTCGACGAGATCGTCGCCGAATGCACCGAGCGCGAGCTTCGGGCCCGCCGTATCGACGTCGACTATGCGTCGCACTCCGCTGCCGTCGACGCGATTCGCGAGCAGCTCGCCGAGGCGCTGTCGGGTATCGAACCGCAGTCGGCGCGCACCGTGTTCTTCTCCACCGTCACCGGCGGCATCCTGGACACCGCCGAACTCACCGCCGACTACTGGTTCCGCAACATCCGCCAGACCGTCGAATTCGCCTCTGCGGTGCGTACCGCATCGGCAAGCGGCTACCGGACATTCATCGAATCCAGCCCGCACCCCGCCCTGATCGCGGGCATCGAGGACACCGCCAGCGACGGCGGAGCCGACGCGGTCGTGGTGCCCACTCTCGGCCGCGAAGACGGTGGCCTGTCCCGGTTCTTCAGTTCAGCCGCCCAGGCGTTCGTGTCGGGCGTCAAGGTGGATTGGCGCGCCGCGGTGCCGGGTGCGGGCTTCGTCGAGTTGCCGACATATGCCTTTGAGCGACGGCGCTTTTGGCTCTCCGGTAACGGTGCTGCGATCGACGCCGCCGGCTTGGGGCTGGGAGCCAGCGAGCACGCGCTGTTGGGTGCAGTGATCGAATTACCGGACTCGGGCGGGGTGGTGCTGACGGGGCGGCTGTCGCCGGCCACCCAGGGTTGGATGAACGATCACGCTGTCGACGGGCTGGCCGTGTTCCCGGGTGCAGGCTTCGTCGAGTTGGCCATCCGGGCCGGCGACGAGGTCGGCTGCCCGGTGGTCGACGAGTTGACTTTGCAGGCGCCGTTGCTGCTGCCGCCGTCAGGGTCGGTCGCCGTACAGCTGGTGGTGGGCGCCGGGGGAGAGTCCGGCCAGCGCAGTTTGTCCGTATTCTCCAGGGACAGTGTGGATTCCGCATGGATCTGCCATGCGTCGGGACAGCTGTCATCCGGACCGGTCGAGCCGGCCGCCGAGCTGTCGGTGTGGCCGCCCGAAGGCGCGACTCCCGTCGATGTGACCGATGGCTACCAGCGACTGGCGGCACGCGGCTACCAGTACGGTCCGGCGTTCCAGGGGTTGACCGCGCTGTGGCGTCGCGGCGAGGAGCTCTTCGCCGAAGTAACGCTGCCGCAAGCGGCCGGCGGTGTCGGCGGATTCGGTGTGCATCCGGTGCTGCTGGATGCGGCCCTGCACGCGGCGGCGGTGACGTTCGACGGCGACGGCGTGGCATTGCCGTTCTCGTGGCAGGGCGTGTCGCTGCATGCGGCGGGTGCGTCGTCGGTGCGGGCGCGGATTGCGCCGTCGGGTCCGTCGGCGGTGTCGGTCGAACTGGCCGACGGGCTGGGGCTGCCGGTGCTGACCGTGACGTCGATGGTTGCGCGTCCGATTTCCCAGCAGCAGTTGATGGCTGCGGTTTCCGGCTATACCGGGGATCGGCTCTTCGAGCTGGCGTGGTCGCCCACGTCGGCCGCCTCAGACGCCGAGACGCCGGCGTACGAGGTGTTCGAGTCCGTATCGGCGCCCGGGGATCCGGTGGCGGCCAGCTACGAGCGCGTGCACGAAGCTCTGGCGGTGCTGCAGTCGTGGTTGACCGAACATGATTCCGGCGTCTTGCTGGTGTCGACGCGCGGCGCGGTGGGATTGCCGGGCGAGGACGTCACCGATCTGGCCGGTGCCGCGGTGTGGGGGTTGGTGCGTTCGGCCCAGACCGAACATCCCGGCCGAATCGTTCTGGTGGATTCCGATGCGCCGCTGAGTGATACGACCGCGGCACGGCTGCTCGCGGTTGGCGAGCCGCAGTTGGTGCTGCGCGGCGAGACGATCCACACCGCGCGAGTCCTCGGCAGCCGCGCGGCGGACGGCGTGCTGGTGCCGCCCGCCGATGGGCCGTGGCGGCTGGGTTTGTCGAGCGCAGGCACGTTCGAGAACCTGCAACTCGAGCCGGTTCCCAACGCCGACGCGCCTTTGGAACCCGGCCACGTTCGGGTGGCGATGCGCGCCATCGCCACCAACTTCCGCGACGTCATGATCACGCTGGGCATGTTCACCCACGATGCGCTGATCGGTGGTGAAGGCGCCGGTGTCGTCGTTGAGGTTGGGCCCGGAGTCACCGAATTCGCGGTCGGCGACGACGTTTACGGATTTTTCCCGGATGGCAGCGGCACCCTGGTCCCCGGCGATATCCGGCTGTTGCTCCCAATGCCATCGGACTGGTCGTACGCCGAAGCCGCTGCCATATCAGCCGTTTTCACCACCGCCTACTTCGCCTTCGTTCACCTCGCCGACGTCAAACCGGGTCAGCGGGTGTTGGTGCACGCAGGTGCCGGTGGTGTGGGTATGGCGGCGGTGCAGTTGGCGCGGCACCTCGGACTGGAGGTGTTTGCCACCGCCAGCCGTGGCAAGTGGGACACGTTGCGAGCGATGGGCTTTGACGACGACCACATCGGCGATTCGCGCACGCTGGAGTTTGAGGACAAGTTCCGTGCGATCGTCGGCGAACGGGGCATGGACGTCGTGTTGGACTCGCTGGCCGGTGAGTTCGTCGACGCCTCGCTGCGACTGGTCGCTGCGGGCGGGGTCTTCCTGGAGATGGGTAAGACCGACATCCGCGACCCGGGAAAGATCGCCGAGGAATATCCCGGTGTGCGCTATCGCGCCTTCGACCTCTTCGAGCCCGGCCGCAATCGCATGCACCAGTACATGCTGGATCTTGCCGAGCTGTTCGACGCCGGCGTGCTGCGGCCGCTGCCGGTTACAACCTTCGACGTCCGGCGTGCGCCTGCGGCGCTGCGGTATCTGAGTCAGGCTCGTCATACCGGCAAGGTCGTGTCTGTCGATGCCGGACGCCTGGACGCAGGGCACCGTGGTGATCACCGGCGGTACCGGCATGGCAGGTTCGGCGCTGGCGCGTCACTTGGTGGCCAATCATGATGCGCGGCATCTGTTGTTGATCAGTCGACGCGGCCCGGATGCGGCCGGTGCTGCGGAGTTGGCCGCGGAGCTGTCGGCTGCCGGCGCCGAGGTGTCGCTGGTCGCCTGTGATGCGGCCGATCGTGCGGCGCTGGCCAAGGTGATCGCGGACATTCCGGTGCAGCATCCGTTGTCGGCGGTGATTCACGCTGCGGGTGTGCTCGACGATGCGGTGGTGACGTCGTTGACGCCGGAGCGGGTCGATGCGGTGTTGCGGGCCAAGGTGGACGCGGCCTGGAATCTGCATGAGCTGACCCAAGATTCGAACCTGTCAGCGTTCGTGCTGTTCTCGTCGATGGCCGGCCTGGTCGGATCGTCGGGCCAAGCCAACTACGCGGCGGCCAACAGCTTCCTCGATGCGCTGGCCGCTCACCGTCGCGCACATGGTCTGCCGGCGATGTCGCTGGGCTGGGGTCTATGGGACCAGGCCAGCGAGATGACCGGCGGGCTCGACGACGCGGCCCGGGCCCGGCTGGCGCGCATCGGCGTGAAGGCGCTGTCGTCGGTGGACGCGCTTGCGCTGTTCGACACCGCGATGGTCGTCGACGAGCCGTTCCTGCTGCCCGCCCACATCGACACGGCCGCCCTGCGGGCCAACCCCGCCGTGGTCCCGCCGATGTTCGGCGATCTGATCAATGCGCCGGCTCGTCGGCGGGTCGACGACTCGCTGGCCGCCAGCAAGTCCAAGTCGGCTCTGGCGCAACGCATCCACGGCCTGCCCGAAGCCGAGCAGGACGCCGTTCTGCTGGATCTGGTGCGCTCGCACATCGCGACCGTGCTGGGCAACACCACCCCGGAAGCCATCGATCCGGACAAGGCGTTCCAGGAGTTGGGCTTCGACTCGCTGACCGCCGTCGAAATGCGCAACCGGCTCAAAGCCGCCACCGGGCTGGCGCTTTCGCCGACGTTGATCTTCGACTACCCGACACCGAGCCGACTGGCTTCGTATTTCCGGACCGAACTCGCAGGTGTGCCGCAGGAAGTGAAGAACGTCCCCGCGGTGCGGGTCACCGGAGACGATCAGATCGCGATCGTCGGTATGGCCTGCCGTTATCCGGGCGGAGTCAACTCCCCGGAAGACCTGTGGGACATGGTGATCGAAGGCCGCGACGTCGTCACCGAATTCCCCGGTGACCGCGGCTGGGATCTGGCCAACCTGTACAACGCCGACCCTGACGTTCCCGGCTCCTGCTACACGCGCGTCGGCGGCTTCGTCGACGGCGTCGGGGACTTCGACCCGGCATTCTTCGGAATCGGCCCGTCGGAAGCGCTGGCGATGGATCCCCAGCAGCGGATGTTCCTCGAGCTGACCTGGGAAGCGTTGGAGCGGGCCGGCATCGACCCGACCATGTTGCGAGGCAGCGCCACCGGCGTGTTCGCCGGGGTCTATGCCCAGGGCTACGGCATGGGCGCCGCGCAAGCTGCGGAGGGCTTTCGGCTCACCGGACAGTCGTCGAGTGTGGCGTCCGGTCGGGTGTCGTACGTGTTGGGGCTGGAGGGCCCCGCGGTGTCGGTGGATACCGCGTGCTCGTCGTCGTTGGTGGCGCTGCACATGGCCGCGCAGTCGTTGCGGTCGGGGGAGTGCGATCTGGCGCTGGCCGGTGGCGTCACCGTCAACTCCACACCCGACATCTTCGTGGAATTCAGCCGCATGCGCGGGTTGTCCACCGATGGCCGCTGCAAAGCGTTCGCCGGCGCCGCCGACGGCACCGGATTCTCCGAGGGCGGCGGGATGCTGGTGGTGGAGCGGCTATCCGACGCGCGACGCCTGGGGCACCCGGTTTTGGCGGTCGTGAGCGGTTCGGCGATCAACCAGGACGGCGCGTCCAATGGACTGACCGCACCCAACGGTCCCTCACAGCAGCGAGTGGTCCGCTCGGCATTGGCCAGCGCGGGACTGACCGGGGCCGACGTCGAAGTGGTCGAAGGCCACGGCACGGGCACCACGCTGGGCGATCCGATTGAAGCCCAGGCGATTTTGGCGACCTACGGTCAGGATCGGCAGACGCCACTGTGGTTGGGGTCGATCAAATCGAACATGGGCCACACCCAGGCCGCTGCGGGCGTCGCGGGCGTGATGAAGATGATCCTGGCGATGCGCCACGAGGTGCTGCCCGCGACATTGCACGTGGATGCGCCCAGCCCGCACGTGGATTGGTCGACGGGCTCCGTGCAACTGCTGACCGATCGGCAGCCGTGGCCGGCGAATGGTCGGGCCCGTCGGGCGGGGGTGTCGTCGTTCGGCATCAGCGGGACGAATGCGCACGTGATCATCGAAGCGGTCCCGCCGGCCGAGCCGACCGTCGAAAGCCCGGCAGCACCGCCGGCGGTGGTTCCGTGGGTGATCTCGGCCAAATCGACGCCTCCCTGGAGTCGCAGGCTGCGCGGGTGGCCGGATTTGTCGGCGTGCGTGACGAATTGCCCGCCACAGACGTCGGTTGGTCGCTGGCAGGTCGCGCCGCGTTCGAGCATCGCGCGGTGGTGCTGGGGCCGGACCGCGACCAGTTGCTGACCGGATTAGGTGAGCTGGCCGACGGTCAGCCGGGTGGCTCGGTGATCACCGGGACCGGCGCTGGCCGGCAAAACCGTGTTCGTCTTTCCCGGCCAGGGCTCGCAATGGCTGGGCATGGGCATGGGCTTACACGCCACCTATCCCGTCTTCGCCGAGGCGTTCAATACCGCGGTCGGCGAGCTGGACCGCCACCTGCTGCGCCCGCTGCGCGAAGTGATGTGGGGCCACGACGAAAGCCTATTGAACACAACAGAATTCGCTCAGCCAGCACTATTCGCTGTCGAGGTCGCGCTGTACCGTCTGCTGGAGTCCTGGGGAGTACGGCCCGACTTCGTGATGGGCCACTCGGTCGGCGAGCTCACCGCAGCGCACATTGCCGGCGCCCTGTCGCTGGAGAACGCCGCGCTGCTGGTGGTCGCGCGTGGCCGCTTCATGCAGGCGTTGCCGTCCGGCGGCGCCATGATCGCGCTGCAGGCCACCGAGGACGAAGTGCGCCCGCTGCTGACCGACAACGTCGGCATCGCCGCGGTCAACGGTCCGTCGTCAGTAGTGGTTTCCGGCGACGAGCACGCGGTGACCGCCATCGCGGACCAACTGCGCGGCCAAGGCCGGCGGGCCCACCAGCTGGCGGTCTCGCACGCCTTCCACTCGCCGTTGATGGAACCCATGATCGGCGAATTCACGGCGGCGGCACGCGAACTGGCCGTTCATCCGGTCACCATTCCGGTCATCTCCAATGTGACCGGAGAGTTGGCCGGAGATGACTTCGCGACATCCGACTACTGGACCCGCCACATCCGGGCGGCGGTCCGGTTCGCCGACAGCGTCCGGCACGCGAATGCGGCCGGTGCCAGCCGATTCCTTGAAGTGGGGCCCGGCGGCGGCTTGACCTCGTCCATCGAGGAATCACTGGCCGAGGCCGACGTGGTGTCCGTGCCGTTGTTGCGCAAAGACCGTCCCGAACCGAACAGCCTGATGGCCGGTGTGGCCCAGGCCTTCGTATCCGGTGTGGGCGTCGATTGGCGCGCCACGCTGCCCGGCGCCTCGTTTGTCGAGCTGCCCACGTACGCCTTTGAGAAACGGCGCTTTTGGTTGTCGGCTGGCGAGACCGCGGTCGACGCCGCAGGTCTGGGATTGGCAGCCAGCGAGCACGCGCTGCTGGGTGCGGTGGTGGAGCTGCCCAGCTCGGGCGGCGTAATGCTGACCGGGCGGCTTTCCTCGGCATCGCAGGGCTGGTTGGCCGATCACGCCGTGGGCGGCGTGGTCATCTTCCCGGGTGCAGGCTTCGTCGAGCTGGCGATCCGCGCCGGTGACGAGGTCGGCTGCACGGTCGTCGACGAACTGATGTTGGCTGCGCCGCTGGTGATTCCGGCGACCGGTTCGGTGTCGATGCAAGTCGTCGTCGGTGGCGCTGACGAATCGGGCAGCCGCGCGGTGTCGATATATTCGCGGGGCGACGCTCACTCGGGCTGGACGCTGCACGCAGAAGGCATCGTGCGACCCGGCGTCGCCGAGACGGGCACAGACATGTCCAGCTGGCCGCCGCCGGGTGCGACACCGGTCGACATCGACGGGCTGTACGACCGGTTGGCCGCGCGCGGATACGGATACGGCCCGGCCTTCCAGGGCTTGACCGCAATGTGGCGCCGCGGCGACGACATCTTCGCCGACGTGTCCCTGCCTGACGATGCCGGTGTGTCACCGGCCGGCTTCGGGGTGCACCCCGCGGTGCTGGACGCCGCCCTGCACGCCGTGATCGTGGCCGGCGAGGCCGACCACGACGGCAAAAACGGTGTCCTGGTGCCGTTCTCGTGGCAGGGCGTATCACTGCATGCGGCGGGGGCGTCGTCGGTGCGGGCGCGCATTGCGCCGTCGGGTCCGTCGTCGGTGTCGGTGGAGCTGGCCGACGCGCTGGGGTTGCCGGTGCTGTCGGTGGCTTCGATGGTCGCCCGCCCGGTGTCGCGACAGCAGTTGATGGCCGCCGTGTCGGGCTCGGGTCCGGACCGGATCTTCGAAGTCATCTGGTCACCCGCGGCAGCCGGATCGCACGACGAGACGCCGTCCTACGACGTGTTCGAATCTCAGCCCGCCGACGACGATCCGTTGGCCTCGACATACGCCCGCACCCACGCCGCGTTGGCCGCGCTGCAAGCCTGGCTCTCCGAGAACGACTCCGGAATGCTACTGGTGTCGACGCGCGGTGCGGTCGGATTGCCCGAGGAGGACGTCACCGACCTGGCCGGTGCCGCGGTCTGGGGACTGGTGCGCGCGGCCCAGACCGAGCATCCCGGCCGCATCGTGCTGGTGGATTCCGATGCGCCGCTGAGCGATACGACGATCGCGGCGGTACTGGCAGTCGGTGAGCCGCAGGTCCTGGTTCGCCAGGAAACGGTGTACACGGGTCGCGTGCACGGCAGTCGAGCCGTGGATGCGCTGTTGGTGCCCCCGAGCGACGAGGCGTGGCGACTGGGCATGTCCAGCAAGGGCACATTCGAGAACCTGGTCCTCGAGCCCATCCCGGACGCCGACGCACCGCTGGAGCCCGGCCAGGTCCGAGTCGCGGTTCGCACCATGCCGGCCAACTTCCGCGATGTCATGATCGCCCTCGGTCTGTACCCCGACGAGGATGCCGTCATGGGTGTCGAGGCGTCCGGCGTCGTGATCGAAACCGCCTCAGATGTCAGTCGTTTCGCCGTCGGTGACCGGGTGACCGGACTGTTCCCCGAAGGCACCGGCACCATGTCGATCACCGACGCTCGCCTGCTGATGGAGATTCCGGCCGGCTGGTCGTATGCCGAAGCCGCCACGGCGCCGGTGGTTTTCGCGACGGCCTACTACGCGCTGACTGCCTTGGCCGACGTCAAGCCGGGTCAGCGAATCCTGGTGCACGCCGCCGCCGGTGGTGTGGGTATGGCTGCGGTGCAGTTGGCGCGCCACTTCGGGCTGGAGGTGTTTGCCACCGCCAGCCGTGGCAAGTGGGACACGTTGCGAGCGATGGGCTTTGACGACGACCACATCGGTGATTCCCGCACGCTGGACTTCGAGGACAAATTCCGTGCGGTGACCGCCGGTCGGGGCGTGGATGTGGTGTTGGACTCGCTGGCCGGTGAGTTCGTCGACGCCTCGCTGCGACTGGTCGCTGCGGGCGGGGTCTTCCTGGAGATGGGTAAGACCGACATCCGCGACCCCAAAGAGATCGCCGAGCAGTATTCCGGGGTGCGCTATCGCGCCTTCGATCTGTTCGAGGCCGGGCCCGACCACATCGAGCGCATGCTCACCGACCTGTTCGCGATGTTCGACGACACGACCCTGCGGCCGCTGCCGGTCACAGCCTTCGACGTCCGGCGTGCGCCTGCGGCGCTGCGGTATCTGAGTCAGGCCCGTCATACCGGCAAGGTCGTGTTGACGATGCCGGATGCCTGGGCGTTGGGCACCGTGGTGATCACCGGTGGCACCGGCATGGCGGGTTCGGCGCTGGCTCGCCACGTCGTCGCCAATCACGGGGTTCGCAACCTGGTGCTGATCGGTCGCCGCGGCCCGGATGCGCCGGGTGCTGCGGAGCTGGCCGCGGAGCTGTCGGCCGCCGGCGCCGAGGTGTCGCTGGTCGCCTGTGATGCGGCCGATCGTGTGGCGCTGGCCAAGGTGCTGGCCGACATTCCAGTGCAGCATCCGTTGTCGGCGGTGATTCATGCCGCGGGTGTGCTCGACGATGCGGTGGTGACGTCGTTGACGCCGGAGCGGGTCGATGCGGTGTTGCGGGCCAAGGTGGACACCGCCTGGAATCTGCATGAGCTGACCAAGGATTCGAACCTGTCGGCATTCGTGCTGTTCTCGTCGATGGCCGGTCTGGTGGGATCGTCGGGCCAGGCCAACTACTCGGCCGCCAACAGCTTCTTGGACGGCTTGGCAGTGCATCGCCGCAAGCATGGCCTGCCGGCGATCTCGCTGGGCTGGGGTCTGTGGGACCAGGCCAGCAGCATGACGGGTGGACTGGAAGCCGTGGACTTCGCACGATTCGCCCGCGACGGCATCACGGCGATGTCCTCAAACGAGGCCTTGCAGCTGCTCGACACCGCGATGGTGATTGACGAACCGTTCCTGGTGCCCGCGCACATCGACACCACCGCGCTCCGGGCGAAGTTCGACGGCGGCACCCTGCCGCCGATGTTCGTCGATTTGATCAATGCGACGGCACGGCGGCAGGTCGACGACTCGCTGGCCGCGGCAAAGTCGAAGTCGGCACTCCTGCAACGTCTCGACGGTCTGCCGGAAGACGAGCAGCAGGAGATCCTGCTGGAACTGGTGCGCTCGCACATCGCGACCGTGCTGGGCAACACCACCGCGGAGGCGATCGATCCGGACAAGGCGTTCCAGGAGTTGGGTTTCGACTCGCTGACCGCCGTCGAAATGCGCAACCGGCTCAAAGCTGCCACGGGGCTGCCGCTTTCGCCGACCCTGATCTTCGACTACCCGAACTCGGCGGCGCTGGCTGGTTACTTCCACCACGAGTTGGTCGGCGCCGCGGCCGAAGCCGCGCCGAAAGCCGCACCCGGTGAGGAGGAGATCCAGCGGGTGGTGGCGTCCATTCCGGTCAAACGGCTCAGGCAGGCCGGGGTCTTGGAACTGCTGCTCAGCCTGGCCAACGAGGCCGAGGATGCCGACGCGGATATGAACAGGGAAAAAGACCTCGCGACAATGGATCTCGACGATCTGGTCAATGCCGCGTTCCTCGACGACGACGACTAGTCAGATGAGGTTTGAGGTTCGCCCGTGAGGATCGCCGTCACCGGGGCCAGCGGAGTGATCGGTCGCGGCGTGGTCCTGCGGCTGCTCAGCTCCGGCCACGACGTCATTGGTCTGGCCCGTCATCGGCTCGAAAGCTGGCCCAGCGAAGCAACCTTCGTGCAGGGCGACATTCGCGACGCGGCCACGGTACAACGAGCGGTAGCGGGCGCGGAGGTCGTTGTGCACTGCGCGTGGGCGATCAACCCGAGTTCTGGTCAACCGGTCGACCGTGAGATCAACATCGGCGGGACAGCCAATGTCCTTGATGCGGTGGCGCGAAGCGGTACCCGTCGGATCGTATTCGCTTCGTCGGCACACGTCTACGGCTCCGATCGAGACGTCAGCACGGCATTAACGGAAGCTGACCAGCTGCAACCGGTTTCGACGCACGGGCAGGACAAGGCCCGCGCCGAAGAGATGGTCGCGGCGTGCGGTGCCGAGTGGGTGGCGATCCGAAGTGCGGCGATCCTCGGCCGGGGGGTGGACAACTGGGTGCGAAAAGCGTTGTCATCGGCGTTCTTCCCGGAGGTAGGTGACTCGGCGTGCCGCATCTTGCAGGTCGTGCACAGCGACGACGCGCATCGGATTTTCGTCCGCGCGGCAATCGATCCGAGCATCGCCCGCGGGCCGGTGAACCTCGCCGCACCCGGAGAACTCACCTTCGGTGAGATCGCGGCGGAGCTCGGGCGGCCCCTGGTGCGGGTTGGACGGTTGCTTCGCGGACTGAGCTCGGCGCCGAGCTTGACCTGCTGCTGAGTGCGCCGTCGATGAATACCGCACTGCTGGGCGACACGTGGCATTTCACGCCGGCCTGGACCGGACCGGAGTGTCTCCAGGACGTCGCATTGGCGGTGCGCGGCCGAGTGAGTGTCGGCTCGTGGTCGACGTCGCTGCCGTGGCGGCTCATTCCTGTCCAGGACATCCCGGCGGTCGACATACCGGCGGCCGACGGAGTGTCGCCGGTGCTGGCCGGCCCGGACGGCGGTAACGGCGAATTCGACACTCCGATCGACCCGCGCTTCCCGACGTATCTGGCCACCAATTTGTCGGAGGCGCTGCCGGGCCCGTTCTCGCCGTCATCCGCGTCGGTGACCGTCAGGGGTCTGCGTGCGTCGGGCGCGGTCATCGCCGGACGGTTGCGGCCGGGCGGATTGATCCAGCGCGAGATGGCCACGCGCACCGTCGGCGTCTTCGCGCACCGCCTGTACGGCGCGATCACGACCGCCCACTACATGGCCGAAGTCGTGCCATTCGTCAAGCCCGAGACGGTGGTTCGGCAGAGTCAGTACTTCGGCCCGAGTGCGGCGGCCATGCCGATATACGGCGATCAGCAGTTGCCACGCGAATCCGGCGGTGCAACAGGTCCGTTGCGGACGATCCGCGACCTGGGCGTGTTCGGGGTGAACCTGGCCGGACTGACTGTCGGCGCGCCTCGCGACACACGTGATTTCGTCGACGACGTCGACCGTCTGGAAAAGCTTGCAGCGGTTGATCTTTCGCAGCTCGCCGACGAGCGACTGCAGAGCCTGATCTTGTTGGCCCGCGACCAGGTGGTCGAGGGCTGGGTGCTGGCGTCCGGATCGTTCATGGCGATCGCCGCCCTCAGCGTGATCCTGCGTGGGCTCAACGGCCGCGACATGATCTTGCCGGTCGGCCAGGACTTGGCCAGCGCAGAGCCGCTGAATGCT
This sequence comes from uncultured Actinomycetota bacterium, assembly GCA_963815995.1. GTDB lineage: Bacteria > Actinomycetota > Actinomycetes > Mycobacteriales > Mycobacteriaceae > Mycobacterium. The sequence continues at coordinate 1,235,872 of CAWFIR010000010.1, forward strand.
GTGTATCGACTGGCGGATGCCGCGCGACGTGATCCGAATGTTCTCCGTATTCTGGCCGGCGGTGGCGACGATCTCGACGAGCTGTCCGCACAGGCTCCGGAGTTCCACCGGGCCGTGCTCGCGGAGCTGAAAGTGTTCGGGCACCGCGGTCCGGGGGAGCTGGAGATGCGGTCATTCAGCTACGCCGACGACCCGGCGTTACTGCTCCGGATGGTGGCGAAATCACTTCACACGCCAGCGCGCTCGGAGGCAAGCCGACCGGTGATCCGGCTGCGTGCCCGACCGGTGGCTGCGCTTGCTGCCCATCAGGTTCGGGACCGCGAGGTTCGTCGGGATCGCATGGTGCGCGCGATCTGGTTGCTGCGCAGCCTACTTCGCGAGCTCGGCAGTCGGCTGGTCGATTCGGGCGTGATCGAGACGGTCGACGATGTGTTCTATCTGCTGGTCGACGAACTGGACGCGCTTCCCGCCGATGTGGCCGGGCTGGTGGCCCGCCGCCGCGCCGAACAAAGCAGGCTGGCGGACGTGGCGCCACCCGCCGTCTTCAGCGGCGATTGGCGGGCCGCCACCGTGGAGTCGAGTGTGCTTGTCCCCGGGCAGACGCTGACGGGGGTCGGCGTGAGCGCGGGCCGAGTCCGCGGACGGGTCCGGATCGTCAGGCCCGAGACCATCGACGACCTGGAGGCCGGCGAGATCCTGGTCGCCGAAGTCACCGACGTGGGTTACACCGCCGCCTTCGCCTACGCGGGCGCCGTCGTGACCGAATTGGGTGGGCCGATGTCGCACGCCGCGGTGGTGGCACGCGAATTCGGTATTCCGTGTGTGGTGGATGTGCACGACGCGACGCGGCGTCTGGCGTCGGGGGCGCTGATCGAGGTCGATGGCAGCAGCGGGACGATCCAGATCCTCGAACCCGACCTGCCGAGCGCTCGCCCTTGATGTTCGCTACCGTCAGGTGATGCACGAGCAGACCGTCCGCGTGACGACTGCCACCGGCACCGTCGAAGGCTTCACCCGCGACGGCGTTCACCGGTGGCGATCCATCCCGTACGCCCGCCCGCCGGTCGGCGCGCTGCGATTTCGGGCGCCCGAGCCGGCCCAGCCGTGGCCCGGTGTGCGCTATTGCCACGGCTTCACCAAATGCGCACCCCAGGAACGCCGATACACGGTGCTCGGAGTCGGCAAATACCAGCCGATGGGCGAGGACTGCCTGACGCTCAACGTCGTCGCACCCGAAGCCCCCGACAGCGAGCCGCTTCCGGTGATGGTCTTCGTGCACGGGGGTGGATACATCCTGGGCAGCTCGGCGACTCCGATCTACGACGGGGTGGCACTGGCTCGCCGCGGTTGTGTCTACGTATCGGTCAACTACCGACTCGGCGCGCTGGGCTGTCTCGACCTGTCGGCGCTGTCGACCCGCGACGTCACCCTGGAAAGCAATCTGTTTCTGCGTGACATCGTGCTGGCTTTGCGCTGGGTCAAAGACAACATCGGGGCCTTCGGCGGCGATCCGGACAATGTGACGGTGTTCGGCGAGAGCGCCGGCGCACATGCCGTCGCCGCCTTGCTGGCGGCGCCAGATGCGAAAGGGCTATTTGCCCAGGCGATTTCGGAGAGTCCGGCGAGCGGCATGACGCGCTCGAGCGAGGTGGCCGCGGAATTCGCCGCGCGGTTCGCCACGTTACTGGGTGCTCGCAAGCAGGACGCCGTCCACGCGCTGATGAAAGCGTCGCCGGCGGAACTGGTGGCCACGCAAAATCGCCTGATTGACGACGGCGTGCGAGACATGCTGGGTGCCTTCCCGATCGGACCCGTCTTCGGCGACGACTACCTGCCGCTGGACCCCGTCGAAGCGATACGGCAGGGCAAAGCGCATCGGGTTCCGCTCATCGTGGGCACCAACGCCGAAGAGGGGCGCCTGTTCACCCGATGGCTGCAACTGCTGCCGACTACCGAACCGATGATCGAGGCGATGCTGGCCGAGGTGGAACCCGCTGCGCGGGAACGTATTACCGGTGCCTATCCCGACTACCCCGAGCGGTCTGCGTGCATCCGGCTGGGCGGCGACTTCGCTTTCAGCTCGGCGGCCTGGGAAATCGCCGAGGCCCACGGCAGGCATGCACCCGCCTACCTGTATCGGTACGACTACGCACCTCGTGTGCTGCGCTGGTCCGGGCTGGGGGCCACCCACGCCACCGAGCTGCTCGCAGTGTTCGGTGTCTACCGCACCAAGCTCGGGGCGCTGCTGACCGCGCCCGTCGATCGGCGCTCCGCCCTCCGGGTCACCAACGAAGTGCAAAGGCGCTGGGGGGCATTCAGCCGTACCGGCAAGCCAGGCGACGACTGGCCGGTCTACACCGATGCCGACCGCGCGGTTATGGTGCTCGACAGCAAGTCACGTCTGGAGTTCGATCCACACCCTGAGCGGCGGATTGCGTGGGAGGGCTTTTCCCTGGCGCGATGACCGCAGATGTGATTTCGTGGACGAGCCATGACACCGAATACCGACAACGTCGTCGAACGGCCGGCTGACCTCACCTCCGCCTGGCTCACGGCAGCCATCGGCGCCGGAGACATCACCGAGTTCACCGTCGAGCGCATCGGCACGGGCCAGATGAGTGAGTGCTACCGGGTCCGGCTGAGCTACGCCGACACCGCGCCACACAGCGATCGACCCGACTCCGTAGTGCTGAAGGTCGCGGCCACCGACCCGATGAGCCGGCAGACCGGGATGACGCTGGGGCTCTACGAGCGCGAAGTGTGCTTCTACCGCGATATCGCGCCACGGCTGCAGGGTCCGGTCTCGTCGTGCTACCACACCGGGTTCGACGCGGCGTCAGGGATTTTCGATGTGCTGCTCGAGGACGCGAATCATGCGGTCGTCGGCGATGAAATCCGCGGCGCCACCATAGCGCAGGCCCGGATCGCCGTCACCGAGCTGGCCCGCTTGCAGGGCCCGTTGCTGGGTGACACCACGCTCGCCGATGCGCCGTGGCTGAATCGCGAGGCGCCGATCAATCAGGCGTTGATCGCCGCGCTGCACGCCGGCTTCGTCGATCGCTACGGCGACCAGATCGCGCCGCAGCACCGCCTGGTGTGCGAACGGCTGGTCGGCGCATTCGACAGCTACCTGGCCGAGGAGGCAGCAGCGGACCGGATCCACGGTCTTGTGCATGGCGACTATCGGCTGGACAACATGCTGTTCGGCGCGGAGGCGCCGCGCGCCCGCTGACCGTCGTCGACTGGCAGACGGTCACCTGGGCTCCGGCGATGACCGATCTGGCGTATTTCCTCGGTTGTGCTCTGCCGGTGGAGGATCGGCGCGAACACTACGACGCGCTGCTAGCTGACTACCACCGGGCGCTCGGGCCGGATGCGCCGATCACCTTGGCGGACGTCCGCGAAGGTGTGCGCAGGCAAAGCTTCTTCGGGGTGATGATGGCCATCGTGTCGTCGATGCTGGTGGAGCGCACCGAACGTGGCGACGCGATGTTCATGACGATGCTGCAACGGCATTGCGAGCATGTGCTCGACACCGACGCACTGGCCATCCTGCCCGCACCGGCGCCGGTCGAGCCGCTGTGCCCGTCGATTGATGACGAATCGGCCCACACCGCCACTGACGAGCCGCTGTGGAGCGAGAGTTGGTATGCCGACTTCGCGGATCCCGCACAGGGATTCGGGGGCTGGCTACGGCTCGGCCTGATCGCTAATCAGCAGACGGCCTGGCTGCATGCCCTGCTGTGCGGTCCCGGACTGCCCACGGTCGCCGTAGTCGACTTCGAGGTTCCGCTGCCCGCCGACCCGTGGGCGGTGCACACGGACGCAATCGATTTCACGCATTCGGCCGATGAACCGCTGCGAACCTATCGAATGGCGCTGCGGGGACAGGGCCAGTCCTATCAGGACCCGGCCGGACTACTGCGGTCAGAGACGGGTACGCCGGTTGAGGTGGAGCTCGATCTGGAGTGGACCACCGACGGCACGCCGTATCAGTACAGGATCGCCACCCGGTACGAGATACCCTGCACCGTAACAGGATCCGTAACCATCGACGGCCGTCGCTATACCCTGGACTCGGTGCCCGGGCAGCGGGACCACTCGTGGGGAGTGCGGGACTGGTGGAGCATGGACTGGATCTGGAGCGCGCTGCATCTCGACGACGGGACGCATCTGCATGCGGTGGGCATCAAGATACCGAACGTTCCGCAGGTCAGTATCGGATACATCCAGGACCGCGGCGGGACGGTCACCGAGCTGCAAACCATCACTCCGATGCAGGCTTTCGACGCGGATGGCTTGCCCGTCGGCGCGACACTGGCGCTGGAGCCCGGAGGTATCACGGCGACCGTCGACGTGCGCGGTCATGGACCGCTACGCCTGGTCGCCCAGGACGGGCGGGTCAGCCAATTCCCCAGGGTGTGGGCCACCGTGACCACCGCCGACGGGAGAACCGGCGTGGGCTGGCTGGAGTGGAACCGTAATCAGCCAACGCAGTAGCGTGGGTGCTGAAAAGGTCTATCCGCCAAGCAGATCCGTCGTAGTAATGGGCGTGTCTGGATCCGGCAAATCGACGGTGGGCGCGGCGCTGGCGCGTCGTCTCGGCGTTCCATTCGCCGATGCCGACTCTTTTCACCCGGCAGCCAACGTCGCGAAGATGGCGGCGGGCACGCCACTTGACGACGACGACCGCCGTCCATGGCTGGACGCGGTGGGGCAGTGGCTGGCCGATCACGACGACGGCGTGATGAGCTGCTCGGCGCTCAAACGCCGATACCGTGACCAGTTACGTTCGTACAGAATGGATATCGTGTTCCTGCAGCTGACCGGCTCGCCGGAGCTGATCGGTGCCAGGCAAGCCGGCAGGCCGGGCCACTTCATGCCGGCGTCGTTGCTGAAGTCTCAATTCGACGCGCTGGAGCCGCTGGATCCCGACGAGTACGGGATGACCATCGACGTCGGTCACAGCGTCGACACGATCGTCGAAGCATTCGTGAAGTTTTTGTCGGTCAGCCCCTGACGACCTGGGTGCCACCGGCCAATTCGTCGTGCTTGCCCTGCTTGGTCGGGCTGCCACTGATCGTCACGGCGATGACGACATAGGCGACGAAGGCCAGCAGCGGGCCCAGGTAGGGCACCACCGCCAGCAACGTGAACGAGTTGCGGATGGCCGACTGGGTGACGTCGGGCCGCGGTGCTCCACCCGGGCCGTGGACCGTCAGGCCCAGCAGCCTCTTACCCAGGGTGGCGCCCTGCGTGACTTCCATCAAAACGAAGTACCCGAACATCAGGACCCCGGAGAACAGGCCGGTGACCAGCCACCAGTAGTCGCGATCGAACAGAAAGAGCGACACGACGAACACCACGATGTTGATCAGGATGCCGTCGATGAGCCGGGCGAAGAACCGCGCGCCGAGCCCGCCGGCTTGGCCGTGCGGTGAACCGGCCGGGGGATAGCCGTACTGCGGGTCGAAGTCAGCTGATGTCATGAGAAGGCTCCTAGCGGCGGTAGCCGTCAATCTACCCCGCTAGCTGGGCCTCGTCGATCGCCCGATCAGTGCCAATGACGAGCCTTGACCCCTCCACGGTGAGCCAGTTCGCCGCCTCGTTCGACTGCCGTTTCGGCCAGCTCGCTGCCGCGCTCATATGCGCGTTCACCGAATTCGCCACCGCGTTCGCGGGCGATGTCGGCCCACTCGCCACCGCGTTCGCGGGCGGCGTCGGCCAGGTCGGCTCCATGTTCACGCACTGCCTCCGCCAGCTGAGCACCGCGCTTGCGGGCCTTCTTGCGCGCCTTCTTGACCACGGGTGCACTCTTTTCGGCGGCTGTACTGGCCAGCTCGCCACCCCGCTTGCGAGCCGCTTCGACCAGTGGCGCACCGCGCTCGGCGGCTGTACTGGCCAACTCGCGACCGCGCTCAGCGCCCGCGTGCAAACCGTGGGCGATCCGTTCGGCCAGCTCGGAATCGAGCACTGAATCGTCGGACCCGTCCAGTGGGAGCGCAGCGGACACCTTCTCCGAGAGCCGGCTGGCCGCCCGTCGACCACGCCATCCCAGTGAAGGCTTGCCCGCGGTGTCGGCCGACGCGATGATCAGGCCGCCCAACAGGCTCAGGTCGGTGAGTAGGTCGCGGCGCTTCTGGACTTTCAGTTCCGGGTCGGGTTCGTTCCAGAACAGGTGTCCGCCGAGGCTGCCCGGTATGACAGTGAACGCCAGCGCCGCCGAGGCGATCCGCGGCAGCTTGCCGGTCGCAAGCAACAGACCACCGCCGACTTGGACGGCTGCGTTGATCCGGGCGGCCGTCTCCGGATCCGACGGAATCTTGCTGCCGACCGGATCCGGCAACGTCTGTAACGCCGTCACAGCGGTCTGCGCTGCGTCGAGAGAGACCTTGGGATTACGCAACGTCTCAACACCTTGGCCAATGAACACGGCGGACAGCAACGGACGAGCAATTCTGCGGATCAACATGTCGGGTGTGTTCCCGGGTTGCCTGCTGTGCAAACCGGGTCGGCACCAAAGCCGCCGTCCCTACGAAGGTTGCGGCGGCTCATGCCGCACCCACAGCGGCACCACTACCCAGAAGAAGAATTGAGCCGCTGCTGCGCACACCCCGGCAATGACGCCCGCCGTGTGACCGGCCACCACGCCGAAGATCATCACGGCCACGCCGGTAAGCGACACACCCATGAGTAATAGTCCGGTGTAAGCGAGTCGATGCGCGATGGACACCACCGACAGCAGCCGGTGCCGACGGAACAACAGGCGATGAATTGCGACCGGAGCCTCTAACAGCACCGTGGCGCCGACGGAGCAACCGACCGTCACCAAATACACCACCCGCATCGCCGCGCTCAGCCCGTCGAAGCGGGGCTGGAAGGGCAAGGTCAACAAAAAGCCGGTGAGCAATTGGACGCCGGTCTGAACCACCCGTAGCTCTTGCAGCAGGCTGACCCAATTGCGGTCTAATCGTTGGATTTCGGTCTCAGATCGCGCCGTGCTATCCCAGGTCTGATCGCCTTCGGGATGGTCGACGAAGCCCATGGGCGTTGATCATGCCAGCCTGCAACCGGCTGCTAGGGCTTCTCGTGCAAGAGGAGCCGCGCCGATACCTCCAGCCGATCGGCGATCTCGATGTACGAGGCGTACCCCATGCCCGCGCGCACCAAAGCCCCGGCATAGAGCAGCTCGAGCGATTCGACCAGGTCGGGGGCGTGACCAGGACCCATCGCGGTGACCAGGCGTTGATGGATCTCACCGCCGATGCGCAGCCGCAGATGCTCGACCTCGGGATCCTTGCTCAGCAAGGCGTTGGTCACCGCGCCGGCGAGGGTGGGTTCGTCGGCCACCAGCAACGCAATATGACGCAGCACCGCGATCACTCTTGCGGTCGAATCCGGCGAATCGATCGGTGGAACGGGGCTCGACGCCAACCGTCGCCAGAAGACTTCGGCGACGAGGTGTTCCTTCGACGAGAAATAGGTGTACGCCGTGGCTGCACCGACTCCGGCTTCGGCCGCGACCATCCGAATCGTCAACCCGGAGAAGCCTTCTCGGCTCAGCACGCCGATCGCGGCCTGACCCAGCCGGTCAACGGTGTCGGCTTGCTTGGCGGTCAATCGCCGTCTGGTCGATTCCCGAGCTAACGGGTTGGACACGTGTCCGGACACTACTACACCGACCCAGGTGCGGCAACCGGATCCGCATACGTGTGCATTACCGTTCAGCTGATGACACCCTCCCCGGATCGCACTGCTCACGACGAGCTGACCAGTCGCTTGTTCGCATTGGCCGAGCAGGTCATCGGCTTCATGCCTGCTGACGAGGGCCGCGCTCTACACGACTGCGGCGCTGAGCTACCTCGACGGTGGCATCGGGGTGGAGATCGGAACGTATTGCGGAAAGTCGACGGTGCTATTGGGGGCTGCGGCGCATGCCCGTGACAGCGTTCTCTATACCGTCGACCACCACCACGGCTCCGAGGAGCACCAGCCCGGGTGGGAGTACCACGACACGTCCATGGTCGATGCCGTCACCGGACGTTTCGACACCTTGCCGACATTGCGGCACACGCTCGACGCAGCCGGGCTGGACGACAACGTGGTGGCGGTGGTCGGCAAGTCGACCGTGGTGGCCAAGGGCTGGCGCACACCGCTGCAACTGTTGTTCATCGACGGAGGCCACAGCGAGGACGCCGCGCGCAAGGACTACGACGGCTGGGCGAAGTGGGTGAGTATCGGCGGCGCGCTGATCATCCACGATGTCTTCCCGGACCCGCGCGACGGCGGTCGGCCGCCGTACGAGATCTATTGCCGCGCATTGGAAAGCGGTGCGTTCGTGGAGAAGTCCGTCACCGGGTCGATGCGGGTGCTGGAGCGGACAGCAGGGGATGCCGGGGTGGCGGTCTAACGATCGGACTGGCTGGCCGCGCACTCGCAGTCGTAGTCGCTCTCCAAGCCGCGCGGCAGATCGGTGCCGCGGAAGATGCCGCTGCCCGCCGTGGTGGAGGACAGTGCGTCGGCGGCGAGAATGACGGCCGCTCCGGTCCAGGTGGTTCGCTCTACGGGCCAACGCTTTCCATCGCTGAACACCAGCCCGGTCCAGTAGGAGCCGTCCGTCTCACGCAGGTGCTGCATCGCGGCGAACTGCTGCAGGGCCGCCTTCCGGTTGCCCATCGCGTCGAGTGCCAGCACCAGTTCGCAGGTCTCTGCGCCGGTCACCCACGGCCGGTCGTCGACACACCTGATGCCCAGACCGTCGACGACGAAATCGCCCCAGCGGTCCGCGATCCGGTCTTGTGCGGCGCGACCGCGTAGCGCACCGCCCAGGATCGGGTAGTACCAGTCCATCGAGTGGTGTGGCTTCTCGGTGAACGCCCAGGGGTGGTCGGCGATCGCGTGGCCCAGCCGGCCGAGCGCAAGTTCCCACTCAAGTTGAGGTTCGTCGACCAGGTTCGCCAGTGCCAGTGCACAGCGAATGCTGTGGAAAATGCTCGCGCATCCGGTCACCAGTGCCTCCGCCAACGGACCCGAAGGGCTGCGCGCCCAGCAAATTTCGCCGCCCTCGAGCTGCAGCTCCAAGACGAAGTCGATTGCGGCGCGCACCGTTGGCCACATCGAGGCCGCAAAGCCGCGGTCACCGGTGACCAAGACGTGGTGCCAGACCCCCACTGCGACGTAGGCGCAGAAGTTGGTGTCGCTGTTGGCGTCCTCGATGACACCCGCGCGCAGCTGGATCGGCCATGAGCCGTCCGCCCGCTGCTGGCCACGGCACCAGTCGAAAGCGCGTCGTGCCGGTTCGATCAGGCCCGCCGCGGTTAGGGCCATCGCGCATTCCACATGGTCCCACGGGTCGGTGTGCCCACCGTCCGACCAAGGGATCTCACCCGACGGCTCTTGCAGTGCTGCAATCGATTCCGCCGTCTGCCGGCATTGCGCGGAGGAGAGGACGCCTGCGACGCCCGGTACTTTAGACAAATTCAACGGCGGGTACCGGTTTCTCGAAATACAACGCGACGCTCTTACCGATCAGCGGGTTCAATGTCGATTCGGCCAGCCGAGTCAACAGGGGCCGCCGCATGATGTCCCACACCAGGATCTTGTGGTAGGCGGCGACGGCCGGATGGTCCGCGTTATCAACGCCGACAGCACATTTCAGCCACCAGAACGGCGAGTGCAACGCGTGCGCGTGGTGGGTGTAGGTGAAGGTCATACCGCGGCCGGCAATCTTGCCGCGCAGCTCATTTGCGCGGTAGATGCGAATGTGGCCGCCCTCGTTGCTGTGATAGTCCTCAGAAAGCAGCCAGCAGACTTGTTCCGGCAACCATCTCGGCACCGTGACGGCCAGCTGACCACCGACCTTGAGCACCCGAATCAGCTCGGCGATGACAGCATCGTCGGCCGGGACGTGCTCGAGAATCTCCGATGCGATGACGCAGTCGAACGTTCCGTCGGGATACGGCAACTCCCGTGCGTCACCGACGACGGTTTCCGCGTGAGCTGACGGCGGGGCCTCCCCGGCGTCGGCCATGGCCCGGAACAGGGTGTCGACCTCACCGAGTTCGGCGGCGTTCTGGTCGAATGCGACGACGTCGGCGCCCCGTCGGTACGCCTCGAAGCTGTGCCGGCCCGCCCCGCAGCCGACGTCGATGACTTTGGTGCCGGGACCGACACCGAGACGGTCGAAATCGACTGTCAGCACGGCTCGCCCACTGCCTGGCGCTGGTCGCGGTTCGGCGCTGTCCGCGCGATGGCCTGTTCGTAGACGCGTACGGTCTGCGCCGCCACGGATTCCCAGCTGAACACGTCGACGGCGCGGCGGCGACCGGCCGCGCCCAGTCGTGTGAGCTCGTCGGGGGATTCCAGCAACTCACCGATCACCCGAATCAGCTCAGCGGCGTCGCCCGGACGGACCAGCCTGGCGCAACCGCCGTCGGGTCCGAGCACCTCGGGCAACGCGCCCGCACGGCTGGCCACAATCGGCGTCCCACTGGCCATCGCCTCGACGGCCGGTAGTGAGAAACCTTCGTAAAGCGATGGGATGCAGGCGATCTCAGCTGAGGCGAACAACCGGGCCAGTTCGGCGTCGGAAAGTCCGTTCGAGATGTGGACGATGTCGGAGATGCCCAGCTCGGCGATCAGCTTCTCCGTCGGGCCGTTGGGTTCGAGCTTGGCAACCAGTTGCAGCTCCAAATCGTGGTCGCTGCGCAGCTTGGCCACCGCCTGCAGCAGATGCCCGACGCCCTTGAGCGGGCGGTCGGCGCTGGCAATTGCGATGATGCGGCCGGGAATTCGTGGCTCCGTCGACGGCGCGAACATGTCCGTGTCCACGCCGAGCGGGACGACATGAAGCTGGTCGGGGTGGACGCCGAAGTCGGTGGTGATGTCGGTGGCCGAGGACGACGAGACGGTCAACAATTCCGGGATGCTGCGAGCCACTCGCTCTTGCATCTTCAAGAAGCCGTACCACCTGCGCACCGACGGTTTGCGCCACCAGCGTCGCCGCGGCGAGATCCACCACCCGGTCGCGGGTGATCGGATGGTGCACGGTCGCGACCACGGGCATTCCGGTCGCGGCGATTTTCAGCAGGCCGACACCCAGGCTCTGGTTGTCGTGCACGACGTCGAAATCGTCCAGCCGATCGGCCAGCAGGCGGGCGGCGCGCAGGCTGAAGGTGCGCGGTTCGGGGAAGCCCGCCGTCCACACTCCGCCCAGCTCGAGGAGGTCGATGCGATCCCGGATCTCCCGGGGATGCGGTATGCGGAACGGGTCGAGTTCGCGGTACATGTCGAGGCTGGGTACCTCGGTCAGCACCACTCGGGGATCGAGTTCCTCGGGGTAGGGCTGACCGGAAAACACCTCGACGTGGTGTCCGAGTTCGACCAGGCCCCGGCTCAGATACCGGACGTAAATCCCCTGGCCGCCGCAGTGCGGCTTGCTGCGATAGGACAGCAGCGCAATCCGCATACTCACGCCCGATCCGGTGTGTTGGTGCCGAGAGACATTACGGAGAAAGGCTCAGCCGAGGCGTGAGCGAACTTTCTGGACACGTGTCTGGACTATAGTTTGACTAGCTACCTGATGCAACGCGTCAGCTAGCCGCGTTAACTTTGCCGATCCTACTCAGACGAGCGGTCGTGCTGGCCGGGTGCGGTTTCCGTCGGCGATACCGTGGTGTCATGCGCGCGCTGGTCGTGGTCGACGTTCAGAACGACTTTTGCGAGGGCGGCTCACTGGCCGTGCCGGGTGGGGCGGCTCTGGCGGGCGCGATCACGGCGTACCTGGCCGGCGGCGCCGAGTACCGGCACGTGGTCGCGACGCAGGATTTCCACGTCGATCCCGGTGACCATTTCTGCGATCATCCGGATTACATCTCGTCGTGGCCGCCGCACTGCCTTGCCAATACGGTCGGCGCGGAGTTCCATCCCGATCTCGACACCGACCGGTTCGAGGCCATCTTCCGCAAGGGAGCCTACGACGCCGGCTATAGCGGTTTCACCGGGCTCGACGAGCGTGGGACGCCGCTGGGCGACTGGCTCCGGCAACGCGACATCGACCAGGTCGACGTGGTCGGCATCGCCACCGATCACTGCGTACGCCGGACCGCGGAAGACGCTGCGACGCGCGGCTTGGCGACCCGGGTGTTGGTGAATCTGACCGCAGGGGTAGGGGAGGAGTCCACTGCCGCGGCGATCGAAGCGCTGCGCGCAGCAGGTGTCGCGATTGTGGCCGGAACATGACCGGGCCGGCGGAGGAGACGTTGCTGGCGGCGGTGGAGCGATCACCGCAGGCCGCCGCGGCGCATGACCGGACGGGCTGGGTTGGCCTGTTCACCGTGGACGGTCGTGTCGAAGATCCGGTGGGTTCGCGGCCACACGCGGGGCCGGTCGAGATCGGCCGGTTCTACGACACCTTCATCGGCCCGCGCGATATCGCGTTTCATCGCGATCTCGACATCGTGCGCGGCTCGTCGGTGATCCGCGATCTAGATCTCGAGGTGGCCATGGGGTCCGCGGTCACCATGCGGATTCCGGCGTTCCTCCGATACGACCTGCGTCAAGTCGACGGTGACTGGCAGGTCGCGACGCTGCGCGCGTATTGGGAGCTGCCCGCGATGGTGTTGCAGTTTCTGCGCAACGGGGCATCCGCCGTGCCGGCCACAGTTCAGCTCTCGAAAGGTCTCATCCGTAATCAGCGGCTGCGGGGCACTGCCGGATTCGTGGCCGGCTTCCGCAGGGTCGGGCCTCGGCAGAAAACATTGGTCGACACATTCGTGAACGCGATGGGACGAGGCGACAGATTCGGCGCGCTCCAGGCATTGTCATCCGGTGCGACAATCACTTTCGGCGACGACGAGAAAGCCGGCCTCGTCGAACTCATCGAGCGATGTTCCGGCGCGCGCGCCGCGAAGCTGATTGCCGCGGGCTCCACCGTCGCCGCCTCGGTCACGTCCGGGACGCGCCGCGGCGTTCTGTTCGCCGACGTGACCCGGCGCGGCACGGGGATCCACCGGGTCCGTTATTTCCCCCAGTGATCACCGAACCGACGATCGACTGCATATGCAACACCACCGCCGGACCGACTACGAAAGATCAACGTAACCATCATTGCGAGCCGGAGACCCACCACGAACACCAGCCTTGGTTGCCGTAAGCCCTTCGATCGGCGGACGCTGCTCCGTGGCGCCGGTGCACTCGGCGCCGCGTCGCTGGCGCTGGCGCCGACGGCGTGCAGCTCTGACGACGATGCGCTGACATTCTTCTTCGCCGCCAACCCCGAAGAGGCGGATGCGCGGCTGCGCGTCGTGGATGCATTCCAGCGCAAGCATCCCGACATCAAAGTTCGGACGTTGTTGTCCGGACCGGACGCACTGCAGCATGTCTCGATCTACTGCGCCGGCGGTAAATGTCCGGATGTCCTGATGGCATGGGAATTCACTTACGCCGGACTGGCCGAGCGGGGAGTGCTGCTGGACCTCAACACGATGCTGGCCCACGACAAGGGGTTCGCCGCTGAGCTCAGAGCGGACAGCGTCACATCGATGTACGAAACATTCACCTATAACGGTGCGCAGTATGCGTTTCCGGAGCAGTGGTCCGGAACTTTCCTGTACTACAACAAGAAGTTGTTCGCTGAGGCCGGGGTGCGTCCACCGCCCGGGCGATGGGACGAGCCGTGGAGCTTTGGCGAATTCCTCGATGCCGCCAGGGCGCTCACCAAACGCGACCGTTCGGGCCGGGTCAGTCAATGGGGATTCGTCGACACCTGGGTCCCTTATTACTCTGCGCTGATGTTCGGGATGAACAACGGAGTCCCCTGGTCGGATCCACGGATGAACCCGACGCACCTCAATTTCGACGACGCGGCCTTCATCGAGGGCATTCAGTTCTATGCCGATCTGAATAACAAATACGGGGTTGCGCCCACCGCCTCGGAGTCCCAGTCGATGTCTCAGACGGACCTGTTCACCTCGGGTCATGCCGCTATAGCGCTCGGCGGGCATTGGCGATATCAGACGCTTGTCCGGGCCCCGGAGCTCGATTTTGACATTGCTGTTCTGCCGACTGGCCCGAAAGGGCAGGCTGCCCAATCGAATATCGGTACCACCGGGCTGGCTATCGCATCGAGTAGTCCTCGCAAGAAGCAAGCGTGGGAGTTCGTGAAATTCGCCACTGGGCCGGTGGGTCAAGCGGTGATCGCCGAAACCGGCCTGTTTGTACCAGCGTTGCGATCTGCGGTCCGATCGCCCGATTTTGCCAAGGCGCATAACAGGATCGGCAATATGGCGGTGCTGACCGGCGGGCCGGCACATGCCGAGGGCCTGCCCGTCACACCGGCGTGGCCGAAGGTCGTCGCGTTGATGGACCGCAACCTCGGCCCGGTGCTACGGGGCTCGCGGCCCGCAGCGTCGCTGACGGACGAATTGACGCCGAAGATCGACGAGGTACTCCGGACACCATGACACCGATCGATGCAACCGTCACGGCGGCGGGCCGCCGGCCCGGGCCGTCGAGGCGGCGCGCCCGGGCAGGTCGCATCTTCGTCGCGCCCAATCTGACGGCGGTCGCGGTGTTCATGCTGTTTCCGCTCGGATTCTCGCTGTACATGAGCTTTCACGATTGGGATATGTTCAGCCCGGCCAAATTCGTTGGCTTGGCGAACTACCGCAGCCTTTTTGCCGAAGACCCGCTGTTCAGTATCGCGTTGCGCAACACGGTGGTCTACACGGTGGGCACTGTCGTTCCCACCGTGCTCATCAGCCTCGCCGTGGCGGGTGTGCTCAACCGGAAAATAAAGGGAATAGGCATATTTCGGACAGTTATCTTCCTGCCACTGGCAGTGTCGTCGGTGGTGATGGCCGTCGTCTGGCAGTTCGTGTTCAACACCAACAACGGCCTGCTCAACATCATCCTCGGCTGGATCGGCGTCGACCCCATTCCGTGGCTGGTCGATCCGAAATACGCCATGGCCTCGCTGTGCATTGTCAGCGTATGGCGCAGCGTGCCTTTCGCGACGGTCATCCTGTTGGCCGCCATGCAAGGCGTGCCGGAGAACCTCTATGAAGCGGCCAGACTCGACGGCGCGGGGGAGTTGCGTCAGTTCGTGTCGATCACCGTGCCGCTGATTCGCAGCGCCGTGTCGTTCGTGGTCGTCATCTCGATCATCCATGCATTCCAGGCGTTTGATCTCGTCTACGTTCTGACTGGACGTAACGGGGGACCCGAGACGGCAACGTATGTTCTTGGCATCATGCTGTTCCAGCATGCTTTTGCGTTCCTGGAGTTCGGTTACGCTTCGGCGCTGGCATGGGTGATGTTCGCGATCCTGCTGGTGCTTACCGTTGTGCAGTTGCGGCTCGGGCGTCGTCGAGCCGCGCAGGAGGAACGATCGTGGGCGTAGCGCAACGGGCGTTCAAGCCCAACGTTCGCCGTGGTGTCGTGCTGTATGTCACGCTGACGGCAATCGCCACATGCGCATTGTTCCCGATCCTGTGGGCGATGTCGGGATCGTTGAAGACAGCGGGCGAAGTGACCATGCCGACGCTTGTTCCCGCGCATCCGCAGTGGTCCAATTACCGCGACGTGTTCGCCGTCATGCCTTTCTGGCGAATGTTCTTCAACTCTGTGCTGTACGCCGGCTGCGTCAGCATCGGACAGGTGTTCTTCTGCTCGCTGGCCGGATATGCGTTCGCGCGCCTGCGGTTTCGGGGCCGAGATACGTTGTTCGTCTTGTATCTGGGGACGTTGATGGTGCCCCTGACAGTCACGGTGATCCCGCAATTCATCCTGATGCGCGTCGCGGGGCTGACCGACACGCCGTGGGCGATGATCGTGCCGGGGTTGTTCGGCAGTGCATTCGGTACCTACCTGATGCGCCAGTTCTTCCGCACTCTGCCAGACGAACTCGAGGAAGCGGCGATCCTCGATGGTTGCTCGCCGTGGCAGATTTATTGGCGAGTACTGCTCCCGCACGCAAAGCCCGCGGTGATGGTGCTGGCGGTGCTCACCTGGGTCAACGTCTGGAACGATTTTCTGTGGCCACTGTTGATGATTCAGCGGAACAGCATCGCGACCCTCACTCTTGGGCTGGTTCGGATGCAGGGCGAATACACCGCCAGGTGGCCCGTGCTGATGGCCGCGTCGATTCTGATTCTGCTGCCGTTGGTATTGGTGTACGCGCTCGCCCAACGCGCCTTCATCCGTGGCATCGCAGTCACCGGGCTGGGGGGATAGCCAGTGGCGTCAGTGACTTTCGACCAGGCGACCCGGCGATACTCCGGCGCGGATCGGCCCGCAGTCGACCGCTTGGACCTGAGCGTCGGGGATGGCGAATTCGTTGTGCTCGTCGGACCCTCCGGGTGTGGCAAGACGACGTCGCTGCGAATGATTGCGGGGCTGGAAGCGGTCGACTCCGGACGGATACTCATCGGTACCAGAGACGTCACCGACGCTGATCCCAAAGATCGCGATGTGGCAATGGTTTTCCAAAACTACGCTTTGTACCCGCATATGACGGTTGCCCAGAACATGGGCTTCGCCCTCAAGATCGCCGGGCTGGCGAAAAGTGAGATCCGGGAACGGGTTTTGGATGCTGCCCGGTTACTCGACCTCGAGCCGTACCTCGATCGCAAGCCGAAGGATTTGTCCGGGGGCCAGCGCCAACGGGTGGCGATGGGGCGCGCGATCGTTCGTCGACCGCAGGTGTTCTTGATGGACGAACCGCTGTCCAACCTGGACGCGAAACTACGGGTGCAGACCCGCAACCAGATTGCCGGACTCCAACGGCGACTGGGCATCACCACGGTCTACGTCACCCACGATCAGGTCGAGGCAATGACCATGGGTGATCGTGTCGCGGTGTTGCGGGACGGTGTCCTGCAACAGTGCGCGGGTCCACGGGAGCTGTACCGGAGGCCGGTGAACATGTTCGTAGCGGAATTCATCGGCTCGCCCGCGATGAACCTTGTGACGCTTCCTGTCGTCGATCACTCCGTCACGCTGGGCGACTGGTCGATTCCCGTCCCACGCGAGATTACCGATACTGCAGCAGAATTGGTGATCGGAATCCGGCCGGAGCATCTTGACGTCGGCGGAACCGGTATCGAGATGCAGATCGATGTGGTCGAAGAACTCGGTGCCGACGCCTACCTGCACGGGCGAATCGCCGGGCCCGACAACACCTTCGATCAGCCGATCGTCGCGCGTGCCGACGGGCAGGATCCGCCGCCGCGGGGTAGTCGCGTGCGCCTACGCCCGCAGCCGGGGCACCTGCATTTCTTCGGCGTCGATGGTCATCGATTGCTGTAGCGCACGATGGGTTACTTGGGAATCGAGGCTGCCATCTGATCGGCGATCTGACTGGCGATGTCGGTCGGGTCGCCGTTCTGGCAGACCTTGGCGGCCAATAGGACGTTGCTCTGCGTGCGGAAATCGAAGGCGCAGCGCCAGGCGCCCGGTTGACCGTTGGATATTCCGATCGACGCCCACCGGGCCTTGTTGTCCGTGACATTCGGGGTCTGCAGTTGGAACTGGACATTGCTTCCCGACTCGCCGGGCACGAGCGCTCCGTCGCATCCATTGAGGCCACTCAGTGCATTGCGGAAGTTGCGGTCCGCATCTCGCGCGTCGGGGTATGTCGCAACCTGTTGATCGACGATGTGCTGGTAGTTGTCCTTGGCTTCCCGGTAGTCGTAGCCGCGATACGCGGTGTAGTCGACATCTATTCCGAACGAATTCGAGTCGGGCCCTTCCAGCGGACTGCATTTGGACTTGTCGCCGAAATCTCTGGGAGCCGGCGGGTAGAACACGGTGCTGCTGTCGCCGAGGTTGGTGCCGAGGATCTTGCTTGCCTGCGGCACGTCCACGATTACGGATTTGATCTTGTTCGGCGCGAGAAAACCTGCAGGTGCCGGAGGAGCAGGCTTGTCCGGAGGCGGTATCCGGGCGCTGATCTGATCGACGGCAGCGGCGGCAGCGGAGGCTCCGTTGGCCCATGCGCACATTGAGGCCTCGACTATGACGTTGTTCTTGACGCGCGCCTGATGGTCGCAGCGCCAGCCAAGTGGTTGGTTCTTGTCGGTGAACTGCAGGGCGCCGAATGTCACCGCATCGCCGTTAAACGGACCCGGGGCCAGGATTTTCCAGGTAGCGGGGTTGTTCTTAGCTGCGATCGTGTCGGAATTGCAGTGGCCCAGGGTCGCGTACGCTTTGTGAAAGATTTCGCCGGCTTTGTCGGACGTTTCGAAAGTGGCGAAGTTCTGCGAAAACATCCCAATGAGGCTGTCATCTTTGGATGCTTGATTTCGGATCGATCGGTAAGCAGTGAATTCCCGGTCTCCGAGGGCGTCTTTGGTAATTCCCATCGTCAGGGCGCAGTCAGGTTTGCTGTAGTCGCTCGCGGACGCGGTGGGCGAATCGAACTGCGCCCTCTCGCCGAGAGGCAGTCCGACGATCTCATTGACATCCTCGTCGGACAACACCAAGCTCTTGAGGTTGTTGGCGGGCAACGGTTTTAGAGGTGAAGCGGGAGTGGCCGGCGCCGCGTCCGGAGCGTGGGTCTTTGAAGTCTTCTGCGCCTGCATCGGGAACCAAGACGGCGTGTGACTGCCGCACGCGGTGACCATCAACACCGTTGCCGCGGTCCAACTCGCCACCAGAATGCGGCGCCGCTGGCGGTGCGTCATCAGGTAGGGTCCTCTCGTTTTATTCCGGGCGCAGAACCAGGGATCAGGCTGATGTTAGCCTGCCGGACGATTGGGCCTGAACGGGTGTGCAGTGGGTCGCAGTCGACCAATGTAAACGCCATTTTCGCCGATGACCAGCATGCATGTGGAATTCTTCGTCGACGCAGGATCAGTGATTCGGCGATCGGCCCCGACGTTATGCTTGTCGCTCGTGCACGGACCCCTTTTGGATCTGCGCCTCATGGCGCTTTCGGTTGTGGTGTTACCTAGCTCTGACGGTGAGGTGGTGGTCCCGTGGAAGCGGCACATTTCATTCTGAGCGACAGCGGCGAATTCGAGCCGACCCGGTTCGCGGGAAGCCACTGGGGCGACGATCATCTCAATGGGCCGGCCGTCGTCGGCTTGGCGGCGCGGACGCTCGAACTCCACTACGGATCGCCCGATTTCATGCCGACGCGGTTGACAGTCGACTTGTTTCGAGCGGCACGCAGTGTTCCGACCGTCGTGACGTTCCGTGCCGTGCGTGACGGTAGGCGGGTGCGCAGCGCTGAGTGTGAACTGGCCCAGGAGGGCCGGTTGATTGCGCGTGCCACCTTGTTGCAGTACCGGCGGTCGACGGCGCCGCCAGGCCGACTCTGGAGCGTGCCGACGACAATTCCATTCCCACCTCGGTTGGACGATGGGGTGCAGACGGCGATAGACAGTGACACGGGTGACTGGAGTCGCTCACCGGGAGATCATCAGAATGAATCCCGAAAGCGTTTCTACAACAGCGCCATTGACGTAGTCGCTGGACAACCCAACTCGCAGTTCCTTCGGGCGGTGATGGTTGCCGAGGCAACCAGCCTGGTGACCAACCTCGGCACGGACGGGGTCGGCTACATAAACGGCGACCTGACAGTCGGATTGGCGCGCTTGCCCGTTGGGGAATGGATCGGCGTGCA
Organism: uncultured Actinomycetota bacterium; assembly: GCA_963815995.1. Classification (GTDB taxonomy): domain Bacteria; phylum Actinomycetota; class Actinomycetes; order Mycobacteriales; family Mycobacteriaceae; genus Mycobacterium. The sequence goes on from CAWFIR010000010.1 coordinate 1,255,499, forward strand.
GGCCGATTCGCATTGGGCGGCGGACGGCATCGCAGTCGGCACAGCCACCCTCTTCGATAGCTCGGGTGCGTTCGGATCCGGAATGACCACCGCAGTCGCAAATCCGGCAGCCCAGATCGATTTTGCCAATGACCCGTTGCCGTTGCGGATACCTTAGGAGTCGCTGCCCACTCGTTGGAGGTTGAAATGGCCCGTCCGCGGATAGTTTTCAACCACGTCGGATTGTGCGTCGCCGACACCGCCCGATCGCGCCGCTTCTACGAGGGGCTGTTGGGTTTCAGGTTCTGGTGGGAACTCGAGCCGCCTGACGAGGGGACCGGTGAACTGCTGCAGTTGGGCCAGCCGATCGGCTTGCACGCGACGTATCTGGTTCGCGACGGTCTGGTGCTGGAGCTGCTTGCCTACTCGCACCGCGTCCTGCGGGCCGGGTCGGAACGCGTCATGGACCAGGTCGGGCTCACCCACCTGTCGCTATCGGTGTCGGACCTCGGCGAGGTGCTGGCCGAAGTGGAGAGTTTTGCCGGATCGGTCGTCGAGGGCACTGTCTCTGACCAGTCGGCAATGGTCCGCGACCCGGACGGTCAGCTGCTCGAGCTGCTCTCGGACTCGTGGCTCGCTGTGCTGCCGCCGCGCCCCGACAGCACTAGGAATGCAACGATCTAGGCACGACGCCCGCTGATGATCCGGTCGACCACGATCCGGATCCACATATCGTGCTCGGGATCGTCGGTGATCCGGGTGCGGCCTTTTCGCTGGCCCGCGAGCTCGCCGATACCGAGTTGCACTGCGAGCTCGACCGCCGGTTACCCGGTGCCCGCTGGTGTGTCGAGCAGCCTCCGGCAACCGACGCCGAGATCGTGAAAGCCGCGCGGAAGAAACTGCTTGAAAAGGGTTGGGACGTAATAATTTGTCTTACAGATCTCCCGTTACACGTCGAGCAACGACCGGTGGTGGCCCATGCCAATCCGGTGCTCAATGTGGCGATTGTGTCGGTGCCCGCGTTGGGGGCAATCGGGGGACGCTATCGGATCCGCGAGACGATCGTGCGCCTGCTTGTACGCCTGATCGCAGGATCTGCTGAGCTGCACCACGCCAAGGGCGATGGCGGCCGCCGCTCGTCGAGGCGACTCACGGTGCAGCGGGTCCGGGAACTGGGCAGCGACCCGGCTGATGAAGCATTTCTGTACACCGCGCGAGTGCTGACCGGCAATCTGACGTTGATCAGCGGGATGGTGGCGGCCAACCAGCCGTGGCGGTTGTCATTGCGATTGTCGCGGGCGCTGACGGGTGCCGTCGCTGCCGGAGTGTTCGGCTTGGTGACCGCCGACATCTGGCGACTGGCCGACGCGTTTCGGTTGCTGCGTCTCGGCGGCACGGCGCTGGTATCAATTTGCGCGACAGTGGTGACCTTGATCGTCGGAGCTGAGTTGTGGGACCCGATGGTCGCTCGCGCCGTGCGCAAGCAGGTGATTCTCTTCAACATCGTTACCGTGATCACCGTCCTGATCGGCGTGACTGTGTTGTACGTGGCCCTCTACGTGTTAGCGCTGGGCGCGTCGTTCTGGTTCGTGATGCCGCAGATCTGGCGCGACCAAGTCGGCCATCCGGCCACTTTGCGTGATTACTTCGAATTAGCCTGGCTGATCTCATCATTGGCGATGATCGGTGGCGCATTGGGTGCGGCGCTGGAATCTGACGAAGCGGTGCGGGAGGCGGCCTACGTCCAGCACCCCGACGACGAGGACGAGATCGAAAAGGCAGCCTGACTCAGACGGCGGCGATACACAGCACCTCATCGAGAGTGGCGGTATGCAGGCCGGCGGCTCGGTTCAGCCTTGAGGTGTCGTACATGGCCGGACCGCTGGACATCGCTTGGGTCAGCAGGTAGCGGCCGCCGTCGGGGGTTCGGCGCACCATCTGCTCGGAGGCACTGGTGCCGTTGAGCTTCGGCGCGTCGGCGATGTTGATGCCGACCTGAAACACTTGTGGTTCTGCTTCGAGTACGGCCGTCAGGCGGCTGATGAGGTTGTCCGGTGCGAAGAATCGCCAGCCTCGCCCCAAATGCAGCCAGAATCGGTCATCGACCTGGTCGCGGAGCTGCGCGAGCTGGTCACCCTCGCCGTCCTGAACAAACTCCAAAAATCCGTAGCGCTCAACCAAAGTCGTCTGATCTTGGACGGACAAGCCGGCACCGAGTATTAGGAAACGTCGAACCTTCATCACGTCGCTGCAGCAATGCAGGAATGAGTTCAGCATGTGTTCAGTGCTGCTTCGATCTGGCCCGGCTATCACGCTGACGGTGACGCTGGTGCCGCGGGGTCCGTCGATGAGATTGCGCACCAGTACATCTGGATAAGCCGCTGCCGCCGCTAACATGGTCGGCACCGCTAGATCCCGGTTGCTCGCAGTCCTTTGCCGGTCACCCTCCGGGATGTCGGGACGGGCCAGTACCCGGCGCCATAATGCGAAAGCCTCGGCCTGCTTGCCGATCCGATAGGCGCACACCGCCAGGTCGTCGGCGGCGCGCCACGCGTAGATGTCCGGATACGGCAGGAGCATGTCGTCTTCGGGAAGCGGGATGGCGACAGCGCGCGCGGCGAACAAATACCCAATCTGGTAGCGCTTATCGGCGCGGTTACGGCGCGCGATGCCATAAAGAGGCTCAGCGCGCGTCGGCCGGAACTCCCAGGCCCGTAGGTAGGCATCCTGAACTTCGGGCCACGACACATCGAGTTGCTCCATCGATTGCGCGACGCGCAGCATCGCCAGAAAGATCTCCTCGTCGGGACGTCCACCGATCTCAACCTTCCGCGCAAACCACATCCGCGCGTTGGCGAAATCCCCAGAATCGAAATAAGCCTGCGCGAGCATCGACATCGATCGCACATCCCCGCGATCGCGCTGCACCTCGGGCAGGAGGCGATCGATGAAACGCTGGTAAGGATCTGCATCGCGTGGCACGTCGGCAGCCTTCACAATGCTTTCCGCGGCCGCATCCAATTGAGCGTCCGTTACCTCGAGACCCAGTTCGTCGACGAGGCGCCGTATGACCACCATGGGTGCGCTGCGCAATTCTTCAAAATCGACCCTGACAGTCGTCGCGCCCGCAAGCGCCTCGTCGCGTGCGGCGATGAGGCGCGCGGTCGACGCCGCACGCTCCTGCTCGTCGGGCAACCACCCCAGTCGATTCAGCGATGCCACCACCTGGGCAAACGGCCGGTCTACTACAACCGGGACAATGGGGCCCCAGGCCTCTCGAATGATGTCCACCGCAAGGCACAGACACGGGTCCTTCGCGCCGGGAAGGCGTCCAGCACCGCGGGCCGTCTGGCGATGCTGGTCGGCCCAACTGCGTAGTTTCGCTTCCAAAGAATGGCGATCCATCTGAAGCTGGTCACCGGGCTCACTGAACGCTCTGCTGCACAATTGGTGTAGACCGAGGTCTTCGAAGCTTTCGTTCATTTCACGCGCGGCCACGCTGAATTCGCTGCCCATATAGACGCCAAGGTGATGTAGCACTCCAGCGACGGCCGACGTGCCACCGCAGCGCGCGCCGAGCACGACAATGATCGGCTCACCAATCATGACGTCCTCCCGCACTTCCAATTGCAGGAACGGTACCGTGTGGTATTCGGCTGCGCGACGGGGAGAAGCGTCACGGTGACGATTTGGTCAGCCGGGGCGGACTTCGACGGGTCGACCCCCTAGGAAGTGTTCAGCGCTATAGCGGCGCGAATGAGGGCCTTCAGCGCCTTCTCGTTGATCTTGTCGTCTTCGTGAATATCGATGGCCCGCCTGGTATTTCCATCCAGGCTGGAGTTGAAGAGATTCGATGGATCATCGAGTGAAGCGCCCTTGGCGAATGTCAGCTTCACGACATTCCTGTAAGTCTCACCGGTGCAGATCATTCCGGCGTGATACCACACCGGCACCCCGCGCCACTTCCACTCCTCGACCACGTCCGGGTCGGCGTCCTTGATCAGTTTCCTGATACGAGCCAGCTTCTCGCCGCGCCAGTCACCGAGCTCTTCGATGCGGGCATCAATCAGCTGTGCGGGGGACTTCGCGTCCTTCGCGTCTGTCATGTCGTATCGCTCTCGTGAGGCTGTGTCGACCCTTGGCTCGCCCAGGCAAGTGGAGGCCCACGTGCGCAGAGATGTGAGGTGACCGATCGCGGCTAAAATTACACGACGACGAACCACACGGCGACGTAGTGACTCACCGCGGCGGCTGCGGTGAAGGCGTGAAAAAACTCGTGATAGCCGAAGGTGCGCGGCCACGGGTTCGGCCAACGAATGGCGAAGAAGATAACGCCGATGTTGTAGAGGGCCCCGCCCGCGACGAGCAGGCTGACGACGATCGGACCTCCGCTGTGGAGCAGGGTGCCGGCGAACCAGAGCGCCACATAGCCGAGCAAGAGGTAGAGCGGTATGGCGACCCATCGCGGGGAGGACGGCCACCACATCTTCAGTGCCACGCCGGCTGCCGCGCCCGTCCATACGATGGCCAGCACCTCAGCTCCGGTGCGTGGCGGCATCGCCAACAGCGCGAACGGGGTGTAACTACCGGCGATGAAGATGAAGATCGCGGAGTGGTCCAGCCGCTTCATCCACTTCAAGGCCACCGGGTTGTGCCAGTGCTTGCGGTGATAGATGGCGCTGACGCTGAACATCGCGACAATGGTGACGGTGTAGATCAGGGTCGCAAGGACGGCTTTATGAGAAGACGTGATTCCCGCAACCGACACCAGTGCCAATCCACCCACGGTGGCGATAGCCGCACAGCAGAGGTGGATCCAGCCGCGTGCGCGTGGCCTCCCAATGAACTCGGCGACGGTGTCGGCGAGACCTTGGGGTAGGTCGTCGACGACCGGGGCCACCAGATCGCCCACTAGAGAAGCTGTCTTCGGGTCTGCCCGGCGAGGTGTCATGTTGTACTCGTCGCTAGCAGGCCTGTTCGAGCGAGCCGAGAACGGCGAGCCATTGCGGATCGCGACGACGCGGGCGTGAGTCTAATTTCATCGGCGGCGGTACCCTGACCCTTTTCGACCAACGACCCAAGAGCTGCGAGCCGCTTTCCGTTTGAACCACCACGACACGATACCTATGACCGTGGACCGCAAATCTGACGACAGACCATGACGAAGCCGCATGGCCATAACCAACTGGAAGTCGCGACCGGACGCGTGCTCGGTGTTTCTGCGCTGGCGGTTGCCGGGGACTATCGTTTAGGTGATGCCTGTCCCTGCATCCGCACCTGCGGCTCATGTGGAGGGCGTCGAACGGTTCTTGGCGAGTTACCGTTCGATTCCCTCGACGGCGGCTGTCCGACTGGCCAAGCCCACCTCGAATTTGTTCCGCGACCGCGCGAAACTCAGCACCCCTGGACTTGACGTTTCAGGGCTGACGAACGTCATTTCGGTTGACCCGGAGGCACGCACCGCCGACGTGGCCGGCATGTGCACCTACGAAGATCTGGTGGCAGGGACGCGCCCGTACGGCCTGTCGCCGCTGGTGGTCCCGCAATTGAAGACCATCACGCTTGGCGGGGCAGTCGCCGGGTTGGGCATCGAGTCGGCCTCATTCCGCAACGGCCTGCCTCATGAGTCGGTGCTGGAGTTGGACATCCTCACCGGCACAGGAGAATTGCTCACCGTGTCACCCCAGCGGCACCCCGACCTCTTTCGCGCGTATCCGAATTCATATGGCACACTGGGATATTCAACACGGTTACGCATCGAGTTAGAACCTGTCAAACCGTTCGTCGCGCTGCGGCACGTGCGGTTCCACTCGCTGAGCCACCTGATGGCGGCGATGGGTCGTATCATTGACACCGGTGAGTTCGATGGTGTCTCTGTCGACTATCTCGACGGCGTGGTGTTCAACGCCACCGAGAGCTACCTATCTCTGGGTGTACGCACCGCGGCCCCCGGCCCAGCCAGTGACTACACCGGACAACGCATCTACTACCGCTCAATCCAGCACGACACCGGCACCACAGAAGACCGGTTGACAATGCACGACTACTTCTGGCGATGGGACACCGACTGGTTCTGGTGCTCCGGTGCTTTCGGCGCACAGAACCCCCGTCTGCGACGCTGGTGGCCGCGACGCTACCGCCGCAGCAGCGTGTACTGGAAGCTGGTAGCTCTCGACCGGAGGTTCGGTATCGCCGACCGCATCGAAAAGCGCAATGGCCGTCCGCCTCGCGAACGGGTGGTCCAAGATGTCGAGCTCCCACTCGAACGCACGACGGAGTTCTTGGAATGGTTCCTCAAGACGGTACCGATCTCTCCGATCTGGCTGTGCCCGTTGCGGTTACGTGATCACGACGGTTGGTCGCTGTATCCGATCCGGCCGGGACGCAGCTACGTCAATGTCGGCTTCTGGTCGTCGGTTCCGGTGGGCGCGACCGATGGCGCGACGAATCAATTGATCGAGGAGAAGGTCGGTTCGCTGGACGGGCACAAATCGCTGTACTCCGACTCCTACTACACCCGAGAAGAGTTCGACGAACTCTACGGCGGCGAGACCTACAAGACCGCGAAGAAGATCTACGATCCGGATTCCCGCTTCCTCGACCTTTACGCAAAGGCAGTGCAACGACGATGACGACCACCAAGGAGCCGGCGTCGAACGCGACAGGCAAGTTGAGCCTCGCTGATGTCCTGGCGGTATTCACCCGCGGCGCCACGGACTCATTACGGTTCACTGCCTACGACGGCAGTAGCGCCGGAGCCGAAGACGCCGTACTGGGAATGGACTTGCTGACTCCTCGCGGTACAACCTATCTGGCCACCGCGCCAGGTGAACTCGGTCTGGCCCGAGCGTACGTCGCCGGTGACATCGAGGCGCGCGGTGTGCACCCTGGAGATCCCTACGACGTGCTCAAGTTGCTGGCCGAAAAGGTCGAGTTCACCAGGCCCTCACCGCGACTGATGGCCAGTATCATCCGCGCGGTCGGCATCGAGCATCTCCTGCCTGCAGCGCCACCGCCGCAGGAGATGCTGCCTCGCTGGCGCCGAATCGCCGAGGGCATGCGGCACAGCAAGACTCGTGATGCCGGGGCGATCCAATACCACTACGACGTCTCCAACACCTTTTACGAGTGGGTCTTGGGGCCGTCAATGACCTACACGTGTGCGGTCTATCCAGAGCCCGAAGCAACGCTGGAGGCGGCCCAGGACAACAAGTACCGGCTGATCTTCGAGAAGCTGAGGCTGCAACCGGGGGACCGGCTACTCGACGTCGGCTGCGGCTGGGGTGGCATGGTGTGCTACGCGGCCCGGCGCGGCGTCCACGCGATCGGCGCGACATTGTCCGCAGAGCAGGCTGCCTGGGCTCAAACAGCGGTCGAGGCTGAAGGGCTCGGCGAACTGGCCGAGGTGCGCCACTGCGACTATCGCGACGTCGACGAAACCGGTTTCGACGCCGTCTCCTCGATCGGATTGACCGAGCACATCGGCGTCAAGAACTATCCGTCATATTTCAACTTCCTTGAGTCCAAGTTGCGCACCGGCGGGTTGCTGCTCAACCATTGCATCACCCGCAACAACAACAAGTCGAACTTCCGCGCGAGTAGCTTCACCGATCGCTACGTCTTCCCTGACGGGGAACTGACCGGTTCGGGTCGTATCCTCTCCCAAATCCAAGACGTGGGTTTCGAGGTGCTCCACGCGGAGAATTTCCGTCACCACTACGCCATGACGTTGCGTGACTGGTGCCGCAATCTCGTCACGCACTGGGACGAGGCCGTCGCCGAGGTTGGCATAGCCACGGCGAAGGTGTGGGGCTTGTACATGGCGGCGTCCCGGGTGGCGTTCGAACAGAACAATATTCAGCTACACCACGTGCTGGCGTCCAAGCTCGCCAGGCACGGCACCGACAGCCTGCCACTGCGCCCATGGTGGCAGGCCTAGCTCGCAGCGGTCCAGTTATTGCGCGTCAAATCTGCAACTGCTCACAATAGGGTGCTCCGCTCAGCGGACCGACTTCAAATACACCATCAAAAACTGAAATGTTTTGCTGCGCAATAAAGTTCAGGTGTGTGCCCGTTGGGGAGAAGCGTCACTGTGACGGAAGCATGCATTGACGACATTGACCTTAGCTGTTGAACTTGGTTGCTTCGGCGAGAGCGTTCGTCGCACGTTCGCCCGCCTGATGCCGGCTCAGCGCATGGATGGACACATCGTGGCCTTCCGCGGCCTGCCGTAGTGCGCCCACGGTCGCCTGTTCCCTAGACATGTGACCAAACGGCTCGAACGAGTACCAGCGCAGGGCGTTTTCGTGCGTCATCTTGTCGATGTCACTATCCGGCACATTGTTGTGGGACAACACATCCCAGAGCTGCTCGGGCGCCCCGGGCCACATCGAATCGCTGTGTGGGTAGTCCGCTTCCCACGCGATGTTGTCGATACCGATCTGGTGCCGTAATTGGACCCCGACCTGGTCGCTGATGAAGCAAGTCAAGAAGTGCTCGCGGAACACTTCGCTGGGCAGCTTGCCGCCGAAGTCTTGATGGGTCCACCCGGAATGCATCTCGAAGGTGCGATCGGCTCGTTCCAGGAAATAGGGGATCCAGCCCGTGCCACCCTCGCTCAAGGCGATCTTGAGATCCGGGTACTTCTTGATCGGGGCCGACCACAACAGATCAGCCGCGGCCTGCACGATGTTCATCGGCTGCAAGGTGATCATCACGTCCATCGGGGCGTCCGGTGCGGTGATGGCCAGTCGACCCGAGGAACCGATGTGCACGTTCATCACCGTGTCGGTGTCGACCAGCGCTCTCCACATCGGAGCCCAGTAGTCATCGTGAAAGCTGGGGTAGCCCATAGCGGCAGGGTTCTCGGTGAAGGTCAGCGCATGTACGCCGCGATTGGCGTTGCGCCGAATCTCGGCCGCACACGCTTCGGCGTCCCAGATCGCCGGCAAACACATCGGGATGAATCGTGCCGGGTACGCGCCGCACCACTCTTCGACGTGCCAGTCGTTGTAAGCGCGCAACAACGCGAGGCTGAACTCGGGATCCTCGGTAACGAACAACCGCCCGGCGAACCCCGGAAACGTCGGAAAGCAAATCGACGCGAATATCCCGCCCGCGTTCATGTCTTTGATCCGCTCATCCACCCGCCAGCATCCCGGCCGGATCTCATCGAGGCCCTGCGGTTCAAGCCCGTACTCTTCCTTGGGCCGGCCGGCCACCGCATTGAGCGCCACATTGGGGATCACTACATCGCGGAATTGCCACGTATCGCTGCCGTCCGGGTTGTGCACCAACCGTGGCGCTTCGTCGGCGTATTTCTTCGGCAGATGGTTGGTGAACATGTCCGGCGGTTCGACGATGTGATCGTCGACGCTGATCAGGATCATGTCGTCTTTGTTCATCATCCGCTGCTTCCCGATGCGATTTACCGGTTAGTAATACTGTTGGATCGACCGTACAGCACCTTCCTGTGGTGTCCAGGGCGTCGGACGGGATCACGCGGTATCGGGCAACATGCACGTGTTCCAACAAGCTGTTGGCACGGTATGCAAACCCGAGCGTGGTCTCAGATCCGATCCAGCGCCGCCGTTGCTGGCCGCGTCAATATCCTTGCGGGAGAGCGCCTTTCGTCACTGTGACGTATTGACCGTGGTACGCGGTCCAAGAGGGGACGGGTGTTCGGGCGACTCGATGAAAGCTCGTGTCGTCCGAGCGCCGTCGTCAACCCGGAATCCATGTTGCGTGCACCAAGTCGCCGGCCGCCGAGACGCCAACCGCGGGTTCGTCGACCAGAGGTCGCCGGCCACGACAACCTCGGCGAGGGTAGCTCGTCAAATCACCAAGCAATGCGGCGACTTTCCATCAAATGCAAATCGTCCAGCTCATCATTTTGCCGATAAGCGACATTATGTCAACTCAGCATTCCGCATTCACATGTGCGACAACAATTTTCAGACGTTCGAAGACAACGCGCGGTGCTTGGTCAATAGGTCTGTATCTGTTCGGAGCCAATCATTCCCCGACGAGATGAGGTGGTGATCGCGCACACTAGGACACGCATCCGACGCCTGGAGGGCCAATACCGGAATGAGCCCGGTCGCCGAATTCGACTTCATCATCGTGGGAGCAGGCAGCGCAGGCTGCCTTCTCGCCAATCGGCTCAGCGCCAACCCTGATCGCCGTGTGCTCCTGATTGAGGCGGGCGGCAGCGATGACTGGTTCTGGATCAAGGTGCCGGTGGGCTATCTGTACACAATCGCCAACCCCCGCACCGATTGGTGCTTCACGACCGAGGCCGACCCCGGACTGGCCGGCCGCAGCATTCACTACGCACGGGGCCGTGTGATCGGAGGCTGCTCATCGATCAACGCGATGATCCACATGCGCGGACAGGCGAGCGACTACGACCTGTGGGCGCAGGCTACCGGTGACGAGAGATGGCTTTGGGGTGGCGTGGACTGTCCAGGCGAGACCCTGGCGATCTATAAGAAGCTGGAAGACTACTTCGGCGGCGCCGACGAATGGCATGGCGTCGGTGGTGAGATCCGCGTCGAGCGGCCTCGTGTGCGCTGGAAGATCTTGGATGCCTGGCAGGCCGCAGCTGCCCAAGTCGGCATTGCCCCGATCGATGAGTTCAACCGGGGCGTCAACGCCGGCAGTGCGTACTTTCACGTCAACCAGCGGCGTGGCCGTCGCTGGTCGATGGCTGATGCTTTCTTGCATCCGATCGCCCACCGACCCAATCTCACCGTTTACACACAGACACACGCCTTGCGGCTCCTGATGGACAACCATGTCCATGAGGATCAGCGTCGCGGTGCCTGGACCACGGCGCGGCAACGCGTCACCGGCCTGCGGCTGCTCAAAGGTGGCCACATCGTCGACGTCCGAGCCTGCCGTGAGGTGATCCTGAGCGCCGGAGCTATTGGCTCGCCGCATTTGATGCAAGTTTCGGGTTTGGGCCCGGCTGGCCTGCTTGCCCAGCATCAAGTGCCGGTGGCCGTCGATCTGCCAGGAGTGGGCGAAAACCTCCAGGACCACCTGCAGCTTCGAACGGTCTACCGGATCCGGGGTGCCCCGACCGTCAACACGCTGTACCGCAATTGGATCAGCCGTGCGGGTATGGGACTTCAGTACCTGCTGTTGCGATCGGGGCCCATGACCATGCCGCCTTCCACCCTGGGGGCTTTCGCCAAGAGCGACCCCTCGCTAGGGAGTTCCGATTTGGAGTGGCATGTGCAGCCCTTGTCTTTGCCGAAGTTCGGCGAACCCCTGCATCCCTTCGGAGCGATCACTCCCTCGGTCTGCAATTTGCGACCCAGCTCACGTGGCCATGTGCGCATGGCCAGTGCAGACCCACTGACCAACCCGAAGATTTTCTGCAATTACCTTGCGACTGACGCCGATCGTCAAATCGCCGTGAAGGGCCTCCGGCTGACCCGGCAGATCATGGCGGCGCCAGCTCTGGCCCGCTACGGCCCACAAGAGTTGCTTCCCGGCCCGCAACTGGTGAGCGACGAAGAGCTACAGAAGGCGGCCGGTCAACTCGGTACGACGATTTTCCATCCGGTGGGCACCTGCGCGATGGGAACCTTTGACGCCCGCGGTCGGCCACGGTCGGCCGCCACGGTGCTCGACACCGACTGCCGCGTGTATCGCGTCGCGGGCCTTCGAGTGGCCGATGCGTCGGCTATGCCCACCATCATCTCCGGCAACACCAACGCGCCGGTCATGCTCATCGCAGAGCGCGCAGCGCGGGCGATTATGGGATAAGTCGGTTAACACCGAGACATCAATCTGCTCGCGCGGAGGGTACCAGTAAGCGACGGCTTTTGCTGTTGTTACCCAACGACTTTGGGTAACTTGCGGATCCCCCGGCTTCGCCTCCGCCACCATCACGAGAGATCAAGTCCGCGGCCGCGTTGGTCGCGTTGACAGCCCATGGATAAGTCCACAGGAAACCGCGGCAACCCTGGGCGGCATCCGGTGATGTGACGCGGGCGGAAAGCCGGCGAATGCGACAAGCACCGTTAAGCGCAGACGTCCTTAAAATGAACTGTGATACCTTTATAGGTGAACAGTAAGCAAACAGGAGATCGCTAATGGTTGGAAAAGTGCTGCTCGGTGCGGTTGGAGCCATCATCTCCATCGGCCTAGCCGCGCCGGCCGGCGCCGACCCGGTCACGACGGTCGGCGCTGTCGGGGCACCGCAACCTGACGCCGTCCGGAGCTTCCTGGCCGCCGCACGGGCCGCCGGTGTCACCGGAACCGATCCTGCGATGCTGGAGGACGGCTACAGCGTGTGTAGGCAACTGTGGATTCAGCAAGCCCCGGGTACGGAAGTGGCCGCTGGCTTAGTGCGGGACCATCCACAGCTGACCAACGACGAAGCGGGCCAGTTCGTGCTGGCCGCGTATCACTCCTTGTGCCCGGTGCCCGCCGAGTACGACTATTGGGCTTACAGCACCAGCTGAACTCGGGCGGCCTGCAACATAATTGGTGGACTACTACAGCCAGCAGCGCTGTACTCGGCGGTCGCACGCTTGCCTCTAGGTGCAAAGATATTGCCTGTTGAGCATGCAATTCGACGGTGGCGAGTAGGACCCGGTCAGTACGCCTCGTAGACCACCTGTGGCTGAACCACCGGGTGCGATAGTGCGATTCCAATTCGCGGGGCTGAGAACATAGTGCGTGCCAGATTGCGAAAGAGTGCTATTCCACGTGTGCGAGACGGATTCTCCTACGGGCAAGTCGAATTCGAGCTTCCAATCGGTGAGCGGCACCGCGCTCGAGTTGGTGATGATGAAGCGGGCGATGAAACCGGTCTGCCACGTATGTTCCACCGACAACGTCGCCGTGGCCGCAGCCGCCTGAGCTACGGGGGTGATGGCGAGTCCGAGCAGATGCAACCATCAATACCGACAGGGTTACGTGAAGCGCTGTGCGCCAGCGCTTCACGTAAGCGTCCAGTCCGGCCATAGCAACCCACACTAGAGCCAGATGGGCGATATCGGCCTCGCACCGCGGGTACGCTGCAGTACCTTTGCTCAACTGAAACCGTCATGAAATCTTGGATTCGATACAGGTGGGTGAGGTCCGGCCGTGAAAAATGTCGTGGTCCTCGGCTCCGGCTTTGCGGGCCTGTGGGCCGCGGTCGGGGCGGCACGTCGGCTCGACGAACTGCATGTCCCCGCGCGCGATGTAGGCGTGACCGTTATCAGTTCGCAGCCATTCCACGACATCCGGGTGCGCAACTACGAGCCTGATCTGACCGCATGTCGCATACCGCTGAGCGCCGTGTTGGACCCGGTCGGTGTCGCGCACATCACCGCTGACGTCACGGCGATCGACACTGCCGGACGCACCATCACGTTCTCGGGCTCGGACGGAACCGGCTCCCAGGACTATGACCGGCTGGTGTTCGCGCTGGGCAGTTCTGTGACCAGACCCGACCTACCCGGTTTGCGCGAATTCGGATTCGACATCGACACCTACGACCAGGCGAGCAGACTGAGCCGGCATCTCGCGTCACTGGCCGATGGCCCGCCCACGCCTGGCGCTGCGACCGCAGTAGTTGTTGGAGCGGGACTGACGGGAATCGAGGTCGCCTGCGAGCTACCCGGCAGACTCGTCGGGCTGTTTTCCGGTCGTGACGGGTGTACGCCGAGGGTGGTACTGGTGGACCGCAACCCGTTCGTCGGCTCCGATATGGGCGACTCCGCGCGTCCGCTGATCGAGGCGGCGCTGGCCGATAACGGTGTAGAGGTGCTGACCGGCGTCGGTGTCACCGCCGTCGACGCCGAGGGCATGACGCTGTCGACCGGGCAGCGGCTGGCAGCCGCCACGGTCGTTTGGTGCGCCGGAATGCGGGCTAACGCGTTGACCGCGCTGTTCGGGGTCGAGCTTGATCGGTTGGGGCGTCTGCCGGTGGACGACTACCTTCAGGTGGTCGGCGTGCCGGGCGTCTTCGCTGCCGGGGATGTTGCGGCGGCCAAGATGGACGAAGAGCACCTGTCGGTGATGTCGTGTCAGCACGGACGGCCGATGGGCCGGTACGCGGGCTACAACGTCGTCAGCGACCTACTGGGTGAGCCGATGCTTCCGCTTCGGATCCCCTGGTACGTAACCGTGCTCGACCTGGGGCCAGCGGGCGCGCTGTATACCGAAGGCTGGGATCGGCAGCTGGTAGCGCACGGCGCCCAGGCCAAGGCCACCAAGCGCGCGATCAACACAGAACGGATTTATCCTCCGCTGGACGGCGACCGCGCAAAGATCCTCGCCGCCGCCGCGCCTGAAATACAAGCTCCCCCAGCACATGGGCGATGAGCTAACCCGCAGTCGACCACTCCCCTCAGACCTATGAATCAGCCTCGAACGCGAACAGCACCTTGCCGCCCCGCTTCCCCGCTCCGGCGTGTTCCAACGCCTGGCGGTAGTCGTCAAGGCGATAGGTGGCTTCGATGGGCACCGACAGCGAGCCGTCGGCGACGAGTGAGCCCAAATACCGGTAAGTCTCCAGGATTCGGTGAGCGGCGCATGGCTCAGCCAGGTGAGCAACCAGAAGCCCGTATGCCTTACCTCGCGCGTCAGTAGAGCGGCATTTGACACTTGCGTCGGCCCGCCCCCAATACCGGGACGATACGGAATTGCCGCTGAAGGGTCCATGCGTTCAGTCAGGCCTCGGGCGCTGAGCTCCACGCCAAGCCATCATCCGAAACCCGCGGCTGTAGCGTGACGACCGTGAACTCCTTGCGTACGTACTCCTCGGTCGGGCTCGTAGTCTGTGCCGCATCGGCAGCCATGTCGTTTGCCGCGTGCAGCTCCGATAAGCCGGCTTCCTCACCAAGCACATCCTCCGCCACGACGAGCGCGCCTGCTTTCACCGAAGCCGTGTCGCCGGCCCCGAGCCAACCCGCGACCGCCGACAGCAGCTGCCCCACCCAAGCGCCGGGTGCCGGCGGAACGCCGGAGTGGACTCTGAGTGGGGCAACCGGCAGCGTCGCGGTGACGGGCTCCACGGATACTGCCGCACCGCGAGTCACCGTCACGACGCCGTTCAGCGTCACTGAGACCGCGGTACACACGCTGCGCGCCGGAGACGGACCGGTGGTTGCACCTACCGCCACCGTCTCCGTCTGCTACATGGGTGTCAACGGACGTGACGGCAAAGTGTTCGACAGCGCCTACGAACGCGGCACCCCGGCCCAATTCCCGCTCGACGGAGTGGTGCCGGGCTTTCAGAAAGCGATCTCCGGACAAAAGGTCGGTTCCACCGTCGGCGTCGCGATGAGCTCAGCGGACGGCTACCCCGACGGCCAGCCCCAGGCGGGGATCCAGAAGGGCGACAGTCTGATCTTCGCGATCAAAATCCTCAGCGCCGGAAGCTGAGCGCCGACGGGCTCGATTTCGTGTTCTGATCACGACGTTCGTGACCCTTCTGCACGCATGACGTAGTTGCCTACTGTTCACGCGTGGCGTTGAGCGTCGGCAGCATTCCGGTCCAGGTCCCCCGAGCCTCCCCCGTGACGTTGAGACAGGCGCTCTTCGTCGCCGTGACAGCGGGCTTGGGCTACGGATTCGACTCGTATGCGGTGAACATCTACGGCCTGGTGTTGCCGGAAATCAAACAGACGCTGCATATCACCGAGGCTCAAGCCGGCTACATCGGTTCGATCTTCTTGCTGGGCTACACCATTGGCACCATCGGGTTCGGATTGTCGGCGGACAGGTGGGGACGAAAGACGACGCTCGGGGCCTCGATCCTGCTGTACGGCATCACGACCGCTCTGGCCGGTCTCACCACCAACATCGCCGCGTTCACCGGACTGCGATTCCTTACCGGTGTCGGAGGCGCGGGCGAACTCGCCGTCGGCGCGCCCTGGCGGCGACCTCTGACTCGCTGGCTCAATATCAAGTCTTCGGCGCGGTCGCCATCGCCACCCTCGGCTGGCTGTGGGGTGTCGGCGACATCTACATAGCAGAGCTGTTTCCAACGGTATTGCGCGGCAACGGCTTTGGAATAGCAGTCGGCGGAGGCCGGGTCGTGTCGATCGCCGCTCCGACCGTCATCGGCTGGGCCATCATGCATTACGGATTGCAGACCCCGTACCTGGCGCTGGCCGGCCTGTGGGTGCTGACGGTGATCGGCTACCTGCTCGGGCCGGAGACCAAAGGCAAAGAGCTCGAAGACCTGACCGACGAGGCTCTCACCGAAGACCTGGTGCCAGCCACGAATTGACCTACTGCGGGTGCGACGCCACGTAGTCGGCGGCTGGGATCGGCGAGGCTGCGGCATAACCGATGGGCAGCAGCACATCTCCGGCCGTCGTGCGGCAATAGACGTCCCACCGGTAGTACCCGGCGAATGCGGCGGGGTCGCTGGCAATCAGCGCTGCGTATTGATCAACCGCGCGCACGTACTGGTTGGCGTGGTTGTACCGGTAAAGGGCGTGATCGCGATCGTTGGCGAAGTTATTCGCTGCGAGATAACGGCCCGCCGCCATGATGCTGTCGTGCGGCGAATGGATATCGCCGCCCTGGCCGTACGCGGCGAAGGTCGCGGGCAAGAACTGCATCGGGCCTTGCGCGTCGGCCGTGCTGACACCGTCGATGCTGCCTAAGCGGGTCTCGACCAGGTTGATCGCGGCCAGGTAGTTCCAGCTGACACCGGTGTCCGCCTCGGCCTGGTGGTAGAAGCCCAGCAATTGATCGGCGGGTGCCGGCGGCACGATCCGCCATGCCGGCAGCGTGCTACGCACCGGGGTTATCGCGGTGAGCTGACGACGGGCGTCGACATTGCGGTCATAGACGTCGAGGAGCTCCGCCGGGATGCGCCCTCGTGCGGCAGCATCCCATTCGGGATGCTGGCCGATGGCCCGATAGGCAGCCTGCTGGCGGTGGGCTGCCGCCACCAGTGCCGGCTCCCCCGTCGACGGATCACGCAACGCGTGCTCGTCGGCGACCAGGTCGTCGGCCAATTGTGCGGGGTCCGACGCCAACCGAGGCTGCGCGCCATCGGGCGCCTTGGGCGACGCCGCGACCGTCATGGTGGTCGATGGAGGTGCGGCCGCGGCCGGCGGTGCCATCGGCCCGGGCGGCTGGGTGCAGCCGGCGAGGACGAGCATGAACGTACCGAGGGCTACTGGCGCGAGGCGCAGCGCCGGACTACTCGCGAAGACGGTCATCGGCTTAAAAGGCGGCTGGTAGGGGCGGCAATGGGAAATCGATTGGCGGGGACCACGGCTGCTGCGCGGGCGTTGGGACGATTCCCCACGTGTGCTGCGGACAATAGACGTTTTCCGAGATTTGGGTGAACTTCGTTGCACCGTCATCGGTGAATCCGGAGTTCGCCTGGGTCATGCTCTTGATGACAGCAGCTTGCGGATTGCCCTGGTCCATCAACTCGCATACCCGCCGGCCGATGCCGATCGCGGCGGGACCGTCGTGATAGGTGATGCCGGCTTTGGCGAGCGCGCCAAGAAACTTGGCATCAGGATTCGGGTCGGCGTGCGCGGGGGTAGCCAGGCCGATCGACGCGGCCAAGGTCACTAGGACGACGTGAGATCGCATTGCTTCATCCTCTTACAAATCGGCGGCGATCGTTAGGGTCAGTCGCTCGCCTCGGGTGCTGACGACGGCGGCCAGTGCGAGCCGGGTGACACATCGCCGGGTTCGGCGTGTTCGCCGCGTGCCAACGGCACCCACTGCTCGGTCGGCGCGGGTTGTTGCGACGACGGGAAGTCCCGCAGCTTGCCCGATGGGTGGGCGTCCCACTTTGCGAACGTCAGCGGGGTCTGCAGCCAGGTGTGCAGCAGGTTGTATGTCGCCTCCAGCGACTCGATGTGGGTGCGCTCCCAACCATGGCTGCCGTCGAGCCCGAAGCCCACCAGCGCGGCGCGCGTGCCCGCGCCGGCCTCGATGGCTGCGGCGGCGTCGGATCGGTAGTAGCGGAACACATCTCGCGCATACGGGATCTTCTGCTCCTCGGCGAGGCGGCACAGCTTGCGAGTGAGGTGGTAATCGAACGGGCCATGCAAATCGGCCATCGGGATCGTGACGCCGTCCTCGATGGAGTGCTGGCCCGGCGCGCACACGGCGTTGTCGACCGACACCAGCTCGGCGACGTCGGCAGGCAGGCCGTCGCTTGCTCCGTGGCCGACCTCCTCGGTGATCGTGACCATGATCGTCGTGCGGTGCGGCAATACGACCTTGTGTTCGGAGAAGTTTCGGGCAAGCGCCAGCGCAACCGCGACGCCGGCCTTTCCGTCAAGGTGACGCGAGACGATGAACCCGTCGGCGGTGAGTTCGGGGCTGGTGATCAACCCGACGAAGTCACCCACCTTCAGGCCGAGCTGGACCAGGTCCTCCCGCGAGGACACTTTCCGGTCGATCCGGACCTCAACGTGCTCCCAGTCCGTGGGTTGGGTGTCGATCTCGTCGCCGAACGCGTGTCCGCTGGCCTTGAGCGGCATCACCGTACCGGTGATGAACTCGTCGGGGTCGTCGCTGAAGATTCGCACGCGGGCGCCGGTGGCGAAGCGGGCGGAGAAGGTCCCGACCGGAATCAGCTCGAGGCGGCCGTTGTCCTTGAGCCTGCGCACCATGCAGCCGATGGTGTCGGCGTGAACCACGAGTGCACGGTCGGTGTGCTTTGACTTGCCCGGAAGTTCCGCGATGAGCGCGCCGCGGCGGGTCAGCGAGAACGGCACACCGAAGTCGTTGAAGATGTCGCCGATCAGTTGCATCACGGCGTCCGTGCGCCCAGATGGGCTCGGGGTCTGCAGCAGCGCCAACAGCGTGTCGATCATCCACCCGCGGTCGGCTTCGGGCATTGCCGCAATGTCGCCCACGATGCCTCCCTTCAGGCAAGTCCGGAATCGCGTTCAACCTACCGGGCCAGCCTTGATCCGGCTGGCCCGGGCTGCCAGGGCCCTGGTGGAAGGCGCCGTCGTGCTACCTATGTCCCCGTCAGCGTTTCGACGCGGTAGCGGCTGGCAGTCCAAGCTGGGGTGCTGGGGGTGGGTGCGAGTGTGATGGTGATCCGAGTTTTGCCCGCGGTCAGCGATTCGGGCACGACGTAGGTGTCATCGAGCCAACGGTGAAAGATGTTGCTGCGCGTTTGTAGCCAGTTCCCGGCCGGGACACCGTCGACGGCAACAAGCGCTGATTGATAGCCGGCCGCTTGGTCCGACGTGCGGCGCAACAGAATGCCGTGATTGTCGGGGCGAATTTGAGCGTCGAACGCGATCGGAGCCTGGGTGGCGCGGACTAAGCCGGCGATCGTGCGGATGTCATCGCTGCCCTCGTAAGTGCTGATCAGGGTTTGCTCCGCGGCGTTGGCATCGGTGTAGCTGTGCATGGTGCGACTTACCAGATCGGTTGGGTCGATTTCGTCGCCGGATGCCATGGTGTCGTCTGGGTGGGTGTAGAGGAATGCCGTTGAGCTGTAGTCGGGTTGCACCATGTTGCGCTTGCCGTGCTCAATCCCGAAGCGGATTGCGGAGTGGTAGCCGATAGCGTCGGCCAGCATGAGCCGATAGACCGCGACGCAGTAGTCTGCGCATCCACCGGCCGCGGTCCGTTGATCGGGTTGGCCGGTCAGCGGGTCGCTGAATAGCGTGCCGTTGTTGAAATACCAGCCGCCCTCGTAGAAGTCCTCAGTGCCGGTGCCGTACCACTGGGGCGAAGGCGAACTGTCTGTGTATACGCGCTCGGCTCCTTCGAGAAAGTAAGGGGCGCCGTCGCTAAACGACGTTTTGGTGCGAGAGCCCCTGATGGTGTGGCTGACTCCGACGAATTTCCCGTGGCCTTGTTCGTCGGCGAACAACCAGTCCTGACCGAGGATCGTCGGCCCGGCGTGCGAATACGCGGTGAAGTAGCCGGCGCGGCCGCTGGCTAGCGCGGGCGCCCACTGCGGATCGGCAACGGTCACGACATCGGCGTCGATGCCGCCAACGGGATCGGCGGTTGCGTTGATTAGCGAGACCCGTGTCATGCGGGCGAAAGGCATTGGCCACCAATCCGATAACGAGAACGATCCATCGGGTTGTCGGATTGTGGAGAACATCAATGATCGCACGTCGCTGGCGCCCAATCCGGCGCCGAAGAATTCGCCAAGTGGTGAGTCCACCATTGTTCGGTCGTCAAACTCGATCCGCAGTCGTAACCCGTTAAGGACATGGTCGGCCGCGTTGGGCAACCTTAGACGCAGTGACGAAATACTGCCTGAGCCCGTCGATTCCGCGATCGTTGCGGTAGCGCCGGCAGCGAGCTCGACGCCCCGATGGCGGTGTGCTGCGCCGAGTGCTGGCGGTTTGGGGTCGATGGTGCCCGCGGCGCGCAAAGTGCTGATCACGTCAAGCGCGGGATCGGAGCGCGAGAACGTCCGCACGCCGTCGGCGTTCGAAAACCGGCGATAGTCGACGTGGTAGTACTGCAGATTCGATGCGACGCTGATCCGCATCGACTGCCGGTACGGCATAGGTACCTTGACATACACCCCCGCAGGCGACTGCGCAGCGTTGGCCACCAGAGGCCACACGAATGGCGCACCCAACCCACCATCGACTAACGACTGCAACGGTGCATCTAGCACAGTGTGTCCGTCCAAATCGACGCGGATCGCGCCCATCCGGCTCACATTGCCGCCGTCGCGGGTAAACCAGATCGAATCAAGCTCGCCGGCGCCGCGATCCTCCGCGATGACACACCCGACACCGCTCGTTGCCAGACAACCGCCACTGCCGTTTTGGTTTCCGGTGGTGATGTCGAAATCGCCGCCGGTCCGATCGAAGCTCGAGGCCTGCAGAGTCTCCGTGTCCGCGCTCAGGTATGGCAACCGATCCAATCGACGGTAGGTATCCCAGCCCACCGCTCGTTCGACGATTCCGTGGACAGCCGGTTCCGCAGGCGCTGCGCCTGCGCTGGCTATCCCCAATAGCACTAGCGCGAAGGTCGCCGACAACGCCCGAACAGCCGACGATGGGTTGGCCACCGTGACGCGCCGGTACCGGTCAGGGGTAACGCCCCCCGACCCGCGTTGGAGCCGGCCGCCTCGCGTGAAACCTAGCCGCATGGGCACCAGTACTTTCATCGAACGACTCAACGAAGATCTGGGCATCGAGTATGAATGGATTGTCCCGTACATCCAGCACATCGCAACGATCAAGAGCATTTCATCAAGGTCAGCTTCGAGCTGACGATCGATCCCGGCACCGCTTAGCGCCGAGCCAGGTTGGGTGGTCCGAACCATCTGCTCAGCGCGTCGGTCAAGCCGCCGCCGGAACCGTCGCCGACCCACGCGACATACCCGTCCGGCCGGACCAGCACGGTCTTCGGAGCAGCAACCGCGCCGAGGGCTGGAAGCTCCCATTCACCAACGTATTTTGCGTCGACCAGCCGTACTCGATCTGCCCAGCCGGTTAGCTCGAGTTCGCCCGGCTCGCCGAAGTTGATCAGCACCGCGTGCGCGTCGTGCAACAGCGTGAACACCCGACGCGGACCCGCAGTGGTGACGATGTCGAGATCGGGCATGCGGCGTCCGAGCAGCGGGTGTCCAGGCCCGAGGTCGTAGTGGATATCCAGTCCTGACATCGTCGCAGCTAAGCGCCGACGCGGTTCGTCCATCCGCAATACCTCAGACATGATGTCGCGCAATGCTTTTGCTCGGTCACCGGTTGGGTGGCGCAGCAGCGCCATCTGCGCCATGGTGTGCTGCAGCACCCGCGCCGCGACCGGATGCCGTTCGGCGTGATAGCTGTCGAGGAGGCTGTCCGGCGCCGACCCGTTGGCGACCAGGGCAAGCTTCCACCCCAGGTTCACCGCATCCTGGACGCCGGTATTGAGCCCCTGTCCGCCGATCGGGTGATGCACATGCGCGGCGTCTCCCGCCAGCAAGACTCGCCCGTCGCGATAGGACGCTGCCTGTCGGGTCATGTCGGTTGCCCTGGAAATCCAAGTGGGGCTGTGGATTCCGTAGTCTGTGCCATAGACGGCGACAAGCGCTTCGCGCAAATCGTCCAAGGTTGGTTCGATGCTGGGGGCCAGGTGCTGCTCGGTCACCACCACCCGCACCGATCCCCCGTCAGTCGACTCGCTGAGCGAATGGACACCGACGGCGTCGTGCCGGATACCCCAGTCTGGCTCACCGCCCGGCAGGAAACCCATCTCGACCTCGGCGAGCAAATAGCTCATCGTCGGATCCCAGCCCGGGAAGTCGATGCCCGCTGACTTCCGGACCGCGCTGCGTCCGCCGTCGCATCCGACCAGATACTCCGCCCGCAATCGCTGGCCGCCGGACAGCTGGATTTCGACCCCAGTGCCGTCCTGATCGAACCCGGTGACCTCGCGTTCGCGATAGACCGGTACGGCCAGTTCCTCGACCCAGCCGGCCAGGATGCGCTCGATGTGGTTCTGCCACAGCGCAAGGCCATAGGGATGTCGGGTGGGGAAATCGCTGATGTCCAGTCGGATCTGGGAGAACCCCGCAACTTGTGCGATCTGGCCGCTGGTCAGGAACCGATCGGCGATCCCGCGTTGGTCGAGCACCTCGAGGGTGCGTGAATGTAGACCGCCCGCGCGGGAGCCGATCAGATCCTGGTTTGCGCGCCGCTCGGCAATGGCGACGTCGACTCCCGCCAGTGCTAATTCACCTGCCAACATCAGCCCGGTCGGTCCTCCCCCGGCCACGACTACGGAATGTTCGATGCCCACTTGGCAATCCCCCACTATCGCTGAGTTTTAGTTTCGGCCAGCGATTTTGCGCCATGACCCGGGCCTTGCCGCAAGCCCCGGGGTGAGCTATATGTTGAAGGTGAGGACGTAAATCCCTCCCCGCATCTGACAGCAGCCGGCCGACTAACTCGGCTTGCGTAGCGAACATCGTTCTGCCGCAACGCCATACAGCAAATTGTGGATCGTGCCCGGCCGCCGGGATACCCGCCTACGATGGCGCTGTGTCATCGAGTGACATCAGGACGCATCAGCCGTGATCGCTTTCGTCTGTGCGATGCCGATGGAGTTGCGACCACTGCGCCGCCGCCTTCGGCTGCGCAAATCCGGCGCGGACTACGTCGGCAAGGTCGGCGACCGTGCGGTGATCGCCATGGTCACCGGGATCGGCACAGCCTTGGCAGGCAGTGCGACGGCCCGATTGCTCGATGCAGTCGATGTCGAGTGGGTGGTGGTAGTGGGCATCACCGGTGCTATCGACGACGACACCCCGATCGGAGCGCTGGTACTGCCCGAACAGGTCGTCGACGGCGCCGATGGCTCGGTGTACCGGCCGACACCACTACGCGTCGGTAACGCCCACGGGACGATGTGGACCACCGACGAGTTGCTGACGGATCCGGCCATGCATGCCGATCTGAGATCGCGTGGCGTGGTGTCGCTGGACATGGAGACGGCTGCGATCGCAAAGGTGTGTGACCAGCGCGGTGTCGCTTGGTCGGTGGTGCGGGCCATCAGCGACCGGGCCTGCGACGGCAGCGTGGACGCCGAGATCGCCGGCCTCACCCACCCTGATGGCACCGCGAATCGTGCAGCCGTCGCGCGCTATCTGCTCAGGCACCGCAATGCGCTCCCCCGTCTGGCCCGACTCGCCAAAGGATCGAACCTTGCGACCAAACAGGCTGCGAACGCAGCAATCATGGCCGTAAGCAGCTCGATTAATTCTTGACCAACTCCAGATCAGGTCTTGACCCACTCCAGATAAGAGCGGCATATTGGGGTCGTGTCGTCAACGTCGACGGATTACTCGGCACAACTGCGGATGGCCGATCTTCGTGTGACCCGGCCCCGGGTCGCCGTGTTGGAAGCGGTCCATGACCATCCGCACGCTGACACCGAGACCATTTTGACCGCGGTCCGCAGCGGACTTCCCGATGTCTCCCGACAGGCCGTGTACGACGTTCTCAACGCTCTGACCGCCGTCGGGCTCGTTCGCCGGATCCAGCCATTGGGCATGGTTGCGCGCTATGAGTCGCGTGTCGGCGACAACCACCATCACGTCGTGTGTAGATCGTGCGGCGTCATCGCCGACATCGATTGCGCTGTCGGTGACGCGCCGTGTCTGACCCCCTCCGACGACGACAACGTGCTGGACGGCTTCGTCCTTGATGAGGCCGAAGTCATCTACTGGGGTCTATGCCCCGACTGCTCGACTGCAGATTCCCGATCACAACAGTGATCACAGCCCGACCCACCCACCCCTGAAAGGAACGCAGTGTCTTCCGATACAACCCACAAAGGCAGCGAGAGCGAAAACCCTGCCATTGACGCGCCGACGCCGAAAGGCGAAGCTCCCCGGACGAACCAGGACTGGTGGCCCAATCAGGTCGACGTGTCGAGGCTGCATCCTCAAGTGGCAGAGGCCAATCCGCTCGGTGAGGACTTCGACTACGCCGAAGAGTTCGCCAAGCTCGACGTCAACGCGCTCAAGGCCGACATGATCTCGGTGATGACCACCTCGCAGGACTGGTGGCCCGCCGACTACGGCCATTACGGTGGCCTGTTCATCCGGATGAGCTGGCATTCGGCGGGTACTTACCGCATTCACGATGGCCGTGGCGGTGGCGGCCAGGGCGCCCAGCGCTTCGCCCCAATCAACAGCTGGCCGGACAACGTGAGCCTGGACAAAGCCCGCCGGCTGCTATGGCCGGTTAAGCAGAAGTACGGCAACAAGGTCTCCTGGGCGGACCTCATCACCTTCGCCGGTAACTGCGCCCTGGAGTCGATGGGGTTCAAGACCTTCGGTTTCGCCTTCGGCCGCGAAGACATCTGGGAGCCCGAAGAGATTCTTTTCGGCGAAGAAGACGAGTGGCTGGGCACCAATAAGCGCTACTCCGGCAAGCGGGACCTGGCGGAGCCCTACGGCGCAACCACGATGGGTCTGATCTACGTCAACCCTGAAGGCCCCGAGGGCAAGCCGGACCCGGTCGCCGCGGCGGTCGACATCCGTGAGACGTTCCGCCGGATGGCGATGAACGACGAGGAGACCGCCGCCCTCATCGTCGGCGGTCACAGCTTCGGCAAGACCCACGGCGCCGGCAACGGCGATCTGGTCGGTCCCGAGCCGGAGGCTGCGCCGATCGAGCAGCAGGGTCTGGGCTGGAAGAGCTCCTACGCCAGCGGCAAGGGGAAGGACGCCATCACCAGCGGCCTGGAGGTGGTCTGGACCGCGACCCCGACCAAGTGGGGCAACGGGTTCCTGCAAAACCTCTACGGCTACGAGTGGGAGCTGACCAAGAGCCCCGGCGAGGCCTGGCAGTTCACCGCCAAGGACGGCGCGGGCGCAGGCACCATCCCCGACCCGTTCGGCGGACCGGGCCGTGCCCCGACCATGCTGGTCACCGACATCTCGCTGCGGGAAGACCCGATCTACCGTGAGATCACCAAGAGGTGGCTGGATCACCCGGAGGAGTTGTCCGAGGCCTTCGCCAAGGCCTGGTACAAGCTGCTGCACCGCGACATGGGACCGATTTCCCGCTACCTCGGACCGTGGATTCCCGCGCCGCAACTCTGGCAGGACCCGGTACCGGTCGTCGACCACAAGCTGGTCGATGACAAGGATGTCGCCGCGCTGAAGAAGAAGGTGCTCGATTCCGGTCTGTCGGTGCCGCAATTGGTCAAGACGGCGTGGTCGGCGGCGGGTAGCTACCGAAACACCGACAAGCGGGGCGGCGCCAACGGCGGACGGCTTCGCCTTGAGCCGCAAAAGCATTGGGAGATCAACGAGCCTTCCGAGTTGGAGAAGGTGCTGGCGGTCTTGGAAAAGATCCAGCACGATTTCAACGACTCGGCGTCCGGTGGGAAGAAGATCTCGTTGGCTGACCTGATCGTCTTGGCCGGCTCCGCGGCAGTGGAGAAGGCGGCCAAGGACGCCGGGCATGAGGTCTCGGTGCATTTTTCGCCCGGTCGTACCGACGCGTCGCAGGAGAACACCGATGTGGAGTCGTTCGCGGTTCTCGAACCGCGGGCCGACGGCTTCCGCAACTACGCGCGAGCTGGTGAGAAGGCGCCGTTGGAGCAACTGCTTGTCGAGCGGGCGTACCTACTCGGTGTGACGGCTCCGGAGCTGACCGTCCTCGTCGGCGGACTCCGCGCCCTGGGCGCCAACCACGGCGGCAGCAAACACGGCGTGTTCGCTGACAAGACGGGCGTGCTGACGAACGACTTCTTCGTCAACCTGCTCGACATGAGCACCGAGTGGAAGCCGTCGGAGACCGCGGAGAACGTCTACGAGGGCCACGACCGCGCCTCGGGTGCACTGAAGTGGACCGCGACCGCGAACGACCTTGTGTTCGGGTCGAACTCGGTGCTGCGTGCGTTGGCTGAGGTGTACGCGCAGGACGACGCGAAGGGGAAGTTCGTGGAGGACTTCGTCGCCGCGTGGGTCAAGGTGATGAACAACGACCGGTTCGACCTCAAGTAACGGCTCAGCGTTCGACAGAGACTGCGCCCCGCGAGCTAACGTTCGCGGGGCGCAGCGCATCTACCGGACTAGTCTGGCGGACATGTGGTGGCACGAAATAGGTTGCGTGTCTACCGATATCCGCGCTTCAGGAGGAATCGGGCACCCGCGTTCACAGCGTCCGGACTCGGGATGGTGAAGCCAAACGCGTTGGCCAGCCGATCGGTGATATTGAATGCGAAGGATACCGCGAGGGCATCCTTGATTTGCTCAACGGACACCGAGGAGTCCAGTACGGTCCGGATATCCTCGGTCGCGATGCCGTTCTCGCGTGCGAGTTTGCCGAGCATCCGCAGCGTCGCACGGAGCGGCTCGTCGATCGGCGCCGCGTTCAAATCGGATAGCGTGGCAACGACCTTCGCTTCGTCGGCGTACCACATCGTCGACGTGGCGGAGTGCGCCGAGACGCAAAACGGGCACTCATTGATCTTTGACACATAGGCGGCCATGAGCTCGCGATCACCGGCGGACCAGTCCGATTGGCCTCGCATCGCTTCGTGGGTCAGCGGTCCGCCGCCGTAGAAGTTCGGGCGGTAGAACGCCAGCTTTACCGCGTCGACCACTGGGTGGCCCGAAAACACCCGGATGAGTGCCATGATCGCCTTGGCGTGCAGGCGATGACCTCGGTCGAGGATATCGAGCCTCATTGTCCAGGCTTCCCTTCCACGGCGCCGGCGAGGGCTGCGAGTGCGCTTGCGTATTGTCGGCTCGCCTGCCCGACCGCGGCGCACACCACGATCTCGAAAATCTCGTCCTCGCTGAGGCCCGCCGCACGGACGGCGGCGATGTCCATGTCGGTCACTTGGTACGAACGCTTGGCTACCTTTTCGATCAACGTCTGGATGGGCTCACCGCAGCCGGCATTCTCGAATGCGGCGCGGCGTAGCTCGGGTGCCGCTTGCCCGTCTCCCTCGAGCAGGCGCGCGACGAGCTCGCGTTGTAGCTGGGCTATCTCAGACATTTATCCCGGATCCTCCTGTTCCCTTCGCCGGCATGACCGGTAACTGCTTAACGTTGTCGCGTTCTTGCGATGCGTCAATGGTCAGACACATTGGAAGCCAACAGTCCGGCAATGCGTTTCGCACACCGGTGGCAGTATGAATGCATGGACTTGCTGGCGCGGAACAACGTGAGAATCCCCCGAGTGAGGTTCCGCCGATGAAGTTTGTACTGGCCGGCTATGGAAGTCGGGGCGATGTCGAGCCGTGCGCGGTAGTTGGTCGGGAGCTGCTGCGGCGAGGGCACGACGTGAGTATCGCCGTCCCGCCCAACATGGTCGCGTTTGTCGAGTCGGTCGGTCTCGATGTGATGGCCTACGGGCCCGACTCCCACGCGCAGCTGAGCACGGCTGCGGATTTTTTCGTCGGCAACATGAAAAACCCCTACGCCGCGCTGCCCGAGGTCGTGGAACGTGTCACCAAGGTCTGGGTGGACAAGGGCACGGCGCTTGCATCGCTCGCGAAAGACGCCGACCTGCTTGTGACGGGCATGAACGAGCAGCGGCTGGCCGCCAATATCGCTGAACATCAAGATATTCCGTTGGTGGCATTGCACTTCTTTCCGTCGAGGCTTCAGCCGTCCGGGCAGCTCAACTCCCGGCTTGTCAAGGTGTCCGAGGAACCGCTGCGGCGGGCGCTGGGCTTGCCGGAGGCGCCCGAGCCCGCGCCGGCGTTGATGGAGATCCAGGCATACGACGAACGGTGCTTGCCGGGCCAGCCTGACGAATGGGCAGAACCGGGCAAGCCGTTCGTCGGTACCCTCACCCTGGAATCGCCGACCGATGCGGACGACGACGTGCTGTCGTGGATTGGCGAGGGAACCGCGCCCGTCTATTTCGGCATGGGCAGCACGCCGATTTCTCCTCCCGCCGAGATCGTCGAGATGATCGTGACGGCGTGCGCGGAACTGAACCAGCGGTTGCTGATCTGCACCGGACCCAACGACTTGTCCGAATTCGATCATTACGACCACGTCAAGCTTGCCGACGCGGTCGAGTCACGCCGCGATCCTCCCGCGGTTGCCAGGCGGCCGTCCATCACGGCGGCGCGGGCACCACCGCAGCGGTGATGCGCGCCGGTGTGCCGTCGCTGATTTTGTGGCTCTGGCTCGATCAGCCCGTGTGGGCGGCCGGTGTTCAACAGCTGAAGATTGGTATGGCGCAACGCTTCTCGGATGTCAATCAACAATCGCTGACCGCCGGGTTGAGGTCGATTCTCACACCGGAATACCTCGCTCGGGCTCGGCAACATTGCCGAAGAAATGATAACTCGCCGCACGAAAGCGCCTCCAGTGCTGCGGATTTCGTGGAAGCCGCCGCCAGCGCGGACTAGATCACCGGCCGAGATCCCATTGACCGAAGTCGGGCGCGAGCACCTCATCGACGTCGATGTTGATGCCACCAAGAAGCGGACCGGGATTCGACGGGGTGTTGACCACCTCTTGGTACAACACGGCGGCGGAATCGCGTTGTCCGTGCGACCAGGATTTGGTCTGCCAGGCCCATCGGTGCCCCGCTGTGGTGGACTGACCGATCACGCCGTCGTTGGTCGCCCACTGGCAAGCCTGAAAATGTCCGTAAATCCCGGTTCGCGCAGTGCCCAGTACCGAATTGATGCCGCGAAACCAGTTGACGGCCAGACTGTTCCAGGTATCGGCATATCGATATCGTCGTCGACACTGAAGAAGATCGGGGCAGAGTCGCTGCCTCCGGCAGCGGAGTGGAGTCGCAACGCGGTGTGCGCGTCCGCTACCCCACCGTCGAACCCGCGGGTGAAATCCGACGGTGCGGTTCCCCCGGCTTGCCGTATTGGAAGTTGCTGACGATATGCAAACCCGCCGCGCGCAACGAGTCTGCGTACTCCCGGGTGATGCGGCTTCGCCTCGAAATCCGCGCCCGGCCGCGCCTCGGACACGTAATTCACCACTCCGGCGTAGCCGGCCGATTTGATCTCGGCAGGCGCAATCCGGCGCTCCGCAAAATCGATCAGCCTCGGGTTGTCAGCCGACGCTTTACGCCCGTCGAGGGTCGCGCCTAACGGCGCGAGGCTCAGCAGAGCCGCGGCCGCAGCGTATTTGGACAGTTCGCGTCGTGAGAAGGATGCTTCGACCATGATCCAGCCTCAGCGGGTGAGGAGCGCCGTAGCACTCCAGGGTCGTTTGCCCGGGTGACGTGGATTCGGTTGCGGCAACCACACAAGCGGCCGCATGAACATCGGCAACCTGCGAAACCGGTTGGCGGCGGTCATCAGCGATTCGGATTCGAGCACTCGCCAGCCGAGGTCCTCGAAGTACGCCAACCCGTCGTCGGGCGCGAAGATGAACGGGGCATTCTGCAGCATGCCGGCCATCTTTTCGTTCATCAGCCTCTTCAAGCCCGGACCGGCGAAGTCGAACATCCACCAGGCCACCTCGGGCCGGTTGATTGCGTCCGAAAGTGCTTTGACATCAGGGTCTTCCAGGTACATCAGCAAACCCTCGGTCAATACCAGAGCCCTGCTGGCGCCGTCCAGTGCCTTGTCGAGGAAAGCGTTGCGGGCCACCGGGTCGGCAAGGTCGACCGCGGACCGGGTCAGCCGGCACCGCGGTGTCTGGTCTGCCAGGAGTTGCGTCTTCTCGGCGAGTAACTCCGGAAGGTCCGCCTCGATCCATGGAAAATCAGCGGGAAGGTTCAATCGGTACGGCCGGGTGTCCAAGCCGGCCGCCAGGTTCAGCACGCGGTCGCAACCGTTGGCGATCGCCTCGGTGATCGCGTCGTCGATGATCTTGGTGCGCGCGATGAGCCACCAGCCGCTGCGGCTGGTCACCGGAGTCTTGGCGACGATCGCGCGGCCTTGTTCGCCGGCGAGACGCTCGGCCAATGGGTCTTTGAACAGCGCGTCGGTCCGCGCTGATTCGGTTGCTCGATACAGCGCCGTCCACCGGGCGGTATCCGAAACGTGGGTGATCACATGCCCGGCGTCTGCCATACGTTGCGTTATAGCACTCGGGCGCTGGTGGAACACCGATGGGTCGTGTACAAGGGTCTGATGGAGGATCCGGCCGTCAGGTCGTTCAGTCCGTCCACGTTGGGCGAGGCGATGGTCCGGCGGCTGTACCGCCGAGCGGTGCTCACGGCACAGATCACGGTGCCCGCCGTCCCCAGCATGATCGACGAGTACGTCAAGATGTGCGACAACATCTTTGCCGCCTCGGGGGTGCAATACACCGACGAGCAATCCGCTCAGCTCAGGGCGGTGCTGGAGGCCGAGTTGGCCAAGGCCTACACGACGTCCTCCCGTTCGAACATCGTGATCTCGTTTCATGCGCCGTTCGGCATCTCGGTGAATTACCGGGTCACAACCGAATCCGTGACACTCGGCGGTGCCTACGACGGCTGGGTCAGCACCCGCGGAGAGGGACCGCTGTTCGGTACTGAGCCGGACGCCCGGGTGTGGGCGCTGTCCGGCGAAGTGGCGGACCCCCAGGCTCATCCCGTTCTCGACGTCGGTGCGGGAACCGGCCGCAACGCGCTGGCTCTGGCGCGGCGTGGCCACCCGGTTGATGCGGTGGAGATGAGTCCGAAGTTCGCCGACATCATTCGTGCGGCGGCCAACCGCGAATCGCTGCAGGTCCGTGTCATGGATGGCGATGTCTTCGAGACGATGGACGGCGTTCGCCGCGACTATCGGCTGATGATTCTTGCCGAGGTGGTCCCCGACTTCCGCAGCACCGGTGAGTTACGCGGCATATTCGAACTCGCCTCGGATTGTCTGGCCCCCGGTGGCCGGCTGGTCTTCAATGGCTTCCTCGCGTGTCAGGGCTACACTCCCGACGATGCGGCGCGTGAACTCGGGCAACAGTGCAACACCATGATTTTCACGCGTGACGAACTGAACGCCGCATCGTCCGAGCTGCCCGTTGAGCTCATTGCCGATGACTCGGCTTACGAGTACGAGAAGACCCATCTGCCCGACGGCGCGTGGCCACCCACCGAGTGGTTCGAGGGGTGGGCCAGCGGTCTCGACCTGTTCGACGTCGAGCGTGAAGAATCCCCAATCGAGTTGCGCTGGCTCGTATATCAGAAAACGTGAGGGATGGTCATGGCGGATGCGCTCCACTTCGTCGACGCGAACGGACTGAAGTTCGCCTATCTCGAAGAAGGAACCGGGCCACTGGTGCTGATGCTGCACGGGTTCCCCGACACCGCGCACACCTGGGACGACCTGCGCCCACGCATCGCGGCGAAGGGATACCGAGCGGTCAGCCCCTTCATGCGCGGGTACCACCCCACCGCGATCCCGGACCGCGATGCCGACCAAGAAACGCTGGCGCGCGACGCCCTTGCGCTGGTTGATGCGCTCGGCGCCAGCGAGGCCATTGTCATCGGACACGACTGGGGTGCCTCGGCCGCGTACGGCGCGGCGGCGCTGGGCCCCGAACGGGTGAAGAAACTGTTCGTCCTCGCCATCCCACATCCGGCTGCGCTCAAGCCGACGCTGAAAAAGCTCTGGGGGGTACGACATTTCGCGGTCTACAAGTTACCGGGGGCACCAGAACGATTCGCGCGCAACGACTTCGCGGCGCTTCCCGAAATCTACCGCCGATGGTCGCCGAGTTGGCAGCCGGACCCTCACGAATTCGACGCGGTGCGGGCGAGCTTTTCGAACCCCGCGAGTTTGAACGCGGCATTTGGCTATTACCGAAAGCTTTCGCCGATACCCAGCCCGTCGCTGAAGGCACGAATTACCGTGCCTACGGTCGTGTTTGCGGGACTCGATGACCCCGTCGCCGAGCCTGCCGACTATCGGGGCGCCGCCCGCATGTTCGCCAGTGACTACATCGTCGAAGAAGTCGACGGCGGGCATTTCATGCACCGCGAACACCCCGACGCATTCGCGGAGCGACTGCTCACTCACCTGTGATCTTGCCGAACCGCGATTTGGCAGGCTGCCGTGCGCGGCTGATATCGTGCAGGGCCTATGCCCGAAATGGATCGTCGCACCTTGATGTTGGTGACGGGGTTCGGCGTGCTGGCAGCCGCAGTGCCCCTCTCGCAGGCCCGGGCTGACCCACGCCCGCCAGCAGCGCCGCAGGGCGGATACATCTTCCAAGACGAATTCGATGGCCCAGCCGGCTCAGCGCCTGATGCGGCCAAATGGGCAGTGGCCAAAGCGCGCGAGGTAATCAAAGACCCAACGCACTGGGAATTGCCCGAGAACATCGGCCAATATCGCGACGATCGCCGCAATGTCTTTGTCGATGGCAAGTCGAACCTGGTTCTCAAGGCTGCGAAAGATGGCCCCACCTTCTACAGCGGCAAGATCCAGAGCCTCTGGCGAGGCGGCGTCGGCCATATCTGGGAAGCGCGAATCAAGCTCGATTGCCTGACCGCCGGCAGCTGGCCCGCCTACTGGCTGGGAAACGAGGACCAGGGCGAGATCGACGTCGTCGAGTGGTACGGCAACGGCAGCTGGCCGTCGGCCACTACCGTGCACGCGAAAGCCAACGGCGGTGAATGGAAGACCCACAACGTCGCAGTGGACAGTGGCTGGCACACCTGGCGATGCCAGTGGGACGCAGCCGGCATCCGCTTCTGGAAAGACTGGGTCGAGGGCGCGCAACCCTATTTCGATGTTCCGGCGGACTCGCTGCCGGATTGGCCGTTCAACGGCCCCGGCTACACCGTCTATCCGGTGTTCAACCTCGCGGTTGCCGGTTCAGGTGGCGGTGACCCCGGACCGGGCAGCTACCCAGCGCAGATGCTGGTCGACTGGATCCGGGTCTGGTAGAGACCCGAGACGCGCGGCTCCCCTAGCCTCTGACAAATGACGGGGTGAACCCGCGGTGCAGATTCACCGCGTCACTGCGAGCATCAGAAGTTGTTGCAGCTGGCAGCGACTGGTTGATCACCGGGAAAACTGCCCCGCCTGGGCTGGGTAGCGGCCTGGGCCTGCTGTGCCATCGCGCGGCGCGGCGGCGGCGGCGAAGCGAGGAATCCTGCAGACAACCCTGCGCATCGGGCGAGCTTCCGGAATTGCTGCGATGCCGGCGTACTGCGCCTGCAGCGCAGCGGCTACCTGCGGGATAACTGCAGGTGGTGTTGATCGCCTGGTCCGACGGCCGTCCGCGGACGCGATCCCCGCGCCAGCGAGCGCCACCAACGCCAGACCCCCGGCTACAGCAGCCAGTTTACTCAACGAACGCGTGACCATATATGGACACCTTCCGAGTAATAAAGCGCCGAACCTCGACGCCGAGAACACTCAGTTTACCGGAAGGAATCGTAGGGCGACTTTGGCGAAGATCGCGCCACCTCGGCTGACGCATCCCAGGTACGCACCCCCGCAAGCCATGTCGCAGGTACTTTGTCGGTATGGCCGAAGGCCCGGTCCGTAACCTGGCGGTGGACTTTTATCGCGTGTCCGGGGTGGTTCTCATCGTGCTGGGCCACTGGTTGGCCGGAGCGGTGACCTACCACGACGGAGTCGTTCGGTCGGCAAAATCCGCTCGTTGATCAGCCCTGGACCCAGTGGCTGACGTGGCCCTTCCAGGCCGTTCCCGTCTTCTTCCTGGTTGCCGGTTACGCCGCGGCGGTGTCGTGGAGCCGTCGGCAGACCACCGCGGGGGTGTCGCGGCAGAGCTGGGTGCGTCATCGGCTGGCCCGCGTACTCGGGACCTTCGGCGGTGTATGTCGCACTGGTGTCGGTCGTTGTGCGCTGTTGCGACTCGCTCGGGTGGCCGGGCTCCACACTGGAGTATGCGGGCTGGGCGGTGGCGATGCACTATGGTTCCTCGCCGTCTATCTGGTAGTGGTTTCGCTCACGCCGATTGCGATTGCGGCACAACGCCGTTGGGGACTTCTGATTCCTGCGTTGCTGGCGGTGGGCCTGGTGGCTGCCGACGTTGCCTCGTTAGCCGGCCATGTGCGGCATCTGGGTTGGCTGAACTCTCTGCTGTGCTGGACGCTGCTCTACCAACTCGGAATAGCTTGGCGGAAGGGGTCTTTAGCGGGGTTGCGGCCCGTAGTGCTTGCCGCCGGGTCGGGCTGCGCGCTTGGCTGTTGATCTGGCTGGGGCCCTACCCGGTCAGCATGATCGGCGTACCCGGCCAAGCCGTGCAGAATACCTAGCCGCCGTCGGTGGCAATGTTGGCGTTCGGGTGCGCGCAGGCCGGGCTGGCGATCAGCCGTCGCACCGGCGCTCAACCGGGTGCTGCGGGGCGATGCGGTCTGCAGCGAGTGTTGACCCGCGCCAACACCAACGTGATGGCGCTGTATCTGTGGCACATGATTCCCGTGTTGATCGTGGCGATCGTCGGCTACCCGACTGGACTGCTGCCGCAGCCGCTGAGGGCCCGCAGCGTGGTGGCTCGCCCGATTGGAATGGGTGTTCGTTCTCAGCTTGGTGACCGCGGTAGAGCTGGCACTGCTGAATGGGGGCCGGAGATTGTTCGCCGCGCCACTGCCCGCACTCAGGCGTGGTCGGGAGCCGCTGGGCCGAGCCGATCATGCTGGCCGGCGCCGCATGGCGGCGTACGGGCTGGCGACCTTCGCCGGGGAAGGCTTCGCGTCGGATGGGCACTTCCCGCGACTGACCGCGGTGATCTTCGGTGTAGGCGTGCTGCTGGTGGCGCTGTGCCCGCGGGATCGCACCCGCGCGGAGGCACACGCCAAATAGCCTGCCGGGTTTAGGCCGATGCGCTCAGCGCGGCCAGCGCTGCATCGTAATTCGGCTCTTGTGCGATCTCCGGGACCAGCTCCTCGTAGGCGACGTTGCCGTCGGCGCCGATCACCACGACGGCCCGGGCAAGCAGGCCGGCGAAGGGGCCGTCGGCGATGGTGACGCCGTAGTCCTGGCCGAAGCTGTCACGGAACGCCGACGCACTCTGCACGTTCTCGATGCCCTCGGCGCCGCAGAAGCGTGCGTGAGCGAATGGCAGGTCGTTGGAAACGTTCACCACCGAGACACCGCCCGCGGCAGCGCGCTCGTTGAAGGTGCGCACGCTGGTCGCGCACACCGGCGTGTCCACCGACGGAAAGATGTTCAGCAACACGGGCTTACCGTGAAACTGTTCGCTGTTCACCGCGCCCAGATCCGATCCGGTCAGGTTGAAAGCCGGCGCCGGAGCTCCGACAGCCGGCAGATCGCCGATGGTGTTGATCGGGTTTCCACGCATAGTTATCTGTGCCATGCGCACAGTCTGCCAAGCGCTGGCGGGCGGCCGCGGGGCGGGGCTGGTGTCCGCCGTGAGGGGTTGCCGACACGCCGCCTCAAACCGCGAGCCTCAGGTTGTGACGAGCGCATCACCGATGAATAGCCACTGGTCAGCTCAGCGGGAGTGATTACCCGCGACGGGTTTGAGGCCAATGCGGGAGGCCAGATCGCGCCGCCACCGGGCGGTAACCATGCCCTCTCTTATATGGTCTGGATGTGCCGGAGATGAATCGACGCAACATGTTATTGACCACCGGAATGGGCATGCTTGCCGCCGCGGCTGCGGCCGGCGTGCCGGAAGCACACGCTAGACCGACACCACCTGCGGCGCCGTCAGCCGGTCCTGCCGGACCGTACATCTTCCACGACGAGTTCGACGGACCGGCCGGCCAAGGCGTTGATCTGGCCAAGTGGACGCCGCAGACCTGGCAGGACGACGTGTACCCGCCGGTCGAAGGGATTACAGCGCCGGCAACGTTTTTCTCGACGGAAATTCCAACCTGGTCCTCCAGGCCACCCGCCAAGGCGACCAATATTTCACCGGGAAACTGCGCGGCAACTGGCGTGGCGGAATCGGTACCACCTGGGAAGCGCGGATCAAACTCAACTGCTTGTTCCCCGGCCTGTGGCCCTCGTTCTGGACTGTCAACGAGGATCCGCAGCCGGACGGCGAGGTCGACTTGTTCGAGTGGTACGGCAACGGCGAATGGGCACCCGGTACGACCGTCCACGCCGCATCCAACGGGAAGACCTGGGAAGGGAAATCGATTCCCGGGATGGTGGACGACGCGTGGCATACCTGGCGCATGCGTTGGGATGAGGATGGTTTCAAATTCTGGCGGGACTATGTCGACGGAGCCAAGCCGTACTTCAGCGTTCCGCCGAAGCCGATCCACGTCTTCGGCGCGCCGCCCGAAGACAAGCGGTGGCCGTTCAGCAATCCCGGCTACTGGATGTCGCCCATGTTCACCCTTGCGGTCGGCGGGGTGGGCGCCGGCGATCCAGCCGCAGGGACGTTCCCGTGCCAGATGCTGGTCGACTACATCCGCGTCTGGTAGCGGTTCACCGCACCGCCTTGATCACCTGAACCAGGTTGAACTGCCAACGCTCGACAAGGCGAAAGCCTAGGTCGTGCGGAACCGCGAACGCCGGTGTCGCCCCGTAGAGCGGTCCGGGCGGGAGCGCTGGACCCTGCTCGCGGGCGGGCATCGCGTTATCGGCTTGGGTGATGATCCACACGATGCGGCAGTGGCTTAGTGGTTTCGCGACAACTTCCGGGATGAGGTTGGTATCGAAGACGTCGTTGCGGTCGGTTGCTCTCTGCCAGAGGGTCAGGTCGACCAGCTTCCGGTAGGCGTCCGGGCGCGCTGCCATCAGTGGGCGCATCGGTGCGGGCATGAACGTCACCGTGTCGTTGACCAGCAAGCAATCGCCGGGTGCTGCCTCGGCCGCGATCAGGTCGGCGACTTGGCTGTAGTCCATACCGTATTTCGCGTAGGGATTACGTTGCGCCGAAACATAATTCGGCGCCGCAGCAACGGCGAGGAGGCAGACGACAGCCGGTGCTGCCCATCGCGTGACGGCCAATGCGCCGATGCACACGCCCACCACCACGGCCGTCGCCGGTGCGGTGAAGCATAAATAGCGCGGCGTATACACCGGGTTAACCACCGCCGACCAGGCAACGATCACCGCCGTCGGTATAACCAGCCAGCCAATCGCCAATATCAGTAGCTGGCGATCTGCATCCGCCAGGCGCGCGGATGTGAACAGCCACAACACAATAGCGGTCGCGACTATGAGCGCGGACAGAATTGCGAACGGAGGGCTTCGCTCGAAATACTGTTGCATTGCCACATCCTCGATCGTCCGGTGCCCAATCGGCGCGACCCAGCTGATCTGATGTGTTTGGCCGATGGCCGCGATCAAAAACGGTGCCAGGGCGCAGCCGGCCAGAACAGACGCAAGCGCGAACCGTAGGACGACGGTTCGGCTGCGCCGAAAGGCACAGATGAATACGAGATACGCAGGAGTCAAAAGCAGCAGATACACGTCGAGCAAAACCGACATGGCCAGAACAAGCCCGTAACCCAGCCACACCCACGCGTCGTCGCGCCGCGTCGCATGGATGAGCAGCACCGTCAGCCACACGGCGGCCAGCATCGAAAGCGCATACGGGCGAGCCTCGATGCCCGCCCACGTCGCCCGAGGCAGGATCGCGCACACAACTCCGGAGGCCAGCGCCACAGTGCGAGACGAGAACTGCTTGCCCAGCACCACGACTCCGGCCGCGGCGGCTCCAACCGCGAGACCGCTTGGCACGCGGGACCAGAATTCCGTGGGCGGGACGATTTTGAACCAGCCGTGCATGAGCAGGTAGTACAGACCCTCGACCGCGTCGACGTTTCTCAGCATGTGCCACAGCTGACTCAGAGAACGACTGTACGAAGCCGAAATCGTGGCGGCCTCGTCGTACCAGAAGGACGGGCGGCCCGCGCCGGCCAGGCACACGACTGAGCCCAACACTGCAACGATCACAGGGTCCAGCGCGGCTCGCGGCGGTGTCAGCCGGCCACTGCGAAGCTTTGCGATCAGGCATCGTGAATACCCGCTGAACACGTCGCCATGGTGCCAGAAGCGCCTCGGGGCACCCTTCGAGTGGATCATCGCGGCCGAGATGCTGGTCGACTGGGTGCGGCTCTTCTAGCTAACGCCGCGCCTGGCGCACCTTGTAAGTGGACGGCCACGAGTGCCGGGTGTCGTCGCCGACCAGCGGCGTTCCCATATTGCCGACTTTGACGGCGTACGCTTCCTCGCCCGCGCCGACCTCGCGATTGGCATGTTCCTGAGCCAGGTAGTACAGCTCGTCGATGGTGGCCTCGTGGTAGGCGACGAACGTGGTCTTACGGACGATGTCGCCGGCCGCGGCGGTCATCCAGTCGGGCAGGAATCTGGTGGCGAGCGCGCCCAGGCCAAACAGCGAGAACGGGACCACCCAGTAGCCGATGGAGGCCAGCGGCATGGTGGTGTCGAGAATCGATGCGTTGGCCGCCACGATCGGCGGAATCGACGATGACACCGTCATTGCCGCGAACACGCCGACCCAGATCCAGGTGAGCCGCGAGGTGATCTGGCCGAACACATCGCTGTTGACCACCGCCGGGGGCTGATTCGCCGCGGCGTACTCGTGCACGAACGACTTGCCCGACTGCGCGGTGACGAGGGCTACCAGCAGGATTCCGGCAATGCTCAGCGGCAGCGCCCACCGTTGCAGAAACGCCTGGCTCGCCAGCAGTGTCACCCCCGTGAGCACCAAGAACGTTGTACCAGAACCGATTTCAAGCGCACGCCTGGGTGTGCGGGTGAGATAGCTGGCGACCAGTCCGGCGATCGCGATCGCGAAGGCGACCAAAGCCGCGACCAGGAACGATGCCTTGCCGACCAGCACCCAATAGACGATCCACGGCGCGAAGCCAAACAGAATGCCCACGATCGGTCAGTGTACGGAGTCCACTTCAGCACCGAATGCCTCCGCCCGCCGCAGCAGAGCGCCGCGGGTTGGGCGGACCCTCAGCGCTGAAGGCTGCGCAGGGTGCTCTTGGCAAATTTCTTCAGCACCTCGTCACGCTCAGATCCTGACTCACGGGCGCTGATGAGTTGGGCGTGGAGGCCGATCAGAAAAAACGCGGCGCTGTCGTAGGCGTCGACGTCGTCGTAGAGTTCGCCGCGGATGCGCGCCCGCTCGATTTCGGCGGCAAGCAGCACGAACGTCGGGTGCTTGGTCCAATTCTCGTCTTTGGGCGCCGCCGGTGAGAAGTAAAGGCTGATGACGTCACGGAATAAGGATGCGCCCCAACGCTTCTCGAGCGCCACGACAAGCCTGATGATCTCGTTGAGAACTGCCGGCAGAGCGCGACGGGTATCGAGAAATCGGCTGAGCTCCTCAGCGAGATAGTCCTCGTCGCGTCGGATCAACTCCAGCAGGACATGTTCCTTGGTGGGGAAATGAAAGTAGAAGGTACTACGGGCAACTCCCGCCGCTTCCACGATCGCGTTGATATCCGCCGAATTCGCGCCGGCACGCTGGAACTCCACGATCGCGGCATCCAGTACCCGCGCCCGCGTCTTGCGGCGCTGGGCTTCGCGACCCGTCGCAGTGTCTGGCACGTCCCCATTCTGCAGCATCCGGTCCGCTCGCTGACAGATATCACTTGAAATTAGCGTTCAACGAAGCTGAGCGCGGACGCACTCCCCTGGGTTTCGGCCAGCGACAGGCTATTTTTGCAATCCAAACACCGGCTTATCGATTCCGGGCTGCCGCGTGATGGTGTCGTTTTCGTTGTCATTTGTCAGTGAACGTGCTAGATCTAAGACGGCACGGGTCGTGGTGAGCCAACTTGGGTGGACGGTCGACGTCGTGCCCCGGCGCGCGATGTCGCATCAGGTGAGGCAGGGACGGAATCGATGAATACCAGAGGTCAACGCATCCTGTTGTGGACGGCACCGCCGGCGGTGGCGTTGTTTGCGCTTGCCTACTTTGTGTTTCCGGTGTTTTCACCACCGCTGTCGCCGACGTTGACACCCGACCAAGTGGCAGCGTTCTTCCGGGGCAATGTCACCGGAATCCTCGGAGTGGCGATTCTCTGCAACCTCATCGCGTGCTCGTTGGTGCCACTGTTCGCAGTGACAGCCGTGCAAATCTCTCGCGTCGCCACGTCGAGCACTGTCCTGACGTACGCCTACATAATCTGCGTCGGCGTCGGTACCACGGCATTCATCCTCGCGGACTACTGCTGGGGGATGGCCGCCTTCAGGCCCGATCGCGATCCCCAGCTCACGAGTCTGCTCAATGACATGGCGTGGTTCTTCTTCATCGCGCCGGTCGGCACGATCATTGTGCAGAACTTGTGCTTCGCGTTGAGCGTCTACCTGGATGAGCGCGCAGAACCGATCTTCCCGCGCTGGGTGGCGCACTTCAACGTCGCGACCGTTGTGCTGCTGGCCCCGAGCGCATTCTCGATCCTCTACAAGACGGGCCCACTCGCCTGGAACGGTCCACTGTCATTCACATTGCGGCTGGCGACGTTTGCCGTCTACATCGCCGTGATGTTCTGGGCGCTTCTGCGCGCAGTGCGACACCAGGGTGACGAACAGGTGGTTCTCGCGTGAGCGGCAGTGTGGCGATGGCCCCCCAGCCCGCCGGCCGAGCATGCAGCGTCGTGGCGCAAGAATCGCAAACTCGATCAGTGGATCGCGTTTTGGACCGTGCCGTTCTTTTTCAACTTGTTCGGTCTGGTGTTCGTTCCGCTGAGTTGGATGATGCCGCCGAGGTCACCGAGCAGCACCACCCCGCACATCGTCGACTTCATGCACTCGCACAATCTGCTGATCGCGTGCGTCATCCTGACGCTGGCCTATGGACTCGCGCCGGTGTCCAACGCCTGCTACCTGATGCAGGTAAGGCGCATGTCGGTGAGCCCCGCGTTCCGCTATTCGATGATGATCGGCGCGATCACCGGCGCGATCGTCGGCATGCTGTTCCCGATGTTCTGCTTCGGCCTCGGCGCATTTCGCCCCGGGTACGGCTCGGGTGTGTTGACGATGCTCTACGACTTCGGCTACCTGGCATTCATCGGCTCGCTGGGATGCTTCTGCGTCATGTGGATGGCCTTCGGCTTGGCCATCATTCTCGATGAGAACAACATTCTGCCAAAGTGGTTGGGCTACTACACCATTTGGCAATATGTGACCGAGCTGATGGCCGCGCCGGTCTGGATCGTCAAATCGGGACCCTTCGCCTGGAACGGCCTGATGACCTTCTGGTTCGCGATGACCCTGTACGTCCCGTGGCAGATCATCGTGTACGTGTGCATCTACCGGGCGATCAAGAACCAGCCAGAGGCCGAACTCGACAACGCCTCACCCCGAGCTCCGGTCAGGGACGAGCGCATGACCAACGTTGCCGAGGGCGTCGCCCCGGGCGTCGGCAACTCCCGACCGGATGACAGCGGGCGGGGCCATGTCCCCGGCGACTCGAGCATGTGGTTCTTCGTCATCGGCGACTTGCTCATCTTCGGCGTCTATTTCGTCGGCTACATGTACTTCCGGGGCCAGAATCACGAACTGTTCCTACAAAGCCAGGCTCGGCTGAACCTGGACATCGGCGCCATCAACACCGTGATGTTGCTGACCAGTTCGCTGTTCGTGGCACTCGGCACCGAGGCGGCTCGCGCCGGCAACAGAGTGGCCGCGCTGCAACGGTTCTGGATCGCATCGGCCTTCGGCGCCGCCTTTCCGCTGCTCAAGATGTTCGAATGGATCCCCGAAATCAGCAGCGGCTTGACGCCGGGGAAGAACCTGTTCTTCATGTACTACTACGTGATGACCGGCATGCACCTGTGCCATGTCGCCCTCGGCCTGGTCATCCTGTGCTTCGTCCTCCGCAGCCTGAAAGCATCGAAGCCACTCAAGATCTCGTTCATCGAGACAGGTGCCACGTACTGGCACATGGTCGATGTCTTATGGCTGGTCCTGTTCGCCCTGCTGTATTTGATGAGGTAGACCATGACGGCGCTGATACGCAACCCATTGACAATCGTGTGGGCACTGCTCACCACGGTCACCATCGTGTCATCGTTGATCGCCCTCGATGGCGGTGCCGCGCATCAGATCAACACCACGGTCACAACCGCTGTTTTGCTGATCGCAGCGGTCAAGGCGTACTTGGTGATTCGGCATTTCATGGAAGTTCGCCGGGCGCCCCTTTGGCTCAAGGCGACCACCGGCGGATGGGTTCTCGGACTTTTCACCCTGCTGCTGAGCTTCTACTTCGCCAGTCTGTGACCAAACAATATGCGTGGGTTCGTGCGCATCCCTCAGGCGGTGATTCTTTGCGCCAATTCCCAGGCCGTCTCGGCCATCTCGCGATAACGCTGGCGGTATTCGTCGGTGCCGGCCCGCGAATCGGCCGCGTTGCCCTCGACGCCCCTCCGCCAGACCCCGGCGGTGATCGAAGCCAGCCGGAACATCGAAAACACCACGAAGACGTCGAGCGAGTCTGGAAGCTCGATGCCACCGTGAGCGCGGTAGCTGTTCAGGAAGGTCTGTTGATCGGGAATGCCAGTTCCAGTGAGGTTTTCACCGATGACGCCGCTTCTGCCGCCCGGCCCGCCCGGCACGTGATACGTGACGCAGAAGTACCCGAGGTCGGCCAACGGATCTCCGATCGTCGCCAACTCCCAGTCCAGTACTGCCACTACCCGCGGCTCAGTCGGGTGCAGCAAGACGTTGCCCAGACGGTAGTCGCCGTGGGCGATGCACGACGGCGCGTCATCGGGCGGCAGGTGCTCGGGCAGCCACTTCGCCAGCAGATCCATCGCAGGCATGTCCTCCATGCGCGCGGCCTCCCACTGACGAGTCCACAGCGCCACCTGGCGCTGCATGTAACCCTCCGGCCGGCCGAAGCCCTCGAGTCCGACCGCGCGCCAGTCGACGCGGTGCAGCGCCGCAAGCACGCGGGCAAGGTCCTGATAAACCGCGGCGCGGTGTGCGGGACTCTCCTCACGCATGACCCGGTCCGGGAAGACCCGCCCCGGAACGTGTTCCATGACGAAAAATGTTGTACCGAGTACAGATTCGTCATCGCAGAGCAGGTCCATGCGCGGCACGGGAACATCGGTTTCGGCCAAGGCGGCCATCACACGGTGCTCGCGCTCCACCTCGTGTGCCCGCGGCAACAGCTTGCCGGGTGGCTTCTTGCGCAGCACGTAGTCGCCGCCGGCGGTCTGCAGATGAAACGTGGGATTGCTCTGGCCGCCCTGAAACTGTCGAACCTGCAGTTGACCGTCGAATCCGGGCAGCCGGCCATGCAAGTACCGGGCCAGCGCCGCTTCGTCGAAACGATGCGCAGGCAGTACCGGCACCAGCTCTGCCATCCCCGCCATGTGTGGCCCCTTGTCGTCGACCGCGTCTGCGAAAACCCTACCGAGGAGCAATAAGGCCATGGCCTGTTTGATCGCTCCGTTCGTCAAGGTTGTGCGCGCGCTGAAGAAGCTCTGAGGAGGGCCGGACAATGCCAATGATCGACTTGACCTACGTGCGTGGCTCGTTGGAGCAGCAGGTGCTGGGACGACTGACCGACGAGCTCGTCACGGTGCTGCTGCAGGCCGAACAGGCTCCGGACACCCCCTTCCTGCGCGACAACACCGTGGTGTATTTGCACGAGCTGGATCCGGCCGCGCAGTCGGTGGGCGGCCGCGGCCCGGGCGCGCCCCGGTTCCGTGTGGAGATGACGGTGTTCGGAGGCGCGCTGACAAAAGACCGCAAGGAACAGCTCGCGGCCGATGTGCACGTCGCGGTCTGCGCCGCGGCGGGGATCGACCCGGAAGGCGAACAAGCGTTTCACGTCTGGACGTTGATTCATGAAATCCCCGAGGGCAATTGGGCCGGCGGCGGCAAGGTCATCTACGACCGGCACGTCAAGGGTCTGGTTGCCGACGACGCATCCTGATCGAGTCGACTCGGTTAGTGTCCGGTCATGGACATCTCTTGTGCATTCGCCACCTCATCGGATACCCCAGCGCATGTTGAACTGGCGGAGTCGCTCGGCTACCGGCGAGCGTGGCTCTACGACTCCCCTGCGCTGTATCCCGATGTCTGGATGATCCTGACGCGGTGCGCCGAACGGACGTCGCGGATCGGTCTCGGGCCGGGTGTTCTGGTTCCCAGCCTGCGGCATCCGATGGTCAACGCGGCGGCCATCGCCGAGCTCGTCGACCAGGCGCCGGATCGCGTCGCAGTGGCCATCGGATCAGGTTTCACCGGCCGGTTCTCGTTGGGTAAGCGGCCCATGCCGTGGCGGCAGGTCGCCGAGTACGTCCGCTGCCTGAAGACGCTGCTGGCCGGCGAGACCGCCGAATGGGACGGCGCCAGGATCCGGATGATGCACCCGTCCGGTTATGGCGCCAGGCGACCCATCTCGATACCGATCCTGATCGGCGCCGACGGCCCGAAGGGTCTGGCCGTGGCGGCCGAACTCGGCGACGGGGTGTTCTCGGCCGCCGTGCCCCAGCCCGACGCGGTCAACGCGGCCGACTGGCGGGCGCTGCTGTCGTTCGGCTCGGTGCTGGACGAGGGCGAGGAGCTGACGTCGCCGCGGGTCGTCGACGCGGTGGCACCGGGTGCGGTGGTGATGTATCACGCGATGTACGAGCGAGGCGGCGCCGCCGTGGTCGACGCGCTCCCCGGCGGGAGCGGATGGCGTGAGGCGGTCGAGGC
The DNA here is from genome assembly GCA_963815995.1 of uncultured Actinomycetota bacterium. Taxonomy (GTDB): domain Bacteria; phylum Actinomycetota; class Actinomycetes; order Mycobacteriales; family Mycobacteriaceae; genus Mycobacterium. The sequence continues at coordinate 1,300,418 of CAWFIR010000010.1, forward strand.
CTATCCCGAGAACGAACGGCATCTCGCGATCCACGAGGGGCACCTGGTGAAAGCCAACCCGCGCGACGAGCCTTACGTTGCCGACCTCATTCCGATAGCCAGCGCCGGGGCGTTGACGGGTACCGCGGAACAGGTCGCGGCGCGGGTGCGCGACCTTGCCGCCGCTGGTGTCACCGAAGTCGCCTACCAGCCAGCGGGATCCGACATCGAACGCGAGTTACGCGCCTTCGCATCCGCCACCGGCATCGCCGACTGAGTATTACGGTGTAGCGATGATCGCCAAAATAGTCGTTACGGCTCTGCTCGCAGCGCTGATGGGGTTTGCCGGTTCGATCAAGCTCGTCGGGGTAAAGCAGTCGCTGGAGATTCGCGATCATCTCGGCGTCAACCCGATGCAGTGGCGGATGATCGGGGCGCTCGAACTCGCCGGTGTCGCAGGCATTCTGGCGGGCCTGTCGTGGGCGCCGATCGGCATAGCTGCTGCCGTTGGACTGGCCCTACTTCTGTTGGGCGCCATCGGCTTTCACGTGCGGGCATCCGACAGCGCGTCCGACTCGGCTCCGGCGGTGATCGGACTGGGTCTGGCCGTCGCGACCGCGATCCTGCAGTCGATGTAATCAAGTAGCGCCGGCCCGAATGGGCTGATGCTGGTTTGAAGTCGAAAGTCAGTTACTTCGACGCGATTTCGTCTTGATACTTCTTGGTCATATGCGCGACGGCGTCGTTCTGCGATTGCGCAAGGCCTTCTCGTGCCTCGCTGGCACGCGTGGCGGCGTCGAGAGTCGGTTGCGCCTGGCCCTGGAAATGCGGCATCACTTCGGCGGCGAACAGCTCAGCCGACCGTTTGGTCGCGGCCGGGTTGGCCCACTCGTGGCCCATCTGCAGCATGCAGCCGAATCCGCCGGACTGATCCCACATCCGCTGCACCTGTTCACGCGCCCGCTCCGGAGTGCCGATCACTCCGGCGCCGTTGTCGTTGATCACATCGATCATCTCGTCGATTTGCTCGCCGGGCATGGTCATCTGCGGGAACGCGGCCACCTTCTGGAAATACCGGAACCACGGCACCAGACCGAATTTCACGTCCTCGCGGGCTTGCTTGTCGGTTTCGGCGACGTGGAACGGCCCGACCAGGCTCCAGTTCTTACGGTCGACCGTGGTGCCGAACGCCGCCGCGCGCTCTTCGACGATGTCCCAGTGATATTGCAACGCGTTGAAGCCTTCGACCGTCAGCGTCGCCCCGATAGACAGCAGGCCGATGCCGTGTTTGCCGGCCAGTCGCGCACCGGTTGGCGAAGCGACCGCGGCCACCGCCAGCGGGACACCCCCGTCGGAGTAAGGCGCCAGCTGCAAGCGGGCGTTGTGCAGGTCGTGTGTCGGGGTTTTCGCGGACACCGTCTCGCCGCGCAGCAGCCGAACGACGATGTCGAGGTTGGTCTCCAACAGCTCTCGCGTGTCGGTGGGGGTAAGCCCGATCATCGACGAGTCGCTGGGCAGTGAGCCCGGCCCCACCCCACCGATCACCCGCCCGTGGGTGAGGTGATCGAGCATCATCAACCGGTCGGCCACCCAGAGTGGGTTGTGGTACGCGAGCGAGATGACCCCGGTACACAACTTGATCCTCTTGGTCCGCTCCGCGGCGGCCGCGATGAAGATCTCCGGCGAGGCGATGATCTCGCTGCCCGCCGAATGATGCTCGCCGATCCATGCTTCATCGAAGCCGAGCGCATCAAGGTGTTCGACGAACTCGAGATCTCGCTGCATGGCCAGCGTCGGGTTGGTTCCCGCGCGGTGAAACGGAGCGATGAAATACCCAAACCTGAGCTTGGCCATGTGTGGTCCCCTTGCAGTCCAGTTGCCCAGACCTTAAACCCGTGACGCGCCGAGGGTTAAGAGTTGGAGCCTGGAACCTGCAAAGAGTTTCCGGACAACGCCCACCGCGGTCAGCCGCCGCCACAACCGACGCCGGGAATGCAGCCGCCGCCACCGCCCGGTCCACCACCACCGCAGCCGACGCCCGGGATACAACCGCTGCCGCCCCCTGGCCCGCCGCCGCCGGTCGGGCCGCCGGGAATGCTCCCGGCGCCACCGCCTGGCCCGCCGCTGCCGGTCGGCCCGCCCGGGACGCTGCCTCCCCCGCCATTCGGCCCGCCGCCGCCGGTCGCACCGCCAGGCCCACCGCCGCCGGGGGTCATCGACGGCGCCGGCGCCACGCTCGACGACGGAGTGGTGGTCGTCGTTGTGGTGGTGGTGGTGGTCGGCCCGCCCTTACCACCCCCACCGCAGCCAACCGCAAGCGCGAGCATTGCTGCGCCGAAGAACATGATCATCGCTGTCCGAGCGCCAGACATCATCTGAAATCCCCTCATCCGTGTATGCCGAGATACCCGCGACGAGAGCGTGCGAAACGCGTTGAGCGTGAGCGGGATCAGGCTCGTCGGGACAATTCGGCGTGGATCAGCGGAGCGATCTTCTCGGCCATGTAGGCGTGTCCGGCGTCGTTGGGGTGCACACCGTCGGGGCCGATCAGATCGGGCCTGCCGACGAACCACCCCTCGCTGATCGGGTCGATGAACGTTGCCCCGGCTTCGTTGGCCTGACCGCTGAGGATGTCGCGGACATACAAGACGTCAATCGGCGGCTGCGAGTCCGTCCACGGCGGGCCGATCACCAGCAACTTCGCCGTGGGCGCGATACGGCGGGCCAGGCCCAAGGTGTCGTGCGCCATGGCCGCCATCTGCTCCGGTTGCGACACCGTGGTCGTTGCGTGAGCCGAAGAACACCACCAAGGCATCGTCGGGGTGGACGGCCCGGTTGGTCAGGTCCTCGAAGACGCTGCCGTGGTCACCGCGGACGACGTAGCCGGCCCGGCCTTCGGAGGCAACCTCGGGCGCAACCTGCACGCCCTGGCGCGCCAGCGTCAGCCAGGTGCGGGTGGTCCAGGTGTTCGATCCCCAGCCGCCTTCATCGGTACCGGTGGTGTAGGAATCCCCAATCACCGCGACGTGGTCGATCGGAGTGCCGCGGGCCACCGTCTGGTATCTCTGCGAGGTGGCGGGATGGAGGGTGACCAATCCGGCCGCTACCGCACCCGCGATGACAACTGTGGCGAGACGACCCACCGTTACCTCCACTGTCCACCACCCCGGCCGCGTGACTCAGCCGTATGAGCGGCATCGTAAAAGCACCACGACGTATTGCGCCGTCGACGCGCCGTCGTCCGGTGGACGCCGCGTGGGAGCCAGTCACTGCTGGTGAGACCCCCGCTTTGTCGACGGACGCGAGACCCCAAGGTCTCGCGCCACAACGGATGCTACTTGATCAAGATTTGACGCAGTATTGCTAGCTGTACCAGAGAGTTTCAGCCCGCGCGCGCCGAAATCGGCTTCGGTCTACCTTCCTGGTTTCCGTCGACCGACTGCAGTTTGCCGCCCGCGGCCGGCGCAGCGGAATCAGCAGCATCGACCACAGGCCGGCCATCGCCGACCATCCTGCGCATCCAGAGACGGGCGGGCTCCTCGACGACGTGGTAGAGCACGGCCGCGGCGACGAAGGTCACCGTGAGCACTGCGGCCAGCAGCAGCTTGCCGCCGTTTCCGACCATGGTGAGCTCGAACTGCTGGGCCGTCCAGATCCACGCGGTGTGCGCCAGCTCGTGAACCATGTACAGGCAGAACGAGATCTGCCCGCCATAGACCATGGGCCGGAGGGACAGCAGCGCCGGCAAGCTGCCGGTGCCGGCTGCCAGTGTCATCACCAGCGGCACGAACAAGATGTCGACCAGGCCGCCGGTGTCCGATACACCGTGCAGCGGGTGCGCATCAGACCAGTACAGAAAGCCCACCACGCCGGCCATCAGCAACACGGACGCCCAGCCGGCAGCGCGGCGACCACGGTCGGTGAGCTGCAACCTGCCGACCGCGGCAGCAATCAGCGCCCCGGCGGTGAACTGCATCACGATGCGCGGCAGCCAACTCCAGGGCGTGTAGAACTGGCCGGTCACCAGCAGCGACATCACCGGGGGCAGTGCTGCGGCGACCGCCAGCCAGATCAGATTGCGAGCACGGGTCGCACGCGCCATCCGGAAGATCACCAGCACCAGCAGCCCGAACAGGAGGTAGGCCAACCACTCGGCGCTGATCGACCAAGCCGGCCCGTCCCAGCTCGAATTGTCGAAGAACGGTTGGAACCACAGCTGCACCAACAGGACCTGACGCACATAGCTGATCGCCGTGAAGCGGTAGATCTCCTCCGACGGCACGTGGCCCACGTGCAGCGTGAAAATGACCCACAGGGCGGCCAAATGCAGGGTGACCAGATAAACCGGCCACACCCTGGCCAACCGCAACCACAGGAAATGCAGGGTGGCGCGCGTCGACCAGGATCCGCCCATCCGGTCGAGGTAGTTCCAGGTCAGCACGAACCCGCTGAGAATGAAGAACAGATCAACACCTTGGGCGCCGCAATTGAGCACCGGTGTGAGCGCGTCGAGAAATCCGGGTGCGGCATCGTGCAATAGCGGCCGGAAGTGAAAGAGCACCACCCACACGGCGGCGACGATGCGAAGTCCTGTGAGGGCCTTGATCTCTCCGCTGCGCACAACATTCTTTCCGTGAGGCCGCTGGTGCTTCATTCACCGCGGCGCATCGTCACAAACGACGGCGTTGGCAGGGTATCAGTGCGCTGGATCGATAGCGAGTTGTCAGCCCGGTGTGGCTCGCAGCGATTAGCTCGGTGTCACCGCAGGCAGGCGTTGTGTCAAGGCCCACAAACAGCGAGCGCGAATAGGCGGAAGCGATCATTCACAGCAGGCGTTGGCACCGTTAACGTCAACTCGACAACCGAGCGACATCACGGGAGAAATCATGCCGCTGTTGTACGTCGACCTGATCGAGGGTCGAACTCCTGCCGAGATTCGGACACTGCTGGACGCCATACACGACGCGGTCGTCGAGGCGTTCGGAGTGCCGTCACGGGACCGCTATCAAGTAGTGCGCACGCACCCAAGTCACGAGATCGTCGTCTGGGATACGGATCTCGGGATCGAGCGTTCCGCCGCGCTGGTGGTTGTGCATGTGGTGAGCCGGCGCCGCTCACCGGAAATGAAGCAACGGTTTTACGAGTTGGCGGCCGCCAACCTGGCCGCGCGATGCGGTCTCGACTCGGCAGATCTCGTCGTGTCGATCACCGATAACAACGACGAGGACTGGTCCTTCGGCCATGGGCGGGCACAGTTCCTCACCGGGGAGCTCGCATGAAAACGCGGCTCACCGAGTTCTTCGGCATCGACCACCCGATTGTGTCCGCACCGATGGCGCTGACTTCGGGGGGCAAGCTCGCGGCGGCGGTGTCGTCGAGCGGTGGCCTCGGCTTGATCGGCGGCGGCTACGGCGACTCGGACTGGGTAGCGCGCGAATTCGGTCTGGCCGACGGCGCACGGGTCGGATGTGGCTTCATCACCTGGAGTCTGGCCCGCAATCCAGGTCTATTGGGCGTGACGTTGGAACGGCAGCCGGCGACGATCATGTTGTCCTTCGGCGATCTGCACCCGTTCGCAGAACGCATCCATGCCGCCGGCGTGCCCCTCATCGCGCAGGTTCAGACACTCGAGCACGCGCGGCTGGCTCTGGATGCGGGCGCTCAGATACTGGTGGCCCAGGGCAGCGAGGCGGGTGGGCACGGAATGACTGTGCGCACGACGTTCACCCTGGTGCCCGAAGTCGTCGACCTGGCCGCCGAACGTGCGCCCGACACGCTGGTGCTGGCCGCCGGTGGCGTCGCCGATGGGCGCGGACTTGCTGCGGCACTGGTGCTCGGCGCCGATGGCGTGGTGGTGGGCACTCGGTTCTGGGCTTCCCCCGAAGCGTTGGTGTCACCACGTGCCCACGAGCGAGCTATCGGTGCCAGCGGGGACAACACCTACCGCACGCGGGTCTATGACTATGTGCGGCAGCTTGATTGGGCGCCCGAATACAACGAGCGGGCCCTGAGTAACCCGTTTGTCGACGGCTGGCACGGTAACGAAGCCGAACTACAGGCGTCGTTACCCGAAGTGGTAAGCGCATATCAAGCCGCCGTTGCCGCAGAAGATTTCGAGGCCGCTGCCATCCTCATCGGTGAGTCGATCGGCCTGATCCACGCGGTGCGTCCCGCTGCCGACATCGTCGCCGAGATGGCGGCTGATGCCGACCGAATCCTGAACCGCGAGAACAGCTTTAGGCCGAGGTCAGTATAGAGGTGACCAGGCTGACGTCCGAAGCAGTCGACTCTCCCACTGGTCGCGGTACTTCAGCGCATCGAACATGTAGGTCCCCGGTCCGCGGTGCTCGGGCGGGATGTCGGTAGTCAGCAGATGCTTCAGCGCGGCATAGTCGTTAGTCGCGTCAATCTTCTGCCACAGCATCGCCTCTCGGCGTTTGTGGCTCCCATACGCCACCTGGAAGCAGGCTTGGATTTCGAGCACTCGTCTCCCGGGGGGCGCCTTGGAGAGCACGCGATAGTAGATCTCATCCCACGAGCGGATGTAGTCATCCAGCGCGGCGTAAGGCCAGCCGGTGTCCTCCATGAACAAGCTCTGAGGATGTGTTGCACCATCGGTGGGCACGGTCATCAGGTCCACTTCTTGCAGCGGCGACCAGTCGACCGGCAGTAGGATCTTGCCGGTGACTTCGTGGCGCAGGTTGTCCAGCTCGCGCATCCACGGCGCCAAGTCGCCGCTTTGCGCTCTCCGGGCCAGCGTCTCCCATGCCGCGCCATCGGCGATGCCCGTGACAGTCACCACGTTATAAGCCAACCCCGTGCCGTGAGCGTGGTTGGCGTACCAGAGCAGCCGAGCGTTGTTGTCCTGCGCCAGAGTAGGCATCCAGCCCTCGCGGTAGGCCGCCTCGAAATCGTCCTCGCGGGTGCCGACAACCCGGTGGGTCTCGTGAAGGAACAGCACGGCGAATCCTCTCGATAGCTCAGGCGTTCTCGGCGATCAACGCGGCGAGCCGACGGCGGTTGACCTTGCCGGTCTCGCTATAGGGAATGTGGTCGACGACGATCAACCGCTCAGGCAGCTTGAAATAGGCGATGCGATCACGACAATGCGACCGCAGCTCATCGAGCGTCACGGGGCGGCAGGCCACCACCGCGGCCCCGACCCGTTGGCCCATTTCGTCGTCAGTGATCCCGGCGACCGCCACGTCGCCGACCGCCGGATGGGCACGCAGTGCCTCCTCGACCTCGATCGGCCCGAACTTCTCTCCCCCGCGGTTGATGGTGTCGCTGAGCCGGCCGCTGGGGTATATGTAGCCGTCGGCGTCGCGCCATGCGAGGTCACCGGTGTGCAGCCAGCCTTCGGTGACGTTCTGGCTGGTGTTCACCCACAACTCGCCGACAACTCCCGCCTCGACGTCGGCCCCGGTGTCGGGATCCACCACGCGGACTTCCACCCCGGGCAGCGGCTTTCCGACCGACCCCACCCGGTTGGGATCGCGGTGATCCTGCGGCGACAAACTTGTGTAGGCGCCGAGCGTTTCGGTCTGGCCAAACACGTTGGCAAACGCCACATGCGGCAGGGCGGCCATTGCCCGGCGGACCAACGGGACGGGCGCGGCCGCCGCTCCGTACGCAATGGCAATCAGCGACGTCAGGTCGGCGTCGGCGAAGTCGGGGTGGTCGAGGATCCGCTGAAGCATCGTCGGTACCAGGAACGCCGTGCGGATCCGATGCTCCTGCACCAGCCGCAACCACTCTGCGGCGTCGAACCGGTCCTGCACGACCGAGGTGTTGCCCGAGTACAGGCTGCCGAGCATGCCCAGGGATCCGCCGACGTGAAAGAACGGGACGCACATCATCGCCACCGTCGGCGTTGAGTCCGCGCGGAACGGTTGTCCCATTCCCCGGATCCGCGCGCTCAATTGCCGGTTGGTGATTCCGACCGCCTTCGGCAGTCCGGTGGTCCCGCTGGTAAACAGGACCAGCGCGTCGCGGTCGTCGCTCTCCGCAGCCGTCTTCGCTGCGGGAATCGGGCTGTCGCGCAATAGATCTGCAGTTGTCAATACCCTGCTGGCACCCGCTTCCCGGAGCCGGGCCGCGTGTGCATCGCCCGCAACCGCGACGTCGGCGCATCCCGCATTCTGCATAAGGGCCCGCAGTTCGGGTGTTGTGAGCGCGGGGTTCATCAGCGCTGCCGCTGCACCGATGCGAGCGGCCGCGAGCACCGACGCGATGGAAAGCAGGGTGCCGCCATCGACGACGGCGACCCGGCTTCCGGCCGTCACACCGTTGGCAGCCATACCCGCAGCGCAACGTTGGACGGCGGCGGCCAGTTGGCCGTATCCGATTGCGTCCCTGTCGATGATGAGCGCGACGCGGTCGGGATCGCCGATGGTGGCGGCGTCGGTGATGGTGCCGAGGTTCATCCGCGGCTCAATACAACGGTGACCACGAGGACGTCCGAAGTAGCCGGCTGGTCCATTGATCGCGCAGGTCTAAAGCCTCGTACATCCAGGTTCCCGGTGCACGGTAGCGGGCTGGGATCTCGTTCTGCAGGAGGTTGAGCAGAGCCTTCGGTTGGCGGATCCGTTGCATCAGTACCACTTCACGGCGCAGGTGGCTGCCGAGGGCGGGCTGGAAGCCGGCCTGAATGTCCAGCATCGACTCCGAGGTTTCGAGGCTCTTGGAGTACACCTCGCCGCAGCGGTCGATGTATTCGGTGAACTTGTCCTCGTACGGCCACATGGTGTCCTCCATGTAGAGGCTCAGCTCGTGTTCCCGCCCATCGGTTGGTATTTCGGCGAACGGCACGTCTTGAAGTGGCGACCACGGAAGCGCCACCAGGAGCTTGGCCGCTACATCGTGGCGGAGTGCGTCGAGCTCACGCATCCAGTGCCGCAGATCGCCCCGCTGAATGCGCCGCGCCAGGCGCTCCCACGCCGCTCCATCACGAACGGCGGTCACCGTGACGACGGTGTAGGCGGGGCCGGTGCCGTGCGCGTGGTTGGCGTACCAGAGCAGCCGAGCCTCGTCTCCGGCGCCAAGTGTGGGCATCCAGCCATCTCGAAACGCGGCCTCGAAGTCGTCTTCGGCACGTCCCCGCACCGTGTGCACCTCGTGCATGAAGAGCATGCCGCGAGACCTCCTGTGCGAGCGCTGCATCGCGCTACCGCTCAAACGGACGGTAACCCCGGCGTCCCGTCCTGTCCACGGGCGGCATCCTGGACAGTCAACCCAAACATCTGGTTTGCTCGCATCCATGGCCAGGCTTGATGTGCCCGACGGCCCCGGTGGTGAGGCCGCGATGATCTGGACGTTGCGACCGCAACTCGGCGACATGGTCGAGCGGATGATCCGCGGCGCTTACCAGCAGAGCATTCTGCCCCCGGACGAGCGCGAGCTGGCCAGGATGCGGATCGCGCAGATCAACGACTGCGTCGCGTGCTCGGACTTCCGCGCGGATTCGGTGCTCGAGGCGGGCGTCGCGCCGGAGCTGTACGAGAACGTCGCGGCCTACGCCACCTATCCCCGGCTACACGGCCCGGCAGCGCCTCGCCATCGAATACGCCGAGCGATTCGCGAACGACCACGCATCGATCGACGACGCGTTCTTCGGGCGGCTGCGCGAAACCTTCACCGATGAGGAAGTCCTCGATCTCACACTCTGTGTCGCGGTGTTCCTCGGTCTGGGACGCTCGTTGACCGTGCTCGGCGTCGATCAGTCGTGCGCGATCGATCTCTGAGCACAGCGGGAAGGACAGCATGGATATCGCCACCGTCGACGAATTGCTGAGTACCACCCGGTCGGTGCGCAAACGTCTTGACCTGACCCGGCCGGTCGGTCGCGACGTGATCCTGGAGTGCATACAACTGGCGATGCAGGCGCCGACGGCAAGCAACACGCAGGATTGGCGCTGGCTGGTCATCACCGACGCCGACAAACGCGCCGCGATCGCGGAGATCTACCGCAGCATCGGCGCTGAGTATCTTGCACTCGCCGCCAAGGACACGTCCGACCCGCAAACCCAGCGGGTGTACGCCAGCGCGTTCAGCCTCACTGACACGCTGGCCCACGTTCCCGTGCATGTCATCCCCTGCCTGGAGAACCGCATCGATAACTCCAGCGTGTTGACCGCCGCGTCGGCTTGGGCCTCGATCATCCCGGCCGGCTGGAGCTTTTTGCTCGCGCTTCGTTCTCGTGGCCTCGGATCGGTCTGGACGACAATGCATTTGGCTAAAGAGCAGGAGGTAGCCGAATTGCTGGGCATCCCCGCTACGGTCACACAGGCTGCGCTTTTCCCGGTGGCTTACACGATTGGCACTGACTTCCGGCCGGCCGCGCGACCGCCCGCGGAGACCGTCACCTTCTGGGACAGTTGGGGAGAACGCTGATGCAATCCTTCACCGTGCGGTTCCACGTCGACGCACCACCGCGGAAGGTGTGGCGGGTGCTGCACCCGCCGGTGCCGCCGAACGCGCCAAAGCCGCGGCTGCTTGAGTGGCCGACCGGCAGCATGGAGATCCTGAACGAAGGCGACGAAGCCGGTGAGGGTCTGGTCCGCACCTGTGTCTTCCCCGTGCCCAAGTACTTGCTGTCGGGTGGCAAAGGGCGCTCGTGGGAGACCGTCACCGAGGCGACGATCGACAAGGTGTCGCGCTATGTCGCGATCGGGAAGCCGTTGTGGTCGCGCGCTGAGGGCTACCACGAACTCGAAGAACAGCCCGACGGCAGCACCGTGCTCACCTTCCACGAGACGTACCACGCGTACAACCCGTTGTTGCGTCTGCTTCTCGAACGACCCGTCCACGCAAAGATCTCTCGGGACAACATTGATATTTACGAGCACGCGCTCAGCTATGTCGGAGCGGTCGAGCGACTGCCCTAGCTGACTCCCCCGCCGGCGGGCTCTCGGCACGTCATTGGAACGTACTGGCCAGTAGCTGAAAATTGTTTCTTAGCAAAGTATTAAGCGCTGGAACAGGTGACCTTAGAGTAGGCAATTAGCGTCTCAAACAGGTTCGGGTCATCGTCGATCCCGATATTGCAGTAACAGTGTTCGGGATGGGGGCGTTCTGATGAAGGACCCAGGTAGCGCGGCAGCTTCGTCGGCGCCGCGGCACGCCCATCTTCCGGTCGACTGCAACGGCGCCGCGGTGCGCGCGCAATGCCGTCACCTGGCAACCGTCGTGACGATCAGCGGCGCGATCGGCGCGAGCAACGTCGACCAGGTCATCGAACACGCCCAGCGCTTCAACCTGCCGGACAAGCCATTTGTTCTCGACCTGTCGGGCCTGGACTCGTTCGCCGCGCCGGCTGTGCGACTTCTGCACCGAGTCGACGACGCCTGCAGCGCCGCCGGGCTGGAATGGGCACTGATCCCCAGCCAAGCCGTCAGCCTGACGCTGCTGGTTACCGGCGAGGACACCAGCTTCCCCACCGCTGCCACGGTGCACGAGGCGCTGCACTACTTCGCCGACGCCAACACCGCGCGTCGCCGGCTATTGCTGCCGCTGTTCACCAAATCCGCGTAGCCCGATAAATGGGCTGCGGCGCTCATTTGGCTAAGTCCGTATGCTGCTATTCGTGACGTCCAAGTCAACCGCCTCAGCCGCTGTGGCGCTGATCGCGCTGGGCTGGGGTGTGTCCGCAGGCCTGGCCAGTGCCGACCCCCCGGCCCCGGCTCCTGCTCCGACTCCCGCGCCTCCGCCTGCCGCGGCGCCGGCCGGCGGGCCCAAGACGACGATCGACCACGACGGTGTCTACAACGTGGGAACCGACATCGTGCCGGGGGTCTACACCTCGGCCGGTCCGGTCGGCACCGGCGTCTGCTACTGGAAGCGGCTCGGCGATGACGCCAAGCAACCGCTCGACAACGCCATGAGCAAAAAGCCGCAGGTGGTCAGGATCGACCCCACCGACAAGACGTTCAAGACGGACGGATGCCAGGCCTGGCAGAAGAACGACGCCGCGGTCCCCGACCCGGGCAAGTCACCGGGCGAGGCTGGTCTGTCGCTGGGCATCCTCAACACGCTGATCGGCGGCGGGGGCGCACCAGCACCTCGAGATACACCGCCAGCGCCAGCGCCGGCACCGGCACCGCCCAAGCCGTGACGTTCTAATCACCAGAGGTATGCAGACCGTCGAATACGCCGCCGGTCGGTTGGCAGACGTTTTCGGTGAGCCATCCCAACCCACGGTGCTGTTGTGGCACGGCCAGCAGCCTGACGCGCGCACGTCGGTACGACCGCTTGCCGAGCTGATCGCCGGTCATGGATTGGGTGTGATCGCGCCGGACTGGAATTCCTACGCCGACGACGGCGGCCGCGCCGACCTGCTGGACTCGGTGCACTTCGCCCGCGAGCGGGTTGACCGCCCCGACAGTCTGGTGCTGGTCGGCTGGTCCATGGGTGGCCTCGCCGCGGCGGCGCTGACCGTGCAGGCGCACCGGCTAGGTGTGGCGCTCGCGCATACCGTCTGCCTTGCCGGCGCGTTCATGGTGCCCGACCCGATCTTCCACGAGCTGCCGGCGACGCGGGTGGACGATGGCGCACCGCGCTCCCCGTTCACTCTCTTGCACGGCGTCGCCGATCGCGTCATCCCGGTTTCGGTGGCCCACGATTTCGCCGCGGCGCTGCGCCGGCACCACTGGCCGGTGCAGGTTGCCGAGCTACCGGCCGACCACGGCTCGATCGCCGGCGCGGTCTACGACGCATCCGCCGGGCGCTACTGCGCTGCTATCGACGCCGAGACGTTAGCCGTCGGCGCTGACGTCGCTGCTCGTATCGCTGCGGCCGGCCAACCGCTCCGGTGAGTGGGCCAGCCAGTGGTGCAACTTCGCGTACACCAGTGGGTGATTGAGCAGGTCGAAGTGATTCAACCCGGTCAGCGTCAGTCCATGCTGTGGCTCGAACGGAATGCGTCGTGACTTGCCAAGGCCAGCAGCGCTTTTCGAGCGGACAAGGTGATCGCCGGCGATCAACCCGAGCAGTGTCGGCGTGACCGTGGACGCCACGAAGTGATAGCTGGCATGCGGCAGGAACGGCGCCTCATGGCAACGATCGCGCAGAAACTCATCAGGATCGGCGTCGTGCCAGTCCTCGTCGAGGCATGCGCCGAATCGCAGGTCCTTCACGCCGTCGCTGCGACGGTTCAAAAATGTTGCGATAGCGCGGGTTTCGGGCAACCGCGCTAACGCCCACGATGCGATATGCACGCCTTTCTCCAGGTCGGCACCCAAATGCGGCGAGCCCAGGCACACCACCCGACTGACGGCGTCGGCCCAGCCGTGCCGCAGCTGCGCCCCGTAGTGGCATGCGCTGCGCGCCACCAGACCGCCCATCGAATGGCCGACCAGGACGAGCTCGGTGATGGGGACTGGCCACTGGTCATGCAACAGCTCGAGAATTTCGGCAAGCGTGCGGCCATTGACTGACACATGCAGTCCGGTGTTGTACCGCAGAAATACCGGGCTGTATCGCAGATCGTCGCGCAACCGTTCGCCGTAGCTTCGACCGTCGTCAGCCTCGACCGGACGCCGGGACCATGATTGCTCGGTCAGACACCAACCGTGCACGAAGACGGCGACGCGGTTGGCGGCCGCCGGGTATGCCTCCGCGAGGGCCTCGGCCGTCAGCGCCACCGGTTTGTCGCCGCACCGGATCGTCATCGCGCCCGCGAGCGGGCTCTCCTGTTCGGTCAACACATCGCCGTATATTCCATTGACCGCGGCGATGGCGGCGGCGGTGGCATCGGCGCGTGACTCAAGAGCTTCGTCGGCCTCGTTACCCCATACCTCGGCGGCCACGATCCCCGCGACATGGGCGGCGCCCCGAATCCCGCGGTCCACGCCGCTGTAGATCGCCCGCGTCAACCCGTCGTGGATCGTCCGGGTCGGTGTCGCCGTCGGCCCGATCGAGTCGAATACGCGACTGGAGATGCCGGCGTGCATTCCCCGTACCAGGGTCGTCAGTACCGACGACGCCTCCCCCGCCAGATCGCCGACGGCGCGAATATCACTGCGTTGCATGTGGCCCCCTCACGGCTTCGGGTGAACGAGTGTCACAATGGCCTGGCATCTCCCCTTGCTGCCCGAACCCACCTGAGGAGCCCGGTCTGAGCTGCTGGTTTGTTCGCTCAGTATACAAGCGTTTACTGTATGTGACAGATGTTCAGCTGACCAGACACCACAGGGATGCGGGCGCAACAATCGATAGGAGCGCTGATGGACGCCACTTTTTCGCTGGATCTATCCGAGGAAGTGGTGCAGGTCCGTGACTGGGTGCACGAGTTCGCCGAATCGGTGATCCGCCCGGCGGCCGCCGAGTGGGACGAGCGCGAAGAGACCCCCTGGCCGATTATTCAAGAGGCCGCCAAAGTCGGGCTCTACACCCCTGACCTTTTCGCCCAGATGGCGGGCGAGGCGAGCGGACTGGGCATGCCAACGGTCTTCGAAGAGATGTTCTGGGGTGACGCCGGCATCGCGTTGTCCATCATGGCCACCGGGCTTGCCGCGGCCGCACTGGCCGCCAACGGAACCCCGCAGCAGATCGGCGAGTGGCTGCCGCAGATGTTCGGGAGTCCCGGCGATCCCCAACTGGCCGCGTTCTGTTCCTCCGAACCGGGCGCCGGCTCGGACGTCGGCGCTGTCCGCACCCGCGCGAGGTACGACGAAGCCAACGACGAGTGGGTGCTCAATGGCACCAAGACGTGGGCCACGAACGGTGGAATCGCCAATGTCCATGTGGTGGTGGCGTCGGTGGAACCCGAGCTGGGCACCCGGGGGCAGGCGACGTTCATCGTGCCCCCCGACACCAAAGGCCTGTCCCAGGGCCAGAAGTTCAAGAAGCACGGTATTCGGGCGTCGCACACCGCCGAGGTGGTGCTCGACGATGTCCGCCTTCCCGGTGAGCTGATCCTCGGCGGCCGAGAGAAATTCGAACGCCGGATCGCCAAGATCCGGGAAGGGCATCGCACCTCGAGCCAGGCGGCGATGATGACCTTCGAGCGCACTCGTCCGACCGTGGGTGCGATGGCGCTGGGCATCGCCCGCGCTGCCTACGAGTACGCGCTGGAGTATTCGGGTCAGCGTGAACAATTCGGCCGTAAAATCGCCGAATTCCAGGCTGTTGCTTTCAAATTGGCCGACATGAAGAGCCGTATCGACGCATCCAGGATGCTGGTGTGGCGGGCCAGCTGGATGCAGCGCAACAACAAGCCGTTCACCTCAGCCGAGGGTTCGATGGCGAAGCTCTATGCCAGCGAGACCGCTGTGTACGTCACCGACGAAGCCATCCAGATTCTCGGCGGTAACGGTTACACGCGGGATTACCCGGTCGAGCGAATGCACCGGGATGCCAAGATTTTCACCATCTTTGAAGGCACCAGCGAGATTCAGCGACTGGTGATCGGCCGGGCGTTGACCGGTCTGCCCATTCGCTGACGCAATCCGCTAGTTAGTGGCGTGCGCCGCTTCGCCCGCGCCGTTCATGGCCAGCGTTTCATCCCATCCGTTGACGTGCTCCTCGACCGGTGGCGGCTCAGGCTCGAACTTGCCTTCGTCGAGCCCCGCCACTGATCGGATCGCGGCGATCAGCTGCTCGACGAGCGGCGTTTCCTGCGCGGTGGGGGTCGCGCCTTCTTCGAGCTCGTCAGGCAGCTCGCGGCGAAGTCCAAACCCGTGGGCCGCCTCGTGCGCCGAAAGCTTGGCGTGAATGCGGGCGTTGTAAAGCTGTTGGCCCAGTGTCGATCCGGGGGCGTCGGCCGCGCGCTCCATCAGATCGTCGTAGCGCCGGCGGACGTCGCTGAGCGCCATCATGACGGTGGGAGTGGGCCGGCTGTGGCTGGCCGCCTCTGTCAGCGCCGCGCGCAATTTCCGCATACCGGTGAGAACCACCTCGGCGCGCTTTTGGAATTTCTTGTCTTCTGGAAACGGCAGCGAATCGATCGCCGCCCGGTACATATGCATCGCCGCCTCGGCGAGATTCACAATGGTTTGCGCTTCGCCCTCGTGCTGATCGAATTCGCCCATAACCCCTCAACTCTTTGTTGGTGTTCAGCTCAGATCATGACGGGCTGCCGCCAACTTCCGTCCCGACAGCTGCATGCAAGAGGGTATCGGTAACCGCGTCGGCCCGCATAGGGGAAGTGCGCACACGTTCAGTAGGCAGCCCGGCTAGTGCGAGTGCCGGCGGAGCCGGTTCAACGCGCTGGCCAGATCACAGCCCAGGTGATTTACTATTATTGCAAAGATAGCGGCTGCGAATCTCAAAGGACGCGGTGAGCATCGACTACGTGCGGAACGGTCGCATCGTCACGATCACGATCAACCGGCCCGAGACTCGCAATTCGCTCGACATGGAGCATTTTCGCGACCTTGCCCACGCTTGGGCGGGCTTTCGCGATGACCCCGACGCGTGGGTCGCCGTTATCACCGGAGTTGGTCACGATTTCTGCACTGGGGCCGATCTGAAGAAATTCATTCCTGAGTTGACCGGCGACTTGCCGCAGCCCGAGGGATGGAACAAAAGCGACGCTATTCACGCTGTCCTGCACCAGTTTCCGATCTACAAGCCGATCGTCGCCGCCGTCAATGGTGTCTGCGTGGCGGGCGGATTCGAGATGTTGACCTCCACCGATATTCGCGTCGCCGTGCCCCAGGCGCGATTCGCCGTGATGGAGCCGAAGCGCGGATTGTTTGCCGGCGGCGGCAGCACTGTGCGGTTGCCGCGCCAGTTGCCCTACGCGTTGGCGATGGAGTTGTTGTTGACCGCGGACATGGTCGACGCCGACCGTGCGCTCGCGATGGGTCTGATCAACCGGGTAGTACCGGGCGAGGAGTTGCTGAACACCGCCTATGAGTACGCCGAGCGCATCGCGGTCAACGCGCCGCTTGCCGTGTCGGCGACAAAACAGTCGGCTGTCGAGGGCCTGGCTCTTGATCTGCATTCCGCCTATGCCAACGAAACCCTGCACAGCGACCGCATTTTCGCGACCGAGGACGCTAAAGAAGGCCCGCGTGCCTTCGCCGAAAAGCGACCTCCGAAATGGCAGGGGCGCTGATCGCCCTCAGTTGAGGCCGTAGAAGCGCTGCGCATTCAGCCCGCCGATTTTCGCGCGGGCCTCTTCGCTGATGTCCGGACGCGTGCGCAGATGTTTGGTGCTCTCGGGCCACTCGCCGTCCCAGTGCGGGTAGTCGCTGGCGAACATGATGAAGTCGTCGCCGAGCACGTCGATGACACCGGGCAGGATCGGCTCCTCCGGCTCGCAAGTCACGAAGATGTTGCCGGCCCGCACGTACTCCTGCGGATCACGTTGCCAGCCACGGTCAATCCAGTCGCCGCGCTTTTCGAAATGCTCGTGCAGGCGGTCGATGAAAAACGGCACCCAGCCCACGCCGGCCTCGAGGAACGCCACCCGCAATCCGGGGTGCCGATCGAATACACCGCCGGAGACCATCGCGGTCATCGCCGTCATCTGGTCGAACGGAAAGCTGATGCAGTGCACCTGGATGTAGTTGGTGAAGCGGTCGACACCGATCTTCGGCAGGTGGATACCGGGTGCGCCGTGAATGCCGAGCGGCATTCCGAGTTCGACCGCGGCGGCGTAAAACGGATCGAGGTCTGGGTGGTCGAGGTTGCGCGTCTTGAGTGCCGGCGGGACCAGCGTGGCCACCAGCCCGAGCTCTTTGGCCTCCCGCATGACGTCGATCGCCGCTTGCCCATGCTCGACCGGGGCCACCGCGACGCCGCGCAATCGGCCGCCCGCCGGGGCGCAGAAATCCGCAATCCACTGGTTGTAGTGGCGCGCGAACCCGGCGGCGAATTCCGGATCCTCGAGGCTGGGCGTGCACAGCCCCATGCTGGGATACAGCACCATGGTGTCGATGTGGTCGCGGTCGGCGTCGCCGAGCACGCCCTCCACGGACCGGCAGTTGATGTCGGACGCCTTGCTGATCCCGTGCTCGGGTGGGCATCCGGCGCCCGGGCCGGTGTCTTCGGGATAGTTGCGGCCCTCGATGACCAACCGTGGTCTGCCGTCGGCACTGGCCGTGACCTGCTGCGGCCAGCGCTTCATGGCCTCGATCGCGAACGATGGGTTTTCCGCGACGTGCCCGTCGGCATCGATGATGTGCATAGCTCGCTCCCGTCGGCAGGATCCACGGTGTTGTATGCAGCGTGCACCACCGTCGGCGTCATCGCGTCCAAAATGCCGGCCAAAGAAGCCGTGCTGGTTGTCCTAGTGTGAATCGAGCACGGCCGTCCATGTAACACTGCCGTAATGGCTTATTCGATTGCTCGGCCCAAGCTCGAGGGCAATATCGCCGTCGGCGATGATCGGCAGCTGGGGTTTGCCGAGTTCGGCGACCCGCAAGGTCGCGCGATCTTCTGGCTGCACGGCACGCCCGGTGCGCGGCGGCAGATCCCGGCCGAGGCGCGCGTCTACGCCGAGGACAACCACATCCGGCTGATCGGCATCGACCGACCCGGCATCGGGGCGTCCACCCCGCATCAATACGAGAACGTCCTCGCTTTCGCCGACGACTTGCGCACCGTCGCCGACACGTTGGGCATCGACAAGATGGCGGTGATCGGCCTGTCCGGCGGCGGTCCCTACACCTTGGGATGCGCGGCGGCGCTGCCCGACCGTGTCGTTGCGGTCGGGGTGCTGGGCGGCGTGGCGCCCACGGTCGGCCCGGAGGCGATCAGCGGCGGACTGATGTCACTCGGCTCGATGGTGGCGCCGCTGCTTGCGGTGGCGGGGTTCCCGATCCGGTGGGCAGCGGTCGGTTTCATCCGTCTGCTGAAGCCGGTCGCCGAGCCCGCGCTGTACCTCTACGCGCGGGTGTCTCCCGAGGGCGATCGGCGGCTGCTGGTGCGGCCGGAGTTCAAGGCGATGTTCCTCGACGATCTGCTCAACGGTTCCCGCAAACAGTTGTCGGCCCCGTTCGCCGACGTCGTCGTGTTCGCCCGGGATTGGGGCTTCCGGCTCGACCAGGTGAAGATCCCGGTCCGCTGGTGGCATGGCGACCGCGACCACATCGTGCCGTTCGCCCACGGGGAGCACGTCGTCAAGCGGCTGCCCGACGCGGAGCTGTACACGCTGCCCGGGGAGAGCCACCTCGCCGGCCTGGGCTTTGCCGAGGAAATTCTGCAGACCATGGTCGAGCTCTGGGACAGCATCGAAAAGAGATGATTTCCCTCGTGGGCGCGACACCGTCACTCGCCGTGTGATAGACGGAGCGAGTGCCCGGAAACCCACCGCTCACCAAAGATCAACGCCACTCGTTCATTGCCGCACTGCTGGGCTGGACGATGGACGCCTTCGATTACTTCCTCGTGGTGCTGGTCTACGCCGACATCGCGAAAACCTTCCACCACACCAAGGCCGAAGTCGCGTTCCTGACCACTGCGACGTTGCTCATGCGTCCGGTAGGCGCCCTGCTGTTCGGGCTCTGGGCCGACCGGGTCGGCCGGCGGTTGCCGCTGATGGTCGACGTCGTCTTCTATTCGGTGGTCGGCTTTTTATGCGCGTTCGCGCCCAACTTCACCGTGCTGGTCATCCTGCGACTGCTGTATGGCATTGGCATGGGCGGTGAGTGGGGTCTGGGTGCCGCGCTGGCGATGGAGAAGGTCCCCGTCGAGCGGCGGGGGTTCTTCTCCGGTCTGCTGCAGGAGGGCTACGCATTCGGCTATCTGCTCGCCACAGTGGCGTCGCTGTTGGTCATCGATCAACTCGGGTTGTCCTGGCGCTGGCTGTTCGGTCTGAGCATCGTCCCCGCTCTGATCAGTCTGATCATCCGCTACCGGGTGCAAGAGTCGGAAGTCTGGGAAGCCGAGCAGGACCGAATGAAGTTGACCCGCACCAGGATCCGTGACGTGCTGCGCAACGCCGCCATAATCCGGCGGTTCATCTATCTGGTCCTGCTGATGGCGGCCTTCAACTGGATGAGTCACGGCACCCAGGACGTGTACCCGACGTTCCTGTCAGCCACCCACGACGGCGGCGCCGCGCTATCGCACGCAGGCGCCAAATGGATCGTGGTGATCTACAACATCGGCGCGATTGCCGGCGGGCTGATCTTCGGCTCACTCTCCCAGCGCTTCGGCCGTCGCCACACCGTGGTGTTCTGCGCCGTGCTGGGGCTGCCGATCGTGCCGCTCTTCGCCTACTCGCATACCGCCGCGATGCTGTGTCTCGGCTCGTTTTTGATGCAGTTCGCCGTGCAGGGCGCGTGGGGCGTCATACCCGCGCACCTGACGGAGATGTCGCCGGACGCCATCCGCGGTTTCTATCCCGGTGTCACCTATCAGCTGGGTAATCTGCTGGCGGCCTTCAACTTGCCGATCCAGGAACGGCTGGCCGCTTCCCACGGCTATCCCTTCGCCTTGGCGGCGACGATCGGGCCGGTGTTGATCGCCGTCGCCGTGTTGACGGCGATCGGCAAGGACGCCACCGGAATTCGGTTCGGCACCGAGCAGAGCATCGCAGTCGGTGACTAAACTAGCGCCGATTTTGCCCTTCAGCCGACGCGCGTATGACCTACTATCCGCGCTATGACGACCTTTGCCCTAGTGCACGGCGCGTGGCACGGCTCGTGGTGCTGGGAAGAAGTCGCTCCGCTGCTGCAGAAAGCGGGCCACGACGTGGTCGCGCCAGAATTGCCGTGTGACGACGGCTCAGCGACAACCTTTGAGCCCTATGCCGATTTGGTTTGCGCTGCCCTTGCAGGGTCGCGACGCTGACGTAGTCGTTGTCGCGCACTCGTTGGCTGGACCCACTGGCACTCTGATCGCGGCTCGACGCCCGGTGCGGCACCTTGTGTACGTGTGTGCCGTAGTCCCGGCTCCTGGCCTCAGCCTGGTGGATCAAGGGGGCGAAATGGTTAACCCCGACTGGGACAAGGGCCTTAGCCGGCCTGATGCAGAACTGCGGACAGTATGGGTAGATCGTGATATGGCTAAAGCGTTGTTCTACCACGACTGTGACGAATCGACAGTGACGGCAGCTTTCAGCCGTCTTCGACCACAGTCGGCGTATCCGTTCATAGCCGCGTTTCCGCTATCCCAACTTCCAACGGTCAGTTGTACTTACATCGCATGCGCTGAGGATCGACTTGTCGACCCGGATTGGCAGGTACAGACGGCACGCAACATCGGCGCATCTCTTGAAGTCATCCCTTCGAGTCACTCACCGTTCTTTTCGCAACCGAGAGCGCTGACCGACGCCCTACTGCGCGTGGTCGCTGCGAACTAGGTTCGTCCGTCAGAACGGCGGAGGCTCGGCGAAGGATTCTCGATGTCTGGTGGTTTCGTCGAAGGGCCACTGCTGTCGCTTGAGGCATTGCTCGTTGAATCGTCGTTCCGCAGCGATGCGGTCGAGCCGTTCCTGCGCGCGTGTTCGTCTACGCCGCGGCATCATCAACCCGCGGCCGTCCCCGGGTTCGACGGCGAGCTTTATTGTCGCCAATTCTCCTGTCGGAATACCTAACTGGGGAAAGAAGACACTGCCGCAAGGCTCGGTGGTGTACGTGTGGCCGCTCGGCGTCGTCCAGGTCACCGTCCCATCGGGTGATTGATGGTCGGTCCAGCCACTGTAGAACGTTTTCAGCAGGTGGTGATAACGGCAGAGCAGCTTGCAATTCGAGGGGTGGGTAGGGCCCAGCGGGAACGGGACGGTGTGGTCGATATCGCATGCTTCAGCCGGTTCGTCGCAGCCGGGGAATCGACAGGTCAAGTCCCGAAGGCGGACGAATTCGGCCAACGCCGCCGAAGGTCGATACCCGGACTCGGGATTGGTTGAAGGCATGGCCAGCGGTTTGATTTTCGCCGTCGCCGCAATGTCGCGCAGCATGCTCGATGGTAGTGGCCCGAATCCGGGCAGATAGCCAGGCGTTTGAGAGTCACCGCTGATGGTCGCCCGTTCAGCCAAGACGTGGATCACCACCCCGGAGGCCGGACGTCGTTGTGCTGCTGAGCATCCCGGAGACTCGCATCGGCAATGCATCGCCGACAGTCCGGCAACCAATGCGCCCAAGGCGTCCGCCCGACGTTGCTTCTTGGTTCGTGGATCTGCCCCGCAGACCGTTTCGGCAAGCGCGTCGAGCTTCTGGTCCAAAGCCGCGCCGTCAGTCGCGTGCAGCTGCGCCCAGATCCCTGCCAACCCGGCATCCGTGGGTGCGATTTCGACATAGCGATCTTCGGTGCGCTCTCCCGCAACGCGCTTGCCCGCCGGGTCGAACCGAAGTACCCACAAGTCGATGCGTTCGACGAGCTTCGGCTCCGAGAGCCGCGTCCACTTGGGCGCGTGCCTGGCGATCGCCGCATCCAGCTTGGCGATCAACTCTGGATTCTGGACCAACTCGGTGCGGGATACGACCGCAGCCATCAGCCGAAAGTCGATGAGTCCTCGAGCAAAAACTTCAGCGACCCGGGGCAGCCGCTCGCGCAACGCGATTGCGTAACGCAACCGGCCTCGGGCTCGGCCCCGGCTGATGCCCAACGCAGCGGCTACTTCGGCGACCACGTTCTCATGGCCGTCGATCGCCCAGTCCAGCCGGTCGGAATCGTCCTCGGGAGCGCGGCGCGCATACAACTCGCCGATCGCAGCCAGCTCCCGCCCACACATCGCGTTCTGTGCACGGGCCGCAGTCGTGATCGCATCCACGACACCCGCATCGTCCGCAGCGGTGAAAGCTACCGTGCGCTGCAGCGATGCAATGCCATCGAACATGTTTTCGATATTAGCCGGAGGCGCCGACGCGATTCGGCCTACCAATCGGTTGTGGACAAAGCGCCATACTACGCCTCACTGAGCGCTTGACGCAGCATGTGCATCGCCACCGTGGTCGAGCGCTCCCTGATGTCGGAGCGGTTGCCGGGCAGTCGAAGCGTGCGGGTCGAGGACGCGCCGTCGACCGCCACGGTGAAACAGACTGTCCCGACCGGCTTTTCGTCGGTTCCCCCGCCTGGTCCGGCGATCCCGGTGATCGCCACCGCGGTGTCGGCGTCGAATCGGCGCAGCGCGCCGGCGGCCATCGCCTCGGCCACCGGCTCCGACACCGCGCCGTGCGCGTCGATCAGCGCCGGATCCACGCCGAGCAAGTCGGTTTTCGCGTCGTTGGCGTAGGCCACCAACCCGCCGGCGAGGTAGGCCGACGAACCGGGCCGGTCGGTCAGGCGTGCCGCCAGCAGTCCCCCGGTGCACGACTCTGCTGTGGCGATCCGGCGCCCCGCCAGCAGCTGCGCGACTTGGTCATCCACCTGTGCGCCATCCTCGGAAAAGATGTGCTGGCCGTGCCGGGCGCGAAGTAGTTCGGTCAGCTGCCGGTAGGTGTCCGCGGCGTCAGGTTCGTAGCGGGTGACCATCTCGATCTCCCCGCGCCGCAGACAGGTGGTGATCTCCAACGAGTCGAAGTCGGGCACTGCGTGCTCAGCCGCGCGAAGAGTCTCGGCCAGGCCGGATTCCGGCAGGCCGAACATTCTGATGATGTCCTGGCGGTAGATCGTCCGGCCGGCGATGGCTTCCTGAACGGCGGGTAGCCCTACCGCGGTCTTCCACATCGGCTGTAGCTCGCGCGGCGGCCCCGGTAGGACGACGACGGTCGGCTTGCCGGGAACTACCACGCCGGGTGCTGTTCCCACCGGATCCATCACGACGGCTCCGACCGGGACCATCGCCTGCTTGCGGTTGGCGGCACGCACCGCCTCGAAATCGCCGGCCCCGATGCGGGCCATCAGCTTCTTCAAGATCCCCGCGATCTTGTTTTCCAGCTCGGCGTCCAGCACCAGCTCGCGACCGCAATATCGCGCGACGGTTGCGACGGTCATGTCGTCGGCGGTCGGCCCGAGCCCGCCACTGGTGACGATCAGGTCCACGCCTTCGTCGGCCATGAACCGCAGCTGGGCTTCGATGTCGGTGGCGCGGTCACCGCAGATGGTGATGTGGGCGAGCTCGACGCCCAGCTCGAGGAGCCGGTCGGCGAGCCATGGGCCGTTGCGGTCGGCGACCCGCCCGGTCAAGACCTCGGTTCCGGTGACGACAATGCCCGCGCGTGCGCTCACCGCTACGACATTAGGCGGGCAGTTTCGCTACGAATCCCCGGGTTGCGCGGACAGGTGGCGCTCCACCGATTCCGTCTTGCTGGTCATCGCGTCGGTGACACCCGATCGCCAGTCCGCCTTGATCACCACGCTGACCCGGGTGGCGCGGGCAGCGACCGCTTCGACGGCGCGCTCCACGACGGACATCACCTCGGCCCAGCTGTCACCCTCGATCACGGTGAACATCGAATCGGTCTTGTTCGGCAATCCGGAGTCTCGAACGACCCGGACCGCTTCGGCGACGATCTCACCGACGCCCTCGCCGACTCCGAGTGGCGTGACCGAGAACGCGACCAGTACGGACACCCGATGAGCGTACCCACGACGTCATGGCAGCATCGGGCCATGCGGGTTCTGGTGCAGCGGGTCGCGTCGGCAACGGTGTCGGTGGACGGCCACGCGGTCGGCGCTATCCGGCCCGCCGGACAAGGCCTGCTGGCGCTCGTCGGGGTGACACACGGTGACGACGCCGACAAAGCCGGACGGCTCGCCGAAAAGCTCTGGCAGCTGCGAATTCTCGATGACGACCGGTCGGCCTCCGACGTCGATGCACCGATCATGGTGGTCAGCCAGTTCACGCTGTACGCCGACACCGCGAAGGGCCGGCGACCGTCCTGGAACGCCGCCGCGCCGGGCGCGGCCGCCGAGCCGCTGGTTACCGCGTTCGTGCAAGCGTTGCGAGGCCTAGGGGCCGCCGTGGAAACCGGAGTCTTCGGCGCCCACATGCAGGTCGAATTGGTCAACGACGGCCCGGTGACCATCTTGCTGGAGCTGTGAGAGGAAGGGTTGCATGAGCACATCGCAGGGCAAGTGGGGCGTGGACCGCTCCGACGACGACACCTGGGACATCGTCAGCAGCGTGGGATATACCGCATTGCTGGTCGCGGGATGGCGTGCCCTGCATGCCGCGAGCGAGCATCCGTTGGTGCGCGATGACTATGCCAAGTACTTCATCGCGGCATCCGCGGACCCGTTTCTCAACGGCGCGCTCGCTGACCCGGGCACGTCGGAGGGGGCGGCGACCTTTCCGCGCCTGTACGGCGTGCAGACCCGGTTCTTCGACGAGTTCTTCTCCGCCGCCGCGCAGCGGGGCATCCGCCAGGCCGTCATCGTGGCGGCCGGTCTGGACTCACGAGCGTACCGGTTGACATGGCCAACCGGCACAACGGTATTCGAGGTCGACCAGCCCAAAGTCCTCGAGTTCAAGGCGCGAGTGCTTGCACAGCACACAGCAGAACCTGCGGCCGACCGGCGCGACGTCGCAGCCGACCTGCGGGACGACTGGTCAATACCGTTGCAAGACAACGGTTTCGATACAGGACTCCCGACCGCCTGGTCGGTGGAGGGCATTCTGCCGTACTTGACCGGCGACGCCCAGGACACACTGTTCAGTCGGATCACCGACTTGTCGGCGCCGGGCAGCCGGCTCGGGATAGGCGCCCTGGGCTCGTGCCTTGACCAGGAGCGGCTCGCTGCACTGGAAGGCAGTCACCCGGGCCTCAACCTGTCCGGCGATGTGGATTTCTCCACATTGACCTACGACGACGCGACGAAAACCAAACCGGCGCAATGGCTTGCCGATCATGGCTGGACGGTCGACCGTGTGCAGACCAACCCGGAACTGCAGCGCGAATACGGCCGGACCCCGCCGCAGGTCGACATGGACCTCGACGAGATCATGCACTCCGAGTACATCACCGCCACACGTTAGTCGGCCACGACGTATGCGGTGCCTCGTCCTGCCCGTTCCCACAGCACGCCGCTCTCGGCCGTCACTCCCCCGCGGATCAACTCGCGTTTCAGAATCTTGCTGGTCGCGGTGTGCGGAAGGTCATTGTTGATCCGGACGAAACGCGGCCACGCCTTGGGCGACAAGTCGGGTTGAGTGGCCAGGAATTTCTCGAATTCCTCCGGCGTCAGGGATGCGCCGTCGTTGAGAACGATGGCGGCCATCAC
Source organism: uncultured Actinomycetota bacterium (assembly GCA_963815995.1). GTDB lineage: Bacteria > Actinomycetota > Actinomycetes > Mycobacteriales > Mycobacteriaceae > Mycobacterium. Next base: position 1,326,452 of record CAWFIR010000010.1, read on the forward strand.
CTGGTCGCCGACGTCCCGATCCGGCACCCCGTACACCGCGACCTGGTTGATCGGGGTCAGCCGCTGCAGAATTCGCTCGATGGGTGCGGTAGCCAAGTTCTCGCCGTCGACCCGCAGCCAGTCCGCCGTGCGACCGGCCAGGTAGATCCAGCCGTCGGTGTCCCGATACGCCAGATCGCCCGACCAGTACATGCCGTGGCGCATCCGCTCGCTGGTGGCCGCGGGGTCGTTGTAGTACCCGGCGAACGGGCCGGCCCCCTCGGTGTTGACCAGCTCCCCCACCGCCTCGTCGAAGTTGGCCAGCGCACCGTGCTCGTCGAAAACCGCTGGCGCGCACTCGGTCACCGATTCCGGGTGGTACACGGCGACGCCGGGATATCCCCTGCCGATAGACCCGGCAGGCGTGCCGTCTTCGCGGGTGACGATGACCGCGAACTCACTTGATCCGAAACTGTCGACCACCCGGCAGCCGAATCGCCGGGCGAATTCGTCGATATCACGGTCGGTTGCCTCGTTGCCGAATGCGATCCGCAATGTGTTGTCGGCATCGTCGGGCCGCTCCGGGGTGGCCAGCATCAGGGCCAGCGGCTTGCCGACGTAGTTCATGTAGGTGACGCGGTAGCGACGGATGTCATCGAGAAACCTGGATGTCGAGAACCGGGCGGGCACCATCGCCGCACCGCTACCGATGGCCACCGCCCAGCCGGCGGCTACACCGTTCGAGTGGAACAGCGGCATCGACAGGTAGCACACATCGTCAGCGGTGACGTCGTACTGCCCGATCAGGCTGGCACCGCAGAGAATCGCCATCACGTGGGCGAACCGAACAGCCTTGGGGTCGCCGCTGGTTCCCGAGGTGAAGATCATCATCAAGGTGTCGGCCGGTTCGACCTCGCGCCACGGCACCAGAGGCGGCGCGGCCGCGACCACGTCGAGGTAACGCTGCGACGCCACGTGGAGCACGGTGATACCGTCAAGATCCAGGCCGTCCAGCAGTGGTAGATGCTCGGAATCAGCAAGCAGCAGTTGACAATCCGATCGTCGGATGTCGGACAGCAGCCCGGCGCCGCGACGGGTGGTATTGATTCCGCACAATACGTAGCCACCCAACCCGGCCGCCGCCATCGAGCGCAGCATGGCCGGCGAGTTGCCGAGCAGCGCGCCGACGTGCAGCGGACGACCGGTGTCGGCAAGACCGATCAACGCCGACGCTTCGCTCGCGGCCTCGGCAAGGTGCTCGCGCCACGTCCAGGTCTGATCGCCGTGCGCAACCGCGAGGGTGTCGTCGTGCATCCGGGACCGCAGCAACTGCTGCACGGTCTCAAACATCGGTTGGTTCCGGCCGGTACCGCAACAACGTGATTCCGCTGCCGGGAACGTCGCAGAAAACCGGGCTCACCCGCATTCCTATCCGGACATCGGCCGGATCCACGTCCACCAGCTCGGTGCTGAACCGCGGTCCGGCGTCCCACTCGACGACGGCGAGGATCTGCGGCAGCGAATCCGCCCACGGTGGCCCGGTGGGCCGACGCGCCACCGTGAAGGTGTACACCGATCCGGCGCCGTCGATTTCGCGCCACTGCAGGTCGTCGGCCAGCGTGCCCGGCGCCAGTGTGCGGGGATAGAACACGTACCGCCCCAGTGACGGCGAATACTGCACCAGGATCCGGTGTTCGGTGAGTGCCTGCCAGAACGGCGCTGACACCGGGGTGGCCTCGGGAAGTGGTGTCGCCTCAGTCATCTCAGTCACCGCCCAGTACCAGCGCGACTTGTTCACTCATGATCCCGCCGGTGCCGCTGACGAATGCGTGATTGCAGTCGGTGACCTGCGCCGCGGCGGCGCGGCCCATCACCTGACGCGCAGCATCGACCACGTGGTGCATGCCGCCGGCCATGCCGGCTTGCCCGAATGAGAGCTGCCCGCCCGCGGTGTTGAGCGGAAAGTCGCCGGCAAAAGTCAGGTCGCGCCCGTTGACCCAGGCCATCCCTTCACCCTTGCCGCAGAAACCGGCGTCTTCGAGGGTCATCAAGACGGTGATGGTGTAGCAGTCGTAGAGCGACGCCATGTCGACGGCTGAGGGGGCGAGACCTGCCATCGCGAAAGCGCGTTCGGCGGCGCGCGCGATCGGTGTCGTCATCAGGTCTTCGGCGTAGGTCGCCGTCTTGAAGGCGATGTGCTCGCCGAATCCCTTGACCCACACCGGCCGGTGACGGGCACGGCGGGCGATGTCGGCGTTGGCGACCAGGACACCCACACCGCCCTGCACCCGCATCACCGTCTCCAGCATGTGGATCGGATCGGCGATCATCGGGCTGGCCAGAACGTCGTCGACGGTGATGGGCTTGCCGTGAAACACCGCGCCGGGATGCGCGCATGCATTTGCACGCTGGTCGACCGCGATCTTCGCCAGAGCTGTTGCGTCGTAGCCGAAAAGGGCGGCGTACCGCTGCGCGATCTGCGCGTATGGTCCGTTCTGGCCCACGTTGCCGTACGGAATTTCGAACTCGGCCTGCGGCGAGCCGTACTTATTGCTCGACGCGCCGTGCCAGCCGGGCGGCGACGGTGGGTGGCGAGTCGACGTCGGCAGCACCGCCGAACCGGGCACGACCGCGAGCACCGCGTCGCACAGCCCGAGCTCGACGGCGACCGCTGCGCGCCACACCATCCCGGCCGATGTTGCGCCGCCAAGGTCGACGCGTTCACCGAAATTCACCGGCAGGCCCAGATATTCGGCGAGGGTGGCCGGGGCGAACATGTCGGATTCGGCCAAGCCGTGGCAGATCAGGCCATTGACCACCGCGGCGTCTACACCGGCATCGTCGACGACCATCTTGGCCAGCAGCGCGTACTGGTCCAGGGTGAACGACGGTGGGCGGGATTGCTTGCGCTCGGCGGGCAGTTCGGCGATCCCGATGATCGCGGCATCGCCCCGCAGTCCGGTCACGGCCGGTCTCCGCGCAGCGGCAGTGCAACCGTGGCGGTGCCCGGCATCAGCACGGTGTCGCCCCGTCGCCCGGCGATGTCCAGCTCGACCAGACCGGCGTTGTCTCCCAGCCGCTTTGCAGTCACCGATCCGCCGAAGTTCAGCTCCTCGCCGGCGATGGCGACGGCCCGGTTCTGCACCGAGTACGCCACCAATCGGCCACGCCCGCCGATCCAGTCGGTGATGGCGCGGGCCAGCAGTGCGGCCTGCAGCGGACCCTGCACGATGACGTCGTCATAGCCCTCGACCGTTCGCGCCCAGTCTTTGTCGTAGTGGATCCGGTGGCCGTTGTACGTCGCGGCGCTGAAGAAGAACAACTGCCTTTCGTCGGCCGTCACCGCCAGCGTCGGCAAGGTGTCGCCCGGGTGGACGTCCTCGTAGAAGATCTGTTCGCGGGCCACTGCGCTCCCTAGGGTCGGGCGATCATCGATGTTGTTGCCTCAGCGACCAATTCGCTCCGCTGATTGCGGTACACGGTTCGCCACGTGACCAGAACGAACCTGCCTGAGCGGCCTTGCTTCTCCACGATCGACTCGATCGTCCGGACCATCTCGATCTCGTCGCGGTGGTACGCCGGCCCGTGAAACGTGGTGCTCTCCCCGCCGGCCATGCGCTTGGGGGCACGGGGAAAAGCAAGGCTGCCCGACACGGCTCCGGACGAGCCATCCGGCCGCAACCCGTCCAACGGCGTAACCCCCAGAATGGCGTACTGGAGGTACAGCGGCGGGCAGATAATGTCGCGATAGCCTTGGGCACGAGCGTATTCGGAGTCGAACCACAGCGGATTGTGATCACCGACTGCCGCGGCCCAGCGTTGCCAATCGCGCCGGTTGACTTCACCCGTTGCGGTGGCAGCTACCGTTCCCACTCGTGACGCCGATTCGGCGTCGATCAGACTCTGTTCGTTCACGCCTCGTCCTCCAGCCACGTCGCCGCGACATCGGCCCCGCCGCCCAGCGTCGACAACACCCGGGCCCGCTCGGAGAACAAATGCAGATCGGTCTCGACCACGTAGCCCATGCCGCCGTGCAACTGGTGTGCGTCGAGCGTGATCAGTTTCGCGGCGGTCGCCGCATGCATGCGGGCAATCGCGGTCTGACGGGTGGCGGTGTGGCCCTTCCCGATCCAGAACACCGCCGAATGCGCGGCGAGTCGCGCAGCGGCCAGCGCGATATGCATATTCGCCACCAGGTGCTGCGCGGCCTGAAAGGACGCGATAGGGCGGCCGAACTGCTTGCGCGCCATCGTGTAATCGACCGTGCGCTGCAGCACCGCCTCGCCGACGCCGACCAGATCCAGCGACAGCAACGCCACTGCCGCGTTGGCCACCCGGCGCAGGTCTTCGTCGGTTAGGCCAGCACCGTCGGCCCCGTCCAGCACCGCCGCCGGGTCAATCACCTCGACATCGTCGAATCCGATCCGGAATGTGCGGTGCCCGCCCATCAACCGCAGCGGGTCGATCCACAGGCCCGCTGCGGTCAACGGCACGACGAACGCCATGACCCGCTCCCCCGCCGCGGCTGCCGACACGACGAGGTGATCGGCCAGGTCGGCGTCCGCGACGAAATCGACCGCGCCGCTGAGTCGCCAGCCGCCCCAAGCCTCCGAACGCACACGCAGCGTCGGTGTGGTCACTGCGGCATCACGCGGACCCCACAAACATGTTGTGGCACTGATGTTTCCGTTGGCCAGCGAGGGCAGCCACGCCGCATGCTGAGCGGGTCCACCGAGCTGCTGGATGGCCAGAGCGGCCTGCACGGTGCCGTGCACGATCGTCGGGCACAGGCCGCGGCCCGCCTCGAGGCAGAAGATGCCGAGGTCCGACAGCGCGCCGCCGGCCCCGCCGTATTCCTGCGGAAGCAACAGGCCGAATACGCCGGCGTCTGCCAACGACTTCCACAGCCGGGCGGGCATCGAGCGTGGGTCCGCGTCGCGAAGTTCGCGGAGCAGGCTCGTGGGGCACTCCGCGGCGAACAGCGCGGCGAGCATCGACGCCAGGTCTCGCTCGTCTTGATCGGGTAGCAGTTTCACGATGCCGTCGCCGTCAGCGTCCGTAGGACGGCATGCCGTGGCCACGCTGCGCGATCACGTCGCGAAGTACCTCGTTGGTGCCGCCACCGAACCGCATCAGCGGTGACACCCGGTAGAGCCGTTCGAATTTCCCGTTCTCGGGCGCGCCGGGGCTGCCGTATGCCAACAAGCCGTCGGGGCCGAGCAGGTCGATGGCCAAATCGGCGATCCGCTGACGTAATTCGCTGCTGAATACTTTCTCGACGCTGACCTCCACGGTGGGGATCACTCCGCTGTCCAGCAACGAGGCCGCCTGATACCCCATCAGCATGGCCGCCTCAACATCCGCTTCCGCTTGGGCGAGGCGGCGCCGGAAGCCGGCGATCTGCAACGGCACCGAACCGTCGCGTCGCGGCCGGCCGGCCAACTCGGTCAGTTCGTCGAGTGCGCGGCGCAGATCCCCCGCATTGGTAAGCGCACCTCGCTCGAGATCCAGCGCGCCGGTGATGTAGGTCCAGCCTCGATTGAGTTCGCCGATCAAGTTGCCGAGGGGCACCCTTACCGCGTCGAAGAACACTTCGTTGGTGCGATACCCCGACCATGCGTAGAGCGGACGAATTTCTATGCCGGGCAGATCCATCGGAACCATGACCACCGAGATGCCGCGGTGTCGGGCCGCACTGGGATCGGTTCGCACACAGAGCCATTCATGCGTGGCACGATTTGCGACGCTGTTCCAGATCTTGGTTCCGGTGATGACCCATTCGTCGCCGTCTTGCACCGCCCGGGTGCGCAAACTGGCCAGGTCGGTGCCCGCCTCGGGTTCGGAGTAGCCGACCGCGCAGATCAGCTCGCCGCGGGCGATCGGCGGAAGGAACTCGAGCTTGTTCTGTTCGGTGCCATGCCGCATGATCATCGGCGCGACCGATGTCACCGTGAGGTCCGGACCCGGAACGCCCCAATACTCGAACTCGCGCATCAGCAGGTGCTGATAGACGGCGCCGAGTCCCAGACCGCCATACTCCGCAGGCCAGTTCAGCCCGAACCAGCCCCGCTCGCCGATCCTGCGCCGGAATGCCGCGACCTCCCGGTCGGGCAATTCCTGGCCGTGCTCGGCCAGCTCGGATCGCAGCTCCGGCGTGACGTTCTCAGTGAGGAACGCGCGCACCTCGGCCAGCCAGGCGTCCTGCGCCGCGTCGAGTTCGAAATCCACCATCCTTTTCCTAGCCGGTTCTCGATGCTTGCGCCCGCAATTGCGAAAACGAACCTAAAGTCTTACGACGTGCCCTCGAGGATCTGCGGTCGCCGTTCACCGGCTCGGGCGGGCGCCTACGGGTCAGGTCGATGCTCTGGAAAGGCGCCTGATGCAGTTCTGGTCTGGCACACCGTTTATGGAGACGGCAGACGCGCTGGCGATCGCACGGATGCTGGATGAGTGTGGCTACGACGGGGTGATCTGTGCCGATCACTTGATTTATCCGCGCAACCTGACGTCGCCGTACCCGTCACCTGCCGGCCGTCCGCCATGGCCGCCGGAGACGGCGTGGCCGGATTCGTGGATCATGATCGGTGCGATGTCGTCGATCACCCGACAGTTGCGGTTCTCCAACGCCATCTACGTCGCTCCGTCCCGCCCGCTGGTGGAGGTCGCCAAACAGGTGGCGACCGCGTCGGTCATTTCCGGCGGTCGGGTGTCGCTGGCTGTCGGCGCCGGCTGGATGCGCGAGGAATTCGACTTGCTGGGACAGGATTTCAGCACCCGCGGAAAGCGGCTCGACGAAATGATCCCGGCGTTGCGTGCGCTGTGGCAGGGCGGCTGGGTGTCGTGGAGTGGTCGGCATTACCAGGTACCCGAGTTGATGCTCGAGCCGCACCCCGCGACGCCGGTGCCGATCTTGTGCGGCGGCGAATCGGACGTGGCGTTGCGCCGCGCCGCCCGGTTGTGCGACGGGTGGGTCGGCACGGCGTACGTCTGGGACGACGCGGTCCGTTACGTGCAGAAGTTGACGGCGCTGCGACGCGAGTACGGGCGTGCCGGCGAGCCGTTCGAGATCATGCTGGCGCTGCTCGAGGTGCCGTCGGCCGATCTCTACCGACGCGCCGAAGACCTCGGCATCACCGCGGTGATGTGCGCGCCATGGATGGGCGAAGACGTCGGGCCGGACGACCGCGAGGGCTGCCGCGCCGCCATCGAGCGGTTCGCCGAGACCGTCGTCGACAAATGCCGCTAGCGGTTAGAACTTGTGCGGGACGTCGTTGACCAGTCCGCCGTCCATCACGAACTCAGCCCCGGTCGAGTACGACGATTCGTCGCTGGCCAGGAACAGCACGAAGGTGGCGACCTCCTCGGAGACGCCGGGCCGGCCGAGCGGGACGGTAACCATGTCGTCGGGGAAATGCTTGGTCATCGGGGTGCGGATGAAGCCCGGGTGGATGGAGTTGACCCGGATGTTCTGCGAGGCGAGTTCGAGCGCGGCGGATTTGGTCAGGCCGCGCACCGCCCACTTGGAAGCGACATACGGGTGCACCATGACGGCGCCACGCAGGCCCTCGATCGACGACACATTGATGATGGAGCCGCCGCCCGCGGCCTTCATCGGCTCGACGACGGCTTGGATGCCGTGGAACGTCCCGTTCAGGTTGACGTCGATGACCTTGTTCCACTTGTCCACATTGAACTGACCCAGCTGGCCGAGCGCTACGATGCCGGCGTTGTTGACGAGGACGTTCAGCTTGCCGAAGTCGTCGACTGCGGTGGACACCGCGGCGTTCCACTCTTCGGGCTGGGTGACGTCGAGGTGGACGTAGCGCGCCGCGTCGCCGATCTCGTCGGCGAGTTTCTTGCCGTCATCGTCGAGGATGTCGCCGATCACGACCTTGGCGCCCTCGTTGACCAGTGCGCGAGCGTGGGCAGCGCCCATCCCCCGAGCGCCGCCGCTGATTAAAGCAACTTTTCCGTCCACTCGTCCCATGCCGCGTCACGCTACCGCAGCCGGGCATGAAATTAGAACTTGTTCCACCGGCCCTACGGCGACCGCGAACTGGGAAACAATCACACGATGAGCGCTACGACCTCGCTACTGACCGCGTGCAGCGGGTTCCTCATCGCCGTGCTGTGGATGGACCTCATGTTCGATGCTCAGGTCCTCGCGGACCGGCATCCCGGCGGTGAACTGCCTGAGCCGGTGCTGGATTCCATCGCGCGCTACTACCGGCGTGCGGTCACCGAATCCCGACCGATGAGCCACCTCATCGCCGTGGTCATGGTGGTGTTACTGGGCGCGTTGGGGTTCCGGGCGATCCGAGGGCACGACCCGGGCTGGCTGGTGGCGGTGTCGACTGTGCTGGCGGGCGCGCCGATTCTGCTGGCCGCGACGCATACGGTGCCCAATGCCGTCCGGCTCGGCGGCCGTTCTGGCAGCCCAAGCGCCCAAACAGCCTTGGCACGGTCGATCTGGCGTGATCATCTGGCGTGCGCGGTCTGCATGTCGGCGTTTCTGGTGCTGTGGGTGGTCCACGACGCCGTGTTTTGAACGGTCCGCGCGAAGCGGTCTTGCCCGGGTGGTCACAGCCGTCCGGATCCGTACTAAACTAGAACACGTTCCAGTTCGCCTACGCCGCTGTAAGCAACCAGGTAAGGATCAGGCATGCACACTCCCATCTGCGACGAACTCGGCATCGAGTTTCCGATCTTCGCGTTCACGCACTGCCGCGATGTCGTTGTCGCGGTGAGCAAGGCCGGCGGATTCGGCGTGCTGGGTGCGGTCGGCTTCACTCCCGAGCAGCTCGAGATCGAGCTCAAGTGGATCGACGAGAACATCGGCGACCATCCGTATGGGGTCGACATCGTGATCCCCAACAAGTACGAGGGCATGGATTCGCACCTGTCCGCCGAGGACCTTGCCGAGACACTGCGCAAGATGGTGCCCCAGGAGCACTTGGACTTCGGCAAGAAGATCCTCGCCGACCACGGAGTGCCTATCGAGGACAGCGACGGCGACAGCCTGCAATTGCTCGGCTGGACCGAGGCGACGGCCACTCCTCAGGTCGAGGTGGCGCTCCAGCACCCGAAAGTGAAGATGATCGCCAACGCGCTCGGCACCCCGCCGGCCGAGATGATCAAGCACATCCACGACGCCGGACTTAAAGTTGCCGCGCTGTGCGGGTCCCCATCGCAGGCCCGCAAGCACGCCGACGCGGGTGTCGACATCATCATCGCCCAGGGTGGCGAGGCCGGCGGGCACTGCGGCGAGGTGGGCTCAATTGTGCTGTGGCCCCAGGTCGTCAAGGAGGTGGCTCCGGTCCCCGTCCTTGGCGCTGGTGGCATCGGCAGCGGCCAGCAGATCGCCGCGGCTCTGGCGTTGGGCTGCCAGGGCGCGTGGACCGGCTCGCAGTGGTTGATGGTCGAGGAGTCCTCGAACACCCCGGTGCAGCAGGCCGCCTACGTCAAGGCCGGCAGCCGCGACACCGTGCGCAGCCGCTCGTTCACCGGCAAGCCGGCCCGAATGCTGCGCAACGACTGGACCGAGGCCTGGGAGGCGCCGGACAACCCGAAGCCGCTCGGAATGCCGTTGCAGTACATGGTTTCCGGCATGGCGGTGCGGGCGACCAACAGATTCCCCAACGAATCCGTCGACGTCGCATTCAACCCGGTCGGTCAGGTCGTCGGGCAGTTCTCCAAGGTTGAGAAGACGTCGACCGTCATCGAGCGTTGGGTGCAGGAGTACCTGGAAGCGACCAACCGGCTCGACGAGCTGAACGAGGCCGCCTCCGTCTGATTACTCGTCGTCGTCCGGCGGGCCGGTGAAGACCTCTTTGGTGCGCTCGACGGCGTAGGTGGCGATGTCGATCGAGTTGTGCACGATGTCGCCGGTTCCGCCGGCGATGTCACCTTTGATGATGTGACCGGCGTTTTCGACGATGTCCGAGGAACGCTCGACGGCGTTCTGCACGATGTCTCGGGCGGCGTCGATCGCGTCTTTCGGCCTGAAGGCCATGGTTGTCTTCTCCTCTGTCGGTGAAGCGGTTACTGGGTGACGCCCGTGTCGGCCGGGAAGCCGCCGCCGATACCGTTCGGGGCCCCGCCGCCGGTCCGCTGACCGATCTGCCAGCCGTGTTCGGTGCAGAGCATCGGCTGTCCGTCGGGCGACTGGGCCGATGCTCCCCGCGGGTTGTCGCATTTGGCGCCGACCTGCTGCACCCCGTACAGCGGGTAGGTGATCACCCAGTACCCCGTCTGCGCTGCCGGGAACTGGTTGATGATGAAGTGGCAGGCCTCGGCCTGACCGCCGGGGCCGCGCCCGAAGATGAACCGCTCGTAGTTGTCACACGGCGCACCGAGCGACGCGTCGTAGTTCATCCCCGGCACATCGCCGTCGTAGTGCCCGGGGTCGGCAACGGCGGCCGGGGCCAAGCCGACAGCCGCACCCGTGATCGCTGTGGCGATGAGCAGTTCGCGAATCATGACCCCACCTTCGATGGTTGCGTAATCAGGGCCATCCCACGGGCCCCGTGACCTGGACGCAAGCATAGTCAGCGCCACCGGCGGCACAAGGCCGTTTCGCGCGACGGCATGCCCAGCTCGGTCAACGGTCAGCAGGCCGGTAAGTGCAGATCAGGACACCGGTAGCGGCTGTTGTCGCCGAAACCAGCTCGAGCGGATGGGCTGCGCCATCGTCGGGAAACAATCGCTTGCCGCCGCCCAGCAGGATCGGCTCGATCATCAGCCGGTATTCGTCGACCAGCCGGTGCGCGATCAACTGCGCGGCCAATGATGCACTGCCCATCACCTGCAGCGCCTGGCCGTCGCGCGCCCGCAGTTCGCGCACCGCCCCAATGGCGTCGTCGGCCGGCAGCAGGGTCGAGCCGGACCAGCTGAGGTCCGGTTGACGCAGCGTCCGCGACGCCACGTACTTCGGTATCTCGTTCATCCGGTCAGCGAATGGGTCACCCGCCCGGTCGGGCCAGGCTGCGGCCATCGCCTGCCAGGTACGCCGGCCGAACAGCAGCGCCTCGGTGGTGGCCATGATTTCGCCGACCGCGGGGCCCATGGTGTCCGGATCGAAGTACGGCATCGACCATCCGCCGTGGCAGAATCCGCCGTCGACGTCCTCCTCCGGACCGCCCGGCGCCTGCACGACACCGTCGAGGCTGATGAAGTCGCTGACAACGATGCGCATTGTCGAACCCTTTCCTGGTCCCTCTGCGTGGCTACCAGATCCAGACCATGAACCCGGCCGAAACTCATCGGAGCCGAGTGCGAGAACACGTTCCAATCATCATCGGCGAATCCGTCGAGAAGCCGTTCCATCTCGGCTGTCGCGGTGCTTTACTGGGCCAGAACGCGTCATATCCAAGTCGTATTCACTCATAGGAGTGCCACTGATGCCGACTCCGAATCTTCCTTCCGGATTCGATTTCACCGATCCCGACGTCCACGCCGAGCGACTGCCGGTTGAGGAACTGGCCGAGCTGCGACGGACCGCGCCGATCTGGTGGAACGAGCAGCCATTGGGGGCGGGCGGATTCGACGACGGCGGCTTTTGGGTGGTTTCCAAACACAAAGACGTCAAGGAGATTTCGCGGCGCAGCGACGTCTTCTCCAGCCTGGAGAAGACGGCGCTGCCGCGCTACAAAGACGGCACGGTCGGCGAGCAGGTCGAACGGGGCAAGTTCGTCCTGCTCAACATGGACGCGCCGCAGCACACCCACCTGCGCAAGATCATCTCCCGCGGCTTCACGCCCCGGGCCGTCGAGCGGCTTCGCGACGACCTCCGCGAACGGGCCCGGCAGATCGTGGAAACCGCCGCGGCTCAGGGATCCGGCGACTTCGTCGAACAGGTGTCGTGCGAGCTTCCGCTGCAAGCCATCGCCGGTCTGCTGGGTGTGCCGCAGGAAGACCGGATGAAGCTGTTCCACTGGTCCAACCAGATGGTCGGCGACCAGGACCCCGAGTTCGAGAACAACGACGCGATCGATGCCTCGATCCAACTGATCATGTACGCCATGCAAATGGCGGCCGACCGAGCCGCGAACCCCGGTCCCGACATCGTCACCAAGCTGATCGAGGCCGACGTCGACGGCCATAAGCTCTCCGACGACGAGTTCGGATTCTTCGTCATCCTGCTTTCCGTCGCCGGCAATGAGACCACTCGCAACTCGATCACCCAGGGCATGATGGCCTTCACCGAATTCCCCGATCAGTGGGAGCTGTACAAGAAGGAACGTCCGGCCACCGCCGCGGACGAGATCGTTCGGTGGGCCACGCCGGTCACGTCGTTCCAGCGGACCGCGCTCGAGGACTACGAGCTGTCCGGCGTACAGATCAAGAAGGGCCAGCGCGTCGTAATGGTCTATCGCTCAGCGAATTTCGACGAGGAGGTGTTCGACGACCCGTTCACCTTCAACATCCTGCGTGACCCGAACCCGCACGTGGGCTTCGGCGGAACCGGCGCGCACTACTGCATCGGGGCCAACTTGGCGCGGATGACGATCGACCTGATGTTCAACGCGATCGCCGACGTCATGCCCAACCTGGAGTCGATCGGCACGCCCGAACGCCTACGCTCAGGCTGGCTGAACGGGATCAAACACTGGCAGGTCGATTACCACAGCGATGCCTCGGCGAAATACCCTGTCGCGCATTAGGCTACGGCTATGCCGTCACATAAAGCAGTTCACGTTAAGTCCCCGGGTGGGCCGCTAGAGCTCGCCGAGGTCGAGACCACGCCGCCGGCGCGCGACGAAGTGCGGATCAGCGTCGGGGCCTGCGGCATCTGCGGTACCGATGCCCACTTCGTTTCCGGTGACTTCCCCGGCCTGTCATGGCCGCTGACGCTGGGCCACGAAATCGCCGGCACGATCGCCGAAATCGGCCCGGGTGTCGAGGATTTCGCGGTCGGTGACCGCGTCGCCGTCGGCTGGTTCGGTGGCAACTGCAACCACTGCGCACAGTGCCGCAAGGGCCTGTTCATTCACTGTGCGAACGGCAAGGTGCCGAGTTGGCACTACCCCGGCGGCTACGCCGAATCGGTGATCGCGCCGGCCACCGCACTGGCCCGCATCCCCGCGGAACTCTCCGACGCCGAAGCCGCTCCGATGGGCTGCGCCGGCGTAACGACCTACAACGCGTTGCGCCACACCAGCGCGTTGCCGGGTGATCGGGTCGCGATCCTCGGTGTCGGCGGACTCGGCCACCTCGGGATCCAGTTCGCCCGGGCAATGGGTTTCGAGACCATCGCGATCAATCGCGGCACCGCCAAAAAGGATGACGCGATCAAGCTGGGCGCACATCACTACGTCGACGCCACCGACGGCGACGTCGCCGAAGCGCTGAATGACCTCGGCGGGGTCGCTGTGGTGCTGGGCACCGCAGGAGCATCGAAGGCCATGGCCGCGACGGTCGGCGGCTTGCAACCCCGGGGTGAGCTCATCACCATCGGGGTCACACCTGAGCCGCTGCCGATCAGCCCGCTGCAACTGATCACACCGGGGCTCAGCATCATCGGACATCCGTCCGGGACTGCCAGCGAGATCGAAGACACCATGAAATTCGCGGTGCAGACCGGCGTGCGGGCCTGGATCGAAGAGCTGCCGCTGGCGCAGGCCGCGGAAGGCTATGCGGCGCTGGAGCAGGGCCGGGCGCACTACCGCACCGTTTTGACGGTTTGACTCAGGACGACAGCGCGGTGTGGAGCCTTGACGGCTCCCACGGTGAGCTGCTGATCCGTACCGGCGTCGCCGGTCGCGCCGCGCAGATGGGGCATCGGCTGACGATCGCGATGCGCGGCTGGCAGGCGACGATCCAGTGGGATGCCGACGAGCCGGTGAGCGCGGAACTGACGATCGATGTCGGTTCGCTCGAGGTGATGCGCGGCGAGGGTGGCCTGACCCCGTTGTCCGGCCCGGAGAAGATCCTGGTGCGCAGCAACGCTTTACGTTCACTGGACGCTCGCCGATTCCCGCGAATCACCTTCGCCGCCGAGACTATTGAGAAGACGGATGACGGCTACCGGTTGACCGGGACGTTGACCATCCACGGCAAGACCCGGGCGCAGACCGTGGACGTGCGTACCGATGACCTGGATGGCAGCTGGGGGCTGTCCAGCGAAACCACGGTCCGGCAATCCGATTTCGGCATCAAGCCGTACTCGCAGTTGTTGGGCTCCTTGAAAGTCGCCGACGATGTCACGGTGTCGTTTACGGCGGAGTGCGCGAAGGAATTCTGACGAAGGGAGTCGCGATGCGGATCGGAGTTGTGTTCCCGCAGACCGAAATTGGCGCCGATGCCGGTGCCGTTCGGTCCTACGCCGAGCATGTCGAGGCGCTCGGGTTTGCCCACCTGCTCGCCTACGACCACGTCGTGGGAGCCGACCGGGATGTCCACGCCGGCTGGAACGGCCCCTACGACATGCACAACACGTTCCACGAGCCACTGGTGACCTTCGGCTACCTGGCCGCGATCACCACCTCTTTGGAGTTGGTCACCGGCGTCGTCATCCTGCCGCAGCGTCAGACCGTTCTGGTCGCCAAGCAGGCCGCCGAAGTGGACCTACTCAGCGGTGGCCGGCTGCGCCTGGGAGTCGGACTGGGCTGGAACGCGGTCGAGTATGAGGCTCTCGGAGAAGACTTTTCGACGCGGGGTAAACGCTGCGAGGAACAGGTCCAGTTGATGCGCAAGCTGTGGACCGAGCCAAGCGTCACCTTCAGCGGCAGCTATCACCAGGTGACCGGCGCCGGGCTGGCGCCGCTGCCGGTGCAGCGGCCGATTCCGGTGTGGCTCGGGGCGTCATCCCCGCCGGCGTTGCGCCGTGCCGGCCGGCTCGGTGACGGCTGGTTCCCGATGGTCGGTCCTGGGCCAAAGCTCGAGCAGGCGCGCCAGCAGGTGGCGCAGGCGGCGACGGAGGCCGGCCGAGACCCCGCGCAGATCGGCATGCAAGGCCAGGTGTCCTGGAACGGCAGCGCCGAGGACTTGGCCGAGGGCTTGCGAATGTGGGCGGACGCGGGTGCATCGCACGTGTCGATCAACACCATGGACGCCGGGCTGGCATCGGTCGATCAACACCTCGCTGCGTTGACCACGGCCGCCGAAATTACCGGCGATATCACGGGTTAACGCTGCGCTTGGCAGCCGACGCTACGGCGACGGCGCTCCGGGCGGCGGAGGTTGTGGCGGCGGCTGCTGGTCGGGTGCCTGCCCGTGCAGGCGTTCGAGCAACTTGGTCAGCAGCGGATGCGGGTTGGGCGGCTGTTCCGGCGGCGGAGGTGCCACCGGAGGTGGTGCCACGGGTGGCGGGACCGGCGCGGCTGCGGGTACGTTGACCGGCGCCTGAGCGACGACGGGCTGCTGCTGAACCGCCGGCTCTTGCTCCGCCGCAGGCTTGGGGGCCGGGCGGACTGCCGGGGTCTCGACCGCGGCCGGTCGCGGAGCCGGGGCTTCGGCGACGTGTGCGGCAGAGTGAGCCACCGGCCGGACCGGGTCGGGTGCATGGTGGGGCACAAGGTGCTGACCCATCGCGAGCGACAGCGATGCGACGAACGTGACCGCTCCGGCGCCCAGCATCGTCAACGCTCCGGCATACGAACGTTGCCGGGAGGCGTCATGGTCCTGCCGCCAACTATTCACGGTCTCGACCATCTCGGCGTCGGTGAATTCGGTGCTCTGCGCTGACGCGAGCGCAGCTCCACGCGCCAATACCAACTCGGCACCCGGTTGGGAGATGACCGGGACCGGCACCGCTGCTTCGAGACGCGTTGACAGCGCGTCGAGTTCGTGTTCGGCGCCGACGATCACGATGCCGCTTGGCTGCCAGGAGCTGCGGTCGAACAGCGTGGTCAACCAGTGCACCAGATGATCGGGCCCACCGGACAACTGCTTGATCGCCGTCTGCGGCTCGCCGCCGTCGTTGTCGACCATCACGACGATCGTCGACTCGCCGTCCAGCACGCACACGGCGGCTTGGTCGTAGCCGACGAGCGGAGCGATCGCGCAGGCGAGCATCTCGCACGCGTCGTGCAGGCGGACCGGGACGACATTGTCGAAACCGGCGTCGGTCAGCGACTCCAGAAGCAGCGCCGATTCCGCTGCCGCTTCGTCGCTCCAGGTGACGCCGACGACGTGAAGTCGTTGGTCGTAGCCAGCGGCTGCGGCCTGCGCTTCCAGCACGGCCGCGCTGGCCTGTTCCGAAGTGTGGACCGCCTGGACTCCATTGGCGGGGGGCACGTCGAAATCGTCGTGATCAAGGGTGGTTCCGTCGGCGTCACGGCCTTCCACCAGGACCCAGCCGACTGACGTCGATGTCAGCGACAGCCCAAGTACCGTATCCAAATCTGCACCTCAATCGCGGCCCAATGCCCGTGCGCCGCAACCAGCGACCAGACGAGTCAGAGCGCTGGTTCGCGAGCGGCGGAAGGACCGGGACAGCGTGGTCTCGTCGGTCTACCCCGGGTGAGCCTACGCGGTCGCGGCGCCGAAAGGCGACCGGGGATAGACGCGTGTGCAATTTCGTGCGGCCGCAAAATGTTGCCACGAATCGCCGCTTGACCCGCATAATGCCAGGTCCCCGCAGGTGGCAGTGGTCGGCGCGGCAACCAGACACGTTTGCGTCTTGATCGACATATGGACGACCGCACGGTAAGTTTTCCGACAGTGCGTGACGCCGTCGACAAGGGGCCCTATATGGCATACGTAAGCGAGAAACTGCGCGGTTGGCTGGGGCGACTTACTGTCGCCACGATCGCGGCCGCCGCACTACCGGGCCTGATCAGCCTCGTCGGCGAGACGCCGACGGCGGGGGCATTCTCCCGGCCCGGCCTTCCCGTTGAGTATCTCCAGGTGCCGTCGGGGTCGATGGGCCGCAGCATCAAGGTCCAGTTCCAGCCCGGCGGGACCAACGCGCCGGCCGTGTACCTGCTGGACGGCCTGCGCGCACAGGACGACTACAACGGCTGGGACATCAACACCCCGGCCTTCGAGTGGTACTACCAATCGGGACTGGCCATCGTCATGCCCGTCGGTGGACAGTCCAGCTTCTACACCGACTGGTACCGCCCGGCATGCGGCAAGGCCGGCTGCTCGACCTACAAGTGGGAAACCTTCCTGACCAGCGAGCTGCCTGGGTATCTGGCCTCACAGAAGAGCGTCAAGGCGACCGGCTCCGCCGCAGTGGGCATCTCGATGGCCGGCTCGTCGGCGATGAATCTGGCGATCTACCACCCGGGACAGTTCATCTACGCCGGTTCGCTGTCCGGCTATCTCAGCCCGTCCACCGGGCAATTCGCGATAGGCATGGCGATGGGTGACGCCGGCGGCTACAAGAAGGAAGACATGTGGGGGCCGGACGGTGACCCGGCATGGATCCGCAACGACCCCACGATCAACGTCGGCCAACTCGTCGCCAATAACACCCGGCTCTGGGTCTACTGCGGCAACGGAACGCCGAACGAACTGGGCGGCGCCAACTTGCCCGCCACGTTCCTTGAGAGCAATTTCATGATCGGCGGCAACAAGAAGTTCCAGGACGCCTACAACGCCGCGGGTGGTCACAACGCCGTGTTCAACTTCCCGGCTTATGGCACCCACAGTTGGGAGTACTGGGGCGCACAGCTGAACGCCATGAAGCCCGATTTGCAGGGTGCGCTGGGCGCGCACGCCGGCTGAGACCTGCAAAGCAAAACCGGGCTTGACGGAATACCGTCAAGCCCGGTTTTCTGTTGCCGCCCTGGCTAATGCAGTCGGTCGGTGACGTCGACCCACGCCGCCCCGCTGTGACTGTTCATGTCGTGACACTGGCCGTAAATACGGCCGATGCCGTGCGTCGTCGAGTCGCGATCCGGATAGAGGAGCGCGTTGATGCCGTCCTTCGAAAGATTTCTGCCGAACATGTGCTGGTTCGGCGGCAAACCCTCACGCCAGCCGTGCGCAACCATGGCCGCCGCGATGGTCCGGAAATACTGGTCCGCGCTGACGTCGGGCGGCAGCTGAAAGTCCAGGTAGACCGCTCCCTGATAGGGCGGGTTGTCGTGGTCTTTGCACGACATCAAGAGGTAGCTGGCCGTCGGCTGCTGAAGAGCCGCGATCGCGACGATGTCTTTCGCCTGCTCGACGACCTCGCTTTGAGTCTGCGCGTCGGTGGCGGCAGGACCGGGGTGTTCGACAGCGTTCGCCGCCGACGAGTGCAGCCGGTTGATCGCCAGGAAAGCTGCACCGCCTAGGACGGCAGTCGACAGGACGGCAGCGATCATCGCCCGTACTGCGGGCGAGCGGATGTCCGACACGTCGCGGTCGTCAGTCATGGGTGACCACGAACCGAGCTAAGCCACGTGGTGGCGCGTCAACCCCCCAGAGCTGCGAGGAGTTCTTTGATCCGGGCCGCTTCTTCGTCGGTCGGAATCTCCTCGGCCTCGATGGCGTCGAGCAGCTCGGGCGTGAGTCCCGCGCCGTTCGCGGTTTCCTGCGCCGAGAGTTTCGCCCGCCGGCGAACGACATAGAGCTGCTGGCCCAACGTCGCGCCCGGCGCCTCGGACGCCATCGCCATCAGATCGTCATAGCGAGTCCGAACTCCGCTGAGGGACACGATGACTGACGGAGTCGCCCGGCCGCGAGACGCTGCTTTAGTGAGTGCCGTCTGCAGCTTCCGCAGACCGGACAGGATCACGTTCGCGCGTCCGGAGAACTCTGGATCGTTGATGTCGGGCAAGGCGTCGATCGCAGCGGAGAACATCTGCATCGCCGCCTCGACCAAGCTGACGATGACCGGCGCCTCGCCGTCATCGGGTCCCCCGTCGTTCTTAGACCGCTTAGTGCTCTGGAAGGAATCGTCGATGATAATCACTCCGTCCGAATCTTGATTGGAGACGTCGAAACGCTAGCGCGGATCCATCGTCGGGACAAGGTGGCCGCCAACGGGACGATTGGGGCAGCGTATCGCCGGAAGCCGAACCCGTCAGCGCAATATCGTGCATTCGGTTCGCAACCATTTCTCGCTATCGGCTTTTCGTACAGTTTCTGAATATCCCTGTGGCGCACCATGCCGGACTCGTTGAACATCGGCATTCTTGGGCACCAGTTGGCCGCAGCATGCTTGGATCAGCTCATGCAGGGCTCTGCGACAGTTCATATGGCGGCACCGGCGGACAAGATCTGGGACCTGGTCGCCGACGTCCGAAACATCGGCAGCTACTCCCCAGAAGTCTTCGAAGCCGAATGGCTCGACGGAGCGACCGGGCCCGCGCTGGGCGCGCGATTCCGCGGCCACGTCAAGCGCAACGAGATCGGACCGGTGTACTGGACAGTCTGCCGCGTCACCGCCTGCGAGCCCGGCCGGGAATTCGGCTTCGAGGTGCTCGTGGGCGACCGAGCGGTGAATAACTGGCACTACCGGCTGGCGCCGTCGGGCGACGGTACCGACGTCACCGAATCATTCCGGATGGCATCCTCGCCGTTTGTCGGCCTCTACTACTGGCTGTTCGGCGGCTTCCTGCGTCAACGACGAAACGTCAGGGATATGACCAAAACATTGCATCGCATCAAGGATGTGGCCGAGGCATGAATGGACAGTGGTCGCGCGACGAGATCGAATCGGCTTTCGAGCGCCATAAGCAAGTTGTCGTAGAGATCGGTTCCAGCTGGGACTGGTCACGGTTCGCCGACCAATTCACCGAGGACGCAACCTACGTCGAGCACACCTACGGAACGATGCATGGCCGCGAGCAGATCCGCGACTGGATTGTCTCGACGATGAACGTCTTTCCCGGCAGCGAGATGCCGTTCTATCCGACGTCCTGGCACTCCGTCGACGTTGACCGCGGCTGGGTGTTCTGCGAGTTCCAGAACCAGATGCGCGATCCCGGCGACGGCAGCATCCATCAGGCCGCCAATCTGTCGGTGATGAAATACGCCGGCGATGACTTGTGGAGTTATGAGGAAGACGCCTACAACCCGATGAACTTCCTGCCGATGGTGCGCGAGTACATCCAGCGGAGTTACGCGTTGGGCAATGCCAGCGACGACGCGATCGCCTTCGCGAAAAACATGAACTGGGAATTGGGCTGACTGCCGACTTCCGCTTCGGGCCGTAGGCTTTCCGACAAGCACTGCGCGACGATGTGGAGGCCCTGACCCGTGGAGATCGCACTCAAGCAGAGGTTGCACTGGCTGGCGCTGCACGGAATTGTCCGCGGCGGCGCCTCGATCGCCGCGCGACGGGGTGACCTGCAGGCCCGCTTGATCGCCGACCCGACCGTCAAGGCGAACCCGGTGCCTTTCTACGAGGAGGTGCGGTCCCGCGGTCCGCTGGTGCGATCCCGGATCAGCTACATCACCGCAGACCATGCGATCGGGCACGAGTTGCTGCGTTCCGATGACTTCCGGGTGCTCGTCGATCGGATCGAACCTGCCCGCGCCGCTGCGGTGGCTCGAGCGCCGCGTTCGCGATGACCTGCTGCACCCACTGCGTCCGCCGTCACTGCTGGCCGTCGAACCGCCGGACCATACCCGCTACCGCAAGACGGTGTCGTCGGTGTTCACCCATCGCGCGGTTTCGGCACTCCGGGACGGAGTCGAGCGGACCGCGGAGTCGTTGCTGGACGAGCTTTCTCGCGAGCCGGGCGTCGTCGACGTCGTCGACCGCTACTGCGCCCAGCTTCCGGTGGCGATCATCAGCGACATCCTGGGCGTGCCGGACAGCGACCGGCAGCGCATTCTCGAGTTCGGTGAACTCGCGGCGCCCAGCCTGGATTTCGGGCTGCCCTGGCCGCAATACCGGCGCGTGCAGCGCGGGATCGCCGGTTTCAACTTCTGGCTGGACACCCATCTGGACAAGCTGCGCCGCGCACCCGGTGACGATCTGATGACCCAGCTGATCCGTAAGGCCGAAAGCGGTTCGCCGGAAACATATCTCGATCGCGACGAGCTTCGGGCGGTCGCCGGTCTGGTCTTGGCAGCTGGATTCGAGACCACAGTCAACCTGCTGGGCAACGGGATTCGCATGCTCCTCGACAACCCCGAGCATCTGCGCACGCTCAGTCTGCGGCCCGAGCTGTGGCCCAATGCCGTCGAAGAGATCCTGCGGCTGGAATCGCCCGTCCAACTGACCGCCCGGATCGCGTTGAACGACACCGAGATAGGTGGTCACCCGGTCAGCGAAGGCGAACTGGTCATCGTGTACGTCGCCGCGGCCAACCGCGATCCGGCCGTTTTCGCCGAGCCGAACGCGTTCGACATCGAACGCGACAACGCAGGCAAACATCTGGCGTTCTCCGGCGGTCGGCACTTCTGCCTGGGCGCGGCCTTGGCTCGCGCCGAGGGCGAAGTGGGATTGCGATCGTTTTTCGATCGCTTCCCCGACGTGCGCTCTGCCGGTGCGGGAAGCCGCCGGGATACCCGGGTTCTGCACGGGTGGTCGACGCTGCCGGTCGCCTTGGGTCCGGCCAGGTCGATGGCTACGCGCTAGCCGCTCGACTTTCCGCCGAAGTAGCACTCCAGCGTCATGGTGCACACCAGTTGACCGGTGCGGTTGAACATGGTGCCCTGTGCCAATCCTCGTCCGCCGATGCCGCTCGGTGAATGCTGCTCGTAGAGCAGCCAATCCGACAGGTCCGGCGGGTGATGGAACCAGACTGCCAGATCCATCAGGGCTGAGAAGCCCGGTCCCAGTGGCGTCGTGCCGCGGGCGATCATGGCCGACTCGAGCAGTGTGCGGCCCGCGACGAAGGCAGCCAGGCAGCTGCCGACTACCGGGTCGGCGGGGGCAACGCCGTTGGGGCGCCACCACATTCGAATGCTTGCCGGCGACTCGGCCATGTCGGATGCCAGCCGGGCCGACGGATCCACGTATCGCCAGTCGATGGGCTGCTCGCGCACCCACCAGCCACCGCGTTCGTGGGCGTAATCGCGGTGCTGCTCGGCGAAGGTCGGTACGGATTCAGGATCCGGTAGATCCGGTGGAAGTTGCTGGTAGACAGCGCTTTCGACGGCCCTACTGAACGACGCGATGCCTTCAAGCAATACCGAGCCGAACTGGCGGGCGGTCACGCGCCGGGCTGAGAAGGTGCCGCCGTCATGCAGCGCCGTGACTTCGAAGTCGACCGGATGACGAGCGTCACCGGGCCGAAGGAAATACATGTGCATGCTGTGCGGTAAGCGCTCAGGCACAGTGCGACTGGCCGCCATCAGAGCCTGTGCCGCGATGTGGCCGCCGGAGATGTGATGCCCGATTTCGTCGATCTGGTTTCCGACGAAGAACTCCGCGTTGACCTGTTCGAGGTCGAGCGTGTCGAGGAGTTGGCTCAGCGTGATGACGGGCGGCGGAGAGGTCACGCACGCATCATGCCGCTAAGACAGGTAGCGGCCAAACCACTCCAGCACCCGCCGCCAGGCGTCCTCGGCGGCGGCCGCGTTGTAGCGCGGTCCGGTGTTGTTGAAAAACGCATGGTCGGCATCGGGTTCGACAACGATGTCGTGGATCAGCCCGGCGCGCTCGAGCGCGGCTTTGGCCGCCGGCTCCGAATCCGTGACCCGCTTGTCCAGGGCGCCGTAAAACGCCAGCACGGCAGTGGACTTGTCGCCGCTGAAGTCGGGATTGTCTGGAAGCGGGCCGTAGAACGGCACCGCAGCCGACAAGCGTGCGGTGTGCGAGGCCAGTAGCTGCCACACCAGCCCACCGCCGAAGCAGAATCCGACGACCGCGAGTTTCCCGCCCGGGACCCGGTTCTGCAGTTCCTGGATGCCGGAATTCAGATCGGCGATGAACCGGTCCTGCGGCGCGGCGGCCAGTGCGGCGGTCGCCCTTGCCGGGTCGTCGAACTGTCCGGTCCCGCCTTCCTCGGACAGCAGGTCGATCGCCAGCGCCGAGTACCCGGCTCCGGCGAAACGTTCGGCCACCGACCGGACCCAGTCGTTGAGTCCCTTGTTCTCATGAATGACCAGCACGCCGCGACGGGCGTTGTGGGCCTGTGCCCAGGCGCCTTGAAGTTCGCCACGCGGACCGGCCCAGCTGATCGGCTCGGTGGGCAGTGCCTGCTTGGCGCCCGGTGGCTCCACTCCCTCGCCCGAGTGCGAGTGAAGGGGTTGGCTTGGCTTGTCGTCGCAGGCCGCGATCAACGAGGCCGCGGCACCGGCGCCGAGGCCGAGCAGCGCCAGGCGCCGGAGCGCCTCACGTCTGGTCAGCAATCCGTCGACGTGATCGGTGGCGATTTCCTCGGCGATGTATTGCCGTAGCGAAGTCATCATGGCGAGTATGCGCCACAATTCGTCCGCCTGCCCGGATGGCGGTGCCGCACTGGGTCAGTCGAAGCTGTCCGGGTCGGCCACCGGGATCAGCAGATGTGACGGAGTGGGCCCACCTTGGTGCAGCTGATAGGTGCCGCCGGCCAGCGCGCGTCGGGCGGGCACGGTCGGAACGAGGTGCGGGAAGTCGAACGTGGTCACGGTGAGTCGCAGCCGGTGACCCGACTCCAGGAGCGCGGCGGTCGGGAAGACCTCGATGTCGTAGCGGGTCAGTTCGCCGGGCACCACCGGTTTGACGGCTGACCGAGTGCTGATGTGATGCGGCTTGAGCACGGTGCCGTCGGACAGATACCAGGTGCGGTCCGGGTCCAGCGCGCGATGCGAGCCCAAAAGCGCGCCCTGGGTCAGCGGTCGGCTCGCCCCGTCGGGTGCAACGTCGTCGATATGGGCGACCCACAGCGACTCAGTGGTGTCCGCCGTCGCATGCACGGTCAGCGTGATCGGTCCGGCGATCAACGTCGGCGTAGCGAAGGCCTCGGTGGTGTAGGTGAGTGCGCCGCGCTGCACTCGCCGGTTGTCCTGGTCGTAGCGGGTGCTCCCTCCGCGCTGGGCGCGGATGAAGCTGGTCATTCCGAGCGTCCACTGCTCGACGCTTCGGCCGGCCACTGGACCGCGGCCGACGTATTTGACTGTGGCCGTAGATGTTTCAGGCGCATTCTCGGCTGTAAGCCGGCCGGCGTCGGAGAGATAGAACGGGGTCGGCGTCGCGGCGCGGATTGGATATTCCTCGGCATGGAACCACCGCGAGCTGCCGATGGGCTGAAAGGTCAGCGGCGCCCCGGATATCTCGGCCTCGGCGTCGTCGTTCAGCCAGTAGTCGAACCAGCGCAGCTGCAGCGCGTGGAGATGCAGCCCGCTGTAGTCGGTGACGTGGTACCAGGGGCCCATCATCAGCCGCAGCTGCTCGGACACCGGCTGACCGGGGTGCATCGGCTGCTCGTGGGGGCGCCCCGCGTAGGCGTTCTGCAGCGCGGCGTAATTCAGCGGAGCGCCGCGCTGGAAGGCGTCATGCCAGCCGCCCACCAGGAAGACCGCCACCTCGTTGGCGACGATGTCCGGGAGCACCGTGGCGGGCCGCAGCGCGTCCCAAAATTGTTCGTCGAAGGCTGTATCACCGCCGGCCACGGCATCGGCGATCAACGGCCGGAAGTAGCTGCGCTGATCGCGTCCGCGCTTGCGCACCCCCGCGATCCCGCCGGCCCGCGGCCGCGGATGCTTGCCACGATTGATCACCTCCAGCGCCGGGTTCACGACGTTGAGCAGCCGGTAGACCCCGCCGTAGGCCCGCACGGTGCGCAGATGCGGCGCGCCGCCCATCGCTGCCGCGTCGCGGTAGAAGTCGCGTGCGGCCATCACCGGGAAGATCGCCTTGAGCGGCGAGTTCGGCCCGATAGCGGCGGCGGTGAACAACTGGTTGATCGCCAGGTAGGACACCCCGAACATGCCGACCCGCCCGTTGGCGTTGGGCAGCTTGGATGCCCAGTCGACGAGCTCAACCCCGTCCTGCGCCTGCCGTTCGCCGAACATCTCGAAGGAGCCGCCGGAGACGCCGCACCCCCGGACGTCGACCATCACCTCGATGTAGCCCCGCTTGATCAAGTACGGAGTGGGACCGCCACCGATTTGGGCGGCCGGCGGCGGGGCCTTCTTGCCGTACGGCGTCATCGACAGCAGCACGGGGAACGGCCCGGCGGCGGGCCGGTCGGTGCCGGGCTCGGTGGGGTAATGAATGTCGACCCGCAGCTCGACACCGTCGCTCATCGGCACCGCGACATTGTGGTGAATGCCCGCCCCGTACTGCGCCGCCCTGGGCTCCCACGACGGCGAATACGGCGACGGACGGGCCTCGCGGGCACGTTTGCGTCGCGATCGCAGCGTTGGCATCCCCACCTCCTGCACGCATGATTGCCTGGCCAGACTGTAAAGATCCGCCGATCCGTGTCGCGCACAGGGGGTGGCCTGACAGGCTTGGTCCATGTCGGTTGAGAAAGCGGTGCTCGGACTGTGGCGGGCCCTATCGGGCCGGGACTGGGAAGCCGTCAAGGCGTTCCTGTCCGCTGATTGCATCTATGTCGACATGCCGGTCGGGCCGACCCTGGCCGCTCGCGGACCCGACGACATCGTCAAGCGACTCAAGGTCGGGCTGGAGCCGCTGGCAGGCTACGAGAATCACGACGGGGTTCTGGTGTCCAACGGCTCCGACGTCATGTACGAGCACTCAGAAACCTGGAATTGGAAAAGTGGCGAGACGGCTGTGCTGCAGTTTGTTTCGGTCCACCGCGTCGAAGGCGGCAAAGTGACGCTGTGGAAAGACTATTGGGACATGGGTGGCATGACCGCGCAGGCGCCGCCGACGTGGCTGGAGGATCTCGCGACCGCGGATACATCGTGGATTTTCGACGCGACAGGACTCATCTAACGAGGCCGATAATCGGACGAAGTCTCGAAGCTCCGAACAACCATAACGCTCCCATGTCAGACTGCTTCCTTGGCGCAGCGGATGCACGCCAGCGGCGAGTCAGCAAGCACGATTGCAGCCGCGCTTGGAGTGAGCCGTGCGACTGTCTACCGTGTCGTTTCCGAAGTGAACAAAGCGAGCTGAGGCCGCGTGAAACCTGGCCTCGATAGCGAGCCGTCCCGACCACGACCGAGCGTCTCAGCTGTAGCCGTTTCCAGGCGTTTCCCAGTAAGCAGCTGTCGCAAAGCATTTGTCACCGTGCCGGTTGACCACCGCGTTATCCAGGCGCGTCTCGCACGCCACTGCGCGGAAATATCGCTACTGTTCCGGCGACCGAGCGCAAACGCTATTCGCAGTTCTTCACTTTTGGTGACTTTGGCCTCTAGGTCGGGTCGTTCGCTGACCGAGACGATGACGCGACGAAAGTCGAGCTACCTCGGTTCAGCATCTGGCGCGACGTTGCCCTCAGACACCGCTCGGGGGGAGGGAGTCACCGATGGACAGGGCCGCCACCGGTGTGGAATTGGAAGCGGCGCTTGCTCGATGGGGCCGCGCCGCCGTTGTGGTCGCGTTTGTCGTTGCCGCCTTGGACTGGGTGGGCTGGGCGACAGGTGTCGAAGAGTTGACGCGCATCTGCCCAACCTGGCCGCAGATGACGCCCTGGACTGCGGTGTGGTTGGCTGCACTGGGGGTGGCGATCCTGGCGCAAGTGGGCCAGCCATCGCGTGGTCGGGTGTGGGTTGGTCGTGGCGTAGCCGTGGTGGTGGGTGCCCTCGCCGTCGTGGTTCTCTTGGAGTATGCGACCGTCAGGTCGTTGGGCCTGGACCAGGTGTGGTTCGGGGAGGCAGTGCGCACGCTGCAATCGTCATGGCCTGGGCGTCCGAGCCCGCAGACGGCGGCGTCGGTCCTGTTCCTGGCCGCCGCTGTTGCGCTGACCCGATTGGATCGCCGCTCGACAAGGGTGGTCTGGCCAGTGTGCCTGGCAGCTGCGGTGGCGACGCCTTTCGTCGCAGTCCTGGCCTACTTGTTCGATGCCTTGGCGCTGGTGAACGTGAGGCCGTCAACTGGCATGGCGATCTCGACCGCCTTGGCTGTGCTGCTGCTCGTCGTGGCGACGCTGGTGGCGCGCCCTGACCGGCTTCCGCTCGCCTGGCTGCTCGCCCGACCCGACCGGGGGGACTGCTGCGCTTGTACGGCCTTGCCGTCGGCTTTCCGATCCTCGTGGCGTTGTCGCGGCTGGCGTTGCTGGTCCTGGGTCGAAGCGAGAATGTGGCCTTTGCCCTCTCGGTAATGGTGGGAACGGGCGTAGCCGTGGTGGTGGGGTTCTACTTGCGCCACCAAGAGCAGAGTCTGCTGATCGAGAAGGAGCAACTGAGCAGGGGAACGCGCTGACGCTGAAAAGCGCTACCGCATCCTTGCCGACAACGCTGTCGACATCATCGTTCACCTTCGGGGCACCCGGATCGTGTGGGTCTCGCCTTCGGCGGCCGGCCGCGTTGGGCGACCCGCCTCAGCGGTGGATCGGCTCAGACTTCAGACGTCAGATCCATCCCGACGACCTCGACACACTCGCAACCACGCTGCAGACGATCGCCAGCGGCGAATCGGTTCTGCAACGGTTCCGGGTCCGTGCCGTCGACGGTGATTACCACTGGGTCGATGGCCACGGGAAGCCCTACATGGATGCTGAGGGCAATCCCGATGGGCTGATCGCCAGCTGCTATCGTCGATGAACGGGTCCAGGCAGAGCAGCAACTCGAACGGTTGGCCCGAATCGAAATGCTCACCGGACTCGTAAACCGTGCCGAGGCATTGGACTGCCTTCAATCGGCCCTGGAGCGCCCGCCCGCTCCGGGAACACACCTGGGCATCCTGTTCTGCGACGTCGACCACTTCAAGGACATCAACGACACCTGGGGACACGGCATGGGCGATACCGTGCTCGCCACATTGGCGGCCCGGATCCCAATCTGTCAGTCAAGGGGACACGGTTGGACGCACGGGAGGTGACGAAATTCTCGTCGTCTTGCCCGGCCTCCACAGCAGCGATGAGCTCGCCCAGATCGGTGAGAAGATTCGCTGTCATGCCGCCGAACCGATCCACGTGTCCGGTATCACGATCCATGCGACCTTGAGCATCGGTGCCGCTATCGCCCATACCGGCGAGCTCGCTTCCTCGATCACGGCCAGGGCCGATGCGGCCATGTACCAGAACAAGTTAGGCGATAGGAACGCAGCTCTCGTCGAACCTGGCCGGGTAGCACTGCTGCGGGAAGTCCCCGGGCCCCGCGTCGGGGGGAAGACGTGAGACCCGGGGACAGTTGGACCAGGCATCCTCCGAGATGAGATGGTCGGCGTTGCCACGTCACGCCATGCCAATCCTTGAGTAGCCACGCCGTACCCTGCCAGGCATCGCACGTGACGCCGCAGCGGACCAACCGCCTTCAGGCTGACCCACCACCCAATAGCGCAGTCCGTTTTTGTCCCATGTACCCCCTGGGGGGCGACCCCTGCGGGTCGCACTATCCCTGACTGCTGCGGGATTCTTGTTCTGGCACATCGTCGATCGCGCCGCGCACATCGATGGCTGGGCAATCACCCTGCTTGTCGTTGGCTTCTTGCCTTGGCTGCGAACGGTTTTCGAAAGCATCGAGTTTCCTGGCGGCGGCTCTGTCAAGTATCAGAAGTTGGAGGCCAAGCAGGAGCAGCAGGGCGACGAGATCAAAGCATTTCAGTTTCTGGTTGCAAACGTCCTGACGGGCGATGAGGCCGAATATCTACGCATTTTCGCGTCGTCGGAACCGGTCAGATTCGGCGGAGATTACGACTCCGTCAAAGCTTTTCAAGCGGTGGAGCACTTGAAACAGATCGGGTTGGTTCGGGGAAAGACGAACCTGAATCCGGCTGCCCTGGTAAACGCGGACCAGACCGACCTCAAGACACTCTTCGAGATCACCGAGTTGGGGCATCAGTATTTGAAGCTTCGGGACACCACGTCCCCTTCCTAGTCGCACCCCGGCGCTACGCCGCCGAGAAATAGCATTGCTGATGTCCAAATAGTTTGACTTCAACGCTCATGGCTCGACACGGTTTTACCAGTTCACAGCACTGCGCTTGCTCCGATCTAGGGAAGGACTATTGGGACATGGGCGGCTTGACAGCGCATGCGCCGCCGACGTGGCTGGAGGATCTCGGGACCGCGGATACGTCGTGGATTTTCGACGCGACGGGGTTGGTTACTAGTCAGCCGCCGAGCTCGGCAATTTGCTTGAGCCGCTTGAGGGTATCGGCTGCGATGCGACCCACCTGGCCCACCGCGACCCGGTCGGCGATATATCCCCAAATTCCACCGGGCGCCTGATACGACAGCCGGAACGTCACCTTGGTTTGGCCGTCCCCCGCGTCGCGCAACCGAATCCGGCCGCGCAGCGTCACCCCGGTGATACCGACCCATGCCAGGTCGCGCCGGTCGTCGAACTCCACCACTTCCATCAGCCCGCCGACCGGCACCGAGCCGACCTTCCAGTGGACGAAATAGCGGGCACCGACACCCAGTGGCTGGTCGTTGGCGCTTTCCCAACGCTCCAGGCGTGTCATGAACGACGGGTAGCTGTCCGGATCGCTGACGATTTTCCAGACCGCGTCGCGGTCGGCATCGATGACATTGCGGCGTTCTACCCGCATCAGCCGATCACCGGGAATCTGCGTCGGGCAGCAAGACGGTCGACACCGGCCTGCAGGCTGGCCATCACCTTGTCGTGCACCGCCTGGTCGTCGCCGTCGACATCGATGGGATGCTGCACCTCGATGGCGATCTTGGTGGGCAGCGGGATGTGGCCGGCCAAGTCACTGATGTTCAGGCCCCACGGCAGCGCGAAAGAGATCGGAATACTCTTGAGCCGCAACAGTTTATCGGCCATCAGCAACTTGGCCAACCACTGTCCGCGGGACAGGAACAATGCGGCTTCCTGCCCGCCGACACTGGCCACCGGCACAATGGACACGCCGGCTTCGCGCGCCAGCTTCACGTATCCCATCCGGCCGTCGAAATCGACCTTGTGTCGTTCCCAGGACGGCCGGAAGACCTCGTAATCCCCGCCGGGGTAGACGAGCAACGCGGCTCCGGACTCCAACGCCAATCGCGCGTTGTCGGGGTTGGCGGCGACGGTGCCGAATTTGCGCAGCCATCCCAGCGGTGGCGCCGAGACGACGAGGTTGTGCGCCAGCTGATAGAACGGCCGCTCCACGCCGAAGTAGGAGCAGAAAGCCAGCGTGAAAACGAAGGTGTCGGGCGGGACATTGCCCCCGCTGTGGTTGCCGACGAGCAACACCGGCCCCTCGGCGGGAATCCGGTCCAGGTACTGGACGTCGGCCCGGAAATACAACGACGCCAGTAGCCATGTTCTGGGCAGTTGGTCACGGATGTAATCAGGGTCCCGTTGGTCTAGATCAGCTTTTGGGACCCGCGATGCGACTTGCTCCCGCACCCAATCCTTGAGGTCGCCCAGAACCGCCATACTCGCTCTAGTACCCGCGTTGGGTGGCGTTTACGCCTGATTCAGGAATCACCCAACCGATAGATACGGGCGGCGGTGCGGCGGGCGATGAGGTCGACGACGCGCATGGCGTCGCTCGCACTCCAGTCGCCGTCAGCCACGAATCTGCCCAGCACTCGCTGAATCCCGTTGCGCCATAACCTGGTGCCGAGGTAATGCAACTCCGCTGGGCCGAATCCGTCGGACGAGTAGATGATCTTGCGGAACGGCGCCAACTCCAGCAGCCGGGCGATGAATGCCGGCGACCGCGCGCCGAGGTGGTTGGTGCTCAGCCCGCCGTCGAGGTAGACGTTGTTGAACGCTTGGGCCAGATAGCCGGCTTCGCGCTCGTAGGGGTAACAGTGCAGCAGCACGATCGGGGTATCGCCGGACTGGCGTAGAAAGTCGAGCAATAGCAGCGGGTTGGCCTTGTGCAGGTCGCAATCCCGGTCGCCGAAACCCACGTGGAATTGCAATGGCTTGCCCACTCGCAGCGCCTGATGCAGACCGAATCGCAGCAGTACTCGATCGGTGACTCGACGACCGCCGTCGTCGCGCCATCGGGCCGCCGCTGACGCGACCTCGGCCGCCGACGGCTCGGTCAGGTCGCCGTCGAAACCGTCGCGGTAGGCCAGGACGGATTTGGTTCCCACAGCCGTCTGAGTGCGTCGTCTCAGGATTTGTTCGAATGCCGATGCGTAGTCACCTGGGGAATCCGCGGCTTGTTCGGCCACCTGTTCGAGGCGAACCACCTCATGCGTGCGGTTCGCGGACACCTCGGCGATATGTGCCACGTCAGCGACGCCCTCGGCGTACCCGGTGTCGATCAACCAGTCGCTGACGCCGGCTGCGCGCAGAAAGATCCGCGCCAGCCCGGCTTCGGTGTGCTGACTGCGGCGTTCCCAGTAGTCCTCCGGCTCAGCGTGTTGAGCCAGACCCAGCAACGGAGCGCAGTGAGCACGGACGGCGAAGCCCAATTGTGTGTCGAATCCCGAGTCGAAGTCGGCGAGCGGCGCGACGTTGGCCTCGTTGAGCGCATTCTCAAACCGTGACCGGTCCCCCGCTGACAGCCAGCAGCCGTGCGCGTGCTGGTCGATCAACGGCACGCCGGCGATATGCTCGGCCAGAGCCGACATCGTCACACGCTCCAGGCCATCCGGAACTTGTCGGCCAATTGTTCGCGGTTGAGGTGGGCGTAATGCTCGTGCTCGAACCGCCGGACTGCGACCACGACGTCGACGGCAGGATCACCGAGAATGCTGCGCAGTAGTTGCGAATTATCCAGTGCCGCAATGGTGTGCGCCTGCGAGGTAGACAGTCGGGTAATGCCGGCGCGATTGCGCTCCGCGTCGCTCAGTGCTGCGGGGTCGACCTTCGTCTCGGCGGGCAACACGGCTTTCTGCGTGATGCCGTCCAGCGCCAAACCCAGGATGGTGGCTGTCGCGAAGTACGGGTTGGCCGACGGATCGACGACCTTGACCTCGAGGTTGCCGCCGTACGGGTTGCCGGGCCCGCCGACCACGAAGCGCAGGGCCGCTTCCCGATTCTCGGTGCCCCAGCAGACGTAGGCGCCGGCCCAATTTCCTGGTTGCAGTCGCAACCCGGACACGATCGACCCGCACAGCATCCCCTGCGCCTCGGGCAGCCCATGCAGTATTCCCGCGACCGCGCTCTCACCTTTGCTCGTCATACCGTCAGTACCCGCTCCTTCGGAGAACAGCGGGCCCGTTGAGTTGGTCAGTGAGAAGTGTTGGTGGGCACCACATCCGGCACTGCCGACGAATGGCGCTGGTGACAGACTGACTCGTAAGCCGTAGCGACGGGCGATGCGGCCGATGATGATTCGGGTCAGCACCAGCTGGTCGGCCGCGGCGACCGGTGATTGCGGTGACAGCGAAATCTCGAATTGATTGGCCCCGTACTCGGGGTGGAACTGCTCGATCGCGACACCGGATACCGACGTCGCCGCGATGACGTCGCGAACGAACGCTTCGTGTTCGAGTACACCGGCCAGTCCGTACTGCGCCCATTCGGTCGACGGCAGCCGGTGGCCGTCCGGCTGAACGAGCAGGAACTCGATCTCGTGGCCGACCAGAGCCTCGATTCCAGCTTCGGCGAGAGCTGCCTCGACCCGAACCAGGGTTCCGCGGCTGCAGGCCGGAACCGGTGCACCGTCCTGCTCGAAGAATGAGCCGGGCGCCCAGGCCAGCCCTTCGCCGAGAATCCGTAAGGCGGACAAGTCAATTCGGATGCGCTCATCACCCACCACCCCGATGTGTTCAGTGAAGGCGATGCCGGTCTGGTCGATGGCGAAGCCGTGCCACACCCGACTGGCACCCAGGCCCGGATCGGCGAAGGCGTTGGTCCGGCGGATCGGCACGGTCTTGGCCTGAGTGAGGCCGGCCGGATTGACGACCGTGCCGATCACCGCGTCGACCCCTTCGCCCTCGAGTTGGGCGATGGCCGCGGCGGCGAGCGGTGTGGTCGTCATGTCCCGGGGAGCGGGAGTTGGCCAGGGCTACCGGGCTTGCTCTGTCATACCCGGCTTGGCAAGGTGAGCTGGCAGGACTGGCCGATATCCAGGGTCCGCAGCACGCGTCCCATCCCAATCCACAGCGCGCACGACAGTGCCAGGTCGGCGAGTAACTCTTCGGAAAAGTGTTCGCCACAGCGGGCCCAGAAGTCTTCGTCATCGCGCAGTTTCGTGTGCTCGGTGGCGAATCGGTAAGCGAACTCGGCGGCCAGCCGCTCCTGGTCGCTGTATCCGGGCCAGGTTCGCCACTCGCGCGCATGCTCGTACAGCTCTTCATCGACACCGGCAGCGGGTCCGTCCGCGTCGCGGGTGTTGACGCACACTTCGCATTCGTTGTCGTGGGCGATGACGGTCCGCGCGAGCTCGCGGGTCCGCATCGGCAACCGGTTCTTGCTGTAGACCGCGTTGGCGAACGCGCCGATCGCGCTGCCCAAGTCGGGAGATTTCAGGACCCAGCCTGCGAGGTCGTCATCAGCGAATGTTCCGATTCGACTCATGGCGAGATGGTACGCCTCCGGCTGTCGTATCCCGAAACCCCGAAACGCCTCGAGGCGCTCGTCGGCTGCAGCATTAGGATCATCCCGAAATGTTTATCTACGAACGGCGCCCAATTCTCGAAACCTTATATTCAGATACATGTCGAATGCTATTCAATCATTAGACATGTACGGAAAATCCGCCCTCATGGGCTGGACGGAGCTCTGCACATCGCATCGTTAATTGCGGGTCCAGAGGATTCTTCGAGACCGAAACTGCCTGTGTGGCAACGTGGCCCCGGGATGTTTGGCGACGAGCCGCGTTGGCGCCCTTCATCGTTGATAGGCGACCCCACCCAAACTTTTCCTGGATGAAGCCTAAGCGTCGACTAATAGAAACTCAGCTGCGCTTAGAATTTGTATACATTCCCAACGTCCTCTGAGATATGCTCGGGCGGTCGGCTACCCGTCGGGGGTTGGGCACTAAAAATCATGTGCGAGACGCCGGCGATGGGGTTGTAACCCCGTGCACATCCATATCGACACATACCCGGATTGGAGACTCGCACATGGGTCGCAACACTCGTATCCGAACGCCGCGCGGCCGCCGGATAGCGTTAAGTTGTGGCACGGCCGCCGGCGCCGCCCTCATTGCCGCGTCGATCAGCATGGGCAACGCACCCGCGGCCCGCGCCGATGTCATCGATGCGGACCCGGTCAGCGACTTGGTCGGGGCATTTGACCCGAACTCGTTTAGCGCCGCGGGCGCACCGACAGACGCGCTTGGCCTTTTCGCCTACTACACCGACACCTACCTGTTGGGGCCCAGCGGCCTTGGTGACGCGCTCGACCCGACCATTGACCAGTTGGTGGGTACGATCGCGGTGGGACCCGGACCCGCGACTGACGCGGATCCGCTCAGCGACTTGATCGCGGCATTCGACCCGAACTCGTTTACCGCCGCGGGCGCACCGACGGACGCGCTTGGCCTTTTCGCCTACTACACCGACACCTACCTGTTGGGGCCCAGCGGCCTTGGCGACGCTCTCGACCCGAGTGTTGACAGCTATGTGAGTTCGCTGCCCTCCGCCGCCGCAAGTGTGCTCGATGCGGATCCGGTCAGCGATTTGGTCGGGGCACTCGACCCCAGCGCGTTTAACGCCTTGGGCTTACCGGATGACGTGCTTGGCAATCTGGCCTCCGGCCTTGACGCGGACCTGTTGGCGCCCCTTGGCCTTGGTGCCCTGCTCGACCCGGTCATTGACGGCTTGGTGGGTTCCGCCACGGCCTTCTGAACTCGGCGCTGTACTGCCTTGATCGAGATATTCGCCGAAGCGCTCGGTACTACGCGCGGGTGATGAGGTAACTATCTGGCTGGCGAGGCCGACAGGTCCCGCCAGCCAGTGCGCCGCTGGTGTCGGGGTCTGCCGCGGTCTGCGCTCTTGTCATAAAGAGCGCCTATACCCGCTCAGTCGCCGGCTTGACCCGTCGTCGGCGGACGCGATACACACTGAGCCGAGTACAGCTCTTCACCGAGCTTGTCCATCAGCTGCAGCTGTGTCTCCAGGTAGTCGACGTGGTTTTCCTCGTCGGCGATGATGCCTTCCAGCAGGGCGGCGCTGGTCGAGTCCTGCTTCTCGCGGCACATGATGACGCCGGGCTTGAGACGGTTCAGCACCTCGTATTCGATCGCCAGGTCGGCTTCGAACTGCTCACGCAGCGTCTGACCGATTCGCAACGAGAAAAGCCGCTGGTAGTTCGGGAGCCCGTCCAGCAGCAGGATGCGGTCGGTGATCGCCTCGGCATGCCGCATCTCATCGAACGATTCCGCGCGGGTGTGGCCGGCCAGCTCGGTGAAACCCCAATTTTCCTGCATCTTGGAATGCAGAAAATATTGATTAATCGCGGTCAGCTCACTGGTCAATTGCTCATTCAGCAAGCGCAAAACGTCGGGATCGCCTTCCACCGTCACTCCTCGTCTAGGTCGCCGCAGCACGTGTCGTGGCCACGTTACCGCAGGCCAAAACCCTTGTCACCGAAGGTAATACTCACTCAGGTCAGCGTTCCCTAAGTAAAGCAATCCTTTGCTGAGTAAATCAGCTTCCTATTCGACGTTTGTCGGTAGATAAATTGCCCGAGAACGGATCGGCGCGGCGGTAAACGCCCTCCGATGACTCGGTGCCCACCGCTGCTGCAACCCCGCATACACAAAAGCGGCACATCGAGCTGACACCGCCGGAAAGTTAGGTTAGCCTTCACGAAGCAGGTTAGGTTAGACTCCACTAACATGTCGGCTGTTCGTTTGTCGGAGTCTCGGATGTCGGAGGTGCGCTGATGTACGTGTGCCTGTGCGAAGGCGTCACCAGCCAGACCGTATCGGAGGCGGTCGCCGACGGGGCATCGACTTCCAAAGAGGTCGCCACGAGATGTGGCGCGGGTCTGGACTGTGGACGTTGCCGGCGCACCGTCCGCGCCATCATCGAGGCCGCCGCGCAGTTGCAGCCCACCGGTTCCTGATAATCAATTGCCCCGCCTGGCGGTGAAATCCGCCAGGGCCGCCGCATTGGCCTGTCCGCCCAATAGCTCTGCGAAATGCGCATTTTCGCGTTCGGTCGCCGCAGCGATGTGGGGCCGCGTGGGCTCGACGATGGATTGCTTGACCGCGATCAGGCTCGGAATCGGCCGGGAGGCCAGGATTTCGGCGTGCCTACGGGCCTCGGCGAGCAGGTCCTCGGGTTCGCACACCTTCCAGACCATGCCCATCGCCAGCGCCTCGTGCGCGCCCACCCATTCCGAGGACAACAGCAGCCAGGCGGCGTTCTGGCGGCCGATCAACTGCGGCAGCAGATACGACGATGCTGCCTCCGGCGCGACCCCCAAGCTGGTGAACGGGCATTTCAGCCGCGCCGTCGCCGACATGAACACCAGGTCCGCGTAACCCAGGATGGTGGTGCCGATGCCGACGCCGACACCGTTCACGGCGCAGATCAACGGTTTGGGGAACCTGGTCAGGGCGTCGATCATCGTGGTGAAATGCGATCCCTGATTGGCCATTTCGGGGTCGGTGATGCGCGCCTGCATCTCCTTGAGATCATTGCCGGCGCTGAACGCGCGTCCGGCACCTGTTAACAGCACGACGGCGACGTCGGGGTCTTCGGCGGCCACCCGCAATGCGTCGGCCGTGGCTTCGTAGAGCGCCTCGTTGAACGCGTTGAGCGCATCAGGCCGGTTCAAGGTGAGCGTGCGTACCCGGTTCTGATCATCGACCTGCAGTATCACGGGTGTCTCCTCAGCTGTGGAAGGGTGTTTTCAGCACATAGCGACTGGTCGGCACGGTGTCGATGTTCTCGTTGGCCCCGAATGCCGTTGTGCTGGCCACCATTCGGGACAATCGGTGCTGCAGGTCGGCGTCGTCGGCCGCGCCGAAGAAGGCCTTCAGATCGGTGATCGCCTCGGCCGGGAACAGCTCTTCGACGATGCCCGCCAGCGGCGGCGCATTCGCAGTCAGCGCACGCACCACGGCGTTCTGCGTGTAACCGAAGGTGGACTGAGTCTCGATCGCCACCGGCGTGTGGTCATGCTGCCAGCGCTGCAGCCAACTCGCCTGGTCCAGCTCGGCCGGTCGGCGCAGCAACGCGATGTTAGCCAAACCTGTTGTACGGCTGCCTAGTTCGAGGGGTGCCTGCAATGGGATCGACTCGGTGACCAGATAGGCCGCGAGTTGATCGCACTCATCCTCCAGCAGTTGCAGCGCCGCGGCGGTCTGCTCGCCGTAGCACTGTTGCGTCCATATGCTCACCACGGCGGCCCCGGGTGGGTCGAGCGTGGTCAATGTCATCAGCGAATGAGTCACGGCCGCATCGCGGACGTTGACGGTCAGCCCGGCAACGCCGAGCGCAAGGATCGCCTCCGCGACGGATCCGCGTTGCCGTCGACACCAGTCCTCGTCACGATCGGCGGCCATGAGTACCGCGACTACTTTTTCCATAACCGAAACCTATTCCCGGTCGCGCGCCCAGCGCGGTTGGATGAACACACCTTCGGCCTCGACGGTGATTCCCTCGTCGTCGGCGAGGTGGCCGACGGCGTAGGTCTTCACGCCATCCGTGTGGGTGATCGTGGCCTCGGCGTGCAGCCGGCCCAGTCGGGTGGCCCGCACATAGCGGAAGCTGATCGTCCCGGTCAGGCGTGGATTGATGCCATCGCTGGCCGCCTCCCCCAGCAGGTGATCGAGCACGAGTGCGGCCACACCGCCATGAACGTGGCCGGGCGGTCCCTCGTAGGCGGCGCCCAGGTGAAAGTCGCACACGGATTTGCCGGTGGCGTCGTGACGAATCTCCACCGGTGGCGCGATCGGATTGCGCAGCCCGATAACGGCGTTTCCCCACGCCATCCGCTCGCCGCTGGCGAGATAGCGCACGCCGAAGCTGCCATCGGTCTGCTTTTGGCGCAAACGTGCCGTGGCCGAGTCGATCTCGGCTTTGGCCGCCGCGACCGTATCGGCGTCCATCTCCGTTCTGACCGTTGCGTCGATCAACGCCCGGACGGACTCAGCCAACGGTCCATAGACCGCCCGCAGCCGTTCGACCTCCTCGGAGCTGATGTTCTCCAGCGTGAAGTCCAGCATCAGCCGAAACTAGAACACGTTCACTACGGGCGGCGTGGTGGGGTGGCCGTCGCTACCGCGCCGGGCGTACTTGCTGGTCGTCCGCGAGTAGTTCGCCGATCAACTCGGCCAGTTGCCGATACGGCCCTTCACGGCCGCTGGACGACCGGAACACCAACCCGATGCGCCGTCCGGGACAAGGCGCGGCAAAGTAGGCCAGTTCGAGGCGGCTACGCGCAGTTTCCACCGGCACCGCGGTCTGCGGGATCAACGTCACGCCCAGCCCGCCGGTCACGCACTGCACCGCGGTGGCCAGCGACGCGGCTCGGGTGTTGGCGAGTTCGGCACGCACACCCGCCGTGCGGCAGACGTCTAGAGCCTGGTCGCGCAGGCAGTGGCCCTCGTCGAGAAGTAACAGCGGCAGCTCGGCCAGCGCGGTCGGCGACACTCGTCGCTTGCCGGCCAGCGGATGCCCCGGCGGCAGAGCGAGTACGAAATCTTCCTGGTAGATCGGGATTTCGATGATGCCGCTGGCTTCGGCCGGCAGCGCGATCAGCGCCGCGTCCACCGAACCTTCGCGCAGCCCGGTCAATAGCCGTTCGGTCTGATCTTCGATCACCCGCAAGGCCAGCCGGGGCAGCCGATCGGCCAACCCGGCCAGCAGCGTGGGCAGAATGTAGGGCGCCACTGTCGGGATTAGGCCCAGCCGGATGGTGCCGAGCAGCGGGTCTGAGGACCCGGCGGCCGCGGCGGTGAACGCCGTCGCTGCCTCGATCACCGCTTGCGCCTGCGGCAGCAGCGCCCTCCCCTCCGTCGTCAGGAAAACTCTGCGTGTCGACCGCTCAACCAGCTGCACCCCGAGACCGGTCTCCAGTGCCGACAGCGATTGCGAGAGCGTCGACTGGCTGACCCCGAGAGTTGTTGCAGCACTGCCGAAGTGCTGCTTCTCGGCGACGGCGACGAAGGCCCGGAGTCCGGCGATCGTCGGCTGATAACTCTTATCGGTCATACCGATCAGTGTAGTGGGAAAGATCACCTTTCATTTAAAGTGTGGTTCCGGCAGGATGGTGGCAGCGAGATTCTTGACTAAATCCAATTTGAGTGGAGGAGCGACATGGCACTGCTGACCATTGGCGACCAGTTCCCGGCCTACCGGCTGACGGCGTTGATCGGTGGCGACCTCTCGAAGGTCGACGCACAACAGCCCGAGGATTACTTCACCACGATCTCCAGCGGCGACTTCGAAGGCAAGTGGCGGGTGGTCTTTTTCTGGCCGAAGGACTTCACCTTCGTGTGCCCGACCGAAATCGCCGCCTTCGGCAAGCTGAATGACGAATTCATCGACCGCGACACCCAGGTGCTCGGCGTCTCGGTCGACAACGAGTTCGTGCATTTTCAGTGGCGCGCACAGCATGACGACCTGAAGAAGCTGCCGTTCCCGATGCTTTCGGACCTTAAGCGCGAACTGGTCGAAGCCACCGGGGCGCTCAACAACGAGGGTGTGGCCGACCGCGTGACGTTCATCGTCGACCCCAACAACGAAATCCAATTCGTCTCGGTGACAGCCGGTTCGGTGGGTCGCAATGTCGACGAGGTGCTGCGCGTGCTCGACGCCCTGCAGTCCGACGAGTTGTGCGCGTGCAACTGGCGTAAGGGTGACCCCACGCTGGACGCCGGCGAACTGCTCAAGGCATCGGCCTGATCGGAGGATCTGATGAGTGTCGACAACCTGAAAGACGCACTGCCCGACTACGCCAAGGACCTCAAGCTCAATCTGGGTTCGATCAGTCGCAGCACGGTGTTGAACGAAGAGCAGCTGTGGGGCACGTTGCTGGCCAGTGCCGCCGCGACGCGGAACACCCAGGTGCTGGCCGAAATTGGCGCCGAAGCAGCCGACATCCTGTCGTCCGAGGCCTACCAGGC
This sequence comes from uncultured Actinomycetota bacterium, assembly GCA_963815995.1. Classification (GTDB taxonomy): domain Bacteria; phylum Actinomycetota; class Actinomycetes; order Mycobacteriales; family Mycobacteriaceae; genus Mycobacterium. Next base: position 1,366,263 of record CAWFIR010000010.1, read on the forward strand.
GGCGTTGGGCGCCGCGTCGATCATGGGAATGAACAACGTGTTCTACCGTGGCCGCGGCTTCCTGGACGGCAAGTACGACGACCTTCGTCCCGGTCTGCGGATGAACGTCATCGCCAATCCGGGCGTGGACAAAGCGAACTTCGAGCTGTGGTCGTTCGCGGTGTCCTCGATCAACGGGTGTTCGCACTGCGTGACGGCCCACGAGCACACCTTGCGAGAGGCCGGCGTGGACCGCGAAGCGATCTTGGAGGCATTGAAGGTCGCCGCGATCGTCACCGGGGTCGCACAGGCGATCACCACTGCTCAAACGTTGGCGACCGCCGGGTAGCTCGGAGTCCGTAGACTCCGGGTCTGTGGTCGTCAGCGACGTCGATCTGCAGCATCTTCGGCGCTGCAGCGAGCTTGCCAGCATCGCACTGAAAGCCGGACACGGCCCTTTCGGTGCGATGCTGGTCGGCGCCAACGGGCAGACACTGTACGAGGACCACAACCGCGTCACCGACGACGATCAGACGCTGCACGCCGAGTTGGGCGTGATCCGCTGGGCTATCACGAATCTCGCTCCGGTGCAACGTATTCGGGCCACCCTGTACACATCGTGTGAGCACTGCCCGATGTGTGCGGCCATGCATGCGTGGGCGGGACTGGGGCGCATCGTGTACGCGACGTCAAACGTTCAGCTGACCGACTGGCTGATCGACTGGGGCGCGCCTGCCCTGCCGGTTGTCATGCTGCCGGTCCGCTCAGTGGCGCCCAGAGCCGTTGTCGACGGTCCGGCGCCCGAACTCGAGGAGGAGATCAAAGCGCTCTACGAGGTCAGGTACCGACGGTGACCGCTCCCGCCTGGGTCGAGCATGTGATCTGGTGGCATGTCTATCCGCTGGGGTTCGTCGGCGCGTTTCCAGCGAGCGTTCCGCCCGATCCCCATGAGCACCGGCTCCGGCGCATCGCCGAGTGGTTCGATCACGCGATCACGCTCGGCGCGTCCGGGATCGCGCTCGGGCCTATCTTCGCCTCACGCACCCACGGCTACGACACCACCGACCATTACCGGATCGATCCGCGACTCGGTGACGAGGACGATTTCGACTACCTGATCGCTGAAGCGCGGCGGCGGGGTCTGCGGGTGCTACTCGACGGGGTGTTCAACCATGTCGGCGTCGATTTTCCGCGTTATCGCGAAGCGATGAACGACGACGCGGCTGCGGCCTGGTTTCGCGGGCGGCCGGGCAGGTTCCACACCTTCGAAGGCCATGACGGTCTGCTCACGCTGAACCACGACAATCCCGAGGTCGTCGAGTACACCGCCGGCGTAATGGCGCACTGGTTGGGCCGTGGGGCGGACGGTTGGCGGCTGGATGCGGCTTACGCTGTGCCGGAGCAGTTCTGGACTGCGGTTCTGCCCATGGTCCGTCAGCAGCATCCGGACGCGTGGTTTGTCGGCGAGCTGATTCACGGTGACTATGCTGCGGTGGTCCGCGAAACGGGATTCGACTCGGCCACCCAGTACGAACTCTGGAAGGCGATCTGGAGCGGTCTCAACGACGGCAACTTCTTCGAACTGGACCATGCTCTGCGGCGACACACGGAGTTTCTGGAAAGCTTTGTGCCGCTGACCTTCATCGGCAATCACGACGTCACGCGTATCGCCAGCCAGCTGCAGCGCCCCGAACACCTGGCCCACGCCCTGGTCGTCCTGATGACCGTCGGCGGCGTTCCCAGTATTTACGCCGGTGACGAGCTCGGCTACCAGGGGATCAAAGAGGAGCGGTTCGGCGGTGACGACGCGGTGCGTCCCGAATTCGGCTCTCCCCCAGCGCCGCTGGACGCCCGCGGGGTGGAGGTCTGGTCGCTGCACCAACACCTGATCGGGTTGCGCCGCCGCCACCCGTGGCTGCACACCGCATCGACGTCGGCGCTGCAGCTGGACAACCGGCAGTACGTGTACCAGACCCGTCATGGTGAGCAGGCTTTGATCGTCGCGCTCAACATCGACGATGCCCCGCTGCGCGTGCATCTGGAGTCCGGCCCTGCCGAGGTGGTCGCCGGTAGCGGGGCGCCGCCGCGAGAGGTCGTAGACGCGATCTCCGTCGAGCCACATGGCTGGCGGATTCTGCGGCAGGCCTAAGTCAGACGCTCCAGTGTCAACGGATCCTCGTTGCCGTCGTAGTAGCGGGCCAGCAACTCGGCGAAATCGCCATTGTCCTCGGTCGCGTGGACGAACAACGTCATCGACGAACGCACCTTCATGTCATCGGGTGACCCGAAGATCTCGCTGATCGAGCGGTCCTGCACGGCGTTGACCAGCCGCGTGCATTCGTGCAGTCGCGGCCCGAGGACCTCGTGGCCGAGGTAGGCGCGGGCTTCGTCGAGTGAGGAAACCGCGTAGCGGGCCGCGGTGGCGCTGCTACCCAGGCCGGCGATCTGCGGGAACACAAACCAGATCCAGTGGCTGCGCTTGCGGCCGGCGCGCAGCTCGTCGAGGACGGTCGGATACACCCGTTGCTGTGCATCAACGAAACGCTGCAGATCAAAGGGGTCGCTTGTGGATTGCATAAGTCCTACCGTGACACAGTGGTCAAACGACGGATACCGAAGCCGCGCGACCTCGCGCCGCTGATCCGCTTTCGCAAGCCCCGCTTCGACCGTGTTCAGCGCCGGCTCGACGATGCACAGACGATCCATGATCTGCGGCGGATCGCCAAACGGCGAACGCCAAGGGCGGCTTTCGATTACACCGACGGCGCAGCCGAGGATGAGATTTCGCTGCACCGTGCGCGACAAGCCTTTCGTGACATCGAGTTTCACCCGACGATCCTGCGCGACGTCAGCACTGCCCGCACCGATTGGCAGGTGCTGGGCGGGCACGTCGCGATGCCGTTCGCGATAGCGCCGACGGGCTTCACTCGGCTGATGCATACCGAAGGCGAGCTCGCCGGCGCCCGTGTCGCCGCGGCGGCGGGCATCCCGTTTTCGCTGTCGACTTTGGGAACAGCTTCGATCGAGGACGTAGCGGCCGCTGCGCCTAAGGGCCGCAAGTGGTTTCAGTTATATATGTGGCGCGATCGGGACCGCTCGATGGCACTGGTGCGGCGGGCGGCCGAGGCCGGTTTCGACACCCTGCTGGCCACCGTCGACGTCCCAGTTGCCGGCGCGCGACTGCGCGATGTCCGCAATGGGATGTCGATACCGCCGGCGTTGACGATGAGGACAGTCTTCGATGCGGCGCAGCGACCGCACTGGTGGTTCGACCTGATGACCACCGAGCCGCTGTCGTTCGCGTCGTTGGATCGCTGGTCGGGCACCGTCGGCCAATACCTGGACACGATGTTCGACCCGAGCTTGACCTTCGACGACCTGGCATGGATCAAATCGCAGTGGCCGGGCAAGCTCGTCGTCAAGGGCATTCAGACCCTCGATGACGCACGCGCAGTGGTGGATCTCGGCGTCGACGGGATCGTGTTATCCAATCATGGTGGCCGCCAACTGGATCGGGCACCCGTGCCGTTCCATCTGTTGCCCGTCGTCGCGCGTGAACTCGCCGCCCACACCGAGATCCTCGTCGACACCGGCATCATGTCCGGCGCCGACATCGTCGCCGCGGTCGCTCTGGGTGCGCGCTGCACCCTCGTCGGCCGGGCCTATCTGTACGGGCTGATGGCCGGCGGTGAAGCCGGCGTCCGCCGGGCCGTCGAAATTCTGTCCGGCCAACTGACCCGCACCATGAAACTGCTCGGCGTCACCTGCCTCGAGGAGCTCTCGCCGAAGCACGTGACTCAACTGCGACGGCTGGCGCCGGTGGCCCTGCCGGACTGAGGCGGGTGTCGAACCGGCATCGGGATCCCCATCGCTCGCGGGCATTCGCGGTCGTCGACCTCACTGTGTAACGATGGCCGCCGATCCGTTGTCACTGCGTTCAAACACGGCAAGTCCTGGCGGTGGCGCTGGACGACGCCATGGGTCAGTGCTTTTCGGCCCTGCGGGGCCCCCACCAGACCGAAGCAATCAGAGGTTGGCGGCCAGGTGGTTAGTCGCTCAGAATCGCCGCACTATGCGGCCGGACGAGGGGGTTCGATAGGCGCATTGTTAGCCGGGGGGCCGCTCGGTCCGGGTGCCGGACCTTGCCGCTTGAACGCAGTCGTGCCCGTGTACCTGCCATCTTCGTAGTTGTCGCAGCCACTCTTGCCTTCGGCATCTTTGTAGCAGCAAGTCTGGAATATGTGTCCAGTGGCGTTGGCGTTGGTGTAGAGCTTGCCGCCGACATCGGCACAGTTTTCTTCGGGGGTTCCTGCGTTGGCGACTGGCGTCACCGCGGTCATCGCCCCGACCGCAATGACACCTGCGGCGATGAGGCTTGTGAGACGGGCAGGTGCCATGGCTAAGGGTCGTGGCAAACGTGCACGAATGGTGCGCGAGGTTGCGGTCAGTGACATACGTCCTCCCTGGCAGCGGGGTGCCCGGCCTATGCGCTGGTTCCCGCAGCAGACGGAAGGGTCACAGCGCAGTGCGACGCAGCTAACGTTAGACGCAGTGGGGGGCTAAAGATAGCCCTCGAGCTCTTGCGTACACCACACACGTTATCGAGTCGGCTTAATTGCCGCGAACGCTACGCGACGATGGCGGCGCACCCTACATCGACGACGCGTTGGTACGAGAAACATGCTGTGGCAAGGTGATTACGCAACTCCCCTTGACTGTAGAAGCAGCCCCTGATCAGGAGTCCACCCTCGTCCAAAGGCAGTAGCCGTTCATCGTTATCGAGAAGAGATTAGGTAATACCTGAAACGAAAGCTGTTGCCCTGTCGCCCCGGCCGCTACTTGGGGCGGGCTTAGGACTCCCGCACCGACCACGGCTATTTGCTCCGCGATGCACCGGCTGTCGGGATCTTGGGGGCTGGCGATCCAGTCGCCCGACCGTAAGTTGTCGTTGCGAGTTCCCTCGCCGTGCAGTGTCAGTTGGGGTCCGTAGGTCAGCCATCGGTCACTGCTCGGGTAATCGGAGGCGACGGTTATCCATTGGTAGCTTTGGTCTGGTTGTTGCAGGCACACCAGGTTGATTGGCTGCCCCGGAAGCCAGGTCATCGCATTGACGAGATTCGGTGAACAAGGGGTGTCTGGTTGCGGCACAACGGGATCCGCGTACGCTGCGGTCGGCGCGGAAAGTCCTGCGATGGCTTGCGCGAGCGTCGTCAGGACTATCGCCAACGCCTGTTTGACTGCTCGGTCGATGTTCCCCGGTCGAGTGACAGAGGAAGAGTGAGACATGTTCGGCACCAATGAAACTAGAGTTAGGGCAGCGTAGTGTGCATCAACATTACGCTGTAGGTCGACCACAGCGACAGGTTGAAGTACAGGTCGTGGCCAGCCGACCAGGGGTGGATAAAGGGGGCGTAAATGCCGCCAGGAAGTTGTGTTGACGTCACAAGGGTCTGCGCTGCGCTCCACGGTCCTTGTGGATTGTCCGCTGTCCGCATCACGACGCTGTTCGAGCCGTCGGTGTAGAGCACGATGTACTTATTGAGGTAATCGTTGTATTGAACTGACATCTCGCTCACCGGAGCCGAAATGACCGGCGTGGCGGCCCAGGGACTGTTCGCGACCCACGATCCTGTTCCGAAGAAATTCCACCACGGTTGGCTCCAGTATTCGTACTGACTGAGGTCCAGCACAGCATTCTCGGGGACGCGCGACACATATGCCGAGCCCGAGCGTCCGGACGGGGTGCCGAATGAGTACAGGTAACCGTCGCGTCGGACGAACGCCCCCTGCTGAAAATTCTGGTTGCCCCAGTTGAACCAGACGCTGGGTACGCTGAAAAAGAAGCTCGGACGGACGGTTCCACGGCTGGCGATCCAATTTTCGCCGTTGTCGGTGGAAACCGCGATTGCCGAGAAGTTCGTGGTCCATTGGCCCGGATTGCCCCACTGCCTGACCGACATAAAATTGACGTACTGCGTTGTCCCCACCGAGATTCCAGCGGTTGGGATGATGGTTACTTCGGTTGGGGCGAGATTGAGACTGGCGATGATCTGTCTTGAGAAGTTCGATCCCGGTGGAGTCGCGGACAGGACCGGCGAGCCGGCGTAGACGTTGCCGAACGCGGGATCTGGCACCGACAGTCCGTCGGACAGATTGCGGTCCGCGCTGCGAAACAAGGTGTTGCTCCGCCATTGCTGGCCGGAGGCGCTGCAATCGCCGAACGTGTCGCCGAATGCGATGAGCACCTGGTCGTTCGCGCCGGTTTGGCCGTTGTCCCACATAATCCCGAGATCGGCGCCCGAGATGGCGAAGCGTGCGTATGTGTTGTTCGGGCTGTTGGGTCCATCCACCCAGTTGACGATCGTTGTCGTGGGGGCCGCGACCGCCGCAGCAGGGGCCCCAGTCGTGGGGCCCGTGAGGTTCGGCACCTGTTGGCCTGCCGCGCCGGGAAGCCCTGGCACGGGCACGGGCAGCACCGCCCCTTCCTGTTGCATCGGCGCGAAGTTCAGGCCACCCGTTGCTGTCGGGTCTGAGGCCGCGGCTGGGAGCGGACCCAGCCTGGACGGAACTGCCTGGTTCTGTGCGCCACGGGGCATCCGCCCTGTGGGCACGTGCTCCACCGGCGGCGTCGCCGCCCCCGGCAGCGCCGGACCGCTGTTCGCTGGCGCCGCGGAAGCCGATTGAGCGCACGGCGCGGCTGCCGCAGGAGGGGCCACGACTACCGGAGCGATGAGTCCCATGGCGGCCACCGACGCCACCGATACCGGTGCGAGTCGGGCAAATACCCACACGTCAAACCTCCGATGGGTGCCTGGACTTCCCCGTTGGTCGTCCCCAGCGGACGCGCAGGGATTCGAACCTGTGACGATAGTGACTGCAGTGGGAATTGGGGTCAGTGATACGCCGGATCGGTATCCGGCTGTGACCGTGTCGCAACCACCACCAAGACGTCGGACTCCACGGCCCTTTGGAGCCGGGCGGTACGTTGTGTCCCTCCGAGCTCGTGCACGTCATCACGGAAGTGGTGAGCGGCACAACGGGCGACAACGGTGACCGGCCGCGCGACCCGTTAGGCCGCCCGGCGGCTACTGCGAGGCGGGGGTCAGGCGGCTGCTTAGTGGCCGGGTCCCATCATGCCGCCGGGTCCCATCATGCCGCCGGGTCCCATCGTGCCGCCCATCATTCCTTGCATCATTGCGGGCATCCCGTCCTGGACGAACCCGGTGACCTCCCGCGCGTGTGCGCGGATGACGTCGGTGAGGGCGGGATCGTCGGCGGTCTCCTCAGCGATCACACCCGTAGCGGTTAACGTGAGCTGGCGTCGGTAGCCGTTGGCGTGCCGGAAAAGAGTCGGCAGGCTTTGACTCATGCAGGCGACCTCGGTTCCCTGATCGAGGTGGGCGTACATGCTTGAGACATGCGCCTGTAGTTGGGCGGTGAGGTCTGCGGAACTCGATTCGGTGGTGGTGCGCACGCCGCCGGGAATGTCCTCTACAAGACGATTGATTTCGCTGTGCCGCATGAACATTTCCGTGTAGCGGCTCATATCCATGCGATCCGCGCCCCCAAAACCTCCTCCGTCGGTGAGGCGGATCGTCGTCGAGGGCGGTTCAAACATGCTGCGGTGGACAAACCGCAGACCCAGGATGCTGCCCGCTCCAAGCCCGCCGAGCGTGGCAAGCGCCGCCCGCCGCGTCAACCTAGCCATCGTGATTAGCGGTGTTCACGCAGCAGCGTAATGCGCTGTCGGTATTCGTCTTCATCGATCTCGCCCCGTGCAAAGCGTCCGGCTAACACGTCCTCGGGGCGCGCCGGCTCGTAACGGTGCGGGCCGCCCCTCGCGCCTCCCGAGCTGACCAGGTAGCGGATAGCAACGACAATGGCGGTGATCACGGCCAGCCAGAACAACACCATCACAGCAGACATCAAAAGCCAACCGCCCCAACCCCATCCGCCGCCCCAACCGCCGTCGTACATCATCGGCGCATCCCTCCGACACAACCAAACAAGGCTGCCGCCTCATGCAACAGCCTTACGCAAGTCGACCAGTTACGCGCTGCCCTTGCTAGGGCCGATGGTCCCTACCCCCGTGGGTATGTGTGTGGCATCGTTCGGAACATGACGCAGACTCCTGAACCCGGGCCCGTACCGGGCACCGTGACGCGGCAATCTGGGAACGATGACGGATACGGCGCGCGTAGCCGTCTAGGCCAGGTGGCGGCGTGGGTGGTCATCGTCGCCGGCATCGTATTCGTCGTCGGGGCGATCTTCTTCTCGGGGCTCGTCGTGGGCTGGTCCTCAGGCGGCCACTATGGCTGGCACCGGGGTTACGACGGTGGCCGTGACGGTACCTGCCCAATGATGGGATCATCCGGCGGAATGATGGGACCCGACGGGATGAGGGGTCCCGGCGGAATGATGGGTCCTCAGCAATCGCCTACGACGACACCCACTACGCCGCACCCCTAGCGCTCCCTGACCGGCGTATTTCAGTTGTGGGACACGGCGCCCGCACTACCCGTCGTTGCGCCGAAGCGCTTAACTCTGTGCGGCGACGATCGACGGCGCCGGAGAAATCTAATCGGCGACGGTCCGCCCGCCCTAAGCCGAAGATCACAGACACGATTACGGCCACGAACCCGACAATTCCGATGACAACCAATATGTCGGCCATGACACAAGCTTCGCGCGTTACCTGGCCGTAACATGGAAACACTCCGCGGCTACATGGTGAAGAATCGGTGAACCTTGCGTACGCAGCGGCAACGGATCTGGGCGATGACCGCCAGCGCGCCGCGGAATCGACCATCTCCTGACTTACCGGGAACAAACTGGATCCGATCCAGGTTGAGCGCATCAGACTTAACTTTGGAGGAATGATGGCTGAAGCCAAATCAGTGCCGGTGTTGTTCGTCAGCGATCCGATCGTGCTGCCCGGAATGGTGGTGCCGATCGCCCTGGACGACGCCGCTCGCGCAGCCGTCGACGCTGCGCGTGGCACCGAGTCCGGCACATTGCTGATCGCGCCCCGGCTGGAGGACCGCTACCCGTCGCTACGGCGTGCTCGCGACGATCGTGCAGGTCGGCCGGATACCCGGCGGCGGCACCGCGGCGGTCGTGCGTGGTGAGCGGCGGGCCCAGATCGGCGCCGGCGCCAGCGGGCCGGGAGCTGCGTTGTGGGTCGAGGTGACCGAGGTCGCCGATACCGAACCCGGTGACGAGACCCGCACGCTCGCAGGCGAATACAAGAAGTTGCTGCTGGCGATGCTGCAGCGCCGCGAGGCCTGGGAGCTCGTCGACGTGGTCAACAAGCTGACCGACCCCTCGACCCTGGCCGACATGGCCGGTTACGCGTCATATCTGACCGACGTGCAGAAGCGCCAGCTGCTGGAGACCGAGGATGTCGCCGAGCGGCTGACGGCGTTGATCGACTGGACCGGCGACCACCTGGCCGAAGTCGAGGTCAACGACAAGATCGCCGAGGACGTCCGCGAGGGCATGGAAAAACAGCAGAAGGAGTTCCTGCTGCGCCAACAGCTCAACGCGATTCGCAAAGAGCTGGGCGAGGGTGAGCCCGAGGGCTCCGACGACTACCGGGCCCGCGTCGAGGCGGCCGAACTGCCGGACAAGGTCCGCGAGGCCGCGCTGCGCGAGGTCGGGAAGCTGGAACGCTCCAGCGACCAAAGCCCCGAAGGCGGCTGGATCCGCACCTGGCTGGACACCGTTCTCGACCTGCCGTGGAATACCCGGACCGAGGACTCGACCGACCTCAAAGCCGCGCGCGAGATTCTCGACGCCGATCACCACGGGCTGGACGACGTCAAGGACCGCATCGTCGAGTACTTGGCGGTGCGAGCCCGGCGCGCACAGCGCGGCCTGCAGGTCGTCGGCGGTCGTGGCTCCGGTGCGGTGATGGTGCTGGCCGGTCCGCCCGGTGTCGGTAAGACGTCCCTGGGCGAGAGCGTTGCCCGGGCGTTGGGTCGCAAGTTCGTCCGCGTCGCACTCGGTGGTGTGCGCGACGAGGCCGAGATCCGTGGCCACCGTCGCACCTACGTCGGCGCGCTGCCGGGCCGGATCGTCCGTGCCATCGGCGAGGCCGAATCAATGAATCCCGTTGTGCTGCTTGACGAGATCGACAAGGTCGGCTCCGACTTCCGCGGTGACCCGGGTGCGGCGCTGCTGGAGGTCCTCGACCCCGCGCAGAACCACACCTTCCGGGACCACTACCTGGACCTGGATCTGGACCTGTCCGACGTGGTGTTCCTGGCGACCGCGAACGTGATCGAGAACATTCCCTCGGCGCTGCTGGACCGGATGGAGCTCGTGCAGATCGACGGGTACACCGAGGACGACAAGGTTGCCATCGCGCGGGACTTCCTGTTGCCGCGGCAGCGCGAACGTGCCGGCCTGACCGACGACGAAGTCGCTGTGACCGAGGCCGCGCTGCGCAAGATCGCTGCCGACTACACCCGCGAGCCGGGCATGCGGCAGTTCGAACGGCTGCTGGCCAAGGCGCTGCGCAAGGTGACCACGAAGATCGCTGAGGATCCGGTGACGATCGACGAGCCGGATCTGGTGGATTACCTTGGCCGCCCGCGCTTCACCCCCGAGTCGGCCGAACGGACAGCGGTGCCGGGGGTGGCCACCGGCCTGGCGGTGACCGGGCTGGGCGGTGACGTGCTCTACATCGAAGCCGGCGCCAACGACGGCGAACCGGGTCTGCAGCTGACCGGTCAGCTGGGCGACGTGATGAAGGAGTCCGCGCAGATCGCCCTGTCGTATGTGCGTTCGCACGCAGCGGAATTGGGCGTCGACCCCGCCACGCTGAACCGGCGCATCCACGTGCACGTGCCCGCCGGCGCCGTCCCGAAGGATGGCCCGTCAGCCGGCGTCACGATGGTGACCGCGCTGGTGTCGATGGCCACCGGACGCCAGGTCCGTGCCGATGTCGGCATGACCGGCGAGGTGACGCTGAACGGCCGGGTGCTCCCGATCGGCGGCGTCAAGCAGAAGCTGCTGGCCGCGCAGCGGGCCGGGCTCTCGACCGTCTTCATCCCGCAGCGGAACGAACCCGACCTGGACGATGTGCCCGCCGAGGTGCTCGAGGCGTTGGAAGTCAAACCGATGACCGACGTCGCCGAAATCGTCGCCCAGGCACTGGAGCCGGCGTCGCAAGCGGTGACCGCTGCTGCCTGATATCGGATAGCCTGCGGTCATGACCGACCTGCAACAGCTCAAACGGCGCATCGTTCACACGGCTCAACGCCTGGTGGTCAATCCAGTCGGTCGGCGGTCACCGATGACCATGCTGGAGACCACCGGGCGAAAGTCGGGGGAACCGCGACGCACCGCGATCGGTGGCCGGGTGATCGGCAACCAATTCTGGATGGTCTCGGAGCATGGCGAACATTCGCACTATGTGCTCAACATCAAGGCCAATCCGGCAGTGCGCGTGCGTATCCGCGGCAAGTGGCGCAGCGGAACCGCTCACCTACTGCCGGGCGATGACGTCAACGAGCGGTTGCGCAGTCTGCCCGGGATCAACAGTGCTCTGGTGCGGTTGATGGGCAGCGACTTGCTGACAATCCGGGTCGACCTGGACTGAAGCGCACTCTCCATGGCCTACGACACCGACCTTGCCGATCGCATTCGCGAGCTGCTTGGCCCGCTGCGCGGCGTCGATGAGAAACGGATGTTCGGCGGCTTGGCGTTCCTGATCAACGGCAACATGTCCGTGGCCGTCAGCGGACAGGGCGGTCTGATGGTTCGGGTGCCGCCGGACGACACCGAAAAACTCCTGGGCCGAGCCCATGTCAACCCGATGGTGATGGCCGGCCGCGAAGTCCGTGGGTGGATCCGTGTCGATGCCGACGGCGTCAAGACCAAACGGCAACTGACGGACTGGGTGACACGCGGCGTCGACCATGCGCGGAGTCTTCCGCGCAAGTAGCACGACGTTTGCGAACCTCGTCTACGGGTAAGCCCTGGATGATGAGCCAGCACAGGCAGGTGGTTCGACGACTTCTGCAGGTCGCCGGGACGACGTATGCCGCCGAAGCCGGTGTCCGGATAAGGGATGAGCCGATGCCGCTGTTTCAGCTGCTGGTGCTCTGCATGCTGGCCAGTAAGCCGATTGACGCGACGATCGCGATGCGGGCGGGGCGTGAGCTGTTCAGCGACGGACTCAAGACGCCGAAGGCCGTGTTGGGCGCCGACCGGAGCACCATGATCGACGCGTTCGGCCGCGCGCACTACGTCCGCTACGACGAGAGTTCGGCGACGCGGCTCACCGACATGGCTCAGCGGGTCGTCGATGAATATTCCGGTGACCTACGGGAAATTCCTCGGCGTGGAGCTGACGATGTCGACGCTGTTAAGCGAATGCTGAAGAATTTCAAGGGAATTGGTGACACTGGAGCCGACATATTCTTGCGCGAAGTCCAAGATGTCTGGCCGTGGGTACGACCGTACTTCGACGAACGCGCCATGCGGACCGCCAAGGCGCTCGGATTGCCAACCGACCCCGAAGAGCTCGGCGGCCTGGCCCCGAAGGCGAACGCGCGACTGGCCGCGGCGCTGGTGCGGGTATCGCTTGACGACGACGTGCGCCAGCAGGTAGCGAACAGATAGGAGCGATCGTGGTCAACTCGAAAACCTTCGTCATCGTCGGCGGCGGACTGGGCGGAGCCAAGGCGGCCGAAGCATTGCGCGAGAAAGGCTTCGACGGAAAAGTCGTGCTGCTCGCGGACGAGGAATACTTACCTTACGAGCGGCCTCCGCTGTCCAAAGAATTCCTCGCGGGCAAGAAATCGCTCAGCGACTTCACCGTGCACGACTCAGAGTGGTACCGGGACAACAAGATCGATCTACGGGTCGGTACCGAGGCGGTCGCGATAGACCGCACGGCTCACACTGTCGCCCTGGCTGACGGCAACAATGTTCGATACGACAAGCTTCTGCTGGCTACCGGCTCACGGGCGAGGTGGTTGTCGATTCCGGGTGCCGATTCCACCGGCGTCCATCACCTGCGGAAATTCGGCGACGCGGAAAACCTCGATACGGCGCTCAAAGACGGCACTTCGCTGGCAATCGTCGGGGCCGGGTGGATCGGGCTGGAGGTCGCGGCAAGTGCCCGCCAACGCGGTGTCGACGTCACAGTCGTCGAGACCGCCAAGGCGCCGCTGATCGGTGCCGTCGGCGAGCAAGTCGGCGGTGTGTTCGCCAAGCTGCATCGTGACCACGGTGTCGATCTGCGCCTGGAGACCGAAGTCAAGGAGATCACCACTGACGACGGCAAGGCCACCGGTCTGCGATTGGGCGACGGATCGACGGTCACCGCCGACCGTGTGCTGATCGCCGTCGGGGCGCAGCCCAACATCGAACTGGCCGACGACGCCGGCCTGTCGACAGGCGATGGCGGGGTGCTCGTTGACGCCTCGCTGCGCACCAGCGACCCCGACATCTACGCAGTAGGCGACATCGCCGCGGCCGAGCATCCACTGTTCGCTGAAAGGATCCGGACCGAACACTGGGCCAACGCGCTCAAGCAGCCCGCCGTGGCGGTGGCCGGCATGCTCGGTGAGCCTGCGAAGTACGCCGAGCTGCCGTACTTCTTCAGCGACCAATACGACCTGGGTATGGAATATGCCGGCCACGCGCCGAACTCCGACCGGGTCGTGTTTCGGGGTGACGTCGACAGCCTGGAATTCGTAGCCTTCTGGCTCGACGCCGACAACCACGTACTGGCGGGAATGAACGTCAACATCTGGGATGTGCTCGACGACATCAAGACCCTGATCGGTAAAAAGACCGTCGTCGACCTGAATAAATTGATCGATCCGCAGGCGTCGCTGGGAGACCAGATCAGCTGATCGTGATGACATCGGGCAAGCGTTGCCCTTGAAAGCGTTCCCGCTCGGCGCGCCGACGTTTGATGCGTAGCCGTGCGTCGAAGGGAATCGTGACCGCTTCATCGCAGGTGAGGTAGAACAGCTCGCCCGCGACGTCGATGAGTTCTGCAGCAACGTAACGAGAACCCAGCTCTCGCAAAGTCATTCGTAGTTCATGGGTGAAGCGGATAGTCGTGTCGTAAGCCAGTTCTCGCGAAGCCCGGGCGCTGGCCGCCATCCGTTCGGACAGCTTCGCTTCCGGCCCCGCCGATGACGTCGGCTGAGGAAGGTCGGTCGCGGCACGCCCGGCGGCTGCGACCAGCATCGCCGGATCGTCTCCGAACATCAGGTTGGCCAGCTCTACCTCACCCGGACCGCGGTGCCCGATCCGGCTGACCGCGGAGGCGAACGCCGCACCGATGGTGGGCGACTCCGCGCTGACGCCGTCGAGGTCTCGTTCCAGGGCCAGCGCGCACAGTTTCTCATCGCCGCGAATCAGCGCCGCCAATGTCGAGGTCTGAGCCGCAATGGCATCGCTTTGCAGCAACGCGCCTATTCCGGAGACGGAAGCCTGCAGCCCATTGCGCCCCACCGTCGCTGCGGTGACCGCGCTGTCGATCAGCCACCGTCCGGAAATACTCCAACCCTGATGAATCCTGTCCCGCAACAGCCGGACCCGCACCTGCAGTTGGGCCTCCGACAGCGAAATCAGTTGCGCTGCATCGATATGTTCGGCCGCCGCGGCCGCCACGTAGTCCTGGGTGTCGGCCTTCAGATGCCGTAACAATGCCAAAGCCCGTTTGATCACAACCGCTTTGGTGGCCGGACCGAGCAGCCCGCCGGTCAGCGGCGGACGTCCCATCGGCAACAACGAATCGACACGTGAGTCGCCCAACGACGCGTGCACGATGTCATCGACATCCCAGCCGGGTAACTGCTCCGCGGCGATGACGCTCGCCGAAACGCCAACGTAGGGACGGTGACCGAACACAGCGATCGCCCTACTCCCCCATTCCTCGGCAACCACGTCGCCGCCCGCCATCACCGGCCCCATCGCCCGCGCTGCGGCACGCAACCCACCGAGCTGGACGTCGAGCGTCATCGGCGTCAACGGCCCGGGCAGCGTCTCGGCCAGTGGTGCCGCGCTGAACACCGGGAAGCGCGGGTCGGCGCGGTCGTCGAACTCGCCCTCCAGCCCCTCCGGTGACGCCGACCGCAAGACGATGCCGTCCATTGGTTCGGTTCCCAGGCCGACCTCGACGGGTAATGGCAGATGTTCGGGCACATCCGTGGCGCCCCTGGCGTCGAGCCTGCGGCCGGCCAATCCGCGCACGGTGTCGATGACGGAATCATTTGCAGACCAACCGAATTCGAACCGCCACGCTTCTTGCGCCGCGGCAAGGTCGAGGTCGGGGGTCAGTTCGGGCCAGCTCGGCAGGCGGGCGAGCCGCGGGCGTTGGCCGACAGATCGCAGCAATTGCTGTGCCGCGGCGATGTCGGTGGTGTGCGGGCTGGCCAGATCAACCATTCCGGTGCTATCGGTTGCGACCGCGAACACTAGGAAACGAATCAGGTCGTCGTAGTGCAGCAGCCGCAACTGTCCGGTTGACGCCTTCCCGTGCAGCAGGCTGCCGATGGTGCGGCAGATCATCCAATCGAGTTGGCGGCCCATCGGTGGTGCTATCCGCACGACCAGGCTCGGCGCCCAACTGCTGGAGACCAAAGTCTCGGCCTGTCCGTACAGTGCCGGCTGGCCGGCTGAGACTGACACGTAGATCAGCCGGGCGCCCGCACGCGCTGCCGCATGTGCAACGCGCACCAACCCGTTGATCCCGGCGCTGCCAGGCACCGCCGTCTCGATCGGGGCGAGGTGGAGCACCACGTCGGAAGCGCCGGCCAACCGCTCCAGCACTGGGTCGCCGAGCGACGCGCAGACAAAGTCGACTTCGGGATGCAGGTTGTGGTGTGGATACGCGGCGATGCCGGTGACCGCGTGCCCGGCGGCGACCAGCTGCCTGGCCATCGCACGTCCGAGCAGTCCGGTGACGCCGATCAGCAAGATCCGCACGCGCGAGCACCTCCACGGCGTCTAGTTGAATGAAATACAATAGTCGTGCGAGCCGAGTCCCGGTGGCTTTCAGCTAACGCTGATAGCTCATTGCAATGTGGCGGTGCCGTCAGCCGCAACCGTGACCTTGGCGCCACCGATGTCATCGCTAACGGTGGCCGCGGCCGCCGCGGCATCGGTGATCAACGCCAGCGTCCGACGGTCATCGGGCGTGCGGACCGACAGGAAGGCCTTCTGCGGGCGGCCTTCCCGGTCGAACGGAGTCGTCCAGGCTTCGACGGTGCCCACGCCTTCCCACTCCACCGCGGCCGTCCGGGTCGGCTGTTGATCAACCGCGGATTGCGTGTCTTCCCAACGGAACTCGGATGACGGCGGTTCGGTGCCGTAGACGCCGATGCTGTGCTTGGTCAGGTAGCCGCCGTTGGCGGTGATCAGGCCCCGCTTGCCGGGGTTGGCCGCCAGCAGTTCGGCCATCGTCGCAATCGAGTGAGCGACGTAATTGCTCCACGGCCCGCCGGCGAAGGTCAGCCCGCCGGTCACCGTCAGCGGCCGCGCCGGATCGTCGACCGGCAGCCCGAGTTCAGCGGCCGCCACCTGCACGGCAGACGGAAAGCACGAGTACAGGTCGACGTAGTCCATGTCGTCGATGCCCAGGCCGGCCAGCTCCAGCGCTCGTGTGCCGGCGATCCGGATGGCCGGGGACCGGTGCAATTCGTCGCGCTCGCTGATGGCATAGGTGTCGTGTGCGTCGGTGCCTGCATACGGGTACACCCATCGATCGGTCGGGATTCCCAAGCGAGTCGCGCTCTCCACCGACGTCAGGATCAACGCGGCGGACTGGTCGACCATGTTGTTGGAGTTCATCAGCTTGGTGTACGGCCAGCTGATCATCCGGTTCGTCGGCCCGTCGGCCAAAATATCTTCTGCTGCAACAGGTTTACGAATCCAGGCGTGCGGATTCTGCACGGCTACTTCATTGAAGCGCGCCCACAATCCCCCGATGCGCTTGCGGTGCTCGTCGACCGGCTCCCCCGCGCTGATGCGCAGCGCCTGCTCGAACATCGGGTAGATGAACGCCGGGCGGTCCAGGCCGATGCGGTCCTCGGCCGCCCCTGCCATCGGGACATTCTCGTCACTGCCTTCGGGCATCGGCACGGAGTCGTCCTGCTCGGTATTGCCAAGCCGTTGGCCGTTGGCGCGCAACCGCGTTCGCGTTCGCCACATCTCCGCGCCGGCCACCAGCACGACATTCGCGCGCCCCTCCTGGATGTCTAAGCAGGCCCGGTTGACCAGCGTCTGTGGCACGTTGCCGCCGATGCCGCTGTATCGGGTGCTGAAATCGTCGGCGCCGATCCGTTGGCCGAGCAGCAGGCCGGGGTCGCGGTAGCGCACCGACAACATATTGACCACGCGGACCGAGTCCACGGCCTCGAGCACCCGCGGGTCGGCGGCCTCGCGGGCCGCAGACACCATCAGATCGATCGGTTCCGGGGTGTTCTCCGGCTCTTCCGTCTCGCGGTAGTTCACCTGGCCGTAGCCGACTAGCACCGGCGTTCTGGGGTTGACGGGCATGACGGAACCTTCCGCGGTTGGCGCCGGGCGAATGCTAGGCGGATTCGGTGGATGCGAACAGGACTCGAGCGTCGATCAGTTGCTCGGTTTCCTCGCTGCTCATCCCGAGGACTTTGTGGCAGATTTCGCGGGTGTCCTGCCCGGGCAGTGGCGCCGGCCGCTGCGGTGCCTGCGGGATGTGCCGGAACGGCGCCGGGCCGGTCTCAGCCGGCAGCGGGTGATCGAACAGCGGATGACGCATGTCGCTGAACAGCTTTCGCTGCACCAGCTGCGGGTCTTCGAGCACATCGGGCGGACGGTTCATCTGACCGGCCGGGACGCCGGCAGCCTGCAATGCCTCCGCGACTTGCAACGGGGTCCGACCGCGGGTCCACGCCGACACCTGCTCGAGCAAATCCTTCCGGTGCGCCACTCGCGCCTCGCCGGTCGCGAACCGCGCATCGTCGCCCAGCTCGGGCAGGCCGAAAACCGCACTGGCCGAACGCCAGTCGGTATCGGTGCGGATCGAGATAACACACCATTCGTCGTCACCTGCGCACGGAAGAACTTCATGAAGGCTGGTGTCGTCGACCAAATCGGCACGATCGCCCGTCCGTGCCGCTTCGGCGACGTAGCGGGCATCGAGTTGATTGACGACGGCCTCGGCTTGCGAGACGTGCACGCGGGCACCCGTGCCGGTTCGGTCGCGATGGATCAGCGCGGCCAACGCGCCGATCGCCGTGATCCGCCCGACCACGTGGTCGGGAAACACCGTCGTCGCGTCGTAGAACCGATGGCGAGAGTGGTCGGTCTGGTCCGGTCGAGGGTGTTGATCTGTCCACAGCTTGCTGACGCCGGCGGTGGCGCGAACCAGTGGGCCGTAGCCCATCCGGTTGCTCCACGGCCCGTTGTCGCCGAAGGCACTGCTTTCGGCGAGCACCACCCGGTGATTCAGCGAACGCAGAGTTTCGTACGGAAACCCAAGGGCCGTAAGCGTTCCGGGCTTGAAGTTGGCAAATACCGCGTCGGCGTCGGCAACCAGTCGGCTGAAGACCTGCTTGCCGGCTTCGTCGCGCAGATCCACGCCGAACGCCAGATTATTGCGATGCGTCCAGGCGAATGACTCACTCATGGCATCGCCGACCCGGGCCTGCCGCAATCCGTCCGGATAGGCCGCACTTTCGACCTTGATGACCTCAGCACCCAGATCGCCGAACAGCCGGCTGAGCTCGCCCCCGGCGACGATGATGCCGAGGTCGACGATGCGCAGCCCGTCGAACGGACGCGGGCCGGCACTGCCGGGGACCGCGATCGGGGCCCGCTCGGCGAGCCAGCGAGCCTGGTCGTGGCCAACGCTCGGAGCGGGGGTGCGGAAGCCGACGTGCTGACCGTTGACGGCGTAATAGCCGGTCGGGATGCGGCTGAGCACGCCGGGGACGAGTTCGGCGTCGGCGACGGCGCCCACCGCCTGAAAATGGTCGGACGCCAGGATCTGGGTGGGATCAAGCACGGCCGATATCGCCACGCCGTGCGATTGGCCCTCGGATACCAGGGCTTTCATCGTCTGTCCGGCGAAAAGCTGTTGGACCAGCACGCCGATCTGCGGCCAGGCCGCGAACCGTGCCGCGATCACGTCGTACTTGGGGTCCTGGAAGTCTTCGGGCTCGCCCAGCCAGCGCCGCAGCCCGTGCCACTGTCGGGGCGACATCACGCATAACCGGACGTACCCGTCCAGGCACGGGTAGATCGGGTAAGCATCCTGGTTCTTCGGGCGTCCGCGCCACCGGTCCGGTCGCCGGATGCCCGCGGCGGCTTGACCGTGCGCCCCGAATGCCGGATCGAGCGCCATCACGACAGCCTCGAACCGGGAGAAGTCAATGTAATCGCCTGTTCCACAACGCAATCGGTTGTAGTAGGCGACTAGCGCGGCCCATGCGGCCTGAACGGCGGCGGTGCCCGACGCGATACCGTCCGGCGGCGAGACCGGTGTCCCTGCGGTGGGGCCCGACCGTGCCAACGACCCCGACAGCGCATACAGCACCGGATCGGTTGCCCGCCACGACGAACGGGGCCCCGTTCTACCGAAATCGGTCACCGACATCGCCACCAGTTGCGGAAAGCGATCCGCCAGGTCTTCGCACGAAGTTCCGTATGCCGCGGCCTGGCCGGGATTCCCGCTGTCGACCACGATGTCGGCGCCGCCGGCGAGTTCGATCAACCGCTCGCAGTCCTGCGGGTCGGACGGGTCGAGCACCGTGCTGCGCTTGTTTGCGTTGTGCAGTGCGAAGCGCACTCCGGTGCCGCCCAGCGTCGGGCGGCGGGTGCGCGACGGGCTGCCGCCCGGCGGCTCCACCTTCAGGACATCGGCGCCCAAGTCGGCCAACAGCCGGGTCACGGCGTCGCCGTCGTCGTCAGAAAGGTCGAGTACCCGCAACGAGGCGAGCAGGTCGTCAACCGAGGTGGTCACCCCGGCCAGCGTAGTGCCCGGGTTTGCCACGTTTGGGTACCGGTGCGTAGGCAAAGTCGTGACGAGCCGCCACGATCCCCCGGCTGAAATCCGCAAAAACGACGCGACGCGTTGGCTACCGTTCAGCCATGGCGTCCCTGTTCAATCCCACCGGCCTCGTCGACCTTGCGGAGCAGACCGTGCGCGCATACATCAAGGCCGCAAGTTGGGGCGAGCGTCAGGTCTTTGGCCTCATCCGGTCCGGGATGAACGTGTCCACTGCGGCGGTGCCGGCGCTACCTCAGTCTGACGCCGAGATCGAGGAGCGCTCAGATGACGACGCCGAGAGCCTTGATGCCAAGATGCACGGCTTGCTCGATCGCGCGGTCGGGCAGAACACGGCGTCGAGCCGCCAGGAGCTGTTCCACAAAATTCTCGACCAGATCGTGCCCGACGAGGCGCGCATCATCAGCGCCCTGTCCGACGGCTCCACGTCGCCGTTGCTGAATGTGTACGCCCGCACCCGTGCGGGGCTGGGGGTCGAGGTGGTGCTGGAAAACATGTCTCTGATCGGCAAGACCGCGAACCTCGCGCTTCCGCAATTGACCCCGATGTACGTCAGTCATCTCCTGTCACTCGGGCTGGTCGAGTCCGGCCCCGAGGACTCCGGCACGAAGGACGAGTACGAGATTCTCGCCGCCGACACTGCGGTGCTTCAGGCCATCAAGGCGGCCAGCCGTGGCCCGATCCCGGCGCGTATCGAGAAATACACGCTGCAGTTGTCCGGGCTTGGTCTGGAACTGTGGGCCGCGGCGAGCGTCCCACGGGAGCGGGAGTGACGTCTTCGGTCATCGCGTGGGGACAGAGCTGGGGTCAGATCACTTCAGACGTCAAGCTCAATTGGTTCATCTATCTGTCGATGCCGCTGATTGCGGCGTTTGTCGGCTATACTACGAAACTCGTTGCGCTGCAGATGCTTTACCGGCCGATCGAGTTCGTCGGCATCGGGCCGTTCGGTTGGCAGGGCGTGGTACCGCGCCGCGCCGGCAAGACCGCGGCGATGACCATCCAAATGCTCACCGACAAGCTGCTGCGACCTGAGGAGATCCTGGACAAGATCGACGCCAGGCAGGCCGTCGAGGACCTTCGCGAGCCGCTCACCCGAACCGTCGACGAAATGGCTCGCGACCTCGCCGAGCAGGTGCGCCCCGGGCTGTGGGACTCGATCCCGGAAGCCGGTCGTAAGGCTGTGCTGTCGCGCGTGCACGCTGCCGCCCCTGGAGTCGTCGACAACTTGCTTTCGGAAATGAAGTCCGATTTGCCGCGGTTCGTCGATTTGCAATATCTCGCCATCACCACCCTGGTGAACAACAAGGCCCAGCTCAACGAGTTGATGAAGGGCATGGGTGGGGCGGCGATGAAGTTCATCCGCCGCAGCGGAATCTACTTCGGCTTCGCGATCGGCCTGGTGCAGATGGTCGCCTGGGGCCTGTTCCACAACCCGTGGATCATGCCCGGGTTCGGCTTCGTCACCGGTTTTGCCAGCGACTGGCTGGCCCTCAACCTGATCTTCATTCCGCGCGAGCCGAGGAAGCTCTTCGGCTTCATCCCGGTGCACGGCGTCCTGCACGCGCAGCGCGACAACGTCACCCGCGACTACGCGCGCATCTTGGCCAACGACCTGTTCTCCGCCGATGTGCTGCTCGACGCGATCCTGCACGGCCCGACCGCTGAACGGCTCTTCGCCGCGATCGAGAAAGAGGTCTCGGCAGCACTCGACGCGCAGGCCGGGTTTGCGCAACCGCTGATCACGCTCGCGATCGGCACCAAGCGCTACCGCCAGGCCAAAGACGCGATCGTGCAGATGCTTCTCGAGCGTCTTCCGGAGACGATGCAGGAAGCCAAGGAATACACCGCCAAGACGCTCGACATCGAGAACCTGATCGTCGAGAAGATGAACAAGCTGTCGCCCGCGCAGTACGAAGCCATCCTGCGACCGGTCTTCAAAGATGACGAGATGCTCATGGTCACGGTGGGCGCCGTGCTCGGCTTCCTGGTGGGCGAGCTGCAGGTGGTCCTTGTCGAGCAGTTCGCGCGCTAGCCGGGTCGCACGTCGACGGTGTCGGTAGCCTGGTGGGATGTCTGGCTACGAGAGCGCCGCGGTGGAACCGCATCCGCTGCTCGCCCAGCTCTCGGCGCTGCATCAATTCCGCGTCCAGGTCGACGTCGCCGTCGTCGTGGTGGTGCTGGCGTGCGCGAACTTGCTTGCGCACTTCACCACACCGTGGGCAGGTGTCGTGACGGTCCCGGTCGTGGCGGTCGGGCTGGTCGCCTGGTTGCGAAACAACGGTCTGGGTTGGGTTGAACTCGGGCTCGGCCGCGAGCACTGGAGGTCCGGAGCCGCGTACGCGGTGGGCGCCGTCGTGCTGGTGGTGTCGGTGGTCGCGATCGGTGCGTTGTTGCCGTGGACGCGGCCGATGTTCATGAACCACCGCTACGCGACGCTCTCCGGGGCGCTGATGGCCTCGATGCTGATCATTCCGCTGCAAACCGTCATCCCCGAGGAGCTGGCGTTCCGCGGCGTGCTGCACGGCGCATTGAACCGGGCGTGGGGGTTTCGCGGCGTCGCGCTCGCGGGTTCGCTGCTGTTCGGTCTCTGGCACATCGCCACGTCGCTGGGTTTGACGACCAGCAACGTCGGCTTTACCCGGCTGTTCGGCGGCGGGGTCGTCGGGATGCTGGCCGGGGTTGTGCTGGCGGTGGTCGCGACCGCGGCAGCCGGGTTCGTGTTCAGTTGGCTGCGGCGACGCAGCGGCAGCCTGCTGGCACCGATCGCGCTGCACTGGTCGCTGAACGGGGCGGGGGCGCTGGCTGCCGCACTGGTGTGGCACCTGTCGAGCTGACGCGTCGCTACACGAGCAGGACGGCCGCCCCGGAGATGCGGCCGGCGCTGAGATCCGACAGCGCCCGATCCGCTTGATCCAGTGGGTATTCCGGCGTGGTCACCGTGATGTGGTGTTCGCCGGCGAAGTCGAGGAATGCCCGCGCATCGGCGCGGGTATTGGACGTCACCGAGCGAATCTGGCGCTCCTGAAACAGGTGGCGCTGGTAGTTGAGCGTGGGCACATCGCTCAGGTGAATTCCAGCGATCGCCAGCGTGCCACCGCGATCCAGCGCTTCCAGCGCCGGCAGCACCAGCTCGCCGACCGGGGCGAACAGGATCGCGGCGTCGAGTGGCACCGGCGGCGGATCCGCGGCGCCCTGGGCCGACGCGGCGCCTAACCCCAGGGCCAATTCCTGGGCCGCGACCTCACGTGTCATCACGTGCACCTCGGCGCCCCGGGCCAGCGCGACCTGCGCAGTGATGTGCGCGCTACCGCCAAACCCGTACAGCCCCAGCCGGCCGCCGGGCGGGAGCGCGGCCCGCTGCAGCGACCGATAGCCGATGATCCCGGCGCACAGCAGCGGCGCCAGCTCACTGTCGCTGTAGCCGGTTGGCAGATGATGGGCGAAAGCCGCAGGGACCGTGGCGAATTCAGCGTAGCCCCCATCGCTATCCCAACCGGTATAGCGGGAATTCGGGCACAAGTTCTCGTCGCCGCGTCGGCAGTACGCGCATTCGCCGCAGGTGTGCCGTAGCCAGGCTATCCCGACCCGGTCTCCGACGCTGAACTCGTCACCTGCATCAGCGCCGACCTCGACGACCTCGCCGACCACCTCATGTCCGGGTGTCACCTTTTCCCGGTGCACAGGAAGATCGCCCTCGGTCACGTGCAGATCGGTTCGGCACACGCCGCATGCACGCACGGCAACCAGGAGTTCGGACGGCCCGGGTCGGGGCACCGGCGCGCTGACGTATTCCAGTGGCTCGGTGTTCATCGCACCTGGCCGGCGCACCCGCCACGCACGCATCGTCGCCGAGGTCATTGACACAACGTGGCGCTAATCGATACGGCCGCAACAGGTTAGCGTTTGGCGGCGCTACGCAGTAGCCGCACGACGAAGAGCAGAATGATCGCCCCGAGCAGCGCGGTGAAGAAGGTGAACCACCGGCGCCCATGCTCGACGTCGACGTTGAGCCAGCTGAGAAGCGTTCCGCCGATGTAACCGCCGACTACGCCGACGACGATGTCGAGCAGAATGCCGGAGCCACCGCCGCTGACGATCTTGCTCGCGAGCCAGCCGGCGATTCCGCCGATGATGATGTAGGCGAGCCAGCTGACGGCGGTCGGTGTGGACAATGCGAGAAATTGAGTAGCGGCAATCCCGTTCATTCGGATCTCCTTGCTGTGGCTGTAAAGGCCGTTGCTGGACCGTTGCGCTAATCGTTCAGCGTAATCAGGAGAACCGGTCGTCGGACACATTCCCGATCAACTTCTCAACGTGATGGCGTTCGGAGCGGGCCGACTAAGCGGGAACTGCAGCGGGTGCTGGCCGAAAGCTAGGTCGAGACTGCGCCCGATGCCGGTGCCGGCCCGTTCCCACCGGCGGGCTGTCCGGGTGTCGGCGGCGCCGCCGGTGCAGGTGCAGGTGGAGCTCCCGGCGCAGGAGCAGGAGCGGCGGGGGCGCCGGTGCGCCCGGGGCGGGCGCCGGGCCCGGCGCGCCCGGAGCGGGTCCGGGAGCCGGTGCGCCCGGGGCGGGCGCTGTCGCAGCCGGGGGCGCCAGCAGCGGCAGGACGGATTCGGCCAGCGTCTTCGCCCCCGCCTTGTCCACCGGGTCGTTCCCGGTGCCCAGCCAGACCACGAACCAGCGCTGGTTCGCCGCGGCGGGCGGGACGTTCGGCCCCGACGGACCGACCACTGCGGCCCAGATCTGGCCGTTCGGTTTGCTGGCGTCGCTGAACTTCACTTCGTAGTACGACGCACCCCCGGACATTGACTTGGCGGTCAGGGCGGTGGTCTCTTGATTGACCCGTGTGCCCGGATAGGGCATGAAGAATTCACCCATGTCCGACGCCAGCCGAGTTGCCGCCTTGGTGTTGTCGGGTTCAGCGCTGGCGTACAGCTTCTGGTCCAGCTTGCCGAGCACCACGCGGGTGTCGTTGGCGACCGGTGGCGGCTGACCCGGGCTGGGCGCCCCGGCGATCTTGCTGAGCAGCGCCGAGCCGTAGTCGAGGTGAGTGGCGTCGGATTCCACCCACCCTGCGGGCAGGACGAAGCTGAACGCGCCGACGGGGTTGTCGATCCGTCCGGCATTCGGGTCGGCCGCCGGCGGCGCGGGAGCATTGGGATCAGCCCCGGGCGGCGCCGCGACCGGGTCGGCGGCCGGAGGTGCCGCGGCGGGCCCGGCCGGACCGGGTGCCGCATCTGGTCCGGCGGGCGGATTGGCCGGAGCAGGTGCCGGCGGGTTGGCCGGCACGGGTACCACCGGGGTTGCCGGCGCCGGCGGCGGGGGCACTGGGTCAGCGCTGGCGGTAATCGGCAACGCGAACGTGATCGCTCCGGCGCCCCCGAGGACCGCGATCGCACGCGTCATCCAGCGGTTTTTGGGCCGTGTCGAGTTTCGGTCCACCTGGTCCATGAGCCAAAAACCTACCGTGTTACACCCGTGACGCAAGTGTGAATTGCTGAGGATGAGATCAATTTTTCGCTGGCGGCCGAGCCCGGGATCCGACGTAAAGACGCAGCTCACCGGCCCGGCAGTGTGGTCGCGCCGATAATCCGCTATCGGGGGCGCCGCCGGGCGCGTCATCCCGATCGCCGTTTTGCCCGCTCAGGGAGTCGCGAAGCCGGCCTGGGTCAGCACCCCTTGGCCTGTCGGACCGGTCACCAGGTCAACGAACTTCTGGGCCAGCGCCGGTTGCGACGAATGCTTGAGAATGGCGATCGGATAGATATTCACCGCGCCCTCGGACTCGGGAAACTTGACCGCGGTGACTTTGTCACCGGCCTTGTGTGCGTCGGTGAGGTAGACCAGCCCGGCGTCGGCCTCGCCACTCGTGACTTTTCCCAGAACGCCAGACGACACCGCCTCCTCGCTGGCCGGGTTGAGATGCACTCCGGTGTTGTCCTCGATGCGTTGCGTGGCGGATCCGCAGGGTGCCGACGCCTGGCATACCGCGACGCGTAGGTCAGGTTTCGCGAGATCGGCGAACGACCGGATTTGCTTCGGGTCGCCCGGGGCGGTGACGATCACCAGCGTATTGGAAGCGAAATTGACCGGATCGCCGCTCGTCAGGTCGGCCTTGACCACGGTGTCCATCTGGGCGCTGTCCGCTGACGCGAAGATGTCGGCGCTGGCGCCCTGGGTTAACTTGTTCGCGAGTTCCGACGAGGTCGCGAAATCGAAATCGATTGTGGCGCCGGGGTTGTCGGTTTGAAACTTTCCGGCCAGCAGGGTGAACGCGGGTTTGAGTAGGGCAGCCGCGAACACGACGATCGAGTGGCCCGACGATGTGGGTGCCGTCGCAGATGACGGTGCCTTCTGTCCGCACCCGCTCAGATCTGCCACCAGTGCCAGCGACAGCAAACCGGCCGTCCAGATACGCGCGGTGCTGAGCCGGACGGTCACGGTGCCCAGCGTTGTCCAAACAGTGACCGCGCCGTGCCGGAATCGGAGTTTCATATCTAGCTACCGTCCAGTAACATAAGGAAACGTTAATGCCATACACGCCCTGAAATCCCAGGGACCGGCGTTGCGGTGTGCCACCATCGAAGCATCGGAGGACCGTTGCTCTAGGCGGAAGCCGCAGGTGCTCTTCACGGGCCGGCACCTGGATTCAATGCTGAATAAGAGGAGGTCATGGCGGTGGAGGTGCTGGTTACCGGCGGTGACACGGAATTGGGTCGCGCCGTTGCTGAGGGATTCCACAACGAGGGCCACACGATCACCCTGCTGGGTGCGCGCCGAGATGAGCTCGAGGTAGCCGCCAAGGAGATCGAAGCGGACGCGATCGTCTGCGACAACACCAACCCCTCCGCGCTGGCCGAGGTTCGACACCTCTTCCCGCATCACTTGGACACCATCGTCAACATTCCGGCGCCTCGCTGGGCCTCCGGTGACCCGCGCGCGTACTCGCTGTTGGACCTCGCCGCCGCTTGGCGCAACTCCCTGGACGAGACCATGCTGTCGGCCGTGCTGACACTGGAGACGGTGGGCGATCACCTCCGCTCCGGTGGGTCGATCATCAGCGTTGTGCCGGAGAACGCCCGCCCGGGTAGCGCCGAGGCCGCGATCAAGGCTGCCCTCGCGAGCTGGGTCGCCGGCCAGGCGACGGTCTTCGGCACTCGCGGTATCACGGTCAACGCCGTCGCCGCCGGGCGTAGCGCGCAGCCCGGCTACGAAGGTCTGTCCAGCACCCCCCCGTCGGTTGCCGCCGAGATCGCCAGGATGTCGCTGTTCCTCACCACCGGCGCTGCCCGCCACATCACGGGCCAGATGCTGCACGTCAGCCACGGCGCGCTGACGCAGTTCGCCTAGCGCGTAATTCCCAGCAGCGACCTTCGCTGCTGGGCGCGCGTCGCTAGGGTGGATTTCGTGACTATCCGTCTTGGCTATCAAATCCCCAACTTTTCCTACGGGACCGGCGTCGAGCAGCTCTTCCCAACCGTAATCGCGCAGGCTCGCGAGGCCGAATCAGCTGGATTTGACTCGGTTTTCGTGATGGACCACTTCTACCAACTACCGATGCTCGGCTCCCCCGACCAGCCGATGCTCGAGGCCTACACCGCCCTTGGCGCGCTGGCGACGGCGACCGAGCGGGTTCAGTTGGGCACTTTGGTGACTGGCAACACCTACCGCAATCCCACGCTGCTGGCCAAGGTCATCACCACGCTGGACGTGGTCAGCGCGGGCCGGGCGATTCTTGGCATCGGCACGGGCTGGTTCGAGCTCGAACACGACGAGCTGGGCTACGAATTCGGCACGTTCACCGATCGGTTCAACCGTCTCGACGAAGCACTTCAGATCATCCTGCCGATGCTGAAAGGTGAGCGACCGACCTTTTCCGGTAAGTGGTACCGCGCCGAAAATGCACTGGCGAACCCGCGCTATCGCGATCACATTCCGCTGATGATCGGCGGCAGCGGCGAGAAGAAGACAATCCCGTTGGCCGCTCGGCACTTCGACCATCTGAACGTGATCGCCGGATTCGATGAACTGCCAGGCAAGGTCAAAATTGTGCGGGAGCGCTGCGAGGAAATCGGCCGCGACCCCGCAACGCTGGAGACCAGCATGTTGCTGACCGTGCTACTGGACGACAACGTGAAATCGGACCAGATCCCTGCGGAGATGAGTGGACGCATGCTGGCCGGAAGCGCCGACTCCATCGCCGAGCAGGTTCAGTCCAAGGTGCTGGACGCCGGAATCGACGGCGTGATCATCAACATGCCGTTCTACACGCCCGGTGTGGTCACCGCCGTCGGCGATGCGCTGCGTCCGCTGGTCGGTCTCTGACCGGGTAGCGAGGCGCGTCACGTCTGACGTTCGCGGGTGTGGGCGATCACACGCCGCTAACGTCGATAATTGCAGGTCCGGGCGACTATCGTAGGGGTGGACGCAGTAGCCGCTGAGGAGCAATGACGCCATGAACGCCCACCCCGAAGACTCCGGACTCAATCGTCGACACCGGGTGGTAGTCATCGGATCCGGATTCGGTGGTCTGAACGCGGTCAAGAAGCTCAAGAGGGCCGACGTCGACATCAAGTTGATCGCTCGCACCACCCATCACCTGTTCCAGCCGCTCTTGTATCAGGTGGCGACCGGCATCATCTCCGAAGGTGAGATCGCTCCAACCACCCGCGTGATCTTGCGCAGACAGCGCAACGTCCAGGTGCTACTCGGTGACGTGACACATATCGACCTGAGCCGCAAAGTCGTTGTGTCGGAACTCTTGGGTCATAGCTACGAAACCTCCTACGACAGCCTGATCGTCGCGGCTGGGGCCGGGCAGTCCTACTTCGGCAATGACCAGTTCGCCGAATTCGCGCCTGGCATGAAGTCCATCGACGACGCGCTGGAACTGCGGGGACGCATCCTGAGCGCATTCGAGGCGGCCGAACGGTCGAACGACCCGGAGCGGCGGAAAAAGCTGCTCACGTTCACCGTCGTCGGCGCCGGACCGACCGGCGTCGAGATGGCCGGCCAGATCGCGGAATTGGCTGATTACACGCTGAAGGGCGCCTTCCGCCACATCGACTCCACTAGGGCACGGGTCATCCTGCTCGACGCAGCCCCCGCGGTGCTGCCGCCGTTCGGCGACAAGCTCGGCAAGCGAGCCGCCGCGAGGCTGGAAAAGATGGGCGTCGAAATCCAACTCGGGGCGATGGTGACCGACGTCGACCGAGACGGCATCACAGTCAAGGACTCCGACGGCACCACCCGGCGTATCGAATCGGCGTGCAAGGTGTGGTCGGCCGGGGTCGCTGCCAGCTCCTTGGGCCGCGACCTGGCCCGCCAGTCGGCCGTCGAACTCGACCGCGCAGGCCGGGTGAAGGTGTTGCCCGACCTGTCAATTCCCGGCCACCCCAACGTATTTGTCGTAGGTGACATGGCCGCGTTTGACGGCGTTCCCGGGGTTGCGCAGGGTGCCATCCAGGGAGCCAAGTACGTCGCCACCACGATCAAAGCTGAACTCGCCGGTGCCAATCCGGCGGACCGCGAGCCGTTCCAATACTTCGACAAGGGCTCGATGGCCACCGTGTCGCGGTTCTCCGCGGTCGCCCAGATCGGTCCGCTGGAGTTCAGCGGTTTCATCGCGTGGTTGGCGTGGCTGGTGCTGCACCTGGTCTACCTGGTCGGTTTCAAAACCAAGGTCAGCACGCTGTTGTCATGGACAGTGACGTTCTTGAGCACTCGGCGTGGCCAATTGACGATCACCGAGCAGCAGGCCTTCGCCCGTACCCGGCTCGAACAGCTAGCAGTATTGGCGGCCGAGGCGCATGAAGGCGAAGCGGCGAAAGCCGCCAGCTAGCCGACGTCTGCTTCGAGGTTTTGCAGCGGTATCGGCCAAACATCCCGTGTGCATTTGGGGTTTTGACCTGCCAAAACAGGTGCTGGCGTCGTCCGCGACGATGGCGAGTCCCCGATACCGAGTCCATCCGGTTTTAGAGCCGGGTTGTTTGATCTCTCTTCAGTTGATCTCGCAAGCCACGGGGTGGGTGTGCCTGCACGCTGCAACGTACTCGGGCGGGTGAGGTAGCCCAGCGCTGAGTCGCGGTGTCGGTGATTATGGTCGTGTTGGAAGTCGCGAGCACCACTCCCTCGCGAGTGCTGCTCGGCCCTAGGTGAAAAGCTTCAGATTGATACCAAGGCAAATCGTCGCCAACATCTAGTTAATTGTGTTGGGCAGCTTCTTGCACGAGTTGCACCGCGAGCTGACGCCGAGCTTGTTGTAGACGTGGGTGAGATGGCTCTGTACGGTGCGCGGCGAGATGAACAGCCGAGAGGCGATGTCGTTGTTGGCCAGCCCTTCGCTGACCAGGCGCACAACGTCGCGCTCAGTGGGCGTTAGCGCGGGCCAGCCAGTTGTCGGCCGCTTACGGTCACCATGTCCTCGACGGGCATACGCGATCGCCTCCAGTGCGGACAGCGTCGCACCCTCGGCCCAAGCGCTCTCAAAATCGCTGTGGCCCAGCGTGTCACGGATGGCGTCGACTGCGGTCGCGTAAGCCTCGTCGTTGGTCTTGAACCTGACCGCGCCGGTGTCTTGCCGGACCGCTTCGGCTGCCCCGTATAGTCGCGCCGCTTCACGGTGACGGCCGGCGTCACCGGCAAGTCCGGCAAGGCACTCCAGGGCGTCCGGGGTAACCAGGTGGGCGTCGACTGCCGCTGCCACGGCCAGCGCTTCACGGGCGTCGCGTTCTGCTTGCTCGGGCTGACCCTGGGCGGCCGCGACGCGTGCGCGGGTGTTGAGCGCCAGTGCCAAGTGGCAGCCCGCAGTTACCGCTACCGCCGCGTCGGCCCACCGTCTGGCCGCAGATAAGTCACCGCGTGCCAGCATGACATCGGCGATCGGGTTGGCATTGACCACGGTGTGTCCCTGCTGCGCGCTTATTCGTTGTGCGGCCACCTCGCTGGTCTGCACCGCAGCCGCAACGTCGCCCGCCGCGAGTTGCGCGAGAGCCAACGGTCCGTATGCCATGCCTTCGGCCATACCACCGAATTCGGATGCGGCATTGACCGCGGCGGCCGCCGCTTCCAACGCGGCTTCAGTGTCTCCCATCCGAGCCAGGGTATGGCCCAGGTGGCAGTGGCAGAGTTCCCGCATCAGCAAGTCTTGATCGGCCTCGGCTTCGGCCACGATCTCGTGGAATTCGGCGGTCGCTCGGGCAAGGTCCCCCCGCATAATGTGGGCGGTTGCGATTCCCCAAAATCGACACATTCGCGAGAGGAATCGGTCTCCGATCTCGTTGGCGACATCACGTCCCTCTTCTCCCGCCTTGAGCGCGGCGCGAGGATCACCGCCGCATATTGCCGTGTAGGCCTGCCACCAAAGAATTTGGCTTAGTCTCCATTGGTCGCCGGATTCGCGGGCCAGGCCTGCCGCCTCATCGAGGTATGGGCCCGCGACCTCGGCGTTGAAGGAAGCGGTGCACCCGCACGCGACGAGGGCATGCAGCAGCGGGCCGGACTCACCGATCTCTCGTGCGATCGCGAGGGCGCGCTCGGGTTCCTCCATGCCGATTGGGTCGCCCACAGCTGCGGCGAGCACTGCGTGGTCGGCGAGCGCCCGCGCGTAAATGGTGGACGCCATCTCCGCCGCGGGCGTGTACGCGTCGGACAGCACCGACTTAATCCAAGACAAGCCTTCCTGCACGCGCCCACGGGTGAGCCACAACGGCTGGAGGGCGGACGCAAGCTGCAGTGCCACCTCGTCGGCGCCGGTGTCACAACTCCAGGTGAATGCGGCTCGCAGATTGTCGATTTCGCTTTCGGCCCGTTCGACATGCTCGCGTTGGCCGGCCGAGCCCGGCTGGTCCAGGAGCATGGCCAGGCGCGTGTAGTGATCGCGGTGCCGAGCGCGAACCACATCGGCTTCACCGGACTCGCCGAGTTTTTCCAGCGCGTACTGTCGAATGGTCTCTAGCAGCCGGTATCGCGTTCGGCCGCTGTTGCTTTCGGCGATCACGAGCGACTTGTCAACCAGTAGGGTGAGCTCATCGAGCACTTGGTGGCGCTGCAAGTGATCGTCGGCGGCGACGTCTTCGGCGGCGTCGAGGTGAAATCCACCGCGGAATACCGCCAGCCGCCGGAAGATCAGACGCTCTATGTCGGTGAGCAGCGCATGGGACGAGTCCACCGATGCCCGCAGTGTCTGCTGGCGTCGCACCGCGGTGCGTGTGCCACCGGTCAGCAGCCGGAAGCGGTCGTGCAGGCTGCTGAGGATGTCGGTGACAGACAATGCCCGCACTCGCGCCGCGGCGAGCTCTATTGCCAGCGGCATACCGTCAAGGCGTTGGCAGATCTCCGCGACGGTGGCGGTGTTCTCGTCGGTGATGGCGAACTCGGGCCGGACTAGGCGAGCACGGTCGGTGAACAATTCGACCGCTTCGTCGGTGATCGACAGCGATGACACCCGCCAGATCACTTCGCCGGTCATGCCGATCGGC
The DNA here is from genome assembly GCA_963815995.1 of uncultured Actinomycetota bacterium. GTDB lineage: Bacteria > Actinomycetota > Actinomycetes > Mycobacteriales > Mycobacteriaceae > Mycobacterium. The sequence goes on from CAWFIR010000010.1 coordinate 1,398,744, forward strand.
TCGCGGCTAGTCGTCAGCACTGTCACACCGGGGCAGGCTCGCAGCATGGCGGCGACGAGATCGGCCGTGGCATCGAGCAGGTGCTCGCAGTTGTCCAGGACCAGTAGCAACTGTCGGTCGGTGATGAACCGCAGCAGGGTGTCGGTCGCGGAGCGGCCGGGGACATCGGTCAGCCCGAGCGTGCGCGCGGTAGTTGTGGGGACCAGGTCGGGTTCGGTGATCGGAGCCAGGTCAACATATTGTGCGCCGTCGCGGAACTCAGTGGCGATCTGGCCGGCGACCTGTAGGGCCAGGCGGGTTTTGCCCGCACCGCCGGGTCCGGTCAGGGTGACGAGTCGATTCTCCGCGACAATGTGCGACAACTCCGCTATTTGCTCCTTGCGGCCCACGAAGCTGGTCAGCTGAGGCGGAAGCCCCGCTGACACCGCGGCAGGGAGGCGCAGCGCGGGAAATTGGTTGTGTAGGTCGGGGTAGCAAAGCTGGATGACGCGCTCGGCGCGGCGAAGATCGCGCAGCTGATGGCTGCCCAGCGGAAGCAGCCAGGCGTCGGCCGGCAAGTGGTCGGCCACGATCTCTTCGGTTGCACCGGACAGGACGGTCTGCCCGCCATGCGCCAAGTCGCGGAGCCGTGCGGTCCTGTTAATCGTCGGCCCGATGTAGTTGCCCTCATCCCGCAGTTGGACCTCGCCGGTGTGCAAACCGATTCGCAACCGGATCGGCGCCAGGGGCGCCAATTGCAGCTGCGAGGGCGCATGCGACCGCGTCACTGGCGCGGTCGAACGCGACGACGAAGCTGTCGCCTTCGCCCTGCTCAACCGGCCGCACACCACGATGCGCGGCAGTCAGCTCGGTGAGTGCGCGGTCGAGTCGTGCGACGGCTTGCGCCATTTCCTCGGACTGCATCTCCCAGAGCCGCGTCGAACCCTCGATATCGGCGAGAAGCAGCGTCACCGTTCCGGTCGGCAGCTCACTGACGCCTACATCACTCTCGCTTACCGGCGGTGTGCCGCGCGTGGGTCAGTGTCGCTCACGTTAGCCAGCATCGATGGTCGCCCGCGGCATAACATCCGCGAAACCGCGCAGATTTCGGCGCCCGTCGCTGCCGACCTCCGACCCCGCCCGAGATGTTCTCCGCGTTCTGACCGATGATCTCTGGCCTCACCGCGCTGGATAGTCGACTCCAAGTGCAACGCGAGAGGAATCCGGATGAAGATCCGGACCAAAGTTCCGCCGGTCCAGCTGGTCAGCGCCGTGCAGCGAGTCCGTCATCGTCTTTTGCGGCTTCACCAGTCGCTGGTCCCCGCGCCCGCCGCTATGACGGAGCTCATCACGGCGGCCTGGGTAGCACAAACGATCACGGTCGCGGCCGACCTCCGCATCGCCGATGCGCTCAATGAGAAACCTCTGGACCTATACGAGCTGGCGGATAGGGTCGGCGCTGAGCCAGACGCGCTAAGCCGCTTACTGCGGGCGTTGATCAGCCGCGGCGTCTTCCGCCGGCGCCGCGACGGCCGCTATGGGCTGACGCCGCTTGCGAGCACTCTGCGGTGGGACGCGCCGGACTCGTTGGCTGCACTCGCCCGGTTAATTGGCTCACCCGAGATGCGCGGGCATTGGAGTCATTGCATCGACTCAGTTCGCACCGGTGAGTCGGTGTTCTGAAATTGCGTGGAATGGATGGCTTCGACTGGGTCGCGACTCAGCCAGAACTGAGTGAGGTCATCAACCAGGCCATGACGAATTTGTCCGAGCTGGCCATTGACGCGTTGACTGCCGCCTACGACTTCGCTAACTATCGCACCATCGTGGATGTCGCTGGCGGCCACGGCGGGTTGCTGGCCGGCATCCTCGCAACAAACCTAAGCGCGACAGGCATTCTCTTCGACCTGCCGCATGTCGTGGCAGGCGCCGCAACCGCTACTGCGCAAACACCGCGTCGCAGACCGCGTGCGAATCCTCGAAGGGTCGTTCTTCGATGCGGTTCCCGAGGGTGGCGACCTCTACGTGCTGAAGAACATCATCCACGACTGGCCGGACGACAAAGCCCAACAGATCCTGAAGACCCTCCGCGTCGCAACGCGAGACAGGCGCAACCGTTCTGCTGGTCGAGTGCGTGATACCGCCGCATGATCGAGACGCGCTCGCAAAATGGTCGGACCTGGAGATGCTGGTCGTAAATGCGGGCCGGGAACGAACAGGCGATGAATACCAAGATCTGTTGGAGCAGGCAGGTTTTCGCATGACTCGGATAGTGTCGACGGCCTCACCGTTTAGCATCTTGGAAGCCACCGCCGCCTAATCGGAGCCGGGTATGCCTGCACACCGCCGCATACTGGGCCGGGGTCAAGTAGCCCAGCGCCGAGTGGCGGTGTCGGTGATTATGGTCGCACTTGAAGTCACCGATTACCACCCGGGCTTCGCGCAGGGTCGTCCAATGGTTGCGGTTGAGGCACTCTTTGCGCAGGCGGTTGTTGAACGATTCGATGTAGTCGTTGTTCCATGGCGTGCGCTGCGGTATATACGACAGACCCACCTTCTCATCACAGAAGTGTTGCAGCGCTTGGGAAACTAACTCGGGGCCGTTGTCCATCCGTAGCGCCATCGGCACACCGTGAACGGCGAACACCTCCTCAAGTTCGATGATCAGCCGGTCGGCGGTAATGGAGCGTTCCACAAGGTATAGCAGCGATTCGCGGGTGTGTTCGTCGATCATCGAGGCAATCTTGACGGCCTTGCCGTCGATGGTGGAATCGTACTGAAAGTCCAGCGCCCACAAGACCTTCGGTGCGTCAGCGACCACCAGGCGGATCGACGACACGCCGGCGCGTTTACGAGGGGAATGCACCCGCACCTGCAGGCCTTCCTCGCGCCACAGTCGGTGGACTTTCTTTTTGTTCACCTCACGGTGTTCGTCGTGGCGCAGAGCGGCCCACGCGCGGCGGAACCCGTGGCAGGGGTGTTTGACCGCGTAGGCACGCAGCCATGCACGCAGGTCCGCGTCCGGGTCGGCCGACGTATGCGCGATCGGCACACGCCGATAAGTGGAGCGGGCAAGCCCGACCGCTTTGCACGCGAGCCGTTCCGACACGCCCAGAACCTCTTTGAGCATGTCCACGGCACGGCGCTTGGCGGCCCGGGCTCAGAATTTTCCCTTGGCCACCTCGCGCAGGGCGTCTTTTTCCAGTTCGGCCTCGGCCAACAGTCGCTTGAGGCGGGAGTTCTGCTCGCGCAGCTCTTTGAGTTCCTTGGCGGCGTCGGTGTCCATGCCGCTATAACCGCCGCGCCAGTTGTACGGCGTCGCCGCAGACACTCCGAGTTCGGCGGCGATCTCCTCGCCAGTCTTGCCTTCGGCAGCCAACTCGTCCGCGCGGCGCAGCTTGCGCACGATGTCCTCCGCGGAATGCCGCTTCCGACCAGCCATAACTTTCATCGTCCCTTCCAAGCCCGACATCGGGCCACAGGACTCTAAATCCAGCTGGACTGATTCAGTGGGAACACGCCAACGACCCACGACGCTAGCTACCGATCGCGCAGGCTCTCGATCGCGAGTCAGGTCGCCGGAGCGGCGGTCATCGCACTACAACGGCAGGATGTTGACCAGGTCGCTGGTGGCGAACGCGTTGGCAACGTAATCGTCGCCGAAGACGCCGGCGAGGTCGAAATTGTTGCCTAGCCCGGATACGGCGTCGCTGCCCACAGTGCCGAACGGGTCGATGGTGAAAGAGGTGTCGTTGCTGCCACCGTCGCCAATAACGTTGCTGAGGGAAAAACCGCCCCCGGCAATGGCCTGGGTCAACCCGGTCTGTGCGGTGATGAGGTTGCCCAACACGATGGCGGTGTCATGGTCAGCGGGAACAGCCAAGCCGCTCTCGCCGGCCTCGGCGTCGGCATTTCCCCCGATGGCGCTGGCGAAGTCGCCGTTGCCGTTGTCACCAGCGTTGGCGTTAGCTAGGTTGCCGCTGGCATTGGCGGAGTCATAGCTGCCGTTAAACCCTGCGTAGGCCGATGCGTCGTTGCCGCTGGCGGTGGCGGAGTTAAAGCTGTTGCCGGTGGCGTCGGCAAACTCCGAGTTCGGATCGTCGCCGGCCTGTGCGTCGGCGTTGGTGCCCGACGCACTCGCAAAGTTGAAGTTGTTGCCGGTGGTGCCAACCCCCCCGTCGCCGGCCTCGGCGAAAGCGCCGGTGCCATTGGCGGTGGCGTAGTCGCCGTAGCCGCCGCGCGCGATGGCTTGGGCGCCGGCGCCGAAGGCGATCGCGATGTCACCCGCGCCCGAGACCGCGGTCGCGCTGTTGCCCACTGTCGGGAACAAATCCGTCCCGTCGATGGAGATCTGGAAATCCAGAGACTGTGCTGGATCGGCGGCCGGGAACAGCCCGCTCGGATCGATTGACGAAACCACCTGGGAATTGTCGGCTGAGGCGACGCCCGGCGTGGCAGCCATCGCTGATCCAATACCCACCCCCACCGCCAGCATGCCGATCTGACCAAGGCGCCGCGCGTTAAACATGTTCGTTTCCCTTGCCCGGGCGCCCCACCCCGACTGGTTGTGAAATTTGCGATGAGCGCTAAAGGTAGCCGTCAGCAAAATTTCAGGCAAGGTCCGGTCCGGTCAGCGAACCAGAGCGCACATTGCGCTGACGTGGGCAGCGGGCAGGAGTGTCGGTATGTCGCCGACGGTCAGAGGCGATTTCTAAGCTGGTGGCGTTTCCAGGTTTTGCAGCCGCACCTGGCCCCGGGCCACGAGGCGGTCGTCGGAGTCGGCGATGGTGACTATCCATAGCTGCTGTCGCCGTCCGCGATGCACCGGAGTCGCGGCGCCGTAGACCGTCCCGGTGCTGATCGCACGCAGGAAGTCGGTGTTGTTGTTGACGCCGACGACCGAGCCGCCGCCATTGGAGGCAATCCAGGTGTAGGCGGCCACGCTGGCCAAGCTCTCGACCATCGCGCAGTAGACACCGCCGTGCACGATGCCCATCGGTTGCAGTAGCTTGGGTACGACGTCCAGCTGGGCGCGGGTTCGATCGGGACTGATCTCGGTGAAGACCAGGCCTAATTCCTTGTCGAACGGCGCTTCAGGCAACGGTTGCATGCATGTGTTCCTACACCGCCCGCGGGGATGCCGGTGATTCCGGGGTGTTGGAACTTTGGTGCGAGCGTAGCGGTCAACCGATACCGTGAGCTCGGCTCAAAATGGCTGTGAGCTGGGGCTCCGAAACGTTCGCGACAGCGGCAGGGGGAATTTGAATGGCGACGGCGACGACCGAGCCCGTGCGCTTGCCGCCCGGTACCCGGATTCCGAAGCTGATCCAGACGCTTCAGTTCCTGGTGTCGAATCACTCGATGTTTTCCGCTCTGTCGCGACGATATGACAGCGACGTGGTGCGGGTGAACCTGCCACGCAACAACCATGCGGTGGTGATCAACGATCCGGTCCTGGCCAAGGAACTGTTCAACACCGGCACCGAGCTGGTCGAACGTCCGCCGTCGGGGGCCGGGTCAATCGGCGAGGCATTCGGTCCGGGCTCGACGTTCAGCCTCGCCGGCGACGAACACCGCGAGCGCCGCAAGCTGCTGGCGCCGCCGTTTCATGGCAAGCGGATGCGCAGCTACGACCGCATCATCGAAGAAGAGGTGATGCGCGAGATCGCGACCTGGCCCGAAGGCCGCGAGTTCGAAACGCTTGAGCCGATGTTGCGCATCACCGTCGGTGCGATCTTGCGCGCCGTGTTCGGCGCCGAAGGTCCTGCGCTGGAAGAGCTTCGCGAAACTGTGCCGGCCATGGTCACGCTCGGTTCCCTGCTCGTGGTGTGCCCGCCGATCATGCGCAAGGACTTGGGTCCGTGGAGTCCATGGGGGCGCTACATGAAGCAGCGACGCCGCTTCGACGCCGTCATCGCTTCGCTGATCGCCGAGGCGCGGGCCGACCCCAACATCGGGGATCGCAAGGATGTGTTGGCGTTGCTGCTGCAGGCCCGCTACGAAGACGGCGAGCCGATCTCGGACGAGCACATCACCGACGAGTTGCTCACCTTGCTGGGCTCCGGCCACGAGACAACGGCATCGTCGCTGGCCTGGGCGTTGGAGCGGCTGAGCCGCCATCCAGAGCTGCTGGCCCGTCTGGCGGAGGAAGCCGACGCCGGCGGATCCGAGTTGCGGCAAGCCACGATCTGGGAGGTCCAGCGCACCCGGCCGGTTCTCGACGGCACGACACGGCGCACGAAGACGCGAATCCGGTTGGGAGACTGGGTCCTTCCGGAGGGCACCAACATCATCATCAGCATCAAGCTGGCCCACGACTCTGAGGAGAGCTTCCCGGACGCGGGGTCGTTCAACCCGGATCGGTACATGGGCACCACCGCCAAGCCCGTCGCCTGGATCCCGTTCGGCGGCGGCGTCAACCGTTGTGTCGGCGCGGCGTTCGCCAACATGGAGTCGGACGTCGTCCTGCGCATGCTGCTACGCGAATTCCGTTTCACCCCAACCGATGCGCCGGGCGAACGGGCGCGGTGGCGTGGTGTGGCGACCGTGCCGGCGAAGGGCGCGCGAGCAATCGTGCACCGGCGCACCGACAAGCCCTCGAACAGCTGCAGACTCGCTATCTTTGGCTGACCGCGGCAGTGCGTAACACACTGGCATACTTGCCGCTGTGACAAGCGCCCTCAGGCACTACGTGAAGCCCATTGGCAGTTATTCATGGTTCAAGAAGGCCATGAACAAATACTGGTACCCCTTCGTTACCCGCAGGTGGGATCAAGACGACGTCGTCTTTCTCAACTGGGGCTACGAAGAGGATCCCCCGATGGCTCTGCCGTTGGCACCAGAGGACGAGAAGAACCGGTGGGGCATTCAGCTGTACCACCGCACGGCGACGCAGACCGATCTCACCGGCAAGAAGGTGCTGGAACCCAGCTGCGGCCATGGCGGAGGCGGCGCGTACATCGTCAAGACGCTGCACCCGGCTTCCTACACCGGATTGGACTTCAACCCCGACGGCGTCGCCTTCGCCAAACGCCGGTATGACCTGCCGGGCCTGGATTTTGTGCACGGCAACGCCGAGGACCTGCCGTTCCCCGATGAGTCCTTCGACGTGGTGCTCAACGTCGAGGCGTCGCACGCGTACCCGCACTTCGACCGCTTCCTGTCGGAGATGGTGCGGGTGCTGCGCCCGGGTGGGCACTTCCTCTACGTCGACTTCCGCGGTTTCCTCGAATATGACGAGTGGGACGCAGCGCTGGCCGGACTGCCGCTGCGGATGGAGTCCAAGCGCGAGATCAACCCTGAGGTGCTGCGTGGCCTGGACAACAACTCGGGCCGATACCTCGAACTGGTCGGCAGCCGGCTGCCGGTGTTCCTGCGCCCCTTCGGCAAGTTGTTCGCCGGCGCGCCAGACACGTTGATGTACAAGGAATTGCAGCGTGGTCGGCTGTCCTACCGGATGTACCACTTCATCAAAGACTGACGCGTAACCACGCGTCCCCTAGATACCAGCGAGCCCCGTGCGTCATGCACGGGGCTCGCTGCATCGAACAGACCGGGGGTCACTGCAGCCCTCAGGACTCCGTCGCGGTCATCTATCGCTCGATGCCAGCAGCATAGGCAAGGCTGCCCTAATTTCACAAGGGGTTGCCCGCGTCCGGATGCGGGCCGCCGGCAGCCCCCGCACCGGCACGCCGAAGCCGACCAACGCGTCGAGCACGGCCTGACCGCGGCGCATGGCGGTCAACTCGTCGGCGCCGGCCAACTGCGGCACCTGGGTCGCGGCCGCCACCACCATCGACCCGACGATGTGCCACATGGCCGCGATCGACAGGGCGCCGCCGCTGACCGCGTGCAGCTTGGCGAACAGCGGTTCCAGTGTGCGATGGGAACGGTGGGCGACCCAGGTCGTCAGCGCCGCCTCACTTGGCAGGCGCACCACGCCGTCGCGGTCCGCGTGTGGATCATCGGAGAGCACACGCAGTGTCGGGTCGACGACGCCGGCCCAATCGATGACGCCGTCGGAGTCGACGTGAACCCAGAGGTTCTCCAGCCCGGTGTCCCACGCCCTGGCCGCCAGCACCACCAGCGCGACCACCCGGCCGATCACGGTGTGCACCAGCGTCGCCGCCAATTGCCTTGCGGCACTGCGCCGGTCCATGTCCATTGCTGCGGCGTCGAACATGGTCTGCAGGCGACCAGTGCTCAACGCCGATGTCAGCGGCCACCACCGGCGGACGGAGACATCGCCCAGCACCGCGACGCCGTAGACCCGTGGACACTGCGGATACAGTTCGCGCAGCCGCCGTGCGGACTCGTGCAGTGGCAGCACGCGGTCAATGGCCATCGCCGAGATCAGCGGGTCGTCGATCAGTATCGTCACGGGTAACCTCCTTTTATAAGGTTAGCCTAACCATAGGATCGATTTCTATGCTGTGGGATCCGCACAGCGGTGTCGATGCACGACGGCGGGGACCACGACTTTTGAATCCCCGCCGATATGAGAAGTACGACCGTCGGTAGTAAGTGCGAGTACGCTGGTGTCATTGCCAAGGAGATGAGCAGATATGGCTAAGCAGACGCGGCTCGGGGACCTTGAGCGCGCCGTTATGGACCATTTGTGGTCGACTCCGCACCCGCAAACCGTCCGTCAGGTGCACGAGGCGCTCGCTGAGCGCCGCGATCTGGCGTACACGACGGTGATGACCGTGTTGCAGCGGTTGGCCAAGAAGAATCTCGTCTCTCAAATCCGCGATGACCGCGCGCACCGCTATGCGCCGGTCCACGGGCGGGACGAGTTGGTCGCGGGGCTGATGGTCGACGCGCTGGACCAGGCGGCGGACACCGGCGACCGTCAGGCCGCCTTGGTGCACTTCGTCGAGCGGGTCGGCGCCGACGAAGCCGAGGCGCTTCGGCGCGCGCTCGACGAACTGGAAGCAAGCCATCGAAACGCGCCGTCTGGTGGCGCGCGGCCCGAGGGCTAAGGGAGACTGGCACGGTGTCCGGGCTGGCCTTCACCACTCTTGCGGTGATGCTGGTGGGCCCGGTGCCCGCCCTGCTGGCTCGTGCGACGTGGCCGCTGCGGGCCCCCCGCGCAGCGATGGTGCTCTGGCAGGCGATTGCCGTTGCCGCTGTCCTGTCGGCATTCAGCGCCGGCATCGCGATCGCCAGCCGGTTGTTCGTGCCGGGAGCGGACGGGCGGCCGACCGCGAGCCCGGCCGCCGAAATCGGTCGGCTCGGCTCGCCGTTGTGGCTCCTGGACGTCGTTGTCTTCGCACTCACGCTGCTGATCGGCGCGCGGCTGACCGTGGCCGTCATCCGGGTCGCCGTCTCGACGCGTCGACGGCGGGCCCATCACCGCATGCTGGTTGACCTGCTCGGCATGTCGTCGGACGCGGTTTCCGCGAAGGCCTGCGCGCGAGGCCGTGACCTGCGTGTGCTGGGGGTGGCGCAGCCGCTGGCTTACTGCCTGCCCGGCGGCCGCGGCCGCGTGGTGGTCAGCGAAGGCACGCTGGACTCGCTCGCTGAGGCCGAGGTGAGCGCGATCCTGAGCCACGAGCGCGCTCACCTGCGCGCCCGCCACGATCTGGTGCTCGAGGCGTTCACCGCCGCGCACGCCGCGTTCCCCCGATTCGTCCGCAGCGCAAGCGCTTTGGACGCGGTGCAGCTGCTGGCCGAGCTGCTGGCCGACGACGCCGCGGTCCGGGTCGCCGGCCGTGCTCCCCTGGCCCGCGCGCTGGTGACCTGCGCCTCGAGCCGCACCCCGGCAGGCGCACTGGGCGCCGGCGGTACACACACCTTGTTGCGGGTACGACGCCTGTCCGGCAGCGGCAACAGTCTGTGGGTGTCGACAGCCGCCTACCTGGCGGCCGCGGCGGTGCTGGTCGTGCCGACCGTGGCGCTGGCGATCCCCTGGCTCACCGAACTGCACCGGCTGTTCACCGCTGCCTAACCCGGCAACCGGGCAATCACCGCGCTTTGGCGATACTTTGCAGATACCTGAATCCCGCTGTGCCACAGTGTTCGGAGCGGGGCGTTGGATGGCAATCACGAAACGAGAGGCGCACACATGAGCTCGTCGGAATCAAAGACCGGGACCGCGCAGATCGGCGTGACCGGCCTGGCGGTGATGGGCTCGAACCTCGCCCGCAACTTCGCCCACCACGGCTACACGGTGGCGTTGCACAACCGGTCGATCGCCAAGACCGACGCGCTGCTCAAAGAGCATGGCGGCGAGGGCAAATTCGTCCGGTCGGAGACCATCGAGGAATTCCTGGACGCGTTGGAGAAGCCGCGGCGGGTGATCATCATGGTCAAGGCCGGTGACCCTACCGACGCCGTCATCAACGAGCTCGCCGACGCGATGGAAGACGGCGACATCATCATCGACGGTGGCAACGCGCTCTACACCGACACCATCCGCCGCGAAAAGGCCATCCGTGAACGCGGCCTGCACTTCGTCGGCGCGGGCATCTCCGGCGGCGAGGAGGGCGCACTGAACGGCCCGTCGATCATGCCCGGCGGCCCGGCCGAGTCGTACAAGTCGCTGGGCCCACTGCTCGAGGAGATCTCGGCGCATGTCGACGGCGTGCCGTGCTGCACCCACGTCGGCCCCGACGGCGCCGGTCACTTCGTCAAAATGGTGCACAACGGCATCGAGTACTCCGACATGCAGCTGATCGGCGAGGCCTACCAACTGCTGCGTGACGGTCTCGGCAAGACCGCAGCCGAAATCGCGGACGTCTTCGCCGAATGGAACAAGGGCGATCTGGACAGCTTCCTCATCGAGATCACCGCGCAGGTCTTGCGTCAGACCGACGCCAAGACCGGCAAGCCGCTGGTCGATGTCATCCTCGACGAGGCCGAGCAGAAGGGCACCGGCCGCTGGACGGTGAAGTCCGCACTCGACCTCGGCGTGCCCGTGACCGGCATCGCGGAAGCGGTCTTCGCCCGCGCCCTGTCGGGATCGGTGGCCCAGCGCAAAGCCACCACCGGACTGGCATCGGGTGACCTCGGCGAGAAGCCAACCGACGCTGCGCAGTTCATCGACGACGTCAGCAAGGCCTTGTATGCGTCCAAGATCATCGCCTATGCCCAGGGCTTCAACCAGATTCAGGCCGGCAGCGCCGAATACAACTGGGGCGTCAAGCCCGGTGACATGGCCACCATCTGGCGCGGCGGCTGCATCATCAGGGCCAAATTCCTCAACCGGATCAAGGAGGCGTTCGACGAGGACGCCGATCTGCCCTCGCTCATCGTCGCGCCGTACTTCCGCACCGCCATCGAGGAAGCCATCGACAGCTGGCGGCGCGTCGTGGTGAAGGCCACCGAACTCGGCATCCCGATCCCCGGCTTCTCCTCGGCGCTGTCGTACTACGACGCGCTGCGCACCGAGCGACTTCCCGCCGCGCTCACCCAGGGTCTGCGCGACTTCTTCGGGGCGCACACCTACGGCCGCATCGACGACGATCCCGACAAACGCTTCCACACCCTTTGGAGCGGTGATCGCAGCGAAGTCCCCGCCTAGCCCCGGTAACGGGGGCAAGGGGGATAATCGGGGGCGATGAGGTTTCTGGAGGGGCACCGTCCTGCGTACGACCTGACCTACAACGACGTCTTCATCGTGCCGAGCCACTCGGATGTGGAGTCACGCTTCGACGTCGACTTGTCCAGCAACGACGGTTCGGGCACCACCATCCCGGTGGTGGTGGCCAACATGACCGCGGTCGCGGGCCGGCGAATGGCCGAGACGGTGGCCCGCCGCGGTGGGATTGTCGTTCTGCCGCAAGACCTTCCGATCGCCGCGGTGCAGCAGACAGTTGATTTCGTCAAAAGCCGCGACCTGGTCGTCGACACCCCGGTGACCTTGGCGCCGGACGATTCGGTGTCCGACGCGCTGGCGCTGATCTCCAAGCGCGCACACGGAGCAGCCGTCGTGGCATTCGAAGGACGGCCGATCGGACTGGTCACCGAATCGTGCTGCGACGGGGTCGATCGCTTCGCGCGAGTTCGCGACATCGCGATCACGGACTTCGTCAAAGCCCCGGTGGGAACGAATCCGCGAGAAATTTTCGAACTGCTCGAGCACGCCCTGGTCGATGTCGCGGTGCTGACCGGAACCGACGGCACGGTGGCCGGTGTGCTGACCCGGACCGGTGCGATCCGGGCCGGCCTCTACTCACCGGCGGTCGACGCGAAGGGCCGACTGCGGATCGGCGCCGCGGTCGGAATCAACGGCGACGTGGTCGCCAAGGCCCAGGCGCTGACCGAGGCCGGCGTCGACCTGGTTGTCGTCGACACCGCTCACGGACATCAGGTGAAGGCGATGGACGCGATCAAGTCGATCGCGTCGCTGGACCTGCGTGTGCCGTTGGTCGCCGGCAACGTGGTGTCGGCCGACGGCACCCGCGACCTGGTCAACGCCGGGGCGTCGATCGTCAAGGTCGGCGTGGGTCCGGGGGCGATGTGCACCACCCGCATGATGACCGGCGTCGGTCGGCCTCAGTTCTCGGCGGTCCTCGAATGTGCGTCGGCTGCAAAGCAACTCGGTGCCCAGGTGTGGGCAGACGGTGGGGTGCGTCACCCGCGCGATGTAGCGCTGGCGCTGGCGGCGGGCGCGTCCAACGTCATGATCGGATCCTGGTTCGCCGGCACCTACGAGTCCCCCGGCGACCTGCTGCGCGACCGCGACAATCGGCCGTACAAGGAGAGCTACGGGATGGCCTCCAAGCGGGCATTGGTCGCCCGCACCGCGGGTGACAGCGCGTTCGAGCGCGCCCGCAAGGCGTTGTTCGAGGAAGGCATCTCGACGTCGCGGATGGGGCTGGACCCCGCCCGCGGTGGCGTCGAGGATCTGCTCGACCACATCACGTCCGGTGTGCGGAGCACCTGCACTTACGTCGGTGCGTCCACGCTGGCCGAGTTGCACGACCGGGTGGTGGTCGGCGTGCAGTCCGCAGCAGGCTTTGCCGAAGGCCATCCGCTGCCGCTGGGGTGGTAGACCACTGGAGTTGACGGGCGTGTCGGCGCGGCAACGATTGCTCGGGCGCGTCGCGGCTTCGCTACCATCAAAGATCACATCATCCGTGGTTACGTCGAAGGAAGGGTCTCCGTGCCGCAGGCACCCGCGCCGTCCGGCGTGTGTGACGCCGACTCCGAGGAGCCTCCTTCTCGCAGGTGGCTTCGATGAATCTCGTCGTCACCCTGCTCAGCCTGCTAGCCATCGTGCTGCTCACCGCCGGCACCGCACTGTTCGTCGCGGCGGAGTTCTCCCTCACCACACTCGAGCGCAGCACGGTCGATGCCAACGCCCGCAACGGTCGCCGGCGCGACCGGTACGTGCGCCGCGCCCACCACACCCTGTCGTTCCAGCTGTCCGGAGCGCAGCTGGGCATCTCGATCACCACACTGATCACCGGCTACCTGACCGAGCCGCTGGTCGCCGAGCTGCCACACCCGGCGCTAGCCGCGCTCGGCGTGCCCGACCGGGTCGCCAACGCCGTCGTCGCCTTCGTGACGCTGCTTGTCGTCACGTCCCTGTCGATGATCTTCGGTGAGCTGGTCCCGAAGAATCTTGCCGTGGCCCGGCCACTGCAGACCGCACGCGCGGTTGCCGGCTTGCAGTTGCTGTTCTCCTGGCTGATGACGTGGCCGATTCGGGTGACGAACGGCGTGGCCAACTGGGTTCTGCGCAAGCTCGGAGTCGAGCCCGCTCAAGAACTGCGGTCGGCTCGTTCGGCGCAGGAGCTCGTGTCACTGGTGCGTAATTCGGCTCGCAGCGGATCGCTGGACCCCGCCACCGCGGCGCTGCTGGACCGGTCGCTGCAATTCGGTGACCTGACCGCCGAGGAGCTGATGACCCCACGGTCGAAAATCGTTGCGCTGCAAGTTGATAACACCGTCGCAGACTTGGTGGAGGCTGCCGCCGAGAGCGGTTTCTCGCGGTTTCCAATCGTCGACGGCGACCTCGACGAAACCGTCGGCATCGTGCACGTCAAACAGGTCTTCGGAGTGCCGGCCGCCGAGCGTGAGCTCACGCTGGTCACCGCGGTGGCGCAGCCGGTTGCCAAGGTGCCCTCCACGCTTGACGGCGACGCGCTGATGGGACAGATTCGCGCCAACGACCTGCAGACCGCGATGGTCGTCGACGAGTACGGCGGGACCGCGGGCATGGTGACCGTCGAGGACCTGATCGAAGAGATCGTCGGCGACGTCCGTGACGAACACGACGACGCCACACCGGATGTGGTGGCAACCGGCAACGGTTGGCGGGTGTCCGGCCTGCTGCGTATCGACGAGGTTGCCGCCGCGACCGGCTACCACGCCCCCGAAGGTGAATACGAGACGATCGGCGGGCTGGTCATGCAGCAGCTGGGCCGCATTCCGGCCATCGGCGACGAGATCCAGCTGAGCGGATACGAGCACGACGGTGTCCCGCACACCTCGGCCTGGCGGGCCAGGGTGCTTCGGATGGACGGCCGCCGCATCGACCTGCTCGAGCTGACCCAGCTGCCCGATCACGCCGACTCCGGCGCCGTGCGAGGTCGATGATGGGTGACCTGCTCGAGCTGTTGGCGACCATCTTGTTGGTGGGCGCGAACGCGTTTTTCGTGGCTGCGGAGTTCTCGCTGATCTCCGCGCGACGGGATCGCTTGGAGGCGTTGGCCGAACAGGGCAGGTCGAGCGCGGTCACCGCGCTGCGGGCGGGCGAGCAGCTTCCGCTGATGTTCGCCGGGGCCCAACTGGGTATCACCATCGCGTCGCTGATGTTGGGCCGACTCGGCGAGCCCGCCGTCGCCGACCTGCTGCAGCGGCCATTCGATCTCATCGGCGTCTCGCCGACGGTGCTGCACACCGTGTCGTTGATAGTGGCACTGGCGATCGTGGTGACGCTGCACGTGCTGCTTGGCGAGATGGTCCCGAAGAACATCGCCATCGCGGGTCCGGAAAAGGCGGCGATGCTGCTGATTCCGGCCTACTTGGCCTACGTGCGCACCGTCCGGCCGATCTTGGCGTTCTACAACTGGTGCACTGGTGTGACCCTGCGCGCGCTGCGGGTGCAGCCCCGCGACGAGCTCGAGGTGGCGGTGTCCACGGTCGAGCTCAGCGAGATGATCGCCGAGTCGGTGTCGGAGGGCCTGCTGGATCCCGAGGAGCACACCAGGCTCACCCGGGCGCTGCAAATCCGCAACCGCACGGTCGCCGACGTGGCCGTCCCGGTCGCCGAGATCCAGGCGGTGCCGGTGGCCGCCGCCGGCTCTGGGCCGACGGTCGGGATCGTCGAAAAGGCTTTGGCCGCAACCGGTTACTCGCGATTCCCGGTCGTCGACGTCGACCACGGATTCGTTGGCTACTTGCACATCAAAGATGTGCTGTCGCTGGCCGGCGACCCGAACGCCGTGATCGACCTGGCCAGAGTCCGGCCGCTGCCGCGGGTTTCCCAGTCGCTGACCGTGCCCGAGGCGCTGTCGCGGATGCGGCGCAGTAACAGTCACCTCGCGTTGGTCACTGACCACGGCGGAGCCGTGGTGGCGATGGTGGCACTGGAGGACCTGGTGCGGGACCTGGTCGGCCTGGTGCGTGACGGGACGCAGCGTGTCTGATGTCGCCCGGCGGTTGGATGCCGAGCACTGGACCGCCCGCGCCGCGAATATGCCTTTCGGATCCGACGCAGGTCGCAGGCCTCGTCGATCAGGTTGAAGAGCAAGCCGGCCCGGTCGACGTACTGGTGAACAATGCCGGCATCGGAACTCCCGCCGCCTTCACTGACGCGCCGGACGAGGACCTGCGCCAAGTCACCCAAGTGAACTACCTGGCCCCGGCTGAGCTGTGCCGCAAGATCATCCCCCGGATGCTGGGGCGCGGCGGCGGTCACATTGTGAACATCTCCTCGATGGCTGGCTGCTCCGTCTTGCCCGGCCTCGTCAGTTACTCGGCCTCTAAGGCGGCGCTGAGCCACTTCACCGCGGGGCTGAGGGCAGATTTCCGCGGGCTGCCGATCGGCACCACCCTCGTGGAGCTTGGACCCATCTCGACCGAGATGCTCGCCCACATCGACGACTACGAACCGACCGGAGCGGCCTTCCGGCGTTTTTACCGGATGCATGTCGCGGTTGACGTTGCTCGCGAGAAGGTGGCTGATGAAGTTGTCGAAGCTGTACAGAAGGGCCGGCGGCACGTGCGGATCCCCAGGCGGATGGCGCTCAGTTCCCTGCTGAGCGAGGCGCCGCGACGCGGTACGGAAGTGATGTTGCGCGGCGTCCCCAACCGGGTCGAATAGCTAGGGCGGCTCTAATGAGGGTGGTACTGACGCCCGCGGAGTGGCTACCCCGGCGCGACAGGCACCGGAACAGGGTGACAGCGCTGCTCGGCGGCTATCTCCGACAGCGCGGTGAGGGCAGGTCGCACCCGGTCCTCGACTTTTTGTTCACGTATTACAACGTCACGGCCGGGCAGCTTCGCCGCTGGCACCCAGGCTTCGGGGTCACGCTCACCGGTCCCGAATCCCACCACTACGCGAAGCTTCGTGGATACGGCCAGACGGATTCGGGTGTTACCGTGCGGCCGGATCACTTGACCCAGCGTCGCGACACCGTCGAATACGTCGGCCGCTTGATGGCGGCCACCGCAAGCCGACCTGCGAACCTTGGCTGCTTCGGCATGCACGAGTGGGCGATGGTGTACAAGGCCGATCCCGCGGACCTACGCCATGGTTTGCCGCTTCGGCTGGGGCGGGACGGCACGGACGAGGTGGTGGAGTCGATGCCGTTGCGATGCAGCCACTTCGACGCCGTCCGTTTCTTCACCCCCGAAGCCGTGCCACTCAACGCGGGCGCGCCCAGTCGCGCCACGCAGCAGGATTGGGAGCAGCCCGGTTGCCTGCACGCGAACATGGATCTGTACAAATGGTCATACAAGTTGAGCCCGCTGATCGACTCCGAGACGCTGCTCGACTGCCTGGAACTGGCCGCGGCTGCACGTGAGATCGACATGCGAGCCAGCCCGTATGACCTGAGCGACTACGGGTATACGCCTATCGCCGTCGAGGACGTGGCGGGCCGTGCCGAATATGTGCGTTGCCAGAAGGCCATCGCCACACGTGCTGAGCCGTTGCGGGCAGCGCTGCTGGAACGGTGTGACCTGCTGCTGCAGGCCGCCGGTTGCCGGTAGCCAAGCTGCTGGCCGGTAGGCTGACATTTGATTTCGATAGGTAAGTGCGGAGGAAAAAGATGACGGATCGCGTGTCGGTGGGGAACCTGCGCGTCGCTCAAGCGCTGTACGACTTCATCAATACCGAGGCTTTGCCCGGCACCGACATCGACCCCGACAGCTTCTGGGCGGGCGTCGACAAGGTCGTCACCGATCTGCAGCCGCAGAACCAGGACCTGCTGGCGCGCCGCGATCAGCTGCAGGCGCAGATCGACAAGTGGCACCGCCAGCACGTCATCGAGCCGCTCGACCCTGAGGCGTACCGCCAATTCCTCACCGAGATCGGTTACCTGCAGCCAGAACCCGCCGATTTCACCATCACCACCGCGGGTGTCGACGACGAGATCACCACGACGGCCGGCCCGCAGCTGGTGGTGCCTGTGCTCAACGCGCGGTTTGCGCTCAACGCTGCCAACGCCCGCTGGGGCTCGCTGTACGACGCGCTGTACGGCACCGATGTGATCCCGGAAAGCGACGGCGCCGAGAAGGGCACCAGCTACAACCGGGTTCGCGGTGACAAGGTGATCGCCTACGCCCGCAAGTTCCTCGACCAGGCGGTTCCGCTGGCGTCGGGCTCATGGACCGGTGCGACCGAACTCAGTGTCGACGACGGCCAGCTGCAGGTCGCGACCGCCGACGGTTCGGTCGGCCTGGCCAGCCCGGAGAAGTTCATCGGCTACACCGGCGAGCTCGGCTCCCCCGACTGGTCGGTGCTGCTGGTCAACCACGGGCTGCACATCGAGATCCTGATCGACCCGGAATCGCCGGTCGGCAAGACCGACACCGCGGGCATCAAGGACGTCGTGCTGGAGTCGGCGATCACCACGATCATGGACTTCGAGGACTCGGTGGCCGCCGTCGACGCCGACGACAAGGTGCTGGGCTACCGCAACTGGCTCGGGCTGAACAAGGGTGACCTGTCCGAGGACGTCGAGAAGGACGGCAAGACCTTCACCCGCGTGCTCAACCAGGACCGCACCTATCAGACGCCCGACGGCGGCGAGCTGACCCTGCCCGGTCGCAGCTTGCTGTTCGTCCGCAACGTCGGCCACCTGATGACCAACGACGCCATCGTCGTGAGCGACGGCAACGGCGCGGAACACGAGGTGTTCGAAGGCATCCAGGATGCGCTGTTCACCGGTTTGACCGCGATTCACGGCCTGAAGACCGGCGACGTCAACGGGCCGCTGACCAACAGCCGCACCGGGTCGATCTACATCGTCAAGCCCAAGATGCACGGGCCGGACGAGGTCGCCTTCACCTGCGAGCTGTTCAGCCGCGTCGAGGACGTCCTCGGCTTGCCGCAGGGCACGCTGAAGGTCGGCATCATGGACGAGGAGCGTCGCACCACGGTCAACCTCAAGGCCTGCATCAAAGCCGCCGCGGACCGGGTCGTGTTCATCAACACCGGTTTCCTGGACCGCACCGGCGACGAGATTCACACCTCGATGGAGGCCGGTCCGATGATCCGCAAGGGTGCGATGAAGAGCACCACCTGGATCAAGGCCTACGAGGACAACAACGTCGACACCGGGCTCGCCGCCGGTTTCAAGGGCAGGGCGCAGATCGGCAAGGGCATGTGGGCGATGACCGAGCTGATGGCCGACATGATGGAGCAGAAGATCGGCCAACCGAAGGCCGGCGCCACTACGGCATGGGTGCCCTCGCCGACGGCGGCCACGCTGCACGCCATGCACTACCACTACGTCGATGTGGCTGCCGTTCAGGAAGAGCTGCAGGGCGAGAAGCGCGCCACCGTCGACGAGCTGTTGACGGTCCCGCTGGCCAAGGAACTGGCCTGGGCGCCCGAGGAGATCCGCGAAGAGGTCGACAACAACTGCCAGTCGATCCTTGGCTACGTGGTTCGCTGGATTGACGCGGGTGTGGGGTGCTCGAAAGTGCCCGACATCCACAACATCGCATTGATGGAAGACCGTGCCACGCTGCGGATTTCCAGCCAACTGTTGGCCAACTGGCTGCGGCATGGCGTCATCACCGAAGAGGATGTGCGCGCTAGCCTGGAACGGATGGCTCCGCTGGTGGACGAGCAGAACGCCGGTGACTCCGGGTACCTGCCGATGGCTCCCAACTTCGACGACAGCATCGCCTTCCTCGCCGCCCAAGAACTGATCCTGGAGGGCGCTCAGCAGCCCAGCGGTTACACCGAGCCGATTCTGCATCGGCGCCGGCGCGAGTTTAAGGCCCGCGCCCATGAGTGACATCTATCCGGGGAGTATCGACCAGCCCCATGACTAGAGGTTGCAGGCAGCTCCGGCGCTCAGGAGAGGACCGGCATGGGTAGGCACAGAGCCCCCGATGACGATGAGCCGGCCGACGAACCGTCGGACGACCATCCCGGGCCCGAAGACTTCGGCGACGCCGGCGGCTATCACGAACCCGGGAGTTTCCCGGCGGACGAACCTCCTCACACCGATTCCTTCTCGGCGCCGCGCTATCCGAATCGGCCGCCCGAGGAGTTTCACGACGACTTTGACGACCACCGAGGGTTTTTCGACTTCGACGAGCCCGCTGACGATCACCGCGACGACTTCGCCCGCCCGCAGCCGCCCGAGCGGGACCTGCCCCCCGCCGACGTCGATGCGCCGGACGACTTCCCCGGCTTTCCGCGACGCGACCAAGGGCCGCCCACTCCACCCCCGCCGTCTCAGACCGGCGGCCATCGAGGGCTGCCCGGGTTCGGTGGCGGTCACCGCAACGAGGCAGGCCGGCGTGGCGTCAGCATCGGGGTGATCGCCGCCCTGATCACTGTCGTCGTCGTGGTCGGCGTGGTGATCCTGTGGCGTTTCTTCGGCGATGCGCTGTCCAACCGCTCGCACAGCGCGCGATGCGTCGGCGAAAAACAGCCCGTCGCCGTCATCGCCGATCCGTCGATCGGCGACCAAGTGCAGCATCTCGCCGAGCGCTTCAACTCCATTGCCGCACCGGTCGGCGACCACTGCGTGTCCATCGGCGTCAAATCCGCCGGCTCCGACGCCGTCGTCGACGGCTTCATCGGAAAATGGCCGGGAGAGCTGGGTCAACGACCGGCGCTGTGGATTCCCGGCAGCTCGGTATCGGCCGCGCGGCTGACCGCCGCGGCGGGCAAGGAGACGGTCACCGACAGCCGGTCGCTGGTCACCTCGCCGGTGGTGCTCGCGGTACGACCTGAACTTCAACAAGCACTCGGCGACCAGAAGTGGGCGACGCTGCCCGATCTGCAGACCAAGCCGGATTCCTTGGCGGCACTGAAGCTGCCGGCGTGGGGTTCGTTGCGTCTGGCCCTGCCACTCGGCGGCAACAGCGACGCCGTATACCTCGCCGGCGAGGCGGTGGCGGCGGCATCCGTGCCGCAAGGCGCGCCGCCGACCGACGGCAGCGGCGCGGTGCGCGCGCTGATCGGCGGTCAGCCGAAGCTCGGCGACAATTCGCTGGACGAGGCGATGAAGGCGCTGCTGAAGTCCGGTGAAGCGGCGACTGCGCCGGTGCACGCGGTGGTCACGACCGAACAGCAGTTGTTCGCTCGCGGCCAGACGTTGCCCGACGCGGGCAGCACGCTGAGTTCGTGGCTTCCGCCGGGCCCGGCCGCGGTCGCCGACTACCCCACCGTGCTGCTCAGCGGATCGTGGCTGTCGCAGGAGCAGGTGACGGCGGCCAGCGAGTTCGCCCGCTTCATGCGCAAACCCGATCAACTGGCCGAGCTGGCCAAGGCCGGCTTCCGCGCCGAGGGCAACAAGTCACCGAAGAGCGATGTCACCAGCTTCCCCGCGTTGCCGTCGACGCTGTCGGTCGGTGATGACGGCACGCGCGCGGCCCTGGCGAACGTGGTTTCCGCGCCGGCGAGTGCACCGGCGGCGATCATCATGCTCGAGCAGTCGATGGTCACCCAGGAGGGCGACAAGACCCGGCTGGGCAATGTGGTCACTGCGCTCGAAGACCGCATCAAGTCACTATCGCCCAGTGCCGTGATCGGGCTCTGGACCTTCGACGGCAAGGAAGGTCGTTCGGAGGTGTCGGCAGGCCCGCTGAGCGATCAGGTCGACGGCCGGCCGCGCCCGGAGGCGCTGACGGCGGCACTGGATCGACAGCACGCCTCATCTGGCGGGGCGGTGTCGTTCACCACGCTACGGCTGATCTACCAGAATGCGCTTGCCAATTTCCATGCCGGACAGACGAATTCGGTGCTGGTGATCACGGCCGGGCCGCACACCGATCAGAGTCTCGGCGGCGAGGGACTGCAAGAATTCATCAAGCAGAGCGCCGACCCGGCTAAGCCGGTCGCGGTCAACGTCATCGACTTCGGGTCCGACGCCGACCGGGCGACCTGGGAGGCTGTCGCAAAGCTCTCCGGCGGCGGCTACCAGAACCTCGCCACCTCGGCGTCGCCGGACCTGGCCGCTGCGGTAACCAAGTTCCTGAGCTGACCAGCTCGACGGCGGCAGTCGCCGCAAACGCCGCTGCCGATCTGGATCCGCCGGCGGGGCCGTAGATCAAATCACCGTCTCGATTCGAATCTTCTTGAGATTCGTCTGCGAAATTGGATGATTCTGTAACCTATATCGATTCACAACGCGCTGAGCTGGGGCGTATGCGCGTCTCCTCCTGGAGACCGCGGCGAGCTGCCGGATCGGAGGTCGGGCTGACCGGATGACCGATCCAGGGTGCAGACCCTTGCGGGCGCCTATGGGTTAGCGAGTAGTGACACTTCCCGGCCGTAATCGCCTAACCATCGGATGTTCGGGGCCTCGGGTCGGCCGCTCGCCAGTCCGGTATGCCAGATCCTAATTCCGGATATTTGGACAACCATCGTTTTTATTGCGCACATGGGCAATGTTTCGTTGTTTCTTAGGTGAATCTCAGGTAAAGTGCCGTCAGCCTGTGAGGTGGATCACAGCTAGTCGGGAGGATCGGTCGTCATGCAGGAAGCACTTCGCCCCTATGCCACCGCTGGTGTAGCCCTCCTGGGCGCCAGCATGATCGCTGTTACTCCGACAGTGGTGCCGCCCCCCGCTGCGCAGGTGCGGTCGGTGCAGCTGGTCGACGCGTGGTCGGAACTCGTGACCAACACGACTGCCAACCTGGACAGCATCATCAGCAATGCCAGCTCGTCCGACATCACGCAGCTCTTTGGCCAGCTCCTCACCAACCCGTTCGGCGTGATTGAAGCGTTAGCGAAATTCGACCCGACCGTCACCACGGACCTGACGTCGATTCCCGCCACGGTCTCGGTGCAATTGCCGCCGGGGCTCGAGCTCGCGATCGCCGGATTGGGGGCGACAGGCGCGACGTTCACCACACTCGAGACGGTTGCCCAACAGCTGCAGAGCGACCCGTCTTTAACCAACCTCTCCGAGGGTCTGGCCACCGTGCTGAACGCCTACCTCAACGGCACGGACAACATCAGCTTGCTGGGCGGCGCCATCACGATTCCGCTCTACAACGGCCTGCTGGCCCCAGTGACATCCGCGCACATCGACATCAACCTGGTCGACCTGATCAATGCACTGGGCCTGGGTAACACGCCCCTGACCGGCCTCGACCTAAGCAGCTTGTTGAGTCAGCTCGGGCTAGGTGACCTGACCCTTGGCTCGTTGTTCAGCGACCTGGGGCTCAGCACCAAGGGCCTGGGTGACCTGTTGGGCAACCCGTCGCTGAGTACCCTGCTCAGCGACCTCGGCCTGGGCAACCTCGATTTGGGCAAACTCGACCTGACCAGCATATTGAGCGGTCTGGGTCTGGACGCCAACGTCAACTTGAACAGTCTGACGCTGGACCAGGTATTGGCCGCCTTTGGCCTCAACCCGACCGCCGACGTCGGTTTGACCGGTTTCCTCGACCAGGTGGGCTTCAGCACCTTGCTTGGCACGGGCCTGGGTACCGAGCTGAACAACCTTGGACTGCTCTCGGGCGTCCTTACGGACCTCAAACGGCCCGTCGGCGTGCTGCTGAATAACCGTGGCAGTCTGTCGAATCCGATCCTCGGAAGCCATCGGCCTCAGCCCAGGCAGACCTACGTCAGCCTGAACGAGTCTCGAAACCGCATTGAACAATGAGACCGTGGGTAGCTTGCTCGGCGGTCAGACCCTGAACGACAGCCTCGGCAACATTCTCACTGCGCTGGGTGTCGGCGGTGCAAATCCCAGCGGGCTGACCATCGGAACGTTGCTGGGAGATTTGGGCTTCTCCAGTCAGACCAGCGACCTGACGCTGGGTGGCCTACTCAGTGACCTGGGACTCGACCCGAACGTCGGCTCCCTGCTGAACTCGGTGGACTTAGGGACCTTGCTCAACGACCTCAACCTCAACGGCCTTAACCTTTCCGACCTGCCGTTGAACCTGTCCAACTTGGGCGATCTTTCGGGGCTGACGCTGGGCGGCCTGCTCGGCGATCTGGGCCTGGGCGATCTGGCCAACGTCAGCGTGGTACCGCTCGGCGGCTTCGACACCCTGCTGGTGGACGTCGTGCCGCAGCAGATCCTCGCCGCGCTGGGCTTGTAAGGGTCAGGCGTAGGCCTCCACCGGAGGGCAGGAGCAGACCAGGTTGCGGTCGCCGTAGGCGCCGTCGATGCGGCGCACCGGCGGCCACACCTTGGGCCGGAAGCCCTTGCCGAGCGGGTAGGCGGCGACCTCGCGGGTGTACGGGTGCTCCCACTTGTCCACCAACAGGCACTCGGCCGTGTGCGGCGCGCCGCGCAGCGGATTGTCGTCGACCGGCCACTCCCCTGCACCAACCTTGTCGATCTCGCCGCGAATGGCGATCATCGCATCGCAGAACGCATCGATCTCGGCGAGGCTCTCGCTCTCGGTGGGCTCGACCATCAGCGTGCCGGCCACCGGGAAGCTCATAGTCGGCGCGTGAAAGCCATAGTCCGCCAAGCGTTTTGCGACATCGTCGACGGTCACGCCGGTCGACTTGGTGATCGGCCGCAGGTCCAGGATGCACTCGTGGGCGACCATGCCGTTCTCGCCGGTGTACAGCACCGGGTAGTACTCGTCGAGCCGGCGGGCGATGTAGTTGGCCGACGCGATCGCCGTCAGCGACGCGGCCCGTAGCCCGGGGGCGCCCATCATCCGGATGTAGGCCCAGCTGATCGGCAGGATGGACGCCGACCCGTAGGGCGCCGAGGACACCGGCGGACCGGCCGGTAGCTCGGGCGCCAGCGGATGGCCGGGCAAGAACTGCTGCAGATGGGAGCGCACCGCCACCGGCCCGACACCGGGTCCGCCGCCGCCATGCGGAATGCAGAACGTCTTGTGCAGGTTCAGGTGGCTGACGTCGCCGCCGAACTTTCCCGGCCGGGCCAGCCCGACCAGCGCATTCAGGTTGGCGCCGTCGATGTAGACCTGGCCGCCGGCGTCGTGCACGGCCGCGCAGACTTCGGCGACGTCGTGCTCGTACACGCCGTGCGTGGACGGGTAGGTGATCATCAGCGTCGACAGCCGCTCGGCATGCTCGGTGACCTTGGCGCGCAGGTCGTCGAGGTCGACGTCGCCGTTGGACCGGCAGGCCACCACGACCACCCGCATACCGGCCAGCGCGGCGGAGGCGGCGTTGGTGCCGTGCGCGCTGGACGGGATCAGGCAGACATCGCGCTGCGATTCGCCGCGGCTGGCGTGGTAGGCGTGGATGGCCAGCAGGCCGGCGTACTCGCCCTGCGATCCGGCGTTCGGTTGCAGCGACACCGCGTCGTAGCCGGTCATCTCCACCAGCCAGGTCTCCAGGTCGGCGATCAGCTTGCGCAGACCCTGGGTGTCGGAGGCCGGCCCGAACGGGTGTTGGCGCGCGAACTCCGGCCAGGTGATGGATTCCATTTCGGCCGCGGCGTTGAGCTTCATCGTGCACGAGCCGAGCGGAATCATGCTGCGGTCCAACGCAAGATCCTTATCGGCCAGCCCGCGCAGGTATCGCATCATCGACGTTTCGGTGCGGTAGCGGGTGAACGCCGGGTGGGTCAGGAATTCCGAAGTCCGGTTCACGATCTCCGCGCAGACAGGCTCGGCCGCTTGGACAGCCGAACGCGTCCAACACCGCCGCCACATGGGCGTCCGTGGTCACCTCGTCACACGTCACCGACACGTGGTCGTCGTCCACCCGCCACAGGTTGATGTTGTTGGCCTTGGCCGCCGCGATCACCTCATCGGCGCGACCGGGAACCCGGGCCATGACGGTGTCAAAGTACTTGTCGTGCACCAACGCATCGCCAAGAGCCGTGGCGATCGCCTCGGCGTGGCCGTGCACGCGCCGCGCGATCCCGGCCAGTCCGTCGGCGCCGTGGTAGCTCGCATACATCGCGGCCATCACCGACAGCAGCACCTGAGCGGTGCAGATGTTGCTAGTCGCCTTGTCGCGACGGATGTGCTGCTCGCGTGTCTGCAGTGCCAGCCGGTAAGCGGGTGAGCCGTCGGCGTCCTGAGAAACGCCGACCAGCCGGCCTGGTAGCTGGCGGGCGTGCTGTGCGTGCACCACCAGATATCCGGCGTGCGGGCCGCCGAATCCCATTGGCACACCGAAACGTTGGGTGTTTCCGAACGCCACGTCGGCGCCGATCTCCCCCGGCGGCGTAATCAGCGTGAGCGCCAGTAGGTCAGCGCCGACGGCCACCAGCGCGCCGCGGTCGTGCGCCTCCGAGACCAGCGCCGACCAGTCGGTGACCCGGCCGCTCGCGCCCGGCAGTTGAGCGATGACGCCGAAGAACTCGCCGTCCGGGAGGCCCTCCCTCAGATCGGCGGTGACGATCTCGATGCCGAGCGGCTCGGCGCGGGTGGCCAGCACGGCGGCGGTCTGCGCGAACACGTCGACGTCGACGGCCAACCGGTTGGCGTTACCTTTCACTGCGCGATGCATCAGCGTCATCGCCTCGGCGGCCGCGGTGCCCTCGTCGAGCATCGATGCGTTGGCCACCTCGAGGCCGGTCAGGTCGGCCACCATGGTCTGGAAGTTCAGCAGCGCCTCCAGCCGGCCCTGGCTGATCTCCGGCTGATACGGCGTGTAGGCGGTGTACCAGGCGGGGTTTTCCAAGATATTGCGGAGCAGCACCGGCGGTGTGTACGTGTCGTAGTAGCCCTGCCCGATCATCGACACCGCGACGGTGTTGGCGTCGGCCAGTGTCCGCAGCTCAGCCAACGCTTCGGCCTCGGTAGCCGCCGGCGGCAGCTGATCCAGGCCGGGCGCGGCGCCGGATCCGGTCAATCCGTCCAGAATTCCCGCAGGCAGAGCGCGACGCGCGAGTTCTTCCAGGGAGTCCACCCCGATGACCTCGAGCATTGCCGCGATCGCAGCGCTGTCCGGGCCGATGTGCCGGTCGGCGAAAAGCGGGTTGGTGTGGTCGGACATTGGCGAACTCCTGACAAAGACGGAGGATTGCAGGTCCTCCCCCTCTGTCGTCTACCCGAACCGGGCGCCTGAGAGATTCGACATCCGAATGTCTTTCCCCATGGGCGGGCGACCCGAAAGTCACCGCTTTCCAGAGGCATCGGGGTCTGCCGCGGTCCGGGTGCCTGAGAGGTTGACGGAGAGGTATTGCTCCTTCGGCGTCCGTGGCTGGCGGCCACGGAACTCTCCCGCGCAAGAACGATGCGTTGTCGAGTTTACCGACTCGATGCCGCCGGCATAGCCAGCGGCATGGATATAACGGCTGGAGTCAGCCGATCTTGCGGTCGCGGTGCTTGCGCCGCGAGGCCAGCTCGTCTTCCGGCGCGGCGATCGACTCGCCGTCGTCGGCACGCTCGCCGGGAAAATCTGCGATGGCGCCGGTCAGCTCGCGCATCGCTCCGGAGACGGCGATGCCGAAAACGCCCTGTCCGCCCTGCAGCAAGTCGACGACTTCTTCGGCCGAGGTGCACTCGTAAACCGTGGTGCCGTCGGAGAACAGCGTGATGTTGGCCAGGTCCTGCACGCCGCGCTGACGCAGGTGATCAACCGCGACGCGAATGTTGTGCAACGAGATCCCGGTGTCGAGCAAACGCTTGACGATCTTGAGCACGAGGATGTCTTTGAAGGAGTACAGCCGTTGGCTGCCGGATCCGGCGGCGCTGCGGATCGACGGCACCACCAGCGAAGTACGCGCCCAGTAGTCCAGCTGGCGATACGTGATCCCGGCGATCTGGCAGGCGCTCGGGCCGCGGTAGCCGACCAGCTCGTCGGGCACCGAATCGTCGGGGAACAAGCCACCTTGCACGGGTTCGCTCGACACGCGGATCGCCGGTTCGGGACTGGATTCTGAACTGTCGTCGAGCGCGGTCAAAGACTCGAGATCCAGTTGATCTTGACGTGGCTTGGTCACCCACGGTGCATCCTCTCGCCGATCGCGCGCTCGTTACGGGCTGCCGTTTCCGCGTTTGCTCAATCGAGTGCTTGTGAGCATACGCTTTTCGACTCGCTCTGGTGTTCGTAGAACTAATCAGTCGAATTCAAAGTATGGCGGTCGAGGCGGTGACTCCACGCTATCCACCGGGCGTGTCGAGGTCGAACTCGCAGTTGAGACGCATCCGTGATGTTGCCGACTCGGATATTCCCTGCTCGACAAATGCGGCCCACATTTTTTCTGCGGGCCGACATCGATTTCCGTTCTGCGCGCGTTCAGGTGGCCTTGAAATCGTCGGGCGAGACGCTGTCCAAAAACTCTTTGAACTTCTCCACCTCGTCCTCGCGAACGGCGGTGGACGGCTCGTCGTCGTTTTCGTCCGGGATCAGCAGGCCAGCCTCCGCGAGGACGGCTTCCTCGACGTAAATCGGTACGCCGACCCGTAACGCGATGGCCACCGAGTCCGATGGCCGCGCTGACACTGTGATGTTCCGGTCAAAGATCAAGTCAGCGTAGAACGTGCCTTCCTGCAGGTCGACGATGCGCACCTCTTTGAGCGAATGGCCAAGCGCGACAATGAGATCCCGAATCAGGTCGTGGGTCAGCGGACGCGGCGGCTCGACTCCCTGCTGCTCGAGGGCGATCGCGGCTGCTTCGGACTGGCCGATCCAGATCGGCAGGTACCGGTCGCCGTCAGCCTCGCGCAGTAACAGCACCGGCTGGTTCTGGGGCTGCTCGACGCGAATGCCGACGACGCGAACTTCACCCATCTGTGTCTGCCCTCCGCACGTGCTGCCGTCTCCGATCAGACCTGCTCCGACGTCACGGTGCAAACACCAAGCCGCCGAACGCAAGCTGTGGTCCGAAGTCTAGTCCTTCAGCGGTGGAGAACGTCGCGCACTGCGGACTTGATCAGCGAGGTGTGCAGCGTGATCGCCAGGGCGGCGACTTCGCGTGCGAGGTCGTCGGCGCGGTCGCGGGAACCGGTCTTGCCGGCCTTGACGAGGGGCCCGGCGATCTGCGCGATCAGGTCGGATTGCCGGTCGGCGGCCGAGCGGAATGCCCGGAGATGACGCGGCTCGACGCCGTAATCCGCGAGCGCTCGGGCGCACTGCAGGATCGCAGGGGCGTGCTCGTCGAAAAAACCACCCGGACCGGTGGTGATCACCCCCGCCTTGAGCAGCGCAGTGAGCAACTCGGCGTCAACCCCCGAACGCTCCAGCAGGTCTTCTCGGCTGAGCCGGACGCGGGCAGTGGACACCGCCGCCGGGTCCGACTCGGCTGCTGCGGCGCCATCCTCGCCGACCGACACCAATCGCGGTAGACCGTAAGGTGATCCGGCCAGTGGCAGCTCGCCGTCGGGCTGCGCGTCCAGCTGGGCCTTGATCACCTTCAGCGGCAGGTACTGGTCACGCTGGGCGGTCAGAATGAAGCGCAGGCGCGCGCAATCGTAGGCGGTGAACCGCCGATAACCCGATGCCGCGCGCTGTGGCGTAACGAGACCCTCGGCTTCCAAGAAACGGATCTTGGAAATCGTCACATCCGGGAAGTCCGGCCGTAGCAGGTCGAGGACCGCTCCGATAGACATCCCGCTCAGTGCGGGGGTCTCGGGCGCGGTCACTAGCTTCCGGGCCCTCCGTCGTCACCGACCTTGGGGCCGGTCAGGAATACCAGGCGGAATTTACCGATCTGCACCTCGTCGCCGTTTGCCAGCACGGCCGAGTCGACCGGCTCGCGGTTGACGTAGGTGCCATTCAGGCTGCCGACGTCAACCACGTGGAACTCGTCGCTCTCCAACCGGAATTCAGCGTGCCGACGGCTGACAGTGACGTCGTCGAGGAAGATGTCGCTGTCGGGATGACGGCCGGCCGACGTGGTCGGTTGGTCGAGCAGGAAGCGCGAGCCGGCATTCGGCCCCCGTTTGACGACCAGCAACGCTGAACCGACCGGCAGCCCTTCGACACCGGACACCGCGGTCTCCGAGCCCGTCTGAGCGGGAGCGTCCAGTTCATTGAGGAAGTCGGCGCGGAAAACAGATGTCGTCTCCACGGTGACCTCATCAGAAGTCTGGTCGTTGTCCTTGTCCGTCACCCGCTGCTCCTCACTGACCGCTGCTGCGTTGTCTGGCTGGGTCCGGTCGACCGGCTTCCCACCCGCTGTGACCGTCGATGTGACGACCGTACCGCGCACAGGATCCCAATGTGCCGTCCCCCGCCGGATCGGCGGCGACATCTGATCGCCGTCCGAGTCCGGCCCCGGTCCGGCATGCATCGATGCCAGGCGCTGGGAACGATAACAGGGTCATTCGGCCAGTGTGCCGCGGTAGGTGTCGGCGTCCAGCAGCTCCGCGAATCCCTTCTCCAGGGCCTCGGCGTCGACCTGGAGGTCAATCAGCCAGCCACCGCCGTAAGGATCGGAGTTGACCAGCTCGGGGTTGGCGTCCAAGTCTTCATTCACAGCAACAACTTTCGCCGTCACCGGTGCGTACAGATCCGACACGGACTTGGTCGATTCCACTTCACCGAAGGCGTCCCCGGCAGACAGGTCACTACCCACGTCAGGCAGCCGGACGAACACGACGTCGCCGAGGGCCTCCTGGGCGAAGTCCGTGATCCCCACCCGGACGATGTCGTCCCCGGTTCGCCGAATCCACTCGTGTTCGGCGGTGTAGTGCAAATCAGGTGGGATTTCGCTCACGGTTTTCCTGTTCTGGTCGGTAACTACTTGACTGGCTGAGCGTATTGGCGCGGTTTTGGTTGCCGCAAGGCGGTGATGTCTACCTTGTCACCCTGCTGCACCGACATGACGCCGCCGACACGTTTGACACTGTCCACCGCGCCGCCGGGAATGTTCATCGCCGCCGCAAGCGTCGGTGGATCGCCAATGGCGACAACCGAATACGGCGGTATTAGGGTTTTGCCGTCGACGGTCAGTGCACCGGGAGCACCGACGATCCAGGTGTCGACGCCGGTCCGCACCGACTGGTGCCCATCGCTGATCTGGATGGCCTCGGCGCCGGCGGCCCGCAGTTCGTCGAGCACGTCGAGCATCGCCTGCGGCGCAACCCCGGGCCCGGGATCCTCGATGCGCACGGTGACACCCGGGCCGGTGGCGCCGACTGTGCCGATCAGGATCGACAACGCCGCCAGCCGGGCCTGAGCGTTCTGGATCGCGGCCTGGTCACTGCTGCCCGAAGCTTGCAGCGCGTCCAACGAGCGCTGCAGTTCGGCGACTTCGGTATTGAGCGTCGCCTCGCGCTGACGCAGCGAGTCCAGCAGCACCAGCAGGTCCGCGGGACGGGCCGTATCCAACGAGTCGCCGGTATTGGTCTGGTGCACCTGGGTTGCGATAGCCACGCCCAGCAGCAGACACAAGATCAGGGCCAGCACGCCGAAAACTTTGCGGCCCCGTTGCAGAAATCCGCTGGGCTGCAACTCGCCGATCGCGGGTTTCGGTTGGTGTGGCGCCAGTTCGTGCCGACCATGCTGCTCGGCTTCCTCAGCCTCCACGGCCTTTTCGGCATCGGGCTGGTGCGACTCCGTGGCGGTGTCGTCGGCTTCGGGATCGGTGTCGCTCATGTCGGCCGTATACCCGTTACGCCCCGAAGAGTCGGCGCCGCAGCGCCGCGGCATTGCCGAAGATGCGGATACCCAGTACGACGATGATCGCGGTCGACAGCTGGGTGCCGACGCCCAACTGGTCACCGACGTAAACGATCAGCGCTGCGACCAACACGTTGAAGACGAACGACACCACGAACACCTTGGGGTCGAAAATCCGTTCCAGGTATGCGCGCAACCCGCCGAACACCGCGTCGAGTGCGGCGACGACCGCGATCGGCAGATACGGCTGGATGACCTCCGGCACGCTGGGATGAAAGACCAGGCCCAGCACGATACCGACGACTAGCGCTGCGATACCGATCATCGATGCTCTGCCTTCGCTATCTGGATGTTCTGCACTAGGTATTCCCGCACTACGACGAACCAATCTGTTTGGCGAACTTGACATCTCGGACCGCCCCGGCGGGCAGCGTGAGATTGTCCTTGGCGCTGACGCTCACTCCTACGCCATATGAGGTCTCCAGGAGCCGAAGCCGGCGTAGGCCCGGGCTGTTGTCGAACACGTCTTGCATCGCATGCGGCGGCCCGACCGCCAGAACCGAATACGGACTGCTGGTGGGATTGTTGTCGACCAGAATCGCGCCCCCGGCCTGCCGGATAGTCACGTTCGGGCCGATCCGGACTCCGTCGACGGCGATGGCTTCGGCCCCGCTGGCCCACAACGAGTTGACGACCAGCTGGAGGTCCCGATCGAGGATGATCTGCTGGCTGCCGCCGACCCGCTGCTTGGAGACGTCGGACAGGTTCGGGCTGACGCCGGGCTCGGTCACGGTGACACTCAGACCCGGACCGGTGACCGGGGCGCTCGCGGCGGCCAGGCTGAGCCGGTCGAGGCTGGCGAGCAGTCGCCGACCCGCGGCGTCTTCGGCCAACGCGTGCCGCTGAACGTCATCACGTTGTGCGGCAAGCGTATTGCGGCGTGCGGTGAGCGCGCCGGTCGCCGCCTCTTCGGAACGCACGCCAGCCGCCAGCACCCGTTGCGCCGCGCTGACTCCCGGTGCGACCAGCCGTGCCTGAGCGACGGCCGCAGCGAACACCGACGCCACCAGCAACGCGGCCAGCGCTTGCCAGACCCAGCTCATGGCCCGGGCTCGACCGGTTGGTGGCTCGCCGCTGCGGTCCCGCTGCGCGGCCGCGGCCGCATAGCCGGGATCCAGATGCTCGGAAAGCAGGGCGCGCAGCAGCGACGGCACCGGGATCAGTTGCGGCCGTGCGGCATTGTGTGCGCTGAGGCCCGCGGTGGGGTCGTAGCCGCCGAGTCTCTGGTCAGCCATCGCGGGCCTTCACCGGCGGCATTCGGTGCAGCACCGTGACAACCTGCCACGCGTACACGAAGAACGACCACAGGTACATGTAGGTGCCCCAGATCAAAAACGCCCAGCCGCAAGCCAA
The DNA here is from genome assembly GCA_963815995.1 of uncultured Actinomycetota bacterium. Taxonomy (GTDB): domain Bacteria; phylum Actinomycetota; class Actinomycetes; order Mycobacteriales; family Mycobacteriaceae; genus Mycobacterium. The sequence goes on from CAWFIR010000010.1 coordinate 1,431,244, forward strand.
TACGACACGACTCCACTGCGCGTCCCACTGACCCAGCAGAATCAGCGGGAAGGCCGACATCAACGCGAACGTCGCTGCCTTGCCGACATAAATCACCGGCAGTGCGGTGATGCCGCGGGTGCGCAACAGGGGTAGCTCGGCGGCCAGCAGCACATCGCGCACCAGCAGGATTGCGATGATCCACCACGGCACGATGTGGCGCAGTCCGAACGCAATCGGCGTCGTCACCATGTACAGCCGGTCGACGAAGGGATCCAGATACTCCCCCAGCCTTGACGACTGGTTCATCAGCCGGGCGATCTTGCCGTCGGCCCAGTCGGAGGCGCCGCTGAACATCAGGATGGCCACCGCCCAGCCGTCGGCGTGGGCGACCAGCAGCAGATAAACGAAGACCGGGATCAGTGCCAGACGGAGTCCGCTGAGCACGTTGGGGACGGTCAGGAGCCGGTCGTGGGCAAGCGGCCGGTTCATGTGCGGTGACCTTATCTGAAGATGCCGGGCAGGCTCAGCGCGGAAAGCGAGTCGTCGGACAGCGGGTTGTCGTGCACCATGTAAGTCCACGTCGACGTCGGACGGGCCAACTTGGACAGATCCACGCCCGGCTCGTCCTCGATCGACGGTGAGGTCTCGAAGGTCTGCTGCGCCGCTTCGATCGCGTCGGCGGCCAGTGACGCGAACGCGTCGACGGCCATCCGGTGGAATTCGTCGAGCGGGTTCTGCCGTCCCAGGGCTCGCAGGTGGATGCTTTCCCGGATGTCGGCCAGGTAAGCGAGATGGTCGGCCCACCCGCGGTCGAGGTGATACAGCATGATCAGCCGGCAGATTTTCTCGAGCTGATCTTCGGAAAGGTCTTCTGAGAGCTCGTCATAACGTTCGGGCGCCAGCTCGGCGAGTTCTTCGCGAGCGGCGGCGGTGCTGAGCAGTTTGTTGCGCCGCTCGACGATGATCGCTCGCTGCTGGGCGGTCAACTGGTTGTAGCGCCACGTGTTGGCGTGCACGTCGAGCAGGCGGCCTTCGGCGACTCGCTGGGCGTGATCGAGCAGTCCGGCCACCTTGTTGCTGACAATGCGGCCGTCCTCGTCGGTCTGCATGGGCAGCTTGTTCGGCTCGAGGTTGGCCGCCGCGACGTCGTCTTCCCAGCTCGAGAAGAAGACCGACGATCCGGGATCGCCCTGACGGCCGGCGCGGCCGCGCAGCTGGTTGTCCAGTCGCTCGGTGTGGTGCCGCCCGGTGCCGACGACGTGCAGACCGCCGAGCTCGACCACCTTCTCGTGGTCGGCTTCGTCGGAACCGCCGAGCCGGATGTCGGTGCCGCGGCCGGCCATCTGCGTGGACACCGTGACGGCCCCGAGCTTGCCGGCCTCGGCGATCACCGCGGCTTCCTCGGCGTCGTTCTTGGCGTTGAGGACCACAGCGGGGACGCCGCGACGCTGCAGCCGCTCGTGCAGCTCTTCGGATTCGGCCACGTCGTGGGTGCCGACCAGGATGGGCTGTCCGGTCTCGTGGATGTCGATGATGTGCGCGATGATCGCATCGGTTTTCGCCGCGGCGGTGATGTAGACCCGGTCGGTTTCGTCCTCGCGAACATTGGGCGTGTTCGGCGCGATCGGAGAGACACCGAGCTTGTAGAACTGGCGCAGCTGTTCGCCTGCGGCCAAGGCGGTTCCGGTCATGCCGCACACCGTCGGGTACCGGTTGATCAGCGCCTGCACGGTGATGGTGTCGAGCACCTCACCGGTTTCGGTGGTCTCGATGCCTTCTTTGGCCTCGACCGCGGCCTGCAGACCGTCCGGCCAGCGTTGCAGCTGGGCGATCCGGCCGCGGGAGGCGTTGATCAGGTGCACCGCGTCGTCGCGCACGATGTAGTGCACGTCGCGCTGCAGCAGGACGTGCGCATGCAGCGCGACGTTGACCTCGGTGAGCGTCGTGCCGACGTTCTCCTCGGAGTAGAGATCGATTCCGCCGAGCTGCTTTTCGAGTTTGTGGGCACCGGCCTCGGTCAGGTGCACGTTGCGGCTGTCGGAGTCGGTGTCGTAGTCGTCGCCGGCCTGCAACTCGCCGACCAGCCGGATGATTTCCAGCCGCGGCTTCTCGCGGTGGCTTGTTCCGGCCAGCACCAGCGGGACCAACGCCTCGTCGACAAGCACCGAGTCGGCTTCGTCGATCAGGGCGACGTCCGGGTTGGGCGACACCAGGTCGTCGACATCGGTCACCAGCTGATCGCGCAGCACGTCGAAGCCGATCTCGTTGACCGACGCGTAGGTGACGTCGCACTTGTATGCCGCGCGACGCTCCTCGGCGGTCGATTCCCCGGTCACCCAGCCGACGGTCACGCCCAGCGCCTCCAGCAGTGGCCCCATCCACTCGGCGTCGCGGCGGGCCAGATAGTCGTTGATGGTCACGACGTGAACGTGCCGACCGCCCAACGCGTAGCCGGCCGCGGCGATCGCTCCGGCCAGCGTCTTGCCCTCACCGGTTGCCATCTCGACGACGTCGCCGGCCAACATCCGCAGCGCCCCGAGCAGCTGCACGTCAAACGGCCGCAGGCCGGTGGCCCGTTCGGCGGCTTCCCGCGCGATGGCAAGAAACTGCGGGACGTCGTCGGCCTCGGCCAAGTCGTCGAGGTCGAGCAGGCCGGCGGCTTTGCGCAACTGCTCGTCGTCGAGCCCGGCGGCTTTCTCGTCATACTCGGCCGACCCGGTGACCTGGGCCAGTGAGCGGCCCTGGTTCTTCTCGGTGTTGGCGCCGAGCAGTCGCCAGAAGCGGCCGCTCAGCCGGCCGGACGAAGAGCTGGTGGTCTTTGGCACAGGTCAACGGTACGTCAGGTGTGTCACGCCAGATTGGACCGGCGTGGATAGGCGACATCGGGATCGGTGAGCACATTGACCACGGCGGGCAGACCGCTGCCCAGCGCGCGCGTCAACGCCGGCCGCAGCTCGGCCGGCGTCGAGACCAGCTCGCCATATCCACCGAGCGCGCGCACCACCTCGTCGTAGCGGGTGCCGGGCCGAAGTTCGGCCACCACCGAGTAGCCGTACAGCGCTTTCATCGGGTGGTGCTCCAGAGCCCAGATCCCGTTGTTGCCGATCACCGAGACGACGGGGACGTCGTGCCTGGCCAGCGTGTCCCATTCCATGCCGCTGAATCCGAAGGCGCCGTCGCCTTGCAGCAAGATGACCTGACGGTCCGGTCGGGCCAGTTTGGCGGCCAGCGCGTAGCCGGGACCCGAACCGAGGCATCCGAACGGACCGCTGTCGAGCCACGCACCCGGTACATAGCTGTCGATGACCCGGCCGGCGTAGGAGCCGAAATCGCCGGCGTCGACGACGACGATCGCGTCGCGGTCCAGCAGCGGCGCGAGTTCGGCGTAGACCCGCATCGGGTGCAGCGGGCTGCGGTCGTCGGCCAGCTCGCCGTGTTCGCGTTCGCGCGCCGCGGTCTCCGTCGCCCGTAGTTCGGCGATCCACTCCTCATGGCCGGTGGTATCGGCCCGCGGCGTGTCGCTCAGGACGGTCAGGATCGACGACAGGTCGCCGTAGAGCTCGGCGGCAACCGGCCGCGGATGTTCACGGTGGGGTTGCACGCGATCGGCGACGATCAACTGGGTGTCTGGCCCGAATACCGCGCCGAATCCCAGCCGGAAGTCCATCGGTACCCCGATGACGACCGCGACATCGGCCTCCCCCAACGCTTTTGAACGTGCCCGCGAAAACGCCAGCGGATGGTCGGCGGGCACGGTGCCGCGGGCCATGCCGTTCATCAGCACCGGGATTCGTCGTTCATCGGCCAGTCGCAGCAGCGCCGCTTCGGCATGACCCCACCAGACGTTGGTGCCCGCCATGATGACCGGTCGCTGCGCGGCGGCCAGCAGACTGACCGCGCGGTCGAGCGCGTCGCCGTCGGGCAGCGACGGCGGAGGTGACGTGGTCAAGGCGCCGGGCTGACCGGTGTCGGCGGCGAAAGAAAATGCGTGGTCCATCGGGAAGTCGATGAACGCCACCCCCGATGGCGCGCCGACCGTGGCCCGCAGCGCGTCGTCGATCAGGCCGCTGACCGCGTCGGCCGACGGCGCGGTGACGGCGAATCGGGTCAGCGGTGCCACGAACGGCACATGGTCGATCTCCTGCAGGGACCCCATGCCCCACCGTCCCGCGGGCGCCCGGCCGCCCAGAACGAGCAGCGGCGACGAATTCTGCTGGGCGGCAGCCATTGCGCTCATCCCGTTCGTCACGCCCGGACCCGCGGTCAGTGCCGCCACCCCCGGCTGACGAGTCACCTTCGACCAGCCCTCGGCCGCGAACGCGGCGGTCTGCTCATGGCGGGTGTCGATCAGCCGGATGCCCTCGCTGCGGCAACCGTCGTACAGCGAGAACAGATGGCCGCCGGATAACGTGAAGACGGTATCGATTCCGCTGGCTTTCAGCCGCCGGGCGATCAATCGGCCGGCATGGAAGGTGTCCTCGGCGTCGTTGCCCATGGGCGCAGCCTAGCGACCCTGCTGCGGTACTTTTGCGGGGAAGCATCCACGAGACGTTGGCCGGACAGCCGCGTTAGCAAGGAGACGCGACCTTGGAGCCAAAGCCTTTCGAGCCGTCGATCGACTGGTCTGCGGCGACCGCGGAATCACTGTGGTGGCTCGCCAAGGGCTGGGCGATCGCTGCGGTCTGTGTCCTGGTGGTACTGATCCTGCTGCGATACCTCACCGGGTGGGGCCGGCAGTACTGGCGGATCACCGGCGAATACTTCAACGGACGACACGCGGCGACGGTCTGGCTGCAGTTGGCCGCGCTGCTGCTGCTGGTGCTGCTTTCGGTGCGCCTGACGGTGCTGCTCAGTTTTCAGAGCAAGGACATGTTCACGTCGCTGCAAACAGCATTCGAGGGCGCCGCCACGGGTAACGAGCTGATCAAACATTCTGGAACACACGGCTTTTGGACGTCGCTGGTGCATTTCAGCGTGCTGGCGTCGCTGTTCATCGGCCGGCTTCTGGTGGACATCTACCTGACCCAGCATTTCATGATCGCCTGGCGCATGTGGCTGACCGGCCATCTCACCGACGACTGGCTGCGTGGCCGGGCCTACTACCGGGATCTGTTCATCGACAACACCATCGACAACCCCGACCAGCGTATCCAGCAGGACGTCGACATCTTCACCGCCGGAGCCGGCGGCACCCCCAACATGCCGTCCAACGAAACTGCGAACACGTTGCTGTTCGGTGCGGTGCGTGCGGTGGTCTCGGTGGTGTCGTTTGCCGCCATCCTGTGGAATCTGTCCGGGCCGTTGGACATCCTCGGCTTCCAGCTCTCCCGGGCGATGTTCTGGATTGTCGTGGTCTTCGTGGCGGTCGCGACGGGAGTCGCGTTCCGGCTCGGGCGTCCGCTGATCTGGCTCAGCTTCAACAACGAGAAACTCAACGCCGCGTTCCGCTATGCCCTGGTCCGGTTGCGCGATGCGGCCGAGGCGGTCGGCTTCTACCGGGGTGAGCAGGTCGAGCGAACGCAGCTGTGGAACCGTTTCACCCCGGTCATCGGCAACTACCGCAGATATGTCCGCCGGACGATCGCGTTCAACGGCTGGAACTGGTCGATGTCGCAGGCGATCGTGCCGCTGCCGTGGATCGTTCAGGCGCCTCGGCTTTTTGCCGGTCAGATCGCCTTCGGCGACGTTACGCAGACGGCCACCGCGTTCGGCGAGATCAGCGACTCATTGTCGTTCTTCCGCAACAACTACGACGCCTTCGCCGCCTTCCGCGCGGCCATCATCCGTTTGCACGGACTGGTCGACGCCAACGACAAAGGCCGCGATCTGCCCGCGGTGCTGACCCGGCCCACCGACGACGGGTCGGTCGAATTCGACGGCGTCGAGGTGCGGACACCCGACGGCGACCCGCTGGTCGATTCGCTGGACGTGCGCCTGGAATCCGGTCAGTCGCTGGTGATCACCGGGCAGTCGGGCGCCGGCAAGACCACGCTGCTGCGCAGCCTGGCCGAATTGTGGCCCTACGCCTCGGGGACGCTGCGCTGCCCTGACGGCGACAACGCGACGATGTTCTTGTCGCAATTGCCTTATGTGCCTCTGGGTTCGTTGCGGACGGTGGTGTGTTATCCGAGTTCGCCCGCCGACATCTCGGACGAGGTGTTGCGCGACACCTTGACAAAGGTCGCGCTGGCACCGCTGATCGATCGTCTCGACGAAGAGCGCGACTGGGCCAAAGTGCTGTCCCCCGGCGAGCAACAACGGGTGGCCTTCGCGCGGATCCTGTTGAACAAACCCAAGGCGGTTTTCCTCGACGAAAGCACGTCGGCCCTCGATGAAGGGCTCGAACACGCGCTGTATCAGTTGCTGCAGAACGAATTACCGGATTGCGTCGTGGTCAGCGTCAGCCATCGGCCGGCCGTTGAGCGATTCCACGAGCAACACCTGAAGCTGCTCGGCGGCGGCCCGTGGCGGCTGGGCCCGGTGCGCAGGGAACCGGCGCCGGTCTAGCGCTTACCGGCCGCGTGCGCGCCGGCGCGGCGCCCGAAGAACGACCCCTCGCCGAGCTGCGTTCCGCTGGCGTAGCCCTTGCCGTCCTGGGCGATGTTGGACGCGCAGGCGCCGACCGCGTACAGGCCCGGGACCACGCTGCCGTCGCCGCGTTGCACCTGGCCGTCGACGGTGACGGCCAGACCGCCCATGGTGAAGCCGGAGTACATCGCCCGTCCGAGTGACAGGTCGAAGACTGCCCAGGGCCCATTAGCTTGCGGCGCAACATATTCCGGCTGCTTGTGGAAGTCGGGGTCCTCGCCGTTGGCCGCGAACTCGTTGTAGCGCTCCAGCGTCGCCTGGACGCTGCCGGCAGGTAACTCCAATGCGGTCTCCAATTCGGCGATCGTCTCGTAGCCGTCGAGAAACCGGATCAACGGCATCGCGGGCATCTCGGTGTGGGCCTCGTCGACGATCAAGTACGCGGTTTGGTCCGGCTGCTCGAGCACGAAAGCCGATGTGCGCGAGTGGTAGGAGTCCTCGGCGACGAAGCGCTTGCCTTCTTTGTTCACGATCACGCCCGTCAGCAGGACTTCGGGCGGATAGGCCGCCGCGGTGATGAACTGTTCGTTCATGTTCTCGGTGACGCCGCCCGCCGACACGCCCATCCGCAGGCCTAGGCCGTCGTCATTGGGGTTACCCAGGATGTAGGGCGCCACCAGCCCATGGTGCTTGGTGCGCCGAGGCTGCCCCAGCGCGGGAGTGTGTTCGGCGACCATCTCCGGGTTCATCGCAAAACCGCCGGCGGCGATGATGACCGATTTGGCTTTGACCGCACCGGTTTCGGTGAAGTGTTTCCAGGCGACGCCGACCACGGCTCCGTCGCCGTCCAGGATCAGGTTGGTTGCCCCGGTCTCGTATCGGATCTGCACGCCCAATTCGTCGGCGCGTTTGACCAGTAGATCGATCACCATCGACGCGCCGCCGAGTTCGCCGGGCACCGGCACGGAGTGCCCGCGCGGCGAGGGGATGGCCTGCTCGCAGAACGGCCACACTTTCTCGTTGCCGGTGTAGCTCAGGCCTTCGGTCCCCGGCGGAACAACTACCTTGCCCGGGTAGAAGCTGCGTTCGAACTGAAAACCCAAGTCTTCCAACCAGTTGAAGTGCTCGACGCTGCCGTCGCTGTAGGCGCGGATCTTCTGGTGATCTGGGTCGCGCGACACCGCGACCAGATACTTGTACATCTCCTCGGCGGAGTCGGGATGCCCGGTCGCCTGCTGGACCGCGGTGCCGCCGCCGAGGTAGAAGTGCCCGCCGGCAAGCGAAGTCGTTCCGCCGGCCGCGGCCGCGCGCTCCAACACCAGTACCCGTGCGCCGGCGGCGGCTGCGGTAACCGCGGCGCAACCGCCGCCGATGCCGAAGCCGATCACCACGACGTCCACATCGTCCGACCAGGACGACACATCGTCGGCGTTCAGAGTTGCCGGAATGTCAGTGCTCATTGGCGCTGCTCCTGCTTGATGTAGTCGAAGAACTGCCGCATCTCGGCTGAGAAATGCGCGATCTCCAGAAACGGCACCCCGTGTTGCGGGGCAGACAGATAGGCGAACCGCAGGCCGCCGGGCATCACACCCTGTTGCGGCACGGAGGCTCCTTGTTCGGCGGCTACGGCGAGCGCGGCATCGAAATTTTCGAGGGTGTCGGCCTCGACGCAGATGTGGTGCAGACCCGGGCCGGCGTCCCGCAGAAAGTCACTATAGATATTAGGGCCGCGGACCGGTTCGATCAGCTCGAGCTGCATGTCGCCGAGGTAGCTCAGCGAGATGTGGGCCACGAAGTCGGCTGGGCCGCCGAGGTAGCTGCAGGTGTCCGGCGCGAAGTGGATGTCGGGCAGTCGCACCCACTTCTTGACGCCTAACAGCCTGGTGAGAGCCGTTTCCGTGGCACTCAAGTCGTTCGTCACCCACGCGACTTGGACCGGTGATCCGAATGAGAGGCTCATCGCATCGCAGGATAACCCAGCGTCCGCCCCGCAGGAACCACCGGAGATGATGTTGCCACCGCGAGGGGTTTGCGGCGCCTACGTTCGCGCTGAACACGTTCTAATTCGTGGTCGGGACCCCGAACGGCTGCCCGCCGGCATCGGACTGATTGAGCACGCCGACCAGCAGCCGCATCTGAGTGTCGAACACCGGCCGCGGGTCGCTCAGCGTGTCGACGCCGTACTGTCCGAACACCTCGAGGCTGATCGCGCCCACCACGCCCGCCCAGATCGTGAAGCATTTGGCGATGACGGCATCGTCACCGGGAAATCCGAACTCCTGCCGGAGCCGGTCAAAGTCTGACGATATCGGTTGTGGTGCAGGGTGATTCGTCAGCTTGATGTCGCCGGTCGCGATGCCGGCAGCCACCGCATCGAACACCGCGCCGACCACCCGCGTTCCGGGGCCGACCGTTCGGTCGGCCGGTGCGTGATAGCCGGGTACCGGGCTGCCGTACAGCAGCGCCCAGCTGGCCGGGTGCGCGATCGCCCAGTCGCGCGCCGCATGCGCGATCGCGAGGACATCGTCGCTCCACATGTCCGGCATGGCGTCGCGGGCGCCGTCCACCGCGTCGGCGAGCTCGGAATAACCGTCGACCAGCAACAACGTCAGCAACTCGTCTCGGCTGGAGACGTATCGGTACACCGCCGACGACACCATCCCCAGGTCGCGGGCGATCGCGCGTAACGACAACCCGGCCGCGCCATGCTCCACCAAATGGCGTCGGCCCAGCTCGATGATCTGCGCTTCGATGCGCTCACGCGAGTCGCGACGCTTCGCCATCTGCCCATTTTGACACAAAAGAGAACAGTGCTCTTGCTTTTCGGTCCCCGGTGTGTCAAGGTTGCCCATATCGAGAGCGGTGCTCTCACACTTGGATCTCCCGAAAGGATGCAATCATGTCGGTGCGTTACGACGAGCCTCACGCCGCGGCCAAAGCCGCCAATACACTGATCCGCTGGTTGGCCGAGATCGGGATCAGCATCGCCGGCACCCGGGCTCTTCGCGTGCGCGGTCGCAAAACGGGCCGGCTTCGCGGCGTGGTGATCAATGTGCTGGCCGTCGACGAACTTGACTATCTGGTGTCGCCGCGCGGCACCACCCAATGGGTGCGCAATGTCAGGGTGGCCGGTGAAATCGAAATGGGACCGCGCTGGCGGAACCGCAGAGTCAGGGCCATCGAAGTGGATGACGCATTGAAGCCCGAGCTGCTCCAGCGGTACATGGACAAGTGGTTCTGGGAGGTCAAAGGCCATATCGCCGGGCTGACTCCCGATTCCAGCGACGAGGAGTTGCGCGCGGCAGCGCCGTTGATACCGGTGTTCGCGCTGGCTGATCTCGGCTGATACCTAGATCGCCGGACCGCCGACGCCCACGTCCTGACGGATCTGCTGGGTGGTGGACTGCCACGACACCGCGGCCGGGAATCCGCCCCACACGCTGTTGAAGATGCCGACTATCCGGGCGGGACCGGGACCGTTGGTGAGATAGACCGGCCCGCCGGAGTCGCCCTGCTGGCTGATGGCGCCATGCCCCATCGTGAACCAGCCATTGTTGACGCTCTCGACGGTTCCGCAGCTCTCGCCGGTGACCACGCCGAAATGGCAGATGGGCTCGCCTGGTGTCACGACCAGCCCCGGATCCGACTGCAGTGCGCGTCCACCCGGGAGGACGTTGTTCACCGCAACGTCGGGCGCCAGCACGATCGACTCGTAGTCGTCGACCTGCTGATCAGTCTGGACGACGGCGCCGTTCGGTGTGTTGTCTCGGAACGTCGCGAGGTTGCCGATGACCTTGTTGTCCTTGTCGAACACCGGGCCGTCACCCCGGCAATGGCCCGCGGTGAATGCCACCCGCAATGCCGGGTCGACATAACCCAGGGTGCACAGGTGGGGTCCCTGATGGATTTCCATTCCCGGAAAAACCAGAACCGGGTCGGCGCTGGCGCTGCCGGGTAAGCAGGCAGCCGCCAGCATTGCGGTAACCGTCGCGCCGAACGCGCGAATTGCCGATCGGCGCACCGTCGACTCCGATCCGTCGAGGCCGGCGCTGCACCGGCCGGCTATGAGGCTACCTAGCCAAGATTAGGCCAGAGATGCCACAGAGCCGATCGGTTGGGAGCACGCCGGCCAAATTACGGGCCGACGCGCTCCCACCTCGCGATCAAGGAATAGTCAGCACCTGGCCCGGGTGGATCAAGTCCGGGTTTTCGATGCCACTGGCATCGGCGATGATCTGGTACTTGTTGCCGTCCCCGTAGAACCGCTCAGAGATGGCCCACAAGGTGTCGCCGGACTCCACGGTGTACGTGCGCGCGGCTTCGGCCTCTGGCTCGGCTGCAGCGGCTTCCTCAACCGCAGGCTCTTCCGCAGCCGGTGCGGCGGCTTCTGGCTCGGGTGGCGGTGGAGCGTCGGTCTCGGTCTTGCTCGACCATGCGGCCCCGTCAGCGGCGTACAGCACCAGGTTGCGGTCGTCCTGCAGGACGAGACGCACGTTCTTCTTACCCTTGGTGTCGGTGTGCCACACCGGCTTGTCGGCGGCGTAGAGAACGAAGTTGCCGTCACCTTGGACCTCAGCGCGGACTACGTCTTCTCCGTTGGTCTTTGACGACCAGATCGCGTGACCGCGCGATGCCAGGACCAGGTTTCCGTCGTCTTGCAACGTCAGGGTGTAGGCCCCGTTGCTCGACGTGAGCGATTCACCTTTGACAAGCTTTTGCCCCTCGGCGAGCGTGTCTCCCACTGCATTCCTCCTGTCGTCGCGGCCTGGCGGATACCGGCCTCGCCGTCGAACTTACTGACCTTGGCTAAGCCATGGGGGCTTTCGGCTCGCCGCAATCAAAACGCTGGATGAACAAGGGCTCACCAACGATCCGGCGACTACCGGGACGGCGTCAGCGGAGCGGCGGCATCGGGTCGCGCGACGGAGGCAGGCAGCCAGCCCGGAGGGCCGAAGACGTAGCCGAGCCGGTCGCGCAAAGCCGTCGCCGAGCGGAAATCTCTGGCGATGGAAAGGTATTCGTGGGTCTGCAGTTTCCAGATGTTGAAAGTGGTCACCTGTTTGGTCAGCCCATAGTGCGGACGGAATGTCTCCTTCCGGAAGGTGCCGAACAGCCGATCCCAGACGATGAAAATCCCGCCGTAGTTCTTGTCGAGGTATTCGGCATCCATGCCGTGGTGCACGCGGTGATGAGAGGGCGTGTTGAAGACGAATTCGAAAGGTGCCCACATTCTGCCGATCCGTTCGGTGTGCACCCAGAATTGGTAGATCAGGTTGACCGAGAAGCTGCAGAAAACCATCCACGGCGGAATACCCAACAGCGGCAATGGAATCCACATCAGGATTTCACCGCTGTTGTTCCACTTCTGGCGCAGCGCGGTGGCGAAGTTGAAGTACTGGCTGGAGTGGTGGGCCTGATGTGTGGCCCATATCAGCCGGATCCGGTGCGCGCTGCGGTGATAGCAGTAGTAGAGCAAATCGACACCGAGGATCGCGATCACCCAGGTGTACCAGCGCGTCGACGGCAGGTGCCAGGGAGCCAGGTAGGCGTAGATCGCGGTGTAGCCGAGAACGGCGATGAACTTCCAGCCCGCAGTGGTGGCCACCGAAATGAGCCCCATCTGGATGCTGGCCCACGAGTCGGCGGTCAGATAGGCACCCGAGCTCGGGCGGTCGGATTGCTGGCCGGCGCCGGCCTCCCGCTCGATGCGTTCGAGCTTGCGGGCCGCCGTCCACTCCAGAATCAACAGCAAGAGAAAGAACGGAATCGCGAACAACACCGGGTCCCGCATCTGCTCTGGCAGAACGGAGAGGAAGCCGGCGATCGCATTCACGCCCTATAGCCTACGACGTCGCTGACCTGTGCTTGAAGGCTGACCAGGCTAGTCCGCGAGCGGGGCACGCGGCATCGGTTCGTCCTGGTCACCGGCATACCAATGCACCGCCTGAATGCCCTCCTGCAGCGACAAGTCAGCCACCAGCTCCTCCAGGCGGGCCGGCGCGTGCCTGTCACTGAGCAGGTATGCGGTCAAAGCGACACTGTCCTCGCCCGCGCGCCCGGTGTGGATGCCGCGCAGCACGAAGTCGCCCCCGCTGGTGTGCTGGACAATCTGTGCGCGCGCATACTTTTCGGACTTCCGCCGACAGATCACCTGCACTTGATACGGCTGATCGTCCTCGTCCTCCTCCACCACGTTGTCGCGGTCGATCAGATGTCCCAACGGCCGTCCGAGCAGGTGAATTCCGAGGATGGCGCCGGTGGCGATCAGGGCGAAAACGAAATGCCCGCCTGCGGCCAGCACCCCGACTGCGGCCGAGCACCACAGGGTGGCGGCGGTGTTGAGTCCGTGCACGTTGAACCCCTCGCGCAGGATCACGCCACCGCCGAGGAAGCCGACTCCGGAAACCACGTACGACGCCACCCTGGTCGGGCTGCTGTCGTTGGTGACGACCGCGTAGAGCACGAACAGCGTCGCACCGGTGGCTACCAGCGCGTTGGTGCGCAGTCCAGCCCGTCGCGCCTGCCATTGCCGCTCAATGCCGATGAGGGCGCCGCAGCCGACCCCGACCGCCAACCGCAGCGCAAATTCAGCGATACTCAGTGTTTGCATGACGCGGCTGTCCTTTCCTTCGAACTGCGGTAACTATCCAGTGTGGACGACGTCGCGTGAGATTGGTGCGTTACCACGCCGGTAGCGTGATCCGCTCACCTCGACGGCCCGAACAGGTTCAGGCGCTCCCGAGCTGGATAGCCTTGACTACCAACATGATCGCTCCGATTACGAGGTATCCGCGCAACGCCAGCATGCCTACTCGCGTGCCGATGGACCAGGTAACCGGCTCCAACAGGGCCAGTGGCGACATTCGCCACGACTCCCGATCGGCTCGTGCCAATGCATCGGAGAGCTGTTCGAGCACTGGTGGTCTGGGTCGTTGCCGTGCCTCTCCACCACAGTGCCGTGAACGTGGCTCCGGCGCAGGCCGCGAAGGTCATGCATAGGCCGACCGAGATCGAGACGATATCGAGGTCGGGAAACATGGTCGTTGCCATCAGGATTCCGGACAACAACAGCAGTCCGCTCACGATGATGCCGGCAACGATGTTGAGCCAGTGCCGATTGACCCAAGGGCCCAACACTTCCCGGTCATTGCACAGGAGCAGTAAGAATACGCTGGCGCTCGGCAGGAGCAGTCCGGCAAGAGCCTGCACGCCGGTGGTGATCAAACCCAGTGGGGCGCCCGGGATCAGCACGATCGTCGCCGCGATGACGACCATGATCGTATAGGACAGGTAGAACGGCTTTGCGTCGGCGAATCCCCGATGCAGTGAATGCTTGAGGCCGAACACATCACCGAACGCGTAGCTGCTCGCCAGGGTTACCGCCGCCGCGCCGACTATGGAGGCGTCGAGAAGCACGATGGCGAAGACCGACCCGAGCACCGAGCTGTGCTGGCCCAGCAGGTGCGCGAGCACGCCCGGCGTCGACGAAACTTCCGCGGCTATTGGTGGCGCGTGCTGCCCAGTCGCCGGTCATCATCAAAGCGGCCGCGCCGACCACCACGACGAAGGCGCCCAAGGTGGTGTCGATTCGCTCATAGCCGATGAAACGCGGCGTGATGCGCTTATCGACGACGTTGGATTGCTGGAAGAACAACTGCCACGGCGCCACCGTGGTGCCGACGATGGCGATGATCAACAGCACCGCATCGGAAGTGATACCGCCCGTCACGCCAGGTGTGACAAAGGATTTCGCCGCGTGTCCCCAGTGCGGATGCGACATCATCAGCATTGGAATCTGCAGCAGGGTGATCGTGATGAAAACCAGCATGGCGCGCTCCCAGCGCCGGAAGCTGCCGGTGGCCATGATGGCGATCAGTGCTATCGCGGCGAACGGGACAACCACGTATCGAGGTATCCCGATGTAATCGGCGGCCAGCGTGATGCCGATGAATTCCGTTATCAAAGTCAGGAAATTCAGCAGAAACAGATCGCCGACGGAAAACCAGCCCCAGCCCCGGCCAAACCGCTCGTTGATCAATCGCGCATGCCCGACGCCGGTGACGGCACCGAGTCGGACCACCATTTCCTGGTTGACGACGAGCACCGGGATCAACAGCAGCAGCACCCACAGCAAGCTGTATCCGTAGTTCTGACCGGCCTGCACATAGGTCGCGACACCGCCCGCGTCGTTGTCGCCGACCATCACGATCAAGCCGGGTCCGACGATCGCCAGCAGAGTGGCGAGTCGAGTTTTGAGCGTGCGCGGACGATCGTTGTCGCCCAACCTGATCCGGCCCAGCGCACCCTCGATATCGCCGACGTGGGCGCTGTCGAGCACTGCGGCGCGTGCCGGTGTGTGTTGTGTGGTCTCGATGTTGTCGCGGTCCAACGTGGTCATCGTGGGTGCTCCTCCGTGGCGCGCAAGGCGGTTGATCGTGGCGGGTGCGCGGCAATACGGCTGCCGCTCTTCGGGTTAGGCCCAGCTGCCGCCGACGGCGGAGTCGGTGGACGACATGTTGTTGCCGGCGGTCTGGACTTTTTGGCCGTGGCTGTTGGCTTGTTCGTAGATGACCTGGAAGTTGCGGCCCAACTGGGTGATGAATTCCTGGCAGGCCACCGAACCCGAGCCGCCCCAGAAGTCACCGGCGGCCAGCACATCGCGCACGATGGACTGGTGCTCGGCCTCCAGGGAGGCGGCCTGGGCGCGGATCAGCGCGCCGTGGGCATCGACATCACCGAACTGGTAATTGATCGACATGACTGTTCTCCTAAGAGGTTTCGAGTGGTGCGGGTTAGCTGGACAGGATCTGCTGGGAGGCCTGCTCTTGGCTCTCGTAGTTGTTGGCGTCGCGGATCAGGCCGTCGCGCACCCCGTGCAGCATGTTGACGATGTTGCGGAACGCGGTGTTCATCTGGCCCATGGTGTCGTGGGACGTCATCTGCGCGGTACCGCTCCAGCCGGCGCCGGCGATGTTCTGGCTCGACGCCCACATCTTGCGGGCCTCGTCCTCGACAGTTTGGGCGTGCACATCGAAACGGCCCGCCATGGACCGCATCTCGTGCGGGTCAGTCATAAAACGTGAAGGCATATCTTTCTCCAATCATTCGAAATATGTTGTGCTGGCCGGCTGTAGCCGACTCTGTTATCCGACTGCCGCCCACGACGGGACCATCGGTGGGCGGATGAGGAACCGGTTGTCCACGATGCCGGCCGATGCTCCGGCCCGGGCGCCCATTGCGGCACCCGTCGGGGCGACGCCCGGCACGCCCGTCGCGACCTCAGGAGGCGCGGCCAACGGGCTGCCGCCCAACGCCGAGGCGAGGGGCGACGGCGCGGACGGAGCCACCGCAGACCAGCTCGGCGGCAACGACAACGGTCCGAGCGCGGCTGCTTTGCCCACGCCGGCCGACACCCCGCCGCCGAGGCCCCCCAGCCCGCCCAGGCTTCCCAGTGGGGAGGCAAGCCCGCCGGCGGCGGCACCGAGCCCGTCGCTCGCTGCCGCTCCTGCGGCATTTCCGGCCGCACCGCCCGCTTGGCCGCCGATCAAGCTCGTGAAGGCACCCAATGTGTTGCCCGGCGTGTAAAACCCCGAAGAAAAAATGGTGTTCCAGATGTTTGCGTCGGGCCCCCACTGACTCCAGAAGCTGTCCAGAGCGGAATTCCCGGAGGAGCCCCCGGTCAGCAGATTCCAGATGCCATCGAGCCCCGAGGTCGATGACGTCACCGAGGACGACGTCGACGATGCGGGGGACGCCAATCCCTGCAACGTGTTTGGCAAGGTAGTGACCAGCTGAGACAGCGACTGGCTGCCCGTGCCAGCCGAGGTGGCGGTGGCCTGCGCGACCGCGCTCGACTGGCCGGCCAGCGCACCCGCATTAGTGTTTTCGGCGGGCCCGCTTAACGGTGTCAGTTGGGTGGCCGCCGCCGACGAGCCCGCGTAGCCGTACATCGCGGCGGCGTCTTGGGCCCACATCTCGGCGTAGTGCACCTCGGTGGCCGCGATTGCCGGGGTGTTCTGCCCCAGAAGGTTGGTCGCGACCAGTGATGCCAGCTGAGCGCGGTTAGCCGCGATCACCGGTGGAGGAACCGTCGCATTAAACGCTGCTCCATAAGCCGCCGCGGCCGCCCTGGCCTGGTTAGCCGCCTGCTCAGCCTGGGCTGCAGTGGTGTTCATCCATGCGGCATACGGCGCGGCCGCGGCGGCCATCGATGCCGACGCGGCACCGCGCCATGCATCGCTGGTCAGCCCCGAGACGACCGAGCTGTAGGAGGTTGCCTGCGAACGCAAGTCAGCAGCCAAACCTTCCCAACCGGCCGCTGCAGCAATCATCGACCCTGCGCCCGGGCCGGCGTACATCCGAGCCGAGTTGATCTCTGGTGGCAGTGCTCCGAAATCGATCGTGGCAGTCATCACCGCACTCCTTCACAAAACTGGCCTTGACTAAGTGGCGTCGATCAAGTTGCTGCGATTGCGTTGGTGGCCTCGGTGGCCGCGTACGCATCGGCACTGGCACTCAAAGTGCGCACGAACATCTCATGTACGGCCGCCGCCTGGGCGCCCACCGCCTGGTACATCGCCGCGTAGGCGCCGAATTGTGTTGCCGTCAAGGCAGATACCTCGTCAGCGGCGGCGGGCACGACTCCCGTCGTCGGGGCTGCCGCTGCCGCGTTCTGGGCGGTCATCACCGCGCCGATACCGTGCAGCTGGCTCGCTGCTGAAGCCAGCAATTCTGGCTGTGTGGTCACGAAAGACATTGCAATTCTCCTCTTGCAAAACCAGGTTGAACCTGCGGCGCGGGCACGTGGTCGCACGACAGGGTTACGCGCACACGAGCACAGCGCATGCGTGTTAAGCGAAGCGGCGCAAGCCGATTCAGATAGTGGAGAGGACGCCGGGGCCGGATCCGAACGAAATGGTCACTGGTCTCGGATACGGACTGTCACTGGGACTCACTTCGCCTCACCTCCTCGCGGCCAGGGCACACAGGGGTGCCTGTACGGAGCACACGGGACGAGGCGGAACCGGCAGATGAGCCGGTCGCCGCACCCCTCTCGACAGAGCTTTGGCACTGCACGGCGTATCCGGAAATTCCGGAAGCCACTTGGGCTCAACCCTTAAGCCGGGAGGAGCTGTCCTGACCCTGGGCGTCTTTCGACGTTCGAGGTCAGTGGCCTGTATCCGTGCAGACGCCTCACCTAGCGAGGTGCTTGCAGAAGCCATAGTTCCACCGAATTCGGAGCGAGTCAACTTAGCGCGCGGCCACGATGTGCGACCGCATCCGTTGCAGAGACGGATAGCGAGTCAAGTCAACGCCCACTGCCCGAGTGCGGACTTTGAGCGAGATCCGTTGTAGCGGTTCATGAATCATGTGAGCACGGGCCGAGGGCGCCGCCGTTGGCGTCGGCGCCAACATCGACGTCTCACGTGGACTGCGTCGGGCGTGAAGGTCACGGTCCAGCTCCTGTCTGCTATCCGGCTGCCGGCGGACGCGTGATCACCGTGGGTTTGAACCCATAGCGGGGAGCGGCGAAGCCATAGCCGCGAGTGCCCAGGCTCCCCGGTGGTATGGCAGGTATACCCGGCATCCCCGGTGTGCCGGCCATCTCCTCCAGACCCGCACCCGGGGGGATCGCCCAGCCTTCCGCTGCAGCCGGCAGCGTGCCAACAGGCTGTGCGGCGGGAGCGGATGTGGCCCAGCTTTGTGGCACCGACACCTT
This sequence comes from uncultured Actinomycetota bacterium, assembly GCA_963815995.1. GTDB lineage: Bacteria > Actinomycetota > Actinomycetes > Mycobacteriales > Mycobacteriaceae > Mycobacterium. Next base: position 1,449,473 of record CAWFIR010000010.1, read on the forward strand.
CGCAACCAATGTGGCGCGGCCCATCTCAGCTGAGACCATTCCGGGCGAACCCAATGAACCGACAGCCGGAGCGACGTGCCCGACGGTGCTCATCGCCGCGGGCGCCGCGGCCCCCGACAACAGGGCCGGATTCAACCCGGAGCCGGCTTGACCCGCGACCGCGAGGAACCCGATATCGCCGAACGCAGTGGTCACAGCCGGGCTGAGGCTGGCCGGATTGAACCAGTTGCCCGAGAGAACTCCGTTCGAAAGACCAGACGCCAAGAAGCTTCCAACGGCCGATCCGGTCTGACCGTCCAGCATATTGAGCAGACCTGCGATGCCTGTCGTCGCCGTATTCGACCCAGGCGCAAACGGATTGACCGAGGCTGCCGACAGCGGCGACGCGAGCTGATTCAACGTGTTGGGAAGCGAAGAAACCACCTGCGTCAGCGCCGACTGCGCACCGCTGCCCGCCGAACTGGCCGTCGCCTGAGCCACCGCTCCCCCTTGGCTTGCCGCCGCGGCCGGGCTGGTGGACTGCGGCGGCGAGCTGAACGGAGTCACCGTCGCTGCGGCGGCCGAAGAACCGGCGTAGCCGTACATGGCCGCAGCATCCTGCGCCCACATCTCGCCGTACAGGGCTTCGGTGACCGCGATCGCGGGGGTGTTCTGGCCCAGCACGTTTGTCGCGACGAGCGCGGCCAATTGGGCGCGGTTGGCGGCGACCACCGCCGGCGGAACCGTCATCGCAAACGCAGCCTCAAAGGCCGCCGCAGCCGCCTGTGCTTGGCTGGCGGTTTGCTCGGCTTGCGCCGCAGCTGCAGTCATCCACGAGGTGTACTGAGTGGCTGCCGCCGCCATTGACGCTGAGGCCGGGCCCTGCCAGGGGCCCTCGGTGAGCTCGGCGATCACCGCCGTATGACCAGACGCCGCGGAGCCCAGCTCGGCGGCCAGGCCATCCCATGCTGACGCGGCAGCCAGCATCGGCCCCGAGCCAGGACCGGCGTACATGCGAGAGGAATTGATTTCTGGTGGCAGAATTCCGTAATCCATTGCAGCTGAACTCCTTAACCCGCGACAATCGCGATGAACTGAGTGCCGGCGACCATTTCCGGCTGTGTCGTCAGTAAAGACATGGACCTACTCCGTAAGGGAATGTCCGACCCGGAGACGGACCTCGGCTCGCGCGCTGCGGCGTGCGTCCGGCTACTCCATGAAAGCGGAGTTATATTGTGGCGCAGGCCAATTCAGTTCACGGAGTCGATGCGATCCCGGGTCGGAACCAAACAGTCAACGATCTCGGATATGTGTGCAGGCCCCACCTCCTCCGCCCGTACACCACCGCGGAGGCCGAAGAGAGGAGCATTGCCCGGCGCGAAAGGTCGGAGGGCACCCCTCTCGCCGGAGCTTTGGCACTGCACGGCGTATCCGGAAATTCCGGAAGCCACTTGGGCTCAACCCTTAAGCCGGGAGGAGCTGTCCTGACCCTGGGCGTCTTTCGACGTTCGAGGTCAGTGGCCTGTATCCGTGCAGACGCCTCACCTAGCGAGGTGCATGTAACGCCTGTGTGAATTTATGCTGGCAACGACACACTACTGCGTCACCCTAACACCCGTCGGGATGTCGCAAAAATTGGCTGGAACTCGGAGTTCACCCGAGTTACGACGAGTCGCTCTTCTTCTCCGCAACCGCGGCGCTGAGCCCCTCGGCGAGATCGTCGCGGGTCAACTCCTTGAACCGGCGCAGTTGGTCGTCGTTGAACTCGTCGACGTCACTGGCCAACACCGCATCGAGATCCTCGTCGTCGAGGCGGAAGCTGCGGTGATCGCGAGCCTTCTCCACCACGTTGCGGACGAACCCCGCATTACCCAACGTGTCGATCCCGCGGATCAAATCGCCGTCTTGGGAGATCGTCTCGTCGTCATAGAACCTGGTGTAGGCCGGCAGCAGAACGTCGACGGCGTCGTCGGTGATCACATCTTCGTTTTCCCGGCCCATCAACTGGGTGAGCGCGATGAGCTCTTTCGGGTTGTAGCTGTAGAACTCGATGACGGTGGAGAAGCGGCGTCGCAGACCCTGGTTGACCTCCAGCATCTTGTCCATGGCCTTGGCATACCCGGCGCCGAAGACCACCAGCTCATCGCGGTGGTTCTCCATGTAGAGCAGCAAGGTGTTGATGATCGCGTTGCCGTACGCGTCGCCGGTGGAGTAGCCACTCTCGTGCAGGTTGTGCATCTCATCGAAGAAGACCGCCCCGCCCCGGGCCTCCTCGAGCATCTCCTCGGTGTTCTTTTCGGCGTCAGCCATGTAGCGGCCCAACAACTTTGCGCGGCTCGTCTCCACCACCAGCGGCTTGCGCAGCACGGTCAAACCGCACAGCTGCTTGGAAAACGCCCGCGCCACAGACGTCTTGCCCGTGCCGGGAGGTCCCAGCAGCAACGTGTGCCGCGACGTAATCGGAACCGGGAGGCCCATTTTCGCGCGGGCCAGGTTCACCTTTGTCGTCGACTTGATCAGCTTGATTTCCCGCTTGGCCTGGTCCATGCCGAGCATCGCGTTGAGCTCGGCATCGCCTTCTTCCAAGTACTTCTTGGCCATCTCGGCGTGGCGCGCGGCCTCCGCCTGTTCGCGGGTCGGCGCGCTGTCCTGATCCCACGGATCTGTCCTGGCCTCAATCGTTTCCGGGTCGGTCAGCACCAGCCGGTAGGTGGCGTTGTCCAACGCCTCGCGTGCCGGCGCGAACTTCGCGTCCCGTGAATAGACCCGGCGCAGGCACTCCACCGCTTCCTCTTCACGACCCAGGTGCCGGAAGCACATTCCCTGGGTGTACATCGCGACGTTGGCCGCACTGGGCACCCGGTCGCCCTCGATCGCTTCCTGCGCTCGGCGGGTCGCTTCTTCGAACACCCCGAGCGACGCCAGCGCGGTGGTGGCCATCGCCGCGCCCGCGGCTTTCAGTTCGGGGTGACGCCAGCCGGCCCCGGGCGGGAACTGGACGAGCACATCCGGCCAGCGTCCGGTGCGAAAGTACAGGAGCCCGCGTACGTACTTGATCAGTTCTTCATCGGAGGCATGCTTGGGCGTAATCGAATCCAACAGCTCCGCGGCCTCGCTGTACCGCTTCGCTTCGGTGAGAGCGGCCGCATACCCGGCAGCCAGCGACTCGACACTGGTGACCGCCAGCTTCAGGAACATTCCGTCGGAGATCTCGGGCCGGAACTCCAGCTCGGTTAAACCCAAGCGCCGGATCTCCCAGCCGAACGTCTTGACGGATTGCCATGCGCCGGTGAGCACGTCGATGCCCTGGTCGCCAGCCAGCACCCGGGCCAGCCAGGCGTCGCACATCTGCGGGTCGAGACTGGTGGCCGTCGTGAACATTCGCAGGGCCACTTGCGGATTGTGGCTGGGCTGAAGCCCATTGACCGAAATTCCGGACGCAAGGAGCCCCGCGACCATCGCATTGCGGGAGTCCGGCGCGTTGGTCTGCGGTCGGGTCATTCTCTCATCGTAAGGCTTCGGAGCCGCTCGCCTCCGGTGCGGCCACTGCGCCAACCGGGACCAGGATGTCGTCGCGGAGCCCCAGCGTGCGACTCGGCATCGGCAGCGGGCGACGCGACGTCGGCGCCGGCAGGCTGGCGGCCACCGCGCCCAGCTGACGCCCGGTCAGCCGGTTCAGTCCGCTGAAAGCCTCTTTACGCAGGCGCTTCTCGCTGTGGTAGCGCACCCACACCGACACGTCAGCCTCGTGACCCTCGGCGATGATACGGATCGTCATGACGGTGACGTCGGCGTCGGTGAGCCACAGCTCCTCGAGGGTCTCGCTGGTGATGTCGCCAGGTGAAACCCAGAAGCTGGTCACGTACCCGTCCGGGGTCTTCAGGTAACGCCAGAAGGGGCGAACGTGAGCCGGCTGGAGTCCGGCCAGCACAGCATCGTCGACATCGACGATCTCCTCGGCGGTCAACGGCTTGGCGGCGCAGCTGCGACCGTCAAGATCGTGCGCCAGCCGCTCGGCGGCGGCAGCCAGAGTGCAGGCCACCGAATCGCGGGCCGCGACAGCGCTCACGTTGTGCTGCGGGTCCATCCGCAACACGAGCCAGGTGTTGCGTTCGTCGATCGGGCGTCGATCGTGGCCGGCTCCGAAGTCGTCGCGAACGGCCGATTGAACGCCCTTGGCGCCGTGACGCGTTCCCACCGAAACGATGTCGACGCTGTCCAGACGAACGTCGAACTGCCGCAACGACGTGATCACAGCCTCCAGCGGGATGGACGCCGCCAACGCGTCCCGATGGCGGTGCCGGCCCGCTTCGCCTGTGCCGTCGACGGCGATCACGGCGATCAGCTGGCCGTCGTATTCGCGGACGCCCACCGTCTCGCGGCTGAATTGGCGACGGTGATCGACCGCCGGGGTGCAACCGACAGTGAGCGCCTCCGGGTCGGCGTACCAGTTACGGACCCGGGCGATCGGCGCCGACGAAACGGGCACTCCCCCGTTGGTGAGCAAGGCGACGACGGTGAGGATCACCGCCAAGCCGACCCCGATCCACAAGGTGAGGTTCCGGTCGGCCTGCCAGGAATCGGGCAGGTGACTCGCAATCACCAGCAGCGCAACGTCAATGAGGAACACCGTGGTTACCCGCGCCCACGACAGGGACAGCCCGTACTCGCGTTGTGCTTTCATTCCTGTCTCCCTGTTCTTCTCATCAGGACCGCTCCGCCGACTACCAGACCGGCAAGCAGCAACGCACCACCCAAACCACCGGCGGCAACCCACACCGGCACCATGTTGCGCGGGGCAGGGGCCGGCGGAAGCTTCAGCGGCTTCGCCGAATCTTTCGGGAGGACAGACCCATCCGGTACATCCCAGGTGAGCGCGGCAACCGGATCGACGACCCCATAGCCGATTTGGTTGTCCACCCCGCGAGCAGGTGCCCGTGCGGTGCGAATCAACCGGTTGATGATCTGGTGTGACGACAGTTGTGGATATTTCGCCCGCACCAGCGCCGCAACACCAGACACAATCGCGGTGGAGAAACTGGTTCCGGACGGCACCAGCAAGGAGTTGTCCGGGCCCTCAATTGCGTTGATCAGATTGTCATCTCGCGGCGAGAGCCCGATCACGTCGGTGCCCGGAGCGGCTATGGACACCCAAGGTCCCGCGACGCTCAGCTTGTCCATCGGCGTACCGGAGGAGTCCACCGCGCCGACGGTCAAGACGTAGTCGCTGAACCATGACGGGGTCACCACTGTGGTCGCGCCGTTCCAGTCGCGAGTATCGCTGGGGTGCAACGGATCTACCAACGGGTTTTCTTTGCAGTCGCGCTGACTGGTGTCACCCGCGGCCGCGACGATGACCGCGTCTTTGTCGACCGCCGCGTATCGGACCGCGGCACCCAGGTCAGGCGCGTCGATGAGGCTGCGCGCACTCATGCACATCACCTGCGAGATGTTGATCACCCGTGCGCCCATGTTAGCCGCATGCACGATCGACCGTGCCATGCTGAAGAGGTAGTCCCGCTTCTGCCGAGTCTGCGGATCCTCGTCGCCGGTGTAGGCGTCCTTGAGGCCAAAAGCCTGACTGGACTGGCGAATTGAGATCAGGTCGACGTCCGGGGCGATGCCGCTGTAGGCGTCGCTCGGCGCTGGTGGCGGCGGTGGGTCCAGCGGCGGCGGCGCGGCCGGTCGCGGGTAATCCACGGAGACCACCTGACCGTGGTTGCCGCCCGGGAAGCTGGGCAGCACTGCTTTACCGTGGCCATGGTTGGCCGCACCGGGCGACTGGTTGGCCCCACCGGGCGACTGGTTGGCCCCACCGGGCTGGTTGCCCCCACCGGGTGACTTGGCCGCCGGCGGGCACCACGGACACGCCGGGGCTTCCTCCTGTGAGGGTGGCGGCGCCGGAACCATCGTGATGGTCTGGGGTGGCGGCGGTGCCACGCTGATCGTCTGTGGTGGCGGCGCCACCGGCGGTGGTTCCTTGGTCGGAACTGGAGGTGGCCGCCGCGGTCCCGGCGCTTCGGGAATTCCGGCGCTACCTGGCGTGGCGGCGATCATCGACGCCACGAGCGTGCCGTGCGCGTCGCAGTCGGACAGCCCGTCACCACCGCCCATCACGTAGTCGCCGCCGGGAATCAGGTGCGGCAACCGCGGGTGCGGGGTCACACCGGTGTCGATGACGGCAACTTTCACCCCGGCACCCCGTCCGAACCGCCACGCCTCGGACAGGTTGAGCATGTCCATGTACTTCGGCTGAATCCGAAAGTCGCTGCCCGGCAACACCCCAACCTCGGTGCAGTACGAGTTCTGCTTCATCGGCTGGGGGGGTCCAGGCGCGCTGTCCGACGGCACTGCGCCCGGGTCGATCCCTGGCGGGTTGATCGCGTAAGCGGGCGACCCGGACAGCGCGACCGAAGCCACGATCAGTGTGGTGGCGGTTACTGCGGCCGCACGAAGCGGCCGCAGTTTCCGACTACCGATAGCGGATCGCTGCATAGACATTCATCAGCCACAATGCCAGCGGGAAGATCGGCATCAGGCAGAGGTATTCAACCCACTCAACGAGCTTGCGGAACAGCGGGCTGTAGATGGTGTTGGGCACTGTCGCGGCTGCCGTCAGCCCCGCCGCGGGAATGAGCACCGCGAGGCCGGCTGTCACAGACACCGCGGCCGTCGAGGACAACACCAGCGAGTAGCGCACGATGACAGAGCCGACGATCAGGACCGACGTCACCGCCAGAATGATTGCCTGCCAACGGTCCACGTACGAGCGGCCACGCAGCATCAGGAAGCCGGCAGTGGTGGCGACCAGCAGCAGCGGCAGCCAGCGGTTGGCCGTGCGAGGGTCGGAAACCCCGGCCAAGGACACGATCGTCAGGATCCCGAAACCGACCAGCAGACCGGTCAGGAACGATCGGGCGCGCTCGGCCCGCAGGATGACGTCCTGGATGGACTCGGGGCCGGCCAGGGTCGGTCGGCCGTCGTCGCCGTGCGTCACGGTGGTCGGCAGGTCAGGCCGGGCCTCGAACACCCAGCGGCTGGTGGCCGAAGGGAAGACCGGCAGCCGGATACCGGACAACCAGCGAGACATCGCCGGCGCGCTGTGGTAGCCGAACACACAAACCAGCAAGACGGTGGTCAGCAGCGTCACGGCTCCGGTGTTGAATGCCATCCGCGCCAGGCTCCCTACCGTCGCCGCCAGCGTGACGGTGACGATCGCGGTACCAGTGCCCAACCGGCGGCCAGTGAACCGCATGATCAGCATCGCTGCGACGCCGGCGACTGCGAAACCCATCACCGCGTGGGGCGAGCCCACCGGTCCGGGGGGTGTCGACGCAGCGGCCAGCGCAAGCGGCGCGATCCCGCTCCACAGCAGCATGTCTCCGGCGCGGCGGTTCTGCACGGTGTGAGCGCGGTTCAGGATCAGCAGCGCGACCGTGAACACCAGCACCGCGATCACGAAGGCGTAAGGCGCCGGGACCCAGGAGTCGTGGTGCAAGCGGAACCAGCCCAGCAGCAGCGACGCCAGCAGCACACCGGTGCCGACCATCGCTGCACCGACCTGGATGGCCAGCGAGGGGTTGATCGAGGAGAACCGCTTGCTGAGGTTGACCGAGACGGCGGTCGAGATGTGCTCGATGACCTGCGAGCGGTGCTCGGTGTCGTCGACGAACCGCAGCCACAGCCGGTCGCCGTCGTAGACGTCCTGCTCAGTGAGCGACTGGGTGGCCCGCAGCGGCGTGCCATCGACCAGGCACAGGGCCCAGCGACCGCGCTGCTTGGCTTCCAGTGCAGCGAGGCCCAGTTCCCGCAGTCGGACGTTGACGACCTTCAGAAGTGGGTCGACCATCACCGAAACCGGAGCGTTGGCGTCCAGCAGGACACCGATCTGCACGCCCTCGCCGGCGATGATGCCGATTACGGCCGATTGTGGGGACGCGACTGCCTCTGTGCCTGCCTGAAGCGCTTCAGCTACTGCGGTCATCCCTGCACCCCTTTGTCGACGGATTGTGGGTCCATGTGTGTCTTGCCTCGCTATTTGGAATTGTGACGTCGCGTCCCAATTGTTGAGCAGATTCTAGAGCATTTGGCGGCATCCGCACCTTTGCTGAAGCCTGCACCGGAAATCCTTGTCGTGCGCTGTATTTCCGTAACAATCAGTTAAACTCTGCTATGAGTCTTCCACTCCCCGTAGGGAAGTGTTTCCAAGACCGTCTTCACGCCCACTTGCACTAGTTGCGGAGTGGCAGGGCAGATCGCCAACCACGCCTCGTTCGAGCCGGCGGTCCGCGCTTGCTGATACATCGCGATCCGGCCGCCCGACCCATCCTTCAACGACAGCACCGAGGCGCTCGGCGCCTTGTCGTCATCCCGGTATTGCCGGGCATATACCGCCGCCTCTGCACCCGGGTCCGACAGCGCTTGGCCGAGAGCGGCGACGGTCGCTGCGCTGATGCCCAGCCGGCGCAGATCGCCGCCGGAGAAGACGTTGAACCCGGAGCTCTGCCAGGCTTTTGTGATTTCAATCATTTCATCGAGCGGCACGTTGACCGCGTTGATCGCGGCGGGCTCGGCGTGGTGGATCGACTCCAGCGCATCGAAGACGAGGGTCGCGATCGAGGTCGTGTCGGCGATCGCGACATCGTCGACCGTGATCTCGTCGCCGACTCGGACGGCCGACACCCAGTGCTGGCCGCGGCGCGCTAGCAGCACGCGAAATTCGTTGTCCGGGATATCGCGCGAGCCCACCTGTTCCTCGGGGCCGCCCTCTTCTTTTTCCTTGACGCCGTAGAGCAATTTGCCGCGGGACAACAGCGCGACGATTTCAAGATCGGGCGCGGCAAGGACGCGCATTCGGGCGGCTACCGCCTCATTAACCGTCTCGCCGTCCACGATGCCCTGTTCGCGCATGATTGCCATGCCCGGGTGCTGGTTGAGCCAGTCCATGGAATCTGTGGAGACGAATGGTCGACATCGCAATTCGGGTGCGACGTGGCGAATGTCCAGCAACGCTTGCAACATCCAGAAACCCTCGACATTGACGGTGATGTCTGTTCGTGTGCCCTGGTCCATTCGCTTCTCTCGGGTAGATGTTCTCTGCTATCGCACGACGCGGCAGCACACCTGAATCGGTGTGCTGCCGCGCCCTGCGTTGACTGTCAGGCCCAGCTGCCGCCGACGGCGGAGTCGGTGCTCGACATGTTGTTGCCGGCAGTCTGCACCTTCTGGCCGTGGCTGTTCGCCTGCTCGTAGATTACCTGGAAGTTACGACCCAACTGGGTGATGAACTCCTGGCAAGCCACGGAACCCGAGCCACCCCAGAAGTCACCGGCAGCCAGCACATCGCGAACGATGCTCTGGTGCTCGGCCTCCAGGGAAGCGGCCTGGGCGCGGATCAGCGCGCCGTGGGCGTCGACATCACCGAACTGGTAGCTAATCGACATTTATCTGTCCTCCTGTGTGTGAAAGCTTACGCTGGTCAGCGAGCTAGCTGCTCAGAATCTGCTGAGAGGCCTGCTCTTGTGATTCGTAGTTGTTCGCGTCGCGGATCAGCCCGTCCCGGACACCGTGCAGCATGTTGACGATGTTGCGGAACGCGGTGTTCATCTGGCCCATGGTGTCGTGGGACGTCATCTGTGCGGTACCACTCCAGCTAGCGCCAGCGATGTTCTGGCTTGAGGCCCACATCTTGCGGGCTTCATCCTCGACGGTCTGCGCGTGCACGTCGAAACGGCCCGCCATTGCCCGCATCTCGTGCGGGTCAGTCATAAAACGCGTAGGCACTGACTTATCTCCTTGCTTGTGTAGTGATCGATTGGAACGAACGTGCTAGTCGGACTGGTTACCGGAGGTAACCGCCGACCTGGAACACACGGCTGATCCCCCCTTTCCCGCGTGATGGCTGCCACCGCGTGTGGCGCCACAGTGGGATGGCTTTCATTGGTGACACTCAGCCCGCAGCGGCTGCGTTGGCAGCCTCGGTGGCGGCGTAGGAACCTGCGCTGGTGCCCAACGTGTTGACAAACGCCTCGTGGATCGCCGCCGCCTGAGCGCTCACTGCCTGGTAGAGCTGAGCGTGGGCGGCGAATTGGGCTGCGGTCAAGGCCGAAACCTCGTCGGCCGCGGCCGGAACCACGCCGGTCGTCGGAGCGGCCGCAGCCGCGTTCTGGGCGTTCAATCCCGCGCCGATCCCTTGAAGGCTGGTGGCCGCTGCCGACAGTGCTTCCGGCTGAGTGGTCACGAACGACATTCCGGCGTCCTCCTGAGTCTGTTCCGGCGATCTGTTCGTGCATGAGAATAGACGCGCGCACGGCTCTGTGCTGGGGCAGAAGCTGGGTGTTTGCAACTGTTCACCCGGCGGCAACAAGTGTTCATCTGCGGTAACAGCTGAGTAACAGGCTTAGCTCCGCGGGCGCCGGTCAGCGGCTTGAAAGCCTTCCTGACGTGCTCAAATGGGTTCGTCTAGGTCGGTCACTGGTCTCCGCGTCTGTATCGACGCTGTCGCACGTCGCGGAGCCGCGGACGAGGTGGCACTGTAGGTGAGGCGAAAAAAATCTAGCCGCGGATAACGCCCGCACCGGCTCCACTTACGCGGCCGCCCTTTGACGGCCGCCCGGAGGTCCGCTCCCCAACAACCGCGCCTCCTGCGTGGCCACCGGGGCCCTGCTCGACGACGCCGACCACGCAAAGCTGAGCGGAGCGGGTGGATAGCGGCCCCGTCGTGCTGTTCCCGCAACGGCGCCGAGCGACACTCCACGTGAGCCGGCGCCGACGGCGCACTCCCGGCTGATTGCGGCCGCGCGCCGTGGCTCAGCCGAAACGCAGCGGCAATTCCTTGAGCGCGAAAGTCTTACTGGGGAACTTGATTTCGGGCTGGTAGCCAGGCGCCAGTTCAAATTCTGGGATTCTCTTGAGCCATTCGTCGACGATCACGGTCAGCTCCATGCGCGCCAGATGAGAACCCAGGCAGCGATGCGGTCCGCCGCCAAATCCCCAGTGCCGGTGCACCTTACCGTCCATAGTGAGTTCGTCGGTGGAGATCGCATCGCTGCCGTCCCGGTTGATCAAGGCCATGCACAAGAAGACAGACGAGCCGGCGGGCAACGTCATGCCACCGACGACGACGTTCTCGGTAAGCACCCGGGGCGCCACCGGCGCTGACGGCTCCAATCGCACGATCTCCTCGATGAAGACCCTAATCTGCCTGGGGTTATCGCGGAGCTGTGCGCGCAACTCCGGTCTGCGGGCCAACTCCAGCAGGCAAAACCCGATCGCCGCGGTCACGGTGTCCAGCCCCGCCAGGATCAGCAGATGGCTCATGCCCAGCAGCTCGAGGTCCGTGAAGTTGCCTTTGCTTTGCATCACCGTGGACAACATGTCCGAGCCCGGATTCTCCCGACGGTATTGGATTGCGTCCGTCAGGTATTGGTACATCGCGCGTGCCGCCGGGGCGACGTCCGCCAGAGTGGCATAGGGCTCGTCGGAAAGTATGGCGTTTTTCCAGGCGATCAGCTGGTCCCGATCCCCCAACGGCAGACCGTAGAGGTCCAGGAACACCTGGTAGGGGTACGTCCTCGCCAGGTCTTTCATCGCCTCGCATTCGCCGCGGCTGGCGATGGCGTCGATCATCTCGGCGGCGTGACGAACCAGCGCCGGTCGCGACTTATGCAACCCGTGCGGGCTGAAAAACGGCTGCAGGATTTTGCGGTATCGAGTGTGCTCGGGCGGGTCGAACCCCAACGGGATCACCGGGATTGGGCTTCCCGGTGGTTGAAGCGCCAATCGAGCAGAAAAAACATTGGGACTTCGCAACGCTGCAAGCACGTCCTCACGGCGGGTGAGGTAGTAATAGCCGTTCATGAACACCACCGGTCCGGCATCGCGCAAAACCTTCCACCCGACGCCACGATCAGCGGCCATCGGCAGGGTGAAGTAGTCAAGCCGCGGAAGGTGAAAGCCGGTGCCGTACAGGCTTTCATCAGTGGAGCTCATGCACGTGATCTCTCGTTGTCGGTTCGTTCATTTTCGCCGCCGCCGTGGCGGGCTGGCGACAGCAGACATCGTATGCGGCCCGTCGTGGTTCGGTCGCGTCTCCCCGCGCTAGCGGGTGCCGGACTGAGCGACGATGTTCGACATGTCTTTAGAATCGGCATTATGAAGGTTCGTGTCGAGCAGTCGAGGTGCGTTGGTCATGCGCAGTGCTATGCGGTTGACCCCGAGATGTTCCCGATCGATGATTCTGGCTACTCCACTCTCGAAGAACACGAGGTTGCGCCGGAGGACGAGCAGGTAACTCGTGACGGGGTGGCGTCCTGTCCGGAGATGGCGCTGATCCTGGACGAGGATTGACTGGACTCAGCCTAGTTCACGCCGGGTAACGGTCACCTCTGGCACGGAGTGCGGGAACCGCCCTTTCAATGCCCGCAGCAGACCATCGACTTCGTCGATGCGAGCGCGTATCTGCGTCAGCTCTCCAGACGGCCGGGAATCGTCATGCTGATGTTTATCCCCGGCCATGCGATGCGCAAGCTCCTGTAGTTCGGCGCACTCGGCCTCCAGAAGCCGCTCAAACACCCGCGCCTGAGCTATCTCGGCGGGCTGTGCGGGCCGGCGCGGCAAACTTGGCGCACTGAATGCCGGCGAGCCGCTTATGGTCCTTGGGAGCGTGCGGGTGGTGTCTCGGGGTCTCCGTGACAAGGCCAGCGAACCGGATCCCTTAGCGTGTTCCGCCACGTATCCCTCCTGCCCTCGCCCCCCGGCCGTTCATCTACCGGAAACCTACGCCACTGCTCTCACACGCTTCCAGATACGCCCCAATTGTTCATATTTGAGCCATGATTGCGACGTCTGCGATTTACCTCGCCTCGAGGGTGACGGGCGCGGCTTGTGCTTTGGCGAGCAATGATCGGAACCTGCCGGGCCGCGGTCTATTGCTGCTCGTCATGTTGTGGCTGAACAAATGAACGAAGATGACGGCGAGTCTGGTGATCCGGTGTCCCCGGCCTCGCCGTCGATGTGTCGGCCCCGCGTGTAGTCGCCTTGCCACTGCACTGGCTCTCCCGCGGCGACGGCCGCCGCTGCCTGGGCCTGCCCTTCCATGTCACGTGCTCGGAGGAAAGACTTATGCTTGCGATACAGATCTTCGTCAGAGTCGATGCGCCTGAGTTCGGGTGCGAAGTCTTCTAGTTCGGCTCGGCGCTGCGGGACGATCATGCAGATCGGCTCGTCGACCTCGAAACGCACCGGCATCAGTTTGCGGGTGAATTTCCAGCTCATGCTGAAACTCGCACTTGCCCAGTCAGTTTCGACTATGCCCTCTAACGAACATACGGCGTCCTTCGGATAGTTCGCCGGCCCGCGAACCAACAGGTTAAAGCCCGGCGGGGTGCGAAACAGTATCGGCAGATGCCAGGTCAGGATGCCGTTACCGAAATGGCTGACCGGCATGAACTGAGCGGTGTCGCGCTTATCGGGTATGACGCTCACGTCCACGCCGTTTTCCTGGCCGATCCACGTAGCGGTGAACGCGCTCCGATTGCGCAGCTCCCAACCGCTTTGGTTGGCGATGAGCATCGGCAGGCACCGATTAGGGAAACCTTTACGCGTCTCTGACATCTCTGACATCCACGCCCGGCTAATCTGTGCCGGGGCAATCTGCGGTGGATTATCACGGGTGATGAATCCGATCAGTGGATGGGCCGGTCTATTGGACTTGTCACTCATCGGATCCTCGATTCGGTCGCAACCCCCGTCGCCACCGACGTAGTAAGCCCGTCCTGCGTAGAAACATGCCCACGCCACGCGTCGGCTGAGTTCGGCCCGCAAGCGAGAGCTCACGTACCGCCCGTCGTGGGGCGATGGTAACGGTATTTGCTCGGCAGTTGCGATGCCACCCGATACAGGGAATGGCATCCAGCGTTCGAGCAATGCGGGGGCCAGTCTGTGGCCTGTCTTTTGTGAGGCGCTTTGTGAGCACAACACTCCTGGGGTGCCACGCAGCAACGTGACACCCCAGGAGCGTGGACCAAATCGGCTTTTAGCCAGCTGACGGTGGACGGGGCATCACCGTGGGTTTGAACCCATAGCGTGGGCCCAAGCCGTTGCCGAATCCGCGACCTGCGCCAGCCAGCGGCATACCGCCGAGCAGGTTCCCGCCACCGGCGGCGGACTCCGGAGCAGCGCTGACGCTGCTGACCAGTTGCACGCCGTGTGGGGCCGCCTGCGGAGCTCCACCGACCCACGATGCCGGCACCGCCAGTTTGCCGACCGAACCGGCGCCGCCCGAAATGGCGGACACTGAATGCGCGGCAGCACCCGCGCCGGCAGCACCACCGCCGCCCAGCGCCCCGCCGAGGCCAGACAAGCCGTGGAGTGCTGGGGCAGCAGCGGCCGGGGCAGCCCCGCCCAGCATTCCCGCGCTCTTCGCAATCTGGACGCCGAAGTTGCCCATACCAACGCTGAAGTAAGGCAGACCCTCAGTGTTGTAGAACAAGCTGGCGTACGGCGAGTAGTCGGTGACCAACGCCGACAGGTTCGTGGGCAAGACGGTCGTCCCGAATATGAGCGCAAAAAGATCTTGGAGCGGCGTCGTTGTGGTGGCCGCCGTGCTGGCCGCCGAGGTGGGCGATGAGAGACCCTGCAGCTGGCTCGACAGCGACGAACTCAGCTGCGACAAGAGGCTCTGGGAGCTCGAAGCGGCTGAATTGCCGGTGGCCGCAGAGACCGCTGAGGCTTGAGAGGCCGTCCCGGCAGGGTTTGTTGTCTGCGCCGGGGTTGCGAACGGCGTCACCTGAGCCGCCGACGCCGACTGGCCTGCGTAGCCGTACATGGCCGCAGCGTCCTGCGCCCACATTTGGGCGTACTGCGCCTCGAGCTGCGCGATCAGTGGGGTGTACTGGCCGAAGACGTTGGCCTGCACTGCCGCGGCGGTTTCGGCGCGGTTGGCCGCGACGAGCGGCGGCGCCACCGTTGCCGCGAACGCCTGCTCGTAGGCGGCCGCGGCCGCCTGGGCCTGGGTTGCAGCCTGCTCGGCCTGAGCGGCCGTCTCCTGCATCCAGCTGATGTACGGCTGCGCCGCACTTGCCATCGCCGCCGAGGCCGGTCCATTCCACTCGTCGCTGGCCAGTTGTGTGATCGTCGTCTCGTAGCCCTGAGCAGCCGACTGGAGTTCCGCGGCAAGGCCGTTCCATGCCGATGCGGCAACTTGGAAAGACGAGGAACCGGGACCCATGTACATACGGGCCGAATTGATCTCAGGCGGTAACGCCCCGAAATCCACCATGTGAAATGCCTCCTAGCCGGCCGCAGCCGCGTTGGCGGCCTCGGTGGCTGCGTAGGAACCGGCGCTGGTGCCCAACGTGTTGACGAACATCTCGTGGATGGCCGCGGCTTGCTGGCTGACAGCCTGGTACAGCTGGGCGTGAGCGACGAACTGAGCGGCGGTCAGCGCCGAAACCTCATCGGCGGCAGCCGGAACCACTCCTGTGGTGGGGGCCGCTGCGGCGGCGTTCTGGGCGTTTAGGCCCGAGCCGATCCCCTGCAGGTTGGTGGCCGCTGCCGATAATGCTTCCGGCTGTGTGGTCACGAACGACATCCGGTCTCCTCCTTGATAACTAAGCGCGTCTACGACCTTGAGCAAGGTCGTTCGGTTGAAAGATTAAATGGTCACGCTCGGATAAAGCCGCTGCCGACCAAACTGTTCACGCCCGGACGGCGAGTATTCACCCCCCGATATCGGCTGTTCACCCCTAGTTCGACAAACTTTTCACCTGCGGTAATGCTTCGATTCGAGCGGCGACCGGAACGCACTGTGGGCCCGGCCGCTCTGATGTCGTCTCGGCGGCCGCGCAACTCAACCTGGTCGTGGCGAAGGATCAAACGGCTCAAAGACCTCGAGCGTGAAAACGTCACGCTCAAGCCGTTTTTGGCTGATGCGGAATTGAGAAAGTTGCGCTCACGTAGATCGTGGCCCGGAACGCCGGCAGGCAGCCGTGAGTCACCTGCAGCGCGTGCCGGGCTCAGCGAGCAGTTCGCCTGCCGCGTCGCCGGGCAACATCGAGCCACCAAACGCCACGAGCCTGTCACGGCGACCTCCCACGATCCGGATGCGACATAGCGGTCCTAGCTGCGCCACGTCGGCCCGCGTACCACAACGGCCGCGCAGAAGGCTGGGCAGCCAATCACGAGAAAGTGCAATGGCTTTGGCGCGAGCAAGGGCTTCGAATGCCCCAGCGCCACGCCCACTGGGCGCGGCCGCACGGATCCGTAGTTCTTACCCCCCTTGGGGCGGCCGAGGCATCACAGAGTGCCGGAACCCGTATTTCACGACATACCCGCCGCCGCGGCGTCCGGCACCGGCTCCGAGACCGGCGTTGCCCGCCATCGGAACACCGTTGAGTATTCCATTCGACGTCGGTGCGACCGGGCGTGCGGCGTTGACCAGCTGGGCCTCTTCCATCGCCGCAGGCGTCGACCCCTGCCAACCCGCGGGCACCGACAGCCGCCCGAGAGTGCTGGCCTCGCCCATCTGGGCCGACACACTGCTGGCCGTAAACGGTGCGCCGCTTACGCCTGCGGTGCCGCCAATGGCGGGAAGTGCTGGCCCAGGCATCAATCCGAGCCCTCGTTCTAATGCCGTTGCCTGAGCGGGGGTAATCAACTGCTGGCCATAGCCATAACCGAAGTTTCCGAGACCGACGGCGAAGTAAGCCTGGAGGATCTGCCGCATCGAGTTCAGGTTGGCGTTCGTCAGGCCCACGCCCCAACCGCCGCTGGGGAAGTTGGTGACGGTGTTTTGCCAAAGCGTCTGGAGCCACTGGCCCAGCGTGGTCGGGGTGGTCGCCGCTGTGGGCATCGCGGTGGTCGCGGCCGTCTGAGTGGTCGTGGTGGGCGCCGACGACAGCGCGTTCTGCGCCACCGTCGCGGCTTGGCTGGCCGGCGCAGCGGCAGCCTTGGCAACCGCATCAGCCTGGTTGCTCGTCCCGTCAGGATTGGTCGTCTGCGGGGGTTGCACGAACGGCGTCACCGTCGCCGCGGCGGCAGAAGAACCGGCGTAGCCGTACATGGCGGCGGCGTCCTGTGCCCACATTTCGGCATACAGAGCTTCAGTCATCATGATCGCGGGAGTGTTCTGCCCGAAGAAGTTGGTGGCGACCAAGGCAGCCAGTAGCGCGCGATTGGCCGCGATCACCGGCGGGGGCACCGTCATCGCGAACGCCGCTTCATATGCGGCGACGGCCGCGCGAGCCTGGTTGGCGGTCTCCTCGGCTTGCGCGCCGGTTGAGGTCAACCAGTCGATGTACGGCGTGATGGCGGACATCATCGCCACCGACGTCGGGCCTACCCACGAGTTGCTCGTCAGCTCCGCTAGCGCGGACCCGTAACCACTGGCCGCGAAGCCCAACTCGGCAGCCAGACCGTCCCAGGCCTCAGAGGCTGCCAACAGCGGCCCGGGTCCGGGACCCGAATACATCCGACCCGAATTGACCTCCGGCGGCAACAGCCCGAAATCAAGCACTAGATTCCTCCGTCAGTAAGCCACGTTTGCGTCTGCCCCATCACGCGCCGCGTGGAAGCGGCGGCGTGAGGCGTTGTCATCAACTGGTCAGCAATCGGCGGGTCCTGCTGGATGCCCGCCTGATCGATATCGATGTGCGGAACGCGGTATATGGCCACAGACGAAATGCGCTTTCTTTCCTCGGTAACCCGCAGCGTCAACAACATTGAGCGCCGATGCTCATCACTGAACAGTCGCTGGCTGAGACATTAGATGGCCCCGCGCGCCATCCGCGACGACGATGCCGACAATTCATTACTCATCAAGCAGTGTTCATCCGCGATCAACTGTTGTTCAGTTGGCGTTCGGTTCCGCGCCACCCGGTGGCCGCAATGCGGGCCGCTAGCCGGCGGCCGGCGTAAACGGGATCACGGTCGAACGAAGCTCGAATCGGGTCGGTGCCTCCGCAGCCCCGCGTCCGCCCATGTTGGCGATCGGCATCATCGGCGGCATGGCCGATTGCGTACCTGTCGGTGCCGCCGCGATGGCCGGGCTGCCACCGACGTGCATCGCCGTTCCGGCGGCGGTCATCGGCGGCGCCACACCGGTCCAGGCCGACGGCACCGTCAGCGCGCCGACCGAGGTGGCCCGACCCATACCCGCGGAGAGCGCCGGAGCGCCCGAGCCGACGGCGCCGATGCCTGCCGAGCCCAGGGCGCCGGTACTCGACGTGAGTCCGACCGCCTGCGCGGCGCCCAGCTCATTGGCGGCCGTCGTCGCGGCCTTGGCGGCGGTCGCCGTACTGCCGGCGGTGAACAGCTTGGACAGCATGCTCATCGGCATCGATGCCAGCTTGAGCGGCGTGCTGAGTTCGCTCATGATCGACGTTGCCGATGTCGAGGACGTCGACGAACCGGTCGCCGTGGACGCGACGCTATCCAGGGCCTGCGGCGAGGCCAGGCTCTGCAGGGCTTGAGGCATTCCCGAAATGACTTGCGGGCCAGACGACATGATCGTGTCGAGATCGGTTCCCCCGGAGGTGGCGGCGGACTGGGCTGCGGCGACGGACTGGCTCATCAGGCCGCTCGAGTTGGTGGTCTGCGGCGGCGCGGTGAACGGGGTCACTTGTGACGCCGTTGCCGAGGCGCCGGCATAGCCGTACATCGCGGTGGCGTCCTGGGCCCACATCTCGGCGTAGAGCGCCTCGGTTGCCGCGATCGCCGGGGCGTTCTGACCGAGGACGTTCGTCGCGACCAGCGCCGCCAGCAGGCTTCGATTGGCCTCGATGAGCGGCGGCGGAACCGTTGCGGCGAAAGCGCTTTCGTAAGCGCTGGCCGCCGCGGCGGCCTGCGTGGCGGCCTGCTGTGCCTGATCGCCGGTGGCGCTCAGCCACGTAACGTACGGGGCGGCGGCCGCGGCCATCGAGATCGAACTGGGCCCGGTCCATGACCCGCTGGTCAGGGATGAGACAACCGAGCCGTACCCCGACGCTGCAGAGGTCAGCTCCTCGGCCAGCGACTGCCAGGCTGCCGCGGCTGCCAGCATCGAGCCCGGCCCGGGACCGGCGTACATTCGCCCGGAGTTGATCTCCGGCGGCAACGCTCCGAAATCCAGCACAGGACAACGCCTTAACCGGCTGCAGCCGCGTTGGCGGCCTCGGTGGCCGCGTATGAGCCGGCGTTGGTGTCCAACGTGTTGACGAGCATGTCGTGGATCGCCGCGGCCCGCGCACTGATCGCCTGGTACATCTCGGCGTGCGCGGCCAACTGGGCAGCGGTCAGCGCGGACACCTGGTCCGCCGCCGCGGGCAGCACTCCTGTCGTCGGCGCCGCCGCTGCGACGTTCTGCGCCGCCAGGCTAAAACCGATGCCCTGCAGATTCTCCGCGGCCGCCGTCAACTCGGCCGGCTGCGTACTCACAAATGACATCTGGCACTCCCTTCACACCAGTCCGCACCGTCACTAGTTAGAGACGTTAACTAGGAAAGATGGGCCGACGACATGGCGAAGCTATGCGCCCGCTATGAGATGGCTGGCGGCGATGCTGGGGTGAGCAGCTGCGCTCCCCCGTGCACAGAAAAGTCCCCCCACCCATAGGCGGATTCAGGGGGTCGTTGCAACACGGCTGTTAGTTGTTGGCGGCTATGAGGCTAGCTAGACGCTCGGCTGGTGTGTCCCAGTCGAGCGTTTTGCGTGGGCGTCCGTTCAGCTCGGCAGCGACGGTGTCGAGGTGTTCGCGGGAGTGCACGGATAAGTCGGTGCCTTTGGGAAAGTATTGGCGTAGCAGCCCGTTGGTGTTTTCGTTAGAGCCGCGCTGCCAGGGCGAGTGTGGGTCGCAAAAATAGACCGGCATATCGGCGGCGATGCTGAACTCGTGGTGCAGGTGCATCTCGATACCTTGATCCCAGGTCAACGATCGCTTGAGATGAGCGGGTAGACGGCTGATGGTGTCGGTAAGGCCGTCGCGGACCAGTTCACCGGTGCGTCCGTGCGGCAGGTGCACAAGCATGACGTAGCGAGTGGATCGTTCCACCAGGGTGCCGATGGCTGACTGCTGGTTTTTGCCGATGATCAGGTCGCCTTCCCAGTGGCCGGGCACGGCCCGGTCATCAGCTTCGGCGGGGCGCTCGCTGATCAGGATCATCGGGCGGGCCATCCGCGGGGTGCGCTGGTGGGATTGCCGTCGCGGCCGTCGCAGTGTGCGTCCGGTGCGCAACGCCCGGGTCAGCTCACGACGCAATTCACCGCGGCCCTGCAAATAGAGGGCTTGATAGATGGTTTCGTGGGCCACGTGCATCTCCGGGCGGTCGGGGAAGTCTCGGCGCAGCCGGCGCACGATCTGCTCCGGACTCCACTTCTGGTCCAAATGGTCCTGCACGAGCTGGCGCAGCACGGGATGGGCTGCCAGTTTGCGCACTTTCGGGCGGGGCCGGCGCGCATCGGCACGTCGTTGCGCCGCATATGGACGGTATTGGCCAGTACCTGGATGGCTGTTACGTCGGATTTCCCGACTGATGGTAGAAGGGCTGCGCGCAAGCTCTTTGGCAATCACCCGATAGCTGGCTTGCTCACGTAATCGATCGGCGATATAGATGCGCTCTTCTCCCACATAGCGCAACGAATGCAAAGAAGCCGAGACTTCCTGTCTAGCAGGGGGCCTCGGCTTCTTACCGGGACCAGGTGAATGTTCCCCGTTACGCCACTTCTTGCCGGTTCGGTAGTTGATACCGACGATCCGACACGCTTCCCGACTGTTGTATCCCTGCGCCATGAGCTCGAAGTATGCGACCCGCTCCCGGGTCAGCTTCTTCGCGCCCTGCGGCCGACGCTGGCCACGAATCTCGAAATCCATCGCATCCCCTAAATCGGGGTGTTGCGACGACTCCTAGAACCCAAGATACGGGCGGGGGGACTTTTCTAGATCCAGCTATCGACGCAGCTCGGTGGCAGCAACCTGGACGAATACCCCGGTGTCCTCGGCCATCAGCAGGCCACGACCGCGGGGCAGCGGTCCACCCTTCATCTTGCCGCGGATGAAGCCCTCGTCGGGGTCGGCGTCCATCACCAGCAACGGTGCGTTGGCCTGGGCCAGCGCGCGCAGCATCGGGTCGCTGCCCGCCGAAGACCATCCACCGAAGGTGCGGGTGACGATCACGTGCAAGCCGACGTCGGCAGCCCTGGTCACCCACGGCGCGGCCTTCTGCAACGGCGAATCGAAGCCCGGCGGCAGTTGCTGAACGTCATCGATGATCAGGAAGATCTCCGGCCCGCTCCACCAAGCACGGGACAGCAGCTCTTCAGCCGACAAGCCCGGCGGCGGCTCACGGCGGGCCAGTACCTCACCCAGCTCGTTCATCATCGCTGCGACGCCGTCGAGGTTGTAGGCGAACTTCTCGACGTAGTCCGTGCCCAGCGTGGTCAGCAGTTGACGACGCGGGTCGACCAGCCACACCTGTGCCGACGGACGCGAGGTCGGTGGAGCGATGCTGGCTCCCGGCTCATACACCCGCCCGATCTCGGCCATGATGGTTGCCAGCGTCGTGGTCCGGCCACACTCGCGTCGACCCGTCACCATCAGGTGAGCGTTCTCGGCGAAGTTGAGGTACACCGGCTGCAGGTCCAATTCGTTGATGGCCCAGGCGATTCCACCGGCACCGACGTTCTGGCGCCGATCTTTCTGTGCCAGCGCCCGCACCTGGTCCAGGCCGAACTTCGCGGGAAGCCTGCGCACCGGCGGCGCGTGGCCGGTCGCCACCTGACTGACCGCTGCCGCAACGCTGTCGGAAGCGAACACGTTGTCCGGTGTGCTGCTCAGCGCCGGCCTGGCGACCAGCGTGTGCAGACCCGATTGCGGATCGCTGTCGAGCCGAACGTAGTTCACCGCGACCATGCCGCGACCCGGCTTGACCGGAACATCCTTGGCGAACCGCGAGCGCACCAGCTTGGCATCTTCGACCGCAGCCAGACGCAGCTCGATCCGGGATCCGAACCCGCTGCGCACCGGCGGCCGCAGCTCGGATTCGCGGTCGGCCGTGGCCACCACGTGGATACCGAACGACGGCCCCTGGTTGATGATCTGGTTCACCTGCTCGATGAGCACCTCGTTCTCTTCGGCGAGCGCCCGGTAGTTGTCGATCACCAGGAAGATGTCGCCGAAGCCGTCGTTGGGCACGCGACCCGCCTCGCCGAGGAACTTGCGCCGCCGGAAGACCTCCATCGACGGAACGTCGTACTCGAGGAAGGTGTGCTTGCGTTCACGGAGCAGCGCAAGCAGTTCGGCCACCGTGCGGCGGACACCGTATGGGTCGGTCGGACCGACGACCTCGCCGACGTGCGGCAACCCGGCCACGGTCGTCAGCGCGGTGCTGCTGTACGCCAGCACATAGAACTGCACCTGCTCAGGCGTATGGGTCAGCGCAGCCGCTGTGATCAGCGTCTGCAACGCGGTGGTCTTACCCGATCCACCGGCACCCAGGATCAGCACGTTGGAACCAGGCCCGGAGGTGTCCACGGTCCACGGCGGCTGGTCGTGCTTGAACGGCCGGTCGACGATCCCGATCGGGAACACCA
Source organism: uncultured Actinomycetota bacterium (assembly GCA_963815995.1). GTDB lineage: Bacteria > Actinomycetota > Actinomycetes > Mycobacteriales > Mycobacteriaceae > Mycobacterium. Next base: position 1,472,015 of record CAWFIR010000010.1, read on the forward strand.
GGTCCAGCGATGTGCCGTACTGCTCCTGCCACGGCCGGTCGAGGAAGCGGTTGACCAGCTCCTCGATCGGAACCGGCCGATCCAGCGGTGGCTGCCACAACCGATAAGGCTGGAAGTCGATCCGGCGAAGCTGGTCGATGATCACGGTGCCGACCTTCGGCGTCCTGATCGCCTCTTCCTCTTCTTCCTCTTCCTCGGGTGCGGCGGCTCCGTTGCCGCCGAAAGCCTCGCCGATGCCACTGTCGCCGTTGGTGAGCGCTTCGAAGTCATCCGGCCCCGTGACACTGACCTCGATAGGTGTGAAGCCAGTGGTAAACAGTTGCGGCCGAATGTAATCGACGGAATGGGTCAGCATCGCCGGCCCGTCTTCGTCGAGCGAAACGCCGCGACGGTAGTCGCGCCACAGGAACTCGGCCTGGAAGCGGACGATCTCGTCAAGGCTCTTGCGGAAGTACCCGAGGCCGGCCTGCGCGGGCAGGTTGACAGCGTTGGGAACACCCGCGGCCTGCGCCGCACCGGCGGTCCGCGCTTTCAGCACCAACCGGTAACCCATGTTCTCCATGAGCTTTTCGGCCCGGCTCTCGATCGTCTGCGAGGCCATCATCAGGTGGATCCAGTAGGCACGACCCTGCCGGCCGATGGAGTCCAGAACGTCGACAGCCGTCGGCATGATCCGGAACCACTCGTAGAACTCGTCGATGACGACCACCAGCATCGGCAGCGGCGGGATGTCCTGGCCGCGTGCGCGCATCCTGGAGCGCATCTCGTTGTACTCCTTGGCGTCATCGACGCCGGCGTTGTCGCAGACCGCCTTGCGGCGCGCGATCTCGCCCCACAGGGAGTCCAGGAAGCGCTCCATGAGCGCCTGGTCCTCTTCGAGGTCGGTGATGATGCGCGACACGTGCGGCACGCCGCCGAACGGCTTGACCGCCGACCCACCCTTGAGGTCCGCCAGCACGAACTGCAGCTCGTCTGGCGGATGCGCCAGCATCAGCGATTCGAGCACGGTACGTACCAGCGTCGACTTACCGGAACCGGTGGTTCCCGACATGACACCGTGCGGACCGTCGCCGCCCTCGTCGAGGGACTTCATGTCAAGGAACAGCAGCTCGCCGTTGTCCGACCGGTTACCGAACGGGATTCGCAGCCGCGAGCGGCTGGTCAGGGCGTCGCGCCGACTGCTCCACAGCGCGTCGAAGTCGATCTCGGACGGGTCCTCAATGCCGTAGTAGGACAAGATGTCTCGGGCGCCGATCTGCGCGACGCGCTGACCGATCTCCTCGTACGCCTCGGCCAGTCGCCAACGGGCCACACCCTGCGCGAACTGCTCGGCCTCGGGCTCGGTCATGTCGTCGGCGAGGGCGAAGAACCACTTGTTGTCGTCGATCACCATCCAGGTGTCGCGGTCACGGGGCAGTGCCTCGATCACACCGATGTCATTGGTGAACTTCAGCACCCGCTCCGGATTACCGGTCCACAGCGCAGAACCGGTCAGATCGAAGAACGTCACGCCGTCCACACCGTCGACGCTGATGACGTACTCCCACTGCGGGTCGTCGACGTCGGCGATGATCACGTGGTGCGGTGTCGGCGTCTCCGCCGACGAGCTTGCGTGCCGAGGCGTGAAAGACCCACGCCCGGCGAACAATTCGGCCTGGTCGGCGGCGAACTCACGGACCGACCCGTACACCATCCGGATGTTGCCGGCGGCGTCGCGGCGGCGCGGATCGCCGAAGTGCGGCAGCCACTTGACCCAGTCCCACTTGCTCATGTCGGACGTGACCACGATCATCTGCAGGTGGTCGGGCCCGTGTGAGAAAGCCAGCTGGCAGATGAGCGCGCGCATGGCGCCGAGCGTCTGTTCGCGGTTACCGACCAGGGCGTACCAGGGCTCGACCAGTAGCGACACCATCTTCGGCAGGTTGTAGATGACGCTCTGGTAGCGACCGAATTCCTGCAGTGCCTTGCCCGTCACCGGCTCGAGCTCGATGTCGGTCGGCATGTTCTGCGGCTCGCCCCAGGTCACCTCGGGACGGGTCATGCCCACACCGATGCGGGCGACACCGAAGTTGAGGTCCTTGCCGTCCGGTTTGCGCTCCCACATCCGGGGTGAGCCCACCGCGGCGGCCAGCGTCGTCGGCGCCGGGTGGAACCAGCGGTAGTTGGCGTCCATGCTGTCGGCCGACTCGTTCGCGGTTTCCCGCAGCATGTCCAGCATCAGCATGAACTGGGCGCGCATCGCGTCCAGCTTCGGCCGGCTCATCTGCTGCTGGCCACCGAAACGGCCACCGAACATCATCATGGCGACGCCGCCGATCATGAAGATCGGGAAGATCGAACCGGCACCCAGGAACATCCGCGAGCCGTTGGCGACGGTCATACCGACCATGCCGACCAGCAAGCCGACCACCAGCACACCGACCACGATCAGCCACCACGGCTTGCCTTCGGGCGGCGGGACACTCAGCGGTGTCGGAAGGACGATGTTCTCCGGCCTGACGGCAGGCGCCCGCTCGGGCGTTGGGCGTGCGAAACCTTGCTTCACTTGGGTACCACTAACTCTGCGGGGTTCATATCGGTCGGAAGGGTGTCATGACGCACCAACGCATCGGCGCGAGATAGTGCGGGGCCCGGTGCCAGCAGGCGCAACGCGACCCACGGCGCCGGCGACGGCTTGGCCGTCAGCCCCAGTGCGGAGCGGGAATCACGAGTGTTCTCCACGCCGAAGCGCGCACCGGAACTCGTGAGCCACCAAAGGGATTCGGCCGTGCTTGACCCCGGGTCGTTGCCCGTGACGACGACCCAGTTGCCGTATTCAGGGCCGAAGTAGACGTGATCGGCTTCGCGGCCCGAGGAGTCCGCCTTGACCAACGACACGATCTTGTCGGTCGAGCCGTTGGGCACCGGGATCGTCGGCCCGGAGATCACCTGAATGCGAGCGCGCTCCTCACCGGCGGTCTTCTGCCACCACCAGCACGTCGCGGGGTTCTCCTTCAGGTCGATCGGGCTGAGCGGGGCGTCAGGGTAGGCCGACAGGTCCAACCCGTTGACGACCGGCATCTTCGCCAGCGACGCGGGGGCCACGACCACCGGCGAGTTGCCTGCCGGGGTGCCCGCGTTCTGCAGGATCTGCGCGACCAGCGGATTGACCGTCTGCACGCCGTCCGCCAGCACCACTGAATACTGTTGCGGCCCACTGATTTGCGGCGTCACGATCACGGTCCCGACTGGCCCGGGTGCATTGGTGAATGCTGCCGGTTGGCCGGCGCCCGGGACCCTGGGCACCGTCAACTCGGGGCCGACGGGCAACGAGTCGTACAGCGCACGGCTCATCGGATGCGCCTGGCTGACGTTCTCCGGGGTCAAGCCCAGCGGCAGCAACACCGCGCGGTTGGCCGAGTCGATGCGCGACCGACGCCCCTGCCGGACCACGTAGGTGTCTTTCTCGTACCTGAGCACCACGGCGTCGGTCCCGTTCAGCACGCGGCGACGGTTGGACAGGTCGGGTGTGCCGTCGATGACGGTGACCGTCACCGGCGGCGCAGCAATGCCCGCCGTCGGTGTCACCGAGTCGCACACCAGCCACGACGACGTCGCCGGGGTGGTCGGGGAAAACTCCGACGGTGCGCCGGGGATGCCGACCAGCGGCCCGTGGGGCTGCTCGGCGATCTGGCTCCCCCGCACCTTGTGCGGGTTGTCCGCGCGTCCGGCGATCAGCCTGGCCGACGCCAGGTTCAGCGCTGGGTACAGCTTGTCGCCGACCCGGACATACAGCGCGCCCGAATCACGGTCGGCGATGATCGGTGTGTCGTTCAGCTGCCCGGAGGGGCTGATGAAGGAGTACAGCAAGGCACCCAGGCAGATCACCAAGGCGGCCGAGATCGACGCCACCACGGCCAGCGTCTGGCGCCGACCGGGCTCGATTTCCATCCGCACCCGCCAGCGCGTCAACGCCATAGCGGTACGACGGGCCAGGAACTGGTAACCGGTTACCTGGGTCCGGGTGGACAGACCGAGGCCGTAGCCCGAACCCCGCTGCTGGTCACCGGCCATGTTTGCGCACGCTCCAGGCGCTGGAATGCTGATTAGTCCCACGATTCACAGGGTTAACGGTAGGGCACCCCAGGCGACCTCGCCAGGCGAAGGTATAGACGTGGCCGCTATCTGCGTACACGCCGGTAGTGGTTTGCGCCACAGTGCCGTCACCTGCCATTGATTAAGGGGGAAGGAATCAAAGAAATCTCCGCTGCGCATCGTACGGCCCGGAGCAAACGCAGCTCACAGAAAAGGCGACGCCGAGGTGAACACTCGGATCGCATCTGGGGCATCGCGGCAAGCAAGATGTCGGTATGAGCCACATGGCGCCGTCGTTGGTCGAACTTGCGGGTCGATTCGGGATCGCCACCGAGTACGAAGACTGGAGTGGTCGCCGGATCAACGTCCCGGAAAGCACGTTGATCGCAGTGTTGGCCGCGTTCGGCGTCGCCGCCGCTGACGAGGCGGAACGCAACGCGGCGCGGGCTGCGCACGAGCGCGGGCATTGGTCGCGACCCCTGCCGCCGACCATCCTCGGGCAGGCCGGCACACGGACCACGTTCTGGGTACACGTCACCCACGGCCAGCCGGTCGAGGTGTGGCTGCAGCTCGAGGATGGCTCCGTCCGCACCGGCATACGCCAGGTCGACAACTTCAACGGGCCATTTGACCTGGATGGACACTGGATCGGCGAGGCCAGCTTTGTGCTGCCCGACGATCTGCCGCTCGGTTACCACCGGGTGCATGTGCGCTCGGAGACACATGAGGCCAGTGCTGCATTGATCGTGACGCCCGGCTGGCTGGGATTGCCAGAACGGCTGGGCGCCCGTCGTAGCTGGGGATTGGCCACGCAGTTGTATAGCGTCCGGTCCCGGCAGTCCTGGGGTGTCGGCGACCTCACCGATCTCGTTGACCTCGCGGTGTGGTCGGCGTCGGCTTACGACGCGGGGTATGTCTTGGTCAATCCGCTGCACGCTGCCGCCCCCGGCGCACCCATGGAGCCGTCGCCGTATTTGCCGACGTCACGTCGGTTCGTCAACCCGCTGTATCTGCGAGTCGAGGCCATTCCCGAGTTCGCACAGCTGCGCAAACGCGGCCGGGTGCGGCGGCTGCGGGACGGTGTCCAGAAGCACGCCGCGGCGCTGGACGCGATCGACCGCGACACGGCGTGGGCGGCCAAGCGGGCTGCCTTGGAACTGGTGTTCGCCGTCCCGCGGACGGCAGGTCGTGAGCTGGCGTACGCGGCGTTCTGTGCCCGCGAGGGTTCCGCGCTCGACGACTTCGCGACCTGGTGTGCGCTGGCCGAGGAGTACGGCGGCGACTGGCACGAGTGGCCCGAGTCGCTGCGGCATCCCGACGCTGACGGCGTCGCAGACTTCGTCGCCGGGCATCAAGCGGCGGTGGATTTCCATCGCTGGCTGCAATGGCAACTCGACGAGCAACTCGCCGCCGCGCAGTCGCAGGCGATCTCCGCGGGAATGTCGCTGGGGATCATGCACGACCTCGCCGTCGGCGTGCATCCCAACGGCGCCGATTCCTGGGCGCTGCAGGACGCGTTGGCCCTCGGAGTGTCCGCCGGCGCGCCGCCGGATGAGTTCAACCAGCTAGGCCAGGACTGGTCGCAACCGCCATGGCGCCCGGACCGCCTCGAAGAGCTGGAGTATCAGCCGTTCCGCGCCTTGATCCGCAGCGTGTTGCGGCACGCCGGCGGGGTCCGCATCGACCACATCATCGGCTTGTTCCGGCTGTGGTGGATTCCGAAGGGTCAGGCCCCGACCGAGGGCACCTATGTCCGCTATGACCACGAAGCGATGATCGGCATCGTCGCGCTGGAGGCCCATCGCGCCTTGGCGCTGGTGGTTGGCGAGGATCTGGGCACCGTCGAGCCGTGGGTGCGCGACTACCTACGGGGACGCGGCGTGCTCGGCACGTCGATCCTGTGGTTCGAACTGGACCGCGACGGCGGCGGCGGGCCCCTGCCGGCCGAGCGCTGGCGCGAATACTGCCTATCGTCGGTGACTACTCACGACCTACCGCCGACTGCCGGCTATCTGGCCAACGAGCATGTGCGCCTTCGGGATTCGCTGGGTTTGCTGACCCGGCCAGTTGAGCAGGAGCTTGCCGCCGCCGAAGCCGAGCGGGCGGCGTGGCTGGCGGAGTTGCGCCGAGTCGGCCTGCTGTCGAAACACGCCGATGTCGAGGAGACCGTGCTGGCGCTGCACAAGTATCTGGGCCGGACGCCGTCGCGACTGCTCGGGCTTGCACTGACCGACGCTGTTGGCGATCAGCGCACTCAGAACCAGCCGGGCACCAGCGATGAATATCCCAACTGGCGAGTTCCGCTGAGCGGTCCCGATGGCCGTCCGGTCCTGCTCGAAGACGTGTTCACCGATCACCGGGCGGTCGCCCTGGCCGAAGCCATGCGAGCCCAGACGGCCGTCAGCCCGACCGAAACCACCTGTTAGCTTCAATTTGCCATGAAGACCGTGAAATTCGCCGTCGTCGCCCCGGTTGCTGCCGGTGTTACCGCAGACCCGCGGTGGATGGCGGCATTCGCCCGCCACGTTGAAGTATGCGGCTTCGAATCAATCGTCGCCGTCGAGCACACCGTGCTGGCGACCCGCTACGACAGCGTCTATCCGTACGACCCTTCGGGGCGCGTGGAATTGGCGTCCGACTGCCCAGTCCCCGATCCGCTTGACCTGCTGGCGTTTCTCGCCGCCCACACTGACCGGCTCGGGCTGGCCACCGGAGTTCTGGTGCTGCCCAACCACCATCCGGTGGTGCTGGCCAAACGGGCGGCTACTGTCGACGCGTTGTCGGGCGGAAGGCTACGGTTGTGCGTCGGCGTGGGCTGGCTGCGAGAAGAGATCGAGGCGTGCGGCACCGAGTTCGAAAGCCGGGGTCGACGTGCCGACGAGCAGCTGGCGGTGCTGCGGGCATTGTGGGATCAGCAGCCGAACGGCGTCACCCATCACGGCGAGTTCTTCGAGTTCGCCGATGTCGTCTGCAGTCCGAAACCAGTTGCCGGCCAGAATCTTCCGGTGCATATCGGCGGGCATAGTAAAGCAGCTGCTCGACGGGCCGGTCGCTTCGGCGACGGCTTTCAGCCGTTGGGAGTGGCCGGTCCCCAGCTGGAGGAAATGCTGGGGCTGATGCGTGACGAGGCGGCGGCCGCGGGACGCGATCCGGCAGATATCGAAGTGTCGCTGGGCCATTCGGTCACCAAAGTCGACCCCGAACGTGCTGAGCGGTTGGTCGCCCAGGGTGCCGATCGACTGGTGTTGGCCATGCCGCCGACCACCGATCTCGAGCAGGCCAAGGACGAGCTGTCGGCCTGCGCCCAACGGCTGTCCCTGTCGGCATGAAGCTCAGCGGGCTCGACCGGGCAGCTCTCACCGACCTCGTGCATCGTTACGCCGCAGATGTCGACGACCGGCGATTCGATTCTGTCGCAGAGCTTTTCACCGAAGACGGAGAGCTGACACTGCCTGACCCGCCGACGACGTTAGAGCCGGTTCACCAGCACCGTGGTCGTGCGGCCATCAGGGATGCGGCGGCTACCGTCGCTGCCACGATCCGCACCCAGCATGCGGTTGTCGGCGAGGTTTATGACGCCGGCCCCCGACCCGGCACTGCCCGCGGGCGTATCGCATGCGTCGCACATCACTGGATCCAGCACGGGGATCAGCTCCGCGACGTGACGTGGCATCTGCGATACGACGACGAATATCAGCGCGTCGAAACGAAGTGGCGGATTCGCAGCCGGGTTTTGACGATCGACGCCATTGACAGCCGGCCGGTGCGGCAGGTGCGAGGCGGCTCCTCGGCTGAGCGCTGATCAGCCGCCAGTCCCTCGACGGGCGATATCTTCGAGCAGATCAGCTGCCCTGGTGAGACTTTCGGCAGGTGTGGTCATTTGCGTCGCGACAGCGCGGGCCCGCGCAGCGTAGTGGGGCGAGAGGATCTGGTGCAGGTCGGCGGTCAGCGAATCCAGGGTGCTGTCCGAAAAGCGCCGTCCGAATCCGACTTCGAGGTATTCGATGGCCGCCGCCCACATCGGCTGATCGAGCCCGTTCCAAAGGATCAACGTGGGAGTTCCAGCGCGCACGCCCGCAGCCGTGGTACCGGCGCCACCGTGGTGAATCACGGCGCGGCAGGCCGGGAATACGGCCGCATGGTTCACCTCGCGCACGACCTTGACGTTCTCCACATTCGGGATACCGCCAAAATCGTTCGCGCCCATGCATATCAAGGCTCGAACGCCGGCCCGAGAACACGCCGCGCCGATCACGGCGATGGTGTCAGCCGGTGCCGCCACTGGCGTGCTGCCGAAGCCGAAGTACACGGGCGGCGGACCAGCAGCCGTCCACGACAGCACCTCGTCGTCGGCGTCGGTGGGCAACTGGAGCGTCAGGGCGCCGACGAAGGGCCGCCGATCGTCTTCAGTCGCCCATTGGGCCGCCAACGCGGGCACGAAAAGCTCCTCGTATGCCTGGATCTCCAGCGGTCGCTCGCCGGGTCGGGGTTCGTTTGGCAAGCCGAGTGCCTGGCGCTGGGCGCGATCGGCGTGCGTCGTGGCGCCGCCCTCGGGAGATCCGGGCTGCAAGATCTGCGACGGGAAGAAGTGCAGCCCCGCCAGCGGAATGCCGCGGTACTCAGCGACATTGGCGGCCGGCACCTGCTCGGTCATACCCGCCACCAGCAGGTCGGCGTCAGTTGTCAAAGACACCAACGTGGTGTTCTTCTCCGCCACGACCTGTGCAACGTATTCGACGGCTTGCGGGATTGCGCTGACCGGGTCCTGCAGCATCCGGGTGAAGTCCTCGTCGCCGAGGAGGTCCTGCCAATCCCGTCCATACGGGACCGAAACAAGACCCGCCGACTCGACGTACGCGCGCATCTCCGGCGGCACCGTTACAGCCATGCGTACATCGTGACCTCGGCGGAGCAGTTCCGCGCCCACGGCGATAGCGGGCTCGACATCGCCCCGGCTGCCATAGGCCGCCACGACGACCCTCATGGGAGGAAACCTAACCTGCCGTACAGCGTCTCAGCCAATTTTCGGCAGTGGAATACCCTCGCTGGTCGAGAACTCGGCATCGCTTTGCGTTGAGAGCCCCAGCGATACGACCGAACGGGCGAACAGCGCGTCGGTGAGATACGCCAGCGCAACCGCCCATCGATTGACCCCGCGAGGTATCGCATACAAGTGGTACGCGCGGGTGACGAATTTGGCCGGGAATCCCGACAATTGGATCTTCAGTGGGTTTGCCACCGCCTGATGCGGCCCCAGGTCGACCACCAAACCCATGTCGTGGTGCTTGTACTCGCGTTTCTTCCCGCGCCCGAGGCTGGCGGCCACGTTGTTACCCAACACTTTTCCCTGTCGGATCGCGTGCTGGGCGGTCGGTGGAGTGATCTTGCCCGGCTGGGTCACGTCCGGCACCGCGGCGGCATCACCGGCCGCGAACACGTCGGGGTGGCCGGGCACGGCGAAATCGGTCTGCACCTTCAGCCGGCCCTTCTCGGTCGGCAGTCCCAGCGTCTGGATCAGCGGCGCGGCGGTCACCCCGGTAACCCACGCGACCGTACGGGTGTCCACCCGCGAATTGTCGCTGAGTACGACATGGTCCGGGTGAACCGCGTTGAGCGTCAAGCCCAATCGCACGTCGACCCCGCGTCGGTGCAGTACCCGCATCGCGCGGGCCCCCAGCTTTTCGCCGACTTCTGGCATCACCTGCTCGGCGAGGTCCAGCAGCACGAACTTCACTTCGGCCAGGTCGAAATTCAACTGCTTGGCCGCGGCTTTGGCCAGTGCGCGCAGCTGCAGGATGAGTTCCGTCCCGGAATACGATGCCCCCACCACGACGATGGTGCGCCGAGCTCGCACGAGTTCGGCGTCGTCGTCCACGCAGGACATCTCCAGTTGCTCGACCACGTGGTCGCGCAGGTAGAGCGCCTCCGCTGTCGACTTCAAACCCCTTGCGTACTGGGCTAATCCGGGGATGTCGAACAAGCGGGTGACCGATCCCGGCGTCAACACCAGCCGGTCCCACGACAACGAACGGGAACGCTGCTCGAGGTCGGTGAACTCCAGCCGGTGCTGCGCTACATCGACACTGTCGACCCGCCCGCGAATCTTGCGTACGCCACGAAGAGTCCCCGCGAGGGGGACCGTCACGAATCGCGGGTCGACCACTCCCCCGGCCACGTCCGGCAACAGCGGCGTATAGAGCATGTAGTCGACCGGCGAGATGATCGTGATGTCGACATCGGTCTTGCGCAGTCGGCGGGCCAGGCGCCGCGCGCACTCGAAGCCGGTAAATCCACTGCCCACAATCACGACCGACGTCACCATGCCCATGTTGCCATCCGGCGGCAACCACAAACCGACTTCGACGGGGCCGCGAGCTGCAAAGCGGTTTTCTCGCTGGTAAATCCGGGTAACTCAGGAGAACGCTCGTGAAGCGGGTGACACCGAAGGAGAGATCCATGGGAGACGGCGCGAGCGACCCCATCGACCACCAGCGGACGATGCAACCCCTCGCCGGTGAGACGATGAAGAACACAGCGAAGGCGCCGGGTTGGGTTTTTGTCGCGGTGGCCGTGGTGGCATTTGTGATCTGCCTGGCCAGTTTCGCCGTCCGGCAAGTCAGCGTTGGAGTTGGCGCCGCGATCGTCGCCTTGCTTGCCGCCGGTGCTGCGCTGGCCTGGTTGACCATGGAGGGGCGGCGAGTCCGAGAGGTGCAACGGGAATGGAGCCGAACCCACCGCGGCGTCCGGTAGCGGCGCTGAACTACTCCAATTCGGCCAAGTTGCAGACAGACTTACGGACGTCCGACTTGATGATTCGTGCCACCAGTCGTCCCAGCGGCCCGTTGAGGAGACCACCGCCGATGTCGGCGGTCAGATGAAAGGTGGACCCCGGACGATCGTCGGTGACCTTCATGCCAACCGTGATCTGTATTCCGCCGCGTCCATGGCCGGATAACTCGATCGCTTTCGGCTCGTCATATTGCGTGACGGTCCAGTGGATGACGTTGCGGAATCCCTTGACCTTGATCAGCGACGACACGCGGGTGCCCTTGTCGATCTCCCCGGGGATCTCGCCGCGCCAGCCGCCGAATATCGTCATCCAGTCGCCGAACCGGCTCAGGTCTGACGCCAGCTTCCAAGCTGACTCCGGGGCAAGCTTCGACGACGTCGAGATATCCACTCGTGCCACGTCTTCTCGCTCCCCCCTGATGCGAATGCCCCGCCCTGCCGGCTATGCATACCCCGGGGTGGCGGCGTGATAAACCGCGGTTTCGCAGATCAGATACCTTTCCAGGTCTGATCGAGTTGCTGGGCCACGTCAATGACCTGTGCCGCTTGGGATTCGGGCGTGTCGATTTCGTCGTTGACGTATTGCGCGATGAAGCGCCGGATCTCCCCGTCGACGCCGGCCACGACGCGCAGCAATTCCCCACGAATACTTTTCGACGACACGTGGACGGTGATGTCCGACGGGCGCGGCTTCGCGACGTCGACAATCAGCAGCAGCGGCTCGGCCGCGCGCGCTGTCGCGCTGAGCCCGATATCGCCGTCGACCGTGAAGCGCTGCTTGTCGATTCGCAGGTCGACGAGCAGGTCGATGAGCAGCGGGATGTGAATGTCAAAAGTGATGCTGTCGTCGACGTTGCGGGTGACCTGCGGTTGTTTGATGGTCACATTGGCGCTGACTTTGGCGATCTTGCCCGGGCCCTGAGCCATCGGGGGCATGTCGAACTGGCTGCCCGCGATCGCGGCGAACGCCGCGCCGACGCGCTCCTCGGTTACGGCCACCTCGAAAAAGCGTCGTCCGAAGGTCTCGTAGCTGACGTAGTCAAACCCCTGCATAAGTAAATACCGTCTCACGTTGGCTTGCGCGACGGTGACTGATCCGATCGTGTCGGCCCTGCCACATCGCCGGTGAGATCGGGGTCGGCGTCGTTGGTCGCCGGGACGATCCACGGACCCGACCCGACGACGCCATACGTCTGCGCGGGGGTAATTGTGAGAGAATTCAGCCGTCGCACCGGTGCGATCCGGCATGGGCACTTCGGTTGCAGTATCTGAACCGCCCCTCACACCCACCCGCTCATTCGATATCCACGGCCGTGGCCCGTATGGCCGGCAAATTCTGGAGGTATCTGACTCCGATGTGCGCGCATCAAATCGCTGAACCACGAACCCCGGCCTCGTCGATACTGGCCTGGCTCACCTGGCTGGGCGGCGGCGACCGAGTTGAGCTCAACGAACGCCACGAGCGGTCCACACACGCGGTAGCAGGCGTGGTTGTGCTGGTCAATGTCGTATTGACGTGGTTGGTGACGACCCTCGCCGTCATGCCGGCGGTGCACATGTCGGTGTCGGTCGTGGTGCCGTTCACCTTGGTATTCGCTCTATTGGTGGGCGCGACGGCCCGGGCGATCGCGACCGGGCCGACGCGGGGTGCCGCCGGACCCGGAGTGACGGCGATCGCCGTGGTCGTGGTGATGGCCTTGGGTGGGGTCGTCGGCGAATTCGCGGCACTCGCGCTGTTCTCCGGCTCGATTGACCGTGTGCTTCAGCAGCAGGCTGCGCGCAACGCCGTTTCGGCGCCGGCCGTTGTCCAACAATCGGCCAACCTGCAGCAGATGCGTGAGGCACGCGTCGCGCTCGACCAGGCCGTCGACGCGGCCCGCGCACACCGCGACGAGGCCCTGATCGTCGCACGCTGCGAATACCATCCCACTCCGGCGTGTCCGCAGACCCGAATCACCGGCGTACCCGGTTCCGGACCCGAAACCCGAACGGCCAATGAGCTTCTCGCGGACTCCCAGCGAGAACTTGACCAGGCCATCGAAGCTCGCGACCGACGAGTCCCCGTTCTCGAGGGTCGAATCAACGACGGCGAGCGGGTGCTTGACGAAGCCCGCCAGAGCGCGATCGCGGACTTGGATCACGGCATCGGTTCGCGTTGGGTCGCGATGCAGCAGTTGACGTCGGCCGGTGCGGGCACACTGGCTCTGCGCTTGCTGACGATCGGGTTCTTCATCGCCCTGGGCGTGTTGCCACTGATCCTGCGACGGTGGCGCGGGGAAACGAGCCATGATCGCCACGCTCGGGCCCGCGCCGAACGTGAACGCGCCGAGTTGGTGGCCGATACGGCGATCGCCGTAAAGCGGGCGGAGGTGCGTGCGGCAGCCGAAACCATGTGGGCCGAACAGCAACTCGCACAGGCCCGGCTGGCCGTCGAGGCACAGACGGAAATCGACCGTGCGGAGCTTCGTCATAGGGTGAACGCCGCGATTGAGGTTACGACACGCGACCCGGAGCCGGTGGAAGACGACATCTACCTGCCGATCGCCGCCGAGGCGCACGCCGCGAGTCTCGCCGCCGAGGCGTCGGCGACCACCGAGGTGAGCGAGGCAAAGAATCTACCGGCAATAGTCGAGCCGCCCGATATGCCTGCCACGCAGTCGATTCCAACCATCCCCGATGTCACCAGAGCAGCCGCTCGCTGGATCCGTCCACTGGTGCCGAATTTCGTGGCCCGCGCAATCGACACGTCAACGCATCCGCTTCGCACCGCGCGCCAGGTGATCGAAGAGTTCGAGGAAATCACGTTCTCGTTCAAGAGAACTCACAGGATCACTGTCGAAGCCGAGGAGGGTACCGGCGCATCGTCTACCTACCGATCGGTTTCAGTCCATTCGCCTGACGAACGCGACAACAGCGAACTCAAGTGCGGGCGATGCTGTGGCCCAGGCAGTTTCATCCCATCGCCCGCCGACAGGGCACATGGAGGGCCAATCGTTGATTTCCGGAAGTTCGGAAAAACAACGCAAATTGGCCGAACGCGACGGCCCTGCTGAGCTGCGTGCAGCCGACGGACCGCGGCAATTGCCACCTGCTCAATAGCTTGACGAGTAGTTAACGCAAACGCGTCGCCGGCCTGCGTAGCTGCGCCTAAGCAACGCGCTTAACCGAGATTTCGCTCACAGCGATAGATAACACTTTGCTAAACAGGGCTTTTGGCTTAAAGTTGCTGCATCTGGGACATTGCTCAGACATTGCTCAGCGAAAAGTCAAGAACGGGTTACTCTTCCACTTGCGTAGAATTGACGCTTTGGAAACCCTTATCTAGCAGGTCTTTTTGCAAGCGCATGTAATGCACGTCATGCATTGAGCGCAAAAGTGATGGCGCGCACAAATTTTGGCCGATTATTGATCTTGTTTGTAATGTCCCGGCTCATGTTTGTTTTAGCAACGCTGATGGGCCTGATTCAGCAGATGTCAGGCACGCCGTACATCACCGGTGGAAACTCCCCGGCGGGTACGGACTGTTCGGGTCTGGCCTCCTTGGTATCGAACGTGGCAACGGACCGCCCGGCTTTCAGCGGCCGGTTCAACACGGGAAATGAAGAGTCGGCGTTGCTGGCACGCGGCTTCAATTACGGAACCGCGCCCGGCGCTCTAGTGATCGGCTGGAACGGCGGCCACACCGCGGTGACACTGCCGGATGGAACTCCCGTCTCCAGCGGCGAAGGCGGTGGCGTGCGCATTGGTGGCGGCGGGGCCTACCAGCCTCAGTTCAGCCATCACATGTACTTGCCGGTCGAGGGCGATGCGCCCGCGGATGACCCGGCGCCGGTCCTGGTGAGCATGCTGGCTCCCGCGCCACCGGCTCCGGACGCCGCCCCGGCCGACGCTCCGCCTCTCCCGCCGCCGGCTCCGGATGCGGCCCCCGCGCCGGATCCCGCCCCTGCTCCGGACGCCACCCCGGCCGGTGCCCCGGAGAATGCGGCGCCTGCGCCGCCGGAAGCTGCCTAGGACCTAGGCGCATTCAGGCCAAGAACCGCTCGCGGTAGCGGGCGAACCGGTCGGGCAGGTCGCGCTCGTCGAGTCCGAACATATCGGCCGACGTCGCGACGCTGCCCAACCGTCCCCGACGGTGGTGTTCCAGGTAATCGGCAATCGCGGCGCGGGCCTGCCCAGTGAGTGGTTCGCCGGCAAGATCGTAGATTCGTTCGGCGATCCCGAGTTCGTCGGACATGAACTCGTCGAATCGCAGGTCGATCGAGCGCGTCGGCGGGATGACTTCCCGGTCGCGCACCAGCGCGTCGAGCATGTGTTGCAGGCGCTCTGCCCACGATGTGGCGATCTCGTGCACCGGCACCGGAGACCGATGCATTCGGGCGGTATAGGTAAGCATCGCCAGCATCGACAGCACCACCGGCACCGGGTCGCGGTGGGTGCACACCACGACCACGCCGGGGAAGACGGCATCCAGCACCGGCAACTGTTCAAGGTGTTGCGGCGACTTCAGCAGCCAACGACGGCCGCCTCGAAGGAACAGCAACGCCTTCAACTGCAGACGCAAGTACTCGTATGACGATGTCTGGTCGTGCGCTAAGTAGTAGTCGCGCCAGCGCGGCACGTGGCCCAGCGTCTCGAACAGCATCGTGGAGAAGTCGTTGGCCAGCAGCTGGATCTCTTCATGGACGTGATCGGTGGTCATCTCGTGCATGAGTGGAAAGTGCGGCATCGCGGCGTTCATGAACTCGACAGCGGCATCCATTCGTGCCCTGCGCGGATCTGGCTCGGCCCCCACCTCGGCGGGCAGCGGAAACGGCTCGACGCTCTCCCAGTACGGAATCGTGCGGAACGTCGGGCCTGCCGCCAGCAGGTTGTGCAAATGCGTGGTACCCGTACGCGGCAGTCCCGCGATGACGACCGGCGGTAGCAACTCGATATCGCGGATTTCCGGATGCCGGGTGAGTAGATCGTGGAGCAGCAGCCGATTCTTCAGTGACTGCAGCACCTGAGCATGAAAATTGACGATTCCAGGGCCGTGCAGGCCGTCGATCTCGCGCAACGCGGCCAGGTAAACCTCGAGACGCTCCCGGTAGTCGTCAGGGCCGAAGTCGGCCAGGCCGGTCTCGGCCGTGGCTTTGGCGTGTAGCGCATCGGCGTCCAGCGGGCATTCTGGCGCCATCGTGGCCATCAGGTCGCGGATCTGGTCGATCTGGGGGCTGAAGCGCGGCTCGGCCAGGTCATCGAGATGCACGGGTGCTGGAGCGGCATCGGTCATGGCGACTTATGTTACTTTGAGTTTCGTAATGACGACAGAGCTTGGCCGCCCCCGCGACAAACGCATCGATAGCTCGGTCATGCGCTCGACTGTGGAGCTGCTCGCCGAGACCGGCTACGCCGACTTGTCGGTCGATGCGATCGCGCGACGGGCCGGCACCAGTAAACCGGCGATCTATCGGCGCTGGCCCAGCAAGGCGCACCTCGTTCACGAGGCGGTGTTCCCGATCAGCGAGGCCACCGCCCTGCCCGACACCGGATCGTTGGCCGGGGATGTGCGTGAAATGGTCAGCCGCACGGCGGAGGTGTTGACCACGCCGGCTGCACGGGCCGCGCTGCCTGGCCTGGTGGGCGAGATGGCGGGCGACCTGACCCTGCACTCGGCTTTGCTGGAGCGCTTCGGTGACATCCTTTCGCGCGGGCTGACAGATCGCTTGGCGGACGCCGTCGAACGCGGTGAGGTACGGCCCGACGTCACCGCGGCCGAGATCGTCGAGGTCGTCGCCGGCACCACCTTCCTGGCCCTACTCACCCGCGGCGGCGATCTGGACGATTCCTGGGTCGACCGCACAGCCGCACTTGATAACGAGAGGAATCAGGGCATGACCGACAGCGAGTACGAGTCCACCGCCGCGTGGCGTGAGCTACTGGACACCTTGAGCGGGCTGGACCGCTCATTTCTGGATGGCGAGCGCGCCGTCGCCGATGATCGGCAGATCGCCGACGGCTACCGGATGCTCGCGACCACTCTGGGCGTCGCATTCGACACCTATTTGTTCGGTGAGCCGAGCCGGCCGATGTTCGTGGAAGTCAACACCCCCTTCCGGCGCGACCGGCGATGGGGAGGCGACAACACCGACGCCTACTACTGCATCTGTCCGGTCGATCCCGCGCGCCGTTATCGAATCAGCGGCAACCGCGGCGACAGCGTCTACTTCTCGCTGACGGCTTACAACGAACCATCGCCGGGGGCGTGGTCGGACCGGATCGTGGCGATCGTGCGCGACGACGACCTCGACATCGACGCCGCGGGTAACTTCGCGTTCGAGCTCGGCCCGACGCCCGACGCGGCCGTGCTGATGACTCGCGACTACCAGGCCGATCCCCTCACCGGGCGTGCGGTCAACTGGCACATCGAGGCACTCGATGAGCCCGACCCCATTCGGCACGGGGACGCCGAGACTGCGGCAAAGCTTCGGGCGAGTGCGGCCTGGATGCGCACGATGTTCGCAATCGTGCCGCTGGCCGTGGGTGCGCGAGTTGACGAATCGCACGCGCTCGGCCACGAGATCGCTCATGCAGCAAACCAATTCGCCGAACCCTACCAAGTGCCGGAGGCCAATTTCGGGTGGTCTGCCCGCGACGCCTGCTATTCCTATGGCAGCTTCGTCCTCGACGAGGACGAAGCGCTGGTCATCAGTCACCGTCCCCCGAAATGCCGATTCTGGAATCTGGTGGTGTGGAACCAGTTCATGGCCACGCACGGCGTGACCGACGCGCGTTGCTCGCTCAACGGCCACAGTGCGGTGCTCAATGCGGATGGCACTGTGACGATCGTCATCTCCCGGGGAGTGACGGGGCACCCGAATTCCCTGACCACGCTTGACTATCCCCAGCGGAAACCTGGCCTTCCGGTGGTTCCTCGCCGACGAGGTTCCGGTTCGGCCGGGAGTACGACTGGTCAAGCTGGCTGACGCGCCCACCAGCGTCGACGCGTCGCGCTGAATCACGCTGCCGCACGGGTCAAGTGGCCGACGCAGCGCATAAATAGCTCCAACTCTGCGGGTCGTTGGGCGCGTGGCTCACGACTGTGCAAGACTGCTCAGGGTATACGCAGAAAGTTCTTAGTTTGGACAAGCATTTCTATGGGAATGTGGAGCATCATGAAGGCCCGTCATCTTCTTTCCCTCACTGGCGCTGCGGTGATTGCAACGTGGGGCCTTAGTGCCTCGGTCGCACCTACCGCCGCTATCCCCTCAGCGTCCGCCCAGCCATGTCCCGATACCGAGGTGGTGTTCGCCCGCGGTACCGGCGAGGACCCGGGTCTCGGGCCGACCGGCCAAGCCTTCGTCGACGCGCTTCGCGGCCGCTTGGGCGGCAAGTCGATGGACGTCTACCCGGTCAACTACCCGGCCAGCGACCAATGGTCGACCGGACTCGACGGCATTCGGGATGCCGAGTCGCACATCGCCAACGAGGCCGGCGCCTGCCCCAACACCAAGATGGTGCTCGGCGGTTACTCGCAGGGCGCGGCGGTGGCGGGCTTCGTCACGTCATCGGCCGTCCCCGACTCGGTGCCGCAAGACGTCGATCCGGCAACGATCCCCAAACCGTTAGACCCTGCGGTGGCCAACCACGTCGCTGCGGTCGTGCTCTTCGGCACGCCGAATGTGCGCGCGATGGAATTTCTCGGTCAGCCCAAGTTGGCTCATCGGGCCGCTGTATCAGTCGAAAACCATCCAGGTGTGCGCCGTCGAGGATCCGGTCTGCTCTGACGGGGTGAACTTCGCGGCACACAACACCTACGCCGACGACGGAAGCGTGATTTCCCAGGGTGCGGATTTCGCTGCAAGCCGTCTGCAAGGAGCGGGCGGTCAACCCGCGCCGGCACCGCAGCACGGCTTCGGCAACTGAGCTAGCCCGCGATACCGACCGCCAGCTCCAGCTTTTCGAGCCGGCGCACCAACAGGCTCGGCAGCCAACGCCCTACATCGGCGGCTTCGATCGCAGTAGTGCGTTCAAGCAGCCGGCACAGCACGACCGTCGCCTCCAGGCGCGCGAGCGCGGCGCCGACGCAAAAGTGCGCCCCCTTCCCGAAGGTGATGTGTCCTTTTCCGCTGGCGCGGTCGAGCCGGAACTCGTCGGGTGCGTCGAAGTGAGCGGGATCCCGGTTGGCCGCACCCCACAACAGCAGCAGACGCGATCCCGCGCGCAGCGCCGTGCCGCCGATGGCGGTATCGGTAGCGACGTGCCGGTAATGGCCACGAAACGGCGGTTCATACCGTAGCGTCTCCTCGATGAAAGCTCTCAGCAATTCCGGGTTTTCGCGGACCTGATGCTGAATGTCGGGCCTGGTGGCCAATATCCATGCTGCACTGCCAAGCAATGAGGCGGTGGACTCGCCACCCGCGGCGAACAGCGTGATCATCATGGAGAGGGCAACGACGTCGTCCAATTCGCCTGCGGCACATGCGGCCGCGAGGTCGCCGAGCAAGTTGTCCTGCGGGTTGGCGGCAGCCCGCGCGAAATGATCGGTGATGTACCCGCCGAGCTCCATTACGGAAGCGGCCGCGGCGGCGAGCTGATCCGCCGAGACCAGGCCCTCGAGCAGTCGGGTGCCCGCATATCCCCACTCGACAAGTTTGTCGACATCCGCTTCGGGCACACCAATGAGCCGGGCAACCACCATCATCGGCAGCCGGTTGGCCACGGCGCCCATCCATTCGATGCGCCCGGCGCTCAGGCCATCGATCCATAGCCGGTCGGCAGTGTCGGCGACGAAGGCTTCCAGTGCGCGGATCTTCTTCGCCGCCAGATGAGGGAGCAGCAGCTTGCGGTGTACAGCGTGTGCCGGATCATCGGCGACGGCCAACGCGTGCGACGGATCGCCGACGGGCGCCATGGTGAAAGGGGTGATCGTGCCGTCTGGCTGGTACACCATGGTGGCGGTCAGATTCGACGAGAACTCGTCGACACGTGCGATGACGTCGACAACCGCGTCCCAGCTGGACACTGCATAGAACTCCGACTCACCGATCTGCGCGACCGCTCCAGCTGCGCGCAGGTGGTCGTACAACGGGTAGGGATCCTGCAGGGAATCAGCGTCGAACAGCTCGATCGGATCGCAAACCGTCATGTGTCCAAGTTGAGCGGCCCACGGCGGCGCCGTCAACGGTGCTGGTCGAAGTCGAAAATTGAATGCGTACAGGCATGGCCGAGGGTTCGTCTCACACAGCCGCCGGACCTGCGCCTACACTGAGAATAATTTCCAGTTTCGTCTCACGCTCGAGAATCGATGGTCGGATATTCTCTGGCGGCAAGGGGGCCCGGGCGATGCCTCATCACGACTGGGTGGTGGGCGGCGACCGCCGCAAGGCTGCGGCCGAGCGCATTTACGACGTGGCCACCGACCTCATCGCCCGCGAGGGGCCGGAGGCCTTCGACATCGACACGCTCGCGGCGCGTGTGCACTGCTCCCGGGCCACCATCTACCGATACGCCGGCGGCAAGACCGAAATTCGCGACGCGGTGGTAGCCCGCTCGGCGGCCCGCATCGTCGAAACCGTCCGTCAGACCGTCGAGAATCTGTGCGGGCCGGAGCGGGTCGTCACCGCGATCACGGTCGCGCTCAAATTGATTCGTGCCGATCCATCAGGCCAACTCATGTTCAACCCGATCCGCGCCAACGACGTCATGTGGCTCACCGGGTCGCCGCTGCTGGCCGGCTTCGCCACCGAGCTCACTGGGTTGACCGACCGGGACCCGCAAGCCGCGCAATGGGTGGTCCGGGTGGTGATGTCACTGCTGTATTGGCCCGTCGGGGATACCGCCGCCGAACGCGAGATAGTGCAACGATTCGTCGCGCCCGCATTCGCTGTGGACTAGCGTCGAGGTCGGTTTGTCGGTCGTATCCATTGACGGAGGACATCTATGGCGATCCGGGTCGCCCACGTCGGAACTGGAAACGTCGGTCGGTTGGCGTTGATTCAGCTCGTCACCAGTCCACAGTTCGAACTGACCGGGGTGTGCGTCTCGACGCCAGAGAAGGTCGGCAAGGACGCCGGCGAACTCGCCGGTCTGGACGTGTCAACCGGCATCACGGCGGTCAATGACCTCGATGCCTTGCTCGCGATCGGACCGGAATGCGTCGTGTACTGCGCGATGGGTGATACCCGGCTGCCGGAAGCGATGGCGGATGTGATGCGCATTCTCGCCGCCGGTATCAACGTCGTCGGTTCATCACCCGGGCTGCTGCAGTACCCGTGGGGCGTGATGCCGGACAAGTACATCGCACGCGTGGAAGATGCTGCCCAACAGGGCAATTCGAGTCTCTTCATCAGCGGTGTCGACCCGGGATTCGCCAACGACCTGATCCCGTTCGCCCTCGCCAGCACCTGCCAGCGGATCGAACAGGTGCGTTGCATGGAGATCCACGACTACGCCAGCTACGACGGCGCGGAGGTCATGCACTACATGGGATTCGCCCGGCCTCTGGACGAGATTCCGATGCTGCTGCAGCCGGGCGTGCTCAGCATTGCCTGGGGCACGGCGATCAGACAGCTGGCGGCCGGTCTGGGTATCGAGGTCGACGAGATCACTGAGTCCTACCAACGCGAGCCGGCGCCGGAGGATTTCGACATCGCCGTGGGCCACGTCGCCAAAGGCACGCTAGCCGCGTTGCAGTTCGAGATTCGCGGCATGGTCAAGGGGCATCCGGCGATCGTGATCGAGCACATCACCCGGCTGCGGCCCGACTTACGACCCGACTGGCAGCAACCCGCTTCAGGCGGCGGCTCGTATCGCGTCGAGATCACCGGCGAGCCGTCATACGCGGTCGACATCGTTCCGAGCAGCCGCTACGGCGACCACAACCAGGCAGCGATCGCGGGTGCGGCCGGCCGGATCGTCAACGCCATTCCGGCTGTGCTCGCCGCGCCGCCGGGGATCCGGACCACGATGGATCTGCCGTTTATCACCGGGAGCGGGCTGTACGCGCGCGAGGGCGTCGTCGCAGTCTAGCTGAAAGCTGCTGTTGGGCAGGGTCTTCCGGCATATACCTGGAGGACGTGCCGGGCCTGGACCGTTCCAACCGACGCGGGCTGCCGGTGCTTCTTAAACCAGCTGACTGACGGCGGACCCCGTCACCGTGGGATACCGTTGCCGTTACCTAGAGTAAGGAGCACGGTGCAATGAGGATCCCCCGGACGGTGATGGCCACGGCAGCCGTCGTGTCGACGCTGGTGGGGATGTCGGTCACCGGCTGCAGCAGCCACCCGAAGTCGTCGACGCCGAGCTCGGGATCTGGCGGCCCTACCCACGCTCCGATCAGCGATTACACCCAGCTGCTGATCAAGGCGAGTGACATCAACGCACCCGATGCATTCACTGCCGGCCCGGCGATAAAAGATCCAAATGGCCAAAAAGGTGCCTTGATCACGTTCACCGATCAAGACCACAGCCACACGATCATCGACACCATTCAGATCCTGCCGGACGCCGAGGCGACCGCCACTGCGCTGGATTCGGCGAAGGCGCTGCATCGCGAAACTCTGCGCACCAAGGCATTGGTCGCTGAGGTCGGGGTTGGTGGTGTGACGATCTCGGGATTGCCGCAGGACCGCTCCAAGGGAGTGACGGTGTTGCTGTTCACCGAGGGCAACGCAATGGTCACCCTGGAGTTCGAGGGACCGTCTTTTGCACTGGCGCCGCCGGAATTCGTCACCGACGTCGGCCAGAAGCAAGATGAGGCGGTCAAAAAAGGCTTAGGTGGCTGAAACTCAACGGGTTTCGCGAGCACCGGCCAGCAGTGCCCGGGCGCTGTTGACGCACGGCAGCAACCGGTCGTAAGCGCTGACGCCGGCCTCGGCGCGGGAACGCATCGGTACCTCCAAGCCGACGACGCGATCATCCGGCAAGGCCGCGAGCATGTCGGCCAGCGGCAACTCCCCTTCGCCGGGCGTCATCCGTTCGTACATGGCTTCTTCGGCGTAGATCTTCATCCTGGGCTGCAGCGTGGTATCGCTCAACTGGATGTAACCGATGCGCTCAGCAGGCACCGACCGAAGATCGTCGGCAGTGGCGCCGAAGCGTGCCACGTGCATCGTGTCGATGAGCAGGCTGATCTCGTCTCTGTTGACGTACTCGACGGCGGCCAGGGCCGACGGTAGGTCTGCGATGCTAAGGCCGACAACGGGTTCGACGCACGTGGCGATTCCCCGTTCGGCGGCCAGTGCGGTCAGCGTGGCCAGTTCGTCGAAGGTGCGTGCGCGATCCGGTTCCAAGCTGACGGTGTTGATCCGTGGGATCCGCAGCCCGGCCATGATGTCGAGATCGTCGGCGTAGGAGCGGACGTCGACGCCCGGTGCGATGAGCAGACCCTCCCCCAGCGAGATCGACACGTCGTGGTCGTCCATCGCCGCGAGCAGGTCCTGGCGGAGTCGAGGATCGTCGCGCAGCGAGTACGGTTGGTAATCCAGAGCTTTCAGGGGAGCAAAACCGAGCATCCCGGTTGTGATGTAGCGGCAATCCAGATCGGCGACCAGCCGGACGAATTCGATTGGTGGCATGCCGAAGACGCTGAGCATCTCGATGCCGAGGCGGTCCATGCCGCCGCGCCCGCTCAGCCGCCCACCATGGCGAGGCCGCCGTCGACCGGGATGAGCTGGCCGGTGATGAATCCGGCCCCTTCGCTGGCAAGGAACACCAACACCGGCCCTAAGTCGCTGGCGGGATCGCCGAGCTTGCCGCCCAACGGGATGGACAACTTCATCTGCTGGTCGATGAATGCGCCGGCGTCCGGGCCCAGGAAGTTCCGTAGCCGGTCCGCGCCTGCGGTTTGAACAGCGGGCGCCAGCGCATTGACGGTGACCCGCTCTGCGCCCCACGCTTTGGCCGCCGAGCGGGTCCAGGCTTGAACAGCGCCCTTGGTGGCGGCATACACCGCTGCGATGGGGCTGCCCATCACCGCCTCAGCGGACCCGAAATTGATGATGTGTCCGCCGTTTTCGCGCATCACCGCGTGCGCAGCCTGATTCGTCAGAATCGTTGCTTTGACGTTGGTGGCCAGCAGAAAGTCGATCTCGTCGCTGGTGATGCTGCCGGGCACTCCCGGTTGCCACAGGCCGGCGGCGTTGACGAGCACATCGATGCCGCCGAGTTCCCGTACGGCGCTACCGAACGCGGCATCGACCGAGTCGGCGTCTCGAACATCGCACTGCACCCACGTCACCGCCGGCGCGTCGTCGGCCGGGGCGGTGTTGTGATACGTCGCGGCCAGCCGTGCTCCCGCGGCGTGCAGGACACGCACAGCGGCGGCGCCGATTCCGGTGGCACCGCCGGTCACCAGAATGCGGCGTCCGGCCAGCGATGCTTGCGGTACCGTCATGGCCGCGGAGTCTATCGGTCTGCGGACAACGAAGTCAGGTAACCCACCATGTAAGCGTCAGAACGATTCTGGATCCCGCTGAACTTCGACAGGCACTGGATGTTGGTACAACCGAGAAGCGTTCTCCCAGGTGAACTTGCGAATCAGCTCGGGTGACAGGTCTCCGATTTGTTCGTGCACCGTCTCCTGGGTGTGCGGCCAGGTCGAATCACAGTGCGGGTAATCGGCTTCCAGCATGATGTTGTCGGCACCGATGCGGTCGTGCTGCACGAAAGAAGACTTGTCTTCCACTGCGCAGAACCAGAAGTTGCGGGTGAACACCTCTGCCGGAGTCAGGCTCTCCCCCAACGCCGCCCAGGTGCCATACATGGCGTGGTAGCTCAGCATGTGGTCGAGGCGATCCAATAGTCCTGCCACCCAGCCGATTCCGCCCTCGGACAAACAGATCTTCAGATCGGGGAATCTGCTCGGCAATCCGGAGTACAGCCAGTCGACCGCCGCCGAGATGGCGTAGGCGAAGAACAGCACGCCCTGCACATCCGGCGGGGCATCGTCGGTGGTCGACGGCGACGAACCCGACGATCCGATGTGCAGGTTCACCACCGTGCCGGTTTCGGCGCAGGCGGCCATCATCGGATCCCAATGACCGGAGTGGATGCTCGGCAATCCCAGCATCGACGGGTTCTCGCTGAACGTGACGGCGTGGAATCCACGCGCGGCGTTTTCACGGATCATCTGCGCGCCGAGTTCAGGATCCAGCAGCCAGGGCAACTGGCACGGAATGATCCGACCGGGGTGCGAACCGGCCCACACGTCGTGGTGCCAGTCGTTCCATGCACGGACCGATGCCAACGCGAGGTCGCGATCGTTGGTCACTTGCTGCAGTCGCTGGCCCGCGAAACCCGGCAGGAATGAGGGAAAGTTCAGCGAAGCGTAGACGCCGTTGAGGTCCATGTCCCTGACGCGCTCGTCGATATCCCATGCACCCCTGCGCATCTCATCGAAGCGGACCGGCTCGAAGCCGTACTCCGACACCGGCCGCCCGACGACGGCGTTGAAACCGACATTCGGCAGTACCTGGTCGTCATAGACCCATGTCTGGCCGCCGTCGGCAGTGTCAACCACTTTCGGGGCGCGATCAGCGAATCGTTGCGGCAGACGGCCGGTGAACGTGTCCGGGGGCTCGACGATGTGATCATCGACGGAGATCAGCGTGTAGCGGCGCGGCGCCCTCGGCGGATCAGGCAGAAATGTGACCGAGCGGTCCTCGCCGGTCTTGGCGGTGGTGAAGCTCAGGTCGGCGGCGAGCTCGTCGATCGATTTCATCGCAATTCACTCAGTTCAGAACGGTGGGATCGGCTTTGATGGTCAGTCGGGCGGCTCCCGCCCAGTACACGTCGGCAGCCCGTTCGATCAGCGATCTCTGCATACCCGCCATGTCCGCCCAATTCATCTGCACAGGTTCCTTGCCGGTGAGCATCACGTCATAGGCCAGCTTGCACACTCGCTCGATCGACGCCGCGCGGTAGACGGCCTCGAGCCACGTTGCGGCCGGTCGCGATGACACCATGGTTGGCCAGAATCGTCAGGTTGGCCCCGCCGATGCGGGCCGCGAGATCGGCTGCACGCGTGGCGCTGTCGATCTCACCGTCGTATGAATCCACCAGGCACAGGTCGTCGAGGAACAGCGAGCCGGTTTGATGCACCAGCTCTGGCAATCTGCCCAGCGCCGCGAGCACACACACGTAGTAGGGGTGATTGTGAATGACCACTCGCGCATCTTCGCGGACGCGATGCAGTTCGGTATGAATGTGGATCGCCGGAGTGACATCCCAGCGGCCGCGGATCACCTGCGCATCGGCATCGACCACGCAGATATCCGAAGCGGTCAGCTCCTGCCACCACAGCCCCCACGGGTTGACGAACATGTCGGTCGTTACCGTCGGGTTGCCAGGTGATGTGTCCGGCCAGATTCTCGGCGAACCCGATGCCGGCCAGGTGACGGAACGCCACCGCAAGCGCCTGCTCGTCCGAAAGGTCGACTCCGATCGGCGGAACCACCGACGGCGCCCACACCTCCAGGCCACCTCGCCGCGCGTTAGGAGTGGTCATGGCTGGCCTCCGTCCTGGATTTGATGTCCTCGCGCAGCGCGCTTTTGGCGATCTTGCCGCCCGACGACCGCGGCAACTCGTCGACCACGATGAGTCGCTCGGGAAGCAGCTCCTTGGAAACACCTACCGCCAGGAGATACTCGACGAGGCCGGACAGGTTGATCGTCTGCGAGCCGACGAGTTCGGTATATAGGCAGACCTTTTCGCCGAACACCGGATCAGGCATTGCGACCGCCGCCGCGACCGCGATCGCGGGGTGCGTGGTAGCGGCGTCTTCGACGGCGGATGCGCTGATGTTCTTTCCGCCGCGAAGGATGAAATCCGACGTCCGGCCGGTGACGCTCAGGTAGCCCTCGGCGTCGATTTCGCAGATGTCGCCCATGCGCATCCAGCCATCACGGGTGAACAGCCGGTCGTGGTCGGTGCCCCCGAGATACCCGAGGCTGGTCGCGGGACCGCGACACGCGGGCTGACCCTTGCCGGCCTCGGTGACGTCCTGGTCGACGTCGAAAAGGCGGACCGACATCTCGGGAACGATCCGTCCGGCCGTGCGCAACCGGCGCTCCTGTGAGTCGTTCACCGTCGTGGCGCTGAGCAGCCCGGTCTCATTCGACCCATAGAACTGCAGGATCGTTGCTCCGGTGAGCTTTTCGAATTCAGCGGCCGGCCGGTAGGGCAATGATTCCCCGCCGGTGAAAACGACACGCAGCGAACTCAGGTCGTTGTCACGCGAAGCGCGGTCGGCCATCAGCATCGTCAGTTGCGTACTGACGCAACACAACACAGTGACCCGGTGTTCAGCGATCGCCTCGCATGTTGCCCTGGCAGTAAAGCGGTCCAAGATCACCGCGGTGGCGCCCAGATAGATCGGGCTCGTGTGACTGGTCCAGATTCCGAACCCGAAAGGCATCGGGATGACCGGCAGGAACACATCGTCAGGCGTCAGCTGTCCGTTGGCGACGGCCTTCTGATGAAAGTAGTGCCAACGATTCTGGGTGTGCACTACGCACTTGGGCAGCCCGGTGGTCCCAGACGTCGAGTTGATCAGGAACACGTCGTCGGCGCCGAGGGCGTCGCCGACCGGCACTGTCGAGGGCTCTGCGTCGACGCTCAGGCGCGGAGCGCGGCCGCCGCCCCTCAGTACCAGGACCGGCACCGAGAGCTCGCCGATAGCCGTGGTGGCCTGGGTTGCGGCTTCGCTGCGCCGGCCGTCGCTGATCAGCAGATTTGGCCGCGAGTTACGCAGTATCGCGGCAACTTCGCGGGTGCCGGCGCGTGCGCCGATGCCGACAACGACGGCACCGCAACGTTCCACGGCGATGAACAGCAGGTGGATGGCCGCGGAGTCGCCGTGCCACACCGCGACTCGATCACCTCGGGTGATGCCGACAGCGGCCAACTGCTCAGCGAGAGCAGTTGCCGCAGCATCGAATTCACGCCAGGTGAACGTCTGGCCGGGGTGATCGATGTAGGCGAAGCGGTCCGGGCGCTGCTCGGCGTTGCGGGCTACCGCGTCGGACAACGTCACATCCGACCACCAGCCGGCGGCGTGATACCGGGCGGACTCCTCGTCCGTGAATGCCGGCGAACCCATCGTATCCAGGCCGCCGGTGCTCATCATCCGATGATATGGCGAGGGGTCCCGCCGGCCATTGGCATTCGTCGACTTGAGACGGGGATCGGCCGATGTCAGGCATCCTGACGCGTATGGACGGATTGCTGAACGACCGAATCGCGGTGGTGACCGGCGGTGCCGGCGGTATCGGCGCGGCGACCGCGCGATTGTTCGCGGACCACGGCGCCCAGGTTGTCATCGCCGATATCGACGCCGAGCTCGCTCAGCTGACCGCCGAGCAGATCACGGCTTCGGGCGGGTCGGCGTTCGCGGCGGTGACCGACGTCCGCGACCGCGCTCAGGTCGCCGACCTGGCGCGATCGGTGCTGGAGCGTCATGGTCGGGTGGATGTGCTGGTGAACAACGTCGGTCACTGGCTGCGTCACCCCGGCAACTTCGTCGACACCGATCCACAGCTGTGGGACGAGCTCTACCGGATCAACCTGCATCACGTGTTCCTGGTGACGCATGCTTTCCTGCCCGCGATGATCGGTCAGCATTCCGGCGCGATCGTCAACGTCTCGTCGGTCGAAGGTCTGCGCGGCTATCCCGAAGATCCGGTCTACGCCGCATTCAAGGCCGCGGTCATCCACTTCACCCGCAGCCTGGCGGTCCAGGTCGGCCGCGACGGTGTCCGCGTCAACGCGATCGGGCCGGACGTCACCGAATCACTGCAGGTGCCCTACTCGCAGTGGCTTTCCGACGACGAGCAGGCGCAATGGCCGCGGTGGGTGCCGGTCGGGCGGATGGGCGTGCCCGATGATCAGGCCCGGGTGATCCTGTTCTTGGCGTCGGACCTGTCGGCGTTCGTCACCGGTCACACGGTCCCGACCGACGGCGGCACCGGCGCCGCGGGCGGGTGGTTCCGATCGTCACGCCGACCCGACCGGGAATGGACGAATCGACCCGTTGCGCCCTAGCGCCTCAGGTGGTCAGCTCGGTTGGCGCAGCGGCAGACCGGCCGCATGGTAGATCCCGTCGATGACGGTCATGTTCTCGATCGCATCCTCGGGCGTGGTCTTCACCGGTTCGCCTCGTAGCACTGCCGCGGCGAACGCATCGAGCTGATAGGCGTAGGACGGGCGACGAGGAAAACGCTCGACACGTCTGCCCTCGGGCGAGCGAATGGTCAGCCGGGTGCCGAATTGCGGCATCACCGGATTGAACAGCTTCAACTCGCCCCGGTCGCCGACTACACGAGCGCTGATCTCCAGCAGCCGCGCCGACCACATCGAGCAGCGGACCCGGCCGGTGTGGCCCGCGGCGAACCGCAACTCCGCCGTCATCGCCCTGTCGATCTGGGGATCGTGCAGTTTGGCCCGGGCCGAGACCACTTCCGGCGTTGACCCGCCGAACGTACGGACCATGTGGACTGCGTAACAGCCCGCGTCCATCAACGCGCCACCGGCAAGCGGGTAGCTGTACCGGATGTCGGAGAACTTCGGCAGCGGGAAACACAAGGCCGCCTCGACTCGCTGCAGCTTTCCTATAACGCCCGAGGCGATGATCTGCTCGGTACGTAATGTCAGTGGGTGGTAGCGGTAGTGAAAAGCTTCCATCACGACCCGGTCCGACTCGGCCGCCAAGCGCGGCGATCTCACGAGCTTCGTCCGCGTTCGCGGTGAACGGTTTCTCGCACAGCACGTGCTTACCGGCGTCCAGCGCAGCTCGAGTCCACTTGCCGTGCAAGCCATTCGGCAGTGGGTTGTACACCGCGTCGATGTCGGGGTCGGTGACCAGCGCCTGGTAGCTTTCGTGGACGTGCGCAATGCGGTGTTTGGCAGCAAATGCCCGAGCGCGTGCGCCGTCACGTGCCGCCACCGCAGTCACCACAACGTCGGCGTTGTCCTTGGCCGGTTTGATGAGCGCCAATGGCGCGATGCCGGCGGCACCAAGCACGCCGATCCGTACGGGTTCTCCATCTTCAGGCACGGACCGAAGCTAACACCTGGATGTAGCGTCGGCACGCGAAACATAGGAATGCTCAGTTTCTTTCGTCGAATCTGCGCGTGCAATGACGCCGCCGCGAGCTGAATTTTTCTCAGCTACTCCACCTGATTTATTAATGTCGCACGCAGAAAGTGCGCATACCGTCGCCCTATGTCTGCGGTCGGTGAACTGGTGCAGTTCCCGCCGGCTCGTCGAGTGGCGCCACCGCCGTTGCGCTGTCCACGCGGCCATCTGATGCGGGTCGAAAGAATAGTGGCGAACAGCGCCGTGTGCGCGTGCGGACGACACCAAACATGGCGATGTCATTGCGGTGCAATGACATACGAGCCCGCCATCGGCACGACATGCGATCTGCCGCGCCAGCCGAGTTCATCTCGGTCGGCTTGATCGTGGGTGCCAAGTAGAGGACGTGGATGGCAATTGACGTGTGCGCCAAAACTCAAGCCGTAAACGACATGTCAAAGTCTCGTAAAAAAGCCTCGGAGTCTCTCGCCGACTGGCAACTGGATTGCGTACATTTTTCACATCGGTTTGTCGGGCCCACCGCCCGTCCCGCCCAAGGAGAAGAAGATGCCCGTTGAGTCGCGGCTCCAAGATGAAATGCGCAGCTGCGCCGTCGAGTTGCGCCAACTTGCTTACACGCTTCAGAACGGGGTCGGTGAGCACGATCTGCTTCGACTGTCAGAACGCATGCGTGCAGCAGCCGACCAGGTAGTCCGCAGCGGGGCTTAATTACTCGCTGCGCCAGGCGGTTTCGAGGGGCTGTCCTCGCTAGGCGATTTCGAAGGCTGGGTGTCGTCGGACAACTGCTTGGGGCAGTACGAGCTGGCTGCGATCACGATGAACTTCTTCGCGCCGTTACCGGAGAAGGAATTGGGTTCTTGCAGCTTTTTTTCGATGTCGGTTTCGGAAGTCCCTTTGTTAGCCATGTCGCAGACGTTTTTGGCCACCGCGACCGCTTGACTCCCGTCCTTGTAGGTGAGCCCTGCGTCGGTCATTTGTTTGAGGAAATTCGCGTCGTCATTGGACGGAGGGTCGGCGTACACGGGCGCCGCCGTACCGATCATGGAGGCGACGCTGAGCAGCATCAGCATACGTTTCATGGTGCCCGAGTCTTTCAAAAGTGCGACCGTTGCGCAGCCCACCTCCGAACATCTCAGCCAGTGAACAACACAATTTCAGCCAGCGTTAACGACGATGTAGCCCACCCGACGCCTTCGCCTCGCTATTCGGATTCCTCGTCGCGTTCGGCGTCAGCCACGGTCAACGGCAACGCCAGCTCCTCGAGCGGACGTTGTTCGGCCGCGACACCGAGCCACAGTTCCACCAGACCCGCGACGCCCATCACCGCCGCGCCGATGAGGAACGACCACATCACCTCGCTACGTTGACCGGAACTGATCAGCTGGCCGAACAGTAGCGGCCCGCTGATGCCACCGATCCCGGTGCCGACCGCGTAGAAGAACGCGATCGCCAGCGCCCTGGTCTCCATCGGAAAGATCTCGCTGACGGTCAGGTAGGCAGCGCTGGCGCCCGCCGAAGCCAGAAAGAACGTCGCGGCAAGCACGCCGATGAATGTCCATACACCGCCGGTCTGGCTCACGAACAACGCCGCGAGGACAACGGCCACCACAGCCGATCCGATATACGACATAGCGATCATCGGCTTGCGACCGACGGTGTCGAAAAGGTGGCCGAGCACCAGCGGCCCGAGAAAGTTGCTCAGCGCCCACAGAATGTAGAACTGCGGAACCTTGGCGGCGTCGATTCCGTAGAAGCCACTGAGCAAGGTGCCCAGATTGAACGTCACGCCGTTGTAGAGAAACGCCTGTCCGATGAACAATGCCAGTCCGAGGATCGCGCGCCGCGGATAGCGCGTGAAGGCGACTCGGGCGATTTCGACGAACGAAATCGACTTGCGCTGGCGGATTTTCAGGGGTTGGCCCTGCGGCTCCGGCAGCGGCTGGCCGGTTTCTCGTTGCACGTCGGCTTCGATCTCGCCGACGATCCGCTCGGCTTCCTGGTTGTGTCCGTGAATGAACAGCCAGCGCGGGCTTTCCGGGACGTTGCGCCGGACCAGCAGCACGAAGATGCCGAAAAGCGCTCCCACGCCGAACGCAAGCCGCCATCCGATGTTGGCCGGGAAGTGCGACGTGTCCAGCAGGACAAGGGCGCCGGCGGCTCCGCCGGCTGATCCAAGCCAGTACGTCCCGTTGATGACCAGATCCACGCGACCGCGCACCCGCGCGGGGATCAGCTCGTCGATCGCTGAATTGATGGCCGCGTATTCCCCGCCGATGCCTGAGCCGGTGACGAACCGGGTGAGGAAGAAAAACCACGGCGCAAATGCGAATGCCGTGGCAACGGTCGCGGTCAAGTACACCGCGAGGGTCAGGATGAACAGATTGCGCCGGCCGAATCGGTCGGTCAGGTGACCGAAGAACAGCGCACCCAGGCATGCCCCGGCGATATAGAACGCCGCCGCCATCCCGATATCCGCAGGGGTGAGCGCAATGCCGCTGCCGTGTTCGGTGAGGCGCGACGACACGTTGCCGACCATCGTGACCTCGAGCCCGTCCAGGATCCACACCCCGCCGAGGCCGACGACCACGCGCCAGTGAAACCGCGACCACGGCAGCCGATCCAGACGTGCCGGAACACGGGTCGTGATTGTTCCGGTTTGGGCGCTTCCGCTCATGCTTCTCCGTCCTTGTCAGACTCGGGTGTACCCGCCGCCGTGCAGAACGAGTCAGAGGATCGAGCCGGCCGGGTCATCGCTGCGAGCAGTGCCCGGCAGATCGCGTTGCATCCATGCGACGTCATGCCAGCGGTCGAGCTTCCATTCAACGCGGCGATACAGACCCGCTTCCCGGAACCCCAAGGACCGATGAAAGCGGTTACTGGCCTCGTTGGGTTGAGTGATGCCGGCGAACGCTCGTCGGTAGCCGCGCCCGCCGAGCCGGTTGAGAAGTTGCGTGTACAGCTCGCGGCCGCCACCGCGGCGATGATGGTCGCCGTCGATGTAGATGCCGGTCTGGGCCGACCATCGATAGGTGGGAAGGCGATTGAAGGCATGTGCGTAGGCGAATCCGATGATCTGGCCGTCGTGTTCGAGGACGAGCCAGGCGTGCGTATCGCAGGCAGCGGTGATCCGTGCGGCCATCTCACTGACGGACGGGACGTCGAGTTCCCAACTCACCGTGCTGTTCTCGACGTAGGGACGGTAGATCGCCACGCACGCGGCCGCGTCGTGGTCGGTGGCACTGCGCACGCGGGTGGTGGTCGCTGGCATGTCGTCAGTCTTGCAGTTCCGGACAGGGAGGGGCGTCGCTGGCGACGAACGGCCAGATCCCGCACGCGGTGTTACGTTCTGAACGTGACTACGGCTTTCTGGGGTCTGCTGACGTTGATCGCCTTGGCGGTGACGTTGATCCTGCTATCCATCGCATTTATCTACGTACGGCGGTTGGAGCGGCAACCTACCCTCCCGTTCAGCGAGGAAATCCAAGCTGCGCCCCGAGTCATACACAAGCTGCGCAAACGCGAACCCATGACACCGGAGGAGTTCGAGTACGCACAGCGCATAGTCGCTATCCGCGGCAACCCGATGGCCCTGTGCATCCCCTTTACCCTGTTCGCACTTTCGTGTTACTACGTGTTCGGTGGTCTTGAACACTTACATGGGGCGACGCCCTCGGAGCGACATTTCATTGGTGTGATTCCGATGTTGACCTCGACAAACCTTGCCATTCAACTTCTGCGGGCGAGGCGACTCAAGGGCCGTTTGCGAACCGTACAGGTGGTGGCCTGAGGCCCCGTCGTCCGTGCTGCCGACTGCGAAGGCAGGTGATAACGTTCCCACGTTGTAGCCGTGTCCGTTCAGTATCTGGTAGCGTCTTAACGGCCGTATATCAAGCTGGTTGATATACATATGTCGAACTGACGGTGGGGTCGGATCGACAGCACGAGGTTCCGGGAGAACGCGTTCGGAAAGGTGATCGAGTGAGCCCTCGTTCAGTCGGGAGGACTGTCCTAGCGCGAATCTGGATGCCGCTGGTTGCCGTCATCGCAGTGAGCGCCGGCTTGTTGCTCATGTACAAAGTGCATCAATTCTCCGAGCCGGAGCCGGTCATCACCGTCAACGGTCCACAGGCCCCCGACGAGTTCAATATCAAGCGGCTCACCTACGAGGTATTCGGCTCTGTCGGCAGAGGCGGAAAGCTCGTCTACGTCGACATCGACGGACATCCGCATCAAGTGGATGTCACGACGCTGCCGTGGTCCCACACCGAGACAACGACGCTGACGGTTGCGTCCGGCAGTATTTCCGTGCACGTTCACGGCGGTCAGGTGGGCTGCCGAATGCTGGTCGACGGCGTCGTCCGCGACGAGCAAACCGGCAATCATCAGGACGCCGATGTCGAGTGCCGGGTGAAATCCGCGTGAGCGAGCATCGACTGGACGAGCCCAGGGTCAAACGCCCCTTCATCCCGCGAATGGTCCGGACTTTCGCGGTTCCGATCATCTTCTTCTGGGGCTTTCTCGCGGTCACGACGACTGCGTTCATGCCCAAGGTGGAGGACGTCGCCGAAGAACTCGCCGGGCCGATGGTCCCGCACTATGCGCCGTCGCAGCGAGCGCTGCTGCACATCGGCGAGAAGTTCCACGAATCCAATTCGACGAACTTGACCATGGTGGTGTTCGAGGCGAACCGTCCATTGGCCGACCAAGACCACCGCTATTACGACGATTTGATGCAGCGCCTGCAGCACGACACCAAGCACGTGCAGTACGTGATGGACCTGTGGGGCAAGCCGTTCACCGCGGCGGGCGCGCAAAGCGTCGATGGCAAGTGCACCTATACGCTGTTGCGTCTCGCCGGCGACATCGGGCAGATCGAGGCGAACGCGTCTGTGAACGCCGTCCGCAACATCATCGCGAAGGACACGCCGCCGCCCGGACTCAAGGTCTTCGTCAGCGGCGCCGCGCCGCTTGCATCGGACACGCTGAGCATCGCCAACGCAAGCCTCAACAACGTCACCATCGTCACGATCGTCCTCATCATGGTGATGCTGCTGATCGTGTACCGCTCGCCTCCCACGCTGTTGGTGCCCTTGCTCGGCGTCCTCATCGAAATGCTTGTCGCCAAAGGGATTATCTCGACCCTCGGTCATCTCGGATACATCGAGCTGTCGTCGTTCGCGGTGAACATCGTTATCGCACTGACCCTTGGAGCCGGTACCGACTACGGCATTTTCTTGATGGGTCGTTATCACGAGGCACGCCTGGCCGGCGAAACCCGAGAAGACAGTTTTTACATCGCTTACAAAGGTGTCGCGCCGATCATCATCGGATCGGGGCTCACGATCGCCGGCGCCTGCTATTGCTTGACGTTCGCGCGACTGAACTACTTCCACACGATGGGTCCGGCAGTCGCGATCACCATGCTGTTCACCATCGCCGCGGCCATGACGCTCGGCCCGGCGGTGTTGACACTCGGCAGCCTCTTCGGGATGTTCGACCCGAGGCAGCAGGTCAAGGCGCACGTCTATCGGCGGATCGGCGCGAGCGTCGTGCGCTGGCCGGTGCCGATCCTGATAGCCAGTTCCGCCATCGTGTTGCTGGGGGCGATTTTCGTACCGAGCTACCGACAGAATTACGACGACCGGCAGTACCAGCCGCACGACGCACCCGCCAATCTGGGTTTCCAGGCGGCCGATCGGCACTTCCCCAAAAGCAAACTGTTCTCCGAGATGCTGATGGTCGAGACCGACCACGACATGCGCAATTCGGCTGACTTCATTTCACTGGACCGGGTCGCGAGAGCTTTGATTCGCCTGAACGGTGTCGCCATGGTGCAAGGCATGACCAGGCCCTTAGGTCGCGCGCTCCAGCACGCCAGCATTCCCTACTTGTTCACCACCCAGGGCAGCGGAAACGGGCAACAGTTGCCGTTCAACCGGGAGCAGAACGCCAACACCGATCAGCAAGCCAACATCCAGGCGCACTCCGTCGAGGTCCTGCGCAAAGAAATCGTCTTCTTCCAGAAGGTGTCCGACGAGCTGCACCAGACCGCTCTCACGATCGCGGATCTGCAAAAGGTCAGCGAAGACATCAGGGACGACGTAGCAAACCTTGACGATTTCTTCCGTCCGCTCAAAAGCTATTTCTTCTGGGAGAAGCACTGTTACGACATTCCGATCTGCTGGACGTTCAGATCGGTGTTCGACACGATCGACCAGATCGACAAGTTGGCCGAAGACATCAACTTCGCCAGAATCTCCATCGAGGAGGTCGACAAGACTTTCCCGAAAATCATCGCGCAACTGAAAGCCACGGCCGACGACACCGAGGCCCTGCAGGCGAAGTTGGTCAACTCGTACGGGTCGGCGGATCTGCAGACCCTGCAGACTGAGCAGACATTCGACGATTCGATCAACGTCGGCAACGACTGGGACAAGTCCCGCAGCGACGACTTCTTCTACATCCCGCACGAAGGCTTCGACAACGAAGACGTCAAGACCGGCATGAAATTGATGATGTCGCCGGACGGCAAGGCGGCCCGGTTCATCGTCACCCACGAGGGCGATGCCATGGGTCCCGAAGGTGTGGAGCACGTCAAGATGTTCCCCGAGGCTATAAAGACGATCTTGAAAGAGACCTCACTTGCCGGCGCGCGCATCTACATCGGTGGCTCGGGAGCCAACGACAAAGACATCAAGGAATACGCCTCATCCGATTTGCTGATCGCCGCAATCGCCGCCTTCGTGCTGATCTTCCTGATCATGATGTTCATCACACGAAGTCTGGTGGCGGCCTTGGTCATTC
Organism: uncultured Actinomycetota bacterium; assembly: GCA_963815995.1. Taxonomy (GTDB): domain Bacteria; phylum Actinomycetota; class Actinomycetes; order Mycobacteriales; family Mycobacteriaceae; genus Mycobacterium. The sequence continues at coordinate 1,508,758 of CAWFIR010000010.1, forward strand.
CCGGCACGGTGGCGTTCTCGTACGCCGGGGCGTTCGGGCTCTCCATACTTCTGTGGCAGCACCTGATCGGCCTGCACCTGCACTGGCTGGTCCTACCCCTGACGTTCATCATCCTGGTGGCGGTCGGGTCGGACTACAACCTGCTGTTGATCAACAGGGTCAAAGAAGAGGTCCACGCTGGATTACATACTGGTCTGATTCGAGCTCTGGGCAGCACCGGTGGTGTCGTTACCTCGGCGGGTCTGGTGTTCGCGTTCACCATGCTGGCCATGCTCACCAGCGATCTCCGCACTATCGGCCAGGTCGGATCGACCGTGTGTATCGGCCTGCTGCTCGACACGCTGATCGTGCGGTCGTTCGTCGTGCCGGCCATCCTCGCGATTCTGGGGCCGTGGTTCTGGTGGCCGACGCTGGTACGCCGGCGGCCGCAAACGCAGCCTGCCAACCCATAGACGTCATCTGCTTGTAAGAAATGCTGGGCAGAATGAGATCTATGCCGATGCCATCAAGCCGAGTGCTCCAAATGCGGGCAGTCGACCTCACTAACCGCTTGCCGGGTTACCAGCTCCGCGAGTATGGCGAAGGCGACGACGCGTGGAAGCGAGTCGCGACGAGGGTGGTCTGCGAACTCGCCCCGCACGAAGGCGGCTTCCTGCCTGAGCTGTGTACGGTGACGTTCACCGACGGAACCGAGCGCTACTTCAACCCCAACGATCAGGTGGAAGTCCGGCCGTAAACGGTCACGCGGGCACCTTGACGGCGTAGAGCTGATGAGTGCCCTGCAGGCCTTTGAGTTCGGCCTCGCGGGGACCGGATAGGTCGATGTTGGGCACACCGTCGAGCGCTTCGCGCACCGCCTCGCTGACGAGTATTTCGCCGCCGCCGGCTTGCCCGGCGATCCGGGCGGCCATCGCGACGTTGCGACCGAAAAGGTCGTCGCCGCGTCGGACCGACGGCCCGATATGGATGCCGATCCGGACGCGGATGCCCGCCCACTGCTCAGCGTTTTTGAGCAGCGCGCGCTGGATGCCAATCCCGCACAGCACCGCCTGTTCGGTGTCGGCGAAGGCGATCATGAATCCATCGCCCTGGGCCTTGACCACGTGCCCGCCGTGATCGGCGACAAGCTTCTCGATGAGCCGGTTGTGGCGCTCAAGGACCTTCACCCATTCGCGGTCCCCCAACTGTTCGTTATGCGCGGTGGAGTCCTCGATGTCGGAGAAGGCGATCACGACGTCGCCGTCTGCGGTCAGTCGTGCGAGATCGGGACGTTCGACCTGAGCCCAGCCGGCCAGGTCTTCGATCGAGTTACGGACTGTGGCACCAATGCCTTTGGTGATCAGCGAGTCGGCTGTCCGCCATGCTGTCCTGATCGCGAACGGCGCGAGGCCGGGGCGCGGTCGCCGGCGGGCAATTCTGGGTTGGCGAGCGCGCTCGAGGTCGGCTCGGGTTTCCTTCAGCTGATGTCGCGACACGATGAGCAGCACCCCAAGCGCGATGAGCCCGCCGAGTTCGACGACTGCGATTCCGCTCGCCAGCAGGGTCGCGTTCATCGGTGGTCCGCTACTGCGAACGGTGTTGTCACAGGTCGATTATGACTGTCGACCTCAGGCGACCAGCGGGCCGATGGCACTGACCTGCAATTTCTAGCGAAGTCGCAGCTGATCAGGCGGCGCCGCCTGCGCCGGTCGCACCGTCGAAGTAAGCGCAGTCGGATGCGGCTGACTACAGCTTCAAGGCAGGATGTCAGGCGTGAGTTGGTCGAGGTACGAGGGAAAGGCGCCCGCGGAGAGAACTCTCACCGGAGCCGCACGAGACGCCGAGCTCGAAGACTTCATCCGCCTGCAGAATCCACATCTGACCGATGTCCGTTTGGAGCAGGCAACGCCCACGGAGCCTGACGGCGTCGGCGTCCAGCCCGATCGCCAGTGGTACAGCGTCACCTACTTGGCTGATGATGGCGAAGGCCATCGCGCCGACAAGTGAGAAGGGTGTCGGGAGCGGTGGTCCTATCATGGAACATGGCTTGCTCCAACAAGTTTTGATCTGCAGAAACCAACAGTCGGCGGGTCAGCCTTGGGCGAGTGCCGTCATGTCCTGAGCCAGCACGTCGGAGACCGTCGACCACGGCACCGTGATCACCGGCAGACCGTGTCCAAACTGACCGTCGGTAAAGTGCAGCTCTATTCCCGCCGCGGTGGGGATCCAGTTGGCGAAGTTTTGCGGCACAGGCCGATTGCCAGGCTCGTCGAGCATCGGAGGACCGTCCCCGCCCGGGCCGTAGACCTTAGGCCAGATGATTTTGGTCTGCTGTGACAGGCGGTCAAGCCCGACTTGTTCGTTGGTGAACAGGCCGCCAAGGGTGATGGGATGCGCGGTGCGGCTGTCGATGACGACTGTGCTGACGTAGTCGGTGGGGTGTGCTGCTCCCCTGGTGTAAGAGGATCCGCTGAGCACTTCGCCGATTGCGGTGGGCCGGAACGTTATTGCCGACTTCAGCTCGAGATTCCACCCCTGCACCCCGCTGGCGTCGGTGCTGGCTTGGTCGATCTGTTGGTGAGCTGAGGCGTTACTGGACTTGTTGAAGGCGTCGGTCACCGCCGGGTCGCCGCCAGATAGCTGACCTACCAAGACATGCCAGCGACCCGCTCCATCCGGCGTCGTGCCGTCGATCGGCATCGTCGTGACGGTGTAGTCCTTGTTGTTGGACTCCCCCGACGCCACCGGCGGGGCGGAGACCCTGGTTGTGGTGCCGGTGGAAGCGGGCTTTGGCGACATGCTCTGCGCTGTGGGCGGGCCTGATTTTGTGCTCGCGCAGCCGACCGCCGCCAACCCGACGGTGGCGGCGACCATAACGGCGAGTAGTCGCGACGTGTGCGAGATCATCCCGCGCCCAACAGCTTCAGGATTTTGTTGTAGTTGTCGATGCGGGCTTGCAGCCCGTGGTCGCCGCCGTTGATTGCCCGCGAGATGGCGGTGATGTTGCCCTGGTCGGCGAGTTGGTTGAGGTCGCCGAGGCCGGTGCCGTGGTTCCAGAACCACCCCGCGGTGCGCCACCCGACGACTGGATCGCTGGCGACCTGATCGGGGTTGTCGATCAGGTCCAGTCCGAGTGCTTTGCCTGCGGCGCCGTAATTGCTTCGTCCGGTCAGCTGTAACCCGCCTCGACCTTTGTACCTGGGACCGTCGCCGGGGTTGACGTTGCCCAAGTCGGTGCGTCCTTCGTACTCTGACCCATCCGCGTACTCGGTGAGGGTGTCGCCCCAGGCGGTCTCCTCGGCGGCTTCGGCAAGGAATGCCGCCCAGCGTTCCGGAGTGCTGATGTTGGCCTCCTGCATGGCTTGATTGATCGCCGCTGTCCACGCTTGGGCTTTAGCTTCGGCGTCAGCCGGCGACAACGCAACGTGATTGTTGGACGCGTAGTTGGGAAAGATCTGCTTGAACTGGTCCTCGGTGATCCCCTGCACGGGAGGGGCTGGCGCCTGCGGTATTTCGCGTCCGTTCTGGTCGAGCTTGGCGTCGCCGACCGCGGCGCGCATCGCGGTGGCCAGTTCGTGGTCGGTGGTGTGCGCCTTGGTTTTCACCGTGTCGAGTTCGCTCTGCAGAATCTGTTGCTCCAACTGGGCTTCGGTCGAACGAGTTTTCCTGCGGGGTCAGGTTCACATGGTGGTTGCTCACCATTGATTCATAGCCCGGGCGGCCAAACCTATTCGACGGATCGCCGCGAGGCATATCGAACCGTCACGTCGCCGCCATCTCGAATTCACGACGAAAGTTGTCATCCGCGTCGAAACCGGACGAGACAATGGCGCCGAGCTGTACGAGGATGAAGCCATGCGATTCCTTGTCATGCTTGCGGGCTTCGCCGCCGTGTTCGGGGTGGCCGCGCCGGCACAGGCCGATCCGGGCAGTTCGGGGATCGACGCGAGCTTTCTGGCGGCGCTCAACAAGGCCGGCATCACCTACCAGGACCCAGCTGTCGCCGTCGCGGTCGCCAAACAGGCATGCGCGCTGATGGACCAGGGAAATCCCCAAGCCGGCGTCATCACGAGCGTGTCGTCGAGCAATCCGGGATTCACCGGCGACGGCGCCGCCCAGTTCACCATGATCGCGGCGAGCGCTTACTGCCCCCAGCACATGGGGCAACCGGTCACGCAGACCCCGCCAACTCCGCAGCAACAGCCAGTCATCGACTTTCCGAAAATCGCACAGGGAGCCGGGCCGGCCCACCCGGCAGCCCATGCCAACGGGGCTCGGTGAGTTACTCGTACGGCGGAAGCTCGCCTTGATGGCGTGGGCAGTAGATGTCCACCGATGCGGTGATGAATCTGATTGCGGTTCTTCTCACGCGATCCGGAAATAGGTGTAAACGCGGGTTTTCCGCATACCCACGGTTCATCTCGTCGTTTACCAAGGTGTCGACCGGGGTGCCGCCGTTCAGTTCGCCACAAATTTGATGGGCTCGAGCGACGACACCAGGCACCTCACCGTCATCGACCGGCGGAATCTGTTCTTGTTCGAGTAGCGCCAGAAACTGATCCTGCTGGCTTGGGTCGGCGCCTGCCGCGCCAGCGCAGATAATTGCGGCGATCAGCAACAGCGCGGCGCTAACCAGAGCGTCTGCAAGGCTGGTGATGCCGGTGCGCACGGCAGTCACCACCGCTGACGAGTACGTTGCCGGGCTGGTCGTGGCCGCGGGCCGTGAATGGCGATGTTTCGCATGGTGATTAACCTATCCCCAAAACGAACACGAAGCAGGCTCCGGATTCCATCCGAGAACGCCTGTGATCTGCGAAAGCTTTGGTCGGGCTGACAGGATTTGAACCTGCGACCACTTGACCCTCAGGCATCGCGGGCACGTTCGCCGGCGTTCGCCCCGGCTTCTAAAACCGTTGCGGCACAGGGTGTCTGAGCTGTCGCCGACCCGACACCAGAACCATCACCGGGCTACTTCATCCCAGGTCCGGGGGGCCGGTAGTCAGGGGTCTGCGAAGCTTGCCGCCGATCTGCGGCGTCCAACCGAGAGCCTGCGCGGGGAACTGGAACCCCGACACTGGCGCATGGGACTTCCCGCGGGGAACCTGAGCGCCTCAGCCGACGTCTGAATAAGTGATCGGGCCGTCCCACTCTCCGGGGCGATCCGATCCACGCGCGGTGGGCCTCCGCGACCCCTTCTTCGGAGCCATCTCGGTGTCTGCCAACGCAGCGGCCTCGGTCAGCGCCTCAATTACCTGGCGGGCCTCCGCTGGCGTGATCGGATCACCAGGGACGTCAACAGCGATGCGCCTTTGGATGCGCCCGTCAAGGTGTTGCTTGCCGATGACGGCGACAGTGATGGGGTAAGGCCGTCCGTTGTGGGTCGTGTGCTCGACTGTCCAGCTCTGCCCGTCAAAAAGTCGTTGGCCGTCTTCCCAGGGGCCAATCCATGTTGCGTCTTCGGGTTTGCGGGTCACGGCTGGGTCTCCTCTGTAGCCCCCTTGGCACGAAACAATACGCTACGCAGCGTAACTTATTTACCCGGGTCTACCGGTCTCGGAATCCTTGTCTGATTTGCGGACACTCATTGTCGGTGGTTCGGGGTACAACGTCGCAGTGGCCGATCCGCGGCGCGACAACTTCCCGAATAACTTCGTCGGCGACCTCGTACCCACCGAGCACGGATGGATGGTCGTGCCGCCAACCTGCTGCCCCGACGGCCACGCCTACGCAGACGCCCGGCTGGTCAGTCAGTTCGGCCTGGTGCACACGCTGACAAAACCGCCTCTGACCTATGTCGGGCTGACAGGATTTGAACCTGCGACCACTTGACCCCCAGTCAAGTGCGCTACCAAACTGCGCCACAGCCCGGTGCCGACGCGTCGCCGGCAGCAGGTCGAAAGCTTACAGCAGGTGACGCCGGCCGCCCCAACCCAAACGCGACATGGCACCATCGCGCAAATGGCCACCAGATCCACCGACGACCAACACCTCCGCGACCTCGCCAGGCTGCGCCGCGTTCGGGATCGCATCGACCGTGACTACGCACATCCGCTGGACGTCGAGGCGCTCGCCCGCGACGCGCACATGTCTGCCGGCCATCTCAGCCGCCAGTTCAAAATCGCCTATGGCGAGTCTCCGTACTCCTACCTGATGACCCGCCGCATCGAGCGCGCGATGGCGCTGCTGCGTCGCGGCGACCTCAGCGTCACCGAGGTCTGCTTCGCAGTCGGTTGCTCGTCGCTGGGTACCTTCAGCACGCGCTTCACCGAACTGGTCGGCGTCTCCCCCAGCACCTATCGGGGCCAGACAGCCGACATCGAGGCCGGGTTGCCGTCGTGCCTCGAAAAGCAGGTGACCAGACCGGTCAGGAATCGAGAAGCTCCCGCCACCGTGCTGCACCTAACGTGACTGCCATGGATATCACCATTCACTCGAGCATGCTGCCCCACGACGATCCGGAAGAGTCGCTCGCGTTCTACCGCGACACCCTCGGCTTCGAGGTCCGCCTCGATGTCGGCAAGGGCACGATGCGGTGGATCACCGTCGGCCCGCCGAATCAGCCTGGCACGTCTATTGTTTTGAATCCGCCGGCCGCGAACCCGGGTATCACCGAAGACGAACGACGCACCATCGCCGAGATGATGGCCAAAGGCACCTACGCGATGGTCGTCCTGGCCACCAAGGACCTCGACGAAGTGTTCGAGCGGCTACAGGCCACCAACGCCGACATCGTCCAAGAGCCCACCGAGCAGCCCTACGGAATTCGCGACTGTGCCGTGCGCGATCCAGCGGGCACCATGATCCGCATCCAAGAGGTGAGCTAAACCGTTGTCGGCTCGCTCAACTTGACCAACATCTTGCCGATGTTGGCCCCGGTGAACAGCCCGTTGAGGGCGTCGACACATGAGTCGACGCCCTCAAAGACGGTCTGGCGGGCCGTGATTCGGCCCTCGTGGCCCCACCGGCGAAGCGCGGCGAACGCTTCGTCGAAGCGCCCCCACTGATCGAGCGCGTTGAATCCTTGCATGGTCGCGGTCTTCGACAGCAGGTTCACGTAGTTCGCCGGCCCGGGATGATCGCCCGTCAGATAGCTGGAGATGATGCCGCACAACACGACCCGCGCATTCATCGCCAACCTGCCCAACACCGCGTCGAGGATCGGCCCACCGACGTTGTCGAAGTAGACATTGACCCGCTTGGGGCAATGCTCTTTCAGCGCGGCATTGAGGTCGTCGTTCTTGTAGTCGATGCATGCGTCGAAACCGAAGTCCTCGACCACCGCGCGACACTTCTCCGGCCCGCCCGCGATGCCCACCACCCGGGCGCCGGCGATCTTGGCGATCTGGCCCGCCACCGATCCGGTAGCGCCGGCCGCGGCCGAGACCACCACGGTGTCTCCGGGCTGAGGCCGACCGACATCGGTCATCCCGAAGTACGCCGTCGCGCCGGTCGGACCGTAAACCGACATGATCGCCAGCTGATCGCTCTCGTCGGGAATCGGCGTGCTGAACACGTCGTCGCGAACGATCACATACTCCTGGAAGCCGGTCAGCGTGGTGATCACGTCGCCGACCGCGTAGGCGTTACAGCGTGACGACACGACCTCGCCGATTCCGGCCGCGCGGATGACTTCGCCCAACTGCACGGGCGGCAGGTAGCCCTGCTGGTCGTTGAGCCAGGTGCGGACCGCGGCGTCGAGGCCTACGTAGGTGGTGCGAACCAAGGCCTCACCCTCGGCGGGCTCGGGCGCCGGCGTGGTGACCAGCTCGGTGTCTGCGGGCTGGACGAGCCCGGTCGGACGGCGACGCAGCAGGATCTGACGGTTGGCAATATCGGGCACGATGCCGAAACTACCGAATGCGAATGCCCTATTCGGCGCGATCTTGGTATGCGAGCATCGGTGAATGAAATCCGAGGACGATCCCGAAGCCCGAATTCGGGAGCTGGAGCAGCCGCTGGCCGACGCCGCACGAGCTTCCGAGGCCGGCGCGAATCCGCCGCCCAGTAAATGGGCGCCACCGCCCGCTTCCGCGATGCCGCCACTGCCCGGTGCCGAGTTCCCGCCACCGGCAGGTCCCCCGATGGCACCACCGCCCTCGTTCCCCTACGGCGGCTCGTTCCCCGGCCCCTCGCCGGCCCAGTACACGCGCAGCAACCGGATGTGGTGGATCATCGCTGGAGTCTTCATCATTGGCATGATCGCCCTGCCGGCCGGGATCTTCCTCTTTACCGCGCACCAGGTTTCGCGCAGTGGCATCACTACTCTCTGGCCCGTTCCGACCATCTCCACGGCAAGCCCCACCGCCTCTGGCGGCATGCCGCCAACGACTGCGACCCAGATGCCATCGACATCTGTGTCGACTGCGCCGGCGGGTCAAAACATCACTGTGTCCGGCATCAGCGAAGTCCGCACCATTGCCTGCAATGGGGGCAGCGTCAGCGTCAGCGGAATCACCAACAATGTGGTGATCACCGGCCACTGCGCGAGCGTGAGTGTGTCTGGTATCCAAAACCAGATCACCGTCGATGCAGCTGACACGATCCAAGCCTCAGGCTCCGGCAACCATGTCACTTACCACACTGGATCGCCGACAATCGGGAATTCTGGTCTCGGTAACGCCGTCCAACGAGGCTGACCCGTCAGACGTTGAGCAGCCGGTAGAGCCCGATGACGCCGACGATGACGATCGCGGCGCGCAGCGCGTTCGGTGAAAGCCGACGGCCATAACGTGCACCCAGCCAACCGCCGAGCAATGACCCGATCGCGATGAGACCAGCGACCGCCCAGTTGATGCGATGGAAAGCCGCCATCGTATAAGCCAGCGCTGCAACAAGATTCACAATTAATGTCAGTAGGTTCTTCGCGGCGTTCATCCGCTGTACCGATTCCGGCAGCAGTGCACCCATCGCGCCGACCAGCAAAATGCCCTGTGCGGCAGTGAAATAGCCGCCATAGACGGCGACCGCGAAAGTGCTCGACACCACCGCGGCCATCCGGCCACGCGAAATGTCGTCGGCCGACTGACCTCCCTTCGCCGCCCGTTCCTGCGCCCAGGCTTGAATTCGCGGACCGATGACCACCAGGACCAGCGCGATGATCAGCAGCGCCGGCACCACGGCGGTGAACAGTTTCTCCGGAAGATGCAAGAGCAGCCAAGCACCCAGCGTCGCGCCGATAACCGAAGCCGGAATTTGCCATACCAGCCGGCCACCCTGGCCGCGCAGTTCACGCCGGTAGCCCCAGGTGCTGGAGGCATTGCCCGCTACCAGGCCGACCGCGTTGGACATCGTCGACGTCACCGGCGGATAACCCATCGCGACAAGCGTCGGGAAAGTGATCAGCGTGCCCGAACCGACAACGGCGTTGATCGCACCGGCCCCCACAGCGGCGAGGACGATCAAAAGCCCATGCGACAACGGCACTGAAAGAACCTTATCCGGCTCAACTCATCCGTAAATATGAGTTTCAGCACTGCTCGGCCCCGCCGTCAGCGCGACTTGGGCTTGCGCTTCTCGCGTACCCGAACGTTGATCCGAATCGGGCTGCCTTCAAAGCCGAAAGTCTCGCGCAGACGGCGCTCCAAAAATCGGCGGTATCCCGCTTCCAAAAAGCCCGAGGTGAACAGCACGAACGTGGGCGGGCGAGCGGCGGCCTGGGTGGCGAACAGGATCCGCGGCTGTTTGCCGCCGCGCACCGGCGGGGGTGTCGCCGCCACGACTTCCTTGATCCAGGTGTTCAACCGGCCGGTACCGATCCGGGCATCCCAAGATGCCAACGCACTCTCCAAGGCCGGCACCAACTTCTGCACCGCGCGGCCGGTTTTCGCGGAGATGTTGACCCGTTGCGCCCACTGCACCTGGGCCAGTTGGCGGTCGATCTCGTTGTCGAGCTGGTAACGCCTTTCCTCGTCAACAAGGTCCCACTTGTTGAACGCCAGCACCAGCGCTCGCCCGGCCTCGATGACCATCGACAGCACCCGCAGGTCCTGCTCGGTCAGCGGCACCGATCCGTCGATCAACACGATCACCACCTCGGCGGCGTCGATGGCGCCGTGGGTGCGCACCGAGGCATAGAACTCCTGCCCACTGGCCTGACCGACCTTGCGGCGCAGGCCAGCCGTGTCGACGAAACGCCAGACCTTGCCGTCCATTTCGATCAGCGAGTCCACCGGATCGACCGTGGTGCCGGCGACGTCGTGAACCACCGAGCGCTGATCGCCTGCCAGCCGGTTCAGCAGCGAGCTCTTCCCGACGTTGGGCTTGCCCACCAGCGCCACCCGCCGTGGGCCGGTCTGCGTGGAGGCCAGTTCAGCGACCTCCGGAAGCGCGCCGACCACCGCGTCGAGCAGATCGGCTACGCCGCGACCGTGGATCGCGCTGATCGCGTGTGGCTCACCGACGCCCAACGACCACAACGCGGCGGCATCGGCTTCGCCTTTCTCGCTATCAACTTTGTTGGCGGCCAGGAACACTGGCTTGCCGGAGCGGCGCAGAATACGGGCTGCAGCTTCGTCACCTGCCGTCGCGCCGACGACCGCGTCCACCACCAGGATCACCGCGTCGGCGGTACGCATGGCCACCGATGCCTGCTCGGCGACCAGCAGCTGCAGGCCCTCGGCGTCGGGTTCCCATCCCCCGGTGTCCTGCACCACGAACCTGCGTCCGGTCCACAGCGCGTCGTAGGACACTCGGTCACGGGTCACCCCGGGCACGTCCTGAACTACCGCTTCCCGTCGGCCCAGGATCCGGTTGACCAGCGACGACTTGCCGACGTTCGGCCGGCCCACCACGGCCACCACCGGCGGCGGACCACCGACCGCATCATCGGCGGAATCAGCGAATTCAGTTGATTCCCATTCGCTTTCGTCGACCCACGTGCCGTCTTCAGTCACCGAACTGCCTCGCTTCGCTGCTTGACCAACTGCAGGAGGTGAGCGATCACTTCGGATTCGGTCATCTCGCTGGTATCGACGACCACCGCATCCGAAGCGGCCCGCAGCGGCGACACCGGGCGCGTCGAGTCCAGGTGGTCGCGGCGGCGCACGTCGGCGAGCACGGAGTCGTAGTCGTCGGCAAAACCGGCGGCGACATTTTGATCATTGCGGCGCCGCGCCCGCGTCTCGGCCGACGCGGTCAGGTAGATCTTGACGTCGGCGTCGGGCAACACCACGGTCCCGATGTCGCGTCCTTCGACCACGACGCTGCCGGGTCCCTCCGCCAGGGTGCGCTGCAAGGCGACAAGCCGGGTGCGGACGGAGGAACGGATGACACGGCTGACACCGCCCTGGTGACCTCGTCGCCGCGGATTTCCGACGAAACATCCTCGCCGTCAAGGTAACTAAGATCCTCTTCGGGGTCGTGGCCCACCGACAGCTTGGCGTTGGATGCGACTGCTCCGACGGCATCCTGATCGGTGAGGTCTATTCCTGCACGCAGCACCGCCAGCGTGACGATGCGGTACATGGCTCCGGTGTCCAGATAGCGGGCGTGCAATGCACGCGCCAATCCCCTTGATACCGATGACTTTCCGGTGCCCGCCGGACCGTCGACGGCGACGACGACTGCGTTCACATCCCTACCGCTTTGTAGAGCTCGCCGATCTCGTTGCGGCGCAACGCCCGAATGCTGCCCGGCCGCTGCTCGCCCAGTGACACCGCGCCGATGTCGGTGCGAACCAGTGTCTGCACGGGAAATCCCGCTTCGGCCAGCATCCGCCGCACAATGCGTTTGCGGCCCTCGTGCAGCGTGACCCGAAGCAGCGTCTTGCCGGGAATGGCGTCCACCACCGCGAAATCGTCGACCGCGACCGGACCGTCGTCCAATTCGATTCCGGCCCGCAATTTCTTGCCGAACCCGCGCGGCACCGTTCCGTTGACCGTCGCCAGATACGTCTTGGGTACTTCGAATGAGGGATGCATCAGCCGATGCGCGAGCTCGCCGTCATTGGTCAGCAAGATCAGACCCTCGGTGTCGGCGTCGAGCCGCCCCACGTGAAAAAGCTTCTTATTCCCCCGAACCCGGTGTTCGACCAGATCGCCGATGCAGGGCCGGCCGCGATCGTCCGACATCGTCGAGTGCATACCGCGCGGTTTGTTCAGCGCCAGATACACCAGCGAGTCATCCAGAACCACCCGCGCCCCGTCGACGCGGATCACCGAGGCATCCGGGTCGACCCTGGTGCCCAGCTCGGTCACCAGCTGTCCGTCGACCTCGACGCGGCCGTCGATGATCATCCTCTCGGCAACCCGCCGCGACGCAATTCCGGCCTGCGACAGCACTTTCTGCAGGCGAACCCCGCTGGGTTCGCTGTCCGTGACCATCACTCGTGATCCACGTCGAACGACAACGGCGTATCGTCGGAAACCGGACCGCCGCCGAGCTTGACGAAACGTGGCTCAGTGTCCAGGGATTCGCTCAGATCGTCGATCATGTCGACATCGGGAAGCAATGGTGCGATATCGGGCAGATCGGTCAGCGATGACAGCCCGAGGCGTTCCAAGAACAGCTCGGTGGTGGCAAAGGTCACCGCCCCGGTGTCGGCGTCGGTGCCCGCTTCGGTGATCAGCCCGCGCGCCAGCAGCGTGCGCATCACCGCGTCGACGTTGACCCCGCGCACCGCGCTCACCCGTGCACGCGTCACGGGTTGCCGGTAGGCCACCACCGCCAGCGTCTCCAGCGCCGCCCGGGTGAGCTTCGAGCGAGATCCGTCCAGCAGCAAGCGCTCAACGTAGGGCGCGAACCGGGCCCGGGTGTACATCCGCCATCCCCCGCCGGCTTCGCGCAGGTCGATGCCGCTGTCTCGTTCGGTGAGCTCATCGGCCATCAGCCGCAGCTTGGCCGCCACCCGATACGCCGGTTGCTCGGTGGCCGCGGCCAGCGCCTCGACGGTTACCGGGGTGTCGACGACGAGCAGCAGTGCCTCGAGCACCGCACCGAGCTCGGTGTCCTCGAGCTCCGGCGCCGTCGCCACGTCGATGCCGAGGTTCTCGTCGGATACATCGAATCCCGGGTCCAAATCGGGCACGTCGGTGCCCGGGTCCGAGTTGGCTGCGTCGATGTCCAAGTCCGTGTCGGACAATGGCTCGGTCATGAGTATTGGTCCCGCAATTCGTCGCTGGGGGGTTGTTCTCCGGTCCACGAAACCTGGAGCACACCAAGCGGTTCTGACTGGTCGAATGCTACCGCCCGCGACCGATACAGCTCGAGCAGAGCCAGGAAGCGGCCGACGATCTCAATCGGGGCCTTGCAATCGGTGACCAGCTCGGCGAACGATGCCCACTGCCCGATCCCCCGCTTCTCCAGCACCGACATCAGCTGTTTCGCCTGCTCGGGCACTGAGACCATCAGCTCGTGCAGGTGTTCGGTGGCCACCGTCGGCACTGGCCGCGGCGTGAACGCGGTCGCCGCGATCTCTGCGAACCGCTGGGCGTCGACGCCCAACATCACCTCGGGCAGCAGGTCTTCGTACCGGTCCTCCAGCGACACCGCCCGCGGATAGCTGCGCAGCGCGGCGGCCTCCAGCTCGGCGAACATCTGCGCGACGTGCTTGAACGCCCGGTACTGCAGCAACCGGGCGAACAGTAGGTCGCGGACTTCCAGCAGCGCCAGATCCTCGGCGTCGTCGACCCGACCGGACGGCAGCAGCCGCGCGGCCTTGAGGTCGAGCAGCGTCGCCGCCACGACGAGGAAGGTGGTGGTCTCGTCAAGTCCCAGCTCGGAGCCGATCGCGCGGGTGTACGCGATGAAGTCATCGGTGACCTGGTGCAGCGCCACTTCGGTGACGTCGAGCCGGTGGGCGAAAATCAGCTGCAGCAGAAGGTCAAACGGCCCCTCGAAATTGGTCAGCTTGACCTGGAAGCCGTTTTGGGGTGATGCCTCGCAGGTCGTCCCGCCGTTCACGCGCCGAACCGGTCGATCACCTCGCGGGCCAACGACCGGTAAGCGGCCGCGCCGCTCGATCTTGGTGCCCACGATGTGATCGGTTCGCCGGCGACGCTGGTCTCCGGGAACCGGACAGTACGGGAGATGACGGTGTCGAACACGAGATCGCCGAACCGTTCCACCACCCGAGCCATCACCTCACGGGAGTTCACCGTTCGCGGGTCGTAGCGAGTGATCAAAATGCCGCTGATGTCCAGCTTCGGATTGAGCCGATCGCGCACCTTCTCGACGGTGTCGGTCAGCAACGCCAGACCGCGCAGCGAGAAGAACTCGCACTCGGTCGGGATGATGACGCCGTCCGAGCACGCCAGTCCGTTCACGGTCAGCAGGCCCAGCGACGGCTGGCAGTCGATCAGGACATAGTCGTAACGGTCGAGCACCGGATGCAGCGCCCTGGACAGCGTCTGCTCGCGGCCCACCTCATTGACCAACTGGATCTCCGCAGCCGACAGATCGATATTGCTCGGCACCAGGTCCAAATTCTTGACGCGGGTGTGCATCAGCACGTTGTCGAGCGACACCCGCGGCTCGACCAGCAGATTGTGGATGGTGTGTTCCAGCTCGTAGTGCGGCACACCGAGGCCGGCCGACAGCGCTCCCTGCGGATCGAGGTCCACCAGCAACACCCGGCGGCCATATTCGGCGAGGGCGGCGCCGAGGTTGATCGTCGACGTGGTCTTTCCCACCCCGCCCTTTTGGTTGCACATCGCCACGACCTTGGCCGGTCCGTGCGAGGTGCGCGGCTTGGGTTCAGGGATCTCCCGCGGTGGGCGTCCGGTCAGGCCGACTCCGGTGCCGCTGTCGGCGTCGTCAGTCATACCCGACTGCGGCTCGGCAGCATGGATCGCCTCGGCATGCGCGGCGGTCGGGAAATGGCAGACATCGCAGGAGAGTCTAACGGGTATACGCGCCCGCGCTGTGAGACCCGCAACAACGTAACCAGCGAATTTGGGGACAGCCCGGTTTGCAGACCAAGCGGGCTAGGGTGGCGACCATGGGTCTGAAGCAGCGCATTCCTCTGTTGCGGTGGTCGGTGTGGCGGATGGCCGCCGGGGCTCGCAACATCACCACGACCGGTCAGATCGGTGACGGGCGTGAAGCCGCCGCCGTCGAGTACGTGCTGAAGCACGCTCGCGCGGGCGATGTCGACGACGTGCTGGCAACCATCGACCGGTTCGCTTATGAGAAGTCGCTGCTGATCAACGTCGGCGACGAGAAGGGCGCGTTCCTGGACGCCGCGGTGCAACGGGCCAACCCGAAGCTGGCCCTCGAGCTTGGCACCTACTGCGGCTACGGCGCGCTGCGGATCGCCCGGTCGGCGCCGGCCGCCAAGGTGTACTCGGTCGAGCTTGCCGAAGCCAACGCCGCCAATGCCCGCCAGATCTGGGCTCATGCCGGTGTCGCCAATCGGATTACTTGCGTGGTGGGCACCATCGGCGACGGCGGACGCACGCTGGATGCGTTGGCGCGCGAGCATGGGTTCGGTTCAGGTGCACTGGATTTTCTGTTTCTCGACCACGACAAGGACGCCTATCTGGTCGACCTGCAGAGCATTCTCGACCGGGGCTGGTTGCATCCCGGCTCGATCGCGATGGCCGACAACGTCAAGGTGCCCGGCGCTCCGAAGTACCGCGAATACATGCGACAGCATGAAGGCACGGTATGGAAAACCGTTGAGCACAAAGCCCACCTGGAATATCAGAGCTTGATCCCGGATCTGATGCTCGAATCGGAGTACCTGGGCGGCTAACGCGCCCGCGGATGGGCCTCGGCCCAGACTTCACGCAGCGCATGCACGGTGACCATCGTGTAGATCTGGGTCGTGGTCACCGATGCGTGTCCCAGCAATTCCTGCACCACGCGGACGTCGGCCCCACCCTCCAACAGGTGGGTCGCAAACGAGTGCCGCAGCGTGTGCGGCGACACGCCTGCGGTGATACCGGCGCGCTGCGCGGCGTCCTGCAGAACTTGCCATGCGCTCTGACGCGACAGCCGGCCACCGCGGGCATTGAGGAAGATGGCCGGCGTACCGCGCCCGCGACGGGCCAATTCGGATCGCCCGCGGACCGTGTAGGCCTCCAGTGCTTGCACGGCGGGCCGTCCGATCGGAACCAGCCGCTGCTTGCCGCCTTTGCCGTGCAGCAGCACCGACCGAGCGTGCGTGTCGATGTCGTCGACGTCGAGTCCGACCGCTTCCGAGATGCGCGCGCCAGTCGAGTAGAGCAGCTCGAGCAGGGCGCGGTTACGCAACGTCAACGGGCCGTCGGACGGGCTGTCGCCGCCGGCGCCGGCCAGCAGGGCGAGGACCTGATCGAGGCTGAGACTCTTGGGCAGCCGGCGACCCGGTGTCGGCGGCTTGACCGCCTGCGCGACGTCGAATTCGGCCAGGCCTTCGGCCGCGGCGAACCGGTGCAGACCGCGCACCGCGATCAGAGTCCGGGCCGCCGACACCGCCGACAAGGGTGAGACACCGGAATCGGGATCGCCGCGCCGCAACGCCATCAGAAACTCGCTGACGTCATCCTCGCTGACCTTGGCCAGGTCGTCGACACCGCGCACGGTGAGGTGCTCGAAGTAGCGGCGCAGGTCGCGGCGATAGGAGCTCAGCGTGTTGGCCGCGACTCCCCGCTCGATTGTCAGGTGATCGAGGTATCCCTGCAGCTGGCCCTCCAGCGGCGGCGCCAGCGTCGTCACCCGGCCGCCTTTCGCCCGCTGAACGACGTCGGGCGGTCGGTCCACGGCGCATCCACCGGTCGTGGCTCGGCGATGCCCTCGCTGACCGCGTAGGCGGCTAATACCCCGGCAACCGCATGGGAATTGACGATCTCACCGCTGAAAATTCGCTGCACGACCTCGGCGATGGAAAACCACTCCACGGTCATGTCGGCCTCTTCGTCGTGCGCCTGGGGCTGGTCCACCTCGGTCAAGCCGGTGGCAAGATAGACCCGCACGGCCTCGTCGCTGGAGCCCGGTGCGGGATCCAGATCCACCAACACCTGCCAGGTCTCCGCCTGCAGGCCGGCTTCCTCGCGAAGCTCCCGGGCGGCGCTCAGCTGCGGGGCCTCCCCGGCGACGTCGAGCAGACCGGCGGGCAACTCCAACAGCCGTCGACCAAAGGGGTGGCGATACTGATAGACCATCGGGATTCGGCCGTTCTCGTCCATGGCGACGATCGCGACTGCGCCATAGTGCTCGATGACTTCTCGGGTCACGATCTTGCCGCCGGGCATCCGGACACGGTCAGCCCGCAACGCGAGAATCTTTCCGGCATACAGGATTTCCGACGAGGTCGTCTCGAAGACGTGCTCACCCACGGGTAACAGGTTCAGGCTCAGGCAGCGACGGCTCTGCGTCCTCGTGTTGTTCGCTGCCGTTGGCACGTTGCTCGGGCATCTCCAGGGACAGCCGCTCGCCCGCCTTGTACTCGATCGCCGCGCCGATGAACCCGGTGAACAGCGGATGCGGTCGGGTCGGCCGGCTCTTGAGCTCAGGATGGGCCTGGGTGCCGACGACGAAGGAATGCATCTCCGGCGGATACTCGACGAACTCGACCAGGTGCCCGTCGGGAGAGGTCCCGGAGAATTTCAGGCCACTCTCGGCGATACGGTCCCGATACGAGTTGTTGACTTCATAGCGATGCCGATGTCGCTCGGAAACCTCGGTCGACTGATATGCCTGGGCGACAATGGAACCCGGTTCTAGGACGGCCGGATACGCTCCCAGTCGCATGGTGCCGCCGAAGTCGGCTTCGCCGGCGACGATCTCCTGCTGATCGGCCATCGTGGAGAT
Source organism: uncultured Actinomycetota bacterium (assembly GCA_963815995.1). Lineage (GTDB taxonomy): Bacteria > Actinomycetota > Actinomycetes > Mycobacteriales > Mycobacteriaceae > Mycobacterium. Next base: position 1,526,467 of record CAWFIR010000010.1, read on the forward strand.
GACCGGGTCGGGGGTGTCCGGATCGAATTCGGCGGAGTTGGCCTGAGTCAGACCGACGGAACGCGCGGCCTCGATCACGATGCACTGCATGCCCAGGCACAGCCCTAATATCGGCAGCCCGCGGGCTCGCGCATGCGAGATGGCGCCGATCTTGCCCTCGATGCCCCGGATGCCGAAGCCGCCGGGGATCAGCACACCGTGGACATCCTCGAGCACCGACGCCGCTCCGCCCGGCGTCTCGCAGTCGTCGGATCCCACCCAGCGAATCTCCACCTTGGCCCGGTGCTTGAAGCCGGCCGCCCGCAACGCCTCGCTGACCGAGAGATAGGCGTCCGAGAGGTCGACGTACTTGCCCACCAAGGCAATTCGCACGGTCTCCTGCGGATCGTGGACTCGGCGCAGCAGGTCGTCCCATTCGGTCCAGTCGACGTCACGGAACGGGAGGTTGAGGCGGCGGACCACGTAGGCGTCAAGTTCCTCGCGGTGCAACACCTTCGGGATGTCGTAGATCGACGGCGCGTCGGGTGTGGAGATGATGCCGTCGATGTCGACGTCACACATCAGCGCGATCTTGTTCTTCAGCGGCTCAGGCACGTCGCGGTCGCAGCGCAGGATCAATGCATCGGGGGTGATACCGATGCTGCGCAGCGCGGCCACCGAGTGCTGGGTGGGCTTGGTCTTGAGTTCTCCCGACGGCGCCAGGTATGGAATCAGCGACACGTGCAGGAAGAAGACGTTCTCCCGGCCGATGTCGTGGCGAACCTGTCGCGCCGCCTCGAGGAAGGGCTGCGACTCGATATCGCCGACGGTGCCCCCGATCTCGGTGATGACGACGTCGGGTCGCCTGCCGTCGGCGTCCGGCTCGGCCATCGCCAGGATGCGGCGCTTGATCTCGTCGGTGATGTGCGGGATGACCTGGACAGTGTCACCGAGGTATTCGCCGCGGCGCTCCTTGGCGATGACCGTCGAATAGACCTGTCCGGTCGTAACATTCGCCGAGCCGGACAGATCACGGTCGAGAAAGCGCTCGTAGTGCCCGACGTCGAGATCGGTTTCGGCGCCGTCTTCGGTGACGAACACCTCGCCGTGCTGGAACGGGTTCATGGTGCCCGGGTCGACGTTGAGGTAGGGATCGAGCTTCTGCATCGTCACCTGCAGCCCGCGGGCCGTCAGCAGCTGTCCGAGGCTGCTTGCGGTCAGTCCCTTGCCGAGCGACGAGACGACCCCGCCGCTGACGAAGAGATGCTTGGTGGCGGTCTGCTGATGCTTACGCAATGTGGCGACCTCCGTGAAGACGGCGCAGGGCTAGCCTCTGGTGAGGGCTGTTTTCCAGCTTGGGCCTGCCGACCCACGGAAACCCACCCTAACAAACACTCGGCCACCTCGTCGCTGACACGCCCGGCGGTGAGGCTACTGCGCGACGGTGAGCCCGGTATTGCGGTGCCCGGTGCCGTACTGGCCGGTCCGACCACCGTTGATCAACTCTGCGGCACCGAGCACTGCGGTGACGCGACCGGACTCGGCGTCGAGATCGTCGACAGTGCTGATCACCGGGGTCACCGTCGCGTCGGCGCGGGCCACTCCGACCGCTGCGGGACCGTCCGATGAGCCGTCCCGCCCGGCCAGCACCACGCCCGACCCGTGCGGTGCGAGCGCTGCGGCGAACCGGGCCACGCTGACGCCCTGGTTGCCGGCGTCGTTGCTCAGCGAGCCGCCGGTGATGACCGCGGCGGCGTTCGCCGCGCCGACGTGCTGGTTCCCGTATCCGATGAAGCCAGTGTCACGCAGCGCGGCCAGCACGGTGTCGCGCTGCGCGTCGTCCACCGGCGGGACCGCCGGATCCCGGTTGATCAACAGCGCGATGCCCAGCAGATCGCCGGCCTGAGAGCCTTGGTCGACCAATTTGGTGCTCAACTGGGCGCCGGCCGGGAGGACCGACGCGTTGACCACTGAGCGCAGCTTTTCCGCGGAGTTGGCGTCGACGAACTCCTGGGTCAACGACACCGTGCCGGTGACGGCTCCCCCGGCCTGCCCGACGATCTTCGACACCGCGTCGACGTCTTCGTCCTGCGCGTCGGGTGCGCGGAAGATCACCATCGATTTGCCGCTCAGCGCGTCATGAACCATCCGGGCGGCCATCTGGGTGTCGAAAGCGTTGGCAGAAGCCAGCTTTCCGTTCAGAACTTTCTTCTCATCGTTGAGCGAGTTGACCTGGTTGTGCAGATTCCGGGTTTCGTCGCGCAATCCGGACGTCATGGTGTTGGACAGAAGCCCCGAGCCGAGCACGACGCCGACCGCCAGGGCCAGGAACACCGCGGCCAGCGAAATCGCGTGCTGACGTAGAGATATCACGTCGCCTCCGTCCTAATGGATGAAGCGCTGCATCCAGATCAAGAAGTGATTCCAGTACTGGGCGATCCAGTGCAGTACCACGGTGTCGGTGCGTGACACCCACAGCGCGGCGATCACCGAGAGCAGCATCGTCAAGATCAGCAACGCGATCGCGCCGCCGGAAATACGGTTGTGATACAGCGTGGCAACAGCTTTGGCGTCCACGACTTTCTCCCCCACCCGCAACCTGGTGAGGAAGGTCGAGGGGTTGCTGTCCTGACGAGTCCTGTCGAAGAAGGTCTCGATGTTGGCGTGGTGGCCCGCGGTCACCAGCAGCGCGGCACCGTGGTGATCAGCCAACAGCAGCGCCAGGTCGGCCGGTGAACCCGCGGCGGGGAACGTCATCGCCCCGACACCGAGGTCCTGGATCCGTTCCAGACCTGGCGCGTGGCCGTCGGCGTCGGCAGGCAGCACGACCTGCGCTCCGCACTTGAGGACTTCGGTGCTCAGGTTGCTCGGGTCGCCGACGATGAGTTGTGGGCGGTATCCGGCTTGGCGCAACACATCTGCGCCGGAGCCGACGCCGATCAGGACAGGCTGGTATTCCTTGATAAAGGGTTTGAGGCGCTTGAGGTCGTCAGCGGCGTCGTCCTCTTCGGCGACCACGACGACGTGCCGGCGGCGTAGTTCGACGTCGACGTCGGGAATGCCGATCCCGTCGATCAGCAGCGGGCTCTCGCTTCGGATGAACTCAATGGTGTTGCCCGCGAACGCTTCCAGGTGGGCGACCAGCCCACTCTTGGCTTCCTGCATCAGCGCGGCGATCTCTTCGTCGGTGCGCTCGGTGCCGCGGATCAGTCGGCGGTCCCCGGCGTAAACGCCACCGTTGTAGAGGCGCACTTTCGAACCGTCTTTGATCTTCTTGAAGACGTCTGTGCCGGTCTCGTCGATCAGGGTGACACCGTTGGCCAGCAGCACTTCGGGCCCCAGGTTCGGGTAGCGGCCCGACACCGACGGGGATGCGTTGATGACGGCGGCGATCTCGGCGTCGACGAGCGCATCGGCCGTGATCCGGTCCAGGTCCAGGACGTCGAGGACGGCGATATCACCGGGGCAGACCCGCCGCAGCAGCCGGTCGATGTCACGGTCGACCCGGGCGGTGCCGACGACGCCCGGCCGCGAGGTATTACGGGACAACAATGAGGACAAGGTGGTGGTCACGCTCATGGAGGCGATTCTGTCGGTGAACCCGACTACGAGCGGGGAGGCGCGCCGTAACAACAGCCTCAGAAGTTATATATTGTCACATCTGTCACAGGGCCAGATGCAGTATTTAGGTCGCAATACGGTCACAGTCTGCGGCCTCCAACAGTTCGCGGGCGTGGGCGCGTGCTGAATCCGAATCACCCAGCCCGGCCAGCATTCTCGCCAGTTCGGCAACTCGGTCGTCCCCGTCGAGCCGCCGCACCCCGCTGGCGCCGTTTTTCCCCGTGCTATCGACCATGAGGTGAATGTCGGCGTAGGCCGCGACCTGAGGAAGATGCGTCACCACAATGACCTGGCGGTTGCGGGCCAACCGGGCCAGTCGCCGACCGATCTGAACCGCCGCCCGGCCTCCGACGCCGGCGTCGACCTCGTCGAACACCATCGTGGTGCCCGTCATCGACGCCGCCAGTACCACCTCGAGAGCGAGCATCACGCGCGACAGCTCGCCGCCCGACGCGCTTTTGGCCAGCGGTAGCACCGTCATACCGCGATGTGCGGCGAAACCGAACTCGACCTGGTCGACACCGTCGCCACCGGCGTGGGCCCGGGTACCCGAGGCAAGCGTCAGCGCCGCGGGATCGTCGGCAGCGGCCGGCATGGTCGACACCTCAATGGTGAATTCGGCATCGGCCATCGCCAGCCCCGATAGCTCACTGGTGACTTGTTTGGCCAGCCGCTTGGCGGCCTGGCTGCGTACTTTGCTGAGTTCGCTTGCCGCGTCGGCTAATTGGAGTGCCAATTCGTCGACGCGACGCTGCAGACCGGCCAGCGCCTCCTCGGAAACATCCAAGTGCGCCAGCCGATCTCGCGCCTCGCCTGCCCACTGCAGCACACCGTCGATGTCGGCGGCGTATTTGCGGGTCAGCGTGCGCAACTCGGCCTGCCGTGCGAGCTTGGCGTCCAACGTGCTGGCGTCCGCGGGTAATTCACCCAGATAGCCACCCAGCTCACGCGCGGCGTCGCCGACGACCGTGAGCGCTTCCTCGAGCTGAGTGGCTAACGCACGCAGCGTCGCGTCTTCCGTCGACTCCAAGGCCGTCTTGGCCCGCGCCAAATTGTCCGCCGCCGACGCGGGCTGTCCGGTCGGGTCGGCGGAAGCGTCGTCGCCCAGCCCGGACAGGGCGACGCGGGCCCCGGATGCGGCCTCGCGCAGCGCGTCCAGCTCCGAAAGCCGACGGATCTCGGCGATCAGCGCATCATCCTCGCCGGGTGCGGGGTCGATGGTGTCGATCTCGTGCAGCGCGAACTTGAGCCGATCAGCCTCCTGCGCCAATTCGCGGGCGCGGTTACTCCGGTCGACGAAGTCGCGGCGCGCCGACTGCCATGCGTCCCGCAGTTTGCGATAACGCTCCAGTCGGGTGTCGACGTCTGCGAACCGGTCCAGCGCCCCGCGTTGCTCGTCGGGTCGCATCAGCCGCAACTGGTCGTTTTGCCCGTGCAGTGTCAGCAGTTCGGTGGTGAAGCCGCTCAGCGATTTGGCAGGCACGCTGCGGCCGCCGAGGTACGCCCGCGACGGTCCGTCGCGGCTGACCGAGCGCAACGCGATGATGCTGCCGTCCTCGTCGCGTTCGGCCCCGGAGGCGTCCAGTATCTCGTCGAGCTGCGCCACCGCCTTCTCGTCGAGATCAGCAGTGCTGAACCGCCCTTCGACGACAGCCCGCTCGGCGCCCGAGCGCACCCGATTGGCGTCGGCGCGAGCTCCGCCCAGCAGGTGCAGGCTGGTGACGACCATGGTCTTGCCGGTGCCGGTTTCCCCCGTCAAAACCGTTAGGCCGCGGTCGAATTCGGCTGTCGCGACGCTGATGGCGCCCAACGACTCGATCCGAATTTCCGAGAGCACGGTTACCGTCCGCGCCAGCCGGTGACCGGCAGACGGAACTTGCGCACCAGACGGTCGGTGAACGGCGCGCTGTCCAGCCGGGCCCATTTCACCGACACATCGCAGCGTCGCACTTCCAGCCGTGCGCCGGCCGGCACCAGCATCTCGCGGCGACCGTCGCAGAACACCAGGGCGTCGTGACCGTCGCCTTCGATCTCGATGGCGATGCGGGCCTCCGGACTGGTCACCATCGGCCGGGCGAACAATGCGTGAGCGTTGTTGGGTACGACCAGCAAGGCTTCCAGGTCCGGCCACAGGATCGGCCCGCCCGCGGAGAACGCGTAGGCCGTTGATCCGGTGGGCGTTGACACCAACACCCCGTCGCAGCCGAACGTCGACACCGGCCGGCCGTCGACTTCGAGGACCACGCCGAGCACCCCTAGCCGCGGCCCTTTCTCCAGGCTTGCCTCGTTGAGCGCCCATCCATGCGAGACGACTTCGCCCTTGACCCGCACCGCGATGTCCAGCGTCAACCGTTCTTCGATGCGATAGCTGCGCGCCACCACGTGCTCGAGCACACTGTCGATCGCCTCGGTCTCGGCTTCGGCCAGGAATCCGATGCGGCCCAGGTTGATACCCAGCACGGGGACGTCGGCATTACGCGCGAGCTCCGCGGCCCGGAGAAAGGTTCCGTCGCCGCCGAGGCCCACGACCAGTTCGCATCCCTCCGCGGCGTCAGGGTCGGCGTCGACGACCTCGATGTCGACGCCGAGTGCGCGCATATCGGCCGGAGCGAGCTGCGACGGGCCGCGATCGACCGCTTCAGCGGACAATACTCGAAGGCCAATGTTGTTGTCGTTCAACACTTTCTCTACCCGACGAGCAGTCTCGGTAGCTTCCTCGCGTCCGGTGTGCACCACCAGCAGCACAGTACGTTCATGCGTCATTTCGGACCGGCCTCAATGGCGTCGCGGACCGCACATTCCAGCTCATCAGCAGACAAACCCCGATCGGTTTCGGCGCGCAACCACAGGAAGTATTCAACGTTGCCCGATGGGCCCGGAAGCGGGCTCGGCGTGACCCCGACGGTCTGCCAGCCGAGTTCGCCGGCGCGACGCGCGACGGTGAGCACGGCACCCGCCCGTAGCTCCGAACTGTGCACCACCCCACCGGCTCCCACCTGACCTTTACCCACCTCGAACTGCGGCTTCACCATGGGAACGATATCCGCGTCGGGCGAGGCGCATCCAGCTCAGCGCAGGCAATACCGTGGTCAGCGAGATGAACGACAGGTCAGCGACGATCGCCTCGACCGGGCCGCCGGTGACCTCAGGCGTGAGCTCCCGCGCATTGGTCCGCTCGACCACCACCACTCGTGGGTCTGATCGAAGCGACCAGGCCAGCTGGCCGTAGCCGACGTCGACGGCGACGACTTCACGGGCGCCGCGATCCAGCAGGACTTCGGTGAATCCGCCCGTCGAGGCACCCGCGTCCAAGCAGCGTCGACCCTCCACACCGATACCGAAGGCGTCCAGTGCACCGATGAGTTTGTGCGCGCCCCGAGACACCCAGCCGCGTTCGGCCTCGCCGATGACCTTCAGCGCGGCGGTCGCCGCAACGGCGGTGCCCGGCTTGACCGCGGGCATCCCGTCGATGCTGACCTTGCCGGCGCCGATCAACTCCGCGGCCTGCTGGCGGGAGCGAGCCAGTCCTCGACGGACCAGCTCGGCATCAACACGGGTACGCCGCGGCACGGCGAACTCAGGCCTTCTCCGCCGACTCCAGAGCCTGCACCAGCATGTCGTGCGCCTCGGAAAGCCGGCGCGCAAGGTCTTCTAGATCGGCTTCGGTAGGCAGGTTCTCGGAGTTCGCCGGATCGGGCAGCTCGGCCAGCAGGGCGTCGATCCGTGCGCGAATGTCTTGTGGGTCGGTACTCATCGCTGTTCTACGCTATCGGATTTAGGTCAGGGACCACCGTTGCAGGGCGTCGCGGGCGGTGTCGTCGCCGGCTTTGATGGTGACGGTCGGTCCGTCGAGGCCGCTTGACCACACCGCGTTGGCGACGGCGCGAACAATCGAGAGTCCGTCGCCCGCGTCGTGATTGGCTGCGCTGCTGACCGTTATCGAAGCGTCCTCGGTGTCGATGTGCCACGCCGATTGCGCCGCCACCGCGAGCGAGTCCGCATCTTCGTGCAGCGACCGGAGGTCGTGACCGATGAATGTCGCGCGCTGTTCGCGGATGGCGTGGACCGCGTCGCGCGCGGAATTGACCCCGGTGAGCACCATCAGGCTCGGCAGCCCGGCGGCGTTGGCGCCGGCGATATCGGTGTTCATCCGGTCGCCGACTACCAGTGGCGTCTGAAAGTCGCCGCGCGCCAACGCATCGAGCAACAACGTCGGTGCCGGCTTGCCCGCGACCTGCGGCTTGGCGTCGGTCGCTGCCTTCAACGCGGCCACCATGGATCCGTTACCGGGCAGCAGACCACGTTCTGTCGGCAGGGTGGCGTCGACGTTGGCCGCCACCCACAGCGCGCCGGCCCGAATGGCCAGCGCCGCCTCGGCGAGGATGACCCACCCGGTCTCCGGAGAGTGGCCCTGGACCACGGCGTCCGGCCGCTCGTCGTAGCTGCGCACCGGCCGCAGGCCGACGGCCGTGATCTCGGCCGCGAGCGACTCGGTGCCGACGACCAGCACCCGAGACCCGGGCTCCAGCTGGTCGGCCAGCACGTGGGCGGCGCTCTGCGCGCTGGTGACGACATCGTCGGGCGTGGCCGGGAGGCCGATATCGTGCAGATGGCCGGCGACCTGGTCTGCGCTGCGCGACGCATTATTGGTGACGAATAGTTTTCTGCCCGCGGCTTTTTCCAGCGACTCGGCCGCGCCGTCGGTCAGCTCATGACCGCGGAACACCGTCCCGTCCAGGTCGAGAAGCAGGCAATCATATTCCTGCGCAAGGGTTCCCACGTCAGCCGAGCTCGCTGACTCGGTCCTCGGCATCGGTGACGCCCTCGACGTCGGCCTCGGCGGCGTGCAGGAACCACTGCAGTGCCTCCTCTGGGCGGTCCAGCGCCAGCAGGGTATCCGCGTAGGCGTAGAACAGCCGGGCCGTGATCGTGCCGGTCTGCGTCGGGTCCAGTTGCGGCGTGGACAGGACGGTCAGCGCCTGCTCGAGCTGACCGAGGTCGGCGCGCGCGCCGGCGGCGACGATGCGCATCTCGTCGGCTTCGCCGCCGGTGAGCTTGGCCGCCTCGGGTCCGCGCGCCAGCTCGAGCGCCCGTTCCGGCCGACCGAGGCCGCGTTCGCAGTCGGCTATCAGCGGAAGCAGCGGTGACTTGCTGCCCATCCTGCGCGCCGCCCGCAGCTCTGAGATGGCCTGCGACCAGTCACCGCACTGGTACGCCGCGATTCCGACGGCTTCCCGGACGGCAGCGATGCGGCCGGAGCGCGCCCGCGCGGCGCGGGCATGGCTGAGGGCAGCCTCGGGGTCTTCGTCGAGTAGTGCCCCGGCCGCAACCAGATGGCGGGCCACGGTGTCGGCGTTGGCCCGATCCAAAGTGCTGAGTTCGCGGCGAACTTCGGGTGCCAGTTGCTTGGCATCGATCTCCGGCGGTATCCGGGGCCCCCGGTCGTCTTCGTCAGCTCCATGCTGGGGCTGTGCCCTGCGAGCACGACCGGGACCCGGAGTCGAGGCCTGGTCGCGTGGCGGTCGCTTCGGTCGTCGTGCCCCGTCGCCGTGCGTGTCGTCGCCCACTCGTACCCTTCACCCCGAACTTCATCAGTGCTTCCCGACAAAGGATACGGGTCACGTGCGGTCATCCCTGCTACAGCACGGCGTCGGCCAACCGGTCAACCTGGTCGACGGACGCGACGGCCGGTAGATATGCCCGTGCCCCCCAAGGGTTTTGGGGGGCACGGGGCTTGTTGTGTGTGTTCGGCGGTGTCCTACTTTTCCACCCGGGTGGGTAGTATCATCGGCGCTGGCAGGCTTAGCTTCCGGGTTCGGGATGGGTCCGGGCGTTTCCCTGTCGCTGTGGCCGCCGTAACTTTATTTAGGTGTTTTTGGTGGTGGGGTGTAGTGGTTTGCGTGGTATTGGGTGTGGTTGCGTGTGTGTAAGTTTTCGGCCGGTTAGTGCCAGTTCCCTGCGCCCCTTGCGGGGTTTCTAGGTCTGGTCTATTGATCCCGTGGTCTGCGGGGGGCCTTATCCCACTGAATGGGTGAGAAGCCTGGTCTTGGAGGGGGTTTCCCGCTTAGATGCTTTCAGCGGTTATCCTGTCCGAACGTGGCTATCCAGCGGTGCCCCTGGTGGGACAACTGGTGGACCAGAGGTTCGTCCGTCCCGGTCCTCTCGTACTAGGGACAGGTTTCCTCAAGCTTCTGACGCGCGCGGCGGATAGAGACCGAACTGTCTCACGACGTTCTAAACCCAGCTCGCGTGCCGCTTTAATGGGCGAACAGCCCAACCCTTGGGACCTGCTCCAGCCCCAGGATGCGACGAGCCGACATCGAGGTGCCAAACCATCCCGTCGATATGGACTCTTGGGGAAGATCAGCCTGTTATCCCCGGGGTACCTTTTATCCGTTGAGCGACACCCCTTCCACTCGGGGGTGCCGGATCACTAGTCCCGACTTTCGTCCCTGCTTGACGTGTAGGTCTTGCAGTCAAGCTCCCTTGTGCACTTGCACTCGACACCTGATTGCCGTCCAGGTTGAGGGAACCTTTGGGCGCCTCCGTTACATTTTGGGAGGCAACCGCCCCAGTTAAACTACCCGCCAGGCACTGTTCCTGAACCGGATATACGGTTCGAGGTTAGAGGTCCAATACGATCAGAGTGGTATTTCAACAACGACTCCGCAATTACTGGCGTAATTGTTTCACAGTCTCCCACCTATCCTACACAAACCGTACCGAACATCAATACCAAGTTGTAGTGAAGGTCCCGGGGTCTTTTCGTCCTGCCGCGCGTAACGAGCATCTTTACTCGTAGTGCAATTTCGCCGAGTCTATGGTTGAGACAGTTGAGAAGTCGTTACGCCATTCGTGCAGGTCGGAACTTACCCGACAAGGAATTTCGCTACCTTAGGATGGTTATAGTTACCACCGCCGTTTACTGGGGCTTAAATTCTCCGCTTCACCCCGAGGGGTTAACAGGTCCTCTTAACCTTCCAGCACCGGGCAGGCGTCAGTCCGTATACATCGTCTTGCGACTTCGCACGGACCTGTGTTTTTAGTAAACAGTCGCTTCTCACTGGTTTCTGCGACCCACTGCCGCTGCCGGCCGCGAGGGCCATGACGGTAGGTGGGTCCCCCTTCTCCCGAAGTTACGGGGGCATTTTGCCGAGTTCCTTAACCATAGTTCTCTCGTACGCCTTGGTATTCTCTACCTGACCACCTGTGTTGGTTTGGGGTACGGGCCGTGTGTGTGCTCGCTAGAGGCTTTTCTCGGCAGCATAGGATCACCGAATTCACCTCATCCGGTTATGCATCACCTCTCGGAATATGTGAGACCCGGATTTACCTAAGTCTCTTCCTACGGGTTTGCCCCAGTATTACCACTGACTGGTACGGCTACCTTCCTGCGTCACCCCATCGCTTGACTACTACCCATCCGGGTCCCACGCAGCCGGTGGCTGTCTTCACCCCCGAAGGGATCGGATCGGCCACCTTTTGGGTGGTTAGCAGAATGGATTCATCACGGGCGCGCACACACGGGTACGGGAATATCAACCCGTTGTCCATCGACTACGCCTGTCGGCCTCGCCTTAGGTCCCGACTCACCCTGGGCGGACTGGCCTGGCCCAGGAACCCTTGGTCTTTCGGCGGGCAAGGTTCTCACTTGCCTTATCGCTACTCATGCCTGCATTCTCACTCCCGCACCCTCCACAGCTCCATCACTAGGCTGCTTCACTGGATGCAGGACGCTCCCCTACCCAACAACTACGTTGTTGCCGCGGCTTCGGCGGTGTGCTTGAGCCCCGCTACATTATCGGCGCACAATCACTTGACCAGTGAGCTATTACGCACTCTTTCAAGGGTGGCTGCTTCTAAGCCAACCTCCTGGTTGTCTATGCGACTGCACATCCTTTTCCACTTAGCACACGCTTAGGGGCCTTAGCCGGCGATCTGGGCTGTTTCCCTCTCGACGCACGGAGCTTATCCCCCGCCGTCTCACTGCCACGCTTTGACTTACCGGCATTCGGAGTTTGGCTGACGTCAGTAACCTAGTAGGGCCCATCGGCCATCCAGTAGCTCTACCTCCGGCAAGAAACACGCAACGCTGCACCTAAATGCATTTCGGGGAGAACCAGCTATCACGGAGTTTGATTGGCCTTTCACCCCTACCCACAACTCATCCCCTCAGTCTTCAACCTAAGTGGGTTCGGGCCTCCACGCGGTCTTACCCGCGCTTCACCCTGGCCATGGGTAGATCACTCCGCTTCGGGTCCAGAACACACCACTACACCACCCCAACAGGTGGATACGCCCTATTCAGACTCGCTTTCGCTGCGGCTACCCCACACGGGTTAACCTCGCGACATGTCCCTGACTCGCAGGCTCATTCTTCAAAAGGCACGCCATCACCCCACGACAAGTCGAAGGCTCTGACGGCTTGTAGGCACACGGTTTCAGGTACTCTTTCACTCCCCTCCCGGGGTACTTTTCACCATTCCCTCACGGTACTAATCCGCTATCGGTCATCAGGAAGTATTCAGGCTTACCGGGTGGTCCCGGCAGATTCACAGCAGATTCCACGGGCCCGCTGCTACTCGGGTAACAACACAAAACAGCGTGTGAGTTTTCACCTACCGGGCTCTCACCGTCTACGGCAGACCATCCCAGGCCACTTCGATTAACCACACACTCACTGCCCTCCGGTCAGGTAGAACCAGACGCGTTATCCCCACAACCCCGCACACACAACCCCTACCCGGTTACACATGCGCACGGTTTAGCCATCCTCCGCGTTCGCTCGCCACTACTAACGGAATCACACTTGTTTTCTTTTCCTACGGGTACTGAGATGTTTCACTTCCCCGCGTTCCCTCCCGCACCCTATGTATTCAGATACGGGTGACACGACATCACTCGTGCCGGGTTTCCCCATTCGGACATCCTCGGATCAACGCTCGGTTGACAGCTCCCCGAGGCATATCGCAGCCTCCCACGTCCTTCATCGGCTCCTGATGCCAAGGCATCCACCATGTGCCCTAAAACACTTACAACACAAGAAAACAACTCGAACAAAACCAGCTGAAAAATCAGCAAATCTTGCTTAGATGCTCGCAACCACTATCCAATAAACAAACACCACACCCCACCACCAAGATGGAGCGACACCACCAACCCGACCCAACGGCCAGGACAACCAGGTGTTGCCTCAGGACCCAACAGTGTGCTCGGCAATTCTGCTGCCTGACCAAAGCCGACGACGATTTGTTGTTGCGCACCCAGCCGGCACCCACTACAGGTGACCCGACTCCTCACGGCTCACACCCCACCAATGGGAGTGCTTTTCGTGGTGCTCCTTAGAAAGGAGGTGATCCAGCCGCACCTTCCGGTACGGCTACCTTGTTACGACTTCGTCCCAATCGCCGATCCCACCTTCGACAGCTCCCCCCACAAGGGTTAGGCCACTGGCTTCGGGTGTTACCGACTTTCATGACGTGACGGGCGGTGTGTACAAGGCCCGGGAACGTATTCACCGCAGCGTTGCTGATCTGCGATTACTAGCGACTCCGACTTCACGGGGTCGAGTTGCAGACCCCGATCCGAACTGAGACCGGCTTTAAAGGATTCGCTAAGCCTCACGGCATCGCAGCCCTTTGTACCGGCCATTGTAGCATGTGTGAAGCCCTGGACATAAGGGGCATGATGACTTGACGTCATCCCCACCTTCCTCCGAGTTGACCCCGGCAGTCTCTCACGAGTCCCCGCCATAACGCGCTGGCAACATGAGACAAGGGTTGCGCTCGTTGCGGGACTTAACCCAACATCTCACGACACGAGCTGACGACAGCCATGCACCACCTGCACACAGGCCACAAGGGAACCGATATCTCTACCGGCGTCCTGTGCATGTCAAACCCAGGTAAGGTTCTTCGCGTTGCATCGAATTAATCCACATGCTCCGCCGCTTGTGCGGGCCCCCGTCAATTCCTTTGAGTTTTAGCCTTGCGGCCGTACTCCCCAGGCGGGGTACTTAATGCGTTAGCTACGGCACGGATCCCAAGGAAGGAAACCCACACCTAGTACCCACCGTTTACGGCGTGGACTACCAGGGTATCTAATCCTGTTCGCTCCCCACGCTTTCGCTCCTCAGCGTCAGTTACTGCCCAGAGACCCGCCTTCGCCACCGGTGTTCCTCCTGATATCTGCGCATTCCACCGCTACACCAGGAATTCCAGTCTCCCCTGCAGTACTCCAGTCTGCCCGTATCGCCCGCACGCCCCCAGTTAAGCCAGGGAATTTCACGGACAACGCGACAAACCACCTACGAGCTCTTTACGCCCAGTAATTCCGGACAACGCTCGCACCCTACGTATTACCGCGGCTGCTGGCACGTAGTTGGCCGGTGCTTCTTCTCCACCTACCGTCACCAGAAACAAAAGCTCCCGGCTTCGCCGATGGTGAAAGAGGTTTACAACCCGAAGGCCGTCATCCCCCACGCGGCGTCGCTGCATCAGGCTTGCGCCCATTGTGCAATATTCCCCACTGCTGCCTCCCGTAGGAGTCTGGGCCGTATCTCAGTCCCAGTGTGGCCGGACACCCTCTCAGGCCGGCTACCCGTCGTCGCCTTGGTAGGCCATCACCCCACCAACAAGCTGATAGGCCGCGGGCCCATCCCACACCGCAAAAGCTTTCCACCACAACCCATGCAGGCCGTAGTCCTATCCGGTATTAGACCCAGTTTCCCAAGCTTATCCCGAAGTGCAGGGCAGATCACCCACGTGTTACTCACCCGTTCGCCACTCGAGTACCCCCGAAAGGGCCTTTCCGTTCGACTTGCATGTGTTAAGCACGCCGCCAGCGTTCGTCCTGAGCCAGGATCAAACTCTCCAAACAAAAACCCCCACCCACAGGCAGGCGAATTCAATCAGAACAATCTGACCTAACAAAAAGACACCAAAAAACTGGCATCACAAAAAAACAAGACCACACCCACACACGGGAAGCGCAAATGCAGCCCAAAAAAACAACAACAAAAACAAAACCACCAAACACACTATTGAGTTCTCAAACAACACCCCAACCGGCCGCGCAACAAGCCCGCGGCTCTTAGCCGCTCACTCGCTGTGCGGACGACGAAAGAACACCACCGAAGTGGAACTTCCCTCTTGGACATCGCCGCGCTCTACGGGCAGGCCGTGTCGCGGCGACGCGATTAAGTTACGCGACAGGAAACTTGGAGTCAAATAAGCTGCTAGACGGCGTGTTTCGGGCTGCGCCAAGATCAGCCAACGCGTTCGACCCCGGCGATATTTCGCTTGCCGCGACGCAGAACCAGCCACCGTCCATGGAGGAAGTCGGTGGGTTGTGGCGTCCAGGCCTCGTCGTCGATTTTGGTGTTGTTGACGTATGCCCCGCCCTCGGCGATGGTGCGCCGGGCAGCCCCTTTGCTTGGCGCCAAGCCGCTGGCGACAAGCAGGTCGACGATTCCGTCCGGTGTTCCCGCTGTCAGCTCGGCAATCGACGTCTCCCGCAGTGCGGCCCTCAACGTGGCGTCGTCCAGGCGGGTCAGTTCCCCTCGCCCGAATAACGCCGCGCTCGCGTGCTCGACGGCTTCGGTGGCGCGCTCGCCGTGCACGAGGGTCGTGAGCTCGCGCGCCAATCGGCGCTGGGCCTGGCGCTGCTGCGGCCGTTCCCCGGTAACCGCCTCCAGTTCGGCCAGCTCGTCGGCCGACAGGAAGGTGAACCAGCGCAGGTACCGGATGACGTCGGCGTCGGCCGTGTTGACGAAGTACTGGTACCAGGCATACGGCGTCGTCATCTCGGGATCCAGCCACACGTTGCCCCCGCCGGTGGACTTACCGAACTTCGTCCCGTCAGCGGCGGTCACCAACGGGACCGTGAGGGCATGCACCGAGGCGGCCGCCTTCTGACGCACCAATCGGACGCCGGCGATGATGTTGCCCCACTGATCGGATCCGCCGATCTGAAGTACGCACTGATGGCGTCGATGCAGCTCGACGTAGTCGTTGGCCTGCAACAGCATGTAGCTGAACTCCGTGTAGGAGATCCCCTCACCTTCCAGCCGTCGCCGAATGGTGTCGCGATCCAGCATCACGTTGACCGAGAAGTGTTTACCGACGTCGCGTAGCAACTCGATTGCTGACATCGCGCTGGTCCACTCGAGGTTGTTCTCGACAATCGCGCCCGTCGGTGAGCTGTCGAAGTCGACGAATCGCTCCAGCTGTCCGCGAATTCGCCCGGTCCATTCCTGGACCGTCTCAACGGTGTTGAGCACCCGCTCGCCCGTTTCGCGCGGATCGCCGATCAGGCCGGTGGCACCGCCGGCAAGAACGATCGGCCGGTGGCCGGACTGCTGAAAACGCCGCAGCGTCAACAGCGGCACCAGGTGACCGGCGTGCAGACTCGGCGCGGTGGGATCAAACCCGGCGTACAGGGTGATCGGACCGTCGGCGGCGTCCTTGGTCAGCGCGTCAAGGTCGGTGGACTGTGCGATCAGCCCACGCCAGTTCAGCTCCTCGACGATTTCAGCGCCCACAGTCATTAATCTTCCCGCATCTAGCTGGCGCGCCTGCGGCGGGCGACCGGACGGCGCGTCGAATCAGTCGCTGGCGCCCGGGGCCGGCGCTCGTGGACTGCGCCGGTAGGCGGAGACCTCCGCCCGGCCCGGCAACCACAGCCGCCACGGCCGGTCGGCGGCTTGGCTGACACCGACACGGGGTCCCGCAGCGGCTTCGGGCGCATCGTTGAGCGTCAGCCGTATTGGACTGTCGCTGCCGAACAGGTCGATTCCGTTGTCGGCCAAAGCGATTCCGGTCGCCGAGCAGAGATTTCCGGGCCCACGCGCCAGCGCGCGATGGCGGATCGCGGCCCCGCGCCGGGGCTGGGCGATGTCGAACCCGGTGTCGACGGCTGCCGCCCTGAGCAGGACGGCGGCCGCGATTCCGTCGGGTCCGCAGACCACGTTCGCGCAGACGTGGATGCCATGGCTGAGGTAGGTGTAGAGCCGGCCGGCAGGGCCGAACATCACCGCGTTGCGGGCGGTGACACCGCGGTACGAGTGCGCGGCGGCGTCCGGCCAGGGGCCATCGGGTGCCCCGCCGTATGCCTCGACCTCGACGATTGTCGCGGTGACGCCACGACCAGTGAGGGTTGCGCCGAGAAGCCGGTGTGCGGCTTCGACCGGCTCGACCGCAAGTTGCTCAGCGTCCACCGGACAGATTCTGCCCGCGGCTCTTGACAGCCGACCAGTAGGGGTGAATATTCATCCCATGATGACTTCATCAAATGATGAATTACTGTCAGCGGGTCACGGGGTAGCGATCGAGATCGACCACTTGCGGGTGGTTCGCGGGAAACGGCCTGCTCTGCATGACTTCTCGGTGCGGGTGGCCCGCGGCAGCATCACCGGTCTGCTCGGGCCGTCGGGCTGCGGCAAGACGACGTTGATCCGATGCATTGTCGGCACCCAGCTCATCGCGTCGGGCACCGTGCGGGTGCTGGGTCTGCCCGCCGGGTCCTCGCCGCTGCGGCACCGGATCGGCTACCTGCCGCAGGATCCGACGATCTACGACGACCTGCGCATCGTCGACAACGTTCGGTATTTCGCAGCGCTCTACGGTTTTGACAACGATGCCGCAGCCTTCGCGATCGACCGGGTGGGTCTGACCGATCACAGCAGCGCCTACTGCAGCAACTTGTCCGGTGGTCAGCGCACCCGGGTGTCGTTGGCGTGCGCGCTGGTCTGCCGGCCCGAGCTGCTGGTCCTCGACGAGCCGACGGTGGGGTTGGACCCGGTGTTACGGGCAGATCTCTGGGAGCAGTTCGCCGACCTGGCTCGCGGCGGGACCACCTTGCTGATTTCCAGCCATGTGATGGACGAAGCCGACCACTGCGGCGAGCTGTTGCTGATGCGAGATGGCCACCTCGTCGCGCAGACCACCCCGAATCAACTACGAGAGGACACCGGATGCACGTCACTGGAGGACGCGTTTCTGTCCATCATCACGCGCAACACCACGCGCCAAGCCGGGTAGGACTTCAGGGGCAGCTGAAACCTTACGGCGCGACCACCTTACGTATCCTGCGCCAGCTGGCCGCCGATCACCGCAGCGTCGCAATGATCTTGGCGGTGCCGGTCTTGGTTATCACGTTGATGTACTTCATGTTCGAGAACGCCCCGCACCGCCCGGGCACGCCATCGCCGTTCAACAACGCGTGCCTGATCCTGTTGGGCATTTTCCCGCTCTTCGTGATGTTCATCATCACGGCGATCACCATGCAACGCGAGCGGGCGTCGGGGACGTTGGAGCGCATCCTGACCACTCCGTTGCGCCGACTGGACCTGCTGATCGCCTACGGGACAGCCTTTTCGATCGCTGCCGCGGCCCAAGCTACCTTGGCTTGCGTGGTGGCGTTCTGGCTTCTCGGCTTCAACACCGCCGGCAGTCCCTTGTGGGTGTTCGTGATCGCGATCGTCAATGCGGTCCTCGGTGTCGGTCTCGGCTTGTTGTGTAGTGCATTCGCGCGCACCGAGTTTCAGGCCGTGCAGTTCATCCCGCTGGTGATGGTGCCGCAGCTGCTGCTGGCCGGGATCATCGTCCCGCGCGCACTGATGCCGACTTGGCTGGAGTGGATCAGCAACGTGATGCCGGCCAGCTATGCCCTGGAGGCTCTGCAACAAGTTGGCGTGCACACCGAGCTGACCGGCGTCGCGGTACGTGACATCCTGGCTGTGGTGGGTTTTGCGCTCGCTGCACTGTGCCTGGCTGCCGCGACCCTTCGCCGCAGGACATCCTGACGTGACCGCCACCAATGCCCGACGCAGGCGTCCGGGACGGCCCGCCGGCAGCTCCAACACCCGCGAGCGAATTCTGGACAGTGCCCGGGAGCTGTTTGCGCGCAACGGCATTAAAAACACATCGATACGCGCGGTGGCCGCCGCGGCCGGCGTGGATTCGGCGTTGGTGCATCACTACTTTGGCACCAAAGAACAAGCTTTTCGCTGCGGCTGTTCACATCCCGATCGATCCGATGGACGTCATCGGCCCTTTGCGCGAGGTGCCCGTCGAAGAACTCGGCCACCGAATATTGTCAACGTTGTTGACGCTGTGGGACTCCGAGGTCGGCGCGAGTTTCATCGCCACGCTCCGATCGATCCTGGCGGGCTCGGAGGCCAACCTGTTCCGGACTTTCATCCAGGACGTGATTGCGGTCGAAGTGGGTCCCCGCGTTGATGATCCGCCCGGCAGCGGCGCCGTCCGGATTCAGTTCGTCGCCTCGCAATTGGTGGGCGTCGTCATGGCGCGCTACATCCTGGAGCTAGATCCATTCGCATCCCTTCCCGCGCAACAGATCGCGGACACCATCGCACCGAACCTGCAGCGCTACCTCACTGGGGATTTGCCGGGGTTGCCTTCGCGATGAGGCGCGCATGCTCGTCGTCGCCGACCTCGACCGCCTCATCGACCAGCAACACCGGGATGTTGTCTTCGATGCGATAGGCGCGGCGCAATCGTGGGTTGTACAGCAGCTTTTTGTCGTCTTTACCGACCAGCAGCAGCGGGCCCCGATCGGCGGGGCAGACCAGAATGCTGAGCAGCTCTTCGTCAATCACGCTCGCTCCCAAGCTCATGCGCACCAGACAACTCCGCTCGCGCGGGTCCGGTCAGACGCCGGAACTGATTCGCCTCGGCGTCGAAAAACCAAGCGTGCCGCCCCGCTTTGGGAATTCCGCCGGCCCGCAACGCACTGACTGTTGGCCGGTAAGTCGCGCTGAGCTTCAGCTCCGGCACCACATGCACGATGTCGGGTCCGAGTCCGAACGGCATGGCAGCAACGGCTTCGGTGAGATCGGCAGCGGTGATCGTCGCTCCCGGCCGCGTCGTCACCGCGGCCACCGCGACCTGATGGCCGTCCATCGACACCCCGTATGTCACGGCGAGGTCGACTGCGGGCAGCAGCCCGAGCGCATCGGTGATCGGATCGCAGAAAACGATTCCGCGCTCGGTGGACACCGTCGAGCCGCGCCTGCCCACCAACCAGAAGTCGCCGTCGGCGTCTCTGCGGAACAAGTACTCAGTGGAGATCCAGGTGTCTGCGGGACCGAAGACACCGCGCTTGACCGATGCGGTCGGATCGATCGGTCCACGCGGCTCGGCCAGCAACACACCGACTTCATTGGCATCCGGGACACGGACCAGCCCGCTTTCGTCCTCCAGGATCAGATCATGCTCGGCGTCGTAGGCGCCCAGTTCGACCTGTCCCGCTCCCGGCAGCGGACGGCCCTTGCTGCCGATCTTGGCGCCGGATACGTTGGCCAGCACCGCATGTCCGTCGGTGGTCGCGAAGAACTCGACGACGTGTGCGGGCGCGAACACGTCGGTGATTCGCTGCCACAGACCGGTCGGCATACCTGAGCCGATGAACAACCGCACCGGATGGTTGCCGTGCAAGGCGAATCCGGGGTCGTCGATGACGTCGCGCAACATCGCCCAGGTGTAGGAGACGACGGTGACGCCGTACTGACGAAGCTCGGCAGCGAATCGGTCGGGCTGCAGCCCGCGCGACAACGCGATACGGGTGCCGCCGACTACCGCCCCGCCGAGGCTGACCAGCAACGCCGACTCGTGGTGTAGCGGGGTGAGGCAGTACACGGTGTCGGTGCGTCCCAGCGCAGCGGTCGAGGCGGTACCAAAGGCCGACAACGCCCAGCGGTAGTTGGTGATCTGCTTGGCTACGAGCTGACCGCTCGCGGTGCTGAACCCGACGAACGCGAGATCGCGCGCGTACCCCGGGTTCGGCCGGTACCAGGCCGGCAGCTCGACGGCGTCGGGGTCGATCTGCTCCATGTCGATGACGTTGGCGTCATCGCCCAGGTGCAGATCGCGCGACTCACCACCACCGAGAACCAGGATCTGCTCGGGCAATTGCAGCGCGGTCTCGAGATGGGTGGGGTCGGTGATGATTTCGCTCACGCCCCCGAGCCGGACCGACGCAGCCAGGTCGATATCGGGCTTCAACAGGACCGCGACCGCACCCAACCGCGACAGTGCGGCGATGGCGACGAGCGCGCTCGGCCGGGTCTCCATCAGCACCCCGACGTGTTCGCCTTGGCGCACTCCGACCGCGATCAGGCCGCGCACCACGTTGTCGATGCGCCGGTTCACCGCTTCGTAGGTGTGCACGCGCCCGTCGAAGAGCAGGAACTCGCCGTTGGGCGCATCGTGCGCCTGCTCGCCGATGATGCGGCCCAACGAGATCCGGGTGTGGTCGTTGATCTGGCCCAGGCGAACCAGTCGGGGCAGCGTGCGAACGGTCTCGACGGCCAGCGTGCGCACGGATTTGTTCGCCGCGAATACGGCGTCGGCCGCTCCGCGGGCGAATGTCAGTGCCACCTCGGAGGCCTCGCCGAGGCCGTGCATCAGCCGGGAACTGAGCGCGACACCGCGATCGGTAGGCTCCTCCGGCTGGTCGGCCATCGGGAAGATGTCCGTGGGCTTGTCACCGTCTCCGGAGATCCACAGCACCCAATCGGCGACCGTCGGCCAAGACTCCTGTGCCGCTTTGGATCCGACAACCAAGCCGAAATGGCCGGTCCGGATCAGGTATTCGTAGACCTCGGCGTTGGGCGCTGCCCGCCGGATACCGCGCACCGCGGCCGGCTGACCGATGTCGTCAACCTCGCCCACGAAAGCCAAGATGGGACATGTGATGTCGGTCAGCGTTACGAGTTGGCCGTTGATGGCGAAACCACCGGTCATCATCCGGTTGTGCGCGACGAACTGCTTGAGCAGCTCGGAGATCGCCGGTCCAGACCAGGCGATCCAGCCTTCCGACTCCAGGAATCTGCGCTGGGCTTCCCTGGGCAGCAGGGCCTCGCGGTCGTGGAGCTGACGCACGAAATCGATCCGCGCTTTGGCGGTCTTGAGCGGGTCAAGCATCTGAAAGCCGGTGCGCGCCAACCAACCTGGAATGTCCAACCGATTGAAGACGTGGTCCGCCATGAACGTGGCGACGCCGGGGGCTATGTTCGGCGGAAGCCCCATCGGTAGCGCTGCCAGCGTGTCTACCGGTGAGCCGAACGTGACGATGCTGGCGATGCTCTTCGAGCGCCGGTAGGCCGCCGCCTGGTAGCAGAACATCCCGCCCTGCGAATAGCCGGCCAGGTGTACGTCGCGCCCGGTGATGTCGGCCATGGCGTCAAGCGCTTCGCTCAGCGCGACGATGTGGTCGGCCAGATTCCGGCGCATCCCGCCTTCGACCTCGTCGGGTGAGCCGAAGTCGATCACCCAGGGATCCAGCCCGGCGGCATGCAGGATGCCGACCGCGCCCTCATCGCGCGTGACGTCCCACATGTTTGCCGACATCATCATCGGATGCACCAGCAGCACCGGCTCGCCCGCCTGCGGATGCCCGGGTCGGCTGTCCGGCGGGAAATAGCGCCGGAGCTTGTACATCGGCGTGCTCTCGACGGTCTGTGACGGCGACGGAGAGTTGCCGGTTTCCAGCCCACCGAGTCGCAGGACTTCCAGGCCGTTCTGTGCGGTCGCCATCAGGCGCTCAACCGGTCGGGTGACCGCTGAAAAGCTCAGATCCATGCCGCCGCTCCCCTCGAACAAAGACCACCGTGTGCTGCGTGCGGGCCTGACAGCGTGCACATCATGGCACATCACAGGGGGTGAGCTCGTTGCTTTGGTCACGGTGCCGGTCCGTTCGACCAGCCTAGTCGCTCCGCCTCGCCGACCACCTCTCGCGTGATATGCGTCTAGGGTCGGGCCGGTGGCACACCTGCTGGGCGCCGAGGCCGTGCACCTCGAATACTCGACTCAGGTTGTGTTCGAATCAGTGACGGTCGGAATCAGCGACGGCGATCGCATCGGCATCGTGGGGCGAAACGGCGACGGAAAATCCAGTTTGCTGGATTTGCTCACGGGTCAGGTGCGCCCGGATGCCGGACGGGTCACGCGGCGCGGTGGACTGCGCGTCGGGGCGCTGAGTCAGGCCGACATCCTCGATGCGGAGAGCACGGTGGGGTGGACGCTGGTCGGTGACCGGGCCGATCACGAATGGGCCGGCGATCCGCGGATCCGCGACGTCGTCAGCGGCCTGGTATCCGACATCGGGTGGAACGCGAAGATCGGCACGCTCAGCGGTGGTCAGCGGCGCCGAGTCCAGCTGGCGGCGCTGCTGGTCGGCGAATGGGACGTCATCGCCCTCGACGAGCCGACCAACCATCTCGATATCGAGGGCATCACCTGGCTGGCTGCCCACCTGCGCCAGCGTTGGGCCCGCAACACCGGCGGGCTGCTGTTGGTAACCCACGACCGCTGGTTCCTCGACGAGGTGGCAACCGCGACGTGGGAGGTGCACGACGGAATCGTGGAGCCGTTCGAGGGCGGCTACGCCGCCTACGTGTTGCAGCGAGTCGAGCGCGATCGGATGTCCGCCGTTGCCGAGGCCAAGCGGCAGAACCTGATGCGCAAAGAGCTGGCGTGGCTGCGCCGCGGTCCCCCGGCCCGTACGTCGAAACCGAAATTCCGTATCGATGCGGCCAACCAGTTGATCGCAGACGTACCACCGCTTCGCAATACCGTCGAGCTCGCCAAACTCGCCACCGCGCGGCTCGGCAAGAATGTCGTCGATTTGATCGATGTGTCCGTCTCGTTCGAAGGCCGGCCCGTGCTGCGCGACGTCGAATGGCGGATCGGGCCGGGCGAACGCACCGGCATCGTCGGCGCCAACGGGGCCGGCAAGTCGACCTTGTTGGGGCTGATCACCGGCGCCGTCCGGCCGGACAGCGGAAAAGTCAAGCGCGGCAAAACGGTTCGGTTGGGGATGCTCGACCAACGGGGTGATGAGCTGGTTCCGCTGGCCGGTGAACGAGTCGCCGATGTACTGGGTCGGCTGCGCAGCGACTACCACGTCGACGGCCGCGACGTCACACCCACCCAATTGCTGGAGCGTCTGGGGTTCGCGGGTGGTCAGCTCTCGGCGCGGGTCAGCGAGCTGTCGGGTGGGCAACGGCGGCGACTGCAACTGATGTTGACGGTGTTGGCCGAACCGAATGTGCTGCTGCTCGACGAGCCGACCAATGACGTGGACACCGACATGCTGGCCGCCACCGAGGACCTGCTCGACTCGTGGCCGGGCACGTTGATCGTTGTCTCTCATGACCGCTATCTCTTGGAGCGCGTTACGGATCAGCAGTACGCAATTCTGAACGGCCGGCTACGACACCTGCCCGGTGGCATCGACGAATACTTACGACTTGCGTCCGAGGCGGCAGAGCGTGCCGTACCGGCTGCCGCCAGTTCTCCGGAGTCGGCGCAGATCTCCGGGGCCGAACTGCGCGCCGCCGAGAAAGAGCTCGGTGCCATCGATCGCAGGCTGGCCCGGCTGGCCGACCAGATCGCGGCCAAGCACCGTGAACTGGCCGACCATGATCAATCCGACCACCTCGGCATCGCCCGCCTCACCGCGCAATTGCGCGACCTTGAAGGCGGCGTTACCGAGCTGGAGAATCGGTGGATGGAAGTTTCCGAAATCCTTGAGTGAGTAGATCGCCGAAGGCGTCGAGAACGACGAAACAGTGCAGTGGCTCAGGAGATTCGGTTTCGACGTCGTGCAGGGGAACTACTTCTGCGGCCCCTTGCCGGCCGGCGAAATTCCGCGGGTCCCGTCGGTGCCCGCGCAGAAGGTCGAGTAGTCGGCTAGCGGCTCAGTTGCTCTCGAAGCCGCGCCGCGGAGGTCCGGACCGAATCGAGTTGCCGGGCAACCTGAGTGGGTGCGGTGCCGCCACGCGCGTCGCGTGAAGACACCGACCCTTCGATGGTGAGGACTTCCCGCACCAGAGGGGTCAGGTTGGCGCTGATGGCCTCCAACTGATCGTCGGTCAGCTCCTCGAGCCCAACGCCGAGCTTCTCGGCCACCTGGACGGCGGCGCCGGCGGCCTCATGGGCGTCACGAAACGGAACACCCTGGCGCACCAGCCATTCGGCGATATCGGTGGCGAGCGTGTAGCCGGCCGGAGCCAGTGCTGCCATCCGCTCGACGTTGAATGTCAAACTGCTCACCAGGCCGGCCATCGCCGGCAGCAGCAGCTCCAGCTGACCCACCGAGTCGAAGACCGGTTCCTTGTCCTCCTGCAGGTCCCGGTTGTAGGCCAGCGGCTGGGCCTTGAGTGTGGCGAGCAGCCCGGCCAGGTTTCCGATCAGCCGGCCGGACTTGCCGCGAGCCAGCTCGGCGATGTCGGGGTTCTTCTTCTGCGGCATGATCGAGCTGCCGGTCGACCACGAGTCGTGCAAGGTGACGTAGCCGAATTCGGTTGAGCTCCAGATGATGATGTCCTCGGCGAGTCGGGACATGTCTACGCCGATCATCGCGAAGACGAACGCCGCCTCTGCGGCGAAATCCCTGGACGCCGTTGCGTCGATGGAGTTTTCGGCGGCTGCCGTGAAACCGAGTTGCTCGGCGATCGCATCCGGGTCCAGTCCCAGCGACGAGCCGGCCAGTGCCCCAGAACCGTACGGCGACAATGCCGTGCGCGCGTCGAGATCGACAATGCGGTCGACGTCGCGCAGCAGCGGATGGGCGTGCGCGAGTAAATGGTGGGCCAGCAGGATCGGCTGAGCGGACTGCATGTGCGTCTTTCCCGGCATGATGGCGCTCGGATGAGCCGCAGCCTGGCCGGCCAGCGCACCGACAAGATCCAGCGCGCCCGCGGCCACGCGCCGCAGCGCGTCGCGCAGCCACATCCGGAACAGCGTGGCCACCTGGTCGTTTCGTGAGCGGCCGGCGCGCAGCCGACCACCCAGGTCAGGCCCGACCCGGTCCATCAGACCCCGCTCCAACGCGGCGTGCACGTCCTCGTCGGTGACCAACGGTCCGAAACTCCCGTCGGCGAGGTCCTCGGCCAAACTGTCCAGACCGGCCAGCAGTCCGTCGCGCTGATCGTCGGTCAGCAGTCCGGCGTTGAAAAGGACCTGAGCGTGGGCCTTGGACGCGGTGACGTCGTAAGGCGCCAGCACCCAATCGAAGTGGGTGGATCTGCTCAGCGCGGCCAGCGCATCAGACGGGCCGTCGGCGAACCGCCCGCCCCACAGCGATCCCTCGTTGGTGCTCACGTTTCGTCGGTGGCCAGGTCCCGGCGGGCGGCCAGCTTGGACGACAGCCCGTGCACGTAGACGAAGCCCCTCGCCATCGACTGATCGAACGTGTCGCCCTCGTCATAGGTGGCCAGGTTGAAGTCGTACAGCGACTCGGCGCTGCGCCGGCCGTTGACGGCAATATGTCCGCCGTGCAACACCATTCGGACCTCGCCGGTGACGTGCTCCTGGGTCTTGGCGACGAAGCTCTCCAAGGCGGTCTTCAGCGGCGAGTACCACAGCCCGTCGTACACCAGCTCGGCCCAACGCTGGTCGGTTTGGCGCTTGAACCGGCCCAGCTCACGCTCCAGGGTGACGTGCTCGAGTTCGGTGTGTGCGGTGATGAGCACCATCGCGCCTGGCGCCTCGTAGATTTCGCGGCTCTTGATGCCCACCAGCCGGTCCTCGACGACATCGAGGCGCCCGACGCCCTGTGCGCCCGCCCGCCGGTTGAGCTCTTCGATCGCCTGCAGCACCGACACCGAGTTGCCGTCGATCGTGACCGGTACGCCACGCTCGAAGCCGACGATCACTTCGTCGGGGGTGTTCCAATTGACGGTGGGGTCTTCGGTGTAGTCGTAGACGTCCTTGGTGGGCGCGTTCCAGAGGTGTTCCAGGAAGCCGGTTTCCACCGCGCGGCCCCACACGTTCTGGTCGATGGAGAACGGGGAGCGTTTGGTGACGTTGATCGGAATGGCGTTCTCCTCGGCGAAGGCGATGGCCTTCTCGCGCGTCCACGCGTAGTCGCGGACAGGCGCGAGCACCTCCAGATCCGGTGCCAGCGAGGCGAATCCGACTTCGAAGCGGACCTGGTCGTTACCCTTACCGGTGCACCCGTGCGCGACAATGCTGCCGCCGTGCTCGCGAGCCGCCGCGACGAGATGCTTGGCGATGAGCGGCCGGCTGATCGCCGACACCAGCGGGTAGCGATCCATGTAGAGGGCGTTGGACAAGATAGTGGGCAGGCAGTAGCCGTCGGCGAATTCGTCGCGGGCGTCGACGACCACGGCTTCGACGGCGCCGCAGTCCAGCGCCCGCTGGCGCACCACGTCCATGTCCTCTCCGCCTTGGCCCAGGTCGATCGCGACCGCCACAACCTCACGGCCGGTCTCCTTGCCGATCCAGCTGATCGCCACCGAGGTATCCAAACCGCCGGAATACGCCAAGATGACGCGCTCGGACATGGACTGATCTCCTTAGGTTGTGCGGTTATGTGAGGTCTTTGATGAGGGTCGCAAGTTCTGCGCCGGTCATCGGCTCGCGGGCTGCTACGAAGATCGTGTCATCCCCTGCGATGGTGCCGACCACGTAGGGCAGTGCGGCCCGGTCGATGGCACTGGCGAGATAGTCGGCCGCACCGGGCGGGGTGCGCAGCACGGCGAGGTTTCCGCTGGCATCGGTGGAAACCAGCACCTCGCTCAACAGCCTCGACAGTCGCGCGGTGCCACCGGATACCCCACGCAGAGGACTGCCGTCCTCCGGGACGACGTAGACGCCGACGCCGCCGTCAGCCCCGCGCAACTTCACCGCCCCGAGTTCTTCCAGGTCCCGCGACAGCGTGGCCTGGGTGACCTCGACACCGTCGGCGGCGAGCAACGCGGCCAGCTCGCTCTGGCTGCGTACCTCAGCCGACGACAGGATCGCCACGATGCGCGCTTGCCGTCCGACGCGGGTGATCTCGGGCGTGGTCTTCGAGCCGCCGCGCGTCATGTGGATCGCTCCAAGAGCCACACCAGCAGCGCCTTTTGCGCGTGCAGCCGATTCTCGGCCTCGTCCCATACCGCGCTGTGCGGCCCGTCGATCACCTCGTCGGTGATTTCGTGGCCGCGGTGAGCCGGAAGACAATGCAGGACAACGGCTTCCGTGTCTGCCTTGGCCAGCAGATCGCCGTTGACCTGGAACGGCCGGAACGGCCGTACTCGATCGAGCCCGTCGTCTTCCTGGCCCATCGATGTCCAGGTGTCGGTCGCCAACACATCGGCGCCAGACGCCGCGGCGACTGGATCGGCGGTGATGGTCACCGATGCACCGGTGTCCGCGGCGCGGCGCTCGGCGGCGGCGATCACCGACGGGTCGGGTGCAAACCCGGCCGGGGCCGCGACCGTCACGTGGATGCCGGCGGTGACGCCGCCGAGCATCAGTGAATGCGCCATGTTGTTGGCGCCGTCACCGAAGAAGGACATCCGCAGACCGCGCAGTGTTCCCTTGCGTTCGGCGATGGTCTGCAGGTCGGCCAGCACCTGGCACGGGTGGAACTGGTCGGAGAGCGCGTTGACGATCGGCACGGTAGCGGTGTCGGCCATCGCGCTCAGACGAGCTTGCCCGTAGGTGCGCCAGACGATGGCATCGACGTAGCGGGACAGCACTTTCGCGGTGTCCTGCAGCGTCTCCTCGCGGCCGAGTTGGGTGCTGCGGCCGTCGACCACCACTGCGTGCCCGCCGAGTTGGGCGATGCCGACTTCGAAAGAGAACCGGGTGCGGGTGGAGTTCTTGTCGAAGATCACCGCGACGCCCCGGGGGCCGTCCAGCGGCCGGTGGCTGAATGGGTTCTTCTTCAAGTCGGCGGCCAGCGCCAGCACCTCGGCCTGTTCATCGGGCTTCAGGTCGTCGTCGCGCAGGAAGTGACGGATCATTGCGCCCCCTGCGCGGTGTCGAGGATGCCGGGCAACGCGGTGACGAATGTGTCGAGCTGATGCTCCGTGATGATCAACGCCGGCGCCAGGCGGACAACGTCAGGTGCGGCGGCATTGACCAGGAACCCGGCTGCGCGGGCGGCCGCTTCGACCTCTTTCGCGGTGGGAGAGGTGAGTGCGATCCCGCACAGCAACCCGCGGCCCCGCACGTGGTCGATCGACGGGTGATGAAGCGATTCGATGCTGTGGTGCAAGGTCTTTCCGAGCACTCCGGCCCGTCGTGTTAGATCTTCGTCGGCCAGTACCCGCAGCACCGCCAGCGCCGCGGCGGCGCAGACCGGGTTGCCGCCGAAGGTGCTGCCGTGCAGGCCGGGGGTCAGCAGTTGCGCCGCCGGACCGATAGCCAGGCACGCGCCTATCGGCAGGCCCCCACCCAGTCCCTTGGCCAGCGTCACCACGTCGGGGGTGATGCCGTCGTGCTGGTGCGCGAAAAATGTTCCGGTGCGGCCCATTCCGGTCTGGACTTCATCCAGGACCAGCAGCGCACCATGGCGGGCGGTGATGTCGCGGGCGGCCGCCAGGTAGCCGTCGGGCGGCACGACGACGCCGCTCTCCCCCATGATCGGCTCCAGGAACACCGCGGCGGTATCGTCACCGACCGCAGCCGCCAGGGCGTCGACGTCGCCGTACGGCACGTGGCTCACGTCGCCGGGCAGCGGTGCGAACGGCGCCTGCTTGGACGGCTGCCCGGTCAGCGCCAGTGCGCCCATCGTCCGGCCATGGAAACCACCTTGCGCGGCAACGAGTTTGGTCCGGCCGGTGAGACGGGAGAGTTTGAAGGCCGCCTCGTTGGCCTCTGTGCCGGAGTTGCAGAACAACGCGCGCGCCTCGGCATCGGTGCCGAGGAGGGCCACCAACGCCTCGGCCAGCGCGATGCCGGGTTCGGTGGCATACAAGTTGGAGGTGTGTCCCAGCGTCGACAACTGTTGCGTGACGGCGTCGAGCACAGCGGGGTGCCCATGCCCCAGCACGTTGACGGCGATACCGCCAAGCAGATCCAGGTAGGACCTGCCGTCCACGTCGGTGACCACGACGCCGTGGCCACTGGCCAACGCCACCGGCGGGACACCGTAGTTGTTCATCATCACCGCGGACCACCGCTGCTGGATGGTGTCAGTCTGCGTCATGCGCTTACCACCTTCGTGCCGGAGCCTTGATCGGTGAGCAGCTCGACCAGCACGCAATGCTCGACGCGGCCGTCGATGACATGTGCGCTGGGCACGCCGGCGGTCACCGCCCGAAGGCAGGCCTCGACTTTCGGGATCATGCCGGTCTCCAGCGTCGGTAGCAATTGCGCCAAAGCGGCGGTGTCGATTTCGCTGGCCAACGAATCCCGGTCCGGCCACCTGGTGTAAAGACCTTCGACGTCGGTGAGCATCAGCAGCTTCTCCGCTTCCAGCGCCTCGGCCAGTGCGCCCGCTGCGGTGTCGGCGTTGATGTTGTGGACCACGCCGTCGATGTCGGGTGCCAGTGTCGACACCACCGGAATCCGGTTGGCGGCAATCAAATCCAGCACCACCGCAGGGTTCACCGCAGCGACGTTGCCCACCAGGCCGATGTCGGTGTCGATACCGTCGACGCTGACACTGCGCCGGACCGCGGTGAATAGATTCGCGTCTTCGCCGGTGACGCCGACCGCGTACGGGCCGTGCACGTTGATCAGGTTGACCAGCTCACGGCCGACCTGACCGAACAACACCATTCGCGCAACGTCGAGCACTTCGGGTGTGGTGACCCGGAATCCGCCCCTGAAGTCGCCGGCAATGCCGAGCCTCTTGAGCATGGCGCTGATTTGCGGGCCCCCGCCGTGCACTACGACCGGGTGAATGCCGCAGTTACGCAGGAAAGCCATGTCGGCGGCGAACTCACGCCGCAGCGTGTCGTTGGTCATGGCGTTGCCGCCGTATTTCACCACCACGATCTTGCCGTGCAACTGGGTCAGCCAGGGCAGCGCCTCAGCCAGCACCTGCGCTTTGACCTCGGTTGAGATCATGAGCTGTACGCCGAATTCTCTTCAACGTAGGCGTGCGACAGGTCAGTGGTCCGGATCGCGGCGTGTGCGGAACCGACCCCCAGGTCGACGGCAACCTCGATGTCGGTGGCCGACAGGTCCACCTCGCGGGCCCCCGGCGTGCCGACGCCGTCGACGCAGACCGCTGAGCCGTTGAACGACACGGTGATCCGGTCGGGGTCGAGCTCTACCGGCGCCATGCCGACGGCGGCCAGCACCCTGCCCCAGTTCGGGTCGGAGCCGAACAGCGCGGTCTTCACCAGGCTGTCCCGCGCGATCACCCGGGCCGCGGTGACGGCGTCGTCTTCGCTGGCCGCACCGGTGACGCTGATGGTGACGCGCTTGGTGACACCTTCTGCGTCGGCTTGCAATTGGACGCACAGATCGTCGCAGACGCGCAGCACGGCGTCGTCGAGGTCGGCTTGACTGGGCGCGATTTCGCTTGCGCCTGAGGCTAATAGCAGAACGGTGTCGTTGGTCGAGCAGCTGCCGTCGATGTCGAGCCGGTCGAACGTCAGCGCGATGGCGCGCCGCAGCGCCTGCTCGAGCGCGGATGCATCGGCGACGGCATCGGTGGTGAGAACGCACAGCATGGTGGCCAGCGACGGCGCCAGCATCCCGGCGCCCTTGGCCATGCCGCCGACCGTCCAATTGCCCGGATGGTGCAGCGCAACCTGTTTGGGCACCGTGTCGGTGGTCATGATGGCCCGGGCGGCCTCTTCGCCGCCGGAGATGCCGCCGGCCATCTCGTGCACCAGATTCACGACGCCGGCGAGCATCTTGTCCATCGGTAACCGGTCACCGATCAAGCCGGTGGAACACACCGCGACGTCGATCGCGCCGGTCTCGGTGCCCCACTCCGACAACGCGGCGGCCAGGCCCTCGGCGGTGGCATGGGTGTCCTGGAAACCGCCGGGCCCGGTACAGGCATTGGCGCCACCGGAATTGAGGACCACCGCGCGCAACTGGCCGTCGGCCAGCACCTGTTGGGTCCACAACACCGGCGCCGCTTTGACCTTGTTGCGGGTGAAGACTCCGGCGGCGGTGTGGTCGGGTCCTTCGTTGAACACCAGCGCGAGATCGCGTGCACCCGATGCTTTGATGCCGGCCGCGATGCCGGCAGCACGAAAACCGGCCGGAGCGGTGATGCCTTGTGCGCGCACCAGCGGAGCGAGATCTGTGCGAGTCACGGTGCCACCCCGACCACCGAAAGACCTTCGGCCTCCGGCCAACCCAGGGCCAGGTTCATCGACTGCACGGCGGCGCCGCCGGTGCCCTTGACCAGGTTGTCGATCGCTGCGATCGCGACGAAAGTGGCCGCCTCCTCGTCGACGGCGACCGCGATGTGAGCGGCATTGCTGCCGATTACCGCACCGGTGCGGGGCAACTGTCCGTCGGGCAACAGATGCACGAAAGGCTCGTCGTGATAGGCCTTTTCGTAGGCAGCCCGCAGCTGCGACAGCGGTGACGTGGTCCGTGCGGTGCAGGTCGCCAGAATGCCGCGTGAGGTCGGGATGAGCACGGGCGTGAACGACACCGTGACGTCGCGACCGGTGACCTGGCTGAGTCCCTGAATGATTTCCGGAGTGTGCCGGTGGGCGCCGGCGATGTTGTAAGCCCTCGCCGAACCAATGACCTCCGATCCGAGCAGATCGGCTTTCGCGGCGCGACCGGCACCCGAGGTGCCGCTGACCGCGACGACGGTGACGGCAGGATCGATGAGATCGGCCGCCACAGCGGGAAACAGCGCCAACACCGCGGCGGTCGGATAGCAGCCCGGTACGGCGACGCGCCGGGCATCGCGCAACGCCTCCCGATTGCCGGGTAGCTCGGGCAACCCGTACGGCCAGCTGCCCGCGTGTGGGGAGCCGTAGAAGCGCTCCCACGCGCCGGCGTCGCTCAGCCGGAAATCCGCGCCGCAGTCCACCACCAACGTTTGCGGGTCGAGTTGTTGCGCCAACGCCGCCGAATGTCCGTGCGGAAGGGCCAGAAAAACAACGTCATGGCCACCCAGCACGTCAAGCTCGGTGGGCTCGAGCACCCGCTGCGCCAACGGCACCAGATGTGGGTGGTGCTCGGCCAGTGGGGTGCCCGCGCTGGCGGCGGCGGTCAGCGCGCCGATCGTCAGTCGTCCGTCGTGGTAGGCCGGATGTCCGAGCAGGAGCCGCAGGATCTCGCCGCCCGCGTAGCCGCTGGCGCCGGCGATCGCCACCCGTATGACCTGGCTCATGATGTCCATCGTTGCATGACTATGCACACCAATGCAAACTCATTCTCGGTGGCCGAACGTCGACTTGTTCGCCCGTTTCGTGGCGAATTGACCCAACAACTCGACGCTCGAGCAGCCGACTCAGCCGCGTAGTACCGCGCCGACCTGCTCGGCTGCGCGTCGCACCGCCGCATCGCGAGCCTCGCTGGCCTCGTCTTCGGTCAGGGTGCGGTCGGCCGCGCGGAACCGCAGCGCGAAGGTCAGCGACTTGCGGTTCTCGCCAACCTGCGGACCGGTGTACACGTCGAACAGCCGGACTTCTTCCAACAGCTCCCCCGCGCCGTCGCGAACGGCGTCCTGCACCGTCTGCGCGGGGACGTCGGCGTCCACGACAAGGCTGACGTCTTGGAATACCGCAGGAAACGGGGACACGCGGGGCGCCGGGAACGCGTCGACGATGGGGATGGCGTCGAGATTGAGCTCGACAGCACAGGTGCCCTTGGGCAGGCCGGAACGCTCGATCACCGCCGGGTGCAGCTCCCCGGCGTGGCCGACCACGGTCTCGCCGACTAGTACTTCCGCGCAACGGCCCGGGTGCCACGGCAGGTGCTGAGCGGCCCGCAGTGTCACGTCAATTCCGCTGGCGCGAGTAATGATTCGCACTGCCTCGAAAGCATCGGCCGCCTCGGATCGCCGACCTTCGCCCCACGGTCCGCGCGGCTCGCGCAGCCCGGTCAACACCGCGGCGACGTGCTGGGGTTGCCGCGGGAGCGAGGCGTCCAGTCCGGCGATCTCGTCGTCGGTGGGGCGCCGGTGCACCGGGATCAGCTCGACGCCCTTGGTCTGCTCGGTCGGCTGCACCACCTGTGCCACGGCGAACAGCGCCACATCGACGATACCGCGAGAGACGTTGCGCGCCAGCGCCTCAAGCAGCCCCGGCAGCAACGTCGTGGCCAGATGCGGCCGATCGGCCTCCAGCGGGTTGAGCACCTGAGTGGTCGTACGCCGAGCGTCGTCGGCGGGCAGGCCCCAGGCGTCGAAAACACCGGCGGGCAGGAAAGGCGTCGGAAGGATCTCGACGTAGCCGGACAGCGCTAACGACTTGCCGATGGCGCGTCGACGGCGCTGCGTCGCCGACAGTCCGCGGCCGGCCGGCGCCGCCGGCAGCACCGACGGAATGACATCGAGGCCCTCCAGCCGCAGCACCTCCTCGACCAAGTCGGCCGGCTGCAACAGATCGGGCCGCCAACTCGGCGGCGTGACGGTCAGGCTGTCGCCGGCATCGCTGACGGCGGCGCCGACCTGGGTCAACCGCCGGGTGGTCGTGCCCTGGGCGTAGCGCACTCCGGCCACGCGGTCCGGCAGGTCGGCGGCGATCAGGATCGGAGGCAACGACCAGTCCTCCTGAGGTGGATCGCCCCGCCAGTCGGTGATCTTCGCCGAGACCTCACCGCCGGCGATGCCGGCCAGCAATGCGGCGCAGCGATCCAGCGCCGCAACGGAAATGGCCGGATCAACCTCCCGCTCGTAGCGGCGGGCGGCTTCGCTGGGCAAACGCAGCCGTCGCGCGGTCCGCGACACCGCTGCCGGATCCCAGACCGCGGCCTCCAGCAGCACATCGGTGGAATCGTCGCGCATCTCGGTGCTGCCCGATCCCATCACGCCGCCGATCGCCGCCGTCGCGATATCGTCGACGATCAGCACGTCTGCCGCATTGAGCCGGCGCTCGACGTCATCGAGCGTCTCGACCGTCTCGCCGTCGGCGGCGAACCGCACTGCGAATCCGCCGGTGATCCGGTTGAGATCGTGCGCATGCATCGGGTGACCGAGTTCCAGCATCACGTAGTTCGTCGCGTCGACCGCGGGTGAAATCGCCCTGATTCCGCTGAGTAACAGCCGGCGCTGTAACCACCACGGCGACACGGCAGTTGGGTCGATACCGGTGACCGGGCGCAGCGCGAATCGGCGCACACCGGTCTCGGGCTGCACCGTCAGCGGCCATGCCTCGCCCTCACACGGCAACGCAGGGACAGCAGCAGGATCTTCAAAGTCAAGGTCGTAAGCGCAGGCGATCTCGCGGGCCAGCCCGCGCACCGACATGCAGTAGCCCCGGTCCGGGGTGATGGCCAGGTCGAAGATCACGTCGTCGAGTCCGAGTACCTGGGCGCCGCCGGCACCGGGCGCGGCGGTTTCCGGCGGCAACACCAGGATGCCGGAATGGTCTGCGGCCAAACCGAGTTCGGCTGCCGAGCAGATCATCCCGTCGGAGGTGTGGCCATAGGTTTTGCGTGCGGTGATGTTGAACCCGCCAGGCAGCGTGGTGCCGGGCAGCGCCACCACCACCAGATCGCCAACAGCAAAGTTGGTTGCCCCGCAGACGATCTCGCGCGGCTTTTCTTCGCCGACATCGACTGTGCAGGCGCGGATCGGCTTCTTGAACTCGGTGAGTTCTTCGATCGACGCGACACGTCCCACCGTCAGTGGACCATCGACTGGGCCGAGGGTGATGACCTCTTCGACCTCGTGACCGATGCGGATGAGCGCCTGCTCGAGGTCGGCGGGTTTTACGTCCCAGCCGGGAGCGCCGGCGCTGACGACTTCCCGCAGCCAGCTATAGGCAACGCGCATCAGGCCCCCACCCCGAACGGCAACGAGAACCGGACATCGCCTTCGACCATGTCGCGCATATCCGGAATACCGTTGCGGAATTGGAGCGTGCGCTCCAGGCCCATGCCGAACGCGAAGCCCGAATATTCTTGCGGGTCAATGCCAACGGCGCGCAACACGTTCGGGTTCACCATTCCGCAGCCGCCCCACTCCACCCAGCCGGCGCCACCCTTCTTGTTCTCGAACCAGACGTCGACTTCGGCCGACGGCTCGGTGAAGGGGAAGAAGTGCGGGCGAATCCTGGTGCGCGCCTGCGGCCCGAACTCGGCACGGGCGAACGCGTCCAGGGTGCCGCGCAGGTGGGCCATCGACAGGCCGCGATCCACGGCCAGCCCCTCGATCTGGTGGAAGACCGGGGTGTGGGTGGCGTCGAGCTCGTCCGTGCGGAATGTGCGACCGATCGAGATCACGTACACCGGCAACCTACGCTCGAGCAGCGCGCGCACCTGCACCGGCGAGGTGTGGGTGCGTAGCAGATGGCGCGAACCGTCCGGCGCGATGTAGAAGGTGTCCTGCTCGCTGCGGGCCGGGTGGTCGGCGGGGAAGTTCAGCGCATCGAAGTTGAATTGCTCGGCTTCGACTTCGGGCCCCTCGGCAAGTTCCCATCCCATCGCGATGAACGTGTCGGCGATGTGCTCGGCCAAGATCGTGATCGGATGGCGCGCGCCGGTCGGCTGCCGCGTCGAGGGCAGTGTCACGTCGATTCGCTCGGCGATCAACACCGCGGCATCACGCTCGGCGCGCAGCGCCGCCAGTCGCTCGTCGTAGTCCCGTTGAACATCGGCGCGCGACGTGTTCACTCGCTTGCCGGTATCAGCCCGCTCAGCCTTGGGCACGGTGGCCAGCGACTGTCGCGCCAACGCCAGCGGCGAGCGGTCGCCGAGGTGCTCGGTCTTGGCACGCGCCAGCGCGTCGAGATCAGCCGCGGCCGCGAAGGCCTGCCGGGCTGCGTCGACCGCGGCGGTCAACGCCTCCGGCGACAGGTCGACGGGTTGGTCAACCACGCGGCGACACTCTCCTTTTCGGTGGATAAGCCTTGCTGAGGCAATATCTGCGGGGCTGGCGGCACGGCGTGACGCGCAAGAGCCGATCATATGTGGTCGCCTTGGCGGCGATCGGAAGCCGTCAGCGGAGATTTCTCACCCGCCGTGCGCGCGGCGGGCATCGAACGGCCCACCCTTGAGTATTTTCGTACGGGTGGCGACGCCCCGAGCTCCCGAACTGGTCCCGGCCCAGTACCTGGGCTCGCCGCTCGCCGCGGACCCGCGCACGCTGATCGACATCCTCTACGACACCGCCGCGCGCTACCCGGAAGCCGCCGCGATCGACGACGGCACCGTTCAGCTCACCTACAGCGAGCTGATCAGTGACATCGAAGCCAGCGTCGCCTGGCTGGCCGCCCGCGGGATCGGTCGCGGCGACCGGATCGGCATCCGGATGCCGTCGGGCAGCTTCTCGCTCTACGAGGCGATCCTGGCGACCCTGGCCGTCGGCGCCGCCTACGTCCCCGTCGATGCCGACGACCCCGACGAACGCGCCGAGTTGGTGTTCGGCGAGGCCAACGTCGTCGCGATCGTCAGCGAAGCCGGCATGGCGCGCGGCCCGGGCTCCTCGCGGGGCTGGCGGGCCGGTGCGCCACTGCCCCGCGACGACGCCTGGATCATCTTCACCTCGGGATCGACCGGAACGCCCAAAGGCGTCGCCGTGACGCACCGCAGCGCGGCCGCGTTCGTCGACGCCGAGGCGCAGATGTTCTTGCAGGACAACCCGATTGGGCCGGGCGATCGGGTGCTGGCCGGGTTGTCGGTGGCGTTCGACGCATCGTGCGAGGAGATGTGGCTGGCCTGGCGGCACGGCGCCTGCCTGGTCCCCGCCCCGCGGTCGCTGGTCCGCAGCGGCATGGACCTCGGTCCGTGGCTGGTCAGCCGCGACGTGACGGTGGTGTCGACCGTGCCGACGCTGGCCGCGCTCTGGCCCGCCGAGGCGCTCGAGGCGGTGCGGCTGTTGATCTTCGGCGGCGAGGCCTGTCCCCCGGAGCTGGCCACCCGCCTCGCCGTGGAAGGCCGCGAGGTGTGGAACACCTACGGCCCCACCGAGGCCACCGTGGTCGCGTGCGCGGCCAGGCTCGACGGCGTCGGCCCGGTGCGGATCGGACTGCCGCTGGCGGGCTGGGACCTGGCCGTCGTCGACGGTGACGGCCAGCCGGTGGGCGACGGTGACGTGGGTGAGCTGGTGATCGGTGGCGTAGGCCTGGCCCGCTACCTCGACGAGGCCAAAGACGCCGAGAAGTACGCGTCGATGCCGACGCTGGGCTGGCGGCGCGCCTACCGCAGCGGCGATCTGGTGCGGCTGGAACCCGAAGGCCTGATCTTCTGCGGCCGCGCCGACGACCAGGTCAAGGTCGGGGGCCGTCGCATCGAGCTGGGCGAGGTCGACGCCGCGCTGGTCCACCTTCCCGGAGTCAGCGGTGGCGCCGCGGCGGTCCGCCGGACGGCGGCCGGCACCCCGATGCTGGTCGGCTACGTCGCCAGCGCCGACCCGGGGTTCGACATGGTCGC
Organism: uncultured Actinomycetota bacterium; assembly: GCA_963815995.1. Taxonomy (GTDB): domain Bacteria; phylum Actinomycetota; class Actinomycetes; order Mycobacteriales; family Mycobacteriaceae; genus Mycobacterium. Next base: position 1,564,353 of record CAWFIR010000010.1, read on the forward strand.
CGCGCGCGCCCAGCTCGCCGAGCGGCTTCCCGCCGCGTTGGTGCCGCGCCTGGTCCGGGTCGACGAGCTGCCCACCCGTACGTCGGGCAAGGTCGACCGCGACGCGCTGCCCTGGCCACCACCGGGAGGCGCCGACACCGAGGGAACGCTCGAGCTCAGCGGTACGGCGGGTTGGCTGGCCGGACTGTGGCAGGACTTGCTCGGCGCGACCGTAACCGGCCCGGAGGCCGACTTCTTCGCGCTCGGCGGCGGCTCGCTGGCCGCAGCACAGCTCGTTGCCGCGTTGCGCGACCGGTATCCGCAGGTCACCGTCGCGGATGTGTACGACCATCCGCGGCTGGGTTCGCTGGCCGGCTTCCTCGACGAGCTCGAGGCACCGCCGGAGGTGATCGAGCGGGCGGTGCGAGCGACTCCACTGTCGGCGCAACTCGCTCAGATCGTGCTGTCGGTGCCGTTGGCGACGCTGGCCGCGCTGCAGTGGGTGACGTGGCTGGCGCTGGGAAACAACATCGCCCGGGCTCTGCACCTGGTGCCGTGGACCGTCGCGGTGAACTGGTGGCTGGTGGCAGTGGCGTTCGTCGTGTTCGTCACGCCAGTGGGCCGGATGACGATCGCGGTGTTGGCCGCGCGGCTGTTGCTGCCGAATGTGCGGCCGGGCACCTACCGTCGCGGTGGATGGGTGCACCTGCGGGTGTGGCTGGCCGAGCGGTTCGCCGAGGCCAGCGGCGCCGAGAACCTGGCCGGCGCGCCGTGGCTGGTGTACTACGCGCGCGCTCTGGGCGCCGATATCGGCAAGGGCGTCGACCTGCACTCGGTGCCGCCGGTCACCGGTCTGCTGACGCTCGGACACCGCAGCGCCGTCGAACCCGAGGTGGATCTGTGCGGGCACTGGATCGACGGCGATGACTTTCACGTCGGTGCGATCACGATCGGTAACGACGCGACGATCGGCGCGCGCACGACGTTGCTGCCCGGCGCCGTGGTCGGCAAGAACGCCGACGTCGCACCCGGCTCGGGCGTCATCGGAAAGGTGAAAAGCCGCCAGTACTGGAAAGGTTCGCCGGCGGTGAAGTCCGGCCGGGTGAAACACCCCTGGCCAGACGAACGGCCGGCGCGCAGAAGCCACTGGGTCGCGGTCTACGCGCTGACGTCGGTGCTGCTGGCGGCGATGCCGCTGACCGCGCTGGCAGCCGGGCTCGCGGTGATCGGCGTGGCTGTCCAGCACAGTCACCGGCTGTCGCAGGCAGTGCTGCCCGCGCTGCTGTGGACGCCGGTCGCGACAGCTGGCCGCACTGGCGGCCTACGCGGCGATGACGATCGTGGCGGTCCGGCTGCTGTCGATCGGGCTGCGCGAGGGGTACCACCCGGTACGCAGCCGCAGCGGCTGGCAGCTGTGGGCCACCGAGCGGCTGATGGACGGCGCGCGCAATTACCTGTTCCCGCTGTACGCCAGCCTGGCCACACCCGGCTGGTTGCGGCTGCTCGGCGCCAAAGTCGGCCACGACACCGAGATTTCGACGGTATTGCTGACTCCGAAGTTCACCGTCATCGAGGACGGTGCTTTCCTGGCCGACGACACCATGGTCGCGTCGTACGAACTGGGCGGCGGTTGGATCTACGCGGCCACGACGACGGTCGGCAGGCGCGCGTTTCTCGGCAACTCCGGCATCACCCAATCTGGCCGGCGGGTCCCCGACGACGGACTGGTCGCGGTGTTGTCGGCGGCGCCGCCGAAAGCCAAACGCGGTTCGTCGTGGCTGGGCAGCCCGCCCATGCGGCTGCGCCGGCGTCCCGCCGAAGCCGACACCGCCCGCACCTACGAACCACCATGGCGGTTGAAGGCGATGCGGTCGGTCGTCGAGGCGTTTCGGGTGCTTCCGGTGATGGTGACCACCGCGATCGGACTGGCGGTGCTGGGCACACTGCAGGCGCTGGTCCGGATCTTCGGCATCTGGAGTGCCGCGCTGTGCGGCGGGCTGGTGCTACTGGCCGCGGGCGGCGTGGCCGCCGGCGTCGCGGTGGCTGCGAAATGGCTTCTGGTGGGCCGGATTCGGGCGGGTGAATTCCCGCTGTGGTCGTCGTTCGTGTGGCGCAACGAACTCGCGGACACATTCGTGGAAACCGTGGCGGCGCCGTGGTTCGCCCGCGCGGCCAGCGGCACACCCGTGATGAACATGTGGCTGCGCGCACTGGGCGCCAAGGTCGGCCGCGGCGCCTGGTGCGAAACCTATTGGCTGCCAGAGGCCGATCTCGTCACGCTCGGTCGGGGCAGCACCGTCAACCGCGGTTGCGTTGTGCAGACACACCTTTTTCACGACCGGATCATGCGGATGGACGCTGTCGTGCTGGAGCAGGGCGCGACGCTGGGCCCGCACGGCGTCGCACTGCCGTCGGCCCGGCTCGGTGCGGGTGTGACCGTGGGTCCGGCGTCGCTGGTGGTGCGCGGCGACGAAGTGCCGAGATCGACACGCTGGCAAGGTAACCCGATCAGGCCATGGGATACACCACCGGAGAAGTCCGGCAAGAAGGCCGCCGCGTGAAACGTGTTGTCAAGAAGCTCGCGCCCAGCGCCGGGCAGACGGTGATCGACCCGTATCTACCGAAGAGCGGCAACTTCGGCTATCGGGTCTCACACTACGAACTGGCACTGGAATACAAGGTTGCGATCAACCGGCTTTCGGGATCGGTGACGATCGCCGCGGTGACCCTTACTGAGTTGGAGGAATTCACCCTCGATCTCTCCGATGCTTTGGCCGTGTCGAAGGTGTCGGTGAACGGCCGACGGGTCGCCCACTTCGCGTGCCGCGAAAACAAATTGTGCATTCGCCTGGCTACAAAATTGGCCACTGGGGCCGAGATGTCGATCGTCGTGCACTACCACGGGACGCCGCGCCCAGTGCGATCGTTATGGGGCGATGTCGGTTTCGAGGAATTGACGAACGGTGTGCTGGTCGCCGGACAACCCAACGGCGCACCGTCGTGGTATCCGTGCGACGACCACCCCAGCGCCAAAGCTTCCTACCGCATCCAGGTCAGCGCCGATAACCCCTACCGCGTGGTCGCCAACGGCAGGCTGGCGTCGCGGCGGGTGCGGGCCGCGCAGACCGAGTGGACCTACGAACAACTCGAGCCGACCTCGACCTACCTCGTCACCCTGCAGATAGGGATGTACGAGCTGATGCGGCAGGGTAAAACGCCGGTGTCGATGCGGGCCACGTTGCCCGAACGGCTGCGCCGCAACTTCTACCATGACTTCGCCCGCCAACCCGAAATGATGGAGCTGTTCGTCGAGCTGTTCGGTCCGTATCCGCTGGCGAACGGCTACACCGTCGTCGTGACCGACGATGATCTCGAAATACCCCTTGAGGCTCAAGGGATTTCGATATTCGGAGCCAATCATTGCGACGGCAGCCGGGCCAGTGAGCGGCTCATCGCCCATGAGCTTGCCCACCAGTGGTTCGGAAATTCGGTCACCGTGCGGCAGTGGCACGACATCTGGCTGCACGAGGGATTCGCGTGTTACGCCGAGTGGCTGTGGTCGGAGCACAGCGGCGGGCCCAGCGCCGACGAGCTCGCCAGCCGCTATCACGAGAAGTTGCGCGACTCGCCGCAGGATCTGCTATTGACCGACCCGGGGCCGCGAGACATGTTCGACGACCGGGTGTACAAGCGCGGCGCGTTGACCCTGCACGCACTGCGCCGACGAGTCAGCGATGAGAAGTTCTTTGCGCTACTGAAAGATTGGACGACGCGCTACCGCCACGGCAATGCCACCACCGACGATTTCACCGGCCTGGCCGCCGGCTACTACGACGACTCGTTGACGGGGTTGTGGAACAGCTGGCTGTATTCGAGGACCGTGCCTTAGCGGGTCGATCAGCTGTTCAGTGCCGGCTCCGGCGCCAGGTCGGCCGGTTCCAGCCGTCGCCGCTCGGTCCGTGAACGCGTGATCAACTCGGCTGCGACGGCGCCCACCGCGCCCACGGCCGCTGCACCCCACATCGACGAAGCGCCGTGCGCCAATAGCAAAAAGCCGAACGCCGCGGATACCGCCAGCAGCGCGCACCGGACTCGTGTCCAGCGGGCCGGGCCGCCCAGGCGGAGCGAGACCAGCATGCCCAGCACCAACGCGACGGCGTGCCCGACATCGGTGAAATCGTCGCCCAGTGCGGCCCCGGCAATACCGACCGGCAGCCACCAGCCGATCCAGGCCGGTCGCCAGCGTTTGGGTATCGCTGCGGTCAACGCACCCAGCACCGCCACCGCGCCGTAGCTCACCCCGACATCGCTCGCGCGCGAAACCGACAGCGGCAGCCAGCCGAATTCGATGGCCGCGGTGAGGCCGATGGCCACCAGCAGTGTCGCTCCGATATGGCCGGTGACGAACACGATGGCCAGTCGCCCGCTCCGCCAAATCAGTTCAGCCAGGGCGAGCAGGCACACCAGGCACGGCAACCAGAAGTACATCGGACCGGCATCGGTGATGAACGCGCTGCCCAGCAGGGTGGCCAGGTGCCCGTGGGCGAGGTTATGCAGATTGGTGCTGGCCTGTGCGATGACGTGCGCACGCGCGCGTGGACCGAGGTCCACGAGCGCCGCGCTCACAGCGATCAGCACGGCCGCGTAGCCCAGCGTGATCCGCACACGCGAAAGCCGCGACAACATCTGCACTATCATCGCCATCTACTATGCCTGCGGACTCTTGTCGTCCGCGCTATCTAAACCTGATAAGTCGCTGACATTGTCCCGGGACGGCTTGAGCCGGTAGATAGCTAAATCAGGCGGTAGACCAGCGGGTTTGCTCGCGAAGACCGACCAATGCACGCGCTTGGCGGCGACGCCCAGTGTGACCAAGTCGTTCGGGCCGAGCAGGTCCAATGTGGTCCCCGACACCATCACGCCGCCCCGGGTTGCCCGCTCCATCACCCGGGCAGCGACGTTGACGTCGACGCCGAGCCAATCGGCGGCCAGCCGCTGCGGTCGACCAGTGTGGATCCCCACCCGCATTCGCGGCTTGTAGCCGTCGACGTCGACCGATTTCAGCGCTCGCTTGGCCTCCAGGACCGCGCCGACCGCAACAAACGGGTCGGCGAATACCGCCATGGTCCCGTCGCCCATCCGCTTGACGATGTGTCCGCCAGCGTCCAGCAGTGGCGCCTCGATCGCCCGAGCCACTAGCCGCAAGAGCTTGAGCGTGGCGTCATCGCCGGCGTGCAACGACCAGGTCGAGAAACCCACCAGGTCGGTGAAAACGATTGTGACCTCTTGGTTTGCCGGCCGCCGGGACACTGCCTCGGTCACGGCCTGCCACACCTGCAGCGCGCCGAGGCCGACCTCCCGCGACGCGCCACCGCGTTCGCCGAGCAACCGACCGGTGGCCCGGGCTGCGGCGCGCGGTCCGCCCTGGCCCGCCGTCGAGAGCGGGTCGCCGAAATCGGGATCGCCGGGCAAGAGTCTGCGAGCCCGCCGGACCAGCGCAATCACGCCTGGACTTTGATTTGTGCTGCGCAGCCATTCCGCCGCGTGCCGTATCGACGCCGGCGGACGCTCTCGTGAGTCAGGCGAATCCGGCGTGGCCACCGTTTCCTCGGGCTCGCCGGACGCCGGGTGGGGCCCGAGTTCCACAACGCTCAGGGTAGGTGGTGTCGGGAGAGACCGGCAACGACCGTGATGGTGGCGTCGGACACGATCGGCGGTGAACCACCTGATCACGCGGTTGCGACGACCGTATCGACACTCGATAACAGTGCAGCGCGACGCGCCCCGAAATCGTAGACAACGTGCGTTGTCATCATTATCGTGATCTGATCATCGCCCATCAGCACCGGGAGGCCGTGATGACAGTGACGTCGATCCCCTCCAAACGGCCGCGCGCGTCCGCTACACGCCGGCCGGTCGAACCGCACAACGAGACGACCTCGGCATCTCCGCTGGGGCCGGAGTCGCTGACCTGGAAGTACTTCGGCGACCTGCGTACCGGGATGATGGGCGTCTGGATCGGCGCGATCCAGAACATGTATCCGGAGCTGGGTGCCGGTGTCGAGGAACACTCAATCCTGTTGCGTGAGCCACTGCAGCGGGTCGCGCGCTCGGTGTACCCGATCATGGGCGTTGTCTACGACGGCGGCCGGGCGGCCCAGACCGGTGAGCAGATCAAGCAGTACCACCACACCATCAAGGGCGTCGATTCCACCGGTCGGCGCTACCACGCGCTGAATCCCGAGACGTTCTACTGGGCGCACGCCACCTTTTTCATGCTCGTGATCAAGGTGGCCGAGTATTTCTGTGGTGGGCTGACCGAAGCCGAAAAACGTCAGCTGTTCGACGAGCACGTGCAGTGGTACCGGATGTACGGGATGAGCATGCGACCGGTTCCTGAGTCCTGGGAGGAATTTCAGGATTACTGGCAACGGGTCTGCCGCGATGAGCTGGAGATCAACCAGGCCACACTGGATATCTTCCAAATCCGGATCCCCAAACCGAAATTCGTGTTGATGCCGACGCCGATATGGGATCAGCTGTTCAAACCGCTTGTCGCGGGCCAACGTTGGATCGCGGCCGGATTGTTCGAGCCCTCGGTGCGGGAAAAGGCCGGCATGCGTTGGACACCCAGCGACGAAGTGGTACTGCGGCTGTTCGGGAAGCTGGTCGAGCTGGCGTTCCTGGCGGTTCCCGACGAGATCCGGTTGCATCCGCGCGCGCTGGCCGCGTATCGCCGCGCCGAGGGCCGGGATTCGGCAGACGCCCCGCTCGTCGAGGCGCCGGGCTTCATGGCACCGCCGTCAGACCGACGTGGACTGCCGATGCACTACTTCCCGCCGCGCAAATCGATCATCGAGCGCGCCGGTTCGCTGGTGCACACCACGTTCTCGCTGGCCGGATTGCGTCCGGCGCGGGGCCGCGGCAAAGCCGCTTAGCCATCAGAACCGGCCCGCTGCGCCCGTGCGCTTTGATACAGGCAAATCGCTGCTGCCGCAGCAACATTGAGGCTTTGCGCACTCCCGGACATCGGAATGGTGACCCGGTTGTCGGCCTGCTCGGCCAGCTGTGCTGACAATCCGTGGGCCTCGGCTCCGAACAGCCACGCTGTCGGTGCCGTCAGGTCGGCGTCATCCAGGCAGAGTTCACCGTCGACGGTGGTGGCCAGTACCCGCAGCCCGGCGGTCTGCAGCGCGGTAACGGCCGCGTCCGCCTCGGGCGCGACGACCACCGGCAGGGCGAAGATGCTGCCGGCCGATGCGCGCAGGCATTTGCCGTTGTATGGGTCGACGCTGTGTCCGGCGAAGACCACGGCGCCGGCGCCCATGGCATCGGCGATGCGGATCAGAGTACCCGCGTTGCCCGGTTCACCGATTTCGACGCCGACGGCGACCAGTCGGGGCGAGCTCAGTAGGACGTCCTGCAAAGGCGGACTCGGCAACTCGCAGACCGCCACCAGGCCAGCCGGAGTCACGGTGTCCGACAAGGCTTTCGCGGCGCGCTCGGTGACGAGGTGGACCGATGCGCCGGGTGTCGCCAACAGATCGGCGTACCGCAGCGCAGCGGCCTCGGTCGCGAAGATCTCGCGGATCAGTCGACGCCGCGAAGCCGCTTCGACCAGGTTGGCGCCTTCGACCAGGAAAAGCCCGCTTCGGCGACGGGCGACTTGCCGGTGCAGTTTGACTGCGGCGAGAACCCGCGTCGATCGTTCCGTGAGCACCGGGTGCGGTTGAGATCCGATTGTCCGGCTCCTCCTCGGGCCGTTTCGGCCCGCATCGTCACCGGACCTGTTCCGCCGGGCGAGGTTAGGCGGCCTCTCCGGACGGCGCGTTGACGTCGTCGGGCAGTGCGGCCCGCGCGACATCGACCAGCGCGGTGAACGCCGCGGGATCGCTGATCGCGATCTCGGCGAGGTTCTTGCGGTCGACCTCGACGCCGGCGGCCTTCAGGCCCTGGATCAGCCGGTTGTAGGTGATGTCATTGGCTCGGGCCGCCGCGTTGATCCTTGCAATCCACAGCTTGCGGAATTCGCCCTTGCGTGCCCGACGGTCACGGTAGGCATAGGTCAGCGAATGTAGCTGCTGCTCTTTGGCTTTGCGGTACAGGCGGGACCGCTGGCCGCGATAGCCTTTGGAAGCCTTCAGGATGGTGCGGCGCTTCTTCTGGGCGTTGACTGCCCGCTTCACGCGTGCCATGGGGTGTTCCTATCTCGTTGGGAAGTGGTTGTTCCGGCGCTTGTGCTGCCGGTCAGCCGTTCAGCAGCTTCTTGACCCGCTTGGTGTCGTTGGCCGACACCGTGGTACGTCCATCCAGCCGTCGCGTCCGCTTGGTCGGCTTGTGCTCGAGCAGGTGGCGGCGGCCGGCTTTCTGACGCACGATCTTCCCGGTACCGGTGCGCCGGAATCGCTTCGACGCGCCGCTGTGGGTCTTGGTCTTGGGCATGTGTCCTCAGTTCTGCTGTATCAGTTCGGCGATGGTTCGGGGTCGCTGGTGGGTGCGGGCTGGGGCGTGGGACCACTGGCGTCTTGAGCCGCACGGGCACGCGTCTTCGCGCCGCGGTGCGGTGCCAACACCATCGTCATGTTGCGTCCGTCCTGCTTGGCCGACGTCTCGACAAATCCGTAGTCGGCGACGTCGCCGCCCAGGCGCTGCAGCAGCCGGTAACCCAGCTCGGGTCGCGACTGCTCGCGTCCGCGGAACATGATGGTCACCTTGACTTTCGCTCCCGCCTCCAAGAACCGGATCACGTGACCCTTTTTGGTCTCGTAGTCGTGATCGTCGATCTTGGGTCGCAATTTCTGTTCTTTGACCACGGTCTGCTGCTGGTTCTTGCGAGACTCGCGCGCCTTTTGCGCCGCCTCATACTTGAACTTGCCGTAATCCATGATCTTGCAGACCGGTGGTCTGGCGTCCGGCGCAACTTCGACAAGGTCGAGATCGGCATCCGCGGCGACGCGGAGGGCATCTTCGATACGCACGATGCCTACCTGTTCCCCTCCTGGACCGATCAAACGGACTTCAGGTACGCGGATGCGCTCGTTGACGCGGGTCTCAGTGCTGATGGGGCCTCCCTCATTGATCTTTCGTCAATTGCCACCGCCACCTGCTCCGTTTGGAGTCAGCGGGTTGGGATACCACACCATCAGCAAAAAAGCCCTGCGTAAGCAGGGCCCGGTGCCGACCGATCACGGCTAAAGCCGCCTGCCGAACGCAGAACCGGCACAGCTGGTGTGCCAGTGACCGGACCGCTGAGCCTTATTGGCCAACGGTGGGAGCGGGACTCCACTTGCTGTCTCTGGCGTAGCCGGAGACGGTCGCGCAGGTGAGTCTACCAGTCACGACGCCCAACTCCGTCACCTCGCCGGCCGACCGGCAGCGCGACGAACATCCGGGAGACCTCCAGAACGACCCGAAGCAATGTGATGCCGTCCGGAACGTAGGCATTCCATAGCTAAACCGAATATCCTCGCCGTCTGTGACCCTCACTGCGTCCCGCGTGCGGAGCCAGTCGAGTTCTCGACTCCGCTGGGTGCCGGCAGCTGCCGGCTGGACGGTCGGTGTCATCGCCACATTGTCGCTGATCGCGAGCGTGTCGCCGGTGATTCGGTGGCTCATCCGGGTGCCGCGGGAATTCATCAACGACTACATATTCAACTTCCCCGACACCAGCTTTGCGTGGTCGTTCGTGCTGGCACTGCTGGCCGGCGCACTCACCGCCCGCAAACGCATCGCCTGGTGGCTGTTGGTGCTCAACCTGTTGCTGGCCGTGGGTTTGAACGTGGCCGGTCTGATAGCGGATCACCCCAGTGCGGCGAAGCGCTTCGGCGAGACGCTGGGACTCGGTCTGCACCTGGCCGCGGTGGTGGTGCTGATTTTCGGCTACCGCGAATTCTGGGCGAAGGTCCGGCAGGGTGCGCTGTACAAGGCGGCCGGCGTGCTGCTGACCGGCTGGGCGATCGGAATCGTGGTGTCCTGGGGTCTCGTCGAGACGTTTCCCCGCACGCTGGCCGCCGAAGACCGGTTGTTCTATGTGGTGAACCGGGTGGTCGGATTCGCTGTCGTCGAGTCGGCGCAATTCACCGGCCGTCCGCCCATATTCCTCAACGCTCTCTTCGGATTGTTCAGCGCGATGGCGCTGATCGTCGCCGCCATCGTGTTGTTCCAGTCGCAGCGGGCCGACAACGCCTTGACCGGTGAGGACGAATCTGCGATTCGTGGGCTGCTCCAGCTGTGGGGCAAGGACGACTCGCTGGGGTACTTCGCCACCCGTCGCGACAAGTCGGTGGTTTTCGCGCCGAGCGGCCGCGCCGCGATCACCTACCGCGTCGAGCTCGGTGTCTGCCTGGCCAGTGGGGATCCGATCGGCGACCCGCGGGCATGGCCGCAGGCCATCGACGCGTGGCTGGCGCTGTGCCAGAGCTACGGCTGGACGCCGGGGAACATGGGCGCCAGTTCGGCTGGAGCCAAAGCTTTTCGCGAGGCCGGCCTGAACGCGTTGGAACTCGGCGATGAAGCGATCTTGCACACTGCCGAGTTCCGGCTGTCCGGGCGCGAGATGCGAGGAGTACGCCAGGCGGTGACGCGAGCCCGCCGCGCCGGGCTGACCGTGCGCATCCGCCGCCACCACGACGTCGAACCCGCCGAAATGGCACAGGTCATTTCGCGGGCCGATTCATGGCGGGACACCGAAGCCGAGCGCGGCTTCTCGATGGCGTTGGGCCGGCTCGGCGATCCGGCCGACGGCGACTGCCTGTTGGTCGAAGCCATCGGACCCGACGACACTGTGGTCGCGATGCTGTCGCTGGTGCCCTGGGGACGCAACGGCGTCTCGCTTGACCTCATGCGCCGGTCGCCGCAGTCCCCCAACGGCACCATCGAACTGATGGTGAGCGAACTCGCTCTGCACGCCGAACGCATCGGCATCACTCGTATCTCGTTGAACTTCGCCATGTTCCGATCGGCATTCGAGCAAGGCGCCCAACTCGGCGCCGGCCCGGTGGCCCGGCTGTGGCGCGGGTTCCTGCTGTTCTTCTCGCGATGGTGGCAGTTGGAGACGCTGTACCGCTCGAACATGAAATACCAGCCCGATTGGATACCGCGCTTCGCCTGCTACGAAGACGCCCGGATGGTTCCGCGGGTGGGCATCGCTTCATCGATCGCGGAGGGCTTCCTGGTGCTGCCCTTCACCCGCCGCGACGAACAGCACACCGGCCATCACCCTGCAGTCCCGCCGACGCTGTTGGCGACCGGGCTGTTGCATCGTGACGGATCAGCGCCTGATGCTTCGGCATTGCAGGAGGGCGACTTCGGCGACGTCGACGCGCGAGGCCGTCGACTCCCAGAGCAGATGCGCGTTCGGTTGTCAAAACTGAAGGCATTGCAGGACAGCGGTATTGACGCCTATCCCGTGGGACGGCCGCCCAGTCACACGGTCGCTCAGGCACTGGGCATCGAGGATCAGACGTCGGTCTCGGTGTCAGGGCGTGTGCTGCGGATCCGGGACTTCGGCGGCGTGCTGTTCGCCGAGCTGCGCGACTGGTCAGCGGAAGTGCAACTGCTGCTGGAGAATTCGGTTCTCGAGCATGGGCGAACCGCGGACTTCACCAAGGCGATCGATCTCGGCGACCTGGTCGAAGTGACCGGCAAGATGGGATACAGCAAGACCGGCACCCATTCGCTGATCGTTCACAGTTGGCGGCTGATCGGCAAATGCCTGCGTCCGCTGCCGAACAAGTGGAAAGGGCTGACCGATCCCGAAGCAAGGGTGCGCAGCCGCTACGTCGACCTCGCCGTCAACGCCGAGGCGCGCGAGCTGATCGCGGCTCGCAGCAGAGTGCTGCGCTCGATCAGAGACACGTTGAACGACAAGGGATTCCTCGAAGTCGAGACCCCGATCCTGCAACAAATTCACGGCGGCGCCGCGGCCCGGCCCTTCAGCACCCATATCAACAGCTACGACCTGGATCTGTATCTGCGGATTGCGCCCGAGCTATATCTGAAGCGGCTCTGCGTCGGTGGTGTGGAGCGGGTATTCGAGTTGGGCAGGGCGTTCCGCAACGAGGGTGTCGATTTCAGCCACAATCCGGAGTTCACGCTGCTGGAGGCGTATCAGGCGCATGCCGACTACAAAGACTGGATCGACGGCAGCCGGGAGCTCATCCAGAACGCCGCGCAGGCTGCCAACGGCGCTCAGGTGGTGCTGCGGCCAGCCGGTGACGGACTGGAACAGATCGACATCTCCGGTGTCTGGCCGGTCAAGACCGTGCACGATGCGGTATCCGAGGCGCTCGGTGACCACATCGACGCGAGCACCAGCCTGGCCAGGCTGCGCCGATTGTCCGACGCCGCGCAGATCCCGTACCTGGCAAGGTGGGATGCCGGTGCGGTGGTGCTGGAGCTCTACGAGCATCTGGTCGAAGCCCGAACCGAGAAACCGACTTTCTACATCGATTTCCCGCAGTCCGTTTCGCCGCTGACCCGCCCGCATCGCGATAAGCCCGGCATCGCGGAGCGCTGGGATTTGGTGGCGTGGGGCGTCGAATTAGGGACGGCCTACAGCGAACTCACCGACCCGGTCGAGCAGCGGCGTCGCCTTGAGGAACAGTCCTTCCTGGCCGCGGGCGGGGATCCCGAAGCGATGGAGCTCGACGAAGACTTTTTGCAGGCGATGGAATACGCGATGCCGCCGACCGGCGGCCTCGGGATGGGCGTCGACCGGGTGGTCATGCTCGTCACGGGCCGGAGCATCCGCGAGACATTGCCCTTCCCGCTGGCGAAGCCGCGGTAACCAGCCCAACGCTCCCGCCGCGCTACCTTAGGCATCAGACGAGCAAAAGTAGTGCTTAACCCGTAACAAGAAGTTCACAATGGACAACGTGACAGGTTCAACGGCGAACCTTGCGTTTGCGGTGCTGGCTGACAACCACACCTCCTTGATGCACGGCTGGGTCCCCGCAGTGGTCCAGGCCGTGTCGTTGGCCCTGCTGATGGTGGCGGTCGGGTGGCGATCGCGGCTGTGGCGGCTGCTCTTTTTGCCGGTGGCCGCAGTCCTGGGCGCAGCTTTGGCCGCTTGCTCGAATTGGTACATCGCCAGTGCCGGTCTCGCCGACGATCCCGCACCTCAGCTGCTGTGGTGGTGGATCGGCGGCAGCGGCGCCGCCGCGGCGATCGTGATCCTGGGGTGGGGCACCGCGCGCTGGTGGAGGCGCAGCGCGTCGCTGCTGTCGGTGCCGCTGTGTCTGCTCAGCACGGGGCTGACGCTCAACTTGTGGGTCGGGTACTTCCCTACCGTGCAGACTGCGTGGGATCAGCTCACCGCCGGTCCACTGCCTCACCAGACCGACGCGGCCGGCGTTGCCGCAATGGCGGCCGCGGGCCTGCAGCCCGCCCACGGCATCGTCGTGCCGGTGACGATCGCCGAGAATGCGTCGCGGTTCAGACACCGCGGTGAAGTCGTCTATCTGCCGCCGGCGTGGTTCTCCAGCAGCCCCCCGCCGCCGCTCCCGACGGTGATGATGATCGGCGGCGAGTTCAACACGCCTGCCGACTGGCTACGGGCCGGCAATGCGGCGAAGACGATCGATGATCTTGCGGCCAGCCACGGCGGCAACGCGCCGGTGTTCGTCTTCGTGGACGCTGGTGGCGCGTTCAACAACGACACCGAATGCGTCAACGGGAGCCGCGGAAACGCGGCCGATCACCTTACTAAAGACGTTGTGCCATACATGATCTCGAAATTCGGTGTCAGCCCGGATTCGGCGCAATGGGGTATCGTCGGCTGGTCGATGGGCGGGATGTGCGCGCTGGACCTCACCGTGATGCATCCAGAGTTGTTCAGCTCATTTGTCGACATCGCCGGCAACATGGGCCCTGAGGCCGGCACCAAGGCGCAAACCATCGCGCGGCTGTTCGGCGGCAATGCCAACGGCTGGGCCGCCTTTGATCCGGCCACCGTCATGGTCAGACACGGCCGATACACCGGGGTTTCGGGCTGGTTCGATGTGTCGTCGAGCAACCCGCCGAAGCGTCATCGCGGTCTGTCGGTGACGGACGCCAGCGATGTCGCCCTCAACGGCCGGGAGTCCGTCGCCAATCCCAACGACCAGATCTCGGCGGCCGAGTCGTTGTGCGCACTCGGCCGCGCCAACGGCATCAACTGCGCCATCGTGGCGCAGCCCGGCAAGCACGACTGGCCGTTTGCGAGCAATGCTTTCGCCGCGGCCCTGCCCTGGCTGGCCGGTCGGCTGAACACTCCCGGGGTACCGAGGATTCCGGCACCGGCCACCTGGCCGCCCACCTCGGCTCCGGCTCCGCACGCCGAGCCGGTCGGCCGCTGACACCGATACTCCGTTGATACTGCCCGTCGCGCGGGCACGCCGCGCTATGTTCGCCCGTCATGCCAATCCATGGAGCGCCTGGACACGGTGGGCGAGCACACCGCTGGTGTTGTTGCCGGTATGGACGCGAAGTCGCAGCCACGGGCTGTTGGTCGCGACCTGGTTCGCGCTGAACCCGATAGTTTTCCCGAAAATCACCGACGAACGCGCTTGGGCGACCCGCGCCATGCTCGGTGAAGAACTGTGGATCGCCAGGCCGCCCAAAGACCGCGGGATGGCGTTGAGCGTGGCGACCTCAATGCTGGCCGTCACGGCTGTTGTCGCGGCACGCCGCCATCGTGCCGTCCTGGCGACAGATGGTGCGTTACCTGGACCGTCACCGGTAGCGTGGCCAACGTGCCCGATGAACCGGAAACTCCCGCCAGCCAGGCCGACACCGACCCGGGCTACACCAGCTCGGGGGTGCCGACGTTCGAATCGGTCCGCGAGAAGATCGAGAGCCGCTACGAAACATCTATCGGCTCAGCCGAATTGGACGCCGAGACGCCGGAAGGGCGCGACGTCGAGGACCAGTACGAGGCCCGGCAGCGTGCGGCGGCCGACCGGTTAGCCCAAATCCGCAAATCGATGCGCGACGACAGCCCCTGAGCCGCCGCCTTGGGCACCGTGCGCAGATTCACTGCCGATGAGCGACGAAAAAGGCTGGTAAACAGGCAGTTTCTGTCGCTCGCCGATACAGTTACCCACGCCACCGCCGCGCTGGTGGGGCTGCATGCCACCGATCCCGCCACGCCCTATCTTTCGTTGTGGGCGCGGTGCCCGGATTTCGCCGTTGCCGACCTTGACAACGAGCTGTACCACAACCGCGCCTTAGTAAGGCATTTAGCCATGCGACGCACGCTGTGGGTGTTCAGTGCTGATGACCTGCCGATCGTTCAGTCCGCGGCCAGCGACCGGGTTGCCGCCAACGAACATCGCCGACTTGTCGCCGACCTGCACAAGGCGGGGGTTGCAACCGACGGCGAACGGTGGTTGGAGACAGCCTGTTCGGCCGTGCTGGGCCATGTGGACCGGCACGGGCCGGTGTCGAGCACTGAGCTGCGTTCCGCGCTCCCTGAAATTGCCGGAATGTATGACCCCGCGCCCGGAAAGCCCTGGGGCGGAACGATTCCAGTCGCCCCACGGGTGCTGACCGTGCTCTCAGCACGCGGCGAAATTGTGCGCGGACCCAACGACGGAAGCTGGACCACATCGCGTCCGCGGTGGGTACGGACCACCGATTGGCTGGGTCAGCACACCGCGCCGGACGGCGCCTTCGAACAGTTGACGCGCCGGTGGCTGCATACGTTCGGGCCCGCCACCGCCGCCGACATCAAATGGTGGTTCGGCACCACCTTGACAGCGACGCGAAAGGCGTTGGCAGATATCGGCGCGGTCGAGGTCGAGTTGGAATCCGGCCCGGGCTATGCGCTGCCCGACGACCTGGATATCGAACCAGAGGTCGCGCCATTGGCCGCGCTACTACCGGGCCTCGATGTAACCACGATGGGCTGGTTCGACCGCGGTTGGTACCTCGGCGAGCACCGGGCTCAGGTTTTCGACCGCAACGGCAACGCCGGGCCGACCGCGTGGTGGAACGGACGTGTAGTAGGTGGTTGGTATCAGGATCACGAGGCAAGCATCCACCTGCAACTCCTCGAGGACCCCGGCCGCGACGGGCAGCGGGCACTGAAGCGGCGCGCCGCCGAGCTCACGTCGTGGCTCGACGGCGTCCAGATCAAGCCGCGGTTCCCGTCACCGCTGTTCAAATCCGGCAGGCCGGCGCGTGAAACCTGAACCGCGACTTAGGCGCTGACCTTGCGCCGCTTGGTCGATCGCCGCGGGGTGCCGGCCGATGGCTTGCCGGCGCCGAGTGCCTCCGCGAGGAACTTGCCGGTGTAGCTTTCGGGCACCGCCATCACATCCTCCGGCGTCCCCTCGGCGACGATGATTCCGCCGCCGGCGCCGCCCTCGGGCCCCATGTCGATGATCCAGTCCGACGTCTTGATCACGTCCAGGTTGTGTTCGATGACGATCACCGAATTGCCTTTGTCGACAAGGCCGTTGATGACATCGAGCAACTTGCGGATGTCTTCGAAATGCAATCCGGTGGTGGGCTCGTCGAGGATGTACACCGTGCGTCCGGTGGAGCGCTTCTGCAACTCCGATGCCAGCTTCACCCGCTGCGCTTCACCGCCGGACAGCGTGGGCGCGGGCTGGCCGAGCCGGACGTATCCGAGACCGACATCGACCAGCGTCCTCAGATACCGGTGGATACCGGTGATCGGCTGGAAGAACTCCGCCGCCTCCTCGATCGACATGTCCAGTACCTCGGAGATCGTCTTGCCCTTGTAGTGCACCTCCAAGGTTTCCCGGTTGTAGCGGGCGCCCTGGCAGACCTCGCAGGGCACATACACATCGGGCAGGAAGTTCATCTCGATCTTGATGGTGCCGTCGCCCGTGCACGCCTCGCAGCGACCGCCCTTGACGTTGAACGAGAACCGGCCCGGTTGATAGCCACGGACTTTGGCCTCGGTGGTCGCCGCGAACAGGGTGCGGATCTTGTCGAAGACGCCGGTGTAGGTGGCCGGGTTGGATCGCGGTGTTCGGCCGATCGGCGACTGGTCGACCCGCACCAGCTTGTCGACGTTGTCCAGCCCGGTGATCCGGGTGTGCCGGCCCGGAACCTGCCGGGCGCCGTTGAGCCGGTTGGCCAGCACCGAGGCCAGGATGTCGTTGACGAGGGTCGACTTGCCGGAGCCGGATACCCCGGTCACCGCGGTGAGCACGCCGAGCGGGAACGCCACGTCGATCCCACGCAAGTTGTGCTCGTTGGCGCCGACGACCGTGAGCCGGCGCCGCTTGTCCACCGGACGCCGAATCGTCGGGGCGGCAATGCTTTCCTTGCCCGACAGGTAGGCCCCGGTGATCGACTCCGTGTTCGCCAGCAGTTCGGCGTAGGTGCCGCTGTGCACGATGTGACCACCGTGCTCGCCGGCGCCCGGACCGATGTCGACCACCCAGTCGGCGTGCGCGATGGTGTCCTCGTCGTGCTCGACGACAATCAAGGTGTTGCCCAAATCCCTTAAGCGGGTGAGGGTTTCGATGAGCCGGCGGTTGTCGCGCTGATGCAGCCCGATAGACGGCTCATCGAGCACATACAGCACGCCGACCAGCCCGGAGCCGATCTGGGTGGCCAGTCGGATGCGCTGCGCCTCACCGCCGGACAGCGTGGCCGCAGCCCGGGACAGCGACAAATACTCCAGCCCCACGTCGAGCAGGAAGCCGAGCCTCGACTGGATTTCCTTGAGCACCTGGCCGGCGATGGCTTGTTCGCGTGAGCCCAGCGTGAGCCCGTTGAGGAAATCGGCGCAGTCGGAGATGGACAGCTCGCACACCTCGGCGATCGACTTCGCGCCCTGCTCCCCCGCGGCCAACGTGACGGCCAGGATTTCCGGTTTGAGCCGCGTACCCTCACACACCGGGCACGGCACGTCGCGCATGAAGCCTTCGTAGCGCTCCTTCATCAGCTCGGATTCGGTCTGATCCAGCTTGCGCTCCAGGAAGGCCAGCACGCCCTCGAAGTCGGCGTAGTAGGAGCGGGTGCGGCCGTAGCGGTTGCGGTAGCGGACGTGCACCTGCTCGTCGCAGCCCTCCAGAATTGCCTTGCGCGCCTTGGCCGGTAGCTTGCGCCACGGCGTGTCGACGTCGAAGCCCATCGCCTCACCGAGGCTGGCCAGCATCCGGGTGAAGTACTCCGCCGTGTGGCCCATCGACCACGGCGCCACCGCGCCCTCGGCCAGCGTGCGATCCGGGTCGGGCACCACCAGCTCGGGATCGACCTCCTTGCGGATACCCAGGCCGACGCATTCGGGACAGGCCCCGTACGGCGAGTTGAACGAGAACGACCGCGGCTCCAGGTCGTCGACCGCCAGGGAGTGCCCATTAGGGCAGGCCAGCTTCTCGGAGAACCGCTGTTCGCGGTTGTGGGCATCGTGGTCGTGATCGACGAACTCCAGCACCACGATGCCGTCGGCCAGGCTCAGCGCGGTCTCGACCGAATCGGTGAGCCGCTGCTTGGCGCTGGCCTTGACGGTCAGGCGATCCACCACGACCTCGATGTCGTGCTTCTCCTGCTTCTTCAGCTTGGGCGGATCGGTCAGCGAGTGCACCACGCCGTCGACGCGCACCCGGCTGTAGCCCTGCGCGTTGAGCTTCTCGAACAAGTCGGCGAATTCGCCCTTGCGGGTACGCACTACCGGGGCGAGCACCTGGAACCGGGTGCCTTCGGGCATCACCAGCACCTGGTCGACGATCTGCTGCGGGGTCTGGCGGGCGATCCGCTCACCGCAGACCGGGCAGTGTGGCGTCCCGGCCCGCGCGTAGAGCAGCCGCAGGTAGTCGTACACCTCGGTGATGGTCCCGACCGTTGAGCGGGGGTTGCGGTTGGTCGACTTCTGGTCGATCGACACCGCCGGCGACAGTCCTTCGATGAAGTCGACGTCGGGCTTGTCCATCTGGCCGAGGAACTGCCGGGCGTACGCCGACAACGATTCGACGTAGCGCCGCTGGCCTTCGGCGAAGATCGTGTCGAACGCCAGCGAAGACTTCCCCGAACCGGACAGGCCGGTGAAGACGATCAACGCGTCGCGCGGCAAATCAAGATCGACGCTGCGCAGATTGTGCTCGCGAGCACCCTTCACGATCAGGCGGTCAGCCACGCTGTCTCTTCCACTCCGAGCTCATCACACACGTCATACCCATGCTAAGTGCCGATACCGACAAGCCGCCGTCGGCCAGTACCGTTGACCGGTATGACCATCGTGAGTGACGACTACACCGGACACGTCGATCCGGGTACCGCGGCCCGCCGGACGTTGCCGGGCGCCACGATCGTCAAAGCGTCGGTGGGCCCCATGGATAACAACGCCTACCTGGTGACCTGTTCCGCGACCGGCCAGACCCTGCTGATCGACGCCGCCAACGATGCCGACGATCTCATCGAGCTGGTGCGAGCCCAGGCCCCGAACGTGTCGCTGATCGTCACCAGCCACCAGCACTTCGACCACTGGCAGGCCCTGGAAGCCGTTGCGCAGGCCACCGGCGCGCCCACCGCCGCCCACGAGATCGACGCCGAGCCGTTGCCGGTCAAGCCGGACCGGTTGCTGGCCGGCGGCGACACCATCCAGATCGGTGACCTGACGTTCGACGTCATCCACCTCCGCGGGCACACCCCGGGATCCGTCGCGCTGGCGCTCAACGGCCCGGCCACCGGCGGCGTCACCCAACTGTTCACCGGCGATTGCCTGTTCCCCGGTGGCGTCGGCAAGACGTGGCAGCCCGGCGATTTCGACCAGCTGCTCGATGACGTCACCTCCCGGGTGTTCGACGTCTACGACGACACCACCGTCATCTACCCCGGCCACGGCGACGACACCACACTCGGCGCCGAGCGACCCAGCCTCGCGACGTGGCGCGAGCGCGGTTGGTGACCTCGCTGAGCTAGTCGCTGAGCGATTACCTACCAATGCTTTTCGGGCACACATGCTCACTAACTTGTGCTGCGAGCCAGTTCGTCTGCCGCAGCATCGAAAGCACGCAGCGTGTCCAACATGTGCGGCTCGTGAGAGTGCGGCTGAGTCGATAACTTGGCGGCGACCATTTCCGCGCCGCGGTTGACGTAGATCACCTGACCGTGCATGCCCAGACACAACACGACGTTGCTGCCTGGGTAGGGCAACCACACTTGGTTGCGGTACATCCCGCCGGGCAATTCGGTGTCGTCGGGGCTGGCGGCGAACGCCTGACGCGAGTCGGGTCCGCCGTCAAGGGTGTCAGCGATCCACGCCGCCGGTACCACTTGCTGCTCGGTCAACGAGACACCTTCCCGCAAAAACAGCGACCCGAACCGGATCATGTCAGTGAGGCACGCATTGATGCCGCCGTCGAAAAAGCCGGTCCCGACCGCGTCTATGCCGATGGTGGCGTCGCATTGGGCGCCGATGCGGCTCCACAGCAGTTCCGACATCAATTCGGGCATCCGCTGTCCGCCCGCGACCTCGCAGATTAAGCCAAGTACGTCGGTTTCACACGAGCGATATTCGAATGGGCCGCCGTGAGCCGATTTCTGCCGCAGGGTCAGCAGGAATTCGTGCAGCGTCGAGGGGGCGTCCGGACTTTTCCTAGGCGCCCACCCCACGGCCTGGTCCAGCGCGTGGATCTCCGCGGCCGGGTCACCATAATCTTCTGAGAAGGCGATCCCTGATCTCATGTCCAGCAGGTGGCGCACCGTCGCACCGGCGTAGCCGCAATTCGCCAGGGCGGGAACGAATGCCGTGACCGGCGCGTCAAGCTCGATCGCACCGGCGCCGTGCAGCGCACCAACTACGGCTGCCACCAGCGACTTACTCACCGAGAACAGCAGGTGCCGGGTCTCGGCCCCCAGTCCGCCGAGGTACTCCTCGGCCACCATCGACCCGCGGTAGGCGACGGCCCACCCATCGGTAGCGGTGGTGGCCATCACTGCGCCAACGGTGCTGCCCACCCCATCAGTCGTGGTCACCGGAATCTCGGCCACTGGAGCACTGGCTGCTGGCAACACCGCAACCCGCCCGATCCCGCGCGAAATTACCGCGGTCGGCACTAAGTCGTCGACATGCTGAAATGACCACTCCGAATGGGGTGCCGACAGCCAGTTGCCCAGTGAGAGACCGGCCGGCACGCTCACGCTCGTGCGACGAGCCGCGAGACGATCGGTGCTGCCGGCACGAGGGGCGTGGACACAAACTTCGCTTTCATGCCCTTGACCCAGCGCTGGCAGCGTTCGGTGAGTTGGTAGTCGTCGCTCTGCAGGTGTCCGCGGGTGACGAGCACGCCGAGTTGGGCGCCCTCGGAGCGTAAGTCGCCCGGCGCCGCGACCCGCATGTAGAAGGCCTCGGAACCGTCGAGCAGCGTGGCCCAGTCGTTGGCAGGCCGCGCAAAGGAGCAGCGGCCGTCGTCGTCGATGCGCCAAACGCCGGTACGCGGCGTCGAGGTGAAAAGCTCGATATCCGTTGAGGTTTCGTTGAGTATCACTTGGCTCCAGACCTCGTCCTCGCCATAGCCCCGCTCCCAGCGCGCGTTGATCTCATCGATGTCGAGCTCGTACTCCACGTCCATGTACTCGAGCAGGTGAAAGAGGAACAGCGGCATGTCGGCGTAGGCCTCAGTGGTCAGGTTCGTCATCGGGCTGGCGCCGGACAGGCGGGGATTCACCTCGCCGAGGTAGAGCTCGTCGGAGTCCAGGTCGTGCAACAGGTCCACTTCGAAGTAGCCGCGGTAGCCCTCGCGGCTGAGGATGTCACCTAGCTTTCCCACCATCTCCCGCGCGGCGTGGGTCTGCGCGGGCGGCAACACCTCGCGCCAGATGTCATTGCCGCACCAGGCGCCGCGGTACGGAGTTAGCTCCGAATAACCGACGAGGCTCGTCATCGCGGGGCCGATCACGGTGCCGTGGCGGGTCACGGCGCCCTCGATGCACACCTCGACATTGCGGATGCGCTTCATGACTTTGAATTCCTGCTGCCCGGTCAGCTCACCGGCATGCTCGTCCCAGTCGCGCTGACCGTGCACGAAGAACGTCCCGCTGCCGGCGTTGCCATAGGGGATCGAGA
Source organism: uncultured Actinomycetota bacterium (assembly GCA_963815995.1). Classification (GTDB taxonomy): domain Bacteria; phylum Actinomycetota; class Actinomycetes; order Mycobacteriales; family Mycobacteriaceae; genus Mycobacterium. The sequence continues at coordinate 1,586,359 of CAWFIR010000010.1, forward strand.
TGACGAGGTCATCTCCCAGTCCGGCGCTCTGCGCGAGCGCCAGCAGCTCGTCGTAGGAGCCGGCCCGCCCCATCACGTGCGGCACGCTTCGTACGCCCGCCTCGTCGGCCAGACGGGTCATGACGGTCTTGGAACCCAGGCGATTGCGGAGCTCCACCGAGGGGTGCATGACCTCGAGACCCGCCTGCCGCGCCAGGGCTTGGGTCTCTTCGTCCAGCATCACAAAGCAGGCCTTAGCACCGGGTCCCCGGCCCGCGATGAACTCAAGGGTCTCGGGATCACGCAGGAGGTGGTTGCAGACGTCCCCCATGGAGTCGAAATCAAGGCGGTCGCGCCGCCGGGGTACGAACACGCGCGAATGTATGCCCTCGAAAGAGTCAAAGTAGGTCAGGTAGAAGAAGTTCCGTACCCAGCGGTCGATACCCAGCAGGTTGAACGGGGTCGGGGAGACGAAGTACAGCGGCACGGTGTTGGTGTGAAAAAACGCGCGAACGTCGGATAGGCCGTTCAGCGCGCGGCGCGGCTCGGGCTCAGGCCCGCCGGCGGGCACCATCACGCCGGCCGCGGTGACGTCGACACCTGGATCCGAAACAATGACGGCGACGCGGGCAGGGGCGCCGCGGCCACCGCGACGGCGATGAATTGACACAACATCAAGCAAGTGTGCGCCCTGCCCACCGCCCTGTCGAAGTACCTATACGATTGGGCGCCGAGCGTCCCAGCCTCGCAACGTGGCGCGAGCGACCCCGACAACCAAGTGGCGCGAGCGGGGTTGGTGAATAGCAGGCACGAAACGCGCTGCAGCACCTACGCTTAGCCGATGAAGCTGGGGATCGACTTCGGCACAACGCACACCGTTGTCGCGGTCGTCGATCGAGGCAACTATCCCGTCGTGTCGTTCGACGGGGCCGACGCGTGGCCGTCGACCATTGCCGCCAACGAAGGCGGCGAGCTGCGCTACGGCCCGGACGCCGCCGCGGTCCGGCACCACCCGGACTGGTCGGTGCTGCGGTCGTTCAAGCGGCTGCTCAACGACGCCGGGCCGACGACGACGGTGGAGCTGGCGGGACGCCGTTACCTGCTGGCCGAGCTGTTCGCGGGCTTTCTGACCCAGCTGCGAAGCGACCTGCAGCACCGTTCCAACGCCGAGCTCTCCCCGGACATGCGGGCCGAGGCGGCGATCAGCGTGCCGGCCAATGCCTCCAGCGCGCAACGCTTCCTGACCCTGGACGCGTTTGCGCAGGCCGGCTTCGACGTGGTCGCGCTGCTCAACGAACCGTCAGCCGCGGGCTTCGAATACGCCCACCGGTACCGGTCGACGATCACCGCCAAGCGGGAGTACGTCCTGATCTACGACCTCGGCGGCGGCACGTTCGACGCGTCGCTGTTGAAGATGACCGGGCGGCTGAACGAGGTGGTCGTCAGCGAGGGCATCCAGCGCCTCGGTGGCGACGACTTCGACGAGGCCATCCTCAAACTGGTCCGCAAGGGCGCCGGACTGCGTTCGTTGCCGTCGGGGATCCGCGATCAGTTGCTCGAAGAGTGCTCAGTCCGCAAAGAGGCCGTCGGTCCGAACACCCGGCGATTCCTGGTCGATCTCACCTCGGTGGGCAAGCCGCCGTTTTCCTGTCCGATCGAGGACGTCTACACGGCGTGTGCTCCGTTGGTGGACAAGACGATTGCCGCTCTCCCCGGTGTGCTGCACGACCGCACCGGCAGCGACGTCGACTGGTCCGAGATCGCGGGCATCTACGTGGTCGGCGGCGCCGGAAGCTTCCCACTCGTCGCGCGGGCGCTGCGCTCGGCGTTCGACGAGAAACGGGTCAAACGCTCGTTGCACCCGTTCGCCGCGACGGCCATCGGCTTGGCGGCCTTCCTCGACCGGGAGGCCGGATTCGCTCTCTCCGAACGGCTTTCGCGCCATTTCGGAGTCTTTCGCGAGGCGTGCGCGGGCGAGGACGTCTGCTTCGACCCGATCGTGCCCAAAGGTGCCCCGCTGCCCACCGCCGGACAACCCCCCTTCGTCGTCACGCGGACCTACCGCGCGGCGCACAACATCGGACACTTCCGCTTCGTCGAGTGCAGCCGGCTGCGCGACGGCCGTCCGGACGGCGACGTGACGCCGTATGCCCCGGTGTTCTTCCCGTTCGATCCGGACCTCAGCGACGACCAGGACCTGCCGCGGCGGCCGGTCAGCCGCCGCGACGACGGCCCGGATGTCGAGGAGCGCTACGTCGTCACGTCCGGTGGAGCCGTCGAGGTCACCCTGACCACGCGTCCGGACCGACTCAGCCGCACGTTCCGGCTGGAGCGCCACGACCTCGCCAGCGCGTAGCGGTCGATCAGCTCGCGCCGTCGAGGTCGGGTGTCCAGGCAACCCCGTTGATGTGGCTGCCGCCGTCGACGAACAGCGTGTTGCCGGTGAGGTAGCGGCAGCCCTCGCCGGCCAGAAACAGCGCGACCGGGGCGATGTCGAGGTAGGGATCCCCGATTCGGCCCATCGGGTTCATCGCGTCGGCGAAGGCGGCGATGTCGGGGTTGTCGCCGAGGGCGCGCATGAATGCCGCACTTTTGGCGGCCGGGCAGATGGCGTTGACCGTCACGCCGAACGGCGCCCACTCACGGGCGGCGGTGCGGGTCAGGGCACGTAGCGCCTCTTTGGCGGCGTTGTACTCCAGGGTGCCCATGTGTGCGTTGACCCCGTTGAGGCTGCAGACGTTGATCACCCGTCCCCAGCCGCGAGTCCGCATGTGCGGCAAGGCGGCCCGCATCGCCCAGAAAGGGCCGTAGTACGCGACGGCGATACCGTCGCTGAGCTGCTGATCGGTCTTGTTCTCCACCCGGCTCATCGATCCGCCGCCCCACGCGTTGTTCACCACGATGTCGATCGAGCCGTACTCCGAAACAGCTTGTGCGACAGCGCCTTCCACCTGGTCTCGAACCGAGACGTCGACCTGGACGAACAATCCCCCGACGGCGGTCGCGACGTCGCTGCCAGTGGCGGAATCGCGTTCGGCCACGACAACTTTCGCGCCCTCCTCGGCGAACCGGCGGGCGATGCCTTCGCCGATACCCGCCCCCGCCCCGGTGATCAGCGCGACCTTGCCCGCCAATTGCCCCGTCATGCCGGCCGGCCCATCGCACCGGCGGCCAGCAGGCCGCGCGCCTCGGTGGAGCCGTCAAGTGCCCGACTGGTGCGTTTGGCGATCCGCCAGCCGGCGGCCGTCCGGCGCAGCGTCACATGGTTGGCGCCGGCCCGCCACACCCGGTAGCCGCCGTCGTCGTCGTTGCGCCGGACCACGATCGACTCGCACACCGCAATCGCGTGGTCGCCGTCGATGTCGACGCATACCGGGCCGAGGAAATGGGCCGCACCACGGCTGATCAGGCCCTGGTGAGCGGACGATCGCACCATCTCGGCAACGTCGGACCGGCTGCGCATGTGCCAGCCCTCGACGTCGTACTCGCCGTCCTCGGCCCACAACCCGGAGGCCGCTTCGGCATCGCCGGCATCGACCAGCGGTCCATAGGCGGCCATCAGGCGGCCGATGGCCAGCTCATCCTCGACCCGGCGCAGGCGCTGTTCCAGTGCCGCGAGTCGCTCCTCCACCGTCATCGGAAATCCTCTCCGCGTTCAACAGCCTCTGCATGGCGCGATGCGCACCGAGCACCGCCTTGGCCCGATCGGGATCGTTGCGCGTGGCGACGATCTCCTCGTTGCCGCTGACAATGTGTACGGGACCGCGGCCCAGCCATTCCAGCCCCTCACGGGCCACATCGGCGGGCTCGGCGACGACGACGCCGGGTGCGTCGAAATTCAGGCCGACCCGCTCCATCGCGGGTGTGCGCGTCACGCCCAGCACCAGGTCCAGCACGTCGACGCCGCGCTCCCGGAGCTCCAACCAGAGTCCCTCTCCGAAAATCCTGGTGAACGCCTTCACACCGCCGTACACGGTGTGCCGAGCCGACCCGAGGTAGCCGGCCAGCGAGCCGAGCAGGACGATGCCGCCGCGCCGCCGGGTGCGCATCGCCTGTCCGTAGTGGTGCACGAGGGCCAGCGGTGTCGACACGTTGAGATTGATGACTCGCTGGAACTCCGCGAGATCGCCGTCAAGAAATTCGTAGCTGTGCGTATTCGCCCCCGCGACCAGGATCAACAGCCCCACCTCGAGCCCGCCCGTCGCCGCCGTGATCGCCCTGCAGGCGTCGGGTGCGCTCAAATCGGCCTCGACGGTGCGAACCTCCACGCCGTTGCCGCGGCACTGGTCGGCCGTCTGCTCCAATGCGGCTGCTGTGCGGGCAACCAGCACCAGATTCAGGCCCGCCTGCGCGAGCAGTCGGGCGAATTCAGCGCCGACCCCCTCCGAGCCGCCCGCGATCAGCGCCCACGGCCCATACTTCGCGGTGTCGATCACCGGGTTGACGCGAACGCCCGCTTACGTGGTGGTGTGGACGATCAGCACGTCGACCTTGGCCCGGCGCGAGACGTTGGCCGGCACCGATCCCAGCAGCCGGCCGGCGATCGTGCTCAGGCCGACGTTGCCGACGACGAGCAGATCGGCGCCGACCTCTTCGGCGAGTCCGACGAGCGCGTCGACGGGAGCGCCGACGATCGACCGTTCTTCGACGTTCGTGGCTCCCGCAGCTTCGGCCCGCTCCTTGGCCTCGCGCAGGATCGCGTAGATCGGGGCACTGCCCGACACCTTGTAGCTCTCGTCTTTCAGGGCGTCGGCGGCCCGTGCATCCTCGTTCTGAGGCAAGTACGCCGTCGCCACGATCAGCTTTGCGTTAGCCCCGGCAATGCTGCCCGCCTTCTCTACCGCGCGCAGCGACGAATCCGAGCCGTCGGTTCCTACCACCACGGTCCGATAGGCGCTCATTTACCCTCCCAGGTGTCGGTTGCTACGCCAACCCCAGACAGTAGTGCCTTTTCGTTGCCGGATGGTCGACTTTGAGACATGGCGATCTGGCCGGCAATTAACGGCTACCGCTGCGGCGCGCACACTCTGAGGATCCACATGGGCCGGCTACGTGTCCAATTTCCCAACGCGATCAATGAAATTCATTGTTGTGCTTGCACCTTCGTGGATGTGGGTCCCGCACGACCGAGTCGCCCGAATCGGCCACACCGGCAAAAGTGGTACGTGATCAGGAAGGACGGGTAAGCAGGTTCACCACGGTGGCCCTAAAGTGACATCCATCATGGTTGCCACCACAGTCGCCGAACCCAGGAGGGCGGTCACCCCGAGCGGCCCGCGTCCGCGGCGCCGCAGCAGGTTTATTGACCCGCTCGCTATCGCGGTGCTGGCCGCCGCGATCGGCGCCGCCGGCGCGGCCCGGCCGTCCCTGTGGTTCGACGAGAGTGCCACGATTTCCGCCTCCGCCGGCCGTTCCATACCGGAACTGTGGCGGATGCTGGGCCACATCGATGCCGTGCACGGTTTGTTCTACCTCCTGATGCACGGCTGGTTCAGCGTCTTCCCGCCGACCGAGTTCTGGTCGCGGGTGCCCAGTTGCCTGGCCGTCGGGATCGCCGCGGCCGGTGTCGTGGTCTTCGCGAGACAGTTCCTGCCGAGGACCACCGCGGTGTGCGCGGGCGTGGTGTTCGCCATCCTGCCGCGCGTGACGTGGGCCGCCGCCGAAGCACGCTCGTATGCGTTGACGGCGGCCGCGGCGGTCTGGCTGACCGTTCTGCTGGTTACCGCCATACGCCGACACCGACGACGGCTGTGGGTGTTCTACACGCTCGCGCTGATGCTCGCGATATTGCTCAACCTCTATCTGGTGTTGCTCGTGCCGATCTACGCCGCCGTCACGCCGGTGCTGCGGCGCGATAAGTCGGTGTTGCGTTGGTGGGTGATCACGTCAACGCTGGCGATGGCCGCATCGACGCCGTTGTTGTTGTTGGCGCACAACCAGAGTTTCCAGGTCGCCTGGATATATCCGCTGAATTGGCACAACGTGCTCGACGTCGTGCTGCACCAATATTTCGACAACAGCGTTCCGTTCGCGATCCTGGCTGGGCTCATTTTCGTTGTCGCGCTGACGATTCGGATGAGGGGTCGGTGGCACTCACTCGGCGACACCCGCCGGGTGCTGATCATCTGCGCGGCCTGGATGGTGGTGCCCACTGCCATCAGCCTGGTCTATTCGGCGGTCAGTGATCCGTTGTATTACCCGCGCTACCTGTTCTTCACCACCCCGGCGATGGCGGTCGTGCTGGCCGTCTGCATTGTCGGAATCGCGCGCAAGCCACGATGGATCGCCGCGATCCTGATCGTGCTCGCCGTGGCGGCATTCCCGAATTATCTTCTCTCGCAACGACAGCGGTACGCCAAAGAAAGCTGGGATTACAGCGACGTCGCCGACCTGATCACCGCGCAGGCGGCTCCCGGGGACTGCCTGCTGGTCGACAACACGGTCGGCTGGCTGCCCGGACCGGTTCGGGCGCTGCTCGGCGCGCGTCCCGCCGCCTACCGGCCGCTGGTCGATATCGGTCGCGGGGTTCCCGCGCCCAAACGCGAAACGCTGTGGGACGGTCACGTGGCCGTCTGGCTGGTGGTGGGTCGGCTGTACCAATGCACCACGCTCTGGACGATTTCCACCCACGACGGCAAGCTGCCGAACCATCAAAGCGGGACGTCGCTGCCGCCGGGACGAGTACTCGCGGGCGCGCCCGCATACGTGACCGCGAAAAATGTCGGGTTCCACATCGTCGAGCGGTGGCAATTCCACCGAACGCAGGTCATCAAGTCGACTCGCTGACCGCCGACTGTGTCACGCGGCGTACTTCGCAGCGACGGGATGCGTGGCGCGTGCTCCGGAGTTGACACGAAATCTGTAGCCAGGTTGCTGAAGTCGGCCAGCGCCGTGCTCGGGCCGGTCGGCAGCGCGCCGGAAGGATGTCAGGCGCTGGCAATTCCATTTTCACCAGGTCACCGCGTCGACCCGTTGACGGGGTCCCGCGAACGTCATCCTCGAAATTAGTTCGCACCCGCAACCCCGCGCTTAAGCTTTCCTGTGCGCACGACACGCACGGTAAGGAGTACTCATGAGCGCCAAATGCACCGACCAGCGTCATCGGCAACTGCGCCGCCGAGCTGCCGGCGTGGGCGCCGTTTTCGGTGGCGCCCTGGCCACCGCGTTCCTGTCGACGGGCACCGCCTTCGCCATCACCGACGCGGACGCGTTCGACGACATCGGGCTTCCCGGCGGGACCCTTCTCGACGCGGCGAACCCCACGCTTTCGGCTCAGCTAGACCCGCTCGTTGACTTGGGTCTACCTGCGGGTGACCCGTCGGACGCCGACGCGTTCTCCGACCTCGGGCTCCCCGGCGGGTCTCTTCTTGATGCGCTGAACCCAACGCTTTCGCAGCAGTTGGACTCGGCTGCTGATCAGATCAGCAGCATCATCACACCCGACAACGACGCGTACTACGACCTAGTCCAGGCATTCGACCCCAACGCTGCTACCGACAGCCTTGGCATGTTCGCCACGGACCTTGACACCCTGTTGACGCCTTTTGGATTTGAACCCGCGCTCGACGCGGCCACCGACAACTTGCTCAGCCTGTTCGGTCTGACGCCAATGTGATCTCGGCGCTCAAGTGGCCTAGCATATCGGTCCACCGTCCCGTGACACGGATTTCACGTTCACCCGGGCCGAAACCGCTTGTGCGCGAACGCAAGCTGGTCAGCGCATGGCCCGGGTGGCTCGGTGCGCTGCCCATGCGCCAAGTAAGCCCACTGCGGCGAAGACCGCGAACAGCGCCCGCGCGGCGATGACCATGCTGCCGTGGGCGGTGTTGACCACGACGCCGGCCAGGCCGGCGCCGAATGCGCCGGCGATGACCTCAATCGTGTTGATGGCAGCGGCCGCCGCAGGACCTTCGGCCTCGTCGTCGATGCAGTGCATCGACCAGGCCGACAGATGCGGCCAGGCCGCGCCGATGCCGATTCCGGTGATCGTCAGTGCCAGCGCCCATGCGGCGACCAGGCCCGTCGACGCATTGTCGACTTGAGTGGCTGCGGCCAGAACCAGCCCCGACGCTATGACAAGCGGCGCGAACACGACCACCCGGTCGATGACTTTCCTGCTGCTCAGCGACGCGCTGAGGACCTCGCTGACCGCCCACCCAATCGCCAAAGCCGCGCCCAGAAACCCAGCCGCGACCGGGACCAGATGCGCGAGGCGTTGCCCGAACAGCGGTACATACATGTCGACCATCGCCGCGGCCATCAGCACCGCCAGGGTCAGATAGATCCATTTCAGCGGCCCGCCTCCAAAGACGCTGGGCGGCAATACTTTTACAGCCATGCGTCGATCGACGATGACGAACGCGCCGACCAGGGCCAGGCTGGTAGCGAGCAAGGCTGCGGTCAGCCCGACGTTCGTCGGGACCTGGGCGACACTGATCGTCAACGCCGCAGTACCCAGCAGCACGATCGACCACACCGGCACTTTCAACGTGCGCCCAGCCTCGCTCGAATCGACGTGAGCCGGTAGTACCCGCGGGACCAGGACGACCATCGCGACCGCGAGAATCGCCATGACGCCGAATGCCCAGCGCCACAGGCCGAATTGCGCGAAGAGGCCGCCGGCGGTCGGGCCCGTCACTGTCGCGACGCCCCACATCGCCGACACCAGCGCCGAGGCTCTGGTCCACAGCGAGCGCGGCAGAGCGGTATTGATCAGCGCGTAGCCCAAGCCGGCCAAGAATCCCCCGGCGGTGCCTTGCAGGGTGCGGCCCATCAACAAGACCGCCATGCCGGGAGCCAGCGCGCACACCACGCTGCCGATCCCGAACACGATCAGTCCCAACAGAAATGCCACCCGTGGCCCGATGCGCAGCAACAACGCGTTGACGGTCGTCGCCGCGACAACCGACCCCACCAGGTACAGCGTGGTCACCCAGGCATATAGCCGTTCGCCGCCGATGTCGGCGATCGCGCTCGGCAGCAAACTGACCGTGAGGAACTCGTTGGTCGCATACAGCGCCACCCCGCCGGCGAGAAGTATTGAGGTGCCCAGGAATCGGGGACCCAGCAGCGTGCGCCAGCCGTCGGCGGCCGCCTGGCCCTGGGTTGCGCTCACTTCAGACCGGCGGCGTCCATCCCGCGCAACTCTTTCTTGAGGTCGGCGATTTCATCGCGGAACCGAGCGGCCAACTCGAACTGCAGGTCGCGGGCCGCGGTCATCATCTGCTCGGTCAGATCCTTGATCAGATCAGCCAGTTCGGCCCGCGGCATGCTGGACGTGTCGCGCCCTTCGAACACCCCGGCGCTGACCGCGCGGCCGGGCGCACCCTGAGCACGTCGCCCGCGCGACGCGTTGCGCCCCGATCCCCCGATCTCCACAGCCTCGGTGTCGTCGGCCTCGCGGTAGACCTGGTCGAGGATGTCGGCGATCTTCTTGCGCAGCGGCTGCGGGTCTATGCCGTTGGCCTCGTTGTAGGCGACCTGCTTTGCCCGCCGACGGTCGGTCTCGTCGATCGCCTCTCTCATCGAGTCGGTGATCTTGTCGGCGTACATGTGCACTTCGCCGGACACGTTGCGGGCTGCGCGGCCGATCGTCTGGATCAGGCTGCGCGACGAGCGCAGGAACCCTTCCTTGTCGGCGTCCAGGATCGCGACCAGCGACACCTCCGGCAGGTCGAGACCCTCCCGCAGCAGGTTGATGCCGATCAGCACGTCGTAGTCACCCAGCCGCAGCTGGCGCAGCAGCTCGACCCGTCGCAGCGTGTCGACCTCGGAGTGCAGGTAGCGGACCCGGATCCCCAGCTCCAGCAGATAGTCGGTGAGATCCTCGGCCATCTTCTTGGTCAACGTCGTCACCAGGATCCGCTGGTCGGCTTCGGCGCGCTTTCGGATCTCGCCGATCAGGTCGTCGATCTGGCCCTTGGTCGGCTTCACCACGACCTTCGGGTCGACCAGTCCGGTCGGGCGGATCACCTGTTCGACGAACTCCCCCGCGGCCTGGCTCAGCTCGTAAGGACCCGGCGTCGCCGACAGGTATACCGTCTGTCCGACCCGGTCCGCGAACTCCTCCCAGGTCAGCGGCCGGTTGTCACACGCCGAGGGAAGCCGGAACCCGTATTCGACGAGGTTGCGCTTGCGGGACATGTCGCCCTCGTACATGCCACCGATCTGCGGCACCGTGACGTGCGACTCGTCGATGACCATCAGGAAGTCTTCGGGGAAGTAGTCCAGCAGGGTCGCGGGTGGCGAGCCCGGCCCGCGAGCGTCGATGTGCCGCGAGTAGTTCTCGATGCCGGAGCAGAACCCGACCTGACGCATCATCTCGACGTCGTAGTTGGTCCGCATCCGCAGCCGTTGGGCCTCCAGCAGCTTGCCCTGGCCCTCCAGCTCGGCGAGGCGCTCCTCGAGTTCCTGCTCGATGGTGGAGATGGCGTGGGCCATTCGCTCCGGTCCGGCGACGTAGTGAGTCGCGGGGAAGACGCGAAGCGAGTCGACCTTGCGGATCACCTCGCCGGTCAGCGGGTGCATGTAGTAGAGCGCCTCGATCTCGTCGCCGAAATACTCGATGCGCACGGCTAATTCCTCGTACGACGGAATGATCTCGACGGTGTCGCCGCGGACCCGGAACGTGCCCCGCGTGAAGGACATGTCGTTGCGGGTGTACTGCACGTCGACCAGCAGCCGCAGCAGTGCGTCACGCGGGACCTCGGCGCCCACCCGCAGCTCGACCGAGCGGTCCAGGTAGGACTGCGGAGTGCCCAGGCCGTAGATGCAGGACACCGACGCCACCACCACCACGTCGCGGCGCGACAGCAGCGACGACGTGGCCGAGTGCCGCAGCCGCTCCACGTCATCGTTGATCGAGCTGTCCTTTTCGATGTAGGTGTCGGTCTGCGCGATATACGCCTCGGGCTGGTAGTAGTCGTAGTACGAGACGAAATACTCGACAGCGTTGTGCGGCAACATCTCTCGCAGCTCGTTGGCCAGCTGCGCGGCGAGCGTCTTGTTGGGCGCCATCACCAGAGTCGGCCGCTGCAGCCGCTCGATGAGCCACGCGGTGGTGGCCGACTTTCCGGTACCGGTGGCACCGAGCAGGACGATGTCGCGCTCCCCTGCCTGGATCCGGCGCTCCAACTCGTCGATGGCGGCGGGCTGGTCGCCGGCCGGTGCGTGGGGGCTGACCACCTCGAAGTGGCCGCCCGCGCGCACCATCGCCTCTACCGGGCGATATTCGGAGTGCGCAACCACTGGGTGTTCGGTAGCAAACGCCATGCTCACCAGGGTAGAGCTCAGCACCGACAGAAGGTCAGCTGTGCTGGCACCCGGTCGCGGTGCTCGCGGAGGAAAAGGCCCACCAGCTCGTGACCCCGGCGTTGGTAGGCTGCACCCCCAGGACCAGTTCTGGCAGCACACCGGCATTTCTGGCTGCTCGATATGGGCATGCTCGCCGGGCTGACGGTGTTCTTTGCCTGCTTTGTCCGATGGAAGATCCGGCTTCGCCGCTGATACGAGGTATGCCATTCACGCCCCCAAGCACGAGACGTTCGACCTGCGCGGCGGCACCAACACCGATCCCAAGGGCATCGTGCGGGCCGTCGATGACTACACCGTGCGGCCGTGGGGTCTCTACCTGGCCCGCCCGGCACCCGGCCGCGCGCAATTCCACTATCTCGAATCGTGGCTGCTGCCGTCACTGGGGTTGCGGGCGACGGTCTTCCACTTCAACCCCGGCCACGAACGCGACTACGACTACTACCTCGACGTCGGTGAATACACACCCGGTGCGGACATCTGGAGCTCGGAAGACCATTACCTCGATCTGGAAGTTCGCACCGGCGTCGGGGTGACTGTGACCGACGTCGACGAGCTGCTGGAGGCGGTTCGGCACGGATTGCTGACGCCCGAGGTCGGCGAGCTGGCGGTGCGGCGGGCAATGCACGCCGTGGACGGCCTGGCCCGCAACAACTACGACCTCAATACCTGGCTGGCCGGCGACGGCATGCAGCTCGAATGGCGACGTTAATCGAAATATATTGTCGCACAGATGATTTAGACAACGAGTAGGCGCTCGAAGAATTCGCGGTAGTGCATCGCCGTTGCCGCATCGCCGGGTACAGCGACCTCGGGCTCATCGTGCGAATCGGTCATTCGCGGTGGTTCATGCGTGATCATGCGCTTGCCGCCGGTGACTATCTGCGTCGTCGTCTTGACCGGTTTCGAGCAACTTCTCGAACAGCGCCCGGTAATGCACGAACGCGTCGCGCTGCTGCTCAGTGCTGACATCGTCCTGCCGCGCCGTCTTGACGCTATGTGCGGCGCGATAGTTGTCGACAATCTCCGGGTGGTCAACCGAGATGTCTGCCGCCCTGCGGTCGAAATCATCGACGGGATAACCTCTGTTCGCGCATCACCTCGGTTACCAGACGATCCGCGGCGGCTACCGCACTTGCCGGATTGTCCACGAAGTTGGCTTGCACCTCTTGCCAGCCGACAGTGAAATTCGACAGGGCTGCGGGGGTCAGCGGGACGATGTCGAGCTTGCTTCGTTTGCGTTCCCGCGTCGTCAATTCTCGGTTGGCGGCTTTCTCGCTTCCGTTTTCTGACAACAGCCGCTCATACTCGCTGCCGTAGTGCTCTTTGAGCCGCTGCGTTTTTCTGCGGCTCCGGACAATCCCGACGGTGACGATCACTGCGGGTATCGCCACGACGATGATGGCCGCGATCAGAATCCATGCCCAGACGGTCATGACGAGCTCCCTTCGTACACGCGTCGAATAACCCGCCCGGCGGCGATGCAAACATAAGTTTCGTGATCTGTTCACAGGGCTTCGTCAGTTTTTGTGGCCCGGGCTGGCGGGTACGAGGCAGATATGGGTTTGACCAATCACGGCTTCGGACGGCGCACCGGCCGAAGCCCCGAGACACGGGGACGACAACCGCGAGGACGCCGACCAGGCGAGAGCGGGCCATGTTTCGTCATCCAGCACCATGCGGCACGCAGCGAGTACTACGAGTTCCGTCTCGAGATCGACGGTGTGTTGGTGTCGTGGGCGATTCCCCGGGGGTCGTCGGTCAATCCGCAAGACCGACGGATGGCGCGTCGCACCGAAGACCTTCCGTTGGAGCGCGCCGTCGTGGCGGAGAAGACCCCCGGCGACGACGATGCCGACACCGGCGTGATCATCTGGGACGAGGGCACGTACGCCAACAAGACCGAGCATGAGATGACCACCTGCCTTGGCCGCGGCCACCTGTCCATTCGCCTCAACGGCGAGAAGTTGCACGGTGGCTATGCGTTGACCCGCGTCCGCGAGGGCGAGGAGGAGACCTGGTTGCTGATCAAGCGCCGCGACGACGAGGTTCCGCCCGAGCCATTCGAATAGCCGCGGCGTAGCGCTGTGCGCGCGGCCGGCAACGTCGCCGTTCAAGTGGATCAGGTGGTGCATCCGGCCCCCGGTAGTACCGATCCAATGAACGGAGTCCTGCCGTGCGGCGCACCGTTGCCTAGTCCGTAGGCCGCCAGCCGGTGGCGTCGGCCCACTCCCACGCGTGGCGGTAGGCGTCGGAAAACCATGGTTCCTTCGCCGCGACATAGTCCGCAATGCGGTCGTCGTGCGCACCGGCACGCTCGGCATCGCGCTTGACGGCCAGATATTGTTCCCGTGCATCGGGATTGGCGGCCAGCCAGTCGACGAACAGCAGCGCGAACTGCTGATTGGGCCAGCCGTCGACGCGTAGGTGGACGTTTGTCGGCCGACCGGGATCGGCCGAGCAGTGAAGTCGCTTGTGCCACAGAGATTCACTGTCGGTGTGATCGAACTCCGCCACGGTGCTGCGGGCATCCGGCTTGCTCACGTCAGCGGTGACCGGCATGCGCACGTAGCCCGCGCTCGTCAAAGCCTCGGTCAGCTCGTCGGCCGCGTCCAGCGAGGCGACCGTCACCTGCACGTCGATGACATCCTTGGCGTCCATCCCCGGCACTGCCGTCGACCCGATGTGGTCGATGCGAACGGCGCGGTGCCCACAGGCCGTGTTCAGTCGTGCCGCGATACGGCGCGCCTGATCTGGCCACGACGGGTCGTGCGGCACCAGAACCGGGCGTGCGCGAGCCGGCTCGCCGCCATCGAGATTGTGCGCGAACGGCAGGATCCGCTGCTGCCACAGCGCGCGCGCCTGTTCGACCAACTCCCCTGTGCTGCCGGAGTTGTCGAGCCACACATCGGCGACCGCGCGACGCTGCTCCTCGGTGGCCTGCGCCGCGATCCTGGCCCGGGCGTCCTGCTCAGAGAAGCCGCGGTGCTCGATCAACCGCTTCACCCGGAGGTCTTCGTCGGCGTTGACGATCACCACCAACGGAAACATCGGCGCCATCCCGGATTCCACCAGAAGCGGGATGTCCTCCACGATCACGGCGTCCTGCGCGGCCGCAGCGATCAACTCTGACCGGCGTTCGGCCACCAGAGGATGCACGATGCCGTTCAGCGTCTGGCGCTTCTCGTCGTCGCTGAAGGCGATTGCGGCCAACGCAGGCCGGTTGAGCGAACCGTCGTCGGACAGGATCTGCTCACCGAACGCATCGACCAGCTTGGCCAGCCCCTCGGTGCCCGGCTCGACGACTTCACGGGAAATCACGTCGCCGTCGACGACGATTCCGCCGAGATCGCTGAATGTTGAGGACACCGTCGACTTTCCGGCGCCGATACCGCCGGACAGGCCAATGCGCAACACCGCACCAGTGTGTCAGGACGCTACGGAGCCAAACACCCCGGCTTAACGCCGCCCAAAGACGAACGCCCCGACTCGTCGGAGTCGGGGCGTTCGTTCGGGTCTAACCGTTAAGCGCTGCCCGCGAGCTTCTCCCGCAGAGCGGCGAGTTGCGCGTCGCTGGCCAGTGAGCCACCGCTCGGCTGGTCGTCGCTCGACGAGCCGTTGGCCTGCGGGCGCGCGGCCTCTTCGGCCTCGGCAGCGGCGAACTTCTCCATCTGCGTGGTGTGCATCTTGTGCCGCCGCTCGGCCTCGGCGTAGCGGGCCTCCCACTCGGTGCGCTGACTGTCGAAACCATCGAGCCATTCGTTGGTTTCGGCGTCGAAGCCCTCGGGGAAGATGTAGTTGCCCTGGTCGTCGTAGCTGTCGGCCATGCCGTACTTGGCCGGGTCGAACTCCTCGGTGTAGTCCTCGTTGGCCTGCTTGAGGCTCAGCGAGATGCGGCGACGCTCCAGGTCGATGTCGATGACCTTGACCATCGCGTCGTCACCGACGGCGACCACCTGGTCGGGCACCTCGACGTGGCGCTCGGCCAACTCGGAGATGTGCACCAGACCTTCGATGCCCTCTTCGACGCGGACGAACGCACCGAACGGCACCAGCTTGGTGACCTTGCCCGGCACGATCTGGCCGATGGCGTGGGTGCGGGCGAAGTGGCGCCACGGGTCTTCCTGAGTCGCCTTGAGCGACAACGAAACCCGCTCGCGGTCCATGTCGACGTCGAGCACCTCGACGGTGACCTCGTCGCCGACCTGCACAACCTCGGACGGGTGGTCGATGTGCTTCCAGGACAGCTCGGAGACGTGCACCAGGCCGTCCACACCGCCGAGGTCGACGAACGCGCCGAAGTTGACGATGGAGGACACCACACCCTTGCGGATGGCGCCCTTCTGCAGCTGGTTGAGGAACTCGCTGCGCACCTCGGACTGGGTCTGCTCCAGCCAGGCGCGGCGCGACAGCACCACATTGTTGCGGTTCTTGTCCAGCTCGATGATCTTGGCCTCGATCTCCTTGCCGATGTACGGCTGCAGATCGCGGACCCGGCGCATTTCGACCAGCGACGCGGGCAGGAAGCCGCGCAGGCCGATGTCGAGGATCAGGCCACCCTTGACGACCTCGATGACGGTGCCCTTGACGGCCTCGTCCTTCTCCTTGAGTGCCTCGATGGTGCCCCAGGCGCGCTCGTACTGGGCGCGCTTCTTGGACAGGATCAGACGGCCTTCTTTGTCCTCTTTGGTGAGGACCAGGGCTTCGACCTCATCGCCCACGGAAACGACCTCGTTGGGGTCGACGTCGTGCTTGATGGACAGTTCGCGGGAAGGGATGACGCCTTCGGTCTTGTAACCGATGTCGAGCAGGACTTCGTCCCGATCAACCTTGACGATGGTCCCTTCGACGATGTCGCCATCGTTGAAGTACTTGATTGTTTTGTCGATGGCGGCGAGAAAATCCTCGCTCGAGCCAATGTCGTTGACGGCTACTTGCGGCGAGGTGACGGTGGGACTCGGCATATTGTTGGGTTGCTCCGGACAGGTTGAGGTCGTAGGGACAAATCTGGATTCAATTCGATCGTTCGGCTCCCCATCGCGCTGCGCGCTCAGAATCGCCGCCGAACTACCCTGTTGAGGCTACTCGACTAGGCACACGCTGGCCAAACTCGGCCCACCGGCGTCTTGGGAGAAACCGCCGAATTTCGCGGGATCGGCCGGCGGTTGGACGCTAATGGGCAGCGGTGTCCCAGCTGGAGCCGTAACCCACCGAAACCTCCAACGGCACGTCAAGCGGGTATGCGCCGCCCATTTTGTCGCGCACCAGCGCCTCGAGCTGCTCGCGTTCACCGTCGGCGACTTCGAACAAAAGTTCGTCGTGCACCTGCAGCAGCATTCGCGATGCCAACCCCGCAGCGGTGATGGCTTTGTCGACCTCGATCATCGCGACCTTGATGATGTCGGCTGCGCTGCCCTGGATGGGCGCGTTGAGCGCTGCCCGCTCGGCCGCCTCGCGCACCTGCCGATTGGTGCTGTCCAATTCGGGCAGATAGCGGCGTCTACCCAGGACCGTCGAGGTGTAGCCGTCTTTGCGAGCCTGCTCGACAACGGCCATCAGGTAGTCGCGTACCCCGCCGAACCGGGCGAAGTACTGATCCATCTGCACCTTGGCTTCTTCGGTGGAAATCTTCAGCTGAGCCGCGAGGCCGTATGCGCTCAAGCCGTAGGCCAGTCCGTACGACATCGCCTTGACCCGGCGCCGCAGTTCGCCGGTCACCTCCTCGATCGGCACGCCGAATGCCCGCGACGCCACGAACGAATGCAGATCCTCACCGGTGTTGAAGGCTTCGATCAGGCCTTCGTCGCCGGAAAGATGCGCCATGATCCGCATCTCGATCTGGCTGTAGTCGGCGGTCATCAGCTCGGTGTATCCGCCGCCAACCACGAATGCGTCCCGGATCTGCCGGCCGGCGTCGGTGCGGATCGGAATGTTCTGCAGGTTGGGCTCGGTGGACGACAACCGGCCGGTCGCCGCGATCGTCTGGTTGAACGTGGTGTGGATACGCCCATCGCCGGCAACGGAATTCAGCAGCCCGTCGACGGTCACCTTCAACCGGGTGACGTCACGGTGTGCGAGCAGGTGCTGCAGGAACGGATGCCCGGTCTTGTCGAACAGCGTTTGGAGCGCATCCGCGTCGGTGGTGTATCCGGTCTTGGTCCGCTTGGTTTTCGGCATCTCCAGCTCGTCGAACAGCACCACCTGCAGCTGTTTTGGCGAGCCCAGGTTGATCTGCTTGCCGATCACGGCGTACGCCGCTTCGGCGGCATCGCGAATCTGGTCGCCGAATTGGCTTTGCAGCGAAGTCAATTGGTCCAGGTTCACGGCGATGCCGACGGCTTCCAAGCCTGCCAGGACCCGTTGCACCGGCAGCTCCATTTCGGCCAGCAAGGACGTGGAGTCGATGCGGGCCAATTCGGTGTCCAGCGCGTCGGCGAGGTCGACGACGGCACGGGCGCGCAGCACCGCGGTCTGCACCGCCTGCTCGTCGACGCCGTCGGTGTCATCGAGGAGTGAAAGTTGCTGCTGCTCAGATGTTTCCGCGCGCAGCTCGCGGCGAAGATAGCGCAGCGACAGGTCGTCGAGGGTGAAGCTGCGCTGCCCGGGGCGGACCAGGTAAGCCGCCAGTGCGGTATCGGAGCTGACCCCGTTCAGCGTCCAGCCGCGCCCGGCCAGGTCATGGATCGCCAACTTGGCCTCGTGCAAGGCTTTTGGCCGCTCGGGGTCGGCAAGCCATGCCGCCAGTGCCGAATCGTCGTCGGGCGTCAGGGTCGTGGTGTCGATGAAGCCGCCGTCGCCGTCGGCGGCCGCGATCGCCAGCGCGGTCGCATCGCCGCCGTACGGCAGATGCGTGCCCACCACCGCCAGGCCGGCCCGACGGCCGTCGGCGACATGATCGGCCAGCCATTGCCCGACGGTGCCGGGCTCGAGTGCTCCCCCGCGGACGTCGAACCCCTCGTCGACCTCGGGTTCGACGGCGGCCAGCGTGTCGAACAGCCGGTCGCGCAGGACCCGGAACTCCAGCTGGTCGAACAACTGGTGGATCTGGTCACGGTCCCACGGCTGCATCCGCAGCGTGTCCGGTGTCTGCGCCAGCGGCACGTCGCGAACCAAGTCGGTGAGCTCGCGGTTCAGCACCACGCTGGCCAGATTGGCGCGCAACGCGTCACCGACCTTGCCGCGCACCGAGTCCACGTTGTCGACCAGCGCCTGCAGCGACCCGTATTCGGTGATCCATTTCGACGCCGTCTTCTCCCCCACTCCGGGAATGCCGGGCAGGTTGTCGCTCGGGTCCCCGCGCAGGGCAGCGAAGTCCGGGTATTGCTCGGGCGTCAGGCCGTACTTCTCGACCACCGCGTCCGGTGTGAACCGGGTCAGCTCGCTGACGCCTTTACGCGGGTAGAGCACGGTGACGTCGTCGCTGACCAGCTGCAGCGAATCGCGGTCGCCGGTGACCACCAGCACCTGGTAGCCCTCTTTTTCGGCTTGCGTCGTCAGCGTGGCGATCAGGTCGTCGGCTTCGAACCCGGGTTCGGCGAGCACCGTAATACCCAGCGCCGCAAGCACTTCCTTGGTGACGTCGATCTGTCCGCGGAACTCGTCCGGGGTGGACGACCGGTTTGCCTTGTATTCGGGGTACCGCTCGGAGCGGAACGTCTGCCGCGACACATCGAACGCGGCGGCCACGTGGGTGGGCGATTCGTCGCGCAGCAGGTTGATCAGCATCGCGGTGAACCCGTAGACCGCGTTGGTGGTCAGCCCGCTCTGGGTCTTGAAGTTCTCGGCCGGCAGCGCGTAGAACGCCCGGTACGCCAGTGAATTGCCGTCCAGCAGCATCAGCGTCGGCTTATCGTCACCGGCCTTACCGGCTTCGGTCTTCTTGCTCGCGGTCCTCGCAGGGCTCACGGCTCAACTCTAGGCACACGTCATGACATCAAGTCAGCCGCTGCTCGCTGCCCACGTCGTACTCGCACACCGACGCGGAGACGATCTGGCCTTGTTGCTCGTCGCTGGGCCCGCTACCGCGGAACTCATCGAGCGCGGCACGCGATTCCCAGCGTTCGAAGATGTCGATGCGATCCGGCTCAATCACGTCGGCACTGATCGCGAAGTCGAGACAGCCCGGCGACTTTCGGGCTTGCCGCACGACCGCCTTGCAGCCTTCGAGGTAGTCGTCGCGCTGCAACGGGTCGACGACGAGGTAACCCGCGACGATCAACATCGGCTGCTCCTTTGATTCACTCCCGCCCTGACAGTGTGACCGCGCAGGCCCGCGGAACTCGTCGGTGGCAGCGACAAACTGCAACACGTTTCAGTTTTGCCGTCGGCCTGGGTAGGCTGGCCCGGTGCCAGAGGTCACCATTCCAGAACCGGCAATCGACGGGTGGTTCGCCGCCGACGAGACCGGCAACCCGCATCTGATCGGCAGTAAGTGCCCGAAATGTGGCACCTACGTGTTCCCTCCCCGGGAGAACAACTGCCCCAATCCGGGGTGCGATTCCGACGCACTAGAGTCCGTCGCGTTGTCGACCCGCGGGACGCTGTGGAGCTATACCGAGAACCGGTATCCGCCGCCCGCGCCCTACCCCGCCGCGGATCCGTTCGAGCCGTTCGCGATCGCCGCGGTCGAACTCGCCGACGAGGGAATCATCGTGCTGGGCAAGGTGGTCGAGGGAACGCTGGCGGCCGATCTGAAGGTCGGTATGCAGATGGAGTTGGCCACTATGACCTTGTTCACCGACGCCGACGGCGTCGAACGCCTCGTGCACGCGTGGAGGATCGCCGAATGAGTACTCCCGAACCGCTCTACATCCTCGGCGCCGGCATGCACCCGTGGGGCAAATGGGGCCGGGACTTCACCGAGTACGGCGTCGTCGCCGCGCGCGCCGCGCTGGCCGAGGCCGGCCTGGACTGGCGGCAGATCCAGCTGGTTGCCGGCGCCGACACCATCCGCAACGGCTACCCGGGCTTCATCGCGGGGTCGACGTTCGCGCAGAAGCTCGGCTGGAACGGCGTGCCGGTCAGCTCCAGCTACGCCGCGTGTGCCAGCGGCTCGCAGGCCCTGCAGAGCGCCCGCGCCCATATTCTGGCCGGGTTCTGCGACGTCGCGCTGGTCATCGGCGCCGACACCACGCCGAAGGGGGCGTTCGCGCCGGTCGGCGGCGAACGCAAGAACGACCCGGACTGGCAGCGCTTCCACCTGATCGGCGCAATGAACCCGGTGTACTTCGCGCTGCTGGCTCGGCGCCGGATGGACCTGTACGGGGCGACGTCTGAGGACTTCGCTCAGGTGAAGGTCAAGAACTCCCAGCACGGTCTGCAGAACCCGAATGCCCGCTACCGCAAGGAATCCTCGGTCGAGGACGTGTTGGCCAGCCCGGTGGTCAGCGACCCGTTGCGGCAGCTCGACATCTGCGCCACTTCCGACGGCGCAGCCGCGCTGATCGTGGCCAGCGCGGACTTCGCCCGTAAACATCTCGGCTCCCTGGACGGCGTGCCGTCGGTGCGCGCAGTGAGCACGGTGACCCCGCAGTACCCGCAGCATCTGCCCGAATTACCGGACATCGCAACGGATTCCACCGCCGTGGTGCCCGCACCGGATCGGGTGTTCAAGGACCAGATCCTGGACGCCGCCTACGCCGAGGCCGGTATCGGGCCCGAAGACGTCAGCCTGGCCGAGGTGTACGACCTCTCGACTGCCCTGGAGCTGGACTGGTATGAGCATCTGGGACTATGCCCCAAGGGCGAAGCCGAGGCGCTATTGCGCAGCGGCGCCACCGCGATCGGCGGGAAGGTCCCGGTGAACCCGTCGGGCGGGCTGGCGTGCTTCGGTGAGGCGATTCCCGCCCAGGCGATCGCCCAGGTCTGCGAATTGACCTGGCAGCTGCGCGGTCAGGCCACCGGTCGCCAGGTCGAGGGCGCCACAGTCGGCGTCACCGCAAACCAAGGCCTGTTCGGCCACGGCTCGTCGGTGATCGTCGCGCGTTAGCTCGATCCGTCCTTGGTGGTGTCCAGGGTCTCCAGCACCACTTCGGCGACGTGCTTCATCGTGGTCCGACGGTCCATCGCCGCACGCTGGATCCACTTGAACGCCTCGGGCTCGGTCATGCCCTGGTTGGCCTGCAGAGATGCCTTTGGCCCGTTCGACGAGCTTGCGGGTCTCCAGCCGATCGGACAACGTCTCGACCTCGCGCTCCAGCGCCCTGATTTCGCTGAATCGGCTCAGCGCCACCTCAATTGCGGGAATCAGGTCCGAGATCGTGAACGGCTTCACCAGATAGGCCATCGCCCCGGCGTCGCGGGCGCGCTCGACCAGGTCGCGCTGGCTGAACGCGGTCAGCACCACGATCGGCGCGATCCGCTTGCTGGCGATCTCCGATGCGGCGTCGATGCCATCGCGGCGCGGCATCTTGACGTCCATGATCACCAGATCGGGCTTCAGCTGCTCGGCCAGCTCGACGGCCTCCTGGCCGTCGCCGGCCTCGCCGACGATCTCGTAGCCCTCTTCGCGCAGCATCTCGGCCAAGTCGAGCCGGATGAGCGCCTCGTCCTCGGCGATGAGAACCCGGTGCGAGGTGCGCGCGTCGTCGTCGGTCATGACGGACATTGTCTCGTGAACCGCGCTGATCCTCGACCGCGGGGCTGTGAGTCGGCTCGCATGGACCCATCCTCTATGGTGGGAGGCCGTAGTCGCGCCAGGCCCTCGTATCCCAACTGGCAGAGGAAACGGATTCAAAACCCGTCCAGTGTGAGTTCGAATCTCACCGAGGGCACCACGCCAACGGCCAAGGTTATTGCAGGTCAAGGGCTTATCGCGGCCGGCTATCCGGCCTGTCCGGCGGTGTTTGGCTGCAATTTCGCTGCATTCGGCGCGAAGACCATCTCCGAGAGGCGCGCGTCGTGGGCGTCGGCGACGGCCTCGACGGTGCGTGCCGCCTCCGCGGCGGTCACACATCGGTCGAGCGCGCCGGAGAACCACGTGGAGACGCCGGGCGGTTTGGCGTACCCACCGCCAGCGGCCGGGAACACGATCTGCTCGCGGCTCTTACCGCGGCACGCCAAGGCAACGCATCGACCAGGAATTGCGGCAGTGGCACGGTGCGGTGCTCGTGGCCCTTGGGGGTGCATTCCGCTCGTCGAGCACAGGGCCTTCTGTGACGTCCCACGAGCGCGTATACGTAGGTCCATGAGACTGACGGCGGCCGCTCTGGTGCTGCTCTGCTACGTGCTCACAGCGTGTGGCGGCGCTGAGGAGGCGAAAAAAACCTCTGCTCCCAGCACATCAGCCCATGCGACGACAACCGCGGCATCGCCGCCGGTCGCGTCGGCACCCTTTGCCGTGAGCAGTCCGGCCTTCGCCGACAACACGCCGATCCCGGCCAAGTACTCGTGCAACGGCCGTAACGTGCCGCCGCCCCTTCGTTGGGCGAACGTGCCCGGCGGAACGGAGTCGTTGGCTTTGATCATCGATGACCCCGACGCCGTCGGCGGGCTCTACACCCACTGGGTAGTCACCGGCATATCACCTTCGACCACCGAAATCGTCGACGGTGCGCTACCCGCGGGAGCAGTAGTCAGCGCGAACTCTGGGGGCAACGCGGCCTATCTTGGCCCATGCCCGCCGGCCGGCACCGGTGTGCACCACTACCGCTTCCAGCTGTACGCACTGAGCAAGACATTGCCGTTGCCGCCAACAACACCCGCGGGACAAGCCACCCAGACGATCGCCGGTGCGGCCCTCGCCACAGCCAGCACGGTTGGCCTTTTCAGCGGCTGAGTCAGCGACCCGCGCTGGGTCGCTCCGCAGTCGACTGCTGACACCTCTTGCCGTCCAGCGGCTTTCGTTTTAACCAGAGTGGGCATTCGCCCCTTTTCGGCCGTCTGCTGATCAAACTGCAAACCACGGCCCTTGTAATCGTGCCTGGCCGTTTTAGTCGCACCCGCTGTGGGCGTATACCTAAGCCCATGAGACTGGTGGCGCTGATTTTGATCACCTGTTTCACATCAGCAGGCGAGGCATAAGAAATGCAGCTACAGCAGCAACAAAAACTGCAGCATAAGGCACAGTTCCTGGTTCGTGGGGCCGTGTTTCTACTGGTTTCCTTGACTTTGGTGGGCTGTAGTGGAACACCGACCAGCAGCCCTGCCCCGCTACGTCCAGTCCTAACCTCTTCGTCGTGCGATACGCCTCCAGATGTGCAGCCTTTATCAGCAGCAGAAATCGATATCGGGGATACCAGCAGACCGCTAATTGCCTTGACCTTCGACGCAGGTGGGCCATCAGCACCGACTGCTCGAATCCTGGATATTCTGGCGAAGCACCAGGCCCACTCAACCTTCTTTATCACAGGTGAATGGGCCAATCAGAACGGTGATCTGGTGCGCCGCATTCATAGCGAGGGGCATGAGATTGGCAACCACACCATGCACCATCCAGACTTGCGGGCGTTATCCGATCAAGGAGTGTGCACCGAACTCAGCCAAGCGGAAGATGTGATCTCTTCTCTCACGGGGGCGACAACGCGACCCTATTACCGTCCACCCTACGGAGAGAGAGATAACCGGATCCGCGCGTTGGCTGCCCAGATCGGCTATCGAACCGTGTATTGGACCATCGATACGCTTGACTGGCAAACCACGGCCACGCGAGATTCGATCACGAAGACCGTGATGGCGCACATCGGTAACGGCGTCATCATTCTGATGCATGCGGGTAGCCAGGTGGAGTCGGTCACGCTCGATGAGCTGATGACGAAAATTGAGCAGATGAAGTACCAAATGGTCACCGTGACACAGGTGGCCGGCTGAGCCTGCAATCGCCTCCAGGCGACCACAGTATGAGTTCCCATGCAACGTCGTGCGCAGCCCGGACCGGGCGCTTAGGCGAGAGCTGCAGGCCTTGTCTGCTCCGTGAGCTTGAGATCATCGTGCCAAGGCTGGTTACCGGAGGCTTACATCGCAGTGGGGACCCGTTACGACGAAGCCTCAAGTCGCATCGCCAGCTGGACTCGCATTGTCGAGAGTTTGGGGACGGACGAGGTACACGCCGATCGCACCACCGCTCACGATTCTGCGTTGATCCACCGAGAACCGCTGTCGACCTCAACCGATTGGCCGAGTGGCGCCGCCCCGGGGCGAGGTCGTGAGCGCCGAGCGATGCAATCGCGGGACTTCCGCCCCTAGGTCTAGCGTGCCGCCGGCAATTACCGTCGGTGCTGCAGCAAGACGGTCGGCACATGAACTGCGAGGGTGACCATGTATCAAGCTAAGTCGTTACGGGTTGTGGTGTGCACGGTCGCGCTGCTGGTCGCGGCATGCTCGAGTCACCCGGCGCCGCCGGCATCGCCGTCCACCTCCACCCTCGCCGATTCCACCCGAACAAATGCGTTGTCAGCCATGCACGGTGAGGCGCTCGCCCATGCGAAGTATCTGGCCTATGCCACCCAGGCGCGGCGGGCCAGGCGGACCCATGCCGCGCAGGACTTCACCAACGCCGCCCAGACCGAGCACATGGATCACTTTGCGCGCGAGGCCGATCTAGTCGGGTTGGGCAGCGAGATCGCGGCCAACCTGCGCGACGCGATCAACGGCGAGACCAGCGAGGCCAACACCATGTACCCGGGTTTCGCCAAGCAGGCTACCGCCGACAACGACCTGGCCGCGGCATCCGCCTTCAGCGAGATCGGCGCCGACGAGGCAACCCACCTCAAGGACTTCCAGGCAGCGCTGAACGCGGTGAGCAATCCGGGCAGCGGTGCGTCGGTACCGGCCAGGCCAACGCCGGCACCGGCGGCCATCACGGCCGGGCCCCCGCGGTCGTCCGGGGCCACGCTGGCGAACCTGCGCTCGGCGATGCAGGGCGAGGCCTTCGCCTACGCCAAGTACATGCGCTACGCCGATCAGGCGCGACGAGACGGCAATCCGGCGGTGGCGCAGCTTTTTACCAACACCGCCAATGTCGAGTTGAGCGAGCATTTCGCGATGCTGGCTACGCTGGCCGGGTTGGTGGCCACCGACACCAACGCCAACTTGCAAGACGCGATCAACGGTGAGCAGCACGAGGCCGATGTCATGTATCCTGACTATGCCCGCCAAGCCGATCAAGCGGGAAACCCCCAGGCCGCCAACCTATTTCGGGAAGTCGCCAGCGACGAGAAGACTCACCAGCAGACATTTCAGAATGCGCTGACCGCGTCGTGACCAATCCGGCATTAAGGTCGAGCCCCGGGGGACGAACAGTGGTTCCCGACACGGCGTTTTGCAGTCTGCTTACCGGCTACTAGAGCATTACGGCTCTCGTTGCCCACGGTGGCGGCCCGCTACCGTAATGCTGAGATCAATTACGGAGACTCACACGTGCTACGAACCCCACCAGCATCCCGGTGCGGTGGCCGGTCGTCAGCCACGCGCGAAAAGAGTTCGAATCTCACCGAGGGCACCAGGAATACCAGATCAGATTATGTAATCAGATCACCTAGGCTAAGACGCAAAGCCCAGCAGTCCGCACACAGTCCGCAGGGCGGAGCACACCCCCGGTTAATGACGGCAGTGAAGCGTGGCGTTCGCACGGGCGTAGAGGATCGCTAACATCGGGCAGCGCGACACGGCGAGCAGGTTCACTGTTGGCAAGCTGGCCCGGGCCCACCCTGCCAAGTGGGCCACGAGTTGCGCGCCACGGGGCCTCTGTCTTTTGAATGGCTGCCTGCCGTTTACCTATTGGTCGTAGCTGCTCGCGGCGCCCACGGCATATGCTCTGCGGCCGAGCCGGTCACACGACGAATGCCGTACCCGCCATGACATCGTGAGGCATGGTTCTCGCGCAGTCTGCTCGCGAGGGTCGAAAGCGCACTGCTGAGGAAGGACGAGCCAAGTGAGCACATCAGAAACGGTGGCTGAACATGGCGGCGGGCAGCCGGTAATCCATCTCTCAGAGCTGCTGCGTGCACCAGTGCTGGCCCGCTCTGGCGAGGTTGTGAGCCGGGTGGAGGACGTGATCGTACGGCTGCGCGGCGCCGACGAGTATCCGCTGGTGACCGGCATTGTGGCCGGGGTTGGCGGGCGGCGGGTCTTCATTGGTAGCGAATCGATTCACCACTTCGCCGCGGACCGAGTTGTGTTGGCCAAGAACAAGGTTGACCTTCGCGGTTTTGAGCGCCGCGACGGTGAGGTGTTGTTGCGCGCCGATCTGCTGGGGCACCGGTTGATTGATGTGGCGGCTGTGGAGCTGGTGCGCGCCTACGACGTAGAGCTAGAAGATAGCGGCGCTGGGTGGGTGCTTGCGCGGCTGGACACCCGCCGCCCAGCAAGGTTTTTCGGGCTGATTAAGGCCTCCGGGGTGCATGCGCCCCGCGATTGGAAAGCGTTCGAACCGCTAATCGGCCACGCCCACTCCGATGCACTGCGCCGTCCCTGGGGTCGGCTTGGGGGGTTCAAACCTGCCGAGATCGCCGACCTCATCGAGGACGCCGATAAGGCCGAGGGAGGCGAGATCCTGGATCGGGTTCACAGCGATCCAGAGTTGGAAGCCGACGTGTTCGAAGAACTCGACCCCGAGAAGGCCAGCCGACTGCTTGATGGTATGCCCGATGGTGAAGTCGCCGCGCTGCTGGGCCGCATGCGCGCCGACGATGCCGCCGACGCGATCGCTGACCTGCGTCAGTCGCGGCGACGCCGGGTGCTGGATTTGATGCCCGCCCCGCAGCGCACCAAAGTGATCACCCTGATGGGGTTCAACCCCCAGAGCGCCGGCGGGCTGATGAACGTCGACTTCGTCTCCTTCGCTGCCACCGCAACCGCCGCCCAGGCGCTGGCGCTGATCGCCGGCGCACGCAGCATACAGCCAGAGGCACTGCTCAAAGTTCATGTTCTCGATGAGGACCAACGCCTCACCGGCGTGGTGTCAGTGATCACCCTGCTGCAGGCCGAACCCGGTGAAAGTGTTGGGAACCTTATGGATTCCGACCCGGTGCGGGTCAGCGCCAACGCCGATATGACCGACGTCGCACTGTTGATGGCTGACTACAACCTCTACGCCATCCCCGTCGTCGACGAACAGGACCGCGTGCTCGGGGTGGTCACTGTCGATGACGTCTTGGAGGCGACCATCCCGGAGGACTGGCGCCGCCGCGAACCCGCGCCGCGCCCCGTGCGCGAACCCGCCCAGTCGGGCGATGACCACAACGCCCGTAGGCCGGGAGGTGCGGTGACGTGAGCTCGGGGGCCGACAACAGCACCCAGCCCGTGGCGCCGCGGGCCCCGACTCCGCGCACCGCGGTGCTCGACTCGGCACACATGGGTGATATCGAGGGTGCGTTCGGGCGCATCAGCATCGGCGAAACCGACCGTCCCCGCACGCTGAAGATCCGGCTAACGACCCTGCTGGCCATCGTCGGTCCCGGGATCATCGTGATGGTCGGCGATAACGACGCCGGTGGGGTCAGTACCTACGCCCAAGCTGGCCAGAACTACGGCTACTCCCTGCTGTGGGTGCTGCTGCTGCTGATCCCCGTGCTAATCGTCAACCAGGAAATGGTGGTTCGACTCGGCGCGGTCACCGGGGTTGGGCACGCCCGGCTGATCAACGAGCGGTTCGGTCGCGGCTGGGGCTGGTTTTCCGTCGGCGACCTGTTCCTGCTCAACTTCCTGACGATCGTCACCGAGTTCATCGGCATCAGCCTGGCTGCCGACTACTTCGGCGTCTCGAAATACATCGTGGTCCCGGTCTCGGCGGCGGCACTGGTGGCGATCATGGCAAGCGGCAGCTTTCGGCGGTGGGAGCGGGCCATGTTTGTTTTCATCGCCATCACCCTCGCGCAGATCCCGATGCTGCTGATGTCGCACCCGCAGTGGGAGCATGCGGCGAAGTCGTTTGTGGTGCCTAGCATTTCGGGTGGTGTGAGCTCGGACGCGGTATTGCTGATCATCGCCATTGTCGGCACCACTGTCGCACCCTGGCAGTTGTTTTTTCAGCAGTCCAACATCGTCGACAAACGCATCACGCCCCGATTCATGGGCTATGAACGCGTCGACACCGTACTGGGGGCCTTCGTCGTTGTCGTCGGCGCGGCGGCGCTGCTGATGACCGGGGATTGGGCGGCACGCTCGACCAACACCGCGGGTAAATTCATCGACGCAGGCTCCATCGCACATCTGCTTGGCCATCACCGCGAACTGCTCGGCTCGTTGTTTGCGATCGTGCTGATGGACGCCTCCATCATCGGCGCTGCCGCGGTGACGCTGGCCACCAGCTATGCCTTCGGCGATGTCTTTGGGCTGAAACACTCGCTGCACCGCGGGTTCTCCGACGCAAAACCGTTCTACCTGTCCTACACGGCAATGGTGGTGTTGGCCGCGGCGGTCGTGCTGATTCCCGGAGCCCCGCTCGGTTTGATCACCACGGCGGTGCAGGCCCTTGCCGGCCTGCTGTTGCCCAGCGCCAGCGTATTTTTGCTGCTCTTGTGCAACGACCGGGAAGTATTGGGGCCTTGGATTAATCGGCGCTGGCTCAACTGGGTCGCCGGACTGATCGTCGGCACCCTGCTGCTGCTCTCGGGGATCCTGATGGCAACCACCTTGTTCCCCGACCTCAACGTGGTCACGGTCGCCGGCTGCTTGGCGCTGGCCTTGGTCATACTCGGCGTTGCTACGGTGCCGTTGCTGCGTAGGTTGGCCCGCCGCCAGCCCGCCCCGCCTGCGCCGCAATTCCCGGCGCGCCCCGTCGACCGCAACACCTGGCGGATGCCGCCCTTGGCACTGCTAGAGCCGGTCACGTGGTCGCCTGGGACCCGGCTCGGCATGATCGCCTTGCGTGGCTACCTGGTTATCGGCGCGCTGCTCCTGGTGGTCAAAGCTGTCCAGCTCAGCCGCGGATAGCATTTGCAAACTGTGGCAATGCTCCTCGGCTATCTCCGCCTCCACCACACGAACGTGACCCCGGCCATCAGCACGATGATGGACAGGATGATCACGGTGCCAACGATGACCGCTGGGTGACTGTAATGAGGCAGGTGTGCTGGCTCGACAGCCAGCCACAGAGCAGACCGTCCGCTCATTGCGACCACCACGGTTACCGAGCTGAGCAGGTTACAACGATGCCGCGTGCTCTTCCCTGAAACACGTTCAACGGCTAGTCCAAGCACGTTGGGCGAGGAGGCGCATGCCGTTGAGTCCGACGATGACGGTGGATCCTTCATGCCCCGCCACGCCGAGCGGAAGGGGTAGATGCCCTAGTAGGTCCCAGAGGACGAGGCCGGTGATGAATGTGGTCGCGATGGCCAGGTTGGCGACCACGATGCGGCGGGCCCGGCGTGACAGTGCGATCACCGCGGGGAGGGTGGCCAGGTCGTCACGGACGATCACGGCGTCGGCGGTTTCAAGGGCCAGATCGGATCCGGCGCGGCCCATGGCGACGCCGGTGTGTGCGGCGGCTAGGGCAGGGGCGTCGTTGACGCCGTCTCCGACGAGCAGGACGCGCCGCCCGCCGCTCTCGATGTCGCGGACAGCGGTGACTTTCTCTTGCGGCAGCAGCCCGGCGCGGCTGTCGGTGATTCCGATGTGTGCGGCGAGTGTGGTTGCGGCGCGGGCGTTGTCGCCGGTCAGCAGAACGGGTTCGGTGCCGGTCAGTGCGGTCAGTTCGGCGACGGTGTCAGCGGCTCCCGGACGCAGTTGGTCAGCTAGTGCCAGGAGGCCGGCTGGGACACCGTCGGCTGCGACGATGACCACGGTCTTACCGGCGGCTTCTAAGTCGGCCACCGCGGCGCTTAGCGGGGCCGAGGTACCAGCGTCGGGCAATAGATGCCTGGGGCTGCCGACTTCTACGCTATGACCGTCGATCGTGGCACGAACACCGCGTCCGGGCGCAGAGTCGAAATCGTGAGCCGTCGGTAGGCGCAGGCCACGGTCGGCGGCCGCGGCCACGATCGCCCGAGCCAGCGGGTGTCCGCTGGGGTGTTCGGCTGCCGCGGCCCAGATAAGGATGGCGTCGGTCTCGTAGCGCGTCCCGTCGACTGTCTCTACATCGGTCAGCTGGGGTGCGCCCTGGGTCAGGGTGCCCGTCTTGTCGAACGCCACCGCGGTAATCGAGCCGAGTTGTTCCATCACGACCGCCGATTTGACCAGGACGCCGTTGCGTCCGGCGGTGGCCATCGCGGCCAGCAGCGGCGGCATGGTCGCCAACACCACCGCGCACGGGGAAGCGACGATCATGAAAGTCATCGCCCGCAGCAGCGCCGGCTGCAACGCAACCCCCAGCGCTAGCGGGACCGAAAACACCGCCACGGTGGCAGCCACCACCCCGATCGAGTAGTACTGCTCGACCTTCTCGATGAACAACTGGGCTTTAGCCTTGGTGGCCGAAGCCTCCTGCACCATGGCCACGATGCGGGCGACGACGGTATCCGCTGCGGCCCGATCAACCCGAATCCGCAGCACCCCAGTGCCGTTCAACGTGCCGGCGAACACCTCATCGCCGGAGTTCTTGGCCACTGGTAGCGGTTCACCCGTAATCGATGCCTGATCCACGTCGCTGGCACCCGAGACAACCTGCCCATCGCCCCCGATCCGTTCGCCGGGGCGCACCACGATGATGTCCCCGACCGACAGAGTGGCCGCATCGACCACCGTCTCGTCTCCGGATTCGGTGATCACGGTGGCACTGTCGGGGGCCAGGTCAAGCAGGCTGCGCACCGAGTCGGCGGTCCGCTGAGTCAGAAACGCTTCCAGCGCACCGGATGTGGCGAAAATGACGATCAACAGTCCGCCGTCGAGGACCTGGCCGATCGCGGCGGCCCCGATCGCGGCCACGATCATCAACAGATCGACATCGAGGGACTTTGCCTGCAACGCCTGCATTCCGGCCAACGCGGGTTCCCAGCCGCCCGTGACATAGCAAGCCAGATACAGCGCCCACCACAACCACGCCGGCGCGCCACCGAACTGGGCAGCCAACGCGAACACAAACAGGACCGTGGCCACGGTCGCCCACCGGACCTCGGGAAGGGCGAACGGACGCGTCCGGACCGTCGGTTGACGATCGGTGGCAGCGGCGGCGCGGGAGCGGTCCAAGACCGGAGGCGACATCAAGAACTCCACGTGTGGGAAGTGGGCGGGACACCGCCACCATACAGGAATATATGAACACGTCTTCATAGGATCATTAGGTAGGATCCAGCCATGGGTCACGGCATCGAGGGCAAAACCACCCCGCCTGCGCAGCTCGACGCCGACTCCGCGGCATCAGTCGCGGCGACGCTGCAAGCACTGGCGACACCGAGCCGGCTGCGGATCCTGACCCGCCTGCGCCACGGCGCGTGCTCCGTCAACGATCTCTCGGCGGCCGTGGAAATGGAACAGTCCGCGGTCTCCCACCAATTGCGTCTGCTACGTGCAATGGGGTTGGTCACCGGCGCCCGAAACGGGCGCAGTGTGATCTACGCGCTGTATGACAACCACGTCGCGATGCTCCTCGACGAGGCCGTCTACCACATCGAACACCTCGGGCTCGGCGCCTCCGACGAGCCCTCCGCGACTGCATAACACCGCGCCCTGGAGCGTGGCCTTGGCCGTCTAAGCACCGGTCAAACGACCCCGCGGTTGGATACAACCGGTCGCCACGGTTCGCGGATTACATGCCGGGTCGTAGGACGCCGAGTCCGCAGCCAGTCCGCAGGGCACCACACAGCGACCACAAATACCCGCAATCGTCCGCAGGTTGTAAAGCATCACTGAGCAGTGTTGTCGAATTGTCCCGATTTTCCAGAATTTGGCGTGAATATCCACGAGCTGTGGTTTTACTGCGAGAACCATTCAAAACCCGTCCAGTGTGAGTTCGAATCTCACCGAGGGCACAACATTGCCAGCTCAGACGGCGCCGACCGGAGCCGACCGGAGCCAAGAGAGGCTAACTGAGCGACGCCCAAGATCGCCGAAGATTCGGAGAAAGCCTCCGAGTGAGCGTCCTACCGTGATGCGCGTAGGCCCCGCTCGATCCAGAGGAGACGCGATGGCGGCCAAGTTCGAGATCAGCAAAGGCCACGCTGGCAAGTTCCGGTTCCACCTTGAAGGCACCAAACGGCGAAATCATCGCCGCGGGCCAGGGATATGAGACGAAGGCCAACGCCGAGAAGGGCATTGAGGCGATCAAGACGCATGCACCCACTGCCAAGGTGGAGGACCACTCCGACGAGCGCGGTCAGCGTCCGTTAGCCGCGCGGGGTAGGTGGGGATGGCGCCTTCGTCAGATTGACCGGTGCTCCGTCTGAGGATAACGATTCGTGCAGCACGATCTGGGTCGGTTTCGTACCGGGCGGCACGTCGAATGCCACCTTGATGCGCACCTCAAGCTCTGGGTCGATGGCATTGACGACGTTTCCGAATAGCGATGGGTCCATGAAGCTCGCCGAATACTGACGTCCAGTGCTGTCCTTCAACCGCTGAGCGGACCAGGAAAACATCTGTGGCTCTACGCCGACGTTCTTGACTGTTAACGACACGATCGCATACACGCCTTGGGCTTGGCTGTCGTCGAATGTCCGGGAGCTGTTGACTTCGGTGACGGTGAAATCGAACGTACCGTCACGGACTACCTGCCCGATCGCCGCCTGGGGCACGGTGGTGTTGATGTCAGTGACGTGGCATGCTCCGACCAACGTTCCGGCCGCGAACAACACGAGCAGTGCCGCGAGCCTTCCCGTGCAACCCATGAACATGCCGCCAAGAGTATTAGGGTTACCCAGGCCGTGTTCGGCTTCCGGTTCGGGTCATGCTCAAGTCATATTCGCCGAATCGATTGCCGCTCAGTCGACACGATGGGTGTTTCGACTGCGCGGTGGTCCGCAACGCTAGCCATGAAAACCACTTCCCACCTATTGCCTCTGATGTCTGTGAACTCGACGGCCGCACTGACGTCACCAGTTTGCCGGGGTGAGAGTCCCGTTGTTGTTCTGGTTGTAGGTAAAGATTCCCCCGCAAACCGGGGATAACCGTGGTTGTCATGGCTTGGGCTGTCTCGCACGGGAGCGATTACTGGCAGGGTTCGACGGTTCCGCGAGGTGCTCGAAGGTTTGCCTCCGACGCTAACCACTTCGACGGGAGTGTGACCGCGCGAAGTTAACTTAGCGGACAAGCATGGTCGCCACCGCGATTCGTTCGCAATTCAATTCGCCGTCCCGTGCCGACAATCGGCCCACAGTTACAGATAACTCGCGTTGATTACCGTAGCGTATTGTTGCTGCTAGATGCGTTTTCGACTCCTAGACCAGAACCAAAAATGGAGTTCGAATCTCACCGAGGGCACCACACAGCGTTCCATCCACCCGTTAGGCTTTTGCTGTGGTGGCTAAGCGGTGCGCCGCCCAACAACCAGCAGGTTCGCGGCGATCACCGGACTGTGTGGAGGCAGTGCGGGCACAGCCGCGCGCCCGTAGTCAGGTCTATTCGGAGCGCATCGCGCGTCGCCGCCGCATTCTGAACCTCACCGCGTCGATGGCGGTGTTCGTCAGCGCCGGCTTCGGGTTGGTCCAGATTTTGTCGGCACCCCAGCTGTGGTGGACCGGCATCATCAACATCGTCGGCGCCGCGATCTACGCCAGCATCCCGCTGCTGCACCGCTTCGGCGAGTTGCTCCCGCCGTTGACCTTCATCGGCACGGCCTACGTGTCGATCTTCACCATCTGCTGGTTCGTGGGTACCGGCTCGGGGTTGCAGTTCTACTTCCTCGTCGCGGCCTGCCTCATCGTGCTGCAGCTGGGTGTCGATCGCATTTTTCTCGCCTCGATTCTGGCTGCCATCGCCGCCGGCATGGTGATCACGTTGCAGTTCCTGGTCCCCCGCGACACCGGCGCACAACCGGTCTGGGCCTTGTCGTTGAGCTTCGTCGTCACCACGATCTCGGCCTGTGTGATGGTGGTAACGACGGTGTGGTACTCGGTACGCGAAATCGTCCGCGCCGAAGCGGCTATGGAATTGGAGTACGAACGATCCGAGGCACTGCTCGCCAACATCTTGCCGGCCAGCGTCGCCGACCGGCTAAAAGATCCGGCGCGCAACATCATTGCCGACAAGTACGACGACGCCTCAGTGCTGTTCGCCGACATCGCCGGCTTCACCGAGCGGGCCAGTGACATGGAACCGGATCAGCTGATCCTTTTCCTGGACCGGCTTTACGGCGACTTCGACGCATTGGTCGACAAGCACGGACTGGAGAAAATCAAGGTCAGCGGCGACTCCTACATGGTGGTCAGCGGCGTGCCTCAACCTCGAGCTGATCACGTCGAGGCGCTGGCAGCCCTGGCACTCGACATGGCCGAAGCCGCAAGCCTTTTGAAGGATTCGCGCGGTGATGCAGCTGCCGCTGCGGATCGGGCTTGGCCAGCGGACCCGTCGTCGCGGGCGTGGTGGGTTCGCGCCGGTTCTTCTATGACGTGTGGGGCGACGCGGTCAACGTCGCATCACGGATGGAAACCACTGACTCGGTCGGCCGGATCCAGGTGCCCGAGGACGTCTACCGACGGCTGAAAGACGACTTCGTGCTCCAGGAGCGGGGCGTCGTCGAAGTCAAGGGCAAAGGCGTGATGCGTACCTGGTATCTCATCGGACGCAAGCCAGACACCGGATCCGGCGACATCCCCGCCGAGGCACCTCAGAGGGTTGGGGTCTGACGCGTCGCGCAAATCTCCCACCGCGATGGCGGTTTGTGGGACCATTTGGGCATGGAAACCACTGCTGTACCAAAGTTGTTGCCGCATCTGTGGAAGTCGACCCTGCTATCCGGGATTTTGTCGCTCACCCTTGGCATCCTGGTATACGTTCTGCCGGAACATTCCATCGTCATCGCGGCCGCTCTCTTCGGTATCTACCTGCTGGTCACCGGCGCCGCGCAAGTCTTCTTCGCGTTCAGCCTGCACGTCACCGCCGGCGGCCGCGTGCTGTCATTCATCAGCGGCGCCGCGTCGCTGGTTTTGGCGGTGTTGTGTTTTCGGCATTTCGGCCAGGGCTACGCGATTCTCCTACTGGCCATCTGGATCGGTATCGGCTTCATCTTTCGCGGTGTGGCAACGTCGATCTCGGCTATCAGCGATCCTCACCTGCCCGGTCGTGGCTGGCAGATATTCCTCGGTTTGGTCAGCCTGCTGGCCGGCATCGTGATGCTGGGATCTCCCCTGGAATCAATTGAGATCCTGACATTGGTCGTCGCCATCTGGCTGATCGTCATCGGGGCCTTCGAGATCGCCTCGTCGTTCGGCATCCGCAATGCCTCCAGGAGGCTGGAGAAGACTCTGACGAGCGGACCACCGCACGCGGCTTAAGTGGTCTGACCGTCCGTCGGCGAAACAATTCCATAGTCACGATCGTGAGTTTCTACTACACTGCGTCGTAGTATCGATCCCGTAGTCGGGAGGTGCTTGAAGTGAACGTCGTCGACGTCTCACGTTGGCAGTTCGGTATCACCACCGTTTACCACTTCATCTTCGTACCGCTCACGATTGGCTTGGCGCCGCTGATCGCCATCATGCAAACCATCTGGGTGGCCACCGACAACGTTGCCTGGTATCGGCTTACCAAATTCTTCGGAAAGCTCTTCCTGATCAACTTCGCGATCGGCGTGGCGACCGGGATCGTGCAGGAATTCCAGTTCGGGATGAACTGGAGCGAGTATTCGCGCTTCGTCGGCGACGTGTTCGGCGCTCCACTGGCCATGGAAGGCCTGGCCGCATTCTTCTTTGAATCCACCTTCCTCGGCTTGTGGATCTTCGGCTGGAGTCGACTCCCCCGGCTGGTCCACCTCGCATGCATCTGGATCGTCGCCGTCGCGGTGAACTTGTCGGCGTTCTTCATCATCGCGGCGAACTCCTTCATGCAGCACCCAGTCGGTGCCCACTACAACCCGGCGACCAAACGCGCTGAGCTGCATAGCATCTCGACGTTGTTCAGCAACAACACCGGCCTGGCGGCGTTCGGGCACACAGTCACCGCCTCGTTGCTGACTGCCGGCACATTCATCGCGGCGGTGAGCGCGTGGTGGATGGTTCGCGCGCACAGCCAGACCGAGAACGGCGATGCCCGAAGCATCTACCGTCCGGCCACCGTCCTGGGATGCTGGGTCGCGCTGGCCGCAACCGTCGCGCTGTTCTTCAGCGGCGACGCCCAGGGC
Source organism: uncultured Actinomycetota bacterium (assembly GCA_963815995.1). Lineage (GTDB taxonomy): Bacteria > Actinomycetota > Actinomycetes > Mycobacteriales > Mycobacteriaceae > Mycobacterium. Next base: position 1,622,795 of record CAWFIR010000010.1, read on the forward strand.
AAACTGATGTTCCATCAGCAGCCGATGAAAATGGCTTCCGCCGAATCGTTGTGCGACACCCAGACGGATCCCGAGTTCTCGATCTTGACCGTTGGCAGGCAGAACAACTGCGACAGCCTCACCCGCGTCATCGAAGTCCCTTACGTCCTGCCGTTTTTGGCGAAGGGCCGATTCCATGACGTCACGCTGCAAGGGCGTGCGCGACATTCAGCGCGACGATCAACAGCGTTTCGGCGCCGGAGACTACCGCCCGAACCTTTTCGTCACCTACTGGTCATTCCGCGCGATGATCGGCTTCCTGCTGTTCCCGGTGTTGTTTGCGCTTGCCGCGCTATGGCTGACGCGTAGGGGGCGTATTCCCAACGGGCGGTGGTTCTCTCGCCTGGCGCTGCTGACGCTGCCCACCCCAATTCTGGCCTGCAGTGCCGGCTGGGTCTTCACCGAGATGGGTCGCCAGCCGTGGATCGTCGCGCCCAACCCGACGGGCGACCCGCAGGTCCATTTGGTCGTCGCCGATGGCGTGTCCCATCACGCGCCCGTGATGGTGGTCATCTCCCTCGTGACATTCACCCTGATCTATGCGGTTCTGGCGGTCATCTGGTTCTGGCTGTTGAAACGCTATGTCGTGGAAGGACCACAAGAACACGACGCGGAGCCCGCTGCGCCTGCACCGCCCGGTGCCGACGAGGTCGCGCCGTTGTCATTCGCCTATTGACAGCCGCCCGTTCGGCAGAGAGGAGCCTTCCGTGGCGCTTCACGACGTATGGTTCGGTCTTCTTGCGGTGTTGTTCCTCGGATTTCTCATCCTCGAGGGCTTCGATTTCGGCGTGGGCATGCTGATGGAGCCGATAGCCCGGATGGGCAGCGGCGATCGGGAGCCGCGCCGCCGGGCGGTGCTCAACACCATCGGTCCGGTGTGGGACGGCAACGAGGTATGGCTGCTCACCGCCGGCGGCGCGATGTTCGCGGCCTTCCCGGGCATGTATGCGACGGTGTTTTCGTCGCTGTATCTGCCGTTGCTGGCGATTTTGTTCGGCATGATCGTTCGTGCGGTGTCCATCGAATGGCGCGGCAAGATCGACGACCCAAAGTGGCGGGGCTGGGCCGATTTCGGTATTGCGGCGGGTTCCTGGTTGCCTGCGGTGCTGTGGGGGGTGGCATTCGCCATCCTGGTCCGCGGCCTTCCGGTCGACGCCGAGCACCAAGTCAACCTGTCGGTCACCGACGTGCTGAGTGTCTACACGCTGCTGGGCGGCCTGGCCACGTGTGGACTGTTCCTGCTGTACGGCGCGATCTTCGTTGTGCTCAAGACATCTGGCTCAGTGCGTGAAGACGCGTTGCGGGTCGCTGTTCGGCTGTCGCTGCCGGTGACCGCACTCGTGGCCGGTTTCGGGATATGGACACAGCTCGCCCACGGCAAGGCATGGACCTGGCTGGCGTTGGGCATCGCCGTTGTCGCGCAATTGGCCGCCGTCGCATTGGTGTTCACCCGCAGGCACGAGGGCTGGGCTTTCCTGTGCAGCGCCGTGGTGATCACCGCTGTCGTCGCGTTGCTGTTCGGGGCAATGTATCCCAACCTGGTTCCTTCGACGCTCGATCCCCGCTGGAGCCTGACGGTAAGCAACGCCTCCTCGAGCGCCTACACCTTGAAGATCATGACGTGGGCCGCCGCCATTTTCGCGCCGCTGGTGGTGGCTTACCAAAGTTGGACGTATTGGGTTTTCCGGCAGCGGATTTCGGCTGACCAGATACCACCGTCGATCGGCCTCGCGAGGCGAACACCCTGAGCGGTCGAGGCCCGCTGGATCCGCGTTTCGTCGCGACATCCACGGCACTGCGACGTTTCTTGGTTGCAACGGTGGCGTGTGGGGTCGTGATCTCCGGTTGCGCGATCGCGTCCGCGATCCTGCTGGCGCACATTGCTTCTCACGTCATCACCGACCCTGCGGCACGCACGCTCGCGCGGTGGACGCCGACTCTGGCGATTCTGCTGTCGGTGTGGATGCTGCGTGCCTGCGCGCACTGGCTTCAAACACGCCTGGGCCAACACGGCGCCAGCGCGGCCATCGCCGACCTCAGCACGCGGGTCCTGGCGGCAGTCACGGCCCGGCAACCCAGAGAGTTGGCGGCGCTGCGCGACGACGCGGCCGTGGTCGTGACTCGCGGGCTCGACGCGCTGCGCCCTTATTTCACCGCGTACCTGCCGGCCTTGCTGCTCGCGGCGATTCTGACTCCGATCAGCACGGTGGTACTTGGCCTCTACGACCTCAGATCGGCTCTGATCGTGGTGATCACGCTGCCGTTGATTCCGCTCTTCATGGTGCTGATCGGTCTCGCGACCGCAGAGCGCTCCGCGGCGGCACTGGCAGCCATGGCGACCCTGCAGGCTCGGTTGCTGGACCTGATCGGCGGTATCCCGACGCTGCGGGCGCTAGGCCGCGCCGACGGTCCCGAGCATCGAATTGCCGAGCTGGCCGCCGCCCACCGACGCTCGGCGATGGCGACACTGCGCATCGCGTTCCTCTCGAGCGTTGGTGTTGGAGCTTCTGGCCACCCTCGGCGTGGCCCTGGTCGCCGTCAGTATCGGCCTTCGCCTGGTCTTCGGCGAGATCAGTCTGACCACCGGCTTGACCGTTCTCCTGCTGGCACCCGACATCTATTGGCCGCTGCGCCGCATCGGCGTGGAATTCCATGCCGCGCAGGACGGCCGGGCTGCCGCCGACAAAGCCTTCGAGTTGATCGAGGCATGCCCGAATACCGTGCCGGGGTCACGCATGGTGTCGGCGCGTGGCGCCGAGATTGTCCTTGACCGGCTCAGCGTCGCGGGCCGCGACGGGTGCCGCCCGAACGATCTCAGCGCCGTCATCCGGCCGGGCCGAGTCACGGTGCTCACCGGTGGCAACGGTGCGGGGAAAAGCACCGCGTTGCAGGCCATCACCGGGCTCACCCATGCCACCAGCGGTCGAGTCACCGTGGCCGGGATCGATATCGCCGATCTCGAACCGAACGCCTGGTGGCAGCAACTGTGCTGGCTGCCGCAGCGCCCGGTGCTGGTCCCGGGAACGGTCGCAGACAATCTGTCACTCTTCGGCGCCCTTGCCGATGCCGAAGCTGCCTGCGCGGCTGCAGGTTTCGACGCCGTCTTGGCAACGCTGCCCTATGGAACGCGAACCTTGCTCGGGCGCGGCGGTGTCGGGCTGTCGCTGGGGCAGCGACAGCGCCTTGCCTTGGCCAGAGCGCTCGGATCACGTTCGCCGGTAATGCTTCTCGACGAGCCCACCGCGCATCTGGATGCTGCGACGGAAGCCCAAGTGCTGCACGCGGTTGTCGAGCGAGCGCGCGCCGGTGACACGGTGGTGGTGGTCGGCCACCGCGAGCGGGTCCTCGGGATCGGTGATGACGTCATCGCCGTGGGCGCGGCAGAGGAGGTCGATCGTGCCGGCGTCTGACCCCTTGCTCGCCGCGGTGCCATTGCTGCGCCCGCGTCTGCCACGGATGCTGCTCGGAATTACGCTCGGGGCGTTATCGCTAGGCAGCGCACTGGCACTGGCGGGACTCTCGGCGTGGCTCATCACCCGCGCCTGGCAGATGCCGCCCGTGCTGGATCTGTCGATCGCAGTTGTGGGCGTGCGAACATTCGCGATTTCGCGCGGCGTGCTGCACTATTGCGAACGCCTCGTCACCCATGACACCGCGTTACGGGCTGCGGGCAGCGCTCGCGCGCAGATCTACTCCCGCCTGGCCCACGGACCCGCCGAGGTTGCGACTCGACTACACAGCGGGGACCTGGTCGCGCGCGTGGGCGCCGACGTCGATCAATTGGCCGATGTGCTGGTCCGTTCCGTGTTGCCGTTCGGTGTCGCTGCCGTGCTGGCGCTGGCGGCGACCGTGGCGGTCGGGGTCATCTCATCGTCGGCTGCGGCGCTGTTGGCGATCTGTCTGCTGGTCGCCGGCATCGTTGCACCGTGGCTCGCGGCGAAGTCGGCGACCGCGCAGGAAGCCATTGCACGTGAACATCATTCAGCGCGCGATGTCGCGGCGATGCTGGCATTGGAGCACGCGCCTGAATTACGAGTCGCCGGCCGGTTGCCGAGCATCGTCCTGGAAGCGCAACGCCGGCAACAGGCTTGGGGCGACGCCGTCGATGCTGCCGTCCGGCCCGCCGCGCTGGCGGCCGCCATTCCTACCGCGGCGATCGGGGCCAGCGTACTGGGCGCCGTGGTGGCCGCAATCGGGCTGGCGGGCAGCATTGCACCCACCACCTTGGCCATCTTGATGCTGTTGCCGCTGTCAGCATTCGAGGCGACAACGCCGTTGGCCGCCGCCGCGGTTCAGTTGACGCGTTCGCGAATAGCGGCACGGCATCTACTCGAGTTGACGCCGACGACAAGTCCGATGTCCGCGCCGCCTCCCCCGCAGCGCCTGGCAGCGACAGCGACACTGAGCGCACGCGAGGTGTCGGTGGCGCACTCCGGTGCGCGGGCGCCCGCCGCATCGGCGACGGTTGAGCTGAAGCCGGGGGCAAGGCTGGCGGTCACCGGTCCCAGCGGGTCGGGCAAGACCACTCTGTTGATGACGCTCGCCGGCTTGTTGACGCCCAAACGTGGCGAGGTGACGCTGGCCGGTACACCGTTGCGACGGATCGATGAACCAGAGCTGCGCCGTGCGGTCAGCTTTTTCGCTGAGGACGCACACGTATTCGCGACGTCCGTCCGGGACAACCTGCTGGTCGCCCGTGGCGATTGCCCGGACCGATACCTGGCCGTCGCGCTGAACCAAGTCGGCTTGAGCGCGTGGCTGGCCGGCCTACCGGATGGCCTGGATACGGTGTTGGCGGCCGGGACCGAAGCGCTGTCGGCTGGGCAGCGCCGAAGACTGCTGCTGGCACGGGCAATAATCTCCCCGCGCGGATCGTGCTGCTCGATGAGCCCACCGAACACCTGGACGTCGGCCGACGCCGAACCTCTCCTGCGCCGTCTACTCGATCCGCAAGGTGGCCTGATTGCCGCGGAGCGGACAGTTGTGGTCGCTACCCACCACTTGCCCGACCACAGTCAATGTCCCGAATTGCGCATCAGCGCCGAAGCGTATCCTGACGGACATTGGTCCAACACCGCCCGACTAGAGAGCGAGTCATGACCGGATCTTCGGATACTCCGGACAGACGCGAAAACTCCCCGGGAACACCGCAAACCGGGCCGCCATACCCCTACGGCGACCCCTACCGGTATCAGCCCGCCGCATTTCCCGGTGGCTACCCTCCGCCACCGCCCTATGGTGGTTATCCGCCACCGGCCGCCGCGCCGAAGAACGGCCTCGGTATCGCCTCGCTGGTGCTGGCCGTCGTCGGGCTTCTCGGTGTCGCAACGGTCTTCGCCCCCATCGCGTTGGGAATTGTCGCGGTCGTCTTGGGTTTTCTCGCGCATGCCCGCGTCAAGCGTGGCACCGCCGACAACGGCGGGGTCGCGATCGCAGGGATCGTGTTGGGCGGCTTGGCAGTCGTCGCCGGATTCGCGTTCATCGCGATTTGGACGACGGTCTGGAAGGACGTCCGCGGCGGAGATTACATCGACTGCACCCAGAAGGCCGGCTCCAACCATGTCTTGCAGCAGAAGTGCGCCGACCAGTTTCGGAAAAGCGTGCAAGACCGGTTGAGCGTGACGTTGACTCCGGTGCCGAACCGCTAGCTCGCTACAGGCGGCGTCGTCGCGGCACGAACTCCAGCGACAACAGCACGCAGATCAGTGGCACCAGTTGTGTGAGAGACACCAGCGCGTAACGCCGGTCACCCGTTGCGTGAAATTTGCGCAGATACCTGTACAACGACTCAAGCGCAATCAACGGGTCAAGGCGGTGGATCAGCCAGTAAAAGGTTGCTTGCATGCGGCCTCGGTCCTGCTCGTCGAAAAGCTCTGGAAAAGCCGCGAAGGAAAGCGATAGTCGTTGTGCGCCAGCATCTTTAGCGGCATTGATCATATCGACGCTGAGTCGTTCGTCGATTCCGTTGGGCGCGCCGCGCCGCCGCCACGGCACTTCAAGGGTGATCTCACTGCCGCCACCTGCTGTGGCGTATCGGTGAAATCCCTGTGCACGTCCCGATTTGTCCCGCGCCACAGCCAGCTGTATCCCCGGGAATCGGCCCTCCAGAACACCATCCAGGTTCATGCAGAATCCGCGATCGGTATGCGCGCCGCTGGGCGAGGCCCGTAATACCTCGGCCAGTTCAGCCACCTGCCTGTCGTCGAGGTCCTGCTCCCCGACGATCTCGGTGGTGATCCCGGAATTGTGGGTGCGCTGAACCGCCTGACGCAGGTTGCGGAACCTGCGCCCGGCCATCGTGAAATCGGCCACGTCGATCACGACATCCCGGCCGATCGGTATCGGCCGCAACGATGTGCCTAATACTCTGCGATCGCTCCACAACTGAAGGCGGCGTTCGCTGCACGCCAGCACCACGATTCGCCAGCCATGGTCGTGGCAATGATTGGCGAAATCGGCGATCAGTCGGGGGAACTGAGCCTCGTCGCCAACGGGGTCCCCGCTGACAACCGCGTAGCCCATCCGCGTCCGGTACGAGAGTGCGGCGCGGCCGTCGGCGCTGAACAGGTAGCACTTGCCGTCTTGCATAGCGAACGGCGCCAGCGCGTCACCGTTGGTGGCGTTGATCAACGCCCACACCCGAGACAGGTCGCCGGGCTGTCGCCGCGCCGCGATCGGCCACATGAGAGCAAGACCTGATCCAGCGATCAGCGCGTCGCCGAGGAGATCGAAAGTCAGTACCCGCGCGGCAATCCCGGCGAACAGCGCGACGGCCGCAACGGCTGCGTGCCGCGCGATGACCGGGCGACCCAGGAAGAGACCGCGTACGACGAAGGCGACCGCGACCAGCACGGTCACCGACCACTCCAGCCGGTCGGTGACGTGCCGGCCCGCCTGGACGTCGGCGCGCACGATGACCGCGATCAACCAGGATGTCGCGCCGAGAAGGATCGTCGCGCTTATCCGGCGTGCAGCGCGTGAATTGACGTGAAATACTTGCTTACCTGAGCGGATCCCAGGCGCGAGACCGAGCGGTGACTCTTTCACGCGTACCTCCGGCTGGCTCAATTACCTAACCAACATCGACGATACGCTTCAGACCCGTATCGGCGTAGTAGGCGAAATCGAGTGCCGCGGGACGGTTTCCGCCCGTCCTATCAGCTGTTGTCGGGGAAATATTTGACTAAGCCTTCTTGCACCACGGTTGCCACCGGTCGTCTGGTTCGATCGAAGAAGTAGCCGCTCCCCAGCCCGCGCGAATCAGTCGCCACCGGCGAGGAGGTGGAGTACAACACCCAATCGTTGAAATCCACCTGGCGGTGAAACCAGACCGAATGATTGACGGTCGCGGCAAAGATGCGGTCGAATCCCCACGACAGTCCGTGAGTCGTGATGATCGAGTCCAACACAGTGGTGTCGGAGCAGTAAAGCATTGTGGCGGTGTGCAATACGGGGTCGTCGGGCAGCGTGCCGTCAGCCCTGACCCAGACCCGATTGAAATCCAGCTGATCGCCTTTTTCGCGCATCACCCACGAGGGGTCGTTGGTGTAACGCCATTCGATCGGTTGGAGTGCGTTGACGAAGTGTGGGACGGTCTCCTCGTAGCCGCGCAACTGCTCCTTGACCGACGGCAACGCCTCCGGGTCGGCGACGTCGGGAGGCTCGACGTTGTGCTCGAGGCCGCGGCCACCGGCCAGGTAGGAGATCATCACCGTCGCCAGCAAGATGCCGTCCTGCGTCACCTCGACCCGGCGATTGGCGAAGCGCCGTTCATCGCGCAGCCGGACGACGTGGAATTCGATGTCCTTATCGGTATCGCCACCGTTGATGAAGTGCGCGGACAGCGAGTTGGGCGGCAGATCGCGGGTGCGGGTGCGCGCCGCGGCCACAAAGGATTGCGCCATCATCAGGCCGCCGAACGTGCGCGGCGGGTTCTTGCTGGGATGGGTTCCGACGAAGACGTCGTCGCCCTTCTGGTGCAGGTCCAGCACCGCCATCAGCTCGTCGAAGTCGGACACCGGCCCAGCCTAGTCAGCTGAGCTACACGTCCTCTTCGCCGATGCGGTGCACATGAATCAGGTTCGTCGATCCCACGGTGCCCGGGGGTGCGCCCGCGACGATGACCACCAGGTCGCCGCGCCGGTAGCGACCGAGCGACAGCAGCGATTTGTCCACCTGGCGGATCATGCCGTCGGTGGTTTGCATGATCGGCACGATGAACGTCTCGGTGCCCCAGGTCATGGCCAGTTGGCTGCGCACCTCGGGCAGCGGGGTGAACGCCAGCAACGGCAGCGGCGTGTGCAGGCGGGCCAGTCGCCGAACGGTGTCCCCGGACTGGGTGAACGCGACCAGCGCTTTGGCGTCGAGCCTTTCGCCGATATCGCGGGCGGCGTAGCTGATCACTCCGCGCTTGGTACGCGGGACGTGCGTCAGCGGCGGGGCGGCCGTCGAATTCTCTTCGACGGCGCAGATGATCCGGGCCATCGTCTGGACCGCGGCCAATGGGTACTTACCGACCGAGGTTTCGCCGGACAGCATGACCGCGTCGGCGCCGTCGAGCACCGCGTTCGCGACGTCGGAAGCCTCAGCCCGGGTCGGGCGCGAGTGATCGATCATCGATTCGAGCATCTGGGTCGCCACGATCACGGGTTTGGCGTTCTCCCTTGCCATTTGGATGGCACGCTTCTGAACCAGCGGCACCTCTTCCAGCGGCAGCTCGACACCGAGGTCACCACGGGCAACCATCACCGCATCGAAGGCCAGCACGACCGCCTCGAGGTTGTCGATGGCTTCCGGCTTCTCGAGTTTGGCGATGACCGGCACTCGCCGGCCGACCCGATCCATCACCTCGTGAACCAGCTCGACATCCGACGGTGAACGGACGAACGACAGCGCCACCATGTCGACGCCCAAGTGCATAGCGAACTCGAGATCGTCGATATCCTTTTCGGACAACGGGGGCGCCGACACACTCATCCCGGGTAACGACATGCCCTTGTTGTTGCTGACCGGGCCGCCCTCGGTAACCCGGCATACGACGTCGTCGCCATCGATGTGGTCGACCGTCAATCCGACGTTGCCGTCGTCGACCAGAACACGGTCACCCGGCAGCGCGTCTTGGGCCAGCTGCTTGTAGGTGGTCGAAACCCGGTCGTGGTTGCCTGCGCAGTCCGCGACCGTGATCCGCACGATTTCGCCGTCGGCCCAGTACGTCGGGCCGTCAGCGAAACGGCCGATCCTGATCTTGGGGCCCTGGAGGTCGGCGAGCACGCCGACGGCGCGCCCGGTGGCGTTAGAGGCGGCCCGCACCCGGTCGTAGGACGCTTTGTGGTCGCTGTAATCGCCGTGGCTGAAGTTCATTCTGGCGACGTCCATTCCGGCTTCGACCAGCGCCCGGACCGCCTCGTCAGAGCTGGTGGCCGGACCGAGCGTACAGACGATCTTTCCGCGTCTTGCCACGACAAATGAGCATAGTCGCGCTAGCTGAGCATCTCGCGTCAGTCCCGGATCGCGCAGCCGGCTAATGGGTGAGCAGCGTCGGAACCAAGGGGAATCCCGGCAGGTTACGCACTATTGTCCAGGCCAGCAGCGTGATCACGACGGTCGCGGTCGCCGGGAGTGTCATCGGCGACTTTCCGCTGCGTCGGCGCAGCAGAACCCACCCGACCAGCAGCGGGATGCCCACCAGGACCAGGACGTTGTCGTTGATCGCCGCGACAAGGTGACCGTGCAGGACGTCGTGGGTCATGCGCAGCGTGCCGCAGCCGGGGCAGTTCAACCCGGTAAGCAGCCGGAATGGGCATTGCGGAAAAAATGAACCCGGTTTATGCGGGTCGACCAATCCGACGTAGCCGAGTGCGCCGGCCAGGAGTGCGCCCGGCCCCAGCAGCGCATACGGGTGGTGGCGATACCAGCGCCCAGCAGGCCCCTGCTGCGCCGGACCGGACATCAGTCGTGGTCCGGCCTGGACGGGCTGGAGTCGGTCGGCTCCGGGTCGGAATCGTCGTCATCGTCGGCAGATGGCTCGGCAGCGTCATCTGCCGACTCGTCCGTGGCCTCATCCGCGGCCTCCGCGGCGTCGTCCGGCTCAGCAGTTGCGGCCACCTCGACCTCGGGCGCGTCGACTTCGGCGGCATCGGCCTCAGCCGCGACGGCCTCGGCTTCGACGTCGGGTGCATCGACCGCGGGCGTGTCGGTCTTCTCTGCGTCCTCGGGGGCGACAGGTGACGTCGTCTCAGCCGCGGCCGTCGTTTCCGGCGCTGCATCGTCGGCGTCATCAATCGAGTCGGGTTCCAGCAACTCAGCCGCCGAACCACTGAGCGTCGCCGGATCTTCGCGGCCTTTGGGCGCCAGGATCAGATACACCACCGCTCCGATGAAGACGAACATCGAAGTGAAGGAGTTGATCCGGATGCCCGCGACATGCGTGGCGGTGTCGTCGCGGAGCAGCTCGATGCAGAATCGCCCGACGCAGTACAAGCGCGACATAGGCTGCGAACAGCCGACCGTGCCCGATGGTGAACCGCCGGTCCAGGTAGATCAGGACGACGAATACCAATAGGTTCCAGAGCAATTCGTAAAGAAACGTGGGCTGGACAACCATCGCAAGCTGCCCGGTCGACACCCCGTCGAGCGAATGCACGTCGACGAATCCGGCCGGGTCGCGACGGTAGAAGATCTCCAGACCCCAGGGCATCGTGGTCTCGCGGCCGAAAAGCTCTTGGTTGAAGTAGTTCCCGATCCGGCCGATCGCCTGCGCGAGAACGATGCCGGGTGCGATCGCGTCGCCGAACGCCGGAAGCGGAATGCCACGACGTCGGCAGGCGATCCAGGCGCCCATACCGCCGAGGGCGACGGCACCCCAGATTCCCAGTCCGCCGTCCCAGATGCGCAGCGCCGCAATCGGTCCGGCACCACCATCGCCGAAGTACGTCCGCCAGTCGGTCGCCAGGTGATACAGGCGCCCACCGATGAGTCCGAAAGGCACGGCCCACAGCGCGATGTCGTAGATCACGCCGCGCTCGCCGCCGCGCGCCGCCCAACGCCGGTCACCGATCAGCAGTGCGGCGATGATCCCGAGGATGATGAAGAGGGCGTAGGCCCTCAGCGGGAATCGGTCCAAGGTGCCACACTCCCTGCGGCGGGCTCGGGAAATAGGCGATGACCGTCGTCGTCATGATGTGGAATTCCTTTGGCGCACACCGGCGGCGAGTTCTTCAGTTAACGCACGCATCGTCGACAATCCATCAGTCAGCGCAGAGACGAGTGCCGAACCCACGATGACCCCGTCGGCGTAGCCGGCGATCTGGGCCGCCTGTTCTCGCGACCGAACACCTAACCCGACTCCGACGGGAATATCGGAAACCTCTTTGACCCTGGCCACCAATTCCGGCGCTGCGTTCGACACCGCGTCACGGGCACCGGTCACACCCATCGTCGACGCGGCGTAGACGAAGCCACGCGAGGCCTTGACCGTGGCGGCCAGGCGCTGCGGAGTCGACGACGGCGCGACCAGGAAGATCCGGTCCAACCGGTGTTGGTCCGACGCCGCCAGCCACTCGTCGGCCTCTTCGGGAATCAGATCCGGAGTGATCAGGCCGGACCCGCCCGCTGCGGCCAGGTCACGCGCGAAGGCATCAACTCCGTAGCGCAGCACCGGATTCCAGTACGTCATGACGACGGCACGACCGCCGGCCCCGCTGATCGCCTCGACGGCTGCCAACGTGTCGCGGACCCGGACTCCCCCACGCAGTGCGACCTCGGTCGCGTTCGCGATCGTCGGCCCGTCCATACCCGGATCCGAATACGGCACACCGACCTCGATCAGGTCACAACCGGATTCGGTCAACGCCTTCATAGCCTCGATCGACGTTGGGACATCGGGGTACCCGGTCGGCAGGTATCCGATCAGCGCCGCACGATTTTCACCGTGGCAGGCACTGAAAAGTGCCGCCAGGCCACTCTTCTCGCTCTGCTCGACAGTCATGAGTGCCCGTTGTCCGACTTGTTGTCGAGTAAGCCGAACCACTTCGCGGCTGTCTCGACATCTTTGTCGCCGCGGCCGGACAGGTTCACCACGATGATTGCCCCGCTGCCCATCTCGACACCCAGTTTGAGCGCACCGGCCACCGCGTGCGCTGATTCGATCGCCGGAATGATGCCTTCCGTCCGGCACAGCAGACGAAACGCGTCCATCGCCTCGGTATCGGTGATCGGCCGGTATTCCGCCCGTCCGTTATCCCGCAGCCACGCATGCTCGGGCCCCACACCGGGGTAGTCCAGGCCGGCCGAGATCGAATGCGACTCGATCGTCTGCCCATCCTCGTCCTGCAACAGAAACGAAAACGATCCCTGAAATGCGCCCGGCGAACCGCCGGTGAATGTCGCGGCGTGACGGCCGGTTTCGACGCCGTCGCCGGCCGCCTCGAAGCCGACCAGCCGGACACCGGGGTCGTCGAGGAACGCGTGAAATATGCCGATCGCGTTGGATCCCCCGCCCACGCATGCGGTGACGGCGTCGGGCAGTCGGCCCGCCTGATCCTGGATCTGCACGCGCGTCTCGAGCCCGATGACCCGCTGGAAGTCGCGAACCATCGTCGGGAAGGGATGCGGTCCGGCGGCGGTGCCGAAACAGTAGTAGGTGTTGTCGGCGTTGGTAACCCAGTCGCGGAACGCTTCGTTGATGGCGTCCTTGAGAGTTTTCGAGCCCGATTCGACCGACACCACCTCGGCGCCGAGCAGCCGCATCCGGGCAACGTTGAGTGCCTGTCGCTCGGTGTCGACGGCGCCCATGTAGATCACGCAGTCCAAACCGAGCAGTGCGCACGCCGTCGCGGTGGCAACCCCGTGCTGGCCGGCCCCGGTCTCGGCGATCACTCGTGTCTTGCCCATCTGGCGAGCCAGCAAGGCCTGGCCCAACACGTTGTTGATCTTGTGAGAACCGGTGTGGTTCAGGTCTTCTCGCTTGAGGAAGATTCTTGCGCCACCGGCGTGCTCGCTGAGGCGGGCGGCCTCGTAAAGCGGCGACGGCCTGCCGGTGTAGTGCGTCTGCAGCCTGTCGAGTTCGTCGAGGTACGCCTGGTCGGTGCGCACCTTCTCGTAAGCCGCGGTGACTTCCTCGATCACGGCCATCAGGGCCTCGGCGACGAGCCGGCCCCCATACGCACCGAAATGACCACGGGAGTCCGGATCGTAGTGAGTGGGTTCAGCGATCGCGGCGCTGGAACGCGGAAGTTCGGGGTGCACGGTGTCTGCCATCATCAACGCTCAACGTGCAAGCGGCTCATTGGGTTCGCCGGGCTAGCGGGACGGCTTGGGGCACGACGGATGCTTACCAGCGGTGACCAGGTCGGCGACGGCCGCGCGCGGATCGCCGCTGGTGACCAAACCTTCGCCGACCAGCACCGCATCGGCGCCTGCGCCGGCGTAGGCCAGCAGGTCAGCCCTGCCCCGGACACCGGACTCGGCGACACGGATCACGTCGGAAGGTAGCCCGGGAGCAATGCGCGCGAAGCAATCTCGATCGACCCGCAGCGTTCTCAAGTCGCGGGCGTTCACACCGATGACCCGGGCTCCGGCCTGCAATGCCCGGTCGGCTTCTTCTTCGGTGTGCACCTCGACTAGTGCTGTCATACCCAGCGATTCGGTGCGCTCCAGCATCGACTCCAGCGCCGGCTGGTCCAGCGCCGCGACGATCAGCAGCAGCATGTCCGCGCCGTGCGCGCGGGCCTCGTGAATTTGGTAGGGCCCCACCACAAAGTCCTTGCGCAGTACCGGTATCGACACCCCCGCACGCACTGCGTCCAGATCGTCCAGGCTGCCATGAAAGCGGCGCTCTTCGGTCAGCACGCTGATAATCCGCGCGCCACCATCCTCGTACGCGCACGCCAATGCGGCCGGGTCGGAGATCGACGCGAGTTCGCCGGCCGACGGGCTGGCCCGCTTCACCTCGGCGATGACTCCGATGCCGGCCTCGCGCAACGCCGCCAACACATCACGTGGTGCCGGTGCAGCTTCGGCCGCCGCCTTGATCTCGGCCATGCTCACGGCAGCTTCACGAGTGGCAACGTCGGCACGGACTCCTTCGATGATGGAGTCGAGCACGCTTGCCGAAGTCATGCCGTCGGTTCCTCTCCCCGGGCGCCGCGAAACTGTCGTCGGCGTCCTTCGAAGGGTAGCGAGCGCCGACGCACGGTTTGTCACCGACCCTCGGTGTCAGGTTCGGGCGGTGGATTGTCGTTCGGCGACGACGACTCTGTCGGGTCGCGACCCTCGTCCAGCTCGTCCCAGATCATCCGCTCCGACATGGGTTCGTCATCGCGCGTTGCCGCCGACCGCCGGGCGGCGGGCGTCAGATATTTCGTGGCGGTGCCGCGGGCCGACGTCGCCGCACGCATCAGCAGCACCGCGCCGATCAGCGTGCAGACGGCGGCCGCCAGGGTGATCACCGGGCCAGGGTAATGCCGCTTGCTGCCCACCAGCTCGACCAGCGGCACCCGGGCGACTTCGGCCGCCCGCGCCGCGACGTCGGGCATCTCCAGCGTGCTGACCGCCAGATATCCCGCCGCCAGGCTGGCGAGGGCGACCAGCACCGCGAGCACCCGCAAGGCCCATCCCCGCACCGCCAGCGCGGCGACGGCGGTAGCCAGCAGCACCAGGGCCAGCGGGAGCAGGGCTGACGACCAGACCGCACCCGACAGTGTGGTCAGCTTCGGCGGGCTGAGCCCGTCGAAGGTCCGCAGGTCGACCCAGGCCAGTCGCGAGGCCGCCCAGAGGCCGACGGCCGCGGCCACCAGCAGGACCTGGGCGATCCGGATGGTCAGCCGGCCCGCGGCGGCGGGCTGGGCGTCAGCCATCCCGATCGGTATCCGGGGCGGTCAGCGTCTCTGCGGCGGCGATCGCGCTGAGCACCGCGCGTGCCTTGTTCGTGGCTTCGGTGTACTCGTAGGGCCCGTTGGAGTCGGCCACCACCCCGCCACCGGCCTGCACGTAGGCGGTGCCGTCGCGCAATAGCGCGGTGCGGATCGCGATCGCGAAGTCAGCGTTGCCGGCGAAGTCGAGGTAGCCGATCACACCGCCGTACAGGCCGCGCCGGGTCTTCTCCACCTCTTCGATCAGTTCCATGGCGCGCACTTTCGGAGCGCCGGACAAGGTGCCGGCCGGGAAGCAGGCCGTGACGGCATCCAGGGCGGTGCGCCCCTCGGCCAGCATCCCGGTGACCGTGGAGACCAGATGCATGACGTGGCTGTACCGCTCGATGTGGCTGTAGTCCTCGACCCGAACGCTGCCGGGCACGCACACGCGGCCCAGGTCGTTGCGGCCCAGGTCGACCAGCATCAGGTGCTCGGCGCGTTCCTTCTCGTCGGCCAGCAGCTCCTTTCCCAGCAGCTGATCCTCTTCATCGGTGTCGCCGCGCCATCTGGTTCCGGCGATCGGGTGCGTCGTCGCACAGCGGTCCTGCACGGTCACGAGTGCTTCAGGGCTGGAACCCGCGATCGAAAATGCTGTTCCCCCTTCATCGTTCGGCACATGGAGGAGATACATGTACGGGCTGGGGTTGGACACCCGCAGCATCCGGTACACGTCGATCGCCGCGACGTGGGTGTCCATCTCGAATCGCTGCGAGGGCACCACCTGGAATGCCTCGCCGCGCTCGATTTCACCGACCAGGCGTTCGACGATCGCGTCGTACTCCTGCACCGTGCGTTGGGAACGGTGGACCGGCTCGGGCCTGGTGAACGTCGCGACGGTCGAGGGCAAGTGCTGACCCAACGCAGTGGTCATCACGTCCAACCGCGCGATCGCGTCCTCGTAGGCCTCGTCGACACGTTCGTCGGTGCCGTTCCAGTTGACCGCGTTGGCGATCAGCGTGATGGTGCCCTCGTGGTGGTCGACGGCTGCCAGATCGGTGGCCAGCAGCAGCAGCATGTCCGGCAGGTTGAGGTCGTCGACGGCGATCTCCGGCAACCGCTCCAGCCGTCGTACCAGGTCGTAGGCGAAGAAACCGACCATCCCGCCGGACAGTGGCGGCAGACCGGGCAGCGCGGCGGTGGCCAGCAGCTCCAGCGTCTCGTGCAGCGCCTGGAGCGGATCGCCGCCGGTCGGCGCGTCGTGCGGTACCGCGCCCAGCCATACGGCCTGGCCGTCACGCACCGTCAACGCCGACGGCGCGCCGGCACCGATGAACGACCATCGCGACCACGATCGACCGTTCTCGGCCGACTCCAGCAGGAAAGTGCCGGGCCGGTTGTCGGCGAGTTTGCGGTACGCGGATAGCGGAGTCTCGGCGTCGGCCAGCACTTTGCGGGTCACCGGCACCACCCGATGCTCGGCGGCCAGCGCGCGGAAATGGTCCCGCGACGTGGTGGTGGCGGCGAGGTTGGCTTGCACCCAGCCATCTTCCCAGATGGCGGATCGACTCCGATCGCACTGGCGTAGCGTGACGGCCATGAAAACCGGTGACACCGTGGCTGACTTCGAGCTTCCCGACCAAACTGGCACCCCGCGCACGCTGAGCGCGCTGCTGTCCGACGGGCCCGTCGTGTTGTTCTTCTACCCGGCCGCAATGACGCCCGGGTGCACCAAGGAAGCCTGCCATTTCCGAGACTTGGCTCAAGAGTTCGCCGCCGTCGGGGCAAGCCGCGTCGGTATCAGCGTCGATCCCGTCGCAAAGCAGGCGAAGTTCGCCGAAACGCAAAATTTCGACTACCCGTTGCTATCGGACACCGACGGCACGATCGCCAACCAATTCGGGGTCAAACGCGGGCTTTTGGGCAAGCTGGTGCCGGTCAAACGAACCACTTTCGTCATCGACACCAATCGCACCGTGCTTGACGTGATCTCCAGCGAGCTGAGCATGGACAGCCACGCCGACAAGGCATTGCAGACGCTGCGGGCGCGCAGCTAGCCCGGTATGCCGCTGAACAACGGGGACGTGTTCGCCGGATACACCATCGTCCGGCGGCTGGGATCCGGCGGAATGGGTGAGGTCTATCTGGCGCAGCATCCACGGCTGCCCCGCCGCGACGCACTCAAGATCTTGCCGGCCGCGCTGACTGCGGACGACGAGTACCGGCAGCGGTTGAACCGGGAAGCAGACATTGCCGCGGAGTTGTGGCATCCGCACATCGTCGGTGTTCACGACCGCGGCGAATTCGAGGGACAGCTGTGGTTGTCGATGGACTACGTCGAGGGAACCGACGCCGCCGAACTGCTGCGCAGCCGATATCCCTCCGGAATGCCGAGAGCGCTGGCTTTCGAGATCATCAGCGCCGTCGCCGATGCGCTGGACTATGCGCATCAGCGCGGATTGCTGCACCGCGACATCAAGCCGGCCAACATCCTGCTGGCCGAAGCCGGCGCCAAGGGGCGGCGAATCGTGCTGGCCGACTTCGGCATTGCCCGACAGGTCGGCGACATCAGCGGTCTGACCGCCACCAACATGGTGATGGGAACGACGGCCTACGCGGCACCCGAACAACTGCTGGGTAAAGACATCGACGGGCGCGCCGACCAATATGCATTGGGCTGCACAGCTTTTCACCTGCTGACCGGAGCAGCACCTTACGACAACTCCAATGCGGCGGTGGTGATCTCCCAACACCTCTCCGCGCCAACGCCATTGATCGGCGAGCGGCGGCCCGACCTCGTCGACCTCAACGCCGCCATCTCCAAAGTCTTGGCGAAAGATCCTGCGACCCGGTTTCCGAGCTGTTCGGATTTCGCGACGGCCCTGACCGGCCAGCCGAGCGTCGGCGTGGCCGACACCGTCGCCGGCGCTGCGGCCGACAGCCCCACCAGACAGGTCTCCGTGCCGGCGCAGGCCGCACCGGCCACCCCCGGCCGTCGCAGCGTGCGGCCAGCGGTGCTGCTGTCCGTTGTCGCGACCGTGGTCGTGCTGACACTGGCCGCATTGGTCGGCGTCAACATTTTGCGCCACAGAGCAACCGAGTCAGCCATAGGCGCCGCGGCCGGCACCAACCAATCGGCCGCCGCTACGGCGGCGCCCGTTCAGCTGACCCGGTACATCACCGATCCTTCCGACAAGCTGACCGCCATGGGACGCACCGCCGTGGAGGGCGCCCTGTCGAAGCTGTACACCCGGCACAACGTCCACCTCTGGGTCGCCTACGTCGACGATTTCTCCGGTCTCACGCCGGTGCGCTGGGCTGAAGACACCATGCGCGCCAACGGGTTCACCGATACCGATGGCCTATTGGCGGTCGATACCGCCAACCACACCTTCGCTTTTCGGCCGCCGGCGATCATGACCAACGGCACCGGTGGAACTCGCGTGAACGCCGAACTGATCCGCAAAGAGCGGATCGCGCCCGCCGTGCATCACAACGAATGGGCGCGCGCGGCGGTAGCTGCGGCCAACGGACTGGAGGCCGCCGGGTAGATCATCGCGCCGCCGTCGACGAGAGCAACTCCATCACCGCCTGGCCGGTGATGGGCGGGCTGTAGAGAATGCCCTGCCCGACGTCGCAGCCCCGGTCCCGCAGCCACGTCGCGACTTCCGCGCTCTCCACGCCCTCGGCAACGGTCGTCACATTCAGGGCGTGCGACAAGTCGATCACAGCCCGCACAATCGCCTCGGCGCGCCGATCGGTCAGGACGTGCCCGATCAGGTCGAAGTCGACCTTGACTTCATCGATGGGCAGCTTGCACAGGTAGGTCAACGCCGAGTAGCCGCTGCCGAAATCATCGAGCGCGACCTGAATGCTGTGCTCCCGCAACGTTTCCAACACCTCTCGGGTCCGGTCGATGTCATCCAGCAGCAGGTCCTCGGTAATCTCGATGATCAACGAGTCGCCCGGCAACTCGTGCCGCGCCAACGCATCGAAGACACGGCCGGGCAGGTTGACATCTCCGAGTAGCGGCGGAAAGAGATTGACGGCAACCGGCACATCGATCCCCCGGCGCCGCCATTGCGCGGCGTCACTGAGCGCCTGGTCAAGTATCAGGTCGGTGAAGGTGCGCATCAAGCCGTGCTGTCGCACCAGTGGCAGGAACTGGTGGGGCCCAACCAATCCGAATACCGGGTGCGGCCACCGAGCCAGCGCCTCAGCACCGACTACGCGCGTGGTTCGAAGGTCGACCTTCGGCTGGTACAACACGGTCAAGGCACGATGGGTGATGGCCTGGCGCAGATCGCTGAGCAGTCGCACCTCAACCAATCCGCCACGCGACAAATGAATATCGGGTGCCGAGAGACCCGGGGTGCCGTTGTCCCTGATAATGGTGTCCGCGCTGAACGTTTGCAGGCCACCGCCTAATTGTTTCGCGGAGGACAAGGCCGTATCAGCGTGTTTGAGCAACTCGACTGCCCGCAGGTCGGGGTCGTTGACGCCGGCGACCGCGAGGCCGGCGGTGGGTCGCATGAAGATGACGTCGCCGTCAGCGCTGAACGGTCGCTCGAACGCCTCCAAGATCTGGTAGACGATCAGATGCGCGTTCTCCCCGGCATCCTCGATGAGCACCGCGAACTCATCACCGCCAAGTCGCGCGACGGTGTCACCGCTTCGCACGCAGCTGAGCAGTCGTTGCGCGGCCTGCACCAGCAGCGCGTCACCGGCGGCGTGGCCCAAGTTGTCGTTGATCAATTTGAAGTCGTCGAGATCCATCGACAGGACCGCGAGCGAACGCTGGTCGCGATGGTAGAGCTGGATCGCGTGATCAAGCCGATCATGGAACAAGACCCAGTTGGCCAGGTTGGTCAGCGGGTCGCGTAGTGCCTGATCGGACACGCTGTGCGCCAGCCGCCGGTTTTCGGCGACCACCAGGAATTGGCGGGCCAGCACCGCGATTACCAGCCAGGGCACCACGGCGAACGCGGGGTCGGACTGCAGAGTGCTGCGGAGGTCGACGAGTTCGAGGCCGCCGGCGATGGCCAGCGGAATGTAGGGCAGCCACAGCGAGATCGGCGCGCTCGGCCCGGCCGGCTCGGGCACTGTCTCGGGCGCATCCGGCGGACAGTTGAGCGCCGCGACGCCCAGCAGCACCAGCCCGGCCGGCCACTCTAAACTCCAAGCGCTTTCGGCCAGGTAGCTATGGCGGGCGAGCGAGAACACGTAGGCGCCGCCGGCAGCCGCAATCAGAGTCAGTCCGATCGTTAGCACGATCATCGTCTGGCGCCAGTGTGCGTTCGCGCGGGCAAGCCCCAGGATCGCCACGGTGACGGTCACGACCCCCGCGGTCGGACATGCGATCGACAGAAACTCATCGAGGCGACTGACACCTGTCTTGGAGTACACATCGCGAAGCAGCGTCACCCAGGCCACGACGAACAGGGACGCACCGACGATCGCACCGTCCAACAGCATCCGGAAGCGGGCGACGCCCGGATAACCGGACGGGAATATCAGCAACGCGACGCAGGCGACCGTCGGAAAGATCAAAAACCCGATCATTGCCGACGGCGGGTAAAGAGGTAACACAGTGCCGCGCAAGATTCGGTGGAAAAGGACCGTCATCGCGCCGAACTCCAACGCGACCAGACCGAAGGCCATCACGAGCCAGGCCTGCCGCTGCCGGCCATGCCCTCGGCGCGCGGCAACGGCGGCGCTCACGGCCGCAAATGCCGGGAATCCCAGCCGATCCTACGACGCGCAACGCGTTGAGCGTTGACGAGCCGCCCCACCCCACCGCATACCAGACGGCGAAAACCAGGAACGCTGCGGTGGGCGCCGCAGCAATGCGAAGGAGGCGCTGGAACGTCCTTCGATGATCCTGCCACTACCCCGATGATCGGCCCCCGTACTTTCGGTGTCTGAAAGCTAGCAAAACTGCTGGCACTTCGCGTGACATCAATGCAGATCGTCGCGTTTTACTCGGCGTGTCGCCGACCAGCCAACTGACGCGTGTGCAACGGCATCTGACGACTCAAGACACGCAGAGTGTAGTTCACAAAACTGAATTAACTGTCGGGTTCCAGCAACATATCGGCGTCGAAGCAGCTGTGGTCGCCGGTGTGGCAGGCGCCGCCGACCTGGTCCACCACCAACAGCACCGCGTCGCCATCGCAGTCCAGCCGTACCGAGTGGACCCGCTGGGTGTGACCGGAGGTGGCGCCCTTGACCCATTGCTCGCCACGGGACCGCGAAAAATAGGTGCCCTCGCGGGTCTCCAGCGTGCGGGCCAGCGCCTCGTCGTCCATCCACGCGACCATCAGAACGTCGCCGCTGCTGCGCTCCTGGACGATTGCGGTGAACAGGCCGTCGGCGTTGCGTTTGAGGCGTGCCGCGATATCAGGATCGAGCGTCATCGCACCGTAATCCCTTCTGCGGCCATGGCTTCTTTCACCTGGCCGATCGTCAACTGCCGGAAGTGAAACACGCTGGCGGCCAGCACCGCATCGGCGCCGGCAACGCACCGCCGGCGCGAAATGGTCGACCGAGCCGGCGCCGCCACTGGCGATCACCGGCACCGTCACCGCCGACCGGACCGCCCGCAACATCGGCAGGTCGAACCCGGCCCGGGTGCCGTCGGCATCCATCGAGTTGAGCAGGATCTCCCCGACGCCCAGCTCGGCACCGCGGGCCGCCCATTCAACCGCGTCAATGCCGGTGCCGCGCCGTCCACCGTGGGTGGTGACCTCCCAGCCGGACGGGGTCGGGGCCGAGCCGTCCGGCACGGTCCGGGCGTCGACCGACAACACGATGCACTGCGAGCCGAATTGGGCCGCCATCTCGGCCAGCAGGTCCGGACGCGCGATGGCGGCGGTGTTGATCGACACCTTGTCGGCTCCCGCCCGCAGCAATACGTCGACGTCGGCGACCGTTCGCACGCCACCGCCGACGGTCAGCGGGATGAACACCTGCTCGGCGGTGCGGCGGACCACCTCCAGCATGGTGACCCGTCCCGACGACGAGGCGGTCACGTCGAGAAAGGTCAGCTCGTCGGCGCCCTTCAGCGTCGTAGGCGGCGGCGAGCTCCACCGGATCGCCCGCGTCGCGCAGGTTTTCGAAGTTGACACCCTTCACCACCCGGCCGGCGTCGACGTCCAGGCAAGGGATAACACGCACGGCAAGGCCGGTGCCGCAGGCGGATTCAGTACTCATCGGGTCGTCCTAATGTTTGCAGCATCTCGAGTAACTGGCCGTGCACGCCGGGGGCGGCGGCCAGCGCGGAACGCGATTCCGGTGTCCACTCGTCGCCGGCCAGGGTGGTGACGACACCGCCGGCGGCCCTTACCAGGGCCACACCGGCGGCGTGATCCCACACGTGGTGACCGAAACTGATGGAGCCGCCGAGAATCCCAGCGGCGACGTAGACGAGATCGATGCCAGTGGCGCCGTGCATCCGCATCCGCGACGACACCCGGCTGAGCTGCTCGAGCACCGCCAACCGGTATCGCCCGGGAAAGCGGCCACGCGAATCGGCGTTGAAGGTTCCGACCCCGATGATCGATTCGGTGAGCTCACCGGCGGCCAACGGCGGTTGCGGCACACCATTTTTCATCACCGGACCGCCCGACACCGCCGCATAGCGCTCGTTCATGAACGGCAACCAGGTCAACCCCGCCACCGGATCGCCGTCGTGCAGCAGGCCCAGCAGTATCGCCGCCATCGGCGATCCAGCGGCGTAATTGAACGTTCCATCGACGGGGTCGAGGATCCAGACCCACGGCGAGTCGAGATCTGCGCCACCGAACTCCTCGCCGTGCACCGGGATTCCCGTCGCCGACACCAGCGCGTCGACCACTTGGCGTTCGATGGCCAGATCGACGTTGGTGGCGAAATCGTCGCCCCGCTTGCTGACCGCGGAATCCGCTCGATGACCGGCGACGAAAGGCCTCGCCGCGACGTCCAGGATCGCCGACGCCTCGGCCACCAGCGCGTCGAGATCCATTGCGGCCCTAGCCCGCCACCGCTGATAGCGCCTGCGGCAAAGTGAACCGTCCGGCATAGAGCGCCTTGCCGACGATCGCACCCTCCACGCCGCTGCCGGTCAACGTCGCGATGGCGCGCAAATCGTCGAGGCTCGACACGCCACCGGAGGCGATCACCGGAACATCGGTGCGCTCGGCGACGGTGCGCAGCAAGTCGAGATTCGGCCCGGTCAACGTGCCGTCTTTGGTGACATCGGTGACAACGAACCGCGAACATCCTTCGCCGTCAAGGCGTTCCAGCACTTCCCACAGGTCTCCGCCGTCGGTCTCCCAACCGCGGCCGCGCAGCCGGTGATCACCGTCGACGATCTGGACGTCCAGACCTACCGCGACTTTGTCGCCGTGGTCGGCGATCGCCTGGGCACACCATGTCGGGTTTTCCAGCGCGGCCGTCCCGAGATTGACTCGGGCGCACCCGGTCGCCAGCGCGGCCGCCAGTGAGTCGTCGTCGCGAATACCGCCGGAGAGTTCGACATTGACGTCGAGCTTGCCGACCACCTCAGCCAGCAGTTCGCGATTGGAGCCACGACCGAACGCCGCGTCCAAGTCGACCAGGTGCACCCATTCGGCGCCGTCACGTTGCCAGTTCAGCGCAGCGTCCAGCGCTGTGCCGTACTCGGTTTCGCTGCCGGCCCGGCCCTGCACCAAACGCACAGCCCGACCCTCGACGACGTCGACGGCGGGCAACAAAATCAACGGCACGTCATAACCTCTCAACCCAATTGCTCAACACGGCCGCGCCAGCATCCCCACTCTTCTCCGGATGAAACTGGGTGGCGGCCAGCGGACCATCCTCGACGGCAGCCAGGAACGGCACCCCGTGCGTGGCCCACGTCAGCAGCGCCTCGGGCCCGCCTTCCCACCGCTGCGCCGCATAGGAGTGCACGAAATAGAATCGCGCGTCGGCGTCCAGGCCTTTGAAGAGCGCGCTGCCCGGCGCGGCCGCCACCACGTTCCAGCCCATGTGCGGGATCACCGGTGCGTCCAACCGGGTCACCGCGCCCGGCCACTGGCCGCAGCCGTTGCTCTCGATGCCGAACTCGACGCCGCGGGCGAACAAGATCTGCATGCCGACGCAGACGCCCAGCACCGGCCGCCCCGCGCTGATCCGCTCGGCGATCACCTGCTCGCCGTTGATCCCGCGCAGCCCGGTCATGCACGCCTCGAAGGCGCCGACGCCCGGCACCACCAGCCCGTCGGCCGCTGCGGCTGCCCGAAGGTCGGCCGTCACCTCGACCTCGGCGCCGACGCGCTCGAGCGCACGTTGAGCGGAACGCAGGTTGCCGGAGCCGTAGTCCAGCACCACAACGGATTTACTTCTCACAGAGTGCCTTTGGTGGACGGCACACCGGACACTCGCGGATCGGCCTCGACCGCTTGCCGCAGTGCCCGGGCCACCGCCTTGTACTGGGCCTCGGTGATGTGGTGCGGGTCGCGACCGTAGAGGACACGCACGTGCAGCGCGATGCGGGCGTTGTTCGCCAGCGTTTCGAACACGTGCCGGTTGATCACGGTGTGATACGGCACCGAGCTGCCGGCGATCGTGGTGTGCCGCAGGTGATCCGGCTCGCCGGTGTGTACGCAGTAGGGCCGGCCCGAGACGTCGACGATGGCGTGCGCCAACGTCTCGTCCATCGGGATGAAGGCGTCGCCGAACCGGCGAATGCCCTTTTTGTCGCCGAGCGCCTGGCCCAGCGCCTGACCGAGCACGATCGCGGTGTCTTCGATGGTGTGGTGCGCCTCGATCTCGACGTCCCCCTTGGCGCGCACAGTCAGATCGAAGCTGGCGTGGCTGCCCAGCGCGGTCAGCATGTGGTCGTAGAAGGGGACACCGGTGTCGACATGAACGACTCCGGTGCCATCGAGGTCGAGTTCGACGACGATCTCCGACTCTTTGGTGGTGCGCTCAACGCGTGCGCGGCGACCGGCGGTCATGACGCTCCTAACGGCTGGGCCAACTCGGTGACAGCCAGATCTGCGCTGGCCGCCAGGAATACGTCGTTCTCGTCGGCCAGCCCGATCGTCGTGCGCAGGTATTCGGGAATGCTCACGTCGCGGATCAGCACACCGGCGTCGAGGTAGCGCTGCCAGGCGGCGGGCGCGTCGGCGAACCGGCCGAACAGCACAAAGTTGGCGTCGCTGGGTACGACCTGAAAACCCATGCCACTCAACGCCGTTGTCACCCGCTCACGTTCGGCGATCAGCGTCGCAACGCTGCCGAGCGTGTCGTCGGCGTGCCGCAGCGCCGCCCGGGCCGCAGCCTGGGTGAGCGCGGACAGGTGGTACGGCAGCCGAACCAGCAGCATCGCCTCGATCACCGCCGGCGTGGCCGCCAGGTAACCCAGCCGCCCGCCGGCGAAGGCGAAGGCCTTGCTCATGGTGCGGCTCACGACAAGCTTGGTGGGGTACTCCTCGATCAGCGCGACCGCGCTGGGCCGCGCGGAAAACTCGGCGTAAGCCTCATCGACGATCAGGATCCCGGGCGTCGCATCGAGCAGCCGTCGCAGATCGGCCAGCGAAACACTCTGCCCCGTCGGGTTATTGGGGCTCGTCACGAACACCACGTCAGGACGGCGCTCGACGATCGCCGCGACCGCGGCATCTGCGTCGAGGCCGAAGTCCGCGGCGCGAGCCGTCTGGATCCACTCGGTGCGGGTGCTGTCGGAGATGATCGGGTGCATCGAGTACGACGGGACGAAGCCGATCGCGCTGCGGCCGGGACCGCCGAAGGCCTGCAGCAGTTGCTGCAGAATCTCGTTGGATCCGTTGGCCGCCCAGAGGTTTTCGACGCCGAGCCGAACCCCGGTCTGCGCACTGAGGTAGGCGGCCAGGTCGGTGCGCAGAGCCACAGCGTCGCGGTCCGGATAGCGGTGCAGGTCGACGGCCACCTCGCCGACTGAGGCGACGACGTCCTCGACCAGCGCCTTGCTGGGTGGGTGCGGGTTCTCGTTGGTGTTCAGCCGCACCGGCACCGCCAGCTGCGGTGCGCCGTAGGGCGACTTGCCGCGCAGGTCTTGGCGCAGCGGGAGGTCGTCGAGCGACGGCCGGTTGGTCATCGTTCGAACCTCCGTCGTATCGCCTCACCGTGCGCGGGCAGGTCTTCGGCGTCAGCGAGCGTGATCACGTGCCCCGACACGTCTTTGAGCGCGGCCTCGGTGTAGTCGACGACGTGGATGCCCCGCAGGAAGGTCTGCACCGACAGGCCGCTGGAGTGCGCGGCGCTACCCGCGGTCGGCAGCACGTGGTTGGAGCCGGCGCAGTAGTCGCCAAGGCTGACCGGCGCATACGGCCCGACGAAGATGGCGCCGGCCGAACGGATCTGGGCGGCAACCTTGTCCGGGTTTGCCGTCTGGATCTCCAAATGTTCTGCGGCGTAGGCGTTGACGGTGCGGATACCGGCCTCGATGTCGTCGACAAGAATGATGGCCGATTGCCGCCCGGAAAGCGCGGTCGTCACGCGCTGACGGTGCACGGTGGTTTGCAGTTGGGCGGCCAGCTCGGTGTCGGTGGCGTCGGCGAGCGCGGCGCTGGGCGTCACCAGGACGCTGGCGGCCATTTCGTCGTGCTCGGCCTGGCTGATCAGATCGGCCGCGACGTGCGCCGGGTCGGCGGTGTCATCGGCCAGGATCGCGATCTCGGTCGGCCCGGCTTCGGCGTCGATGCCCACCCGCGAGCGGCAGAGCCGTTTGGCCGCAGTGACATAGATGTTGCCGGGCCCGGTGACCATGTCGACCGGAAGCAGTTCGCCGCCGTCGGTGTCGATTCCGCCGTACGCCATCAGCGCCACCGCCTGGGCCCCGCCGACCGCCCATACCTCGTCGACGCCGAGCAGTCGCGCGGCCGCCAAGATGGTCGGATGCGGTAGGCCATTGAGACGAGCCCCGTACCGGCCTTGCGACTGGGCCTGCGGCGGGCTGGCCACCACCAGCGAGCCGACACCCGCGGCCTGCGCCGGCACCACGTTCATCACCACGCTGGACGGGTACACGGCGTTGCCACCGGGCACGTACAGCCCGACCCGGTCGACCGGCACCCACCGCTCGGTGACGGTGGCGCCCGGACCCAGGGTCGTCGTCACGTCGGACCGCCGCTGATCGGCGTGCACCGCGCGGGTCCGTTCGATCGCCACCTCGAGCGCGGCCCGGACATCGCGGTCCAGACCGGCCAGCGCGGCGTCCAACTCGGCGCTGGGTACCCGGACCGTCGGCGGCCTCACCCCGTCGAACGATTCGCCGTAGTCCAGCGCGGCTTCCGCGCCGCGATCCACGACCGCATCGACGATCGGCCGCACCGTCGAAAGGGCAGCCTCCACGTCCACTCCGCCGCGGGGCAACGCCGCCCGCAGTCGGGCGGTGGACAAGTCTGCGCCCCGCAGGTCGATGCGCGCCATCACAGTCACGTCAACCATTGTCCCAGAGCAGAGCAACTGCATATCGGACCGGTAGTGTGACCGCACCCGACGAAAACGGAGTCGCCATGTCCCGAAAGGACCATCCCAACAACGCCCCGGGCATCCCGATGATCTTCCCGGTGTGGTTTGAGAACTTCCAAACCAGGTACTTCAACCCGTTGGTCAAGCCGATCGCGCGCTACCTTCCGACGTTCTCGGTGATCAAGCACCGTGGCCGCACCTCCGGCAAGCAGTACGAAACCATCGTCACCGCCTACCGCAAAGGCAACGTGCTGGCGATCGGACTGGCCCACGGCAAGACCGATTGGGTCAAAAACGTGCTGGCTGCGGGCGAAGCCGACGTGCACTTCATCCGCAAGGACGTGCACATCACCAACCCGCGGGTGCTGCCCCCCGGCAGCGACGGCGCGGGGCTGCCCTTCTTGGCTCGCCAGCAGATCAGCCGGGTCGCGGTCTTCGTCGGCGACATCGTCTAAGCCGGATTGCCGCGAGAGAGCAGCCCGGGTTGTGCATCTCGACACTTCACAACCCGCACCGCTGTCTCGTGAAGCACTATCGCTTAAGCGCGGGTAAACACGGTCTTGCCGGCCATCGTCGGCCAGGCCGACGGTGCGTCCTCCCAAGGCACGACGCGGTCGACGACCGGCAGCAGGTCGCATCCACCGGCCAGCACATCCAGAATCTCCGGAATGACGGCCCGGGCGCTGACCCGCCCGGTGATAAAGCGCACACCTCGCGTATAGGTCCGCAGCATCGGCATCTCGACGGTGGGCTGGAAGTAGATCCCGGTGTCGGTGCACACGCCGTCTGGCCAGGTCGCGCGCAGTGCCGCCATCAACAGTGCCGGATCACCGGACGTGTGCACGGTGACCGGGTAAGGGTCCCAGGATTTGTCCGGCTTGGCGGCGTCGTGAGCGACTGCGCCGAGTTTCTCCACCGCGGCGAGCCGGTCCGGGTCGGTGTCGACGTAATCGACATGCCAGCCGAGCGCCGCGGCGAGCGCGGCCGCGTACAGCCCGATCGACAGCCTGCCGATCACCAGCACGCGACGATCGACCGGCTCGAGGCCGGCCAGTTCCGCCCTGAACGGGCCAATCGCGCGCCAGCCGTCGGGGATGTTGTCCGAGAGCGAGGCGACGGCGATCGGGTCGACGGTCTCCGGCAGCGGAATCAGCATCGCGTCCGCATACGGCACGAGCACCACATCGGACATGAATCCGCCACCGTCCAGGCCGGCGAGCGGGCCCAGCCCGTACATCGCCATCAACGGCAGCGAACTGCATGAGCTCGTCACACCGCGGCGGCATTCGCGGCAGGTGCCGCAACTGAGCTGGAACGGCACGACCACCCGGTCACCCGCCTTGAACCCCGAAACAGCGTCACCGACCGCGACGACCTCCGCTATGCCTTCATGTCCGACCGCATACCCCGGCGGCAGCGGCGCGGCTCCCCGCGCTACCGCGACGTCGAGGTCGCAGCAGGCCACCGCCAAGGGCCGGACTAGCGCTTGCTGCGGCTGGGTGATCTCCGGGTCGGCGACGTCGCGCCATGCGTAGCGGCCGGCTTCTTCGAACGTCAGTTGCCTCATTCCAGCATTCTTGAGTGATCACTCAAGTATTGTCAACAGCGTGCCGAGACCAGACCGCAGCCGGGCCGCGTTGATCGATGCCGCGGCCACGCTGTTCCGCCGCCAGGGGTACGCGGCGACCGGGCTCAGCCAGATCCTGGACGCGTCGGAGGTCAAGCCGGGTTCGCTGTATCACCACTTCCCGCGGGGAAAGCAGCAACTGGCCGCTGCAGTCGTCGACGGCACCGGAGCTGCGATCGAGCAACTGCTGCGCAGGTTCTTGGCCGGTGGACAACCGGTGGCCGACATCGTCGATCGGTGGATTGCGCTGCTGGCCGCCGGACTGACCGCCGACCGGCGTGACGGCTGCCCAATCGAGCCGATCGCCACCGAGTCGGTCAATGCCAGCGCACTGGTGCGCGAAGCGTCGGCCCGCGCCTTCACCGGCTGGTGCAAAGCCATCGAAGAGCGGCTACGCGCCGATGGCTGGCCGGCGACCGAAGCGGAAAGCGTTGCTGTTGCCGTGATTTCGTTGATCGAGGGAGCGTTGATCTTGTCTCGCATCGCGGGCGACGTGGCCGCACTCGAAGCCGCCAAACCGGCCGCCCGCCGTCTGCTCAGCCGCTAGATCGCGGCGCTCAGCGCGCCTATCCTGGACGGACGGGGCGCAGGCATGACTCGTGATGAACTATTCACCTCGATCGGGGCGGCACGCCCCGGTCGCGATGACCTCGTGTACCTGGAGCGCCGCGGCGACTCCTACGACTGGCGATTCCTGACCGTCGTTGAAACCCGCTCTGACCCCGTCGCGCCCGACGTGTGGATGTGCATTTCCACCGCCTGGCCACTTGACGAACCGGAACGGCTGCGCGCGTTCTTCGACGACCTGCTCGCCGAGCTCGAGTCGATGGCCGACACCGCCGACCGGTGCCGGTGGCCGCTCGACGAGCCATGGCCAGATCACGCCCACCACCACTGAACGAGCGGACAGATGGTCGACTATCGAATCACCGCGGCGGAGCGCACCCGGTTCAAACGCTGCCGGCGACAGTGGGACTTCGCCTCACCGCATCGTCGCAACCTGCGATCCAGCGGGGTCGTCGAACCCGCGCTGCCTGCCGCACTCAAGGACGCGCTGGCCGTGTATTACTACCCGGGCACCTGGGACTGGCAGCACGAGGTGACCCAGCCGCTGGTGCACAAGGCCCTCGAGCGGTCGCTGCGCGACGCCGGCGCAACCGAGTCACTCAACCACGGGGCGGCGCTGCTGGACTGCTATGACGCCTGGGCGCACGCGGTCGACGACTTCGCGCCGGTCAAGATCAACCTCGACGTGCAGGCGCTGGTCCCGGATCCCGACGACCTCGAGTGCGGATTGCTGGTGCACGACGGATCACCGGTGATCTATCCATGCCTGATCGACCTGGTGGCCGTCGACGCCGCCGACGAGTATTGGGTGGTTTGCCATCAGATCGTCGACGAGTGGCAGGACGTCGATCGGTGGGACCGCGACGAGCAGGCGGTGGCGGCCTGTTGGGCATTCGAGCACGACTACATCGGAGTCCAGGTCGCCGGCACCATCCACAACGAGGTGCGCATCGACGGCCCGCTCGAATTCCCGCCCGCCGGGTCCACGATGAGGCGCGCGCCGAAAGCGGTCGCCCAACACGAGGCCAGCGGCGGCGGCCGGTCGATCCCGCAACATCAACGGGTTTCGGCTCAGGCACCACGCGGCGACGCGACGGAACGCACCGTGCAGCGCACCGCGGGGCCGTTGCGTCGTACTCGCATCCGCCGCACCCGCCACGAGATCACCTCGGTGGGATCGCTGATCGCCGCCGAGGCGGTGGATATGACCGGTTGGCCAACCATCTACCCGACGTTCGCCGGGCATTGCCGTTACTGCGAATTCAGGGCACCCTGTTCAGCTATCAGCGCAGGGTCGGACGCGGAACCGTTGCTGCAGGCCGATTTTCGGCGAGTGCCCGATGAAGTGAGCAAACCGAGACTGGGCCAGTCGACTTGGGGTTTCGGCCGCGGCGCCGCGCCGCCGCGGTGGTGATCACCGCGCCGGGGCGCGCTTGACTATCGGCGCTTCGCGCTAGACGTCCAGACCGATGTCGAGCACCCGCACCGAATGGGTGAGCGCCCCGACGGCGAGGTAGTCAACTCCGGTCCCGGCGTAGTCGGCAGCGGTGTCGAGTGAAAGCCCGCCCGAGGACTCGAGTTTGGTTGCCGGTGCCCGAGTATCGCGGCGCTGCACCGCAATCTGGGTCTGCCAGACCGGGAAGTTGTCGAGCAACACCAATTCGGCGCCCTCGGCCAGGATCTCGTCGAGCTGCTCGAGCGAGTCGACCTCAACCTCGCACGGCAGGTCGGGCGCGGCGGCCCGCACCGCGCGCAGCGCCGCGACCACCGAGCCGGCGGCCGCGACATGGTTGTCCTTGATCAGCGCCGCGTCACCCAGGCCGAGCCGATGGTTGACACCGCCACCGACCCGGACCGCGTACTTCTGCAGGGCACGTAGACCGGGCAACGTCTTACGGGTATCGCGGATCTTGGTTTTGGTGCCGTCCACCGCGTCCACCCAGGCCGCGGTGGCGGTGGCGATGCCGGACAGGTGACAGACCAGGTTCAGCAACGTGCGCTCGGCGGTCAACAGGCCGTGCATCCGGGCTTCCACTGTCAACGCCGACGCACCCGGCTGCAGTCGGGTCCCGTCCTCGACGCGATCGACGATCCGGTAGCCGTCGCGGCCGAGCACCTCATCGAGCACCAGGATCGCGATGTCGACCCCGGCGATCACGCCGGGCTCGCGGGTGATCAGCGACGCCGTCGTCACCGCACCTTCGGGCACGGTCGCCGCCGTCGTGATGTCCGGGCCGTAGCGCAGGTCCTCGTCGAGCGCGCGGGCGATCGTGGCACGAGCCTCGACGAGCTCCTCGTCAGAAGTAGGCCTCATCAGCAGACCGCCGCCAGCTCCTCGACCTGCGCGCTGTAATCGGCGTCGAGTCGGACGACGAGGCTGCGAGCCGGCGCGGCGGCCGCCTCGGGGTATTCGGCCCGGTGGTGACAACCGCGGCTCTCCTCGCGGGCCAGCGCGGCGGTCGCCAGCGCGCGAGCCGCGACGGTCAGTGCCGCATCTTCGAGGCCGGCCCGGGTCGTGATCGCGCTCAGCGGGGCGTGCGACAGCGCTCCGATCAATCGGTGCAGGCCGTCAGCGTCGCGGACCACCGAGGCATTGCGAGTCATCGCCCGCTGCAGGTCACTGCGGGCCAGCGCCGCACAGCCGGCCGGCTCCCCTGCCGCCGCGCGGACCCGTCCGAGCAGCGCCGCGTGCTCGGCGGCGGCACGACCCGCCCGGCCTCCGACCACCAGTCCCTCCAGCAGGCTGTTGGACGCCAAGCGGTTGGCGCCGTGCATCCCGGTGCGGCCGACCTCGCCCGCCGCGAACAGCCCCGGCAGCTCGGTGCGGCCGTGGACATCGGTCACCACGCCGCCGCAGCTGTAATGCGCGCCCGGGGCCACTGGGATGGGTTGACGAACCGGGTCGATACCGGCCGCCCGGCAGGCGGCGGCGACGGTCGGGAAGCGGCGTCCGAAATCCTCGATACCGCGAGCGTCGAGGTAGACACACTCGTCGCCGATCGCGCGCAGCCGGGCGTCGATGGCGCCGGCCACCACATCGCGGGGTGCCAGATCCCCCATCGGATGCACCCCCGCGGTCACCGAATTGCCTTGGCTGTCAACCAGAGCCGCACCCTCGCCGCGGATCGCCTCGGTCACGAGCGGTCGGCGACCGCCGTCACGGCCGTCGTACAGCATCGTCGGGTGGAACTGAATGAACTCGATGTCGCTCACCGCGACTCCGGCCCACAGCGCCAGCGCTATGCCGTCGCCGGTGGAGCCGGCGGGGTTGGTGGTCGCGCCGTAGAGCTGGCCCAGTCCGCCGGTGGCCAGGATCACCGACGGCGCGTGGATGATGCCGATGCTCCGCCGATCGGCCACCAGCACACCGGTGACCGCATCGATCCCCGAAGCCGTGTCGTGCAGCAATCGCAGCGCGGCGTGCTTGGTCCGGATGTCCAGCGTGGTCGCCGCATGATCGAGCGCCCGTTGCACCTCGGCTCCGGTGGCGTCGCCGCCGGCGTGCACGATGCGTCGCCGCGAGTGCCCGCCTTCGCGGCTGAGCGCCCAACCGCCGGCCGCCGCCTGATCGAATTGCGCTCCGTCGCCGACTAATTCGGTGACAGCACGGAAGCCGTCGGCAACGATCGACGTCACCGCATCGGGATCGCACAGCCCGGCGCCGGCCGCCAGGGTGTCGGAGACATGCGCGTCGACCGAGTCGTCGGTGTCCGGCAACACCACCGCGATCCCACCCTGGGCGTAGTGGGTGGCCGTCGCGCCGGGCTTGCGGCCGGCCTTGCTGAGCACGACCACCCGTCGGCCGGCGCGGTGCGCGGCCAGCGCCGCGGCCAGACCGCCGACACCGGTGCCGATGACAACCACGTCGGCACTCTCCTGCCAGGCCGGGTGAATGCTCATTCGCCGCCGCCAGGTTGGCCGATCGCGATCATCCGCTGCACGCTTCGGCGCGCCCGTTGCGCGGTCTGGGCGTCGACGTGAACTTCGTCGGCGCCCTCGACCAGGCAGCGCAGCAGCGCGGCGGGGGTGATCATCTTCATGTACTTGCACGACGCGCGATCGTTGACCGCCTGGAAGTCGACGTCAGGGGCGGCGTTGCGCAGCTGATACAGCATCCCGACCTCGGTGGCGACCAGGACCTGGCGGGCCCGGGTGGCACGCGCGGCGTCCAGCATGCCGCCGGTCGACAGGATCTTGACCCGGTCGTCCGGGAACGCGCCCTCACCGGCCAGATACAGCGCGGAGGTCGCGCAACCGCATTCCGGGTGCACGAACAGCTCAGCGTCGGGGTGCTTGCGGGCCTGATCGGCGAGCTCGTCACCGTTGATCCCGGCGTGTACGTGGCACTCGCCGGCCCACACGTGAATGTTGTCTCGGCCCGTCATCCGGCGTACATGCGCTCCAAGGAACTGATCGGGACAGAACAGCACCTCACGGTCGGGGTCGATGGATGCGACGACGTCAACGGCGTTGGACGACGTGCAGCAGATGTCGGTGAGCGCCTTCACTGCGGCGGTGGTGTTGACGTAGGACACGACGACCGCGCCTGGGTGTTCGTCCTTCCAGGCCAGCAGGTCTTCGGGGGTGATCGAGTCGGCCAGCGAACATCCGGCGCGCTGATCCGGAATGAGCACGGTTTTGTTCGGGCTGAGGATTTTGGCGGTCTCGGCCATGAAGTGCACGCCGCAGAACACGATGGTGTCTTCGGGCGCCTCGGCCGCGACCCTGGACAGCGCCAGCGAGTCACCCACGTGGTCGGCGACATCCTGAATGGCCGGCAGCTGGTAGTTATGCGCCAGGATCGTGGCGTTTCGCAGGTCGGCCAGCCGACGGATCTCGGCGGCCCATTGCTCGTCGCCCTCGATGCCACCGAAACCGTTGGGAGAGTTGGTGATTCCCGCGGCCAGATCGTATGCCATGTCTTCAACCGGCCTTTTCGACAGCACGTCGGTGCGATTCACGACTGCCATAGTCGATCCTTTCGCCTCCCGGCATCGGTTTTCGACTTATAATCGAAAACATGGCCCATGGTAGCACTGCGCACGAAGTGCTCGCCGTCGTATTCCAGGTTCGCGGGCTCGGACCAGGCCCGATGACGCAGAAGCCCAAGCTCAGCGTCCTGCTTTGGCAGCGCGCCCAAGATCCCGAGCGCGGTGCGTGGTCGCTGCCAGGTGGCCAGCTCCGCGATGACGAGGACATGACGACGTCGGTGCGCCGCCAGCTGGCCGAAAAGGTTGATCTGCGCGAAGTCGCGCACCTGGAGCAGCTCGCGGTGTTCTCCGAGCCCGACCGGCTGCCCGGCACCCGGACGATCGCGTCGACGTTCCTGGGCCTGGTTCCCTCCCCCGCCATCCCCGAACTGCCATCCGACACCCGCTGGCACCCGGTCACCGCATTGCCGCCGATGGCCTTCGACCACGGCCCGATGGTAGCTCACGCGCGAACCCGGCTGGTCGCGAAGATGTCCTACACCAATATCGGATTCGCCTTGGCGCCAACCGAATTCGCCATGTCGACGCTGCGTGACATCTACAGCGCCACGTTGGGCCATCAAGTGGATACCACCAACCTGCAACGGGTGCTGGCCCGCCGCGGCGTGATCACCCCGACCGGCACCGTCGCGCACTCCGGCCGGAGCGGTGGTCGGCCGGCGGCGCTGTACCGCTTCACCGATTCACAGTTGCGGGTCACCGACGAATTCGCCGCGCTGCGCCCGCCCGGCTCGACGTGACGTGGGCGACTCACCGGCGGGCCGACTGGATTCTTAAAGCACTCTTAAGCAACAATGCCCAGATGGACATTGGCAACCTTGCGAGCGCTGTCGAAACCGGTGCCGAGTGGATCGGTCGGGCGCCCCACGAGGAATTGCAGGCCAAGGCCCGCCCGCTGCTGCCGGCGGAGGACCCGTTCTACCAGCCACCGCCCGGTTACCAGCACGCCGCACCCGGCACGGTGCTGCGTTCGCGCGATGTGGAGCTGGCATTTCTCGGCCTGATCCCGCAGCGGACGATGGCCACCCAGCTGCTCTACCGGACAACGGACATGAACGGCCAGCCGGAGGCGACGGCCACGACGGTGATCGTGCCGCCCGACGTCACGCCCGATCAACCCTGCCCGGTGCTGTCGTACCAGTGCGCGATCGACGCCGTGTCGTCCCGCTGTTTTCCGTCGTATGCGTTGCGGCGACGCGCACAGGCCATCGGTTCACTGGCTCAGCTGGAATATTTGCTGGTCGCCGCCGCCCTCGCTGAGGGCTGGGCGGTGTCGATACCCGACCACGAGGGCCGCACCGGAATGTGGGGCGCGCCCTTCGAGCCCGGTTACTTCATCCTCGACGGGGTTCGCGCCGCGCTGAATTCCGAGCGGCTCGGGCTGTCCTTGTCGGCGCCGGTGGCGCTGTGGGGCTACTCGGGTGGCGGGCTGGCGACGGCATGGGCCGCCGAGCTCTGTGCCGACTACGCGCCCGAGCTGGACATCGTCGGCGCGGTCCTCGGCTCACCGGTCGGCGATCTCGGCCACACCTTCCGCCGGCTCAACGGCAGCTACCTGTCCGGCCTGCCGGCCATGGTGATCGCTGCGCTGGCCCACGTCTACCCCGACTTGGACCGGGTGATCGACGAGCACGCCAGCGATGAGGGGCGCGCACTGCTGCGGCGGCTGGAAAGTATGACCACGGTCGGCGCGGTTCTCCGGATGGTCAAGAAGGACGTCGGCGAATTCCTGGACCGGCCGCTGGAAGAAATCCTGACGATGCCCGAGGTTCAGCACGTCTTCGACAGCATCCGGCTGGGCGCCAAGGTGCCAACGCCGCCGGTGCTGATCGTGCAGGCCGTGCACGACTACCTGATCGACGTCGATGACATCGACCGGTTGGCCGATGCCTATTTAGCGGGCGGAGCCGAAGTCACCTATCACCGCGATGCGTTCAACGAGCACCTGCTGCTGCATCCGCTGTCGGCGCCGATGGCGTTGCGCTGGCTGCAGGACCGGTTTGCACGCCGGCCGCTGAGCGAACATTTGATCAGAACGAAATGGCCGACGATGTTCAATCCGGCGACCTACGTCGGAATGGCGCGGCTGGCCGTGATCGCGGCCAAGGTGATCACCGGCAAGGCAGTTCACCGCCGCCCGTTATAACTGCGGCGCGCTCTCCACGTTGTCAGGCCGCGGATACACCGTCTTGACGGCCGGATAGCCGCCGAGATCGTCGCGCGCGGTCGCCGCGACCGGCACCGCGTACACCAACGCGGCGGTCGCGGCCGGTAGCAGCAGCGTGCAGGCGCCCTGCAGCCAGGAAGGGCCGAAGAACACCGACGGCGCCTCGGTGACGTAGAACAGCGGGTGGTCGTGACTCACCGGTGCCGCAGCGAAATCTGGTGTGCCATAACGCAAGTGGACCAGCAGCATGCCCACGCCGACCGCCGCGCCCGCCGCGATCACCGCTCCGGTGCACAGCCCGACGACCATCCCGGGTCCGCGATGTGGCCGCCACTGCCAGACCAGTACGGCCGCCACCGCGGCAACGACGTTCAGCAGACCCAGCATCAGGAATGCGGAGACGAAGAAATGGTCGGCTTCGCTGCCCAGGTATTCGTGCAGCCGCTCACCGCTATGGGTCAGCGCCACCGCCCCCTTGATCGGCGGGGCCAGCCACGCCCACAGGGCGCCGACGAGCGCGCCGACCGGCAGCAGTCCCGCCGAAACCGTGATGGCCGCCCGCCGTCGAGAAATCCGCGGTGCGGCGCCGTTCTGTAGGTCGGTCATCGTCGCGACTCCAGATCGGCCGAGTCCACCCGCCCGTGCCGCGAACATTTCGCCCACCAGCCGTCGGGCCGGACCTGAACCACCATGCGGCGTCCGCATTCGGCGCAGAACCGGGGCGGCTCTAAACCCAGCTGGGCCGCTGTCGGCACCGCGCTGCCGGCGGCATCGCCGGTGTAGACGTTGTAACGGCCCGCCCCTACCGGCGCAGGCAGATCGCGGAGCATCAACGTGTCGCTTTACAGGCTGGCGTTGAGGGCCTTGATCGGCATCTGCAGATCATCCAGCAGCTCCAGATCAGCTTCAGCGGGCCGTCCCAACGTGGTCAGATAGTTGCCGACGATCACGGCGTTGATGCCGCCCAGGATGCCCTGTTTTGCACCCAGGTCGCCGAGCGTGATCTCGCGACCACCGGCGAAGCGCAGCATGGTCCGGGGCAGGGCCAACCGGAACGCGGCCACTGCTTTGAGCGCCTCGCTCGCCGGCAGTACTTCCAGGTCACCGAATGGCGTGCCCGGTCGCGGGTTGAGGAAGTTCAGCGGCACCTCGTCGGGGTCCAGCTCGGCCAGGTTGGCGGCGAACTCGGCGCGCTGCTCGATCGTCTCGCCCATGCCGAGGATGCCGCCGCAGCAGACCTCCATGCCGGCCTCGCGCACCATCGACAGCGTCTCCCAGCGCTCTTCCCAGCTGTGGGTGGTCACGACATTGGGGAAGAAGGAGCGAGCGGTCTCCAGGTTGTGGTTGTAGCGGTGCACGCCCATCGCGGCGAGGCGGTCGACCTGCTCGGCGCTCAGCATGCCCAGCGAGCAGGCGATCTGGATGTCCACGGCGTCGCGGATCGCCTCGATACCGGCAGCGACTTGAGCCAGCAACCGCTCGTCGGGTCCGCGCACCGCCGCGACGATGCAGAACTCGGTGGCGCCGGATTTGGCGGTCTGTTTGGCCGCTTCGACCAGGCTGGGGATGTCCAGCCAGGCGCTGCGCACCGGCGAGGCGAACAATCCCGACTGCGAGCAGAAGTGACAGTCTTCGGGGCAGCCACCGGTTTTCAGGCTGATGATCCCCTCGACCTCGACCTCGGGGCCGCACCAGGCCATCCGCACCTCGTGCGCCAGCGCCAACAGCTGTTCAAGGCGTTCGTCGGGCAGCTGCAGCACGTCCAGCACCTGCTGCTGGTTCAGCCCCTGGCCACCCTCGAGCACTTGCTGACGGGCCACCGCCAGGATGTCGTTGCTGTCGGTGTCGGAGGTTGGCCGAGTCGCCGCCTGAGTCACCAGCTACTCCTTAAGTCTTTGTCTTGGTCCTGTCCACGCATTCGGGACGCAGCGGACCCGGGCTTCTCGCAGCCAGCGTTGAACGGTGCCCAGGCTAGGCTAGCGGTGTGCACCTGCACAAACGTCATGTGGTCGGCGCGGCGGCGACTGGGTACCCGATCGGGGTAACACACCAGAGCCCCGGGAGTGAACGCAATTGACTAGTGCGCACGTCGAATACGTCGCTCACCATTGGCTCCTGCTGGCCGGACCGGCGTTCTTGCCGGCCGTGATCGTCGTCGCCGTTGTGTTGTACGTCGCGATCAAGGATCGGCGCACACCGGACGAGGACCACGAGGATCACCAGGTGACGAACCGCGACCCGGCCGACGAACGGCATGACTGAGCGCGCGCGGTAGCAAATCAGCCGAAGTTTGAACGCCGGGCCGGCAGGCTACCTACTGTGAAGTAAGTTCAGCGCCCGAACGATTTCGGGCGGGCCACATCGCGGTGGGAGGTATCACGGTGGACCTGACGTTGGTTGCAGATCCGCCGGCGCGGGGCGCCGGCCTCGATCAGGTGATCGGTTTGTCGATCGCTGCCATGGTGATCGGCGCGGTCATGCTGTATGTCGGCTGGGCGCATCGAACGCGACGCATCACCTGGTTGACGAGCAGCGCGGAATGGCTGGGACACAAGTTCGACCGCCCATCGTGGGTCGCGCTGCCCGTGTTGGTGTTCACGACGTCGATCATCTGCGCGCTGTTCGGCTTCATCTGGGATGTGAGCTGGCACATCGGCAATGGCCGCGACCCTGGACCGCTGGCCAACCCGGCGCACTACTTCATCATCATCGGCCTGTTCGGCATCTTTGTCGCCGGCATGATCGCGGTGCTACTGCCGTTCGACAAGCCGGGCCCGGCAGCGGTGCGCATCACCCGCAGCTGGTACGCCCCCGTCGGCGGCATTTTGATGGCCGGCTGCGGCCTCTACGCGATGATCGGCTTCCCGCTCGACGACATCTGGCACCGCATCTTCGGCCAAGACGTAACACTCTGGGGCCCAACCCATCTGATGATGATCGGCGGCGCCAACTTCTCCCTCTTCGCGGTGCTCATGTTGGAGTACGAGGGAGCGCGATACCTGCAGTCAAGTGCGCCCACCGATGGTGCACCGGAACGAAACGACCGCCCCTTCGTCCGGTTTGTGCGCTATCTGTCCTGCGGGGGGCTGCTCATCGGAATGTCGGTCTACCAAATCGAATTCGACTTCGGAGTGCCGCAGTTCCGGTTGGTATTTCAGCCGATGCTGATCGCCGCGGCCGCCGCCATCGGAACGATCGTCGCGCGTATTACCTTGGGCCGAGGTGCGGCGATCATCGCCGCGCTCTTCGCGATTGGGCTACGCGGGCTCGTCGCCCTGATCGTCGGACCCGTTCTGGGTGCCCCGATCAACTGGTTCCCGCTGTATCTTGGACCGGCGTTGGTGGTCGAGGTGCTGGCCTTCACCCCGCTGTTCCGCCGGCCGATCCTGTTCGGCGCCGTCGCCGGTCTGGGCATCGGCACCATCGGCCTGTGGCTCGAGTCGCTGTGGATCGGAGCGGTTTACCACTACCCGTGGCCGATCACGCTGTGGCGCGAAGCGCTGCCGACCGCCGTCCCGGTTGCGATATTGGTCGGCATCTGCGCGGCGATGCTCGGGATGGTCCTGACCAGCCAGCGCCTGCCGGGCAGGGGCATCGGCATCACCGCGGTTGCGCTCACGGTGCTCGTCATCGGCGGCACGGTCGCCAACGGCCTGCACATTCACGTGCCCAGCCAGGACACCGCCACGGTCAAGCTGACCGACCTGCCGAGCGCGCCGGGACAGCGGATGGTGTCGGCCGACGTGCAGATCAATCCGCCGAACGCCATCAGCGACCATCCGGATTGGCTCACGGTCCTGGCCTGGCAGGGTCGGATGAACAACGAGCGAGGTCTGGTCATCGACCGCCTCACCAAGGTTGGCCCAGGACATTACGTATCGAATCGTCCACTCCCGGTGTGGGGCTCGTGGAAGACGTTATTGCGCATCCATGACGGCCGGACGTTGGCTGCGGTGCCGATCTGGGCACCGGCGGACGACGCCATTCCCGTCAAGGAAATCCCGGTGCAGCTCAACAGCACCAAGCCCCTCACCTTCGAGGTGTCGATCCTGCAGCGTGAGCGTGACCCGGGCGTCCCCGCCTGGCTGTTCACCGCCGGCGGAGTGGTCGTGCTGTTCCTGACCCTGTGCGTCGTCTCGGCTTTGACGTGGGGTGCCGGCCGGATCAACGAGGACGACACTGCCCCAACGCAACCGGAGGAATCGGTATTGGATCGCGTCCCCCCGAAGGCGGCATGAGGGCGGCAGCGGTCGGGTCAGCCCGCGGACTCCTCGCGGCATTGGTTGGGGTAATAGCGGTAGCTCTGGCCGGGTGCGGTGGTGCGTCGAAACCAGCCGGCGGCGCCGGGTTGACGATCGACATCACCATCGCGCACGGACAGGTCACGCCGGCCAACGCGACCCTGCAGGCAACGGTCCACCAACCGATTACGCTGCATGTCACCAGCGACGCCACCGACGAGTTGCACGTGCACTCGGTGCCGGATCACAAGTTCGAGGTGGCCGCGACGGCCAATCAGACATTCCAGTTCAGTGTTGACGTTCCGGGTAGCGTCGACGTCGAGCTACACCATCTCGACCGCACCGTCGCCACCATCCACG
Organism: uncultured Actinomycetota bacterium; assembly: GCA_963815995.1. Taxonomy (GTDB): domain Bacteria; phylum Actinomycetota; class Actinomycetes; order Mycobacteriales; family Mycobacteriaceae; genus Mycobacterium. The sequence goes on from CAWFIR010000010.1 coordinate 1,664,110, forward strand.
TACATCCGTGACCGAACCGGTCATCGTCGCGCACGGCCTCGGCGGGTCGAGTGATCTTCCCGTGCCGTATGCGTTTTCGGTGATCGGCGCGGCGTGGGCGTTGACGTTCACCTTCGCTCTGGTCGCGCTCGCGTGGAAGCGGCCACGGTTTGATCCGGCCAATCCCACTCGCCCGCTGCCGGCGGCGGTGACCACTTTCGTCGACTCGCGGGTCGTCCGCGGTGTGGCGGCGGTCGCGACGTTGGCGTTCACCGGGTGGGTGCTGCTGGCCGGGTTGTGCGGACCGCAAACGCAGAGCAACGCGCTGCTCGGTGTCTTCTACGTGCTGTTGTGGGTGGGGCTGGTGGCGATGTCGCTTCTGGTCGGGCCGGTATGGCGTGTCATCTCGCCGACGCGCACCGTATATGTACTGCTGCAACGCATTACCCCGGAAAGCCTCGCCAAGTCACGGCTCAGCTACCCGGAATCCTGGGGGTATCGGCCTGCCGCGGCGGGGTTGTTCGCATTCGTGTGGCTGGAATTGGCCAGCCCCAACCCGGCAGCGCTGCCATGGGTCAAGACGTGGCTGCTGATCTATGCCGTGGTGATGCTCGGCGGCGGATGGCTATGCGGGCAACGTTGGTTCGCCCGTGCGGACCCGTTCGGCGTTTACAGCATGGCGGTTTCGCGGCTCTCTCCCTTCCGGCGCGACGCCAAGACACACAGAATCGCAATCGGCAACCCCTTCGATCATCTGCTGTCGTTGCCGATTCGGCCGGGCATCGTCGCCGTGCTGGCGGTTCTGCTTGGCTCCACCGCATTCGACAGTTTCTCGTCGTCGGCGACTTGGCGCAACTTCGCCGACGGCCTCGCCCGGAGTATTCATGCTGTGCCGCTGTCGGTTTCGCTGTCCGCGTTGCGCACCATCGGGATGCTGGCTTTCATCGCTGTGGTTGCGACGTCGTTCTCGCTGGCCGCCCGTGCGACCGGCGGAATCGACCGTGAGCAGCGTCGTGCGCTCCCCGGTCAGCTGGCGCACTCGCTGATTCCGATCGTGGTGGGTTACATCTTCGCGCACTACTTGTCGTATCTGGTCGAACGCGGGCAGCAGGCGGTGTTCACCCTCGCCGACCCGCTCGGCAAGGGCTGGAACCTGCTGGGGCTGGGGCATTTACACGTCGCCTATGTTCTTTCGCTACATCCCACGGTGTTGGCAGTCATCAAGGTGACATCCGTGGTCACCGGACACATCGTGGCGGTGATCGCGGCGCACGACAAAGCGTTGCGGTTGCTGCCGGCTGGCCATCAACTCACCGGCCAGCTGACCATGATGCTGGTGATGGTCGGCTACACCTTCACCGGTTTGTACTTGCTCTTCAGTGCATAGCACTCCGGATGCGGGCACATAGGTCCTAGACTCGTTGAGTCGAGCTATAGCCAAGGAGCCCCTATGCTGGGCCGTTCGATTTACCGCCCCGTCTTCGCTACGGGTGTTGCCATCACGTGTGCCAGCTTGATCACCGCGACGCCAGTGACCGCGCCCGTACCCGCCAGCCAAGCTCGCGACGTCAAGCTGACCAGCGGTGACACGGCGGATTCCGCACTCGGGGATGGCACCGCGTTCGTCATCGGCGGTAGCGGCCTGCCCATGCCGCCGCCGAGCTACGTGGATGCCGTCGACCAGCTCTACCTAGAGCCGCGCGGATTCACCGGCACCGCGCAGGCGCTGGTCACCCCCGAAGGGTTTTATCCGGTCACCGGGGTGCACAGCCTGCTGTTCGACACGTCAGCTGCGCAGGGGCAACAGATTCTGGACGCGGCAATCTTGCACCAGATCTCGACCGGGAATGTGGACGCTGCCAACCCTGTGGTCGTGTTCGGCCTCTCGCAGAGCTCCGTGCTCGCCTCGACAACCATGACCGAGCTGGCGAATCAGGGTGTGCCCAGTGATGACGTGCACTTCGTGTTGATTGGTGATGAAAGCAACCCCGACGGCGGCGTCTTGGAACGCTTCGATCTCCCTGCCGGCACCGATCCGAGCTTCCCTAGCCTGGGCTTCACGTTGACCGGGGCAACGCCGGCAGACCTCTACCCCACCGACATTTACACGCAGGAATACGACGGCTTCGCCGACTTCCCGAGATATCCGCTCAACCTCGTCTCCGACCTCAACGCCTTGCTGGGAATCCTGTACGGCCACGGCGCCTACCTGGGTGACACCCCGGAACAGATCGCTTCGGCCATCCAATTGCCGACCTCGGCGGCAGACACGTTGACCAACTACTACATAATCCCGGACGACAGCCTGCCACTTTTGGACCCATTGCGGCTGCTCCCGGTAATCGGACAGCCGCTCTACGACCTGCTGGAACCCGACACGCGCATCCTGGTGAACCTGGGCTACGGCAGCATCACCGACGGCTGGGGCCAGGGATATGCCGATATCCCCACCACGCTGGGGCTGTTCCCGACCAATCTTGACGGGGCCGCTGTCTCCACTGCGTTGAGCAACGGCCTACAGCAAGGGATCACCACAGCCATCCAGGATCTGGAAAGCCCTGACAACTACCAAATAACGCCGCTGGCAGATAACCCGTCGCTGTCGACGCTGTTGCTGGGCGCGTTCAACACCGGCTTGATCGACACCCTGCACCCGTCGCTGATGCAGGGTTTCCAAATTTTGAAAGAGGCACTAGGCGGCGCAGCAAATTTCCCGATTTCGGACGCGACGTTGCTGTCGTCGCCGAGCGATATTCTCAACGATCTGACCGGCACCGTCGCAGCCGACTACGCGGCTTTACTGCCGATTGCCGACACCATCGATGCGGTGCTCACCAGCTTGCCCTCATACGACGCGAGCATGTTCGTGGACCAGTTCGACGCCGGCAACCTGATCAACGCTATCGGTGACCCTATCGCCGCCGACGTGGTCATGCTTCCGTTTCTCCTGTTGCTCGGCGTTGCGGCACCCGTCGCCGAGGCGACCGCGGGAACCCTGGTCAACTTGGCCGACCTGATCCCGTAGCGCGGCGTCACTCGAGGACGTCGTCATGCAGCTCCGCGAACAGTTCGGTGTTGCGGCTGTAGTCGACAAGCACGTCGATAATGGTGATCCCCGGTTCGTTCAGCGATTGTTTGAGCGCGGCCTCGAACTCGCTGATGCCGCTGACCCGGATGCCTGTGGCACCGAATGCCGCGCCGTAGTGGACGATGTCGTAGTCGCCCAGCTGCACGCCCGACGTGCGCCCGTACTTGAGTTGCTCCTGGAAGGCGACCATGTTGTAGGTGTTGTCGCGCATGATCACATGAGTGAAACTGAGCCCTAATCGCATCGCGGTCTCCAATTCCTGTGCGCTGAAAAGAAATCCACCGTCGCCGGATACCGACACCACCTGAGTGCCCGGCCGGACCAGGGCGGCGGCCATCGCCCAGGGCAACGCGACGCCAAGAGTCTGCTGGCCGTCGGAGAACAGCAGCCGCCGAGGTTGGTAAACGCGAAAGTGCCTGGCCATGTAGATGTAGTGCGATCCGATATCGCAGGCGATGGTGGCGTCGTCGTCGATCAAGTCGCGGATCTTCAGAACGACCGCCGCCGGGTTGACACCGAGCTCAGTACTGGGGTGAGCGCGCGCTTCCGCGTCGATGTTCAGCAGCGCGGCACGTTGTTCCGCGATGCCGGCGCGCACGGTGTCGTCAACCTGCAACCCGGACAGGGGCCGGATCATCGCGGTCAGCGTCGCGGCGATGTCCCCGCGCAGTTCCAGCGTCGGCTGGTAGTGGTTGTCGATGTCGGCCGGAATCGCGTCGATGTGGATCAGCGTGCGGGCCGGATCCGAATTCCACAGCCCCGGATCGTATTCGACCGGGTCGAAGCCGATCGTCACCAATGCGTCTGCGTGGCTGATCAAAATGTCGCCGGGTTGGTTGCGGAACAGTCCGACGCGCCCGACAAAGTGGTCCTCGAGTTCTCGTGACACCACGCCGGCGGCCTGAAAAGTCTCCACCACCGGCAGGTCGGTGACCGTCAGCAACTCACGCAGTGCCGCACATGGTTGCCGATCGCCGACACGAACGCCGACGAAAAGGACCGGGCACCGCGCTGCCCGAATCATGTTGACGGCCTGTGTAATTCGATCTGCCGGGGCCGCACCCAGCGTGGGCACCGGTGAAGGCTTGACTATCGCCGCCGACGTGGTCGCCATCGAGATATCAGCGGGAAGCACGACCGCGGCGGCGCCCCGGGGTGGGGTGAGCGCGGCGCGGATGGCGTTAGCGACCGCTTCGGGGACGTTGTCGGGATCGTTGACCTCGCCGGCGTACTTCGTGAACGGCTTCAGCGCCGCAACGGCATCCATCGATTGATGGGTGCGCTTGAGCCGGTCGGCCCGTTGTACGGCACCGCAGATGGCCACCATCGGGTCCTGCTCGGTGGTGGCGGTGATCAGTCCAGTGGCCAGATTCGTGGTGCCGGGTCCCGACGTCACCAATGCGACGCCCGGCGTTCCGGTGAGCCGGCCGACCGCGGCGGCCATGAACGCAGCGTTCTGCTCGTGACGGCAGACGACCAGTTGCGGGCCTCCGTCAGCCAGAGCGTCGTACACGGCGTCGACCTTGGCGCCCGGCACGCCGAAGATGAATCGGACGCCGTAGGCGGCGAGGGTTTCGACCACTCGCTGGGCTGATCGCACGTCTTTGCTCAGGTCATTCCCCCTCGGTGCGGCGGATCTGGGTGTCCATATCGGTCTTGTTCAGTTCGGCGGCAAGGAATTCCGGTGTGCGCGGCAGGCTCAGATGCAGATCGGAACGAACACTGATGTCGACCCGGCCTTGCGTCAACAGATACTCCAGGGCGTGTCCGCCGTGGCGCCGTTCGGCATCGACGAAGTGGGAGTGGTAGCCGGCCACCGAGACGCCCTGCTCGTATTCCGGCATCCGGAATCCCCCCAGGGTGCCGGTGGCGTCGTGGAAGGTCACCTCGTGCTGGTCTTGGGTGGCCTCGGTGAACGGCGGGTAGGGCCGGTGCTGCTCGGTGACCGTCCGGGTCCGAATCACACTGAAATCGCCGGTAACCCGGACAGCGACGATCAGATTCTTACTCGGCAGCGATTCGTCGATCCGTGCCTTGAGACCGGCGCGGTCGACGGACTCAGTCACCTCGAACGAGCGGTCGGCATCGAACCAAGTGACGACGGCGAACGGGGTGCGCTGATCGGCATCGGCGACCTGAGCGCTGCCGTCGCCACGCAGTTGGTAGCAGACACCATCGAGCACCAGCATCTCGCCGTCGAGGCCGTTGAAGGTGCCCAGGCCAAAATTGCCGTGCTGCAACAGCTCCCGAATCGTCACGTCGCCGTCGTACACGCCGTCGAGCAGAGCGCCCATCGTCGAGGTCTGGTAGACCTCACTGCCGTGGCGATGCGCGAGCATCGCGTGCAGCCAACCGCGCAGACGGCTCGCGGCGGACTCAGCCGGATCAGACACCATCGTGAATCTCCATCGTCGCGACGCACTAAGGATTGTTTCGTTCGCGGGCCGCCGTCGTCAACGCGGACGTGGCCGCTAAGCGGTGATGCGATCCGGTCGCGAATAGATGTTCATCGAGTCGCCCCGCAGGAAAGCGACCAGGGTCAATCCGGATTCGCTGGCCAAATCGACGGCCAGCGACGACGGAGCCGACACGGCAGCCAATACCGGCAAGCCGGCCATCACCGCTTTCTGCGTCAGCTCAAAGGACGCCCGCCCACTCACCAGCAACACCTGGTTGCTCAGCGGTATCCGATCGTTTTCCAGCGCCCAGCCAATCACCTTGTCCACCGCGTTGTGTCGTCCGATGTCTTCGCGCGCCGCCAGCATTGCGCCGTCGACGTCAAACAAGGCCGCGGCGTGCAGACCTCCGGTGGACGCGAAAACCTTCTGCGCCGAACGCAGTCGCTTCGGCATGGCGGTCAGCATGTCCGCCCCGAGAGTCATTACTTGGTCGCCTGGTGGGTAGCGACTGCTGAGGCGCACCGCGGCCAGGGAGGCCTTCCCGCACACGCCGCACGACGAAGTGGTGTAGAAGTTGCGGGTCACGTCTACGTCGGGAGCCGGCACCGTTGGCGCCAGCGTCACGTCGAGGACGTTGTAGGTGTTCACGCCATCCGAACCGGTCCCACCGCAGTACCGGATTGCCGCCACGTCTTCTCTGCGCGCGATGATGCTCTCGGTAAGCAGAAACCCTTGTGCCAGTTCGAAATCCGATCCCGGAGTCCGCATGGTCACGGTAAGCGGCGCGCCGTTGACCCGGATTTCGAGCGGCTCCTCGACGGCCAGGGTCTCGGGCCGCCGCACCGTCGCCTCGGCACTCACGTGCCGGGCAGGCCGACGTGCCGTTACCCGACCCATGCTTGGATCGTATCCAACGATCAGCGCGGCGCTATGCTGAGCATCTTCGGCGAGGTCCACCCACGACATGAGCAGACGGATCCGATGGCCACAGACCATTCGAGTGACGAGCAGCTGAAAGTCACGCCGCCCAAACAATGGGCAACCGGAGTTCCCGGCGTCCTCCACGCAATGCAGTACTCGCTCGAGGAGACGTCGCCGCGACGCGTCGCGATCAATCTGCTGAGCATTAACCAGGCCAACGGCACCGACTGCCCGGGATGCGCGTGGCCCGAGCCCGAAGCCGGGCACCGGCATATCAACGAATACTGCGAAAACGGCGCTAAACACATCAACGACGAGGCGACGACCCGCCGGATCACGCGGGACTTCTTCCGCGAGCACTCCATCCCGCAGCTGCTGAACAAGTCCGACATGTGGCTCAACCAGCAGGGACGGCTGACCGAGCCGATGGTCAAGCGATCCGGCTCTGACCACTACGAGCCGATCAGTTGGGATGACGCGTTAGAGCTGTTGTCCGCCGAACTGCGCGCGCTCGACTCTCCCGACGAGGCGCTGTTCTACACCTCGGGGCGGGTCAGCAACGAGGCGGCGTTTCTGCTGCAGCTGTTCGCACGCGCCTTGGGCACCAACAACCTTCCCGACTGCAGCAACATGTGCCACGAGTCCAGCGGCTCCGCGCTGGAGGAGACCCTCGGGGTCGGCAAAGGCAGCGTGAGCCTCGACGACATCCATGAAGCCGACCTGGTGTTCGTCGTCGGAATCAATCCCGGCACGAACATGCCGCGCATGCTGTCGGCGCTCGAGGAGACCAAGCGCAACGGCGGACGCATCATTGCGGTCAACCCGCTGCCGGAGGCCGGGCTGATCCGGTTCAAGAATCCGCAGAAAGTACGCGGAATCATCGGCCGCGGCACCACGATCGCCGACCAGTTCCTGCACATCAGGCCCAATGGCGACCTGGCGCTGTTCCAGGCCGTCAACGCGCTACTGCTGCAGGCCGAGGCCGCCGCACCCGGGACAGTGCTCGATCACGACTTCATCAACGCGAACACCACCGGGTTCGCCGAGTTCGCTGAGCATGTCGGGCAGATCTCCTGGCCGGAGATCCTGATGACCACCGGGCTCGGCCGCGACGAGATCGAGCAGGTGGTAGCTCGGGTTCTGGCCAGCAAGAAGGTCATCGTCTGCTGGGCGATGGGGATCACCCAGCAGAAGTACGGGGTGGCGACGATTCGCGAGATCGTCAACTTCCTGCTGCTACGCGGCAACTTGGGCCGTCCGGGAGCCGGAGTGTGTCCGGTGCGTGGGCACAGCAATGTTCAGGGTGACCGCACGATGGGCATCTGGGAGCGAATGCCGCAGTCGTTCCTGGACGCCCTGGAGCGCGAGTTCGGATTCACTCCCCCGGCCAAGCACGGCTTGGACGCGGTGAATTCGATTCGGGCCATGCGCGACGGGCACGCCAAGGTTTTCGTCGGTTTCGCCGGCAACTTCGTGCGCGCCACCCCCGACAGCGAGCTGACCGAGCGCGCGATGCGGACGTGCCGTCTGACCGCGCACGTCTCCACCAAGCTCAACCGCTCGCACGTCGTATGCGGCGACACGGCGTTGATCCTGCCCACCCTGGGTCGCACCGACCGCGACCTGCAGGCCACCGGTGAGCAGTTCGTCACGGTCGAGGACTCGATGAGCATCGTCCACCAATCGCACGGCCGTCTGCGCCCGCCGTCGGAGCAATTGTTGAGCGAAGTCGCGATCATCTGCCGACTCGCCCGGCGCACGCTCGACGACACGCCCGCCATCCACTGGGAGGAGTTCGAAGCCGACTACAACACGGTCCGTGAGCGAATTTCCCACGTGGTGCCCGACTTTGACGATTTCAACGCGCGGGTACGCAAGCCCGGTGGGTTCCGGCTGCCCAACCCGGTCAACGAGCATCGGTTCCCGACGCCGTCAGGCAAGGCGGTCTTTACGCGCAACGCGTTCGACCGGGTTCGCCCACCCGACGGGCACCTAATACTGCAGACGATGCGCTCGCACGATCAATGGAACACCGTGCCTTACGCGCTCGACGACCGTTACCGCGGCATCCACAACGGACGCCGGGTCGTATTGGTCAACCCTGCAGACATCGAAGCGCTTGGCTTGGCCGACCGCCAACTCGTCGACCTGGTAAGTACTTGGGACGACGGTATTGAGCGGCGCGCCAAGGGGTTTCGGGTGGTCGAATATCCGGCCGCGCGCGGCTCGGCCGCGTCCTACTATCCCGAAACCAACGTCCTGGTACCCCTGGACAGCGTCGCGGAAATCAGCAATACCCCTACGTCAAAGGGTGTTTTCGTGCGGCTTGAGCCAGCGGCGGAATAACTCAGCTGATCGGGTACTCGACGCGTTCGCTGCCGTCCCAGCGGCGTAAACCGGCGAGGTTGCCGTAGATCTCCGACGGGTGACCCGCCAGCCGCAGGACCGGCCCGAGTTGGGCACCCTCGACTCGACGGGCCAGCGTGACGTGCGACGTCCATTGGCCGGGCAGGCTGTGCGGCAACGGTTCCGGCACGAGATGCGGCCCGCAGATGCGGTGCACTTCGGCGTGCAGGGCGAGCAGATCGGCTGACGGCACGACGAGCCGGGCCAGGATGGCGTTCGATTGGCCGAACAGCAGCGGTGCGCCGACCGTGCATCCAAGCGGTAGTCGCTGCGCGACCGGTTGCAGCAATGCGTCGACGTCGGGCTCGATCCGCTCGGCCACCGCCAACGTCACGTGCGGGCGACCGGCCGGAATCCTGCTGGGCAAGTCGGCAGCCGAGAGGTCGTTCCAGATGCGGCGCAGAGTGGCTTCGGTGTCGGCGTCGAAGAGCAGCTCGATCGAATGAACCATCAGCTGACCAGACTGGTTACCCAGGCCCGGTCGAATGCGTGCACGCTCATCGCAATGAACTCGGCGGATTTCATCGATCCGGCACCGGCGGGCAGCGCGGCGCGCAGCGGCGCCAGGCGCACCAGCGCGGACCGGTTGGAGGTTTCCACCACCCCCGGCTGCAGCGGCCAGTTGCCGATCACCAATCCCGCACAGGAAATTCCATGTGCGGCAAGTGATTCCACTGTCAACCCGGTGTGGTTGAGGGTGCCGAGCTCGGCGGTGGCCACGACCAGCGCGGCGGCGCCCAGATCGGCCGCGAGGTCCCGCAATGTCATGCCCGCTTCGGCGATTTCGACCAATAGCCCGCCGGCTCCTTCGATCAGGGTCAGCTGCCCCGGACGGTCCACTGCGCGAATGAGTTTGAGCATGTTGCGTCGGGTCGGCAAGGGCTTTCCGGCCTGCTCGGCGGCGGCCAGCGGCGCCAGCGGCTGCGGGTAACGCGCCAGCCCGACCACCTTGGCCAGCCCGGTCAGTCGGGTGACGTCGGCGAGGTCGTCGTCGCCGGTATCGGTGCCGGTCTGCACCGGCTTGCAGACCGCGACGTCAATGCCGGCCTGGCGGGCGGCCGCCGTCAGCGCCGCGGTCGTGATGGTCTTGCCGACACCGGTCCCGGTCCCGGTGATGACGAGAACCGTCAACGGCGTGCCGCGGCGAGCACGTCGGTCAGCACCGCACGGGCCAGCCCGAGATCGTCGTCATCCAGCGACGCCCGTGCGGTCAGCCGCAGCCGCGACGTGCCGGCCGGCACCGTCGGTGGACGGAAGCAGCCCACCCGCACGCCGGCGTCCAGGCAGGCCGTGGCAGCGGCCAGCGCTACCTCCGGCGCGCCGAGGATCACCGACACCACCGCCGACTGCGGCGCATCGGGCACATCGCATATCTGCGCCAGCGTGCCCGCGTGCCGCAGCACCGCCTCGGGCCGCCACGGCTCGGCGCCCAAGACACGCAGCGCCGCCAGCGCGGCGCCCACGGCGGCCGGCGCCAGGCCGGTGTCGAAGATGAACGGCCGGGCCGCGTCGATGAGGTGGTCGCGCACCGCCACCGACCCCAGCACCGCGCCGCCCTGACTGCCCAACGCCTTCGACAGCGTCGTGGTCATCACCACGTCGGGCGCACCCGCCAATCCCAGCTCATGCAGCAACCCGCGTCCGCCGACACCGCGCACGCCCAGCCCATGGGCCTCGTCGACGACGAGCAGCGCCCGGTGGCGGCGGCACACCTCGTGCAGTTGGCGCACCGGCGCCAGTGCGCCGCCGGTGGAGAACACCGACTCAGTGATGACGACCGCGCGCTCCTCGTCCCGTGCGGCCAGCGCGGCGTCCACGGCGTCGATGTCGCGGTGCGGCGTGACCACCACCCGGGCCCGTGCCAGCCGGCACGCGTCGACCAGCGAGGCGTGCGACAGCGCATCCGACACCAGCAGCGAGCCCGGACCGGAAAGCCCGACCACTGCGCCCAGGTTGGCGGTGTACCCGGAGGAGAACACCAAACCCGCTGCGGCGCCGACGAATTCAGCCAGGGTGGATTCCAGCTCCTCGTGCAGCGACGTGTTGCCGGTGACCAGCCGCGAACCGGTCGCGCCCGCACCCCAGGTACGCAGCGCGTCCACGCCGCCGTCGATCACCTCCGGGTGCTGCGACAGGCCGAGGTAGTCGTTGGACGCCAGGTCGAGTTCGGTGGCCACCGCCGGTCGGGGCCGCAACGCGCGTCGCAACCCAGCCTCCCGGCGCGCCTCAGCGTGGGCCTCCAGCCAGGCCAGCGGCGAGATATCGATCTGTGTCATCGCGCTAAATCCTACGAGAACCGGTCAGCCGAGCCACCTCGACCATCGTGGAGGTGACCTGCGCGATCTCGCCGGGCGTGCAGATGAACGGCGGCATGGCGTACACCAGGTTGCGAAACGGCCGCAGCCAGACACCGCGATCCAGCGCCGCCGGTGTCGCGATAGTCAGATCGACCGGGCGGTCGCATTCGATGACGCCGATCGCGCCGCACACCCGGACGTCGGCCACCCCCGGCAATGTCCGCGCCGGCTCGAGCCCGGCGGTCAGCCCGGCAGCGATCTCGGCGACCACCGCACGCCAGTCCTGGCCGAGCAGCACCTCCACGGCGGCCACCGAGACCGCGCACGCCAGCGGGTTGGCCATGAACGTCGGCCCGTGCATCAGCGCTCCGGCTTCACCGGAGCTGATCGTGTGCGCGACATCGGTGGTACACAACGTCGCGGCCAGGCTCAGGTAGCCGCCGGTCAGCGCCTTGCCGACGCACATGATGTCGGGGCTGACGCCGGCATGGTCGGCGGCGAACAATTCGCCGGTACGGCCGAATCCGGTGGCGATCTCGTCGAAGACCAGCAGCACGTCGTGCCGTCGGCAGATGTCGCGCAGGTCGGTCAGATAGCGCGGATCGTGGAACCGCATCCCGCCGGCGCCCTGGACTACCGGTTCGACGACCACGGCGGCCAGTTCGGCGGCGTGCCCGGCCAACTGCGCCTCGAATGCCGCGCTGTAAGCGGGGTCGTAGTCGCGGGGTACCTGCGGGGCGAACACCTGGTGAGCCAGCACGTCGCCCCACAGGGAGTGCATGCCGCCCTCGGGGTCGCAGATGCTCATCGGGGTGAAGGTGTCGCCGTGATATCCCCCGCGCCAGGTCATCAGCCGACGCTTGCCGGGCAGGCCGCGGCTGCGCCAGTACTGCAGCGCCATCTTGACCGCGACCTCGACCGCTACCGATCCGGAGTCGCTGAAGAACACGGTTTCCAGACCGGCCGGGGTGATCTCGACGAGAAGCTGCGCTAACCGGGCGGCGGGCTCGTGGGTGAGACCGCCGAACATGACGTGGTTCATGACGGCCAGCTGGCTGGTCATTGCGGCGTCCAGCACGGGGTGGCCGTGCCCGTGGACGGCCGTCCACCAGGAGCTCATCGCGTCGAGCGCCTGGACCTGTTTGCCGTCGCGGACGAGGGTGAGCCAGGCGCCGTGGGCGCCGACCGCCACCACCGGGGGCACCGCCTCGGCCCCGATCGTGCTGTAGGGATGCCACAGGTGGGCCGCGTCGATCGCGCTGATCTGCCCCGGCGTGAGCCCAGACGTACCTGCGGCCGCAGAAGTCATAGAGAACGAGGGTAAAGCAGTCGCGGCCGTGCCTGACGCGCTCAGCGTTCGCTCGCAGAAATGCCGGGCATCCGGCAGCATTGAGCCATCATGGCCTCGCCGCAGCAGTTTGACGACCCGTCCCCCAGCCACCACGAAGATCCCCCGCCGCGGGTGCTGCGGCTGCGCCTGGTCCCGTGGGACGTGGCCTCCTTGGTGGCGTTGCTGGTGCTCCTGGCGGCCATCGCCTTCGGGACCGATTGGTATTCCAGGCTTTTCGGCTTCCTGAAGGACGTCTGCACCGGAGAATGTCCGCCCGCGCCCTTCGGCGTGGATTTCTACATCTACCCGGTGGTCTGGGGGGGCATCGGCGCCGCGGTCGCGGCGGCACTGCTCGGGCCGCTGGTGTCGTTGCTGAAGGGTTGGTATCTGTCCTTCTGGCCGGCGTTGGCGATTGCCCTCGTGCTGCTCGCCTCCGTGGGCGGCTCGGCGCTGACCGACTTCAGCACCAAGTACTGGCACGACGACTCCGGCGTCGTCGACGCCCCCGAGTGAGAGCGAAATCACAACGGCCCGCACAGGTTTGATGCCTCGGCCCGCCAGCGATCACCGTTCGGTCACGTTACGACAAATAATCCCGCTCAGAGGCCCTGCGCAGTGGCCCTAACGGGCTTTTGTTGCCACAGTGTCCATAGTGACTGTTGTGAATTCAGCGGTTCACCGACGGGTCAAAGCTCCCAGCCCGCGCTGGTTCGCGGGGTGGCGGCGTGCGGCCCCCGACGGGGCGGGCCAGTGCACGGGTCTCTGAGGTGAATCGAGAATGCCGGTAGAGGCGTGAAGTCACCGCGCCGAAGCCGCAGAGAGGTGATCAACATGAGACGCAGCTTCGCCGTCCCCGCCAGCCTGGCCCTGTTACTGACGCTGCCCATGGTCAACCCCAACATCGCCAGCGCTGACCCAAATGGCCCGACTCTCGTGGGCTACCAGCAATCGACCAGCTACGTGATCCAGCGCGCGCTTTCTCAGCGCAACGTGCCGTTCCTGTATGGCGGCGGCAACGCCGCGGGACCCACCCGCGGCACCGGCCTGAATGCCAACATCGTCGGGTTCGACGCCTCCGGCCTGATCCAATACGCCTACGCCGGCGCCGGGGTGAAGATGCCGCGCACCTCGGCCGAGCAGTGCAACGTGGGCCGCAAAGTCGCGCCGTCACAAGCGCGGCCGGGCGATCTGCTCTGCTACGGCCCGGGCGGCACCCAGAGCGTCGCGATGTACCTCGGCAACAACCAGATGATCGAGGCCACCGAGCCCGCGGTCACGGTCACTCCGGCGCGCACCAGCGGGATGGTTCCCTACCTGACTCGCATCCTGGAGTCCTGACCGGACAGCTCACAAGCCGGTATTCGAGCACGCCCGTCGGCCGGGGGGTTAGGTAGATTGGCTGTCAATCATGACTGTCTCCCTGACCCGCCCGACCGACGCAGGCATCGCGGATCCGGCGCGGCCCGCGACGGATAAACGGGCCGCCGGGTTCTACCGCCACGATCTCGACGGGCTGCGTGGCATCGCCATCGCCCTGGTGGCGATGTTCCACGTCTGGTTCGGTCGGGTTTCCGGCGGCGTCGACGTTTTTTTGGCGCTTTCCGGTTTCTTCTTCGGCGGAAAATTGCTCCGCACCGCGCTCAATCCGGCGTCGTCGCTGTCGCCGGTGCCCGAGGTGGTCCGGTTGGTCCGGCGATTGCTGCCGGCTCTGGTGGTGGTGCTGGCCGGATGCGCGGCGCTGACCATCCTGATTCAGCCGGAGACGCGGTGGGAGACCTTCGCCGACCAGAGTCTGGCCAGCCTCGGCTACTACCAGAACTGGGAGCTGGCCAGCACGGTCGCCGACTACCTGCGGGCCGGCGAATCGGTCAGCCCACTGCAGCACATCTGGTCGATGTCGGTGCAGGGCCAGTTCTATGTCGCGTTCTTGGCGCTGGTCTTCGGTTTCGCGTTGCTGCTCCGACGCCGGCTCGGCGATCGACTGCGGACCGCATTCGTGGTGCTGCTCACCGCACTGACCGCGGCGTCATTCGGTTATGCGATTTTTGCGCACCAGGCCAGCCAGGCAACGGCCTACTACAACAGCTTCGCGCGGGCGTGGGAGCTGCTGCTGGGGGCGCTGGTAGGTGCGGTGGTCCCCTACGTCCGCTGGCCGATGTGGCTGCGCACCACGGCCGCCACCATCGCGCTGGCCGCGGTGTTGTCCTGCGGCGCACTCATCGACGGCGTCAAGCAATTCCCCGGGCCGTGGGCGCTGGTCCCGGTCGGGGCTGCCCTGCTGTTCATCCTGGCCGGCGCCAACCGGACTGAGGGTGTCACATTGCCGCTGCCCAACCGGCTGATGGCCACGGCGCCGCTGGTACGGCTCGGCGCGATGGCCTACTCGCTGTATCTGTGGCACTGGCCGCTGCTGATCTTCTGGCTCGCCTACACCGGTCACGCGCACGCCAACTTCGTCGAGGGCACCGCGGTGCTGCTGATCTCCGGCCTGCTGGCCTATTGGACGAACCGGTACATCGAAGATCCGCTACGTCTGCGCCGAGCTGCCAGCGCCGCGGCACCGGCCACCCGGGTGGTGCCCTGGCGGACCCGGCTGCGGCGCCCCACGCTGGTGCTGGGCTCGGTCGTCGGGCTGCTCGGCGTGACGCTCACCGCGACGGCGTTCACCTGGCGCGAGCACGTCAACGTGGAGCGGGCCAACGGCAAGGAGCTCAGTGCTCTGAGCTCCAGCGACTATCCGGGCGCACGAGCCCTGGTCAAACACGTGCGGGTGCCTTCCCTGCGGATGCGGCCCACGGTGCTGGAAGCTCAGACCGACTACCCGCCGTCCACCCGCGACGGCTGTATCAGTGACTTCAAGAACACCGACGTGATCAAGTGCAGCTACGGCGACAAGAACGCCACCCGGACCATCGCGCTAGCCGGTGGCTCGCACGCCGAGCACTGGCTGACCGCGCTGGACCTGCTCGGCCGTCGACACCACTTCAAGGTCACCACCTACCTCAAGATGGGCTGCCCGCTCTCCACCGAGAAGATGCCGCTCGTGATGGGCAACAACGACCCGTACCCGGAGTGCCGCGACTGGGTGCCCAGGGCGATGGACCAGGTGGTGGCCGACCATCCCGACTTCGTGTTCACCACCTCGACGCGGCCGTGGAACATCAAACCCGGCGACGTGATGCCCGGGACGTACGTCGGCATCTGGCAGACGTTCTCCGACAACAACATTCCGATCCTGGCCATGCGAGACACCCCGTGGTTGGTCAAAGACGGTCAGCCGTTCAACCCGCCGGACTGCCTGGCCAAAGGTGGCGACGCCGTGTCGTGTGGCGTCAAGCGCTCGGACGTGCTCGCTGACCGCAACCCCACCCTCGACTGGGTCGAGCAGTTCCCGATGCTCAAGCCACTGGACATGAGCGACGCGGTGTGCCGCGCCGACATCTGTCCCGCCGTCGAGGGAAACGTGTTGGTATACCACGACGCTCACCACCTGTCGGCTACGTACATGCGCACCATGACCAACGAGCTGGGTCGGCAGGTCGGCCCGGCCACCGGCTGGTGGTGACACCGCCCGCGGCGGCGAGAGCCAGCAGAGCAAGCGGATCGGACCGCCGTTAAGGTCGTGAGATGCCTCCGTCAGACCCGACCAACGGCGCCGCCGCGGCCCCACCGGCGCTGGCCACGGTGTGGCCGGGAAGCAGCTACCCGTTAGGCGCGAACTACGACGGCAGCGGCACCAACTTCGCACTGTTCTCGGAGATCGCCGAGAAAGTCGAACTGTGCCTGATCGGAGACGACGGCCAGGAATCTCGGGTCAACCTCGACGAGGTCGACGGCTACGTGTGGCACGCATACCTGCCAGACGTCACCCCCGGGCAGCGCTACGGCTTTCGGGTGCACGGGCCGTTCGACCCCGCGGCAGGCCACCGCTGCGACCCCAGCAAGCTGCTGCTCGACCCGTACGGCAAGTGCTTCGACGGGGAGTTCAAATTCGACCAGGCACTGTTCTCCTACGATCTCGCCGTCGCTGCCGAGGACCCCGCCGAAACCGGCACGCCGCCACGGGTCGACTCGCTTGGCCACACCATGACCAGCGTGGTGATCAACCCATACTTCGACTGGGCGAACGACCGAGCGCCGCGTACGCCGTATCACGAGACGGTGATCTACGAGGCGCACGTCAAAGGGATGACACAGAGTCATCCCGCTATCCCCGAAGCGTTGCGCGGAACCTATGCCGGCCTCGGTCACCCGGCGATCATCGATTACCTCAAATCGTTGAACGTCACCGCGATCGAACTGATGCCGGTGCATCAGTTCATGCACGACCACCGTCTGCTCGACTTAGGCTTGCGGAACTACTGGGGCTACAACACATTCGGATTCTTTGCCCCACACATCCAATACGCCGCCAACAGACGCGCCCGGGGCGCGGTGACCGAATTCAAGTCGATGGTCCGGGCGTTTCACGAGCAGGACATCGAGGTCATCCTGGACGTGGTCTACAACCACACCGCCGAAGGCAACCACCTCGGCCCCACAGTCAACTTCCGCGGCATCGACAACGCCGCCTACTACCGGCTGGTCGACGAGGATCTGCGGTTCTACAAGGATTTCACCGGCACCGGTAACAGCCTCAACGCCCGCAACCCACACACGCTGCAGCTGATCATGGACTCGCTGCGCTATTGGGTGACCGAGATGCACGTCGACGGCTTCCGCTTCGACCTGGCCTCAACGCTGGCCCGCGAGTTCTACGATGTCGACCGACTGAGCGCCTTTTTCGATCTGGTGCAACAGGATCCGATCGTCAGCCAAGTCAAGCTGATCGCCGAACCTTGGGACATCGGCGAGGGCGGCTACCAGGTCGGCAACTTCCCGGGTTTGTGGACCGAGTGGAACGGGAAGTATCGGGATACTGTGCGTGACTATTGGCGGGGCGAGCCCGCCACCCTCGGCGAGTTCGCGTCCCGGCTGACCGGGTCGTCGGACCTCTATGAGGCAACCAGTCGCCGGCCCGGCGCCAGCATCAATTTCGTCACCGCCCACGACGGATTCACGCTCAACGACCTCGTCTCGTACAACGAGAAACACAACGAGGCCAATGGCGAAGAGAACCGCGATGGCGAGAGCCACAACCGGTCCTGGAATTGCGGCGTCGAGGGCCCGACCGATGACCCGGAAATCCTGGAGCTGCGGGGCCGGCAGATGCGCAACATCATGGCCACCTTGATGGTGAGCCAAGGCACGCCGATGCTCGCACACGGCGACGAGATCGGACGCAGCCAACACGGCAACAACAACGTCTACTGCCAGGACTCCGAATTGTCTTGGATGGACTGGTCTCTGGTCGACAAGAACAGCGAGCTGCTGGAGTTCACCCGCAAGGTCACCGCATTGCGTAAGGCCCACCCGGTGTTTCGCCGCCGCCGGTTCTTCGACGGCGAGCCGATCCGCAGCGGCGACGAGGTGCGCGACATCGCGTGGCTGACACCGGCGGGCAAGGAGATGCAACCGCAGGACTGGGGCGGCGAATTCGGCAAGAGCATTGCGGTGTTCCTCAACGGCGAGGCGATACCGGAACCCAACGCCCGCGGTGAGCGGGTCGTCGACGACTCGTTCCTGATGTGCTTCAACGCTCACAGCCACGAGGTCGACTTCATCATTCCGCCCGACGACTACGCCACCGAGTGGACGGCCGTCCTGGACACCACCGACGCCACCGGCTCGATTGAGCTGGTCGTACACGACGGCGACGAGGTTTCGCTGCCCGGCCCGGCACTGCTCGTATTTCGTAAGACTAAGTGACGCATGGCTTTTCCGGTACT
This sequence comes from uncultured Actinomycetota bacterium, assembly GCA_963815995.1. Taxonomy (GTDB): domain Bacteria; phylum Actinomycetota; class Actinomycetes; order Mycobacteriales; family Mycobacteriaceae; genus Mycobacterium. Next base: position 1,682,358 of record CAWFIR010000010.1, read on the forward strand.
GTCCACCTACCGGTTGCAGCTTCGTGGTGCCGCGAGCGGGTTCGGTTTCACTTTCGCCGACGCTGAGAATTTGCTCGACTATCTCGACGATCTCGGGGTGTCGCATCTGTATCTGTCGCCGATCCTCACCCCGGTCACCGGGTCCGGGCACGGCTACGACGTCACCGACCCGACGACGGTGTCGGCCGAACTCGGTGGCCCAGAGGGGCTGGCACGGCTGTCGGCCGCGGCACGCGCTCGCGGCATGGGCTTGATCGTCGACATCGTGCCCAATCACGTCGGGGTGGACAAGCCGGAGCAGAACCCGTGGTGGTGGGATGTGTTGCGGCACGGCCGATCCTCGTCGTACGCATCGTTCTTCGATATCGACTGGGAGCTCGGTGCTGGCCGGGTTGTGCTGCCGGTGCTGGGTTCTGACGACGACGTTGCCGACCTGACCGTCGACGGCGACGTGCTGCGCCTCGGCGATCTGGCGTTTCCCATCGCACCCGGCACCGGCAACGGGACCGGCCCGCAGGTGCACGACCGCCAGCACTACCAGCTTGTCGGATGGCGTCGCGGCGTGGTCGGATACCGCCGGTTCTTCTCCATCACCTCGCTCGCCGGGCTGCGACAAGAGGACAACGCGGTGTTCGACGCCAGCCACGTCGAAGTGGGCCGGTGGTTCGCGGAAGGACTGGTCGACGGTGTGCGCATCGATCATCCGGACGGATTGTCCGACCCGGCTGGATATTTGACCCGGCTGCGGGAACTGACCGGGCCGCAGGCGTGGATCGTGATCGAGAAGATCCTGGCCGTCGACGAGGCGCTGGAGCCGACGCTGCCGGTCGCCGGCACCACCGGCTACGACTCGCTGCGCGAGGTGGGCGGATTGTTCGTCGATCCGACCGGCGCCGAAGCACTGACGGCCCTGTACGAGTCGACCGGCATCGACTCTTCCGCGACGCCCGCGGTGCTGCGCGACCTGAAAACGGCCGTGGCCACCGGCACGCTCGGCAGCGAACTGGCCCGGCTGTGTCGCGCCATCGTGACCGCCGCCGGCGCCGACCATCCGCAGCTTCCCGACGCCGTGGCGGCACTCCTCGGTCACATCGACGTGTACCGGTTCGACTACCAAGGACTGGCTGCCACACTGTCGACCGCGCTGGCCGAAACCGAGTCTGTCGCACCAGAATTACAGCAACCGCTGCAGATCCTGGCTGCGGCTTGTGCACGCGGCGCGAGAACCCGATGCCCGACTGCAGCAATTGTGCGGCGCGGTGACCGCGAAGTCGGTTGAGGATTGCCTGTTCTATCGCGACGCTCGCCTGGTTTCGCTCAACGAAGTCGGCGGCGAGCCGGCCCGGTTCGGTGTCGGCGCGGCGGAATTTCACGCTAGCGCCGCCACCCGGGCGAGGTTATGGCCGCACGCGATGACGACACTGACGACCCACGACACCAAGCGCGGTGAAGACGTCCGGGCCCGCATCGGGGTGCTGTCGCAGGTGCCGTCGTTGTGGGCCGAATTCATCGCCCGCTGGGAGACGATCGTTCCCTCCCCCGATCGCGCCACCGGATTGTTTCTGTGGCAGAACATCTTCGGGGTCTGGCCAACGAGCGGCGAGGTCACCGACGAACTACGTGATCGGCTGCATGGCTATGCCGAGAAGTCGATCCGGGAAGCCGCACTGCACACCACCTGGAACGATCCCGACATTGACTTCGAACACAGCGTGCACGGTTGGGTGGACTCCGTCCTCGACGGACCGGTTGCCGCACAGCTCACCGAACTCGTCAACCAGCTCAACGCCCACGCCGAGAGCGACGCGCTGGGTCAGAAGCTACTGGCGCTGACGGCGCCCGGTATCCCGGACGTCTACCAGGGCACCGAGCTGTGGGACGACAGTCTGGTCGATCCCGACAACCGTCGCGCCGTGGACTACACCGCCCGGCGGGCGGCGTTGAAGACTTTGCAGCACAAGAAAATCCGCATCGTCAAAGCGGCCCTACAGATGCGGCGCGCCCGGCCGGACACCTTCCTGCGAGGCGGCTACCACCCGGTGCTCGCCACCGGAGTAGCTGCCGATCATGTGGTGGCGTTCCGACGCAGCGATGATGTGCTGGTCGCCGCGACGCGTTGGACGGTGCGACTCGCTGAGACCGGTTGGGGCGACACCGTTGTCGCGTTGCCAGCGGGTTCATGGACCGATGCGCTGACCGGCACAGTGTTGTCGGGATCAGTGTCGGCCGCTGAGTTGTTCGCCGAGCTGCCGGTCGCGTTGTTGGAGCGCACCGATGCGTGAATTCGCCGTGTGGGCGCCGAAACCCGAACAGGTGCGCCTCGATGTCGACGGGGCGGAGTTCTCGATGTCCCGCGACGTTGATGGCTGGTGGCGCGCCACCGTCGACGTATCCGCGAACGCGCGCTACGGGTATCTGCTCGACGATGACCCGACGCTCGTGCCGGACCCGCGCTCGCCGCGCCAACCCGACGGAGTGCACGCCCGCTCGCAGCTGTGGGAGCCGACACCGCAGGAGTGGACGGACGGCAACTGGGCCGGCCGTTCGATTCAGGGTGCGGTGATCTACGAGCTGCATATCGGCACGTTCACCTCCGCCGGCACCTTCGACGCGGCGATCGACAAGCTGGACTATCTAGTCGGTCTCGGCGTCGACTTCGTCGAAGTGATGCCGGTGAATGCGTTTTCCGGAACCCACGGCTGGGGCTACGACGGCGTGCTGTGGTACGCGGTGCACGAACCGTACGGCGGACCCGACGGACTGGTCCGGTTCGTCGACGCCTGCCATCGCCGCGGCCTCGGAGTGCTGATCGACGCGGTGTTCAATCACCTCGGCCCGTCGGGCAACTATCTGCCGCGGTTCGGGCCCTACTTGTCGTCGGCCAGTAACCCGTGGGGCGAAGGCATCAACATCGCCGACGCCGGATCCGACGAGGTGCGCCGCTACATCATCGACTGCGCGCTGCGCTGGATGCGCGACTTCCACGCCGACGGTCTGCGCCTCGACGCGGTGCATGCACTCTTCGACACCACCGCGATCCACATCCTCGAAGAGCTGTCCGCCGAAACCGACGCGCTCGCCGAACAATTAGGCCGCCCCCTGTCGTTGGTCGCCGAGAGTGACCTCAACGACCCGCGAATGATCACTGCCCGCACCGACCACGGTCTCGGCATGGCCGCACAGTGGGACGACGACATCCACCACGCCATCCACACCGCGGTATCCGGCGAGCGTCAGGGCTACTACGCCGACTTCGGGTCGCTGGCCACCCTGGCAAAGACGTTGCGCGAAGGCTTCTTCCACGCGGCCACCTACTCGTCGTTTCGTCAGCGGCGCCACGGCCGTCCATTGGACACCGCGAAGATTCCGGCCACCCGGCTGCTGGCCTACACCTGTACCCACGACCAGGTCGGCAACCGCGCTCTCGGCGACCGGCCGTCGCAAAACCTGACCTACGGCCAGCTGGCCATCAAGGCCGCCCTGGTGCTCGCTTCGCCCTACACGGCCATGCTTTTCATGGGCGAAGAGTGGGCGAGCGTCGACGCCGTTCCAGTTCTTCAGCTCCCACCCCGAACCCGAGCTGGCCCGCGCCACCGCCGAAGGCCGCAAAAAGGAATTCGCCGATCACGGGTGGGACGCCGAGGAGATCCCCGACCCGCAGGACCCGCAGACCTTCCAGCGTTCCAAGCTGGACTGGTCCGAGCTCGACGCCGATGAGCATGCAAAATTGCTCCGGCTGTATCAGGACTTGATTGCCCTGCGGCGCAACGAAACCGATCTGGCCGATCCGTGGCTGCCGCGGCTACTGGTCGACTATGACGAAGACGCCCGATGGATCGTCATGCGCCGCGGCCGATTGACGGTGGCGTGCAATCTGGGTGCCGAGCCGGTGAGTGTCCCGTTCGCCGGGGAACTCGTGCTGTCCTCCGACGCCCCCGACGCCGGCGACGAGAGCACCGTGTTGCCGCCACACTCATTTGCGATCCTGCGCGCTGTGGATAACTGACTACCGGCCCGGTCGGCGAACGCTGATGATGCGGGGATGAGCCATTCTGAGCTGTTGCCGATCCCGCCCATCCATACCGCGTGCGATCCGGTCAACTCGATCGACGATCTGCGGCAGCGGTGGCGAGCGTTGATGGGGCCGTTGAGTTTTGGGACACGGCTACTGTGGTTTGGCCTGATCGGTCCGGACCGTTGCTTCGGCCTGAAGATCAGCCGGGTACCGATCGGCCCGCGTCCGCGGGGTCCGGTCGTGTGGAACCTGATGTCGTCGCTGCGGACGCTGCTCGACGATGTGGAGCCGGGCACCACCGCGGCCTTGCTGTTGTCGGGGCCCGGACGCGGACCGATTTCGACCATCGAACTGGTGTGGTCGAAGTCGCTGACCGACATGGCCGCACGGTTCGCCGTCCCCCTGGAACCGATCTTCCGCGCGAACGACGAATCGGTCACGCTGTTGGGCTAGAGCGGGCCTATCAGGTAGCTTTCGCGGATGAGTGAAATCGACTACGGCGCCAGAGCCCGTCTCGATTACATCGAAACGCAACTCCAGGCGCTGTTCCCGGACGGCTACGTGCCCTTCGCACAGGCCAGTACCTCCGGGATGCCGACCGCAGTGGTCGCGCTTGCCCGCGCGGGCAACATGATCGCCGCGATCAAGGAATATCGCAGCATCACCGGCGCCGGGCTGGCCGAAGCGAAGAAGGCCGTCGAAGAGATGCTGTGAGCGGCGCCCGAACCTGGTTCGCCTACAACAGATAGCGGTAGGCCGGTGAACCCGGTTCGATCGCCTCGATCTGCATCTCAGTGGCCCGCATGCGTTCCAACAGGCCGTCCAGACCGGCGGCCGAGCCCAACTCGATACCGACCAGTGCCTCACCGGTCTCCCGGTTGTTGCGCTTGACGTACTCGAACAGCGTGATGTCGTCATTCGGACCGAGCACGCCGTCCAAGAAGCGGCGCAGCGCGCCGGGCTCTTGCGGGAAGTCGACCAGGAAGTAGTGCTTGAGCCCGAGGTGGACCAGCGACCGCTCGAGTATTTCGCCGTACCGCGACACGTCGTTGTTGCCGCCGGATACCAAGCACACCACCGTGGAGCCCGGCTCGATGTCGGCTTCCAGTAAGCCCGTCACCGCCAGCGCGCCCGCCGGCTCGGCGATGATCCCCTCGTTTTGATACAGGTCGAGCATCGCGGTGCACACCGCGCCCTCGTCGACCGTGGTGATCGACACCATGTTGCCCGCGGCGGCCAGGGCGGCGTAGGTCAGCCGTCCGGCCCGGCTCACCGCGGCGCCGTCGACGAACTGGTCGACATGGTCAAGGGTCACCGGACCGCCGTTGGCCAGCGCGGCCATCATCGCAGCGGCGCCGGCCGGCTCGATACCGAGCACGGAGGTCTTGCTGGTTCGCTCGGCGAGGTAGGTGGTGATGCCGGCAATGCACCCGCCGCCACCGACGGGAACCACCACCAAGTCCGGCTCGCCGTCGAGCTGGCTCAGTATTTCGACGGCGATCGTGCCCTGGCCGGCCATGGTCCGCGGATCGTCGAACGGCGGAACCAGCGTCGCTCCGGTGCGCGCCACGTCGGCGAGCGCGGCCTCGGCCGCCAGATCGTAGGTCGATCCGCCCACAATCAGCTCGATGAACTCCCCGCCGTGGTAGCGGATGCGGTCACGTTTCTGCTTCGGCGTCTTGGCCGGTACATAAACGCGGCCGCGGATACCGAGCGTGCGACAGGCGTAGGCGAAGCCCTGGGCATGGTTGCCCGCCGATGAGCACACCACGCCGGCGGCGAGCTCCTCGTCGGACAGCTGGACGAGCAGGTTGTAGGCGCCCCGCAGCTTGTAGGAGCGCACCGTCTGCAGGTCTTCACGCTTGAGGTACACGTTCGCCCCGGTTGTCGCGGACAACCGGTCGGAAAGCTGAAGAGGTGTGGGTGTGACCACGCCGGCGATTCTCTTCGCGGCCGCGTCGACATCGGCCGCTGAAAAGGAAGACAGCGGCCTATTACCCGTGCTCGGGCTCTGGCTCAGTTCGGCGGACACTGGTCAATGGTGCCACCAAGCTGCAAATTCAGTGCACAGGGGTGAGCACAAAGACCGGAATCTGCCGGTCGGTCTTCGTCTGATAATCGGCATAGTCCGGCCATGCCGCCACGGCGCGCTCCCACCAGGCCGCCTTCTCGTCGCCGAATACCTCGCGGGCGTCGTAGTCGCGCGTGGTTGCGCCGTCCTGGAGTTCGACGCGAGGGTTCTTGGCGATGTTGTAGTACCAGACCGGGTTCTTCGGGGCCCCGCCCAGCGACGCGACAACGGCGTAGTCGCCGTCATGCTCGACGCGCATCAGCGGGGTCTTACGGAGCTTGCCGGTCGTGGCGCCGACAGTGGTCAGCAGAATGATCGGCTTGCCCTTCATATCCGCAGCATCAGCCCCGCCGGACTCTGCGTACTTGTCAGCTTGTTCGCGAGACCAGTCCCACGGGCTGGGCGCGTATTCACCTTCGAGTGGCATGAGACCACCATAGACACGCCCACACGGGGTGCCCACCCCCTCAACTCGCTGCTCAGCTGTAACTCAGGGTCTGCCATGTAGAGTCTGTTCGACTCCGCTCGCTTACCTGCAGTCGCACAGATTCCTCGCCTCGCGGGGTGAGCATCTACCCACCGACGGGACGTGACGCACCATGCAGCGATACTCGCGCTCCCTCTGTGCGCGCGTCCTGGTAGCCCGTACGCGTCCACACGCCGCCTTTCCCGAGGCCGGGTAGCAGGTCCGTTGGCCATCACCGACGTATCCCAATACGCCCATCTCAGCGACGCGGACCTCACCGCGCTCGCGGCCGAGTTGGACGAGATCCGTAGTGATGTCGAGGCTTCGCGCGGCGAGAGGGACCGGGCGTACATCATGCGCGCCATCGCTTTCCAGCGATGCTTTGACATAGTGGCGAGGCTGATCATCGCCGGGACCAAGGGCAAAGTCGGTTGGGCCCTGGGAACCGTTGCTCTGGCCGCGGCCAAATGCATCGAGAACATGGAACTCGGCCACAACATCACCCACGGCCAATGGGATTGGATGAACGATCCGGAAATCCATTCCAATACCTGGGAGTGGGATATGGCCGGTCTCACGTCGCAGTGGCGATATACCCACAATTACCAGCACCACGTCTTCACCAACATCGTCGGCGTGGACGCCGACCTCGGCTTCGGAATCCTGCGCGTCACCCGAGACCAGAAGTGGCGGCCGCTCGCCTTGCTACAGCCGTTGTTCGCGGTGCTGCTCGGGATGGCCTTCGAGTGGGGCATCGCGCTGTACGGCGTGATTTCGGTGCAACAGGAAGAGACCACCGACGCCGGCCGAGCTGCCCAGAAATCGGCGCTGCTGCGCAAGATGGCTCGCCAGGCCGGCAAGGACTACGTGCTCTTTCCCGCCTTGAGCGGCGGAAATGGCGGCGCACGCTGGGGGCGAACATCGTTGCGAACGGATTGCGTAGCGGGTGGGCATACATCGTGATCGTCTGCGGCCACTTCGTGGACGGCGCGGAAAAGTTCACACCTTCAGTGCTGGAGAACGAGACGAAGCAGGATTGGTATCTCCGGCAGATGCTGGGTACCGCGAATTTCGACGCCGGACCGACGCTCGGGTTCATGACCGGAAACCTGTGCTACCAGATCGAACACCACCTCTATCCCGATCTGCCGCACAATCGGTACCCGGAGATCGCCGAGCGGGTGCGTGCTTTGTGCGCGGCCTATGAACTGCCGTACACGACCGGTCCGATGCTGCGTCAGTACCTGCTCACCGTGCGGACAATCTGCAAGTTGGCGCTGCCGGATCGATGGCTCTCCGCGACGTGCGACGACGCACCCGAAACAGCCTCTGAGAAGAGGTTCCGCTACGCCAAGAACGGATCCGAAACCCGCGACGGCGACGACCTGCGACGGCGCGGACTGGTGACAGCGCTACGCGAGCACCAGAAGCCGGCGTCGGCGGCCGCGCCGCTACGCGGGTTGAGTTGTTGATCGCGTGCGGGCTCGTGGATATCCGGGCCTGGTTCGCTGACGTACAACTCCTCGATCTCCGCGGCGTACTTGGCCGCGATCGGCCGGCGTTTGAGTTTCATCGTCAGCGTGATCTCGTCGCCGCCCGGCTCCCACACGGTGTGGCAGTACTCGGAAACGTTTGATCTGCTCGACCCGGGACAAATTCTCGTTGCCCGCGGCCACCCCTGCCGAAATCTTCGCGAGCATCTCCGGGTGAGAGGCCAACGCGGCCGGCGAGGCATCGGCCAGTCCGAGATCGGCCGCATGCGGGCCGACCGAATCGGCGTCGAACACCAGCAACGCGGTGTTGTACGGGCGGGCGTCGCCGATCGTGACCATCGCCCCGATCATCGGGCAGGCTGCCTTGATCGCGTTTTCGATGTTGGCCGGTGACATGTTCTTGCCGGCGGCGTTGATGATCAACTCCTTCTTGCGGTCGACGATCCGCAAGAAGCCGTCGGCGTCCCTGTCCAAGATGTCGCCGGTATGCAACCAACCGTCGGCGTCGATCGCCTCAGCGGTCTTGGCCGGCTCTTTGCGGTAGCCCTTCATCACCAACGGCCCCCGCACCAGATATTCGCCATCCTCGGCGATTTTGGCTTCCAGCCCGGGCAGCAGCTTGCCGACCGAACCCAGTCGCGCCTCGCGCGGATGACTCACGCTCGCAACGCAACTCAGCTCCGACATGCCCCAGACTTCGGCGATCGGGATGCCGATGCCGATAAAGAAAGCCAGCGTTTCCCGCGGAATCGGCGCCGCACCCGACACCGCCCATCGCAACTTGTCGAGCCCTAGCCTCTCCCGCAGCTTCGATAGCACGAGTTCGTCGGCCTGCGCCCATTCGGCGGCCACATCCTCGGGCAGCGGTTCGTCGGCGACGAAGTGCCGCGGCACGTTTATCCGCGACGGACAGGGCCCACTGCAATGCCTGGCGCTTGGTTTCGTCTTGCTCGTGGGCGACCGCGAATTCGATTGCCGCCTTGAGCTTTTCCCAAACCCGCGGAACGGCGGCCCAAATGGTCGGCCGCGCGTCCGGCAATGCGGCCGCAATCTCGCGAACGTCGGAGATAACGGTGACCAGGATGCCGTACAGCTCCTGGTTGTACAGCGCCATAATGCGGTCGGCGATGTGCGCGGACGGCAGATACGACGTCGCACGATCATCCGGCCGGACGTCAAGGACGGCGGCGAGGGCATGGGCCTCGAACAGCAGGTTGGTGTGCGTCATCTCCACCCCCTTGGGATTCCCCGTGGTCCCGGAGGTGTAGATCAGGGTGATCACGTCGTCGGGCTGCACTGAACGCCAGGTCGCGTCGAAATCGAAGTCGTCCTGGGCGGCGGCGTAGAGATCATCCAGCGACAGGGTGCCATCCGGGGCGCCGTCGATACAGATGATGTGCTCGAGCTGCGCCCCGCTGGCCTGGATCCGGTCCACGTATTGCTGTTCGCAGATCACCACTTTGGTGCCGGCATTGTCGAACACATAGGTCAGCTGGTCGGCGGGTAGGGTGTTGTACACCGAGAACGAGGTGGCGCCCAGATGCTGCGCACCGACTTCCAGCGGATAGAACTCGATCCGGTTGGCCATCATCAGCGCCACGGTGTCGCCGCGGCGGACCCCGATGCCGTGCAGGCCGGCCGCGACGCGGCGAACATCGGCGGCGTACTCGCGCCACGTGAGTGTTTGGGTGTCGCCGGGGGTACGGAGCGCGACGGCGTCGGGGGCCACTGCCGCGGCGCGCTGAAACGCCTCGCACATCGTGGTCGGCTGCCCGGAGGTGGATTTTCGACTCGCTCACTCAGCCGAGGCTAGTCGTGGGAGTACGTTGCGGGTATGGGAATTGCGATCACTGACTTGACACCCGTCGAGCAGACCGCGTTTGTCACCCAGTACGCCCGCGCACTCGACAGCCGTTGGCCCAGGCCGATACTCGGTGACACGTTGGCGGACGAGATCGTCGCCAACATCGACTTCGACTTCGACGGCTTGGGTGTGCCGGCGAGCGCGGTGCGCCAGACCGCGTTGCGGGCCAAGATGCTCGACGACCGGGTACGCGATTTCGTCGCCGAGCACCCCGACGCCGTCGTCGTCGACCTCGGCGCGGGTCTGGGTACCGCCATGCTGCGCGTCGCGCCGCCGGCCACGGTCGACTGGTACAGCATCGATCTGCCGAATGTCATCGCATTGCGCGATGAGCTGGTGCCCGCCGACGACCGCGCCCATTCGGTCGCCGCATCCCTTGCCGACAACGGTTGGACCGACCAGGTTCCGCCCGACCGGCCCACCATGCTGGTCGCCGACGGCCTCCTGGCGTTCTTACCGGAGTCGGTGATCGTGAACCTGTTCCACCACATTCCCGAGCACTTCCGAGTCCGGCGAACTGGCGATGAACGACTATGGGCACGTCAGCCGGCTCAATATCGCCGCAATGAAGATCGCCTTCAGTGCCGTCGGAACCCAATGGGCCTACCAAGGTTTCAGCGATGCCCATGTTCCGGAGAGCTGGAGCCCGCGTCTGCGGCTGGTCGAGGAGACCAGCCTGTCGCACGCGCCGGAGATCGACCTGTATCCGCCCGCGGCCCGGGTCGCGACCCGGGTGATGGGCATGACCAAATCCGGCGCCCGCACGGCGCGGATCCTGCGCTATCGCTTCTGAAGCTTGGAACGGTGACGACGATGCCGGTGCTCGAACGTGAAGTTGGTAGCACATTCGGTCGCGAGTGTGCGTCTGGCATCACAGTCGATCGAGCTAGTTGCCCAGACACCCCGGACCGAGCAGCGCCTTGAGGTCGCCCATCAGCGCCGGAGACAGCGTCACCCGCAGTGACGCATCCAACTCGAGGGTGGTGATCCGGTCGCCGCTGACCAGCCGCAGGTGCACCTGCGACGTGCCGGGGTGCTGAGCCAGGACTTGCTTGAGCGCGCTGACCTTGTCGATGGTGCACTGCCGCGTCGGCAGGCTGACCGCCAGCGGCCGGTTCACCTGCGCGTTGCTGAAGTCCGGCACCACGAGGTCGTTGGCGATCAGCGAAATCCGGTCGTCCCGGATCGCGACCTTGGCGGTGACCAGTACCACCGTGTCGTCGATGACCTCAGCACCGAACGCGGAGTAGGTGTGCGGGAAGAACATCACCTCGATACCACCGGTGAGGTCTTCCAGTTGCGCTGACGCCCAAGGTATCCCGTTCTTGTTCACCCGCCGGTTCACCGAGGCCAGGATGCCGCCGACCTTCACCATGGTCTCGTTGGCGACGTCGCCGTCGAGGATCGCCGGAATGGCGGTATCAACCTGGGTGGCCAGCAGGTGCGCGACCCCGTTGAGCGGATGACCCGACACGTACAGGCCCAGCATCTCGCGCTCCAGCGCGAGTTTGTGCTTGTCGTCCCACTCCTCGTCCGGGACCCGGATGGTGAAGACCGCGTCCGCACCGGCTCCCCCGTCGCTCGGGTCACCGCCGAACAGGTCGAACTGCCCCATCGCCTCGGCCTTCTTGGTGCCCAACACCGAGTCGACAGCGTCGGTGTGCACCAGGAACAGCCCCTTGCGCGGGTGCTTCAGCGAATCGAAGGCGCCGGCCTTGATCAGCGACTCGGTGACTTTCTTGTTGCACGCCGCGATATCGACCTTGTTGAGGTAATCGGAGAAGTCGGTGAACCTCCCCTTGTCGGTGCGGGTATTAATCAGCGAGGCAACAACATTGGCGCCGACGTTGCGAACCGCGCCCAGCCCGTAGCGGATATCGGTACCGACAGAGGCGAAGTTCAGCCCGGACTCGTTGACGTCGGGCGGCAGCACGGTGATGCCGAGTTTGCGGCAGTCGGCCAGGTACACCGCGGCCTTATCCTTGTCGTCGCCGACGGAGGTGAGCAGCCCGGCCATGTACTCGGCGGGATAGTTGGCCTTGAGGTACGCCGTCCAGTACGACACCAGGCCATAACCGGCCGCATGCGACTTGTTGAACGCGTAGTCGGCGAACGGCAGGATGGTGTCCCACAGCGCTTTGATGGCCTTGGCCGAGAATCCGTTGGCCTGCATGCCTTCTGAGAAGCCCTCGAACTCCTTCTCCAGCACCTCGCGCTTCTTCTTACCCATGGCCTTACGCAGAATGTCGGCTCGGGCGAGTGAGTAGCCGGCCACTTTCTGCGCGATGCGCATGATCTGCTCCTGATACACGATCAGGCCGTAGGTTTCGGCGAGGATCTCGCGCAGCGGCTCCTCGAGCTCAGGGTGGATCGGCTTGATCGCCTGCCGGTTGTTCTTGCGGTCGGCGTAGTCGTTGTGGGCGTTCATGCCCATCGGGCCGGGTCGATACAGCGCGAGCACGGCGACGATGTCCTCGAAACCGGTGGGCTGCATGCGGCGCAGCAGGTCGCGCATCGGCCCGCCGTCGAGCTGGAACACACCCAGTGTCTCGCCGCGGCCGAGGAGCTCGAAGGTGGCGGGGTCATCCAGCGCAACGGATTCCAGGTCGAGGTCGATCCCCCGGTTGGCTTTGATGTTCACCAGCGCGTCGCCGATGATGGTCAGGTTGCGCAGCCCGAGGAAGTCCATCTTCAGCAGGCCGATCGCCTCGCACGACGGGTAGTCCCAGCCGGTGATGATCGCGCCGTCCTGCGGCCGCTTCCACAGCGGGATCACGTCGGTCAGCGGCTCGCTGCTCATGATCACCGCGCACGCGTGCACACCGGAGTTACGGATCAGGCCTTCCAGCCCGCGGGCGGTCTGGTAGATGGTCCGCACATCGGGATCGGTGTCGATCAGCCCGCGAACCTCGGCGGCCTCTTTGAAGCGCTCGTGGTTGGGATCGGTGATGCCGGACAGCGGAATGTCTTTGGCCATGATCGGCGGCGGCAGCGCCTTGGTGATCCGGTCGGCGATCGCGAAACCGGGCTGCCCATAGTGGATCCGGGCGGAATCCTTCAGCGCCGCTTTGGTTTTGATGGTGCCGAAGGTGATGACCTGCGCGACCCGGTCCTGTCCCCACTTCTCGGCGGCGTAGCGCACCATTTCACCGCGGCGACGGTCGTCGAAGTCGATGTCGATATCGGGCATCGAGGCGCGCTCGGGGTTGAGGAACCGCTCGAACAGCAGCCCGTGCTGGATCGGGTCGATGTCGGTGATGCCCAGCACGTAGGCCACCAGCGACCCGCCGCAGAGCCGCGGCCCGGGCCGACCCGGATGTCGACGGACCGCGCGTAGTTGATCAAGTCGGCGACGATCAGGAAGTAGGACGGAAAACCCTTGTCGCAGATGACTTCGATCTCAAACGCCGCGCGCTGGGAGTACCCGTCGGGCAACGCATCCGGAAAGCGGCGGCGCAGGCCGGCCTCGACCTCATGGCGCAGCCAGGACGCCGGGTCGTGGCCGTCGGGCACCGGGAAGACCGGCATCCGGTCGCGGGGTTCCCAGACGTCGGCGTACGAGCTGACCCGCTCGGCGATCAGCAGCGTCGAGTCGCAGGCGCCGGCTACCTCGTTGTCCCAGATCTCCCGCATCTCGGCAGCCGACTTCAGGTAGTAGCCGTCGCCGTCGAACTTGAACCGAGTCGGGTCAGAGAGTGTCTTGCCGGTCTGCACGCACAGCAGCGCCTCGTGGTTGTGCGCAGCGTCGCGGGTGACGTAGTGGCAGTCGTTGGTGGCCAGCGGCGGAATGTTCAGCGCGCGTCCGATTTCCAGCAGCCCGTCGCGCACCCGGCGTTCGATGGACAGCCCGTGGTCCATCAGCTCCAGGAAGTAGTTCTCGGGTCCGAAGATCTCCCGCCACTTGGCGGCCGACTCCAGTGCTTCGCGGTGGTGCCCGAGCCGCAACCGGGTCTGCACCTCTCCCGACGGGCAGCCGGTGGTGGCGATGATGCCGGCGGCATGCTCGGCGATCAGCTCGGCGTCCATCCTCGACCACTTGCCCAGCTGACCCTCGAAGGACGCCAGCGACGACAGCTTGAACAGGTTGCGCAGACCGGTGGCGTTCTCCGCGACCATTGTCATGTGGGTGTAGGAGCCGCTGCCGGACACGTCGTCGCTCTTCTGCCCCGGATCACCCCACAGAATGCGCTTGGTCTCGAACCGTGAAGCCGGCGCGACGTAGGCCTCGATACCGATGATCGGCTTGATCCCCGCGGCGGTGGCCCCGTTGTAGAACTCGCTGGCCCCGAACATGTTGCCGTGGTCGGTCATACCGATCGCGGGCATCTGCAGTCGCTGCGCCTCGGCGAGCATCGGCGCAACCTTCGCGGCACCGTCCAACATCGAGTACTCGGTGTGGTTATGCAGGTGCACGAACGACTGACTCATAGGCTCGCCAGTCTATGGCCGCGCACCGACGCGTACCCGGCGTGTCGGCGAGTGTGTCGCGCGCCTACGCCAACTCACGAGCGGAGCGCGACGGTGTCTGGATCGGTCCTGGCGTGTCTGCCGACCGGCACTATGTCCGATTCCTCGTCCGCGGTGCCGGTCGGCGCCGGTTGCGAGTCGGGCCCTAGTGGCCGTACGACTCGCTCACGCGGCGCCGGTGGCGGCGGTTTGGACGGCCACCAGTTCCACTTGCCGACCAGCACGGCAATCGCGGGCACGGTGATGGTGCGCACCAGGAAGGTATCCAGCAGCAGCCCGGTCCCGATGATGAAACCGCACTGCACCAGGGTGCTGATGCTGGCGAACAGCATGCCGAACATCGAGGCGGCGAAGATGACACCGGCCGCGGTGATCACGCCGCCCGTCGAGCTCACCGTGTGGATGACGCCTGCGCGTATCCCGTGCGGCGACTCCTCCCGAAGCCGCGAGATCAGCAGCAGGTTGTAGTCGGCGCCCATTGCGACCAACACGATGAAGGTCAGCCCGGGGATGCTCCAGGTCAGCGACTGACCGAGGATGAACTGAAAGACGATGACCCCGATGCCGAGTGCCGACAAGTACGAGAGCACCACGGAGGCAATGAGATACAGCGGCGCGACCACAGCTCGCAGGATCGCGACCAGAATCAGGAACACGATCAGAATGGTCATGATGATGATCAGATTGATGTCTTGTCCGTAATAGGCGCGGGTGTCTCGGAGCATCGCGGTGACTCCCGATGCCGATATCGAGGCATCCTTGAACAACGCATCCGGGTGAGGCCCCCGAGCGGCATCGATGATGCCGTGAATCTGATTCATCGCATCGGTGGCGAAGGGATAGAGCTTGGTTTGCACCAGGTACCGCGCCGTGTGCCCGTCTGGTGAGATGAACGCCGTCAGCGCGCTGTTCAATCCTCCTCCGGTGTGCTCAGTCTGCTTGATCAGATCCTTGACGCCGTCGATCATCTGGTGAATCGCGTCGGCGTAATTGCGCGCATCCTTCTGCGTCTCCGCGGTGCGTTGCTTCTGACCGGTGTCGTCGTTGCCCAGGACCCGCATGTCGTTGCTGGCGTCGTCCAGTATCTGGCGCACATTCCGCGACGCCACAGCGATGTTGGCGGCGTCGGGAAAGTTCTCCAGCTTTTCGGCGAAATCGGACATCTTCTTCAGCGCTCCACCGTCACGGTCGGTGACCGCAACCACGTCCAGCACCGTCACCGGCGAAGCGTCGACGGTGTTGGCGATCTCCGCGACGTCCAGAGACATGGCGAAGCCGAGCGCACGCACGGTGCTGACGAACATCGCGGTGTCGTCGACCTGTTTGGCCGGGGCGGTCGGCGGGGCCAGCGCGGCCAGTTCGGGTGGTAGGCCCATGTCGGGTGTCGCGCTTCCGGTAGCGGCGACCGAGTACAGCAGGGAGGCCACGTTGGGGAATCCGTCGGCTCCGTCGCCGTCTGATTTATCGCCGTTGTTGCCCTTGTTGCCCTTACCGGCGGAACCTCCGGCAGAACCGATCGTTACGCCGTCGTCCGCGGAGTTTGTGTCAGTCGATTTTTTGTCGGCCGATTTCGGCGTGGGCACCGGGGCGCCGTGGATCGCCGCGATATCGGGCAGTTGGCCCACCCGCTGTTCCATCTGCTTCAGGTCGACCAAGGATGCCGGTTTGCGCAAGTCCAGTGACGACTGGACGACGAGATACTCGGGAATGGTGGCGTTCAACGGAAAATGCTCGGCGAGCGTCTTGTAACCGACCGAGCTTTCAACGGAAGCCGGAAGTGTTTTGCTGTCGTCGTAGTTGAAGCGGGCGAACATCGCGCAGCCGGCCAAAATGAGCAGCACGGTAAGACTGCCGACCAGATGGATCACCGGTTTGCGAACGATGCGGATCCCCGAACGCCGCCAGAACCGGCTGGTGAGGTCGCGGCGAGGCTTGATCCAATTGCGCTTTCCGGCCAAGACCATCAGCGCCGGCAGGAGCGTGACGGCGGCAAACAAAGCCACCGCAATGGAAATGGCCAGGGCCGGCCCGACGTTTCTGAAGGCCCCCAACTTGGTGAAGACCATCCCGAGAAAGGTGATCGACACCGTGGCCGCAGACCCGGCGATGACTTTGCCGATCGACGTCAAAGCCTTGGCCACAGCTTCGTCGGAGGCCATGCCCTGCCGCAGATAGTCGTGATAACGGCTGATCAGAAACACGGCGTAGTCGATGCCGGCGCCGGCCATCATCGTCGTCATCAAGGTAATCGTCTGGCTGGAAACACCCAGACCGAGTTCGGCGACACCCGACACGATGGACTGCGCAACGCCGACCGATACGCCGATGGTGATCAACGGCAACATCATCGTGAGCGGATTTCGGTAGATGACGAACAAGATGATCAGCACCATGATCACGACGGCGGCCTCGATCACATGCATGTCGCGGATACCGATGTACATCAGGTCGTCGCCGGTGGCCGCGGGCCCGGTCAGGTTTGACGTCAGCGTGGTGCCGGCGACGGACTTTTTGACGATGTCGGAGACCCGGCCGAACCCCTCATGCAGCTCGGGTGTGCCCACTCCGCCGGAGAGCACCATGGGCAGATACCAGGCTTTGTGATCCTTGCTGGTCATCGCCTCGCGCAGGGCGGGTGTGCGGATGAAGTCCTGCAGCATCACGATGTCGCGGGTGTCCGGCCGCAGATTGTCGGCCAGGGTGCGGTAGGTAGTGAGGTCGGAGGGGTTCAGCCCGTTGTCGTCGGTCAGGACGACCAGCAGGACGTTTTCATTCTCGGAGCCGGACTGGTTGAACGCCTGGGAGATCTGTCGCGTCGTGACCAGCACCGGGGCGTCGTTCGGCAGGATAGGAACCGGCCGCTTGGCGGCCATCTCGGTCAGCGGTGGAAACGTCACCGAAAGAACGGCGGCGAGCGCGATCCAGAAGCCGATGACGGCCCATGGCCAGCGCCGCACAACCACGCCGATCCAGCCGAACAGCCCCCTGGCTTCGGACATAGCGGCTCCCCGAGCCCCCCGCAACATCCGGCCAGGTTACCGCCGTTCGCCGGTTCTGTAGAGCCTTCCGCTTTCGCGAGTCAGCCCACGCCGTTATCCGTAGAGCTGGACGAACTGTTTCAGCGACCTCTCGACATCGCCTTTGACGGCCCGGGCCGCCGCCGCGCCCACCGGGCCGAACAACGCGCGCCCGCCCAGCTCGAGGCGTAGGCCCAGGTTCGAACCCTTTTTCGTCGGCGAGACGGTGAGCGTCACGGTGTATTTCGCGCCGCCCTTGCCGGATCCCGACAACGCGACCCGGTGCGGCGGCTCCCAGGTGGTGACCGTCCATGTCACCCGATTGCGCAGCCCTTTGGCGCGTGCGACGCCCACGACCTGGGTTCCTTCGCTCAACTCCGCGGGAAGCTCGCTGCGCCAGGCCTCGTGCATGACCAGCCACTCGCCCAGCTCGGACAGGTCGGACACGTGCTCCCACATGTCCTGCGGGCTCATCGGCACGTCGGCCTTCACGTCGACAGCGGCCATCAGCGACTGGGTCCGCCGCGCAAGCGGTTGCCGATCCGCATGCCGGGCAGCAGCAGGCTGCGTGGCACATACCGGCCGCCGATGCTCACGGCCTTCGGCACGATTCCGGGCACCACGCTGCGTTTACCGGACAGCATTCCACCGATCGCCTCTTCGGCGACGTCATGCGGCGACACCTGAGCCAGCGGAATGCTGAAGCGCTCGGCGCTGGCGATCTCGCCCCACTCCGTCGGCACCGGGCCCGGACACAGCACCGTCACCGAGACACCCGTTCCGTGCAGTTCCTCGTGCACCGCCTCGGAGAAGGTCTGCACGAATGCCTTCGTCGCCGAATACACGGCCATGTAGGGCATCGGTTGGAATCCCGCGATCGAGGCGATGTTGAGTACCGCGCCGGCTCCCCGTTCGACCATGCCGGGCAGTGCGGCATGGGTCAGCTCCATCAGCGCCAGCGAGTTGAGGACGACCTCTTCGCTCTCCCGCTCGATCGGCAGAGTCTGAAAGACCCCGCTGGTGCCGAACCCCGCGCTGTTGCACAACCCGGCGATCGGCTCGGTGCGAAGCCGCTTGGCCAGCTGCTCGCGAGCCCCGGCGTCGGACAGGTCGAGCGGAAAGACATCCGCTCCTACCGAGAATTGGGTGCGCACCTCGTCGGCGAGCTCGTCCAGGCGTTCCTGACGGCGGGCCACCAGCACCAGCGGGTAGCCGCGCCGGGCCAGTCCGCGGGCCAACTCGGTGCCGATGCCCGACGAGGCACCGGTGATGACAACGGCTTCTTGGTTGGTCGGTTTCGGAAGACTCATGATCGCCTCACCAGTGGATGCCGCGGGTCGCTCGGACGAAAGTCTCGCTCCGAGGATCGAAATCAGTTGCGCCGCTGTCGGATTGATCGCCCTTGGCTGCTGAAGAATCTTGGAACATGCTGAAGGCCCGGTTGCGCACCCGGTCCATCACCGCCGGGTTGACGGCGTCGGCGACGGCAGCGAACTGCCCGAACGGCGAGCTGGCCC
Organism: uncultured Actinomycetota bacterium; assembly: GCA_963815995.1. GTDB lineage: Bacteria > Actinomycetota > Actinomycetes > Mycobacteriales > Mycobacteriaceae > Mycobacterium. Next base: position 1,701,268 of record CAWFIR010000010.1, read on the forward strand.
GCCGCGGCCGGTGCACGATCGCATCAGCGATCACACCGGCGGCTTGATCCGGCGTCAGCGCCGGGAATTTGTCGTACATCGTGGTCGGGCTGATCATCGGCGTCCGGACCAGCGCCATGTGCACGGTGGTGAATTTAACGTCGTCGCTGACAACCTCGGCCTGCAGCGCGTCGCACAGGCTGTCCAGTGCCGCCTTGCTGGCGATATAAGCGCCGAACCGCGGCGCGCGGGTCTGCACCCCGACCGATGACACGTTGATGATCTGCCCGAATCCGCGTTCCCGCATGCCCGGAATGAACTTCAGGATGAGCTGAACCGCGCCGAGGTAGTTCAGCTGCATGGTGCGCTGATAGTCGTGGATGCGGTCGTAGGACAGCGCCAGCGAGCGCCGTATCGATCGTCCGGCGTTGTTGATCAGCATGTCGACGCCGCCGAGATCGGCCAGCACCTGATCGGCCATCGCGGCGATGGCGTCCATGTCGGACAGATCGCACGGGTAGACGTGCGCGGTGCCGCCACTGCTGCGGATGTCGTCGGCGACCTTTTCCAGGTTTTCCCGCGTGCGCGCGACCAGCACCACCTCACCACCGGCATCCGCGATCTTTTTCGCCGCCGCTTCACCGATGCCCGACGATCCGCCCGTGATGAGCGTGATCGTGCCGTCGACGGCCTCGTGCAGTGTGCGGCCCTGCACCGCGTCCAGCAGATTGCGCAGGTAGAAGGGTCGGTAGCGGCCCGCCGAGTTCGGCGTGTTGACGAGGTTCGACACCGCGGCGAAAGGCTTTTCGACCAGACCGGTCAGATCACCCAGATTCATAGCTTCCCCGCTCCCGGTGGTGATTCCCCTGGCATTTGCACCGAGTCTGCTATACCGCTGAGCAGTTCAGGCGCTTCTTCGGCAATCCGGTTGTTACGCCGGGTAATCCCGCGGTGATGGCGTTCTAACGGTCGGGCAACGCTCAGATGGTCCGCTATTGCGCATGGGAATACTTACCCGCCTTCGCAGGCCCGGTACGGCCTCGCTGTACGAGACGATCGGCGGTCACGACGGCCTGGAGGTCGTCGTCGAGGACTTCTACTGCCGTGTGCTCGACGACGATCACCTGGCCGGCTTCTACGCCGGCTCGAACATGAAGTGCGTGAAGGCACGGCAGGTCGAATTCCTCTCCGCGGTGCTCGGCGGCCCTGGGCCCTACACCGGTACGCCGATGCGACAGGTGCACGAAGGCCGCGGCATCACGATGCATCACTTCGCCATGGTGACAGCACATTTGGCGGATTCGCTGTGCGCGGCCGGGCTGCACCCGGACACCATCACCGAGATCCTTCGAGCCATCGCGCCGCTGGCCGGTGAGATCGCGTCGGAGGACATCAAAGCGGTCGTCTGAACACCGCTTCAAACTTCGCCGAGCGTGCGGGGTCTGCGAATCGGCGGCCTGGCTTATCCCGCAGACCGCACGCTCGGCGAACCCCTCACCGTTGCAGCCCAACCAGCTGCCCACGCAGGTATTCGGCCACCGCTGTCTCGGTGGTCAGCTCGATTGCCCGTCGGTAGGCCTGCGCCGCGCCGGCCGGGTCGCCCGTCCGGGCCAGCAGGTGCGCACGCGTCGTCCAGCCCGGCTGGAAGCGCGGCAGCGCGGGATCGGTGATCGCGTCCAATGCCGCCAAGCCTGCCTGCGGTCCGTCGATTTCCGCGTCGACCGCCGCGAGTGCGACCGCGGCCCCCAATGACGGCGCGGACCGAAGCAGCGCGCGGTGCAGGGTACGCAACGCACGCCAGTCCACCGGTCGAGTGCCATGCGCCGACTGGATCGCCGCCTCGTATTGATAGCGACCCGGCCGGTTGAAGCCGTGGGCGCGGCGCAGCAGCGCCTCGCCGCGCGCAATCATCGCCGGATCCCACAAATCCGGGTCTTGTTCGTCGAGCGGAACGAACGCTCCGTCGACGCTGCGCCTGGCGCCGCGCCGCGACTCCGACAAGCACACCAGCGCCGCCAGGCCAAGAGCCTCGGGTTCGTCGGGCAGCAGCTCGGCAAGCACCAGCGCCAGATGCAGCGCCTCGCCGGACAGCGATTCGATGGCCGGGCCAGCCGCCTGCCAGTCAATCGCATACGCGCCGTAGACCGCCTCCAGCACCGCAGGTAGCCGCTCGTCGAGGTCGGCGCGGCCCGGCAGCACGAACGGGATGCGCGCGTCGCGGATCCGGCGTTTGGCGCGCACCAGCCGCTGCGCCATCGTCGCCGCCGGCGTCGCGAAAGCTTGCGCGATCGCCGTCGCGTCGACGCCGAGCACGGTCTGCAGCATCAACGGCGTACGGCAGTTAACCGCGATCGCCGGGTGAGCACACACCAGCATCAGCTCCAGACGTCGGTCGGGAATGGCGTCGGCGGTGAATTCGGTTGTCTTGCTAGATATTTCGGGAAGCGAATCGGTCATCCGGTAGGCATGCGACTTCCAATGGTCGCGCAGGCGGTTACGTGCCACGGTGAGCACCCAGCCTTCCGGGTTGTCGGGTACACCCTCGGCCGGCCAACGGACCAGGGCACGCTCCAGCGCATCGGCGATTGCGTCTTCCGCGGCGGCGATATCGCCGCTCGGCGCGGCGAGCAGCGCCAGGAGTCGGCCGTAGCCGGCGCGAACCAGCTCGGCGACTCGGCTCTGCACCTCACTCAGGGGTGTACCAGCCTGTTCCGCGGGCGTAAGTGACTGCCACGGGACGGATCTCGATCGATCCCCAATCGGCGGCCGGGCAGCGCTTCGCCCACTCCAATGCGGCGTCCAGGTCCGGCACGTCGATCACGAACACTCCGCCGAGGCGTTCCTTGGTGTCGGCGAACGGGCCGTCCTGGATAGTGGGAGTCCCGTTGCGCGCGGTAAACGTCGTTGCGGCGACGGTGGATTGCAACACGTGGGTTCCGATCAGCACACCCGCGGCGTCGAGATCGTCGGCGTAGCGGGCGAACGCGGCGCGCGCGGGCGCCATGTCCTCCTCGGTCAGGCCGATCTCGGGGCCCTCCTGATAGTGCATGAGCAGGCAGTACTGCATGGTGGTGTCCTTTCCGAGTCGATGATGACGCCTCAATGACGATTGAGACCCGGCCCAATCGACAATGCATCGATGCGTCCAACGATCGGCGGTTTGCGCACATCTGCCAGATGTAGGCGCGCGGCCTAGACTAGAACTCCTAGCTCGTCCGGTGACGGCTTCAGCAGAACGGAAACCCGGCAATGTTTTCCGGATTGGTCCGACACCTCCGCGCCGCGGCGGCTTCCGTCGCCCGTACTCGCCGCGGGGCTACTTGCCGGCGGCACCGCGGCTGCGGACCCAGGCCAGGACCAGAAGTTCTTCGACCTCCTCGGCCAGAAGGACATTCCGCCCGTCGACAACGCGAACAGCCTCATCGAGACGGCGCATAAAGCATGTTCCAAACTCGATGGCGGCATGTCGGTGGGCGAGTTGGTGGACTTGATCAGGAACAACGGTTACAACGAGAACCCGCTGACGCGCCTGAATCCCGCCTGACCGGATTACCAGAACCATCAACCAATTCATCATCGCGTCAGTGCAGGCCTATTGTCCGTACGACAGCCGGCAAGATCGCCTCGATAGCGGCGTATGACGGGCACGGCTCGCCCGGCGTCGTGACGGACAACCCCGATCGGCCTCGCCGGTCGCACGTCGTCGTACTGGCCTCGCTGACCGAAGCTCTGCCCACAGGAGAAATCCCGCCGACGAAGCCGTTGCCGGTTCCGGCACAACCGCCGCCTCCGCCAGAGGAGCTGGCGCCGGCGCCGCAGCAGCCTCCCCCTCCGCCGCCTCGACGTGTTCAGCAGGCGCCGCAACGACAGCAACAGGTCGAGCCGCCGCCCCAGGAAGCGCCACCCCAGGAAGCGCCACCGCAGGCAGAACAGCCGCAGGCTCCTGCCCCCGCTCCTGAGCCCGGCGGTGGAAACGGCGGCGCCCCCGCACCAGACAGCCCGTCGCCGGCTCCACCGGCGCCGCCGGGCCACATCAGGCTTGCGCCCTGACCACGACGTCAACGCCCACGGGGCCTGCAGGCCGTGGCTCAGGTGCCGGCTGCGGCCAACGCGGGTTGCTCGGCAATCGCCTGAGCCGGCCGCCGTAGATAGATACGCAGAGTGACCAGCGCGGCGATCACATAGAACCCGGCGAAGTCCCAGAACGCGATCGTCGCGGTCCCATTGGCCAGGTAACTGCTGCGCAGCGCCAGGTTGATCGCCACGCCGCCGAGCCCACCGATCGCTCCGGTGATCCCGATCACCGCGCCCGACATCGAGCGCGAGTAGTTGGCCCGGGTCTCGTCATCGGCCTCCAGCGATCGGGACTCCTCGTGGAAGATCGACGGGATCATCTTGTACACCGCGCCGTTGCCGATGCCGCTGAGCACGAACAGAATGACGAATCCGACGACATACACAACCATCGTCGCCGCGGTGGTACGACGGCCCGCGAGGGTGGCGTTGATCGCCAGCATCCCGTCGCCGCCGATCATCCCGACGAACGCCCAAAACGTCACCGTACCGCCGCCGACACGGTCGGCGATTCGGCCGCCGTAAATTCTCGCGACCGAACCGAGTAGTGGCCCCACAAAAGCGATTTCAGCGGCATGCAGCGATGCCTGGGCCGCGCTCTGTCCACCGGCGGCGAACGACATTTGGAGTACCTGACCGAAGGCGAACGAGAAACCGATGAATGAACCGAACGTGCCGATGTAGAGCAGGCTGACCAGCCAGGTGTGACGACTCCGCAGCGCGGACCGCATCGCACCGATGTCGACGGACACCACATCGAGGTTGTCCATGTACCGCGACGCCCCGACCGCCGCGACGACCAACGCCACCACGTAGAACGCGCATACCCAATACGGCTGGCGGTTGCCGGCGGTGGCGATGACGACCAAGCCCACCAGCTGTACGGCCGGCACACCGATGTTGCCGCCGCCCGCGTTGACACCCAGGGCGACGCCTTTGAGACGCTGCGGGAAGAACGCGTTGATGTTGGTCATCGACGACGCGAAGTTTCCACCGCCGAGGCCGCACAGTGCGGCGCAGGCCAGGTAGAACCAGAGCGGCCGGCCGGGTTGGGCGAGGACCACGATTGTCGCCACAACCGGCACAACAAGCACGCAGGCCGAGAACACCGTCCAATTGCGCCCGCCGAATCGCGCGGTCGCCATGGTGTACGGCAATCGCAGCGTCGAACCGACCAACGTCGCGGTGGCAGCGATCAGAAACTTGTCCCCGGCCGTCAGCCCGTACACCGACTGCGGCATGAACAGGACCATCACCGACCACAGCGACCACACCGAGAACCCGACGTGCTCGGCGGCAACGGACCACACCAGATTGCGTCGCGCGACGGCCTTTCCGCCCGCTTCCCATGCGGCCCGGTCCTCCGGATTCCAACCTGTGATCGTGTGCGATCGCGCCACCGCGTTCTCCCTTGAGATTCCGACTCTTACGACGCGAACGTAAAGATGCGATGTTGCCGCCCGGCGTCTCACGATGTCGCGGCCGTGAAATCACTCTCACGCGTGGGCTGGACGCCTCGTGAGCGAGCCCGCCGGGTTTCGAGGACTGCCCACCGGAGCGCGCTGCATTAGAGTGCTGACATGGTCGGCACGGCGCCAGCACAGCTCGAGTCCGGTCCAAACCCATTTCGATTCGACCGCGCAGAATTGGCCGGGGCGGTAGGCGATCTGGGCGTGCTGGTCCCGATCGCGGTGGCACTGATCGTCAAGAACGGTCTGACGCCGACGGCGGTGTTGCTGCCGGCCGGTCTGCTCTACGTGGTGGCCGGCCTGATCTATCGGTTACCGGTTCCGGTGCAACCGTTGAAGGCCTTCGGGGCGATCGCGATCGCGCACGGTTTCGGCGCTGACGACATCGCCGCCGGCGCGCTGCTGATGGGCCTGCTCTTTCTGATTCTCGGCACGTCGGGCCTGTTGGACTGGGTGGCAAAAGTGTTCCCGCAGCCGATTATTCGGGGGATTCAACTTTCGGTGGGACTGTTGTTCTGCCAGTTGGCCTGGAGGCTGGTGTCCAGCACCCCGAAGGCGTTCACCGACCACCGGCACTCGGTCTGGTGGCTGGCCGGCGCCACCGTGGCGGTCATCGCCGTTGCGCTGTTGTTACGACGCCACCAGATCACCTTGGTCTTCCTCGCGATTGCCGTGGTGGCGATGATCCTGGCATTCCACGGCTCATTCGCCGTCGGACCGTCGGCGGTGCACGCCCCGCACCTGAGCCGGTCCGCGTTCGCCGCAGCCGCCGTCGCCCTGGTGCTCCCACAGGTGCCGCTGTCGTTCGCCAACTCGTGTCTGGCCACCGCGGACACCGCCCGTACCTATTTCGGCGATGCGGCGCAGCGGGTACGGCCGGGACGGTTGGCAACCACGATCGGGCTGGCCAACCTGTTCGCGGGCTCGATCAGCGGCATGCCGGTGTGCCACGGCGCCGGCGGGATGACTGCGCACCGCACCTTCGGTGCGCGCAGCGGTGGCGCCCCGATCATGTTGGGCAGCATACTCATTGCGCTGGCCCTGGTGATGGGAGCGACGCTGACCGTGGCGCTGTCCGGTTTCCCGGTGCCGATTCTCGCGGGTCTGTTGACGGTGGCCGGCCTGCTGCACATCACACTGCTGAAAGACCTACGGGGACCGTGGCAGTGGACGCTGGCCGTTGCCGTCGGCATCACCGGCTTACTGAGCAACCTCGCGGTGGCTCTGGTTGGGGCGCTGGCGATTTGGTGGTTAGTCCACGTGATTCGGACACGGCGGGCACATCACGAGTGATCCTTGCCGGCGATCTGGTCCAGCGCATGATCAAGCACGCCGGCGAGCACCCCGAGGCCGTCGCGCACCCCACCCGGTGAGCCGGGCAGGTTGACCACCAGGGTCCGACCGGCCACTCCGCACAGCCCGCGCGACAGCACCGAGGTCGGCACTTTGGGCAGGCCGGAACGCCGAATCTCGTCGGCCAACCCCGGAATCTCGTAATCGAGCACTGCCTTGGTCTGGGCCGGCGTCTCGTCGGTCGGCGAGATGCCGGTACCCCCAGACGTGATCACCACGTCGACCCGGTCGGCGACCGCCTCGCGCAGCGCCTTTCCGACCGGTTCGCCATCGGCGACGAGCGCCAGCCGCACCGACGAGAAACCATGCTGTTCAAGCCATTCCGTGATCAGCGGTCCGCATCGGTCGTCGTACACTCCGGCCGCCGCGCGGGTCGAGGCGATCACCACCACCGCCGATCGGCCCGTCATCACCGAGTCCAGGTTCCGTGCCGACCGCCGTCTTTGCGCAGCACCCGAATGTCGTCGATCCGCGCCGCCGGGTCCACGGCCTTGATCATGTCGTAGAGCGTCAACGCGGCCACGCTCACCGCGGTGAGCGCCTCCATCTCCACGCCGGTGCGGTCGGTGCTGTGCACCGTGGCGACGATGTCGACGCCGGTCTCGCCGATGGTGAAATCGATGTCGACGCCGGTCAGCGCCAACTGGTGACACAGCGGAATCAGCTCGCTGGTGCGCTTGGCGGCCAGAACGCCGGCCACCCGCGCCGTGGCCAGCGCGTCGCCCTTGGGCAGGCCACCCACCGAGATCAGCTCCACCACCTGCGCGGACGTGTGCAGCGAGCCTGCCGCGACCGCCGTGCGTCGGGTGGCCGTCTTCTCGGTGACGTCCACCATGTGCGCCGCTCCCCCGGCATCGATATGCGAGAGCGGACCCGTGGGTGGCGTGGGTGGCGTGGGTGCGGCGTCAGACATCGCCATCCATTCTGGCAGTTCTCACAGCAACTGCCGGGTTAGTCGATGTCCCAGACCTGCACCTGCGTGCCGGCCGGAACCTGTGTCGCGTCCGCCGGAATGTCGATCAGGCAGTTCGCCGACGCCAGGTAGCGCACGTGGTGCGAGCCGGCCGGACCGTGGCTGGCGACGGTGTCGGTGGTGGCGTCGAACACCCCGCGGCGGAACTGGCGTTTACCGGCCGGCGCGGTCAGCGTCTCGGCCAGCACCGCCGATCGCCGCGGCCGTTGCGGCGCCGGCAATCCCATCGCGGATCGCAGCGCCGGACGGATGAAGACCTCGAAGGACACCAGGGCACTCACCGGATTCCCCGGCACTGTGACGATCGGTGTACCGGCGACTCGGCCAGTGCCCTGCGGCATGCCGGGCTGCATCGCCACTTTGACGAACTCCACGCCCTGATCGCCGGTTCGCCCGAACGCGTCCTTGACGACCTCGTGGGCGCCCGCGCTGACGCCGCCGCTGGTGATGATCAGATCCGATTCTGCGACGTAGTCGTCGAGGACCGCGGTGAAGTCTTCAACGTCATCGCTGGCGGTCACCGCGGCGACGACGTCAGCGCCGGCCTCCCGGATCGCGGCGGCCAGCATGAGCGAGTTCGACTCGTAGATCTGCCCCGGCCGCAACGCAGCACCGGGCGAGACGAGTTCGGATCCGGTGGAGATCACCAGGACGCGCTGGTGCGGGATCACTGTCAGCCGGTGCAGGCCGAGTGCGGCGGCTAACCCGACCACCGCCGGGGTCACTACCTGCCCGGCCCTTAACACCGTGGTGCCTGCCGCGACGTCCTCTCCCGCGCGGCGGATATGGCGCCCCGCTGCGCTGGGCGCGGTGATTGTGACGACGTCGGTCCCCCCGTCGGTGGCCTCGACGGGCACAATCGCCGTCGCCCCGGCCGGGATCGGAGCACCGGTCATGATGCGATGCGCCGTTCCGGGATCGAGCGTGGGAATGTCGGTGCGGCCAGCCGGAATATCCTCGGCGACAGGCAATTTCACTGGATTCTCAGCCGTTGCCGAAGCCACCTCGTCGGCGCGCACGGCGTAACCGTCCATCGCGGAATTGTCGAACACCGGCAGCGACAACGCCGCGGTCACGTCCTCGGCCAGCACCAGGCTTTCGGCGTCGCGCAATTCGACGGCCACGGCGGGCCGCGCGGTGATCAACTCGGTGACGACGCGCTGATGCTCCTCGACCGACCGCATATCGTCAGACCGAAAACCGTTGGCTATCAATCATCGACAAACTCCACCCAGCCATGCCTTCGCTCTGGAAACTCTTGAGGTTGTCAATATAGTTGTTGTCATGGAAAGTCGTGGCTCGGCGACCGCCCGGGTGGTGCGCGCCGCGCTGACGGACCAACCGATCCTGCTGGCCGAACACGAGGAACTCGTGCACGATCATGCGGCGGGGGCTGTCGTGGGATTCGTCGGCGCGATTCGCGACCACGACGGCGGGCGACACGTACTGAAGCTGGAGTATTCCGCACACCCGTCGGCAGCCGATGTCATCGCCGAGGTGGTGGCCGACGTTGCCACCAAATCGGTTGGAGTGCGGGCGGTTGCGGCCAGCCATCGGATCGGCGTGCTGCACGTCGGCGAGGCCGCCCTGGTCGTGGCCGTCGCCGCCGACCATCGCCAGGCCGCCTTCGGTACCTGCGCGCAACTTGTCGACGCCATCAAGGAGCGGCTGCCGGTGTGGAAGCGCCAAATCTTCGCCGACGGGAGCGACGAATGGGTGGGCTCGGCGTAGGGCTATCCCCCGGCGAAAGGCGGCAAGACGTCGATCGTGTTCCCCGAGTGCAGCGGCTGCGCCTTATCGTGCACCGCCACCCCGTCGCACAGATACGAGCACCGCAGCAACACGCGGGCCAGTTCGGGACTCCGGCTGCTCAGCTCGTCGACCAGTTCGTTGACCGTGACGCCGGCTTGCACGGTGAACTCTTCGCAGTCGGCGCCCGCGGCGGCGCGGGCAGCTGCGAAATACCGCACACCGATGTCGATCAGACGCGCTGTCTCGGCAGTCACCTCAGCCACCGATCGCGCTCATCGACCGCCGCGGCTGGACGAAGTTCGGAGCGTTGATCCCGTGGCCGGCGGGTTTGTCCCACATCGCCGCGCGCCAGGCCGCCTCGATTCCGGCGTCGTCGACGCCGTCGCGCAGCAACGTCCGCAAGTCGGTTTCCTCCGTGGCGAACAGGCAGCTACGCAACTGGCCGTCGGCCGTCAGCCGGGTGCGGTTGCACGTCGAGCAGAACGGTTGTGACACCGAGGCGATGAGCCCGACGTTGCCGGTGCGGCTTGTCGCTGCATCGGTGATGTGCCACAGCGCGGCCGGCGACGCGCCCCGCGGGGTGACGTCGGGTGTCAACGCGAACGCATGGCGCTCGAGCTCCGCGAGCACCTGATCGGCGGTCACCATCGTCTGACGTTGCCAGTGGTGTCCGGCATCGAGCGGCATCTGCTCGATGATGCGCAGCTGATAATCGTGCTCGAGGCAGAACCGCACCAAGGCGACCGCGTCGTCCAGGCCGGTCACCGGATCCAATACCGCGTTCACCTTGACCGGACGTAGCCCCGCGGCGGACGCCGCGGCCAGCCCGGCCAACACCTCGGTCAGCCGGTCGCGGCGGGTGATGGCCGAGAAATGCGCGGAGTCCACGCTGTCCAGCGACACGTTCACCCGGTCCAAGCCGGCGCGCGCGAGCGCCTCCGCACGTCGTGCCAACAACACCCCATTGGTGGTCAGCGCGAGCTCTGGGCGCGGCTGCAGGGCCGCCGCCTCGGCGACAACGTGCTCAAGGTGGTTGGGCGAGCAACGGTTCTCCGCCGGTGAACCGCACCTTCGTCACGCCCAGTCGGGTCACGGCAATCCGAACCAGCCTGACAATCTCGTCGGGCGCGAGCAGTTGCCCTGCGTCCAGCCACGGCAGACCGGCGGCAGGCATGCAGTAGGTACACCGCAGGTTGCACCGATCGGTCAGCGACACCCGTAGGTCGGTCGCCGACCGCCCGTAGCTGTCGATCAGCGGGCCCGCCGATGGAGCGGAACCCTCGGGCCCACGCCGCACCGACGGGACACCGAGCGTCGTGATCGTCACGGCAGCGCCCGGACCCTGGTCCCCCGTCGACACGGGTATTGCGAGAGCATCGCTGGCCATTATCCCCCGAGCGGCCCCGCATCGCTCCGCTCGGCTTCCCAGCTACGTTCGTGCAGCGAAGGCTGCCGTTTTGTTCAGGTCGGAACGGCATTGGGCGCATACGATTTCACGATGAGCACCAAGTCCCCGAAGAAGGTCGATGTAGAGCGACTCGCTGCCGCGTTGGGCGACTATCGCTTTGCCTACCTGCTCACCGTCGATGACGACTACCGCATGCACACCGTGACCACCAAACCTGAACTACGCGAGGGCGCCATGGTTGTCGGGTTGATCGGGGGCCGAACTCGCCAGAACCTTGACAGTCGTAACGTTGTCACGCTGCTGTGGCCACCGTCGGAGCCGGACGGATATTCGTTGATTGTGGATGGCCGAGCCGAGCTGGCCGACGCCAATGACAGCGCCGCCCAGCTTCGGGTGATCCCCACTCGTGCGCTCCTGCACCGCAACGCCGACCCACAGACTCCCGGCTCAGCCAATGGCCCCCAGCACGACTGCGTCGTGTTCACCGAGCCACGATGACGTCGCTTGCACTTCCTGCACACTGCTGAGCTGCGGTTTTGCGACCTCACGACGGCCTCAAGCGCAGTGACAGGACGAGTTGATCCGGGCGTAACCGCAGCGACGGGCGCCGAAACACGTCCGCGCCACCATGGAGTTTCATCGCCGCAGCCGCGGCGGGACTCGAGAAGGCGGTATGGCGACGGTCGCCACGGTGTGTGGGTACTGCGGCGTGGGCTGCGGCATGGACCTGCACGTGACCGGTGGAACGGTCACCAAGGCGACCGGGCGCGCCGACCATCCCGCCAACCGCGGCCGGCTGTGCACCAAAGGCAACACCACAGCGGACATGCTGCGCGCCGGCGGCCGCCTGGATAAGGCCCTTCGCCGGCCACAACGCGGCGCCGAGGCCGAGCCGATCGCCATGAACACCGCCATCACGGAAGTGGCCGCCCGTTTGTCGGCTATCCGCGACGAGCACGGGCCCGACGCGATCGCCCTGTACGTCTCCGGCCAGATGACCACCGAGGCCCAATATCTGGCCAACAAGCTGGCCAAGGGCTATCTGCGGACGCAGTGGATCGAGTCCAACTCGCGACTGTGCATGGCCAGCGCCGGGACCGGCTACAAACAGTCGCTCGGAGCCGACGGCCCGCCCGGCAGCTACGACGACCTGGACAACGCAGACCTGTTCTTGGTGCTGGGCGCCAACATGGCCGACTGCCATCCGATCCTGTACTTGCGCATGATGGAACGGGTCCGGAACGGCGCGAGGCTGGTGGTCGTCGATCCCCGGCGCACGGCCACCGCAGCCAAGGCCGACCTGCACCTGCCGGTCCGCCCGGGCACCGACTTGGCTTTGTTGAATGGTCTGCTGCGGCTGGTGCGCGATGCGGGCGGGGTGGACACCGAGTTCATCGCCGCGTACACCGAGGGCTGGGAGCCGCTGGACGCCCTGCTCGACGAGTATCCGGCCGATCTCGTCGCCGACATCACCGGACTGGACGAGGCGGATCTGCGGACTGTCGCGGAGTTGATCTGCGGGACCAAGAGCTGGGTGAGCCTGTGGACGATGGGGCTGAACCAGTCCACCCACGGAACCTGGAACACCAACGCGTTGTGCAATCTGCACCTCGCGACCGGCGCGATATGCCGTCCGGGTGCGGGTCCCTTCTCGTTGACCGGCCAGCCGAACGCGATGGGCGGCCGGGAAATGGGATACATGGGTCCGGGCCTGCCCGGGCAGCGGTCGGCATCGGATCCCGACGACCGGGCGTTCGTCGAGGCTCGTTGGGGGCTGGGGCCCGGCACGATTCGCGCCGAGGGAGGCACCGGTACCGTCGACATGTATCGGCGGATGGCCGACGGCGAGATCCGGGCGGCATGGATCATCTGCACCAATCCCGTTGCATCCGTGGCGAATCGGGCCTCGGTGATCGCGGGCCTCCAACGAGCCGAACTGGTGGTGGTGCAGGAGGCCTTCGCCGGCGCGGAGACCGCCGAATACGCCGACGTAGTACTGCCCGCCGCGCTGTGGGCCGAAGCCGACGGCGTGATGGTCAACAGCGAGCGCACCCTTACACATTGCGCAGCCGCGATGGACCCGCCGGGCGACGCCGCCCCGGACTGGCAGCTGATCTGCCGGGTGGCGACCGCGATGGGCTACCAGGGATTTGAGTTCGACTCCGCCGCCGATGTTTTCGATGAACTGGCCGGCTTTCATAATCCTCGCACCGGCTGGGATCTGCGCGGGGTGGATCACGAGCGGCTGCGTCGCGGCCCGGTCCAGTGGCCCGCCGCACCCGGCGGCGACGATCGCAACCCGATCCGGTACCGAAACGACGGCGTCAGCCAGGACCTGCATACCGCCGACGACGGCACCGTCCCGGCGCTGGCCTTCCCGACCCCGAGCCGGCGCGCGCGGTTCTTGCCGCGGCCCCATCTCCCCGCGGCGGAGCTGCCCGACGACGACTTCCCGATGGTGTTCACCACCGGCAGGCTGGCGCACCAATGGCACACGATGACCAAGACTGGGCGCGTCGCCAAGCTCAACAAGCTCAACCCCGAACCATTCCTGCAGTTGCACCCCGAGGACGCCGGCCGGCTCGGAGTGCGCGACGGCGACCGGGTCGAGATCCGTTCCCGCCGTGGCCGAGCCGTACTTCCGGCGACTGTGGACGATGCGGTACGCCCGGGCGTGTGCTTCGCGCCGATGCATTGGGCCGACGCGTTCGCACCCGACGTCGCCATCAATGCCGTCACCAACGATGCGGTAGACGCCGACTCTCTACAGCCCGAGTTCAAGGTCTGCGCCGTCGCCGTCACAGCGATCGAAACCGACACTGCTCCAGCCGAACTCACTCCCCAGCAAGCGATTGCGCCGGTCGACGCACTCGCCGCCGTGCTGGACACCCTGCCGTCGCCGGCGACGCTCACCGCCGACGAACGGCTGTTCCTGTCCGGCTTGATGGCCGGTATACGCGCAAATCCACCCAGCGACGAGCTTCCGTTGCTGCCCGCGGTGACGCCGCTGTCGCCGGGCAATCGGGCATGGATCGACGGCGTGCTGGCCGGGATTTTCTCCCGCTCGGCGATACCGGCGGCCTCTCAACCCGGCCGCGTCGGCGGCGAGCCGATAGCGACGGTGGTGTGGGCGTCGCAGACCGGCACAGCCGAGGAGTTCGCTGCCACCTGCGTCGATCAGCTCAACGGCGCGGGCATCGCGGCGCGGGCGCGCGGAGCCGAAGAAGTCGCGGTCGCCGATCTCACCGGGACCCTGCTGTTCGTGGTGTCCACCACCGGCGACGGCGATCCCCCGGACAACGGCATCGCGCTGTGGAACGCGTTGGCCGCCGCCGAACCCGGCGACCTCGACGACCTCAGGTTCTCGGTTCTCGGATTCGGCGACTCGTCCTACGCCGATTTCTGCGGCTTCGCCCGCAAGCTCGATGCCCGGCTCGAATACCTCGGCGCACAGCGCATCGTCGACCGCGCGTTGTGCGAACCGGACTTCGAAGCCACCGCACAGGCCTGGACCAGTCGGGTCACCGCGGCGCTGAGCGACCGCGATCCTGAGCCGGTTGTATCGAAACCATCTGCGCAACAGTCCTATTCGCGAGCCAGCCCGCTTCGGACCACGATCTCCAGCAACGTCGCGCTGTGCGGGGCGGGGTCCGACAAGGACGTCCGCTGCATCGGATTTCACCTGCCACCGGGGACGCTGGAGTACGACGCGGGCGATGCGCTCGGTGTGTGGCCCTACAACGCGCCCGAATGCGTGGCCGAGTTCCTCGAACTCAGCGGCCTGGACGGCTCCGTTGAGATCGCGGTCGGCACGCAGACGATGCCCCTCGCCGATGCGCTGCGCAGGCGCATGGACATCACCCGCATCACGCCGGACCTGCTGCGGTTCGTGCACGAACGGCATCCGGCCGACGATTTACAGGCCGCGATCGACCACTCCCCCCGCTTCGCCGAATGGGCTTGGGGGCGCCAAACTCTGGACCTGTTGAGCAGTCACCCGGTCAAAGCCGGCCTCGACGAGTGGCTGGCCGTGCTGCGACCGTTGGCGCCGCGGCTGTACTCGATCTCGTCGAGCCCGCTCGAGGATCCGACCCAGGTGCACATCACCCCCGGAGTCGTTCGCTTCGAGTCGTCGGCCGGCACCGCGCGGCAGGGCGTGTGCTCCGGCCATCTCGCCAGCCTCGAACTCGGCGCCGAGGTCGATATTTTCATCCAGCGCGCCAAGCATTTTCGTCCACCCCAAGACCCAGATGCACGGACGATCATGATCGGGCCCGGCACCGGGATCGCGCCATTCCGCGGATTCCTGCACGACCGGGCCGCTCGGCGTCATACCGGCGCCAACTGGCTGTTCTTCGGCGAGCGGCACGAAGCCACCGAGTATTATTACCGCGATGAGCTGGACGCCTTCGCCCGGTCTGGTGTGTTGACCCGGATCGACACCGCGTTCTCCCGCGACGGTGCAAACAAGCTCTACGTCCAGGACCGGATGCAGGAGCATGCCACCGATCTGTGGAAGTGGATCGCCGACGGCGCATACGTGTACGTCTGCGGCGACGCCGCGCGGATGGCCCGCGACGTTGACGAGACGCTGCGCGGCATCATCGCTCAGCAGAGCGGTCGCAGCCCGAAAAGCGCCGCGACCTATCTACAGGCGATGTCGGCCGAGCGGCGCTACCTGCGGGACGTCTATTGAGCACCACCGCAGCCGCCAACCGCCTCGCCCCGAACGCCGCGAGCCGCCGGCCGCTGCGGGCCATCGTCCTTGCCGGAGGCGCCTCGACACGGCTGGGCGCTGACAAGCCCGAGCAGCGGGTCGGCGGGCGGCGGTTGCTCGACATTGCCTTGGCCGCAGTGGCAGACGCCGACACCGTCGTCGTGGTGGGCCCGCCGCGCGATGTGCCGGCCGGGGTGACCGTGGTGTGCGAAGACCCGCCCGGGCGCGGTCCGGTCGCCGCGCTCGCCGCCGGCTTCGCCGCGCTGCCCAATGGTCCGGCCGACGTCGTGGTGCTGCCCGCTGACCTGCCGCGAATTACGCCGACCGCCGTCACTGCCCTGGCAACGGCCCGCGGCGACGCGCCGGTCGCTCTCGCCGCCGACGACGACGGCCATCGCCAATACCTCACTGCGGTATGGGATTCGGCGGCGTTGGCGGCTGCGCTCACCGCCTATCCGTCGCGGATGCGGGACCTGCTGCCGGGCAACGCGGTGACCTGTCAGATCGCCGATGTCGACGACGTCGACACCCCCGGGCAACTCGCCGCGGCACAGGCCCGCGCCGAACGCGCACCCGACGCCGTCCGTGGCCTGGTGCGCGAGGCGATCGCGCCGTTACCCGTGGTCGAGTGCGGCCTCGAGGACGCCGTAGGCGCGGTGCTCGCCGAACCCCTCACGGCCACAACACCGTTCCCGCCATTCGATGCGTCCGCGATGGACGGCTGGGCAGTCGCGGGTCCCGGTCCGTGGATCCCACAGGACGACGCCATCGCGGCCGGAATGCACAGCCGCGCGTTGGTCGACGGGCAGGCTCGTCGCATCGCCACCGGAGCTCGTCTGCCCGAGGGCGCGCAACGGGTGATCCGTGACGAGGAGGTCGACGCGACCGGAGATCTGCTGTACCAGTGCGCTTACGGGCCTGCGGCCCGTGACGACACCCGTCGCTCTGGAAACGAGTGGACTGCCGGCGCAGTCCTCGCCTCGACCGGCACGAGGGTGGACGAAGCCTTGGCATCGCTGGCCCGCTCGGCCGGCGTCGAGCGGCTCGTGGTGCGCGGGCCGGTCAGGGTCGCAGTCCATAGCACGGGTGACGAAATTGCCTCCGGTGCAACAGTTCACGATCCGGCGAAACCACTTCTGCCCGAGACAGCCGCTGGGCCGGTCGCCGCCCAGTTACGGAGCTTGGGCGCCGTCGCCGACACCGGGGCGCATCTGCCCGATGATCCCGCCGCGTTCCAGTCCGCGCTGACCGGTGACGCGGACCTGGTGGTCATCATCGGCGCCACCGGCCGCGGGGTCGCCGATCACCTGCGCGCAGCGATCGCCCGAGCCGGCGGTGTTGTCGTCGTCGACGGGGTCGCCATGCGGCCGGGCGGCTCGGTTCTGCTCGCGACACTGCCCGGCGCTCACGCCCGGGTGCTGCTCGGGGTCGGCGGCAATCCGCTCGCCGCGGTCGCAGGCGTGGCATTGCTGGGCCCCGCGGTCGTCGATGCCTTGACCGACGCCGAGGCCGCCGCCGTCGAGTTGATCTCCGTGCGCGGCGTGCCCCGAACGGATCGGTGGCGAGTGGTTCCCGTCGAACCCGACGGCGCCGGCGCATGGGTGGCCCCGAAGCACGCCGCGACATCGCATCTCGCGGCGATGGTCGGCCGGCGCGGGCTGGCTCTGATCCCGCCTGAATCTGCGGACGGAGCGCTGGTCGAGCGGCTCTGCTAGCCCCTCACGCGTACACCCCCTGCGACGTGAGAAAGGCGTGACGACGCGGCAACCGTGCGCGACGCCGTCGCAATACGGAACTTCTAGCGTCGATCTCGCCGACGGAAGGAGCGCAGTAGTGCGTCAACGCACAGTGGCGGTGATCGGGCACGGCATGGTGGGGCACCGATTCGTCGAGGCCCTGCGGGCGCGCGACAGCGACGGCGCCTGGCGGATCGTGGTGTTCGGCGAGGAGGCCGACGCCGCCTACGACCGGGTCGGCCTGTCGTCCTACGTGGGCGCCTGGGACCGTTCCCTACTCGCACTCACCGGCAACGACTACGGCGGCGACCACCTCGTAGAGCTTCGCCTCGGCAATGCGGTCATCGCGATCGACCGGAGCGGCAAGCGCCTCGTCGTTGCCGACGGCTCGCAACTAGACTATGACGCACTGGTTTTGGCCACCGGCTCTTACCCATTCGTCCCGCCGGTACCCGGCAAGGACTCGGCCGGCTGCCACGTCTATCGGACATTGGACGATCTGGATGCGATCCGCACCGACGCCGAGGCGGCACTGGCCTGCGACCCTGAGGCCGTCGGCATTGTCGTCGGTGGGGGGCTGCTCGGCCTGGAGGCCGCCAACGCGTTGCGGCTGCTCGGGATACGGCCGCACGTGGTCGAATTCGCGCCCCGCCTGATGCCGCTACAGGTCGACCAGGCCGGCGGCGAGCACTTGTTGCGTTCGGTGCGCGAGCTGGGCATCGGCGTCACGGTCGGCGCGGGCACCTCTGCCATCGAGCAGATCGACGAGGGCGCCAATCGGCTGCGCGTGACGCTGAGCAACGACGAGGTGATCGACGCGGCGCTTCTGGTGTTCTCGGCCGGGGTTCGCCCACGTGACGAGTTGGCCAAGTCGGCCGGCCTCGACGTCGCCGAGCGCGGTGGAGTGATGTGCGACTTAAGCTGTGCGACGACCGATTCCGATATCTATGCGATCGGAGAGGTCGCCGCGATCGAGGGCCGCTGCTACGGCCTGGTCGGGCCCGGGTACACGACCGCCGAAGTCGTCGCCGACCGGCTGCTCGGCGGCGACGCGGAGTTCCCCGGCGCTGACCTGTCCACGAAGCTCAAGCTGCTCGGCGTCGACGTCGCCAGCTTCGGCGACGCGCTGGCCGCCACGCCGGGCGCGCTGGAGGTCGTGGTGTCCGACCCGATCGGCGGCACCTACGCCAAGCTGGTGCTCTCCGACGACGCGCAGACCCTGCTCGGCGGCGTCCTGGTCGGCGATGCATCCAGTTACGGCGTGCTGCGGCCGCTGGTCGGCTCGCAGCTGCCCGGCGACCCGGTCGCGCTGATCGCGCCGGCCGGCAGCGGCGACGGGCCCGCGATCGGCGTGGGCGCGCTGCCCGGCGAGGCACAGATCTGCTCGTGCAACAACGTCAACAAGGCGGCTCTGTGCTCGGCCATCGCCGAGGGCGCGTGCACGGTGGCCGACCTCAAGGGCTGCACCGCCGCAGGCACCTCATGCGGATCATGTGTGCCGCTGTTGTCACAGTTGCTCACCGCCGAAGGCGTCGAAGTCTCGAAAGCGTTGTGCGAGCACTTTTCCCAGTCGCGGACCGAGCTGTTCGAGATCGTGCAGGCCAGCGGTGTCCGAACCTTTACCGGTCTGATCGAGCGTTACGGCACCGGCACGGGCTGCGACATCTGCAAGCCGGTGGTGGCGTCGATCCTTGCCTCCACCAGCTCCGAGCACATCCTCGACGGTGAGCAGGCGTCGTTGCAGGACACCAACGACCACTTTCTGGCCAACCTTCAACGCAACGGAACCTATTCGGTCGTTCCGCGGGTACCCGGCGGTGACATCACACCTGAGCAGTTGATCCTCATCGGTGAGATTGCCCGCGACTTCGGGCTGTATACCAAGATCACCGGCGGCCAGCGCATCGACATGTTCGGCGCAACCGTCGACCAGCTACCCCAAATCTGGCTACGCCTCGTCGAGGGCGGCATGGAATCCGGGCACGCCTACGGTAAGTCGTTGCGCACGGTTAAGAGTTGTGTCGGCACCGACTGGTGCCGCTACGGTCAGCAGGATTCCGTCCAGATGGCGATCGATCTCGAGTTGCGTTACCGCGGGCTGCGAGCGCCGCACAAGATCAAGATGGCCGTGTCGGGATGCGCCCGCGAATGCGCCGAGGCCCGCGGAAAAGATGTGGGCGTGATCGCCACCGAGTCGGGCTGGAATCTGTACGTCGGCGGCAATGGCGGCATGACGCCCAAACACGCTCAGCTCCTTGCCTCCGACCTCGACAGTGACACCCTGGTGCACTACATCGATCGATTCCTCATGTACTACATCCGCACCGCCGGCCGGCTGCAACGCACCGCGCCGTGGCTCGACGAACTCGACGGCGGGCTCGACCATCTGCGCGAGGTGGTCATCGACGACTCCCTAGGCCTGGCAGCCGATTTCGAGGCAGCGATGGAACGCCATGTGGATGGCTACGTCTGCGAATGGAAAGCTGTCCTCGACGACCCCGACAAGCTGGCCCGGTTCGTGTCATTCGTCAATGCGCCCGGCGCGCCCGACCCAACCGTCGAATTCACCGAAAAGAACGGGCGCAAGATCCCGGTCTTGATCGGCACGCCCACTGTGAGGAGCCGCTGACATGGCAAAGTCATTCGATCTGGGTCGCTGGCGTCATGATTGGACCGCCGCCTGCCCGGCCGACCGCCTACAACCGATGCGGGGCGTGGCTGTGCTGTTGCCGGACAACGCACAAGTCGCGTTGTTCTTGTTGGCCGACAACAGTATTCGTGCAGTCGGGAATATCGACCCGATCGGCCGGGCCGCGGTGCTGTCGCGCGGTATTGTCGGCGATCGCGGCGGGGTGCCTGTCGTCCAATCGCCGCTGAAGAAACAGGCTTTCAGCCTCCTGGATGGCCGGTGCCTAGACGCCGAGGGGGTGTCGATTCCGGTCTACGCCACCCGGGTCGGCGTGGACGGGACAGTGTGGGTCGCCAACTCTCCCGACATCCGGTTCGGCTACCGTCGCGCCGGCCTGTCCGCCTGACCGTCAGCTGGCCCGGCGCGCAGAAAAGCCCGGCGCGTCGGCCAGTTCGGCTTCCCGTCGGCGGCGGCAGGCGAGCCGGATCACCGCGGGATGCAGACCCAGCGGCGAGCCCACCACGTCGGCACCCGCCAAGTGCAGACGGCTCTGAAACAAGCCGTCTGCCAACAGATATGACGCCAATGCCACCCGGCGGGCACCGGACTTGCGGGCGTTCGCCACGGCGTCGCGCACCGACGGATAGCCCGACCCGTCGGGGCAGGGCGCGGCGAACGCGATGGATACTCGGTGTCCGACCAGCGCGGACAGCGACGCAGCCGTGAACCGCAACTCCCCGCGTGCCCGCGGGTCGCGGGTACCAGCGGCCGCCAGCACCACATGATCGTCACGACGCCAGCCGGCGTCGAGCAACCTGCACAGCATCGCGCGGGCCAACTCCGGCGACGGCCCGAGCGGGCGAGTGACGGTGACGCGCCGATGCTCCGACTCGGCAACGTATCGCGGCACGTCGACGCGGACGTGGTGCCCGCTGGACAGCAGCGCCGGCATGAGAACGATCGGCTCATCGGACAAGGTCCGCAACACTTCCGCGGGCGTCGGGCCCAGGACGTCGACGAATCCCACCCGCACCGGTTCGTCCAGAACACCGGCCACGGCCACCGCCAGATCGCCGATCATCCTGACGCCCATGGGGTTTCGGGTCCCGTGGGCCACCAGAAGCGTGGTCATCGCGGCACCCCGGTGTCGTCGGGCATAAAGTCCACCGCCAGCCGGTAGCCACGTTTGACCGCGGTGGCGATCAGCTCCTTGGCCCCGATAGCTGACCGTAAGCGCGCCACCGCGGCCTCGACGACATGTGGATCGTCGCCGCCGAGCGCTTCCAGCATCACGTCACGCGACACCACCGCCCCGGGAGCCGACGCCAGCAGCTTCAACAGAACCAGCGAATTGGGTGACAGATCTCGCACGACGCCGTCGACGACGGCGCAGGTAGCCCGCACGCCCAAGGTGTGCCCCGCTACCACCAGATCTGGCTGCCGGAGTGGCAACTCGTCAGCGACCGCACGCGCCAGAGCACCGAGCCGCATCCGTTCGGGTTGTACCGATTTCACACCGGCGTTGCTCAACGGCCGGGCGGTGACGGGACCTACGCAGAATGTCGTCACCGTCGAATTCATCGCCCGCCGTATGGCTTCCGTGAGCCGCAGCTCATCGGCCCGCATCAAGAACGACGCCACCGCAGGCGCGGATGTGAACGTGACGGCGTCCACGCCGCCGAGTGCGACCTTTTCGATCAGGCCGTCCAGCGCGCCGAGGTGTTCCGGCGGCTCCCACCGGTAAACCGGCACCCCCACCACAGTGGCGCCGCGTTCGACCAGCGTGTCGATGAACCCTGGCACCGGGTCCCAGTCGTCAGTGGCGCCGTGCAGTTGCACCGCAACACGTTTGCCCTTGAGGTCGTCAACGGCCAGGTGGGCGAGCACCTCTTCCGAGGACTCCGAGACCGGTGACCACTCTTCGCGCAGACCGGCCGCCCGCAGAGCGCCAGTCGCTTTGGGTCCCCGCGAGATCACTCGCGCCTTGCCCAGCGCCGCCAACAGCGCCTCTGCCATTCCCCAGCCTTCGGCGGCCTCGACCCAACCGCGAAATCCGATTCCGGTCGTCGCGATGAGGACGTCCGGCGGCGCATCGATCACGTCTTCGGTTGCGGCGCGCAGTCGCACGTCGTCGGCGAGCGGGACCATGTTCATGGCTGCGGCCGCCACAATGTCAGCGCCGCGACGGCGCAGCATCGTGCTGAACTCATCCACCCGCCGTGACGCGGTGATAGCCACTGTGAACCCCGTCAGCGACGCAGCATCCGGCTCGGTCATGCCGTCGCCTCGTCCGATCGCTTCGCCACTTCCCCTGATCCGTTCGCCGTGTTGTCTCAAGAACCTATGAGCGTGATGTTGCTCCCCCGATGCCCGCGATGTCACCGCGATGAATTCGCCCTCACACCTGGCCGGGGGGCAATGTGAGCCGGCAGAAGTACGCAGGTGGCACTGGGTATTAACGAGTACATCCAGCCTCGCCGAAGGAATTGTTACTTGCAAATCGTGGGGGTGTTCGATTGCTCACCAAGCTTGCCGCGCCGTTGCGAAGTCCCCGTTATGCACCGCAATCGAGTGGTTACCACAGGTAATCGACAGGTGATGGCGGCCTAACGGTCGGGCAATGGCCCGATGATGAGATTTTGGTCATGGGAATGCTTTCACATTTACGTCGCCGCAAGGCAATTCCTCCGGCCGAGCCGACCAGCATCCACGACGCGATCGGCGGGTACGAGGCGATCGAAATCGTCGTAGAGGACTTCTACACCCGGGTTCTCGCCGACGATCAGCTGTCCGGCTTTTTTGCCGGCTCGAACATGAACCGGTTGAAGGGTAAGCAGGTCGAGTTCTTCGCTGCCGCACTCGGCGGCCCGGAACCCTACACGGGCGCGCCGATGAAGCAGGTCCATCAAGGCCGCGGCATCATGATGTCCCACTTCGCCCTGGTGGCAGGGCATCTGACGGATTCGTTGGCCGCCGCCGGAGTGCCTGCGGCGACGATCGACGACATCATCGGCGCCATTGCCCCGCTGGCCGCCGACATCGCATCGGACCACGCGACCGCCGGGATCTGATCGACCGGCGTCGGCGACAATGCAGGGATGAGCCGGTCGTTCGATGAGTTGGTGTCCGAAGCCGCCGCAGCGCCGGTCGACGGCTGGGACTTCTCCTGGCTGGACGGCCGCGCCACCGAGGAACGGCCATCATGGGGCTACCAGCGACTGATGAGTCAGCGGTTGGCGACGGTGTCGGCCGCCCTGGACATCGATACCGGCGGCGGTGAGGTGCTGTCCGGAGCGGAGACATTCCCGCCGACGATGGTCGCCACGGAGTCATGGCCACCGAACGCGGCGCTGGCCACCAAGCTGCTGCACCCGCGCGGCGTCGTGGTGGTGGCAACCCGCGACGACACGTACCTGCCGTTCGCCGACGAGGCATTCGACCTGGTGACCAGCCGGCACGCGACGGCGGTGCGCTGGCACGAGATCGCCCGTGTGCTCCGGCCCGGCGGCGGCTACCTGGCGCAGCAGATCGGACCCGCGACGATGTCGGAGCTGTACGAATATTTCCTCGGACCGCAGCCACACAAATGGGCCGAGCTGCAACCGGATACCCAGACCACGCAGGCTCAAGCCGCCGGTCTGCAGGTGATCCAGATGCGCATGGAGCGGCTTCGGGCGGAGTTCTTCGATATCGGCGCGGTGATCTACTTCCTGCGCAAGGTGATCTGGACGGTGCCGGATTTCAGCGTCGAGCGCTATCACGAACGGCTGCGCCAGATGCATGAGCAGATCGAGTCCGACGGCCCGTTCGTCGCGCATTCGACCCGATTGCTGGTCGAGGCTCGCAAGCCGTAGCGATCACCGCGCGCGGATGCAACGATTCGCCTATGAGCATGGCGGGAATGGGCCTGATGGGTTTGGTGGCGGGTGCGTCGACCGCGGGCGTCATGGGGGTCGTGCGATTGATGGGCGATACCTGGTTGCCGCGGCTAGCGGCAAGCTCGGAGCAGAAACACCAGATGATGTCCAATCTGCACTCACAGCGGCACGACTCGGTCCAATGCTGGCGAGCCGGCTTGGCGAATGCCCGCGACACCTATCGCCAATGGGCTGCCGGACCTCGCGACCACGACCCGCCCAACGCCGTCGGCGACGAGTGGTTCGAAGGGCTGCGGCCGCACTTGCCCAGCACTGGCGAAGCCGCCAAATACCGCACCGCTCTTGACGTCAACTGCGACAACCCCACTGTGGCGCTGCTGTCGCTGGAGATCGGCCGGATCGAAAGAGAATGGGTCGACGAGGCGAAGAGGTATCCGCGCCGAGGCCGAAACTAGCCGTCGGCCCGCAACACGTCCAGCGCGTGCTGCAAATCCTGCGGATAAGGGCTGACGATCTCCATCTGCCGCCCGTCGCCAGGATGGGTAAACGACAGCGACCTGGCATGCAGCCATTGACGTTCCAGCCCAAGCTTTTTCGCGAGTTTCGGGTTGGCGCCGTAGGTAAGGTCGCCGCAGCAGGGATGGTGCAGCGCCGCGAAGTGCACCCGAATCTGGTGTGTGCGGCCGGTTTCCAGGTGTACGTCGAGCAAGCTTGCGGCGACGAACGCTTCGACGGTGTCGTAGTGGGTCAGGCTGTGCCTACCGTCGGAGGTGACGGCGAATTTCCAGTCGTGGCCACGATGACGGCCAATCGGTGCGTCGATGGTGCCGCTGGACGGATCCGGATGTCCTTGCACCAGAGCGTGATAACGCTTGTCGACGGTGCGCTGCTTGAATGCCCGCTTGAGCAGCGTGTAAGCCCGCTCGGAGATCGCAACGACCATGACTCCGGAAGTACCGACGTCCAGCCGATGCACGATGCCCTGTCGCTCGTGCACCCCGGAGGTGGTGATCCGGTAGCCGGCCGCGGCCAGCCCGCCGAGCACGGTCGGCCCGGTCCAGCCCACCGATGCGTGCGCCGCAACCCCGGCGGGCTTGTCGACGGCGACGATGTCGTCGTCGGAGTACAGGATCGTCATGCCCTCGATCTCGACGGGCGTGTTCTCCAGCGGCGCGCGCGGCTCGGGCAGCCGAACCTGAAGCCACGCCCCCGCGGTCAGGTGATCCGACTTGCCCGCCGGCACCCCGTCCAGCTCGACTCCACCGTCTTCGGCCAGCGCCGCGGCCGCCGTGCGCGACACCCCGAGCAGCCGCGCCACCCCGGCGTCGACGCGCATACCCGCGAGGCCCTCGGGCACCGGCATCGAGCGATCGGTCATTGACTCTCGTCGACGTCTTCGGCGGGCTCATCCGCAGCTGGGGCCCCACTGCATCGTCGTCGGCGCTTGCGGCGGCCGACGGTGTCGAAATCGAATCCGAGCGCCGACAGTGCGACCAGAAGGATTGCTCCGCCAACCACCGACGGGTCGGCGACGTTGAACACCGGCCACCAGCCGATCGACAGGAAGTCCACGACGTGCCCGCGCAGCGGCCCCGGTGAGCGGAAGAACCGGTCGACCAGGTTGCCCATCGCGCCGCCCAGGATCATCCCGAGGCCGACAGCCCAGTACGGCGACACCAACCGGCGTCCCATCCAGAAAATCCCGACCACGACGGCGCTCGCGATCAGCGTCAGCATCCAGGTGTAGCCGGTGGCCATGGAGAACGCGGCCCCGGAGTTGCGAACTAAGGTCCAGGTCACGGTGTCGCCGATGATCGGCACGGGCTGGCCGGGTGTAAGCAGCCTGACCGCCAGCACCTTGGTGACGATATCCAGGGCGAGCACGACCGCCGCGATCGACAACAGCAGCGGCTGCCGCCTCCGCGGGGTCTGCGGCGCCTCGGCTTCTCCGGCCGTATCGGCCTCGGTCACCGGCTCCGCCGAGCCCGTTGGTTGGTCCGTCACGCCTACATCATCCACTAGAGGTGCGACGGAGAGCCGCCGCGCCCGGGCGCGGCCGGCCGATGCGGGATGATCTCCGTGTGAGCCGAGTGACGGTCATCGCGACCGGCGGGACGATCTCCAGTACCGCCGCAGCCGACGGAGTGTGGCGGCCGACGCGCGGTGGCGCGGAGTTGGCCGCCGGCCTCGACGTCGATGTCGTCGACGTGATGGCCAAGGACAGTTCGCAGTTGATCCCGTCCGACTGGGACGTGATCGGTGCGGCGGCGCGCAGGGCGGCCAGCGGCGGCGCCGAAGGTGTGGTCTTGATGCACGGCACCGACACCCTCGAGGAGACGGCGCTGTGGCTGGATCTCACCTACGGCGGCTCGGTCCCGCTGGTGATCACCGGCGCCATGCGCAGCGCCGACGCGCCGGACGCGGACGGCCCGGTGAATCTGCGCGACGCGGTGACGGTGGCATCGGATCTCGGTGCCCGCGATCTCGGGGTGCTGGTGTCGTTCGCCGGGCGGATACTGCAGCCGTCCGGCCTGCACAAGGTGGCGATCGCGCACGCGTTCGCGGGCGAGCTGCTCGGCAGCGTCAACGGCGGGGTGACGATGACGCGGACCAAGACTCGTCCCTTCCTCGGCGAACTCAGCGCGGCAGAAGCACCGCGAGTCGACATCGTCGCGGCATATCCGGGAGCTGACGCGATGGCGATGGACGCGTGCGCGGCGGCGGGTGCGGGTGGCATCGTGCTGGAAGCGCTCGGTTCCGGTAACGCCCCCGACGCGGTGATCGACGGGGTGCGACGGCACTGCCACGACGGTGTGGTGATCGCGGTGTCAACCCGGGTCACCGGCGGACGGGTCAGCCCCGGATACGGCCCGGGCCACGACCTGGTCGATGCCGGAGCGGTGATGGTGTCGCTGCCGCCGAGTCAGACGAGGGTGCTGACCATGGCCGCGTTGGCGGCGCGGCTACCCCTGCGCGACGTCATCGGCCGCCTGGGCTGACGAGGTTTCGGCGACGGCCGCAAGGTAGTCGGGCCAGTCGAGGCTGTCGATCGGATTCGCCCGGGTGATGTCGTCGGTGTCGGCGGCGAATGTTCGTGCCTGGCCCGGCCCCGAGCCGCGGGTTTCGAACCGCACGGTGACCACGCCGTGGCCGGCGCCCTGTACCCAGCCGTGCCCCAGCTCGCGGTGCGCGACATCATCTCCCACCCGCCACTCGGTGTCTGTCGTCGTCGGCGCGACCGCGTCCCGCTCGGCGTGCAAGGTGTCGACTCCCTCACGGTATCCAATATCGCCAGCTCCAAGTCTGGGAACAACGAGTCCTGGCGCACATTGCTCAGGCCCGAAAAGCCCACGCCCAGTAGGCGAATCGGCCCGATCTGGCGCGGATCGAGCAACAGTCGCCGGGCCATTGCGGCCAGGGCGGCTGCGTCGGCGGTCGCATACGGCAGGGTTGCCGAGCGGGTGAGGGTACTCATATCCGATTTCTTCAACTTGACGGTGACGGTCCGGGCGCCGCGGCCGTCGCGACAGAGTCGTTGGTGGGCATGTTCGGCGATCGGGGCGATCGCCTCGCGTAATTCGTCGAGCGTGGTCAAATCGGTGGCGAAGGTGGATTCGGCGCTGATCTGTTTGGCCACAGCGCGTTCGGCCACCGGGCGGTCGTCGATTCCACGCGCCAGCCGGTGCAACGCGGGCCCGATCGTCGCGCCCAGGATGTTGGCCGCCTCGGCGTCGCTCAGCGCAGCCAGCTGCCCGATCGTATCGATGCCCAGCCGATGCAGCTTCTCCTCGGCCACCGGTCCGATCCCCCACAGCTTGCGCACCGCGAGGCCGTCCAGTAGCCGCTTCTCATCAGCACGCCGGATGACTTGGACGCCATCGGGTTTGGCCAGACCGGACGCGATCTTGGCGATCTGCTTTCCCGAACCGGCGCCGACGGAGGCGATCAGGCCGGTCTCGTCGCGCACCCGTCGGCGCAACCGCGCGCAGAACTCTTCGACCTCGGTCTCGGATGCGCTGATCAATTCCGGCGGCTCGCCGAACGCCTCGTCGAAGGAGAGCTGCTCGACGACGGGCACCACGGTGCGCACGGTGTCGAACACCCGGCGGCTGGCGACGCCGTACACCGCGCCGCGCGGCGGCAGCACGACCGCGGTCACACCGATCAACCGGCGGGCCTGGTGCATCGGCATGGCCGACCGGGCCCCGAATACCCGCGACTCGTAGCTGGCGCCGGCCACCACGCCGCGTCCGCCCAGCCCGCCGACCAGTACCGGCCGACCCTGCAGTGTGGGCCGGGTGAGTTGCTCGACCGACGCGAAGAACGCGTCCATATCGAGGTGCAGCACCCAGCGGGAATCCACGGCTACCAGCTTCTCAAATGCCCAAAATGTAGGGAAATCCCTGATTCGGCGATTGATTTCCGACTATATTGTGAGCCCGCACGGGTCAACGTGACCCGTTGCTAGTCGACAGGTGCAACCCCATAGACAGGACGTGGAACATGCTAGGTGACCAGGCACGCGGTCTCGCATATGGCGGGGCCGCGGCAGTTTTGCTGGCGGCTCTCAGCCTGTCTTCCCAGGCCGAGGTCGCCGCCGACCCGCAGCCGTACGGACCGGATACCTGTGCTCAGGGATACGTCTGGCGCGAAGCGATCCCGTCCGACCACGTCTGTGTGACACCGGACGTGCGTACCCGCACGCAGCAGGAGAACACCGCTGCCCCGGGCTTGCGCGATCCCAACGGCGCGTACGGCTCGAACAGTTGCAAACAGGGCTACGTATGGCGCAACGCTTTCAACGGCGACGCTGTCTGCGTGACACCGAACATCCGCGACGACGTGGCCGCCGAGAACGCCGCAGCATCGTCACACCTGGCGCAGCAGCAGCCCGCCCAACCGCCTGCCCAGCAGTCGGAGATGGTGTGGCAGGCCACCGGACACGGCGAGACCTACAACATCGTCATCGACGACGGAAAGACCACCCAGACCCTGAACGCCGAAGCACTTCCCTTTACCCGTACCGAGGTCATGACAGCCAGTCCCGGGCACGTATACCAAATCGTGGTGAGCGGCAAAGGCGACGCGAAAGTAGGCTGCGAGATCAGCTACCAGGGCAAAGTCGTGGCCTCACACCCGGTGAACAACTCGTCGGCGCAGTGCGTGTGGAACGCACCTTGACGAGCGGGGTGACAGCGGCGGCCTCGAACTGAGTTCACGCCTTCGCGATCGATACCCGCACACCGTCACCGATTTCCGCAGTGCCATCGGTCGGATCGCCGAATTCGAAGCTGGTGGCCAGGATTTCGCCGGCGATCAGATCCCGATGAGTGCTCGCCCAGTCGGCGCGCTGCGCCGGCACCGACATCACCACGCTGATCCGGTCGGAAACATCGAGCCCGGCTGACTTGCGCAGCTCCTGCAATTCACGGATGCGGTCCTTGGCCCAGCCCTCGGCCTCGAGCTCCGGGGTGACCGTGGCGTCCAGTACCACCAGCCCGGCCCCGCCGGGCAACGGCGCGGTGTACTCGGGATCGGCGGCAACCAGCCGCGAGCTGTACTCCTCGGGTTGCAGCACCGCCGGACCGGCGGTCAATGTGCCGTCGGCGTTGACGACGCCCTCACCGGCCTTGACCGCCTTGATCGCGGACTGCACATCCTTGCCCAGCCGCGGACCGGCGACCCGGGCGTTGACGGTGAGCTCGAAACGGCCATAGCCGGCGATGTCTTCGGTCAGCTCGACCGCTTTGACGTTGAGCTCGTCGGCGATCAGATCGGTGAACGGCGCCAATCGCTGCGGGTTCTCCACCGCCACAGTCAGTTTCGGCAGCGGCAGCCGTACCCGCAGCTTCTTCGCCTTGCGCAGTGAGGACGCCACCGAGCACACCTCGCGCACCTGGTCCATCGCGGCGACCAACTCGGGGTCTACCGGCAGCAGGTCGGCGGCCGGCCAGTCGGACAGGTGCACAGAGCGCTCCCCGGTTATCCCCCGCCAGATGATCTCGGTGGTCATCGGCAGCAGCGGCGCCGCTAGCCTCGCGGTCACTTCGAGCGCGGTGTGCAACGTGTCGATCGCGTCGGGGTCTTCCTCCCAGAACCGCGAACGTGACCGTCGCACATACCAGTTCGTCAGCGCCTCGGTGAACTGACGCAACTGCTCGCATGCGCCCGAGATGTCGCAGCCATCCATCGCCGCGGTCAGGTCGTCGCGCAGCACCGCCAGCTTGGCCAGGATGTAGCGGTCCAGGACGTGTGCCGAATCGGCCCGCCAGGTGCCGACTTTCGGCGCGTAGAGGGCCAGGAAGCTGTAGGCGTTCCAGAATGGCAGCAGCACCTGGCGCACGCCGTCGCGAATGCCCTGTTCGGTGACGATCAGGTTGCCGCCGCGCAGGATCGGCGAGGCCATCAGGAACCAGCGCATGGCATCGGAGCCGTCGCGGTCGAACACCTCGCTGACGTCGGGATAGTTGCGCAGCGATTTGCTCATCTTCTGGCCGTCGCTGCCCAGCACGATCCCGTGCGCCACACAGGTTTTGAATGCCGGCCGGTCGAACAGGGCGGTGGCCAGCACGTGCAGCGTGTAGAACCAGCCGCGGGTCTGCCCGATGTATTCGACGATGAAGTCGCCGGGGTAGTGGGTGTCGAACCAGTCCCGGTTATCGAACGGATAGTGCACCTGGGCGTAGGGCATTGAGCCGGAGTCGAACCACACGTCGAACACATCCGGGATACGGCGCATCGTCGAGCGCCCACTCGGGTCGTCGGGGTTGGGCCGGGTGAGCTCATCGATATAGGGCCTGTGCAGGTTGTCGGGCCGGGTGCCGAAGTCACGCTCCAGCTCATCGAGGCTGCCGTAGACGTCGATCCGCGGAAAGGCCGGGTCGTCGGACACCCACACCGGAATGGGTGTGCCCCAGTAGCGATTTCGTGAGATCGACCAGTCCCGCGCACCCTGCAGCCATTTGCCGAACTGACCGTCTTTGACGTGTTCGGGGTACCAAGTGATCTGCTGGTTGAGTTCGACCATGCGGTCCCGGAACTCGGTGACCTTGATGAACCACGACGAAACCGCGCGGTAGATCAGCGGATTTCGGCACCGCCAGCAGTGCGGATAGGGGTGGTCGTAGGTCTCCTGCCGGATCAGCACCGCACCGTTGGCGGCGGCCGGACCGCTGTGATTCTTCAAGTCGCGGATGATCTGCTGATTCGCGTCAAAGACGCGCTGCCCCTGGTAATCCGGAACGGTCACGTCGAATCGGCCTTTGGCGTCGACCGGGGTCACCGGCACGATGCCGGCTTTGTCGGCGGTCTCCTTGTCGTCCTCACCGTAGGCCGGTGCCAAGTGTACGATCCCGGTACCGTCATCGGTCGTCACGAAGTCGGCGCTGAGTATCTGAAAAGCGTTGGGCGACTCCATGAAGTACGGGAACGGCGGCCGATATGGAGTGCCGATCAGGTCGCTGCCACGGTAGCTGCCCAGTACTTCCGGATCGTCGCCGAGTTCTCGTGCGTAGGCTGCCAATCGGGGTTCGGCCAGCACGACGCGGTGCTCGCCGGCGCGCACCTGCACGTAGGTGACGTCGGGGTTGACGGCCACGGCCTGATTCGACGGCAGCGTCCAGGGCGTCGTGGTCCACACCAGGAGGTGCGCACCCACCAAATCGCCTTCTGGGACCACGAATCCGACCGTCAGGGCCGGGTCTTGCCTGCTCTGGTAGATGTCGTCGTCCATCCGCAGCTCGTGGTTGGACAGCGGTGTCTCATCGCGCCAGCAATACGGCAGCACGCGGTAGCCCTCGTAGGCCAGCCCCTTGTCCCACAGCTGCTTGAAAGCCCAGATCACCGATTCCATGTAAGGCAGGTCGAGCGTCTTGTAATCGTTGTCGAAGTCGACCCACCGCGCCTGCCGGGTTACATAGGCCCGCCATTCGTCGGTGTAGCGCAACACCGATTCGCGGCAGGCGTCGTTGAAGGCGGCGATACCCATCGCGTCGATCTGAGATTTGTCGTTGATGCCGAGCTGACGCTCGACCTCGAGTTCGGCCGGCAGGCCGTGAGTGTCCCAACCGAAGCGGCGCTCCACTTTGTATCCGCGCATGGTCCGGTACCGCGGGACGATGTCCTTGACGTATCCGGTGAGGAGATGCCCGTAGTGCGGCAGACCATTGGCGAACGGTGGCCCGTCGTAGAACACGTACTCAGGGGCGTCGGCGCGATGGGCGATGCTGGCCTGAAACGTATCGTCGGCCGCCCAGTAGTCGAGGACCTCGAGTTCCAGCGCCGGCAGGTCGGGTGCACCGCCAGCCGGCTTCGGATAGGTCTTCTCGGTCACTGCGCGTCGTCTCCATGTGCCGCTCTCAGGCACGGGGACGACGTCGCGCTGGTGCGCAAGCGCCGCGGTACCACCCCGCTTGCCACGCGTCGGCGTGGCCGCTCGTTGTCGGCTGTGACGGGCCTGCCCGTTCGGTTCTACTGGGCCTACCGAGCGCTACTGCAGGCTGTTCTTCCGAAGGCTCCCCGGTGATGGCCGGATCGACGCCGTGCAGGCAATTCTACGGCTTACCGCAAGCCGGACGATCCCGGCCCGCTGACTCATCGGAATTAGCGTCAGCGGAGCTTCGGTCAGTCCTTGAAGTAGACGATCTGGTAAGTGGTCGCCAACAGCACTCCGGCACCGCTCCACAGCTGCGCGTTCTGGTCGAAGAATCCACGGTCGAAGCGGTCAGCGCGCGCCGTTGCCAAAATGTAGTCGCCACCGAGGGCGTCCAAATGGTCGCTGTCGGCGTGAAAGTACGTGGTCATGGAAATGGTGCCGGCGGGCAGTACCCCGCGGCGCAAAAACACTCGCGGAAAGAAGATGTCCGACATCGCGGTCAGTGCTGGAAAGTCGACGTGGCGCTGCGCGGCGTCGCGCACCCATAGTGTGGTCGTGGAGGACGGGCCAGGCTGCACGGCCCCACCGGAGAACGAGCCTTCGGCAAAACGCATGTCGTACAGATCAGTCCAGACCGGTAGGTTCTCGCGACTGCTGCGCGAGATCTGCCCCGGCGGCGGCGCAGCTGGTGGTACCGCTTGGGTGTCTGACCAGGTGTCTCGGCGGATCCCGAATATCGCAGTGGCCGTGGTCTTGACCGCGCCATCCTGACTGAGTTCGACGATCCAATGTTGATTGGTGCGGTTGGTGCGCGGCGCCCGCCGCGAGATCTCGAAGTGGCCGTCGGCAATCGGCGCGGCGAAATTCACCGTCAAGGCCACCGGCTCACCCAGACAGTCGGGATGCACTTGGATGGCGCGCAATAAGGTCGCGGCGGTGACACCGCCGAAGGGTCCGACCATGTTCGTCCACTCAGGCCGAGTGCTGCCCCGGACGACATCGTCGTCGACGACCTCGAGAGCGATCGCGCGGTCCAAAGCGTGCGTGCCGGGCATCGATTTGACGTCTCCTGAGTCCGGCTCTGCCGCAAACGGGTTCGCTCTCGTCAGCGGTGCGGAACTGTCTTCGCGGTTAGCCTACATCTGGCTCAACAAGCATCAAGACAGAGGTTGAGCTCGCGACCCCGAAGTCGGCCTAGACTGCGGCTGTGGCTTTCGACCCAACCTTTGCACGCGACGTCGCGCTGCCCTTGGCGCAAGCGGCCTACACGGTGATGGGTGGCAACACCGCAACACTGCCGGCTGGATACAGCCAGACCAGCCTCATCGAGGCGGACGCCGTGATGCTCACCGCGATGACAAACCCGCATCCCGCCGTGACCGCGATGATCAACAACACCAACATCTTCGGGCTGATGGGCCGTAACCCGGCTAGCCGCACCGCATTCGTGTCGTTCCGCGGTACAGCCGACCTGGCCGAGTGGGTCGCTGATATCGACGCGATACCCGACGACTACCGTCCGATCAGCGGGTTCGGGCAGGTGCACTCCGGCTTTCAGGACGTCTACCAGCTCGTCCGCAACAACATCGCCACCCATCTGGCCGCCGCGGTGGCCGGCTGCGATCAGATCTTGGTCACCGGCCACAGTCTTGGTGCGGCACTGGCCGTTCTCGCGGCGCCTGACATCGCCCAGAACATGCCACCGAACACGATCGAGCCGCGGCTGATCACGTTCGCCGGACCCCGGGTCGGGGTGAGCGACTTCGCCGAGAAGTTCAACGCTGCCATCGAAAGCTGTTACCGCGTAGTGAATTTTCTCGACATCGTTCCCTTGCTACCACCCGCGCCGTACGTCCACGTCGGCGCCCAAATCAGTGTCGACAGTGGCGGGCAGGTCCAGCTCGGCTGGCGACATAGCCTTGCCGCCTATCAACAGGGACTGTCAGCTTTCATTACGGCCCAGCAATAACCAAGCGCTCCCGGTACCGAAGCTTTACAGCGCTTCAGATACCGGGAGCGTCGCAACGTAGCCACCAATGCGCCCCCTCAGGCGCCAACTTCCAGGACGCCCACGCGCCACAGCGCGGCGTAGAGCTGCCGCAGCGGAACACAGAGCAGCCAAGCAGCGCCCTCGACCAGCGGGTCGGCGCCTGTCAGCGGAAGGTGAGACCGCTTGGAGGTCTTCGGCGTCGGCGGTGTCGTCGGCGTCGGGTCAGGGACCACCCTGAGCCGGGGTGCGGACGTCGCCGCTACTACTTCGTCGTACAGAACAGCGGTCATGATCGCCTCCTACGCAGAAAGTCAAACGGGCACAACGGGATTCGATGTCCGTCCGAAACGGCGTGGAGCAGATCCTTGACGGATCGCTCTTCCGATGAGGCAACGCTCAGCTGACTGGCCGAGAAAGGCTCAGCTGAAAGCGGCGCGCCGCAGGCCGGTTCGGGACGAAACGGAGCCCGGATCTCGATCCGGACTATCACTGGAACTCATGCGTCCCTCACCTCCTCGCGGTCGCAGCACGTGCGGATTACCGCACAATTGGCACGCAAGCAGGAATACAGAACCCGAGAAAATCGGGAACCCGCACCCCACTCGTCAGAGTTTCGGCACTACACGGCGTATCCGAAGAATCCGGAAGCCACTTGGGCTCAACCCTTAAGCCGGGAGGAGCTGTCCTGACCCTGGGCGTCTCTCGACGTTCGGGGTCAGTGGCCTGTATCCGTGTAGACGCCTCACCTAACGAGGTGCTTACCCTGTCGATGATGCACGAACATTGCGCCCGGGTCAATTCGCCACACCGATTACCTCTGACCAGCCGTTATTGTTCCGTAACCGGTCAGGGGCCTAGTCGGGTCGCAACCCCTTCATCACCAGCGAGACGATGAAGTCCGCGGCCTCGTCCGCGGTGATGCCGTCGTCGGTGGTCAGCCGACGGTGCACAATTTGTCCGATCAGCACGGTCAGGGTGTAGGCCACCAACCGGGACGGGGCAGCCACCATGTCGCCCCGCCGCTGCGCAACGACGACCAAGGATTCGATGTCGTCGATGTAGCGCTCGTAGACGCCGCTGAGTCGCTCGTTGAACCGGTTGTTCTTTGTGTAGGCGTCGCGGAACAGCAACTTGGCGGCGGCACGGTCGGCGTCGAAGTACTCGAGCATCGCCCGCAGTGTGGCGCGGAACGGGGCCTCCGCATATCCATAGCTTGCGCCGCTTCCGGCCAGCGCGACCGCGACGTGGGTGCGCAGGGCGTACTCCTGGGCGGCGATCAACGCCACGAACAAGTCGTCCTTCGAGTCGAAGTACTGGTAGACGATGTCAAAAGGCAGACCAGCCTCTTTGGCGACGTCGGCGATCGTCGTGCCGTCAAACCCGTTGCGGGCGAACACTTTCTTGGCCGCCGTCATGATCTCGTCACGCCGCGGCTCACTGACCGTGGGCCTAGCCGACATGGGCCCGTTACGTGTCACGGCTCGACCTTCGAGCTCTTACCCGGCCGCAGCCCGTTTCCGATGAACTCGACGACGAAATCGGCGACGTCGGCAGCGGTGACGCCGTCGTCGGTGATCAGCCGCCGGTGCGCGAGCTGACCGATCAGCGCCGCCACGCTGTAGGCCACCATCCGCGGCGGCGCGTTGATCACCTTGCCGCGCTGCTGGGCAACGGCCATGTACTGGTCGATGTCGTCGATGAACGACTCGTAGATGTTGTTGAGGTGCGTCTCGAACCGTTCGCCCAGCGCGTAGGCGTCCCGCAGCAGCAGCTTGGCGGTCGCCTTGTCTTTTTCGAAGAACTCGAAGGTCGCCTGCACAGCGGCACGCAGTGGCGCCCAGCTCTTATCGGATCGCTCGCCGGTAGCGGCCAGCGCCACCGCGACGTGGGTGCGTAGCGCATATCCCTCCGCCGACATCAACGCGTCAAACAGCTCGTCCTTCGAATCGAAGTACTGGTAGATCGAGCCGTACGCCAAATTCGCCTCTTTGGCGACGTCTGCGATTGTTGTTGAGTGAAATCCATTGCTCGCGAACACTTTTTTGGCCGCAGCCATGATCTCGTCGCGCCGTCGCATCTTGTCGTGGTCACTGACTGCCGGCCGCCGACGCGTCCGGGTCTCGTCGCTCATCGCTCCACCAACTCCTCGAGCCGCCCGACGGCGTCGATGAACTCGGAGACCATGTCCAGCACCACTGACGCGGTCGGCTGCACCTTGTTCAGCGAGCCCACGACTTGACCGACGAAATAGGTGGCCAGCTCGCGAGCTTTGGCATCGGGCTGGGCAGCGGCCCGGTTGATGCGGACTTGGGGGTCGCCGATCAATGCGCTCTGCAAGGGCATGCCGAGCGGATCGGGACTGTCGGCCCGCTCCCACTCATCGGTCCACGCGGTGCGCAGCATGCGTGCGGGCTTGCCGGTCAGCGACCGCGATCGCACGGTGTCCGATGAACTGGCGGCCAGGAATTTGTCCTTGACGACGGGCAGCGTTTCGGCTTCCTCGGTGGTCAGCCACACCGAACCACACCA
Source organism: uncultured Actinomycetota bacterium (assembly GCA_963815995.1). Classification (GTDB taxonomy): domain Bacteria; phylum Actinomycetota; class Actinomycetes; order Mycobacteriales; family Mycobacteriaceae; genus Mycobacterium. The sequence continues at coordinate 1,738,129 of CAWFIR010000010.1, forward strand.
CACGCCTTCGGCGCCCAACGCCAGCGCCGCGGCGATCTGACGGCCCCGGGCGATGCCACCCGCGGCCAGCACGGGCACCGGGGCAACCGCGTCGACGACCTCGGGGACCAGCACCATCGTCGACACTTGGCCGGTGTGCCCGCCGGCTTCGGTGCCCTGGGCGACGATCAGGTCGACGCCGGCCGCCGCGTGTCGCCGCGCGTGCTCGGTCGTGCCGGCCAGCGAGGCGACCAACACGTCGCGGTCGTGAGCGCGGGCGACCAGGTCCGGCGGTGCCGGCCCCAGCGCGCTGGCGATCAGCCGGATGCGGTGGGCGAATGCGACGTCGAGCAGTGGCTGGTAACCCTTGGGCGAGATGTTCAAGTCACCGGGCGGTAGGCGCTCCTCATCGACGGGCACCGAAATCCCGTAGCGGGCCAACAAGTCGTCGACAAACGCGCGGTGCTGTTCGGGTAGCAGTTCCCGGGCCCGCGCGGCGTCAATCCCACCCTGCTCAGCCCCGACATATTTGGGCGGCAAGAGCAGGTCGACGCCGTATGGCTTGCCGCCGGTCTGCTCCTCGATCCAGGTGAGCTCGGTGTCCAAGCGCTCCGGGCTGTGCGCAACCGCTCCCAGGACACCGAACCCGCCGGCGTTGGACACCGCAGCCACCACGTCGCGGCAGTGGCTGAACGCGCAAATCGGGAACTCCACGCCGAGCATGTCGGCCACCCGTGTTCGCATGGTCGGAACCTATGAGTTAATGATTGACGTGTCAATCGCAGGCACCCGCCCGGATTAGGCGCTGCTGGGGCGGTTGATCGGGTTAGGCGGTTCGCCAGCCGGCGGCCAGCCCGTAACACCGTCTTCCAGCGGCACCTGCAAGCTCTGCAGAATCGATGCGATCATGCGCCACCCGCTGATCGCGGCGACGAGTTCGATGAGCATCGCCTGGTCGGCACCCAGCTCACGCTGGCATGCCGCCCAGCTCTGCTCGCTCACCGCGCCGTCGCACACCACATCATCCGTTGCGGCGAGCACTGCCCGCTCCACGGGGCCAAATCCTCTGTGGGACTGCCAATCCCGCACAGCGAGCAGGTCCTCGGCGCTCACCCCGAGCCCCTGGGCGACGCGCCAGTGCTGTGTCCATTCGTAGTCGGTGGCGGTGAGCCAACCGATCCGCATGATCGCGAGCTCGCGCAGCCGCGAGTCGAGTTTTCCGTGCCACAGCATGAGCGCGAGCAGATCGTTCAGGCGACCGGCCAGCGCGGGATGGTTCAGCAGCACCTGAAAGATCGCGAGCTCGGCCATGTAGTCGGGCACCCCGGCTTCGTCCGCGGCGGCTTTGGCCTCGTCCAGCGGGAGACGAGGAACGCGGGCTTCTCTACTGGGTTCGGTCAAGGTGTCAGCACTTCGTGGACTGGCCCGAGGAATCCGGCCACAAGTCGGTTGAACAAGGTCGCAAAGCAAAGATGGGATCAGCGTATCGGGCACCGGTACACCATCGAACTGCGGCCAGCTATTGGCATTCTGCCCGTCCGCCGCGCAGCCCTGGTTCGCGGTCCGCGGGGCAGAACCCCAAGGATCAGCCAGGCCATCACGGGCCGTATCGTTGGAATAGACGTCCGTCATCTGGATATCTGATCCAGAACTCGGTATCGAAGTCTGCGCGACCGTGGCGCTCCTATATCTGGCACACGAGAGAGCCCGTAACTGGCCAGTCGAGGCAGAGCTGGGCCGCCTGCGTAGAGCGGCCAGTGGACCCTTGCGGGCGTGCTGAGGCCACGGTTATATCGCTGTTGCTCAATGTCTTTCGCGTAATCCCGCGAGCCTGCAGCTCCCAATGGCGCCAGTCCAGCCAGTCGACATCGCGCCGGACGTATAGCTCACCGTCACTCCTCGGCAGAAATGACGCACGCAGAGCCAATCGGAAATCGGGCGCATAATTACGCCAGTCGTGACACCTAATAACGCCGCGAAGGAGAAACATAAAAGAGGGTTATAAAAATGGTGACATTGTGATTGCAACCGGGCTTATGATTGCGACTGGACCGGGCAGGGCAATTTTCAGAGTTGCTATCAAATAGCTAATGTTTACAATTGAAACCCGCTCATAAAATACCGTAATTAGGCAACAATCGTACTCGCATATCTTTCAATGATCTACACGTGTTGAATAATAGTGGAACAAGCATAAAGTCCTCTGACGTGCACAAAAGCCTTGATTTCATACTTGTGAAACTTCCGTGTTGACAGTAAGTAACTGCTGAGCTCGCCGGGGTTCTACATCTCGACGCAGGCGCGAAGCACACCCGCTCTGCTGCCGCTTCCTGGGCGCGGTCTGTCATTTCGCCTCAAAGATAGCCATTTCTATCTCTCCGCACTCAGATTCGGCCTATTCTTTGCACCCTATGACCAGAACGCCCGCTACTCCGATTGCCATCATCGGGATGGCTTGCCGACTTCCCGGAGGCATCGAATCGCCGGACCAGTTATGGCGCGCGTTGCTGCGCGGCGATGACCTGGTCACCGAGATTCCACCCGACCGATGGGACGCCGACGAGTACTACGACCCCGAGCCGGGCGTGCTCGGTCGGTCGGTGTGCAAGTGGGGCGCGTTTCTGGACAACGTCGCCGACTTCGATCCCGAGTTCTTCGGAATCAGCGAGAAAGAAGCGACTGCGATGGATCCGCAGCACCGCTTGCTGCTGGAAACTTCGTGGGAGGCCATGGAGCACGGCGGTTTCACCCGGGAGAAACTAGCCGACTTGCGAACCGGCGTCTTCGTGGGATTAATGCATGCCGACTACCAGTTCGTACATGCCGATGCCCAGGTCCTGGAGGGACCGTACGGATATCTGGGTAACAGCTTCGCCATGGGGTCGGGGCGGATCGCCTACGCCATGGGACTGCACGGTCCGGCGATGACGGTGGACACCGCATGCTCGTCTGGCCTCGCGGCTATCCACCTGGCCTGCCGCAGCCTGCACGACGGCGAAAGCGACATCGCGCTGGCAGGCGGCGCTTCGGTGATGCTTGAACCCCGCAAGGCCGCTTCTGGCTCGGCCATCGGCATGTTGTCTCCGACCGGACGCTGCCATGCGTTTGACGTGGCCGCCGACGGATTCGTGGCCGGCGAGGGTTGCGTCGTGATGCTGCTTAAACGGTTACCCGACGCGCTCGCCGATGGTGACCGGATCCTCGCTGTGATACGCGGCACGGCCGCCAATCAGAATGGCCACACAGTGAATATCGTGACACCGTCGGGGCCTGCACAGGTCGCGGCCTACCGTGCGGCGTTGGCCGCGGCGGAGGTGGATCCCCGCAGCGTAGGCATGGTCGAGGCACACGGCGCCGGCACCCCGGCGGGTGACCCTATCGAATACGCGAGCCTTGCCAAGGTGTACGGCGTCGACGGCCCGTGCGCGCTCGGATCGGTGAAGACCAACTTCGGACACACCCAGTCGGCCGCCGGAGCGCTTGGGCTGATGAAGGCCGTCCTCGCCGTCCGGCATGGTGTCATTCCGCGCAATCTCCATTTCACCCGGATGCCGGATGAGTTCGCTCAGATCGAGACCAACCTCTTTGTCCCGCAAACAAATACACCGTGGCCAGCAGAGAACGGTCGCCAAGGGCCTCGAAGGGCGGCGGTGTCGTCTTACGGGTTCTCGGGAACCAACGTACACGCCGTCCTGGAACAGGCCCCCGAAGCCACTGCGCCCGAGGATATCTCAGCCGAATCGCCGACAACGGCAGCACTGCTTTTCCCGCTATCGTCCACGTCGGCCCACGAACTGCGCCGCACTGCCGGCCGGCTGGCCGACTGGGTGGACGCACAGGGGGACGTCGCGTTGGCGGACCTGGGCTACACGCTGGCGCGGCGGCGCGCCCACCGACCGGTCCGAACCGCCGTTATCGCCAGCACCTTGCCCGAACTGACCGAGGCGTTGCGCGAGGTCGCCGATATTGACACTCCGCATCAGGTCACGGTCGGGCGCGATGATCGGGGTCCGGTGTGGGTGTTCTCCGGGCAGGGTTCGCAGTGGGCGGCGATGGGAGCTGACCCGCTCGCGAACGAGCCCGCGTTCGCCGCGACCGTCGCCGCGGCGGAGCCGCTGATCGCCCACGAATCCGGATTCTCGGTGACCGAGGCGATGTCGGCACCCCGGATCGTGACCGGTATTGACCGGATCCAGCCGACGCTGTTCACCATGCAGGTCGCCCTGGCCGCCACCATGAAGGCACACGGGGTACGCCCGGGCGCAGTTATTGGCCACTCCCTCGGGGAGGCTGCGGCAGCTGTCGTTGCCGGCGCCTTGTCGTTGAAAGACGGGGTGCGGGTGATCTGCCGCCGTTCGCGGCTGATGACCCACATCGCCGGCACCGGGGCCATGGCATCGGTGGAACTACCGGCCGATCAAGTGCTTTCGGAGCTGGTGGCTCGCTGCGTTGATGACGTCGTGGTGGCAGTGGTGGCCTCGCCGCAGTCCACAGTGATCGGCGGCGCCACCGAGACGGTCCGCGATCTGGTAGCAGCGTGGGAGCGGCGTGATGTGATGGCCCGCGAGATCGCCGTCGACGTCGCATCGCACTCCCCTCAGGTAGAGCCGATTCTCGGCGAGCTGGCAGATGTCTTGGCAGGGCTGAACCCGATGACGCCAGACGTTCCCTATTACTCCGCGACGCAGTTCGACCCGCGAGAATCGCCGGTGTGCGATGGCTTCTACTGGGCCGACAATCTGCGCCACACAGTGCGGTTCGCAGCGGCTGTGCAGGCCGCATTGGAAGACGGGCATCGGGTTTTCGCAGAACTGGCACCACACCCCCTGCTTACCCACGCTCTCCAGCAGACCGCCCGCAGCCTGGATATGCCACTGGCCGCACTGGCCGGCATGCGCCGCAACCAAGCGCTATCGCACGGGCTGCGCGACTTTCTGGCGGAGCTGCACAAAGCGGGTGCGGCGGTGGACTTTTCAGTGCTTTACCCGGCGGGGCAGCTGGTGGACGCACCGCTGCCGACCTGGACGCACCGTCGGTTTTTTTTAAACCGGGACGGTCAGGAATCCCAAACACGCAGCGGTTCAACCGTTTCAGTTCATCCGTTGTTGGGGCAGCATGTGCGCCTGCAGGAGCAATCGGAACGGCACGTGTGGCAGGCCGAGGTCGGCACTGCGGCGCAACCGTGGCTGGGCGATCACCAGATTCGCAATGCCGCTGTCCTTCCGAGAGCGGCCTACTGTGAGATGGCACTGGGTGCGGCCCGCGCGGTTCTTGGCGAGGAGTCCGAGGTCCGTGACATCCGCTTCGAGCACGAGCTTCTGCTGGATGCGCAGACCACCGTCGGCGCCGCCGCGTCGATGGCCTCGCCGGGCGTCGTCAACTTCGCGGTGGAGACCGACCAGGATGGGGAGCACGTGCGGCGGGCCGCCGCAGTCCTTTGCGCCGTCGGGGACGATGACCGACCGCCCGCGCACGACGTGGCCGCACTGCTGGCGGCGCACCCGCGCACGGTGCATGGAGCCGAGCTTCGAAAATGGTGGGATCAGCGCGGTATCCAGTTGGGTCCTGCCTTCACCGGACTAGCCGCCGCCCGCATCGCCGACGGAACCGGTGCCACAGTGCTGGCCGAGGTCAGGCTGCCTGGCTCGATCCGCTTTCGGCGCAGCTACGCAGTGCACCCTGCGCTGCTAAATGCCTGCTTTCACTCGTTGGCGGCCCACCCCAGTGTCGTTGAGGTTTGCAATGGCGGTCTGCTGCTGCCGCTGAGCGTCCGTCGGCTGCGGGTCTACGGTTCCACCAGCAACGCGCGCTACTGCTACTCGCAACTGACCAGAGTCGCCGACGCGGAGGTTGAGGCTGACCTCGACGTCTTGGACGAACACGGGGCGGTGCTGTTGACCGTACGCGGGCTGCAGATGGGCCTGGGGATCTCGCAAAGCAACGAGCACGATCGTGTGCTGAACGAGCGGCTGCTCACCATAGAGTGGCAGCAGCAGGCGCTGCCTGAGGTGGCGCACACCGATGCAGGAGCGTGGCTTCTCGTCAGCACTTCCACAACCGCGGATGCACTGGCAACCCAGTTGACCGATGCGTTGAAACTCAATGGTGCGCAATGCACTTCCGTGTGCTGGCCGCAGCACGCCGACCACTCGTCGAATGGCGAAGCGTTGCGCAGCCAGCTCCGAGCCGCTCGATTCGACGGACTAGTGGTCCTGACGGAACCGAAGAACGGCGACCCCGACGAGCAGATTGCGTTCCAGGGCGGCGAATACGTGCGGCATCTGGTGCGCATCGCCCGCGAATTGCCGGAGGTCCCCGGCGGCGCGCCTCGCTTGTACCTCGCAACCAGGAATGCCCAACCCGTGCTACCCGACGACGTGGCCAACCTGGCGCAGGCTGGGCTGCGCGGTTTGATGCGGGCGATCGGCACCGAACATCCGCATTTGCTTGCCACCCAAATCGACATGGATGAAGCCATCGACGCCGAACAGCTTGCGCGGCAACTGCTCAGTGGATCCGAAGAGGACGAGACCGCTTGGCGTAACGGGCAGTGGTACACCGCCCGCCTTTGTCGCGCTCCGCTTCGCCCCGCGGAACGCCGAACCACGGTGGTCAACCACGGGCGCGACGGTGCACGCCTGCGAATTCGAACGACCGGGCACCTGGACACAATGGAACTGGCCGCATTTCAACGCGTTCAGCCGGGGGCGGGGCAGATCGAGGTCGCGGTAAGCGCATCCAGCGTCAACTTCTCCGATGTGCTTGTCGCGACGAGCCGCTCCCCCAGCATTGACGGACAGCAACCAGAGCTGGGTATGGATTTCGCCGGCGTCGTCACGGCGGTCGGGCCGGACGTGAGCAACCACCACGTCGGCGATCGTGTCGGCGGCTTTTCCGGAAACGGCTGTTGGGCCACGTTTGTCACGTGCGACGCCCGGCTGGCCGTCACGCTGCCCGCTGGCCTGACCGACCATCAGGCGGTCGCAGTGGGTACCGTGCATGCCACGGCCTGGTATGCCCTACACGATCAGGCCAGGATTGCCTCGCGCGACCGGGTCTTGATCCACTCGGCGACCGGCGACATAGGCCAGGCAGCCGTAGCGATCGCCCGCGCGGCAGGAGCCGAAATCTTCGCCACCGCTGGCAGCCACCAGTGTCGACAGCTGTTGCGCAACATGGGGATCCAGCATGTTTACGATTCGCGGAGCGTGGACTTCGGCGAACAGATCCGCCGCGATACCGACGGCTACGGCGTGGATATCGTGCTCAACTCCTTAACCGGCACAGCACTACGCGCCGGAATCGAGTTGCTGGCCATCGGCGGACAGTTCGTCGAGATCGGCAAACGCGACGTCTATGGCAACACCCGGCTGGAGCTCTTCCCGTTCCACCGCAACCTCACGTTCCACTATGTCGACCTGGTGATGCTGTCGATCGGCCGCCCCCAACGCGTCGGGGAGCTGCTGCGGACAGTGTTCCGGCTAGTAGCTGATGGAGAATTGCCTCCCGCGAAGCACACCGACTACCCACTAGTCGAAGCGGCCACCGCGATCAGGATCATGAGCGCGGCCGAGCACACCGGCAGACTTGTGCTCGACGTCCCGCAGGCCGGGTCTCGCACTGCGGTACTGCCACCGGAGCAGGCTCCGATTTTCCGTCGTGACGGCGCCTATGTGATCACCGGGGGCTTGGGCGCGCTTGGGCTTTTCCTCACCGAGAAGATGGCCACGGCGGGCTGCGGGCGCATTGTGTTGACCTCCCGCTCTCAACCGAATTTAAAGGCACTGGAGACAATCGAGCTTATCCGCGCAATCGGCGCCGACGTCGTGGTGGCGTGCGGCGACATCACCGAGCGCGAGACAGCCGAAGGCTTGGTGGCCGTGGCGACCGCCAACGGACTCCCGTTGCGCGGGGTATTGCACGCCGCAGGGGTGGTCGACGACGCCACGCTGCCCAACATCACCGATGAGCTCATCGATCGCGACTGGGCGCCAAAGGTTTACGGCGCTTGGCATCTGCACCGGGCAACCGCCAACCAGCCGCTCGACTGGTTCTGCTCATTCTCCTCGGCAGCCGCGCTGGTGGGCTCGCCTGGTCAGGGCGCATACGCGGCGGCCAACAGCTGGCTAGACGCATTCACTCGGTGGCGCCGGGCTCAGGGCCTTCCGGCCAGCGCGATCGCATGGGGAGCATGGGGTGAGATCGGGCGCGCCGCGTCGCTGGCAGAAGGCAATGGCGCCGCGCTGATCACACCCAACGACGGCGCCTACGCTTTCGAGGCGCTGTTACGGCACGACCGCACCTACACCGGCTACATGCCGTTCATCGGAATGCCGTGGTTAGTGGCGCTTGGGCAACGCAGCCCGTTCGCTGAACTCTTCAAACCCACGGGGCAAAGCCGCACGGACACAGATAAATTCCGCGCCGAACTCACGGCGTTGGCACGGGAAGAGTGGCCGACCCGGCTGCGTCATCTGGTGGGTGAGCAAGTCAGCCTCATTCTGCGGCGTTCCATCGACCCGGATCGTCCGGTGTCCGAGTGCGGACTTGACTCGCTTGGCTACCTCGAACTGCGCACGCGCATCGAGATGGAAACAGGCATCCGCGTAGGCTCCACAGATATCACCTCCATTCGAGGTCTGGCCGACCACCTGTGCGGAGCGTTGGCGGGCCTCGAAGGCGCTCCGGCGTAACAGGTCTCCGGCGAACCGCAACTGCTGAGGGACTCGGAGGAAGAGTGATAGAAGTCGCGAACGTGGAAGTGGGAATGATCCACGATTGGGCGCCCGAACCGGGCTCATTCGTGTCATGGCAGCCATCGCCTGCGACCCTCGCGAAAGTCCGGCAGGCGCCGATAACCGCTGTCCCGGCGAGCTATACGCAAGCCCAGCACCTTCGTGACTATCGCGCATACGCCGCCCGGGGTCTGGATATGTCACGGTTGGTCATTGCAACCTGGTCCATACCCGGCCGATGCGATATCCGTGCCATGACGTATGTCATCAACGCTCACCTTCGTCGCCACGACACCTACCGCAGTTGGTTCGACGACACCGATCGCGAACACATCGTCCATCGGACCATCGCCGAAGCCAGCGACATCAACCTCGTCCCGACCAAGTACGGCGAGATAACGCCCGCAGAATTGCGAAGCCATCTACTGGCTACCCCGAGCCCGCTCCAATGGGATTGCTTTCGCTTCGCAATCATTCAGCGCGCCGACCACTTCACATTCTGCCTATGCATTGACCATCTCCACACCGATGCAATGCTTTTCAGCTTGGCATACGCGGAGATCCATGTCATGTATGCCACCGTGACGAGAGGTGGCGCTCCCATCTCGCTGCCGGAGGCCGGCAGCTATCACACTTACTGCGTCCGGCAGCGCCGGCACACGTCCGCGCTGACCTTAGAGTCCGCGGAGGTAAGGGAATGGATCGAATTCTTCGAGAACAACGACGGAAGCCTTCCCGACTGGCCCCTGCCACTCGGTGACCCATTCGTGCCGTGCGACGTCATCGGCGCACAGCTGTTGGACAAGCGACAGACTCTCGAATTCGAATCCGTTTGCCTATCCGTCGGGGCCCGGTTCTGCGGCGGCGTGTTCGCGTGCACGGCGCTTGCCGAATACGAATTGACGGGCGCTGAAACGTATTACGGAGTTGTTCCCATCGATATACGGCGCACTCCGGCAGATTTCGTGACAACAGGCTGGTTCATAGGCTACGTGCCGATGACCGTTCCGGTCGCGTCGTCTTTCGGTGCGACGGCCAGAGCCGCGCAGGCATCCTTTGATTCGGGTAGACGTCTGGCGGACGTGCCGCTCGATCGGGTACTGGAATTGGCGCCGTGGCTGAGGAAAGCTGAATGGGGCGCTCCCTTGATGTTCTACCTCGAGGCTGGTATCCCTCCCCTTTCTGCTGTCGCCAACTCTCAATTGGACGGATTGAATGCCGGGCACTACGGCGACGGCAGAATTCTCCTGGGTCGAATCAATATCCGGGTGATTCGGCTTGAAAACGAGACCCAATTGGTGGTGGTGTTCCCGAAAAACCCGATCGCCAGCGAATCGGTTAGCCGTTATGTAAGGGCCATGAAATCAGCGTTTACCGACGTCGCGGAGGGCCGTACTGCTGTTGCACCTCCGCAGAGCGTCGCTGGCATCCGATGAAGTGGGTGCACGCAGGCAGCGAGATCGCCACCCGGGAATCGCTGGTCGCCGATCTCCGCGCCATCCTCGCCCCGCACCACCTCACCCAAGCCCGGGACGTCGCCACCCAGATGACCAAACCTTCCGCCAGCGCTACCACCGCCGCCGATCTACTAGAAACGAGGCTCCAGCCATGAAATTTGCGTTGGCAGCCCATGGACTTCGCGGCGATGTCGAGCCCTGCGCCGCCGTTGGCCTGGAGCTTCTGCGCCGCGGCCACGAAGTGGTCATGGCGGTCCCGCCCGACCTGGTTGGCTTCGTCGAATCGGCCGGGCTCGCAGCGGTCGCGTCCGGGCCGCAGTGGCAACTGGGGCCGAACGATTTCGCCCGCAACTTCTGGAAGATCCACCATCCGGTCAAGTTGGTGCACGCAACCCGCGAAGCTATAGGGTTCAACACCCGGGGCTGGGCGGAGATGAGCAGGACCCTGACGTCGCTGGCGGACCGGGCCGACCTGCTAGTGACAGGCGCGCCTTTCCGGGAGGTCGCCGCCAATGTCGCGGAGTATTACGACATTCCGCTGGCCGCACTGCACTACTTCCCGATGTGCGTCAACGGCCAGCTCATTCCGGGACTGCCCTCACCGCTGATGCGCTCAGCAATGACGATGGCCTGGTGGATATATTGGCGCATGACGAAGCAGGCCGAGGACACGCAGCGCGCTGAATTAGGCCTGCCCAAGACAACAGGCCCGTCACCGCGACGGATCGCCGAACGCGGATCGCTCGAGATCCAGGCCTACGACGAGTTCTGCTTCCCCGGACTGGCAGCGGAGTGGGCGGATTGGGCTGGCCGAAGACCCTTTTCCGGCGTGCTGACAATGGAGTTGCCGACGGATAACGACGACGACGTCTTGTCGTGGATTGCCGCTGGAACACCACCGATCTACTTCGGCTTTGGCAGCATGCCGCTCGAATCTCCCGCCAGCACAGTAGAACTGATCAGCACCGCCTGCGCGCAGCTAGACGAACGAGCCCTGATCTGCTCGGGCAGAAGTGACTTTCGCCACATCCCGCATGTCGACCACGTAAAAATCGTGAGCGACGTCAACCACGCGGCCATCTTTCCCACCTGCCGCGCCGTCGTTCACAAAGGCGGCGCGGGCACCACCGCCGCCGGCATACGCGCCGGAATCCCCACCCTGATCCTGTGGATGGGGGCCGATCAACCAATCTGGGCAGCGCAAATCAAACGGCTGAAAGTCGGCTCCGCTCGGCGATTGTCGAGCACCACCCGGGAGTCCCTGGTCGCCGACCTCCGCTCCATCCTCGCCCCGCAATACCTCACCCGAGCCCGCGAGGTCGCCACCCACATGACCAAACCCGCCGCCAGCGTTACCACCGCCGCCGATCTATTAGAAGACAGGCTCCGCCGATGATATGGGCTACGGTGCTGGCGCTTGCGCTTGTGGTGGCGCCAGACCCAACGCGCCTCGCCATCGTCGCACTCTTGATTTCGCGGCCACGGCCCCTGGCCAACTTGCTCGTGTTCTGGCTCGGCGGTATGGCATCGGGCACCGCCATCGCCCTCGGTTCGGTAATGCTGCTGCGCGACTTCGCACTTATGGTTACCCAATACGTGGCGTCTGCGTTTTCAGCCCTTAAGAGCGGGTATGTCGGAATCGTCATTGGTGCGTGCGCGCTACTGATCGCCGCGCTACTGTCCGCGCGATTGCGTCACCGAGCGACGGTGGCAATACCCAGCGGTGATTCGCCGGTTCTGGTATCGGAGCCGAGCCCAGCGAACGCATTTCGCGGGCTGTCGACGCGCGCCCGCGGTGCGCTGGTAGGCGGGAGTCTGTGGGTGCCGTTTGTGGCCGGCTTCGGATCAGCGCCGCCGCACGTCGAGTATCAGGTCGCAATCGCCGCCATCCTGACCTCGGGCGCCCCTATGGTTACGCAGATCAGCGCAGCAATGATGTTCACCGTTGTGGTGCTTGCAGCCGTCGAGATCCCGCTCGTCAGCTACCTGGTGACACCGGAGAGGACCCACGCGGTCATGCTGCACGCACACGACTGGATGCGAGCTCACCGTCGGCAGCTCCTCCCCGCCATCGCCGCGGTGACGGGAGTCTTCCTACTGACCAGCGGTATAGGAAGCGTCTGAGGTGGTCAGCTTGCGCGCTACGAGGGCATCGATCCGTGGCCGAGGCACAGCAGTGCCAGTCCGGATACGTCCCGCACGTAGATCCACTAACCCCAAACGGATCCAACGGTGATACGCGGCTGGCCGAAGGAGCTGACGCCGGCCCCGAGAGCTCCCTTTGCTTTGTTCTGATCTCGGCGACCTCGGCTCGGTGTTGGGCCGCCTCGATGGCACCGACGCCGAGTCCGTCACCGCGCGAGGGACGGTGCAAAACCTAACGCGGCAGCGGCTTGAGCGACTAGGCAGCCACATGGAACTGGTGCGTGGGCGCATCGACGGCAAGATCGCCATCACCATCATCCGCTATCAACCTGGTGTCGAGAACACAAAGCCTCCTTTGCGTGAGGTTGCCGCGCATATGCTGGCTGAGTTCGGCCTGGCGGGCGAGATCGATTGACGAATTCTCCCCGGCGCCAACAGCGTCTAAGCGAGGCCGACTCGGTAAAGCTAGGGACGGGACGGATGACCGAGACTTTAATCGATGATTTTCTTGCTGCTCGGTCACGGCTGGAAAGAGGTTAACGTCAGTGCAGGGCGCGAGAGGGATTCAGTGGGAGATCCTGCGGTATCTGCGGCTGCGAGGGCGATTCCCCATGGAGGGAGCGAGTTCCGCACGACAACTGCGCTTCCTGATGTCCATCGTGCAGCGCACAAACGCGCGCCGGATTGCAGAAATCGGATTCAATACCGGCGCCTCAAGCTACGCCTTCCTCAACGCCCACCCCCACACCCATGTCGTTGCGTTTGACCTGAACGAGCATGCATCGGCGCGGACGGCTAAGAAGTTGATCGACAGCAAATTCCCCGGCCGGCATACGCTGATCTACGGAGACTCCCGCGAGAGCGTGCCCGAATACGCCCGTCGCAATCCCGATTCGCGGTTCGACCTGGTCTTCATCGACGGCGGGCATCAGTACGAGGTCGCCCAGGCTGACCTGGCCAACGTCTGCGCACTATGCACCGGCGAAACGGTGGTCATCATGGATGATCTGTGCCCCTGGCGTTCCTACGGCGCTGGGCCGGCGAGGGCGTGGGGCGACGCGGTCCGCAGCGGTGTAGTGCGCCAGGACGCCCTATTCAAGGACGGCAAGCCCACCAAGGTGATTGAGCGACCGGGGAAACGGGCATGGGCTGTCGGCGGCTATATCTTTTGACTAAGTGGTTGGCGCAGGGCTCGACATCAACGCGACTTGCACAACTTGCCAAGACAAGCTTCCCCGCGGAAGCCTTATTCGCGGCGTGCTTAAGCATCCAAGCGGGTGAATTGATTTTGCCGGTACTGCTCGGCGCACGCCGCCCGCCTGACCTTGCCACTGCTGGTGATAGGAATCGAACCAGGTGCTACCAGAACGAGATCCGCGACAGCGAGGCCGTGCGAGTTTGAAATCGCCGAGCTAACTTCGCCTTTGACGCTGACGAGCTTATCCATCGCGTCCTCGTCGGAGTCCCCACGCATCTTGAACTCGATGATCGCGACCAGCTTCTCCGTGCCCTCATCCGGGACTGATATCGCCGCGCAACGTCCCCGCGTGATCTCGTGGACCGTCGCCTCGATGTCGTCGGGAGAGTGGTTGCGCCCATAGACGATTAACAGATCCTTGGTGCGGCCAATGATGAACAACTCGCCGTCGAAGAAAAAGCCCGAGTCCCCTGTTCGTAGCCAAGGCTCTTGTGGAGTGCCTACGGACGAAGTGAGAAGCCTTGCGCCGAAGGTGCTTTTCGTCTCTTGAGGTCTCCGCCAATAGCCCATCGCGACGTTCTCGCCGTGCACCCAGATCTCACCGACGGTTCCCGGGGGACACTCGATACAGGTACCGGGATCGACGATGCGGATTGTCTGCGACTGCGGCGCGCCGTAACTGATGAGCGGCCTACCGCCTCCGCTTTCGCACCGCTTCGCGCGGCCGGCGGACAGTTTGTCCGATTCGAAGTGGACGATTTGTGGCCGTTGAGCCGGTGCGCGGGTCGCCACGTAGACCGTTGCTTCTGCAAGCCCATACGAGGGCCGTATCACCGTGTCGCCGAGATTGAACTTGGCGAACCGCTCAGTAAAGCGGCGCAGCGTCTTGGGCTGCACTCGTTCGGCACCGTTTTGGATGATTAGCACGTCCCCGAGATCCAGCCCGGCCATGTCCTCGTCGGTGGTTTTCCGTGCCGCCAAGTCGAAAGCGAAGTTCGGCGCCGCGGAGAACACATGACCATTGCTGGCAAGCAATTGCATCCAGCGGGCTGGACGCTGCAAAAACGCCACTGGACTGGTGAACACACCCGGGACTCCGGCCAGAATCGGTGCGCAAATTCCTAAGATCAAACCCAGATCATGATAGAACGGCAGCCACGACACAGTAGCGGTGCCCGGCGGAGCAACCTTTCCATACTCCAGAAAATAGTCGGACGTGATCTGTTTGAAGTTGGCCAGAAGATTCCTGTGCGAGATCATGACCCCGGCAGGCCGACGGGTCGACCCAGACGTGTATTGCAAGTAGGCAGTAGCGGGTCGAGTAGCAAGCCTGCGCGGCGCTGCTCTGGCGTAGTCCAGGTCCAGCGAATCAACCTCGATGACGGATGGACCGGATTCACCGTTCTGCGGTTGGGAGTACTTGCCGACATCGCTGACGGCTGAGGAGGTCGTTAAAATGACCGACGGCGATGTGTCGTGCAGGACCGAATCAACCCGCTCATCGTGGGCGCCGCCCATAGGAGCCGAAAGCGGAACGGCGATGAGCCCGGCCTGCAACGCTCCCAGAAACGCTGCGATGTAGTCGAGGCCCTGTGGTGCCAATATCACCGCCCGGTCGCCGGTCGACGCGCAAAGGCTGAGCTCATGTGCAACGTTTAAGCTTCGGCGATAGACCTGAGACCAGCTAAGGCTTTTGGTAACACCGGCCCAATCCTGCTCGTAGTCAACGAAGGTGAAGGCTGTGCCATTCGGCCTGAAACCGGCACGCTCACGCAGCACATCCGAAATGAAAGAACCGCTCACAGGTATCTCTTTACCTTCATCGGCCGCCGATGCGCCCGCCATATGTTGAGTTCTCACGGAATTGTAGTGGCGCAGCGATTCGCCAAGGGCCGGGCCGCACGCGTTTCCAGGTGACCTTGAAGGTCGGTTTCCAGCTGAAGAGTGCTTAGCAAACCGGTTAGCCGGCAACGGCTCCCGGCTCGGCGAAGGGCGAGCCGAAGTCGGCCACCCGCTCGAACCCGTGCTTGCGCGCCTGGGCCGCGCCCATCCGGCACAACGCGCTCGTCGCGACGAATCCGGCATGGTCGAGGACGACGAACGGGGTCAGCAACCGGTTGTGCACAAATCCGAACGCCAGACCGCTTTCCGGATCGGCCCACCCGAGCGAGCCGCCCAGTCCGACGTGGCCGAAACCGGGTATCACATCGAACGGCAGCCGGTGGTAGCCGAGATGGAATGCCAGCGGGATCACCAGGTTTCCGTCGGGCCGCAGGCTTCGCCGCCCAGTGAGACCGGCGGTGACCTCCGGTGACAGGAATTGGGTGCCGTCGATCCGGCCGCCGTTGGCGATCGCGCCGTACATCCGGGCCAGCCCACGGGCTGTCGCGACACCGTTGGCCGCCGGGATCTCCCCGTCCAGCAACGGAATATCACCTTGCGCAGACGGCTTTCACACCGGGGAAGTACATCGAACCGAATCCGGCGGACAGCGGTAGCGCGGCGAGCTATCGGCGCCATCGCATTGAACACCGGGTTCTGGAAAGGGCTCTGCGGCATGATGATCTGCGCCGCACGGGTCGGCGCCTCGGCGGGCGGGCGGCCCAGATGTAAGCCGTCGGTGCCCAGCGGCTCCGCCACCTCCTCGCGGATCAGCTGCCGCATGCCTTTACCGGTGACGGCCCGAGCCAGCCCGGACAGCAGCCAGCCATAGGTCAGCGCGTGATACGCCGACCTGCCGAACGAGTATCCCGGGGGCGCTGCCGCCAGGCGCCGTTCCATCAGCTCGTGGTTCAGCAGGTCTTGCTTGCTGGACCCGCGCAATGCCGACAGACCGGCTTGATGCCGCATCAGCTGGCGGACAGTGATATCCGCTTTCCCGTTGGCGCCGAACTCCGGCCAATGCTGGGCAACCGGCATGTCGTACTCGATCAGCCCGCGGTCGACGAGCCGATGGATCACGGTGGAGGCCATGCCCTTTGTCGCCGAGAACACCATGGTGCCGGTATCCGCGGTCCACGGCACCCGCCCACGCCGATCTGCCCAGCCAGTCCATACGTCGACGACGGGTTCGCCGTCCAGGTAGACAGCCAGCGCCCCGCCGCCGAATCGGCGGTGCGGGAACATGGCGGCGAAGCTGCGCACTGCGCAGGCAAAGTGGGGATCGGCTGCGCCATGAACTCCGCGCGGCAGCACGGAGCGGCGATTGCCCACAACTTCGAGGGTCATTCTTCGAATCTACCGTTCCACTCTATGAACGAAGTGCAATTTAGCTATCCGTTATCGAAGCGAGCTCCAGTATTTGCTGAGCAGCCAGCGCCGGGGTCAATTCCCCAGTAAGCACCCGCCGCTCGACATCGACGCGGGCTTTGCGCACCGCTGGGTTGGACAGCACCCGCTCCAGCACGGTGTCGCGAACCATCTGCCAGGTCCAGTCGACCTGCTGGGCCCGCCGCCGCGCCTCGAACTCCCCCGCCTCGGTGAGCACATCGCGATGCCGCTCGACGGCGTCCCACAACTCTTCCAGCCCAGTGCCCTCCAACGCGCTCATAGTGAGAACCGGTGGACGCCAGAGGGTTTCGCGGGGATAGATCAACCGGATCACCCCGGCAAGTTCGCGCGCGGCTTTGCGGGCCTCAGTCAGGTGATCGCCGTCGGCCTTGTTGACCACGACGATGTCGGCGAGCTCCAGCACGCCCTTTTTGATGCCCTGCAGCTGATCGCCGGTGCGCGCGAGCGTCAGAAAGACGAAGGTATCGACCATGTTGGACACCGCGACCTCGGACTGGCCGACACCCACGGTCTCCACCAGGATCACGTCGAAGCCGGCGGCCTCCAGCAGCACGATGGTCTCCCGGGTGGCCTTGGCCACGCCGCCGAGCGTGCCCGACGTCGGCGACGGGCGCACATAGGCGTCCGGATGCGCTGCCAGCCGGGGCATTCGGGTCTTGTCGCCGAGAATCGACCCGCCGGTTCTGGTCGACGACGGGTCGACGGCCAGGACGGCAACGCGATGGCCGCGGCCGATCACGTGCATTCCGAGCGCCTCGATGGCGGTCGACTTGCCGACTCCCGGCACCCCGGTGATTCCGACATGCAGGGCATTGCCGGCAGCGGGCATCAGCTGCAGCAACAACTGCTGTGCGCGGGCGCGGTGATCGGCGCGGGTCGACTCGACGAGTGTGATCGCCCGCGGTAGCGCCGACCGGTCGCCGCCGCGCACCGCCGCGGCGAGTTTGTCTATGCTGTCGCCGTCTTCAGTTGCCATCTGGCTAAAGGGTGTAGCCGTGTCGTTCGGCCAGCTTGTGCAACAGGTCGATGGCGGCGTCGGCGATCACCGTGCCCGGCGGGAAGATCGCCGTCGCGCCCGCTGCGTACAGCTCGTCGAAGTCACCCGGCGGGATGACGCCGCCCACGACCACCATGATGTCGGGGCGACCCACTTCGGCCAGCGCATCGCGGAGAGCGGGCACCAAGGTGAGGTGACCGGCCGCCAGCGAGGACACCCCGACCACGTGTACGTCGTTATCCGCGGCCTGACGGGCGACCTCGTCCGGCGTGGAGAACAGTGCACCGACGTCGACGTCGAATCCGATGTCGGCGAACGCCGTTGCGATCACCTTCTGTCCACGGTCGTGGCCGTCCTGCCCCATCTTGGCCACCAGGATCCGCGGCCGCCGACCGTCGGCCTCGGCGAACTTCTCGACGAGTTCGGTGGCGGATGCCATGTTTTCGGCCTTTCCAGCTTCGTCGCGGTAGACCCCGGCGATGGTACGGATCTCCGCTTGGTGACGGCCATATACCTTCTCGAGAGCGTCGGAGATTTCGCCGACCGTGGCCTTGTGGCGGGCCGCGTCGACGGCCAGCGCCAAGAGGTTGTTGCCGAGTCCATCCTCGCCGGCCCGACCGTGGGCGGCGGCGGCACGAGACAACTCGGCGAGTGCGGCTTCAACTGCCGACTGGTCCCGATGTGCCCGCAGGTCTTCGAGTTTGGCCAGTTGCTCGGCACGCACCCGGCTGTTCTCGACCTTGAGGACCTCGACCTCCTGATCCTCTTCCACCTGGTATTTGTTGATCCCGATCACCGGTTGGGCGCCGGAGTCGATGCGGGCCTGAGTCCGCGCGGCCGCTTCTTCGATGCGCAGCTTCGGAATGCCGTCGTTGATGGCCTGGGCCATGCCGCCCGCCTCGGCGACCTCGGCGATGTGCGCACGCGCCCGCTGCGCGAGTTGGTAGGTCAACCATTCCACGTAGTACGAACCGGCCCAGGGGTCGATCGGCCGGGTGGTGCCGGACTCTTGCTGCAGGAGAAGCTGGGTATTGCGAGCGATACGGGCCGAGAAGTCGGTGGGCAGCGCCAGCGCCTCGTCCAGTGCGTTGGTGTGCAGCGACTGGGTGTGGCCCTGGGTGGCGGCCATCGCCTCGATGCAGGTGCGCGCGACGTTGTTGAACGCATCCTGAGCGGTCAGCGACCAGCCGGAAGTCTGCGAATGTGTGCGTAGCGAAAGCGATTTCGCGCTCTTCGGGTTGAACTGCGCGACCAGCTCGCTCCACAGCAGCCTGCCGGCCCGCAGCTTGGCCACCTCCATGAAGAAGTTCATGCCGATGCCCCAGAAGAAGGACAGCCGGGGCGCGAACTTGTCGATGTCGAGCTCGGCGTCCAGGCCGGCCTTGATGTAGTCGACGCCGTCGGCGAGCGTATAGGCGAGCTCCAAATCGGCTGTGGCACCGGCTTCTTGGATGTGATAGCCGGAGATGGAGATGGAGTTGAACTTCGGCATCTTGGCGCTGGTGTAGGCGAAGATGTCGGAGATGATGCGCATCGACGGCTTCGGTGGATAGATGTAGGTGTTGCGCACCATGAATTCTTTGAGGATGTCGTTCTGGATGGTGCCGGCCAGCTTCTCCGGCGGCACCCCCTGCTCTTCCGCGGCCACCACGTACAGCGCCAGGATCGGCAGCACGGCGCCGTTCATCGTCATCGACACCGATACCGTCGACAGGTCGATGCCGTCGAATAGCTGGCGCATGTCGAGGATGGAATCGATTGCCACCCCGGCCATTCCGACGTCACCCTGCACGCGCGGGTGATCCGAGTCATACCCACGGTGGGTGGCGAGGTCGAAGGCCACCGATAGACCTTTTTGTCCGGCGGCAAGGTTGCGCCGGTAGAACGCGTTGGACTCTGCGGCCGTGGAGAACCCGGCGTACTGCCGGATCGTCCAGGGCTGGTTGACATACATCGTCGGGTAGGGGCCGCGGACGAAGGGTGGCTCGCCCGGGAAGGTGTTCAGCGGATATCCGCCGGACTCGACGGCGGCGCGGTCGGCGGCGATGTACACCGGTTTGACGTCGATGTCTTCCGGTGTGTGCCATACCAGTTGGTCGGGGGTGTACAAGTGCGCGGCCGCAGCCGCCGCAACGTGCTGTTCCACTGCGTCTTCGGTCGGCTGGGCGACGCTGCGGTCGCTGTGCAGCGGCACATCGGCGAAGCTGCCTACTACGGGCGTGGTGGTTGTCATCGTCGCTAAGCCCCCAACCGGTCGAGCAGATGTGAAAGAGCCTCCACCGCGTTGATTTTCGCGGTCAGAAACTCATCGGGTTGGTGATCTGCGTCGGCCACCGCTGTCTCCGAACCGGCCAGACAGACATGGGGCACCCCTGCGCTATGGGCCGCCTCGACGACCGCGGACGTCTCGGTGCTGTAACGAGTGTCGGTGCCACAGAGCACCGCCACAGCCGGCGACCCCGCGTCGGTGACCGCCTTGGCGACACCGTCGGCGTCAACGGTCCCCGGGTTGACCGCCTCGATGCCGCCGGAGGCAAGCAGGTTTGACGCGAACGTCGTACGGATGTTGTGTTCGGCCAGCGGGCCCAGCGGCAACAGCAGCGCGTGCGGACGCGACCCGGTGCGGGCAAGGTAGGCATCGGAACGGTCGCGCAGCGCTTCGAACTGCGCGGCGTAGCGGATGAGTTTGCCCGCAGCGAGCGGCGAATACGACGAATCACTCTGCGGCAGCGCCGGTTCAGCAAGATTCGGGTATTCGTTGACG
This sequence comes from uncultured Actinomycetota bacterium, assembly GCA_963815995.1. Lineage (GTDB taxonomy): Bacteria > Actinomycetota > Actinomycetes > Mycobacteriales > Mycobacteriaceae > Mycobacterium. The sequence goes on from CAWFIR010000010.1 coordinate 1,758,695, forward strand.
CCGGTGATCGCCGTCTTGCGGTGGGCGATGTCGTCGGTACGCCGGGCGGCGATCTCAGCGATCTGGCCCGCGATGTGGTCATGCGCGTCGACGAAGCCGCCGTGCTGCTCGATGGTTTGAAACGTCTGCCAGGCTTGGTTGGCCAGCTGGTCGGTGAGGTCCTCGACGAACCACGACCCGCCCGCCGGGTCCAGGATCCGGCCGACGTGTGACTCCTCGAGCAGCAGCAGCTGGATGTTGCGGGCCATCCGGCGCGCGAAACTGGCGGCCATACCTGGGAATCCACCCTCGATCGCGACGTCGAAGGGGAACACCAGCACGGTGTCCGCCCCACCGACACCGGCGCCGAAGGCGGCCAGTGTGGTGCGCAGCATGTTCACCCACGGATCGCGCTGCGTCATCATCGGCAGCGACGTTTCGGCGTGGACGACGGCCGCGCCGTTGTCAGGCTCGCCGACAACCTCCGCGACGCGTGCCCACAGCCGTCGCAGCGCCCTGATCTTGGCGATCGTCAGGAATTGATCGTCGTCGGCGGCCAGCCGGAAACTGATCTGCGACAAGGCCTTGGCCACCGGCAGTCCCGACTCAGTGAGCACCCGCAGGTACGCCACCGCGGCGGCGATGCTGCCGGCGAGTTCCCACGTCGCGTTGGCGCCAAGGTTGTGGAACGCGGGCCCGTCGACGGTGATCGCCCGCACACCCCGGTCGTCGGCCAGCCGAGTGGCCATGCTGACGACGTCCCGGAGTTCGGCCGCGGGACGCTCGCTAAGCGCCGCCGTGAGTGGGTCGGCCCCCAGGTCGATCGACAGGATTTCGCGTTGATCGGGCTCGACGCGGCTCACCAATTCGAGTAGCGCGTCGCCGGCGGCCCGGTAATCGGCGCCGGCATCGAGAATCACCGGCGCCATGCTCAGGTAAACGCCTTCGAACACCTTCTCCAGCTGTGCCGGCAGCACACCGGACTCCCCCACCCGGACCAGCAGCGCGCTGACACCCTCGGCGAGCGCGGCAAGCACTGCGGAGTTGACCTCCTCCGCCGCCACCCCGGCCACCCGGTTGGCCGGTATGGCCTCGGTGACCTTCCATCCGGACTTGACGTCGCGTAACGCGTCGGCGCCGCGCAGGTAGGGCCATTCGCCCGGCAGCGGCGGCTCGGGCAGCTCGTCGAGCGCGGTGTACAGCGCCCGGATCGCGACCGCCTCGTAAGTCGGGGTCTCCAGCATCTGCTCGGGCTCCGGCCCGAGTTCGTCCGCCGCGCGCCGTGTGCTCTTGGCCAGGACCCCGGCCACCGCGGTGCGCCATCTGGCGCGGCCCTGCTCGAGATCGGCAGGTTCAGCGGACACATCGACTGACACCGGCGGCTCCCCATCTCAATATGTGGCAGGTCCAGCACATGACAACCCGACACTGGTCTGTCACCCGACCACCAGGCTAAATGATGCTCGGCGGCGTCACCGCACACCCTGCGGCGACCGGGTCTGACGAGCCACAACGACTCGCCCGAGGTAAGGAGTACCTTACTAAGGTAGACCGGCTAACGTTAGGGCGATCATGCGTACTCGACCGCAGGGCGCTGGCGAGCAAACCGGCTCGGTGATCGCGCTCGCTCAGCTGACGCCCGGAACGCGGGCGACCGTGGTGGGCACGGTCGCCCAAGCCAACCCGATGGTGGCGAATCGGTTGGGGCAGTTAGGCTTTCGCCCAAATGCCCGTGTCGACGTGATCCGACGTGCACCGCTTGGTGACCCGACCATCTATCGCGTGCAGGACACCGAGCTGTGTCTGCGCCGCCGCGAGGCACAGCTCATCGAAGTCGTTCCCGAAGTGGATCCATGACCGCGTGCCATGACGTCACCGACTCCCCGGTTGCCCTCGCGGGCATCCGGCGGGTGGCGCTGGTCGGCAGTCCGAACGCCGGCAAGACCAGCGTCTTCAATCATCTGACCGGGTTGCGCGCCAAGACCGGCAATTACCCGGGAGTAACCGTCGGACGCAGCGTCGGCACCACCACCATCGACCGCGTCGCGATCGCCGTGGAAGACCTGCCCGGCACCTACAGCCTCGACCCGATCAGCCCGGACGAGCAGGTGGTGACCGACCTGCTGGCCGGCGAGTATCCGGACATCGGCCGGCCGGATGCGGTGGTGCTGGTCGCCGATGTGACCACGCTGCGCCGGTCGATCCTGCTGATCGGCCAGGTGCTCAGGCTCGACCTACCGTGCCTGTTGGCGCTGACCATGGGCGACGAATTGGCCTCCCGCGGCGGCCGAATCGACGTCGAGGCATTATCGGCGGCGCTGGGCATCCCGGTGGTCGCGGTCGTCGCGAACCACGGATCGGGAATCGACGACCTGCGCGCCCGGCTGAGGTCCTTCGAGCAGTGGCAACGCCCGCCGGTGCTTCCTCCGCCCGGCCAGGACGCCATCGACGCATGGGGCCAGTCGGTGCTCGATGCGGCTGATTATGTTGCGCCGCAACCGGATCAGCGCACCCGCCGAATCGACCGGGTGCTGCTGCATCCGCTTTGGGGCACCATCGCCTTCTTCACGGTGATGTTCTACTTCTTTCAGGTGCTTTTCACCGCCGCGGCCCCACTGCGGGACGGCATCGGCAACGCGCTGGCCTGGCTCGGCAGACAGGTCGCCGAGCACGTCGGCAATCCGGTCCTCCGCGGACTACTCGGCCAGGGACTCATCGGCGGCGTCGGCACTGTGCTGCAGTTCATCCCACAGATCGTGTTGCTGTTCTGCCTGCTCGCGTTTCTGGAGAGCGTCGGCTACATGTCGCGGGCGGCGTTCTTGATGGACCGGGTGATGGCCAAGACCGGGTTGGAGGGGCGCGCGTTCGTCGCGATGCTCTCGTCGTTTGCCTGTGCGATCCCGGGAATCATGGCGACCCGGACGTTGCCGTCCTCGAAAGACCGGATCGCCACCATCGTCACCGCGCCGTTGATGACGTGCTCGGCGCGGCTGCCGGTCTACACGTTGCTGGTCGGCCTGCTGGTAGCGCCGGAAATGCGGTGGTGGGGCCTGAACGCACAGGGCGTCACGATGTTCTTGCTCTACCTGGGCGGCGGGCTGTCTGCGCTGATCGCGGCGTTGCTGGTCAAGTCGACGATTCTGCGCGGCGATCTGTTGCCGTTCACGATGGAGTTGCCGCCCTACCGCCTGCCGTCCGCGAAGGCGATGCTGGCCGCGATGTGGAGCGCGGCCAGGGTCTTTCTGCGTAAAGCGGGAACCATCATCCTGGCCACCTCCCTGGTGTTGTGGGCGCTGCTCAGCCTGCCCGTCCGCGAGGCGCAGACCCGCGGGATGTCCGCGACCGACGCCACCGCATACGTGATGAATCACAGCTACGCCGCCGACGTTGGCCGCGCTGTCGAGCCGGTGTTCGCTCCGCTGGGCTTCGAATGGCGGACCGATATCGCTCTGGTCGGATCACTCTCGGCGCGCGAGGTTTTCGTGTCGACCCTGGGCCAGGTGTCGGCGGCGGCAGATCCCGAAGCTCCGCATGCAGCGCTGGCCGGCATGACCGACGAGCACGGCCATCGGATTTTCACCGCGCCCACGGTCATCGCGCTGATGGTCTATTTCATGTTCGCGTTGCAGTGCATGTCGACGATCGCCGTGATGCGCCGCGAAACCAACTCTTGGCGTTGGCCCGCCTTCGCGTTCGGCTACATGTTTGTCCTCGCCTGGGTGATGGCGTTCGCCGCGCGGTCGATTGCGATCGGTTTGGGCGCATGATTCCGATCCACGCCACCGCTACCGCGAACCCGCAACAGCTGCGCTGGGTGGTCGCCGAAGACCGGCTGCCGGCCAGAGGCACGGTGCGTCAGGCTCCCGGGCGCCTCGGCGGCATGCTCGACGGCGGGGTGATTGACGAGATCGAGGTCCGCACCGGCGATGTGCTGATCACGCTGCGCGCCGGCAAGAGCTGGCGCGAGGTGGGCGACGACGTTCGCAACGCCCTGTGCGACGCGCTGCTGGATCCGGCCGGTTGGCGGGTGGATGTCGCACCCGACGACACCACCGGGCTGGCCGCGATAACCGCCGAGTTGCTCGCCGGACCGATCGGCGCACTCGCCGAATCACACGGCGGCTCGATTGAATTGGTGTCGATCGAGGGCGACAACGTGAACGTCCGGTTATCGGGCGCGTGTCGCGGATGCTCGGCGGCCGCCAGCACTTTGCACGACAAACTACAGCGTGAGCTGCGGCTGCGGTCCGGTCGACACATCACGGTCAACAGCGAAAACAGCTCGGTGGCAGTGCCGTTGGGCAAGAAGCTGCTGTCGTTGATCGTCCGCTGAGGAGATTGTTCACCGCCTGCCCGTTAGGCTGCACCCTGTGACGGGGCGCGCCAGCAGCAGAATCGCCGACGCGCTGCGTCCGGTGGGTTCCGCGGTGGTCGCGACCGCACGTCAGGTGTCGCGGCGCCGACTGGTGCTGACCGGCGCGGTGACAGTCATCCTGGTGGCGGTCGCGCTGCTTGTTCCGCTGCCCTCGGCGGTGGAACTGCGGGACTGGTCGACGTCGATGGGCCCGTGGTTCCCGCTGGCGTTTCTGGCCGCTCACATCGTGGTCACCGTGTTGCCGTTTCCCCGTACCGCGTTCACCTTGGCCGCCGGACTGCTGTTCGGTCCGCTACTCGGCATCACGTTGGCGGTCACCGCCAGCACTGCCAGCGCGATGATCGCGCTGGTGCTGGTCCGGGCGGCCGGCTGGCAGCTCAGCCGGTTGGTTCGCCATCACGCGGTCGACAGGGTCGACACCCGTCTGCGCGAGCGGGGCTGGCTGGCGGTCCTCTCGCTACGGCTGATCCCCGCAGTGCCGTTCGCGCCGCTGAACTACGCCGTCAGCGCATCCGGCGTGCGGGCGCTGCCCTACGCGCTGGCGACCGTCGCGGGTCTGTTTCCCGGTACTGCGGCGGTCGTGATCCTGGGCGACGCGCTCACCGGCGACGTCAGCCCGCTGCTGTTTCTGGTGTCGCTGTGCACGGGCTTGATCGGGCTCGCTTTGTTGGCGTACGAGATTCGGCAATACCGCCGGCATCACCGGGCCACGGTGACAGACGTCGACGACGCCGCCGAGGCGGCGCTGCGCGGGTAGCCGACCGCAACGTGCAGCACGGGCGGCGATTGATCTATAGACTGAAATTCTGAAGCAATTTCTCGACCGTTGCAGTGGCGGGTTCCCGTCTGAGAGGCAACAACAATGGACTTGAAACACCTTGTCGCCGCGGCGGCAATTGCCGCGTCCACTTTGACGTTCGGTTCGGCGCTCGCATATGCCGTGCCGCTCGACCCGCCCCCGCAGGACCCGAATCGCGGCCGCACCCACGCCCCCACTCAAGGCGATGAAGTGTTGGCCGTACGGTCGCGTCGGACCTGGAAGCGCACGAGGCGGTGGTGGGGTGCCGGTGTACCCACCGCCCTGTCCGCCGGGCACCCCGCACTGACCCCGCGGGCACCCAGCCGCTAATTGCTAGTCCTGCACCAACTCTCGGGCCTCCCGCTCCGTCTCGACACTCGGCGGTGATCCCGGTAACCGGCGGCCGGCCACTTCCGGTGTGAACGCCAGCGTCACCGCGCCCACCAACCCCGCGACGATCAGCATGTACGCCGGCACCATGAGGTCGCCGGTGCCGGACACCAAGGCTTGAGCGATCAGGGGCGTGGTTCCGCCGAAGGCCGATATCGCGACGTTGTAGGAGATGGCCAGTGCGCCGTTGCGGACATTGGTCGGAAACAGTGCCGGCATCGTGGCCGGTACTCGCCGCCGGTCGAAAGACCCTGGAACACCCGCGCCACAACCAGCAGAATCGGCGCCCAGACGCCAATAGTGCGGTAGTCCGGCAGTAGACCCGTCCCGGTCGTACCGATCGTCATCAGCACGATCGTGATCACCAGCACCCGCTTGCGCCCGATGCGGTCGCCGAGTGGACCGAAGATGAGCCCGCCTACCGGGCGCACCACGAAAGCCGCCGCCAAGGTGCTGAAGGTCGCGATCAGGTGGACCGCGCTAACGCTGTCGCCGGGGTAAAAGACCTGCGCAATCGTCGTGGCGATGTAGCCGTAGACCCCGAAGTCGTACCACTCCATGAAGTTGCCGATCGAGGCGCCTTTGATGGACCGGCGCATCACGTCGGGGTCGGTGACCTGGATCTGGTCACGGGTCCAGCGGCGGCGGCGCCGCCGACCAGGGCCGGCTAACCGGCGCGCACTGATCATCAGCCGGTCAGGTACCCATTTACCTGGCGGTTTGAACGCGATCGTGACCGATGCCGCTTTCCCGGTTACGTCGTCGCCCGCTGCCAGCAAGCTCAAAGACTGGTCCGCCACGATGGAGGCATGACTGCTGGAAACTGGCTGCGATCCGGGCTTGCTGCGATGGGCGCCGGCATCTTGCGCACCCGCCCGCTGATGCGAGCACCCATCTGGATCTACAAAGCTGGCGCCGGAGCGATGCTCGGCTCGCGATTACTCATGCTCGAACACATCGGGCGTAAATCCGGAGTGCGACGGAACGTCGTCCTGGAGGTCGTTGGCCATCCCACGCCCGACAGCTACCTCGTCGCCTCCGGCTTCGGTGGAAAAGCCCAGTGGTTTCGCAACATTCAGGCCAACCCCCAAGTCCGGGTCTACGCCGGCGGCCGCTCTCCATCGTCGGCAACAGCACGGATTCTGACTCAGCAGGAATCCGACCGCGCCCTCGGCGACTATGTCGGCCGGCATCCGCAGGCCTGGAACCGATTCAGACCCGTTCTGGAACGGACCCTCGGCAACTCGATCTCCGAAACCAACACCGCGTTGCCGATCGTCGAGTTGCGACTCAGCTAACCCGGGTCGGGTCCTTTCCAGGTCAGGGCGGCGTAGGTGGCCAAGAACGACGCCGCCGGAAGCGCATTCACGATCCGGTCGCGGACGCGCAGGTGTGCACCAACGGCCAGGGTGAAATACACGGTCAGCATCGCCGTGGTGAGGCGAGCCAAGGCCGGGATCCGGCCGGCGGCAAGCAGACCGACGACAGAAGCTGCCTTGGATGCCGGCAGGATCCACCGGATGTTCTGCGGCACTTCCAAAGTGTCAAGGGCTCTCGCGATCGGCGGCACCGGGATCGCGCATGCCACCGCATCGACAGCCTGGAAAGCCGCCAGCCCCGCATACGTCCTCGGCGACGTCAGACCGCCCACGTCACTGTTTCAGCTCATGCTGGGGCGGCAACGTGTCGTCGACCGGCTTGCGGGCGTCTGCTTCAGCCTTGGCCACCGCCTGCAGTAGCGCCGGGTCGGTCTCGGTAGAGAACCAGTCGGCCACGTCGGAGTCGTCCTCGGGCTTGGGCGGGGTGCTGTCGACGGGTGACGGCACGAAACGGAACACCCCGTCATCGCCCGGAGCCCCGAGCAACTTGGTGAAGCCCTGTAACGCAGTGCCGAAGTCGCTGGGCACCACCCACACCTTGTTGGCGTCGCCCTCGGCGATTTTCGGCAGGGTCTGCAAGTACTGGTAGGCCAGCATCTCGGGGGTCGGCCGGCCGGCCTTGATGGCCGCGAATGTCTTCTCGATCGCCTTGGCCTGTCCCTGCGCCTGCAGATAGGCCGCGGCCCGCTCACCCTGCGCCCGCAGCATCCGGGATTGCCGATCGGCTTCGGCGGCGAGGATCGCGGCCTGCTTGGCGCCTTCGGCCGCCAGGATCTGCGACTGCTTCTCGCCCTCGGCCTGCGTGATCGACGCCTGCCGCATGCCCTCAGCGGTCAGGATCACGGCGCGCTTCTCCCGGTCGGCCTTCATCTGCTTTTCCATCGAGGCCTGGATCGACGGCGGCGGGTCGATGCTGCGCAGCTCCACCCGGGCCACCCGCAGGCCCCAGCGGCCGGTCGCCTCGTCGAGCACACCGCGCAACTTGGTGTTGATCTGATCGCGCGAGGTCAGCGTCTGCTCCAGCGTCATCCCACCCACAACGTTGCGCAGGGTGGTGGTGGTCAGCTGCTCGACGCCGACGATGTAGTTGCTGATCTCGTAGACGGCCGCCTGCGGAACGGTGACCTGGAAATACACCACGGTGTCGATGTTCAGGGTCAGGTTGTCCTCGGTGATCACCGGCTGCGGCGGGAACGACACCACCCGTTCGCGCAGGTCCACCCGGGCCCGGACCCGGTCGATGAACGGGATCAGCAGGGTCAGCTGACCGCTGATCGTGCGGCTGTAGCGACCCAGCCGTTCGATCACCGCCGCTTCGGCCTGCGGGATCAGCGTCACCGACTTGGCCACCACGATGATCGCGAACACCACCAATACGGCGAACAAGAACAGCCCGGCAGTTGCACCTTGCATGGAATTCTCCTAAAGCTCTCAGAGGATTACGGGATCCAGACCACCGCAGTGGCCCCATCGATATGCATGACCGTCACGCGTTCGCCGGGTTCGAACACGTCACCCTCATTCAATGGTCTCGCGGTCCATACCTGACCGTCGACTTTGACCTGACCCTCGTCGCGGGCCACGCGATCGAGCACCAGCGCGCTTTTACCCTCCAGCGCCTCGATGCCCATCGTCAGGCTCTTCGCGGGGGTCAGACGCCGCCGCAGCGCGGGTCGGACCAGCACCACCAGCAGCACGGAAACCACCAGGAAAACCGCACCATCAGTCCAGATCGGCAGATCGAACAACCAGCTGGACCCGGCCGCGGCCAGCGCGCCACCACCCAGCATGAGCAGGAACATATCGCCGGTCAGCGCTTCCGCGCCAGCCAGCCCCAATGCGACGATCAGCCAGATCACTGCCGCAGACATGCCGTCAGGATATCGCGTGATCGGCCGTGGCCACGGCGAACAACTAGACTGCGAAACCATGTGGTGCCCAAGCGCAACGCTCTCGGTCTGGGCCAACGCCTGGCTGGCCGGCAAGGCCGCGCCTGACGACGTCCTCGACGCGCTATCCTGCTGGGCACCAATACATTCCGTGACCGCCTACGATGCCGTCGCGGCGGGGCATACGGGGCTGCCGTGGCCGGATATTCCCGACGCGGGTGCGGTATCGCTGCTGCAGACCTTGCGCACGGCAGCCGGACGGGCGGTCACCGGCACACCGTCGATCAGGGTGGCGCTGCCGGTTCCCGGCGATGTCCGCGGGCTGGCCCCCGGCACACAGTTCGAGCGCGACGCGCTGGCGGCCGGCGAGGCGGTGATCGTCACACATCCCGACGATCCCAACGTGGCCGTCGGGCTGGTGCCCGAATACGAATACGACGAATCCGACGACGAAGTCGTGATCCCCGAGCTGTATGCGCTGTCGTGGACCGTGTACTCGCTGCCCGGCGCCCCGGTGATCGACCATATCGACTTGGGCGAGGCCGAATACACGTTGCGCTCGGCGGTGCGCTCCGCCGCCACTGCCCTCACCACAATCGGGCTGGGCTCTGCCGGCGTCGACGTAGACGATCCCCGCGGTCTGGTGGAGCAGTTGCTGGAATCCACACGCCACCACCAGGTTCCTGAGCCTGCCCCATCCCGCGCCTTACGGGTGCTGGAGAACGCGGCGCACGTCGACGCGATCATCACGGTCAGCGCCGGGCTCACCCGAATCGGGACGCAGTCGTTGTCCGAAACCCAGATCGCCACCGACGCGCTGCGGCCACTGGCAGCGGTCGTGCGATCGGCGAGAACGGCTGCGCTCGACACGATTCTGCACGCCGCGTGGCAGAGCTGACCCGATCAGAACTCCGCGACACAATGCGGCGGACGACACGGCTCGCCGTTGATGCCCGCCGCGCAGCCGGGCACCGGGTCCGGTCCGGCCACCCGCGCGGCCGCACGGCCGCAACGTAGTTCGTCGATCAGGTCCACCGCGAGCCGGGCGAATCGTGGGTCGGCATTGGGAGTGCCGGCCCGCGCAAGCGCTACGCCCGCCGCGTCGGCTTGTTCGCGCAACTCGGTGTCGAGATCCCACACCACCTCGATGTGGTCGGCGACGAAACCGATCGGGCAGACGATGACGGACCTGGTGCCCGTCTCGGCGAGCGCGGCAAGGTGATCGGCGACGTCCGGCTCCAGCCATGGCACCTGCGGCGGGCCCGAGCGCGACTGCCAGGCCAAGTCGTAGTCGGCGTAACCCGCGGCCGCCGCGACAAGCCCTGCGGCATAACGTACTTGGCGGCTGTACAGTCTGGGGCCGAGCCGGTCGTCGGCGGCCACCGGTACCGAGTGCGCGGTGAACACCAGCCGTGCATCGTTCGGTACTGTGCGTGCGGCGGCGGCGATATTCTCGGCGAATATCGCCACGAACAACGGATGGTCAAAGTATCGCCGCAGTTTGATCAGTTCGGGCGCACCCGGCCCGGCCGCCCGCCTGGCCCGGTCAAGGTCCTCGGAATACTGGGTGCAGCCGGAGTATCCACTCCACGCCGAGGTGGTGAACACCGCTGCACGCCGAATCCCGTTGTCGCGCATGGCGACAACGGCGTCCTCGATGTAAGGCTCCCAGTTGCGGTTGCCGAAATAGACCGGGACGTCCAGCAGAGCTTGCAGCTGGGCGATCAGATCCCGGTTGATCCCGTTGATCGGCGACACCCCGCCGAAGTGCAGGTAGTGCTGCACCACGTCGTCGAGACGTTCCGGCGGCACATTCCGGCCACGGGTGACGTTCTCCAAAAACGGCCGTACCTGCTCCGGGCCTTCAGGCCCGCCGAAGGACAGCAGCAGGGCGGCGTCGAAATCCATTGCTTGCTAAAGCAACTGGGTGCTGGCGCCGCCGTCGGCGTAGATGATCGACCCGGTGGTGGCCGGCAGCCACTCGGACAACAACGCGCACACCGTCTTGGCCACCGGCGTCGGGTCTTTCATGTTCCACCCGATAGGCGCGCGCTGGTCCCAGCCCTCTTCGAGCAGCTGCATCTGCGCACCGGCCTCGTCGCCGAGCGCGCCACCGACGATGGCGCTCATCGCCAGGGTCCGGATCGGGCCGGCAGCAACGAGATTGGAGCGCACGCCGTGCTTGCCGGCTTCGCGAGCGACGAACCGGTTGACCGACTCCAGCGCGCTCTTGGCCACCGTCATCCAGTTGTATGCCGGCATCGCGCGGGTCGGGTCGAAGTCCATCCCGACGATCGAACCACCCGGGTTCATGATCGGCAGCAGTGCCTTGGCCAGCGAGGCGTACGAGTACGCCGAGATATGAATGCCTTTGGAGACGTCCTCGTAGGGCGCGTCGAAGAACGGGTTGATACCCATCCCGGTCTGCGGCATGAAGCCGATCGAATGCACGACGCCGTCGAGCTTGTTGCCCTCGCCGATCTCGGCCGTCACGCGCTCGGCCAGGGTGTCGAGGTGCTTTTCGTCCTGCACGTTGAGTTCGATCAGCGGAGCCTTCTCCGGCAGCCGGTCGGCGATGCGCTGAATCAGCCGCAGTCGGTCGAATCCGGTCAACACCAGCTGCGCGCCCTGTTCCTGGGCCACCTTGGCGATGTGAAACGCGATCGACGCGTCGGTGATGATCCCGCTGACCAGGATCCGTTTACCTTCGAGCAGTCCTGCCATATCCGTCCTTCGATTGTGTAATCGTCAGTGGCCCATACCCATGCCGCCGTCGACCGGGATCACTGCTCCGGAGATGTAACTCGCATCCTCGGACGCCAGGAAGCTGACCACACCGGCGACCTCGGCGGCGGTACCGACCCGCTTGGCCGGAATGAACTCCAGCGCCCCCTCTTGAATCCGCTCGTCCAGCGCGCGGGTCATGTCGGTGTCGATGTAACCCGGGGCGACCACGTTGGCCGTCACATTCACTTTGGACAGCTCTCGGGCGATCGACCGGGCCATGCCGATCACACCGGCCTTGGAGGCCGCGTAGTTGGCCTGGTTGCCGATGCCCCAGGTGCCGGACACCGAACCGATGAAGATCAACCGGCCGAACCGTTTTCGCTGCATGCTGCGCGATGCGCGCTGGACCACCCGGAACGCGCCGGTGAGGTTGGCGTCGATGACCTTTTCGAACCGCTCTTCAGTCATCCGGATGAGAAACGCGTCCGCCGAGACGCCCGCGTTGGACACCACCACCTCGACCGGACCCTGGTGCTCCTCGACCGCCTTGAAGGCACGATCGACGGCGTCATTGTCGGTGACATCACACTCGACGCCGAACAGTCCGTCGGGTGCCCCGGATCCACGGTGCGTGACCGCCACCTTGTGGCCGTCGGCGGCCAGTCGCCGTGCAATCGCCAGCCCGATCCCCCGGTTTCCGCCGGTAACCAGGACAGAACGGGATACGAATGCGGGCTTGCCGCCCCCGGCGGGCAGATCGGTGGCTTCGTCAGTCACCCCGACAACCTATCGCCTGACCGCAGCATGGCCGAAATCGCCCGATGTTGGGTGTGCAACGGAACTTAGGTCGGCAACCGCCGGTTGATCAGCAACGCCGCCAGCGCGGCCAGCGCCAGCACCAGCGAACCCAGCCGGAGCCATCCGACGCTGGCGTCGCCCCGGATCGTCTCGTAACCGATCTGCTGCTGCAGTGAGGCGTAAACCTGTTTGAGCTCCTGCAAGTTCGCCGCGCCGTAGTGGTTGCCACCGGAAAGCTCAGCAACTTTCTTCATCGTGGTGTCGTCGACCGGCACCGGCTGGCGCTGGCCGTTGATCTCCACGAAGCCGTACGGGGTGCCGAACGAGATCGTCGAGATCGGCACGCCTTGATCCTTGGCGGTGCGCGCCGCGGTGAACGCGCCCTTGGGGTTGTCCGGGTTGGTCGGCATCGTCTCTTTACCGTCGGAGAACAACACGATGCGCGCCGGTGGCGGGGTGTCGCCCCCGCCGATCACCGCGCCGACGGTGGCGATGGCCTGCAGCGCCGTGAAGATGCCCTCACCGGTCGCGGTGCGGTCGGCGAACTGCAGCTTGTCCAGCGCGGCCTTGGTCGCGTCGCGGTTTGTCGTCGGCTGGACGAGAACGGTCGACGTCCCCGCGTAGGCGATCAGCCCGAGGTTGATACCGGGCGTCAGCTCGCCGGCGAAATCCTTGGCCGCCACTTCGGCGGCAGTCATCCGGTTGGGTTCGACGTCGGTGGCACGCATGGACTGCGAAACGTCGATGACCAACATGACGACCGCACGGTTGCGTGGAATCCGCACGTCGTGGGTCGGGCCGGCCATCGCGATCGTGAACAGCACCAACGACGCGACCAACAGGATCGCCGACAGGTGCCGCCACCGGGTGGGCTGCTTGGGCGCAACGCTTTCCAGCAGCTCCATGTTGGCGAAGCGCAGCATCCGGCGCTGCCGGGCCACCTGGGCGACGATGTAGAGCGCCACCAGCCCGAGGATGACCAGCAGGAACACGAAGAACCACGCGTGGGAGAACCCCGATAGCGTCATCGGCCCGAGTAAGGGCAATGTCATGACAGACCCGTCCTGGTGTTGCGGCCCGACTCGTGAGAAGCGGAAGTCACTGGCGTCCCGCCAGGGCGCCGCGGCGGCGGGATTCGACGAAACGGACGATGTCGGCGATCCAATCGCGATCAGTGCGCAGGGGCAACAGCGGCGCCCCGCAACTGCGCAACGTGCGGGCCACGTCGGCGCGATGGGCCGCGGCGGCCTTGGCGAAATCATCGCGCAACTGCTCGTCGATGGTGAACTCGCGAGAGCGGCCGGTTTCGGCGTCCTGCAGGATCACGTCACCGATGTCGGGCAACTCGACGTCGCGTGGGTCGAGGATCTCGATGCCGAGCACTTCGTGGCGGGCCGCGATGGCTCGCAGCGGACGCATCCAGTTGATCGGGCCGAGGAAGTCGCTGATGATGACCGCCATTCCACGGCGACGTTCCGGACGACGCAGTGCGTCGATCGCGACCGCTAGATCCCCGCGCACCCCGACCGGCGCCTTGGGCATGGTCGCGATGGTGCGCAGCATCGTCTGCTCGTGCTGCCGTCCGGACCGGGCCGGCACACGAGTTATCTTGTCGCCGTTGGCAATCAGCGCACCCAGCCGGTTTCCTCCGCCGCTGTTGAGGAACGTGATGGCGGCCGCGGCGGCCACCGCCAGGTCGCGCTTTTCGCAGACTGCGGTGCCGAAATCCAGGCTGGCCGACATGTCGACCACCAGCCAGGTCTCCAGTTCGCGGTCGGCGATCATCTGCCGCACGTGCGGGTGCGTTGTGCGCGCGGTGACCGCCCAGTCCATCCGGCGCACGTCGTCGCCGGGCTGATACTCGCGCGACTCCCCCGGCTCTGAACCCGGCCCGGGAATCAGGCCCAGGTGGTCGCCGTGCAGAACACCGTCGAGCTTGCGTTTGACCGTCAGCTCGAGTGTGCGCAGCGCCGCCGACAGCTTGGGGTCGTCGATCTGCCCGCGCTGCATCGACGGCGGGCGGGTAGCCACGGGCTGCTCCGCGGCGGAGTTGCTATCGGTCACCGACCGCTGGCCGCACCCGCGACCTGCATTGCCGGTGGCACCGAATGACCTTGCTGCGGAACAGCATTCACCTGTGGCATACCGACGGTCTGCAAGATCCGGTTGATAACGATCTCCGACGAGATCTCGTCGGCCAACGCGTCGTAGGTGAGCACCAACCGATGCCGCAGCACGTCGGGGATCACCTCGACGATGTCCTGCGGGATCACGTAGTCGCGCCCACGCACCAGCGCCAGCGACCGCGAGGCGGCGATGATGCCCAGCGAGGCACGCGGCGATGCCCCGAACGAGATCCAGCTCTTGACGTCGTTCATCCCGAGTTGCTCGGGGTGGCGGGTTGCGGTGACGACTCGCACGACGTAGTCGACCAGCGCGTGGTGAACGAAGTTGTTCGACGCGACGTCCTGCAGCCGCAGCAGGTCGCCGGTGTCCAGGATCTGCTTGGGCTCCGGGGGCTTCACGCCCATCCGGTAGATGATCTCGCGCTCTTCCTCCGGCGTGGGGTAGCCGACGTTGATCTTGAACAGGAAGCGGTCCCGCTGCGCCTCGGGCAGTGGGTAGACCCCCTCGTGCTCGATGGGGTTCTGGGTGGCCATGACCAGGAACGGGTTGGGCAACGGGAATCTCTTGCCGCCGATCGACACCTGGCGTTCTTGCATGACCTCCAGCAGCGCCGACTGCACCTTCGCCGGTGCACGGTTGATTTCGTCAGCGAGCAGGAAATTGACGACGACCGGTCCGAGCTCGGTGTCGAACTCTTCCTTGCCCTGCCGGTAGATGCGGGTACCGATGATGTCGGTGGGCACCAGGTCGGGGGTGAACTGGATGCGGGCGAACGTTCCGCCGACCACCTTCGCGAAGGTTTCCACGGCCAGGGTCTTGGCGACACCGGGCACACCTTCCAGCAGCACGTGACCCTTGGACAGCAGGCCGACGAGCATCCGCTCGACGAGCTGATCCTGGCCGACGATGATTCGTTTGACCTCGAAAATGGCGCGTTCCAGGGTGTGCACCTCGGCGGCCAGGCCGTTGCCACCGCCGCTCGGGGCCGCGTGCGCAGGAGCCGTTGAGGATCCGCCCGGACCCGAGTAACCGCTGGTGCCCGGGGGCGGCCCGCCTGCTGATGTCATCGATTACCCTCCACGGCTCAACCTTCCAAAGCTCAAACAGACACGACTCTCGCACGACGAATGCCGTGGGGCAGCGGCGTGCCCTTGTCCAACTATTCCAGGCCACCCGGCATCCGTCGACGTGGCCGTCCGAGTCCGCCCGCTCAGTTCTCGATGATCCGGGTCAGGAACGGCGTCATGCCACCCTTGCGGACCGGGCTGACCGTGACTTTGCCGGCACTGCCCGACGCCTCCAGCATCTGCCCGTTGCCCAGGTAGATGGTGACGTGCTGGCTACCGCCCGGGCCGTAGAAGATCAGGTCTCCGCGCTTGGCCTGCGACGGCGGGATGTGACGACCGGCGTTGTACTGGTCACCGGAGAACCTCGGTAGCAGCACTCCCACGCCGGCGAAGCTGTACCGAACCAGTCCCGAGCAGTCGAAGCCGACCGTGTTGGCGCCGGAGTCGACGCCTTTGCTCGGCGCATTGGGGGTGCCGCCACCCCACGAATACGGCACACCCATCTGCGACGACCCGCGACGGATCACGTACTCGACCGCCTGCCGGCCGTAGACCCGCGGAATCCCGTTGGGACTGGTGGTGTTGCCGCCGCCGAGATTGATGCCCAGGCCGCCGAGGAATTGCTTGCCCAGATCGAGGGTGGTCTGGGTGGCGTTGGCGGTGGCCTGCAGCGACTGGTTGGCGAGTGCGACCGGGTCGCCCGGCGCGCCGGCGCTGATCACCGGCGGCAGCGTCGGGTCCCACGAGCCGTCTTCGGCGTTTGCCGGAACGGCCAGTCCGAGCAGCAGACTGAAAGCAGCCAGTACCGGCCAGACCAGCCTGGTCCAGCGAAAGGCCTTGAAGTCCGTAAACCCTTGGCGCATAAATCCTTTCACGCGTCAGTATTCGATGTAACGGACCACATAGGGCGTCATGCCACTGGTGCGAACCGGCGCGACACGAACCTTCAGACCCACGTCGGGCGCCTCGAGCATCTGGCCCTGGCCCAGGTAGATCGTCACGTGCTGGCTGCCGCCGGGGCCGTAGAAAATCACGTCGCCGCGGCGCATCTGTGAGGCCGGGATCTTGCGGCCGAGGTCGTACTGCGAACCGGAGTAGTGCGGCAGCTTGATTCCCACGCCGGCGAAGGAGTAGAGCACCAAGCCAGAACAGTCGAAACCGGTTGTGCCCGAGCCGGATCCGATGCCCTTGCCAGGACCGGCGGCGGTGCCACCACCCCAGGAGTACGGCACGCCCAACTGCGACAGCCCGCGCCGGATCACGTACTCGGACGCTTGCCGGCCGTAGACCCGCGGGATCTTGCCGTTGGTGATACCGGTGGGAGTGGGAGCCAACCCCAACTGCTGCAGGAAGCTGCGGCCCATGTTGGAGGTGACCTCCGACGAGGTCGCCGAGATGCCCAGGACCTTGTTGAGGATCGCGATCGGGTCACCGGGAATGTTGGCGCTGGGCACCTGCGGCAGCGTGGGATCCCATGCGCCGTCCCACTTTCCGCCGTTACCCTGCGGCCGATTGGGCGAACCCGGCGCCGCCGGGTCCCATCGGTCAGACGACGCCGCCCGCGGGCCGGCATCCGGTCCGCCCGCGGATGCCGACCAAGTGCGGGCGGCGTCGAGTCTGGCTTGGGCGGCATTACGCTCCTCGCCCAGTCGAGTGATTTCCTGTTGCTGCTCGCCGAACTTGTGCTGCGCGGAGGTCAGGGCCGCCACCGCTGCGTTCTGGCTGGATTGAGCGTCGGCGACGGCCTTGTCGGCCTTCTGCTTGGCCAGCCGAGCCGATGAATCCTTGTTCAACTGCTCGGTGCGGGCCCGTTGCAGGTTGTCCATCACCTGCTGAGAGCTGGCGGCCAGGGTCTGGCCGGCAGCCGCGGTCGCGATCATGTCGTCGGGGCTGGCCGCTGTGAGGTAGCTGTCCGACGGGCCGTTGACGTAACTGGCCACCGCGAAACGGTCGAACCGCTTCTGGGCGTCCGCGATTGCGGCGTCGGCGGTTTTGACCGATTGCTGGCTGGCCTCGACATCGTGCTGCGCGGCGGTCGCGTTTTCGCGCGCGGTCTCGACGTCAACCACCGCCTTGTTGACGCTTTCTTCCTCGGTCTGGATTTGCGCGTTGAGATCCTGCAGGCGCTGATTGGCCTGTGCCACCGCGGCGATCAGTTTGGCCATCGTGTCCGGGTCGGCCTTGGCCAGACCGGGTGTGCCCAGCAACAGCGCCACGCTGATCATCGCGGGACCCATGCGACGGATGAACGCGGTAGCCACTCGGAAAGACGAGCCGCGGCAATTGCGTCTCATACGACTCGGGTCTCCTTGGCTCAACGCGGACGGACGGCGTCGGCCCCAGCAATCACTGGAAGCACGAATAAACCAAAAGCATCCCTTGCACCGTAAGTCACATCTGACCCGATAGAAACTTATGTCACAAATTACAAGTCTGTTCTTCTGACAACTGTGACCCTATGGTGACATCACTAATTTGCTCGCGACGCGGAACAGGCGCCGGCGCTATGCGACACACGCAGAATACGGCGAGTTAGACGCTTCGATCAGCGTCGCTGTGGGACGCTTCGGCGCTTTCGTGCGACGTTGCTGACCGCCTGGCTCGCAGTTGCATAAATCGCGTTCCGATCACCGCCGCTAATACGCCGATGACCACAACGATGGTGAATCCGGTCCATGGAAACTGGGGCGCCTCGAGCTGATGCAGAAAATTCTGCGCAGACACCACCGTGTTTCCGGTTTTGGCGTTGTCTTCGCCGATCTCCAAGGTGGCACGCGGGAAGTGGGTGCTGTAAGTACCCACGAAGTTCGGGCTGAGCACCAGCACGGTTGCGTCGGGGTGTTGCGAGCCGACCACGGTCGCGATGTCTCGCAGCGGGGTGTCGTTCGGCGGATTGTGGTCCAGCACGACGATCTTGAGATCGATGCCGTGCTCATGAGCCTGGTTGATCAGGTCCAGCAACGCCGGCGTGACGGCCTGCGGCGCGCTGATGTTCCCCGCGCTCACCTGCTGCTGGACCACCGCCAGACATTCGTCGGGCTTGGTCGCAGGATCGACACCGACGGTGCCGCAGATCTCGCCCGGGATATACAGCGGCACGTGCGGGGTGGTCACGGTTGGAAACCGTACCGCCTGGGGACGCGGGCGTTACAGCAGGTGGTCGCCCACAAGAAATGGAAGTTTTCGGGCCGCCCCGAATGCAGGACAAGCGTACTGTTAGACTTGGCAGCGCTTCGCCGATACAGCCCGTCGGCGAGCCGAACTAAATACGGGAGTGGATGTGACCAGCAAAGATTCGGTGAATTCATTCGGAGCGCGCGACACCTTGAAGGTCGGCGGCGACAGTTACGAGATCTATCGCTTAGACGCGGTTCCGGGCACGGAGAAGCTTCCCTACAGCCTGAAAGTGCTCGCCGAAAACCTGCTGCGCAACGAAGACGGCAGCAACATCACCAAGGACCACATCCAGGCGATCGCCCAGTGGGATCCCACAGCTGAGCCCAGCATCGAAATCCAGTACACGCCGGCCCGCGTGGTCATGCAGGACTTCACCGGCGTGCCGTGCATCGTCGACTTGGCCACCATGCGAGAGGCCATCGGTGATCTGGGCGGCAATCCCGACAAGGTCAATCCCCTGGCGCCGGCTGACCTGGTGATCGACCATTCCGTGATCGCCGACCTGTTCGGCACCGCCGACGCCTTTGAGCGCAACGTCGAGATCGAGTACGAACGCAACGGCGAGCGCTACCAATTTCTGCGCTGGGGGCAGGGCGCGTTCGATGACTTCAAGGTAGTGCCGCCGGGCACCGGCATCGTGCACCAGGTCAACATCGAATATCTGGCCAGTGTGGTGATGAACCGCGACGGGGTCGCCTACCCCGACACCTGTGTGGGAACCGACTCGCACACCACGATGGTCAACGGCCTCGGCGTGCTGGGCTGGGGTGTCGGTGGCATTGAAGCCGAGGCTGCGATGCTGGGTCAGCCGGTATCGATGCTCATTCCGCGGGTGGTCGGCTTCAAGCTGAGTGGCGAGATCAAGCCGGGCGTTACCGCGACCGACGTGGTTCTCACGGTCACCCAGATGCTGCGCAAGCACGGCGTTGTCGGCAAGTTCGTCGAGTTCTACGGCGAAGGCGTTGCCGAGGTGCCGTTGGCCAACCGCGCCACCCTGGGCAACATGAGCCCCGAATTCGGTTCTACCGCAGCTATTTTCCCGATCGACCAGGAAACCATCGACTACTTGAAGTTCACCGGCCGCAAGGAAGAGCAGCTGGCGCTGGTCGAGGCCTACGCCAAAGAGCAGGGCTTGTGGCACGACCCCGAGCACGAGCCGGCGTTCTCGGAATACCTAGAGCTCGACCTGTCCGAGGTGGTGCCGTCGATCGCCGGGCCGAAGCGGCCGCAGGACCGAATCATCTTGTCGGAAGCCAGGTCTACCTTCCGCGAGACGATTCCCAGCTACGTCGGCGACGACTCCAACACGCAGGGATATTCGAAGCTTGACCAGGAACTCGACGAGACGTTTCCGGCCAGTGACCCTGGCCAAGTGGCCAACGGCCATGCCGACGACGCTCCGGCCGTACAGTCGGCCGCCGCGCACTCCAAGGGCCGCCCGACCAATCCGGTGACGGTGAAATCCGACGAACGGGGCGAGTTCGTGCTCGACCACGGCGCGGTGGTGATCGCCGCGATCACGTCGTGCACCAACACCTCCAACCCCGAGGTGATGCTGGGCGCGGCGCTGCTGGCCCGCAATGCCGTCGAAAAGGGACTGGCCTCCAAGCCGTGGGTGAAGACCACGATGGCGCCGGGCTCGCAGGTGGTCAACGACTACTACAACAAGTCCGGCCTGTGGCCGTATTTGGAGAAGCTCGGCTTCTACCTGGTCGGCTACGGGTGCACCACCTGCATTGGCAACTCCGGCCCACTGCCCGAAGAGATTTCAAAGGCCATCAACGACAACGACCTTGCGGTGACCGCGGTGTTGTCGGGCAACAGGAACTTCGAGGGTCGGATCAATCCCGATGTGAAGATGAACTACCTGGCATCGCCGCCCCTGGTGATCGCATACGCACTTGCGGGGACCATGGACTTCGACTTCGAGAAGCAGGCGCTCGGCAAAGACGAGGACGGCAATGACGTGTTCCTCAAGGACATCTGGCCGTCGCAGAAGGACGTCTCCGACACCATCGCCTCGGCGATCAACCAGGAAATGTTCACCAAGAACTACGCCGACGTATTCAAGGGTGACGAGCGGTGGCGCAACCTGCCGACGCCGAGCGGCAACACCTTCGAGTGGGCTAACGATTCGACGTATGTGCGCAAGCCGCCGTACTTCGACGGGATGCCCGCCGATCCGGAACCCGTCAGCGACATCAGCGGGGCACGAGTGCTTGCGCTGCTGGGTGATTCGGTGACCACCGACCACATCTCCCCCGCCAGCAGCATCAAGCCGGGAACCCCTGCGGCGCAATACCTCGACGAGCATGGCGTGCAGCGCAAGGACTACAACTCCTTCGGTTCGCGGCGCGGCAACCACGAGGTGATGATCCGTGGCACCTTCGCCAACATCCGGCTGCGCAACCTGCTACTCGACGACGTCTCAGGCGGGTACACCCGCGACTTCACCCAAGACGGCGGACCGCAGGCGTTCATCTACGATGCGGCGCAGAACTATGCGGCACAAGACATTCCGCTGGTGGTGCTCGGCGGCAAGGAATACGGATCCGGCTCGTCACGAGACTGGGCGGCCAAGGGCACCAGCCTGCTGGGCGTTCGCGCGGTGATCGCCGAGTCCTTCGAGCGCATCCACCGGTCCAATCTGATCGGCATGGGCGTCATCCCGCTGCAGTTCCCGGAGGGCAAGTCGGCCGGGGACTTGGGCCTGGACGGCACCGAGGTGTTCGAGATCACCGGCATCGAGGAGCTCAACAAGGGCAAGACACCGAAGACCGTGCACGTGAAGGCTGCCAAAGAAGGCGGTAAGCCAGTCGAATTCGACGCCGTGGTGCGCATCGACACTCCCGGCGAAGCCGACTACTACCGGAACGGCGGCATCTTGCAGTACGTGTTGCGCAACATGCTCAGGTCGAGCTAGTGGTGATCGCAAGCGCGGCGCAGCCGGGCGCGGCGGGTCACCACATGAAGATCTAGCGGGCCGTGCCCAAGGTCAGCCAGGATCATCTGGCGGCCCGGCGCCGTCAAATTCTTGACGGCGCCCGCCACTGCTTCGCCGAGTTCGGCTACGACGGAGCTACCGTGCGCCGCCTCGAGCAGGCGATCGGCTTGTCGCGGGGAGCGATATTCCATCACTTCCGCGACAAGGACACGCTGTTTTTCGAGCTGGCGCACGAGGACGCCGAACGGATGGCCGATGTCGCCTCACGCGAGGGTCTGGTTCAGGTGATGCGCGACATGCTGGCGGCGCCCGAGCAGTTCGACTGGCTCGCCACACGATTGGAGATTGCGCGCAAGCTGCGCCACGACCCGGAGTTCCACCAGGAATGGACTGATCGGTCAGCGGAGTTGGCGGCGGCGACGATCGAGCGGCTGCGTCGGCAGAAATCGGCCGGGCGGGTGCGTCGACGACATTCCCAGCGATGTGTTGCAGTGCTACCTGGACCTGGTTCTCGACGGGCTGGTGGCCAAGGTCGCTTCCGGTGAAGACACTCAGTTGCTCACCGCTGTGCTCGATCTGGTCGAGAGTTCGGTGCGGCAGAGCTAGGCACGCTCGCGCACGCGAGTGCGGTGGTTCGGTCCGCCGCGGCTGCGCATCGTGGTGCCGGATTCGCGCAACATGCTATGGATCGATCCGTACGACCTGCCGGTCGAGGCGACCAGAGTCCGGATGCTGGCTCCGCCCTCGTAGGCATGGCGCAATTCGCGCAGCACTTGGTCGCGCGGTTTCTTCGACTTCCTCATCGGCCCCTCCCCGGTTGAACAGGATCCCCAAAGCACACAGATTAGGAAGCCGGGTCGGCTGGCGGGCCGCTTTGACGAAATCGCCTGTTACACCTAGGGGTCCAAGCGGTCAGGCCAACTCGATGAGGTCCCGATACTCCTCGGACCAATGGTCCTCGGTGCCGTCCGGCAGCAGCACGACGCGTTGCGGGTCGAGCGCTTCGGCGGCACCCGGGTCGTGCGTGACCAGCACAACCGCACCAGCGTAGCTGCGCAACGCGTCGAGCACCTGCTCGCGCGACGCCGGGTCGAGGTTGTTCGTCGGCTCGTCGAGCAGCAGCACATTGGCGGTCGAGGCCACCAGGCCGGCGAGCGCCAGCCGGGTCTTCTCCCCACCGGACAACGTGCCGGCCGGCTGGTCGAGTTGGCTGCCGCTGAACATGAATGCACCGAGCAGACCCCGCAGCTCTTGCTCGCCGGAATCCGGCGCGGCATGGCGAATGTTCTCCCACACCGTCGCGGTGTCGTCGAGGGTGTCGTGCTCCTGCGCGAAATAGCCGATTTTCAAACCATGTCCGGCATCCATCGACCCGGCATCGGGTTGTTCGACGCCTGCCAGCAACCGCAGCAGCGTCGTCTTCCCCGCGCCGTTGAGCCCGAGCACCACCACTCGAGAGCCTCGATCGATCGCCAGATCCACCCCGGTGAAAATCTCCAGCGAGCCGTAGGTTTTCGTCAACCCGGAGGCGGTCAATGGTGTGCGTCCGCACGCCGAGGGGCTCGGGAATTTGATCCGGGCCACCTTGTCGGCCACCCGCTCTTCGTCGAGTGCGGCCATCATCCGGTCGGCGCGGCGCAGCATATTCTGTGCCGCAACGGCTTTGGTGGCTTTGGCGCCGAGCTTTGCCGCTTGAGCGCGCAGAGCGGTCGCCTTGCGTTCGGCATTGGCGCGTTCACGGCGGCGGCGCTGCTCGTCGGTGGCGCGGGCGTCGAGGTACTTCTGCCAGCCCATGTTGTAGATGTCGGCCTCGCCACGTACCGCATCGAGGAACCAGACCCGGTTGACGACATCGGCCAGCAGGTCAACGTTGTGGCTGATGACCACCAACCCGCCGGTGTGGTTGCGCAGGAAATCCCTGAGCCAGCCCACCGAATCCGCGTCGAGGTGGTTGGTCGGCTCGTCGAGCAGCAAGGTGGTCGCCGATCCGGCACCGGTGTCGGATGCGGCAAACAGGATCCGGGCCAACTCCACTCTTCGGCGCTGACCGCCGGACAGCGTGCGCAGTTGTTGGGTCAGCACGCGGTCGGGCAATCCGAGACTCGCGCAGATCCGGCCCGCTTCGCTTTCGGCGCCGTAGCCGCCGAGCGCGGCGAAGCGCTCCTCGAGTTGGCCGTAGCGGCGGATCGCACGATCGCGGGCGGCGTCGTCTGCGACCTCCGCCATCAAGGCCTGCTGCTTTTCCAGGTCGGTGAGCAGGGTGTCCAGTCCGCGTGCGGAGAGCACCCGGTCGCGCGCGAGCACGTCGAGGTCACCCTCTTTGGGATCCTGCGGCAGATAACCGATCTCGCCGGTGCGTGCCACGGTGCCCGCGTACGGTTCCCCCTCGCCCGCAAGGATGCGCAGCGTCGTCGTCTTGCCGGCGCCGTTGCGGCCGACGAGCCCGATCCGGTCCCCCGGCTGTATCCGCAGCGCCGCGCCGTCGGCATAGAGCAACGTGCGCGCTCCTGCGCGGACCTCGAGGTCCGTAGCAGTGATCACGGTCACTCTCCTTGCGCGGAATTGTCCCGGCTACTTGTCGTCGGTGAACACCGGCGGCCGTTTTTCGGCGCGCGCCGCAACCGCTTCTTCGAAGTTGCCGGTGAGCAGGCGGACGAAGAGCTGTCCAAGACCTTCGGCCTGCATGTGCCCTTCCAGGCTAGCGGCGTCCAGTCCACTCCATAGTGTGCGCTTGGTCAACTCGACGCCCGGGCCGCGAGAACGCGGCGATCCGCTCGGCCATGTCGTAGCAGGTCTCCAGCAGTTGGTCGTCGGGGACCTGGCGGGACACCAGCCCGATCCGCTCGGCCTCTTGGGCGTCGATGTCGCGACCGGTCAGCATGATCTCGAACGCCCGCGACGAGCCGATGGCCCGCGGCAGCAGGTAGCTCAAGCCCAGCTCGCTGGCGGTCAGCCCGTTGTTGATCCCCGCGGCCCGGAAGTAGGCCCCGTGCGCCGCGACCCGGATGTCGGCGGCGAGCGCCAGGCACAGTCCGCCGCCGATCGCTGCGCCGTTGACCGCGGCGATCACCGGTTGGTGCAGCCGTCGCAACCCGAGGATGACGTCGTCGAGGACCTGCATCGAGCGCAACGCGTAGGTGGGCCGGGTGAGGTCCTGAACGTGCGGAACGCTTCCGGCCGATTTGTGATCGGCGCCCGACGAGAAGCCGTGCCGGCGCCGGTCAGCACGACAACCCTTACCGCGTTGTCGTAGGTGATGTTCTCCAGAACCTCTTTCAGCGGCACCATGACGTCGAACGCCATGGAGTTCATTCGCTCGGGCCGATTGAGGGTGATCAACGCGACATGCGGCCGCGGATGTTCGACGAGGACCATGCTCACCGTTGAACGGTAACCCGCCCTCGTGCGGGTTCAGCTCAGGACTGGTCGTCCGGGTGGGCGGCCACCGCGGCGTCGACGTCGAAGTCCTTGATCTGCTGAACCAGATCTTCCAGGGCGGCGGGCGGCAGAGCGCCCGCCTGGTTGAAGACCAGCTTGCCCTTCTTGAACGCCATCAGCGTCGGGATGGATCGGATCTGAGCGGCCGCGGCGAGCTCTTGCTCGGCTTCGGTATCCACCTTGGCGTGCACCACATCGGGATGCTTGTCCGCTGAGGCGGAGAAGGTGGGCGCGAACTGGCGGCACGGTCCGCACCAGGACGCCCAGAAGTCGACGAGCACGATGTCGTTGCCGTTGATCGTCTCGTTGAACTGCGCGGCAGTGAGGTCTTGGGTAGTCACGACCTGCTCAACGCTGTGAATTGCCGCAGTGTTCCCAGCTTCAGGTCAGGTGGTCGTAGTCGCCGCGGACCCAGGCGGCGTGGCGCTCCGCCGAGCGCTGCACCACTGAGTGGCCGTCGGTGTCGATGGCGTTGCTGAACAGGCCGTAGATCCGGTCGAAGTGCAGCGGGGCCAGCGTGGCGGCCATCCGTTGCACCACCGCGGCCGACAGCGGAAGCCGGTTGGGATAGCTGCGCAGGAAACCGACGGTACGGCGGTCCGGGTTGGGAAAGATGGTGTCCCCGGTCAGCAGCACGCCGCGGCCGTCGGCGCCATCGGCCCAGCAGGCGACCGAACTGCCCGGAAAATGCCCGCCGACCCGGACGACCGTCAGCGCGGGCGTCAGCGTCAGCGTGTCGGACCACAGCTGAATCACCGGGTCAGGACGCATCACCCAGTCGGCGTCGGCGGCGTTGACGTACACCGGAACTCCGCCCAGTCGGCGGCTCCATTCGACTTGAGCGCCGAACATGTGCGGGTGGCTGGCGACAATCGCGATGGCCGGGCCACGGTCGACCACCGCGGCCACCGCGTCGTCGTCGACGAAGCCCGACGGATCCCACAGCACGTTTCCGGCGTCGGAGCACACCAGTTTCCCCAGCTGCCCGATTCCCAACGCGGGAGAACTGCCGATCGCCACCAGCCCGTCTTCGACGTCCCAGACCACCGACCGCATGCCGTCGGCGACGAGTTGGTCCAGCGTCGCCCAGAGTTGACCCTCGCTGGGAACCCATTGCCGTTCATCAGCACAAATCGCGCACACCCCCGACGCGGTGCTGTGCTCGACTCCGCAGGTTCTGCACAGCCAAAACATGGCCACAACTCTAATTCGACCGGACCTCAGCAAAAGGCCGCTCACCGGCCGGAGTAAATAATTGTGCAACTCAGTCGTGCAGCGGGTACCCCTCCGCGCAACGCCGTGATCGGAGAACCCGGATGATCGCTACGACCCACCAGCATCGATTGACGCAGCTCGCGATCCTCGCGGTCACCAGCGCCACCGCCATATCGCTCGCCGCCTGCGGAAGTTCGACAAACGAAAACACCGGAAAACCCAGCACGTCGGTGACGTCAACGAGTTCTTCGCCTCCTTCGCCCATGCCGCCGCCTGCACCACCCATGGGTCATGACGAGATCGAGGGCTTGGTCAGATCGGTGTCTGGCAACACGATTCAGCTCACCCAGCGAGACCGGAGCTCGGCGACGGTGGACTTCACCCCGCAGACGATGGTCACCGAGCTCAGCTCCGCAGCACTCACCGACGTGAAACCCGGCAGTTGCGTCGACATCAAGCCCGCGTCGCAGAGCGCTTCGCCCGGCGGTCCGATCACCGCGGAATCAGTGGACATCAGCCCGTCTGAAGGCGGCAAGTGCCCTCCGCCGGTGGGGCCGGCTGGAAGTCCTGGCGTCGACGGCATGGTCGATTCGGTGACGGGTAACACCATCGCGGTCAACGGCATCGATCCCACCGGCAAGGCCACGCATGCCAGCCGTGACCGTCATCAACACGACCACCTACACCCAGCACGCCGTTACCAATCCGCAAGCAATCCAGAACGGTAAGTGCATGGCGGCAATGGGAACCAAGGACGGCGGGGCACTGCATGCTGCGACCATCGACCTCGAACCGTGTCCGCCGATGGGTCGCCCGCACCACCACTTCCACTTCCCGTGGCCGCATCATCACCATTAGAGCGGCGCTTTGAGTCAGGTTCCCTTCTGCATCGCCGCGTCGCCGGCCGTGAAGGGCATGCAGGCATCAAGCGGCCAGGACGGCGGATGCCAACCAACCCCACGGCAGGGTCAGGTCAGTTCTGGTGCCCGAAAAGGATCTCGCGAACCTCGCGGAATGCGTAGATGACGAGCACATAACCAGCGACGGGATCCGCCCACCACCAACCCAAAACTGCGTTAAGCAGCAGCCCGGCCAACACGGCCACGGCTAGCAGGCCGTCGATCAGGGTGACTCGGCCTTCGGTCGTCAAGACCGGATTATTCAGGGCCGCGCCAGTACGTGCCTTGCCGGCGGCCAGAGCGAACATCGCTGTGGCAGTAATGGCGGTCCAGACGATGCCCAGTGGCGAATGGTGCGGACGGAAACCACCGACCAAAACCCACGTGGACTGCACGAGCAGGTAGACCGCCAATGCGGCGAACGCGAGGCCGATCAGGCGTAGTGCGCGGCGTTGGCGGATTTCGCCGGTGCCCGACAGTTCCCAGATCACCACGGTCGAAGCACCGATCTCGATCAGCGAGTCCAGGCCAAAACCCGCCAGCGCTACCGATCGAGCGGAAACCGCGGCGGCGGCGAGCACCGCAATCCCGAGCACGTTCCACGCGAGCGTGGCGTACTCCAATGCAAAGCCCCGACGCAGCAACGTTGCGCGGGCAGCCTCATCGGCGATGCTCACCGGCACAGTGTGTCAGCCAGCGCCGCCAACCCACGGGGCGCCCCAACTGGGCGGCAAGCACCGCCGCCACTAGCCGGCCGTCGCGTCAATACGATCGCGGCAGCCCAAGGCTGTGCTGCGCAACATGATTGAGGATCATCTCGCGGCTGATCGGCACGGTTTTGAACAGCCGGACAAACTCATACATGTTGGCAAGGGCGACCTCGCGGGTGAAGCCGGCGCCGCCGTGCACCTCGATGGCCTGATCGAGGCAGCGGATGGCGGCGTCGGCGGACAGGAACTTGGCCATGTTGCTGTGTTCACCGGCGTCGGCCCCGGCGTCATAGCTGGCGGCGGCCTGACGTGTCATCAGCCGCGCGGCCTCGAGGGCAATCTTGGCTTCTGCCAACGGATGAGCGAGTCCCTGGTGAGCTCCGATCGGCACCTGCCACACCGTGCGCTCGCGGGCGTAGGCGACCGCCTTGTCGAGGGCGTAGCGGCTGACACCGTTGCAGATCGCGGCGATGATCACTCGTTCGGGGTTCATGCCGTCGAACGCGACTCGTAATCCGTTGCCTTCGCCGCCGACCAGTCGGTCCGCCGGCACGGCGACGTTGTCGAAGAATACCGTGAACGACTTGTCGGTGATCTCGAACGTCATTGGGATGCGATGCATGTCGATACCGGGCGTGTCGCGATCGACCAGGAACAGCGAAAGCTGAGCGCGACCGCGGGCGTCGGTGCCGGTGCGGGTGACGACGAGCAGGGCGTCGGATTGATCGGCGGCGGTGATGTAGGTCTTCTGACCGTTGATGAAGTACTTGTCGCCGTCGCGGTGCGCGGTGGTGGCCAGTTGGTGGCTGTTGGATCCGGCGTCGGGCTCGGTGATCGCGAACGCGATCTTCATCGTTCCCGCCGCCATCGGGGCCAGCCACTGCTGCTTCTGCTCGTGGGACGCATGCCGCGACAGCAGGCTGCCGACGATGCCCGGTGAGATCATCAGCATGATCTGCGGGCAGCCGGCCGCGGCGGCCTCCTCGGCCACGACGTTCATCGCGCTCAATCCCATTCCGCCGCCGCCGTATTCCTCGGGCAGGTTGACGCCGACGAATCCGCCGGCCGCCAAGGCGTCCCACAGTTCGGTCGGGTGCTGGAGGGTTTCGCTGCAGCGGGTGAAGTATTCGTTGCCGAACCCGGCCACGATCCCATGCACCGAGGACCGCAGTTCGGCTTCTTCGATGTCGGACAGGATCATCGGAAGTCCATCCAGTGTCCGTGCGGGGTGAAGCCGAGTAGGAACGGTATCTCGATGCGGCAGACCGGTCCCGCGGTGATGTCGTCGGTGTCGAAAATGGCGTATTCGCCGAGGTTCTCGGTCCATCTCGAGATTGGGACCATCAGGTAGCCGTCCCCTTCCGGTGCGTCGGGAGTGCGCGGCACAAAAGTCGGCTCCATCACCAGCGACGGACGGTCGTGGCGCAGCCGGTACCGCTGTTCGCCGCCGCTGGTTCGATCCCGCACGACCAGGCTGTGCATGCGCATCCCAGTTCCTTTGGCGTCGCCGCCGATCAGGTATCCCCAACGCTGGCCGTGGCCGTAGAAACGTTCGTCTACCTTGGGCAGCTCGCAGGGTTGGTCGTCGAGCATCTCGGATTTCACGGTTCCACCGGCCAGGTC
Organism: uncultured Actinomycetota bacterium; assembly: GCA_963815995.1. Classification (GTDB taxonomy): domain Bacteria; phylum Actinomycetota; class Actinomycetes; order Mycobacteriales; family Mycobacteriaceae; genus Mycobacterium. The sequence continues at coordinate 1,788,231 of CAWFIR010000010.1, forward strand.
GACGGTCCAGCGTCCGAGCGTGCTGCGGGCCAGGTTGAAGAACAGCGCGACATCCTCGCCTTGGAAACCATCGATGTCCAGCGGGAACGGTGGGCGTTCGAAGATCGGGGCTTCCAAGGTCAGCGTGTCGCCGTCGACGTCGGCAGCCAGCGTATGCATCACGTACTGCGGTTCGATTTCCGCCGTGATCCAACGGATCTCGCCGTTCTCGACATCGTCGCGCGGTATCAGCGCCAGCATTGTCGGCAGCTCCGGATGCCATCCCTGCACCGACTGCCCGCGCTCGATGCGGTCCGGGTCGAAGACGAAACCCTGAAACGGCAACACCATCCAGTCCGGGGTCAGCCACATGTCGTGTACTTCCGAGGAGTACGGCGCGTCCCAGAGTTCTCGGGATGCGACCGCACCGTCGGGTTGCACGACATGGACGGTGACGTACGGCTTGTGATTGCTGTACGCCCAGCCATACAACGTGCCGCTGGCGCTGTCCCATTTCGGGTGCGCGGTGAATGCCGCATCGCCGTAACCGGCTTTGTCGAAGATCCCACGGGACAGTTGCGGCGACCACCCGACCACGCCGCGGGTCTGCAGGGTGATGGGATCCAGGGCTACCGGCGGGCTGCCTTGCTCGCCCGATGCGAGGATTTCCCCCGCGAACGGAAAGCAGTTGATGTTGTTGGTGCCCTGCGGAATTCCGCGGGTGTATTCGTCGGGCACGGCGGCGCCGAAGCCGATGTTGCGCCAGTCGGTCCAGTCGCCGTCGGTCCAGCGGAACATGCCGCGCTGATGCCGATCCTCCAGCAGATACTTCGGCGTGCGGACCCAGCGGTTACGAAAGTCGGCGCGGCCGTTGTCGAAGGTCAGGCCCTGCACCATGCCGTCCATCGCCAGCAGTCCGTTAGCGCCCTGTCGGGTAGGTCGCTTGAACGTCGGCCCGACCCGGTAGAAGCCGCCGGAGAGCTCCTTGGGAATTTCACCGAACGTCGTGACGCAGTCCTCGACGGTCGCCTCGAACCGCATCGGGCGGAAGGCTCCGGTCAGCACGGCGGTATTCGGCACATTCACCATGGCGACTTAGTATACTAAGTGACGTGACGATGACAAGACCCTCCCGCGCGCCCGACGTGGTCGCCGCAAATCTGCGGCGACGGATTCTCTCCGGCGAGCTCGCCCCCGGTGATTCCCTGCCCACCGAGGGTGAACTGATCGCTCAACTGGGCGTCAGCCGCGAAACGGTCCGCATGGCCCTTCGGCTGCTGGACGCCGAGGGCCTCACCGCGACCAGCCAGGGACGCAGCGGCGTGCGGATCCGTCACCCGGAACCCGAGCGGGTCGCCCGTTCACTGGTGCAGTTGTTCACCCTCACCGGCGCGACATGGGGTGACCTGTTGGATTTCCGCACGATGCTCGAACCCGCCGCCGCGGCCCACGTCGCCGAGCACGCCACCGCGCCGACAACGCAAACGGATCGCAGCTGTCGCCGAGCGCGGCATCGCGCCCGACGGCACGGGTTATCACGAATTTCACGAGCTGCTGGTGCAGGCCAGTGAAAATCCGCTCCTCACAACCGTTTTGGCTGCGATCGAACAGGCGGTGCGCTGGGCAGCCGCCGAGCAGGACATCAGTCAGTATGACCGCGACGAGGCCGCCAAGTCACATCGCGCAATCGCTGCCGCCATTACCGCAAGAGATCCGCAGAAGGCGCAGCGCCGAATGGAGCAGCATCTCAAAGCTGCGTTGCGCCACGTCGAAGCATCGGGATTGCGTGGTGCGCCGATGATTCCGCCGTCACGATGGCGCGGCGAGAACAGCGATCTGCCCTGGCGCTGAGGCGCGTTTACTTCTTGCCGCGCCAGCCACGTTCGAACGGCAGCCGCCACGCGCGCGGCGCGATCAACGGATGAACCGCGTTGGGACCCCACGAATCGAGGTCGTAGCTGCGCACCGGCGGCGGATCCTCGAGCAACGGGGCCGAGACCTCCCAGAGCCGCTCGATGCCCTCCGCCGTGTTGTACAGCGTCCGATCACCGCGCATCGCGTCAAGGATCAGACGCTCGTAGGCCTCGAGTACATCGCCGGCGTGGCCGGTCTCCTCCATGGTGAACTGCAGGCTGAGCTTGTCGAGCTTCATTCCCGGTCCGGGCCGCTTGCCGTAGAACGACAGCGACATCTTGGACACGTCAGCCAGATCGAACGTCAAGTGATCCGGACCCTTCTGTCCCACACCGGATCCGGGCGGGAACATGCTCCGCGGCGGCTCGTGGAATGCAATGGAGATGATGCGCTGTCCCTCAGCCAGGCCCTTGCCGGTGCGCAAGAAGAACGGGACACCTGCCCAACGCCAGTTGTCGATCTCAGCCTTGAGCGCGATGAACGTTTCAGTATCCGATTCCGCAGACACCCCGGGCTCGTCGCGGTAACCCCGGTATTGCCCACGCACCACCGCGGTTGGATCAAGCGGGCGCATCGAACGGAACACTTTGTTCTTCTCGTCGCTGATCGCCCCTGAAGCGAGCTCGGTGGGTGGCTCCATCGCGACGAACGCCAGAATCTGGAACAAGTGGGTGACCACCATGTCCTTGAACGCGCCCACGGATTCGTAGAAGCCGGCACGGTTTTCACAGGTGAGCCGCTCGGGAACATCGATCTGGATGTGATCGATGAACTGCCGGTTCCAGATCGGCTCGAACAGTCCGTTGGCGAATCGGAAGGCGAGGATGTTCTGTGCCGCCTCCTTGCCCAGGAAGTGGTCGATCCGGAAGATCTGTTCTTCGTCGAATCGCTCGTGGATCGCCGTGTTGAGCTCCCGCGCGCTGGCCAGATCGACGCCGAACGGCTTCTCCATGATGACCCGGGAGTTCTGCGCCAGGTCCGCCTTGTGCAGCGTGTCCATCACGGTCATCACCGCCTTCGGCGGGACGCTCAGGTAGTGCAGCAGAGCGAGCCTCGCCGCCGAGTGCCTCGACCTGCTCGGCCACCGCGGTTGCCAGAGCTTCCGGGCCGTGCTGCTGGGGGACAAACGTCAAATTGCCGATAAATTGCTCGAAGAGTTCATCGGAGACAGCGTGATGGGCGAACTCCTTGCAGGCCTTGTGCGCGACTTCGCGGAAGGTCTTGGTGTCGAGCTCGTCGAGCGACGTTCCGATGATCCGCATCTCGGGAGCAAGCTTCGAACATGACAGGTGAAGCAGGCCAGGCAGAAGCTTCCGGCGCGCTAAATCGCCTGTGGCGCCGAACATTACGACGACGTGCGGCTCCGCGCCGTTTGCTTTCTGCTTATCCCCCCGGGCTACCGCGGCGTCCGTCACGTCACGATCGTAACGAAGGCTGGTCGGATGCACACCCTGCACAGGTGAACACTGAGCGCGGCTCGCGGTCCGACTGCTACGGAACCTGAGGACCAGCCCTTCTCTTCTCCGTAGGCCCACCCACAGGGCGCGAGTTCCCAGCTTGGTGTCCGTCGTCGCCCGCCCATGGCGTTGCACATTGCTGGTGCCGCCTGACGTTGGTGACGGCGCCGGTGACGGTGCGGGTGCTGGGTCTTTGTCGTCTGCGTAGGCGACGCCGCTGCCCAGCAGCACGGTGGCCGCACAGGCCGCGACCATCATCAGTTTCTTCGTCATCAAGCGGTCCTTTCAGTCCGTCCTACGATTTTGCGGCCAAATCGGCGCTCGCGCGACCGTTAAGACCACCACGACGGCAGGGGACTTAACAGGACGTTTACAGCAGCTCAGACAGTGAAGCCCAGCGCACGGAGCTGGTCGCGGCCGTCGTCGGTGATCTTGTCCGGGCCCCACGGTGGATTCCACACCCAGTTGATCCGCAGCTCATCGACCAGACCCGCGCCGATCAGCGCGTTGCGCGACTGGTCCTCGATGACGTCGGTCAGCGGGCAGGCCGGCGACGTCAACGTCATGTCGATCAGCGCGACGGTGCCCTCCTCCGCTTCCTCGAGGTTGACGCCGTAGACCAAGCCCAGGTCGACGACGTTGATGCCCAGTTCGGGGTCGACGACATCGCGCATCGCCTCCTCGATGTCGCCGAGCAGCTCGTTGTCCGGCGCTGCGGTTTCGCTCATCCTTTGACCTCCTCCAAGTCGCCACGTCGCTTGCGCCAGCGCATCCTTAAAAGCCATCCAGCCCAGCAGCGCGCATTTCACCCGGGCCGGATACTTGGCGACGCCGGCGAACGCGACGCCGTCGCCCAGCACGTCCTCGTCGCCGGCCACAGTTCCGCGAGACGACACCATCTCGGTGAACGCGGTGACCGTCTTCAACGCCTGCCCGACGCTTTGACCGATCACCTGCTCGGTCAGCACCGAGGTGGCCGCCTGGCTGATCGAACAGCCCTGCCCGTCGTAGGAGACGTCGGCGAAGTGCTCGCCGTCGTCAGACAGCGCCACCCGCAGGGTGACCTCGTCGCCGCAGATCGGGTTGACGTGATGCACCTCCGCGCCGAACGGCTCCCGCAGCCCGCGGTGCTGCGGGTGCTTGTAGTGATCGAGGATCACGTCTTGGTACATCTGCTCGAGGCGCACTGACCGCTCACGCTCTGCCGAAGAAATCGAGGGCATGCCGCACGCCGGCGACCAGCCGGTCGACCTCGTCGAGGGTGTTGTAGACCGCGAACGATGCGCGCGCGGTGGCGGCAACGCCGAATCGGCGGTGCAGCGGCAATGCGCAGTGGTGGCCGACCCGGACGGCGACGCCGTCGTCGTCGAGGACCTGACCGACATCGTGCGCGTGCACGCCGTCGACGACGAAAGACACCGGTGAGCCGCGGTTTTCCATCACGTCGGCCCGATGATCCGCACACGCGTCGATACCGGACAGGCCGTCGATCGCGGCGGCCACCAACTCGCGCTCGTGGGCTTCGACGACGTCCATGCCGATGGCGCCGAGATAGCGCGCGGCTGCGGCCAGCCCGACCACCTGGGAGGTCATCGGGGTGCCGGCCTCGAACCGTTGCGGCGGCGCGCGCGTAGGTGGTGGCCTCCATGGTCACCGTCTCGATCATCGAGCCGCCGGTGAGGAACGGCGGCATCGCGTTGAGCAGCTCGCTGCGGCCGTAGAGTACACCGATTCCGTTGGGGCCCAGCATCTTATGCCCGGAGAACGCGGCGAAGTCGACGTCGAGCGCGTGGAAGTCGACCGGCTGATGCGGCACCGACTGGCAGGCGTCCAGCACCGTCAACGCGCCGACGGCCTTGGCCCGCTCGACCAGCTCGGCGACCGGGGCCACCGCGCCGGTGACATTCGAGTGATGGCTGAACGCAACGACTTTGACGTTTCTGTCGAGTTGCAGCGAATCCAGATCGATGCGACCGTCGTCGGTCACGCCGTACCAGCGCAGCGTGGCGCCGGTGCGCCGGGCCAGTTCCTGCCACGGGACGAGGTTGGCGTGGTGCTCGAGCTCGGTGGTGACGATGACGTCGCCTGGGCCGACGGCACGCTCGAAGCGGTTGTCCCCCAGCACATACGACAGCAGGTTGAGCGATTCGGTGGCGTTCTTGGTGAACACCAGCTCATCGGTGTCGGCACCGACGAACGCGGCGATGTCGGCGCGGCCCTGCTCGTAAGCGTCGGTGGCCTCCTCCATCAGCTGGTGCGCGCCGCGGTGCACCGCGCCGTTGGAGGTGGTCAGGAATTCGCGTTCGGCGTCGAGGACTTGCAGCGGACGCTGCGACGTCGCACCGGAATCCAAGTACGCCAACTGATTTCCGCCCCGCATGACGCGAGCTCAGGATCGGGAAATCGGCCCGGATCGCCGCGAGGTCCAGCGCCGCGGGACGAGTGGCCGAGACCGTCATGTCAGGCTCCCGAGGCGGCCGTTTGCGTGAAGCGGACGTAGCCGTTCTCTTCGAGTTCGTCGGCCAGCTCCGGACCGCCCGATTCGATGATCCGGCCGCCGACGAAGACGTGCACGAACTGCGGATGGATATAGCGCAGGATCCGGGTGTAGTGCGTGATCAGCAGAATGCCGCCGTGCTCGGCTTCGGCGTAGCGGTTGACGCCCTCGCTGACCACCCGCAACGCGTCGACGTCCAGACCGGAGTCGGTCTCGTCGAGGATCGCGATCTTGGGCTTCAGCAGCCCCAGCTGCAGGATCTCGTGGCGCTTCTTCTCACCGCCGGAAAAGCCTTCGTTGACACTGCGTTCGCCGAACGCCTGGTCGATGTCCAGCTCCTCCATCGCGGCCTTGACTTCTTTGACCCAGTGCCGCAGCTTGGGCGCCTCGCCGCGGACCGCGGTCGCGGCCGAACGCAGGAAGTTCGACATCGACACCCCGGGCACCTCGACGGGGTATTGCATGGCCAGGAAGAGACCGGCGCGGGCGCGCTCGTCGACGCTCATGTCCAGAACGTTCTGCCCGTCGAGCGTGATCGAGCCCGACGTGACGCGGTACTTCGGGTGCCCGGCGATGGCGTAGGACAACGTCGACTTGCCAGACCCGTTGGGGCCCATCACCGCATGGGTTTCGCCGGAGCGCACCGTCAGGTTGACGCCGTTGAGGATGCCGATCTCGTCGCCGTCGGATGCGTTCTCGACGCTGACGTGGAGGTCTTTGATTTCCAGAGTTGTCATGAGGCGGTAATTCTCGATTCCGTGATGGCCAGTTCGTGTTCGATGGCTGTGGTCAGGCGTTCGCGTATTTCGGGGACCGCGATCTTGGCGATGATCTCGTTGAAGAATCCGCGCACCACCAATCGGCGGGCCTGTTCTTCGGGGATGCCGCGGGAACGCAGGTAGAACAGCTGCTCGTCGTCGAATCGCCCGGTGGCGCTGGCGTGTCCGGCTCCGACGATCTCGCCGGTCTCGATCTCCAGGTTGGGCACCGAGTCGGCGCGTGCGCCGTCGGTCAGGACCAGGTTGCGGTTCACCTCGAAGGTGTTGGTGCCGGTGGCCTCGGCCCGGATCAGCACGTCGCCCACCCAGACGGTGTGCGCGTCGGGGCGTTTCGAGTCCGGATCCCCTTGCAGCGCGCCCTTGTACAGCACGTTGGATTTGCAGTCCGGCTGCGCATGGTCGATGAGCAACCGCGACTCCAGATGCTGACCGTCGTCGGCGAAGTACAGGCCGAGCAGCTCGGCGTCGCCGCCGGGTGCGCCGAATCGCACGTTGCCGGTCATCCGCACCACCTCGCCGCCGAGCGTGATCGCGACATGACGCAGCACGGCGTCTTTGCCCAACCGGGCGTGGTGTGCGCTGACATGCACGGCGTCATCGGCCCAGTCGGCGATCCAGACCACCGTGAGCCGCGCAGCGTCGTCGACGACGAATTCGACGTTGTCGGCATAGATTCCGCTGCCGCGATGGTCGATGACGACGACCGCTTCGGCAAGCTCCGCCACGCGCACCTGCAGATGTCCGTAGGCCACCGCGCCCGCACCGGGTCCTTCGATCGCGACCTCGACCGGCTCGGCGATCTGCGTGTCGCGGGCGATGGTGACGACCGTCGCCGTGTTGAACGATGAAAAGGCCTGTGCGGCAACCCGGTCGGCGGGTACGCCGCCCTGCCCGAGCCGCTCGTCACCGCGACGCACCGTCTCCACCTGCACACCGGGCTGCTCGCCGACCGCGATCTTCGCGGTTCCGGTGGCGTGCGCCGAACCGTCGTGCAGGCCGTGCAACCGTCGTAGCGGGGTGAATCGCCAGATCTCGTCGCGGCCGCCGGGAACCTCGAACGCGTTGACGTCGAACGAGGAGAACAGCTCGCCCTTGTTGGCAGCGGCGAGGGCCGAACCCCCCACCGCTTCAGTCAATCCCACCACTAGCCGACCGCGCCTTCCATCTGCAACTCGATCAGCCGGTTGAGCTCCAGCGCGTACTCCATCGGCAGTTCCTTGGCGATCGGCTCGACGAAGCCGCGGACCACCATCGCCATCGCCTCGTCCTCGGTCATGCCGCGGCTCATCAGGTAGAACAGCTGATCCGCACTGACCTTGGAGACGGTGGCCTCGTGGCCCATCGTGACGTCGTCCTCGCGAATGTCGACGTAGGGGTAGGTGTCGCTGCGGCTGATCGTATCCACCAGCAGCGCATCGCATTTCACGCTGGAGCGTGAACCGTGCGAACCCTTGTTCACCTGGACCAGGCCGCGGTAGGACGTGCGGCCGCCGCCGCGGGCGACCGACTTGGACACGATGTTGCTCGACGTGTTGGGCGCCAGGTGCAGCATCTTGGCGCCGGTGTCCTGATGCTGGCCCTCGCCGGCGAACGCGACCGAAAGCACCTCGCCCTTGGCGTGCTCGCCGGTCATCCAGACCGCCGGGTACTTCATGGTCACCTTGGAGCCGATGTTGCCGTCGACCCATTCCATGGTGGCGCCGGCCTCGGCGCGGGCCCGCTTGGTGACCAGGTTGTAGACGTTGTTCGACCAGTTCTGAATGGTGGTGTAGCGGCAACGGCCACCGGGCTTGACGATGATCTCCACCACCGCCGAGTGCAGCGAGTCCGACTTGTAGATCGGCGCCGTGCAGCCCTCGACGTAGTGCACGTAGGCACCCTCGTCGACGATGATCAGCGTCCGCTCGAACTGGCCCATGTTCTCGGTGTTGATCCGGAAGTAGGCCTGCAGCGGGATGTCGACGTGCACACCCGGCGGGACGTAGATGAACGATCCGCCACTCCAGACGGCAGAGTTCAGCGCCGAGAACTTGTTGTCGCCGGCCGGAATCACCGTGCCGAAGTACTGCTTGAAGATGTCCGGTTGCTCACGCAGCGCGGTGTCGGTGTCGAGGAAGATGACGCCCAGCTTCTCCAGATCCTCGCGGATGGAGTGGTAGACGACCTCCGACTCGTACTGGGCGGCGACACCGGAGACCAGGCGCTGCTTCTCCGCTTCCGGGATGCCCAGCCTGTCGTAGGTGTTCTTGATGTCTGCGGGCAGATCGTCCCAGGTCGCGGCCTGCTTCTCGCTGGAGCGCACGAAGTACTTGATGTTGTCGAAGTGGATGCCCTCGAGGTTGGAACCCCAGTTCGGCATCGGCTTGCGCTCGAAGATGCGCAGCGCCTTCAACCGGTGCTCGAGCATCCACTCGGGCTCGTTCTTCTTGGCCGAGATGTCGCGGACCACAGCCTCCGACAACCCGCGCTGCGCGCTGGCACCGGCCACGTCGGAGTCCGACCAGCCGTAGCCGTAACGGCCCAGCGAGGCGATCGTCTCGTCCTGGGTCAGCGGTGCGTCCAACTTCTGGATCTCAGGGGTGGTCGTCATGACGACGCTCCTTGCTTGCTTGCGGTGGCTTCGACGCGGGCTGAGCGTCGAAGGGTTGACGGCTTCTCGGTGGGGTCAGCGGCACATGGGTGGTGCATGCGAAGTCACCGTTGACGATGGTCGCAAGCCGCTGCACGTGGGTCCCGAGGACCTCGGCCATGGCCTGCTGCTCGGTTTCGCACAGCTCCGGAAACTCCTCGGCGACGTGGGATACCGGGCAGTGATGCTGACAAATCTGCACGCCGTGGATTGGGCCATCGACGCGGGCGGTGGTGGCGACGTAACCGGCCTTGCTCAACGCGCCGGCGACCTGCTCTGCGGTCGCTTCGATGTCGTCGTCGGCGGCCGACGTCGGCCGCCTCGACGCCGGACAGGATCGCGTCGATGCGCTGACGGGCAAAGCTGCGGACCGCCTCTTCGCCGCCGATCTCGCGAAGCTGCCGCATCGCGGCGGATGCCAGATCGTCGTAACTGTGGTCCAGCTTCGCGCGGCCGGTCGAGGTCAGCCGGTACCGCTTGGCCGGTCGTCCGCGTCCGGCTTGCTGCCACGGCGCGGCCGGAACCGACTCGGCCTCACCCATGTCGATCAGCGCGTCGAGGTGGCGCCGCACCCCGGCCGCCGACAGACCCAGGCGTTCACCGATCTGCCCGGCGGTGATAGACCCGGACTCCAGCAGCAACCGCACGACGGCGCTGCGCGTCTGGCCGTCATGGGTCGCAGCAGCGGCTGCTGCTTCGGCACCTTGGACGGACTGCGGGAATTTCACAACACCAGTGTGACGCAATTCCAGCAACGGGTCCAGCAAGGCTACCCTCTGCCGACGTCGTCCTGGTCACACCTGACGCGCTCGGCCCCGCCCCGGCGGCGGTTACGCTGCTGTGATGGCAGACCGCCACCACTCGCTCAGTTCGTCGATCGCCAGCCTGCACGGCGACGAAATGACTGTCGGCCAGCCGCTGAACGACCGCGAGGTGGTCGCGCTTGGCCGAACCCGAGTTTTCGGCGCTACCGGCACAGTGCTGATGGGGATCGGGGCCCTGGGAGCCGGGGCCCGGCCGGTGGTCCAAGACCCGACGTTCGGCGTCCGGCTGCTCAACCTGCCGTCGCGGATCCAGACCGTGTCACTGACGATGACGACGACCGGCGCCGTGATGATGGCCCTGGCCTGGCTGATGCTGGGCCGGTTCGCGCTGGGCAAGCGGCGAATGTCTCGCGGTGAGCTGGACCGCACGCTGTTGCTGTGGGTGCTGCCGCTATTGATCGCGCCGCCGATGTTCAGCAAGGACGTCTACTCCTACCTGGCCCAGAGCCAGATCTGCCGGCTGGGACTCGACCCGTACCGGGTGGGGCCGGCGACCGGGCTGGGCCTCGGCCATGTCTTCACCTTGTCGGTGCCCAGCCTGTGGCGGGAGACCCCGGCGCCCTACGGGCCGCTGTTCTTGTGGATCGGCCGCGGGATCTCGGCGTTGACCGGCGAGAACATCGTCGCCGCGGTGCTCTGCCATCGGCTGGTGGTGTTGCTCGGAGTGGGCCTGATCGTCTGGGCGACACCGCGATTGGCTCGCCGCTGCGGTGTCGCCGAGGTCAGCGCGCTGTGGCTGGGGGCGGCCAACCCGCTGCTGATCATGCATCTGGTCGCCGGCATCCACAACGAGGCGCCGATGCTCGGGCTGATGCTGACCGGTACCGAGTTCGCATTGCGCGGTATCGACTCCGCGCGCCCGCTCTGGCCGCGACCATGGCCGCGGGCCAGCGGCAACCGGGCGGATTGGGCGCCGCTGGGCATGCTGGCGGCCGGGGCGATCCTGATCGTGCTGTCCTCGCAGATCAAGCTGCCGTCGCTGCTGGCGCTGGGCTTCGTGACGATGGCGTTGGCACGGCGCTACGGCGGCACTTTCAAGTCGTTCCTGCTGGCCAGCAGCCTGACGGCGGGATTGTCGCTGGCCGTGATGGCCGCGCGTCGGCTCGGCCAGCCGGCTCGGGTTCGGCTGGATCTACACGCTGGGCACCGCCAACGTGGTGCGCAGCTGGATGTCGCCGCCGACGCTGATCGCGCTGGGCACCGGGCAGGTGGGGATTCTGCTGGGCCTGGGTGATCACACCACCGCGATACTGTCGCTGACCCGTGGCATCGGCGTCTTGATCATCGCGCGTCATGGTCGCCTGGCTGCTGATCGCCGTGCTGCGTGGCCGTCTGCATCCGGTCGGTGGGCTCGGCGTCGCGCTGGGCGGCACCGTGCTGCTGTTTCCGGTGGTGCAGCCGTGGTACCTGCTGTGGGCCATCATCCCGTTGGCGGCCTGGGCCACCCGGCCGGGCTTCCGGATAGCAGTGATCATCGTGACGATCGTCGTCGGAATCTTCGGCCCGACGGCCAACGGCGACCGGTTTGCGCTATTCCAGATCGTGGACGCCACCGTGGCCAGCACGATTATCGTGCTGCTGCTCATCGCGGTGACGTACGACCGATTGCCGTGGCGGCCGCTGCCCGAGGATGGACCCGGGCCCGGGACGACGGGCGACGATCCCGTGCCTACCGGCCAGACCCCGCAGCCCGCTCCGCTGCCCGGCGCTTACGCTAAATCTTCGTGAGCCCGGCTTCAGACATCCACGTGCGGTTGCGCGGGGTGTGTAAGCGAGTACGGCTCGGGCGCGAGCGCGACGACCGCGGTTTCTCACCTCGATCTCGACGTGCATGCCGCCGAGGTGCTGGCGCTGCTCGGCCCCAACGGCGCCGGCAAGACGACGACCGTGGAAATGTGCGAGGGTTTTGTCCGCCCCGACGCCGGCACCATCGAGGTGCTCGGACTGGACCCGATCGCCGACAACGCGCGGCTGCGAGCGCGGATCGGCGTGATGTTGCAGGGCGGCGGCGGCTATCCCGCTGCCCGGGCCGGCGAGATGCTCAACCTGGTGGCCTCTTACGCCGCCAACCCGCTGGATCCGACGTGGCTGCTGAACACGTTGGGTCTGACCGACGCGGCCCGCACCACGTACCGGCGGCTCTCCGGCGGGCAGCAGCAGCGGCTCGCACTGGCCTGCGCGCTGGTCGGCCGGCCCGAATTGGTCTTCCTCGACGAGCCCACCGCCGGCATGGACGCCCAGGCCCGAATCCTGGTGTGGGAGTTGATCGATGCGCTGCGCCGCGACGGCGTGACGGTGGTGCTGACCACCCACCAGCTCAAGGAAGCCGAGGAGCTCGCCGACCGGCTGGTCATCATCGACCACGGGTTGACGGTGGCCGCCGGAACCCCGGCCGAGTTGACCCACAGCGGCGCGAAAGGCCAGCTGCGGTTCAGCGCGCCGCCGCGACTCGACTTGTCGCTGCTGGTGTCGGCGCTGCCCGAGGACTACCAGGCATCCGAGGCGACGCCGGGTGAGTATCTGGTGGAAGGCCCGATCGACCCGCAGGTGCTGGCCACCGTGACGGCGTGGTGCGCTCAGATCAACGTGCTGGCCACCGACCTGCGAGTCGAACAGCGCAGCCTGGAAGACGTGTTCCTGGAACTGACCGGCCGGGAGTTGCGTTCGTGACCGAAAATCATTTCCCTGCAGGCACTTTCACGCCTAACCCGCGACCCGCCGCGGTACCGAAGATGCTGGCCGCACAGTTCGGTCTTGAGCTGAAGCTGTTGCTGCGCAACGGCGAGCAGCTGCTACTGACCATGTTCATCCCGATCACGCTGCTCATCGGTTTGACGTTGCTGCCGCTCGGGTCGTTCGGCGACAACCGGGCTGCCACCTTCGTTCCGGTGATCATGGCGCTCGCGGTGATCTCGACCGCGTTCACCGGCCAGGCCATCGCGGTCGCCTTCGACCGGCGCTACGGCGCGCTCAAACGGCTGGGCGCGACGGCACTGCCGGTGTGGGGCATCATCGCGGGCAAGTCGGCGGCGGTCGTCACTGTCGTGTTCCTGCAATCAATCATTCTGGGCGCCATCGGTTTTGCGCTCGGCTGGCGGCCGCCTCCGGCGGGGCTGGCGTTGGGCGCGGCGGTCATCGCGCTGGGTACCGCGGTTTTCGCGGCGCTGGGCTTGCTGCTTGGCGGCACCCTGCGCGCTGAGATCGTGCTGGCGGTGGCCAACCTGTTGTGGTTTGTCTTCGCCGGCCTCGGTGCGCTGACCATCGAATCCGGGTTGGTCGGTTCGGCCGTCAGATGGGCGGCACGGCTCACCCCGGCGGGGGCGCTGACCGAGGCGCTGTCGCGCGCGATGAGCCTGTCGGTGGACTGGTTCGGCGTGCTGGTGCTTGTTGCGTGGGGCACGGTGGCCGGGCTGGCCGCGTTGCGCTGGTTCCGCTTCACCTGACGGCCGGCACGGCGTGAACTCACGTGGGCGACAACGCGAGCCATACGTAGTTTTCGTTGCCCTACGATCGGGCGATGGCTGTCGGGCGACTCTTGCGGCGGCTGGTCGACGTGCTGCCCGAACCCAGCCTGCGCGTGCAACGGATCGTGGCGGCCGCCGTGATCCTGACGCAGGGCGGCATTGCCGTCACGGGGGCGATCGTCCGCGTCACCGCCTCTGGACTTGGCTGCCCGACCTGGCCACAATGCTTTCCCGGCAGCTTCACCCCGGTCGCGGTCTCCGAGGTGCCGCGCATCCACCAGGCCGTCGAATTCGGCAACCGGATGATCACCTTCGCCGTAGTCCTCACCGCGGCGCTGGCCGTGTTGGTGGTTTACCGGGCCCACCGCCGCGCCGAGGTAGTGCTCTACGCCTGGTTGATGCCGGCCTCGACCGTCTTGCAGGCAGTGATCGGCGGGATCACCGTCCGCACCGGGCTGTTGTGGTGGACGGTGGCCATCCACCTGCTCACCTCGATGACCATGGTGTGGCTCTCGGTGCTGCTGTTCGTCAAGGTCGGCGAGCCCGACGACGGGGTGATCAGTTATCAAGCGGTCAAGCCGCTGCGCGCGCTCACGCTGCTCAGCGCACTGACGCTGGCCGCGGTCCTGGTGGCCGGCACGCTGGTCACGGCCGCGGGTCCGCATGCCGGGGATACCAGCCCGCGTCGGACCGTGCCGCGGCTGCGGATTGAGATCACCACGTTGGTGCACGCACACTCATCGCTGCTCATCGCTTATCTCGCATTGCTGGTCGGGCTTGGCTTCGGGCTGCTGGCCGTGCATGCGCCGCGGCCGGTTCTGTTGCGGCTGGGAGTCCTGCTGGTGGCGGTTTTCGGTCAGGCCGCGGTCGGTACCGTGCAGTTCTTCACCGGCGTTCCCGCGGCGCTGGTCGCGGTCCACGTCGCCGGGGCCGCGATATGCACCGCGGCTACCGCGGCCTTATGGGCCTCGATGCGAGAGCGGACCGAGCCCCAACCGGTCCAGGGCTGACTCGACGCACAAGGCGAACTGACGCTGCGCGTCGTCGCGGGCGTCGTCGTCGAGTAGTCGCCAACCCAATGACGGGGCAACCAGGTTCAGCTCTGCCAACTCGGCGTCACCGGATTCTTCAATGACATCCGCGCGGGCGTACAGCAACTCGCTGACGGCGATGCCCGACTGCTCGGCGGCTGCCTGCAATGCCGCCTGTCCGAGGTCCCACAATTCGAAGTCGGCCTCGATCGGCGAATTCTCGACGAATGCGTGGGACTGGACGCCGCCGATAAATACCAGCGCGGCGCGAACCGCCGAGCCTGACGGACGACGGCCCCGCAGCACGGGCACTCCCGCGCGGCCAAGGTCGCGCAGGTGGCGCCGACCGGCGTTCCAGGCGACGACGTCAGGAGCGTTCAACAGGTTGGGCACCCGCTTCGTCCACGCGAGGAACTTGTCATGCCGGCCGCTGTAATCGGTGTCGGTACGCAGAATCACCAGATCGGCGTCGAGCGTGCGTGGGTCGTTCCACGACAACCAGTGCGCATGCAGGCCGCGCATGCGCAGCGCGGCCACCAGGCCGGCATCGTCGCCGTCCGCCGAACCCGCCAGCACAATCCGGGGATGGCGAATGTCGGGCCGGGCCAACTTCATGCGGACTCCATGCATGCGGATGATAGTCACCGTGCATGCAATCGAAGTCGCAGAAATCGGCGGTCCGGAAGTCCTGAGCTATGTCGAGCGGCCGCAACCGTCGCCAGGGCCGGGTGAGGTTCTGATCAAGGCCGAAGCGATCGGTGTCAACTACATCGACACCTACTTCCGCTCCGGCACCTACCCCCGCGAGTTGCCGTTCGTGCTGGGTAACGAGGTAGCCGGGACAGTGGACGCCGTCGGCGACGGCGTGACCGAACCGAGTGTCGGCGACCGAGTCGTGACCGCCGTCGCAGCCTCCGGGTCGTACGCGGAATTCAGCACGGCGCCTGCGCAATTCGCTGCGCGCGTGCCGTCGGAGATCGGGTTGGACGTGGCCGCCTCAGCACTGCTGAAGGGTTTGACAGCGCATTACCTGATCACCTCGGTGTACGCCGTGCAGTCCGGCGACACGGTGCTGGTGCATGCCGGTGCCGGTGGAGTCGGCCTGATTCTGACGCAGTGGTTGGCGCATCGGGGCGCTCGGGTGGTCACGACAGTGTCGACGCCGGAGAAGGCTGAGCGGTCGCGGCAGGCCGGCGCCGCCGAGGTGTTGGATTACCCCGGCGACGATCCGGCCGAATTCGGCCGACAGATTCGCGACTTGACCGACGGGTCCGGTGTGGCGGCGGTGTACGACGGTGTCGGCGCAAGCACCTTCGATGCCAGCCTGGCCAGCCTTGCCGTGCGGGGAACGCTGGCCCTGTTCGGCGCGTCCAGTGGACCGGTTCCGCCCGTCGACCCGCAGCGGCTCAACGCGGCCGGTTCGGTGTTCCTGACCCGCCCCGGACTGGTGCACTTCACCCGTACGGGTGAGGAATTCGCCTGGCGCTCAAGCGAATTGTTCGATGCGATCGCCGACGGCTCGCTCAGCGTGGAGGTGAGCCACCGCTATCGGTTGGCCGACGCCGCGCAGGCGCATCGCGACCTGCAGGGCCGTCAGACCATCGGATCGATCGTGCTTACGCCGTAGGCCTCACTGCTGCCGGGCGTCGGACTCCCAGCTGACCGGCAGCATCGGGACCGTCGGGCCACCGCCGAACCCATCACCGGCCAGCGTGGCCAGCCCCGCTGCACGCCCGATGGCTTCGTTGCGCACCGTACCGGCAAATCCCAACGGACCCGCGCCGTTGCTCGACGCCAGCGGCTCGTCGTCGGGCGGCGCGTCCCAGTCTGGATTCACTTCGACGTTCATATCGGCGAACTCGTCGCCATGATCGCGGAAAATCGCGCGCCGACGACGCCGCGCCTGGCGCTGAGCACGCACGGCCGCAGCAGCTACCGCTGCAACACTGTCGGGCTCGGGCGCTTTGCGTTTGGCACGCGACGCGGCGGCGGCGCTCATTCCCGAGTCGAAACCGATGCCGGGCGGACCCACCGCGTACGGAGGCACAAATGGTGCGCCGGTGGGAGGCAACGCCGGCGCAGGGCCGGCCACCGTGGCGGTGGCCGCCGGCGCAGGGGGGCTTGCAGGGGCGGGAGCCGATGCCGGCGCCGCCGCAGGGGCTACGGCCGACACGACGACGGTCGGCGTCATCCCGACGGCCGGCACGGCAAGCGCCGCCGGTGCAAGCACTGGGGAAATGACGGGCATCGCGGGCGGCGGAATTGCGGCCAGCCCCGCGAGGCCGCCGGCGGAGCCGACGGAGGCGACCGCGAAGGCGGGGGCGATGGCCGGCGAGATCAGCGGATAGAAGATGGTCGGATAGTCGTCGGCGCTCAGCAGCAGCGTAAACGGATTCTCCAGCACGCCAAGCGGATTGGCCAGGAAATTGCTGATGATGTGCTGAACGAACCCCACCGGATTTGTGAGCAATTCGAAGACGTGGTCGCCGCCGAAGCCGTAATACAGGTCGGACAGCACAGGGAAGTTGTTCACGAAGGATTCGACGATCTGCTGGCTGTACCCCACCGGATTCTGCAGGAACGCCGTCACATTGAAGTTCTGCACCACGTTCAGCAATGACGACTGCAGATCGGACAGATTCAGCGTGGACGCGTCGTGCAGCAGCTGCTCGATCGCCGCAATGGCATTGGTTACGGTGTTGCCGTACCCGGACGCCGCCGGGTTGACCACCGCCGGCGCCGGCTGGGTTTGCGGCGACGAGGCCACCGCCGCGGCGGAGACAGCCTGGTAACTCGTCATCGTGGTGGCCGCCTGCACCCACATTCGAACATAGTCGGCTTCGTTGACCGCGATCGGAATCGCATTGATGCCAAAGAAATTGGTGGCGAGCAACACTCCGTGGATCGCATGGTTGGCGGCCAGTTCGGCCAGGGTCGGCATGGCCGCCAGCGCGGCGGTGTAAGCCGCGGCCGCGGTCTCTTGCCGGGCGGCCGCTGCCGTGCTGTCGACACTGGCCTGCATCAACCAGGCCAGATAGGGCACATGCGCGGCGACATAGGATTCAGCGCTCGGCCCCTCCCATCCGCCAGCCTGTACCGACGTCAACACGGCGGTGAGTTCGTCAGCCGCCGAAGCGTATTCGGCACTCAACGAATTCCACGCCTCGGCGGCCACCAATAGCGAGCCCGGCCCCGGACCGCTACTCAGCAGCGCCGAATGCACTTCGGGCGGTGAAGCCATCCAAATGGGCGCGGTCATCGTCAGGCGTTGATCGGATGAAAGGCCGGTGCCGCCGTGGTGTCTGCGACACCACTCGATTGGGATTCGGCCATCCTGGCGCCTATCGCAAGCATCTCGATGACAAGGTCGACGACGTAGCTGCGCTCCGGATCCGATTCGATCACGACCGGTAGCGTTAGCATTGGCTAAGCTAACATATCCCGGCTCTCAGGTGAAAGCGGCCCGGGTTACGGACACTCCAAGTCGAAGACGTGCGAGCGGTCCCGCCGAAGTAACCGATCCTTAGGCGGACCATCAAGTCGCCTTGACTAGCCGCCCCATTTGGCGCCTTCGGCC
Source organism: uncultured Actinomycetota bacterium (assembly GCA_963815995.1). Lineage (GTDB taxonomy): Bacteria > Actinomycetota > Actinomycetes > Mycobacteriales > Mycobacteriaceae > Mycobacterium. The sequence continues at coordinate 1,806,382 of CAWFIR010000010.1, forward strand.
TGGTCGCGGGCCAGCATCGAGGTGGTGTTGTTCTCATGCGTGCCCGCCATCGCACGGTAGGACAACACCAACTGCTCCATCGCCTGGTTCCACTGCGCCTGCCAGGCCTGATAACTCATCCCGGTGTCACCCTGCCAACCCGCCTGCAACGCGGCCTGCTCGGCGGAGATATCGGCACCCAAGCTCTGCAACGTGCCCGCATACCCGGCCATATCCGCCGAGTGCGCCAGCATCGCCGGGTAGTTGTACATGATCTGCGACATCACAAATCCCTTTCCTCAAGCCCTCATCCGGGTCAGAAACCCGGGTAGCTGCCGGCCGCAGCACTGTCAGCGGCCACATAAGTGCCCGCGGCATCCCCCAGGTTGGCCTGCGCGATATCCAGCAACGAATTCACCTTGGCCGCCGCCGCCACAAACCGGGCATGAGCAGCCTGAAACGCCGCCGCCGAATCCCCGGCGTGAAACGCCTGCGCCGACATCGCTTCCTGCTCGGCCTGACCAATCGTCGAGCGCATCAACCCCGCCTTAGCACCAAACGCCGACTGCGACGCCACCAACTGCGGAATATGAGCATCCAAAAGACTCATCCAAAAAATCCCTTCGTCCATTGACTACCAATGCCACACAAGCACATTCAGCCGTCCTTCTCCTCCCCCTCCGGCGACCACGTGTTGGGCAGCATCGGCATACTCGGCCCGTTGCCATAACCGTCATCGGAAAGCGTAGTAAATCCGGCCGCCTGTTCACTGCCCTTCGACACGGTCCCGGAAAAGCCCAGCGGCCCGACACCGCGATCCGAAGCCTCCGTCGACGTACCCCAGTCCGGGTTCACATCGACGTTCATGTCGGCGAATTCATCGGCGTAGTCACGTTGCACGGTCCGCCTGCGTCGTCGCGTTCGTGTCTGTTCGCGCGTCGCAGCCGCAACCGCCGCGGCAGTCGCTGCTGGCCTGGACGCGCCACGCGATGTCGGCTCCTGCGTCTTGGCTTTCGCGCTCATCCACGACTCCATCGTGGGTCCGCCCACGATGTACGGCGGCGTGAAGCCCGACCCGGCCGCAGGTGGCGGCGGCGCGGTCGGCGGCGGCGCACCCGCGGCCGTGCTCGCGGCCGTCGCGGGCGTCGCCGGGGCCGGTGCACTCGGGGCGACCGAGGACGCCAGCACCGCTGGAGCCGGAGCAGCGACCGTGAACAGCGGCGGCGCGACCACGGAATCGACAGGGAGCACTATCGGCGGCTGCGCCAGAGCGCCCAATCCGGCCAGTCCGATAGCGCCGACGCCGGCGGGGGCGATCGCGGCGCTGGCCACGGGCAGCAGTAGCACCGGATTCGTGGACAGAAAAATTGCGACTTCCTCGATGTGAAGCGGGAAGTCGAACAGCTCCCAGCTGAAGAGGTACTGAAAAGCCGCCACCGGATTTTGCACCAGGTCGGTGCCGAACTGTTGCAAGTCCTCAAAGAGTTCGAGCGCTCGAGCCACGTAGTACATCGCGACGCCCGGGTTCGCGTAAGAGTCGTAGCTGGCTCCGTTGACTGTGCCCGCCGCGGGGTTCCAATCAATTCCGAAGCTTTTCAGGAAGTTCGCGAGAGCGTCATCAAACGGGTAATCGAGCGTCGGTGCGTGCGCAACCGGGGAGTTTCCAATACCAAGCTTGTTTAAGAAATCCCGGAGCCACTGCGGAAGCCCCAAAGGGTTGTCGCCGCTGAGGCCGCTGTAGGGGTCGCCGCTCGCGGCGGCCTGCGCCGTGCTGTTCGACTTCAGGATCGCGGGCGCCGCGTCGGTCGCGGGGGTGGCCGTCACCGCCGTGTCGGCGACCGCCTGGTAGGTACTCATCGTGGTGGCGGCCTGGACCCACATCCGGACATAGTCGGCCTCGTTCAGCGCGATCGGAATCGTGTTGATCCCAAAGAAATTCGTGGCCTGCAGCACGCCGTGCACCACATGGTTGGTGGCCAACTCAGGCAAGGTCGGCATGGCCGCCAATGCAGCGGTGTAGGCGGCAGCCGCCGTTTCGTGCTGGGTGGCCGCCGCTGCGCTGTCGGCACTGGCCTGCGTCAACCACGCCAGGTACGGGACATATGCGGAGACGAAGGACTCCGCGCTTGGCCCCTGCCAGGCGCCGGCTTGCACCTCGGCCAGCACTTCACTGATTTCCTCAGCCACCGAGGTGTATTCGGCGCTCAACGAGGTCCACGCCCCCGCGGCCGCCAGCAGCGAGGCGGGCCCAGGGCCACTGCTCAACAACGCTGAGTGCACCTCGGGCGGCGCGGCCATGAAGATGGGCGCCGTCATCGTCAGCCCCAGACGCCGTGATACGACGCCGCCGCGGCGGCATCGTGTACGGCATAACTCTCACCCGACTCGGCGACCCCGATGCCGGAGCGACCAAGCTCTTCGGCACCCTGGGCGGCAATCGCCGCATGCTGGCCGCCACGGAGACTGAACCCGGCCGCGGTCTGCAACGACACCGGATCGGCGGCCGGCGGCATCACGGCGGTGATCAGCGGCGCCGAACCTGCCTGCGCGGATGCTAGCCGTGCGGTGATTGCTCCAATGCGCGCGCTGGCAGCCGCAAGGCCTTCTGGAACGACGCGCAAAGTCATGACAGCCCTCCGGACACCGTGATGAACATGATTTTCATTAACATTTTTAGCACACCGCAGTGGGATTGGGAACTTGACGGGCCGATGTCGATGTCGCGCATCGGACACCGGGCGGTTACGGACGTGACGCCAGCATTCGATAACCGGGCTCCGCGAACCGCCGGGCGGCATCGGCCATTGGGCAACCGGGCGGGGATCCGGCCGCATCAGTCGTGCTCTCCGCCTTGTCCCGCCTCGCCATACTGGTCTGCGGTCCAGCTCCCGGCACCATCGGCAGCACCGGCCCGCCGCCGAATTCGTCGTCGGCGAGCGTCGCTAAACCCGTTGCAGCCAACGCTTTTGGCGCCGGTGCCGGCAAAACCCAACGGCCCGGCACCGCGGTCAGAAGTCGCCCCCGATCCGCTTTCTGGGTCGCCCCAGTCGGGATCGACATTGATATTCATTTCCATAAACTCGTGAGCGTACCCGCGCAACCCCCCCCGCCGGCGTCGCCTCGACCGGAGTTGCTCGCGCGACCCCACCGCGGCGGCGGCAGCGGCAAACGGCTCGGCGGCTTTCCGCTTGTCGCCCGCGCCGGCCCTGCCGGCCATTCCCGAACCCGTGCCGATGCCGGGAGGTCCCACCGCGTACGGCGGGACAAAACCCGGTCCCGCCGCGGGCGGCGGCGGTGACGCCGGCACCGAAGTGGCGACGGTGCTGGCTGGAGCGGCGGGCGCCGACACGGGTGCTGTTGTTGGCGCACCCGGCGCGCCGATCGCGACCGGGCTGCCGGAGGCGGCCGGCAAGTCGACATCTGACGGCGCCGCCGGCGGAACGTCGGCAGCGAGTTGCGGTGCCTCGGGCTGAATTCCGGCCAGGCCGGCCAGGCCCGCGACGCCGCCCGTCAGCCCGATCGGCGCGATCAGCGGGAGTGCATACAGCTCGGGGAAGGCATTGAGGAACTCGCCTACGTGCCCCACCTCGTCGCACACCAGCCCCGAGATGTCGCCCGTCAGCTGTGGTCATCGCCCTGGGACGGATTCGTGAAGAATCGGAGATCCCTTTGCAGGGTCTGCGGTAATCTCCAAGAACCCGATTCACGTACCAACGCAGTACGGGTCACCCGCTGTCGTCGTCGATGATCGGCAAGTCGAGCTGTACCGTTGCCGCTGCCTGGCTGTCGGCGGGCTCGGTGGAATTGACGATCTGCGGCGCCGCATCGGTCTGCGGCGCCGCAGCCAATGCCGCGGTGGATACCGCTTGATACGTCGTCATCGTGGTGGCCGCCTGAATCCACATCCGGACGTAGTCGGCCTCGTTGAGCGCGATCGGGATCGTGTTGATGCCAAAGAAATTCGTCGCCAGCAGCACCCCGTGCACCACATGATTGGTGGCCAACTCGGGCAGCGTCGGCATCGCGGCCAGCGCCGCCGTGTAAGCGGTTGCCGCTGTTTCGTGCTGGGCGGCCTCGGCGGCGCTCTTGGCGCTGGCTTGCATGAGCCACGCCAGGTAGGGCACATGTGCGGCGACGTAGCGCTCGGCGCTCGGGCCTTGCCAGGCTCCGGCCTGCACTGCCGCTAACACGTCGCTGAGTTCGTCGGCGACCGAGGCGTATTCACCGCTCAACGAACTCCAGGCGGTCGCCGCGGCCAGCAGCGACCCGGGTCCGGGCCCGCTGCTCAGCATCGCCGAGTGCACCTCGGGCGGCGACGCCATCCACACCGGCGCCGTCATCGGCAGCCGGTTGCAGCGGCGGCACCAGCGAGGACGCCCGGTGAGATCACGACGGCATTCAATACGACGCCATGTCGTAGGACAAGACCCGATGCGGGTAGGGGGTATGCGCAGCTCAACGCGTTCACTGTCGCGGCGACCAGGTGTTCGGCAGCATCGGCATGCACGGCCCATCACCGAACCCGTCGCCGGCGAGCGTCGCCAATCCGGTCGCCTGCTCGGCGCCCTTCGGCACGGTTCCGGAAAACCCCAACCGGCCCGTGTCCCGATCCGACGGCGCAGTCGACGCGTCCCAGTCCGGCTCGACATCGACGGTCATGTCCATGAATTCGTGAGCGTGCGCGTGCTGGCCGCCACGCTGACGTCGCCGCGTCCGGATCCGGTTCGCCGCGCGGAGGGCGGCCGCCGCGGCGTTCGCGAGGCCTTTGGAAGCGCCGCGCGACGTCGGCTCGTGCGTCTTGGCCTGGGCGCTGAGAGCCGACGCCGGCGACGCACCGCCCACCGCATACGGAGGAGCGAAGCCCGGCCCGCCGCCCGGCGGTCCGCCGCCGGTACCCGCAACGGAGCTCGGCGCGGTCGCGCTCGATACGTCCGGGGCATTGCCCGCCGCTCGTTCCGATGCTGCCTGCCGTCGACAACGACGGCGCGGTACCCACTGGCGCCGGAGTGGCCGGCGGGGCCGGCATGTCCGAAACCGGCGGAACCGGGACGATGGACATACCGGCCAACCCGGCAAGGCCCGCCAACCCGCCGAATCCCGCCGCGAACGCCACCGGGACAACGAAAGGCAATAGGAAGGGTGCCGCCTGCACGAACGGCCAGAACAACACCACCGTGTGAAAGACCGTCCAGCCGAGAGCGGAGGCCAACGCCGGTGACAGGCCGGGGATCGCAGACTGGAGTGCGTTGGCCACGCCGCTGGCGAACGGAAAAGCGGGAAACGGCCAGCCATCCGGATAGAGCAGCTCGCCGAGCGGTTGGGCGAAACCCTGGGTGTAGATCTTCAACAGTGCCGCCAGTTCATCCTGCCAGGAGATGTCCGGGGCAGTCGCGACGGCTCGCGTTGCCGCAGAGGATGTTTCGCCGCCGACAGTCAGGATCTGCGGTGCGGGCTCCGCCGCCGGGACCGTAGCGAGAGCCGACTCGGCGACGGCCTGGTAGGTGCTCATCGTGGTGGCCGCCTGAACCCACATCCGCGCGTAGTCGGCTTCGTTCAGCGCAATCGGAATCGTGTTGACGCCGAAGAAATTCGTCGCCACCAGCACCCCGTGCACGACGTGGTTGGCGGCCAGCTCGCCCAGCGTCGGCATGGCCGCCAGCGCCCCGGCGTAGGCGGCGGCCGCGGTCTCGTGTTGAGCGGCTGCGGCCGAGCTGTCGGCGCTGGCCCGCGTCAACCAGGCCAGATACGGCTCATGCGCTACGGCGTACTGCTCGGCGCTGGCGCCTTGCCAAGCACCGGCCTGCACGCCCGCCAGCACCGCGCTCAGGTCGTCGGCGACCTCGGCGTATTCGGTGCTCAGCGAACGACCAGGCCCCCGCCGCGGTCAGCAGCGACCCCGGCCCGGGCCCGCTGCTCAGCATCGCCGAATGCACCTCCGGCGGCAACGCCATCCAGATCGGCGCGGTCAAAACGCACCGTCGAAAACGTGCTTGCGGTCAGAACGCCCGATGAGGTCACGACGGCATTGAAAACGACATCATGTCGTAGTCGCAAGACCCCGTCGGGGTATGGGGTATTCGCAGGTCCAGGACCTGGTAGCGGCGCTTAGACCCGCAAGAGCGTCGGCAGCGCCAGGGCCGAATCGAGCGCCAACGCGCAGAACACCACCGCGAGGTAGTTGTTCGACTGCAGGAACAACCGCAGCGGCTTGACCGGCTCCCCGCGGCGCACGCCGGCGTAGAGCTGGTGCGCCATCGCCAGGAACCACACTCCGGCCACCGCGGCCACCGCGGTGTAGAGCCACCCGGTGGCCAGGGACAGCGCCAGCGTCGCGGCCACGGTCAGCCAGGTGTAGATCAGGATCTGCTTGGTGACCTGCCGTTCCGTCGCGACGGCCGGCAGCATCGGCACACCCGCCGCCTTGTAGTCGTCCTTGTAACGCATCGCCAGCGCCCAGGTGTGCGGCGGCGTCCAGAAGAAGATGATCGCGAACATCACCAGCGCCGGCCACGCGATCGTTCCGGTGACGGACGACCAGGCGATCATCACCGGCATGCAGCCGGCCGCGCCGCCCCAGACCACGTTCTGCGAGGTGCGGCGCTTGAGTAGCAGGGTGTAGACGAACACATAGAACGCGATCGTGCCCACGGCCAGCAAACCCGACAGCAGGTTGGTCGTCCACCACAGCCAGACGAACGAGGCGACACTCAACACCAGTCCGAACACCAGCGCGTGCCCGGTCGGCACCGCGGCCCGCGCCAGCGGACGTTGCGCGGTCCGCTTCATCTTCTTGTCGATGTCGGCGTCCGCCACGCAGTTCAACGTGTTCGCGCCGCCGGCGGCCAGCATCCCGCCGATCAACGTGTTGAGGATCAGTAGCGGGTTCACGCTGCCGCGGTGGGCGAGCAACATCGCCGGGATCGCGGTGACCAGCAACAGCTCGATGACTCGCGGCTTGGTCAACGCCAAATAGGCCAGCAAAATCGTGCTGACTCGGCTCGGCGCAACGCGCTCGCGAATGCTCACGCAAGGACTCCTCGGATCACAGCAGCGCGCAGCTTCTACTACGCACGATGGTAGACCGGACGACTTGCCCAGCATGCACCGCAGGGCCTATTGACAGCCAATCGGCGACCATCGGGGCACAACGCTCAGTTGCCGGTGCCTGAACAATCAGCGGTCGAAATATGCTTTGACACGCCCGCAACGTTCCGGCATTAGGGTAGGAACCGGATCATTCTGCCGAGCCCGAGGACTTCAGTACGTGACCACACTCGAAGACATCTCGACCCTGACCCACCCGCATCACCCCGACGACTGGAGCGAGCTCGATTCGGCGGCCGTGGACACCGTCCGGGTGCTGGCCGCCGACGCGGTCCAGAAAGTCGGGAACGGCCATCCCGGCACGGCGATGAGTCTGGCGCCGTTGGCCTACACCCTGTTTCAGCGGGCAATGCGGCACGACCCGAGCGACGTCCATTGGCTGGGCCGCGACCGGTTCGTGCTGTCCTGCGGGCACAGCAGCCTGACGCTGTATCTGCAGCTGTACCTGGGCGGTTTCGGGCTCGAGCTGTCCGACATCGAGTCGCTACGTACCTGGGGGTCCAAGACGCCCGGCCACCCCGAGTTCCGGCACACCAAGGGTGTGGAGATCACCACCGGGCCGCTCGGCCAGGGCTTGGCGTCCGCTGTCGGCTTCGCGATGGCGGCACGTTACGAGCGCGGCCTGTTCGATCCGGACGCCGCACCCGGGACCAGTCCGTTCGACCATCACATCTACGTGATCGCCTCAGACGGAGACATCGAAGAGGGGGTGACCTCGGAGGCGTCATCGCTGGCCGCCGTGCAGCAGCTGGGCAACCTCATCGTGTTCTACGACCACAATGAGATCTCGATCGAGGACGACACCAATATCGCATTGTGCGAGGACACCGCCGCCCGTTATGAGGCGTACGGCTGGCACGTGCAGCACGTCGAGGGCGGCGAGAACGTCGTCGCCATCGAAGACGCCATCGCCAAGGCCAAGGCGGTCACCGACAAACCATCGTTCATCGAGGTGCGGACCATCATCGGCTATCCGGCGCCGAAGTTGATGAACACCGGCAAGGCGCACGGTGCGGCACTCGGCGACGAAGAGATCGCGGCGGTCAAGAAGATCCTCGGCTTCGACCCGGACAAGAAGTTCGAGGTCCGCGACGAGGTGATCGCCCACACCCGTGAGCTGGTGCAGCGCGGCAAGGAAGCCCACGAGAAGTGGAACGTCGACTTCGAGGAGTGGGCGCAGCGGGAGCCCGAGCGCAAGAAACTGCTGGACCGGTTGACCGCCGAGAAGCTGCCAGACGGCTGGGACGCCGACATTCCGCACTGGGAACCGGGCGACAAGGCGCTGGCGACCCGCGCCGCATCCGGCAAGGTACTGAGCGCGATCGGCCCGCACCTGCCCGAGTTGTGGGGCGGCTCGGCCGACCTGGCCGGCAGCAACAACACCACAATGGATAACGTCAAATCCTTTGGTCCGCCGTCGATTACGACCAAGGACTACACGGCGGACTGGTACGGCCGCACCCTGCATTTCGGCATTCGTGAGCATGCGATGGGCTCGATCCTGTCCGGCATCGTGCTGCACGGACCGACCCGCGCCTACGGCGGAACATTCCTGCAGTTCTCCGATTACATGCGCCCGGCCGTGCGACTGGCGGCGCTGATGGACATCGACACCATCTACGTCTGGACGCACGACTCGATCGGGCTCGGCGAAGACGGCCCGACGCACCAGCCGATCGAACACTTGGCGGCCCTGCGCGCCATCCCCAAGTTGTCGGTGGTCCGTCCCGCGGACGCCAACGAAACCGCGTACGCGTGGCGCACCGTCCTGGCCCGCGGCAACGGCAGCGGTCCGGTGGGCCTCATCCTGACCCGCCAGGGTGTGCCGATTCTCGAAGACACGAACTATGAGGGCGTGGCCAAGGGTGGATACATCCTGGGCGACGCCGGCGGCGACGAGCCCGACGTGGTGTTGATCGCCACCGGTTCCGAGGTCCAGTTGGCTGTCGAAGCGCAGAAGTTGTTGGCGGCCAAGGACATTGTTGCCCGTGTGGTGTCGATGCCCTGTGTCGAATGGTTCGAGTCGCAGTCCGACGAATATCGCAACAGCGTGCTGCCGCCGTCGGTGTCGGCCCGGGTTGCCGTCGAGGCCGGCATCGCGCAGTGCTGGCACAAGCTGGTCGGCGACACCGGCGAGATCGTTTCGATCGAGCACTACGGGGAATCCGCTGATGCCAAGACGTTGTTCCGCGAATTCGGGTTCACCCCGGAAGCCGTCGTCGACGCCGCCGAACGAACACTGGACAACTAACCGAAGGGAAATCCGATGACTCAGAATCCCAACCTTGCCGCTCTGAGCTCCGCGGGCGTATCGGTCTGGCTGGACGACCTGTCCCGGCAGCGTTTGCAGTCCGGCAACCTGCAGGAGCTGATCGACACCAAGAGCATCGTCGGTGTCACCACCAACCCGTCGATTTTCCAGAAAGCGCTGGCCGAAGGCGACGCCTACGACGCTCAGATCGCCGAGCTCGCCGAACGCGGCGCCGACGTGGACGCCACCATCCGGACGGTGACCACCGACGACGTCCGTAACGCAGCCGACGTGCTGCGCCCGCAGTGGGAGGCCTCCGACGGTGTCGACGGCCGAGTGTCGATCGAGGTCGACCCGCGGCTGGCGCACGACACCGACAAGACCATCGCGCAGGCCATCGAATTGTGGAAGATCGTCGACCGGCCCAACATTCTGATCAAGATCCCGGCCACCAAGGCAGGACTGCCCGCCATCAGTGCGGTTCTGGCAGAAGGGATTTCGGTCAACGTGACGCTGATCTTCTCGGTCGAGCGTCACCGCGAGGTGATGGACGCCTATCTCCAAGGGCTGGAATCGGCTAAGGCCGCCGGCCACGATCTGTCCAAGATCCATTCGGTGGCATCGTTTTTCGTGTCGCGGGTAGACACCGAAATCGACAAGCGCCTGGAGAAGATCGCCTCGGACGATGCGCTGGCGTTGCGCGGTCAGGCCGGTGTTGCCAACGCCCGCCTTGCCTACGCGGCGTACCAGGAAGTGTTCGTCGGTGGCGATCGTTTCGCATCGCTCGAGGCCGACGGCGCACGGGTACAGCGGCCGCTCTGGGCATCGACCGGTGTGAAGAACCCGGACTACTCGGACACGCTTTACGTGACGGAGCTGGTTGCGCCGAACACGGTGAACACCATGCCGGAGCCGACCATTGACGCGGTCGCCGATCACGGCGTCGTCACCGGCGACACGGTCACCGGGACCGCGTCAGCCGCACAGGAAGTCTTCGACAAGCTCGAGGCGGTCGGTATCGATCTCACCGACGTATTCCTCGTCCTGGAGGACGAAGGCGTCGAGAAGTTTGAGGCCTCCTGGAAAGAGCTGCTCGACGAGACTCAGACACAGCTTCGCTCAGCCGACAAATGAGCCCAGCCGGATCCCGGGCTGACTCCGGGCAATGGCGAAACCCTTTGCGGGACAAGTGCGATAAGCGCCTGCCGCAAATCGCCGGACCGTGTGCTGTGGTGATCTTCGGTGTGACGGGCGACCTGGCCCGCAAGAAGGTGGTCCCGGCCATCTACGACCTGGCCAACCGCGGTTTGTTGCCGCCCAACTTCGCTCTGGTGGGGTTCGCCCGTCGCGACTGGGACGACGCAGCCTTCGCCGAGGAAGTTCAGCAGGTCGTCAAAGAGCACTCCCGAACGCCGTTCCGTCAGGCGATCTGGGATCGGCTCGCCGACGGATGCCGTTTCGTGGAAGGCACATTCGACGATGACGCCGCGTTCGCGCGGCTGGCCGAGGTCTTGGACAAGCTCGACGCCGAGCGGGGTATCGCCAACAATCACGCATTCTATTTCGCCATCCCGCCCAAAAGCTTCCCAACGGTCTGCGAGCAGCTGAGCAAGTCCGGCTTGGCCCGAGCACACGGCGACAGCTGGAGCCGGGTTGTCATCGAGAAGCCGTTCGGTCACGACCTGGACAGTGCCCGCGATCTCAACAAAGTGGTCAACAGCGTCTTTCCCGAGAATTCGGTCTTTCGCATCGATCACTACCTGGGCAAGGAGACGGTGCAGAACATCTTGGCGCTGCGCTTCGCCAATCAGCTGTTCGACCCGATCTGGAACGCGCACTACGTTGACCACGTCCAGATCACCATGGCCGAAGACATCGGCTTGGGTGGTCGCGGCGGCTACTACGACGGTATCGGCGCCGCACGCGACGTGATCCAAAACCACCTGATGCAGCTGCTGGCATTGACCGCGATGGAAGAGCCGATCACCTTTAACCCCGCCGAGCTGCAGACCGAGAAGATCAAGGTGTTGTCGTCCATTCAGCTGGCGGAGCCGTTGGACGAAACCACGTCCCGGGGCCAATACAGCACTGGCTGGCAGGGCGGCGAGCATGTCGTCGGACTGCTCGAAGAGGCTGGCTTCTCCAAAGATTCGACCACCGAGACGTTCGCGGCCATCACTCTGGAGGTGAACACCCGCCGCTGGGCCGGAGTGCCGTTCTATCTGCGGACCGGAAAACGGTTGGGCCGCAGGGTCACCGAGATCGCCTTGGTGTTCAAGAAGGCGCCGCATCTTCCCTTCGACGCGACCATGACCGAAGAGCTGGGCGCCAACGCTCTGGTGATTCGGGTGCAGCCCGACGAGGGCGTCACGTTGCGATTCGGGTCCAAAGTGCCCGGCAGCATGGAAGTTCGCGACGTCAACATGGACTTCTCCTACGGTTCGGCGTTCGCCGAGGAATCCCCCGAGGCCTACGAGCGGCTGATCCTCGACGTGCTACTCGGCGAGCCGTCGCTGTTTCCGGTCAACGCCGAAGTCGAATTGGCCTGGGAGATCCTGGATCCGGCGCTCGACTACTGGGCTGAACACGGCAAACCCGATCCCTACGAAGCGGGCACCTGGGGCCCGGCATCAGCATTCGAGATGCTGCGCCGCACCGGCCGGGAATGGCGGCGACCGTGATTGTCGAATTGCCGGGCACAAGCACCACCGAGATCAACAAGAAGCTCAACGAACTGCGCGAGAAGGCCGGCGCGGTGACCCTCGGCCGGGTACTGACCTTGGTGATCGTCCCGGACACTGAGGCGCTGCTCGAAGAATCGATCGAGGCCGCCAACGCGGCCAGCCATGAACACCCCAGCCGGGTGATCGTGGTGACGACCGGCGATGCCGATGCCCGCGACGCACGCCTGGACGCCGAACTGCGGGTCGGCGGCGACGCCGGCGCCTCCGAAGTCGTGGTGCTTCGGCTGTCGGGCCCGCTGGCCGGACATCACAGCAGCGTCGTCGTACCGTTCCTGCTGCCGGATATCCCCGTGGTGGCGTGGTGGCCGGATATCGCTCCGGCCGTTCCGGCGCAGGATCCTCTGGGCCAGTTGGCGATTCGACGTATCACTGACGCGACCAACTGCACCGACCCCTTGGCGGCGATCAAGAGCAGGCTGGCCGGCTACACCCCGGGCGATACTGATCTGGCCTGGAGCCGGATCACCTATTGGCGCGCGCTGCTCGCGGCGGCGATCGACCAGCCACCCCACGAGCCGATCACCTCGGCGGTCGTCTCCGGGCTCAAGACCGAACCCGCGCTCGACATCCTGGCCGGTTGGCTGGCCAGCCGCATCGACGGACCCGTCCGCCGGGTCGTCGGCGAACTCAAAGTCGAGTTGGTGCGTCCCACCGAGACTGTGACGCTCCGCAGACCACAAACGGGGGTCACCGCGACGCTGAGTCGCAGCGGCAAGCCCGACGCGCTTGTCCCGTTGCAACGCCGAGACGTCCCTGAGTGCCTGTCCGAAGATCTTCGGCGACTGGACCAGGACACGATCTATTTTTCCGCGTTGGAGGGCATCGATCGGGTGGAGTACGCATGAGCACCTTCGTAGAAACGTTCACCGACAGCGACGGACTGGTTGCTGCGGCGGGTGAGCGATTGATCGACGTCGTCGATGCCGCCATCGCCGCGCGCGGGCGGGCCCTGGTCGTGCTGACCGGAGGCGGCAACGGCAACCGGCTGATGCGGTTCCTCGCCGGAGAATCCGCGCGGATCGACTGGGGCAATGTGCATCTGTTCTGGGGCGACGATCGATACGTCACCGAAGACGACGACGAGCGCAACGAGAAGCAGGCCCGTGCGGAATTGCTGGATCACGTCGACATTCCGGCGCGCAACGTGCACGCCATGCCGGCCGCTGACGGCGAATTCGGCACCGACCTCGCCGCCGCCGCGCTGGCCTACGAGCAGCTCCTCGCCGCGCATGCCGAGCCGGGCGATCCCGCACCGAATTTCGATATTCACCTACTCGGTGTGGGCCCGGAAGGGCACATCAATTCGCTGTTCCCGGACACTCCCGCGGTGCGCGAGACAACCCGGATGGTGGTCGATGTCGAGGATTCGCCCAAGCCCCCGCCGCTACGAATTTCGTTGACGCTCCCCGCGATCCAGCGTTCCCGCCAGGTGTGGCTGTTGGCGTCGGGCGCCGAGAAAGCCGAAGCGGTCGCCGCCGCCGTCGGCGGCGCCGACCCAGTGTCGATACCGGCGGCCGGCGCCATCGGTCGCGAGCATACGGTCTGGTTCATCGACACCGGCGCCGCCAGCGAGTTGCCCTCTTAAGCGCCGCGCGCCTGATCGCCCCGGCGCAGTAGCGACCACAATCTCGTCGCTGCATACCCATCAGATGGGTATCCGGTTCCGCAGGTTCCCGCGACCGCCATAATGAGCGGCATGGCAGATAACAGCGCCGGCGATCGCCCAGCGCGGCGGCGGATCAAGACGCTCACTCAGGCGGCGATGAACGCCGACGTCACCGTCAACCAGCTGGAAGACGTGCTGGGCGGGCTTGGCGACACGTTGGGCGACTTGAACACCTCGCTGTCGAACTTGAACAGTGCGATCGGCCGCCTCGACGACGGGCTTGACCATTTCGAGGCCACCCTCGGCAGGATTGACGACCTGATGGGGCGACTGGTGACGCTGGTGGCTCCGGTCGAGGCGATTGTCGAACGCATCGACTACATGGTCGGCGTCGGGGAGACCGTGATGTCGCCGCTGTCGGTCACCGAACACGCAGTCCGCAACGCATTCAACGCCTTACGCAATCGCGGTACCCGCTAGACCGTGCCGCATCCCCAACCGGTTCCCGATCCGCCATACGCCGAGGGCACCGGTCTGCCGTGGGATGTGCCGGTTACCGACGCCGTCGCCGCCATTGCGGCGGCCCGCGCCCAACACGGCGACACCTTCGCTGTACACAGCGGCAACGACCGGTACCTGTTCACGTTCTCCCCTGCCGGCGTCGAGTCGTTCTACGGGCTGCCTGAGGAGAAGGCCAGCAAGGGCGTCGCCGATTATCTGATGCTGCGCCGCAAACTTCCCGACGAGATCTTCGACGGGCGACGCCTATTGCCGAGCACGCTGTTTCGCCGCGACGACGTTGCCGGATATCTCATCAATCTGGATCGGGCGCTCGACGAGACGATCGTTGAGTTGGGGACGTCGGGATCGGTGGACGTCTTCGCGCTGACCCGTCGACTCGGCCACCGGATGGGGCTGGCCTCCTGGGCAGGGCCCGGATCATCGCGGGGCGAGGCGTTCGAGCGTCTGGTCCGCGCCTTCGACACGCTCGACGGATCCGATGCTTTCGTGCATCCGGATGCGATGGCAGCGGTCGCCGCATCGGAGAAGCGGGCTGAGCGGGCCGCCCTCGGCGAGGCGGCCGAGATCATCGCCGATGCGCTACACCGTCGCGAAGGCGGTGGTGCCGGCGACCAGACCCTGTTCGATCGGATCGTCAGCGCGTGGCGTGACGAGTTGGGCGACAACCGGATTCGTGGCATCGCCTTCGACGTTGCGCTGATCCACATCGCCTCGATGTCCAACCTGTCAGCCGCGCTGGGGTGGGCATTGGTCGATCTCCTCGAGCACCCGACGCATTTGGAACAGGTCGTCGCGGGCGATCCGGACCTCGCGCAGCGGTGCGCGCTGGAGTCGACGCGACTGGCTCAGCGGTCGATCATGTCCCGCGCTGTGCTGTCGCCCGTCGTGCTCGATACCGGCGGGGTCAGCTACGAAGTGCCGCCGGGTTGGACCATCGCAACGCTGCTGCCCTTGCTCAACAACTCCGTCGCACCCGGACTCGAGCGGTGGGATCCGGATCGATGGACGCGGCACCGTTTGACCAACGAGAAGTCGCTTCCGTCACCGATGTTGGTAACGGCATTCGGCCACGGCCGGCATTCGTGTCCGGCACAGCCGTTTTCACTCTCCGCGATGACAGCCACGATGACGCGGTTGTCAGGCACCTATCGGATGACACCGGGCTGGACGACGCACCCGCAACCTGTTCCGGCTCAAATCGGCGGCGTGGCACGGGCCGACGGGCCCTGTCGCCTCGACTACGCCCGCCGCTGACGTCACACCGGCCACCCGCGCACCATCAACTCGGCACGCAGATGGTTTTGAAACCGAAGGCGTATGCGATATCAGTTGATGACCGAAGAGCCTCATAAGACTTGTAAGACTTCGCCAGGCAGGCCTAGCCGCTGTTGCGTAGCGCGCTGGCCAGACCGTTCATCGTCAACAGGATTCCGCGCTGTACCAGCTCGTCGTCGTCGCCGGAGCGGTATCGCCGCAACAACTCGACCTGCAGGTGGTTCAGTGGCTCCAGGTACGGGAAACGGTTGAACACCGACCGGGCCAGCGCCGGGTTGTCGGCGAGCAAATTGTCCTGGCCGGTAATCAGCTTGTGCGCATTGATACTTCGCTGGTGTTCAGCGGTGATCTTGTCGAACACCCGCCGCCGCAACGAGGTGTCTTCGACCAATTCGGCATAGTGCGAGGCCAGGCCCAGATCGGTTTTCGCGAGCACCTGCGCCATGTTCGACAGCACGGTCTGGAAGAACGGCCACCGCTGATACAGGTCACGCAATTTCTCGAGGCGTCCGTCGCCGCCGGCGATCCAGCCCTCGATAGCCGAGCCGGTCCCATACCAACCGGGCAGCATCACCCGTGACTGGCTCCACGCCATCACCCACGGAATCGCACGCAGGTCGGAGATCGATGAGGTCGGTTTGCGCGACGCGGGCCGACTGCCGACGTTCAGCGAACCGATCTCGCTGACCGGGGTGGACTGCAGGAAGTAATCGACGAAACCTTCAGTGTCGTGTACTAATTCGGAGTAGGAGCGCTGCGCACGGTCGGCCAGCTCGTCGAGAATTTCATAGGCCGGCTCGGCCGCGTCGCCGAGCCCTTCGACATCGAGCAGGGTCGATTCCAGAGTTGCCGCCAGCAAGGTCTCCAGGTTGCGCTGAGCCATCTGCGGCTCGGCGTATTTCGCGGCGATCACCTCTCCTTGTTCGGTCAGCCGCAGCGACCCGTTCACCGCTCCCGGCGGTTGCGCGAGGATGGCTTGATAGCTTGGCCCCCCACCTCGGCCGACCGTGCCACCGCGGCCGTGGAAGAGCCGCAACCGAATTCCGGTTTTGCGTGCCGATTCGACGAGGTCGAGTTCGGCCCGGTAGAGCGCCCAGTTGGCGGCCAGGTAGCCGCCGTCCTTGTTGGAGTCGGAGTAGCCGAGCATGATCTCTTGACTGTCGCCGCGGGCGCGCACGATGCTTTGGTAGACGGGAAGGTCAAGTGCCGCTTCGAGAATCGATGCGCCGCGGTGGAGGTCGTCGATCGTCTCGAACAGCGGGACGATGCCCACTGGACAGTATGTTTCGCTGCCGGAGGCGTCGAGCAGCCCGCATTCCTTCAGCAGGATCCCGGCCTCCAGTAGGTCAGACACGGAGCGACACATCGAGATGACGTAGTTGGGTATCGCGGGTGGACCGTAGATGGCGACAGCACGTGCGGCCGCGGAGATGATTGCGAGTTCTTTGCGGGCCAATTCCGACAGTTGCTCGCGGTCGCCGATCAACGGCCGGCGGGTGCTCAGCTCGTCGGCCAGGATATTGACCCGTTCGTCTTCGCTCAGCGAACAGTAGTCGGGATGCACGCCGGCCCAGGCCAGCAATTCGGCGACCACTTCTTCATGGACGTCGGAGTTCTGCCGCATGTCCAGACCGGACAGGTGAAAACCGAAGACGTGCAACGCTTCCCGCAGCCGGGCCAGCCGGTCGTCGGCCAGCAACGCGCTGCCGTTGGCGCGCAGTGAAGCGTCGACGGTGTTGAGGTCGGCCAGCATCTCCCCCGGCGCCGAATACGGCGCCGAGCCCAGGTCGAGCAGGTTCTCCGGCTGTTGGTCGAGGATGTGCGCCGCGGTGGCGGTGAGCCGGCCATGGATGACGCGCAGAGCGCGGCGGTACGGCTCATCTCCGCGAGCCGGCTCGTCGCAGGCCTCGGCCAGCGCAGCCAGGTCGTCGGTGACCGCGACGAGTCGCGCCGACATCGACAGCTCTTGTTCCAGCGCGCTCAGCTCTGCGGCGTAGCGACCCAACGCGGTGTAGGCCGCGCTGCCGGTGGCCAGGCGCACGACGTCGGCGGTGACGTTTGGGTTGCCGTCACGGTCGCCCCCGATCCACGACCCGGGCCGCAGGATCGGTTCGGTGAGCAGGTCGGCGTCGGGCCAGCGGCGACGCAGGGCGGTGCGGACTTCCGCGTTGACTTTCGGCATAACGTCGAAAAACGCTGCCTGGTAATACCGCAAGCCGACCGCGATCTCGTCGGAGATCTGCAGGCGCGACAGCCGAACCAATGCGGTCTGCCACAGCGTGAGCACGTGGCGGCGAAGCTCGGTCTCGATGTCGCTGCCGTCGTCGGTATGCGCATGCCCACGCGCGTGCAGCCGCATCAGCTGGGTGATGTGGTGCTGGGTGTCGAACACGGTGCGGCGGCGGGTCTCGGTCGGGTGCGCGGTGATAACCGGGGAGACCAGCGCGCCGGTGAGTGCCTCCGCGACCGTCGCAGCGTCCAGATCCGCCGAGTCCAGCTTTTTATAGGTGGCGGCCAGAGTGCTGTCCTGGGGTGGATCGCCGGCATTGACGTGGATAGCGCGGCGGCGTTCCCGGTGGATGTCCTCGGCGACGTTGGCCAGCAACGCAAAGTGGCTGAACGCGCGGATCACCGGGATCGCTCGGTCGATGTCGATGCCGTCGAACATCTGCGCCACCTCGGCACGCTCGATCTCCGAGCGCCGTACCCGGAAAGACGCGATCCGGGCCCGCTCGACCAAATCGAAGATCTCGTCGCCGTTCTGCTCGCGGACGGTGTCGCCGAGGATCGTGCCGAGCAGCCGAATGTCTTCGCGCATCGGCTCGGTGGCCTCGCGGCCTATGCGGGTCCGTTGTACCGCGCCGAAGGGCTCGAGTGAGTCGGTTGCTTCAGCCATACCTACCAGTATCGGGGCGGTTGGCCGTCTTCGCCTTTCGTGGACTCAGGCGCTGTATTTGATGCGCAGCGCCACGCCGACGATGGCGACCAGCCAGATGCCGACGACGAACAGCGTCAGCCGGTCGAGGTTCTTCTCCACCACGGTCGACCCGGACAGGCTCGATTGCACACCACCGCCGAAGAGGGTCGACAGACCGCCACCCTTGGCACGGTGCAACAGCACCAGCAGCACTGTCAGGATGCTGGTGACCACCAGGGTGATCTGCAGAGCCAATTCCATGGTCGACATCGTACCGGCCTGCGATCGGCCGGTTCAGACCGGCGCTATGGGATGGCCGGGCCGATGGTCGTTGCGTGGTGGGCGTAGTCGAGGTAGATCTCGTGGGTCAGGAACGGCAGGACACCGCTGTCGATTTTGGTTCCTGAAACGACCGTCGGGGCGTCGCTCACGCCGGTGCCGGTGCCGACATCGAAGTTGCCCGTCGTTGTGTAGGTGTACAGCACCTGATGGGCGGCGTTTTCGACCGTGATCACGGTTCCCGATGGCACGGAGGACGCCAGGCTCGACGGGATCGTGCCGAACACGCCACCCGAGTCGATGTTGTTCGTCACCTCCGTCGGCGTGCCACCATTGACCGATTCGAACACGTCGACGACCGGGGCGCCGCTCAGCGTGGTACCTGTGATCGGGGCGTCCGTGCCGATCAGCAACTTGTCGCCGGGAATGTCGACGGTCACGCCGCCGAAGCTCTCGAACGGGCTGGTGGTCGGCCCCGCAGTGTTCTGGCCGATGCCGAGGATGCCATCTACTTGGTTGCTGCCCAGGAAAGTCTGGAAGTTCTCAAACGGATCTGACGCGTTGTTCGACCAAGACAAGAGCTCCACGTCGACAGGGCCATTGGTGGCGAGCGCGGTACTGCCGTTGTCGTTGAGGTAATCGACTGGAACATTGTTGTAGGTCGCATAGATGTACTCGACCCCGCCGCTGTAGCCGCTCATACCAAAGTTCGCGGGCGAGCCTAGGTTGTACAGCGCCTCGAGCTGCGTGAACCAGTTGTTGCCGAGGTCGGTGTAGGGGACGACAAGCCCACTCGATCCGGTGTCGACGAGCAACGGCACGGAGTCGCCGTTGTCGATGGAGGCATGCACGGCCGGCTCAGTACCCTCCAAAACGCTCAGCGGAATGCTCCCGCCCGTCGACGCCGCGGATGCAGCAGCGGCTGCGACGGCCGCCGCAGGCTCCGCAGCAGCGGGCGACGCCAGGTCGATCGAGTCCAAGCTGGCGAGGAAGCTGTCGCTCCAGCTGGTCAGGTCGAGCGCGGCAGCCGGGTCGAAGGCGCCGATCGAGTCCGTCAGCGAGGTCAGAATCGGCTGGATGATCGGGTCGATGAGGGCGTCGAAGTCGGCTTTCGCAGGTGCGGCGGTGAAGGTCGAGCCGGTCGCCATCGCTGCTGCCGCAACGAATGCGCCGACGGCACCGCCCACAACCACGCCGCATCGGCGCATCGAGGCGCTGCGTGCCTGCTTTTTACCGTCACGACCAGCCATTTAGTCCCCCGAGGGCGTATAGGTGGAGTTGCCTAACCAGCGGACCTTAACGGTCCTGTGTTTCTGTCAGGTTTCCTTAAGCTAGACGTGACCCCGCGGTCTCCGCAACCGTTACGCGGCGTTCTTTACGGCAGCGGGCCTCCGGCCGCGATCGCGGACAGCGTCGCGAACTGTTCGCCGTCCAGCGACGCGCCGCCGACCAGGGCGCCGTCGACATCTTCCTGCGCGACGATGTCGCCGATGTTCTTGGCGTTCACCGAGCCGCCGTAAAGCACCCGGACGGTGTCGGCGATCTGCGGCGAAGCCAGCGATCCCAGCTCCTTGCGGACCGCCGCGCACACCTCCTGTGCGTCGGCGGCGCTGGCCACCCGCCCGGTACCGATCGCCCACACCGGCTCGTAGGCGATGACGGTCTGGCCGATCTGCTCGGCCGACAATCCAGCCAGCGACCCGCGCAGCTGGTTCTGGCAGTGGCTGACGTGCTCGCCGGCCTCGCGGACTTCCAGGTGTTCGCCGATGCACACGATCGGCGTCAGCTCGTGCTTGAGCGCGGCAGCGGCCTTCGCCGCCACCAGCGCGTCGTCCTCGTCGTGGTAGGTACGCCGCTCGGAGTGGCCGACCACGGCGAAGCTGCAGCCCAGCTTGGCCAGGAAAGCCCCGCTGATCTCGCCGGTGTATGCACCGGAGTCGTGCTGCGACACGTCCTGCGCGCCGTAGGTGAGCCGCAGCTTGTCGCCGTCGACCAGGGTCTGCACGCTGCGCAGGTCGGTGAATGGCGGAATCACCGCGACGTCGACCTTGTCGAAGTATTTGTCCGGCAGCGAGAATGCGATCTTCTGCACCAGCGCGATCGCTTCGAAGTGGTTGAGGTTCATCTTCCAGTTGCCGGCTATCAGCGGCTTGCGGCTCATCGTCGTCCTTCGCTCAGGTACTCAACACTTCGAGGCCGGGCAGCGTCTTGCCCTCAAGGTATTCCAGCGATGCTCCACCGCCGGTGGAAATGTGGGAGAAGCTGTCGTCGGGCAGGCCCAGCGCCCGCACCGCGGCAGCCGAGTCGCCGCCGCCCACCACGCTGAAGGCACCCTTTGCGGTCGCGGCAGCGATCACTTCGGCCACGCCCTTGGTGCCCGCGGCGAATGCCGGGAACTCGAAGACCCCCATCGGGCCATTCCAGAAGATGGTCTCCGCGTTACCCAGCAGCTTGGTGAATCGGATAACCGAGCCCGGTCCGATGTCCAAACCCATCTTGCCTTCTGGAATCGCATCGGCAGCAACAACTTCCGACGGCGAATCGGCGGCGAACTTGTCGGCCACCACGATGTCGACCGGAAGCCGGATGACGTCGGCGTAGGTGTCGAGCAGTTGCCGGCAGGTGTCGATCATCTCGGTCTGCAGCAGCGACGTCCCCACTGGAAGACCCATTGCGGCAAGGAACGTGTAGCACATGCCGCCGCCGATCACGATGCTGTCGGCCTTGGTGGCCAGTTGCTCGATCACGCCGAGCTTGTCGGAGACTTTGGAACCGCCGAGGATCACCGCGTAGGGCCGCTTCGTCGAACCGGTCAGACGCTCGAGCACACCGACCTCTTCGGCGACCAGCTTGCCCGCGTAGTGCGGCAGCAGCGTCGCGACGTCGTAGACTGAGGCCTGCTTGCGGTGCACCACCCCGAACCCGTCGGAGACGAAAGCGCCTGTCGGTCCGACTAATTCGGCGAGCTCTTTGGCCAGCGCCAGCCGCTCCCCGTCGTTCTTGCTGGTTTCCCGCGGGTCGAAACGGACGTTCTCCAGCAGCAGAACGTCCCCGTCGGCCAGGTGCCCGGCATGAGCCCGCGCGTCAGCGCCCACGACGTCGTCGGCCAACTGCACGTCCTTGCCCAGCTGGTCACCCAGCGCCGCGGCGACGGGGGCCAACGACAGTTTCAGATCGGGTTCGCCGGTGGGCCGTCCCAGGTGGGCGGCTACCACCACTTTGGCGCCGCCGTCGGCCAGCGCCTTGATCGTGGGCACCGACGCGGTGATACGGCCGGCATCGGTGATACGCCGTCGTTGAGCGGCACGTTCAGATCGGATCGAACCAGCACGCCACGACCCGAAACGCCCTGTGCGAGAAGGTCGTCCAGGTTAGGGATAGACACGGTTACAGCGACTTGCCGACCAGTGCGACCAAATCAACGAGGCGGTTGGAGTAGCCCCACTCGTTGTCGTACCAGGACACCACCTTGGCCTGGTTGTCGATCACCTTGGTCAGGCCCGAGTCGAAGATCGAGCTGTGCGGGTCGGTGACGATATCGCTGGAGACGATCGGGGCGTCGTAGTACTTGAGGATGCCCTTCATCGGACCGTCGGCGGCGGCCTTCATCGCGGCGTTGATCTGGTCGGCGGTGCCCGACTTGGACAGCTCGACGGTCAGGTCGGTGACCGAACCGGTGGGGATCGGGCACCCGCAGCGCGTAACCGTCCAGCTTGCCCTTGAGCTCGGGCAACACCAGACCGATCGCCTTGGCCGCACCGGTCGAGGTCGGCACGATGTTCAGCGCCGCGGCCCGGGCCCGTCGCAGATCCTTGTGCGGACCGTCCTGCAGGTTCTGGTCCTGGGTGTAGGCGTGGATCGTGGTCATCAGGCCCTTGACGATGCCGAACTCATCGTTGAGCACTTTGGCAATCGGCCCAAGGCAGTTCGTGGTGCACGACGCGTTGGAGATGATGTTCTGGCTGCCGTCGTACTTGTCGTCGTTGACGCCCAGCACGATGGTGATGTCTTCGTCGGTGGCTGGCGCGGAGATGATCACTTTCTTGGCGCCAGCGTCCAAGTGGCCCTTGGCCTTTGCGGCGTTGGTGAAGATGCCGGTGGACTCGACGACGACATCTACGCCGAGGTCGCCCCAGGGAAGGGCCGCCGGCCCCTCTTTGACCTCCAGCGCCTTGATCTTGCGGTCGCCGATGACGATGGTGTCGTCGCCCTCCAGGCTGACGTCGTACGGCAGCCGGCCCAGGATCGAGTCGAATTTCAGCAGGTGCGCCAGGCTCGCGTTGTCGGTCAGGTCGTTGGCCGCGACCACCTCGATGTCAGTGTCGGTGCCCGCCGCTTGCTGCGCCAGCAGGGCCCGGTAGAAGTTGCGTCCGATTCGACCGAAGCCGTTAATGCCTACCCGGACCGTCACGTGTCTCTCCTTCGTTGCTGACGAAATGCTCGCTGCCAGCCTAGTAGCTGCGACAATGCGGAGCGAATTCGGTGGTTTAGGTCACGCCGATCGGGCCGCTCATATCGGGTGGACAGGCAACTCGTCATCGGGTTCGGGCCAGGGCTGGCGGGCCAGCATGTCGTCGACGGACACGTAGCCTTCCTCGATCAACCCGGTCTTCGCGTCGACAATGCGGTACCACTGCTTCTTCGTCTGAATCGGTTGACCTTCCAGGATGATCACCCGCAGATCACCCTCGTCCAACTGGCAGCGGCGCTGGACCGCCTGCACCAACTGCTCGTTGTGCAGGTGGCCTTCGCCGAAATTCCAGCCGATCAGGGGCCCGGCAACGGTTTCACCTTCGCGCAGCACGTAGTCCGCCTCATTCTCCAGTGCACGAGGCAGTAGTCCGTTGAGCGCACGGCCGTGGACATGCATGGACCGGAAGGCTCGGGCTTTGTCGCTGATGATCTCGGCGGTGGCCGGGTCGTAGAGCCTGGCAATCTGTTTAGCGGTCAGCGCCGAGCTCTTGATGACATCAGCGTCGATCTTGTCTTCAATACCGTCGCGGAAGCACCAGACACTGGATGCCCAGTTGCCTGCGTAGTAACGCAGTGCCGGCAGGAACGAAATCTGTTCCGGGAACATATTTCCGACAATCGGAATCACGAGAAGGGCCGCCAACAGCATCGCCAGCAGCAACGGTGAATTGAGGTCGTAGATCGAGATGCTGCCGTAGTGCCCGAACAGGTAGAACAGCGAGAAGATGAAAAAGATGTTCCACTCCAACGGAACTCCCATCGGGAGGTTGGAAATGATGTTGAGGTGGAAGAGCACCATAAAGGCGATCAGGGCCCACCGCCACGGTTGCCCGTCGGCGATGAAGACCAGCACCGCAGGGACGATGAATTCCGCGGTGGTGCCGCCGACGTGGGCCATCACCTTCGGTATCCAGGTCGGGCGCAGGTCATTGACCGGGTCGCGATAAAGCCGGCGCTTCAACCAGTTGAACGCCTTACCGCGCAGCAGCGCGTTGTTGCTCGTCATCGCGGCCACTACGTAGGGAAAATGGTGATTCAGTTTGGAAGTCGCCGCACCCCACCACAGCCCGAGCATGACGATCTTGAAGGCGGCGATCTGATCGGTGAACGGGAAGAAGAACACCAACAGTTTCAGCCAGTAGTGCTCGCCGCGGGCGGCCAGGAAAATCGTTTTGTCGCGCAGCCCCAGCAGGGCCAGCGCGACGATCAGTGGTACCACCAGAACGGGATCGATCAGACCGAGATCGCCGCTCCCCGTGACTGATCCGCCATGACCCGGTGCCAACAGCGCCCAAACGCCGGATGCCAAAACGATCACATACAAGCCGACATCGAAAATACTGCGAGTGTCGCCGCTGGTGAACGGAACTTCGTGCGGCCAGGGCGGAAGACGAATTGTCTTGGGCCGCAACCAATACAGGAATCCTCCGATCGGAGGCCAGAACCGCGCGGTGAGTGGACCCGACCCGCAACCCAACCCCAACACCTCAAATAGCAGCGTGAAGATGATCAGCTTCTGGTACACGATCGGCTGCGTCCACCAGGTCTCGATATCCCCCAGCCCGCCCAGACCCGGCGTCAGCGAAATGACCGCGGCGGCACCTGCGGCGTAGGCGGCCATCTTGAACACGTAAAGCAGATAGATCGCCGAGGGCGTGCCGAAACCGTGTTCCACCCAATGCCGGGTGACCACCTGCATCCTGTCGGCGGCGGGCAGCGTATGCCAGGTTTCGGGGTCGACGTCCGGAAGGTCCGGCGTGATGAATCCCATGACGGCCTCGTTTCAGGTGTGCCACCGTTGGCGAGAACAATGTAGCGGCATCACCACACCTGCGTAGCGAACTAGCTCAAGCGTCTTCCATCAGGTCTGGCGTCACCGCCGATTCGGTGTCTGGAATCCCATCCACTTTCGCCTTGCGATCGGCCATCGACAGCAGTCGCCGAATACGGCCTGCCACAGCATCTTTCGTCATCGGCGGATCGGCCAGCCGGCCCAATTCCTCCAAGCGACGCCTGCCGGTGCTCGATGCGCAACTTGCCCGCCGCGGCCAGATGCTCGGGCACAGTGTCGCCGAGTATTTCCAGCGCCCGTTCGACACGGGCGGCAGCGGCCACCGCGGCGCGCGCCGAACGGCGCAGATTAGCGTCGTCGAAATTCGCCAGACGATTCGCCGTTGCCCGGACCTCGCGACGCATCCGCCGCTCCTCCCAGACCAACCGGGTCTCCTGGGCACCCATCCGGGTCAGCAGGGCCCCGATGGCCTCGCCGTCGCGGACCACCACTCGGTCGGCGCCGCGCACCTCACGCGCTTTGGCACTGATCCCGAGCCGCCGTGCCGCGCCCACCAAGGCCAGCGCCGCCTCCGGGCCGGGGCAGCTGACCTCCAGCGCCGACGACCGGCCCGGCTCGGTCAGCGAACCGTGCGCCAAGAACGCTCCACGCCACGCGGCTTCGGCGTCACCGATGCTGCCGCCGACGACTTGGGCGGGCAGGCCACGTACCGGTCGGCCACGCAGGTCGAGCAGCCCGGTCTGGCGGGCCAGTGCCTCGCCGTCGTTGGCAACCCGCAACACGTATCGCGTCGTCTTGCGGATTCCGCTGGCGGACAACACATGCACGACAGCGTTGTAGCCGTACAGGTCGAAGATGTCCTTGCGCAGCCGGCGCGCGATGCTGCCCAAGTCCACCTCGGCTTCGACGACCACACGGCCGGCCACGATGTGCAGACCGCCCGCGAACCGCAGCAGTGAGGTCACCTCGGCGCGCCTCGCGCTCACCGCGTTCACCACCAGGCGGCTCAACTCGTCCTTGACTTCGGCCGTCATCGCCACGCGTCGTCACCCCTTGGTCCGTTGCGACCCGGTCAATCTTCCCCGGTTTGCTGACGTTCTTGCTCGGCCACCACCGCGTCGGTGGACGTCGGCGGCTGACCCAGGTCGCGCACGCTCACTCCGTCCAGCGCCGCGGCCAACTTGCCCGGGTCATGTAAAGGTGTACCAGGCCGGGCCACGTCCGCGAACTGAACCTGAGCATCAAGCAGGGTTGCCGTACGCCGCAGTTGCTCGCGTTCCCGTTCACTGGGCACCCGTTCGGCGTCGATGATCACGTCGTGCACGGTGAAACCCGGCGCGTGCTGGGCGAGTACGTGCAGATGACGTTCAACCGAGAAACCCGCCGTCTCCCCCGGCTCGGCGACCAGGTTGAGCACCAGCGCGCGCCGGGCCGTCGTCGCCTGCAGCGCCGCGGCCAGCTCGGGTACCAGCACATGGGGGATCACGCTGGTGAACCACGAGCCCGGTCCCAACACCACCAAATCGGCAGCCATGATCGCGTCGACGGCCTGCCGGGTGGCCGGCGGATCGCCGGGCAGCAGCCGCACGCGACGTACTTTTCCGGGCGTGGTGGCGATCGCCACCTGACCGCGGATCACCCGGAACATCCGCGGGTCGGTTTCCAGACCGGAGACGTCGGCCTCGATCTGCAGCGCGATCGGGCACATCGGCAACACCCGGCCCCGCACACCCAGAATCCGGCCGAGTTCGTCGAGCGCGGCCACCGGATCGGCGAGTACCTCATTGAGGCCGGCCAGCAGCAGGTTGCCGATCGGATGCCCCGACAGCGCACCGCTGCCGCCGAACCGATGCTGCATGATCGTCGCCCACAGTCGCCCGTGCGGGCTGTCAGAAGCCAAGGCGGCCAACGCCATTCGCAGATCGCC
This sequence comes from uncultured Actinomycetota bacterium, assembly GCA_963815995.1. GTDB lineage: Bacteria > Actinomycetota > Actinomycetes > Mycobacteriales > Mycobacteriaceae > Mycobacterium. The sequence goes on from CAWFIR010000010.1 coordinate 1,833,251, forward strand.
CGGAGGTACCACGTCGAGTTCGCTTCGCAGCCTTCCCGACGAGCCGCCGTCGTCCGCGACCGTCACGACCGCGGTGACGTGCGGCGTCAGACGCCGGGCAGCCGACAGCGTCGCATACAAACCGTGTCCTCCGCCGAGGGCGACAATCCGCCGACTCATTCGCGGCCCAGATCCCGGTGCAACACCCGGACCGTCAGCTGCTTGTCGGACTCAAGCAGCTGCGCTAACGCCTCGGCGATGGCAACGCTGCGGTGTTTACCGCCGGTGCAGCCAATCGCCACGGTCATATAGCGCTTCCCCTCCCTGCGGTAGCCATCGATAATCAGGGATAGCAACCGATGGTAGGTCTCCAAGAACTCCGCCGCACCGGTCTGGCCAAGCACGTAGTCACGAACGGCGGGATGTTGACCGGTGTGCGGCCGTAAGTCGTCGATCCAATGCGGGTTGGGCAGGAACCGGACGTCCATCACGGTGTCGGCGTCCATCGGCAGACCGTATTTGAAGCCGAAGGACTCCACCGTGACACTGGTCTGGGCGACGGTCTCGCCACCGAAGGCCCGTTCGATGCTCTCCCGCAGCTCATGCACCGACAGCGTCGAGGTGTCGATGATCAGGTCGGCGGTCGCGCGGACCGGCGCGAGCATCTCGCGCTCAGCGATTATGCCTTCGGCCAGTGTCTGCTGGCCCTGCAGCGGATGGCTTCGGCGGTTCTGCTCGTAGCGGCGCACCAACATCTCGTCGGAGGCCTCCATGAACAGCACCCGCGGGGTGATGTTGCGGGTGGCCAGGTCGTTACGCACCCAGTCCAGGTCACCGGTGAATCCACGGGAACGCGCATCCATCACGATGGCCAGCTGCGTGATGCGGGATCCGGCGTCCAGCCCGAGGTCGACCATCCGGGTGATCAGCTGAGGCGGCAGGTTGTCGGCGACATACCAGCCGAGGTCTTCGAGCACCTTGGCGGCGGTGCCCCGCCCGGCACCCGACAAACCAGTGACCAGAACGACGTCGATGCCGGATTCGTTTGTGCCACCGTGATTGTCGGCGTGATCCAGCGATCCGGTCTGATTCGCCCCGTCCATTCCCTCGCCCGTCATCCCGATGCCCGTTCAGCGATCCGGTCTTGCGTCGCAGCATCCGATCCGGCAGTCCCGCCTTGCAGCGCGTCGAGCACCGCGGTCGCCGTTGCGACCCCAATGCCCGGAACGGAGGTGATCTCGTCGACGCGTAGCCTGCTTGAGGCGGGCCAGTGACCCGAAATGCGCAACCAATGCCTTGCGGCGATGCTCGCCCAAACCCGGTACCGCATCCAGCGCGGACGCGGTCATCCGCTTGGATCGCTTGCTGCGGTGGTAGTTGATGGCGAATCGGTGGGCCTCGTCTCGCACTCGCTGCAGCAGGTACAGACCCTCGCTGTTGCGCGGCAGGATGATCGGGTCGGGCTCCGACGGTACCCATACCTCTTCGAGTCGCTTGGCCAGACCGATCACCGCGACATCGGTGACACCCAGTTCGTCGAGGACCGCGCTGGCCGCGTTCACCTGCGGGGCACCGCCGTCGACGACATACAGATTGGGCGGATAGGCAAATCGACGCGATTTACCCTCCGGTGAAAGGATTTTCGGATCCTCTTGATCTTGGATGTGCCGCATGAAGCGACGACGGGTCACTTCGGCGATCGACGCGACGTCATCGGAACGACCGTGGCCGGCCGCTTCCCGGATCGCGAAGTGACGGTAATCGGACTTGCGGGGCAGCCCGTCTTCGAACACCACCAGCGACCCGACTACGTCGGTTCCCTGGACGTGGCTGATGTCGACACACTCGATGCGCAGCGGCGCGTCGGCCAAACCCAAGGCCTCTTGAATATTCTGCAGCGCAGCAGATCTGGCGGTGAAGTCGCCGGCACGCTTCAGCTTGTGCTGCTGCAGCGCCTCTTTGGCGTTCCGCTGCACGGTTTCGGCCAACGCCCGCTTATCGCCTCGTCGCGGAACCCGCAGGTTCACTCGTGAACCACGCAGCCCGGACAGCCAGGTGGTCAACTCCTCAGCGTTGGGCGGCAAGCACGGCACCAGCACCTCGCGGGGCACCGGGTTGGCGGATTCGTCGGCAGCACCATCGAGTTCGGCCTGGTCGCCGTAGAACTGCGTCAGGAATTGCTCGACCAATTGCGCCTCGCCGGAATCACCTGGATCGCCGGGCTTTTCGACGATCCAGCCGCGTTGCCCACGAACCCGCCCGCCGCGGACGTGAAACACCTGAACGGCGGCTTCCAGATCGTCGTCCGCGAAAGCAACGACGTCAGCGTCGGTGCCGTCACCGAGGACGACGGCCTGCTTCTCCAGGGCCCGCTTCAGCGCGCCGAGGTCGTCGCGCAATCTCGCGGCGCGCTCGAAATCCAGATCTTCTGACGCGGCGTGCATCTGCTGTTCGAGGCCGCGGGCGAATCTGTCGGTCTTGCCGGACAGGAAGTCGCAGAAGTCCAGCACGATCTGGCGGTGCTGCTCGGCGCTGACCCGCCCGATGCATGGCGCTGAGCATTTGTCGATATAGCCCAATAGGCACGGGCGGTCGATTTGGTTGTGCCGCTTGAACACTCCGGCCGAACATGTGCGAGCCGGAAAGACTCGGGTCAGCAGGTCCAGGGTCTCGCGAATGGCCCAGGCATGCGAGTAGGGCCCGAAGTAGCGGACACCCTTTCGGCGCGGGCCCCGGTAGACCATCAGGCGGGGGTACTCCTCGTTGAGGGTGACGGCGAGCACGGGATAGGACTTGTCGTCGCGGTAGCGGACGTTGAACCGCGGGTCGAATTCCTTGATCCAGTTGTATTCCAGCTGCAGCGCCTCGACCTCGGTGTTGACCACCGTCCACTCCACCTTGGCGGCGGTGGTCACCATCTGCCGGGTGCGTGGATGCAGGCTCGCGACGTCGGCGAAGTACGACGTCAATCGACTGCGCAGGCTCTTGGCCTTGCCGACGTAGATCACTCGGCCGTGCTGATCTTGGAACCGGTAGACGCCGGGCTCGACCGGGATGGACCCGGGCGCGGGGCGGTAGGTCGCGGGATCAGCCACGGTGTTAAGGTTAGTCCGGGGTCGGACGGTCCGGCCCGGCAGCCGCTACCGTGACGGCGTGCCCAGCACCGGCAGCCAGCGGACGCGAGTCATCCGCCTCACCGAGTCGGATTGGGAGCAGTTCGCTCACCTCCGGTTGCGGGCGCTCTCTGATGCGTTCGGCACCGGCAGCGCGCAGTACCTGACCGAGCCGGTTCACCCCCGCCGGATGGCAGCAGCGTCTGCGTGACCACGCCCAGTTCGCGCTGTTGGTCCGGAGCCGCTGGCGGTCGGCCTGGTCGCCGCCCACCGTGAGCGTCCCGACACCGTCTACCTGTACTCGCTGTGGCTCGATCCGCGGGTGCGCGGCCGCGGCCTGGCCCGTCGGCTGGTCGGGACCGCCCTGGACTGGGCACGCCGCAGCGGCGTTCGCACCGTGACACTGCGGATGGCGCCCGACAACAGCGTCGCCCGGTCGCTGTACGAGGGTTGCGGGTTCACCGAGGTGCCCGGCGACGGTCCGGGCGAAGTGGGAATGCGGCTCAGCTTCGGCTGAGGTCGGGCCGGTACTGGGCCATCAGGGACCGAACGGTGTCCATCGCGGCCACGGCGCGTTCCTTGTCGACCGACTGGATGGCCATCAGCGGGATGTACTCGTCGTCGGGGAGATCGACTCGCGCCCAGCGGGCGCCGACCGGAAACGACACGTCCACCACGTCGTCCCACGGCACGAACCGGTCACTGACCACATTGCGCACGGACAGCCCGGCGGCGCCCACCCGCAGCCGTGGCCGGGCGAACAGCAGCACGGCCCGGCAAGCATGCAAACCCAGGCCCGCCATCGCAATCTGGTCGGCAGGTCTGGAAGATGACGCCGGTGGATCCGATCTTGAGCAGCAGGCCAATCACGACGTGCGCTGCGACAAGGACGAACGCCGCGGCGTAGGCGACATAGGGCGTCAGGTGGGGCCGCAGTTGCACATCCCAGGTGGCCTGGTCGGGCATGGCGGTCACGACTTTGCGCGCAGATGACGCAGGGTCAGTGCGGTCGCTCAGCGCCGCAGCCGTGGCCTGGCCGCCATTGTCCTCGGCCGAGTCCGGCAGCCCCGCGCGGTCGAGGGCCTGCGCCTCGTCGTTGGTGGTCAGCACGCCATTGGCCACCGGGGTGGATTCGTCCAGCGAAACCCGCGTCAGCCCTTGGGTCACCGCGTCGCAGACATAATCGAAATGCGGTGTCTGTCCGCGGATTACCACACCCAGTGCGACGACTGCGTCATGGTTACGGGCCACCGCCTGCGCGACGACCGGAATTTCGATCGCGCCGCGAACCCGGACAATCGTCGGGTCCTTGACGCCCCACTCGTCGGCGATTCTCTGGGCGCCGGCCAGCAATGCGTCACATATCTGCTTGTGCCACGTGCTGACCACGATCGCCAGTGTGAGTACGGAAGCGTCCTGCGACGCGATGTCGGGTACACCGGCACCGCTCATAGGCGCGGTCCCGGGTCACAGGGCACCGCCGAATTCGCCTGGCAAATGGATGGATTCGTGATAGTCGTCCAGCCCGACCAGGTCATGACCCATCCGGTCACGTTTAGTCATCAGATACCGGATGTTCTCCGCATTGGCGCGTACCGGCAACGGCACCCGCTCGATGATGTGCAGCCCGTAACCATCCAAGCCGACCCGCTTGGCCGGGTTGTTGGTCAGCAGCCGCATCGAGCGCACACCGAGGTCGACCAGAATCTGGGCCCCGGTGCCGTAGTCGCGTGCGTCGGCAGGCAATCCGAGTTTGAGGTTGGCGTCGACCGTGTCGTCGCCGGCGTCCTGCAGCTGATAGGCCTGCAGCTTGTGCATCAGGCCGATGCCGCGACCTTCATGGCCACGCATGTAGAGGACCACGCCGCGGCCCTCGCGCGCGACCATCGCCATCGCGGCGTCCAGTTGCGGACCGCAGTCGCAGCGGCGCGAACCGAATACGTCCCCGGTCAGGCATTCGGAGTGCACCCGGACCAGCACGTCGTCGCCGTCGTAGTTGGGTCCGGCGATCTCGCCGCGTACCAACGCCACGTGCTCGACGTCCTCGTAAATGCTGGAGTATCCGACCGCCCGGAATTCACCGTGCCGGGTCGGGATGCGGGCCTCGGCGATCCGCTCGATGTGCTTCTCGTGCTTGCGGCGGTACTCGATCAGGTCCGCGATGGAGATCAGCGCCAGATCGTGCTCGTCGGCAAAGACCCGCAGCTCGTCGGTCTGCGCCATCGCGCCTTCGTCCTTCTGGCTGACGATTTCGCAGATCGCACCGGCGGGCGCCAGTCCGGCCATCCGGGCCAGGTCGACAGCGGCCTCGGTGTGGCCGGGCCGCCGCAACACGCCACCGTCCTTGGCGCGCAACGGAACTACGTGGCCGGGCCGGGTGAAATCTTCGGCGACGCTGTCCGGGTCAGCCAGCAATTTCATCGTCGTTGCACGATCGGATGCCGAAATTCCAGTTCCCACACCATGTTTCGCGTCGACGGTAACGGTATAAGCGGTGCCGTGTTTGTCTTGGTTGACCGCGTACATCGGCAGCAGTCCGAGGCGGTCACAGATATCGCCGTCCAGGGGCACACACAGGTATCCCGATGTGTAGCGGACCATGAAGGCGACCAACTCCGGGGTGGCCTTCTCGGCCGCAAAGATGAGGTCGCCCTCGTTCTCCCGATCCTCGTCATCCACGACGACGACAGCCTTGCCGGCCGCGATATCGGCGATCGCGCGCTCGACCGAGTCCAACCTCGTCATCGCAGCCACCTCGTAAGAAAGTCCACCCGAAGTCCTCAGGCGTTGCATCCAGTATGAACCACCACGTCGGCTTGGTTATTGCCACTGCTCACTGAGCGGACCGTCTCCTGCGGCGACTCACCCCGGGCAAATGCGCAAAAGGCTTCCAGAGACGTCTCGTAGCTGATTCATAGCTTAGCTATCTAGCGTCGTTTACGTCGGGGGGCCAAGCGTCCGCTGAATACCCAAGTAGACAGGCGAAGGACCATGAAACTGAAGCAACTGATGGCCGGAGCGACCATCGCCGGCGCCCTCGGGGCAGCCGCGCTGGGCGTGGGAGCCGGTGCGGCCAGCGCCGCCCCGGGGCCGCAGCCCGGTGGCCATGGCGCACCGGCGATAAACCACGCCGGACCCGCTCCGCAGGACCCGGGTGGACCGGGCGGCCACGGACCTGGCGGGCCGGGCGGACCCGGCGGGCCGGGCGACCACGGACCTGGCGGGCCGGGCGGACACGGTCCTGGCGGACCCGGTGGACCGGGCGATCACGGACCCGGCGGACCCGGTGGACCGGGTGGACCGGGTGACCACGGACCCGGCGGACCTGGCGGACCTGGCGGACCTGGGGCGTGGCACGGCGATGACCACCGCGGCTACTTCCACGGCGCTCCGTGGGGAGACGGACCCGCGCCCTGGGGTGCCGGCGAGCCGCCGCGACCGGCATGGGACCGGCCGCTTCCACCGCCCGGTGGACCGTGGAACTACGGCCCGATCAACTACTGGGGCTACCAGGAGACGCCTTTCTGGAACCCGCAGTTCAACCAGTTCGGCTTCAACTTCTTCGGAGTTTGGATCCCGCTGTAAAAACTCGCCTCACCAGACGCCCGCTTCGCCGATTGGCGAAGCGGGCGTTGCCCATTTGCAGGCCCACAACTGCGTTCGAGTTGAGATGAAAAACCTGGTCATCCGCAATGCACATAGACCTACAATGAGCGGCATGGGCGCCGCAGCCATCGACCATGAATTTGTGCGACCCCCTCGGCGACGCCGCACCTTGGTCGCCGCGCTGGTAGTCGCCGTGCTCATCGGTCCCGCTCCGGTTGTCCACGCCGCGCCTGGTCCGCCGCCTCAGCCGCCGGTTCCCATCATCGACGGGCAGGGCCATCATCGCCACCAATCACCCGCGCCATCGCCGACGCCACGGCCACCATCGCCGGACGCGCCGTCCTCAGCCTCGTAGGGCGTCCTGAAGCCGCTAGCGTCGAAAGTCCTTGGCGCAGCTAGCCACTACTTGTGCGCCATCAACCGGTCTCGGCTCTCCGGAGGCCATGGGCAACGCAGTCACAGCTGACCAGTTCTCGGATCTGTTCACCGGGGAAGGCACCCAAGCCGACAACATGGTCGACAACTGATGAAGCTATGACGGCTTGTCTTCGGCGGGTGAGTTGTCGTCTTTGGCCAGGTGGCGCAGGACTCGTTCGTTGAGGGCGGCGAGCATGTCAAGCTCGGCCGGGGGTGGTGGACGACCACCCCAGGCTGGCTCGGGGTCGAGGGGCTGCAGGACGAGGTCACCGAGCACTTGTGGTCGATTGCGCGCCGTGCGGCGCAGGCCGCCGGCCGCGATCCTGACGCGCTGAAGACGGCGATGCGGATCAACCTCGAACCGGGCACGTCCGTTGACTCGGTTGCCGGCAGGCTCGAGCGCCTCGCCGGGTCCGGGGCTGATGAGGCGATCGTGGATGCCTTCGCAATGTTCCCCAGTCTTGACCAGATGCTTGACTTCGCCGGGCCAGGTGATCTCCCGATGGAGTGATCGTGGGAAAGCTTGACGCGCAATCCTATTTAGGCGCCATAAGCCGCTCAACGTATTTCGCGAGTACGCGGCGATGACACGTTTAGGCATACCGGGAAATGCCTGCCAAAAGGCGGCGGCAGCCCACCCCTGTAGGCCTCAATATGTGTGAGCGGGGAATCGCTCACACGCTGTGGCCGCCCGGATTAGGCGCTCCCCCGCGCCGGCCAGCCGGTCGGTGTCGTCATTCGCACCTATGTCCGAATCAATGGACGTGGAGTCCGAAAGCTCAGATAAACGATCTCCCACGAGTGCATAATAAAAACCCAGGTATCTCTCAGATTCGTCTCAGGAGGTTCACTGTGGCAAAGCACTCGGGCACGCGGAATCGTGTGGCGCGCACCGCAAAGGGGCGCCGGCGTGGTCGGGTGGTCGGCCCGGTTGTGGCCGCTGGGACGATTTTGGCGTTCGGGATGAGCCCGCTGTCCACTGCGCCGCCGGCCAATGCGGACGGGTTTGAAGCAATTATCGACTCCATCGCCGGGTCGCTCGCCGGTCTGGTGGACCCGTTGATGGGCGCGGATCTGGGCGCTGTTGGCGCGAGTTCGGCCGAACCGTTGGCTGCTCTGGGGCTGTCGGCTGATCCAGTATCGGCTGCGGGTTCGTTGGATTCGGTGCTGCACACCCTTGAGCAGGACTGGATCACCAGTTCGTTAGGGTCCGGCGTCGACACCCAGCTCAACACGCTGTGGCAGGACCTGGGTGGTACCGGCATCTTGATTGGCAACGGCGCCAATGGGATTGGGGACGGCTCGTTGGCTGAGGCCACCGGCGGTGCGGGCGGAATCTGGTTCGGTGATGGCGGTGACGGCGCCACCGATGCCGCCGGGGTGGGCGGCGCCGGCGGGGCTGCGGTGCTCGGTGATGGCGGTGTCGGCGGTAACGGCGTGGACGGTGGGGCCGGCGGTGACGGCGGGGATGTCGCGCTGGTCGGCGATGGGGGCGCCGGCGGTAACGGCGGTGACGGTGTCGAGGGGGCCACCGGCCAAGACGCCACGGCCGCCAGTCCGGGTGGGATCGGCGGGGAAGGCGCCACCGGGCAAGCCGCCGGGACCGGCGGTGACGGCGGCACCGGTGGGGTGATCTCGGGTGATGGCGGGGCCGGCGGCGATGGGGGCACCGGTGGCCAGGGCGGCGACGGTGGCACCGGGCTGGCCGCCACCACCTCAGGGGCCACCGGCGGTCAGGGCGGCACCGGCGGAGATGGCGGGATCGGCGGCAACGGCGGCAGCGGTGGTGTGGCTACCTTCGGTCACGACGGTCATGGCGGTGACTCCGGCAACGGCGGCGGGGGCGGGCAAGGCGGCACCGGCGGGTCTGCGGCGGTCGGCGATGCCACCGCTGGCGGTGGTGGCACCGGCGGCGCCCCGGGGGATGAGGGGACCCCCGGCGACGGTGATGGCGACGCATTCGGCGCGGTCGCGGGCGCGCCCGGTGCTGCAGCGGCCTTTGCGGCGGCGCCCACCACTGGCATTCACGCTGCCGATGGCGCCGACGGCGTGGATGGCACCGGCGGGGCCGGCGGTAACGGCGGGGATGCGAACGCTGACGGTGACATCGCCGGTAACGGCGGCAACGGCGGCTCGGGTGTGCCCGGCGAAAACGGGGTGACAGGCGTGGACGGTAACGGCACCGCGGGCACCGCCGGTGGGGCCGGAGGGGCCGGCGGTGACGGCGGCAATGCGACCGTCGCCGGCGCGATCGCCGGCAACGGCGGCAACGGCGGAGCCGGCGGGGCCGGCGGCAACGGCGGGGACGGCACCAACGGCGCCAATGGCCTGGACGGGGCTAGATACGGCGACGGCGGAAACGGCGCCAACGGCCACAACGCCGGGGCCGGCGGAAACGGCGGGGATGGCGGCCAGGGCGGGGCCGGCGGCTACGCCGTTACCGGCAAAGACGGACTCCCCGGCAGCGGCGGGGCCGGCGGAAACGGCGGCGACGCCGGAACCGCCGGCACCGGCGGAAACGGTGGCAACGGCGTGGTCGGTTCCTTCGGGGCCGCCGGGGACGGCGGAAACGGCGGAAACGGCGGCGACGGCGCCAACGGCGGGGACGGCGGCACCGGGGGCATCGGCGGCAACGCGAACATCCAGGGCATCGTCGGCGCCGACGGCAACGGCGGAAACGGCGGCAACGGCAGCGACGCCGGAGCGCCCGGTGACGGCGGCAACGGCGCGGCCGCCAGCAACGGCGGCACCGGCGGCAACGGCGGCAACGGCGGCAACCCTGGCACCGCCGGCCACGGCGGGGCCGGCGGCAACCCCGGCAACGAGTCCGACCTCACCACCGGCGCCAGCGGCACCTCCGGCACCAACGGCGCCGATGTCACCAGCGGCGGGGACGGCGGAAACGGCGGAAACGGCGGCAACGGCACCCACGAAGCCGTCGGCCAAGATTGCTTTGGTTCCGTGTCGAATCGTTTCTGTTTCCCAGTCACCGCTCCGAATGGCGGGGCCGGCGGAAACGGCGGCAACGGCGGGTCGGTCGGCACCGGTGGCGACGGCGGGGACGGCGGAAACGGCGCCGCCGGCAGTAACTCTGGCCCGCTCACCAACTCGGAGACGGCCGGCAACGGCGGGAGCGGCGGGAACGGCGGCCAAGGCGGCTCGATCTCGGGTAACGGTGGGGACGGCGGGGACGGCGGCAAAGGCGGCGCCGGCCTCAACGGCACCAACGGCGCCAACGCCGACACCGCCTGCATCACTTGCTCTGGTGGCAACGGCGGGGCCGGCGCGCCCGGCTTCGACGGCGGCAACGGCGGCAACGGCGGCGCTGGCGGCGCGGCCCTGGGATCAGGAAATGGCGGGGACGGCGGCGCTGCCGGCAGCGGAGGCAGCGCCGGGAACGGCGGTGAAGGCGGGGACGGCGCCAACTCCGGCTCGTTTGCCTACAACGCCGACGGCGGGTCCGGCGGCGCCGGTGGCGACGGCGGTGCCGGCGGCGCCGGTGGTGACGGCGGTGCCGGCGGGGCAGCCGACGGGTCAGGAAATGGCGGGGACGGCGGCAAAGCCGGTGCCGCCGGGGCAGGCGGTCGGGGCGGGGAAGGCGGTCTCGGCGGCACGGCCGAGGCCCCCCTCGGCGGACTCCCCTCTAGCGGCGGCGGCGGCAGCGGCGGCGGCGGCGGCGCCGGCGGCGCCGCCGGCAGCGGCGGCGGCGGCGGCAGCTCCGTATCGGGCGTCGGCGGTAATGGCGGCAACGGCGGGGTCGGCGGTGCCGCCGCCAACGGCGGGAACGGCGGCGGCGGCGGCGCGGCCAAATTCGGTGAAAATGGCGTTGGCGGCGGTGCCGGCGGTGCCGGCGGTGCCGGCGGTGCCGGCCCCGACGGCGGCAACGGCGGGGCTGGCGGCCACGGTGTGATATCGGGTAACGCCGGTGCCGGCGGCACCGGCGGTAACGGCGGTAACGGCGGTAACGGCGGTAACGGCATACCCAACGGCCACGGCGGCGCCGGCGGGGCCATTGGTGACGGCGGGAGCGGCACACCCAACGGCGCCCACGGCAGCGGCGGTGTCGACGGTCTGGACCATCCCTAACTAACTAGCTTCCACGGAATCCGACGCGAGCGCCACGGCGGCGATTGGCTCGGTAGCATCCGCTGCGCACGCCGACACACATCCACTGCCACAAGCCTATTTATTCGCCATCAGCCGCTCGACGTACTTCGCGATGACATCGACCTCAAGGTTCACCGGATCCCCGGCTTGAGCCTGACCCAATGTGGTCAGCTCGCGAGTCGTCGGAATCAGCGACACCTCAAACCAGTCGTCGCCGAGCGCGGAGACCGTCAGCGAAATGCCGTCGACCGTGATCGAACCTTTTTCGACGACGTACCGGGTCAGTTCGGCGGGCATGCCGATGCGGACCACCTCCCAGTTCTCGGAAGGCGAGCGGGACAAGATCTTTCCGGTGCCGTCGACGTGACCTTGGACGATGTGGCCGCCGAGCCGACTGTTCACCGCGGCGGCGCGCTCGAGGTTGACCGGGCTGCCTGCGGCCAGCCGACCCAAGCTGGACCGGCTCAGCGTCTCCCCCATCACGTCGGCGGTGAACTGGCCGCCGGGCAGCACTTCGACAACCGTCAGGCACACGCCGTTGACGGCGATCGAGTCGCCGTGACCGGCGTCGGCGGTCACTACCGGACCCTGGATGGTGAAGCGAGCGGAATCGCCCAGGTCATCCTTACCGACGACCTCACCCAATTCCTCAACGATTCCGGTGAACACCGTCTCAGGCTAGTGATTGTGGCTTCCCAGCGCGACGCCGCAGCCACCTTGCGCTTCATAGTCGACTTCGAGCGACCCGCTACTCTGCAAGTTATGCAGACGCGTCGCCCAATCCTCGTCGTTCTCGCCGCCCTCTCGATCGCCGCCGCTGTTGTCAGTGGCTGCTCATCGTCCTCGAAACAATCCGCCGCTGCGCTGCCGGACGCGGCCACACTGATCAAGCAGTCGATCCCGACCACCAAGAACGTCAAGAGCGTGCACTTGGTGCTGTCGGTGAACGGCAAGATCAAGCACCTGCCGATCAAGACCCTCACCGGCGACCTGACCACCACGCCCGCCACCGCCGCCCAGGGCAATGCCAACATCACGTTCGGCGGCTCCGACATCGACGCTCAGTTCGTGGTCGACAGCGGAACTCTGTACGCGGCGATGAGCCCCGGCCAGTGGGAAAGCTTCGGTCCCGCCGCCGCTATCTACGACCCGTCCTCGATCCTGAAGCCGGACACCGGCGTGGCAAACGTGCTGGCCAATCTGAGCAACCCGAAGGCCGAGTCTCGCGAAACGATCAATGGGCAGAGCACCATCAAGATCACCGGCACCGCCTCAGCGGACGCGGTGAATGGCCTTGCGCCGCAACTGAAGGCGACCCAGCCGTCGCCGACGACCGCGTGGATCGAGGAAAACGGTGACCACCAGTTGGCCCAGATCCAGATGGAGCAGAGTCCGGGCAACTCGGTCCAGATGACGCTGTCGAACTGGAATGCGCCGGTGCAGGTCACCAAGCCTCCGGTAGCCGGCGGATGACGGCACCCCGTCACGCAGGGCGCGGCGTCGCGATCGGCGCCGGCAGCCTGGCCGTACTCCTCGGTGCACTCGACACCTATGTCGTAGTGACCATCATGCGCGACATCATCAGCACCATCGGCATTCCGGTCAACCATCTGCAACGCATCACCCCGATCATCACCTGGTATCTCCTGGGCTACATCGCGGCTATGCCCTTGCTGGGCCGGGCATCCGACCGGTTCGGGCGCAAGCTGCTTCTGCAAGTCAGCCTGGCCACCTTCCTGATCGGGTCGGTGATCACGGCGCTGTCCACCGACTTGGATGTGCTGGTGGTTGGCCGCACCATCCAGGGTGTGGCCAGTGGCGCGCTGTTGCCGGTGACGCTCGCACTGGGCGCTGACCTATGGGCTCAGCGCAACCGCGCGGGCGTCCTCGGGGGCATCGGCGCGGCGCAAGAGCTGGGCAGCGTGCTCGGCCCGCTCTACGGAATCTTCATCGTCTGGCTGACCAGTCGATGGCAGGACGTGTTCTGGATCAACGTGCCGTTGGCGCTGGCCGCGATGGTGATGATCCACTTCAGCCTGCCGTCCCGGGACCGCAGCGGCGAGCCCGAAAAGATCGACATCATCGGCGGCTTGCTGCTGGCGATCACGCTGGGTTTGGCGGTCATCGGTCTGTACAACGCCAATCCCGACGGCAAGCACGCGCTGCCCAGCTACGGCCCGCCGCTGATCGTTGCGGCCGTCGTCTTCGCGGTGATTTTCTTTGTGTGGGAACGGTTCTCCCGCACCAAGCTGATCGAACCCACCGGGGTGCATTTCCGGCCGTTCCTGTCCGCGCTCGGCTCGTCGTTGTGCGCCGGTGCGGCCCTGATGGTGACCCTTGTCGACGTCGAACTGTTCGCCCAGGGCGTGCTCGGCAAGGACCAGGACCACGCCGCCATGATGCTGCTGTGGTTCCTGGCAGCGCTGCCGATCGGCGCGCTCGTGGGCGGCGGGATCGCGACGAAAATCGGCGACCGAGCGGTGGCTTTCGCGGGGCTGCTGATCGCCGCCGGTGGCTACTGGTTCATCTCGAAGTGGTCGGTTGACCTATTGAGCGTCCGCCACAACATCTTTGGACTGTCGCTGCCCGCGATGGATACCGATCTGGCAATTGCCGGAATCGGGTTGGGTCTGGTGATCGCCCCGCTGACATCGGCCAGCCTGCGAGTGGTGCCGTCGGCACAGCACGGCATTGCTTCGGCGGCGGTGGTGGTGGCGCGGATGACGGGCATGCTGATCGGCGTCGCCTCACTGAGCGCGTGGGGCTTTTACCAACTGCCGCAGCTCGTTGCGAAATTGGCATCGGAAGTGCCTGCAAACGCCAGTCTCGCGGAGCGCGTCCTGCATCAGGCCACCATGTACCGCCAAGCGTTCGCCGAGATGTACGGCGGAATCTTCCAGGTCACCGTGGTCGTCTGCGTGGTGGGTGCGCTGTTGGGCCTGTTGATCGGCAGCCGGAGCGTGCACGCCGAGGAGCCCGAAGTGCTGGAGGAGCAGCCCGTCGCGCCTCGCATCTAGCTGCCGTATTCGCCGAGATACTGTATTTGTGCCGAGAAGCGGAGCACAATCTTGATGTGGCGCAGGGCGATAAGTCCTCATCGCAGCCGGCCGGCAGTTCCGCCGGCGGTGTCCTGACTGCGGCCTATGGCGCGGCCACGTACCTAATCTTCCTGGTCGTCTTCGTTTACCTGATCGGATTCGTCGCCAACGCCGACTTCATGGTCAGCAACGTGCACCTCGTGGGCAAGACCATCGATCGCGGCGGCCCTGGCGACGGCACCCTCACCGTCACGGCGGTGGTGATCGACGTAGCGTTGCTCGCGCTGTTCGCGGTCCAGCACAGCATCATGGCCAGGCCAGCCTTCAAACGCTGGTGGACCCGCATCGTGCCGCCCAGCGCAGAACGGTCAACGTACGTCCTTGCCTCCAGCGTCTGTCTGGTCGTTCTCATGGCCGCATGGCGCCCCATCACCGACGACGTCTGGCGGGTCACCTCCCAACCTTGGCGGGCGTTGCTGACCGCCGTCGGTCTCCTCGGCTGGGCCACTGTTCTGCTGAGCACCTTCCTTATCGATCATTTCGATCTGTTCGGGCTGCGGCAGGTGTTCGCCCGGCTGCGGAAGCGGCGGCTTCCCGAGCACGAGTTCGCGACGCCGTTTCTGTACCGAGCGGTTCGGCACCCGATCTACCTAGGTTTTCTGACCGCGTTCTGGGCCGCACCAAGGATGACCGTGGGTCACGTGATCTTTGCTGCCGTAACGACCGGATACATTCTGCTTGCGGTCCAGTTAGAGGAGCGCGACCTCACCCGCGTGTTCGGGGAGCAGTACCGCGACTACCGTCAGCGCGTTCCGATGCTGATCCCGGGCTTGGGCGGTCGCTCCGGACAAACCCGGGCTTAAGGCGCCTGCGGGAACGAAACCCCGCTACTTCGCCCGCAGGGACGTGATCGCGTTGATCCAGTCGGCGTTCGACGAGACGTAGAAAGCGATTTCGCCGGTTGGTATTTGGACGATCAGGTGCGAACGACCGCCTCGCACAGACGATTTGAACACCTTCGCTTCACGCGCGGCGGTGATCTCGGCGCGCGGAATGTCGATGATCTTGCCGGTGACAGTGATAAAGATCAGCCGGCGATCGGTGAGCGCGATAGTTCCGTTGTTATTGACTGCTGGGTAACCCGGGGCCGTCGCTCCGCGGTAAACCCCTTTCTCGGGTGGGCGAATCGTCGTTTCGGCCTCGATCGCCGCCGCAAGCCGCGCCTTGGCGGCACGGGCCCTGCGTCGCCACCACACGATGATCGGAATCCAGATGAGGGCTTGCACCGCCGCGATTCCCAGAACCAGCAGCACGACGAATTCGACCACGCTCCAAGCGTTGTGCACAGTGTCCTCCGGCGGCTACGGGGTGCGAGGCTGGGTTTTGATGTCGAATTCCACGTCGTCGCCGGCGACCTTGGTGATGCGCACGTGCGCGACGTATGGACCCTCCGGACCCGTGAAGCCGCAGTCGAACTCGCCGCCTACCTTGGCTTTGACTCCCGACGGGCAATGCACGTCGTTCGGCTTGAATCCGGTCTGCCGGGAGACGACGTCGACAACCGACTTCGCCGCACCGTCAGGTTTGACTGTCGTGCCGCAGCCGGTCAGTTGCAGCGCAGCAATGCCGATCAGCACACCAACGGCGCACTTCAGGCCAAGCTTCCGGATCAACGGTGACCTCGATTCATCAGGGCCTAAGTATGCGGCAGGGGTCCACAGCAATTCATAGTTTCCACGCACGCCGGTGCTCAGCGCTTGCCCGTCTGAGCTGCCAACCGCTGCGGCGGACCCGCTGCCTGCGGCTCAAGGGCGCACGCCGCGACCTCCGGCCATGTATCGTTTGACCGCTACAGCAACGGTCAGTTAATTCGCTCGTGGTTAGAGGAAATGGTCGACTACCAGCTATCCGGCGCGGTCGAGGTCCGTGCCGACGGGGCTCTCGTGCCGCTCGGCGGCCCGAAGCAGCGTTGCGTGCTCGCAGTGCTGCTGGCCAACCACGGGTCGGTCGTGAGCGTCGACCGGCTCATCGACGCGGTGTGGGAGGACAACCCTCCGCCGAAAGCGCTGGCGTCGCTGCGCGCATACGTGACCAACCTGCGCCGCGCCCTGCCCGTCTCGACCGACACGGCATCGCCGGCAAAGGCGCGACTCGCTTCTCGGGCCTACGGCTACCAGCTCACTCTGCTCGGCGAAGATTCGGTCGACCTGCATCGCTTCGAAAAACTCGTCAAGGACGGCCGCTCCGCGCTCATCCGCGGCGCGGCGGCTGACGCGTTCGAAACGCTGAGCACGGCGCTGACCCTGTGGCGGGGCGATCCATTCGGGGAATTCACCCACCGCGACTTCGCCCACGCGGACGCCACCCGTTACGTCGCGGTGCGTCACACCGCGATCGAGGCACGTTTCGACGCGGCGCTGCAGTGCAGCGACGGCGGTGACCTCGTTCCCGAAATCGAGGCCGCGATCGCCGCCGACCCGACCGAGGAACGGCTCTGGGGCCATCTGATGGTGGCGCTATATCGGACCGGCCGCACGTCCGACGCGGTCCGCGCGTTCGACCGCGCCCGCATGACGCTGGATCGCGAACTCGGCACAGCTCCGGGCGACGGGCTGCAGACCCTCTACCGAAAGATCTGCGACAAATCCGCCGACCTGCAGTTCAGGCCGCCCATCGAGGCACCCGTAGTGTCCGCGGCGCCGGCCGCGCATGACCGGATACCATTCGTCGGTCGAGCATCCGAACTGGACACCATCACTGCCGCGCTGAGTGGCGCCCGCGCAGGATCAGGCGGCTTGATCCTGCTCACGGGTGACAGCGGGATCGGCAAAACTGCACTCGCACAGGCAGTTTCAACAGAAGCCCGGAAATCTGGCATGACGGTGGCATGGGCCGCTCATCCACCCGGTATCCGGCTGCCACTGATGTGGACCTGGATACAGCTCTTGCGCAAGCTCGGCGACGAGTTCGGCGCGCCCGGACGCAACGCGGTGCGTCGGGTCGCACCCGGCGTCATCGACGCACTCGTTCCCGAATGGGCGAGCGGGGACAACGTCGGTTCGGGCGTTCGGGCCGCTGCTACCGGGTTCGCCCTCATCGAGGGCGTGGTGGCCGCCCTGTGCGAACTGTCCACGATTCGTCCGCTGCTGCTCATTCTCGACGATCTGCACCTCGCCGATCCCCCGTCCGGCAACGCGCTGTCGGTCCTGAGCACACAGCTTGGCCGCGTGCCGATCCAGGTCATCGCGAACTGGACGTACTTCGGCAGCGGCCGGCCCGTCAACCGGAATACGTTCGAGCGGCTGGTTCGCTCGGAGTCCGCGCGGTCGATCCACCTGGACGGCATCGGATCCGATGCCGCGGCCACGCTTGTCGACGCGCTCGCCGGAACCGCGGCCGAGGACGATGTGTCGCAGTACGTATGGAGCCGCACCAACGGAAACCCCCTGTACATAAGGGAACTCATGTCCGTTTTGGTCGCGCACAATCGGGTCCATGATGTGTTCGACGGACCCATCGACGACGTCTCGGAAGCCGTCGCCGGGATGGTCGGCCAGCGGTTGGGCCGCCTCGACCGGCCCAGTAGACGCGCGCTGGGCGCCGCCGCGGTGATCGGCCCCGAGTTCGACATCGCCGACCTTGCCGACGTGGTGGATCTGTCCGTATCCACCGTTCAGGCCCGGCTGCGATCTGCCTACGAAACCGGGCTATTGGACGAGGTGGCTCACCGGCCCGGTTGCTACCGGTTCGGCCACGGCCTGCTCCACGATGCCGTGCTGGCCCATGTTCCCGGCTCTGAACGGGCCGCGGTGCACGCAGCCATTGCGTCCAACAACGCCGTGGCCATCACTACCGCCGCCTACGAAGACGTCATCTCGATCGCCGACCACGCCTGGCGCGCCGGCACCGAGCTGAACCCCGAAACCGCCCTGGAGATCCACGAAATCGCGATCCAGCGGGCCCTCACCCGCTCGGCTTACGACGACATCGCCGTTGTCGCCGAACATGCGCTGGAGGTGTGCCGCAGACTGCCGCCCAAACCCGAACCGCTGCAACGGCAGGCCAGTCTGTGGCTGCATCTGGCCGGCGCGCACGCGATTCTTGACGGCCAGAACAGCCCGGCCGCCGCCGCAGCCGTCCAACGCGCGTTCGACATCGGCGAACACGCCAGCGGCCGGCACTTCCACGGCGCCGTCGCCATGCAGTGCTACATGCTGTGTGTCCGAGGCCGCCTCGACGAAGCACAAGCCCTGGCAAGCGGACTCGCCGCTCAGTACGCCGCCTCCAGCGATCCCGACATCGGCCTATCGAGTCATTTCGTCCAGGTCATGCTGCACACCCTGCGCGGAGAACTCGAAGCTCAGGAGTCGGTCGCCGGAACCATGATGGCGCGCTTTCCTCCGCCCGAGACGGTCTCCGACCCGCTGGTGTTCTTTCACCCACGGGTGTACTGCTGGCTGAGTTTGGGCAGGGCACTCGTCGGGGACCGCGCCGGCGCCCACCGACAGCGCCGCATCGCACTGGAACTGGCACAGAGCCGGCGAGCCCACTTCGACGTTCTCGCGGCCAAGCTGGTGCGGGTGGAGATCGATGCGATCCTGGGCATCACCGACGGCACTGTGGCCGCCGCCGAGGACGTGTACCAGGAGATGCTTGCCGCCGGCTCCCCGCAATGGGCGGCATGCGCACAGATGATCGGGGTATGGGCGCAAACGCTTTCGGGTGCGGGCGGTGATCCCGCGATCGCGTTCGAGGCGTTCGACGACTACACCGGCGATGGCAGCTCGGTGATGACGCCGTTCTTTCTGGCGTTGCTCGCCGACATCGAAAACTATTACGGCCGCACCGATCACGCCCGGGAACTGCTCGCGCAGGCCAGGGCGGTGATCGACGCCACCGGCGAACATGTGTGGGATGGGCAACTGGCCCGCCGGGTCGCGAGCGTGTCGACCACAGGCCAAGTGAATGCCACTGTCGCGGCGATTAGTGAATAGCCCGATCCTGCGTTCTCTCCGGTAGCCGGACTCCAATCAGGATCCAATTCGTGTTGGCTAGCCTGCGAGTTTGCAACCGCGCCAACAGATAGCCGCGAGGAGACAGGCCGATGAGCATCAGCGAACCGCCACCGCCCGAGCGCGGGCTGACTCGCGCGGAGCGCGGCCGAGACGTCAGTGCGGCGCAAGCCGAAGCTGAGGCGGAGACGTCCACCGGCCGACGGATGTTGCTTTCCATGAGCCCGCGGTTCGTCCTGTCGCAGGCCGATGGCTACCCGGTCGTGATCAAGCAGTTCCTGCAGTTCTGCTTGATCATCATCTACCCAGCCTGGGTCGTCGGGGTGCTTGCCTCGGCAGCGATCTATTACGCGGTGTATTCCGTTTTTTGGGTGCTGTTCTGGCCTATGCGGGCCTGGATGAAGAAGAACAGGCCGGAAGACTACGCCGCGAGCCAACTGAAATAGTGCGACGCTTTCTCCGTCCGGCACCAGCAGAGATCACCGTCTCGCCGTCCGTCGTATCCCCCCGTCAGTCGATCGACGTGCGAGTGGTCACGCCCAAACCGATCGGCAACGTGACGTCGGCGCGAATCGAACTGGGCTACGACAACTTCTACCGCTACCGGTGGGCCGGCCGCGCTGACGCAGCCGGCACGGCCACGACCGACGCGATGTGGTTGACCGAAGATGTCGGCACCACCTACGGCACCGATCGCAACACCAAGGACTGGGTCAGTGTCGACACAGTCGAATTGCCCACCGCGACATCGGAATTGACGGACGCATCGGCTACGTTTCGGATCCCGTCCTGGGCGCCGCCGTCGTCATCGCAGATCGCCAGCTGGTCATGCCGCCTCGTTGTCGAGCGCCGCGGGCTTGATATCGACCAGCAGGCCGAATTCACCGTTGTCGCCGGCATTGACGACGCCCCTGCTGACATGGGGACCCCGGAACAGCTCACCGGCAGCGCGGCCTCCCGACTCGACATCGAGTTGTCCCGGCTGGTCTTTCGCGCCGGCGAGACAATCGAAGGCGACGTACTCGTCACACCCAGCCGGGACCTGCCGAACGGCGACGTGCGGGTGAAGTGGCAGGGGCAACGGGACTCCCACCCGCTCACTCGCACACCAGCATTCGATGAGACCATCAACGGTCGCACCGTGCAGCTGGAGAAGCGGTTGACGCTGCGCGAGGGCGCGCCGATGCGACTGCCCTTCCAACTGGAGCTACCTACCGATGCAGCCCCCACCGCCAGCGCGGTTCACTCGTCGATGCGCTGGTTTGTCAGCGCGACAATGTTTTACGCCGGTTTCTCCAGCCCCGGGACCGAGTCCGTGCGACGACCCATTGCGGTCGTCAGCGCTGCGGAAGGCGGTTAGCGACGTTCAGTTACCCGCGTAAGGAGATGCCCAGCAGCCCGGCGGTGACCTTACTTCTGTCCGAAAGCGGACGGCCGTAGGGGTCGACGCTGGGCAACCAACCGGGCACCGGCGGGTAAACCGGCGTTTGGTAGGGGTAATCCCCTTGCGGATAGGGATATTCGGGCGTCGTCATGTCAGCGAGGGTTGCCAACTCGGTTGGAGACGGCGTGCGGCGGGTAGGGATAACCGCGTTGCTCCGGTCCGCCCCGGTAGCGGGTGATCAAGCGCCGGATGCCAATCGCGGTAAACACCAGCACTCCGATCAGCGCCAGTGCCGCATAGACCGTGACCGCGATCGCGAACACTGTCGTCAGCACATCGATCACCGCGACAACGGCGGACAAGGCCAACCAGCCGAATGAAAATCCCAGAACGGTGAACACGGCTAGCCGGCGCGGGTAACGCAGGCTTTGGCGCCGTTCATGACGCCGTCGCGGTAAGCGTCGACCCGGACCGAGCCGTGCCCTTGGCGCGCGACGTCACCGGAACCGCGGAAGACGATCAGCGCGGTGATCCCTTTGTCGAGGTCACCGGGCGACATCTTGAAGGCGCTCTCCGGGCGGTCCTCGAGCAGGATGCTCGCGGCCCACGCGCCGGCCATGCAGTCAGCCCGCAGCGACGTGAGCTTGTTGCTGGCGTCTTGACCGCCGCGCGACAGCACCGCCAGCCCGTACTGGGTGGCGATCAGTGTGGCGACCGCGAAATCGCCGCCCTGCTCGTAGATCTGGGGCATCGCCTTCACCGCGTCGAATCCCACGTAGTCTTCGGGCACGCAGTAGAACAGCGCGTAGTCGGACGTGGGCTGGCCTCCGCAACTGGGCGCATCGGCCGGATTGAACGCGCGAGCCGGCTGCAGCGGCGTCCAGGGCTGCCCGGCCAGTTTCGGGTAGACCTGCGACCAGTAGTCCTCCAGGTCGGCGGGCACGCCGTTGATGATGTCCTCGTAGGGCGCGTTGCCCCCGCTCTGCACATCGGCGGCACTGTTGAACGGGATCTCTACCACTGGCGGGTCGCCGGGCTTGTATCCCTTGCATGACGCCGGGCCGTTGTCGAACCCGGTGCGGAACGAGTTCACCCGATCGAAGCCGCTGCCGTGAGCCTGCGGGTCACGTTTCTCGGTGCCGGGCTCGTCGCGCAGGAACAGAAAGCCGGCCAGTGCACTGTCGAGGTCATCGTCGCTGGGCTTGAACGCGTCGCTCTTGGCCGCATGCGCAGCCCAGGCCCCGGCGAAGCAATCAGCTTGGATCTCCTTGACGACCGTCGGGCCCTCGAAATTGGATCGCGCTTGAATGGCGTGTCCCCATTCGTGAGCAAGTACGACGGGAATGACGAAGTCGCCGAACCGTTTCCGCAAGTCGGGAAGTAGTTGTTCGACATCCCATGCGACGTCGTCGGCTTTCGAGCAGTAGAACGCATTGCCCGAGATGTCGGCGGCGGCCTGCGCGCACGGCGCGAACTGTCCGGACGAGGGAGTGACCGCGTAGAAGCCACCTTTCACGGGCGTGTAGTCGTGTCCGTACAACTTGGGGAACTCGCTGCCCCAAAATGCCTGCAGGTCAGCGATGGCTTTGATGACGATCTTGTTCACCGGGCTGGACGCGTCGCCGTGGATATGCACCGTATCGGCTGCCGGGGCGGTACTGGACGCCGGTGCCGACGACTTGGTCGCGCTGCAACCGGCGCACGCCAGCACCGCCACCGCAGCAAACACTGCGAGGCGTGAATACCAATTGTTTTTCGGCATCAGCCGTCCTTCTTTCGCCACCGTTTATGGGCATACGGAGCAGACACAATACGCAACGGTGTTTGGAAATTTATTGGAACGATTCTTGGGGTTTACTTGGGCTGGTCGTCGACCTTGAAATCGAAGTGCACATCGCCGGCATCGACGTCGCTGACGGTAACGGTGACTCCGTAGGTCTGGCCCTCGTCCTTGAGCTCGCACCGCAGGGTCGCGCCCTGGGTGCCCTTCAGATTGTCGGGGCAGGTCACGGAGTCCGGCTTGCGGCCGACCTTCTCGGTGAGCTGATCGCTGAGCTTGCTGGCGACCAGGTTCTTATCGACCGTCTCCACCATGTCGAACAGGACCTCGTCGCCCTTTACGCTGGTAGCGGTGACATTGACGTTGTAGTCCTGGCCTTTGATCTTCATCGCGCAGTTCAACTGCGCTCCGACCTCGCCCTTCAGGCCGTCAGGGCAGGAGACCGAATCCGGCTTGTTGCCCTGCGCGTCGGTCATCTTGGTGGTGATCTGCTTGGCGATGTCGTCCTTGCTCACCATCTTCGGACCACTCGAGCATGCCGTGAGGCCTGTCAGGGTGCACGCAATCGCACTGGCGGCAAATATTGTCCGCGAAAACGAGTGAGTCATGTCCGCCTTTCAGCTATCCAACCAAGAGGAATGGCGAAGTATTGCATGCGAAACACTCGCCAGACATTAGTATTGGTGTAAATTCTAGGTTAACTCATACCACCAATATCGGGCATTTATCGACATCGACACTTACACGTCAGCTACGGTGCCAGCAACCCTCAAGCGTTCAGCAGGTGCTGAACCGGCGGGCAACTCGACAACACGATGGGAGCGCATTGATGAAAACCCCGGTGATCGCGGTGGCGGGCTTGGCGGCAGCCGCTGCGCTGGTGGGTATGTCGGCGACGGGCTGTAGCAGCAAGTCGGACAAGGCGACGACCTCATCGTCGTCATCGTCGGCATCGGCCACCTCCACGAGCTCGGCCGGCTCACAATCGAGTTCGCCGGAGGCCGCGTCGGGTGGTTACGCGAAGCTGTTGATCAAGGCCGAAGACATCGCCCTGCCCGGCGACACCTTCACGGCGGCGCCACCAACCGAGAATCCGAACGGAAAGTCAGGTGTGGCAACGGTTTTCAGCAACCAGGGCGACACTCGGGAAATCGGCGACACCATCATGATCCTGCCGGATGCGGCCGGTGCAGCTACCGCGCTGGACGGCGCCAGGTCATCGCTCGGTAACTCGGTCAAGGGAGGCGATGCGCAACCGGCGGCGGTAGGCGAAGGCGGAACGATCGTTTCGGGCACCTCACCCGATGGCTCCAAGTCGGTGACCGTGCTGATCTTCAGCGAGGGCAAAGCCTTCGTCACGCTCGAGTTCGATGGCAAGCCAGACGATCCGGTACCGCCGGCCTTCGCCACCGACATCGGGCAGAAGCAGGACGCGGCGATCAAGAGCGGCCTGGCCGGCTGACCAGCTTGGTGCCGCGATTCCGGGAAGGCGCTCGACGCCTATCGCGGCACCAAGCTCAGCACCAGGTCCGGACCCACCCGTTCGACGCCGTCGTAGCGCCAGCGCAACGCCCGCGCGATACTCGGCACTCCGACGTCGTCGACCGCGGCGATCGGCCCGCCGAGCAGGATCGGCGCGACGTAGGCCAGGATGCGGTCGATCGCCCCGGCCCGCAGGAATGCGCCGGCGAGCGTGGGCCCGCCTTCGAGTAGCACGTCGGTGCGATCGGACAGCGCCTGCAGCACCTCGGCCGGCTCGTGCGTGCGAATCACCATGGTGCGCGAGTCGTCGTTGAGAACCTTTGCCTCCGAATGGATGTCGCGCATACCGACCACCACCCGCAACGGCTGGCGGTCGGCGAGGCTGCCGTCGGCCAGGCGGGCCGTCAACGTCGGGTCGTCGGCGAGCACCGTGCCGGTGCCGACCACGATCGCGTCGGCGGTAGCCCGCCGGCGGTGCACGTCGGCGCGGGCGGCTTCGCTGGTGATCCATTGACTTGAGCCGTCGGCGGCCGCGCTTCGGCCGTCGATGCTGGTGGCGTATTTCCACGTCACGTGCGGCAGGCCGGTGCGCTGCTTGTGCAGCCATTCCCGCAGTGGTCCGGCCGTGACCAGGTCGGCTTGAGTATCGCCGACGACGCGGACCCCGGCGGCCGCCAGCCGCGCCGCGCCGCCCGCGGCCTTGGCGTTCGGGTCGCTCACCGCGTAGATCACGGTCGCGACGCCGGCGTCAAGTAACGCATCCACGCACGGCGGCGTTTTGCCATGGTGGTTGCAGGGTTCCAGGGTGACCACCGCGGTACCATCGGCGGCCAACCGACCCGCCCGGCGCAGCGCCACCACCTCGGCATGAGCGCTGCCCGTCCGCTGGGTGCCACCGACGCCGACGACTCGGCCGTCGCGATCGAGGATCACGGCGCCGACCGGCGGATTCGGATAGGTCTTGCCTTTGACCAGTTCGGCTTGCTCGACGGCCAGCTGCATGGCGGCGTCGTAGCCGACGGCCGCCTCGGTACTCACCGGCTGCTCACCGGCGTAGGTGCGGTGACACGGCACCGGCCTGCCGCCGTAATGCCTCGACCGCGGCGCCCGGATCGTCGGCGCCGTAGACGGCCGATCCGGCGACGAAGCAGTCGACACCTGCCTCGGCGGCCTGCTCGATCGTGTCGGCGTTGATGCCGCCGTCGATCTCGATCAGGATCGTCAACTCGCCGGAGTCGACGAGCTTGCGTACTTCGCGCACCTTGCTCAGCACCTCGGGGATGAACTTCTGCCCGCCGAAGCCGGGCTCGACCGACATCACCAGGAACGTGTCGAAGTCTTTGAGGATGTCCAAGTACGGGTCCAGCGGGGTGCCGGGTTTGATGCTCAAGCCCGCCTTGGCGCCGGCAGCGCGGATGTCGCGGGCCACGCTGACCGGATTGTCGGTGGCCTCGGCGTGAAAAGTGACGTTGTACGCGCCCGCTTCGGCGTACGGCGGCGCCCAGCGCTCCGGATTCTCGATCATCAGGTGGCAATCCATCGGAATGTCACTGGCGGCCAACAAGCTCTCCACCACCGGCAGGCCGATCGTCAGGTTCGGCACGAAGTGCGCATCCATGACGTCGACGTGCAGCCAGTCCGCGCCTTCGACCGCGGCGGCCTGGTCGGCCAGCCGGGCGAAATCGGCGGCCAATATCGACGGCGCGATCAGCGGCCGATCGGTCTTGCCTGGCATGAACGAGAGCTTACTGGGGCCTAGTTTGGCGACGATGCACGCCGAACGGTGCCTAACCATCCAACTTCGTCAAGGCGGCGGCGAACATGGCGTCAGTGCCGTGCCGATGCGGCCACAACTGAACGTAGGGGCCGTCGCCCAGGTCGGCCACCGGCTCGAACAACGGCCGGGTATCAAGCGCCGTGACCGGATGACGGCGCAACGCGTCGCCGACCACCCCGACCGTCTCGGCCAGATGCGGCGAGCAGGTCGCATACAAAACCACGCCGCCGGGCCGGGTCAACGCGATCGCAGCCGCCAGCAACTCGCGTTGCAACCGAGTCAGCGCCGGAACGTCGGCGGGCTGCCGTCGCCACCGCGAGTCGGGTCGGCGCCGCAGCGCGCCCAGGCCGGTGCACGGCGCGTCGACCAGCACCCGGTCGAAACCCGGCTCCAGCCCGCTGCTGCGCCCGTCGACCCGCAGCACGTCGACCGGCAGCCCGCTGGTGTTCTGGACGACCAGGTCGGCGCGGTGTTCAGCGGGCTCTACCGCGGTGACCCTCGCGCCGGATCCAGCGGCGAGCGCGGCCAGCAGCGCGGTTTTGCCGCCCGGCCCGGCGCACAGGTCCAGCCACCGCCCGTGGTCGTCGGCCAGCGGCGCCAGGGTGAGCGCACGCGCAACCAGTTGGCTGCCCTCGTCCTGCACCAGCGCCTGCCCGTCGCGCACCGCGGGAATTTGCGCGGGGTCGCCCGATGGCAGATACACCGCGTACGGCGAAAACCGGCCCACGTCGCCATTGACGGCAGCGGCCAACTCGTCGGCGCTCAGCACGCCCGGCCGGGCCGCCAGGTGCACCTGCGGTCGGTCGTCGTCGGCGGCCAGTGCCGCGTCGAGTTCACCGGCAGAGGCGCCCAACGCGTCGACGAACGATTGCGCGATCCAGCGTGGATGGGCCCGCACGAAAGCGGCATGCCCCACCGGGTCGACCGCTCGGTCGGGTGCCAGCTCGTCGACCCAGGACTGCTCGTCGCGGGTGCTGATGGTGCGCAGCACTCCGTTGACGAAACCCGCACGCGCCGAATCAAATTCGATTCCAGCCTGCTCGACGGTGGTCGAGACGGCGGCGTGTGCGTCGACGCGGGTGCGCAGCAATTGATATGCCCCCAGCCGCAGCAGGTCAAGCAGTATCGGGTTGATCGTCTCCGGTTCCCGATTGGCGGCCGAGCCGATGACGGCGTCCAGCAGGCCGCGGACGCGACTACTGCCGTAGGTCAGCTCAGTGGCGAATGCGGCGTCACGACCGCTGATCCCCCGCTCGCGCAACAGAACTGGCAGCAGCAAGTTTGGATAGGCGTCACGCTCGCGCACCGCCTGGAGTACATCGAACGCGGCGCGCCGCGCCGGATCCATCGGCTTGCGTCGCGGCGATCGCTGCGGAGTGCGCGAGGTCGGCCGCTCCCGGCGCGGTTTGTCCTGTGGCGGGGTCATGACGCACGCACAGTGGGCTCGAGGCGGGCTCCCCTGGCCCAGTCGACGGCGTTCATCGGCTTCTTACCCGGAGCCTGCACTTGGCCGAGCCGTACCGGTTGTGAGGCGGTGCCGATCCGCACACTGCGGCGGTCAATGTGAATGTCGCCGGGCGACAGCGGCTTTGGCAGATTCTGCTCGTCGGCATCGATGTACACCGGCCCGAGCTTGACGCGCAGATCGCCGATCAGGGTCCACGCCCCCGGGTTCGGTGTCACGGCGCGGACGCGACGCTCGACCACCTCGGCCGGAAGATCCCAGCGGACGCGGGCCTGTTCGACGGTGATCTTCGGCGCGACGCTGACGCCCTCGGTCGACTGCGGTACCGGGCTGAGCGTCCCGTCCGCGATGCCGTCCAGGGTGGCTGACAGCAAAGCGGCGCCCGAAATCGACAGCCGCTCAAGCAGATCCCCGGCGGTGTCGATCGGGCGCACCGACTCGGTGACCACACCGTAGACCGGCCCGGAATCCAGACCGGACTCGATCTGAAACGTCGTCGCACCGGTGACAGCGTCACCCGCCGCGATCGCCGCCTGTACCGGCGCCGCCCCGCGCCAGGCGGGCAGCAACGAGAAGTGCAGGTTGACCCAGCCACGCGCGGGCACCGCCAGCAGTTCGTCACGCAGAAGCGCGCCGAAGGCCACCACCGGACAACATTCGGGTTGCAGATCTGACAGCTCGGCGACGAACTCCGCGGAGTTGGGCCGTTCCGGGCGCAGCACCGGGATGCCCTGCTCCAGAGCGAACCGGGCTACCGGTGATGGCTGCGTCTTGCCGTGACGGCCCGAGGCGGCATCCGGCCGGGTAAGCACCGCGATCACCTCATGACGCGGCGAGTCGATCAGACTGCGCAGCGCGGGCAGCGCGGGTTCCGGTGTTCCGGCAAAGACGAGACGCACTGGCACAGTGTAGGAAGTAGTCGCGGCATCCAACTGACCTAGCGGAGTTCACGTTGACCTTAACCACGATCTCTGGGCTTCCCGCCCACGTTCTGCTTGTGCACGCCATGGTGGTGTTGGCGCCGTTGACGGCGCTGCTGGAGATTCTGTGCGCGCTCTGGCCGGCGGCGCGGCGGCGCCTGGTGTGGCTGGTCCTTGCCTTCGCAGGCGGGACGACGGTGCTGACGCCGATCACCACCGAAGCAGGCGAATGGCTCTACGGCCAAGAAAGCCACCATCGCGAAATCTTGAACACCCACGCCGACCGCGCCGGGTGGATGATCTACTTCTCGATCGCGATGTTGGTCGTTGCCGTCGTATTGGCGCTGGTGCACTGGCGGGAAAGCCGATCCGCCACACCAGGAGTGATGACCAACGTGGCGGTCGCGGTCTTGGCCATCGCGGTGGGCGCCGCCGTGATCGTGCAGGTGGTCCGGATCGGCGACTCCGGTGCCCGCTCCGTGTGGGCCAATGAACTGACCAAGTCGGACAAGCCGTAGCGCGACACGGGCACTACCCGACGTTGATCGTTGCCTTCTCGTCGATGGTGATCGTCGCGGGCAAGCGCCTGATCGATTTCGTTGTCGAGGCAGTCGGCGCTGAGCCGCAGCAGATAGACGCCACCGCTGCCCGGGATGACGACGGTCTTTTGCGCAATCGCTTTCGTCTGGCCACCTTGCGTCCAGGTGCCGCCCAGTTGGGATGCCGGAAAATTGGCAAAGGTGGTGGTGGAGCCGTCTCCCATTGCCTTGAATCCCGGCAGGTTATTCAGTTCACCCGCGGCGAGGTCGAGCAGCTTTTGCTGGTCTACATTTCCGACGAGCTTGGACACCGTCGCCACGATGCTGGGTGTGTATTTCGCAGCCTCCGGGCCGTTGTCGACGATGGCCCAGTAAGCCGTGGCCGGGGTGTCAGATCCAGCATCGGCCCACCCGTCGGGGATCGGCAGGTTGATGGTCGGCGCGCCGGGATCAC
Organism: uncultured Actinomycetota bacterium; assembly: GCA_963815995.1. Taxonomy (GTDB): domain Bacteria; phylum Actinomycetota; class Actinomycetes; order Mycobacteriales; family Mycobacteriaceae; genus Mycobacterium. The sequence continues at coordinate 1,862,324 of CAWFIR010000010.1, forward strand.
CCCGGTGGACCGGAGTCTCGGTGATGCCGTTTTGTTGGACATAGCTGGCGATGGTGGGGTTAGGACCCGCCGGGAAGGTGCGCGGCGCCACTTTCGACTGCGGCTTGGCGGCAGTTGTCGAGGTCGCTGTGCTTCCCGTGGTGGACGTCTTGCTCGCCGCATTGTTGCTGCTCGGCGACGAACTACAACCGGCCAGGCCGATGGCTATCGCGACAATCGCGATCGTCGCAGCGCTGCTGCTTGCTGCTGTCCGCTTCATTCAACTAGCTCCTGTCGATCGGGCTTCGCCACCGGACAACTACCGGCGCTTTCCCGAGCCAGCCTAGATTGCCCAGTTCGTGGGCTGCGATCTACGCGTTTTTGCTGATGTTTCCGGTTTGTGGTGCCCGCATGCTGGCTAGCATGAGCGAATTCGATCCACGCGCGGATACGCCCCTGGTGGACTGGAGCGAAGTAGCCGTGAGCGGGCATTTGCCGACTGGCACCGTGACGTTGCTCTTAGCCGACGTCGAAGGCTCCACGCGGCTCTGGGAAACCCAGCCCGAGCAGATGACCGTGGCCATGGCGCGCATGAATCAGACGGTCTCGGAAGCCATCGCCTCACACAGTGGCGTGCGCCCCGTCGAACAAGGCGAGGGCGACAGCTTCGTGGCCGCCTTCGCCCGCGCCTCCGACGCGGTCGCCTGTGCGCTGGAGTTGCAGCGCGCACCGCTGGCGCCGATCCGGTTGCGCATCGGGATCCACACCGGTGAAATCCAACTGCGCGACGAAGGCAACTACACCGGCCCCACCATCAACCGCACCGCGCGACTGCGCGACCTGGGCCACGGCGGACAGACCCTGCTCTCCGGTGCCACCGAAGCGCTCGTGCTCGACGGGCTTCCCGACGACATGTGGCTGTCCGACCTGGGCACCCACTCACTACGTGATCTCCCCCGCCCCGAGCGGGTGATGCAGCTCTGCCATCCAGATCTGGTCAACGACTTCCCTCCCCTGCGCGTCGCTAAAGCTGTTATTTCCCAACGCCTTCCAGTGCAATTCACCAGCTTTGTCGGACGCGAAGCGGATATCGCCCAGGTACGGGATCTGGTGATCAAGAACCGGCTGGTGACGTTGACCGGCGCCGGCGGAGTAGGCAAGACCCGCATGGCAATTCAGGTCGCGGGCCAGCTTTCCGGCGAGTTCGCCGAAGGGGCCTGGTACGTGGATCTGGCACCGATCACCGACCCCGATCTGGTGCCGATCACGACCGCCCGCGCATTTGGACTACCCGATCAACCCGGCCGCTCCACGATGGACACATTGCGCCGATTCGTCGCCGACCGGCAGATGCTGGTGGTGCTGGACAACTGCGAACATCTGCTTGATGCGAGCGCCGCGCTGACGGTGACACTGCTGGAAGCGGGTCCGAAGTTGAGCCTGCTGGCGACTAGCCGAGAGCCAATTAGCGTGGCCGGTGAGCTGAGTTGGCGGGTGCCGTCATTGCCCCTGGCCGACAAGGCTATCGAGCTATTCGTCGATCGGGCCTGCCGCGCTCGGCCGGACTTCATTGTCACCGAAGACAATGCCGCGACGGTGACGGAGATTTGCCGTCGCCTCGACGGAGTACCCCTGGCGATCGAATTGGCGGCCGCACGGGTGCGGGCGCTGTCGTTAGCCGAGATTCTGGACAGCCTGCATGACCGGTTCAGACTGTTGACCGGGGGTGCGCGCACCGCGGTGCGGCGCCAACAGACGCTGCGCGCCTCGGTGGACTGGTCACACGCGCTGCTGACCGAACCCGAGCGGGTTTTGTTCCGACGGCTGGCGGCGTTTATGGGCGGCTTCGACCTCGACGGGGCGCAAAGCGTCTGTGGCGGTGGCGATGTGGAGCGTTATCAGGTGCTCGATCAACTCGCCTTACTAGTGGACAAATCGCTGGTGGTAGCCGACGAAAGTGGGAACCGAACCCGTTACCGATTTTTGGAGACGATGCGGCAATACGCGCTTGAGAAATTGGGTGAGTCCGGCGAAGCCGACGTCGTGCGCACGCGTCACCGTGATTACTTCACGGCACTCGCGGCTGCGGTCGACGCACCGGCAGGCAGTGATTACGAGCAACGTCTCGCGCAGGCCGACATCGAGATCGACAACTTGCGGGCCGCGTTCGCGTGGAGCCGGGAAAACGCCGACGTCGAGCTGGCGTTGACGCTGGCGTCGTCGCTGCAGCCGCTGTGGCAAGCGCGGGGGCGCGTAACGGAGGGGCTGGCCTGGTTCGATCTCGGGCTTATCGACCTCGTCGCACACGGCGCCGAGGCAGCGCCTGCGGTGCGAGCGCGGGCGCTCGCCGATAGAGCCGCGCTCGCCGTCTGGTTGGACGACGCTGACAGCCTGGATCACGCTCAGCAGGCCCTGAACTTAGCGCGCGAGGTCGATGATCCGGCTCTGCTGGTGCGCGCGCTGACTGCCTGCGGTCTTGTCGCGGCCATCAAGACTGAGGCGGCCGAAACTTATTTTGCCGAAGCTATCGGCCTGGCCCGAGAACTAGAGGACCCGTGGCGGCTCAGCCAAATACTCGCCGGGCAGGCACGCGGAGCGAATCATGCCGCTGACCCGTTTGCGATACAGGCGCCCGCAGAGGAGGGACGCGACCTCGCCGATGCCATTGGCGATCGGTACAACTCGCGCATCTTCCGCTATTGCATCGCTTGGTCTCATATCCATCAGGGCGAATTGGCCCGCGCCGCGACAGAAGTCGCCGAGCTATTGGCCGACGCGCGAGCAGCTCACGACGGGATCATGGAGCTGCAAAGCGTCGGGGGGCTGGGCGTCGTTCTGGCCTTGCAAGGTGAAGCGGTCGCGGCTCGAACCGCCGCGGACACAGCCGTCGAGGCTGCCGCCGATGTTGGCGGGGCCTACTTGGCCTATGGTCAGGCGGCACTGGTGTACGCGGCCATGGCTGCTGGCGATACTGCGACATTGCAGGACGCGGCGGAGGCGTACCCAAAGTTGAGTGCCACGCCGCAGATGGCGGCGCTGCAATGCGCCTACCGCGCAGTGGCCGCGCTGGCGGGCGGGGATCTGGTCGCGGCCCGTCGCTGGGCCGACGAAGCCGTATCGACATCGTGGGGCGGCTTCCTCGCGGCTGCTCAGTTGATAAGCGCCCGTGTTGCGATCGCAGCGGGCGAGCCAGACCGGGCCGAAGCCGACGCGCACGACGCTTTAACAATTGCGACGAGTACCGGAGCGTACCTGCGCGTACCCGACATCCTCGAATGCCTCGTCGCTATGGCCGGCGACACCCGCAGCCATCGCGAAGCGGCACGCCTGCTCGGCGCGGCACATAACATTCGGCAGCGCACGGGCGCCGTCCGCTTCAAGATCTACGATGCCGAATACGACGCGTCAATAGCCATGCTGCAAGATGCGATGAACGACAACGACTTTGACACCGCTTGGGCCGAGGGAGCGGCGTTGTCCACCGAGGAGGCGGTCGCCTACGCGCAGCGGGGCCGCGGTCAACGCAAACGGCCCACCAGCGGATGGGGATCCCTCACGCCGACCGAGCTCGACGTCGTGCGACTGGTCAGCGAAGGACTGAGCAACAACGACGTCGCCACAAGGCTTTTCATTTCACCGCGCACCGTGCAAACACACCTCACCCACGTCTACACCAAACTCAGCCTGACCTCGCGCGTGCAACTGGTCCAGGAGGCGGCGCCGGCACACCTCAAGCTGATCTCCGCTGGCTTGACGTCCGCGCACGAACACGCGCATCGACCGGCTCTGCCGCGACGACGGTAAACGGTGTGGCCAGGGGGAAGTCGCCCTTGAGCGACTCGATCCGGGCGGCGCGGACGATGGTGGCCAGTGCGAGGGTGGCTTCCAGCATGGCGAAATGGTCGCCGATACATGAGCGAGGTCCACCGCCGAACGGCAGGTATTGCCAACGACTTCGGCCCTGCGATCGTTCCGGCAGGAACCGATCCGGATCGAATGTCAGCGGGCGGTCCCACAGTTCCGGATCTCGGTGCATGGCATAGAAGCTGACCACCGCCATGGTGCCGGCTTCGAGCCGGTAGCCGTCGACGGCCACATCCTTGGTGAGCATGCGGGGCGTTCCGGCGGCAGGCGGGCACAGCCGGAGAGCCTCGTGCAGCACCCGCACGGTGTGACCGAGCCGGGGCACGTCGTCGGGTGTCAGCGGCCGGTCACCGAGTGCGCTCACCTCATCGAACACTCGCTGTTGGATTTCGGAGTGGCGTCCAAGCTCCCAGAGTGAGTACGCGAGTGTGGTCGACGTGGTGTCGTGTCCGGCGAGGATGAACAGCACCAGCTCGTGACAGATCTCATCGTCCGAAAGTGGTTGGCCCGTCTGCGGATCGGCTGCGGTGATCAAGGCCCGCACAAGTGGCGCATCCCGGTCGGGATCTTTTCGCACCGCGGCGAGGATCTCGGCGGCGAGCTGATGCAGAGTCGCGTTGCCCCTACGTGCCCGTCGCTGGCCGGGGGTGGGCACCCATTGCGGCAGATTGAAGGGCCGGGTCGCGCGGTCCGCGATCCAGGAAACGGCGGGTCGCAATGCCTGTCCGATAGCATCGGCTCGGCCGTCGAGGTCCATGCCGAGCACAGACCGGCCGAGCGCCCGCAAAGTAAGGGTGCGGCATTCGGCGTCCAGATCAACTGAGGCACCATCCCGCCAGCGGTCGGCCACGGACTGCGCGGCCGCGGCCATGTGTCCGGCGTAGCTCTGGATGCGCTGTTTGGTGAACATCGGCTGCAGGGTTCGCCGCCGCGGCAGCCATTCGTGGTGCGGCAGGACCAGCAGATTGCCACCCACCAGCCGGCGCAGCTGGATCGCGGTCGTCGTTCCGCCGCGATCGGCGATCTCGTCGTTGCGGCCCAGCACGTCGCGCGCGCCCTGCGGCGATGCGATCAACACCGCCGTGGGGAACAGCCATTTGGGCCCGAGCACGATTCGGGTGACGGGCCCGCCGGCATCGATCAGCTCCTGGTGCCCGTCGATCAGCGATCGCACGGCCCTGAGCTGGTCCCGATAGCGCAGCGGATTCTTCGGCGCCAAGGGCAGTTCGGCAACATCGGTCGGAGGTGCAGACGCTATAAGCATGGCCGTCAACCTTTCTGGACAACTAACTGTGTCAACGCCCAGCCCTGACGACCTAAGTAGTGCACTACGTAAATCCGCTGGGTGCGGCGATTGACTCGACTATCCGGCGCCACGCGGCTCAGAACGTCGGCCAAGGCGCGTAGATCTACGCAATCGGGGTCGTATATTCCGTCGGCCGCGATCTACGCGGTTTCGCCGATGTTTTGCGGTCCTTGGTGGCCGCATGCTGGCTACCATGAGCGAAATCGATCCTCTCGCGGATGCACCGCGGGTGGACTGGAGCGAGCTGGGCGTGAGCGGTCTTTACCGACGGGCACCGTGACGTTGCTATTGGCAGACGTCGAAGGCTCGACACGGCTGTGGGAAACCGAGCCCGAGCAGATGACGGCTGCGTTCGCGCGGCTGGATGGTGCACGGTCGGATCTGATCGCCGCTCATGGCGGGATGCGACCGGTGGAGCAAGGTGAGGGCGACAGCTTCGTCGTTGCATTCGCGCGAGCCAGTGACGCGGTCTCCTGTGCGCTGGAACTGCAGCGTGCCCCGTTGGCGCCTATCCGATTGCGCATCGGTGTGCACACCGGAGAGGTGCAGCTGCGCGATGAAGGCAATTACATCGGCCCCACCATCAACCGAACCGCGCGCGTGCGCGATCTCGGGCATGGCGGCCAGATCCTGTTGTCGGGCACGACCGAGGCATTAGTTGTCGACATGCTGCCGCCCGACACGTGGTTGACCGATCTGGGCGCTCATGAGTTGCGCGGTGTTCCCCGCCCTGAACGGGTCGTGCAACTGTGCCATCCGGATCTGTGTAACGAATTTCCGCCGTTACGGACGCTGAAAAACGTTGCAGTGCAGCATCTCCCGATGGCATTGACGAGTTTCGTCGGTCGTGAAGCGGAGCTGACTCAGATTCACGAGATATTAAGCGGGAACCGGTTGGTGACGTTGACCGGTGCCGGCGGTGCGGGCAAAACCCGGTTGGCAATCCAGATCGCGGCCCAGATGGCCGGCGAATTCGGCGACGGGGTGTGGTCCGTGGATCTGGCGCCGATCACCGACCCTGAGCTGGTGCCAGTCACAGTGGCCCGCGCGCTCGGGCTGCCCGACCAGCCCGGCCGTTCCACCATGGAGACCCTGACCCGTTTTGTCGCCGACCGGCAGATGCTGGTGGTGCTGGACAATTGCGAACACCTGCTGGATGCCAGTGCGGCGCTGATTGATGCGCTGCTCGGCGCTGCGGCGGGGTTGACGCTGTTGGCGACGAGTCGTGAGCCGATCGGTGTGGCCGGCGAGGTGAGTTGGCGGGTGCCGTCACTGTCGCTGGCGGATGAGGCTATCGAGTTGTTCGCCGATCGCGCCCGTCGCGCTCGCCCAGCCTTCGCCGTCACCGACGACAACGCGGCAGTCGTGGCCGAAATCTGCACCCGCCTCGACGGCTTGCCGCTGGCGATCGAGCTCGCCGCAGCACGGGTGCGGGCGTTATCGCTGGCCGAAATCCTCGACAGCCTCCATGATCGCTTCCGGTTGCTGACCGGCGGGGCGCGCACTGCGGTGCGCCGACAGCAGACCCTGCGCGCCTCGGTGGACTGGTCGCACGCGCTGTTGACCGAACCCGAGCGGGTGTTGTTTCGTCGGCTGGCGGTGTTCTACGGCGGCTTCGACCTCGACGCCGCCCAGACGGTCGCCGGTTCTGGTGCCGTGGAGCGCTATCAGGTACTCGATCAGCTGACTCTGCTGGTGGACAAATCGCTGGTGGCCGCCGACAACAGCATGGGTCGAACCCGCTACCGACTGCTGGAAACGGTGCGCCAGTACGCCCTGGAAAAACTCGGCGAATCGGGCGAGGCCGACGCCGTGCGGGCACGCCACCGCGACCACTACACGACGATGGCGGCGCTGCTCGATGCGCCAGCACGCAGCGACCGTGAGCAGCGCCTCGACCAGGCCAACATCGAAATCGACAACCTGCGCGCCGCGTTCGCCTGGAGCCGCGAAAACTCCGCTATCGAGCTGGCGTTGACGCTGGCGTCGTCGTTGCAGCCGCTATGGCTAACGCGGGGACGCCTCCGGGAAGGGCTGGCCTGGTTCGACGCCACCCTCGCCGACCTCGACGCGCATCGGCCTGGGGTGACGGCCGCGGTGCGAGCCCGGGCTCTCGCCGACAAGGCTGTTCTCGATACCTATTTGGGCGCCTCCGACGGCCTGGACCAGGCCGAACAGGCAGTGGCGATCGCGCGGGACGTCGATGAACCGGCCCTGCTGGCCCGGACATTGACCGCCCACGGGTTTACCGCGAGCCTGAGCTATCACGCCGAGGTGGCCCAGGCCTGCTTCGCCGAGGCGCTCGGCCTGGCCCGGGCCTTGGACGACCAGTGGCGGCTAAGCCAGATACTCGCCGAGCAGGCGCGGTGCGCGCACGTCGCGGGTGACATGCTCGGGATATGCGCAGCCGCCGAAGAAGGACGCGACCTCGCCGACGCAATCGGCGACGGGTTCAACTCGCGTTTGTGTCGCTTTTACCTCGCGGTAGTGCAGCAGTTCAGCGGTGATTTAGCCGGAGCCGCCGTACAGCTCGGCGAGGTGGCCGCCGAGGCCGAGGCGGCTCACGACGAGATCTCGAGGGTGACCAGCCTCGGGGGTCAGAGCTTTGCATTCGCACGCCAGGGTGAAACGGCCGCGGCCCGGGCGGCGGCCGAGGCGATTCTCGAGGGCGGGGCGGAGCTTGGCGGAAGGTGGGCGGCGTTCGCGCACATGGTGTCTGGATTCGCGGCCTTGGCCGCCGGGGATTTCGCGGCGGCGCACGAAGCGCGCGAGGCCACCCTCCGATGCCCGATTGTCGTGAGCGGTGGCGCGGCCGCATTGCGACGCATCTGGAATGCCGAGGCTGCGCTAGCCGACCGAGACCTCGCTGCCGCCCGCCGTTGGGCCGACGACGCCGTGTCGACAGGGACCGGCTGGTGGCTGATGTCGGCGCTGGGCACCCGCGTCCAGGTGGCGATCGCGCAGGGTGAGCCGGATCAGGCTGAGCGTGACGCCCACGACGCGCTGGCGTGTGCCACCGAACTTGGGGCGCACCTCGGCGTTCCAGACGTGCTCGAATGCCTCGCCTTTCTGGCGGGGGACGGCGCCAGTCACCGTGAAGCCGCCCGCCTCTTGGGCGCGGCGGAGGCAGTCCGGCTGCGCATGGGCGAGGTCCGCTTCAAGATCTATGACGGTGGCTACGATGCGTTAGTCGCGACGCTGCGAGACGCCATGGGCCAGGCGGACTTTGACTCGGCATGGGCCGAGGGCGCGGGTCTGTCCACCGAAGAGGCGATCGCCTACGCCCAGCGCGGCCGCGGTCAACGCAAACGGCCCACCAGTGGCTGGGCCTCACTCACGCCAACAGAGCTAGACGTCGTGCGACTAGTCAGCGAGGGGCTGGCCAACAACGACATCGCCGCAAGGCTTTTCATCTCACCCCGAACGGTGCAGACGCACCTCACCCACGTCTACACCAAACTCGGGCTGACCTCACGCGTGCAGCTCGCCCAGGAAGCAGCTCGCCACGACTGAATTATCAGTGCATGATCGTCGGCGAACTACGCGGTTGTGCTGATGTTTCGCGGTCCGTGGCATTACATGCTGGCTAGCATGAGCGGAATCGATCCACGTGCCGACACGCCCCTGATGGATTGGAACGAGCTGGACGTGAGCGGGCTGTTACCGACCGGCACCGTGACGTTGCTGCTGGCCGACGTCGAGGGCTCCACCCGACTCTGGGAAACGCAGCCCGACGAGATGGCTACCGCCATCGCGCGGCTCAACCAGACGGTGTCGGAGATTATCGCTACCCACGAAGGGGTCAGGCCCGTCGAGCAGGGCGAGGGCGACAGCTTCGTGGCGGCGTTCGCCCGCGCATCAGATGCGGTCGCCGCGGCGCTGGAGATGCAGCGCGCCCCATTAGCGCCGATTCGTCTGCGCATCGGTGTGCATACCGGCGAGATCCAGTTGCGCGATGAAGGCAACTACGCCGGCCCGACCATCAACCGCACCGCGCGACTGCGCGATCTTGGGCACGGCGGCCAGACCTTGCTCTCGGGGGCGACGGAAGCGATGGTGCTCGACGCGCTCCCTTGCGACGCGTGGCTGTCCGATCTGGGCAGCCATGCCCTGCGGGATCTCCCCCGCCCCGAGCGGGTGATACAGATATGCCATCCCGATGTGGTCAATGAGTTCCCACCGCTGCGCGTCTCGAAAGCCATTATTTCCCAGCGTCTTCCGATCCAGCTCACGAGTTTCGTGGGCCGCCAAGAGCAGCTGACCCAGGTGTGCGAGCTGCTGACGCAGAACCGGTTGGTGACGTTGACCGGTGCCGGCGGGGCGGGTAAGACCCGGCTGGCAATCCAGATCGCGGGCCAACTCTCCGGCGAATTCAGCGACGGGGTTTGGTATGTGGATCTGGCACCAATCACCGACCCAGAGTTGGTGCTGATCACCGCTGCTCGCGCCTTCGGACTGCCCGACCAACCGGGCCGCTCCACCAACGACACCCTGACCCGTTTTGTCGCCGACCGGCAGATGCTGGTGGTGCTGGACAACTGCGAACACCTGCTGGACGCCAGCGCCGCACTGATCATTGCTCTCCTCGGCGCCGGTGCGAAGTTGACGCTGTTGGCGACCAGTCGTGAGGCGATCGGGGTGGCCGGTGAAATGGGCTGGCGGGTGCCATCGCTGTCGCTGGCCGACGAAGCGATCGAGTTGTTCATCGACCGGGCCCGCCATGCTCGGCCGGATTTCGCCGTCAACGGCGACACTGCCGCGACGGTGGGCGAGATTTGCGCGCGCCTTGATGGGTTGCCACTGGCGATCGAACTCGCCGCGGCACGGGTGCGGGCGCTGTCGCTAAGCGAGATCCTCGACAGCCTCCATGACCGCTTCCGGCTGCTGACCGGCGGGGCGCGCACCGCGGTACGCCGCCAACAGACGTTGCGCGCCTCGGTCGACTGGTCGCACGCGCTATTGACTCAGTCCGAGCAGGTCCTGTTTCGCCGGCTCGCGCCCTTCCTGAGCGGCTTCGACTTCCACGCCGCCCAAGCCGTCGCCGGTGCCAGTGACGTGGAGCGCTACCAGGTGCTCGATCAGCTCACCCTGCTGGTCGACAAGTCTCTGGTGGTGGCCGACGAGAATGGCGGCCGAACCCGCTACCGACTGATGGAAACCGTGCGCCAATACGCGCTGGAAAAGCTCGGCGAATCCGGCGAGGCCGACGCCGTCAGGTCGCGTCACCGCGACTACTACACGGCGATCGCCGCGCTGCTCGACGCGCCGGCAGGCAGTGATTATGAGCAGCGTCTTGAGCAGTCCGACACCGAAATCGACAACCTGCGCGCCGCGTTCGGGTGGAGCCGGGAAAACTCCGATGCCCGGCTGGCTCTGGCGCTGACGTCCTCGCTGCAGCCGCTGTGGCAAGCGCGGGGACGCCGCCGGGAAGGGCTGGCCTGGTTCGACACCGCCCTGGCCGACCTCGACGCTCACCAGCCTGGGCTAACGTCCGCGGAGCGGGCGCGGGCTTTAGCCGACAGGGCCCTGCTCGCCGCCGCAATGGGCGTCGCCGACAGCGTCGACCATGCTCAGCAGGCCATGGCGATCGCGCGCGAGGTCGATGACCCGGCCCTGCTCGCCGCGGCGCTGACCGCGTGCGGCTACTTCGCCGCCTTCAACAATCCCGAGGTGGCTCGGGCGTACTTCGCCGAGGCAATCGAACTCGCCCGGGCGAATGGCGATCGTTGGAGGCTCAGCGAGGCCCTCGCCTATCAGGCCGCGGCGGCGCTCGCGGCGGGTGACCCGATCACGGGGCGCGCGGCCGGTCAAGAAGGACGCGAGCTCTCGGTTGCGATCGGCCACCAGCTGAACGCGCGCGTGTGCCGCTGGTGCCTCGCCGTGGCGCAGGTCTATCAGGGTGATCTGCCCGGTGTCGCCGCACAATTCGCGGAGCTGGCGGCCGAGGCCAACGCTAGTCACGATTTGCTCGTGGAGGCGGACAGTCTGATGTTTCAGGCCCTCGCGTTGGCATACCAGGGTGAGGCGGACGCGGCCCGCGGCGCCGCCGACGCGGCCATCGAAGCCGCATCCGAGGTCAGCGAGCACCACGCGAGCGTCGCCTACTCAGCGTCGGCTGCCGCGGCGCTGGCCGCCGGGGATGTTGCGACGGCGCTGGACGCGCTAGCGGCCTGGCGGCATTTGAGTGCTCTGCCCCGGGTCGCGGGTGTGCGTTGCCGGTTTGAAGCAGAGGCCGCGCTCGCGGGCGGGGATCTGGTCGATGCCCGCCGTTTCGCCGACGATGCCGTGTCTGCAACGGCGGGCATGTTCCTGTCGGATGCGCTGACTGTTCGCGCCCGTGTGGCGATCGCGCAGGGTGAGCCAGAGCAGGCCGAGCGGGATGCCCACGACGCGCTCGCGTGTGCCGTCGATGTCGAGGCGTACCTGTTCATCCCCGACACTCTGGAGTGCCTCGCTGCTCTCGCAGGCGATGCCGGCAGTCACCGCGAAGCCGCCCGCCTCTTCGGTGCCGCACACTCCATCCGGCAGCGCATGTGGGCGGTCCGCTTCAAGATTTACGACGCCGGCTGCGAAACCTCGGTAGCGGCGCTGCGAAATGCAATGGGCGAGAACGACTTTGACACCGCGTGGGCCGAGGGTGTGGCTTTGTCCACCGAGGAAGCGATCGCCTACGCGCAGCGAGGCCGCGGCCAACGCAAGCGACCAGCCAGCGGCTGGGGTTCGCTCACACCTACCGAGCTTGACGTCGTGCGTCTCGTTAGCGAAGGGCTGACCAACAGCGATATCGCGACAAGGCTTTTCATCTCACCGCGCACCGTGCAAACCCACCTCACCCACGTCTACACCAAACTGGGCCTGACCTCGCGCGTCCAGCTCGTCCAAGAAGCAGCCCGGCACTAGCCCGCTTGCTCACCGAGTTCGCGGCGATCGAAGCTGTCGTGGATCACCCGCCACGACGCGAATCCGTCGCCTGCGACATGCAGCGTGATCTGTGGGTCGCAGCCGCATTCCTCGACGCGATGTGGCTGCAGATCGTCGATGGGTACGACATGGATTTCACGGGGTCCGATCCAGCCGGTCCACCAGCGATTCCCGGGACAGGCGCAGCCGATCTCGGTGCAATGGACGGGATCGATGATCACGCCGACCGGGGCCACGCGTCGATGAACTCGTCCATCACCGCGTGCCACTGCATGGCCCGGATCTCGTCGCCGGCGGCGCGGGCCTGGTTGAGGTGATCGCGCACAAAAACAAGGCAGCGCCCGATTCGTGTGGTGTCTGCGATCGTTGCCATATCTGACCTCCCTCGACACGGGAAAGAAAGACCGGTGGGCGTCGTTGGCGCTCGGCCAGTAGTCGCATCGTCGCATGGAATACCCGGACTTCGCTCACCGACACACGCTGCGCGGCCGAGTAACGAGAGCCGTCGACTAGCCGATCTGCAGCGGGTCGATCTGCACCCGGACCGGCTCGTGAACTTGCCGGGCGCTGACCACGGCGACCCCGCGGCGCAACTCAGCCGCCAACGCCAGGCCCTGCTCGCGGCGCACCCGCACCAGCATCCGGCTCACCGGCACCTCGGCGCGCGATCCCCGGCGGCCTCCGCGCACCCGTGGGCAACGGCACCGGTCCAAGCAGCTCGGCGCTGTCCGGCAACCGGATTTCCTCGAGCAACGCCGTCACCGCCTCGCCCGGACCGTCGAGGGCGGCCATGTGCACACTCGGCGGTAACGCGACTTCGGTGCGCGCGGCCAACTCTGCCTCCGCATGGCCGACCGGATCCCAGCGGATCAGCGATTGCACTGTGGGAATGGATGATTCGGCGACGACCACCACTACCCCACCGTTGTCGCGGGGCCGCACCAACGCCGCGGCAGCCATCCACCGCCGCAGGGTGTCCTCGGCCGCGCGGAGATCCTGACGCCCGAGTAGCGCCCAGCTGTCGAGCAGCAGTGCCGCCCCGTAGCCGCCGACCGCGCGGGGTTCGGCACCGGGCGTGGCCACCACCACAGCCGGATGATCGCCGACTTCGGCCACCATCGCTTCGCCTGCCGAGGTGATCACCGTCGTACCGGGAAAAGCGCGGCCCAGTTCTTCGGCGGTGCGCCGGGCACCCACCACGACGGCGCGCACCGCGTCCGACCCGCAGCGGCCGCAGCGCAGCGCGGCGTCGGCCCGGCCACACCAACGGCATACCGGGGCCGTGCCATCGCGGTCATCCAACGACAGCGGGCCGGTGCATTGCCGGCAGCGGGCGATCGCCCGGCACCGTGCGCAGGCCAGCGACGGGACGTAGCCGCGCCGCGGCACCTGCACCAGCACCGGCGCCGCGGCCTGCAAAGCCGAGCGGGCGGCGCGCAGCGCCACCGACGGCAACCGTGCGGTGCGCGCCGCCGGATCGCGCTCTTCGGCGTACCCACCGTCTTCGAGGGCCACCACCCGCGGCGAGCGGGCGCGCACCACCGGCCGCGTCGCGACCAGGTCGTGCGCCCAGCCGCTGCGCACCAGCGCATGAGCTTCGGCGGTACGGGCGTATCCCCCGATCAGCGCGGCGCAACGCATCTGGTGGGCACGCAGCATCGCCACCTCGCGCGCATGCGGGTACGGGGCCCGCGGCTCGGCCAGCGTGTCGTCGCCGTCGTCCCACACCATGACCAGGCCCAGGTCGCTGATCGGCGCGAACACCGCGCTGCGGGTGCCGATCACCAGCCGTGCGCTGCCCCGCAGCGCGGCCAGCCAGCGCCGGTAGCGCGCGGCCGGACCCAAGCCCGCCGACAACGCCACCACACCTGTTTCGTCGAGCAACGCCGTCGCGGCCCGAAACAGCGTGTCCACGTCCCGCTGATCCGGCACGACAGCCAAGACCGCGCGCCCGGTCTGCACGCTCTGCGCGGCGGCCTCGGCGAATCGATCGGCCCACAGGTCGCCGGGTAGCGCCTGCCACACCGCGCGGGCGGCCCGCGACTCCGCCAGCGCGGTCAGGAATTGCCCGCCGCTGCCATAGGCCTCCCACCCCGTTCGGTCGACGGCAGATACAGCGGAAAGCTCTGGCGCCGTTTGGTTTTCACGCTCCACCTTGGCGTGCCGGGGCGGGACGGCCAGCCGTAGCACGTCGGCGCGGGTGCCGGCGTAGCGCGCGGCGACGGCGTCGACCAGCCGACGGATCTCCGGGGTGAGCACCGCCTCCGCGGACACCACGCGGTCCAGCCAGGCCAGCTTGCCGACGTGATCGGTCTCGGTGCGGCGCTCCAGGATGAACCCGTCCACCAGTCGGCCGTGGAACCGCAGCCGCACCCGCACACCGGGCTGGGCGTCGTCGGATTGCTCCTCGGACACCAGGTAGTCGAATTCGCGGTCCAGGTGCGGCACCGACAACATCGGCAGCACCCGAGCGATCGGCTCGAATGCAGCGGGCTGCCGGGTCCGCGGGGTCACTCGCCAGGTGTAGCAGAGACGGTCGACACCCGACCGAAGAAGAAGCCCGCCGTGATCAGGACCTGTGCGCCCGCGTACGCCCACCAGATGGGCACTGCCAACGCCTCACTGCCCAGCACGAATCGGCCGATGCCGATCATCGCGTCCGAGCCCGCGAAGCACACCGCGCCGACCGCCGTCCACAGCGTGGGCAGCCGTGCCAGCAGCGCCGCACACACCATCGCTGCCAGCACGACCATGTACACCGTCACCGGAAGGGTCAGACCGTCGCGACCCAGCTGCGGCCAGAACCACGCCAGCAGCCCGATACACGCCGCGCACATCAACCCCACGGCGATCCAACGGGTCCGCGACCGACCCGACTGCCGCGACTCTCGCGCCAGAGGCAGCAGCGCACCGAGAAAGCACAAGTGCGCCAACAGAAATGAGGCCAGTCCGAATACAAAAGACGGCGCCCACCACGGAACGGCCAGCAGCGCGTCGCCGATCGCCGAGAACACCAGCGCCAGCATCAGCCAGCGCCGCTCGCGGACAACCGGATGCGCGGCGGCCGCCAACGCCAGCAACAGCGCCATCGACGCCTTGAACGCCGGCTGGGCAAACCACTGGCCGGTCAGCTCCGCGCCGGGCGGCAAACGCAGCGCCGTAATAGTCAGAAACGCCCCGTAGGCGATACCCGCCCAGCCGGCGGCCACCCAGGCACCCGCCATCACCCGCGGTGCGTACGGTGTCTGCATGCCCAGCGTCGACGACTCCGGCTCCGCCATCGATCCCATCCTGCAGAAGGTACTGGACGCCGTTCCGTTCCGGTTATCGGCCGACGACGGGGTCGACGCGGCTCGCCGGCAACTGCGGGATCTTCCGCGGCGCAGCTTTCATCCCGAGCTACGGGTGGAGGACCAGGCGATCGACGGGCCGGACGGACCGCTCAACATCCGGATCTACTGGCCGCCAAGCGATGACGCCGCGCCGCCGGTGGTCGTCTTCTTCCACGGCGGCGGATTCGTCGTCGGCGACCTCGACACCCACGACGGCACCTGCCGTCAGCACGCAGTCGGCGCCTCGGCGGTGGTGGTGTCGGTCGAGTACCGGTTGGCCCCCGAGCATCCCTACCCGGCGGCGATCGACGACGCCTGGACCGCCGTGCAATGGGTCGCCGGACACGGCAGCGAGATCGGCGCCGACGCGAGTCGGCTTGCGGTGGCCGGAGATTCCGCGGGCGGCAACATCTCCGCGGTGATCGCGCAGCGGTCACGCGACAACGACGGGCCGCCAATCCTGTTCCAGCTGTTGTGGTATCCGGCGACACTGTGGGATTCGTCGCTGCCTTCGTTCACCGAAAACGCCGGCGCACCCGTCCTGGACAGCGCAGCCGTCGCCGCGTTCAGCCGGTACTACGCGGGCGAGATCGACCTGTTCAATCCCCCGCCCGGGATGGCACCGGGCCGGGCGGCGAACCTGGCCGATCTGCCCGCCGCCTACATCGGCGTCGCCGGCCACGATCCGCTGCGCGACGACGGGGCTCGCTACGGGGAGTTGCTCGCCGCCGCCGGTGTTCCCGTCGAGGTGCATAACGCCGAGACGATGGTGCATGGGTACCTCGGCTATGCCGGAGTGGTCCCCGCAGCCACCGATGCGTTGGAGCGCGGGCTGGCTGCACTACGCGCGGCGCTGCATTAGCGATTTGTAAGGTGGGCCCATGACAGAGCCGACCATCGCCCGACCACAGATCGACCCGACACTGAAGGCACTGGTCGACGCGATCCCGATGACCTTCAAGGCCTCCGACGGCGTCGAGGCCGCACGGGCGAAGCTGAAGCAACTGCAGGCACCCCCGGAGATGCTGCCGGATCTGCGTATCGAGAATCACGTCGTCGGGCACGGTGACGTCACCGACATCCCGGTCCGCATCTACTGGCCGTCGGCTGAGCCCGCCAACCTGCCGATCGTCGTCTTCTACCACGGCGGAGGTTTCGCCCTCGGCGACCTCGACACTCACGACCCGGTGGCCCGCGCGCACGCCGTCGGCGCGGAGGCCATCGTGGTGTCCGTCGACTACCGCCTCGCCCCGGAGCACCCGTTCCCCGCCGGCGTGGACGACTGCTGGGCCGCGCTGCAATGGGTTGCCCAGCACGCCGCCGAACTTGGCGGCGACCCACACCGGATTGCCGTCGCAGGCGACTCGGCCGGCGGGAACCTGGCCGCGGTGACGGCACTACGCGCCCGCGACGAGGACGGACCCCGGCTGGCGTTTCAGCTGCTCTGGTATCCGACCATCACCGCAGACCTGTCGTTGCCGTCGTTCACCGAGAACGCCAACGCACCGATCCTGGACGGCGACGTCATCGACGCCTTTCTGCAGTGGTACATCCCCGGCATCGACATCACCGACGCAAAAGCCCTGCCGACCTTCATCGCACCGTCCAACGCCCAGGACTTCTCCGGGTTGGCCCCAGCCTTCATCGGCAGCGCAGAACACGATCCGCTGCGCGACGACGCAGCCCTCTACGCGGGGCTGCTCAACGACGCCGGGGTGCCCGCCGAGTTGAGCAACGAATCCACCCTGGTCCACGGGTACGTCAGCTTCGCGCTGATCGTCCCGGCCGCTGCCGAAGCAACCAACCGCGGTCTTGCCGCCCTCAAATCGGCACTGCATTAATCGGCCATCCTCGGCACCCGGTACCGTCGGTATCGACTAACCGGCTGTAGCGGCCCGCGAGGGAGGTACCAGTGAACGGCGATCGGCCCGATTACCACTGTCTGATCGTTGGCGCGGGGTTCTCCGGCATCGGCGCCGCGATCAAGCTCGACCAAGAGGGATTCGGCGACTACCTCGTCGTCGAGGCCGGCGACGAGGTCGGCGGAACCTGGTACTGGAACACCTATCCCGGTATCGCGGTGGACATTCCGTCGGCGTCGTACCAGTACTCGTTCGAGCAGCGGCCCGACTGGTCGCGGACCTACGCGCGCGGCGGCGAACTGAAGGCCTACGCCGAACATTGCACCGACAAGTACGGGATCCGGCCGAAAATCCGGTTCAAGACCACAGTTGTCGCCGCCGAGTTCGACGACGAGCGGTCGCTGTGGCGGATCCAGCTCGATCCGGGCGGAGAAGTCACCGCTCGGTTCCTGTTCAACGCCAGCGGTGTGCTCACCGTGCCCAAGCCGCCCGACATCGACGGCGTCGACTCCTTCGGCGGCGCCACCGTGCACACCGCCCGCTGGGACCACAGCCTCGACCTGACCGGTAAACGGGTCGCCGTGATCGGCACCGGCGCGTCGGCGGTACAACTGATCCCCCAGATCGCGCCAATTGTCAAAGAGCTCACGGTATTTCAGCGCACACCGATCTGGTGCTTTCCAAAGTTCGACGTGCCGCTGCCTAGGCCGGCGCACTGGGGGCTACGGCTGCCCGGCGCCAAGACTCTGCAGCGGCTGATCACCCAGACCTACGTCGAGGTGACCTTCCCGCTGCCGGCCCAATACTTCACCGTGTACCCGCTGGCCCGGTGGATGGAGTCACTCGGCCGCGCTTATCTGCGGCGGAAGGTGCGCGACCCGGCGGTGCGTCAGCAGCTGACCCCGCAGTACGCGATCGGCTGCAAGCGGCCCGGTTTCCACAACAGCTATCTGTCGACTTACAACCGCGACAACGTCCGACTGGTGACCCAGCCGATCGACAAGATCACGCCGTCTGCGGTGGCCACCACAGACGGCACCGACCACGAGATCGACGTGCTGGTGCTGGCCACCGGTTTCCACGTGTTCGACGCCGACACCACGCCGACCTTTGCGGTCACCGGGAGCGGCGGCCGGCGGCTGGCCCGGTTCTGGGAAGAGAACCGGGCGCAAGCCTACGAGGGAACCACCATTCCTGGATTTCCTAATTTCTTCAGCACGATGGGGCCCTACGGCTACGTCGGGTCCTCGTACTTCGCGTTGATCGAGGCGCAGACCCACCACATGGTGCGCTGCATGAAGCGGGCCCGTCAGCACGGCGCCACCCGGGTCGAGATCAGCGAAGAAGCCAACGCCCGCTACTTCGAAGAACAGATGAGCCGTCGACACCGCCAGGTGTTCTGGCAGGACAGCTGCCGGACGGCCAACAGCTACTACTTCGACAAGAACGGCGACGTGGCGCTACGACCCGCGACCACCTTCGAGGTGTACTGGCGCAGCCGCCGCTTCGATCTGGACGACTACCAATTCACCGGCTAGGGCCCGCGTTCGGGTCCGCCGAGCGTGACGTTGCAGTCACGCAATAGGTCGAACGTGACTGCAGCGTCACACTCGAGACGGCGGCAGAGCTAGATTGCGCGCTTGAGGTCGTCGACCTTGTCGAGACGCTCCCACGGGAGGTCGATGTCGGTGCGGCCGAAGTGGCCGTACGCGGCCGTCTGCGCGTAGATCGGACGCAACAGGTCCAAGTCACGCACGATCGCCCCGGGACGCAGGTCGAACACCTCGGGCACGATCTTCTCGATCTTGACCGGGTCGACGATCGCGGTGCCGAACGTCTCGATGAACAGGCCGACCGGGGCGGCCTTGCCGATCGCATAGGCCACCTGAACCTCAACCCGCTCGCACAGGCC
The DNA here is from genome assembly GCA_963815995.1 of uncultured Actinomycetota bacterium. GTDB lineage: Bacteria > Actinomycetota > Actinomycetes > Mycobacteriales > Mycobacteriaceae > Mycobacterium. The sequence goes on from CAWFIR010000010.1 coordinate 1,881,500, forward strand.
GGCGGCGACGATGTTCTTGGCCACCCAGCGCATCGCGTACGCGGCCGACCGGTCCACCTTGGACGGATCCTTGCCGGAGAAGGCGCCGCCGCCGTGGCGGGCCCAGCCGCCGTAGGTGTCGACGATGATCTTGCGGCCGGTCAGGCCGGCGTCACCCATCGGCCCGCCGACGACGAACTTCCCGGTCGGGTTGACCAGCACCCGCGTCGACGAGGAGTCCAGCGTCTCGTGGGCGAGTTCCTTGAGGACGGTCTCGAGCACGTGCTTGCGGATGTCGGGATCCAGCGTCTTCTCGAGGTCGATGCCGTCGGCGTGCTGGGTAGACACCACCACGGTGTCGAGTCGGGTCGGGACATCGTCCTCGTACTCGATGGTGACCTGGGTCTTGCCGTCCGGGCGCAGGTAGGGCAGCGTGCCGTTCTTGCGTACCTCGGTCAGCCGACGCGCCAGCCGGTGGGCCAGTGCGATCGGCAGCGGCATCAACTCAGGAGTGTCGTTGATGGCGTAGCCGAACATCAGGCCCTGGTCGCCGGCACCCTGGGAGTCCAGCGGGTCCGCGGCGCCCTCGACGCGCGTCTCGTGCGCGGTGTCGACACCCTGAGCGATGTCGGGCGACTGACGGCCGATGCCGATGTTGACGCCGCATGTCGCCCCGTCGAAACCCTTGTCCGAGTGGTCGTAGCCGATGTCGAGGATGCGCTCACGAACGGTGTTGGTGATGTCGGCGAAGGCTTCCTTGGCTGACGTCGTCACCTCACCGACCACGTGAACCTGCCCGGTGGTCACCAGTGTCTCGACGGCGACACGTGAGCGAGGGTCCCCCGCCAGCAGCGCGTCGAGCACCGAGTCGCTGATCGCGTCACAGATCTTGTCCGGATGCCCCTCGGTCACCGATTCGCTGGTGAACAAACGACCGTTTTCGCTCACACCCTCACCCTTCTAAGTCCATGTTGAAAAATGTTAGTTAGACAAACCATATCTGTCGGCTGGTAAATGTTACCGGCCGGTCTACGGAGCAGGGAGGCTAGGTGGCGTGCCCAGCGCCCCTCTGCAAGAACGTGACGATCGCGTCCACGATACGGCTGGCCATCACAGTCTTCGAGCCGGGCTGCAGCGCTGACTCGGTGCCGTCGGCGGCCAGCAGCCACCCGTCGTTGTGGTCGACCTCGAAGGCTTTACCGTCGCCGACGGCGTTGACCACCAGCAGGTCACATCCCTTGCGCTGCAACTTCGCCCGGGCATGAAACAGCACGTCACCATTCGCGTCGCCGGTTTCGGCGGCGAAGCCGACGATCCCCCGCATGTTGGGCAGCTGCCCGGCAGCGCGGGCCTGCACGGCCGCGGCCAGCACGTCGTCGTTGCGGACGAGGTCGATGGACTGCGGCTCCTCGGCGCCTTTTTTGATCTTCGCGGTCGCAACGTGCGCCGGCCGGAAGTCGGCGACGGCCGCCGCCATCGCCAGCACGTGCACGTCGGGAGCATGCTTGGACACCGCGTCGCGGAGTTGTTGGGCCGAGCTGACGTGCACGACCTCGACGCCCGCCGGGTCGATCAGGCCGGCGGTGTGCCCGGCGATCAGGGTTACTTCGGCGCCGCGCTGGGCGGCGACCCGCGCCAGCGCGTAGCCCTGCTTGCCCGAGCTGCGGTTGCCGATGAAGCGGACCGGGTCGAGCGGCTCGCGGGTGCCACCCGCGGTCACCAGCATTTTGACGCCGGCCAGGTCGTAGGGCATCGCGTCCTGCCGTTCCAGCAGCAGCTGGGCGAACGTGGTGATCTCCTCGGCCTCCGGCAGCCGGCCCGCGCCGCTGTCCTCCCCAGTGAGCCGTCCAGAGGCCGGTTCGAGCACCACAGCACCGCGGCGGCGCAGCGTCTGCACGTTGTCGACGGTCGCAGGGTGCTGCCACATCTCGGTGTGCATCGCCGGAGCGAACAGCACTGGACATCGGGCAGTGAGCAGCGTCGCGGTCAGCAGGTCGTCGGCGCGGCCATGTGCGGCACGCGCCAACAGGTCGGCGGTGGCGGGCGCGACGACGACCAGATCGGCAGCCTGGCCGATGGCGACGTGCGGCACCCGCGGAACATCCTCGAATACCCCGGTCTGGACTGGTTCGCCGGACAGTGCTTCGAAGGTGGCGGCCCCGACGAATCGCAGCGCGGATTCGGTGGGGATGACGCGGACCGAATGGCCGGCCTCGGTGAGTTGACGAACGACGGTGGCGGCTTTGTACGCGGCGATACCTCCGGCGACGCCGACGACGACCCGCTTACGGTCCGTCCGCTTCTCATCCGAGAGGCTCATCGCAAGCACGCCTCGATTCCGCTACTCGCCTTCGGTGTGCTCAAGCAGGTCGCCGTGGATCTCGCGCATCGCGATCGACAGCGGCTTTTCCTGCAACCCCGGCTCGACCAGCGGGCCGACGTATTCGAGGATGCCCTCGCCGAGCTGGTTGTAGTAGTCGTTGATCTGACGGGCACGCTTGGCCGCGTAGATCACCAGGGCGTACTTGCTGGACACCCGTGCGAGCAACTCGTCGATGGGCGGGTTGGTGATGCCCAGCGGCGTGTCGTAGGCACCGATCCCACCCGCCGATTGGTCGAACTGTTCGGGGACGGCGGCTAGCGAAGCATCGGTCTGTGAATTACTCACGTAAATATTCTCCTGGCGCTAAATCGGTGTGCGACTAAAGCTGAATCGAGTCTGAATGCGGGTCACGCCGTGTCCGGCCCAGTGCCCACCAGCAAGGATACCAATTCTGAGCACGCAGTTTCCAATTGCCGGTTCACCACGACCTCGTCGAAGTCGTCCTGAGCCGCTAATTCCGCGCGTGCGGTGGTCAACCGGCGCTCGATCACCTCGGGCGTTTCGGTCCCGCGACCGACCAGGCGGGCCTCCAACGCCTCCCAGTTCGGCGGGGCCAGAAACACCGTGAGCGCCTCGGGCATCGCGTGTTTGACGGCGCGGGCGCCGGCCAGATCGACCTCGATGAGTACCGGGTGCCCGGCGGTGACGGCATCGCGGACCGGTCCGGCCAAGGTGCCCGATCGGTGCAGGCCGCCGTGAATTTCCGCCCATTCCAGCAGGGCACCATCGTCGATCAGTTGCTGAAAGCGGGCGGGCGTCACAAAGTGGTAGTCGACGCCGTCGACTTCGCCGGGCCGGGGTGCTCTGGTGGTCGCCGAGACGCTGAAACGCAGATCCGGCACCCGCTTACGCAAGCAGCGGACCAGCGTCGACTTACCTACCGCGGATGGACCGGACAGCACAACCACGCGTCCTGTAGTGACCGCACGACTGCCGTCCGGTCCCCCGTCGGTGTTCAACGACTCTCCTGGAAGATGCCGGGCTTACCGCCCGGCTCTCCCTCAGGCCCTGCGGCCTGCATCGTCGCCGGACTTAGGCGAAGTCGAACTTTTCCAGCAGAGCCTTGCGCTGACGGTCGCCGAGGCCGCGCAGACGGCGCGTCGGGGCGATCTCCAGCTCGGTCATGATTTCCTGCGCCTTGACCTTGCCCACCTTCGGCAACGCCTCGAGCAACGCGGAAACCTTCATCTTGCCCAAGACCTCGTTGGTCTCGGCATCCTTGAGCACCTGCTGGAGATTGGTGCCGCCGCGCTTCAGCCGGTCTTTGAGCTCGGCTCGCGCACGGCGTGCGGCGGCAGCCTTCTGCAACGCTGCCGCGCGCTGCTCGTCGGTCAACTGGGGAAGGGCCACGATTCCTCCGTATTAATGATCAACAGCTATCAATCTTTGTTTGTATCGGCCGGGTAGGTCCAGCCAGCGGTGACGACCGTACCCACGCCTGCAGACGAAATCTAACCCGCCCCCCTGGTTGAAGCTACAAAAACGCAGCTTGTGGCATCGAGAACGGACCGTCCGGGACGCCCTGGACGGTGGCCGTCAACGGGGTCTTCGCTGCCACCGATCGGCCGGTTTCGCGGCCGCTAAATGTGCCCTACCTGGCCTTTTGCCGAGTGCACCGCTCTCGATTAGCCGTCGGAAAAACCGTGGCCCGACCCCCTCGGAACCCCCGAAAAGCCGAATCTGTCGCCGGTCAGGAATGTTGCGGCGTGTCGCGCGTGTCGCGGCAAACGGCACGTCCGGCCCGACAGTGAACGACGCCGTGTCGTAGCCGGCCTCGGAAGTGGGAAAACGGCTCAGCCGGCCAGATACGTGACCGCGTCGCGCATCCGCTCCCCGGCTTCGCGCACCGCTGCAACGTCCGGCCCGGCCCGCAGCACGTCGCGCGACACCGCGGGCAGCAGCTGCCCCGGAACGGCCCCGCCCAGGCCGCTCAGCGCATCGGGCCGACCACCCTGGAAGCCGACGCCGGGCACTAGCACCGGTCCGCCGAGCTGGCTGACGTCGGGCACCTCGGTCACCGTGGCGCCGACCACGACGCCCACCGAACCGGCGCCGGGGCCCATCGCACGGTTGGCCGCTGCGGCCTGGTCGACGATCGATTGGGCCACCGAACGGCCGCCGGCGTCGGCGCGCTGCACGCTGGCGCCCTCCGGATTGGACGTCGCCGCCAGCACGAACACCCCGCGACCGTGTGCCGCAGCACTGTCCAGCAGCGGCTGCAGCGAGCCGAAACCCAGATACGGCGAAGCGGTTACCGCGTCGGCAGCCAGCGGCGAGTCAGCCGTCCAGGCCGCCGCATAGGCCGCCATCGTCGAACCGATGTCCCCGCGCTTGGCGTCGGCCAGCACCAGCACACCGGCGTCGCGCAACGCGGCCATCGTCCGCTCCAGCACCGCATACCCCGCCGCGCCGTAGCTTTCGAAAAATGCGACCTGAGGTTTGACGACGGCGAAGTCGGCATAGGCCGCCACGCAGATCTCGCAGAACGCCGCAAGGCCATCAGGACTCACCGGCAGATCCCATGCCCGCAAGAGTTCGGGATGCGGATCGATGCCCAGACACAGTGGCCCGCGGCGGGATGTCGCGTCGGCCAGCCGGGCGCCGAACCCGGGCATCGCTATTCGCCGCCGTTGTTCAGCGCGCTGTGCAGCTCTTGCAGCGAGCGGACCCCGATGTCGCCGCGAATTCCGGCTTCGATGCCCTGCACGGCGGCCGAGGCCCCCTGGACCGTCGTGACGCAGGGAATGTTCACTCCGACTGCAGCCGAGCGGATCTCGTAACCGTCGATGCGTGGGCCCGAGTTTCCGTAGGGCGTGTTGAACACCATGTCGACCTCGCCGGCCCGAATCGCGTCGACCGCCGACATCGAAGGACGGCCCGGCTGCGCCTCTTCGAAGTGTTTGCGGACCTCGTCGCACGGAATACCGTTGCGGCGCAGCATCTCCGCGGTTCCTTCGGTGGCCAGCACCCGGAAGCCGAGATCAGCCAACCGCTTCACCGGAAACACCAGCGATCGCTTGTCCCGGTTGGCAACCGACACGAACACCGTCCCCGAGGTCGGCAGCGATCCGTAGGCCGCGGTCTGGCTTTTGGCGAACGCGCTGCCGAAGTCGCGGTCGATGCCCATCACCTCGCCGGTCGATTTCATCTCCGGGCCCAGCAAGGAGTCCACACCCGAACCGTCGGCGCGACGGAACCGGTGAAACGGCAGCACAGCTTCCTTGACGGCGATCGGCGCGTTCGGCGCGGCGTTGCCACCGTCGCCGGTCGCCGCTAGTAGTCCTTCGCCACGAAGCTGAGAGATCTTGGCGCCCAGCATGATCCGGGCGCACGCCTTGGCCAGCGGGATGGCGGTGGCCTTGGAGACGAATGGCACGGTGCGACTGGCGCGCGGGTTGGCCTCCAGCACGTAGAGCACGTCGTCCTTCAACGCGTACTGCACATTGAGCAGCCCGATCACGCCGATACCGTGTGCGATCGCCTCGGTCGCTGTGCGCACCTTCTCGATGTCGCTGCGGCCCAGGGTCACCGGCGGCAGTGCACACGCCGAGTCGCCGGAGTGAATCCCGGCCTCCTCGATGTGCTCCATGATGCCGCCGATGTAGACCTCGTCGCCGTCGCAGAGTGCGTCGACGTCGATCTCGATCGCGTCCTCCAGGAAGCGATCCACCAGTACCGGATGTTCGGGCGACAGCTCGGTGGCACGGGCGATGTAACCCTGCAGCGTTTCGTCGTCGTAGACGATCTCCATGCCGCGCCCGCCGAGCACGTACGACGGCCGAACCAGGACCGGATAGCCGATGTCGGCGGCGATCCGCCGGGCCTGCGCGAACGTCGTCGCCATGCCGTAGCGGGGAGCCGGCAGGCCCGCCGCCGACAGCAGGTCGCCGAACGCGCCGCGGTCCTCGGCCAGATCGATGGCTTCCGGCGAGGTGCCGACGATCGGCACACCTTCGTCGGCGAGGCGCTGCGCCAGCCCCAGCGGGGTTTGTCCGCCGAGCTGCACGATGACTCCCACCACGCCCGGGCCGCCGTCGCCGGATCGCTCCTCGGCGTGGAAGACCTCCAGGACGTCCTCGAACGTCAGCGGCTCGAAGTAGAGCCGGTCGGCAGTGTCGTAGTCGGTGGACACCGTCTCGGGGTTGCAGTTGACCATGACGGTCTCAAAACCCGCCTGTGACAGCGTCGTTGCGGCATGCACGCAGCTGTAGTCGAATTCGATGCCCTGCCCGATCCGGTTGGGTCCCGAACCCAGGATCAGCACCTTGGGCCGTTCGGTCTGCGGAGCCACCTCGCTCTCAGCGGCGGGATCGAGCTCGTAGCTGCTGTAGTGGTACGGCGTCTTGGCCTCGAACTCGGCGGCACAGGTGTCCACGGTCTTGTACACCGGGTGGATGCCGAGCCGCCGCCGCAGCGATCGCACCCCGTCCTCGCCGGCCAATTCCGGTCGCAGCGCCGCGATTTGGCGATCCGACAACCCGCTGTGTTTACACCTGCGCAGCAGGTCGGCGTCGAGCACCGCGGCGTCGCTGACTTCTTGCCGTAGCACCAACAGCTCGGCGACCTGGGCAACGAACCACGGGTCGATGCCGGAGGCTTCGGCAACCCGGTCCACCGATGCGCCCAGGCGCAGCGCCAGTTCGACGTCGTAGAGCCGCCCCTCGGTGGGTGTCCGCAGCCGCTCCAGGGCATCTTCGGCGGTGCCGTCGGTGTCCGGCGCCGTCCAGAAGCCGGCGCGGCTGGTCTCCAGCGACCGCATGACCTTGCCGAGCGCCTCGATGAAGTTGCGGCCCAACGACATTGCCTCACCGACCGATTTCATGGTGGTGGTCAGCGTGGGGTCGGCGCCGGGGAATTTCTCGAACGCGAACCGCGGCGCCTTGACCACCACATAGTCCAGGGTGGGTTCGAAGCAGGCCGGGGTTTCCTTGGTGATGTCGTTGAGGATCTCGTCGAGGGTGTAGCCGACGGCCAGTTTCGCGGCGATCTTGGCGATCGGGAAGCCGGTGGCCTTGGAGGCCAACGCACTTGACCGCGACACCCGCGGGTTCATCTCGATGACGATCAGCCGGCCGTCGCGCGGGTCGACCGCGAACTGGATGTTGCAGCCGCCGGTGTCGACGCCGACCTCGCGCAGGATGGCGATACCCAGATCCCGCATCCGCTGGTATTCCCGGTCGGTCAGCGTCATCGCCGGTGCCACCGTGACCGAGTCGCCGGTGTGCACGCCCATCGGGTCGACGTTCTCGATCGAGCACACCACCACGACGTTGTCCTTGCCGTCGCGCATCAGCTCGAGCTCGAATTCCTTCCAGCCGTAGATCGATTCCTCGATCAGCACGTTGGCGCTCGGGGACGCGGCCAGCCCCGCGCCGGCCATCCGGTCGACTTCTTCGGCGGTGTGCGCCAGGCCCGAGCCCAGACCGCCCATGGTGAACGACGGCCGCACCACCACCGGCAGGCCGAGCTCACCGACCGTCTCGCGGACTTCGTCCATGGTGAAACACACCCGGCTGCGGGCTGATTCGCCGCCGACCTTGGCGACGATGTCCTTGAACATCTGCCGGTCCTCGCCGCGCTGGATGGCGTCGAAGTCGGCGCCGATCAGCTCGACGCCGTGGCGCTGCAGCGCGCCGTTCTCGTACAACGCGACGGCGGTGTTCAGCGCGGTCTGACCGCCGAGGGTGGCCAGCAGCGCGTCGATCTTGTTGCCCCGCTCGGCCTGCTGGGCGATGACCTTCTCCACGAATGCGGCGGTGATGGGCTCGACGTAGGTGTGGTCGGCGTATTCGGGGTCGGTCATGATGGTGGCCGGGTTGGAGTTGACCAGGGTGACCTGGAGGCCTTCGGCACGCAGTACGCGGCAGGCCTGGGTGCCCGAGTAGTCGAATTCGCAGGCCTGTCCGATCACGATCGGCCCGGAGCCGATCACCAGAACGTGCTTGAGGTCAGTCCGTCGTGGCATTACCCGCTCTCCCCCGTCATCAGGTCGACGAATTGGTCGAACAAGTACTCCGCGTCATGCGGGCCGGCCGCGGCCTCCGGGTGGTATTGCACCGAAAAAGCCCGTCCGTCAGTGAGTTTGACGCCTTCCACCACACCGTCGTTGGCGCAGGTGTGACTGACCACCGCCGCCCCGAACGGCGTGTCGAAACGCTGACCCGCCTCACCCTCCAGTGCGAAGCCGTGGTTCTGCGCGGTGACAGCGACGCGTCCGGTCGCGTGGTCCATCACCGGGATGTTGATGCCCCGGTGGCCGAACACCATCTTGTAGGTGGACAGGCCCAGCGCGCGCCCGAGAATCTGGTTGCCGAAACAGATGCCGAACAACGGGATGCCGGCGCTCAGGACTTCGCGGGTCACCTCGACGATATCGTCGGCGGTGGCCGGGTCCCCGGGTCCGTTGGACAGGAACACACCGTCGGGCTGCAGCTCGGCAATCTGCTCGAAGGTCACCGACGAGGGCAGCACGCGGGTGCGCACTCCGCGCCGGGCGAAGTTACGTGGAGTGTTGGTCTTGATACCCAGATCGATGGCAGCCACCGTGAACCGGTGCGATCCTTCGGGTTCCACGACGTAGGTGTCGTCCGTGCTGACCTGGCCGGCCAAGTCGGCACCCAGCATCGGCTGTTGGCCACGCACCCGTTCGGTCAGCTCCTCGGGCGACGCCAGCGATGCACCCGAGAAGACGCCGGCCTTCATCGAGCCGCGACTGCGCAGGTGTCGCACCAACGCCCGGGTGTCGATGTCGGCGATGCCGACGATGTGCTGGCGGACGAGTTCGTCTTCCAGGGTTCCGGTGGCCCGCCAGCTCGAGACCCGCGGCGAGGGGTCGCGCACCGCGTAGCCGGCCACCCAGATCTTGTCGCCACGGCTTTCGCCGTCCTCACCGTTCCACCCGGTGTTGCCGATCTGCGGGGCGGTGGCCACCACGATCTGCCGGTGATAGCTCGGGTCGGTCAACGTCTCCTGGTAACCGGACATGCCGGTGGAAAAGACTGCCTCGCCAAGGGTTTGGCCGACCGCGCCGAACGTTGTCCCGGTAAAGATGCGGCCGTCATCAAGGACCAGCACGGCCTTGCCGCGCCGCTGTTGTGTACCGCTCATCGGGTGCTCTCCGTCAGCCATCGGTCGTACTCGCTGCGGTCGTTGCCGCGAAAGCCGAGATCGATCTCGGTGCCCGAAGGCAACCGCCACCGGATCGCCAGGATCCCGTCGTGCGAGCCCGCGCTCGGGTTGCCGTCGCGCGCCCGCCGCGAACTCAGGCCGGCAGGAACGACTTTGCCGACCATGCCACGCTCGGTGCGGATGGCCGTGATCGATTCCTGCGGGATCCAGATCGGGCTGGCGCCGCTGCGCTCCACCAAGATTCCCTCCGTGTAGCGGGTCAGTACCGCTTTGCCCCGGTAACCCAGATCGCCCGCCACGACCCGGTCGTGCCAGCTGGGCGCCAGCGTGCAGCCGACGTACATCCCGCGGGTCGGCGCGACGATCGGCGACCCCACCATCTCCGGCATCGGTGGCAGCGTGCCGATCAGCTCGGCCTGCCGTCGCGCACGCTTCCGCCAGCCGCGCATCATCAGCTGAATGATGAACGCGATCAACAGCGCCAGCATCCCGGCCATGATCAGCGAAGCAACCAGCGTTGCCGAGTTCATGCTGGGCACTTTCCGTCGCGAGCGGTGATCTTTCCGCGCAGCAGGGTTGTCGTCACAGTGGCCGGCAGCGTCATGGTCTCGTAGGGGGTGTTAGCCGACCGGCTGGCCATGTCGGCACCGGACACTGTCCAGGTGGCATCGGGGTCCACGACGGTCAGATTGGCCGGCTCCCCGATTTCCAGCGGCCGACCGTGGTCGGGCAGCCCGACGATGCGGGCCGGGTTCTCGCTCATCACCCGCGCGACACCGCGCCATGTCAGCAGACCGGGAATGACCATCGCCTGGACCACCGCCGACAGCGCGGTCTGCAGACCCAGCATCCCCGGCAGCGCAGCGGCGAACTCGACGCACTTCTCGTGTTCGGCGTGCGGCGCGTGATCGGTGGCCACGCAGTCGATCACGCCGTCGGCCAGTGCCTGGCGCAGCGCCACGGCGTCGGCTGTTTCACGCAGCGGCGGGTTGACCCGGTTCACGCCGTCGTAGCTGTTCAGTCGGCTGTCATCGAGCAGCAGGTGATGCGGCGTCACTTCTGCGGTAATCGAAATACCTTGCGACTTAGCCCATTTGACGATCTCGACAGTGCCCGCGGTGGAGGCGTGGCAGATGTGCACCCGAGCGCCGGCGTCACGGGCCAGCAAGGCGTCGCGAGCCACGATCGACTCTTCGGCGGCCCTTGGCCAGCCGGACAGTCCCAGCCTGGCGGCGTTGGGGCCTTCGTGGGCGACCGCGCCGACGGTCAGCCGCGGCTCCTCGGCGTGCTGGGCGATCAGCACGCCCAGACCGGTGGCGTATTCCAGCGCACGGCGCATGATCAGCGGGTCGTCGACGCACTTGCCGTCATCGGAGAACATCCGCACCTGGGCGGCGCCGTCCGCCATCATGCCCATCTCGGTGAGCTCGGTACCGGCCAGCCCGACGGTAACCGCGCCCACCGGGTGCACGTCGACGAGGCCGACCTGCTGCCCCCGGTGCCAGACGTGGTCGGTGACCACCGGGCTGTCGGCGACCGGTTTGGTGTTGGCCATCGCGAACACCGCCGTGAAACCGCCGAGAGCCGCTGCGGCCGAACCGGTTTCGATGTTCTCGGCATATTCGCGACCCGGCTCACGCAGGTGAGTGTGCAGATCGACGAACCCGGGCAACAGCACCTGGCCGCCTGCGTCGATGACATCGGCATCGTCGGGGATGGCGAGACCGGCGCCGATCTCGGCGATCTGGCCGTCGTCGACCAACACGTCGACCTGATCGCCCTCGCCGTAAAGCCGCACTCCGCGAAGCAGCACACTCATGCCATCACCCCCTTGCCGGCGAGCCCCGTGGCGGCTGACTCGGTGCCCACCAGCAGATGGAACAGCACCGCCATCCGGACGTGAACCCCATTGGAAACCTGTTGCAGCACCGCTGATTGCGTCGAATCAGCCACCGATGAGGATATTTCCATGCCGCGCAGCATCGGCCCGGGATGCAGGACGACCGCATGGCCGGGAAGCATCGCCTGGCGCCGGTCGGACAGCCCGTAGCGCACCGAATACTCACGCGCGGACGGGAAGAAACCGCCGTTCATCCGCTCGGCCTGCACGCGCAGCATCAGCACCGCGTCGGCGGCCGGCAGCTCGGCATCCAGATCGTAGGACACCGTCACCGGCCAGTCGGCGACCCCGACCGGCAGCAGCGTGGGGGGTGCGACCAGCACCACTTCGGCGCCGAGGGTGGCCAGCAGCATGACGTTGGACCGGGCGACCCGGCTGTGCAGGATGTCGCCGACGATGACCACACGCCGACCCTCGATGTCGCCGAGCCGCTGCCGGAGAGTCAGCGCGTCCAGCAACGCCTGCGTCGGGTGTTCGTGAGTGCCGTCGCCGGCATTGATCACCGACGGTCCACCGTCCGGGGTGGACGTCCAGTCGGCAAGCCGGTGCGCAGCACCGGATGCCGGGTGACGGATGATCAGCGCATCGGCGCCGGCGGCGCGCAGGGTCAGCGCGGTGTCGCGCAGCGATTCACCTTTGCCGACAGACGATCCCGCAGCGCTGACGTTGATCACGTCGGCGCTCATCCACTTGCCGGCGACCTCGAAGGACACCCGGGTGCGCGTGGAGTTCTCGTAGAACATCGTGATGACGGTGCGGCCCCGCAGCGTCGGCAGCTTGCGGACTTCACGACCGACCAGGGCCTGCGCGAAGCGGTCGGCGTCGTCGAGGATCGCGATGGCCTGGTCGCGGGACAGGTCGCCGGCGGCCAGCAGATGCCTGCTCATGAGCCGTCCTCTCGGGCGATGACCACGGCGTCGCGACCGTCCTGCTCGGCCAGCAGCACGTGCACGCTCTCGGTGCGCGACGTCGGCACGTTCTTGCCGACATAGTCGGCGCGCAGCGGTAGTTCACGGTGGCCGCGGTCCACGAGGACCGCCAACTGCACCACGCGCGGTCGGCCGACGTCGCGCAGCGCATCCAGTGCGGAGCGCACCGACCGTCCGGAGAACAACACGTCGTCGACCAGGATCACCAGGGCATCGTCGATACCGCCGGCCGGGATCGACGTGTTCTCCAGCGGGCGCGGCGGCTTGGTCATCAGGTCGTCGCGGTAGAGCGTGATGTCCAGTGCGCCGTGCGGGACCTCGACGCCGGAGAATTCGGCGATGTTGGCCGCGATCCGGTCGGCCAGTGTCACACCACGGGTGGGGATTCCCAACAACACCACCCGCGGTGCGTCGGCACCATCCAGAGCGGTCTTTTCGATGATCTGATGCGAAATACGGGAAATGGTGCGACCCACGTCGGCCGCCGACATCAGTTCGCGGCCGGTGGCGGCGTCACCCGCGGCACTCATGCGAGATCTTGACCTCCTTCTCCGCCTCTCTGGACGGATCGTTAAAGGATGTCGACTGCCGGGCAGCCTAGCATTGCTTGCCTGCGAGAACGACCCAGGGCGCGCTGGCGTCGCGGCTGCCGGCCGTTGCGACCGGCATCGGACGTCACATCTGTCACAGCATTCCCCAAGAGACGGGAATGGCCGATGTGCCCGCCTCTGAGCGAATTACGAGGGGAATTCTGTCTGGCGCTCCGGCGGCACCCGGCACAGCACTCACCCAGGAGCGGTCAGTAATCTCATCCGAGTTCCAACGGGCCGCCAACCGCCGCAGCATGACCGTGAGCCATGTTTCTCGGAAAGGGATTCCAGGATCCGATGAGCGACGAGTCGAACGTGCCGGACCGGCCACTGATCGGATTCATCACCGGTGATCACGCGCCGCCGATCAGCCCGGCACCGATCAACCGGACCTGGATGTCGCAGACGCGCCGAGGCTGGGCGAACCGGTGTTTGCCGCTGCTCATTGCCAATCAGGGTGGCTGGGAGCTGCGCAATCCGAGCGCGTTCACCGCTACCTGGATGGGTGGCAACACCCTCGCGGATCTGATGATCGTGCCCGAACCGGCGCGACCCCGGTCAGTTTCTGCCCGCGAGCAATTTCGGCTACGGCATTCTGACCTGGCATCTGCCGGTCCTGTTTCGCACTCCGCCTGGCTACGATCTGTTGGTCCGCGGGCCGGCGAACCATCCGAAAGATGCCGTTTCAGCGCTCGAGGGCATCGTCGAAACCGACTGGGCGAGCTCAAGTTTCAGCATGAACTGGAAATTCACCCGCCAGTTGATGCCGGTGCGGTTCGAGATCGATGAGCCGATCTGCATGATCGTGCCGCAGCGCCGCGGTGAGCTGGAAGAGTTCGCGCCCGACCTCAGGCCCATCGAGTCCGATGAAGACCTGCGCCGCAAGTACGAGACCTTCCTTCGCTCACGCCACGAGATGGGACAAGCTCAGGCAGCGACGGACGCAGGCGCGGGAGAACGTGTGCCCTGGGAAGGCGACTACGCGCGAGGCAACCATGCCGACGGCGAGGCCGGCGCGCAGGATCACCGGACTCGCCGTCACCTTCGTCCGTTTGTTCAGCCACAAGACGAGAACCAGCCTTAGGGCCGGAAGCGCCGGACCTGGTACGCCCGCGCGCGACGCCACTGGCTAACCTGACTCGGATGAATCTCGACGGCAATCAGGCGTCCATTCGCGATGCCTGCGACGCCGGTCTGCTGGCCGGTGCCGTGACCGTGGTGTGGCAGCACGGAAAAGTGCTGCAGGTCAACGAGATCGGCTGCCGGGACGTCGACGCGCAGTTGCCGATGCAGCGAGACACGCTGTTTCGTATCGCGTCGATGACCAAGCCGGTCACCGTCGCGGCCCTGATGAGCCTGGTCGACGAGGGCAAGGTGGCGCTGCGCGACCCGGTTGTGCGCTGGCTGCCGGAATTCGCCGACCTGCGGGTGCTGGACGATCCGAGCGGCCCACTGGATCGAACCCATCCGGTTCAGCGGGCGATTCTGGTCGAAGACCTGCTCACCCACACCAGCGGCCTGGGCTACGGATTCTCGGTCGGCGGACCGATCTCCCGGGCCTACATCCGGTTGCCGTTCGGACAGGGTCCGGACGCGTGGCTGGCCGCGCTCGGCGAGCTACCGCTGGTGCATCAACCGGGTGAACGACTGACCTACGGCCACTCCACCGATGTGGTCGGCGTGCTGGCTTCGCGGATCGAAGGAAAACCGTTCCATCAGGTGCTCGACGAACGAATCCTGCAGCCGCTGAGCATGATTGACACCGGGTTCCACGTGACGCTGGAGGGTCGCCGACGCGCCGCGACCATGTACCGGCTCGACGGCAACGACGCCCTCCAGCACGACGTGATGGGCCAGCCGCACATCGCGCCGCCGGCCTTCTGCAACGCCGGCGGCGGGCTGTGGTCAACCGCGGACGACTACCTGCGGTTCATCGAAATGCTTTTGCGCGACGGGACAGTGGACGGTGTCCGGGTGCTCTCGGCGGAATCGGTACGGCTGATGCGCACCGATCGGCTCACCGACGACCATAAGCGGCATAACTTCCTCGGATCGCCGTTCTGGATCGGGCGCGGTTTCGGGCTCAACCTGTCAGTGGTCACCGATCCGGCGAAATCAACCCCGTTGTTCGGACCGGGTGGGTCTCGGGACATTCAGCTGGCCCGGCGCGTACGGGACGTGGTGGCAGGCCGACCCGGCTGCCGACCTGATCCTGCTCTACCTGATCCAGAACATGCCCGCATTGTCGGCCGACGCCGCCGCCGCGGTCGCGGGCAACACCTCACGGGCGAAACTCCAAGCGGTGCAACCGAAATTCGTCCACCGCACCTATCGCGCGCTCGGACTCTAGATGGCCGACTACACGCCGGAGCGCATCGAAGGCCCCCGGCTGCTGCTGCGTTTGCCGGTGCTCGACGACGCCGGCACGCTGTTCCAGCGGGTCGCCCGCGACCCGCAGGTCACCAAATACCTGCTCTGGACGCCGCATCCCGACGTCGCGGCAACCAGGCGGGTGATCGCCGAGCGGATCAACGTCGGCGAGCACGACCGAACCTGGGCCATCGTGCTGCAGCACAGCGACGAGCTCATCGGGATGATCAGTTGCTGGCGCCCAGTCCGGCACTCCGCCGAAATCGGCTACTGCATCGGACGACGTTGGTGGGGCAAGGGTTTGATGTCCGAAGCGGTTGAGATGGTGCTGGGCGCACTCGACGCCGATCCCGAGGTCTACCGGGTCTGGGCCACCTGCAATGTCGACAACGAGCGATCAACCCTGCTGCTGCAGCGAGCCGGATTCCTGCTGGAGGGCCGACTGGCCCGTCACGCCGTCTATCCCAACCTCGGACCCGAACCACGCGACAGTCTTCTGTTCGCCAAGGCGCTGCGTTAGACCATCGCGAACGGCGACACCTTGGCGCCGATCTCCAGCGCGCCCGCGAGTTCGCGGCTGCCGTCGTAGTCGAAGACCACGTGGCCGGAGATCATGTCGACATCCCGCTTGGCGCGCTGCAGTGGGTGGTCCAGAAACTGCGCACTGGCACCGGACGACTCGAGCAGGTCGGCGATCACCGCGCGGGATTCATGCACAACGTGCGCCGCGGCGGCGCGGACACCTGACCGTACTTTGCGGCCGATGTGCTCCCCGCTGGCGACGCGGGCCTGAAGTTCTCGCGCGGCCGCCTCGGCCAGGCCGCGCATGGCCCGCAGTCGCACCCGGGCATCGCCCAGGCGCACTTGAGCCGCGGGCTGATCCTTCTGCGCCGCACCGGAATACGCGAGCACTCGCTCGCTGAGCCGTCGGGCAAACAGATCTGCGGCCAGTTCCGCGGAGCCCAGCGCGGGCATCGCAGCGGTCAGCGCCAGCGCCGGGACCATCGGCCACCGGTACACCGCGGCGTCGTGCAGTGCCGCGCCCGGCGTGGTGCCGTTGTAGATATCGGTCACCGCGACCAGTCGGTGCTCAGGCACCCACACGTCGTCGACGACGACGTCGTTGGATCCGGTGGCGCACATGCCGGCGGTGTGCCAGACGTCGTCGACGTGAACATCGCTGGCCGGCAGCAACACCAGGGCCGGATAGGGCGCGTCGTCAGGCCCGCAAATCGCGCCGACCATCACCCAGTCGGCGTCCATGATCCCGGTTGCCCACGACCATCGCCCGGTGAGCCGGAGGCCGCCGTCGGCCGCGGTGCCGCGACCGGTCGGCGCCAGCGGAGCAGGGCACAGGACCGGGCCGTCGGCGAACACCTCGTCTTGGGCCTGCTCACCGAACAGTGCCAGCATCCAGTTGTGCAGGGTGTAGAAGCCGAGCGTCCACGCGCTCGAGGTGCATCCGTGCGCCATCAGGCGCACCACCTGGAGAATCTCGGGAAACTCGGCCTGACAGCCGCCGTACCGCTTCGGCAGCAGCAGCCGGGCAAGACCGGAGTCCCGATAGTCGTCGATAGTGGCCTGCGGTAGCCGGCGTTGCTTCTCCGCCTCCCCCGCGCGATCGGCCAGGCGCGCAACAAAATCGGCGCTGACCTCTGGTTGCGACGTCTGCGGTGCCGTCATCCGCAGGACCATACCATACCTTTTGGTATGGATAGGCGCATCGGAAGTCAGTGCCGCAGCATGACTTCCAGGAAATCTTCGCGGCGCCCCGCGGCCAACGGGCTGGGTCTGGAACCGGAGAGGTGCAGGAAACCGATGCCGGCGGCGAATGTCGCGGTAGCGCGCATCTCGGCCTGCTCTCGGTCGAAGCCGGAATCGCGGAAGGCCTGCCGGACCGCGGCGATGACTTTCTGATCGGATGCCCGAACCGCTGCGGCCACCGTGGACTCCGACCGTGCCCACTCCCGCATGGCGCGCTCCAGCATCCAGTGCCGCGGACCCACCAGCGCCGTCATCATCCGCGACAGCCGCTCCCGGGGCGGCAGAGCGGCAAGGGCGTCGAAGGACCGGTCCTCGTCGCGGACCACGGCCCAGGTGTCGATCAGCGCGTTGCGGTAGGCCGTCATGTCGCTGAAATGCCAGTAAAAGCTGCCCTTCGTGACGCCCAGACGCGTGCACAGATTGCCGAGGGTCAGGGCTTTGACACCGTCTTCGGCCAGCACCCGAAAACCCTCTTGCACCCAGTCATCCACGGATAGCCGGGAATTGGTCGCACTAACCGAAGATGCCATGGGCGGTAAGCCTAGCGACGACTATCCGGATTCAGAACCAACCGCACGCGGGCGGGTCGCGGACAACGATCTCTCCCACCACCGCTGAGGTCAGGCCTTGACGGTGTTGCCGGGCAATGCCTCCCGCCACTGACGCCAGATCGAGCGGTCGGTCATCAGGTCGAGCACGCGCCAAATCCGGACGGATACACCAGCGAGACAAGCCATTTGCGGGAATCGCCACAACTGATCTCACACCCGCCCCGATAAAACTGCCGGAGTCATTTGACGTTCACCGCGTCCCGCGGGAACTCGAAGATCACCACCTCCTCACCGGCGGAAAGCTTCGCCTTGTAGTCGGTCAGTCCCAAATCCTGGTCGACCCACTTCGAATACTCAGATGCAATACACCGCACCTGAGTGTCGGTCAGCTCCAACTCGACGTTCACCCACCAGGAATTGGCGCGGCTCTTGAGCAGATAGGCCTTCGTCCGCGGCGGCGCGCTCGCCATCTAAAGTCCTTTCACGCACTGATGGTGATGGATTTGTCAATGGCCTCCAATGCGTCGAACAGCGCCTGACTCTGCCGCTCATCGCTGGTCCCGTTCATCTGGAGCACGTACAGGCCGTCGCTGCCCTTGAAGACGACGGTCTCCTGCCCCGATGCGGCCTTCACGCCCTGCATGTCGTACTCGCCGGCGATCCGGTAGGCCGGAAACCCGGACACGGTGGCGGTCTCCTCGCCGGCCGGCACGAATCCCGGAAGATTCTTCATCTCGCCGCCGGCGAGTTGCAAAAGCTTGTCCGGGTCCACCGGACCATCGAGTTTGGATACCAGCGCGATGATGTTGGGCGTGTAGCTGGAGTCATTCGCTCCAGCGCCGCTGTAAACGATCGCTCCGTAGGCGTAGTCCGGTGTGTTGTCGCCAGCACTCTGCCAACCATCCGGAAACTGAATCTCGATCCGCGGGGCGCCCGGATCGGCTCGGTGGATCTGTGTCTCGGTGATGTGCTGGTCGCGGATGTAGTCGGCGATGGTGGGGTTCGTGCCGGCGGTGGCGGAATCGCGCAACTTGCGGGGCTGGAGTTTGGTCGACGGTGCGGCCGCGTTGGTCGATGACGACGTCGTGGTGCTGGTGCTTGCCGTGCTGGAAGAGGTCGAACTCTTGTTCTTTTCGCTTCCGCCGCAGGCTCCCAGCGTGGCGCTCAGACAGACTGCGGTGACGACGGCGACTACGCGCCGATGCGACAGCTGCATCGTGACTCCTTTGATAGGGCGTTCAGACGTCGGTCACGTCCGCGGCAGTCACGTTATGAACGTCGGATTGGAATTCGGTTGAATCCGGTTGCACCGGTGGTTGGAACTCGACCGGCACTACGCTCACGACGCCGTTTGGGTTCGGATCGCGGTAGGCCAGGTTATGCCGTCGCGATCGGTAGGCGGGGCGCCGGCTGCTGGCGCCCGAGTGCTTGCTACAGAATCGGCCGGCGAGCAGGCACCAGCGCTCGCCCTGACGCGTTCGCGGCTGCGCAGACACGACAAAACCCGGTCTACGGCACCGGTTTTCGCTGGGTAATCGTCTGCGCCGATGCGACATCCAACGTCGACGGTCTGCCGTGGCCGTTGGCTGCGAAGATCGCCCGACGCTCCGCGTTGATGCGTTTCAGCGCGTCCTCGGTGAACACCGACAGCCCCAGATCGGGGTTGTATCCGTGAATTTCCTTGACGTCGAGTTGAGCGAGGAAGTACAAGATCTGCTTGGAGACGACCTGGCCGGGAACCAGCACCGGAAAGCCCGGCGGATACGGCACCACGAATCCGGTTGACACCAGAGACTTTCCGTCAGCAAGCCGACGGCCGGCCTCCCCTATCATGACGTGTTCACGGTCGGTGTCCTCGTAGCCGGCGTAGAACGCCGAACGCATGTCGCCGAACGAGCTGGCGTCATCGGGCCGGAATGCGCCGTCGAACTCGCTGAAGTCCGGCAGCGGCGGCAGGTCCTCGGTGATCTCCTCGACTCGGCGCTGGTGCAGGGCGCGGTCGTCTCTGCTGGCCGCGTCCTGGGTTCGGTCGAAATCGGTGGCCACCCTGCGCAACACATCGAGCAGATAGTGCACGCTCGACCAGGTCACCCCGATCGTGAAGATCAACAGCACGCTGTTGATCGACGTCTTGTTGATCTGGATGCCGAACCGGTCCATCAGGATCTTCTCGCGGAAGTCGTATCCGTTCATGCCCGTCTGACCCAGGTACAGCGTGACCCGCGTCGGGTCGAGCACGAATTGGTCGGACCGCCACGCCTCGTTCCACTCCTCCAAAGCGCCTTGGCGCACCTGGCGGTAGGAGCTGACCGCAGACAGCCGGAATTCGTCTGGCACCAAATCGGATTCGTCGAGGATGCGGAACCATTTACTGATCAGCCGGTCTTTGCGGACGCGGTGGCGGAAGACCAGCGCCATGTCGTAGACATAGCGCACCATCTGGAAACCTTCGATGTCGACCTGCCGGCGGGCCAGGTCCAGCGACGCGAGCAGTTGCTGGTTCGGCGAAGTCGAGGTGTGCGTCAGGAACGCCTCACCGAATGCGTCGCGGGACAGTGCGTTGAAGTCCTGGTCGCGCACATGGATCATCGACGCCTGCCGCAGCGCCGACAGCGATTTGTGGGTCGAGTGCGTGGCGTACACCCGAACTCGGGCCCGGCTCGGGTCGGGAAGCAGTCGGTGCTCACCCCACTGGGCCCGGTCGATGCCCTGCATCGACTCACGCCACTGCTGGTACTCCTGCGCGTACGCCGGAGACGACAGCATCAATTCGAGTTGCTCGGCGGCGATCATCGCGGTGCGTTGCCGCGCCCACGGCACGGCGGTGGCGAACGCGTACCACGCCTCGTCCCACAGGAAGCAGATGTCCGGCTTGATCGCCAGCACCTCCTCCATCACCCGCCGCGGGTTGTAGACGACGCCGTCGAACGTGCAGTTGGTGAGCAGCAGCATGCGCACCTTGCTCAGTTGCCCGGCAGCCTCCAGGTCGAGCAGCGCCTTCTTGATGGTCGGCAACGACACGGCGCCGTAAATCGCGAACGGTTGCAATTCGTAGGCGTCGAGGTACAGCGGGTACGCCCCGGCCAGCACCAGGCCGTAGTGGTGCGACTTGTGACAGTTGCGGTCGATCAGCACGATGTCGCCCGGTCGGGTCAGCGACTGCACGACGATCTTGTTCGCGGTCGACGTTCCGTTGGTGACGAAGTAGGTCTGGTCGGAGTTCCAGGTGCGCGCGGCCTTGTCCATCGCCTTCTTGATGTTGCCGTGCGGGTCCAGCAGCGAGTCCAGTCCACCCGAGGTGGTCGACGTCTCGGCCATGAAGATGTTGCGGCCGTAGAACTCGCCCATGTCCTGCAGCGTCTTGGAGTTGAAGATACTGGCGCCGCGCGCGATGGGCAGCGCGTGGAATTGGCCGGCCGGCCGTGCCGCGTAAGCCCGCAGCGCGTCGAAAAACGGTGTGGAGTAACGGTTCCTGATACCGGCGAGCACGGTGGTGTGCAGGTCGGTGACGTCGTTGAGCCGATAGAAGGTGCGGTCGTAGACGTCGGACTCGTCCTCGGTCTCGGCGGCGATCGACTCGTCGGTGAGCAGGTACAGATCGATGTGTGGCCGCAGTTCGCGGATCCACTCGCCGCACTCGACCCAGTCGTGGGTGCGGTCGGTGGCCACCACGTCGTCGTTCCTCCCAAGCAGTGTGGTCATCAGCGGCACCCGGTCGTGGGACCGCAGCGGAATGTCGTGCCGGATGATGGCGGCCTGGATCTCCCCGTTCAGCGCGACCGCGGTGATGGCGTCCTCGACGCTGGACACCACGAGCAGCTCGAACTGCACGTCGTCGCCGACGTCGCGGATCGCGCGCAGACTTTCCGCCAGGCCTTCGGGTGCGGTGACCGGGGCGTCGTCGGCGAGCAGCACGGTATAGAACTGCTGTTCCTTGGCCCTCGCCACCAGCTCCTGATCGGCCAACGAGGTTGAGGTGTCGAACAAGGCTGCGCGGTCGCCGTATTCGGAGAGCAGTCGCACGGCCAGCGACACCTGTTCGGCGAGGCTCACCGTGGCGAGTTGATCCAGGTAGCCGCAGTAGGTCGCCAGGTTCTCCGGGCCCGGGTAGATCCAGTAGCGCTCGTAGGCGCCGAGCCGGTTGAGCAGGCGCCGCACCCGGGCGGCCTCGTGGGCGGTGTCCATCCCGGCGCGGTCGACCACGGCGAGCTGATGGCACGCGTCGTCGAGCAGATTCCAGGTGTCGATACGCGAGTACGACGGGTTCGCCACCGCCGCCAGTGCGGAAACACACAGCCGTCGCGGGCGCCTGCCGTTTCGGTCCATATCGCCAGTGTGTCCCTCTGTTAACCAGGATGCGGGCGTTTTGTCACCTCCACCTGGATTGCCACAACTGCCTCACGAGACTCTGGTGACACGGGAGCGGATATCGCCCGTCCAACGCCTGCCGCCGGCGGGCTCAGGCGTCGAAGTCGTCTCTCCTGCCGCGGCTGATCGGTATCCAGCGGCGTGGGGCGACCTCGGTGACGTCGGACAGCGACCGCACCATGGCCTGGGTCAACGCCATGATCGCGGCCATCACCGGAAGCAACGGCCGGAATGGCGTGACGGCCTCGCGAACCGTCTCGATACGGCGGGCCAGCAAAAGACGCTCGATCGAGTGATACAGCCACGCGCCGACCCCGAGCGCGTAGATCGCCAGTGCCGCCGCGATCGCCGCCTGCCCGTAGGCCGCGCACATCACCGCGCCCAGAATCACCGTCGCCGCCAGAATGGCGGCGATCAGAGCGCGCAGCTCCAGCCGGGTCATGGATCGCCGGCGTCCCGAACCGCTTGGGCGGCCGCCCGGATCTGCGGCGTCACCAGCATCACCTGGCCCAGCACCCCGTTGACGAAGCCGGGCGAGTCGTCGGTGGACAGCTCCTTGGCCAGCTCCACCGCCTCGTCGACGGCGACCGGCCCGGGCACGTCGTCGGCGTGCAGCAGCTCCCACACGGCGACCCGCAGGATCGCGCGGTCCACCGCCGGCAGCCGTTCCAGCGTCCAGCCCTGCAGATGCGACGCGATCAAGTCGTCGACGTGGGCGGCGTGCGCCGTGACGCCGCGAGCTACCGTCACGGTGTACGGGTTCAGCGGCGCCACATCGGATTTGGCCTCCGCAAGCGCAGTGCGCGCGTCGGCCGCCTCGGCCGGGGTCAATCCACGAGCCTCGGCTTCGAACAACAAGTCGACGGCGCGCTTACGCGCCTGGTGCCGTCCCCGGACGGGCCGACTCACGCGTTGACACGTCCCAGGTAGCTGCCGTCCCGGGAGTCGACCTTCAGCTTGTCGCCGGTGTTGATGAACAGCGGAACCTGGAGCTCGGCGCCGGTTTCCACGGTCGCCGGCTTGGTGCCGGCGCTGGACCGATCCCCCTGTAGGCCCGGCTCGGTGTGCGTGACCACGAGTTCGACGGTGACCGGAAGCTCGATGTACAGCGGCGCGCCGTTGTGGAACGCCACCTGCACCGGCAGGCCCTCCAGCAGGAACCGGGAGGCGTCGCCGACCAGGGACTCCGGCAACGGGTGCTGCTCGTAGTCCTGGCTGTCCATGAACACGAAGTCGGTGCCGTCGCGGTAGAGGTAGGTGGTGTCGCGCCGGTCCACCGTCGCGGTCTCCACCTTCACCCCGGCGTTGTAGGTCTTGTCGACGACCTTCCCGGAGAGCACGTTCTTCAGCTTGGTGCGGACGAACGCCGGCCCCTTGCCGGGCTTGACGTGCTGGAACTCGATGATCTGCCACAGCTGGCCGTCGATCACCAGCACGAGTCCGTTCTTGAAATCGGCAGTGCTTGCCACAGTCAGTGAATCTCCTGCAAGATCGCCAGTTCCCTGGGGAACTGTGGTTGTCCGTCTAAGCCGCTTGAGCTGCGGTTTTGGGGGTCATTCCCAAGATATCCCACATCGAATCTGCGCTGCGCCAGGTTGTATCTGGAATGGTGCGAGCGCCACGGGCACCCGTGGAGCTTACCCGCGCCCGGAGTGCAGCGTTACGCCGCCGAACTGATCACACTAGACCGCTACCTGCGGATGCGCCGCGGCGACAAGCGCGCCGACACCCCGGCGCTATGGGTCGGCGTGGGCGGCAAGGGTTTCGCCTACTTGGGCTTGAATGACACGCTGCGCGCCCGTGCCCAGAAAGCTGGCTCGAGGGCTTCCATCTGCATCTGATGCGCCACACGGCGGCAACTCAGCCCTCAATCGTTGAGGTCGGCAACCAGCCGTTCGCCCACCTCAGAATCGATGTCCGCACTACCGGGTCAGGCTCCACATTTGGTGCCGCGTCGTAGGCGGCGGTTAGCTCTTCCCATCAGCGAATTGTTTGTAGAGGTCTGGCAGGAAGCCCGCCAGGTGATTCATCTCTTGGGCACAATGCACCATCAGATCACGCGGGTTGGGCACTTGGCGGGCCGCGATTGGTCGAATGACTTTGTCCGCCAACCGGTTTCCACTACGCGTCCGGATATGTCGGCCGCCCAGCCAGAATCTCGATCGCATCTCGGAACCATCGATCGCCGGGCGGACGTAGTGGATGAACCAGCCGACATCGACTGCCGCCTCGCTGGACCCCAACCTCGCACAGATCGCGACCCCTTCGCCGCGCACGTCCAAATTCAATCGCGACGGCTCGATGAACTGGATAGCCACCTTGCTGTATCCCGATCCGATGTACTCCCGGATCAACGAGGTGCGCCCGACGTAGCCGCCTTCTTCATCGCCGTCGCTCCACCGCGCGGACACATGTGCGCGCGGATGCCACAGCTTGTAGCGGCGCGAATCGCAGCCGTGCCATCCGAACCACCACGACCACATCGCTGGGGTCACCCCGGGCATATCGGTGCGTACGGATACCTCAATGCCGCCATCGCGCAGCGTTCCGTAGCCGGTTTCCGTGGGCAGGTAACCGTCTTCCAGAATCGCGGCCGCGTCATCGAATCCCAGCAGGATCTCCTCGGCCTGCGGTCCCTGCTCGAGCGCTTCGACCACGTGTCCGGGCAGCGGCGCCATCTGTGGCCGGTAGAACGACCCGAATGGGGTGTCCGCGTCGCGGTCGCGATACCCGAGATAGAAACTCACGGGCGCCCCATCCAGCTGTAGAACCTGCCATCGGGGTCATAGCCGGCGCGTACCCGGTCGAGCTTGGCCATCGCTTCGTCACTGACGAACTTGGCCGGACGCGCGCCCAAGTTCTCATCGGCGAGCTGGATGCCGGTCTGCATGTCGGCCATGCCGGCCATTGCCGAGCGCGGCCAGTCGGAGTACTTCTCGTCGTCGGCAGCGTCCTTCCAGACTGCGTAGACCGCTAGGTAGATGTCGTCCTCGAGGCTGTAGGCCATGTCTTGCCGCGGCGGCACCGGACCCCAGTTCAGCCACAGGAAGTGCGACGGATATGGCGGAATCGTCTCGATGATCCGACGAACGCCAGGCAGCAGATCCTGGGCCGAGGCCGAGGTCCACATGTTGTCGGCGGCATACCGGTAACCGTCGGGGTAGGTGGTCATCACCGCGTCATACAACGTGGGCAGGTCCGCAGCAACGAAAGGGACCGCCACCGTGGCGCGATCCCGCACGGGGCATGTCTCAAGAATCGACGCCAGCTGCAGCGCCTGGTCCTCGGTGTCGGCGAAGATCGGCGAGGCCACCACGATACTCGGGCTGTCGATGCCTGCGGCCGGTGCGGCGCGGGAGGTCAGCATCTGGAACTCGACCCGCGGGTCGACCTCGGCGCCGATGCCACGGGCCCAGCTGAATACTTCGTCGGCGCACTCGATCGGGTATACGTAAAGACTGTTGCCGCCGACGGCGGGTCGCGCGTACAGCCGCAGGTGGAATGCGGTCACGACCGCGAAGAATCCAGGGCCGGATCCCCTTGCCGCCCAGTACAAATCGGCATGCTGCTCGGCATCGCAATAGGTCCGCTCGCCGTCGGCTGTCACTACGTCTAGCCCGATGACGCTCTCGCATGCGGGTCCGAGCACACGGCTGTTCCAGCCGTAACCGCCTTGCAGCAGATAACCGCCGATCCGCACACCGCGGCAATGTCCTGCGGGGAAGAACAGTCCCTGTTCGGCAAGTGCGTCGGCCAGCACGCTGCCGCCCATCCCAGGGCCCGCCACCGCGACCATTCTGTCGGGATCGATCGAGCAGTGATCCATCCTGCTGACGTCGAGCAGCACACCACCATCCCGGACGTGACTGCCGCACCAGCTGTGTCCCCCCGAGCGAATTCCGATCTGCTTGCCCTCGGCCTTGGCGTAGCGGACCGTCGCAACCACATCGTCTCCGTCGATGGCTTGGACGATCGCGTCGGGATAGCGCTGCGGGGTACGGCCGTTCCACACCGTCGCGCGGCGCGCTTCCTCGTAGCCGTGTCCGCCGCGAAAGAAGTGACGTCCAGAGGGAAGTGCCGTCATGGCAATCTCCTTACCTTCGACATCTTCGACGAAACCTTGGCGCCGAGCCACCGTGCGGGCACAGCTTGACACCAGGCCGCATCGACCGGGTCAAGGGTAGGTCGCGCTCCTGAGCTGTGTCGTTGCCCCGCTCGCGTCACGACCGAAAATCGTGACGCACACGCTGGGGATCCGGCCGGTTCGCGCGTGGGTGATCATGCCGAGCGCATTCGCGCTGCACACCGAATGCGTCGTCCCCGAGTAGCACCTGTCGATGTATCCGGGTGGCATGAAGCGACCGCCTAACCGGTCCCGTTTGCTGATCCAGCGTTGCCGCCCGTCCCACCATCGCGACAGGGCCTGCGCGTGAGCGGCTGCCTGGCCGATTTCGACGCCGAAGACTTCAACTGAGCTGTATTTCCATTTTGCCAGTTGCTTGTAGATTATTTCCCCCTGACGGACATAGGTCAGCGTGCCTTCGACGACGACGTTCTCCCCTTTGGCCACGCAAATCTGCCGGATCTGCTCAATGACTCGGACGGATTCCTTGTGCACGAGGGGCGCGAGCTCCCGGGGCGAAATGCCATAACCGTCGGCGAGCTTTTGACCAAGCAGGTGGTTGTATATGCCACTGCTCAACGCGTCTTCGATGAGGTCGTCTTTGATGACGTCGGCGTCGAGGATCCGGTAATGCATCAGCGTGGGCACCTGCTTACCCAACAGCGTGGTTTTCCCCGAGCCGGGTGGGCCGGCCGTGACGATTGCCAAGCGGCCCAACTGCGGACTTCGAAGAGCCAGGTATTTCTTGATGATCGTTTTCCGATAGCGACGACGGCGGCTGTCGGTTGCGTACATCGTGTCGGTGCAGTGGGCGGCGTCAGTGTTGAGTTCTCCGCCCTTGTCTGACAGGGCGTTGAGCTGGGCGGCAACATCGGCCTGCGATCCTGCCATCGCGGTTACTCGCCCTCCATCGCCTGCTCGATCTCCATCGCCTCGTCGGCGTGAGCCGCCTGTTCCATCTGAATTGGCTCGTCGGCGTGAGCGGCCCGCTCGATCTGGTCCCGCTGCTGCTCCATCAATTGGTCGAACTCCTCCTCGGACAGGAGATCTCGGTAGTAAGCCGTCTCGACCTCGTCCCAGTCCCCCGGGATGTACGCGTCGGTGGCGATCCCATCGATGCTGGGGACGCGCCCGAAGGAATACGTCCGGCCCAGAAGGTCGTCCATCATCGCCTGATCGTCGATCATCCCGGCGGCGCGACGGTCTATCACCTCGCCAGGTGTCTCTTCCAGCAGCGAGGGGTCCTCGGTAATCCGGCGAAGAGTCCGCTGCACTGTCGCTTGCGAGACGATTCCGACGACTTCACTGATCTGTCGTTGCGACAGACCGGCATCATGGGCGGCGTAGTAGATCTCTCTGTCGAGACTTTTCTCCACAGCCCGCTGGCTTGCCGCCAAAGCGGCGAGGCGCTGCACGGCGTCGTCGTTGCTGCGACCAACTTGTCCAGGCATTTTGGCCTCCTGATTCATTATGAATCATAGCTTCATCACGCCACGTCCGCTCGTGACCATCCGAAAGCTCGGCCAGCCGCTGCACTGATCCTCGACCCATCCTGTGCGCTGATTGACCCTGCTGTAGCAGCTCAGGATATATTTCTAGCTAGTCTAAGATTGCCAGTTCCTTGGGGAACCGGGTGAGCAATTCCGGTGCGTGCCCGGAGGTTTCGTCAGCCACAACCAGCGTGTCCTCGATGCGGACGCCGCCGCGGTCCGGCAAATAGACGCCGGGCTCCACAGTGACCACAGAGCCCGCACGTAGCGTGCCGGCGGCGGTGGCGTTGATCCCCGGCGCTTCATGGATCTGCAGCCCCACCCCATGGCCGAGACCATGACCGAAGTGTGGGCCGTGTCCGGCGTCGGCGATGACGCGGCGCGATGCTTCATCTACGTCGGCCAGCTTTGCGCCGGCTTCCAGCGCGACGCGGCCGGCTCGCTGTGCGTCGCTGACCAGCTGGTATATCTCCAGCTGCCAGTCGGCAGCCTGGCCCAGCACGAAGGTGCGGGTCATGTCGGAGTGATAACCGCCGACCAGCGCGCCGAAGTCGATCTTGACGAAGTCCCCGTCGGCCAGCACCGCCGCGGTGGGCCGGTGATGCGGGATCGCCGAATTCGCCCCGCTGGCAACGATCGTCTCGAATGAGATGCCGTCGGCGCCGTGGTCCAGCATCAGCGCCTCCAGCTCGCGGCCCACCTCGCGCTCGGTGCGGCCCGGCCGCAGGCCGCCGCGGGCGATCAGGTCGGTCAGCGCGGCGTCGGCGGCTTCGCAGGCCAGCCGCAGCAGCGCCACCTCCCCGGCGTCTTTGATCTCGCGCAGCGCCTCCACGGTCTGTGCGGCGCGGACCAACTCGGTGCCGCCGGCCTCGGACGCCGCAGCGACGAGCGCGTCATACGCGTCCACGGTGACCACGTGGCTCTCGAAGCCCACCCGCTGCGCCCCGGTGGCCGCGGCCCGCCCGGCCAGGTAGCGCCCGCAGGCCCGCTCGATCGCCAGCTTCAAGATCGGGCGCCTGCTGGGCGGCCTGGGTGCGGTACCGACCGTCGGTGGCCAAAACCGCGTCATCACCGTCCGCGAACACCAGCAGAGCCGCATTGGACCCAGTGAAGCCGGACAAATAGCGAACGTTGATCAGGTCCGTGACCAGCATCGCATCCAGTTCGGCCGCTCGAAGGCGAGCTCCGAGTGCGGCTCGCCGCTGGGAATGTGTCACGCCGTGTGACGCTACTCGCTACGCTGTGGCCCCATGACTAACTGGATGCTGCGTGGCCTGGTGTTCGGCGCCGCGATGGTCGTCGTTCGGCTGTTTCAGGGGACGCTGATCAGCGTGTGGCAGACGCACGCCGCATTGATCAGCATCGCGCTGCTTCTTCTGTTCATCGCCGGCGTGGTCGCCTGGGGACTGATCGACGGCCGCGAGGACGCCGCAGCCAACCCCGACCCGGACCGTCGCGGTGATCTGGCGATGACGTGGCTGCTCGCCGGTCTGGTTGCCGGGCTCGTCAGCGGTGCGGTGACCTGGCTGATCTCGGTGTTCTACAAGGCGCTGTACGTCGGCGGTCTGATCAACGAGCTGACCACGTTCGCGGCCTTCACCGCCTTGGTGGTGTTCCTGGGCGCGATCAGCGGGGTTGCCATCGGCCGCTGGCGGGTTGACCGTACCGGCGCCTACAAGCCGCAGGGCGGCAGCCGCGGCGAAGACGATCGGGCCGACACCGACGTGTTCGCCGCGGTCCGGTCGGAGCAGGCCGCCGCTGAGGGTGCCGCCCGGCCGGAGGAACAGTCGACGTCCGTCGCGACCGCCGAACGCGACTACGAGGCGCCGACGGCCTACAGCCAGGAAGCCGACCAGACGACGGAAGCCGTCAGCCCGGCCGCCAGCGAGGAAGAGACCAAGAAGATTCCCTGGCCGCCACCCAGCGCCGAGAAGACCGAGGCGCTGCCTTCCCACGAGCATTCGGAACCGGCCACCGAGCACATCGAAAAGCCGAAGTCAGACGACCACTAGCGGCCGAGGCTGGCCAGGTACCGCAGGGCCAGCAGATACCCCTGGACGCCGCATCCCACGATGACCCCGGTCGCCACCGGACTCAGGTACGAGTTATGCCGAAACTCTTCGCGGGCATACACATTGGAGATATGCACCTCGATCAAGGGCGCGCTGAGCTCGGCACAGGCGTCTCGTAGCGCGATCGATGTGTGGGTCAGCCCGCCGGCATTGAGGATCACCGGCTCTTTGGCGTCGGCCGCCTGGTGGATCCAGTCCAGCAGCTGAGCTTCGCTGTCGCTTTGTCGCACAACGACTTTCACGCCGAGTTCAGCGGCCTCGCGTTCGACCAGCGTGACGAGATCGTCATGGGTGGTGTCGCCGTAGACTTCGGGCTCGCGACGGCCGAGCCGGCCGAGGTTGGGTCCGTTGATGACGTTGAGGTCGACATGCGCCGCTCCTCAGCATCGCTGCGCTCTGCATCGTCGCCGGCGCTCATCGAGTGCCCACCTCCGCGTAGGCGGCCGCCAGCAGGGCCGGGTCCGGACCTTCCAGCCGACCGGGCTTGGCCAGGCCGTCGAGCACCACGAACCGCAGGACCCCTGAACGAGTCTTCTTGTCGCCGGCCATCGACTCCAACAGTTGGGGCAACGCGTCGGCGTCGTAGGTCGTCGGCAACCCCAGCGAGGTCAGGATGCTGCGGTGACGCTCCGCGGTGGCGTCATCGAGACGCCCTGCCAGCCGGCCCAATTCGGCAGCGAACACCAACCCCACCGAGACCGCGGCGCCGTGTCGCCATTGGTAGCGCTCCCGCCGCTCGATCGCGTGGCCCAATGTGTGGCCGTAGTTGAGGATTTCGCGGAGCTCGGACTCTTTCTCGTCCGCGGCGACCACCTCGGCCTTGACCACGATCGCGCGTCGGACCAACTCCGCCAGTACCTCCCCCGACGGGTCCAGCGCCGCCCGCGGGTCGGCCTCGATCAGGTCGAGAATCACCGGGTCGGCGATGAAACCCGCCTTGACGACTTCGGCCATGCCGGCCGCGATCTCGTTGTGCGGCAACGTCTGCAAGGTCGCCAGGTCGACCAGTACGGCGGCGGGCTGGTGAAACGCGCCCACCAGGTTTTTACCGGCGTCGGTGTTGATCCCGGTCTTGCCGCCGACCGCCGCGTCGACCATCGCCAGCAGCGTGGTGGGCACGTGCACGATCGAGACACCTCGCAGCCAGGTCGCCGCGGCGAAGCCCGCGACATCGGTGGCGGCGCCGCCGCCCAGACTCACCAAGGCGTCCTTGCGGCCAATGCCGATGCGGCCCAGCACTTCCCAGATGAAACCCACCACCGGTAGGTCCTTACCGGCTTCGGCGTCCGGAATCTCGATGCGATGTGCGTCAATGCCTTTGTCTGCCAGATGATGTCGAATCACCTCGGCCGTCTCGGTCAGCACCGGTTGATGCAGGATGGCGACCCGGTGCCGGCCGGCGAGCAGCTCGCCGAGCTCGCCCAACAGCCCGTTGCCGATCACCACCGGGTAGGGCGGATCGACGGCCACCTGCACGGTGACCGGTTCGGGGAGTTCGTCATTTGTCCGCCTCGGCGCGACGGGCCGCGGCCAGCGCGGCCGGCGTGGCGGGGGTGGGCGGCGGTCCGGTTCGGGGCTCGGGCGCGCTGGGCACTTCCGGGGACGGCGTGCGGCGCCACGGCGGACGGCGGCGGTTGCGCGCGACGTTGCCCGGTTTCGGGTCATTCAGTCGGCACACGATGTAGCGGACAACGGATCCAGGGTTGCGACGGCTGGTGTTCACCCGGATCGTGGCGACCTTCCGATAGAGCGGAACACGCTCGGCTCATCAGCGCGCGAAACTTCTCGGCCCGGTCCGGCCCGGCCAGCAAGCGGCCGCACCGTGTTGCCGCCGGTGCGCCGAACCCCTTCGGCCGCAGTGATTTCCAAGTAGATGACGGTATGGCCAGCCAATGCGGCACGCACCCCCGGAGTGGTCACCGCGCCGCCGCCAAGCGACAGGACGCCATCGTGCTCGGCCAGTGCCGCCCGGATCACGTCTTCTTCGATGCGACGGAACTCTTGTTCCCCGTCGGTGGCGAAGATCTCGGCGATGCGACGTCCGGTCCGCTCCTCGATCGCCGCGTCGGTGTCGAGCATGCCGACATTGAGGGCCTTGGCCAACCGTCGCCCAATGGTGGACTTACCGGATCCCGGCAGTCCCACTAACACTGCTTTCGGCGCCATCGGCGTTACCCGGACGCCCGAACTTCGGTGACCGGTTCGCGCTCGGCCACCGACCGCAGGTAGGCGTCGATGTTGCGGCGGGTCTCGGTTAGCGAATCGCCACCGAACTTCTCCAGTGCGGCGCGAGCCAGTACCAGCGCCACCATCGTCTCAACCACCACGCCGGCAGCGGGTACCGCGCAGACATCCGAGCGCTGGTTGATCGCGACGGCTTCGTCGCCGGTCGTCATGTCCACGGTGGCCAGCGCGCGCGGCACGGTGGAAATCGGCTTCATCGCCGCGCGTACCCGCAGCGGTTCGCCGTTGGTCATGCCGCCTTCCAGCCCGCCGGCCCGGTTGGTCGAGCGCACGATGCCGTCGGGACCCGGGTACATCTCGTCGTGAGCACGGCTGCCACGCCGGCGCGCGGTGGCGAACCCGTCCCCTATTTCCACGCCCTTGATCGCCTGGATGCCCATCACCGCGGCGGCGAGTTGGCTGTCGAGCCGGTTGTCGCCACTGGTGAAAGAGCCCAGCCCGACCGGCAATCCGACCGCGACGGCTTCCACGACACCGCCCAGGGTGTCGCCGTCCTTCTTGGCGGCTTCGATCTCGGCGATCATCGACTCTTCGGCGGCCTTGTCGAATGCCCGCACCCCGCTGGCGTCGATCGCGGCGAGGTCACCGGCCTGCGGCGGCGGACCTTCGTACGGCGTTGAATCGCCGATCGAGATGACGTGGGACAGCACCTCGACGCCGAGGGCTTGCCGCAGGAACTGCCGGGCGATGGTGCCGGCCGCGACGCGGGCAGCGGTCTCGCGGGCACTCGCCCGCTCGAGTACCGGGCGCGCGTCGTCGAACTCGTATTTGAGCATCCCCGCGTAGTCGGCGTGACCGGGTCGCGGCCGGGTCAGTGGCGCATTGCGCGCCACCTCCAGCTCCGCGGCGTCGACCGGGTCGGGCGCCATCACGGTTTCCCACTTCGGCCATTCGGTGTTGCCGATCTCGATGGCGATCGGCCCGCCGAGGGTGACGCCGTGGCGTACCCCGGCCAGCACGGTGACCTGGTCGCGCTCGAACTTCATCCGGGCGCCCCGGCCGTAGCCGAGGCGACGGCGGGCCAGCTGGTCGGCGATGTCGTCGGAGGTGACGGTCAGTCCGGCGACCATGCCTTCGACCACGGCCACTAACGCTCGACCATGGGATTCACCAGCAGTAGTCCATCGCAACACGAGTCCCATCTTCCCACGACCGGTGTCGACGACGTAAAACCTCACGTCGACCTTCGGTCGTTCAACCGATCGAGACCTTGTGTCGGGTTTACTTACCCGCCAGTAGGGTAGCCACCTCGTGACCACCGTCACAGCAGCGCGCGGGCGCGAAGAATGGAGGAGGCTGATGGCTTCAAGCTTGAAAACTCTGGTGAGCTGGGCCAGATCACCCGCGAAAGATGTGGACTCCGCCTCGGGGTCGTGGGTGAACATGGTTCGCGGGTTGGCCGCCCGGGCGACGACGCCGCTGCTACCCGATGACTACCTGTCGTTGCTCAACCCACTGTGGTCGGCGCGCGAGCTGCGCGGCGAGATCGTCGCGGTCAAGCCCGAAACCGAGGACACAGCGACGGTCGTCATCCGGCCGGGCTGGGGTTTTTCCGGCGACTACCGTCCCGGTCAGTATGTCGGGATCGGCCTGCGCGTCGACGGCAAGTGGCATTGGCGGTCGTATTCGCTGACGTCGGTTCCCGAACGTGGCGACGAGAACATCTCGATCACCGTGAAGGCCACCCCAGAGGGATTCTTGTCTGCCCACCTGGTCAACGGCGTGGAACCGGGCACCATCATTCGCCTGGCGTCGCCCAAGGGCGACTTCGCGTTGCCGAACCCTCCCCCGCAAGCGCTTCTATTCATCACGGCCGGCAGTGGTATCACACCCGTGATGGCGATGCTGCGGTCGCTGCGGGCCCGTGGTCAGTTCCCGGACATCGTCCATCTGCACTCGGCCGGTTCGCAGGACGCGGTGATTTTTCACGACGAGCTGCGGGAGATCGAAAAGGAGCAGAGCGGCTACCGCCTCCACCTGCAGCTGACCGAGACCGACGGCAAAGTCGATTTCCGCGAGCTGGACGAAATCGTCGCCGATTGGCGCGATCGTTCGGCGTGGGCATGCGGGCCCGGGGCCATGCTCGACGCGGTCGAGAAGGTATGGCAGGACAACGACATCGATGACGCCCTGCATATGGAGCGGTTCAGCATCGCGGCCACCGACAAGGGCGGCGAAGGCGGCACGGTGACGTTTTCCATATCCGACAAGACAATTGAGATCGACGGCGCCACGTCCATTCTGGAAGCCGGTGAGAAGCAAGGCATTCAGATGCCATTCGGCTGCCGGATGGGTATCTGCCAAACCTGCGTCCTGCCGTTGGAAGACGGCTATGTCCGCGACGTTCGCTCGGGTCAAGAACATGGCGCCGGCGACCGGATACAGACATGCATTTCAACAGCATCCGGCAACTGCACCATCAAGGTTTGAGAGGAAACCGATCACATGGCTATTACCGATATCAAGGCTTACGCGCACCTCAGTCCGCAGGACGTCGAGGATCTGGCCGCGGAGCTGGACGCTATCCGCGCCGACATCGAAGAATCGCGGGGTGAACGGGACGCGCAATATATCCGCCGGGCAATCCAGTTGCAGCGCGGACTTGCCGCCTTCGGGCGCCTCGCGTTGTTCGCCAGCAGCAGCAGGATCGCTCGCCTGGCTGGTATCACCAGTCTGGCGTCGGCCAAGATCATCGAGAATATGGAGTTGGGGCACAACATCATTCACGGCCAATGGGACTGGATGAACGATCCCGAAGTCCACTCCACCGAGTGGGAATGGGACACCGCGTGCCCGTCGTCGCAGTGGAAGCACTCGCACAATTTCGTGCACCACAAGTACACCAACGTCATCGGACTGGACAGCGATGTCGGCTACGGCATCATGCGTGTGACCCGCGACGAGCGATGGTCTCCATGGATGATCGGCAACCCCATCTACAACCTGCTGTTAGGGACGCTCTTTCAGTGGGGCGTCGCGTTGCACCATCTCGAGTCCGCGAAGATCCGGAAAAAAGAAAAATCGTGGGCTGAAGCGCGAAAAGACCTGCGCATCATGGGCAAGAAGATGGGAAAACAGGCGGGCAAGGACTACATCGTCTACCCGGCCCTGGCCGGCACCAATTGGAAGCACACTCTCAAAGCGAACGCCATCGCCAACCTGATCCGAAATTACTGGGCCTACATGGTCATCTTCTGTGGGCACTTTCCCGACGGCGCCGAGAAATTCACCCGGGAAAGTTTCGAGGAGGAGACCCGCGGCGAGTGGTATCTGCGCCAGATGTTGGGTTCAGCCAACTTCAACGCCGGTCCGATCATGGCGTTCATGAGCGGGAACCTGTGCTACCAAATCGAACACCACCTTTACCCCGACCTACCGAGCAATCGGTATGCCGAGATCGCCGTGCGCGTGCGCGCGGTGTGCGAAAAATACGACCTGCCGTACACAACGGGGCCGCTGATGCGCCAATACTGGCAATCATTCTGGACCATCTTCAAACTCGCGTTGCCTGACAAGTGGCTGCGCCGGACGGCCGACGACGCCCCGGAAACCCACTCCGAACAGAAATTTCCCGAACGCGAGCCTCGCGAGGTCGACGGCAAGCGTTATGGGTTGCGCAGCGCGCTGCTAGGCCGTAGCTCCGCGGCGGCCTAGCGCCGCAGTGCGGTGAATTGCCAGACACCCAGTACCAGCATGACGGCGGCAGCATCGGCCAGTGCCCAGTTGCCCGCGGCGCTCAAACCCAGCCAGCCGAACCATGCCGCGGCCGCGGTGATCGGTGCCAACAGGAAATTGGTTACGACGAAGGCTGCCACCAGCCCACGCGACACCGGGCGAATGCGGTGCAGGCCGACCAGCAGGACGGGACCGAAGACCGCGAACGACAGCCCGCCGACGAGGAGTGGCACGCGGGACACCTGCCACGAGTGCGCCAGTGGTCCGCTGAGCGCGGCGACGACCGCGCCCGCGGCGGTCCAGAAGGCGAGGTCGGCGCGAACGGATCGCCGACGTGCAGCGTCGGCCTGAAGTGCGCGAGGTGTAATCGATGTGGTTGTCATGCCCATATGGTGCGGCGCGAGCCGCTGCCAGATCGACCGTCGGCGCTGCCAGACGCTGCCATTTCGGCTACGTCAGCTGGGCCAGCCCTAGCGCTGCGGCACTGGCAAGACACATCGACGGGCCGTGCGCCACCGTTTTCGCCGACCAGCCGAGTCGCGCCACCGTGCCGGCCACCGCGGTCAACAGGGGCGCCGCGATCGCCGCCAGCAACCACACTTCCGCACCGAAGCATCCGGTCAGCGCGCCCACACCGAGGGCCAGCTTCACGTCCCCGGCGCCCATCGCCGTCGGCGCCAGCAGGTGCACGACCAGATAGACCGTGGTCAACGCCGCGGCTCCCAGCGCAGCTGCCAGACCGTGGCCTGAGCCCGCGGCGACGAGCATCACCGCGGCGAATCCTGGGAGCGTGAGCCGGTTGGGCAGTCGACGTTGGCGGACGTCGTAGCCGGTCAGCGCCGCCATCCACAGCAGCACGGCCGCAGTCAGCATTCGCAGCAGGCTAATCCAAAGCCGCTGCCATCGCCGCTCGCGGCGCCGGTAGGCCTGTGAATTGTTCGACTTGCGCGAAGGCCTGATGCAACAGCATCTGCAGACCGCTGATCACCCGGCCCCCCGCGGCGGCCACCGCAGAGGCCAGCGGTGTCGGCCACGGGTCGTAGATCGCGTCCAGCAGCACCGGCACGTCGGCGAAGGACGCCGCGTAACGCGCCGCGACATCGGCGGGCAAGGTGTTGACCAGGACTCCAGCGGCAGCGACCGCCTCGCTGATCGCGCCGTCGTTCAGGTCGCAGAACCGGGCCACTGCGCCAACCCGGTCAGCCAGCTCGACCAGCCCGGCGGCCTTCTCCGGGTTGCGTGCGACGACGGCGATGTCGGTGACGCCCAATTCGGCCAGTGCCACGATCGCCGCCGGCGCCGTGCCCCCGGATCCCGCGACCACCGCAGCACCCGTCACGAAGCCTTCTGAGCCCAATGCCCCTGCCACGCCGTCGATGTCGGTGTTATCGGCCCGCCAGCCACTCGGCGTCCGCAGCAGCGTGTTGGCAGAACCGACCAGCTCGGCGCGGTCGGTGCGCTCGTCGGCGAATCGCAGCGCAGCGAATTTGCCGGGCATGGTGACCGAGACGCCGACCCATTCCGGCCCGAACCCGCCGACCACGTCGGGCAGTTCGTCGGCGCCGCACTCGATGCGTTCGTAGGTCCAGTCAACGAGGCCCAGCGCTCGGTAGGCGGCCAGGTGCAGCTGCGGAGAGCGCGAATGCGCAATCGGCGAACCGAGCACCCCCGCTTTTTTACCGCGCGCTGTCGAGGACACCGTTGCGCTTGGCCAACTCGATGTTGGCCAGATGCTGTTGATAGTCGCGGGTGAACAATGTCGTGCCCTGCGGGTCGATGGTCACGAAGTACAGCCAATCGCCGTCTTCGGGATGCTCGGCCGCTTGGAGGGCGTCGGTGCTGGGCGAACAGATCGGCGTCGCGGGCAGTCCGTCGTTGGCGTAGGTGTTCCACGGCGTGGAATTACCGCGATCGCCGTCGGTGGTCGCAACCTCGCGGCGGTCCAGCGGATAGTTCACCGTCGAGTCGAACTCCAGCTTGCGGTGCTCGGCCAGCCGGTTGTAGATGACCCGCGCCACCTTGGCGAAGTCCTGCGGTTTGGCCTCCCGCTGAACCAGCGAGGCGACCACCAGGACGTTGTACGGCGACATGTTCATTGCGGTGGCGGTATCCAGCAGACCCGACTTCACGTACTGCTCCGAGCTGGCGCTGATCAGTGACTCCAGGATCTCCTGCGGAGACGCCGACGGATTGATGTTCCAGGTGCCCGGCCCGATCAGACCCTCGATCCGACGGTGATCGTCACCCATCGCGGTGGCTGACCCGACGGCCCAGGACGGCACGGAAAGTGAAGCCAGCGGGGTCTTCTCGGCCGCTGTCCGCAAATCGGCCGCGGCGACGCAGTGCTTGTCGCCGTTCAACTCGACGCAACTGGCGTTGGCGATCATGGTGAAGATGCCGGGTGTGGTGGCGTTGGTCTTGACGTCGGTGGTGTCGTCGAGCTGCTCACCCTCGGGAAGGACGAGCTTGCCGACGCGGCTCGCGGGATCGGCGAGCGCCTTGACCGCCGAGGCCGCCGGAAGCTCGGTGCGCAGCCGGTAGTAGCCGGGCTGAATCGCCGAAATCGCTTCGTTGCCTTGCGCGGCTTCGACGAACACTTTGACGGTGCGGACGACGTCTTGTTTGCGCAGCGTCTCGCCGATTGTCGTGGTCGAGTCGCCGGGATGCACCTGGATCACCAGGTCCTGCTTGCCGTCGCCGGCGAAGTCGTTTTGCGGGCCGAAGCCGTGCCACATCCTGGAGCCGACGAATACAGCGCCGATAACCACGCCGATGCACAGGCTGACGAGCATTCCGCGGGCGGTGCGCCGTCGACGACGATCCCGCTCGGCGCGTAGACGTTCGGCGCGCGAGCTCCCTCGGCGCGGCGGCCCGACCGCCACCGGCCCTGGTCGCGACCCGCTGCGCCCGGCTGCGCCGGGCTGGCGATCGCGACGCGGCCGAGCGCGCTCCCGGCTGTCAGACACCGTTGACCTCCCCGGGCAGCGTGGAACGACGTTCGTCGAGCCAACCCTGCAGGATCGCCACCGCCGCCGCCTGGTCGATGACCCTACGCTGGCCCTTGGCCTTGACCCCGGCCTGGCGCAGCGATCGCTGCGCGCTGACTGTCGTCAGGCGCTCGTCGGCCAGCCGCACCGGAATCGGCGCGATCCGGCCGGCCAACACCTCGGCCAGCTCGATCGCGTCACGCGCGGACGGGCCGGTGCGGTCGGCCAGGGTTCGCGGCAACCCGACGACGACCTCGACGGCGTGCAACTCGGCGACCAACTCCACGAGGCGCCGCAGGTGCTTGGCCGACCTGTCGCGGCGGACCGTTTCCACCGGGGTGGCCAAGATGCCGTCCGGGTCGCTGCTTGCCACGCCGATCCGCACACTGCCGACATCGATGCCGAGGCGGCGTCCAGTTCCGGGATCGTCGCTGCCGGGCCGATCCGGCAGGCGATGCGAGGAATCCACTCAGCTGATCCTTGCTATCTCTGCACGCACCGCGTCGAGCGCCGCATCGATACCCGACGCATCCTTACCCGACCCCTGCGCGAGATCCGCCCTGCCGCCGCCACGTCCGTCGACCGCTGCGGCAAGCTGCTTGACCAAGTCGTTGGCTCGGATACCCAGATCCTGGGCCGCGGGGTTGGCGGCCACGGCGTACGGCACGCTGCCGTCTTCGCCGTCGGCGATCAAGGCGACCACGGCCGGATCGTTGCCGAGCTTGCCGCGGATATCGCCGACCAGCGAGCGCAGATCGCCGGCCGTCATGCCGGCCGACATCCGCTGCGCCACCACTTGGACGTTACCGACGTGCTGCGCTCCGGCAGCGGCGTTTGCCGCGGCTGCCCGCCCATTGGCCAGCCGGTTGCGTTCGATTTCTTTCTCGGCGACCTTCAGTCGCTCCACCAGGTTCGCCACCCGGGCGGGCACCTCGTCCGAGGGCACCTTCAGCGACGACGCCAACCCGGCCATCAGAGCGCGCTCCTTGGCCAAGTGCTTGAACGACTCCAGACCGACATAGGCCTCGACCCGGCGCACGCCCGATCCCACCGATGATTCGCTGAGGATGGTCACCGGCCCGATCTGCGCCGAGTTGTGCACGTGGGTTCCACCGCACAGCTCCAGCGAGAACGGCCCGCCGATCTCCACCACGCGTACCCGGTCGGGGTAGGCCTCGCCGAACATGGCCATCGCGCCCATCGCCTTGGCCTTCTCCAACTGCTCGATGAAGGTGTGCACCTCGTAGTCGGCTTGCACCGCCTGATTGGTCACCTCTTCGATCTCTGTGCGCTGCTCGTCGGTCAGCGGACCCTGCCAGTTGAAGTCGAATCGCAGATAGCCCGGCCGGTTCAGCGACCCGGCCTGAACAGCGTTGGGCCCCAGCACCTGTCGCAGCGCGGCGTGCACCATGTGGGTGCCCGAGTGGCCCTGGGTGGCACCCTTGCGCCAGCCAGGCTCCACGGCCGCGACCACAGTGTCGCCCTCGACGAACTCTCCGGACTCCACGTTGACACGGTGCACCCACAAGGTTTTGCCGATCTTCTGCACGTCGGTGA
This sequence comes from uncultured Actinomycetota bacterium, assembly GCA_963815995.1. Taxonomy (GTDB): domain Bacteria; phylum Actinomycetota; class Actinomycetes; order Mycobacteriales; family Mycobacteriaceae; genus Mycobacterium. The sequence continues at coordinate 1,921,610 of CAWFIR010000010.1, forward strand.
CGGCGGCCCTGGCGCTCTCGCTGGAGCCGGTGCCACTGATGCTGCCGGTGTCGGCGACCTGCCCACCCGACTCGGCGTACAGCGGCGTGCGGTCCAGCACCAGCTCGACGCGGTCGGCGCCCGCGGACCCCTCCGGTGCCGTGCGCCACCACCGGCACCCGCTTGCCGTCTACGAAGATGCCCAGAATCCTTGCCTGCGAGGTCAATTCGTCGAAACCGGTGAATTCGGTGGGGCCGGTGTCGACCAGCTCGCGGTACGCCGTCAGGTCTGCGTGGGCGTGCTTGCGTGCTGCGGCATCGGCTTTCGCGCGACGGCGCTGCTCGGACATCAGTTCCCGGAACCCGAGTTCGTCCACTTGCAGGTCCGCTTCGGCGGCCATCTCGAGGGTGAGCTCGATCGGGAAACCGTAGGTGTCGTGCAGCGTGAAGGCATCCGAGCCGGACAACATGGTCGCGCCGGATGACTTGGTGGCGCCGGCCACTTCTTCGAAAAGCCGCGAACCCGATTGCAGGGTCCGGTTGAACGCGGTCTCCTCCGCGACAGCGATCCGGTTGATCCGGTCGAAGTCGGCGACCAGCTCCGGATAGGACGGGCCCATCGCGTCGCGAACGGTGGCCATCAGCTCGCCGACGATCGGGCCGTCGATGTCGAGCAGCTTGGCGGAGCGGATCACCCGCCGAAGCAGCCGGCGCAGCACGTAGCCGCGGCCGTCGTTGCCCGGGCTGACGCCGTCGCCGATCAGGATGGCCGCGGTGCGGCTGTGGTCGGCGATGATCCGGTAGCGCACGTCGTCGGCGTGGTTGCCGACGTCGTAGCCGCGGGGCGCACGCCGGGCCACCGCGTCGATAGCCGGACGCAGCAGGTCGGTTTCGTAGACGTTGGCCACGCCCTGCAGCAGCAACGCCACCCGCTCGACGCCCATGCCGGTGTCGATGTTCTTGCGCGGCAACGGACCCAGGATGTCGAAGTCGACTTTGTTGGTGCCCTCGCCGCGCTCGTTCTGCATGAACACGAGATTCCAGATCTCGATGTAACGGTCCTCGTTGGCTGCCGGGCCACCGTCGATGCCGAACTCGGGGCCGCGGTCGTAGTAGATCTCCGACGACGGGCCGCACGGCCCGGGAATGCCCATCGACCAGTAGTTGTCGGCCATCCCGCGGCGCTGGATTCGCTCGACCGGCAGGTCCGCGATCTCCCGCCACAACTGCACGGCTTCGTCGTCGTCGAAATAAACCGTGGCCCAGAGCTTTTCCGGATCAAGGCCATATCCGCCGGCGTCGACTTCGCGCGTCAGCAATGTCCAGGCCAACTCGATGGCCTCGCGCTTGAAATAGTCGCCGAACGAGAAATTGCCGGCCATCTGGAAAAAGGTGTTGTGCCGGGTGGTGATCCCGACTTCGTCGATATCGGGCGTGCGAATGCATTTCTGAATGCTGGTGGCCGTCGGATACGGCGGGGTGCGCTGGCCGAGGAAGAACGGCACGAACTGCACCATGCCGGCGTTGACGAACAGCAGGTTGGGGTCGTCGAGAATCACCGAGGCACTCGGTACCTCGGTATGACCCACGCTCACGAAATGATCGAGGAACCTCTTCCTGATCTCGTGTGTCTGCACTTTTCCGCTTCCTCTTGATTTCGGCCTACCCGGCCGGTATCAGCCTATTTCGACCGCATCACAGTACCGGTCCCGCCGTGCCGCCCGATCACGCGACAAAGCCTGACCGCGGTTACCCCTGCAGGAACGACAAACGCACTGAGCGCCGCGGGTTGTCCCGGTTCAAGTCGACCAGCACCACGCTCTGCCAGGTACCCAGCAGCGGCTCCCCCGCCTGCACCGGCACGGTGATCGACGGCGCGATGATCGCCGGCATCACGTGGTCGGCGCCGTGACCGAACGATCCGTGCGCGTGCCGGTAGCGGTCATCGCGCGGCAGTAACCGCTCCAGGGTGTCCACCAGGTCGTCATCGGAACCGGCGCCGGTCTCGATGATCGCCACCCCGGCCGTCGCGTGCGGGACGAAGACGTTGCAAAGTCCGTCGCCCCGCGGAAAGCAGAACGCGCGCACTGACTCGGTCAAATCGACGATACGGCGACGCGCGGTGTCCACATCCAGCACATCGGTATTCACCTGACCAGCCTACGTATTTGCCCATTGTCATGGCGAATCCAGCGGAGGAAGGTGGTCTCCAGGACCGGTGGCGCCACCGGGGCGCTGCCCCGAGAGGAAAGGGGTGCGTCATGTACGCGCGCTCCACAACCATCCAGGCGCAACCATCGTCCATCGATTCAGGAGTTGCGCACATTCGCGATGCCGTCATGCCGAGACTTCAGGAGGTCGACGGGTGTGTCGGCTTGTCGACGTTGGCCGACCAACGGACCGGTCGGTGCATAGTAACCACCGCGTGGGAAACCGAAGACGCGATGCACGCTAGCGCCGAGCGGATACGGCCGATCCGCGATCGAGCGGCGGACGAGTTCGGCGGCATCGGCAGCCCGATGATCGAAGAGTGGGAAATCGCAGTGCTGCACCGTGATCACCGCTCAGGTGAGGGCGCCTGCGCGCGGGCAACGTGGGTGCGGCTGCCGGCGGATCAACTCGACCAGGGCATCGAGTTTTACAAGATGTCCGTTCTGCCCGAGCTCGAGGCACTTGACGGCTTCTGCAGCGCCAGCCTGCTGGTGGATCGCGCAACCGGACGCGCCGTGTCCTGTGCGTCCTTCGACAGCCTCGAGGCGATGAATCGCAACAGAGAGCAGGCAACGGCCCTCAAGAACGCGAAGACAGCCGAAGCGGGCGCCGAGGAGCTCGACGACTGCGAGTTCGAGCTCCGGCTCGCCCATCTCCGGGCACCCGAGCTGGTCTGATCGAAGGGGGCGACCGGCCGAACCGAGCGACTGGTGTCGGCCGGTATCTGCTTGTGCCGATTGAAGAACAAGCGCAGCGGCTTGCCCATTGCCATTGCCAACCCGCCAGAGGAAGGTGATGGGTGGAACCGGTGGCGCCACCGGGCGCTGCCTTCGAGAGGAGGGGTTGTCTGGTGTACGCGCGCTCAACCACTATCGAGGCGCGACCGTCGTCCATCGACGCCGGGATCGCGCACGTTCGCGATGTAGTCATGCCCGCACTCGAAAAAGTCGACGGATGCCTTGGCATGTCGTTGTTGGTCGACCGTGGCTCCGGTCGTTGTATTGCGACCAGCTCGTGGGACAACGAACAGGCGATGCGCGCGAGCGCCCGCGCGATACGACCGGTTCGCGATCAGGCGGCACAGACCTTCGGCGGCAGCCCGACGGTCGACGAATGGGAGATCGCGGTGCTGCACCGAGACCACCCCTCGAGCCCGGGTGCCGGCGTGCGAGCCACCTGGCTCACGGTGCGGCCCGACCAATTCGACCGGGCCATCGAGTTTTACCGGGAGTCGGTGCTGCCCGCGATCGAGGAGCTCGAAGGCTTCTGCAGCGCGAGCCTGATGATCGACCGCACGTCCTGGCGGGCGGTGTCGTCGTCGACGTTCGACAGCCTGGAGGCCATGCAGCGCAACGAAGAACGCGCCCGCTCACTGCGTACCACGCGGCTTCGCGATCTCGGCGCGGACCAGTTCGACGTCGGCGAGTTCGAATTGGCCATCGCCCACTTGCGGGTGCCCGAGCTGGTCTAGCGCTTCGCAGTGTCGCTGCTACGGCAGCGAGTCGCCCGGAAACCCGAGGCAGCCGTGCACGTCGAAGGTGAACACTCCGGCTTGCACGCCTGGATCGTCGTTCATCACTGCGACGGTCTCATCGACGGTCCCGGTGAACACCCCGACGCCACAGACATCGGAACCATCGGCAACCGGCAACACCACCGCGAGCACACCGTCGTGGCGTAGGCCGAAGTTCCGCCGGCCGTGCTCCCAGATGACCGCCGGCGCCGTGTCGTCGGCGAAGTTCGGGCCCCGCTTGAGGATCATGACGGTGTAGGGCTTGGCGGTGGGCAGCAGCGCCTTCATCTCGTCGTCGGTGAAGTTTTTCATAGGCCCCCTTTGATCAGCGCCGCGCGCGCCAGGGTGGCCTGAGCCATCTTGACGTGGGCCGCGTCGACCAGAACACCGTTGACGCCGACCGCGCCCAGACCCTTCTGCTCGCCTTCGCGGTAGGCCGCGACGTTGCGCTCGGCGAGCGCGATCTCCTCGTCGGTCGGCGCGTAAACCCGGTTGGCGACGTCGATCTGACTCGGGTGAATGGCCCACTTGCCGGTGTAGCCCATCAGCGCGGCCCGTCGCGCGTCGCGCTCGTAGCCCGCCAAATTGCCGTAGTCGGGGTACGGCGCGTCGATCGCGTCGATGCCGGCGATGCGGGCCGCGACGATCACCTTGTTGCGGGCATAGGCCCAGAAGTCGCCGGGATATTCGCCGAGCGGGTCGAAGTTGGTGTCCACCCGCGCACCCTGGGACAGCGAGAAGTCGCCGACACCGAAGATCAGCGCGTCCACTCGCGGGCTGGCGGTGGCGATCTCCTCGGCGTTGGCCAGTCCCTCGACCTCTTCGATCAGCACCTCGAGGCGGATCCGGCGGGACAAACCGAGCTTGGCCTCCAGTTGGGTGAGCAGCACGTCGACCCACCAAACATCGCGGGCGCGAAGCGCTTTCGGGATGATGATGGTGTCGAGGTTGTCCCGCGCTCCGGTGACGACCTCGATGATGTCGTCGTGGCACCACTGGGTGTCGAGCCCGTTGATGCGGATCGCCCGTACGGTGCGTCCCCAGTCGAGTTCGTTGAGCGCCGTGACGGCTTTGCCGCGGGCCGCCTCCTTGTGCGCGGGCGCGGTGGCGTCCTCGAGGTCGAGGAAGACCAGGTCGGCCTCCGACGCTGCGGCGCGGGCGAACATGTGGTCATTGGCCGCGGGCACCGCAAGTTCCGAGCGGCGCAACAGCGAGGTCATCTACCGAGCTCCTCTCACAGCACACCCCGGGTATGCAGGTCGTCGATGTCGACGCGGGCCAGCCCGAGCAGCTCGCCGTACACCTCGGCGTTGTGTTCACCGATCCGCGGGCCCAGGTGTTGCACGCGACCGGTCGCACCGGAGAAGCGGGGCACCGGAGCCTGGACGGTCATCGCGCCCAGCTCGTCGTCGCCGACTTTGACGAAGACTTCGCGGTGCGAAAGCTGCTCGTCGGCGACCAGATCGGTGATGTCGTAGACCGGCGCGGCGGCCACCTCGGCAGCATCGAAGATGTCCATCGCCTCGGCCAGCGTCTTGGTGGCCACCCAGTCGGCGACCACCTGGTCCACCTCGCGGGCCCGCGCCAAGCGCCGCTGCGGGTCGGAGAAGTCGGCGTCGTCGACCAGGTCGGCGCGCCCGATTGCGCGAAACACCCTCAGCGCCAACTGCGGTGAGCTGCCCGACATCGCCAGCCAGCGATCGTCGGCGGTGCGGTAGGTATTGCGGGGCGCCGAGATGTCCCAGCGGTTACCCGCCCTGGTCGGCACCAGGCCGAGCTGGTCGTATCCCAGCAGAGTCTGCTCCAGCAGCCGCGCCAGCGGGTCGATCAGGTTGATGTCGATCAACTGCCCTGACGCGCCGTGCACGTCGCGGTGGTAGAGCGCCATCATCACCGCGTAGGCGGCGTTGAGCGACGCCACCCCATCGGCAAGCATGAACGGCGGCAACGTCGGCGGTCCCCCGGCCTCGCCGGTGATGTTGGCGAACCCGCTCATCGCTTCGCCCAGCGTGCCGAATCCGGGCCGCTCGCTTTTCGGCCCGGTCAGACCGTAGCCGGTGATGTGCAGCATGACGATCTTGTCGTTGACGGCGCGCAGCGCCGGGTAGTCCAGGCCCCATTTGCGCAAGGTGGCCGGCCGGGTGTTGACGATCACCACATCGGCATGTTCGACCAACTGCCGCAGCAACGCCTGGCCTTCGGCGACGCGCAGGTTCAGGGTGATCGATCTCTTGTTGCGCGACAACGACTTCCACATCAGACCGACGCCGTCGACCTGGTTTCCCCAGGTGCGGATCGGATCGCCGCCGTCGGGTTGCTCGATCTTGATGACGTCGGCGCCGAACTCGCCGAGATACGTGGCCGCCAGCGGCGCTGCAGCCAGCGTCGCTACGTCGAGAACCCGGATGCCTTCGAGCATCATGCTCCGACGGGTGCGCAGGCCGGTCGTTGCAGTCCGAGGTGATCGCGCAACGTCGACCCGCTGTAGGAGTCGCGGAACAGACCGCGGCGCTGCAGTTCCGGAATCACCATCCGCACCACGTCTTCGAACGCGCCCGGCAAATGCGTTGCGGCCAAGACGAACCCGTCGCAGGCATCGCCGTTGAACCACTCCTCCATCTGGTCGGCGACCTGTGTTCCGGTGCCGACGAAGCGCGGGCCCTGCAGCAGGGTGGCTCGGTGGCCGGCCAGATCGCGCAGGGTGATCTTGTCGCCGATATGGGCGCGCAGGTTCTGTACCAGCCCGCGAATTCCCGAGACCGATTCGATGAGCTCATCGGTGATCGGGTCATCGAGGTCGTGTTTGGCGAAGTCGTAGTTCATCAACTCCGAGAGTAGGGTCAGCGACGCCATCGGGTGCACCAAGTCGTTGAGGAAGACTCGTTCGCGTTCTTTGGCGTGATCCTCGGTCTCGCCCACGACCGCATATGCCATCGGGCAGAGCTTAACCGACTGCGGGTCGCGGCCTGCGGCGTCGATCCGCTCTTTCTGGTCGGCGTAATGGCTGCGGGCGACTTCGATGCCCGGGTCGCCGGTGAAGATCAAATCAGCCCAGCGTGAAGCGAATTCACGGCCACGACCTGACGATCCGGCTTGGATGAGTACCGGCCGCCCCTGTGGGGTGCGCGGTACGGTCAGCGGCCCGCGCACCGAGAAGAACTCGCCGGCATGGTTCAGCTCGTGCACCTTGTCCGGGTCGGCGTAGATGCCGTTTACCCGGTCGTGCAGGATGGCGTCGTCTTCCCAGGTGTCCCACAACCCGACGGTGGCTTCGAGGAATTCCTCAGCCCGGTCGTATCGGGCGTCGTGGCCCAAATGTGTTTCCAGGCCGAAGTTCTGGGCCTCGCTGTCGTTGACCGAGGTGACGATGTTCCAGGCCGCACGGCCGCGGGACAGGTGGTCGAGCGTGGCGAACGTGCGCGCGATGTGAAACGGCGTGTAGTAGGTGGTGGAACCGGTCGCGCCCAGGCCGATGTGCGACGTCGCCTGCGCGAGCACACCCAACACGATGGACAGGTCCAGCTTCACCGGCCGCGCGCCGTATTTGACGGCGTCGGCGACCGAGCCGCCGTAGATGCCAGGCATCGCGAGCCGATCGTCGAAGAACATCAGGTCGAAACAACCTTCTTCGAGTTGCCTGCCGATCTTGGCGTAGTACGAGGCGTCGAGGTAGCCGTGCTCGGTGGCGGGGTGACGCCACGAGCCCGCGTACACCGAGGTGCTGCCGGCTTGCATGAAAGCGACGAGAGCCATCTGTCGTGAAGTCATAATTGATGTCTAGCATCTGATATATTAGATTTCAAGTGCAAGATACCCAACGGCCCTAAGGTCAGGTCATGGCCCCGAACGACGGCGTCGACATCGCCGGGACGGTGCGCGAACGCGCCGCGCGCGAGCTGCGCGATCGCATCCTCACCGGTGCACTACCAGCCGGCACCCGGCTCGACCTCGACGCGATCACCAAGGAATTCGCCACCAGCCGCACCCCCGTGCGCGAAGCCCTGTTGGAGCTGTCCTACGACGGGCTGGTGCGCGTCGCGCCACGCAGCGGGATCACGGTGATCGGCATGAGCCCCGAGGACGTGCTCGACAGCTTCACGATTCTGGGCGTGCTGACCGGTCAGGCCGCCGCGTGGGCAGCCGAACGGGTCACCGAGGACGGCATCGATCGCCTGCGCACACTGGCCAGCGACGTCGAGGCGCACGCCGGTGAGGGCGCGATCGTCGATGCGAATTGGAACTTCCACCGCGAGATTCACCGGGCCTCCCATTCGCGACGGCTGATGGCGCAGATTCGCCAGGCCGTCCGGGTGGTCCCGTCCAACTTCTTCGCGATGTTCCCCGAGCATGAGCACAACGCTCTGGACGAACACGAGGCGATGGTGTCCGCGCTCGCCGATCGAGACGCCGACAAGGCCCGTCACATCGCCGAACGCCACGTGCTGGACGCGGGTCGGTCGCTGGCCGACTGGCTGGAACATGCGGATCCCGGCAGCACCATGAACAACAGCGGTCGCTGAGGGCGGGGATACACACTTTTCCGAAATCGCATCGCGGGCGGTATCACCGCCCGCCCGGATCAGGGGGTGATATCGCATATGCAGTCGTTTGCGAAGACCGTCTCGTCCTCCGATGCTGGTACTCGTGTGACCGGTGTTGCGAGTCGTGCAGTGTCTGCGCTTCAGTAGCCGCGCGACTGACCTTGTGCGATCGCGGCGCACACCTGCTCCACCAGGCATACCGTGACTCCATGAAGCGAGGATTCGCCCGGCTGGCAGCGGCTGCGCTGGTACCAGGCGGTTTGGCGCTGGCCGTTCTCGGACCGGGTGCGGGCATCGCCCAGGCCTACAAATACGGACCGTTTCAGTGGTGTCCCGGGCAGGCCATGCCCAATGACCCGCCACGAGCGGATACCGACCTGGTGTGGGACATGGGGGTCTGCCACACCTACTACTTCGAATACGACGTGCGGACCAAGGCTCCGGCCCATTACTGGGAGGGACCGAATCTGTTTCCGACGCCGATCCCACCGCCTCCCCCGCCGGCGAACCCGCCGAACATCGCTCAGCAGTGCCCGGGACTCATACCGTTCGTCAACTGCTTGCCGGGCCTTTAGCCGCGCTTGCGCCGGATGATCGCGCGTAGCTTTTCCAACCGGGTGCCGATGTCGCGCTCGGCGCCGCGGCCGGTCGGCCGATAATAGTCGACCCCGACCACCTCATCAGGTGGATATTGTTGTGGCACAACGCCATCCGGGTCATCGTGGGAGTATTTGTAGCCCTGCGCGTTGCCCAGCGCCGCGGCGCCCGAATAGTGCCCGTCACGCAGATGCGCCGGCACCAATCCCGCCTTGCCCGCTTTGACGTCGGCCATCGCGGCGCCCAGCGCCGTCGTCACGGCGTTCGATTTGGGTGCGGTCGCCAGGTAGATGGTGGCGTGCGCCAGGGTGAGCTGGGCTTCGGGCAAGCCGATCAGCTGGACGGTCTGCGCCGCCGCGACCGCGGTCTGCAACGCGATCGGGTCGGCCATCCCGATGTCCTCGCTGGCCAGGATCATCAGCCGGCGCGCGACGAATCGGGGGTCCTCGCCGGCGACCAGCATGCGCGCCAGATAGTGCAGTGCGGCGTCGACGTCCGAGCCGCGCACCGACTTGATGAAGGCGCTGATCACGTCGTAGTGCTGATCGCCATCCCGGTCGTAGCGGACGGCGGCCTTGTCCAGCGACTGCTCGATGGTCTCGACGGTGACCTCTTCCCCCGCCTCGGCCGCCACCTCCAACGCAGTCAGCGCGCGGCGGGCGTCGCCGGCGGCCAACCGGACCAGCAGGTCGACCGCCTCCGGCGTCACCGGGATCTGGCCGCCCAGGCCACGCGGATCGTCGATCGCGCGCTGCACGACCGCGCGGACGTCGTCGGAGGACAACGGCTGCAGTTGCAGGATCAGCGACCGCGACAGCAGCGGCGCGACGACGGAGAACGAGGGATTCTCCGTCGTCGCCGCCACCAAAAGCACCACCCGGTTCTCCACGGCGGCGAGCAGCGCGTCCTGCTGGGTCTTGGAAAAGCGGTGCACCTCGTCGATGAACAGCACCGTCTGCTCGCCGTGCGCGGCGGCGCGTCGCGCGGTGTCGATCACAGCGCGAACCTCCTTGACCCCGGCCGACAGCGCCGAGAGCGCCTCGAACCGGCGTCCGGTGGCCTGCGAGACCAGGGCGGCCAGCGTGGTCTTACCGCTGCCGGGCGGGCCGTAGAGGATGGCCGACGCCATACCCGAACCCTCGACCAGACGCCGCAATGGCGAACCGGGTTGCAGCAGGTGATCTTGCCCAACCACCTCGTCGAGAGTGGCCGGGCGCATCCGCACGGCCAGCGGCGCGGCGGACCCGCCGTGCGCGCCCTCGCCAAAATCGGCCGCGTCGGCGACGTCGAACAGACCGTCGGACACGGTGTCAGGCATACCACGTCAGCACGACACGACGGCGCGCAGTGTGAGCTCTCAGCGGCGCCGCCGAATACTTGCTAAGTTCTCGAATGCGCACGCTCGGACAACTCTCCAACGATGAGGCAGGAGCGGCCATGAGCCAACCTCCGGAGCACCCAAGCAACCCACATGACCCGTACGGGGGTAGTCCCAATCCGGGCGCCTACCCGCCGCCACCCGGCTACAGACCGCCGCCTGGACCGCCGCCCGGGTATGGACCACCACCGGGACCGCCGCCGCCCGGCTACGGACCCCCTCCGGGGTATGGCGCACCCCCGCCGCCACCTCCCGGCTACGGCCCGCCTCCGCAGCCCGGCTACGGGCCTCCCCCCGGCTACCCGCCGCCACCGGGCTACGGCCCCCCTCCCGGCTATCCGGCCGCACCGGGCTACGGACCCCCGCCCGGGCCGGGGTTCAACGTCGGTGACGCGGTGGGCTGGGCCTGGGAGCAGTTCAAGAGGAATGTTGGGCCTCTGGTCCTCGCGGCGCTGATATACGCCGTGATCGGTGTGGTCGTGCATGGCTTGGTGTTCGTGCTGATGGGCGGGGCGACGGCCAACACCTCGGGCGTCGACAGTGATTACGGCACGTCGTTCTCGGCGGGTCTGGACGCGGTCGGCACGCTGGTCTTGTCCGTCGTCTCGTTCGTCTTCGGAATTTTCGTGCAGGCCGCGTTCCTCTCGGGCGGGCTCGATCTCGCTGACGGCAGGCCGGTCACCGTGAGCTCGTTCTTCAAACCGCGCAATTTCGGCACGGTGGTTCTGGCCGGCGCACTGTTAGCTGTGATCAACGCGGTCCTGGAGTTGCTATCGCTGCCCGGGGTCCTGTTTGCGTTGCTGTCGTTCGTGGCGATCGTCGTCTTCGCTTTTTTCGCGGTTTTCACAATCGCATTTGCGACCGATCGCGCGCTGGCGCCGATCGATGCCCTGAAGGCAAGCTTCAGCACCGTCCGGGCCCATGTCGGCGAGACGCTGTTGTCTTTGCTGATGCAGGGTCTGCTGGTGGTGGCGGGTTTCTTCGCCTGCCTGGTTGGCATTTTCGTGACCGGCCCGCTCGCCCTGCTGGTGCTGGTGTACACCTACCGGCGGCTCACCGGAGGACCGATCGCGCAGCCGACTCCCTAGGTCGTCACGGCTGGGTGACGAAGTCGATCAACTCCTCCACCCGGCCGATCAGCGCCGCGTCGAGGTCCGTCCAGTCCCGCACCCGGCCGCGGATGCGCCGCCACGCCGCAGCGATGTCGGCCTGGTCGGCGTGCGGCCAGCCCAGGGCGTCGCAGATGCCGTGTTTCCAGTCGGTGCCGCGCGGGATGACCGGCCACTCCGACAGACCCAGCCGGGCCGGTTTGACGGCCTGCCAGATGTCGACGAAGGGATGACCGACGACCAGGGTGTCCGTGCCGCCCGGGCCGCGGTGTACCGCTTCGGCGAGCCGCGATTCCTTGGAACCGGGTACCAGGTGATCGACCAGCACGCCCAGCCGCCGCTGCGGGCCGGGGCGGAACTCTTCGACGACGCCAACGAGATCGTCGACGCCACCGAGGTATTCGACCACCACCCCCTCGATCCGCAGATCGTCGCCCCACACCTGCTCGACGAGCTCGGCGTCGTGGCGGCCCTCCACGTAGATCCGGCCGGTCCGGGCGACCCGGGCGCGTGCTCCGGTCACCGCCACCGAGCCTGAGGCGGTGCGAGTGGGTGCGTTGGCGGTCGGACGTCGCGGCGCGGTCAGGATCACCGGTTTGCCGTCGACGAGATATCCCGGGCCCACCGGAAACGGCTTGCGCCGGCCATGCCGGTCCTCGAGCTCCATCCGGCCGTATTCGACGCGCACCACCGCGCCGACATAGCCCGTCTGCGCGTCCTCGACGACCATGCCGAGTTGTATTGCCAATTCAGCTGACCGGGCCCTACGAGAGTTGTGCGGGTCGCGTGCCAGAACGTCCGAGCCGTAGCGATCGTCCACCCGAGCGATCCTAGGAACGAAGGCAGCGAAATCCGGTCACGCCACGCGGCCATGTTGGGTTCGCCGTGCTGCGACCTGGTGGCGGTCGTGATGAGATGGGCGGTTATGACCATCAAAGTGGCGCTGGAGCACCGCACCAGCTATACCTTTGATCGGCCTGTCCGGGTGTTCCCGCATGTCGTGCGGCTGCGGCCGGCGCCTCACTCGCGTACCGCGATCGAGGCCTACTCGCTGCGGGTCGAGCCGGCCGACCACTTCATCAACTGGCAACAGGACGCGGTGGGCAACTTCGTCTACCGGCTGACGTTCCCGAATCCGATGAGCCAGCTGACCATTACGGTCGGGCTGATCGCCGACCTCAAAGTGATCAACCCTTTCGACTTCTTCATCGAGGACTGGGCAGAAACGTGGCCGTCCGGCGGGTTCACCTACCCCGAGCCGTTGGCCGAGGACCTCAAGCCGTATCTGCGGCCGGTCGACGAGAACGGTGCCGGATCAGGTCCCGGCGAGCTGGTGCAGGCCTGGGTGAGCACCTTCGCGATGGCGCCGGGCACCCGGACAATCAACTACCTCGTCGAGCTCAACAGGCGGGTCAACAGCGACCTCGGCTACAGCCTGCGCATGGAACATGGCGTGCAGACACCGGATTTCACGCTGCGAACCGGGGTCGGCTCGTGCCGCGACTTCGCCTGGCTGCTGGTGTCGATCCTGCGACAGATGGGTCTGGCCGCCAGGTTCGTGTCCGGCTACCTGGTCCAGCTGGCTTCAGACGTCACGGCGCTCGACGGACCGTCCGGCCCGGCCGCCGACTTCACCGATCTGCACGCCTGGGCCGAGGTGTACATCCCCGGTGCGGGCTGGATCGGCTTGGACCCGACGTCAGGACTGTTCGCCGGCGAGGGCCACATTCCGCTGGCCGCAACGCCGAGTCCGGAGAGCGCGGCGCCCATTACCGGCAACACCGATCCTTGCGAAGCGGTGCTGGAGTTCTCCAACACCGTCACCCGCATCCACGAAGACCCTCGCGTCACGCTCCCCTACACCGACGAGGCGTGGGCGACGATCCAGGACGTCGCGCGCGGGGTCGACGCGCGACTGACCGCCGGCGATGTCCGATTGACCGTCGGTGGCGAACCCACGTTCGTGTCGCTGGACAACCAGGTCGACGACGAGTGGATCACCGCTGCCGACGGCCCGCACAAGCGCGAACGCGCCTCCGAGCTGGCCGCGCGGCTGAAAGCACAGTGGGCACCGCAGGGGCTGATCCACCGCGGGCAGGGTCGGTGGTATCCCGGTGAACCGTTGCCCCGCTGGCAGATTGGACTGTATTGGCGCACCGATGGACTGCCGCTGTGGCCCGACGAGACGCTGCTGGCCGATCCCTGGGGCACCGATCCAGCCGGCCCGCCGGCGGACAGCACCACGGCCCGCGAGCTGCTGGACGCCGTCGCCGAGGATCTGGGCCTGCCTCTGTCGCAGGTACGGCCGGCGTACGAAGACCCGCTGTCACGCCTAGCGGCCAAAGCCCGTCTGCCCGGAGGCGACCCAGTGGGCCCGGCTGACGACCTCGACTCCCAAGCCGGTACCGACACCGCGTCGAGCCGCGCCGAACTTCTGGCACGTCTGGACGAATCAACCGCGACTCCAACAGCATTCGTGCTCCCGCTGCACTACCGCGACGACGGCCTCGGCTGGGCCAGCGTCGACTGGCGACTGCGCCGTGGCCGCGTCGTACTGGTGGACGGGGACTCGCCGGCCGGGCTGCGGCTGCCGTTGGACGCGATCAGCTGGAAGCCGCCGCGCGACTCCTTGGTCACCGACCCGACAACCGTCGGCGCCGAACTGAGCCCGCCGACGGCAGAAGCGAAGCTGGAGGACCCGGATGAATCGGAAACTGTGCCGACCACCGCGATGGTCGCCGAGGCACGCGACGGGCTTCTTTACGTTTTTCTTCCGCCCACCGAGTCCCTGGAACACTTCGTCGACCTGATCGCGCGTATCCACGCCGCGGCGGCGAAAATCGGCCACCCGGTGGTGATCGAGGGCTACGAACCGCCGCCGGACCCGCGGCTTACGTCGACCACGATCACCCCAGACCCTGGCGTGATCGAGGTCAATGTCGCGCCCACCAGCAGTTTCGCCGAACAAAGCCAGCAGCTGGAAACCCTGTATGAGCAAGCCCGGCTGGCTCGCCTTTCTACCGAGTCGTTCTCAGTCGACGGCAGCCACGGCGGCACCGGCGGGGGCAATCACATCACCCTCGGTGGCATCACCCCCAAGGACTCACCGCTGCTGCGCCGGCCCGACCTGTTGGTGTCGCTACTGACGTATTGGCAGCGGCATCCGTCGCTGTCGTACTTGTTCGCCGGGCGATTTGTCGGCACCACCTCACAGGCGCCGCGAGTGGACGAAGGCCGCGCCGAAAGTCTCTATGAACTCGAGATCGCGTTCGCTGAAATCGCCAGGCTCGCTGCGGCTTCCGGGGACGAGACAGTGAATCCGTGGGTGACCGACCGGGCGCTGCGGCACTTGCTCACCGACATCACCGGCAACACGCATCGCGCAGAGTTTTGCATCGACAAGCTCTACAACCCGGATAGCCCGCGCGGCCGACTGGGCCTGCTGGAGCTCCGCGGCTTCGAGATGCCGCCGCATCTGCGAATGGCGATGGTGCAGTCATTGCTGGTGCGGTCACTGGTGGCCTGGTTCTGGGAGGAACCGCTGCGGGCCCCCCTGATCCGGCATGGCCCGAATCTGCATGGACGATACCTGTTGCCGCACTTCCTGATTCACGACATCGCCGACGTCGCCGCGGATCTGCGCGCGCACGGCATCGCCTTTGAGACCAACTGGCTGGACCCGTTCACTGAGTTCCGGTTTCCGCGCATCGGCACCGCGGTGTTCGACGGCGTCGAGATCGAACTGCGCGGAGCCATCGAGCCATGGAACACCCTCGGCGAGCAGTCCACCGCCACCGGCACCGCACGCTATGTCGACTCGTCGATCGAACGCATCCAGGTGCGCCTCATCGGCGCCGACCGGCACCGCTATCTGATGACCTGTAACGGCTACCCGGTTCCGTTGCTGGCCACCGACAATCCCGACGTGTATGTGGGCGGTGTGCGGTTCCGGGCGTGGCAGCCGCCCAGCGCGCTGCATCCGAGCATCACCGTCGACGGCCCGCTGCAGTTCGAGCTCGTCGACTTGACCACGTCGACGTCGCGCGGCGGCTGCACCTATCACGTCGCCCATCCCGGTGGGCGCGCCTACGACGAACCACCCGTGAATGCCGTCGAAGCCGAGTCGCGCCGTGCCCGGCGCTTCGAAGCCACCGGATTCACCCCGGGCAAGCTCGAGCTGTCCGACATCCGGGAGATGCAGGCGCGAATTTCCACCGACATCGGCGCGCCGGGCATCCTCGACCTGCGACGCGTGCGTACCGTCCTGCGGTAATGGCTATTGGTGACATGGCTTGAAATGATTGTGCATTCCAGCGACCCATCGGCAGCTTTTCACCACCGCACCGACGTCGACCGGCTGCTGGCCGGGTACCGCGCGACGCGTGCCCAGGACGCCTTGTTCGACCTACGTCCGCCCGGCTTGCGCGGCCCGGGGATCGGCTACGACGAGTTCGTCGACGAGGCCGGCAACGTGCGCCCCGCCTGGACCGAGCTTGCCGACGCGGTTGGCGACCGCGGCCGGGCCGGGCTGCAACGACTGCGCTCCGCGGTGCACCAGCTGGTGGACAACGACGACATCACCTATACCCGTGTCGATCCCGCCCAAGAACCCGCTGCCAACGGCCAGGGTGAACCGCGGCCGTGGCGTCTGGATTCGCTGCCGCTGGTGGTGTCGGCCCCGGATTGGGAAGCACTCGAGGCGGGGCTGGTGCAGCGGTCGCGGGTACTCAACGCCGTGCTCGCCGACCTGTACGGCGGCCGTCGTTCGCTGACCGAGGGCGTGCTACCGCCGGAGCTGCTGTTCGCCCACCCCGGCTATGTCCGCGCCGCCAACGGGATCGAGGTGCCAGGGCACCATCAACTCTTCATGCACGCCTGCGATGTGAGCCGGTTGTCCGATGGCAGTTTCCAGGTGAATGCCGACTGGACCCAGGCCCCGTCGGGCGCCGGTTATGCGCTGGCGGACCGACGGGTCCTCACGCAAGCCCTGCCCGACTTGTACGAGAGGGTCGGCCCGCGGCCGACAACACCGTTCGCGCAGGCGTTGCGCCTGGCACTGATCGACGCGGCACCCGATGGGGTGCAAGACCCGGTGGTGGTTGTACTGAGTCCGGGTATCTACTCCGAAACCTCGTTCGATCAGGCGTATCTCGCGACACTGCTGGGCTTTCCCTTGGCGGAGAGCGCGGATCTGGTGGTGCGCGATGGCCAGTTGTGGATGCGTTCGCTGGGTACCCTCAAACGCGTCGACGTCGTGTTCCGCCGCGTCGACGCGACGTATACGGACCCGCTCGATCTGCGCGCCGACTCACGGCTCGGGGTGGCCGGGCTGGTCGAAGCGCAGCACCGCGGGACCGTGACGGTAGTCAACACCATCGGCAGTGGCATCTTGGAAAGTGCTGGGCTGCAACGATTCCTACCTGAACTGGCCACTCTGCTGCTCGGGGAATCGCCGCTGCTCGCCAGCACACCCAGTTATTGGGGCGGCATCGACAGCGAACGCTCGCACCTGTTGGCGAATCTGTCGTCGTTGTTGATCAGGCCGACCATCGGTGGGCAAACGCTTGTCGGACCAACCCTTTCGTCGGAGCGGCTTGCCGAGCTGGCCGCCTGCATCACCGCAATGCCGTGGCAGTGGGTCGGCCAGGAGCTGCCCCAGTTCTCCTCCGCGCCCACCAGCCACGCCGGTGAATTCTCCGCAGGCCCGGTGGGCATGCGCTTGTTCACGGTGGCCCAACACGGTGGCTACGCGCCGATGCTCGGCGGCCTGGGCTACGTGCTGGCGCCGGGTCCATCGGCCTACACACTGAAAACCGTTGTTGCGAAGGATGTCTGGGTACGCCCGACTGAGCGTTCGCGGACGGAGACGGTGACCGTTCCGGCGCCGGAGACGCCGGCGAAGGCGGGCGCGGGCACCTTGGGAGTCAGCTCACCACGCGTGCTGTCCGATCTGTTCTGGATGGGGCGCTACGGCGAGCGGGCCGAAAACATGGCCCGGTTGCTGATCGCTGCGCGCCGGCGTTACTACGAATTCCGGCATCGCCAGGAGACTACCGAAAGTCAATGCGTGCCGGTGTTGATGTCCGCGCTGGGCAGGATCACCGGAACCGATCCGGGCCCAGACGATCAGGCGGAGTCGATCGCGACCACACCGTCGACGCTGTGGTCGCTCACCATGGACCGCGACCGGCCCGGCTCGCTGGTGCAGTCCGTCGACCGGCTGGCGCTGGCCGCCAGGGCGGTGCGCGACCAGTTGTCCAGCGACACCTGGGTGGTGCTGGCCGGCGTCGAACGCACATTGGCGCATAAGGCCGAGCCGCCGGACTCACTTGCCGAGGCCGACGCCGTGCTCTCGACCGCGCAGTCGCAGACACTGGTCGCGATGCTGACGCTGGCCGGGGTTGCCAGTGAGTCGATGGTGCAGGACGTCGGCTGGACACTGATGGACATCGGCAAGCGCATTGAGCGCGGCCTGGGTTTGACCGCATTGCTGAACGCGACTGTGACGACCGTCCGGGCTCCGGCCGCGGAACGGACGATCATCGAATCAACCCTGATCGCAGCGGAATCGGCGGTCACCTACCGCCGCCGCACGGCGGGCGAGGTCAGCGTCGCCGCCCTGGCCGAGCTGATGCTCTTCGATGCGACGAACCCGCGATCGTTGGTGTATCAGCTGGAGCGACTGCGGACCGACCTCGGCGAGCTGCCCGGCTCGTCGGGGTCGTCACGGCCGGAGCGGATGGTCGCCGAGATCAGCACCCAGCTGCGGCGCTCGAATCCGGCCGAGCTGGAGGCGGTCGCAGACGACGGGCGTCGCAAGAAGTTGGCCGGGCTGCTGACCACGGTGCACACCGCGCTACGCGAGCTGGCCGAGGTGATCACCGCGACGCAGCTGGCGCTGCCCGGCGGTATGCAGCCGCTGTGGGGTGGCGACGAGCGGCGAGTGATGCCGTGATCGCTGTCGTGCTCACGCGCTGACCGGGTCGCGCTTCCCCGATATCGCGGTCACCTCGTCGATGACGGCATGGATGAACTTCATCTTCTCCAGCACGGCCACCGGTAGCACGAATGGGTAGAGATCGTCGTGGCCCATCGACCGGTTCACCATGTTCAGTGACCACGACACCGGGAGCCACATGTCGATGATGGTGCTAAAAGCGCTGGGGCCCAACACCGGCCGGTCGAAGGTTGCCGTCGCCGGTGCGAAACCCGACCACGCGGCGGTGTCCAGCGTGTCCCGGATGTGCAGGTAGTGCGCAAACGTCTCGGCCCAATCCTCGGCGGGGTGCATGGTTGCGTACGACGAGACGAAGGTCTCTTCCCAATTCGCCGGCGGGCCTTCGCTGTAATGCCGATCAAGCGCCGCCTGGTAGTCGGCATTGGCGTCGCCATACAACTGGTTGAAGCGGGCCACGAAATCAGCGGATGGCGTGATCAGCCGGTAGTAGTAGTAATGCCCGACCTCGTGCCTGAAGTGTCCTAGCAAGGTGCGGTAGGGCTCGTCCATCTCTACCCGCAGTTGCTCGCGATGCACATCGTCACCTTCAGCCAAATCCAGTGTGATGACGCCATTTTCATGCCCGGTCAGCACCGTCTCATGCGCGCTGGACAGCAACCGGAAAGCCAATCCGTAGTTCGGGTCTTGATCACGCCCGACGATCGGCAGCTTGAGCTCGTGCAGCTCGGCGATCAGCCTTCGCTTGGCCGCCTCGGCCCGGGCGAACTCCACCAGCCCGGCGGAATCGGCGTCGTTGGGCCGCTCGATGGTCAGCGCGCAGGAGGCACATAACCCGCCTGGCTGAGGAATCCGAACAAGCCAATTACATTCCGCCAGATAACGATTGGCGCACAGCTCGTATTCGCTGGCGCTGACGAAACCCGCTTGGTCGGCGTCGTCGCCTGTCGTGATCACCAGCAAGGCCATCTCGTCGAGCGAGAAACCCAGCGCGCTTCCACATGCCAGGCACGCGGAGTTCTCAAAGGTCAGACGCTGGCCGCAGTTGGGACAGTGGAAGTCACGCATACAGTTCGTCACCTTCGTAGGGCACCACGTCGACTGCGACGTCGATCACGCTCTTCTTGGAATTGGTGTAGATGATTCCTCGCAACGGCGGCACGTCGGCGTAGTCGCGACCCCGCCCGACAATCACATATCGTTCGTCGACCATCTGGTTGTTGGTGGGATCGAGCCCCAGCCACTCGAATTGGCCCGGGGGTTGTGGCGTCCACACCGCGGCCCAGGCATGCGTGGCGTCGATACCGATCATGCGATCCTTTCCCGGCGGCGGGGCGGTGGCCAGGTAACCGGACACATAGCTGGCCGCCAACCCGTTGGCGCGCAAGCAGGCGATTGCCAGTCGCGCGAAGTCCTGGCATACCCCTTCCCGGGCCGTCAGAACCTCATTGACTCCGGTTGACACCGTGGTCGACCCGGAGCGATAGGTGAAGTCGGCGTAGATCCGCGATGTGAGGTCACGCAGCACCTCGCCAAGTGGTCGCTGCGGGACGAAGCTCGGCGCGGCGTAGTCGCGAACCTCGTCGGTGATCTCGGGTGGATTCAGGTCGAGAGCGAACTCAGTGGCCAACGCGCCGCGCGCGCCTACCGGACGGGCCAGTTCCCAGGGAGCTACCGCCGGTCCGGCACCCCAGCGCTCAGGTCGTGCCGGATACACCTCGACGACCGATTCGCTGGTGATCGTCAGCGTTTTATGCGGTTCGGTGACGTGGAAATACGAGCTGACGTTGCCGTAGGCGTCCAGGCTCGTGGAACTGTCCGCGGGTGCCGGCGAAATCGTCAGCTTGTGGAACAGGCAGCGCTGCCGCACCAGATCCCGCGGGGTCAAGAAGCCACGACCGTAGGAACTGGTCACCGCGTCCGAGTAGCGGTATTCGGTGCGATGGGTGATCCGGTAGCGGGTCCCCGGGCCGGGCGGGTGCTGATCCGGCGACGTCACGCTGCAACACTAGTGAGCCTCAAGATCGCGTGCAGCCCCGCAGCCTGGATCCGGCGCTGGACCGGCGCGAGAAGAGCACAATGAGTCATGGCCACCTGGGACGACGTCGCCAGCGTCGTCGGTGAGCTGCAACTCACCGAGGAGCGGTCGCCACACGAATGGCGGGTCGGCAAGAAGCTGATCGCCTGGGAGCGTCCGCTGCGCAAGTCTGACTACGACGCGCTGACCGCGCTCGGGGTCGAACCACCGGAGGGCGACATTCTCGGCGTCCGGGTGCCCGACGAGGGCGTCAAGTTCGCGCTGATCGCCGAGGAGCCCGCGCTGTACTTCACCACCCCGCATTTCGACGGCTATCCGGCTGTTCTGGTGAAGCTCGCGGCAATCGACGAACGTGGGCTACGGGAGCTGATCGTCGAGGCTTGGCTGACTCAGGCCCCAAAACGCCTGGTCCAGGAGTTTCTCGACGAGACCAGGTGACTCATGACACCGGTCACCAAGCCGCATCATCAGTCACTTGAGTAACAATAGCATCACAAGCCACTCTAATTCACTCCATCACAGCTAGATAACTTAATTCACATATATCACTCTAGTTATAATTTACACCAATAGTCCCTTTAATTCACTCCTATTATCATCAGCAACATAAAACGCTCTTTAAACAATTATCTCACTAAATTGCTAATGTCCCACGCATTGACTCTTTTCCCGCGTGTTTGTTAGAAGTGTTAAATGAGTCATTTAGGTGGGCTGCTGAGCACTATGTGCAAGCACCTGGCGATCGCCGCATCGGTCGCCCTGGGCATGACGCTGCTGGTCAATCCGACCACCGGCGTGGCCTACGCGGACGGCATGAACTGGGACGCCGTAGCCCAGTGCGAATCGGGTGGCAACTGGCACGCCAACACCGGCAACGGCTTCTACGGCGGGCTGCAGTTCAAGCCGTCTACCTGGGCTGCCAATGGCGGCATTGGCGACCCGGCGATGGCCTCGCGCGAGCAGCAGATCGCGGTGGCGAACCGGGTGCTGGCCACCCAGGGCCCCGGAGCGTGGCCAAAGTGCGGCGGAAACGGGCAGCTGTTCCCGATCCAGATCGTGAACATCTTCCTGCACCCGGTGCGCAACACGCTCCAAACGATCTTGTCGCTGGTCCCGCACTAGCCAATTCGCACGGGGTGTAACCACCCTGTGATCGGTGACGAGATCGCCCCGTGATCGGGTGCTCTGGCTGTTCGGTTGACGGGCTAACTACCCGGCGCGGCTAACTCGCCGGCTGCAGTTCGAAGACCGGGATCACCCGTGTTGTCTTCGCTTGATACTCGGCGAAACCCGGGGCGGCCGCTGCGATCTGGCCGAAAAGGTCATCACGTTCGCCGGACGGCAATTCCCGCGCGGTGACGTCCGAGGACTCGTTGCCGATCTCGACGCGCGCCGCCGGGTTCGCCCGCAGATTGTGCACCCAGGCCGGGTTGACGTCGGACCCGGCGAATGACCCGATGATGAGCAGCTTGCCGTCGATGCGGAAATAGGCCAGCGGGGAGATTCGCGGCTCACCGGACTTGGCGCCCGTGGTGGTCAGCAGTAGCAGGTCAGCGCCTTCGAACTGGCCGCCGACCTTGCCATCGTTGGCACGGAATTCGTCGGCGATGGCTTCGTTGAACGCTTTGATCGTTTCGGTGCCAGGCATACCTTCAGACATGCCTGGTCAACCTCAGCCGATGGGCTGCCTATTCCGGTCGGCGTCACTACGCCGCCAAACAGAAGCCTGGGTA
The DNA here is from genome assembly GCA_963815995.1 of uncultured Actinomycetota bacterium. Classification (GTDB taxonomy): domain Bacteria; phylum Actinomycetota; class Actinomycetes; order Mycobacteriales; family Mycobacteriaceae; genus Mycobacterium. Next base: position 1,943,664 of record CAWFIR010000010.1, read on the forward strand.
GTGGTCACGTGCTCGATCACGGCCGTGGTTTCTGTCTCGCGGAAGCATCAGCGCGGGCGTCCGCTGGCTTCACGTCGATGCCCGATTCCTTGCGCTGTTGCGCGGTGATCGGCGCCGGGGCATCGGTCAGTGGGTCCACGCCGCCGCCGGACTTCGGGAACGCGATCACCTCGCGGATCGAATCAGCTCCGGCCAGCAGCTGGACGATGCGATCCCAGCCGAACGCGATGCCGCCGTGCGGCGGGGCGCCAAAGGTGAACGCATCCAACAGGAATCCGAACTTCTCCTGCGCTTCGGCGGCGCCGATGCCCATCATCGCGAAAACGCGTTCCTGAACGTCGCGGCGGTGGATACGAATTGAGCCGCCGCCGATTTCGTTGCCGTTGCACACGATGTCGTAGGCGTCCGCCAGCGCGTTGCCCGGATCGCCGTCGAAGGTTGCTTCCGACTCGGTCTTGGGCGAGGTGAACGCGTGGTGCACCGCGGTCCACGCGCCGCTGCCCAGCGCGACATCGCCGGCGGCGGTCGCCTCATCGGCCGGCTCGAACAGCGGGAAGTCCACCACCCAGGTGAACGCCCAGGCGTTGGGGTCGATCAGGTTGAGCCGATGCGCGATCTCCACGCGGGCCGCACCCAACAGCGCACGAGAGGCTTTGGCCGGCCCGGCGGAGAAGAAGATGCAGTCGCCGGGTTGCGCGCCGACGTGCGCGGCCAGACCTTCACGTTCGGTGTCGGACAGGTTCTTGGCCACCGGCCCGCCCAGCGTGCCGTCGTCACCGACCAGCACGTAGGCCAGTCCCTTGTGGCCACGCTGCTTGGCCCATTCCTGCCAGCCGTCCAGTGTGCGACGGGGCTGCGAGGCGCCGCCCGACATCACCACCGCGCCCACATAGGGCGCCTGGAATACCCGAAATGTGGTGTCTTTGAAGAACTCTGCACACTCGACCAGCTCCAGCCCAAAGCGCAGGTCGGGCCGGTCGGTACCGAACCGTCGCATCGCATCGGCGTAGCTGATCCGCGGCACCGGCAGCGGAAGGTCGTAGCCGATCAACGCCCACACCGCCTTGAGCACCTGTTCGGAAATCGCGATGACGTCGTCGGCCTCGACGAAGCTCAGCTCCATGTCGAGCTGGGTGAATTCCGGCTGACGGTCGGCGCGGAAATCCTCGTCGCGATAGCAGCGGGCGATCTGGTAGTACCGCTCCATGCCGGCCACCATCAGCAGCTGCTTGAACAGCTGCGGGCTTTGCGGCAACGCGTAGAACGAGCCGGGTTGCAGCCGGGCCGGCACCAGGAAGTCGCGGGCACCCTCCGGCGTCGAACGTGTCATCGTCGGCGTCTCGATCTCGACGAAGTCGTGCGCGGCAAGCACGCCGCGTGCCGCAGCATTTACCTTGGAGCGCAGCCGAATTGCGCCACCGGGGCCGTCACGGCGCAGGTCGAGGTAGCGATAGCGCAGCCGGACCTCCTCACCGGCGGGCTCGTCGAGCTGGAACGGCAGCGGTGCGCACTCCCCCAGCACCGTCAGCGACGTCGCGTTGACCTCGATCTCGCCGGTGGGGATCTCCGCGTTGGCGTTGCCCTCCGGGCGGACCTCCACCACACCCTCGACCGCCACGCAGAACTCGGCGCGCAGGCGGTGAGCCTGAGCCAGCACGTCGTCGGCGCGAAACACCACCTGCGAGACGCCCGAGGCATCGCGCAGATCGATGAAGATCACCCCGCCGTGGTCGCGCCGGCGCGCGACCCATCCGGCCAGCGTCACCTGTTGGCCGGCGTCGGTGGCCCGCAATGAACCGGCGGCATGACTGCGCAGCACAAATACTCCTTGCATACGGTGGGAACGACAGCCCAGTCTAGAGGCGCTAATTTCGAGGATCGTCATGGATATTGCAGTTGTGGGTCCGGGCGCCGTCGGCACGACGGTCGCCGCTTACCTCTTCGCCGCCGGGCACCGGGTGCTTGTCTGCGGGCGGACGCCGCGATCGCAGGTCGAACTACGGCCCGACGACGCCGATTCGATCACGGTGCCAGGCCCGGTCTGCACCGATCCTGGTGAGACCACTGGACCCGTCGGGGTGGTCCTGCTGGCGGTCAAAGCCACCCAGAACACTGAAGCGGCCCGGTGGCTGGCCCGACTTTGTGACGAGCACACGATCGTCGTGGTTTTGCAGAACGGCGTCGAGCAGGTTGAGCAGGTGCAGCCGCTCTGCCCGTCGTCGACCGTCATCCCCGGGATCGTCTGGTTTTCAGCCGAGACCCAACCCGAAGGCTGGGTGCGGCTGCGCGGGGAAGCCCGGCTGGCGCTGCCGACCGGGACTGCCGCAACAACATTCGCCGAAATGTGGCGTGCGGCGGGGGGCACCGCCGACTGCGACCCCGACTTCGTCACGGCCGCATGGCGCAAGCTGCTGGTCAATGCGGTCGCCGGGTTGATGGTGCTGACCGGCCGGCGGGCCGGAATGTTTCGCCGCGACGACCTGGCCGAGTTGGCGGGCCGGTATGCCGCGGAATGCCTGGAGGTCGCCCGTGCCGAAGGCGCGAAGCTGGCCGACGACGTCGCCGACGGCACGGTCGAGATGTTCCGTCAGGCGCCCCCCGATATGGGCACCTCGATGCTGGCCGACCGCGAAGCCGGCCGCCCGCAGGAGTGGGACATCCGCAACGGGGTGATCATCCGCAAAGCCCGCGCCCACGGCATCGCGACACCGATCAGCGATGTGCTGGTGCCGCTGCTGGCGGCGTCGAGCGACGGCCCGGGCTAGCCGGTCAACCTGTCAGAACGAGGACCCACGGACTCGCTTGGGTGTCCGAAATCATATGCGCCCCAACCGACGTCGAGGCCACCACCGGAGTCAATCAGCCGGACTACAGCAGGTCGTTCCACGCCGAACGGCGGGCCGCGTCGGGGTCGTCGACCACGACATCGGACCACGACCGGATGACGCGGGTGGCCCGTTGCTGGATGCCGTAGCGGGGCCACTCGCAAGACCAAGCTGGGCTATCGGCCCCGGCCGCATGGGCGAATTCCAGCCAAGTGCTCTGCATCCGGCGACCGACGGCGGGCGTCAGCCATCTGCCCAGCGGGTGCAGTCGTCGGCCCAGATGCGAGTCGTAGCTGTGCAAGATGTGCACGATCTCGCTGCCGTGGACGGCGCCCAGGCCCAACACCCGCAGGGTCGCCGGCGTGTGATCGAAGCGGTAGGCATAAGTGGGCGCGTACGCACTGTAGGCATCGGTGAACGCCCATGTCGGGGCGACGAACATCGCGTCGGCACCAATTTCCTCCAGCACGCGGCCGCGCGGGTAGCCCGGGTAAGCCGTCAGCAGCCGCGCCCTCGCTTCCGGCGCCAGGCGAGCGAAATAACGATCGAGGTTGGCCTGCGTCGTCGGCAGCATCGGCGTCTTGTCTCGGGCGAACAGCGACGCCTCCCGTCGATTGCAGCCGATGACCAACGGGATGCGGGCGGTGGCACCCGTCCGCGCCGCCTCGATCGGGTGCACCGGCAGTAGATCGACCCCATAGGTCAGCCCATGCGCCAGCGTCGGTGTTGTCGTCACACTCGCGAGCTGTAATTCCCCTGCGGCACGGCGTATTTCACGTTGCGGCAACGTCTTCAACTCCCCCGCCGGCACGCCGAGCCGACTGAGAAATCGCTGCGCCTGCTCGGCGCGCGTCGCACGGTCGGCCATCAGTGGCAGCGCCGGGCTTTGGGCAATCGCCTGGGCGAAGAGACCCTCGGCGGCTGGGCTGGCCAGCAGCGCCAATACTGAGGTGGCGCCTGCAGATTCGCCGAACACGGTGACCCGGTTGGCGTCACCACCAAACGCCGTGATGTTGTCCCGAACCCACGCCAATGCTGCGATCTGGTCGCGCAGGCACAGGTTGTCGTCAAAACCGTCGCCGAGATCGCCAAGCTCGAAACCGCCGAAAACCCCTACCCGGTAGGTGACATTGACGACCACGACATTGCCGCTCGCTGCCAGCCGCGACCCGCCGTAGAGCTGTAGTTGCCCGGCACCGTTGAGGAACGCCCCGCCGGGGATCCACACCATGACCGGCAGCGAGCCGGAAACGTCCGGCGACCATACCGTCACCGTCAAGCAGGCCTCGTCGCGAATCTTCGGGTCTCTGCGGTCGCCGGCGACCATCGAGCGACTCTGCAGCGGCAACGGTCCGTGCTCGACGGCATCACGCACACCCGCCCAGGGCAGCAGCGGCGCCGGTGCGGCGAATCGACGCTCACCGACGGGCTGTTGCGCGTACGGCACCCCGCGCCATACCGCGACGCCGCCTTCGACGGTGCCCCGGAGATCGCCGACGGACGTGCGCGCCAGCGGAGGAAGTTCAGCAACCGCGGACACGCCTGAATCGTAGTGTGCGAAGCTGATCTTGCCGGGCTGCCAGCCATGCCGAAAACCGCAACGGAGAGTGCGATGACCTTCAACGAGGGTATGCAGATCGACACCAGCACGACGGCATCGTCCGGGGGCGGTGGAGGGCGAGGAATCGCGATCGGCGGCGGACTCGGCGGGTTGTTGTTCCTCGTGATCGCGCTGCTGCTCGGGGTCGATCCCGGCAAAGTGGCCACTCAGCTGCCCGCGCCGAGCGCCAGCCAGGACGTCGCGCCCGGCTTCGATCTGAGCAAGTGCCGCACCGGGGCCGACGCCAACCAATACGTGCAGTGCCGTGTGGTCGCCACCGGCAACTCCGTCGACGCGGTGTGGAAGCAGCTGATGCGCGGATACACCCGGCCGCGGGTGCGGCTGTTCAGTGGTCAGGTCAACACCGGCTGCGGAGCGGCGACCACCGAGGTGGGCCCGTTCTACTGTCCGGTCGATCAAACCGCCTACTTCGACACCGGCTTTTTCGACGTGCTGCGCACCCAATTCGGTTCAAGCGGTGGGCCATTGGCGCAGGAATACGTGGTAGCTCACGAGTTCGGGCACCATGTGCAGGATCTGCAGGGATCACTCGGTCGCGCCCAGCAGGGCGCGCAAGGCGCCAGCGGTAACGGCGTGCGCACCGAGCTGCAAGCCGACTGCTACGCCGGCGTGTGGGCGCACTACGCCTCCATCACCAAGCAGGAAAGCACCGGTGTGCCTTTCCTGGAACCACTGAGCGACAAGGACATTGCCGACGCCTTGTCGGCGGCGTCGTCTGTCGGCGACGACCGCATCCAGAAGGCGGCCACCGGCCGCATCAACCCGGAGTCGTGGACCCACGGCTCATCCGAGCAGCGTCAGCACTGGTTCACCGTCGGCTACCAGACCGGCGACCCCAACCAGTGCGACACCTACCACGCACCCGACCTGAACTAGCTCAGAACAGCGTCGGCTGTGCCAGCTCGGCGATTTGCTTTGGCGAGGCGGCGTCGAAGCGCCGCTGCTCGCCGGCCAGCCCGTACGTAACGATCAGCGGTGCCACTCTTGCGCGGAGCTCGTCTCGGTAGGACTGCGGCAAATACGCTCCACGCCGGTACAACTCGCGATACCGGCCGACCAGCTGCGGATGGGTGCGCGTCAGCCACGACATGAACCAGCCGCGGGTCGATCCACGTAAGTGCAGACCGAAGACCGTGACGCCGACGGCCCCGGCCTCCGCGATCTCGCGCAGTAATCCGTCGAGATGTTCGACAGAGTCAGTCAGATAAGGCAATACCGGCGCCACCATCACATGACAGCCCAAACCGGCTTCGCGGATCGCGGCGACCAGTCCGAGGCGGGCCTGCGGACCCGGCGTGCCGGGCTCGACCTGCTTGTGCAGTTCAGCGTCACCGACCGCAAGCGAGACGGCGAGGCTGACCGGCACCTGTTCGGCCGCGGCGGCGATCAGCGGCAGATCACGGCGCAGCAGCGTGCCTTTGGTCAGGATTGACAGCGGCGTGCCCGACGCCGCAAGCGCGCCGATGATGCCGGGCATCAACTTGTAGCGCCCCTCGGCGCGTTGATAGGGATCGGTATTGGTACCCAGCGCAACCGTCTCGCGACACCACGACCTTCGGGCCAGTTCGCGACGCAGTACATCGACGACGTTCGTCTTGACGACGATCTGGGTGTCGAAGTCGTTGCCGCAGTCGAAATCCAGATACTCGTGGGTCGGCCGGGCGAAGCAATACCGGCAAGCGTGCGAGCAACCGCGGTATCCGTTGACGGTGTACTGGAATGGCAACGCCGCGGCGCGCGGAATACGGTTCAGCGCCGATTTGCACAAGACCTCGTGAAACGTGATGCCGTCGAACTGCGGCGTCCGCACGCTACGGACGAAACCGATGCGCTCCAATCCAGGCAGCGCGCCGTCGTCGACGTCGATGCTCTGACTGTCCCACCTCATACCATATTCGAACGCTTGTTCGAGTCGATGTCAACCCAGTAATCACGTTGATCCCGGGCCGCAATCGGTGTCCGGGCTCGTCGTCAATACGCCTGCGGTTAGTCAATTTTCATTTAAGCTGGACCATCGTGACGTCTGATACTGACGCCCCAAAAGACAATAAACATCTTAAGTGGGCAATGGGTGGGGTGGCCGCGGTCGCGGTCTTGGCAACGATCGTCGCGTCGGTATTGCTGTTCGGCGGCGGGGATTCGGGGGGGCCGAAGGGCCCGGACAACGGTACGGGCCAGGAGACCGCCGGCGTGGCCAGCGCGAAAGACACCGGGCCCATTGCGGTGATCACCGACGATCCCAGTTGCACGGCGTGGACGGCGATCAACAGTCAACTGGCGAACGGAGGTCAGGGACTGTGGAACGACCGCGACCGGTCGGTGCCCGCCTCAGCGTGGACGCCAAAGCAGCGTGCGCAGTTCATCGCCGCCGGAGAGTCGATGCGCGGCGCGGCGGCACAAACGATCGGCCTGATCAAGCTGACGCCGCACCGGGTGATGCGTGAGCTCTACCAGCAGTTCATCGCGTATGCGCGCGCATACACCGAGCGGATCCCCAGATACACGCCGGTCGATAACAATTTGGCCGGCGCCGCGAACAGCGCCTCGTCTGCGTTGGGAGCGATCTGCGCCGCCATCACCGACGGGTCGGCCGCCGCCCGCGGTCCGCTGGTGTCGCCGTCGCCGCCGCCGTCCGACATCGCCCCTGTGGGCAACCTGGCGAACCCGCAGCCGATGCTCACCAACGATAACTACGTGTGCCCCGACTGGAGGTCGGCGTTGGACGAGTTCGGCAAGCAGACCGCGACGTGGCAGCAAATGGATCCCAATGTTCCGTCCATCTATTGGAACAAAGAGCAGAAGGCGGTCAACTACGCGGTTGGACCGGTGATGAATTCATTTGCCGGCAAACTGGAACAGCTTGGCAAGCAAAGCGATAACGCAGTCTGGCAGGACCTGGCCTATCTCTCGGCTCAGTACCGTCGCGCTTTTGTCACCGCGTTGCCGACCTACACCCCGACCGACAATCACCTGGCCAATGCCGCCAACTTCATCTCGACGACGGTCCTCGGCGCTTGCGTGGCGGTTATGGGGTAGGCGCCGTCTCGGACCTCCCCTGCGCCGAATCACGCCGCCAGGAAAAGAACGACGTCGCCACCTCGAACACTGAACAGCGGCAGCATGTTCGGCTTCTACGGCAATAAGAATGGGCGCGGAATGCGCCCAAAGAAAACACACCGGGCAGCACAGTACCCGGTGTGTTTCGAACCCTTACTGGAGTAAGGAGTTACGCCCAGCTGGAGCCGACGGCGGAGTCGGTGCTCGACATGTTGTTGCCGGCCGTCTGCACCTTCTGGCCGTGGCTGTTCGCCTGCTCGTAGATCACCTGGAAGTTACGACCCAACTGGGTGATGAACTCCTGGCAAGCCACCGAACCCGAGCCGCCCCAGAAGTCACCGGCAGCCAGCACATCGCGAACGATGCTCTGGTGCTCGGCCTCCAGGGAAGCGGCCTGGGCGCGGATCAGCGCGCCGTGGGCATCGACATCACCGAACTGGTAATTGATCGACATGAGTGTTCTCCTAAGACGTTTCGGTGATCGACTAGCTGGACAGAATCTGCTGAGAGGCCTGCTCTTGGCTCTCGTAGTTGTTCGCGTCGCGGATCAGCCCGTCGCGCACCCCGTGCAGCATGTTGACGATGTTGCGGAACGCGGTGTTCATCTGGCCCATGGTGTCGTAAGACGTCATCTGCGCGGTACCACTCCAGCTGGCACCGGCGATGTTCTGGCTCGACGCCCACATCTTGCGGGCCTCGTCCTCGACAGTCTGCGCGTGCACATCGAAACGGCCCGCCATCGACCGCATCTCGTGCGGGTCAGTCATAAAACGCGTAGGCATATCTCTCTCCTTATCTAGATGTCATGTCAAGGGTTAATGCGTTGTGCAACAAAGGCCTCCCCCACTTCTCATCCGCCGGCCGGCGTGCGAGTTTCAACTTTCACGGACGCCGTCTTCGCCGCCTGTGTGCCCATTCCGCGCCCATTGAGGGCACCCATCAGTGCCTGGGTGTATGGACTGTTGGGCATCGCCGCCGACATGTTCGGCGCCGCGATGCTGTTGGCCGGCAGTATCGGCGCCGCGCGGACCATCTCTGGCGCCGCTTGCGCCCAGCCGTTCGGAACCGAGAGCCCACCCAACTTGCCCGCTGACGCCAACTGAGCGCTGATCACTGACCCGAACCCTCGCATCTGGCCGGAGATACTCGCCATCATGGCTTTCATCTTGGAGTCGAGGATCGAGGTGACGTCGGCCAGCATGGCCTGTTGGCCCGCCTGCATCGCCTGGCTGGCGCTCATCGAGTTGCTCAGGCTCATCAGCATCTTGACGGGCATGCTGGCGAACGTGGTCATGTAATAGACGGCCTGAAAGGGAAGAAGCGCACTCGTGGCCGATCCGACCGTGGGCGCAACCGCCGCGTTGAGGGCATTCGTCGTAGCCGCCGGTACACCAAGGTCGCTCATCACGGTTGACACGGCGGTCGTCAGCCCATTGCTGCTCGAGCTGGAGTTACCACTCAACGAGGGGAACAAGTTCTGCAGTGCGGTGGCCAAATTGGTGCCGGTGCTGCTCGCCGAGTTCGCGGTCGACTGAGCGGCCGCCGCGGCGTTAGCGGATGTCCCACCATCGCTGGCCGTCGGCGCCGGGGTCTGCTGAGGCAACACAACGGCCTGCTGGGACACCGTTGCGTAGGTGTCCATCGTCAGGCCGTCCTGGAACCACATCTCCATGTAGAGCGCCTCGGTGGCCGCGATCGCCGGCGTGTTCTGGCCCAGGAAGTTGGTGGCCACCAACGCCGCCAACAACGCCCGGTTGGCAGCGATCACTGCAGGCGGAACCGTCGACGCGAAAGCGCCCTCATACGCTGCGGCGGCAAACCGGGCCTGAGCCGAAGTCTGCGCAGCCTGGCCTGAGGTCAACGCCAACCAATCCACGTAAGGCGCGGTCGCCGCAGCCATCCGCGCCGAGCTCGGACCCAACCACGAGGTCCCGGTCAATTGGGAGAGCACCGTCTGATACGAGGCGGCAGTTGCCTCCAAGTCAGCGGCCAGCTCGTCCCACGCCGACGCGGCCGCCATCAGCGGCCCCGACCCGGCGCCGCTGTACATCAGGCTGGAGTTGACCTCCGGCGGGAACATCATGAAACTCATCGACCCAGGCCCCCCTTAGTCGGCAGCAGCTGCATTTGCCGCCTCGGTTAGTGCGTACGCGCCCGCCCCGGACCGCAACGCGGCTACTAACTGGTCGTGCACTTCCGCCGCCTGGGCGGCGATCTGCTGATACGTAGCGCCGTGCTGGCCGAACTGAGCAGCGGTCATCGCCGAAACAATATCCGACGCGGCCGGAGCCAGACCGGTGGTTGGCGTGGCCGCGGCGGCGTTGCGCGCCGCCATTGCATCTCCGAGACCGGCCAGATTGCCTGCAGCGCCGGACAACGCCTCCGTCTGCGCAGTTACGAATGACATCGACCCTCCTTCGAGACAGGCGTCAGACCCCTGGCTGGCGTCCTGGATTAGTCAATGCGATTAACTAATCGCAAAGAGCGCGCCGTTTGAGGTCTGACAGATGCGCAATCTTAAATCACAGATGTGCATCTTGTGCTGAGAAAAACCAAAGAGACATTCAGCATATGGCAATTTTTTTAGTCACAGATACAGGAAGTTCCCAGGGAGGCTGCGCGTACGTGAAGACGTTCAACACAGCATGACACTATTCGACGCGAGTCAGCAGCACCTCCGGCGCACGCGGACTTGTCGCCTCCAGCGGCCGAGGCGGTGGTCCGAGTCGTTGCTGTACGCATTGTCCGGCAAAGGCCCGCCCTATCGGCCGACGGGCTTCAGCTCGCTGTAAAGGCCTTGTCGTCTTGATAATTGGCCCGTACGGCCTGGTGTCCTCCGGGTGAACCCGGCGGATCTGCACCGAGCCGGCGCGTGCGCACGACGACCGGCGCCGCCGGTCCGCCATGCGGCTGGCCCCGGTTGGCTCGCGGCCGCAGAATGACCCCTTCACGCCACCGATGCGTCACCCCCAGGAAAGGTCACCGGTTGCGGCGTTCGACAATTGTCGGGTCATCGATGATGACAAACATATCGACCGGTTAGTCGCGCGGACTTCGCCCATCATGATCAGAATCTCGGGCTGGTCACAAAGCTGAGAAAATGCTGAAAAATTGCGCGTTCTGAAAGCCTCCGGTACGCCGTCGATCATCGCTGCTGTGGCGGACCGAGACCGTGGATGTTATGCAGCGTCGGTGAGCGAACTGCTGTTCTCCTACGGGACGCTGCGCCAACGGGAAGTCCAACTTGCCACATTCGGCCGGGAATTGGACGGCTACGTCGACGCGATCATCGGCTACGACCTGGACTACGTCACGATCACTGATCCGCACGTCATCGCCACCAGCGGCAGCGATCGGCATCCGATTCTGCGGCCCACAAGCCGGCCGGACGCCCACGTCGACGGAACGGTCTTCACCATCAGTGACGCCGAGCTGGCCGCGGCCGATGAGTACGAGGTCGACGATTACCGGCGGATTTCAGTCCCGCTGCGGTCGGGCCCGCGGGCCTGGGTCTACGTATTCGCCGGATAGCGTTCACCGGCCCACGCCCCGGCGGAAGGTATGAAAGAGGCATGGTCGATGAGCCGCCACCGCCAGCCGACGTGGCCCCGGCATCAGGCATCAGCCGCCGAAAACTTCTGACCACCGGCGCGGCGACCACCCTCGTCGGTGCAGGACTCGGCGCCGCCGGCGTCGCTCTGCTGGGCTCGCCCGGTCACGGGCCCAGTCTGTGGACCCAGCCGAACCAGAGCGGCGCGCAGCCGGTGGGCGGCTTGCATCTGCAGTTCGGCAAGGATGCCTCCACCGAAGTCGTCGTCTCCTGGCACACCACCGATCCGGTACGCCACCCGCGAGTCATGATGGGCACCCCGGCGTCGGGCTTCGGCCGCACCGTGCAGGCCGAGACGCGCACCTACCGCGATGCGAAGTCGAACACCGAGGTTCGGGTCCATCACGCACGGCTCGACAGCCTGGCCCCCGACACCGACTACGTCTACGCCGCGGTGCACGACGGCACCAACCCCGAGTTGGGGACCGTCCGGACCGCTCCGTCGGGTCGGAGTCCGTTGCGCTTCACCAGCTTCGGCGACCAAGCCATCCCGACGCAGGGCCAATTCGCAAACCCTGTCTACGGCATCCACAACCTGGGATCTCCGGCGGCCGGTGACATCACCACCGCCATCGAACGCGTCGGTCCACTGTTCAACCTGGTCAACGGAGACCTCTGCTACGCCAACCTGGCCCACGACCGTATCCGCACGTGGTCGGACTGGTTCGACAACAACACCCGCTCGGCGCGCTACCGGCCGTGGATGCCGGCGGCGGGCAACCATGAGAACGAATTAGGCAATGGCCCAATCGGTTACGCCGCATACCAGACGTATTTCACCGTGCCCGACTCGGCATCCGACGGTGAGCTTCTCGGCCTGTGGTATTCGTTCACCGCCGGGCTCGGTGCGGATCATTAGCCTCAACAACGACGACATCTGCTTCCAGGACGGCGGGAACTCCTACGTCCACGGTTATTCGGGCGGTGCCCAAAAGCGTTGGCTGGAAAGCGAACTCGCCAGCGCGCGGGCTGACAAGCGAATCGACTGGATAGTTGTGTGCATGCACCAGACCGCGATTTCCACCGCCGACCACACCAATGGCGCCGACTTAGGTATCCGCCAGCAATGGCTACCGCTGTTCGACCGCTATCAGGTCGACCTGGTGGTGTGCGGTCACGAGCATCACTACGAACGCTCGCACCCGGTGCGCGGTGCACAGGACACCGAAACCAGGACACCGATCCCGGTCGAGGACCACGGCGATGTGATCGACACGACCAAAGGAACCGTGCACGTCGTCATCGGCGGTGGCGGCACCTCAACGCCGTCGAACACCCTGTTCTTCCCACAGCCCAGGTGTCGCGTGGTGACCGGCATCGGCGCCTTCGACGACGCGATCGGACGCAAGGCGCCGATCTACGTCGTCGAGGAAGCGCCATGGTCGGCATTCAGGGACAGCCAAAACCCTTACGGCTTCGTCGCTTTCGACGTCGACCCCGGTCCCCCCGGCGGCAACACGTCGATCAAGGCGACTCATTACGCCGTCAGCGGCACTTACGGGGCGATCAAGGTGGTCGAGCAATTCACGCTCACTCGGCCTCGCGGCGGCTGAACTTTCCCTACCCTTGGGCGATGACCGCTACCGATCTCCCGCTGGCCGGCAGAGTCGCCTATGTGACGGGCGCTGCCCGCGGCCAGGGTCGTTCGCACTGCGTCAGGCTGGCCAGGGCCGGAGCCGACATCGTCGCGATCGACGCCTGCGCCCCGGTGACCGCGCACAACGGCTATCCCCCGGCGCGCCCGGAGGACCTCGCCGAAACGGTGAACCTCGTCGAGGGTGAGGGCCGCAAGATTCTCGCCTCGGAGGTCGACGTGCGCGACGTGGCGGGCCAGCAGCGGGTCGTCGGCGACGCCATCGAACAATTCGGCCGCCTGGACATCGTCGTCGCGAACGCCGGTGTGCTGAACTGGGGTCGGCTGTGGGAGATTTCGGCCGAGCAGTGGCAGGACACCCTCGACATCAATCTGACCGGGCTGTGGAACACGGTCAAAGCGGCGGTGCCTCCGATGATCGCGGCCGGTAACGGCGGATCGATCATCGCCATCAGTTCAGCGGCGGGCATCAAGGCCGTTCCCGGCTGCGGCCATTACTGCGCCAGCAAGTTCGGCGTGGTCGGGCTGACCAACTCCCTGGCCGTCGAGCTCGGAGAGTTCGGCATCCGGGTCAACTCCGTGCATCCCTACGGCACCGACACGCCGATGGGCAACGACGTCTCGATGTACAAGGTGTTCCAGGATCACCCGGGCTACATTCACAGCTTCTCTCCGGGCGCGCTTCCGACCGAATCGCTGGCCGCTCCTGACCTGGTCTCCGACATCGTGGTGTGGCTGGCCGGCGACGCCTCGTCACTGGTCACCGCGGCTCAAATTCCGGCCGACAAAGGGTATTTGAAGATCTGACCGCGATCCTCCGGCGAACCGCTCAGCTCGCCGGCCCTACTGGTAATGTCATTACCGGTTTGCGTTAATGGAACTCTCGGAAGGTGCCATATGACGGAATCGGTGGCAGAGTTCGCCGAGCGGGCCCGCGCGTGGCTGGCCGACAACATGCCGCGCATCGCCGACCCGAACAATCCGCCTTACGCCGACCGCGGCGAAGCGGAATCCTGGCAGCACGTCCGCCAGCTGCAGCGGCGGCTCTACGACGGCGGCTTCGCCGGGATCTGCTTCCCCACCGAGTACGGCGGACTCGGACTGGACATCGCGTATCAGAAGGCGTTCGACGACGAAAGCGCCCCCTACGAGATGCCGCTGATCTTGAATGTGCCGACCTTCACCATCTGCTGTCCGACGATCCTCGACACCGGCAGCGAAGAGCAGAAGCGGCAACACATTTCGGCGGCTCTGCGCGGTGACGAGGTGCTCGTGCAGTTGCTGTCCGAGCCCAGCGGCGGCTCGGACTTGGCCGGCGTGATCACCCGCGCCGAGCGGCGCGGCGACAAGTGGATCATCAACGGCGCCAAGACGTGGAGCACCGGGGCGTTCGCCGCCGACTACGGGCTGCTGCTGGCCAGAACCAACTGGAACGTGCCCAAACACGAAGGCCTGACGATGTTCCTGGCCCCGCTGGACAGCCCGGGCATCACATTGCGCCGGATCAAACAGGTCAACGGGTCGACCGAGTTCTGCGAGGAGTTCTTCGACGACCTCGAGCTCGGCGATGATGCGGTGGTCGGCGAGGTGGACAAGGGCTGGGAGGTCGCGACACGCCAACTCCACCACGAGCGACGCGCCGTCGGGGGCGGCTCGGAATTCGCCAGCGGCAGCGGCGCCGAGAACAACCAGGAGCAGCCGCCCGACTATCACGCGATTCTTCGCGCGGCCGGGCTTACCGACAACGACCGCGTCCGCGGGCTAGCCGGAAGGGCCCTGACGCATCGGGCGGTATGGGAGCAGCTGATCGACCATGTCTACCGGGGCGTGCTGGACGGATCCCTACCCCCGACGGGCGGCACGCTGATCCGGCTCTTCCAGGCCGAGGAGGTGGCGCTCGAGATCGATACCGCGCTGGCGATCGCCGGTAGCGCGGGCGTCGTGGACGGCCCCGCCGAGTTGATGTTCGTCGGCGAACGCTATTTGTCCCGACAGACCGCAGCGCTCGGCGGCGGTACAACTGAGATGGCGCGCAACGTAATTGGCGAACGGATACTGGGATTTCCGCGTGAGCACGCCGCCGACCGCGGCGTCCCGTTCAACCAGGTCAAGCACAGCCGAGCCTGACGGCGATCTCAGCTGTCCCAACAACCTTGGAATACGCCGATGTGCCCGCCTCGCAGCGACAACAACTGACGCGCCACTACGACATCAGGGGCTGTTGTCGCTGCGAGGTGGGCACAAAGCCACAACCGTCCCGCGGTGACTCCTGTTGCCGGAGTCAATTACGAGTACAAGCGTGAAAGGACTTCGCCGACAACGGAATCGGTTGCCACGTCGACCTGCTCCCCCGTGGTCAGATCCTTGACCCCGATCGTTCCCGCATCGATGTCGCGGTCTCCGGCCACCAGCGCCACCCGGGCACCGGATCGGTCGGCTGCCCGCATCGCTGGCCTTGAGGCCGCGATCGCCGTAGGACAGGTCCACCCGGACACCGGCCGCGCGCAGCTGCCCGGCCAGCACCGCCAGCCGTAGTTTGGCCTGTTCGCCCAGCGGCGCCCCGAACACCTCGCACCGGGCAGTCTGCCCGACGTCTTTACCTTCGGCCTGCAACGCCAGCAGCGTGCGGTCGACACCGAGGCCGAAGCCGATGCCCGAAAGGTCCTGTCCGCCAAGCTGACGCATCAGACCGTCGTAGCGTCCGCCGCCGCCGATACCCGACTGGGCGCCCAGCCCGTCGTGCACGAATTCGAAGGTGGTTTTGGTGTAGTAGTCCAGCCCGCGCACCATCCGCGGGTTGATGACGTAAGGCACGCCCAGTCCGTCCAGGTGCGCCAGCACAGTCTCGAAATGCTGCTTGGCTACATCCGAAAGATGGTCGAGCATCACCGGGGCGTTGGCTGTCATCGCCTTGACCTCGGGACGCTTGTCGTCGAGCACCCGCAGCGGGTTGATCTCGGCGCGCTTTCGGGTTTCTTCGTCAAGGTCGAGCTGAAACAGGAAGTCCTGCAACAGTTCCCGATACTGCGGTCGGCAAGTGTCATCGCCCAGCGAGGTGATCTCCAGCCGAAAACCATCGAGGCCGAGCGAGCGGAAACCGGCGTCGGCGACCGCGATGACCTCGGCGTCCAGTGCGGGATCGTCGACGCCGATGGCTTCCACACCGACCTGCTGCAGCTGGCGGTAACGGCCGGCCTGGGGACGCTCGTAGCGAAAGAACGGACCCGCGTAACACAGCTTGACCGGCAGCGCGCCGCGGTCCAGACCATGCTCGATCACCGCACGGACAACCCCGGCGGTGCCCTCCGGCCGAAGTGTCACCGAGCGGTCTCCACGGTCGGCGAAGGTATACATCTCCTTGGACACCACATCGGTGGACTCGCCCACCCCGCGGGCGAACAGCGCGGTGTCCTCGAAGATCGGCAGCTCGATGTCGCTGTACCCGGCCCGGCGAGCGGCGTCCAGCAGCGCCGAGCGGACTGCGACGAACCGCGCCGAATCCGGCGGGACGTAATCCGGGACACCCTTCGGGCCCGAAAATGCGGAAAACTCGCTCACGGGCTGAGCCCCTCGATGTAGGGATTGAACTGCCGTTCGGCGCCGATGGTGGTGGAATTGCCGTGCCCGGGTAGCACCACCGTCTTGTCGTCGAGCACCAACAGCTTCTCGGCGATCGAGCGAAGCAGGTCGCGGCCGCTGCCGCCGAACAGATCGGTGCGCCCCACCGAGCGCTCGAACAGCGTGTCGCCGGTGATCACCAGATCTTTGTCGCCGGCTACCCGGAACACCACCGAACCGCGGGTGTGACCCGGGGTGTGGTCGACGGTGACGCTGATCCCGGCCAGGTCGATCTTGTCGCCATCCCGGTCCAGTTCGATCACCTGCTTGGGCTCGCGGAAGATCGCGGCGAGTAGCAACTGGCCCAGCTTCGGCCCGAAGTCCTTGATCGGGTCGGTCAGCATGAACCGGTCCTCAGGATGGATGTACGCGGGGCAACCGTAGGTGTCGGCCACTTTCTGCGCCGACCAGATGTGGTCGATGTGGCCGTGGGTCAGCAGCACAGCCGCCGGCGTCAGCCGATTCTCATCCAGGATGCGGCGCAGCTGGCCCATCGCGCGCTGGCCTGGGTCGACGACAACGGCGTCGGCTCCGGGGTGCGGCGCCAGCACGTAGCAGTTGCACTGCAGCAACCCGGCGGGAAATCCGGTGATCAACACGGACTCCAGTTTCCCATCCGAACGATCGCGGACGGGTCGCGCCACCCTTATTGAGCGTGAGCTGGCACACTCGTCCTGACCTAGCCCGCGATCATGGAGGGATATCGGCGGTGCCGACCAACGAACAGCGACGTGCGAATGCCAAGCGCAAACTGCAGCGGCAGCTGGAACGCCGCGCCCAGCAGGCTCGTCGTCGTCGGACCCTGGCCATTGTCGGAGGGGCGGTCGCGGCGGCGGTCGTCGTCGCCGCGATCGTGGTCACCGTCGTCAGGACCAACCAGGATCACAACAACAAGCAGCGCATCGGCCAGCGGCAGCTCGTCGACCACCGCCACATCCAGCCCGGTGTCGGGGGCGCCGTTACCGCCCTTCAAGCCGACCGCCGATCTGGGTGCCAACTGCCAATACCCGCCGTCGCCCGAGCCGGCCGCCAAGCAGGTGAACCCACCCAGGCAAGGCAAGGTGCCCACCGATCCGGCACAGGTCAGCGTCAGCATCGTCACCAACCAGGGCCATATCGGCCTGCTGCTCGCGAACAACGAATCGCCTTGCACCGTCAACAGTTTCGCAAGTCTTGCGCAGCAGAAGTTCTTCGACGGCACCAAATGTCACCGGCTCACCACCGGAGACTCATCGTCGATCCTGCAGTGCGGTGACCCGAGCGCCGACGGCACCGGCGGTCCGGGTTATCAGTTTCCCAACGAATACCCGACCGACCAGTACAAGCCGGGCGACCCAGCGGCCCGCGAGCCGGTGATCTATCCGCGGGGCACCTTGGCAATGGCCAACAGCGGACCGAACACCAACGGCAGCCAGTTCTTTCTGGTGTACAAGGACACGCTGCTGCCGCCCGAATACACCATCTTCGGCAAGATTCAGCAGGACGGGCTGGACACCTTGGACAAGATTGCCAAGGGGGGCGTCGCCGGTGGAGGGGCGGACGGCCGGCCCGCTATCGAAGTCACCATCACGTCGGCGCAGTTGGACGTATGACGATGAGACTCACGCGAATCGCAGCCGCGCTCGGGATGCTCGCCCTGGCGGTGACGGCCACGTCCTGCACCCACCACACCTCCGGTAACACCGCCGCCACGACGTCATCCAGCGCCGCGGCGACCTCCACTGGTGCCCCAGTCCCCCCGGTGACTGGCCCGCGTCTGCCGCCCTTCATGCCCTCCGCAACGGTGGGAGCCAACTGTCAATACCCGCGGTCCACCGACCCGGCCGCCAAAGCGGCGCCGGCGCCTGCTACCGGCAAGGCGTCGGCCGATCCCGCTCAGGTCGGGCTGACCATCGTCACCGACCGCGGCCGAATCGGCCTTCAATTGGCCAACAACGAATCACCTTGCGCCGTCAGTAGTTTCGTCACCCTGGCCGAAGGGGCGTACTTCGACAACACCGAATGCCACCGGCTGACCACGTCGCGTGCCTTGTCGGTGTTGCAATGCGGCGACCCCAAGGGCGACGGCACCGGTGGACCGGGCTACCAGTTTGCCGACGAGTACCCGACCGATCAGTATCCGGCCGGCGATCCGGCGCTCAAGCAGCCGGTCGTATATCCCAGGGGCACACTGGCGATGGCCAACGCTGGACCCGGTACCAACGGCAGCCAATTCTTCATGGTCTACCGCGATTCACTGCTTCCGCCTGCCTACACCGTATTCGGGACGATCAACCAAGCGGGACTGGCCGTGCTCGACAAAATCGCTGCGGGCGGTGTCTCCGGCGGTGGCGACGACGGTACGCCGGCCAACGAAGTCACCATCACCTCGGCGCGGCTGGACTGAGCTAGACCGAGCGCTCGACGTAGTTGCGTGCCGCCCGCCGAATCGAGTCTTCGGTCGGCGTGGGATGCCAGCCGAGTTCGCGAGTGGCCTTGGCATGACTGGCCGGTGAGGTCAGTTCCACCAGTCGGGCGCTCTGCATGCTGATCGGGAAGTCGCGGCGCATCAGCGATCCGACCGCATCGGACAGTCGGGCGAACCCGTACATCGCCGCCATCGGGATCCCCAGCCGCGGCGGCCGCGCACCGACGGCCTGCGCGGCGGTGGTGACCAGGTCACGCTGGGTCATATAGCGCTCAGAAATGATGTAGCGCTCACCGATTCGTCCCCGCTGCGCCGCCAATAGCAGCGCCTCGGCGACGTCGTCGATGCCGACCACCTCCGAGCCGACGCCGCGAACATAGAACGGCATTTTGCCCTGCGCTGCGAGCTTGACGAACATCCCTTGGCGCGGTTGCCAATCGGGCGGCCCGTAAGGATTCGACACATTGGTCACCACGGCGGGCAGTCCATGATCGGCGACGTAGGACAGCACCAGGTGTTCGGCCGCCCGCCGCGACTCGATGTAGCTGCCGGCCTGATCGGCCCAGTTGAAAGGGGTGTCCTCGTCTACCGTCTCACCGTTTCTGCCCACGGCGATGGTGCCGATGGTGCTCAGGAATACGAATCGCTGCAGGTTCGCCCGCACCGCCACGTCGAGGACGTTGCGCAGACCTTCGACGTTGGTCTTGAACAGCGGAGCGGGATCTCTCAACTCCGCCCTGGTGTCGACGACGCAATAGTAGACAACGTCACGATCCGACATGGCGGCGGCGACATCCGCGGTGTCGAACAGATCGCCGTAGCGCCGCTCGACGTTCAGACCGTCAATTCCCTTGGTAGAGCTTGACTTTCGAAGCAGCACCCGAACTTCGGCGCCACCGGCGACAAGGTGGCGGGTGACGCAGGCTCCGACGTTGCCGCTGGCACCCATGACCAGCGCCCGCTGTCCGGTCACGCCTATCTGGTCGCTTTCTGACGGCATGTGTGTGTTCGGACGCCTAGGCCGCTGACGTCACCCGGTAGACGTCGTAGACGCCTTCGACATTGCGGACCACGTCGAGCAGGTGCCCCAGATGTTTGGGGTCGCCCATCTCAAAAGTGAAGCGGCTGATCGCTACTCGGTCACCGGCGGAGGTGGTCACCGATGCCGACAGGATGTTCACCCGCTCGTCGGCCAGCACCCGTGTCACGTCGGACAGCAGCCGGTGCCGGTCGAGCGCCTCGACCTGAATGGCCACCAGGAACACCGACGACGGGGACGGCGCCCAGTGCACCTCGATGATGCGTTCGGCCTGCTGCTGCAGCGACGTGGCGTTGGTGCAGTCGGTGCGGTGCACGCTGACTCCCCCGCCACGGGTGACGAAACCCAGGATCTCGTCGCCCGGTACCGGTGTGCAGCACTTGGCCAACTTGGTCAGAACGCCCGGAGCGCCCGGTACCGACACCCCGACATCGTCGCTGCGCGGACGGCGCGGGATCGTGGTCGGGGTCGAGCGCTCGGCCAGGTCCTCCTCGGCCTGGTCGATGCCGCCGAGCTCCGCCAGCAGTCGTTGCACCACATGCTTGGCGGAGACGTGCCCCTCGCCGACCGCGGTGTACAACGCCGACACATCGTTGTAATGCAGCTCGTTGGCCAGTGCGGCCATCGATCCACCATTCACCAAGCGCTGCAAAGGAAGTCCGCCGCGACGTACTTCGCGGGTGATCGCGTCTTTGCCGGTCTCGAGCGCCTCCTCGCGGCGCTCCTTGGCGAACCACTGGCGGATCTTGGCTTTGGCACGCGGGGACACCACGAACTGCTGCCAGTCCCGCGACGGCCCTGCGGTGGCGGCTTTCGAGGTGAATACCTCGACGACTTCGCCGTTTTCCAGCTTGCGCTCCAGCGCGACCAGCCGGCCGTTGACCCTGGCGCCGATGCAGCGATGGCCCACCTCGGTGTGCACGGCGTAGGCGAAGTCCACCGGGGTGGAGCCGGCGGGCAGCGTGATCACGTCGCCCTTCGGGGTGAACACGAAGATCTCTTGTACCGCAAGGTCGTAACGCAGCGATTCCAGGAACTCACCGGGGTCGGCAGCCTCGCGCTGCCAGTCGAGAAGTTGACGCATCCACGCCATGTCATCAATCTCGGTGGCGGCATGCACATGCGGCACGCCGTTGCGGCCCTTGGTTTCTTTGTAACGCCAATGCGCGGCGATGCCGTACTCCGCGGTGCGGTGCATATCGCTGGTTCGGATCTGCACCTCCAGCGGTTTGCCCTCCGGCCCGACGACGGTGGTGTGCAGCGACTGGTACACCCCGTAACGCGGCTGGGCGATGTAGTCCTTGAACCGGCCCGCCATCGGCTGCCACAGCGAATGCACCACGCCGACAGCGGCGTAACAGTCGCGGGTCTCGTCGCAAAGGATCCGGATGCCCACCAGGTCGTGGATGTCGTCGAAGTCGCGGCCCTTGACGATCATCTTCTGATAGATCGACCAGTAGTGCTTGGGCCGTCCCTCCACCACCGCGTTGATCTTCGACGCGGTGAGCGTCGCGACGATCTCGGCGCGGACCTTGGCCAGGTAGGTGTCACGCGACGGCGCCCGGCCGGCGACCAATCGCACGATCTCCTCGTACTTCTTGGGATGCAGGATCGCGAACGACAGATCCTCCAATTCCCACTTGACCGTGGCCATACCCAGCCGGTGTGCAAGCGGGGCAATGACTTCCAGTGTTTCGCGGGCTTTGCGGGCCTGCTTCTCCGGTGGCAGGAATCGCATGGTCCGCATGTTGTGCAGCCGGTCGGCCACCTTGATCACCAGCACCCGCGGGTCGCGCGCCATCGCGGTGATCATCTTGCGGATCGTCTCGCCCTCGGCGGCGCTGCCCAGCACCACTCGGTCCAGCTTGGTCACCCCGTCGACGAGGTGCCCGACCTCGTCACCGAAGTCCTGCGACAAGGCCTCCAGGCTGTAACCGGTGTCCTCGACGGTGTCGTGCAGCAGGGCGGCCACCAGCGTGGTGGTGTCCATGCCCAGCTCGGCGAGAATGTTGGCCACCGCCAGCGGATGGGTGATGTAGGGGTCCCCGGAATGCCGTAGCTGGGTGGCGTGCCGCCGCTCGGCCACTTCGTAGGCCCGCTGCAACAGCGCCAGGTCGGCTTTCGGGTAGATCTCGCGGTGCACCGCCACCAGCGGCTCGAGCACCGGGCTGAGCGTGCTGCGCTGAGCGGTCATCCGCCGCGCCAGCCGGGCGCGCACACGGCGCGACGCACTGCTGGGAGCCTTCAGACCGATACCAGGCTCACCCGATGGTGCGATGTCGGCGAGCTGCAGCGGCTCGGTGGGCGGCTGAATAGCCGTGCCCTTATCGTCCGCCACTCATCTCACCTCCGGAGCCTCAAGGATATAGCCCGCCGCGCTGGGCGCTAGAGAACCGCGACGCTGTGCACCGGCAGCGGCGCGACCAGCTCACGGCCGCCCAGCCCGGCCAATTCGATGACCACCGCAGCGGTTGTCACCTGCGCGCCGGCCTGCTCGAGCAGCCGATGCGCCGCCGCCAGCGTGCCGCCGGTGGCCAGCACGTCATCCACGATGACAACGCGGCGGCCGGTCAATTCGATCCCGTCGGCGGGAAGTTCCAGGCTCGCGGTGCCGTACTCGAGCTGGTAGTGCTCGGTGCGCACCGGCGGCGGCAGCTTTCCGCCCTTGCGGATTCCCAGCACACCGGTGCCGAGCCGGGTGGCGACCGCTCCGCCGATCAGAAACCCACGCGCGTCGATACCGGCGATCAGGTCAGCGCCGGATGCGACATCAGCCAGCGCGTCGGTCACCGCGGCCAACCCGCGGCGGTCGGCGAACACCGGAGTCAAGTCCTTGAACTGGATTCCCGCCGTAGGGAAATCGGCGATCTGCCGGGTCAGCGACGCGATCAGATCAGCTGCCGAGTCGCGGTCGGCCACACTCACCGCACCAGGACCCATCGGTCCATGTTCCAGCCGGCACCCCACCGGCTGGGGTTGGCGCCGACGGCGTACATCTTCTTCGACGCCAGCAAGGTGCGCTGCTGGCGATACAGCGGCAACGTCGGCATCCCGGCCCACAGCACCGGCGCGCTCTCGGCCAGCAGCCGGACCAGGTCAGCGGGGTCGGCCGAGACCGCCAACGCAGCGATGATGCCGTCGATCTGCCCGTTGGTGTAGCCGGACAAGTTGTTTCCGTTGCCGGTGTGCAGGGCGTAGGCGTCGATGGCCGACGACCCCGTCGATCCGCTGCCGGTGGCGCCGCCGGTGCTGGCCAGCAGTACGTCGATGGCGCCGTCCCTGAGCGCCTGTGGGCCGACGGAGTCCGACGTGACGTCGGAGACGGTGATGCCGGCCGGAGCGCAGCCCTTGGCGATCGCACCGACGATGGCGGCCAGCCGCGCGTTGGGCCCCCGATAGCCGATTTTCACCGCCAGCGGCTTCCCGGCCAGCGCCGCGCGCGCCGCGTCGGGGTTCGATTTGATGAACTGGCCTGCTTCAGGGACGTTTTCGGCCTGACCGATGGCGTCGTCGACCGTGGTGTGCAACCGCGCGTTGGCGATCGGCGCCGCGGCGTCCCGCGCGATCACGTCACGCGGAGTGCAGGAGGCGAGTGCGCGGCGGGCCGCGATATCCACCAGCGGTCCACGCGGCGCGAAAATCAGCTGCTCGATGCCGTCCGACGGCGCATCGCTGCGGCGGTAATTATCGGGTGTGGCCAGTGCCCCCGACGAGCCGGCCGCGACGTCGACGACATCGGCGCTCTTGGCGTTGACCCGGTCCTGGATGTCGGCCTTCTGGGGCCACACCGTGACGCGCTTGGTCATCGGCTTGGCGCCCCACCAGCGGTCGTTGGCGACGAGAACCACTGCGCCGCCGTCCAGCACCGATTCGATCTTGTACGGCCCCGACGACGGGAAGTGCTTGGCGATCACGCCCGGATCGGTGCCCGGTTTGAGGTTCCAGGTGGTGTTCCACAGCTGCGCGATGCGCGCGATGACCGGTTGGTTGTTGCCCAGCAGCGCACCGGTCACGTCGACGCCCAGCTCCTCGGCGATGACGTGCGACGGCAGCACCGCGGTCGCGGTGAACAGCTGGTTGTAGTCGACGATGTTGCGGTCCGGGGCGAACGACACCCGGGCCTTCTTCTGCCCTGGTTGGCAGTCGATCGAGGTGATGTCGACGTATCCCGCCTGGCTGGCGGCGTCGAAGCCGGGAAACCGGCCGGACTGCGCCGCCCAGGTCAACACCAGGTCGTCGCAGGTGGCCGGCTTGCCGTCGGAGTAGACCGCGTTGTCGGCGATCTGGTAGTCGAGCACCAGCGGCGAACCGCCGACGATCGAGATCGTGCCGAAGTCGTGGTCGGCGACGACCTGACCGTCGGGGCCGTGGTAGCCGAATCCGGTCAGGGTGCGCGCGAAGGCCTGCGCTCCCGCCGACGCCGCGCCGCCGACCGTGTTGGTGTTGTAGGTGTCCAACGCGCCGTCCACGACGTAGTCGACCTGTCCCGCGGCGCTTCCGGAGCAGGCCGTCAACGCGCCTGGCACGGCTGCCGTAAGCGTGACGACCAGCCAGCTGACCGCCGCCCGCCGGCGCCAGGCATTCATCGGGCTAGCGTTTGTTCTGCTTGCCGCTCGGACGCCCGTGGCGGCCAGCGGACTGCCGTGCGGGTCGCGCACCCGGGGCGGGCTTGCTCGGCGGGGCTTCACCGGTGGCAGCGAGCGACGCGCCCGCCCGATCGCTGGGCCCGTCCTCGTCGGCCGATTCGGCGCGTGTCCGACCCTTGTCCGGCGCCTTTCCTGCTTCCGGACCGCGGCGCCTGGCCACCCGGCGGGTGTGGGTTCGCACCAGCTCGGTGCGCTCACGCAGCGTGACCAGCAACGGGGTGGCGAAAAAGATCGACGAGTAGGTGCCGACGAAGATGCCGACCAGCTGCACCAGCGCCAGGTCCTTCAGCGTGCCCACGCCCAGCAGCCACACCGCCACCACCATCAACGCCAAGACCGGCAGCGTCGAGATCAGGCTGGTGTTGATCGACCGCATGAAGGTCTGGTTGACCGCGAGGTTGGCCTCTTCGGCGAAGGTGCGCCGGGTGGTGTGCTGGAAGGCGTGGGTGTTCTCCTCGACCTTGTCGAAGACGATCACGGTGTCGTACAGCGAGAAACCCAGAATCGTCAGCAGGCCGATGACGGTGGCCGGGGTGACTTCGAAGCCCACCAGCGAGTAGATCCCGGCGGTCACGGTCAGGTCGAAGACCATCGTCGTCAGCGCGGAGATCGCCATGTAGCGCTCGTAGCGGACGGTGATGTACAGGCTGACCAGCACCAGGAACACCACCAGGGCGATGACCGCCTTCTTGGTGATCTGCCCGCCCCACGTCGAGGACACCGCCGAGTCAGAAATGGCCAGCTTGCTGGGCTGACCGTCGGCACCCTTGGGGTGGTACCTGTCAA
Source organism: uncultured Actinomycetota bacterium (assembly GCA_963815995.1). Classification (GTDB taxonomy): domain Bacteria; phylum Actinomycetota; class Actinomycetes; order Mycobacteriales; family Mycobacteriaceae; genus Mycobacterium. The sequence goes on from CAWFIR010000010.1 coordinate 1,968,867, forward strand.
ACAGCGCGTTGCGCAGCTTCTCGGTCTTGTCGTTGGGCAACGTCTCCGACCGAATCTGCACGGTTGCCGACGAGCCGTTACCGACGATCACCACGGATTCCGGGTCGTGGCCCAGCGTCTCCCGGAAGACCTGCTCGACCTGGCTGACGGTCGCATCGCCGCGCTGGAACGACATCGTGGTGCCGCCCTTGAAGTCGATGCCTAAGGTGAATCCGCGGATCAGGATGCTGGCGATCGCGATCCCGATGATCACACCGCTGATGCCGTACCACAGCCGGCGACGACCGATGACCTCGAACGCGCCAGTACCGGTGTAGAGGCGCGAGAAGAAGCCGTGGTGCGGCAACGAGCCGGTGTCATCTCCGCTCGGGCGGAGCACTTTTGCGGTGTCCGTGCCGATTTCGACGGCAGTCGTGTCGTCGGTGCCGGTTGTGTCCGCCATCTCGCTACCCCCGTCCCGTCGAGTAGGCCCCGGCGGTCGCGGCCCGCCGCTCGCGCGCGATCTGCTGCACCGCGCCCAGACCGTTGTATGCCGGCTTTGCCAGCGTCCTCGAGTTGCTCGCCAGGTATAGCAGCGGCCAGGTCACCAGGAACACAACGACGGTGTCCAGCGCCGTCGTGAGCCCCAGGGTGAACGCAAACCCTTTCACCTGGCCGATCGCCAGGAAGTACAGCACGGCGGCGGCCAGGAACGTGACCGCATTACCCGACAGGATCGTCCTGCGTGCGCGTCGCCACCCGCGGGGAATCGCCGATCGGAACGATTTACCTTCGCGGATCTCGTCTTTGATGCGCTCGAAGAACACCACGAACGAGTCGGCGGTCGTGCCTATACCGATGATCAGACCTGCGATACCGGCCAGGTCCAGGGTGTAGTTGATATATCGACCAAGGAGCACCAGGATCGCGAAAACCATTGCGCCAGAAGCACCCAACGACAAAGCCGTCAGCAGCCCCAGTGCGCGGTAGTACAGCAGCGAGTACAGCAGGACCAGCCCCAGGCCGATCGCGCCGGCGATCAGGCCCGCGTGCAGCGACGTCAATCCCAGTGTCGCCGAGACGGTTTGGGCTTCTGACGACTCGAACGACAGCGGCAGCGAGCCGTATTTCAGAACGTTGGCGAGCTCACGCGCCGAGCTCGCCGTGAACGGCGGGTCTCCACCGGTGATCTGGGTGCGGCCGCCGGGAATGGCCTCCCGGATCTGCGGCGCGCTCACCACCTGCGAGTCCAGCGTGAACGCGGTCTGCGTGCCGATGTGGGCGGCGGTGAAGTCCGCCCAGGTGTTGGCCGCCCCGCTCCTGAACTGCAAGTCGACGATGTAGCCACCGCTGTGCTGGTCCATCCCCGAGCTGGCGTTCTCGATCTGGTCGCCGCTGATGATCGACGGCGCGAGCAGGTAGGCCTGCTTGTGTCGGGTGTCGCAGGTGACCAGTGGCAGCGCGGGATCGTCGTTGCCGGCCAGGATGTCTTCCTGGAAGCACCGGGTGGCTTGGTACTGCAGGGCCAGGAATTGCACGCCCTTGTTGGTGCTCTGCCGCCACTCGCGCTCTTTGGCGATGCGCTCGGCGAGGTCTTTCCGTGGATCCGGTGGGCCCGGCTGAATCGGGGGAAGCAACGGGGCTTCCGGCGGCCCCGCTGCGGTCGACGGAGCCGGCGCATTCGACGGAGCCGGCGGGGACGGAGTCGGGGCTGGCGACGGCGCGTCCTGCGGATACGGCCTGGGCTGGGGCGGGACGAGCGGCTGATCGGGCGTTAGCGGCACGTCACCCGGCGCCGGTGCGTTCGGGATCAGGCCGGGTGCGCCCGGTGCGGGTGCACCGGGTTGTCCGCCGGGTGCTGGTAGACCAGGCTGTCCGCCTGGTGCCCCGCCATTGGGCAGCCTGCCTCGCGGCGCGGGCACTTGCGGGCCGCCCTGCATCCCGGTGCTGTCGACAGGAAGAGCGTTGATGACCGGACGGATGTACAACCGGTGCGGTCTGACCGAGGTTGCGTGCCTCATTGCCGTCGGTTCCCGGGACGGTGATGACCAGGTTGTCGCCATCGACGATGACCTCAGAACCCGAGACACCGAGCCCGTTGACGCGGGCGCTGATGATCTGTTGTGCCTGCGAAAGCGCCTCCCGGCTCGGCCGCGACCCGTCCGGCGTACGAGCGGTCAACGTGACCCGGGTGCCGCCTTGCAAGTCGATACCGAGTTTCGCGTCGGCATGCTTGTCGCCGGTGAGGAACACCAGCAGGTAGACGCCGATGAGCAGAACCAGGAACACCGCCAGATAGCGGCTAGGGTGCACCGGCGCCGAAGGCGATGCCACGTGTTGAGTCTCCTCCGCTCATGCGCGATGCGCTTCGTTGCAGGTCGCCACTGCGCCGTCGGCCCCTCGCGCGCCGATCAGTTCGACCGCACCGAAAAGGGTACGTGGCGCGCCACCGACCTCAGTCGTTGGGCAGTCGCCCCGGGTCATCGGCCAGATCGCCGACCTCGTCGGCCCCAGTGTCCAGGATCTCCGGTTCGATCCGGTCCCTGATCGCCAGCTTGACCCAGGTTGTCACCACGCCAGGGGCGATCTCGAGGTCCACCGTGTCGTCGGTGATGCGCTTGATGGTGGCGTGCAACCCCGAGGTGGTTTGCACCTGGTCCCCGATCCGCAGCGACTCGTGCAGGTCGATGGTGGTCTGCGTCGCACGCTTCTGCCGCCGCGAGGCGAAGAACATGAACACCCCCAGGATGGCGAGCATCGGCAGGAAGGTAATTGCTTGGTTCATGACGGCAGAGGTCTTTCCGTAGGTGCTATGACGGTCACCAGTGTGCCATTAGCCCGCCGCGGTGCTGGATCATCGACGGATGGAACTGATCGACGCGCTACGCACCACCGGGGCGGTTCGCGAATTCACCGACCGGGCCGTCGACGACGTCGTGTTGGCCCGGGTGCTCGACACCGCCCGCTTCGCACCCAGCGGAAGTAACGCGCAGGCCTGGCGGGTGGTGGTCGTCAAGGACGCCGCGAAGCGTCGCCGGCTGCGCGATTCATACCTGCGGGGTTCCCGCGATTACCTGGCGTTGGCCGCCGCCGGTTTGCGACCATGGTCACCGACCAGCGACCGCGACGCCGAGGCGCGCGCACTGGCTACCGAAAGCGCCTTAGTACCAGGCGGTTTCGCAGAGAGGTTTGACGAAACCCCGGTATTGCTGGCCTTGTTCGCCGACTTGTCGATGTTGGCCGCCATCGACCGCGACGCGGACCGGTATACGTTCGCCGGCGGCGCGTCCGTCTACCCGTTCGCGTGGAACATCCTGCTGGCAGCCCGTAACGAAGGTCTGGGTGGCGTCATCACGACAATCGCGATCCGTGAGGAGCCACAAGTGAAAGCTGTTCTGGGAGCGCCTGACCCGCTGGCACTGGCAGCGATCATCGCGTTGGGGTATCCGGTCCGACAACCACGCCGACTTCGCCGCGAACCGGTGAGCTCCTTTGCTACGGTCGATTCGATCGGCGGTCCGGCGTTCGGGGTTTAGACCCGGCCGGAATGTGGCAAGAATGAGTTTGTCGCTTTCCAGTGTGTTTGCACGCTGGCTATCGAGGAGGATCGAATGAGTAACCTGATCGGGCGATTTTCGGGTGCTGTAGTGCTCGCGGCGGCGGCCGTGGCGTTCGCAACGCCGGCCACGAGCTGGGCCGACCCGCCGAACTGTGAGCCTGGGCAGTACTGGGACGGGTACAGCAATATCTGTCGACCAGTCGGTCAGGGCCCGGCGCTCAACTGTCCCCCGGGCCAATGGTGGGACCCGAATGGCAATGTCTGCCGCGAGTTGGGACACACCGCGGCGGGCTGATTTCCGGCTTGTAGCCGGGGCTCGCACCGGCTGGATTCCGTTGGCCCGACTTCTCATCGAGCCTCGCGGCTCGCGTCGTCGCCGGGCTACGCTGCTGGCGTGTCCGCCATCGAACAGAGCCGCCACCTCGTCACCGAAATCCCCGGTCCGGCATCGCTCGAGCTGACGAAACGCCGCGCCGCGGCGGTGTCAGCCGGTGTGGGCATGACCATGCCGGTGTTCGCTGCCCGTGCGGCGGGCGGAATCGTCGAGGACGTCGACGGCAACCGGCTGATCGACTTGGGGTCGGGCATCGCGGTCACCACCATCGGCAGCTCCGCGCCCCGGGTAATCGACGCGGTGCGCGCTCAGGTCGCCGACTTCACCCACACCTGCTTCATGGTGACGCCGTACGAGGAATATGTGGCGGTCGCCGAACAGCTCAACCGGCTCACCCCGGGTTCGGGTGAAAAGCGTTCGGCGCTGTTCAATTCCGGCTCCGAGGCGGTCGAGAACGCCGTCAAGATCGCCCGCTCCTACACCAAGAAATCTGCGGTCGTGGCCTTCGACCACGCCTACCACGGCCGCACCAACATGACGATGGCGCTGACCGCGAAATCCATGCCGTACAAGAGTGGGTTCGGTCCGTTCGCGCCGGAGATCTACCGGGCGCCGCTGTCCTACCCGTTCCGCGACGGGCTGATCGACAAGGAAATGGCCACCGACGGCGAACTGGCCGCCCGTCGTGCCATCGACATCGTCTCCAAACAAGTGGGCGCCGACAACCTGGCCGCGATCATCGTCGAGCCCATCCAGGGCGAAGGTGGCTTCATCGTCCCCGCCGAGGGATTCCTGCCCGCGCTGCTGGACTGGTGCCGGGACAACAACGTCGTCTTCATCGCCGACGAGGTGCAGACCGGGATCGCCCGAACCGGGGCCATGTTCGCCTGCGAGCACGAGGGCATCGAGCCCGACCTGATCTGCATCGCCAAGGGCATCGCCGACGGTCTGCCACTGTCGGCCGTCACCGGTCGCGCCGAGATCATGGATGCCCCGCATCGCAGCGGTATCGGCGGCACCTTCGGCGGTAACCCGTTGGCCTGTGCGGCGGCGCTGGCCACCTTTGCCACCATCGAGGCCGACGGGCTCATCGAGCGTGCCGGGCAGATCGAGCGGCTGATGAAGGACCGGCTGCAGGCGCTGCAGGCCGCCGATGATCGCATCGGCGATGTCCGCGGCCGCGGCGCGATGATCGCCGTCGAGTTCGTCAGACCCGATACCGCCGAACCCGATGCCGCGTTGACCAACGCGCTGGCCACTGCGGCCCATGCCCAGGGCGTGATCGTCTTGACGGCAGGAACATTCGGCAACGTCGTGCGCTTCCTGCCGCCGCTGACGATCAGCGACGAGTTGCTCACCGAAGGCCTCGAGGTGGTGACCGGTCTGCTGGGCCGGCTCTAGGTCTGGGCGTTCATCGGTCGGTGGGCGGCGCGGTGCCGAACACCATCAGAAAGCCGTCGAGATCTTCCTGAAGCGCTTGGCGCACCGGCGCAAGCGAGACGTTCGTTCCGTCTGACGAGACGATGAGGACCGAGGCATTCTGATAGCGCGACAGCGCATCCCGAAGGGGGACGAAACCGATCGGCGGCGCCAGTAATTCGTCGGGCTTGTCGGCGGTGTAAGGCATGCGAAGCGTGCCCGGAAGCGGGTGAAGCCAACCGAATTCGACCAACAGGCTGACCCACCCGTTCTCGCCCAAGTTGTAGTGCTCGGCGACCTGCCGCAGTTCTTCGGAGTTGGGGAAGCTGTCGTCGAAGCCGCGGCCGGTGCCGCTGGGTTCCCCGTAGTAGCTGGCCCGCGTCAGGCGACAAGCCTTGCGCATCTCTTCGACGGTGACGTCAGCGCCGGTGATCTCGGCCTGCAGGAAGGCCTTGAGCGGCCTGCCACGCCTGTCAGTGCGGGTCACGATCGTGAACCGTATTCCACGCCGAAAACCGGCCGATCGCGCGCATTTTCCCCACAACCTTTCCGAATTTCAGAATCGGCGCGCCGGGCCGTGTGGCGGAGAGTCCGGCATTGCAGGACACCCAGATTGCCTGGCGTCGAGCGATCACGAATACCAACTCGCTGGTGTGGTGGGCGCATCGAAACCGGGTACCCGACAGGCCCGTATTTGACACCGGTGCGTCTCGACGCGCGGGTACGTGCAATCAGTCACATATCGTCGCCAATTCGGTGATGTGTGGAATATCGTTACCTTTGCTAACGTAGTACTCATTACGTGCAGCGTCGCGCGACCAGATTTCCCAATTCGCACAGTTGTGAGGTTCCGATATGCCGAGTGAGACCCAGGACGACCAAGAACGTCGCGCTGCAGAGTTGGCCGCCAATGACCCGGAATTCGCCGCCGCGCGACCAGACGCAGCCGTTGCCGCGGCCATCGAGTCGGCCGGCACGCGATTCCCCCGAGTGACCAAGGCGGTGCTGGAGGGTTACTCCGACCGGCCCGCGCTGGCCCAGCGGGCCTATGAGCTGGTCAAAGACCCACAGACCGGGCGGACATCCGCCAAGCTGATGCCCTGGTTCTCTCATGTCACCTACGGCGAGTTGGCCCACCGCGTCAGCGAGTTGTCCCGAGCGCTGGCCGACGGACTGGTGTCAGCCGGTGACCGGGTCACTGTTCTGGGCTTCACCAGCGTCGACTACACCACGATCGACGTCGCACTCGGTGTCGTCGGCGCCGTGTCGGTCCCGCTGCAGACCAGCGCGGCGATCGCGCAGTTGAAGCCGATCGTCCTCGAGACCGAGCCCACCGTCTTCGCGGCCAGCGTCGACTACCTCTCGGATGCGGTCGACGTGATCCTCGCCGCCGCCGAGGCGGGTCACACGCCCGCACGGCTGGTGGTCTTCGACTACCGCACCGAGCTCGACGACAACCGCGAGGCGCTGCAGAGCGCCCACGAACGGCTGGCCGATCTGTCACTGACCATCGAGACCCTCAACGAGGTTCGCGAGCGCGGCGCAAACCTGCCCGCGACCCCCCGCGTCGCCTCCGGCGCTGAGGACGACCCGCTGGCGTTGCTGATCTACACCTCCGGCAGCACCGGCGCCCCCAAGGGCGCGATGTACCCGCAGAGCAACGTCGCCAAGATGTGGAACCGGTCGACCAAGAACTGGTTCGGGCCGAGTGCCGCGTCAATCACGTTGAACTTCATGCCGATGAGCCACGTGATGGGCCGCGGCACCCTTTACGGCACGCTCGGAAACGGCGGCACCGCCTACTTCGCTGCCACGAGCGACCTGTCGACGCTGCTCGAAGACCTACGCCTGGTGCGGCCCACCGAGCTGAACTTCGTGCCGCGTATCTGGGAGATGTTGTACAGCGAGTACCAGAGCGAGGTCGGCCGACGGACCGCCGAAGGCGCCGATCGTCAGGCTGCCCAGGCGCAGGTGCTGAACGAGCTGCGCCACGAGCAGCTCGGCGGGCGCTTCATCTTCGCGATGACCGGCTCAGCCCCGACCTCCCCCGAGCTGCGCAGGTGGGTCGAGTCGCTGCTGGAGATCCATTTGGTGGACGGCTATGGCTCCACCGAGGCCGGAATGGTCTTGTTGGACGGCGAGATTCAGCGTCCGCCGGTCATCGACTACAAGCTGGTCGACGTCCCCGACCTGGGGTACTTCGCCACCGACCGGCCGTATCCGCGGGGCGAGCTGCTACTCAAGACACCCAACATGTTCCCCGGCTACTACAAGCGGCCCGAAACAACCGCGGGTGTGTTCGACGACGACGGCTATTACCGGACCGGCGACGTCTTCGCCGAGACCGCGCCCGACCGGCTGGTGTATGTCGACCGGCGCAACAACGTGCTGAAGCTCGCGCAAGGTGAGTTCGTCACCCTGGCCAAGCTGGAAGCGGAGTTCGGCAACAGCCCGTTGATCCGCCAGATCTACATCTACGGCAACAGCGCCCAGCCCTACCTGCTGGCGGTCGTGGTCCCCGCCGAAGACGCGGTGGCCACCCACAGTGCCGGCGCGCTCAAGTCGCGCATCGCCGAGTCGTTGCAGACCGTCGCCCGTCAGGCGAACTTGCAGTCTTACGAGGTGCCGCGTGACTTCATCGTCGAGACCACGCCGTTCAGTCTGGAGAACGGTCTGCTGACCGGCATCCGCAAGCTGGCGTGGCCGAAGCTCAAGCAGCATTACGGCGAGCGCCTGGAGCAGCTGTACGCCGACTTGGCCGAAGGCCAGGCCAACCAGCTTTCCGAACTCCGTCGCAGCGGCGCCGACGCGCCGGTGCTGCAGACCGTCAGCCGGGCCGCCGCGGCGATGCTCGGCGCGGCCAGCTCCGACCTGACACCCGATGCCCATTTCACCGACTTGGGTGGAGACTCGTTGTCCGCGTTGACATTCGGCAACCTGCTGCACGAGATCTTCGACGTCGACGTGCCGGTGGGTGTGATCGTCAGCCCGGCGAACGACCTACAGGCCATCGCCAACTACATCGAGGGCGAGCGACAGGGCACCAAGCGGCCGACATTCGCTGCGGTGCACGGCCGTGATGCGGTCGAGGTGCACGCCGCCGACCTGACTCTGGACAAGTTCCTCGACGAGGCCACGCTGGCCGCCGCGGCCGACCTGCCGAAGGTTGGCAGCGAGGTGCGGACGGTGTTGCTGACCGGCGCGACCGGATTCCTGGGCCGCTACCTGGCGCTGGAATGGCTGGAGCGGATGGACCTCGTCGACGGCAAAGTCATTGCGCTGGTTCGCGCGAAGTCCGACGAGGACGCACGGGCCCGGCTGGACAAGACGTTCGACAGCGGCGACCCGGAGCTGCTCGCGCACTATCAGCGGCTCGCGGCCGATCACCTCGAAGTCATCGCCGGCGACAAGGGCGAGGCCAACCTCGGCCTCGAACGCCAGACGTGGCAGCGGCTGGCCGACACCGTTGACCTGATCATCGACCCGGCGGCCCTGGTGAACCACGTGCTCCCGTACAGCGAATTGTTCGGCCCCAACGCGCTTGGCACCGCCGAGCTGATCAAGATCGCGCTCACCACGAAGATCAAGCCGTACACCTACGTGTCGACGATCGGTGTGGGCGATCAGATTCAGCCCGGGAAGTTCATCGAGGACGCCGACATCCGGGAAATCAGCGCCACCCGCCAGATCAACGACGGGTATGCCAACGGCTACGGCAACAGCAAGTGGGCCGGCGAGGTGTTGCTGCGCGAGGCACACGACCTGTGCGGTCTGCCGGTCGCGGTGTTCCGCTGCGACATGATCCTGGCCGACACGACCTACGCGGGACAGCTGAACCTGCCGGATATGTTCACCCGGCTGATGCTGAGCCTGGTGGCCACCGGCATCGCGCCCGGCTCGTTCTACGAGCTCGACGCGGACGGTAACCGTCAGCGTGCCCATTACGACGGGCTGCCGGTCGAATTCATCTCCGAGGCCATCTCGAGCTTGGGAGCCCAGGTTGTGAACGGGTTCCAGACGTACCACGTGATGAATCCCTACGACGACGGCATCGGCCTCGACGAGTACGTCGACTGGCTGATCGACGCCGGATATTCGGTCCAGCGCGTCGGCGACTACGGCACCTGGCTGCAACGGTTCGAGACGACACTGCGGACCCTGCCCGATCGGCAGCGTCAGTACTCGCTATTGCCGCTGCTGCACAACTACCAGAAGCCGCAGACGCCGATCATCGGGTCGATGGCACCGACCGATCGATTCCGCGCCGCGGTGCAAGAGGCGAAAATCGGCCCTGAGAAAGACATTCCGCATGTCTCGGAGCCGGTGATCGTCAAATACATCACCGATCTGCAGTTGCTCGGACTGCTGTAGAAGCCTGCTCGATACAGAAGCCAGGGTCGTGAATCTCTTCGGATTCACGACCCTGGCTTCTGTATGGCGACGATAGGGCAGCTGACGTAAGGCTGAGGCCGATCGCCGCCTATGTGGCGGCGATCGGCCTCATCGTGTCAAGACCCAAACCGTCAGTGACTGGGCGCGCGGCGGAACACACCGCCCTTGCTCTCGCGCCGGTGCCGCCGCGGCTCCGCGGACAGTACCTCGGTTTGAGCCACGGGTGTGTCGAAGCCGCTAAACGCATCCGTCGATTGCGCCAACTCGGCCTGATGAGCCCACTCCACGTCACGTGCCGTACGCATCGTCACCCGCGCGAGGACCGCTCCGCCCAGGAAGACGATGAATGCGCCCAACCCCGAGAACGAGGCGATCTCGATCACCGCGCGCTTAGCGTCCGTACCCGCGAGCGGTTGACCGACGTCGCCGAGCCGCAGCGTCGACGCCAGTGAGCGGCCGACGACGAACCAAGCGCCGGCGAGGACGGCGAGCCATCCGCCGAACATCGCGGTGGCCCGGTTTCCGGAGATCAACAGCAAGAAGCCGCCGACCGCGGTGATGACTCCGGGAAATACCTCCAGCCAGGCTCGTGCCGTACTCCACACCCAGGCTTGACCTGGCGGGTAGGCGAAATGGAAGTACGGGCCGACGAAGGGGATCAAAGCCCCCCATGCACCGAGGATGACTAGGAGCAATCCGCTCACCGCTCCCCGGCTGCGCGGCATGTGCAGGCTGCCGAAGCCTGAACGCGAGTCAGTCATTTCGAGTTCTCCTCAAACAATGGACACCAAAGTGTCACGCGTGTGCTGAGTGCCCCTGCGAGACGGCGGAGAAACCAGCAGCCGCCAGCGCGCGTGCCACGCTAGCCACCGCGCCTTAGATTCACCTCAGAGCTGAAGGACTCACACGGCGGCGGGCAACAATGCGATGCGGCGTTGAAACGGATAATCCACGACTTATGAGGCGAGTCACCGAACTCAGCAATTGCTGAGTTTATTCAGGATCCGGACTAGTGGAGTCCCGCGACGAGTAGGACAACGGCGATAGCCGGGAACGTGCCCTGCGTCAGCGCCGCTCGCGCCTTGTCCGGCGCCGAGGCCAACAACACGACCGCGGCAGCAGCCATCGACCCGACACCCGCGAAGATCAGCGAAGCGCCAATACCTCGGTGCCCCAACTCGATTGCCCCAATGCCGACGCCGGTGACGATCGCCAGGAAAAGGTTGTAGAAGCCCTGGTTGAACGCCAGCAGCTTAGTGGTTTCCGCTTCCTCGGGCGTCGTGCCGAACGCGGCGCGGGTGCGCTTACTGGTCCAGGTCAGTGACTCCATCGTGAAGATGTAGACGTGCAGGAGCCCGGCCAGACCTGCGAATACCAATGCGGCGGTGATCATTGCGGCTCCTAACCGAACAGTCCCGGCTGCCCTAACCCGCTGGCGCGCGGGGGCGGCGTCATTCCTAGGTGCGTCCACGCCTGCGGGGTGGCGACCCGGCCGCGCGGCGTGCGCGCGATCATGCCGGCGCGCACCAGGAAAGGCTCGCACACCTCCTCGACGGTGGTGGCCTCTTCCCCAACTGCGACCGCAAGCGTCGACACCCCGACCGGACCACCGCCGAAGCTGCGGGTCAGCGCCGTCAGCACCGCCCGGTCCAGCCGGTCGAGGCCGAGCTCGTCCACGTCGTAGACCGCCAACGCGGATTTGGCGACGTCGCGGGTGATCACGCCGTCGGCGCGCACCTCGGCGAAGTCACGGACCCGGCGCAGCAACCGGTTGGCGATTCGCGGGGTACCCCGCGAGCGCCGCGCGATCTCCGCGCCGGCCTCGGTACCCAGTTCGATACCCAGAATCCCCGCGGAGCGGGTCAGCACCCGCTCCAACTCGGCCGGCTCGTAGAAGTCCATGTGCGCGGTGAACCCGAACCGGTCCCGCAGCGGACCGGTCAGCGCGCCCGATCGGGTGGTCGCGCCGACCAACGTGAACGGCGCCACCTCCAGCGGAATCGACGTCGCCCCAGGGCCTTTGCCGACGACGACGTCGACCCGGAAGTCCTCCATCGCCAGATACAGCATCTCCTCGGCGGGCCGGGCGATGCGGTGAATCTCATCGATGAACAACACGTCGTGCTCGACAAGGTTGGACAGCATCGCCGCCAAGTCGCCGGCGCGCTCCAGCGCCGGACCCGAGGTCACCCGCAGCGACGTCCCCAGTTCGGCGGCGATGATCATCGCCAGTGACGTCTTACCCAACCCCGGCGGGCCGGACAACAGGATGTGATCCGGTGTGCCGCCGCGGTTCTTGGCGCCCTCGAGAACCAGCTGCAGCTGTTCACGCACCCGCGGCTGGCCGATGAACTCCCCCAGCGAGCGCGGCCGCAGGCTGGCGTCGACGTCACCCTCACCGACGGTCAGGGCAGCCGAGACCTCCCGGTCTTCGGCGTCTTCGACCTCGTCGTCGTCGTGACTCACTTCGTCGTCCCCAGCAGCGACAACGCCGACCGCAACGCCGTCGATGTGGTGGCCCCCGCATCGGCCGCCAGCACTGTGTCAGTGGCCTCCTCGGCCTGCCTGGCCGCAAAGCCAAGTCCCACAAGGGCTTCCACCACCGGACCGCGGATGCTGTGGCCGTTGAGCGCTGCGGCCTGCCGACGGCGCAACCGGCCCGATCTTGTCGCGCAACTCGAGCACCAACCGTTCGGCGCTGCGCTTGCCGATGCCCGGCACCCGGGTCAGGGCAGTGACGTCGCCGCCGGCGAGCGCCTGCCGCAGCGCATCGCGTCGTAGACCGCCAGGGTGGCCAGCGCGATCTTGGGGCCGACGCCGGACACGCCGAGCAACGTCAGGAACAGATCGCGGGCGTCGGCGTCGGGAAAGCCGTAGAGCGTCATCGAGTCTTCCCGGACGATCATCGCGGTGATCAATCGGGCTTCGCTCCCCCGCCGCAACATCGCGAGCGTGGACGGAGCCGCCATCAGCTTGTAACCCACCCCCGCCGCCTCGATCACGACGTGATCGAGGGCAACATCGAGCACCTCGCCCCGCACCGACGCGATCACCGTGCGGCCTTGAGCTTGGACTGGTAGGTGCGACGCTGCTCGGCAGCCATCGGCCTCCGCGGCCGCCATCCGAGCGATCATCGGCGCCCGCCAACAGTGGCAGATCGCCAGCGCGAGCGCGTCCGCGGCGTCCGCCGGCGTCGGTTTAGCCTGCAGCCCAAGGATTCTGGTGACCATCGTGGTGACCTGAGCCTTATCGGCCCGGCCGTTGCCCGTCACTGCGGCCTTGACCTCGCTCGGCGTATGGAAGTACACGTCGATGCTGCGCTTGGCCGCCGCCAGGGCGATCACGCCGCCCGCTTGCGCGGTGCCCATCGCGGTATTCGCATTCTGATTGGCGAACACCCGCTCGATCGCGACGACATCCGGCAGATGGATGTCCATCCAGTGGTCGACGGTATCGCTGATCGTCAGGAGCCGACGCGCGAGTGGCTCGTCGGACGCGGTGCGCACCACGTCGACGTCGAGCGCGGTCACCTGGCGACCACGCCCGCTCTCGATAACCGACAGCCCGCACCGCGTCAGGCCAGGGTCGACGCCCATCACCCGCACCCGCGCCTCCCACCTTAACCGAACGGTTGTTCGATACCCTAGCGGCCGGCGCCGACACCACCTGGCAGGACACGCGGTGAAATCGGCACCCCGGGAGCTCGCCGGCGATGGTGGGCAAGGGCAGTCGGGAGGCTTGACCAACGCGATCGCCGGCAACGGCGGCGCCCGCCCGAACGGCACCGCAGGCAACGGCGGTCAACGCGGTAACGCGCTCGGCGCCACAGGTAACGGCGGCACCGGCGGCGTGGGTGGCAACGGTGGCATCGGCGGTAACGGCGGCAGCGCGGCCGGGTCGGGCAACGGTGGCGCCGGTGGAGCCGGCGGAAACGCCGGGACCAGCACCGCAGGCGGTAACGGCGGGAGCGGCGGCGTTGGTGGTTCGGTCGGTTGGTCGCAGCATCCGCAGCACGCCTAAGTAAGTAGGGACCATTGGCCCTAGTTCCTTGACGTTGATTAAGGCTTTCCTTAACGGCACCTGAGAAAAATCTGGGGGAAACGTTAAGTGGAGAGGTTGCAGGACATGGCGAAGCACTCTGGGAATAAGAATGCGCGGTCGGGTAACGACAAGGCCCGTCGTCGTCGGATAGGTCGGGTTGCTGGCCTGGGTAGTGGTGCCGGGGCGTTTTTGGCGCTTGGGCTGGGCCCGCTCGGGAGCGCGCCGCCGGCTCATGCTGACTTTGACGCCCTAATTGATCCCATCATCAACTCGATCCTGGGTTCGGTGAACAGCTTTGATGGGTTGTTGGGTATTGACCCGTCCGCGTTGGGTGATTTGGCGCTGCCGGCCACTGATGCCGCTGCGACTGCCCCCTCGGGCTGGGAGACGCTGGTCGCGGATCTGACCAACAGCTTCACCAACCCGGCCAGCGAGGTCGGTACGGCGGCCTCGGCGACCGATTCCTCCAGCGCCTTCTGGCAGGGCCTAGAGCAGGAGTGGATTAACTCCCCGTTCGGTCAGCAGGTGGATTCCTCGCTGAACACCTGGTTTGCCCAGGTCGATCCTTCCGCGGCGGCGTCCGATCCGGGCGCGGCGACGGCGGGAACGGCGGCAGGCGACTGCGGGCTGATCTGCAACGGCCTTAACGGCACCGGCGGCGGAACGCTGCTGCAGGCCGATGGTCAAGGTGGTGGGTTGTGGTTCGGTAACGGCGGCAACGGCGCCACCGACTTGGCCGGTCAAGGCGGCAACGGCGGCGACGCCGGCTGGTGGGGCAACGGCGGTAACGGCGGCGTCGGTCTGGCCGGCACCGGCGAGAGCGGCGGCAACGGCGGCGTGGGCGGGCTGTTCTTCGGCAGCGGCGGCGACGGCGGCAACGGCGGCGCCGGGGTGGCCGGTAGCTTCGCCAACAGCGGCAGCGGCGTCGGCGGGCTCGGCGGCGACGCCGGCAACGGCGGCGGCGTGGGAGCACTGAACTTCTTCGGCAGCGGCGGGTCCGGCGGCGACGGCGGCCTCGGCGGGGCCGGCGCGCACCGGCGCGGCCGGGACGACCGGCGCGACCGGGATGTCCGGGGTCAACGACGGTCTCGGCGGTAACGGCGGCACCGGCGGCACCGGCGCCAACGGCGGTAACGGCGGGGCCGGCGGCGACGGCGCCAAGGGCGGCTTCTTCGGCGCTACCGGGATTAACGGCAACGGCGGCAACGGCGGGGTCGGCGGCAGCGCCGGCACCGGCGGTGCCGGCGGCGACGGTGCACTCGGGGTGGCCGGGGTGGCCGGCTC
Source organism: uncultured Actinomycetota bacterium (assembly GCA_963815995.1). Classification (GTDB taxonomy): domain Bacteria; phylum Actinomycetota; class Actinomycetes; order Mycobacteriales; family Mycobacteriaceae; genus Mycobacterium. The sequence continues at coordinate 1,983,875 of CAWFIR010000010.1, forward strand.
CAACGGCGTGCTCGGTGCCGGCGGCGACGGCGGCAACGGCGGTAGCCCAGGCACCGTGGCGGGCACCGGCGGGACCGGCGGGGCGGCCGGCACCGGCGGCACCGGCGGTGTCGCAGGCGCCCACGGCGCTGGCGGCAGCGTTGTCGGCAACGGCGGCGACGGCGGCAACGGCGGGGCCGGCGCGACTCGGTGTGACCGGGCTCAACGGTGGCCTGGGCTTCAACGGCGGCAACGGCGGCGTCGGCGGCAGCGGCGGGACGATCGGTAACGGCGGCACAGGCGGCAATGGCGGTGTCGGTGGCGCTGGCGCGTCCGGCACCAACGGCACGACCGGCACCTCAAGTCATCAGCGCCGGCGGCCCCGGCGGCACCGGCGATAACGGCGGCAACGGCGGTAACGGCGGCGGCGGCGGTACGGCCGGCACGGTCTCCGGTAACAGCGGCGCCGGCGGTACCGGCGGCGCTGGCGGGGCCGCGGGCAACGGCGGCAACGGCGGCAACGGCTTCACCGGCACCTCAGCGAACGCGCAACGGCGGCCTCGCCGGCAACGGCGGCAACGCCGGCACCGGCGGCACCGGCGGCAACGGCGGCACCCCGGGCGCATGCCCGTCACCAACACCACCGGCAGCGTCGGTGTCGACGGTAACGGCGGCGCGGGCGGCTCGGCCGGCACCGCCGGCAACGGCGGCACCGGCGGCAACGGCTTCACCTTCACCTCCGGCAACAACGCCGGCGGCAGCGGCGGCAGCGGCGGCAACGGCGGCAACGCCGGGGTGGCCGGCACCGGCGGCAACGCCGGCGGCGCCACCGGCACCGCGGGTGCGGCCGGCGCCACCGGCACCGGCGGCAGCGGCGGTAACGGCGGTAACGGCGGCAACGGGTTCGGCAACGGCGAGGGCGGCGGCAATGGTGGTCTCGCCGGTAACGGCGGCACCGGCGGCAACGGCGTCGGCGCCGGCGGCGTCGGCGGCACACGGCGGCACCGGCGGCAACGGCAGCGACGGCGCGGCCGCCACTGCCGGCAGCCCAACCAACGGCGGCGGCAACGGCGGCACCGGCGATGGCGGCGGTGTCGGCGGTAACGGCGGCATGCTCGGCGGCAACGCCGGCAACGGCGGGGCGGCCGGCAACGGCGGGGCGGCCGGCAACGGCTCGGCCGGCTTCCAGGTCACCGGTAACACAGCGGAGCACGCCGGCTACGCCGGCGGCAGCGGTGGCACCGGCGGCACCGGCGGCACCGGCGGCGTCGGCGGCAACGCGATCGCCGGCAACGGTTCCGGCGGTGCTGGTGGGGCTGCGGGCACCGGCGGCACCGGCGGCGACGCCGGGGCCGGCTCCAACGCCATCACCAACACCGGCGGCACCTTCGCCGGTGGGGCCGGCGGTAACGGCGGCAGCGGTGGTCTCGCCGGTGACGGCGGGGCCGGCGGCAGCGGCGTGGGTACCGGCACCGGCGGCACCGGCGCGGCAGGCGGCCAAGGCGGCGTCGCCGGCAGCGGCGCCAACGGCGGCAGCGCCGTTGGAAGCGGCCCCACCGCTCTTGGCGGTAACGGCGGCAATGCGGGCACCGGCGGCGGCGGCGGCACAGGCGGCGCCGGCGGCAACACCGGCACCGTTAACGCTCCTGGCGGCAACGCTGGCGCCGGCGGGGCCGGCGGCAACGGCGGCAACAACGGGGCAACAGCCGGCGTCGGTGGCGCGAGCCCGAACGGCACCGCGGGCGACGGCGGTAACGGCGGCGGCATCGGCGGAAACGGCGCGGTCGGCGGCGGCGGCGGTCAAGGCGGTATCGCGGAGGGCACCACAGGTAACGGCGGCGCGGGCGGCGTGGGCGGCAACGGCGGCAACGCCATCGCCACCGGCGGCAACGGCGGTAACGGCGGGGCGGCCACCTCCACATTGGCCGGCGGCAACGGCGGCAACGGCGGCACCGGCGGTCAAGGCGGCGGCAGCGGTACCGGCGGTAACGGCGGCGCCGCGAACGGGGCGGGCAACGGTGGCGCCGGTGGAGCCGGCGGAAACACCGGGACCAGCACCGCAGGCGGTAACGGCGGGACCGGCGGTGCGGCCAGCACCGCTCAAGTCGGCGGTACTGGCGGCAACGGCGGCGGCGGCACCTACGCCCACCCAGCCGGCGGCGGCGGTGACGGCGGCGCTGCGGCCGGCTCGGGCCACGGCGGCGCGGGCGGTGTTGGCGGCAACGCCTCCAACGCGAGTGCGGGCGGTAACGGCGGCTCCGGTGGTGCGCTCAACGGCACTGAACACGGCGGTAACGGCGGCACCGGCGGCAACGGCGGTTTCAACGGCTCCAACGGCGCTGTCGGCGGCACGGGCGGCACCGGCGGCACCGCGGGCGTCGGCGGCACGGCCGGCAACGGCGGTAACGGCGGAACCTCCGGCGTCGGCGGCAACGGCGGCAATGGCGGGGCCGGGTTCAACGGCATCGGGAGCGACGGGGCCGGCGGCAACGGCTCCGCGGGCGCCACAGGCGGCGCCGGCGGAAGCGGCGGCAACGCTGGGACCAGCGGCACCGGCGGCAACGGCGGCAACGGCCAAAACGGCACAGCCGGCGGCAACGGCGGGGCCAACGGTAACGGCACGGCCGGCCACGCCGGCGGTTCCGGCGGCACCGGCCACGCTGGCAACCCGCACGTCGGCAACACGGGCGGTACCGGCGGCGGCGGCGGCACCGCCGGCAACGCCGGCGCGGGCGCCACCCCCTGATCCCAGGAGGCAACACAATGGAGAGGCCCGCTTCGGCGGGCCTCTCTTTTGGTTGTCGATCACCGGTGACAACCGGCTAATGGCCCGCCGTGCTGACTCGCCAATCAGCCACACCCATCACCCTCACCGAAATCCCACACCGGCTTGGCTTCGCCCGATACCAGCGGCGCCGCCTGGTGTCGGACGCCCACCACACCCAGACCCGTCGGGTCTCTTCAACGCCAGCTTGGACGGCAACACCCGGCGCGGACGGTTCTGGCTGCATCTGGGCCAAACTGGCAGTTTTTTGCCCCCGAGAACCTCATCACCCGCCTGACCGCGGTGCTCGAGGCCGAACCGGAAGTGTTGCAGGTGGGCATCAACTTCGCCGATGCGGTCAAGCTGACCGGCGCCAGCGCCGCCGAGCAGACGGTGCGCCGCACACCCGATGCTGGCCGCTACGTCCCGCACCCGCCCCACTTGTCCGTTCCCACCAAATCTGAGGCATCTCATCGAATCTGGGGCGACAACGACGAAATGACGGGGCGCTTATCAGTAGTGGTATCGGGCTTTCAGGATCTTGACTTCGTCATCATCTGCTCGGTACACCAGCCGATGCTCGTCGTCGATCCGCCGGGACCAATACCCGGACAATTCCCCCTTGAGCGGTTCTGGTTTTCCAATGCCTATGAACGGGTCGCGCTGGATTTCTCCGATGAGTCGGGTGATCCGACGGGCCGTCTTGCGGTCGGAGGCTAACCAAAACAACAAGTCCTCCCAGGCATCAGGATCGAAGTTGATACTCCTCACTCCAAGCCGCCGGCCATCTCCTTGAGTTCGTCGATCGACTTGGTGTAGCTGGCCGGGCCGGGGCGGCTGGCCTTGTCTCGGGCGACGGCCTCCATGAGTCGCCGTGCATTCTCGGGTGAACGCAACAGGTAGACCGTTTCTTGCCACGAGTCGTAGTCGGCGGCCGACATGAGCACCGCATCTCCGGCCCTGGATGTGATGCGCACGGGTTCGTGGTCAGTGTTGACCTGCTCAAGAAGCGGGAAGAGGCGCTGTCGTGCTTCACTCGCACTGATGGTCATGAGCGGGGTCTGCCTTCCTCTCTGCCGTACCGGAATATCGTACCAAGACTGTACGGCAATGCCGTACAGTAGGCCGTCGCCCTTATTTCGATGAAATTGCGCCAGATTTGGTGAGAACAGACACCACCGGCCACCGTTGGCACGGTCAGCGACCTGGTCAATGAGCAACATAGGTGATCGGCTATCTGGACACTTCAGCCTTCGTCCCTTTGCTGATTAACGAGCCAGCCAGCGAGGCCTGCGGGCGATTGTGAAACGACGCCGACGTCACCGTGTCGTCGAGGCTGCTCTTCGCTAACCGGCCGTCATGCCGCCCGGTCAGCCGAACAGTCCCGGCTGCCCTAACCCGCTGGCGCGCGGGGGCGGTGTCATCCCTAGGTGCGTCCACGCCTGCGGGGTGGCGACCCGGCCGCGCGGCGTGCGCGCGATCATGCCGGCGCGCACCAGGAAAGGCTCGCACACCTCCTCGACGGTGGTGGCCTCTTCCCCAACTGCGACCGCAAGCGTCGACACCCCGACCGGACCACCGCCGAAGCTGCGGGTCAGCGCCGTCAGCACCGCCCGGTCCAGCCGGTCGAGGCCGAGCTCGTCCACGTCGTAGACCGCCAGCGCGGACTTGGCGACGTCGCGGGTGATCACGCCGTCGGCGCGCACCTCGGCGAAGTCACGGACCCGGCGCAGCAACCGGTTGGCGATTCGCGGGGTACCCCGCGAGCGCCGCGCGATCTCCGCGCCGGCCTCGGTACCCAGTTCGATACCAAGAATTCCCGCGGAGCGGGTCAGCACCCGCTCCAACTCGGCCGGCTCGTAGAAGTCCATGTGCGCGGTGAACCCGAACCGGTCCCGCAGCGGACCGGTAAGCGCGCCCGATCGGGTGGTCGCGCCGACCAACGTGAACGGCGCCACCTCCAGCGGAATCGACGTCGCCCCAGGGCCTTTGCCGACGACGACGTCGACCCGGAAGTCCTCCATCGCCAGATACAGCATCTCCTCGGCGGGCCGGGCGATGCGGTGAATCTCGTCGATGAACAACACGTCGTGCTCGACGAGGTTGGACAGCATCGCCGCCAAGTCGCCGGCGCGCTCCAGCGCCGGACCCGAGGTCACCCGCAGCGACGTTCCCAGTTCGGCGGCGATGATCATCGCCAGTGACGTCTTACCCAACCCCGGCGGGCCGGACAACAGGATGTGATCCGGTGTGCCGCCGCGGTTCTTGGCGCCCTCGAGAACCAGCTGCAGCTGTTCACGCACCCGCGGCTGGCCGATGAACTCCCCCAGCGAGCGCGGCCGCAGGCTGGCGTCGACGTCACCCTCACCGACGGTCAGGGCAGCCGAGACCTCCCGGTCTTCGGCGTCTTCGTCCTCGTCGTGACTCACTTCGTCTTCCCCAGCAGTGACAACGCCGACCGCAACGCCGTCGATGTGGTGGCCTCCGCATCGGCCGCCAGCACTTTGTCGGTGGCCTCCTCGGCCTGCTTCGCCGCAAAGCCAAGTCCCACAAGGGCTTCCACCACCGGACCGCGGATGCCGTGGCCGTTGAGCGCTGGGGCCTGTCGACGGCGCAACCGGCCCGATCTTGTCGCGCAACTCGAGCACCAACCGTTCGGCGCTGCGCTTGCCGATGCCCGGCACCCGGGTCAGGGCAGTGACGTCGCCGTCTGCGAGCGCCTGCCGTAGCGCGGTCGCGTCGTAGACCGCCAGGGTGGCCAGCGCGATCTTGGGGCCGACGCCGGACACGCCGAGCAACGTCAGGAACAGATCGCGGGCGTCGGCGTCGGGAAAGCCGTAGAGCGTCATCGAGTCTTCCCGGACGATCATCGCGGTGATCAATCGGGCTTCGCTCCCCCGCCGCAACATCGCGAGCGTGGACGGAGCCGCCATCAGCTTGTAACCCACGCCCGCCGCCTCGATCACGACGTGATCGAGTGCGACATCGAGCACCTCACCCCGCACCGACGCGATCATCGTGCGGCCCTGAGCTTGGACTGGTAGTTGCGACGCTGCTCGGCAGCCACGGCCTCCGCGGCCGCCATCCGAGCGATCATCGGCGCCCGCCAACAGTGGCAGATCGCCAGCGCCAGCGCGTCCGCGGCGTCCGCCGGCGTCGGTTTAGCTTGCAGCCCAAGGATTCTGGTGACCATCGTGGTGACCTGAGCCTTGTCGGCCCGGCCGTTGCCCGTCACTGCGGCCTTGACCTCGCTCGGCGTATGGAAGTACACGTCGATGTTGCGTTTGGCCGCCGCCAGGGCGATCACGCCGCCCGCTTGCGCGGTGCCCATCGCGGTATTCGCGTTCTGATTGGCGAACACCCGCTCGATCGCGAGGACATCCGGCAGATGGGTGTCCATCCAGTGGTCGACGGTATCGCTGATCGTCAGGAGCCGACGCGCGAGCGGCTCGTCGGACGGGGTGCGCACCACGTCGACGTCCAGCGCGGTGATCTGGCGGCCACGCCCGCTCTCGATAACCGACAGCCCGCAGCGCGTCAGGCCCGGGTCGACGCCCATCACCCGCACGCGCGCCTCCTACCTTTACCGAACGGTTGTTCGATACCATAGCGGCCATCGCCGACCGGAGAGGTTAGGACACGCGATGAAATCGACGCACCCCCAGGAGGCTCATGCGCGGTCTGCGCTCGGGTCGATGTACGCGACGACAACCACCTCGGTGGGCGCCGCGTCTACCGCCCGGAGCCGATAGCTGACCGATGCGTCGAAATAGGCGCTATCGCCTGGGGCGAGGGTGACGGCGTGGTCGCCGTACGTGAGTTCAACGGTTCCCGCATGCACGAACACGAATTCTTGACCGGGGTGTGCCGGAATGGGATCGTCGGGGCCGTCGGGGAGTCGAACGACGAACGGCGACATCGCTTTCCCAAGGAGATTCGGCGCCAGGAGGCGATAGTGGCCGCCATCGCCGCGGCGGTCATCGGCGCGGTCGACCATGATCGTTTGGTCCGCCGATTTGTCGGAGAACAGCTGTGCGACGTCGACATCGAGTGCGCGGGCAACCTTAAGCGCCACCGCGATCGACGGTGTGCTCTGTCGGCGCTCGATCTTCGAAAGATAGCTCTTCGTCAATCCGGTCTGCTCGGCGAGGATCGCTAACGTTAGGCCGCGCTGCCTGCGGACAGCGCGCAGCAACCCCGTCATCGGGTTTTCTCAGCTTTCAGACGTTTGGCCATCCCGTTGCCCTTCATAAACCCTATGACACAAGGTTTCCAATGTTAATTCGGCGTGTCATATAGGGCGTCCAGTGTCCTTCATCGTAGCCCCTGCAAGACCGCGGTTGACTGCTTAATTTTCTTAACGGTCTAAGTAGCTTTTCCCTTAGAGTTTCTTTAGTTTGAGGATATCGCTGAACCAAGTCTGGAACAAATGTCCCAGAATCAATTATTTACTTTGCTTACTAATTATTCAATCGATAGTTTAGCTTGGCAATCATGATTGAGAGCGCAGCGACTAGATCCATAGTTTCGACTATGTCTGCTGTTCAAGATCTTTTTTTCTCCCCGAGGCCACCCGCTGGAGCGCGCCGGGGCCTAACGGCAATGAGCAAGTGACTTTAGTCCCTAGACAGTTGCTGCTGCGATGGTGTGCCGCTCTGGGGGTCATACCCACAGTCTCGAAATCGCTAACCGGCGCGTAAATAGTGTGGCACAACAGGGTTAACCGGCCGGATCTAGATGCGGGACGATCTGCGTCGATAGCGCACATGAGAGGGCGCACAAAAAAGTTCAAGATTTTTTCCGATTTTCTGTATCGCTGACGTTACGTTCGTAGTACCTTAACGATACCTGAGAATACTCAGCACCTACTTAGCTTATGAAAGGTTCGGGGAGATGACTGGAAAGCACTCGAAGAGGAATCGGCGGGCGGCAAAGAGCAAGGCTCGTCGTGCGGCGTTTGGCCTCGGTGGTTCTGCCGGGGCGTTTTTGGCGTTTGGGCTGAGCCCGTTGGCCAGCGCGCCGCCGGCTCGTGCGGATGGGTTGGATGTGGTCATCGATCCGATCATCAACTCGATCCTGAGTTCGGTGAACAGCTTTGATGCGTTGTTGGGTATCGCCCCGTCTGCGTTGGGTGATTTGGCGCTGCCGGCCACTGATGCCGCTGCGACTGCCCCCTAGGGCTGGGAGACGCTGTTCACGGATCTGACCAACAGCTTCACCAACCCGGCCAGCGACGCCGGTACGGCGGCCTCGGCGACCGATTCCTCCAGCGCCTTCTGGCAGGGTCTGCAGCAGGAGTGGATTAACTCCTCGTTCGGTCAGCAGGTGGACACCTCGCTGAACACCTGGTTTGCCCAGGTCGACCCGGCGGCGTCCTCGGCCTCGGGTGCGTGTGGCTTTATCTGCAACGGCACCGACGGTATCGGGGGCGGCACGCTGCCGCAGGCCGACGGTCAAGGCGGCGGCATCTTCTTCGGTAACGGCGGTAACGGCGCCACCGACCTGGCCGGTCAAGGCGGCACGGGTGGCGACGCCGGTTGGTGGGGCAACGGCGGTGACGGCGGAGCCGGCGCTAACGGCATGGCCGGCGGCGACGGTGGTAACGCCGGTCTGTTCTTCGGCAACGCCGGTAGCGGCGGCAACGGCGGGGCCGGGGTGGCCGGCGGCATCGGTGAGGTCGGCGGTGACGGCGGCTCCGGTGGTAATGCCGGCACCGTGGGCGCATTGAACTTCTTCGGCAACGGCGGATCCGGCGGCAACGGCGGGGTCGGCGGTGCCGGCGGTGCCGGTGCCACCGGGGCGACCGGGTCGGACGGGGTGGCCGGGGTCAACGACGGCACCGGCGGCAACGGCGGCAGCGGCGGGGTCGGCGAAAACGGCGGCCATGGTGGCGCCGGTGGTGATGGCAGCAAGGGCGGCCTGTTCGGCACCACCGGGGTCAACGGCAACGGCGGTAACGGCGGGGCCGGCGGCAACGCCGGAGCCGGCGGCAACGGCGGCGACGGCGCCGCCGGTGTCTGGGGTCTGGCTGCGTCCAACAGCGTCAACGGCGCCGGCGGCAACGGCGGCAACGGCGGTGCCCCGGGCATCACGGGCGGCTCCGGCGGGGCCGGCGGGGCAGCGGGCACCGGCGGCACCGGCGGCACCGGCGGCACCGCGGGCGGCAGCGGCGGCGCGAGCACCATCGGCGGTAACGGCGGTAACGGCGGCACCGGCGCGGCTGGCAACTTCGCCAACGGCGGCAGGCGGCAACGGCGCCATCGGCGGCCAGGGCGGTAACGGCGCGGCCGGGTTCACCGACAACGGCGGTGGCGGCGGCGCCGGTGGGGCCGGCGGCTAACGGCGCGATCGGCGTCAACGGCGGCAACGCCGGCAACGGCGGTGGCGGCGGCCTAGGTGGTAACGCCGGAGCGCACGGCAACGGCGGCACCGGCGGTTCCGGCGGTTCCGGCGGCCAGGGCTACAGCGGCGCCAACGGCTTCACCGACGCCAGCGGTAACGGCACCGACGGCACCGGCGGCGGCTACCGGCGGCCTCGGCGGCAACGGCGGTGGCGGCGGCCAGGCCGGCACCCTGAGCGGTAACAGCGGCGCCGGCGGCACCGGCGGGGCCGGCGGCAACGCCGGATCCGGCGGCAACGGCGGCAACGGCGCCCCCGGCGGCTCGCTCAACCCCGACGGCGGCACACGGCGGCAACGGCGGTAACGCCGGCACCGGCGGCTCCGGCGGTAAGGGCGGGGCCCCGGCGCGGTGCCGGTCACCAACACCGGCGGCAGCGTCGGTCCCGCCGGCAGCGGCGGGGCGGGCGGCTCGGCCGGCACCGCCGGCAACGGCGGCAACGGCGGCGCCGGCTACAGCTGGATCAGCGGCCAACACGACGGCGGCACCGGCGGCAACGGCGGCGACGGCGGCAACGCCGGCACAGCCGGCAACGGCGGCGCCAGCGGCGGTGCGGGCGGTAGCCAAGGCGCACCGGCGCCGGCGGCACCGGCGGCACCGGCGGCAACGGCGGGGCCGGCGGCAACGCCATCGGCTATAACCACCTCCCACCGGTAGCGGCTACAGCGGCGGCGACGGCGGCGACGGCGGCAAGGGCGGCACCGGCGGGGCTGGTATCGGCAACGGCGGCCAAGGCGGCGTCGGCGGCGGCGGCGGCACCGGCAGCAACGCCGAGAACGGCTTCGCAGGCAGCGGCCGACGGCGGCACCGGCGGCGGCGGCGGTGACGGCGGCTACGGCGGTAACGGCGGCGCCAGCGGCAACCTCGGCGGTAACGGCGGTGCCGGCGGGGCGGCCGGTAGCGGCGGGGCGGCCGGCAACGGCGGCAACGCCTTCCAGGTCAGCGGTAACACCGCCGAGAGCGCCGGCTACTCCGGCGGCGACGGCGGCGACGGCGGCACCGGCGGCACCGGCGGCGGCGGCGGCAGCGTCGTCGCAGGAACCGGCAACGGCGGTAACAGCGGGGCCAACGGCGCCGGCGGCGCCGGCGGCAACGGCGGGACCGCCTCCAACGCCATCACCCAGACCGGCGCCGCCCACGACGGCGGCACCGGCGGCAACGGCGGCACCGGCGGCGCCGGCGGCGGAGATGGGACTGCGACAGCCACGGCCGGCGGCAACATCGGCGGCAGCGGTTCGGGTACCGGAAACGGCGGTGCCGGCGCAGCCGGCGGTAACGGCGGCCAAGGCGGCACCGGCGCCAACGGCGGCGCCGCCACCGGCACCGGCACGGCGGCACCGGCGGTGACAGCGGGCGACGGCGGCCAAGGCGGCACCGGCGCTAACGGCGGCACCACTGTCAACGGCACCGGTGGCGCGGGTGGCGCCGGCGGGGTCGGCGGCAACACCGGTCCACCGCCGGCAGCGGCGGCTACAGCCCGCACGGCCCGCCGGCACCGGCGGCTACGGCGGCGAAGCCGGCTCACGGCGGCGGCGGCGGCTACGGCGGCAACGCGCTCGGCAACGCCGGTAGCGGCGGCGCCGGAGGCGCGGGCGGCGTCGGCGGCAACGCGGTCGCCGGCGGCGGCGGCGGCAACGGCGGGCCGGGCATCGGCAGCACCACGAGCGCCGGCACGGGCGGCAACGGCGGCCGGGGCGGCAAGGGCGGCGGCGGCGGCGACGGCGGCGACGGCGGCACCGCTCGGCCGGGGCAGGCAACGGCGGCGCCGGCGGAGCCGGCGGCAACAGCGGCACCAGCGGCATCGGCGGCAACGGCGGCACCGGCGGCGCGGCAGGCAACGGGCCCGGCGGCGGCAACGGCGGTCATGGCGGCGACGGCGGTGCCGGCAACTACGCCGGTCGAGCCAGGCGACGGCGGCGACGGCGGCAACGTGGCCGGCTCGGGCCACGGCGGCGCGGGCGGTGTCGGCGGCAACGCCTCCAACGCGAACTGCCGGCGGTAACGGCGGCGCCGGCGGCGCGGCCAGCAACACCGTCGGCGGCGGCAACGGCGGCACCGGCGGCCACGGCGGCAACGGCGGCAGCACCGAGCACCTTCGGCGACATCGACGGCGGCAACGGCGGCGCCGGCGGCGACGCGGGCGCCGGCGGCGTGGCGGTAACGGCGGTAACGCCGGGACCGCGGGCCATCGGCGGCAACGGCGGCAACGGCGGCGCCGGTGGGGCTGCGGGCAACCGGTCGCCGGCGCTGGCACGGCCGGTACAGCCGGGGCCGGAGGCAACGGCTCTACCGGCGAAAACCCCGGAGACGACGGCAGCGGCGGGGCTGGCGGCAGCATCACCTCTGGCGTCGGCACCAGCGGTAACGGCGGCAACGGCGCCACCGGCGGGGTCGGCGGTAACGGCGGGGCCAACGGCAACGGCGTTCTCGGCACCAACGCTCCTGCGCTGGGCACCGCCGGCGGGCCGACCGCCGGTACCCCCGGCACACCCGGCACACCGGCACCAGGCCGGCCGGCGGAGCCGGCGGCGGCCCTGGTGCCGACGGCCAAGGTGGCCTGGGTCAAACGGTCCCTCCCTCGGTCTAAGGAGGCGACACAACGGAGAGGCCCGCTTCGGCGGGCCTCTCTTTTGTTGTGACGGCCCTGGCGGCGACCGGCCGATAGCTGGGAACCCGAGAAGTTCGGTTTCCCTGCGCCGTTGTCACGCACCGAATAACCCCGGACCTCCACGCTGGATGGGCGAGCAAAGGTCGAGTTAATGTGTGTGCTGACGGCCCGACGGCGGCGGCCACCTGCGGAATCGGTGCCGGCAACGTCGGACCCTGCGGGGTCATCCCTCCCCCCCGCCGCCGCCTTAGCGGACGGGAGGCGGCACAACGGAGAGGCCCGCTTCGGCGGGCCTTTCTGTTGTTCACCGAAACCGCTAGCCCTTCACCGACACCGGGGACCGGTGTACCCAACCTGCCCCGGGCGTCCGGCCGGGTCGTCCTCCCCGCTGCAAGTGATGCCCGATTTCACGATTGATTTATTGCCAGCATTGAAAATTCGCACCGCCGCCCGTCTGTGCTCGGTTAGCATGTGCCGACATCACCGGGCTTCGATCTCAACGGCGCAAGGAGCTACAAGAGGAACGCCCATGACAGCCATCCACTTCATCTCGGGTCTGCCGCGTTCCGGTTCGACTCTGCTGGCCGCATTACTGCGACAGAACCCGCGTTTCCAGGCCGGGATGTCCGGTCCGCTGGCCGGCATGTTCGGTGCCCTATTGAGCGAGATGAGTGCACGCAACGAGTTCTCGGTGTTCATCGACGACGTCAAACGCGAGCGCATCTTGCGCGGGTTGTTCGACAACTACTATGCCGATTGCGCCGCCGAGGTGATCTTTGACACCAACCGCTTCTGGTGTGCGTGGATGCCGGCGATTGCCAAGCTGTTTCCCGATGCGAAAGTGATCGCCTGCGTGCGCGAACTGCCGTGGGTGATCGACAGCATCGAGCGGTTGGTCCAGCGCAACGTCTTCAGCCCGTCGTCGATCTTCAACTACAGCGCCGGCGGCACCGTCTATACCCGCGCCAACGGCGTAGCGGGGGCCGACGGCATGGTCGGCGCCCCCTACGACGCTCTCAAACAGGCGTGCTACGGCGCACAAAAGGAACGCCTGCTGCTGGTCCAGTATGAAACCCTCACTACCGACCCGGCCAAGACGATGCACGCCATCTACGCCTTTATCGGCGAGCCGGCTTTCGAGCACGACTTCGACCACATCGATTACGACGTCACCGAGTTCGACGAACGGGCCGGCACTCCCGGGCTGCACACCGTGGGCCGCAGGGTCAAATCCGAGCCGCGCGCGAGCTTGCTGCCGCCGGACCTGTTCAACCGTTTTGTCAACGACGCCTTCTGGCGCGATCCGCAGAATATTCCCGAGGGCCTGCAAGTCGTCTGAGTCTCCTTGTCGGCCTCAAGCGGCGACAGTCGTGACGACGCGCGATTGCCGAATCGCCTGCGGGCCGATCGGGGCAGTCACCGATAATTCCTTCGGGGAGTGGAGCACGATGCGGAATCGGGCCGCTTTCGGCTGACGAGTATCCGGCAAATTCGCGGACCTCCGAGTAACCATTCAGCGTGAAGGAGCCAGTGCGGAAGTGAACGACAATCCACGTGCCGATGTGGTCACTCGCCAGTACGAGCGGTACAGGTATCCGCAGCCGATACGAGGACCTCGAAGTATGGCTGGCCAACAACTGGGAGTGGTTCGACCCCAGCCACGCCCACCGGGTTTTGTGGCCGGACCGGGAATACAAGGCCGATCTTGACATCTTGATCGCGGGCTGCGGCACCAACCAGGCGTCGGTTTTCGCTTTCATGAACCCCGATGCGAAAGTGACGGCGGTCGACATCAGCCAGCCCTCACTGGATCATCAGCAATACCTCAAAGACAAGCACGGACTGTTCAACCTGGATTTGAACCTGCTACCAATCGAGGAACTCCCGTCGCTGGGCAGGGATTTCGACCTGATCGTGTCGACCGGTGTGTTGCACCACATGGCTGATCCGCAGGTGGGAATGAATGCCGTAGCGAGTTGTCTGCGACCCGATGGCGCCATGGGCATCATGTTGTACGCGAAGTACGGCCGAGCCGGGCTCGAGTTGCTGCAGCAGTTCTTTCGCGACTTGGGGCTAGGACAGAACGAATCGTCGATCGCGATGGTGCGCGAGACGCTTTCGCTGCTCTCCCCCGATCATCTGGTGCAGCCCTATCTCAAGATGGCGCGGAATATGCAGTCCGATGCCGTCCTAGTGGATACCTTCCTGCATGGCCGCGAGCGCAGTTACACCGTCGATGACTGCATCGACATTGTCACCACGGCCGGACTCGTCTTCCAGGGATGGTTCAGCAACGCGCCGTATTACCCGCACGATCTGTTCGCACGACCCAACACGGTGTATCCAGCGATAAAACACTCCCCGAGCCGGCGCAGTGGGCGGCGGTCGAGCGTCTCAACACCGTGAACGCCTGCCACTTCTTTATGGCGTGTCGTCCGGAGCGGCCGAAAGAGTCTTATGCGATTGACTTTTCGACGGAGAGCTGCCTGGACTACGTTCCGTTGATGCGTATGCGGTGCGGTCTGTCCGGCAACGAAATGTACCGGTCGGACTGGCGGACGACGCTGAATTCAGCTCAGTTGCCCTTCGTGCAGGAGGTCGACGGGAAGCGGACAATTCGCGAAATCGCCGCGTCCGTGCACGGGGAGGCCTCGTCGCGAGGCAGCGTGGCCGACGTGGAGAAGTTCGCCCGCCAGCTATTCCAGGCGCTGTGGCGGCTTGATTTCCTGTCGATGGCCTTGAATCCCGAGTAGTCACGCTAGGCGATCACCGTATTCGGTCCGTGCGGCGCTATAGCCCGCCGCTAAGCGGCGCTCGCCGCGTCTTACTCGCTATCCGGCGCAGAGCTGGACGAAACCCGCGTCTTCATAACGTGACGCCGTCCCAGCCTCACGGAGAGGCCCGCTTTCAGCGGGTCTCTCCGCTGTTCGACCCAGCGCTCAGCGCGGTCTCCCCTCGCACCGCGTACGGCGTGAATTCCCAAAGAAATCCCAATGAAATTGTGTGTTCAGCAACCCCGCCCACTATGCCGACTACGGTGAGGCGCGATCGAGGAAATTGGCGCGTATGAAGCCATGCCGATCAACCGGCAGCTTTCGCGATATCGCCTCTAGCAGAACGCAGTTCGATTGCCTTCACGCATATCGCAATCATTGACAGTGCCGCGGCCGAGCCGGCCAGCGATCGACCGGATGGACTTGTCGGCCATAACCTCAAGCGGACCTCTACACGCTCATCCGGGGGGCCAACACCGGCCACCGGTGCATAATGCCTCGCCATAAGGGCCCCTACTCAGCATCTCCGGCGCTGATCTGCGGCAGACCCGATGCGGCCGAGGTGATTTGAGCAATGCCTTACCAGCATCACTGATGCACGATATCCTCGCCCAATGACTGACAGACCTATCAGTGAGTCCACCCCGGAAAGTCCGAAGCAGTCCTCTGCCAGCGAAGAGTCTTCTTCCAGAAAACCAGTGCCCTTGCCGGGCGGGTCGGACGCGTCGCGGTGGCTGGTGTACGCGGCCCTGGCACTCGCCGTGGTCGCCACTGCCCTTGCCGCACTGGCGTATTTCCACCCGGCACACCACCAAGCTTCAGCACCCCAGCAAGGCGGCGATGCCAAAGCAAACGTCTGTTCGGCCTACAAAGGCGCCCACAAGTCGGTAGTCATCAATACCCACATGCAAAGCCGCGACCCGAACAATGCGGTTGCCGAACTTCGGTGGCCACCAGCGCACGGTTGGCCCTCGTCGGCAGTGGCACGTACCTGAAAGACCGGCTCGCCGCGAACACCGCGGCTCCGGCTGATCTCGCCGACGCCGCCAACTCGTTCGCGAACACGATTGAACAGCTCGGTGTCAACTACCTGGCGGGGGAGGATGCCTCCGTTCAGGATCCGCTACGGCACGACCTGGATACCCAAATCGCGCAACTCGATAAGTTGTGCGCCTAGCGACAATCCACCATTGGTCGACCTAAGTTGAGATCGCCGGCACCGGCTACCACTAGCCGGTGCCGGCCTTTTGGTAGACGAGCCAGCCCATCTCGATCGGGGATGTCTCACGCTCGACATCGAACACGTCGAGGCTGCTAACCCAAGCGACATACCAGCTGGTGGGTGGCCAGGCGCCTTTGGGAAGATGGGCCTTCTCGTAGTCGTTCTGAAGTCGGTCACCACTTCGGAGAGCAGGTAGGCGTCGGCCAATTGGCCCTCCAGCACCGTCTTCAGATGGGCAAGCTCTTCAGCAGTGAACCGAACACCCAAGCCGGCAAATACGTTGTCACACATTGTGACGTATTCGTCGATCATGCCGGGGAAGGCCGCCGAAGCTGATCTGGCCGGTGACCACCGATCCTCGATGCAGCGGAACATGCTGTGGCCCAGAGTTTTTCAGCATCAGCAGACGCCTAGCCGCAGAACTTGGGCCCCGGCAGTCTAGCGAAAGCCGTTAGTATACTCCACCGATACGATCGGACAGCTAAGACCCTCAGCTG
>CAWFIR010000011.1:0-507717 GCA_963815995.1 uncultured Actinomycetota bacterium
CCAATGTGCCGGTGGCTCGTGCCGATGGGTTCGATGTGGTCATCGATCCGATCATCAACTCGATCCTGAGTTCGGTGAACAGCTTTGATGCGTTGTTGGGTATCGCCCCGTCTGCGTTGGGCGATTTGGCGCTGCCGGCCACTGATGCCGCTGCGACTGCCCCCTCGGGCTGGGAGACGCTGGTCACGGATCTGACCAACAGCTTCACCAACCCGGCCAGTGACGCCGGCACGGCGGCCTCGGCGGCCGATTCCTCCACCGCCTTCTGGCATGGCCTACAGCAGGACTGGATCAACTCCTCGTTCGGTCAGCAGGTCGACACCTCGCTGAACTCGTAGTTCGGCCAGGTCGACCCGGCCGCGTCGTCGGCCTCGGTGCGTGTGGCTTGATCTGCAACGGCACCAATGGTGTCGGTGGCGGCTCGCTGACCGCGGCTGATGGCCAAGGTGGTGGGATTTGGTTCGGTAACGGCGGTAACGGCGCCACCGACCTGGCCGGTCAGGGCGGTACCGGTGGTGACGCCGGCTGGTGGGGCAACGGCGGTGACGGCGGGGCCGGCGGTGCGGGCACCGGCGGCGACGGCGGCAACGGTGGTGTCGGCGGGTTGTTCTTCGGCAACGGCGGCTACGGCGGCGACGGCGGCTCGGGGGTTCCGGGTTCGGCCACCTTGACCGGGGTCGGCGGGGTCGGCGGTAACGGCGGTAACGCCGGTGGGGTGGGCTCGCTGAACTTCTTCGGCAACGGCGGATCCGGCGGCGACGGCGGTGTCGGCGGGGCCGGCGCCACGGGTGCTACCGGTACGGCCGGATCGACCGGGGTGGCCGGGGTGGCCGACGGTGTCGGCGGCAACGGCGGCCAGGGCGGTCCCGGTGAAAACGGTGGTGCCGGCGGTAACGGCGGTAACGGCGCCAAGGGTGGGCTGTTCGGGCACACCGGCGCCAACGGCAACGGCGGCAACGGCGGGGCCGGTGGTGACTCCGGGGCCGGCGGCGTCGGCGGTAACGGCGCCAACGGGGTTTGGGGTCTGGCCGGCGATCACGGCATCAACGGCGCCGGCGGGGCCGGCGGCAACGGCGGCGCTCCGGGCACCGCGGCCGGCACCGGCGGGGTCCACGGGCATGCCGGTACCGGCGGTACCGGCGGCACCAACGGCACCGACGGCGCGAACGGCCACATCAGCACCACCGGCGGGGACGGCGGCCAGGGCGGTAACGGCGCCAACGGCGACTTCACCGTGGCGGCCTCCGGCGGCAACGGCGGTATGGGCGGTGACGGCGGTAACGGCGCGGCCGGCTTCGCCGACAACGGCGGCGCGGCCGGTAACGGCGGTAACGGCGCCCAGGGCATCGCAGCGCATCTGACCGGCGGCAGCGGCGGCCAGGGCGGTGTCGGCGGTAACGCCGGCACGGTGGGCACCGGTGGTGCCGGCGGTAACGGCGGTATCGGCGGGCAGGGCTTCAACGGCGCCAACGGGTTCACCGACTCCGCCGGCAAGGGCAGCGACGGTGTCGACGGCGGCAACGGCGGCCTGGGCGGCAACGCCGGGGCCGGTGGTCTGGGCGGCACCGTCTCGGGTAACGGCGGCGCCGGTGGCACCGGCGGCGCCGGCGGCACCGGTGGGTCCGGCGGCAACGGCGGCAACGGCGGCCAGGGCTACTTCGGTAAGGCCCCCGGCCCCAACGGCGGCGACGCCGGCAAGGGCGGCGACGCCGGTAACGGCGGCACCGGCGGTAACGGCGGTGCGGGCGGCGGCGTGCAAGCCGGCGGCAGCGGCAGCCAGGGTGTCGACGGTAACGGCGGCACCGGCGGCAACGCCGGCCAGGCCGGCACCGGCGGCAACGGCGGCAACGGCGCCACCGCGGACGCCACCACGAAGTTGGGCAAGGGTATCGGTGGCTACGCCGGCGGCAACGGCGGCAAGGGCGGTGACGGCGGCGACGCCGGCGCGGCCGGCAACGGCGGCGCCGCAGGCGGCCCGACCGGCAGCGCGGGCGGATCCGGCACCAACGGCGTCGGTGGCACCGGCGGCAACGGCGGCCAGGGCGGCAACGGCTTCGGCGACAATCTAAAGTCGGGCACCGGATACGCCGGCGGCAAGGGCGGCGATGCCGGCAAGGGCGGTAACGGCGGCATCGGCGTCGGCCAAGGCGGCCTCGGCGGTAACGGCGGCCAGGGCGGCATCGGCTCCAACGGCGCCAACGGCACCTCGGTGTCCAGTGGCAACGGCGGCCAGGGCGGCATCGGCGGCGACGGCGGCAAGAGCGGCGACGGCGGCAACGGCGGCAAGCTCGGCGGCGACGGCGGCAACGGCGGCGTCGCGGGCGACGGCGGGGCCGGCGGCAACGGCGGCACCCCCTTCCAGGCCACCGGCAACGTCTCCAGCGTCCAGGGCTTCAACGGCGGCAACGGCGGCACCGGCGGCGACGGCGGCGATGCCGGCAAGGGCGGCGACGCCATGGGCGGCAACGGTAACGGTGGTGCCGGCGGCACCAACGGCACCGGCGGCGCCGGCGGCAACGGCGCGGCCGGCTCCAACGCCCTCAACAACGGCGGGCCCGGCTTGCAGGGCGGCAGCGGCGGCAGCGGCGGCACCGGCGGCGATGGCGGCGGCGACGGCAAGGCGGCCGGCTACGGCGGCAACGGCTTCGGCACCGGTAGCGGCGGCGTCGGCTCGACCGGCGGCACCGGCGGTACCGGCGGCACCGGCGCCAACGCCGGTAGCTCCTTTGGAAACGCTGGCGGCGCCAGCGGCGGTGACGCCGGTGACGGCGGCAACGGCGGCAGCGGCGGTGTCGGCGGTGCCAGCGGCAAGCTCGGCGGTGACGGTGGCATCGGCGGTGCCGGCGGCACCGGCGGCAACACGGGTGCCAGCGCCGGCACGGGCGGCTACAGTGCGGCCGGCACCACCGCTGGCCAGGGCGGCTACGGCGGTGAAGCCGGCACCGGCGGTGACGGCGGTAACGGCGGCAACGCCCTCGGCCCGACAGGTAACGGCGGCAACGCCGGGGCCGGCGGCCAAGGCGGCAACGCCGTCAACGGCGCCAACGGCGGTCTCGGCGGGGCCAGCAACGGCAAGATGGCCGGCGGTAACGGCGGTTACGGCGGCCGCGGCGGCAGCGGCGGCGGTGGCGGCGACGGCGGCAACGGCGGCACTGCGGCCGGGTCGGGCAACGGCGGCGCCGGTGGTGCCGGCGGTAACAGCGGTACCAGCGGCGTCGGCGGCAACGGCGGCAACGGCGGTGCGGCCAGCGCCATCGGCGGCAAGAACGGCGGTGGCGGTAACGGCGGTCACGGCGGTGCCGGCAACTACGCCGGTGAGGCCGGCGACGGCGGTAACGGCGGCAGCGTCGCCGGGTCCGGCACCGGCGGCGCGGGCGGTGTCGGCGGCAACGCCAGCAACGTTACTGCCGGCGGCAACGGCGGCACCGGTGGTGCGGCCAGCAGCGCCGTCGGCGGCGGCAACGGCGGCAACGGCGGCACCGGCGGTAGCGGCGGCAGTTCGTCCGGCTCCTCCGACAGTGACGGCGGTAACGGCGGCACCGGCGGCAACGCCGGACCTGGCGGAACCGGCGGCAACGGCGGTAACGCCGGGACGGCGGGCACCGGCGGCAACGGCGGCAACGGCGGAGCTGCCGGAGCCGCGGGCAACGGCACCGGGGCCGGCGCGGCCGGCAACCCCGGGGGCGGCGGCCACGGCTCCAACGGCGAAAGCCCCGGCGGAGACGACGGTACCGGCGGCAATGGCGGCCACATCACCAGCGGCAGCGGTACCGGCGGCCACGGCGGCAACGGCGCCAACGGCTCGGTCGGTGGCAACGGCGGGGCCAACGGCGCCGGCCTCCCAGGCCAATTGGCGCCCCGGGCTGGGCACCGCAGGCGGCCCAACCGCCGGCACCCCCGGCAGCCCCAGCCCCGGCGGCGGCGCCGGTGGCACTGGCGGCCCCGGCGGCAACGATGGCACGGCGGCGGCGCTGGCCACCCGTAAACCGACAGGAGGCAACACAGCAGAGAGGCCCGCTTCGGCGGGCCTCTCTCTTGTGTGTCGATCCATAGGCAACCGGGCCGACAAGCACCTGTCGAGAAAGTCCCGCATTTTCATGTTCACCTGGGCGATTGCCAGTTCTCACCATCGGCGGCCAGTTAATATGTGCCGACATCAAGCGGGCCCGATTGGGCAACGCCACAAAGCTGAAAGAGGGGGCCATGCCGGCCATCCACTTCATCTCGGGCCTGCCGCGTTCCGGCTCGACGCTGCTGGCGGCATTACTGCGACAGAATCCGCGTTTCCAGGCCGGCATGTCGGGCCCGCTGGCCGGCCTGTTCGGCGCCCTGCTGAGCGAGATGAGCGCACGTAACGAGTTTTCGGTGTTCATCGACGACGCCAAACGCGAGCGCATCCTTCGTGGGCTGTTCGAGAACTACTACGCCGACTCCACCGCCCAGGTGATCTTCGACACCAACCGCTTCTGGTGCGCGTGGATGCCGGCGATCGGCAAGCTGTTTCCCGATGCGAAAGTGATCGCCTGCGTGCGCGACCTGCCGTGGGTGGTCGACAGCATCGAGCGGCTGGTCCAGCGCAATGTCTTCAGCCCGTCGTCGATCTTCAACTACAGCTCTGGCGGCACGGTCTACACCCGCGCCAACGGGGTGTCGGCGGCCGACGGCATGGTCGGCGCCCCCTACGATGCGCTCAAGCAGGCGTGCTTCGGCGCACAAAAGGACCGCCTGCTGCTGGTCCAGTACGAAACCCTGACCACCGACCCGGCCAAGACCATGCACGCCATCTACGCCTTCATCGGCGAGCCGCCTTTCGAGCATGACTTCGACCACGTCGACTACGACGTCACCGACTTCGACGAACGCGCCGGCACCCCCGGGCTGCACACCGTGGGCCATACCGTGAAGGCCGAGTCACGCGCAAGCTTGCTACCGCCGGACCTGTTCAACCGTTTCGTCAACGACGCCTTCTGGCGCGATCCGAAAAATATTCCCGAGGGACTGCAGGTCGTCTAACCGTTGCCGGACTTCTGGTAGACCAGCCAGCGCAGGTCGATCGGGCACGTCTCACGCTCGAGGTCGAACACGTCGAGGCCACTGGCCCAACCCTCATACCATCCGGTGGGCGGCCACGCGCTCGCCGGAAAATTATTCTGGCAAGTTGGACATTTCATTTCGCGAACGTTAGTTAAGTAGTACCTTAAAACTGCCTGAGAAGTCCAACTTATGTCCAACGAAGGAGCAGGTGGAGGCATGTCTGGTCAGCACTCTAAGAAGAAGAGTCGTCGGGCGGCGAAGGGTAAGGCGCGTCGTGCGGCGTTGGGCCTCGGTGGTTCTGCTGGGGCGTTTTTGGCGTTTGGGCTGACCCCGTTGGCCAATGTGCCGGTGGCTCGTGCCGATGGGTTCGATGTGGTCATCGATCCGATCATCAACTCGATCCTGAGTTCGGTGAACAGCTTTGATGCGTTGTTGGGTATCGCCCCGTCTGCGTTGGGCGATTTGGCGCTGCCGGCCACTGATGCCGCTGCGACTGCCCCCTCGGGCTGGGAGACGCTGTTCACGGATCTGACCAACAGCTTCACCAACCCGGCCAGTGACGCCAGCACGGCGGCCTCGGCGGCCGATTCCTCCACCGCCTTCTGGCATGGTCTGCAGCAGGACTGGATCAACTCCTCGTTCGGTCAGCAGGTCGACACCTCGCTGAACTCGTACTTCGGCCAGGTCGACCCGGCCGCGTCGTCGGCCTCGGGTGCGTGTGGCTTTATCTGCAACGGCACCGATGGTGTCGGTGGCGGCTCGCTGACCGCGGCTGATGGCCAAGGTGGTGGGATTTGGTTCGGTAACGGCGGTAACGGCGCCACCGACCTGGCCGGTCAGGGCGGTACCGGTGGTGACGCCGGCTGGTGGGGCAACGGCGGTGACGGCGGGGCCGGCGGTGCGGGCACCGGCGGCGACGGCGGCAACGGTGGTGTCGGCGGGTTGTTCTTCGGCAACGGCGGCTCCGGCGGCGACGGCGGCTCGGGGGTTCCGGGTTCGGCCACCTTGACCGGGGTCGGCGGGGTCGGCGGTAACGGCGGTGACGCCGGTGGTGTCGGCTCGCTGAACTTCTTCGGCAACGGCGGATCCGGCGGCGACGGCGGTGTCGGCGGGGCCGGCGCCACCGGTGTACCGGTGCCGGCCGGATCGACCGGGGTGGCCGGGGTGGCCGACGGTGTCGGCGGCAACGGCGGCCAGGGCGGTCCCGGTGAAAACGGTGGTGCCGGCGGTGACGGCGGTAACGGCGCCAAGGGTGGGCTGTTCGGGCACACCGGCGCCAACGGCAACGGCGGCAACGGCGGGGCCGGTGGTGACTCCGGGGCCGGCGGCGTCGGCGGTACCGGCGCCAACGGGGTTTGGGGTCTGGCCGGCGATCACGGCGTCAACGGCGCCGGCGGGGCCGGCGGCAACGGCGGCGCTCCGGGCACCGCGGCCGGCACCGGCGGGGTCCACGGGCATGCCGGTACCGGCGGTACCGGCGGCACCAACGGCACCGACGGCGCGAACGGCCACATCAGCACCACCGGCGGGGACGGCGGCCAGGGCGGTAACGGCGCCAACGGCGACTTCACCGTGGCGGCCTCCGGCGGCAACGGCGGTATGGGCGGTGACGGCGGTAACGGCGCGGCCGGCTTCGCCGACAACGGCGGCGCGGCCGGTAACGGCGGTAACGGCGCCCAGGGCATCGCAGCGCATCTGACCGGCGGCAGCGGCGGCCAGGGCGGTGTCGGCGGTAACGCCGGCACGGTGGGCACCGGTGGTGCCGGCGGTAACGGCGGTATCGGCGGGCAGGGCTTCAACGGCGCCAACGGGTTCACCGACTCCGCCGGCAAGGGCAGCGACGGTGTCGACGGCGGCAACGGCGGCCTGGGCGGCAACGCCGGGGCCGGTGGTCTGGGCGGCACCGTCTCGGGTAACGGCGGCGCCGGTGGCACCGGCGGCGCCGGCGGCACCGGTGGGTCCGGCGGCAACGGCGGCAACGGCGGCAAGGGCTACTTCGGTAAGGCCCCCGGCCCCAACGGCGGCGACGCCGGCAAGGGCGGCGACGCCGGTAACGGCGGCACCGGCGGTAACGGCGGTGCGGGCGGCGGCGTGCAAGCCGGCGGCAGCGGCAGCCAGGGTGTCGACGGTAACGGCGGCACGGGCGGCAACGCCGGCCAGGCCGGCACCGGCGGCAACGGCGGCAACGGCGCCACCGGGACGCCACCACGAAGTTGGGCAAGGGTATCGGTGGCTACGCCGGCGGCAACGGCGGCAAGGGCGGTGACGGCGGCGACGCCGGTGCGGCCGGCAACGGCGGCGCCGCAGGCGGCCCGACCGGCAGCGCGGGCGGATCCGGCACCAACGGCGTCGGTGGCACCGGCGGCAACGGCGGCCAGGGCGGCAACGGCTTCGGCGACCAATGCTAAAGTCGGGCACCGGACTACGCCGGCGGCAAGGGCGGCGATGCCGGCAACGGCGGTAACGGCGGCATCGGCGTCGGCCAAGGCGGCCTCGGCGGTAACGGCGGCCAGGGCGGCATCGGCTGCCAACGGCGCCAACGGCACCTCGGTGTCCAGTGGCAACGGCGGCCGGGCGGCAGCGGCGGCGACGGCGGCAAGAGCGGCGACGGCGGCAACGGCGGCAAGCTCGGCGGCGACGGCGGCAACGGCGGCGTCGCGGGCGACGGCGGGGCCGGCGGCAACGGCGGCACCGCCTTCCAGGCCACCGGCAACGTCTCCAGCGTCCAGGGCTTCAACGGCGGCGACGGCGGCACCGGCGGCGACGGCGGCGACGCCGGCGGCGGCGGCAACGCGGTGGGCGGCAACGGTAACGGTGGTGCCGGCGGCACCAACGGGGACGGCGGCGCCGGTGGCAACGGCGCGGCCGGCTCCAACGCCCTCAACAACGGCGGCCCGGCCTCAACGGCGGCCAACGGCGGCAGCGGCGGCCAACGGCGGCGACGGCGGCGGCGACGGCACGATGGCCGGCATACGGCGGCAACGGCGCGGGCACCGGTAACGGCGGCAACGGCGCGACCGGCGGCACCGGCGGTACCGGCGGCACCGGAGCCAACGGTGGTGCTGCCACCGGAACCGGCACCGGCGGCAACGGCGGCTCCGACGGCGGCGGCGGCAACGGCAACTTCGGCGACAACGGCGGCATGAGCGGCAAGCTCGGCGGCAACGGTGGCACCGGCGGCACCGGCGGCAACGGCGGCAACACCGGCGCCAGCGCCGGCAACGGCGGCTTCAGCGCCAACGGCAACGGCGGCAGCGGCGGTTACGCCGCCGGCGGCGGCCAAGGCGGTATCGGCGGCAACGGCGGCAACGCGCAGCGGCCCGACCGGTAACGGCGGCACGGCCGGCGCGGGCGGCAACGGCGGCAACGGCGTGCTAACGGCGGCACCGGCGGTAACGGTGGGCCGGCCAGCAGTGCCGGCAAGGGCTACGCCGGCGGCAACGGCGGCAACGGCGGCGGCGGCGGCCACGGCGGCGGCGGCGGCCACGGCGGCGATCGGCGGCAACGCGCATCGGGTCGGCGGCAACGGCGGCAACGGTGGCGCCGGCGGCAACGACTGGCGCCAACTCCGTCGGCGGCAACGGTGGGACCGGCGGTGCGGCCGGCGCACGCCAAGAACAGCAGTCGGCGGTAACGGTGGTCTACGGCGGCAGCGGCAGCTCGTCGCGACTCGACGCAGGCACCGGCGGCAACGGCGGCAACGCGGCCGGGTCGGGCCACGGCGGCGCCGGCGGCAACGGCGGCAACGCCGCGGCCGGTAGTGCCGGCGGCAACGGCGGTAGCGGTGGTGCGGCCAGCAGCGCGGTCGGCGGCGGCAACGGCGGCAACGGCGGCAACGGCGGCGACGGCGGCGCTACCGGTGACGGCGCCAACGGCGTAAACGGCGGCAACGGCGGCAACGGCGGGACCGCCGGACCCGGCGGCACCAGCGGTGACGGCGGTAACGGCGGGACCGCAGGCGCCGGCGGCCAAGGCGGTAACGGCGGAGCCGCCGGGGCCGCGGGCAACGGTGCGGGCTCCGGCACGGCCGGCAGCCGCCGGTAGCCGGCGGCGCCGGCGCCCACGGCGGTACCGGCGGTAGCGGCGGCGACGCCGGCAAGGCGGCGGCCACGCGCCAACATCAGCGGCACCGGCGGTGCCGGCCAAAACGGCGCGGTCGGCGGTAACGGCGGCACCGACGGCAACGGCGTCCCAGGCCACACCGGCACCCGCGGCTGGCCCGTGCTGCGCGGCACCCCCGGCAACCCGCAGTCGGCAAAGCCGGTGGCGGCGGCACGGCGGCATCGGCGGCACCGGCGGCACGGGCAAACCCGTAATCCGACAGGAGGCAATACAACGGAGAGGCCCGCTTCGGCGGGCCTCTCTTTTGTTGTCCGTCTGACAGGCGAGCCTGCGCGCCCCACATCGCCGTACGCGACGATGTCGATCGTGATACCCGAATAGATCGCCACGGACGCAACCGTTTTTCTCATCGCATCTCCTGGGCGATTGCCAGCGCTCACCATCTGCGGTCGGTTAATATGTGCCGACATCAGTCGGGCTTGATTGCGCAAAGCCACGAAGCTAATAAGGGGAGCGTCCATGCCGGCCATCCACTTCATCTCGGGCTTGCCGCGTTCCGGCTCGACTCTGCTGGCCGCGTTACTGCGACAAAACCCACGTTTCCAGGCCGGTATGTCCGGCCCGCTGGCCGGCCTGTTCGGCGCCCTGCTGAGCGAGATGAGCGCGCGCAACGAGTTTTCGGTATTCATCGATGACACCAAGCGCGAGCGCATCCTGCGTGGGTTGTTCGACAACTACTACGCCGACTGCCCCGCCCAGGTGATCTTTGACACCAACCGCTTCTGGTGCGCGTGGATGCCGGCGATTGCGCAAGCTGTTTCCCGATGCGAAAGTGATTGCCTGCGTGCGCGACCTGCCGTGGGTGATCGACAGCATCGAGCGGTTGGTCCAGCGCAATGTCTTCAGCCCGTCGTCGATCTTCAACTACAGCGCCGGCGGCACGGTCTACACCCGCGCCAACGGTGTGTCGGGGGCCGATGGCATGGTCGGCGCTCCCTACGATGCGCTCAAGCAGGCGTGCTACGGCGCCCAAAGGGACCGCCTGCTGCTGGTCCAGTACGAAACCCTGACCACCGACCCGGCCAAGACAATGCACGCCATCTACGCCTTCATCGGCGAGCCGGCTTTCGAGCACGACTTCGACCACGTCGACTACGACGTCACCGAGTTCGACGAACGTGCCGGCACTCCCGGGCTGCACACCGTGGGCCACACGGTCAAGGCCGAGCCGCGCGCGAGCTTGCTGCCGCCGGACCTGTTCAGCCGTTTCGTCAACGACGCCTTCTGGCGCGATCCGAAAAATATTCCCGAGGGACTGCAGGTCGTCTAACCGTTGCCGGACTTCTGGTAGACCAGCCAGCGCAGGTCGATCGGGCACGTCTCACGCTCGAGGTCGAACACGTCGAGGCCACTGGCCCAACCCTCATACCATCCGGTGGGCGGCCACGCGCTCGCCGGCATGTGGGCTTTTTCGTAGTCGTACACGGAATCGTCGCTGACGAGCGTGAGCGGCAATAGGCCTGCCGCACTCGCCAGCTCGTCCCGGGTGAAGATCGCGTTGTACAGCTGCTGCCCCAGTTCCCGCACAGCGTCGTCGGGCGTGTAGCCCGGGCGCGGCAGGAAGGTGTTGAAAACGAAGTGTCCGCCGGGCGCCAGGCAACGGGCGGCAAGTTCGAACATGCTGCGCAGCTGCGCAGTCGTCCGGAAGTCGGGCACCACTTCGGAGAGCACGATCAGCCGATAGTCCCGGGCCAGGTCATCCATCGTCGCAAAGACGTCGCGCTGGATGACACGGACGTCCAGTGCTTCTCGTTGGGCTTCAGCGCGGAGGATGTCGGCGAACTTCGGCGTCACCTCGACCGCGTCCACCGGGTGGCCGCGGCGCGCCAGGGCCAGGCCATTGCGCCCGGTTCCGGCGCCGATGTCGAGCACCCGGCAGACTCGGGGATCGGTTGCTTCGCCGGCCAGCGCACACACCCGCGCGTCGGGTTCGGTACCGAAAAGCGGCGGCTCGCGGGTGTCAACCCAGAAGTCGTAAACGCTCGCGATCGTCTGCCACTCGGCTCTGACGTGGTAGTTCAGCACCTTGCCGATAGGAGACTCGTACGAGACGAAGATCCTCGACCGTTGGGAGGCCGCAAAGGCCTCGGCCAACTGGCCCTCCAGCACCGTCTTGAGCTGAGCAAGTTCGTCGGGGCTGAACTGGACGCCCACACCGGTGAAGACGGTGTCACACATCTTGACGTACTCGTCGATCATCCCTGGAACGGCGGGCAGCGAGATCTGCCCGGTGACCGCCGATGCCCGGAACAGCCGCCGGGCGGTCGCTTCGCGCAGTGTTGACGGATCGATCGAACTGAGGGGCGGAATCTCCATCAGACCCTTCTACACTACCCAGGTCGTCGGCGAGGCAGCATCGAAAGTATATGTCGGTTGCGGGGTATTGGCGGATTACTGCACTGCCAACAGCACCGACGAATTTGCCGGAACACGCTGCGTCCGACCGAGATCGCCTTGCCGCGGAACCCAGGGCTGCAGGCGATCCTGCATATCCGATAAGTACTCCGTTCATGGCGCCGCGTCCCGATGAGCTGGCTTAAACCC
Source organism: uncultured Actinomycetota bacterium (assembly GCA_963815995.1). Taxonomy (GTDB): domain Bacteria; phylum Actinomycetota; class Actinomycetes; order Mycobacteriales; family Mycobacteriaceae; genus Mycobacterium. The sequence continues at coordinate 11,701 of CAWFIR010000011.1, forward strand.
ACTACCGCGCACCAGTGTTCACGCATACTGGAGGCATGAGGATAAGCGGGGCGTTCCTGGCCGAGAAGGTCGAAGCGGTAGTCATAGAGACCTCGCGGCCCGATGGGAGGTAGACCAATGGCTCGCTCACAGCGGTAGCGCACGAGATCGCCGATCACACAAGGTCATTAACGTCGTCTGCCGGAATGCGGCTGCCAGCGCTGACTTGAAGTTGCGGCATTGACGTTGGCGGTGCTGCTTCCACCGCGTGCAGCCGCACGGTCAGCGGCGTAGCCGTCGTGCAGCCCGGCGATGCTGGCTTCGCAGCCGACGATCCGGGCGGCAACGGCGGCGATGGCGCGCCGGGTGACAACGGCAACGGCGGTGCAGGTGGCAAAGGCGGTGCCGGCGGTAAGGGTGGGGCCGGCGGCCACGGAGGCCGCGGCGGCAACGGCGGCGCAGGTGGCCAGGGTGGCGCACCCGGCCAGGGCGGCCAGGGCGGCGCCGGTGGCGCACCCGGTCCCGGCGGCACTCTGGCGAGCCCGGGCAGCCCGGGGAGCCGGGCCAACCCGGCTGAGATCGGCAGCGTCAGGCTCGGGCCGGGCCCTAGACGCGCGAGTGGAGCATGAGGGACTGCAGGTCGTCTAGAGTCTGTCTGGTCGTGACTGAAGGGTCGTAGTGTGACGCCCAGTCCCCGCTAGCGGTGAAAGCCGCTGCGGCATAGCCCATTCATCGCCGACTGCGAAGGAGCCCGCGCCGAGTGAACGATGATCCGCGTGCCGACGTTGTGTCCCGCCATTACGAGCGTTACCGGTACCCACAGCCGATACAGGACCTCAAGACATGGCTCGCCGGCAACTGGCAATGGTTCGACCCCAGCCACGCACACCGGATCTTGTGGCCGGACCGGGGGTACAAACCCGACCTTGATCTTTTGATCGCGGGCTGTGGCACGAACCAGGCAGCGGTTTTTGCGTTCACGAACCCCGATGCCAAAGTGGTGGCTGTCGATGTCAGCCAGCCATCGCTGGATCATCACCAGTACCTCAAAGACAAGCACGGGCTGAATAACTTGGAGTTGCATCGGCTTCCGATCGAGGAAGTGCCAACGCTGGGCCTCGATTTCGACCTGATCGTGTCGACCGGCGTACTGCATCACTTGGCCGATCCGCAAGCCGGGATGAATGCCTTGGCTCGTTGTCTGCGACCCGACGCCGTAATCGGTGTGATGCTGTATGCGAAGTACGGCCGGTTCGGGATCGAGCTACTGCAGTCGGTCTTTCGTGACTTGGGGCTGGGTCAAAACGAGTCGTCGATTGCGCTGGTGCGCCAGACGCTTTCGTTGCTGCCAGCCGATCACCCAGTGCAACCCTATCTGCGCGGCGCTCGTGAGTTGCAGTTCGATGAGGCGCTGGTGGACACGTTTCTACCGGGCCGCGAGCACAGTCACACAGTGGACGACTGCATCGACCTTGTCACCTCGGCCGGACTCGTGTTTCAGGGCTGGTTTCACAAGGCGCCGTACTATCCGCACGAGATTTTCGTAGCGCCGAACGACGTCTATCCGGCGATAAATGCTTTGCCAGAGCCGACGCTCTGGTCGGTCAAGGAGCGTCTCAAGCCGGTCAACGCGTGCCACTTCTTTATGGCATGTCGTCCAGACCGGCCGAAGGAGTCCTACACGATTGACTTTTCGACGCGAGATTGTCTGGATTACGTTCCGTTGATGCGGACGCGGTGCGGGATCTCCGGCGGCGAGATTTTCCGCCCGGACTGGCGAGCCCCCCTTAACGCGGCCCAGTTGCCCTTTGTGCAACGGGTCGATGGTCACCGCAGGATTCGAGACATTGCCGCGTCGGTGCGCAGCGAGAGCCCGTCGCGCGGCAGCGCGGCCGACGTCGATAAATTCGCTCGCGAGCTGTTCCAGGCGCTGTGGCGCCTGGATTTCCTGGCGATGGCCCTAAACCCCGGCGCGCACCGTTTAAAGCGATAGATCGTGCGCTCGACCTCGTCGCTAAAATCGCCGCCCGGTAACGGCGCGCTCGGCCACAGAGCGACCCGACCTCATGAGCGCCGCCGGCAACGGCGGTAAGAGCGCAGACGGCGGGCCGGCGGCAGACCCGGCATCGGAGGCGTGGGAGCCCCCGGCGTCCTACGCGAGAGGGAAGAAGGCAGCAACACACAGAGAGGCCCGCGTTCAGCGGCCTCTCTGTTGTTCGACCCAGCGCTCAGCCAAGTCGCCCCCCGACACCGCGTACCGCGTGAATTCCCAAGGAATTCCTAATGAAATTGTGCGTTCAGCAGCAGACCCGCTTCGCCAACTGCGGTGAGGCGCGATCGAGGCAATAATTGGCGCGTATGAAGCCATGCCGATCAACCGGCAGCTGTCGCGATATCGCCTCTAGCAGAACGCAGTTCGATTGCCTCCACGCATATCGCAATCATCGACAGTGCCCCGGCAGAGCCGGCCAGCGATCGACCGGATGGACTTGTCGGCCATAACCTCAACCGGACCTCTACACGCCCGTCGGGAGCCAACACCGGCCGCGAGTGCATAATGCCTCGCCAAAAGGGCCCCTACTTAGCATCTCCCGGCGCTGATCTGCGGCAGACCCGATGCGGCCGAGGTGATTTGAGCAATGCCCTACCAGCATCACTGATGCGCGATATCCTCGCCCAATGACTGACAGACCTCTCAGTGAGTCCACCCCGGAAAGTCCGAAGCAGTCCTCTGCCAGCGAAGTGTCTTCTTCCAGAAAACCAGTGCCCTCGCCGGGCGGGTCGGACGCGTCGCGGTGGCTGGTGTACGCGGCCCTGGCACTCGCCGTGGTCGCCACTGCCCTTGCCGCACTGGCGTATTTCCACCCGGCACACCAGCAAGCTTCAGTACCCCAGCAAGACGGCGATGCCAAAGCAAACGTCTGTTCGGCCTACAAAGGCGCCCACAAGGCGGTAGTCATCAACACCCACATGCAAAGCCGCGACCCGAACAATGCGGTTGCCGAACTTTCGGTGGCCACCAGCGCACGGTTGGCCCTCGTCGGCAGTGGCACGTACCTGAAAGACCGGCTCGCCGCGAACACCGCGGCTCCCGCTGATCTCGCCAACGCCGCCAACTCGTTCGCGAACACCATTGAACAGCTCGGTGTCAACTACCTGGCGGGGGCGGATGCCCGCCGCTCAGGATCCGCTACGGCACGACCTGGATACCCAAATCGACCAACTCGATAAGTTGTGCGCCTAGCGACAATCCACCATTGGTCGACCTAGGTTGAGATCGCCGGCACCGGCTACCACTAGCCGGTGCCGGCCTTTTGGTAGACGAGCCAGCGCATCTCGATCGGGGATGTCTCGCGCTCGACGTCGAACACGTCGAGGCCGCTAGCCCAACCGGCATACCAGCTGGTAGGTGGCCAGGCGCCGTCGGGAAGATGGGCCTTCTCGTAGTCATAAACCGAGTCATCGCCTACGAGTGTGAAGGGCAGCATGCGTGCCGCGTTCGCTAGTTCTTGTCTGGTGAAGATCGCGGTATAGACCTGTTGCCCAAGTTCTCGCGCAGCGTCATCGGGGAAGTACCCCGGCCGCGCAAGGAAGGCGTTGAACACTAAGCGTCCGCCGGGAACCAAGCACTGGTCAGCGAGTTCGAACACGTCACGCAGCTGCTGCGTCGTTCTGAAGTCGGACACCACCTCGGAAAGCACGATCAGCCCGTAGTCCGAGCGCAAGTCATTCATGGTCACGAAGACGTCGCGCTGGATCACCCTGACGTCCAACGCCTCCCGTTGAGCCTCGTCGCGAATGATGTCGGCGAACTTCGGGGTCATTTCGACCGCGTCCACCGGGTGGCCGCGGCGGGCGAGGGCCAGGGTGTTGCGCCCGGTTCCGGCGCCAATGTCGAGCACCCCGTGGGATTTCGGATCAGCTGTTTCGCCGGCCAGCGCCCACACGCGGGCGTCCGGTTCGGTACCGAACAGCGGTGGCTGGCGGGTCGCAACCCAAGACTCGTACGCACCCTCGATCGTCGACCATTCGGCTCTCACGTGGTAATTCACCACCCTGCCGACCGGAGAGTCGTACGAGATGACAATCCTCGACCGTGGCGAGGCGCGGTAAGCGTCGGCCAATTGGCCCTCCAGCACCGCCTTGAGATGGGCAAGCTCTTCAGCAGTGAACCGAACACCCAAGCCGGCAAAGACGTTGTCACACATTGTGACGTACTCGTCGATCATGCCGGGAACAGGCCGCCAAGCTGATCTGGCCGGTGACCACCGATCCTCGATGCAACCGCCGGGCCATCGCTTCGCGCAACGTCGCTGGATCGATCGATCGCAGCGGCAGATCCTCCATCAAATCCTTCTACACCACCCAAGCCATCCGCGTGGCTGGATCGAGCGTTAATCGCAGGTCAACGGGCCTATCAGCGGATGGTCGCTGCGTCAACCATGATTTCAAGAATTCAGCGGAACATGCTGTGGCCTAGAGTTTTTCAGCATCAGCAGCCGCCTCGCCGCAGAATTTGGGGCCCCGGCAGTCTAGCGAAAGCCGTTAGATACTCCACCGATACGATCGGACAGCTAAGACCCTCAGCTGCTGAAATGAGCTCGTTCAAACCCAGTACCGCGCACCAGTGTTCGCGCATACTGATAACCATGCGGATAAGCGGGGCGTTCCTGGCCGAGAAGGTCGAAGCGGTAGACAACAAGCTCAATGTGAAAGGCGGGGTGATATCCCACTACAAAGTCGGCCGCGATCGAGCAGCGCAGTTTGACATCGTCGTGCTGACGCAGGGGGACGCCGGAGACACCGCGGACGCCGGAGACACCGCGGGTTCGGATCGCCTGGTCGTCATAGAAGTCTCGCCGCCCGACGGTGGCGAACCCTTGCATATGCACCGCGAGCTGCCTACGAACTTGACGAACGCGGACGTGGGCTTTGCCTGCTTCCAGTTCCGCCTTACCTTGAAGCTGAATGGTCGCTGGGTCGTAACGATGCGTGGCGCAGCGGGAACCGTATCGCTTCCCCTGACGGTGAGTGGTCCACGCTAGGCGCCTCGGCGTCAAAGTACGAGGGCCGGTCAGCCAAAGAACTCTCTTTGAATTCGTGCGTTTGGCGACCCGACCCCGTTTGTCGAACTACGTTGACGGCAACGGGGGAATTCCCTGCTCAATCGGGAGGTAGACCAATGAGTCGTCGCAGCGTTGGCGCACGAGATCGCCGATCACACAAAGTCATTAACGTCGAAAGCCTGAATGCGGCTGCCAGCGTGACCCTGCTTGCGGCAGTGACCCTTTTGGGCGCCGCTTCTACCGCGTGCAGCCACACCGTCAGCGGCGTAGCCGTCGTGGAGCCCGGTGGTGCCGGCTTCGCAGCCGACGATCCGGGCGGCAACGGCGCGCCGGATGACAACGCGGGCGCGCCGGGTGACAACGGCAACGGCGGCGCAGGTGGCAAAGGCGGGGCCGGCGGTAAGGGTGGGGCCGGCGGCCAGGGAGGCCGCGGCGGCAACGGCGGCGCAGGTGGCCAGGGCGGCACGCCCGGACAGGGCGGCCAGCCCGGAGGGCGGCAGGGCGGCGCCGGTGGCGCACCCGGTCCCGGCGGCACTCCTGGCGAGCCCGGGCAGCCCGGAGCGCCAGGCCAACCCGGAGAGCCAGGCCAACCCGGCTGAGATCGGCAGCGTCAGGCTCGGGCCGGGCTCTGGACGCGCGAGGGATCGTGAGGAAGATGACCAGCCCAGGCGACAGTGGGAAGTTTGCCCGCGCGAACCGCGGCGGGTTGCCCGCCAAGGACATCGGCCGACTATTGCTGCGCTGCGCCGACCGGTCCGGACTGGTGGCAGCGGTCACCACGTTCCTGGCTTCCGCGGGCGCCAACATCATCTCGCTGGACCAGCACTCAACCGAGCAGCACGACGGAATGTTCATGCAACGCACGGTCTTTCACCTGCCGGGCCTGGCAGCCGTGCGTGACGATCTGGCTCGCGACTTCGCTGAGCAGGTGGCCGACAAGTTTGGCATGGACTTCCGGCTCACCGAGGCGGCAAAGCCCAAACGGGTCGCGATCATGGCGTCGAAGGAAGACCACTGCCTGTTGGATCTGCTGTGGCGCAACCGTCGTGGCGATCTCGATATGTCGGTGGCGATGGTGATCGCCAACCATCCCGACCTGGCCGACCAAGTACGCGCATTCGGCACACCGTTCATCTATGTCCCGGCCACCAAAGAGCTCCGCGACGAGGCAGAACGACGCCAGCTTGACTTGTTGCGCGGCAACGTCGACCTGGTGGTGTTGGCACGCTACATGCAGATTCTCACGCAGAATTTCCTGAACGAAGTCGGCTGCCCAATGATCAACATCCACCACTCCTTCCTGCCGGCGTTCATCGGCGCCGCGCCGTACCGGCGGGCTAAGGAGCGCGGTGTCAAGCTCGTCGGCGCGACTGCTCATTACGTGACCGAAGATCTCGACGAAGGGCCGATCATCGAGCAGGACGTCGTCCGGGTGGACCATCGTCACACCGTCGGGGACCTGGTGCGACTGGGCGCCGACGTCGAACGCGCCACTTTGTCCCGTGCCGTGCGGTGGCACTGCGAGGACCGCGTCATCCAATACGGCAACCAGACGGTCGTCTTCTGAGATCTCCCGCGGCTGATACTGCGCCCCGGGCCCGCAAAAGCTGTTACCTTTTAGCGCACCATTGATCAACCATGGCGCTGTCTGCGCGTACGGAAGGGTGTGCGGTGGGTACAGCGCTACTCGTGCTCGCCGCGGTGCTCTTCATCGCGGCGATCGTCGTTTTCGTCGTCGCACTGCGCCGTCCCAAGAAACCGAGCGGCGGCCGCCAAGATCCCCTCGCGTTCACCAATGCGGCACCGCAATTCGGCCCGCGGCAGCTCGGGCCCGGCGCAATCGTCAGCCACGGCGGCGTCGACTACGTGGTGCGCGGCTCGGTCACCTATCGCGAGGGCCCGTTCGTCTGGTGGGAACACCTGCTGGAAGGCGGCGACGAGCCGATCTGGTTCAGCGTCGAGGACGACGACGGACGGCTCAAGCTCGCGATGTGGACCAGTCGTAAGGAGTTGCAGCTCGAACCCGGCGGCCAGCATGTCGTCGACGGCGTGACCTATCACGAATCGGAGCGCGGTCACGCCGGCTACACCACCGAGGGCACGACCGGCCTACCCGCCGGCGGCGACATGGACTTCGTCGACTACACCAACGACGACGAGACCGCGCTGCTGTCCTTCGAGCGCTGGGCGCCGGGCATGCCGTGGGAGGTCTCCACCGGCAAGTCGGTGCTGACCGGCGAGCTCACCGTGTACCCGGCCCCGCCGCCGTCGGCATAAGGCCACGCCAGTGCCACTTCATCACCTGTCGGTAATCCCTGCCGATGTGAGCGGTTCGGGGCTTGGGCTGGCGCTCAACGCGCCAGCTCCACTCCCCCTGGCCACCTGCCGCTTGGACCACCCCGACGGCGGCGCGCTGGTGCTGGGCGTCCTGGGCGCCTCACACGTCATCACCGTCGAGCACGCCAACAACCGTTTTCTCCGAACAAGTCTCGTGCCACTTCGGCGGAGAGCTACCCGAGCGCACTCACGCACCCGGTTACCACCTCGAGTCCCAAACCGACTTTCACGACGAGGTCGCGTTCCGCCAACTCGCGGATCAGCTGCGGAGCGTTGCGCGACCGAGATCGGTTGGCTGGGAGGCACATTCCCGGGCGACAACGCGGCGCTGACCGCGATGGCCGCCGAACCGGACGGCGCCGGCTGGCGTTGGCGGACCTGGCACCTCTACCCCGCCGCACCAGGCGGCACCGTCGTATACACCACCAGCCGGTGGCGCCCATGAGCCGCAACGGCCTGTTCCTGCTGGCCCTTGGATTGACCATCACCTCGGTGGCCAGCCTGCTATTCGGAATATCGATGCAGCACAAAGACATCCGCTCATATATCGCATCTCACTACCACGAATACTCTCGCGATGCCGGCGGCACCCGGTATCTGTGCACGGGATCGCCCACTCAGGTGGCCGACACGCTCACCGGCTATCAGAGCCCCGCGGCGCGCGCCAACAATGCCGGCACCCAATACCTGCGTTACGACGACGCCATCGTGTCGGTCGGCGCCGACGGCACGCATCCGTGCAGTATCCGCGTCGAAGACCTGGCCGCCGGCTACAGCCACGGCGCGTTCATATTCCTCGGCCCCGGGTTCTACCCCGGGTCTCCATCGCGCGGCACGGGTGGCAGCACCGGCGGCCCGGGCGGAACCAAATGACCCCTAACCGAACGCAATACGCGTAGAAGCGAAAAGGAGACAGTCATGTACCTGGCCGTCGAGTTGGGAAACGTCGACCTCAATCCGGTCTTCAAAGGCGCACTGGCCACCATCTTGTACTTCCTGGTCGGCACCGCCGTTCTGATCCTCGGCTTCTTCGTGGTCGACGTGCTGACCCCTGGGAAGCTGCGACAACTGGTCTTCATCGACCGCCGCCCCAACGCCGTCATGCTTGCCTGCGCGAACTACATCGCGCTGGCCGCCGTCATCATCAGCGCGATCACGAACAGCTACAGCCAACTCGGCCAGGGGCTGGTGGGCGTGGCGGTGTACGGGCTGATGGGCGTTGTCCTGCAAGGGGTCGCAATCTTGTCCATGCACTTCGTGATTCCGGGCAATTTCCATGAACACGTCGACGAGCCCGAGCTACACCCTGCGGCGTTCGCCACAGCCGTGATGCTGCTCGCCGTAGGAGGAGTGACCGCTGCCGCGCTGTCATGACATCGACTGAGCAGCAGCCCGCTTCGCCGGCCCACGAGGCGATCGCAACCACGCGCTGGCGCGCCGTGCTGCTTGCCGCGGTCGCGGCGTGTGCGGCGTGCGGCATCATCTACGAGCTCGCGCTGCTGACCCTGTCGACGAGTCTGAACGGCGGCGGCATCATCGCCACCTCGCTGATCGTCGCCGGCTACATCGCCGCACTGGGGGCCGGCGCCCTGCTGGTGAAGCCATTACTGCATTGGGCTGCAATCGCTTTCGTCGCGGTCGAAGCACTGCTGGCCATCGTCGGTGGATTGTCGGCCACCGTGCTGTACGTGATGTTCTCGTATGTCGGCGGGTCGCTGCTGATGCTGGCGCTGGGCACCGCGCTGATCGGTGCGCTGGTCGGCGCCGAGGTGCCGCTGTTGATGACCTTGTTGCAGCGGGGCCGCACCGCAGGCGCCACCGATACCGGACGCACGCTGGCCAACCTCAACGCCGCCGACTACCTCGGCGCGCTGATCGGTGGGCTGTTGTGGCCATTCGTGCTGCTGCCCCATCTGGGCATGATCCGTGGCGCCGCGGCGACCGGCATCATCAACCTGCTCGCCGCGGGTGTCGTGTCGATTTTCCTGCTGCGGCGGGTAGTGAGCACACGGCAGTTGCTCACGGCGCTCGGCGCGCTCGGCCTGGCGCTGGCGCTGCTTGCCACTCTGCTGGTACGCGCCCAGGACATCGAAACCACCAGCCGCCAACGGCTTTACGCCGACCCGATCATCGCCTGGCGGCAATCCGCCTATCAGGAGATCGTCGTCACCCGCCGCGGCAACGACATGCGGCTGTATCTGGACGGCGGCCTGCAGTTCTCCACCCGCGACGAGTACCGCTATACCGAGAGTCTCGTCTATCCCGCGCTCAGTGCCGGTGCACGCTCGGTGCTGGTACTGGGCGGCGGCGACGGACTGGCAGCACGCGAGCTGCTGCGCACCCCGGACGTCGACAAGATCGTGCAAGTCGAACTCGACCCCGCGGTCATCGAATTAGCACGCAGCACAATGCGTTACGCCAACGGAGGCTCGCTGGACAACCCGCGGGTGCATATCGTGACCGGCGATGCGATGAAGTGGTTACGCGAGACGAAGTCACCGTCATTCGACGCGATCATCGTCGACCTCCCCGATCCGGACACTCCGGTGCTGGGCCGGCTGTATTCGACTGAGTTCTATGCGCTGGTGTCCCGCGCGCTGGCTCCAGGCGGGCTGATGGTGGTGCAGTCCGGCAGCCCGTACTCCACCCCAACTGCGTTCTGGCGCACGATTTCCACCATCACCGCAGCCGGTTACGCGGTCACGCCGTACCACGTCTACGTGCCGACATTCGGCGACTGGGGCTTTGCGCTGGCGCGAAAGGGCGACAAGGCGCCGCAACCAGCTCTGCCGCGCGAGGCGCCGCCGCTGCGCTTTCTCAACCCGTCGGTACTCGCCGCCGCGACAGTGTTCGCTCCGGACGTGCAGCCCCGCCCGCTGGAGCCGTCAACATTGGAACACCCGCGCGTCGTCGAAGACATGCGCCACGGCTACGACTAGTCAGTCCGGCTCCCCCTAAGCCGAGATCGACGGCAGCGCGAGAAAGCGCGAGAGCGCTGCGCGCTGGTGTCGATCTGGGCGCCACCCACGGCGGGTCAAGGCGCGGTATGCCCGACCGACGATGACGCCGGGACGATGTTCGGACACCACTCGGATGACGATCCAGCCTTGGTCGTCAGCGACACCGAGTTTGTCGATGTCCTTGACGAACCGCCGACGGTCGCTGCGATGGTAGTCGCCGTCGTATTCGGCGGCGACCTTGTACTCCTCCCAGCCCAGATCGAACACAGCGACCAACTGCCGGCCGCAAAGCAGGGGTAGCTGTGAGGTGGGTCTCGGCAGGCCGGCGTCAAGCAGCAACAACCGCAGCCAGGTTTCCTTGGGCGACATGGCGCCTCCGTCAACCAAACCGAGCGCTGCCCGCAACTTTCGCAAACCACGAGCTCCTTTGTGGCGCTGCGCAAGCGCTTTCACGTCGTCAATGGAAAATGACGTCGCCCGCATCAGCGCGTCCAGTCGCGCCACCGCCGTCCCCCGCGGTAGGTGACGGCCGAGGTCGAACGCGGTGCGGGCCACCGCCGTGACTGGCAGGCAAGAGACCCGGGTCACCTCGTCAGCATCGAGTGTCTCGTCGCGCACGAGCAGACCATGCTGCGAGCGGGCGTTCTCCGCGATCAGCTCGATCGGCGTGTCCGCGTCGATCCACGCTGCGCCGTGCAGCGCGGCGGCCGCCACTCCGGCGACAACCGCCCGCTGGCGAGACCAGAGCCAGGCCCCGACGGTGCGATCCCTCAGAGACGGCTGATAGCGCCTGGGCACGTAAACGTCACGGAAGATCGGGCGATACCACCGGCGCAATTGATGCTCGGTCAGCATCCCGTCGCGTAGCGCCTCACTGCCGCGGAAGACCTCTGCCATGGACGAAATGGTGCGCGTCGCCACGGATAACGCGCCGACGCCCGTCCACATCCTCGCCGAGATCGACGGCAGCGCGAGAAAATGCGAGAGGCTGTCTCGCTGATGTCAATCTCGGCGCAACCTTCGGAGCTCACTCCTCGTCGAGCGCAGCCAGTACCTCGTCGGAGAGGTCGACATTGGTCTAGACGTTCTGCACGTCGTCGCTGTCCTCCAGCGCGTCAACCAATTTGAACACCTTGCGCGCCCCGTCGACGTCCACCGGCACGCTCACCGACGGCTGGAAGCTGGCCTCCGCGGAGTCGTAGTCGATGCCGGCGTCCTGCAGCGCGGTCCGCACGGCTATCAGATCGGTTGGTTCGGAGACGACTTCGAAACTCTCACCCAAGTCGCTGACGTCCTCAGCCCCGGCCTCCAGGACAGCGGCTAGCACGTCGTCCTCGCTCAGACTGTTCTTTTCCAGCGTCACCACGCCCTTGCGGGAGAACAGGTAGGACACCGAGCCCGGGTCGGCCATGTTGCCACCATTGCGGGTCATCGCGATCCGCACCTCACTTGCGGCGCGGTTGCGGTTGTCGGTCAGGCACTCGATCAGCACGGCGACGCCGTTGGGACCGTAGCCCTCGTACATGATGGTCTGCCAGTCGGCACCGCCGGCTTCTTCGCCGGCCCCACGCTTGCGGGCCCGTTCGATGTTGTCGTTGGGCACCGACGTCTTCTTGGCCTTCTGAATGGCGTCGTACAGCGTCGGGTTACCTGCGGGGTCACCGCCGCCGGTGCGCGCGGCGACCTCGATGTTCTTGATCAGGCGCGCGAACTCCTTGCCACGGCGCGCGTCCTTGACGGCCTTTTGATGCTTGGTGGTGGCCCACTTGGAATGGCCGCTCATCAGCTACTACCTCTTCTGTCGCTCTCAATTCGCCTGCCGAGTCTACGTGGGCGTTCCGATCACGACGTCGCTGCGGCGGCTGGCCGCCTTGACCGGCCGATCCCCAGGCGTCACAGCAAGTCGGCGGGACACCGTTCTGCCCGCCTCGTAGCGAAAACACCTGGACCGCGTGACGGAATTCGCTCGGAGGCGGGCACAAAGGCACTCGGCGCTTGCGGTGGCGCGAGTGACGGCTGTGACAGGCCCACCGGCGTCAACGCCGACCGATGACGATGTCGACGAATAGGCGGTGGATCCGGCGATCGCCGGTCACCTCGGGGTGGAACGCCGTGGCCAGCATTGCGCCCTGCCGCACCGCAACCGGATGATCCGCGGCTCGGGCCAGCACCTGCACATTCGCACCGACCCGCTCCACCCACGGGGCGCGGATGAAGACCGCGTGCACCGGGCCGTCGAGCCCGTCGAACGCGACATCGCCTTCGAACGAATCCACCTGGCGCCCAAAAGCGTTGCGCCGCACGGTGATATCGATGGCAGACAACGGCAGGGCCTCGCGGCCGGGGGTTCCCGCATCAAGGATCTCGCTGGCCAGCAGGATCATGCCCGCGCATGCGCCGTAGGCCGGCAACCCGTCGGCCAGCCGGGCGCGCAACGGCTCCAGCAGGTCGAGTTCACGCAGCAGATGACTCATCGTGGTGGACTCACCACCGGGAATCACCAACCCGTCGACGGTGTCGAGTTCGTCGCGGCGCCGGACGCTGATCGCGTCGGCTCCCGCGTCACGCAGCGCCGCCAGGTGCTCGCGGACGTCGCCCTGTAGCGCGAGAACGCCGACCCGTGGGCCACTCACTGGCCGGACGGCGGGTGGCCGCTCGGGAAGCGGGTAAGGCCCTCCTGCATGACGGCAGCGACCATCTCACCGTACTGATTGAAGATCTTGCCTTGGCACAGCGACCGGCCACCGCAGGCCGACGGCGAAGACTGGTCATAGAGCAGCCACTCGTCGGCGCGGAACACCCGCATGAACCACATCGCATGGTCCAGCGAGGCCACCTGTAGGTGCTCGCGCTCGTCGAGGTGGGTGACCTGCGCCGAGCCCAGCAGGGTGAGATCGCTCATGTACGCCAGCGCGCAGATGTGCAGCACCGGGTCGTCCGGCAGCGGATCGCGGTGCCGGAACCAGACTTGTTGCTGGGAGGCCTTGCCCGGCAGCCGGTGAATCTGGTCGCGCGGCACGATGCGGATGTCCCACTCCTGGAACTGCTTGAATCCCGCGTCGTCGAACACCTTCATCGACTTCAGCCCCGGCAGGTTGTCAGGTGGTGGCGCCGAGGGCATCACGTCCTGGTGGTGGATGCCCTCCTGATCGGTCTGAAAAGACGCCGACATCGAGAAGATCGTCTGGCCATGCTGGATCGCGTTGACCCGGCGCGTGCAGAACGAGCCACCGTCGCGTAGCCGCTCGACGATGAAGATCGTTGGTGCCGACGAGTCTCCGGGCCGGATGAAGTACCCGTGCAGCGAGTGCACCAGGAAATGCGGATCGACCGTGCGGACGGCGGACACCAGCGACTGGCCGGCGACCTGCCCGCCGAAGGTTCGTTGAAAGTTGCCCTGTTCGGGACTGAACACGCTGCCCCGGTAGATGTTGACCTCGAGTTGCTCGAGATCAAGGATCTTTTCGATCGACACAGACTGTTTTTACCAGCCGCGCTGGGCCAGGCGATGCGGCTCCGGAACCTGCTCGACGTTGATACCCACCATCGCCTCACCCAAGCCGCGGGACACTTTGGCCAGCACATCGGGGTCGTCGTAGAAGGTGGTGGCCTTCACGATCGCCGCCGCGCGCTGCGCCGGGTCCCCGGATTTGAAGATGCCCGAGCCGACGAACACGCCCTCGGCCCCGAGCTGCATCATCATCGCGGCGTCGGCCGGGGTGGCAATACCGCCGGCGGTGAACAAGGTGACCGGTAGCTTGCCGGCCCGAGCGACTTCGACGACGAGGTCGTAGGGTGCGGCCAATTCCTTTGCCGCTACATATAATTCGTCCTCAGACAGCGATCCCAGTCGCCGGATCTCTCCCCCGATGGCGCGCATGTGCGTGGTCGCATTGGACACGTCACCGGTGCCGGCCTCGCCTTTGGAGCGGATCATCGCCGCGCCTTCGTTGATACGTCGCAGCGCCTCACCGAGATTCGTGGCGCCGCAGACGAACGGAACGGTGAACTTCCACTTGTCGATGTGGTGGGTGTAGTCGGCCGGCGTCAGCACCTCGGACTCGTCGACATAGTCCACACCGAGGCTCTGCAAAATCTGCGCTTCGACGAAGTGACCGATACGCGCTTTGGCCATCACCGGGATGGTGACCGCGGAGATGATGCCCTCGATCATGTCGGGGTCGCTCATCCGCGACACGCCGCCCTGCGCGCGGATGTCGGCCGGTACCCGCTCCAGCGCCATCACCGCGACGGCCCCGGCGCCCTCGGCGATCCGGGCCTGCTCCGGCGTGACGACGTCCATGATCACGCCGCCCTTGAGCATCTCGGCCATGCCGCGCTTGACCCGCGCGGTTCCCGTCCGCCCAGAGCCGTTCGACGAAGCGGCGCTATCCACTGCTGATCTCCTTTAACCGGGTTCACCCGATTCTAGTGCTGGACGCCAAATCGTATTTTTCCAGCGCGTCACAGTCTCAGCGGATGGACTGCAGCTGACGAGGCCGATCCGGCGAGCCGGCCAAGGCAACCGCCTCGGTCAGCAGTTCAGACAGCTGCAGCGGGTACACCGTCTCGCCGGCGTCGGCCAGCTCGGCGATGTCGGCAGCGTCACACCAACGGTGCCCGTGGATGTAGCGGTTCTCCAGCTCGGTGCGTCCCACGGTGGACGGCTCGAAGCGCTCGGTGCGGTAGACGAAGAAGAATTCCTCGCTGTCGATCGCCGCGCCGTTGAAGTCGAACACCGCGTCGCGTCGCCACATCGGTCCGACGATGTCGGCGGGATCGACCCGCAGACCCGTCTCCTCGGCCAGTTCACGTGCCGCGGCCTGCGCCAAGGACTCCCCGTCGCCGACCTGACCGCCCACGGTGAACCACCACCGCGGCGCGTCACCCGCCTGTCGGATGCCGCGGGATCCGACCCGCACAGCAACAACACCGCGCCGGTCTCGTCGAGCAACACCACCCGCGCCGACGTGCGCCGGCCGGCAGCTGGGTGATCGGCGCGGCGTAGCGCCTGCGCTTGTTCGGCGATCTCGAAATAGCTTGGCAGCGCCGCTGTTCCAGCCAACCGGAACCACCGGATCAGGCGCCTCTCGCGCAATGCGAGCGTGTCGCGGACCGCGTCGTTGTGGAATCGGCGGGCCAGCACCACCCGGGCTTCGGCGTCGGCCAGCTCCGCGACCAGGCCCACGGGCCCCGCAGCAGGATCGACCAACGCCAGCGCGGCCGACAACTCGTTCTCACACGCTTCACGGGCTCGCCGTGGGGCAGCTTCTGCCGCGTCGGCCCGCGCGACCAACTGCCGGGCCTCAGCATCGTCAGGACCACCGAACGCGTTCGCCGCAACCGCGCGGGCCACCACCGCCCGGCGGGCCAGCGCGGCGTCCAGGGCCTGCCAGGACAGGTCGTAGCGCACGTGCAGGCGGTCCAGCCGATTGGCCGTGCGATACCCCCAGGCGCCGAATCCGAGCAGCACCAGCAACAGCAGGACGACGGCGACGACGAGCGGAAGCGTCCACCACATCAGCTCGCCACCTGCACTTTGTTCCCGGTGACGGCGACCGTCTCGTAGACCCGCATGATCTGATTGGCCACCACCGGCCAGTCGTAGCGGCGCACCGCTTCTTCGCCGGCGGCGGCGTAACGCTTGGCCAGCGCGTCGTTCTCCAGCACCGCGATCAGGCCCTCGGCCAGCGCGGCGCTGTCATCGACCGCCACCAGCCGCCCGGCCTTGCCGTCGCACAGCACTTGCCGGAACGCGTGCAGGTCGCTGGCCACCACCGGAGTACCGGCAGCCATCGCCTCGACAAGCACGATGCCGAAGCTCTCCCCACCGAGATGCGGCGCGCAGTAGACATCGGCGCTGCGCAGCGCCGACGCCTTGGCAGCGTCGTCAACCAGGCCGAGGAAACGCAGGTGACCGGCCAATCCGCCGACCTTGGCCCGCAGTTCGTCTTCGTCGCCGCGGCCGACGATCAGCACCTGCAGCCCCGGAAAGCGCTCGACCAGGCTGGGCAGCGCATCGATCAGCACGGCCATCCCCTTGCGCGGCTCGTCGTAGCGGCCCAGGAACAACACCGTCTTGGCGGGCCGCGGATACCCCTCGAGCAAGGGCGCCGAGGCGATCGCGGCCACGTCGACGCCGTTGGGGATCTCGACCGCGTCCGATCCCAGCGCCTCCATCTGCCAGCGTCGGGCCAAGTCGGACACCGCGATACGGCCAACGATCTTCTCCTGCATGGGCCGCAGCAGGCCCTGGACCACCGAGAGCGTCAGCGATTTGGTGGTAGAGGTGTGAAAGGTGGCCACGATGGGCCCCTCGGCGATTCGCAGCGCCCACATCGACAGGCTCGGCGCATTGGGTTCATGCAGATGCAGCACGTCGAATTCGCCCTCGGTCAGCCAGCGCCTGACTTTGCCGTGCACGCTCGGGCTGATTTGCAAGCGGGCCACCGACCCGTTGTAGGGAATCGGCACGGCCCGGCCGGCCGAGACGACGAACTCGGGCAATTTGACATGTGGTGACGACGGCGCCAGGACGCTGACGTCCTGACCCCGTTCCCGCATTACCTCGGCAAGCTGCAACACATGCGACTGCACGCCACCTGGCACGTCGAACGAGTACGGGCACACCATCCCGATCCGCATCAGGTCTCCGCCAATCGGGCCCGTCGCTCGTCGGACAAATCCGCCAGCCATTGGGGCTGGAGCATGTGCCAGTCGGCGGGATGCTCGGCGATATTGCGGGCGAAGGTGTCGGCCAGCGCCTGAGTGACGACGCCGACGTCGCCGCTGGTGCAGTCCACCGGCGGGTAGAACTCGACACGGCAAGCGTCGCTCTCGTACCAGCAGTGCACCGGCAGCAGCGCCGCGCCGGTGGTAATCGCCAGCTTGGCCGGTCCCGCCGGCATTCTGGTCGGCTCGCCGAAAAAGTCGACCTGGACACCGGTCCGGCTGAGGTCCCGCTCGGCCATCAAACAGACCACCTTGTTGTCCCGCAATCGTTCGCTGAGCAGCTCGAAGGGTGGCTGATCGCCGCCGGACAGCGGGATCACCTCGAAACCCAGGCTTTCCCGGTAGTCGACGAACCGGCGATACAGCGACTCGGGTTTGAGCCGCTCGGCGACGGTGGTGAACCGGCCATACGTCTGGACCATCCAGACCCCGGCCATATCCCAGTTGCCGCTGTGCGGCAACGCCGCCACCACACCGCGGCCGTTGGCCAGCGCCGCATCGACGTGTTCTTGACCCGACACCGTTTCGGCGAGCTGCTGGCCGATCGCGTGGTGATCCATCGTCGGCAACCGAAACGCCTCGCGCCAGTACCGGGCATAGGACGCCAGCGACTCGCGCATCAGGCTGCCCGGCACGTCTTTGGGCGCGACGCCGATCACGCGCGCCAGGTTCTTGCGCAGCTGATCCGGTCCCCCATTGCGCGACGCGTACAGCGCTCCGACGTCGAATGCGTTGCGCGCGGCGAATTCCGGCATAGCGCGCACCGTCAGCCAGCCGGCCGCATAACCCCAGTCGGCCATTCGACTGCCCAGCGAAAGACCGCTGATACCAGGCAGTTTCAGGCCGGCCGGAACGATCACGGCGCGCCCCTCCCGGGATTACCCTGGCCTGGCTTCCCCGGCGGCGGCAGCGGATCACCCGCGCCGGTCGAGCGCCGCACGGTGTGTAGCCGCTGAGCGCAGGTGATCATGCTGGCCGCGGCCAGCAACCACATCGCCACCGGCAGCGCCCACGGCAACGGAAATATCGGCAGGTCTGACAGTCCCGCACCGACGAGCACGATGATCAGCCGCTCAGGCCGCTCGATGAAGCCGCCGTCACCGCGCAGCCCACTGGCTTCGGCGCGGGCCTTCGTGTAGGAGATCACCTGCGAGGTGACCAGACAGATCAACGTCGCCACCACCAGCGGCCGGCTGCCCAAACCGAACGCCGCCCACCACGCCAGCCCGCAGAACACCGCGCCATCGCTGATCCGGTCGCAGGTGGCATCCAGCACGGCGCCAAACCTGGTGCCGCCGCCGCTTTCTCGCGCCATCGCCCCGTCGACCAAGTCGAACATCACGAAAAACCAGATCACCAGGGTGCCGGCGAACAGCTGGCCGATGGGAAACAGTGTCAAGGCCGCCAGCACCGCGGCGGCGGTGGCGATGATGGTGACCCCGTCGGCGGTGAAGCCGGCATGCAGAAACGCCCGCGCCACCGGGTTGGTGACTCGGGCAACTCCCTCGCGGGACAACAGCTTGCTCACGACTGCCCACTCATGATTGCCTGGCCCATTCGGTGGCCAGCAGACGGCGGGTATCCCGCAGCAACTGCGGGATCACCTTGGAATCGCCGATGATCGTGATGAAGTTGGCGTCGCCACCCCATCGCGGCACCACGTGCACGTGCAAGTGCTCGGCCAGCGAGCCACCCGCCGACTGGCCCAGGTTGACCCCGACATTGAAACCGTGTGGGCGCGATACGTTCTTGATCACCCGAATCGACTTCTGGATGAACGCCATCAGCTCACTGCTTTCCGCCTCGGTCAGATCCTCGAGCTCAGAAAGCCGGCGGTATGGCACCACCATCAAATGCCCCGGGTTGTACGGGTAGAGGTTGAGCACGGCGTAGACCAGTTCGCCGCGCGCCACGACCAGACCGTCTTCGTCGGATAGCTGCGGGATGTCGGTGAACGGCTGGGCCCGGTCGTTGTTGTCCTGCTTCAGCGGCCCGTCGGCCAGGTAACTCATTCGATAGGGCGTCCACAACCGCTGCAGGTGGTCGGATTCACCGACGCCCCTGTCGACGATCGAGTCGTCCTCAGCCACGAGTGCTCACCTTGACCAAATCGGCAGTGGGAACGTCATTTTCGCGATCGGCGACCCACTGCTTGATGACGGTTACCGCCTCGTCGCGAGGAACTCCGTTGATCTGCGTGCGATCACCGAACCGGAAACTGACCGCGCCGGCCTCGACGTCGCGGTCGCCGGCCAGCAGCATGAACGGCACTCGCTGGTTGGTGTGGTTGACGATCTTCTTGGCCATCCGGTCATCGCTGGCGTCCACCTCAACCCGGATGCCGTGTGACCTCAGTTGAGCGGCAACGTCTTCCAGATACGCTACGTGGCCGTCGGCAACCGGAATGCCGACCACCTGAACCGGAGCCAACCAGGCCGGGAACGCGCCCGCATAGTGCTCGGTGAGGATGCCGAAGAAGCGTTCGATCGAACCGAACAGCGCGCGGTGGATCAGCACCGGGCGCTGCCGGGAACCGTCGGCGGCCGTGTACTCCAGGTCGAACCGGTCCGGCATGTTGAAGTCGAGCTGAATGGTCGACATCTGCCAGCTACGACCAAGTGCATCCTTGACCTGCACCGAGACCTTCGGGCCGTAGAACGCCGCGCCGCCGGGGTCCGGAACCAGATGCAGGCCCGAGCCTTCGGCGACCTCGCTCAGAATCGCGGTCGCCTCGTCCCACACCTCGTCGGAGCCGACGTACTTCTCCGGGTCCTTGGTGGACAGCTCGAGATAGAAGTCGTTGAGGCCGTAGTCGGCCAGCAGATCCAGCACGAAGCGCAACAGCGACGCCAGCTCGTCGCGCATCTGCTCGCGCGTGCAGTAGATGTGCGCGTCGTCCTGCGTCATGCCGCGCACTCGGGTCAGGCCGTGCACCACGCCGGACTTCTCGTAGCGGTAGACGGTGCCGAACTCGAACAGCCGCAACGGAAGTTCGCGGTAGGACCGACCGCGCGAGCGGTAGATCAGGTGATGCATCGGGCAGTTCATCGGCTTGAGGTAGTAATCCTGCCCCGGCTTGCGGACGGTGCCGTCCTCATTGAACTCCGCGTCGATGTGCATCGGCGGGAACATGCCCTCGGCGTACCACTCGAGGTGGCCCGAGGTGATGTAGAGCTGCTCCTTGGTGATGTGCGGGGTGTTGACGAACTGGTATCCGGCCTCGGCGTGCTTGCGCCGCGAATAGTCCTCCAGCTCGGTGCGCACCACACCACCCTTGGGATGGAAAACCGCCAGGCCCGAACCGATTTCGTCGGGAAAGCTGAACAGATCCAGCTCGACCCCTAGCTTGCGGTGATCGCGACGCTGAGCTTCTTCGAGCAACTCCAGGTGGCGGTCCAACGCCTCCTGGGATTCCCACGCGGTTCCGTAGATGCGCTGCAGGCTGGCATTGCTCTGGTCGCCGCGCCAGTAGGCTGCCGAGCTGCGGGTGAGCTTGAAGGCCGGGATGTGTTTGGTGGTGGGGATGTGCGGGCCGCGGCACAAGTCGCCCCAAACCCGTTCGCGGGTACGGGGATTCAGGTTGTCGTAGGCGGTCAGCTCGTCGCCGCCGACCTCCATGACGTCGGGATCACCCGACTTGTCGTCGATGAGCTCGAGTTTGTAGGGCTCGCCGGCCAGCTCGCCGCGGGCCTGATCCTTCGATTCGTAGACGCGCCGGTCGAACAGCTGCCCCTCTTTGACGATCTGGCGCATCCGCTTTTCCAGCTTGTCCAGGTCTTCGGGCGTGAACGGGTCGGCGACGTCGAAGTCGTAGTAGAAGCCGTCGGTGATCGGCGGCCCGATTCCGAGTTTGGCTGCCGGGAACAGATCCTGGACGGCTTGGGCCAACACGTGCGCGGCCGAGTGCCGGATGACACTGCGCCCGTCGTCGGTGTCAGCCGCCACCGGGACGACATCGACGTCGGCGTCGGGCGTCCAGCTCAGGTCGCGCAGTTTGCCGTCAGCGTCACGCACCACCACGATCGCGTCGGGGGCGCCGCGCCCCGGGAGGCCCGCTTCGCGCACCGCCGCCGCCGCGGTCGTCCCGGCAGGCACCCGGATCGGGGCTGCTGGGGCGGGGTGTGCGAGGGCGGTCATCGACGCGGTCTCCATGGCTTTCGGGTGTTCAAAGGGACCCGACCATGCTATCGGGATGACTATCGCCGAGGGTTGCAGTCCTTAGGGCTGACCCGGTTTCAGGAGGACGAACAGGGCTTCGGCGTCGGTGAGCACGGTGTCGCCGTCACTGAGCCGGCCGGATACGAAGATCTTTCGGCCTTCCACCCGGTCGACCCGTGCGTCGACCTGCAGCTCTTGATTGATCGGGACGATCTGGCGGTAGTTGACGTGCAGGTACGCCGTGCGCTGGCGTGGACCGCCGGTGATCACCCCGGACGTCATGCCCAAGACGGAATCGAACAGCAGCCCGAGCGCGCCGCCGTGAACGGCGCCGTTGCGGCCCAGATGAAACCGTCGGAAGCGGGCCCAGCCCTCGATGCGGCCGTCGTCGGTCCTGCGCACCTTCATCGGCACCGGCAGGATGTTGCCGCGGTTCGGCAAGTCGATGCGGCGGCCGGACGGGGTCGCCCACTCATCGGTATCGAAGGGGGCGAGTAACTGCGAGACCTTCTCAACCAGGTCGGCCGCCTCGCTGATCACGTCGTCGGGCGCATCGACCGCCCGGGCGTGGTCTTGCAGCGTGCGTACCGCTTCGATGAACCGGCCGTAGTCCGGGCCGCCCTTGGTCGTCGGTTCGGGCGGGTTGAATCCACCACCCGGATGTCGCGCATGTTCGCCGGCCACCAGAACACCGTATTGCCCGGCGGTGAGCGTCAGCGCCGGGCTAGGCGTTCTGCTCGCCGAGCTCACTCAGCTTCGCGAACTCGTCGTCGCTGAGCTCGATCTCGGCGGCGGCGACGTTCTCCTCCAAGTGCGCGACGCTCGAGGTGCCCGGAATGGGGAGGACCACCGGTGAACGTTTCAGCAACCAGGCCAGCGCCAGCTGCGAGGGCGTCGCGTGGCCGTGCTCGGCGCCGAGCTTGGCCAGCGGACCGTCCGGGGCAGCGAGCGGGCCCGCCGCCAGCGGGAACCACGGAATGAAGCCGATCCCCTGTGTGGTGACCTCGTTCAGGAGCGCTTCGGCGGAGCGGTTGGTCAGGTTGTAGAGGTTTTGCACCGAGACGATCTGCGTGATCTTTTGGGCGGCGTGCAGCTGGTCGACATTGATCTCTGACAGGCCGATGTGGCGGATCTTGCCCTCCTGCTGCAATGTGACCAGCTCGCCGATCTGGTCCTCCAGTGGGAATTTGTCGTCGATGCGGTGCAGCTGAAACAGGTCGATGGTCTCCACGCCGAGCCGGCGCAGGCTGAGCTCGGC
This sequence comes from uncultured Actinomycetota bacterium, assembly GCA_963815995.1. Lineage (GTDB taxonomy): Bacteria > Actinomycetota > Actinomycetes > Mycobacteriales > Mycobacteriaceae > Mycobacterium. Next base: position 34,191 of record CAWFIR010000011.1, read on the forward strand.
CTCCTGACGTAGGTAGGCGGGGAAGCCCAGCGGAATCCACACGTCGGGACCGGTACGCAACAACCCGGCCTTGGTCGCGATTACCAGCCCGTCGTAGGGATGCAACGCCTCCCGGATGATCTCCTCGGCGAAATAAGGGCCATATGAATTCGCAGTGTCGATGAAGTTGACGCCGAGTTCGGCAGCGCGCCGCAGCACGCGGACCGCTTCGTCCCGGTCGGCGGGCGGGCCCCAAACTCCTTTGCCGGTCAGACGCATTGCGCCGTAGCCGAGGCGGTTGATGGTGAGATCACCGCCGAGAGTGAAGGTTCCGGATGCCTGGGCGGGAGCTTGGGTAGTCACATCGCCGACCGTACGCGAGCCCGCAAAAGCCGGCCAGGTTCGCGTGGCAAGCTGGCCCGGTGGAATTGCACACAATTGCTCAACTGCCCTTCACCTATCCGGAGGTGGGCGCCACGGCCGGCCCGCCACCCCCGGGGTACAAGCACATCGGCTACTCGGCTCACATCGGCATGGGCCAGCTGCGCTTCGAGCAGGCCGCTGACGCGGTCATGCACTGGGGCATGCAGCGCGGCTCCGGCCTGCGGGTGCAGGCCAGCAGCGACGTCGTCACCGCCGGCACGGTGGTCGTGGTGAAAATCGGTTTCCTGAAGGCACCTTGCCGGGTCGTGTACGTCGTCGACGAGCCGCACGTCAAGGGATTCGCCTACGGCACGCTGCCCGGTCACCCGGAGTGCGGCGAGGAGCGGTTCGTGGTGCGCCACGACCCCGTCACCTCTGCGGTGTTCGCCGAGGTCTCCGCCTTCTCCCGGCCGGCGACGTGGTGGAGCAAAGCCGGTGGACCATTCACCACGCTGCTGCAGCGGGTGATGAACAAGCGCTACGTGCGGGCGGTGTGAGGCACACACTCTGCTCGACACCTAAGTCGTTGCGACGACACGCCGACGGGAGTCGCAATACTTTAAATTTCGGGAACCATGTCGGTCGGTGACAACACCTTCCCTGCATGACTGATGTGTTCATCGGCAGCGAGGCCGTACGGCAGGGCAGTTTGACCCCATATCAGCTCCGGTCACGGTTCCGGTCGATCTACCCCGACGTTTACCTGGCCGCCTACTCGCTCCCGTCGCTTCGGCAGCGTTCGGAAGCGGCGTGGCTGTGGTCGGGTCGTCGCGGTGTCGTGGCCGGACTCGCCGCTGCGGCATTGCATGGCTCGAATTGGATCGACGACGATGAACATGTCGAGTTGATCTGGCGAAACCCACATCCACCGGCAGGCATCATCACCCGAAGCCAGCAGCTTGACGACGATGAGATCACCCGTGTCGCCCGGGTTACGGTGACCACGCCGGCTCGCACTGCGTACGACCTCGGTCGCCTGCTGCCGCGCGGCCGGGCGGTGGCGCGACTCGACGCGCTTAAGCGAGCCAGCCCGTTTTCGGCCGAGGATGTGCTGTTGCTCGCCAAGCGTTATCGCGGTGCTCGTGGCCTGCGGCAGCTGCGGGCGATGTTGCCACTTGTCGACGGTGGGGCCGCGTCACCGAAAGAGACTTGGCTGCGGCTCCTGTTGGTCAACGCTGGGCTTCCAACGCCGACTACCCAGATACCAGTACACGAGAATCGGCGGCTGGTCGGTGTACTCGACATGGGTTGGGAAAAGTACAACGTGGCCGTCGAATACGACGGCGATCATCACCGCACCAATCGTCGTCAATATGCCAAGGACCAGTGGAGACTGCGCAGGCTAGAGGCGCTGGGCTGGGTCGTCCTCCGGGTCATCGCTGAGGATGAACCCGCGGACGTCGTGCGTCGGGTGCGGGCCGCACTCGCCCGTCGGGGATGCGTCGACGCGTAAACCATTGCGACGACACGCCCACGTCCGTCGCAATGGTTTACATCTCGAGGTGTATCGGTCTAGCCCCACCCTGCGAGCAGGTTTTCGGCGCCCGCGCAAAGGCGTTCGATGACCTCGCCCACCGGGGCGACATCGGTGACCATCCCGACGCCCTGGCCCGCGTCGACCGCCGCGATCCGGCGATCATCGGCCGCGATCGCGGCGGCGAGTTCGGCTTCAGCATCGGCGTCTTCGGCCAATGCGTCCTCATGTCCGGTCCAGCGGGCGACGAAGTCGTTGCGCAGAACGCGTGACGGGAATCGCTCCGCCCACGGCAGATGACGGACGACGTCGTACACCCGGGTGCTGGCGGTGTCGGTCTCGCGGGCCGCGACCAGCGCACGGCGTCCGGCATCGGTGGTGAGGGCCTCCACCGATGCCGACAGGCAGGTCCCCAGCCAGGCTCCGCCGGCGCCGGCGGCCAGCACAGCCGCGAGGCTGCGCGGCGACGCGATGCCTCCGGCCGCCAGCACCGGCACCGACACCACGTCCAGCACGGCGTCGAGCAGCGGCAGGGTGCCGATCGTCGCATCCCCGTGGCCGCCACCTTCGCTGCCGCGCGCCACGATCAGGTCGATACCGGCGTCTTCCGCTCTGCGCGCCTCGGCTCCGTTGTAAACCTGTGTGGCAGCGAGGATTCCGGCGTCGTGAGCGCGGCTCACCCAAGACAGGTCGGTGCCGAAGCTGACCGAGATCAGCACCGGCTGCGCCGCGAGCGCGGCCTCGAAAAGACCCACCTCTTTTCGCATCACCCAATCCACCAGGCCAATTCCGAATGTCCCTGTCACATGCGGCAATTCGGCGTGCAACGAGGACGTCGACCCGGCTGTGCCCATGCCGACCATGCCAAGGCCGCCGGCGGCGCTGACCCCGGAAGCCAGCCGCCCGCCCGCAACGCCCCCCATCGGCGCGTTGACGATGGGCACGCCCAGGCCCATCGCCCGAGACCAGGGCGTCGACAGCATCTGGCTAAACCGGAGGAAGGCTTTTGAAGACGGTCAGCATGACCACCGAATCGTCGACTGCCTGTAGCGAGTGCCGTTGCGGAGGGATGACCACGTAATCGCCGGTCTTGCCATCCCAGCTATCGTCACCGGCGGTGAGGTGCACATGTCCTTGCAGGACCTGCAGTGACGCCTGTCCGGGACTGTCGTGTTCGGAGAGTTCATGCCCCGCAAGTAACGCCATCACGGTCTGCCGCAATTCGTGGGTGTGCCCCCCATGTAGCGTGTGCGAGGCGCGGCCACTATTTGCCTGCCGCGCCGCCGTGAGTTGGTCTGCGGCCAGGCTGGTCAGCGAAATTGATTCCATCTTCAGTCCTTTGGTCGGCCCGGAACTCGTCGGAAGTCCCTTAGGTGGATAGTAGAAGAATTCCGGCCGCGGCCAAGGCCAGCACCTTGATCACCTCGAGCCCGACGTAGACGTAATGGCCTCGCGAGCGTGGTGCATCCAAGCCGGCGAGCACCTGATCGGAACGCCGGGTAAGCCGCGGCCGCACCGCCACGATCTGCAGAGCCAGCACCACGAATGCCACGGCCGATGCCACTATCACCCCAGCCGGAGGCGGCCTTGCGATGCTCGCCGAAAGAATGGCGATCGCGAACACAACCTCGACAGTGTTGAGCGCGCGAAAAACCAGGCGGCCGATGCCGAGACCGATCTGCAGCGTGACGTTGGGTGCGCGGAATTTCAGCGGAGCTTCCAGAAACGAGATGGCCAGCACCATGCCCAGCCAGACGAAGACGACCGCGACCTCGACGGCCCGCGCGGAAGTCACGTCAACTGCCCTGCCGGGTGAGGTGCGCCAAACACGAATCGGGGCTCGACGAACGCCGTTGGCTGGGTTGACATGAGGCGGGTCGATCAACGGCGGTCATTGAGTGAGCTTGCGATATCTGAAAGCACTTCTGGGTGTTTCAAGAATGGCGTGATGATGTCGACGGGTAACGGGAAGACCACCGTCGAATTGTGATCCGCACCCAGCTCCAACAACGTCTGCAGGTATCGCAATTGCAGGGACGCCGGGTTCTTGGAGAGCGTCTCGGCCGCTTGGCGCAGTTCTTCGGATGCCTGCAGTTCTCCGTGAGCATTGATGACTTTGGCGCGCCGCTCCCGTTCCGCCTCGGCCTCACGTGCCATCGCCCGCTGCATCGACTCGGGGATCTCGACGTCCTTGATCTCCACGACGCGCACTTCGACACCCCACGACTCGGTCTGCTTTTCGATGACGGCACGCAGGTCGGTGTTGAGGTCTTCGCGGTGGGCCAACAGAGTATCCAGATCGGCGCGGCCGAGTAGTGAACGGAGCGTGGTCTGCGCGATTTGCGAGGTGGCCACTGCGTAGTTCTCCACTGCCAGAATCGCTTTCAGCGGGTCCACCACCTGGAACATCACAACTGCGTTTACTCGCGCCGGTACGTTATCGCGAGTAATCACCTCCTGCGGAGGGATGGTCAGCGTGACCACGCGTTGGTCTACGCGGATCATCCTGTCCACCAAAGGAATCAGAATCCGCAGGCCGGGTCGGTATAGCTGACGAATATGACCCACCCGAAATACCACCCCGCGCTCGTATTCGCGCAACACGGTGAGCGACACCAATGCCAGCCCGCCCACTGCCACGATCACGCCGACCAAACCGGCGATCGCCAATCCGCTCATTGGGAGCCCTCCTTTTTCGTCCAGCCACCGCCCCATCGGGTGGAGTACCGGTTGATCGCGACAGCGACCTGATCCTCCATGGCCGACCGGTGCGGCAGATGATCGGGAGCGTTCGACGGCGAGCTCCGTAGATGGCGAGCCAGCGGCACTCCCGCGATCGCCACCAAGAGAGCGGCCGCGACCAACACCACGACGTCAGCAGCGGTGTGCTGGCCAACCAGCATCGCCAGCGGCATCACCACCCCCATAGCCGCCACCGAGCAGGCGATACCGCGGTGGAATCGACCCGAATCCGAATACGGCCACGGATCGACCTCCCTGCTGAGCTCCCGGCCGCGATCCGACCTTGTGCAATCAGATTTGACCGGACAGCTGTTGCAGACAACGGGTGACGCCCGATACCGCATCACGCGGTGCTCCGGGTCGAACGACGTAGGCCACAGCCACTGATCCTGCGGACACACCCATCCGTCATGGTCTGGGTGGTAAACGAAACCGCCTGTGCGCCATCTCGCGGCCCGTCGTGACACCCGCCGAGCCATATCGTCGAAGCCCCAGGCGATCACCACCAGCATCAGCGCGTATCCGGCGACCAACCACACTGACGCCGACGGCGAGGTCACCTCACTCCTTCGCCGAGGTGGTTTCGGTATAGAGGGGATGTTCCGGCAGCTCGTCGGCGACGGTTCCGCTACGGAAGTTGCGCAGCGCCGTCCAGGCAATCCAGATAAATGGCAGCACACCTCCGATGATGAGTATCACGTCGCCGGGCAGCCGCAGCCATTCGATCAGCGAGTTGCCGGGACGGGTGATGTAGCCCAGCGACCGCGCTTCGTAATAGCCGTCGTTGACCGAGTGGTAGAGCTGCAGGAGGCCGAGTGGGAGCAGGGTCACGAATACCATCCACAACAGGCCGATGTTCATCCCCCAGAACGAAATTCGCGCTAGCCTCTCGGGCCACTTCTCGGCCGGGATCACATAGCGGAACGCGAACATGGCCAGCCCGACGGCCAGCATGCCGTAGACGCCGAACATCGCCGCGTGCGCGTGGTTGGCCGTCAAGGCGGTGCCGATCTGGTAGTAGGACACCACTGGCAGGTTGATCAGGAACCCAAATATGCCTGCGCCGACAAAGTTCCAGAAACCAACCGCGACTAAGAACATCACCGCCCAGCGGTGCGGGAACGGCTTGTCGTCACCGGACTGCTGGCGCGAGCCCAACTGCAAAAATGCCCAAGCCTCCACCGTGAGGAATGTCAGCGGAATAACCTCGGCGGCCGAGAAGAACGCCCCCAGCGCCATGTGTTCCACCGGTGTTCCGGAGAAGTACAGGTGGTGCATGGTGCCGATCACGCCACCCGCGGAATACAAGATGATGTCGAGGAAGATCACGCCTAAGGCGATGCGTTCCCGCACCACTCCCAGCAGCACGAAAATGTAGGCCACCATCACCGTGGTGAACAGTTCGAGGAAGTCTTCTACCCATAGGTGCACCACCCAGAACCGCCAAAAATCGGCGACGGTGTAGTGGCTTCCACTGCCGGCCAGCAGACCGACCGTGTAGAACACCGGGATCGCCAGTCCGGCAAAGAAGAACAGCCATGGCATGTTCGTCTTCGACTCACCCTTGAGCCGGCCCCGCATGCCGCGCCAGATGATCGCGATCCACAGAAACAGACCGACGATCAGCAGGATCTGCCACAGCCGCGGCAAGTCGAGGTACTCCCACTGTTGGGAGAACAGGCCACCGGCGGGGATCACCCCGTAGATAGACAGTGCCTCAGTGGTGAGTGAACCGAACACGACCACAGCGACCGCTCCCAGCAGCCCATAGACCAGCCAGCTTTGTCGCCGTGGTTCGCGGCCGGCGATGAACGGTACTAAGAAGATACCGCCGGCCAGAAACGCTGCGGCGGTCCAGAAAAGGGACAACTGCACGTGCCAGGTGCGAGCCAGGTTGTAGGGCAGCAGGCGGGCAAGATCCAGACCGAAGAACGTCGAGAGGTCTGCACGGTAGTGCTCGGCGGCGGCCCCGACCAACGTCTGCGCCAAAAACAGCACCGACACGACCGCGAAGATCCAGATCGTGGCCCGCTGCGCCCGCGTCAGGCTCACTTCACCGGGTTGACGGAAGGACAAGGTGGGCGCCTCCGCGCTGTGCCAGCCCACCTGCTGACTCCACCGCCCGTAGACAGCGAACATGATCCCGATGCCGCCGAGCAGAGCCACCAGCGACAGCGCCGACCACACGATCAACGGCGCCGTTGGACCGTTATCGACCCGTCGTTCAGACGGCCAGTTATTGGTGTAGCTGTACTTGTGACCGGGCCGCTCAGCTGCCGCCGCCCACGCAGTCCACGCGAAAAAAGCTGTCAGGTCGTGGATTTGGGCTTTATCGGTGATCATGTGCGGAAGCAGCCCGTACTTGGTCGAATCCTCGCCAAAATACGCCGCATAATGCCGCTGGATATCGGCAAATGCGCGGGCTTGCTTGTCGGTGAACACCAGCGTCTTGGTGCCAGGGAAATATCGATTGGTTCTGAACTCAGCGACCACCGCGTCGCGCGGATCGGCCAACCCAACCTTCCGCCACTCAGCGGCGACATCGTCGGTCGCCATGCGAAGGTATTCCGCGGTGTAGTCCGGCCCCAAATAGGCGCCATGGCCCAGCACCGACCCGTACTCCATCAGTCCACGCGCCTGGTAGATCTCCTGCCCGCGAGTTATGTCGGTGCCGCTGAAAAGCGTGTTGCCCGATTCGCTGACCACCTTGTCCGGCATTGGCATTGACGCGGTGTAGGTCCGGTAGACCAGGATGCCCATAACCAGAAAGCCAAAGATCATCACCAGCGCAACACCCTGAACCCACCGCTTACTGATCAGCGGTGCTGAGGTGGTTGCATCGGAACGTCGGGGACGGTGTTACCTCGGTTGCCATAGTGGCGATCCCTCCGGTTAACTGCTCGCCGGTATTTAACTCTCTGCCGTCGGACGACACGCCGATTACGCTGCGATTGAGCACCAAAGGTACTTGGGATCCAGCCGATTACAGCGCCCGCAGCATCGACTTTCTGCCCCTCACGCGCAACTTGTGCACGGTCGACTCACGCAGCTGCTCGATGCGGGACGCCATTTTGTCGCCCAGCTCGACGAGTTCCGCGTCGGTGATTTTCACCGACGGGGGCACCGGGATCATGTCGCGTTCCTCCTCGTCGGCGTGTGCCTCCAAAACGGTTGCGAAGGAATGCCATTCGTCGTCATAGGTCGGTGCCGCCGGCGAGGTGCGCAACAGCACGGAGAGCTGATCGGTCACTTGGCGATGCTCGGCGTGCGCGATGGCGATCAGCGAGCTGGCGGCCGACAGGGCCGGGTAGAACAGATCGTCTTCGATGCGGAAATGGATGTCGAGCTCGACCAGCAGATCGTCGAGCTGATCCTGACGCTCGGGGGCGATGGCCGGAGTGGTCGAGATCTTCTTCACCAGGCCCTTGAGCACCTTGTGGTGGTCCTGCAACACCGTGTAGGCGTTCATGTTTACTCCTTTCCCGCCGTGAGCGAATGCCGGCTTTCATCGCGCAACTCGATCATCCCGTCGACGATTCGCGTCTGGTAGCGCGGCAACGGCGCCGCCGACGGACCGCGCACGACTGCGCCCGAGCAGACGTCGAATCGCGAGCCGTGCCAGGGACAGACGAGCCGGCCGCGGTCGACCCACCCGTCGCTCATCGGAGCGGCCAGGTGCGGACAGAACTCGCCGAAGGCCGCGACGTCCCCGTTGTTGCCGGTTCGACAGAGCACCACGCCGACGCCGTCAACATCCACCCGCTGTGGCTTGCCGTTTGTCAGTGCGTCCACCGACAGCACCGGCGTCCAATCCGCAGCCCGTACACGCTTACCGGATTGATCGATGCCGATCCCCGAGGCGAACACCAAGGCCCCGCCCAGGTAGCTGGCCGTCGCCGTGATGCCGTAGCCCAACGCGCTGGTAACGATCCCGCGCGTGTGCCGCCCGCGCCGACGGTCCACCCACGATTTGATGTAGAGGCCCGTTGCAATTCCGTTCAATGCACCGTGCACCAGCCCGATGCGACGGTCTTCTTCATGGGTGTGCTGCCAATCGGCCACGCCGGTGATCGCCGAGCCCAGGTTCGCCAGAATCCCCAGACCCAGCGCACGCGTTGCGAACCGTGACGCGTCGACCACCTCCGGTTGACGCCGGCCGGGCAACAGACTGAGCGCGTCCAATCCGACGGTGGTCCCGATCGCCCCGCTGGTTAAAGACGCCAGCGGCGGATGGACCGGGTGCCCAAGCCACACCCCATTCAGCGCGTTGGCGACGCGATCTCGGCTGCCACCCAACGAGTTGAACGCAATGCCGAGCAGATGCTCAAGCCGATAACTGGGCCGATCTAGCCACCGCTGACGCCCGATACCGGAGATCAGCCGCGTCGCGTGCGTGCGCAGTCGGCGCGCCGGAGAAGCCTGAGTCATGGTATCGATCCTTTCTCCCAGGTAATACCTCTGTCGACGGTAGCGGGATGCGCCAAACATTTTATCTTCCGGGGACATTCGGCAGCGAATTCACAGAAACAGTTCGATAAGCGAAAGTAATTGTCATGCAATATTTTTCAACAGAACGTGCTCCGCGCTGAAATGCGCAGCAGCCTAATGGGATGAGCAGGAAACGCCCCGGATCGGCTGGTCGCCGTACCTTGCTGTGAAGGGTCGGGCATCCTTAACCCATGACCGTGGATGCGCTCCTGCAGTCGATCCCTCCGCTGGCGGTATACGGAATGGTCGGCGCCGTCGTCGGCGTGGAGAGCCTGGGCATTCCGCTGCCCGGCGAAATCGTTCTGGTCAGCGCGGCGTTGCTGTCGTCGCGGCACGAGCTAGCGGTCAACCCGGTCGGTGTCGGCGCTGCCGCCGTGATCGGCGCGGTGATCGGCGACTCGACCGGCTATGCCATTGGCCGGCGCCTGGGGCTGCCGCTGTTCGACCGGCTGGGTCGGCGCTTCCCGAATCATTTCGGTCCCGGGCATGTCATGTTCGCCGAACGGTTATTCGACCGTTGGGGCGCGCGGGCGGTTTTTTTCGGGCGTTTTATCGCGCTGCTGCGGATATTCGCGGGGCCGTTAGCCGGGGCGCTGAAGATGCGCTACGCAAGGTTTTTCCTCGCAAACGTGTCAGGCGCGCTGTGCTGGGCGGGTGGTACCACCGCATTGGTGTACTACGCGGGCTTGGCCGCCGAACGCTGGCTGACTCGATTTTCTTGGATCGCTTTACTTCTCGCTGTCGTGTGCGGGGTGATTGCTGCAATCCTGCTGCGAGAGCGCACATCGCGCGCGATCGCCGACCTCGAGGCCGAGCACTCCGGCGAATCAGACCCCACCGCCGTATAGCCGCCGTCGGGACCGGGAAAGAACCCATACAGTTTCAACATCGCCGATGATGCCGCCCACTGGCGGCTTAGCAAAGAAACGACTCCGCTTTTCAATATCAGGCACAAAATAAACCGAAAATTGCACATCTATGTTTCTAGATTTGCCAAGAACTACTTGCGCCATCTGAATCGTCGAGACGCTCCAGACGGATCACAGCGCGCGCCGCCGGTCCCTGCGATTGAAAATTGCTGCGCACGTGCGGCTTTCCTGCTCCACGGAGCTCATCGCCTAGATTCTGACCACACGCGAATTCGTGATATCGGCGCTTGGAATTCCAGTGAGTAATTGTTCGCTCAATGGATCCCGGTTTGGTGGGTTCTCACCCAATTCTCAGGCGATTTCAGCATGGACAGATCCGATGCCGTTCTGTTATAAAGATATATCTGCTAACCGACGTCAGTCTTAAGCTTCTAGGGCAGGCATCCATATTAGGCGCGCAGCGCCTGTGGATCAGGAGCGCAATGAGCACCTTTGCTATTGCCGATCCGTCCTTCCATCCTCTAATGCTGAGCAGCCGGCTGATTTCTGAGCTGGCGCAGGCACGCAGCACCCTCCGGGCGACCACTGAGCGCTGCGACCTGGCCGTGATCGTCAGCGCCGGCGGTGAGCTGGACGCGTCCAACGACGCCGTCTGGCGACGCCTGCTGAGCGAGGCGGCCGCGGCGGCCGCTCCTCCCGGACCGCTCGTGGTGGACATCAGCGGCCTGGACTTCATGGGCTGCTGCGCATACTCCGCGCTCGCCGAGGAGGCCGAGCTCTGTCGGGGTCGCGGAGTCGAGATGCGGCTGGTGAGTAACCAGCCGGTCGTCTCGCGCATCCTGGATGCGTGTGGCCTCACCGAGGCGCTGCCCGTCGACGTCAGCGTGGACGCAGCGCTGGCGACGTGCATCCTCGTCGACTGACACCCAATACGCTGGGCTGGGAAGCTCGCTGCGGCACGTTCTTCAGGTTGGAAATCCGAAGAGCTGGACCACCCCGTGATCGCGTCCTGCGGTGTAACCACCGTCGACGGCGATTGCCTGGCCGCTGACAAAGGACGCGTCGGGCGACACCAAAAAGGCCGCCATGGCAGCGATCTCGTCCGCGCGGCCCATCCGCTGCAGGGCGTGCTCTTCGGTGACCGAGGCACGCGGTCCTTCCATCCCCGGCAAGCCGAAAACGCTTTCGGTTAAGGGTGTTTCGATGAAGCCGGGGCAGATGGCGTTGGCCCGGATACCGCTTGGGCCGTAGTCGAGCGCGATGTTCTTGGTAAGCATCACGACACCACCCTTTGCGGCGTTGTAGACGCTGCCACCCGCCGTACCTTCCAGACCCTCGATGCTGGCCAACGTCACGATCGAACCCCGTTCGCCGTCGACCCGGGGTTGGTCGATCATTCTGGCCAGGGCCGCTTTGGCGACGAGAAAGGTGCCGGTGAGGTTGATCGTGATCACCCGTTCCCATTCGGCGCGATCCAGCAGATGGACCGGGCCTCCGCCCGCGACCCCAGCGGCGTGCACCACACCGTCGAGCCGGTCCGGCACGGCGGCGAGTACGGCGGCGATCGCGGCCTCGTCAGTGATGTCGGCGGCCACGAACCGGAAGTCGGGACCGAGGTCAGGCGGGGCGGCCAGGTCGGCGCCGACGACGCTGCCGCCTTCGGCCAGCAGTCGCTCGGCGGTGGCCAGTCCAATCCCCGATGCGACACCGGTGACGACGAAGGTGCGTGAACTGGCGCGATCGACGCTCACCATGACTGATCCTCTCGAATTCGGCTGCCGCGCAATCAGAGTCCGAATTGGTCGTCGATGATGCCCAGCCATATCTGTGCGACGTCCATGGCGACCTTCTCGCTGATGAACGCGTGCTGGGTGCCGGTGTAGATGTCACGGAATGCGCGCTCGAGTCGGCTACCCTCGCGGATCGCGGTGGTCCCGGCCGCCAGATGAGCCCACTCGGCGGCCGCCCGTGCTGTGTCGGTGGCGTACACCGCCGCGACCCTCATGTCGGCGCGCAATTGGGGCGTCAGGTCGTTGCCCGCGTCAACCGCTGCCTCTGCCGTGGAAAAGGCATCGATCACCAGCAGCCGAGCCGCCCGCCAGGCTGCGACGTGGTGAGCGAGACCCTTCTGGAAGGTCTGACGGCTGGCCAGCGTGGCCATATCGCTCATCCGCACCTTGGTGGCCGCGAGTTCCTCGACATCGTCGAGCATGCTCTTGGCGACCCCCAGCGCGAACGACGCGTGGCCGGCGGCGGTGATGGGCATCAAGCCCATCCGACTGGCCGCCGAGCTGCCGCGGAAAGGCTCTCGGGCGAACAGCGGCATGGTTCGGTATTCCGGTACAAACACGTCGGCGACGTTGTAGTCGTACGAGCCGGTGCCCTTGAGCCCCTGGACATGCCATCCGTCGGTGAAGTTGACCTCCTCGCGAGGCAGGAAAGCGACCCGCATGTCGGGAATGCCCTCACTGACCCAGCGCATTTCACCGTTGTCCATCGGGAAGAAGCCGGCGCCTATGTAGGCCGAGTGTCCGGTGCCGGAGCCGAAACTCCACGCACCGTTCAACCGGTAGCCACCGTCGACTGCTGCTCCCTGGCCGTTGGGAAAGTACTGACCGCCGATGGTGATGCGGCTGTCGTTCCGGGTGAATATCTCGTCGAAGCCCTCGTCGGGAAGATAAGTGGCGGCCGCGAACGTCGACGGCAGGTTGGCGATCCCGATCCAGCCGAAAGAGCCATCCTGCCATGCCATTTCGGTCCAGGTGTCGATCATCTCCTGGAAGGACGGCTCGACTCCGCCGGCCGCCTTCGGGTTGAACGACACCATCAGGCCAGAGGCCCACATCTCGTCGACGATCGCCGGCGAGAGCGTTCGCAAGCGTTCGGACTCCGCAGCCTCGGCAGAGACCAGGTCGCGCATCCCACGTGCTCGATCCACTACCGACACGTCAGCCACCAGCGCCGCTCCTCTCGGTCTGCTGCCTTACATCATCGGCGACGAATACCGATCCGCGTCACTGATTGGCTTCCGGCCATCTTTCGCTAGCTGGGAACACGCCCTGCTTACGCCCCGTCCAATCCTTTACTCGTGCTTTTTCTGCTGCCTTCGCCTTGGCCGCCGCCTTTTTCCGTGCCTCAAAGGTGTCGTCGTCGTCATCGTCTTCGTCCTCTTCGGGGTTGTCGTCGACCTCGAAGAGGACCTCATACCATCGCTTGTGGGGCTGCATCCGCGTGTCGACGTCGCCCGTTGGGGTCGCGCGCTTGATCTGAATGTTCTCCAGGCTCGGATCACGTCGGGAAATGAATAATTCGAGCGCCACCCCTAACTCGCGTCCGGTGAGACTGACATCTGCTAGCGCCCTGCCTTGGTACATAGCCACGCCGGACATTCTTGCACCGGAATCTCGCTGCATGCATCCTTTGCCGACCGCGCCACGGCGTCTCGGGGCCGTCTCCTGGAGCCCGCCAAAGACGACTGACCTCTCGCCTTCGTAGTAGGCCGTTGAAGACGAGAGGTCAGTCGGGTGATCGTGCGGTCAGGTCAGTACAGCGGTATCAGTTGCCGAAGAACCAGAAGCCCCAGCCACCGAAAAGCGGGTTGAAGACCGGTATGGCATTGAAGCCGCCGTAGGCAAACGGCCCGAAATCGGCCTGTGCAAAACCGATGTCGCGAGGCGGCCCGTCCCATCGACGGTTCCAGCCGCCAGGAGGTGGCGGCCCGTTCCAACCGCCGGGAGGCGGTGGGCCGTCCCAGTTAGGCGGCGGACCTCCAGGCGGAGGCCCATCGTTCCACCCGAAGCCGTGTTGCGGCGGCGGTGGAGGCGCGCCGTGGTCCGGCGCGCTGAATCCGTGCGGAGCGTCCCTGGGGCCACCCCACTGCGGGCCACCCCGGTCGTAGAAACCGTGCTGGACGTACGGCGGCGGTGGTGCACGGGATCACTCGCCTACATCTTCCCTGCGTCGTAACCAAACGTCCTGGGGGCCGGTGAAGTTGGGTTCCCTTTCCCTGCATGGGCACCGGCTCCCAGGCAAACCTCCTGCGGGGGTGGCGCGTTTTAACGGGGCCAGGCATCCCCAATCCTTCCGCGTCACCCCCGTAGGGGCCTCACGAAAGCAGGGGAGTCATAGTCTTAGCTTGCGATCAGAAACCCGTCCGCGCTCCCGATCCCGAGGGTTCCACTGTTGCCGATGTAGACCCCATGGTTATTGCCTTGCGCGAAGTAAAACGGAGCGAGCCCAGTGTTCATGGTGTTGTCTGACGTCACGCGTGGTAGGTCACTGGCGTCGGTGGTGTACGAGTACAGGAGCTGGTCATTGGTGTTGTAGACCGACACTTCTGTTCCCGGTAACAGGTAGCCGTTGCTTGTTTCGTTGGCCGCAAGTAGGGACGAGGGAATATCTCCGTTGCCCCCACCTGAGTCGAATGTCGCCTGCACGAGAGTCATCGGACCACCGTCGATCTGGACCAGCACGTCGGTCAGAGGCGCTCCCGAACTGTAATTCCCGCCGCCGATGTCCAAGTTCTCGGCGGAGCCGAAGCTCATAGATGCGTGGTCAGGATAAACGCTAATTAGTTCGCCATCCCTGAGCTCGCCAGGTAGCGCTGTGGTCACGATGGGGCCAGGTCCCGGCGCGTTGGGTCCAAGACCTAAGACACCGACCGCGCTGCCGCCGCTGGTGGAACTGAAGGCGTCTTGCAGGCTGATGAGGTGCTTGATGTTTAAGAGTTGCTCCCACCACGTTGGCTTTGCGTCGTCCCAGCTGGAGAACGCGGCGATAACGTTGGTCTGTCCGGTGGTGACCTGGTTGCCCGCATCGCCGAGTGTTACCGTCGTCGGTACCTCCAGGCCCGAGTAATGTATTTCGCCTTCAGCGCCTCCGGCGTACGTGCCGGAGACAAACTCTGGATGGTTCAGCAAGGCTGCTGCCTCTTGCCATGGGGACACGTCCTGCCAGGGAAGAACGAGACCGGACGATCCGGTATCCACGATCACCGGTACCGACGGTCCGCCGGCAGATACGTCTATCAGTAGATCGACGGCAGGCTCTTTCAGAGGAAGAAAGGCGATCGTAGGATCCGAAGCCGCAGCGGCGGCCGGCGATCCGAGGCTGTCAGCGGCGATCCCCGGATCGACACCGGCAGACAACAAACCCGGATCCGCCAGGCTGACGGCATGGTCGATGGCGTCAACGATGGGTTGGACAACCACGTCCTCAAAATCGGCGTGCGCCTGAGGCGCCGTGACAGACGAGGTGATTCCGCTCACCAGAAACGCGCCCACAGCCGCGCCAGCGCCCACCACTACAGCCGCACAGCGCCCCGCGCCAACCGTGCATGACTGACGATCCGAACGAACCCCGCGCTTCATCACCATTCTTGTTCCCCCCGTGGGATGTTGACCTGACCCAAGAACGTCCCCGTGCCGACCGGAGCCGAGCAGAGACTAACCGAGCCACGCCCAAGATCACCGAAAATTCGGAGAAACGCTCTGAGGCACCGGACTAGCGGCGCTGTTCGTCCTCCCGCATCGACACCGGCCCTTGTCACGGAGCCGGCAATGCGGCCCCGGCTGCGGGGCATAGATCGACTTGCCGCACCAGCAGCGCCACATCATGTGCCGGCCGTTACAGGCGTCCTTGCATCGCGCCCGACGGGACTCGGTACTGGACGCCGGACGGCGATCCCTGCTGAGGCGGTGACTGGCCGGTGTGATTGCGGTTCACCGTACAGAACGAGGTTCTCCAGCCGCGTCTGGTTCGACGGGGCGACGTTCTCCGGCAACACCCGGTTCGACGGAGCGGCGTTCTCCGACCATGCCTCGTTCGCAGCGACCGACTTCGGTGGCGGAGCAATAGCCTTCGAAACTCCTCGACAGTGGGGCCCGCCTGCACCGACGTTCGATTGGGACGGTGACCTGTCGACCAAACCTGCGAACGTGACACCCCACGAGTGGCCGCCGGGAGCCCGCGCCTAGCCGAACCGGATAACACCGGCATAACACCAGGCTTGTATCGCAGCACCAAAAACCATACTCTAACTGCCACAACGTGAGTGGTCCCGGCTGGGTTCGAACCAGCGACCTCCCGCGTGTGAGGCGGGCGCTCTTCCACTGAGCTACGAGACCGATTCCGCAGGCGAAACGACGTCGAAGATTAGCACGCGCGGCCCAACCGGCAGAACGTGCTGCCCGAGGTTAAACATCGGCGCGCGTGTCGATGCAGAGAAATTTGTGCCGTCCCGCTCGGGTGGACTATCGTCGTGCTTCGCACCGGGCGACGATCTCGTCCGTTGCGCGCGGATGTAGCGCAGTTGGTAGCGCATCACCTTGCCAAGGTGAGGGTCGCGGGTTCGAATCCCGTCATCCGCTCGAAGGTGCAAATGGCATCAATCCCAGCGGTGGAGTGGCCGAGTGGTGAGGCAACGGCCTGCAAAGCCGTGCACACGGGTTCGATTCCCGTCTCCACCTCCAGATTTATTTCCCCGGCGCGATTAGCTCAGCGGGAGAGCGCTTCCCTGACACGGAAGAGGTCACTGGTTCAATCCCAGTATCGCGCACCACAATTGGTTATCTGAAGAACGGCAACCTGGTACGTGTGCGCCGACTCATCAACCCGGTGCCACCACGCCGACCCATGAGGCCGGTACGGGTACGCCGGCCCACCACGGATTCGTAGATCGCGATGAGCACGATGGCGGCCGCGACTCCAATGAAAAACGGAATCCAGGCGACTCCGCCATTTGCATTGTGATACCCAAATTGGCTAGCCGCCGCTGAGCCGATTAGGCCACCTAGGGCGCCGATCAGAACCGTGGTGAGCATGCCGATGTCTTGTTTACCCGGCATAACAAGACGCGCCACCACACCGATGATCGCGCCGACGACGAGGGCGAGGATAATTGATCCGACCATTGCAGCTCCTGCCTAGCGGCGCCCGGAGTGGACACCATCTCGCACTACGGGTTACCCAACCCGACGGCCCTATAACACACATGTTGAGCAAATCGGTGTTGGGGCAGAGAGGCAGGATCGGCTTTGATCGCGGCCCGCGGAACCGGACGCCGTAGTCCACGTCTGAATAAGCGATCAGCTCGCCCCCGTTCTCTCTATGCTGCTGCGTGAAGGAGGCGATCACGCCGTGACAAGCACCAGTCACCTGGCCGAATTGGAGATCGAGGGTACCGACGTGGTCGCCGCGTGGAACACCCTCGAACCCGTGGTCGCGCAGTGTGCCGGGTTGCTCGGGTCACCCGCCACGAAGAGCGACTACTCCGTCGGCCACCCGGCGGACCAGGGCGCCGTGGCCGGGGCTGATCTTCGTGATTGCCTCGATCGCGTGGAGATCCCCGCATCGATCTCCGTTACCTACACAGCGAGTAGCGACTCGGGCTCTGATCCCCAAAGCATCGAACTGGGGATCATGCGCTACCGGCGCTTCAAGGAGTTGAATGTTCGCCTTCGCGTGACGGGGCCTATGGGCGTGCAAACGCTGGGCTTTTTCGAGCGGACCAAAAGGACCCTGGCCCAAGCGATTGATCGCTTGAACGAACCGTAAACCCTCCCGCGGCCCCCTCGGTTCTGACCTGGGAACCGGCGATCTCAGCTGGCGTCTGAACTAGCTGGCCGGCCCGCCACGCTCCCTCCGTGGCGGGCGATACCAATTCAGGAGTGGTAATTGCCTATCCGAACTGCAATTTCGGCTCTAGGGTTCGGTGGTGATCGGCGGATCTGCGGAGGCTGTCAGCGTCTCGTGGCTACGCGAGCTGGCGATAAACGACCAGGTCGCGCTGATGAAGTACCCGCGTCGAACAATCTCAGGTGAGGTTGCCGGCCACCTCGCCGCCATCGTGGGTCGGTACGCCGTAGTCATGCACCTGCGCGGGGCTTCGGACCGCTGGAGGCTGTCCGAACCGGTAGCAAGCCAGCTAAGCCGTGTACGCGAGAAGCTCGACAAATGGTGGAATTCGAGCTCGCTGACAGTTGGTGACCGCGACTACCTCATCGAACACCGCGCCGACGCTGAACTACCACCGCACACGGTTAGGGCCGAGCCGCCCGCCATCCGCGCTTATCTCGAGATGAAGGTGCGCGAAATCCCGTCGCTGTGAGGTAGCTACCGCCGCCATGGACATGCCCGGGGCAGGGCGTCAGCTGGGCCTACGCGCTCGCGTTCTGCGCTTGCGCCATCGCGTTGCCGGCCTGGTCCGGGCAGTGCTGACGAATCGTCGTCCCGGTGAGGACGCCCGCATTTGTCGCGTTGTAACCGCGGGCCTCAAGGGTGGCTTCGATCGCGGCGAGGCTGGTGCCGTTCCGGAGCGCCGCGCAGATGTCGAAACGGGAGTCGATGCTGGCGGCCTCCGCGGGTGCGGGGAGCGTCAATGCGGCGACCATCGCGGCCCCGGCCGCAAAGATCGACCAACGGATGACGCTGCGTCCTCGGGTGGTGGTCTGCCTCATGTCAGCCTCGCGAGTGTCGAGGTCACCGTCTGATTTAGTGGCCGTTATCGTCTACCAACAGCGAGTTACCCCGGCGTCTGCCCGATCGGCAGCGATCGTGACCCATTTCACGACGGCGGCCAGATTGTCGTTTGCGGCGTGCATTGAACACATAAGCTGGAGCGCGCCGAAGTCGCGCACCGCTATCCACAGGGAGGCCTGCAATGACAGGGTTTCTTGGCCGTCTGGCCATCGCTAGCGCGGTGGCGTCCATTCCGCTGGCTGCTGCGGCGGTCGCGACATCGGCGGTCAGCTCAGCCAAGCCCACGTGCGACCCCGCCTGGGCGCGCAACGTCTGGACCGGTGAGTGCCATCCGCAACCGGGGGTACCGGACTGGTACGTCGTCCGGCCGGCCTACGCACCGCCGTACGCACCCGTCGACGTCCCGCCGCCGCCTCCCCCTCCGCCGTGGGCGCAGGGAATGCACGCAAATTGGGACGAAGGTTCCCAACAGTGGGTCTGGGTCAGGATGTAGCCATCCGATAGCGGAACAGTTTCGCCCGCAAGATATCGGACTTGTTGTCTGACAACGCTATTCGAATTACCAGCAATCGCCCGCGTCACAGCTTCCGTACGCCGCGCAGAACTTTGGCAAACGGGTTACCGGCGGCAAGGCCCCGACGAAGGCTCGGCTGCAATGTGCTCAAGTTCAGCAGGACCGGATAGCTCAGTCCGTGATCTCGCCATTCCGCAAGCTGATCGACAATCTCGTCGTGCGTGCCTTGCAGACACGCGTCTTTGAGCAACGACAGCGGCACGTTGGCGGTGTACTTCAACACGCTCTCCTCGTCGAAGACCTGCGGGATGATGTCCTGGGAGCCGGTGAAGGTGTCGCCGAGCGGATGTGAAACGCCGTGATGTTTCCACAATTCCGCGGGGGCGTTCAAGGCGAACGTTTTCATTGCGGTTGATTCCAGCGCGTCGTCGATCTCTTGCCGATTGCGGCCCGTCACGGTGAAGAACAGGATCGCGCCGGTAATGCCAAGAGGATTTCGTCCCGCGTCCGATGCCGCGGCGCGAACCGCCTCAAATCCGCGGGCGTAATCCTTCGGCGAAAACACCGCTGCCGGAAACCATGCGTCGGCGTATCGGCCGGTGGCGCGCAACATTCTGGGCCCATGCGAGGCGATCCAAATCTCAGGCCATTTGCCGCGATACGGCCACAAATCGAAGACCGCATCACGCAACGGGAAGAACGGCGAGTCACGAGTGACAAGCTCTCCGCCGGAGTTCCACAGCGCCCGGATTGTCGCCAGCGCCTCCTCGAACCGTGCCACAGGTGTGGACCAGTCCACGCCATACGGTTCGTTGCCTTCACGCTCGCCGGTGCCGATGCCCAAGATCGCCCGTCCGCGCGTGAGCAGGTGCAGGGTCGCGGCCGCTTGAGCGGTGACCGCGGGATTGCGCCGACCGGTATCGGTCACCCCGATTCCAAGTCGCATCCGCCCCAATCGATTTCGGGCAGCCAGATGCCCGAGCACGGTCCAAGGCTCGAGGTTTGCATCGACCTTCGGCGTCAGTCGTGCCGCGCCGATGTATTTCGGCTTGGCCATCGAACGCGGAAACAACGAGTTCAAATGATCGGCCAGCCAGAACGAATCCGCTCGGCTGGCAACCGCCGACAGGTAGCTACTTCGCGTCACCGCCATGGGCGAGAAGCGCATGGGCAGCGCCTGCGCCGCCAAACCGACTTTCACAACTGACCCCCGGCAGCCGTCGACCTATTACTGACCGCCCGATACTCCCACCCCGTTCCCGGGAGGTGACGGCGGGCTGCCGTCGCTGTCGGTCGCGCGATGCAGATACTGCGGACAGTAAGCGCTCGTGGCGATCGCAGTGAATTTGGCGGCACTGGTCGTGCTGATTCCCGGATTCTGTTGCGTCACAAGCGCAATGACGTCAAGTTCGGGCTTACCCTGATCCAATAGCCCACACGCGGATTTGCCGGCGCTGACAGCGCTGTTGGAATCGCTGAAGGTGATGCCGGCTTTGGTCAGCGCGTCGACAAAGCTCGCGTCGACATTCGGGTCGGCATGCGCCGGTATCGCACTGCCCAGTGACGAGGCGATGCCAACCACCACCAGGAGACGTCTCACCGCCCCAATATGGCGCAACGTCTAACCGTTGTTGGGTGCGTTGTTGGGTGCGCGTTGTTGGGTGCGGTGGTCGTCACCGCACCGTTGTTACCGGCGTGTTGGAGGTACTGCGGGCAGTAGGCGCTCGCCGCGATCGCGGTGAACTGGGCCGCCCTGGTCGTGTCCAAGCCCGGATTCTGCCTCGTCACGAGCTCGACGACATCGAGTTGCGGCCGACCTTGCGCCATCATTCCGCACGCCGCCTTACCCGCCTTGACGGCGCCCGCTTCGCTTTTGACGGTGATGCCCGCCTTGACGAGCGCATCGAGAAAGCTCGCGTCGAGACCCGGATCAGCGCGGCCGGGGTTCGCCGGCGCGGTCGCGGCCACGCACAACGCGGCGGCAGCGGCCAGCAACGTCAGCGGACGTCTCATCTGTCCATCGTCGCGCACGCCGACATCTTTGTCGCGGCTACCGAACCGCCACATCGACGCAATCGTGCTGTCAAGATTTACCGAATGGCCGACAGAATCGAAGTCCAGCGCACGATCCCCGCACCGGTAGGCGATATCTTCGCCGTTCTCTGCGATCCGCAGGGTCACGTCGCCATCGACTCATCCGGAATGTTGCAGGACGCCGAAGGAGCTTCCGTTGCCGCCGCGGGCGACAGCTTCGTCGTCCACATGGATCGCGAGTCCCTCAACGACTTTCCGGACTTCGGCAAATACGACGTGACCGTCACCATCCGCGAATTCGAGCAGGACCAGCTGATTTCGTGGACGGTCCTGGGCCAGATCCGACCTCAGATCGGCCATGTCTACGGCTATCGGCTCGAGCCCGACGAGCAGAACGAGGGCACCGTCGTCACGTCGTTCTACGACTGGTCACAGATCGACGAGAAGTGGCGGGAAGCCGGCATTTTCCCGGTCATCTCCGAAGCTGCACTCCGCGCGTCGCTGGGCATCTTGGATCGCACGGTCCGGCGCGGCTATGCGAAGGGCTGACCCCACACGTCGTGCGTCAACTTGCAGTTGACGAATGTAAGCCCGTCAACCTAGAGTTGACGACATGGTTCAATCTCACCCGGTTCGACTCGACGAGTTGATCACCGCCATCAAAAAGGTGCACGCCGACGTGCTGGACCAACTCAGCGACGCGGTGCTGGCAGCCGAGCATCTCGGTGAAGTCGCCGACCACCTGATCGGGCATTTCGTCGATCAGGCCCGCCGGTCAGGGGCCTCCTGGACCGATATCGGCAAGAGCATGGGCGTGACCAAGCAGGCTGCGCAGAAGCGCTTCGTGTTGCGCGCCGAGACCACCACGCTCGACCCGAACGGAGGCTTCGAGCGGTTCACTCCCCGGGCCCGCAACGCCGTGGTCGCCGCCCAGAACGCCGCACACGAGGCCGGCAACAACGAGATCACCCCGGACCACCTGATCCTTGGGGTGTTGAACGACCCCGAAGCACTGGTCACCAAACTGCTGCGAGCCCAACGCGTCGATCCCGAATCGCTGCGGGACTCGATCACACTGCCGCCGGCCGCGGACAAGATGCCGGCGCTGATCCCCTTCAGCGGCACGGCCCGCAAAGTGCTCGAGCTGACCTTTCGCGAAGCACTTAGGTTGGGCCACAACTACATTGGCACCGAGCATATTCTGCTTGCCCTGCTCGAACTCGAAGACGGCAGCGGTTGGCTGCATCAGGCCGGCGTCGACAAGGACCGCGTCGAGACCGATCTGGCCGCCATGCTCGAGTCGATGACGGCCGACAAGAAAAGCTGAGGGTTGGACAACCCGACGACGTGAGCCCCGCAGTGTGCCATCATGCGATGGTCGTCGAGGAGGAAAGATGCGCCGCTATCTGGTTGTCGTGATTACCGTCGTCGCGGCCACGCTGATCGCGGTACCCCGCGCGTCGGCCGGCGACGCACCGATCGGCCATCTCGGCGACACGTTGCGGGTCGACACCGGAAAGATGATCGCCGACATCACCGTCAGCAGCGTGCAACCCGTCGACCCGCCGCCGGGATTCGGCTACAACCGCGTCGGTATCCCCGTCAAGAGTTTCCCGAACAGCGCGGTCATGCGCGCCGACGTGGCGATCCACGCGGTTCGGGTGCCCACCCCGTATCAGATGCTCACCGATTTCACCTTCGACGGGGTCACCCCGTTCGGCGACGCGTACAAGTCCCGCGCGTCCGATGCTCCCGATGCGCTGGATGCAGCGTTGGCCAATGCGCCGGCCGGCTCGATCGTTCGCGGCGGGGTGTACTGGGAGGCCTACCGCGACCCGGTCGCCAATGTTGTTCTGCTGGACAAGAAGACGGGTTATCACCTCGCGCAGTGGAACCTGTAGTCCGGATCGCCGCAGCCAGTCCCGTCGACGCTGCTGAATTGGCCGCAGTCGCGGCGCGCACTTTTCCGCTGGCCTGTCCCCCGTCGGTCGCTGTCGCGGACGTGGCGTCGTTCATCGACGCCAACCTGTCCGATACGCGCTTCGCCGAGTATCTCGCCGACCCGCAGCGGCGTATCTTCACCGCCGGCCGCGACGGCCGAATCATTGGTTACGCCATGCTGATCAGCGGCGTCGGCGACGATCCCGAGGTGCAGCGGGCGGTGGACATTCGGCCGGCCGCCGAGATCTCGAAGATGTACGTGTTGGCAGCACACCACGGCGCGGGCGTGGCGACGGCGTTGATGGACGCCGCGCTCGCGGCCGCCGCCGACTGGGATGCCGGCTGCGTATGGCTCGGTGTCAATCAGAAAAACGAACGCGCTCAACAGTTTTACAAGAGGTGCGGTTTTACCGTCAACGGGACGCGGAGCTTCCGGTTGGGCGCTCACACCGAGAGCGACTACGTCATGGTCCGGCCGTCGGACGCGCCTAAGCGTTGACGGCCGCGCTCGGCGGCGCCGTCAGCTGAGCGATCAGCCGTTCCGGTGAGACGGTGGGCCGCCGGTCGACCAAACCAGCAACCCCGCGCATGCAGGCACCCTACCCACGTGCTGCAATCATCGGCATGGCTGACGCTGCCGGTGGGTTGCAGTTGCGGCTGCTTGGCTCCACCCGCGACCTCGACGCCGCCGAACTGCGCGATCTGTACGGCTACCCCACCGAGCACGACGGCGTGTGGCTGCGCGCGAACTTCATCGCCAGCCTCGACGGTGGTGCGACCTTCGGCGGCAAATCCGGCCAGCTGGGCGGGCCCGGCGACCGGGCGGTGTTCAACGTGCTGCGCGAAGTCGCCGACGTGATCCTGGTCGGCGCGGGCACGGTGCGGGCCGAGGGTTATTCCGGCGCACGCCCAACCGTCGCCCAGCGACAGCGCCGGCAGGCTCGCGGGCAAAGCGAAGTCCCGCCGTTGGCGATCGTCACCAGATCCGGCCATCTGGAACGGGATTTGCCGGTGTTCACCCGCACCGAGGTGCCACCGATGGTGTGCACCTGCGCGGCGGCGGCCGACCAGACCCGGCGCACGCTGGCCGGCCTGGCTGACGTGGTCGACTGTTCGATCAACGACCCGGCCCAGGTCGACTGCGCCGCGGTGCTCGCGGTGCTGGCCGAACGCGGCGTGCCGCGGGTGTTGACCGAGGGCGGTCCGATGCTGTTCAGCTCATTCGTCGAACACGGCCTGCTGGACGAACTGTGCCTGACGATCGCGCCGACCCTGGTCGGCGGCCAGGCCGGCCGCATCGCCACCGGCCCGGAGCAGGTGCTGACCGGGATGCGGCGGGCCCACGTCCTTGCCGACGACGATGGCTACCTGTACACGCGCTACGTGCGAGACGTCTGATCGATCAACCAATGGCTACTGTGGTCGGCATGAGCCGGCGCGCCGTATTCACCACGTCGCTGATCGTGGTGACCGCATTGCTGGCCGGCTGCGCACCTGGACTGGCCGCCAACCCGCGTTTCGCCACCAACGCCGGCGCCCGGCCGCAGGGAAAGGCAACGAAGACAACGGCGCCCAATGCCCCGCCGCCGATTGCCAAGCCGAAGAACGAGTTGGCGTGGCACGACTGCACATCGCGGGGTTTCGGCGAAGCCGCGGTTCCCGCGCCGGTGGGCGTCAAGCTGGAATGCGCAAGCTACGACGCCGATCTGGACCCGGTCAACGGCGCTGCCGGGACGCTGAGCATCGGTGTGATGCGCGCTCGCTCGCCCCAGACGCCCGCCGATGCCGGCCCGCTGGTCTTCACCACCGGTTCGGACCTGCCGTCGTCGCTGCAACTGCCGGTGTGGCTGGGCCGCGCCGGCGCCGACGTGCTGCAAAAACACCCCATCGTGGCCATCGACCGGCGCGGCATGGGCTCATCGAGCCCGGTCGACTGCCTCGACCAGTTCGATCGCCAGGAGATCCACGACCAGGCGCAGTTCCAGTCGGGCAACGATCCCGTCGCCAATCTCGCCAACATCGTGCAGAACGCCACCACCAGCTGCACCGACACCATCGCGCCCGGTGACTCCGCCTACGACAACGCCCACGCCGCCACCGATATCGAACGTCTGCGCAGCACCTGGGACGTACCCGCGCTGGCGCTGATCGGCATCGGAAACGGCGCCCAGGTGGCGCTGTCTTACGCCAGCGCGCACCCGGACAAGGTCGCCAGGCTGGTGCTCGACTCGCCGGTGGCGCTCGGCGTGGGCGCCGAAGCCGCGGCCGAGCAGAAGGTCAAGGGTCAGGAGGCGGCGCTGGACGCGTTCGCCGCCCAATGCGCGGCGGTGAACTGCCCGCTGGGCCCCGACCCGAAAGGCGCCGTGCGCTCGATGCTGGCCGACGCCCGCGCCGGCCACGGCCCGGCGGGTGCGTCGGTGGCCTCCATCGCCAGAGCCATCAACATCGCGCTGGGTTTCCCGACCGGTGACCGGGTCGGCACCACCAACGACTTGGCCACCGCGCTGAACAGCGCCCGTTCCGGTGACACCAACCTGCTGACCAGCCTGATCAACCGGGCACAGGCCACCACCGGCACCGACGGACAATTCGTCAACTCCTGCAGCGACGCGGTGAACCGGCCCACGCCCGACCGTATCCGCGAGTTGGTGGTGGCGTGGGCCAAGCTCTACCCCGAGTTCGGCACCGTCGGCGCGCTCAACCTGGTCAAGTGCGTCTCGTGGCCGAGCACGCCAGCCGCCGCAACCACCGAAGATTCTCAAGGTCAACGTGCTGCTGATGGGCGTGCAGAGCGACCCGATCGTCGGGGAGGAAGGCGTCTCGGCCACCGCCGCCACCATCATCAACGCGACCGCGGCCAGCAAACGGGTGATGTGGCAAGGCATCGGCCACGGCGCGAGCGTCTATTCGTCGTGCGCGGTCCCCCCGCTGGTCGGCTACCTCGACAGCGGCAACTTGCCCGCCACCGACACCTACTGTCCTGCCTGATCCTTCGGCCCGTATAGGGTGCGCTCGTGACGGCAGTTGATTCCCCTCGTGGCGGTCTGCGCGACTGGGCGCAGGCCATATTTGCCCCCCGCACCGCCGCGCCGAGCACCGCGACCATCTTGCGCTCGGTGCTGTGGCCGGTGGCGATCCTCGCGGTCATCCACCGCACCGTCGTGGTGACCACCAACGGCAACATCACCGACGATTTCAAACCGGTCTACCGCGCGGTGCTGAACTTCCGGCACGGCTGGGACATCTACAACGAGCATTTCGACTACGTCGACCCGCACTACCTGTATCCACCCGGCGGCACGCTGATCATGGCGCCGTTCGGCTATCTGCCGTTCGCGGAGTCGCGGTATCTGTTCATCGCGATCAACAGCGCCGCCATCGTCGCAGCGGCATACCTGCTGTTGCGGATGTTCAAGTTCAGCCTTAACTCGGTGGCGGCCCCGGCCCTGCTGCTGGCGATGTTCTGCACCGAATCCGTCACCAACACACTGGTTTTCACCAACATCAATGGCTGCGTCCTGCTGGCGGAGGTGTTGTTCCTGCGGTGGCTTCTGGACGGCAGGCAACAGCCGCCAATGGTGGGCGGGGGTCGCGATCGGGTTGACGCTGATGCTGAAACCCCTGCTCGGGCCGCTGCTGTTGCTGCCGCTGCTGAACCGCCAGTGGCGGGCGCTGGTGCCGGCTTTCGCGGTTCCGCTGGTCATCAATCGCGGCCGCGCTGCCCCTGGTGGTCCGCCCGATGGACTTCGTCACTCGGACGCTGCCCTACATCCTGGGTGTGCGCGACTACTTCAACAGCTCGATCGAGGGCAACGGGGTGTACTTCGGCCTGCCGTTCTGGCTGATCGCGTTGCTGCGAATCCTGTTCACGCTGTTGGCAATCGGCAGCTTATGGCTGTTGTATCGCTACTACCGCACCCGCGACCCGCTGTTCTGGTTCACCACATCGTCGGGCGTGCTGCTGCTGTGGTCCTGGTTGGTGCTGTCGCTGGCCCAGGGTTACTACTCGATGATGCTGTTCCCGTTCCTGATGACGGTGGTGCTGCCCAATTCGGTGATCCGCAACTGGCCGGCGTGGCTGGGCATCTACGGATTCCTGACCATGGACCGCTGGCTGCTGTTCAACTGGATGTACGTCGGCCGCCCGCTGGAGTACCTGAAGATCACCTACGGCTGGTCGCTGCTGCTGATCGTGGTGTTCACCGTGCTGTACTTCCGCTACGTCGACGCCAAGGCCGAAAACCGGCTGGACGACGGGATCGATCCGGTCTGGGTGACGGCTCCGCAACCTCGCGCTAGCGTGGAGGCATGACTTCCTCCACGCCAAAGCTTCAACTCAGCGACGACGAGTGGCGTCGAAGGCTCAACCCGCAAGAGTTCGACGTGCTGCGCCGCGCCGGAACCGAGCGCCCGTTCGTCGGTGAGTACACCGACACCAAGACCAAAGGCGTGTACCAGTGCCGCGCTTGCGGCGCCGAACTGTTCCGCAGCACCGAGAAGTTCGAATCCCATTGCGGCTGGCCGTCATTCTTCGACCCGGCGAACTCCGACGCAGTGATCCTGCGCCCCGACCACTCGCTGGGCCAGACGCGCATCGAGGTGCTGTGCGCCAACTGCCACAGCCATCTGGGCCACGTCTTCGAGCGGCGAGGGCTATCCGACGCCCACGGATCAGCGCTACTGCATCAACTCGATCTCACTGCGCCTGGTGCCGGCCGAGCGTCCTGACCTTCGCCGCACTGAAATCGTTGCGACGCCGCTGCCGGGCGCACATCGCAACCGTCTAAGTCTCGCGGCCGATCAGTCCACCCGGGTGGCGTGCACTTCCCAGAACGGGGCGTGCACACGACCGTTGCTCAGCCACGGTTCGATGGTCCGGAACCGATCGGCCAACGGCTTGATCTGGTCGGCCATATCGGGATTGCGCGCCAGCATCCGGTCGAAAGTTCCGCGCTCATGTTGATCTGATACGTGGTCGGCCCCAGATAGGTGATCTCCCAGCCGGCGTCGGGGAACACCTCCCGGAAGTCGTCCTCGGACAAGGATCGCGGCATCTGAAGCCGTTGACATTGCCGACGCCGAACTCGAACATGTACAGCCGCGCTCCCGGCTTGGTGGCCCGGTGCAGCGCCCGCGCATAGGACCTCTGCAGCTCCGGCTCGGTCGAAAAGGTGTGGTAGAACGCGCAGTCCACGACGGTGTCGAAATGGTCATCCAGACCGTCGAGCTTCGTGGCGTCAGCCAGCTGGAAGTTCACCGACACCCCGGCCTTGCGCGCGTTCTCCCGGGCCCGCTCCATCGCGCCGGCGAACCGTCAATTCCGGTGGCCGAGTAGCCTTTTGACGCGTAGTAGATGGCGTGATGGCCCGGGCCGGTGCCCGGGTCGAGGACCTCGCCTTTGATCGCGCCCAGCGCGACCAGTTGCTGCACGACCGGCTGCGGGCCGCCGATGTCCCACGGTGTGGCGGCCGGCAGGCCGTGCGCGACCCGCTCGTCGCGGTACATCTCTTCGAAGCGGGTCGGATCGTCTGGGATCGAATTGCGTTGTCATATACGTCACCTCCGGTGCGGAGTCAGGGCAGCGAATTCACCAGCTGCTCGACCGGCACCCGCGGGCCGGTGAAAAACGGCGTCTCCTCGCGGGTGTGCCGCCGTGCGTCGGTGGCCCGCAGTTCGCGCATCAGGTCGACGATGCGGTGCAGTTCGGGAGCCTCGAACGCCAGGATCCATTCGTAGTCGCCGAGCGCGAACGCCGGCACGGTATTGGCCCGGACATCCTTGTACTCGCGGGCCGCCATGCCGTGTTCGGCGAGCATGCGGCGCCGCTCCTCGTCGGGCAGCAGGTACCACTCATAGGACCGCACGAACGGATAGACGCAGATGTAGGCGCCCGGCTCCTCGCCGGCCAGAAACGCCGGGATGTGGCTCTTGTTGAACTCGGCCGGCCGGTGCAGCGCCACACTGCTCCACACCGGTGTGCACGCCCGGCCCAGCGTGGTGGTGCGGCGGAAGTCCTCGTAGGTGGCCTGCAGCGCTTCGACGCGTTCGGCGTGCGTCCAGATCATGAAGTCGGCGTCGGCCCGCAGGCCGGCGACGTCGTAGAGGCCGCGTACCACGACGCCGCGCTCTTCCCGCTGCTTGAGGAAGGTGGCGGTTTCGTCGATGACGGCCCCGCGGGCCTCCCTTCTGCGCCAAGTGCCCCGGGCCGAACCGAGAACACCGAGAACATCAGGTAGCGAACGGTTGCGTTGAGCGCGTCGTAGTCCAAGCGGGCCATGAGACCTATCGTGCCACGGGGTTTTCGACCGCCCGGATCGCGCCGGTGACCGCTCGGCCGGCCGCGCCGATGCACGCCGGCACACCGATCCCGTCGAGATAGCTGCCCGCCACCGCCAGCGTCGGCGGCAGGCCGGCGCGCAGCTCGGCGACCAGGTCGCGATGGCCGGGCCCGTACTGCGGCATCGCATCGGGCCAGCGCTGCACGCGGACGTCCACCGGGTCGACGGTCAGCCCGAAAACGGTCGGCCAGGTCTCGATCGCCCACGCCAGCAGCTCGTCGTCGGACGCGCTGATGCGGCGACGTCGTCGCCGAAGCGCCCGAACGACAGTCGCAGCAGCTCGTACGTCGGTCCGCCGTCCCCACTTTCGCGACGACAGCGTAATTGCTTTGGCGTGCAACCGTTCTCCGCTGGCCACCAGCACGCCGGAATTCTGCGGGAACCGGATACCGCGGGGCACGGCCAGCGCCACCACCGCCGAGGAGGCGCTGACGATGCGGCCGCCGCGGCGGCGGTGCGCGGCGCGATGGTCTCGACCAGCCCGACGAGACGTGCCGCCGGGACGGCCAGGATCACCGCGTCGGCGCGCCACTGGGCGCCAGCGTCGTCGCGCAGCGTCCAGCCTTGCTCGGA
Organism: uncultured Actinomycetota bacterium; assembly: GCA_963815995.1. Classification (GTDB taxonomy): domain Bacteria; phylum Actinomycetota; class Actinomycetes; order Mycobacteriales; family Mycobacteriaceae; genus Mycobacterium. The sequence continues at coordinate 64,044 of CAWFIR010000011.1, forward strand.
GTTCGCGGCTTCGATCCCGCCACCGCCGCCTGCACCCAATTGAGCCGGCTGCGACGAACCAGTTCGTCGACCAGCACCTCGTAACCGCCGCCCACCGCGCCGAAGATCGGGCCCGCGGTGACACTCGATGCAGCGCGTGGCGGACCGCGTCGGTGAGACTGGCGGCGCCGCGCGTCCAGAGCCGCCGCCAGACGTGGGCGCGGCCGAGCGCAAGCCGATCGTCGCCGCCGATCCCGCGTAGACCCCGCCGAGCATCGGATCCACCGAACGGGCCACCACCTGCTCACCGAACCGGTCTGCCACCAGGTCGGCCACGGCCGGATCGGCGCCGGGCTGCCAGCGCAACGGCCGACTCGGCTCGGCTGCGATACGGGCGAGGGTGGCGTCGTTCGACCAGACCGGCCATCGACTCCGCCGACGACGGAATGCCGGTGAGCGTGTCCGGCCGGTAGCGGGTGCAGCCGATCGCCGGCTGTAGATCAGCGGGCGCGCGCCCGGTGGTGCCGACGTTGGCGGTTCGCCAGGCCCAATTCGGCCAGCAGCGCCGGCATCTCGGGGCGGCGCACCACGAACGCCTCGGCGCCGAGGTCCACGGAGCTCCGCCGACCTGCTCGGTGCGCAGCACGCCGCCGAGCCGGTCGGCGGGATCGAACAGCGTGATGCTCGCGTCGTCACCGACGGGCCGACCCGTAACCGATAGGCCGCGGTCAGGCCCGAAATCCCGCCGCCGACAACACAATACGAGCGCCGGACGTCATAGCGAGTGGACCAGCGCCACCAGATCGGTGAGAACACCCGGGATCGGTTTCCGGCAGCACGCCGTGACCGAGGTTGAAGACGTGCCCGGCCGCGCCGGCGTCCACGGCGCGGCGCCCGTCGTCGACCACCGCACGCGCGGCCTGCTCGACCGCCTTCCAGCCCGCCAGCAGCACCGCCGGATCGAGGTTGCCCTGCAACGCCGTCCCGGTCTCGACCCGGGCCGCGGCATCGGCCAGCGAGGTCCGCCAGTCGACGCCGACCACCGTCGCCCCTGCCGTCCGACATGGCGCCCAGCAGTTCGGCGGTGCCCACCCCGAAATGCGTCATCGGCACGCCGCGGTCGGCCAGCGTGGCGAAAACCCGCGAACTGTGCGGCAGCACGTATCGCCGGTAGTCGGCCAGCGACAGCGCGCCCGCCCACGAATCGAACACCTGAATCGCGTCCACCCCGGCGTCGAGTCTGGACCCGCAGGAACGCGATGGTGAGGTCGGTCAGCTTTTCCATCAGCGCATGCCAGCAGGTCCGGTTCGGCCAGCATCATCGCCTTGGTGCGGGCATGGTTGCGGCTCGGGCCGCCCTCGACCAGGTAGGACGCCAGCGTGAACGGCGCCCCGGCGAACCCGATCAGCGGCACCTCGCCCAGCGCGCGCACGAGCAGCGACGACGGCATCCGATACCGGCTGAACACGCTTGCGGGTCAAGCGGTTTCATGGCATCGACATCGGCGGCGGTGCGCACCGGCGCGGCGATGACCGGGCCGACGTCGGGGACGATGTCCAAGTCGACCCCGGCGCCGCGCAGCGGGACCACGATGTCGGAGAACAGGATCGCGGCGTCGACATCATGGCGGCGTATCGGCTGCAGGGTGATCTCGGCGATCAGTTCCGGCGTCGAAGCAGGCCGCCATCATGCTGTGCTGTGTGCGCAGCGCGCGGTATTCCGGCAGCGAACGGCCGGCCTGCCGCATGAACCACACCGGCACCCGGTGCGGTTTGCGGCCGGTGGCTGCGGCCAGGTACGGCGATTCAGGGAGCGTGCGACGGGTCATTCATCAGGCTCAATGCTGCCACGACCAGCGGTACGACGGGTCAGGGAGCAGACGTACGGGTGGGTAAGCCGCCGGTAGCGTGCGTAACATCCAGTATGCCAGTGCGCCATCCACAAGTCAACTATGACGAATTCCCCAGCCTGCGCATCGAACGCGGCGACACACGGAGTACTGCACCTGGTGCTCGACGCGCCCGGGCTCAATTCGGTCGGGCCGCAGATGCACCGCGATCTCGCCGACATCTGGCCGGTGATCGGTCGCGACCCCGACGTGCGCGCCGTCCTGGTCCGCGGCGAAGGCAAGGCGTTCTCCTCCGGCGGCAGCTTCGACCTGATCGACGAGACGATCGGCGAGTTCGAGGACCGGCATGCGCATCATGCGCGAGGCCCGCGACCTGGTGCTCAACATGGTCAACTTCGACAAGCCGGTGATCTCGGCGATTCACGGCGCGGCCGTCGGCGCCGGCCTGGTGGTGGCGCTGCTCGCCGACATCTCGGTGGCGGGGCGGACGGCCAAGATCATCGACGGCCACACCAAGCTGGGCGTGGCCGCCGGCGATCACGCCGCCATCTGCTGGCCGCTGCTGGTCGGCATGGCCAAGGCCAAGTACTACCTGCTCACCTGCGAGCCGCTGTCCGGCGAAGAAGCCGAGCGGATCGGGCTGGTCTCGATCTGCGTGGACGACGACGAGGTGCTCGCCACCGCAACCCGCATCGCGGCGAATCTGGCCGCAGGCGCGCAAGACGGCGATCCGCTGCACCAAGCACAGCCTCAACCACTGGTACCGCATGTTCGCACCCGCCTTCGAAACGTCCCTCGGCCTGGAATTTCTCGGCTTCGGCGGCCCCGACGTGCGCGAAGGGCTGGCCGCTCACCGCGAGAAGCGCCCGGCGCGTTTCTCGCCGACTAGCGCGGTCCGCCGACCTGCACCGCCCGGCGAGAAACGGCGCGCCTGTTCCGCGGGTCGGCGGATAGGTCTAGCGTCAGAAGTCTGTGACTCGCCGTGCAACGGCGCTAGGGCGGAAGCGATGAGGAGGAGCGGCGCTCATGACGACAGCCGAACCGGTCCCGTTCCGCGAAGCGGTCGCGGCGATGAGCGGTGCCACGCGTGCGGCCGGAGATCGAGCTGGGCCCCATCCGGCCGCCGCAGCGTCTGGCGCCGTACAGCTACGCGCTGGGCGCCGAGGTCAAACGCCCCGAGCTCGAAATCGTTCCGGAGCGGTCCGACGGTGACGCGTTCGGCCGGCTGATCCTGCTCTACGACCCGGAGGGTGCCGACGCCTGGGACGGCACCATGCGGCTGGTCGCCTACATCCAGGCCGACCTGGACTCCAGCGAGGCCATCGACCCGCTGCTGCCGGAAGTCGCGTGGAGCTGGCTGGTCGAAGCGCTGGACTCGCGCGCCGAGCACGTCACCGCGCTCGGCGGAACGGTCACCGCCACCACGCTCGGTGCGCTACGGCGACATCTCCGGACCGCCGCGCGCCCACCAGCTGGAGCTGCGCGCGTCGTGGACGGCGACTCACCCCGGACATCGGTACCCACGTCGAGGCGTTCTGCGAGGTGCTCGAGCACGCCGCGGGGCTGCCGCCGGTCGGGGTGACAGATCTGGGTACCCGGTCCCGCGTCTGACATGGCTCCGAGCCGACTGCCGTGGAGACCGATCCGCCGGACAGCACGGAGCCCGACGTCACGCCGCTGCTGCACCCCGCCGACGGCGTGCCCGACCTGTCCACCACCGCCCGCGAGATCGCCGCGGCCGCAGAGCTGCTGGCCGGCGGCCACGGCCCGTTCGCCGTGGACGCCGAGCGGGCCTCGGGCTTCCGTTACTCCAACCGCGCCTACCTGATTCAGATTCGCCGGGCCGGCGCCGGCACCGTGCTCATCGACCCGGTCAGCCACGGCGGCGACCCGCTGACCGTGCTTGCGGCCCGTCGCCGAAGTGCTCGGCCGAGGACGAGTGGATCCTGCACGCCGCCGATCAGGACCTGCCGTGCCTGGCCGAGGTCGGCATGCGGCCGCCGGCGTTGTACGACACCGAGCTGGCCGGGCGGCTGGCCGGCTTCGACCGAGTCAACCTGGCGGCCATGGCGCAGCGGCTGCTCGGCCTGGGGCTGGCCAAAGGCCACGGCGCGGCGGACTGGTCCAAACGTCCACTGCCGACGGCCTGGCTCAACTACGCCGCCCTCGACGTGGAAGTGCTCATCGAGCTGCGCGACGCGATCGCGGCGGTGCTGGCCGAGCAAGGCAAAACAGCTTGGGCCGCAGAGGAATTCGACTATCTGCGGACATCGAGGCGCGGGCGCCCGCCACCGACCCGACGGGACCGCTGGCGACGCACGTCCGGCATCCACCGGGTGCGCAACCAGCGCGCGCTGGCCGCGGTCCGCGAATTGTGGACCGCCCGCGACGAGATCGCCCAACGCCGCGACATCGCGCCCGGGCCGCATCCTGCCCGATTCGGCGATCATCGACGCCGCCACCGCCGATCCGAAGACCATCGACGAACTGGTCGCCCTGCCGATATTCGGCGGACGCAATCAGCGCCGCAGCGCGGCGACGTGGTTGGCGGCACTGGAGTCTGCGCGGGAAAATCCTGGTCCCGCGGACGACGCGGAGCCGCCCAATCGGACCGCCTGCGCCGGCGCGCTGGGGCAGACGCAGACCGCGAGGCAGCCGCGCGGCTGGAAGCGGCCCGCGCCGCGCTGCGGGAACTGTCGGAGCAGGTGCGGTGCCGGCGGAGAACCTGGTCTCGCCCGACCTGGTGCGCCGGCTGTGCTGGGAATGGGAAGGCCCGCCGACGAGTGGCAACGGCACCGGTGGCCATCACCGACGGGTTCCTGCGCGCCGGGCAGGCCCGCGGCTTGGCAGCGCGAACTGGTGGTCCCCGTACTGGCCGCGGCGTTGAAACCGCCGCCCGGACCGGCGCCGAAACCGACTCAGTCCAGCTGCCTCGCTGATCGCGGACTGCTCCGGACCGGCGAAGTCGCCGGACAGCGCCGCAACCCAGCCGGTGATACGCCGGGCCACGTCCTGGTCGGTCAGACCCGGCTCGGCGAGCACCTCACCGCGCGACGCGTGATCGAAGAACTGTTGCGGCAGTCCGACATCGCGGCACGGCACATCGATCTCGGCGGCACGCAACGCAGCCGACACCGCCGAGCCGACGCCGCCGGCCACCCCGTTGTCTTCCAAGGTGACGACCAGCTTGTGCGCCAGCGCCAATCTCGGGCACCGCGTCGGGCACCGGCAACACCCACCGCGGGTCGATCACCGTCACGCCGATCCCCTGGTTGCGCAGCCGCTCGGCCGCCGCCAGGGCCATCGACGCGAACGCGCCCGACCGCCACCAGCAGCACGTCGGCGCTCAGCCCGTCGGCCGGCAGCGCGAGCACGTCGACGCCGGAACGCCGCTGCAACGCCGGAATATCTTCGCCGACATCACCTTTCGGGAATCTGATGGCGGTCGGCCCATCGCTTGATGTCGAGCGCCTCGCCGAGTTCCTCGCGCAGCCGGGTGCCGTCGCGGGGCGCGGCCACCCGCATGCCGGGGACGATGCCCAGCATCGACATGTCCCACATGCCGTTGTGGCTGGCGCCGTCATTGCCGGTGACGCCGGCGCGGTCGAGCACCATGGTGACGGGCAGCTTGTGCAGCGCCACATCCATCATGATCTGGTCGAACGCCCGGTTGAGGAACGTCGAATAGATCGCGACCACCGGGTGCATCCCGCCCATCGCCAGCCCGGCCGCCGACGTCATCGCGTGCTGCTCGGCGATGCCGACGTCGAACAACCGGTCCGGGAAGCGCTCGCCCGAACGCCGTCAGCCCGGTGGGCCCGGCATCGCCGCGGTGATCGCCACGATGTCGCGGCGTTTGGCCGCATGCTCGATCAGCGAATCGGAGAACGTCGACGTCCAGCTCGGCCCCGCGACCTTGGTGGCCAGCCCGGTCGACCGGGTCGATCACCCCGCAGGAGTGCATCTGCTCGGCCTCGTCGGCCTCGGCCGGGCCGTAGCCCATGCCCTTGCGGGTGACGACGTGCACCATCACCGGAGCGTGGAATCCGCGGGCGCTGCGCAGCGCCGCCTCCACCGCGTGCTCGTCGTGGCCGTCGACCGGCCCGACGTACTTCAGGCCGAGATCGGTGAACAGCAGCTGCGGCGAAAGCGCGTCCTTGATGCCGGCTTTGACGCTGTGCATGAAGTGGTAGGCCACTTCGCCGACCAGCGGCATGCCGCGCATCGCGCTGCGGCCGCGCTCCAGCAGATGCTCGTAGCCGGGCTGCAGCCGCAGCATGGCCAGGTGGTTGGCCAGACCGCCGAAGGTCGGCGCGTAGCTGCGGCCGTTGTCGTTGACGACGATCACCACCGGCCGGCGGGCCGCCGCGATGTTGTTCAGCGCCTCCCAGCACATGCCGCCGGTGAGCGCGCCGTCGCCGACCACCGCCACCACGTGCCGGTTGCGGTGTCCGGTCAGCTCGAACGCCTTGGCCAGCCCGTCGGCATAGGACAGCGCCGCACTGGCGTGGCTGGACTCGACCCAGTCGTGCTCGCTCTCGGCACGCGACGGATAACCCGACAGGCCACCCTTTTTGCGCAACGTCTCGAAGTCGGCGGCGCGACCGGTCAGCATCTTGTGCACGTAGGCCTGATGGCCGGTGTCGAAGATGATCGGGTCGTGCGGCGAATCGAACACCCGGTGCAGCGCCAGCGTCAGTTCGACGACGCCGAGGTTGGGGCCGAGGTGGCCTCCGGTGGCAGCGACTTTGTGGATCAGAAACTCGCGGATCTCGTCGGCCAGATCGCGCAGATCCGCCTGGGAGAGGTGCTGCAGATCGGCGGGCCCACGGATCTGTTCAAGCATCTCGCCAGTGTACGCACGACGGCCAACCCGACAGCGCCGACCAGCGGAGATACTCGGGCGGCAGCCGAAGCTGAATGTTGAATGAGACGTACAGCTGCGCCCAGGTAAGCCTGCTAAGTTATGCCCCGGTGAGCCGGGAAGCCTGGTCGGCGTCTTTTTCGTGCTATTCGGGTTTCCCTGCTATTAGGGGCTATTCAGGAGTGCACGATGATTGCACGGTCGACGCGACCGCGCCGAGCGGCGGACATAGTTCGTGAGAGCGGCGCAGATCGTACGCTCAAACTCAGGCCCTGCCGCACATGTTGAGCACGCGTGCCCACGGCAGACGCCGATGAGCGTCTTTCATGCCATCTACGCGACGACGGTGTTCGTGGTCGCCTACGTGTTGATCACCACGGAGCGTTTCAACCAGACATTGGTGGCGCTGGGCGGCGCGACGGCAATGTTCGTCTTGCCGGTAGATCAATTCCGACGAGGTCTTCTACTCACGCGACACCGGAGTCAACTGGGATGTCCTCTTCCTGCTCCTCGGGATGATGATCATCGTCAGCGTGGTCCGCCAGACCGGCTTGTTCGAATACATGGCGATCTGGTCGGCCAAGCGCGCCAAGGGTTCCCCGCTGCGGCTCATGATCCTGCTGATACTTGTCACTGCGCTCGGAACGGCAATTTTGGACAACGTGACCACGGTGCATGTTGATCGCACCGGTCACCCTGCTGGTGTGCGATCGGCTTGAGATCAGCCCAGCACCGTTTCTCATCGTCGAGGCGCTGGCCGCCAACATCGCCGGCGCGGCGACCCTGGTCGGGGACCCGACCAGCATCATCATCGGCACCGGAGCCCACCTGAGCTTCATTACGTTCACGGCCAACATGGCGCCGGCGGTGCTCATCGTCCTCGCCGTCCTGCTGATCCTGCTGCCCCGGCTGTTTCCAGGCTTCTTCACCGTCGATCCCGCGCGGGCGCCGAGGTCGATGTTGCTGAACGAGAGGGAGGCGATCCGCAATCCCCGGCTGCTGATCCAATGCGGAATCGTCCTGGTTGCAGTGTTCGCCGGATTCGTCACGCATAAACAGATCCACACGGAGCCTTCACTGGTGGCGTTGGCCGGCGCCGGCATCCTGGTCGCGATGTCCGGCCTGAGCCGTGAGTTCTACCTCTCCAGCGTCGAGTGGGAGTCGCTGCTGTTCTTCGCGGGACTGTTCATTATGGTCGGGGCGCTGGTGCGGACCGGCGTCGTCAAAGAATTGGCCGATCTGGCCAGCCACCTAACCCATGGCGATGCCTGGACGGCGACGATGTTGATCCTCAGTGTGTCCTTCACGGACTTGTTCAAGCATTTCGCCAGTGTACGCAAGCCGCCAGCCCACCGCGCGGACCTGCAGAGATACCGTGCCCGACGCACACCGCCCCGGAGACAACAGCTCCGGTGCGTTGTGGGTGGGCCTTACTACTGGGCACCGTCCTCGGTGGCAACCTCACCCCGGTGGGTGCCAGCGCGAATATCGTCGCGGTCGGGATCGCGCAACGCGCAGGGCATCCCGTGTCGTTTTCGGATTTCACCCGACGGGGTGCGGTGGTGACTGTGGTCTCGTGTGTTCTTTCCGTCGGTTATCTGTGGTTGCGCTACTTCGCCTTCAATTAGCTTGCCCACCATGTCACGCAAAGCAGCCGGGTTCAGTATTGTGTCCGTGTGCGGGCAGAGGATCTCGAAGAGAAGTTCCCCATCGTGCGCATTGATTCAGACGCAATCGACGCTGCACGCATGATCGCAGAGCACCATCTGCCCGGACTCCTGGTCACCGATACCTCCGGGAAGCCGTATGGAGTGCTTCCCGCGTTCGCGCTATTGCGCTTCATCCTGCCCCGCTATGTGCAGGACGGCCTGGCACTGGCCGGCGTCCTTGGCGAGCTGACCGCCGACCAGGCGATGCAGAATTTGGCGGGTAAGACGGTCGGCGACGTGCTGCCCGATTACCTGCGCGACATTCCGTCGGTCGATGCGCGTGCCACCATCACCAAGATCGCCGCGGAGATGGTACAGGGGCGAGCCCCATTGATCGCGGTCACCAAGGACAAGAAATTGCACGGCGTGATCTTTGCGTCACGCCTGCTGGCCGCGGCGCTGAAATCTTGAGCGCCGCTTCGCCGCACATGCCAAGCCAGGCGCGTGCCCGACGGCGGGACCACCTATGAGCATGAGCACAATTCACACCATCTACGCCTCCGCGGTGTTCGTGATCGCCTACGCATTGATCACCACTGAACGGTTCAACAAGACCATGGTGGCGCTGGCCGGCGCGGTGGCGGTGTTCTTCTTGCCGGTGGTCAACTCCGATGAAGTCTTCTACTCACGCGACACCGGGATCGACTGGGACGTCATCTTCTTGCTCCTCGGGATGATGATCATCGTCAGCGTGGTGCGCCAGACCGGCGTATTCGAATACATAGCGATCTGGTCGGCCAAACGCGCCAAGGGCTCGCCCATGCGGATCATGATCCTGCTGGTGCTGGTCACCACAGTCGGATCGGCCTTCCTGGACAACGTCACCACGGTCTTGTTGATCGCACCGGTCACCGTGCTGGTAGCCGACCGGCTGGCGATCAGTCCAGCGCCATTTCTCATCGCCGAGTCCTTCGCCTCCGATATCGGTGGCGCGGCGACCCTGGTCGGTGATCCGACCAGCATCATCATCGGCACCGGAGCCCACCTGAGTTTCGTTTCGTTCCTGGCCAACATGGCGCCAGCGGTGATCATCGTGCTCGTCGCCCTGATAGCGCTGTTGCCCAGCCTGTTCCGGGGCTTTTACACCGTCGAACCGGAGCGCGTCGCCGATGTGATGGCGCTCGACGAGGGCGAAGCGATCCGTGATCGCAAGCTGCTGATCCAATGCGGGATCGTGCTGGTCGCGGTGTTTGCCGGATTCGTCGCGCACCATGAAATCCACATGGAGCCGTCACTGGTGGCGATGACCGGCGCTGGCATCCTGATCATCATCTCCCGCCTGAGCCGTGACTTCTACCTCTCCAGTGTCGAGTGGGAGACCCTGCTCTTCTTCGCGGGACTGTTCATCATGGTCGGGGCCCTGGTCCGGACCGGCGTCATCAGTGACTTGGCCCATGCGGCCAGCCACGCGACCGGCGACAACCTATGGCTGACGACAATGCTGATCCTGGGCGTGTCGTTCTTGTTCAGCGGCCTTGTCAATAACGTTCCCTACGCCGCCACCATGACGCCCATCGTCGCCGAGTTCGCCCCGTCCCTGCACGGCGCCGGTAATACCGACGTGCTGTGGTGGGCCCTGATACTGGGCACCATCCTCGGGGGCAACCTCACCCCCATCGGGTCCAGCGCGAATATCGTCATCGTCGGACTCGCCGAACGCGCCGGCGCTCACGTCTCCTTCTGGGACTTCACCAAGAGGGGCGTGATAGTGACCGGGGTCTCGTTCGTCATTTCCGTCGGTTATCTGTGGGTGCGCTACTTCGCCTTCGCCTAGCTCGGCACAAGATATGAAATCCTGACGGCGATCCCGGTCACCGAAGCTTCTCGACGCAAGTATTGTGTCGGTGTGCGGGCAAAGGATCTTGACGAGAAGTTCCCGGTCGTGAATATCGACTCAAATGCGCTTGATGCCGTCCGCTTGCTTGCCGAACACCGACTGAACGGGCTCGTGGTCGTCACCAACACGTCCGAAACGCCGTACGCCGTGCTGCCGGCCTCTCAAGTCGTCCGGTTCATCGTGCCCGGTTATGTGCAAGACGACCCTGGGTTGGCCGCGGTGTTGACCGAATCGATGGCCGACCATGCCGCGGAGAAGCTGGGCAATAAGACGATCCGCGATGTGCTGCCCAAGCAACGCCAGCACTTGCCGGTGGCCGACGCCGACGACACCATCATCGAGGTGGCCGAGCTGATGGCGCGCCTCCGAAGTCCGCTGGTCGCCGTCGTCGAAAACGGCAAGTTGCATGGCGTGATCACCGCGTCACGCCTGCTGGCCGCCGCGCTGAATGAGCAAAGTGCGCCCCGCACCGCATAGACCGTACCCGCGCATTGCGCAGGCTATTTAGCCCCTTCGTTTACTTCGCCTTCACCTAATCCTGACCGGCGATTAAAGTCAATGGTCGCTCAATGAGCAACTGCGCGAACTCAATTCACAGTGAAGTTCGCCATCCACGCCGGAGCCGGGCCCAGCTTGCTGTCATGGATCTGACCGCCCCAGTGTTCGTCACCCTCGCCGATCAGCACCCCATTCGTGACGACTAGCCAAGCGCACCAAAGGTTTTCACAAGGCAGCTGAGCGGTTGACCCAGGGTCTGCTTGTCCGCCGCGCCACCGCCCGCAGCGCAGCACGGCACCCCCCTGCACCGGAACATCAGAGGAATTTATGATGGGCTGCGTGCGCGCCGAGGAGATCGTCGAGGAGTTCCCGGTCGTCAACATCGACTCCCCCGCGCTGGACGCGGTCCGCTTGCTTGCCGAGCACCGGCTGAACGGACTGGTGGTTGTCACCAACACGTCCGACACACCGTACGCGATCCTCCCGGCGTCCCAGGTCGTCCGGTTCATCGTGCCCGGCTACGTGCAAGAAGACCCAGGGCTGGCCGGCGTGTTCACCGAATCGATGGCCGACCACGCAGCAGAGAAGCTGAAAAGCCGGACGATCCGCGACATGCTGCCCAAGCAACGCCAGTATGTACCGGTGGTCGACGCCGACGACACCATCATCGAGGTGGCCGAGCTGATGGCGCGCGTGCGTAGTCCGCTGGTCGCCGTCGTCGAAAACGGCAAGTTGCACGGCGTGATCACCGCGTCACGCCTACTGGCCGCAGCACTACAAGAATGATCGGGCGGCCGCCTCCAGCCTTCACTGCGGGCATTAACCAAGCAGCCCTGTAGATTTCACCATCCGGACGTATTAGCAGCACGGCACACGACTTCACAGAAACATCGAAGGGTTCCGTTATAGGCTGCGGGCGTACCGAGGCCGTCGGAGGAATCGCACTCATGATGTACTACGCGATCGCCGTGTTCGTGGTTGCCTACGCATTCATCATTAGCGAGCGCTTCAACCAGACCAAGGTCGCGCTGGTGGGCGCCGGGCTCATGACCTGCCTGCCAGTGATGGACTCTCCCGACGTGTTCTACTCCCAGGACAACGGAATCGACTGGGACGTCATATTTCTGATGCTGGGGATGATGATGATCGTCAGCATCCTGCGCCAGACCGGTGTCTTCGAGTACATGGCGATCTGGGCCGTCAAGCGTGCCAACGGCTCACCCTTGCGGATCATGATGCTGCTGATGCTGGTGATGGCGTTCGCCTCGGCGGTGCTGCCCAACGTCGTTTCGGTATTGCTGATCGCCCCGGTCACCTTGCTGGTCTGCGATGCGCTGGACATCAATCCGATACCGATGTTGATCGCCGAGGTGTTCGCCTCCAACGTCGGAGGTGCGGCGACACTGGTCGGCGACCCGCCGAACATCATCATCGGCGCCCGTAAGGCCCTGTCCTTCAACGCGTTCCTGGCGAACATGGCCCCGATCGTCCTTATCGTGCTGCTTGCCGTGCTCGCCGTGTCGACGCTGATGTTTCGCGGCTTTTCGGCTGTCAGTGCCGAACGAGTCGCTGACGTGATGTCGCTGCAGGAGAGCGAAACCATCCGAGATCGTCCACTGCTCATCAGGTGCGGCGTTGTCATGCTCGTGGTGTTCGCCGGGTTCATCCTCGCCCCGACGATCCACGTCGCGCCGTCCCTGGTGGCTCTGCTGGGCGCCGGCGTTCTGATTCTGACCTCGCGGTTGGAACAGTCCGAGTACATGTCCAACGTCGAATGGGAAACCCTGCTGTTCATGGTCGGCCTGTTCATCATGGTCGGCGCATTGCTCAAGACCGGGGTCGTCAAGATTCTGGGCGAGCTGGCGGCCAAGTTCACCGGCGGCAACGTCTTGCTGGCGACCATGCTGATCCTGGTTGTCTCGACACTGGTGTCCGGTTTCATCGACAACCTCCCGTACGTGGCCACCATGACCCCCATCGTCAGCCACCTGGCCTCGACAATGGCAGGCCATTCGCACCACCACGTGCTGTGGTGGTCGCTGGCGTTAGGCGGCGACTTGGGCGGCAACCTGACCGCAGTGGGATCCACTGCCAACATCGTCATGCTCGGCATCGCCTTGCGCTCCGGCAACCCCATCTCTTTCTGGGAATTCACCCGCAAAGGCATTGTCATTACTGCGATCTCGACCGTGCTGTGCGCGCTCTACCTGTGGTTGCGGTATTTCGTCTTTGCGTGAGCGATCAACGTGTCAGCAGCGCGACGCACTCGATGTGATGGGTCAGCGGGAACGAGTCGAACACCGAGATCTTGTCCACCGCGTATCCATGACGCTGATAGAGGCCAATGTCACGCGCGAATGACGCTGCCTCACAACCGATGTGAACTATCCTCGGGACCTCGGCGGCGGCCAGCAGATCGATCACCTCGCGCCCCGCGCCACCGCGCGGCGGATCCAGCACGGCCACATCGGCGCCACTACGTTGCGCGGTCAGCACACGCCGGACCGAATCGGTGATCACATTCACCTGCGGCAAATCGGCCAATGTGGCGCGGGCCGACCGCGTCGACGCCCGCGAGCTGTCAACGCTGACCACCTGCCCCGACTCCCCCACCGCGTCGCCCAGGACCGCGGCGAAAACCCCTGCGCCCCCGTATAGATCCCACGCGGTCATGCCCGCGTCGGGCCGGGCCCAGTCGCCCACCAAGTCGCTGTACGTTCTCGCCGCGTCGCGGTGGGCCTGCCAGAAGGCCGTCACCGGTACCTGCCAACTGTACCGACCGGCTCGTTGCACACCCTGATAGTTGCCCTCGACCACATCGGTCGAGTTGCGCCGGCCGTGGCGCACCGTGCGCGCCACATGCCGCTGACCATCGTCATCGATCACGACATGCAAGTGGGCACCCGGCGGCCACGCGACGTCGGTCAGGCCGTCGATCATCGCGGCCGGCAGCTGACCACAGTTGAGATCGGCGACCAGTTCATCGCTGTGGTAGCGATGAAAACCCGCGCGGCCGTCAGCCCCGACGTCCAGCCTGATCCGCGTGCGCCAACCAGTCGGACCGGCGGTCGACACCGGCGCTACCGCGTCGTTCCACTGATAATTGCCAAGGTGGGCAAGCTGATTGGATACCACTTCGGCTTTCAGCGCCCGCGCCGCTGCCGGCTCAACGAAGGCCAGATCGCAGCAACCTGCACCCTCTACACCCGCGATCGGGCATAGCGACGCGATCCGGTCGTCGGACGGTTCGATGACCTCGATGGCCTCCGCGTGCCAGTAGGCATCCCGGTCTGCGGTGACCCGCACCCGCACCCGCTCGCCGGGCAGCGCATAGCGCACGAACACCACCCGGCCGTCGTGGCGGGCCACGCAGCTGCCCCCGTTCGCCGGCGCGCCGACGGTCAACGTCAGTTCCGTGGTTTCCGTTGTCAATCGAAGATCCCCCGCCGGGTATCGCCGGGTGCCGCATGCGGGTGCAGCGTCTTGAGCCTCTCCGACGAATTGAGTTGCCAGGGAACCGATGTCACCATCACCCCGGACATGAACAGCAACCGGCCCTTCAGCCGCAACGCACTCTGGTTGTGCAGCACGTGCTCCCACCAGTGGCCCACGACGTATTCGGGGAGAAAGACCGTCACCACGGTACGCGGCGACTCTTTGCTCACCCGCTTGACGTAATCCAGTATCGGGCGGGTGATCTCGCGATACGGCGAAGCGATGACCTTCAGCGGCACACTGAGATTGCCTTCTTCCCAGCGGCGGACCAGCGCACGGGTTTCCACGTCGTCGACGCTCACCGTCACGGCCTCCAGCACATCGGGCCGCGTCGCGCGTGCATAAGACAGCGCGCGCAGCGTCGGCAGATGCAGCTTCGATACCAGCACCAAGGCGTGGTTGCGGCTGGGCAGGACGACGCCCTCGTCGTCGGCGTGCTGCTCGAGTTCCCGGCTGACCGTGTCGTAATGCTTGCGGATCATCTTCATCAGCACGAACAGCAACGTCATGGCCACAACGGCGATCCAGGCTCCGGCGAGGAACTTGGTGACCATGACGACCAGCAGCACCGCACCGGTGGCCACGAAACCGACCGTGTTGACCACCCGGGAGCGCATCATCGTTCGCCGCAGGGCCGGGTCGGTCTCGTTGCGCAGCAGCCGAGTCCAGTGCCGGACCATGCCGATCTGGCTCAACGTGAACGAAATGAACACCCCGACGATGTAGAGCTGGATCAGCGCGGTGACTTGCGCCCGGAACGCGATGATCGCCGCGAGGGCCGCAACCGCCAGGAACACGATTCCGTTGGAGAACGCCAACCGGTCGCCGCGGGTGTGCAATTGGCGGGGCAGATAACTGTCCTGCGCGAGCACCGAGCCCAGCACCGGAAACCCGTTGAACGCCGTGTTGGCCGCCAGCACCAGGATGAGTGCGGTCACGATGGCGATCAGCAGGAATCCGATGTGGAAACTGCCGAAGACAGCTTGGGCGATCTGGGCGACCAGGGTCTTCTGCTGGTAGCCGCGAGGGATACCGGTGAGCTGCGCAGCGGGATTGTCGACGATCTGGACGCCGGTTTCCTTGGCCAGCAGGATGATGCCCATCAACAGGCTGACGGCGATTGTTCCGAGCATCAGCAGTGTCGTTGCCGCGTTGCGCGACTTGGGCTTTCGAAACGCCGGCACCCCGTTGCTGATCGCCTCGACACCGGTCAGCGCCGCACAGCCCGACGAGAACGACCGCGCCACCAGGAAGACAAACGCGAAGCCAGCGATCGAGCTGCGTTCGGCGTGCATGACGAACCCGGCGGATTCAGCCCGGATCGGATCGCCCAGCACGTAGATCCGGAACAGGCCCCAGCCGAGCATGAGCCCCACGCCGACGATGAACGCATAGGTCGGGATGGCGAAGGCCACCCCGGATTCGCGAATACCACGCAGGTTCAGTGCCATCACCAGCACGATCGCGAACACACAGAACAGCACCTTGTGATCCTCCACGAAAGGGATCGCGGATCCGATATTCGACATCGCCGAGGCGGTCGAAACAGCAACGGTGAGCACGTAATCCACCATCAGCGCACTGGCGACTGTCAGGCCGGCATTGGGCCCAGGTTGGTGGTGACCACCTCGTAGTCGCCGCCGCCGGACGGGTAGGCGTGCACGTTCTGCCGGTAGCTGGCCACCACGACCAGCATCACCGCCGCCACGGCTACGCCGATCCACGGCGTAAGTGAATACGCCGCGAGACCGGCCACCGAGAGCATCAGGAAGATCTCCTCGGGGGCGTACGCGACCGACGAGAGTGCGTCGGAGGCGAACACCGGCAAGGCGATCCGCTTGGGCAGCAGGGTGTGGCTCAGCCGGTCGCTGCGAAACGGCCGACCCAAAACCAATCGACGCGCCGCGGTCGAAAGTTTGGACACGAGAGCCAAGAGTAAGCGCAACCGCGCCTGCCGGTACGGTTCCGTAGGCGAGAATGTCTCCCATACCGACCGGCCACCGCGGCTGGTCGGGCCGAGAGGACCTCAAGTGCGAGTGGTTGTGATGGGGTGCGGCCGGGTGGGCTCGTCGGTGGCTGACGGACTGTCGCGGATCGGCCACGACGTCGCGGTGATCGACAGTGAGAGCACCGCGTTCAGCCGGTTGAGTCCCGAGTTCGCCGGTGAACGCGTGCTCGGTTTGGGATTCGACCGCGATGTGCTGCTGAGAGCCGGTATCGAGGAGGCCGACGCCTTCGCTGCGGTGTCATCCGGTGACAATTCCAACATCATTTCGGCCCGGTTGGCCCGGGAGACCTTCGGCGTTCGGCGGGTTGTCGCGCGGATCTACGACGCCAAACGCGCCGAGGTCTACGAACGTCTCGGTATTCCCACCATCGCAACCGTGCCCTGGACCACCGACCGGCTACTGCACGCGCTCACCAGGGAAAGCGAGACCGCCAGGTGGCGGGACCCGACCGGGACCGTCGCCGTGGTCGAGGTTGTCCTGCACGAAGACTGGGTGGGCCGCCGGGCCACTGATCTGGAGGCGGCCACCGGCGCGCGGGTGGCATTTCTGATCCGATTCGGTACGGGCGTGCTTCCCGAACCCAAGACGGTCATCCAGGCCGGCGACCAGGTCTACATCGCGGCGATATCCGGACGTGCGGCCGAGGCCGCGGCCATCGCGGCGTTGCCGCCAAGTGAGGACCTCGAATGAAAGTAGCGATCGCAGGCGCAGGCGCGGTCGGCCGCTCGGTCGCCCGCGAGCTGATCGAGAACGAGCACGACATCACACTGATCGAGCGCAAGCCCGAGCACATCGACGTCGACGCCATCCCGGCGGCGCACTGGCAGCTCGGGGACGCCTGCGAAGTGAGCATGCTCGAGTTGGTGAAGCTGCACGAATTCGACGTCGTGGTGGCGGCCACCGGCGACGACAAGGCCAACGTGGTGCTCAGCCTGCTGGCCAAGACCGAATTCGCGGTGCCGCGGGTGGTGGCCCGCGTCAACGACCCCCGCAACGAATGGCTGTTCACCGACGCCTGGGGCGTCGACGTGGCGGTGTCCACCCCGCGCATGCTGGCGTCGCTGATCGAGGAGGCCGTCGCAGTCGGAGACCTGGTGCGGCTGATGGAGTTTCGGAAGGGTCAGGCCAACCTGGTCGAGATCACGCTGCCCGACGACACCCCGTGGGGCGGCAAGCCGGTGCGCAAGCTGCAGCTGCCCCGAGACGTCGCGCTCGTCACGATCCTGCGTGGACCGCGAGTGATCGTGCCACAGGACGACGAGCCGCTCGAAGGAGGCGACGAGCTGTTGTTCGTCGCCGTCACCGAGGCGGAAGAGGAACTGCGCCAGCATCTACTGCCACAGCAGTGACAGGCGCAGCCGCTATGGCGCGCTGTGCCGCCCTGATCGCCAGGAAGGTCACCAACGCCGCCACGGCGGCCAGCGGCCAGCCCATCGCGATGCGTGCCACCACCAGCCACCCCGTGTGGTTGGTGTCGTAGAGCACCCGCTGCACCACGAAACGGGCGCCGAACACCAGCACCCAGGTGAGCGTGGCGACGTCGAAGGCGTACACCGCGCGACGCACGTCGCGCCACTGCCGATCGTGTCCGTGCAGCCAGCTCCACAGGTAGCCGACCACCGGCCGGCGGATCAACATCGACACCGCGAACACGGCGGCCCATATCAGCGAGGTCCAAATACCGAGCAGGAAATAACCCTTGGACTCCCCCAGCAGGTAAGCGATCAGCACGCAGACGGCCACCCCGAAGAGTCCGGACACCGCGGGCTGGACCGACTCGCGCCGCAGCAGTCGCCACAGCAGGATCAGCGTTGCGGCGCCGAGCGCAGCGCCGGCCGCCGCGGCCAGGCCCATCAGCCGCGAGGTGCCGACGAAGACCAGCACCGGCGCCGATGAGTAAATGATCCCCGCTACGCCGCCCAGCTGCTCCATCACCCGGTCGGCCGGGGTGCGGTCGACGCCCGCAGTCTCTACGTCGCCGTCGACGGCATCAGCCGTGCCGCCGGCGTCTGTCGCACGGTTCACCGAGAGTGCCTCACCGCTGAATTTCGTAGTGCGGGTTGTAGATCGCCTTGGCGCCGTTTTCCAGCTTGCCGAGCCGGCCCTGCACACGCAGTGTGCGGCCCGATTCGATGCCGGGAATTCTGCGCTGCCCCAACCACACCAGCTCGATGGTGTCGGTTCCGTCGAACAGTTCAGCACGAACACCGTCGGCGCAACCTTTGCCCTTGCATTCCACGCTGCGCAGCGTTCCGACCACGGTGACCTCTTGGCCGCGCTCGCAATCGATGGCCCGCTGCGCGCCGGTCGTCACCGCGTCGTCAGACAAGTCCTCGGCATCACGCTGCTCGGGGTCCTCGGTCAACCGACGAGTCAGCCGGCGCAGATAACCTTCCGCCGCCATGGCCTCTCCTGAGCGCTCGCCATTGTAGTTCACTTCGAACTGGCTGATGCCGATCCTCTCACGACAACGGACACCGTAGACCCGATGGTTCCCCAAACGCCAAGCGGCGGCCAGGCAATATCTAGGGGTGGCTATCGACCTTCGCGCAGTGCGTGCCGTCGTGCTGCCGGGAACCGGGTCCGACGACGACTACATCACCCGGGCATTCGGTGGACCGCTGCGCGACGCCGGCGCGACGTTGCTGGCACCTCCTCCACAGCCGACTCGTTTGATCGGCGGCTATCTGAGTGACTTGGACCACGCCGCATGCGCGGGTCCGATCGTGGTCGGCGGTGTGTCGATCGGCGCCGCGGTGGCCGTTGCGTGGGCGCTACGGCATCCCGAGCACACTGTTGCGGTGCTCGCCGCGCTGCCGGCCTGGACGGGTGCACCGGGCAGTTCGCCGGCCGCGACCGCGGCGCGGTACTCGGCTCAACGGCTGCGCGAGGACGGCCTGGAAGCGACGACGACGCAGATGCGCGCGTCCAGCCCGCCCTGGCTGGCCGAGGAGCTGACCCGATCGTGGCGAAGCCAGTGGCCGGATCTGCCCGACGCGATGGACGAGGCGGCAGGTTACGTGGCGCCGACCGACGCGCAACTGCAGCGGCTGGCAGCGCGGATGGGAGTCGCCGCGGCCCGCGACGACCCGATCCATCCGTTCGACGTCGGGCGCCATTGGGCCGCTGTCGCGCCGCACGCGGCGCTACGCACGGTAACCCTGGATCAGATCGGCGCGGACCCGGCCGCGCTCGGTGCGGCCTGCCTGGCGGCGCTTCACGACGCCTGAGCTAGCCGCTGGTGCCGCGCAACTGCTGCATCGCCGACCCTGAGGCGCCGCGGCGCTCGGTCGGTGCGGGCGCGCCTACTTCGTCGGCGACGTCAGGCTCCGTCGGATCGACCGGCTGTCCGCCCGCCGCGCCCTGGGCGGCCGCCGCCTCACGCAATTGCGATGCCATCGGCTCGGGCAGCTGCACCGGCAGCGGCGTGCGCACCGGCAGCGGGGTATCGCCGCGACGAATCACCGTGTCCATCAACGTGTTCCGCGCTTCTTCGGTCAGCGCATCCACGGTCTCGGCTGCGGCGTTCACCACACAGCGGATCATCCAGCGGTAGCCATCGACCCCGATGAACCGCACCACACCGGTTGCCGTGCCGACCACCTCACGGCCCCAGCGGCCGTCCTGGATACTCACCTCTGCGCCGTCCTTGCGCAGCGACTCGGCCAGTTCGCGGGCCACTTCTCGCCACAAACCGCCGGTCTTGGGAGCGGCGTATGCGGCGATGGTGAAGCGACCGTTGGCCGTCACCACCCACACCGCGCTCGGGACACCGGTCTCGGTCAGCTCGACCTGCAACTGGGCCTCCGGGGGCAGCGGCAGCAGCACCGCACCAAGATCGAGGCGGGCCTCCGCGGCCGCCGCCGCGTCATCGAAATCCTCGATGTCGAACGGGCCGTCGAGGTCATCGGCAACCGGCATGTCGACCGGGGCTTCCGGCTTCCGGTGTGTGCCCACGGATTCCGGCTCGTCGACTGGCTGCTCTTTGGGTTTACGTCTTCCGAATGCCATCAGCCACGCCGCTCCTCTTCATCGCTTCGTCCCCCTCGCCGCTGCGCGGCCGGAGGCGCCCCACTGCATCGTCGCCCGCTCGGCCATAGCGCCGCTCCTCCGCATCGCCCCGCTCTGCATCGTCGCCGGCGGTCACAAACTCGCATGCCCGCCCGAGGAGCCGTGGCCGCCGTCGCCACGGGTGGTATCGCCGAGTCCGGCCTCGTCGAACGAGGACACCTCGACCAGGTCGACCAACTCGACGCGCTGCACCAGCAACTGGGCAATCCGGTCGCCGCGGTTGACGACAATCGGCGTCGTAGGGTCGAGATTGATCAGCGAAAGCTTGATCTCACCACGGTAACCCGCATCGATGGTGCCGGGGCTGTTGACGATCGAAAGTCCCACCCGCGCAGCTAATCCGGATCGCGGATGCACCAGCCCCACCATCCCGACCGGGATGGCCACCGCGATCCCGGTTCCCACCAGCGCGCGGTGTCCGGGCGCCAGCTCGACGTCTTCTGCGCTGTAGAGATCCACGCCGGCATCACCGTGGTGGGCCCGGGCGGGCAGCGGAAGCCCGGGGTCGAGACGAACAACCGCCAGACTGGTCGACACGGGGCCACAGATTACCCTTGACCGGGTGTCAGAGACGCCAGTCACGCCGCAAAGCGTGCGGTATCGCGAGCGTTTGTGGGTGCCGTGGTGGTGGTGGCCACTGGGTTTCGGTCTGGCGGGGCTGATCGCCGTCGAGGTCAACATGGGCGTGCCGAGCCTGCCGGACTGGCTTCCGTTCGCAGCGTTGTTCGTGGTGGCAGCCGGGGCGTTGTTGTGGCTGGGCCGCGTCGAGGTCCGGGTTACCGCCGGTGACGGCGGAGTCGAATTCTGGGCCGGCGAGGCGCATCTGCCCGTCACCGTGATCGCCCGGTCGGCCGACATTCCCCGCTCAGCGAAATCCGCGGCGCTCGGGCGCCAACTCGATCCGGCGGCCTATGTGCTGCACCGCGGCTGGGTGGGCCCCATGGTTCTGGTGGTTTTGGACGACGCCGACGATCCGACGCCGTATTGGCTGGTGAGCTCCCGCCACCCCGAGCGGGTGTTGTCGGCGTTGCGCAGCTAGTCGGCAACTTTCGGTGACCAGCGAAGTCAGGCCGCGCAGTCCGTACAGATCATCACGCCGCCCTTTTCACTGGCCAGGCGACTGCGGTGTTGCACCAGAAAGCAGCTCGAACAGGTGAACTCGTCGGCCTGCTTCGGAATCACCCGAACCGACAATTCTTCGCCGGACAAGTCGGCGCCAGGCAGCTCAAACGACTCGGCGGACTCTGACTCGTCGACGTCAACGACCGCCGACGCCGCTTCGTTTCGCCGTGCTTTGAGCTCCTCCAGAGAGTCCTCTGAAACGTCATCGGTCTCGGTACGCCGTGGGGCGTCGTAATCAGTGGCCATCGTCTGTCCCCTCGTAACCCTGCAAGCAAAGCTTTGTACCAGCGTCGAACGCATCCGCAAAACGATTCGTGCCCGTATCGCAGAGTCTTCAAGTGTGATTTACGTCACATCTGCTATTTAGCCGCGCTACCTCGCGCTAAACACCGGGCCTTAGAGTGCGTACGTGGTCGCGCAAATCACTGAAGGTACAGCGTTCGACAAGCACGGTCGCCCGTTCCGCCGGCGCAACGCCCGGCCCGCGATCGCCCTGCTGGTCGTGCTGCTGGTAGCCAGCGCGGTGGTGTGGACGATCGCGCTGACCCGCCCGGCGGAAGTCCACGAGGCGACGGTGTGCAATCCGCCCCCCGAGCAGTCGGATCCCGCACAGCCGCATCTGGGCACCCCGGTGTCGCGCAGCGCGATGGTCAACGTCGCGCCGGCCAAACTGGCCGACGCCAAAGTACGCGTGCTCAACGCCAGCGGGCGCGGCGGTCAGGCCGCCGAGGTCGCCGGCTCCCTGAAAGACGCGGGCTTCGCGCAGCCGGCCGCGGCCAACGACCCCGTCTACGTCAAAACGCGGCTGAACTGCCAGGGCCAGATCCGCTTCGGCGAGGCCGGGCAGGCCGGAGCCGCGGCGGTGTGGCTGGTGGCGCCGTGCGCCGAGCTGTTCCGCGACGATCGCACCGACGATTCCGTCGATCTGGCGATCGGCACGGAGTTCGGCGCGCTGGCGCACAGCGATGACATCTCCGCCGTGCTGGCCGGACTACGCCCGGGCGCTAACGAGCCCGCCGATTCCGCGCTGCTGTCCAAGATCCACGCGGGCAACTGCTGACCCCAGCCCGGTCAGCCCGGAATCGGGGCCAGGCCGTCGAATTGAGCCAGCGCCGCTAGTAACTCATCGGCGATGCCGGGTGCCGCGGCGACCACCAGGGCCGCGTTGCGCTCCGGGTCCCCCGGCTCCGGCAACACCACCCGCGCACCGGCCTCTGCGGCGATGAGCGCCCCCGCTGCGGCGTCCCAGACGTGTAGACCGTGCTCGTAGTAGGCGTCGAGCCGGCCGGCCGCAACCATGCACAAATCCAGTGCCGCAGAACCGATCCGGCGTACATCGCGGACCATCGGCAGGATCTTCGATACCAGCTCTGCCTGGACCGTGCGGCGTCGCGTGGAGTAGGCGAACCCGGTGCCCACCAGCGCCAGCGAAAGGTCGTCGACGGCGCCGCACCGCAGCGGGCGGGTGCCCTCAGCGTCGGTGACGTGTGCGCCCAGTCCGGTGGCCGCCGAATACAGCCGTTCCCCGACCACATCGGCGACCGCGCCGGCCACCGAGACACCGTCGACCTGCGCTGCCACCGACACCGAATACGACGGGATTCCGTAGACGAAGTTCACCGTGCCGTCGATGGGGTCCAGTACCCACGTCACGGCGCCGGCAGTCGCCGGATCGGTGGGGCCGCCGATTTCCTCGCCGAGAATGGCATCACCGGATCGTAGCTGCGCCAACCGATCACGCAGCAGCCGTTCGGTTTCGGTGTCCACGACGGTTACCGGATCGGTTGGGGTCGTTTTGGATTGCACCGCGGCATCGCCGTCCGTGCCCGCGTCGGCGCCGAAGACCTCGGCGCGGCGTCGCAGGACGAATGCGGCCGCTTCGGCTGCCAGTGTCTCGGCCACTGTCCGCAGCTGCCCCGGTTGGTTCTCAGGTGTGCTCACCGACCCATCGCATCACAGGTATTGCCGGGTTCAGCAACGTCCGGGTAACAGGCCAACCAACGCCCGGGCCACGCACTAGGGTTTGGTCGACGCCTACCTCTCGCCGAGGAGATTCGATGACCACTGCCGACTCGACCAACGCCTCGCCTGCCACCGGAGGCACCGAGACGCCGCCGCGCCGCGGCTTCGGCGTCGACGTCGGTGGCAGTGGCATCAAGGGCGGGATCGTCGACCTGGACACCGGCGAACTCGTCGGCGACCGCTACAAGCTGCTGACACCGCAACCGGCCACCCCCTCGGCCGTCGCCAAGACGATCGCCGCAGTCGTGAACCAGTTCGGATGGACCGGCCCGCTCGGCGTGACATACCCCGGCGTCGTCACCGACGGCATCGTCCGGACAGCCGCCAACGTCGACAAGAAGTGGATCGGCACCGACGCCCGGGACATCATCAGCGACGGCCTGAACGGTCAGGAGGTCGTGGTGCTCAACGACGCCGACGCCGCCGGACTCGCCGAACAGCGCTACGGCGCGGGCAAAGACACGAACGGTGTGGTGGTGCTGCTCACATTCGGGACCGGAATCGGGTCTGCGGTCATTCACAACGGGATTTTGCTGCCCAACACCGAGTTCGGGCATCTCGAGGTCGGCGGGAAAGAAGCCGAACACCGCGCCGCCTCCTCGGTACGGGACAAGCGTGGCTGGAGCTATGAAAAGTGGGCCAAACAGGTGACGAAAGTGCTGGTCGCGATCGAGAACGCGATGTGCCCGGAACTGTTCATCGCCGGCGGCGGAATCAGCCGAAAAGCCGATAAATGGGTGCCGCTGCTGAAAAACCGCACTCCGGTGGTTGCCGCGGCCTTGCAGAACACCGCCGGTATCGTCGGCGCGGCGATGGCGGCGACGCGCGACGTGACGCACTGATTTGCGTGCTGTGGCGGGGTATTGCCTTGCTGTCGTTACAATGGTCACCGGCAGCCGCCCGGCCGATAGCGGCGAATATCCACCCTGATAATCGACGCCGACATCTGACATAGCTGACGTTTTCCGGTTCACCATGCCTAGAGCACCGGAAGTGAGTTCTACCGAAGGGGTTTACGTGGCAGCGACCAAAGCACGACCGGCAACAGAGGAGCCGGTGAAGCGCACCGCCGCCAAATCTCCCGCCAGTTCCCCGGCAAAGCGTTCGCCGGCCAAGGCCGCCAATGGCGCGGCCACCAAGACAGCCGCTAAAGCACCCGCAAAGGCCGCCAAAGCCGCCACAGCCACCAAGACCCGCACCGCCACCAAGAGCGCAGCAGCCAAGGCGGCGCCGGCCCGTGGTCGCCCCAAGAAAGCGACGTCCAAAGGCCCCGACGACGCCGAGGTCACGACTACCGACGCTGAAACCGACGAGCCGGACCTCGAGGTCGACGCCGAACTCGACGTCGTACCCGGCGACGACATCGAAATCGACCCGGAAGACCTGAACCTCGAAGACCTCGAGGTCGACGCGGCTGGCGACGACACCGAGACGCCGGACACCGACGAAGCGGCCGTGAAGAAGCCGGTCAAAGTCGTCGGCGAAGAAGCCGTCGACGAGGAAGAGATCGTCGAGCCGAGCGAAAAAGACAAGGCCTCAGGCGATTTCGTCTGGGACGAGGATGAGTCCGAGGCCCTGCGGCAGGCCCGCAAGGACGCCGAGCTGACCGCGTCCGCGGACTCGGTTCGCGCCTACCTCAAGCAGATCGGCAAGGTGGCACTGCTCAACGCCGAAGAGGAAGTCGAGCTGGCCAAGCGGATCGAAGCGGGCCTCTACGCGACCCAGCTGATGACCGACCTGACCGAAAAGGGCGAGAAGCTGCCGGCCGCGCAGCGTCGCGACATGGTGTGGATCTGCCGCGACGGCGACCGCGCGAAAAACCATCTGCTGGAAGCCAACCTGCGACTCGTGGTCTCGCTGGCCAAGCGCTACACCGGCCGCGGCATGGCGTTCCTCGACCTGATCCAGGAGGGCAACCTCGGTCTTATCCGCGCGGTCGAAAAGTTCGACTACACAAAGGGTTACAAGTTCTCCACCTATGCCACCTGGTGGATCCGCCAGGCGATCACCCGCGCGATGGCCGACCAGGCCCGCACCATCCGCATCCCGGTCCACATGGTCGAGGTGATCAACAAGCTGGGCCGCATCCAGCGCGAGCTGCTGCAGGACCTGGGCCGCGAGCCCACGCCCGAAGAGCTGGCCAAGGAAATGGACATCACCCCGGAGAAGGTGCTGGAGATCCAGCAGTACGCCCGGGAGCCGATCTCGCTGGACCAGACCATCGGTGACGAGGGTGACAGCCAACTCGGTGACTTCATCGAGGACAGCGAGGCCGTGGTGGCCGTCGACGCGGTGTCGTTCACGCTGCTGCAGGATCAGCTGCAGTCGGTGCTGGAGACGCTGTCCGAGCGTGAAGCCGGCGTAGTACGGCTGCGCTTCGGCCTGACCGACGGCCAGCCCCGCACTCTCGACGAGATCGGCCAGGTGTACGGCGTCACCCGTGAGCGTATCCGCCAGATCGAGTCGAAGACCATGTCGAAGTTGCGCCACCCCAGCCGTTCCCAGGTGCTGCGCGACTACCTCGACTAGCGACCGTTAAGGGCCTGTCGCGCAATTAATTCGGATGCGCCAGAGGTGGTGGCTGCCCTAGGTTGACCGCATGTCAACCAGCCGCATCCTGGTGTCGTCCGGGACTGACTTCGAATCGACCGTCGGTTACTCACGCGCGGTACGCGTCGGCCCACTCGTCGCAGTTGCGGGCACGACGGGGCCCGGGACGCCCGGCGACATCGGCGCCCAGGCACGAGAAGCGTTGCGCCGCATCGAGATCGCCCTCAGCGAGGCAGGAGCAACGTTGAGCGACGTGATCCGCACTCGGATCTATGTGACCGACATTTCCCGTTGGCGTGAGGTCGCGGTAGTGCACGCCGAAATATTCGGCCGGATCCGACCCGCGGCCACCATGGTGGAAGTGGCGGCGCTCATCGCCCCGGATCTGTTGGTGGAGATCGAAGCCGACGCCTATTCGCCGATCGCGGCGAACGAACCGTCAGCGGCGGGCCGGTAACTAGTGACGTTGATCACAGCCCCAACGGGCAAGGCGCCGTACAGATGCGGGAACAGCATCGACTCCGGATCCGTTGGTACCCCTAGTTCCCAACGTATGGGTGAGTCCAGATGAGCCGGATCGATGTGCAGCAGAACGAGGTCTTCGCGGCCGCGATAGAGCCGGTTGGCCGGCAAGTGCACTTGCTCCGGCGTCGACAAATGGACGAAGCCCACGCTGGCAAGCGACTCAGGACGAAGTTCGCCGCGGGCCTGGGCCGCTGACCAGTCGTCGGTGGGACACAGGTGTACCAGCACCGCGGGAGGCTGATTCATACCGCCATCTTGCCGCGACGGCAAAACGGTACGGGGTGAGAAACGACACAGCCGGTAAACCGGCGGTGAAGACGGCCAAAAACGTTGACATCTGAGACAGTGAAGAAGGCAGAACGGAGAAGCCATGAACGCAACGTTGACCAGTCCAGAGTTAACCCGGGCTGATCGGTGCGATCGGTGCAGCGCTGCTGCCCGGGTTCGCGCCAAGCTGCCCTCCGGCGCAGAGCTTCTGTTCTGCCAACACCATGCCAACGAGCATGAGGCGAAGCTGATCGAATTGTCAGCCGTGCTCGAAACAAGCGGCGAGCCGATCGCGTCTTAGGCACGACGCGCCACCTGCAATCCTGGCGGTCGATGCATTCGTCGGGAATCCTGAACGGGTCATGACCGACCACCCAGTAAAACCTTCGCGACATCACATCTGGCGAATCACTCGGCGGGCGTTGTCGAAAAGCTGGGACGATTCGATATTTTCGGAGGCCGCGCAAGCGGCGTTCTGGTCGGCATTGTCCTTGCCGCCGCTGCTGTTGGGGATGCTGGGAAGTCTCGCCTACGTCGCGCCGCTGTTCGGACCGGACACGATGTCTGTGATCGAGCACTATCTGGTGTCGATGTCGAACAAGATTTTCTCGCAGAGCGTCGTTCACGAGATCATCGAGCCGACCATTGCCGACATCGATCGAGGCGCTCGCGGTGAAGTGGTGTCGTTGGGCTTCTTGATCTCGCTGTGGGCGGGGTCGTCGGCAATCTCCGCCTTCGTCGATTCGGTCGTCGAGGCTCACGATCAGACCCCGCTGCGGCATCCGGTGCGGCAGCGCCTGTTCGCGCTGGGGCTGTATGTGGTGATGCTGGTCTTCTTGATCGTCACTGCCCCGCTGATGGTGCGTGGGCCGCGCAAGCTCGCCGAATTCATTCCCGATGGCTTGCAGGACGTGCTGGCCTACGGCTACTACCCAGCGTTGCTCGCCGGCCTGATCGTCACCGTGGTGGTGCTGTACCGGGTGGCTTTGCCGGACCCGATTCCGTCACACCGGCTGGTCTTCGGAGCCGCCCTGGCCAGTGTGGCGTTCGTGATCGCCACCCTCGGGCTGCGTATCTACCTGAGGTACATCACCGGCACCGGCTACACCTACGGCGCGCTGGCCACCCCGATCGCATTTCTGCTGTTCGCGTTCTTCGCCGGCTTCTCGATCATGTTGGGTGCGGAGTTCAACGCCGCCATCCAGGAGGAGTGGCCGGCGCCGCGCACGCACGCCCACCGGATGCGCCTGTGGCTGGTCAAGCGCGCCAAGGAAGTCGTCGACGACACCGGTGGGACAACGGACGACGACACGCCGCCCGTGCACTCCGACCCGGTCAGCTCTTCTTGAGCGACTCGTAGATCCGCTTGCAGTCGGGGCAGACCGGCGAGCCCGGCTTGGCCGCCTTCGTCACCGGGAACACCTCGCCGCACAGCGCCACGACATGCGTGCCCATCACGGCGCTCTCCGTGATCTTGTCCTTCTTGACGTAGTGGAAGAACTTCGGGCGTGTCGCTGTCGGTCCCGTCGTCGACGCGTTCGTCGGTGTCGGTGCGCTCGATCGTCTGGGTCTCCATGGCACATATTGTGCCGGAACCGGACCCGCCACCGTGGGCGAAGTTGTGCAACAGTGGAGAAATGAGGCGCAGCCATGAGCTGGGTTTCGACGACGATGGTCGACCGATCCTCATCACCGCCGCCGCACCCTCTTACGAAGTCCAGCACCGTCAACGTGTGCGGAAATATTTGACGATCATGTCGTTTCGCGTTCCGGCGCTGCTCCTCGCCGCCGTTGCGTATGGCATGTGGCACAACGGTCTTCTCTCATTGGCAATTGTCGCCGTGTCGATCCCATTGCCGTGGATCGCGGTGCTGATCGCCAACGACCGGCCGCCGCGCCGCGCCGACGAACCGCGCCGATTCGATGAACCGGTACGCCGGACGCCGCTCTTCCCCACCGCCGAACGGCCCGCGATCGAGCGCTACAGCCGCCCGTCGCCGCAACCGGATGCGCCCCGCCCGCAAGCCGACGGTTCCGAATAACCCGCTGCCGCAGCGGGTTCTCAGCACATTCTCAGTTCGAGCGGACATTCGCGCACGTCAGCGGGTGTGAGATGGCCACCTCGCGGGAACTACTACCCCGGGTTGCTCGTTGTACCCGATGAATGTTCACGCTCTGAGGAGGCCGCCATGGCAAAAGCCAACACGATCCGGATTGATCGCGATCTGGATGCTCAAAGCCCAGCCGCGGACCTGGTGCGCGTGTACCTGAACGGGATCGGCAAGACCGCATTGCTCAACGCCGCCGACGAGGTCGAACTCGCCAAGCGAATCGAAGCCGGCCTGTACGCCAAGCATCTGCTGGAGACCCGCAAGCGTCTCGGCGAGAACCGCAAGCGCGACTTGGCCGCCGTCGTCCGCGACGGCGAGGCAGCCCGCAGCCACCTGCTCGAAGCCAATCTGCGGTTGGTCGTGTCGCTGGCGAAGCGCTACACGGGCCGCGGAATGCCGCTGCTGGACCTCATCCAGGAAGGCAATCTCGGGCTGATCCGCGCGATGGAAAAGTTCGACTACGCAAAGGGATTCAAGTTCTCTACGTACGCGACGTGGTGGATCCGGCAGGCGATCACCCGGGGCATGGCCGACCAGAGCCGCACCATCCGGCTGCCGGTCCACCTGGTCGAGCAGGTGAACAAGCTCGCTCGCATCAAGCGCGAGCTGCACCAGACCCTCGGCCGCGAAGCTAGCGACGAGGAGCTGGCCGCCGAGTCGGGCATCCCGGTCGAGAAGATCAACGACCTGCTCGAGCACAGCCGCGATCCGGTGAGCCTCGACATGCCGGTGGGGTCCGAAGAGGAGGCGCCGCTGGGCGATTTCATCGAGGACGCCGAGGCGATGTCCGCGGAGAACTCGGTGATCGCCGAGCTGCTGCACACCGACATCCGTAGCGTGCTCGCCACGCTCGACGAGCGCGAGCATCAGGTGATCCGGCTGCGCTTCGGGCTTGACGACGGGCAGCCCCGCACGCTCGACCAGATCGGCAAACTCTTCGGTCTGTCGCGCGAACGGGTTCGCCAGATCGAGCGCGAGGTAATGGCCAAGTTGCGCAACGGTGAGCGCGCCGACCGGCTGCGTTCATACGCGAGCTGAACCCACCCGCCCAGCATCGAAGAAAGTGTGCCCGTCGCGCCAGCGGCGGGCATACTGCTGCGCTGGAGTGTTAGCGAACCATTGGCGCAGCTGGGCAAGTAGACTCAGCCGCAATGGAAGGTGCGGAATGAACGACCTGGTTGATACCACCGAGATGTACCTGCGGACCATTTACGACCTCGAGGAAGAGGGCGTAACCCCGCTGCGTGCCCGGATCGCGGAACGGCTTGACCAGAGTGGGCCCACGGTCAGCCAGACCGTGTCGCGGATGGAGCGCGACGGGCTGTTGCACGTGGCCGGCGACCGCCATCTCGAGCTGACCGACAAGGGACGCGCGTTGGCCGTTTCCGTGATGCGCAAGCACCGTCTGGCCGAGCGGCTGCTGGTCGATGTCATCGGCGTGCCGTGGGAAGAAGTGCACGCCGAGGCATGCCGCTGGGAGCACGTCATGAGCGAAGACGTCGAGCGCCGGCTGATGAAGGTGCTCAACAACCCGACCACGTCGCCGTTCGGCAACCCGATTCCAGGGCTCATCGATCTGGGCATCGGCGACGAGTTCGGCGCCGAAGACGGCAACCTGGTGCGGTTGACGGAGTTGCCCGCCGGACCACCCGTCGCTGTTGTGGTGCGCCAGTTGACCGAGCACGTGCAGGGCGACATCGACTTGATCACCCGTCTCAAGGACGCCGGCGTCGTTCCCAACGCCAGGGTGACCGTCGAATCCAACCCGGCAGGTGGCGTGACCATCGTGATTCCGGGCCACGAGAACGTGAGCCTGCCGCATGAGATGGCGCACGCCGTCAAGGTCGAAAAGGTCTAAACCGCACGACGTCCGAACGTTCGTCGCGGAGGTAGCCGCACGCCGAGCCGCTCGGCCAATCGGTACCCGGTGACCGCCAGCTCCCGAATGTGCTCGGGCCGCAGGCCCGACTGCAATGCGGTATCGAGCATGCCCGCCATCCGATGATCCGGCTCGCAGCGCAGCGCGGCCTCCAGCGAGACCCCGGCCAGTGGTCCGTCGCCGCGGGCGTAGGCGCTGAACGCGAGCAACACCAGCGGCTCCGCTCGCCACCGTGTGGGCAGGCTGCGCGACAGCAGCGCCCACAGCGCCTCGGCGTCTCCGGCGCTGTGACCGACCGCCAGGGCGTACAGCGTGTCCCGGACCTCAACGTCGGCCAGCGAGCAGGCCAGGCCGGCCAACTCGGCTTCGGCGAGCGGCTGCCCATCTCCGACCCGAGCCGCTGCCGCCATCGCGTCCTCGACATCACGGCGCACACAGGCCGTCGGGTTCACCCGGTGCGCCTGCGTGCGCGTCGCGGCGCGTTCGGCGATCAGACCCGTCAGCGAGGCACTGCGAGCGCGGTCGTCGACCGCGATGACCGCCTCCAGGTCGGCACGCCGGGCGTAGAGCCGACGGCCGTCGAGCACCGCAGCCACCGCAAGCGGCGACGCGGAGGGGTCGTCGACGACTCCGCCTTCGCCGCAGCCGTCCACGCAGTGCCAGCGGCCGCCGAGGGCCACCCGGTCCACGACGTGCACCGCCCACAGCGCGATGTCGTGGCGGGACAGTTCGCCGGTCAGCGTCGAGCACAGGTCGCGGTATGCTCGTTGCACATCGGGCAGCGCGCGCCGTCGTCGTCGACGATCACCGCGATGGCCGCTTCGGGACCGGCCGCCGCGGCGACCTCGGCGAGATGCCCGATCTGGTCGGCGAGCGCGTCGGACAGGTCGACCCGCAGCACCGACCCCAACTCGCCGCCGCCGATCGATAACAGCACCAATGATTTCTCCGGCACGAAGCCCAGCACGGCCGGGAGCGCGGCGATCACCGCGCCGGGTTGATTGAGTTCGAAGTCGCGTCGCTGCTTGGTCATAGCGACGACGCTGGCAATCGGCACCGTCAGCCCGCCGGCGGCACACCGGCGTGACCGGCATGCTGTGGATGAACCCGCGGCTGTGGACAACCCGTGCCCCCGCGGCCGCATTGTTCACGTGCACGTAGCCGGATTCGACGTGCGCCCGCAACGGAACGGGCGTATGTGTCTACGCATGGGTTCGATACTCGAATACGACATGGTCGTCATCGGCTCAGGCCCCGGCGGCCAGAAGGCCGCGATCGCGGCGGCCAAGCTGGGCAAATCGGTGGCCGTGGTCGAACAGCGGCCCGATGCTCGGCGGAGTGTGCGTCAACACCGGCACCATTCCGTCGAAGACGCTGCGCGAGGCGGTGCTCTACCTGACCGGCATGAATCAGCGTGAGCTCTACGGCGCCAGCTACCGGGTCAAGGACAAGATCACTCCCGCCGACCTGTTGTCGCGAACTCAGCACGTCATCGGCAAACAGGCCGATGTGGTGCGAAATCAGTTGATGCGCAACCGAATTGATCTCATCCCCGGCGAAGCCCGGTTTCGCGACGAGCACACCCTGCTGGTCGAAGATCGCTCCCGTGGCGAGCGCACCACGGTCAGCGGGGAGTACATCGTCATCGCCACCGGCACCAAGCCGGCCCGCCCCGAGGGGGTGGAATTCGACGAACAGCGCGTGCTCGATTCCGACGGCATCCTCGATCTCAAGTCGATCCCGACGTCGATGGTGGTGGTCGGCGCCGGGGTGATCGGCGTCGAGTACGCGTCGATGTTCGCCGCGCTGGGCACCAAGGTGACCATCGTCGAGAAGCGGCAGGACATGCTGGATTTCTGCGATCCCGAGATCATCGAGGCCTTGCGGTTCCACCTGCGCGATCTGGCGGTCACGTTCCGCTTCGGCGAAGAGGTGACCGGCGTGCAGGTCGGTGGGTCTGGCACCGTCACCAGCCTGGCCAGCGGCAAGAAGATCCCCGCCGAAACGGTGATGTACTCCGCGGGCCGGCAAGGTCAGACCGACAACCTCGAGCTGAGTAACGCCGGCCTGGAAGCCGATAACCGCGGGCGGATCTTCGTCGACGAGACGTTCCAGACCAAGGTCGACCACATCTACGCCGTCGGCGATGTCATCGGCTTTCCCGCGCTGGCGTCGACCTCGATGGATCAGGGCCGGGTGGCGGCTTGCCACGCGTTCGGCGAGCCGGTGCACGGTCTCACCGCACTGCAGCCGATCGGCATCTACTCGATCCCTGAGATCTCGTACGTCGGCGCCACTGAAGTCGACCTGACCAAGCAGTCAGTGCCCTACGAAGTGGGTGTGTCCCGCTACCGTGAGCTGGCCCGCGGCCAGATCGCCGGCGACTCTTACGGAATGCTGAAGCTGCTGGTCTCCACCGACGACCTGAAATTGCTCGGTGTGCACATCTTCGGCAGCAACGCC
Source organism: uncultured Actinomycetota bacterium (assembly GCA_963815995.1). Lineage (GTDB taxonomy): Bacteria > Actinomycetota > Actinomycetes > Mycobacteriales > Mycobacteriaceae > Mycobacterium. The sequence continues at coordinate 97,295 of CAWFIR010000011.1, forward strand.
ACCGAGATGGTGCACATCGGCCAGGCGGTGATGGGCTGCGAAGGCACGGTCGAATACCTGGTCGACGCGGTGTTCAACTACCCCACGTTCTCCGAGGCGTACAAGGTCGCTGCGCTGGACGTGATGAACAAGGTGCGCGAACTAAACCAATTCGGCAACTAGCACTCGTCGTCGAAGGATTGTGGCGCCGCGTCTCCCGGGCCGCCGGCCTGGGCCCGCGCGAACAGCTGGGCGATGTGCTGATCGAACGGCGACGAGTAGGACAGGTTCTCCGCGCAGCCGCCGCCGTGCAGACCACCGATCACGCCGGTGACGGTCGAGCCGTTGATCCAGGGCGCGCCGCTGGTGCCGTCGACCAGGCCGGCGCACGGCAGCTCGGGATACCCGCCGTCGCTCAGTCCGGTGCTGGCCTGACAGCCGATCGGCAGACCGCCGACGCCCGCGGGGTAAGCGACCACGGAGACCTGACTCCCCCGCGCCGGCGCGGTACCCAGCGTCAGTGCCGAGCCGGCCAGAGCCTCGACCGATCCGCCGGCTGGGCGGCTCACCCGCGCAATGGCGTAGTCGGCCAGCGGGTCTTTGTTGGCCAGCCATCGCGGATCCAGATACAGCGCGTCCACGGTCCACACATCGTCGGGTGCGGCTTGGCGGGCGAAGCCGGGAACAAACCGTGCCGGCCCGCCGGTGCTCAGGCAATGCGCGGCGGTCAGCACCAGGTTGCCCGCTGCCGAATGCAACACTGAGCCCGTACAGGCATGCAGATCGCTGCCCGACAGGAAAACAGCTCCCACCCGCGGGTCAGGATCGACGGGCGCGGCGATGACCCGGTTCGCGGTACCCGCGACGGCCTGGTCGCGTTTGCTGGTGGGCGGCGCCGACTGGGCCTGATGTCCGCAGGCGACCAAAACCATGGCCATCCCCACCGCTGCTGCCTGAATGCGCATCGCCGTCGATAATGCCCGATTCGCCGGCCAAGGGCCGCCAACGGCGAGAAGTCGCGGCGAGTTCGGCCTCCGGCCAAACCGGTACCCCACCGGAATGCGGCCCGTCCCGGCCGCGTTTTCTCGCACGTAGGCTGGCAGTCCGGCGCGGGTCCGCTGCCCACCGCCAGCCGATCTGAGGGACACTTATCTGACACGGCACGGCATAACCGCGACGTGGCGAGGAGGCAACCGATGGACCACAACGAGCTCCCCGATACACCCGATCGGGGTCCGCGTTTCCAGCCCGAGCAGAACGGCATGTACGAGCTCGAGTTCCCGGCGCCCCAGCTGTCGTCATCTGATGGGCGCGGCCCGGTGCTGGTGCACGCCTTGGAGGGCTTTTCCGACGCGGGCCACGCGATCCGTCTGGCCGCGCGCCACCTCAAGGACAGCCTGGACACCGAGCTGGTGGCGTCCTTTGCCATCGACGATTTGCTCGACTACCGGTCGCGACGGCCGCTGATGACGTTCAGGACCGATCACTTCACCAGCTACGACGATCCCGAGCTCAGCCTCTACGCCATGCACGACAGTGTCGGGACGCCATTTCTGTTGCTGGCCGGCATGGAACCAGACCTGAAGTGGGAGCGGTTCATCACCGCCGTGCGGTTGTTGACCGAGCGTCTTGGCGTCCGCCAAACCATCGGGCTGGGCACGATCCCGATGGCCGTTCCGCACACCAGGCCGGTCACGTTGACCGCGCACTCGAACAACCGCGAGCTGATCGCCGACTTCACGCCGTGGATTTCGGAAGTGCAAGTCCCCGGCAGTGCGTCGAACCTGTTGGAATACCGAATGGCCCAGCACGGCCACGAGGTGGTCGGCTTCACCGTTCACGTTCCGCATTACCTGGCGCAGACCGACTATCCGGCCGCCGCCCAGGCATTGCTGGAGCAGCTGGCTAAAACCGGGTCGCTGCACCTGCCCCTGAAGGCGCTGACCGAAGCGGCAGAAGAGGTGAAGGCCAAGGTCGACGAGCAGGTCGAGGCCAGTGCGGAAGTCGCTCAAGTGGTGACGGCGCTGGAGCGACAGTACGATGCCTTCATTGATGCACAGGAGAATCGGTCGTTGCTGACGCGGGACGAAGACCTGCCGAGCGGCGACGAACTCGGCGCGGAGTTCGAGCGATTCCTGGCGCAGCAGGCAGACAAGAAGTTCGACGACGACGATCCGACCTGATCGCCCTCCCGGGCCCGACAGCGAAGTTGGCGACATGACTCAGCGCAAGCCCAATCTTCGCTCGGTGCGAGAGGTTACGCCACAGCTGCAATTTCGGACACTGCACGGTTATCGGCGCGCGTTCCGCATCGCCGGCTCCGGCCCGGTGGTCCTGCTGATTCACGGGATCGGTGACAATTCCACGACCTGGGAGACGGTTCAAGCCAGGCTCGCGCAGAGGTTCACGGTGATCGCCGTCGACCTGCTGGGGCACGGGCAATCGGACAAGCCGCGCGCCGATTACTCGGTCGCTGCCTACGCCAACGGGATGCGCGACCTGCTTTCCGTCCTCGACATCGAGCGGGCAACCGTTGTCGGCCATTCGCTCGGCGGCGGGGTGGCGATGCAATTCGCTTACCAGTTCCCGCATCTCGTCGAACGACTGGTCCTGATCGGCGCCGGCGGCGTCACCAAGGACGTCAACATCGCATTGCGGCTTGCGGCGTTGCCGATGGGCAGCGAGGCGCTGGCACTGCTGCGGCTGCCGTTGGTGCTACCGGCATTACAGCTCTTCGGGCGTGCGGCTGGATTGGTCTTGGGTTCGACGGCAATCGGCCACGACCTGCCCGACGTGCTGCGGGTGCTCGCCGGCCTACCGGAGCCGATGGCCTCGGCGGCGTTCACCCGGACACTGCGCGCGGTGGTGGACTGGCGCGGCCAGAGCGTCACCATGCTGGATCGATGTTATTTGACGCGATCCGTTCCGGTGCAGATCATTTGGGGCACCGACGATGTGGTAGTCCCCGTCAGCCATGCCCGGATGGCACACGCAGCGATGCCGGGCTCCCAATTGGAAATCTTCGAGGGCTCGGGGCATTTCCCGTTCCACGATGACCCCGAGCGGTTCATCGAAGTCGTCGAGCGCTTCATCGACACCACCGAGCCGTCCGAGTACGACCAAGCCGCTCTTCGCGAACTGCTCCGCACCGGCGGGGGCGCACAGACCGTCTCCGGACCCGGTCGACACCCGTGCCGCGGTACTGGAGGCGATGGGCTCGGACGAGCGCAGCGCCACCTGACCACCGCATCGAGGTGACGCCGTACAGTCGATTTCATGAGCGTCGACGTCACGGTGTTGCGGGTTTTCACCGACTCCGCGGGCAATTTCGGAAACCCTCTCGGCGTGGTCGACGCCGCGACGGTCGACGCCGATCAACGTCAACAGCTGGCAGCCAATTAGGTTACAGCGAAACGGTTTTCATCAATGCGCCCATCGCGGGCTCCAGCACCGCCGATGCGCGCATCTACACCCCGCTGGTCGAGCTGTCGTTCGCCGGGCACCCGACGGTCGGGGCGTCGTGGTGGTTGCGATCCATCGGTACACCGATTCACACCCTGCAGGTGCCGGCCGGAGTGGTGCAGGTGCACTACCACGACGACATCACCGCCATCAGCGCCCGCGCGGACTGGGCGCCGGAGTTCGCCATCCACGATCTGCACAGCCTCGACGAGCTCGCCGCTGCCGATCCGGCCGACTTTCCCGACGACGTGGCGCACTACCTATGGGCGTGGATCGACGAGCCCGCCGGATCGCTGCGGTCCCGGTTTTTCGCCGCGAATCTGGGGGTTCCAGAAGACGAAGCGACCGGATCGGCTGCCGTGCGGATGACCGACTACCTCAGCCGTGACCTGAGCATCATCCAGGGCAAGGGATCGGTGATCGAGACAACTTGGAGCCCGCAGGGCTGGGTTCAGGTCGGCGGTCGCGTGGTCAACGATGGCGTGAGGCGGATAAGCAACTGACCTTCGAGCCCGGCGGCGCGGTGGACGCCGATCTCCGTCACTTCCGGGGATGTCACGATCGTGGCAAACGATGCGGCAGAGGGATATTCGACCAGCACGCAGGTGTCCCAGACGTCGTCGACCTCGCCGATCACCAGGGACGCGATATCGCCGCCGAACACCACTCGCCCGCCGTTGCGTTCGATGACGCTCTGCATCGCGGCGCCGTAGAGGTCGTAGGCTTGACGACCGGTCAGATCGCTGGCGCGTCCGTCCGAATAGACCGCCGGTCGCCCGGAATTTGAGCAAGTTGAGCATCACGACGGGAGTATCCGAGGCATCCGCAATCAGCGCTTCGACGCGGGAACGCGTTGGGTAGACATGGTTTTCGACATCCACGGTGTAGCCCTCCTCAGTTGTCGAACGAAGCACTGACATTCAGCCTTTGCGGTGCAACACCGCGCCAAGGTGATGCTGCATCGGTTGTCCGACCGCGCCCATCTGCAGCGAATAGGACAGCTGGTCGCCGTCGAGGCGGAAGCGCCGGCCAAGCGAGGTCACCTCTTTGGCGGTCGGTGTCAGACCGACCTGCGTCGTGGTCATCTCGAGCTCGATCGTGGCGCCATCGGCCGTGTAGGTGCCGACTTCGATTTCGGTGACGCCGCTCGGGTGCGCCAGCACGAGCTCGACCTGACCGGGTCGCGGTACGCGAAGATAACCCGTCTCGGCATGCAGCGGCGCCCCGTCGGCTGCGGCTTTGGTTTTCTGTCCGTAGACCAGAAACGGTTTGCCCACATGAGAAAACGTGACTTCTTCGAGGTAGTCGAATGGCTCGATCGTGGGGTATTCACCGGATCCACTCCCCTGCCAAACGCCGAGTAACGGCGCCAGCGCTTGCAGGTTGGGGTGCAGCTCAGGTGGCATTCGGTCAGCCTAGTCCGGCTCCGACACCGGCGGCGACGATGCGGGCTTGGCGGCGTGTACGTCGGGCGTGCGGACGTGCTCGGGCCGAAAGCCCCGGCCGACGATGATCGGCGGGATGAACTGCAATGGTCCCCGTCCGACGATTTTCGGAACTCGGATCGGCGACAGGTCACCGTTCAGGTTCGGTTCGATCGCGTTGTTTTGCACGAACACTTGACCGGCCTGAATGATTCTGGTCGGAAGCTCACGACGGCGCTGCACCTTCGCGAGATCGGCTTCGGTCAACCGGTTTTCACGTAACGGGCCACAGAGGATGTTCGCCGCGGCCACCGCGTCGGCGACCGCGAGGTTGATGCCGACCCCACCAGCCGGTGACATTGCATGCGCAGCATCGCCGATACACAGCACACCTTTGCGCCACCAGGTTTTCAGCCGATCCACCCGCACATCGAGCTGGCTGGTGTCGTCCCATGAGTGCAGGTCCTTGACGTGTTCAGCCAAGTTGGGCTGCACGGAAACCAGCCGCTCTTTGAACGCCTCCAGCGATCCGTTTTGTGGGTTTGCCCCCTTGGGCATGAGATAGGCGATTTGCCAATAGTCGCCGCGGTAGATCATGGCCATCATCAGGCCCTTACGGACCACCCCGACGAGTTCCTGAGGGTCGCCCGGACGCCAGTTCAGCCGGAACCATAAGACGTCAATCGGTGAATTCGCGCTCGCGACCTGCAATCCCGCCGCGGCGCGCACCGCGGATTTGCGTCCGTCGGCGCCGATCACAAGTTCGGAGCGCACCTCGAGTTCTGGGGTGCGTACCCCGACGACGCGGTCGCCGTCGAAGACCAGATCCGTGACCTCGGCATTGCGGACCAAGGTGAATTCCGGGTAGGCACTGGCTTTTTCGGCGAGGAAGTCCAGGAAGTCCCATTGCGGCATCAGCGCGATGTAGGGCTGCTTGAAACCAAGCCGCGAGAGTGCGCTGAAGTTGCCGAAGGTTCGTAATGTCCCGTCGGTGTTGAACGCGATGCGCGTGACTTTGGTGTGCGGGAGCCGGAGAAACTCCTCGATCAACCCCAATTCGTCCATGACCCGCAGCGTGCTGGGATGAACGGTGTCGCCGCGGAAGTCGCGCAGAAAGTCATTGTGCTTTTCCAATACGGTGACGTCGATCCCGGCGCGGGCCAACAGCAGAGCATGCACCATGCCTGCGGGGCCGCCGCCGGCGACACAAACCTGGGTCTGCAGAACTTGCGTCATGCCCCGACCCTACGACGGCGGTCAACCGGAAGCGGGCACCTTCCGGTGAGCACGCAGCGTCTTGATCTCGCGCTCGAAATCCTCTGCAGACTCGAAAGACCGGTACACCGAGGCGAATCGCAGATATGCGACTTCATCGAGTTCGCGTAGCGGCCCGAGGATCGCAAGGCCGACTTCGTTACTGGGGACTTCCGGTGATCCCGCGGCGCGCACGGCGTCCTCGACCTGCTGGGCGAGCAGGTTCAGCGCGTCGTCGTCGACCTGACGGCCCTGACATGCCCGGCGCACGCCGCTGATCACCTTCTCGCGGCTGAATGGTTCGGTCACGCCGCTGCGCTTGACGACGGCCAGTACCGCGGTTTCGACGGTGGTGAATCGGCGACCACACTCCGGACACGAGCGGCGGCGCCGGATGGCCTGCCCCTCGTCGGTTTCGCGGGAGTCGACGACTCGGGAATCGGGGTGCCGACAGAACGGACAATGCATGGCCGCTCCTTCGCCGCACTGACTTCGGGGGATCCCAAGCCACCACGAGCGTACCTGCGTGCGCGGCTGCAGGCCTAGCACCGCCGGATGTCGCGCCTGGTAAACGGCTCAGCCCACCGGGGCGATCAGGGTCTGGCCCGCGGTTACCGCCGACGAGTCGAGCTCGTTGAGTTCGCGGATGCGGGCCGCGACCTGACCGGTCGGCGCATCCGGTGCCACCCGCGCGGCCAGACGCTGCAACGTCTCCCCCGGCTCGACCCGAACCACGGCGAGCCGGTCTGGCATCTGAACTGCCGCCTTCTCGGGGCCGGCATGCAGCATGCCACCGAAGTGCGCCACGAACCCCAGCCACACCGTGATCCCAGCCGCCACCAGAGCCAGCGCGACGGTGGTCGCCGGGGTGATCGGGCGAGGCCGATGCGGTGCCGTCGACATCAAGACTCCGGTGCCCCGGTAACGCGGGGGCGCCGCGACCGGCCTGGACGGCTGAGGACCCCGGTGTCCGCCGCGCCGGGCCGGCGGCCGGACCTGAATCGGCCGAACTCGGATCGGCGCGCTGGGTGAGATCGTCTCGATGGGCATCATGTGCGTTCCTCCAGTCGGCTTGTAGTCGATCACTTGTTCGAAGCATAATCGATAATGTGTTCGAATACCGAACATGTGATCGAACTGTTGCACACGCTGCCGACGATAGAACAGGGCACTGACAGCTTTCGGCGACCGCTGGACCAGCGAAACGCGACATACCTCGAACACATGTTTGATATATCGGTGAAATGGGGTTACATTCGGCCGTATGAGCGATAGCGATACCCGGGACGCCGGCTCCGACCGCCCTTCGCGAGCCACGGAATCAACGCTGACACCGCGCCAACGCACCATCCTCGACGTGATTCGAGCGTCGGTCACCAGTCGCGGATATCCGCCGAGCATCCGTGAGATCGGCGATGCCGTCGGCCTGACGTCGACGTCCTCGGTGGCTCATCAGTTGCGGACATTGGAGAAAAAGGGTTACCTCCGCCGCGACCCGAACCGCCCGCGCGCCGTCGATGTCCGATCCTCCGACGACGCCTCGAAGCCGCCGGTGCTCACCGACGTCGCCGGGTCAGACGCACTGCCGGAACCCACGTACGTCCCCGTGTTGGGCCGCATCGCGGCCGGCGGGCCGATCCTGGCCGAGGAGGCCGTCGAAGATGTCTTTCCGTTGCCACGCGAACTCGTCGGAGAGGGCGCGCTGTTCTTGCTCAAGGTGGTCGGTGAATCGATGGTTGACGCCGCGATCTGCGACGGCGATTGGGTGGTGGTCCGTCAGCAGAATGTCGCCGACAACGGCGACATCGTTGCCGCGATGATCGACGGCGAGGCCACCGTCAAGACGTTCAAGCGCGCCGGCGGCCAGGTCTGGCTGATGCCACACAATCCGGCTTTCGATCCCATCCCGGGCAACGACGCTGCCGTGCTCGGCAAGGTCGTCACGGTGATTCGCAAGATCTGACGCCGCTACTGCCGCGGCAACTACCCGGCCCGGTGGAATCCGTTGGCCTGCGCGATGTCCTCACTGGCGAACCAGATTTCGGCCATGGTCTCGTCATACAGGGCGTTATCGGGCATGTAGTAGAGGCCGGAGCTCGCATGTGCCTTGACCGGATATCCGTCCGGCACCTGATACGGGTCGTCCATCGGAAGATGAATTGCCAACTGCCCGGGTGCAATTCGCGGTATCGGCACGGCCTCGGTGACTTGGGCGTCTTCGTCATGGGCGTCGAACGCAGCGTGCCGGCCGCTTCGGCTGTCGCGCATTAACGGAATTCCGGTCGGGTCCGTGTCTACGTCATCGGGATCCTCGTCGAAGTCCTCGGGGACGTCATGGTCGAAGTCCTCGTGGACATCGCGGCCGGGTTCCTCGTGGACATCATGGTCAAAGTCCTCGTGGACGTCGCGGCCGGGTTCCTCGTGGACGTCGCGGCCGGGTTCCTCGTGGACGTCACGGCCGAAATCGGCGAAACCGGAAAACTCATCGGGACTTTCGGTTTCGTCCTCGAGCAGCTCGTCCACCAGGCTCTCGCGGCCGGGTGGCATCCACTCACTGCTCGGCTGACTGGGCAGGCGCACGGTCCGACGTGGCGGGCGGTGCTCCTCGGACAGCGTCGACGACGCCAGGGCGGCGTCATCCGGGGACCACCGCGAGACAGACTCGGTCGCAGGCTCGTAACCCGATTCGTCCAAGTCGCCGGCTTCGGCCTTGCGGTCACGTTTAGCGACACGGCGTCGACGCGACCATCGTGCCAATAACGCCAGCAAGCCGATCAGCAAAAGCGCCCCGACGCCGGCCAGCAACCACCACCAATGCGCGGTCAGCCAATTAACCCTGCCTCCAGACGGCGCCGCGCCGGCCGGCGTCTTCTGCCCCGGCACCGGCAGACCAGACAGCGCCAATGCCAAGTTCGCCGGTTGGGTGGTGAAGGTGTTCTTCGTCTGGTTCCAGGCGATCTGGCCGCCGGTGAACTTCTGCGTGACGACGTCCTTGTCGACCGTCTGGTCGCCCAGCGGCGCGCCCAGCTTGCCGGTCGGTCCGAGAAGCTTGTCCCACGCGGCTTTGATGGCCCCGCGGACGACGAATGCGCCGTGGTCGGGGGTCCAGAAGATCGCCGGCTTGTCGACGGCGGAGAACGTGCTGATCTTGCTGGCCGTCTTGAGGCCGCCATCGGTCTCGTTGGCGATCGGGAAACCGAGGTCGCCGCCCGGGCCACCGAGCGACTCGTATTTGGTCAGAATGTCGGCCTCAATGGCGTTGGCGCCGCTGGCGGGGCTGAAGAAGATCTTGCCGCCGGCGAAGTTCTGCGCCAGTCCGCCATTGCCTGCCGGATACTGATCACCCTGTTTGGCGCCGAGCGGCCCAGATGGCCCGCCGGCCGCCCGCCACGCCATGTTGATGTCCGCCGTCGGATCGACGGGTACCTGCAAGTCGGTGAGCTTGCTCGCTAGATCGGGCGGCACGGTGGTGAAGGCTTTGGTCAGCCTGTTCCAGGACACCTTGCCGCCACTGAACGCCTGAGTGGCGAGTGCACCGTCGACGGTTTCGTCGCCGGTCGGCACGCCCAGGGCGCCACCGGAGCTGCCCAATTTGTCCCATGCGGCATTGATCGCACCGCGCACGACGAACGCGCCATGGTCGGCGGTCCAGTAGATCAGCGGTTTGTCACTGGCCGAGAAGGTGCTGACCCGGCTGTCGGGGCCGGCCAGACCGCGGACTTCGTTAGCGGTCGGAAAGCCGAGATCGGAGGCCACCGGACCACCGAGGGCTTCGTATTTGTCCAGAATGGCGCCCATCATCGACTTGGGCCCGGTGGCCGGAGTAAAGAACATCTTGCCGTGCACGAAGTCCTGAGCAAATCCCTGACCAGCAACGTAGCAATCACCTTGCTTGGCGCCCAGATCCGAATTGTCGCCGCCGGCATCCTTCCAGGCAGCGGTGATCGCGTTGTCGGCGTCGCCGATCGGGGATGCCGCCGCGACCGGAGCCAGCAGCGCCATGCACGTCAATCCTGCGATGAGCGCCGCCAGACCACGCGCGGCGCGCGCGACGACGTCCGATCGTGTTTGCTGCCTTGTCATTCCGCCCTCCCCGCGGCCGCCCAGGACGAAGCCTGGAGCGCCAGTTTCAACCGCCCGGCGGGCCGCCGCAACTCTGCTGCGGGCGACGACGCGTGCGAAGTCATACGAAGACACTACGGAATAGCATATCCCCGTCGACGCCGAATTATTCACCACAGGGCTGGTGGTGTCGCATTCTGCTCGTTCGGTTTTTAGGCTTCCGTGCGCCGATTTCAGTCGAACTCGTGACGCTCGATTACCGCTGCACATGCAATCTGACGTCATGCTGGGCAGCGAATCTTTCGCGTGCCACTCGGGGATAGAAGGCATTTTCGCTCCGTGGGGTGGCGACAGCCATGTTCAACATCGGACTCGCTTGAATCACGGCTGCGTTCGTCACGAATTCGGCCTCTACCTACGACGAGATCCGAAACACGAATGCCGTCAAGCAATTACTACCGCCATAGCGACGTCCGAGGGCGGAACTACTTTGCTCCCCACGCAATACCGCGGCTAGACGCCGAGGCTGCGGCCGATGATCTCCTTCATGATCTCGGTGGTGCCGCCGTAGATCGTCTGCACCCGCGCGTCGAGATACGCACGTGCGACTGGGTATTCGCGCATGTACCCGTAACCGCCGTGGAGTTGCAGGCAGCGGTCGATCAAATGCACCTGCTTCTCAGTGGCATACCACTTGGCCATCGCAGCCTGTTCGACGCTGAGTTTCTCCTCGAGGTGCAGCGCAACGAATTCATCGACCATGATCCGCACCACCGTGGCCTCGGTGGCCAATTCGGCGAGCACGAATCGGCTGTTCTGGAAACTGCCGATCGGCTTCCCAAAGGCTTTGCGCTCCTTGGTGTATTGAATCGTCTGCTCCAGCACCTGCTCCATGGCGGCAGCGGCCATGATTGCGATCGAGATTCGCTCCTGCGGCAAATTCTGCATCAGGTAGATGAAGCCCTTACCCTCTTCGCCGAGCAGGTTCTCGGCGGGCACCTCGACGTCGGTGAAAGACAGTTCGGCGGTGTCCTGCGCATCCAGGCCGATCTTGTCCAAGTGCCGGCCGCGCTCGAATCCCTTCATGCCGCGTTCGACAGCCAACAGCGAAAAGCCTTGTGCGCCTTTTTCGGGGTCGGTCTGAGCTACCACGATCACCAGGTCGGCGTTGATTCCGTTGGTGATGAACGTCTTGGAACCATTGAGGATGTAATGGTCACCCTGCTTGACCGCACGGGTCTTGATGCCCTGCAGGTCGCTGCCGGTGCCCGGCTCGGTCATCGCGATCGCGGTGATCATCTCGCCCGTGCAGAACTTGGGCAGCCAGCGCTGCTTCTGCTCCTCATTGGCCAAGCTCAGCAGGTAGGGAGCCACGATGTCGTTGTGCAGGCCGAACCCGATGCCGCTGAAGCGGCCGTAGGTGGTCTCTTCGGTGATGATCGTGTTGTAGCGGAAGTCGGAGTTCCCACCGCCGCCGTACTCCTCGGGAATCGACATTCCCAGGAATCCCTGCTTGCCGGCCTCCAGCCACACGCCGCGGTCGACGATCTTCGCCTTCTCCCACTCGTCGTGATACGGCGCGACGTGGCGCTCCAGGAATGACCGGTAGGACTCACGGAACAAGTCGTGCTCGGGCTCGAACAACGTGCGTTGGTATTTGACGGCGCTACCCATGAGATGACCTCCGGCGGGTTGGGAACACTGCCGCCCAAGATATACCAACCGGATGGTTGGTAGGCCCACGGCGCCTCGTCGCGGCTTAGAGTCAGCGAATGGACGAGACGATCCTGGTACAGGAGCTGGGGCAGCTGCTCGAGTTCTCTTATACCGACATGCTCTGTTACGCCGGGCCGCACTCCCAGCAGGGCGTGGCCAGCGCGTTCAAGGTGATGCAGCGGGCATTCGCCGCGTTGTCCCCAAATCAGCCTCCACCGCGGCGGTCCGTCGTCATCCGCGTGGCCTACTCCGAGCCCGGCTCCCGTGACGGCTTCGAAGCCGTCACCCGTGCGGTGACCGACGGTCGATTCATCGTCGAGCCGGCTCTGGCCCGGCCCGACCGGGGACGGCATCTGCAGGGCTTTGTCTTTCAGGTCTCGGTCAACGGCCGCACGGCGACGCTGATGCTGCGCCCGGGCTTCGTTACGGCCGAATTCTTCAAGCTGGCCGCCAAGCCCGAACGCGATCACGCCGAGGAGGCTCGCCTCGACGAGATGAAGGCCCAGATGGCACAGCAGATCCTGGCGACACCAGCCGAAGATGTCTACGAATTGGTGTAATTGTCCGAACGCTCTGGAATACGTTCGGTGCTGAGTATTACTTAGTGCCGTTAAGTTGCGTTAAAGTCCGTGATCAGCGACGTCACTGCACTTCTTGGCGGTGCGCTGTAGCGGTGTAACAAACAGAAACGCCGGAGTGGGGGGCTCCGGCGTTTTCTGTGTCTAGGTCGCCGAGAATTGGCGCAGGCTTGCGGCTAGCGCCACCGGTACCCGCGCTTTGATCCGGGTGCCGTCGCTGATGTGCTCGGTCTCCTGAACCCGGCCGTCGGCGTGCACGCGCGACACCAAATCGCCACGGTCGTAAGGGATCACGACGTCGACGGCGGTGTCGGTGGGTGCGGCCAGCTCGGCCATCCGCCGGCGTAACGCCTCGACACCGTCGCCGGTACGGGCCGAGACGAACATTGCCCCGGACAGCGCACGTCGCAGCTTGGCCAACCCCAAATCGCTTGCGGCATCGGTCTTGTTGACGACGATCAGTTCCGGTGCCGGGCCGCTGTCGTGCTCGGCGAGAACCTCGGAGATCACCTGGCGCACCGCGCTGATCTGGGCCAGCGGGTTGGCGTCGGAGCCGTCGACGACATGCACCAGCAGATCCGCGTCGACCACCTCCTCGAGCGTCGAGCGAAACGCTTCGACTAACTGGGTCGGCAGGTGTCGCACAAAACCGACGGTGTCGCTGACCGTGAACGCCCGCCCGTCGTCGAATTGTCCACGGCGAGTGGTGGGTTCCAGGGTCGCGAACAATGCGTCCTGCACCAGCACCCCGGCGCCGGTCAGTGCATTCAGCAAGCTCGACTTGCCGGCGTTGGTGTAGCCGACGATCGCGATCGACGGCATGTCGCTGTGTACCCGGCGGCTGCGTTGGGTGTCACGCACCTGCTTCATCGCCCTGATATCGCGGCGCAGCTTGGACATTCGCTCGCGGATGCGACGTCGGTCGGTTTCAATCTTCGTCTCACCGGGGCCACGCAGGCCCACCCCGCCACCACTGCCGCCGGCACGGCCACCGGCCTGCCGCGACATCGATTCACCCCAACCACGCAGCCGCGGCAGCATGTACTCCATCTGCGCCAGCGACACCTGCGCTTTGCCTTCCCGGCTGGTCGCGTGCTGGGCGAAGATGTCCAGGATCAACGCGGTGCGATCGATGACCTTGACCTTGACCGCTTTTTCCAGCGCGGTCAGCTGCGCCGGGGACAGTTCACCGTCGCAGATCACGGTGTCGGCGCCGGTGGCATGCACGACGTCGCGCAGCTCGGCGGCCTTACCCGAACCGATGTAGGTCGCCGAGTCCGGTTTGGTGCGGCGTTGAACCATCCCTTCGAGCACCTCCGAACCGGCGGTCTCGGCCAGCGCGGCCAACTCGGCGAGGCTGGCATCGGCGTCCGCGGCGCTGCCGTCGGTCCACACGCCGACCAGCACCACCCGCTCCAGACGCAGCTGGCGGTACTCGACCTCGGAGACGTCGGCGAGTTCGGTGGACAGCCCGGCGACGCGGCGCAGCGCAGCGCGGTCATCGAGCGCGAGTTCACCCGTGCTGGGGGTGTCAGGAGGGATTCTGGATATGTCATAGGCAATTACAAATGGTGCACGCCGAAGCGGCCGCACGCATCTGATTTAACACAGCGCGCTCCCCCACCATTCCTCGCTGAGTTCTCCCCGGGCCACCAAAACCGACGGCCCACGCAGGTAACTGGTGGCTTCGGTGACGGTGACGACGACATCGCCGCCGGGAACCCGCACGGTCAGGGTGCCGCTTGTGGCGCCGGCATGCGACAGTGCGGCGACGGCAGCGGCGACGGTTCCTGTTCCGCAAGAACGGGTTTCGCCCACTCCCCGCTCATGCACCCGCATGCTGACCGCGCCGTCGGCCGGTGCGGTCAACACCTCGACGTTGACCCCGTCGGGGAACTGCGCGTGGTCGAAGCTCACCGGCGCCGCAACGTCCAACGCCGCCAGCGACTCGAGCGTGAGCTCGAGGGTCGACGCAGGCCAGGTGCGGGTTGCCGACGTCGACCGCCAACCCGCTGAACGTGTGGCCGCCCACGACAGCCTGCCCCGGCCCGAGCAGGTTGGCCTTGCCCATGTCGACGCTGACGTCCGCGTTGGTGGCATCGACGTGGTGCAGGACGACCGGACGCGGGCCGGCCAGTGATCCGACGACGAATTCGTCGCGGGTGTCCAGGCCGGCGGCCCGCAGGTAATGCGCGAACACCCGCACACCGTTACCGCACATTTGCGCGATCGAGCCGTCGGCGTTCCGGTAGTCCATGTACCAGTCGTCAGCGCGCACGCCGTCGGGCACGCGGTCGAGCACGCCCGCGGCCAGCGCCGCCCCCGCCGTGGTGACCCGCAGCACCCCGTCGGCGCCAAGACCGCGGCGCCGGTCGCACAACGCGGACACCACCGCCGGCGTCAGCGTCAACGCGGCATCCAGGTCAGCCAGCACGACGAAGTCGTTCTGGGTGCCATGCCCTTTGGCGAAGCGGATCACCTGCTCAGGATACGTGCCGATGAGTCGTCCACTAGACCTCGCAACGAGCGATACCGCCGTATGGCGCACTGCCCGCACGACGCATCCATACCAATGATCTTGAATAGTCCCGCGATAAATTAACGGCACCTAAAAGAAATTAACGACACCTAAAAGTCGTCTGCGTCAATTTTGCGGCGTGGCTGCCTCAAATGTCTCCCGTGCTGCCTCATTAGCGTCCGAGCTTGCTCACACACCGCCCGACTCATCAAAACCAGTGATCAGCATGGGCATTGACCAGGCAAAAGACAAAAGCTGCCACGGAAAACGGGCATACCTACTTTCTATTCGACAGACGTCGAGTAGCTTTGGCGAAGCTGAAACCGGAGTCATGCACATTGGCTAGAGGGCAAGGCAGGAGGAATGGCAGGCCGGCACGCAAAGAAGACGAAGAACGCGCGCAACCGCAAAGGGCGGCGGCGTGCGTTAGCAGGTGTGTCCACAACCGCCGGGGCGTTTCTCGCCGCCTCCATGAGCCCGTTCGCCATGGCGCCACCGGCCAAGGCCGACTTCGGCATCGACGATCTGATCATGGATCTGTTGGACCCCGGCTCCATCGCCACGGCAGCGGACCCCGCCTCGTTCGCTGCTGCCGTCGACCCCGGCTCCATCGGGCGCCCCGAGCGGCTCGTCGCGGCTGCCGTCGACCCCACCGTAACTTTTGATTTGAGCGGTGCGCTGGCCGATCTTGGGTCGGCATCCGATACCGGCGCTGTCGCGGCCGCCGCCGATCCCGCCGGCAGCTTCGATTTGAGCGGTCTGCTAGCCGAGATCGGCTTGATTGGCAACGGGACCACCGATAACACTGCTCTCGCGGAAACCTTCCAGCAGACCTTCTACCAGCCGGTGCACGAATTCATCCAAGCCTGGATCACCAGTCCAGATGGCCAGGTTGTCGACAACGAGATCAACAGCTTTTTTGAAACGCCAAGCAACATCTGTGGCGTCATCTGCAACGGCGCCCCAGGAACAGAGCTAGACCCCACCGGCCAGGACGGCGGGCTGTTGGCTGGTGACGGCGGGGCCGGTTATGACGCCGCCGCCGACCCTGGCGTGGCCGGTGGTAACGGCGGGGATGCCCTAGGAATCGGCGACGGCGGTGCTGGAGGTGACGGCGGGCTCGGCGCCGACGGCGGTAACGGCGGCGACGGCAGTTGGGTTATGGGCAACGGCGGCCTCGGCGGTAACGGCGGGGCCGGCGGTCTCGGTGTGGCCGCCGGCAACGGCGGCGCCGGCGGGAGCATCGGCCAAAACATCACTAATGTCAGTGCGCTCGGCAACGGCGGTGACGGCGGCAAGGGTGGCGCCGGCTATATCGGCACCAACGGTGCGGCCGCCACTTCCTCGGGCGCGAGCGGCGATGCGGGCAGCGGCGGTGCGGCGGGTGGCAACGGCGGGGCCGGCGGCAATGGCTCGTCCCTGATCGGCGTCGGCGGTAGCGGAGGCGCCGGCGGTGACGGCGGGATCGGCGGCAACGGCGGAGCAGGTGCCGACGGCGCTGCAGCCAACCCGGTCGGCGGGGCGGGCGGCAACGGCGGGGCCGGTGGCGACGGCGGTTCGGGCGGAGCGGGCGGCAACAGCGGCGCTGGGCAGGCCGCCAGCGGCGCCCAAGGTAATGGCGGCAACGGCGGCAACGGTGGCCAGGGCGCCAACGGATTCGCCGGCGCCAACGCCACCACCGCGGGTCAGACCGGTGGCAACGGCTCCGCCGGTGGGGCCGGCGGCAACGGCGGGGCCGGCGGCAACGGCGGCTCGATCTCGGGCAACGGCGGCGCGGGCGGCAACGGCGGCAACGGCGCAAGCGGCGGCAACGGAACCACGGCTGCAGACGGTGTGTCGGGTGTCAGCAACGGCGCCGGCGGGACCGGTGGCAATGGGGGTAACGGCGCCGGAGGCGGCAACGGCGGCAACGGCGGTGTCGGCGGCACCGCCGCACACGGCACCACCGGGACGACCGGCATCGGCGGGGCCGGCGGCAACGGCGGGCAGGCCGGCACTCCCGGTAACGGCGGCAACGGCGCCGCCGGCGTCAACGGCGTGGCCGGTTCCGGCGGCAACCTCGCGGCCGGCGGCGACGGCGGGACCGGCGGCAACGTCGGCACGGTCGGCGCTGCCGGCATCGGCGGCACCGGCTCCACCCCCGGCGCCAACGGCGTAGCCGGCACCACACCGACCGGCCCGTTCGGCAACGGCGGCACCGGCGGCAACGGCGCCAACGCGACCACCGCAGGTGCAGCCGGCGGCAACGGCGGCGCCGGCGGCAGCGGCGGCACCATGGGCAACGGCGGCACCGGCGGCAACGGCGGAAACGGCGCGACCGGCACGACCGGCGTCAACCCGTCGAATGGCCAAGCAGCCAATGGCGGTAACGGCACCAACCAGACATGCCTCGTCGTCTGCACCGCCGCCACCAAGGGCGGTAACGGCGCCAACGGCACTGTCGCCGGGCAGGCCGGCGGCAACGGCGGCACCGGCGGTAGCGGTGGCGGCGCGTTAGGCATCGCGGGCGCGCAGGCCGCCAACGGAGGCGATGGCGGGACGGGCGACGTCGCCGCCGGCGGGGCAGGCGGAGCCGGCGGTAATGCGACGGCCGTGGCAGGCGTCGGCACCGCCAGCGCCGGCAGCGGCGGCACTGGGGGTGCCGCTACGGGTGTCGGCGTCACCGGTGGCACCGGTGGCAGCGGCGGGACCGGCGGCGCCGGCGGGGCCGGCGGGTCGATCTCAGGCAACGGCGGTGCAGGCGGTACCGGTGGCGCCGGCGGTACCGGCGGCACGGGCGCTGTCGGTCCGAGCGGCGGCGCCGGTGGTGACGGCGGCAACGCGAGCATTCCGCTGAACGTCGGAACGGTAACGGGCGGCAACGGCGGCGCGGGCGGGGCCGGCGCGAACGGTGGTGTCGGCGGCACTGGCGGCAACGGCGGCACGGGCGGCGCTGGTGGGATCGCCACGAATGGCACCGCCGGCGGCAACGGCGCCGGTGGTACTGCGGGCGCCGGTGGCACTGGCGGCGGCGGCGGTACCGGCGGCGCAGGCGGCACGGGTGGTACGGGCACCAATGGTCTGGGCACCATCGTGCAGCACGGCACGAATGGGACCGCGGGCGCCAACGGCGTTCAGGGTGCCACTGGCGGCTCGGGCACCGCCGGCGCAGCCGGTTAGCGCTGCGCTAGCGCATATCCGGCGAAGTCTGCCGCCACGCCCGCAACGCCGCGTCGGCGTTACCGGCCGCGGTCGCATCCAGCCAGTGGATCCGGTGATCGCGGCGAAACCACGATCGCTGCCGTCGCACGTAGCGGCGGGTGCCGATGAACGTCGGCTCACGTGCCGCGTCGCCGTCGCCGCCCGCGTCGAGGTTGGCGAGCACCTGCGCATAGCCCAGCGCCCGGGACGCGGTGACGCCGTCGCGCAGGCCACGGTCGAGCAGTGTGGTCACCTCGTCGACCAGGCCTTCGGCAAACATCGTGTCGGTGCGCCGCGCCAGTCGCTCGATCGAGAAGCTTTGTGTCACAATCTAATCCGATGATCGCCGTATCCCAGCGTGGTGCGCCGATAACGGGCGCCGACGCCGCGAACGGCTGACCGGTGAGCTCCACCACCTCCAGCGCCCGCACGATGCGCCGCCCATCGGTCGGCAGGATCGATGCCGCGGCCGCCGGGTCGCGATCGGCCAGCTCGGCATGCAGGCCGCCGGTACCCACCTCGGCAAGCCGTTGCTCCCATTTCGCGCGCACCGCAGGATCGGTCGCCGGAAACGACCAGTCGTCGAGCAGCGATTGGATGTACAGCATCGACCCGCCTACCAGCACCGGAACCCTTCCCCGGCCGGCGATCGCCTCGATGTCGGCGGCGGCGTCCCGCTGGTAACGCGCGACGGTCGCGGTCTCGGTGACGTCGAGGACATCGAGTTGGTGATGCGGGATGCCGTGGCGGTGTGCGACGGGCAGTTTTGCGGTGCCGATGTCCATGCCGCGGTAGAACTGCATCGCGTCGGCGTTGACGATTTCCGCGCCGGCCTGCCCGCAGAGCCGCTCCGCGACGTCAAGGGCCAGTTGGGATTTGCCGGTACCGGTCGGCCCGACGATCGCCAGTGGCCTCACGGCTGCCAGAGGCCGGCGAAGTACCCGACGCCGTAAGGCTGCGAACGGTAGAGCTCCTTGGCCGACCGCGGCACCGGCTCAGCCAGACCGGCCAGCACGCCGAAGGCCACCCGTCCACGGACCTGTGCGGGCAGCCGGGTCAACGCGGCGAGGTCGCCGCAGGCCAGCGCGTCGTCCAGCGCGCGCTGCACTTCGACGTCCGCGGGCTGATAACCGCCGGGGGCCGACGGAGTCAACGTGTTTGCGCCGTCAGCAACGACCAGCACCCCGGTCGGCTTTGTCGACCGGTCGATTTCGTTGCGTAACTGCCTGCCCAGGTCCACGGCGGCCGCGCTGTCGTGGCTATCGGCAACGACCCGGACCTGCACCACAGCGTCGGGCTGAGCCTGGGCCCTGATCCAGCCCGCGATCAACGCGCATAGCGGCAGCTCGACCGGCCGCCCAGTGGCCTGCGGCGACAGCCGCACCGGCACGTCGACACCGAATCCCGCGAAGGTCCCTACGGCCTCGGGGCCGATCACGCCGTCAGAGGCGCCGACCCCGACCGCAATCCAGCGCGGCGGCAGGGTTGCGACGGCGGCGACCATGGCCGACCGCAGCTCGGCGACCTCGTTCGCCGCGGCGCCGGCGAGCTCCGGTACCAGCACCGGCGCCGACGGGATGATCGCAATGGCGCTCAACACGCCATCAAACTAACTGGTCGACGGCACGACGGCGAAAGTGTCGGTGTGGGCTTCCACCGTTTCGGCTTCTCCGCGGGCCAGTGCCGCGGTCGCAACCACCATCACCGCGACCGCGACGCCGAGGACGAACACCGTCTCGTCGCCCGAGTTCACCGTTTCGCCGAGCACACAAACACCTAACAGCGAACCGACCGTCGGCTTGGCCACCGTCATCGTCGGCATGGAGGCATTGAGTGGACCACCGCGATATGCCGACTGCTGAAACACCATCCCGGCGATCGCAGCGCCGATGCAGGCATAAAGCTCGGGAGTCGCCAGGACCGCCACGATGCCGCCCTTGGCGGCCTCGACGGCGCCTTTCACCAACACCGCGAACAGCCCCAGCGACGCACCGGACACCGCGGCCAGCAGCACCGCTGCGACTACGCCATCCGGCCAAAGCCGCGCCCCCAGCAGGCACAGACCCACCAACGGCCCCGCCATGGCGGCAACCACCAGCCAGACGTGCACCGGTGCCCGCGAATATCCCTCCACCGGATTGCCGACGGTGACGACGACGGCCAGCGCGATGGCCAGTATCGCGGCCCAACTCCAATCCCACCGACTCACCAGAGCCCCGGTCATCCGGGCGTACAGCGGCAAGGCGAACAGCAATGCCGTCACCTGCAGCCCGGTCACCAGGATCACTGAACCGAGGCTCAGCGCCGCCGCCTGTAGGCCGTAATTCGCGACCGCCGCCACCGCTCCGAGCCGCCAGTCGCGATTGCGCCACGACATGAAGAACAACGCGAGGTAGCCGACGTGTCCGTCGGCGACCTCGTGAGCGGACCGCTGCCGCGACACGTTGCCGATCGCCGATGCAAACGCGGCAGCCAGTGCCAGCAACACCGCCGCGAGCTCTGCCTTCGGCACGGCCTATCCCTCCTCGCTCGATATCTTCCACGCCACGGTACTGACGCGCGCTATGAAAACCCTCGCGCCGCGCGCCGCAGCTAGCAACTCGGCACCGCTTCGTCGCGCGGGACCACGTCCTGCCCGGCACCGGCGGCGATGGTGGCCGCTTCACCGCGGGCCAAGGCGATCGTGGCGACGGCCACCAGTACGCCGGCGCTCAGCAGCGTCAACACCCTTGGCCCGCTGGTGTTCAGCGTCTCGCCCAGCACGACAACGCCGAGCAGCGATGCCACCACCGGCTTGGCGACCGTCACCGTCGGCAGCGAGGCGGTCAGCGCACCAGCGCGAAAGGCCGATTGCTGAAAGATCATGCCCGCCAACGCAGCCGGTATCAGGCAGTAGGACTCAGGCGCGCGCAGAAATGCCCCGAAGCCACCCGCCGCGGCGCCGATGGCGCCCTTGGTCATCATTGCGAACAGCGCCAGCGACGAGCCGGCCACCACCGCCAGCAGCACCGGCGCGATCGGGCCGGCGGCCCAGATTCGCGCCCCCAGCACGCATGCCACCAGGATCGGACCCATTACGACCGCCACCGCCGCCCAGGTTCCCACCGAGCCGCGCGAACTCCCAGTACCAGGGTCACCGACCGTGACCAGCACTGCCAGCGCGCCTGCCAGCGTCACCGCCCAGAACCATTCCCAGCGCGTCACCCGGTGATGGGCCGACCGTTGACGGATCACGTCGCCGATCGCGGACGCCAGAGCGGCGCACAGCGCGATCAGCGCCGCATAGTCCGCTTTCGACATCGTTCACCGCCCGTTCATGACCAGTTCTCTACACAGAGTAGGGCGACTGGCAACCGGCCGTCGGTTACGGCTCAGCGGCCGCACCGATCCTCGCCCCGCACAGCGTTATCGCCATGATTTGCCCGCGGCAAGCCATAAATTGGCTCACGAATGAGGGATATTCGCCGCTGACGCCGTGGCCTGCGCTGCCAACTCGGGCCACTTCGTGGAACAAGCTGCTTCAATACTGGTGAGGTGCTGACATAAGCACCTCGTGTCGACGGCGCCGCAATGCGCGGCAGATGCGCGGCCAATAGCCGCGCGAAGGGTAGGTAACGGCAGTTCATGACGCCTGACGAGCCACTCAACGAAGCCAGGCCCATCCCCCGGCCCGGACCGCGGCCCGGGCCCAAACCAACGCCCCGCCCCAACCTTCACCCGGTTATTTCGGCGCCTGCCAGTGACCCACATCGATTCGGCCGCGTGGACGACGACGGAACGGTCTGGCTGGTCAGCGCTGCCGGCGAGCGGATCATCGGATCCTGGCAGGCGGGCGACAACGAAGCGGCGTTCACCCACTTCGGTCGTCGCTTCGACGACCTGAGCACCGAAATCGCATTGCTGGAAGAGCGACTGGCCGCCGGTACTGGCGATGCACGCAAGATCAAAGCCACCGCCGCGGGCCTGGCCGAGACGTTGCCCACCGCGAACGTGCTCGGCGACGTCGATGCCCTGGCCGCCCGGCTGGCCGGGATCGCGGAGCACGCCGAAGCCACCGCCGCGGCCGACCGCGCTCGTCGCGAAGAGCATCGCGCTGCCCAAACCGCCCGCAAAGAGGCCCTGGCCGTCGAAGCCGAGGAGCTGGCCAACACGTCGACGCAATGGAAAGTCGCCGGCGACCGGTTGCGCTCGATCCTGGACGAGTGGAAGACGATTACCGGCCTGGATCGCAAAACCGACGATGCGCTTTGGAAGCGCTATTCGGCGGCGCGCGAGACGTTCAACCGACGGCGCGGATCGCATTTCGCCGAAATGGATCGCGATCGGGCAGGTGCCCGCGAGGCCAAGGAAAAGCTTTGCGTCAAAGCCGAAGAACTCGTCGACTCCACCGACTGGGGCGCGACCAGCGCCGAATTCCGCAAGCTACTGGTCGACTGGAAGTCCGCCGGGCGCGCGGCCCGCGATGTCGACGACGCCCTGTGGCACCGCTTCAAAGCCGCCCAGGACACCTTCTTCAAGGCCCGCAACGCCGCGACCGCCGAGCGCGATGCCGAGTTCATCGCGAACGTCACCGCCAAGGAGGCGTTGCTGTCGGAGGCCGAAAAGCTCGACACCAGCAATCCCGAAGCGGCCAGGTCTGCCTTGCGGGCGATCGGCGACAAGTGGGACGCGATCGGCAAGGTTCCCCGGGAGCGGTCTGCTGACCTCGAGCGCCGACTGCGTGCGGTCGAGAAGAAGGTGCGCGACGCCGCCGAGCCTTCCGGCCCCGACCCGCAGGCTCAGGCGCGTGCCGAGCAGTTCCGCGAGCGTGCCGAGCAGTTCGAGCGCCAGGCTCAAAAGGCCGAGGCGGCAGGACGTTCCAAGGAGGCCGAAGAGGCCAAGGCCAACGCCGAACAGTGGCGCCAATGGGCTGACGCCGCGGCCGATGCGCTGACCCGCAAGCGCTAGCCCGGCGGCTCCGCCTGGCCTTTGGGCTTGGGCGGCTCGGCGCGGTCAGGCTCGTCGAGGGTCTCCAGCAGCGTTCTGGCCTGCAGATGCGCGGCCGCTCGACGGCGCTGTTCTTCGGCGGCGAGCTGCACGATCGTGCGCGACCACACCACCCGTGCCCAATGGAACGTCAACAGGATGATGGCGATCCAGGCCACGAACAGCCCGATACCGGGACCCGGGTGTCCAGAGGCCACCGTCTGTCGTGACCACACGGCCAGCAAACCGGCGGCGCTGGCCACCGCCGAACCCGCCAGCGCGACCCAGGCCAGCGCCCACAGCCGGGTCAACAGCGCCAGCATCGAAAATCCGACACCGAAAACCAAAGCGAGCCAACTGAATACGCGTGACGGCAGTGCTATCGCGGCTTTGCCGGCCCCCCGCGTAGAGAACAGCACATCCCATCCGCGGACGTCGCCGGTGTGCGGCAGGACGAACGACCCGATCAGCACGAACACCAAAATCGCGACAACCAAAGCTCGTGTGCCCGGCTCTATTTCGCGGGCGATCCGCCGTTCGGCGGCTTCGATGTCGTCGCGGAAGGCGTCGAATTCCCCTCCATGCGGCTTGTTCTGGCTCATCGTGTACATCCCTGCGACTCTGGCGCCGCAGCGGGTTGCCCGACACCCGGCATGCCCAGCCCGACTCCGGACGGACGTTGCCCGGCGGCGTCGCCCGCGCGCGTGCGGCGGTGACTGATGACATCGCCATCGGCGATCAGGTGATGCGGGGCGGCCCGGGTGACCGTGGTCGTAATGACGTCGCCCGCGCGCACCCGTAGCTCGCCGGGTGTGAAATGCACCAGGCGACCGTCACGTGCGCGTCCGCTCATCCGTGCGGTGCTGCTGTCCTTGCGGCCTTCTCCGGTGGCCACCAACAGCTCGACGGTCCGGCCGATCTGGTTGCAGTTCTCTTCCAGCGCGATCTGGTCCTGGAGTGCTATCAGCCGCTCATAGCGTTCCTGCACAACGGCTTTCGGAAGTTGACCGTCCAGTTCGGCAGCGGGGGTACCGGGGCGTTTGGAGTACTGGAAAGTGAAAGCGCTGGCGAACCGGGCCTGCCGAACGACATCCAATGTGGCTGCGAAGTCGTCCTCGGTTTCACCGGGGAATCCGACGATCAGGTCCGTGGTGATCGCGGCGTGGGGCATCGCGGCGCGCACCCGATCAATGATGCCGAGATAACGCTCGGCCCGGTAGGACCGCCGCATCGCGCGCAACATTCGGTCCGACCCGGATTGCAGCGGCATGTGCAGGGCGGGGCAGACGTTTGGCGTCTGTGCCATCGCGTCGATCACATCGTCGGTGAACTCAGCTGGATGCGGCGAGGTGAACCGCACTCGCTCGAGACCGTCGATGCGTCCGCATTGGGTCAGCAATTCGGCGAATGCGCCGCGGTTGCGCGGTATCTGCGGGTCGGCGAACGACACCCCGTACGCGTTGACGTTTTGGCCCAGCAGCGTGACTTCCAGCACGCCGTCGTCCACCAGCGAGCGCACCTCGGCCAGGATGTCGTTCGGACTGCGGTCGACCTCCTTGCCGCGCAAGGACGGCACGATGCAAAACGTGCAGCTGTTGTTGCAGCCCACTGAAATGGAAACCCAAGCAGCGTAGGCAGATTCGCGGGCGGCGGGCAGTGCGGAAGGAAACTCCTGCAACGCTTCGGCGATTTCGACCTGGGCAACCCGGTTGTGCCTGGCCCGTTCGAGCAACGTCGGCAACGAACCGATGTTATGGGTACCGAAGACAACGTCGACCCACGGCGCCTTGCGCAGCACGTCGTCTTTATCTTTCTGGGCCAGGCAACCACCCACCGCGATCTGCATGTCGGGGTTGCTGCGCTTGCGGGGAGCCAGGTGGCTGATGTTGCCGTACAGCTTGTTGTCGGCGTTCTCGCGGACCGCGCAGGTGTTGAAGACCACCACATCGGCGTCGTCGCCGTCAGGCGCCCGCCGGTAGCCCGCCGCCTCGAGCAGGCCCGCCAGCCGTTCCGAATCGTGGACGTTCATCTGGCATCCGTACGTGCGGACCTGGTAGGTGCGGTGCGACAACGACGGCCCAGCCAGAGGCGCCGCATCCGATGTCACCGTCGAAGTCACTGGGCCATGGTACGGCGAGCTGTGACCACCGGTGCTCGCGTGGTGGCGGTCGCGTTCAGCTAGCGCATACCTAGACGCGCCTGCGCTCCCACTCGGCGGCCAACTCGACGCTGACTACGTCATAGGCCATGCCCTGGCTGAAACCGCGACGCGCGAGCATGCCCACCAGTCGCCGGGTCACCCGGGCATCGGCAGCTTCGTCACTGAGGGTTTCGCGCCGAAGCTTCTTGCGCACCAATTCTTCGGCGCGACCACGCTCGGCCGCGGGATTGATGCCGCCGAGTACCGAGGTGATCACGTCCTTGTCGACGCCCTTGGTGTGTAGCTCAGCAGCCAACGCGCGCTTGCCTTTTCCTGCATTCGCCAGCCGTGAGTGCACCCACTGTTCGGCGAAGTCGGCGTCGTCGATCAATCCGACGCCGGCCAGCCGGTCCAGTACGCGGGTGCTGACGTCGTCGGGATATCCGCGCTTGGCCAGCTGACCGGCCAACTCGGCGCGGGTGCGCGCCCTCGCGGTGAGCAGGCGCAGACACAACGCCCGCGCCTGCTCTTCGCGAGATGGCTCAGAAGTCGACGGGAGCGGGCAGGACGCTGTCATCGGCCAAGTCATCCGTCACTACCGCACCGATACCGAGCTTTTCCTTGATCTTCTTCTCGATCTCGTTGGCCACCTCGGTGTTCTCCATCAGGAAGTTGCGGGCGTTCTCCTTGCCCTGCCCCAGCTGCTCGCCCTCATAGGTGAACCACGACCCGGACTTACGAACGAAGCCATGGTCCACACCCATGTCGATCAGCGAGCCTTCCCTGCTGATGCCCTTGCCGTAGAGGATGTCGAACTCGGCCTGCTTGAACGGCGGCGACACCTTGTTCTTGACAACCTTGACCCGGGTGCGGTTACCGACTGCATCGGTACCGTCCTTGAGCGTCTCGATCCGCCGAACATCCAGACGCACCGACGAGTAGAACTTCAAAGCCTTGCCACCCGTTGTCGTTTCGGGCGAGCCGAACATCACCCCGATCTTCTCGCGAAGCTGGTTGATGAAGATCGCCGTGGTGCCCGAATTGCTCAGTGCGCCGGTTATTTTCCGAAGCGCCTGACTCATCAGCCGGGCCTGCAGTCCGACGTGGCTGTCGCCCATCTCGCCTTCGATCTCGGCGCGCGGCACCAGTGCGGCCACCGAGTCGATGACCAGAATGTCCAGCGCGCCCGAACGGATCAGCATGTCCGCGATCTCCAGCGCCTGTTCGCCGGTGTCCGGTTGACTGACCAGCAGCGAATCGGTGTCCACACCCAGCTTGCTGGCATAGTCGGGATCCAGCGCGTGCTCGGCGTCGATGAACGCCGCGATGCCGCCTGCGGCTTGGGCGTTGGCCACCGCGTGCAGTGCGACGGTGGTCTTACCCGAGGACTCCGGGCCGTAGATCTCCACGATCCGACCACGGGGCAGGCCGCCGATGCCCAGGGCCACGTCCAGCGCGATCGACCCGGTTGGAATAACTGAAATCGGTTGGCGCACTTCGTCACCGAGGCGCATCACCGAACCTTTGCCGTGACTCTTCTCGATCTGGGCCATCGCCAATTCGAGGGCCTTTTCGCGATCTGGGGCTTGTGCCATGGTGCTACCTCTCGGTGTAGTCGTTGTTCGGTTTGACCGGTCTCGGTCGGTTGGCCGTGACGTTAAAGCAGCCCTCCGACAAGTCGGGCCCGTCGAACGATCACCACAATAACGAACAGGTGTTCGAAAGCAAGGAGGCGCGCCGCCGGCGTGTCTAGGGTCCGATCACCACTGTTCGCGGGGGACGTCGAAGTCGACGCACAGCGCGCGCCACACGTCGCGAGGGTCGATTCCGTCCTCGATCGCCTGTGCGGCGGTGCGCCCGTCGAACACGGTCAGCACGTGATCAGCCAGCACCGAGCCGCCGTATGTCGCGCCGAACCGCAGGGTGACCCGGTCGTGAAATTCCGTGAGCCGCACCCAGCCAAGCTACCTACCCGGCAGGCGCGAGCGCGTGACGGCACACCTGCACCGGGTCGGTGACGTCGGCCGCGCCGGCCGCGGCGCGCTGCGCGGCGTGGCGGTAGCCCGGCGTCGCCAACACCTCGGCGGCGGCGCTGACCAGTGCCTCGTCGGTCAGCGGCCGCACCAGCCGGCCACTGCCCTGGCGCACCACCCGGTTGGCGATCTCCCATTGGTCACCTCCGCCGGGCACCACCACCAGCGGCACGCCGGCCAGCAGCGTCTTGGCCACCATGCCGTGTCCGCCGCCGCAGATCACCAGGTCGGCATGCGCGAGAAGGTCGTCTTGGCGGCCCAGCCCGGCCACCGCCCACGGCGGCAGCGTCAGATCCGGACCGTTCAGTCTCGACACCACCACCCGCGCACCGGCGGGCAGGCCAGATCCGGGCACCAGGCAGTCCAGGGCGGCCTGATCCAACCCTTTCGTCCCGGTCAACGCCGTCGACGGAGCGACCACCACCACCGGTCCCGAACCCGGCGGGATCGACAGCACCTGCTCGGTCGGCTCGAAGTGCAGCGGACCCACCAGAACGGCTTCGGACGGCCAGTCCGGGCGCGGGACCTCCAAAGCAGGCAGCGTCGCGATCAGCCGGCGCAGCGGGCCGGGATCGGTTGCCGGCAAACCGATCTCGACGCGCACCTCGGCACGCTGGCGGGCGCCGGCCTGCACGGATCGGGCGGTCAGCGCGCGCATCGCGGCATCCCGCAGCCGGCCGCGGATCCCGGTGCCCGGCGCCAGCCCGCTGCCGATCGGTGGCAGTCCTTTGGATGGCAGGTACAGCGGATGCGGGTTGAGTTCGATCCACGGGATTCCCAGCAGCTCAGCCGACATCCCGCCGCAGGCGGTGATGACGTCGGACACCACCAGGTCCAGCCCCATCGCCTGGAGCTGCGGCCGGTTCAGCACCGCCATCCGAGCCGCGCGCTGGTGGATTTTGGCACCGGCGTCGCGGTCGTCGTCGTCCGCGGTGGGGTCGAGCCCGGCCAGCTCGACGGCGTCGACACCGGCGGCGCGAGCGGTTTCCAGCCACTCGGTACCGGTCAGCAGGGTGGGGGTGTCGCCGGCGGCCACGAACCGCTGACACAGCGCGATGGCCGGAAACGAGTGTCCGGGGTCCGGCCCGGCCACCACGGCGACGCGCATCGCATTACCCTGCCACAGCGGCTCGCTAGGCTGGTGATCATGACCGAGCAGACTCTCGAAAACACCCGCACCGTCGAGGTCTTCCTGCATGCGCTGCAGGACGCCGACCTCGACACCGCCGGCGCCGCATTGGCCGAAAATCTGGTGTACCAGAACGTCGGGTTGCCCACGATCCATGGCCGCCGCAGGGCGATGAAACTGTTCAGCCCGCTCGGCGGAGCCAGCGGTTTCGAGGTGAAGATCCACCGGATCGCCGCCGACGGCGCCGCCGTACTCACCGAACGCACCGACGCGCTGATCTTCGGGCCGCTGCGGCTGCAGTTCTGGGTCTGCGGCGTCTTCGAAGTCCACGACGGACAGATCACGCTGTGGCGCGACTACTTCGATTTCTTCGACATGTTCAAGGCAACCCTGCGCGGCCTGGCGGGTCTGGTCGTGCCGTCGCTGCGGACGTCGTTCTAACGCCGATGTCTGAAAACGGCTTACGACCCAACGCGCTTCAGTTCGTCCGCTACTGCTTAGGCGGGCGGCTACCTGACTCGATGCGGGACTGGGTGCGCAACGATCTGGCCGGCAAAGGTGCGACCGGCCGGATGATGCGACGGGTCGCCGTTCCGGCGGTGCTGGTGCTTGCACCGTTCTGGCTGATCCCGACGACGCTCGAGGTCCACCTGAGCATGACGCTGCCGATCCTCATTCCGTTCGTGTACTTCTCACACGCGCTGAACAAGGTGTGGCGCCGCCACATGCTGCAGGTGCACGGCCTCAATCCTGATCTGGTCGATGAGTTACGTCGCAAGAAAGACGCTCACATTCACCAGGCATACATCGAGCGCTACGGCCCCAGGGATGAGTCGACCAGCCACGGCCAGGACATCTGAGCTCTACGCCCGGCGGGGTAGCCCGCCGAGTTCGTCGAAGGCCTGCGACCAGCCGACCAGACGGTCGGTGGCACCGGCCAGCTCGTCACGGTAACGCTGTCGTGACGCTACCAACGCGGCGCCGCGATCACCGTTCGCCGATGAAACCAATTGCGCTGCTGCGGTGACCATTTCGTTGTACTGACGCACCCCCGCGCTCAATTGCGCGGTGAACGCGTTGATGGTGGGCGCCAGATACGAGCGTGACTGCGGCGTGCCATTGGCCGCACGCTCCATCGACACCACCTCGGCGGCGGTGGCCGCCATGGCTGCCGAGCTCTTTTTGGCCGCCGCGGTCAGCTCACTAATCTCGCTGTCGGGCAGCATGTTTCCGCGCTCCATGACCCCGAGCAACGAGAAGAAGCCCCGTTCGGAAGCGCCGAGCGCATACATCGCCGGTCGGGCCGCCGAACTCGGCGGCGGCAGGCGCCGAATGTTGGTGGGCCGCTGTGCGGGCAGCGGATCGGCTTTCAGCCAGCGGTAGCGGATCAGCAGCAGCGTGGCGATCATCGCTTGCACGACGGCGACTCCGCCGGTGATCTCCAGCAGTAGCGCGAACCATCCCCATGCCGCCAGGATCGCCGTCACCACACCCCAGAACACGCACCCCGCGCTGAAGATCAAACCCCAGCGCAGCGCACGGCGCCGGCGACGCAGCTGCCGTTCCCGCGGATCGGTAGCGGCGCTGATCTTTTGGACCACCAGCTCGGAAAGGTCGCTGGCCGTGTCGAGGCCGCGCATCAGCAAGGTCCGCCACGCGGAATTGCGACCGGGCTGGACCGCCATCGACTCGCTCGTCCCCTACTGACCGAGGGGCTTCTCGGTGGGCGCAGCCGTAGGCGCCGATACCGGGGTGCTCGGCGCAGCCGCGGATTCGCTCGCCGAGCCGCCGGCCGGCAACGCCTCGCCGCGCATCGACGCCCGGATCTGCTCCAACCGCGAGTGGCCGGCCATCTCCACACCGGCCTGCTCGACCTCGATCATCCGGCCCTGCACCGAGTTCTGCGCCAGCTCGGCCTGACCCAGTGCGTTGGCGTAGCGGCGTTCGATCTTGTCGCGGACCTCGTCGAGGTTGGGCGTCGTACCGGGCGCGGCGATCTCGCTCATCGACCGCAGCGACTTGCTGACCTGCTCTTGCATCTTGGCCTGCTCCAGCTGGCTGAGCAGCTTGGTGCGCTCGGCGATTTTCTGCTGAAGCACCATCGCGTTCTGCTCGACGGCCTTCTTGGCCTGTGCGGCAGCGCCCAGCGCCTGGTCGTGCAATGCCTTGAGGTCTTCCACGCTCTGCTCAGACGTCACCAACTGAGCCGCGAACGCCTCTGCGGCGTTGTTGTATTCGGTGGCCTTCGCGGTGTCCCCCGCGGCGGTGGCCTGGTCGGCCAGCGTCACCGCCTGCCGGACGTTGACCTGAAGCTTTTCGATGTCGGCCAGTTGGCGGTTGAGCCGCATCTCGAGTTGGCGCTGGTTGCCGATCACCGACGCGGCCTGCTGGGTCAGCGCCTGGTGCTGACGCTGCGCCTCCTCGATGGCCTGCTGGATCTGTACTTTCGGGTCGGCGTGTTCGTCGATCTTCGAGTTGAACAGCGCCATGACGTACTTCCACGCCTTGACGAACGGATTGGCCATGGGTTTAGCTCCGCCTTTGTGTGTAGGTGTCTGCCCTGAGGCTCAACTTATCGTTTCCGCCGCGATTGCCACACCCTTGCTAGCCGGACTAGGCGACGGCCATCGAGACGACGGGCGGAATGACGACCTTGGTGCTGGCGTCGATGTTGGCCGCGCTCGGGGCGCTGGCCATGGCCCGCTCCTGGCGGGTCAGCTGTTCGCTGGCGTCGACCAGCAGCTGAGACAGCGGCACGTCCAACGCGTCGCAGATCGCGCTGAGCAACTCGCTGGAGGCCTCTTTGCGACCGCGCTCGACCTCGGACAGGTATCCCAGGCTGACCCGCGCCGAGTCGGAGACCTGACGCAGCGTCCGGCCTTGCTTGGTGCGGGAACGACGCAGTACGTCGCCGAGGACCTCGCGTAGCAATGACGCCATCGCGCTCTCCTTACGTCCGGTCACTTGACTCTTCATCAGGTCAACGCACGCCGCGCAGTCAATGGTTCCCGGCCGGCTTAATCGGCCGCGACCAGCGCCCGCAGCCTGCTGATCGACTCACGCACCGCCGACACGCGGATGTCCCAGCGCGTTCCGGTGAGCTTCAACTCGATCACCTCGGTGTCGACCGGGCCGGCCAGACCCATGAACACCGTGCCCACTTCATGCCCGCCGTGCGGCTCGGGTCCGGCGACGCCGGTCAACCCGACACCCCAGGTGGCATCGCAGCGTTGGCGCGCGCCGACGGCCAGCGCCCGGGCGGTCGGGCCCGCGACCGGGCCGACCTCGTCGAGAATCTGCTGCGCGACACCGGCCAGCACGACTTTGGTGTGCTCGGTATAGGCGATCAGGCCGCCACGCAGGACCTCGCTGGCACCGGGGACCCCGGCGAGCGTCGCGGCCAGCAGCCCCGCGGTCAGCGACTCGGCGGTCGCGACGCTCTGCTTGCGGACTGTCAGATCGGCGACCAGTCCGCGCGCATCGTCACTGAGCAGCGGGTCGTCCACGAGCATCCCTTGCGGCCGAGGCGACGTAGTCCAACCCGGTGAGCACAGTGAGCACGATCGCGGCCGCCATCACTACCCATGCGGCCACCAGCCAGGAACCCGACACCGGCAGCACGAACATTCCGATCGCAACGGCTTGCACGAGGGTTTTGAGCTTCCCGCCGCGACTGGCAGGGATGACGCCGTGGCGCAGCATCGCAAACCGCAACACCGTGATCCCCACCTCGCGGGTCAGGATGACGGCCGTCACCCACCAGTGCAGGTCACCGAGCATCGACAACCCGATCAGCGCGGCGCCGATCAGCGTCTTGTCCGCGATCGGGTCGGCCATCGTGCCGAATTCGGTCACCATGCCGTAGTTGCGGGCCAGTGCACCGTCGAGACGGTCGGTGATCACGGCGACCGCGAAAACGATGAAAGCGATTATCCGACTGGCGGTTTCGTGCCCGTTACCGGCGAACAACGCCAGCAGGAAGACCGGAACCAGCACCAGGCGCAACAGCGTGAGCACGTTGGCGAGATTGGTGACCCGAACGCGCGGGACTACTGGACCTGTTTGAGGCTGCCCCGACACCGCAACAGAATATCCGTTACCGGACCGCTGGGCCTTATTACCCGCTGCATGTGGCGCCACGTGCGTCCCCCTCGCCGCTGCGCGGCTGGGAGGTACCCCCACAGCATCGTCGCCGGGCAGGTCCGACCCGATACTCTGCAATTCGTGAGCGCAGTGAGCGATCCACCGGCCAACGGGCCTGCGATCCGGCGCGCGCGAACCTCTGACGTCCCCTTGATCAAGGCCCTCGTCGACACCTATGCGGGCAAGATCCTGCTGGAAAAGAACCTGGTGACGCTGTATGAAGCCGTCCAGGAATTCTGGGTGGCCGAGCACGAAGGCGTCGTGGTCGGTTGCGGCGCCTTGCATGTGTTGTGGGCCGATCTCGGCGAGGTGCGCACGGTAGCCGTCGACCCGTCGATGACGGGACGCGGCATCGGGCACGCCATCGTCGACCAGCTTCTCCGGATCGCCCGTGACTTGCAGCTGGAGCGACTGTTCGTGTTGACCTTCGAGACCGAGTTCTTCGGCCGCCACGGGTTCACCGAGATCGAGGGCACCCCGGTGACTGCCGAGGTTTTCGAGGAGATGTGCCGCTCCTACGACATCGGTGTCGCCGAGTTCCTGGATCTCAGCTACGTCAAGCCCAACACTCTGGGCAACTCGCGGATGCTGCTGGTGCTCTAGCGACGCGGATTCCCTCGCGCCCATGGCATGGGTGGACGCCGTGCAGAAGGATGGGAGCGGTGGACTCTCAACCTGTTGTGGTCATCACCGGCGCGTCCCAGGGAATCGGCGCCGGCCTGGTCGCCGCATACCGCGGGCTCGGCTACGCCGTCGTCGCCAACTCGCGGAACATCGCCGCGAGCGACGATCCGATGGTGCTCACCGTCGCCGGAGATATCGCACAGCCCGGTGTCGGCCAACGCATCGTCGACGCCGCGGTCGAGCGGTTCGGAGAAATCCGAACGGTGGTCAACAACGCCGGCATATTCATCTCCAAGCCGTTCACCGAGTACACCGACGCGGACTATGACGCCATCACCGGCGTCAACCTGCGCGGGTTCTTCGAGGTGTCGCGTGCCGCTGTCTCCGCGATGCTGAGCGGCGGGAAAGGGGGCCACCTGGTCAACATCTCCACCAGCCTGGCCGACCACGCGGACTCCGCGCTCCCGGCTGCGTTGGCGTCACTGACCAAAGGCGGGTTGAACGCCGTGACCAAAGAACTGGCTATCGAGTACGCGCAGCACGGCATCCGCTGCAACGCGGTCGCTCTCGGCGACATTCGCACTCCCATGCACGATCCGGCGACATACGATGCATTGGCCAAGAGGCATCCGTTGGGACGCGTGGGCGACATCGGCGATGTCGTCAACGGCGTGCTGTATCTGGAGAACTCGCCTTTTGTCACCGGTGAGATCCTGCATGTGGACGGAGGTCAAAGTGCCGGACGCTGACGCACTGCGCGACGCCCTGGACCGCTGGAAGGCCGGCATCGACGCCCACCAGCCCGAACGGGTCGCCGAGGTCTTCACCGAGGACGCGATCTTCCAGGGTCTGCGCCCCTACAGCGTTGGCCGCCAAGGCGTTATCGACTACTACGCGAGCCAACCGGTAGGCCTGACAGTCGAATACGAGATCCTGCAGGCTCGCCGACTGACCGCCGACCAGGTGCTCGGATACGTGCACGCCGACTTCACGTTTCCAGACCAGCGTCTCGTCAGCGTGTTCCTCGGCGTGCTGGTCAAGCACAACGAGGACGGCTGGAGCATCTACTATTACCAGGCTTCTAAGCTCGACTAGCCTGCGGCTCAGTCGATTTCGCTGTCGGCATCCGAGCCGTCGGCGCCTGCGCCGCCGCGGATCAGCGCCAGCGTTCCAGCCAGATCCTCGGGCTTGACCAGCACGTCGCGCGCTTTGGAACCTTCACTGGGGCCGACGATTTCGCGGGTCTCCATCAGGTCCATCAGCCGGCCGGCTTTGGCGAAACCGACCCGCAGCTTGCGCTGCAGCATCGATGTCGAGCCGAACTGGCTGGACACCACCAACTCGACGGCCTGCAGGAAGACATCCATGTCGTCGCCGATGTCGGGGTCGACATCCTTGCGTTCGCCGCTGGTCTTGGCTGTGGTGACGCCCTCGGTGTATTCGGGTTCGGCTTGGTCTTTGCACGCGGTGACGACGGCGTGGATCTCCTCATCGGTGATGTAGGCACCCTGCAGCCGCAGCGGCTTGCTCGCGCCCATCGGCAAGAACAGGCCGTCGCCCATGCCGATCAACTTTTCGGCGCCGGCCTGATCCAGGATCACGCGGCTGTCGATCAGCGACGACGTGGCGAACGCCAGCCGCGATGGCACGTTGGTCTTGATCAAGCCGGTCACCACGTCGACGGAGGGGCGCTGAGTGGCCAGCACCAGGTGAATGCCTGCGGCGCGGGCCTTCTGGGTGATCCGCACGATGGCGTCCTCGACGTCGCGCGGCGCGGTCATCATCAAGTCGGCGAGCTCGTCGACGATCGCCACGACGTACGGGTAGGGCCGGTACTCCCGCTGGCTGCCCAGCGGCGCGGTGATCTCTCCGCTGCGCACCTTCGCGTTGAAGTCGTCGATGTGACGCACTCGGGACGCCTGCATGTCCTGGTAGCGCTGTTCCATCTCCTCGACCAGCCACGCCAGCGCCGCTGCCGCTTTCTTCGGCTGGGTGATGATCGGTGTGATCAGGTGCGGAATGCCTTCATACGGCGTCAGTTCCACCATCTTCGGGTCGATCAGGATCATCCTGACCTCTTCCGGCGTGCAGCGGGTGAGCAGCGAGACCAGCATCGAGTTGACAAAGCTGGACTTACCGGAGCCGGTGGAACCGGCGACCAGCAGGTGCGGCATCTTGGCCAGGTTGGCCGAGATGAAGTCGCCTTCGATGTCCTTGCCCAGCCCGATCACCAGCGGGTGGTGGTCGCGGCGGGTCGACGGCGCGGTGAGAACGTCGGCCAGGCGCACCATTTCGCGGTCGGTGTTGGGCACCTCGATGCCGACAGCGGACTTGCCCGGGATCGGCGCGAGCATCCGGACGCTCTCGGTGGCCACCGCGTAGGCGATGTTCTTCTGCAGCGCGGTGATCTTCTCCACCTTGACGCCGGGGCCCAGCTCGACCTCGTAGCGGGTGACGGTCGGCCCGCGGGTGCAGCCGGTGACCGCGGCGTCGACCTTGAACTGTTGCAGGACCGAGCTGATCGAATCGGCCATCTGATCGTTGGCGGCGCTGCGTTTCTTCGGCGGATCGCCGGACACCAGCAGGCTCAGGGGAGGCAGCGTGTACGGGCCCTCCACGACCCGGTCGAGGACCAAGGTGTCTTGCTTGGCATTTTACGGGTTTGGCGTCGCGCTTGCGGCCGCGCGACACCGTGGGCTCAGGCACCGTCGGGCTGTCGTCCGCGGCGACCGGGCCGGCACTCGACGGCCACGACTGGGCTCCGTCGTCACCGTACGCCGAGGCGTCGTCGTAGTAACCGTCGGAGAAGTCCTCGGCGACACCGGTTTCCATGCCCGGC
The DNA here is from genome assembly GCA_963815995.1 of uncultured Actinomycetota bacterium. Taxonomy (GTDB): domain Bacteria; phylum Actinomycetota; class Actinomycetes; order Mycobacteriales; family Mycobacteriaceae; genus Mycobacterium. The sequence continues at coordinate 133,341 of CAWFIR010000011.1, forward strand.
TCGTCGTAGTACTCATCGCCGTCGCGGTAGTCGAACATCCGGGTGCCGAACATCGAGCGCAGCGTGTCAGGCAGCTCGCGGATCGTGGTGCCAGTCAACAGAAGTAGCGCCGAACAGCGCGCCGATGAACAACAGCGGCGCGCAGATCCACTTGGTCAACCCTTCCGAGAGCGGTCCCCCGATCGCGAAGCCGATGAACCCCGCTGCATGCGCACGTCCGGCCGGAGTGTCGGGCGAGCCGGCCCACAGATGCCACAGTCCCAGCACCGGCAGCGCCACCATCGCCGCGCCGAGCACCAGCCGGGGGCGGGCCTCCGGATTCGGCTCGGTGCGCATCAACAGTACGGCGATCGCAGCGGTGACGACGGGCAGCAACACCACCGCCGAGCCGATGAAGATCCGCAGCACCGAGTCGACCCATGCACCGACCGGGCGGGCGGCGTCGAACCAGGAACTGGCAGCGATGACGACGGCAACACCCAGCAGCGCCAAGGCAATCCCGTCGCGACGGTGGCCCGGATCGATCTCGCGGGCCCGGCCCACCGACCGCGCCGTACTGCCGGTTCCCTTGGCCAGCATCAGCCACGTCGCGCGCACGGCGCGGCCACACGCCAGCCCCGCGTTGGTCACCAGCGAATGGTTGCGACGCCTCGCCGGCCGGCGCGGAGCTTTAGCGGGCCTTCGCGCCGGGCTACGCCGGGCCTGCGCCGACCGCGAAGAGCCCTTTGACCTGCTCGTTCGGGCTCCGGAGCGCGCGACAGTCTTGCTAGCCATGCGGCAAGCCTAATCGCTAGAACACCATCTGCACCATCCGCCACACTGGTTACCTGGCCGTGACCATCCAACCGGCGATTCAGCGGCGAAAACGCCCTCGGTAGGGTGACACCCGTCACTCATCCTCAGGAGGCCTGCATGCCCGTCGTCGTCGTCGCCACGCTGACCGTCAAACCCGAATCGGTCGACACCGTTCGTGACATCCTCACGACCGCGGCCGAGGAGGTACACGCGGAGCCCGGTTGCCAGTTGTATTCGGTCAACCAATCGGGCGAGACGTTCGTGTTCGTCGAGCAGTGGGCCGATGAAGAAGCGCTGAAGGCCCATAGCAGCGCTCCCGCGGTAGCCAAGATGTTCACCGCGGCGGGCGAGCACCTGGTCGGTGCACCCGACATCAAAATGCTGCAACCAGTTCCCGCCGGCGACCCGGACAAAGGGCAAATTCGCCCGTGACCGGAGGCCCACTAACCGGCAAGGTCGCTCTGATCACCGGCGCCGCGCGCGGACAGGGCCGCGCCCATGCGGTGCGGCTGGCGGCCGATGGCGCGGACATCATCGCTGTCGACATCTGCGCGCCGATCAGCAGCGTTCCCTACCCACTGGCGACCGCCGACGATCTTGTCGCCACCGTCAAACTCGTCGAAGACACCGGCGCACGGATCGTGGCCAAGGAGGCCGACGTTCGCGACCGAGCGTCGCTGTCGGACGCGGTTCAGGCGGGTGTTGACGAACTCGGCCGACTCGACATCGTCGTCGCCAACGCCGGTATCGCCCCGATGCAGTCGGGTGACGACGGCTGGCGCGACGTCATCGACGTCAATCTCACCGGGGTCTACAACACCATCAAGGCCGCGATACCGGCCTTGATCAAGCAAGGCTCGGGTGGATCGATCGTGCTGATCAGTTCGGCCGCCGGACTGGCCGGCGTGGGCAGCCCGGACGCGGGTTCGGTGGGCTATGCGGCCGCCAAACACGGCGTGGTCGGCCTGATGCGCGTGTACGCGAATCTGCTTGCCAAACAGAACATCCGGGTCAACTCGATTCACCCGACCGGCGTCGAGACACCGATGATCGACAACGACTTCACCCGGGGATGGCTGGCCAAGATGGCAGCCGAGTCAGATTCGCCGGGCAGCATGGGCAATGCGTTACCGGTGGAGGTGCTCCAACCCGAAGACATCGCCAACGCGGTGGCGTGGCTGGTGTCCGACCAGGCCCGCTACATCACCGGTGTCACCCTGCCGGTCGATGCGGGTTTCCTGAACAAGTAACCGCGAGCCACGAAATCTAGCGGCGTAGAACGCTTTTGGTCCGATGCTGCTGGTCGCCGCGCAGCTGTGACACGCCGCAGCATGCCGCATCCCCTAGTCAGCCGCATAGCAGCGCGATACTCAGCTCGTGGCCAGCAACGAGGCTGTCCCGCTTACAGGCATCGTGCCGGGTCGGCATCTGCCGAACCGGCGTACCGATTCCTGTCGCCGCACCAAGCCGCGGTGCTCGACGCCGCCACCCGCTACCTGATTCCCAGGCCGGAATGGCGCTCCCCTGAGCCCGACCCGCCGGGGGCGCGCGTGGTCACTTATGTGGACCGGCTGTTGTCGTTGGTCGACACCCAGACCGTCGCGCGCCGGATGCGCGTCGCCGACCTGCGCGACCAGTACACCAAGGGCATCACGCTGCTCGACCAGCTGGCCGGCGGTGACTTCACCGGGCTGCCGCGACTATGCCAAGGCCTCATCGTGTCCCACACTCAGGTCGCGCCGTTCGCCAGCTTGCTGTTGGACCACATCGTTGAGGCGATCTACGCCCCGCCGGAGACAACTCAGCGCAAATCCGCGGACCGGTACCACGAAACCGGATAGTGAGTCCGACACGCCGGACGCGGGGATTCCCTGGGTCGGCTCCAAATCCACGTCATAATCTGGCCGTGGCCAGCGACGGGCCAGCCCGCGAATACGGTCTGTCGGCGCCGGTGTCCCGGCGCACGGTGCTCGGCGGGCTAAGCCTGCTGCCGCTGGTAGCGATAAACGGCGTCCCCCTGGCCGCTTCCGCCGATCCCCCCGTTGTTGCCGATGCTGCCGACACGCCGTACTTGTACCTCTCTGCGCACCAGGCCGCCGTGCTCGACGCCGCCACCCGCCGCCTGGTCCCCGGACCGGAAGACAGCTCGCGGGAAACCACCCCGGGGGCGCACGAAGCGAACGTGGTTCGCTACCTGGACGTCATGCTGTCGGCGTTTTCCTTCTCGCCGCCCAAGGTGCATGCGGGCGGGCCGTGGAGCGACCGCGCCGGCGGCTCGCAGGACTTCATGGCCGACTTCGTCCCGCTCGACCGAGCCCAGAACTACGCCTGGCAACAGCGCATCACCAACCTTCGCACCCAGTACACCACCGGCATCGCGCTGCTTGACCAGCTGGCCGGCGGCGACTTCACATCGGTGTCGACGGCGAAACAGGACAGCATCCTGACAACCGGCCAGGCAGTGACCTTCACCCAGTTGCTGTTCGGTCACACCATCGAGGGGATGTACTCCGTGCCGGAGTACGGCGGCAACGCGAACCTCGTCGGTTGGCAGGACATCAAGTGGCCGGGGGACATCCAGCCGCGGGGCTACACCGACGCCGAGGTCGAGGGGTCCGCAGGCGACATGGCGGCGATGAGCGGGATCGTCGGTTTGCTGGTGCGCGGAGGCTGGACGCACGCCGTCGCGAAGATGGGCGGAAAAGGCGGCGTCAATGCCTAAAGCGATCATCGTCGGCTCGGGCCCGGGCGGGTCGGTGATGGCGATGGAACTCGCCGAGGCCGGCTGGGATGTCGTGATCTTCGAGATGGGGCCTAGCTACTACACCAACATCGAAGGGCAAGGGCCGTTTGGAACGGTGTTCTCCAACGACGAGCTCAAGTCGCAGTACCGCTACTTCGAGCAGCCCGACCCGCTGGCCTACCCGCGCACGTTTCGCCAAATGGCCAGCCAGAACGCGGCGAACACCTACGTCGGCGACGTCAACGACCTGCCCAACCAGGTCGGTGGCGCGTTCCCGCACTCGGACGTGAAGGTCACCCGGATGTGGGACATCGACTTCAAGGGACTGTCGCTGCTCGGCCCGGTGCCCGGTGCGGACATGGCGGATTGGCCCTTCGAGTACAGCGAGCTCGCGCCGTACTACGACGAGGTGGAGACGATCATCGGAGTGCAAGGCGATGTTGCGTCGATACCCGCATTCGTCCAGAAGCACCAGCCGCAATCCAAGCCCTTCCCAATGCCGCCAGGGGCGCAGATGCGCTCGTCGATGTTGCTTGCCGCGGGAGCGAAGCGCGTTGGGCTGCATCCCTTTCCGTTTCCGATGGCGGCCAATTCGGTCGAATACAACGGCTCCCCGGCGTGCAACAATTGCGGGTTCTGTTCGGGCTACGGGTGTCCGATCTCCGCCAAGCCGGTCAACCTCATCATGCTGCGGCGCGCGCTGCACACCGGGCGGGCGCAGTTGCGGCCACAGACGACCGTCACCGCGGTCAACTACACCGGCCGCCGGGCCACCGGCGTCTCGTTCATCGACGCAGCGGGCAATGCCGGTGGGGAGAGCGCCGACGCGGTGGTGCTGTCCTGCTCCGCGGTCCTGACGCCGCGTTTGGCGCTGCTGTCCAACTTGCCCGACCCCTACGCCCGCATCGGCAAACGGATCATGTTTCAAAACTTCTACGACGGCTTCGCTATCTTCCTCAACCAGCGGGTGCACGCCTACCGCGGTCGCTCGAACACGCAGGTCACGTTCGACTTCAACGATCCCGACTTCCCCGGGGCCCGACTCTTCGCCCGGCTGGCCGGGCTGCCCTACATCCGTGCGGGCCTCTGCGAGCTCGGCGGCAGCCAGAACCCGATCGCGGAGGGCAAGTTCTACCAGGAGATCCTGGGGCTGATACCGGGCGTGCAGTTTTTCGGCAGCACGTTCAAGGAGCTGATGCGCGAATCGCTGTTGCGCGACCGGCTCGCCGGCGTCGACTGTTTTGCCACCGACATGCCTTACCTGACCAATAACGTCACGCTCGACCCGACGATCAAAGACCTCAACGGGCAGCCCGCACCCCGGGTCACCTACAAGATCGGAAAGTTCGAGCAGGTCTCGCAAAGCTTCTTCATACCGCTGCTTTCCACGATGTGCGGGGCATCCGGCGCACAGCTGTATGCCGCCGTAGCGCAGAGCACCGCGAATTCCCTGAACGGCACCGCACCACCGACGGGCCTGCACACGATGGGCGGGATGCAGATGGGCGTGAACCCGATGACGAGCGTCGTCGACGGGAACGGACGAATGCACCAGATGGACAACGTGTTCTGCGCCGACAGCAGCGTGTTCGCGACCTCCGGCGGGTCCAACCCGACCAACACGATCATGGCGGTCGCGCTGCGCACCGCACGCGGAATCACCGGCAGGCGCTACGCGATGGGTCACACCGAGCCCGAGGGCGCGGACCTCAGATCTCGATAACGGTCGGCACGATCATCGGCTGGCGACGGTAGGTCTCCCCCACCCACTTGCCGATCGTGCGACGGACCGCCTGCGCGATCCGGCCCGGGTCGGTAACGTTCTCGGCCGCAAGCGATTCCAACTCCGCTTCGACTCTGCGGACGGCGGGCTCCAGCGCCTTGGGGTCTTCGGAGAAGCCCCGCGAATGGACTTGCGGCGGAGCCGCCACCTTCCCGGTACCGCGCCCGACCACGACTGTCACTGCCACGAAACCCGACGACAGGATGAGCCGTTCGCCCAACGTGATGTCGCCGACGTCACCGGTGATCAAGCCATCGACGAACATCTTGCCAACCGGCACCGCACCGGCGATGCGCACCGCGCCGCCTACCAGGTCAACGCTGACGCCGTTCTCGGCCAACACGATCGATTCTTCGGGTACCCCGGCGCTGGCCGCCAGCTTGGCGTTGGCTCGCAGCATCCGCCAGGTGCCGTGTACCGGCATGACGTTGCGGGGCCGGATTCCGTTGTAGAGGAAAAGCAGCTCACCGGAGTAGGCGTGACCCGAAACATGCACGCGGACTTGCTGATTGGTGACGACGCGAGCACCGATCTTGGCCAGCTCGTCAATAACGCCGTAGACCGCCTCTTCGTTTCCCGGTATCAACGAGGATGACAGGATGATCAGGTCTCCGGACGTCAGCGTGATGCTGCGATGCTCGCCGCGCGACATCCGCGACAGCGCCGCCATCGGCTCGCCCTGAGTTCCGGTGGTGATCAACACAACCTGGTCGGGCGCCATCATCTCGGCGGCGCCGATGTCGACGAGATCCGACTCGTCCACCTGCAGAAAACCCAGGTCGCGCGCGATTCCCATGTTGCGCACCATGGATCGCCCGACGAACGACACCCGCCGGCCCAACGCCGTCGCGGCGTCGATGATTTGCTGCACCCGATCGACATTGGAAGCAAAGCACGCGACGATGACGCGCCCGTGAGCGCTGCGAATCAGCCGGTGCAGAGTCGGCCCGACCTCGCTCTCCGACGGCCCCACACCGGGGATCTCGGCGTTGGTCGAGTCGCACAAGAGCAAATCGACGCCCGCGTCGCCGAGCCGTGACATGCCCGGCAGGTCGGTGGGTCGGCCGTCGGGCGGTAATTGATCGAGCTTGATATCGCCGGTGTGCAGAACGGTTCCAGCACCGGAGCGCACCGCGATAGCCAGCGCGTCGGGAATGGAGTGGTTGACCGCGAAGAACTCGCACTCGAACACTCCGTGCGTGGTGCGCATCCCTTCGGCCACCTGAACGAAGACCGGCTTCAGCCTGTGCTCACGGCATTTCGCGGCGAGCAGGGCCAGCGTGAACTTCGAACCGACGATCGGTATGTCGGGCCGCATTTTGAGCAGGAACGGGATCGCCCCGATGTGGTCTTCGTGGGCGTGCGTGAGGACAAGCGCCTCGACATCGTCGAGCCGGTGTTCGATGTGACGCAGATCAGGCAGGATCAGGTCGACACCCGGTTCGTCGTGGGTGGGAAACTTCACCCCGCAGTCGATGACCAACAACCGGCCCAGATGCTCGAAAACCGTCATGTTGCGGCCGATTTCGTTGATTCCGCCCAACGCGGTCACCCGCAAACCACCTGTGGTCAGCGGACCTGGCGTTTGAAGGTCTACATCCACCTGCGAGCCACCCTCCGACTCACCTGAGCACCGACGCTGCCCGCATGTCGGCAGCCAGCGCATCGATCTGTTCGGCCGTCGCAGCCACCTGCGGCAGCCGCGGGTCGCCAACCTCGATGCCCTGCAGGCGTAGTCCCGCCTTGGATAGCGTCACACCGCCTAATCGGCTCATCGCATTGCTCAACGGGGCGATCGCGACGTTGATTTTGCGAGCGGTCGTGACATCTCCGGAAGCGAAGGCGGACAGCAGGTCTCGGAGCTGGCCAGCCGCCAGGTGGGAAATCACACTGATGAAACCGGTGGCGCCCATCGCCAGCCACGGGAGGTTCAGCGCATCATCGCCGGAGTAGTAAGCCAGGCCCGTCTCCGCCATCAGCTGCGTGGCGCCATGTAGATCGCCCTTGGCGTCTTTGACCCCGACGATGTTGGGGTGTGCCGCCAATGCGCGCAGCGTCTCGAATTCGATCGGCACCACCGAGCGCGGCGGAATGTCGTAGAGCAGCACCGGCAGTGGCGTCGCGTCGGCGACCGCGGTGAAGTGTGCGACCAGCCCGGCTTGTGGAGGCCGCGAGTAGTAGGGCGTGACCACGAGCAGACCGTGCGCCCCCTCGGCGGCACTCGCCTTCGCCAACTGGATGCTGTGCGCGGTGTCGTAGGTGCCCGCGCCGGCTATGACGCGGGCGCGGTCGCCCACCGCTTCGAGTACGGCCCGCAGCAGGGCGAGCTTCTCGGCGTCGGTGGTGGTCGGCGACTCGCCGGTGGTGCCGGATACGACCAGGCCGTCGCAGCCGCCGTCGACGAGGTGGTTGGCCAACCTGGCCGAGGCCGGAAGATCCAGGGATCCGTCCGGGGCGAACGGCGTCGCCATGGCGGTGAGCAGCGTGCCCAAGCGCGTATAAACGTCGAATCCGCCGGTGCTCACGGACCCCAGATTACCTGGCGGGGGCAACCCCATTCGGCAGCGCGGCGTGCTTTGCTCAGGCCTCGGTGGCCAGCGGACTTGTCGCCACCTCGGTGCCGTCGGCCAGCGCGGAGATCTGAAAGTCGCCGAACACGGCGGGCGCGACGTCGACCAGCTGCCGAAGGCACGCGATGGCGAGCCGCCGGATTTCGACGTCGGCGTGCTCGCTGGCTCGCATCGCGATGAAATGCCGCCACGCCCGGTAGTTCCCGGTGACGACGATGCGGGTCTCGGTGGCGTTGGGTAATACGCTGCGTGCGGCCTGACGGGCCTGCTTGCGGCGCAGGACCGCGGTCGGCTGATCGGCGAACTTGGCTTCCAGCCTGCTCAGCAGCTCGGCGTAGGTCGCGCGGCTGGCGTCGGCGGCCTCGACCAGGATGCGCTGCAATTCGTCGTCGTGTTCCATTCCGGGCGGCACGACGATCTGCGATTCGTTCTCCGGCACGTAGCGCTGCGAGAGTTGCGAGTAAGAGAAGTGCCGGTGCCGGATCAGCTCGTGGGTGCACGATCGCGAGATGCCGGTGATGTAGAACGAGACGCTCGCATGCTCGAGCACCGAGAAATGGCCGACGTCGATGATGTGCTGCAGATAGCCGGCGTTGGTCGCCGTCTTCGGATTGGGCTTCGACCAACTCTGGTAGCAGGCCCGTCCGGCGAACTCGAGCAGCGCCTGGCCACCGTCGGCGTCGGTGCTCCACGGCACGTCAGACGGTGCGACGAACTCGGTCTTGGCGATCAGTTGCACGTGCAACGGCGCGGTCTCGGCCACGGCGAACACCCTAGCCGTCAGCGCCAGCGGGCCCAGACGTACGGCACCAGCGCCCGCAGGAAGTCGAGGTCCGGCCCGGGTTCTGCGCCGGCGAACGCGTGCTCGAAATACTCTTCGGCGACCAGCAGTATGCCCTCGGCATATTCGCTGGTGAAGGCGATGCTGCCGTAGTCGTCGATCAAGGCGCGTACTCGCTGCACCAGCTCGGCCGATCGCTCCGATCGCGTCAGGTGCAGATACTCGCGGACGAGCGAGTGGTCCGAGCCCTGAGCAACGCTGAGCAGGTGCATGAGCGGCAGCGTGCGCTTGCCTTCATAAAGGTCGCCGAGGATCTCTTTGCCGTACATCGCGCTCGTCACCAACAAGATTGAGCAAGTCGTCGCGGATCTGAAACGCCGCACCGAAGTGAAACCCGAACCGCACCAATGGGCCCAACTCCACCTTCCCGCGTGAACCGACGATCGCGCCGACGCGCAACGGGTGGATGGTGGTGTACCAGCATGTCTTGTGCATGATGAGGTGTAGATAGTCCTCAGGGCAAAGATCCTCCACTTCGTCAAGCTGCCAACCGATCTCGGTCGCCTGACCCTCAAGAGTGCGCATAGCCATGGTGTCGAATTCGGCCCAGACCAGATCAGCTAGATCGCGGTCCAGGCGCCGGGTGGCCCGCCGCAGTACCTGGCTGGCGACGATCGCCAGACCATCACCGGCGTTGAGCGCCGCGGCGGCTCCGTAGGTCGTCGCCAACGTCGGTCGGCCACGGCGCATTTCGCTGCCGTCGGCGATGTCGTCGTGGACCAGAAAAGCGTTGTGCATCAGCTCGATCGCCACCGCAATACCGAGCAGGTCGTGCGGATCGGCGCCAAAAGCGCGGCCCGCGGACAAGCACAGCGCCGGCCGTAATGCCTTGCCCGGCCGTGACGGGTATTCCCGCATCGGCGCGTAAAGCCATTGACTTGGTTCCCCGTCAGGCAACGCGTCCAGCATCGAACGGCGCACCACCTTGCCGACCTGCCGCAGCCGGTCTTCGACGGTGGAAACGAGTTCAGTTCCGTCGGCCGTGCTCGTCATGAGCTTGGCGGCAGCACGCTCAACACGACGGGCAGCCAAATGTCGGGATAACCATCGGCAAGCAATGTGCCGCGGTAGTTGCCGGCCGCGATGTCGTCGGGTACATCGATCTCCACCGTGACACCGCGGCTGCATCGCGCCACCATCGGCACGGTGTCCGGCTCGAAGCGCACCATCGCCGAGTCGATCAGCGCTCCGTCGTGGGCCAACAAATCGCTGCAGCGCAAGCGCACCTTGCCAAGATCCTCGCCGCCGTGGTTATGCAGCCAGACTTCGGTCGACACCGCGCCGGGCTCGCTGGCCACCAGGGAAACAGCTCCGCTCGACGTGGCGTGTTGAATATCGACCGAGGCAACCTCGACCCGCGGTTGCGCTGCCCCGCGCAGCGATTCGACCGCCTGTGCGGCCAACCGCTGCCACACCTGCAGCACTTGGTCGACATTCGGTGGCGGCGTGGCGTGCTCGTCCGGCGCCTGCTCGCCATCGGCGGAGTCGGTAACGAATTTGGTGTCGGCCGGTCGAATGAACCGATTAACCACCTCGGTAGCGGCCCGAAAGCCACGGGCCTGAATCTCGCCTAGTGCCCGGATGTTCAAGGCCGGGTCGAACACCGACGCCCACGGAATATTGGAGCCACTGGCGTCATTGTCCCGCTCGGTCAAATTTCGCTCCCGTGAACTCCGGTCGGATAACCAAACATTTGGCTTGCTCCTCGGTATGCTAACGGCGTTAACGGCTGGAGGTCGGGCCTTGCTGAATCTCTTGCAGTCTCAATTGTCGTTTTTCGGCGCAATCGACGAGGCGGTCCTGTTCGCCAAGGAGGGCGGCGGCGACAATCCGGACGAGGTGCTGCGCATCGTGGGAACCTTGCTGCCCAACACAACCGGTTTCGGGCAGTCCGGCTGGTACCACGAACTCCACGACTTCGCCAACCGGGTCGGAGTACGCAATCGCGACTTGCGCGGGCCGGTACCGTTTCCCAGTGTCGGGCAGTCACTGCAGTATCTGCAGGCCTCGACGGCGGAGGACCGGATGCGGCTCGCCACCGCTGCGCTGGGCACTGAGCCGACCCCCAGCCCACTCCGCAGCCCAGGACCGAGCCCCCTTCCCCTGAGCCCCCGCCCACGGGCGCGACTGAGCCCCCTCCCGCGCCGCCAAGAACTCCCGCCGCGCTGCCGGAGCGTGTTGCCGGCAGTCAATACACCCCGTACCACGATCCGGTGCTGGCGCGTTCCGCCTACGCGGCAATGGTGCTGGCAAGAATCGCCGACCTCGGCGGCATGCCCCCCGGCTCGCCGAGATAACGGATTTGCCTGCGCAAATCATGATGGCGGCGGTCGGCTCCTGGGCAGGCCCGACCCTCACCCGACCGACGTTGGAGCAGACCGTGAACGACCTGCTCGACGAGGCAAAGCGAGTCGAGTCACGCGAACAGTGGCGCAGCTTCGCCGCGACGAAGGTCAATCAGCAATTCGCCAATCAGTCCGTGCCGTGCTTCGGCACACTCGAGTTGTTCGGCGATCAATATTGCAGCACGCTCTACACCGACACGACAGATGACGACCTGTCTGTCGATGACATTGAGAAAATTCTCGATCCCAGAAACTGGAAGCTGTTCGCCAAGTTTTTCTGCGATGTCGCTGCCCAAAACCGCCAAAGAACACAGCATGCGGATGGGCGCGGATTCTGGAAACGATCGGCCCCGAGTGCGCTGAGTGGAGCATGCAAACGGCGCTGGTCTTCTTTTACGGAAAGGACGGCAACGGCGGCCTCTTCCTCAACTACGACCTCGATCCCGACCGCCACACGACTCGGGCATGGTTGAGGTCGATAACGGCTACATCTGGATCACACCGCCAACGGCACCGCCGACCCGTCGCAAAAGGGCGTGCAGATCCGCACCAGCAAACAGGAACGCGTGCAAGGACTGAGCCCGACTGCCACCGCTGCCCTCGGCTGCCTGCTGGGTTGGGGAACCTACGCCAATGACTTGCTGTCCGGTACAGCCACCGAGGTACGCAACAATCCGACCATCGGCACCGAGCCGTTCGTGGAGACGGTGTTGACCGGGGAAGAGAAGCTGTCCGGCGTTGGGCAGCCAGTCGGCGGACGTGCCAAGCTGCCACCGGATTTCGGCCACGCAATGGGTGATGTCCGCACATTGCTGGACCCATCACATCGATCGCTCGCAAAAACTTGCGGCCAAGGCAGGCGAGCGGTGGTTGGACGGCATGACGCTCAACGATGTCAAGGAAATCACCACAGGAATTCGGCAAGCATCTGGAAAAGTTCGCGGTGGAAGCATACAAGACTGCGGAAAGCAACGTGAAACCCCAAGTGACGCCAACAAATAACGAATAAGGACGGCGCCAATGGATGACCCGAAAGCGATCGCCTCGCGCTACGCGACGATCACACGCAAAATGGTCCACGACGCGACACAGGTCGCGATCGATGCCTTCGACAAGATCAACAACAAAAAGCCCGACAAATACAAGGGGAAAGACGCGATCAAAGCGATATACCCAACTCGCCGACATCGCCATCACCGGGGGGGCAGCGCTTGCCCGGATACCGTTGCAGATGGAGCCGGATAATCGCCCGATGCTGGTCGTCGACGAAGTCGCGGCGGTGGTCCAAACTGCCCTAACCGATGTGGCGGAGATTGCCGGTGAGGCTGCTAAAGAGATCGACGCGGGCAAGTTCAAAGACAAATGGGTCGACTCGGCGATCAAGTTGACCAGTATGGCGGTGCTTCGGACGGCAGAAGCCGCCGAAGCCATCGTCGCCGGACCGGGCGTGTTGGCCAAACGGGCGAAGGAGTTTGGGCCGTATACGGTCCCCGGAGGCAATATTGCAGACGAGGTCGTACTGAAAGTGGAAAAACTGGCCCGCCCCGGCGTAGCTGAAAACTTCGCCAGCCTGGTTAGACTTCACGCCTGCAGGGCGGCGTGTTGAAAGCGGGTACTACGAAAGCTTTTTCGTTGACGATCAATCCTGCTGGGATGGCCAGCGGCATGTTCCAGGTCGAGATCAGCGTTTCGATAAACAATGGCGCCCCGTCGACCCTCGCTCCGCAGATCATTGTCACCCTGTGAGCCGACCCGACCAACCGCCCGGCGTAGACGAACTGCTCGATCGCGCGCTGCGCGCCGCTCGCCGCGGGGCAGCGGGCGACCGCCAACCGTCTCGCCGAACAGGTCCTTGCCGTCGACCGCCACAACGTCGATGCCGAGGATCTGCTTGCCGCCCCGGCTGACCCTGGCGAAATCCGAAGGATAACAATCTTTTTCGCTGACCTCGTTGATTCTACTGCCCTGTCGACCCGAATCGACCCCGAGACCTATCGCACCGTAGTTGGCCGCTACCGCGACGAGGTGCGACGCGTCATCCAGCATTACGGCGGCCACCTCGCCACCACCAAGGGCGACGGGCTGCTGGCCGTCGTTCGGACACCCGTAACCACATGAGGACGACGTCCGGCGTGCCGTTCAGGCTGACTGGACGTTACCCACGAGGGGAAGCGACTCAGCGCAAAAGTTCGGCGCCGCTTCGGTTTCGACATCGACGTTCGAGTCGGAATCCACCGCGGAATCGCCTATTTGGATACCGCCCAGGATGACGTCTACGGCTTCGCCGCCAACCTCGCCGCTCGGATTTGCAGCCTCGCCGAACCCGGCACCGTCGCCGTTTCTCAGGCCGTCGAGCAGCTCATCCGTACCCGGTTCGAACTCAAGGCGGAGCTCCCCAAGACCGTCAAGGGAGTCGACCAACCGGTTCGCTATTTCCTGTAGTGGCCGAGCGCGACCTGACGCCGGACTGCGCCCGGCCCGCTGGTCGGCCGGGAGCGTGAAATCGAGTTTCCTACAACAAGCCTGGGCACAGGCGAGCGTCGGAGACTTGCAAAATGCCGGGGTGGTGTTTGTGGGCGAGGCCGGAATCGGAAAGGGCCGGCTGGCGTGGTCGGCCGTCGAAATGGCCGAGCGGTCGCACGGCGTCGTCCTGCAGGTGATCGGGGCGCACGTTTCAACTGACGCCGGGTTATGCCCAATCTGTCGGCCGCTGGAGCGCCGGCGCGGCATCGGCCAAACATCCCAACTGGGAAACGACTCCGGCATCTGCGCCGCGAGGTCGAGGAACGTTCGCTCGACCCAACACCATCGTCCCGCTGCTGGCTCCGGTGCTGGGCATCGGGACGGTAAACCGGCTATCAGACGCACCCGCGGCGGGCCGCAAGCTATCTGAGCAGATCGCCGGGGCCGTCACGAGTACCTGATGGCATCAGCCGGGATGCCCGACACCCCTTCTTGTCGAGGACATGCACTGGTTCGATGAGGACACCTTCGACGTGGTCGGCTCATCGCTCGGCGCTGATCTCGGCGTGCACGTCCTCGTCGTGATGACCAATCGCGTCCCGATGTCACTGCCCGATACGGCAAGAGCGCAGGTGTTCGAACTGGACCCGCTCAACGACGACGAAGCCGACAAACTAATTACCGCCTGCATCCAGAGGTGCGCGCCGACGAAAACGTGCGATACGCAACGCTGCGTTGCATCTGCTCTACATCGAAGAGGTGGCCGCGAAACTTAGGAGCAACCTCCCGATGCGTCCAACTCGCACGCCGGCCCGACACCCTGTACGAGGCGTTGTTCGTGCGGCTTCGCTCCAGTCAAAGCGCAGTGCAGGTGGTTGAGGCGGCCGCCATTATCGGCAGCCGTATCGAACGCGGATGCCGTTATCAGTCCTTCACATGCCCGAGGGCGAAGTCGACGCGGCGATCACCGAGCTGGTAAGTGCTCGTGTGCTGGAACTGCTTGGGCCAAGAGAGTTTTCGCTTTCGCCATGAGCTGGTCTGCGAAGTGGCGGAGGAACTGTTGCCACCAACGCTCCGCCGCAGTCTGGACAGCCGCATCGCCGATGTGAGTAGGCACGCAGGGCAATCCCGACTGGCCGTTGATCGCCCGTCACTACGAGCGTGCCGAGCGCTCTTCCGAGGCGGCGGCCTACGCGGCGGCGTCGTCCAACGCCCGGCTGCGCGGCGCACTTCGGGAGGCACTGACCGACTTGACCTATGCCATTCACAAACCGAGCGCTGCCCGTCCGGAGCCGAACGCGACCGCCTCGAAATCGCGCTTCGACTCGGACGCGCGTTCCTGGCACAGGCGGCCGAGGGCGTGGCAAGCGAGAATGCCGCCGCCGACTTCGAACGTTGTCTGGAGCTATGTAGCAGCGATTTAGCCGACGACGACCTGCTTTCGACCGTCATGTCGCTCTACCCGTACTACACGATGCGGGCCGATCTCGACCGCGCCGAACGGCTGGTCCAGTCGGTGCGCGCGCAGCTCACGGTCCGCGGGAGTCTTCCTGCCCATCAACGAATTCGGGCTGGGGATGCTGGCCTGGTATCGGGGCGAATTCGGATATGCCCGCGGAAAGCTGGAAGTGGCGGCCAACACGCTGACCGAGGCGGAGCCGTGACCTCGAAGCAATGTTGTTCATGCCCAACGACGCCACCGCGGGGCTGTACACGCATCTGGCGCTGGCCCGCTACATCGACGGTGACCTCGCCGGCGTGGAGCCAGTTGGACCGAGCCGAACAACGTTGCGCCGAAATACCGTTTCCCAAGGGCGCTTTCAGCTTGGCTTACGCGCGACAAATGGACTTGTTGATCCGCATAGAGGCCGGACAGCTGGACCGTGCCGCGGAGGCCGCGGTCGAGCTCATCGCCCTGGGCGAGCAGCACGGCTTCGATTTCTGGGCGCTGGTGGGGACGGCGCAACAGGGAACGGTGGCGGCCTGTCGGCCCTGGCGAACAATGCCAATCGGGCGATGTTGCAGCCGCACATAGACCGGCTGACCGCATTCGTCGAGGTGTCGCGAGCGATGCACATGATCTCGCTCATCACTTTCTACGACGCCATCCTGGCCCGCTGCTGATTGCCAGCGGCGAATTGCCGAGGCGCGCGAGCGCCTGCAAACCGGGCTGGAATTGGCCGAACGGACCGGATGCACTTTTACGACGCAGAGCTGTTCGGCTGCGAGCGCACACCACCGACGACACCGACACGCGTCGCAAGGACCTACGGGCGGCCCTCGATTGGCCCGGAGTCAGGATGCGCCGATATTCGAACTACGTGCTGCGACAGATCTTTTCGAGCTTCATGGCGAATCGGCGCGGCAAGCACTGCCGGACGCCCTCAGCCGGTTTCCCGACGGCAGCAGTTGGCCGGAAGTCGCGCGCGCCGGGCACTGCTCGGGTGAGCCGGCCCGGGGGGAGGGTCGCCATCCTCGGTGGCGGCATGGCCGGATTGAGCGCCGCCTGGCGGCTCAGCGAGCCCGGTTGGCGCGACCGCTTCGAGTCCATCACCGTCTATCAACGCGGCTGGCGCCTCGGCGGCAAGGCGGCATCCAGCCGTGGGCCAACGGGCGGATCGAGGAACACGGACTGCACATCTGGCTGGGATCATACGAGAACGCGTTCGCGCTCCTTCGCGAGTGCTACGCCGAATTGGACCGGGCCACAACAGATCCCGCGGCGCCGGTCCAAACCTGGGAACAGGCGATGTCCCGCCGACAACCTCGGGCTGGCGGATCGTGGAATGACGACTGGCTGGCGTGGCAGGGCACTCACCCGCGCAACGACGAGCTGCCCGGCGAACCCGGACAGCACCGGCCGCGAAATGACCGCGGTCGGGTTTGTCGCAGCGCGCACTGCGACTGGTACTCGACTTCGCCGACTCGCTGCGCGATGCGCCGCCGGGGGGTCTGGTGCTCAGTCCGACGTCGCCGATCCCCCGCCGAGCCGTCGTCGACTGCCGTCGACGCGGCAGTGCGGGCCGCGTTGGCGCGCTGCTGGCGCTCGACGCGACCGCAGTCCGCAAAGCGCCGGCTACCGAGCATGCTCGAGCACGCGTCCTCGCGATACGCGACGCGCTCGACGCTGACAACCGGTCCGGACCACAGGCGGTCTGGCTGCTGCTGTCGCTGGTCGTCGCCACGTGCGCGGGATCATCGCCGACAAGCTGATCACCGATCCCCGCGGGTTCGCGGCCGATCAACGACGAGGACTTCGGCGACTGGATACTGCGCCACGGCGCACATCCCGATGTACTCGAATTCGCCATTGATCCGTGGCCTGTACGACCTGGTGTTCGGCTACGAGGACGGCGACCCGCGGCGGCCCGCGTTCGGCGCCGGCAGGATGGTCTTCCTCACCGGCCTAGTCTTGTTCGAATACAAGGGGGCGATCTTCTGGAAGATGACCGCCGGAATGGGTGACATCGTGATCGCGCCGCTGTACCAGGCCCTGCGACGGCGCGGTGTCAAGTTCGAGTTCTTCCACCGCCTCGACGCGTTGCACCTCGACGCCCGCATCAGGCGATCGACGCGATCACCATGGGCCGACAGGTCCGACTCGCCGACGGCGTCGACCATACGAGCCGCTTGACCACCGTGCGCGGCTTGCCGGTGTTCCCCGAACGCCCGCTGACCGACCAGCTTCGACGCGACACATCCGTGGCTGGCATGCACTCGAAACGCATTTCGGCCGCGAGACGACGCCGAGACACGGGTACTGCGCCGCGGCGTCGACTTCGACCACGTCGTGCTCGCCGTGTCGTCGGGCATGGTCCGATCGTCGCCGGGGAGCTCATCGAGGATCGGCCGGAATGGCGGGAGATGACAACACACGTCCGCACCGTCGCCACCCAGGCGTTCCAGATCTGGCTGCGCCCCGACGAAGCCGTCGCTCGGCTGGCAACAGAACCCGGCGGTGACGATCAGCGCCTACCTGCCGCCGTTCGAGACCTGGGCCTCGATGCCGCAGACGCTGTGGGCCGAGAGAATGGCCCGAGCAACGATCGGCCCGGCGCCGTCGCCTACTTCTGCGGCAGCCTCGATGCGCCCTGGCCCACAACGGATGACCAGTGCGCGTTACGTGCAGCCGATACACCGAGCAGGTGCACTCCGCAGGCCGTCAGATTCCTCGACCACCATGTCGGGCTGTACTTTCCGAATGCCGTCACCGAAGAGGGCTTCGCCTGGCATCTGCTCTGCGGCGTGAACGGTCAACGAGGGCGCGAGGCGTTGGCGACCCAGCACGTCAGCGTGAATATCGACCCGTCGGACCGCTATGTGCAGTCGGTACCCGGCAGCGACCGATACCGGCTACGGCCAGACGAAAGTGGTTACGACAACTTGGTTCTGGCGGGCGACTGGACAGATTGCGGCATGAACGCGGGATGCATCGAGGCCGCGGTGATGTCGGGGCTTCAGGCGGCCAATGCGCTGCTCGGCCGCGGCCGCTTCCACCGCATCCGCGGCTTCTACATGCCCTGAGCCGCCCGCAGCACGCCCGCCAGATTGCCGCGTTTACCGACCGTCACGCCGGCCAATCCCAGCCAGCCCGCCATCGTCTGCAATTCACCGGCCAGCGCTTCGGCCACCCGCGACGCTGGACGACCATCCTCGACGAACGCGCCCACGACCTGCAACGCGTCCGCCGAGCGATCGGCTTTGAGGTCGACCCGTCCCACCAACTCACCGTCCAGCAGAAACGGCCACACGTAGTAGCCGTATTGCCGCTTGTTGGCCGGTGTGTAGATCTCGATCCGGTAGTGGAACCCGAACAGCCGCTCGACCCGCGGACGAAAGAAGATCAGCGGGTCGAACGGACAGAGCAGCGCCGTGCCGCGGTCGCGGCGCGGAATGGTTTGTCCCGCAACCAGGTACGCGGGGTTCGACCAGCCCTCGACGTCCACCCGTTCCAATTCGCCGTCGGCCACCAGCTTGGCGATCGCCGGCTTGGCCTGCCCGGCGCCCAGCCGGAAATAGTCGCGGATGTCGGCCTCGGTCGCTACGCCCAGCGCGGTGGCGGCCCGCAACGTGAGCTCCCGGACCGCGTCGTCTTCGTCGACCTCGCGGGCCAGCACCTCAGCCGGCAGCACTCGTTCAGCGAGGTCGTAATGCCGGGCGAACCCGACCCGGGTCGCCGTCGTGAGGGCGCCGGAAGCGAACAACGCCTCGGCCACCCACTTGGTGTCGCTGCGGCTCCCCCACCAATTTCCCCTCGGACCGCGCGGCGCGGTGGACAGATGCTCCTCGATCTGCCCGGCGGTGCTCGGCCCGATTTCAGCAACGGCGGCAACGATTTTGTCGGCGAGCTTCGGGTTGGCTTTCACGATGTGGGTGCCCCATCGGCCGTGCCGATATTGGCGCATCCGCCAGCGCATCAGCGGCCAGTCGTCGACAGCCATCAATGCGGCCTCGTGCGCCCAGTACTCCACCAGCAGCCGGGGCGAGCGGGCGCTGTGGGCCCACGCCGCCTGGTCCAACACGTCACGGTCGTAAGGCCCGAGTCGGCTGAACACCGGCGCATAGTGAGCCCGTACGGCAACCGAGACCGAGTCGAGCTGCAGCACCTGAATCCGCGAGATCAGCCGGCGCAGATGTGCACGGGTGAGAGCTCCCTGCGCCCGCGGCGCGTTAAACCCTTGGGCTGCAACGGCTATCCGCCGCGCTTGCGCGGCGGATAGCCTAACGGGCCGTATCGACACGGCGCCGAGGATACCCCGAACTCAGACGGCGCTGACTTTCTGGTCAGACGGCGCCTCGGCGCGCGCTTCCTCCGGATTCTTGAGTTCCTGGTACGCCGACTCTAGGGTGGCCGGAACCCCTTCAAGGTCGCGGTACACGCCCATCAGTTGCTCCAGAATCTCGATTCGTTTCTGACTCGCCTCGTCGACCGCCCGCCGGGCCTGGTCACGATAGTGGTCGGCCTCCAACTTGGCGTCGGCGAGGAGCTGCGCACGTTCCTCCTCAGCGCCCCGCCACGCCTCAGCGATCGCCGACTGAGTCTCAGCGCTCATCCTGTCGAGTTCGGCCCCGAGCTTTTTCTTGGCTTCCTCATACTCGGTTTCCCGGGTCTTCACCTGCTGACCAAGGTCCGCCAGCAGTTCCAGGTGCTTCTGCTGCTCGGCCTCCGCTTCTGCCTTGGCCTCTGCAATCAGCGCCGCCGCCTCGGCCTTCGCCTCGGCCTGCATCTCGGAGATGTCGTCGACCGCGCTCCGTAACATCTTTGCCATCCGTTGTTGCACCGCGTGGGGCGAAGGTGAGGTCTCCGTCAGGAGGTCGACCTCATTCCGCAGCGCGGCAGCTTCATCCTCTAAGCCCGCCAGCCGGGCCCTCAGGCTCTCGACGTCGTCGAGCAGCAACTGTTGTTTGGTGGCCAGCATGTCGATGTGGGCGTCGACCGCGGCCGGTTCGTAGCCCAGGAAACGTCGAGTAAACGTCGTCGCGGATGTGGGCTCCACTACCATCTCCCCCTCTGTAATCCCTGGTGAAGCCATGGAATTGGCTCCCCGGACGAGTATGTCACGGTCATGCCGCGCGTGCCGAGGTGGGCTTTACCGCCGGTGATAGCTGTGAAACCGGTAGCGCACACCCGCACTACTGGTCTGCCACTCGCCCGGCGTGCCGACCCACATCTCGTCGAGCACCGGGGCCAGCGCGTCGCCGTCATCGCGCGGCAGTTCGATGTCGATCTCGGTGACCTCGCACCGACTTGCCCGCGGCAGCGCCAGCGTATAGATCTGTTCGCCGCCGATCACCCAGGTGCCGGGATCGGTCAACGCGTCATCAAGGCGGTGCACCACCGTCGCGCCGTCAGCGATGAAGTCAGATTGGCGGGTCAGTACGACGTTTCTGCGTCCCGGCAGCGGCCGAAACCTCGCCGGCAACGAATCCCAGGTGCGGCGGCCCATCACCACGGTGTGGCCGATGGTGAGCTCCTTGAAACGGATCAGGTCCTCAGGGACTTGCCATGGGATATCGCCGTCACGCCCGATCACTCCGGACGTCGACTGCGCCCAGATCAGGCCGAGTCCACTCATACAGCGACGGGGGCTTTGATCGCCGGGTGCGGATCGTAGTTCTTCACAACGATGTCGTCGTAGGTGTAGTCGAAGATCGAATCACGTTGAGCAAGGACCAGTTCCGGGTAGGGGCGCGGGTCGCGATCGAGCTGGGTGCGCACCTGCTCGACGTGGTTGTCGTAGATGTGGCAGTCGCCGCCGGTCCAGACGAAATCGCCGACGCCCAGGCCGGACTGCGCGGCCATCATGTGGGTCAGCAGCGCATAGCTGGCGATATTGAACGGCACACCCAGGAACAGGTCGGCGCTGCGCTGATAGAGCTGGCAGCTGAGCCGGCCGTCGGCCACGTAGAACTGGAACAGCGCATGGCACGGCGCCAGCGCCATCTGCGGGATCTCGCCGACATTCCAGGCCGACACGATGATGCGCCGCGAATCCGGATCGGTCCGCAGCAGGTTCAGCGCCGAGGTGATCTGGTCGACGTGTTCGCCGGAAGGAGTGGGCCACGATCGCCACTGCACCCCGTACACCGGACCGAGATCGCCTGTGTCGCTTGCCCATTCGTCCCAGATTGTGACCCCGTGCTCCCGCAGCCAGCCCACGTTGGAGTCGCCGCGCAAAAACCACAGCAGCTCGTACACCACCGACTTCAGATGCACCTTTTTCGTGGTGATCAACGGGAAACCCGCCGACAGGTCGAAGCGCATCTGATGGCCGAACAGACTGCGGGTGCCCGTGCCGGTGCGGTCGGCTTTGGCGGTGCCCTGCTCGAGCACCAGACGCAGCAGATCCTCGTACGGCGTCACGATCGGCACGCGGCTAGCTTACGTCCAGACCCGGGGAGTAGAACGGATGGCATGCCGAACATCAGCGACACCGTCACCACCCCCGATGGCTCCTGTCCCGTCCGCCTCTTCACCCCGGAGGGGCAAGGGCCCGTGGCCGGGCGTGGTCATGATTCCCGACGCCGGCGGAATCCGCCAGACCTTCTTCGACATGGCCGCCACGCTGGCCGATTCCGGGTATGCGGTGCTGCTTCCGGACGTGTACTACCGCCAGGGCGACTGGGCGCCGTTCGACATGCAGACCGCATTCAACGACGACAACGAACGCAAGCGCCTGATGTCGTTCATCGGCAGCATCAGCCCCGAAAACTGGGCATCCGATGCGAACGCGTACTTCGACTACCTGAGCCGCTCGGCCCGAGGTCAGTGGCACCAAATTCGGCATCACCGGTTACTGCATGGGCGGTCGCGCGGCGTTGACCGTTGCCGGGCTTGTTCCGGACCGGGTGGCGGCCGCGACGTCGTTCCACGGCGGCGGGTTGGTCACCGACGGCAACGACAGCCCGCATCTGCGGGCCGACCAGATTCAGGCCGTCGTCTACGTGGGCGGGGCGGAGAATGATGCGTCGTTCACCGCCGACCACGCCGAGCAGCTGGAGAAGGCCCTGACCGCGGCCGGCGTCGTGCACACGATCGAAACCTATCCCGCCGCGCACGGGTACGCCGTGCCGGACAACCGGTCCTATGACGCCGATGCCGCCGAGCGGCACTGGAGGGCGATGCGGGAGATTTTCGGAGCCAACCTCGGCGGGTAGTACAGGTCGCGATTCACCCGACTGCGGCCAGGCCGGTCGCCGTGTCGTCGTGATGCGGCCACAGCGGCTGCGGTACTTCGACACCGAACGGCGCACCCCAGCGGTTCCGCGATGAAACCTCATGCACCGGATGCCGATTGGCTGCGACGCCCCAGCGGCCCCGTGGGCAGCCAAGGGCCACCTCGATCGGGAGCCGGTTGGGCGTCACGGATGCCATTGTGTCAATCGAGTCCGCCGACACGGTCATGGTGGCCGGCAGCGACAACTTGCCCAGGCGGGCGATAGATCCCGAGCTCGTCGAGGCGGTCAAGTCGGTCGCGGGCCGGACCCGCCGACTGGCCTCGATCTGCACCGGGTCGTTCGTGCTGGCGCAGGCCGGCCTCCTCAACGGCCGGCGCGCCACCACGCATTGGCATGACGTCGGGTTGTTTGCGCGGGCGTTCCCCGACATCACCGTCGAGCCGGATGCGATCTTCGTCCGCGACGGCGATGTCTTCACCTCGGCCGGGGTGTACTCGGGCATCGACCTGGCGCTGGCGCTGGTCGAAATGGATCACGGCACCGAGCTGGTCCGTTCCGTAGCTCGATGGTTGGTCGTCTATCTCAAGCGAGCGGGTGGCCAATCGCAATTCTGCGGTGCTGGTCGAGACCGCGCTGCCGCCGCGGTCCCCTTGCGCAAGGTCACCGATGCAATCTCGGCCACCCCCGCGGCAGATCACAGCGTGCACGCTTCTTGCCATGCGGGCGTCCTTGAGTGCGCGGCAGTTGACTCGACTTTTTCCAGTCCGAACTGGGCACGACACCGGCCCGCTACGTCGAAATGGTGCGCATCGACGCCGCCCGTGCCGCGCTCGACGCCGGCCGCAGCGTCGCCGACACCGCCCGCGTGGCCGGATTCGGCAGCCCCGAAAGCCTCCGACGCGTATTCGTCGACCACCTCGGCGTCTCGCCGAAGGCCTATCGAGACAGATTCCGCACGGCGTCGCGCGGCTGACACCCACCGACGTCATCGCCCACGGCATACTCTTCCGGCATGCATGTCGATGCGATGACGATTCCGCAGCCGCTGGGCCGGATCGGCGACCTGGCCCGCCGAACGCGGTCCGCCGGCTTCTCGGGTCTGCTGTTCACGGAGACGGGTCGCACGGCCTATCTGAACGCCGCGGTGGCCTCGCAGGCGGCGCCTGGTCTGGAGTTGTCGACGGGTGTCGCGGTGGCTTTTCCGCGGAGTCCCTTCGTCACCGCGGCAACGGCGTGGGAGTTGCAGGAGGCGACCGGCGGGAATTTTCGGCTCGGCTTGGGAACGCAGGTCCGCACTCACGTCGTCCGGCGTTACGGCGTGGAGTTCGAACGGCCCGGGCCACGGTTGCGTGACTACCTGCTGGCCGTGAAGGCCTGCTTCTCCGCGTTTCGAACCGGAAAGCTCGATCACCACGGCGATTTCTACGACCTGAATTTCATTACGCCGCAGTGGAGTGCGGGCCCCATCGACGCCCCCGACCCGAAAGTCGACATCGCCGCAGTGAATCCGTGGATGCTGCGGATGGCCGGCGAGGTCGCCGACGGGGTGCACATCCATCCGCTTGGCGAGCCGGGCTATATCAATCGGCACGCGCTGGCGAACATCGCCGAGGGCGCGGCGAAGGCGGGACGCTCACGAAAGGACATCGCGGTCATCGTGCCGGTGATGACGATCGTCGGCGACACCGATGAAGAACGCGCCAAGCAACGAGAACTCGTACGAGCCAGCATGAGTTTTTACGGAAGCACCCCGAACTACGCCTTCATCTGGGACGAGGCGGGCTTCGAGGGCACCACCGCCCGGATCCGGGAGAAGCAGAAGGCCGGCGACTTTGCCGGGAATGGCGGCTCAAATCAGCGACGACCACATCGCCGCTTTCGCCACCGAGTCGACGTGGGACACGTTGGCTGACGCGTTGACCGATAAATACGCGGGCAATGCGACGCGCCTGGTGCTCTACAACGCGGTCGGCGATCAGGAGCGCTTCGAGCGATACGGCGAAGTGGCGCGCAGGGTCAGCGCCCGATCAGACGCTGCATGAAGTCGGGGTAGCGCGCGCCCTGCACCTCGATACCCGCTGCGGCGTCACCGATTTCACGCGAGGTCGTCGTCGCTCAGCTCGACCTCGGCCGCGCCCAGGTTCTCCTCCAGCCGGTCCAGACGCCGGGTGCCGGGAATCGGGACGATCCACGGCCGCTGAGCCAGCAGCCAGGCCAGCGCGATCTGGCCGGGTGTCGCGTCTTTGCGGTCCGCGATCCGCTGGAGCAGATCGACCACGGCGCGGTTGGCCTCGCGGACGTCGGCGCCGAACCGCGGGATGCTGCTGCGGATGTCGGATTTGTCGAATTGCGTGTTCGCCCCGATGCTTCCGGTGAGAAAGCCCTTGCCCAGCGGGCTGTAGGGCACGAAACCGATGCCGAGTTCGGCCAGCGTGGACAACACCCCGGTCTCCGGGCTCTCCGGTTCGCGCCACCACAACGAGTACTCGCTTTGCACCGCCGTCACCGGTTGCACGGCGTGGGCACGACGAATGACCTGCGCCGACGCCTCCGACATCCCGAAGTGTTTCACTTTGCCGGCGGAGATCAGTTCCTTGACGGTTCCGGCGACGTCCTCGATGGGAACCTCGGGGTCGACGCGATGCTGGTACAGCAGGTCGATGGTGTCCACTCCCAGCCGGCGCAACGAATTGTCGGCGACCTCTTTGATGTGTTCGGGCCGACTGTTCAGGCCCATGATGTTGCCGTCGGCGCCGAAGGCGAACCCGAATTTGGTTGCGATCACCACCTTTCCGGTGAACGGCGCGAGTGCTTCGCCGACCAGTTCTTCGTTGTCTCCGTAGGCTTCCGCGGTGTCGAAGAAGCTCACTCCACGCTCGACCGCTGCGCGGATCACCGCGATCATGTCGGCTTTGGACCCTGAAGGTCCGAAGCCTCGGCTCATGCCCATGCAGCCCAAGCCAATTGCCGAGACCTCGAGGCCGTCACCAAGGATGCGCTTGTCCATGTGTTACTTCCCTTGCGACGATGGCAGGTCGACCAGTTCGGCCAAGCGGGCGCGGTGGCGGTAGGCGGTGCCGAACGCCAACTGGTCACTCTTGGCCCGCTTCAGGTAGAGATGGGCGGGGTATTCCCACGTCATCCCGATGCCGCCGTGTAACTGGACGCATTCCTCCGCGGCGTGCACCGCGGCGCCGCTGCAGTAGGCCTGCGCGACGGCCGCCGCGATCGACGCGTCCTTGTCTTGTCGGGCGCAGGTGTCGGCCGCGTACCGGGCCGCCGCCGCAACGGAATTGAGCTCGACCCACAGATCCGCCAGCCGATGCTTGATGGCCTGGTAGGAACCGATGGCTCGGCCGAATTGCTTGCGCTGCTTGGCATAGGCAAGCGTCGTCTCGAAACACCACTGCGCGACGCCCAATTGCTCGGACGCGAGCAGTGCGGCGCCCGTCTCCAGGGCCGCCGCGATTGCGGCATCGGCGGCGGCGGTGCCGACACGTGACGACGTAACAGCGGAAAAGTCGACATTGGCCAGGGGTCTGGTCATATCCAGAGCGAGTATCGGCGAGACGGTGATGCCTGCGGCGTCGCGTGCGACGGTATGCAACTCCAGCCCATCGGCACCGGTCACCGGCACCACCAACACATCGGCTTCGGCCGCGCCGGCGACGCTGGTGATGCGTCCGGTCAAGCCGTTACCGTCGGCGCTGACACCGGCGATCGCATCACCGGGCGCGGTGGACAGCGGCACCGCCAGCGCCGCAGTCACCGAGCCCGCCGCCAACTCCTTGACCGTGTCGGTGTCCCCGGCGTGCAACAGTGCGACGGTGGCGAGCACGGCGCTGGACAGAAACGGCACCGGCGCGACGGCGCGCCCGATTTCCTCCATGACAACGGCTGCCTCGCGGGCGCTTGCACCCGCACCACCGAACTGCTCGGGGACCAACAGTCCGGCCATCCCAAGCTCGGCCGCCAGCGTATGCCAGACACCGGAAAAGTCTTGCGACGCACCATCGTAGATGCCTGCTACCGCTTCCGGTGGGCACCGGTCGGTGAACAGGCGCCGCACACTGTCCCGCAACGCCTCCTCGGTGTCGGAATACAGCAGATCGCTCATCGGTCCAGATCCTTCCAGGCAACCTCTTTGTCGACCCGGTGTTCCGGCGGCAGACCGAGGATGCGCTCGGCGATGGTGTTGCGCAGAATCTCCGAGGTGCCGCCCTCGATCGAGTTGCCCTTCGCCCGCAGGTAGCGGTATCCGGGGTCGCGACCGACGAAGTCAACCCCCTCGGGTTGACGCATCGTCCAGTCGTCGTACTGCAATCCCTCTTCCGCGTGCAATTCGATTTCAAACCCCGAAACCGCCTGCGCCAGCCGGGCAAACGCCACCTTCATCCCCGCGCCCTCCGGCCCTGGCTGGCCGACGGCCATGCGCTGGCGTAGCCGTAGGGCGGTCAGCCGAACAACTTCGGCGTCCACCCACAGCCGCATCAGCTCGTCGTGCATCGCCGGGTTGCGCAGCTGCGGTTGAGCCCGCCAGGCGTCAGCGACTTTGCCGATCATCCCGCTTTCCCGTGTGCCGCCGGCCATCGAGCCGATGGCAACACGTTCGTTGTTCAGCGTGGTGGTCGCGACCTTCCAGCCGCCGCCCTCCGCGCCGAGGCGGTTGGCGTCGGGCACCCGCACATCGGTGAGGAAGACTTCGTTGAATTCGGCTTCGCCGGTGATCTGCCGTAGCGGCCGGACGTCGACACCGGGATCGGTCATGTCGAGGATGAAGTAGGTCAGACCTTGATGCTTGGGAACCGTGGGATCGGTCCGTGCCACCAGGATTGCCCGCTGGGCCTTCTGCGCGCTCGACGTCCACACCTTCTGCCCGTTGACGATCCAGTCGTCGCCGTCCCGCACCGCGCGGGTGGCCACGCCGGCCAGATCCGATCCAGCGCCGGGCTCGCTGAATAACTGACAGTAGAAGTGTTCTCCGGTGAACAACGGCCGCAGGAAGTTTCGACGCTGCTCCGCGGTGCCGAAGGCGGCAATAGTCGGCGCCGCCATGCCCATCCCGATGCCGTTATGTGGTCCGCCTCCCGGCGGCGCGCCCGCCGCGGCCAGCTCGGTTTCGACCAGCGACTGAAAGCCCCGTGGCAGGTCGAGCCCGCCAGAGCCGCTCGGAAAGTGCACCCAGGCCAGTCCCGCATCGAAGCGGGCAGCCAGGAATTCAGCCGCATCGCCGGCCGGATCGTGTTCGTCCAGCAGCGTCCGCACCCGTGCGCGCAGATCCTGCGCAATCGCCTGCTCGTCGATGCTCATCGGAATTCCCCCGCGTTGCCGAGCACCTGACCGCCGTCGATCACCAAGGTGTCGCCGGTGATCCAGCTCGCCTCATCCGACACCAGGAAGGCGACCGCAGCTGCCACGTCCGGGGTTTCACCGATGCGCCCCAACGCCGTTCGCTGCGAGACGAACTTTTCGTTGTCCTTCCACAAAGCTTCGGCAAGCTTGGTCCGAACCACCCCCGGGCAGATGGCATTCACCCGCACCCGCGGCGAAAGTTCCAGCGCCAGTTGCTTGGTGACGTGTATCAGCGCGGCCTTGGTGGCGTTGTACATGCCCATGTTCGGCGACTGGTGCATGCCGCCGATCGATGCGGTGTGAACGATTGCGCCACCGTGCTCGACCATCCACGCCTTGGCCGCCAGTGAGGTCCACAGCAGTGGCGCCCAGAGATTGACGTCAAAAGTCTTCGCGAAGCGGGCGTGATCCTGATCGATCAGCGGACCGTACGCCGGATTGGTGCCCGCATTGTTGACCAGAATGTCGATGCTGCCGAACCGGTCGAGTGTCAGATCGACGCACCGTCGTGCGGCGTCCTCGTCCACCGCGTGGGCGGCCACTCCGATGGCGTCGCCGTCGACCTGCTGGGCCGCCGCGTCCGCGCTCTCCTGCTTACGGGAGGTGAGCACGATGTTCGCCCCTGCCAGCGCCAGCCGTTGAGCGATGGCCAGCCCGATCCCCCGGGAACCCCCGGTGACGATCGCGGTGCGGCCGTTGAGGTTTGGTGTGGTCATAGTACCTCCATCAGGCTGTGCTGGTACCGGCGCATGCCGCGTAGCCAACGGTCGTAGTCGGTGCCCTTGTGCCGGTACATCTCGAGAACTGCCGGATGCGGGAGGATCAGGAAGCGCTCCTCCTCGACGGCCGCCAGCACGACCTCCGCGACGTCGGCCGGCTCGATCACGTCGCCCGCGCTGGTGACCGCACGGGTTGCCAGGCGGGCCAAGGGATCCTCGGACTCCCCCGGCGAATACAACAGGTTGGTGTTGACTCCCATCGGGCACAGGCAGCTGACCCGCACGCCTTGGTCGCCGAAGGTGATGTTCAACCACTCCGCGAATCCGACCGCGGCGTGCTTGGTCACCGAATAGGTCGCCGACCCGAGTTGAGTGAGCAGCCCGGCCGCCGACGCGGTGCTGACGAAATAGCCTTCGCCGCGTTCAACCCATCCGGGCACCAGCAGCTGCGCCGCGCGGATGTGGGCCCGCAGGTTGACGTCGATGGATTGATCCCATTCATCCTCGGTGACGTCCAAGCCGGCCACGCCGGTGATGCCCGCATTCGCGAAATACAGGTCGACTGGCCCGAACTCGTTTTCTGCCAGCGCGATCAACTGCTTGATGTGCTCGGTGTCGGAGACATCGCCGGCAGAAGCGACGGCCGTGCCGGGCCGGTCGCCGTTGATTCCGCTTGCCACGGCTTGGGCTGGCTGCGAATTGATATCGGCGACAACGACTCTGGCATCCTGGAGCGCCAGCTTGGCGGCCAGCGCAGCGCCGATACCGTTACCGCCGCCGGTGACGATAGCGACTTTGTCGGCAACTTTCACGACCGATTCCCTTCTTCCTTGAACAGCAACCGGATAATCCATCCCCGGGTGTCGGCCGGGTCGATCACGTCGTCGAGTTCGAAGGTGGTGGCCGAGGTGAGTGCCTTGCCGTGCTGATAGGCGGCCTCGACCAGCTTGTCGAACAAATTCTGCCGCTCGACCGGGTCGGCGACGGCGGCCAGTTCCTTGCTGAACCCCAGCCGGACGGCGCCCTCGAGACCCATCCCGCCGATCTCCCCGGTCGGCCAGGCAACAGTGAACTCGGGGGCGTGAAAAGAGCCCCCGGCCATCGCCATCGCACCCAGCCCGTAGCCCTTGCGCAGGATGACCATCCCGAACGGCACGGTCAGCCGTGCTCCGACGATGAACAGCCGACTGAATCGCCGGACGGCGGCGTCGACTTCGGCATCCGGGCCGACCATGAAGCCCGGCGTATCGCACAGCGAAATAATCGGCAGCCCAGCCGATTCGCAGAGCGTCAAAAAGTCGGCCATCTTGTCCGCGGCCTCGGCGTCGATGGCTCCGCCGAGATGATGACTGCTGTTGGCGACCAACCCGAACGCCACACCTTCGACTCGGACGAGCGCGGTGACCACACCGACTCCGTAGTCGGCCCGCAGCTCCAAAACGGATCCGACGTCGGCGACCGAGTCGATCGCGTGGTGCACGTCGTAGGCCCGTAACCGGTTCTCCGGCACGACATGTCGTGCCTGTCTCGGATCGGGAGCCTCCCAGTCGGCCAGCCTGCCGGTGAAATAGGACAGGTACTGCTTGGCCAGCGACACCGCATGCGCCTCGTCGCGGGCGGCCAATCCGACGACCCCATTGCGTCGCTGCACGTCGATGGGCCCGATATCCTCCGGCCGATATTGGCCGAGCCCGCCGCCTTCGATCATCGCCGGACCACCCATGCCGATGTTGGCGTCGGGAGTCGCGATGATGACGTCACACGTGCCGGCCAGCGCCGCGTTACCGGCAAAGCAACGCCCGGACACGATCGATACCAGCGGCACCTGCCCGCTGAGGGCGCCCAGCGTGCGGAAGGTCGGCACATCAAGGCCGGCCACGGTGGCGACATCGGTGTCGCCCGGCCGGCCACCGCCGCCTTCGGCGAACAACACCACGGGTAGCTTTCTGCGGGCAGCCAGCTCGAAGACCCGGTCGGTTTTGGCGTGGTTGCGCATGCCCTGCGTGCCGGCGAGCACGGTGTAGTCATACGAAAGCACGGCGGTCTCGACGCCACCGATTTTCGCCACCCCCGCGACCAACCCGTCGGCCGGGGTGTTGGCGATCAGATCATCCTCCGAGCGCCGGCTGCGCTGCGCGGCCACCGCCAGCGCGCCGTACTCCACGAAGCTTCCCGGATCCACCAGGTCGGCGATATTCTCGCGTGCGGTGCGGCGATTCTGGTTGTGCCGCTTCGTAATCGCCTTGGGCCGGCCCTCGTCGAGGGTGAGCAGATGCCGGCGACGGACTTCCTCGAGGTCGGCGCGTTGCCGATCCAGGTCGAGTGCGGCGACGTCTTCGGCGCCGGCGCTGTCGCCGGTGCGGGTGAACACCACCACGGGGTCTCCGGTTCCGATCACCTGCCCGGCCGCCACCAAAGCACGGACCGATGTGCACCGCGTCCGGCGCGGTCAGCACATGTTGCATTTTCATGGCCTCGAGTACCGCCAGTGGTGCGCCTGCGGGGAACTCGGCTCCTTCGGCCGCAACCTCGATCACGGTGCCCGCCAGTTGCGCACGCAGCACTTCCTCGCCCGGATACAGTTCCAGCGGCGCGAGTCGGGGCTCATGACGGCGAGACTGCGCGGCGACGACAAAGGCGGAAAGGTTGTCGTCGACGAAGTCGGTGGTGACCAGGCCGGTGTGAACGTGGCTGTGCGACAGCACTTCCCGCAGAAATCCGGCGTTGGTGCGGATTCCTTCGATACCGAATTCATCCAAGGCCGTCTGCGCCTTGCGCACAGCGGCGGAGAAACGACGATCCGCGTACCCGGGTGATCACTTTGGCCAGCAACGAGTCATAGCGTGGGCTCGGCGTCAGTCCCGGGCGCCCGAAGGTGTCGACCCGCACGCCTGGTCCGCTGGGCGGCGTGAATACCGTGAGGGTGCCTGCGCTTGGCAGGACTGACCCGTCGGCCGCCATGGTCTCCATGTTGACCCGCGTCTGGATCGCGATCCCGCGGACCGCGGCGAGCGCACCGACGACTTCGTCGCCGTCGGCGACGATTCCGGCCGGCAACCTCAGCTGGTGAAACGACGCGCCTTGGGCGATTCTCAACTGCACGGCCACCAGGTCGACACCGGTGACTTCTTCGGTCACCGTGTGCTCCACCTGGATCCGCGGGTTGACCTCGAGGAAGACGAACTGCTCACCGGCCACCAGGAACTCCACGGTGGCGATGCCACGGTAGTCCGCCTGCGCGCACAGCCGAGCCGCTGCCCGGTGCAGCTCGCGACGCAGTGCTGTGCGAAATACCCTGTGCCGGTGCGATTTCGACCAACTTCTGGTGGCGGCGCTGAATGCTGCAGTCCCGGTCACCCAACGCGAGCGCGCGCGACGGCGTTGCGACGATCTGCACCTCGATATGCCGCGCGTCGGCCAGCCGCGCCTCGGCGAAGAGCGCCGGATCACCGAAGCCGAGTTGCGCCTCTGCGGCACACTGCCGGTAGGCGTCGTCAATCTGGTCGGCGCTGTGGACTATTCGCATGCCGCGACCGCCGCCGCCGGCAAGCGCTTTGATCACGATCGCGCCATCGTGGGCGGCGGCGAAGCCGCGGATGTCGTCGACGCTGCTGGGCCCGTCGGTGGCCGGCAGCACCGGCACGCCGGCCGCGGTCGCCGCGCGCCGGGCCGCCGACTTGTTGCCGAACAGTTCGAGCGCGGCGGCGTCGGGCCCGACGAACGTGTATCCCGCGGCCGCACACGCCTGCGCGAAACCGGGATGTTCGCTGAGGAACCCGTAGCCTGGATGGATCAACTCGGCGCCGGACGTCCTTGGCCGCCGCCAGGATCGCTGCGTGGTCGAGGTATGCGGACGGGCCAGCGCCGGGCAGGGCGATCGCTTCGTCGGCCGCGTGCACGTGCGGGCTGTCGGCATCGTCCTCGGCATAGACGGCGACCGTGTCGAGCTCCAACTCGGTTGCCGTGCGGATGATTCGGAGCGCGATCTCACCGCGGTTAGCGATCAGCAGGCGCGTCACGTCCGGTCCTTCTTGAGGTCAACCCCTGTGGGATTCAGCGTCGATCCCGATCCCATCATGCCGCTACCGCGATTAGGCGATTATTGGCCCCCAGATCGCAGCAGAACTAGTAGTTTCATTGCCGGCGGCGGTGTGAAGGAAAAGGGCGATGAAGCACTACATCTTCGCGGGATTGGCGGCAGTGCTGGTCGCCGGCGGGCTGGTTGGCTCGGCGCCGCCGGCCGTCGCGGGCTGCCTGTACGGCGGGCTCTCCGCCAGCCGATGCGATGGACCCGTCCAGCCCGACGGCACCTGGCAACGGTGCGTGATATTCAATTCGTTCAGCACCGACTCCGGTTACCGGTCGCCGAGCCGGCGTTGCGATCAGATGGGCCCTGACCTGCACCCCTGGGGCATGGCGTTCAATGACCCACCGACGCACATCGATGATTGAGTTAGTCCCCCTTCGGTAAAGGACAAGATGAAGACGCGATTCATGACCGCAGCCCTCGGGGTCGCTCTGGCGACCGCCGGGCTCACTGTCACGGCGCCCTCCGCGAGCGCAGGGTGCATAGATCCAGGTTGGGGGGCGCACCCATTTGCGCAGATGTGCGACAGCCCCGTCACGGACGGCATGTGGGAGCGCTGTCTCTCCTATCACGACGCCGGGCCTTACAGCCCCACCGAAACCCAGTGCTACACGATGAGCGCGGGTGATCCTCCGAAGGAGGGCGATCCCATCCTGCAGACGCCACCGACACACATCGACGACTAGCGGGCCGCTCAGGCTACGAGCGGAGCCGCGACCCCGTGTTCAACTGACGTTGTGTGCGCCGCGTCGGAGTCCGCCGCGCATCGGGTGCGCAGCGGCCATGCAAGCTGCGAAGATAGCCGGCCGGCTCGGTGTCGTCGATGCCGTACTGTGCCGGCCAGCGGTCGGCGGGCAGGTACAGGGTCCCGAACAAGGCGTCAAGAATTGGGAACTCTCCGGCGTAGTTGGTGTTGTAGGCCCGCGGTTCACGGGCGTGATGCCAGTGGTGGAACTGCGGGGTGGCGATCAACCACCGCACGGGGCCAAAGTTCATCCGCACGTTGGCGTGGATGAAGATCGCCTGCACCGTGATGAGGATGACGAACGCGCCGAGACTGACCCGGCCGAAGCCCAGCGCGTAAAGCGGCAGCACCGCAGCGGAGCGACCAAAGGTCTCGTCCAGCGGGTGCAGGTGATTGGCGGCAAGCCAGTCCATGTCGCGGATGCTGTGATGCACCCGGTGGAACCGCCACAGCAGAGGTACCTCATGCGCGGCGCGGTGCCCCGCATATCCGCCGACCGTGGTGATGGCGAATCCCGCCACGATCTGCACCCAAGTTGGACTAGCCGCGATCCCGAGACGCAGCGGTGCGGGTACGAACGCGCGCAACAGGCTGCCCACCACGACCACCGAGACGACCAGCCCGACCTTCAACGCGGCACCGTTGACCAGATAGTGCACCAGGTCGGTACGCCACCCTACGCGCAGCACTCGGCGGGGGCGCAGCGCGAAAAGCCGCTCCAGGGGGATGAAGATCACTGCAAGAATCGCCAGTCCGAACAAGATATTGCTGCGCACGTTGAGCGCGGCCAGGACCACCACAGCAGTCAGCGACGCCAATACCGCGCCGCTGACACCGACTGGTGTGCCCGGTCCGTTCACCGCGACGTGCACGCTCTGCGGCGACGGGTCCGCGTCGACCGGAGCAGTCTGGCAGACCGGCCTTGGCGAGTCGCCCCCAGCCCGCCAGCACCGAGCACGCCACCACGATCCCGACATCCACCGACGGCCAGGTTCTGGGTGGCAAACGCGATCGCAACCATGACAATCCCCGACTGCACGGCCAGCCCAGTCACGTTCAGCGATCTACGTCCGGCAAGCAATCGACAACCCTGCCATCCGACCAGCACTGTCGCCACGAGCAGCAACAGCATCGCTAACCCCATGCCGCGGCCAGGATGTGAGCGCGCCAGACCGCCAGTCACGATGACGGCGGTCAACAGCGCGGCCGTCTCGGCGGCGTGCAGCAGCACCAGTGCTGCCACCACACGGCGTCCGTGCATGCCGTTCAGCATGCTCCTCGCGGCTGAGAAAAAAGTGAGGACGGGTGATCCCGTATTGGCCACGCCCCCAACACACGTCGACCGGTAACGGGCCGCTCTGGGCTGAGCGTCGGCGGAAAAAACCAAATCGATATTTAGCGCGGCCCGAGCCTGTTCGCTGGGGTAATTTCAACCGGTGTCAATCAACCGTCGCAAGGTCTTGGGTGGAGCGGGCCTGGCCGGCGCGGCAGCCGCGACCGGCGTGGGCGTCGATCGTTTGGTCTCCGGCTACCGCACCGACAACGAAGTGTCGCTGGCCGATGATGCGGCACGCTTCGGCGATCCCCGCCTACCCGATGAAACGATCACCTCGCACTCGCATCTGTTCCATCTCGGCGCCCAGCCCCTCAGCAGCTTCGACGGCGGCTCGTTCCAGCAGGCGGACGAGGAGAACTTCCCGATCCTCAAGGGTCAAGAAGCCAGCATCGTGTTGCTGACGTTGCAGCCCGGCGGTATTCGCGAACCGCACTGGCATCCCAGCGCGTGGGAGATCAACATCGTCACCAAAGGCGTCGCCAGCTGGGCGCTTGTCGACGGAAACGGCAACCACGAGAGTTTCGACCAGAAGGCCGGCGACGTGGTGTTCGCACCCCAGGGTTCCTTCCACTACTTCGAAAACCGCGGCGCGGACGACATGAAGATCGTTATCGTGCAGAACACCAGCGCGCCCGAAGCCAAAGACAACATCGGCATCGGCGAGTCGATCAGTAAGCTTCCGCCTCGGGTGTTGTCCGCCATCTTCGGCGTTCCTGCAGCAACATTCGACAAGTTCAACAAATTCGACAAAGCGATCATCGTCCTGCGATCGCATTAGCTGACATGCCCTGCAGCCAAGGAAGATTCGATGACTGATGACGCCGAGCGGTTCGGTGATCCCCGCATACCCGATGAGACGATCACCTCGAGATCGCACCTGTTCCAGCTGGGCGCACTGCCTCCGGCCACATATAACGGTGGCTCACAGCAGCAGGCACACGAGCAGAACTTTCCGATACTCACCGGTCAACAGGCCAGCATCCAGCTGATCACGTTGCAGCCCGGCGGTATTCGCGAACCGCATTGGCATCCCAGCGCGTGGGAGATCAATCTGGTCACCAAGGGCGTCGCCAGCTGGGTCCTCATCGACGGAAACGGCAACCACGAGAGCTTCGAGGCCCAGGTCGACGACCTCGTGTTCGCACCCCAAGGGTCCTTGCACTACTTCGAGAATCTCGGCACAGGAGACCTGGACGTGCTGATCATCCAGAACTCCAGCGCATCAGAGGACAAAGACAACATCGGCATCGCCGAGTCGTTGAGTCAGGTTCCGCCCCAAACGTTGTCCGCCATCTTCGGCGTTCCCGCAGCGACATTCGACAAGTTCAAGAAATTCGACAACGCGATCACCATCCTGCGATCGCACTGAATCGTCACTCCATCAGGGTCTCGGTGTGGAAGAAACACGAGACGCCTACGCCCATAATCCGCAAAGCTACTCCGGGATCGCAACGTCGTCGTGTTGATTCGACCGGTCAGCCCATCAGCTGCGCCGCGACCGTCGCGCCAAGGTTCCAGCATGCCTCGACGTCGGCCTTACTCGGCTTGCCCGAAACCACTACGGTCTCTGCGCCTTTGACCCAACCCAGCCCGGCGGTGATACCGTCCACGGCGCGCTCCGCGCCCTCAGTGCCCTCGTTGCCGTGCAGCCAGAGCCCGAATGGTCGGCCACGAGTCGAGTCGAGCAGCTGGTAATAGGCGCAGTCGAACGCGTGCTTGAGAGCGCCCGAAATGTAGCCAAGATTCGCCGGGGTGCCGAGCAGGTAGCCGTCAGCTTCCAGCATTTCGACCGCCGAAACGGTGAGCGCCGGTCGCCGTACGACCTCTACACCCGCGATCTCGGGATCGGTGGCCCCGGCCACCACCGCCTCGAACAACTCCTGACAGTGTGGGCTCGGCGTGTGATGGACAATCAACAGCACGGCCACTAGCCGGGCCTCCTCATCTCGCGTTGGGCGCGGACGTCCTCGTTCTACCCAGATCCGCGGTCCACTTACGTGCGACCCGGCGGACGCCGCTTACGGCTGCTTGCGAGGACCGACGCGACGACGCACCCTGCGCATGCTTCGGCGCAGACCCCGGACTGCGTAGCCGGCCGCCACGACCGACGCCACAATCGTGGTAATGAACACGGGCAGCCAGCTATCCCGGTCGTGGTCGACAGACCACCAGACAACCGAGAAGAGCACCGTGCAGAGAAATAGGACGATGTCACGCCAGTTTCCTTCATAGGAAGCGGCGGCGGCGCGCAGTCGGCGTGCCGTGCCCTCCGCCACGATCAACTCATCGATGCGGTCGTCAATGCTGCACCGCAATGCCTCCCGCCGGGCTACCTCGACTTCAGGCAGCTGCTCGAGCAGCTCCAGGTCTTGTTTGATCCCCTCCCGCAAGTTGGGACCCCTGAGTTGCCCCACCGCAGCGCCGAACAGCGCACCACCGACGACGGGAGCTGCGCCCATGGCGAGCGCTGCCATACCGGGCATTGTGACCTCCGCCTTCCTCTCGCTCGCCAATCCTTTTCTTCAACCACGCGGTGACGCTGCGATCGGCGTATTGGTTCAGCGCCGATGGGGTCAGGTTGGTTACCGGTGGCCGAACCGCCGGAACATCACTTCATGGTCGCAAGATTGTGCCAAAAATTCTTGAGGCTGTCGGTGCCGCCGAAAAGCGTGGTGAAGTTCGTGGAGTCAACGAGGACGATGTCGCCGGCACGCTGACCCGACGGTGGCATCCAGATCAGCGCGTTGAATTCGGTGTTGCCCGCCGCGGTGAAGGGATGGGGCCTGTCGGGATCGATCCGTTGACGACCCAGTACCCGCACTGAGTCGCTCTCCGGTGCGGTGAGTTCGTAGTGCGGGAGGTGGGGATGGAAGTTGAACGTGGTGACGTTGTCGAGCAAGTGCGCGGCGTCCAGGTCGCGGACCGCGGTCAGCGGTGCGATCTGGATGGTGCCCTCGACAACGGCGGGACGCAGCCCCCAGGTGTTGTGCACCGGGACCTCCAGGGCCGTCATCAGGGAGCGGGTGTACTGGGAGAACCGTTGTTGGCGCGGCACCAGCGGGTCGCCGTGGTGCTGGTATTCAACCTGACGCTGAGCGAAATCGTCAGTGAAGCCCACGTCGTGATGCGGGGCCAGCAGCAGGCACGTGCCTTCTCGTTGCAGCCATTCCCGGATCGCGCTGATCTCCTCCGGTGCGGCTTCTTGTTCGGACAGGATGTGGTCCAGCCCGAACACCATCAGGGTGTCGGTGTCGGCCAGGATCCGCTCATCGATCGGGAGCCGGTAGCCCGCCTGGTCGATGCGCTGAAAGACGGCGACTGGGTGACCGGTGGCTTCGCCGGCCAGGTCCTGGAAAGCCAGCGCCGAGCGGTGGAAAAGTTCCAGGGTGCCGGCGATGCCCTGGAGGAAATGCGCCTCGTCGTATTCCGGTGTCTCGTAGCTCGGCCACAAGGCATTGCGGACTTCGGTCATGGTGGAGAAGCGGTTGTACATCGCGGCGGGGTCGCGTTGGGCTTCCCACGGATAGCTCCAGGTCCAGTAGATGCTGATGCGCCGCCGACCTGAAGTCTGTTTGCGCGGGACATGGGTTTGGTTGTAGGTCCGTGCCGCGGGCGGCGTGCTCATGATCGTGCCACTTCATGGTCGAGCGCCGCTAGATATTGGAGGGCCGTTAGCCCCGGCAGGAAGAAGTAGGCCCCGCCCTTCAAGGTGGTGAAGGCAGGCAGACCTTTGAGAACTTTGCGGATCGGCCTATTGGGGATTTTGAATTCCAGTGTGCCGTCCTGTGTTCCGCAGATGGGGTCGTGCTCGTTGCCGAGTTCGTGGAACGTGCGGTCGTTGATCCACACGTTCTGCGCGAACTCGAACTGGCGAACCAGGCTGGCGCAGATGATGAATGCGGCGATACCGCGATCGACCCCGTCGTCCGGCTCGCCCTCAGGTAACGCCGGCCCGTAAGTGGCACCCCGGCGAATTATCCTGTGACGGTTCATGTTGTGCGCAGTGTCGCGCGGGTTGAGGCGTCGCGCGTGCGATCCCAGCGGGCAAGCATACCCGTGCGGATCCATTTCTTTGTAGTTGAAGTCGTTGTTGCGCATAGGATCCGCGCCGAGCTCGGGATCGTCCTTATCCGGCGCCAACACCAGCGGGGCACCGCTGCGCCAGCGGCCCATGAACTTCGCCGCGAGCAATTCCTGATCGTCCGGCGTGTCGGCGTGCTCGTGCAGATAGTCGCGGAACAGTCCAACGTGCTCCTGCAATCGCCGGTAGGCCATGTAGCTTCCATTGCGGCACAAGACTTCTGGCTGCGGCAGGTCGACCGGTGGCCCATTCTCGTCGGGGTAACCCAAGATGAACTCGCCGGGCTTGAGCGCCGCGCCCGAACCCGGCGTGGGCTCTTCGCCAGAGCCCTCGATAACCGGCTGCGACAACCTGTCACGGAATCCGAAGTGGTCGTGGGCGTAGTTGAACGGCGGCGTCGCGTTCAAATCCAATACCGACAGACTGCGCACACCCTCACACCGGGCCACAAGCTTGTCGTGTTCGCCCGTGGCGCGAGCATGTTCGGCGTCATCGCGCGCGAACAGGATCGCGATTGCATGCAAGTCTGCACCCGCCAGTCCACCCACCCAATTTTCTGGGCTGGCGGCCCCGGTGTCGCCCAAGATGTCGGCCCGGGCCGCCATGCCCTGGCGAAACGCCTCCGGGAAAGTTTCGAGGGATTCCTCGGGAACCCCGAGCGCCCGCAAGCCATTCCAGGTGAACGCCAGGGTGACCCACCGCTTGGTGCTATCCATCGAGACTTGCGCCGCGGCGGCGGATTCGACCACGGGAATCAGCTCGGACAGCCACGCCCGGCCCCCGGACGGGTTGCCGAACGTCAGGAACTCATAGCGCCCGGTCATCGCCGGCGTGCGAGTCAGCAGAATGTGCTGGATATCGTCGAACTCAAGCATCGGTGCACCTCTCGGTGCTGATCACTGCATCTGGT
Organism: uncultured Actinomycetota bacterium; assembly: GCA_963815995.1. Lineage (GTDB taxonomy): Bacteria > Actinomycetota > Actinomycetes > Mycobacteriales > Mycobacteriaceae > Mycobacterium. Next base: position 172,790 of record CAWFIR010000011.1, read on the forward strand.
CGAGCATGTCGGAGAACGCCGCCTTGAGCCGCAAAGCCTTTTTGATCTCGTCGGCGGTGACGTACGGATACTCCCCGTACTCCAGGAAACTCGGGCACTGGTGGTCACGAACGAATTTCACGAAGGCGTCCGGATTCTCTTTCCAGTCCTCCGGGAATCCCTCGAGGTTGGTGAACACGGTGGTGATCCCCGTCGCGCTGAACAGCGCCACCGCATCCTCGGTGTACTTGTCGAAATCGGTGTCGAAGATGCCCTGGTACTGAAAATGCAGTCCCGAACCGACGTCGAACAATACCCATCGCAAGTAGTGCAGCCGCAGCGGCGCGAGCACGTCGGGACTCCCGGCAATCGCTTCTTCGATTTGCTTGCCGTACGCGCGGACGGCCTCTTCGCGGCCCTCTTTGACTTTCGCAATGATCGAAAAGCCATAGCAGGCAGGAGTTCTCGGATAGATCGGACCGTATCTGCCCCGCTCGAGCTCGAGGTAGCCCTCCTTAGGAATCGCCTGCGCCGCTGGCTTGCTCCAGTCATGATCGCTCATCGGCATCCTCGGACTCCCCTCGGCGCTATTCGTCCGAACACTACGCCCCTGGACCATTTCGTCGGCGGCCTTTCGACCAGGCGACCATGTGTCGGTGTTCACCGGGCCGGCGACGGAGTGTGGTGCACGATCAACAGCGTTTTACTCAGTCGCGACCTGTAGCTCGACGGCTTTCTTCATGGCTTCGCGTGCCCGGCTTCGATCTCCCGCGTAGTCGTAGGCACGGGCCAACCGGTACCACCGACGCCAGTCGTGCGGATCGCTGTCCAGTTCGGTACGCACGGTGTCGAAAAGTGCGTCGGCCGCGTCGCGTTCGATGCGCCCCGACGGCCGTCGCGGCAGCGCGCTCACGTCGAGTTCCATGCCGTCTTCAGCGGCCAGGCGGGCCAGCTTCTGATGGGCGAGGCCGGCGCGCAACGTGGCAATCATCGCCCACAAGCCGATGGCGGGCAGGATCAACAACGCGCCGCCCAACGCGATCGCGACGGCACGCCCTGAGCTGATCATCAGCACAGCGGCCCGGCCGAGCAGCACGAGATACACCACCAGCGCCGCGCACATGAACGCGATCGTCAGTTGGATTCGCACACCTCGCGCCGTTCCGGTCATTGCAGGTTGAGCAGCGATTCAAGTCCTATTGTCAGGCCCGGCTGTTCGGCGACCCGCCGAACCGCCAGCAGCACACCGGGTACGAACGACGTGCGGTCGATGCTGTCGTGCCGGATGGTGAGCGTCTCCCCCAGGGTGCCGAACAACACTTCCTGGTGCGCCACCAGCCCGGCCAGTCGCACCGAATGCACCGGCACGCCATCGACGTCCGCGCCGCGGGCGCCCGGCAAGCTGGTGCTGGTGGCATCCGGGTTGGGCGGCAAGCCTTTTCGCGCCTCGGCGATCAGCGCGGCGGTCCGCGCGGCGGTGCCCGAAGGCGCATCAGCCTTCTGCGGGTGATGCAGTTCGATCACTTCGACCGACTCGAAAAACGGCGCGGCCTGCTTGGCGAAATGCATGGACAACACCGCGCCGATGGCGAAGTTCGGCGCAATGAGCACCGACACGCCGGGTTTGGCGGCCAGCCATGACCGAACTTGCTGCAGCCGTTCGTCGGTGAAGCCGGTGGTTCCCACGACGGCGTGAATACCGTTGTCGATGAGGAACTCGAGGTTCGCCATCACGACGTCGGGGTGAGTGAAGTCGATGACAACTTCGGTGTCGCTGTCGGTCAACAGGTTCAGCGGATCACCGGCGTCGACTTCGGCGGACAGGCTCAGATCCTCGGCGGCCGCCACCGCCTGCACCATCGTCGCGCCGACTTTGCCCTTCGATCCCAGTACCGCTACCCGCATGGTTTCACCCTAGACGGGGCCGTCAGAGGTGCAAGTCGTGGCTGCCCGCTCTTGACGACTGTTAGGATTCGGAAAGGATTTTCGGCGACAGCCCGGTCACGAATCTATTCGCTCACCCATTCGTAATCGTGCGTTCACCAGCCGAAGTTGGGAAACGCACACGAACCGAGAAGCTCCTGTGATACCCACCAACAGTGCCCGACGCACTGAGCAGCTTGACGAAAGGAATCGGATCATGACGATCACCCGCGGCTTTGCCGCCGGCGCGATGCTCGCCGGTCTCGCCCTGGTAGTTACGGCTCCCGTGTCCACCGCGGACCCGCTGAACGGCCACTACATCGAGACCGAGACCTATCCGGACGGTCACCAGGTGCACGATGACTGGTTCATCACCCCATGCGGTGACGGATGCGCCGACATCAAAAACATGGGTCAGGCACATCTGGTCAACAACCAGTGGACGCTGGACGGCAAGGGCGGCGTTTCCTGCGAAGAGGGCGGCGACGTCCGCGACGCGATCGGCTTCCACTACACGTGGGACCCGAACACGCTGGACGGCACCGTGCAGATCACCAACAACGTGCAAGCTTGCGGTAACCCGCAGGGCTACCAGGAGACCAACAACCTGCACCTGCAGCCGGCGCCCTAGGCGTCGATCACCACGCGGCCGCCGGTCGCGCGTGAGACGCACACCAGCATTTCGCCGTCGGATTCCGCAAGGCGGCCGCGACGGTCGACCTGCCCGCTGAGCACTTTGACCTTGCAGGTACCGCAGAAGCCTTGCCGGCAGGAGTGCGCCGTCGTCGGGTCCATGTCGAGCATGACGTCGAGCGCCGAGCGGTTGGCGGGGACGTCGAGCACCTGCCGCGAGCGAGCTAGCTCGAGTTCGAACGGCGATGCCGTCGACCACCGGGGCGGGAGTGAACCGCTCGTAGTGCAGCGGCGCATTCGCGTGCTCGTCGCGAGCGATGCGCACCGATTCCAGCATCCCGCTCGGCCCGCACACGTAGACCGCGGTGGTAGGTGTCGCACCGACCAGTAGATCGTCGGCCGTGGCGAATCGGCCGCGCTCGTCGTCGGCCCACACGGTTACCCGGTCCGGGGCCAGCGAGGTCACCTCGTCCAGCAGCGGCATGTATTCCCGGCTGCGGCCGGCATAGATTGCGCGCCAATTCATTCCGCGCTGCTGCGCCGCCCGCATCATCGACAGGATGGGTGTCACCCCGATTCCGCCGATGACGAAGAGCACGTCACGCTCGTCGCCGCCGAGATAGAACGCGTTGCGCGGACCCTCGAACACCAGTGAGTCGCCGACCCGAAACGCATCGTGCATCTCGATCGAACCGCCACCACCATCGGCGATGCGGCGCACTGCAATACGGTAATCGGTTCGCCGGCCGGGCGGTCCGCACAGCGAGTACTGACGACGGCGGCCGGAGGGCAGCTGCACGTCGACATGGCTGCCCGGCGTCCACGACGGGAGCAGGCCGCCGTGGGGGTCGGCGAAAGTCAGCGCGACCACGTCCGGGGTGAGCAGCTCGCGTTTCGTGACGACCGCGGTGTGGGTGCGCCCCACCGGTAGCACCCGCGACGGCGTCCACCGGGTCGCCGAGGACAACCCCCCGAGTAGCACGCCCAGGCCCCACACCGCCGTGTAGAGCCGGTCTCGCTTGCGGCGGCCGTAGATGTCGGCAGGCCTGCTGGCCCAAATGCTTTGCGACACAATGGCCTTAAGGTCGAATGTCGTAGCGGGCGAATAGCCGGATCAACGATGGACTGATGCGGCGCATCGCGTAGCCGACCCGCGATTCAGCCGCGATCGGCAACACCGACGGGCCGCTCTTGACAGCCTTGACGATCGCCTTGGCGGTGGCTTCGGGTGTGTAGTTGCGACGACGGTAAGCAACGTCGGCCTTGTGTCGGGCGCTGTCCTGTTCGTCCGGTGACATTCCCGCGTAGACCGTGCTTTTGGCGATGTTGGTGTTGACGAACCCCGGGCAGACCGCGGTGACGGTGATGCCGTCGTCAGCCAGATCGGCGCGCAGCGATTCGCTGAACGCCAGCACCGCGGCCTTCGTCGTACCGTAGGCGATCATCGACTTCGACGGAAGAAACGCCGCGGCCGACGACACGTTGATGATGGTGCCGCCCTGTCCACGGTCGACCATTTGCGTTGCGAATGACCGACTTCCGTTGAGCACGCCGCGCAGATTGACTGCCAGGATGTTGTCCCAGTGCGCCGGCGTCGTCTCCAGGAATCGGCCCGCCATCCCGATTCCGGCGTTGTTCACCAGGATGTCGACCACGCCGTGCTCGTCGTTGACTTGTGCGGCAAGCGAATCGATCGCTTTCTCGTCGCTGACATCGACCTCGTACGCGGCTGCCCCGGCGCCGGCGTCCCGCACCGCCGCGGCGGTCTCCTCCGCCGCGGCCAGGTCACGGTCGACGATCACGACGGTGTCGGCGCCTTGGCGGGCCAGTTCGAGGGCGGTGGCGCGGCCGATCCCGGCGCCGGCACCGGTGACCAAGGCGAGTTTGCCTCGCACGTCGCGTGGACCGGTTCGCACCGTGCTGTGTTTGTCCGCAGCGGCGCCGTCGACGACACGGTCGATCCATTCACTGGTCAACCGCGCTATGACATCGGGACGCGCGGTCACCACCCAGTGGCCGCCTTCGATCGGAATGACCCTGCTGCGCAACGGGATTGAACCGGTAAAACGCTGCAGCGCGGGCGTGACAAACATGTCCATCCGCGGCACCAGCACCTGGACCGCAACGGTGGTATCGGGCAGCTTGGCACCGGGCGCCAGAAAGGGCCCGGGCATGTTGGCGCGGTAGAGGTTGAGGCCGTTGACGTAGTCGCCGGTAGATCGCACCGTGTCGACTGGTCGGGTACGGGTACTGGAATTGCCGATACGGCCAAACGCGTCAACAACTTTCACGCCCACCCCGGAGCGGATCATCAGCTCCGGCAGTCCGGGGGTCAGGAAGAACCAGATGTATCCCGACGCAAAGAACTGGCGGATCACGTCGAGGAGACCGCGTGGAGTGCGGGCCGATCGTAAGAACTTGCCCGCATAGTTGAGGTGCGGCCCGGAAATCGACGTGAACGAGGCCACTTTGGCCATCACCGTCTGGTCGGTGACCGCGGCCCAGGCCTGAATCGAGCCCCAGTCGTGGGCCAGCAGATGCACCCGGTCGACGCCCAGGCTGTCGATCACCGATCCGGTATCGGAGATCAACTGGGAAAAGCGATAATTCGATCGCCCCGCCGGGCGTGCGGACTCGCCGGCGCCCCGCACGTCATAGGCGACGAAGTTATAGCGCCCGGTGAGGTGTTCGGCCACCCCATCCCAGAGGTGATGGTTGTCGGGGTAACCGTGAATGGCCAGCACGGTCGGCCGCCCCGGGTCGATCTCGGTGTAGGCGTGGACGGCCAGAGTGACGCCGTCGGACGCGGTCACCGTGGTGCGGGTCGGCACGGTGGAACTAGCCGCCGAATCGGTGGTCATCGGATCCTCTCGCTCAGTGCGATGCGCGCGCGGCGGGTGAGATCGCCAGGTAGTCGACCGCCTTCTCCACCCCGCCCAGCTGCGACGGGTGGAAGCCCGGCAGGTAGTAGGCGCCGATCACCCGCACGAAGCGCAGCGGCCCTGGCATCAAACCCCGTCGTGCAGCCTGGAAGTAGTACCACCAGCGCGGCTTGGCGCCGCGCGGCACCTGCGGGTCAACGGAGTACATGAAGCGAACTCCGCGCACCCACATCAGCAGCATCATCGGCGTCACGACCAGTTGGGTGCGCACCTGCCGCAGGTAACCGGCGCGCAGGTGCTTCATCAGATCGAAGGCCACCGCTTTGTGCTCGACTTCTTCGGCACCGTGCCAGCGGAGCATGTCCAGCATCACCGGGTCGGTGCCGATCGCGTCGTGCTGCGGGGTGTCCAGAATCCATTCGCCCAGGATCGCGGTGTAATGCTCGATCGCCGAGACAAGTGCCACCCGCTCGAGCAGCCAGCTGTGCTGGCGCCGCACACTCCACCGGGGCCGGTCGCCCAGCAGCTTGCCGAACAGCCAGTTCATCTGGTCGGTGAACGGTGTCACGTCGACGTTGTTGGCGGCGAAATACTCCTGCACACCGGTGTGCGCCTGGGAGTGCATCGCCTCCTGGCCGATGAATCCCTGCACATCGAGGCGCAGCTGGTCGTCCTTGATCAGCGGTAGTGCCTGCTTGAACAGGTCGACGAAGAACTCTTCGCCGGCCGGAAGCAGCAGGTGCAGCACATTGAGCATGTGGGTGGTGAACGGCTCGCCGGGCACGTAGTGAAACGGCAGCTTGGCCCAGTCGAATGCGACATCGCGCGCCTCGAGGACCAATCGCTCGTGATCGGCCAACGCCCCGGCACCCGGCAGGTGCGGACCGACAGCCTCGTCGTTGACCGTGAACATTGGCAGGAGCATACCCGGTACCCCCGGTATCGGGACGTCCTCGCGGTCAGACGGGCGCGGCTCCCCGCAGGTGCTCGAAGATCAGCGAGGTCTGGGTGCCCGCGACGTCGGCGTCGGCATTGAGGTTCTCCACCACGAACGAGCGCAGATCTTCGGTGTCGCGCGCGGCGACGTGCAGGATGAAGTCGTCGGCACCGGCGAGGAAGTAGACATCCATCACCTGAGGCCGGTGCCGGATCTGCTGGATGAATTCGCGGATCTTGCCGCGGGCCATGGATTGCAGGCTGACCGAAATCATCGCCTGCAGCGGCAATCCCACTGCGGCCGGGTCGATATCGGCATAGAAGCCGCGGATCACACCCGAGTCCACGAGTCGCCGCACCCGCCCATGACAGGTCGACGCGGCGATATCGAGTTCTTCAGCCAGCGCGCTGTTGGTCATGCGGGCGTCGGCATGCAGCAGGCTCAGAATTCTGCGGTCCGTGCTGTCCAAATCCACTGGCCGAAGATCCTTCGATGACAGCGGTGCGCGATCCTGATATTCCGTCATTTCTTCGGCCATTTTCCTATTCTAGATGTGTGTCTTCGCGATCTTTGCGCTACCGATGAACTTTCTTCACAATTGAGTCCATGCACGTCGGCATCCCTACCGAGACGAAAAACAACGAATTCCGGGTAGCGATCACGCCGTCCGGGGTCGCCGAACTGACCCGTCGCGGCCACGAGGTTCTGATTCAGTCGGGCGCCGGTGAGGGCTCGGCGATCCCCGACTCTGAGTTCAAGGCCGCCGGCGCGCAGCTGATCGCCACCGCCGAGGGCGTGTGGGCCGACGCCGACCTGGTGCTCAAGGTCAAGGAGCCCACGCCGATCGAGTACTCGCGCATGCGGCGCGGCCAGACCCTGTTCACCTATCTGCATCTGGCTGCCTCGCGGTCATGCACCGAAGCACTGCTTGCCGCGGGCACCACCTCGATCGCCTACGAGACGGTGCAGACCCCCGACGGCGCGTTGCCGCTGTTGGCCCCGATGAGTGAAGTCGCCGGGCGACTGTCCGCTCAGGTCGGGGCCTACCACTTGATGCGCACTCAGGGCGGCCGCGGCGTGCTGATGGGCGGGGTGCCGGGTGTCGAACCGGCGGCGGTGGTGGTCATCGGCGGGGGGACCGCCGGATACAACGCCGCCCGCGTCGCCATCGGAATGGGGGCCGCAGTCACCGTGCTCGACGTCAACATCAACAAACTGCGCGAGCTCGACCACGTGTTCGCCGGCCGGGTGCAGACCCGTTACTCGACCGCCCTGGAGGTGGAGGAAGCCGTCAAGCAGGCTGACCTCGTCATCGGCGCGGTGCTTCTGCCAGGCGCCAAAGCCCCCACACTGGTATCGAATTCCCTTGTTGGGCAGATGAAACCGGGTGCGGTGTTGGTGGACATCGCCATCGACCAGGGCGGTTGCTTCCAGGATTCACACCCGACCACCCACGACGACCCGACGTTCGCGGTGCACGACACGCTGTTCTACTGCGTCGCGAACATGCCCGCGGCGGTGCCCAAGACGTCGACATATGCCTTAACCAACGCCACCATGCCGTATGCCATCGAACTGGCCGACAATGGCTGGCGAGACGCGTGCCGTTCGAATCCGGCTCTCGCCAAAGGACTTTCGACTCATGACGGTGCGCTGTTGTGTCAACGGGTGGCCGCTGACCTGGGGCTGCCCTTCGCCGATCCGGCGGCGCTGCTGGTCTGACACGCGTTTGCGTGCTACACAAGCCGCGTGACTTCACTCGCCGATCAGACCCAATGGATGGATGCGGTCGACCAGGCCGCCCTGGTACACAACGGCGAGGTGACGCCGCTCGAGTTACTCGACGCGGCCATCGAGCGGATCGAGCGCATCGATCCGGTGCTCAACGCGGTGGTGATTCGCTGGTTCGACCACGCGCGTGACACCGCCCGAGCTGCGCTGCCCGACGGGCCATTTCGCGGCGTGCCGTTTCTCATCAAGGACCTGTTCGCCGGATACGCCGGCCAGCCCATCACCAACGGCAACGTCGCGCTGAAGAACGCGTCGGTGGTCTCGGACGCCGACACCACGCTGGTGAGCCGCTTCCGCGGCGCCGGTCTGGTGACCGCCGGACGGACCAACAGCCCCGAACTCGGCAGCGTCCCGACCACCGAGCCGATCGCGTGGGGCGCGACGCACAACCCGTGGGACCTCAGCCGGTCGCCCGGCGGCTCCAGCGGCGGTTCGGCAGCCGCGGTCGCCAGCGGCATGGTCCCGTTCGCGCATGCCAGCGACGGCGGCGGCTCGATCCGCATCCCCGCATCGTGCTGTGGACTGGTCGGCCTGAAGCCCAGCCAGGGCCGGATCTCCCTCGGCCCGATCCGCGACGAAACCGCGCTGTCGGTCGAGCTGTGCGTGAGCCGCACGGTGCGTGATACCGCGACACTTCTCGACACGGTCCGCGGGCCCGGCATCGGTGACACGGTCATCGCGCCGCTTCCGGCCCGCCGCTACGTCCTCGAGCTCGGCGCCGACCCCGGCCGGTTGCGGATCGGCCTGCTCGACCATCACCCGCAAGGTGGCGCCGTCGCACCCGAGTGCGCAGCCGCCGCCCGTTCGGTCGCGACGCTGCTCGAATCGCTCGGCCACCGCGTCGAACCGGCGTGGCCCGCAGCCCTGGCCGACACGTCGCTGCGATTGCACTTCGCCACGCTGTGGAGCACGAACATGGGCGTCGGGCTTCGGCGATTCGAAGAACAGATCGGAAGACCGCTCACCGCAGACGAATTCGAACCGATGAACCGCGCGCAGGCCGAGATCGCCGCCCATTTCAGCGCCGTCGATTATGCGCTGGCATTCTCGGCCGCCACCCATTTCCGCCGTGCGTTGCAGGCGTGGTGGACCGATGGCTGGGACCTGCTGCTCACACCGACGGTCGCCGAGCTCCCGCTGTCGCTGGGCGTCATCGCCAACAAGCCCGACAATCCGTTGGAGGTGGTGGAACGCGCGTTCCAGTTCATACCTTTCACGCCGCCGTTCAACATGAGTGGTCAGCCCGCGATCAACGTGCCGGTCGAGTGGACCGACACCGGGCTACCGGTCGGCGTGCAACTGGTGGCGGCCTACGGTCGCGAGGATGTTCTGCTCCGGGTGGCCAGCCAGCTGGAAACCGCCAGGCCGTGGGCGCACCGCACTCCCGACGTCGGTCGCTGACCTATACGTGGCCGAGCTTGCCGACGATATCCTTCGCCGACCCGGTCTGTGCCTGCCGGTATGCCGTGCCCGCCCACAGATTGGTGCCGTGCGGGTCTTCCAGCTCCACCGCGGCCCTGCGGATCGGGGAAGTCATCTGATTGACCTCGGGATAGCCCAGCGGCGCTATCTGGTCGAGCATCCGGGTGAAATCGTTCGCCAGACCGCGGGCATACCGACCCGAAAACGCCCGGGTGACAACGGTTGTGTCGAATTGCGGATGCCCAAGCGCCGAGCGGTGTGCGGCGTTGGTGCCGGCCTCGTCGGAGAGCAGCAGCGCGGTCCCGATCTGGGCGGCCACCGCTCCCCTGCGCAACACCGCGGCGACATCCTCGGTGCTGCCGAGGCCACCGGCCGCGATCAGCGGAACGTCATGGGCCTTGCCGATGCGTTGCAGCAGTTCGGTGAGTGATTCGGTCCCGGGACTCATGTCCGGTGCGAACGTGCCGCGGTGCCCACCGGCGTCGGGCCCTTGGACAACCAGACCGTCCGCGCCGGCGGCAAGCGCCACGCCTGCCTCATATGCCGACGTCACCGTGACGAAGAGCAGCATTCCCAGTGCGCCGAACCTGCGCAGCACATCCGGCGACGGGGCGCCGAAGGTGAACGACACCAATTCGGGCCGCAGATCGGCCACGACCTCGAGCTTCTGCTGCCACCCGTCGTCGTCACCGAATTGCGGGTAGCCGACCTCGACGTCGTAATGCTCAGCCAGCTCGTCGAGAGCCTCCGCGTAATGGTCGAGTTGGTGCATGTCGGCGACGCTGGGCTGCGGCACGAAGAGGTTGACACCGATCGGGCCGGTGGTCGCGGCGCGCGCCGCCGCGATGTCATTCGCCAACCGATCTGCGCTGATATAGCCACCGGCCAGAAAGCCGAGGCCGCCCGCGTTGGACACCGCCGCCGCCAGGGCAGGCGTACCGGGGCCGCCTGCCATCGGCGCACCCACGATCGGCACGTCGAGATCCCAGAAGCCCAGTACCATCGCGCTACCCCGTCATTTTCCGAAGTTGTTGCGGCAGAGACTTTTTCGATCGATGAGGCCCGAGAACTGCTGCGCCATAGGGTTTGCCGAGGAGTTGGCGCGCCACCGCGTTGACCTCGTCCAGGGTGACCTCATCGAGCTCCTGCAGCGTCCGGTCGATACTTCGGTGTTCAGCGTAGTTGAGTTCGCCCCGGCCGATGCGGTGCATCCGGGAACTGGAGTCCTCCAGGCCGAGCACCAGCCCGCCCCGCAGCGAACCCTTGGCGATCCGGCATTCCGTCTCGGTGATGCCGTCGCGCGCCACCTCCTCCAGCACGTCGGCCGCCACCCGGGTCACTTCGGCGAAACGCTCGGGCAGGCACGCGGCGTACACCGACAACGCGCCGGCGTCGGAGAACGTGTCCAGCGACGAATAGACCGAGTAGGCCAGCCCGCGGGACTCCCGAACCTGTTGGAACAGGCGGGAACTCAAGCCGCCGCCGAGCGCGGTGTTCAGCACCGATAGCGCCCAGCGATGCTTCCAGTGCCGGCCCGGCGTTCGCACCCCGAGAAAGACATGGGTCTGCTCGGCGTCCCGATTGGCCACCGTCAACCGTGGTCGACCGGTGACCCGGCCCGCACCTTTGCGCGGCGCGATCGCGTGGCGGCCCCGGACCAATCGCGGCCCGAAGTGCTCGCGCACCAAAGTCACCACTTCGTCATGGTCGATGTTGCCGGCCACCGCGACGACCATCCGCTCGGGCGTATAGCGCCGCTGGTGAAACGAATGCAGCTGGGTGCGCGTCATTGACGACACCGATTGCACGCTGCCGATCACCGGACGGCCCACCGGATGTTCGCCGAACAGCGCCGCCAGGAACTGGTCGGCCAACGCGTCCTCGGGGTCGTCGTCGCGCATCGCGATCTCCTCGAGGACGACAGCGCGTTCCAGCTCGACATCGTCGGCGGCGCAGCGCCCGTTGAGCACCACGTCGCTGACCAGGTCGACGGCCAGCGCGAGATCGCCGTCGAGCACGTGCGCGTAGTAGCAGGTGTGCTCCTTGGCGGTGAACGCGTTCAGCTCACCGCCAACCGCGTCCATCGCCTGCGCGATATCGACAGCCGTGCGCGTCGGAGTGGATTTGAACAGCAGATGCTCCAGGAAGTGCGCAGCACCGGCCACGGAGGCACCCTCGTCGCGCGATCCGACGCCTACCCACACCCCGACCGAGGCTGAGCGCACCCCGGGCAGGTATTCGGTGACTACCCGCAAACCGCCGGGAAGCGCGGTGCGCCGAAACGCCGCGGACGGCTCAGAACTGTGCCGGCCGCGGCGCAGCGGCTGCGTCCCTGAGCTAACTGCTGGCCGTCGCGGCATCGGCAGGCGCGGTCTCCGGGCTGGCGGCAGGTTCACCGTCGCCGGATGGTCCGGCGTCTTCGTCCACAAGCACCAGGGAGATCTTGCCCCGCTTGTCGATGTCGGCGATCTCGACGCGAAGCTTGTCGCCGACGTTCACGACGTCTTCGACCTTCGCGATCCGCTTACCCCTACCGAGTTTGGAGATGTGCACCAGTCCGTCGCGGCCCGGAAGCAGCGACACGAACGCGCCGAAATCGGTGGTCTTGACCACGGTTCCGAGGAACCGCTCGCCGGTCTTGGGCAGCTGCGGGTTGGCAATCGCGTTGATCTTGTCGATCGCGGCCTGCGCCGCCTCGCCGTTGCTGGCACCGACGAACACCGTGCCGTCGTCCTCGATGGAGATCTGCGCGCCAGTCTCCTCGGTGATCGAGTTGATCATCTTGCCCTTGGGCCCGATGACCTCGCCGATCTTGTCGATGGGCACCTTGATCGTGGTGATCCGAGGCGCGAACGGGCTCATCTCGTCCGGCTCGTCGATAGCCTCGGCCATCACTTCGAGGATGGTGATCCGGGCGTCCTTGGCTTGGGCCAGCGCGCCGGCCAGCACCTGCGACGGGATGCCGTCGAGCTTGGTGTCCAGCTGAAGCGCGGTGACGAAGTCCTTGGTGCCCGCGCATTTGAAGTCCATGTCACCGAACGCGTCTTCGGCGCCCAGGATGTCGGTCAGGGTGACGAAGCGGCGCTCACTGCCGCCGCCTTCCACCTCGACGTCGTCGGACACCAGGCCCATCGCGATACCCGCGACCGGCGCCTTGAGCGGCACACCGGCGTTCAGCAGCGACAGAGTCGACGCACACACCGAGCCCATCGAGGTAGACCCGTTGGAGCCCAAGGCTTCCGAGACCTGGCGGATCGCGTAGGGGAACTCTTCGATGCTGGGCAGCACCGGCATCAGGGCCCGCTCCGCGAGCGCGCCGTGGCCGATCTCACGCCGCTTCGGCGAACCGACCCGGCCGGTCTCACCGGTGGAGAACGGCGGGAAGTTGTAGTGGTGCATGTAGCGCTTGGACGTTTCCGGCCCGAGCGAGTCGATCTGCTGCGCCATCTTGACCATGTCGAGGGTGGTGATGCCCATGATCTGGGTCTCGCCACGCTCGAACAGCGCACTGCCGTGCGCGCGCGGGATGACGGCGACCTCGGCCGACAGCGCACGGATGTCCGTGATGCCGCGGCCGTCGATGCGGAAGTGGTCGGTCAGGATGCGCTGGCGGACCAGCTTCTTGGTCAGCGAGCGGAACGCCGCGCCGATCTCCTTCTCGCGGCCCTCGTAAGTCTCGGCGAGGCGGTCGAGCACCTCGACCTTGATCTCGTCGGTGCGAGCGTCGCGCTCTTCCTTGCCCGCGATGGCGAGCGCCTTGGAAAGCTCCTCGGTGGCCACCGAGGACACCGAGTAGAAGACGTCGTCCTGGTACTCGGGGAACAGCGGGTAGTCGACGGTCGCCTTGCCGGCGGCGTCGTACAGCTCCTGCTGGGCCTTGCACAGCTCGGCGATGAACGGCTTGGCGGCTTCCAGACCCTCGGCCACGACGCTCTCGGTGGGCGCGCCCGCGCCGCCCGCGACAAGCTCGATGACGTTGTCGGTGGCCTCGGCCTCGACCATCATGATCGCGACGTCGTCAGCCGTCTTGCGGCCCGCGACGACCATGTCGAACACGGCGTTCTCGAGCTGCTCGACGGTCGGGAACGCGACCCACTGACCGTCGATCAGCGCGACGCGCACACCGCCGACCGGGCCGGAGAATGGCAGACCCGAGATCTGGGTCGACGCTGACGCGGCGTTGATCGCCAGCACGTCGTACAGATCGTTGGGATCCAGGCTCAAGATGGTCACGACGACCTGGATCTCGTTGCGCAGACCGGACACGAAGGTCGGGCGTAGCGGACGGTCGATCAGGCGGCAGGTCAGGATCGCGTCGGTGGAGGGACGGCCCTCACGGCGGAAGAACGAACCGGGGATGCGTCCCGCGGCGTACATGCGCTCTTCGACGTCGATTGTCAGCGGGAAGAAGTCGAAGTGCTCCTTCGGGGACTTGCTGGCCGTGGTGGCCGCTAGGAGCATGGTCTCGTCGTCGAGGTAGGCCACGACGGAGCCGGCGGCCTGCTTGGCCAACCGGCCGGTCTCGAAACGGATGGTGCGGGTGCCGAAGCTCCCGTTGTCAATGGTGGCGGTCGTCTCAAACACGCCTTCGTCAATTTCAGCTACAGACATGTGCGTCCGTGCAGCCTCTCTGGATTTGTTCAGCTATTTCGCGCAGGCACGCGCAACCCGGAGGGTTCCAGGACAACCTGACGGATGCAGAGTCTGGATTCGGCGACGGCCATCGATCGAAGCGGCCGACCTACCCCAAGCTGGGGAGCTCGGCAGCCACTACCGAAGACCGCGCGATACAGACTTGTCTTCCTTCGACGTCCTGTTGTGCCTCGCTGGAACGGTGCGCGCGGTTCGCGCGTGCCGTACCTCGCTCGGGCCGATTAGGCCCAGAACGACCTTGACTCTACACGCCGACCTGGCGATTCCCAGCCACGCGGGGCAGGGTCAGCGACGCAGGCCGAGGCGCTCGATCAGCGAGCGGTAGCGCTCCACGTCGACCTGGGCGACATATTTGAGCAGCCGGCGCCGGCGTCCGACCAGCAGCAACAGCCCGCGCCGCGAGTGGTGGTCGTGCTTGTGCAACTTGAGGTGTTCGGTCAGATCAGCGATCCGCTTGGTCAGCAGCGCGACCTGGGCCTCCGGGGACCCGGTGTCCGTTGCGTGCAGGCCGTAAGAGCCCAGGATTTCTTTTTTCTGCTCGGCGGTAAGCGCCACGAAATATCTCCATCAATAGGTCCGCGATCATCTTTCTAAGGTGCGGCCGCCGCGAACTGCAGCACGCGCCGTATCGCCGAGGAGTCTAGCAGCGGGCGCCGCTCCGACCGGAATCCGCAGTTCAGCCCGCAGAAAGTAGCTTGCGGGCGCGTTCGGTATCGGTGGCCATCGCGTCGACGAGGTCGCCCACCGATCCGAACTTCTCCTGCCCGCGGATGCGGGCGACGAAGTCCAGCGCGACATGCTGCCCGTACAAGTCCGCGGCGGTGTCGAGCACGAACGCCTCGACCGTGCGGGTGCGTCCGGAGAACGTCGGATTGGTACCCACCGAAACCGCGGCCTGATATCGCTCACCCGGCACGACCGTTCCGGTCACCGGTCCGTGGCCCAGCACGGTGAACCAGGCGGCGTAGACGCCGTCGGCCGGGATGGCCGAATACATGGGCGGGGCCACGTTGGCTGTCGGGAAGCCCATCTCGGTCCCCCGGCCGTCGCCGCGCACCACCACGCCTTCGACCCGGTGTGGTCGGCCCAACGCTTCGGCGGCCGCCACCACGTCACCGGCGTCCACGCAAGACCGGATGTAGGTCGAGGAGAACGTCACGGTCTCGGTGTTGTGGTGCTCGGAGACCAGCGACATCGCCTCCACCGCGAACCCGAATCGCGCGCCGGCACTGCGCAACGTGTCGACCGTGCCGGCGGCCTTCTTGCCGAAGGTGAAGTTCTCCCCGACCACGACTTCCACCACATGCAGGTCCTCGACCAGCAATTCGTGGACATAGCGGTCCGGGGTGAGCTTCATGAAATTCGTCGTGAACGGCATGACAAGAAAGACGTCGATGCCGAATTCCTCGGCAAGCTCGGCTCGCCGGGTCAGCGTGGTCAGCTGCGCGGGGTGGCTGCCCGGGTGGACGACTTCCATCGGGTGCGGGTCGAAGGTCATCAACACCGTCGGCACTCCCCTGGCACGGCCCGACTTGACCGCGTGCGAGATCAGTTCGGCGTGCCCGCGGTGCAGACCGTCGAACACACCGATGGTGAGTACGCATCGGCCCCAGTCCGTGGGAATCTCGTCCTGCCCCCGCCAGCGTTGCACAACTGTCAGCCTACGGCGCTAGGTAGCGCACGGTCGTGCGAGAGCCGCAGATCAGGTGAGGATTGCTTAAACTTCCGTTGTGCGCCCTGACCTACCTGCTGAAGAGCCCGCCGGGCTCAGTGCGGTTGCCCAGGATTACCTCAAGGTCATCTGGAATGCCCAGGAATGGTCGTTGGCCAAAGTCAGCACCAAGATGCTGGCCGAGAAGCTCGGGGTATCCGCCAGCACTGCCTCGGAATCCATTCGCAAACTCGCGGAGCAGGGCCTTGTCGACCACGAGAAATACGGCGCGGTCACCTTGACCGAGTCGGGCCGTCGAGCGGCGCTGGCAATGGTCCGGCGCCATCGGCTGCTGGAGGCCTTTCTGGTCAAGGAGCTCGGCTACAGCTGGGACGAGGTGCACGACGAGGCCGAGGTACTCGAGCACGCGGTGTCCGACCGGCTGGTGGCGCGCATCGACGCCAAGCTTGGCTTCCCCCAGCGCGATCCGCACGGCGACCCGATCCCGGGTTCCGACGGGCAGGTACCGACCCCGCCCGCTCGCCAGCTCTGGTCATGCGCCGATGGTGAGGCCGGCGTCGTGGCGCGGATATCCGACAAAGACCCCGAGATGCTGCGCTACTTCGACAGCATCGGCATCAACCTCGATTCGCGGCTCCGGGTGCTCACCCGCCGCGAATTCGCCGGCATGATCTCCGTCGCGGTGGAATCGGCCGACGGCGCGCCCACCACGGTCGAGCTGGGAAGTCCTGCAGCCCAAGCGATTTGGATGGTGGCCGGCTAGCGTCCGCGTGCTGCAGTGGCTCAGTTCCTAATGTCCTGAGTCATTAATTCGGGTGCCGTAGTTGCGTTATAGGGGTGATTTCGCCATTTTCACCCGAAGAAGCTACACAGTCGGCGCCGAGGGAATCCCAACGGCTGCCAACGAATTAATGACTCAGGACACTAGTCGTCTCTGCTCGCGGCGGCCCGGGCGTGGTAAGCGTCGCGTTCGTCTGTCAGCCAGCGGAAGTATGCGAAGATCTCGGGTCTCGGTGAGAAGAACTTCGTCCAGCCCGGATTCATCGCAAACGTGAACTGATAAAACCGCGACGGCACATCGCACGACAAGCCCGGATAGGTGTTGTCGCGCCACGTTCCGCCGACATCATCGGCCTTTTCGTAAATGGTCACATCGGTGATGCCGGCTTGGCGTAACACGATGGCCTGGCACAGTCCGGACATGCCGGCCCCGATGATCCCCACCGACGGCTGTCGTTGCGGCATCAGCTCACCTCCGTGTCGTCGCCCGCGCGAATCACGCGGCGAACGCTTGGCAGCACCGCCAGCACCCGGTCCGCGAGGAACAGCAGCGGCCGCAGGTCGAGCATCGGCCCGACCCACCACGGCGCGTAGACCCGCCGCGCGCGCCGCGCGATGCCGGACGTGATGGCCGCGGCCGCCACCTCGACCGACGCAAGCTTGCCCAGCGGCCCCGGCAGCACGACCCCGAGTCCTGACCGGGTCAGCATTTGGTCGGCGAGCCCGGTGTCGATCAACCCGAAATACGCGATACCGACCTCGACTCCGTCGCCGGCGACTTCGATGCGCACCGCACGCACCAAAGACTCCACGCCGGCCTTCGACGCCACGTAAGCGCTGATCAGCGGCCCCGGTACCACCGCGGCTATGGAGGCCACCACCATCGCGTATCCGGCGCGGGCCCTGAGGTGCGGCAGCGCAGCCTGCATCGTGTGGAAGACACCCACCAGGTTCACATCGATGACCTGCCGCCACTCGGCAGGATCGACGGCGGCAACGGTCGACCCCGGCCCGGCGATGCCGGCATTGGCGACCACGACATCCACCGCTCCGAAATGCCGCGCGGCGGCACCACACGCCGCTGCCACCGATTCGGCCGAGGTGACATCGGTTTCGAATGCCGCTGCGGCGGAGCCGAGCTCGGCCACCAGCCGCTGCGCCGATTCCAGATCTCGATCCAGCACCGCGACGCGTGCGCCCGCATCGACGAGGTTGCGGGCCAACTGCGCGCCGATTCCGCGAGCCCCACCGGTGATCACCACCACTTTTGCACTGAGATCGTGGCTCACGATGACGACACTATGACCGTTGCGCCACAGAGGTAATGAGAAAACCAGACACCGATTTGACATCTTCAGACACGGCCTCTGACCCTCCTTCGCCTACTTGCCGGTGAGCTGCCTGCGCAGGACCTTGCCAGTTTCATTACGCGGCAACTGCTTTACGAAAACCACGTCGCGCGGGACCTTATGGCGGGCCAGATGGGCGCGCACGTGCGACTTGACGCCGTCGGCGTCCAGACCGGAATCGGGCCGGCTGACCACAAAAGCGGCCAGCCGTTTGCCGAATTCGGCATCGTCGACCCCGATTACGGCAGCCTCGACAATCTCGGCATGGTCGACAAGAAGATTCTCGACTTCGAGCGGGAAGACATTCTCGCCGCCCGAGACGATCATGTCGTCGTCGCGGCCGTCGATGAAATACAGGCCGGTTTCGTCGAAGTGCCCGGTGTCGCCGGTCGACAGCAGACCGTCGACGATCTCTTTGTTTGCGCCGTCGGTGTAACCGGAGAAGCTCAGACCACTGGAGACGAAAAGGGTTCCGACGCGACCCGGTTCGGTGACCTTGCGGCGATTCTCGTCGTAGATGGCCACCGTGCAACCGACGGGTGGGCGGCCGACGGTGCCGGGCGCACGACGCAGTTCGTCTGGGGTGGCCACGGCCGCGACCGCAACCTCGGTGGACCCGTACAAGTTGTACAGCACGGCACCGAACGCATCGTCGGTGCGGCGACACAGGTCCGGCGACAGCGAAGACCCCGCGGTAAAAAGCACTTTCAGCGATGAAGTGTCGTATTTCGCCAGTCGGTCAGGGCCCAGATCGAGAATGCGTTGCAGCATCGTCGGTACCAACACGACGGCACCCACTCGATACTCGGCGATCGCCTGCAACACCGCCTCCGCGTCGAAACGACGTGCCATCACCACACGGTTGCCCAGGGCCAGACCCATAGCGCAGGTCGCCAGACCCGTCGCGTGGAACAGCGGCGCGGCGATGTAGTAGGCGCCGTCACTCGGCCAGGGAATCCGGTCGAGTAGCTGCGCGGATTGCGACGGGTCAATCCGGTTGCGCGGCACACCTTTCGGGGTTCCGGTAGTGCCGCTGGTAAGCAGCGCCATACCGCCCGGCTGCTGCGGCGCAGGCAGCGACGAGGTCGACTGATTGTCGATCAGCTCGCCGGATCGGCTGCTGGTAAACCGCAAAGTTTCCGGGGGCAGCGTGGTCAGAATGTCCTCGAACTCGTCGTCGACCAGAATGGCGCTGACGTGTTCTCGCGCGGACACATCCGCCAGCTGCGGGCTGGCGAAGCCGGTGTTCATCAACACAGTCCGGACGCCGATTTTGTTCGCCGCGCTCACAGTCACCATGACGTCGCGGCTGTTGCGGTGCAGTGTTGCGATCACTGCACCGGCCCGAATTCCTTTGGCCACCAGCCCGCGTGCCAACGCGTTGGACGTTTCATCGAGTTCGCGAAAGCTGATGGTGCCGCGTTCGTCGGTGATGGCCGGCGCGTCCCCGTAACGGGCCGCGGCGTTTGCGACCAGCCCGCCGAACGCTCCATAGCGGCGGATGGCCATGAACGCCCGCACCGCCTCGTCGGGTCGGCGTAAGTCGACCATGCCGCGGCGCGCCAGCACCCGTACCGCGGCCAGTCGGTCGCGTGCCCGGGCGAAGTCGGGCAGGTTCACGATGCGGTGTTGGCCTCGGCGACCGCCGTGCGCAAGAAGTGCCCGGCGACCTGCAAGCTGGTCAGACCTCCGTCGCGCGGCCAGAGCCAATAGCCGTGCATTAAGCCGGGCCACATGTGCTCGTCGCAGCGGCCACCGGCTTCGAGCACCAACGCAGCGAACGCCTCTGCGTCGGCGCGCATCACTTCCCGTGAACCGTAATGAAGTTGGATCGGCGGTAAGTCCGAAAGCTCGGCATTCAGCAGGCACAGCCGGGGGTCTGCGGGATCATGATCGCCGACATACAGTGCGATGGCCCGCGCTGCCGCGCGCGGATCCAGCGGCTGACGCCGGGTACGGGCATCGGCAATGCACAACCGGTAGGACGGATCGATCAGTGGGCCGAACAGGGCCAGCGCCGCCGGAGCGGGCAACCCCTCGCTGCGCAGGCGCAAGGCAAGCCCGACCGCCAAGTGCCCACCGGCCGAATCACCGGCAACGACGATCTTCGCCGGATCGTGCCCTTGCGACAGCAGCCAGCGGTACGCGGCCAGCGCATCGTCCTCTGCCGCCGGGAATGGATGTTCCGGCGCGAGCCGGTAGTCAATGGCGAAGCTCGGCATCCCGGAGTATTCGGATAGATGCGACGCGAAGCCGCGATGGGTGCGCGCCGAGCAGATCAGGTAGCCGCTGCCATGCAGCACCAACACCACGCCCGCAGCGTCGTCGGCCTCGCGAGCCCACACCCATTCCCCTGACACCGGCGCGGCAACCCGGTTGACCCGGATCCCGGGGACCACTGGGGCGGTTCGGGAGATCGCGTAATCAGCCGCCGGGCGCAGCGCCGCGAACAGCCACTCTTGTGACACCAGCACCTTGAGGATCACGTTGAAGCCCAACCGCGAGAACGGAATATAGCTGAGCCGGTCGACCACGGCCATCGAAGCGCGCCGCAGGCCTCTTGCCGTCCGGGTGTTCATTAGGCGAGCAAACCCTTGGCGATGTGAGTCACCTGGACCTCATTGCTGCCGGCGTAGATCATCAACGACTTGGCGTCGCGGGCCAACTGCTCGACCCGGTACTCGGCCATGTAGCCGTTGCCGCCGAACAGCTGCACCGCGTCCATGGCCACGTCGGTGGCGGCCTCCGACGAGTACAACTTGATCGCTGACGCCTCGGCCAGCGAGGGCATCTTGCCGGCCTGCGCCTTCTCCAGTGTCTGAAACACCATATTCTGCACGTTAATCCTGGCCACTTCCATCTTGGCCAGCTTCAGCTGGATTAGCTGGAACTGACCGATGTTCTTGCCCCACAGCGTGCGGGTTTTGGCGTAGTCGATACAAAGCCGGTGGCATTCGTTGATGATGCCCAGCGACATCAGCGCGACGCCGATGCGTTCGGCGGAGAAGTTGGCCCGTGCACTCTCCCGACCGTCGCCGTCGCCGTGCTGTTCGGTCTCGCCGAGCAGACGGTCGGGTGAGAGCCGGACGTTGTCGAAGAACAATTCGCCGGTCGGCGAGGACATGATGCCCATCTTCTTGAACGGCTTCCCCTGGGCCAGCCCCGGCATTCCGGCGTCGAGCACGAAGGTCAGCACCGGCCGGTTTCGCCGGTCGGTGGAGCCGTCGTCGAGCTTGGCGTAGACCACCATCACGTCGGCGTATGGCCCGTTGGTGATGAACGTCTTCTGCCCATTCAGGATGTAGTCGCCACCGTCGCGTTTGACGGTCGTCTTCATGCCGCCGAACGCATCCGAGCCGGAGTCGGGCTCGGTGATCGCCCACGCCGCGATCTTCTCCAGCGTCATGAGTTCCGGTAGCCAGCGCTCTTTTTGGGCGAGTGTTCCGCGGCTCATGATCGTCGCCGCGCCCAGACCAAGGCTGACACCGACCGCACTGAGCAATCCGAGGCTCACCCCGGCGAGCTCGGACACCAGCACGGCTGCCATCGATGCCTGCGCGCCCAGGCCGCCGAACCCGCCGGAGGAGCGCTTCTCGGTGTGCGCTTCCTGGTTCCTCTGCTTGGCCCGCTCCTTGTCCAGCATCGTCTTGACCGCCTCGGCCGCAAGCACATCGAGGCCGAACTCGCTGAACAGCTTGCGCGCGATCGGATACGGCGAAATCTCACCGGTTTCCAGCGCGTCCAGGTTCGGCCGGACCTCTTTGTCGATGAATCCGCGGATGGTGTCCCGCATGATCAGGTCGGTGTCGGACCATTCGAACATGCTCTGCTCCTTGATTACTGCGGCAGCCGGGCGGCGATGTCGTCGATCACCCACACACCGTCGGTCTCGATGGTGTCGACGTCGTGCCAACCGGACAAGGCCGAAATCGCGCCGCCCTGAACCGCATACACCTTGCCGGTGATCGGGCACTTCTCGGTGGCCAGGTAGGCCACCAGCGGCGAGATGTTGGCCGGACTGAACAGGTCGAGTTCGCCTTCCTCGGGTTCCGACATCAACGAACCCATGCCGGGCGTGGCCAGCGTCAGCCGGGTGCGCGCGATCGGTGCGATCGCGTTCACCCGCACGCCGTACCGCTCCAGTTCTTCGGCCGCGATCAACGTCAGCGCCGCGATGCCCGCTTTGGCCGAGCCATAGTTGGCTTGGCCGGCGTTCGGGATTGTCACACCCGAACCCGACGCGGTGTTGATCACCGCGGCATTGGGTTGATCACCGGCTTTCGACTGCGCCTTCCAGTAGGCGGCCGCGTGATGCAGCATCGCGAAATGACCCTTCAGGTGGACCGCGATCACCGCGTCCCACTGCGCTTCGGCCATGCCGGCGATAAACGAATCGCGCAGGATCCCCGCGTTGTTGACCAGGACGTCAAGGCCGCCGAACTCGTCGATCGCCTGTCGGACAACACTTTCCGCGCCGCTCCAGGTGGCGACGTTCTCGGTGTTGACGACGGCGGTGCCGCCGGCGGCGGTGATCTCTTCGACCACCTCGTGCGCCGGCCCGGTGTCGGCGCCCTCGCCCTCGTTGCTGCCGCCGAGGTCGTTGACGACGACCTTGGCCCCTTCTTTGGCGAACAGCAGTGCGTGTTCACGGCCGATGCCGCGGCCCGCGCCGGTGATGACCGCGACCCGGCCTTCTAATGCACCCATCAGTGTGGACTTCCTCTTTGTCGGTGTGGATTCTCAGTCGGCTAGTACGGCCAGGCCGTCGGTGATGACCAACTCCTCGCCATCGTCACGGCTTCTCGCGGTCTCGAATGCGTAGCTCGTCGTTCCGTTGGCGCTGCCGACGGACCAGATCCTGGTTTCCAGGTCGTCACCGGGCAGCACCGGCTTGGAGAACCGGACCGCGAAGCGCTTGAGCCGGTTGACATCCGAGCCGCCGAGCTCGGTCAGCACCGCCCACGACGTGAACGCCATGGTGCACAGCCCGTGCGCGATGATGCCGGGCAGACCGGCATCCATCGCGACCTCCTCGTCGAGGTGGATCGGCATCGGGTCGCCGGCCGCGGGCGAGTAGCGGAAGGTCTGGTCGTTGTCGATGTGCTGCACGACCTTGGCGACCGGCGCCTGCTCGCGGAGCTTCTCGTCGAACTTGTGGTCGGGGCTCAGTTCGCCGATCGTCTTGCCGACCGACATGCCACGCACGAACGTCGTGACGTACTGCTCATTAACCAGTTCACCGTCCTCGGTACGACATTCGAGCAGGATCGCGGCACGAGTGCCCTTTTCCAGACCTTGGTATCCGATCATCTTGCCGCGCGAGACGAGCTTGTCCCCCGGGCGGATCGGGCGGTGAAAGTGAAAGTCCTGTTCGCCGTGGACGATCCGCGGGATGGGCCTCGACCGGCATCACGTCGACCGCCGGGGTGAGCAAAGCCTCGAAAACGGGGACGATCGCGAAAACCGGCGGCGCAACGTCCCCTCTGCGGTGCGCCTCGATCGGGTCGTTGGTGGCCGCCGCGTACTCGGCCAACCGCTCCCGGGTGACGTCGAACCGCTCATCGTCGGTCCAGCGGTCCAGGCCGGTGTCGTCGAACTCCAGCGTCTCGGTCATCCAAACGCCCTTACGCCGCCGCAGACGCCAAGGCGTCCAGCTGGTCGAGCGTCTTGTCGAGTTGCTTGACGCCGTCCTTCTCGACCGCCTTACCCAGCGCACCCTTGATCAGCGCACCCTCGAAGTCGCCGAAAACCGTGAATTGCGAACCTTTTTCGGTCGGGTCAATGGTGAAGGTGAACCGAGCCTGGACGCCGGCCATTCCAGTGCCGGAAAGCACCAGCGAACGCGGCGCTTCCACCGATTCGATCGCCCACTCAATTTTGTTGGCCATCCCGAGCATGACGATCTTGGCCGTCAGCTTGGCGCCTTCGGTCAGCGTGTCGGGCGGACCCTCGAGCCATTTCTCGTGCACGGTGAACCACTTGTCCCAGTTGGCAAGATCGCTGACGGTCCCCCACAACGCTTCCGGGCTGGCCGACAGTTCTCGGGTTGCTTCGATGTGTCCCATGGTTGATCCTGTCTCCTACGTTGGTTAGCGTTCGGCTCGCTGGTATGCGGTGACGACGGCCGCGCCGCCGAGACCGATGTTGTGCTGCAGTGCGGCGGTGACGTCGTCGACCTGCCGCTTGTCGGCCTGACCGCGCAGCTGCCAGGTCAGCTCGGCGCACTGCGCCAGACCGGTGGCTCCCAGCGGATGCCCTTTGGAGATCAGTCCGCCGGACGGGTTGACCACCCAGCGCCCGCCATAGGTGACGTCGCCGTTGTCGATCAGCTTGGCCGCCTCGCCCTCGGCGCACAGACCCAACGCCTCATAGAGCAGCAACTCATTGGCCGAGAAGCAGTCGTGCAACTCGATCACCTGGAAGTCCGACGGCCCCAGACCGGATTGGTCGTAAACACGTTGAGCGGCTTTCACATTCATGTGGTAGCCGATCAGCCCCTTGCAGGTGCCGTCAAAGCTGTCGGCGAAGTCGGTCGTCATGGCTTGCCCGACGATCTCCACCGCCTGGTCCGCCAGGCCGTGCTTGTCGACGAACGCCTCCGAGGCCAGGATCGCCGCGCCGGACCCGTCCGACGTCGGCGAGCACTGCAGCTTGGTCAGCGGGTCGTAGATCATCCGCGCGCCCATGATGTCCTCCAGCGAATACGACTCCTGGAACTGGGCGTACGGGTTGTTGACCGAATGCTTGTGATTCTTGTAGCCGATCTTGGCGAAATGCTCGGCGGTGCTGCCGTATTGCTGCATGTGCTCACGGCCGGCCGCCCCGAACATCCACGGCGCCACGGGAAACAGCACCTCGGAGATCTCGGCCATCGCCATGACGTGCTTGTCCATCGGGTTCGTGCGGTCGTCGTAGGTGGATTCCAGCGAACCGGGCTTCATCTTCTCGAAACCGAGCGCGATCGTGCAGTCGGCCAGCCCGCCGCGAATCGCCTGCGCCGCAAGGTACAGCGCGGTCGACCCGGTCGAGCAGTTGTTGTTGACGTTGACGATCGGGATGCCGGTAAGCCCCAGCTCATACAGCGCCCGCTGGCCCGACGTGGATTCGCCGTAGACATAGCCGACGTAGCCCTGCTCGACCGCGGCGTAGTCGATACCTGCGTCTTCGAGCGCCTTGGTGCCCGACTCGCGCGCCATGTCCGGGTAATCCCAGTTCTCCCGGCGGCCCGGCTTCTCGAACTTCGTCATCCCGACACCGATGACATAGACCTTGTTGGACATAACACTCCCTTGAACTGTCTGAGCCCCACGTCGAAACATACACACCTGATTGTATCTTTGCAACGAGCTCGCGCTCACCGACTATGAGCGATCAGAAGGGGCGAAGGGGCTACGCCGGGGCGGGCAATACTTCGGCGAGCATTACCCGCAGATGCTCGCAGGCCCGGTCCCAGCGACGGCGCGCACGCTCGGCGTCGCGGTCGACGAAACTCGCCACCAGGATCCCCCGCAGCGCGTCCATCGCCGTGTAGACAACGTTGCGAATTTCTCGCTGCGCCGTGTGGTCTGGGACCAGCTGTGAAATTGCGGCAACCAGCGTGCTGTTCACCACGGGTTCGACGCGCTCGATATGTTGGGCCAGCACGGGGTCGGTGCGTGCTGCCACCCAAAGTTCCACCGCGGCAACAAACATCGGGCCTTGGTGCGCATCCCACAGATAGTCCAGCACGGTCGACACCGGGTCGGGGCTGGCCTGCACTCGACCAAGTTCGCGAATGGCGCCCTGCGCACGCTGTTGAGCGAGATGCTCGATGGCGGCGACCACCAGATCTTCCTTCGACCGGAAGTGGTGGATCTGCGCGCCACGGGTGACGCCGGCAAGCTCGGCTACTCGCGGCGTCGTGGTGCCGGCATACCCATACGTCACCAGGCACTCGATGGTGGCGTCGAGCAGCCGCGTCCGCATGGCAGCGGTGCGCTCCGCCTGGGTGCGCCGAACCCGCTGTCCGTTGACTTCCGCCGCCATCGCGACTGCACTCACCTTTCGGAGAAGATACGTTCTGTTGAGAACGTAATGCTACCCCATCGGTTGCGCAATCCCACCGCTCAGCTGACGGCTTGCTTGTCTCGCTCCATGACGTAGCTGTGGTCGTCGGGCTCTTTGAGCAGCCGCAGATAGTCCTGCGGGAGATAGGGCCAGAGCTCCGGTAACCCGTCGGGTCCCTGGTACCAGCTGCTGCAACCGGTCGTCCACACGGTGCCGGGCAACCCACGCCGAATGTGTTCCACGTAGGCGTCGACGGCAGCGGCGGTGGGTCGTAGGGTGTCGTATTCCCCCGCAATCCACCGGCTTATCCACCTGAGCACGTAGGCCGCCTGCGCTTCGGCGACCTGTACCAGCGAGAAATTCCCGATCGGCGAATGCGGACCGAGCAGCATGAACAGGTTCGGCATGCCCTGGACGGCGACGCTATTGTGGGCACGCGGACCCGCTGACCACATGTCGTCGAGTGTCTGGCCGTCGTGGGTGCGGACCGTCGCGGGGCGCACATAATCGTGTGCGTTGAATCCCGTTGCCAGCACGACGATGTCGGCCTCGTGCAGACGGCCGTCGACGGTCCGGATACCGCGCTCCTCGAACCGGTCGATGGCCGTCGTCTCCACGGCCACGTCGGGACGCTGCACCTGGCGGTAGAAGTCCGGGTGAATGATCAACCGCTTGCACCCTGGCCGGTAGTCCGGAGTGAGCTTGGCGCGCAACACCGGATCGGCGACCGAAGCGAGATTGCGTTCGCACCCCCTGTTCACCAAGCGGCGGCGCAATCCGGGCCGCGTGAGGAAGACGCTGAAAATCTTGAACGATTCGTCTTCCGCGCGCCGCAGCGCCCTGCTGAGCAACCGGCTTCGGCTCAGCAACGCACGAGCGGCCGGGGGTATCGACGGGTTGGGCAGCCGGGCAACCCATTGCGGGGTGCGCTGAAAGAGCGTGGCGTGAGCCGCAACCCCGGCCACCGCAGATATCAGCTGCACACCGGTGGAGCCGTTGCCGATGACGGCGATCCGCTTGCCGGACACGTCGATGTCATCACTCCACCGTGCCGAGTGAACCATCCGGCCGGCGAAGTCGCTCATGCCCGCGAAGTCCGGCGTGCGGGGCCGGTGCAAGAAGCCGGTCGCGAGGATGACGAAGTCGGCGTCGAGAGTTTCTCCGTCACGCGTGGTTAGCCGCCAGTGCAGGCCGGTGTGGTGGGCGTCGACGACCTCGGTGCGGTAGCGGATCATTCGTTCGATGTTGTGCCGGCGTGCCGATTGTTCGAAGTAGTTCTGGATCTCCGGCCCGGGCGAAAAGAGCTGACTCCATGAGGGATTCAAGTCGAACGAGTACTGGTATAGGTGCGACGGCACGTCACAGGTCAGTCCCGGATAGCGGTTGTCCCGCCAGGTCCCGCCGGGCCGGTCGGCCTTCTCCACGATGGTGACGTCGCGAAAGCCCGCGCGGTCGAGCAGGATCGCCTGACACAGCCCGGACATCCCGGCGCCGACGATGACGATCCGCGGTTCGCGGCGCATCAGCTGAGCACCTGCGCCCGCGGCGTGAGCGCTACCTGCATCCGAGCCAGACCGCGCAGCGAGCTGTTCGTGGTCCACTTCGGCGCGCCGATGATGTCGATGCGCTGCACACGTTCGACGAGCTCGCGCAACACCGCCCTGCTTTCCATCCGCGCCAGACTCGCGCCGAGGCACAGGTGAATACCCGAACCGAAAGCCACATGAGAGGGATT
This sequence comes from uncultured Actinomycetota bacterium, assembly GCA_963815995.1. Taxonomy (GTDB): domain Bacteria; phylum Actinomycetota; class Actinomycetes; order Mycobacteriales; family Mycobacteriaceae; genus Mycobacterium. Next base: position 200,592 of record CAWFIR010000011.1, read on the forward strand.
GCGCGCGGCGACGAACGCATCCGGATTGTCGAACTGCCTCGGGTCACGATTGGCCGCACCCCAGAGCAGCGCGACTCGTGCACCAGCCGGAATGGTGGCCTCCCCTACCCGATATGCGGTCTTCGCGGTGCGGTAGAAACCCTGAATCGGCGACGAGAAGCGGAGCTGTTCCTCGATCGCGCTGCCGATAAGCGCGTCCGGATCCTGCCGGATCAACTCGAACTGATCCGGGTTCTCCGACAACGTCAGGAACATGGTGCTCAACAGATTAGTGGTGGTCTCGTTGCCGGCCAACAGGAGCAGCAACGCGAAGTAGAACAGTTCGTCGCGGCTGATCTCGCCGTCGCCCGCGGTGGCCACCAGACAGCCCAACAGAGTGTCGGGCGCCAACAACTCACCGCTTTCGATGCGGCTGCAGAAGTACGAATGCAGGTGGCGCACGCCGTTGAGGCTGGGCAGTATCTCCCATAGACCCCTCGGCGTCACTTGGACGTTGGCCACTCGGACGCTCTCGTTGGACCAGTATCGGAAAAACTCCTCGTCCTTCGGCGGAATGCCGAGGATGTGGGCAATCATCCGCATCGGCATCGGCACCGCCAGCCGTTGCACCACATCGGAACCCGGATTGGCCAGCAGCTCGGAAACCAGTTCGTGGGTCAGTCGATCGACCGTCTCCTGCCACCCGGACAGCGCTCCGCGCGCGAACGTGGGCTGCACCTTGCGCCGTAATTCGGTGTGGCGCGGCGGATCCAGGTTGAGCAGCACCGGGACCTGGAACCGAGACCGCGTCACGCCTTCGGCGTTGGTCAGTATCGCGTCGCTGCGAGCCGCGGTGCGCACGTCGTCATAGCGGCTGAGGATGAAGATGTTGCGTTTGCGGTTGTAGCGGACCCGCGGGCCGGCCAGCAGCTCGGCGTATCCCGGGTAGGGGTTGGCAGCGGTCGCCGGATCGAACGGGTCGAATGACGTCTCGTGGACGCCGGGGTAGTCGCGCCGCCTGAGCTTGGCGCCGAGATCGGTGCTGATGTTGACGTACAGGCTGTCCGCGATCGGCCTCACTGTCGACGTTGCCAACCGGATGTCGCTCTTGAGGGTCACGGTGCCTCCATCCGTCCGCCGGATCCGATCAACCGATACAAGCGTGACCGTAACAATTATTTCTGTAACAGACAATGGGGTTATGATCAGCGGCATATGGAGATGACGATCGACCAGCTTGCCCAGAGCGTTTCCATGTCCTCGCGCAATATTCGGGAGTGGCAACGCCAGGGTCTGCTGCCACCGCCCACCCGCCGCGGGCGCGTCGGTATCTACTCCGACGAGCACATGGCGCGGATCAGGCGAGTGCAGCAGCTGCACTCCGACGGCTTCCCGCTCGACCTGATCCGGCGCATGATCGACACCGGCACCGGCAGCGAGAGCGACATCCGGCTGGTGGCGGCAGAAGTGCTCGCGCCGTTCAGCACGGCAGGCCCGATCACCGTCAGCCGGGCAGAACTCGATAACCGGCTCGGCACCGGCGCAGCGGTACAGCTGGCCAAGCTCGGCCTGATCTCCGACGCCGACGGTGACCCGGTCTCGGTGCGCGACGCCGAGGCACTGGATTTGATCGAAGGCCTCACCGGCGTGGGCGTTTCGCTGGAGCGACTGGTCGCGACGTTGGTCGACATCCGCGGTCACCAACGCTCGATCGCGGACGCGATCCTGCATGCCTATGCCGAGGACGTGTGGGAGCCGTTCGTGTCGTCGAGTTTCGCCAAGCCCGGTTGGGGTTCGCTTGCCGACAATGCGGTCCAAGCGCGCCAACTGGCGATCGCTCTGCTCACTCATCTGCAGCAGACCGCGTTAGACGACGCGGCGGCATCGGTGGTGTTAAGCGAGGTCGGGCAGGCCGAGCAGGCGCTCGACAGCATCAACCGGCCACGCAACCGGTCCTGACGCCGCGAGCGAATTACAGTGTTGCCGGCCGGATGACGACCACCGACTTGGTCTTCGGACCGTCGTCGCGCAGCAATCCGATGACCCGGCCATCGGCGGTGTGCGCGGCGTAGACACCGTCGATCGCGGCCGGGTTCAGCGGCCGGCCATTGGCTACCGCGTCGGCCTCCTCGTCGGTGAGCTGCCGGTGCGGAAACAGCAGCAGGCAGGCGTCGTCGAGCGTCAGGCTCAGCCCGGGCCGCTCCGCCAGATCGTCGAGTGAACGTGCCGCCTCGACACCGAACCGGCCCGACCCGGGTGCGGCGCAGCGCGGTCAGGTGACCACCCACCTCCAGCGCGGCGCCGACATCGCGGGCCAGCGCGCGAATGTAGGTTCCGGACGAACAGTCCACCTCGACATCGACGTCGACCAGTTCGCCGTGGCGGCGCACCGCCAGCACCTCGAACCGATCGACGCGCACCGGCCGCGCGGCCAGTTCGACGGTGCGGCCCGCACGGGCAAGCCGGTAGGCCCGCTGACCGTCGACCTTGATCGCGCTGACCGCCGACGGCACCTGCGCGATATCGCCGCGCAACGCCGCGATCGCCGTCTCGATCGCCTCGTCGGTCACGTTCTGCGCCGAAACCTGCTGCAGCAACTCCCCTTCCGCGTCGTCGGTGGACGTGGACTGGCCCAGCCGGACGGTCGCTGCGTAAGACTTCGAGGTCTCGGTCACCAGCCCCAGGATCTTCGTGGCGCGCTCGATCCCGATCACCAACACGCCGGTGGCCATCGGATCCAGTGTCCCGGCATGCCCCACCCGCCGGGTGCCGAAGATCCGGCGGCACCGCCCGACCACGTCGTGGCTCGTCATACCGGCCGGCTTGTCGACGACGACAAGGCCGGCGTTCATAACGCGATCGCCGTGAGCACCAACTCGCGGTCCACCGACCAGCGTCCAGCCAGTGTGTGCAGCGGCGGGCCGGACAGCGTGGCCCCGTCGATCAGAATGGTCGACTCGAAAGTCCCGGACGAGCCGGAGTCGTCGAGGCCGAAAATGATGTGCGCGTCTTCGAAGCCAAGCCAGCGCTTGGTCAGCGGAAACCAGGCTTTGTAGGTTGCCTCTTTGGCGCAGAACAGGATTCGATCCCAATGCACACCGGAAGGTAACGCCGCCAGCTCGGCGCGTTCGGCCGGCAGACTGATCGCGTCGAGCACACCGTCCGGTAAGACGTCGTGCGGTTCGGCATCGACACCCACCGAACGGACCGCGCCGTCGCGTCCGACCACCGCACCGCGATAGCCCGCACAGTGCGTCAGGCTGCCCACCACGCCGTCAGGCCAGCAGGGTTCGCCCTTCTCCCCCTTGAGAATCGGCACCGGCGGAAGCCCGAGCTCGCCCAACGCGATACGGGCGCAGTAACGGACGGTGATGAACTCGTTGCGCCGCTTGGCCACCGACCGCTCGATCAACGGCTCTTCCTCGGCCATCGGCGAAAGCCCCGGCGGGTCGGAATACAGCTCCGCACATGCCAGGTTCCCGTCGTCGGGCAGCACGGCCGACATCAAGGTCGTCAGGGTCATCGGATCTACCGCTGGCGCAGCCGGTCGCGGAACTGCTGCGCCTGCGCCCGCATCTCCGCGGTGATCACGAAGTGACCGCCGAAGTCGTTGAGATAGCCGGGCGCGTACCGCGGGTCGGGCAGCACCTGGCGCAGCCAGCTGTAGGGCTTGCGGCGGCGCCACTCGCGCGGGTAGCCCACCGACACCTCCTCGAATCGCACGTCGTCGTACCAGGTGGTGCGCGGAATGTGCAGATGCCCATAGACCGAGCAGACCGCGTTGTAACGGGTGTGCCAGTCCGCGGTCTCAGTGGTTCCGCACCACAGCGAGAACTCCGGAAGGAACAGTGCGTCGCAAGGCTGGCGCACCATCGGGAAATGGTTGACCAGCACGGTCGGATTCATCCAGTCCAGATCGTCGAGCCGCTTTCGGGTAGCGGCAACCCGCTCGTGACACCATGCCTCGCGGGTGGGATACGGCTCCGGTGAGAGCAGGAACTCGTCGGTGCAGACGACGTTGCGCTCCCGCGCGATCGCCAGCCCCTCGGCTTTGGTGGTCGCACCCTGCGGCAGAAACGAGTAGTCGTAGAGCAGGAACAGCGGCACGATCGTGGCCGGACCACCCCGCTCGGTCCACACCGGAAACGGGTGCTCGGGGCTGACGACACCCAGCTCGTCGCACATGTTGACCAGGTAGTCATAGCGGTCCCGGCCGAAGATCTGCATCGGGTCCCTGTTGGTGGTCCACAGCTCGTGGTTGCCCGGCACCCAGATGACCTTGGCGAACCGTCGGCGCAGCAAATCCAGCGCCCAACGGATCTCGTCGGTGCGCTCGGCGACGTCGCCGCAGACGATCAGCCAGTCATCCGGCGTCGACGGGTACAGCGATTCGGTGACGGGCTTATTGCCGACATGGCCGGTGTGCAAATCCGATACCGCCCACAGGGTCGGCTGCCGAGCGGTCGGGGGCTGCTGCCCATGTTCGTGCCAAGCCACGACTCCCCAGCTTAACGACTGGTCGGTGGCCGATGCGCCAGCGCGGCGCCGCAACGGACTAGAACAGGTTCTCATTTACTCTGTGGCGGCGTGGCTGCGACTTGTAAGCTCCCGGCAGGAGTCGAGCCCGTCTGGCGACGATGCGGACCGCCCAGCGGGCCGAGGATGAGACGGACTACCAGGCATGGAGGGGGGGTGTCATGGTCGCCAAGCTGCGCCTGCTTGCAGCGTTCGGTGCCCTGTTCATGGCGGCGGTAGTGGTGTGGCAGAGCGCGCCGCCGTCCACCTTCGGTGGGCCCAAGGTGGAACTACGGTCCACCGCCGCTCCGATGGACCCGCCCACAACGATGAAAAGCCCGATCGTGGCGACCACCGACCCGAGCCCGTTCGACCCGTGCCGGGACATCCCGTTTGACGTCGTCCAGCGGTTAGGCCTGGCGTTCACTCCGCCGGAGGCCGAAGAGGGGCTGCGCTGCCATTACGACGCAGGCAACTACCAGCTGGCCGTCGAGCCGATCATTTGGCGCAAGTACGACCAGTCGCTGCCGGCCGACGCCGTGGAGACCACGATCAACGGCCACCGCGCCGCGCAATGGTGGAACCTCAAACCGACGTACCACAACAGCTACTTCTACTTCTCCTGCATGGTGGCGTTCAAGACCAGCTACGGGGTCATCCAGCAGTCGCTGTTCTACTCGACGATCTACTCCAGCCCGGAGGTCGATTGCCCGGCCACCAACCTGCAGCGCGCGAACGAGCTTTCGCCGTACTACAAATTCTGAGCCGCTATCGCTGATGCGGCCATACCCTGATGCCGTGACGACCACCTCCGACCGACCCGCAGGGCCGACGCTGCGCACCCTTCCCCGACGGCTCGCCGGCCGCGCCGTTGCCCGAGCGTTGCGGCTGCCGGCGCCGACGACGAGATACACCGTCAGCAGCGTCAAGATCCCGATGCGCGACGGTGTCGAGCTGATCGCCGACGTGTACGAACCCGTCGGAGAAACCGTCGGCACCCTGCTGGCTCGCGGACCCTACGGCCGCGCATTTCCGTTCTCGCTGGTGTTCGCCGATCTGCACGCTGCCCGCGGGTATCGCGTGGTGCTGCAGAGTGTGCGAGGGACATTCGGATCGGCCGGAGACTTCGTGCCGATGGCCCACGAAGCCGCCGACGGCGCCGACACGGTCGAGTGGATGCGCCGGCAGCCGTGGTTCACCGGCCGCTTCGCCACCATCGGGATCTCCTACCTCGGGTTCACGCAATACGCACTGCTGCAGGATCCGCCGCCGGAACTGGTCACATCCGTCATCACCGCCGGTCCCCATGATCTCGGCGCATCGGCGTGGGGTACCGGCTCGTTCACGGTCAACGACTTCCTCGGCTGGTCCAATCTGGTTGCGCACCAGGAAGATCCGGACCGAATCCGCGCCGCCATCCGCCAAGTGCGGGCTCAGAAGGGCGTGGTGCGGGCGGCCGCTGAGGCGCCGTTGGGCGCGTCCGGCCGGACACTGCTCGGCGAAGGGGCTCCGTGGTGGGAGTCGTGGTTGACACCGCCGGCGGATGACAACCCGTTCTGGGGGCCGCTGAACGTCACCTCCGCCCTTGACCAGGTCCAGGTGCCGGTGCTGTTGCTCAGCGGCTGGCAAGACCTGTTCCTGGGTCAGACGCTCCATCAGTTCCGGCACCTTCGCGAGCGGGGCGTCGATGTCGCGCTGACCATGGGGCCGTGGAGTCACACCCAGTTGCTCGTGTCAGGTCTGGCCACCATCGCTCGGGAAACCCAGGAATGGCTGGACACCCATCTGGCCGGTCGCCCCGCGGCCCCGCGCTCGGGCCGAGTCCGGACCTTCGTCTCCGGCGAAGGGTGGCGCGAGCTACCGGACTGGCCGCCGGCCACCACCGAACGTGAGGTCTACCTGCAGCCCGGCGGCGGCCTGGCCGACACGGCGCCGCCGGCAGCGGGATCGTCGGCGAGCTTCCGCTACGACCCCGCCGAACCGACACCCACGATCGGGGGACGGCTGCTGTCCCCCGACGCCGGTTACCGCGACGACACGGAGCTGGCGGCTCGCCGCGATGTACTCAGCTTCACCAGCGACGTGCTGACCAACGACCTGTACGTGCACGGCAATCCGGTCGCCGAGTTGGCACACAGCTCGGACAACCCGCACGTCGACGTGTTCGTCCGGATCAGCGAAGTCGACGCCAAGGGCCGTTCCCGAAACGTCAGCGACGGCTACCGGAGGCTGGCCGACGCGACCGACCACGTCAGCCTCGAACTGGACGCGATCTCGCACCGATTCCGGGCCGGGACACGCATCCGCGTGCTGATCGCCGGTGGCTGCAATCCGCGCTTCGACCGCAACCTCGGCACCGGCGAGCCGACATCGACGGGCAGCCAACTCAAGCCGTCCACCCACGAGGTGCACTTCGGCACCTCGCGGATCGTGCTCCCGGTCGGTTCCTGATGGACATCTTCGACGAATGGCGAAGCGGCGGAACAGAAATTCACTGGCGGTCGACTACCGCCGCGAACGCCGACGCCGACGTCACCGTCTTCACCCGCCGCTGCGGCACACCGGGGGCGCCGGCATTGGTCTGCGTGCACGGCTTCCCCACCGCGAGCATTGATTTCGTGTCGCTGACCCGCGAGCTCGACCCCGATTTCGACATCTACCTGCTCGACTTCCCCGGCTACGGCCTGTCCGACAAGCCGCCCGCGCCGTACGTGTATTCGCTGTACGACGATGCGCGCCTGCTGATTTACGCGATCACCAAGCTCTGGAAGCTCGAGGACTACACGCTGCTGACCCATGACCGTGGCACCAGCGTCGGCATGATCGCACTGTCGATGTTCGCCGACCTCGACGATGCGAGCCCGCCGGCCAACGTCATTCTCACTAACGCGAACATCTATCTGCCGCTGGCCAATTTGACCGGATTTCAGAAAGCACTGCTCGATCCCACCGTGGCGCGCAGCACCGCGCGGGCGACCACGCCGGAGATGCTGGCCGCGGGCATGGGCGCGACGACCTTCATGCCGCGGCGAGACGCGACCGATCCCGAGATCGCCGCATTGGCGCAATGCTTCGCACACAACGACGGGATCGCGGTGCTGCCGGACACGATTCAATACCTCAACGAACGCGCCGCTGACGAAACCAATTGGCTCCAAGCGCTTTCCACCACCGACATCGACACCACCCTGGTGTGGGGCCTGCACGACAACGTCGCACCCGTCCGGGTCGCGAACTACGTCTGGCAGGAGTTTCTCCGGAACAAGCCCGGGTTGAACCGCTACTGGATACTGCCGAGCGCCGACCACTATCTACAGTGCGATGCTCCGGCCCAGGTGGCCGACGTCGTGCGACTCACCGCCGCCGGCGAGCCCACGTCGCTGGGCACAATCGGTGATTGGCCCGCGGGCGCGGTGCTCGTCGACCAGACTCCGTGAAAACGGTGAGCACGCAATCACTCATTGAGCGCGGGCACCGTCACGGTGTTCGTCACCTCATTGCGAGGCGGCGCAACGGCGGATCGGTCTTGGGCGGCTGACGGCGCTCCGGCAGGGCGTGCAGCAGCCGCGTCGTCGTCGCAGCGACTTCGGCAACCGCCGCCTCGAACGCCTCGGCGTTGGCCGACGAAGGGCGGGTGAAGCCGCTGACCTTGCGGACGTACTGCCTGGCTGCCGCCTCGATCTCCGCGGTGGTCGCCGGCGGCTCGAGCCCGCGCAATTCAGTAATGTTCCGGCACATCCTTCAACGATAGGTGGGGTCGGCTCGTGCTGAAGCGGACTGACTACGGTGGCGCTTATGACCCGCGCCGACGACGATGCAGCGTGGAGCAATGAGGAGGAGCGGCGCTTATGACCGACGACATTCTGTTGATCCAGACCGACGAGCGAGTGCGAACCCTGACCCTGAACCGGCCGCAGTCGCGTAACGCGTTGTCGGCTGCATTGCGGGACCAATTCTTCGGCGCCCTGGCCGACGCCGAAACCGACGACGACGTCGACGTCATCATCGTCACCGGCGCCGACCCGGTGTTCTGCGCCGGGCTGGACCTCAAAGAGTTGGGTGGGCAAACGGCGCTACCGGACATCTCGCCGCGCTGGCCATCGCTGAGCAAGCCCGTCATCGGCGCGATCAACGGCGCCGCCGTCACCGGCGGGCTCGAGGTGACGCTGTACTGCGACATCTTGATCGCATCCGAACAGGCGCGATTCGCCGACACCCATGCCCGGGTGGGCCTGCTACCCACCTGGGGGCTCAGTGTTCGTCTTCCCCAGAAGGTCGGCATCGGACTGGCCCGTCGGATGAGCCTGACCGGCGACTACCTGTCCGCGCAGGATGCGCTGCGCGCCGGCCTGGTCACCGAGGTGGTGCCGCACGACCAGTTACTGCCCGCCGCACGCAAGGTGGCCGACAGCATCGTCGGCAACAACCAGGACGCGGTACGGGCACTGCTGTCGTCCTACCACCGCATCGACGATTCGAACACCGGCGAGGGTTTGTGGCTGGAAGCGACTGCGGCGCGGGCATTCCGGACCTCCGGCGATGAGATCGCCGCCAACCGTGAGGCCGTCCTGCAGCGCGGTCGCGCTCAGCTGCGCTGACAGCATTCCGCCCCGTTTCCGGAGGGTGGGAAACGGGGCGGAATGACGGCTGATGCGCTAGGTCACGGGATCAATGCGCGCACCGGGTGCGTGATCGCCCACACCGGGTGCAGCACGTCCGCGGCGTAGTGGCGGATCGGGTGCAGCGGTCCGGTGAATGGCACCCACGGGTCGGCCGACGCGACTGGCGCGGCAAGTGATCCGAGGAGGGACAGACCGACGGCGGCAAACAGCCCGGCCGCTGCGAGACGCAGTTTGGAAGCTTTCATAGTTGGAGATTCCTTACCGTGCAGTGGTGTCCCAGGTACGGATAGAAATCCTTCGCTGGGGTCGGTTTCCTTCGCCGACACCACAAGCTTGCAGGGCCTGCCTTGATGGATCCTGGCGACATTCTTGCGAAATTCTTGCGCGCACTCCTACCGCATTCGCGTAGCTCAGCGGCTGCGAATTTCGAACCTGAACTCGTGGCCGCCGATGCGGATATGGTCGCCGTCGGCCAAGGTGGCGCTGCCCCGGATGCGCCGGCCGCCAACGTCGACACCGTTGGTCGACCGCAGATCGCTGATCACGAAACTCCCCCCGGTGTCGATGACGACCGCGTGGTAGCGGCTGACATCGTCGTCGTCGAGAACGATGTCGTTGTCGGGACGGCGGCCGATTCGGTTCGACGCCTCCAGTCGGTAGCGCTGTCCGTCGCTGCCGCGCAGTTCGGCGATGGCTGACGGGCCGGCCATGCTGCCGGTGTGCGGCCCGAGAGCGGCGACGGCGCGCGTCGCGGTCGTCTGTGCGGCGTGGGTGGTGTCCAACGGCTCTTGGCGCAGGATCCGCTCGTGCAGGCTCCGCACGGTGGGTCCCGGGTCGATGCCGAGATTTTCGGCGAGGTTGGTTTTCAGTCGCCGATAGGCGTTGAGGGCTTCGGACTGGCGCTCGGCGACGTAGTAGGCGGTGATCAGTTGAGCCCAAAGCCGTTCGCGGAAAGGATGTTCGGCGCTGAGCACCTCTAGGCGCGGGATCATGGCGTCGGCACGGCCACAGGCGATCTCGGCCTCCGCGAGAGCGGTTTGCACCGTCACTCTGACTTCGGACAGCGCGGTGGCGAACGTGTCGACGAACGGGAATTCGCGTAGGTCGTCGAGAAGCGGCCCGCGCCATTCGGCCAGGGCAGCCGACAGGTAGGTGCTGGCGTCTTCGAACCGTCCCGCGGCGGCGGCGTGCAGGCCCGCATTCTTCTCGGTGACGAAGCGCCCGAGGTCGCAATCGGTGTCGGCGACGTTCAGCTGATACCCCGGTGGCACGCTCGCGAGCACCATATTTGGGTCGCGCGATGGGCTGCCGAGCAGTCGGCGCAGATTGGACACGTAGGAGTGAAGACTGGTCCGCGCGGCCGGCACCGGCGACTGGCCCCAGACCGCATCGATCAGCGCCTCGACCGACACCGCCCGGTTGCGGTTCATCAGCAGCGTGGCCAGCACCGCCCGCTGTTTGGGGGCGCCCACCGGCACCACGGTTTCGCCGGCTCTGAGTTGCAACGGTCCCAGAACACCGAACTGGAGACCTGCGTTCGACATCGCTCGACAGCCTTCCGGGTCCACGTGGGTGTCCGACCACCATTGTGACCTCGATGGTCGCTGCGCGGTGTTACGGCTGCGCTATATGCCCGGCAAGGTGTCCGCCAGACCGACGAAGGTCTGACTTCTCATTGCCCGGTCACCACCCAACGACCCGAGAGCGTCCGCCAGCCCACGAAGATCAGGCGCAGCACGATGAACATGCTCAGCCCCGACCAGATGCCGGCCAGCCCCCAATCGAACACCAGCGACAGCCAGATCGCCGGCAGAAACCCGACCAGCGCGCTGACCACGGTCGCAGTGCGCATGAACGCCGCGTCGCCGGCGCCGAGCAGCACCCCGTCAAGCGCGAAAACGACTCCTGCCAAAGGTAATTGGCCGACGAGAAACCACCATGGTGTTCCGATTGCCGCCAGCACCGACCGGTCGTCGGTGAAAAGCTCCGGAAGCACTGAGGCGCCGGCAGCGAACACACCGGCCAAAGCGGTGGCCGCGATCGCCGATGACACCGTCACTCGCCGGGCGGTCGCGGTCGCGAGCGCGACATCACCGCCGCCCAGCGCAGCGCCGACCAACGCCTGCGCGGCGATGGCCAGCGAATCAAGAACCAGCGCAAGGAGACTCCACAGCTGCAACACCACCTGGTGGGCGGCCACCGCTGCCGCACCGAAGCGGGCCGCTACCGCGGCCGCAGAAACGAAGCACGCTTGAAAGGCCAGCGTCCGCACCAGCAGGTCGCGCCCCAACACGATTTGGGCCCGTAGCGCCTGCCGGTCGAGTCGTAACGGGACGCCTTCGGCCAGCAGCGCGCGCCCAAAGAGCAACGCGGCCAACCACTGACCCGACAGGTTGGCGATGGCGGATCCGGCCAATCCGCAGCGGGGTAATCCCAGCCACCCGTACACCAGCATGGGACACAACAGCGCCGAAAGGCCAAAGCCGGCAACCACATAGCGCAGCGGACGCGCGGTGTCCTGTACGCCCCGCATCCACCCATTACCGGCCAGCGACACCAGAATTGCGGGGGCACCCATGATCGCGATGCGCAGCCACGGCAGCGCCGCATTCGCGATGTCGGCCGAACCCGCGATGACCGATACCAGCGGCGCCGCGAGGGCCTGCACAACGCCGACGATCAACGCGCCCAGACCCAGCGCCAGCCACGTCGCCTGGACGCCCTCGGCCACGGCCGCCGATCGATCGTCGGCGCCGAAATGGCGGGCCGAGCGCGCGGTGGTGCCGTACGACAAAAAGGTCAGCTGCGAACCGACCATGCCGAGCACCAATCCCCCGATGGCCAGCCCGGCCAGGCTCAGCGCGCCCAGCCGGCCGACGACGGCGGTGTCGAACAGCAAGTAGAGCGGCTCGGCGGCCAGCACACCTAACGCGGGCAGAGCCAGTTGCGCGATCTGGCGGCCACCCGGCTGCGGCTGGCCCGGCTCGCTCACCCGAGGGCGGCGCGCAGCGAAGAAACGACCTCGTCGGCCGAACCGGTGGTCGAGTAGCCCGCGGCCAGCTTGTGGCCACCGCCGCCGAAAGTCGAAGCGACGGCGGCGAGATCTACTGCGGCCTTCGCCCGCATCGACACCGACCAATGCTGCGGCTCAATCTCTTTGAGCACCGCGGCCACCTCGGCCTGCTGCGTGGTGCGGACGATATCGACGATGCTCTCGACTTCCTCCGGGCGTGCGCCGTCCCACTCCTGGTTTTCGACGATGGCGTACACCAGGCCGCGGCCACCGACGGCATCGGGCAGCAGTTGCGCCGAGCCCAGCACCCGCGACAGCATCGCCATCCACGCGAAGGGATGGGTGTCCATCAGTGACCGGGTGATCGCCGCATTGTCGATACCGAGCTCGACCAACCGTGCCGCCAACCGATAAGCGCGGGCACTGGCCCACCGGAACGATCCGGTATCGGTGGTCAGCCCCGCATACAGGCAATAGGCCACATCGGCGTCGATCGGTTTGCCCCAGGCATCGAGCAGGTCGGCGACCATCATCGTGGTGGAGTCCGCCGACGGCTCGACGAAGTTCGCGGTGCCGAACATCTGGTTCGACGCGTGATGGTCGATCACCAGCACATCCTGGCCGTCGGCGGTCATCTCGCGCAGGGCTCCGAGCCGGTTGACGCTCGGAATATCCACGGTCACAACCAGATCGACATCACGACGCATGGCGTCGGGCGCAACCAGAAGTTCGCCGCCGGGCAGCAACCGCAACGACTCCGGAAGCGCGGCCGGAGCCGCAAAGCTGACTTCGACGTCCTTGCCACACCGGTCCAGTACCAAGGCCAGCCCCAACCCCGCACCGATCGTGTCGGCATCGGGATGGACGTGGCACACGACCCCGATGGTGGCCGCGGCTTCCAGCACCTTGGCGGCGCCGACGGCGTCGACGCGTTGGGTAGTCGAATCAGTCTTCGAATTCGTCGTCGTCACCGGCGCCTTCCCCGTTAGCGGTTGGTGCACCTATGTTTTCGTCGTCCTGCTCCGCCCCGCTCACCCGGTACGGATCGGCGTCGCCGGCGGGCGAGGCTCCCGCACGCACTCGGGCCACATCGGCATCGGCGGCGCGCGCCCGGGCCAGCAATTCCTCCATCCGCTGCACGGAGTCGGACACCGTGTCGCGGGTGAAGGTCAGCGTGGGAGTGAACCGCACCCCAGTGCCGGCTCCGACCTTGCTGCGCAACACACCCTTGGCGCGCTCCAGCGCCGCGGCGGCGCCTTCGTAATCGGGCGCGTCATCCAGCGTCGACCCCATCACCGTGTAGTACAGCGTGGCGTCATGCAGATCGCCAGACATCTTGGAGTCGACGATCGTCACACCGGCCAGTCCGGGGTCTTTGATCTCGTACTCGATCGCCCTTGCGACGATTTCAGAGATCCGTTTGGACAGCCGGCGCGCCCGCGCCGGGTCAGCCATGCCACCCGGTCAACTTGTCGGAGCTCATACTCAGGCGCGCTCCTTTTCCACAAGCTCGTAGGTCTCGACGACGTCGCCCTCTTTGAGGTCGGAGTAGGTCAGCGTCAGACCGCATTCGTAACCGTCGCGGACCTCGGTGACGTCGTCCTTCTCCCGTCGCAGCGAGGACACCGTGAGATTTTCGGCCACCACGATGTTGTCCCGCAACAAGCGGGCCTTGGCGTTGCGCCGCACGATGCCGGAGGTGACCAGACATCCAGCGATGAGACCGACCTTCGACGACCGGAACAGCGCGCGGATCTCGGCACGACCGAGCTGGTTCTCCTCGTAGATCGGCTTGAGCATGCCCTTGAGCGCACTCTGGATCTCGTCGATGGCCTGGTAGATCACCGAGTAGTACCGGATGTCCACGCCTTCGCGGTTGGCCAGTTCAGTGGCCTTGCCCTCGGCGCGCACGTTGAACCCGATGATGATCGCGTCCGAGGCCGATGCCAGGTTGACGTTGGTCTCGGTGACGCCACCGACGCCGCGATCGATAACGCGAAGTTCCACCTCGTCGTCGATCTCGATACCCAACAGGGCCTCTTCCAGCGCCTCGACGGTGCCGGAGTTGTCGCCCTTCAGGATCAAGTTGAGCTGCGACGTCTCCTTCAACGCTGCATCCAGATCTTCCAGGCTGATCCGCTTGCGCGAGCGCGCGGCCAGTGCGTTGCGCTTGCGCGCGCTGCGACGGTCGGCGATCTGACGGGCGATCCGGTCCTCGTCGACAACCAGCAGGTTGTCCCCGGCGCCGGGCACCGAGGTGAAACCGATGACCTGCACCGGCCGTGACGGCAACGCCTCTTCGATGTCTTCGCCGTGTTCGTCGACCATTCGGCGAACCCGGCCGTATGCGTCACCGGCAACGATGGAGTCGCCGACCCGCAGCGTGCCGCGCTGAATCAGCACGGTGGCCACCGGACCACGGCCGCGGTCCAGGTGCGCCTCGATCGCCACACCCTGGGCTTCCATGTCGGGGTTGGCCCGCAGGTCCAGCGCGGCGTCGGCGGTCAGCAGCACCGCCTCCTCCAGCGCCTTGATGTTGGTGCCGGCCTTCGCCGAGATGTCGACGAACATGGTTTCGCCACCGAAATCCTCTGCCACCAAACCGTATTCGGTGAGCTGGGAGCGGATCTTCTGTGGGTCGGCGCCCTCTTTGTCGATCTTGTTGACCGCCACCACGATCGGCACGTCGGCCGCCTGCGCGTGGTTGATGGCCTCCACCGTCTGCGGCATCACGCCGTCGTCGGCAGCCACCACCAGAATTGCGATGTCGGTGGCCTTCGCGCCGCGGGCACGCATGGCGGTGAACGCCTCGTGACCCGGGGTGTCGATGAAGGTGATCGGCCGTTCGTCGCCGTCGAGGTCGACGGTCACCTGGTAAGCACCGATGTGCTGGGTGATACCGCCGGCCTCTCCCTCTCGCACGCTGGCGTTTCGGATGGTGTCCAGCAGACGGGTTTTACCGTGGTCCACGTGACCCATCACGGTCACCACCGGCGGCCGGGTCTGCAGATCTTCCTCGGTGCCTTCGTCCTCGCCGTAGGTCAGGTCGAAGGACTCCAACAGCTCGCGGTCCTCGTCCTCGGGGCTGACAACCTGGACGACGTAGTTCATCTCGCTGCCCAGCAGCTCGAGCGTCTCGTCGCCGACCGACTGGGTGGCGGTCACCATCTCGCCGAGGTTGAACAGCGCCTGCACCAGCGAGGCCGGGTTGGCGTCGATCTTCTCGGCGAAGTCGGACAGCGAGGCACCACGTGCCAGGCGGATGGTCTCGCCGTTGCCGTGCGGCAACCGCACACCGCCGACGACCGGCGCCTGCATGTTCTCGTATTCGGCGCGTTTCGCCCGCTTCGACTTGCGGCCACGTCGCGGCGCACCGCCGGGACGTCCGAATGCACCGGCAGCACCGCCGCGCTGGCCGGGCCGACCGCCACCGCCGCCACCACCGGGGCGGCCGCGGAAGCCACCGCCGCCGCCTCCGGGTGGGGCACCAACGCCGCCGCCACCGCCGCCGCCGCCGCGGTAGTTACCGCCGCCACCGCCGCCGGGGCGACCGCCTGACGGGGCTCCGGGCCGACCGCCGGGACCGCCGGGTCGCGCGCCACCGGGACGCGGCGGGCCACCGGGACGCGGCGGGCGACCCGGCCCACCGACGCCGGCACCGGCCGGACGCGGCGGCATGTTGCCGGGTGAGGCACCACCGGGGCGCGGAGCACCCGGGCGTGGCGCCGGCGGACGCGGTATTGCCCGGTCCACCGGTTGCGCTGAGGAGAAGGGGTTATTGCCGACGCGCGGCGTGCGTGCCGCGGGCTTCGGGGCCGCCGGACGCGGACCGGGGGTCGGTCCCGGGCGAGCCGGAGCGTCCGTCGAGCCGGCATGCGGCTGTTCGGGAGCCGACGCCGGCGGTGCGGGCGGCTCCGGCGCAGCAGCTGCCGGTGCCGCCGGCTTAGGCGCGGCGGGTTTTGCCGGCGCCGGGGCGGCATCCTTAACAGCGGCTTTGGCGCCGCCGGCGCCGTTGCCGGCAGCCTTTTCCGGTGCGGGTTTGCCGCCGCCGAACGACTCACGCAGTCGACGCGCGACGGGCGCTTCTACCGTCGACGATGCGGATTTGACGAATTCGCCCTGTTCGCTCAGCCGGGCGAGTACTTCCTTGCTGGTAACACCGAGTTCCTTAGCCAACTCGTGTACGCGGGCCTTGCCTGCCACTACATCTCCTGTCTATGAGGCGACAGCGGTAGTAGGCCGCGCCTCGGGTTTAGCTATGACGCATGGTCATCGGGACTTCACGGTGTGCTCATGTTCTTTGCTGCCTGTTCTGTTGGCTGGATAGTCGGGCGCATCGATTGCTCGATGTACTCGACCACCGCTGACGTATCTGGTGCGCCGGCGATGCGCAACGCTCGAGCAAAAGCTCGCCGCCGGATTGCTTCTTTGGCGCACTGTGGAACGGGATGCAGCCATGCACCCCGCCCCGGCAGAGTACCCGCTGGATCAACGGTCACGGCACATTTACCGTTCCCGGCCGACACAGCAACCACTCGGAGCAGTTCGACGGCCAACTCTCGCTTTCGGCAACCGACACATGTCCGCACCGGTCCTTCGGTACGTCGATGCGCCGAGGCCGAAATCTCGCGCTGGACCACGGCTTAGTTTACCTGCACCCAACCTATGGTCAGAACCACCCGCACGGCTGCGGTCTGCGTTGTCGCCGTGCTAGTGATCGTGCGCGAGTCCGTGGGCCGCGCCGTGCTCGGGATGGTCGGCCTCCTGGTCGGGCGAGTCGCCGCGGATGTCGATCCGCCAGCCGGTGAGCCGGGCGGCCAGCCGCGCATTCTGGCCCTCCTTGCCGATGGCCAGCGACAGCTGGAAGTCGGGCACCACTACCCGGGCGGCCCGGGCATTCTGGTCGATCACCGTGACCGAGACGACCTTGGCCGGCGACAACGCGTTGGCGACGAAGCGCGCCGGGTCTTCGTCGAAGTCGATGATGTCGATCTTCTCCCCGGACAACTCGCTCATCACGTTGCGTACCCGCTGACCCATCGGTCCGATGCAGGCGCCCTTGGCATTCAGGCCAGGAACGCGGGAAGCGACCGCGATCTTCGAGCGGTGACCGGCTTCGCGTGCCACCGCCACGATCTCCACCGAGCCTTCGGCGATCTCGGGGACTTCCAGCGAGAACAGTTTGCGTACCAGGTTGGGGTGGGTTCGCGACAACGTGATCACCGGCTCGCGGACACCGCGGCTGACGCCCACCACGTAGCAGCGCACCCGGTCGCCGTGCTCGTATGCCTCACCCGGAACCTGCTCAGCCGCCGGGATCACTCCTTCGGACCCCTTGGTCTCGCTGCCCATCCGCACGACGACCAGACCACGCGAATTGGCCCGGCTGTCGCGTTGGATCACGCCGGCGACGATCTCGCCCTCATGGGTGGAGAACTCGCCGTAGGTCCGCTCATTCTCGGCGTCCCGGAGACGCTGGAGCATGACCTGTCGCGCGGTGGTGGCGGCGATGCGCCCGAAACCCTCCGGGGTGTCCTCCCATTCGCTGACCACGTTGCCGTCTTCGTCGAGTTCGCGAGCCAGCACACGGACCGAACCCGATTTGCGGTCGATGTCGATGTGCGCGTCGGGCTGATGACCCTCGGTGTGGCGGTATGCGCTCAGCACCGCGGCCTTGACGTCCTCGAGCAAATCGTCGAACGAGATGCCTCGCTCCACCACTATCGCGTGCAGAGCGGCCATGTCGATGTTCATGTTCTGCCCTCCGTCTCCACGCTTCGATCGACCGTAGCCAGCTCCATCTCCCGTTGAGGAGGAGGCGAGAATTCCACCTGGACAACAGCTTTCGAGATACCGTCGAGCGAGATCGACCGCACTGCCCAGTCGCGGGCGCGGTCGTCGCGAACCACCAGGCTCAGCGTGCCGTCGTGCAACTCGCCGACTCGACCGGTGACCTGTGTCCCGTCTGCCATGGCCAACTCGACCTTGCGGCCCCGCGCGCGGCGAAAGTGCTTGTCGCTGGTCAGCGGGCGGTCGACGCCCGGTGAGGTCACTTCCAAGACGTAGCTGCCGTCGAGGTCGGGCGCCGCGTCCAGCAGGCTCGACGCCGAGCGGGAAAGCACGGCAATGGTGTCCAGATCCAATGCGGTGTCACCGTCGGCGATCACGGTTATCCGCGGCGGCTGCGCCCGCGAGTCGATGACGACGTCCTCAATTTCGTAACCCGCGCGCGCGAACTCACCATCGAGCAGCTCGATCACCTGCGTCTGCGACGGTAGCTCGGTGGTCACGGCGAGCTCCTCATCTTGAGTTGTCCGGTCAGCCAGCCCTGCGGCGCGAGCGATCAGCACGCGGAGCCAGCCTTCAACGATACGCCAGGAATCCGTTGTAAGACGTGATCGTGGCGAGTTCACCTGGCGTTACAGGCGGCTGTCGGAGGCAATGGCAGGATGTTGCTGTGCTGCGCCCAGAGCCTGGTTTCCATCCGATTGTCAGCAGGCGACGTGTCTTGGTTGGCGGCGCGGCGCTGGCGGCGCTCGGAATGGCGGTGCCGGCGTGTAGTTCACCGCCCGCACCGCCGTCCGTCGACGAACTCGAAGCACAGCTGACACTGGCCCGGCAAGACAGCGCACTGGCCACCGCGGCGGCAGTGGGCGCGTCGCAGCCGGTGAGCGCCGCGCTGACCGAGGTCGCCGCCGAACGCACCAAACATGCGCAGGCGCTGACAACGGAAATCACGCGACTGGCAGTCAACCCGACGTCAACGTCTCACGAGACGACCACGCCGACCACCAGTGCCGTCGCGGCTCCTCCGCCGCCGCTGGCCGACGTGATCCGGTCGCTGCGGGCGTCGGCGGACAGTGCCCGGCAACTGGCGGGCACCTCGTCGGGTTATCGCGCCGGCCTGCTCGGCTCGATAACCGCCTCCTGCACCGCGTCCTACAGCGTCGCGCTGGCATTCGGAGCCACGTCGTCGTGACGTCCGCTGAACCGTCACCGGCCGCCACGCCGTACGACACCGCGCTGTGCGCCGCGCTGACCAACGAGCACGCCGTGATCTACGGCTACGGCATTGTGTCGGCGCACTGCGCACCCGAGGTGAACACCCTGGTGTCGTCGGCGCTGAATCAGCACCGGCAGCGGCGCGACGCGGTCATCGCGACGCTGACCGGCCGCTCGGTGACTGCTCCGGTGGCCGCTGCGGGCTATCAACTGCCGATGCCGGTCAACAACCCCAGCGATGCGGCGCGACTGGCCGCACGCATGGAGAAGGACACCGCGGCGTCTTGGCGCGCGGTCGTCGAGCAGGCTCAGAGCGACCAGGACCGCACGTTCGCCGTGACGGCGCTGACCCAGAGCGCGGTGCTGGCCGCCAAATGGAAGCAGTCGCAAGGTGATTGGCCGATCACCACGGCGTTCCCCGGCGCCGACTAACCGGCGACCGCCACGGTGATCTCGGTGGCCAGCCCGGCGCCGGCCGTCAACTCGCGGGTCTCACCGCTGAATCTGTTGCGCAGCTCCACTTTTCCGTCTGCCCAGCCACGGCCCACCACAACGATCCACGGCACACCGAGCAGCTCGGCATCCTTGAACTTCACCCCGGGCGATGCCTGCCGGTCGTCGAGCAACACCTCGATGCCGAGCCGATCCAGATCGGTGGCCAGCGCGGTGGCCCCCGCCCGCGCTTCAGCGTCCTTGTTGGCGATCAGCAGGTGCACATCGAACGGCGAAACCTCCGACGGCCAGCGCAGTCCCAGCTCGTCGTGCTGCTGTTCGGCGATGACCGCGACCAGCCGCGACACCCCGAGGCCGTAGGAGCCCATGGTCAGCCGCACCGGCTTGCCGTCTTCGCCGAGCACGTCGACGGTGAAGGCGTCGGTGTATTTGCGGCCGAGCTGGAAGATGTGACCGACCTCGATCCCGCGGGCCGAGACCAGCGGCCCGGCACCGTCGGGAGACGGGTCACCGTCGCGCACTTCGGCGGCCTCGATCGTCCCGTCGGCGGTGAAATCGCGGCCGGCGACGAGGCCGACGACATGCTTGCCGGGCTGGTCGGCGCCGGTGATCCAGCTGGTGCCGTCCACCACCCGCGGATCGACCAGGTAGCGAACACCGTTGTCCAGCAGCGCTTTCGGACCGATGTAGCCCTTCACAAGGAAGGGGTACTTGGCGAAGTCGGCGTCGTCGAGCAGCGCGTACTCGGCCGGTTCGAGCGCGGCGCCGAGCCGTTTGTCGTCGACCTCGCGGTCGCCGGGCACCCCGATCGCCAGTAGCTCCCAGTCGCCGCCCGGTTGGCGCACCTTGAGCAGGACGTTCTTCAGGGTGTCGGCAGCGGCGACGCTGCGGCCCAGCCCCGCCCCGTTGGCCCACTCGACCAAGGTCGCGATGGTCGGGGTGTCGCCGGTGTCGTGGACCACCGCGTCGGGCAGTCCGTCGACGGGCAGGGCTTCCGGCCGCGCGGTGACCACGGCCTCGACGTTGGCGGCGTATCCGGACTCCAGGCAACGCACGAAGGTGTCCTCGCCGACCGGGCTCTCGGCCAAGAACTCTTCGGAGGCGCTGCCGCCCATCGCCCCCGACACCGCCGACACGATCACGTAGCGCACCTGGAGCCGCTCGAAGATGCGCTGATAGGCCTCCCGATGCGCGTGATAGGCCGCCTTGAGCCCGGCGTCGTCGATGTCGAAGGAGTAGGAGTCCTTCATGACAAACTCGCGCACTCGCAGGATGCCGGCCCGGGGCCGCGCCTCGTCCCGGTACTTGATCTGGATCTGGTAGAGCATCAGCGGAAGATCCTTGTAGGAGCTGTACTCCCCCTTCACGGTCAGCGCGAAGACCTCTTCGTGGGTCGGAGCCAATAGATAGTCGTTGCCGCGGCGGTCTTGCAGCCGAAAAATGCCGTCGCCGTACTCGGTCCACCGGTTCGTCGTCTCATAGGGCGCCCGCGGCAGCAGGGCCGGGAACAGGATCTCCTGGCCGCCGATCGCATTCATCTCCTCGCGCACGACCCGTTCGATGTTGCGCAGCACCCGCAGGCCCAGTGGCAGCCAGCTGTAGAGGCCGGGCGCGATCGGTCGGACGTAGCCGGCGCGGATCAACAGCTTGTGGCTGGGGACTTCGGCTTCGGCGGGGTCGTCGCGCAGCGTGCGCAAGAACAACTCTGACATCCGGGTGATCACAGCGCGCAAGCCTAACTGCTGGTGAGAGATGATTGCCAAACAGCAGCCAAGGCTGCGATCCGCGAGCGAATTACGAGCCTTGACTGCTGGCTGGCGAAGCGACGAGCTAGAGCTCGCCGGCGTCGATAGCGTCCTTGACTTCCTGCGCGTGAGCCACCTGCTCGGCGGTGTAGCCGATCAGCAGCGACACCCCGCCGACGATGACGGCGACGCCGGCCACCCACAGCAACCCGTAGGTGTAACCGTGGTCAAGGGCATTCAACTGGGCGGCGTTCATGTTCTTCACCGGGCCATTGGTGCCGCCCAAGTACAGCGTGCGCGACGTGATGACGGCCTGAATGACGGCGAGAACGACTGGGCCACCGAGGTTTTGCAGCATCAGCGCGATTGCCGAGGTCGGCCCGATCTGGTCGAAGCCGACGCCTGCGATCGCCGAGAGCGCCACCGGCACAACGATCATGCCGATACCGATACCTGCGATCACGACCGGCACGATGAGGTTCGGGAAGTACGGCATCGGCCGTTGAACGTCGACCCGTAGACCATGGCCCCGACCACCAGCGCTCCACCGGCGATGACCACGACCCGCGGCTGGAAACGCGACACCAACTGCGACGAGCCGCCCAACCCGATGCCCATCGCAATCGCGAACGGGATGAAGCCGACACCCGCGCGCAGCGCGCTGTAACCCATGATGTCCTGCACGTAGATGGCCACCAGCACGGTGACGGTGAACAACACACCACCGGCCAGGAAGATCGCGGCGAACGTGGCCAGCCG
Organism: uncultured Actinomycetota bacterium; assembly: GCA_963815995.1. Taxonomy (GTDB): domain Bacteria; phylum Actinomycetota; class Actinomycetes; order Mycobacteriales; family Mycobacteriaceae; genus Mycobacterium. The sequence goes on from CAWFIR010000011.1 coordinate 222,680, forward strand.
GTTGCGGTCGAAGAACAAGTTGAACGGGACGACCGGGTTCTCGGCCGAGCGCTCCACGAAGGCGAATGCGACGAACGCGATGAGCCCCACCGCGGCCGAACCGATCGTGGTGAGCGAAATCCAGCCCGCTTCGGGTCCCGACGAGAAGGCGAACACCGCGGCGGTGCAGGCCAACGTGGCGAGCACAGCCCCGGCCGCGTCGAGTTTCATCCGCTCGCGGTTGGTTTCCCGCAGCGCGGTCCGGGCCAGGTAGATCATCAGCAGCCCGATCGGGACATTCACCAAAAACGCCAGCCGCCAGGACACCTCGGTGAGCGCTCCACCGACCACCAGGCCCATCACCGAGCCGACACCGGTCATCGCACCGAAGACCGCGGTGGCCGCGTTGCGCGCCGGCCCCTTGGCGAAGGTAGTGGCGACCAGCGCGAAGCCGGTCGGCGAGGCGATCGCGGCGCCCACACCTTGGAGCAGCCGCGCGATGACCAGGGTGACGTCGTCCCAGGCGATGCCGCACAGCGCAGACGCGATGGTGAACAGCGTGACGCCGACGATGAAGGTTCGCTTACGGCCGATGGTGTCGCCGAGGCGGCCACCCAGCAGCATCAAGCCACCGAAGGTCAAGACGTAGGCGGTGATGACCCAGCTGCGGCCGGCGTCAGACAGGCTCAGCTCGTTCTGGATCTTGGGAAGCGCGACGATCGCGATGGTGCCGTCCATGGTCGCCATCAGCTGCATACCGGCGATGGCGATGACCGCGGCGAAGAATCGGCGCGTCGGCAGCCATGTCGTGGAAGTCTTGGTCGGAGTCGACTCGGCGGTCTTTTCCGGCTGCGGTTGGGGCATGTGAACTGCTCGCTTCGAGGGTTCAGTCGTCCATCTTTGGACAGCCCGCTCTGCATCGTTGAGAGCCGTCATAAGAACTTACCCTACAGTAATCTTAGGGATCTTTTAAATGCCGAATGCGGCCACGGAACCGATAACGATGATCGCGGGAGGTCGAATACCCTCCGAGCGGATCTTTTCCGGCGCGTCGGCCAGCGTGGCCCGCAAAGTATGCTCGGCCGCCGTCGTACCTTGTTGAACAACAACCACCGGCGTATCCGCAGGTCGGCCGCCTTTTAATAAGACTTCGGCGAACAGCTCGATGCGTTCGACCGCCATCAGCAAAACAATGGTCCCGGTCATCGCAGCTAATGCATCCCAATTCACTAACGATTCGGGATGATCCGGTGCAACGTGCCCGCTGACCACCACGAACTCGTGATTGATCGCGCGGTGCGTGACCGGAACACCGGCCGATGCCGGCACCGCTATGGCACTGGTCACACCAGGCACGACCGTCACCGGGATGCCGGCGTCGACGCAGGCCAGCAGCTCCTCGTAACCGCGGGCGAACACGAACGGGTCTCCCCCTTTGAGCCGCACCACGAATTGGCCGGCTCGAGCCCGTTCGATCATCGCGGCGTTGATGGCGTCCTGGGCCATCGCCCGGCCGTAGGGGATCTTGGCGGCGTCGATCACCTCGACGTGCGGCGGCAGCTCGGCGAGAAGCTCCGGCGGCGCCAGCCGGTCGGCGACGACGACGTCGGCCTGCGCGAGCAGCCGCCGGCCCCGCACGGTGATCAGTTCCGGATCGCCGGGTCCGCCGCCGACCAGCGCCACCCCGCCGCGCACCACGTCGGTGCTTTCGAAGTTCTCCAGCGAAATCACGCCCTGCTGTAGTGCCTCGCGGATCGCCGAGCGGATACCGGCCGAACGACGGTGCTCACCACCTGCCAGCACTCCCACCGACAGCCCCGCGTACTCGAACGACGCGGGGGTCACCGCGTTGCCCTCGATCGCGATATCGGCGCGGACACAGAAGATTCGGTTGCGATCCGCTTCGGCCACCACCGCGGCGTTCACCTGGGGATCGTCGGTGGCCGCAATCGCATACCAGGCGTCGGCCAGGTCACCATCGCGATACTCACGCAGTTCCAACGTGATTCCGCTCATCGCCTCGACCGAGCGGGTGGCGCTGCGGGCAACGACGTGCACGTCCGCTCCGCTGGCGACGAGTAACGGAAGCCTGCGTTGGGCGACGCTTCCGCCGCCCACCACGACGACCTTCTTCCCGGCCAGTCGCAGGCCGACCAGGTACGGGTTCTCCGATGCGGTGACCATGACGTCAGACCGGCGCGCCGGGCCGCAGCATCGGCACGTGCGGAACGCCGTCGTCGAGGAAATCGTCGCCGTCTCGGACGAATCCATGCTGCGAGTACATGTCCGCTAGATATACCTGAGCGTTGATCCGGCACGGGTAGTCGCCCACTTCGGCCAACGCCGCACGTAATAACCGGGTGGTGTGGCCCTCACCGCGCGCGCTGCGTTTGGTGCACAACCGCCCGAGCCGGAACGCCTTGTGCCCGCCCGGGTACTCCTCCATCAGCCGCAGCGTGCAGATGACCTCACCGTCGGGCTCCGCCAGCCAGAAGTGACGTGTCTCGGCGAGCAGGTCACGCCCGTCGAGTTCGGGATAGGGGCGGGCCTGCTCGACCACGAAGACCTCCACCCGCAGTTTCAGTAGCGCGTAAAGCGTTGGCACATTGAGGTCTTTGGCCCAGGCGCGGCGCAACGCGACGCTCATGACTCCCCCAGCGCCAGCGCCTTGTTGCTCCACGACCGCAACTCCTCGAACAGCACCGGCTCCTCGGACAAGGTTGCCCCCAGCGACGGCACCATCTCCTTGAGAGTAGGCAGCCAGCTCTGGTAACGGTCGGCGAAGCAGCGCTGCAGCACCCCGAGCATCGCCGACACCGCAGTCGACGCACCCGGTGACGCACCGAGCAGTCCGGCGATGCTGCCATCGACGGCGGAAAGCACGGTGGTGTCGAATTCGAGCACACCCCCTCGACGCTTGCGCGGCCGGATCACCTGAACCCGCTGTCCGGCGGTCGTCAGCTTCCAGTCGGAATCGACTGCGCTGGGCGCGAATTCGCGTAATGTCTCGACCCGCGTGGCCGCCGACTGTCGCAGCTGGCCGATCAGATAGCCGACCAGCCCCAGCTGGCTGGCGCCGGCCCCAAGCACGGTGGCCAGATTGCCCGGCCGGATCGATCGCGGCAGATCGCCGAGATGGCCCTGCTTGAGGAATTTCGGCGACCATCCCGCGAACGGCCCGAACAGCAGCCACGGCTTGCCGTTCACGATGCGGGCGTCTAGGTGCGCCGCCGTCATCGCGGGCGCGCCCGGTGCCGGCAAGCCGTAGACCTTGGCCCGGTGCGCGCCGGTGATCGCGGGGTTGTCGCTGCGCAGGAATCGTCCGCCGATCGGGAAGCCGCCAAAGCCCTTTGCTTCCTTGATGCCGGACTTCTGCAGCAACGGCAGCGCTTGCCCGCCAGCGCCGACGAAGACGAATTTGGTCTCCAGCGTGCGGTTTTCGCCGGTGCGACGATTGTGCACGGCCACCGCCCAACTGCCGTCGCGCCGACGCGACAAATTGCGGACCTCGTGTCCGAACAACACACGAGTCCCGTTGCGCACGCCGTAGCCGATCAGCTGCCGGGACAGCGCCCCGAAGTCGACGTCGGTGCCGTCGGCGGCCCAGCTGAGCGCAATGGGTGCAGAAGGTCCCGCGAGGTCGCGTTTGGCAGCCATGTAGGGCAGTCGGCGAGCGAATTCATCGGCGTCCTCGAGCCATTCGGTGCGGGCGAAGAGCGGATTATCGGCCAGCGCCTCGCGGCGCCGGCGAAGATAGTCGACGCGCTCGGCGCCTTGCACGAAGCTGACATGGGGAACCGGATTGAGAAAGCCGCGGACGTCCGACACCATGCCGTTCTCCGCCGCGTAGGCCCAGAACTGACGGGTGACCTGAAATTCCTCGTTGACCCGCACCGCTTTGGCGATGTCGATCGAACCGTCCGGCAGCTGCGGCGTATAGAACAGCTCGCAAAGCCCCGCATGTCCGGTGCCGGCGTTGTTCCACGGGTCGGTGCTCTCGGCTGCGGCACCGTCGAGCCGCTCGACCAACGTGATCGACCAGCTCGGCTCCAACCGGCGCAGCAGCGCCGACAACGTCGCGCTCATGATCCCGGTCCCGACCAGCACGGCGTCGACCTTCGAGGTTGTTCTTGCCTGCGGGCCTGACACCGAGCCGATCGTCCTTTGCGTTGGAGCGAGCTTTATCGATCGCCAGATTATCCCGGCCGCTTCTGACCCGCTGGTCTGCGCGGTCTGAGACGCTGTGGCCATGACCTGGCGAAATCGGAGCGCGGCGGTCGCGCTGGCGGCGGTGCTGGTCGCCGGATGTTCCACGTCGACCCAACGCGACAATGCCGTGTCCCCCGGCCCCGCGACGTCGGCGCCGACGGCGGCTACCCAGGCCGCGGCACGCGATGTCGAGGCCGCGATCAGCAGCATCCCGTGGGCACAGGTCGGCCCCGGCTGGTTGCTCGCGACCTGGAGTCAAGTTCCCGGCCGGATGCCCGGTGGGGACCTGTCGCCGGGGGAACCCACACCCGCGACGGCGACCACCACGCTGTACCTCGTTGACCCGGCAGGTGGTCGCTATCCGATCACCACCTTCGGACCGCCCGGTGCGGGACCGAGCCCGACGTTGGCCGACTGGTCAGGCGACGGAAGCCACGCTCTCTTCTACGCATACAGGCCCGCACCCTCGGCGACGTACACGGTCACCACCGTCGACCTGCATAGCGGCGCGCAGGCTTCGTTCACTATCGACAACGGCGCCAACAGTTTTGACGTCGCGGCGCGGTATTCGCGCCCGCAGGGCAAGGCCATCTTGCTGGCCAAGTCAAACGGCGCGGAGGCCGGCTGGCTCAAGCGGGTTGACCTCACCGGCCGGCCAGAGCTCATCTACCCGGTGGGCCGAGACTTTCAGGGGTCGTACCTCTCCACACCGGACGGGACCCAGCTGGTGCTCGGCACGGCGGCCGGGCTGGCACTGATGGGCAATGACGGGACCGCCGGCAAGACACTGCCGATCACCGGCGCCCAAGACTGCGCACCAACCCGGTGGTGGGACGCGAACTCGACGGTCGTCGCCCGCTGCCGTGGCCACGGCCCGGCCCGACTGTGGCTGGTACCGATCAGCGGCGTGCCGCCCACCGCGCTGACCGCACCCCTGAACGGGCAGGGACCCGACTACGGCGATCTCAACGCATGGCAGCTGCCGTCGGACACGTTCGTGCAAGTCGCGGGCGCGTGCGGCAGCGAATACCTTGGCAAGCTCAGCGGGATCGGTGGCACGACGACGCGTGTCGACGTGCCCGATGTCGACCCGCGTAACAGCATCCGCGTGATCGGTTCCGATGACGGCCATCTCGTTGTGCAGGGTCGGGCCTCGTGTGGCGGCGGCCAGGCGTTGTTCGACTATGACCCGGCCGCCAACGCGTCGACAGTGCTGCTCGGGCCACCGCTCAACGCCGGCGGCGTCATCGCGGCGCTGCCCTACCCCGGCCGGGGCTAGCGGGTCCGACGACGACCACGCTTTAAGCTGGCGTTCGTGACTGGCTGGCAGCCCGATGTCCTGCCCGGCTACTGGCAACTCACCATTCCGCTGGGTACCGACCCCGACGGTGAGGGCGACATCGACGCGACGCTGCTGCGTCGCGGCGACACCGCACCGGCCGCAGATGCGGTCCTGGCAGTGCACGGATACACCGACTACTTCTTCCACACCGCGTTGGCCGACCACTTCGCCGGCCGCGGCATCGCCTTCTATGCGCTGGACCTGCGCAAGTGCGGGCGCTCGTCACGCAGCGGGCTGACCCCGCACTTCACCACCGACCTGGCCTACTACGACCAAGAGCTCGATCGCGCACTGGAAATCATCGGCGGGGAGACAGGTTCGGCCCGCGTGCTGGTATACGGCCACTCCGCCGGCGGACTGATCGTGTCGCTGTGGCTGGACCGGCTGCGGCAACACGGCGCGACCACCCGCAACCGGGTGGCGGGCCTGGTGCTCAACAGTCCTTTTCTGGATCTGCCCGGCCCGATGCCGCTTCGCTGGCCACCGACGAGAGTTCTGATCGCAGCGATCGCACGCTTCGGTGACAAACGGGTCGCCCGCGGCCCGAGCGAGACCGGCGGCGGCTATGGCGCGAGCCTGCATCGTGACTACCACGGCGAGTTCGACTACGACCTGCAATGGAAACCGTTGGGCGGCTTCCCCATCACCTTCGGCTGGCTGTCGGCGGTGCGGCATGGCCAGACCAAGCTGCACCGCGGGCTCGATGTCGGCGTACCGAATCTGATTCTGCGCTCGGGCCACAGCGTGATCGAAGCCTCGGATGCGATCGCCCTGCAGTGCGGCGACGCGGTTCTCGACGTCAAGCACATCGCCCGGTGGGCAGGCTGCATCGGCAACCGAAGCACGATCGTCCCGGTCGTCGATGCCAAGCATGATGTGTTCCTGTCGATGCCGCAGCCGCGACAGGTTGCCTACCAGCAGCTGGACAGCTGGCTGGACGACTACCTGGGTGCGGCCTCTAACGTCGCGTCTCAGAACGGCTGAAGGGCTACCGGATGGAAAGCTACGACCTGGCGATCATCGGAACAGGTTCCGGCAACAGCATTCTCGACGACAGCTATGCCAAGAAGCGGGTCGCGATCTGCGAGCAGGGAACCTTCGGCGGAACGTGCCTCAACGTCGGGTGCATTCCGACCAAGATGTTCGTCTATGCCGCCGAGGTCGCCGAAACCATCCGCTCCGCAGCGCGTTACGGCATCGACGCACACATCGACCGGGTGCGATGGGACGACATCGTGTCGCGCGTGTTCGGGCGCATCGACCCGATCGCGATCGGCGGTGAGGACTACCGGCGCGCTCAACCCAACGTAGATGTCTACGACACGCACACCCGCTTCGCTGCGGTCGCGCACGACGGTCGCTATCTACTGCGAACTGCTGACGGTGAGGAGTTCACTGCCGAACAGGTGGTGATCGCCGCGGGTGCGCGAGCGGAGATTCCGCCGGCCATCCTGGAATGCGGGGTGCGCTACTACACCAGTGACGACATCATGCGGATACCGGAACTGCCGAAGCATCTGGTGATCATCGGCGGCGGTTTCGTGGCATGCGAATTCGCCCACATCTTCTCCGCGCTCGGGGTCCGGATCACGATCGTGATCCGCGGCGGCTCGCTGCTGCGGCATCTGGACGACACCCTGTCCATGCGGTTCACCCGCATCGCGTCGAGCAAGTGGGAAGTGCGCAGCCACCGCAACATTCTCGGCTCGCACGAAAACCGTTCCGGCATTGTGCTGGAACTCGACGACGGTTCGGAGCTGCAGGCCGATGCGGTGCTGGTGGCTACCGGACGGCGCTCCAACGGCGATCAGCTGGATGCCGACACGGTCGGAATCGATATGAACGATCGCCGCATCGTCGTCGACGAATACCAACGGACCTCCGCGCGTAACATTTTCGCGCTCGGCGATGTGTCGTCGCCGTATGAGCTCAAGCATGTTGCCAATCATGAAGCACGCGTCGTGCAGCGCAACCTGCTGTGCGACTGGGACGACACCACGGCGATGGTCGCCACCGACCACCGCTACGTTCCCGCCGCGGTGTTCACCGATCCGCAGATCGCCTACGTCGGATTGACCGAGAACGAAGCCGTCGCAAAGGGTTTCGACGTGGCCTGCAAAATCCAGGACTACGCGGACGTCGCCTACGGCTGGGCGACCGAGGACGCCGTCGGCATCGTGAAGCTCATCTCCGATTCCAAAACCGGTCAACTGCTTGGCGCGCACATCATGGGACACCAAGCCTCGTCGATCATCCAGCCGCTGATTCAGGCGATGACCTTTGGCCTGCGCGTGCACGAGATGGCGCGCGGCCAGTACTGGATTCATCCCGCGCTGCCGGAGGTCGTAGAGAACGCGCTTTTGGGACTGTCGGACTGACCTCCGCGCCCTTAGGTGCGGCGGGTTAGGCGGCGGTGGTTGACGATCGACCGTGCGGGCGGCTATCGATCGACCACAGATGACCACAGTCGGGACATTGCAGGTGCAGGAGCCACGCCTGATTGTTCAGCAGGTACTGCCAGTGCATATCGCAATTGCTCCTGCTCTGGCAATCAGAGCACCCGACGGCGTGCTCGCACTGCGGGCAGCCGAACCAGGCACGGCGTCCCGGATCGGCCGTGGGATCAATCGGGTACACGGCCAGCCACCCGATCCGGAAGCACTCCGGCGGCCACCAGCTCGTCGTAGATGCGTTGCTGATCGTCGTCAAGATCCGAGTACAGCATCGCGTATGCGCGATCCTCCTGGGCTAGCACTTCCACCGGATCCCAGTCGTCCCCGATCGCGTTGAGGACTGCGGCCCGGCGGCGCGCCTCGTCAAGGGTCAGGTCGTATGCGAACGCCAGATGATCAGGCTCAGCAGCCACTTGTTCTCCCCTTGCCGACATGTCGAACGAGCTACCAGGGTCAGCGGTCGCGCTCGTGGCCGGCAATGGCCTCCGTCACATTCGGCGGTTGAGGTTGATCACAATTTTTTCACCAGTCAGGCGATGCGGCTGCTCGGTGCTTCCGGCTCATGCCGCTTCTGCAACGGTGTGGTGGTTGACCACCCAGTTCATCGCCGCCGGCGTCAGGGGTGTCGAGCAGCGCGCTCGAATGCGCGTTCGGCGGCCTCGTGCATCAGCGATTGCTCCAGCTCATGCGGGCCCGTCCCAGGTTCCCGGTCAGCGATAGATAGCGAGCGAACTGTTGAGCGAGGAATAGTCAAGACTTGTGGACCGGCGTGCCACGCGACGTGCTGACCACGTCCTGATTCGGCAGGCCGCTTTACAAGCTCGCCTTTCTCGAAGCGGGCGCCTGTACCCATGAGGGCGACGAGGTGTCGTGCGGTCAGGCACGCCACCGGGCCGGGGCGGCGGCGAGGAGTTCGAACGCCATTGCGACCCCCGCGAGGCCTTCCCTCGAGTCGCGCTCTGCGAGGCAAGTGCTTGTCGCTGATCGACGTCGGGCGTATAAGTTGGAAATGTCGGGGCTGGAGAGATCAGGTGGTCCGATGAACGACTCGGCGGACGTGGTCAGGGACGACTTGGCGTGGGTCGCTGCCGATTTCGCTTCTCTACTTCGTTCCGCCCAGGCGGATGAGCTGGATGCCCCGAGTGTCGGAACCCGTTGGACCAACAGACAGCTGTTGTTCCACATGCTCCTGGGCCAGCGCATCACACGGATGGTCCTTGTGGTTATGGGTGGCTTCTCCCGCCTCCCACCCGGAGCGTCTCGCGGCTGGAGCCGTGTCATGGCTGCGTTCACCCGCCCCTATAACGAGCTCAACTGGTTTGGTGGTGTCGTCGGCGGACGCATCACCGGTGTTGCGTCGATGCGGCGGCAGATGGACGGGGTCACGCGCACCATCTTGAACTGGTATGACCATGCCGATATGCAGGCCCTTCGCCGCGGAATGACCGTCGCCTCGTCCTGGGACCCCTACTTCACACCCTGGATGGACCGCGCTGACCTGCTCCGGTGGGCGCCGCGGCACTATCGCCACCATCGCGGGCAGCTCTCGCTGGCATTGGTTCAGCCAGCTCCACAGGTGCGCGGTGAGTGAGAGGGCGCACCGGGGCGGGCCCGGTCCGCGAACCGAGGGCTTGGCCGCGGGTCAAGCGGCCCGCGTCTATGACCGCATCGGGCGGCTTCAAGACACCCAGCGGGTCTTCGAGGCGCCAGCGTTGGCGCGGCTGACCGCCGATGGTCGACTCTCCGAAGCTCGCCATGTGGTCGAGGTCGGTTGCGGGACGGGAAGGTTCGCGCGTGACCTGCTCACGAACGTGTGGGGTCCAGAGTGCCGCTACGTCGGGCTCGACGTGAGCCCGCGGATGTGCCGGATCGCAACCACAAGGCTGTCGAGGTGGTCTGCTCGGGCCCGCGTCATGCGCGTCGACGGTACCCTCCCGCTTCCCCTGCCCGCCGCCTGTGCTGATCGCGTCGTCGCGGCGTTCGTCGTGGATCTGCTGCCCACCGAATACGCCCGGCAGCTGCTGGCCGACACGCACCGGGTCCTCGCGCCTGGGGGTCTGTTGTGCCTGGCGAGCCTGGTCCAGGGCACCACACGGGCCAGTCGCGCCTTCTCCTCGACATGGAGCATCGTCGCGCAACGCGCCCCAGCGATGCTGGGCGGATGTCGTCCCGTGGCGCTGGCGGAACTGCTGGATCCCCAGTGTTGGGTGGTCCACACCGACACCACTGTGACCGCGCGGGGCATTCCTGCCGGCGTCCTGGTTGCGGGACGTCGAGATTAAGGGGGGCACCATCGTTAGCCAACCCGTGGTGTCCGCGTCGATCGAAATCGCCGCACCTGCGTCCCGGATCTTCGACACCCTCGCAGATCCGCGGCGGCACGTCGAAATCGACGGTTCGCACATGCTTCGGCGTTGCCTGGACGGGCCCGACCGCTTGGGTCTCGGGTCGGAGTTCGTCATGTCGATGCGTTTGTGGCGTGTTCCGTACCGGGTGCGCAATCGGGTCGTCGAGTTTGAGGAGAACCGCCTGATCGCCTGGCGTCACTTCGAACCGCAGCACTGGCGCTTCGAACTGCAGCCCACCCAATCCGGCACCCGAGTCACCGAAACCTTCGACTACAGCTATTGGCCGGTGGCCGGCCGCCTCCTGCTGGTTGCTATGGGCTGGCTCAGAAGAAACAAACCCGCCATTACCCAGACACTCGCGCTACTCGCGCGTACAGCCCAGACCAGCACAACCGAAGCAAACGGATAAGTTCGCGAGCAGGCTGGCCACCGTCCGGCGTCCAGTCGTCGTCAAGACCTGTCGATCGGCGTGTCATGCGACTTGCTGGTCACCTCCGGATTCGTCGGGCCGTTCGACAAGTTTCCCGTTCTCGAAGCCGGCGCCGGCACGGACGAGAGCGACCGGGTGTGGTGCGTTCACGGCACGCCAGCGAGCCTGGGCGAACTCGATGAGCTTGAACGTTATCGCGATTCCGGCGGCGCGGGAGCCTGGTCCCTTGGTGACCCGCTGGCGCAACCTCACGGTCGCAAAGGTCGACTCGATCGGGTTAGTAGTACGCAGGTGGAATCCAATGCTCGGCGGGGCAGTCGTAAAACGAAGGAGCATGTCTAGGTACTCGGTGATCTTCGCGACCGCCTTGGGTCACTTGGCGCCGTAGTCGGCCTCGAACGCTTTGACCGCGTTCAGTGCGTGCTCGCTGTCCTCGGCGTTGTAGATCTCGGCGAGCGCGGCTTTCGCGCCGGAATGCGCCGACTTCGGCAGGGCGGCAAGAACATTCGAGCTGACGTGGAACCAGCAACGCTGTTCTCGAGTGTTGGGGAACACCTCCCGCAAGGCCGTCCAGAATCCCAACGCACCGTCGCCGACCGCCAACACCTGAGCGGTCATCCCGCGGCGGCGGCACGACCGCAGCAGATCAGCCCATGACTGCGATGACTCGCGAAACCCATCGCCAAGAGCCACGAGTTCCTTACGGCCGTCGGCGCGCACCCCGATCATCACCAGCAGGCACACCTTGTCCTGCTGCAAGCGGACCTTGAGATGGATCCCGTCGACCCACACGCACTGGCACCGCACCCGCGGCGGTCAACACCTCGCGTTCGCTGTGATAGCCATTGCGTGCCACCAGCCGATACCCGTCTTGGTTCACCTCAGACCTACTTGGACTTTCAGATCATCCTCGGGAAGGTCCGTCCTTCACGTCACCAGGCCGTGGGCCATCCACAGGTTCTGATCATTGCTCTGTTGAGCGCAGCCGCTAAGGCGGGATCGAGGATGCCGACAGACTCCACACCGTGTCGGTGCGGCGACGCGAAATCCGGCCGCCTGTCGTCGGGTGCCGCAGCCTAGTGGGGGTGGTTGTGCTCTTCCCCCAAATCGGCTTGGTGCACGTGCGGGTGCGTGTGCTCGGTTCCGTCGTCGTGGGTGTGGTCGTGGTCGTGCTCGACGTGTTCGTGCTCGTGGCTGGTGTGCGGGTGCGTGTGAGTGAGTTCGTCGTGGCTGTGTTCGTGAGTGTGCGGTTCGTCGTGACCTTGTTGGTGGTGTGTCACTGTCGTCTCCTGCGGTGTGAGGTCCCGGCCCGTTTCTATTGTGCTCTCCGTGCTGAGCCATGAGGACAAGCTAGACCGGGTGGATTGACGGCAACCTGTCTGGTCTGCATCCCTCGCGGGCCCTGGGGTGTAGAACAGTGCGCATGGGCCTCAAGTGCCAGGGCTCCGGGATTCGGCGGTGATCAGCCGTGCATGAGCTTTCGCTGTGTGAGGCGATCGCCGGCGTGGTCAAACCGTACGCCGACGGTCGCCACGTCGACGTCGTCCGCGTCAGGATCGGCGCGCTACGTCAGGTCGTTCCCGAGTCGCTGTCGTTTTGCTGGACGCTGCTGCGAGACTACGAGGACATGCCCGACGCCGAGTTGGAACTCGAGTTCGTCACCGCTGAGGTGCGCTGCCGGTCCTGCGGCAGCGAGTCGGCGATCACTTCGCAGTGGTCATTGTTGTGCCCGCGTTGCGGGAGTGCCGACGTCGAAGTGCTGCGCGGCGACGAGTTTTTGGTGACGTCATTGGATGTCTCGTGAAAGGTGTTGACGATGGGTAGATTTCATCGCCACGACGACGGCACCGTGCATACCCATGAGCACGGCGATCACACCCACACCCATCCTCATGACCACGGCGATCACAGCGGCTATCACACCGGCTCCCAGCGGATCGACGTGCTGGAGGCGATCTTCGCCGAGAACGACGTCCGGGCCGATTTCAACCGGAATGCGTTCGAGGACAACAAAGTTCGTGCCATCAATCTGATGAGCTCCCCCGGCTCCGGCAAGACGACGGTACTGCAGGCCACCCTCGACGAACTCGCCGCCGAGATCGCTGTCGGAGTGATCGAGGGCGACATCGCCACCGACCTGGACGCCGCCAAGCTCGGTGGCCGGGGCGCCCAGATATCACTGCTGAACACTGGCAACGGGTTTGGCGGCGAATGCCACCTCGACGCACCCATGGTCAACCGCGCATTGCAGGGACTGGACCTGGCCCGCCTTGATCTGGTGATCATCGAAAACGTTGGAAATCTGGTTTGCCCGGCCGAGTTTGACGTGGGCGAACATGCCAAGGCGATGGTTTATTCGGTCACCGAAGGGGATGACAAACCACTGAAGTACCCGGTGATGTTTCGCGCCGTCGACGTCGTGCTGCTCAACAAGATCGATCTGGTCCCGTATTTGGACGTCGATCTCGACTCGTATATCGCCCGTGTCCGCCAGGTCAATCCGACGGCGGCGATTTTGCCGGTCAGCGCACGCACCGGCGTCGGCATGGCCGACTGGTTCGATTGGCTGCGACAGTTCGCTGCGGTCTCAGCGACCTGAGCGCACCGCGATTCGTCTCGAGAACCAGCCCGGACATCGCGTCGTAATCGCTTGGATATCAACACATGCAACTGATTCGCAAGACGGCCGCTCTGTTGCTGAACGTCACGCATCAACGAAGGTGCCGGACGGCGATCAGTCGCCAATAGTACGCACCTGCTTAACGAAATCAGTCACAAATCCGGAAACCCGTACTGGGCCTCCGAATTTGCCAGGACATCGTTGACAAGGCAGTTCAGCGAGAGTAAACCCAGGACATAGCGCCGCGTAAGCGGGCCGATAGCCGACTCCCGCGGTGTCAGGGACCTTAGCCCGGGTCCCGGAAAGCTGCGATATGCCAACGGAAGCAGCAGTCAAAGCAGAAGAAACATTGATCCACGTTCTGTGGATCAACGCGGGTTTGAGTTGTGACGGCGATTCTGTGGCGCTGACTGCCGCCACCCAACCCAGTATCGAGGAGATCGCGCTGGGCGCGCTCCCCGGACTTCCCAAGATCGCCGTGCACTGGCCGCTGATCGATTTCGAGTGCGGCCCCACCGGCGGCGCGGACGACTTCCTCGAATGGTTCTTCAAGGCCGACCGCGGTGAACTCGAACCGTTCGTGCTCGTCGTCGAAGGTTCGATCCCAAACGAGGCGATCAAGAACGAGGGGTACTGGTGTGGGTTCGGCAACGACCCGGCCACCGGGCAGCCGATGACCACCAGTGAGTGGCTCGACCGACTCACCCCCAAGGCGACAGCGGTGGTCGCAGTGGGAACCTGCGCCACCTACGGTGGCATCCACGCGATGGCCGGCAACCCGACCGGGGCGATGGGCGTGCCCGATTACCTGGGCTGGGATTGGAAGAGCAAGGCCGGAATCCCGATCGTCTGCGTCCCGGGCTGCCCGATCCACCCTGACAACTTGTCGGAGACGCTGACCTATCTGCTCTACATGGCCACCGGGCAGGCGCCGATGATTCCGCTTGATGACGCGCTGCGGCCACAGTGGCTGTTCGGCAACACCGTGCACGAGGGCTGCGACCGGGCCGGGTATTACGAGCAGGGTGACTTCGCTACCGAGTATGGATCACCGAAATGCATTGTGAAGCTTGGCTGCTGGGGTCCGGTCGTCAAATGCAACGTGCCCAAGCGAGGCTGGATCAACGGCATCGGTGGTTGCCCGAACGTCGGCGGAATCTGCATCGGATGCACCATGCCCGGGTTCCCGGACAAGTTCATGCCGTTCATGGACGAACCCCCGGGCGGCAAGGTGTCCACCACGGCATCTGGCCTGTACGGCTCGGTGATCCGCAGTCTGCGCGGCATCACCAACCGCACGCTCGACAAGGAGCCGCGCTGGCGGCACAAGGGCGACAAACTCACCACCGGCGCACACCGCACCTGGTAAAGCGCACCATCTCAGCTCGAAGGTAGGGAGCAAACTCCGATGACAACGATCATCCCCGAGCCGTCCCACGCGAAGCGCGAGCCCGGCCAACTAGTCGAGATGGCATGGGATCCGATCACCCGGATCGTGGGCAGCCTCGGCATTTACACCAAGATCGACTTCGAGAACCGCGAGGTGGTCGAGTGTCACAGCACCTCATCCATTTTCCGTGGCTATTCGATCTTCATGAAAGGCAAGGACCCTCGCGACGCCCACTTCATCACCAGCCGCATCTGCGGCATCTGCGGTGACAACCACGCCACGTGTTCCTGCTACTGCCAGAACATGGCTTACGGCGTCAAGCCCCCGCACCTGGGCGAGTGGATCGTCAACCTGGGCGAGGCCGCGGAATACATGTTCGACCACAACATCTTCCAGGAGAACCTGGTCGGCGTGGACTTCTGCGAAAAGATGGTCTCCGAAACCAACCCGGGCGTGCTGGCCAGGGCCGAGAACACCGCGGCACCGCACGCCGACGCGCACGGCTACAAGACGATCGCGGACATCATGCGATCGCTCAACCCGTTCAGCGGCGAGTTCTACCGCGAGGCCCTGCAGGTCAGTCGCTACACGCGAGAAATGTTCTGCCTCATGGAAGGCCGCCACGTACACCCGTCCACGCTGTATCCCGGCGGGGTCGGCACGGTGGCAACCATTCAGCTGATGACCGACTACATGAGCCGGCTGATGCGCTACGTGGAATTCATGAAGAAGGTCGTGCCGATGCACGACGACTTGTTCGACTTCTTCTACGAGGCGATCCCCGGCTACGAGAAGGTCGGTCTGCGCCGCACGCTGCTGGGTTGCTGGGGCTCCTTCCAGGACCCCGACGTATGCAACTTCGAGTACAAGGACATGGAGCGTTGGGGCAACGCGATGTTCGTCACGCCCGGCGTCGTCGTCGACGGCAAGCTGGTGACACACTCGCTGGTCGACATCAACCTGGGTATCCGAATCCTTTTGGGCAGTTCGTATTACGACGACTGGAATGAACAGGAGATGTTCGTCAAGACCGACCCGCTGGGTAATCCGGTCGACCGGCGCCATCCGTGGAACCAGCACACCAACCCGCACCCGCAGAAGCGAGACATGGACGGCGGCAAATACAGCTGGGTGATGTCTCCGCGCTGGTTCGACGGCAAAGATCATCTGGCTCTGGACACCGGCGGCGGCCCGCTGGCCCGGCTGTGGTCGACCGCGTTGGCCGGCCTGGTCGACATCGGCTACGTCAAATCCACTGGCCATTCGGTCCAGATCAACCTGCCCAAGACTGCGCTCAAGGGGCCGGTCGAGTTCGAGTGGAAGATCCCCCAGCACGGGTCCAACACCATCGAGCGCGACCGGGCGCGGACCTATTTCCAGGCCTATGCGGCGGCGTGCGCGTTGCACTTCGCCGAAAAAGCACTCGCCGAAATTCGGGCCGGTCGCACCAAGACCTGGGAGAAGTTCGAGGTACCCAAGGAGGGCATCGGCTGTGGCTTCACCGAGGCGGTACGCGGAGTTTTGAGCCACCACATGGTGATCCGGGACGGCAAGATCGCCAACTACCACCCGTACCCACCCACCCCGTGGAATGCCAACCCACGCGACAGCTTTGGCACGCCAGGCCCCTACGAGGACGCGGTGCAAGGACAGCCGATCTTCGAGGAGAACGACCGGGAGCACTTCAAGGGCATCGACATCATGCGCACGGTGCGCAGCTTCGACCCCTGCCTGCCGTGTGGTGTGCACATGTACCTGGGCAAGGGCAAGACGCTGGAGCGGCTGCACTCACCAACGCAAGCAGCGACCGGGGAGTGATGTATGGCTGATCGCCCCGAGGAGTTGGAGGGGGACGCGCTGTGGCGCTCGGCGGGCGATCGGATCCAGACGCTGTTGGATGCGACGTCGGCCGGCGGGACGGTCGCGCGTGAGCGCGCCGAGCAGTTGGTGCGCGAGGTGGTCGACCTCTACGGCGCAGGCTTATCGCGGATCATGGCGACAGTCAGCGACCGGGCCGACCGCGGCACGGTTGACCTCCTGGCCGCCGACGACTTGGTGGCCAGCCTGCTGCTCGTCCACGGCCTGCACCCACACGACCTGCGTCGCCGGGTTGCCGACGCGCTCGACCGGGTCCGACCGTATCTGGGCTCACACGGCGGCGACGTGCATCTACTCGACATCGTCGGCGACGCCGTGCAGCTTCAGTTCGCCGGTAGCTGTAAGAGTTGTCCGTCGTCGGCAGTGACGCTGGAGCTGGCCGTTGAGGATGCGATTCGTGCCGCTGCGCCGGAGGTTTCGTCGATTGACGTGGTGGCACCCGAAGCCGCGGCAGCCGAGTCAACGACGGTGATTCCGGCGGAATCACTGCTGGCTCAGGTCCATTCCAGGGTTCATGCCGACGGTGGCGCATCGGCCGCCTGGCATCCGGTGCCCGACCTGGCCGATCTGGCCCCCGGCGAGGTCGGCGGCTTTTCGGTTGCCGGCGCCGTGGTGCTGGCCTGCCGGGTCGGCGACCAGCTGTACGCCTATCGTGACCACTGCCCGGCCTGCGATGGATCGCTGGCCGGGGCGGCGCTGCACCGGCGGGCCACGACTGCCGAGCCCGTGCTGCGATGTCCGCGCTGCCGCGCGCATTTCGACGTCGTGCATGCCGGGTTGGGCCTCGACGACGGCGCCGAGCGTCACCTCGATCCCATCCCGCTGCTGCTGCGCGACGGAGTGCTGTCCATCGCGGTGCCGGCCGAGCCGATGGGCGCGCCGGCATGACCACTCCGTACGACGTTCTAAGCCGAATCACCAGCAACCGGCCGGCACCACAAGCCGCCGGGGAGCGATGCGAAATGTGCTCGGAGAGCATCGCCGAGGAGCATCAGCACGTGGTGAATGTGGCTGGGCGGCAACTGTTGTGCGTATGCCGTGGTTGCTATCTGCTGTTCACCGACAGCCACGCGCAGCTGCGCTATCGCTCCGTTCCCGACCGGTATCTGTCTTTTCCCGACTTCGCGCTTGATCGCCGCACCTGGGAACTGCTGCAGATCCCGGTCGGCCTGGCGTTCTTCTTCCGCAACTCGGCGCTGGATCGGACCGTCGCGTTCTACCCGGGACCGGCGGGGGCAACCGAATCCGACTTGGACCTCGAGGCCTGGACCGCGATCAACTCGGCTGACCCACGGGTAGGCCTGCTCGACGACGACGTCGAGGCGCTACTGGTGCGAGTCCGCGAGGACGAACAGCCCGATTGCTATCTGGTTCCCATCGACGCCTGCTACGAGTTCATCGGCGGGCTGCGGATGTTGTGGCGCGGCTTCGACGGTGGGCAAGAGGCGCGCGAATTCATCGACGCGTTCTTCGATCAGCTGGCCACCCGCAGTACGGAGCAAAGCCGATGACCGGCCCCACCGGCCGGCCGAGCGGCCTGACATTCACCGTCCTCGACGTGGTCCCCGAGCCTTATGCGGCAGTGCCGATATTGACCGCGCGCGTCAGCGTTTCGGCACCCGACGACGAGCCCGTGCATGCGATCGCGCTGCGCTGCCAGGTCCGCATCGAGCCATTGCGACGCGGCTACTGCGACGACGAAGCGGCGGGGCTGACGGATTTGTTCGGGCCACGGGAACGCTGGGCCACCACCCAACGCACCTTCCTGTGGCAGCATTGCACGGCGATGGTGCCGGCGTTCGTGGGCACCAGCGAGATCGCCCTGCCCCTGGAGTGCACCTACGATTTCGAGGTCGCGGCCGCCAAGTACCTGCACGCGCTGCGCGACGGCGCGGTTCCACTGCAATTCCTTTTCAGCGGAACCGTATTCACGGCGGGTCAACGCGGTTTCTCCGTTCAGCAAGTGTCGTGGGACTGCGAGGACCACTACGACATGCCGGTGACGGTATGGCGAGAACTCATCCGGCTGCACTACCCGAACACCGGATGGGTGCGGCTGTCTCAGGACGCGGTAGCCGCGTTGGCCGCCTACAAGTCGGCGCGCGGCCTGTTAAGCATCGAGGACGCGGTCACCACGCTACTCAGCGCAGCGCACCAGGAGGCGCGATGACCGCGGATTGGGACCGGGCCCGGGCCGTCGCCGACGCCGTCCTGTACGAGGGCTACCTGCTCTACCCGTACCGCGCGACCTCGAGCAGGAACCGATCGCGCTGGCAGTGGGGCGTTTTGGGACCTGCGGGTGCGGCCGACGCCGGGATCGGCGAGGACGACACCATCGCCGCGCAGTTCCTCGTCGACGGCGCGCAAGCAATCACCCTGGTGGTGCGCTTCCTGCAGCTGCAGCACCGCCGGGCCGAACGCGACGCCGGTGGCGGCCGTTTCGAACCCGTCGACGAGCTGATCACACCAACCGGTTCGTGGCTGACCTGGGACGAAGCGATCGAGTGCGAAACGTCGTTCGGCCCCTTTGCGATTGACGATCCGGCCCAGCCATGGTCACTGTCGCTGACCGCCGCTGCGGCCACCGACGTCGAAGCGGTCGAGGGCGGTCAGCTGGTCCGGACCCGGCGGGAGGTGTGCGCCGCGGTGACCGTGGGCGTCGAGCCGGACGGTGCGCTGCATCGGGTTTCGGTACGGGTCACGAACACCGGCGCCCCTGCGGCGGACAAAGACGACGCGATAGCTCGTTCCCTGATCGGCACCCATGTCATCGCCGAAGTCGTTGGCGGCGAATTCGTCTCGCTCCTCGAGCCGCCGCCGCACTCCGCCGACGCGGTGTCTCGCTGCGGCCAGCACCGCTGCTTCCCGGTGCTGGCCGGGCCGCCCGGCGCCGGGGATCTGCTGCTGATCTCGCCGATCATCCTCTACGACCACCCCGAGGTCGCCGAACAGAGCGAGACCGCACTGTACGACTGCACGGAGATCGACGAGATCCTGACGTTGCGCGTGATGACGATGACCGACCAGGAGAAGGCGCAGGCCCGGGCAACAGATCCGCTGGCCGCGCAAATCATCGACCGCTGTGACTCGATGTCGCCCGAAGCCATGGCACGCCTGCACGGAGCCTTGCGGGATCCGCGTGAGACCGTTGGCCTGATTCCGGAGGTTCCTGACGGCGTGGATTGGTGGGATCCGCTGGCCGACAACGCGGTCCAGCCCGACCTGGACGCGGTGTTGGTGAACGGTGTCCGGGTGGCACGGGGCAGTCGGGTCATTCTGCATCCGGGACGTCGGGCCGACGCGCAAGACCTGTTCTTCGCGGGCAGGACGGCCCGCGTCACCACCGTGCACGAAGACGTCGACGGCAACCAGCACGTCGGTGTCGTCGTCGAGGACGATCCGGCGGCCGACCTTCACGACTGGTACGGCCGCTACCTGTACTTCTCCCCCGACGAAGTCGAACCGCTCGAAACCACCACCAACGAAAGGAATTCGACATGGCGATCGTAGGATGGGTGTTCATCGGCATCCTTGGGCTGTTTGTTCTGGGCGGGCTCGTGATAGGGCTGATATCCCTCCCCGATGCCCGGCGGTACCTCAAGATCCGGCATATGTAGGGTCACCGGGCGGTCCGAGTCCAGTGCGCATCCTGGTGGCCGGCATCGGCAACATCTTCCTCGGCGACGACGGGTTCGGCTCCGAGGTAGTCCGGCACGTCCCTGTCCGGCAGGACGATTCGGGCCTGCGGGTGGTCGACTACGGCATCGGGGGCACGCACTTGGCCTACGACCTGCTTGACGACTGGGACGCGCTGGTCCTCGTCGACGCGGTACCCAACCGCGGCAGCCCGGGGGCTCTGCACATCTTCGAGGCCGACCATGAATCACACTCCGCCACAGCCGCTCTGGACACCCACAGCATGGATCCTGCGGCGGTGTTCGACAGCCTGAGGGCGCTCGGCGGCCAACCGCCCTACACAGTCGTCATCGGCTGCGAGGTGGGGAGCGTCGACGAAGGCATCGGTCTCACCGAGGCCGTCGCGGGTGCGGTGCCACGGGCCATCGACGCCGTCAAGGAAGTCGTCGCGGGTCTGCGGACCCGATCGCCGGCGGCGTCGGTGGAAAGGCAGGGCTGACCGATGTGTCTGGGCATACCGGGCCAAGTGGTCAGGCATGCTCGATGGTTACGAGGGGCAACTCGCATTGGTCGATGTCGCCGGAAAGCAACGCAACGTCAATGTCGGCATGTTGCCGGAGGAGACGTTTGCACCCGGGGACTGGGTGATCATTCACATGGGCTTCGTCGTCGAGAAGACCGACCGGGCCGGCGCCGAGCAGGCGATGACCGGTCTGGAGTTGATGGGCCGGGGCCCCGACGATGACTGACACGCTGGCGCAAATCGATAGCGTCCGAAAGAGATTGACTGTGACCGGTGTCGTTCAGGGCGTCGGGTTCCGTCCGTTCGTCCACCGGATCGCCACCGATCTTGGGCTGACCGGATTCGTCGGCAATGATTCGGGCGCGGTCTTCCTCGAAGTGCAGGGACCCGGCACTCGCATCGACGAATTTCGTCGCCGGCTGCGCGCGGAGCTGCCACCGCTGGCATCGATCAGTGCCGTTCGCGTCGTGGATGTCGACGCTGACACGCTGTGCGACAGCGGGTTTCGCATCGTG
Source organism: uncultured Actinomycetota bacterium (assembly GCA_963815995.1). GTDB lineage: Bacteria > Actinomycetota > Actinomycetes > Mycobacteriales > Mycobacteriaceae > Mycobacterium. Next base: position 244,003 of record CAWFIR010000011.1, read on the forward strand.
GAAAGCCAACCGGTCGCCGGTGCCACCACCCCGATTCCACCCGATATCGCCGTCTGCGACGACTGCATCGCCGAGCTGTTCGACCCGAGCGACCGTCGTTACCGGCACCCCTTCGTAACGTGCACCAACTGCGGTCCCCGGTTCACCATCGTCCGGACCCTGCCCTACGACCGACCCGCCACCACCATGTCGGCGTTCGCGATGTGCGAGCGCTGCGCCGCCGAGTACCACGACCCGGCCGACCGCCGCTTTCACGCGCAGCCGATCGCCTGCGCGGACTGCGGGCCGTCGCTGTGGTTTGCCGCGCAGACCGAGCGGGTGACCGGATCCGATGCTGCGCTGGGGGCTACCCAGCGGGCACTGGCCGAGGGCGCCGTGGTCGCGATCAAGGGCCTCGGCGGCTATCACCTGGCTTGCCGGGTCGACGACGAGGCGGCGGTCGTTGCGTTGCGGACCCGTAAAGCGCGGGGCGCCAAGCCGTTCGCGATGCTGGTGGCCGATCTCGACATTGCGCGCCGTTACGCACACGTCGACGACGCTGAAGCCGCGGTGCTCTCGAGTCCCGCGCGGCCGATCGTACTGTTGCGGCGTCGCCGCGATGCGCCGCTCGCCGAGGCCATCGCGCCCGGCAGCCCACTGGTCGGGCTGATGCTGCCGTACTCGCCGATCCATCACCTGCTGCTCGCGCACGTGCCGGGTGTCGATGCACCGGTACCGCGAGCCTTGGTGCTGACCAGCGCCAACCGCTCCGATGATCCCATCTGCTTCACCGAAGACGATGCTGTACAACGTCTCCCACCACTGTGCGATGCGGTCCTCGACCACGACCGGCCGATCCATGTGCCCTGCGATGATTCAGTGGTTCGGGTCGTAGACGGTCGCGAACTGCCGATCCGTCGGTCCCGCGGCTATGCGCCGTTGCCCGTCGACCTCGGCCGCGACGGCCCGGCGGTGCTGGCCGTCGGCGGCGAACTGAAGAACACGTTCTGCCTCACCGACGGTGCACGCGCATACCTCTCCGGACACATCGGAGACATGGAGACCTTGGAAACACTGCGGGCGTTCGAACGTGCGGTGGGCCAACTCAGTGAAATCCGGCACCAGCCGGTGCGATTGGCCGCCGACCTGCACCCGGGGTATCACACCCGGAATTGGGCGGAGCGCCGCGCCGGCGATCGACCGCTGGATCTGATTCAGCACCACCACGCGCATGTGGTGTCGCTGCTGGCCGAGCACGGACGTCTTGGTGAACCCGTGATCGGTGTTTCGTTTGACGGCACTGGCTACGGCTGCGATCAAACGATCTGGGGCGGCGAGATTCTCAAGCTCGGGCCGGACAGTCAGCGGTTCGTCCGGGTCGGCCACCTGCTAGCGGTTCCGCTGCCGGGCGGTGATGCGGCCGTGCGCAATCCGTGGCGGATGGCGCTGTCTCAATTGTGGATGGCCGGAATCGACTGGACGCCGGACCTGCCCCCGGTCGCTGCCGCAACGCCGGCCGAACTGCGGCTCACCCGTTCACAACTGGAGTCCGGCACCGGGTGTGTGCCGTGCTCGAGCATGGGCCGGCTGTTCGACGCGGTCGCATCCCTGCTGGGAGTGCGGCAGCGGATCGACTATGAAGGCCAGGCCGCCATCGAGCTCGAGGCGCTCGCCGATTCCGTCGACGCCACGGCGGGACCCGAGCTGAGACTGGCGGTCCGCGTGGACGGGGTGATCGACCCCGCCGGCATGCTGCGGGCGATGGTGTCGGCCCTGCGCGCAGGGGTGCAACCGGCGGTGCTGGCTGCCGAGTTCCACCAAGCGGTCGCGGTCGCCGTCACCGAGGCGGTCCGAAAGACCGCCGGACCGGTCCGGTTGGTCGGCCTCACCGGCGGGGTGTTCCAGAATGTGTTACTACTGCGGGGGTGCCGACAACGCCTGCAGCAGGCGGGATTCGAAGTCCTGACCCATCACGCGGTGCCGCCCAACGACGGCGGGCTGGCACTGGGTCAGGCCGCGATCTCCGTGCTGACCGCGCTGGAAGAAGCTGAGCTGCGATGACCACTGCGATCGATCACGAGCTCGGCGCCGAGCTGGCCGCCGATCTGGCCGCGGCCGCCTTCACACTGGCCAAGCGGTTCGCGGCGGGAGCGACGATGTGGTCCATCGCACCGTCGTGGGAGCCGCATGCTCTGCACATCGCGGTCGAGTTCGTGCATCCGGTGATCATGGGAAAGCGGGCACTCCCGGCCGTTGCCCTGACCGGGCCGAACCTGATCGATCTGGTGCGGGTGTCGGTTCGGCCCGGCGACATCGTGATCGGGGTTGGTGGTGCCGCTGACGTCGAGCTGCGTTCGGTGATGCGCCGCAGCCCGGCCTGGGGCGCCACCACGATCTGGATCGGCAGCGGTGAACGGCCCACGGCGGGTGCGGCCGATCACGTGCTGTGGCTCGATGACCCCGATCCGCGAGTTCCTGCGACGGGCGGCTTCGTGCTGTTTTATCACCTGCTGTGGGAACTCACCCATGTGTGTTTCGAGCACTCGGGACTGCTCAAACCCGATTGCGCCGAAGTGGGGGCACCTCCCGCTCGCGGGGGAGTTTGCGTCACGTGCAGTGATGAGGGGCGCCTGGGCGAGGTGGTGTCGCCGTCGGCCGATGGGATGGCCGCGGTGCGCACCGCGCGCGGCGTCGAAAGCGTGGCAACGGCACTGATCGACCCGGTTGTCGCCGGCGAGCTGGTTCTGGTGCACGCCGGGACCGCGATCAGTCGCATCGAGGAAGAGGAGCGGCGCTGATGAATGAAGAGCCCACCAACTTCCTGTATCCGTTCATCGATGCACAGGAGGACGACCCACAATCGCTGCTTGCCGATCTCGCCGCGTCGGCGCAGGCAAAAGCCGCCGAGAGTGTGGCGTTGCGGCGCACCACCCTGGAAGCCAACGCCGATCTACTGGACCACGCCGCTACCGAGATGGCACGCCGCTTCGCGGCCGGCGGACGGATGTTCACCTTCGGAAACGGCGGCAGCTGCACCGATTCCACCACCTTGGCCGCGTTGTTCTCTCGCCCGCCGGCCGGAAAGCCGCTACCCGCTTGGTCGTTGACCGCCGATCAGGCGATTGTGACCGCCCTCGGTAACGACGTCGGGTTCGAGCTGGTGTTCGCCCGCCAGTTGATCGCCCGCGCAAAGTCCGGTGACATCGCGATCGCGATGTCGACCAGTGGCAATTCGCCCAATCTGCTGGCCGCGCTGGCCGAGGCGCGACAACGTGGTTTGTACACGGTCGGTTTCGCCGGATACGACGGCGGCGCCTTCACGAACAATCCACATGTGGACGCCTGCTTCATCGTTCGCTCGCAAAGCGTGCACCGGATTCAGGAATCGCAAGCGCTGCTGGGCTATCAGCTGTGGTCGGCCACCCAGCAACGGTCCGACGATCGAGGTTTGGGGGCCGCATGAGCAAGTCAGCTGGCGAATATCTGTCGTCGGGGCCGCGGTTCGCCGAGGGCGAGGTGATCGAGCGGATCGAAGTCGTTCCGTAGGCGCCGGCCCCGGTTGCTCGACGACCACGTGAACCTGGCGCACGGGGCGGGCGGCAAGGCTTCGGCCGCGCTGATCGACGCGGTGTTCATGGAGGCATTCCGCAATCCACTGCTGGAGTCGCTCGGCGACAGCGCGGTTATCACACTGCCCGGCGGTGAACGGCTGGCGATGTCCACCGATTCATTCGTGGTGCAGCCCAGGCGTTTTCCCGGTGGCTCCATCGGCGAGCTCGCTGTGCACGGCACCTGTAACGACGTCGCGATGTCCGGCGCGGTGCCGTCATGGATCTCGGCGGCGTTCGTGCTGGAGGAGGGTTTTCCGATCGCCGAGCTGAAGGAGATCGTCGCCGACATGGCCGCCGCGGCGGCCAACGCGGGTGTGCAGATCGTCACCGGCGACACCAAGGTGGTGCCCAGGGGCGCCGCCGACGGCATGTTCGTCACCACCACCGGGGCCGGTGTCGTTCCTGCGGGACGCAAGCTTTCGGCCGCGTCGGTACGCCCTGGCGACAAGGTGCTCTTGTCGGGTTCGATGGGCGATCACGGCATGGCGGTGATGCTGGCCCGGGGTGACCTGGCCATCGAAGCCGACATCCATTCCGACACGGCGAGCTTGAGCCCGCTGGTGGAACTGCTGATCGCGGCCGCGCCATCCACCCGCTGGCTGCGGGACGCCACCCGGGGCGGGGTCGGGACCGTCTGCAACGAATTGGCTCAGGCCTGCGGCCTCGGGGTGCTACTCGACGAGGAGCGACTTCCCGTGCGGCCCATGGTCAATGGCGCGTGCGAGCTGCTTGGCATCGACCCGCTCTACGTCGCCAACGAGGGCAAGTTCGTCGCCGTCGTCGCACCCGACGAGGCCGAGGCCGGGCTGGCCGCGCTGCGCTCGCATCCTCTCGGCGGCGAGGCGGCCGAGGTGGGGGAAATCGTCACCGAACCGGCGGAAAGCGTGGTGCTGCGTACCGGGTTCGGCGGTACCCGGATCGTCGACATGCTCGTCGGCGACCCGCTACCGCGGATCTGTTGAGAGGAGGAGACCGCTTATGTGTCTTGGAATTCCGGGTCGGATCGTTGAGATCACCGATCCCGCAAACTATTTGGCAAAGGTGGACGTCAGCGGGGTGCAGCGGACGATCAGCGTGCGGCTGCTGGAGGACGACATGCCCGAACCCGACGACTGGGTGCTGGTCCATGTCGGATTCGCGATGGCCAAGATCGACGAGACCGAGGCGTTGCTGACCCTGGCCGCCGTCAAGAAGCTCGGCGAGGCCTACACCACCGAAGTCGAGGCCTTCGACTCATCGGCGATTGTCTAAGGGAGGCGACGATGAAATTCGTTGACGAATTCCGCGATCCGGCTGCGGCCCGCAAGCTGCTGGCTGCCATCGGGCAGTTGGCCGGAAGCGGCTCCGACCACTTCAAGTTCATGGAGGTGTGCGGCGGGCACACTCACACCATTTACCGGCACGGCATCGAACACCTGCTGCCCGACAACGTCGAACTGGTCCACGGTCCGGGGTGTCCGGTCTGCGTCATCCCGATGGGTCGTATCGACGACGCGATGTGGCTGGCCGGCCAACCCGACGTGATATTCACCTGTTTCGGCGACATGATGCGGGTGCCCGGGTCGGCCGGCAGTCTGCTGGACGCCAAGGCACGCGGCGCCGACGTCCGGTTCGTCTACTCACCCCTCGACGCACTCAAGATCGCAGTCGACAACCCCGGAAAACACGTGGTGTTCTTCGCCATCGGCTTCGAGACCACGGCCCCGTCGACCGCCGTGACGCTGGTTCGCGCCCGCGACCTCGGCCTGCGAAATTTCAGTGTGTTCTGCAACCACGTCACGATCGTGCCGCCGATCAAGGCCATCCTGGAATCACCGGACCTGCGGCTGTCCGGCTTCATCGGCCCCGGACACGTCTCGACCGTGGTGGGCAACCGGCCGTACCGGTTCGTGCCCGAGGTGTACGGAAAGCCGTTGGTGGTGGCCGGATTTGAACCACTGGACATTCTGGCTGCGGTCACGATGCTGCTACGACAGATCCGTGAAGGCCGATGCGAGGTGGAGAACCAGTACAAGCGCGTGGTGCCCGAGAACGGCAACCCGGCAGCGCTGAAGCTGATGGGCACGGTGTTCGCGTTGCGTCCGCACTTCGAATGGCGCGGGCTGGGATTCATCTCGCAGAGCGCGTTGCGACTGCACGACGACTTCGCGGAGTTCGACGCCGAACTACGATTCTCGATGCCCGGCGTGCGGGTCGCCGACCCCAAGGCGTGCCAGTGCGGCGAGGTGCTCAAAGGTGTGCTCAAGCCTTGGGAATGCAAGGTTTTCGGTACCGCCTGCACCCCGGAGACGCCGATCGGCACCTGCATGGTGTCACCCGAGGGAGCATGCGCGGCCTACTACAACTTCGGCCGCATGCATCGCGATGCCGTGAAGCTGGTGGGATCCCCCGGGCGGGCATGACGTTGGCCGCGCTGTCCCGAGACGACCGCGGGCCGGAGATGTTCGCCCGCTACGCGTATGCCCCCAACGCACTGGGCTTTTGCGGGCCCCCGCTGGGTGCGACGCTGCGCGACGGATCGATCGAGGATGTGCGGCTGGCCGCGGCGCAGTTTTCCGGCGCGTGGCCCTACCTGCAAGTGCTGGCGAAGATGACCGGTATCAGCGATCCCCTGGACTACCGGCTAGTCGAGTCGTACTGGCTCGGGGGTGGGATCGGTTCCGCGCTCGATCCCGACAACTTCGTCGACGAGTTGCTCGCCATCATCGGTCCGAAGGCGGGTCGCTATTGGGGGCACCTCACCGCCGACTTGGCGCGCGAGGCGGCCGCCAACCACTGCTTCCACGTGTTCGGTGTCTATCCGTGGTCGCGGCTGCTGGGCCGCGGACTCGACGAGCACCCGTTGAACGTGCTGGATAATTGCCGGATCACTTGGGGGACAGTACTTTCCCGCGACGGCGACGACGTTGAGGTGTCGTGTTGCCGGCTGGCGTGGGACGGACACGCGTTGCACCTGTCCGAGCCGTCGGCACGCCGGCTCGACGTGTGGGCCGACGGGTACAGCGCGGTGCCCGACGTGGCGGCCGGCGACGAGGTTGCGATCCACTGGGGTCGGCTGTGCGGCCGGTTGCAATCCGATCAGATCCAGGCGCTGGCCGACAGCACCACCGGTCAGCTCCACGCCACCAATCTGCGGCTGGCGCACGTCTAACGCCGTGGCCGGCCGGCGTCCCCTTCTCCGTCGTCCTGACACTGCGGGCACAGCCCGTGCAGAGTGAGGCCGGCCCGCTCGGACAGCGTGAACGAACTGCCGGCCATCGCATGTTGCAGCGCAGAGGCCAGTCGGCCCGCGGGCACTTCGATGATCGAGCCGCAGCGCGTGCACACCGCGTGATGATGCGGGTCGGCTGCCAGACCGTAGGTGGTCACCCCGTTCTCCAGGGTCAGTGCATGCAACACACCCTGGTCGACCAGGGTGATCACCGTGCGGTAGATCGTCGCCAGGTCCGGCGGCTGGTCTTCGGCCGGCAGGCACTCGTGCAGCCGCTGATCGATCTCGGCAACCGACAGATGACCGTGGACCGGCTCCAGCACTGCCAAGACTGCGATCCGGGAGGCCATCCGGCGCAGCCCATGAGCGCGCAGCAGCTCGCCGATCCGCTCGATGACGGCCGGATCCAAAGCCGAGGGCCTGGCCATTCGTCCAGTATCACGCAGCCGATCGTCGGATCGCACCCAATGACCGGATCGGGCGCTGTCAGACTGACGTCGTGCCCGGTTCGATCTGCGATGTGCTGCCCACCGCGGCCGCATTGCTGTCCGTCGACGGGGCGGTGGACACGCTCGGGGTGACCGCGCGGATCGGCGATGTGCGACGCGTTGTGGTCGTTCTCGTCGACGGGATGGGCTGGCACCTGCTGCCGGAACTTGCCGCCGACGCACCGCTGCTGGCGTCGGTGCTGGCCGGTGACGCCGGCCGGCTTGACGAACTTGCCTGCACCTTCCCCTCCACCACCCCCACCAGCCTGGCGTCGCTGGCCACCGGAGTGGCACCGGGCCGGCACGGAATTCTGGGTTTCACGGTCAAGCTCCCCGGGACCGATCGGGTGCTCAACCACATCTGGTGGCGCGACGATCCGCCGGCCAGCCAATGGCAGCCCGTCCCAACCTGGTTCGAACGGCTGCATGGGGCCGGCGTCGGTGCTCGAGCTGTGCTGCCCGCGGCGTTCGTCGGCAGCGGCCTCACCGAGGCGGCATACCGCGGTGCCCAGTTGGTGGCGGCGACCAACGACGACGATTACGCCCAGCTCGTGGTCGACCAGCTACGGGCCGCGCCCGGTTTGGTCTACGCATACACCGCCGCACTCGACACCGCCGCGCACCTGTTCGGTGTCGCCTCACCCGAGTGGCACGCCGCCGCGGCCCACGTGGATGCGCTGCTGACCCGGTTGGTCGAGGCGTTGCCACCGGATACCGCACTGCTGATCACCGCGGACCACGGCGGGTTGAACGTGCCGCAAGACCGGCGGATCGACCTTGACGGCGATGCGCGGTTGAGTGCCGGGGTGCGAGTCGTCGCCGGCGATCCGCGGGTCCGCTACCTGCACACCGAGCCGGGCGCGGCTTCCGACGTGATCGCCGCCTGGAGCGAGCTGTTGAATGGGCGGGCCGACGTGCGCAGCCGCGCCGACGCTGTCGCGGCTGGGCTGTTCGGATCGGTGTTACCGGATCACCTGCCGCGGATCGGCGACGTCGTCGTCAGCTGTCTGGGTGACACGGCGGTGCTGGCCAGCGCCCACGAGCCGCCGGAAGTGGCTCAGCTCATCGGCTTCCATGGAGCCGGCGACCCGGTCGAGATGGCTATCCCGCTGATCACCTTCCAGCGCTGACCGAAGCGCGGCACGGTACCCGGATTGCCCGAGTCTCCACCTGCGAAATAGTCGCAGAATTCCTGCGAATCATCTGCAAGACGCCCACCGGAGGTTTAGCGTCGATAGCGGCCGGGGTTTATATCCAGATGGGACGCGACATGGCCGCTGACACACTCAGCAGGCAACCCTCGTCGCGCTCTCGACTACGCGGGGCTTTGACGCCTGACGAGTGGCTGCGCCTGGGATCGATGTTCGCGATCATTATCGCGCTGCATGTGATCGGTTGGGGCACACTGATACTCGTCGTCGAGCCGGCGCATTTGAGCATCGGGGACAAAGCCTTCGGTATCGGCATCGGCCTGACCGCCTACACGCTGGGGCTACGCCACGCATTCGACGCCGACCACATCGCCGCGATCGACAACACCACCCGCAAGCTGATGAACGACGGGCAGCGGCCGCTTGGCGTCGGCTTCTTCTTCTCCCTCGGCCACTCGTCGGTGGTGTTCGGGCTGGCACTGCTCATCGCATTCGGGCTCAAGGCAGTAATCGGGCCCGTCGAGCAGGACTCTTCGGCCCTGCATCACTACACCAGCCTGATCGGCACCAGCGTCTCGGGCGTGTTCTTGTACCTGATCGCCATCATCAATGTGGTCATCCTGGTGGGCATCCTGCGGGTGTTCGCGCAGATGCGCCGCGGCCGGTACGACGAAGACGAGCTAGAAACCCAGCTGAACAATCGCGGACTGCTCAATCGGCTGCTCGGCCGCTTCACCAAATCGGTTAGCGCGTCGTGGCATATGTATCCGATCGGGTTGCTGTTCGGCCTGGGCTTTGACACCGCGACCGAAGTCGCGCTGCTGGTGCTGGCCGGCACCAGCGCCGCGGCCGGACTGCCGTGGTACGCCATCTTGTGTCTGCCGGTGTTGTTCACCGCGGGCATGTGCCTGCTCGACACCATCGACGGCTCGTTCATGAATTTCGCCTATGGCTGGGCGTTTTCGAATCCGGTGCGCAAGGTCTACTACAACATCACCATCACCGGCCTGTCGGTAGTCGTCGCGCTGCTCATCGGCACCGTCGAATTACTCGGACTGCTGGCCGAGCAGTTCGGCTGGACCAGTGGATTCTGGAGCTGGCTGGGCGGCATCGATCTCAACGCAATTGGTTTTCTCATCGTCGGCCTGTTCGTGGTCACCTGGGCCGGCGCCTTGCTGATCTGGCGCTACGGGCGCATCGAGGAGAAGTGGACGGTGCAGGCCGAACGCGTCGCCTGACCGCTACAGCGGGGTGGTATAGGCGGCGCTGATGCCGCCGTCGACCAAGTAGGTCGCCGCGGTGATGAATGATGCGTCATCGCTGGCCAAAAACGCCACGACCGCTGCGATTTCGTCGGCTTCACCGAACCGGCCCATCGGCACGTGCACCATCCGCCGGGCGGCGCGTTCAGGGTCCTTGGCGAAAAGCTCTTGCAGCAGTGGAGTGTTCACCGGCCCGGGGCACAGCGCGTTGACCCGGATGCCCTGTCGGGCGAACTGCACACCGAGTTCGCGCGACATCGCCAACACCCCGCCTTTGGACGCGGTGTAGGAGATCTGCGAGGTCGCCGATCCCATCACCGCGACGAACGAGGCGATATTGACGATCGACCCGTGCCCTACCGGCGCCATGTGCCGCAGCACAGCCCGGCAGCACAGATACACCGATTTCAGATTGACGTCTTGCACCTTCTGCCACGCCGGTAGCTCGGTGTTCTCGATCAGGTCGTCATCGGGTGGCGAGATGCCGGCGTTGTTGACCGCGATGTCGATCGAGCCGTAGCGCTCGGCCGCGGCGTCGTAGAGCCTGTTGACCGACGCTTCATTCGAAACATCAACGGGCACAAACAGTCCGCCCAGTTTGTCAGCCGCCGCGGCACCGGTCCGCTCGTCGATGTCGCCGATGACGACGGTGGCCCCTTCGGCATGGAGACGTCGCGCCGACGCCAGCCCGATGCCACCACCCCCGCCCGTCACAACGGCAATCTTGTCTGCCAGCCGTCGACTCAGGTCCACAGTCATCAACTCACCCGTCCGCTCGCGTAGGCCTGGGCCGCCTCGACGATCGCCGAGAACAGCCGCAGGTCGTCCAGACTCTCCTCCGGATGCCACTGCACGGCGAGCACGAAGCTCTGCCCGGGCAACTCCAGTGCCTCAATCACACCATCGGCATCCCAGCCGCTGACCACCAGGCCCTCGCCGAGATCGGCGATGGCCTGGTGGTGATAGCACTGCGCATCAACCGATTCGCCGACCAACGCGGCCAGCCGCGTGCCGGCCACGGTGTGCACCGGCAACGTGTTGAATACCGCGTTGCCGGCCCGGTGTCCGCTGTGGCCGATGACGTCGGGCAGGTGCTGATGCAGCGTCCCGCCCAGTGCGACGTTGAGCACCTGCGCGCCGCGGCAGATGCCCAGCACCGGAAGCTGCCGCCGGAGCGCGCCGCGCAACAGCGCGAACTCCCAGGCGTCGCGCTGCTCTCCGGGTTGGTCTGTGCTCGGATGCGGCTCTTGACCGTAGGCAGCGGGATCGACGTCCTTGCCGCCGGTGATCAGCAGCCCGTCCAGGCCATCGAGAACACGGTCGGCGATCTCGGGATCCACCGGCTGCGGCGGCAGCAGCACGGCCACCCCACCGGCGGCGGTGACACCTTGAAAGTAAACGGCCGGAAGGAAACTGGCGGGCACGTCCCAGACGCCCAGTTGCGCTCGGTTCAGGTAGGTGGTCAGACCGATGACCGGAGGCTTGTCAGAACCGCTCAAACCCGCGAACCCTCTCCCAATCGGTGACTGCCGCGTTGAACGCGTCCACCTCGACGCGGGCATAGTTGACGTAGTGATCAACCACTGCGTCGCCGAACGCCTGCCGAGCCACCGCCGAGGCATCGAACAGCATCGCAGCTTCGGCCAGCGTACCCGGCAGACGCTCGACGTCGCCGGCCATCTCATACGCATTGCCGGAGCACGGTTTCGGCAACTCCAGGCCGTTCTCGATACCGTGCAGTCCGCCGGCGATGAGCGCCGCGACGGCCAGGTACTGGTTGACGTCACCACCGGGCACCCGGCATTCCACCCGCAAGTTGTCGCCGTGACCGACGACACGCAGTGCGCAGGTCCGGTTGTCCATGCCCCACGCGACCACCGTGGGCGCGAAGCTGCGATCGGCGAACCGCTTGTAGGAGTTGATGTTCGGCGCATACTGCAGTGTCAGCTCCCGCAAGGTGGCCAACTGGCCGGCGATGAAGCTGCGGAACGTCGGCGAAATACCGAACGGTTGTCCGTCCTGCGCGGCCACCGCGGATCCATCGGCCGACTTCAGCGACATGTGAATGTGGCAGCTGTTGCCTTCGTGCTCATCGTATTTCGCCATGAACGTCAACGATTTGCCGTGCTGGTCGGCGATTTCCTTCGCGCCGTTCTTGTAGACGCCGTGGTTGTCACAGCTGACCAGCGCCTGGTCGTAGCGGAACCCGAGCTCTTGCTGTCCCTTGTTGCACTCCCCCTTGACGGCCTCCCAATGCAGTCCCGCGCCTTGCATGTACTGGCGGATATCCCGCAACAGCGGCTCGAGGCGGCTCGACGCCATCACCGCGTAGTCCAGGTTGTAGTCGCTGGCCGGTGTCAGCTCGCGATAGCCATTGGCCCAGGCCTGTCGATACGTGTCGTCGAAGACCATGAATTCCAGTTCAGTGGCGACGTAGGCCCGCAGACCCCGCTGGTTCAAGCGGTCCAGCTGGCGCCGCAAGACCTGGCGCGGAGAGGGTTCGATAGGGCTGCCGTCGTGCCTCATCAAATCGGCGAGCACCAGCGCCGTGCCCGGCAGCCACGGCGCCCGTCGCAACGTCGACAGGTCCGGCCGCATCACCATGTCGCCGTATCCGGAGTTCCAGCCCGACATGGCGTATCCCTCGACGGTGTTCATCTCGACGTCGACGGCGAACAGGTAGTTGCAGGCTTCGGCGCCGGACTCGGCCACCTCGTCGATGAAGAACCGCGCCGACACCCGCTTGCCCATCAGCCGGCCCAGCATGTCGCTGAACGCGACGATGACCGTGTCGACTTCACCGGCGGCGACGAGTCGCTCGAGTTCGTCTGGTGACAAGCTCATTCCGTTGGCCGTGTCCGTCACCAGGTACTGGTGCGCAGGACGATCTCGGCGGCCAGCTGCGCCGTCGACTCGTGCGCATTGCGTCGTCCGAGCAATTCCACCACCCGGTAATCGCCGTAGACGAACCGCTGGCTGGCTTGCGCCACGGCGTGCGCGGCGGAGTTGCTGACCAGCGCGGTTGTGTTGATCTCGACCGGTGGGCAGTGGTCGTCGCGGACGACGCCGGCGGGGTCGGCGACCCGCGGGTGACCACGGTCGATGACTACCAGGCCGGTGAACCGGTCCAGCCGCGTCGCGGCCAGTTCCCACGCCAGCTCGGCGCCGTCGCGGTCGCCGACCAGCACGCCCCAACTGATGTCGAGCACGTCGAGAACGCCGACAACCGACTTCGCCGTCAGGCGTGGGTCCGGGCCGACCACAATCGTGCGCAACGATGCGGTGTGCAAACGCTCGCACACCGCCTCATACGCGGTGAGTGCCCGCTGGGCCGCACACAAGAGCACCACGACGGAGCCCTTCTCCGGACCGGTGTCGCAGACCTGGATGGGAAACCCGTCGACGGTAGTCATCATCGTCGAAGGCACCACAGCAAATTACAGTCAATTGCCCCGCGCGCGGGCCGTTTTCGTGCGGATCGTTAGCTGTGTGGAAATTGGAAATGTCCTGGCAACATCGCGCTGAACACCGACAACCGCTGTGGTCAGCGCAGCGCGGAAACGATCGTCGGACGCCGCGGCGGCCCGGCGTCGAGCAGTCCGGCAATGGCATCGATGTCGAGGTGGGCATCCAACAGATCGGACATCCGATCGAGCTGAGCATCCCGCCGCGCAACCACATTCACGTCGTCGGCAACGACGAATCCGTGCCGGCCCGCTGCGGCCGCGGCGAGGGTCAACCACTGCCTTCGGAAGTCGTCGTTGTCCAACAGGCCGTGCCAATGCGTCCCGAATACGTTGCCGCGCTGATACCCCTCCGGCGATCCGTCCACCTCGAACCAGGCGGCCTCCGAGCAGCGGGCCACCCGCCCGTTGTGGATCTCGTAGCCGTGCAGCGATCCCTGCCGGCGGCGCAGCACCTTGTCGGGCGCGAACACGATGTCGGCGTCCAGCATCCCCATCGCCTCGACCCGGCCCGACCGGCTTTCGACCGTGTCGTCGATCGACCGGCACAGCATCTGGAAGCCACCACAAATGCCCAGCACGGTCCGACCCGAGTCGGCGTGCGTGCGAATGGCCTGGTCCAGGCCCCGCTCACGCATCCAGCCCAAGTCGGCGACGGTGGATTTGGTACCCGGCAGCACGATCACGTCGGTATCGGCCAAGTCGGCGGGTTCGGCGACCCAGCGCACCAGCACGCCGGGTTCGCAGGCCAGCGCCTCGACGTCGGTGGAGTTGGAGATCCGCGGCAACCGCAGCACCGCGATCCGAAGCCACTGGTCGCCGCGAGGCGGTCTCGGTGTGCCCAGTACGCGGTGCGCCAATACCGGGACCGCGTCCTCGGTGTCGAGCCACAGGTCGTCGGTGTAAGGCAGCACCCCGTAGGTGGGACGGCCGCTGAGTTCGGCGAGTTGGCGCAGCCCGGGTTCCAGCAGCGAGACGTCACCGCGGAACTTGTTCACGATGAATCCGGCGATCAGCGCCTGATCTTGCGCGTCAAGCACGGCCACCGTCCCGTACAGGTGCGCGAGCAGCCCACCGCGATCGATGTCGCCGACGATGACCACCGGCAGATTTGCGGCGCGGGCCAGACCCATGTTCACCAAATCCGTTGCACGCAAGTTGATCTCCGCTGGAGAACCGGCGCCCTCGCAGATCACCGCATCGAATTCGGTTCGTAATTGCGCTAATTCGTCTTGCACAACCGCCAGTAGTTTGTTGCGATCCGACCAGTACTCCGCGGCGGTGGCCACCCCCGCGACCTGTCCCCTGATCACCAGCTGCGAGGTCATGTCGCTGCCGGGTTTGAGCAGAATCGGGTTGAACCGCACGCTGGGCGCCAAGCCGGCGGCGCGGGCCTGCATCGCCTGGGCGCGGCCGATCTCGCCGCCCTCGACGGTCACCGCGGAGTTGTTGGACATGTTCTGCGCCTTGAACGGCGCAACGCGAATTCCTTTGCGCGCCAGCAACCGGCAGAGCCCGGCGACCACCATCGATTTGCCCGCGTCGGATGTGGTGCCTGCGACCAGCAGCGCGCCACTCACGGGCCGGTTATCACGCCCACGTGAGGATTTCCGCGCCGGAGTCGGTGACCAGCAAGGTGTGCTCGAATTGCGCGGTCCACTTGCGGTCTTTGGTGACCACCGTCCAGTCGTCGTCCCAGATTTCGTAGTCCAGCGCTCCGAGGTTGATCATCGGTTCGATGGTGAATGTCATTCCCGGCTCGAGGATGGTGGTGACGGCAGGCTCGTCGTAGTGCAGTACGACCAACCCATTATGAAAGGTCGTACCGATGCCGTGGCCGGTGAAGTCGCGAACCACGTTGTAGCCGAACCGGTTTGCGTACGACTCGATAACGCGGCCGACCACCGACAGCGCACGGCCCGGCTTGACGGCTTTGATCGCCCGCATCGTCGCCTCGTGAGTCCGCTCGACGAGCAGGCGGTGCTCCTCGGAGACGTCGCCGGCCAGAAAGGTCGCGTTGGTGTCGCCGTGCACACCGTCGATGTATGCGGTGACGTCGATGTTGACGATGTCACCGTCTTCGATCACCGTCGAGTCGGGGATGCCGTGGCAGATGACTTCGTTCAGCGACGTGCAGCACGACTTGGGATAACCCTTGTAGCCCAACGTCGATGGATAGGCGCCGTGGTCGACCATGTAGTCGTGAGCGATGCGGTCCAGCGCATCGGTCGTCACGCCGGGCGCGACGGCCTTGCCCGCCTCGGCGAGCGCACTGGCAGCGATTTTCCCGGCAACCCGCATCTTCTCGATCACCTCGGGCGTCTGCACCCATGGCTCGGTGCCCTCCCGAGCCGTCGGCTTGCCGACGTATTCCGGCCGTGGGATCGACTTGGGCACCGGCAGCGTTGGCGAGACCGCGCCGGCCGACAGTGCAGAACGAACAGGCATGGTGTCAGGGTATCCGCATCCGGCGGGGTCAGGCACGGCCACGGCGGCGCACCAGCGACCGGCGCGGGCCTTTGATCTTGACCGAGCCGCACACCACCCGGCCGGTCAACACCACGTGCGGGGCGCCCTCAGCCGGTGCGATCTTCCGCCGGTCGCTGGCGCTGCCGCCATAGACCTCGACGTCGTCGATGGACGCGCTCGCGCCGTCGGGCAATCGAATCTCGACCGAGCCGAACCGCATGTCGAGTTCGATGACGACCACCGGCCCGGCGAACCTGGCTTTCACCAGATCCAGCTCGACCGAGCCCATTCGCCGTACCAGCGCCAACCGGGTGGGCACTGTCCATTCTCCATGGCGTTTGAGTGAGCCGGCCCAGCCGCGCAGCTCGACCCGGTCGGCGGCGGAGGTGACGATCGCCCCCGGCCCGGGCAGGTCACCCACGAGGCGGTCCAGCTCGTTGCGGGTCCGCGCGTAGGAGACGTGGGTCGACCGTTCCTCGAACTCGGTGATGTCGATCAAGCCGAGCGCAACCGCATTGTGCAAGCGGCGCAGCGTGCCGTTGCGGTCGGCATCGGATACCCGCAGTTCGGACAGTTCATCAGGACGCGTCATGGCGATATCAATCTACCCGTCACGTGCGAGCGCAGACCCGGACGAGCGCCCCGCCCGGAGGGGTCAGTTGATCCTAAAAGTATGGAAATCGCCCGAAGCTTATACCGGTGCTCCAGAAGCATTCGAATTAAGCCATTACTATTTAATGGCGATGAATTACGCGATCTTGTTTATTAAATCGACGTTATAGAACAGACTGTCAAAACCAATGTTGGCGCTTCTCAGACAGACCGTTCAGATAGTCCGGATTTAAAGTCTGATTTTCCGGACTTTTTCAACATATGTGTGATAACGCGGACGAATGGCCAGAGTCGTTCGAGCGTCGCCGGCTCCGACTCGGCCCGACCCACTCCCTCGACACACAAGGCGCCTAGCTGCTGCTTTCGGCGCCAAGATCCGGTTCGGAGATCCGGCTCGCCGGCTGACACGCGAATTGCTTAGCTGCTTAACGTTAGAACAACCCTCGAACTGCACCTAAGAGGACACTTAACGTGGTTAGAGGTTCGCCTGAGTTTTTTATTAGAAATTTGCTTAACACCGTACTCAACCTGTTATATGCTTCGACCCGTCGGACGGCTCGTCCGCCATGAGGGGGAGATTAGGACTCATGTGCGAGCCAACGGCGGTGAGGGCGGCAACCCCACCATCCACATCGAGAGAAACCGAGATTGGAGGCTCGCACATGAGTCACAAGCATTCTACCGCGATCGGTCTGGCGGCAGGCGCCGCTTGCGCCGCGTTCATTGGCATGGGCACCGCCCACGCCACGCCCGGTCGTCGACATTTACTTCGACACCCCCGGCGTCGCCACCGCCGGCGACACGGTCCTGCCGAATGACGCGTACGACATGCTGTTCGGCTCCTTGGGCACCCAGGGCATCGCGAACAGCACTCTTGACGTGTCGGACGCTCAGTCGAACCTCGCCGGCTACGAGGCGTTCACTACCGACGTCGCCGCCTTCGAAGCGAACGCCGGTGACCACGGGCTGGAGAACCTGATCAACGCGATCGACCCCAGCGCGTTCTACGAGCAGACGACAGCCGGAGTCACGGGCACCCTACTCGACAGCGGCGGCGCGTACCTTGTTCCGGACAGCGCCCTCGGCTACCTCGCCACCGGCCTGGACTTCGGTCTGCTGACCCCGACAGGACTCGACTTACGTGCTGACCCCGCTGATCGACATCCTGACGGGCACGCCGTTCGGCTGAGTCTGCGCCGAGTGTAATCCACCTCTGTAGAAGAGGTGGCTGTCTGGATCGGTGGGGGTGGGGGGCAACTGTCCCCACCGGTTCAGACGCCAAACGTCGGGCCAGCAGTGGTGTATCCCGGAGCCCCCGGAGTCCGCTTGCTCGGCGAAAAAATCCTGTCACCCGGTCGCCCCTCGCGGCCGGGTGACAGGCTTGTCTTTGTCTGAACCATTGCTGCCGAACGGCCTTCAGGCCAGGTAGTCGGCGGGCATCGATTCGAACATGAACTTGGTCATCCGCACCGCATACTCGGAGCTGCCTCCCCCGACGATCAGCGACGCGAAGGCCAGATCGCCGCGGTAACCCGCGAACCAGGAATGCGAACCGCCGGGGAACTCGGCCTCACCGGTCTTGCCGTACACCTCGCCGCAGCCGGCGATCTCCTTACCGGTGCCGTTGGTGACCACCAACCGCATCATCGGGCGCAGACCTTCGATCATCTTCTCGCTGATCGGTGTCGTGTCGCCGGTGATCTCGGTCGGCCGTCCCTCGATGAGCTTGGGCACCGGCGTCTTTCCGGCCGCCACGGTCGCCGCGACCATCGCCATCCCGAACGGTGAGGCCAACACCTTGCCCTGGCCGAAGCCATCCTCGGTGCGCTCGGCCAAATCGACTGTCGGAGGCACCGATCCGGTGACCGTGCTGATGCCGTCGACCTGGTAGTCCAGCCCCATGCCGTACTGGTTGGCGGCCTGTGTCAAGCCACGCGGCGGCATCTGGCTGGCCAGTTCGGCGAACGTGGTGTTGCACGAACTGGCGAACGCCCGCGACATCGGTACCGTGCCCAAGTCGAATCCGCCGTAGTTGGGGATGACGCGCTGTCCGACTTCGAGATGCCCGGGGCAGGCCAAAAGCGTATTGGGACTTGCCATGTCACGCTCGAGGGCCGCACCCGCGGTGACCATCTTGAACGTCGACCCCGGCGGGTAGAGGCCGGTGGTGGCGAGCGGGCCCACCGCGTCTGCCGCGGAATTCTGCGCGACGGCGAGGATCTCGCCCGTCGACGGTTTGATCACGACGATCATCGCCTGGCGACCCTGGTTGTCCACTGCGTGCTGAGCGGCGTTCTGCACGGCCCGGTCCAGGCTGATCGACACCGACGGCGCCGGCGCCGGCTCGACCTCGTGCAGCACCGCCAGATCGACGTTGTTCTGGTTGGTGCTGACCACCCGCCAGCCCGCCTGGCCGTCGAGTTGATCGATCACCGCCTTCTTCACCTGACCGATCAGGGCCGGGGCGAAGTGGTAGTCGGTCGGCAGCAGCTCGGCCTGCGGGGTGATCACCACACCGGGCAGCGTGCTGAGCGCCGGGGCGATCCTGTTGTTGTCGTCGACGCGCAGCGTGATCAGATCCACCGGTTTGCCGGTGCCACTGGCCTGCTCGGCCAGCCGCTGGGGGTCGTTGAGGGCGTCGTCAAGCGGGTGCAGCACGTCGATCACGGATCGCGCGGTGCTGATCAGGAAGGCGCCGGCCTTGGAAGCATCCAGCGTGTAGTGATAGAGGTAACCGGGTGCCAGCACGTCGGTGCCGCCCACTTCGTTCACCGATGCCCGTTTCGGGGCGTCGGCCCGCAACGCCAGCGTCTGGTGCTCGCCGAGGCGAGGGTGTAGGTCGGTGCTGTTCCAGCGAATCTGCCAATGACCTTCGTAGCGGGCCATTTTCAGCTTGCCATCGTAGGTCCAGGTTCGGTTCTTCGGCAGATGCCAGGTGTAGCGGTAGCTCACCGAGCCGGTGTCGTCGGTGTACTTCGAGCCGAGGACCTGGGTGTCCAAGTGGGTGGCCTGCAGGCCGGCCCACGCCGCGTTGAGCGCTTCGCGCGCATCGCTGGGATTGTCGCTGAGCTCGGCCGCCGCCGCGGTGTCGCCGGTGGCTAACGCAGCGAAGAACCGCTCGGCCGCCGGCGCGGGCCCTTCGGGCCGAGGAGTACACGCTGAGACGGCGGACGTAGTGAGCAGAACCACGACACCGAATGTGGCAGCTGATGCCACTGTGATTTTTGTTGCCATTGTGGCTGATGTTAAGAACAAAAGGCCGGGTCGGGCGGCGGCACACCGAAACAGAACTGTTACCCGGGTGGCCATCGGCGTATTTGCACCGACATCGACCAGAGCGCGCTGAAGGTGCGAGTAGACATCGCGTCCACGTCGATCTCGGCGTACGGGCGTGCCGGTCAGTCCAGCAGGACGGTGGCGAAGGTGCCGACCTCGACGAAGCCGATTCGGTCGTAGGTAGCCTTCGCGACCGTGTTGAAGTCGTTGACGTACAGGCTGGCAATACGCCCGGTGCCGACAACCACCGCGGCCAGCGTCGCCGTCCCCGCCGTCCCCAGGCCTCGGCCACGCCACTCCGGATGCACCCAGACCCCCTGGATCTGGCTGACCGTCGGCGATTGCGATCCCACCTCCGCCTTGAAGACCACCTCGCCGTTCTCGAAGCGGGCCCATGCCCGGCCGGCAGCGATCAGACTCGCGACCCGTCGCCGGTAACCCCGGCCGCCGTCACCGAGTCGTGGGTCGACACCCACCTCGCCGATGAACATATCGATGGCCGCCACCAGGTAGGTGTCGAGCTCGTCGGGCTTGACCTGGCGCACACCCGGGTCGATCGCACAGGTCGGCATCGCGGTCAGCGACATCAACGGCTGACGCTCACGCACATCGCGCGCCGGGCCCCAGGCCGGCTCGAGTCGCTGCCACATCGGCATCACCAGCTCGGCCCGGCCGACGAGTGACGAGCATCGTCGCGAGGCGGTCAGCGCCGCATCGGCGAACGCGTACATGTCGTCGAGTCGACCGCGCAGCGGAATCAGGTTGGCGCCGGCGTAGCACAACGACTCCTCAGGTCCGCGGCGCGTCCACAACTCTCCGCCAATCGAGTTGGAGTCCAAGCCATGATCGGCCACCCGTGCAGCGACCATGCACGAGCCGACCGGGTCATCGTCGAAAACGCGGCGGACCGAAGCGCCGTCGCGCACTACCGACACCCGTCGCTCGCTCACCATGCGGCGGATGGGCGGAGCCGACATACTGACTCTTTCTGAGACGGATACTCGGCCCGATTAGACCACTGTCAGCTTACGGTCACAACCGGCGAGCCGCTTGCCGTTGGTCCGGTATCCAGCTCGGCGGCCAATCGCATTGCCTCTTCGATCAGCGTCTCGACGATCTGGGCCTCGGGCACGGTCTTGATCACTTCACCGCGGACGAAGATCTGGCCCTTGCCGTTACCCGAGGCGACGCCGAGGTCGGCCTCGCGCGCCTCCCCCGGCCCGTTGACCACGCAGCCCATGACGGCCACCCGCAGCGGCACATCGAGTCCGTCCAGACCGGCGGTGACTTCGTTGGCCAGGCGGTAAACGTCGACCTGAGCACGACCGCACGACGGACAGGACACGATCTCCAGTCCACGCGGCCGGAGGTTCAGCGACTCGAGGATCTGAGTGCCGACCTTGACTTCCTCGACCGGTGGCGCCGACAGCGACACCCGAATGGTGTCGCCGATCCCCCGGGACAGCAGGGCACCGAACGCGACCGCGGACTTGATGGTGCCCTGGAAGGCCGGGCCGGCCTCGGTGACGCCGAGGTGCAGTGGATAGTCACAGCGCGCGGCGAGCTGCTCGTAGGCCGCGACCATCACCACCGGGTCGTTGTGCTTGACGCTGATCTTGATGTTGCCGAAGCCGTGGTCCTCGAACAGCGAGGCCTCCCACAGCGCCGACTCGACCAGCGCCTCGGGTGTTGCCTTGCCGTACTTCTCCATGAACCGCTTGTCCAGCGAGCCGGCATTGACGCCGATCCGGATCGGAATGCCCGCGGCGCCAGCGGCTTTGGCGACCTCACCGACCCGGCCGTCGAATTCCTTGATGTTGCCGGGGTTTACCCGCACCGCGGCGCAGCCGGCGTCGATCGCGGCGAAGATGTACTTCGGCTGGAAGTGGATATCGGCGATGACGGGGATCTGGCTTTTCGTGGCGATCGCGGCCAGCGCGTCGGCGTCTTCCTGGCGAGGACAGGCGACTCGGACGATGTCGCAGCCGGTCGCGGTCAATTCGGCGATCTGCTGCAAAGTTGAGTTCACGTCATGGGTTTTGGTGGTGCACATCGACTGCACCGAAATCGGGCTGTCGCTACCGACACCGACGTCGCGGACCATCAGCTGGCGCGTCTTGCGGCGCGGCGCCAGCGTGGGCGCCGGGGCCGCCGGCATACCCAGACCTGTGGTCACTGTTTGCCTTCTCTCGCTTTCCTTCTCGGTGTCGCTCCGGGCTCACGCCCGCGCGCTACTGGAACAGCCGGATCGGGTTGACCACATCGGCGGTCACCGTCAACAGCATGTAACCGACCACCAGAACCAACACTACGTAGGTTGCGGGCATCAGTTTGAGGTAGTTCACCGGCGCCGCAGCGACTTTGCCGCGGGCCGCACGAACGATGTTGCGTAGCTTCTCGTACAGCGCGATGGCGATGTGCCCGCCGTCGAACGGCAGCAGCGGCACCAGGTTGATGACGCCCAAGATGAAATTCAGCTGCGCCAAGAACAACCAGAACGCCATCCAGACGCCGTGGTCTACGGTGTCTCCGCCGATGATGCTCGCTCCGACGACGCTGATCGGCGTGTCCAGGGAACGCTGCCCGCCGCCGATCGCGTGGACCAGCGCACCGACCTTGGTGGGAATCGCGACCAGCGACTTGCCCAGCAGCACAGTCAGATTGCCGGTGAAGGTGAAGGTGGCCGGCACGGCGCTGATCGGGTTGTAGTGGGTCGGCCCGGACGGTGTGCCGACGACGCCCATCACACCGATGTTCGCCGGCTTCGCGCTCTTACCGTCGCTGACCCAGCGCTGCCGCTGAGCGATGTCGACGTATTTGGTCATCGTCTGGCCGTCGCGCTTGATCACGATCGGAACGGTGCCGTGCAGCTTCTGCACTGCGACCGCCATGTCGGAGAAGTCGGTCACCGGGGTGTCACCGACCTTGAGCACCACATCGCCGGCCCGGATCCCGGCGGCCGCCGCCGGCCCGTCACCCGTGCACTTCTCGAAGTCGCCCTGCTTGATTTCTGCTGCTGCACAAGATGTTTGGCCGATGACCGCGGTGGGATGCAGATTCGGCAGGCCCCAGATCACCGCGATGGCATAGATCAGCACCAAGCCGATGACGAAGTTCATGCCCGGCCCGGCGAATAGCACCGCGACGCGCTTCCACGTCTTCTGCTTGTACATCGCGCGGTCACGCTCGTCTGGCTGCAGTTCTTCCACCGACGTCATGCCCGCGATATCGCAGAAGCCACCGGCCGGGATGGCTTTGAGCCCGTATTCGGTTTCACCGCGGCGGGTCGACCACAGGGTCGGGCCGAAGCCCACGAAGTAGCGGCGCACCTTCATCCCGGTGCGCAGCGCGGCCCACATGTGGCCGCATTCATGCAACGCCACCGAAATCAGGATGGCGAGCGCGAACAGCAAAATGCCGATAACGAACATCATCGAGTCGGTAGAACCTCCTGTGTGACCGCATGCCGGGCGTGTTCACGGGCCCAGCGCTGCGCGTCGAGTACCTCTTCCACGGTAGCGGGTTCTGCGGCCCACTGGTCGGCGGCGCTCAGCACGTCGGCGATTGTTCGCACGATGGCCGGGAAACCGATCCGCCCTGCCAGGAACGCTTCGGCGGCCTCTTCGTTGGCGGCGTTGTAGACGGCAGTCATGCAACCACCCGTCTCGCCCGCTTGCCGGGCGAGCGCGACGGCGGGAAAAACCTGGTTGTCCAGCGGCTCGAAGTCCCAGGTCGAGGCGGTGGAGAAGTCGCAGGCCGCGGCAGCGGCGGGCACTCGATTCGGCCAGCCGAGTGCCAGCGCGATCGGCAGTTTCATGTCGGGTGGGCTGGCCTGCGCGATCGTCGAGCCGTCGGTGAACGTGACCATCGAGTGCACGATCGACTGCGGGTGCACGACGACGTCGATGCGGTCGTAGGGAATGCCGAACAACAGGTGGGCTTCGATGAGCTCGAGGCCCTTGTTGACCAGCGACGCCGAGTTCAAGGTGTTCATCGGCCCCATCGACCAGGTCGGATGGACGCCGGCCTGCTCGGGAGTGATGTGCTCGAGGTCGGCGGCCGGCCAGCCGCGGAAGGGCCCGCCGGAGGCGGTGAGCACCAGCTTGGCGACCTCGTCGGCGCTGCCGCCGCGCAGGCACTGCGCCAGCGCGGAGTGTTCGGAGTCGACCGGCACGATCTGCCCGGGCTCCGCGGCCGCCAGCACCAGCGGGCCGCCGGCGATCAGCGATTCCTTGTTCGCCAGGGCCAGCCGGGCCCCAGAGGCCAGCGCGGTCAGCGTGGGTTGCAGGCCCAGGGCGCCGACCAGCGCGTTGAGCACGACGTCGGCCTCGGTGTTCTCGATCAGCCGGGTCGCCGCGTCGGGTCCGTGGTACGTGACGTCGCCGATGACCTGCGCAGCGCACTCGTCGGCGACGGCGAGGTTGGTCACCCCGGTTTGGGCGCGCTGCTGTGCCAGCAGGTCCGGGTGACCACCCCCGGCGGCCAGCCCCACCAGCTCGAAGCGGTCGGGGTTGGCGGCGATGACCTCGAGCGCTTGGGTGCCGATCGAGCCGGTACTACCCAGCACCAGGACCCGCCGCCGACCGTCGAGTGTGCGGCCAGCCGCGCGTTCGTCGCCGAGTGTGCGGCCAGCCGCACTTTCGGCGTCGTCATCGACATGATTGGACACCCCCTCATTGTGCCGCGCGACCGGCGCGCCCGACGAATCCCGATATGCCAGAATGTGCAGGCATATCGATCCCAACCCGAGGAGTTTGCCGTGGCCAGTACCGAGGTGGAGCGTTCCAGCGGGGTCGACATCGCTGACGTGCCGTCCGCGAACTGGGGCTGGAGCAAGATCAACTACCGCAACTGGCACATCACCGGCCTGCTGAGCATCGGTCTGCTGGTGGCCTTCCTGCGCGGCAACCACGTCGGCCACGTCGAAGACCTGTGGGTGATCGGCTTCGCACTGTTGGGCGTCTTTTTCCTGGTGCGCGACTGGTGGGGCCGCCGGCGCGGCTGGCTCAGGTAGGCAACTCAGCGGCGAGCTGACCGCACGCGGCGGCGATCTCGCGCCCGCGGGTATCGCGCACGGTGCACGTCACGCCGGCTGCGCGGACCCGTCGAACGAACTCCCGCTCAACGGCTTTCGGGCTGGCATCCCAATCGCTGCCCGGCGTCGGGTTCAGCGGAATCAGATTCACGTGCACGAGCGGGCCCAGCGCGCGGTGCAGTCGCTTGCCCAGCAGGTCCGCCCGCCAGGGCTGGTCGTTGACGTCGCGGATCAACGCGTATTCCACCGACACCCGTCGGCCGGTCTGCTCGGCGTAATAGTGGGCGGCATCCAGCGCCTCGCCGATCTTCCACCGATTGTTGACCGGCACCAGGGTGTCGCGTAGTTCGTCGTCGGGGGCGTGCAGCGACAACGCCAACGTCACCCCGAGTCCCTCGTCGGCGAGTTTGCGGATGGCCGGGGCCAGGCCGACGGTCGACACCGTCACCGACCTCGCCGAGATGCCGAAACCGTTCGGTGACTGCTCGGTGATGCGGCGCACCGCCGCCAGCACCCTGGCGTAGTTGGCGAGCGGCTCGCCCATGCCCATGAAGACGATGTTGGACAACCTGTCGCCCCACTCGTCGCGCAGCGCCGCCGCCGCGGCGCGCACCTGTTCGAGGATCTCCGCGGTCGACAGGTTACGGGTCAGACCGCCCTGCCCGGTAGCGCAGAACGGGCACGCCATGCCACAGCCGGCTTGCGACGAGATGCACACCGTGTTGCGCTGCGGGTAGCGCATCAGCACCGACTCGAAGGTCGTGCCGTCGATGGCCCGCCATACCGACTTGCGGGTCTGGCCGGCATCGCACGTGACCTCGCGGGCCGCCGTCAGCAGCTTCGGGAACAGCGCCTCCGCCACCTGACCGCGGGCCGCGGCCGGCAGATCGGTCATCTGCTGTGGGTCGGCGATCAGGCGGTCGTAGTACTGATGCGCCAGCTGTTTGGCGCGAAACGGAGGCAAGCCCAGCGCCGCGACGGCCTCGACTCGCCCGGCATCGTCGAGGTCAGCCAGATGACGAGGTGGCAGCGCGCGGCGTGGTGCCTCGAAGACCAGTTGTTGCTTCATGCGCTGCGAACCTTAGGGCAACAGGGTGAGGACGGTCCAGGTGGCGACCGCCGACGGCAGCGCTCCATCCAGCCGGTCCATCAGCCCGCCGTGGCCGGGCAGGATGCGACCCATGTCCTTGATGCCCAGGTCGCGCTTGACTTGCGACTCCACCAGGTCACCGAGAGTCGCGGTGGCCACGATCGTCAGGCCGAGCAGCAGGCCGATCCACACCGGCTTGTCGGCCAGCAGGGTCGCGGTCAACGTCACCGCCGTGATCCCGAACAACAGTGAACCGGCCAGTCCCTCCCACGACTTGTTGGGGCTGATCGACGGAACCATCGGGTGCTTGCCGAACAGCACACCGACCGCATAACCGCCTACGTCGGAAGCGACGACGCCGAACATCAGGCAGAACACCTGGCCGGAACCATTCGGCGGATAGGCCAGCAACACACTGAACGACCCGAACAGCGGCACCCAGGCCGCCAGAAAGACGGTGGCCGCGACATCGCGCAGGTAATTCCCCGACGGCGAATCAGCCGAGCCCTGCGGCGCTGATGTGGCGCCAAGCGCCAGCCTCCAGAACATGCAGACCACAGCGGTCACGCCGAAGCCCGCCAGCGCGCCCACCGCATGGAAGTACCAGGCCAGCCAGATCATGAGTTGACCGCCGGCCAGAAGTGGGATGACCGGTATGACATGACCGGCCTCGCGCAGCCGCCGGACCACCTCGTGAGTCGCCAATGGCATGGCCGCCGCGAGCAGGAATACCCACAGGTAGCGGTCCCAGATCAGGATCGCGACGATGGTGAGACCGATGGTGGCGCCCACAGCGATCGCCGCCGGAAGATTGCGGCCTGCCCGCGACTTCTTTTGCGGAGGCACGGCCACCGAGCCCTCTGCCGGGGTGTCTGCGGGGGTGTCAGTCTCTGCCACGGACGTCGTCTGCTGAGCGGCCGTTAGACCTCCAGCAACTCGCCTTCCTTGTGCTTGACCAGGTCCTCGATCTGGGTCACGTACTGCTGGGTTGACTTGTCCAGGTCCTTCTCGGCGCGCGAGACCTCGTCCTCGCCGGCTTCGCCGTCTTTGCGAATCCGGTGCAATTCCTCCATCGCCTTGCGGCGGATGTTGCGCACCGACACCTTGGCGTCTTCACCCTTGGCTTTGGCCTGCTTGACCAACTCGCGACGACGTTCCTCGGTCAGCTGCGGTACCGCCACCCGGATCAGCGTGCCGTCGTTGGTGGGGTTCACACCCAGATCTGAGTTACGGATCGCAGCCTCGATGTTTCCGAGCTGACCGGCCTCGTACGGCTTGATGACCACCAGCCGCGCCTCAGGGACGTTGATGCTGGCCAGCTGGGT
Organism: uncultured Actinomycetota bacterium; assembly: GCA_963815995.1. Lineage (GTDB taxonomy): Bacteria > Actinomycetota > Actinomycetes > Mycobacteriales > Mycobacteriaceae > Mycobacterium. The sequence continues at coordinate 270,976 of CAWFIR010000011.1, forward strand.
GATCGGGGTGGCCGAACCGTAGTAGTCGATGACGATGCGGTTGAACATGCTGGGGTTGGCCCGGCCGGTCCGGATGGTCGACAGATCGTCGCGACTCACCGATACGGCCTTTTCCATTTTCTCTTCGGCGTCGAAGAGAGTCTCGTCAATCATTTCTGCGCCGCGCCTCCCTTCACGTTATGACCAGCGTTCCGATTTTCTCACCCGCGACGGCCCGAGCGATATTGCCGTCGGTCAGCAGGTTGAAAACCAGAATCGGCATGCGATTGTCCATGCACAGGCTGAATGCGGTGGCGTCGGCCACCTGCAGCCCGCGGTCGATCACTTCCCGGTGCGTGATGGCCGCGAACAGCTCAGCCCTCGGGTTCACCCGCGGGTCTTCGGCAAACACCCCATCGACCGCCTTGGCCATTAAGACCACATCGGCACCGATCTCCAACGCCCGCTGTGCGGCGGTGGTGTCCGTGGAGAAGTACGGCAGCCCCATACCGGCGCCAAAAATCACCACCCGGCCCTTTTCCAGGTGGCGGACAGCACGCAGCGGGATGTACGGCTCGGCGACCTGACCCATGGTGATCGCGGTTTGCACCCTGGTATCGATGCCCTCCTTCTCGAGGAAGTCCTGCAGCGCAAGGCTGTTCATCACGGTGCCGAGCATCCCCATGTAGTCCGATCGGGTGCGTTCCATTCCGCGCTGCTGCAGCTGAGCGCCGCGGAAGAAGTTGCCGCCGCCGATCACCACCGCAATCTGCACGCCGGTGCGGACCACCTCGGCGATCTGGCGGGCGACCTGCGCCACCACATCGGGATCCAGGCCCACCTGTCCGCCGCCGAACATCTCGCCACCGAGTTTGAGCAAGACCCGGGTGTAGTTGGGTCGACTCGGCCCACCGGCGGGGCTCCGGTCGTCCGACGCGAACGCTCGGGCTCCGTTGGCCCTCGTCGGCTCCTGCTCCGTCATCGAACTCCTCGCACGAAAGGACGCCATCCGGCTATCCCCCACGACAGCAGGTCCTATCCTGCCTTATCGCCGGGCCGTGCGTCCCGAGACTCGGTATAGCCCAAGCCTCCGCAGCCAAAGCGCGGGCCGACCCCGTCCGCCCACCCAAAGTCCGGCTGCTGAGGACCCGCGCAGTGGGTGAGCGCACACTGTTGAATCCTGTTGCAACCAATATCTTTTCAGACGTACGCGCGGTCGCCGACGACGACGAGAACCTCCCCGGTCATCGCCACGTCGGCTTGACCCTCGCCGGTCTGCGCCTGCGACCGCACCTACCGTGTCTGTGTCGGCGTGTTCACCGTCACAACGACTCAAGCCAGCCCATCTACCAGTGCGGAAGATGCCGATCGCAGTCGCCTCGCGGGCGCGGCGCACGCGAGGCGAGTTTGACCGCCCGCCGAGTAAGGGAATGCCTAACAAGCGGCGCGAAAACCCAAGTGCGCGTCATGTGACGGGCAGGGCAAGCGCCCACACCGGTCGAGTTCCCCGGCCGGTGGCCGTGAAAACTAGCTCATTGACATGAGCCAATGAGGAGGATTTTCATGTCGGACGACAACAAGAGTGGACCCGCAGAAGGTGTCGAAGGGCGTAGTCGAAGGCGCCAAAGGCCTGGCTAAAGAAGCCGTCGGCAGCGTTGTCGGCAACAAGGACCTCGAGAAAGAGGGCGAGGCTCAGCAGGACAAGGCGTCAGCTCAGCGCGACGTCGCCAGGAAGGAAGCCGAGGCCGAGGCAGCTCGGGCCGGTGAAGAGGCAGCGGAGAAGCGCCAGCAGTCCCACCAGAACTAACTCACTAGCCGATGGGGCCCGGTCTTTCATAGACCGGGCCCCATCGCTTGCTCAGTCGGATCACCCGCCGGTCAACCGAATAGCGGTAACGCGCGCTTGCGTGCCAGCGCGTCCATCCCGCGCTGAATGCTGTCCTGCACCTCGTGATACTTGCGATCGACGTAGTCGTCGTCGTCGGCCCGATCCGGATCATTGTCGATCTCGACCGCGGGCATGAAGCGCGTGCGGATCTTGGCAGGCAGCGGCAGCTGAGGCAGCGCGGCAGGGGCGATCCCCCAAGGCAGGGAAATGGCCACCGGAAAGACCTTGAGCCGCAACAGTCGATCCAGTCGCAGAGCGCGCGAAAGCCGGTCGCCGCGAATCAGGACCGGCATGGCGTCGGCGCCTCCAACCGTCGCGATCGGCACAATCGGCACACCTGCGCGGACCGCCATCTTCACGAAGCCCTTGCGCCCTGCCAGGTTGGCCTGGTCGCGCTCGCTCCACGGACGAAGGGAGTCGACTTCACCGCCCGGCCACAGCGCCACATCGTGGCCTTCGGCCAGCGCAGTCGCGATGGCATCCGGGGCCGCGGGCAACACTCCCATTGACCGGAAGTACCGGCCGAACCCGGGAATGGCCATCAGCGCATCGTGAGCGGTGCCGTGCAAGGGCCGCTCCTGACCGAACCGCCGCCACCATTGCAGACCGACGGTCCAGGCGTCCCACACGAACGGAGCACCCGAGTGGATGCCGATTAGCAAAGCAGGCGGTTTACCGATGTTTTCCCAGCCGTCGATCTCCATCCGGAACCAATAATCCACCAGCAGATTCCAGAAAAACTTCTGACGTTGCAGCGCCGTCTCGTCCGGACCGCTGAGGTCCCACTCGCCCGCCCGCTCGGCCACCCAGCCGCTCAGCCCGCCGGCGTTGCCCGTCCGTTGGTCCTCCATTGCCGTGCGCGCCTGCTCAGCTTGTAGTTGTGCCTGCCTGCGCACCTCAGCGGGCCTGTGATCGCCAGAATTCATAACCGCTGAATTACCCTGTCTGGCTCGACTCGAACCCGGAACCGACCTATGGCCCGAAATCGTGTCGTTGGACTCGAGCGGGCCGCCGTCGTCGCCGATCGATCGATATGCGATGACTAGTACCGCTTAGAAGCGGTTTTCCGGGCCGACGACAGCCCAGACGGTGTTGCCGGCCGAGGTGGTGTAGTTGCCCCAGGCCCGACTGTTTCCCGCGACCAGGTCGAGGCCGGAGATATTGTCCCGGGCCGACTTTCGGTGCACCGGGTTGACGATGCCCACGTGTTGTATCGCCACCGAAACTGTCGATCCGTCGGTCTCCAGGCGAAGCGCGAAGTTTCTATCGGTGTCGGCAAGGGCGGCTTCGACCAGTTCTGTGGCGACCGTGGACACTACGTGGATGAAGTCGTTTCTCGCCCAATCCGTCAGCCACCCCGTGGTCAATTCACGGCATTTGCTGAATGCTGCTCCGCTGTGACGGCAGCGAGGCCCGGGAGCGCCGCCGGTACCGGTGCAGTCCATCGGCGGACAGCTCAGCAAGTGCCGATTCAAGCGTCGCGTAAATAGGCACATATCGGGTAATGCCGTTGCGCTGAGCGGCATTTCGACCCTGACCATGCGCGCAGACCATGGCGAGCGGGACGTTCGGCCATTCGGCGATCTGCCAACGGGCACTGGTGAAGACTGCCCACGCCGGATCTTCTCGCACGGTCAGCTCGGTAACATCGATGACGACGGAATCAGGTTCATCGAGTGCGGCTCTGACGATGGAGTCACGTATCGGCGCGTATGTGATGGCATTCAGGGCACCGACGAGAGTGAGCACACGAACCGCACCGAGGTCGGTGACACCAACCTGCAGCGCACTGTGGCCGCTTGGCATTACCCGCTCTTCATCCGGAGGCTGACGTAACGCCGGGCGGCTCATTTTGTCACCCACTCGGCCTCAGGATCGTATGCGATCGTGTTCGCCGTTGTGTGCGCCACGGTCGTGCGGCAGGCGGCTGTCATCGGCGGACTCCTGAATCCTCGCAGCATTTCCGCGAGTTTGCTCGGCCAGTTGCTGACGTCATCCCAGCCACGTAGCGATCAGCCAAAGACTCAGCTGGTCGCGCGGTCACGTACACGGTGCTTGGCCAGCACAGATGCAAAGTCGTCGAAGGATTGCTCCGGGACAGAGCCTTCGGGGCAGTGGTGGACACCACACTCGCTCTGCATCTGAAACCTCTGTATGCGCGTTGCCGTCCGCAAGAGAAATTTTCAAAATTTGTTCGAGTGCAACCGCGTTGGCCGTTGCAGGTGCCGGCTGTGGAACTGGCTGCTTTATTTGGTCATCGGCCGGGTACCCACCATGTGCCCCGACTCGACCGGGAGGTCCATCAATGGCTCAACCCGCGGTGCTGTTCGACGTGGACGGGACGTTGGTCGACTCCAACTTCCACCACGTACTGGCGTGGCACCACGCCTTCCTTGATGTGGGTGAGGACGTGCCGTGCTGGCGAATTTTGGGTCTGATCGGGCGTTCTGGATCCGAACTCGTCCGCGTCCTGCTCGGCGACGCACTGGCCGATGCGCACGGCTCACACGTCAAGCGTCTGCACACCAAGTACTTTGTCGACTCCGCCCCCCTTGTGCGCCCACTTCCGGGTGCACGGGAACTGCTCGAGGCCGTCTCAGAACGGGGCTGGCGCTCGGTGCTCGCCACGTCTGCCGGCGAGGAAGAGCTGGCGCTACTGCGCAGCGCGCTCGACTGCGAAGACTTCATCAGTGCGGTGACGTCATCGGCCGACGCCGAGCGCGCAAAGCCGGATCCGGATATCGTCGCCACTGCGCTAAAACGCGTGGCGGCGGCTCCGGGGAACGCGATCTTTCTGGGCGACACCATCTGGGATGTGCGTGCGGCCCGACGCGCGGGCGTCCCGGCCGCTGCGGTGCTCAGCGGCGGGATCGCCCGCGAGGCCTTGGAGGATGCGGGCGCTGCGGCGATCTATGCCAGCCCACTCGAGGTGTGCGAGCACCTCGAGGCGTTCGCCCAACTCATTGGGACGTAACGGCTTTCGCCGCTGGCCGATCAGCCCAAGTGCGCGGACAGCAGCCAGGCGGGTACGGATTTGCGGCCGTTGCCCTCGTCGCGAATGTCGGCGAACGGAAACTCGGGGCTATTGCTGTTGTCGAAGTTGCCGTGAATCCGGGCCGGCCGGATCTCGTCGATGACCCAGTAACGCGACACCACATCACGCAACTCGTCCTCGGTCACCGGGTTGGCCGGGCCGTCGGGCATCCCGTTTCGGTCGAAGACCAGCACAAAGTACGAGGCGCCCGGGGCGGCCGCGCGCACGATCGAGCGCTGGCGTCAAGGTAGGGCGCGTTACGACCAGGTAGGCGGCGAACGTGGCGCAGCGTTGCCCCTAGACGTCGTTTAGCGGCCCAAATCGGCGGCAAAACCAGCCAGCGTGAGGAAGGATGACGACGAATATAAACCGGGAAACCTTGGGGGCCAAGAAATGACCCGAAAACTAGGCGCTGTAGTGGCCGTGGGCGCGTTAGTGCTGGCCGGTGGGGTGGTGGATACCCCGGCGGCGGAAGCTAACCCGCTGTGCTGGTTTGGCAGTACGGGTGCCGTAGCACCCTGCGGCGAAGGCTACGGCAACGGCAACGGTCAACTGACCCCCGCCCAACAGCAGCAGCAATGCGGATCGCTAGGGCGACTGCCTGCGTCGGAGATACCTGACTGGTACGGGCGCACATGCTGAGGAAACTGGGCGCTAGTGTGGCCGCTGCCGCGATTACGGCGGCGGGGTGGGTGGCAGGTACCCCCGTGGCTGGGGCGTACACGGCGGACGAGCAGGCGTTTCTTCGCGCCGCCGTTTCCGTCGGTTACAGCGCCGCTCAGCACACGGTGGATGTCGGTCATGGAGCGTGCAAACTCATGGACCAAGGTCTTATAGGCGACGCAATTGATCGGTATATCGCGGACTCGGTGTCCAGCAGTCAGGGGAGCAACCAGCTTTTCCAAGCGGCGCTCCTTCGGCAGTACTCGATCGGCGAACTCTGTCCACGGAACCAGGTCAACTACGGGTCCAATATCTGATGAAGATTCTTGGTCCTGCTGCGGTAGTCGTTGCCGCTATCTGTTGCGCGCCAACGGCAACCGCCATCACTGGTGAGGAGATGTGCCAGGCCATGCACTGGCCGATGCCGGTACCGTCGCCCGTGGGCTATTCGCTGGTACACACCAGTAATGACTCGATCCTGTCGTGCTTTGACGACGTGGTGGCGATTGCACCGGAGGGCCATGACGCGATGAACGATCCAGCGGCACAGGCATTTCCAGAATCATGAGCACTTACGCGCATCGCGAATCATTCGCCCGCATAAGCATTCGCACCGCCGTCGGATTCGGGGCCTTAGCGCCGCTGTTGCTCGTCACTGCAGGGACCGCTTTCGCAGACCCGCCGAACGGCACCTATGACGTTGAGACCCCGCAGGGTCAAATCGGCGAGTGGACAATCACTTCCTGCGGCCCTGGCTGCGCCAACATCTCCTTTGGTGCAGGGTGGAAGAAACGTGATCCTGACATCCTTGGTGGGGCAATCGCCACTGACAGACAGGTGCACAACGGTCAAGGGAGCTTCACGGCGACGAACCCTGCAAGTACGTGTCCGGATAGGACGGAAATGCCACAGGCACAGTCATATACCGTCAATCTCACAACAATGACTGGCACAGTCGCCGTTATCCCGGCGCGCTGTGCCGCGTACGGAGGCTCAGACGATCCGCCATTCACCCGAACCTTCACGCTGACTAAGACCTAACCCAGGTCAGACCAGGCTTATCACTTTGGGTATCTCTAGCGCATCAACAGCGTGCTGTCCACGACACCCGACGATTGACGCATTGGGTTGTCGGCGGGGCGACGCTAGTTCTCGTTGCCGATACGCAACAACACGTCAGCAAGCACCTGGGGTCTCGAAAGGAACGGCGAATGACTGCCAGGAAGCTGTACGACGTTCGCGCCGAGCCTGTCGCGAGCGATACGCTTGGCCCAGTCGAGTCCGACACATTGGTCATCGCCGCAAACCACTGAAGTGCAAGGGACCGTGGGGAATTCGGCCAGCGAGCATAACAGTGTGTTGGGATACGGCGAGTGGGGCCGAAGACGCATGATGGCAGCGGTGGCAGTGGATTCGTCGCAGTCGGCGTACATCAGCGCTCGGGCCAGTTCGGGGTCGGTGCATACATACCGCGATTGTTCGTCGAGCTTCAGCATTGCGTAAGAAGCCGGATTCACCATGCCCGGATCGTTAACCATTTGATCGGCGAGGCTCTTCCCGATCTCTGGGACGTAGGCGCAAAGGTACACCAAGTGTCGTACGGAACGACGTGCCGCGACTAACGGAATCACCATCCCGCCTTACGAGTGCCCCACAAGTATCAAGTCGTCGCTGCACTCATCCAGCACTGCGCATGCCACATCGGCGTAGGTGTCGAAGCTTGCCGTGTTGTCGTCGATTGGCAAATCCATCGCGACCACGGCATGTCCGGCCTGCTGCAGGAACGGAGTCAGCCGCTCCCAGCACCACGCGCCGTGCCATCCACCGTGCACCAGCGCAAACGTCGCCAAGCGGGTAATGCTAGGAGTCGATGACCCGTCCGAGATGCGAAAAGTCACCAATCCTCGGACCGGATGCCAAGGTCGAGGTCGTCGTAGCTCGTTGGCGCGTCGCGCGAGTGCGTGCGGACCGGTCACATACCAGGCAGGGCGGCCAGATCTTTGGGGATCTCAAGTGCGTGGACAGGGTGCTGTCCACGATCGTGTTGAATCGGCCGTCGTAACCGGTGAACGCGGAGATGTCGGCAACCTCGAACGTGGCATTAGTCAGCCCCCGCCGGAGGGCCTCCGCCTTGGCCAACTCGATCGCCGTCGGCGCGGCGTCCAGCCCTACGGTGTTGTGCCCCAACGCGGCCATGTGCAACGCCAATGCGGCCTCACCGCAACCGGCGTCGAGCACGTCGCCCTGGATCTTGCCCTGATCGATCAGCGCCGCAATCTCCGGCTGCGGCTCCCCCAAACTCCACGGCGGTCGGCCGCCCGAAAACTCGGCAGCCTCACCACGGTAGGCCGGATCGAAATCGAAATCGAAATTCTGAGTTTCACTCATACCCCAGGTATATCAATCAGGCTGATATGTGTCAACATCCTTGATATGGGATCAACCGAGAACGCGCCGCTTGGCTACCTGTTATTTCAGGTAATGGCAACGCTGCGGCCGGAGGTGGCGGCCACGCTGAGCCCGCTGGGCCTGACCCTGCCCGAATTCGTGTGCATGCGAATGCTTTCCATGAGCCCCGGGTTGTCCAGCGCGGAGCTGGCCCGGCTAGGTAATGTCTCACCACAGGCGATGAACACGGTGCTGCACAGGCTGGAGAATGCGCAGATCGTGACCCGACCCGCATCGGTGGCGTCCGGCCGTGCGCTGCCGGCTTCGCTGACCGCGGATGGCCGGACGTTGTTGAAACGCGCCGAGTCGGCTGTCCGCGAAGCCGACGCTCGCGTACTGGCCAAGCTGTCGCTGTCAGAGCAGCGCGAATTCAAACGGATGCTGGCGGCGTTGAGCCCCGACTAGGCCTCGTGAATGCGCGCCCACGGCCCGGCGTCTTCGAGTTCGTAAGCCAGTTCCAGCAAGCGGGCTTCCTGGCCCACCGGCGCCGAGAACATCATCCCCACCGGTAATCCGTTGGCCGATACCGCTAGCGGCAACGAGATCGCGGGCTCTCCCGTGACGTTCTGCAACGGCGTGAACGCGACCCAATCCTGCAGCCGGTCGATGATCTGCTCGTACTCGGCGGTCGGGTCGAGGTGACCGATCTGCGGCGGTTCGTCAGCCAACGTCGGTGTCAACACCAGGTCGTAGGTGCGAGCCAGGCGTTCGGTGTGCCGCCGCACGCGGGACAAACGGATCAGCGCCAGCGGCATGCGATGCAGATTCCGACGCGCATGCCGGTCCAGGCCCCGTGTCAGGTTGTCCAACCGGGTGACATCGAAGGCGTCGAAGGCGCGCTTGTTCTGCTGAATTTGGCCCAATGCCAGCAGTCCCCAGTAGAGCACGAAGTCGGACACGAAACTCGAAGGCACTGGCGGTTTTTCGAGATGGTCGACGCGGTGGCCGAGCTCTTCGAGCAGGCCTGCGGTTTTCAATGTCAGCTCGCGAACCTCGGGGCTGGACTCGCGCAGAAGTGAACGGGTGATGACGGCGATCCGGAGCCGCTTTTCTCCGGCGTGCTGCACGTCTCCGATCGGCGCGAGCTTGGGTGCCCGCCAGATGCGTTCGGCTTCCCGGTAGAACGCGGCGGTGTCGCGCACCGATCGGCTGACCACCCCGTTGGCGACGATGCGAATCGGCATTTGCCTGACTTCTTTGTCCAGCGGTAGCCGGCCACGCGAGGGCTTCAGCCCGACGAGTCCATTGCAGGACGCGGGAATCCGGATCGAACCGCCGCCGTCATTGGCATGGGCAATCGGCACCGCACCGGCGGCCACGAACGCGCCAGAGCCCGACGACGATGCGCCCGCGGTGTGGTCGGTGTTCCATGGGTTGCGCACGGGTCCCAGTCGCGGGTGTTCAGCCGAGGCGCTGAAGCCGTACTCCGACATCTGGGTCTTGCCCAACGACGTCATCCCGGTGGCCAGGTACGTCCGCGCGAAATCGCCGTCGATTTCGGCCGGGCGCGGCGGCCACGCGTCGGTGCCGCGCATCGTCGGCAGCCCGGCGACGTCGACGTTGTCCTTGACGAACGTCGGCACGCCGCTGAAGAAGCCGGCGCGGGGCGGCGCCGCCGCCTGGGCCCGAGCCCGGTCGAAAGCCTCGTAGGCCACGCCGTTCAGGGCGGGGTTGACGGCTTCGGTGCGGGCGATCGCTGCCTCGACGACCTCGGCCCGGCCTACCTGACCTGAGTTGAGGGCCTCGACGAGACCAACGGCATCGAGGTGACCGAGCGCGTCGTCACCGAATGCGTGCACATGTCGCATCCGGCTGATGCTACTGCTGGCCGACCTCGAAACGGACGAAGCGGGTCACGGTGACGCCGGCTTCGTCCAGCAGCGCCTTGACCGTCTTCTTGCTGTCCGACACAGACGGCTGCTCGAGCAGCACGACGTCTTTGAAGAACCCGCCCAGGCGGCCTTCGACGATCTTGGGCAGCGCCTGCTCTGGCTTGCCCTCCGCGCGTGAGGTCTCCTCGGCGATGCGCCGTTCGCTGGCCACGACCTCTGCGGGCACGTCGTCCCGAGTCAGGTAGCGAGCCTTGAGCGCGGCGATCTGCAGTGCGACCGCGTGCGCGGCGTCAGCGTTGCCGCCGGTGTACTCCACCAGCACACCGACGCCCGGGGGCAGGTCGGCGGCGCGCTTGTGCAAGTAGGTCTCGACCGTGCCGTCGAAGTACGCGACCCGGCGCAGTTCGAGCTTCTCCCCGATCTTGGCGGACAGCTCGGCGATCACCTGCTCGACGGTCTTGTCACCGACGCTGGCCGCCTTGACCGCGTCGACGTCGGCGGCCTTGGACTTGGCCGCCGCAGCGACGATCTCCTCAGCGACCTTCTGGAACTCCGCGTTCTTGGCGACGAAGTCGGTCTCGCTGTTGAGCTCGATCAAGGCGCCGTCTTTAGCAGCGACCAGGCCCTCGGCGGTGGCCCGCTCGGCGCGCTTGCCGACGTCCTTGGCGCCTTTGATCCGCAGCGCCTCAACCGCCTTGTCGAAGTCACCGTCGGTCTCCGACAGCGCGTTCTTGCAGTCGAGCATCCCGGCGCCGGTCAGCTCACGGAGCTTCTTGACGTCGGCAGCGGTGAAGTTGGCCATCTCAGCCTTCCGTGGTTGTTGGTTCGGTTGCGACCGCGGCGGCCGGTTCGGCCGGCGCGGCGGTTGCGGTCGCCGAAGCCAGCAGTTCCTGCTCCCATTCGGCGAGCGGCTCAGCGGCTTCGGCCTCGGGCTTGCCGTCGCCGCGGCCCAGACCGGCGCGCGCCTGCAGGCCCTCGGCCACCGCCGAAGCGATCACCTTGGTCAGCAGGGCCGCCGAGCGGATCGCGTCGTCGTTGCCCGGGATCGGGTAGTCGACCAGGTCGGGGTCGCAGTTGGTGTCCAGGATCGCGATGACCGGGATACCCAGCTTGCGGGCCTCACCGACCGCGATGTGCTCCTTGTTGGTGTCGACGACCCAGACCGCCGACGGAACCTTCGCCATGTCGCGGATACCGCCCAGGCTGCGCTCCAGCTTGTTCTTCTCGCGGGTCAGACCCAGGATTTCCTTCTTGGTGCGGCCCTCGAAGCCACCGGTCTGCTCCATCGCCTCAAGCTCCTTGAGCCGCTGCAGGCGCTTGTGCACCGTGGAGAAGTTGGTCAGCATGCCACCCAGCCAGCGCTGGTTGACATACGGCATACCTACCCGGGTCGCCTCATCGGCGATGGATTCCTGCGCCTGCTTCTTGGTGCCGACGAACAGGACCGAGCCGCCATGGGCGACGGTCTCTTTGACGAACTCGTACGCCTTGTCGATGAACGTCAGCGTCTGCTGCAGATCGATGATGTAGATGCCGTTGCGGTCGGTGAAGATGAACCGCTTCATCTTGGGGTTCCAGCGACGGGTCTGATGCCCGAAGTGCGTGCCGCTGTCAAGCAGCTGCTTCATGGTTACTACGGCCATGCTTATGCCTTTGTGTGTCGGTTGTCGCCCAGCGACGGGTGAAGCCGGGCCCTGGCGGCTGCTGCGATGCCGGACCCGTCGTGAGACGGGACCGCCCGGCATGCGGTGCGAACTCCTGGTGGAACGGGAGACGCGATGCAGACGCGCGAAGTCAGCTCGTAATTACGGGCTGCGCAGAGCAGTTTACACGCTTCGGCCAGGTGCTTTGTCCACAGCGCTGGCTGGCCGGTTTGCCGGCGTCGCGGTGAACTAACCAGGTGCGATGGGCCGCGACGATCCTGGCCGCGACGCTGGTCTGCGCATTCCCGGCCAGCGGCGATGCGGCCCGCCTGCAGTGGCCGCTGCGGCCGCGACCTGCGGTGTTGCGAGCGTTCGACGCCCCGTCGCCGGACTGGAACCGCGGCCATCGCGGCGTCGACCTGGCGGGCAGCCCGGGTCAGCCGGTCTATGCCCCCGGCGCCGCGACTGTTGTCTACGCCGGGACGCTGGCCGGCCGCGAGCTGGTGTCGCTGGCGCACCCCGGCGGCTTGCATACCAGTTACGAGCCCGTGAGGGCCGCGGTACGGACCGGGCAATCGGTGAGCGCGGGGACGGCGATCGGTGAATTGTTGGCCGGGCATCCGGGCTGTCCGGTCGCGGCGTGCCTGCACTGGGGTGCGATGTGGGGTCCGGCCGCCCGCGCCGACTACGTCGATCCTCTGGGGTTGCTGGTCTCCACGCCGGTTCGGCTCAAACCGCTGCATCGATAGTCACAGGGGTCCCAGTCAGGTCGGGGCACAGTGCGTGCCCGCCTCGCGCGAATTTGTCGGATCCGACGCCCTCACCGACCGAGTTTTCGCTCCGAGGTGGGCACATCGGGTATAGGTCAGGCCCGCGGGTGCGCTTGGTCGTGCACCGCGCGCAGCCGCGCGACCGTCGACATGGGTGTAGAGCTGGGTGGTGGCCAGGCTGGAATGGCCCAGCAGTTCCTGCACGACGCGCAGATCGGCCCCGCCCTCGAGCAGGTGGGTGGCCGCGCTGTGCCGCAAACCGTGCGGCCCCATGTCAGGCGCGCCCTCGACGGCCGCGACGGTCTGGTGCACCACGGTGCGAGCCTGTCGCACGTCGAGCCGTCGGCCCCGCGCACCCAGCAGCAGGGCAGGCCCGGATTCCGCGGCCACCAGGGCCGGGCGCCCGTCGGCCAACCAGGCGCGCAAGCGCATCGGCGGCTGGTTCTCCGAACGGGACGCTGCGCTGCTTGTTGCCCTTACCCAGCACGCGCAGCAGCCGGTGTGCGTTGTCGATGTCGTCGATGTCCAGGCCGCACAGCTCGCTGACCCGAATGCCGGTGGCGTAGAGCAACTCAACGATCAAGCGGTCGCGCAGCGCCAGCGGATCACCTTGCTGCGAACCGGATTTCGCGGCCGACATGGCGGCAAGCGCCTGATCTTGCCGCAACACCGCCGGCAGCGCCCGTCGCGCCTTGGGCACCTGAAGCCGAGTCGCCGGGTCACCGGCCAGCAGCCCTCGCCGCACCGCCCACCCGGTGAACGACTTGACCGCCGACGTACGGCGCGCGAGCGTGGTGCGCGCCGCACCGGCGCCAGCCCCGGCGGCCAACCACGACCTCAGGATCGGCAGGTTCAAATCTTGCACGCCGGTGCCGGGCGCCCGCTCACTGAGGAACGCGAACAGCGACCGCAGATCACCCAGGTACGCGCGGCGGGTATGCGCCGACCGAAGGCATTGCAGCTCCAGGTAGCTGTCGAATTCGTCGAGGATCGCCTCCACTACCCCACGGTCGCAGAGACCGACGGCCTGGCTCAGGTGACGCGCCGCAGGGTGTCCGGAGTGAGATCTTTCAGGGTCGGGTAGCCGTCGACGGCCATCGTCAGGTCGGCTTCGGCCAGCAGCGACCGCAGGACGTGCACGATCCCGTCGGAGCCGCCGAGTGCCAGGCCGTAGGCGTAGGGCCGCCCAACCCCGACCGCGGTCGCACCGAGCGCCAGGGCCTTGACGACGTCGGCGCCGCTGCGCACGCCAGAGTCGAACAGCACGGGCAAACCATCGGCGGCCTCCACCACGCCCGGCAGGCAGTCCAGCGCAGGAAGTCCGCCGTTGGCCTGCCGCCCGCCATGAGTGGAGCAGTAGATGCCGTCGACGCCACCGTCTTTGGCGCGCCGCGCGTCGTCGGGGTGGCAGATGCCCTTCACGATCAGCGGCAGCTTGGTCAGCGAGCGCAGCCACGGCAAGTCGTCCCACGTCAACGGATTACCGAAGACCTGAATCCACCGCAGCACCGCGCCCTGCGGGTTCTCTTCGGGGCTTTGCGCCAGGCTGGCGCGGAAAACCGGGTCACTGATGTAGTTGGACAGGCATTTTCCACGCAGCTGCGGAAAATTCGACGTGCTCAGATCGCGCGGGCGCCAGCCGGTGACCCAGGTGTCCAGAGTGACGACGATGCCCTTGAAGCCGGCGGCCTCGGCGCGATGCACCAGGCTGGCGGCCAGCTCACGGTCGGTCGGGGTGTAGAGCTGGAAGAACCCGGGCGTCTCACCGAATTCGGCCGCGACATCTTCGAGCGGGTCTTCGGTCAACGTCGACATCACCATGGGAACCCCGGTGCGGGCGGCGGCACGCGCGGTCGCCAAGTCGCCGTGGCCGTCCTGCGCGCACAACGCGATCACTCCGATCGGCGCCATGAACAGCGGGCTCGGCAGCTTCAACCCGAACAAGTCGATCGACAGGTCCCGTTGCGCGGCACCGACGAACATCCGCGGGATCAAACCCCACTGCTGGAAAGCCTCACAGTTGGCCCGCTGAGTGCGCTCGTCGCCAGCCCCGCCGGCGACGTATGACCAGATCGAAGGAGGCAATGCCTTCTCGGCCTTGGCTTCCAGCTCCGCGAAGATCATCGGCAGCTTCGGCGCGACTCCGGCCAAGCCCTGGAAATAGATCTCGTTCTGATAGTCGCCGAATGCCATGCGATGAGCATGCCAGCCGGCGCGTGGGCTGACGAGGCCCTACTGGCTACCGGCCTCGGCGGCGGCGAGCTCCTTCTTCCACTGACGGAAGGTCTCTTCGGTGCGGCCGCGTCGCCAGTAACCCGATATCGAAGCCCACTTCGCTTCCACTCCACGCTCTTTGCGGATGTAGGGCCGCAGGTTGTGCATGACTGCCTGGGCTTCGCCGTGCAAGAAAGCGTGTACCTGCCCGGGGAGCCAGTGCGCGGACTTCACCGCTTCGACGAGCGGCGAGTGGTCGCCGGCTCGCTCCTCGCCGACCAGATCGGCTCGGCCACCGCGGAGAATCCAGTTGATCTGCACGCCTTCCGGGGCGGTCAGCGGGATTTCGTCCTCGGGCTCGGCGATCTCGATGAAGGCTTGGCCGATTGCGTTGGCCGGCAACGCTTCCAGCGCAACACTGATCGCCGGCAGCGCGGTCTCATCGCCGACCAGCAAGTGCCAGTCGGCCGCGGGGTCGGGCGCGTAGGCCCCACTCGGGCCCATCAAATACATCGGCTGGCCGGGCTTTGCCGATGCGGCCCACGGCCCGGCAGTCCCATGCTCGCCGTGGACCGCGATGTCGACGGCGATCTCACGGGCGGCCGGGTCGGCGCGGCGAACTGTGATCGTCCGCACCACCGGCTGCTTGACGTCGGGCAGGCCGGCGAAAGAGTCCAGCGTCAACGGCTGCGGTAATCCGGCCACGTCGACGTCATCGGCCACGAATAGCAACTTGACGTAGGAGTCGGTGAATTCGCTGGGCGCGAAAGTGTCGAAACCGCTGCCGCCCATGACAACCCGCACCATATGCGATGTGAGTTGTTCGGTGCGAACCACTTCGAAGGTGTGCACTGGCCGACCGGGCACCTGGTTCCTCTCGTTGAGCACTGACCCCGTCGACTATACGAGTCGTCATGGCGGTATCGGTTGCCTACGATTCCGGACGATGCGCCAGCAGCCGTCGTGACGCTCGGCCAGCCCGGCGATTTCCAGCAACGCCAGTGGCGCCAAGACCCGGGCGGGCTCAACCGCCGCCGCGACGGCGATCTCGTCGACGCTGGCGGTTCCGCGTCCGGGCAGCGCCTCGTACACCCGCCGCTCTTCGTCGCCCAGCCCGTCAAGCGGGGTCGCCGGCCGGGCTTCGTCTGGCGCTAACTCACCGATGCGGCCCACTAACTCGACGATGTCCTCGGTGCGAGTAATCACTTCGGCGCCCGCCCGCAGCAATGCATGGCATCCGGTCGACGCCGACGAAGTCACCGGCCCGGGCACTGCGCCGACGACCCTGCCCAGCGCCCGGGCCCAGGCAGCGGTGTTGGCTGCGCCGCTGCGTAAACCGGCCTCCACGACCACCGCCGCCCCGGCGAACGCGGCGACCAATCGGTTGCGGGTCAGGAATCGGTACCGGGCCGGCCGCACCCCCGGCGGATATTCGGTGACCAGCAACCCGTCGCTGCCGATCCGGTGCAACAACGCGGAATGCCCGGCGGGATAGGGAATGTCAAGCCCACCCGCCAGCACTGCGACGGTGACGCCGTCGGCTGCCAGAGCCGCGCGATGGGCCGCGCCGTCGATGCCGTAAGCCCCGCCGGAGATGACCGCGACATCGTGCTCGGCCAACCCGGTCGCCAGATCGGCCGAAATGCGCTCGCCGTAGCTGGTCGCGGCCCGAGTTCCCACGAGAGCGGCGGATCGCTGCGCCGTCTCGTCGAGTCTCGCCGGGCCGAGGGCCCACAACACCAACGGTGGGCGGCCCTGCGGCCTGACCTCCGCCACACCGCCGAACGCGGCGAAGGCCAGCGCCGGCCACTCGTCGTCGTCCGGCGTAATCAGGCGACCACCCCTGCGCTTCAACAGCTCGAGATCTGCCGCGGCCCGGTCGGTTTCGCGCCGTGCTTCGGTTTGCCGGGCAACCGCATCGTCGACTTGGCCGCGTCGGACCCGGTCGGCCGCTTCGACCGGGCCCACCCGGCGCACCAGCGCGTCAAGCTCAGCGCAGGGCGGTTCGATAACCCGCGACAGATAGGCCCACGCACACAGCGTCACATCAGTCATCGCGAAGTTCCCGGTTGGCGGAAGCTCAGTGCGGTGGCTACCTCGTCACGTCCGGGTGAGGTGCGACCCGCCAGATCTGCCAATGTCCACGCGACTCGCAGCGTGCGATCAAAGCCGCGGATGCTCATCAGGCCACGGTCCAGCGCTGTCCGCAGCGGTTGCATCGCCTCGTTGCCCGGCCTGAACCGGCGTCGCACCAGTGTTCCGCTGACCTCGGCGTTCGTCCGGAATCCGTGTGCGCCCCAACGCTGCGCCGCCGCCTGACGGGCCAGCGTCACCCGCTGACGGACCTGTGTCGTCGACTCCGCGTCGGTCGTGGCGAACGCGCTCATCCGTACCGGATGCATCTCCACCCGCAAGTCCACTCGATCAAGCAGCGGACCGGACAGCTCGACCGAGATAGCGCCGTTTGACCGCCGCCGCACAGATGCAATCACGCGGGTCGGCCGGCGCGCAGGGGCACGGGTTGGCAGCCAGCACGAGTTGGAAGCGAGCCGGATAGCACGCCACTCCGTCTCGCCGGGCGAGACGAATTTCGCCGTCCTCCAACGGTGTTCGCAGTGCCTCCAGTGCGCTGACACCGATCTCGGCGCATTCGTCGAGAAACAGCACCCCGCGGTGCGCCCGGCTGACAGCGCCGGGCCGGGCCATTCCCGAACCGCCGCCGACCAGCGCCGCAACGCTGGAGCTGTGATGCGGTGCCACAAACGGCGGCCGGGTAATCAGAGGCGTGGCATCCGATAGCAGGCCGGCCACCGAGTGGATGGCGGTCACCTCTAACGACTCGCCATTCGACAGCGACGGAAGAAGCCCCGGAAGACGTTGCGCCAGCATGGTTTTACCCACGCCCGGCGGCCCGGTCAGCATCAGATGATGGGCCCCCGCCGCAGCGACCTCCACGGCGAAACGCGCTTGGGCCTGCCCCATCACTTCGGACAGGTCCGCGTGCGGTTCAGCCTCTGGGACCGTCCCGGTGATCCGCTCGTCGAGCTTCGCCGAACCACAGAGCCAGCCCTGCAATTGCGCCAGAGTGCGCACCCCCCAGACCTCGATCCCATCGACCAGGCTGGCTTCTGGAAGGTTCTCCACCGGAACCACCGCGGCTCCCCAGCCCGCCACCTTGGCCGCAAGCACCGCCGGCAGCACCCCGCGCACCGGTCGAACTCGCCCGTCCAGTGCCAACTCCCCCAGCACCACCGCGGTTTCCAGCTGTCGCCACGGGTGCTTCCGCTGAGCCGACAAGACCGCGGCGGCTAGCGCCAGGTCATAGACCGATCCCATTTTCGGCAGCGTCGCCGGTGACAGCGCCAGCGTGAGGCGCGACATCGGCCACTTGTTGTTGCAGTTGGTGATCGCGGCACGGACGCGGTCCCGCGACTCCTGCAGCGCGGCGTCGGGCAGGCCGACCAGATGCACACCCGGCAAACCCGAGGTGATGTCGGCCTCGATCTCCACGATCTGGCCGTCCAGTCCTAGCACCGCGACCGAGAACGCCCGTCCGAGCGCCATCAGCCGATGCCCCGCAGGTGCGTGATTTCCGTGGTCCGGCGTCGGCCGATTCGCACGCCGATGACGTCGAGGCGGACCGCGGCCCACCGCTGATCCTGGGCGGCCAGCCAGATGCCCGCCAGCCGACGCAATCGGCGTGCCTTCTGCGGGGTCACCGCCTGCTCCAGTCCGCCGAATCCGTCGCCGGTTCGCGTCTTGACCTCGACGAACACCACGGTGTCCGTAACCGGGTCGACGGCGATCACGTCCAATTCGCCATAGCGGCAGCGCCAGTTGCGGGTCACGATTCGCAGGCCGAGCCCGGTCAGGTGATCGGCGGCCAATCGCTCACCGAGCGCTCCGATTTCGGCTCGCGTCAACGTCGTCATGCCGCCACCCTGGGCCAGGTCTCCGACGCAGATATCCGTTGCATGGCGATCATCGCCGGACAGCGACTGGTTATCCCCAGTTGCGCCACGATCCACAGCGAAAGGCGCGCGCCGCGTTGATCTGCCATTCAACCGTCGTTAGCATCACGTTAAGGCGATGAAGCTCGCCTTTAACCGCCGTACCGGCTGATGGCTTCTACCCGAGAGTACTGGGTTGAAGGCGGGGTGGATCAATGAGTCCAGATCCCAATGCTTCGCGGCCTATCAACGAATTCGCTTGCAGGCGTGTGGTATTCATGCGCCTGCGTTCGCCCGTGCAACCTATCGAAAGGAATACCGATGCTATTCGTCACGACCCAACCGGAGGCGCTGGCGGCCACCGCCGCCAACCTGGCCGGTGTCGGCGCCATGATGAGCGCGCAGAACGCCGCGGCGGCGGCGCCGACGACCGGCGTGCTTCCGGCCGCCGCCGACGAGGTATCGGCGCTCGCGGCTACCCAATTCGCCTTTCATGCGCAGATGTATCAGGCGATCAGCGCCCAAGCTGAGGCAATTCATCAGCAGTTCGTCAGCACACTCGAAACGAGTGCGACGTCGTATGCGGCCACCGAAGCCGCTAACGCCATAGCGGCCAGTTAAGACAGGACACCACAATGGATTTCGCGACACTACCGCCGGACGTCAACTCCGCAAGAATGTACGCCGGTCCGGGGCCCGGGCCGATGTTGGCGGCGGCCTCCGCCTGGGACGGGCTGGCCGCCGAACTCCAATCCACCGCGGCGTCCTACCGGGCGGCGATCTCGGAGCTGACCGGTGGGCCGTGGCTCGGTTCGTCGTCGGCGTCGATGGCGGCGGCGGCCACACCGTATCTGGACTGGATGACCACGACCGCCGGACAAGCAGAACAAACAGCCACGCAGGCCAGATCGGCAGCGGCGGCCTATGAGGCGGCGTTCGCGATGACGGTGCCGCCGGCGGTGATCGCGGCCAACCGGAGTCTGCTGATGACGTTGATCGCCACCAACGTGCTGGGACAGAACACCGCGGCGATCGCGGCGACCGAGACGCACTACGCCGAGATGTGGGCCCAAGACGCCACGGCGATGTACGGCTATGCCGGCTCGGCGGCGGTGGCATCGACGCTGACGCCGTTCGCCGAGCCCGCGCCAACAACCAACCCGGCAGGCGGAGCGCAGCAGGCCGCAGCGGCGGCGCAGTCGATCGTGTCGAACGGGTCGCGGGTGATCACCACGATCCCCAGGCGTTACAGGGACTCTCCGCCGCGGCGACTCCAGCGGGCCCGGTGGCTGATCTGCTGAGCGCGATCGCACCCGTCCTGACGCTCTTGGCAATCCCCATAGGCGCGACTTCTATCGGCTCCTCGGCGACGA
Source organism: uncultured Actinomycetota bacterium (assembly GCA_963815995.1). Lineage (GTDB taxonomy): Bacteria > Actinomycetota > Actinomycetes > Mycobacteriales > Mycobacteriaceae > Mycobacterium. Next base: position 290,770 of record CAWFIR010000011.1, read on the forward strand.
GTATCTCGGCAGGATTGACGGGGGTGGGGATGAACCTGCGCGGTTTCCAGATCAACGCCGACCGCGATTTCGCTCAACACAGGGGGCCCTACACCGGCTATGGGCCGGGCGCCGCCGACCTGCCGAACTGGTTCTTTAACGGCCAGGGCTACGTCGGCGCACCGTCGAACGCGGTTCAGAGTTCGGTATACGCCGGCGTAGGCGAGGGAACTACGGTCGGCAGGCTGTCGGTTCCATCGGCGTGGACGGTCGCCGCGCCCGAAATTCGCCCGGTCGCCTACACGCTGCCCATCACCAACGCCATGGCGGTTCCGGAGGTGGTCACGGGTAGTTCGGGCAACCTGTTCGCCGAGATGGCTCTGGCCGGTGCGGCCGGGCGCGCCGTGGTAGGCACGGCGACGCCGGCGCGCGCAGAGCAGCGGGTCAGGGTTTCGTCGCCGCGGGACAAACCCCGCCCGCGGCCGCAGAGTGATGCGGTGACCGAGATCGCCACGGAGCTGCAAGAACTCGCCACCCGGGCGCAGTCGCTGCTGGCCAAGTTGGCCGAGGCCGGGCTGATGACGACCGAGGAGGTCACCGCGCAGAAGCGACGCTTCCTGGGGTGACATTCACTCGCGCGCAGGTTGCTTCTTCTTGGCGTTGCGGATCGCCTCGTTCTTCTCGTTCCTCAGCGAACGGGCGTTGGCTGTTATCTGCGCGATCCGAGACCCCACGTCGTAGGCCACAATCTGCGCGGTCGCACCCTCGACCCGGCTGATGGCTGCGGCCATCTTGTCGGCGGTGCGGTCATGCAGCAGCCGGCCCACCAGAGGCGCATAGGTGCGTCGCGGCAACAGCGCCGTCACCTTGGTGCCGGGGTGGTCCTCAATCTCGCGCATCACCAGCTCCTGTGCCGCGCGACTGACGTAACGGTCCGGGCATTCGATCATCCGCAGCGGGAGCTGGTCTTCGAAGTGCTCCCAGCGCTGCTGCAACCGCGAGGCGTGTAGCGCATCGATGACGAAGTGCACCGCAGTCACTTTGTCGGCGTGCAATTCGTTTGCGTAGTGCAACGCCTCGACCGTCGCGAAGTCAAAGTGGTCTACCAAGACGAATACCCGATGCCGCGGATGCTTGACCACATCTTGACGCTCGGTGAGCTGCATCTCCAGAACGGAATTCTCACTGCGGTATTCCCGGTTGAGCCGCATCAAAGCGAACACCAGAATCGGGAAGACCACGACCACCAGCCAGGCGCCCTCGGTGAATTTCGCGATCGCGAAGATCAGCACCACGATCGTCGACAAGATCCCGGCCGACAGGTTGATCGCCAGCTTGCGCCGCCAACCGGGACCACGATGGATCAGCCAGTGTTTGGTCATCCCATAGCCGGCCATCGAGAATCCGGTGAACACGCCCATCGCAAACAACGGCACCACCGCGTCGACCGAGCCGCCGGTGACGATCACCAATGTCACCGCCAGGGCGGTCAGTATCATGATGGCGTTCGAAAACACCAGGCGGTGACCACGCTTCATCATCGGACGTGGCAAAAAGCTGTCTTCGGCCACAAAACTGGTCAGCGCCGGAAACCCATTGAAGCTGGTGTTGGCGCCGAAGAACAGAATCGCCGCGCTCGCCGTCTGCAGAAGGACGTACATGATCGTGCCGATCGACCCTTGGCCGAATACGGCACGGGCGACCTCGGACAGCATCGACGGATACTCGGCGACATAGGGAGTGGCATGAGTGGCGTGCACCAGCCAGATGACGCCCACCAAGAGGAATGCCAGAACGCAGGCCATCCCCGTCAACACCCGACGGGCATTGGGGCCTTGCGGCTTTCGGAAGACATTCACCGCGTCGGCGATCGCCTCAACCCCGGTCAGCGAGGTGCCGCCGTTTGCGAACGCGCGTAACACAATCAGCACCGTCGCACCCATGATCAGCCCGTTGCCCTGATGGACCGGCACCGCCCCGGCAATGTGCGCCGAGTCGTATTGCGGTAGGCCCCAGAAGATCTGGCGGACCACACCTGTCACGATCATCACCGTGATCATGACGATGAAAGCGTAGACCGGCACGGCGAAGATCCGGCCAGCCTCTTTCATCCCGCGCAGGTTGGCGTACGAAATCAGCAGGAGTGCCGTGACAGTGATCTCCAGGTGGTACGGGCCAAGCGACGGCACCGCCGAAACCACCGCAAACGTGCCCGATGCGCACTGCACCGCGACCGTCACCACGTAATCGATCAACAACGCCGCTGACGAGATCTGCGCGATACGCGGTCCGAAATTGCTTCGCGCCACCACATACGAGCCACCTCGCTGGGTGTAGGCCATCACCACTTGGCGGTACGACCCCGTCACCAAGGTCAAAATCAGCAAGATCACGCCGGCGATCGGAAGCACCAGCACATATGCCGCCATTCCTGCCGCCGGCAGCAACTCGACCATGATCTGCTCGGGGCCGTACACCGTCGAGGAGATCGCGTCGGGCGAAAGCGCGCCTAGCGCAACGACATTCGACAGGCTCTCATGTTCCAAATTCTCAGTGATAAGAGGCTTTCCGAGGAAAAACCGCTTCCAGGCGTCGATGAATGTTGACGGGGCTTTCTGCTCGTCAGCCGGATCTACCACAGTGATGCTCTTCCCCGCCCTAACGTCCGCAATACCTACCAGAAACTTACGCCCGTGAACGTTAGCGTTTGTACCGGGGATTCGGTTACCCAAGTGGGTGCTGCCAGCGATTATTCTCAGCGAATTAACACGATTATTCTCAGCGAATTAACATCTGGGCCGGGCGTGGGCGACCGCTTCGAATCGCCGCGAGTTTCAGCCCGCGGGCAACGCCGCCTGCACCATTCCGGTGGAATCCGGAGATTGGCCGGGGCTTGTCCCGTCACCCTCCTGCAGCGCACGAGCGACCCGCGACCCCACGTCGTAGGCCAGAATCTGGGCGCTTGCCCCCGGGACGCGGCTGATCACCCGGGCGAGCATATCGGCGGTACGGTCATGGAGCAGTCGGCCGGCCAGTGGCGAGTACATCCGCCGGGGCAACAGCACCGTCACGGTGGCGTCGGGATAATCGTCCTTGACCTGCGCGACCAGGAGCTGGGCAGCGCGACCGAGTTGTCGGTCAAGGCACTCGACCATGCGCAACTCCGTGCCGGCGTTGTAGTGCTCCCACCACTGCAGGAGCTCCGCGGCCCGCGCACCGTCCAGAATGAAGTGCACGGCGGTCAGCTCGTCGGCGTGCAATCCCTTCGCATAGCGCAGCGCTTCGATTTCGGCCAGATCGATGGAATCAATGAATACCAATACCCGGTGCCGTGCATGCCTGCTCAGGTCGAAACGCTGGGAACGTGACATCTCCAGCACCGACGCCTCGGCGCGGTACTGCTTGTTGAGTCGCATCAACGCCAACACCAGAATCGGAAATACCACCACGACGAGCCAGGCGCCCTCGGTGAACTTCGCAATCGCGAAGATCGCCACCACACTCGTCGACAAGATGCCGGCCGACAGGTTGATCACCAGCTTGTAGCGCCAACCGGGACCACGATGGGTCAGCCAGTGTTTGGTCATCCCGTAGCCGGCCATTGAGAATGCCGTGAAGACGCCCATCGCGAACATCGGCACCAGCGCGTTGACTCCGCCTCCGGTGGCGACTAGGAGTGCTACGGCGAGCACGGTCAGCAGGATAATGGCATTGGAGAACACCAGCCGATGACCGCGCTTCATCAGTGGCCTTGGCAGGAAGCTGTCCTCGGCAACAAAGTGAGTCAGCGCCGGAAACCCGTTGAAGCTGGTATTGGCACCGTTGTACAGAATCGCCGCGCTGGCTGCCTGCAGCAAGAAGTACATGACGTTGCCGATCAACCCGTTACCGAAAACCGCGCGGCCGATCTCGGACAGCATCGACGGATATCCGGCAGAAAACGGTACGGAATGAGTGGCGTAGCCGAGCCAGGCCACACCGGCCAACAACAGCCCGAGAACTATAGCCATCAGGGTCAATACCCCGCGCGCGTTACGTCCTTCCGGTTTACGAAACAGGTTGACCGTGTTGGAGATCGCCTCCACCCCGGTCAGCGACGAACCGCCGTTGGCGAACGCCCGCAGGACCACCAGGATCGTCGCCCCCATCACCAGGCCGTTGCCCTGCTGGATCGGCACTGCGCCGTCCATGTGTTGCGGGTCGTATACCGGCAGATTCCCCAGCACTTCACGAGCTATGCCAACCACGATCATCAGCGTGAGCATGCCGATAAACCAGTAGGTCGGAACCGCGAACGTACGTCCCGCCTCCCGCAAGCCGCGCAGGTTCGCGTAACAGAAGATGAGCACCGCACCGACCGAGATTTCCAGGCTGTAAGGGCCCAGCACCGGTATCGCCGAGGCCACAGCTACGGTTCCCGCCGCGCACTGGATCGCGACGGTCACCACGTAGTCGATCAACAGCGCTGCGGCTGCAACCTGGGCGATGCGGGGGCCGAAGTTCTCCCTGGCCACGATGTAGGAGCCCGCCGGCCCGGGTGTAGGCCAGCACAACTTGGCGATACGACGCGGTGACCAGCAACAAAATCAGCAGGATCACGCCGACCAGCGGAAGTAACAACACAAACGCGGCCATCCCCGCAGCGGGCAGCAACTCGACCATGATCTGCTCGGGACCGTATGCGGTCGAAGAGATCGCATCCGGCGAAAGAGCGCCCAGCGCAACAGGATTCGACAACTTCTCATGCTGAAGGTCGTCAGTGATCATCGGCTTGCCGAGGAAGACCCGCTTCCAGCCGTCAAAGAACGACGGCGCAACGTTGTACTCGGCAGCCGAACCTGTCATCGATACTTCCTAACCGATGACAGCGCTTGTCGCCGGGCTGGAAGGGGGTTCTGCCGTGATCCTTACGGGACTTTGACGCCTGACCCACCGCCGCCATGCGTCGCGAACTCAACGGAAACGTCGATACAGGCACCAGCAACGGAGACGGCTTGGGATGATGGACGGCGTGGCAGACGAGGCAAACAACGGTTCCGCGGAGACAACGGCGGCCGCAGACCCCGGCACGGTTTTTTCGGCGCTGGCCGAGATCATCTATCAGGGCTCGGAGTCGAGCGAGATTTACGCCGCGATCTGCGTCGCGGCGACGCTGGTGGTCACCGGATGCGATCACGCCAGCTTGCTGGTACGCCGTGACGGTCGCTACGTGACGGTCGGCGCCAGCGACAGCATCGCCCAGCACATCGACGACATGGAACGTACGGCCGGTGACGGCCCGTGCGTCGACGCGATCGAAGAAGAGACGCCGCAGATCGAAACCGACCTCACCACACCGACCCAGTGGCCCCATCTGGCGGCCCGGATGGTTGCCGAGACGCCCGTGCGCGGGGCGATGGGTTTCCGCATCCTGGTCGACAAGCGGAAGACCGGAGCGCTCAACCTGTTCAGCGACAAGCCGAACGTCTTCGACACCGAATCCGCGGGCCAGGCCATCGTGCTGGCGTCATTCGCCAGCGTGGCGATCAACGCCGTGGCTTCGGGCGAGGACGTCTCCACTCTGCGGCGCGGGCTGCTGTCGAACCGTGAGATCGGCAAGGCCGTTGGGATGCTGATGATGCTGTATGGCGTGGACGAGCAAGAAGCGTTCAACATCCTGCGCCGGTACTCCCAGGATCTGAACATCAAGCTCGCCGACGTGGCGCGGACCGTCATCGAAAGCCGCGGCAAGCCGATGTTCGGCCGCAGCGAGCAGCGCTAGCTTTGACCGGCGAGCCTATTCGGGCAGCCGCAATTCGGGTTTCTCAACCTCTTCGATGTTGACGTCTTTGAAGGTGACAACCCGCACCTGCTTGACGAACCGGGCCGGCCGGTACATGTCCCACACCCATGCGTCGGACAGCCGCAGTTCGAAGTACACCTCGCCGTCGGCGTTGCGTGGCACCATCTCGACACTGTTTGCCAGATAGAAGCGTCGCTCGGTTTCCACCACGTAGCTGAACTGCCCCACGATGTCCTTGTATTCGCGGTACAGCGAGAGCTCCATCTCGGTTTCATACTTTTCGAGATCTTCGGCACTCATCAGCTCAGCCGTCCTTCTCCGTCCCGCGGTTGATTGGCGTGCTCCATCTTTCCCCACCCGTTTTCATTCTGCTGACCCGGTGCGCACTCCGCCACTGTCCGGGTACCCGAGCCCGGACACCACCCGCCGCACGTTGATGAATGAACGCCGATGCTCCGAGCAGGGACCCAGCTCGTTGAGCGCCGCCGAGTGCGCCGCGGTGCTGTAGCCCTTGTGCACGGCGAAGCCGTAACCCGGATAGTCGGACTCCATCGCCACCATCAGCCGGTCCCGGCTGACCTTGGCCAGCACGCTGGCCGCGGCGATGCATGCCGCCGCGGCGTCGCCTCCGATCACCGGCAGCGACGGCACCGGCAGCCCTGGCACCCGGAAGCCGTCGCTGAGCACGTAACCCGGGCGAACCGCCAGCCCCGCCACCGCCCGGCGCATGCCTTCGATATTGGCCACATGCACGCCGCGGCGGTCAACCTCGGTCGACGGGATGAACACCACGTGGTACGCCAGCGCGTACCGGCAAATCACCGGGTAGAGCTTCTCCCGCGCCTTTTCGGTGAGCTTCTTCGAATCATCAAGAGCAGCAAGACTTTCCAATCGGCTCGGCCCCAGCACGCAGGCGGCGACCACCAGCGGCCCCGCGCACGCCCCGCGCCCCACCTCGTCCACGCCGGCCACCGGCCCGAGACCGCCGCGATACAGCGCGGCCTCCAGCGTGCGCAGGCCCGACGATTTGCGGATCACCGTCCGCGGCGGCCAGGTCGTGGCCATGGCCTAGTGACTCTGCTGAGGATTCACCGCACGCACAGCACCCCACCGCGAGGGCGGCCACACAATGAACCTCGCCTTGCCGATGACATTGCCGACCGGCACCGTCCCGGCCATGGGATCGCCGGTGCACAGCAATCCGTTGATGGCGTCGCCAGGGGTGCTGGTGCAGTGCGCCCGCGAGTCCGCCGAGTGAGTGCGGTTGTCCCCCATCACCCATAGCCGGCCCTGCGGGACGCTGACGGGCCCGAATTCGGGCCCCAGGCAGGGATAGACAGCCGGGTCGGCGTTCAGCGTCGCCGGGTCCAGATACGGCTCCGTCAACTTCTTGCCGTCGACCGTCAGCCCGGTGTTGTTGCGGCACTGCACGGTCTGGCCGCCCACCGCGATGACGCGCTTGACTAAGTCGTTTTCGTCAGGCGGCACAAACCCGATGAACGACAACGAGTTTTGCAACCAACGGATCACGGCGTTGTGCGAACGGATGGATTTGTAACCGATGTTCCACGGCGGTGGTCCCTTGAACACGATGACGTCTCCGGGGTGCGGCGAGCCGAACCGGAAGGTGACCTTGTCGACCATGATCCGGTCGCCGACACAGCCCGAGCACCCATGCAGCGTGGGTTCCATCGATTCCGACGGGATCAGGTAGGGACGGGCCACGAACGTCAACATGACGTAGTAGAGCACCAGCGCGATGACGGCCAGGATCACGGTTTCCCGCAGCGCCGCGTGCTTTTTGCCGGCGTGGTCGTCCGCGTGATCCGGCTCCGGCTCCGCTACGGGCGGGGGGCTCGTCGCGACTTCTTGATCGGCCGGACCGGAATCGGGTTGACCCTCAGGCGGGCCGGTCGGTTCAGTCACGGGTTCAGCGTAGTCAGCATCGCGATGCGATTCGGCAGGGCCGCCACCGAAACGCCGACCGCGCTGAAAATCAGCGCTTTTCCTTGATCTTGGCTTTCTTGCCGCGCAGCTCGCGCAGGTAGTAGAGCTTGGCGCGACGGACATCACCGCGGGTCACGACGTCGATGTGGTCGATGTTGGGCGAGTGCACCGGGAAGGTCCGCTCGACGCCGACGCCGTAGCTCTCCTTACGAACGGTAAAGGTCTCCCGGACCCCACCGCCCTGGCGGCGCAGCACGACGCCCTTGAACACCTGGATGCGCTCCTTGGCGCCCTCGATGACCTTGACGTGCACATTGATCGTGTCACCGGGGTGGAAGGCCGGGAGGTCGTCGCGCAGCGACGTCTTGTCGACGAAGTCCAGCGTGTTCATGTCGGAAGACACTTCCTTGCGGTCGCGGCTGCGTGCTGCTGCTCACCGCTGCGAACGGGTGGGCGGGCAACCTAGCCGATGGTTTCGGGCATCTGGGTGCGTCTCGCGGTCAGGCGGGAGCGGGCCGACCGGCCGACAACCGCTGGAGACAACTGGTCAATTGTGCCAGATCGGGCCCACGCAGCGAAATCACGGCGAATCGCCGCTGCACCTGACTCCGCCGTGACGTGGGCAAATGGTACACATGAGGCTGAAATGACCACGCGAGCGCGGCTGCCGATGCTGCTGATCGCCACCGCGGCAGTGCTGACGGTGTCGACTAGCGGCTGCGCAAAGGTGTACGGCTCACCCGACGGCCCGGAACCCGCGGTCCACGCCCCTGAGTCACCGCCCACCGCCGCGTTCGACGGATTGCCGGCCCGTATCGCGCAGGCCACCGACGCCGCCGCCGCAGACGGCGCCACCATCTCGATTGCCGTCCTCGACCGGGTCACCAGCCAGATGCTGTCCAACGGCAACAACCAGCTGGTCGGGATCGCATCCGTCGCGAAGCTCTTCATCGCCGACGATCTGTTGGCACAGGAAGCAAGCACGCCGCTGTCGTCGCAAGATCGCCAGGCGCTGGACAGCATGCTGCGGTCCTCCGACGACGGCGCCGCGGAGACGTTCTGGGCCGCGCGCGGCGGCGAGACGATCATCAACGACGTCGCGAGCCGCTACGGGTTGACGTCCACCACGCCGCCCAGCGACGGGCAGTGGTGGGACACGATGAGCTCGGCCTCGGATCTGGTGCACTACTACGACAGGCTGCTCAGCGGGTCGGGTGGACTGTCCGGAGAGCGCGCGGAGATCATCCTCCACGACCTTGCCGGCTCGACGGCTACCGGAGCCGACGGCTACCCGCAGCGGTTCGGCATTCCCGACGGGCTCTTCGCCGAACCAGTCGCCGTCAAGCAGGGATGGATGTGCTGCATGGACGGCAGTAGTTGGATGCACCTGTCGACGGGCGTCATCGGCGCGGACCGGCGATACGTCATGGTGATCGAGTCGCAGCAACCCTCGGACGACGCCACCGCGCGGGAAACGATCACTGCGGCCGTCAAGACGATGTTTCCGTCCGGGCGGATCGGCGCCTAGTCCCGATCCCGATGCCACAGGTCGGGACGCCGTTCGCGGGTGCGCTGCTCGGCGGTCTGCCGCCGCCAGGCCTCGACGCGAGCGTGGTCGCCGGACAACAGCACCTCGGGGACATCGAGCCCACGCCAGCTCGGCGGCCGGGTGTACGAGGGGCCTTCCAGCACACCGTCGGAATGCGAATCGTCCTGGTGCGAAAGAGGATTACCCAAGACGTTCGGCATGAGGCGCAGCACCGCCTCGATCATGACCAGCGCCGCCGACTCCCCGCCCGGCAGGACGTAGTCTCCGATCGACACCTCTTCGACCCGCATCCGCGTCGCCGCATCGTCGACGACCCGCTGGTCGATCCCCTCATAGCGGCCGCACGCGAACACCAGATGCGATTCACTGCTCCACCGCTGCGCGGAAGACTGCGTGAACAGTACACCGGCCGGCGTCGGGACAACGAGAAGCGTTTCCGGCGAGCAGATTTCGTCGAGCGCCTCGCCCCATACCGGCGCTTTCATCACCATCCCGGGACCGCCGCCATAGGGCGAGTCGTCGACCGAGCGGTGCACGTCGTGCGTCCACCGACGGAGGTCGTGCACCCCGAGCTGGACAAGACCTGACTCTATTGCCTTGCCCGGCAACGACTCTCGAAGCGGATCCAGGTAGGTCGGGAAGATCGTTACGACGTCGATTCTCATCACTGCGCCCTCAGCTCTCCAGTTCCAGGAGCCCCTCGGGCGGATCGATCTCGACGACACCGTCCTCGAGCGAGACCGACGTGACGATCGCGCCGACGAACGGCACCAGCAACTCGCCACCTTCTTCGCGGTTGACGGCCAGCAGCTCACCGCCCGCGGTGTGCAAAACCTCGGCGACAACCCCGATTTCGCGGCCGTCGATCGTCCGCACGCGAAGACCTTCGAGCTGGTGGTCGTAGTAGGTGTCGGCCTCGTCGATGGGCGGCAGGTCCGCGGAGTCGACGACGAACACGCTGCGCCGCAGTGCGTCGGCGGCGTCACGGTCGGCGACGCCGGATAGCCGCACCAGCAGCCGGCTGCCGTGGACGCGGACCGATTCGACGGTGTAGTTGCGCTCACGGCGATCAGAACCCTTGGCGCGCAATACCGCACCGGGCGCGAACCGAAGCTCTGGGTCATCGGTGCGAACCTCGACGACGAGTTCGCCGGTGACGCCGTGCGCTTTGACCACGCGCCCGACTGTCAACTCCAAGGGAGCTCTCCGCTACTGGTCGGTGTCCACCACGTCGACACGAATGCCGCGACCACCGATGCCGGCGACGAGGGTGCGCAGCGCGGTCGCGGTGCGCCCACCGCGGCCGATCACCTTGCCGAGGTCGTCGGGGTGAACGTGCACCTCGACGGTCCGGCCTCGCCGGCTGGTAACCAGATCGACGCGTACATCGTCAGGGTTGTCGACGATCCCGCGGACCAGATGTTCGACGGCGTCGACGACGACGGTACTCATGGCGGTGGTCAGCTCTCGGTCGCGGGCTCGGCCTGCTCGCCGGCGGCGGCCGGCGCGGCCTCATCGGCCGGCTTCTCGGCGTCGTCGGCCTTCTCGGCGGTGTCCGCTTTCTCGGCGGTGTCCGCTTTCTCGGCGGTGTCCGAAGCGGCGGCCTTCTTCGCCGGAGCCTTCTTCTTCTTCGGCGTGGAGGCCTCGGTGTCGGGGGCACCATCGGCGGCAGCCAGAGCCGCGTTGAACAACTCGAGCTTGGTCGGCTTGGGCGCGGCGAGCTTCAGCCTGCCCTCGACGCCTGGCAGGCCTTTGAACTTCTGCCAGTCACCGGTGATCTTCAGCAGCTTCAGGACGGGTTCGGTGGGCTGAGCCCCTACCGACAGCCAGTACTGGGCGCGCTCGGAGTCGACCTCGATCAGGCTCGGCTCCTCCTTGGGGTGATACCGGCCGATGACCTCGATTGCCCGGCCTTCGCGTCGCGTCCGCGAATCGGCGACCGCGATGCGGTACTGCGGGTTGCGGATCTTTCCGAGCCGGGTGAGCTTGATCTTTACAGCCATGGTTAAGCAACTTCTCCTACCGATGTCACGCTGCAATTCAGCGATTCGGGCGGGATGCCCGGATCCGGTTTTGCCTCGCGTGTGTGACCGCCGAACAAGCACCGCGAAAACGATGGGTCACGCGGCGGACAGCCGCCTATTGTGCCAGAGCCGGGCCCGAAGTCAGAAATTCGGTTCGCGTGCGGCTCCTACAGGATTTTCTGGAAGCACTTGGTCTCCACCCGGCGGGTCATCCGCCAACCGTCAGCGGTGCGCACGAAGTCGTCGTCGTACCACAAGCCGCAGAACATCACCTGGTCCTTCTCGCCGCCGAGGACCATCGGGTTGAAACAAATCGTCCGTGACGACGCGCTGTCCCCGTCGATGCGAACCGAGAAGTTGCCCAGCATGTGCGCATACATCGGAAAATTCGGCAGGACCTCGGCCAACCAGGCCTTCACCTCGGGATAGCGGCCTTCGATGCCACCCAGAGCCGTGTAATCGATGTAGGCGTCCTTGGTGAATACCGCGTCCAGATCGTCGAAGCGACGCGTGTCGATTGCGGTCGAATAATCAACGATCAGCTGCTGGATTTCCAACCGGTCCGAGATTTCGGCGTGGCTCAACATGGGTCGATTGAACACCTACGAGGTCAACGAAGGCGCCGCGGGCCGGTACGCTCTGTGGCCATGCGGAAGCTTCTCGCCGCAGTAGCGGCTGTCTTCTCCCTTGTCGGCACCAGCGCAACTGCTTGGGCGGACGCCGGCGTGCAGCCGGTGGGCTCGGTGCCCATCCCCGACGGGCCGGCTCAGACCTGGCTGGTCGCGGATCTCGATTCTGGTCAAGTGCTGGCCGCACGCGACGAGAATCTTCGTCATCCGCCGGCCAGCACCATCAAGGTGTTGCTGGCGCTGGTGGCCCTTGACGAGCTGAGCCTGGACTCGACCGTGGTCGCCGACCCGGCCGACAGCCAGGTCGAGTGCAACTGTGTGGGCGTCAAAGCCGGCCGCACCTACACGACGCGCCAACTGCTGGACGGCCTGCTGCTGGTGTCGGGTAACGACGCGGCCAACACGCTGGCGCACATGCTGGGTGGCCCGGGCGCCACCGTGGCCAAGATGGACGCCAAAGCGGCCTCGCTGGGCGCGGTGAACACCCACGCGTCGACCCCGTCGGGCCTGGACGGGCCGGGCGGGTCGGGTTGGTCGACGGCCCACGACCTGGCCGTCATCTTCCGCGCGGCGATGGCCAACCCGGTGTTCGCGCAGATCACCGCCGAGCCGTCGGCTTTGTTCCCCGGTTCCTCGGAACGACGGAGACCACCCGATCGCCAACCACGACGAGCTCCTGACGCGATACCCGGGCGCCATCGGCGGCAAGACCGGGTTCACCGACGCCGCGCGCAAGACGTTCGTCGGCGCCGCGGCTCGCGGGGGCCGCCGCCTGGTGGTAGCCATGATGTACGGGCTGGTGCACGAGGGCGGACCAACGTACTGGGATCAGGCCGGTGGCCTCCTCGACTGGGGCTTTGCCCTCAACCCTCAGTCGGCGATCGGCACGCTGTAGGTCTCAGACGACACCCGCCTCGGTTTCGGCTAGTCTTCCAATGCCGTGGCAATCTATTGCGCAGGAGTCCAATATGACCATCCACGGCGTCCGGTCGACACGCGTCGACGGTGTCCGTGGGTTGAGTCGCCAGCCATTGTCAGCGATGTCTGCGTCAGCAGTTGACGCAGATGTCTGTAAGGAATGAGAGATCGATGATGGCCGAAAACCAACACGCTGCGTCTGGTTCGCCACCTCAATCCGACAAAGACGACTTCAGCACCCATGAGTCGGAGGTCGAGGGGCTGGCGGTGGTAGGCGTGAGCGGAAGCGTGGACATGCTCACCGCTCCCGGGCTGGCCGAGGCCATCGATTCCGCTCTCGCCAAAAAGCCCAAAGGCCTGATCATCGACTTGTTGAAGGTCGAGTTCCTCGGCTCGGCCGGCATCAGCGTCTTGATGAAGACCCGCGACAACCTCGGCGAGTCCATCCCGTTCTGCGTGGTCGCCGACGGGCCCGCCACGCACCGGCCGCTCACCTTGCTGGGCATCAACGAGTTGATGAGCGTGTGCCGAAGGCTGGACGACGCCGTCGGCAAACTCACGGGCGGCTAGGCGGTCAGCCCGGCAGGCCGATGCCGCTCAACAACGACGACAGCAGGGCGATCCGCCGGTCTTCGATCTCGGGTTGCGGCAGCACAGCGCGCAGCATCGCGGCTCCATCAAAGGTATTGGTCAACAATGCCACCAGAACCGGGAAAGTTTCCTGCGACAAACTGTCGGCACCGGGTAACGCGCGCGCGGCATCGCAGATCTTGCTGGTGTATTGCTCGAGAACGTTTTGCAAAGTGGCATTGAGCTTTTCGTCGGTGCGCGCGGCGACCATCAGTTCGTAGAGCACGGCATTGGTAGAGCTGCTGGTGATGTCTCGCAGGATGGTCAGTCCCGCCTCCATCGCCGGCCGCTCAGTTGGTATCGCGGCGACCTGCTTGGTGAACGAATCCAGTTGCCGCCGAAGCACTTCGTACGCCGTGGCGGCCATGAAGTCGCCCATCGTGTCGAAGTGCCGGAACAAGGCGCCGACGGATACCCCGGCGCGCTTGGTGATCACGGCCGCCGACGCCCGGGCATATCCGACCTCGATGATCGTCGCGATACTGGCCTCGAGTAGTCGCGCCACCGTCTCTTCCCGGCGCTGTTGCTGCGTCCTTGCCATCTGGTGACCTACGCGCTCGAGCCGGCGAGTTGTCGACGACCCGCGCCTGCCCGCAGGTAGCGGCCGGACTTCACCGTCTTCCCGTAGCCGTCGCGGAATTCGCCGTTGCGGAACACAATTGTGCCGTTCACACCCGTTGCCACCACCGCCGCGTCGTTGCGGTTCACCATGCGGCTCAGGTCGCCGTAGAACGGGACCTTTTCCTCGTGGTAGGCATCCACCGAGTCGTCCAGGCCGGCGGGATCGATCACGACGAAGTCGGCGCGATCGCCTTCCCGCAAGGTGCCGGCATCCAGGCCGAACCACTCGGCCACTTCACCGGTCAGGCGATGCACCGCGCGTTCGATGGTGAGGAAGGGCTGTCCTTCTTGGTAGGCATCCAGCGTGCGCTTGAGGAACCGCAGCGAGTAGTTGTAGAAGGCCATGTTGCGCAGGTGCGCACCCGCGTCGGAAAAGCCCAGGTGGATGCTCGGTTCGGCAGCCAGCTTGTTCAGCTGCTTGGGCCGATGGTTGGCGACGATGGTGGTCCAGCGCACGTTGCGCTCACCGTTTTCGACCAGGACATCGAGGAACGCGTCCAGCGGGTGCAGCCCTCGCTCCTTGGCGATCGCACCGAAGCTCTTGCCAATCAGCGTCTTGTCGGGGCATTCGACGATCATTGCGTCGTGAAAGTCCTTGTGCCACAGCGACGGTCCGAGCTTGACGCGGTCGAACTGGCGACGGAATTTGCGGCGGTACTCCGTGTCGGCCAGCAACTCATTGCGCTCCAGCTGGTCTCGCAGGTGTAGCGCGGCGGTCCCCGCACCGAACTCTTCGAAGACCGGCAGGTCGATGCCGTCCGAGTAAAGCTCGAACGGCACCGGCAGGTGCTGGAACCGAACCTTCGAGCGCAGCAGGAAGTTCATCACCCGCGTGCCCAGACCAAAGACGTGTACCGCCAACGGCATCGACTTGGCGTCGGCAGATACCAGCAGGCTCATGCGAACGGCTTTGCGCAGCCCGAACAGCGGGCTGCTGGCCAGGAAGAACAGCAGTCCGGATTCGGCTTTGGCGACGTTGGGCGCGCTCTGCAGAATCCGGCCGCGCTTGCGCAGCACCTTGATCAGCTTGCGGCGTTCCCGCCACGTGGCGAAGGTGGACGGCAGCGCGCGGGAGCGGAACCGGTCGCCGTCGAGTTTGTCGATCGCCGCGTCCATCCCGGACATGCCGAGCATGCCGGCCTCGAGAGCGTCGTCCAGCAACGCGGCCATCTTGTCGAGCTCGGCGTCGGTGGGCTCCACGTCGCGGGTGGTAGCGCGATCGAGGCCGAGCACGGAGGTCCGGAGATCCGAATGACCAAGCAGCGAGCTGACATTCGGGCCCAACGGCAGGCCGTCGATCGCCTCAATGTATTCCGCGGGAGTCGACCAGGTCTTGTTGTCCTGCAATGCAGCCAGGACGAATTTTCGCGGCACGGCCTCGACCCGGCTGAAAAGGTCGGCGGCATCGTCGGCGTCGGCGTAGACGGTCGACAGCGAGCACATGCCGAGCAACACCGTGGTGACGCCGTGGCGGACCGACTCGCGCAATCCGGGGTCCAGCAGCACCTCGGCGTCGTAGTGGGTGTGCACGTCGACGAATCCGGGGACGACCCACTTACCCTTCGCGTCGATGATCTCCGGGCAGCCGGTCTCGTCCAACTGAGTTGACGACACCGTGCACACGACACCGTCGCGGATGCCCAACGTGCGGGTTTGCGGCGTGCTGCCGGTTCCGTCGAACCACAATCCGTCGCGAATGATCACGTCGTAGCTCACTATCGTCCTCCGCATCGTTGGGGTGTCGCCAAGCTAGCATAGATAGCGAGTACTCGCAATCTTTTCTCGGGCCGCCGGCTCAGAGCCGTCCCCTGGTCCGCGGCCGGTGCGCCGATGGACTTACCGCACCGAGAAGCGCCGTGAGCTCGGCGACCGAGATCTCGTCCAGGCGGTGCACGGCGTCGATGATCTGGGCACGCAGCGCATCGTCGGCGAATGGTTCGGAGAGCCAATGAAACTTCTGCACCACCCGATCCCATGTCAGGGGCCGGGTGGGCGATCCCTCGAAGTCGGACTGTTCACGGTGCAACTCCCGACCGTCCTTGAGCGTGATCTGCACGCGAGCCTGAGTGCGTTCGGGGTACGCCGCGGTCAGGTCGGCCGCGGCGTGGACATTCACCCGCGCCAGCAGGTCTTGGACGTCACCGCGGCGGACTCGTTGTGTCTCAAGCTGTTCGGGACCGACCTGACCGTCCAGCAGCGCGGCGGCCACCAGATACTTGAGGTTGTAATCCGCCTGCTCTTTGGTCGACGGGTGGTCCTTGCTGCCGTAACAGCCACCGCCGGCGATGTCGAATGCACCTTGGAAGACCTCGAGTGTCACTGTCGCGACGTCGGCGCCGGTGATGCCGTGCTCGTCACGAAGCGCCAGCGTTGCGTCGATAACCACCTGGCCGTGGATCAGCGCGCAGTACTGCTTGAGGTAGGTCTGCTCGACGGCGATCAGTGCGCGGTCGGATGTCCGCAGATCGATTCGCTGATCGAACAACTGCTCAAGGCCGTTGGGGCCTTCGAAAAGCGCACGCGGACCGGTGATTCCGCGGCCGGCAAGCATGGTGGCATAGACAGCGCGCATCCCGGTGATGGCCGGCGAGATGCCCTTCCATGTCGACACCGGTTCGGTGTGCACGGCTGCCAGCGACACGTTGTCCACCGCGGAGGCGGCGACGGCGTCGCCGGTCTGGGCCACGCCAAGGCCGAGCAGCTTCGCCGAGGCTGCCGCGGCCGAGATTCCCAGCTGCAGCGCGTGGTTGAGACCGCGGCCCATCACGGGAACCTGTGCGCTGAAACGACATTGGATCTCGTAGGCGATCGCGAGAGCCAGCAGGAAGTCCGATCCGCTGGCGTCGACATGCTCGGCGACGGCGAACACCGCTCCGAAGTTGTCCGCCGGATGGCACAAACCGCCAGGCGTCAGATAGGTGTCGAGTAGATCGGGATAGCGCACCAGCACCGCGTTGAAGAAGGCGGCTTGATCCACCGACGCGCGTCCGCCGCCGACGAAAGTCGTGGTCGGGCGACCGCTGAACTGTTCGGCGTGTGCGCGGATCGCGGGAATGAGTTCGCCGTCGAGTGCCCCGATCGCACAGGCGATGCTGTCCAGGACATTGCGTTTCAGCGTCGCCCGCGCGTCCCCGCTGAGATCGGACTGATCGGCGTTGACCACGAACTCTGCGAGCCGGTCGACGGTGTACCCGGGGCTGTTGTCGGTCATGGCAGGCCTGTCTCGAAAACTGTTGGCGAGTCCAGACTGCCATCTCGGGCAAGCTCGATGCGCCGGCACATGTCGTCAGACATATCCGGCGTATCGGCGAGATCGAACCAGCGAGCCTGCAGGCATTCGTCGTCCGCGGGGAAGGGCTCACCGCCGACCCAGTCCATCCGGAATACATGGTCGAGGTACTGCGCGTGATCGCCGTTGGCGTGCACCATCGGACGCGTCACGTGCACCCAGGCCAGCCGTCTGGCGACCGCGTGGATACCGCTCTCTTCGAGCACTTCTCGGACTGCACAGTCGGCCGGGTTCTCCCCCGGATCGATAATTCCGGTGACTGGCGTCCATGCCTGGTTGTCGGACCGTTGGATCAGGAGTACCTGCTGATCGCGAATAACCACCGCGGTTATCGCGGCCAGCCACAACGGCGCATGCCCGATGTGCTGACGAAGCGCGACGATGAACTCAGGAACCGGCACACTCACCTGTCTAGCAGACAGGTGAGTGTGGGATTTCTCCCCGTATTCGAAACCCCGCAGGCGCGGGTCAGTAGAGCTGACCGCGCAGGATGAGCAGGTCGGGCCGGTTCAGCACCGCCGGGCCGTGACGCGGATCGTCCTTGTAGCACAACAGGTCTGCGGACGCGCCGTCGTCCAGGCCGGGCCTGCCCAGCCAGCTCCGGGCGTCCCAGCACGCCGCACCCAATGCTTCGGTGGGACTCATCCCGATGCCTTTGAGCGCCTCGACCTCGTCGGCGATACGCCCGTGGGCGATCATGCCGCCCGCGTCGGTGCCGGCGTAGATGCGCAAACCGGCGTCCCGGGCCGCGGACAGTCGCGGATAGCAGTTGGCGTACAGGTCGCGCATGTGCGCGGCGTAGGTCGGGTACTTTTCAGCGGCGTCGGCGATGCCGGGAAAGTTCTCGACGTTGATCAGCGTTGGGACCAAGGCGGTTCCGTGTTCGACCATCAACTCGATGGTGTCGTCGGTGAGCCCGGTGCCGTGTTCGATGCAGTCGATTCCACCGCTGATCAGTCCGGGCAGCGCGTCCTCGCCGAAGACGTGCGCGGTCACCCGCGCACCGTGGGCGTGGGCGGCATCGATCGCCGCCTTGACCACGTCGTCGGACCACAGTGGCGCCAAATCGCCGACGCCGCGGTCGATCCAGTCCCCGACCAGCTTGACCCATCCGTCGCCGCGCCGCGCCTGCTCGGCCACCGCGTCGGGAAGCTGTGATTCGTCTTCGATGTCGATCGGCAGGCCGGGGATGTACCGCTTGGGACGGGCCAGATGCCGCCCGGCCCGAATGATGCGGGGCAGGTCATCGCGATCGTCGAGGCTGCGGGTGTCGATTGGCGAACCGCAGTCGCGCAGCAGCAGGGCGCCGGCGTCGCGCTCGGCTGCGGCCTGGGCGATCGCCTCGTCGAGTTCGACGCCGCCGTGCGGGCCCAGCCCGACATGGCAGTGCGCATCGACCAGCCCGGGCACAATCCAGCCACCGTCGAATGCCGTGTCGGCGCCGCTGACCGGTTCGTGGGTGATCCGACCGTCAACGATCCACAGTTCGATGGGATCTTCGTCCGGTAGCCCGATCCCTCGAACGCGTTGCGGCACTACTTGCCCGGGAACTTCAGCTTTGACAAATCGAAATCGGCCAGCCCCGGCGGCAATTCGTCCAGACCCTGCGGCATGTTGGACAGGTCGGGGAATCCGGCCGGCATGCCCGCGCCGAGCGGGCCGCGGACCTTGGCCGGCGTCGGCCCACGCTTCTTGCCCTTCTTGCCCTTGCCTTTTGCGTTCTTTCGGGTCGCCGACTTTCGTCCCAACCCGGGTATGCCCATGCTGCCGACCATCGAGGACATCATCTTGCGCGCCTCGAAGAAACGGTCGACCAGTTGATTGACCTCGGACACCGACACCCCAGAGCCGTTGGCGATGCGCAGGCGGCGCGATGCGTTGATGATCTTCGGGTCGGCCCGCTCCTGCGGCGTCATGCCGCGGATGATGGCCTGCAGCCGGTCGAGCTGGCTGTCGTCGACGGCGGCCAGGGCATCCTTCATCTGACCCGCGCCCGGAAGCATGCCCAGCAGATTGCCGATCGGACCCATTTTGCGGATCGCCAGCATCTGCTCGAGGAAGTCCTCCAGCGTCAGCTCGCCGGATCCGATCTTGGCGGCCGCGGCCTCGGCCTGCTCCGCATCGAAGACCTGCTCGGCCTGCTCGATCAGGCTCAGCACATCGCCCATGCCCAGGATGCGGCTGGCCATCCGGTCTGGATGGAAGATGTCGAAGTCTTCTAACTTCTCACCAGCCGATGCGAAAAGTATTGGCACACCGGCTATTTCACGGACCGACAGCGCGGCGCCACCGCGGGCGTCGCCGTCCAGCTTGGTCAGCACCACGCCGGTGAAGCCGACGCCTTCGCCGAAAGCCTGGGCAGTGGCCACCGCGTCCTGACCGACCATCGCGTCCAGAACGAACAGCACCTCGTCGGGGTCGACGGCAGCGCGGATGGCCGAAGCCTGGGCCATCATCTCCTCGTCGATACCCAACCGCCCGGCGGTGTCGACGATCACCACGTCGAAGTGCTTGGCCCGCGCCTCCGCGAGCCCGGCCGCGGCCACCGCGACCGGATCGGCCGGGCCGGCCTGTTGATCGGCCTCGGCATCCGCCGACGTGCCGGGGTGCGGCGCGAACACCGCGACGCCGGCCCGCTCGCCGGTGATGCGCAACTGGTCGACCGCGCCCGGTCGCTGCAAGTCACAGGCCACCAACAGCGGAGTATGGCCCTGGCCACGTAGCCACAGCGCCAGCTTGCCCGCCAGCGTGGTCTTACCGGAGCCCTGCAGACCGGCCAGCATCACCACGGTCGGCGGCGTCTTCGCGAATGCCAGCTGCCGGGTCTGCCCGCCGAGGATGGCGACCAGTTCCTCGTTGACGATCTTGACGACTTGCTGCGCCGGGTTGAGGGCGCCGGATACCTCCGCGCCCTTGGCGCGGTCTTTGATTCGACCGACGAACGCACGGACCACCGGCAGCGAAACGTCGGCCTCGAGCAGTGCCAGCCGGATTTCGCGGGTGGTGGCGTCAATGTCGGCGTCGGTCAGCCGGCCTTTGCCGCGAAGTCCTTGCAGGGCACCGGTGAGCCGATCGGACAGCGATTCAAACACGCCGCCCAGCCTAATGGCGTTCGCCGAGCGTGGCGTTGTTGGGCCGGATCGCTGGTCACTGACGCAACAAGTCGACGCTGGACCAGGATGGTTAAACCGCGGCCGCGTCCGGGTGTGTTTCCAGCACCGACAACAGGTGATGCTCGATCGCCGATCGGGTGCCCGAACCCGGCTCGCCACTGGCCTTGGCGGCGGCGCTGTGCCCGGGCAACGCGATACAGAACACGTCGTCGACCATCGACCCCCGCGTGCTGACCTTCGCCCAGTCGATATCCACCCCGGAACGCTCCAGCGCACCGGTGAGCAGCGCGAGCAGACCGGGGCGGTCGTTCGCCCGGATCTCGACGATCAGTCGCCCCGGCGTGCCTTCGAACCACAAGATCCGCGGCGGCGCAGACGAGTTATGGACTGGAACAGCGGTCGGGGCGTCGCCGAGCGGCTTGGGCTTCGCATCGGCTTTCCGCCGCTCCAGCATGTCCAGCACGTCGGTCTGGCCGCCGAGGGCCCGGATGAGCTGCTGACGCAGCAGGCCCGCGGCCGGCGGACTGCCGAAGTGCGGTGAGACCACGAATTCGCTGATCGCGACGCCGTCCTCGATATTGATCGACGCCGAATGCACGCGCAGCGAGTTCAGGGTCAGCACCCCGGCAGTTTTGGACAGCAGCCCGCGCTGGTCCGGGGCGATCACCACCGCATGGTAAAGGCGCTGATCTTTACCGGGCCGCAGCTCGACGTGCACCTTGCGGTCGGCTGCCAGCGCGATGTACTCGGGCTCGAGCGGGTCGGCTTGCGGCAACGCCTGGCCGTTCATCGCCATCCGACTGCGCCGCACCAGGTCGCCGACCAACGAGGCCTTCCAGTCGCTCCACACCCCCGGTCCGGTGGCCAGTGAATCGGCCTCCGTCAGGGCGTGCAACACGTCCAGCAGCACCGGGTCGCCCTCCAGCGCCTCGCAGACCGTGGCGATGGTCTGCGGATCGTTGAGGTCCTGCCGGATCGCGACCTTGGCCAACAGCAAGTGGTGGTACACCAGCTTCGACAGCATCTCGACATCTGACGGCCACATGCCCAGCCGGGTACCGATCTGGGTGGCCAGCTGAGCCCCCAGCACGCAGTGATCGGCGTCGCGTCCCTTACCGATGTCGTGCAGCAGCGCTGCGAGTATCAGCAGGTCAGAGCGGGCTACCCGGGTGGTGAATATCCTTGCCCGCGAGACCGTTTCGGCCAGGTGACGGTCGACCGTCCAGATATGCACGACGTCCCGAGGCGGAAGGTCCCGTACCGCACCCCACTCCGGGAACAGCCGACCCCATAATCCGGTGCGGTCCAGTGTCTCGATGACCGCGATCGTGTCCGGCCCTGCGGTCAACATGACCAAGAGGTTGTCCAGCGCGTCGCGCGGCCACGGCGTGGGCAGTTCCGGCGCGGTATCGGCCAACCGGCTCAGTGTCGACACCGCAATCGGCAGCCCGGTGACCGCCGACGCCGCCGCGACCCGCAGCAACAGCGCCGGGTCGCTCTGCGGTCGGGCATCGCGAGCGAGGACGATCTCTCCGGCGTACTCGATGACGCCTTCGTCCAGCGGTCGACGCGGACGCCGCCGGATCGCCGACATCCCGCGCCGCGGCAGCGCGTTGGAGGCGGTCCGCAGCCCGGCATCGACGCGGTAGCTGATCGTGCGTCCCACGTCGGACAGCACCCGGGACAGGTCGAAGCGGTCGCCGATATGCAGCGCGGCGCTGATCTCGTCGGCAAACTGGGCCAGCACCTGGTCGTGGCCGCGGCCCGAAACCCGGTGGAGTTCGGTGCGGACGTTGAGCAGGGTCAGGTGGGCACCGGTCAGCGAACCCAGCGGGTCGTCCGCTTCTCCCACGGCCAGACGGTCGGTGAGGTGAGCGATGGCCAGCGCGTCGAGCAGTTGAATATCGCGCAGGCCGCCGCGGCCCGATTTGATATCGGGCTCGGCGCGGTGAGCGATCTCGCCGCAGCGACGCCACCGGGCGTGGGTCTCGTCGACGACTTCGCCGAAGATGGATTGGATCCCGGCCCGCCACTGGCGGCGGATTCCCTCGATGAGGCGGCCGGACAGCTCTTCGTCGCCGGCGATGTGCCGGGTATCGAGCATCGCCAGACAGGCGGACACGTCCGCGCCGGCGACCTTCAGCGTCTGGGCCACCGTCCGAACACTGTGATCGAGGCGAATGTTGGCGTCCCACAACGGATACCACAGCGAGTCGGCGACGTCCCGGACGGCGTCGGTGTTCATGCCGTCGTGCAGCAACAGCAAGTCCAGGTCCGAGTAGGGCACCAGCTCGCGACGGCCCAGCGAGCCGGTCGCGACGATCGCAAAGCCGCTGCCGGGCATGATGCCGATCTCGGAAGCCTTTGTGGTCAGCCAGAATTCGTGCAGCTCGCCCCACGCTTCACGCAGGGCGGCCGAGTCGAGTTCATTGGGTCCGCGGGCGAGCAACTTTTCCCGGGCAGCCGCCAAATCGCTGGCCGCGCCGGGAGTCTTGCCCGGCCCAGCCGACGATGACGAATCGGGTGAGTCCTGCTCGCGCTGTTTCATTCCCGTCCGGATCGGCTCGGTCACTCCGCAAGAGTGTTCGTCACGCGAGTGTCAGATCGCATCGGCTCCGCGCTCGCCGGTGCGTACCCGCACCACGGTTTCCACGGGGCTGACCCAGACTTTACCGTCACCGATCTTTCCGGTGCGTGCGGCCCGCACGATGCTGTCCAGGGCCTTGTCGGTGTCGAAGTCCTCGACCAGAACCTCGACGCGGACCTTCGGCACGAAGTCGACAGAGTACTCAGCACCCCGGTAGACCTCGGTGTGCCCCTTCTGACGCCCGTACCCCTGAACCTCGCTGACCGTCATGCCCAGGATGCCCACCTGCTCAAGGCTGGCTTTGATGTCCTCGAGCGTGAACGGCTTCACGATCGCGGTAATCAGCTTCATACTATTCCGCCTCTACTTTGTCGCCGACTCGATCAAAAGAGCTTTCCGGCAAACTCGCATGAGGAAGGACAGAGCCGGTAGCTTGTGCGAACTCGTAACCACTCTCTGCGTGCTGAGCTTCATCGATACCGGCCGCTTCTGCCTCTGGAGTCAGACGCAGCCCCATCGTGTATTTGAGGATCAGGGCAATGATAAGGGTGCCGACGGCGGAGTAGCCGAGAACGCTGAACGCGCCGACCGCCTGTCGTTCCAACTGATCCCATCCGCCGCCGTAGAACAAGCCCTTCGACACGCCGGCGACGCCGTTGATGGCTGGGCTCTCCGGGGCGGCAAGCAGACCCACCAGGAGTGTGCCCGCCAGGCCGCCGATCAGGTGCACACCGACCACATCCAGCGAGTCATCAAAGCCGAGTCTGAACTTCATCCCGACCGCGAGCGCACAGAGCACACCGGCTACCGCACCAATCACCAAGGCGCCCAACGCGTTGACCGACGAGCACGATGGTGTGATGGCGACCAAGCCGGCGACGATGCCCGACGCCGCTCCCAGCGTCGTTGCGTGGCCATCGCGAATCCGCTCGGTGAGCAGCCAGAAGAGCATGGCCGTTGCCGTGGCGATCGTGGTGGTCATGAATGTGCTGGCGGCGACCCCATTGGCGCTGGTGGCCGAACCGGCGTTGAACCCGTACCAGCCGAACCACAGCAGGCCTGCGCCGAGCATCACGAACGGCACATTGTGCGGACGGAACAGCGTGGTGGGCCAGCCCTTGCGTTTGCCGAGGACGATCGCCAACACCAGGCCGGCCGTACCGGAGTTGATATGGACCGCGGTCCCGCCGGCGAAGTCGATTGCGTGCAGCTTGTTGGCGATCCAGCCGCCGTGCTCGGCGGCGACACCATCAAACGAGAACACCCAGTGCGCGACCGGGAAGTAGACGATGGTCGCCCAGAGTCCGGCGAACACCAGCCAGGCACTGAACTTCAGCCGGTCTGAGACCGCCCCCGAAATCAATGCGACAGTGATGATCGCGAACATCAACTGGAACGCCACGAAAACGTTCATCGGCAGCGTGCCGGCCAGCGGAATGTTGGTCGCCGCAATGCCCTTGGCGGCATCCGCAGCGACGGAATTGCCTCCGATGAGACCTTTGAGACCGAAGTACTCCATCGGATCGCCGAAGAGGTTGTGCGTGTCGTTGCCGAATGCCATCGAGTAGCCGTAGAGCACCCACAGCACCGTCACCACACCCATGGCGCTGATGCTCATCATGATCATGTTGAGCACGCTTCTGGCGCGGACCATCCCGCCGTAGAAGAACGCCAGTCCTGGGGTCATCAACAGCACCAGCGCAGAACTTGCCAGCATCCAAGCGGTATCACCGGTATCGGGCTGGCCCATTATCGGGAAACTCACTCGCTATCACCTCCGGTCGGCCATCGACGGCCACCAGACGAATGCCTGCGGCCTGCAGGAGAACCTTGCGCACTAGTTGTTACAAAAGGCGGCGCTGACAGGTTTCGCCGGTGTTACAGAACGCCGAGGGGTCGATTCAGCCAAGAAGAGCATCGACGAAAGCGGCGGGTTCGAACGGCGCGAGGTCGTCGGGTCCCTCCCCCAGTCCGACCAGCTTGACCGGCACACCGAGCTCTTGCTGCACCCGGAAAACGATGCCGCCCTTGGCCGTACCGTCCAATTTGGTCAGCACCGCGCCGGTGATATCGACCACGTCGGCGAACACCCGTGCCTGCGCCAGCCCGTTCTGCCCGACGGTGGCGTCGAGCACCAGCAGCACCTCGTCGACGGCGGCGCGCCGCGTGACCACGCGTTTGACCTTGCCGAGCTCGTCCATCAACCCGGTCTTGGTGTGCAGCCGGCCCGCGGTGTCGATCACGACGACGTCGGCGCCCGACTCGATGCCCTTGTCAACGGCGTCGAACGCCACCGAAGCCGGATCGGCGCCCTCGGGCCCACGGACCACCTCGGCGCCCACCCGGGCGGCCCACGCCTGCAATTGGTCGGCCGCGGCGGCGCGAAAGGTGTCGGCGGCGCCCAGCACGACTCGTCGGCCGTCGGCGACCAGGACCCGCGCGAGTTTGCCGACCGTGGTGGTTTTGCCGGTGCCGTTGACGCCCACGACCAGCAGCACCGATGGGTGGTCGTCGTGCGGCAGAGCCCGCACCGATCGGTCCAGACCGGGCTGCAGCTCGGTGATCAACACGTCCCGCAGCACCGCACGGGCATCGGCCTCGGTCTGCACGTCTTTGCTGGCGAGCCGGCTGCGCAGCTCGGCCACTATTGAGCTGGTCACTGTCGGACCCAGATCGGCGATCAGCAGGGTATCTTCGACCTGCTCCCAGGAATCCTCGTCGAGGTCGCCGCCGCCGATCAGCCCTAAGAGGCTGCGGCCCAACGCATTCTGCGATCTGGAGAGCCGGCCGCGCAGGCGTTCCAAGCGCCCTTCGGGCGGTGCGATCTCCTCGGTTGCGGGCGCTGTTGCCGCGGCTGCCGGCCCGCTCGACGGCGTCGGCTCGCCCGCCGGCGCGGCGGTATCCGGTTCGGGCAGTTGAACATCGGAGACTGAGCGCTTCGGTGCGTCGCGCGGAATGGTCGCGTCGTCACCGACAGCGGGCAGCCCCGTGCTGTCGATGCGGTCGGGAGTTTCGGTGCGGCTGAACGTGATTCCCGATGACGCGGTGTAGCCGCCGGAACGATCCAGGGTTGGTGTCTGCTCGCCGGCCGAAAGGCTGATCTGCCGACGCCGATAACGCAGCAGCCCCAGTACCAGGACGGCGATGACGATCAGGGTGGCAGCGACCGCGATCGCGATCCACAGACCTTGCGGCAACGTGTTCCTCGCTTAGGTAGTCGTGACCAGCTGGTTGACGTGCTGGCCGCGCATGCGTTGAGAGATCACCGCGGTGATGCCATCGTCGCGCATCGTCACGCCGTAGAGCGAATCGGCGACTTCCATGGTCGGCTTCTGGTGAGTGATGATGATCAGCTGCGACTTGGCCCGCAGCAGCTCGAACAGGCCGATCAGCCGCCGCAGGTTGGTGTCGTCGAGCGCGGCCTCGACCTCGTCCATGATGTAGAACGGCGACGGCCGGGCCCGGAAGATGGCGACGAGCATCGCCACCGCGGTCAGCGCCTTCTCCCCTCCGGACAGCAGCGATAGCCGCTTGACCTTCTTGCCGGGTGGACGGGCCTCGACCTCGATCCCGGTGGTGAGCATGTCGTCGGGGTTTGTCAGCAGCAGACGGCCCTCGCCGCCGGGGAACAGCGCGGCGAAAACCCCTTGGAATTCCCGCTCGACATCGACGTAGGCCTCGGTGAACACCTGCAGAATGCGGGCGTCGACATCGGCCACCACGTCCAGCAGGTCTTTGCGCGCGCCCTTGACGTCCTCGAGTTGGGTGGACAGGAAGTTGTAGCGCTCTTCCAGCGCGGCGAACTCCTCCAGCGCCAGCGGGTTGACCCGGCCCAACTCGGCCAGCTCTCGTTCGGCCCGTTTGGCGCGACGTTCCTGGGTGGGCCGGTCGAACGGCAGCGGGGCCGGCGCGGTCACCTGCTCGCCGCGCTCGCGGGCTTGCTCGTATTCGGCCATCTCCAGCTCGGTCGGCGGCAGCGACACATCCGGACCGTATTCGGCGACCAGGACGTCGGGCGCCATACCGAATTGTTCGAGCACCATTTGCTCGAGCTGCTCGATACGCAGCGCCGCTTGGGCTTTGGCCACCTCGTCGCGGTGCAGCGATTCGGTCAGCGTGCCGATCCGGGTGCCCAGCGTGTTGACCTCATCGCGGACCGCAGCCATCGCCGCCGATCGCTGCTGGCGCTCGGCGGCCAGCACGTCGCGGTGTCGCGACGCGGCCCCGACCACTTGCCCCAGCCGGGCGGCCAGCTGCCGTCCGGCGTCGGCAACCGCGGCGGCCACTGCGGCCGCGTGCTGGCGCGCGGCACGCGCCTGCTGGGCCCGCACCCTCGCCTCCCGCTCCGCGGCGGCAGCA
Source organism: uncultured Actinomycetota bacterium (assembly GCA_963815995.1). Taxonomy (GTDB): domain Bacteria; phylum Actinomycetota; class Actinomycetes; order Mycobacteriales; family Mycobacteriaceae; genus Mycobacterium. Next base: position 318,197 of record CAWFIR010000011.1, read on the forward strand.
CGGCGCAGCGAATCCGCCTTTCCGCGAACGGCATTGGCGCGTTCTTCGGCGGTCCGCACCGCCAACCGGGCTTCCACCTCGACACCGCGGGCGGCCTCAGCCGCCGCCGCGATCTGGTGACGGTCGACGGGCTCGGCCGTGACGTGTTGGGTCTGTTCGACGTTGCTCAGCCGGGTCTCGAGTTCGCCGAGTTCACCGAGGGTCTCAGCACGCCCGGTCTCCAACTCCTCGCGTTGGCGCATCAGCCTGCGCCACTCCTCGTCGGCGGCGCGAGCGTCCTGACCCAGTCGACCGAGCTGCTCGTAGATCGCCGAGATGGCCGCGTCGGACTCGTTGAGCGCGGCCAAAGCCTGCTCCGCGGAGTCCTGGCGAGCGGCCTGCTCGCTCATCGCCCCGGACAACGCCGCGATGAGCTCGCTGGTTTGCGTCTCGGCTGCGGCGAGTTCGGCACGCGCCTTGGCGATTTCGGAGGTGATCTCCAACGTGGAGGGCTTACGGTCGGAACCGCCGCTGACCCAACCGGCCCCCACCAGATCGCCGTCGCGCGTGACCGCGCGCAATCGTGGCTGCGCCGCAACGAGATTCATCGCCTCACTCAGCCCGCCGACCACAGCAACGCCGGAAAGCATGGCCACCAGCGCGCCGCGCAACCGGGTCGGCACCTCGACGAGGTCCAGCGCCCAGCGCGCGCCGTCGGGCAGCGCGCCCGCCGGCGCCGGATCGTGTGCGGGCCAGTCGCTCAGCACGATGGCCGCCCGGCCGCCGTCGGCCTGTTTCAGCGCGGTCACCGCATCTGCCGCCGCAGTGAAGCTGTCGGCGGCCAGCGCGTCGGCTGCTGCGCCGAGCACCGCGGCCAGCGCGGCCTCATAACCCGACTGCACTTTGACAAGCTTCGCAACGGAGCCGACAATTCCTGCGCTGCTTCGATTTTGAGTGAGCCAGGCGGCACCGTCTTTGCGCTCCAGCCCCACGGCCAAGGCGTCGATGCGGGCCCGCAGGGAAGCCACTTGACGTTCGGCGCTGCGCTCAGCGGATTGCAGTTCGGCGACTCGCTCGTCGGCCAGCCGCAATGCGGCAATCGTCCGGTCGTGATGCTCGTCGAGCCCGACCTCGCCTTGGTCAAGCTCACCGACCCGGCCCTGCACCGTCTCGAACTCGGCCTTGGCCTGCTGGGCGCGCGCAGCCGCTTCCTCGATGCGCTCCGACAGCTTCGCCACGCCGTCGTCGATCGACTCCACCCGTGCCCGCATGGTCTCCACCTGGCCGGCCAGCCGCGCCAAGCCCTCGCGGCGGTCGGCCTCGGCCTGCACCGCCGCCAAGTGGGCCTGCTCGGCCTCGGTGGCGGCTCGTTCGCGGTCGGCCAGCTCCGCACGGGCGGCGTCAAGCCGGGTGCGGGTAGCAGCCAGCTCGCCGAGCAGCTGCTGCTCGGCGGCGGCCACCTCGGCGGCCTCGGCCTCTAACTCATCGGGGTCGGGGCCACCGGTTGACGTGGTCTCGACATCCAGATGCTGCGCCCGCTCGCTCGCGATGCGCACCGTCGCTCCGACCCGTTCGGCCAAGGCGGACAACCGAAACCAGGTCTGCTGGGCGGATTCCGCGCGCTCGGACAATGCCGTCAAGGCTGCCTCGTGAGCAGCCAGCTCCTCGGACGCCACCGCCATCCGGGCCGAGGCTTCGTCGTGCTCGCGGCGCAGCATCGCCTCGGCCTGGTTGGTGTTGTTGAGCTCGCCCTGGCGGGTGACCACGTCGTCGGCGGCCAGCCGCAGCCGGGCATCACGCAGATCGGCCTGGATGGTTTGGGCCCGCCGGGCCACTTCAGCTTGGCGGCCAAGCGGTTTGAGCTGGCGGCGCAGCTCGGTGGTCAGGTCGGTCAACCGGGCCAGGTTCGCCGACATCGACTCGAGTTTGCGGACGGCTTTTTCTTTGCGCTTGCGGTGCTTGAGCACACCGGCGGCTTCCTCGATGAACGCCCGACGATCTTCGGGCCGGGATTCCAGGATTTCGTTGAGCTTGCCCTGCCCTACGATCACATGCATTTCGCGGCCGATGCCGGAGTCGCTCAGTAGTTCCTGGACATCCATCAAACGGCAAGTGCTGCCGTTGATTTCGTACTCACTGGCTCCGTCGCGGAACATCCGGCGGGTGATCGACACCTCGGAGTATTCGATCGGCAACGCGTTGTCGGAGTTGTCGATGGTGACGGTGACCTCGGCGCGCCCCAGCGGAGCGCGAGACGAGGTGCCGGCGAAGATGACGTCCTCCATCTTGCCGCCACGCAACGTCTTGGCGCCCTGCTCCCCCATCACCCAGGCCAGCGCGTCGACCACGTTGGACTTGCCCGACCCGTTTGGGCCGACCACTGCGGTGATGCCGGGCTCAAACCGCAGAGTCGTCGGCGAGGCGAAGGACTTGAAGCCCTTCAGCGTCAGGCTCTTGAGGTACACGGCGAGCCAGACTACCGCTCGGTGAAGCCGCTGATGGCTTCGCCGCGCGGCGACCAGTCGACCACAACTGTGTCGACGTGGCCTGGTGTTTTTCCGCCCTGCAACTCCAGTAACAGCCGTTCACAGGCGTCACGCGAACCCTGCGCAACCACCAGCACCCGGCCGTCGGGACGGTTGGCGGCGTAGCCGGTCAGGCCCAACTCCAGCGCGCGCGAACGGGTCCACCATCGAAAACCGACGCCTTGCACCCGGCCGTGCACCCATGCGGTGAGCCGGACGTCGTCAGCGTCTGACATCGACGACCTGGAAGTTGACTTTCGTTCCCGATTTCAGCGTTCGCCCGACCGTGCACACCTGGTCGACGGCGCGCTGGACCACGGTGAGGACGCGCTCCTTCTCGGCGTCATCCAAACCCGACAAGTCGATTTCGAGCGCCTCCTCGAGCAGCGGGTAGACCTCTTGCTCACGGTCGGCGTCGCCGGACACCCGAACGGTCGCCCGGTAGTCGTCGCCGAGCCGGCGGCCCAGCGGCGCGTCGCTGGACATCCCGCTGCAGGCCGCGAGCGCGATCTTCATCAGCTCGCCCGGCGTGAAGACCCCGTCGACGTCTTCGGAGCCGACGAGCACTTCCGCGCCCCGCGAGCTATGGCCGGTGTAACGGCGCACTCCGGTGCGCTCGACCCATAGTTCCGTCATGGGCTTATTTCTACCGTGCGTGACCGGCGCCGATTGCGGCGCGCGGTGCCGGTCAGTCGCGCAGCGTGCGTCCCTGAGCGTCACGGACGTTGCCCGTCAGCATCATGATTGCGTCAATGAACGGCCATATCCCGCCGATACCTAAGGTCAGCAAGGTCACCGCCATCTGGGCGATACCGATTCCGGTGTAGCCCAGATAGAACCGGCCGATACCGAATCCACCCAGGAAGAGCTGCAGCAGTCCCGCGGTGATCTTGCTCTTGTCTGACAAGGGCTGACCGTGGGCGTCCACATATGGTCCGCCGTGTGCGTACGGCATCCCTGGTTGGCCGCTGGCCGGATAGGGCGTTGGCCAACCGGGATACCCGCCCTGCTGGGGCGGATACGGGCCTGGCGGCGTTGGCTGATACGGGCCCGGCGGCGTCGGCGGATATTCAAAAGGGCGGGGTTGTTCTGGCTCGGTCATGCGCCTGATGATGACGCACATGCGCACGGGAGTCTTGCGGTCGCTGCACTTTGCCACCAGAACGCCACAACACCGCAGGTCAGCTCCGCGGCCGCGGCTGACAGCGGGGGCAATAGAACGACGAGCGGTTCATGAACTTCTCCCGGCGGATGACCGCGCCGCAGCGCGTGCACGGCTTCCCTTCGCGACCATAGACATTCAGCGATCGGTCGAAGTAGCCGGACTGGCCGTTGACGTTGACGTACAGCGAGTCGAACGACGTGCCACCCTGCGCGAGCGCGTCGCGCATCACCTCTGCAGCGGCTTGCAGCACGGTCGTTAGCTGCTTGCGGGTCAGCGCCTCGGCCAGCCGTGCGCCGTTGACCTTCGCCCGCCACAGCGCCTCGTCGGCATAGATGTTGCCGATTCCCGATACCACGGTCTGGTCGAGAAGCTGGCGCTTGATCTCAGAGTGCTTGCGCCGCAACACCTTCACCACCGAGTCGATATCGAATCGCGGGTCCAGCGGATCGCGTGCCACGTGCGCGACAGGCACCGGGACGACGCTGCCGTCGACAGTGACCAGGTCGGCCAACAGCCAGCCGCCGAACGTCCGCTGGTCGACGAAGCTCAGCGTGGTGCCGTCGTCGAGCAGCGTTGCGATGCGCAGATGACCGGCGTTGGGGACGTCTCCGAGCAGCATCTGTCCGCTCATGCCGAGGTGCACGACGAGCGCTTGGTCGACGCCGCTCGGGCCGTCCAGGGTGAGCCACAGATATTTGCCGCGCCGGTCGCTCCCGGTGATCCGGGCGTCCAGCAGCCGCGCGGTCAGGTCGGCGGGGCCGGCCTCGTGACGGCGGACGGCGCGGGGGTGGTGCACTCGCACGGCGGTGATGGTCTTGCCCACTACGTGGGTCTGCAATCCGCGCCGCACCACCTCGACCTCGGGTAGTTCGGGCATCTAGCCGGCGGTTTCCCCGGATACGGCGCCGTCGAGTTGGTCCAACGCCTGGCACGCCTTCTCGGCGGCCTTCTGCTCGGCTTCTTTCTTGGTCCGGCCGATTCCGGACCCATAACCGGTCTCCATCACGACCACCACCGCGGTGAATTCTCGCTGATGATCGGGACCGGTCGAGGTGACGTGATAGGACACCGCGCCCAGGCCGCGGGCCGCGGCCAATTCCTGCAGGCTCGTCTTCCAATCCAACAGGCCACCGGCGTCCAGCAATTCACTGAACAGCCGCAGAATCACCTTCCGGGCGGCTTCGATGCCGTGGTGCAGATAGATCGCGCCGAGCAGCGACTCCAGGCTATCGGCGAGGATGCTGGATTTATCGGTCCCCCCAGATTTCAGCTCGCCGCGCCCCAGTAGCAGGTGTGCGCCGAGCCCGTCGTCGGTCAGTGACCGCGCAACGTCGGCCAGCGCCTGCGTATTGACCACGCCGGCACGCATTTTCGCCAGATCGCTCTCCGGGCGCCCGGGGTGCCGGTGGAACAGTTCGTCGGTCACGGTCAAACCCAGCACGGCGTCACCGAGAAATTCCAGGCGTTCGTTGGTGGGCAGCCCGCCGTGTTCGTAGGCGTAGCTGCGGTGGGTCAGCGCCAGGGTCAGCAACTGGTCGGGCAGATCGACCTCAAGCGCGGCAAGCAGATCACTCATTGCCGGCGCCGTCTTTGTCGGAGCCCAGCATGGTCGCGAGTTTGGTCCAGCGCGGATCGATTTCGTCGTGGTGATGGTCAGGCTCGGCGGTCGCCAGCGCGACACCACACTTGGGACACAGTCCCGGGCAGTCGGTCCGGCACACCGGCGAGAACGGCAACTCCAAGCCGACCGCGTCCACGATGGGCTGTCGGAGGTCGACGAAGTCGTTGACGACCCGGCCGACCTCGTCCTCCTCGGTGGTCGCTTCGGTGAGACTGTCCGGATACGCGAATAGCTCGGTCAAATCGACGTCAATGTGTTCGGTGAACGGCGTCAGGCAGCGTGAGCATTCACCCGTGATCGGCGCCGACAGCGTCCCGCTGACCAGTACGCCTTCCGACACCGACTCGACCCGAAGGTCGAGGTCCAAGGGGGCGTCGGGTGCAATTCCGACCATTTCCAGCCCGATGCGCGCGGGGCTGGCCACCGTCTCGTGCATCGCGAACATCGATCCCGGGCGTCGTCCCAGCCGTGCGATGTTAACGACGAGCGGAGAACCCGGGTCCGGTTGTTCCGTGTGGTGGTGCTTCCGGGCCATGTCCGCAATTCTACGGGCGGGCTACGAGCTTCCTCGCCCGCTGGTAGGAGTGCTACCGCTGCGCGTAGTCGTGTACGCCGGCCGCCGTACGCAGTTGATGGCGGCCACGGTTGACCGATCGCAGGGTGGTGTTGAGGTGCTCCTCGAACTCGGCGAGCTTGCTGTCGACGTAGATGTCGCATTCGCCGCGTAGCCGGTCAGCCTCCACGTGGGCGGCATCGATCAGCCGCGCCGACTCGGCGTTTGCCGACTGCACGACTTCGGTCTGCGACACCAGGCGCTGCTGTTCTTTGATGCCCTCTTGAACGGCCTTCTCGTAGGAGATGTTGCCGTTTTCGATGAGCCGATCGGCTTCGGACTTGGCCCGGCCGGTGGTGGCCTCGAACTCGCGTTTGGCCGCGGCGGCGATGCGCGTCGACTCCTCGCGGGCCTCGCCAACCATCCGCTCGCTGTGCTGCCGCGCCTCCCCGACCATCCGGTCTGCCTGGGCCTTCGCGTCGGCCAGGATTCGGTCGGCCTCCGAGCGGGCGTGGTTGAGCAGTGAATCCGACTCGGTGGTCGCCGAGGACATCAGGGAGTCCGCGTGCGTCTTGGCTTCCTGTAGCAGCGAGTCGCGGGCGTCCAGAACGTCCTGGGCGTCGTCGAGCTCACCGGGAATAGCGTCCTTGATGTCGTCGATCAGTTCGAGCACGTCGCCACGAGGCACGACACAGCCGGCCGTCATCGGCACGCCGCGAGCCTCCTCGACAATGGCGCCCAGCTCGTCGAGCGCCTCAAAAACTCGGTACACGGCAACACCCTCCCGGCATCGTTGTTGTTACCAGTGTGCCTGGTGTTGCTTCTGTGACTGCGTTGCCAGGCCCGGTGTGTCGGCTTTTAGGGCGCCAAACTCACCCAATTACCTGCACACTTGACGTAATTATGTCGGTTCTCGCGCTGCCGCGGCAACGTCGGACCGGCGCAAAATGCCGTCAGACCTCGTCGGCGAACGATCAGGAATACCCCCTGGGGGTATCGCGTTGGAGGAGCCATGGCACACGAAGTGGCACATGCGGTGGAGCACGCGTTAGCGCTGTCGGCGTCGATGACCTGGGAGATCCTGTGGGCCCTGGTCCTGGGCTTCGCCCTGTCCGCGGTGGTGCAGGCCGTGGTGCGCCGCTCGACGATCGTGGCGCTGCTCGGCGACGACCGGCCCCGCACGCTGGCTGTCGCGGCGGGCCTGGGGGCCGCGTCCTCGTCGTGCTCCTACGCCGCGGTGGCCCTGGCCCGGTCGTTGTTCCGCAAGGGCGCGAACTTCACCGCGGCCATGGCCTTCGAGATCGGCTCGACGAACCTGGTGGTGGAGTTGGGCATCATCCTGACCCTGCTCATGGGGTGGCAGTTCACCGCGGCCGAATTCGTCGGCGGCCCGCTGATGATCGTGGCACTTGCGGTGTTGTTCCGACTGTTCGTGCGGACTCGGCTCATCGATGCCGCTCGCCGGCAGGCCGATCGCGGGTTGGCGGGCTCGATGGAAGGCCACGCCGCCATGGACATGTCGGTCCAGAAGGCGGGCTCGTTTTGGCAGCGACTGCTGTCACGGGAGGGCTTTACCTCCGTCTCGCATGTGTTCGTCATGGAGTGGGCGGCGATTCTCCGCGACCTGGTGGTGGGGTTGTTGATCGCGGGCGCCATTGCGGCCTGGGTGCCGGAATCGTTTTGGCAACACTTCTTTTTCACTGATCACCCGGTGCTGTCCACGCTGTGGGGACCAATCGTGGGCCCCATCGTGGCGATCGTCTCGTTCGTCTGCTCGATCGGTAACGTGCCACTGGCCGCGGTGCTGTGGAACGGCGGCATCAGCTTTGGTGGCGTCGTCGCGTTCATCTTCGCCGACCTGCTCATCCTGCCGATCTTGAACATCTACCGGAAGTACTACGGCACCAAGATGATGCTGACGTTGCTGGGCACGTTCTACGCCGCCATGGTCATGGCGGGTTACATCGTCGAATTATTGTTCGGCGCAGCAAGTCTCATTCCGTCACAGCGCAACGCCATGGTGATGGAAGCAGGCATCTCCTGGAACTACACCTCTTGGCTGAACATCGCCTTCCTCGTGCTGGCAGCGGTGCTCGGCGTCCGGTTCGTCAAGACGGGCGGCCTCCCGATGCTCCGCTCGATGGGCGGCTCACCCGACGCCGAAGACGACCACTGCCAGCACAACCACTGAACGCAGATTGAGCTCGAACCCAGCTCCGCAAAGCGCGCCCGCTGAGCACCGTTCATTTATCATGATGCGCAACCGATCTAGGGGATCGCCGCTCCGTATCCGGCTGCGCGTGCGGCGCCCAGCAATCGGATCCGGCCGATCTCAGCAGAGAGGCGACGGGCAGGCCTATGGCGGTGCAGGCCGTAAGTCGGCGAGCCCATGAGCAGGCTGTTGTCGACTTTCTGGATGCTGTGCCCGAGGCGCCTTCCGCCCTGGTGATCGAGGGCGACGCCGGAATCGGCAAGACGACGTTATGGCTCAACACTGTGGACCGAGCACGCGAGCGGGGGTTTGTCGTGCTGGCCAGCCGGGCCGTCGCGTCCGAGTCCGTGCTGGTCTACGCGGCGTTGGCGGACCTGCTCAGCGGCGTTGACGAGTCGATCTGGGCCGATTTACCCACTCCGCAACAGCAAAGTCTGGACGCGGCGTTGTTGCGTCACCGCGGCCAAGCTGCCCCCAGCGACGCCCGGGCGGTGGCGGCGGCCTTTGTGTCGGTGCTGGACCGACTGGCCGCCCAGGCTCCGGGTCCTGTGCTGCTGGCCATCGACGACGTGCAATGGACCGACGTCTCCAGTGCCAACGTGGTGGGCTTCGCCGCCCGACGATTGCCACGGGGCGTGGGGCTGGTCTGCACTACCCGCAGCGCCGACGTAGCGGCACGGGTTCAGCTGGCCCATCCCGACGCGGTGCACAGAATCCGCTTGCAGCCGTTGACCGTTGCAGAGTTGCATCAGGTGCTGTCACTGCGGCTGGGGATCTCGCTGGCCAGGCCGACGCTCCAGCGCGTTCACCAGATCTCAGGCGGCAACCCGTTTTTCGGCCTGGAGCTGGCCCGTGAGATCGACACGAATATCGGCACAGGTACTCTGCCATTGCCTGGCAGTCTCAACGAGTTGGTCAACGCGCGGATCAGGCGGGTGGGCGCAGACGCCCAAGAGGTGCTGTTGGCCGTAGCCAGCCTGCCTGACGCCACGGTGCGAATGTTGGCGCAAGCCAACGACAGTAGCGCCGAGCGCGTGCTGGAAGCGCTGGGCGAGGCCGAAAGTCAGTCGGTAGTCGCCATCGACGGCAACCGGGTTTCGTTCACTCATCCAATTTTGGCGCACGGCGTCTACAGCGAGGCATCGCCACGGCGGCGCCGCGCCATGCACCGTCGGTTGGCCGAACTTGTCTTCGAGCCCGAACTACGAGCTCGGCACTTGGCATTGTCGGATGCCACCGGCGAACCCGAGACCATCAACGCCCTAGACGCCGCGGCCGAGATTGCCCAGGCCCGAGGCGCGCCGGCGGCGGCCGCGGAACTGCTCGAGCTGGCAATCGGTTTGGGTGCCGACGACCCAGCTCGTCGAATCCGCTGTGCGACGCACTATTTTTTGGCCGGCGATCCCGGCCGTGCCCGTCAGCTGCTACAAGCCGTGGTTGATGACGCACCGGCAGGTCCACTTCGCGGCGAGGCCTTCCACCAACTCGGCTTGGTCCGGCTCTATGACGATAATTTTTCCGAAGCAGCGCAGCTACTCGAACAAGGCGTACTCGATAGCGGTCCTGACGAAGCTCTGCGAGTACGCATCCTGATCAGCCTGACCTACGCGCTGCTCAATGCCGGGCAAATGGAACAGGCCTACAGCCGTGTGCAACTCGCGGTAGCCGAAGCCGAGCGCTTGGATATCAAGAGTCTGGTCAGTCCCGCGCTGGGCATGCGCGCCATGTTGGACTACATGAGCGGACGTGGTTTCGATAGGGCCGCGCTCGAACGTGCCGTCGAGCTCGAAGACGAAACACAGACTCTTGCGTTGGCTTTTCGCCCGAATGTCCAAATGACGCTGCTGCGCGCCTGGACCGGCGAACTCGACACGGCGCGCGAAGCACTGCTGGCCGTCGGTCGGCAGTGCGTCAGCGTCGGCGAGGAAAACGAGCTGATCTTTGTTGCATTTCAACTCACCCTCGTTGACATATGGCGGGGCGACTTTGGCAGCGCCGGACTTACCGCAGACGAAGCCATGGAGCGGGCATCCCAGCTGGGTGGCGAGTTTCCCATGTTCATTGCATTGACGCTCAGGGCCGCCGTCTCCGCATATCTGGGCCGCGCCGACGAAACTCGCCGTGACTTGAATGAGGCGATCGCGGCCGCGCGGCGGTGCGACTCGTCACGGCTGGGCGAATGGCCAATCACTTTGCGCGGGTTTGTGGAAGTATCCTGCGGCAACTATCAGGCCGCGCTGGACGCCGTCGCACCGCTGCTGCCGATGGCGCAGGCCTTTCCGGACGCTACCGAGATCGTCTCCGCGTCCTATCTTCCCGACGCCGTCGAAGCGATGGTCGGCGTAGGTCGGCTCGACGACGCCGGGCCGCTGATCGACACCCTCGAGCGCAACGGTCGCCGCCTCGACCGCGCCTGGATGCTCGCCGCGGCGCTGCGCTGTCGCGCGATGCTGCTGGCCGCCCGCGGCGACCTCACGGCTGCTGTCGGCATGGCCGAACTCGCCATGATCGAACACCAACGCCTTCCAATGCCCTTCGAGCGCGCCCGCACCCAGCTGCTGCTCGGTCAACTCCAGCGCCGGCAACGCCAGCGCGAGGCCAGCACTGCCACACTCCGCGAAGTGTTGCAAACCTTCGAAGATCTGGGCGCCCAGCTATGGGCCGAGCGCGCCAAAACCGAACTGGCGCGGGGCATATCGGGCAGGCAGCGCACTGACGGACTGACTCCGTCGGAACAGCGGGTCGCCGAACTCGCTGTGTCGGGCATGACCAACCGCGACATTGCCGCAGCGCTGTTCATCAGCCCCAAGACGGTCGAAGTCAACCTCAGTCGCATCTACCGCAAACTCGAGATCCGATCACGCATGGAGCTTTACCGGGCATGGGAATCCGGCAAAGCCCTCGGTTAGTGATGACGGACTTCGCCGCTTCGTAAAGCGTTGCCCGCGAAGCTAATCGCCGCACGGTGAGCCGTCGTCAGACGGCGGGTTACCCGCGCGGTAAAGCAGCAGTTTGAGTTGACGCCGGTCGGCCGGGCTGAGGTGCGCCAACAGGTGTTCATCGGACGACGCTACGGCCGCCTCCGCTCGCCGGAGAAGTGCGCTGCCCTTGCGGGTGAGCTGAGCCGGCAGGGCACGGCCCGAGGGCGCGGTCGCGGGGCGGGTCACCAGGCCGACCTCTTGCAGCCCTTGCAAAACCTGGTTCATTGCTTGGGCGGTCACATGCGTGTGACGGGCGAGCTCGGCGCTGGTGCGGCCTGGATCTTCGTCAAGAATGCGCATGCAGACGAATTCGGGCAGTCCGAGCCCGAGCGGTCGCAACGCCTGGACCGCATGCGGGCGCAGTCGCGCCATCAACCCGCGAACCAAAAAGCCCAGCGCTTGATCCTCGAATCCGGTCATCCCCACCATGCTGACATGGAACTACAAGCCAAGTGCCGCATTGGTCGGCGCGCCGTTCGGGGTGCGGCAGCACAGCGGCCGAGCGACCGGGCCCGGACTCTGAGATCCCCGATATCAAGTTTCTTGACACGTATCCGCTCCGCGGGTATCAAGGAGCTAGATATGCAAGTTGGCGGCCGGCCAGTCGGCTGTTCGCCTTAACTGAAGGAGAACAAGGATGTTCGGAGGCGGATTTTCGGGCGGTCCCGGTTGGGGCGGCCCTGGGTTTGGCGGACCGGGCTTTGGTGGCCCCGGTTTCGGTGGTCACGGCTGGGGCGGACACGGCGAGGCCGGCGGTCCCGGCTTTGGCGGCCCCGGTTTCGGAGGGCACTGGGGCCGACCCGGCCCAGGCGGCCGCCGCAAGCGACTGGTCGTCGGTACCGCAGCCTTGCTGCTCGACGGGCCGGCTACCGCTGAGCAACTCGTTCAGCGCGTTTCAGACGCCACCGAAGGCGCGTTCGCGCCTCCGCAAGAGATCGTGGAACTCGCGATCGGGAAGTTGGCCGGCCGCGGCTTCGTCAGCGTCGACGACGGGGTGGCAACCCTCACCGAATTGGGCCGGAACGTGTTGCAGTGGAAAGGCATCAGTAGCGAGAGCATCCACGCGCGACTGGCTCAGGCCGGCAAGTTCGGGGATGTCGCCAAGATTCGTTGGGGACTCTTCGAGATCGCCGGGCTGGCACGGACCATCCATTGGTCGGGCACCGACGCGCAGAAGGAGAAGCTCGCCGAGGCGCGGGCGAAGGTCCTGACAGCGATCACCGAGGCGAAGCAGTCGCTGCACGCGGCACTCGCTGAGAGCTGAGGCAACCAAATCATCGGCGCGGCCGTGGCTTTCGCCCGGCCGCGCCGATGATGTATTACCCCTTGGCCGAGCGCAGTTTGTCGGCCAGCCGACGGTTGACCGGATCGGGCAGTAACTCGGACACGTCACCGCCCAGCGTCGCGACCTCTTTCGCGAGTGACGACGACACGAACGAATACCGCGGCGTGGTCGCCACGAAGAACGTGTCCACGCCGGCGACATGCTTGTTCATCTGTGCCATCTGAAGCTCGTACTCGAAGTCGGTGCCGGTGCGCAGACCCTTGACGATCGCCGTCATCCCCTGGGCGCGAACGAAGTCGACCACCAGACCTTGTCCCGCCTGCACGCGCAAGTTGGGCAGATGCGTGGTCGACTCCGTGATCATCGCGATCCGCTCGTCGATATCGAACATGCCCTTCTTGGCGGGATTGATCAGGATCGCGACGACCACTTCGTCGAATTGAGCCGCGGCCCGTTCGAAGACATCGATGTGGCCCAATGTCACCGGATCGAAGGAACCCGGGCAGACGGCGCCGCTCATGACGAATGACGGTACACGCTGAGTCAGAGCCGTTCGGCCAGCTCCAACCGGGTGTCGCCGTAAACCCGCGTGCTGCCAGGGTTGCCAACCGGGCGGCCAGTTCAGCGTTGGCCCGCTGGTGGCACGCTCCACTACGACCACGCTTCCCTCGCTCACCCAGCCATGCGCGGCCAGCGCGCTCAGCAGGGCCTCGATCTCGCTCGCTCGGACGTCGTAGGGCGGGTCAGCCAGAACAAGGTCAACCGGCTCTGCGGTTCCCGCGGCAAGGACTGCCGCAACCAGCCCCCGACGCAACGTCGCACCGGGCAGGCCGAGTGTCGCGATGTTGCGCTCGAGCACCGTCGCCGCGCGACGGTCGGACTCGACAAACATCGCCGAGGCAGCGCCGCGCGATAGTGCTTCGAGGCCCAACGCACCCGAGCCCGCGTATAGGTCGAGCACCCGCAGACCGGTCAGGTCGAGCCGCGCGGTCACGATGCTGAACAGTGACTCGCGCACCCGGTCGGTCGTCGGCCGAGTTCCCCGCGGCGGGACGGCGATGCGCCGCCCCCCGGCGACACCGCCGATGATTCGCGTCAGGCGAGCACCACCAGCAGGTCCCCGCCCTCGACCTGGGCTGTGGCCGAGACCGCCACCCGCTCAACCGTGGCATCGGCGGGCGCGGTGATCGGGGCTTCCATCTTCATCGCCTCGATGGTGGCGATGGTTTGGCCGGCCTTGACCTTGTCGCCGTCGGAGACGCCGACTGTGACCACACCGGCGAAGGGTGCCGCGACGTGGTTCGGATTGCCCCGGTCCGCCTTCTCCGCGGCCGGAACCGCACTGGCAATGCTGCGATCACGCACTTCCACCGGCCGGAGCTGACCGTTGATGATGCACATCACCGTTCGCATCGCGCGTTCGTCAGGTTCGGAAATCGCCTCGAGGCCGATCAACAGCTCCACACCCGGCTCCAGCTGCACCCGGTGCTCCTCGTTTTGCCGAAGGCCGTAGAAGAACTGGTTGGCCGACAGCCGCGACGTGTCACCGTAGATCTCTCTATGCGATTCGAATTCCTTTGTCGGCCCGGGGAATAGCAGGCGGTTGAGGGTGGCTTGGCGTTTCTGGCCCAGCAGCCCCAGCGTGTTCTCGTCCTCCGGGGTCAATTCCTGAACAGGCTTCGGCTCGCCTCGACCGGCCAACGCTTTGGTGCGCAGCGGTTCGGGCCACCCGCCCGCCGGATCGCCGAGATCCCCGCGCAAGAACCCCAGCACCGACTCGGGGATATCGAAATGTCCTGGATCTGAGGCAAATTCATCGGCACTCAGGCCGGCTCCGACCAACGCCAGCGCCAGATCGCCAACCACCTTCGACGATGGTGTGACCTTGATCAGCCTGCCCAGTACCCGGTCAGCGCCGGCGTAGGCCTCTTCGATCTCCTCGAACCGGTCCCCGAGACCCAGCGCGATCGCCTGCTGACGCAGATTCGACAGCTGACCACCGGGGATCTCGTGGTGATAGACCCGCCCGGTCGGTCCCGGCAGCCCGGATTCGAAGGGCGCGTAGACTTTTCGTAGCGCCTCCCAATACGGCTCGAGCGCGCACACCGCCGACAGCGACAATCCGGTGTCGTAATCGGTGTGTGCGGCGGCCGCGACAATCGAACTCAGCGCGGGCTGGCTGGTGGTGCCCGCCATCGGCGCCGCCGCGCCGTCGACCGCGTCCGCACCCGCGTGCCAAGCGGCGATGTAGCTGGCCAGCTGGCCCCCCGGCGTGTCGTGAGTGTGCACATGCACCGGCAGATCGAAGCGACTGCGCAGCGCTCCGACCAATTGCGTTGCGGCCTGGGGCCGCAGCAGCCCGGCCATGTCCTTGATAGCCAGCACATGCGCACCGGCATCCACGATCCGCTCGGCCAAGTTCAGGTAGTAATCCAACGTGTAGAGGTTCTCGCCCGGATCGGACAGGTCGCCGGTGTAGCACATCGCGACTTCGGCTATGGCGGAACCTGTTTCGCGGACAGCGTCGATCGCCGGGCGCATCGAGTCAAGATTGTTCAACGCGTCGAAAATCCGGAAGATGTCGATCCCGGTGGCGGTGGCTTCTTCGATGAACGCCGACGTCACCAACTCCGGATACGGCGTGTAGCCAACGGTGTTTCGGCCGCGCAGCAGCATCTGCAGGCAGAGGTTGGGCATCGCTTCGCGCAGCTCAGCGAGCCTTTCCCACGGATCCTCCTTCAGAAACCGCAGCGCCACATCGTATGTCGCGCCGCCCCAGCACTCCACCGACAGCAGCTGCGGCACGGTCCGGGCCAGATACGGAGCTACCATGTTCAGCCCGCTGGTACGCACCCGCGTGGCCAACAGCGACTGATGGGCGTCGCGGAAGGTCGTGTCGGTGACCCGCACCCCCGAGGAATCGCGCAGCCACCGCGCAAAGCCTTCCGGCCCCAACTCGATCAACAGCTGCTTGGAACCGGGCGGCGGCGGTTTGGTCAGATCGACATCGGGCAGCTTGTCGTGCGGGTACACCGCCGACCGTCGCGAGCCGTGCGGCTTGTTGACCGTGACGTCGGCCAGGTAGTTGAGGATCTTGGTGCCACGGTCGGCCGACGATCGCGCCGTAAGCAACTGCGGCCGCTCCTCGATGAACGAGGTGGTGACGTGACCCGCCTGGAAGTCCGGGTCGTCCAGGACCGCTTGCAAGAACGGGATGTTCGTCGAGACGCCCCGGATCCGGAACTCAGCGATCGCGCGCCGGGCCCGACTGACCGCGGTCGGGAAGTCACGTCCCCGGCAGGTCAGCTTGACCAGCATCGAATCGAAGTGGGCGCTGATCTCGGCACCCAGATTCGTACCGCCGTCCAGCCGAATCCCCGCCCCGCCCGGGCTTCGGTAGGCGCTGATGCGCCCGGTGTCCGGCCGAAATCCGTTAGCCGGATCTTCCGTGGTGATTCGGCACTGCAGCGCCGCGCCGTGCGGACGGATGTTCTCTTGGCGCAGGCCCATATCTTCCAGAGATTCTCCGGATGCGATGCGCAGCTGGCTGGACACCAGGTCGACGTCGGTGATCTCCTCGGTGACGGTGTGCTCGACCTGGATTCGCGGATTCATCTCGATGAAGACGTGATGCCCGCGCTCGTCGAGCAGGAACTCCACGGTTCCCGCGCAGCTGTAGCCGATGTGGCGAGCGAAATCGACTGCGTCGGAACAGATCTTCGCGCGCAGCTCCTCAGACAGGTTGGGTGCCGGCGCCAGCTCGATGACCTTCTGGTGCCGTCGTTGCACACTGCAGTCCCGCTCGTAGAGGTGGATCACGTTGCCGTACGTGTCGGCCAGGATCTGAACCTCGATGTGGCGCGGGTTGATCACCGCCTGCTCGAGGTAGACCGTCGGATCTCCGAATGCCGATTCAGCTTCCCGGCTGGCCGCCTCGATGGCTTCGGGCAGTGCGTCGGCCTCGCTGACCCGCCGCATCCCGCGGCCGCCGCCCCCGGCAACCGCTTTGACGAACAACGGGAATTCCATGCCCGCCGCAGCGGATACCAGCTCGTCGACCGACGCCGACGGCGCCGACGACGCCAGCACGGGCAGGCCGGCTTCGCGCGCCGCTGCGACCGCACGAGACTTGTTACCGGTCAGCTGAAGCACTTCGGCCCTGGGGCCGACGAAGGTGATGCCGAACCGCGCGCAGGACGCCGCCAATTCGGGGTTCTCCGAGAGGAATCCGTATCCGGGATACACCGCGTCAGCACTCGCACGGCGGGCAGTGGCGACGATGTCGTCGACCGACAGGTACGCGCGGACCGGGTGGCCGATGTCGCCGATCTGGTAGGACTCGTCAGCTTTCAGGCGGTGCAACGAGTTTCGGTCTTCATAGGGATAGACAGCGACGGTGCCGACACCAAGTTCGTAGGCGGCCCGGAATGCCCGGATGGCGATCTCGCCGCGATTGGCAACCAGCACCTTGGAAATCACTTGTATCCCCACCTTCGATTGTTCAGATCAACGTTGACCAGTAGGCCCAGAACCGGGCCACAATCAGCAGAAACACGGCCGTGAACCAGAGTGTCGCGATCGACCACCGCCAATGGTAGAGCTCACGCGCCACGATCCCACCGCGGTGTTCACCGCGCGGCCCCAACGCGATGGAGCCGACCACCACCAACAGCGAGATGGTCGCCGCCCACACCACCATGCAGTATGGGCACAACGCCCCGATGCGGTAGAGGCTCTGGTAGATCAGCCAATGCACGAACCCCGTGCCCGCCAGAGTCCCGAGCGTTATCCCGATCCAATACCACCGTGGCAAAGGCACTTTCGTCACCGCCAGTACGCCGGTGGCCGTCACGACGGCGAATGCACCGATACCCATCAGCGAATTGGGGAAACCCAACGCCGACGCTTGCGGCGTCGTCATGACCGAACCGCAGGACACGATTGGGTTGAGGTTGCATGACGGCACATAGGCGGGGTTGAGCAGAAGTTCGATCTTCTCGACCGTCAGTGTCGCCGAGGCGATCAATCCGATCACGCCCGCGATCAATATCCACCACGCGCTGGCCCTCGGCACGGCCGACCGCGCGTCTGACGACGGCGTCGAGTCCTCTACCGGCCCATCAGGTTTGGCCGATGCCGTGGCAGTCACGACGCCGCTGGGGTTGCAGCCGAGTCGATTCCGGGCACATCCCCGACGATCTCTTTGATCTTGGCGACAAACGCGTCCGGCGTCGACCACTGGTAGTCCTGGCCGTTGATTCGCACGGTCGGGGTCGCATGAATACCCTGCGATGTCGCCAATGCGTCGACCATCGGCAGGTATTTGCCGGACTTCACGCACTCGGGGACCTTGCCGACCACGCCGGCCTCACGGGCCAACTCGATCAGCTTCGCGTTGTCGGGGAACGATGTCCCGGTCTCGGAGGGCTGAATGTCCTTGGTGTACAACGCGGTGTGGAATCGGCGGAAGGCATCGATCGACTCGTCGGCGACGCAATAGGCGGTGTTACCGGCGCGCGACGAGTAGTCCTGGTTTTGCGGCCTGCTCAGCAGCCCGACCATGTAGTAGTCGGCCGCGATGGCGCCGTCGTCGATCAACTTGCTCACCGTCGGGCCAAACCCTCGCTCGAAATTGCCGCATGCCGGGCAGAGGAAGTCCTCGTAGAACGTCACGACCGCTTTCGGATCGTGACTGCCGTCCTTGGTGACCAGCTTGCTCGATGTCACCCGGACCGCGCGCGCGCCGCTGGCGGCGGTCTTCTTGTCGTGCGAGATCACGATGTAGCCGACCAGGACGACGGCGAACAGCACCACGATCGAGGTGAGCCCGATCCGGACCAGGAGGTCGCGTCGGCGACCGGCGGCGTTCAGGTCGTATCGGGCTGGGCGGTTTGATTTGGCGGCTTTATCCCCCATGGGCAAGTCTCACACTCCGGATAGTCGGCTTCGCGGTCCGGCCGCGATGCGGTCTGCGATAGCGACTAAGCCTACCGGCGTCGCTATCGCCCGGTCAGACGCGGCTGAGATGGGCCCGCAGCGCCGAAATCAACTCCGCGGTGGCCAGCGCGCTTCCGCCACCCAGGGGGAACAGGCTGGCAAATCCGTGGGTGAGCGATCGCATCGACCGGAGATCGACGTGGGTCCCGGCCCCGCGCAGCATGTCCGCGTAGCGGTTGCCCTCGTCGCGTAGCGGGTCGAAGCCCGCGGTCGCGATCAGCGCGGGCGGCAGCCCCGCCAGCGAGTCGGCGAACAGCGGCGACACCCGCGGATCCGCAGCGTCGACGCCGGAACCACTCAGGTATTGATCGGTGAACCAGTCAATGTCGGCTTTGGTGAGTAGGAACCCATCGGCGAACAAGGTCAGCGACCTGGTCTGCGCGGTGAAGTCGGTGCGGGGATAGAGCAGCCACTGCAGCACCGGCTGCGGGCCCTGGGGGTTGTCGTCGCGCGCCAGCTGCGAAACGACGGCGGCCAGGTTGCCACCGGCGCTGTCGCCGCCGACGACGATCTTGTCGGGGATCGCGCCAAGTTCCCCGGCGTGTTCGCAAGCCCACTTGAACGCCGCATAGGCGTCGTCGACCGCGGCCGGTGCCGGGTGCTCCGGGGCCAGCCGGTAGTCGATCGACAGCACGTGCACGTCGGCGTCACGACAGGTCAGCCGGCACAGCGGGTCGTGGGTGTCCAGATCACCGATCACCCAGCCGCCGCCGTGGTAGAAGACCACCAACGGCGCAGGCCCAGACGTCGCCGGACGGTAGTGCCGAGCCGGGATCGGGCCGGCCGGTCCGGGTATCGACACGTCGCTGACGGCGACATGGATCTGTGGTCCGCCGAAGCCGAAAGTCATCTCGCGCAGCTGAGCCCGCGAGACACCGGGGTCTTGGCCCAGGACCAGGCCGTTCATCCCGAACGCACGCAACCCGGACAGCGCCAACTGCAGGGTGGGGTCCAGCGTGTTGCCGTCGATGATGACTGCGCGGCCTCCCGACAACAGCCGTTTGGCTCTGGTGGGCACCCACGGAATCACCTTGAGCCCGACACTGGTGGCGGCGCTCTGTAGCCGGTTGGCCCAGCCACCGGTCTTGAGCTGCTGATCCGAGGTGCCTGGCAGACTTCGTGTCATGGGTGCTCCCTTAGTCACGCTCAACGACGGTAATTCCATCCCAGCGGTCGGATTCGGCGTTTTCAAGATCCCGCCCAAGGACACCGAGCAGGCGGTGAGTACCGCGCTGCAAGCCGGATACCGCCATATCGACACCGCGGCGATGTACGGCAACGAACGCGAAACCGGCCGTGCGGTCGCCGCGTCCGGCGTGCCCAGAGACGAACTTTACTTGGTCACCAAGCTGTGGAACTCCGAGCAGGGTTACCAGAGCACGCTGGCCGCATTCGACGCCAGCGTGAAGAGGCTGGGGATCGATGTCCTGGACCTCTACCTGGTGCACTGGCCGATGCCGAAGCTGAACAAGTTCGTCGACACCTTCAAGGCGTTCGCCCATCTGCGCGACCAGGGCCGGATCCGGTCCATCGGGGTCAGCAATTTCGAGCCTGAGCACATCAATACTTTGGTCGACGCAACCGGGATCGTGCCTGCCGTCAACCAGGTCGAGCTGCATCCCCGGTTTCCGCAAACCGAGCTACGGGAGCTGCACGCCCGCCTCGGAATCGCGACCGAGGCGTGGGCGTCCGCTCGGGCAGGGTTCGTTGCTGACCGATCCCACCGTCACCGCGGTCGCCGAGGGCTGCGGCCGAACACCGGCCCAGGTTCTGATTCGGTGGCATATTCAGCTCGGTAACATCGTCATCCCCAAGTCAGTGAACCCTGAGCGGATTGCGAGCAACTTCGACGTGTTCGATTTCGAACTAAGCGAAAACGACATGGCGTCAATCTCATCGCTCGACGACGGAAACCGGCTGGGTCCTGATCCACGAACCTTCGACTTCACAGGCAGGTGAATGACGTGACCGGCGAGTCGGGCGCCTACGTCCCATCCATTGCACTCAACGACGAGAACACGATGCCGGTGATCGGCCTCGGCGTCGCGGAATTGTCCGACGACGAGACCGAACGCGCCGTCTCGACGGCACTGGAGATCGGCTATCGGCTGATCGACACCGCCGCGGTGTACGGCAACGAAGCCGCGGTCGGCCGCGCCATCGCGGCCTCCGGAATTCCCCGCGCCGAGCTGTTCATCACCACCAAGGTGGCCAATGCCGACCAGGGGTTCAACGTCACCCAGGACGCCGTCAAGGTCAGCCTGGACAAGCTCGGGCTGGACTACGTGGACCTCTTTCTCATCCACTGGCCGATGGCACAACTGGGTAAATACGTGGACGCCTTCGGCGGCCTGATTCAATCGCGCGGCGACGGCTATACCCGCTCGATCGGTGTGTGCAATTTCAACGAGGAATACCTCGAAACCGTGATCGACCTGACCTACGTCACGCCCACGGTGAACCAGATCGAGCTGCACCCGCTGCTCAACCAGGCCGAGATGCGCGCGGTGAACGCACGGCACAACGTCGTCACCGAGGCCTACAGCCCGCTGGCGGTCGGCAGGTTGCTCGATAACCCCACGGTGACGTCGATCGCCGGCGAATACGACCGCACCCCGGCGCAGGTGCTGATCCGGTGGAGCATTCAGCTGGGCAACGTCGTGATCCCGCGGTCCGGCAACCCCGAGCGGATCGCCGGTAATTTCGACGTCTTCGATTTCGAATTGACCGCCGCACACATGGAAGCCCTCAACGGGCTCAACGACGGCACCCGGGTGCGCGAGGATCCGCTGACCTACACCGGCATCTAAGTTGACCCGTAATGGGTCATGCCGCGCCAATCAGCTTGGGGGCTAATTGTTTTCGGCGCTGCCCTGGTTGTCGGCCTTGATTAACAAGATCAGATAGCAGCGGATAGCGAAACCGAAATTCTCTATGCCTCAATCGGTTTCATCTTGGATACGATGCCGCTAACCAGCCTAGTTGTTTGTTGGTGGTGGTTGGGGCTGGAAGGGTTCGTACCACCACCAGTCGGCGCGCTCGCCGGTGGGCCCGGGGCACGGGGCGACGGCGGGCGGGGCAAGGTTGGGCGGACGTGCGAGCGATCCTGGGCTGAGCGGTCGGCTCGAGCGGTCGGTGACGGTGAGATGGACTGCTGATCCGGTGATGGTGATGACGCCGCAGTGGTGCAGCCGGTGGTGATACGGGCATACCAGCACCAGGTTGAACAACTCGGTGGGGCCGCCGTCTTCCCAATGCCGGATGTGGTGTGCGTGCAGACCGCGGGTGGCCCCACAGCCGGGAACCGCGCACGTGGGGTGGCGGTGCTCGAGTGCGCGGCGAAGCCGCCGGTTGATCTGGCGGGTCGCTCGGCCGGCGCCGATGACCTCGCCGTCACGTTGGAACCAGACTTCCCAGGTGGCATCACAGGTCAGGTATCGGCGTTCGGCGTTGGTGAGCAGCGGACCCAGATGCAGCGCGGCGGCGCGCTGCTCAACGTCGACGTGCACCACCACGGTGGTGTGATGCCCGTGTGGCCGGCGGGCCGCCTCGGCATCCCATCCGGCCTCGACCAGGCGCATAAACGCCTCGACGGTGCCTGGCAGCGGCGACGCGATATCTGACGCGCACTCGCCATTGCCGCGATCGTGCTTCCACTCGGCGATCAGCGCATCACGATGAGACGCCAGCGCCGCGTCGAACTTTGCCGATCCAGGTGTGGAAGTTTGATCCGCCAACAGGTGAACTCCTCGCTGGACGTCGTGGTGATCGAGCGCTGCGGTTCAGGCCGCGAATCGGGTTCGGGTCGCGGTTCCAGCTTGACCGCGGTGCGCAGCTGGTTGACCGTGGCGCAACGCGCTAACACCGCGTAGTGCTCATCAGATCCCTCACCTGCCCGCGCCGCGATCACCCCGACCTGATCCAGCGACAGTCGACCCTCCCGCATGCCCGCCGCGCAGCGGGGAAACTCCTCCAGTCGGCGTGCGACGGTGGTGATCGTGTGGGCGTTTCCCGATGATAAGCCGATCTTCCAGGCCACCAACGCCGCGACCGACCGTGCGCCGGTGGCACCCCACAACTCGTCGCGATCCATTTCGGCGACGATCTCGACGATGCGGCCATCAATCGCGTTGCGCTGACCTGCCAACTCCGCCAACTCCTCGAACAACACCTCAAGACGCTCGGCAGCGCTCAACGATGCGGCAGGCGCTGCGGTCGAGGACATAACCTCATCATCGCAGCCCGGTCCGACAAATCTCGGTCACCCACATCCGCGCCGGGGTGGTGCCGTCATCATCAACCCGCTGCGAATACAGCGAACCCCGAATCGTGAGCCAAGTCAGGTCTGAAGCCAACTCAACCTCTCGGACAAGTGTCGGCAGCTTGGTGCAAGGCCACGGCCGACGGACCATCGACGGGAAGCCCGTACCCGCGCGACACCGCGATGTACTGCATCGCGTACTGACACCAGAACGCGTGGTTCGGCGGCATCCACAGCGCGGGCTGCGAATCGCTCTTGTCCTCATTCGCCTGACCTTGTACGGCAAGGAGATTCGCCGGGTCATTGGCGAAGCGGACCCGCTGGGCGAAGGGCCAGTCGTAGGCCCCCATGTCCCACGCCAGCGCCAGCGGCACGATGTGGTCGATCTGCACCGCCTCACCGACTTTCGCGCCGCGGTGAAAGTTGATGGTGTCGCTGGTGTACGGGTCGTGCAGCGTGCCGGTTTCCACCGCGTCGGGGCAGCGTTTGGTCCAGACGTTTGTTTTGTCGACCAGATCGCGGTTCAGAACGTCGTCACGGGTGTCGCAGCCGTTGTGCCCGCCCGGTGCATCGTTGTCGTCGGTCCAGGCGTCGCCGAAAGCGGCACGGCGGTAGTCGTATCGACGAATTCTCAGCGGCACCACCGTGATTCCGCCCAGTACGTCGACACCGGGTTGCAGCGTCGGTACGTCAGCCCGAGCCGCGAACTCGCGGTCACGCTCCCCCGCCGACGTGGCCACCACCTGATAGGCAACCAGCACGGCGAGCATCGCGACCGCCGACAGCCAGAGCACGGACCTGCGGGTCACGACTTGTCCAGGAATTCGATGCGTTCAGTACCGGTGAAAGGTGCGGCCAGTAGCGCCAATCCGGGATGAGCGGCCTGATCGGCGTAAGCCCGCTCGCAGAAGTCGCGTGCCGCCTCGATGACGTCCCGATGATCGATCAGCGACAGTAGCCGCAGCGTGATCGCACGGCCGGACTGGCTGCGGCCCAACACATCTCCCTCGCGGCGCTCCCGCAGATCCAGGTCGGCAAGCTCGAAACCGTCGAGCGTCCCGGCGACCGCGCTCAGCCGCCGGCCCGCCCGTGAGTGCGGTGGCACCCAACTGGCCAGCAGGCAGATGCTGGCGTGTTCGCCCCGGCCGATTCGGCCGCGCAACTGGTGTAGCTGGCTGATCCCGAAACGGTCGGCGTCCATCACCAGCATCACGGTCGCGTTGGGAACGTCGACACCGACCTCGATGACGGTAGTACACACCAGCACATCGATCTCGCGGGCGCGAAACGCCGCCATCACGGCGTCCTTCTCATCGCCGGTCAGCCGGCCATGCATGAGCCCCAGCCGCAGACCGGATAGCTGATCGCTGCCCAATCGTGCGTAGAGTTCTTCGACCGTCGCCGAAGGCCTTTCGTCTTTCGCCGCCTGGCCGCTGCTGTCGGTGTCGTCGATGCGGGGTGCCACCACGTAGGCCTGCCGCCCTTCGGCGACTTCCTCGATGATGCGACTCCAGGCCCTGTCCAGCCAGGCCGGTTTGTCGTTGACGAAGATGGCGGTGGTAGTGATCGGCTGGCGACCACGGGGAAGCTCGCGCAGCGTCGACGTCTCCAAGTCGCCGTACACGGTCAAGGCCACCGTCCGCGGTATCGGCGTGGCGGTCATCACCAGCAGATGCGGCGTGATGCCGGCAGGCGCCTTGGCCCGCAACTGGTCTCGTTGCTCCACCCCGAAGCGGTGTTGCTCGTCGACGACCACCATGCCGAGCCGGTCGAACTCGACCGCGTCCTGCAACAACGCATGGGTACCGACGACGATGCCCACCTGCCCGCCGGCGATCTCGGTACGGACTTGCTTCTTTTGTGCCTGCGACATCGAGCCGGTCAGCAGCGCGACACGCGTTGCGTTTTCCTCACCGCCGAGCTGACCACCCATCGCCAGCGGGCCAAGCACATCGTTGATTGAGCGAAGATGCTGTGCAGCAAGAACTTCCGTAGGTGCCAGCAGTGCGCACTGGTAGCCGGCGTCGACCATCTGCAGCATCGCCAACACCGAGACGATGGTCTTACCCGATCCGACTTCTCCTTGCAGCAGCCGGTTCATCGGCCGAGTCGCCGCGATCTCTGCGGAAAGCACCTCGAGCACCTCACGCTGGCCCGCGGTCAGCTCGAACGGCAAGCGTTGCAGCAGTTCGTGTTTGAGGCCTGTCTGAGTCGACGGTGCCATCGGCCCGGATTGGGCGAGCTCGCCGTGGCGGCGGCTGACCAGCGCCCATTGCAATCCGACGGCCTCGTCGAAAGCCAAACGCTCCCGGGCTCGCCGGCGGTCGGCGTCGTTCTCGGCCAGATGGATGGCGCGCAGTGCGTCGTCCTCCGAGGCCAGATTGTGCGCAGCGCAGAGTGTTTCGGGCAGCGGGTCGGGACTCGGATCGAGCACCTCGAGCACCTGTCGAACACAGTTGAAGATGTCCCAGCTCTGCAACTTCGTGCTGGCCGGATAGATCGGGTAGAAGGTACGCTCGAACGCCTGCTGCAACACTTCCCCGCTGACCGCCTGCGAGGCGTCGGCGATCATCTTCAGTGACCGGCTGCCGCGGTTTCGTCCGTCCGCGGCATCCAGCACCAGAAAGTCGGGATGGGTGAGTTGCATGGCGCCGCGGAAGTAGCCCGACCTCCCCGGACAGCATGACGCGGGTGCCCTTGGACAGCTGGTCGGTGATCCACTTCTTGGGATGGAAGAACGTGGCGGTGACCTTGCCGCGGCCGGAACCCAGGGTGACGCGAAACAGCTTGTCCTTCGGGCGGTTTTTGATGGAAAGCAGCGCGGCGTCGGTGATCTCGTCGACGAGCGTGACGTGCTCGCCTTCCGGCGGTTGTTCGTCGTCGGCGCCCCGGACCGTGGTGCCTTCGACGTAGCTGCGGGGGTAGTGCCGCAGCAGGTCGTCGACCGTGCGGATACCGAACACCTCATCGAGCGGGCCGGCGGCTTTGGCTCCGACGATGTAGTCCAGGCGGTCACTGAGCGACGCCACGGCTACTCGACCCCGATCAGCAGCGCGTCTCCGCGGTGGCCGGTGCGATAGATCGCGAGTTCGCTGCCGGGATGGCGGTCGTGCACGTGGGCGCGCAGCGCCGATTCCACGGAGTCCGCGTCGATGCCCTGGCCGACGAGCACGGTGATCAGCTCGCCGCCGGCGCCCAGCAGCAGATCGATCAGGCCGGCCGCGGCCAAAGCGACGTCGGGCGCCACGATCAGCACTTCGTCGCCGGCGATGCCCAGCCCGTTGCCCGGCTCGCAGGTGCCCGCCCAGGTCAACGCCGTTTCGGTAGCGACGCGCACTTCCCCGTAGCGGGCGCTGCCTGCGGCGCGGGCCATCGTGTAGCCGTCGTTGACGGCTTGCCGGCCCGGTTCGTGTACCGCGAGCGCGGCCAGGCCCTGCACCATCGATCCGGTGGGCAGCGGCACCACGTCGATCCCCCACCCGATGGCCGCGGTGCAACCGGCCACCAGCTCCTCGGCAAGGATGTAGCCGTTGGGCAGAATCATGACCTGCGCGGCCCCGGTGTCGACGACCGCGCGCAGCAACTGCTGGGCGGTGATCACCGTCATCGGGTCGTCGGCGAGCGGATCGGGCCGTAGCACGCAGGCCCCTTCTCCGCCGAACAACTCAGCCGCGCCGTCACCGTCGACCACGGCCAGCACCGCCCGCTCCCGCGTCCAGCTGCCCGGTGGCAGCCCGCTGGTGCCGCTGGTCAGCATCGATATCTGGATCCGCCGCGGATCGCCGTACGCCAGACCCGCTTCGATCGCCGCTCCTGCGTCGTCGGTGTGGACGTGGACGGAGTACCCGCCGACGACCCCGGACGTCGCGATGGCCACCGACTCACCGAGCTCATCGAGCCGCTCGCGCAACAAATCGGCGCCCTCGGTGTCGCACCCGCCCAGCAGGTACATCACCTCGAATTGCGGCGCTGGGGGTTGCGCTGCGATTTCGGGGACCGGCCGCCGTGGCGCCGGCTCGTAGACCTTGCGATTCGGTGCCTGTCCGATGATCGTCGAGCGCAGCGCATCGAGAAGCACCAGCAAGCCGCGGCCACCGGCATCGACCACGCCGCGTCACCCAGCACGTCAAGCTGCTCGGGAGTCTTCTCCAGCGCGATCACCGCGGCCTCACCGGCGACGGTCACCGCCGCCGGCAGCCCTTCCCCGGCGCTCGCGGACTGCTCGACGGCCTCACCGGCGGCTTTCAGCACCGAGACGATCGTCCCGGGGATTTCCTGGCCGCCCATCGAGGCGACAACCAGGTCAACGCCACGGTGCAGTGCCGCGCCCAGCAGCGCGGCATCGATCTGATCCAGTTAGCGGAGTCGGCAGCAGCGCGCGCGGTCACGTCGGCGATGCCCCGCAGAATCTGAGACAGGATCACGCCGGAGTTGCCGCGGGCGCCGTTCAGTGCACCCGCGGACAGAGCCGCCGCCGTCTTGACGACATCGGCGGATTTCGCGTCGGTGTTGGCCTCGGCCAGTGCCGAGCGCATGGTGAACAGCATGTTCACGCCGGTGTCGGAATCGGCGACCGGGAACACGTTGAGCCGGTTGATCTCGTCAATGTGGGTGATCAGGTCACCGACAGAGGTGTGGGCCCAGTCACGTAACGCGAACGCGTCCAGCACGCGACCCGGCTCAGCAAGCCCCGACCCCACCTTGATCCCACCCCCTCACACCGCCGTCGGTGGGCGCCAGCCTATCTATTCAGAACGACAGCACTGGTCACATGACACCCGCCGATTGTTGATCGTTTTGGCGGTTCCGCCCGGCGGCAGCTATTCTTGCCAGGTCGTCGGGCCACCCGTAAGGTCGTTGGCCCCAGAGTCTGAGGAGTTTCACCTATGGCTGCCGTCTGCGATATCTGCGGGAAGGCCCCCGGCTTCGGCAAGTCGGTGTCACATTCCCATCGCCGGACCAGCCGCCGGTGGGATCCCAACATCCAGAGCGTGCGCGTTTCCAACCGTCCCGGCGGCAACAAGCACCGCATCAACGTCTGCACTTCCTGCATCAAGGCCGGCAAGGTCGTTCGCGGGTAGTTAAAGCCCGCGCGTTCGACAGCTTGCCGACAGACGTTTTGTGAGCCCGGAGGGACTCCGATGGAGATCCTCGCTGTAATAGTCATCATCGCCGCGTTTGCGTTGGTCTGCGCCGCCATCTATCGGGTCGGGCGATCACTGCAGCGCAAAGGCCGCGATCTCAATTTCGTTGATCCGCGCTATCCCGACTCTATGCAGGCGGTACCGGGCTACCGCGATGTGACGCCGCCGGGCCGGCCATACCCGGATAACGACTCCAGCCTTTTTCTCGACGACGACACCAACCCGACCCGACAGGACCGACCCGAATCGTCGTGAACCCGAACGGCTAGGTCGAGCACGCGGCTTCCAGCTCGGCGTGCACCAATGTCAATTTTCGCGCGTTCGCGGCGAACTGATTACCGAACTGCTTATCCGAAGTAGTCGGCGTTGCTGAGTCGGGTGACGGGACCTGACTCTGCGCGACCCAACTCTTCCACTGCTCGAACATGTCGCGGTTGATCGCCACGATCCGGTCGGTGCGGGGCCGAATGTCAGGTGTGGTGACGCGGTTTGCATACGCCTGCAGCTCGTTGAGCATGGTCTGGTACTTCGCCGCGGTTGCGTCGTTGTCGCCGTCGGACTTCACCGCCGCTGAGCGCGTTGAGGCCAGCTGCGACTGATAGTACGTCCACATCTGCTGTGCGGTAGCACAATCCGCCGTCTTGCCTCCTGGACTCGTGACCAACAGCCACACCGAGACGGCGATCGTCACGGCAAAGGCACCGGCCGCTGACAATCGCAGCACCGTGCGGAATGAATGGGATCCTTCGGTCAACGCTGAGCCGTCATGACCGGAACGGTCGGCGTCGGTAGCGCGCCGTTCACTATCGGAATGGTGCCGCCGCAACCGTCGGGAAGGTAAAAGGTCTTACCCGGATACATGGCCGCAGTATTCGCTATTTCGCTGAGCGACACTGGTTTCCACGGCATGGTTATCGGATAGCCGGTGATGCCGCCCAAGTCGCCGGTGCCCTGCATCACCTTCGTCGTCTGCATTGCGTAGGTGTTCTCGATCCAGCGAGCCTGGTAATACTTGCCATCCGAACCCTGGACCATTTTGGTTATCCCGGTGTCTTGGCCGCCGGTGATGCGGATCTTGTAGCCCTGCTGCAGGTCGAAGCCGTCGGCGGTGCCACTCAGCCCCGTCTTGTCGGTGGTGAGCAGACCGGTGGACGGCCCGGTCGCGAGCTTTTCGGGAAGGTTGGTGGGCCGCCACGGGACGAATGGCCCCTGGGGCGGAACCGGGCTGTCGTAGCCCCGCGACGAGTCGAGTTGCCACTGACCGGACGCGGCGTTGTGACCCGCGGGCGGGGCGCCCAACGGAGTTCCGGGGAACGTCAGCGGTACGGGTATGTCGCCGTCGGCCATGTTGATCGCGGTCGCCAGCTGCTGATCGACGGTATTCGCCTCGACCACAATGGCATCCAGCCGGGGCTGCAGCTGCCGCTCGGCGATCAGGGCTTCCATCGGCGGGCCGTTGAATGTCGAATCAGGGACAACCTTGTTGGTCGACGCGTCGATCGTCATGTGCAATGCGGCGGCATCGTGACGCAGCGTGCGGAGTTCGGACTGCACGCGCTCGATGCCGTCGGCGGCACTTCCCGCCGCTTGGGCCACCATCAAGGACTCGTTGCCGTGATTGTCGAGGTCTTGGCGAATCGAGGCGTTGGTGTGCCTTCTCGCGTCGGCGGTCGCACCCTCCCACGAGTCGAAAACCGACAGCGCGCTCAGCTGACGGGAGGCTTCCAAGGTGGCCTGTCCACGCGTGGTGCCCGCATGGAACACCTCGCGCACCGCCTCGGCGCTCCATCGGTCGATGTCGGCAACGGTCAACGTCACGAATCACGCCCACCTACGACGACGTGCGCCGCCCGGAAGTTCGCCTGAGCTACCACCATCACCTCCTGCTGCGGTTCGCCATTCTCCCACAGCCGCGTTCGGTCACTGCGCGCCTTGAGCTCAGCTCGTCACGGCAGCTGCCAGTCGATGGGCTCGGCACCAATCTGAGCCAGCAGTTCGTTCGCGCGACTGAACGGACGCGAGCCGAAAAATCCCCGCGACGCCGACAACGGCGAGGGATGCGGTGATTCGATCGAGAGACAATCGCTGCCGGCCAGCATCGGCTTGAGCGTCGACGCGTCGCGGCCCCACAGAATGGCCACCATCGGCTGTCGACGGTCAATCAGTGCACGGATCGCGCACTCGGTAACGGCCTCCCAGCCCTTGCCGCGATGAGATGCCGAATTACCCGGCTGGACGGTCAGCACCCGGTTGAGCAGCAGCACCCCGCGCTGCGCCCAGGGCGTGAGGTCGCCGCAGGACGGCGCCGGAAAGCCTAGGTCGGTGTGATATTCGGCGAAAATGTTCTCCAAACTCCGCGGTAGCGGCCGCACATCGGCGGCCACCGAGAAGCTCAGTCCGACAGCGTGTCCGGGCGTCGGATACGGATCCTGGCCCACGATCAGAACCCGAACATTGTCGAACGGAAAGGTGAAGGCGCGCAACACATTTTCACCGGCAGGCAGGTATCCACGGCCGGCCGCGATCTCCGCTCGCAGGAATTGACCCATCGTGGCGACCTGCTCCTCGACGGGCTGCAGGGCCTTCGCCCAGCCGTCGTCGACGAGTTCGCGCAGCGGCTTGGCGGTCACGCCAGCCCCTTGACCAGTAGCACCACCGTGTCCGCCCCCGCGTCGCGGTCCTTCGAAATCTCTTGATATGCAGCTGATTCCGACCACGACCGGAATTCGGACTCGTCAGGAAAGGACATCAGCACCACCTTTTCCCGATCCCAGCTGCCCTCGACGACCTGTGGCCGCTCGTCGGCAGCCAGCAGCGTTCCGTGATAACGACGGAAGACATCCATGAACCGCATTTGGTACCGGTCGTAGGCCGTGCGGTCGGTGAACCGTAGTTGGGCGATCGCGTAGACGGTCACCGGGTCACCCTACTGCCCAATTGCCCGGCATCGTCCGGCCCGCATCGTCATGGGCCACCGAACGACTGCCACCCCGCATACCCGCGCCACGGTGCACCGTCGATGAGCACGTCCGCCGGTCCGTCGAGAACGCGTCCGATCACCCGCCACCCTGGGGGAACTCGACCGGGGAACGCTGCGGCCAACGCATGGTCTTCTCCTCCGCCGAACACCCAGTTCCACGGGTCGACGCCGACGGCTTCGGCGGCGCCGACCAACAACTCGCGGTCGGCGCTCAGCGCCTCGGTGTTCAGGTCGATCGTCAAGCCCGATGCCTCGGCGACATGCCGAAGGTCGCCGACCAAGCCGTCGGAGACGTCGATCATCGCCTGGGCGCCCGCATCTGCCGCCACCCGACCCTGGCCGTACGGCGGTTGCGGAACCAGATGTCGCCGGCGTAGCTCGTCGAATCGGTCAATATTGTTGTGCCACAGTGCATATCCAGCAGCCGAGCACCCTAGTTGACCGGCGACCGCGAGTTGTGCGCCAGACCGGGCGCCGGACCGCAACACCGGTGCGCGGCCGGCCAGATCACCGAGCACGGTCACCGACACGACCCACTGCGGGCTGGCCACCAGATCTCCCCCGACGATGCTCGCTCCGACCCGGGCGGCTTCGTCCCACATTCCATCGGCCAGCGCGTTGACCTGTGCGGCAGCGGTTTCGGGTGGCGCACCGAACCCGACGACGAACGCGGTGACGCGGGC
Organism: uncultured Actinomycetota bacterium; assembly: GCA_963815995.1. Classification (GTDB taxonomy): domain Bacteria; phylum Actinomycetota; class Actinomycetes; order Mycobacteriales; family Mycobacteriaceae; genus Mycobacterium. Next base: position 349,583 of record CAWFIR010000011.1, read on the forward strand.
CCCCATCGCTTCGATATCGGCGGCGTTCTGCGCCACGGCTTTGCGGCCTATGTCGTGCGGTGTCGACCAGTCCAGCCGAAAGTGCCTGCCCTCGACCAGCATGTCCGTCGACACCACGACGCGGCCATCGGCGGACACCACCACCGCGGCGTCGTCACCGGGCCCGAGTGCGACGTCGGATGACACGGGACGACCCCGAGTCATCCGGTCAATCAGCTCGAACTCACCGATATCACCAAGGGTGCGATCGGACTCGCCGCTGCTCACCCCACCTCCTCGATGATTGACCGTCTCAGAACAACGGTAGGTTCTAGCGCACCGAGTTCGAGCAGAGGGGCGCAGTAATGGCCGAATCCGACGGCCCGCCGCGGGCGGCGCTGATCGCCGCGCTGGTTCTGGCGATCGGTGCTGTGGTCGTCATTCTGGCGATCGCGGCGACTCACCACCACACCGCACCGGTCGCTGTCGCCGCCGTGCCCGCCCCGCATGCGCAGGATGCCTCCTGCCAACAGCTGCTGGAAGCATTGCCACAGCGACTCGGCGACTACACCCGGGCCACACTGGCACAACCGGCTCCGGTCGGCGCCGCCGCGTGGCGACCCGCCGGCGAGGGAGATCCGGTCGTATTGCGGTGCGGCCTCGACCGTCCTGCCGACTTCGTCGTCGGCTCACCGATCCAGCAGGTCGACCGGGTGCAGTGGTTCCAAGTCAGCCAGGATCAGCGATCCACCTGGTACGCGGTCGATCGACCGGTCTATGTCGCGCTCACATTGCCACCGGGCTCTGGGCCGACGCCGATCCAGCAACTCTCCGAGCTGATCGACCGAACCATGCCGGCGCATCCGGTCGCCCCGTCGCCGGGCAACTAGCGCAGACCCATCCCACGCGACAGCGCCGTGTCGACCATGGTCGCCAGCAAGGTCTGATAGTCGACGCCGCTGGCTGCCCACATCCGGGGATACATCGAGATCGTGGTGAATCCGGGCATCGTGTTGACCTCATTGATCAGCGGCCCGTCTTCGGTGAGGAAGAAGTCCACCCGAGCCAGACCTCGGCCGTCGATGGCCCTGAACGCCCGAATCGCCAACTCGCGCACTGCATCGCTCACGTCGTCGTCGATCTTGGCGGGCACGTCGAGTTCGGCGGCGTCGTCAAGATATTTGGTCGCGAAATCGTAGAACGAATCTTCCCGTCCGCGGACTCCGGCTACCCGGATCTCGCCGACGGTGCTGGCTTGCACTGTGCCGTCGGGGAATTCGAGCACACCGCATTCCAGTTCGCGGCCGATGATCGCCGACTCGACGATCACCTTCGGATCGTGTTGACGCGCGTGGGCGATCGCCTCAGGAAATTCCTGCCGGTTGGTCACCCGGCTGACGCCGATCGACGAGCCGCCGCGAGCGGGTTTGACGAATACCGGAAGTCCAAGTCGGTCAAGCTGTTTGGCATCCAGCGTGCTCTCGGACGGCCGCAGCACGGCGTAATCGCCGATCGGAAGTCCTTCGGCCACCAGCAGCTTCTTGGTGAACTCTTTGTCCATCCCCGCCGCGCTGGCCAGCACACCGGCACCGACGTACGGCACACCGGCGAGCTCGAGCAATCCCTGGATGGTGCCGTCCTCCCCGTATGGTCCGTGCAGGACCGGGAAGACCACGTCGACCGACGCCAACACCTCGGCTCCACCGGGCGACAGCGAAACCAGCTGACCGGCCCGCCCCGGGTCGGCCGTCAGCGCCAGCTCGGTGCCCGATTCGGAACTCACCGCCGGCAACTGGCGGTCGGCGATCGCCAGCGCGTCGGGATCGCCGTCGGTGAGCACCCACGAGCCCTCCGGGGTGATGCCGACCGCGACGACGTCGAACCGCTCTGGGTCCAGGTTGCGCAAAATGCTGCCTGCCGAGACGCACGAGATGGCGTGCTCGTTGCTGCGTCCGCCGAAGACGACGGCGACCCGGACGCGACCGTGATCGGGCGTCCTGGACGGCAAGCGGGCGTTCACAACCTAGAGACGCTACCGTCTGGCGTCGCGGCGCTGGTTACGAGCTCATTCCGGCTTGGTGCTGCGCCCCAGCAGTGCAACCACCGCTTGGTCCACGGACAACCCCTTGTGGCAGACCCGTTCCACTGCGTCGGTCAGGGGCATCTCGACGTCGTAACTCGAGGCCAGCGCCAGCACCGACTCGCACGACGTCACCCCTTCGACGACGTGGTCACCGCGCTCTCGCAGCGCGGACTCCAACGTTCCGCCGCGCCCCAGACTTTCACCGAAGCTGCGGTTGCGCGAGTGCGGCGACGTGCAGGTAGCCACCAGATCGCCCACCCCGGCCAGGCCGGCCAGCGTCGCACCTTTGGCGCCCACCGCGATGCCCAGCCGCATGATCTCGGCCAGACCACGGGTGATGATCGCCGCCGCGGTGTTCTCGCCCAGGCCTACCCCGGCCGCCATCCCGCAGGCCAGCGCGATCACGTTCTTGCACGCGCCACCGATCTCGGTGCCGATGATGTCGGCATTGGTATACGGCCGGAAGTATCCGGCATTCAGCATGCGCTGCACTGCAACCGCGCGGCCGGAATCGCTGCAGGCGATGACGGTGGCGGCGGGTTGCCCGGCGCCGATCTCGCTGGCGAGGTTCGGACCGGAGATCACCGCGACTTGCGACGGATCGACACCCGTCACGTCCACGATGACTTGGCTCATCCGCATCAGAGTGCCCAACTCGATGCCCTTGGCCGTGCTGACCAGGGTGGCGCCCCGGGCAATCAGGCCCGTCCACCGCTCGAGGTTGGTCCGCATCGTCTGCGCCGGCACCGCCAGCAGCACCGTGGTCACCCCGTGCAGGGCTTCGGCCGGATCAGCGGTGGCCCGGATTCCGGCCGGCAACTGCACGCCCGGCAGGTAGCCGGGGTTGTGCCGACTGGAGTTGATCTCGTCGGCGACGTCGGAACGCCGCGCCCAGAGGGTCACCTCGCCGCCGGCGTCGGCCAGCAGTTTGGCCAGCGCCGTGCCCCAGGCACCGGCACCCATTACCGCTGTCGTAGTGGCCATGGTCCGTCTCGGTCCCGTCTGGTCAGTGCGCTCTAACTCCCGGCGCTTCACCGTAGCCCGCCCGGCGATCGGCACTGGCAGGATGGGTCCGTGAGCCGCAGTGAAGCCGACGCCGACGGTGAGGTGGGCTTGATCGTCGCCGTCAAGCGACTGGCCGCCGCCAAGACCAGGCTGGCGCCGATCTTCTCCGCACCGACGCGGGAGAGCGTCGTTTTGGCCATGCTGGTCGACACCCTCGGCGCCGCGTCGAGGGTGAGTTCCGTTCGCCGCATCACCGTCGTAACGCCCGATGACGTCGCGGCCAAGGCGGCGTCCGAACTCGGCGCCGAGGTGCTCTCCGATCCGACGCCGGACGGCCACCTGGATCCGCTGAACAACGCGATCGCGGCCGCCGAACGCGTGGTGTCCCAGTCAGTCTCCAATATCGTTGTGCTGCAGGGTGATCTGCCGGCATTGCAGACGCAGGAGCTTGCCGAAGCGATTGCGGCGGCACGCCGGTACGAGCGTAGTTTCGTCGCCGATCGCCTCGGCACCGGCACTGCGGCGCTGTGCGCGTTCGGAACCACACTCGACCCCCGATTTGGACCGGATTCGTCTGCACAGCACCGACATTCGGGTGCGGTCGAACTCACCGGCGCGTGGCCGGGACTGCGTTGCGACATCGACACACCCGACGACCTCGCTGTCGCCCGTCGTCTCGGAATGGGGCCGGCGACGACCCGGGCGGTTGGAATATCGGCACCTCAACGGGGGTAACGACGGGTAAACAGCTCCTCAACGGCAAATGTTGGCCACCTAGTCGGTGGCAGCATCCCCGGCCGATGAGGAATGATCGCAAGAGTGACTGACATCGAAGCCCCGGACACAGCGATCGCCGGCGAGACGCCCGCGTGGCGAGGCGCCGATTCTGCGCCAGGTGCACCACCCGCCACAACGGCCGCCGCAGTCGAGAACCCACTACCCGAAGACCGCTACCTGAACCGTGAATTGAGCTGGTTGGACTTCAACGCGCGCGTCCTTGCGCTCGCCGAAGACACCTCGCTGCCGTTGTTGGAGCGTGCGAAATTCCTGGCGATCTTCGCCTCCAACCTCGACGAGTTCTACATGGTTCGCGTCGCCGGCCTGAAGCGGCGCGACGAGATGGGCCTGTCGGTGCGTTCTGCGGACGGCTTGACCCCGCGCGAGCAACTGCGCCGGATCGGCGAGCAGACCCAGCACATCGCGACCAAACACGCGCGGGTCTTCCTGGACTCGGTGCGGCCCGGGCTGGCCAAAGAAGGCATTCACATCGTCACGTGGGCCGATCTGGATCAGGCTGAACGCGGCCGGCTGTCGACCTACTTCACCGAGCAGGTTTTCCCCGTCCTGACTCCACTGGCCGTCGACCCCGCTCACCCGTTCCCGTTCGTCAGCGGCCTGAGCCTGAACCTCGCGGTCACCGTCAAGAAGCCGGACGACGGCGGCCAGCACTTCGCCCGAGTCAAGGTGCCGGACAACGTCGATCGCTTCGTCGAACTCGACAACCGAGAGGGCACCGACGATGCAGCCGGCCGGCCGGAAGTCCGCTTTCTGCCGACCGAGGAGTTGATCGCGGCTTTCCTGCCCGCACTGTTCCCGGGTATGGAAATCGTTGAGCACCACGCGTTCCGCATTACCCGCAACGCCGATTTCGAGGTCGACGAGGATCGCGACGAGGATCTGCTGCAGGCGCTCGAGCGCGAACTGGCCCGCCGCCGCTTTGGGTCGCCGGTGCGACTCGAGGTGGCCGACGACATGACCGAGCACATGCTCGAGCTGCTACTGCGTGAACTCGACGTGCACCCCGGCGACGTCATCCAAGTGCCTGGGCTGCTTGATCTCTCGTCGCTCTGGCAGATCTACGGCGTCGACCGGCCGGCGCTGAAGGATCCCGCATTCGTTCCTGCTACCAGCCCCGCGTTCGCCGACCGCGAAACGCCGAAAAGCATTTTCGCGACCCTGCGCGAGGGCGACGTATTGGTGCACCACCCTTACGACTCGTTCTCAACGAGCACACAGAGATTCATCGAGTTGGCCGCCGCCGACCCCAACGTGCTGGCAATCAAACAGACGCTGTACCGCACCTCGGGTGACTCACCGATCGTGCGAGCCCTCATCGAAGCCGCCGCGGCTGGAAAGCAAGTCGTAGCGCTGGTCGAGATCAAGGCGCGGTTCGACGAACAAGCCAACATCCGCTGGGCACGAGCGCTTGAGCAGGCGGGAGTCCATGTCGCCTACGGCCTGGTCGGCTTGAAGACGCACTGCAAAACATGCTTGGTGGTCCGACGCGAGGGCCCAACGATCCGGCGCTACTGCCACATCGGGACCGGTAACTACAACAGCAAGACTGCTCGCCTCTATGAAGACATCGGCCTACTGACCGCCAGCCCCGACATCGGCGCCGACCTGACCGATCTGTTCAACTCCCTGACCGGCTATTCCCGCAAGCTGAGCTATCGCAACCTCTTGGTCGCCCCGCACGGCATCCGGACCGGCATCGTCGAAAGGGTCAACCGGGAGATCGCCGCACATCAGCAAAATGGGAACGGCCACATCCGGCTGAAGATGAATGCCCTTGTCGACGAGGGGGTTATCGATGCGCTCTACCGCGCGTCGCAGGCCGGCGTGCATGTCGAGGTCGTGGTGCGCGGTATTTGTGCGCTGCGTCCCGGCGTACCGGGGTTCTCCGAAAACATCACCGTGCGCTCGATACTCGGGCGGTTCCTGGAGCATTCCCGGATTTTCAACTTCCGCGCAATCGATGAATTCTGGATCGGCAGCGCCGACATGATGCATCGCAACCTGGATCGCCGCGTCGAGGTGCTGGTCCAGGTCAAGGATCCTCGCCTGACCGCGCAAATGAACGACATCCTCGAATCGGCGCTCGACCCCGCGACACGCTGCTGGGAATTGGGGCCAGAAGGGCAATGGACGGCGATGCCGCGAGCCGGCCATACGGTTCGCGACCACCAGGTGTCGCTGATGGAAGAACACCGCAGCTAACTGATACATAACCCTCAAACCTCTGGCCACAGGGTCCACACGGGTCCGAATTGACCTGCAGGAGTTCAGGTGTCGACACAAGCGTCGTCGGGCCGCTCGTCGAGCAAGATCGTTCTCGCCGCGGGCGTTGTGCTGTGGCGACCTGGGCACCGCGAATCCGCTCCCGAGATCGCGGTGATTCACCGTCCGCGATATGACGACTGGTCGCTGCCCAAAGGAAAGGTAGACCCCGGCGAGACCGAGCCGGTGACCGCCGTGCGTGAAGTATTCGAGGAGACTGGGCACCACGTAGAGCTGGGCCGCCGAATTGCGACGGTGAGTTATCCGATCGAGCTGCGCATGAAAAAAGTGGAGTATTGGTCGGCGCGCAGCCTCGGCGGCAGTTTCGCCCCGAACAATGAAGCCGACGACCTACTGTGGCTGTCCGCCCCCGCCGCGATCAAGAAAGTGTCATACGCCTACGACCGAAAGATATTGCGTCGGTGGGCCGAACAACCGGCGGATACCCAATCGGTTCTGATAGTCCGGCACGGCACAGCAGGCAGCAAGTCCCGATTCTCCGGTGACGACAAAATACGGCCGTTGGACAAGAAGGGTCGCGCGCAGGCCGAGGCACTTGCCGCGCAGTTGTCGTCCTTCGGGCCGACCGATGTCTATGCCGCGGATCGCGTGCGCTGCCACCAAACGGTGGAGCCCTTGGCCGAGGAGCTGGGCGTCACCATTAACAACGAGCCGACACTGACCGAAGAGGCTTACGCCGACAACCCCAAGCGCGGTCGACGGCGAATTCTGCAGATTGCCGGCTCGCACCGCACACCGGTGATTTGCACGCAGGGCAAGGTGATTCCGGACCTGATCGCGTGGTGGTGCGAGCGCGACGGGGTCCGCCCGGACAAGTCCCGCAACCGCAAGGGCAGCACGTGGGTGCTGTCGCTGGCGGAGGGCCGCCTAATCGCCGCCGATCACATCGGCAGCGCGCTGGCGGCCAACGTAGTTACCTGACACGCAAATTCGCCGCGGAGCGGCTCAAGAGCCGGGTCCGCGGCGAATCTGCGTTTGATGCGGTTTGCGTCTAGCGACGGCCGCGACGGGCTGTGGCCTTCTTGGCCGGAGCCTTCTTGGCCGGAGCACGCTTGGTTGCGGCCTTGCGGGCCGGAGCCTTCTTCGCCACGGCCTTCTTAACGGCCTTCTTCACCACGGCCTTCTTCACCGCCTTGCGGGCTACAGCCCTCGTGGCGGCCTTCTTCACCACGGCCTTCTTCACCGCCTTGCGGGCCACGGCCTTCTTCACGGCTTTCTTCGCCACGGCCTTCTTCACGGCCTTGCGGGCCACGGCCTTCTTCACGGCTTTCTTCGCCACGGCCTTCTTCACGGCCCCGCTTGCGACAACACCACGTTTCACTGCTGGTCCTTCCGCCGGAAGCCGTTGCGAGCCAGAAACAACCGCTTTGAATTGCGCGCCGGGCCGGAAGGCCGGCACGGAGGTTGGCTTCACCTTTACGGTCTCGCCGGTGCGGGGGTTACGGGCTACGCGGGCCGCGCGGCGCCGCTGCTCGAAAACACCGAACCCAGTAATGGTGACACTGTCGCCCTTGTGTACTGCGCGCACAATCGTGTCGACAACATTCTCGACGGCCGCGGTTGCGTGCCGACGGTCTGAGCCCAATTTGTCTGTGAGTACATCGATGAGCTCTGCTTTGTTCATGCAAATCCTCCGAAGCTAGTGGCCCTCGATTGGACCGACTAGAGGACACGGTAAACCCTCAGGTGCCTGATTTCCAAGAGCCACGCGCAATTTCAATGGTTCCTGGCGAACTTTTTAGGAATCCGCTTGCCGCGCTTGGGAGGTGGCGCCGCCGTCAAATACGGCTGTGTGGCGCCTCGAATTCGGGCTCGATCGAGCCGTTAGGCAGTGGGCAAAGTCTTCGGTTTCCAGTCCGGCCGGGCCGCCTCAAAGACTTCGATTTGATCCTGTTTCCGCAGCGTAAGGGCTATGTCGTCAAAACCTTCAGCCAGACGCCAGGCGGTGTAATCGTCAATCCTGAACGGCACCACCACCGTTCCCGCCGACACATTCCGATCTTGAAGATTGACAGTGATTTCCAACCCCGGGCTGCTCTCGATGAGCTTCCAAAGAAGTTCGACATCATCCTGAGCAACTTCGGCCGCTAACAGACCCGACTTCCCCGCATTGCCCCGGAAAATGTCGCCGAACCGTGACGAGATCACTACCCGGAAGCCGTAGTCCATAAGCGCCCACACCGCGTGCTCTCGCGAGGATCCGGTGCCGAAATCGGGTCCGGCGACCAGTACTGAACCTCTGTCAAATGGGCTGAGATTGAGCACAAACGACGGATCGGTCCGCCAGGCGGCGAACAATCCGTCGTCGAAACCCGTTCGGGTCACTCGCTTCAAATAGACCGCGGGAATGATCTGATCGGTGTCGACATTGGACCGCCGAAGCGGCACTGCGATGCCTGTGTGGGTATGAAAAGCGTCCATTGGACTTCTCCTTAAGTCAGTTCAAGTCGGCCGGGGCGGAGAGTTTCCCGCGCACCGCGGTGGCGGCGGCCACCGCCGGTGACACCAAATGGGTGCGGCTGCCCTTGCCCTGGCGGCCTTCGAAATTACGGTTTGACGTTGCGGCGCAGCGTTCTCCCGGTGCCAGCTGGTCGGGGTTCATCCCCAGGCACATCGAGCAACCGGCCTGACGCCACTCAGCGCCTGCGGCGGTGAAGATCTCGCCCAGCCCTTCGCTTTCGGCCTCCGCACGCACCCGCATCGACCCCGGCACGATCAGCATCCGCACGCCGTCGGCCACTTTTCGGCCCCGCAATATGTCAGCGACCGCACGCAGATCCTCGATGCGACCGTTGGTGCACGATCCGACGAACACGGTGTCGACCCCGATCTCGCGCATCGGGAGTCCAGGCCGAAGGTCCATGTACGCCAGCGCTTTCTCTGCTGCCTGCCGGTCGTTGTCATCGGTGATCAGCTCGGGATCCGGCACCGAGGCGCTCAACGGCACACCTTGGCCGGGATTGGTGCCCCACGTCACGAACGGAGTCAACGAAGCGGCCTCTACATGGACTTCGGTGTCGAACTCGGCACCGTCGTCGGTTCGCAACTGATCCCAATAGGCCTGCGCTGCGTCCCACTGCGCACCGGTCGGAGCATGCGGGCGGCCACGCAGGAATTCGTAGGTGGTGGCATCGGGTGCCACCATGCCCGCCCTGGCCCCGGCTTCGATACTCATGTTGCAGATCGTCATCCGGGCCTCCATCGACAGCGATTCGATGGCACTGCCCCGATATTCGATGACGTGGCCCTGTCCGCCGCCGGTGCCGATCTTCGCGATGACCGCGAGGATGATGTCCTTGGCGGTCACGCCGGCCGGAACTTTCCCGTCCACATTGACTGCCATCGTCCTGAACGGCCGTAGCGGAAGTGTCTGGGTGGCCAGCACGTGCTCGACCTCGGAAGTGCCGATTCCCATTGCCAATGCCCCGAACGCGCCGTGGGTCGAAGTATGACTGTCACCGCAGACGATCGTCATTCCCGGCTGGGTCAGACCCAATTGCGGACCGACGACATGCACGATGCCCTGTTCGATGTCGCCCATCGGGTAGAGCCGGATGCCGAATTCGTCGCAATTGCGGCGCAGCGTCTCGACCTGGATGCGCGAGACCGGATCGGCGATCGGCTTGTCGATGTCGATCGTCGGCACATTGTGGTCTTCGGTAGCCAGCGTCAGATCGGGCCGCCGCACCGGCCGGTCGGCCAGTCGCAGACCGTCGAACGCCTGCGGGCTGGTCACTTCGTGCACCAGGTGCAGATCGATGTAGATCAGGTCGGGTTCGGTGTCGCCGCCCGACGCCACCACGTGGTCGTCCCACACCTTTTCCGCCAGCGTGCGCGGACGCACAGCGCCGTGTGCTGAAGTTTTCGTCACGAGGTCATCCCAATTCGTTAATCTCACTATGCGAGACGCTAGTATCTCTCTGTGAGACAGGATAGCGGCATCGGCGTTCTCGACAAAGCCGTGGGGGTATTGCACACGATCGCGGAATCACCCTGCGGGCTAGCCGAATTGTGCGATCGCACAGGATTGCCCAGGGCCACCGCGCACCGACTGGCCGCAGGCCTGGAAACGCACCGGCTACTGGCCCGCGACGGTGAGGGCCGTTGGCGTCTGGGTCCCGCCATCAGCGAACTGGCGGCTCAGGTCAACGACCCGTTACTTGCGGCCAGCGCGGCGGTGTTGCCGCGACTGCGCGAGATCACCGGCGAGAGCGTGCAGCTCTATCGACGCGAGGGGAGCTCGCGAATCTGTGTGGCTGCGATGGAACCGCCTGCGGGACTTCGCGATACCGTCCCCGTCGGCGCGCGCTTGCCGATGACCGCCGGATCGGGCGCCAAAGTGCTGCTGGCCTACAGCGACGACGCCACCCGTGCCACGGTGCTGCCTGACGCGAAATTCAGCGACCGCACGCTGGCCGAAGTCCGTCGCCGCGGTTGGGCTCAGAGCGCAGCCGAGCGCGAGCCCGGGGTGGCAAGCGTCTCGGCCCCGGTGCGCGATGCCCACGGTTCGGTGATCGCTGCCATCTCGGTGTCCGGGCCGATCGACCGGATGGGCCGCCAGCCCGGTGCGCGGTGGGCCGCTGACCTGCTGGCCGCCGCCGAGGCGTTGACTCGCCGGTTGTGATTCGCACCGCATTGCCCACGCTTCGGCGCACATCGGTGACCTGACACACTGTCGCCATGGGAACGAAGCAGCGTGCGCAAATCGTCATGTCCGAAGCGGAGATCTCCGACTTCGTCACCAGTAGCCGTACCGGCACGCTGGCCACCATCGGCGCGGACGGACAGCCGCACTTGACGGCGATGTGGTACGGCGTGGTCGACGGCGAGATCTGGTTGGAGACCAAAGAGAAGTCACAGAAGGCCGTCAACGTCAAGCGCGATCCACGGGTGAGCTTCATGATCGAGGACGGCGACACCTACGACACCCTGCGCGGGGTGTCATTCGAAGGTGTCGCCGAGATCGTCGACGACCCGGACGCGATATTTCGGGTCGGCGTCAGCGTGTGGGAGCGCTACACCGGGCCCTACACCGACGAAATGAAGCCCGCGGTCGACATGATGATGAACAAGCGGGTCGCGGTGCGCATCGTCAGCCAGCGCAGCCGTTCGTGGGACCACCGCAAGCTTGGAATTCCGCCGATGCCGGTCGGCGGCTCAACCGCCCCGGCCGCGAGCTAGCGGGAATCGACACGCAGCTCGCTTGTGGATGAGTAGCCCCGATGGGATTCGAACCCACGCTACCGCCGTGAGAGGGCGGCGTCCTAGGCCGCTAGACGACGGGGCCGGAACCGATCCGAGCTGCCAGCATAGCTCACAGCCCTACGCCCACCTAATCGCTTGCGGTGGACGAACTTTGCTGGGGTACCAGGACTCGAACCTAGAATGGCTGAACCAGAATCAGCTGTGTTGCCAATTACACCATACCCCATTGGCTGCCTAAAACTGCTGGTCACAGGCTTGCCTGCAGACCATGCGCGGTCGTGCGGACACTGCTGCCAGCCGTGATGGGCCGACGAGCAGACTACCAAACAAACAGCTCACATCTCACCCGCGCCCGACGCCGTCGCCGTCGCCGCGCAGCCGGTGCACGCCACGGCGCCATTAGGGCCCGCTGTCGCTGATCAGGGTGACCGCGGCCCACGTCCTGCGACACCGGCTCCCGACGGATGTACTGCTACGAATCTTGTCTGCGCACAACGGGATTCGACAGTGTGCCGATCCCCGAAATGGTGATGTCGACGGTGTCGCCGTCTTCGAGAGGTCCCACGCCGGCGGGTGTGCCGGTCAAAATGAGATCACCGGGCAGCAGCGTCATCACCGCTGAAATCCATTCCACAATTGCACCGACGTCGTGGATCATCAGCGAGGTGCGGCTGTCCTGTTTGACCTCGCCGTTGACCTCGGTGCGCAGCGCGAGATCGGCTGGGTCGACATCGGTCGCGATCCACGGCCCCACCGGGCAGAACGTGTCGTGACCTTTCGCACGTGTCCACTGGCCATCCGTCTTCTGTTGATCGCGGGCGGACACGTCGTTGGCGATCGTGTAGCCGAGGATGCTCTCGGCTGCCCGCGCAGCCGTGACGTCTTTGCAGGGCCGACTGATCACCGCTGCCAGCTCGCCCTCGAAATGCACCGGCGATGCGTTGGCCGGCAACCGAATCGGCACATTCGGTCCGATGATCGCGGTGTTGGGTTTGAGGAAGATCACCGGATCGGACGGCGCCTCGCCGCCCATCTCGGCGATGTGGTCGGCGTAGTTCTTGCCGATGCAGACCACCTTGCTGGCCAGGATCGGGGCCAGCAAGCGCACGTCGGCCAGCGGCCAGGAGCGACCCGTGAATGTCGGGGTGCCGAACGGATGCTCGGCGATCTCGCGAGCGGTCATCTCGTCGTGTTCGCCCTCGATGGAGACGAACGCGACGCCGTCGGGACTGGCAATTCGGCCAAGGCGCATTCGCCTTAGCCTAGTAAGCGCCGCTCGAGGTCCGCGCAGCCGGGCCCGTCGCCGCTTTAGCCTCAGCAATCACATGCCTGTGCGAGCATGGATCGATGCCGACCGACCCGACCGGCACGGTCGGAATCAGCACAGGCCGACGCTGGTCAATCGTCGTCGTCTCACTTCTTGTGACCGCGAGCGCGTTCATCTTCATCAACGGCGTCGCTTTCCTGATTCCCGCGCTCGAAGAAGACCAGGGCACTCCCCTGGCCGAGGCCGGGTTGTTGTCGTCGATGCCGAGCTTCGGCATGGTGACGACGCTGATCCTGTGGGGCTATCTGCTCGACCGTGTCGGCGAACGCATCGTGCTGACGGTCGGCTCCGCGCTGACCGCCGTGGCCGCCTACGCGGCAACCACTGTCCACACGATGATGTCGTTCGCCGCACTGCTGTTCGTCGGCGGCATGGCGGCCGCCAGCTGTAACTCCGCCGGCGGCCGGCTGGTGTCCGGATGGTTCCCGCCCGAGCAACGCGGTGTGGCGATGGGCGTCCGCCAGGCCGCGCAGCCGCTCGGAATTGCCTTGGGCGCCCTCGTCATTCCCGAACTCGCCGAGCGCAGCAAGTCAGCGACCGCGGGCCTGATCTTTCCGGCCGTGCTGTGCGCGGTGTCTGCGGTGCTCAGCGTGGTGGCGATCACCGACCCGCCACGCAAGGAGTGGGACGAGGCCACCGAACAGGAGCTGGCCAACCCCTACCGCGGATCGTGGGTGCTGCGGCGCATCCACGCCGTCTCAGCGCTGCTGATGGTGCCGCAGACGGTGACCGTCACGTTCATGCTGATCTGGCTGATCACGAACTACCACTGGTCGATCACCTCCGCCGGAGCGCTCGTCACGCTGTCTCAGCTACTCGGGGCGGTGGGCCGCGTGATGGTCGGCCGGTGGTCCGACCGGGTCGGATCGCGGCTGCGTCCGGTCCGCATCATGGCCGTCGTCGGGGTCCTGGTACTCGCCGGTTTGGCGCTCGCCGACCATCTGCGCTCGTCGATCGCCGTGCCACTGATGGTCGCGGCCTCGGTCGTCGCAGTGCTCGACAATGGGCTGGAATCCACCGCGATCACCGAGTACGCCGGACCGTTCTGGAGTGGGCGTTCGCTGGGCTTGCAGAACACCTATCAGCGGTTGATGGCGGCGGGCGCGCCGCCGCTGTTCGGTGAGCTGATCGCCGACCACGGCTATCCGCCGGCATTTCTCATCTGCGGGCTGGCCCCGCTGCTGGCGGTGCCGGTCGTGCCGGCCAAGACGTTGCCGCCCGGCCTGGAAACTAGAGCGCGGACGCTATCCGTTCGCCGACTTCGGCGGTGGATATCTTTCCGGTCGGGCGACTGGCCAGATGGGACGCCACGGCCCGGTCCACTCGCGCGGCGGCAGCGTCTTCGCCGACGTGGGAAAGCAGCAGCGCCACCGACATGATCGCGGCGGTCGGATCCGCGATCCCCTGACCGGCGATGTCGGGTGCGCTGCCGTGCACCGGTTCGAACATCGACGGGTTGGTCCGGGTGGCGTCGATATTTCCGCTGGCGGCCAAGCCGATACCGCCGCAGACCGCGGCAGCCAGGTCGGTGATGATGTCGCCGAACAAGTTGTCGGTGACGATGACGTCGAAGCGCCCGGGGTCGGTGACCAGGTGGATGGTGGCGGCATCGACGTGCTGGTAGGCGACCTCGACATCCGGATACTTCTCGCCGACTTCCTGAACGGTCCGTGACCACAGGGATCCGGCGAATGTCAGCACATTCGTCTTGTGCACCAGCGTCAGATGTTTGCGACGCTGCTGGGCTCGCCCGAACGCGTCTTCCACGACGCGGCGGACGCCGAACGCCGTGTTGATGCTGACCTCGGTGGCCACCTCATGGGCGGTGCCGACCCGGATCGCGCCGCCGGTCCCGGTGTACGGACCCTCGGTGCCCTCGCGGACCACCACGAAATCGATGTCGGGGTCGCCGGCCAGCGGGCTGCTGACGCCCGGATACAGCCGGGCCGGTCGCAGGTTGACATGGTGGTCCAGCTCGAATCGCAGGCGCAGCAAAAGACCCCGCTCCAGCACACCGCTGGGCACCGACGGATCACCGATCGCGCCCAACAGGATTGCGTCGTGGGCCCGCAGTTCGGCGACGGCGGTCTCCGGCAGGACTTCGCCGGTGGCGTGGAATCGCTTGGCGCCCAAGTCATAATGCGTCTTCTCGACACCGGGCAACACCGTGTCGAGAATCTTCACCGCTTCGGCGACGACCTCCGGCCCGATCCCGTCACCCGGGATTACCGCGAGCTTCACGACAGGTCAACCACTTCGAGCTTGTTGGCCGCCACGGCGGACCCGATCTCGGCGCGAACCTCGGCGGGGACATCGCGATCCACCCGCAGCAGGATCGTCGCACTCGGTCCCTCGGTATCCTCGGACAGTTGCGCGGCATGAATGTTGACCCCTGCGGCCCCCAGCAGCGTGCCGATCTTGCCCAGCGCCCCAGGCTGATCGGCGTAGTTGATCACGAGGTAGATGCCGTGCGCCCGCAGATCGAAGTTGCGCCCGTTGATCTGGACGATCTTCTCGACGTGCTGCGGACCGGACAGCGTGCCGGCCACATTGACGACCGAACCGTCAGCGGCCACAGCGCGGACATCGACAACACTGCGGTGGTTGGGGCTTTCGGTGGCGGTGCTGATGTCGGCCGCCACGCCGCGCTCCTCGGCGATCGCCGGGGCGTTGACGAACGTCACCTGATCCTCGATCACCGCGGAGAACAAGCCGCGCAAGGCCGAAAGTCGAAGCACCTCAACATCTTCACCGGCCAACTCACCGCGTACCTGCACCGACAGCGACGTCGGCAATTCCTCGCTGAGCGCGCCGGCCAGCACCCCGAGTTTGCGCACCAGATCCAGCCACGGTGCCACCTCTTCGCTGACCACGCCGCCGCCGACGTTGACGGCGTCGGGGACGAACTCCCCCGCCAGCGCGAGCTTCACGCTGGCCGCCACGTCGGTGCCGGCCCGATCCTGGGCCTCCTCGGTCGATGCACCCAGGTGCGGAGTCACCACTACCTGCGCGAGCTCGAACAGCGGGCTGTCGGTGCATGGCTCCTTGGAGAACACGTCGAGACCGGCAGCGCGAACATGTCCGCTGGCGATGGCGTCGGCCAGCGCCGCCTCATCGATCAGCCCGCCGCGGGCGGCGTTGACGATGATCACCCCGGGCTTGGTTTTCGCCAACGCCTCTTTGTCGATCAGCCCCGCCGTCTCATGCGTTTTCGGCAAGTGCACAGAGATGAAGTCGGCGCGGCCGAGCAGGTCGTCCAGGGAGAGCAGCTCGATACCGAGTTGGGCAGCACGCGCCGCCGACACGTACGGGTCGTAGGCCACGATGTGGGCCTCGAAAGCCGCCAGCCGCTGGGCAACCAGCTGACCGATCCGGCCCAGCCCGACCACTCCGACGGTCTTGCCGAAGATCTCGGTGCCGGAGAACGACGAGCGCTTCCACGCGTGCTCGCGCAGCGAGGCATCGGCGGCAGGAATCTGGCGGGCGGCAGACAGCAGCAGCGCCAACGCGTGCTCGGCCGCGCTGTGGATGTTCGACGTCGGGGCGTTGACGACCAGCACACCGCGTTCGGTGGCGGTTTTCACGTCGACGTTGTCCAGGCCGACGCCGGCACGGGCGACGATCTTCAGTTTCGGCGCCGCGTCGAGCACCTCGGCGTCGACGGTGGTCGCCGAGCGGACCAGAAGCGCGTCGGCTTCCGGCACCGCGGCCAGCAGCTTTTCCCGGTCCGGGCCGTCCACCCAGCGCACTTCGATGTCGTCGCCCAGCGCCGCGACGGTTGATTCGGCAAGTTTGTCAGCGATTAGAACTACAGGCAGGCTCACGCGGGCAAGCCTAATGGTCGCGGTTGTGCCGGATTGCGGAGCCTATGAGTGTCGGTACTCGGGTGAATCATGTCGACAAGCGCGACGACAGGAGAGGCACCCCATGTGCTGGAAATGCGATCACCCGGATTCGACCATGCAGGAGTGGCTGGATCTTATTTACGAGAAGGTCCAAGAGAACGGTTGGATCGTGCAGTTCGTCCAGGACCGCACGCCGTTCGCCTACACGATTGGTTTGCACGAGCGCGGCCTGCCCGAGCTGCTGGTGACGGGAATGCCGCCAGAGCGGGCGAACCTCGTGCTCAACACCGTCGCTGAGTATCTACTCGACGGTGGACGGCCGGTACCGGGCGAGCGGATGTTGATCGGCGGTGAGCTCCTACTCGATTTCGTCCAGGTCCAGCACCCGACCGCCCACTTGAAATTCGCGGTCTCGTTCTATGGCCCAGACCTGAGGGCCCTGCAATTGGTCTGGCCCGACGAGCAAGGGCATCGGCCGTGGTGCGCGGAATTCAGTAACGATGGGGTGCGGCAACCGGTGCTCGGCGTCCGGGTCGACCCGCCGGCGCATCGAGATCGACGCTAGCGCGACGATACGCCGACTTGGGTTAAAGGGGTGGTTGCAACACTTCGTAGGTAGGGGTGTTGATGGCGACTCATCATTCGTTGGTGGCGGTGCAGCGTCAGTTCTGGGAATTGATCGCTGCCGGAAGGTCCTCGGAGGACGCCGGCCGGGCCGTCGGCGTGTCGAATACGTGTGGTGTCACGTGGTTCCGCAAGTTCGGTGGTGTGAATCCATGTATGCACTTAGCGCAGGGCGTCAAGCGGCCTCGGCTGTCGCTGCTGGAGCGCGAGCGGATCATGATCGGCGCCTCGCGGGGTGAGTCGATTCGTTCGATCGCGCGCGGGTTGGGGCGTGCTCCCTCGACGGTCATGCGCGAGATCGAGAAGAACGGCCGTACCCGCATGGCCCCTGGCCGGTATCGGGCGTTGCACCGGTTCGGGGCCAACCGGGGCGGCTGGGATGCCCGATCGGGCTATTCGGCGTCGTTAGCTCAGCAGCGCAGCGAGGCGCGTGCTCGACGACCCAAGGCCGGCAAGCTAGCCCGCTGTCCGCAGTTGTGCGCCCAGGTGCAAGCGTTGTTGACCAAGAAGTACAGCCCCGAACAAATCGCCGGGGTGTTGGCCACGACCTATCCTGATCGCCCGGAGATGCAGGTGTCCCACGAAACCATCTATAAAGCGCTCTACGTGCAAGGACGCGGCGAGCTGCGCCGTGAGTTGCATCGCTGTCTGCGCACCGGCCGCGCGTTGCGTAAACCACACCGTCGGTCTCGTGGCGGCGATGGCCGTGGCCGCATTCCGGGCATGATCAACGTCTCTGAGCGTCCCGCCGAAGCCGACGATCGAGCCGTACCTGGGCACTGGGAAGGAGATTTGATCATCGGCAAGGATCAGGCCTCCCAGATCGGCACGCTGGTGGAGCGCTCCACCGGATTCGTCCGCCTCCTGCACCTGCCCGACACCCGCTCGGCCGAGGTCGTCGCTGATGCCATGATCGCTGCGATCAAAGAACTCCCGCCCACGCTGCGTCGCACCGTGACGTGGGATCAGGGTCACGAGATGGCTCAGCACGCCCGGATCAGCATCGACGCGGGCATCGAGGTCTACTTCTGCGACCCACACTCACCCTGGCAGCGGGGAAGCAACGAAAACACCAACGGGCTTTTGCGGCAATACTTCCCGAAGGGAACCGACCTCTCGAAACACTCAGCTGAACACCTCAGCTACGTCGCCGACGAACTCAACGGCCGCCCACGAAAACGGTTCAACTGGGATAACCCCACCAACCGCCTCAACGCACTACTGTCAGCTCCGACAGAAACCACTGTTGCAACCAAACCTTGAAACCGCCCCGAAACAACTCACGCCAGCGTCGATCTCGGTGCTTCAGAGGCGAGGCGGCTCAGGTCGTAGCTAGGCGGTCTCGGTGATCGGGCGGTCAACCCAGCTCATCAGGTCGCGCAGCTTCTTACCGGTGACCTCGATCGGGTGCTCGGCGTTCTCCTTGCGCAGAGCCTCGAGCTCCTTGTTGCCGCCCTCGACGTTGGCGACCAACTTCTTGGTGAAGGTGCCGTCCTGGATGTCGCGCAGGATGGCGCGCATGCGCTCCTTGGTGTCGGCGTCGATGACGCGCGGACCCGACAGGTAGCCGCCGAATTCGGCGGTGTCGGACACCGAGTAGTTCATCCGCGCGATGCCGCCCTCGTACATCAGGTCGACGATCAGCTTGAGCTCGTGCAACACCTCGAAGTAGGCCATCTCCGGCGGGTAGCCCGCCTCGACCATCACGTCGAACCCGGTCTTCACCAATTCCTCTGTGCCACCGCACAACACGGCCTGCTCACCGAACAGGTCGGTTTCGGTCTCGTCTTTGAAGGTGGTCTTGATGACGCCGGCGCGGGTGCCGCCGATGGCCTTGGCGTAGGACAGCGCCAGCGCCTCGCCGTTGCCGTTGGGGTCCTGGTCGACGGCGATCAGCGCGGGAACACCCTTGCCGTCGACGAACTGACGACGCACCAAGTGCCCCGGGCCTTTCGGCGCGACCATCGCGACGGTGATGTTGGCCGGCGGCTTAATCAGATCGAAGTGGATGTTGAGCCCGTGTCCGAAGAACAACGCGTCGCCATCCTGCAGGTTGGGTTCGATGTCATTCTTGAAGATGTCGGCCTGCGCGGTGTCGGGCGCCAGCAGCATGATCACGTCGGCCCACTTGGCCACCTCGGCCGGCGTGTCGACGATCAGGCCCTGTTCCTCGACCTTGGCCCGCGACTTCGAGCCTTCCTTCAGCCCGACCCGAACCTGAACTCCGGAGTCGCGCAGGCTCAGTGAGTGCGCGTGCCCCTGGCTGCCGTAGCCGATAACACCGACCTTGCGGCCCTGAATGATCGACAGGTCCGCGTCATCGTCGTAAAACATCTCCAAAGCCACGTGAATGTCCCTTCTTTCTAGCCTTTTTCGGTTTCTGATCTGGATTTCGAATTGAATTGGTTATTTGGCGGTACCGATAGCGCGTGGTCCCCGGGAAAGTGAAACCACTCCCGATTGGACTATTTCGCGGATGCCGAACGGCTCGAGGACCTTCAGCAGCGCTTCGAGCTTGCCGCGGTCACCAGTGGCCTCGATGGTCAGCGATTCCGGCGACACGTCGATCACCTTGCCGCGAAACAGATTCACCGCTTCGATGACCTGGCTGCGGGATCCGGCGTCGGCCCGGACTTTGATCAGCGCCAGCTCACGAGACACCGAGCTGTGGTCGTCCTGTTCGATGATCTTGATGACGTTGATGAGTTTGTTGAGCTGCTTGGTGATCTGCTCGAGCGGGGTGCTCTCCGCGGAGACCACGATGGTCATCCGCGACATGTCCTTCTGCTCGGTGGCACCGACAGCCAGCGATTCGATGTTGAACCCACGCCGCGAGAACAGCGCCGCCACCCGGGCCAGCACACCGGGTTTGTCTTCGACCAACACCGAAAGGGTGTGCGTGGTCGTCGATCCGGTCATCAGGCGTGCCCTTCGATTCCGTCGTCGAACAGCGGGCGGATACCGCGGGCGGCCTGAATCTCGTCGTTCGAGGTCCCGGCGGCGACCATCGGCCACACCTGCGCGTCGGCGCCGACGATGAAGTCGATCACCACCGGACGGTCGTTGATCGCCCGGGCCTGGTTGATCACGTCGACGACGTCCTCCTCACGCTCGCAACGCAATCCGACACAACCCAGCGCCTCGGCCAGTTTGACGAAGTCGGGGATCCGGCGCGAGTGGGTCGCCAGGTCGGTCTGCGAGTACCGCTCCTCGTAGAACAGGGTCTGCCACTGGCGCACCATGCCGAGGTTGCCGTTGTTGATCAACGCCACCTTGATCGGAGCACCCTCGATCGCGCAGGTGGCCAGCTCCTGGTTGGTCATCTGGAAGCAGCCGTCGCCGTCGATCGCCCAGACCTCGGCGTCGGGTCGGGCCATCTTGGCGCCCATCGCCGCCGGGACGGCGAAGCCCATGGTGCCCAAACCGCCTGAGTTGAGCCAGGTTCGCGGCTTTTCGTAGGAGACGAACTGCGCCGCCCACATCTGGTGCTGACCGACGCCTGCGACGTACACCGCGTCGGGGCCGGCGATCTCGCCCAGTTTCTCGATGACGTACTCCGGGCTCAGGCTGCCGTCGCTCTGCGGCCCGTAGCTCAGCGGGTAGGTGGCCTTCACCTCATCGAGATAGGTCCACCACTCGGCGATGTCGATCTTGGCCGCTGCGTCGTGGTGCCGCAATGCCGCGATCAGCTCGGAGATCACGGCTTTGACGTCACCGACGATCGGCACGTCGGCATGACGGTTCTTGCCGATCTCGGCGGGGTCGATGTCGGCGTGAATGACCTTGGCCTCAGGGGCGAACGAGTCGAGTTGTCCGGTGACCCGGTCGTCGAAACGGGTGCCCAGTGCGATCAACAGGTCGCTGCGCTGCAGTCCGGCCACCGCCGAGACGGTGCCGTGCATACCCGGCATACCCAGGTGCTGGCGGTGGCTGTCCGGGAAGGCGCCGCGCGCCATCAGCGTGGTGACCACCGGGATGCCGGTCAGCTCGGCCAGTTCCCGCAGCTGTTCGGTGGCCTCGCCGCGGATGACCCCGCCGCCGACGTAGAGCACGGGTTTGTGCGCGGCGGCGATCAGCTTGGCGGCCTCATTGATCTGACGGTTGTGCGGTTTGGTGTTCGGCTTGTAGCCAGGCAGATCCATGCGCGGCGGCCAGCTGAACGTGCACGGGGCCTGCAGCACGTCTTTCGGGATGTCGACGAGCACCGCGCCCGGCCGTCCGCTGGCGGCGATGTGGAACGCCTCGGCCATCACCCGCGGGATGTCGTCGCCGTCGCGGACCAGGAAGTTGTGCTTTGTGATCGGCATGGTGATGCCCGAGATGTCGGCCTCTTGGAAGGCATCCGTGCCGATCAGCGAACGGCCGACCTGCCCGGTCACCGCGACCACCGGGATCGAATCCATCTGCGCGTCGGCCAGAGGTGTCACCAGGTTGGTGGCCCCGGGACCGGAGGTGGCCATCATGACGCCGACCTTCCCGGTGGCGTGCGCGTAACCGCTGGCGGCGTGGCCGGCACCCTGTTCGTGGCGAACCAGGACATGCCGCAGCTTCTTCGAGTCGAACAGCGGGTCGTAGACGGGGAGCACGGCGCCGCCGGGGATACCGAAGATGACCTCGACGTCGAGCTCCTCCAGCGACCGGATTACCGCCTGTGCACCGGTGAGTTGCTCAGGCGCAACATGTTTCGGCCGGGCAGTCGGCGGCTTGGCAGCGGGCTTCGCCGCATCGGAGGCGATGCGTGCCACATCCTGCGACGCAGGCTTCGAAGCCGGTGCCTGCGGCTCGGAATGCGGCCTGGTGGGTGCGCTCACTGTGTCCTCTTCGTCGTTGTTCGCTCTGGAAAGTTGTAGGTGGTCGTTTTGCTGACGCCACGTCGATGGTGGGCAACAAAAAACCCCCGTCAGCTCAGCAGCTGCACGAGGGTTGCGCGTTGATGGACTTGATCAGTCAGGCACCAACGCGCATGCGGATTACTACGAGCTTTCCAGAAGTGTTCATCGCCCCACGACGGTAGCCTCCGTACTGGTCAAACGTCAAATCCCGATGTTTGCCGGGCCGCGCAGGTCAGGCGTTGTCGTGGCCGCCAAAGGCCGGTGCCATGATGCATGCATGGCCACCGATTCAGCGGAGGAAGCCCCATCCACGCCGCCGGTGGTGATCAGCATTTCGCCGATGGCTCACTTCGCGGTGGGTTTCTTCGCCCTCGGGCTGCTCGTGCCGGTGCTGACCTGGCCGGCGACGGCACCGCTCCTGATCATCCCGGTGCTGTTGTCGGCGCTGATTGTTCGGCTTCGCACACAGGCCGACGGCAACGGTGTCACGGTGCGCACACTGCTCGGCAGCCGATCGGTGCGGTGGGAGGACATCGACGGGCTGCGATTCCGCAGGGGCTCGTGGGCGCGCGCTCAGCTCAAAAGCGGGCGTGAGTTGCGGTTACCGGCGGTCACTTTTGCGACGCTGCCGCAGCTGACCCAGGCCAGCGCCGGCCGAGTGCCCAATCCGTACGCGGACTAGCCCAGCGGGTTGGCGCCGTTGAGCAGCATCCACAGCCCGACGCCGGCGCCGATGCCCACCACGAGAGCGGCAAACGACCCGATGAACGGCCGCCGGGCCCAGCCGCGACCTGCGTCGAAGCCATACTGGCCGGGGCCGGCCAGGATGACCGCGACGGCCATCACGATCAGGGTGATCTCGTATTCGTGCCCGCTGGGCAGGAAGTACGGGAACGACCGGGGACCGTGCTGAGCTGACATCCCGGCAAGCATGCTGTTGGTCAGGTAGGCCAGCGCGCCCGCCGCCGCCAGCGGGGTGAACAGGCCGAGCACCAGCAGCACGCCCGCCGCGATCTCGCCGCCGGCGGCGCAGTAGGTGAGAATGTCGGCGTGCTGGTAGCCGATGTCGGACAGCGCGTTCTTGAAGCCCGTCAGACCCTGTCCGCCCCACCAGCCGAACAGCTTCTGCAGCCCGTGCGCAATGAGTACGCCACCGAGGCCCACCCGCAGAATCAATAGGCCCAGGTCCTGGGTGCCGCGACGGGCGGCGGCGCGGACTCGCTCGTCGTCGAAGTGCTCGTGTTCGTCCATCCCGTCAGGCGTGAAGATCGAGTGCCTGCCGGTGGGCTGGGGCTGATAGGGCAACGGCTCGTGGCCGCCCATCACCCCCACGCCACTGCTCGACGAGCGGACGCTGCCGGAGTCAGTGGAGTCATAGTGCGGGATCAGGGTCGTCTCGAAATCGCCCGCATAGGTGTCTGAGGGAAGGTCGTCTTCGGGGTCGACCAAGCTCGCGGAGGTCGGCCGCTCCGCAGTCGGCAGCGCGGATGAGTCCGGTCGCTGCCAATGTGCGCTTTTCGATTGACTGCTCACCCGTGTCAGGGTAAGGGCAATTTCCTGGGAATCGGGGATTTGAGCGGCGCTTTCGCAGTTCCGATTTGCCCGCCGTCGCGGGCGGGCCGTTGTTTGCGGGCGGCGGCAGACGGCGCGCGGTACCCGTCACGGGCACCGGAGCCGACATATCCGTAATCTGGCAGCTATGCGGTTGTGGAGGTCGGGTCGGCGCAGTTTGCCTGTGCTCTGCTCGACGATGCTCGTTTTGGCTGGTTGCGCCCAGTTCAACGATATTCAGTCGCAGCCGTTCACCACCGCTCCCGAACGCCAACCTCCGCCGAGTTCGTCGCCGCCGCCACCACCGCCGCTGCCTGACAAGCCATTCCCCAAGGAATGCCCCGCGCCGGGAGTGATGCAGGGCTGCCTGGAGAGCACCAGCGGCCTGCTCATGCAACCCGACAGCAAGTCGGCGTTGGTTGCCGAGCGGACAACCGGCGCGGTCAAAGAGGTGTCCGTCAGCGCCGAGCCCAAGGTGAAGACGGTCATCCCGGTGGACCCGGCCGGCGACGGCGGACTGATGGACATCGTGCTGTCCCCGACCTACAAACAGGACCGGCTGATGTACGCCTACATCAGCACCCCGACCGACAATCGGGTCGTCCGCGTCGCCGACGGCGACACCCCCAAAGACATCCTGACGGGAATTCCTAAGGGCGGCAACGGAAATACCGGTGCGCTGCTCTTCACCAGCCCGACCACGCTGGTCGTGCTGACCGGGGACGCGGGCAACCCGGCGATGGCCAACGACCCGGCATCCCTTGCCGGAAAGGTGATCCGCCTCGAGCAGCCGACCACGCTGCACCCCGCGCCGCCGACCACGGCGCTGAGCGGAATCGGCGCCGGCGGCGGCCTGTGCACCGACCCTGTCGACGGCTCGCTGTTCGTCCTCGACCGCGCACCCACCGCCGACCGACTACAGCGAATCACCAAGGACTCCAAGGTTTCCACCGTGTGGACGTGGCCGGACCGACCGGGCGTGGCCGGCTGTTCGGCGTTGGACGGCACCGTGCTGGTCAACCTGGTCAACACCAAACAGACGGTGGCCGTCCACCTGGCGCAGGGCACCGGCGCGGTCACCGGCCCACCCGACGTGGTTCGCCAGGACACTCACGGACATGCCTGGGCGCTGCGGATGTCGCCGGACGGCAACGTGTGGGGCGCGACGGTCAACAAAACCGCCGGGGACGCCATGAAGCTCGACGACGTGGTGTTCCCGCTGTTCCCGCAGGGCGGCGGCTTCCCGCGGGCCAACGACGACAAGACCTAACGACTCAGGCTTGGTGGCCCGGTGTCAGATCGGCGACGTCGGGAAAGCTGACCAGGTGGTCGCGTCGCCTCCCCGGCCGCTCCGGCAACGGGTTCCAGCAGGTAGCCGATGTGATCGCCCAGGTCGACCCGCTTCAGCGTCTTGCCGACGAACCACGCCACCGCGTCATCGAGAATGGGCATGGCGTGCGGGCCGGTGTGCCACGGGCAGCGATCGAATTTGTCGACCTGGTCACCGGTTTGGCCGCCGAACAGGCGCGCCAGCCCGATGTGGCGGCGCTCCAGAACATGCACAGCCAGGTAATCGGATCGCGCCGCCACCCCGCAGGTGTGATTGACGCGCGAGATCCCAGCCAGAAATCGCGGTGGATGCATGCTGGTCTGGGTGGCGAAACCAACCAGGCATCCCGACATCTCACCATCGGCCTGAGTCGTCACCACAAACATCGTGTAGTCCAGCATCCCGACCAGCCGGTCGAAAGGTTCATCGCCCACATCGCCATCATGACTCAACCGAAGCGGCGATTCGGAGGCTAGCGCGATTACATTGCGCCAGGGCTGCTTTCGCTGCCTCCGAACAGAAACTGTTCCACCAAAGCACTCACCAGCGGTGGGTTCTCCAAGCCGGCCAGGTGCGCCACCCCGTCGAGCACCCGGACCGACGAGTCGGGGATGGCGTCGGCCATCGCGATCGCTTCCCGCGGCGGAAAGGTCACATCCTCGGCACCGCCGACAACGAGCACCGGCGTCTTGATGGTGCCTAGCAGCGCCCGCTGGTCCGGCCGGCGCGGGACCACGCTCTTCACCGCCCACGAGACCGAAGCGACGTCAACGGCTTTCAACGCGGTAAGGACATGCGCGACGACCTCGGGACGATCCCGAAAGGTGGTCGGCCCCAGGAATGCCTTCAGCACAGGCCGATTCAGCAGCGGTCCCATCCCGCCGGTCCACTTCGCCAATGCAAGCAGGATCGCGAATTGCACCTTTTGGCGGACGCTGGCCCGACCCGCCGTGCAATTCATCAGCACCGCTGCACCGGCCCGCTCGGGATAGGAGGCGGCGAAGGTCCCGCCGATCATGCCGCCCCAGGAATTGCCGACGAAGTGCGCCTTGTCTATACCGAGCCCATCGAGGATGTCGACCACGCAGCGGGCACAGTCGTCGAAACTGAACAGCTCCGTAAGCGGCTGACTACCGCCCTGCCCGGGCGGGTCGACCAGCACTACCTGCCGGCGCGCGACGAGATCCCCGGCCACCCCGTGCCACATGTCACCGGTCATCAGCAGGCTGGGCCAGAAGACGATCGGTGAACCGGATCCACCTATCTGCAGCCGAATTCGGCCGAGAACAGTGTCCACCGTCTGCTCGCGCAGCTGATCGCCGATGCCGGTCATCGTCGCCCACCCTACCGACGACTCACCTTCTTCAGCGAGGCAGTACTCGGCATGTTGTGGGCGCTCCGCTTGCCCATCTGTTCGGCGAATTGGCCAGCCTGCTCTAGCTGCAGGCTGCGAGCACCAGCTCGCGCACCCGCGCGGCGTCGGCCTGTCCTTTGGTCGCCTTCATCACGGCGCCGACGATTGCGCCCGCCGCCTGCACCTTGCCGCCGCGGATCTTCTCGGCCACATCGGGATTGGCGGCCAAGGCTTCGTCGACCGCGGCCTGGATGAGCGAGTCGTCACGCACCACGGCCAATCCGCGCACGGTCATCACCTGTTCGGGTTCGCCCTCACCGGCCAGCACGCCCTCGACCACCTGGCGGGCCAGCTTGGTGGTCAGCTTGCCTTCGTCCACCAGCGCCACGACCGCGGCGACTTGGGCTGGGCTGATGGGCAATTCGTCGAGCTCGATACCCGATTCGTTGGCCTTCTGCACCAGGAAGTTGCCCCACCAGGCCCGGGCCTGTTCGCTGGAGGCGCCTTGATCGACGGTCGCGATGACCAGATCGACGGCGCCGGCGTTGACGAGATCGCGCATCACCTCATCGGAGAGACCCCAGTCTTCCTGAATCCGTTTGCGGCGCAACCACGGTAGCTCGGGGATGGTTTCACCCAACCGCTCGACAAGCTCGCGACTGGGCGCGACCGGCTCCAGGTCGGGTTCGGGAAAGTAGCGATAGTCTTCCGCGGTTTCCTTGGTGCGGCCCGAGCTGGTGTAGCCGTCCTCGTGAAAGTGCCTGGTCTCCTGAATGATTCGGCCACCGGAGTCCAACACGGCACCCTGACGCCGCATCTCGTAGCGGACCGCTACCTCGACGCTCTTGAGTGAGTTGACGTTCTTCGTCTCGGTACGGGTGCCGAATTCGCTGGCGCCCTTCGGTTTCAGCGAGACGTTGGCGTCGCAGCGCATCGAACCCTGGTCCATCCGCACGTCGGAGACGCCCAGCGAGCGCAGCAGGTCGCGCAGCGCGGTGACGTAGGCGCGGGCGATCTCCGGTGCCCGCTCGGCGGTGCCCTCGATCGGCTTGGTGACGATCTCGATCAGCGGCACACCGGCTCGGTTGTAGTCGGCCAGCGAAGTGGTCGCTCCGGCGATCCGGCCGGTGTCGCTGCCCAGATGGGTCAGCTTCCCGGTGTCCTCCTCCATATGGGCGCGCTCGATCTCGACCCGGAAGGTCGTGCCGTCATCCAGCGGGACATCGAGGTAGCCCTGGACGGCGATCGGCTCGTCGTATTGGGAGATCTGGTAGTTCTTCGGCTGGTCCGGATAGAAGTAGTTCTTCCGCGCGAATCGGCCCCACGGCGCGATGTCACAGTTGAGCGCCAAGCCGATCCGGATCGCCGACTCGACGGCCGCCTCGTTGAGGACCGGCAGCGATCCCGGCAGGCCGAGGCACACCGGGCACACCTGGGTGTTGGGCTCGGCGCCGAACTCGTTGGCGCAACCGCAGAACATCTTGGTGGCGGTGGACAGCTCAACATGCACTTCCAGGCCGAGCACCGGGTCGTAGCGCGCGATCACATCGTCGTAGTCGAGCAGCTCCGCCCCGGGCGCGTGGGCGGCGCTCGCAGCAGAAGTCATGCGGTCGATCCTAATTGGCGGTCGAAGCGGCCTTGCCATCGCCGTCGCCGCCGTCTTCCTCATCAACGGCCAGCAGCGCATGATCGAACGCGGATCGAGAAGTGATGCCGTCGTCGCGGACGGCGCGGAAGTCTTCGACGATCTTCTCGGCCAACCGCCGCAGCTTCACATTGCTCGATTGCGAGCGCCATCTGAGCAGATCGAATGCGGCGTCGTCGTCCAGGCCGTAAATCAGCATCAGCATGCCCTTGGCCTGTTCGATGACCGCGCGGTGCTCGGTGATTTCGGCGACCCGCTCGGAGATGAGGTCCTCGCGCGCCCGATCCGACGACGGCGTGATGTCCACGTAGTAGCCGTGCGTGCCGATAACCACGTCCTGCGGGTCGGTGAGCAGGTCGCCGACCACTACCACCTGGTGCACGACGCCACGGGTGTCGAGGATGCGATGCCGGGTGCTGAATGCGCGGCGGGCGAGCAGCATCTCGTCGATGGTTTTTGCCACCTCGCGACGATCCTCGGGATGCTTGTGCGCCAGCACCAATTCGGTGGTCGGGGTCACCGTGCCCGGCTCGTAGCCGTGCATGCGCTGCACCTGCTCCGACCATTCCCAGCGTTGATCCTCGAAGTAAAAGCGAAACCACCCGACGCGTTGCGGTGCGCCGGCGAAGGCCTGATCGACCTCGGGTGCGTGACTGTCCTGCTCAGCAGGCATTGCCACCCCCGCCGCAGGTCAGAAGCCCGAACATGTTCGTCAGGTTACCGCTAGCCGTTACGTCACGGATCCTTCGACGTGAGCGCTAGCCGAAGAACGCGGCGGCGTCGTCGTAACGACTCTGGGGAACCAGCTTCAGCTGGCGCACCGCGTCGGCCAGCGGTACCCGGCCGATGTCCTGACCACGAAGCGACACCATCTGCCCGTATTCGCCGGCATGCGCGGCATCGGCGGCGTTGACCCCGAACCGGGTGGCCAGCACCCGGTCGTAGGCGGTCGGCGTACCACCGCGCTGGACGTGGCCGAGCACGGTCACCCGGACCTCTTTGTTGATCCGCTTCTCGACTTCGATGGCCAGCTGGGCGGCCACGCCGGTGAACCGTTCGTGGCCGAACTCGTCCATGCCGCCTTCGGCCAGCTTCATCGCACCTTCGGCCGGCTTGGCGCCCTCGGCGACCACGCAGATGAAATGCGAGTCGCCGCGCTGGAAGCGCCGCTTGACCAATCGGCACACCTCATCGATGTCGAAGGGCTGCTCGGGGATCAGCGTCATGTGCGCACCGGAAGCCAGCCCGGAGTTGAGCGCGATCCAGCCGGCGTGCCGGCCCATCACCTCCACCAGCATCACCCGCTGGTGTGACTCGGCCGTGCTGTGCAACCGGTCGATCGCATCGGTCGCCACCATCAACGCGGTGTCGTGACCGAAAGTCACGTCGGTGCAATCGATGTCGTTGTCGATGGTCTTGGGTACCCCGACGACGGGGACATTCTCCTCGGACAGCCAGTGCGCGGCGGTCAACGTACCCTCGCCACCGATCGGGATCAGCACGTCGATGCCGTTGTCGTCCAGCGTCTGCATGATCTGGTCCAGCCCGGCTCGCAGCTTGTCGGGATGGACACGTGCGGTGCCCAACATCGTTCCGCCCTTGGCCAGCAGCCGGTCATTGCGATCGTCGTTGGCCAGTTGCACGCGCCGGTTCTCCAGCAACCCGCGCCAGCCGTCCTCGAACCCGACCACCGACGACCCGTAGCGCGAGTCGCAGGTGCGTACCACCGCCCGGATGACGGCATTCAGCCCTGGACAGTCACCGCCGCCGGTGAGAATTCCGATCCGCATGTCTTCATCTTGCCCCGTAGCGGCTGTTCCAGCAGCCGATCTCAGATGGCCGGCGGCAGCGCTCCCCGGGCCGCCTCGTAGGCAGCCGCTACCCGGTAGAGCCTGTCGTCGGCCAGCGCCGGCGCCATGATCTGCAGTCCGACTGGCAGGTTGTCGTCTTCGGACAACCCGGACGGCACCGACATCCCGCAGTGCCCGGCCAGGTTCAACGGCAGCGTGCAGAGGTCGAACAGGTACATCGCCAGTGGGTCGTCGACCTTCTCCCCCAACGGGAACGCCGTCGTCGGTGTCGTGGGCGAGATCAGAACATCGACGGATTGATACGCGGTGTCGAGGTCGCGGGCGATCAGCGTGCGCACCTTCTGCGCCTGGTTGTAGTACGCGTCGTAGTAGCCAGCCGACAGCGCATAGGTACCAATCATGATGCGCCGCTTGACTTCCGGGCCGAATCCGGCGGCCCGGGTAAGCGCCATCACTTCCTCGGCGCTGTGTGTGCCGTCGTCGCCGACCCGCAGTCCGTAACGCATCGCGTCGAATCGGGCCAGGTTGCTCGAGACCTCCGACGGCAGAATCAGATAGTAGGCAGGCAGCGCGTGATCGAAATGGGGACAATCGACTTCGGACACGTCGGCGCCGAGCGCGGTCAACTGCTCGACGGCTTTGTTGAACGACGCCAGCACGCCGGGTTGATATCCCTCGCCGCGCAACTGCTTGACCACGCCGATGCGTACGCCTTTGAGATCGCCTGCGGCTCCGGCTTTTGCGGCGCCGACGACGTCGGGTACCTCGGCGTCGATGGAGGTGGAGTCGCGGGGGTCATGTCCGGCGATCACCTGATGCAGCAGCGCGGTGTCGAGAACGTTGCGCGCACACGGTCCGCCCTGGTCCAGCGACGACGCGCAGGCCACTAGGCCGTAGCGCGACACCGTGCCATAGGTGGGCTTGACCCCGACGGTCGCGGTCAGCGCGGCCGGCTGGCGGATCGAGCCACCGGTGTCGGTACCGATGGCCAGCGGCGCCTGAAACGCCGCGAGTGCGGCGGCACTGCCCCCGCCCGAACCGCCCGGCACCCGGTCGGTGTTCCACGGGTTGCGGGTCGGGCCGTAGGCGGAGTTCTCCGTCGACGAACCCATCGCGAACTCGTCCATGTTGGTCTTGCCGAGGATCGGGATGCCGGCCGCGCGCAACCGCGCGGTCACGGTCGCGTCGTAGGGCGAACGCCAGCCCTCGAGGATCTTCGAGCCGCAGGTGGTGGGCATGTCGACGCTGGTGAACACGTCTTTGAGGGCCAGCGGGACCCCCGCCAGCGCGGAGACCGGCTGCTCCCCGGCGGCCAGTGAGTTGTCGACAGCGGCCGCGGCCGACAGCGCCGCGTCGGCCGCGACGTGCAGGAATGCGCCATACCGCTGATCGGTGGCGGCGATCTGGTCCAGGTAGGCCTGGGTGATTTCGGTCGACGACAGCTCCTTGGCGGCGATTTTCGCGGCCAGCGTCGCCGCGTCCAGCCGGATGATGTCCGTCATTCCGGTTCCCCGAGGATCTGCGGGACGGCGAAGCGACCGTCGAGGGCTTCGGGCGCCTCGGCGAGCGCCTCCTGCTGGGTCAGGCACGGCGCAGTCTGGTCCGGGCGGGTGACGTTGACGGCCTTGAGCGGGTTGTCGGTCGGCTCCACGCCGGTCACGTCGACCGCTTGGATCTGGCCGACATGAGTCAGGATGGCGTCGAGCTGGCCGGCGTAGTGGTCCAGCTCATCGTCGGTCAACGCCAGGCGAGCCAGCCGGGCCAGGTGGGCCACCTCGTCACGAGAGATCTGGGACACGACTGAAAAGCCTAGCGAGCGCGCCACTGGCGTGACGCCTGGCATCCGTCGAAATGCCGAGCAGGCGTCGCTGTGCAACAGTGTGCGCGTGTCCTCGTATCTGCTGCGGGTTCAGCTGGCCGACCGGCCCGGTAGCCTCGGCTCGCTGGCCGTGGCCCTGGGATCGGTGGGCGCGGACATCCTGTCGCTGGACGTCGTGGACCGCGGACCCGGTTATGCGATCGACGATCTCGTGGTCGAACTGCCGCCAGGGGGCATGCCTGACACGCTGATCACAGCGGCCGAAGCGCTGCAGGGTGTGCGGGTCGACAGCCTGCGGCCACACACCGGGCTGCTGGACGCGCACCGCGAGCTGGCGCTGATCGACCACGTCGCCGCCGCCGGCAAGACCGCGGCGAAGCTGAAGGTGCTCGTCAACGAGGCGCCGCAGGTGCTGCGGGTGAGCTGGTGCACGGTGCTGCAGAAGTCCGACGACGGATTTCAACGCATCGCCGGCAGTCCCGGCGCGCCGGAAACCCGGTTGACCGACATCCCGTGGATGCCGATCGAGCACGCCACCGCCCTGGACGCAACCGAGGATTGGGTGCCGCAGCTGTGGCGAGAGCTGGACACCACCCTGATCGCGGCTCCGCTGGGCGTCCCCGAGACCGCGGTTGTGCTCGGCAGGCCCGGTGGCCCGGCCTTCCGGCCCTCGGAGGTCGCCCGGCTGGGATACCTGGCCGGGATCGTCGCAACCCTTTTGCACTGAACGCCATTTCTGGCCGGGTCGAGTCACTCGTTGGGTTGAGAAGGGCCTTCCGCCAACAGCTTTCGGAATCCATCCTCGTCGAGGATGGACACGCCGAGTTCGACCGCCTTGTCGTACTTCGATCCCGGGGAATCACCGGCGACCACATAGTCGGTCTTCTTCGACACCGAACCGGCGGCTTTGCCGCCGCGGGTCAGGATTGCCTCTTTGGCGTCGTCGCGGGAGAAGCCGGCCAACGAACCGGTGACGACGATCGTGACGCCCTCCAATGTTCGCGGCACGCTGGCGTCGCGCTCGTCGGCCATCCGCACCCCGGCCGATCGCCATTTGTCCACGATCTGGCAATGCCAGTCGACGGTGAACCACTCGGTGACCGCATCGGCGATGGTCGGACCGACGCCTTCGACCGCGGCCAGCTGTTCGGTCGACGCTGAGGTGATCGCGTCCAGGCTGCCGAACTCGGTGGCCAATGCCCTTGCCGCGGTTGGCCCGACGTGGCGAATCGACAACGCCACCAACACCCGCCACAGCGGCTGCTTCTTGGCGCTGTCCAAGTTGGCCAGCAATCGCTTGCCATTAGCCGACAACGCGCCGCTCTTGGTGGTGAACAGCTCCGTGCGCAACAGGTCGTCCTCGGTGAGCGCGAACAAATCACCCTCGTCGTTGATCACCTTCGCCTCGAGCAAGGCAGTCGCCGCCTCGTAGCCGAGCCCCTCGATGTCGAAGGCGCCACGACCGGCGACGTGAAACACCCGCTCACGAGCTGCGCCGGGCAGAACCGCGAATTGGGGCAGCGGATGTCGGCGTCACCCTCCTTGGCTGGAGCCAATGGCGTACCGCATTCGGGACATGTTGTGGGCATGACGAATTCGCGTTCGGAGCCATCACGCAGGTCGACGACCGGGCCCAGCACCTCGGGAATCACGTCACCGGCCTTGCGGATCACCACCGTGTCGCCGATCAGCACGCCTTTGCGCTTGACTTCGGCGGCGTTGTGCAAGGTCGCCAGCCCGACCGTCGACCCCGATACCGTGACCGGTGTCATGAACGCGAACGGCGTGACCCGTCCGGTCCGGCCCACGTTGACCCGGATGTCGAGTAGCTCGGTCTGAACTTCCTGCGGCGGGTATTTGTAGGCGATCGCCCACCGCGGCGCACGCGACGTCGAGCCGAGCCTGCGCTGCAGCGTCACGTCGTCGACTTTGACCACCACACCGTCGATTTCGTGGTCGACGTCGTGGCGGTGTTGGCCCCAGTACGCGATCCGCTCGAGGGCACCGGCGGCGTCTTGCGCCCGGGCGGTGTGGTCGGAGACCGGCAGCCCCCATGCGCCCAGCGCACGATATGCGTCGTGCAGCGTCGCCGGTCGATAGCCCTCCACATGCCCCAACCCGTGGCAGATCATCCGGAGCTTGCGCCGGGCAGTCACGGCGGGGTCCTTCTGGCGCAGCGACCCGCGGCGCTATTGCGCGGGTTGGCGAACGGCGCCTTGCCGTCTTCGACAGCGTGGCGTTGAGCGCCTCGAAATCGGCGAGCCTGAAGAACACTTCGCCGCGCACCTCGAGGACGTCGGGCACCGGATGGTCGGCGCTCGGGGTCAGCCGCTCGGGCACGTTGTCGATGGTGCGCGCGTTGAGCGTCACGTCTTCGCCGGTGCGCCCGTCCACCGCGGGTCGCCGCGCGGACCAGCCGGCCGTTGCGGTACACCAAAGCCAGTGCGACACCGTCGATCTTGAGCTCGCACAGAAACGGCACGTCCGCACCGACGTCGGCTCGAACGCGGCCCGCCCACAGCTCGAATTCCTCGGCGCTGAAGACGTTGTCCAGCGACAGCATTCGCTCCAGGTGATCGGCCGAGGTGAAATCGGTGGCGAACCCGGCGCCGCCGACGAGCTGCGTCGGCGAGTCGGGTGTGCGCAGCTCGGGATGCTCCTCCTCAGAGCGGCAAGACGGCGCAACAGCGTGTCGAAGTCCGCATCGGAGATGACCGGCGCATCGCGCACGTAGTAGCGAAACTGGTGTTCACGCACCTCGTCGGCCAGTTCACGCCAACTACGACGGACGTCGGGCGGAACCGGATCAGCGTCTCCGAACTCACCTTCGCAGGCCATCGGAGGACGCCGACAGCGCAGTCCGCGCAGCCCCGTGAGCCCGCTAGTCGCGATAGACGTCCGGGAACGCCGACTTCAGCTCGCCCAGCTTGGGCAGGTCGTTGGCGACGATGTACGGGTTATTCGGATGTAAGTCGAGGAAATTCTGGTGGTAGGCCTCCGCCGGGAAAAACGGAGTTTGCGGCGACACAGCAGTGACGATCGGCGCGGGGAATGAGCCCGCTGCGTTGAGCTCGGCGATGTAAGCGTTCGCAATCTTTTGCTGGGTGTCGTCCTGAGCAAAGATCACCGAACGGTACGAGGGCCCACGTCGGGTCCCTGACGGTTGAGTTCGGTCGGATCCTGCACGACGGCGAAAAAGATCTGCAACAGCTTGCCGTAGCTCACCTGGCTCGGGTCGTAGGTGATGCGCACCGACTCGGCGTGCCCGGTGGTCTCGGTGGTGACGGCGTCGTAGTTAGCCGTCGCGGCATCTCCTCCGGCGTATCCCGATGCGCGGATGACACCCCTTTGACGTGCTGGTAGACGCCCTGCACACCCCAGAAGCACCACCGGCCAGGACCGCGGTTTCGGTCTTGGGGCGCCCCGTCGCCGGCTCGTCGAGTGTGGGTGCCGGAATTGCGCTTGCCGTCGTCCCGCTTGCGGCCGGCATCACCGGGCTACGGACGACGAGGAACGCCGCCGCGGCCAGTCCGATCACTGCCAGCCACGACGTCAGGACTGCCCGCTGACGAGTCTCGCCATCCATCTGCATGCGTTCGTCCCTCCCCAGAGGCCGTCGATCGGCGCGGGAAACCCAGGGTATAGCAACTGTGCGACCGGCGTCGCGGCCAAACGTTCGGCCGCATTTGAAACACGTTGCCAGACAACCAGAAGTTCAATCCTCGACGTAGCCGCGCAACCGGTCGATCGCGGCGTCCCAGCGGCGGGAGAGCTGGTTGAGATAGTCGCCCGCATCGATCAGCGGTTGCGTCCGCAACGTCCAGATGCGCTCGCGACCACGCCGGCTGCTGATCACCACCCCGGCCGCCTCCAAGAGCTCCAGGTGTTTCGTCGCCGCCTGTCGGGTAACCGAAACCGCCTGAGTGACTTGGGAAGTAGAGCTCGGCCCACCGTCGCACAGCCGGACCACAATACGCAGCCGGTTGTGGTCGCCTAGTGCGCTGAAAAGGGGGCATACCGGTGCCGCCGCGAGCGTGGCGGTCACACCCACTGCTCCAGGCTCAGGTACTTCCGCACAAGTTCGGTCTGCTTGGCCCATCCTCCGCTGTTGGCTTCGAACGCGTCGGCGCGGCGGGCCTCGGGGATGGCGTCGAATCCGGACTCGACGATCCTGAGCAGCACGCCGTCGGCCGTTTCAGACAGGGTGAACTCGACCAGCGTGGTCGGCTCATTGGCGTAGTCGACGCCTCCGTCGACCGCGAAGGGGTGCCAGCGGTAGCGAACCGCCGCGGCGGCTCCACCGCAACAATCTGCCAGCTCGCCGCGCCCCCGGCATGCGGCCGCTGCATCTCCGCGACCTCCTGGTCGACCGTGGTTCCGGTGATCGTCGCGTTCACCGACGTGCCGGCCACGAAGGTCCATCGATGCGGACGCCAAACCATTGGCCGAATTCCTGCGAGTCGCTGATCGCCCGCCAGACCCGGTCCAGCGGCGCGCGTAAAACCACGTGCTTCTCGATGCGATCGTTGGTCAAATGCAACCTCCTGGTTGCCTATCAGCACACCATGCCCGGCGGCTACATGCAACCGGTTGGTTGCTCTTTATCAGAAAGCGTCGGGGTCGTGGCTATTGCCTCGGCCGTCCGCCGGGCCAAGCCGTGTGAACCGGTCCTCAGCTCTGCCCTGCCGGCCTCAGCAATGAAAAGAATTCATGGGACGGATCATCCGACCCGGGACGTCCCTGTGGTGTGTCCCGCGTCATCGGATGGCTGAAGTCGACAGCGGACGGATCATTGACGTGCGCCCAGTCGGTGACAATGCATCGCGTCGTGAATTTCCAGGTGCCGTTGCGCTTTTCGTATTTGTCGAGATAGCGCCCGCCCACCACGACCTCGGTTTCGCCACCATTGGTGGCGAACGAGTGCGTCGCAATGCTGTAGATCTCACTTCGGCGATGTCGCCGCTGATCGCGAAGTTCGTTGTGGTGATGTGGTGTTGCATCGATCGGATATAGGGCCGAGTCTCGGCAAGCGTGCGCAGGAAGGCATCGACAGAGCCCGACGAAAAGGATCCGTGGCTGTCTTCGGCGTCTGGATGATAGAGATCGCGGAGGGTGTCCAGGTCGCCGCGAACTACCGCACGGGAGTAACCGTGCACGAGCTTTCGCAGCGCATACTCGTCAAGCATCTCTTGTAGTTCGGCTGAGGCGATTGACATCGTGTCACGCTAGCGGCAGGTGTTGCGCATAGGCACGGATGGGTTGCCCTGCTGCTCAGATGGCGTCGGGATCTTCGGCGACGGCCTCGGCCGCCTGCCGGGCCAAGCCGATCGCGACGCGGGCCCATTCCGGGGTCGCGGCGGCCAATCCACAGGCCGGAGTGATGCCGATGCTTTTCCGCAGCGCCGAACGCCCGAAGCCGAGCCGGTCGGCGATGGCCACGACGCCGGCGGCAACTTCCTCCACCGCAGGCCGGCGCAGCGGTGCGCTCGACGGCACGACGCCCAGCATGACGACACGCCCGATTCGACGAACTCGGCTATGGCGTCCAAATCGACGGCCTCCAGCGTCTCCGCGTCCACCGATACCGCACTGATACGACTGTCCTGCAACACTTTCCATGGGATCGCCGCGCCACAGCTATGCACCGACACCTCCGCGCCCGCAGCGGCCACACAGGTGTCGAGCAGGGTGGTGGCCAGGCTCTCCTCGAGAGCGGCCACCGGGCTCAGCGAGGTCACTCCGGTCAGCCGGCCGGCAACCGCGGCGGGCAGCGACGGCTCATCGAACTGCACCACCACCGGAGTATCGAGCCGACGGGCCACCGAGGCCCGATGCGCGGCAACCCCTTCGGCCAGTGAGGCGGCAATGTCGTTGAGTGCGCCGGTGTCGGTGATCGCCCGATGCCCGTTGGACAGTTCCAACTGGGCCGCCAGCGTGATCGGCCCCGGCACTTGAATTTTGACGGGCCGTTCGCTCCCCCGCAAACCCGCGGTCTCCCAAGCCTCTTCCAGCGCATCGATGTCTTCGTCGAGCAGGCTGGCCGCCCGCCGCGACACCGCTCCGGGCCGGGCCACCACCCGATAGCCACGGGGCACCGTGTCAATGGCCACGTCGATCAGCAGTGCACCCGCACGGCCGATGATGTCGGCGCCCACTCCGCGGGCAGGCAACTCGACAAGGTGGGCCATCGCGGCGCTCAGCTCGCCGACGACAATCTCGGCTGCCGGTCGTGCGGCGGTCCCAGGCCACGACCCGGTGCCGGTAGCGGTTGCGAAAACATCACCGGACAACCGTATTCGACCGGGTCCCCGGCATACCGAGCGAGGGGCCTACCCCGCGATTAGGCTGGCGATCAGGGAAAGAGGCTGACTATGATGGCGCGACGCCTGATGCAGTGCGCTGCGGCCCTGCTGGCCGCGGGATGCACCCACATCGTCGGCGGGACCGCGGTCCCCGGATACGGTGCAGCACCGAACCTTTCCGGTGTCGACGTCAACCGGGTCCTGCTCGACCAGTCCCGCATGCAGGCGATAACCGGCGGCGGCGAGCATCTCACCATCATCCCGTCGATGGACGGCGACTCCCCGGTCGATATCGATGCGCTCGCCCCGAGCGCGCCACCGGAGTGCCGCTTCGTCTACGCCGACAGCGCAACCTTCGGGCCCGACATCGAAACGTTCCACAAAACCACCTTTCAGGATCCGCCGCACGGCGGTCTGATCTCCGAAGGAGCTGCCGCCTACCGCGACCCCGCTACCGCCCGTCACGCATTCAGCGCCCTGGTGGGGACCGTTCGCCAGTGCGCGGACGGCTCTGCCGGTTCGAGGTTCGTCGGTACCTGGGAGTCCGACGAACAGTCGCTGCAGACCCGCCCCGGCGACTGCGGGCGCGACTACCTGCTCAAGTCCGTGGTCCTGATCGAGGTCACCTTCTGCGGATTCCCGGACTCGGTGTCCACGATCGTGATCACCAACATCGCCGCCAACGTGCCGGGCTGAGGCAGGGGCCGCGTTACGACGATCCGGTGATGGTCGCGCTGCCGAGCACTTCGTCGCCGTCGGGGTCACGGCGATACAGCACCAGCGTCTGCCCCGGCGCCACGCCGCTCAGCGGCCTGCGCAGTAGCACCGCCAGTTCATCGCCGGCCAACTCCGCTACCGCGTCGACGGCCTCGCCGTGGGCACGGACCTGAACCGCACATTCGACCGGTCCGGCCGGTGTGCTGCCCGCGGTGAAAACCGGCCGGTGACCGGTAGCTGCCAGATCTCCAGGTCGGCCGCCGAGCCGACCTGGACGGTGCCGCTGTCGGCGTCGATCGCGGTGACGTAACGCGGCCGGCCGTCCGGGCCCGGGCCGGCGATGCCCAGACCCTTGCGCTGGCCGATGGTGAAACCGTGCACGCCGTCATGGGTGGCCAGCACGGCGCCGCCCTGGTCGATCACCGCGCCGCGCCGCACCCCGATGCGCTCGCCCAAAAGGCCCGGGTATCGCCGGACGGAATAAAGCAGATGTCGTGACTGTCCGGCTTGTCCGCTACCGCCAGTCCCCGACGGGCGGCCTCGTCGCGGATCTGCGACTTGGGGGTATCCCCGATCGGGAACGCGGCATGGCGCAACTGATCGCGGTCAGCACCGCGAGCACATAGGACTGGTCCTTGTCGGCATCGACGGCCCGACGCAGCCGACCGCCGGCCAGCCGGGCGTAGTGGCCGGTGGCGACCGCGTCGAACCCCAGAGCCAGTGCACGCGCCGACAGAGCGGAGAACTTGATTCGCTCGTTGCACCGCACACATGGATTGGGGGTTTCGCCGCGTGCATAGGACGACACGCAATCGTTGATCACGTCTTCTTTGAACCTGTCTGCGAAATCCCAGACATAGAACGGGATTCCGAGCACATCTGCGACCCGTCGAGCATCACCGGCGTCTTCTTTGGAACAGCACCCCCGCGAACCGGTTCGCAACGTTCCCGGGGCCTGCGACAAGGCCAGGTGTACACCGACCACATCGTGACCGGCATCGACCATTCGGGCGGCGGCTACCGAGGAGTCGACGCCACCGCTCATCGCGGCGAGCACCCTCATCGCGAAACCCCCGCGGCGGCAAGGGCTGCTTGCCGGGCACGGGCGACGGCGCCGGGCAGTACCTGCAGCGCGGCGTCGACGTCCGCCTTGACGCTGGTGTGCCCCAACGACAATCGGAGCGACCCTCTGGCGCTGACCGGGTCGGCGCCCATCGCGATCAACACGTGCGACGGCTGCGCGACTCCCGCGGTGCAGGCCGATCCGGTGGAGCACTCGATCCCGTTGGCGTCCAACAACATCAACAATGCGTCGCCTTCGCATCCCTCGAAGGTGAAGTGCGCGTTGCCGGGCAGCCGGCGCGGGCCGGTGGCGCCGTTGAGGCGGGCGTCTTCGACGCCGGCCAGCACACCGTCGATGAGACGGTCGCGCAGCCGTCGTAGCCGCGTGCTGTTGACCTCCAGCCCGTCCACGGCAAGCTGCATCGCGGTCGCCATGCCGACCGCACCGGCGACATCGGGTGTGCCGAACGAATATCGCGTTCCTGACCACCACCGTGTGACAAAGGCACACAGCCGACGTCGCGGCGAAGCAGCAGCGCACCCGCGCCGGGCGGGCCGCCGAACTTGTGCGCGGCCACACTCATCGCGGACAACTGGCTGGCCGCGAAACCGACCGGCAACTGGCCTACCGCCTGAACCGCGTCGCTGTGCATCGGCACATCGAATTCGGCTGCGATGGCAGCGAGTTCGGCGATCGGCATGATGGTCCCGACCTCGTTGTTACCCACATCACCGAGACCAGCGCCACGTCGTCGTGGTGTTCCAGCGCGTCGCGCAGCGCCGCAGCCGACACCGAACCGTCGGCAGCCGTGGGCAGCCAGGTCACGTCGGCGCCCTCGTGTTCGGCGAGCCAGTTCACCGCGTCCAGCACAGCGTGGTGTTCGACTTCGGTGGTGATGATGCGGCGGTGGCTCGGCTCGGCATCGCGGCGCGCCCAGTAGATGCCTTTGACGGCGAGGTTGTCGCTCTCGGTGCCGCCGGCGGTGAAGAGCACCTCGGACGGACGGGCACCGAGCTTGGCGGCGATCAGTTCGCGGGATTCCTCCATGCGACGCCGGGCGGCCCGGCCGCTGGCGTGCAGTGAGGAGGCGTTACCGACGGTGCTCAGGACGGCCGTCATCGCCTCGACAGCAGCGGGGTGCATCGGGGAGGTGGCAGCGTGGTCCAGGTAGGCCATGACCTGCCCAGGATACCGAGCGTCCCGCGAAGGTCAGGACGCCAGCACCGACGACCGCTGCCCATGACCTGGGTGCGGCGCCGATGTGACGCGTATCGCGGCCTGACAGCGACGGGCCAGTTCGCGGCGATCGTCTCCCGGAAGCTGCAGCGACTCGACATAAATCCGGGCCACCGTGCGACGGGCGACCATCAGCCGGCTATCGAACGCAGCAGCGTGTCGTCGCCGATGTAGGCCGGAACGGTAGAGACTTGGCCATCCCGGTGCTGGTAGCGCAGCCGCAGCGGCTGAACCGGCCGGCCAGTGTCGACGGCGGCCTGGAACATCGCCGGATAGAACGGCCCCGAGCCCTGATGGGTCCGCCCAGACAGTCCGCACCAGGTGGTTGCCTCGGGGAAGGCCACCACCGTGCGGCCCGCGTACAGCCGGGCGGCGACGGTGGCCACCACTTCGGGGGGCTGGCGCAGGCGGGCACGCTGGATCGGAATGACCTTGACGATCCGCGCCATCATCCGCACCGCGACAGTGCCGGCAACATCGCCGCGGGCGAAAACGACAGCGGCGATGCCCGCCACCGGCTTGACGGCAACGCCGCGCCGATCGCAGGATGTCAAGCAAGACATGTGGTCGCTGACCACCAGCACCCCGGGTAGGTTGCGGATCGGCCCGCCGGCGACCGCGGTCTTGACGCCGAGGCACCACAACAACATCGGCAGTAGATCTGTCTCGACTTCGACCAGCCCGGTATCACTCCCGCCAGCAGCGGCAGCGCCGGCGCAGAGCAGCAGCAATCCGATCCGCCGCGCGACCCGCAGGGCCACGATCAGCCGCCGGGTGGCGTCATATCCGCCGGCCCGCAGACAGTCCGTATTGCAGGTCGCCGAGGCAGCCAGGCGTGGTCGCGGGATGCCGGAGCGCTCATCGAGCCACCGGACCGCTGCCTCGGTGGCCGCCGATACCGACCGGAGTCGACGTAGGTAGCGGGTGTCGGCCTGCCGCTTGTCCAGCAGCGCGGGGAAGTCACCCACACCGAAGTCGGCGTCGTGGCCGGCTCGCCGCAGATGCGCGCACCCAGCCGCAGGTAGCCGCGCATCAGCGGCGGTATCGCCGGCCGCGAGGGCGGCTCGATCTCATCGAGCGAGCGTCCGCCGATCACCACCGGCCGGTGCGGGTGCACCCGGTAATCGTCCGGAGCGGCGTGGCGTCGCGACACGAAGTCGCGCACACCGCGAATCTGGCTGCCCGGCGGTCCGCCGTCCCCGGCCACCGGCACCGATACGCAACCGGTGACGTACTCGTAGTCGCAGTGGTCGAGGTAAGCCAGGATTCCGGCCCACATCAGAAGCACGACAGCGCCGCTGCGGTGATCGTTGTGAACCACCGCACGGCCCATCTCGACCAGTGACGGCCGTAGTGAATCCAGCGCTTGTATGTCGAATTCTGTTGCGGTGTAAAGCCCTCCGGCGGCGATCGCGCCAGTCGGGGAAAGCATGCGATAGCAACCCACCAACTCGCCGGAGTTGTCCTCGCGCACCAACAGGTGGTCACAGTGCTCGTCGAAGCGGTCGACGTCGAGGCCGTCGGGCTGCCCGGTCAATGCGAAACCCGGCTCGCTGCTGAAGACGTCATAGCGCAGCCGTTGCGCTGCCTCCACTTGAGCGGGATCAGTGGACAACAACAGGGAATAGCGCGGCTCGGCCGACGAACGCGTGCCAGGGGCCGGTTTTTCAGCGGCGATGAGGACCGACTCAGTGCTCATGCCACCACAGTTGCGTTGTTGATCAGCTAATTGGCATCCGAGCCGTAACGTGTCCGTGCACGGTAGATGACGATGTCGCAGCTCAATTCCGAACAATTGTCTGCGCGCGACGTTGCCTGGGTCACAAAATTCGTCCAATATTCAGCCGTGACCTCTACCAGCAGCGCAGATACATTCGATCCCGACGCGCTGCGCACGAAGTACGCCGAAGAACGCCGGCGGCGTCTGCGCTCCGACGGCATCTCGCAATACGTCGAGATAACCGGCGCATTCAGTAAGTTCGGCGAGGATCCATGGGCCGACCCGGACTTCAGCCGTGATCCCATCGCCGATTTTGTCGACGTCGCGGTCGTCGGCGCCGGCTTCGGCGGCCTGCTGATTGGCGCGCGGTGCAAGCAGCTCGGCGTCGAGAATGTGCGGCTGATCGACAAGGCCGCCGACGTCGGCGGCACCTGGTACTGGAATCGCTACCCTGGAATCGCCTGTGACGTTGAGTCCTACGTCTATATGCCGTTGCTCGAAGAGCTCGGCTACATCCCGACCGAGAAGTATGCCAAGGGCCCTGAAATATGGGCACACTGCCGTCGCATCGCCGAGCACTTCGACTTGTACAGTGACGCCCTCCTGCAGACCGAGGTGCAGGAAATCCGTTGGGAGTCAACAAGTTCCCGGTGGGTAATCTCCACCGACTGCGGCGACGAGATTCGGGCCCGGTTCGTTGCGATGGCCAACGGCTACCTACAGAAGCCCAAACTACCTGGTATAGAGGGCATTACCGACTTCGGCGGCCATACCTTTCATACCAGCCGCTGGGATTACGAATACACCGGTGACGACCTGCGCGGCCTGTCCGACAAGCGGGTCGGGATCGTCGGCACCGGCGCAACGGCCATTCAGTGTGTGCCGCGGCTCGCCGAATCCGCCGGTCAGCTGTTCGTCTTTCAGCGCACCCCGTCGACGGTTGACGTGCGCGCCAACCGGCCGACCGAACCGGATTGGGCCGCATCGCTGGAGCCCGGTTGGCAACAGCGTCGCATGGAGAACTTCCAAATCCTCACCGCCGGAGGCACATCCGACGAAGACCTGGTTGACGACGCGTGGACCAGCCTCACCAAGAAAATGCCGATCGTCAACGAGGGTGGGCCCAACGCCGCCGAAATGGCCGACTTCGCCAAGATGGAAGAGATCCGGGCGCGCGTTGAAGCGATCGTCACCGACCCGGCCACCGCCGAGGCGCTCAAACCGTGGTACGGGTACTACTGCAAGCGGCCCTGCTTTCACGACGAATACCTGCAGGCATTCAACCGCGACAACGTCACGCTGGTCGACACCCAGGGCCTCGGCGTCGAGCAGATCACCACCAACGGCGTCGTCGTGCACGGCGTCGAATACCCGCTGGACTGTTTGATTTTCGCTACCGGATTCGAGGTCGGCACGAGTTACTCGCAGCGCACCGGTTTCGAGATCGTCGGCCGTGACGGGCTGACCCTCGCCGACAAGTGGGCCGACGGTATACGAACCTTGCACGGCTTGCACGTCAACGGTTTTCCGAACTGCTTCATCGAGAGCATCGCCCAGTCCGGTTTCACCGTGAACTTCCCCTACCTGATCGACACCCAATCACGTCACATCGCCTGGGTGATCGCTTGGGCGCTGCAGCACGACGTCACGGAGGTAGAGGCAACCTCGGATGCCGAGGCCGCCTGGGTCGACTCCGTCGTGCAACGCTCCAGC
Source organism: uncultured Actinomycetota bacterium (assembly GCA_963815995.1). Lineage (GTDB taxonomy): Bacteria > Actinomycetota > Actinomycetes > Mycobacteriales > Mycobacteriaceae > Mycobacterium. The sequence continues at coordinate 393,825 of CAWFIR010000011.1, forward strand.
GTCATCGCCGGCCGGCGGGAATCGTGCACTCCCGGTTACTACAACCGCGAGGGCCAGGCGAGCGCGCGGCTGAACCAGGACAGCTTCTTCTTCGGCAGCCCAACCGAATACGCCGACATCCTCGAGACCTGGCGGACGACGGACTCCCTGGAGGGGTTCGACATCCGAGTGTCGACAGCTGGCCGGGTCAAGCGGTAGGCGCGATCAACAGAATCAGGCGACGCGGCGTAGTGCGGGTTCACCAACCCATGGATCCCGGAATTCCCTTGAAAGGACCCACAATCCAGCTGGTTATCCAGCCGCCGTAGAAGCCGCCAGGCTGCGGAATCACCTGCTCGCCATTGACCGTGCAACGGTCCACTGCCGCAGCCATCACCGCGAGCGCACCCGCGATCGGCGCGAAATCAGGACTCGGCTGCCGGTAGGTCCACGCCGCTTGCGGCGCCACCCGCGTCTCGGTCACCAAGTCGTAATAGGTTGCCTGGCCTTTCCATTCACACCAGGAACTGCCGTCGGCCCGTCGCAGAACCCCCTCGGCGAAGGCGGTGGCGGGCAGATAGTAGGTCGGCGGGTGGCTGGTCTCCAGCACCCGCCACCCGCGATCGGTCGACGCGATCGTGCGGCCACCCAACTCGATGGTGATCGAGCCGGTGAATTCCTCGAGCCGCGGTGGGCGCGGATAGTCCCACACCGACTCCTGCCCGGGACCCGCCGTATCGGGCATAGGCCAAGGTTCCACAGCGCCATTGTGCCCCGGTTCACACAATGTGTGACTCCCCGCTCCGCGGGTATCCCCCACCGTCGGGCCGTATCAGGCGGCGCTGAAGGCGAAAGAGGGCGTTGTGACGCAAGCTGTCGATTCGGTCGAACCGCCGCGGTCGGCGCCCATCGAGCAGTGGCCGGGCAAGGCCTATCCGCTCGGCGCCACCTATGACGGGTCAGGCACCAACTTTGCGCTGTTCAGTGAGGTCGCCGACAAGGTGGAGCTGTGCCTCTTCGACGCCGAGGGCACCGAATCCCGGGTGACGCTCAACGAGGTGGACGGCTTCGTCTGGCACGGCTTCCTGCCGGCTGTCGAACCGGGCCAGCGCTACGGCTACCGAGTTCATGGGCCCTACGACCCGGCCGCCGGGCACCGGTGCAACCCGAACAAGCTTTTGCTCGATCCGTATGCCAAGGCGATCGACGGCAACTTCGAGTGGCACCAGGCGCTGTTCAGCTACAACTTCGGCGACCCCGACAGCCGCAACGACGACGACTCCGCGCCGCGCATGCCGAAGTCGGTGGTGATCAATCCCTACTACGACTGGGGCAACGACCGTCCGCCCGCCCACGAGTACGCCGACACCGTGATCTACGAGGCACACGTCAAGGGACTGACCCAGCTGCACCCGGACATTCCCGAACGGATGCGTGGCACCTATGCCGGCATAGCCCACCCGGTGATCATCGAGCATCTAAAAGATCTGGGCGTCACCGCCATCGAGCTGATGCCGGTGCACCACTTCGCCAACGACTCCACGCTCGTCGACAAGGGGCTGTCAAACTACTGGGGCTACAACACAATCGGCTTCCTGGCTCCCGACTTCAAGTACACCTCGAGCGCGACCCCCGGCGGCCAGGTGCAGGAGTTCAAGACCATGGTCCGCGCCCTGCACGAAGAGGACATCGAAGTCATCCTCGACGTGGTGTACAACCACACCGCCGAGGGCAATCACCTGGGCCCCACGCTGTCGATGCGCGGTGTCGACAACGCCGCGTACTACCGCCTGGTCGACGACGATCAGCAGTACTACATGGACTACACCGGAACCGGCAACAGCCTCAATGTCGGGCATCCGCACACACTGCAACTGATCATGGATTCGCTACGGTACTGGGTCACCGAAATGCACGTCGACGGTTTCCGCTTCGACCTGGCCGCGACACTGGCCCGCGAGTTCTACGACGTCGACCGGCTGTCGGCGTTTTTCGAACTCGTGCAACAGGATCCGGTCGTCAGCCAGGTCAAGCTGATCGCCGAGCCATGGGACGTCGGCCCGGGTGGCTATCAGGTCGGCAACTTCCCGCCGCAATGGACGGAATGGAACGGCAAGTTCCGGGACACCGTGCGCGACTACTGGCGCGGTGAGGCGGCGACATTGGGCGAGTTCGCCTCCCGGCTGACCGGCTCAGCCGATCTCTACGAGTCCACCGCGCGGCGGCCCGTCGCGTCGATCAATTTCGTCACCGCGCACGACGGTTTCACGCTGCGGGACTTGGTGTCCTACAACGAAAAGCACAACGAGGCCAACGGCGAAGACAACAACGACGGCGAAAGCCACAACAGGTCATGGAACTGCGGCGTCGAGGGTCCGACCGACGATCCCGAGATCAACGCGCTGCGCGCGCACCAGCAGCGCAACTTCCTGGCGACGACGCTACTGTCGCAGGGCGTTCCGATGATCTCGCACGGCGACGAGCTCGGCCGCACGCAGGGCGGCAACAACAATGGCTTCTGTCAGGACAACGAGATCACCTGGGTGCATTGGGACAAAGCCGACACTGATTTGCTGGAGTTCACCCGATCGGTGTCCGCATTGCGCGCCGCCCATCCGGTGTTCCGGCGCCGCCGATTCTTCAAAGGGGTGCCGGTCCGCCGGCGGGGTGTGGAAGGACAGCCCGACGTCTCATGGTTTCGGCCGGACGGCTCCGAAATGGACGACGAGGACTGGGGTTGGGGCTTCGGCAAATCCGTCGCGGTCTATTTGAACGGTCTGGGCATCCCCGACCTCGACGCCCGCGGACTGCGGGTGACCGACGACTCGTTCTTCCTGTGCTTCAACGCCCACCACGAGCCAATCGAATTCACCTTGCCGCCAGGCGAATTCGGCGAGGCGTGGCTTCCCGTCGTCGACACCGCCGAAGCGACGAATCCCCTTGATCGCCAACCGATTCCGGCAGGCGGTGCCGTTCAGGTAGCCGCGCGAGCGACCGTGGTGCTGCAAGCCGGCGACGAGTAAGCCGTCGGCGCAACCGATCGCCGGTCAGCCGTGCGGCGACTCGGAGATCTTGGAGTCCGGCTTGCCGACCGTCTGGCAGTAGGTCGCCGCCGACAGCCGGGTCGCGGTGATCTCCAGATTGGACGGGTCGGCGCCGCTCTTGTCCTTGAGCATCTTGCTGACCTCGTCGTTCTGCTTCTTCTCGTCCTGCGTGGTGAAGTCCTTGCATTTGGTGTCACCACCGGTGTTGATGATCTGCGACGCAGAGCATCCACTGAACAGAACTGCGGCGATCGCTATCGCGGCTGGCGCCATTGCCTTCATCTTGCGGCCCTTTCCTGGAACGAAGTAGCAACTTCTTGTACACCACTTCGCCGGATTTCAAACCTTGGCGAGGTCGTCAGCCCCTGGGCGAAACTGCGGCTGGACGCAGGCTCAACGCCGAAACCGCGTCTGGCCGCAGGCTCGACGAGTGGGCCGCAACGCAAAAGGCCCCCGACACGCCTAGGCGTGCGGGGGCTTTCGCGTGCGATCAGCCCTTGCGGGTCTTGACCGCCTCGGTGAGCTGCGGCGCGACCTTGAACAGGTCGCCGACTACGCCGTAGTCAGCGATCTCGAAGATCGGCGCCTCTTCGTCCTTGTTCACCGCGACGATCGTCTTCGAGGTCTGCATGCCGGCACGGTGCTGGATCGCTCCGGAGATGCCCAGCGCGATGTACAGCTGCGGTGACACGGTCTTACCGGTCTGGCCCACCTGGAACTGACCCGGGTAGTAGCCGGAGTCCACCGCGGCGCGGGAGGCGCCGACCGCGGCGCCCAGCGAGTCGGCCAACTCCTCGACCACGTGGAAGTTGTCGGCGCTGCCGACTCCACGTCCACCGGACACCACGATGGTGGCTTCGGCCAGCTCCGGGCGGTCGCCGGCGACCGCGGGCTCGCGCGAGGTCACCTTGGCGGCGTTCTCGGCGGCCTCGGGCACCTCGACGGTGACCTTCTCGCCTGCGCCTTCGGCGGGCTCGGCGTCGATCGCGCCCGCGCGGACAGTGATCACCGGGGTGTCGCCGTTGGCCTGCGCCTCGACGGTGAACGCGCCACCGAAGATGGAATGGATGGCCTTGGGGCCGGCCTCCACACCGACCACGTCGACCAGCAGACCCGAACCGATCCGGGCGGCCAGCCGGCCGGCGATCTCCTTGCCATCAGCGCTGGCGGCCAGCAAAACGGCTGCCGGACTTGCGGATTCGGCCAGCGCGGCGAGCACGTCGACGGACGGGGTGATCAGGTAGTTCTCCGCCGTGTCGGACTCGGCGACGTAGATCTTGGCCGCGCCGGCCGCCTTCAATCCGTCGACCAGTGGGTCGGCCGTGCCCGGCTTGCCCACCACGACGGCGGCGGGTTCACCCAGAACGCGTGCCGCGGTGATCAATTCGGACGAGACCTTCTTCAAAGCTCCATCAGCGTGCTCGACGAGCACCAGTACTTCAGCCATGAGTTATTCGATGTCTTTCAGTTAGGGACTACGTCTTAGATGATCTTCTGAGAAACCAGGTACTGGGCAATCTGGCTGCCGCCCTCGCCCTCGTCGGTCACCTTCTCACCTGCGGTCTTCGGCGGCTTGGGGGTAGATGTCAGCACCTTGGAGCCGGCGTTCGCCAGCCCGACCTCGTCGGGCTCGACACCGATCTCGGCCAGGGTCAGCTTGGTGACTTCCTTCTTCTTGGCGGCCATGATGCCTTTGAAGGAGGGGAAGCGCGGCTCGTTGATCTTCTCGTTGACGCTCACCACGGCAGGCAGCGTGGCCTCGATGGTGAACAGACCGTCGTCGGTTTCCCGCTCGCCGGTGATCTTGTCGCCGTCCAGCGACAGCTTGCGCAGGTGGGTCAACTGGGGCAGGCCCAGGTACTCGGCGATGATGGCCGGCACGGCACCGCCGGTGCCGTCGGTGGCCTCGTTGCCGGCGATCACCAGCTCGGTGCCCTCGATGGTGCCCAGCGCGCGCGCCAGCGCCCAGCCGGTCTGGACGACGTCAGAGCCGTGCATCCCCTCGTCGAGCAGGTGGACGGCCTTGTCGGCGCCCATGGACAGCGCCTTGCGAATCGCCTCGGTCGCCCGCTCGGGACCCGCGGTCAGCACGGTCACCGATCCCTCGGTGCCGTCGGCGGCCTCTTTCTCGCGGATCAGCAACGCCTCTTCGACGGCGCGCTCGTTGATCTCGTCCAGCACGGCGTCGGCGGCCTCGCGGTCCAGCGTCCAATCGCCGTCCTTGAGTTTGCGCTCTGACCAGGTGTCCGGGACCTGCTTGATCAGGACCACGATGTTCGTCATGAGAGTGGCTTGTCCTCCTCGAGTGAGTCCTGCAGCCGTAAGCCACAGGACTTAGGTCACGTCTTATGCGCCCCGCACCCGCATGTTACTGACCGGTAACTTTGTGCGGTTCGCTCTCACACCATAGCGGGTCGTCCTGCAGGTTCTGCCCCCACATGCCTTCGCTGGCGGCCAGCGCCCCGCCCCACACGGGGGGATTGCCGGTAGTGAAGCATTCGCGAACCCGTCGCCACGCGTTAGCCTGCCTATGCAATGAGCGCATTCATCCCGGATGTTCCCCACGCCCCCGCCGATGCGGTTCTGCCGTTGACCGGCGAACGCACCATCCCGGGTCTCGACGTGGAGAATTACTGGTTTCGCCGCCACGAGGTGGTCTACCAGCGGTTGGCGCAGTACTGCGCGGATCGCGAGGTGCTGGAAGCGGGCTGTGGGGAAGGCTACGGCGCCGACCTGATCGCCGGGGTCGCACGCCGGGTGATCGCGCTGGACTACGACGAGGCCACCGTCGCGCACGTGCGGGCCCGTTACCCGCGGGTGGAGGTCATCCACGGCAACCTCGCCGCGTTGCCGCTGCCCGACCACTCGGTCGACGTCGTGGTCAACTTCCAGGTCATCGAGCACCTGTGGGATCAGCCACAGTTCGTCAGCGAGTGCTTCAGGGTGCTGCGGCCCGCCGGGCTGCTGATGGTGTCGACCCCCAACCGGATCACGTTCTCCCCCGGGCGCGACACCCCGATCAATCCGTTCCACACTCGCGAGCTGAATGCGGACGAGCTGACAGCGCTTTTGCGAGACGCCGGCTTTGGGTCGGTCTCGATGAGCGGTGTGTTCCACGGGCCGCGACTGGCTGAGATGGACTCCCGGCACGGCGGCTCGATCATCGACGCCCAGATCGCGCGAGCCGTCGCCGATGCGCCCTGGCCGGACCAGTTGCTGGCCGATGTCGCCGCGGTCACCGCCACCGACTTCGACATCGTCGAGGCCGCGACCGAGCGGGGCCGTCATATCGATGACAGCCTGGATCTGGTGGCGATTGCGATGCGCACGTGACACCGGCGACCAGGGAGCCGGTGCCCGGGCTGTTCACGCTGGTGCTGCACACCCATCTGCCGTGGCTGGCCCATCACGGCCGCTGGCCGGTCGGCGAGGAATGGCTGTACCAGTCCTGGGCGGCGTCCTACCTGCCGCTGTTGCGGGTGCTGCGGCGACTGGCCGACGAGGACCGCCACCGGCTGATCACGCTGGGTGTCACTCCGGTCGTGATGGCGCAGCTCGACGACCCGTATTGCCTTGACGGGATGCATCATTGGCTGGCCAACTGGCATTTGCGTGCCGCCGAGGCGGCCAGCGTGCGTCCCGGGGACGGACCCGAAACGTCGCCGGCCTCAGCACCGGAGGCGTTGCGCGCCTTCGGAATTCGCGAACTCGCCGAGACCGAGGAAGCGCTCGGGGATTTCACCACGTACTGGCGCCACGGGGCCAGCCCGCTGCTGCGCGGCCTGATCGACGCGGGCACGGTCGAACTGCTGGGCGGGCCCCTCGCGCATCCGTTCCAGCCGCTGCTGAACCCGCGGCTGCGCGAATTCGCGCTGCGCGAAGGTCTGGCCGACGCCCGGCAGCGATTGGCGCACAAGCCGATTGGCATTTGGGCGCCCGAATGTGCCTACGCCCCGGGCATGGAGCACGACTATGCCGCGGCCGGTGTCGGCCACTTCATGGTCGACGGCCCATCGTTGCACGGTGACACCGCGCTGGGCCGGCCGGTCGGCGAGTCCAACGTGGTCGCGTTCGGGCGCGACCTGCAGGTCAGCTACCGGGTATGGTCGCCGAAATCCGGCTATCCCGGTCACGCCGCCTACCGTGATTTCCACACCTACGACCACCGCACCGGCTTGAAGCCGGCCCGCGTCACGGGCCGCAACGTGCCGTCGGAGAAGAAGTCGCCTTACGACCCCGACCGCGCCGATCGCGCAATCGACAGCCACGTCGCAGATTTCGTCGAGATGGCCCGCAGTCGGCTCCTGTCCGAATCCGAGCGCATCGGGCGACCCGCCCACGTGGTCGCCGCATTCGACACCGAATTGTTCGGCCACTGGTGGTACGAGGGCCCGGTGTGGCTGGAACGGGTGCTGCGGGCACTGCCGGAGGCCGGTGTGCGGGTTGGCACGCTGAGCGACGCCGTCAGCGCGGGCCTCGTCGGAGATGCCGTTGAATTACCGCCCAGCTCTTGGGGTTCCGGCAAGGACTGGCAAGTGTGGGCCGGTGACAAGGTGGCCGACCTGGTGCAGCTGAACGCCGAGGTCGTCGACACCGCGCTGTCGACTGTGGATAAGGCGCTGGCCCAGACCGCGACGCTGGACGGGCCGATCCCCCGCGACCACATCGCCGACCAGATCCTGCGCGAGACCCTGCTCACCGTCTCCAGCGATTGGCCTTTCATGGTGAGCAAGGACTCCGCGGCCGACTACGCCCGCTACCGGGCGCACCTGCACGCCCATGCCACCCGCGAGATCGCGGGTGCGCTGGCCTCGGGCCGCCGCGAAGTCGCACAGCGCCTGGCCGACGGCTGGAACCGGGCCGACGGCCTGTTCGGTGCGCTGGATGCACGGAGGCTGCCGCGATGAAAATCCTGATGGTGTCGTGGGAGTACCCGCCGGTGGTGATCGGTGGACTCGGCCGGCACGTCCATCACCTGTCGACCGCGCTCGCCGCCGCCGGCCATGACGTCGTGGTGTTGTCGCGGCGCCCGACGGGCACCGACCCGAGCACCCACCCGTCGTCGGATGAGATCAACGAACACGTCCGGGTCGTCGCCGCCGCGCAGGACCCGCATGAGTTCTCCTTCGGCTGCGACATGATGGCCTGGACACTGGCCATGGGCCACGCCATGGTTCGCGCAGGGTTGTCGCTGAAAGACCGGCGGCGCGACCGCGCATGGCAACCCGACGTGGTGCACGCGCATGACTGGCTGGTCGCCCATCCGGCAATCGCGCTGGCCGAGTTTTATGACGTGCCAATGGTTTCCACGATCCATGCGACCGAGGCCGGCCGGCATTCGGGCTGGGTGTCGGGAGCGCTGAGCAGACAGGTTCATGCGATTGAGTCGTGGCTGGTGCGCGAATCCGATTCGCTGATCACCTGTTCGGCGTCGATGAGCGAGGAGATCAACGAGCTGTTCGGCCCCGGCCTGGCCGAGACCACGGTGATCCGCAACGGAATCGAGGCTGCGCGATGGCCGTTCGCGCGCCGCAGGCCCCGCACCGGACCACCAGAGCTGTTATACGTGGGCCGGCTGGAATACGAGAAGGGCGTGCACGAGGCGATCGCCGCGCTGCCACGCATCCGGCGGGCCTACCCCGGCACCACCCTCACCATCGCCGGTGCAGGTACCCAGCAGGACTGGCTCGTCGAGCAGGCTCGTAAACATCGGGTACTCAAGGCAACCCACTTCGTCGGGCGACTCGATCATGACGATCTGCTAGCCGCTCTGCATCGCGCCGACGCCGCCGTGCTGCCTAGCCATTACGAACCGTTCGGGCTGGCGGCGCTGGAAGCCGCGGCCGCGGGCACCCCGTTGGTGACGTCGAACATCGGCGGCCTGGGCGAGGCAGTGATCAACGGCGAGACCGGGATGTCGTGTCCGCCGCGCGATGTGACTCGGCTGGCCAAGGCGGTCATCGCGGTGCTCGACGATCCGGCGGCCGCACAACGCCGGGCCAAGGCCGCACGGCAACGACTGACCGCGGATTTCGACTGGCATACGGTGGCCGACGAGACGGCGCAGGTGTACCTGGCGGCCAAGCGCCGGGAACGCCAGCCGCTGCCGCGGCTGCCGATCGTCGAGCACGCGCTGCCGGATCGGTAGATCACCGGGGCCGTCTGATCGCGCAGGTACCGTCGGCCCAATGGGACTTGTGTACTCGAGCGTGATCGACGCACCGATCTACGAGGTGTTCGACTGGCATGCCCGGCCCGGCGCGTTTACCCGGCTCACGCCGCCGTGGCAGCCGATGCGGTTGATCGCCGAGGCTGATTCACTGGAGAACGGACGCGCAGAACTCGGCCTGCCGGGCGGTCTGCGCTGGGTGGCCGAGCACCAACCCGACTGGCTACGACCCGCCCCGGCGCTTCGTCGACACCATCGGCACCAACGGGCTGGCGTCGCTGCCGGCCAAGCTGGCGGTGCGGTGGCGGCACACCCACGACTTCGAAGAGGTCGCCGGCGATCGGACCCGGATGACCGACCGCGTCGCAACGCCGGTCCCCGCCGCCGCGCTGCGGTCGATGTTCCGTTACCGGCACCGCCAGTTGGCCGACGACCTCGCCGTACACCGGCATGCGGCCGACCATGGGTTGACCCCGATCACCGTCGCCATCACCGGCGCCTCCGGGCTGGTCGGCTCGCAGTTGGCCGCCTTCCTGTCCACCGGCGGCCACCGGGTGATCCGGCTGGTCCGGCACCCGGCTACCAAACCCGATGAACGCCAATGGAATCCAGAAAGCCCCGATCCGGGTCTGCTGGCCGGCGTGGACGCGGTCATCCACCTCGCGGGCGAGTCGATCGCCGGCCGGTTCACCGATCGAACACCGCGCCGCGATCCGGGACAGCCGGATCGGCCCGACGCGCCGGTTGGCTGAGCTGATCGCCCAATCGAGCGACGGGCCCAAGGTGCTGATCAGCGCGTCGGCCATCGGCTATTACGGCTACGACCGGGGCGAGGAGATGCTGACCGAGGACAGCGAACGCGGTGACGGGTTTCTGGCCGACGTGGTTGCCGACTGGGAAAACGCCACGGCCCCAGCCGAGCAGTCCGGCACGCGGGTGGTGCGGGTGCGCACCGGAATCGTGCAGTCCCCCGCCGGCGGGACACTTCGGCTGTTCCGCCCGCTGTTCGCCGCCGGGCTCGGCGGCCGACTCGGCAGCGGCCAACAGTGGCTGTCCTGGATCGGGATCGACGATCTGGTCGACGTCTATCACCGCGGGCTGTGGGACACCGACTTGTCCGGGCCGGTCAATGCGGTTGCTCCCGAACCGGCCCGCAACGTCGACTACACCCGGACACTGGCCCACGTTCTGCATCGCCCCGCGTTGTTGCCGGTACCGCCGTTGGGACCGCGGTTGCTACTCGGCGAGCAGGGTGCGCGGGAACTCGCGTGCGCTAATCAACGGGTGCTGCCGACGCGGTTGCAGCAGGCAGATCACCGATTCCGCCGCCCTGACCTCGAGCAGACCCTGCGGCACCTGCTTGGCCACGCGCCGGCGTAACCCCGCGCTACAGGCCGCGGGGTGCCGACCGGACGGCGGCGATCGCCGCAGCGTCGCCGTCGAATTCGACCCGTACGGCATCGCGACCCGCGACGAACAGCAACAGCTCCTGCGGTTCGCCGGTCACCGTGACGGCATCGCCGCGACCCACCCGGGCGATCCGTTCGCCGGCGGGTGTCCGCAGTTCGACCTGAGCGGGCATCTTGCTCAGCATCATCCGGCTCATCAGCCCGAGCTGGCGCCGCAGCGGGTTGGCGATCGATGCGTCAAGCACCCTGGGCTGCCAGCCGTCGATGGCTCGGCGCACGTCCTCGTGGTGAATGAACATCTCGCCGAGATTCGCGACCGAATCGAGGAGCTTGAACGGCGAGTACATCGGCGGACCGGACGCCACCAGGTTGACCAGGTCATCCCAGCCGGTCGATTGCGCAAGCTTGTTCTGCACCTTCGCGGTGTAGCCGGCAAGGAAAGGCAACGAGATACCCGGCGTCGCGTCGAGACGGCGTTCCCGAACGACCAGATGAGCGGCCAGATCGCGGGTTTTCCAACCTGTGCACAGCGTCGGCGCGTCGGGCCCTACCTGGCGAAACGTGCTCACGAGTGCGCTTCGTTCACGCTGCGCTGCGGTCATGGACCCACCCTAGGCGAGATATCTCTGGCGAGCGGGCCAGATGTTCAGTAAGTTAAACTTTCATCTTGTGAAGTTAATCTGCTGGGCAGATGTGTTTGCCTCCGTAGTTTGGGAGGTATAGCCGGTGAGTCTGGGACGTACGGGTTGGTCGCGACCCGACCCTTCGAGAGGGGTTTCAATGGGCGAGGTGCGCGCGCTGTCGTTAGCGCCATCCGCGCAGCCTGTTGAGCTCAACCCGAAATCCTGGTCAGATCCCGCACAGTTCGATGTATGGCGAATCGGGTTGCGCCGCAAGGTCTTGACACATCTGACCGAGTTCGTGACCGGGCGATGCGCTGCCGAACTCGATGAGTCAGGCGTGGAAGTGGCCGGTGATGTCCTGATGAAATTCGTCGCGGGCGGCAAATGCCTGCGCTCGACTTTCATGTATCTGGGCTGGCTGGCCGGCGCACAGGAGAGCGACGAGGCGCTGTTCGCCTCCGCCGGACTGGAACTGCTGCACGCCTTCGCGCTGCTGCAGGACGACGTCATGGATGCCGCCTCGTCGCGCCGCGGCCTTCCCGCCGCACACGTCCAATTCAGCCAATGGCATCGAAAGCGGCAGCTGTCCGGGCCGGCGGAGCGATTCGGCGAATCGGCAGCGATCCTGCTGGGCGATCTCTGTCTGATTTGGGCCGAACAGATGCTGCGCGAAAGCGGGCTCGACCATCGCCGTCTGCAGCGGGCCTGGCCGCGTTACGACGCGATGCGCATCGAACTCGCACTTGGCCAATTCGCTGATCTGGCCAGCGATATCCGCGACCTGCCGTCGATGGATACCGTGCTGGAGGTGGCGCGTCGCAAATCGGGCAACTACACCGTGCGCCGACCGCTGGAGATCGGCGCGGCGATGAGCGGCTGCAGCGATCGCACCGTGTCCGGCCTGGGCCGCTACGGCGAAGCGGTCGGCGAAGCATTCCAGCTGCGCGACGATCTGCTGGGCGTCTTCGGCGTCGAGACGGTGACCGGCAAGCCAACCGGCCAAGATCTGGTCGAGCGCAAAGCCACCAGCGTGGTCATCGCCGCGCACAACCTGGCCGATCCGCCCACCCGCCGGCAGCTCACCGAGCTGATGAACACCGGCGATCTCGACGACAACGCCATCGAGCGCTGGCGTACTTTGATTGTTACGACAGGCGCTGTGCAGAGGATCGAAGACATGATCGGCAGCCGGGTCTCGTCCGCGCTCAATGAGCTCGACGATCTTCGGGTCGGCGAGCCGGTGCGGGCCGGGTTGGCGAACATGGCTGCCGTCTGCACGGAGCGATCCGAATGAGGACCGTAGCGGGCCCGAACAGCCGGGTGGTCGTTGTCGGCGCCGGTCTGGCCGGCCTGTCCGCGGCGCTACATCTGGCCGGGCGCGGCCGTGAGGTCACGGTGGTCGAACGAGAAATCTGGCCAGGCGGACGCGCCGGACGCCTCGACGTCGGCGGATATCAGCTCGACACCGGGCCGACCGTGCTGACGATGCCCGACATCATCGATGAGGCCTTCGCCGCGGTCGGCGAAAATCGTTCGGCCCGGCTGGATTTGATGACGGTGGAGCCCGCGTACCGTGCGCAGTTCGCCGACGGCAGCAGCCTCGATGTACATAGCGACGCGGATCTCATGGCGGACGCCATCCGAGAATTCGCCGGCGCCAAGCAGGCCGAGGGCTATCGGAGGCTGCGCGATTGGCTGACGCGGCTCTACCACACCGAGTTCGACGGCTTCATCGCCGAGAACTTCGATTCCCCGCTGTCGCTGCTGAATCCGCAACTGGCCCGACTGACGGCACTGGGTGGATTCCGCAAGTGGGACACCATGGTCAATCGGTACATCTCCGACCCGCGGCTGCAGCGAGTCTTCACCTTCCAGTCGCTGTACGCCGGCGTGGCGCCGAAGAAAGCGCTCGCCGTGTACGCGGTGATCGCCTACATGGACACCGTCGCGGGGGTTTACTTCCCGCGCGGCGGCATGCGGGCGCTGCCCGACGCACTGGCCGCGGCCGCCACCGATGCCGGAGTCCACTTCGTCTACGGCGCCACGGTCACCGGCCTGGAGCGCACCGGCAGCCGGGTGGCGGCCGTACAGACCGACACCGATCAGCGCATCGCCTGCGACGCCGTCGTGCTGACCACCGAACTTCCTACCACCTACACCTTGTTGGGCCGCGAACCTCGACGCATCGGTCGTCTTCGGCCGGCACCGTCGGCCGTTGTCGCGCACATCGGCCGCCGCCAGGCGCCATCGTCGAATCATTCACTGGCACACCACAACATCGTCTTCGGCGAGCACTGGGATCAGACGTTCACCGACATCATCCGTGACGGCAGGCTGATGCGAGATCCGTCCCTGCTCGTCACCAGGCCGACGGCCGGCGACCCGAGCTTGGCGCCGCGCGGCCACGAGCTGTTCTACGTCCTTGCCCCGGCGCCGAACCTCACCCGCGGTCTGGTCGACTGGTCGCGCATCGGTGACAGCTACACCGAGCAGCTCATCGATACCGTTGGCGCGCGGCTGATTCCGGGTTTTCGCGACGGCGCCGAGGTGCTGCACGTCGTCAACCCCGAAGACTGGGCTCGCCAGGGAATGATCGCGGGCACCCCGTTCGCCCTGGCCCACACGTTCGCCCAGACCGGGCCGTTCCGTCCGGCCAACACGTTGCGCGGGATCGACAATGCCGTGCTGGCCGGATCGTCGACCGTGCCCGGCGTCGGGGTCCCCACCGCGATGATCTCCGGGCGACTGGCCGCCGACCGCATCACCGGCATCGTCGGCGGGTCGAAGCGAACGGTCGTAGCGAAAGCAGGTCAGTCATGATCCGCACCGAGCTGACCGCAGCCGGCATCGACGATCCCGACCTGCGCGGTGCCTACCGGCGCTGTCGCACCCTCAACGCAGCCCACGGCCGCACCTTCTTTCTGGCCACCCGGCTACTGGCGCCCGATCAGCGCCCACCGATCCACGCGCTCTACGGGTTTGCCCGTTACGCCGACGACATTCTCGACGATGTCGATCCGGCCCTGGATACCCCAACCCGGGCGGCACGGCTGCAGGAGTTGTCCGATCAATTCTTTGCCGCTGAGGAACACCCGGCCAACCCGGTGCTGGCCGCCGTGCGGCACACCGCCCGGCGTTACGCCATCGCCGACGAACTGTTCGACGACTTCCTGAACTCGATGCGGATGGACCTGACCATCACCGATTATCCGGACCGCCCTGCACTCAACCTCTACATGAAGGGTTCAGCGGAAGCGATTGGTCTGCAAGTGCTTCCGATCCTGGGCACGGTCAGCCCGGCCGACGAGGCCGCTCCGCGCGCGGCGGCGCTGGGCAGAGCTTTTCAGCTGACGAATTTCTTGCGTGACGTCGACGAAGACCTGATGCGGCAACGTGTGTACCTGCCGGCCGATGAATTGGCCGCCCACGGCGTCGATCGCGAGGTACTGATGTGGTGCCACAACAATCGCCGGACCGATCGCCGGGTCCGTAACGCACTGGCCGATCAGCATGATGTCGCGCGGCAGGTCTACCGCTACGCCGCAGACGGTGTCGCAATGCTGGAACCACGGTCGCGGCCTTGTGTCGCGACCGCGTTGACGCTGTACTCGGATATCCTCGACCGCATCGAAGACTGCGACTTTGCGGTGTTCAGCCAGCGTGCGACCGTCGGCAATGGCCGACGGCTGCGCGTCGCCGGCGCCGGGCTGTTGCGTTCGTGGCGAGCCCGGTTGACGCACCCGGTAGCATCCGGCGATCCCAGATCCGGTGTGGCGTAGTGGATCACTGGCAGTACCTCATCGTTCTGGCGGCGTGCCTGGCGATCACCTTGCCGCTGGAGATCTTTCGCCCCGGCGTCTACCGTCAACTCTGGCGGGCCGCGCGCGCTGTGCTGCCGGTCGCGGCCGTTTTCGTACTCTGGGATGAGGTGGCTATCGGCGCCCACCTGTGGACGTACAACCCGGCATACGTCACCGGCGTGAACATCCCGGTCCGGATGCCGATCGAGGAGGTCCTGTTCTTTCTGGTGATTCCGTTGTGCGCCTTGCTGACCTATAACGCGGTGAGCGCCATCCTCCGTCGGTTCGACCGCCGATGAGCGGCCTCGGCTACACCGTCCCCGCCATCGTGGCGGCGCTCGCCGTCGGTGTGCTCGAGGTGACGGTGTTGCGCACCGGGCTTTTTCGGCGCCCGGCCTACTGGTTGTCCATGCTGATCGTGATCGGATTCCAGATCCTGGTTGACGGCTGGTTGACCAAGCTGAGCGCCCCGATCGTGGTGTACGACAATCGGCAAACCAGCGGCATCCGCTTTCCACTCGACATTCCGATCGAAGACTTCTTCTTCGGCTTCGCATTGGTCACCGCCGTCCTGCTGCTATGGGAACGACAACGTGAACGTCGGTAACACCGGTCTCCCCCGCGCTGATGTGCCGGCCGCTTTTGACGTCGGCGCTCACGCCTACGATCGACTCGTCGGTGCCAGCCCGGGATACCATGCCCACCTTCGCCTTTCGGCGCAGCGACTGCGCCTGCCCGATGAGGGCCGCGGGCTGCGGTTGCTGGATGCCGGCTGCGGCACCGGCGCGTCGACGGCGGCGCTGTTGAGTGTCGCCCCACATGCTGACATCACCGCGATCGACGCGTCGCGGGGAATGCTCGACGAAGCGAAGAACAAATCGTGGCCCTCGTCGGTCCGGTTCGTGCACACGCCCGTGGAAGGCCTGGCCGACAACGGCGTCGTCGGCCCGTTCGACGGGATCCTGGCCGCGTATTTGATCCGCAACCTGTCCGATCCCGACACCCAGCTGCGGGCGCTGCGCAACCTGTTGTCGCCCGGCGCCACGCTGGCGGTGCACGACTACTCGGTACGCGACTCGCGGGCCGCGACCCTGGTGTGGCACGCAGTCTGCTGGAGCATCATCATTCCCTCCGGCTGGCTGCAGACCGGCGACGCGACGCTGTACAAGCATTTGTGGCGCAGCGTGTTGACATTCGACGGCGCAACGCAATTCAGGCAGCGGCTGCGTGACGCGGGCTTCACCGCGGTGCGCAGCGAAACAATGCCGGGTTGGGAGACCCAGATCGCGCACACCTTCCTCGGGGATGCGCCGTGACGATCGATCGCCGTCGCCGCACCTTTCCGGCGCCACCGGGCCTGCACAGCGCGACGGCCCTACCGTCGCGACCGCGGGCGGTCGTCGTCGGCGCCGGAATCGCGGGCCTGGCCGCCGCGACGGGTCTGGCGGAACGCGGCGTCAGCGTCGACGTCATCGAACGAGAGAACTACCTGGGCGGGCGGGTCGGCGGTTGGACCGATCACTCCGACGGCGTCGAGCTCGCCATGAACCGCGGCTTCCACGCCTTCTTCCGGCAGTACTACAACTTGCGGGCGCTGCTGAGCCGGGTCGACGCCTCGTTGTCCATGCTGACCCCGGTCGACGATTACCCGCTCATCGACGGCGCCGGACGGCAAGACACGTTCCGTGGTTTACCGCGCAACCCGCCGTGGAATGCATTGGTATTCGCCTTGCGCAGCCCGACTTTTCGCCTCACAGACCTCGCCCGCATCGACGCGCGTGCCGCTGCCCCACTTGCCGCGGTGTCGCTGCCCGACATCTATCACCGCATCGATCACGTCGACGCCGAGACGTTCCTGAAGAGCATCAACTTCCCCGAGGCCGCTCGGCATCTGGCCTTCGAGGTGTTTTCCCGCAGCTTCTTCGCCAGCCCCACCGAGCTGTCGGCCGCGGAACTGGCCACCATGTTCCACATCTACTTCCTCGGCTCCAGCGAGGGGCTGATCTTCGACGTTGCCAACGCCAACTACGACACCGCGCTGTGGCAGCCCCTGCAGCAATATCTGGCCGGCCTCGGGGTGCGATTCCGCCAAAGCACCGCGGTGACGAGCATCGCCGGAGACCACGATCAGACATTCCAGATCCGTACCGATACCGGCGATCAGATGGATGCCGACGCCGTTGTGCTGGCCACCGACGTGGCCGGCCTTCAGCAGATAGTGGCGGCGTCACCGGGCCTCGGCGACGACTTCTGGCGGGCGCGGATCAAGAAGCTGCGTACCGCCCCGCCGTTCATGGTTCAGCGCCTGTGGCTTGACCGCCCGGTGTCCTCTGATCGACCGGCGTTTCTGGGTACGGCCGGCCACGAACCGCTGGACAACATCAGCGTCTTGGATCGATACGAACGCCAAGCTCGCGACTGGGCGCGGGCAACCGGAGGCTCTGTTGTCGAATTACATTCGTACGCAGTGGAATCCACACATCCCCAAGAAGCCATGCTGAGCCAGCTGCACAAGCTGTACCCGGAGACCCGCTTGGCGCGAGTGGTTCACGAACGCATGCTGCAGCACCGCGATTGCCCGCTTTTCGCCCCGGGCACCCACGCGCACCGGCCCGGCGTCGTGACACCGCTGCCGGGGCTACTGCTGGCCGGCGACGGGGTGCGCATCGACTTGCCAGTGGCGCTGATGGAGCGCGCGGCCACCACCGGATGGACCGCCGCCAACCACTTGCTGAAGCAGTGGGGAGTCGCCGGCCACGCCCTGAGTACGGTTCCCACCCAAGGCCGTTGGGCGCTACTGCGCTATCTGGCCGGCCGAGAAAAGGATTCGCGACAATGAGCATCGGCGACAACGTGCGGCGCCGCTGGCCCAAAGATTGGCCGCTGCAGGCGATCCCGCCTGTGACATGGGCCGACCAGCGTCCGACATACCGCGAGGCGTCCCCCGCGATCATCGACGCCGCGCTGGAGCGGTCGCAGCGCCGGCCGACCGGCAACTGGTACACCTTCGCGGCGAGCCGCGATGTGCGCAGCGGTCGGCCGCTGGGTACTCGTGTGGCCGGCGTCGAGCTGGTCGCCTGGCGTGATCAGCAATCCCGACTGCACGTCGGCCCGCGCAGCTGCCCGCATCTCGGTGCCGACCTGGCCACCGCGGCCGTGCACGGCGGCGCCCTGATCTGCCGATGGCACGGCCTCTGCCTGGACGCCGACACCGACGAATTCGGGTGGCGGCCGCTGCCCAGCTATGACGACGGCGTGCTCGCGTGGGTCCGTCTCGACGATGTCGGTGGCGAGGAGCCGCTCGATCAGCCGGTGATTCCGGCCAGACCAGCCGGCGACACACTGGACGCCGTCGCGAGAATGGTCGGCACCTGCGAACCGTCCGACATCATCGCCAACCGCCTCGATCCATGGCACGGCGCGTGGTACCACCCGTATTCGTTCACCCGGCTCGAGGTGCTGACCACTCCGACCGAAGAGGCTGACCGTTTCCTCGTCGCGGTGACATTCCGGATCGGCCGTGTCGGCGTACCCACGGTCGCGGAGTTCACCAGCCCCGAGGCGCGCACCATCGTGATGCGTATCGTGGACGGCGAGGGAGCGGGCAGCGTGGTCGAAACTCACGCCACCCCATTGGGTTTGGGGTCGGACAATCGGCCGCGAACGGCGGTGATCGAAGCCACCGTCGCCCACTCCGACCGGACCGGATTCAAGCGGGCCCGCCATGCCGCTCCGCTGATCACCGGGCTCATGCGCGTCGCCGCGGCCCGGCTGTGGAAAGACGACCTGGCCTACGCCGAACGCCGCTATCAGTTGCGCGCCGGTACGCGGTGATCCATTCGAACGTTACGTTCGCGTGGAAACGTAAGCGCCGTTTGCCTTTGCGGTGACGTCGCGGGCGATACCGCCGAACACCGCGCTACGAAGCCAACTGGACGCCGTCCAAAAGACCTCACCGGCAAGGCCATACGGCTGGAACACCACCCGTTGCCGATAGCTGCAACGACGGTCGCCGTCGGGGCGCACGCGACAGCTCGAGCCAAAGGCGGCCCGGCAGTGGAACATCCGCGCGCAGCCGCAACAGCCGGGGCTGATCGACGTGCTCGACGCGCCACCAGTCCAGCGCCTCACCCGCGTGCAGCCGGCGCGACGATGGCGGTCGGGCCGCAGCATCGGCAGCTCGACCAGTCCATCCACGCAGCGCCCAGGCCGCCGGGGCCGCAGACCAGCCGTGCTCGGAGCCGATCGACTCGAACACCTGCCACAGCGTCTCGACATCGGCGTCGACATGCCGTTGCGACACCTGCTCGTGCAGCGATCCACCGGCCCATGCCGGGTCGGTGGGCAACGGCTGGGACGGTGATTCCGCTGTTCTCGATCGCGACCAGCGAGTGGTCAGTGCCGTGTCGCGCGTCCGTTCCAATGCGAGTTCAACGGCGTCTTCGTAGTGCGTCAGGCCTTTTTCGGGGTCTGGGATGTGTTGGGCGATATCGTGCTCGGCGCAGACGACATCGTTCTCCAGCGATTTCATCAACGACGACGCCAACGACCGCGGCAGCGGGGTGATCAGGTTCACCCAGTGCGAGGACAGGTACGGAGTCAGCACCGGCACCGGGATGGCGATTCGGCGCTGCAGGCCCGCGATCGCCGCGTATTTGCGGATCATCTCGGTGTAGGTGAAGGTGTCCGGACCGCCGATGTCGAACGGACGGCTCACATCGGCCGGCAAGTCTGCCGCGTTCGTGAGGTAATACAGCACGTCGTGAATCGCAATGGGTTGAACCCGGGTGCGCAACCATTTCGGCGTGACCATGAACGGCAATCGTTCGGTCAGGTACCGCAGCATCTCGAAGCTCGCCGACCCAGCTCCGATGATGGCCGCCGCACGCAGTTCCGCAGTAGGGACTCCCGAGTCATGCAGTAGCCGGCCAACTTCGGCCCTCGACGCCAAGTGGTCCGACAAACTGCTGATGATCCGCGATGATGCCGCCCACGTACACGATGCGCGAGAGCCCCGCCTGCCTAGCGGCATCCGCGACGATCGAGGCCGCGCGCGCATCCAGGTCGACGAAATCGGTGCTGAGCATCGAGTGCACCAGATAGTAGAGAACATGCTGACCATCGAGCGCCCGCCGCACCGTGTCGGCGTCAGCGACGTCACCTTCGACCACCTCGACGTCCTGGCGCCACGGCACATCGTCAAGTTTGGCCGGGGTTCGCGCCATCACCCGGACGTCATGACCCGCCGACAACAGTTCGGGAACCAGCCGGACCCCCAGATAGCCGGTGGCGCCGAAGATGACGCAGCGCATCGCTCACTCCTTGACTGGCTCAGATCCGCAGCAGCTGGGCGCGCCGCTCGAGCAGGGGTATACCCGTTTTCTCGCCGTGCAGAACCCCTCCGGATGACGTAACTCACATATACTTAATAATATGAATAGTTAAGTTTATAGTGTGAACGGGAGAATGGGTAGTGGCATCGGCAGCCACCGACAAGTTCGTCAGGTATCTGCCACCAGCCACATGCACTGCGACCCGCAACTGACGACCGGGAAGCCCACATAGTGAATATGCCCAAATCGGAAGAGCTGTCACTGGATTCGCGAACAGCGATGTACTTGCAGGCAACCCAGTTTGTCTCAGACCTGCACCGACGCGCGTCATTCGACACACCCGCGCTGCTCAGTGGGCTGATCGCAGGCGCCGCGGAATCGGTCCCCGGAGCGCAGTACGCAGGTATCACGGTGACGCAGAGACGTCGCGGCATCGAGACCGCGGCCGCCACCCATCGCTACCCAGTGATGCTCGACGAAATCCAGGGTCGCTATCAACAGGGACCATGCCTGACTGCCGCCGCATTGCAGGAAAGCGTCCGCATCGATGATCTCGTCCATGATGATCGATGGCCGCTCTACCGCGGCGCGGCGCTGCGGCAGACGCCCATTCGATCGATGTTGTCGTTCGGAATGTTCAAAGAAGGCGTCTCCGCTGCGGCGCTCAACTTCTATGCCGAATCGCCGAACGTATTCGACGACGAATCAGCCAATTTGGGGCTGATTTTTGCGACCCATGCGGCACTGGTGTGGAACACGATGCGCCGTGACCAGCAGTTTCGCGTTGCGCTGGTCTCGCGGGACGTCATCGGCCAGGCCAAAGGCAGGCTGATGGAGCGTTTCGGTATTGACGCTGCTGAAGCCTTCGAAAGGCTCAAGCAGATGTCGCAAGACCGCAATACGCCCATTGCGCAGGTTGCACAGCGGGTCGGGGGCGACAGCTCGTTGTGAAGTAATCTGCAACAGCGACTACTGTTGTCCCACTTGATGACTCACAAGTCCTGACCCGTACGCGCTCAGGTCCCGATGATCCACGAAAGCGGGCCATTACGCTGTACCGAAACGCGGTGCCGCGATACCGTTGCGCTGCCAGGAGACATTTTGCTGTTGCTCGCGTATTCTCGCTGATCCAGCGGGTGTCCGATACGCTGAACGGAAGATTCGCTAAGAAGGATGCGATCAGGTGACTAAGCGGGGCACAAACGGTTCACCTCCCAGCAGGCCAGAGCTGGAACAGCTGATGTCGGCCGATATGCGGGCGGTTACAGCACAGTCCGACCGAATAGGTCGCCATTTCGCACGCCAGAACGACGTGAGTGGCAACGACTTCCACGCGTTATTGCACGTCATGGTCGCCGAGACGGCCGGTACGCCGCTGACTATGGCCCAGCTACGGCAGCGGATGGACGTCTCGCCGGCGGCGATCACCTACCTCGTCGATCGCATGATCGATGCCGGCCATGTCCGCCGCGAATCGGACCCCTCGGATCGACGCAAGGCCCGTCTCCGATACGAAGAAAGCGGCATGGAGCTGGCGCACGGATTTTTTCAGCCCCTCGGCGCGCACCTGCGCGCCGAGCTCGCCGGATTACCAGACCGGGATCTGCTTGCCGCTCATCGGGTTTTCGGCGCGATGATCGCCGCGATGTCGACATTTGAAGCCGAAATCGCTGTTCATCGATTAAAGCCGTCGACGGCTCCGGCCACCGCATCCAGCGACCTGAGCTGAGCACACTTCGGCAACTCACCGAAAAATGTTGGGGATCAATGCTTTACTGCATCGGGGTGACGCCGATGTTGCGCAGGGCCGGTAAGTCCGCAGCACCGGCACCATGCAGGCAGATTCGCAGCTCGTCGATAAAGCGCTGTAGCCAATCCACCACGGCCTCAGTGGATTCAATCGCCGCAGCCAGCAATGGGCGGGCGATGGCCACGACGTCGGCGCCCAGTGCCAATGATTTTGCCGCGTCCATGCCGGTGCGGATACCGCCAGAAGCCACCAGCGGGACAACGGGCAGAGCCTGACGCACCTCCACGATGGCCTGCGCCGTCGGTATCCCCCAGTCGGCCAGGTCGGGGAAACGCACCTCGCCATAGCGAACGAGCTGCTCCACGCGTGACCACGAGGTACCGCCGGCACCCGCGACGTCGATCGCGGCCACCGGCAACTCGCCGGACCGGCCCGTCAACTCGGCGACCGCCGCGGTGCCGATGCCGTGACCCACTTCCTTGAGCAGCACCGGATATTCCAGTGCTGCAGCGACCTGGCGCAGCCGGTCGAGCGACCCGGAAAAGTCGCCATCGCCGTCTCGCTGGACGGCCTCTTGCAATGGATTAGTATGCACCGCAAGCGCATCAGCGCCCACCCGCTTCAGCGCATTCGAGATGTCCTCAACCGCAGCGGTGGTCAGCTGCGCGAGCCCAATATTGCCGAACAACAACACATCCGGCGCGACGTCACGGACCGCGAAGCTGGACGCGGCCTGCTCCCCCATTGCACTGTCCAGCATGATGCGCTGCGAGCCAAGCATCATTCCGATGCCGAGCCGTTGCGCAGCCCCGGCCAGATTCTTGTTGATCGTCCCGGACAGCTCGGCGCCACCGGTCATCGCGCCGACCAGGATCGGCGCCCGTAAAGGCACACCGAGGAAGCTGGTCGACAGGTCGATGTGGGCGAGGCTGGTCTGCGTCAGCGCGTTGTACGGCAGCCGGTAGCGCTCCAGCCCCGTCGTGACACCGGAATACGTCACCCGGTCGTCAAGGCACACATCGATGTGGCGCAGCTTGCGGGTCGTCATCCCGTTCGGATCGGTTGGCACAGCACCTCCCTCTTCGCTCCCGTGGCTCAATCGGCCGGCCGTTCGGGTGGCTTCCATGACGACAGCTCATCCTGGTATCGCCGCATCGCCGCGATCAGTGCGGCGAAAACCCGGCTGGCCGCAGAGAGGTCTTCGTCGGACAAGCATTGCATTGCTTCATGGGCGTGGGTTCCCAGCGGGGCGAAGAACGCTCGTGCGGTGGCCAAGCCAGAATCCGAATAACGCAAGATCACCTTGCGTCGGTCGCCGGGGTCGGACTCGCGCGTGATGTGGCCCGACGCCATCATTCGGTCCACCAGATAGGTGATGGCCGCGCCCGACAGCCCCATGCGCTGCCGGAGCTCGCCCGAGGTGATTGGCGCCCCCGCGGTTTCGGCAACCATGACATGCAGCAGAGCGCGAAAGTCGGTGGGACGCACGTCATGCACGGCGGCGAACGACCGGCCGATCTGTTCGGACTCAGCCGTCATCACCCGCAGATGAGCGGAAATCTGCTGTTCGAGTGCGGCTCGGCCGCCCGCCGTCTGATCGGGGCCCATGACGCTGTTCAGCTTATCTCGCATTCGGGTATTACTTCAGTTGATTAATACTTAAATCACTGAAATACTTGTCGGAAGTCGAAGGGATATCAGGTGAATAAGCAGATACTGGCCGCGACGGCCCTTTCCGTCGGCGCGACCTCGGGAATCGGAAGCATCGCGAGCCAGCAGCGGATCGTCCGGTGGTACTCCCGTTTACGCAAACCAAGCTATGTGCCACCCAACGGGGTGTTTCCGATCGCCTGGACCACGCTGTACGCCGACATCGCGGTGACCTCCGCGACCGCGATCGACCGACTGCGCGCAGAAGGGCGTGACAACGAAGCCCGCAAATACATTGTCGCGCTGGCCGCCAACCTGATCCTCAATGCTGGGTGGAGTTGGCTGTTCTTCAAGTATCAGAAGCTGGGCGCCTCGGCGATCGGCGCGGCCGTGCTGGCAGCCAGCAGCGCCGATCTGGCCAGGCGCACCGCCGCGGCCGATCTGCGGGCAGGGGCCGCGCTGGTGCCGTATCCGCTGTGGTGTGCCTTTGCCACCGTAATGTCCGGCCACATTTGGGTACTCAATCGCCGATGAAACTCCTGGCCCGCTGATGCCAGCGTTGTTGTGG
Source organism: uncultured Actinomycetota bacterium (assembly GCA_963815995.1). GTDB lineage: Bacteria > Actinomycetota > Actinomycetes > Mycobacteriales > Mycobacteriaceae > Mycobacterium. The sequence goes on from CAWFIR010000011.1 coordinate 418,150, forward strand.
TTCCGCCGAGACCTGCGGCTGCGCGACCTCCCGCCGTTGCTCAGAGCGGCCGCCGACAGTAACGAGGTGCTGGCGTGTTTTGTCCTCGATCCCCGTTTGGAGGCATCCTCGGGCAGCCGCCGGATGCAGTTTCTGTGCGACTCGTTGCGCCAGTTACGAGACGATCTGGATGGACGGCTTTTGGTGACGCGGGGTCGGCCCGAAGAACGCATTCCTGCGCTCGTCAAGGAGATTGAGGCGCCGTCGGTGCATGTCTCCGAAGACTTCGCACCCTACGGCCGGCAACGCGACGACCGGGTGCGCTCGGCGTTGGGCAACGTACCGCTGGTGGCGACGGGGTCGCCGTATCTGGTCTCACCCGGGCGCGTGACCAAGGACGACGGCGAGCCGTACAAGGTGTTCACCCCGTTCTTCGGCCGATGGCACGACATGGGATGGCGGTCAGCTGCCCGATCCGGAGCCAAGTCCGCGAACTGGGTCGACCCCACCAAGCTGGGCAAGCGCGCCAAGCCGGTCGAGATACCTGACCCGGGGGTCGAACTCGACCTGCCCGCGGGCGAGGCTGCCGCGCGACGCCAGTGGAAAAAGTTCGTCGACAAGGGACTCGAGAATTACGGCGACGACCGGAATCGTCCCGACCATGACGGCACGAGTCGGATGTCGGCCCATCTGAAGTTCGGCACGATCCACCCCCGGACCATAGTCGCCGACTTAGACCAGCGGCGCGCCGGCCCGCGAGCGTATCTGCGAGAGTTGGCTTTTCGCGACTTCTACGCCGCGATACTGCATCATTGGCCCGACAGCGCCTGGTGGAATTGGAACCGCGATTTCGACGCCATCGAAATCGATACCGACGCGGATGCCAAGCGGCACTTCGAATCTTGGAAAGCCGGCGAGACAGGCTTTCCGATCGTCGACGCCGGCATGCGTCAACTCCGTGAAACCGGTTTCATGCATAACCGGGTGCGGATGATCGCTGCGTCGTTTCTGGTCAAGGACCTGCACCTGCCCTGGCAATGGGGTGCCCGGTGGTTCCTCGACCAGCTGGTCGACGGCGACATGGCCAGCAACCAGCACGGCTGGCAGTGGTCCGCGGGATGCGGCACCGATGCCGCACCGTATTTCCGGGTGTTCAACCCGACAAGGCAGGCCGAGAAGTTCGATCCCGCCGGCGATTACGTGCGGCGCTGGGTCGCCGAGCTCGCTGACGCCGACGACGTCACACTGACCAAAGGCGATCGGCCCGCCGGTTATCCCGAACCGATCGTCGACCACAGCGCGGAGCGCAGCGAAGCGCTGCGCCGCTACCAGAGCATGAACTGAGTTAGCGCGCGGCTTTCTTGCGTTCGATGTCGGCCAGCGCCGCGGCGAGCTCGGCGCGCTGAGCGGCCGACGTCTCCCAGGCCAGCTGACGGTTCTTGACCACCTTGGCCGGCGCCCCGACCGCGATCGAGAAGTCCGGCACGTCGCCGCGAACCACGGCGTGTGACCCCAGCACACAGCCCCGGCCGATGGTGGTGCCGCGCAACACGGTCACCTTCACGCCGACCCAGGTGTCCGGGCCGATCCGGATCGGGGATTTGACGATTCCCTGATCTTTGATCGGCAGCGTGATGTCGTCCATCCGATGGTCGAAATCGCAGACATAGCACCAGTCGGCCATCAGCACCGAGTCGCCGAGCTCGATGTCGAGGTAGCAGTTGATGACGTTGTCACGGCCCAACACCACCTTGTCGCCGAAGCGCAGCGAGCCCTCGTGCGCGCGGATCGTGTTCTTGTCGCCGATGTGCACCCAGCGCCCGATTTCCAGCTGGGCCAGCTCCGGTGTTGCGTGGATCTCGACACCTTTGCCGATGAACACCATGCCGCGAGTGATGATGTGCGGGTTGGCCAGCTTGAACTTCAGCAGTCGCCAGTAGCGCACCAGGTACCAGGGCGTGTACGCGCGGTTGCGCAGCACCCACCTCAGCGAGGCCAGCGTGAGGAATTTGGCCTGGCGTGGGTCCCGCAGATTCGACCCCCGCCAGCGGCGATGGATCGGGGCACCCCACATGCTCGTCATGGCCGAAGAGCCTATCGCCGTGGCGTGAAGCATGGCGAAGCGGGCAATCAGCCGGAAGCGAGCCGCCGCACGTTACCCTCGCACCGTGCCCTGGCCGATTCCCCGTCGCACTGTGCGGCATTGGTCATCCGTGGCGTCGGCGGTCCTTCTGACGGCCGCGATGGCGGGTTGCGGCAATACCGACTCCTGGGTCGAGACGACGCCGGCCGAGGGCTGGCCCGCCCAGTACGGCGACGCGGCCAACAGCAGCTACAGCCCGACCGCCGGTGCGGGCCGGCTGACCCTGCGGTGGACCCGCTCGGTGAAGGGGTCGCTGGCGTCGGCGGTGGCGCTCAGCTCACGCAATTGGCTCGCGGCGAACGCCCAGACACCGGGCGGCTGCTCGCTGATGGAGTGGGAGAACGACGACAACGGCAGGCAGCGTTGGTGCACAAGGCTGTTCCAGGGCGGCGGGCTCGCCAGCCCGTTGTTCGACGGCTTCGACAATCTCTACGTCGGCCAGCCCGGGGCGATCGTGTCCTTTCCCCCGACCCAGTGGATCCGCTGGCGGCGTCCTGTGATGGGAATGCCTTCCACGCCAAGGATTCTCGATCACGGGCAACTGCTCGTAGTCACGCACCTTGGCCAGGTACAGGTATTCGACAGTCATCGCGGCACCGTCGTCGGCAATTCGGTCGACCTGGTGGACAACGTCGACCCGCGTGACTTCACCCGTGGGCTCTCCGATTGCGGGCCGGCCCTGCCGGGCTGCCCGATCGCCGCCGCACCCGCATTCGCGCGGGCGAACGGGATGATCGTGGTGGGCCTGTGGGAACCGGATGCCGCAGCGTCAGTGCTGGTCGGGCTGAAGTACCACCCAGGCCAAAATCCGCTGCTGACCCGGGAGTGGACCAGCAACGCGGTCGCAGCCGGCGTACTGGCCAGCCCGGTGGCGTCCAGTGACGGATCCACCATCTACGTCAATGGGCGTGACGAGCGGCTGTGGGCACTGCACGCGGCCGACGGCAAGCCGAAATGGTCGATTCCGCTCAAATTCCTGGCGCAGACGCCGCCATCGGTGACACCGGGCGGGCTGGTCGTGTCGGGTGGCGGTCCGGACACCCGTCTCGTCGCCGTCAAGGACGCCGGTGATCACGCCCAGGAAGTGTGGCGACGCAACGACGTCAGCCCGCTGTCGACGTCGAGCCTGGCCGGGGGCGGCGTCGGCTATGCCGTTGTGACCGGCGGGCCGGGCGAGGGCGCGCGGGGCATGACGCTGCTGGTTTTCGATCCCAGGAGCGGCCGCACCCTCAACAGCTACGGGTTGCCGGAGGCGACTGGTTACCCCGTCGGCGTCTCGATCGGCCATGATCGCCGGATCGTCACCGCGACCAGCGATGGTCAGGTGTACAGCTTCGCCCCGAGCTGACGGGCTGGGCCCGTCTAGCCCTTGACGGCCAGCGGCGGGATGGCGTTGCGGGGTACGTGGACCTGGCTGGCGCCGGCCAGCGACGGCAGCAACTCACCGGGCGCGAAGTAGAAGATCAGCTCGTCGTCGGTGATCGCGAAGTTCTGATAATGCGAGGCATCCAGACCGGATCCGGGCAGGATCGCGGCGCCGAGCCCGGTTTTCTTTCCCATCTCACGCTGCACGATCGGGTAGATCGCGTCCAGCGGTTTGGTGTTCGGCGCAAAGAGCGTGTCGAAGGTGATTGCTTTTTGTTCGCCGAGGTCGTAGTTGAAACCTTTGTAGAAGGTCGACGCGCGCGGACCGCCGAGGTCTTCGAAGACCTTGAGCACCACGCTTCGGGTGCCGGCGGGCGACTGGCCGGAGTGGTACTGCTCGGAGGTGACGTCCATCTGGTACGGCACTTCTCGCGGGCCGGAGGTCTGCGACGACGTCTGCGCGACGTTGACGAAGCCATCTCGATTCTGGGTGAGGAAATCAGTCAGCGCCTGGTCTGGGTAATCCACCGGAAATGTCATGGCCAGCGTGTAAGTCGACGTCGAGACGTGCACGTTGCACGTCTGATCATCTTGAACCGCGCCGCCCAGGCTGGCGCACGCCGAGTCCGCGCCGGCGACCGCAACGCCGGACCAGCCCAGCAGGGCTCCGGCCGCTATTAGCGCGGCCGACATGATGTTGCGCATCGGTCGACTTGTCCTCGCAGACTCAGAACGGCTGAAATGCCGTCCAGTCAGACTACCTGGCCCCTCTGACGCGGCGCCGCAAACGATCGGCGGCATCGCTTGCCTGGCCGATGCTGATTAGCGCCTGCCCAGGTCGGCGGCCACCGTCCTCCCTAACGACGGCCGCCGACCCGGCAGGCAGGTTCTTTAGAACAGCGACCCGAGCTCAGTCCACAGGTTGCTGGCGTCCGAAGCCGCACTCCCACCATCGAACGACGACAGCAGCTCAGTCCAGAGGTTGCTGGCGTCGGCAGCCGCGCCCGAACCGCCCGACAGCAGGTCAGTCAGATGCGCGCCGCTCTCAGCGGCCGCAGCGGTGGTGGAAGTCGACCCATCGCCATAGAACTTCAGGATGTCGGCGATGTAGGCGGCGCCTTGCGCGTGAGCCGTCCCGAGATCGTTGCCCTCGATGTAGGCGCCGTCGTAGTTGCCCCCACCCGCCGCGTTGCCGCCGGACAAGGCAGTGTCGTTGTTGCCGAAGATGATGGCGTAGTCGAAGCTGCCGGGGTTGGAGGCCCCGTCGCCGCCGGCGTAACTCAAGTCGTTGTTGCCGAACGCGAAGGCCGTGTCGTCAGCTGAGCCACTTGCCTGGGCTGCGTTATATCCACCGGCCACGGCCGACGAACCAATGCCGTCGACACTCGCGTAGTTATCGGTGCCGAAAGCGTACGCGGATGCGCCTGCGCCGTTAGCGATCGCAATGTCCCCGCTGGAACCCGAGGCGGCGTACGCGTCGCCTGTTTGGTACAGCGTCACCCCGTCCATCGAGATGGCCAGGTTCAAGGCCGGCGTCGTGCCTGCGGCCGGAGCCGCAGTGCTGAGAAAGCTGTCGACGGCCGACAGCCAGTCGCTGGATGTGTCTGCCGATGCGATTGCGGGCATCGAAGCAAACGCCGCTCCGACACCCAACCCCACGGCCAGCAACCCCAGCCGAGTTAAAGCACGAGTGCGCTTCATCGATTTACCTTTCCCCCGACACGCCAATTGGCATGTTTATCGCCATCAGCGCCCGACCGCGCTGTGTCGGCCTAAGCTTATGCGCAGCCGTTAATTTTGTTCGAACAAGTCTAATAATCTTTGAAAAAGTCCTAAGCTCTTGTTTGGGGCAGTGGCGATTATCACTGGTATCGCCTGTCCCACCCGTCAGGTCTGTTTTGCAGGCTTTGACTTCTGATCAGCGATGGCCGGTATGGTCCTGACCGGCGGTCACTCGGACCCGAATCCGATATAAACCTGAGGTATACCGTTAGTTTTTGCGCTCGATTTTTGTTCGATCTACCGGATTTACTGCCGAAGTTCCGGACTCTCAGCGCCGATAGACGCCACTCACGGCTCTGATGGCGGCGATTCAGCGTCGTCAGGGGAATGTCGCTAATGCTTACCCGATCGGACAACGTGAGCGCTCACATTAGCGATGAGTAGACCTTCGCCCCGGGCGGTTGCAGTTCGGCCGGCGCACCCGTTCGCAGCCCCCGCCCATGTATTGCGCAGCAGTCCCACTGATGGTGGCGATACGCCCGGCGATAACACCGCCGCCGTCGTCGCTGGTGAGCGGCGGTGCTTTGGATGCTGGAAGCGGCGGTCACCACGGCGTTCGTCGCGGGAAGAGGGTCCTGCGTATCGCACACCGCAGCCGCACTCAGGGCCAATCCGAATGCCAGCAGGCCCAGTCGGGCAACACCACGAGCGTTCACCGTTGAACTTCCTTTCACCGACCGGCCTGTGCGCGGTGTGGAATTCGCTATCAACTGATGCTGAGCACAAATCGTAGTCATTACGCCGTGTTAAAACCAGGTTACCTGAGAAAAAGTTATCAGTTAGCAAGCGTGGTTACACGCGTCGCAGAAAAGCTGCTTACGTGCAGCGAAACACATTGCGAACGTCGAATGTCCTAGTAGCTCTTGGCGCTGCTGGCAAATGCCCGAGAAGTCGTGTTGCCGCGCGGGCGCCGTTGTCGCTGCCCAACCGTTGTCGCGCAGCCGGGGGCGGCCAAGCTACAGCAGCTACATCATGTCCCGGTAATGCTTCGCTGTGGCGGTGCCGGCCCCCGGCGCGCTCACATAAGTCTGCGGTGCGCACCCCTGGTAATTCATGGGGAGATTTCCCTATTTTTCGTCGCACCGCCGAACCGGCAGAAGTCACCACGATGGTCGGCAGATGTACGCCGTTCCCCGCGCCGCGGAGCCGGAGCCGAGCCTGGTGACGACCACCGTCAGCGACAGGTTGCCGCGCACAGCAAGTCGGCGGCGTAGCGCGTCGGGATCCACGTCGACGCCGCGCGCCAGAATCTCCAGTGACCCGCAGTCGAGGGAACCCAGCGCTTGACGCAAGCGTCGCTCGTCGAAGGAAAGCTGCTGGACAACCTCGAACCCGCGGACACCTGGTGGAAGGTCATCCCCGGACAGGTAGGCGATGTTCGCGTCGAGCTGCCAGAGACCATGCCGCGCGGCATAGTGGCGCACCAGACCGGCCCGCACCACGGCTCCGTCCGGGTCGACAATCCACCGGCCGGCCGGCCGTACCAGGCAATCGTCGGGCTCGGCGTCGGTGATCTGTTCGTCGCGGTCAAGAACACTCGCTCGGCGGCGCACCCCTGGCTCGGCCAAGCCCGCCGACCACAGACAGGCCTCGCGCACCGAGCCGCGATACGAGGTCACCTCGATCTCACCGTCGAACCCAAACTGCGACACCGCATCGAAATCGATTCCCGGAGCGCACTTAACAATCAATTCCCGGCCGCGATAGACCGCGAAAAGGTCGTCCAGGGCCGGTTGATAATCGCGTGGGTTGAAGCGCCGACGTCCGCCACCACGCCGCGCCGGATCGGCCAGCACCACGGTGTCGCGGGTTACCGGGTGCAGCGCGTCGGCGCGACACAGGTCGACTCGGTCGCCGAGATTGTGCCGCGCCATCGCCAGCCGTACCGGGTCGAGGTCGCTACCGACCGCGCGGGCGGCCGAGGCCGTGCAATGCCGCCAGCTCCGTGCCGATCGAGCACGTCACATCGTGAATCACTTTGCCGCGCAACCGCTTCGACCGATGCAGCGCGACCGGCGCAGCGCTGGCCTGCTGCAGCGCCTCATCGGTGAACAGCCAGTCGCGGGTGCCGGGCAGCTCGGAGAGCTTGACGACCGCGCGGCGTCGCAGCATCACCGTCTCCACCAGCAGCGGTGTCCGGTCGCCGAATTGCTCTCGCAGCCTGGCGATCTCGCCGACGCGGTCAGTCAGCGGAAGGGCCTCGACCACGGCCAGCGCAGTCAAGCCCTCGTCCGACGTCAGGTAGGCGACGTCGTCGAGGCTGAAATTCAGGACGGCTTGATCCCGGTGATCTCGACGTTGTAGAACCAGCCCTTCGGCACCAAGTGTCGCCACACGTTGCCGTCGGCCCAGCTCAGCACTTTCCAGCTGGTGAACGCGAAGTTGGCCCAGGCCCAGCCCAGCCGCCCCGGCGGCACAGCGTATTCGAAAGTACGCAGCGGCCAGCCGAGCATCGCCGCGGTGAACTCGACGGTGGCGGTGTGGACGTCGAGGGCGCCGGCCCGGGTGGCCATCTTCTCCAGTTGGTCCGGGGAGAACGTGTGCAGGTCGACGACGGCCTCGAGTGCGGCAGCACGCGACGACTCGTCGAGTTCGGCTTGCGGGCGTCGCCAGCTTTCCAGCCCGGGCAACTTGGTGACGTTGGTGGCGACCCGCCAGGTCAGCGTCGACAGCGTGCGCGCATAACTGTTCCCGACGGTGGTCGGCTCGCCGGCGAATACGAAACGGCCACCGGGCCGCAGCACCCGAAGCACCTCTCGCAATGTCAGTTCGACATCCGGAATGTGATGCAGCACAGCGTGTCCGACGACCAGGTCGAAGGTGTTGTCTTCGTAGGGAATACGCTCGGCGTCGGCGACCCGGCCGTCGATGTCCAGCCCCAGCGACTGCCCGTTGCGGGTGGCGACTTTGACCATGCCCGGCGACAGGTCGGTGACCGATCCGCGTCGGGCCACGCCCGACTGGATCAGGTTCAGCAGGAAAAAGCCGCTGCCACAACCCAACTCGAGGGCGTGGTCGTAGGGCAGCCGGTGGATCTCGTCGTCCGGGACGACGCCGTCAAAGCAGTCCCGCGCGTAGTCGATGCAGCGCTGGTCATAGGAGATCGACCACTTCTCGTCGTAGTTCTCCGCTTCCCAATCGTGGTAGAGCACCTGGGCCAGCTTGCTGTCATGCCGGGCGGCCTCGACCTGCTCGGCAGTGGCGTGCGGCTGCGGCGCCGGGTCGGTACTGGTCATGGTCGACCAGCCTATCGGCCGACCGGGTGCGGCGAGCACCCTGGCTACGTTCCGGCAGCGCTGACGGTGACGGTGACGGTGCTGGCGCCGCTGTTCGAGGCGATCACCAGTTCGGCGGCGTTGGGAGCCGAGACGACCTCACCGCCGGTGACGCTGACCTGGTAGCCGTGCGGGAACTCGACGCTCGGGACCGAGATCGTGGTATGCGAGCCGGCCGGGAAGCTGCCCAGGCCGTCGGCCTCTGCGGTGGAGTAGCTGAACTGGAACGTCCCGTTGTCGAACGAGTAGGAAATCGGGGTGCCGGAGACCAGCTGCGGGTACGGCTCGGCGAGGGTGTCCAGGTTGGCGGTGTTGATGTTGGCGCCGGTCAGCGGATCGGCCGGGTTGTACACCAGCGACTCCGAACCCGGCGGGCTCGCGCTGGTGGTGATGTCGCCCTGGCCTGAGTAGGCCCATTCCGTCCAGCCGATCAGGTGTTGGTCGGCTCCTTGCATCGGCGCCAGGATCTGCGCTTGGTCGCTGGTGGCGCCGAACTCGGTCATGAAGGCCGGGATTCCTTGTGCCTGCGCGTAGTTCTCGGCGTTGCCCACGATCCCGCTGACGCTCGGTATGCACCCCAGCGGGCCGAGGTCGAACTCGCAGTAGTCGTGGAACGCCAAGACGGTGTTCGTGGCGTCCACATGGCCAAGGTCGGTGGGCACGCCCGCGTTGGAAAGGACGTTGGGTTCGAAGAAGATCGGTGTGCTCGGATCGACCGCCCGGATCGCATCGGCACCCTGGTCGTAGAACGGAGTCAGTTGCTGACTGTCGAAGAACGGGTTGCCGAACAGGGTGGGAAGGAACGACGATATGCCCGGCGATGGTTCGTTCATCAGCTCGAATCCGGCCACGTTGGGGTTGCCGTTGAAGGCATTGGCTACGTACTCCAACATCTGGCTGTAGTTGTTCTCCAGACCAATTCCGTTGGGGGCGCCGGCGTTCGACCAGAACGACTCCCAGGCCTGCTGCTCTGCGGGATTGAAGAACTCGTTGTACGGGAAGGGCAGTGCGGGGTTGGCTAACCCGTCGGTCTGCACGGCCCAGTCCGGCGCCCCTTCGCCACCGAACGCGGTGCTGTAGGCGTCCTGGTGGAAGTCGATGATGCTGTAGATCCCGTGGCTGCCGAGGGTTTGGACGGTGCTCTCTATCGAGTTCAGGTACGTGGTGTTGAACACGCCGGGCTCAGGCTCCAGGTCGGACCAGATCACGCCCACCCGGACCGCGTTGAAACCGTTTTCGGCCAGAAATGCCGCGTCGTCGTCGTTGAACCCGCTCGACAAGGGGTCGCCGGGCGCAATCTTGTACACCTCGTTGAGCCCGTGCAGGGTGACGACTTGTCCGTCGCTGTTGGTGAGGAAGCTGCCGGAAGTCCCGAGCGACAGCAACGCCCCGTTGGGGTCCACCGTCTGAGCGAGGCCCCCAGGCAGGGTTCCGAAGTCGCCGACGGCGCCGTGCTCGCCGAACACACCGGCATTGCCACCGGCTCCGCCGAGGGCAGGCAGTCCGGCGGGCGTGGCGCCCGCGCCGGCGTTGCCGCCGTCACCGCCGATGCCGAACAGCGAGCCGGCATCCCCGCCGTCAGCGCCGGCGGCGCCCGCACCGCCGCCTCCCCCCTCCCCGCCGTTGCCGAAGAAGCCGACCGCGTCACCGCCGGAGCCGCCCATGACGCCGGGTTGAGTGCTGTCCCAGCCGTTGCCGCCGTCGCCGAGCCACAACCCGCCATCGCCGCCGTTGGGGTCTAGCGGCCCCGTGCCGTCGGCACCGTTGCCGATCAAGAACTGCCCGGACGCCGTGTTGATCGCATTGTCGACCTGTTCGCCGAACGAGCTGTTGATCCAGCTCTCCACGCCGGCGTGCAGCGGGTCGTAGATGTATTGCTGGAAAAGCCCTGCGGCAGAAAATGTTTCCGCGCCCGACGCGCTGGCAGCGAGCGCCTGATCGACTGCCTGGGAGCCGAGTTCGGCAGAACTTGCACTCGAGATGAGGTCGCTGATCAGGTTGCCGAGACCGAAGTCGTCGGCGCTTGCGGTTGGTGGGCTGAACATCGCGACGCCGAACGCCGCAAAGACTGCACCGACACCGACGGCGCGACTGCGCCGGTTTGTCCTGCAGATCAATTCGACCTCCGCGCTCGCCTACCCCGATGTGAGCCAGCTCATAGTACCGAGCGGCTCTCACCTTATGTAAAGGCTTTTCTCAGATCCTTTTAAGTTGCCTGAGCCGCCGGCCGCCGCAAGCTGTCGGCGAAGACGTCGAGGTAGCGGCGCCGCTCGGCATCCCAACGCTCGGCCGGCGCCAGCACGTAGACGCCGTCGATGCCGGCTTTGGCCGCGGCGAACGCCGACCGGGGTCCGTCGACGAATCGGCTCGCCCACGCCGCAGCGGCGTCATAGACGCCGTCGGGGGCCACCATCTCGTCGATCAGGCCCAGCTTGAGCGCCTCTTCAGCGTCGAAGAACCGGCCGCTGTAGACCAGCTCCTTCGCGCGACTGGCCCCGACCGTGCGCGCCAGCCGCGCCATGCCATCGCCGCCGGGCACCAGGCCGGCCAGGATCTCCGTCGCACCGAACCGCACGTTGTCACCGCTCACCCGCCAGTCGGCGGCCAGCGCCAACCCCAAGCCGGCCCCCAGCGCGTATCCGGTGATCGCCGCGACCGTCGGCTTCGGGATCGCCGCGACGGCGTCGACGGCGTCGCGGTGCACACGCGCCCAGCTCTCGGCCTCCGACGTGGTCAACGTTCGCAGCTGGGGAACGTCGTCGCCCGCGGAGAAGATCTCGTGGCCGCCGAAGAGGACGACGGCGGCGATGTCCTCGCGGTTGCTGACCTCGGCGGCGGCCTGCTCGATCTCCCGATAGACCTGCCTCGTCATGGCATTGGTCGGCGGGCGCGACAGCGCCAAAGTCCCCACGCCCGGATGGTGTGGCCCAGGCGGACACTGACGAACTCGCTCAAATCCGCCACCCCAATCCGCCGGCTTTGCGGGCCCGGTGATAACGGTCGGAGTCGAAGAACTCGAAAATCCAGTTGTCGCCATCGATTTCGAGGTTCGGCTGCACGGTCACGATTTGACGTTCGACCGCCAGCACGTCGGCAACCGTACGCCCCTTCAGTGAGTCCAGCTGAGTCCAGGTCGGCGGCAGCAGGAAGCAGCGCCCGGCTTCGAACTCGGCGATGGCCGCTTGCGGCGTCGCCCACTCCGCCCGGTCGGATTCGGTGTTGTCGCCGTCGGCGCGCTGACCTTCCGGCAGCGCCCCGACGAAGAAGTAAGTGTCGTAGCGGCGGGTGCGCTCGTTCTCGGGCGTCACCCAATTGGCCCACGGCCGCAGCAGATCGGCCCGCAGGACCAGGTTTTCGCGACGCAGGAAGTCGGCGAACGACAGCGTCCGGTCCGCCAGTGCCTGACGGGATTCGCGGTAGACCGATGCGTCGCCGACGATGGCGTGCGGGTCGTCGGCCGGGCCGGCGAACAGCACACCGCATTCCTCGAAGGTCTCACGCGCCGCGGCGCACACCAGCGCCTCGGCCAGCTCGTTGTCGGTGCCGAAGCGCTCCGCCCACCACGCCGGCGGCGGTCCCGCCCAGGCGATGTCGGCGTTGCGGTCGCGGTCGTCGACGCCGCCGCCGGGAAACACCACCGTTCCCGCGGCGAATTCCATTGCGGCGTGGCGCCGCATCAGGAAGAGGGCTATGCCGTCGGCGGTGTCGCGCACCAGCATTACGGTCGCAGCCGGCCGGGCCGGCAACGGGACGTACGAGTCGTCAGTCATGAGCGCCTCCGATGGGCCGCGCGGCTACGAATGCGCCGGGCGAAGTAACGTCCGTCGATCACGTCGACCGCAATCGACTGGCCGAACGCCGCGGACAGATTGTCTCCGGTCAGTACGTCGGACAGCAAACCCGCCGCGACGACCTGTCCTTCCGACAACAGCATGCAGTGGCTGAAGCCGGGCGGAATCTCCTCGACGTGGTGGGTGACCAGGACCAGCGCCGGCGCGTCGGGATCGGCGGCCAGATCGGCCAGCCGCGAAACCAGCTCCTCGCGCCCGCCCAGGTCGAGACCGGCCGCGGGTTCGTCGAGCAGCAGCAGCTCGGGGTCGGTCATCAGCGCGCGGGCAATCAGGATCCGCTTGCGCTCACCTTCCGACAGTGTTTCGTAGGTGCGGTCGGCCAGATGCTCGGCGCCCAGGCTTTCCAGCATGTCGATCGCCCGGTGGTAGTCGACGTCCTCGTAGTGTTCCCGCCAGCGGCCCAGCACCGCGTAGCCGGCCGAGACGACCAGGTCGCGCACCACCTCGTTGCCCGGAATCCGTTGCGCCAGCGCCGAGGAGCTCAAACCCACCCGCGAGCGCAGCTCGGACATGTCGACCCGGCCGAGGCGCTCCCCCAGCACGTAGGCGACCCCCGACGAGGGATGCTCGGCCGCCGCGGCGATCCGCAGCAACGACGTCTTACCGGCGCCGTTGGGCCCGATGATCACCCAGCGTTCGTCGAGCTCGACCGACCAGGTCACCGGCCCGACCAGGGTGTGGCCGTCGCGGCGCAGCGACACATCGGTGAAGTCGATCAACAGGTCGGGGTCGACTGCCTCGCTCCCGGTTTCGGCCACCCGCCCATCGTGCCGTACCGCGACGCCTTGACGGCTGTCGGGTCGCGGGGTCGGTTCCGATGCGTAGCGACCCGCGGCGCCCGGCTTCGGCCGCGCTTGCGATCGCTACCGATCCGGCGGGATGTCGACGCGTCTGACCACTCCGTCGAGCGCGTCCGCGGCCTCGATCTCGCCGCGCGTCACGCCGAGCAGAAACAGCACCGTGTCCAGGTATGGGTGGCTCAGCGACGCATCGGCCACTTCCCGCAGCGCGGGTTTCGCGTTGAACGCCACACCCAGGCCGGCCGCGGCCAGCATGTCGATGTCGTTGGCCCCGTCGCCGACGGCGACGGTCTGCGCCATCGGCACCCCGACCTGATGGGCAAAGTCCCTCAGCGCCTTGGCTTTACCCGCGCGATCGACGATCTGGCCGACGACACGCCCGGTGAGCTTGCCGTCGACGACCTCGAGCTCGTTGGCGGCGACGAAGTCCAGCATCAGCTCATGTGCCAACGGTTCGATGACCTGCCGGAAACCGCCGGAGACGACACCCACGTGATAGCCCAGCCGGCGCAGCGTACGGATCGTGGTCCGCGCACCGGGGGTCAGCTCCACGGCTTCGGCGACCTCGTCGAGCACCTCTGCGGGCAGGCCCGCCAGCGTGCCGACCCGCTGATGCAGCGATTCGGCGAAGTCGAGTTCACCGCGCATGGCGGCTTCAGTGATCGCGGCGACCGCGTCCAGCGCACCCGCGCGGGCGGCCAGCATCTCGATGACTTCCTGCTGGATGAGCGTCGAGTCGACGTCGAACACGATGAGCCGTTTGGCGCGCCGCGCGATGCTGTAGTCCTCCAGCGCCACGTCGACGCCGACGTCGCCGGCCACCCTGGTCAGCACCTCCTGCAGCTGCCCACCGACCCCGGGCGGCACGGACACCCGCAGTTCCAGGCCGGTGACCGGATAGTCCGAGACGCCTCGGATGAGGTCGATGTTGACGCCCAGGGCGGCCACCTCGTGGGCAACCGTGCCGAACGCTTCGGCGGTGATCGGCCTGCCCAGCACCATGATCGTGTGCGTCGAGGGCTCCCCGATGACCGGCAGATCGTCGCTGCGCTCGATGCTGACGTCCAGGCCGACGCCGTGGATCGCCGCTTCGACTTCGTCGCGTAACGCCGTGCCCTCGGCGACGTCCAGCGGCAGCGACACCAGCACGCCCAGCGTCAGCCGGTTCCGGATCACCACCTGTTCGACGTTGAGCAGCTCAACCGCGTATCCCGAAAGAACTTCGAAGAGCGCCGACGTCACGCCTGGCTTGTCGTGACCGGTGACGGTGATCAACGCCGACACCTTGCGGGGTGTACTCACCCCAAATTGCCCCCGCTAGAGGCCATTACGTACGAACGCTGACGTCGTCGGCTCGGGTCACGTCGCCGTCCACCGGACCGTGGGCCCGGCCCACGTGAGCCTCGGCGCGCAGTCGGTCGACCATGTGCGGATAGTGCAGCTCGAACGCCGGGCGCTCCGAACGGATTCGGGGCAGCTCGGTGAAGTTGTGCCGCGGCGGCGGGCAACTGGTCGCCCACTCCAGCGAGTTGCCGTATCCCCACGGGTCGTCGACCGTGACCACCTCGCCGTAGCGCCAGCTCTTGAAGACGTTCCAGACGAACGGAATCATCGACACGCCAAGGATGAACGCGCCGATCGTCGATACGACGTTGTAGGGCTGGAATCCGTCGGTGGGCAGGTAATCGGCGTAGCGACGCGGCATCCCCATGTCGCCCAGCCAGTGCTGGATCAGGAACGTCGTGTGGAAACCGATGAACGTCAACCAGAAGTGCAGCTTGCCCAGCCGCTCGTCGAGCAGTCGGCCGGTCATCTTCGGGAACCAGAAGTAGGTGCCGGCGAAGGTGGCGAACACGATGGTGCCGAAGAGGACGTAGTGGAAGTGCGCGACCACGAAGTAGCTGTCGGTGACGTGGAAGTCCAGCGGCGGGCTGGCCAGCATCACACCGGTCAGGCCACCTAACAGGAACGTGACCAGGAAGCCGAGCGAGAACAGCATCGGCGTCTCGAACGTCAACTGCCCCTTCCACATGGTGCCGATCCAGTTGAAGAACTTGATCCCGGTCGGCACCGCGATCAGGTAGGTCATGAAGGAGAAGAACGGCAGCAGCACCGCGCCGGTGGCGAACATGTGGTGCGCCCACACCGCGACCGACAGTGCGGCGATCGACAGCGTCGCGTAGACCAGCGTGGTGTAGCCGAAGATCGGCTTACGCGAGAACACCGGGAAGATCTCGGTCACGATGCCGAAGAACGGCAACGCCACGATGTAGACCTCGGGGTGTCCGAAGAACCAGAACAGGTGCTGCCACAACAGAACTCCGCCGTTGGCCGAGTCGTAGATGTGGGCGCCCAGGTGGCGATCGGCGGCCAGTCCGAACAGCGCGGCGGTCAGCAGCGGGAAGGCCAGCAGTACCAGGATGGACGTCACCAGGATGTTCCAGGTGAAGATCGGCATCCGGAACATCGTCATACCTGGCGCCCGCATGCACACGACCGTGGTGATCATGTTGACCGCGCCCAGGATGGTGCCCAGACCGGCGACGATCAGGCCCATGATCCACAGGTCGCCGCCGGCGCCCGGAGAGTGGATGGCGTCGGTCAGCGGCGTGTAAGCGGTCCAGCCGAAGTCGGCGGCGCCGCCGGGCGTGATGAAGCCGGCCATGCCGATCGTCGCACCGAACAGGAACAGCCAGAACGAGAAAGCGTTGAGGCGCGGGAACGCCACATCCGGCGCGCCGATCTGCAACGGCAGCACCAGGTTGGCGAAGCCGAACACGATCGGCGTCGCATAGAACAGCAGCATGATCGTGCCGTGCATGGTGAACAGCTGGTTGAACTGTTCGTTGGACAGGAACTGCAGTCCCGGCGCGGCTAATTCGGTGCGCATCAGCAGCGCGAGCAGTCCGCCAATGAAGAAGAAGATGAAGCAGGTGACCACGTACATGATCCCGATCAGCTTGTGATCGGTGGTGGTGATCAGCCGGTAGATCAGGTTGCCTTTAGGGCCTGTTCGCGGCGGGTAGGGACGACTAGCCTCGAGTTCTCCCAGCGGGGGCGCTTCGGCAGTCAAGAGCTCCTCCAAACGTCGAGCAGGGCAACTGGGATCAGTGGCTTTTGAGTCTAGCGTTCGAGTGGGCGCGGCGACGGACAGGTCCTACAAACTGTCGTAATAAGCCGGTGAACACTTTTGCCGGCCGCCGTCGGGTGCTGGCGGAGTCGGCTTTAGCTGGCCAGATGTTAACGTCGGACCGTGCTGCTCAGGGGTATGCGACCCGCCTTGGCCGCGGCCGCCGCGGCAGCGATTTCGGCCGCCGTATGCACCGGCTGCACCTCCGGATCATCCGGCGGAAGCGGCGCGCCGTCGGCGTCGGTGATCACCAGTACAACCCAGATCGCCGGGGCGGGCGTGCTGGGCAACCAGCGTCGGCCAGACGAGTCCTGTGCACCGGAGCCGGTCGGCGCGGATTCCGGGCCGGCGACGCGGACCGCCCACAACGCGGCCGGGGTCGAGCCGGACACCGCTGAGGTTCCCGACGACCCGCAGCGCATCGTTGTGCTCTCCGGCGACCAGCTGGACGCGTTGTGCGCACTGGGCCTGCAGTCGCGGATCGTCGGGGCCGCGCTGCCGGATGGGTCGTCGGATCAGCCGTCGTATCTGGGCACGGTCGTGCACAAGCTGCCCGGCGTCGGCAGCCGCAGCAGCCCCGACGTGGCCGCGATCAAGGCCGCCAAGCCCGACCTGATCCTCGGCTCGCAGGCCCTGACGCCGAAGCTGTATTCGGCACTGGCCGCGATCGCGCCGACGGTGTTCACCGGGTCGCCCGGCGCGGCCTGGCAGAACAATTTTCGCGGGGTCGGCGAGGCGACCGCTCGCGCCGACGCCGCGGGCGATGTGATCGACAAGTTCACCACCAAGGCACACGACGACGGCGCCGCGCACGATGCCGGCCATTACCAGGCATCCGTCGTGCAGTTCACCGAGAACGCCGTTCGGATCTATGGAACCGACAACTTCCCGGCCAGCGTGTTGACCACGATCGGCGTGGATCGCCCTGCGGCGCAACGGTTTACCGACAAGCCCTACATCGAGGTGGGCAGCACCGACGCCGACCTGGCGAACAACGCAGACTTCTCCAAGGCCGACGCGGACGTTGTGTACGTGTCCTTCGACTCGCCGGCCGCCAAAGACCGTGCGCCCACCATCTTCGATAGCGACTCATGGCGCAGGCTCGCGGCCACCCGCGACAACCGGGTGTTCGTGGTCAACAACGAGATATGGCAGACCGGCCAGGGCGTGATCGCCGCACGCGGCATCATCGACGATCTGCGCTGGATCAACGCGCCGATCAACTAGCCGGCCGAAAACACCCCGATCCGCCGGAATTCCTGAAATCACGATTAACTTCCGCTAAGAAGATGCCCAGACGACGATCCCAGTGCGGGCGCACCGGTAAGAGCGAAGGAGCGCAGCGGTGAACGGATATCAGAAGGTCGCCGCAGTTGGCCTGTTCGTTGGCGTCGCCGGCGTACTGAGCAATCCAGCCGCCCACGCCGACGACACTCTGCTCGGCCCGCTGTCTGGGAGCGACACGGCGATCATCCTCGGTGGAACCACCGAGCCAACGCCGTCGACCGCCTTCGCGCAGGCCGCCGAGAATCTGTTTCTGAACCCACTGGGTTTCGACGGTGGCGCGACCTCCTCGACGGTCTGCGACATGATCGGCACTGACCCGTGCGCTGCGCCGTTGCAGGTGCTCACGACACCCGAACTGATTCAACAGGGCCCGAGTAGCCTCACGGGCGCAGACGACGTCGTTCTCGCCGTGGAGAACGAATTCACCGCGAATCCAGGGGCTTTCAACGCAGACCATCCGCTGACGATCTTCGGGTACTCCCAAAGCGCCACCGCCGAGTCGATCGCCATGAGCCGACTCGAAGCCGACGGCATCCCCAGCCAAGATCTGCACTTCGTGTTCATCGGCGACCCGTCCCTTGCGGACACCGGCGTATGGCCGAATCTGGTCGCAGACATGGACTCGGTACTCGGCTCGAGTCTGACCAACACCCTCCTCACGGATTTCGGAATTGACGGCGTCCTCGGAAACGTGACGCCGGACAACCTGTACCCCACGACCATCTACTCGCTGGTCGGTGACGGCGTCGCCCAGTTCCAGCAGGACTTCGAATCGGGAGGCCTGCTGGGAACCATCGAGGGCCTGTTCGTCCAGCACGTGGAGTATCTGGGGTTGACGCCGGACGAAGTCGCTAACGCGACCACGTCGATCGACAACTTGATCACCAACGTCGACATCTCCGACAACATCAATAATGCGGAGGCGTGGCTCAGTGCGGTCTTCGAGCACGGGGCCGCCAACAGCGGACTGCTCGAGAGCGTGCTGCAGTCGCTCGAATTCTATTTGACCAACTCGTTCTGACCTGATTCGTGGGCGCACCGAGCAGCGGTGCATCGATGACTGGCCGGCGGTGTGAGATCGAACGCACCCACGAGAATACATAGCCTGTCTATGCTAATGTGGATGGCGTTCAATAGAATTCGATACGAAACTAAGCGCACTGAAGAGGATTGCTGATGAGCACCGTTTCCGCATACGCCGCCTCCGATTCGACGGGGCATCTGACCAAGACCACGATCGACCGCCGCGAGCCCGGCCCGCACGACGTCGCCATCGACATCAAGTTCGCCGGCATCTGCCACTCCGACATCCACACCGTCAAAGCGGAGTGGGGTACACCCAAGTACCCGATCGTTCCCGGCCACGAAATCGCGGGCATCGTCACCGCTATCGGCTCCGAGGTCACCAAGCACAAGGTCGGCGACCACGTCGGCGTGGGCTGCATGGTGAACTCCTGCGGCGAATGCAGCAGCTGTAAGGCGGGCCTCGAGCAGTACTGCAAGCCTGGCGCGACCTTCACCTACAACGCCATCGACAAAGACGGCACGGTAACCCAGGGCGGCTACAGCCAGGCGGTCGTCGTCAACGAGAACTTCGTCCTGCGGATCCCCGAATCGCTGCCATTGGACGCCGCGGCCCCGCTGCTGTGTGCCGGCATCACGCTGTTTTCACCGCTGCGGCACTGGAAGGCCGGACCGAAGACCCGGCTGGCGATCATCGGCCTGGGCGGCCTCGGGCACATGGGCGTCAAGCTCGGCGCCGCGATGGGCGCCGAGGTGACGGTGCTGTCGCAGTCGCTGAAGAAGATGGAAGACGGGTTGCGCCTGGGCGCCAGCCACTACTACGCGACCGCCGACCGCGACACCTTCAAGAAGCTGCGCAGCAGCTTCGACCTCATCCTGAACACCGTGTCGGCGAACCTGAGCCTCGGCGACTACCTGAACCTGCTCGACGTCGACGGCAGTCTCGTCGAGCTGGGTATCCCCGAGCATCCGATGGAGGTGCCGGCCTTCCCGCTGGCGCTGGCGCGTCGCAGCCTGTCCGGGTCAAACATCGGCGGCATCGCCGAGACCCAGGAGATGCTGGACTTCTGCGCCGAGCACAACACGCTGCCCGAAATCGAAGTCATCTCGGCGGATTACGTCAACGAAGCCTATGAGCGGGTGCTGGCCAGCGACGTGCGCTACCGCTTCGTGATCGACGTATCAACTCTGTGAGTTAGCCCTCGACGCCGCCGTCGTGTCGGCATCGTCGCCGTGGTCGCTGATACCCAACAGCGGCCATCCGGCGGCGGCGAGCCTGGCGGCGACCCGCGCGATGTTCTCCGGCCCGGCGTCGTAGTGAGTCATGTCGGAGATGAAGTCCGCGATCACGTCGCGGTCGACTGGCTCGTGATCGCGTTCTTCGTCGATCGAGTCGACGACTTCGGTGATCTCTTCCTCGCTTAATGGGCTGCTGCGCAGCAGTTCCAACAGCGCGACCCGATCAGGGCCCGGAACACCGTCGGGGTAACCGACCTGTAGCCAGTGGATCACTGAACGAAAGAAGTTAGCCGCCGAGGCCGCCGCGGAAGATGGGGTTATCGCCACATCACCAGTGTCACGGCTGCGAGGTCGGCGAAGCCACTGTCCCACCCGCCATTTTTCACAATTCACGCGGCGTTCATCGAACAAATGTCCGCGTGGCCTGCGGGCCTAGAAGTTCCAGTCCTCGTCTTCGGTGTTGACCGCCTTGCCGATCACGTACGACGAACCCGAGCCGGAGAAGAAGTCGTGGTTCTCGTCGGCATTAGGCGACAGCGCCGACAGGATGGCCGGGTTGACGTCGGTCTCATCACGCGGGAACAGCGCCTCGTAGCCAAGATTCATCAGCGCTTTGTTGGCGTTGTAGCGCAGGAACTTCTTGACGTCCTCGGTCAGCCCGACCTCGTCGTAGAGATCCTGGGTGTACTCGACCTCGTTGTCGTAGAGCTCGAACAGCAGCTCGTAGGTGTACTCCTTGAGCGCGGCCTGCGTGGCCGCGTCCTCGAGCGCCAGGCCCTTCTGGAATTTGTAGCCGATGTAGTAGCCGTGCACGGCTTCGTCGCGGATGATCAGCCGGATCAGGTCGGCGGTGTTGGTCAGCTTGGCCCGGCTCGACCAGTACATCGGCAGGTAGAACCCGGAGTAGAACAGGAAGCTCTCCAGCAGCGTCGAGGCCACCTTGCGCTTGAGCGGCTCGTCGCCGCGGTAGTACTCCATCACGATCTCGGCCTTGCGCTGCAGGTTCGGGTTCTCCTCCGACCAGCGGAACGCCTCATCGATCTCGGTGGTCGAGCACAGCGTCGAGAAGATCGAGCTGTAGCTCTTGGCGTGCACCGACTCCATGAACGCGATGTTGGTGTACACCGCTTCCTCGTGCGGCGTCAGTGCGTCGGGAATCAGGCTGACGGCTCCGACCGTGCCCTGAATGGTGTCCAGCAGCGTCAGCCCGGTGAACACCCGCATGGTCAGCTGCTTCTCGTTGGGCGTCAGCGTCCCCCACGACGGGATGTCGTTGGATACCGGCACCTTCTCGGGCAGCCAGAAGTTTCCGGTCAGCCGCTCCCAGACCTCCGCGTCTTTCTCGTCTTGCAGACGGTTCCAGTTGATCGCCGAAACGCGGTCGATCAGCTTCATTCCATCGGTCACCAGAACCCCACTTCACCAGGACGGATAGTCAACGTTGCCTAGGCCACAAACACTACCCCTGGGGTACGACATGGCGACGCAACACAAGAAGTTGTGTTCGCGTGTCGCGAGACTTACATACCGAAGTGTGCTCGCCGCACTGCGGCGACGGCTTCCGGCACGCCGGTCAGGTCGACCTGCGCTGCGGCTTTGCGCCCGAACAGGTACAGCAGGAGTTCGCCCGGGGGACCGCTCAGCCGCGCCGCCGGCTCGCCTCGCTGAACCGTCACCCGCTTGCCGGTTCCGGCCCATTCGACTTCGAGCCCGCAGGCAGTGACCCGCCGGCCCAAGAAGCCGCCGCCGCGCCGCACGTTGCGCCACAAAGCGGCATCCATGGCGAGCGTCAAGCTACGAGGCCCGCGCTCATTGGCCCGGCGAAGGTCCTCGTGATGAACAAAGAATTCGTTGAGGTTCGCCATGGCACGGACCCAGCCGATCCTGAAAAACCCCATGGGCGGACCGGACCGGATTCGAGCGACCAGCCACGAGAAGTCCTTGCGCTGGGCCACTCTGGCCCGGCGCCGCTCTGCGAATCGCTGAAACGGACCGGGCAGAACGAGGCAGGGTCCGGCAACGGGATCATGTTCTCGCAACACGAGGTGGGCGGCGAGATCGTGAGCGGTCCAGCCGTCGAGCAAAGTGAGGGCAGCAGGGCCGAGTTCGTCAAAGAGATCGCAGAGCTCCAGGCGCTCCTGAGCATCTAGCGGAATATCGGCCATACCGCCGTCAATCCAGTCCCACGTGCCGCAGGGTGTACGTCAGACCGTCCTCGAGCGCGCGCAGCGCGATGTCGGTGAGACGACTGAGTTCGTCGACATCTTCACCACCCTTGCTCATCCACGCCTCCAGCGACGCGAACACCGCAGTAGCCAGGCTTTGCGCGGCGACGTCGGCGATCATCGCCCCATCCGCGGTCGGCGCGGAGCGTTCGTGGATGAACCGCCGGATCTCGTCGGCGACCTGATCCCGCATCCGCCGGATGTGGCTGCTGATGATCTCCTGATCTAAGTCGCGCGACCGGATGGTCGCCGCTTCGCGGACCATCGCGAAGTCAAAAGGGAACGCGTCCACTGCTTTTCGCACCGACGCGGCGATGGGTTCCCCGTGCGGGCGTAGCGCCAACGCCCGGGCGAACCATTCGAAGCCGATGTCGTAGTCGGCAAAGATCACGGCGTGCTTGGACGGGAAATGCCGGTAGAAGGTTCGCTCGGTCACCCCGACGTCGGCGGCAATATCGGACACGCTGGTTTGGTGCACGCCGTCGGCGACAAAGCGCTTCATCGCCGCCTGTAACAAGGCCTGACGAGTCCGCTGGCTACGAGATTCCACGCTGTAAGCAGACACCAAATGTCACCATTGACGCAAATATGTCAGATATGACATTGTGCGTTCAGTCGAACCAGCTGTGAACCGGCCGCGTTGTCGAGGGGGCCGAAAAATTCGCCACACCGGTCGACGGGCTCTACCTGTGTGGCCAGTGCACGCACCCCGGCCCCGGGGTAACCGGCATCCCCGGATGGAACGGCGCCGAGGCGGCCCTCAAACATCTTGGCGCGCGCGTCGGATAAGCCGCTTTTCCGCCGGGTGTGAATCTCACGACGCGACACGCCCATCGGCCGTCGTGTATTTCACTCTCGGCGGTCCGGGACGGGGCCTCAAATGGGCGTAGTCAAAGCCCGACGGATTATGTACCATTTGGTACATGTTGACCGAAGACAGCATCGAGATCGACGCCCCGGCGCAATTGGTATGGGACGTCTTCAGCGACGTCGAGCACTGGCCCGATTGGACCGCCTCAGTCACCTCACTGGTCGGGCGCGACGGAGCCAATTTAGCTGTCGGCAAACGATTCTCGATCAAACAGCCCGGCATGTCGAAGTTGAACTGGAAGGTGACCGAGATCGACCCTGGCCTGTCCTGGACGTGGGTGCAACGCTCCCCCGGCGTGAACGTGAGCGCCCGCCACCATGTCATCGCCCAACCGGGTGGCCGGACCTTGGTGCGCCAGCAACTCGAGCAGCGTGGCCTGCTCGGCGCCCTGGTCGGGCGGATGATGATCAAGAAGACCAAGCGCTTTCTCGAACTCGAAGCCCAAGGACTCAAGGCCCGGTCTGAGCAACTGCACCGCGCCAATGGTTCGCACCCCTGACCGCAGTCGGCGCCGACAGCTGCTCGCGGCGCTCTTTGAGGAATTCGCCAGGGGCGGCATCGGCGACCGGTCGCTGCGCGACGTGGCCGCCGCGGTCGGCACCAGTCACCGAATGCTATTGCACCACTTCGGTTCTCGAGAAGAGCTGCTGATCGCCATCGTCGAGGAAGCCGAGCTTCGCCAGATGGCCCTGGTGCCCGAGCTGCCGATGAACCCGGCCGACGGCTTCGCCGCCATGTGGGCCGATCTTCGACGCCCCGAACTGCGCAACTTGGAACGCCTCTTCTTCGAGTGCTATTCGCGCGCGGCCCAAGGCGAAAAGCCATTTACCCGAATGGTTCCCGGCGCCGTCGACGGCTGGCTGCGCGAGGTCGAGGCGGCGACCGCCGGCGTCCCGTATGACGGTGCGATGGCACGCCTCGGGCTGGCCGTCACTCGTGGCCTTCTGCTCGATCTTGTCGCCACCGAAGACGAGGCCGGTGTCGACGCGGCCGCGGAAGCGTTCATTCAGCTTCTCAGACGCTGACTGCCCGGCCCTTCGCCGACGAGCCGGTGCCGACCCCGAAGAACTTGTATTCGGCGAGTTTGAGCGAGCGGGTTTCCCGCCAGTACTGCCACGTCATGCCGCTCCACAGGGTCCGGTTGACGCCGTGCTCATCCAGATACCAGCTGCTGCAGCCGCCGGTGTTCCACACCGATCCGGCCAGCTTGTTCTGCAATTCGGTGTTGGACCGGTCCTGCGCGGTGCGACTGGGCGCCAGCGCTTGCGCTCCGGCCTTGTCGACGGCCGCGATCGCCTCGGCGACGTAGTGGATCTGCGACTCGATCATGAACACCACCGAGGTGTGACCCAGCCCGGTGTTGGGTCCCAGCAGGAAGAACAGGTTCGGCATGTCGGCCACCGCGATGCCGCGGTGCGCCACGACTCCCTCACGGTTCCAGCGATCCACCAGGTCCTCGCCGCGCGGACCCTTCACATCGACGTAGGTGTAGGAGTCGGTGGTGTGAAAGCCGGTGGCGTACACGATGACGTCGACGGGGTGCTCGACGCCGTCGTCGGTGACGATGCCGTCGGGGGTGATGCGGGTGATCCGGTCGGTGATCAGCGTGGTCTTCGGGTTGTCGACTGCCTGGTAGTAGTTGGCCGCGTACAGGATTCGCTTGCAGCCGGCCCGGTATTTCGGGGTGAGCCGGCGACGCAGTTCTTTGTCCTTCACGTTGCGGCGAATGTTCCACCTGCCGACCAATTCCACGGCGCGCAGCAGGCTCGGGCGTTGTGTCATGGCGAACCCAAGGCCCTCGAGCCCCCAGTAGATGCCGGAGCGCACAGCCAGTCTCAGGCCCGGCACCGTCGCGAAGGCCTTGCGCACCGCGTCGGGCAGCAGACTGTTCGGCCGCGGCACCACCCACGGCGGAGTGCGCTGGTAGAGCTGCACCTGCGCGACGCCGGCGTCGCGGCGCACCAACTCCGGAACGATCTGGATGGCGCTGGCGCCGGTACCGATGACCGCTACCCGCTTGCCGGTGAGGTCGACGCTGTGGTCCCACTGCGCGGAATGGAAAGCGGGGCCGCGGAATTCGTCCATGCCGTCGATGTCGGGCGTCCGCGGGATGTGCAGTGCGCCCGCGCCGGAGATCAAAAACTGAGCGACGTACTCGTCTCCCGATTCGGTGAAGACATGCCAGCGGTATTCGCTGTCATCCCAGTGCGCACGGCTTACCTTCTGACCGAATCGGATATAGCGGCGCAGCCCGTACTTTTCGGTGACGTCCTTGAGGTAGTCCCAGATCTCCGGTTGCGGGGAGAACAGCTTGCTCCAGGTGGCCTTCGGCTCGAATGAGAACGAGTACAGGTGCGACGGTACGTCGCACGCGCAACCGGGGTAGCTGTTGTCCCGCCAGGTGCCGCCGACGTCGTCGGCTTTCTCCACGATGACGAAGTCCACGCCCTGGCGTTGCAGCGCGATCGCCATGCCGAGCCCGGCGAAACCCGTCCCGATGATTACCGCGCGGGTGCGTATCGGCGGCGCCGATGCTTGGGTGGTCGACTCGGCAATACTCATTGCGCCGCTCCTCGCTTCGTCGCCTCGCCGCTTCGCGGCTGGGGATGCCCCCACAGCATCGTCGCCGGCGCGGCTCTCAAATATCCGATACCGAGGGTATCAACGCCGCCCGATGCTAGCTGGCGGCGGAGTTGTGCGGCACCGCGTCGTGAATGGGCTGGTCGGGGTCCAGCTTGATGCCGAGCATCTCGGCGGTGCCGCAGATCACGCCGAGCGTGATCGTGGTCAGGTGCTCGACGAACTGTTCGCGGGACATCCGCCGCGGGCTGTCGACATCCGAACCGAGCCACCAGTCGGTGGCTGCCGCCGCGCAACCGTAGGCGGCGAACGCCGCGAGTTCGAAGGCGGCCGGATCGAGCTCCATCTCGCGCAGCTCGTTGTTGAACATTTCCGCCATCGCCAGGGTGATCTCGCGGCCTTCGTTCACTGTCCGCATCGTCGACTCTGATCGCTCGGGGAAGCGGCCCTGGATGAAGAAGCGCAGCACGTTGGGATGTTCGTCGACCAGGCTGACGTATTCCTCGGCGCTGCGATGGATGATCTCGCGGACCGAGTTGGTGGCGAAGTCGATCGATGGGAAGACCGCCGCCCACAGCATGTCGCGCAGACGTTCCCCGATGGCCTGAAACAGATCGGATTTGTCGGTGAAATGCCGGTAGATCTTGGGTTTTGCGGTGCCGGCTTCCTCGGCGATCTCGCGAACGCTGAGGTCGGGCCCGAGCCGGTCGATGGCGCGAAACGCCGCCTCGACGATCTCGGCGCGCACCTTCTTACGGTGCTCGCGCCAGCGTTCGCTGCGCGCGTCGACCTTCACACCAGGCTTGGGCCCGGCGTGCGGCAGCGGGGGTCTGGGAATTCGGACCACGTCAAGCACCATACCCCGGTGCAGCCGCTGACCTGGGCAGACCGGCTACCGGAACACCAGGCGTCACAGCATGCAGGAGACGCAGCCCTCGACCTCGGTGCCTTCCAGCGCCATCTGCCGCAGCCGGATGTAGTACAGCGTCTTGATGCCTTTGCGCCAGGCGTAGATCTGCGCCTTGTTCACATCGCGGGTGGTCGCGGTGTCCTTGAAGAACAGCGTCAGCGAAAGCCCTTGGTCGACATGCTGGGTGGCCGCCGCGTAGGTGTCGATGATCTTCTCGTAGCCGATTTCGTAGGCGTCCTGGTAGTACTCAAGGTTGTCGTTGGTCAGATACGGCGCCGGGTAGTAGGCCCGGCCGATCTTGCCTTCCTTGCGGATCTCGATTTTGGACGCCACGGGGTGGATCGACGACGTCGAGTGGTTGATGTAGGAGATCGATCCGGTCGGCGGCACCGCCTGCAGGTTCTGGTTGTAGATGCCGTGGGTCTGCACCGACTCCTTCAGCCGCTTCCAGTCGTCCTGGTCCGGAATGCGGATCTTCGCGTCGGCGAAAAGCTGACGCACCTTGTCGGTCTTGGGTTCCCAGACCTGCTCGGTGTACTTGTCGAAGAACTCACCGGAGGCATACTTCGATTTCTCGAAGCCCTTGAAGTGCGAACCACGCTCGATCGCAATGCGATTCGAGGCGCGCAGCGCGTGATAGAGCACCGTGTAGAAGTAGATGTTGGTGAAGTCGACGCCCTCTTCGGACCCGTAGTAGACGCGTTCGCGGGCCAGGTAGCCGTGCAGGTTCATCTGTCCGAGCCCGATCGCGTGCGAGTCGTTGTTGCCCTGCTCGATCGAGGGCACCGACCAGATGTGGGTCTGGTCGCTGACCGCGGTCAGCGCGCGGATCGCCACCTCGATGGTCTGGGCGAAGTCCGGCGAGTCCATCGTCTTGGCGATGTTCAGCGAACCGAGGTTGCACGAAATGTCTTTGCCCACTTTGGCATACGACAAGTCGTCGTTGAATAGCGACGGCGTGGAGACCTGCAGGATCTCCGAGCACAGGTTGGAGTGGGTGATCTTGCCCTCGATCGGGTTGGCCCGGTTCACCGTGTCCTCGAACATGATGTACGGGTAGCCCGACTCGAACTGTAGCTCGGCCAGCGTCTGGAAGAACTCGCGCGCCTTGATCTTGGTCTTGCGGATCCGCGCGTCGTCGACCATCTCGTAGTACTTCTCGGTGACCGAAATGTCAGCGAAGGGCACGCCGTAGACGCGTTCGACGTCGTAGGGCGAGAACAGGTACATGTCCTCGTTGTTCTTGGCCAATTCGAAGGTGATGTCCGGGATCACCACGCCCAGGCTCAGCGTCTTGATTCGGATTTTCTCGTCGGCGTTCTCCCGCTTGGTGTCCAGGAAGCGGTAGATGTCGGGGTGGTGGGCTTGCAGGTACACCGCGCCGGCGCCTTGACGCGCACCTAACTGGTTGGCGTAGGAGAACGAGTCCTCGAGCAGCTTCATGATCGGGATGACGCCCGACGACTGGTTTTCGATGTTCTTGATCGGCGCCCCGTGCTCGCGAATGTTGCTCAGCAGCAACGCGACTCCCCCGCCCCGCTTGGACAGCTGAAGCGCGGAGTTGATCGAGCGTCCGATCGACTCCATGTTGTCTTCGATGCGCAGCAGGAAGCAGCTCACCGGCTCACCGCGCTGCTTCTTGCCCGAGTTGAGGAAGGTCGGCGTGGCCGGCTGGAATCGGCCGTCGATGATCTCGTCGACGAGCTTCTCGGCCAGCCCGGTGTCGCCGGCCGCCAAGGTCAGCGCGACCATCACGACCCGGTCTTCGAAACGCTCCAGATACCGTTTGCCGTCAAAGGTTTTCAGCGTGTAGGAGGTGTAGTACTTGAACGCGCCCAGGAAGGTCGGAAACCGGAACTTCTTGGCGTAGGCGCGATCCAGCAGCGTCTTGACGAAGTTGCGCGAGTACTCGTCGAGGACCTCACGCTCGTAGTAGTTCTCCTTGATCAGGTAGTCGAGCTTCTCGTCCTGATTGTGGAAGAACACCGTGTTCTGGTTGACATGCTGCAGGAAGTACTGGTGAGCGGCTTCGCGGTCCTTGTCGAACTGAATCTTGCCGTCGGCGTCGTACAGATTCAGCATCGCGTTCAGCGCGTGATAGTCCGTTTCATCGGGCAATCCATGCGCGCTCGCGGTTACAGGCTCTGCAGCGACGGTTGTTGGCACGTCTGTTCCTTCCAGAAGTCAGCGAGACCGGCGCGGACGGCATCCACGTCGTCCGGGGTTCCCATCAGTTCAAAGCGATACAGGTAGGGGACGCCACACTTGCGGGACACCACGTCACCCGCGTAGGCGAACTCTGCCCCGAAGTTGTTGTTGCCCGCGGCGATGACGCCGCGGATCAACGATCGATTGTTTTCGTTGTTCAGAAAAGCGATGACCTGCTTGGGGACATAGCCACCGTCATTGATGTCCGGAGTCGCCTTGCCACCACCGTAGGTCGGCAACACCAGCACATACGGCTGATCTACCTCGATACGGCCGTGCAGCGGTATCCGGGTTGCCGGGATACCCAGCTTCTGCACGAAGCGGTGCGTGTTCTCCGAGACACTGGAGAAATACACCACGCTGGAGGACGGCACGGCGATCCCCTCCCTAGTTCTAACTGCGCCGTCTGCCGGTTACGCGCTCAGCACGGCTCCGGCGAGCCCTTTGATCCGGTCCGGACGGAAACCCGACCAGTGCTCGTTTCCGGCCACGACGACCGGCGCCTGCAGGTAACCCAGGGCCATCACGTAGTCACGTGCCTCGGAGTCCAGTGTGATGTCGACCTTCTCGTAGGCGATGCCTTGCTTGTCCAGCGCCTTGTAGGTGGCGTTGCACTGCACGCAGGCCGGCTTGGTGTAAACGGTGACGCTCATCGCGGTACGACCCCTCTGTCGACGTGGAAACAAGACAAGACTGGCAACTACTCGGTTACTGCATATGTATTGATGTTCAGCGAGCCGCCGCGCCTCAGAATTCCCGTCTCGCCGGTCCGCTTCAACCGGCGCTCGATGCCGGCTGGTGCGTCCCGACCGACCAGGTAAACCTGGGGTCTGTCGGTCTCGGAAACACTACACCTAGTGGGTGCTCGTGGGTAGAGATACAAGATGTTCTGAAAAACATTCATGAAATTCCCTGGTCGTAAGCCCTACCGTCGAAGCCCCTTCGGCGTGTCGCAGATCACAAAGTGGTCTCGCGTTGGTGTATGGAAAGGTTTACCACCCGGCACCGACAAGACGTGCCGTCCGCGTGCGCCCAGCAAAGCGCCCCAGCGGCGTGCTACCGCTGGGGCGCTTTGGAGAAACTAGCTGACTTCGGCGGCCAGTTTGCCGACCGCGTCGCGCACGTTGGCGGCCACTTCGGCATGCTCGCGCGGGTGCTGGCCATTCAGCGTTTTGAACGGCACCGACAGCTTGATCGACTCCACGACGCGCGGGCCGGCAATCCCGAACGACTTGCGGGTCTCGTCGTGCGCCCAGACGCCACCGTATTGGCCGTAAGCTCCGCCGATCACGGCCAACGGCTTGCCCTTGAGCGCGCTGTTGCCGAACGGCCGGGACAGCCAGTCGATCGCGTTCTTGATCACCGCCGGGATACTGCCGTTGTATTCCGGGGTCACCACCAGAGTTGCGTCGGCTTCGGCCGCTACGGCCCGCAGCGCGGTCACCGCGGCCGGCACGTCGGCGTCATTGTCGATGTCCTCGTTGTAGAACGGCAGGTCACCGAGACCTTCAAAGATCGTGACGGCAACGCCGTCCGGGGCCGCCTCGGTGGCCAGTTCGGCGATCTGACGGTTGATCGACGCCGCGCGCAAGCTTCCTACCAGCGCCAGCACCTTGATGTCCGGCATGAACGTCTTCCCTTCGGTATTGGTGTACATCCTTGCATGATCTAACCGGACCCTGGTCCGCTTTGTTCCGGTGACGCTACAGTAATTTTGTGAGCGCCGCCGACCCGGTCCGCGACCTGCCTGTTTCCGTGCCGCACGAGCGCGGCGACGCCGCGCGCAACCGCGCACTGTTACTGGATGCGGCGCGGAAGCTGATCGCCGATCGTGGCGCCGACGCGGTCACCATGGACGACATCGCCGCGGCTGCCGGCGTCGGCAAAGGCACGGTTTTCCGGCGCTTCGGCAGCCGGGCCGGCTTGATGATGGTGCTGCTCGACGAGGACGAGAAGATCAACCAGCAAGCGTTCATGTTCGGTCCTGCTCCGCTGGGTCCTGATGCACCGCCGCTGGATCGACTGGTGGCCTTCGGCCGCGCCCGGCTGCGCTTCGCGCACACCCACCACGAATTGCTGGCGGCCGCCAGTCGCGATCCGCAGTCACGCTACGGCGCGGCGGCGATGGTGCTGCGCACCCATGTACGGATGCTGCTGGCCTCGGCCGGCACCACCGGCGACCTCGATAGCCAAACCGATGCCCTGCTGGCGCTGTTGGAAGCAGACTACGTCGAATACCAGCTGACGGAACGTGACCAATCGCTGCGGGCACTGGGCGATGCGTGGGAAAGCCTGGCGCGCAAGCTTTGCGGAAGTTGAAGCCGCGCTGGATCCTGCACGTCGACCTCGACCAGTTTCTGGCGTCGGTCGAACTGGGGCGTCACCCCGAATTAGTCGGGCTGCCAGTCATTGTCGGAGGCAGCGGCGACCCGACCGAAGCCCGCAAGGTCGTCACCTGTGCGTCGTACGAAGCCCGCGAATTCGGTGTCCACGCGGGGATGCCGTTGCGCACCGCGGCCCGGCGCTGCCCTGAGGCGACCTTCTTGCCGTCGGACCCCGAGGCGTATGACGCAGCCTCTGAGCAGGTGATGGCACTGCTGCGCGACCTGGGCCATCCGCTGGAGGTCTGGGGCTGGGACGAGGCATATCTCGGCGCCGACGTCGACGACCCCGGCGAGCTCGCCGAGCAGGTCCGCGCCGTCATCTCCTCGACGACGGGCCTGTCGTGCTCGGTGGGTATCAGCGACAACAAACAGCGCGCCAAGGTCGCCACGGGATTCGCGAAACCGGCCGGCGTGTACAGCCTCACCGAATCGAACTGGATGGACGTGATGGGCGAACGACCCGTCGACGCGCTCTGGGGCGTCGGGCCGAAGACGACGAAAAAGCTTGCCACGCTTGATATCGCAACGGTATGGCAATTGGCGCACGCCGATGCCGAGCTGCTGACATCGACGTTCGGCCCCCGAACCGGGCTGTGGTTGTTGCTGCTGGCCAACGGCGGCGGTGACGATACGGTCAGCTCCGAGCCGTGGGTGCCCCGCTCGCGCAGCCACGTCGTCACCTTCCCGCACGACCTTACCGACCGGGCCGAAATGGATTCGGCGGTAACCGAATTGGCAAAGCGCGCACTCGATGAGGTGGTGGCAGCGGCGCGCATCGTCACCCGGGTGGCGGTGACCGTGCGCACCGCCACGTTCTACACCCGAACGAAGATTCGCAAACTCGACGAGGCTACAACCGACGCCGACGTGATCGTCGCGGCCGCGCTACGGGTTCTGGACCTGTTCGAGCTAGACCGCCCGGTACGACTGCTCGGGGTTCGGCTGGAACTGCAGATGCCGGACTAGCTCACCCGGGGTACTACCGGAGCGGGCTTGAGTGCCCGCGAGAAAATCACGTTCACTCGCCGCATCGCGACGCTATAGGGCCACCACGCAACACGTTTGAACGCGTACAACGCGCGGATGTCCGCCGAGGTGTAGATCAGGAACCGGTTTCGGGTGACACCGGACAGAATCTTGTCGGCGGCCTTTTCCGGCGATACCGCATGCCCGCTGAACCGGCCGACCCAGCGGCTCACCTGCGGGTCGTCGCGGTCGACGCCGGCGATCTCGACGGTGTCGACCAGCGGGGTTCGGACCGCACCCGGCACCGCCACCGAAACCCCGATGCGGTATCGGGCCAGGTCGAAGCGCAGCACTTCGGAGAGTCCGCGTAGCCCGAATTTGCTGGCGCTGTAAGCGGCGTGCCAGGGCAATCCGATCAGCCCCGCCGCCGAGGACACGTTGACCAGATGACCGCCGCGGCGCGCCGCCACCATCGGCGGCACGAAGTTTTCGATGACGTGGATCGGGCCCATCAGGTTGATCGAGATCATCTTGTCCCACTGCTCGTGGCTCAGCCGGTCGACCGTCCCCCACGCCGACACCCCGGCGATGTTCATCACGACGTCCATGCTCGGGTGCTTGGCGTGAATCTCGTCGGCGAACGCGGCGACCTCGTCATAGTTGGCGACATCCAGCGCCCGGTGCTCGGGGACCCGTGCACCCAGCGCGCGAGCATCGGCCACCGTCTGCGCCAGACCATCGGCGTTGCGGTCGGTCAGGTACAGCTCGGCGCCTTGGCCGGCTAGCCGTAATGCCGTCGCCCGGCCGATGCCGCTGGCCGCCCCGGTGACCAAGCACCGTTTACCCGCGAACGTCGTCTTCCCCATGGGCACTGACGATACGGGCCTAGTGGCCCGCCCCCCCTGCACCGTCCACACCCCGCTCCGCGGGCCGCATCGTCGCCAGGCGCGGTAACGCTAGGTCTGCGGCGAACCGCCCCACAGCGCGTTGAGCCACAACGCCTCGAGCACCCGCACGCCGCGCTGGACGTCTCCGTCGTCGCCCAGGAAAGCCGTGTCGCCGGACAGCATCTGCGCGGTGGTGACCGACAGCGTGCGGACCAACGTCGGAATGTCGTCGCTGATGGGGTGGGCGGTGCCGGCTCGCAGCTCGTCGTTGACGATGCCGATGATCTGCTGCACCACGCCTTCGACCTGCTGGTCGAGCAGGTCCCGGATTTCGGCGTCGGTGTTGCGCGCGGCGTTGCACGCCGACATCACCGGGTCGTTGTGCGCATACACCGCCGCGGCACTTCCCACCATCCGCTTGGCGAACGCCGCCGGCGATTCGTCAGCCCCGCGCGGCGCGAAATACTCGGTCAGCTCCTCGAGTTCGTGTGTCGCGTCGGCGAGGATCTGCGCCAGCACGGCGTACTTGGAGTCGAAATAGAAGTAGAACCCCGACCGGGCCACGCCTGCACGATCGCTGATCGTGCTCACCGACAACTGCGCGAACGGCTTCTCCTCCAGCAACTGGCGCACCGCTTGCACGATGGCATGTCGCTGCCGATCACCCCGCCGCCGCGGAACCGGCACGACCGGTGGCTGCTCGGCCACCCGGTCGGCCCCCTGCTCGATGCGCACCCTTCGACCTTGCACTACGCCACGCGCAAAAGGAAACGCCACGCTCAAAGTGAAACTTGACAGCCGTCAAGTTTCATCTGAGGATGTCAGTTGGTGACGTCTGCCACACAGTCGATCCAGCCTCTGCGCGCCCCACAGAAGGAGTGTCAATGGCTGACTACCATCAGCACCCCCGAGTACTTGCTCGATCAGGCCAAGCGCCGGCTGACCCCGTCAATCAACAATTTTCCCGGCATGCGGCTGCGTTCGAACAGCGGCTGCTGAACACCAACTGGACCCCGCGGAAGCTGGCGGATCCGCCGCCGGGCAGCGGACTCAAGCCGGTCATGGGCGATCGTGGCCTGCCGGTCGTCGGCCACCTCATCGAGATGATGCGGGGCGGACCGGACTACCTGCATTCCTGTACCAAACCAAGGGTCCGGTCATATTCGGTGACTCACCGGTCCTGCCGGGCGTCGCGGCGCTGGGCCCCGACGCAGCCCAGGTCGTCTACTCCAACCGCAACAAGGACTACTCCCAGCAGGGCTGGGTGCCGGTGATCGGCCCGTTCTTCAACCGTGGCCTGATGCTGCTCGACTTCGAAGAGCACATGTTCCATCGGCGGATCATGCAGGAAGCGTTCGTCCGCTCCCGGCTGGTGGGCTACGTCGAGCAGATGGACCACGTCGTCTCGCAGGTGGTGACCAACGACTGGGTGGCCAACGATCCGCGTTTTCTGCTCTACCCGGCAATGAAGGAGCTCACCCTCGACATCGCGTCGATGGTGTTCATGGGTCACGAACCCGGTACGGACCATGAACTGGTCACCAAGGTGAACAAGGCCTTCACCATCACCACCCGCGCCGGAAACGCGGTCATCCGCACCAGCGTGCCGCCGTTTACCTGGTGGCGCGGTCTGCAGGCCCGTGAGCTGCTGGAGAACTACTTCCGTGAGCGGGTCAAGGAGCGCCGCGGCAAGGAGGGCAGCGATCTACTCACTGTCCTGTGCCACACCGAGGACGAGGACGGCAACAGCTTCTCCGACGAGGACATCGTCAACCACATGATCTTCCTGATGATGGCCGCGCATGACACCTCGACATCGACCTCGACGACGATGGCCTACCACCTGGCCGCCAACCCCGAGTGGCAGGAACGCTGCCGCGATGAATCCGATCGGCTCGGTGACGGTCCGTTGGACATCGAGTCACTGGAGAAGCTGGAGTCGCTCGATTTGGTGATGAACGAGGCGATCCGGCTGGTGACACCGGTGCAGTGGGGGATGCGCCGGACCGTGCGCGACACCGAGTTGCTGGGCTACTACCTGCCGGCGGGCACGAACGTCATCGCGTACCCGGGGATGAACCATCGCCTGCCGGAGATTTGGACGGATCCGCTGAAATTCGATCCCGACCGGTTCACCGAGCCGCGCAGCGAGCACAAGCGGCATCGCTATGCGTTCACGCCGTTCGGCGGCGGCGCGCACAAGTGCATCGGGATGACGTTCGGCCAGCTGGAGATCAAGATAATCCTGCACCGGCTGCTGCGCCGCTACCGGCTTGAGTTGCCGCGCCCGGGCTACCAGGCGAAATGGGACTACGGCGGCATGCCGATACCGATGGACGGTATGCCGATCGTGTTGCGGCCGCTTTAGCGGTTCTCGCCGTAGAGCCGGTTCGCGCAGGCGATGATCGCCGACAAGGCGGACTGCGGTCGGATCCTCCGAGCAGCCCATCGCCCACTCGGCCCGGCAACCGTCGGTGCCCTGGATGAACGTCGCGGTCGTGTCGTCTGACTGCAGCTGATGGAACCGCAGCATCTCGACCGAGACGCCATGCTCGTAGAGCATTGCGGTCAGCGCCGCGACCGGGCCGGTCGCGGTGGCGGTGGCGGTTTCGATGCGATCGCCAAGCGCCAGCGTGGCCTGGAACGTTCTGGTTCCCAGTCGGGTCGCCCGACGATTGGTGTCAGTGCAGTGCCAGTGGCCCTAGCCGCAACGGCCCGGCGCTCGGCGCATAGGTGGCGGTGAACGTGCTCCACGACATGGTGTCGGCGTCTTCCCGAAGTCCCCGAGGTAGCGCAATGCCGTCAAAACGCATGGCTGACGATTCGGATGGAGCGGAGGTGATTGTCATGTGCCGGTCTTCTCTGGTCTGAAGGAGTGACCGACGGGTAGTAGCTTCCGACCCACAGCGGGGGGTCGGTCTGGATCAGACCCCGCTGCGGGTGCTGGCTACTACGAGAAGATGTTGCACGATCGCCGAGGGTAGACGCAGATGAGCCGACGGCGCAACTTCATTTATCGGCGCACGGTTACAGCCACCAGGACGCGGCCGCGTCCAAGTGACGCCGGGTGCGGTGACGGGCCAGGCTGTCGTCGCCCTGCGCGATCGCCTCAATGATCCGCAGATGAGCGTGTCGTACATCGACGAGATCGCCGTGGCTCGGGATCGGCTGCCCGGTGCTTGCCCAGTGCCGGCGGGAAAGCTCGACAAGGATCCGCAGGAACAACTCAAGCACGGCGTTACCGGCCAGCGTCGCCAGCCCGGTATGGAATAGGAACTCCTCGACGCCCGCCTTGCGGGGGTCGTCACCGGCTTCTTCGATCAGCAACCGGTGCCTGTCGAGAAAGTCACGCACCTCGGATGAATCGCGCCGTTGGACGACTTCGGCGACATTGTCGATCTCGATGGCGTCGCGAATCAGCGTCAGGTCTTCGCGACGAGGCTGGCGGTACTGGAGATATAGCGCGATGGTGTCAATGCTGGCCTGCGCCTGGGGTTCTGCCACCACCAGCCCGCCGCCGGGCCCGCGCCGCGTGGTAGCAACGGCGTGATATTCCAACAGCCGCACGGCTTCTCGCAGCACGGACCGGCTCACCCGATAGCGTTCCAGCAGCGCCACCTCGGATCCGAAAACCTCCCCCACCTGCCAGCCGCTGCTGGCGATGTCGTCGCGGATCGCGGCGGCCAACACTTCGGCGAGCTTGCCCTGTGGCGCTTCGCGGCTGGATCCGGACCGCGTGCGCGCACGGCTACCGGGGTGGTGATGGTTTTGCAGCCATGTGGTCACCGACTCCGCATGGCGTTCGCTCAGTGTCATGGCACGCGCGGTGTCGCCGGCGGTGACCGCGGCGACGATGGCCGAGTGTTCGCGGTGCCGGTGGCCGATAGCCTCGAGCGCGTCGGTGGCGGAGTTCAGCCGCGAATCTTCGGCATACCGAACTGTCAAACGCATGAGGATATCGATAAACAATTGCAGGACAGGGTTTTTGGACTGCTCGGCCAGCACGGCGTGGAACTCGTCACTCGGTGCCGTCGGGTCGGGCTTACGGTCTTGCTCGGCGCGCAGTACGGCGCGCAGCCGGTCGATGCCCGCTTCGTCGATCTGCTCCGCCGCACGCGATGCGGCCAACGGCTCCAACAGCAGCCGTGCATCCAGCAGGTCGGCGATCGTGGTGCCCAGGTATTCCAGATAGATGATGATGGCGTGGGTGGCCGGGGCCGCATCGGGCTCGCACACCAGCAACCCGCCATTGGGTCCACGACGCATACGCGCGACCTGGTGATGCTCGACTAGTCGGACGGCTTCCCGCAGCACCGACCGGCTCACCCGGTAACGCTGTTGCAGCGCCTGCTCAGACCCCAGCGACTGCCCGACCGGCCAGCCACGCCGGATGATGTCGGCCTCGATACGACGCGCAATCTGCGAAGCTCGCTTATCGGGCCGGCGCCCGGGAGCGGTACCGGCTCCGGCATGCAGAAGAGCTTCAGGACTCAATTGCACGCTCGCACAAGGTAACTCAGCATGTCAGCAACATGCATCCGGCGATCGGGCCGCCGCCCACCGCAGCCACCGCGACCTCGGGCCGGCTGGACACCTGGCGCTCTCCCGCCTCGCCCCGCAACTGCAGACAGGCCTCGTGCAGCAGCCAATAGCCATGCATGCGGCCCGCTGAGAGCTGGCCGCCGTAGGTGTTCAACGGCAGCGCGCCGGTCAGGGCGATCCGCTCGGCCCCCTCGACGAACGGACCGGCCTCGCCGTCACCGCAGATGCCCAGCGCTTCCAGCCAGGCGAAGGTGAGGAAGGTGAACCCGTCGTACAGCTCGGCAAGGTTCAGGTCGGCGGGCGTCAGATCGGTCCGCGACCACATCTGAGCCGCCGCATCTGCCGAGGCCATCTTCGGATAGTCGGCGCGGTGAAACCAGCCGCCCGCGCCATTGCTGCCCCCGACCGCCTCCACCTTCACCGCCCGATGCGGGCAGTCGCCGGCATAGCCGGCCGCCGACACCACCACCGCGATCGAGCCGTCGATCGGTACGTCGCAGTCCAGCAACCCGAACGGCGTGGATACCGGTCGCGCGGCCAGATAGTCCGCCATGGTCATCGGATCCCGGTACACCGCGCGGGGGTTCAGCGCCGCGTTACGCCGGCTGTTC
Source organism: uncultured Actinomycetota bacterium (assembly GCA_963815995.1). Taxonomy (GTDB): domain Bacteria; phylum Actinomycetota; class Actinomycetes; order Mycobacteriales; family Mycobacteriaceae; genus Mycobacterium. The sequence goes on from CAWFIR010000011.1 coordinate 456,208, forward strand.
ACCGCCAGCCAGCCCAGCTGCTCTTTGGTGGTTCCGTACAACTCCATGTGCCGCCGACACGTCAGCGCCAGCCAGTTCGCGGCGGAATACGCTTGCGCGGCAACCAGATCCTTGACATCGTCCATCGGGCCGACGACCGGTGGCGTCTCGCCTTCCGGCGTGTCGAACATCCTCGCCAGCGGCGGAGCGGGCGCGTTCTCGTCCTGCTTCACCGGGACTGTGCCGCCCAGCATCTGGATCGTCCGATAGATGATCACGTGCCGCGCATGACCCTCGGAGACCGCGCGGCACGCCGAGATCACCGGGTTCAGCAGACCGCCAGTGCTGAACCCCGTCCCGCAATCCGCGGCATCGATCTGCAGCGCCGCGTTGACCTCGGCAGCGGGAGTGTCGCCCAGGGTGGCGATTCCGTCGATATCACTGGGAGCCAGGCCGGCGTCGTCGATGGCGGCCCGAACCGATTCCATCGTGAGGTCCAGCCCGGGAATGCCGGTGCGACGGCCGATTCGGGAAATACCGATGCCGGAAATGATCGCGTCTTTTTCGAAGTAGCTCATCTGCGCCGTCCGTTAGAACCAACCCGCTGCCCACCAACCCGAGGCAATTGAGTGTACTGTATTGCCCGTGTCAACCGAGGCGACGTCTCAGCTGCTTATCGAGCACTGCGAGAACTGCGCGCGCTGGGTCCATCCCGCGGCCGGCCAATGCCGCGACTGCGGTGGCCCACTGGTCGCGCGACCGGTGTCGGGGCAGGGCACCGTATTCACCTACACGGTCAACTATCACGCCTTCAACCCGGAGATCCCGACGCCGTACGTCATCGCCCTCGTCGAGCTCGCCGAGCAGAGCGGACTTCGGGTGGCAGCCAATATCGTTGACTGCGAACCTGATTCAGTGAGATGCGGGATGCGTGTCGAGGCCCTGCCGGAGCCCGGCCCGGGTGGCGCAGCACGCTTCGCGCCGGCTTGATCGCTATCAGCGCTTGCGCGCGGTGACCAGCAGGTACTCCCACTCCATCGTCGAGGAACCGGCCAGATATCGGTCGGCCAGTTCGGCCAGCTCAGCGTCCAGCGCTGCGGCCCGGTCCGGCTCGCCCGCGATGCCCCGGTACGCCGAAATCGTCGGCCCGTAATAGGTTTTGAAAAAGTCGCGGAACGCTGCACCGTCGGCAAATCGGTCCACGCTCAGCACGCGGCGTCGCGCGGTCGAAGTCGGTGACGCCATTCCCCAGCAGACCGCGCACATAGTCTTCGCAGCCCCACTTCGGCGGCGGCTGCACACCGGCCGGCGGCGCCGCCACGTAAGGCTTCATCGTCGCGAACATCTGACCGATAAAGCCTTCTGGCGTCCAGCTGATCAGCCCGATCGTCCCGCCTGGGCGGCAGACCCGGACCAATTCGTCGGCCGCGCGCTGATGGTGCGGGACGAACATCACCCCGATGCAGGAGAGCACCGCGTCGAACTCGTCGACGCCGAACGGCAGCGCCTCGGCATTGGCTTCACGCCACTGCAGGTCGACGCCCCGGGCCCGGGCCAGCGCTGCACCGCGCTCCAGCAGTTCCGGGACCAGATCGCTGGCGATCACCTCCGCACCGGTGAGCGCGGCGGGGATCGCCGCGTTGCCCGCCCCGGCGGCGACGTCGAGCACCCGGTCGCCAGCAGCGATCCCGCTCGCCTGTACCAGTACCGGGCCGAGCGGTGACACCACTTCGGTTGCCACTGCGGTGTAGTCGCCCATCGCCCACAATGCGCGGTGCTTGCTTTCGAGCCCGTGATCGGCCGTCACCACGTCAGCGTCAATTCTGGTGGTCATTCTCAGTCGCCCTTCTTCGAGATTCGCCCCACAATCGTCGCGCTTGACGCCCGAACCCTTCTAGTGCCGGATTTGAATCCAGCGAGGTTCACAATCTGTACTAGTCAATTCCGCTGCCAAGCGATCTACTGGACAGTATGTCGACGTACGGCCAGTTCTGTCCCATCGCGAAGGCGATGGAGTTGCTCGACGAGCGGTGGACGTTGCTCGTTGTGAGTGAATTGCTGCGGGGCAGCGTGCACTTCAACGACCTACGGCGTGGGCTGCCGAAGATGTCACCGGCGCTGTTATCCAAGCGACTCAAGTCGCTGTCCCGTGCGGGTGTCGTCGAACGCAGCGAGGTCGACGGTCGCACCTCTTATTCGCTGACGCCGTGCGGTCAGGAACTCGCGGGCGTGGTGGAGGCACTCGGCGCGTGGGGAATTCGCTGGATAGGTGAACTAGGCGACGGCGACCTCGACCCGCACCTGCTGATGTGGGATATCCGGCGCACGATTTCCGTCGATGCGTGGCCGCGGGCGCGAACCGTCGTGGCGTTCCGATTGTCCGGAGCGGACCGCAAGGCCGCTCACTGGTGGCTGATGGTCGCCGAGGGTGTGCCCGACGTCTGCGATTTCGACCCCGGCTACGAGGTGGCGGCCACCGTCGAGGCCAGCCTGCTCACCCTGACCCAGATCTGGCGCGGAGACCTGTCATGGTCGAGGGCGATGCTGAACGGCAACGTCACCATCCACGGGGCCACTGAGACGCCCGCCGGGCCGTGCCGGGCTGGCTCGGCCAGTCGCGGGCGGCTGCGGTCCCCCGTCCGGCCTGAGCGCTGCGTCAGTTGATCAGCGGGTCGCGCGGCATGCCCAGGATCCGCTCCGCGATCTGATTGCGGGTGACCTCGGAGGTGCCGCCGGCGATGGCCATGGCTCGCGCGCTCATCACCAATCGGCCCGCCAGCGCGCCGTCACCGTCGAGCAGCGCGACTTCGGGGCCCAGCCAGAGCGGCCGTGATCGCGCGCGCCCTCGATCATGTGGTCGGCCAGTTTCAGCTTGGTGACGTTGCCCTCCGGCCCCGGGCCCGCTCCTTCGACACTGCGCGCGATGCGGCGCAAATTCAGCAGCCGCAGGGCATTCTCCTCGGCGAGGTACGACCCCACCCGAATTTGCCCGCCCGCCAACCGATCCGGCTGATCCTTGACCTGTTGAACCAGTTGCGTGGCCAAACCCGCGTAGAAGGATCCGCTGCCGCCGATGCTGACCCGCTCGTTGCCCAGCGTCGCCCTCGCCACCGTCCAGCCGGTGTTGGGTTCACCGACCACATCCTCGTCAGGCACGAACAAATCGTTGAAGAACACCTCGTTGAAGTCCGATCCGCCGGTGATCTGGCGCAGCGGACGCACCTCGACCTCAGGGGCGTTCATGTCCACGATCACCGTGGTGATGCCGGCGTGCTTGGGCGCCTCCGGGTCGGTGCGCACGGTGGCCAGCCCGCGCGCGCAGTAGTGCGCCCCGCTGGTCCACACCTTCTGGCCGTTGATCTTCCAGCCGCCGTCCACCCGGGTGGCCTTGGTCTTGATCGACGCCGCGTCCGAGCCCGCGTCGGGCTCCGAGAACAGCTGGCACCAGACTTCGTCTTTGCGCAATGCCTTTTCGACGAATCTCTCGATCTGCCACGGTGTTCCGTGCTGGACCAGGGTCAGGATCACCCAGGCGGTGATGCCGTAGTCAGTGCGTTTGATGCCCGCGGCGCGAAACTCCTCCTCGATGACCAACTGCTCCACCGCATCTGCGGCCAGTCCCCACGGCTTGGGCCAATGCGGCATCACGTAGCCGGTCTCGATCAGCTTGTCGCGCTGGGCCTGCTTGTCCAATCCGGCGAGCTCGGCGACATCTGCATGAATCCGGGCCCGCATTTCCTCGGCCTCGGGCGGCAGATCCAGGCTGTTCTCCCGCGCGACACCCGCGGCGGTGCGCTCGAACACATCGCGCGCCGGTGCGTCGCCGCCGAACAGTGCGGTGGTCACCAGCGCGCGGCGCAGGTGCAGATGCGCGTCGTGCTCCCAGGTGAAACCGATACCGCCGTGCACCTGAATGTTCAGTTCCGAGTTGCGCGCATACGCCGGAAACGCCAGTGCGGCAGCCGAAGCCGCCGCGAGCCGGAACTGGTCCTCGTCTTCGGAGTCCGCGCGGGACGCGTCCCACACTGCGGCGATCGCCGACTCGCTGGCCACCAGCATGTTCGCGCAGTGGTGCTTGATGGCCTGGAACGTGGCGATGGTGCGGCCGAACTGCTGGCGCACCTTGGCGTATTCGACAGCGGAGTCGACGCAGTCGGCAGCCCCGCCGACCGCCTCGGCCGCCAGCAGCGTCCGGGCGCGCGCCAGCGCCGAGTCGTGCGCTCCCGCCAGGATGTCGTCGTCGCTGACGCTGACCTTCTCCAGCCGGACACGTCCGGAGCGCCGGGTCGGGTCCAAGTTCTCCGGCACCTCGACGGAGACGCCGGAGCGGCCGCGCTCGACTACCAGCACGTCGTCACCGGCCGCGATCAGCAGCAGGTCACCGAGGCCCGCGCCGAGCACGATGCCGGCGTCACCGTCGGCCACGCCATTGCTCAGGCTGACGTTGCCGCCCAGACCGATGCCCGCGGTGACGGTTCCGTCGATCAGGCCCGGCAGCAGCCGCGACTTCTGCTCAGCGGAGCCGTCTTTGGCGATCACGGCAGAGGCGATGACGGTCGGTACGAATGGCCCCGGCGCTGCTGCACGACCGAGTTCGTCGATGACGACGACGAGCTCGGGCAGCCCGTATCCCGAACCGCCGTGTTCCTCGTCGATATGCAGGCCCAGCCAGCCGAGTTCGACGAGGCCCTGCCAGAACGGCGGCAGGCCCTCCTCCGGCGCATCCAGCAGCGACCGCGCGGCTGCGCGGGCCTTCTGCGAGGCGAGAAACCCGCGGGCTACCTCGGCGAGTTCGCGGTGGTCGTCGGTCAGTGCGATACCCATGGCAGGGCCTTCCTCTAGGACGCCGATGGCCGGTGGGAAAGAGTGTACTTAAATCCGCCGGCCTCCCAACCGGGTGGTCGGTCGGGACGCGAAATAGAAGCCGGGCGCGGGGCAGAGCCAGGGCTCGCGATCTGGTTCCGACCGCGACGGGTAGCGCCATGGTCCGGCTCGCGGATGACGACTAGCTCGTCACTTGGGCGCGAACCGCTGGCCGGCGTCCAGCCGCAGGCACTGGCCGTTCAGCATCGGGTTGTCGACGATGGCCGCGACCAGCTTGGCGTACTCCTCCGGGCGGCCCAGCCGCTTCGGGAAGGCCGCGTCTTTGGTCAGCGCGGTGGCGAATTCGTCCGGAATGCCCTTGGTCAACCCCGTCGCGAACAGGCTTGGCGCGATGGCCAATACGCGGATGCCCAGCGACCCGAGGTCGCGTGCCATGGTCAGGCACATGCCGGCGATTCCGGCTTTGGCCGCGGTGTAGGCGACCTGCCCGATCTGGCCCTCGAACGCCGCGATCGACGCGGTGTTGATGATGACGCCGCGCTCCTCGTCCTCGGGCTCGTTCTGGCTCATGTAGCTGGCCGCCAGCCGGCTGATATTGAACGAGGCGATGAGGTTCAGATCGATGACCGACTGGAAGGACTCGAGATCGTGCGGGCCTGTTTTCGACATGGTCCGCTTCGCGATGCCGCCACCGGCCGTGGTCACCGTGACGTGCAGGCCGCCGAGCTTGTCGACCGCGGTCTTCAACGTTTCCTCGGTGCCGGCGAAGTCGGTGACGTCCACCGGGTAGAAGTCACCACCGATGCCGGCCGCCACCTCCTTGCCGTCTGACCCTTCGCGGTCAAAGATCGCGACGCTGGCGCCGCGGGCGTGCAGCAACTCGGCGCTGGCGCGGCCCATGCCCGAGGCGCCCCCGATCACGATGACCTTCTTGCCGTTGATCTCCATCCAAACCTCCTTGTTTGTTCGGGCAGTGCCCGCGCGTTAGCTGCAGGTTATCGCGGCGGCGCGTGACGTTGTCGGTCAGGCGTGTAAAGGTGGGTTGTGCTGCTGATCGACGTGGCGACGACCTCGGTTGACGTGGGTGGCTCGGCGTCGCGACGGGCCAAGATCGCGCGGATCGCCGAGTTGCTGAGCCAGGCCAAGTCCGATCCCGCACTGGTCGCGATCGTCGTGGCATGGCTGTCCGGCGACCTGCCGCAGCGCCAAATCGGTGTGGGTTGGGCGGCATTGCGCTCGCCGCCGCCCGCCGCGGCGCAACCCAGCCTGACCGTCCTCGGCGTCGACACCACGCTGTCAACGATCGGCGCGGTGTCGGGCAAGGGCTCGCAGGCGCGACGCGCCGAGCTCGTCGCCGGATTGTTCGCGTCCGCAACCGACGTCGAGCAGACATTTCTGCGGCACCTACTCGCCGGAGAACTCCGCCAGGGCGCGCTGGCCGGTGTGATGGCCGATGCGGTCGCCGCGGCAACGCAGATTCCCGCCGCCACCGTGCGGCGGGCGGCGATGCTCGGCGGCGCACTGCCGGCAGTCGCAGCCGCGGCCCTGACCGGCGGTGCGGCGGCGATGGACGCGTTCACCCTGCAGGTGGGCCGGCCGGTTGGCCCGATGCTCGCGCAGACTGCCTGGAGGCGTCGAAGAAGCCCTGGAAAAGCTCGGCGGCACAGGGGTTTTCGAGGCGAAGCTGGACGGCGCCCGAGTGCAGATACACCGAGCGGGCGATCAGGTCACCGTCTACACCCGAAGCCTCGACGACGTCACCGCGCGACTGCCCGAGGTGGTCGAGGCGACCCTGGCGCTGCCGGTGCGCGAGCTGATCGCCGACGGCGAGGCGATCGCGCTGCGCCCGGACGGCCGGCCACAGCCCTTCCAGGTCACCGCGTCGCGCTTCGGCCGGTCGGTCGACGTCGCGGCCGCCCGCGCCGCCCAGCCGCTTTCGGTCTTCTTCTTCGACATCCTGCACCGCGACGGCATCGACCTGCTCGACGCGCCTACCAGCGAGCGCACCGCGGCCCTGGACGACATCGTGCCCGCGCAGAATCGGGTCGATCGGCTGATCACGTCGGATCCGGCTGCCGCCGGCGACTTCCTGGATGCGACGCTGGCCGCCGGGCACGAGGGCGTCATGGCTAAGTCGCTGACCGCGCCGTATGAGGCGGGCCGCCGCGGGGCCGGTTGGCTCAAGGTGAAGCCGGTTCACACCCTGGACCTGGTGGTGCTCGCGGTGGAATGGGGATCGGGGCGCCGTCTTGGGAAGCTGTCGAATATTCACCTGGGCGCCCGTCGATCCGGCCACCGGCGGCTACGTGATGTTGGGCAAGACGTTCAAGGGTATGACCGACGCGATGCTGGACTGGCAGACCGTTCGCTTCCAGGAGCTGGCCGTGGGCGCCACGGACGGCTACGTGGTGACGGTACGGCCGGAGCAGGTCGTGGAAATCGCTTTCGACGGAGTGCAGGGCTCGACACGCTACCCCGGCGGCGTGGCGCTGCGGTTCGCCCGGGTCCTTCGTTACCGGCATGACAAGAGTCCGGCCGAAGCCGACACCATCGACGCCGTCCGCGCCTTCTACAAGCGCGGCTGAAGCGAGCCCCCATACCAGCGAGGGAACGCCGCGTGAGAACCGGTCACCGCAGCGCCTATTCGGCCTATGCCTGTGGACCCGAGGCAGATGAGTGTTGCGCCTCTCGGCTCCTCGATGAGCGTGGAATCGATCTGTCCACTTAGCATCGCGATGTCGACCTGGACAGGAATGCCGGTCGCGGCCACCGCCGAACACGCAGCATGCAAGCAGGTTTCGGCGTACTCGTTCTGGATGGATTTGGGTCGGAAGGATTTCGCGACTCATCGGCGATGTGGATGACGTGAACGAATCGAAGCGGAACGTCATGGTGCAACGCTTCCTTGGCTGCCCACTTCGGGCAGAAGTTCTTGACTGCCTTTTCAACAAGGAACATGCGAGCGGCGATCTGCTTGTTGGTCAATCCCGCTGCGTCGCATAGTGCGTTGGTCGCTTCGTTGGCATCTCTGAGTAGAGCATTAAGTCATCAATCAGCGGATCCAGAAGTCCATTGCCCCGCCGCCAGGTGGAACTAAGTGCCGATGGTCCCTGCGAAAGTGGTCCTTCTACTCCAGCATTGAAGACGCCGACACAAATAACCTATGCCCACTCAGCGCGGAGGGCCCTGATAGATCACGCACGTAAGTGCGTCGGGGAAAGGTAATTATTATGAAGAGGATTTCTGTTGTGAGGCGGTCCGGGCTAATGGTCATGGGGCTGGGGATCGGGGGAGCTTTGGCCTCGATCCCGGGAGTCGCATCAGCCGACTCGTCGGATTGGTTGACCGCAGTCGACAGCTTTCTGAGTGGGGCGGCCGTGCCTGCTGCCACCGACATATCAGGTTTGAACCTGGCCATCTCGTACGACGGGTTTTCGTTGTTCCAGTCCGGCACCGCGACCGCCTCCACGGGGACCAATGGTGACTTCGCGGTCGCCAACGGGGCAGGGGCCGCCGCCTCTGCGTGGGGCACCGACAGCTACGCGGCCGTCGACGGCGCCGATTCGACTGCGACGGCCGGCGGAGTGAGTCAGAGCGTCGCAGGCGTCTCGTCGAACGACGTGGCCTTTGTCTTCGGCGATGACAGCCACGCGTTCGCCGGCGGTACCACCGGATATTCCGGGTCCTCCGACTACTCCGTCTTATTCGGGAACGGCGACACGGCCCTCTCGGGCAGCACTGCGACAGCTGCCGGCAATTACGACGTGGTTTACGGCGAAGGCAACAATCTCGGGACAGCCACCGCGCAAGGTGCCGACTATCTGGTCAACATCAATAAGTTCTACGGCCCGACGGCACCGGCCGCCGCGGTCGCCGACACCACCAGTGTGAGCGACCTGGCGGGCAGCGGCCCAGCGGGCGCCTTGGCTGAAGGCAACACCTTCTGGACCGATCTGCTCTCCGGTGACTCTGCGGGTGCGCTCGTTGCGGGCAACGCTTTCTGGGCAGACCTGGGGACATCGTTTGACGCTTCGGCACTGGGAGACGGCGCCGGTTCCTGGGCTGACATGTTGTCGTCATTCGACGCCAGCCTCGCTGCGGACGCCAGCAACTTGTGGGCCGACCTCGGAACGCTGTTCTGAGTTCGTAACACGCTGAGTCGGCGGCCACCGTTATCCTTGGCGGTGGCCGCTGACGCGTCTGATGGACCTCTTCACCGGTCAGAGCCCAGTTCTGACGGCGCTCCGGGTTCGTCAACGTCGCGCAGACGTCGTCCCAGACATCGGGCCCGCGCGACGTGCCCTACCAAATGGAAGTCACATCCGAGGGGCTGGTCAGCACCACCGTCGTCGCCGCCTCGGCCTTGACTACATCGATGCTTTAGGAGCAGACCATGATTGAGCTAACGTCGCCGTCTCTTTCAGGCCGAAGTAACTAGGCAGCTCTCGAATACGATTGTCCGACAGCAGATTTAGAGTTGTGTGACGTGGCTGGGTCAGTGCGCCGAGTCAGTGGCCGGGGCCGCGGCACCCGCAAGAAAACCGTCAAAGTTGGCCGGTCCGTCGGCCGGCCCGGGCGTGTGGTGCTGCGGTTCGATCGGGTCGTGCGCTACCGCGACGACAAGGCGCCGGAGCAGCCGGACACCATCGACACCGTCCGTTGCCCTGCTGCCGGCCTGAGTCGGCACCCGGCTCAGTTGATGTCGTCGCCGGCCTGATCACACTTCACCGCAATATCGGTCCAGTAGGGTGCCACCTGATTCAACGGTCACAGGGAGGCGCCTTGGCACCGCAACACCTGAGCTACATCCACACTGACGCCGACCTGCCGCCGGTCGCCATCATCGACCGCTCCCCCATCGGCACCAAGCACAAAATCTTCTTCGGCGTGATCGCCGTGCTCGGAGCGGTGGCCTGGGCGATCATCGCCTTCGTCCGTGGCGAGACGGTCAACGCGGTGTGGTTGGTCGTTGCGGCGATATGTACCTACGTCATCGGATACCGGTTCTACGCGCGGCTGATAGAGGCAAAAATCGTGCGTCCGCGCGATGATTACGCCACGCCCGCAGAGGTTTTCGACGACGGCATCGACTACGTGCCGACCGACCGGCGGGTGTTGTTCGGCCACCATTTCGCCGCGATCGCAGGGGCTGGACCGCTCGTCGGCCCGGTGCTCGCCACCCAGATGGGCTATCTGCCGTGCAGCATCTGGATCATCGTCGGTGCGGTGTTCGCCGGCGCCGTGCAGGACTACCTGGTGCTGTGGATCTCCACCCGTCGCCGTGGCCGATCGCTAGGCCAGATGGCCCGCGACGAAATCGGCGCCATCGGCGGTGCCGCCGCTCTGGTCGGGGCCTTCGTCATCATGGTCATCATCATCGCAGTGCTCGCGCTGGTGGTGGTGCGGGCGCTGGCGCAAAGCCCCTGGGGCGTGTTCTCCATCGCGATGACGATCCCAATTGCCTTGTTCATGGGCTGCTATCTGCGGTTCCTGCGACCCGGGCGGGTAACGGAAGTATCAGTGATCGGCTTCGTGCTGTTGATGCTCGCTGTGGCGTCCGGCGATGTCGTCAGCGAAACAGCCTGGGGCGCATCGTGGTTCAATCTGTCGCCGGCGACAGTCTCATGGCTGATCGTCGGCTACGGATTCGTTGCGTCGGTGCTACCGGTGTGGTTGCTGCTGGCGCCACGCGATTACCTGTCAACGTTCCTGAAGATCGGAGCCATCGCCTTGCTGGCGATCGGCATCTGCATCGCGCACCCGGTCATCAGCGCACCGGCGCTCTCGCACTTCGCCACTCACGGTGATGGTCCGGTGTTCGCCGGGTCGCTGTTTCCGTTTCTGTTCATCACCATCGCGTGCGGCGCGCTGTCGGGATTCCACGCGCTGATCTCCTCGGGCACCACGCCGAAGCTGCTGGAGAAGGAAAGCCAGATGCGGCTGATCGGCTACGGCGGCATGCTCACCGAGTCGTTCGTCGCGGTGATGGCATTGATCAGCGCCACGATCCTCGACCAGCATCTGTACTTCACCCTCAACGCACCGGCAGCGCGCACCGGCGGCACCGCGGCGACCGCCGCCAACTACGTCAATCACCTTGGCCTGTCGGGACCGCCGGTGACTGCAGCCGAGCTGAATGACTCCGCCGCCAGCGTGGGCGAAAAGTCAATCGTGTCGCGCACCGGCGGCGCGCCGACGCTTGCGGTCGGCATGTCCGAAGTGCTGCAACGGGTTTTGGGCGGCTCGAGCTTGAAGGCGTTCTGGTATCACTTCGCGATCATGTTCGAGGCGCTATTCATCCTGACTGCGGTCGACGCGGGAACCAGGGTCGCGCGCTTCATGCTTTCCGACGCGCTCGGCAACCTCGGCGGCCCGCTGACCAAGCTGCGAAAGCCGAGCTGGCGCCCGGGCGTGTGGATGTGCAGCCTGGCAGTGGTGGCCGCGTGGGGCAGCATCCTGTTGATGGGCGTGACCGACCCGCTGGGCGGCATCAACACGCTGTTCCCGCTGTTCGGCATCGCCAATCAATTGCTGGCCGCGATCGCACTGACCGTCGTCACGGTAGTGGTCATCAAGAAGGGCTACCTGAAGTGGGCGTGGATTCCGGGGATTCCACTGCTGTGGGATCTGACAGTCACGCTGACAGCGTCGTGGCAGAAGATCTTCTCTGCCGATCCCAGCGTCGGCTACTGGACACAGCATTTTCAGTACGCCGCCGCCCAAGCATCGGGTAAGTCGGCATTCGGATCGGCGAAGACGAAGGATCAGCTGGCCGACGTCATCAGGAATACGTTCATCCAGGGCACGCTGTCTGTCATCTTCGCCGCCGTCGTGGTGATTGTCGTGCTGGCCGCAATTGTGGCGATACTCAAGGTAGTTCGTGGCGGTGGCATACCGCTGACTGAAGACGATCCTGTGCCGTCGAAAATTTTCGCGCCATCCGGCATGGTCTCCACCGCGGAAGAGCGGAAGGTGCTGCGCCAATGGAGCGTGCTGGCTGTTATGCACCTTGACGGGTGAATGGACGAGGCAGCGAATTCACAGCTGCCACATAGACACACGCAGTCCCGCGCTAAGGATTCGTTAAAGCCCTTCGCTGACAGCCTGTTTGGCTGACTAATTGGGCTGAATGCAAATCGCCGCGAGAATGAACGGATGGGAAACGGTCGGCAAAGGATAAGGTTGGACTGGTGGCAGTAGCAACCGATCGCCGGATCCGGCCGTTCAAACGCGACCCCCAGACCGAACCTGCTGGGCGTCGCAGCCCCAGGCGGCCGTCCAGTGCGCCTTGGCCGCCACCCCATTTCGCCGACGGGCACGATCCGGCCGGTCGCGAAGTGTGGCTCACCTGGGCACGGCGCGTGGCCATCGGCATGTGGGCGCTGGTGGTCACCTACCGCACCGTTACCGACGGGGTCGCGTTCAATCGCGAACTGCTGCTGCTGTACATCGCCACCGGGCTGATCGCCGCGAGCATCGGCCGCGGGCACAAGGTGATCACGGTCGTGCGCGATTGGCTGCCGTTCGCACTCGTGTCGGTGCTCTACGACCTCAGTCGTGGTGCGGCTGACATGCTCGGCGCGCCCACGCTCTGGCGATTCCAGCCCGATGCCGATCGCTGGTTGTTCTTCGGCACTGTCCCGACGGTGTGGCTGCAAGAGCGCATCAAGATGCCGCAGCCCCCATGGTGGGAAGTGATCATCAGCGGCATTTACATGTCTTTTTTCATCCTGCCGTACGCGGTCGCGGGCGTGCTGTGGCTATACAACCGGACCGTCTGGGCGGCATTCGTCCGTCGGTTCGTCGCGCTGTCGTGGTCGCCGTCTACGTGGTCCTGCCGGCGGCCCCGCCGTGGGCGGCCGCACGCTGCACAGCCGCCGACATCGCCGGCCGGCGGTCAAACCCGCCGTGCATGTACCGAAGCGCTGCAGGCGCTCCGGACGGCGGATTGCTTGGCGCGATGCAGATGAGCCAACCGGGAGCTCACCAATTCGTGGAGCGGATTTCCACGCGCGGTTGGGGGACGCTCCATCTGCAATCGGCCAGCGCGTTGATCAACTCGGGACAGGCCAGCGTGAATCTGGTCGCCGCGATTCCCTCGCTGCACGCCGCGTTGACCGCGATGATTTCGATCTTCCTGTGGCGGCGGGTAAAGCGCAGGTGGCGTCCGCTACTGGTGGCGTACCCGTTGGCGATGGCCTTCGTGCTGGTGTATTCGGCCGAGCATTTCGTCGTCGACATCTTGCTGGGCTGGGCGCTGGCCGCAACGGTGTCAGCACTTCTGGCCTTCCTCGACTCGTGGTGGTCGCGGCGTCGTGCGTCGAAATCAGCTGCCGCTACCCTGACTCAGCCAACGAGCGATCTTGGTCGCAGACTCGCCGTAGAAGACCCGATAGACCTGCTCGGCGACGTAGCCGATGTGCGGCGTAGCGACCACGTTGCCCAGCAGTCGCAGCGGGTGCCCGGCAGGCAGCGGCTCGACGTCGAAGACGTCCAGGCCTGCTCCGCCAATTCGCTGCGACCGTAAAGCATCCACCAGCGCCGACTCGTCGATAATCGGGCCTCGAGATGTGTTGACTAGCAACGCCGTCGGCTTCATCAATGCCAACTCGGCGCTGCCGACCAGGCCACGGGAGCGTTCGCTGAGCACCAGATGGATGGTCAAGACGTCGGCGCGGCTGAACAACTCGTCTTTCGACACGTAGGTGGCCCCGGCTTGTTCGGCGGCTTCGGGCGTCAGGTTGGCGCTCCAGGCGATGATGTTCATGCCGAACGCCTTGCCGACTTGGGCCACCCGGCTGCCGATTCGTCCCAACCCCAGCACGCCCAGCACGCTGCCGCCCAGTTGCGGACCGACGGTGGTTTGCCAGCCACCGGCGCGCACCGACACCGATTCGTCGACGATCCGGCGGGCGGCGGCAAGAATCAGCGCCCAGGTGAGCTCGACCGTCGACTCCACGTAGCCACCGGTGGTGCTGACGTGGATGCCGCGTTCTTTGGCGGCCGCGACGTCGACGGCGGCGTTGAACGGCCCGGTCGAGGCGATCATCTTCAGCCGCGGCAGGCGCTCGATGACGTCGCGTGGCAACGGTGTGCGCTCCCGCATGACGCACACCACGTCAAACGGCGCCAGCCGCTCCACGACGGCGTCTGGGTCGGCGAGGTGATCGTTGAAAACGGTGATCTCGGCCCGGGCGGCCACCTGCGACCAGTCAGCCATGCTCAACGCGACGTTCTGGTAGTCGTCGAGGATCGCAACCCGCATCGTGCCAATCTCGCATATCTGGTTTGGCCGCTGCGGTGGCCGGGTATCTGTCCCGACGCAAAGCAGCAGTGTCCACAACACAGGGAGCTGAAGCTCATGGGAGCCCACGACAAGGTGAGCAACAAGATTGACGACATCGCCGGCAAGGCCAAAGAAGGTCTCGGCAAGGCCACCGGCGACGACAGCACCGAGGCCGAAGGCAAGCTCGACCAGGCGAAGTCCAGCCTCAAGGACGCGGCCGAGCACGTGAAGGACGCCTTCAAGAAGTAACACAACGAGCCAGCGCAGAGGACGGCCACCGGTGGACCCGACCCCGGTGGCCTTCCGCGTTTCGAGGCACGTGCAACGGCCAGTTGCGTGGGATCGGCGGAAACGGGTAACCGAGGACCTACTGCGAAGGAGCGGAAATGATCGGAACGGTTGTCGGAGCAATCTTCGTCGGGCTGATCATTGGAGCGCTTGCGCGCCTCATCCTGCCGGGCAAGCAAAACATCGGCGTCATCATGACAATTCTGCTTGGCGCCATCGGGTCATTTGCCGGATCGTGGGTCAGCTATAAGCTGATTTACCCATCGGAGCGTGGCGGATTCGCGCTTACCGCCTTTCTCGTCGGAATCATCATTGCCGTCATTTTGATTGCGATTTACGTCGGCATCACCGGGAAACGGGGCAGCAACACCACTTGACGACTTGGTGCCGGTCAGGGCGCGGTCCAATGCTCGCCCGATGCGGCGCCCTCCGCGGGCTCGTTGACGCCGAAGACGAACGGTGCGAATACCACCTCGCGACCGTCCGGATCGCGATACGTGACCGATCCGGTCGCCGCCCAATACGGATGAGATTCAACAGGTTTGACCCCTGCCGCCACGAGCCGCGCGGTCGCGCGCTGCTGACCCGCGGTGTCGGGGAAGTACAGGCACAGCTGCTCATGACCATCCACCGCCACCGGTTCGATGGCCTCCACGATCTCGAAGGTAAGACTCGATCCAGGTAGACCGAATATCGCTCCGTTGCTGCCATAGCTCTCGCCGAATGTGGCGCACAGCGGGAGGCCGACCAGGTCACGGTAGAAGCTGACGGTTTCGTCGAAATGTGCCGAGCGCCGGGCGAATCGCAGCGCACCGATGGTGTTCAATTCCTCGGGCCAGCGCTTGCCCGACGGGATGATGGTTTGTGACATAGCGATGACGGTAAGACCTCAACCATACTTCAGGTCAAGGGTTGATGCGGTCAAATCTTGGCGATATCGCCGGCAGCGGGCATGCTTGCCGCTATGCATCAGATCAACGGAGTCCGCGACCCCGCGACAAGTTTCCCGCTCGACATCGCTACCGACGATGCGGACGAACGCCGGCAAGCGAACCGCGCCGTCGCCATCAGCGCTTTGGGACTGGCCGTAACCGGTCTCGTCGAATTGTCGATCGCACTGGTGTCGGGTTCGGTGGCGCTGCTGGGCGATGCGTTGCACAACCTGTCGGACGTGTCGACCAGCGCCCTGGTGTTCGTCGGATTTCGGGCATCACGCCGGCTTCCCACCGAGCGTTACCCATACGGCTACGAGCGCGCCGAGGACCTCGCCGGAATCGGTGTGGCACTGGTGATTTGGGGTAGTGCCCTGGTCGCCGGGTTCGAAAGCGTCGACAAGCTGTTGCGTCACGGCAGCACGGGTCATGTCGGCTGGGGCATTGCCGCCGCGGCGGTGGGAATCGCGGGCAACCAGCTCGTGGCGAGATACAAACTGACTGTGGGCCGGCGGATTCGTTCGGCGACCATGGTTGCCGACGCCAAGCACTCATGGCTCGATGCGTTGTCATCGGCGGGCGCGATGCTCGGCCTGGTCGGGGTTGCCCTCGGCTGGGCGTGGGCTGACGCGGTGGCAGGCATCGTCGTCACCGGATTCATCTGCCACGTCGGTTGGGAAGTGACGGCGGACATCGCCCATCGCCTTCTCGACGGGGTCGAGCCGGAGATCATCACGACCGCCGAGACCGCTGCCATCGAAGTGCCGGGCGTTCAGCACGCGCATGCTCGCGCCCGCTGGACAGGACGGACGCTGCGCGTCGAGGTGGAAGGGTTCTTGGATTCCGAGACTTCGCTGGCCACCGCAGATCAGATCGGCCGCAGCGTGGCCTCGCTGCTCACCTCTCGCATTCCCGAGATGCAGAGCTTCACCTGGTCGGCGCGAGCGTCCTGAGGGCTGTCAGCCTCTTAAGACTCCGCGTGAGGAGTCACGGTCCCGCGATCTGCGGACAGCTGGGCCTTGGCGTTGCGAGTGAGATCGTCAGCAAGCACCTCGACAAGCCCTGCCGCCACACCGTCGAGTGCGTCCGCGGCGACGGCGGCCGGATCGGATTTCGGCGCGTCGATCCCGGTCGTCATGTCGGTCTCCATGAATCCGACGTGCAGCGCGGTGACGGTGACGCCGTGCGGTGCGAGTTCCTCGCGGACGACGTCGGTTTGGGCCCACAGCGCCGCTTTGGAGCACGAGTAGGTCCCGAAGCCGATGGGATGCAGCCATGACAGCACCGAAGCGACGTTGAGGATCGCGCCGGGTGCATTGGCGATCAGATGTGGCGCGAACGCCCTTGTCACGAGCAAGGTTCCGAAGAAATTCGTCTCCATCTCGCGGCGGATCGTCTCCAGCGGCGTCTCGAGCACACCCCCGGTGGTATAGATACCGGCATTGTTGATTAAAAGTGTTATGTCAGAAGCAGTCTCGGCCGCAGCAGCGATGCTTTCCGCGTCGGTGACGTCGATGCCCAGCGGAACGACGCCCTGAGCCGAGACGGTTTCAGGTCGCCGAGCCGCCGCATAGACTTTCGCCGCGCCCCTCGCGAGCAACTGTTCCGCGAAGTGCTGGCCGAGACCGCGGTTGGCACCGGTGACCAACGCTACTGAGCCTTCGATACGCATGTAATGCCCTTCGGTCGAGCGTGCGGGTGGTGTGCCCATTCTGCTCCAGCGTGTTCAATGCGTTCATGACTCATCAGATCCGCGTTGAGGTGTCCGCCGACCACGTCGCCACGGTCGAATTCGAGCGGGGCGCACGTAACCATTTCGACGCTGCCCTCATCGCCGGGTTGGCCGATACCTTCGAGCGTGTTGACGCCGACGCGGATGCGCGGGCGATCGTGCTGTGTTCGTCGGGCCCGCACTTCTGCGCGGGCGCGGATCTGCCGGGCGCCCTGAGCGGGGATGAGCCGTCGGTGGCGGGCTCCACGGGCTCGCTCTACGAGGAGGCTGCGCGGCTGTTCGCCGCCCGCACGCCGATCGTCGCGGCCGTGCAGGGTGCGGCGGTCGGGGGCGGTCTCGGGTTGGCGCTGGTGGCCGATTTCCGCGTCGCCGGGCCGTCCACCCGATTCATCGCCAACTTCAGCCGACTCGGCCTGCATCAGGGATTCGGAATCACGGTGACGCTGCCGGCGGTGGTCGGGACGCAGCGCGCTCAGGAGATGCTCTACACCGGCCGTGCGGTGGCCGGTGAGGAAGCGGCGCGTTTCGGCTTGTGCGATCGTCTGGCAGCCGATGACGCAGTGCGGTCGACCGCACACGCCTTCGCGGCCGAGATCGCTGCCAGTGCCCCGCTCGCGGTGGTGTCGATCCGTCAGACGTTGCGCGGCGATCTGGCGGATCGCGTGCGCGCGGCCACCGCATTGGAACAAACCGAGCAGATCAAGCTCGCGGCGACCGCGGACTTCGTGGAGGGAGTCTCCGCGACCGCCGAGCGGCGGGAGCCGCGCTTCACCGGCTCGTGATCGCCTAGCCGGCACCTTTGCCGTTGTCGACCCGATAAACGGCGCCGTGAATCGCGGCTGCGTCGTCGCTGGCCAGGAAGGCGATCACGTTCGCCACGTCGAGAGGGTGCATCATGCCGCGCGGTGCGGCCGTGCGCATGATGAGGTCGTAGTTCGGGTTCTCGGGCGCGGTGAACTGTTCGATCTGCGGTGTCAGCATGCCGCCGGGGCAAACCACATTGACGCGCAAGCGATCTGCGGTGTACTCGACCGCCAACGCCCGGGTGAGCCCAATCAGGCCGTGCTTGGCAGCGCAGTAACCGGCCGAATAGGCCTGGCCTTCGACGCCGGCAATCGAGCTGACGTTGACGATGTTGCCGCCGCGCTCCAGCAGATAGGGCAATGCGGCCCTGCACAAATGGAACGGCCCGTCGAGGTTGACTGCCAGATCTTGTGTCCACTCGTCGTCGGTCATCGACTCCGTACGTCGCATCTGATGTCGCCCCGCGATGTTGATCAAGACGTCCAGACCACCCAATTCGCGGACGCACTGCTCGATCGCGTCTCTACAGGCTTGCGCCGATGCGATGTCCACTGCTGCATATGTGCCGTGTTCGACGTCGGCGAAAACCGCGGCCAACCGCGTAGTGTCGCGGCCTATGCCGAAAACTGTTGCGCCCCGGCGCGATAACAACCGGGCTGTCTCGGCGCCGAGACCCGACGATGCGCCGGTCACGAACGCGATCTTGCCCTCAAGCGTTGACATACCGTTGCCTCACCAGCCGGGCGCACCCCGGTAGGAACGCATCCGCGTCACGCTACCCCGCAGCAGATCAAGTGGCGCAAGGATTCTCATCCCCAATAGCTCGACCGTGGGCTCGGGTCGCAATCGCTGACGAATACGACGGGCTGCGACCAGCATGAGCAGATTGGCCGCCCGCCTCCCCAGCGCGATCCGACTAGTTCGCTTCTTCCACGTCGACGGCGTCGACCCCGCGCGCCGACCGAAGTAATACCCGACGCACGTCGCCATCGTCAGAGCGGCGAACGCCGCAAACACCGTCATGATGAAGAGCGTTCTTCGTCACCATCGCGGTGAGGTCACGACCGAGACACACCTCGGCCAACAAATGGAGGTCGGCGTCAGCCGATCTCGATGTTGACCGCGACATAACCGATCGGAATGCCGGTCCACAGTGCGATGCATTCCCGCGCCGCCAGTTCCACTGTCGCACGGCGACTGGCGCGGGTGACTCTGCCGATCTCTGGGATCCGGATCATCCACCCGTCCGCGTCGCGAGTGGCTTCGATGTCGAAGCACTGGCCGACCGTTGGGCACTTGACGCGGGAAGCGAATCGCTGGGCGCTGCGCACCTGTCGTGGGCGCACCAACGCGGACTGAATAGGCATGGCCGCTTTCCTGAGTTGAGGACAAACCGCGCGCTAGCGTATTGCGAATCGAAGCGAAAACCTAATCGACGCCGCGAACCCCCGCATAGATCGACAAATACACCGCTTCAGCTGCCGTTTCGTTGCGTGTCGTTACGCTTTTGGTCGCCCTCGTCACCTGCAGTTTCCTTTCCGGCCGACGAGGAAGGAATGAAGACCACCATCCCGGGTGTTGCAACGTGCTGAGTTTGACCACCGCTACTCCGAGACATCAAAATGACCGACGGCGTCGACGCCGAAGCCCGCACTGCGCGGGAGTCTTCCACCGCATACGCTTCAAAAAGCATCCCCGCTCGACGAAAGGCAACAGCGTGCACGAGACAACCCGATATGGGATATCGACGCTGTCATGGTGTGCACGGCCGATGACGAGGGCCCTGCAATTCGCAGCTGTCCTGGCGATGCTGTTTGCAACGGCGGTGACGACCCCGGCCATCAGCAAGGCGGCCGCCGATGGGCAGTGCGCAGACGTTGAGGTCATCTTCGCCCGCGGCACCCTGGAGCCACCCGGTCCCGGCACGGTCGGACAGCAATTCTCCGACGCCCTCACATCCCGTCTGGGTGGCAATTCGGTCGACGTGTACCCGGTCAATTACCCTGCGTCGCTCAACTTCTCGCAGGCCGCCGACGGCGTCTCCGATGCTGCCAACAGGGTTCTCGACATCGCCAACACCTGCCCCGCCACCAAGATCGTTCTCGGCGGCTACTCGCAGGGCGCGGCGATCGCCGCCTACATCACTTCCGACAGCGTCCCTCCGGGCTACGCACTCCCCGCTGGCATTACCGGCCCGTTGCCGCCCAACATTGCTCCGCACATTGCCGCCGTCACCCTGTTCGGCAAGCCCTCCAACGGGTTTCTCAACCTGGTCGACCGCGACGCCCCGCCGATCAACATCGGGCCGCTCTACGCACACAAGACGCTCGACCTGTGCACACCCCAAGACCCGGTCTGCTCATCGGGCCAGGGATTCAGCCGGGCCGCCCACAGTGCTTACAAGACGAACGGCATGACCGATCAAGCTGCTGATTTCGCCGCTAACGCGATCCACAACCGCTAAGCGCGACCCACCCGTATCTCGGGCTGGGAGTCAATCGTGCTGTCGTTCAACGTCTTCGGTTATGCCGGCGCCATGGGCCGCGGGCCGCGGACGAGGCCGCCCGGCCGGCTGTCGGTGAGCTCACCGTCGGCGACGATGGTCTGGCCGAGCAGCAGCGTCTCGACATAGCCATCGGAGCGCTGAATGAGTCTTCCCGCGCCGCCGGGCAGATCCCGCACCTGCTCGGGGTAGTGCAGACCCAGGTTGTCCAGGTCGATGAGATTGATGTCAGCGCGCCTGCCCGGTTCCAGGACACCACGATCACCGAGGCCGTAGAAGTCGGCAGGATCGCCGGTGAGCCGATGCACGGCCGTCTCCAACGGGATCCGAGGGCCACGCGTGCGGTCACGCACCCAGTAGGACATCAGATAGGTCGTCATGCTGGCGTCGCAGATGATGCCGCAGTGGGCTCCCCCGTCACCGAGGCCCTGCAGGCTGAGTGGGTCCGACATCATGTCGTGGAGATGGTGGTAGTCGTTGCCCGCGTAGTTCAACAGCGGGAACAGCAGAAACTCTTTGCCGTCGGCGTGGAGCAGAGTGTCGTAGGTGACCTCCCACGGATCGCGACGTTCGCGCGCGGCGATGGCCGCGATGCTGTCTTCGGCCGACGGTTCGTAGTCGAGTCGTTCTCCGAGCGGGTAGAGCCGCTTGAACATGTGGCGGTTGAGTTGATCGGCCGACGGCGCATCGCCGGCATCGGGCGTCTCCGCGAGGATCCGTGCCTTCATCTGCGGGTCGCGAAGAGCTTGCACGCGCTGGTCGAGCGGTAGGTCCATCAGAGCGCGGTAACTACGTCGGTGCCGGAACGGATTCATCCGCGACTGGTGGCCCATCAACATTCCGAAGGCGCGGCTGGCTACCTGTGGTCGGACGTTCGCGCCGGCGGCGTTGGCGGTACGCACGGCACTGAACCAGTGCTGCCAGTCGTGCGGGTCCTGCTCGTTGACCATGGCCAAGAACGTCAGCGGTATCCGAAACCGCTCGCCGAGCCGGCTGATCCACTCGACCTCGCCGTCGATGGAATGCCTTTGGTCGCCGCCCATTTCACCGCCGACACCGGCCGGCACCACCTGCAGGACACCACGTCCCGCTTCAGCCATCGCTGTCATCAAGGCTACGAGTTCGTCCTCGTCCGAGTACGTTCCCGGCACGGGTTGCCCGCTCGCGCTGCGATGTCCGGCGGTGCGGCCGAACGACATGCCGAGGGCTCCTGCGCGCAGGCCGTCGGTGACCGCGCGGGTCATCGCAGTCAGGTCATCGGCCGTCGGCGCGTCGAGTGCGCGGTCGCCCATCACGTAGGCACGCACCGCGGCCTGCGGTATCTGCGTGCCGACATCGACGGCGCGTGGCATCCTTTCCAGCGCATCGAGGTACTCGCCGAAGGACTCCCACTCCCAGGTGATCCCCTCCGCCAGCGCGCTGCCGGGGATGTCCTCTACGCCCTCCATCAATTCGATGAGCCAGTCGTGCCGGTCGGGCCGCACCGGAGCGAAGCCGATGCCGCAATTGCCCATGATCGCGGTGGTGACGCCATGCCAGCACGAGGGTGTCAGATGCGGATCCCAGGTGGCCTGACCGTCGAAATGAGTGTGGATGTCGACGAATCCTGGTGTGACAGTGAGGCCGTCAGCGTCGATCGTCCGCCGCGCCGCGCCGTCAATCCGGCCAACCTCGGCGATCAGTCCGTCCTGTACGGCGATGTCCGCGGTCCGCGCTGCCGCTCCTGACCCGTCGACGACTCGTCCACCGCGAATGATCAAGTCGTAGCTCATGACACCGTGATCCGTCCTGGAGGCGCCACGTCGGTGTGGCGGCGAACTTCAATATGTACGCCGTTAACTTCTTGCGTACAAGGGCGTAGCTGCAGTATCGGCTGTACACCGCGGCGTCGTCGATGTCGACGCGGGAACGGTCCGGCAGGGCAAGGACGCAGGCGACCGTGACGACGGCGGCGAAGACGATGTACGCCGAGATCGCGTACGGGGTTCCGGTTTTGTGCAGCAACCACGTCGCGATCAGCGGCGCAGGACCACCGGCGAAAACCGAGGCCAGTTGGTAGCCGAGTCCGGCGCCGCCGTAGCGCAGGTGCGTTGGGAAATTCTCGCCGATCAGTGCGGCCTGCGGGCCGTACTGCAGCGCGTGGATGACCAGCGAGACGACGACCGCGATGAAGATCAGCCCTTTCCCGCCGTGGGTCAGCGCGGCGAAGTACGGGTAGGCGATCAGACCAGTCAGAACCGCTCCGGTGAGATACACCCGCTTGCGGCCGAAGCGGTCCGACAGGTGCGAAAACAGCGGGATCGCGACGAGCTCGCACACGGCGCCCGCCAGCACCGCGGTGAGCACGAACGTCTTGGCGAACCCGTGCCGCGAGACGACGTAGATCAGGACGAAGGTTGTGAAGAGGTAGAACGGCATCTGTTCGCTGAACCGCACCCCCGCCGACAGCAAAATCTCTCGCCAGTGGTGCCGGATCGCGTCCGACGACAGGGGTGCGGGCAGTTTTCCGCTCCTCGGCCAGCCTTGGCGAACATCGGCGTCTCCAGGATGGACAGCCGAATCACCAGGCCGACTGCCACCAGCACCAGGCTGAACAGGAACGGAACCCGCCAGCCCCAGGAGTTGAACGCCTCAGCCGAAAGCGTTGCCGACAGCAAAGTCATGCCGCCGGTGCCCAGGACCAGCCCCATCGGCACACCAAGCTGGGCGAAACTGCCAAGCAGGCCCCGTTTGCGTTGGTCGCCCCACTCCATCGCGATCAACACCGACCCGCTCCACTCGCCCCCGATCGCCAGGCCTTGCACCAGTCGCAGCACCACGAGCAGTAACGGCGCGGCCACCCCGATCGCGGCGGTGCCGGGCAGGATGCCGACGATCGCCGACGAGATGCCCATCACCAGCAACGTCACGATCAGTGTGGCTTTGCGACCGATCCGGTCGCCCCAGTGCCCGAAGATCGCGGCGCCGAGCGGGCGGGCGACGAACCCGACCGCGTAGGTCGCGAACGACGCCATCGCGCCCGCGTACGGGCTGGATGCGGGGAAGAACAGGTGCGGGAAAACCAACGCGGCGGCGGTGTTGTAGAGGAAGAAGTCGTACCACTCGATCGTGGTGCCGATCGAGCTGGCCAACGCCGCGCGTCGCACCTGCGCCCGCTGTGCGGCCGGGTCGACCTCCAAGCTAGGGGCGACCTCGTTGCCTCGGACAACCACTATGACCTCCGCTGGTGTGGGCGAATGCATCCACAGTGTGAAGGGCGAAACGCGTCGGCACCGGAATAGAGATGTCGCAGAGAGCACGACGAGGTGAACTCGAGGGGCGCCCCTGGATTGTCGGCGCGATCAGCGGACGACGGTTCGCCCAGCCGGGTATCGGTGGTATTGATGTCTACGACTCACTTCCAATCAGCCTCGAACTGATCAGGCACCAGGCAGGAGGGAGCTCTTCATGACTCGGTATCGCGTGGTGCAGTGGGCGACGGGCAACATCGGTCAGCGCGCGCTTCGGGCGGTGCTCGACCGTGAAACATTTGAATTGGTTGGGGTACATGCGTTTTCGTCAGAAAAGGTCGGCCGCGACGCGGGCGAACTTGCCGGGGTCGCGCCGGTAGGAGTGCTGGCCACCGATGACGTCGACGCCCTGATCGCCACCGCACCCGATTGCGTGATCTACACCCCGCACTTCATCGATTACGCATTGGTGGACCGGTTACTGCGCGCCGGCATCAACGTCGTGACGACGGGCGACTTCCTTACCGGCACGCACCATCCAAAAGAGCGGGCAGAGCTCGAGGCCGCCGCCGTAGCGGGCGGTGCGACGTTCCTCGGCACTGGTTTCGAACCGGGGTTCATCAACGTCGCGGCCGGCTTTCTGACCGGTGCATGCCGGCGCGTGCACAGCGTGAAACTGGTCGAGACGCTGGATTGCACCGAATACCCCGTGCGGGAGGCCTGGACGGTGCTCGGATTCGCCAAGCCGGCCAAGAATCGGCTCACCGAGGTCGACCCCGCCACCGCCCGATACGGCCTCGGATATTTCGAGACGCTGGACCTGATCGCCGACATGCTCGGCATCGAGTTGGAATCGAAGCGCGGCCTGGTCGAACACGCCCTCGCCACCCGGGACCTGGACCTGGGGTGGATCACCTTCGCCAAGGGCACGGTGGCCGGGCAACGCCGTAGTTACCGTGGCTACCGCAATGGACGCGTCGTCGTTGAATTGGCGATCTGCTGGACCATGAGCGACGACGCACTGGACCCGCAGTGGACCGACCCCCAGGGCTTCAAAGTGGAAATCGAGGGCGAACCGCGGGTGGATGCCGTGATCCGGTTTGGCCCACCACACAATTCAGAGCTTTCAGAAGACCAGCACGTAATGAAGCTGCTGATGGTCAGCACGGCCATGGCCGCGGTCAACGCGGTGCCGTATCTGTGTGAGGCTCCGCCGGGCGTGATCACGCCGATTGACCTACCTATCACCGGCACTCACGGCGCACTCATCGACTGATAGGCGCGAGGCCGCGCACGATACTGGCCGCCGACGCGCTAAGGGTGGCGGATCGTGTCGTGCCCGAGCTTGCGATTGTGCATGGGTTCCCGCGCCGCCTTCTGGTGTTCGAGCTGCCGGATCAATTCATGCTTGGCTTCGTGAAGGGCGCGAGTGATGTCGCGGTTGTCGGCGACAGCCACGAGCGGCGGGAGACCAGGCATCGTCGTCCGCAATGTGACGCGCTGCTCCTTGCGACCGCGGTCCTGCAACGAGACTTCGAGGCTGATGTGGCGACGGGTCCCACCGGCCCAGATGCGGCACGAGCCCAGCCAACGCCTCCAGCACGTGCGGACGTTCCTTGGCGACGAATCCCGCACCCATGTGCAGGACGTACTCGCCGAGCGGATTATGCGTTGTGGCGCGGGACCTTCTCATCGTGCTCATGGTGACCTCATCTCGGGCGATCTGGTTGCTGAACCATCGTGGCCAGTAGCTGCGGTAGTGGCACAGTGGCGAAGCCGATGGCGCCGTCGGCGATCCCGTAGGGGATCACCAGGGTGTCGGCGTGAACCAGCGCGCCGCAGGAGTAGACGACGTTGGGCACGTAGCCGTTCTGTTCGTCGCGGGCGGGGCTGAGCAGTGGGCGTCGTAGCCGGCCGAGCACCCGGGTCGGATCGTCGAGGTCAAGCAGAATCGCGCCGATGCTATACGTGCGCATGGGTCCGACACCATGGGTGAGCACCAGCCACCCCGCGTCGGTTTCGATTGGCGGGCCGCAATTTCCGAGTTGCACCGCTTCCCATGCCTCGGCCGGCTGCTGGCAGGGCGACGCGCTCGTCCAGACCGCAGGATGGTCGGCGAAGGCGACGGTGTTGGTCTCGCGGTCCGATCGCGACATGGCGGCGTAGCGACCGTGTAGTCGTCGGGGGAACAAGGCCAAACCCTTGTTGGCCGCGGCCTTCCCGACGAGCGGCCCGGAGGCGAAGGACTTGGAAGTCCTTGGTCTTGAGCAGTTGTTGGCTGATGTGGGATCCGCTGTAGGCCGTGTAGGTGGCGTAGTAGGTGACCGAGCCGTCATCGTCGACGAAGCGGACGAAGCGGGCGTCCTCCATGCCGGCCTGCTCGGCCTCACTTGACGGCCACAGCACCCGCTCGGAAAGCGGTACGTCGCTGGGGAATTCGACGGAATAGCATCGTGTGGCGATCGCGCGGATCAGGGCGACCGCGCGATCGGCGTGTCCGCGGGTGCTCAGGTGGGCCCGGAGGTTGTCGAGTCGCGCGTCGAGGTCGGATCGCGTGAAGCGGTCGCCGAGCGCATTGAAGACGTAGTTCGCGGCCTCGCCGGCATCGCCGACGCGGTCGAGTTCGCCGCGGAAGACCGCGGCCTCGAGCAACGCGCCCGATACGCTTCCGGTGGTGGCGAAGCGGGCCGGCTCGTCGATCGTTGCCCGGCCCGCGGCGTCGATGACACCGGTGCGGAATCCGATGGACGAGCGGTGTCCTTCCCCGATCCCCCGCACGCTCATCACGAATCGCAGGCTGCCTGCCGCCGTGTCGGTCTGGTCGGGGTGGGCCACAATGCTGGGGTTGCACAGCGCCGCGCCCTCGATGGCGTACTCGCTGGTAAAGGTCGCTCCCAGCAACAGTATTCGTGCATCTGAGAGATGGATGCCGGGATCCAGGCGGTCGGCGAGCTCGTCGGCGTGCCGACGGAACGTGCCCACGAGGTCACGGTGGCGTCCGTCGAAGCGGATGATGACCTCATCCAGCGACGACCGAACGTCGTCGTCGGTCAGGGCGAGGATGCGCTTGAGCACCGCTCCCGCTCGGGACTCCTGAAACTCGAAGCCCTCCTGGCCGGGCACGAAGAGCCGGGTGATCACCCGCGCCGGATTGGCTGCGACCCGGTGAGGTTCGCGGGTGACGAGCCCGGTGCGCATCAAAGTCATTGCGGGACTAGCGAAAATCGCCGCGCGTGTTGCAGGGTGGAGATCACCGCAAGGGTCGATTCGGCGCCCTGGTTGAGGTTGACGCACTCGGCGAGCAACCCGTCGAAACCCCCACCGGTCTCGGTGTCCCACATGACCAACCCGGAGTCGTTGGTGCCCTGGAACCAGGCGGCGGCCGACCGGATCCCATCCGGCCAGAGCGCCCGCGGATCGGCGGCCGCGGCGCGGACGCAGGCGTCGGCGAGAGTGGCCACCTCGATCGGCTGCTGGTCGAAGGCGGGCCGGCTGTCCTGCGGTCCACAGCCGTCCGCGGGGGTGGGCGACAGGTGGCCGTCAACCGTTTCGTAGTCGAGCAGCCACTCGAGCAGATCCAGGCCACGCTGTTTCAGGTCCGCGTCGTCCAGCGCGACCCCGGCAGCGATCATCGCCTCGGGCAGAATCGCATTCGCGTAGGTGAGCCTTGGCTCGGGCCATGGCCAGTCGGACTTGGTGTCGGGTCTCGCGACGGTGGCGGCGTAGTCGGTGAGGAGTCGCAGGGCCGCGGAATTACCGGGCTCGACGCTGAGGAGTTCGGCGGCGCCGACGGCGGCGAACGCCATCGCCCGCGGCCACGGTGACCTGGCCTTGGCGGCGCGCTCGAACTGAATCACGGCCAGTCGGCGCACCAGGCTGACGCCGCTGTGGGCGGCGGCGGTGCCGAGCCCCCAGATGCACCGGCCCCAGTGGTCGTCCGTGGTGGGCTGGTCGGTCCAATTTCCGGCGTGGTCCATCCGGTTGCGGCAGGAGCCGTTGTGGGACTGGGCGTCGTTCAAGAACTGCAGGGCCTTGCCGGCGAGGCCCTTCACGGCACCCGGTGCGTCGGGCTCGCGGGTGGTGACGACGAGCACCCTGGCCATGTCGTCGGTGCAGTACCCGTGCTCACGGCGGGGCTCGGTCATGCAGGCGTGCTCGAAGGTGGCGCGATGGTCCGTCAGTCGCAACAGGTGCGCGAACACCGGGGTGGGCGCGGCGCCGGTCACGTCAGCGCCGATTGACTGGCCACCAGCCGTTGCGCCACGCCGACGTAGGCGTTGGCGACGACGGGCCAGGCAATCGTCGGGGCCAGCCCGCGGGCTTCGGTGGCCATGGAGTCGGCGACGCTGCGGATCGGTCAACAGCTGGCGCAGCGCTGCGACCAGTGCATTGGGATCGTCGTGAGCGACGACGGTGCCGGCGCCGCTGCCGAGGAGCTCGACCGCGTGGGGGAAAGCGGTGGCGACAATCGGGCGGCCACTTGCCAGAGAGTCGACCAGCACACCGGAGGTGACCTGGTCCTTCGAGTCGTAGGGCAGGACGACGACGGTAGCCGTCTGGATGAGCGCGGTGAGCTCTTCGGGGGTGCGGAACACGGCGTCGAAGGACACCGAATCGGTGACGCCGAGGCGTTTCGCCTGCGCGACAAGCGCTTCGCGATACCCCTCCCCCTGTGCGGCGACGACCTTGGGGTGAGTACGGCCGGCGATGACGTACCGCGGCGGGTTGGGCAGGCTCTTGAGCGAAGCCATCGCGTCGATGACCCGCTCGATGCCCTTGCCCGGTCCCAGCAGGCCCCAGGTCAAGATGGTCGGCCGGTCCGGATGCCGCACACCGTTGGCGTTGGGAAGTGCCGCGCCGTGCGGGACGACGGTGACCTTGTGATGATCGACGACGAAGCCTGCGCACAGACGTTGGCGGGCCACCTCCGACATCACGATCACTTGATCGGCCAATGCCATCACCGATTCGAGCACCGAAAGTTGATGTGGTGTCGG
Organism: uncultured Actinomycetota bacterium; assembly: GCA_963815995.1. GTDB lineage: Bacteria > Actinomycetota > Actinomycetes > Mycobacteriales > Mycobacteriaceae > Mycobacterium. The sequence continues at coordinate 484,783 of CAWFIR010000011.1, forward strand.
ATTTTTGAGCACCGTGTGAACGACGACGATCGACGGGACGCGCAATCCGGCCATGACCTGGACGACTTCATCTCCGTCGGGACCGCCGTAGATGCCGTACTCGTGCTGGATGACGGCGACGTCGCTCTGGTTGAGGAGCTCGGAGGTCGCCGCTACGGACGAAGCCGAGCCGTTGACGAGCTCGCCGACGACGTTGGGCTCCCCGGAGAGGTCACCGTCGGCGATGCGCACGATGCTGACGTCGGCGCCTTTGGCTTTCAGCCCGTTTGCCAGGGCCTCACTAAATGTCGCCAAGCCGCACGCTGTCGGCGAATAGGTGCCGAGGATGCCAAAGCTCGGCACGTACGAAAAGTGTTGCATCCCAAAGGGAGCAATCAATGGCTGAAACAACGATGGAGCATTCAAAATTTGTCCCGACTAAACGGTAAATCGATGTGTCCGGCGTGAGCGGATGCTCGGGCAGATCAGCGTCAGAAGCTGAGCCATTCCGGATGGGCTGGGAGTACCAACATCCCTGACGGTACACCCTCACGAGTCAAAGGGCATGGTGGTGGGTGTCCCATCCCTCTCCCGAAGTATTCGCTCGACCGAAGGTAATGAAACGTGACGAATACCAGAAATCAGCCCATCTCCGAGATCGAGCCTGGTCAGTTCAATGTGATCGTCGACTACGAACCCGACCCGGACGAAACCGCGTTTCCTTTTGAGTTTCAGTTCACTTGGGGCGGGGAGACCGCAGCCTCCTTCGTGTACGACGTATGGGAGGACCCCCATCAGCCGACGTTCGCCGCCGAAGTCAACAGCGCGCCGGTCTCGGGGTGGGCGTCCTGGGTGAACGGAGAGGATGTGCTTATCGCCTTCACGCAGCCTGTGGCTGACGAAGAAGGTTGGGCACGGGTCGATTCCGGCGCTCCGGGCGGGTCGCTCCATGACTTAGATGGAGCGCTCAGCGAGCCAGAGACGTGGATCAGCTTTGCGCGGCTTATTCACGCGGTCGTGATGGACCAGCCGGTGCAGCGCATGACCCGACAGACGTACTAAGGCTCTCTCGCGTACCGCGACATACCAAGGCCCCCAAACCCACGCTGGCATACCGAGCTGCGGGTGTTCTTGGTCCCGGTCGAGATGTACGGACGCACCAGATGGCTTGGGTCGGGGGAATCACGACAGTCAGTGCCGATCGGGTAGAATTAACACGCCGGTAATTTTGCCGGCCCTCAGGGCAGATCACTTGCTGAACGTTGGGCTCATCGCCCCGCCACGATCCCGTCGCCTTCTCTGAGACTTCTCAGAGGATCTTATGTCTTCGCTTGCGAGCGCTTCCCCTTCTCTCGACGCGTCCGAACAAACCCTTCCGGCAGGTCACTTCGCGCTGCCTGCTGGTTCCACCGCGGTCGTCTACTGCGAGGGTGTGTTCGGCGAGCAGGACGGTAAGACCGCCAACGGCCTGGTCCGGCACTCGGAGAAGTACGAGATTCTCAGCGTCATCGACAGCATCCGGTCCGGAGTCGATGCCGGGAAGTTCCTCGACGGCACCGCGAACGGCATCCCGGTGCTGGCGTCGCTCGCCGAGTCCATCTCGCACGCCGGCGACGTACCTGACTACCTGATCTGTGGGCTGGCGCCCGCCGACGGCCTGCTGTCGGACGAGCAGCGGGTCGTGCTGCTCGACGGCATCGCCCGCGGGATGCACATCATCAACGGCCTGCACGAGTTCCTCAACGACGACGCCGAGTTCGTGTCGGCAGCGTTGATCGCCGGCGTCACCATCACCGATGTACGCCGTCCGAAGGCCAAACGCGACCTGCACCTGTTCTCCGGCCGGATCTTCGATGTCACATGTCCCAGGATCGCGATCCTGGGGACGGACGGGGCGATCGGGAAGCGCACCACCGCCACCTTGCTGGTCCAGGCGCTGAACGCGCGCGGCGTCAAGGCGGTCATGGTCGGCACCGGCCAGACCACGTTGATCCAGGGCGGGAAATACGGCGTCGCACTGGATGCGCTGGTCCCCCAGTTCTGCTCGGGCGAGGTCGAGCATCAAGTCGTCGCCGCGTTCGAGGGCGAGGACCCTGACGTGATCGTGGTCGAGGGCCAGGGCGCGCTCAGCCACCCCGCGTACCTGACGTCGGCTCACATCCTGCGTGGCAGCCGCCCGGCCGGCGTGATCGTGCAGCACGCGCCGAAGCGCAAAGTGCTCGGCGACTTCCCGATGGTGCCGATGCCGACCGCGGCCAGCGAGATCGCACTGATCGAGGCATTCGCCGACACCCGCGTCATCGGGGTCACGATCAACCACGAGGAGATGACCGAAGACGAGCTGAATTACGCTATCTCCGAGCATCATTCGCAGCTCGGCCTCCCGGTCACCGATCCCCTGACGTGCCCCGCGTCGGATCTGGTCGACATGGTGCTGACGGCCTTCCCCGCGCTCGCGGTGGTGGCCGACACGACCACCACGGTGTGACGCTTCGGCTCGAGATCGAGCTCGCCAAGATCGAGCAGAACACGCGGATCCTGGTTGACCGGCTCGCCTGTAAAGGCATCCGGGTCACCGGGATCACCAAGGCGGTGTTGGGCTCGCCGGGAGTCGGCGCGGCGATGCTGCGCGGCGGTGCCCGCGGCCTCGGCGATTCCCGGGTGCCGAACCTCCTTCGGTTGGCCGGGCTCGACCCGCCACCGTCACGCACATTGATCCGCTCACCCATGCTCAGCCACGTGGCATGGGTCGTCGACGTCGCCGACATCAGTCTGAACACCGAGCCCGTCGTGCTGGCGGCGCTCGACCAGGCCGCGTCTCGGCAGAGGCGGACGCACGCCGTCGTGCTCATGGTCGAGCTGGGTGACCTACGCGAGGGCATCGCGCTCGACGACGCGCCGGCGGCTGTGCGGGCCGTCCTCGGTCACTCCTCGCTCCGGCTCGTCGGGGTCGGCGCTAATCTCGCTTGTCAGAGCGGTGTCGTTCCCGACGACCAGAACATGGGCATCCTCACCCGGCTCGCGGGCGAGATCGAGAAACGGCACGGCATCTCGCTCGACGTCGTCTCCGGCGGCAACTCGGCGAATCTGAACTGGGCGCTACACACCCACGACGTCGGACGGATCGATGACCTCCGACTGGGCGAAGCCATCCTTCTCGGCGTCGATCCGCTGTATCGGACACCGATCCCTGGCCTGCACACGGACGCATTCACGTTGACCGCCGAGGTCATCGAGGTCGACGTGAAACCGGCTCAACCCTGGGGCGATCGCGCTCAGGCGGCCTTCGGCAAGGCGCCGGTCCGCAACGGCAGCAGCACTGTGCACCAAGCAATCCTGGCCCTCGGTCGCCAGGACGTGGACCCGGACGGTCTGCAGCCACCGGAGGGCATCACGATCCTCGGGATGAGCAGCGACCACCTGGTGGTCGACCTCGGGGATCACCAGGTGGCAGTCGGCGACGAGGTCGACTTCGGTGTCGGATACGGCGCACTCGTGCGGGCGATGACGTCGCCCTTCGTCACCAAGATCGAGCACCTTGGCCGCAGCGTCGCACCCGCGGCGACCCAGCTGCCAACACCTTCTGGCTGATTCGCCGCGATCTTTCGCGCGCACAGCCCGCGAAGTAGCGTACTGACGTGAGAGTTTTGCTCGTTGAGGACGAGCCACGATTGTCGGCGACGCTGTCTAAGGGGTTGAAAGCCGAGGGCTTCGTCGTCGTCGCCGTCGGCACCGGCATCGAGGGCCTGCACGAGGCAATCGAGAACAGCTTCGACGTGGTGGTTCTCGACATCATGCTTCCTGGCCACAGCGGATATGAGGTGCTGCGGCGGATGCGAGCCAAGAAAGTATGGACACCGGTGCTCATGCTGACTGCCAAAGATGGTGAGTACGACGAGACCGATGCTTTCGAACTCGGAGCGGATGACTATCTGACGAAACCGTTTTCGTTTCGGATCCTCGTCGCGCGCCTGCAAGCGCTGGTCCGTCGCGGCGCACCAGAGCGCCCCGTGGTGTTGACCGCCGGATCGCTGTCACTGGATCCCACCCGGCACACGGTCCAACGCGGTTCGACCCCAATCCCTCTGACTCCCCGCGAGTTTGGGCTGCTTGAGTTTTTGATGCGCAATAAGGACGCGGTGACGACGAAAGCCCAGATATTGCGCAACGTATGGGATGCGCACTATCAGGGTCCCGACAATGTTGTCGAGGTTTACGTGGGATATCTGCGACGCAAGATCGATGTCCCCTTTGGTACCAACACTATTGAGACAATCCGAGGCGTCGGTTACCAGTTGATCTCTGAGGCAACGCCACAATGATCTTGGTCCCGCCGCCAGGTCGATCGTCGATAGTGACCGTGCCGCCGTGCGCGGCCGCGACCTCGGCGACGATCGCCAAACCCAGGCCGGTCCCTCCGCCACTGCGGGAACGGTCTGAATCCAGACGCACGAAGCGTTCAAAAACCCGGGCGCGGTCGGCTGGGGCGATGCCTGGCCCGTCGTCACTGACGGTGAGTATCACGTTGCCGTCTCGGCTGCCGACGTGGATGTCGACACGTGATTTGGCGTGGCGGACAGCATTATCCACGAGATTGCGGATCATCCGCGCGACCGCTGCCCGGTCGCCGATCAAACGCACCGGAACAGTTGCCGCGTCGATCGTGCGGCCGTCGCGCCGCACACGAGCGGCCTCCGCTTCGGCGAGTTCGTCGAGCGGCACCTCCTCGTTGCGCATCAGCAGGCTTTGTTCATCGGCGCGGGCCAGCAAGAGCAAATCCTCGATCAATGCCCGCATCCGGTGTGCCTCGGGAAGCAGGGTGTCGACGGCCAATTCCGCGTCGAGCAGTTCCGGATGCGCCTCGGCGACTTCCAAACCGGAGATGATGGTGGACAGCGGGCTGCGCAGTTCATGAGAGGCGTCGCCGAGGAATCGCTGTTGCGCCTTATGGCCGGCTTCGAGGCGCGCCAGCATTTCGTTCATGGTGACTGCCAGGGCTGAAATTTCGTCACGACCCGCAGGCACAGGTACCCGCTCAGCCAAATAGGAGGTGGAGATTTCAGCCACTCTGCTGCGGATTGCGTCGACCGATTGCAGTGACCGGCGAACGAGCCGGTAGGTCGCGGCTGCTGCTACCCCGATGATGATCGGGGCGCCGCCGGCCACCAGCAGCGCGACGGTCCGCACAGTCGCCTCGACCGCCTCGCTACCTCCGCCGACAAGCACCGTGTACTGACCGGACACGGCGTTGACCTTCTGGCCGCTCACGCGCAGGTCGTCATCACGCACGGCATCGTCTGGCATGCCACGCCGCAAGTTGAAGTCAAACTCGTTGATGGATATCAGCGGTGTCGCAGGTGCGGACCCGGCCCGCTTCACCACCTTGCCGTCAGGGGTTATCAATTGGATCGCGACCACGCGCTGAGTGGTGGTAAGAAGCGCGCTGTCGAGATGGTCGGGTGAATCCGAATGCAGGGCGTCAACAATGTTGCGAACTCTGCCCGCGGTGGCGTCGTCGACACCCGTTATCAACAACCGGTACAAGATCAGGCAAAAGCTCACGCCCGCGAGCACAAGCGCGACCAAAACGACCACTGCTGAGACCGCGGCCGAGCGAGCGGAGATACCCAAACTGGGCAGGCGCATCAGACGCGCGGGCTTACGTTGGCCCAACAACCGGGAATACACCCACACAGTTTGATCCTGCCGGGCCGAAACCGGCTGAGAACGGCGTAGCTGACCGCCTCATCCCCGCTGGTCGCCCGGCCCGATCCCGTTCTCAGCGGCTTCTCAGCGGCCCGCTCATACTCTGGCGCTCCCATGTTGAAGCACCCGTTTCACCGGATTGTGAAAGCGGTTCTTCAATGCGGAACCGGATAACCCAGATTGCTTGGTGCCGACGCACTTAACAGCGATCCGGGTTGCGAGCAAGGGAGGGACGATGAGTTCTCACATCGATGCGACCCCCCGGTCCATGGCGCGCGGGCTGGCCTCTGATTTCCGCGGCACCGGGCCTTTCGCCGAGTCCGGGGCCGCTGATCTCAGCAAGCCACGGTTGCGCGGATGGATCCATCTTTATTGTGCCTACGCGGCGCTGATAGCCGGTTCGGCGTTGGTCGCGGTGTCGTGGTCTGTCACATCGACGCGAGCTGGTCACGCGACGTTGGCTTACACGCTGGCCATCGTGGCGATGTTTACCGTAAGCGCCACGTATCACCGTGTCAGTTGGGCTTCGACCGCTGCCAGGAACTGGATGAGGCGGCTCGACCACTCGATGATCTTTGTGTTCATCGCCGGCACCTATACGCCGTTCGCCAGGCTGGACATGCCAGCGTCGACTGGGCATCAGGTGTTAGCGATCGTGTGGGGCGGCGCGCTGGCCGGAGTTGCATTGACGCTGTTCTGGCCCGACGCGCCGCGCTGGCTGGGCGTCGCGCTCTACTTGCTGCTTGGCTGGGTGGCGGTTTCATATGCAGGGACGATCCTGCACAACGCGGGCGTGGCCGCGGCGGTACTGCTCGCAGTCGGCGGTGCGCTTTACAGCCTTGGTGCGGTGTTCTACGCACTACGCTGGCCCGACCCGTGGCCTGCGACCTTCGGCTATCACGAGATATTTCACGCGCTTACCGCAGTCGCAGCGATGTGCCACTTCGTAGCGGTCTGCGTCGCAGTACTCTAAGACCGGGAAGGCCGTTGATGAAGATCGCGTCCGTCGGTGCCCGGCAAGTGCTGGACTGCAAGGCCCGGCCGCTATTAGAGGTCGAAATCACTACTGACACAGGTCATGTCGGTTGTGGCGCAGCGCCGACCGGTACATCGGTCGGCGCGCACGAGGCGTTCGTCCTGCGTGACGAAGACTGGTCGGAATACAACGGGCTGAGTGTGCACCGGGCCGTCTCAGCCGTGACCGACGAAATCGCTCCCGTCCTCGTCGGCGCCGAACTCGATGACCCGCGGTCCCTGGACCGGATCATGATCGAGCTCGACGGCACGCCAGACAAGCATCGGCTTGGCGGAAACGCGATCTATTCCACCTCGATCGCACTGCTGCGCGCGGCGTCCGCCGCGGCGGGCGTGCCCACCTATACCTTCGTCGGTGCGCTGCTGGGGCTCACACCGCCGACCACCGTGCCGACGCCCAGCTTCAACATGATCAACGGTGGCCGCTACGGGGATATCTTCCAGACATTCAACGAGTTCCTCGTCGTGCCCTATCGCGCCGACTGCATCGAGTCGGCGGTCGAAAAGGGTGTGAGTCTGTTCGACACGCTTGGCGAGGTGCTCGCGCGACGGCTTGGCCGAGCGCCGCTGATCGCAGCGTCGTACGGTTACGTCGCTCCGTCCAGCGACCCGCGCGTCGTGATGGAGGTGCTGACCGAGGCAATCGAGCGCGCCGGCTGTGCCGACGTCATGGCGTTTGCACTGGACTGTGCGTCTAGCGAGGTTTACGACAAGAGCACGCAGACATACGCATTGAACGGTGAGCAGGTGACCGCGGAGACTCTGATCGACTACGCGCGTTCGCTGTCGGAGGACTTCCCGATGGTGTTCATCGAGGACCTGCTCGACGGGGACGACTGGGATGGCTTCACCAAAGCGACGCAGACCATTGACCGCTCGATCATCCTCGGCGACGACCTGATCGTCACCAACCGCGACCGCCTGGAGCGGGCCGTCAAGACCTCGGCCGTTGACGGCTTCATCATGAAACCCAATCAGGTTGGGACGATCGCCGAGGCACTCGACTGCTTCGAATACGCTGCTCAGCAAGCGATTCTGGCAATCCCGTCGGGCCGGTCGGGCGGTGTGATCGGCGACGTCGTGATGGACCTGGCGGTGGGATTGGGTGCGCCGCTTCAGAAGAACGGCGCCCCGCGGTCGGGCGAGCGCATCGAGAAACTCAACTTTCTGCTGCGCGCGGCCGAACGCATCCCCGATTGCGCGCTCGCAGATCTGCCGGCACTGGTGCGCTTCTGAGTGCTGCCGCCGCTAAGCGCTTAGCAGCAGCGCTGCCGCGCACACCGCCGACACGATCGAAAGCGTGATCCAGTCAGCACGTTTCGGCCTCGACGAGACGGCCGAGATCTGACCGGTGCCGCCGCGGGCGGTGATCGCATCGCCCATCTCATCGGCCCGTCGCAGTGTCACGGTGATGACCGCAACAATGAGGTCGATCACGTCAGCCGCCAATTGCCTGACATGGGCCCCGCGGGTGGGCGGTTTGTGTTTGGGCCGCAACCGGCGTGCGGCGTAGAGCACCCGGAACTCGTCGATCAGCATCGGGAAAGTGCGCAGTGCGAGCGCCAGTGCGACCGACCAGTCGTCGACCGGGATGCGCAATGGTCGCAGTCGGCGACCCAAAGTAGCCACTGCGGGGGCGATTTCGGCGACATTGGTCGTCCACGACACCAGCGCGCCCATCCCGAGCAACACGACCGACAGCGCGGTGAAACGCAGAAATTCCAACAAGCCACCGAGACCGAGCGTGACCGTGCCCACCTGGATCTGCGGACTACCACCGGCCAGTGTCGCTGTGATACCGACGATGACCAGCATGACCCACAGCAAGCGCGGCGGTGACGGCAGCGCACCTCGAGGAATACGGGCGACCCACGCTCCCGTCAGCACCAGCGCGGCCACAAGTCCGATCGTCACCCATCCCGGGAACAAAGTGAGCAATATCGAAATACCAAAGGCAGTAAGCAGTTTCGTTCCTGCCCACAGCTCGTGGATGGTGGAGCGTCCGGGCACCGGGCGCAGCAACACAACGGGTCGACGCGGTCGGCGACTCGGGTGCTGCGTGGACGCGGGCGCCGTCGATTCATTTATCTGGGCCGCGGTGGGCGCCGGTTCCAGCCGACCGTCGCGCAGGCGCAGAGTCCGCGGGCACAGCTCCTCCAGCCCGGCGAAGTCATGCGAAATGACTACAACGGTCAGACCGGTGTCACGGCGCCGGTCCGCGAGCAGCCGGACAAGGCCGCGCTGGCTGGCGGCGTCTAGTCCCGCCAGCGGCTCGTCGAGTATCAACACCCGCGGCGACCGCGCCAGCAATCCGGCCAGGGCCACGCGGCGCATCTGGCCGCCACTGAGCTGGTCGATAGGCCGCTTCGCCAGCGAGGCATCCAGGCCGACAGCGGCCAGCGCGGCAGTCACTCGGGCCTCATCGTCAGGCGAAAAGCCGCCCGCCGAGGCCACTTCCAGGTCGACACGGCTACGCATCAACTGCAACCGGGCCGCCTGGAACTGGATCGCTACGGCGCCAACCTGCTCGGAGGCAACCCGCTCGTCAAGCAGACAGCTGCCGGTGGTGGGTACCGTCAACCCCGCCATGATCCACGCCAGTGTCGACTTACCCGAGCCGTTGCCACCGTGGATCAGCAGCCCGTCGCCCTCGCGCACGACGAAGCTGATATCGCGGAGCGCGGTCTGCGCCCAGGGGGTGCCACTTCCGTATTCGTGGCCGACACCTGAGAGTTTGAGCACCGGCGCACGAGAGTGATCTTCTGCCGTGACCGTCGGCGCGGGCGGCGGCGCGGTCTCGACCAGGGCGGTGCTATCCAGCGAGTCGCTGAGAGTGATTGTGCGCGCGGCGTAATCGGCCTCGTTGTTGTAGTGGGTGATGTGCACCAGCGCGGTTTGGTGGCGGTCGGTGAGACCAGACAGCACCGACAGCAGTGCGTCCCGGCCCTGCTGGTCGACCATGCTGGTGACTTCGTCGGCAATGAGCAGAGCCGGCTCGCGCGCCAGCGCAGCGGCCACGGCGAGGCGCTGCAGTTCCCCGCCGGACAGGCCGCCGGTGTCGCGTTCGGCGAAGCCCTGCAGCCCGACCTCACTGAGTAATCGGTCGACATCGGTGGTCTTGCCGGGAGGCAGTCCCCACACCACGTCGTCGGCGACCCGCGTGCCCAGCACCTGGCTTTCCGGGTGCTGCATGATGACAGCCGTGCCACCGAGTTGACCGAGACCCACCGCGCCAAGACGTTCGACCGTGCCCGAGGTGGGTTCCCGGCCGGCCAGGATCAGCATCAGCGTCGTCTTTCCGGAGCCGTTGCCGCCGGTGACCGCTACGTGCTCGGCTGGCCGCACATCCAAGCTGACCGCACGCAGTGCGTCGTGGTCGGCGCCCGGATAGCGCCAGCGCACCTCGTCCAGCCGCACCGGGACCGGCTGGATCGGCCCGGTATCGGCCGCCGCGTCCAGTTTGTGCACATCGGGAACGCCACCCAGCCGGTCCAGCACGCGCGACAGCGCCAACCAACCGATAAGCGAGGCGACCATGATGGCGACGATGGCGCCTAGGAGGACGAGCCACTGCCAGTAGTTCAACGCTCCGGCGAAGATCCGGGTGAACTCCTGCGCGACCGCCTGCAATTGCGGCACCCGCGCCAGGACTGCCGCGACTCCGTCCACGGCGGCGGTGATCGCGTGGAATAACAGCTCTCGAAGGCTCGCCAGGACCGTCAACGCGACGATCACCACGGCACCGACGCCGATACCGGCGCCAAAGGATGCCGCGGTGACGGTCGGCAGGCCGTGGCCGCGGCGCTTTACGATTCCGGCCAGCCCGCCGACGTAGGCGCACAGCGCGACAGCCCCGAAGCCGCTCAAGCCGACTACCAGAAAGCCGATCACAGCGGCGGCGATCGTCGCGGTGATCAGAACGCGGATCCGATAGCGATAGGCCAGCAGCCCCATCGGCACGGCGCCGAGTAGTCCCAGGCCCCCCGCGTGCGGGAGGACGACCGCAATGATCGCGATCGCTGCGCACAGCGCGCCCATCACCGAGGCATGCGCCAGTTCGCTCGGCCGTAGTGACCGAGCCTGGCCAACGCCGCTCATCGGTGACATGCGACAGTCGTCGGTTTCATCCTGATATACCGCATGAATCATTGTGCTGCGCCATCCAGTCGAGCCCGCGAACCACGAGTCAGGCAGGCGAGGCGGACCGTTCTACACATGGGAGCCAAGGGTAGGAATGGGGTGTTGAGAAGTCGCTGAGGACGTCGCTGTGCCGCAGTTGGCCGGACCCCGAGTAGACAAACCCGGAGGCGAGAAGTCGACGGGACTAATTATCGCGGCGGCGCTGGGCGGACGCCCCGTACGGGTGCCGGCCGCTACCGCCAGCATCGGCTCGGCGGTGGTGGCCCGACCGCCTTTCCTTCCCGCCGAATCCGGCATCGTTCACGTGGCGCGAAAGTCAGTCGTGATGGATACCGACAAAGCCAAGTCGCTGCTCGGCTGGACGCCCAAATGCACTGCTGCGCAAACGCTGGAGGCATTGGCCGGGGCCGTCTAGGCGTGCGCAGGCGTCTCGTCGACGAGGTCGGCCAAGGCGAGTGCGACCCGCAACTCGAGCGTGCGCTTGTCCACTGACCGCCCCAACAGTTCCTCGGCTTGCCGGAGCCGATAGGCGACGGTGTTCTCGTGGATGCTGAGTCGTTTGGCGGTTCGGCCGCGGCTGCCGTTCTCGTCGAGATAGGTCCGAACTGTTGCCGCGAGCCGGCGTGTCGTTTCGTCCTTCGATGCCAGTGCGCCGAGCTCGCGTGCGACGAAGGCGCGGGCCTGGTCGATGTTCGCGGTGGCAAGTGCACGCAGAGAGATGTCGCCGTAGCGGGTGATGCTCCCTTCCGGGCTGCCTGCCAGCCGCGCGATGCGCTGCGCTTCGAGTGCCTCGACATGGCTGGCACGGAATCCCGCGATGTCGCGCGCCGGCTCGCCGATCGCGACGCGGACGCCCGGTGCCGTCGCCGTCTTGAACCGCAGCTCGTCCAGAACTCTGGAGGGCACCGGGCTGCTGGTGCTAATCCAGGCAGCCACCGAGAGTGTCCCGAGAGGCTGCATGAGAGGTCGCTGGGTGCCGATCGCCGCGGCGATGTCGCGAATTGCGGCTTCAAGAAGGGCAAGGGTGTTGCGCCCCTCTTCGTGAGCGTCCAACCACGCGATCGCGCCGACGTGCACCCGGCGCAGGTCGTGGCGCAGCCGTCGGCCAGCGACGTCGATGTCGATGGGTTGCCCGGACAGGATGGTGCTGATCGCCTCGGCCTGGCTGGCGGCCGCGCTGCGTATCCACCGTTCACGCTCGGTGACGTATACGTCCTCGACCAGACACAGCGCCGCATCGACATAGGCGAACAGCCACACCGAACACAACTCGCTCGCCATGTTCAATTCGTCAGCGTCAGCCGCATGACTAGCCAGGATCGTGTGGAGCTGCTGCGAGGTCGCAGCATGCGCAAGGCGGTAACTGCGCAGTAATACGGTCAGCGGTATGCCGCGTTGAGCACCGTCCTGCGCATAGGCGAGGGTCGCGGCGCCAAGACTGGCTGCGTCGACGGGATCGGCGCCTGACTGCAGCACGTCGGCGAAGTCGCGAATACTCGCTTCCGTGCTCGCCCGATCCGTCTCCAGCGCCTCCGCGTTGTCCAGGAGAACGGGCAGTCGCTCGCGGGTGTAGGCCGCCACCGCTTCGGAAATCTCGACAGCGCGCTTGGCGAGTTCAACGGCCGCGGGTCGGAGGACCGTCGACCACAGACGGCGCTCCTGCGTGCCCTGAGCGCCCACCCAGGCCGGCTCCATGCATTTCACGCTATCGCCGCACGTCGAGAAGGTGTCCATATTCGACAATGGCGGCAGCCATTGTTGGCGCAAGCAGACGAGCGGTCGGCAGCCGCCGGGAACCACCATCAATGCATGCGACAACTTACAAGCCTCGACGCCCAGTTCCTGGCCATGGAGAACGGCCGCACCCAAGGTCACGTGAGCGTTTTGGGGGTGTTTGACGCCGAAACCGCATCGGGACGCCCGCTGAATGCGGCGCTCGTTCGGGAGCTCGTGACGGCGCGCATGCATCTGTTGCCGACGTTCCGCTGGCGCCTGGCCCCAGTCCCGTTCGGCCTCGACCATCCGTACTGGGTCGACGACGGCACGTTCGATGCCGAGTACCACGTTCAGGACGCCGCGCTGCCCGCGCCCGGCACTCAGAGGCAGCTAGCCGAGCTGGTGGCTCACCTGATCGGACGGCAACTTGATCGCGCCCGCCCACTATGGGAGCTCTACGTCATCCAGGGTCTGGAAGACGGCTCCGTGGCTGTGCTGACAAAGATGCATCACGCGGCCGTCGACGGAGTATCCGGCGCCGAGGTCCTGAGCGTGCTCCTCGACGACACTGCGACCGGCCGCGCGCTCGACTCCGCGCCCGCGGTCACGGCTGAGCGTTTCCCGTCCGAAGTGGAGATGCTGGGCCGCGGCCTGGTTGGGATGTGGCGCCAGCCGCTGCGCGCATTGAAGGCAGCACCGACCGCACTGCCCTACCTGGACGACGTAGCGACGCTCCGCCATGTGCCCGGGGTGAAGGCGATCGCGCGGAGCAGCCGACTTGTCAAGCGAGCCCTGCCAATACGCAACGGTGGGCCCGCCCTTCAGGGCAACGACCTCGTCGCGCCCCAGACCCGATTTCAGACCCGCGTCTCGGCGCACCGTCGGGTCGCGTTCGAGTCGATGTCGCTGGACGACGTGAAGATGATCAAGAACACCTTCGCGTGCACGGTCAACGACGTGGTCCTGGCCATCTGCACAGCGGGGCTGCGCTCATGGCTGGACGAGCGCGGCGAACTTCCGGCCGAATCGCTGCTGGGCTTCATTCCGGTATCGGTCCGAACGCCCGAGCAGGTGGGGACCTTCGGGAACCGGGTCTCGGTAATGATCGCCGAGCTACCGACCGAGACGGCCGACCCTGTGCAGCGCCTACGCCGAATCAACGAGTCGATGAAATCGGCGAAGGATCGCCACCGCGCCCTTCCGGCATCCCTGATGCAGGATGCCAACCACTTCATTCCGCCGGCTCTGCTGGCTCAGGCGGCCCGGGCGACGTCTCGGCTGGCCGGCATCCGCGGTATCAAACAGCCTGTCAACGTCGCGATCTCGAACGTTCCGGGTTCCCCGGCCCCGTTGTACCTCGGCGGTGCACGCCAGCGTGCGCAGTTCCCGATCTCCGGGGTGCTCGATGGGATCGGCCTGAACATCACCGTGTTCAGCTACCAAGACTCCCTGGAGTTCGGGATTGTCGTCGATCGCGAACAGCTCGATGACCCGTGGCCACTACTCGACGCCTTGCGGGTTGGGCTGGACGAGCTTCGTGAGCTTGCGAAGGTTCACGCATCACACCCACCCGTTACCTCGATCCGTAAGAGGGCCTCGACCCGCCGGAAGGCGACGTCATGACCGGACACGTGCACAGCGGCGGCAGCATGGATGACTACCCGCTCACGCTGACGAGCATTATTGAGCGCGCCGAGCGCTTTCACGCCGATCGAGAGGTGTTGTCCCGGCGGCCTTCTGGAGCGGTCAGTCGCACCACCCTGGGCTCCTGCGCCCTTCGGGCCCGGCGGCTTGCCGGTGCGCTGGCCGAACTCGGCGTACGCGACGGTGACCCGGTTGCCACCCTGCTGTGGAACCAGAGTGAACACCTCGAGCTGTACTTCGCGTTACCCGCGATGGGTGCGGTCATCCACACGCTGAACCCCCGCCTGTTTCCTGAGGAACTCGCCTATATCGTCGCCGACGCGCAGGACAAGGTGATCGTCGTTGACGAGTCGCTGCTGGAGGTGTTCGAAACATTCCGGGCTGCAGGCGATTTCGCGCACGTAATCGTCGTCACTCACGATGCTGAGGCGCCGGCCGGGACGCTCGACTACGAGTCACTCGTTGCTGACGGTGAACGGGTCGAGTGGCCCAAGCTCGACGAACGTCGCGCGGCGGTGATGTGCTACACCTCGGGCACGACCGGTCGGCCCAAGGGTGTCGTCTATTCGCACCGCGCCCTGGTGCTGCACTCGTTGGTTGCCGCCCTGCCCGATCAGCTGTCCGTATCGGCAAGGGACACAATCCTTCCGGTCGTCCCGATGTTTCACGCAAACGCGTGGGGACTGCCGTACGCCGCGGCCCTCGCAGGAGCCGGGCTGGTCTTACCGGGTCCGCGCCTGGACGCCGAGAGCGTGCTCGACCTGTGCGATGCCCAGCGCGTCACGATGGCAGCGGGCGTGCCCACCGTGTGGATGGCCATGCTGGCATCGCTCGACGCCGAGCCGAGCCGGTGGGACCTGTCGGCCCTGGATCGGTTGGTCGTTGGCGGGGCGGCGGTGCCCCGCTCGATGTTCGAGGGGTTCGACCGACACGGCCTCACTGTCGTCCAGGCCTGGGGCATGACCGAGACCGCCCCGCTGGGCTCGGTCAGCCGGTTGCCCGTCAGCCTCGACGAGAGCGATGCAAACGAGCAGTACGCCTACCGCGGCCGGCAGGGCATCGCCAGCCCGTTGTTCGAAATACGCGCGCGGGATGACGAAGGGCAGTTCATCGCCTGGGACGATGCCGCCTCGGGCGAGCTTGAAGTCCGCGGGCCGTGGGTCGCGGCCAGCTACCACGCAGGCCGCGGCGCCGACAGCTTCACCCACGACGGCTGGTTCAAGACCGGAGACGTGGTCCGCATCGATGCGCGCGGCTGTATCCGGATCTGCGACCGCGCAAAGGATCTGGTGAAATCCGGGGGCGAGTGGATTTCCTCGGTCGACCTGGAGAACCACCTCATGGCCCATCCCGCCGTCGCGCAGGCCGCCGTCATCGCCGTACCGGACGAGCGATGGGGCGAGCGCCCACTTGCGGTCGTGTCACTGTGCCCCGGCGCAGAGGCCTCACCGAACGAGCTGCGTGAGCACCTCGCGCAGGACTTCGCCAAGTGGCAACTACCGGATCGCTTCGAGTTCGTGGCGGCCATCCCCTGCACGGCGACCGGCAAGTTCAAGAAGACAGAGCTGCGCGACCAGTTCACGTCAGCCTGACCCGTCCATCCAAAAGTCGAACAACGACCCACACAGTAAGGAAACCGACAATGAGCCGCTTCGACATCACGAAGACCAACATCGCCGTCGAGCGATTGATCCAGACGACGGAGAACAAGCGTCACCTCTACCTTCTGCACGCCTACAACAGGCACCGTTACCTGGAGATGGCCGGCCGCTGGGAGGAGATCTTTGCCCCCGACATGACAGTCGAGAAGCCGGTTTATCACTTCAACATGCTCGGCAAGATGATCACGCTTGACGGGGCCGAGGCCGTTCAGGCGGTGTACGACGAGTGGACCCGCACGAATCAGTGCATCTTCTACACCGACGACGAAAAGCTCGCGGTCAGCGACCACATGATCGTCTCGACATCGACGATGTACCAGCAGACTCTCGGGAGCGTTCTCGCCGCTGAGGGTGCCCCGGTCGATCCCGACGCCATGTACTTGGTGAAATCCGCCGAGCACATGATCTGGCCCTACGACGACAAAGGCCGTTTGACCGGCGAGGACGTCTGGGAGTACGACGAGACGGCCCGCGAAATCATTGCGCTCGACCCGGCCGACGTGCTGACCGCCGAACAGTCGGGCAAGTTGCTCGCTCCGCTCATCAAGCCACTCCCGGCACATAACCCGTTCACCGCCTGACCACACGGTCTGGATGATCCGGCGCGCGAAGGCCGGGGCTGACGTGCAACCTGGTCAGCCCCGGCCAATAGCGCCGGGAACCTGGAGCGACAACCCTATAAGGACTCGAATGACTAAGGATTCCATGACTTTCCAGGGCAAGCTGCTGGTGATCACCGGCGGCGGAAGCGGCATCGGACGAGAAACGGCGCTCGCCTTCGCGCGCCGTGGCGCAGAGGTCGTCCTATCCGACGTCAACCTCGATGCCGCGAAAGAAACCGCAGCGACGATCGTCGAGGCGGGCGGCACCGCACACGCCTACCAACTCGACGTCGCCGATGAGGCCTCAATGCACGCGCACGCCGACGAAGTCGCCGAAAAGCACGGTGTGCCAGACATCCTGATCAACAACGCAGGCATCGGGCAGGCCGGAGTCTTCCTGGCAACCCCATCAAAGTCGTTCCACCAAGTGATGGACATCAACTTCTACGGCGTTGTCAACGGCTGCCGCGCGTTCGGAGAGACAATGGTCGAACCCGACTCCGGCGGTCACATTGTGAATCTGGCGTCGATGGCCGCATACACGCCGCAGCAGAGTTTCACCGCATACTCGACTAGCAAGGCCGCGGTGTTCATGCTTTCCGATTGTCTACGCGCCGAATTGGCCACATCGGGCATCAGCGTAAGCACCATCTGTCCCGGGATCGTGCACGCCAATATTATTGCGAACACTCAATTCTCCGGCGTCAGCGCAGGAACCGAAGCCTACAGGCAACAGAAATTCGATCGTTTGTATCAGAAACGGCACTACACGCCCGACAAGGTGGCCGAACGCATCGTAGCGGCAGTGGCGAAGAAGAAATCAATCGTGCCGGTGACGCCGGAGGCTCACGTCGCGTACCACGCGCGGCGGTTCGTGCCCGCACTCGGTCGCTGGCTCGCGGCACGGAAGGACATCATTCAATAGTGAGGGCAACGTTGCGCGATGCACTGAGCCGCCATACGCCTCGGCCGCGTCTACCTCACACGGCAAGTCCGCTGCTGCGAGCGCGTTCGCTTTGAAAATCCTTGCTGCCGAACTGAGTTCATGGCGATGCGGAATGACCCATTGACCAAGTGCCCCCGGCAGACAATCGCCCCACACCGAGACCTCTGGCCAACCTAAGTTCAGCGCTGCGTGAACCCGGTGGCGCACCCGCTCGTCGTCAAGGTAGAGCGCGGTCGTCACAGCCAACGCCGCAGAACTCCTGGGCGCGGCGGTCAACGCAGCATCCAACCCAACGGCTTTCACGCCTAAAACCCGCAGCGGACGGTCATCATGCCGCGCGTCCACCAGCGCGGTGACCGACCATCCCGCCATGGTCCGATCAAAGAGCCAACCGCCCGCATGCTCAACCAAGTCCGCGACGGACGCCGCCATCACATCGATCTGATAGTGCGTCATCGCACGACCCGCCCAAGCAGATCCGAGCTCGGGCCAGCCTGCTCACCCGCTCGGACAAGTTTGATATCCGCCATACCAAGCTCCCACAGTTTAGTCATATGACTAATTATTAACATAACGAGCTCTTGGTATTCCGTGCAAGACCCGCCGCCTCACCGCATCGGCCGCTGTCTGGAACCGATGATGAACATTAAACAGTTGACTCGGTCCTATATATGCGGTTAGCTGCTGGCGAGTGGGAGACCCAGCACGGGAAGGCCACTCGCTGCGTGCGCCGAGTACCCGCCGGTCGAGATCGTCGGCCGGGCCAATAGGTGGCGTAGCACAAGACCGATTCGAGCTCGGAGGTAGCGCATCTGTGACCGCAGTCGATGAAACGGCACCGACGGTCGCCAGCGTCGAGAAACTCGCCGGATGGCTGGACGCACAGGGGCTCGGGACCGGCCAGCCTCTCGAGCATCGCTACATCTCCGGCGGCAGCCAAAATGAGATTTACGAACTGCGTCGCGGCGACTTGCACTGCGCCATGCGCATTCCGCCACCGACGGCACCTGCCGACCGCGACAGTGGAATCGTGCGCGAATGGCGCCTCATCGAAGCTCTCAACGGCACCGACGTCCCACACACGGAGGCCATCGCGGTGTGCACCGACGCCTCAATTCTGGGGCGCACCTTCTATCTGATGGGCTTCGTCGACGGATGGTCGCCGATGCAGTCACTGGGCAAGTGGCCCGCACCGTTCGACACCGACGTCGAGGCCCGCCGCGGACTCGCCTTCCAACTCGTCGACGGTGCCGCGCTGCTCTCGAAGGTCGACTGGCAAGCAAGGGGTCTGGAAGACCTGGGGCGGCCGGATGGCTTCCACGAGCGCCAGGTGGATCGCTGGACAAAATTCCTCGACCGCATCAAGGGCCGCGAACTGCCCGGCTTCGACGAGGCCGCCGCCTGGCTGCGGGCTCACAAGCCCATCGACTACATCCCGGGAATCATGCACGGGGACTACCAGTTCGCGAACGTCATGTTTCACGACGGCGCACCGGCGCGCCTGGCGGCCATCGTCGACTGGGAGATGGGCACCATCGGTGACCCCAAGCTCGACCTGGGATGGGTGATGCAGTCCTGGCCCGAAGATACCGACAGCGGTGAGGGCAGTGTCGCGACTACGTCGACATGACCGGAATGCCCTCGCGCTCAGAAGTTCTCGAGCGATACGCAGAGGTGTCCGGACGGCAGGTCGACGACATCGACTACTACTGCGTACTCGCCCAATGGAAACTGGCCGTCATCCTGGAGCAGGGCTATCAGCGGGCCAACGGCGACCCCAAGCTCGAAGCCTTCGGTCCGGTCATCCTCGAACTCATGGGGCGCCGCCGAACTCGCGGAGCAAAGCGACTACCGGGGATGAAGACGCCCGCTGAACTGTTCGACCTGACGGGCAAGGTCGCCGTCGTCACCGGGGGCAGCAGGGGGATCGGCCGCGCCGTTGCCGAAGGCTTCGCTATGGCAGGTGCCGACGTCGTCATCGCCAGCCGCAAGCTCGAGAACTGCGAGACGGCAGCCAAGGAGATCGAGGCCGCCACCGGACGCCGCGCGCTGCCGGTCGGCTGCCACGTCGGCAAGTGGGAGGACGCCGAACGGCTCGCTCGACACGGTCTACGATGCCTTCGGTCGCTGCGACGTACTGGTCAACAACGCCGGGATGTCGCCGGTCTACGACGATCTGCCGTCGGTCACCGAGGAGCTCTACGACAAGGTCCACGCCGTGAACGCCCGCGGACCGTTCCGCCTCAGCGCGCTCTTCGGGACGCGGATGGCGGAGGGCGACGGCGGATCGATCATCAACGTCACGACCGCGGGAACACTGCGGCCCGACGTCACGACCTGCCCTACGCCATGGCCAAGGCCGGGCTGAATGCGCTGACGCTGGCGCTCGCCGGAGCGTGGGCGCCCAAAGTCCGGGCCAACCTCGTGCTGCCGGGCGCGTTCGACACCGACATCTCCAAGGCGTGGGGAGCCGAGGCGCAGGCGACGGCGGCCTCGATGAATCCGATGAAGCGGATCGGCGTCCCAGAGGACATGGTCGGCGCTGTGCGTATTCCTCGCCAGCGACGCAGCCGGCTACATCAACGGTGCCCAGGTGCTCGTCGACGGCGGAATGTTCCGCACGCTCTGACGGACAACACAATTCACGACCCACCAACCCGAGGAGGAGTCATGGCAGGACGCATGGAGGGCAAGGTCTCGTTCATCACCGGCGCGGGCCGTGGCCAGGGACGTGCGCACGCCGTACTGCAGGCGCGCGAGGGCGCGGACATCATCGCGATCGACATCTGCGAGGACGTCGAGTCCAACCCGTACCCGATGGCCAGCTGGGACGACCTGATGGAGACCAAGATGCTGGTCGAGAAGGAGGGCAGACGGTGCGTGGCGGTCAAGGCCGACGTCCGGCACCGCGACCAGCTAGCGATGCGCCTTGACGAGGGGGTCGCCGAGCTCGGGCCAACTGACGACCGTCATGGCCAACGCCGGGATCATGCCGCTGGCCATGGGCGACCCGCAGCCGATGGACTTCCAGGACGCCGTCGACGTCGACCTGATCGGCGTCATGAACACGGTCGCGGTAGCCGTCCCACACCTGCTCCCGCCGGGCAACGGCGCCTCGATCATCATCACCGGATCCACCGCGGCGCTGATCCCCAACACCATCTCGTCGACGGCCGACCCCCGGACGATCATGGGTCCTGGCGGGGCCGGCTACAGCTGGTCCAAGCAGACACTGGTGGGCTACACGCAGCAGATGGCACTGCACTTGGCCCCCACCGGGATTCGGGTCAACGTGGTGCACCCGACGAACTGCAACACGCACCTGATGAACTGCGAAGGCATCTACCAGGTCTTCCGGCCGGACCTCGAAGGTCCGGTCAGCAAGGACGACTTCCGGCCGGCTTCGGAGTTCTACCACGCGCTCCCCACGCCGTGGCTGGAACCCGAGGACGTCGCCGAGCTGGTGCTCTTCCTGGCCTCGGACGCCTCGAAGTACATGACCGGCACCAGCATCCCGATCGATGCCGGTAGCATGGTCAAGTGGCCCAACGGGCCTGGGCAGTAACCCAGGTTGCATGACCACGCAAAGACCCCCGAGCCCGGCTGCGCTCGGGGGTCTTTGCGCGGATGAGTTGGGTTACCCCTTCAGGTCCGGCAAGACCTTGTCGGCGAACAGCTTCAGCTGCTCGTAGACGAGTTCGTAGGGCATGCCGCCCCAACTGAAGTTCGCCAGCATCTCGTAGTCGCCGACCATCTCCTTGCGGATGTGATGGTGTTCTACCAGCGCTTCGGGCGTCCCAATCATGTTGCCCGAGATGTAGTCCCGATAGGCCTTGTCGGGTCCGCCCGCGTCCTTGGCCGCCTGCCCCATGTAGGCGTAGGTGGAGTAGGAGGGTAGTTCCTTGAAGTGGTCGCTCATGAATTCGTAATGATTGGCGACCGTGGCGAACATCTTGGAAAAGTAGTTGTCGCAGTATTCGGTGACCCGCTGCTGATCCTCGAAACACAGAACGAAGTCGGAAATGATGAACGGCGGCGAGGGCTTGCCGTGAACCCTCGAAGGTCTCCTTGTAGTGGTTGATCTCGGGGATGGCGTTGCGCCAGTCGCCCTGCGAGAAGCGAAGCGTCTTCAAGCCGTAGTTCGCCGCCACCTCCACGACGAGGTGACATGCTCACCATGACAGTCCGATCCTTGAACGACTTGAACGGCCGCGGTCGAATTCAGTACGCGGGATCTTGTACCACTTGGTGTCGGCCTCGACGATTCCCGTCTCGATGCCCTCCATGATGATCAGCGCGGCCTCGTCGAACATCTCCCGCGAGTCCCCAATTCGACACCAAGGAACGGAACTCACGGCGCGCGGCACCCCGGCCCATACCCAGGATCAACCGACCTTCGGACAACACATCGAGCTCGATGGCCTGCTCCACGACCCGGAGCGGGTTGTTCCATGGCAGGATGACCGCCGCCGTGATGAGCTCGATCGTGCTGGTCTTGGCTGCCACGTAGGCAAGCATCTGGAACGGGTCCGGACAAGCGCCATAGTCGGTGAAGTGATGTTCAACGGGCCCGACGTAGTCAAAACCCATGGCCTCGGCTTCGATGGCCAGCTTCGTTTCCTCCATGAAGCTCTTGCTATCCGGCACCCCATGTAGGTTCTGGAACCCCAGATGCATCCCGACTCTCATGAATTCATCTCCCAGTCTGATTGACGTGCTTTGCGCCGAAGCTGTTTGCTGGACGCCCTATCGGGTTCTGAGGGGATTCACCCCGGTTGGCATGCGGCGCCCGGCTTGGCCGCTCTCCCCTTCGCCTCGCTACCTCCGCGTTGTCGGCTAGGACGGGACCGCCCCTCCCGCTGTATGCCAAGTCGCCGAGAACCTCACCACTGCGCACATCGTTCTGGCCGTACCAAGCCACGGACAGTTAGTCGATCGCCTAATCAACGACCATACCCATGCTGGCACCCTTAAAGGCAACCCCCGCGACGTGGATTTGAGTCGTCGGTTTCAGATCTGCTTTGACGACCAGTCCTCCGCCAACACAAGGTAATTGCCAAGCCCGCGGTCCCGAGAGAACACGATCCCACCCCGCCAACGAACTGCCGATCGATACGACCGAACACCACTACGCCGGCCACGCGTAGCGGAGGTCGACGGTGGGCCCACCCGGTGTCAACAGCTGGACGTGCCGCGCACCGAGATCAGCCAGAATCTCGCTTGCAACGAGCTCGTCGCGCTGAACAAGCGATCGCGTAGGAGCGGCTGCGACGAAGCTGCTGTCGACGGCTCACGCAGATATATCAACGCGCCGTTGCCATGCTCGGCGATCCGGGACAGCGCCCGCCTCAAACGATCCCGGCCGGCACCGAACACGTCGCCGACCAACCATTCTGCGTCGATGCTGACCAACGGAGCAGGACTCGCGTCGAGCGCACCCATGACCAACGCGATGTGTTCGCGGTTGGCCCCATCGACGAATCCGATCGCGCGGAAGGTGCCGGCC
>CAWFIR010000012.1:0-119896 GCA_963815995.1 uncultured Actinomycetota bacterium
GAGTTGTGAAAGACTCCCCACACCTAGGTGGATTGGGCTGCCTCATCGACGTGAGCGACGGTGGCTGTGTGGTACTTCACTTCTGGGTCAGGTACGACAGCGCCGCGTCCAGAAGCCGTCGCCGGACGTTGATACAGCAACACTGCCCAATTTAGCTGCATAATTCGTCACCGAATTATTGACGGCGTTTGGCCTTTGTGCGCGGGCCGTAGTGCCCAACTTGTCTTCGCTGGTGCGGGAGTACCGCGGCTGTTGATCGCAACATTTGCCCACCGGTCGTGCGTTCCCTCCCGGTCGTGGCAAAGCTCGATCCGGTCAGACCCATGCTCGCGCTTCTGGAATTCTGCTCGCCGCGTGGTTCGCGGCCCCAAAGTGCAAGTGGGGGTCGGTAACTGAACCGTGACGCAGCTGCTCGACGTCGTGGTAGTAGTTCATCTGCACGCGCCACGGGTCGCCGTCGCCCTGTTTCGGCAACCGGTCATGGGCGCGCTGGACGTACCCGGCGCTGAGGTCGAGCATCGGCCGGGTCGACATGCCGGAGTCGCCCAGTTCGGGCTGCACGATGTCGTAGCCGTTGGCGTCCATGTGGCTCAACAGGCGGCAGAAGTGCTCGCACAGCAGACCCACTTTCAGCGTCCACGACGAGTTGGTGTAGCCGAACGCGAATGCGAAGTTCGGGATGCCGGCCAGCATCATGGCCTTGTAGACGACCGAGTCGGCAGGGTCAACGGGCACGCCGTCGACCGTCAGCGACATTCCGCCGAACAGCTGAATGTTCAAACCTGTTGCGGTGACGATGATGTCGGCGTCGAGATGCTCGCCGGATTCCAGCTGGATGCCGGTTTCAGTGAAGGTTGCGATGCGATCGGTGACCACCGAAGCGGCACCGCTGCCGATCGCCTTGAAGAGGTCGGCGTCGGGCACCGTGCACAGCCGTTGATCCCACGGGTTGTAGGCAGGGTTGAAGTGCTCGTCGACCGGATAGCCCTCAGGTAGCTCCTTGGCGTTGAGGTGTCGAATCAGCCGCCGCGCCGCGCCGGGATATTTCTGGGACAACTGGTAAACGGCGCGCTGCCTGACGATGTTTTTGCGGCGGGCCAGCGCATAGCCGCGCTGGGCGCCGAGCAGCTTCTGCGCCACGTTGGCGAAGGTGTCCTTCGACGGCACCGGCACCACGTAGGTCGGTGAGCGCTGCAACATCGTGACGTGGCCGGCGGTGCCTGCCATCGCGGGCACCAGGGTGACTGCTGTCGCTCCGCTGCCGATGATGACGACCTTCTTACCGCGGTAGTCGAGGTCCTCGGGCCAATGCTGCGGGTGCACAATCTGACCGCGGAATCGGTCGCGCCCGGGGAACTCCGGCGTGTAGCCCTGGTCGTAGCGGTAGTAGCCGCCGGCGCAGAAGATCCAGTTCGCGCTTATCTGCACCAATTCCTCGGTGCCCTCCCCGGCGGCGAATCGTTCGACGTCGACCAGCCAGCGCGCTTCGTCGCTGGACCATGCGGCACCCAGCACCTTGTGACGGAAGCGAATGTTGGCGTCGATGCCGTTCTCCGCGGTGGTCTCGCGCAGGTAGGCCAGGATCTTGTCCGCAGACGCGATGGCGTCTTTGTCGCACCACGGCTTGAACTCGTAGCCGAATGTGTGCAGGTCGGAGTCCGAGCGAATCCCCGGATAGCGAAACAGATCCCACGTGCCACCGGACGCGCCGCGGGCTTCGAGGATCACATAGGACCGGCCGGAGTGTTCCTTCTGCAGGTAGTAGGCCGCGCCGATGCCGGAAATGCCTGCGCCGACGATAAGGACGTCGACATGCTCGATGTGGGTGGCGGTGTGGGCCATCGGTCTGACTCCTGACAATGGGTTTTTCGTTTCATTGATGGTCCCGCCCGGACGGCTTTCTCCCAAGAGCAAATCGTCTCAATATTGTGGTTGGCTGGTGCACTTTGCACCAGCAGGCCTATCGTGATGCGATGACGTCGAAACGTCCGTCATCGCGGGTCACGGAACTGATTCGGCAGGCTGCGCAGATCACCGTCAATGCGCGTCCGGAGTGGCTTGAAGAGCTCGACGATGCTGTCCTCGGCGCCAACCCGGCGATCGCGGCGGACCCAGAGCTCGCCTCCGCCGTGAGCCGGAGCAATCTGGCTAACCTGCTGTTCTGGGCCACAGCTAATGTCCGCGATCCCGGGGCGCCGGTACCGCCGAACGTAGGGCCGGAGCCGCTGAACGTCGCGCGGGAATTGGTCCGGCGTGGACTCGACGCGTACGCGCTGGACGCTTACCGGGTCGGCGAGGGGGTGGCCTGGCGGCGGCTGATGGAGATCGCGTTCGACCTGACGTCTGATCCGGCAGAACTGCGCGAAATCCTCGACGTGTGCTCCCGCTCGATCAGCGCATTCGTCGACGCCACGCTAGCGGCCATTGCGGCCCAGATCGATCTGGAGCGCGACGAACTCACCCGCGGCACACATGCCGAACGTCGCGAGACCGTCGCGCTAATTCTCGAGGGCGCACCTATCCCCCGCCGGCGCGCCGAGGGACGACTCGGCTATGCGTTGACTGGACCACACACCGCCGCCGTCATCTGGACCGACGATCCAGGCGGCGACTTGGCCCGACTCGACAGGGCAGCCGAGGCCTTCGGGCATGCAGCGGGCGCCGCCCGCTTGTTGAGCGCCCTGCCCAGCGCGGCGACACGGTGGGTCTGGGTAGCAGGCACTGTCGATACCCACGCATTGCTGCGGTCGGTCGGCGCGACGCCCGATGTCCGCGTCGCGATCGGACCGACGGCCAACGGTGTCGACGGATTTCGGCGCAGTCATTTCGACGCGATCACCACGCAGCAGCTGATGGCACGGTTGCATTCACCGCAACAGATCGCGCGGTTCCCCGACGTCCAGCTCGTCGCGCTGATTACCGCCGACACCGACCGTGCCGCCGAGTTCGTCAGATACACACTTGGCGGTCTCGAGTCCGCCGGGTCCGAGTTACGCGACACTGTAAGGACATTCGTTGCATCGCAATGCAACGCCTCACGGGCTGCACAGCGTCTCTACACGCACCGCAACACACTGCTGCGCCGGCTCGCCCGCGCGGATGAACTGCTGCCCCGGCCGCTCGCCGATTCCAGCGTCGAAGTCGCGGTTGCCCTCGACGTCCTTCGCTGGCGCGGTAACCGCGTCTGACTAGCCGAACGCGTCGTCCATTTCGATCTCCCGCGCACGGGCATTTAGGCCTCCGAGCTGCGGTTTCTGGGTGGAGCTAAGGGGACTCGAACCCCTGACCCCCACACTGCCAGTGTGGTGCGCTACCAGCTGCGCCATAGCCCCAGATGTCGTGCCCATCGAAGCTACACCACGGCCTGCCAGCCTTCAAAGTCGCTGGTCACGCGGCTCGCTGCGTTAGCGCAGCGGGTCGAAGTCGCGTAGGCCCGGCGGCTGCTTGCCGGTCGTGATCTGCTCGGCCAACAGCCGGCCGGTCGCCGGGCCCTGCTTCATGCCCCACATGCCGTGCCCGCCCGCGACGAAGATGCGGTTATCCAGCACCGAGCCCACCAGGGGACGCCCGTCGGGACTCAACGGACGCGGGCCAACCCAGATTTCGTCGCGCTCCGCCCAGCGAACCCCGTCGAAGAACCCACCCGCCGCATCGACAATGGCGTCGACGACGCCAGCGGACACGGGGGCATCGGGACGACGCAACTCCATCACGCTGGTAACCCGCAGCTTTCCGTTCAACGGCGTGCACGCCACCCGCACATCCGGCAGATAGATCGGCCCGAAAACCTGACGTTCCACCGGCACCGTGAAGGAGTAGCCGCGGCCGGCCTGCACCGGAACCCGAACCCAGCGCCGGACCAGTTTCGGCAACCACGCGCCGGTCGCGATCACCGCCACGTCGGCCGTCAACGCAGGACCTGAAGCAGGCTTCACGGCGACGCCGTCCCCCGCAACCCGCACGTCGCCCACATCCACGGTCTCCAGCGCCCCGCCGCGTTCGACGACGGAGCTCGCCAGCGCGTGCACGAAGCGGCCCGGATCGACGAACCGCTGGCCGTTGATGCGGACGCCGACGGCTACTCCGCTCGATGCCAGCGGCACCTGCTCGCGCAACTCCGCATCGGTCAGTTCCGTGGTGGAGCTCGGCTGTCCGGCGTCTCGTAAACGCTGCAGCTGCTCCCGCAGATGTTCGGCGTCTTCGTTAGTGCGAAACAACGCGGTGATCGGCGCGTCGGTGACCGGCGCGTCCACCCCGTTGGCGACCAGCTCGTCGTAGGCCGCCATGCACTCGTGGTTGAGCGTCAGGTTCGCCCGCACTGCGCGCGTCCATGACGACTCCCGGCAGTTGGCCGCGAACCGCAACAAGAATCTCCACAGCGTGGGATCGGTACTTAGTGGAATCCGCACCGGCGCAGCGTGATTCGGCAAGGTGCGCAGCGCGTATCGCAACGTTCGCGGGTCGTTGAGCGGGATACTCAGCGCCGGCGCGATCCATCCGGCGTTGCCCCAGGAGGCGCCCGCCGCGACGCCGGTGCGGTCGACCACCGTCACGGACACACCACGCTCTTGCAGAAACCACGCCGTCGACAACCCCACGATTCCGGCGCCCACCACGATCGCTGATCGCGGTCGGATTCGGCGGATGTCAGCCATCAAGAACCTCAGGCCAGTTCCGAAGCGGTCCCGGTCTCCCACTCAGCAGGCGGCGGGGTGTGACCCTCTACCCGTGTTTCCGGTGCGAACATCCAACCCACCCCGGCAGCCAGCAGCACGACCCCGCTGATCGCGAATCCCCATCCGTAGCTCAGGTGTTCAGCGATCTGAGCCACCGACAACGAACCGACGATGGCGCCCAGATCAACCATCATCTGAAAGGTCGACACAGCGGTGCCGGTGCGCGCGGTGCTGCCCAGGATGTCGGCGATCGCGGCCTGCTGCGGCGAGGAGTACACGCCCGAGGTCGCGCCCGCAACGCACGCCGCAACCAGGAAGACGGGCACCGAAGACACCGCGCCCAACCAAATGGTCGCCACCCCGGAGGCCAGGAGCCCGCCGATCACCAGGCTGCGCCGGCCGATCCGGTCGGACAGATAGCCACTGGGCGACACCACGACTAGGTTGCCGAGCGCGAACATACCCAGGACCAGACCCGTCATCCGCGGCCCGCGGACCAACACGTCCGAGACGAAGAGCGGCACGATCGCCATTCGCAATCCGAACACCGCCCACCCTGTCGCGAAGTTCGACACCAGCGATGCGCGGTACGCGCGGTGCCGAAGCGCGGCACGCACTGTCACCGCCGGCTCGGCGTGCTCGGCGGGCGCGCCCAGCGTCGAGCGGCGCAAGCTGTAGGACACCACGATCGCGGTGAGCAGCACCGAAACCCCGTAGATGAGAAACGGTGCTTTGAGCCCCAACCCCGCGGTAAGACTGCCCACCAGCGGGCCCGCCACCGAACCGATGAGAAACGAGCTCACGAACAGGCCTGCGACCCGCCCGCGCGCGTCGGGCGGGCTGATCCGGATCATCAGACCCAACGCGGAGATGAAGAACAGCGTCGACCCGATGCCGCCGATCGCTCGGAATACCAGTAGCTGCCAATAGGTTTGGGCGAACGCGCATACCGCGGTGGACACCGACACAATCAGCAGACCGGCTACGTAGACCAGCCGCTCCCCCAGCCGCTGCACCAGCAGTCCGGTGGGCGGGGCGGAGAAGAGCCGCATCACCGAAAAAATTGTGATCGAGAAGGTCACCGCGCCGAGGCTCACCCCGAACGTTCGGGCGAAGGCCGGCAACACCGGCGACACCACACCGTAGCCAAGCGCGGCCACCGCGTTCGCCGCGATCAGCACCCAGGCTTCACGCGGCAGCCTCGTCTTTTCGCGACGCCAAGCGCTGAAGCGAGCGCGGCGAGCGACGAGGGTCACCCGATGACTTTATCCACAACCTCTTGCGCTTCTCGCTGCACCTCGGCTAAGTGCTCAGACCCGCTAAACGATTCGGCGTAGATCTTGTACACGTCTTCGGTGCCCGACGGCCGGGCGGCGAACCAGGCATTGGCCGTCGTCACCTTCAAACCGCCCAGCGGCGCACCGTTGCCGGGCGCCGTGGTCAGCTTTGCCGTGATTTGCTCCCCGGCCAGCTCAGTGGCGCTGACCTGGTCAGGCGACAGCTTCGCCAGCCGCGCCTTCTGCTCGCGGTCGGCCGGCGCGTCGATCCGCGCATACAGCGGGGCGCCGTACTTCTCGGTCAGCTCCTGATAACGCTGCGACGGCGTGGCGCCGGTGACGGCGAGGATCTCGCTGGCCAGCAACGCCAGGATGATGCCGTCCTTGTCGGTCGTCCACACCGATCCGTCGCGGCGCAGGAATGACGCCCCAGCGGATTCCTCGCCGCCGAAGCCGATGGTGCCGCCGATCAGACCGTCGACGAACCACTTGAACCCGACCGGTACCTCGACCAACTTGCGTCCGAGCCCGGCGACCGCCCGGTCGATGATCGACGAGCTGACTGCGGTCTTACCGACCGCGACACCCTCGGGCCACGACGGCCGATGCGTGTACAGGTAGTCGATCGCCACCGCCAGGTAGTGGTTCGGGTTCATCAGCCCGGCATCGGGGGTGACGATGCCGTGGCGGTCTGAGTCGGCGTCGTTGCCGGAGGCGATCTGATAGTGATCGGGGTTGCCGACCATCGTTTGGATGAGCCCCGCCATCGCGTCCGGCGAGCTGCAGTCCATCCGGATCTTGCCGTCGTGATCGAGCGTCATGAACCGCCACGTCGCGTCGACCAGCGGATTGACGACGGTCAGATCGAGGTTGTGCCGCTCGGCGATCGCCGCCCAGTAGTCGACGCTGGCCCCGCCGAGCGGATCGGCGCCGATCCGGATCCCTGCCTTGCGGATGATGTCGACGTCGACCACGTTCGGCAGGTCGTCGACGTAGGCGTCCATGTAGTCGTGGCGCTGGACGGTCTGCAGCGCGCGGGCCAGCGGCACCCGCTTCACCGCCTCGCCGTTGCGAAGAATCTCGTTGGCACGCTTGGCGATTGCGTTGGTCGCGTCGGTGTCGGCGGGACCGCCGTTGGGTGGGTTGTACTTGAAGCCACCGTCATAGGGCGGGTTGTGCGACGGCGTCACCACGATCCCGTCGGCCAGCCCATCGTTGCGGCCGCGGTTGTAGGTGAGGATCGCGTGGCTGACCGCCGGCGTCGGCGTGTAGCGGTCGGCCGAGTCAATGGCCGTGACGACGTCGTTGGCGGCGAGCACCTCGATCGCCGACACCCATGCGGGCTCGGAGAGACCGTGGGTGTCGCGGCCGATGAACAGCGGTCCGTCTGTGCCGTGCGCGGCGCGGTATTCGACGATGGCCTGAGTGATGGCCAGGATGTGGGCTTCGTTGAATGCCCCGTTCAGCGCCGAGCCGCGGTGCCCCGACGTTCCGAACGCCACCTGCTGGGCGACGTCCTCGGGATCCGGTTCTATCGAGTAATAGGACGTGACCAGATGAGGCAGATCGACGAGGTCTTCGGGCTGGGCCGGCTGACCGGCGCGTGGGTGGGCCACCATGACGTCGATTCTGCCGAATAAGCTGCCTGAGCACGCCCTGCAACCGAAGGGATTTCGACGAGTGGCCAATTCTGCGTTCCCGCGCGACTACCGGGAATTGGCCGCGGTGTTCGCCGGCGGCGCCCTGGGCACCGTTGCGCGGACCGGGCTGGGCTTGCTGGTGGCCGCCGACCCGGGGCGCTGGCCCTGGCCGACGTTCACGGTCAACATCGTCGGCGCCTTCCTGGTGGGTTATTTCACGACGCGGTTGCTGGAGCGGTTACCGCTGTCGAGTTACCGCCGGCCCCTGCTCGGAACCGGTTTGTGCGGCGGTCTGACCACCTTCTCGACCATGCAGGTCGAGACGCTGAAGATGATCGAGCATCACCACTACGGCCTGGCGGCCGGATACACCTGCGCCAGCATCGTTTTCGGGTTCTTTGCGGTGTATCTCGCCACTGCCCTGGTTCGTCGGGTGCCGGTGCGCTGATGATCTGGCTGGGGGTGCTGCTCGCCGGCGGCGTCGGAGCCGTGCTGCGGTTTCTGGTGGACCGTGCGGTCGCTCGCCGGGCGGCACGGTCCCGTCTCTTTATGGGCCTGCCCTTCGGAACCCTCGCGGTCAACATCAGCGGTGCCGCGCTCCTTGGACTGCTCGGCAGCCTGGCGTTGAGTCGCTACACCGCATTGCTCGCCGGCACCGCCTTCGTCGGTTCGTACACCACGTTCTCGACCTGGATGCTGGAAACACAGCGGCTCAGCGAAGAGCGCCAGCTCCGCAACGCGGTCGCCAACATCGTCGTCAGCATCGTGTTGGGTATCGGCGCAGCGCTATTCGGGCAATGGATCGGGGGCCGCCTGTGAACCAGCCCGCCCTGAAGCTGACCACATACTTCGGCGAACGCCAACGGGCCGTCGCCGGTGTGCGGCGGCGCGCCTTTCTGGCCGACGCGATGCTGGACCTGTTCGACACCCGGGAGATTGCAGCCAGCGTGATGCTGCGTGGCATAGCGAGTTTCGGTCCGCGCCATGTGCTGCGTACCGACGAGTCGTTGAGCCTGTCCGAGGACCCGCCGGTGGCGATCGCCGCGGTCGACGTCGAGTCGAAGATCAGCGGCCTGGTCGACGAGGTGGTCGCGATGACCGGCCACGGTCTGGTCACACTGGAACGCACCCGCCTGGTCGGTGGCGACGACTTGCTCGACGTCGGCGCCGACGACGCGGTCAAGCTCACGGTCTATGTGGGCCGCCAGGAGCGCATCAGCGGGCTGCCCGCCTACCGCGCGGTGTGCGATCTGCTGTATCGACAGGGATTCTCCGGTGGCGCAGTGTTTTTAGGTGTCGACGGCACCGCGCACGGCGAGCGCTACCGGGCTGCTTTCTTCAGCCGCAATGTCAACGTTCCGCTGATGATCATCTCGGTCGGGACCGCGGCGCAGGTTTCCTCGGTGGTCGCCGAGCTCAGCGCCGTCGCACCGCGGGCGTTGCTGACCGTCGAACGGGTGCGGTTGTGCAAACGGGGCGGCGAGTTGTTCGCGCGGCCTCATCGGCTGCCGGACACCGACAATCAGGGACGGCCGCTCTGGCAGAAGCTGATGGTGCACACCAGCGAAGCGACCGGTCACGGCGGTGTACCGATCCACCGTGCGCTCGTGCATCAGCTGCTGGAATCCGGGATGGCCCACGGCGCGACCGTGCTTCGCGGCATCTGGGGATTCCACGGCGATCATGAACCGCACGGCGACAAGCTCTTTCAGCTGACCCGACGTATGCCCGTGGTGACGATCATCATCGACACCCCGGAGTGGATCGCGCGTAGCTTCGACATCGTCCACGAGTTGACCGCAGACCACGGATTGGTCACCTGCGAGATGGTTCCGGCGGTGGTGACCATCGCCGGCCCGGACCGCCACGGCGACGGCCTATTGGCCCGCCACGACTACTGACTAGCCGAGTAGCGTAGCCAGCACCGCTGCCTGACTGCGTTGCACATCGCGGGTGGCGGTCACCAGCGTGACGACCCCCTGCTTGGCCAACATCCGCAGCTCGTCGAACGCTTCGCTAACCTGGAGCTCTTTCTCATATCGTGCCGTGAACTCGTCGAAACGCTCAGGCTGGTGGTTGTACCAGGCGCGCAGTTCTTTCGACGGCGCAACTTCTTTCAGCCAGATACCCACCCGCGGGTCGTCCTTGCGGAATCCTCGCGGCCACAACCGGTCCACCAGCACGCGCCGGCCGTCATCGGGACTCAGGTCGTCATAGACCCGGGCCACTCGGATTCGGCTGTTGGCGCCCATGTCGCCAGGGTAGCGCCGTGACCTTACGTCACCGGTCCAATGATCCACTATCAGCAGCCACACCTGCACCAGCACCTCACCATGACATGATGCTGGAAAGTGGGGCGTATGCGATATCACCGGGCCGCACGTTGCGGCACCACCGAGATGCGTTGCAGTGCTGACATTTCTCACATCGGCGCGGACCGCGGACTGACATCACATGCGGCTTCAAACCGAAGAAGGCACTAATGCCTGGGCCAGCGACTCAAGCGCCGTCAGAGCTGAGCGCCGGCAACACCTTGTCGGCCAGCAGGTGAACCGACTTCCACGCTTCGTCGACCGGCATGCCGCCGACCAGGGGATGCAGCACCAGCGGCCCGTAGTCGGGGGCGCCGCGGACTTCGGCGATCAGTTGATCGGGGGTCAGGAAACGGTACCGTCCCGACTCGCG
This sequence comes from uncultured Actinomycetota bacterium, assembly GCA_963815995.1. Classification (GTDB taxonomy): domain Bacteria; phylum Actinomycetota; class Actinomycetes; order Mycobacteriales; family Mycobacteriaceae; genus Mycobacterium. The sequence goes on from CAWFIR010000012.1 coordinate 10,279, forward strand.
TACCTCGTCGAGCGTCTGCACACCGGGTAGGTGCATCAACGATCGTTGATCAGCTGACCATCCCCCGTAAGTGACTGCCTCCCAAAGGATGTGCTCACCGAGCTCGGCCCACGCCCGGTCGGGATCCTCATGCAGATAGATCATTCCGCGGTTGACCGGGCCGGGCATGATGACCAGCGGCGTCAAGCCGACCTCGGCGCACAGCTCGCGATAGTGAGCCGCGACGTCGGGCAGGTGGTCGGCGAGGCTGAGCGGCAACCGAAACCGCGCCGCCCGCTGCGCGGTAACCCGGGCACCGCCGCCGACGTACAGCGGTGGATGTGGCCGGGTCCACGAACCGATGTCCGCCCACACCGACAGCATCCGCTCGACAAGGCTGTCCATCAATTGGCCACGTTGGCTGAAATCGACTCCGAGCGCCTCATATTCGATCGTGCGGTAACCCAGGCCGACTGTGGTGTGCAGACGACCGCGACTCATGTTGTCGACCAAGGCGATGTCTTCGGCGAGCCGGACCGGGTTCCACAGCGGCCCCAGCGCGCAGTCCACGCTGGCGATCAGTGTCTTCGTCTGTGCCAGAAACATCCCGGCGGCCATTATCGGGTTGCAACTCCATCCCTGTCCGGTGGCGTGATGCTCGTCGATGCTGACCGTCAGGATGCCCCGCGACTCGCCCCACTGCGCCAATTCGAGTGCAGCCCGGATCAGTTCGCCTTGGGTTCGCGGCTCCCCCTGCGGTGAAGCGAAGTTGAACCGCAGCACCGGCAGCACCATGTCACGCCTCCGGTTACGCGTCGGCCGCCGGCGTGGCCGACTTCAGGAACGCGGGAAAGTCCGGGAACAGCTTGCGGTCGACGATCTCGATGCGGGTGCCGAACGCATCGATGTAGTACGCGAACAGCGCCAAATCCGGTGGCGAAGTGTCGGCGGTCGCCTCGAAGGCAAAGCCGTTGGCCTCCAGTGCTCGCGCTGTTTCGGCGAGGTCATCGACGAAGTAGCCCAGGTGATGCACCGAGTTACCCGCTGCTGCCGTCCAGGGGCTTTCCGGAACCTGCTGGATCAGTTCCACATGCGGGCTCTGCAGCGAGTAGACGAATGTCGAGGTGAGTTCGCGGGTTCCGTTCACGGTGCGAAACGGCAGCGTGTACGTCAGCGGGGTGATCCATTGGTAACCGGCCACCGCGCTGAGCCGTTCCATCGCGGCATCGAGGTCGGGCACGACGATGCCGGTATGGTAGTAGTCCTCCGGCTTGAGTACGAATGTCATTGATTTCCTTACAGTTTCAGACGCAATCGGATGCGCCGTCGACGACGAAGACTGCTCCGCTGGTGTAGCTGCATTGCTCGGTGCACAGAAACGCGACGGTAGGGGCGATCTCGGCGACCGATCCGAACCGTCGCAGCGGGATGTGGGCCAGCTCGGCCTCCACCAGTTCGGCAGCGCCGTGCATCGGCGCGGTCATCGGGGTGTCGATCGCACCCGGCGCCACGGCGTTCACACGAATTCCCTTGCCTGCCCATTTGACCGCGAGATTTCGGGTGATGTTGACGATGCCGGATTTGGCGGCCCCGTAGCCGGGCACCAGCGCGACGGAGCGCAACGCCGACATCGACGCCAGATTGACCACGCTGGCGCCCCCGGCCGCGGTCGATGCTTTGAGCGCGCCATACAGGCCGACCGTCAAGCGGTACGGACCGGTCAGATTGAGCGCCACCGATGCTTCGAACCCGTCCGGCTTCGACTCATCAAGGCCGCCGGGGAAATTCGCGCCCGCGTTGTTGACCAGGACATCGAGCTGGTTGAAGGTGCCCACCAGGGCGTCCACCGAGTGGTGATCGGTGATGCGTAACTGGTGGTACGCCATGCCGGACAGGTCGGCGTCGTAGTCTGCCGCGGACGGTTTGGTGCCGGTGATGGTGACCTGCGCCCCGGCGTCGCGAAACAGCGACGCCGTCGCGTGCCCGATCCCGCTGGTTCCACCGGTGATCAACACCGTGGTCCCGGTGAAGTCGAAGCTGACCCGCGCCGTCATGCGTTTTTCGCTATTTGTTCAGTGAGCCAGGCACGTTCCCAGAAGTTTGAACTGTCGCTCAACAGATTTTCGTGGGCCTGCTTCAGCACGTCGCGCGCTCCCGGATGATCGGCGGACACCAGCTCGGCCAGATGGATGGCGTGCAGCGGACGGTCGGCGGCAAGGTGTTCGCGTGCCCGCTGCACGAGCGCGTCGGCGCCGGCCAGCTCGACCACATCGATGGCCACGTCGTCGAAAGCAACCGGGTAGAGCTCGGTGGTGGAGCGGTGGTGAAACCAGCCGGAGTAGTTCTCCCAGATGGCCCGCACGTCCCACGCGACCTTTCCGTAGCCTTGGCCTACTTCGTATTCCGGCGGCAGGGCGATTTCGCGCATCAGGGTCCGAACGTCCTTGCCGGCGTTCATGCCTGCCACCGTCTGGTCGTGAATGTACTGGATGGCGTCGCGTAGCCGGGTCAGCTCGGCGCCGATGCGTTCGGCACCGGCGATCGGCGCGAAGTGGCCGGTCACCAGTAATTCGGGCTGCAGCTCACGGACCCGCTCGACCGATGCGATCGCGGTCAGCGCGTCCCGGTACCGGTCGCCGCGCATCGTGACGAGGTTGGGAATGTGCCCGAAGATGGGCCCGAAGGTGTTCCCGCACAGACAAATCCGCTCGTCGGGTAGCCACAGCACCAGCGAGTCGTTGGTTTCCCCGCCGGGCACCGCGATCAGGTCTATCCGGCGACCGCCGACGTTCAGTGTGAGGGTGTCATCGAAGTCGAGGTCCACGGTCGGGACGCTCTGTCCCGGCAAACGCTTGGTGCCGAGTCGACGTTGGATGGCCTGAATGCCGGTCGCCAGGGTGTTTTTGAACGCGAACGCGCTGCGGTTGGCCCGGTACGGGATCAGCCGCTCGTTGTCGTCCCGCCACAATGTCCAGTTCGCTTGTGCGACAACCGTTGTATCGGGATCCCGCACGCTGTCCAGGCCGCCGACGTGATCGACGTGGCCCTGCGTGAAGATGATGTATCGCACCGGCGAAGAGTCGACGGCGTCGAAGTTGGCCCGGTGCACCGGCCCTTCGAAACCCATGCCGGTGTTGACGATGACGCGGCCTTCGTCGGTGGTCAGCAAGTAGGAATTCGACAGGCCCGGCGAGCACCACAGCCCGGGGGCGATCTCCTCGGCCTGGTCGGCGGACGCCGGAGCCAGGGCATCCGCGCCGGGCCGGCTGCGATAGATGGGCTCGAACATCGCTGTGGACTCCTTCATTCGGGCCGGACGTCGAACCGGTCGAAGTAAAAGTCGAACCGCTGCCGCAACTCGTCGGGCGATATCCCGAAGTGTCGTTGCAGGTCGTAGCGGATGCTGCCGTGCTTGCCGCGTGGATTGCCGTCCAGATACCGCTGGAAACATCCACGCACCTTCGGCGTCAATTCGACCCCGCCGCAACGGTAAAGCTGTTCAAGCAACGGCATTTCGTTGCCGTTCAGGTGGTGGAAGCTGATGTCGATGCTGCGCTCGGCCGGTATCAGCTCGCGGTCACGCACGCAGGCGCCGAGTAGTCGCTGCTACGCGGTCGCTCCAGTAGTCCAGCAGCCAGCCCGGCTCGATGCTTGTGCGGCGCAGTCGATCCGAGTAGGCCATCATCGTGATCGCCGACTGGATCACCGCGACCGGATCGCGGTGGGTGAACGCGACTGTAGCGTCGGGGAAGGTCGTGATCAGCGGTCCGAGTTGCTCGCAGTGCTGCGGGCTCTTGAGGATCCAGGTTCGCGGGCCACGCAGGAACGTCAGCGCCTGCAAGACCTTCTTCATGTAGGCGTAGTGCCGATGCTGATCGAGGCTCAGGTAGTAGTCGCGCCAATCCGGCACGCGCGCATGCCATTCCAGAACGTAAGCCGGCCAGGTCCAAGTCGAGCAGCTCGACTTCTTCCTCGATCGCTTCGGGGAACCGGTCGTGCATGGCGGCTACGACGGGGGCGCTGGCCATCAGCGCGTCGTGCTCGGCCTTGGCCCGCGCATAGCGGGGATCGACCCCGGAGATGTCGGGGCCGTCGCCGACCGCGGGGATCGGGTCCTGGCTTTCCCAGTACGGCAGCGCCCGTCGACGCGGATCGGCGGCGATGAGGTTTACCAGATGCGTGGTCCCCGACCGCGGCATCCCGACAACGATGAACGGCTTCTCGATCGGGATCGACTCGATTTCGGGATACCGCTTGATGAGCTCGGTAAGGGACAGTCGGTTGCGCAGCAGGCGAACGATTCGCTGCCGCAACGACGAGCGGGTGAGCTGGGTCAGGCCCTGGTCGGTTTCGATGGCGGCGACGTGCGCGGCGAGCCGGTCGCGGAAGCCGTCGGTGTCGTCCAGATCGTCGCCCACCCCGGCCTGGTCGATCGCCTCGGCGAGCATCCGGCCGATGTCGAGTTCGACGGGTCTGGCTTCGGTGAACTCAAGAATCTGACGCTGGACATCGGTCAGCCGGGGCGACGTCAGATCGTCGAAGTCGATGCCGGCGCTGCCCACAGCGGCACTCTAGGCGGTCAGGGTGGTGATCCGCCGGATTACTTCGTCGCGGCCCAGGGTGCGCGCGATCTGGAACAGGTCAGGGCTCTTGGTCGAGCCGGTCAGACCGACTCTGATCAACTGCGAGGCCTCCCGGATCGAGCCCGGATAGGCGTCCGGATTCTTCTTGTAGTCCTTCGCGTTAGCGGCAAAGCCGAACTTGTCGGCCAGGTCCCTAATCTGCTGGAACCACTGCACCGGGTCCTCGAGATCTTGATAGGTCGCGATGAAGTCCGCCGCGAACGACCGGATCAGGACGGTCGGCAGCCCCAATTGCGCGTCGTCGGCAGCCACCGGAGTGAACAGCTCGGCGAAGAAGAAACCGTAGGCGGCACGAAAGTCCGACCATTTGCGCAGGTCTTTGCGTGGGTTGGCGACGCCGTCGCGCTCGACCGCCAACGCGGCCAATGTCTGGTCCGGGTGGGCGTCGATCACCCGATGCAGCTCGGGATCGAACTCCGCCGCCCACGCCGTCACGGCCGCATAGATCTCCGGACCACTCAGCGTCGCAATGTGGTCGGCGCTGATGTCTTCCAGCTTCACCAGATCGACCAGCGGGCCGGCGCCTCCGCACTCGGCCAGCGAGATCGGCGCGGCGAGCGCCTCGGGCAGCGGGATTTCGGCCAGGCGTCCGTTCGCCAGACCGCGTAAGTAGTAGAGCACCGCGTCGGCGGGATAACCCGAACTGATGTAGAAGTCGACGTCGGCTTCGAAATCTTTGCGTTTGGACAGTTTTCGTTTGCCGCCCGGAATCTGCTTCATCAGCAGCGCGATATGCGCGTAGGTGGGCGGCTGGAATCCGAGCGCCTCGAACAGCTGCAGATGCAACGACGTCGACGACAGCCACTCCTCGCCGCGGATCACCAGGTTGCACCGCATCAGGTGATCGTCGACAGCATGGGCGAAGTGATAGGTCGGCAGCTGCACGGCGGCGGACGATTTGAGGATGACCACGTCGTTGTAGTTGGCCTCCATCGACAACTCGCCGCGGATCGCGTCGTTGAAGGAGGCCCGTGCGCCGGTACGGCCGGGCGACCGGAAACGCACCACGTACGGCGTCCCCATCTCCAACTGCTCGCGGACGGCCGCGACGTCGGCGTCACGCCAGATCGCCCACTCGCCGTAGTAGCCGGTCGGCCGCTTGAGTTGTTGCTGGCGCGTGCGCATTTCGGTGAGCTGCTCGGAGGTGGCAAAGCACAGATATGCCTTCCCGGCGCGCAACATCTCGCGCGCGAAACTCAGATAAATCGTCGCCCGCTCCGACTGGCGGTACGGCCCGTACTCGCCGCCGCCAACCCCCTCGTCGGGAATGACCCGAAAGTAAGCGAAGGCACGATCGAACTGTTCAAGTGCGCCCGCCACTTCCCGCGATTGGTCGGTGTCCTCGATTCGCACGAAGTAGCGACCACCGGTCTGGTGCGCGACCGCGCGGTCGATCATCGCCGCGTAGATGCCGCCGAGGTGAATGAAGCCGGTCGGCGACGGGGCCAACCGGGTCACCTCAGCACCGTCAGGCAGCTCACGGGGTGGATAGCGCTGTTCCCACACGCCCGGTTCGGGCAGATCGGTGGGAAAGAGGTTGTCGACCTCGTGCGGCTCCAGCATTTCCGGTGAGGGCTCCTATCGGGACGGTTTGCCTGGTCGATGTTAGTCACGCTGGTCGCGGCGGGACACAGCTCACCGCCCGTACGCTCCGTAGGCTGTGTGGGTGAGCGTCGCACCGGATACCACCGTTGCTCTGCAAGACCGCTTCGCCAGCGAGCTGCCGGAGATGGCAGTCAGCTGGCAGGCGCAGACATTTCCCGACCTGCGGCTGCTGGCCTTCAATACACCGCTGGCCGGCCAGCTGGGTCTCGACACTGTCTGGCTCACAAGTCCGGACGGGCTGCGTTTTCTGGTCGGCAATCTGATTCCCAGCGGCGCCGCACCGGTCGCGCAGGCCTACGCGGGCCACCAGTTCGGCGGGTATGTGCCGCAGTTGGGCGACGGCCGAGCGCTGCTGTTGGGCGAGCTTTCCGACGGTGACGGGCGTCTCCGCGACATTCATCTGAAAGGGTCGGGAGCCACGCCATTCGCCCGAGGCGGCGACGGCCTGGCGGCAGTCGGTCCGATGCTGCGCGAATACATCGTGAGCGAGGCGATGCACGCGCTGGGCGTCCCCACGACGCGATCCCTGGCCGTCGTGTCGACAGGACGGCCAGTGCAGCGCGAGACGCCGCTGCCCGGCGCCGTGCTCACTCGCGTCGCCGCCAGCCACCTGCGGGTGGGCAGCTTCCAATACGCCGCCGCGACCCGCAACCTCGACCTGCTGCGTCGCCTGGCCGACCATGCGATCGCCCGCCACTATCCGGGCGTGGCGATGGTCGACAACCCTTACCTCGCGCTGTTCGAAGCGGTGGCGGCGGTCCAGGCATCGCTGGTGGCCCAGTGGATGCTGATCGGCTTCGTCCACGGCGTGATGAACACCGACAACATGACGATCTCCGGCGAGACGATCGACTACGGGCCCTGCGCCTTCATGGAGGCTTACAACCCCGACACGGTGTTCAGTTCGATCGACCAGTGGGGCCGATACGCCTACGACAACCAGCCCGCCATCGCCGGGTGGAACCTCGCCCGGTTCGGCGAGGCCCTGCTGCCCCTGCTGGCGGACACAGTGGACGAGGGCATCGCGCTCGCGGAGAAAGCGTTCGATGTTTTCCGCGGCCAATACGACGCCACATGGACGAACGGGATGCGGGACAAGCTCGGCCTCTCCGCGGACAACGACGCCGCGACGGTCATGTCGCTGGTCGAAGACCTGCTCGCGCTGCTGAATGAGAGCCGCGTCGACTACACCTCGTTCTTCCGCGGGCTGAGCCGCGCGGCGCGCGGGGACGCCGAGACCACGCGCGGATTGTTCATCGACCTGGCCGGCATCGACGGATGGATCTCGCGCTGGCGAGCGCTGAGTCCGGATGCGACGGTGATGGATCGAAGCAACCCCATCTACATCCCGCGCAACCACCTCGTCGAGGAGGCGTTGACCGCGGCAACAGCCGGCGAGCTGGATCCCCTCCAGCAGCTGCTGAGCGCCGTCACCGCCCCGTACGACGAGCGACCCGGCTTGGAGCGTTACGCCGACCCGGCGCCGGAAGGGTTCGGCGACTACCGGACGTTCTGTGGCACTTGAGCTGCAAGATTGGCCGCGCGTTGGGTCATAGCGGCCTGCAAGATCGTGCCGGCGGTTACGAACGCGGGTTTGTCGCGGTCGGCGGGAAGGACAGGCAGGCTGGCGGCGCGCCGCAGCACCATCAGCGCAAGGCCGCTGTACGTCGTATACGGGATGATCAACAGGTTGACCCGCGCCTTCTCGCCATTCACGGTCATCACGTGCTGGGGTTTGTGTTCCCACCCCGGCCAATTGAAGTCGGGTGGTCGCTGAAGGTGTGGCCAGTTGACGTTGATCGAGGTGATGTCTCCCAGTAAGGGGGTCAGGGCAGCAATAAGGCCGGGTAATTCGACGGTCATCCGGTCAACGCGCGGCCACCATGCTCCGTCGATGTCCCCGCCCAAATGGCTGGCAACCGCCAGCCGAATGGGATTCGCAGAGCGCCAGTCGCTCATCGCGCGACAAATCGGTCTGCGGTAAAGGTATTGCTGGTCAAGGGAATTCCTTCAGGGCTGGCGTCGCTAGCCCGCTGGCGCAGGAAAGCGGAGGAATCCCATTGCCCGCGAGTGCCATCCGCACGCGTCCCGGCAGATCACCGCCGGCAACAAAACGGCTCACCTGCAACGTTACGCCACCAACGCCGGGTTTGGTAACTCAGGTGTGTCGGTAGGTCCACTTGCGCGTAGAGTGGTGACAATACCCAGGGGGACGTAGTGGCCATACAGAACTGGTGCGACGCACCCGAGATTCATCCATCGCAGATCCGCGTCGGTGACATCATCGGAAGCCTGCGCGAAACCAACTTGCGCTATACCGTCAAGATGGTCAGTGTCCCTCACTCGGCTCCCCGCAGGTGGACGTTCTTCGGCCGCGACGACAAGGGCCTGGACTACGCAAACGTGTTCGGGGAGAACGACTTGGTCCGCCGATACGGCAAAGTGTCCTGAGAACAGTTAGTAACCAACGCTTTTCGGCGACTACCTCACGTTCTGCGGCATCTGACTCGGCTTCGGCGCGGCGGTCAGTTTGTTCGCCTTACGAATTCCCTTGTCCAGCAACGCTGCCGGCGCGAACTTCTTCAGAACCGTTAACTGGCGCGCCAGCGGCCCGGCCGGGTAACGCAACTTCGGCGTGCGGCTGGTCGCCGCTTTCAGTACGACCTGCGCCACCACCGTGGGGTCATCTCCGGCGTCCACCGCCTTGCGCAGGCCGGCCTTGACGTGTTCGCGCAGAGGCGCATAGCTCTCGATCGGCGAATCGGCGTTGGTCGCGTTGGCTTCGAACGAGGTGCTCGTGTAGCCGGGTTCGACCACCGATACCCGTACCCCGAACTCGCGGGTCTCGTGATCCAGGGATTCTGAATAGCCTTCGACCGCATGCTTGGAGGCCGCGTACAGCGCGCCGTACGGCGCCGGAAGGAAACCCAATACCGAGCCGACATTGATGATCCGACCACTGCCCTGGGCCCGCAGATGCGGCAACACCTCACGAGTCAGCCGGATCAATCCGAAGAAGTTCGTGTCGAAGAGTTCCTGAGCCTGAGCGATCGAGCTCTCTTCCGCGGCGCCGAACACGCCGACTCCGGCATTATTGACCAAGATGTCGATCCGGCCCGCCCGCTGGATGACGGTCGCCACGGCCGCCGTGACCGACTCGGGGTCGGTGATGTCGAGCGGCAGCAACTCCACGCCGGCGATCGGCTCGGTTCGTTGCGGGTTGCGGCTAGTGCCGAAAACCTCGAAGCCCTTCGCCGCAAAGGCGCTGGCGATGGCCTGACCGATTCCTGACGAGGTGCCGGTAATCAGCACTACCGGGGATCGCTGTGTCATGTCTACTCCTAGTAAACCGATTGGTGTACCTATGCCGTCGCGACGCTACACCACTTGACGGCTGATGTAAACCGGTCGGTATACTCTCGATATGAGCAAGCAGGTTGTGGCAAATAAGGGCGGCCGTGGCGCACGTCAGCGCATCCTGGACACCGCCGCCGAATTGTTCTACCGCGACGGCATCAACGCCACCGGCGTCGAGCGACTCGCGGCCGAATCATCGGTCTCCAAACGAACTCTCTACCAACACTTTCCAAGCAAGACAGCCGTGGTCGAGGAATACTTGCGCAGCATCGAGGACCGCGTCGCCAATAGTCCCGTGGAAGGCGCTGACCGAACCCCTCGGGCGCGCTTGCTGGCTGTTTTCCAAGTGCCGACGGTGCGCGGCGGACCGCTGCGCGGCTGCCCGTTCCACAACGCCGCCGTCGAGGCCGCCGGGGCCATGCCGGGGGTGCAGGAAATCGTTCGTGGTATTAAGCGCGGCTTCATCAACGGATTGGCTGAGCTGGCTAAACAAGCGGGCGCCGCCGATCCGCAACTACTGGGCAACGAGCTCGGGGTGCTCTATGAAGGTGCGGCCGCACTGGCCACGTCGTTAGACGACCCGTCGCCATGGACGCATGCGCGCGCGGCAGCCGAATCGCTGATCGACCAAGCGGTCAGCCGCTAGAGCCGACACAGGGGCATCTCCGGGCGCGCCGCCACACATTTTGCCCGCCTCCGAGCGAATTCCGTGACGCGGTCCAGGTGTTTTCGCTGCAAGGCGGGCACAACGAACACACCAACTAGCGGAGACTCCCGTGACCGACGCGTCGCTTAACGCGCCCCGCGGACCAACCGGCCGGGACGCGCGCCGGTGTCGACGCCGTCGCGGCGAGTCACCACGCCATTGACGATCGTGGCGTCGTAACCGGAGGCACTCTGAATCAGCCGCTTGCCGCCGGCCGGCAGGTCATACGCCATCAGGGGCCGATGCAAGGTGATCGCATCCATATCGATCACGTTGACGTCGGCCCGTTTTCCGATCTCGACGACACCGCGGTCGGACAGACCGAAAAGCCGCGCCGTGTCGTAGGACTGCTTGCGGATGACGTACTCCAGCGGCAGCGTCTCGCCGCGGTGACGGTCGCGAGCCCAGTGAGTCAGCAGGAACGTCGGGAACGACGCGTCGCAGATCATGCCGCAGTGCGCGCCGCCGTCAGACAGTCCCACCACGCCGGCCGGATGGGTCAGCATCTCGCGGATCGCGTCGTGGTTGCCGTAGGCGTAGTTGTAAAACGGCAGCATTAGCATCGATGTCGCGTCGTGCTCGAGCATCAGGTCGTAGAGCGTCGACAGCGGGTCTTCGCCGCGTTCGGCGGCGATCTTCTCCACGGTGCGCTCATCGGTCGGTTCGTAGTCGGGCGGATCGCCCATCGCATAGGTGCGCCCGTGCGCATATTGTGCGAGCGCAAACATGTTGTCGAACAACAGAGTTGGATCCGGCGGCAGATCCTCCTCGGAAAGAATCGCGGCCTTGACGGCGGGATCGGCCAGCCGCTGCGCGAGCTCCTCGCGGCCGCATTCGGCTTTCAGCCGCCGGAAGGTCGGGCGGTGAGTGAACGCGTGATGCCCGTCGAAGCCGAACAACATGCCGAACGGACGCGCGGCGATCTGGGGGTACAACCGGCTGCCCGCGGCGTGCGCTGCCGCTGAAATGTCCAGCTGTTCGCGCCACAGGTCCGGCGCGGCATCGACCTGGATCATGCCGAACGAAATCGGCCGGTCGATCTCGGCGCCCAGCCGCTGCATCCACTCCAGCTCTTTCTTGGGGGCGATGATGTCCTCACCCGCCACACCCTGCGGAGCCAACTCGAACACCGCCTGGCCGCCGGCCGCCATGGCCCGGCCGAGTCCGAACAGCTCGTCTTCGGCGGCATAGGTTCCCGGCACCGGTTCACCATCGATAGCACGGTGGCCGAGCGTGCGCGACGTCGAGAAGCCCAGCGCACCGGCTTCGATGGCCTCCTGCACGAGGCGCGCCATCGCCGCGATGTCGTCGGGTGAGGCCGGCTCGTTGCGGGCGCCACGCTCACCCATCGCATATGCGCGAATCGCGCCGTGGGCCACCTGGCTGCCGACGTCGACGGCGAATTCTTGCCGGCCGATGACGTCGAGGTATTCGGGGTAGCTCTCCCAACCCCACGAGATGCCCTCGGTGAGCGCGGTGCCGGGGATGTCCTCGACGCCTTCCATCAGGCCGATCAGCCAATCCTCTTGCCCGGGCCGCACCGGCGCGAACCCGACACCGCAGTTACCGGTCACAACGGTCGTTACGCCGTGGCCACTGGACGGCTCCAGCAGCGCGTCCCAGCTCACCTGGCCGTCGTAGTGAGTGTGAATGTCGACAAAGCCGGGCGCCACGATCTTTCCGGTTGCGTCGATGGTCTCGGCGGCATCGCCTTCCAGCGGCGGACTGCCCGCACCACGGCGCCGAATCTCGACGATCTTGCCGTCTTTGACCGCGATGTCGGCATCGAATCGGTCCGCGCCGGTTCCGTCGACAACGGTGCCGCCGGTGATTTTGAGGTCGAACACAATTACTCCCTTGTCTGCGCTGCCACCCGCTACAGTGGCCAATGTAACACCGTTACAGAGGCTTCGGGAGTACTTCCATGACGACCCACGCCACGCCTGATCTCCGGCGCGAAGACGCGATCGGTACGCCGCCGCAGCGGCCGACTCTGGTACCCGCGGAGCGCTACTACTCCGCGGCTTTCGCGCAGCTCGAGGTCCAGCGAATATGGCCCAAGGTATGGCAGCTCGCCTGCACCGTCGACCATGTCGCCGAACCTGGGGATTACTTCGAATACCGTTGCGGGCCTTACTCGGTCCTCATTGTTCGCGGTGACGACGACACGCTGCGTGCCTTCCAGAACGTCTGCCGCCATCGCGGCAACTCGCTGTGCGCGGGAGCGGGTTCGGAACTGCGCGAGCTGCGCTGCGGATATCACGGCTGGACGTGGGACCTGGCCGGCTCGCTCAAGCGAGTCCCGAACCGCAAGGGGTTCGGCGCGCTGCCGATGGCCGAGCTTCCGTTGTTCGCGGTCCGGGTCGATACGTGGGAGAGGCTGGTCTTCGTCAATCTCGATCCCGGCGCGCCGCCGCTTGCCGACTACCTGGAAGCGGTGCCAGACGACATCGCCTGGCTTGGGCTCGGCGACTTCCGTTGCTATGCAACCATGACCGTCGAGGTCGACGCGAATTGGAAGACGATCGCCGACGGGTTCAGCGAGACGTACCACATCCAGACGCTGCATCCCGAGCTGCATAAGTGCATGGACGACGTCTATGCACCGCAGGTCATTTGGGGACACACCGGCAAGTCCGAGCAGATGTACGGTGTGCCGAGTCCGCACCTCAAGGAACCGCTGAGCGATGCCGACGTCTGGGACGCCTATGTCTGCACACAGGGCGCGCTGATGGGTGTCGCCGAAGGCACTCCGTTCCCGGCGGACGAATGTCGGCCTGGGCAGTCGGTTGCGGAGGTAATCGCCGAGCGGACAAAAGCTTTCGCTGCCGGGCGCGGTGTCGATGCGAGCTGGGCCAGTACCGATCAGGTGATGCGCCTACACCAGTACAACATCTTTCCCAACATGACATTGCTGGCCAATGCCGATCACCTCACCGTAATGACCTCCCATCCAGGGCCCGATCCCGACCACGGCGAACTGGTGATGATGTTGTGGACACGGATGCCGCCCGGCGCTGCGCGGTGCAAACCCGCCGACGTTCGGCTGACCGCCGACGAAGCTGAGCCGGGCCTGGTTCTCACACAGGATATTTCGGTGCTCGCCGGACTTCAGCGCGGTCTGCACCAACCCGGATTCACGCACCTGACGCTGTCCAACGAGGAGCGACGCGTGATCAATCTGCACCGTAATCTCGAACGCTATCTCGACCTGCCGGAGTCGGAACGGATGACAGGAGGTGAGACCGATGACGGAACCCGTTAGCGCGCAGACGATCCTGGATACTGCCGCGGGCCTGATCGAACGACAGGGAGTGGAGACATTCACCATGCGGGGCCTCGCCGAAGAACTCGGGGTGGCCGCCACGTCGATCTACTGGCATATCGGCGGTCGCGACAAACTCTTCGACAGCCTGGTCGACCGACTGCTCAGCGAGATGGCACATCTGCCCATCACCGGTGACACTCCGGTGGAACGTATTGCTTCCCTTGCCCGCTCGCAGCGCAGGGTCCTGATCGACCGGCAACACCTGCTGGCGATCGCCCATGAACGCGACCGAACGCCCACCCTGTTTCTGCCGATTCAGCAGACACTGGCCGCCTTGCTCGCGGAGGTGGGCGTCACCGGCAACGAGGCCGCACTTGTCCTGCGAGCGGTACAGGTTCACGTCATCTCGTCCGCGGTGATGCAGTTCTCGGCGGTTCGGGGCGCCAAACACGAGGAAGAGGACCCCTCGCTGTGGGACGACGAATGGCCCGATCAGGCCCTGGTGCGGGCGCTCCAGTCCCCCACCGACTACGACGCCGTATTCGAATTCGGGCTCAACGCGCTGCTCGCGACGCTGCAAACCTAACGAGCGGTCCCAGGGCGGTTTGCGGCCATATCGGAAGTGGTAGCCACAGCGTTGACGTTGCGCGATGCTAAACGCACGTGTTCGACGATCGGAAGTCGAGGGATCGCAATGAACGAAGAGCAACGCAATGAGATGGCGACGCGGCGTGGCTTTATCGCCGCACTGGATCAAAGCGGCGGCAGCACCCCCAAAGCGCTGGCGCTCTACGGAATCCCGGAGACCGCATATGGCAATGAGAGGCAAATGTTCGACCTCATGCATCAGGCGCGCGCGCGGCTGATCGAGAGTCCCAGCTTCACCGGCGACAAGATCCTGGCAACCATTCTGTTTGAGCAGACGATGGATCGCACCATCAACGGCGAGGACACCGTCGCCTTTCTGTGGAAGCAGAAGCACATCGTGCCGTTCGTCAAGGTCGACCAGGGGCTTGCCGACGTGCAGTACGGCGTCCAACTGATGAAGCCGCTGACGAGACTCGATTCGCTGCTCGAGCGTGCCGTCGAAAAGGGCGTCTTCGGCACCAAAATGCGCTCGTTCATCCAGGAGGCGAACGACGGCGGCATCAGGGCGATCGTCGACCAGCAGTTCGAGAGTGCGGAGGCAATCGCTCGGCACGACCTGATGCCGATCATCGAACCCGAGGTCAGCATCAAATGCTCCGACAAGCCGACCGCGGACCGGCTGCTGGTGGCGGCAATACAGGCGAAGCTCGATGAGCTTCCCCAGGATCGGCAGGTCATGCTCAAGCTGACGTTGCCCGACGAGAACAATCTGTATGCCCCGCTCATCGACCATCCCCGCGTACTGCGGGTGGTGGCCTTGTCCGGCGGCTACAGCCTTGCGCAAAGCTCCGACAAGCTGGCCCGCAATCACCGCCTGATAGCCAGCTTTTCGCGGGCTCTGACCGAAGGCCTGACCGTCGACCAGAGCGATGCCGAATTCGACAAGAAGCTCAAGTCGAACATCGACGAGATCTACGAGGCCTCGGTCACCTGACCGGACGGGCGACGCGGTGTCGGGCTTTCAATAAACTGTCCGTTAATGCTGGAAATCCGCCACGAGCCCACCGCTCCAACCCGCACCCTGCGACTCGCATCGGGTGACACGATCGACGCTCACCGGCACGACGACCACCAGATCGTCTACGCGGGCCGCGGGGTATTGGCCGTCACGACCGATCAAGGATCCTGGGTCGCCCCTGCCACCCGGGCTATCTGGATCCCGGCCGGCACCTTCCACGCTCACCGGGCCTACGGCGAACTCAAGCTGCACACCGTGGGCCTGTCCGCCGCCGATAATCCACTGCGGCTCGACTCGCCAACCGTGCTGGCAGTCGGACCCTTGTTGCGCGAGCTGATCATCGCCTACACCGGCAGCAACGCAGACACTCCTGAGCGTGCCCGGCTGCGCGCCGTGCTGCTCGACCAGCTGCTCATCTCGCCGCAGCAGCCGTTACACGTCCCGACTCCCACCGTTCCGCTGCTTCGCGCGGTCTGCGACATCCTGCACGCCGACCCCGCCGACAGCCGTACCCTCGCCGAACTCGGCCGCGCAGTCGGCGCGAGCGATCGCAGTCTGTCTCGCCTCTTTCGTCAGGACCTCGGTATGACGTTCCCGCAGTGGCGCACCCAGTTACGTCTGCACCGCGCGCTCGTTCTGTTGGCCGAACGCACACCGGTGACGACCGTCGCACACCAATGCGGCTGGTCGTCGGCAAGCGCCTTCATCGAGGTGTTCCGGCGCAGCTTCGGCCACACTCCCGGCGCGTCAGCTCGCCGGGATACTCCCGAATTAGATTTGGCGTCAAGCTAATTGGCGTGCCGCCTAGCAGGATTTGTTTGCGCGCCAACGCAGTCGGACGCCCGCCACGTCCGTGCGAATGTCGGTGAACCCCGCCAGGCCCAGCCGTGTCTTCAACTCGTCTGGCCGGATCGGGTTGTAGGTATCTCCGATGTGGATCAGCCGGAACAGCAGTGACGGCAAGCGGTCGCTACCCGCAAACACCCCGCCTGGCCGCAGAACCCGAAATGCCTCCGCGAACAGCTGATCTTGCAGCCGATCCGTGGGGACGTGATGAAGCATGGTGAAGCACACCACCGAGGCGAACGAAGTATCGGCCAATCCGGTATTGCTGCCATCGCCGTGAATCACCCGCGCGCGGTCGCCGTACAGCCGGTCCAATCGCTCGGCCATCGGCTTATCGACTTCGACCGCTGTGACCGCGACGGCCCGGTCGACGAGTGCGTGCAGAGTCGCGCCGTAGCCGGGCCCGATTTCGAGGGTCTGGTCGCCCAACTCGACATCGGCAAGCGCCCACGGCAACAGTTCATCGCGGACCGTGTCGGCCCAACCCAGCGAGCTACACCGCCGCCGATGCAACAAGTTCATTGCCATGATGCGGCGCCTTTCTGTCGGCAACTTCATGCATGTTCGCACGCTACGAGACACCGATGAGTGCTGGCTTGCGAAAATATGCCTTGCTATATCGAAAAGCCGCCACGATGCGATCGCGCGACATCGCCTCGATTTCTCAGCGAGCGGCGGCTTCAGAAAGCGTCCCGCTTGGAGCTCGGTGCCGAACCCGGGCGCGAATTCGCCTTCGTGTAGACGATCTGGCCGCCGACGATGGTGGTTCCCTACCCACCTTTCGATACTGTCTGGTATCGACTCGATACCGAGGAGTATGCTTTCGCCCATGTCGCCTGTCAAGCCGCCGCGAACTCGCCCGACTCGGAGCGAGGTACGGGACCGGATTTTGGACGCAGCCTCGAAAGTTTTCGCCGCCGAGGGGTTCGCCGGCGCCACGATCGACGCGATCGGCCAGGCCGCGGGATTCACCAAAGGCGCGGTCTACTCAAACTTCGGCTCCAAAGACGAACTGTTCCTGGCCTTGCTCGACCGCGAGTTCGAGCTTCGTGGTGAGCAGATCGCCACGGCCCTGGAAAGTGGCGGCGATACCGCCGCGGCAGCGCAGGCATTGAGCCGGTCGGTACTTGACTCGGTTCACGGCCACGCCGACTACTACGTCCTGTTCGTCGAGTACTGGCTGCGCGCCGTGCGCGATCCCGAGCTGCGCGAGCGGCTGATCGCGCGTCGTCGTGCCGCCGCCGCTGACCAGGCGCACAACATCGTCGAGTCGACCGCCACCGTGCCGTCCGGTAAGCGATTGGCCGATCTCGCCCAGCTGGTCGTCACGATCAACTTGGGGATCGCGATGGAGGAAGTCCTCCGCCCGGGAACCATCGACCCGGACCTGTTGGCGAATTTAATTACCGGCCTCCTGGATTCTGTTGCGGTCCAAGGCGATTAGGAGCAATACATGGACACACAGGATGAGACGGACGCGCCGGCGGTAATCACCGCGGCCGGACTGGGGGTGGACGGCGAGCACGGGCCGCTGTTCTCCGGCATCGATCTGGCACTCACCGCGGGTTTTCACGCCGTTCAGATGCCCGGCGGACCAGGACAGACCACCCTGCTGATGACGCTGGCGGGTCGCTTCAAGCCCACCCACGGCACTCTGAACGTGCTCGGCGATACGAAACCACGGGCGATTCGCCGGCACTGCGCCATCGCGGCCTTTCCCGACATCGACGAGCTCGAGGAATCGGTGAGCGTGCAGACGGTGCTCGCCGAGCAGCGGCGGTGGCTGGCGCCGTGGTATGCGCAGATCCCGCGGGAAGCCGGCCAGTCCAAGTTGGCCGAAGTGTTCGGCGAGACTCCCCCGCCATCCCCCGCCACCTACATCGTCGAATTGTCGGATCTGGAACTGTTTTTGCTGCGGATCACTCTGGCGACGCTGTCGAACCGTCCGATTCTGGTGGTCGGCGATCTCGAGCAGGTCCGCGACAACACGCGCCGCGCGATCGCCGTGGAGCGACTGGGCGCGCTCGCCGCGCAGTGCACCGTTGTCGTCGGGGTGACCAATCCGCTCGGCGTCGACGCGCCGGACCATGAACTACACGATCACCGCATCCTGACCGAAGGGGACTGACGATGCTGGCTGGACTCGCATTCGGCTCGGAAATCAAACGTTTCGGCCGCAGCCGAATGACCCGGGTGGCAATCGTCGTGCTGATGCTGCTGCCGCTGGTGTACGGGGCGCTGTACCTGTGGGCGTTCTGGGACCCGTTCGGGCATGTGAACAAGATGCCTGTGGCACTGGTCAACTCCGACCGGGGCGCTGTCGTGTCCGGGCAGCCGTTCAACGCGGGCAGCGAGATCGCCAAGAGCCTGACTGCCGACCACAGCCTCGACTGGCACGTCGTCAGCCCCGAGGAGGCGCACCGCGGAGTCGAACACGGCAAGTACTACTTCATGGTCGAGCTGCCACCGGATTTCAGTGCGGCGATCGCTTCGCCGGTGACCGGGCAACCGAAAAAGGCCAATCTGATCGCCGTGTACAACGACGCCAACAACTACATCTCGACAAGCATCGGCCGTACCGCGATCGACCAGGTGCTCAACGCCGTCTCGTCCCGGATCTCCGGGCAGGCGGTCAATCAGATGCTTTCCGTGGTGGTTTCGTCCGGAGCCGGCATCAAACAGGCCGCCGACGGGGCCGCTCAACTCGCCGACGGTACCAGTCAGCTGGCGGCCGGTCTGGACACTGCCCGGTCCGGCTCGGCGACGCTTGCCACCGGCGCTCAGCAGCTCTCCGACGGGATCAACTCGGCCACCGAGCCGCTACTCACGGTGACCAAAGCACTGTCCCAAATCGGTGGCAGCACCGACCAATTGCAGCAGGGCGCCACCGCGCTACAGCAGGCCAATGATCAGATCGGTGGCATCGCCACGGCGCAGGACAATGCCGCCGGTGCACTGTCGTCGGTGATCGACCAACTGTCCGCGAGACAGGATCCGTTGGCGAATACGTTGCGCGGCGTGCAGGACCAGCTCCGACAGCACGCGTTCACCCCGCAAATCCGGCAGCGCCTCACCGACGCGCAAAACGCCGCGATCGCCATGACATCGGGGCTGCGCGCACCCGGCAGCCCGCTCGGATCGGCCCTCGACCAAGTGGGCAGCAAAGGGCAGGACCTGACCAACAAACTCACCCAGCTGCGCGATGGTGCCAAGCAAGTCGCGTCGGGTAACGCCGAGTTGGCAAGCGGCATAGCCAAACTCGATGACGGCGCACAGCAGCTCAAATCCGGCTCGGCGGAGCTCGCGACCAAACTCAGCGAGGGGGCCAAGCAGGTGCCCAACTGGACGAATCAGCAGAAGGATGCCGTCGCGGATACCATCGGCGGCCCGGTTCAACTCGAGACCTCACACGAGAATGCCGCGCCGAACTTCGGCACCGGGATGGCTCCGTTCTTTCTCACGCTGGCGCTGTTCTTCGGTGCTCTAGTGCTCTGGATGATATTGCGGCCCTTGCAAAGCCGCGCGATTGCCGCCGAGGTACTTCCCATTCGAGTGGCGTTGTCCAGCTATCTTCCGGCCGCGGCAATCGCAATGTTCCAGGCGGTCATCCTGTACTGCGTGGTGCGGTTCGGCCTCGGCATGCACGTTGTCCACCCCGCCTCGATGCTCGGCTTCATGATCCTTGTTTCGTTCGCGTTCGTGGCCGCGACACAGGCGATCAATGCACTCGTCGGCCCGGCCGTGGGCCGGGTGCTGCTCATGGCGTTGCTGATGCTGCAACTGGTCAGCGCCGGGGGCATGTACCCGGTGGAAACCACATCGAAGCCGTTCCAGTTTCTGCACCGCTTCGACCCGATGACATACGGCGTCAACGGACTTCGGCAGCTCATACTCGGCGGAATCGACAGCCGGCTGTGGCAGGCGATCGTGGTGCTGATCGGCATATGGGCTGTCGGCATGCTGATCTCGTGCCTGTCTGCCCGGCGAGATCAGCTCTGGAACCTCGACAGGCTGATACCGGCGATCAAGATGTAGGAGTGGCCGCGCGTGGCTGGACAACGATGCGTGGACCAAGATGTCCATCTTGAATACCGCTCGCAGCGGTAAGTTTTCGTCGGACCGTGCCATCGCCGAGTACTGCGACGAGATCTGGAAGTTGTGGCCGCTGACCGTCACGATGTGAGTCAGCTTGGGTCGCGCCTCGGCGGGATCGGCAGCCGAGCGGATTCGTCGAGATCGACTTCCAGCGCGTTGAGCATTAGAGCCAGGCCCGAGTAGCGGCTGATCACCATCAACACCTCCACCGTTGCTTCCGAACCCAGCGCTGTGTGCACTTGTTCTAGCACTGTGGCCGAGACGTTGCGCGTGGTAAGCAATTCTGTTGTCAGCTGCAGCAACGCAAGTTCGACCGCGTCGAAATGAGCTTCTTGCCAATCAGATTCCGAGGTGACGGCCTTGATCTCATCGGCGCTGACCCCGGCAGTCCGGGCGACATCCCGGTGCTGGCCGAGTTCATAGGGGCAGTCCATCAGGTAGGCGGTGCGCAGGACGACAAGTTCGCGCAGCCTGAGCGGCACCACCGGGCTGGTGAGGGCGGCATCCCCGGCCAGCATCCAGCCGGTGAACACCTTATCCGCGTTGGCCAGCGTGCGGTACACGTTGAGATTGCCGCGCTTCGCGGTCAATTCACGGGCTTGGTCGGTCATGTCTTCCAACCGACGGTGGGCGATTCGAGTCACTTCGCTTCTCCTGTCAGGGTTGGAATCTCGCCGCAGCGTCGACATCGAGGTCCGCCGCGTTGAGCACCAATGCCAGCCCGTAGTAGCAGCTGATGATCATCAGCAATTCGGTGAACGCCTCGTCGCCGAAGGCGGCGTGCGCCGCGGCGAAGGTGTCATCACGCAATCGGTGGGTGGTGCACAGCTCGGTGGTGATGTCGAGCGCGGTGCGTTCGTTGCGGCTGAAGTTGACCGTGTCAAGGTCGCCGGTGTCGAGGATGGCGTCGATCTGCTGCTCGGTCAGCCCCGCGGTCCGGGCGATCGCGACATGCTGGCCGAGCTCGTAACGTGAGCCCTGTAGATGGGCGACCCGCAGGATGACCACCTCGCGCATCCGATCGCTGAAGGTAGGGCTGTCGAACAACTCGTCGACCATGTGCGTCCAGCCGACGAAGACGTTGGGAGCGTTCGCGAGCAATCGGAACACGTTGAGGTTGCCGCGGCGCGCCATCCACTGACGGACCGGTTCGGGGTGCTCTTCGATGCTGGTGAGCGGTATTCGTGACATTGGCTTCTTCCCTTGGTTATTCGGCGGCGAGGGCGAAGGTCCAGTCCAGGGTGACGAACGGTTCGTCGACCGTCGTTCCGTCCGGGGCGGTACCTGGCTCGTGCCGCACAAAATCTGCCATCAGGGAGTCCTGGTCCGCAAAGACGGCGTCGCGGCCGATGTATGGGTCGTCTCGCCAAAACAGCTGAGTGATCAGCGGCTGGTAGCCCTCGGCCTTGAACCAGAAGTGGACGTGCTGTGGACGCATGGGCGATCGGTTAGCGGCGCGCAGGATCTCACCGCACGGCCCGTCGGTGGGCACCGGGTAGTAGCGCGGCGTGATCGACCGGTACCAGAACCGTCCATCCTCGTCGGTGGCTAGCAGTGCCCGCATGGCGAGCTCGTTGTGCAGCTTTTCGGTCTGCTGGACGTCGTAGAACCCCTCGCCGTCGCTGTGCCAGGTGTCGACGTGGGCCCCGGCGACGGGCTTGCCGTGCTCGTCGACGACCCGACCAGTGACGAACATCGGTGTGCCCGTGACGCCATCGGAGATGTCGGCCCCGTTGTCGACCGTGGGACGTCCCTCGACATAGAAGGGGCCAAGCAAAGCCGAGTCGGTGGTCGATGACTGGGCGTGCTGGTTGATCGTGTCCAGCAGCATGCTCAGGCCAAGGATGTCGGAAAGCAGCACGAACTCCTGGCGCGTCGGCGTCGAGATTTTGCCGACCCGCTCGAGGAAATCCATTGCGGTGAACCATTCCTCGCCGGTCAGACGGACCTCGCGGGCGAAATCGTGCAGGTGCTGCACCAGGCACGTGAACACCTGCCGGAAGCGCTCGTCGCTCGACTCGTCAAAGGTCTGCTGCACGGCTGCGGTGAGCGTCTGCTCGGTCAGGTTGGATGACATCGTCTTGCCTCTCTCGGTCAGGGCCGGATCACGACGCGGCCGGCCGTATGGTCGGCGACGGCCTGGTATGCCGCAGCCGCGTCGTCGAGGGAATAGGTGGCGGCGATGGAAAGCGGGCGGAACTCCCCGGACTCGAAGTACGGCGCCATCTGCTGGAGGCGACGCGCGGAATCGACGACCGTAAGCTTTGTGCTGTCGATGCCGAAGATGCGAGTTTCGTTGCGGTACAGGTCCAAAAGGTCGATTTCGACCGCACGCGAACCGACGACGCTGATCACCACCAGCCTGCCTCGCCGGGCCAACGCAGCCAGCGCGGCCGGCGTGGTCACGCCACCCACCGCGTCGTACACCACGTCGACGCCGGCGCCGGCGGTGAGCCGCTTGATCTCGGCGCCGACGTCTGCGGCTGGGGTCGAACGCAACGAAGTCGTCGATGACGGCCGCGGCGGGTGTATCGCTTCCGGGTTCGCGACGGTCCACACCAATCACGTTGGCCCCGAGCGCATGAGCGATTTGCGCCACCGCTCCCCCCACGCCACCAGAAACCCCGAAGACCGCGATGGTTTCGCCGGCCGCAAGTTGCGCCGTTTCCACCGCCCCGTACCAAGCGACGACAAAGTTGACCCCGACGGTGGAGGCCTCGTCGAAGCTGAACCGTTCGGGTTTGCGCACCAGCGCTTCCACCGGCACTGACATCAACTCCGCGTGGGAACCGTCGCGGGTGAACCCGGTGTCTCCCCCGGTGCCCCAGACGGCAGCACCCTCCCATTCGGGCGGCCCGCTGATCACCACGCCGGCGAAATCACGCCCGGGCGTGCGCGGCAACACCGTCCAATCCATGGCGCCGGCAACGTTTTTCACGTCGGATGGGTTGACCGACGCCGCTTCGACTCGAATGACCGCTTCTGTCGTCGTCGCGGCCGGATCCGGAACGTCCTTGATACGCAGAACGCCTGGTTCGCCAAACTCGCTGAAACGCAAGGCCCGCATCTGTCTGTCCTCGGAGTGTGAACTGATCGTCGTCTATCGAACATGCTCTAGCCAACACCACCGCGCTGGTCGACACCCTGCTACGTCACGTCGACCGACGCGCAACGGCTTACCGGTCTTCGTCGCTAACCGAGGCGGTTGCCCGGCGGCGCCGCCTCGACCGCGCCGGTGGTCCGCCGCAGCGCGCCCCACAGCCCGGTGCCGACACCGATGACTGCGCCGCCGAGGCCAATCAGCTGCTGCGAGCGCTTCATCTCGTGATGCACGCTCATTCCGCCGAGCAGGTCCGCGGCGTCGGCGCCCGCCGACGCCAAGAACCAGCCGCGAGTGTTCTTGCCGCGCAGCGCCGCCGCTGCCAGCAGCCCCCCGATCAACGCGTCGCGGTACCCCATCGACCGCAGCAGTAGTTGCGCGGTCGGCGTGGGCTTGTCCGGATCGCCCCAGAGCCGGTTAGCGCGCAGGGGGTCGACGAGAAACGAGATGCCCGAGGCAAGGCGGATGCTGCCCGCGGCCAGCGCCATACGGTCGATTGTCATGAACTCCGAGCCTACGAGGTGATCGGTCGAGCGGGAGCCAAAGCCGCGGATGTCGCAATTGTCGGTGCCGGGTATCTCACCCCTCGCTACTCTCACTGCGGCGCCATTCCGGCGTTGTCGCAGCGGGTAGGAGGGTTGGGCGGATATGCCGGATCCGGGAGGCGAGCGGTCCTCGGCAGCCTCAGCACCAAGGTTCGAACCAGATGAGGGCTGGGTGCCGGCCGACGAGCGATGGTTCGGTTTGGACCGACGCACCCTCCGTCCGACGCTGGCGGTATTCGTGTTGGTATTCATCATGTCGGTGGTGCTGCCGGTGATCAATGCAGGGGTGCCGTATCACGACATCGTCAGGGCCGGCGACGTCTTGGAGCTCGAGGGCAACGTGACATTCGTTCCGGAGGCCGGCTGGGGCATCACCTCTGGTCTCCGCGAGGGCCACGGCCCGATATCAGGTCAGTACCCTGCGTCAGCGACGATCGAGCACGGAGCCCTGAAGTTCACCGTCCGCACCGGGCCGTTCCACGGCGACGCCGACCAACTGCTCGATCAAATCGAGGCCACCACCGATGCGCTCAACCAGGGGCGCGGAGTCCACATCACCGGCGCACCCACCACGATCGTCACGGCTTCGGGCAAGCAGGGCGCGACAGTTCGAGTTACCGGACCGCACACCGCCGGCCTGATCGCCTCGTTCGTATTCGGCGACCGAGGAGTCAAGGCGGTCGCGACCGGACCGACCGACGCGGGCGCGGAGCCCAGGGCCGCGGTGCTGCGGATGATCGGCAGCATCAGCCAATCCGGGCAGGAAAAGCGATGACGACGCTGACCGAACTCGATCGCGCGCGCGATGTGGCGCTCGACCTTTCCGGCTGGGGCAGGCGCTTCGTCTTTTACCAACCGCGCAACTTGGCATTCTGGGGATACCTGGCGCTGGTCGGAATCGGGGTCCTTACTTTCTTTTCCACACTTGCGCGCGAGTACAACGCGTACGGCGAAGCGATCGGACTCGCGGTCACATCATTTGCCATCTACGCCGCGCTGTTCTGGTGGTTCACCGACCGCGTCGACCACTACGCGAAACTCCCCCACAAGCTGATGGTCGTCGCGTTCGTGTGGGGCGGCTTCGCCGCAACCGGGACGATGGCCGCCAACGCCAACGACGCGATACTCGCCATGTACGGGAAGACTTTCGGTCAGGTGTGGGCGCTGAACTGGGGCGCCGGGCTTGCCGCCCCGTTCACCGAGGAACTGGCCAAGGGTTCGGGCCTGTTACTGCTGATCGCGTTGGCGCAGCGCCATATACGGACCGCTTTCGACGGGTTCATCCTGGGCGCGTTCATCGGCCTGGGCTTCCAGATTGTCGAGGACATCACCTACGCCATGACCTCGGCCGGAACCCAATTCGGCGCCAACCAAATTGGGGCCTCGGTCGGCACCATCATCCTTCGCATGCTCACCGGGGTGGCAGCCCACATCCTCTACAGCGCAATCTTCTGCGCCGGTGTGGTCTACCTTTTCGGTCGGCCCGCTGAACCCCGCAAAATCGGGCGGGGCCTGCTCCTGATCGCGATACCGATGCTGCTGCACGGGACGTGGGACTCGGTGGGCACCATCGCAGGGCAGAATGCGCTGACGCTGATCGGACTGTTGATAGGAACGATTGCTGTCGCGCTGATTATCGTTGCGCGGGTTTACCGGTTGACCGTCGCCAGGGAACGTGACTTCGTCCGCGACGTCATGGCGCCGGAGCAGGCCCGCAACGTGATCAGCCCGATCGAACTGGACGCGATGGCCGGTAACCGCAAGGCCCGCAAGGCCTACCGCAAAGCGGGTCGCAATCGTCAGGATCGCCGGCGTGCCCGCTACATCCTCAATGCCGCCTATGCGCTCGCCGACGAGTCAGCCGCGGCGCGCGGTGCCGACACCGACCGGGTGCGCTTTGCCCGCTCCGAGGTCGCCCGAATTCGCGCGGGCCTACCGTCGCCCTGGTGACTCGGCACTGAGTCGCTAGTAGTCGGTCCACTCAGTGGACCGGACCCGTGCCAACAACGGGTGGCAACGTTTCATCGGACGACCGAATCGTCAGGCACGCGCGGCGATTCATCGGGAGTCCAGGCGAACGGCTGACCGGGCTGACCGGGAAACAGGTAGTCGATGAAAGCCGCTGCGGTGGGTTGTGGTTCGTGGTTTGCCAGGCCCGGTCGCTCGTTGGCTTCGATGAAGGCGTACTCCTCGCCGCTGACATCGGGGACGAGCAGGTCGATGCCGGTCACTGGGATCCCGATCGCCTCGGCGGCCGTCACGGCGACCCGGCACAGCTCAGGATTCACGTCGGGGGTGACGTCGTGGATCGTGCCGCCCTGATGGAGGTTGGCGGTGTGGCGAACGCGCAACCGATTACCTTGGGGCAGAACATCATCCAGCTGCCAGCCGCCCTCGGCGACCGTCGCCTCGGTGATGGCGTCCAGCGGGATCTTGGACTCACCGCCAGTGGCCGCCGAGCGCCGTCGGCTCTCTGCCGCAATCAAATCCCGCACGGTGTGCTCGCCGGTACCGATGACCTCGGGCGGCAGCCGCAACGCCGCGGCGACCACCCGGCCGTCGATCACCACGAGTCGAAGATCGTCACCGACTACCCGTTGCTCGATCAGCACCTCGGGGTATTGCTCGCGCGCCCACGCCACTGCTGCGGTGAGGTCGCCAGGCCCGTTCTCGGCGGTAACACCGACCGTGATGCCCTTGCCTTGCTCTCCTCGGGTGGGTTTGACGACAACCTCGCCGACCTCTTTCAAAAATGTGTAGTCCTCGTCGTCGAAGGTCGCCAGGCGTGCCCGCGGCACGATAATACCCGCGTCCGAAACCAGCCGGCGGGTCAGTCTTTTGTCGTCGCAACGACACATGGCGACCGCGGAGGTGAACTCCGACAGCGATTCTCGGGTGATCACGCTGCGACCGCCGTGGCTGAGACGCATCTCGCCGGTTTCGGCGTCGAGGACCTCCACCCAGATGCCGCGCCGCAATGCCTCGTCGGCGATGATTCGGGCATACGGATTGAGGTCGTCGACGGTCTCCGGCGGCGGGCTGAACAACGGCTGGTTGATTGCATTTTTCCGCTTGATCACCAATACCGGGACGCGGCGGAAACCGAGCTTCTCGTACAGCCGGATCGCGGCCGCGTTGTCATGGGTAACCGACAGATCCATGTAGGCGCGGCCCGCACGATGGAAGTGGGCGGCCAACTTTCGGGTCAACGCGATGCCTATCCCCGGTATCCCGGCAGCTGGATCGACCGCCAGTGTCCATAGACTCGAGCCGCGCTCAGGATCAGAGAACAGCAGCTCGTGGTCGACACCGGTCACCGTGCCTACGACGGCACCGTCGTCGTCGCGTACTGCGAGCAAGTAGGTGACGGCAGGCTCATGCAGATTGTTGTTCCAGATCGTGTCGACTGGCGCCGGAACCATTCCGCAGCGGACGTACACACGGTTCATTGAGTCTGCGTCGGACGAGTCGTTGAGCGTGCGCACAGTCACACCCACTGGCAAAGCCACCGCCTCGTCCTCGTCAGAATTGTCGGAAAAGCGCAGCCGATACGTGTGGCTGGGGTCGATGAAAAGTTCGGAAGGCGCTCCGGCCACGACGACTTGGGGCTCGCGGGCATAGATGCAGATGTCACGCCGCCCCGGCGCTTCCCGCCCAAGCGCCTCGGCCAGTGTGCTGGCATCGGCGAACGTTTGACCGAAGATGAGTCGGCCCCAACCTAATTCAAGCTCGACATCCTTTGCCATCGCGTCGGCCATGTGCGGCGGTAACGCGTCATGCAAGCCGAGCGTGATGGCCTCGGGATGATCCGCTGGAGGACCGATGGCGGTCATGCTGCGGGCCCGGTGACACCATGACGTTGTAACCACAGCTCGAGCAGGGCGATCTGCCAAAGCTCGTTGCCGCGTAGCGGGGTCAGCCGACCATTGGGGTCGGCCAGCAGCGCGTCGACCGCTTCGGTGTCGAACAGCCCCCGCTCTTTGGCGACCGGCGCGTAGAGAGCATCCCGGACCATATCGAGGTACGGCCCTTCGAGGTGGGTGAGCGCGGGAACCGGGAAATAGCCTTTGGGGCGGTCGATGACTTCGGCCGGAATAACCCGTCGCGCAGCTTCTTTGAGCACACCCTTGCCGCCGTGGGCGACCTTCAACTCCGGAGGGCAGGTGGCCGCGAGCTCGACCAGCTCGTGGTCGAGGAACGGGACGCGGCCCTCCAACCCCCAGGCCATCGTCATGTTGTCGACCCGCTTGACCGGGTCATCGACCAACATCACCGTCGTGTCGAGCCGCAGCGCGCGATCGATCCCGGTTTCGGCGCCGGCTTGGGCGAAATGCTCGCTGACGAAACGTTGGCTGGGATCGCCCGGCGCAAGGTAACCCTCGGCGAGGAGCGCGGAAAGGCCGGCCTCGTCGCGGTCGAAGAACGCAGCCCGGTATTCGGCGACCGAACCCTCGACGGTGGCGGCAGCCGGTGCACCCATCGGCGGATACCAGTGGTAGCCCGCGAATACCTCGTCGGCGCCCTGACCCGATTGCACGACCTTCACGTGGCGCGCGACTTCCTGGCTGAGCAGATAAAAGGCAACGCAGTCGTGGCTGACCATCGGTTCGCTCATCGCCCCGATCGCGCCGTCCAGTGCGGGCAGCATCCGCTCGGTGCCGATGCGGATCTGATGATGATCGGTGTCGAAACGTTTGGCCACGATGTCGGAGTACTGGAATTCATCGCCTTGCACTCCGCCGGCCGCCTCGAATCCGATGGAGAACGTCGACAGCCCGTGCTGGCCGGCCTCCGCGAGTAGGCCCACGATCAGGCTGGAATCCACCCCGCCGGAAAGCAGGCATCCGACCGGAACGTCGGCGACCAGTCGGCGCTCGACGGCGGTCCGCAGCGAGGACAGCACGGCGTCTTCCCAGTCGCGCTCCGACCAGTCGGAGCGGTCGTCGTGTCGGGTGAAGTCCGGTGACCAATAGGTGGTGGCGACCCGGCGGCCGTCAGGCTCGATGGCGAGCAGGGATGCCGGCGGGATCTTGCGCACGCCGCGCAGGATGGTGGCGGGCGCGGGCACGACCGAGTGGAACGTCATGTAGTGGTGCAGCGCAACGTGATCGATGCGGGTGTCCACGCCACCGCCGGCCAACAGCGCCGGCAGCGTCGACGCGAACCTGATGCGGTGGTTGTCTTCGGTCACGTAGAGCGGCTTGATGCCGAGCCGGTCGCGACCGAGCA
Source organism: uncultured Actinomycetota bacterium (assembly GCA_963815995.1). Lineage (GTDB taxonomy): Bacteria > Actinomycetota > Actinomycetes > Mycobacteriales > Mycobacteriaceae > Mycobacterium. The sequence goes on from CAWFIR010000012.1 coordinate 39,258, forward strand.
ACACGCGGCCGCTGTCGCGTTCGACGATGGCGAAAGCGAACATGCCTTTGAAGTGGCTGACGAAGTCGTCGCCCCAGCGGTGGTAGGCCTTGAGCAGAACCTCGCTGTCGCTGTGCGAGAAGAAGCGGTAGCCGAAGCCCTGAAGCTCGGTCCGCAGTTCCTTGTAGTTGTAGATGCAACCGTTCCAGACGATGGTCAGACCGAGCTCGGAATCGACCATCGGCTGAGCGCCGGCTTCAGTCAGATCAATGATTTTCAGCCGGCGGTGACCCAGAGCGACTCGACCTTGCGACCAGACGCCCGCTCCATCCGGCCCTCGCGGCGTCATCACGGCGGTCATCGCTGCCACGGCCGCTACATCAGGCGGTCGATCGTCGAGTCGCACCTCACCGGTGGCTCCACACACTTCAATAACCCTACAGAGATCGATTCCGGCGCGCGCGCCGCTGACCCGCCATTGCGACGTTTATGAGTCTTGAACTGTCCGTTCGTTCCATGTCGGGGCCCACTTTCAATCCGTCTCGTTGTCTTGACCACAGCACCGCGGGATCCGGTGCAACTTGTCGGCGTCTTCGTCTTCCACCTGCAAATAACGCCGTCCGTCGGCGGCGGTCGCAACACTGATCGCCGACCCTTCACCGCTGAGGCTGTCCGGTTCCGTGAGCAGCTGCAGTTCGCCGGACTCGACATACAACATGGCGTCGTCGTTGGACAGCTTCCAGGGCCGGCCATCGGTGGGCCAGCGACCGCCAACGAGCCGAATGTCGGACTCGCGGTTGTCGTCTCCTTCGTCTTCGACGGACGCGCAACCGATCCACAACTTCGCCGGTAGCGGACGGAAGTACACCGCGAGACGCTGCCGGTTGAAATCCACCTCGATCGGTATTCCGATCGGCGGCAGCGATGTCCCCTCCGGCCGATCGTTCAGCGACTGTTTGACTTGCCGCGATCCCAACCCGACGCCGAACCAGTCGATGGTCAGCACTGTGCTGAGGTACTGAACGATCGCCAGGGTCAGCAGACCGCCCGCGCCGGCCGCCCCGACTCCGGCCGCCCCCGCTACCCACGTCGCCGGCAGGGCAAGCAGTCCGGCGGTAGCCGCGGCGCCGGCAGCGGCGGCTACCTTGCCGGCCACCGTCAGACTGAAGTCCGGGTTCACCTCGGCCTCAGGTGGATTCTGGGTCGGTCGCACGCCCACGGTCTTGGGAAGGTCGTCGAGCCGCTCGCGGACTCTCTTGACTTCCGTCTCGTAGTCCTCGGTGCTCAACTGTCCGGCCCGCTTCTTGACTCCGGCGGCGCTCAGCGCCTGCTCGAGACTCTCGATGGTTTCCAGGTCGGCTCGCCGGGCCTCTGACCCATCCGGATCGCGCGGAATGTCGTCGAGGCCCATCTCATAGGTCACCTTGAAGCTGGCATTGAAGTCATACAGCGTGGTTTCGGCGCTGACGGTGCCGTCGATGACCAGGCGGCCGTCGTGCGTTCGTGGCACGACGTCGGCGTCGAGGGCTTCCAGGCAGCGGTCCTGCCCGCCGATGGAGATGGTCTTGGGACCCGCCAGCAGGCACGGCGTGTCTGCGTCGAAATCGCTCTCGTCGAGATCGAAGGTATTCATCACGGTGTCGCGGACCTGCCGAAGAATGCTCCACCCCGTGACGGCCAATCCGGTTCTTTCGTAAGGGTTTTCAGCCAGGATCGATGCGGGCAGCTCCTCGCCGGGCGGCAGTTCACGCAGCGTTTGCAGTTGAACCACCATCGATTCGTGGGTGACTCCGTCGACGTCGAAGCGTTGAACGACGGCATCGAGCGCCTTGACTGTGGTGTCGTCGCGCGATTCGGGCTCGACCTCCATCGCGGACGCCAGCAGGTCCATGACGCCGTCGACGCCCATCTCGGCGAGTTTGGGACGGATAGCGTCAGAGATCTGGGCGGCCAGCGAATCGAGCACTCGGATTCGGGCTTCGTCGTCGGAGAGGCTGGGGTGCTGCAGCTTCTCGAAATTGACCAGCAACTCCCCCGCGATGCAGTGCGTAATCCAGTACGCCTCGGCGTAGTCGAGTTCCCAGCTGACGCGCGGGTCTTGGCCCATGAGCGCGATGCCGCCGTCGGGGCGGCGATCGATGTGCGCGCCGAACAAGCGAGGGCAGTGGTCGTCGCTGCCCGAATTGGCAAGTAGCACAGGGGCATCCTGGGTGGTGAAGTCCAGCGCGATCGTCTGCTTGCCCGGTTCGGCCTGCCGGGGTTCGAGCTGGTCGTGAATCGTCAGCCGCCCGAACAGTGGGATCTCGTTGTAGGCGATCTCGCACGACTCGTCCGCTCGCGGACCGTCCGGGATCGTGATCGTCGCGGGTGGCAATGACACCAGCGGGATGCAGGTCACCGAGTCGATGGCGATCTTTGAGTCGAAGATCACCAGGTCGATTGCGAAATGCCTTAGCGGATCGTGGAATTCACCTTCCGCTTGCTCCTGCCACAGTCGCTGCTGTGCGTCGAGGACGAACCAGACCCGGTCCAGCGTGAGATCGAGGGTGGCCGTTGCGGAGTAACCGGGGCCGTCGACGGACTCGGTGTACTTGTCGCCGCCGAACATCTCGACGGTCTGATCCTGGACGCGTTCGCGGTGGATCTCGATGATCGTGTCGGGGCGCTGCATGCCGATCCTGTACCCACAACCCGCGGTCTTAGAACAGGCCGGTCATGCGGGGGGCCTTGCGATGGACCGAGGCCCTTCTTGTCGCTCTGTTCACCGCGGTCATTGCCGGCAGGGCCGCGAAAGCCGTGAACGATCGACCCGACAGCTAGGCCGTCCCAGTGCTTGACGTCGGCCGGCGTCAGCGCCGCCACGCGTTGCCCTCACTCCCCTAACGACTGGACCGCCTGGGCCGACTCGTCTTCGTTGCTGACGTAGCGGGTCATTGCGTCGGCCACGTGCGATCCCAATCCACCCACCTGCAGTTTGTGGTGGTTGTGCCGCGCTTCCCACCGAGCCGCCAGCTCGCCCAGCGCCTGCTTCGAGGATCCAATCCAGCCGGACGCGGCATCGGCCAGTCCATCCTCGTGGTTGGCGAAGCTCAGCGCGGCCTCGCCGACCGAATCGAGCATGTCGTTGCTGCCGTTATGCAGCGCGACGGGATCGACGTTCAAGTTGTCGGCCACCACGATCCCTCCTGTTCAGCGGTCCTGCGCGCTGAAGCATAGTCCGAACCAAGGAGAGCGCCCTTCACTTCTTGCCGTCGACGACCAGTCGGCGCCGTCCAGGCCGGTATGCGCGCGTATCGCAGTCGCCAGCGCGGCAGCGCCGACCAGTAAGCCGGAAAGCACCGTACTTCGCGGCGTCATGACGAATAATTCGTGGACTCCATCCCAGCGAAGGGAGCGGCGTGACCACGGCGATGCACGACAAGACGGTGTTCACCGCGATGCCGCGTTGGACGCGGCGCATAGGAGTGGCGACGGCGGCGCTGGCCGGCGCACTGTCGGTCGCGATGACCGTTCCGCACGCCAGCGCCGACAGCTCGTACCAGCCTGCGCTCGACCAGCTTCTCGAGGCCATGCAGCAGGCAGCGAACTACGACGCGGCACTGCCGTTTGCGACGCCGGACAGCGACGCCATGCTGATGACCGGTCTGCAGAACACGAACTACGAATTGCTATCCGCCGGGCTGTCCAGAGTCACTGAGCTTTTCAACGGGGTCTTCTTCCAGTCACCCGAGGCGGTGGCCGGCGATGCCGCCGATTCCCGTCAATACTTCCAATTCTTCACCCCCGACATCTACTACCACGCGACCGCCGGTCTGGCGCCCGGTGCGACCTACGAGCTCACTGGCACCCTCGGCAAAGGAACCGAAGCTCTCGCCATCGCGACCGAAGCGATCACCGGTTCAACGGCTGTGAGCAAGGAGAGTCTGGAGCTCGATCACGGCCTGGTCGTCAATCCGGATGGCACCTTCACCGTCGACATCGGCCCCACAGAGCCAAGCGGCGCAGTCAATTTCATCAACGACACCGATGCCACCACCAATGGGGATGCCTCGCTGCTGATTCGAGACGTGCTGGGCGACTGGGCCCAGGGCCCGGGCAGCATCAGCATTCACTGCGTGTCCGACTGCCCCGCGTTCTTCGCCATACCGACCACGGGGATCTTTCCCGGCGCCGACGGGTCGGCCGCCGAAATCGGCTCGCTGGCAGGCACCTCCGCTACTCAAGTCACCTCGGTCGACTCGCTGTTGACCACGTTGTTCACCGCCTTCAGCAACATCGTCGGACCTTTCAACCAAGAGAACATGAACTTGGCACAGGTTGCCGGTATCGAGCTGCCACCCAATACGATGAGCTCGCTGGCTCCCGAAACAAGTGTGTTTGCAACCGGTCTGCCGAGTGCAGACGTCTCCGGCGGTAACTTCGACCTGAATCCCGATCAAGCGCTGATCGTGCAAGTGCCAGACGTACCATCGGCCTACAGCGGGATCGAGTTGATGAATGTCTTCGGCGCGGCACTGCCGTTCACCCTGGCGCAGACCACCTTGAACAACACCACGGCCTTCGCCGATCCCGATGGATACACCTACTACGTGGTCAGCGCGACCAACCCGGGTGTGGCGAATTGGCTTGACAGCAATGGCGTTAGCAGCGGCGAAATCTTCGCCCGGTTCGAGAACCTCCCCGACGGCACGGACCCGACGGGCCTACCGGTGACGACCGAGGTGGTGCCGGTGGCCGATGTGGCCAATTATCTGCCCGCGGACACACCCACCGTCAGCCCCGCCGAATATGCCGCCGACATGTCACAGCGCGTCTTTTCCTACGACTACGCACTGGACCTGTCCCGCGAGAACGCCCAACCCGATTGGGTGCTACAGGAATTGATACTTCATGGGTTGCAGGGCGTGATGGGCGCCGACAACTTCGCCGCGGTGTTCGGCAGCGACCCGTCGACTCCCCTCGAGCTGAGGTTCACCCCGGCCTTATCGCCTGACTGGGCCATCGTCGACCACGATTTGCTCACCAATCCGGTTGGCAGCCTGGAGGCGATTTTCAACAATCTGCCCCTGGCGGCCAGCGACATCAACTTGCCCACCGAATTGGCGCTGGGCCAGACCGTGCTATCGCTGCTGCTTCCTCAGCAACTCGGATCCCTGTTCAACGACACGGTTCTCGACCCGAACACCGGGATCATCGCCGGCTTCCTCAATGCCCGCGACGACCTGGCGACCGCGGTGTTGACCGCCAACAATGACTTCCCGACCGAGCTCGGCAGTGCGGCAACAACGGAGTGGGCGAACATGCCCGAGTTGGTCCAGTCGACCGGGAGCACGCTGCTGGCTGAGCTTGGCACGCTACTCAATCCCGCAGATCTGTTCGCCGCGTGAGAGACCCGGATTCCATCAGTCGCCGTCAGCTGCTCCGGCTGGCGGGCAGCGTCGGTGCGGCGTCGATGGTCAGCGCCTGCGCAAGTGACACCCGGACGACCCGCACCCGCCTCACCGCTTCGACTGCGGCACAGTTGATATGCCGAGACGCCTGGGGGGCGCGACCGCCCGCCCGGCGGCAAGCGTCACACCATCACCCGCATGACCCTGCACCACGAGGCCGTGGTGCTCGGCGACAATCGAAATGCCCCTGAGCGCTTACGCAAAGACCAGCGGTACCACCAAGACCAGCACGGGTGGATCGACATCGCGTATCACGTCGGCGTCGACCGCAATGGCAACCTCTATGAATTGCGGAGCACCGAGATTGCCGGTGACACCGCGACGGACTACGACACCACAGGCCATTTCCTCGTTCTCTGCGAAGGAGACTTCGATCAAGAGTCCGTGTCGGACGCGCAACTTCACGGAACCGCTCTCGCGTTCGCTTGGGCCGCACAGAACTTCGGTATCACGAGCAGTACCTTGGCGGGCCACCGCGACTTCGCCGCAGACCTCATGCCCGGGCGCGAACCTCTACGCCCACCTGTCCTCGGGTGACCTCAAACGCCGCATCGACGGTCTGCTTGCCTCCGGTGGGGTGAATCTTCAACGTTTTTGCGGGCCCGACGCCACCGCGCGAGTGGCAGCCATCGAGGCGGGCAATTAGAACAGCGCGAGGAGGTCCGCCCACCATTCGGCGCTCACTGCGGCCGCGGCATTGGCTTCGGTGCCTAACATCGTGACGATGTCGTAGAGCCAACCCACGAGCATTGCCCATGATGTTCATTCCTCTCGACCGCACTAGCGGACTCCGACTCAAGCGTGATTCGCACATGAAGAAACCCTGAAAAAGCCTGAGTTAAGCATGTGCGCTGGTCAATAAGGGTTTCCCTACAGTTTCAATCAGACGGCCAGCTCAGGGCGTCCGCTGCCGTGGCCGAGAGGCTCGCCTCCGCTGAAAGTCGCCAGATGCGGGCTTCTCGGGAGCCCGTTCGCCGGGATGCGCCCAATGGGCCTCGAAGACGAAGTCGGGCCGATAATGTCGTGTTGTCGTTAACCGACTGATGGAGGCGATATGAGCTATCGGACGATCGTCGTCGGCACGGACGGCTCGGAGTCGTCATTGCGGGCAGTCGACCGCGCAGGTGCGATCGCGGCGCAAGAGATGGCGAAGCTGGTCATCGCGAGCGCGCATCTCGACACTTCGGAAAAGGGCGGCTGGTCACGGCCACCCTCCCCCGATCGTTTGACTGACGGCAGGGCCGCCGACAGCCTCGGCGGCGAGGGTTACCGGATGCATGGGAGTGCCCCCGTTTACGCGATCCTTCAGGACGCCCGCGAACGAGCGAAGGCCGCGGGCGCACATCACATCGAAGAGCAGGCGATCGTCGGCGCACCAGTCAGCGCGTTGCTGCACCTGGCCGAGGAGGTCGAAGCGGACCTGCTCGTCGTCGGCAACTTGGGGGTGGGCACGGTCGCCGGTCGTCTCTTGGGCTCCGTGCCCGACACCGTTGCCCGCAAAGCCAGGGTCGACATCCTCATCGTCCACACTGTCGGATAGCCTAGAAGCGGCACCGCTTTCCAAGCAGGAAGTCGCGAAAGGTGTTGGCCGCCTGGATATCCGGCGTCGGATTATGCCGATGCCGTCAGATCAGAGCGCTGCCCCTATGAGCGCGAGAGGCAATATTCCCAAGTCGGCAGCGAGCGGGATACCGATCGCGTCGACGGGGTTTCCGGCCGCAAGTTCGGTGGTGAAGACGTTGTAGTCGATCTCCGGAAGGGTGATGAACAACGCGGTGGCCACGTCCAAAGGCGGGAAGCCGGTATGGGGTGGGAACGTGCCAAGAAGGTCTTGCACGGTCGTGGGCACGATCGAGAAAACCGACAATTGGGTACCGGGGAGGATATTTTCCAGTGTGGTACCGAGTTGGTCGGCCCAGGATGGCAACGAGTACACGTAGTTACTCGGATCGGTCAAATCCTTGATGGCGTCATTGATCCCTTGCTGCAAGCCGTTAGCCAACGCTTGCGGAACCTGCTCAAGGACACTGGAACTCGGCAAGAACCCCAACGTTGTGGGCACGTCGGCATTGCCCTGACTCCAGCCACCCAAGTAGTTGTCGTCGACGTTGCCATAGCCCAGATTCACCAGCACCGACATGTCCGGGTTGAGTAGATCGGCCAGCGGGTTGCCGATGAAGGGAATCAGTTGCAGCGGCTCCAGCAGCGGCAAAGTGGTGACGGGAATCTCGTAGTAGTTCGTCAAGGTGTCTGCCGACGACGTCGGCAGTTGGATTGCGTCCGAGACCTGCTCGGCCGTGAGACCCGGATAGGTGACGTGCTCGAACACGATGCCCAGCACGGCGTTGAGATCGGACAGTGGGTTGATCGGATACTGCGGGAAGTCGGCGAAGCCGTCGTATTCGTGCGTGTAAACGTCGGTCGGGTAGAGATCAGACGCTTCTGGTCCGCTGAACGTCAGGCCCAGGCTCGGGATGCTCGGCTGCGTGCCGCCAGGCAGGTCGAAGCGTTCCAGCATGCCTCCGTTGGGGGCACTTTCATCACCCATCAGCACGAAATGCACGTCGTCACTGGGCACACCCTGGCTCGCAAGCTCCGGCTGCAATAGCGACGAGATCACCGCGCTCTGCGACCAACCGGAGACCACGACAGGGTTCGCGGCGTCCACATGGCCGGTGGCGATTTGGTTCAGGATCGCGGTGTCCAGGATCTGTTGCCCCTGGGCCTCGGACTTGTCGAACGTCTCGGTAAAGGGACCGAGGAATGGGTAGAGCGCCTCGGGTGTCGTCAAGACCTGCGTAGTGCCGGTGAAGTCCCGCGGCGCCAGGTACTCCGCGTCGATGGCATTCGCATAGGTCTGACCAGGCGTCTCGAGGCCACTGCCGCCCATGATGAACGCCGTGCCGTCCCCGAGCGGGGAATCCGCGGTGTCACCGCTGGTGAGCCGTACCGCGCGCGTCTGCACGCCGGGTGACGGCGGGACCAGCAATGGGACCGCGATCAAGCCGGCGCCCACGAGGGCGACACCGAAGGTGCCGTGCAGACGAAGCATCAGGGGCCTCTCCCTTGGGGTGCCCAGCTGCTAGTGCACCGAGCAACGGTGAGCAGAATTACAGCACGACAGCTAACTACGGCGAAACGCGATCGCCGAAAAGCTCAGCCATGCGTCGCAGCTACCAATTGCTCGGCGCGTAATCCTTGAGGAAGCAGCCGTAGAGATCTTCGCCGGACTCCCCGCGGACGATGGGGTCATACACACGAGCGGCACCGTCGACGAGGTCGAGCGGGGCATGGAACCCCTCGTCGGCAAGTCGAAGCTTTGTCGGGTGCGGACGCTCGTCGGTGATCCAGCCCGTATCGACGGCAGTCATGAGAATGCTGTCCTGCTGCAGCATCTCAGCGGCGCTGGTGCGGGTGAGCATGTTCAGTGCGGCTTTCGCCATGTTGGTGTGCGGATGCCCGGGGCCCTTGTATGCGCGGCTGAACTGCCCCTCCATCGCCGACACATTCACCACGTATTTGCGGCGAGAGGGTGAAGCGGCCATCGCCGGGCGAAGGCGACTGACCAGAATGAACGGCGCAGTCTGGTTGCACAGCTGAACCTCGAGCAGTTCCATCGCGTCGACCTCGTGCACGCGTTGGGTCCAACTGTTGATGGGCGCGGTATCGGGCAGTAGGCCACCGGCGTCGATGGCGGTGCCCGCGGCGATCCGGTCCGGGGATGCGCTTCGGGCAGCGAGGGCCAGTTCCGTTACGGCGTGCGGAGTTTGGTGCTCTGCGAGGCTGCCGGCAAGCGACGCGGGATGGGCGTCGCTGACGCGGTCGAACGTGATCACGTCGACGAGTTCCGGCGCCGGGGTGCGCTCCGCCTCGACGAGCGCAGCGTAGGAGCCGGGGGCTCGGCGCACCGTCTGGGCGGCGTTGTTGATCAGGATGTCCAGCGGGCCCTGTGCGGCCACGGAGTCCGCGAGCGCGACGACCTGCGCGGGGTCGCGAAGGTCGATCCCGACGATGCGTAGCCGGTGCAGCCAGTCGGCGCTGTCGGGCATCGCGGCGAAGCGGCGCACCGCGTCGTTCGGAAAGCGGGTGGTGATCGTCGTGTGGGCGCCATCGCGGAGCAGTCGCAGCGCGATATACATGCCGATTTTGGCGCGGCCACCGGTGAGCAGGGCGCTCCTACCGGTGAGGTCGGCGCGGGCGTCGCGCTTGGCGCGGTTGAGCGCGGCACACTCCGGGCAGAGTTGGTGGTAGAACGCGTCGACCACCGTGTAGCGGTTCTTGCACATGTAGCAGGCGCGCGACCGGAGCAAGGTGCCTGCGCTGGCGCCCACCGCGGTCGACACCAACGGCAGGCCCGCAGTTTCGTCGTCGATGCGGCCGGGCGCACCGGTGGCGGTGGCTGCGGTGACGGCGTGATCTGCGGCTGCCACCGCGTCGCGCTTGGCGTTGCGGCGGGCTTTCTTCACCGCCTTGAAGATGCCTGCGGTGGCCCGACGCACGGCCACGGCATCGGGATGCTCGGGCGGCAAGGACTCGATGTCGGCCAGCACCATTAGGCACGTGTTGAGCTTGTCCGGGTCGATCGCGTTCACCGTCGAAGAGTACGGGCTTATTCACGTCCGACGTAGCGACGCGGCGCCGAGCGACCGCGGCCGGCCAGTCGTTCACGATGTACATCGGCGCAACGGACGGATCGCCCAGGCAATAGCGCTGCTGTTCGCTGTCGAACACCCTATTGTTCGCAGTTGTAATAGTCGGGACTCCTGGATCGGTGGTGCTCAGGTGACGGTGAGCGTGACGTGCGGGTCATGCGGCACCGGCTTGCGCGAAAAGGCCAAGTTCTGCGACGAGTGCGGCGCCCCGACTGCGGCGTCGGATGACACCGCGAAGTACAAGCAGGTGACGGTGCTCTTCGCTGATGTGGTGCACTCGATGGACCTCGCGGCCTCGTTGGAGATGGAGCGGTATCGCGAGGTTATGACCGAGTTGGTGGAGCGCTCGGCGGCGGTGGTGCACCGCTACGGCGGCGGGACGGTGGAGTCCACCGGCGACGGGGTGATGGGGATCTTCGGTGCCCCGATCGCGTTGGAGGATCACGCTTTTCGGGGGTGCCTGGCCGCGCTGGCCATTCAGGAGGAGGCGAACCGCCTGGCCGCCGAGGTGCGACGCCGCGACGGTGTCGATCTTCGAGTGCGGGTGGGCCTGAATTCAGGTCGGGTGATTGCCGGTGAGATCGGTTCGGGGTCGCTGGGATACGCCGCGACCGGCGAGTCGGTCGGGTTCGCCCAGCGGATGGAATCGGTGGCGCCCCCGGGCGGGGTAATGCTGTCGGAGTCGACCGCGCGGCTGGTCGAAAATGCCGTGATGCTGGCGGAGCCGGAGTGGGTGCGCATCAAGGGCTCTGACCAACCGGTGTGTGCGCGCCGGTTGGTGGCGATCGGCCCGCGGCATGGCCTGGTCGGGCGCGCCGAGGTGAACCTGGTCGGTCGGCGCTGGGAGATGGCGGCCATCGACGCCATGGTGGACCGCGTGATCGGCGGCCGCGGTGGTGTGGTGAATGTCGTGGGACCACCGGGCATCGGCAAGAGTCGGGCGGCGCGGGAGGCCGCGGCGCTGGCGGCCGGGCGCGGGGTCGAGGTGTTCTGGGCCTTCTGCGAGTCGCATGCCGGCGACATTCCGTTCCACGTCGTGGCCCAGATGCTGCGTGCGGGCACGGGCGTGGCTGACCTCGACCGCGAGGCCGCCCGAATGCGAGTGCGGGCTCGTGTGCCGGATGCCGACCCGCAGGATCTGCTGCTGTTTGATGATCTGCTCGGCATCGCCGACCCCGATGTGCCGCTGCCCCAGATCGACCCGGATGCGCGGCGGCGCCGGTTGACCGCGATGATCAACGCCGCATCGCTGGCGCGCACCGAACCGGCGCTGTACGTCATCGAGGATGTGCACTGGATCGATGGGGTCAGCGAGTCGATGCTGGCCGACTTCCTCACCGTCATTCCGCGCACCCCATCGATGGTGCTGATCACCTCGCGACCCGAATATCGGGGAGCGCTGACGCAGGTGGCCGGCGCGCAGACGATAGCGCTTGCCCCACTGGGTGATTCGGACACCGTGGCGCTGCTGGCCGAGCTGCTGGGGTCGGACCCCTCGGTGGCCGAGCTGGCGGCGATCATCGCCGACCGGGCGGCCGGGAACCCGTTCTTCGCCGAGGAGATGGTGCGGGAGTTGGTGCAGCGCAACGTGCTGGCCGGTGAGCGCGGCAGCTACGTGTGTGGCACGAATGCCACCGAAGTCACCGTGCCGGCCACAGTGCAGGCAGCCATCGCCGCGCGCATCGACCGGCTGAGCGCCCCGGCTCGCCGGACGTTGAACGCGGCGTCGGTGATCGGCGCCCGCTTCGGGGCGGAGCTACTCGCGGCGCTGGATATCGATCCCGTGTTCGATGAGCTGCTCACCGCGGAGCTGATCGATCAGGTCCGGTTCACCCCAAGCGCCGAGTACGCATTCCATCATCCACTGATCCGCGCGGTGGCCTACGAATCGCAGCTGAAATCCGATCGCGCCGAATGGCATCGGCGCCTGGCCACCGCCATACAGGAGCGTGCGCCCGGGTCTGTGGAGGAGAACGCGGCGCTGATCGCCGAACATCTGCAGGCCGCCGGCGACCTGCGCGCGGCATATGGGTGGCACATGCGCGCAGCCGCGTCGTCAGCCAACCGCAACGTCGGCGCCGCTCGGGTCAGTTGGGAACGCGCCCGCCAGATCGCCGACCAACTACCCGACGCACACGCCGACAACTTGTCGATGCGCATTGCCCCCCGCACGATGTTGCGTGCCACGGACTGGCAAGCCCCCACTGTCCAAGAATCCCAAGGCCGGTTCGCGGAACTGCGGGAATTATGTAGCGCCGCCGGGGACAAGGTCTCGCTGGCCATCGGCATGAGCGGGCTGGCCACCGAGCTCATGTACGCCGGGCGCGCGCAGGAAGGGTCGCAGCTGGCAACCGAACAGATGGAGCTGCTGGAGTCGATCGGCGATCCCAACTTGACGATAGGGCTGGCGTTCGTCGCTTTCGCAAACTGGTTCGCTAGCGGTGAACTCGGTGAGATCCTGCGGTGGTCGCAGACCGTCATCGACCTGGCCGAGGGCGACCGCACCAAGGGCGCCGGTTTCGGCGTCGGGATCACCGCTGGCGATCGCGTTGGCATTTCACTGCGTCGCTCAGTGGTGGTTGGGCCGTCCCGGCTGGCGACAGGACCTCCACGAGGCCGTCGCGATGGCCCGAAATAGCGACCCGGCAACCCTCGGCATGGTCGTCACCTGGACGTACGGTGCGATCGCCTACGGGGTGCTTCGGGCCGATGACGCCGCGCTGCGCGCAGTCGAAGAGGCTGTGCAGACCGCCCGAAGGGCCAGCAGCGACATCGCCCTGATCTTCGCTGAGTACGCGCTGGGGGTCACGCTGTTGTATCGGGATGCCGCGGCCGACCGTCACCGCGGGCTTGAGTTAGTGGTGCAGGCCTGCGAGTGGCAGCGCGGGCGTATGCCCTCCCTGGTCCCGCTCACCGAGTTGTGCGCCGCCCGGGAGAGGGCCCGGCGCGACGAACGCGACGCTGCCATTCCGGTGATGCGCAACGCCCTCGACGTGCTGCACCAAGCGGGACAGCGTCGGGTATGGCGTTTTCGGCACCGGCATTCTGGTGGAGACGCTGCTGGAGCGTGGCGCCGAGGGCGACGTGGCCGAAGCCCAAGAGGCGATCGACTGGCTGGCGAATCTGCCGGATGACGGTTCGGCGATGGTCGAGATCACGCTGCTGCGGCTGAACGCGCTGCTAGCCCGGGCACGCGGCGACGACGTTGCCCACCGCGACTTGGTGAGCCGCTATCGCGCGATGGCGGAATCGCTTGGCTTCGAAGGACACATCGCCTGGGCCCGGGCGATGATCGACGGCGGGGAATAGTCCTCAATTCGAGATTCCGAGGACATCTCGGCCCTGCTGCAACTTGTTGTCGTGTTGACCAATCTTGGTCATTTTCCGCGCTTAGGTAGACCGCGCCGAAACCGCGCGAGATTGCAGTAGCGCACTACCGAAGTCGCCCCACCGCACTAGGGCGACGATTCCTCTGCAACGCGCGGTTCGGTGATGCGAGCCGACGCGCCGCACTCGACGAGCAGGAGGTCCGAGGAACAACGCAATTTAGGGGACCGCATGACCTGTCCAGCCATGGCCGACGCGTATGAAACCATCGACGCCGAACAGGTTGAACCCGCCGCGCGTTCGCTTACCCAAGCTCGTACAAGGCGTCGGATTAACCGTATTTCGTCGGGAGCGATGCGACAATGGATCAAGCGGCACGGCCGCATCTTCGAATTCAACGTCCCATTCTTTGGCCAATGTGTCGCCGTTTCCGACCCGGCTCTGGTGCGGTGGGTGTGTACCGCGGACGCGGAACGGCTGACCAATTACCATCTGAACCTGAGCAACTTTTTGGCCCTGGGTCGATATTTGCCCTTGAAGGCAGTCTGCATCACGATCGGCGACGGCTCCTCGCACCGGCTCTCCATGGTCGGAGTCTCAAGAATCACGAGTCGATCATTGTCGACGAGACGTTGCGTGAAAGTGCGACTTGGCCGGATAATAAAGAGTTCCGGATTCTCGAACCGATGCACAGGATCACCTTGAACGTGATCTTGCGGACCATCTTCGGCGCTGAAGGCGCCGAACTAGAGCAACTACGTGAGATCGTCAAACGTTTCACAAAACGGGGATCGATCCTGGCGAAGTTGATGCCAGCGCCTAAATTCCGGACCCGTCGCTACAGTCCATGGAACGGGCTGGACAAGATCCGGGAGGACTTCGACCGCATCGTATTGACGTTGATCGACAGGGCCGAAGCCGATCAAGGACTCGGTGAGCGGACGGACATCCTCGCACTGTTGCTGCGCAGCAGGCATGCCGATGGAACCGGGATGTCGCGGGCGGACATCTGCGACGAACTTGTGACCCTTATCGGGGCCGGCCACGAAACCACAGCATCAGCACTTAGCTGGGCGTTTGAACGGTTGCGGCGCCACCCAGATGTGCTGGCCGAACTGGTCGGAGAGGTTGACGCCGGAGGCAGCGACTTCCGTCGTGCGACGATATTGGAATTGCTGCGGATTCGCACCATAATCGACTACCCGGGCAGGTGGGTCAGTGCGTCGCACTTCGATCTGGGCGCGTGGCGAATTCCGCACAACCGCAACGTGTTTGTGAGCCTTGCCGATCTGCACGAGAATCCGGAAATCTTTCCTCACCCCGAACGTTTCGATCCGAACCGCTTTCGGGATACCAATCAGTCGGCGCCAGCATGGCTGGCGTTCGGAAGCGGAGCACGCCGATGCATCGGGTCTGATTTCGCGATCACCGAAATGGATATCGTGTTGCGGACGGTGCTGCAGAGTTTCCGGATCCACACCGATGCCGCCGCCGACGAGAAGTCGCATTTTCGGGGAGTCGCCTATGCCCCGAAACGTGGCGGCCGCGTCGTAGTCAGCCGCCGAAAGTAGCCCTCGATGTCGACCCAGCTGATCAGTCCGTTGCACCCACGGCGGTTGGAAATCCGGTGCAACGTCGGTGACGTTGCTCTCTCGAACGTGGCGGTGCACCTGGTCTTCTTCTTCGAGCGACGTCTCGACACGACGGCGCTCGCCGGTGCATTCGCGCACGCGCTCACCAGCCTTCCGATGTTCGCGGGGCGAATGGCCGTGGTCGGCGGCAGGCTGCGAATCCGATGTAAGGGACAGGGCGCGGCCTTCACATCTGTGTCGTCCGGACGCACAATCCGTGAGGCGATCCAGTCGGTGTCGGAGGACCGCGGGGGCTGGCTCATCGATCCGGTGAACGGCGCCACGGCGCGGTGGGGATTCGGCCCGCTGTGCAAGGTACGTGTCACGCATCTTGCGGACAACGCGACCGCCATCGGCTTCTCGTGGCACCACGCGATCGGCGACATGCAAACGGCTATGCACTTCATCAACGCGTGGGCCGCCGCCGCAGCCGACAAACCGCTGGCTGACCCGTTGATCGTCGAAGACCGCGCTGCCTACCTCGACGCACATCTTCCTGCCGATGGCGCTCGGGAGGCCGGGGTGCGTTGCCTCGGGCTCGCAGAGATTGCACGAAGCGCGCTCTATATGGCAAAGGATGCGCGAAAGCAGCGGACTCTGAGTCTCTATTACGGCGAAGACGAAATCACCCGCATGCGCGACGCTTACGGAAACCGGATGCGATTGTCTGCGAACGACGTTGTGTGCGCGCATGTTTCCGCGGCCCTCATGAACGCGGATCCCGCCGTGGATCGTCGCACCCTCGCGATCGCCGTGAATGTGCGGAATCAGTGTGGCTTGGATCCAATGCTGGTCGGAAATATCGTCACGGCGTTAAACGTCGACCTACGACGCGGAGAGGCGGCACGTCTCGATTGCCGAACGCATCCGTCATGGCGTGGATAGCTTTGCCGCCCAACACTGCGACATGCGCATCAACCAAAAGTTTCTGGACGCTGCTGGTACATGGCGGGGCACTCGCTGTGTAGCGACGAGCTTCAATCCGGTCCAGTGGAACCCGCTTATCACGAACTGGACCGGATTCGGCGTTTACCGCATCCAGTTCGAAGGCGCATTCACGGTCTACTGCGCGCCGTTGATGAACATTCCCTTTGCCGGAGTCGGCGTCCTGGTCGAAGGGGCCGACGGCCGCGGACTGATCTTTCAGATGACATTGCCGCCCAAAGACTTCGAGGCCATGTCGAGCCCAGCGATTCGGGAACACCTACACCGCTTCCGGCGTGCGAACGACGACATTCCGCGACAGCACCTTGAGGTCCACGGCTAACTGTCAACTGGTTCGCAGCACCTCGACCGCCTCTAGCCGCCGCGCATGTAGCAGGGGGTACAGGGCGGCAGCCAGGACGAGTATGAACACGGCTGCCACTCCGGTTCGCAGTGGCACAGGCGGCCAACCCCAGTCGATCTTGATGCCGTAGTACACAGGTGAGCCCAGCGACCAGAGATATGTGAGACCCACGCCCCCGAGCACAGCGACGCCCGCGACCAGCGAGCCGAGTAGACCCGCGTTAGCGATGATCACAGCCTGTTCCTGCCCAGAGGTCATCCCGATCGCACGCAAAGCGGCCCGCTCACGTTTGCGCTGTACAAGTCCCAGTACGAACACGTTCAGCAGGCTCAAGCCGGCGGCGGCCATCACGACGTATCCCGAGATCGTGAACGGCTCCAGGAATCGGGTGATCCCAGTCGGCGGCCTCGGAGCGCCACTGCTGGTTGTCGTACACCCGCAATCCGGCGCCGAGGCTGACGAAATCGCTGCGGTGAGCGGTCGCGGCGGCGGCCGACGGGTAGGCCACCGCGATCTGGTCGCGCACGGCGGCCCAATCCGCACGCGCCAATCGGTCCGAGACCAACACCATGTCGCCCACAGCGGCGTCGTTCACCATCCGTGGATGAAAGATTCCAGCGACCCGGTACTGCCTCGGCCCGGCAACGGTCGGCAGTTCGACGGTGCCGCCCTGCGCGACGCCGAGCCGGCTGGCCGCAATCTCGCTCAGGCCGATCTCCCCGTCCCGCAGGCCCGGCCAGAACTCGTCACGTGAACCGGTCGGCTGATAGAGCGCCGTGCTGTACCAATCTCCCGGTGTGACGCCGATGACCAACCGCGACAACGTCCCAGACCCGATCGTCGATCGCCAGCGCGAAGACACACTCCGCCCGGCGGCGGCGCCGGTCACCAGCTCGAACGTGGTGTCGGCGATCTGGCTATCCCGCTGATCGAGCACCGACTGGGCGGCGATCAACAACGAGCCGGGCAGCTGGTCGGCCTGCTCGTCCGCGATCTGCGTGGTGCTCGAGCAGTTGCATGCTGTGTGAGCTGATTGCCGAGCTGGCGCCTTGGGCGAGTAGCGCGGCCGAGAGTGCGAACAGTACGGCATAGCGCCGCACGTCGGCTCCCAGCAAACGCCCGACGGCGGGACGCGCGATCGTCAGCAGCCTGATCGCCAGCCCCGCGCCGCGCGGGGCTATCCACGCCGTCACCAACACCACCCCGCACAACCCCACCGTCATGCCGTAGATGCCCACATTCAGCGGCAGCGACCCGCGCTCGAAGATCTTCAATACCACGACAGATGCCACCAGCGCGCCCGCTCCGGCGACCAGCGGCCACATCGGGATCGTCCTTGCGCGCTGCATCCCGCCGACGCTCGCCATCGACGCCAGCGGTCCCTCGCGGGCCAATCTGAGGGCAGGCCCGATCATCGCGAGGATTCCGAGACTGTCCCCGCGGCGGCACCGATCACAATCAAGCTCGGCGTGAAGTGCGCTGCAATCGTGCCACCGGAACCGGCCAGCATGGACTGCCCGAAGCGGTCCACCAGATATGTCCCGAGCAGGAAGCCGCTGGGCACCCCCAGCAGTCCCCCGAGAACACCCACCACGGCGCCCTCGCCCAGCATCCCGCCGAACAACCCTCGCGGCTTGGCGCCGATGGCGCCGATGGTCCCCATCACCGCCCGCCTGTCCTCGACGGCCAACAGGATGGTGTTCACGGAGATGAGCAAGCCGATCAGGATGCCGGCCAGCACAGTCAGGTTGAAACTCTGCGTAGCGTTCTCGAACACGGCGGGTAGGTGCGGCCGGGGCGGACCAGCCGTTGCGACGCCGGCGATGACGCGGTTGACGTCGCGCGCGACGTCAGCACCCGGCTTCGGCAGGACGAACGCGGCCGTGGCGTAGCCCGGTGAGCCGAGCATGCTCGCGGCGACGTCCATCGAGGGGGCCAGCAGCACGTAGCCGCCGTTGATGCCCTCGACACGGTCGAACTCCGGGAACGTCCAGCCGAGGTGTGCCGATCCTGGTGGCAGGCCAGGGATGTGCAACTCATCGCCGAGCTGTAGGCCATGCCGTTGGGCGATGGCCGCGGGAATCTCCAGTGGCACGCCGGGGCCGTCTGCGGGTTTGACGTCGCGGGCGCGCTGCTCGCAGTTGAACGAGCCGACCAGCAGCTCGATCTGGCACGACCCGCCGAGCAGAAAGAACCCGTGACTGCCGCCGCGTGGAAGGTCCACGGGCGTCAATCCGGCGACGATCGGGATGACCGCCTCCGCGCCTGTCACCTCTGCGTGCAGCCGGTTAACTGTCTTGATCGGCAACCGGCCGCTTACGTTCGGCGTCACCTGGACCACCCCGACGTCGGCGGCATGGGTGAGCGACGGGCCGAACGAGTCGAAAGGGCGAGCGAGCTCGGATTTGAGTATCAGAGTCCGAGGACCACCGTCACTCCCAGCGCGACGCCGATCACGCTGAGCAGCGTCCGTCGCCAGTCGGCGATCAACGCGGCGAGATGGATGCGCCGGAATGACATCCATCCGGCGCGCAGCGATTTCATCATCGCTCCGCGATGGGCGCGGCAGCATCGCCGGTGTACGCGTGCCCGTCGACCAGATGCAGCTCGCGGGTGCCGTAGCGCGCCGCCGCCTGGTCGTGTGTCACCAGGACGACCGCCGCGCCTTCTTCGTCTGACAGCGAGCGCAGGAGATCCAAGACCTCCGTCGAAGAATGGCTGTCCAGGTTTCCGGTTGGCTCGTCAGCGAGAATGATGGATGGTCGGGCCACCAGCGCGCGCGCCACCGCCACCCTTTGCATTTGTCCGCCCGAGAGTTCGGCCGGCCGGTGCCGAGCGCGGTCGCCGAGCCCAACCCGTTGCAGTAGCTCCTCAGCGCGGGCGTCTGCTGACCGGGTCGGCATACCGTCCAGCACCAGTGGCAACGACACGTTCTCCACCGCGGTCAGCATCGGCACCAAGTTGAAGAACTGGAAGACGAATCCGAGGTTGCGCCGTCGGAACGCGGCGCGCCTACCGGTGCTCTGCGCCCACACATCGTGGCCGGCGACGGCTACCGTGCCGTTGTCCGGTGCGTCCAGCCCGCCGGCAATATGCAGGAGGGTCGATTTGCCGGCTCCCGATGGTCCGGTCACGACCACGAATTCGCCTGCGTCCAAAGTGAAGTCGAAGTCAACAAGCACATGCACCTGCTCGTCACCCCTGCGGTACGTCTTGCCGACGCCTTTGAGTTGCAGTACCGGCGTCATTGAATCGTCTGAATGCCCCACCCCTCGGAGGACACGCTCAGACTCGTCGACGAGATCTTGCGGATCTGCGGATGCCGCAGCTAATTCGGACACTTCGCGCCTCTTCCCTCGGCGTTGTGACCGATCGATCGTCACTCGTCATGCGATGGAGTGGCGCAGTAGCGGGACACTGCAATCTCGCCCGGCCTGGCGCAGTACTACTTAGCGCGGATTTCCGCCTACCCACCCCGATAAGCCCCGGACCCGGAACAAACTTCGACTCAATACTGGCTGTTCATGGGGTGTTCGTGGAGTGAACTCTTGAACAGTCCGGGTTCCTGGGCTCGCGGATGCCGCCGATAGGTGCTCTGCGGACCGGAGGCGGCATTGCGATGGGGGGTTAGGACGCGATGCCAGCTACAGGCCACGACCAATCACCAACCGGCGAATAAAAGGGCGAGGAGAAAGGGCACCCCTTCGATGTATGCGGGGATGCTCGTGATTGAGCTCAAAAGATCCGAGATGCCCACGTCGTTGCCCCCGATGCCGGTGGCGAACAACGTGTAATCCAGGCCCACGGCGAAGTCACTAATGGCGTTGTCCGGAAGGCCGCCACCATCTAGGAGCGGCCCATAGAAAGCATCCGGGCTGAACGCGCTCGGGTCGAGGCTCCAGACCAGGAAGGCGAACGGGTCGTCGCCTTCAGGAAAGTTAGGGCTAACGGGTACGGACGCTAGGAAGTTGTCGACGCTCGTATCTAGGGTGGCGGCCAGGGTCGGATCGCTGGTGGCCAACAAGCTGTCAGCCGATTGGGTCCAGCTGTTGGTCCTCGATATCGCCGAACAGGTCCTGGAATGGGTTAAGGTCGGCGTCGGCTCTGGCTGCGGGAGCGTGAGCCAGTCCAATCAGCGCGGCCGCGAAAGCAGCACCGACAGCTGTGCCGAGTGTGAGCGGGATTTGGCGAGGCTTTATCAGCCGACCGAGACCACCAGAAAGCAACATGGGTCTTCCTCTCTCTCAGCCCGCTGTGCACATTTTCTTAGTGACCGCCGCCAGGCACCGCAGTAGTCCGCTACTGCATTTCCACCTGACTCCGCTCAAGGTGGATCTTTCCGCCGACGCGCTACTACCGAATCGCGTTCTTGGGCAACGGCTTGTTCCCACCTACCCGCAAGGGATCTGTCGTCAGATCTGGAAAGATGGGCAACGCCTTTCCGCGCCCTCAACTGGTGCGCTCGGTTGCCTCACTGGCAGGGTGGCGGCGATCGTCTGTCGAATGTTGTACCGCAACAAGTTTCGCTTCGGCCATGCGGTACAGGCCATCCAGGGCGGCCCGCTCGACGTCGACGTACTGGCAGATCACGTCGGCGGCGACGCCGGCGTCCCGCAGTCTCAATGCCAGCGAATACGGTAACGGCAGGCGGCGTAGCGCCCGCTCCCGTTGGCGGAGTTCTTCGGCTACCTGAGCAGCATGCAATTTTTCGGCGGTGCCCACTCAGTAAGGCGATACGAAATCATCGCCGGCGCCGAACGCACTCCACCAGAGGCGATATCAGTCTGTTCGCATCCTCAGGCCGGACAGCAGGCCGGCGAGTTCTTCGCGGCTGGTGGTTCCCGTCTTGGCCATCGCGCGGTAGATATGGCTCTCGACGGTACGCACGGACAGGCTCAGTCGCTCAGCGACACCACGGTTGGATAAACCCTCGCCGATCAGCATCACGATCTCTCGCTCACGATCGGTGAATGGCACGGGTTCGCTTGCCTGACGAAACGCCGGAGTGCTGGCGCCGCCGCATTGTTCGGCCAGCGCATCGCCGCGCGCCGAGCACGTCAACGCCGATCCCCGCAGGTCTTGGCTGCGATACGCGAGCGCGGCATGGGCGGCCGCATCTAGAGCCGCGACAAGGTCGCCCAATCGCTCGAATTCCTCTGACACCAAGGATAATTCAGCAGCCTCGCCATCGCGCAGGGCGACGGCGAATCGGGCGGCCAGGCCGACACGTGGCCCTTCGACGATCGACTCAAGCTCACCCAACCTGGGTGCGCTGGTGCGGTCGCCGAACTGGACGGCGGTCTGCAGGCAGACCACTTCGGCCGCGAATTGCCCGGCGGCCGAAGCCCTTTCGGCCGCAGACAGCACGACCGTGATCGCCTCGCTGACGGCGCCCTGGCTCGCGACCACCCACGCCCGGGCCAAGCTGCATTCGTAGTCCAGCGAGCGAAACGGACGCAGCATCTTGTCCAGCACGGCGAGCATGGCGGCCGCCTCGCTGGATGAACCACGCATCGCCAGTGCGGTCGTGCGCGGGATGTGATAGCGGTACCCCCAACCGATGGCATGCGAGGCGGACAATCCCTCTGCCCCCTGCTCCAACATCGCGCATGCGGTATCTAGGCGGCCGGCGCCAAGCGCAGCCCGACCTGCCACGGCGGAGCCGAGTAACTGAGCGGCGCCCGGAAGATCGGCAGCCTGCTGGCGCACCCGTTCGGCCACCTCAACGGCCTCACCGACCCGCCCCGATAACAGCAGCGCGCTGATGTGCGCATCAGCGATGTTGAACCTCATGTGCGGGGCGTCGAATGAGCGTGTCGCAGTGGCGTACCCCGCATCTGCGACGGCCACCGCTTCGGCGGTGCGACCAGCGTCCGCGGCGATGGTCGCGAGCACCCAGGCAATCTCCGCGCCAACGACCGCAGGTAGATCGTCCAACACAAGGCTTTCCGAAGCTTCCCGCGCCGCCGCCGGCCGGTCCATCGCGAACCAGTACACCGTCAGGAAGGCATCGATGTAGCTGCGCGCCTGCGGTGGAGTGGTGCGCGACGCCTCGTCGATGATTTCTTTCGCGCGCGCCGGTTCGCCGAGCGCCCACAGCATGTTGCTGGCCCGCAGGAAGGCCAATCTGGCGCGGCCTTCGTCGGTCAACGCGCCGTTGTCAATCGCGGCGAGCACAGTGTCGGCCTCCTCGCCACGGCCCAGCCACGAAAGTGCATGCGCTCGAACGAAATTCGGCTCCGGACCCCCTCCGGCGCGGACTGCTGCTTCCGCGAGTCGATCGGCCAGCGGCAGATCTGCCAGCCAGACGGCGCCCTGGGCTGCCCTGACGAGCAAGTCGGCGTCAGGCGTGAGGTCGGAGTCGAGGCTCAACGCGGCGCGGCGCACCACGACTTGGATGTCGTCGTGGTCATCGGCTGCGGCGAGTTCGGCGGCAACCAGTCCGCGTAGCCGCCGCAGCTTGGTGGCTGCCGCGCGCCTGCGGCGCACCTCCCCGTACAGCGGGTGCGCCACCCGCACCTCCACACCACTAACCGCGGGCTCCAGCGTGATCAGGCCACGGGTCTCGGCCTCCTCGACCGCGGCCGGATCAGTGATCCGCCTCAGGGCCGCCAGCTCGATCGGCTCCCCAACGGCCAGCGCGTCGACCACATCACTCACCGGCGTCGGCAGGGCTCCGATGCGGGATTCGATCAGCTCGACCAAGCCGGGCGGCATCATCGGATCACCCGACCACCGCCAGAACCCGCGCTGCTTCACCAGCCGGCCGTCAGCGACCTCCTGGTCAACGATGGTGCGAAGGTACAAAACGTTGCCGCGCGTCAGGTTCCATAGCCGCTGAGCGGCGTCCGGATCCACCGAGCCGTCGAGGGTCGCCGACAGCAGCGTGCTGGTTTCGTCGAGGGACAGGGGTTGCAGGTCGAGCCGGTCGAATCGGCCGCCCTTCCATATCTCCTGTACCGCGGCGGGAATCGGTTCACCGTCGCGAATGGTGAGAATCAGTTTCGCCGCCCCGCGCTGCACGATCTGGTGCACGACGAATATCGACAAATCGTCGAGCAGATGCACGTCATCGACCACCACCACCACCGCGGCATCCGACGATGCGGCCGTCAGCAGCTCGATCACCCCGCGCAGCAGCTGAACGGTATCGGTGACACCCGAGGGGGCCCATGCCGACAAAACACCCAACGGAATTGCCCGCGCCGAGGATGTGCCGACCGCTAACCGGCCTTCGCACCCGTGGGACTCAGCAGCCGACAAGGCCTCACGGGCGATGCGGCTCTTCCCCACACCCGCCGCACCGTAAACAACGATCCCGGACACATCCGAAGCCGAGATGGCGGCCTGGATAGCCCGCATCTCCTCCAAGCGGCCAATCAACGGCCACCGCATGCGCATCCCCAGAGCCTAGGAGGACGGGCGAAGCGACGCGGAGCGCACCGCCGACTTCGGCAAAGCGGGCGGTTGTTTCGAATGACAGCAGCTCTGTCCGCGGTAGCGTTGGCGCCGGACTCATCCAACGAAACCGCTTATCGCAGTGTTCTTGTAGGGGGTGGAAGAAAGCGGTGAGGACTCATCCCGATTGACGCCCTTCGAGCGGCGGGGTGCCGTGCTCGCACACCTGCTCGCAGCGGGTCTCCTGCTGGTGCAATGCACGGCCGCGCCGTCACCTCCTGCGGCCCCACCACCACCGGCTGTCACACAACCACCGTCGGCGGCCGCGTCGTCGTCGGCCGGCGCTCCGCCAGCACGTGCGACTGCGAACGTGGAGCCGGTCACCGCCGCCGAACTGGGCGCGACCTGGCGGCCGGGTTGCCCCGTCGAACCAGAACAGTTGCGACGGGTCGACGTCGACTACCTCGGATTCGACGGCCAGACCCACCGCGGCGAGCTCATTGTGCATGAAGATCTGGTGCCGGACGTCATCGCGATCTTCGAGCAGCTTCACCAACTGGGTTATCCCGTCGACAAGATCCGCACGGTCGACCACTACCCGGACGCTAACGATGAGTTGTCCATGGAGGACAACAACACTTCGGCGTTCAACTGCCGGCACATCCCTGGAACCGACGAATGGTCGCCACACGCTTACGGCCGGGCTATCGATATCAATACGCTGCTCAACCCCTGCCTCTACGCCAGCGGGTATTTCGAACCCGAAAACGCGGCGGCCTATCTGGACCGCAGTCGCACCGACCCCGGAGTCCTGCACAACGGCGATCCAGCCGAACGCGCCTTCACCGATCGTGGCTGGCAATGGGCTGGCGACTGGACGACGCCCGACTACCAACACTTCGAGCGGCCTTGAGCCTCTCCGCCTGATCAGGCGTTAGACGCGTTAAAGATGGAGGGCCTGTCCCGTCGCCGTCGCAACCTCACCGCGCAGATTCGACATCGGTGCCCAGCCACTCCACCCATGCAAGTTCTGGTTATGAGCGTGCGTGCCGTTGTCGAGGAGTTCGCGTCTTGTTCAACGTTGTGATTCCGATTCGCCATACGCGGCGTCTTGGGCGTCCTCAGGTCCAAATCCGGGCGCTGCATTTTGGGCTGATGGGCACTGGGCGTACGCCGCTGGCGAGCCTAGCGTGGCTTGCATGGAAAGGCTGAGCGGACTTGACGCAGGTTTTCTGCATATCGAAACATCCACTCAGCTACCAAATGTGTGTTCAATCGTGGAGTTGGACACGTCGACGATGGCTGGCGGCTACACGTTTGATCGGTTCCGCGACGAGTTGGCCCTGCGGATCAAGGCCATGCCGGAGTTTCGCGAAAAGCTGGCCGACAGTCGGCTCAATCTGGATCACCCGGTCTGGGTGGAAGACGAGGACTTCGACGTCAATCGCCATCTGCACCGAGTCGGCCTGCCCTCGCCCGGCGGCCGAGCGGAACTGGCCGAGATCTGCGGACACATCGCCGCCCTGCCGCTGGATCGGGGACGACCATTGTGGGAGATGTGGCCGATTGAGGGCTTAGAGGACGGCGACGCACACAAGGGCGGCCGGTTGGCGGTGATGACCAAGGTCCATCATGCCGCCGTGGATGGGGTGACCGGGGCCAGTCTGCTTGCGCAGTTGTGCAGTGTCGAGCCCGACGCGCCACCACCTGCCCCTGTGTATGGTCCCGGTGCCGCCAGCCCGCTCGAGATCGCCGCGGGCGGCCTGATGAGGTTCGCCTCCCGTCCGCTGCGACTGGCCACTGTGGTGCCGATGACCGTCTCGGCGATCTTCGACACGCTGCGCCGCGCCCGCGCCGGCCTTGCCATGGCCGCACCGTTTAGCGCCCCGCCGACGGCATTCAACGGTCCGGTCACGGCCGAGCGCAACATCGCATTCATCCAGCTGGAGCTCGAAGACATCAAGACGGTGAAAAACCGCTTCAATGTCAAGATCAACGACGTGGTCACGGCGCTATGCGCGGGGGTGCTGCGACGGTTCCTGCGTGATCGCGGCGAGCTGCCAGACAAATCGCTGGTGGCTATGGTGCCGGTTTCGGTGCACGACAAGTCCGACCGGCCCGGCCGCAACCAGCTCTCCGGGATGTTCTGCGACCTCAAGACACACATCAGCGACCCCGTCGACCGGCTGCGGGCGATTGCCGAAGCGAATTCCGTTGCCAAGGAACACAGTTCGGCCATCGGTCCCACGCTGCTGCAGGACTGGACGCAATTCGCCGCCGGGCCGCTGTTCGGCGCGGTGATGCGGCTGGTCGCCGAGACCCCGCTTATGCAGAGCCCGGTGCACAATCTGATCATCTCGAATGTGCCCGGACCCCAAACAACGCTGTATTTTCTGGGTTGCGAAGTGAAAGCTTCATATCCGCTTGGGCCGGTATTCCACGGTTCGGGGCTGAACATCACAGTGATGTCGCTGAACGGCAAGCTCGGCGTCGGCATCATCTCCTGCCCGGACCTGCTGCCCGACTTATGGAAATTGGCCGACGACTTCCCCGTCGCACTCGATGAACTTCTTGAACCCGCGACGTCACGGAGACGACGGTAAAAGGCGTAGTTCAGTCTCGCTTGTTACTGTCGTTCTCGGATCTTGACGACGTTTAAGAGTCATCGCAATTTCTCCAATACAGTGCCGCGAGTACAGATAGGCGACAAATCCAATTCGCAGAGACCAGCGGCGCACTATCCTGCCCCACTATGGGCGCTGATGACAGCCCGGAGGTGACGCGGTGAGGGCGGGTCATGCGAGTGAGCACTTCTTTGCCTCAGACAGGCTCGAGTTCAGCCGGCTCTGGCGTCACTTCAAGATTGCACTGGATGTCTTCGGCGAATCCGGAGCGGACTCCGCCCGGGTCATTGCGGGCGCGTTGGCTGCGTACGCGTTGATTCGCGACATTCTGAGCTGGCCGGATGCCTCGCTGGGAGCGACCTGATGACTGCCGAAGCGAATCAGAGCGCGCCGGCTCTGGCCGATTGCGCGAGTGAGCAGCTGCACCTGTCGGGCCGAATTCAAGCCCACGGCGCGCTGGTTGCCGCCGATCTGCAAGATCGCCGCATCACGTACGCCAGCGCCAACACCCGTGAGTTGATCGGGGTGGAGCCGGATCAGCTTTTCGATTCGCCGGTAACGAGCATCTTCTCGCCCGATGAACGGCAGCGGCTTGAGCAGGCGATTGAGCAGACTGGCTACCGGCCTTCGTCGCCCGATCTGTATGGAGTGCGGCTGGCAGCTGCATTCGACGACAAGGTCGACGTGATCCTGCATCGAGTCGGCGGGCAGATCGTCATCGAGATCGAGAGGGCGCACGGGGACGATCAAGCCGATCTCGTCCCGGTTCTATATGCCTCACAGGCGATCGGCGAGGCGACGAGCGTGCCCGAAATTGAGGCGGTCGTTGCGACTGCAGTGCGCGCAATGACCGGATTCGACCGCGCGATGGTCTACCGGTTCCATGAAGACGAGCACGGGGAGATTGTCGCTGAGGATCGACTTCCAGGACTCGTGCAATACCTCGGGCATCATTTTCCGGCGAGCGACATTCCGCTCCAAGCCCGCCAGATTTACACCCGCAAAGCGTCGCGCTACATACCCGACGTCGACGAGGGCGACGTCGTCGTGATTGCATCGCCGCGCATGGCCGGCACGAGTCTTGACCTGAGCCGGGCTGCGCTGCGCAGCGTTTCGCCCTTCCACCTCGAATACATGCGCAACATGAAGACAGCAGCCAGCATTTCGTTCGCCATGGTCGACGCAGACCGGCTGACACGGCTTGTCTCGTGCACATCTGAACACCCCCGTCGGCTCTCGCGCTCGAGGCGTAGATCGTGTGAACTGTTAGTCCTGCAGGCAAAACTCCAAGTCTCTGCAGCTGAACAGATCTTCAGACTGAACGATGCAGCCAGCCGCGAATCTATCCGGACCCGGCTCAGGTCAGCGATGCAGAACGCGCCCACAACTGCCGAGGGACTCACGTCTGCTTCCGGTGACCTGCTGGAGCTGTGCCAGGCAGACGGCGCAGCCGCGTGTGTAGACGGGCAATACCGGGCGATTGGCGCAGCGCCATCCGAGGATGCCGCACGAAGACTCGCGGGCGAAATCCGCGCCGCCCAGTCACTGTCCCCGGACGCGCCCTGGGCCACCGACCGCTTGCCGCAATCGACGGCTGGCTCTCTCGGTGCAGCTGGCTGCTTGTTCGTCGCCCTCGTCGCGCCGGATGACTTCGTGGCCTGGTTCCGGCGAGACCGTCCGCAGCAGCTCCGCTGGCTGGGGGATCCGCACGCTCACTCCACTGGTTTGATCAATCCGAGGAAGTCATTCGATACCTGGCTGGAGCGAGTCAGCGGCTCGAGTACGCCCTGGACAGAGGCCGACCTGCAGGCGGCGCAACTGGTCGCGCATGACGTTGAATCGGCCCAGCTGAGCCGGGCCCAGGCCAAACTTGCGCACTTCGGCCTGCACGACTCGCTGACTGGGCTACCGAATCGCCGCCATCTGAGCAGTTTTATGGCCGCCATGGCGGCAGGAGCAACACCAATTGATCCGGTAGCCGCCATCTTCATTGATCTCGACCGCTTCAAGGCAGTCAACGACGAGTACGGGCACGACGCAGGCGACCAGGTGCTGCGCGAGGTCGCGCGCCGCATTGCCGAGGCAGTCCGCACCATTGGTGACGTCGTGATGCAGGGCGATGCGGAGCACCCGCCCGCGGTCAGGCTCGGTGGTGACGAGTTCCTCGTGCTGCTGCCGGGGGTAGATCCCGAGGGCGCCGAGCTGGTCGCTGACCGGATCCGTCAGTCCCTGCTCGAGCCGATTGCACTCAGCCCAGACCTTCAGCTGAACATAAGCGCGGCGATTGGAGTGGCGCTAGCGGCAGAGTCCGCAGATCTGCAGCATTTGCTGAGCCGGGCCGACGCTGCCATGTATGAAGTCAAGCGGCGGCGCCCCCGGCCCGCTGCTGAATCCGAATGAACAACTAGCTCCTCAAGGGGCTGCCTGGGCTCGCTGTGCCGAGTTCGGGGAGGCCGCGGCGGTCATGGATTGAGTACCGCGAAAGCGGTACGGATCCGAAACAGCTTGGCCCAGCTCGATTTTAGGGACCTGCGAAGTCGCCTACGGCGATCATCATGTTCCCGCTCCAGGCGGTTGCGAAGCCGGCTGCAGTGAATGCGCAATCCAGGATGACCGCTCGGTGTGGAGGACTTTGCATCCATAGGTCGAGCGCTGCGCCCGGAGTCGCACGGGATCCGGTGCCCCAGTAGACGATCTCACTCGTGTAGGCGGTCCTGGCGTAGCCCGCATCGGCGATACGCGCCTGAGGCGAAGAGCCGTCCGAACCGATGTGGCCGCCGCCAACGCCGTTGATCATCAAGTCATCGGCATGGCGCTGCGCGGCGACCGTCAAACGCGGGTCGTCGCCGATCACCCCGCATGGCTGACGAAGCTGGTTGACGCCGCCGTAGATTGCGGCGCTCAAATCGTCTGCGCGCGAGGCAAAGCCAGCAACGGCACCGACAGCCGTTATCGCGACAGCGCAGATCGAGAATGGGATGACGATCCTGACTCTCGTAAACATGTTGCCCCCTGCCGCGCACTTCCTTTGCTGACTCGGCAAACAAATGTTACTCAACTGAGACGTTGAACGGTCGAGAATCGCCAATCCGTTTGCTATGCCGAAGGCACCGCTGCACAAGGGGTATACATCCACGGTTGCGGCGGCGCATCCTGGTTCCAAAGCCGTTGCGGACCGAGAGTAGAAACCTATGACCCCAGACCGTCTGAGGAGTCTCGTCGGCTTGTGCGCCGCGCCGCTCACGATCGCCCTGTCACTTCCCCCAACTGCCTTCGCCGACACGCCATCCTGGAACGGCGAGTACGCGATCACGTTCATGGTCGGTCCAAAGGACGGGACCAGCATGGCAGCCGGTGACCCCGAGAGCCAGCACACCGAAACCTACGGATTCCGATCAAGCTGTACGAGCGGAAAATGCGTCGCCACGATCGTCAGCGGCCCTCCGCCGAGCAATCCGACGGTTCCGCAACCCGTGCAATTCACCTGGGACGGGTCGTCCTGGACGCAAGTCAGCGAGTTCCAGTGGGACTGCATGATGCACGACACCACGATCCAATGGAGTCCGGCCCGATCCAATGTGCGCTACACGCCCCAAGCCGACGGAACACTTGCCGGCGTCATGCACACCGACATCTTGAGCGGACCGTGCCAGGGCTGGATCGAGATGGACATGACGGCCGAGCGAACATGAACGACCTACCGGGAACCCAGGGCGGCTACCAGGGCATTGGTGCCAGCGACGATCGCCTCAAGTTGGGTCTGCGAGAGCGGGGCGAACAGCGCCGCCATCTGCGCGGTCGTCGCCGCTTCCGCTGCGGCCTTCTGGGCCTCGATCTCGGGGGTGTATTCGACCATGTCCTCCTCGGAGAAACCATGCATCTTGAAGTTGTCGAGGCCCCGGTTGAACTGACAGGCAGTGACAGGCGAGAGCCCGGTGGCCTTCACCGCGTCGGTGTGCACACCGCCGCGCAGCTCTCGCAACAGGATGGCGGCCCGGTATGCCCGAGCGGCGGCCGTAGGCGCTGTCGGGGCTGAACGGTAGCCATCGAAGAGCGGCCAAGAACCCGAGGGAACCGTTGCGACGAGAGCACCCACCGCGTCGGTGAACGCGGCCAGGGTGGCCGAATCCACTGCAGCGAAGGCGTCCTCGGCGTAGTCGTCGGCCGCACCGAGGTGAGCTGCCGCAATCACGTCTTCATTGGCCAGGCTGCGACCCCGGGCCACCACCGCGGCGATCGCGCCGGGCTTGAAGAAGTAGAAGATGCCGTCGGCCGTCTCCGGGTCGACACCACCGAGGATGGATGCTCGACCAGCACCGTAGAGGGAGATGACGTCGAGCCCGATGGCTTCGCCACGGGCGATGGCTTGTTTGGAGAAGTAGAAGTTGGCCGCCAAGTCGCCGATTGGGCCGGCGATGGTTGCGGCTGCAGTGGTTGCGTCCATCGCCCTAACCTAGCCACACTGCATCACCGGCAAGGCCCTTTAGTCGGCACCCAGCGCCAGAGGACCTTTGCGCTGCCGGCGGAGTGACCATGTCTGGTCCGCTCGACAAGAGCCTCCGCATGTGAAGCACTTCCGTCACGAGTGAACCGATCCCCCACCACGCTCGTGACATGTTCAGCCGATAGTGCCGATCGGCTCGGCTGTCTGCGGCCTGTCGATGGTTACGAGCCGGAGAGGATGGAAGAGGATGGCCCACGGAGACATTGGCGTGCTGCCGGACCTGCACTCGGAAGCTCCGAGCATCTCGATTCCGGTGCATTCGGTTGGACACGTCGGGGTCAAGCGGATCGTCGCGATCGACGAACATGACAGTGCGGCCATGGTCGTCATGGACATCTCAGTCGGTTTGCATGCCCACCAGCGTGGCGCGCACATGTCGAGGCTGATCGAATGCATCGACCGGCCAGGACCACAGCCGACCGTGCTCGACTACGCCCAGGGCATCTTCGAGCGGCTGCGCGACGCGGTGCCCGGCGCCGCGTCCTGGTCGGTGGACGCGCGGGCCACCATCGTGTTGCCGCACGACGGCGGGTTCAAGCCGATCGAGGAGATCTGCCGGATCGAGGCGGCGGAGCGGACCGAGGTGACCTGGGGCGCCGCATTCAAGGTCTGTTTGGCCTGTCCCCAAGCCCAGAGCGCGATCGCCTTCGACCGTGAGGATCTGGACAACGTCGGCGAGCATCCGTCCCACAATCAGGTTTGCGACCTGGAAATCACCGTGACCGGGGGCTTGACGACCGTGGCCGGTCGTTCCCTGGCCGAGCTGCTTGCCGTTGGAGAATGCGCGGCCAGCGGGCCGGTGCGGGAACTGCATAAGCGACGTAGCGAAGCCGACGCGGTCACCGCCATCCACCACCACGCGGTGTTCGCTGAGGATGCGCTTCGGATGATCGCCGACAAGACCAGGGCCCAGTTCCCGACGGCTACCAGGGTCACTTGCCAGATCGTGAACTACGAGAGCATCTTCGAATACCCTCTCCGCTGCGTCGTCATCGCCTGATGAGCACTCGACCGCGTCAAACTGCCGTTGTCGGGATAGATAGGGCCACAATGAGTTCGAGGATCGTCTGGGGGTCGTTGAGGCGTTCGCCGTAAAGCTGGCGGAGTTGGGTCATGCGATAGCGCACGGTTTGGGCATGGACGAATAGATCGGCCGCCACAGCATCGCGTTGGCCTTGGTGTAGTAGCCAGGAACGCAGTGTTTCCGCGAGTCGTTCGGCGGTGTTTGGCCGTAACTGATCGAGCGGTGCAAGCACCTGGTGGCGAAGATCGTCAGCGGCTTCGCGGTCAGCGCCGAGCACCAGTGCGACGAGATGGCTGTCGGTGTCGATCGTGCCAGTGTCGTCTCCGGCGAGATTGAGTTCGCGCGCCTGCAGGACGCGATGGTAGGACGACTGTGCCTGCGTCCAGGGGCGGGACGGACCGACCACCGCCCGGCGATCGTGCAGTTCCCGCAGAAGCCGGGACCGGTTGGGACCGTGCATGTCTGGGACGAGCAGCACGACAACGGACTCGGAGGACTCGATACCGGGCAGGTCGCCACTGAGTTCCAATGTGGACTGCCCGAATCGAGACGCCACGCCCCGCGTCTGGGCCGACGGAACTAGTACCGCGGTGAGGGTGTCCGGTGGACGCCACTCGGCACGCTCGGCACTTGCCCGCAGTATCTCGGTAGGCACCCCAGTCAGCAGGTCCTGTCCGAGGCGGTCAAGATGACGCCGTCGTTCTCGATCCGAGGAGGCCAGTTCATCGCCGTGCCCGGAAACGCTTGCCGCGGAGAGCTCATCGATGAACGCGAACACCAATTCGGCGAACCGGGCGATCATCAGCGGTGGCAGGCCCCGGTCGACGGCGGTTTCCGATAGCTCACGCCACGCCACCCGCGCGCCGACGCGATAGGCAGATAGCAGCGCGTCGATGGAACGCCCCTGTCGTGCCTCGCCCCGCCCGAGTTCGTAGGCGCCTTCGAGCGCAGGGGACAACGTCGGGCCGGGATCGGAGTCGTGTGGACGGGCGGCCAGTTGGAGGAAGGCGCCAAGCGCCATTTTGACGGCGCCTTCGATCCGCCGGCCCATCCGCCCGCTGAAGGCATCCGCGTAACTCGGTACCTCGACGGTGACGGCGGCCACAGTGTGTTCGGCGACGGCGGGCAGAACGCCCTGTAAAGCGGCGACGACCAGGTCATTCAGCACTAAGCCGGTGACCTGTCGGCCGTCAGTCCCGGCAACTTCGTCCATCGAATCTATTCTTTCCGAACAAATTTCTGGTGGCATTTCACTCTGGCTGGCCAAGAGTTTATACCTCAAAGCGAGGGATGGTGGTCTCATGACAACAACAGCACCCAGGGTCACCCCGATGGGCACGCTGCGCGACCGGTTCCTCCAGCTCGCCGAGCGGATCACCACACCGCTAGTCCCCGCCGACTACCTCGACATCATCGATCCGCTGCGCTCAGGCGCCGACCTGCGCGGCCGGATCGTCGCAATCCAACCCGAAACCCGCGATGCCGTCACCCTCGTCATCAAGCCGGGCCGCGGCTGGCGCTCCCACACGCCCGGGCAGTACATCCGCATCGGTGTCGACGTCGACGGCGTCCGTCAGTGGCGCGCATACTCGCCTGACCTCCGACATTGACCGGGCCGACGGCTGCATCGCCATCACGGTCAAGGCAATCCCCGGCGGCAAGGTCTCCAACCACCTCGTGCGACACGCCACCGTCGGCACCATCGTCCAACTCGACCACGCCGCAGGAGAATTCACGCTCCCCGCGGCGGCGCCGGCCAAGATCTTGTTCCTCACCGCGGGCAGCGGTATCACCCCGGTGATGGGCATGCTGCGCAACATGGCCGACGACATCGACGACGTCGTCGTCGTGCACAGCGCCCCCACACCCGACGATGTGATCTTCGCCGGCGAACTGCGCATGCTGGCAAGCCAGGGCCGAATCCGCTTGATAGAGAAGCACACTGACACCGACGGCATGCTCAGCACCGCCGAACTCAACGAACTGGTCAGCGACCTCGCTGAGCGCGAGACCTGGGCATGCGGACCGACCGGCATGCTCGACGCACTCGAGCAGCACTGGAATGACAACGGCATGCCCGAGCGCCTGCACACCGAACGGTTCCGGCCCACCGTCGTCACCGCCGGCGAAGGAGGGACAGTCACCTTCAGTAAGTCGGCGACCGTCCTCGACGCCCCTGGCGACCAGACCCTGCTCGACGCCGGCGAAGCCGCCGGCGTGCTGATGCCGTCGGGATGCCGGATGGGCATCTGCTTCGGCTGCGTGGCACCGCTGCGCCAAGGAGCCGTACGCGACCTTCGCAACGGCGACATCACGACCGCCGCACCCGGTGACGGCGTCCTGATCCAAACCTGCGTGTCCGCAGCTGCGGGCACCTGCGACATCGACCTCTAAGGACCCATCATGACCACTCTGCAACGCCAAGAACAGAATCCGATCGCTCATCTCAACGACGACGACATCGAGAATCTCGGCCGCGAACTCGACGCCATCCGCCAGCAGGTGCTCGACAGCCGCGGTGAGCGCGACGCCGACTACATCCGCGGTGTCATCGACTTTCAGCGCAAGCTCGAACTGGCCAGCCGCGCGGTGCTGCTGTTCTCGCTGTTTCCGCCGGCGTGGCTGGCAGGCACGGTCGGCCTCTCGGTCGCCAAGATCGTGGAGAACATGGAGATCGGCCACAACGTGATGCACGGCCAATGGGACTGGATGCGCGACAACAAGATCCACTCCACCACCTGGGAGTGGGACAACGCCTCCCCCTCCGACTTGTGGAAGCACTCGCACAACGAGATCCACCACACCTACACCAATGTCGTCGGCAAGGACGAGGACCTCGGCTACGGCATCATGCGGGTCGACGAAGATCAACGGTGGACGCCTTTCTACCTCGCCCAGCCACTGTGGAACTTGATCAACGCCTGCTTCTTCCAGTACGGAATCGCGGCTTACGATCTCAAAATCGGCAAGTACCTGAAGGGCAAGACGGATAAGGACGAATTCCGTCGCCAGAGCAAGAATGTGCTCGCCAAGATCCGCAGGCAGATGACCAAGGACTACGTTCTGCACCCGCTGCTGTCCGGACCCTCGGCCGTCACCACGCTCACCGCGAACCTGACCGCCAACCTGGTCCGCAACTGTGGACGCACTCGGTCATCATGTGCGGACACTTCCCCGAAGGCGTACAGACCTACGAGAAGAAGTCGATCGACGGCGAAACCCGCGGCGAATGGTATCTGCGACAGATGCTCGGCTCGGCCAACATCAGCGGAAACCCGTTGCTGCACTTCATGACCGGCAATCTGTCCTTCCAGATCGAACATCACCTGTTCCCGGATCTACCGAGCAATCGCTACCAGGAGATCGCGCCGAAGGTGCAAGACCTGTTCGAGCGCTACGGCCTGACCTACGTCAGCGGACCGATGGTCAAGCAGGTCGGCTCGGCGTGGAAGAAGGTGTTCCGGCTCTCGCTTCCCAACGATGTCCTACGCAAGGCGGCGGCGGTCAACCCGGCGAACGTTATTCAGCTGGTCTTCCGCTCAGAACCGGCCGTCGTGGACACCAACGCGGCGTAGAACCCAGCAGAGCCGTTAACACGTTGCGCCGTCAGTCTTCGGCGGCCTCCGATTGTGCTCGTGACGATGTACGACCTGTCTGGCCGGGGTGCCGGCCTGGACGTTGCGGCAGGACAACGAGCAGCACGACGATGATGGCCGCGATGACCGCCGAGGCCAGCGGGCGGCTCAAGGCCAGGCCGCCGTTGGCGACTGGCTTATCGATGAAGTCCCCCACGGTTGCGCCCAGAGGCCGGGTCAGGATGAATGCGACCCAGAACAAGGTGACCCGCGATACCCCGGTCCAGTAATACAAGGCGACGACCGCCATCAGAGCCGCGGCGAAGACCAGCGCGCCGCGTTCATAACCGAAATCGCGAGTGTCGGCGAGCCAATCGCCGAGCGCGGTGCCAAGGGTCTGGGAAAACGTGATCGTGGCCCAGTAGAACGCCTCAACTTTCGGCGTTGAGACGGTATTCACCGACACCGTCCCCTCCGACCGATGCCACAGGCCGAGGGTGGCCAACAGACAGCACAACAGCAGAAGCGATCCACCCGTGTAGCCGATCCCGAGCGATCGGTCGGCGAAGTCGGCCAACGTCGTGCCGAACGTCGTAGAGGCGACGATCGTCGCCCAGTAGAGGATTGGATAGAAGCGCCTGGCGGAGATCTGCGCGACAACGAGTGCCACCAGCGCGGCTCCGAAAAGCGTGACGCCGGCGAGATAGCCCCAATTCAGCGTCATCGTCACGGTGTCGCCACCCGTCTCGCCGAGCGTCGTCGCCAATATCTTGATGACCCAAAAGCCCAGGGTGATTGCGGGCACCTTGCTCAATGCCTGTTTCGTAACGTCATTCATCGAACATGGCCTGTCGCTCCCCCTGGACTGGTGGCTATGCGCTGGTGAATCGACGTCGATCCACAACGTCGGTCATCAGACAGTGTGACGTCGCTCGACTGAACATTCGCTGAGAACCGACCTTCGAAAAGAGAAACCCGTTGGTCTTCTAGAAGCCAACGCCCGCTCCTAGTTGTGTGACAGCCCCATCCGCCATACCGTGTGAACCCGATCTTCTGACGTCGCCCGAAGGGGTCCGCGTGGCAAATATGAAAGCGTGGGTGATCTTCGCTGCGGTCTTCGGTGTGGCTGCGTGTTCGTCGTCCTCACCATCGCGGCCGCAAGCCGCCACAGCAAGCTCAATAACCCCACAGCCAGCCGTTACCACGACGCGTGCCGCCCCCAACGCCACGGCAGCGCCCGACGCGACTGCCGCTCCCAGCACGACCGCAGCGTGCGTCGGGTTGTCGATCTGCCCCCCGCCGCCCCCGGACGCTGAGGGCAACCCAGCCTGCTACTACCGCGATGGTTGGGCTGCCGACACGTCCGGCTCGGGAATTAATGTCTACTACTTCCGCGAATCGTCCAATGCAGTTAACGGCGAGCAGGTGACCGCCGACGTTCGCCTGAAGGACGGCACCACGGCTTCCCAGATCGCCGCAATCGATCCCGGTCAGTTGAGTGATCAGATTCAGTTCCCCGGCATCGACAACTCAGCAGTGCAGGAGGTCTTGCTGACGACTGGCGCTGGGCGGTGCTTCGTCATTGGCCCGAACAGTTAG
Organism: uncultured Actinomycetota bacterium; assembly: GCA_963815995.1. Classification (GTDB taxonomy): domain Bacteria; phylum Actinomycetota; class Actinomycetes; order Mycobacteriales; family Mycobacteriaceae; genus Mycobacterium. The sequence continues at coordinate 76,309 of CAWFIR010000012.1, forward strand.
CTGCCCAACCGTCACATGCCGTAGCGCAGTTTGATGCTGTGATAGCGATCGAGCATCTGCTGCACACGCTCGCCCTGGGAGACCATCACGGAATCGGAAGGCAAGGCGTCGAGCAGTTCCGAGCGCTGCACCACGCGGGTGCGGAAGCGAGCGGGGTTCTGGCTCATCAGATTGCGATAGGTGAGGTTGCCGTTCGAAAAGCCTTGAGTGTCAAGCCAGTTGTGCACACCTGGATCGTCGTGCGCGATCACCAGGCGCACCACGCCGTCGCTGTCCACCTTGGTACGTGCGGGGGTGTAGCTCACCGGGCGGTACAGGAAGTCCATGCTCGCCGCGAAGACATTGCCCATCCCAAAGATCCAGAAGCCGTCGTGGTTGTCCATCTCGACGATCAACGCCTCGTCCGGCTTCAATTCCCAGATCATGTGCGCCGCCAGCCGCCCGCGCTTGACATCGTCGTCGGTGTCGGCGGTCCGCTCGGGCGGGAACTGGTTCGTGAATGCCGGGTCGCATACCCCGTTGGAGTACTTCCATGAATGTTCCGGCCAGTCGTGCATCGCGCCGGTGAGGAAGTCCCCGGCCCACCCCATCGCCTCGATGATCCGCTCCGGCGTCGGTAGGGGCCGTGGACCGTCCATGCCGATCCGCTCGATCGACAGGGTGGTCGGCGTCTCGAACCACGCGTCAAATGCCTCGCGGATGAACAACTTCCGCGAGCCGGGCGTCGTGGGCAGCCAGTTCTCGGCGCGCATCTCTCCCCCGACGTAGAGCTCGAAACTGCCGTCGGCCTCGGTGGTGATCTGGTGACCGAAGATGTTGGTTTCCGGAATATCACCGAAAGGCTCGTGCAGACTCGGCCAGTCGGTGCCAGGGATGCGATCAGGTCGCGGGCCCTGCACCGTCACGTTGAGCCACCGTGCGGTGCCACGTTGCCCGCTGATCCGGTAGGCGTGATCGCCGTCGATCCAGGCTTGGCGATAGGTGAAGTCGGCGACGTCACCACCCAGTTTGCGGGTCGGTGTGCAGAAGGGATGAAGCTGCGGGAAGGCCGGATCCTTGGTCTCCAGCGCCAGGTCAAACGCCTGCCCCAAATTCTGCGTGAGGAACCGGAACGCATCGGCCCGCAGGATCGGACTGCCGGGGTTGGCGTCCTTGAAAACATCGTCGCCCGCGGACCTGAGCTGATCGCAGAAGCGGTGCCACGCGTTGCGAAGCTCCTCGTCGCTGGGACCGTCGCCATAGGCCATCGGTTCAGGCTCCCAGCTTGGTGAGGATTTCCGATACCCGTTGCGCCGCGCGTTGGGTAGCGGCGCGCGCCCCTTCTGCAGCGATACGCGGGCCGACCAACTCGATGTCGAAGACACCTTCGTACCCGGCTTCGAGCACGTCGCCCAGTATTCGGTCGAGCGGGATCACTCCGTCGCCGGGCACCGCGCGACAGGGTGCGGTCCTGTCCCCGAGCACGTAGTCACTGACCTGCATGAGACCAGTCATCGGAATCGCTTGCTGCAGAAGCGCCTTCAACCCAGCCTCCATCCAGCAGGCGTGCCATTCGATGCAGAGACCGATGCCGGCGAGTTCGGCGAGGTTGATGGTATCGGCGAGCGTGTGGGCGATGTGGATGTCGGCATTGAACGACGAGGCGTTCTCGACGAGCACGCTGATCCCCTGAGCCGCCGCTGCCGCCGTACAGGGAGCGATGAGCGCGGTGAAGCGTTCGGCGGCTTGCTCCCACGTCAAACATCCGCGACCACCTGTTTGCAAATACACCGAGCGGGCCCCCAACGCCGCGGCGATGTCGATGGCCTGCAGCAGCTTCTCGGTGGCTTCGCCACGGTCGTTATCCAGGTCGGGATAGACGGCGAACTGATGATTCACCGCTTCCACTCGCGGCGTGCCGCCAGCCAGTGCCCGCTGAGCCTCATCTACCCCGCCCGGCCGCATCAGCGCAGGAGTCACCAGCGTCGTGTGCTGCACGCCGATGCTGCGGCAATGGTCGAGGAACGCCGTGGTGCTCTCATCGAGGAATGCAACTTGGTGCAGGCTGATTCGCGGATGCATTGCTAGGCTCGCGTCTCGATCTCGACGCCGAACCGTTCGCGGAACGGTCTGAACTCCTCGTTCAGGGCGTTGATGTCCTCACCGATGTCGGTGAGCAACGACGTCGAATAGCGGAACTTGCCGTAGCGGTCACCCTTGTTGTTCGCGAGGTAGTCACGCATCGCGGCCTCGGCCCGATGCGTCAGCTGCCGCCCGGCGAAGTCGTAATACCCACGCACGGTGGCGATCTGGTCGGAAACGAAGTCGCTGGTAGCGGACATGGTGGATGCGCGGGTCGTCAGCCATGGGGTTGGTCATGGTGTTGGCGATGCCCGCTCGCGTCATCTCTAGATGCTTCTTCGCCTCGACCTTCAGATCGATCGGACCGACGATGCCGTCCATGATGTCGGCCATCATCATGGTGCGCGATGCCGCCACCTGTACGGGATCTCGGTGCAACCACACGAGTGTGGCGTCGGGATAGGCCTCGAAGAACTCCTGGAGCCGAAAGCCGTGAAATCCCTTGAGCACCCAGTATTTTTCAGGTCTGCCGTACTGGAGCTGCTGCAGCATCGCCTTGTGAATTCGGTACTGCGCCCGAGCGTCGGCGGGCAAGCCCTGAGTCACGGATTCCATCGGCACGCGCCACCAAGCGGTCGGCGTCATCACTCGGAAATCAAAGGCCCAGGTGCGTTCGTCCTCGGGCAAGCCGTCGCCGAGCATGTCGTTGTAGGGATGCGAATGCAGCCATTTCGGCAGTTTGGCGTTGATCTCACGCCAATCGTCGTCGGCGCGAAGTCGGCGCGGATCGTCAGTGCCGGCGGCGCCCGGCGGTGGTGACGGATACATGACCTCCCAAAACCTCAGGGCCCGCGCCTCGGGGTCGACAGACATCAAGGCGTGCATGAGCGTGGTCCCCGTGCGCGGTTCGCCGGTCACGAACATGGGCCGCTCGATCACCTCGTCTGCGACCGGGTAGCGGTTACGGTCCTCGAAGAACTCAAGTCGCGAGGTCAGAAGCCAGTGGCAAACTTCCGCCGCTCGTCGTCGACCGTCTGCATCCATCGTCGCCGCGTTGAGCTGATCGACTGCCAGCCCGAAGCGCTTTGGCAAGGTGGCGTCGCTCCAGTCGTACAGTCCCGTCTCGGCTTGCGCACGACTTAGCATCGCCTGCGCGTCGAGGATGTTTTCGGTTGCAGGCGTGGTCATTTGCCACCGACCAGGGTGAGCAGTTCGTCCTCGGTCTCGCGCACCTTGGCAGCCGAGCCAGCGGTGAATGCGAGTCCACCCATGCTGCCGTACTCCATCAACTTGAACACCCGCAGACCCGCGTCGCAGAAGCCTTTCATCCGCTGCGCCACCTGCTTGGGCGTGCCGCAGGGGATGATGTCGCGAATCGCCTGTGTATCAACGTCTTCGCAGAACTTGATGATCTTCTCGCGTGACAGCTTGACCGGGTCGAAGTCCATGATCCCGCGCCAGTCTGAGCCCATCGGGTGCTCGTAGCCGAACGTGCGGAGGTCGTCGGCAGTGAGCATCAGGATGATGGACTTGACCAGCGGAGCCTCGAGCATCGCCTCGATCTCGTCGTCCTCCCCGATCAAGCACATCTGGGTGATCGCGGGGACGATCGCCATGGGGTCGCGGCCGGCCCGCTCGGCCGCCTCGCGGACGACCGCGAGTTTGGCGGCATAGTCCTCCGGTGTGAACGCACCCGCAGGCCACCACCCGTCGGCGTGCCGGCCGGCGATGCGCAGCATGCGAGGCCCGGCGGCACCGATCCAGATCGGCGGGACCCGGCCTTCGTAGGCTTCGGTGTCCAGCCGCGCGTGCTCGAGACGATAGAAGTCGCCCTCGAAGTCCACCGGTCCGTCGCTCGCCCAGAGCAGCTTGATGATTCTGATTGACTCCTCGAAACGACTGACTGGCTTGGCGAAGTCGAACCCGTAGGGCACGGTGTTTTCGAGTTCGCCGCAGCCGAGGCCGAGGATGAAGCGGCCCTTCGAAAGGTGATCGAGGGTCAGCGCGGTCTGCGCGAGCATGGCTGGGTGTCTGCGGACCGTGTCGACGACGGTCGTGGCGATGGGCGTCGTCGTCGTGAGGACGGCGGCCGCGGCGGCGACGGCCATGCCGTCGAGGTGCCGGTGCGGCGACGGTGACGCGGTGGCGAGATCGGTGAACTCGGGTGCCCAGATCGAATCCGGCCAGAAACTGACCATGTGGTCCGGTAGCCAAATGGAGTGATATCTCCCGGAGTCGTACTGGTCGAGCATGTCGATGGCGAGCGGAAGCGTGGTGCGCAAAAACGCGGCCGGCTGGACCTTCATCGGTTGACGGTCCGTGCGACGCCCGCAGTCATCGGGACCCAAAGTTCGGATGCGCTGAGCATTCGCTCAGCGTAACCGTACGCTGTGCGCCGGACCTGAGGATCATCGACAGGATGCCACTCCGACGATGACCACCAGCATCGTGAGCAATGAGGACGGTTGCGATGGACGGTGACAAGCACCCCGAGTTGCTCTGGGCGCTAACGGGTTCCGGGGCAACAAAGACTTTGAGTGTTGAGTGCGCCGCCGCGATGGAGCTTCCGCACAGCGTCGGAACCTTCTACAGCCCGTGAACGTCATACCTGAACGAGACGCCAATAGGAAGTATTCGCGAACCGTCCTTGTTGTAACCCGGTGAGCTATTAGTAGGCGTCGAGGTCAGAACCTTGAGGGAGTAACCGCGCATGACGGCTGTGACCGTGAGCAGCGACGGTGTGAAATCTGCACCCGAGGAGGCCTCAGCATGGGCGCCGCTGAAGATTGCGATTTACCGCAACTTGTTCATCGCGCAGCTGGTATCGAACATCGGCACATGGATGCAAACGGTCGGCGCCCAATGGTTTCTGGTTGAGCACCACAGCAGCGCGACCGTCATCGCACTGGTTCAAACCGCTTCGCTCACACCGACATTGGTTTTGGGGCTCTTCGGCGGTGTGTTTGCCGATCTGTTCGATCGGCGACGGCTGCTGATCGTCATTCAAACCTACGCGGTGCTCGCGGCTGCGCTGCTAGCCGCGCTCGCGTTCACCGGGGTTCTGACCCCGACCTGGCTCCTGATGTTCACCGTGGCCATCGGCTGTGGCTCAGCGCTGACCGCCCCAGCGTGGCAGGCGATCCAGCCCGAACTCGTTCCGCGGGAACAGATACCCGCCGCGGCGTCGCTGAGCAGCGTCACGGTCAACGTCGCCCGCGCAATCGGACCTGCGCTGGCCGGGGTCGTAGTCCTGCAGGCCGGGCCGGCCGCGGTGTTCGCGCTGAACGCGGTGTCCTTCGCCGCGATCATCGTCGCGTTGCGGTCCTGGAAGCGACCCGGTTGCGCGCCGCTGGGTGAGCGCGAAAGCATCGGGCTCTCGATCCTGGCCGCACTGCGATGGGTCCGCCACGGACCGGTCACCCGCCGGATCCTTCTGCGGTCGGCGCTGTTCGCGTTTCCCGCCTCAGCGTTGTGGGCACTATTGCCCGTCACGGCCGCACAGCACTGGCAGATGAACTCCTGCGGTTACGGCCTGGTGCTCGCCACCCTAGGCGTGGGCGCCGTCATCGGGGTGGCCGTCATAGCGCACCTCCGCAGATTGTTCGCAACCAACACCGTGTTGGCTTATTCGGCCGGCGCCTATGCATTGGGCCTACTCGTGATAGCGATCGGCCCGTTCGGCCCGGCGATCCCGCTGCTGCTGGTGTGCGGGATGGCGTGGATCGCCACCCTGACCACACTTAACGCCGCCGTCCAGCTGTCGCTCCCACAATGGGTGCGGGCCCGCGGCATGGCGGTGTATCTGCTGGTCTTCAGCGGCTCCCAAGCACTCGGGTCTTACCTGTGGGGTCTGATTGCCGCGCACTTCGGGCTTGCGCAATCGCTCGTGGCGGCAGCCGCCCTACTTCTGCTGACCGCGGCCAGTGTGGCCGTGCTTCCGCTACGTCCCGAAACCGGAACGCTCGACTTGTCGACTTCGACCGCCTGGCCCACGCCGACACTGGTTTTCCAGCCCGATCCCAACGACGGGCCGGTCCTGATTTCGACCGCCTACCACGTCGCCGACGACCGAATCGACCAGTTCACCGCGGCGATGCTCAAAGTCGGCAGGTCGCGCTCACGTACCGGCGGCTACCGCTGGCGGTTGTACCGCAGCGGCGAGGACCCCGAGCTTGTCATCGAGGAATTCACCGTCCCCTCGTGGGCCGAATTCGACCGCCAACACAGCACTCGCTGGCTGGCCTCCGACCATGCGGCCCTGGCCAGCGCACTGCAATGCACCGTGGACGGGCCGGGCCGAGGAGCACTGGTACTTCGCGCTGGCGGGCCCAACAGGTGTGCTCGGCGGACCATTGAGGACGAGCGACGCAGCTCGCGTCAAGCGCAGCACCGTTGTCCTGGATGGGATTCTTCCCCCACCGTGGGCGGACGGACGGGTCTAGGGCATCACCACGTAGCCCGGCCGCGTCAACCCTCGACCGCGAACAGCCCCCACTCAATCAAAGACATCGCACCCGGATCCCAGCCATGCGACAGTTCCCCGATGACGCGAACTGTCGCCGTGATCGGGGCTGGACCCGGCGGGCTGATCGCGGCGCGCTGGCTGCTCTCGCAAGGATTCGAACCGACGATCTTCGAGCAGGGACCGAAGCTGGGCGGCCAGTGGACGGGACTCGTTGGCCGGAGCGGCGTTTGGCCGGCCATGCACACTAACTCCAGTCGCATCATGACTGCCTTCAGCGACCTGGAGCACGAGAGCAATCTGGCCTACCCATCAAACAGCGAGATCCTGAACTACTTGCATCGCTATGCCGACACGTTCGGCCTCACGTCGCGCATCCGGTTCGGAACTCGTGTCGACCTCCTCAGGCGAGACGATGCCGGTTGGCTCGTCGGTCACGCGGACCTAGCGGAAAGCTTCGAACGAGTGGTCGTGGCGAGTGGCAGATTCCATGCCCCCGCCATCCCCCCTGTGCCCGGGCTGGACACGTTCGCAGGCTCGGCCGGAGCGATCTCCACCTACCACTACAGAGGGCCCGCTCCTTATCAGGGCAAGCGGGTTCTCGTGGCAGGTTGCGCCATCAGCGCCCTCGAGGTCGCGGCCGAACTCGCCCAGCTCGGTGCGGCACGCGTTGTAGTAACCCAGCGCCGACAGAGGTACGTCCTACCGAAGTTCGCCGGCGGAGTCCCTTCCGATCATCGGATCTTCACGCGATACGGAACCCTGGCGAGCGAGACCCTCCCCGCAGCCGAAATCGACCGGCAGCTGAAGGAGATCGTGGTCGAGGCCGGGGGAAGTCCGGAGCAGTACGGCGCACCCGCGCCCGACCCGTCGCTGTTCGCCGCCGGGATCACCCTCAACCAGCAGTACCTGCCGCTCGTGGCGGAGGGACGAATTACGGTGTGCCCCTGGATGAAATCCATCGCGGATGCGACCGTGACATTCGCCGACGGGCATGCCGAGGAGTTCGACGGGATCGTGTTCGGCACTGGGTTCGATCTGTGCCTGCCGTTTCTGAGTGAAAACATCCGGAACGTCGTCAACCTCGACGCGGTGCACCTCGACGCCGACCGCTACACGTTCCACCCTGACCTCCCCGGGCTGGCCTTCATGGGCATGTGGGACCAGTCGGGCGGATACTTTGTGCCGCTAGAACTTCAAGCCAGGTGGATCGCATACACGTGGGGCGGCACGATCACGCCGCCTTCTGAAGCCAACCAACGACTTTCGATCAATGCTTACCGGTCGCAACGAGGGACGTCCCAGAAAACTCGGATGAACCTGGTGGCTCTCACCTTCGCTCGAGCCGCCGGGGTCGAGCCGCAGCTAGATAACTGGCCGCACCTGCGCCGCGCCCTGCTGTTCGGTCCGCTCGCATCGAGCTGTTTTCGGCTCGAGGGCCGGGACGCGCTGCCCGATGCGCCGGCCCGATTCGAGCGCGACGCCGCCGCCTTCGGTGCCATCACGTCGAACGAGCTGACCGAGCGTGAAAGAAACTACTGGTCGCTCGTCGAAACCGCCGCTTCCGGCACGACCGGGAGCGACGAAGGGTTCGCAGCGACCCGGTAAGAGCCGCTCTTGATTCCGTACCAATCACTTTCGCGGCGTCCGTCGCTTCGGATCGGGAGGACGTGGCGGGGTCATTCGTTGGCCAGATGCCCACTGCTCCAGCTGCTTGTTGGTTAAGGACAAGTGGGCCAAGCCTTTTCGGTCCTGCGGGGAGGTGAGCCCTGGGCATGTGGCATGCAGCGTCAAGTATTCCTAGGTTCGGTTCCGCGGTCATCAAAGGTGATGACTTTGCCCCGGTTGATCGACACCCAGTCCCGCGCCTCCAGATAAGGGCGGAAGGTTTCGGCGATCAGCTGCTGATCGGCAGGCGTCTTCGGCCGTTGCAGTTCGTATAGGTGGGGAAACTCCGTCCATGCGATGACGGCATCCCACAGTCGCACGGCCGCGTCGCCGGTGGGTGGATCGATGAGCACCGGGCCGAAAAGGCATTGACCATCAGGGAAAAACATCGTCGGCACCCCGTAACCCTCGGCGTCGACGACCCGCTGGTGTTCGGCCAACACCTCGTCGCTGGTCGTGGGGTCGTCGATTGCCTGATCGACGAGCGCGGAATCGAAGCCGAGCTCTTCGAGGAGGTGCCGGGCGACGGCCTTCTCGTGCGGCTTGTGGCCCTCGACGTGCAGCGCGTGGCCGGCCCGTTGGTACCACGCGTCGAGGTCGGCCATCGATCGGCGGCGCAGCAACGCTCCGATGCGCATCATCGACCAGCCATAGGACCACTCCCGCTCCCACGGGTGCTTCTTGCCCTCCTGGCGATTGATCTCCTCGAGGCTGAAGAAGCGCCAGTTGACCGTGAGGCCGGTCAGATCCCGCACCGCGCGGATCCACCGCGACGTCTGGTACGCGTACGGGCACATGACGTCGAAGTGGAAGTCGACAAAGGCGGGGCGATTGGTCACATCGTGAACCTTAGGCTCCGAGCGGCGCGCGCACGGATTTCGTCATCGCCTTGCCAGGCGACCGCGCCGGAGTCAATGGGGATTTGCGGATCGATGCGCCCGCAAGCGAGTTGGATGAAGGTCGCGGCAGCAACGCGTCACCGTCAGGCAGGAGCCGGGGCGAGCGCCAGCACCTCGTCGAAACCTGCAACGAGGCTCTCGAAAAACACGTCGTAGTCGGGAATCGCACCGGTATCCACATCGATGCCTAACGCGCAGATATCCACGTACGTGAGCAACGTGACGTTGACCGCCGCGCCGATAGTCGGTCCGAATGGATACTGGGTCACCACCCGTGCGCCACCGAGGAACACCGGCATGGGTATCCCCGGCACATCGCTGCACAGGAAATCAACATGGCGCAGGATCGAGCCGATGTACCACCGCGGCATCATGTTGAGGGCACCGGCGATCCATTGCGTGTAGGGCAGTGACTTCTCGTGGCGCACCCTGCCGGTTCTCTCGTGGATCTGGCGGATTCGCTCGGCCGGATCAGGGACGCCGACCGGCACGTCGAACCGCATCAAGGTGACCCGGTTGCCGCCTATCTCGTCGCCCTCTTCACGCAGGCTCATCGGCATCGTGAGGTGGAGGTCGCCGACCGCGACCCCGTGCTTTTCGTGGTAGCGGCGCAGGCCGCCGGCCACGCCCGCGACGAACGCATCATTCAAGGCACCGTCGGCGCGGTGGGCGGCAGCCCGAAGCTGCGGAAACGGGACCTCCAGCACGCCGAGACGCCGGGTCAGGCTGCGCTTCGTCATCAGCGGGGAACCCGTCCGGTTCACGGGGCGCACGGTTCGGTAAACCGATGCAGCCATCTCCGCAGCCGACGAGACGGCACGTACCGGCCGTCTGATGCCGTCGGAAATCAGCTTTGGGGCACTCTTCAGCGTGCCCATCAGCGCGTTCCCCACCGATTGGACGTTGTATCGCGCAGTGTCGCGGTAGGCGCGCAGCCAGGGCGGCGGGGGCACTTCAGGCAGCTCCGCCACTGGTCCGTGCTTCTCGGGCACCTCGGACAAGTCGAAGAGAATCATGCCGATCTGGATGCCTCCGACGCCGTCCGTCAGAGCATGGTGGAACTTGAGGATCACTGCCGCGCCATCGTTTTCGAGGCCGTCGATGAATGTGGCCTCCCAGAGCGGACGTGCCCTGTCGAAGGCCCCCATCGCCGCGACCCGGGCCATTTCCAGCACCTTGTCGATGGTGCCGGGCGCGGTCGCGGTCGCTCGTCGAATGTGGAAATCGAGGTCGAAGTCTGGCGCGTACTCCCACCGCGGCGGCGCGGGCGGCGGGGACGGGACGACGCGCTGTCGCATCATCGGCACTTCCTGCGACACGAGGCTGAACCGGTTGCGCACCTCTGCCCAATCCGGTGATCTGTCGAGCACGATCACCGTGACCACCGTGGAACGTAAGCGAGGATCGCTTTCCATCGCCCACGTGAATGCGTCGCTGTTGCGCATGAATTCGGTCATTTGTGTCCAACGTACGACTGCGGCCAGCCGTCGTCACGGCCTCTGCAATACCGGTGACCTTGGTCCCTTTAGAAAGGGGCATTCGCCGCCGTACGACCCATCATTCGTTGGCCGCGTGTCAGCCGATGATCGGTAGCCTGCGCCTGTGTGCCAGCCGAGTCAGAGCTGATTGCATAACGGATCGCACATGCGCGTCGACCTCAGCAACGGCGGGACGCGCGCCGAACCTGGCCACAATATCGATCGGTGGCAACACCAACGTGACGATCTTGGTCGGTATCGGGAAGTTCACCGGCACGACGACGCTGAGCCCGAACGGGAAGCCGAAAGCAATCGGCAGGATGTCGGTGCGAAACAGCCGGCGCTCCAGCCTGCTCAGCCGAAGCGCATGCGCCAGCCACCTCCCGCGGGTCAGATAGAGCTGGCTCTCCTGCGCGCCGATCGACACCGCCGGCACGATCGGCACCCCGGCCTCGATGGCCGTGTTGACATATCCGGAGCGACCGCCGAAGTCGATGGAGCCTTGCTGGGCGGTAGGCCGATAGACGTCATAATCGCCGCCCGGGAACACCATGACCACCGCACCGGTCGCCAACGCGGCCGCGGCGTTGTCATGGGTCGCGCGGATAACTCCGGTGCGCCTGAGAAGTTCAGCGGCCGGCCCGGCGAACAATGTGTCGTGACCGAGCGTGTAGAGCGGACGTTCGTAGCCGAAGGTGTCGTAATAGGCAACTGCGAACACCGGCATATCGGGCGTCACGAGGCCGCCTGAATGATTCGAGACGACCAGAGATGGACCGGCCGGGATGTTCGCCAAGCCCCTCACCTGTGCTCGGAAGTATCGCTTGACAATGGGGCGGGTCAGTCCGACGACCACCTCTGTGAGACCGGCGTCCCACTTATCGACGTCGGAATGGTGAACCGCTCCCTGTACCTCGCCCATGCTGATTGCCTATTGCTGTCCAATGCGTTTGGTTACGCGAACCACGGCACTCTTGTCCTATCGCAATCGGCCCGCCGGCCACTAGGGCCAAAAGGAGCTCTCTACAGGGACCTTGGCCTATGCGGATGGATAGGGGGCGTCGTGCCGCCGACACGCTTAAATCGGTGCTTTTGGTCCCTCGACTTGCATCTCTTTCGGCCCTGACGGTCAGGGCCCTCCCTGAGCGACCCTGGCGGTGGGTATATCGCCGATCAGGAAAGAACTGAAATGTGGCAACCACGACGTGGCGCGATCGTGGTAGGCGTTGACGGCTCAGCAGCGGCACTGGGCGCGGTCCGGTGGGCGGCCCGTGATGCAGCGCTTCGGAATGTGCCACTGACTCTGGTCCATGTCGTCGATGCCGACTTACCGGAGTGGTTCGAGGAGGCCACACTGGTCGGCTCCAGGCGATGGCAGAAGCGGCCGGCACGCGATTTCATCGAGTCGGCGATCAAAGTCGCCGAGCAGAGCACGCGTGAGTGCGGTCCAGTGGAGATCGAAAGCAGGGTGTTTTATTCCGCCACCGTCCCGACGCTCGTCGGCATCTCCACAGAGGTGGAAATGGTCGTGGTCGGCTACCGGGGACATGGCGGCGTGCTGGCCCGCAAATTCCTGGGTTCGGTGAGTTCGGCATTGGTCTACCACGCGCATTGCCCAGTCGCCGTGATCCGCGACGACGAAGCCGGGATCGGCAATGCCGCACAGGCGCCGGTGCTGGTGGGCATCGACGGCTCACCGGCATCGGAGGCGGCGACTGCTATCGCATTTGAGGAAGCCTCCCGACGAGGTGTTGCCCTAATGGCTTTGCACGCCTGGAATGATCCCCGGGTTACCGACTCCACCAGGTTGCTCCAAGACTCCAAATGGGACGCTCAGTTAGCCGAGGAGGAGGAGACGCTCGCTGAACGGCTGGCGGGTTGGCACGAACGCTATCCCGACGTGGGGATCCATCGCATCGTCGAAATTGGTGATCCGGCACGCTGGCTGATCGAGGCGTCCGAACGGGCGCAACTGCTTGTGGTCGGCAGCCACGGCTGCAGCCGGGCCAGGGGCACGTTGCTGGGATCGGTGGGGGCGGCGGTGGTCAACAGAGCCAGGATCCCGGTGCTCGTGGCGCGTCAGCTCTGACGGCGGCCGCTCTAGGTCTACTCGATGTCGGTTGTGGACTCAGGCCAAAAGGCCAAAGGTCGCGACTGGAGATGCTTGATCACCTTGCGTTCTTGATACCGCACAGTCACCAATACGGCTGGGACTGTTGCCACCGTTAGCCACATCGGCCACGACCATTGGTGCTCAACGGCTCCTAGAAGCGGACCGCCCAACGCGATAGCCGAGTACTCGAGTTGGTCCAGGTGGTGACCTCTGATGCCGATCGTCGGGTACCTCCTGTCGTCGACACCTTGCCCTAGGTGAAATCGACGGTGCTGCTCCGCGCCCATCACATGCTCGAGCTCTAACAGCCTATTGATCTTGTAGAGATACAGCTGTCGATAGTGCTGCGCGTGGAGCATCCAGAAGCTCGTAACGACGGCGACCAATAACGATCCCACCCACAAACTGGCAGCTGTCGTTCCCTTACTGATCAGGAACCCGAGGAAGACGAACGCACCCGCGAACAGGAGACCGCTGGCTTGCCATCGGAAAGCGTCGTACTGAAGATACGCTTGCATTAGTCGCGGCGTACTCCGCCGTCACATAGGAGGCATCTCGCTCTTCCGGCTCCGACACACAAAGATTGTGACAGTTGGCGGCTTGACGACGTCAAGAGTCCGCACGTTGCACGGTTTCGCCCGAAACCTTGGCAGCGTCGTACCGTTCAGCGTGCGAACGGACGCCCAAAGCAGGACAGCAACCTCCGAACAGCTTTGATCGCGCAAAGTCGCGACAGAACCACCAACGCAGTGCGATCGTAATGCCAATGTATCGACCAATTCTCAGTGTGCCGCTGTCAGTTGCCGCGGTCGCGATGTGCCTGACAGCTGTGACAGCGACGGCTGCAGGTGACGCGGACTGCGCCATCATCCTGCCGGCAGCCGATCAGCTGGAGCGCGGTTTCAACCTGGTTTCCCCCTCTGGGACACCGTCTTACGTGGCAAGCCAGATTCGAAACGCCCTGGCTCCGTTGCACGGGCTGAAGAGTCCAGCCGCAGTCGATCTTCGGATTCGGTCGGACATGCTGGCGTCTCAGATCGACGCCAGTGACCCTTATCGACCGGCAAGCCCAGAACAACTCGCCAGCGATCTCGCCAAGGCGAGACAGCAGCTGGCCACGTCTCGCGATTACTGCGCACCTTAGGGTCCGGCTACCCCTGCCCTCCGCGCCAGCGTCGAATTGATATGCGCTCGGCGTCAGGCCAGATGGCTTTAGCGGCCGGTGATGCGCAGAAGTGGTCCTCGGCCTGATGGAGGGTCAGGTCGACCGCATGGAGGCCGTCTTCTTGGTGGGCGCGGCAAACCACGGTCAGAACCCGGTGCGTGTTGGGGTCTACCTCCTCGGCTTCGATGGTCAGCACGACGACCAGCGTGTAGCCGGCGTCGGTCGGCAGATAGAAAGTGAGGTCTCGGCTGTCCAGTGCGCCGCCGTTGGTCACCAGATAGCCGTCACCGCTGGGATAGACGGCCTGTCCGACCATCTGGGTGCGTTCGAAGTGGAGGCGGTCTCCCGGCGCGCGCCACACCGCAAACCGGGTGTTTTGGCTGCCGTTGAACAGGTTTTGGGCGATCGGGATGACCAGCTCGTCGCGGCCGTCGCCGTCGATGTCCTGCAGCCCGACGCCTCCTGGGCTCGACGGCTCCAGTAGCTCATCGATCGTTTGGACCACTGCGCCAGACGGGTCGGTCAGTGTGACCTTCACCGCCCTGGGCCCAAGCAACTCGGGCGTGGACCAGTAGGTGACGTCGATGTCGAGAGCGCCAGAGTGCATCCGGCAATCCGAGTGCGGCGACGTGGCTTTCGGACTGATCACTACCTCCGTCTGCGAGCACGGCGGCAGCGTGGTGTCAGCGGCCGCGGTGGGACAACTGGGGCACGCAGTACCCGCAGTTGCAATCGTCACGAGGGCGACCAGCAGCCGCAGCCGCTTCACGGGTGCGTACCTACCGTCCCGGCACTGCCGCGGAGGGCGCAGGAGCGGGAGGGGGCTCAGCCGGCGGAATCTGCTCCTCGACCGGTGGGTGAGAGCCCGTCTTGGGGCCGATATCGGAAACCTGCCAGATATTGCCCACGTTGTTTACCGTGACTTGCAGCAGGATGATCGAGACCTTGGGCGTCGGGTTTTGCAGATTGCGAGTGGTTTGGTGGGCCGATACCACTACCTGATACACCCCGCCGGGCTGCGCAACCGGGTCGATAGCCAGCACCTCACCGGTGGAAGTGACCTGCGCTTGCAGCATAACGCTTTTGAGCAAATCGGTGGCGTTGACGTATTTGTCCTTAAGCTGCTGCGACACACCGTCTTCGACTGAGCGGAAGAAGGCGTCCGGGTCCTCGAAGCTGTAAGTCAGCGACTTCAGCGCATAGTCCTTGGCCAGCCGCGCCACGGTGTCGCGATCGGCTTGCTGTCGACGCAGCTGCGCGAGTTGGTCGGTCACCTGGTGATATTTCGTAAACCCGAAACCGCCGCCGGCGAGCACCGCCGCCACGAGAACGGCTGTCCCCCATCGCTTCGGCCGCTTCGACCGTAGTCGCAACTTCGATAATCTGTTGGGCCGCGCATCGTCGTCGGCGTCGTGGTCGGTCTCATCATGGTCGGCGACCGGCTTCGTCTCAGCCACTTCGTCTTCGCTGATAATTGAATTTGTCATGTCAGTTCTTTCTTTTCTTTCTTTGCCGTGGCTTCGTTCGGGATCACTGGTGCCACTCGGGCACGTTGAGTTGAACTCGCACGCCGCCGGTGTCGTTGAAGGTCGACTCCCAGAAGTCGAGCCAGTGCCCGGCGTCCACCTTGATAGGTCGTAGTGGTGCGACCGCAGGTTGCAGGACAGTGGTGAAGGTACTTAGCGGGCCGGCGAGCATGTCGATCCATTGGCCGAGCTTGGTTACCAGAACACCGGCCGGATCGTCGGGGCCGACCACGCCCACGCCAGTGTGCGAAAGGGTGTCGATTTCGTGGATCATCCGCAAAAATGCCGGCACCGATCGCGGTAGCAGTTTGCCGGTCTCGCTGATCACTTCGCCAGCGTTGATGTCACCCAAGTTGGTCGTGAACGTGGAGACGTTGTTAAAGAGGGTGGCCAGCAATTGCTTGTCGTCGTGGATTACTTTGGCGGTCAACCCGGCGGTGGTGGCCAGGGAATCGAGGGTGTCGTCATTGCCGGCGAACGCCGCGGCGGCGTTGGTGATAACGGTGTGTACTTGGTCGAGGTTGAGCGCCGACATCAGGGCATTGACCTTGGTGAGCAAGTCGCTGGCGGTAACCATCGGCGCCACCCGGTCCACAGGGATCACCGACCCGTCGCTAAAATACGGCGGCGCAATCAGTTTCGGATTGAACTCGATGTATTGTTCGCCGGCCGCGGAGAGGTTTTCCACGCTGACCGCGCTGTCGGCGGGCACCGGGTGCGCGCGGTCCACGTCCATCGAGACCGCCAGCCCCGTTGTCGTGGTCTGGATACCGGTCACCCGGCCGACCTTGATGCCGCGCATCGTCACCTCGGATGTGGGCATCAGGCCGCCGGAAGTGTTGAGCATGAGGGTGAGTCGGGTTACTTGTCTGGTCGGGCTCATGTCGAGCACACCGACCGACATGTAAGCCGCGCCGAGCACAGTCAGCAACCCCAGGATGACCAGCGTGGTGCGAGCATTGAATTTCATGGCAGCAGTCCCATGCTCTGCATCGCCTTGACCGCCTGGTCGGCCTTATCGGCAGGATCCACGCCCTCGTGCCCGGTCGGTGGATGGAGTTCGGAGACAGTGTATTTCGGGCCCCCGTTGCGGAACCACCCGAGGAGCTTGTAGTGGAGGAATGCGATCATCTTGTCGGCGATCACCGGAATGGTGGTGTCAACGGTAGCCAGTGTTCCGACCATTGGCGTGATGTAGGAGAGCATCTGGATGATGTCGCCGGTGATCGGGTTGATGACTTGTCCGCCGAGGTTGGCGATTTCTTTAGAGTCACCAACGACATTAAGGATGGCCAGTGTTACCGCCGATAGCCCTTCGAGCTTCGGTGGGCCTTCGGTGACCAGCCGGTTGAACACCCCGGTATTGGCCGCCAGGTTGTCGCTGACGTTTTCCATACTGGACAGAATGGCGTCCATAGTGTTCTGGTTGGCTGCCAAGTCCTTGAGTACACCACCGATGGTCTGATGAATCCGGGTCAGCTCGGCGGAGTCTTTCGGGAACGCCTTATTGAGGTTGACCACGGTAGTTTGCAGCGTGCCAATTGCACCGCCGGACACCAGGTTCGACACCGACCGCAAAACGTCTTCCACGTTGTCGGCCGGGGCGGTGTTGCGCAACGGGATAGTGTCGCCGTCGCGCAATACCGCCGTTGACTGATCCGCCGGCGGCACCAGCGCAATGTAGATGTCGCCCAGGGGGGTGGCCTGGCGCAGTTCAGCGCGAGTGTTACCAGGGAGCCCGCGGTCGCCGGAGATATCGACGTAGGCGACCGCCGTGGTGCCGTCGAGTTGGACGTGGTCCAGCACGCCGATCTGCACGCCACCGGAGTCCACCTTGGCTCGGGCGGACAGGTTGAGCACGCTGGAGAACTCGATCTTGATTCTGTAGGGGTGGTGGGGAGCGTAGGCGCCCGGGACCGGCAGGCGGGTCGGATCAAGCGAGCATGCCGCCGTGAGGCTGATTGCCACCGCGGCCAGGAGTATGCGGGCGGCGCGCATTGATCGTCGGTTCATGACAGCGCGGCCCCCAAGATGAGATCGGTCAGGCCGAGGGTGACCGGATCTGACGCGGTGCCCGACGCGCACGCCGCCGCAGCGCCGGGGACATTGCGTTGCCGCAGCCCTTCGCAGATGGCGCCGGCCTGCGACGGCGAAATCGCCACCTGCGGTGGGATATAGGTGACGTTATGGGTTCCCCACGCCGGCTCGTAGATGTCGCTCAGCCAGTGGCTGAATTGCGGCCACGAGTTGATCATGGCGAGGATGGCTGGGGTGTGCTTGTCCAGCACGCCCCCTAGCCAGGCGAACCACTTGTCAAATCGTTGATAGGCCCGCGGCCCCCACCGATTCACCGCCTCGACCAAGATCGGCAGCAGATGCGACAGATGGCTCAGGGCCGCTCCGAAGTTGTCGGACAGGCCCTCGATCAATTGGGTGGTGGCCGGAAGCGTTTGGACCACTGAGGCGAAGCTGTCCCAGTTCTTGAGGAAGTCGGAGGTAAGGATCTCACTGTTTTCGAACAGCTGCCGGTAATCGGCGTCGGCCTTGTAGGGGTCGGCGAGCATGGTGACCAGATTTCGCATCGTCTGGTTGAGGCCGGCGCCAGTGCCGTCCAGCGAGCGGCTGGCCGCGCGCACGCTGTTGTTGATGGCTTGCACGCCAGGCGCCTGGGACGGGTCTTGGCCGGATTGGGGCTCCATGACGGCATCCGCGAGTTTGCCTACGGCAGAGAAGGTTTCGCTGATACTGATCGGGGTTTTGGTGGACCCCACCTTGATGCACCCCGGACCGGTGAATTTTAGGCCTCCGGTGTAGGGCTTGGTCAGTTCGATATGACGATCGGTGACAATCGATTGCGAGTAGGTGACCGCCCCGACGTCGGCCGGCAAGTCGAGGTCGCCAGGTACGGTGAAGTCAACCTCGACATGGTCGGGTTTGTTGACAATCGCGGTCGTCGAGCCGACCTCAATACCCAGCAATGCGACCTTATTACCTGGGTATAGTCCTACCGCGTCGGTGAATTCGGCGCACATCGCCCGGGAGTGTTTGGGCATCACGATCTTGGCGCCGATGACCACCGCTGCTGCGATCGCCGCGATGACGGCCGCTACCACAGCGATACCCCACCGGGAACGCAGCCCCGAGCCGACAGCCGACATCCTGCTCACCTCAACAGTTCCTCATGATGTTGGGCAGGCACAGATCCTGTCCGGGTACCAGCCGGTTGTGTTTGTCGAAGACAACCCCGTTGCCGCTGAGCATCGGCAACACGATGTTGAGGGTCTGCCCTAAGCCGTCGACCGCCTCGCCCCAATGGTCGGGATGGGCACCCAACGTGTCGGTGATGTCTTCGAGTCCGTTGACGATCGGCCCGATCTCCCGACCGTAGAACACCGTGATGCGGTCAAGGACCCGAGCCAATTCGTTGATCAGATTGAAGAACTCGACAATATCGACCGCCTTCGAGGTGTACATCTTGCCGAGGACGTCTAGCTGCTCGAACAGCGTGATGAGCTGCTTGCGTCCGGCGACCGTGGCCCGCAGGCCGTTGTTGGTGAAGTCCAGGCCGCGATGGAAGTCGGCAGTGGATTTGCTCATCGACGTTGTCAACGCATTGGCCGACCGGAGCAGCTCGCGAACCGCGTCGGGATACTTGTTGGCGGCGTTGGCGACCTCGGTGAAAGTGTCGTGGATGACTTGCCCGTTGACTTCCTTGATCAGCGGGGTTGCCGCCTGGATGATGTCATTGACCTCGAACGGCATCGTGACGCGTTGCGGCGAAATGGCGTTGCGGCCCAGCGGTAAAGCGCCTTTGGGGTCAAGTGCCACATAGTGGCCGCCCAGCGGGGTCAGCAGCTTGATGTCCAGTGTGGATTCCGAACCGACCGCCACCGAATGTTCGATGTCGAATTTCATCTCGACAAGAGCGCGGTCGAGCCGGACTGCGGTGACCTTCCCCACCGGGATGCCCGCGATGCGAACCTGGTCGCCGACTCGCACACCGCCAGAGTTGGGCAGGTACGCGGTATAGCCGGTCTGACCAGTCGGATTCAGGTAGGCCATCGCGGTGGCAGCAAACGCCGCAACGATGACAATGACACCGACGATGCCGTGCCGGCGATTGCGGATGGCGGCGGCGTGCTCATCGAGCATTGGGCGCCGCCGTTGCAGCCACCCGTCCAACTTCAGCTTCGGGCTGAAGGTGATGAATCGGTCGCCCAACACCATTACCGGCACACCACCAAGTTCTGTTGAGCGAACGACACCTGCCCGATTCCTGGCAACGTGACTTCGCCGTGCGAGCAGGAAAACGTTGGTGTGGAAGGCTTGTCGTCGACCAGCCAGTCCCGCATTCCTTGGATCAACGACGGGGCAAGCGACAGGCCCGCGATGATCGTCGCGGTCTGCGGCCACATCCGGCTGGTCAGGTCATAGAGCGGAACCGTCGTCCCGTCAAAGGTGCGCTCGGTGTATTGCAGGATATGGGTGGTATTCCGCAGGACAGGCAGCCCACTGTCCAGCGCCGCGCGGAACTCCTCAGCCTTGGAAGCGAACTGCGTCACCACGTCGTCGAGCGTGGCGATCAGATGAAACAGTTGCTGTGATTTGCCGCCGAGGTCTTGGGAGATCGCACTGAGATTGCGGAGCACGACGGCGATAACCGCCTGGCGGTTCACCGCCAACTTGGAAATGACGTCGAGGTCATGCAGAAACGGACCGATGCCGTTCTCATCACCTTGAATCAACCGCAGCAGATTCTCGCCCAACAGGTTGAACTGGGCAGGATCAAGGGTTTGGAAAATCGGCCGAAACCCGTTGAACAGCTTCGCTACATCGAACGATGGAATCGTCTGACCGAGTGGAATGGTGCCCCCGGCCGGCAGCTGTTGACCCGGCTTGACCGGCTGGACCAGTTCCACATAGCGCTGACCGACCAGGGTTTGATAACGCACCGCGGCAACGGTGTTGGCGAACACCGGGTGATCATGTTGTGCGGTGAAATTCACCTTGGCGATCCGGCCGTCGAGTCGGATCGTTTCGACCTTGCCGACCTGTACGCCGGAAATGCGAACATCGTCACCGACGTAGAGCCCCGACACATCCGAGAACGCCGCGGTGTAGTGGGAAACCGCTCCGGTCACCGGAGAGCGCAAAGCGGTCAGCACGATGAGCGTGCACACCACCGCGACCGCGGTGAAGACGGTCAGCCAAATCACCGATTTGGTAACACTTCTCATCGGCCACCCGCCTGCGGTGCCGCTGCGGACGCAGGCGGGTGGGGCGGTAAGGCCGCCGCCAGCCCTGGCATTGCGTCTAAAACGACTTCGAGTTGCATGCGGACCTTGCCGTTGACGACCGGAAACGCCGCACTAGTGCGGTCCAGCAGACCAGAGAGCCGGTCATAGTACGGTGCGAGGCTGCCCACGGTTGACGACGCCGGCAGTAAAACGTCCATCACCGCGCTGATGAATGGCGCGAGCCACGAGATGTTCTTCGCCAAAATCGTGTCGGTGTTGAAGAGGAGCTTTGCGGTCTGATCCAGGATCACGTTCATGCGCTCGACCCCGTCGGGATGGGCCAGAAATTCCATCCCGTTGAGTAGGTCATATGCCAACTTGATAAGCGGAATGGAGTCGCTGGCACCGTTGACCACCGAGGCGAACACCGAAAGCGACTCCGAGAACGGCACTTTCTGCGAGTCGACGAGCATCTTGACCAGATCGAAGTATGACCGGGTCACCGGCTCGGTCAGGTCGGCGTGCCGACGCACTACCTCGATAATGTGATCGACATCGGGCGAGTCCACCATCCGGCCGATTTTTTGGCCCTGACGCAGCAGTCCGGTGATGGAAGCCGACCGCACGTTGGCGCCTATCGAGAGCGTCTGGTTTGGCCTCAATCGGGGGCCGGTGCCGCTGCTGGCCAGTTCGACCGCCGCGAGGCCGAAAGTATTCGACGACATGAAATTAGCTGTGGTGTCCGCGGCCAGGGCTCTGGCTTGGCGCGGCTCGAGTTCCACCGTGATCTTCTGCTTGTTGTATCCGACCGATTGCAGCGTCTTCACCGATCCGATCGTCAGGCCGCGGAACTTCACCTCCGCGCCCGGCGTCAAACCCTCACCGATCACGTCGGCCACCACGGTCAGCTTGAACGTGTCGTCATAGCCGCCGGTGCCAAGCGAATACAGTGCGACGCCCGCGATACCCAGCACTACTGCAGCAACGAGGCCACGGATGCGCAAGGCGCGCGAACTGGGCGCCCGCACTCCGTGATCTGGAAATATCGGCATGCCTTACCCCGATATCCGAATGCCGGGGTTATTACTCCAGAACAACAGCGTCAGCACCATGTCGGCGGCAACCACGGTCACGATGCTGGCCCGTATGGCCCGACCCGAAGCGCGCCCAACACCTTCCGGGCCACCGCTGGCGTAAAAGCCTTGATAGCAATGGATGGCGATGATCAGCGTCACGAAGATGGCTGCCTTGAGCACCGAGAACACCACGTCGGACGGGTGGATGAACGAGTCGAAATAGTGGTAGTACGTGCCCGACGACTGGCCGTGCAGCACGTTGACCACTATTGCGCAAGACACATAGCTCAATGCCAGCGTCACCACATATAGCGGAACGATGGTGATCATCCCGGCGATCACACGGGTCGTGACTACGAACGGGATCGACCGAATGCCAAGGGCTTCCAACGCGTCGATTTCCTCTGAGATCCGCATGGCGCCGATCTCGGCGGTCATGCGGCATCCGGCCTGGGCCGCGAAGCCGATCCCCGCGATCATCGGCGCCATCTCCCGGGTGTTCGCATACGCGGAGACGAACCCGGTCAGCGGGCCCATGCCGACCATGTCAAGGGCCCCATACCCTTCGATTCCCACCGAACCACCGACCGCCGCGCCCATGAACACGAGCACGCCGATGGTGCCACCACCGACGATGAGCGACCCGTTTCCCCAGATCATGTCGACCAACAAAACTCCGGTCTGATGCCGGTAACGCTTCAGCGTGTGCGGAATCGCACCGAGCACCTGAGACAGAAACGTGACCTGGTGACCGAGGCGCTGGATCAGCGAATCACCGCGGCCGGCAACCCAATACGAGGCCTGCAGAGCCGTGGGCCGGAACTGCGATGGCGTCGCCATCAGCCCACTCTCAGCGGCATGGACATCGACAATCCCTGCGTGATGATCAGGTTGAGAACGAACACCGCGACCACGCCGATGACGACGGAAGCGTTGACGGCATCGGCCACGCCGCGTGCGCCGCCCTTGGCCTCCAGACCCCGCTGGCAGGCCACAAGGATCACGACGATGCCGAAAAGCCAGGTCTTGAGCACGGCGACCCCGACATCACCGACGCTCGCGAAGGACGCGAACGAGGCGATATAGCTACCCGGAGTGCCGGACTGGAAGCCGACATTGATCGCGTAGCCTGCCGCCAGCCCCATAAAGATGATGAAGGAGCACAGCACCGGCGCCACGAACGCGATCGCCGCCAGCCGAGGCGTGACCAACCGCTGCACCGGGTCGATGCCCATGACGCGCAGGGCGTCCACCTCTTCACGAATGGTGCGGGCGCCGAGATCAGTGGCCACCGCCGAACCGGCCGCACCGCCCAGCAGCAGCGCCGCCACGACCGGCGCGCCCTGTCGGATCACCCCTAGGCCACCGGCCGCACCTGAGACCGATGAAGCGCCAACCTGCTGGATGAAGCTACCCACCTGCACCGCGACGATGACCCCGAACGGGATGGACACCAGCAACGCAGGCACCGCCGTGACACTGATGATGAACCAGGCTTGGATGACGGTGTCCCGCCAGGGGTGGCGCAACCGGATCAGATCCGTGATCAGATACACGAAGGACTGAGCGGCCAGGTCGAAGAAGCGGCCTAAGGTCTGCAACGAGGAATCGAGTTGGCGGCGGCCGTATCGGAGCGGTCTGCCCAGCATCGTGACGATCTGGCCACCGATCGATGCCTCGGGGACAACCTGGTGATCTTCTCGCTTGCCGGTCGGCTCGACCACGTGATCGGACACGTGATTTGCGACCGGGATGGTGCTCACATCGACAGCGACATCGACAACGGGGAGTCCATTGCCTTCTGTTTGAGTCGCTATTTCAGCCGCTGTCGCGTCGTGTACACCTGCGGTCAACAGCAGGTTCCTCCTTAATCGCTGTCACGGCTTCTCGCCGAACCAAAAATGCGAGCTTGATCGACGTGTGTCTAACAGCGAGTACGTGCGTTGTACCAGCGGCGGCAAGCGTGTGTCTCGCGAAGTAGTCGAGTGTGACGCACGCCACAATTTCGGGCGCGACGGCCGTCTGCGGTTCCGCTATCTGAGGGCTTTCGAGCTGGTCACTGATTGCCCGACGTGGCCGGCTACCACGTCGGCAGGCGTGGCGCTGTTTGCGTCGCAGCGGCGTTCACTACATGTCCTCAGTGCGTAAAGCTCCGCCGCCTCGGCCGGTTCGGACTTTTCCAATCCAAACGGAGTCACGCCAGTGACCGATGTAGGCGTGGGCCAGAGCGCGTCAGGCGCTTCGGTGTCCTTGGTCCTTTCGGCTTGCATCTCTTCAGCCCTAACAATCACGGCCCCCCTCAGTGATCCTGGCGGTGGGTACATAGCCGATCAGAAGCGAAGTGAGATGACGCAACCACTACGTCGCGCGATCTTGGTGGGCGTTGACGGGTCAGCAGCGGCACTGGGTGCCGTACGGTGGGCGGCTCATGATGCGGCCCTGCGGAAGGTGCCGCTGACCCTGGTCCATGTCGTCCACGCCCCCGTACTGGGGTGGTCCCAGGTCCCCGCGCCGGCCGGCTCCAGGCAACGGCAGGAGAAGCAGGCAGGCGAATTCATCAAGGCGGCGGTCAAGGTCGCCGAAGCGGGCGCTGGTGAGCGCGGTCCAGTGCAAATCGATAGCAAGGTGTTTTGTTCGGCTACCGTCCCGACGCTCGTCGGCCTTTCCAAAGAGGCGGAGATGGTCGTGGTGGGCTATCGGGGGCATGGCGGCGTGTTGGTCCGCAACTTCCTTGGCTCGGTGAGTTCGGGATTGGTCTACCACGCGCGGTGCCCAGTCGCCGTGATCCACGACGACGCACCGCTGGTCGCCAATGTCGCACGGGCGCCGGTGCTGTTGTGTATCGACGGCTCGCCGGCATCGGAAGCAGCGACTGCGATTGCATTCGACGAAGCGTCACGACGAGGTGTCGGTTTAGTGGCCCTGCACGCCTGGACTGATTTGCGGGCTTCCGACTTCAAAGAGTTGTTCCCGAACTTTATTAGCGACGCTCGGCTATCCGACAAGGAGGAGACGCTTGCCGAACGGCTAGCGGGTTGGCACGAACGCTATCCCGACGTGGGGATCATTCGCAAAATCGAGACTGGTGATGCGGCAAGTCCGCTGATCGAGGCGTCCAAACGGTCGCAACTGATTGTGGTCGGCAGCCACGGCCGCGGCGGGGTCGCTGGCATGTTGATGGGCTCGGTCGCGGCGGCGGTGGTCAACAGGGCCAGGGTCCCCGTGATCGTGGCGCGTCACTCCTGACGGCGGCTGTGGGTTGGCTTAACCAACAAATGTTCAGGAGATATTGACGAGAAAAGAAGCTGGCCAAGGCTTTTGGTCCTGACTGGTAGCTGGCACCGACGTCTCCACCATGGCCATCTACACCCACTTCGGCGGGATGGAGGGCCTCTGGCGAGCCCTGCGTCAGGAAGGTTTCACTCGTCTCGCTGCAAGCCTGTCGACAGTCACGTTGTCGACCGACCCCGTACGAGACCTAACAGCTCTCGTCGCCGCCTATCTACGAAATGCCCTCCAACACCCTCATTTGTACCGAGTCATGTTCGATGCGAGGTTTGATCTTGAAGACCTTCAAGCTGCCGACGACACGTTGGAGCAATTCGTGCAGGCCGCCCTGCGCGGTGTGCAGGCCGGCCGGTTCCGACCAGAGGTCGTGCCCTTGGAGTTCGCGACTCAAAGCTGGATCCTCGGCCACGGATTGGTCTCCCTGTGGCCGGAGGCCCGCTGCCGCCGACCACACTCGAATTCGGCGCACCCATGCTCACCGCCTTGTATACCGCCGCTGGCGACGACCTCGACCGCTGCCAAGCCTCAGTCCAGCTTTCATGGTCGGCGTTGGCCCCCGACAGCAACGGCTTCGCGGCGATGCGTGACAACGGCGAACTCGCCGCAGAGGCCGACTTGGACGAGCTCGCGTTAACCATGATGAGCGCACTGCAGGGCGGACTGCTTATGGCGCAGACTACGCGCAGCGCCCGTCCACTCGAACTGGCCCTCAACATGGCACTCGGGCACATCGCCGGATATCGGCGCAGCCCGATCCAAGAGCCACCGCGCTGATCGCTGGGGCAGCCCGCGACGCATCAGACCAGCGCCCGAACGCAGCGGCCTGGGTCGGTCACCACTCTTATCCTTGCGGTTGGAGATCCACGAGGCGCGTAGCGGCGGCCGCGCTCAGGGGAGTCGCGCGGTGAGTATCGTCGTCCACCTGCACGATGACCGTGCGGGCGAGGGCTACACATCGGTCTCGTTGAAACAGGGCCTGCGCCAGGGTGAATGAGGTGCGGCCGACCGATTCAACGCTCGTGCCGATCGCGACCTCACCGGGCCAGGTCAACTCACCGCGGAAGTCGAGCTCGAGGCGGGCGATTACGAAGGATTTGTGTGGTTCAACGATGGCTGCGTCGGGAGCGTAAAGAAGTTCTACGCGCCCGGTTTCCAGCGCAGTTGAAAAGACTGAATTGTTGACGTGCCCTTGCCGATCAGTATCTGCGTAGCGCAGCTTGTCGTAGGCATGCAAGGCAAACTGTGACAGCTCCGGGGCGTCGTCCATGGCGGTGTCCACTTCTGTCGGTTGATCACGGCGCGGTCATAACAGTGAATGACCGTCCTGGGATGGTCAGTCAGCGGCAAATGTCGCGATGTGGTCGATAGCCGTGCTGAGCGCGATCTCTAACGGTTCGCCGTCGCGCAGCACCTTGGCGAGCAGCAGTCCGCCTTGCAACGAGGTCAGCAACGCCGTGGCGAGACCGTCGACATCAGCGCTGTCGACCAGCCCGCCGCGGTCACGGATGGCGGCGAGGCCGCCGCGGATGGCGGCTTGCCAGCGCCGATAGCCCGCCACGACGTCTTCTCGTGCGGCGCTGTCATTTTCGGCCAGCTCGCTAGCCAACGAGCCCAGCGGGCAGCCACCGCGAAACCCGTTGCTACGTTGAATGTCCACGATGGTCGCAGCCCAGCTGCGCAGCGCCTCGAGAGAGTCGAGCCGCGCCAGCATCGGCTCCTGAAATCCGAGGATCGCGTCTGCCTGATATTCGATGACTGCGCGGGTGAGCGAGCGCTTATCAGCGAAGTAGTGGTAGAGCTGCGACGCGCTGACGCCGGCCGCGGCCTGAACGTCCTCAGTACTGGTCCCGGCGACGCCGCGTTCGTAGACCAGCACCGCCGCGGCGGCCACGATGCGATCCCGGGTGGCCTGGCCCTTCCGGGTAATCATCGGACGATTCTACGTTTTTGGAGTTGACAATCCAAAAACAGAGGAGTTTTCTGGAGGAATCAATCCAATCGACCTGGCGGAGACGTAGATGACGATGCACACACCCACGATCAGCGAGCAGGCACACGCCTTGGCTGCCGGCTCTGCGGCGAAGCTTGCCCGCGGACGTCATAGCCGCCTTTACCGCCGATCAAGCTGCATTGGACGGCTCGGGGTGTACCGCAGAATGTCGTGGCGCCTGGATCTGCCATGCCCGACGGCGACCTGCTCGACGTTCATGGTGCCCCCACATCGTTGGCGCGATTGCGCGGCGGGCGGCCAGCGGTCGTGGTGTTCTATCGCGGGGCGTGGTGCCCCTACTGCAACATCGCGTTGCGCACCTACCAAGCTGAACTGGTTCCCGCGCTCGGCGAACGCGGCTTCGAATTGATCGCCATCAGCCCGCAGAAACCCGACGGTTCGCTGACTTCGGCCGAATCCAATGAACTGACCTACTCGGTGGCCTCCGATCCCGGCAATCAGCATCGCCACCGCCCTGGGGATTCTGACCGAACCATCCCCCGACTCCATTGCCGCACAGGTCAAGTTGGGACTGGACCTCACCGAGGTGAACGTCGACGGTGGCAGAGCCCTGCCGATGCCCACCGTCGTCGTCGTCGACGCGGCGGGCATCATCCGGTGGATCGACGTGCACCCCAACTACACCACCCGCAGCGAGGTGCCCGACATCCTGGCCGCCGTCGACGCGGTGAGCTGAAACCCTTGTCGGACAACGCATTCCTCATCACCGGCGCCAACGCCGGGCTCGGCAAAGACGTGGCGCGGCAGTTGGCGCTGCGCGCCGACGTCGACTCCATCTATCTGGCCTGCCGCGACCAGGCCAAGGCGCAGGCGGCGCAAGCCGACCTGCAACGGATCACGGGCCGGTCGGTCTTCGAGGTCCTGATCATGGATACCGCAGACCTGGCCTCGGTGCGCGCGGCACTCGACGCACATTGACCAGCCGCTGCGGGCGGTCCTGCTCAACGCCGGTGGCACCGGCGGGCCCACGCCTATGGCGCGAACGGTCGAAGGGGCGACGACGATCTTTGCTTCCAACGTGCTCGGTCACGCGGCTCTGCTGGAAGGCCTACTCGATGCGGGATTGCTGACCTCGGCGGCTGTGCTGACCGGAAGTGAGGCCGCACGAGGGGTACCCAAACTGCGGATGAAGCGGCCGACATTTGCCACCCGGTCAGTTGAGGAGTTCGCGTCGGTCATTGACGGATCGTTCTTCCACGGCCGCAAGGTCGATCCCATGCTCGCTTACGGCCAGGTGAAGTATCTCGGAGCACTGTGGATGTCTGCGCTGGCACGAAAACATCCCGACCGTCGGCTGCTCACCGTAAGCCCGGGAAACACGTCGGGCACCGACGCGCTCAGGGACTTGGCCACAGTGCCCAGGGTGATCATGCAGCGCGTCGTAATGCCGTATGTCGGACCGATGTTCGGCATTGCGCATCCCCTGGATGTCGGCGCGAAGCGACTCCTCGACGCCCTCGTCGGCGATGGCCTGCGCAATGGAGGGTTCTACGCGAGCGCGGCGAAGACGCTGACCGGACCGCTCGTCGACCAATCCGCCATCGTCGCCGACTTCGCCGACGAGGCGACTCAAGATCACGCCTATCAGGCGATCCATCGCTTCCTGGACATATCCGGTGGCCACGCCACGCCAGGCTGATACCGCAACGGTCGACCCCATTTTGGGACGAGGAGTAGCACCATGAGCACGCAGGCCCGCACGCATTCTGCCGACAAGCGCGCCGACCTCGACTTCTACTTCGATCCGGTCTGCCCGTTCGCCTGGATGACCAGCAAGTGGGTCCGCATGGTGGCCGAGCAGCGTGACTATGCGGTGGACTGGCGGTTCATCTCATTGCGAATCATTAACGCGCACATCGACTACGACGCCCATTTCCCGGCCGGCTACGAGGACGGGCACACCGCCGGGCTCAAGTTGCTGCGGGTCGCCGCGCGCGCCAGGATCGACTACGGGCCCGAAGCGGTTGGGCCGCTGTACCTCGCCATGGGACGACGGATATTCGACAGCGCGCCCGACGGGCGGCCTGATTCACTTACCGACCAAGGTTCGCGAGGCTTTCTGGAACCGATTCTGCTGGACGCCGGGCTGCCGGTCGCGCTGGTGAGCGCCCTCGACGATACGACATTGGACCCGGTGCTGCGCGCGGAGACCGACGAAGCGCTGACGTTGACCGGCAAGGATGTCGGGACGCCGATCCTGCATTTCCGCCCACCCACCGGCGTGGCCTTCTTCGGCCCGGTGATCAGCCGCCTTCCTCGACCGGAGGATGCAGTTCAGCTCTGGGACAACGTGATCGGGTTGGCCAGCTTTCCCGGTTTCGCCGAGCTCAAGCGCAGCCTGCGCGAGCGGCCGCAGCTTGCGAGCTTCGGCGTCGACCCCGAGGGTACGGGCATCGTGGAGGACTGGCACGGCGGTAGCCGCCGCACCAAGGAGTAGCACCGCTCAGCGACAATCGCGGTGTCGGCGGGACGGGCTCGTCGGTGCCACCCACGGTCGAGCAGATGGGCGCCGACGCGATCGCCTTCATTCGGGCTTTGGGCCTCGAAAGGGTTGACCTCTTCGGGTTTTCGCTCGGCGGCGGCGTCGCCCAGATGGTCGCACTCCAGGCGCCGGAACTCGTGCGACGCATGATTCTCGCCGGCACGGGCCCGCGCGGCGGCGGCGGCATCGACAAAATGGCGACGATCGTGGGGATCGCCTACCTCAAAGCAGCACTCACGTTCAGCGACCCCAGGAACTTCCTGTTCTTTCCCCGGACCGTCGAGGGCAAGCGCGCGGCATCGGACTATCTCACTCGACTCAAGGAACGGACCCAGGACCGCGACGGACGAATCTCGTTGCAAGCCCGCATCGCTCAGCTCAAAGCCATCCGGCGCGCCGGGCTGAGCCAACCCGACGACCTGTCGGTCATCACCCAGCCCGTCCTCGTCGCAAACGGCGACCACGACCGCATGGTCCCCAGCGTGCTCTCCGAAGACATGCACCGGCGGATCGCCGGCTCGCAACTCACCATCTACCCCGACTCCGGCCACGGCGCGATCTTCCAGTACCACACGAGTTCGCGTCTACCGCAACCAAATTCATTGACGATTGACCGAGAACCCGTACCTCACATTTTGAGGCTTCGAGGGCGAACGTGCCGGCGAGGGCGCGGTGGCCACAACGAAGACAGGCCGCGCCTTTTGGCGTGGCCTGTCTTTTCGGTGGAGCTGCCGGGAATCGAACCAGGCGCAAAATTGCCTTGAGCTGGGAAACCTCAGATTCAAGCACGCGAAACGACGCGAGACGACGCGAAATCGACCTGCGGATACACCGAAGATGTTGATGGCATCAACATGTCATCAACACCAGGGCTTTGTTTCGTCTCCCCGCGTCGAGAACCTCTCATCTGATCTTTATGACCACCTTGCCCTTAGCGCGCCCCTTCTCGACGTAGGCCAGGGCATCCGTAGTCGATTGGAAGGGAAAGATCCGATCAACAACGGGACGTATGACACCGGAATCGATGAGGGAGCCGAGCTCGCGTAATTGGTCTCCACTTGCTCTCATGAACAAGAACGAGTAGGTGACCCCACGGCGTTTAGCTTTCCGTCTGATCTGGAAGCTCAGAGCACGCATCGCCTGTATCAAGAACCAGTTCGCCCCGAACTCCTTGGCGAAATCGGGCTCGGGCGGCCCGGCCACCGAGATGACTTTTCCGCCGGGTTTGAGCACCCGGAGGGACTTTTCGAGTGTCTGACCGCCCTGGGTGTCAATGACAACGTCGTAATCATGAAGGACGGTTTCGAAGTCATTACTCCTGTAGTCGATGACGACATCGGCTCCTAGGCGCTTCACCCACTCAACGTTCGCAGTGCTCGTGGTGGTGGCGACGGTGGCCCCGAGATGCTTTGCGAGTTGAATCGCGATCGTTCCAAGACCTCCGGAACCGGCGTGGATGAGCACCTTCTGTCC
This sequence comes from uncultured Actinomycetota bacterium, assembly GCA_963815995.1. Taxonomy (GTDB): domain Bacteria; phylum Actinomycetota; class Actinomycetes; order Mycobacteriales; family Mycobacteriaceae; genus Mycobacterium. Next base: position 107,248 of record CAWFIR010000012.1, read on the forward strand.
CGGTCGCAGCTTCGCTTTTTCTACCAGCGCTTGCCAAGCGGTCAGACCGACGAGAGGTATCGAAGCTGCTTGTTCCATGTCCAGTCGATGCGGCTTTTTCGCGACGTCGTTCTCACTGATGGCGATAAACTCCGCGAAGGCGCCTATCCGATCCTTGTCGGGCTTCGCGTAGACCTCGTCACCCGGTTTGAACCGCTGCACATTTCGTCCAGCCTTAACGACGACGCCGGCGAGATCGTTGCCCAGCACCAGTGGCAACTTGTACGGCAGAAGGGGTTTGAGCTCGCCATTTCTAATCTTGAGATCCAAGGGATTGACGCTGGCGGCGTGAATCTGGATCAAGACGTCACTGTCCCCCAGTTCGGGCTCGGGAAGTTCAACAGCCTCAACACTGTTCGCTTTCCCATACCGACTGACAACGAATGCTTTCATCGTTTGCCTCCGCCGAGCCGTATCTGGCTGATGGTGTGCGTGGTGTCGCTCATGTGGTTCTCTCCTAGTAGTTATTGAGTGATGCGCCGCGGCGTGGGCTGCCCGCAGTTGGGCCGGGTGCAGGTGGCGGGTGAGAAACTCGACCTGGTCGTGTACCAGCGCTTCGAAGGCCTCGCCGAGGTAGAAGTCGAAATGGCCGGCGTCGTAGCGTTTGATCTCGCCCCGGGGTGCGGTGCGCGCATAGCGCAGCGTTTGGGTCGGTGGCGTGACGGTGTCGGTATTGCTGACGCAGAACAGGATGGGGAAGTTGATTTTCTTCGCCGCACGCCCGGGCCGGTAGGCCATGATGGTCGGAGCCACCCGCGCCGCCACCTCGTTCCGGAATGTCGTGTCGGCCGGCAGTAACGCCTCGTAACCCGGAACAGCGTCCGGGGCGTTCATCAGGGCGATCGAACCGGGCGGCCCGGCGAGGGGAATCATCGTGGGCGTGCGGCGGCCGACTATCGAGGCGAAATCCTTTGCAACAGTGGGCAACACCTTGAGGGATGCAGCCGGGCCAAGTGCAAGTGCGGAGGCCAAACCGTCGGTGAACGGGCACTGGGCCACCGCCGCTTTCAGTTCGGGGTGGCGTGAGGCGACGGTGATAGCGTGGCCGCCGCCAAAGGAACTGCCCCAGACCGCAATGCGTGTGCCGTCGAGGTCATCGACGATTCTTCACCCAGGCGATGGCCGCATCCCAGTCGGCGAGCTGTCGTTTGATCGACAAGAGCTGGCGGGGTTGGCCGCCGCTGTCGCCGAAGTGCCGATAGGTGAAGGCCAAGGCGGCGATACCGGCCTGTGCGAACCGCTCGGCGAAGGCATCCAAACGCATCTCGCGGGTGGCGCCGAGGCCATGCCCGAGGATGACCACGGGCGGCGCGGTGACGCCGGTGGGCATGTAAAGCCATGCGGCGCAAGTGTCCTCGCCGGAGGCGAACGAGACGTCGTGACGGGTTGGGGGTTCTGCAGCGTGTCATGACCGGCTCACGGCGCCGTTGGTCGAGCCTGCCCGGGCACCCGGCCCGACTTCGAGCGCTCGCGCGTAAGTGTCCCCGTCGGTAAAGGGGTAGCTCGCCGGTGGCCTCCGTGGTCGCGAGGTAGTCGAGCATCAGTTCCTGACCGTCATTGGACTGATCGGTGCTGGAGAAACTCGGTGCGCTCGACGTGCAAGCCTTCCGACAGCGACATCGAGCCGCCGAAGTACACCGACCTTTTGATCGCCGCGACTGCCCCTTTGGTCCGCTTGCCGAAGTAATCGGCAAGTTCGGTCGCGCGGGTAACGACGTCGTCGGGCGCCACGACCTCGTCGACGGCCCCGTTCGCCAGCGCCTGCGCGGGCGTGAACGGCTTGCCCTCGAGGATGGCGACCAAGGATCGGTGGGTACCGATCAGGCGGGTCAGTCGCTGGGTGCCACCACCGCCTGGATTAATTCCCAGGAGCACTTCGGGCTGGCCAATGAAGAACTCCCCGTCGGCCATGACCCGCAGATCGCATGCCCAGGCGAACTCCGCGCCCAGGCCCAGCGCCGAACCGTTAAGGGCGGCAACGAAGATGACGCCGCTGGCGTTCATCCGCAAAAACGTCGCGTGCAGGCGGTCGAGCTGGACGGCGCCCCGCAGCGGCGTCCTACGCACCACCGGCTCTGGGACACGGGCGCTGCCCCCGGGCGATGCGCGCCACAGCGGAGGCGCCGCGTCGACCCAACGGAGGGACCGCAGCGCCCTCCTCTTGCAGCCACCGCACGTCAGCATGGCTGACGAACCGGCCGGGACGCGCCCCGGTGAACACGACGGCGTGCACGCTTGGATCACGGTCGACGCGGTCCACCAACTCTTCGAGCTCGTTGGCGATGTCGAGGCCGAACAGGCTGTGCTGTCCGCCGTCGACCCGAACGATCAGCACGGCTCCGCGATCCTCGATCCCAAGGTGGCCGCTCATGGTGGTCCTTCCACTGCTGTTGTAACGAAGTTATACGGTACTATAACGAAGTTACACGACAATGGCAACAGTCACCCTCGTCTGTCACCTCTGCGGACGGGGCGGATGTGGAATCGGTGGAAAGCATGCTGGACAAGTCAGAGAGCCCGACACCGGATGGTGTGCGGAACGGCTCATTCAAGCCACGATCCGTCTACTGGCCGAGCAGGGCCCCTCCGCTATTAAGGCGCGCACGGTGGCGTCGGCGGCCGGGCTGTCGACGATGGTGGTCTACCACCACTTCGGTGGGATTCCTGAGCTCACCAGCGCCGTCGTCGACTATGGCTTCAAGGAGCTCGACGACGCGTTTTCTCGGTTGCCGGCGACGGAGGATCCGATCACCGATCTGGCTGTCCAGGCGTTGACGTGTCGGCGGGTCGCCCGGGAGAACCCCCATTTGTATGACCTGATGTTTGGGCTGTCGACCCGTGCTACGTACCGGCCGTTGCGGGATACTGATGTTCGTTTTAGCGGTCGCTCTTCGGCCTTCCGAGCCGCTTACGCTCATGTTGCGAAAGCGTGCGAACGGCTTGTCAGCTCAGGCAGGGTCAACGAACAAGAAGCTGAGGGTGTAGCTGCTCAGTTGTGGAGCTTCGTGCACGGCTTCATCACCCTCGAGTTAGCGGAGACCTTTGCCGGCTTCGATGACCCGGTCAGGCAGGTGCTGCTGCCGCTGGGTGTGAATCTATCTGTGGGGCTGGGTGATACCCGCGAGCGAGCCCAAGCCTCGCACGAGGCGGCTGCGGGCCTTTACAACTCGATCACGCGGGCAGACAAGCGCCGGGCGACTCGGGCAACCCGGTCTCGCAAGCGGAGCCGTTGACGACTGGCACGAGTTGGTCGTGCCTCCCCAATGCCTCGCACTCCCTTTCGAGGACCGGAACCACGTCAGCGGCAAAGCGCCTCATCCACGGCCATGCCGCCGGCGAATTCAGCGCTGCCTTAGCCCAGTTGGCGACGATAACCGCGCGCGGAACGTACACCCGGCTGCGCCGGCGCTCGAGTCCATCGACGATCGCGGCAGCTGCCCGGTCGACGCTCGTCGTCACGTTGCCCGGGTACGGCAGCCGTTTGCGTAGGTCTTGGAAGGAGGGAAGGTCCGCCTCGGCGCCTCGGACGAGGTCCGTATCGATCCACGAGGGATGCACAAGCCCGACCGTGACGCCGAGGTGCGCCACCTCCTGGCGATAGGCCAGGGCGAGCATTTCGACTCCGGCCTTGCTCGCGGCGTATGAGGCCATACCGGCCAGCGGCGTGAACGATATCGCCGACGCTATGACGGCGACATGGCCGCGACTGCGCTCCATATGCGGCGTCACGTACTTGAGGGTGCGGTACACACCGTTGAGGTTGATGTCCACTACTCGCTCAAATGACGCCGGGTCCATCTGGCGCACCGTCCCATAGGCCACAACCCCAGCATTGGCGACGACGATGTCGATACCACCCATCGTCTCGGCGCAAGCATCGATCGCCGACCGCAGAGCGGCCGCGTCGCGCACATCGGCCTCCCACCACGACGCGCCGGGGCCCAGGTCATCGGCGAGGGTACGCAACCGATCGGGCTCAAGTCCGATCAGCGCCAGCTGAGCACCCCGGGCGGCGGCAACACGTGCGACCTTCTCCCCGATGCCACGTGCCGCTCCGGTGATAACCAGCTTTTGACCCGATAGTTTGCGGCGCATCGGACGAATGTAACTTCGTTATAGTGGAAACGCAAGCCTAGGTTCCCGCCGATCTAACGGTCCAGCCGCGAAGCGCGCCCGACTCCCGCTGGCGCGCTTGGCATCTCCGGCGAACCGACTACAACTCCTCACAGTCCAGAAGAATCTGTGCATTGCGAATGCCTGATTCGAGGATGTCGTCTGAGAGTTTCGGGTCGGAGACGGCGCGTGCGAGTTGAAGGGTGGCGACAAGGAGCGTGAACAGCCCGATCGCCCTGGTGCGTGCGGCGGACGGGTCGATGCGGAGACAAGTGCGCCGCAATCACGTCGACGATGGATTGCATTCCCTCGGTGTAGGAATCCCGGACGGCGTCATCGCAGCGGCCAATCTCATCGAGCAGGGCAGCCGACGGGCAACCCGTGCTCGGGTGATCGCGATGACGTGGGGCGAGGTAGTCGCATATGAATTCCTCCAGTGCCGCCCGGCCCTCGGGTAGCGAGTCGAGGACGGCGCACTGGGTGGCTAGTTGATCGGCCACGACGTTGGCCACGAGATCGTCCTTGGACCCGAAGTGCGCGTAGAACGCGCCATTGGTCAGCCCCGCGTCAGTCATGAGCGCAGCGACACCTGAACCGTCGATGCCGTCCTGCTTGAGACGTCGACCGGCGGTCTCGATGATTCTCCGCCGTGTTTCGGCTTTGTGTTCCGCGTCGTACCTCGCCACAGCTCACGTCCTCCGTCGTCACCTGAAAGTCGTCCTTGCCAATCATACCCGATTGCCTTACAGTCGTAATATTACGATCGTACGCCAATAGGAGCTACAGCGAGGAAGAACGGAGATACGCGATGACACGTCAGGCTTACGACCTGCGCGGGAAGGTCGTGCTCATCACCGGCGGAACCGGCGGAATCGGCAGCGCTACCGCCCGGGAACTCATCGGCCGTGGCGCGAAAGTGGCGCTCGTGGACGTTGATCCCGAGACGCCACAGATCGCCTCGCGTATGTCGTCACTCTCGGCCATGGGCACGATCGCCGACGTGTGTTCTCGCGACGCTCTCGACGTCGCCGTCGCCGATGTCGTCGACCGCTTCGGGCGGGTTGACGTCGCAATCGCCAACGCCGGCATCCTGTCTCGCGCCGCAACATTGCGCAACACACCGACGCCGTCGATTGAGTCCGTGCTCGCGGTCAACGTCTCGCGGCGTCGTCAACACCATCCAGGCGGCCATGGATCAAGTCATCGCTCACCGCGGCCAATTCGTCCTGATCAGTTCCGTGTTCGCGTTTCTCAACGGAATGGGCACGATTCCCTATGCCATGAGCAAAGCGGCCGTCGAGCAACTCGGCCGCGGACTGCGTGTGGAACTCGCCGCGCACGGCGTCTCGACCACGATCGCCTACTTCTCACTCATCGAAACCAACATGATCAAGCACGGAGTCGATAACGATCCGGTCGTGGACGAACTGCTCGCGACCCTGCCGCGGGCCTTTCTCAAACGCCTTCAGCCCGACACCGCCGCGACAGCAATCGCCGACGGCCTCGCACATCGTTCGCCGCGCATCATGGAGCCGTCCCGGTGGAAGCCCATATCGGCGCTGCGGGGGCTCATCGCCCCAGCCATGGATTCGCATCTGGCTCGCGACCGGCGGACCCTGGCCGCCTTGTCCCAACTCGACGCGCGATCCCGCACCGCACTGTGACAACCAAACCTCCCAATGTCCCTGCGAGGACGCACGATCGAATCGAAAGGCAAGAAATGGCTACGTGGAAAGAAACTCCGACTCGCAAAGTCGACGTCGGCGGCGTCGAGTTCGCTTACCGCGAACTCGGCTCTGGCACAGACGTTCCGGTTGTATTCCTGCACCATCTGACGGCGGTCCTCGACGACTGGGACCCGCGAATCATTGACGGTATCGCCGCGCACCATCGCGTGATCGCCTTCGACAATCGCGGTGTCGGCGGGACGGGCTCATCGGTGCCACCCACGGTCGAGCAGATGGGCGCCGACGCGATCGCCTTTATTCGCGCATTGGGCCTCGAAAGGGTTGACCTATTCGGGTTTTCGCTCGGCGGCGGGGTCGCCCAGATGGTCGCCCTACAAGCACCGGAACTCGTGCGACGCATGATCCTCGCCGGCACGGGTCCGCGCGGCGGCGGCGGCATCGACAAAATGGCCAACGATCGTCGGCATCGCATACCTCAAAGCGGGCCTGACGTTCAGCGATCCCAGGAACTTCCTGTTCTTTCCCCGCACCGCCGAGGGCAAACGCGCCGCATCGGACTACCTCAACCGACTCAAGGAGCGAACCCAGGACCGTGACAAACGAATCTCCATGCAAGCCCGTATCGCTCAGCTCAAAGCCATCCGGCACGCCGGGCTGAGCCGACCCGACGACCTGTCACTCATCACCCAGCCCGTCTTCGTCGCAAATGGGGACCACGACCTCATGGTCGAGAGCAGCCACTCGGCCGACATGGCACGCCGACTACCGAACGCCCGACTGAAGATCTACCCCAACTCGGGACACGGCGGCGTGTTCCAGCACCACCAAACCTTCTTATCCGACGCGCTGCAATTCCTCAGCGAGAAATCGAGCTTTCAGACACCATCAGGAGAACGTCATGAACACAGATCAGGGTCAGCACAACGACGCAATCACCTCGTACAGGCATGCGCCGTCACGCACTGTCACCGCAGCGGGTGTCACCTACGCCTACCGCGAACTCGGACCGAAGGGCGGGGTTCCCGTCATCTTCTTCGTCCACCTCGCCGCCACGCTGGACAACTGGGATCCCCGGATCATCGATCCGATCGCAGAGCATCATCACGTCATCGCTTTCGACAACCGCGGCGTGGGAGCCTCCACCGGGACCGTGCCAGACACCGTCGAGGCGATGGCCGACGATGCCTACACGTTCATCACCGCGCTCGGTTTCGACACGGTCGACATCTTCTCCTTCTCCCTCGGCGGGATGGTCGCCCAGGCACTGGTGATCAAACACCCTGAACTCGTCCGCAAGCTGATCCTCACCGGAACCGGACCCGCAGGCGGAAAAGGAATCGACAAGGTCGCCGGAACCACTTACTACGACACGTTGCGTGCCACCCTTTCCCGTCAGGACCCCAAGGAGTTTTTGTTCTTCAACCGCAACGACATCGGCAAACGTGCCGCACGCGCATTCGTCGAGCGCCTGGAAGAACGCACCGAGGATCGAGACAAGCCGATCACGGTGAAGGCGTTCCGAACCCAACTCAAAGCGATCAAACGTTGGGGCCGCTCAACACCTGCCGACCTGTCGGCGATCACCCAGCCGACATTGATCGCGAACGGCGACAACGACCGCATGGTCCCCAGCGGCCTCTCCGAAGACATGCACCGGCGGATCGCCGGCTCGCAACTCACCATCTACCCCGACTCCGGCCACGGTGCGATCTTCCAGTACCACCACGAGTTCGCCTCTACTGCAATCAAATTCATTGACGATTAACCGAGAACCCACACCTCACATTTTGAAGCTTCGAGGGCGAACGTGGCCGGTGACGGCGCGTTGGCCGCAACGAAGACAGGCCAAGCCTTTCGGCCTGGCCAGCATTTTCTCGGTGGAGCTGCCCGGAATCGAACCCATTTCGGGATGCTGGTCTCTGAGCCGAACCGGCACTGAGCTGCGAAACGACACCGAATGTGATTCACCAGAATTGGCTCTGTGCACACTGAGTGTGCCCAAAATGTGCCCAGCCAGTCGCTCGACTGAGAACGCCAAGTTGCGCCCGTTTCGAGCGCCCAATTATGCGCAGCATGCGATGTGGGGCGCAAGGAACGCCAATCAGCGACATCGGCTGTAATTCAACACCTTTGGCGTTGGCCGGGATAAGGCGCAACTCTGATGAAAAGCGTTGATAGTTATCTCGATGTGGTTGCCGCTGCCAGAACCGCGTCGTTGACCGCGGTCGGCGTGATTGCGACGACGGTTTTTTGGGCGCGACTGACGATATCTAGCAGATAGCGACGTTTCGGACGCCTCGATGTCAGTGCGTGATCAACGGCCTTCGTGACCTTCTTGGGATCGGCAGCAAGTTTTTGCAGACGTCCCATCAGCTTGCGACTCCCCGCGAGGTGCGACGCATACAGTCGGCGATGCTCGTCACTGAGTTGTTTGGTCATATGGTCGTAGTCGTCGAGCGCGTCAGCCCACATGTCGGTACGGATCGGCCCTGGCTCGATGAGTGACACGGGAATGCGCCACGGACGCAACTCAATACGGAGCGCATCGGCCAGGGACTCGATCGCGTACTTCGATGCGTTGTAGGCGCCGGTGCCCGGTGTGGTGAACAATCCACTGACCGACGACATGAATACCACCCGCCCCCGGGCGTTACGGATTTTCGGCAGCACCGCCTGCGTCACTGCGATCTGCGAGACGACGTTGATGTCGAGTTGCTGTGTCAGATCATCAAGGGATAACCCCTCGACCGGCCCGTTGACGATGATGCCGGCGTTGTTGACGACGCCGTTCAGCTCAGCGGGAAGCTGATCGGGAAGTGCTGCAATCGCGGACCGGTCGGTGATGTCGAGCCCGATCGCGTGAACGTTGGGCAAGCGGTCGAGGCTGTTGAGGGCGGCGTCGGATCGAGCGGTGGCGTAGACGTTCCAGCCTCGCGCGCTCATGCGCTCGGTGATCGCCAGACCGATTCCTCTGCCTGCGCCGGTAACCAGTACGGAAGGCATCTGTTCACACCGCCTGCGCAGAAACGCGCCGCTGCCAGCCGAGCAGGATCGGCACTCCGATGGTCTCGAGGGCGACCGCTCCCACGGTGACGGGGTGCGGACGCCCGCGTTGCTGCCATGACCTCAGCCGCGCGAGGCCGCCAATGGCGATGGTTGTCGCCGCGAAAGACAAGGCCGGCGAACGCTCGACGCGTCCGAGTTGAGACCAGATGACAGGTCCGACCGCGAATTTGAACACGTTGGCGTATCGGAGAGAACTGTCCACGGTCGGTATCACATCGGGTGAGCCGCCCGGCACCCCCTGCGGGCCTCGAAGGATCTCACCGGCTGCGCTCGCCACGGGTATCGCCGCGAGCACCCCGAGCGTCCATTGCAATCGTCGCCGACTGTCGCTACTTTGCGGCCTCATGCTCACTCCTTGTATACCGATCGGTGTACTAACTTCCCGCCGACGCTACACGCCTTTGCGCACGATGTAAACCGATCGGTATGCTTGGGCTATGACCACCCAGCGTGAGGCAAGCGTCCACCGATGGGCGCGGCGGCCGCGGCGCACGACAGCGCATCCTCAACACGGCCACCGACCTGTTCTACCGAGAGGGCATCAACGCCACCGGTGTCGAGCGACTCGCCGGCGAAGCGTCGGTATCCAAACGAACTCTCTACCAACACTTTCCGAGTAAAGCGGCCGTCGTCGAGGAGTACCTGCGTTGCATTCAGCAAGGCGTCGGTGACCCCATCCGGCCCGGCCTGGACGCCGCCAACCGCACACCGCGCGAGCGCATACTCGCGCTATTCGAGACCCCTTCACCGGACGGGCAGATGCGCGGCTGTCCCTTCCACAATGCCGCCGTGGAGGCGCCCGAGGACATGCCGGAAATTCACGACATCGTCCACGAACACAAGCGCGCCTACATCAAGGGCCTGATCACGCTGGCCCGGCAGGCCGGAGCGGCCAACCCCACACTGCTGGGCAACCAAATCGGCCTTCTGTACGAAGGTGCTGCCGCCTTATCGACTTCGCTCGACGACCCCGCTCCCTGGACACACGCACGCAAGGCGGCGACGACGCTCATCGCTCAAGCGATGGGCCAATAACGGTGGTGGGTTACCGCCGACGACGCCGATCTCGGGTTGCAGCGGCTTGGGTTGCAGCGGGGGCTGGGTTGATGAGGTCGCGCAATGCCTGGATGAGCCGCTCAGCGGCATCGCTCATCGATGCCGTCTCGGGTCATCGGTCATGATGGACCGCTCGCAGGCACGCTCGCTGAGTATGTCGCCGCGCACTTAGGGGGTTGGGCTTGGTGGCGCGATACAGGTACGACCATTCGTCCACTGAGGCTCGACCCCAACATCTCGAGCGAGGTGAGAGCCACCAGGTTATCCGGTTTCCTGGCTCGTCCCTCGCTTGCGACCGGTACGATTGATCGAAAGTCGTTGATTGGCTTCAGAAGGCCGTGTCAGACCGGAAACCCTACCCATGAAGAATGACAAGACATTGGAGCCCTCGTCGCGGGTCGGTCGGCGAAGTGGACAGAGGCGTATCGAGCAGGCACCAAGCCCGCTGACATCTGCCGGAAATCTCCTGGAAAATTCCTCGATTCAGCTTCTTTATTTAACACGTGAGGATTACCTTAACAGGACCTGAAAAATGCCAGGCCCCTGAAGCACCTGCAGGACGCCCAAGAAGCGAGGGTGGAACTATGGCTGGTCGGCACACGAAGCCGAATCGTCTGTCACCAAGCGCCAAGGCGCGTCGCCGGCGGGTGCTGGGCCTATCGGCAAGTGCTGCAGCGTTTTTGGCGTTCGGCTTGAGCCCGCTGGCGACCGCGCCGCCGGCCAAGGCCGATGTTTTCGACGTGATCCTCGATCCGATCATCCAGCCGCTGCAGCAGGCGCTGACCGGGCTGACCGATGCCGTGTCGGGTATCGACGCCACCGCCGCGCTGGATCTGGGCGCTGCTGGCTCGCATGCCGCTGATGCCGCCAACCTGGGCCTGGGGGCGGCGGCCAGTCCTGCTGACACGTGGCTGCAGGGGCTGGAGCAGGACTGGATTAACAGCGCGTTGGGTCAGCAGGTCGACAGCTCGCTTAACGCGTGGTTTGCCCAGGGTCGATCCGACCGCCGGTGCGTGCGGGCTGATGTGTAACGGCGCTGATGGCGTCGGAGGCGGCACGATGGCGCAGACCGATGGTCAAGCTGGGGGGCTGTTGTTCGGTAACGGCGGCAATGATGCCACCGCCGCGGCCACCAACGGGGTCACCGGGTCAAGGAGGGGTTCTCTCTCCTGAAAATTCCCGTTGGTCCCTTTGGCTACGCCGCCCCCACGCACTGGTACTTCCCGACCGAGGCGAACGGTTCGGTACAGGCCGACGGTGTCATCTACCTGCAGCACGGCTTCGGGGCAATAGGTTGGTTCTACAACGACCTGGCCACCCAGCTGGCGCAGCACACCGACAGCATCGTCGTCGTTCCCACCCTGTCGTCGATTCCTTTGCCGTTCGGCGCCTGGCTGAACGGCGAGCCGATGCAGCAGGCCGTGGCCTCGTTGTTCCTGGGCAGCGAGACGTCGCTGAACATCAGCGCGAACCAAGCCGGTTACCTGGGCACGCTGCCGGTGGATTTCATGATGACCGGACACTCCGCCGGCGGTGGCCTCGCCACGGCCGCCGGCGGCGATTACGTGGCAGACCTTGGGCCGAACCCCACCGACAATCACCTTCTCGGTGTGGTGATGTTCGACGGGGTCTCAACCAGTTCCTCGGGCTTCGCGGCTTCGATAGCCGAGCTGAAGACGTTGGATATCCCCGACTATGTGGTGGCCGCGCCGCCCAGGCGTGGAACGCTTTCGGTGCCACCACGAACGAACTGGTGAGTCTGTACCCGGATCAGTTCGTCGGGGTCGAGCTTGTCAACGGCTCGCATGTCGACTCGATGCTGGGCGGAAAGCCCCTCATCGACTTCGTCTCCCAGCTGGTGACCCAGTTCTCCCCGCCAGGCAACACCGCGGCCGTGTACACCTTGTCCACGGGCTGGATCAACGACATTTACGTCGGGGCGGGCCCGACCGACCCGGTGTACGGCGTCTACGGGCCCACCGGAGTACCAGCCGCCCGGCGGCCAGCAGATCATCCTGGGCCAGGCCGCCGGATCGTATTGCCGCCGTAAACAACAGACAAATCAAAGCATCCCGACATCTACCAAACTGCTTACTCTCCTGTGGAGCTGCCGGGAATCGAACCCGCCGCTCTACCAGGGCTTTTAGCGTCTGAACTGCTGTTTCGTTAAGTCTCGTTCCCGTTCAGTGCCGCTCGTTACCTGCGGTTTCGTTCTCGGGTCTTGACGGCGTCAAGGGCTGTCTTCGGCCGGCGTGGCGAGCCGCTCGGCGCAGCGGCCGTTGAGCGGTGCTGCTTCGGATCTAGACGGAAGGTGGCGCAGGATGGGAAGCAGCACGAGGTTGACGAGGGAACCGATCTATTGCGGCTGATCCAGCGATATGGCCCCCGTGCCGAACTGCTCAGTGCGTCTAAGCCCGGCAGCACGTTCGCCTTTGTGGGACCGTCAAACGCCGAGTTCGCGCGACCGTTACCGGACTGTAGGGCGTGGTCGCCGGGTTGGTTCGACCTGGATGACGGTGTTCCTGTCGCGTGACTTCGCCCGGTACATCGCCGCGTCGGCCCGGGCCGTGATCGAGGTGACGGACTCGCCGGGGACGGCGATGGTGGCACCGATGCTCAAGGTCGCATGGATCGTGGTCTCCGATTCGTCGATCGGTTCGGCGGCGCGACGGCGAATCTGCTCGCCG
>CAWFIR010000013.1:0-13182 GCA_963815995.1 uncultured Actinomycetota bacterium
TGATCACCCAGACCGCCATCACGTTGGTGTAGGCGTTGTTGTCGATGCCGTCGTACGGCGCGTCGGGGTAGCCCGAGTGGAATTCATCGGGCCCGATGACGCCCCGGATGCTGTAGCGTTCGCGTTCCTGGTCGTAGCTGGCCCTGCTTACCCAGAAGCGTGCGATCTCGGCCAGCAGCTCCGCGCCATAGTCGATCAGGTAGGCGAGATCTGCGGTGACTTGATAAAACTTCCACGCGCTGTAGGCGACGGCGATGCCGATGTGGTGCGCACGAGCGCTCCCGTCGGGGTTCCACCGGCCGCTGCGCGGATTGAGATGCAGGCGTTGGCTTTCCTCGCGTCCATCGCTGCCGGATTGCCACGGGAACATCGCACCGGAGTAGCCGGCCGCCTGGGCGGCGTGACGTGCCTCGGGCAGGCGCCGGTAGCGGTATCCCAGCAGCGACCGGGTGATCATAGGCAGCCGCAAATTCAGTACCGGGAAGATGAACAGCTCGTCCCAGAAGATGTGCCCGCGATATGCCTCACCGTGCAGTCCGCGGGCCGGTACCCCGACATCGAGGTCGCAACTGTTGGGCGAAACCGTCTGCAGAAGATGCATTAGATGCAGTCGCAGGATGCGTGATTCGTCGGTGAAGTCTTCGAACTCGATGGACAGGCGCTCCCACAGATGTACCCAGGCATTCAGGTGCCCGTCGCGCAACTCGGCGAACCGGCCGAGTCGGCTCAGCCAGCGCTGGGCATCGACAGCGGGTTCGGACGTCGCGGCATCGCGTCCGGTGAAGACGGTCACGATCTTCTCCACGGTCAACTCGTCACCGACCGACACCTCGACGGCGATGTCGTGACCGATTTCGGCTGCCTGGTCGACCAGGTGGTAGGTGGCCGGGACGGGAGTCCCGTCCCGCCACACGATGCTTCGCGCCGCCATGGCAATGGGAATGCGCGACTGCGTCGTCTGAACTGTCAGCAGCACAGAATTATCTGAGATCTCCCGCTTTTCCACCAACCCAAGATGATCGTTGGCCAAGTCCCGGTACCGCTCGACCAGGGAGTTCGTCACGTTGCCGTCCAGCGTTGAGCGAATCTCGATTGTCCCGGACCAGTCCTCGGCGACGATCGTCGTCTGCAGGGCGCCGACGTGGGGCAAGTGCATCGCGGCGAATCGTTGCTGGGTCAGCGAACTGGTGCGTCCGGCGTCGTCACGGAAGCGCACCGCCCTGGTCAGTATCGCGCCGCGAAGGTCGAGGGTCTGCCGGTAGGACAGCACCTCGACCGCGTCGATGTCGAACCAGCTGCCGCCGTCGACCCGGAAGGTCAGGGCAAGCCAGTTAGGCAGGTTGACCAAACTCTCGTTGTCGACCGCGGTGCCCGATACGTCGTCGACGAGACGGTTGTAAACCCCGGCGGCATAGGTGCCCGGATAGTGCACCTGGTCGGCCTTCGATTCGGGCGCCGCGCCCCGGGTGGCGAAGTAGCCATTTCCCACCGTGCACAACGACTCACGAAGCTTCTCGCTCTGCGGGTCATACCCCTCATAGGTGAAATCCCAAGCCTTGGAGGATGTCTCGTGTTTGTTCGCCAGCCAATTCGATCCGCGCTGCACGAACTCCCGCACCTCGTCGGGACTCTGCAGAGCGAAACGGGCGGCCGTCTTTCGGTCGCCATCCTCGTCGTGGCGCACCACGATCCCGATGCCGTCGAATTGGACTGCGTCGAAAGCGTCTTCGTCGGTGAGGTCGTCGCCGATGTAGATCGGCAGCAGGGAACCCGTCGCGTCGATGCGATCGCGAATCCAGGCCAGCGTGGTCCCTTTGTTCCAGTCGATGTCAGGCCGCAGCTCGACGAGCATGCGCCCATTCGTCACGCGTAGGCCATCTCGCTGTCCGAGCTTGTGTGTGGCCGAGACGATCTCGCCGATGTGCTCCGGTGCGACCTCGCGGTAGTGAACCGCGACGGCGAAACGCTTGTGTTCCACCCGTACTCCGGGAATCTCCGCCAGGCTCTTGCCTAACTCGGCCGCCGCCCGCTCGAGGACACCGACGGCGGCGGCGGCCGCTTCGTTTCGGTGATAGGTGCCGTCCGGTCCGGTCAGCTCAAAGCCGTGGCTGCCCGCGTACCAGATACCCGGTATTGGTACCCGGGTGCGGATATCGGCGAGGTCGCGGCCGCTCAGGATGGCGACCGGGCATTGCGACGCCAAGCTTTCCAGCGCCTTCTCCGCTCCGTCCACGAGGGCGGCGGCGCCGGGATCGGCAACGATGGGGGACAACGTTCCGTCGTAATCGAAGAACAACATTGGCTCTCGGGCGCCCAGGACACCGATGATCTGACCGTATGACTCCACCGCATCGGGGAGCGCGGAGATCCGCCTGTCACCCGTGCGAACAGCGACGTCCTCGAGGTCCGCAACCACGACGTCGGCGCCGCAGCTCAGTAGTCTGTCGGGATTCCCGGAGCGGTCGACACCGATGACGAGTGCGAAACCGCCGTCGCTGGGCCGCCGCCATCCCGGCACCGGCGTCGTCGACGACGACAGACCGTTGCGGACGCACACCGAGTCGGCGAGTGGCTTCGACGAGGAACGCGGCAGGGATGCCATCGACGCAGACACCGAAAAGGTCATCAATCCCTGCGGATTTCAAGAGCTGTTGACCGCCCGGGCGCAACAAATAGACCGCCGTGCCGACCCCGACGTCGAGCAACTTTCGCACCAGGTTGATCGTCGACTCGATCAGAACACCATCAGTGTCGGTCAACACAGCGTCGAGGTTGAAGATCACGGCGTCGTGGTAGCGCGGGTCGACGGTGACCGACAGCGTCATGGTGATGTCCTTGCTGAGCGGACGACGATTGGGTCGCCGTCGATATCTTCTGGGTCGGCGGCGATCTCGAAGAACCTCTCGACATCTTCACGGGTGCAGTGCGCGGTGCCGGGAGTCAGCAGCATGGCTGCACCGGCTGCGATGCCCAGCCGCACCGCCTTGTCGAGTTGCCAGCCGCGGGCTAAGGCCCACGGTGATGCCGGCAGTCATGGCGTCGCCGGCGCCCACGCCGCTGCCGGAGGGCACCGTTACCGGCGAATAACGTTGGCTGCCAGTCGGTGTGGCAAGCAGAGCGCCCTTGGACCCTAGTGACACGACGACGAACTGAGCGCAGCCGCGGTCGACGAGTTCGTGCGCCGCGGCGAGCTGCTCTGACTCGGTGATGAGTGCCCGTCCGAAACATTCGCGTAGTTCTCGCACGCTCGGCTTGAGCAGAAAGACGCCGGAAGAGATATGTCGCAGTCCGGCCCCGGAGGTGTCGAGAATCAGCAGCGCACCGCGCTCGCGACAGATGTCGGCGACCCGCTGATAGAAGTCGGTAGGCACACCGGGCGGCAGACTGCCGCTCGCCACGACGAAGTCCGCGGATGCTGCCGCGGCGCTGAGTTTGTCGAGGCACTCGGTCTGCTCGGCATCGGTGAGCGACGGACCTGGGAGCACGAACCGGTACTGCTGCCCGGTGCGTGTTCTCGTCTACCGTGAAGCTTTCCCTGGTCGAGTGAGCCACGGTGATCCGCTGCACCGGCACCCCTGAGTCAGCGACAAGATCGGTCACCTTGTCGCCGGCGTGGCCGCCCGCCGGAAAGATCGCCGATACCGACGCGCCGAGCACATGGGCGATTCGCGCGACGTTGATTCCGCCGCCGCCGGGATCGTAACGGGGCAGCCCGCATCGCACTTTATCGGTGGGAATTACCCGATCGGTGTGCGTGGTGATGTCGAGCGCCGGATTCATCGTCAGGGTCACGATTGTGGTTCCCGGCCGCGTCGGTGCCTTCATTGCCATCAGTTCTGCTCTGTCGGGGGGGTAGTGAGCCACACCTGAATCCGACCAGTTCGAGGGATGCCGGCGATAGGGACGGAAGTCCCGCGTCCGGGGGCCGTTCGTCGGCGCTGAACTCAGCGACCGTCCGGATGCCGGGCCTCCTGGTGTGTCGGGGCCGTCGGCCGTCACGATGAGGACACTGATAAGGGGAGTATCACCGATTGGTTCGGGCGTCGTTCCTCGGCTGACACGATGCGAGCAACCAGCTTGCCGCCACGGATGACCTCAATCGTCTGCCCTGCCGCAACCCTGATCGAAGTAACGCCCCGCACGCTTTCGCAGTTCGTCAAGCTCGATTTGCCGACCAGCGTCCGCCGGGATCGGGGTCATCCTCGAGTCATCGGCCGACACGATCCGCGCCAGTAACCTGCCGCCACGGACGACATAAATCGTCTCCCCGGCCGCAACCCGATCGAAGCACCGCCCGGCACGCGTTCGCAGTTCGTCAAGCCCGACCCACCCACCAGCGTCCGGTGCCACGACTTTGACAGATCGCGCCGGGATCGGAGCCACCCTCCAGTCACCGACCGACACGATCCGTGCCACCAACTTGCCGCGACGGACGACATCGATCGTCTCCCCGGCGGCAACCCGCTCGAGATACGTACACGCGTTACTCCGGAGTTGGCCTAGGCCAATCACTTCCGGCATTTCGCTCCGATCTCTGTGTTCACCGGCTGGCCGCGGGGTGTTGAACCGGCTGTGTGCGCGAAGCCGCGGGCGCTCCGACTCAGCCATCACGTCACAGTATATGACTGTACGTGCGGTCAGTGTCAACGGTTCTGCCCGGAACGGCCGACGAATCGGGGAAGCTGCACGACGAGCTTCGTGCGAACGAGTGGGGTTAGGCGGGACGGGGAAGTTCGACCGCGACAGGTCCGGACTGAGGCGAAAAGCACTGTAAATCAGCAGGATTGAACGCACCACGGATAACGGAGCCGACTTGAGTTCACGCATCTCGCGACATCTTTCGGACGAGCCGTCAGCAACGTCGGTGGGGTTCAGCCGGGCGGCGCCAGCATGTCCTTCCATCCGTCGTCTCCTGTTTTGCTCGAATTTTCGACCGAGTACTTGACGCCGTCGGGCCCTACCAGTTCACCGCTCTGAGGACTGTAAACCGCCGTGGGAGGCCCGCTGGGGGTGTAGACGCACGGGTTGGGCTGCTGTCCGTTGCACTGCACGGTCCCCGATCCCGGCCGCGCGTACATCACTGATCGGCGGGGGCGTCCCCGCCACTCGGTCGGCGGGCGCCGGGTTCATGCCGTTGTTGATCGATGGCGCGGGTATCACCTGACCCGGCTTCACCGGCTGGTCGCAGCGCGCCGCGGGCGCCGGGCAGGTCAGGATCTGGTTCGGGTCGCCGTACCAGGGGTTGGTGCCCGCCGGAACGTACGGTTTGGGGTCGCGGCACTCCCGCGGCGTCGCGGCGCGTTTACCCGGGACATCGACACACGGAAGGTTGCGTGCCCCGCGCACGGCGTTGGCCGGAGTGTCCTGCGGGATCTTGCAATATGTTCCGGACGGCATCGGCGCCAGGCTGGTATCCGCCGGAGACCGCCACTGAGTTGCCGGGAGAAAGCCGGTCAGACACGGCGGGGGCTGGTTGATCGTCAGCGAGGTGCCGAGCGCAGCGTAGCCCGGGAAAGGCGCCGTTACCGTCTGGCCTTCCGATGCGCCCTGCGGATAGGCGACCAGCAGTTGCTCGACGCCCTTGTGGTAGCGCTTGAGCATGTCCAGCACGATCTCGAGATTCGCCAGTGTCTGCGGCAGCGACTCGCGGACGTCGCCGAACACCGCGTTGACCTGATCGGCGGTCGGCGCCGCCTGGGTCAGGATGCTTTGCACGTGCTGGTCGTTTTCCGCGCTCTGCGCGGCCAGGATGTTCAGGTTGTGCGACCAGCGCTCGATCGAGTCACCCGAATCGACCTGGCTGTCGATGATCGGCCCGGAGTTTTGGATGATGTCGTTGACATCTTGGATGTTGGTCTTGAAGTCGCCGGCGATCGCCTGCGTCGCATCGACCAGTCGTTGCAGCGCGGGGCCCAATCCGCCGACCGCTTGGGCTGTTTCGTCGAGCAGCGACGCGATCTTGTCCTTGGGCAGCGCGGCCAGCCCGCGGTTGGCGGCGTCCAGCGCCGGCCCGATCTCAGTGGGCACGGTGCCCTTGGTGATGGTCTGTCCCGGCGAGAAGTATTTGCCCGGGTTGCCTACCGACACCAGGTCCAGATACTGCTCACCGACCGCCGACACCGAATGCACGTTCGCCGACGCGTCGATCGGGATCTTGTAGCGGTCGGCGATACTCATGGTCACCCGCGCGCCCGTCTCGGTCGGCTCGACGGCGGTGACCGTGCCGATGGTTTCACCGCGATAAGTCACGTTGGCCGTCTTGTACAGACCGCCCGACGCGGGCAGGTCCGCCTTCAGCGTGTACTGGCCGATCCCTGCCGCAGTGGGAATCCGCAGGTAGTACCAGCCCAGCGCAATCGCGGTGATCAAACTCAGAATGCTGAACAGGATCAGCTGGCGCCAGATGAAGCGGGTCAGCATTGCCTATCCGCCCTTTCGACCAGCGGCCCGCCCGGGGCGTCGTTAGGGTTCGGCGTGTACCGGACGTCGGGGATCATCGTTTCGGGGTCGCGGCCCCACGATTGCTCGAGCGCGCGCAGCGCTCCGGAGAATCCGGTCCCGGTGAGGACCGCGTTGTCGACAGCGCTGAGGGTCAGGTCGAGCGTCAGCGACAGGTTGAAGTAGTCGCCGCGGAACGACTTCGGCACTGAGTCGATGTCGAATGGCCGGACGACGATCAGCTTGAGTGCGCGGATCAGATACGGTGCGGCACGGCCGAGTTCCCGCAACGGGCACTGCAGCGACAGCAGGTCCTGGTGCAGGTCGCTCCGCGAGGCGGACAGGTATTGGTCGGCAACCTGGCTGAGCCGTCCGGTCGCGTCAACCGCGTCGATCAAAAGGTTCTGTTTGTCGGCGAAATGTTTGATCAGCGGCGGGAATTCGGTGAGGACCCGATCCAGGACGTCCGAGCGGGGACCCACGTACGCCAACAGCCGGTTGGTGGAATCGATGGCTCGGGTGATGTCATCGCGTTGCTCGTCGAGTCGGGCGGTGAAGGTGTCCAGCTTGCCGAGGAAGGCATGGATCTGGTCGGCGCGCCCGTTCAGGATGTTGTAGACCTCGTTCTGCAGCACTTCGAGGTTCGGGATGCCGCCTCCGCGCAAGATCAGGGCGAGACTGGCCAGCGTCTGCTCGGTCGTGGGGTAAGCGGACGAATTCTTCAGCGGGATGGTGTCGCCGTCCTTCAGCAGCTCCGGGGACGGGTTGGGTGGCGCGGCCAGCTCCATATGCTGAGAACCCAGGAGGCTTGTCTGCCCGATCTTGGCGGTGGCGTTCTTGGGTAACTTGACGCTCTTGTCCATACGTAGCGTCAGCGTGGCGACCCAGTTCTTCAGTTCGATCGCGCGCACCGTGCCGACAAAGACATCGGCCACCCGCACCCGGCTGTTGTCGTTCAGGGCCAGCGTGTCGGGCATCTGCACGTAGACGGTGTAGGAGCCGGGCCCGCTGCCCGGGCCACCGGGCATCGGCACATTCGCGATTCCGTGCCAGCTCGCGCACGACGTCAGCGCCACGGCAGCCCCCAGGAGAGCCAGCCCCTGCCAGGCCCGGTACCGGACCCGAGCGCCCAACGCGCGCACCGCGCTCGTCGCGCGCCTCACGAGCCCGGTCCTGTCGATGCGGCCGCCTCCGCGGGTAGCGGTGGTCCAGCAGGCGCGGGCGTCGGTGCGACCGGTCCCGGGACCACACCCGGTCCCGGTGGCGGCGGCGGGATCGGCACCTGCGGGGCCTGCACGCCGATGGGCGGCAACACCGGGTACTCGTCGTACGCATTCGGCGGTCCCGGCGGGGTCTGCAGCCCTGACGGCGGGGGTGCGATGTCCGGGCCGCCCATCAGTTCGGCCAGCGATTCGGGGGTCAACAGGCCCGCCGTGATCGGCCCCACCTGGGTGCCCTGCATGCCCGGCGCGACAACCCAGCCGGGCTGGGTGTTGCGGTGCGACAACGGGGTGTCGGGCACCCAGATCCCGGGCACCGTGGTGTCCTTGTACCCGTTCGGCGGCTGCAGCCGGGGCTCGGAGTAGGCGACTTCCTTGGGTAGCGTCTCGGCGGTGCTGAACAGGTTCAGCCCGAACGGCAAGTAGTTGAACTTGATCGCATCGAGAATTGGCGCCAGGTATTGCGCACACAGTTCGGCGGATTCTTGATAGCCCAGCCGGCTACCGGCCTGAATCATGCTGCACATGAACTGCATCGGGTTCGCGAAGTTCGGGATTGCCGGGATGGACATGACCGCGCCGTGCGACGGGTGGTAAATCTGGCTGAGGTTCGTCTCCAGCGTCGGCAGGACGTGCAGGGCGGTCTCCAAACCATTCAGCGGCTCGGGTTGGACCAGCGTGGTGGTCAGGTTGGCGAGGTTGTCGACGTCGCGCGCGAGCACCTCGCGGTTCTTGGCCAAGAACGGGCGCAGCGTGGAGAGCAGGCCGTCGAACTGCTGTATCGCATTGGCGAGGTCCCGGTCAGACCCGGTCAACTTGTCGGTGAACTGGGCCAGGTTTTTGTTCAACGCGACGAACTGCTGGTCGTCTTTGTGCAGGGCGTTGACGAACAGCGCCAGGCTGCGCACCACCGCGAAGAAGTCGCCACGGCCCTCGTTCAGCGCGGTGAGCGCCTGCGACAGGCTGTTCAGCGTGGTGTTGATCTGCTTGCCCTTGCCGGCCAGCCCGTCGGCGAAAGCCTCGATGAGGTCACCGAAGGGGCCCTTGGGCTGCTCGGGTGTCGGGCCGAGTTTGGTGATGATGTTGGCGACGCTCTCGCGCAGTTGGTCCCACTCCGTCGGCACCTGCGTGCGCTCGATGGGGATGACCGCGTTGTCGGCCATCACCGGACCACCTTTGTAGGGTGGCTCCAACTGAATGCTCCGCGACGCCACCAGGGTGGGGTTCACGATCACGGCGGACGCGTTGGCGGGCACCTTGTACTTGTTGCTGTAGTGAAACGTCACCTTCATCTTGTCGCCGGCCGGCTCGATCTTGTCGACCGAACCCACGCGAACGCCCATGATCTGGACTTTGTCCCCGGAATAGAGCGCGTTCGCCTCTGGGAGGTAAGCGACCACGGTGTTGTTGGTCAACTTCTCGTAGAGCCGCCAGCCGACGAACCCGGCGACCAGGGCCAGCGCCACCACCAGCGCTCCGATGACCCTCCGGAGCGGCAGGTTGCGGATATCGAAGATGGTGCTCAATTCTGGCTACCTCCCGCTATGCCGCTACCTCCCGTGCCACCGGGCGTGATGAACGGGGCCGGCAGCTGCTGCCCGGGTCCCGGAGGCGCGGGTGGCCCCGGCGGCAGCCCCGGCGCGAACGTCGACGGTGGCGGGGTGGGGCCGGCCGGTTGCAGGCTCTCGGTGCGCGCTCCCGGCGGCGCGTTGGGCGGCAGCGGCACCGGTGTGCCCGGGACGTCCGGAGGCGGCTCGCCTGGCCGCCCGGCGATCGGGATCCCCGGTGTCGGTGGCAGGCCGTTCGGGTTCGGCGGCGACGTCTGCACGTCGATCGGTGCCGGGAAACTGCCGCCGAACGGTCCGACGTCTACGCCCGCGCACGGCAGCGGGTTCCACGGCCGCGGCAGCGCGTCGGGCGCCGGCGTGTACGAACACGCCGTTCCCGGTGGGACGGCCGGTCCCGGATGATCCGGGGTGCCTTCCAGCACCGGAGGTGCGGGCGGCGGCGCGCCGTTGGGGAACCGGGTGCCGTTGGGGTCGGGCCAGCGGAACTCGGGCAGGCCGGCGCTGCGCCAGAAGTCCTCCGGGTCGATACCACGCTTCTTGAAGGCGGCGTCGACAAACGGCTGCAAGATCCAGTACGGCAGCAGATTGGACAGGACTATCTTGAAGAACGGCCCGGACGCGACGGATTCTCCTAGCGATGCGGCGAATTGGCTGACATACGTGAGGGTTTGAGCCAGGTCGTCTTTGCGTGCCACCAGCACGTCGCTGATGGCGTGCAACTGCTCGAGCACAGGATTCAGGTTCGGGTTGTCGTTGATGAACCCCTGCACCTGGGCCGAGAAGGCGGAAATGTTCTGCAGCAGGGCGTCGATGGCCCGTCCACGTTCGTTGAACGCGGCCAGCAGCGTCTTCGCGTTGACGAGCAACCGGTTGATTTGTTCGCTGCGGTCACCGAGCACGCTGGCTACCTGGTTGGCCTGAGCGAGCAGGTGCTTGATCTGTTCGTCGCGTTTACCGATGGTGTCGGAGAATTTGGCCAAACCGTCGAGGGCGGCACTCAGGTGCGGGTAGGTCTGATCGATGGTCTGCGACAAGACGTTCAGCGACCGCTTGACGGTGTCGATGTCCCAGCCGGCGGCGGCCTTGGTGATGTCGAAGACCGCGTCGTAGAGCTGATAGGGGGTGGTGCTTTGGCCCAGCGGCAACACGCCCCCGGGCCGCAACGTCTGGGTTCCCCGCGGCTCGATCTCGAGCACCTTCTTACCCAGGATGGTGTCGGTCTTGATCGCGAGCCGGCTCTCGGTGCCGATGGTGTTGGCGCCGATGGAGAACTTGATCACGACGTGGTCGCCGTCGATGTCGAGCGCCTGCACCGTGCCGACATTCACGCCGGTGATGCGCACCTTGTCGTTCTTGTTCAGTTGACCGGTGTCGGTGAACTGCCCGTAGTAGCTCGGACTGGCAAACAGCATCGGGACACTGGTGAAGCTTTGGCCGACGGCGACGACGAGCACCAGCACGGTGACGCCCATCAGCCCGACACGGCTGCGGTTGAATTCCGTCAGTGTTCTCATTGCGGCGTGCACCTGCCCGTGGGCTGCTGCCAGATCCTGACCGTGCGGACCGGGCCGCCGGGCTGCAGTCCGTTCCACTTGATCGTGAGGTCGCAGAGGTAGAAGTTCACCCAGTCTCCGTAGAGGCCGATGCTGCGTCCGATCAGATTGAGCGCGGTCGGCGTCTTGTGGATCAGATCGCTGAGCTGATCGCGTTGGTCGACGAGCGGCTGCTGCAGAGCCTGCAGGTAGTTGATCTCTTTGTGCAGCAGAGCGCGGTTCTCCGCCAGCAGGTCGGCCACCGTTCCGGCGGCGTTGCTGATGTTCGCGACGCCGGCGGCCAGCGGATCGGCGTGGTTCTTCAGCCCGGTGATCAATCTCTCGAAGTTGTCGACGATCTGGTCGAACTCCTTGCGATGCCTAACCGTGGTGTCCAGCACGATGTTCAGGTTCTTGACCACCTCGCCGATCGCCTGGTCGCGCTCGGCAATGTGCGCTGTCAGCTGCGCGGTCTGGTCGAGGATGTCGTTGATCGTGCCGCCCTGACCCTGAAACACGGTGATGATGGCCGACGCGATGGTGTTGACCTTTTCCGGATCGAGCGCCCGGAACAGCGGCTTGAAACCACCGATCAGGGCGTCGAGATCCAGCGCCGGTGAAGTTCGAGACAGCGGGATGAATCCGCCCGGCGGCAGGACCCGGTCAGCGCCCTCGCCCTCGCCGCGTTTGAGCTCCAGGTAGCGGTCGGCGAACAGGTCGAGATAGCGGATCTGCGCGGTCGTCGACTGGTAGAGCGGTATCGAGCGGTCGACAACGAAGTCCACCCGTACCCGCGTGCCGCCGTCGATCAGCCGCACCTTTTTGACCTTGCCGACCTCCACTCCGGAGGCGCGGACGAACTGGCCGTCTTTCAGCCCGGTGCCATTGCTGAACTCAGCGGAATAGCTGTTGGTGCGGTTGAAGCGCATCTGAGCGAACACCACGACGATCGACACGGTGATCAGCAGCAGCACCAACGAGACGATGCCGAGCTTGATAGCGGAGCCGGTGATTTTCATGGGTTGATCGTGTTGTCCCCGACTTGGCGGCCCCACACATACTCGATCGCGTACGGGGAGCCGGTGTCGAGGTGGTTGTACGGCGCGAGACTGGCGCCGGTGTCCACCACCAATCGGCGCCGGCCACAGATCATGGGTGATGGCCTGCCAGCAACCCGGCGCACCCCCCGGCCCGCCGCGAGCGTTCACCCGGGGCAGATTGTCCGGATACACATAGGGATTCGGCGCCCCGCCTACCACTCCGGCCAGCCCGAGCAGCCCCGAGGGCCACCCGCCGGCCAGCCCCGGGAGCGTCAGTATGCCTCCCAACCCTGACGTCAGCTCGGTCATGGTGTTCAGCGCGTAGCCGTTTCCGCCGCCCGTCGTCTCATAGGCATCGGGTTCTTCGTCGTAGTAGTTGCGGATGGTGCAGAAGATCTCGGGGCTGTAGGTGTCGAGCAGCTGGGCGGTGGGCACCAGATCGGCACCCCGCGCTGCAAGTAGGGCCCGCCGCGCCGGAAGATGTCTTCGCCGGTGTTGCCCAACCCGGTCGCGGCCAACAACGCGGCGTCCAGTTCGGCTTCCTGACGGTGCAGCGTGCGCGCCGTGATCACCGAGTTGTTGAGGGCGTCGAACAGATCCGGCGCGGCGTTGGCGTAGGTGTCGGCCAGGGCCGCAAGCTGCTCAATGTCATGTCGTATCTGCTGCATCTGCGGGTTGATGTCGTCGAGGATGGCGTTGCCGTTGACGATCGACTGCCCGAACTTGTCGCCCAACCCGGTCAAGGCCTGCGCGGCCGCGGCCAGCGTCAGGTTCACCTTGACCGGATCGACCTTCTCCGCGATCGAGTTAAGCGTCTCGAACAACGTGTTGAACTCGGTCGTCACCGACCTCGCATCGAGCACCTGCTGCGGTGTGATGCGTTGCGGTGTAGGGCTTTTGGGCTGAGGTCAGGGCCACATACTTGTTGCCGAACACCGTGGTGGCCTTGATCTTGGCGTCCACGTTGGCCGGAATCAGCTTGACGTAACGCGGATTCACTTCCAAGACGAACTTGGCCGCCGGTACTCCATCCCGCTGGGTCTCGGAAATGCTGGAAACCCGGCCGATTTCCGCGCCGTTGTAGGTGACCTTGGATCCCGGATCGATCACCAAACCGGCCCGGGGAGCCAACATCGTCAAGGTCGTATTCGGGGGCGCTAGCCTCGAAACTGCAACCAGACGAGCGCTAATACCGCAGTAGCGACCACCAAGAACACCGCAGCCGCGGTCTTGTACGGCGGGATACGTAGCGGGTTCTCTTTCGCCGGGTTCGTCATGGCCGCTACACGGTGAGGTTGAAGTTCGGGCTTTTGCCGTAGACCGCCATCGCGGTCAGTACGACCACCAGGACGATCGTGATCAACGACAGTCGCATCGACCGGCC
>CAWFIR010000014.1:0-163931 GCA_963815995.1 uncultured Actinomycetota bacterium
GTCCTCGAGGTCGAGCAAGATGACCGCCGCGATATGGCCGTCTAGGTTGGTCTCGACGACGCCGAGCACCTCAGCGACGAACCCTTGCTGCTGCTGGTCAAAAGACACGCGGGTACGAGTGAGGACAAGGCGTTCGCCTCGAGTGGCGATGACGTCGCCGTACTTGTCTTCGCCCCAATGTCGGCGAAGGCCCGCGCGTTCGCGATTTCGACATCCCGACCGCGCCGGATTTCGGCGTTGACGACCCGTCGATGATCGTCACAGAACGATCGGCGGCCAAATCTCCGCCATAGTGTCCCAGTCGCGTGCGTTGAAGTACGTAATGAAGTGCGCGTAGGCCCGGCTGGCCGTGTTTTCCAGCCGCGGTACCGGTCTACTCAGCTGGTCGAACCTCGCGATTGCGGCGTCGAGTTCGGCCTCGTCGAATAGCTCGCCGCGGTTGATCAGGTCGCCTTCGACCGTCAAAATGCGATCCTCCGCCACTCGGCCTGAAGCCCGCTCGCGAGTCATTGCGCTGCATAGGTGATGACTACTCCAAGGTTGTTCAGCCGACGTACCACCTCGATATAGGGTTGAAGTCTTGGGGAAGTCCCAGCCAGCACGTAGGTATTGCATCAGGTCACCGGGCCCAAAAGCTGTTCCCCCCGGTGGTCGATGTTGACGCAATCCGGCGTAGTTGCGGGGAGTACGCGCCGTCTCAGCGCGGCGAAGCCTGCGCGATGACCGACCAAGCGTGGGCGTGGGCGGCCGCTTCCCGGCGACGTACCGGGCGTCGAGCTCGGCGATGGCGGCGTCGAAGTCGTCCGGGTCGAAGCGACGCGGGCCACGATCCGCTCGTCGGCGTCGATCTCGACGATATTGAGCAGCTCGATGCGGAATCCCCCGGGTTGTGGTCTTCGCCCGAAAACTGGTCAGGCAGAGGGCGAGACGTCGGCGCGGGTCGCGATGACGGTTGACATACTCCCTTGGTCCCGATATCGGCAAGGCCCGCATGTTCGCGATTTCGCATCTCGGCCGCGTCGGACCCCGGTGTTCACGACCCGTCGGTGGTCGTCGAAGAGTATCGGCGGTCAGTAGCTCCGCCATCGCGGCCCAGTCGCGGGCGGCGAAGCATCTCCGGAAGCGCTCGTACGCTTGGCTTGCTGCGTTTTCCAGCCGCGGCGCCGGCCGGCTGAGCTGGTCGAACTTCGCGAGCGCGGCGTCTAGGTCTCCCTCATCGAATACCTCCATGCGGGAGACCATTTCGCCGTCGACGGTCATCAGGGTGACACCCCGCCACTCGGCCTCGAAGCCCTCGCGCGAGGTTCCATGTCCCGCCCAAGTGAAAACCGCGCCGAGGTCGTTCACCCGATGCGCTGCCTCGATGTAGATGTTGAGGCTTTGGTCGAGCTCCCATCCGGCACGGATGTATTCGAAACCTTCACCGGGCGCAAACCCTGCCACCCGGCGGTGGTCGATACTCACCACATCCGGTGTCGTCGCTGCGACTTCACGCCGATTGTGCGCAACGAAAACACCCGCAATTACCGACCATGTGCGCGTGTGGGCTGCTGCTTCGCCGGCGAGATATCGGGCGTCGAGTTCCGCGATGGCGGCGTCGAAGTCCTCGAGGTCGAAAATGACAACACCCGCGATTCGCTCCTCGGCGTCGATCTCCATGATTTGGAGGGCATCGTTTTGAATCGCCTCGGGGTCACGGCCCGACACGCGAATTCCTGTGAGGGCGAGGCGTCGCCGCGGGTTGCCAGGATGCCCAACATCGTCATCGTGAAGCCGACACCAACGGTTGCCTGAGCATCTTTGATGTTGGCATCTCGACCATGCAGGATCCCGGCGTTCACTACCCGCCGGCGATCGTCGACAGAGACGTCGTCGGCCGTTATTTGAGTCACGGCGTGCCACTCGCCGGCAGCAATGTGCGAGTAAAGGCATTCGAATACACGCGTTGCGGTGTTCTCCAGACGCCGCGCCGGTCGGCTGAGTTGCTCGAACCTCGCGATCGCGGCGTCGAGGTCCGCCTCGTCGAATACCTCGCTGCGGTTGACAGGTCGCCTTCGACCGTCAAGATGGCGATCCCCCGCCACTCGGCGTCAAATCCTTCTTGCGAGGTCCATGTGCCGCATGGGTGACGACTGCTCCGAGGTCGTCAAGCCGATGCACGGTCTCGATGTTGTTGTCTGAGGTCCGGGTGAGGCCCCGGCGCGGACATATGCGATCATCGCTCGACCCGAACGGTGTCGCCGTCGGTGGTCGATGTTGACACAGTCCGGCGTCGTCAAGGGAACTCGTGTCGGTTGATCGCGGCGTAAGCGCCAGCGATGACCGACCATGTGCGCGCGTGGGCGGCTGCTTCGCCGGCGAGGTAGCGGGCGTCGAGTTCCGCGATGGCGGCGTCGAAGTCTTCGAGCGTCGAACACGACGATCGCCGACGATCCGCTCGTCGGCATCGATCTCGATGACGTGAGCACTCGTGCGAAACGCGTCGGGCCGTGATCGCGTCCCGAGAAGCGGATACGACTCAGGGCGAGGCGCTGCCCGCGGGTCGCGATGACCGTCGATGTCACAGCCGTGAGCCCCGACTCGGCGATCGCCTGGAATCGTCGATTTCGGCATCTCGACCATGTCGGAGTTCCCGCGTTCACCACTCGACGGCGATCTCGATGGAAAAGTCGTCGGCCAGAATCTCAGCCATCGCGTCCCAGTCGCGTGCAGCGAAGCACGCTTGAAAGCGCTCATCCACTCGGCTTGCCGCGTTTTCCAGCCGCGTGCCGGCTGACTGAGTTCTTCGAACCGCGCGAGCGCGACCTCGAGGTCCGCCTCGTCGAAAATCTCGCTAGCGGTTGAACAGGTCGCCTTCGACTGTCAAGAAGTGGATCTCACGCCACTCGGCGTCGAAGCCTTCTTGCGAGGTCCCACGTCCCGTGTGAGTGACGACCGCTCCGAGAGTCGCTCAACCGATGAACGGTCTCGATGCAGAAGCGGATGTCCGAGATGTAATCCCAGCGACGGCGCGGAGGTATGTGACAGGTCACCGGGCGCGAACGATGGCTCATGCGGCGATGGTCGATGTTCACCAAGTCTGGTGTGGTCGCGAGGAATCTCACGCCGGTTGTAGCACTGCATAGGCACTCTGCGACGGCGACCACGTGCGTGAGTGGGCGGCCGCTTCGCCGGCGATGTAGCGGGCGTCGAGCTCCGCGATGGCGGCGTCGATGTCGTCGAGATCGAATGACGACGATCGCGACGATCCGCTCGTCGGTGTCGATCTCGACGATGCCGAAGCATCTCGATGAGGAACGCCTCGGGACCATTGAGCGCTAGCCCGAGAAGTGGGTACGTATAGAGGGCGAGGCGCTCGCCGCGGGTCGCAATGACGGTCGACGAAACGTTCGTGATCCAAAGGTCGACGATGTTCGCATGTACGCTATGTTGCGGCATCTCGACCATGCTGGATTCCCGCGCCGACGACTCCGACGGCGATCGTCACTGGAGAAGTCGTCGGCCAGCATCTCCGCCATGGCGTCCCAGTCGCGGGCCGCGAAGTGCACCGCGAAGCGCTCTACACTTGGCTTGCCGCGTTCTCCAGCCGTGGTGTCGGTCGGCTGAGCTCGTCGAATCTCGCGATCGCGGCGTCGAGGTCTGCCTCATCGAATACCTCGCATGCGGTTGAACATTTCGCCTTCGAACGGTCAAAAGCGTGGATCTCGCGCCACTCGGCGTCGAAGCCCTCTTGCGAGGTCCCAGTCCCGCGTAAGTGACGACCGCTCCGAGATCGCTCAGCCGATGCACGGCCTCGATGTAAGATGTTGATGCTTGGTCGACAGATCCCAGCCCGGCGCGGAGGTATGCGAACAGGTCACCGGGCGCCAACGCGGTCTCCCGTCGGCGGTCGATGTTCATCCAGTCCGGCGTGGTCGACGGCAGCTCGCGCCGGTTGATCGCCGCATAGCCGCTAGAGATCAGCGACCATGTGCGCGCGTAGGCGGCCGCTTCGCCGGCGAGGTATCGGGCGTCGAGTTCCGCGATGGCTGCGTCGAAGTCCTCGAGGTTGAGCAAGATGACCGCCGCGAGATGGCCGTCTAGGTCGGTCTCGACGAGGCCGAGCAGTCATCGAGGAACCCTTGCTGCTGGTCAAAGGAGACGCGGGTACGAGTGAGAACGAGGCGGTCGCCGCGAGTCGCGATGACCTCGACCGTGTAACTTCGCCCCGAGATCTGCGACCACCCGCATGTTCTCGATCTCGGCATCCCGACCGCGGCGGGTTCCGGCGCCGGTTACCCGCCGCCGATCGTCGCTGAAAAAGTCGTCGGCCAGAATCGAAGCCATCGTGTCCCAGTCGCGCGCGGTGACGCACGCAAGGAAGCGCGCGTTGGCCCGGCTTGCCGTGTTTTCCAGCCGCGGCGCCGGTTGGCTGAGTTGGTCGAACCTCGCGATCGCGGCGTCGAGGTCCGCATCGTCGAATACTTCGCAGCGGTTGACCATGTCGCCGTCGACCGTCAAGAGGCTCGACCCCGCGCCACTCGGCGTCGAATCCCTCTTGCGAGGTCTCATGTCCCGCATAAGTGACGACTGCTCCGAGCTCGCTCAGCCGATGCACAACCTCGACATAAGTGTTGGATGTCTTGGTCGAGGTCCGATCCGGCGCTGAAATATGCGATCAGGTCACCGGGCGCAATAGCGGTCTCTCGGCGGTGGTCGATGTTCACCCAGTCTGGCGTGGTCGGCGGCAGCTCGTGCCGGTTGAGCGCGGCGTAGCTGCCAGTGATCACCGACCATGTGCGCGCGTAGGCGGCGGCTTCGCCGGCGAGGTACCGGGCATCGAGCTCTGCGAAGGCGGCGTCGAAGTCTTCGAGGTCGAAGATGACAACCGCCGCGATCCGCTCGTCGGCGTTGATTTCGATGACGCATAGCAACGTCTGTGACGAACGCGCTCGGATCGGCTCGGTTGCCGCCCGAGGAGCGGACACGACATGAGGACGAGGTGTTCGCCGCGGGTCGCAATGACGGTCTGACTGCGCGACCGCAAACCCGAGGTCGGCGAATCAGTCCGCATATTCTCGATTTCGGCATTTCGGCCGTGTCGGACGCCCGCATTCACCACCCGACGGCGATCGTCGCTTAAACGTCGTCGGCCAGCAACTCGCGCCATGCGCATCCCAGTCGCGGGCCGCGAAATGCACAAAGTAAGCGTTCGTACACTTGGCTTGCCGCGTTTTCCAGTCGCGGTGCCGGCTGGCTGAGCTGGTCGAACCTCGCGATCGCGGCGTCGAGGTCTCCCTCGTCGAATAGCTCGGAGCGGCTGAACATATCGCCTTCCACCGCCAGCACGTGGACATCCCGCCACTCGGCGTCGAAGCCCTCTTGTGAGATCCCATGCGCCACATGGCTGACGACCGCTCCGATCTCGCTGAGCCGATGCACCGCCGCGATGTAGATCTTGGTGTCAGGCGAGTCGTCCCATGCCGCTTGGATGTACGCGATCATGTCGCCGGGGGCGAAAGCTGCTCCGCGACGGTGGTCAATGTTCACCCAATCGGCCGTAGTCGCGAGGAGCTCGCGCCGGTTGAAACCGGCATAACCAGCTGCGACGAGGGACCACGTGTGCGCGTGTGCGGCTGCTTCGCCGGCGAGGTAGCGGGCATCAAGCTCGGCGATGGCGGCGTCGAAGTCTTCGAGGTCGAACACGACGACGGTCGCGATCCGCTCGTCGGCGTCGATCTCGACAACGTTAAGGGCATCGTTTTCAATCGATTCGGGGTCGCGGCCGGAGGCGCGAACCCGTGCGAGGACGAGACGCTCTCCGCGGATCGCGATGGCGTTGACCATCGATATCGTGAAGCCGACGTCGGCGGCCGCCTGCACATCTCTGATCACCGCGTCCCGACCATGTTGAACCGGTGTGTTCACAACCCGTCGGTGATCGATGCTGGAATAGTCGTCGGCCACAGTTGCGGCCACCGCGTCCCAGTCGCGGGCCGCAAAGTGCGACCAGACGTGGTCGAATACGCGCGCCGCCGTGTTTTCCAGCCGCGGTGCCGGCTGGCTGAGCTCGTCGAACCGCGCGATCGCTGCGTCCAGGTCTGCCTCATCGAAGAACTCGGTGTGGTTGACCATGTCGCCGTCAACCGTCACAACGTTGACTCCCTGCCACTCGGCGTCGAAGCCCTGGTGCGAGACCCCATGCGCCGCATAGCTGACACCGCTCCGAGGTCGCTCAGCCGATGCACAGCCTCGACGTAGGGTCGGATGTCCGCCCAAGGTCCCACCCGGCGCGGATAGTTGCGGACAGCTCGCCAGGCCCAAACGCTGTCGCCCGACGATGATCGATATTCACGCAATCGGGCGTTATCGCGGGGAATTCGCGCCGGCCGACCGCGGCGTAGGTGCCGCAGATCACCGACCACGTGCGCGCGTGGGCGGCGGCTTCGCCGGCGAGGTATCGGGCGTCGAGCTCCGCGATGGCCGCGTCGAAGTCGTCGAGGTCGAACACGACGATCGCCACGATCCGCTCGTCGGCGTCGATCTCGACGACACTGAGGACATCGCGTTGAAGACCTCGGGTTCGCGGCCCTGGCGCGCGACCCGAGACACGTGTAAGGACGAGGCGCTCCCCACGGATCGCGATGACCACTGACGTCATGTTCGTATCCGCCGACGTCGGCGGCCGCCTGCAAATGTGTGATCACGGCATCTCGACCGTGTCGGATCCCGGCGTTTGCGACCACCGCCGGCGATCGTCGGTCACGATAGTTGTCGGCCAGTACCTCGCCCAACGCATCCCAGTCCCGGGCCGCGAAGTGGGCCACGATAACGCTCGATCGCCTGGCTTGCCGCGTTTTCCAGCCGCCGCGCCTGGCGGGCGCAGCTCCTCGAATCGGGCAAGCGCGGCGTCGAGTGTCGGCCTCATCGTAAGCGTTCGCATGTCGGTTCGTCAGTCGAACCACGGAACATAAAGATCGCGATCTCACGCCATTCCGTCCTCGAAGCCGCTAGTTGGAGCGCTCATGCGCCCGAGTGAGACGCGCCCGAGGTTCGCTCGGCGGATGTACGAGCTCGAAGTCGGGTAACGGATGTCCGGGCATCAGTGCTCCACAAGTCGATGAATCGTAGCGACCGTGTCTTCGCCGGCCCGAACGGTGTACGCTGCCGGTGGTCAACGTTCGACACGCAAATCCGTCGCGTGCGGCCGGCGAACTTCGTGTCGGTTGAGTCGCCGCGAAGCGTGCCAGTGAGGGCTGACCAGCGTCTCGCGTGGGCGGCCGCTTCGCCGGCGAGGTACAGGGCATCGAGCTCTGCGATGGCGTCCTCGAACGTCGTTCAGCTCGAATACGACGTTCGCCGCGATCAGGCGTTGTCGGAGTTGATTTCGACGATGCTCAGCTGATCTCAACTCCGGGACACGCGCCGGGCGCGCGTGTCGGGCGCTCACCCGAACGGGCCCGATGACGACGAACGCTGCTGCGATCGCGGCGTCGACATGTCGGCGACCGCCCGCAGATTTGCCCGATTTCGACATCTCGACCGTGTCGTGACCTCCGGCGTTAGTGGCTCGACGGCGATCGTCGACCAGGATGTCGTCGGCGAGTACCTTCGCGATCTCATCCCAGCGTCTGTGGGCTGCGAAGTGCGCCAGAGCGCTCGATCGCTCGACTCGCCGCGTTTTCCAGGCGTCGCGCTGGTGGAGCGTTCATCCTCGAATCGGGCCTGCAGCGGCGTCGAGTTCGGCGATCGCGGCGTCCATGTCATCGACGTCGAACCAGATCTGCAAAGCGATCCGACCCTGCTCGTCAATGCCGTATACGCTGAGAAATTCATCGTGCGGCGCCCCAGGGCTCACGTCGGCAGTGCCACAACTCGATTCGAGCGAGAGCTAGGCGCTCGCCTCGCACGGCGATAACGACATGGCTGACCCGCGTGCTCGCCCGTCTCGAGATCCGCCTATTCTGACGTTGCCACTCGTCCGAATGGGATGTCGATCGGCGTAAAGCCGACGATCTTCCGCCGACTCTCGAAGAAGGCCTCGGGTGCAAACAGCCGCTCGAACTCGTCCCAGTCGCCTCGCGATTAAATAGCAGCCATCACGCGTTCACCCGCTCGTACGGCTGCAGTGTCGAGTCTCGATAGCCGGCGGCGGTTCGGGTGGCGCCGGGGGAGGCGCAACGACACGTTCGTCGAGCATGGAGCGCGCCTTATCGGCCAGCGCCGCAGCACCTTTCCGCTCATACAGGTTGGCCGCGCGTTCGGCGGCGGCTCGCGCCCCGGCGGCGTCGCCGGCCGCGCCTAACACCCTTGCCAATGACAGACAGGCATCGCCGTGATCGACCAACCCGTCGGTGCGCTCGGCAAGAGTGATGGCGGCCTGCGCAACGCGTCGAGCCTCATCGTGTTCGCCGCTGCGCGACAGCAATTGCGCCCGAAGTGTGCGCCAGGCGATCGATGCCTTCAGCGCGTGGCCTGCGAGTCGCTCACTCTCCGTGCACAATTCGTCGGCCTCGGCATCCCGATTGAGTGCCAGACAGGCGCGACCGAGTAGCGCAGCGGTCTCGGCGGTATCGGCATCCAGACCCATCCGACGAAAACCGTTGCAGGCCTGACGAAGATGCGGCTCGGCCGCGGCCGGATCGCCCAAAACGAGCTCCACGATGCCGGCGAACTGCTCGACCTCCAGAAGGGCATGGCGCAGGCCGAGTTCGGTGACCGTCCGTCGGGCCGAGTCGATCATCCGTCGGGCTGCCGCATCGCGGCCGCGGAATGCCTCCAACACGGCCTGGCACCGCGTCGACGTCGCTTCGACCGCCGGCGAGTCGGTAGTGATCCGCAGCAGCCGCACCACGTCAAGGCACCGCCCGCCCGCTCGCGGAACCGGGTTCGGGCCCCACAGCGCCGCAAGTGGGGCGCCGGCCAACACCGCGTTGACCCGGCGGTGATCACGCGCGCGCCGCGCCGCCGTCAGAGCATCGTCCAAGGCGACTTCGCAGTCGCCAATTCGCCCGAGCCGGGCGAGGCATGTGGCACGGACGGTATGCGCCTTGGCTTCCCCTGCGGCATCGTCTATTTCGGCCAGTTTGTGTGCGGCGGCGCCTAACGCGGCTTCCACGTCGTCCAATCGCTCGGGATGGACCAATACCGAGAGCTGGCCGTCGAAGCATGTCGCCCACGCCGATAACCGGGCGGAATCGACTGTCGCTTGCTGCAATTGGGAGACCGCACCGGCTGCCGAAGCCACGTCACCCGCGGCGAGGAGAGCCTCGCAGCGTGCGAGGAGTAGGTCGGCGACCTGGTCGTCACGGTCGGGCAGCTCGTCATCGATCTCCTCCAGCGCGTGCAGGGCGTGGTCGTAAAGATCGGCGGCGCCTTCGTAGGCGAGCCGGGTCATCGCCTGGTCTGCCGCGCGTCGGCAATACTCGACGGCCTTGGCCGCGTTTCCCGCCCACGCACATTCGAAATAATGGTGGGCCAGTTCAGCGAGCAGCTCGTCGTCGGCGCCGGGCTCGTCCTCCAGCGTGGTGGCGATGCGCTGGTGCAGCCGCATACGTCGCATCGACGGCAGTTCGGCAAGCAGTGACTGTCGGACGATCGCATGGTTGAACCGGTAGCGACCACCGGGCTCTTCGATGACGATGCCGGCCTTGGACGCCTCGTCGAACGCGTCGACCAGGTCGTCCCCGACCACGCGCTCAACCAGGTCCAGGGCAAACCGGCTGCCGACGACCGCGGCGGCGGCGAGGGCCTTATTGGTCTCGATCGGAAGTCGAGAAAGTCTGCGGCTCACAGCTTCTCGTACTCCCTGCGGGAGCGTGCTCGGGTCCCACACGCCGCCGCTCTCGTCGACATGGCGCAGAGCCTCGATCAGAAAGAACGGGTTGCCGCCTGTGACGGAGGCCAATGCGTGGCCGAGCTCTTCGTCGTCGTAGCCGGCTTTGGCGACATACGCGCTGACGTCGTCCTCATCGAGGCCGCTGAGACTGATGCGATTGGCGGTGCCGTCGCGGTGCAGGTCGGCGAGCATCGCCGCCAGGGGATGGGAGCGGTCGAGATCAGTGCTGCGGTAGGTGCCGACGATCTGCACGCGCGCACGGTCGCCGAAGCGCAACAGATGTCGCAGCAGAAGCAGCGTTGGTTTGGCCGCCCAGTGCAGGTCGTCGAGCACCAGGACAACCGGCGCTTCCGTGGAAGCCATTTCCAAGAGTGCGACGACGGCGTCGAAAAGTGCGTAGCGCTCGGTGTCCGGGTCGGCGCGCGTCGGCGCGGCCAGATCGGGCACTTCGTCGGCGAGGCCGGGAACAAGCGGAAGCAGGGCTTCGACGCCGCGCAGTCCGCGCAACCGACTGGTGCCGACGCATGGCACCAGCGAACGCAGGGCTTCCGCGAAGGGTTGATAGGGCGCACCGAGGTCCTCGTCGCAACGGCCGTACAGCACGACCGCGCCTTGCTCATAGGCCTGCCGGGACCACTCGCCGGCCAGGCGCGTCTTGCCGACACCCGGTTCGCCGGCGATCAGGGCGGCGCACGCACCACCGCCAAGCGAGGTCTGCCAGGCAGACAGAAGTTTCTCGAGCTCGCTCCCGCGACCGACGAACGGCCCGGTACCGATCAGAACCGAGGGGAGGCCCGGACGCTCCATCGGCGGCGCATCGCTTGTCGGCGGTTGGGCAATCTCCTCAGCGGTTTCCAGTCGGAGCTCGAAGACATGTTCCGGGCGGGCGAGGTTGCGCAGTTCGCGCAAACCCAGGTCGGCGAGGACAACGTCGTCGGGCAGTGAATCAACGACGAGCTCGGCCGTGGCGCCAGAGCACAAAATTTGACCGCCCACAGCCAGCGATCTCAGGCGGGCAGCGCGGTTGACCGCCCGACCGAAGTAGTCGCCATCGCGGAGCTCGACTTCACCGGTGTGCAGTGCGATCCGGATACGCATCGGCTCCCGAAGGCCCCACGGCTCGTGGGTGATTGCGTCTTGTAGCTCCATAGCGGCCGCGGCTGCTGCCGACGGTCGCTCGAAGACCGAGAACGTGGCATCGCCCTCGCCACGTGTCTTGATCAGCCGTCCGCCCCGCGACGTGACCACCTGTTCCGCGAGCTCGTCGTGTCGGGCCAGCGCCACTGCCATCGCTGCGGCGTCTGCCTCCCAGGCGGCGGTCGATCCCTCAATGTCGGTGAGTAGGAACGTTACTGCGCGCATCACCGACGGATGTTGTTGTGCTACAACAACATCCAGCGAAGCATCTTGTGCGACGATGGCGGTCTCAAGTCGTCGAAGCTCCGGCCCGGGATCGATTCCCAACTCGTCGGCCAGCATTGTCCGTGCCCGTTGATAAGCGGCCAAGGGCATCACCTTGCCGGCCGGCGCGGTAGAGGGCGAGCATGAGCTGGCCCCATCGCCTTTCGCGCAGCGGCGCCTCGGCCACCGCCGCCTCGAGCTCGCCGATGATCTCCGCGGCGCGGGCGGTCGCGAGCAGTGCGTCGGCTCGATCCTCCACGAGCGCGGCGTGGCCCTCGATCCATCGCGTCTTTTCGGATGTTCCCCGCCTACCGTCGGGCAGTTCGGGGATACCGCGCCAGAGGGCAAGCGCTTCCTCGAAGCGAGCCACCGCTTGGCTGATGTCGCCGGTCGCTGCGGCATCGC
This sequence comes from uncultured Actinomycetota bacterium, assembly GCA_963815995.1. Taxonomy (GTDB): domain Bacteria; phylum Actinomycetota; class Actinomycetes; order Mycobacteriales; family Mycobacteriaceae; genus Mycobacterium. Next base: position 11,624 of record CAWFIR010000014.1, read on the forward strand.
GTCCGAGTCGGGCCGCTGATTTATAGCGCGACGCATCAACCTCGCTCTCGGCGAGGGCCCAACCCGTCCCCTGCGTCAGAACGAAGCCGTCGCCCAGGGCGCGGCGCAGCGCGGAGATGTGGGTTTGCAGGGCTTTGGCGGCGGTGCGTGGCGGATCCTCACCCCAGAGCAATTCGACGAGGGTGTCGGCCGAGACGACCGAGCCGTGGTGCAGCCCGAGCATCGTGAGGACGGCCCGCGGTTTGGCGCCCGGGATCGCGACGGGTGCTCCGTCTTGTCGGACCTGCAGAGGTCCCAAAACCCCCAGTTCCACGGCTTGAAGCGTAGTCACGTTCCCGATCGTCCGGGTGGGTATTCAACACGCGAGTCAAGATCGAGTAAAGGCCGTCGAGCGGGCTGGCTTTACTGACGGAAAGCCCCAACTTCAGCAGACCCGACCCCGGGCAGGCGCGCCGCCCCGACAACGACTACCTTCACCTATAGCAAGCTTGCAGGGGCAGATCAGCCGAGACCGCAAAGGGGTTCTAGTGGCCGCAAACGACGACTCCGCCACGCTTCAATACCCGGGTGGTGAGCTGGACCTGGAAATCGTCCACGCCACCGAGGGGGCCGACGGCATCGCACTCGGCCCGCTGTTGTCCAAGACCGGCTATACGACGTTCGACAACGGCTTCGTCAACACGGCGTCCACCAAAAGCGCCATCACCTACATCGACGGCGACGCCGGCATCCTGCGCTACCGCGGCTACCCGATCGAGCAGCTGGCCGAGAAGTCGACCTTCATCGAGGTCAGCTACCTGCTGATCAACGGAGAGCTGCCGAACTCCGAACAGCTGGCCGCGTTCACCGAACAAATCCAGCGACACACCATGCTGCACGAGGACCTGAAGCGGTTCTTCGACGGCTTCCCCCGCAACGCCCACCCGATGCCAGTGCTGTCCAGCGTCGTCAACGCGCTGAGCGCCTACTACCCGGATTCGCTGGAACCGGGTGACAAAGAAGAGGTCGACCTGTCCACGATCCGGTTGCTGGCCAAGCTGCCGACCATCGCCGCCTACGCCTACAAGAAGTCGGTGGGTCAGCCGTTCCTCTATCCGGACAACAAACTGACCTTGGTGGAGAACTTCCTGCGAATGACGTTCGGCCTGCCCGCCGAGCCCTACGAGCCCGACCCGGAGATCGTTCGCGCGCTGGACCTGCTGTTCATCCTGCACGCCGACCACGAGCAGAACTGTTCGACGTCGACGGTGCGACTGGTCGGCTCGTCGCAGGCCAACCTGTTCACGTCGATTTCCGGTGGCATCAACGCGCTGTGGGGCCCGCTGCACGGCGGCGCCAACCAGGCGGTGCTGGAGATGCTCGAGGAGATCCGGGAAAGCGGCGACGACGTGAGCGAGTTCGTCCGCAAGGTCAAGGACCGCGAAGAAGGCGTCAAGCTGATGGGCTTCGGCCACCGGGTCTACAAGAACTACGACCCGCGGGCCCGCATCGTCAAAGAGCAGGCCGACAAGATCCTCGGCAAGCTGGGCGGCGACGACGATCTGCTGAACATCGCCAAGGAGCTCGAAGAGGCTGCGCTGACCGACGACTACTTCATCGAGCGCAAGCTGTACCCGAACGTCGACTTCTACACCGGCCTGATCTACCGGGCGTTGGGATTCCCGACCCGGATGTTCACCGTGCTGTTCGCGCTAGGCCGGCTGCCCGGCTGGATCGCGCACTGGCGTGAGATGAACGGTGAGCCCAGCAAGATCGGCCGCCCGCGCCAGATCTACACCGGCTACACCGAGCGCAACTACGAAGCCATCAGCGCACGTTAGCTAGTGGCGGGTCAATGGGTAGGCACCATCGGCAGTTCAGACACCGAGATCGACGCTAGCGCGCAGGTCACTCGAACTTTTCCGCGCCAATGTCGATCTCGATGACAACCACCGCGTGCATGAGAAGCCCCCAAAAGTGGTGGCTCACGACATTGGCCGGCGCGACGCGAGTACCGCCATCGCGGCGTTGTGACCTCCGATACCGGAGACCGCACCGCCGCGGCGCGACCCTGAGCCGCACAGCAAAATGCGTTCGTGGCCGGTGGCCACGCCCCATTTCTGAGCCGGGGTATTCAGCTGGTCGTGGTCCTCGGCGAACGGCCACCCTAAGGCGCCGTGGAAGATGTTGCCGCCGGTCATTCCCAGCCGCTGCTCCAGGTCGAGGGTGGTTGTCGTCTCGATGCAGGGCGAGCCGTGTGCGTCGTTCAGCAACACATCCTGAATCGGTTCGGCCAGAACGGAATTCAGCGACGAGAGCACGGCCTCGGTGAGCGCGTCACGCTTGGCGCCGAACACCGGGTGCGGCGTGTGCAGACCGAACACAGTCAACGTGTGCGCGCCGGAATCGCGCAGCGCGGACGACAGGATGCTGGGGTCGGCCAGCGAATGGCAGTAGATCTCGCACGGAAGCGGGTCCGGCATCGCACCGTCGGTCGCCCGCGAATAGGCGGCGTCCAGCTGCGACCAGGTTTCGTTGACATGCAGCGTTCCACCGAAAGCCTGCTCGGGCGTCACACTGTCGTCGCGCAACCGCGGTAGCCGCCGCAGCACCATGTTCACCTTGACTTGAGCGCCCGGCACCGGGGCCGGTGCCGGGTCGCCGAGCAGGCCGGCCAGCGTCGCGGGTGTGACGCCGGCCAAGACGAATCGGCCGCGGACCACGTGTTCCTCGTCGCGGTGGCGGTAACGCACCTCGCCGGCCGGATCGATCGCGTAAACCTCTGCGCCGGTGACGGTTTCGGCCCCGTGAGCGGACGCGGCGGCGGCCAGCGCCGCGCTCACCGCACCCATGCCGCCGACCGGGACGTGCCAGTCGCCGACGCCGCCGCCGATCAAGTGGTACAGGAAGCAGACGTTCTGCAGCAGCGACGCGTCGTCGAGCCGGGCGAAGGTGCCGATCAGCGCGTCGGTCGCGACGACGCCGCGCACTAGATCGTTGCGCATCGCGTCGGCGATCGCGGCGCCGATCGGTTGCTCGACCATGGCCCGCCACGCCGCGGCCGCCTGCGGATCGTCGTCGACGACCGCTGCCCGGGCCTGCTCGCGGGTGCGCAGCGGCTCCAACATCGTGGGCCACAGCCGCTGCGTCACCAGCCGGCAGCGCCGGTAGAAGTCGGCGAAGGCCCGCTCGTCGACGTGGGCGCCGATGGCGTCGAATGTGGACCGCGGACCGACCAGCAGGCCGGTGCGCCCGGCCGTGGCCGGATCGGGGGTATAGGACGAATAGGGCCGAGGCGCCAACCGGACCGTCGCGCCCAGGTCGTCGAGGATGCGCTTTGGCAGCAGGCTGACCAGGTACGCGTACCGGGACAGCCGCGCATCGACGCCGTCGAAGACATGTGACGACACCGCGGCGCCGCCGACGTGCGGCAGCCGTTCCAGCAGCAGCACCCGCAGGCCGGCCCGGCCCAGGTAGGCGGCGGCGACGAGACCGTTGTGTCCGCCGCCCACGATGACCGCGTCGACCTCACGCGCAGTCATCTGCTCAGCCCAGGTAGCCCTCGACCTCGTCGGCGGGGCGCACCGCCGCGTCGCGGGGATCGCCGCCGGTCTCGCGCAGGGCGCGGCGCTGCCTGAGCAAGTCCCAGCATTGGTCGAGTTCGATCTCGAGTTGGCGCAGCCGCTTGTGCTCCGCGGACTCGCTGATCTCGCCGTGCTGCAACTGCTCTCGAAGCGCCTTCTCCTCGGCGACGAGGTGGTTGATCCGCGACAGGGCGTCGTTGTCGGTCATGCTCGGTCCTCTTTCACGAGTCAAGTGTGCCCGACTAGGGTCTTTTCCGTGTCAAGCAAACCTGAGATTGAATTTCCCAGCGGCCCAGCCCCGACCCAACTCGTCAGCCAGGACCTCGTGGTCGGCGACGGACCCGAAGCCGTGCCGGGCGGCACCGTCGAGGTGCACTACGTCGGCGTCGACTACGACTCGGGCGAAGAGTTCGACAGCTCGTGGGGCCGCGGCCAGTCGATCTCGTTCCCGTTGCAGGGGCTGATCCAGGGGTGGCAGGACGGCATCCCGGGCATGAAGGTCGGCGGGCGGCGTCAGCTGATCATCCCGCCGGAGCAGGCATACGGGCCGGCCGGCTCGGGGCATCAGCTGTCCGGGAAGACGCTGATCTTCGTCATCGATCTGCTGGGGACTCGGTAGCGAGGGTCAATCACGGCGACTGTGAACTTTCCGACGCGGCGCGCCGGGGAGCCGTCGTGATCTTCACGCTCGGCGCTTTAAGCGACGTCAGGTCGGCGGCGGCAGCTGCAGCAGCAGACGTACGCCGCCCAGCGGGCTGTCTTGCAGCGCCGCGGTGCCGCCGTGCAGGTGTGCCTGTTGGGCCACCAAGGCCAGGCCGAGTCCAGAGCCCGTGTGCGACGCGGTCGAGCCGCGGGAGAACCGCTCGAACACCACTTCGCGTTCGGCTTCAGGCAGCCCGCTGCCGTTGTCGTCGATGGCGATCTCCACGCCGGCCCGCGAGCTGACCGCCGACAACTGAACTCTGGTGGCGCCGCCGTGCTTGACCGCGTTGGCGATAGCGTTGTCCACGGCCAGACGCAGGCCGGCGGGCAGCCCGACGATGATGCAGGTCGGCGATGGCGCCAGCGACACGTCGAGATCGGGATAGATGCGCATCGCGTCGTGCGCCGCGCGGTCGAGCAGTTCGGTGATGTCGACCGGCACATGATCCTCGGACGTCGACAGCTCTCCCTGCGCCAGCCGTTCCAGCGCGGAAAGCGTTGCCTTCGATTCGCGTTTGGGTGCGGATCACGTCGCTGAGCACTTCTTTGCGCTGCTCATCGGGAAGTTCGAGGGTGGCCAGCACCTCGAGGTTGGTGCGCATCGCGGTCAGCGGTGTACGCAATTCGTGCGAGGACACGGCGGCGAAGTCGCGGGCCGAGGCCAGCGCCTCGATCGTGCGGTTCTGCTCGTCCCAGATCCTTTGCAGCATGCCTCGCATGGCCTCGGCGATCTCCACGGCCTCGCTGGCGCCGCGCACCCGGACCTGTGGATTCTCGTCGCCGGCGTTGATGGATCGGGTCTGCTGCGCCAACCGTTTGAACGGGCGCACCGCGAAAGTGGCCAGCAGCCAAGCGAATATGGCCGCGGCCCCGATCGAGAACAGGCAATCAAGATCACTCGGCGATGCAGGTTGTTGGTGTCGGCGATGGTGGCGTCATAGGTGGCGCCGACTTCCACCAACATCGGATGCGGCGCCGGGATGTCACGGCGCGCACCCGGTAGCGCACCCCGTTGACGTAGGTGTCGGCGTAACCGGCAGGCAGCTCGGGCAGCGTGACGGTGGTGTTGGAGGTGACCTCGCCATTGACGTGGCGCACGGTGATGATCGCGTCCTGGTCGTTAGGCGATTTCGGAATTTCGCCGAGTCCGCGGGGCAGGAACGGGATCGCGAAGCCGGCGGCCTCGTCGAGACGGCGGTCCAGGCGTTCCTTGCGGTCGTTGGTGATGCCGAACCAGACGACCAGCACGGTGATCAGCACCGGAATGGCCGCACCGATAATGGTCGCCACCACCACACGTGCCCGCAGCGAAGGCGTGCGGGTCAAAATTCTCGACAAAAAATTCACGTTCAATCCCGTCACTGCATACGCAGAACGAACCCCACGCCGCGGACGGTGTGCAGCAGCCGGGGGCCGCCACCGGCCTCCAGCTTGCGGCGCAGGTATCCGATGAACACGTCGACGACGTTGGTGTCGGCGGCGAAATCGTAGCCCCACACCAATTCCAGCAGCTGGGCGCGCGACAGCACCGCGGTCTTGTGTTCGGCCAGCACGGCCAGCAGATCGAATTCACGCTTGGTCAGGTCGACGTCGACGCCGTTGACCCGGGCCCGCCGGCCGGGGATGTCGACCTCCAGCGGGCCGACCGTGATGGTTTCCGAGGACGACGTCGCGGTGGCTCCGCGGCGGCGCAGCAGCGCCCGTACCCGCGCCACCAGCTCGGCCAGCACGAACGGCTTCACCAGGTAGTCGTCGGCGCCGGCCTCGAGGCCGGCCACCCGGTCGTCTACCGAGCTGCGCGCGCTCAGCACGCAGACCGGCACGTCGTTGTCCATCGCGCGCAGCGCGGTCACCACGCTCACGCCGTCGAGCACCGGCATGTTGATGTCGAGGACGATCGCGTCCGGCCTGGTTTCGGTGGCGCTGCGCAGCGCTTCGGCGCCGTCGACCGCGGTCGCCACTTCGAAGCCGGACAACCGCAGTCCGCGCTCCAGCGAGGCAAGCACGTCCGAGTCGTCGTCGACAACCAAAACCCGCGGTGAGGTCGCGCCAGTGTCCATGCTGCCCATGATGCCTGATCATCCCCCTTAGCTGTGGGAACACCCGTCCGGGCCCATCCGGCGCGGCGGGAATCGGCTCGCGCCGGGTTCTGGTGGCAACCGCAGCGAGTTCACCAGGTAACTGACGGTGCGGTACGCGCCTGCGAGCATGAGCAGTTCGAGCAGCGCCTCGTCCGAATGGTGGCGGGTGAGCTCTGCCCAGAGCGCGTCGTCCACTGTGCAGTCTCGTGCAGGCGGTCGCACAACCGGATCAGCAGCCGATCGGCATCCGACCAGCAGGTGTCGTCGGGTCCGCCAATCGTCAACGACGTGATTTGTGCCTCCGTCAGGCCGGCTTTGGTGGCGAAGACGCTGACGTGCACGCCCCACTCGTATTCGGCGCCGCAGGACGCGGTGACCCGGTCGATGACGATCTCGCGTTGCCGGATGGTCAGATGACCCCGGTCGAGCAGTCCGGAGTTGAAAAACTTGAAGAACAGCCGGCGATCGCGCGCCAACGTGGTGAACAACACCAGCGGTGGCTGACCGCGCATGATCGCGTCGATGGCTTGTCGGATGTCGTCGGGTAGCGGTTCGGCAGCCGGAGCGATGCGGGCGCTATCTTTTTTGTAGCGTGTCATCGCGCCAAAACTAGCGTTGGTGCTACAAAATGTAAAGCATGGATTCGCCCCGCATCGGAGCATCGGCCCGTGGATCTCGGTCGGGCCGCCCGCTGATGGTGGCCCTCGACGCGCTGGGGCGCCGCGGCGCACTGCGCCTGCTCTGGGAGTTGCGCGATGGGCCGCTGACGTTCCGGGCGTTGCAAACGGCCTGCGACACCAACCCCGGCTCGCTCAACACCCGGTTGAAGGAGCTCCGACAGCTGCAGATCGTGGACCATGGGGATGCGGGTTATTTCCTTACGCCACATGGCCATTCGCTGATAGCGGCGCTGGCGCCGCTGCAAACTTGGGCGCACCGCTGGGCTGCCGACGCATTCGATTCAGCGGTAGACCAGACCCGATAGCCGCCAGGGTCAACAGCCGTTGGCCAACGCTTGTTGGCATTTGTGCGAGCCGACGCATAGTTGATGCCAACAAGCGTTGACTTAGGAGGCGAGGGATGACCATGACCGATGTTCGACCGTCGGGTAGCCGGGCCGTCGCGGTCAGCACTTGGCGCGACGATCACGCAGACGCGGTGTGGCGGCGATGGTTGTCGATGCTCAGCCCGCCGGTAAAAGCACATCATGCAGCGTGCGTCGGCAAGCGCGACGGCGTACGCTGGAAGCCCAGGTTCGAGCCCGGCCGCCGGCGTGGGCTAACAACTCGCGGCTGCCGGGCAGCAGCAACCGTCCGCTTCTCGATGCGCGATCGGCGACCCGGTGTTGGATCGGAATCGCGATCCGACTTCAGCTCGGTGACGACGTCTGTGTCCGGGCCAAGTTGCGATGTCGCATGTGGCCTGGACGAACTCGAACGCGGCTGCTTGGCGCGCTGACGCGCTCGGCGCGCGATTCGGTGAATGCTGACCGGGAGCGGCGCCAGGACGTCAAGCCGTTCGTCGCAAGGTAGAACACGGATGACTCGATCATCGGGCGCGCTATGCCGTGGTGCCGACGTGGATGCAAGCGCGGGCGCGCGCGGCGAACATCGCATGCCGGCGAAGCCACGAGACCCGGCCTCGTTTGCCCTCGCTGATGTTCGGTTGCAGGGCCGTCGCAACCGACCACAAAGCGTGCCCTGTTGGTGTCTCCGTCGGCTCGACCGTGCTGTGACGCCGTTGCGGGCCTGCACGAATCGGTCGCGCCCGTGGGCGAACGCACCTCGCGGCACCGAGTCGGCCAGCAGCTCGAACGAGCAGCTGCCCGGTGGTGGCCTGCGAAATCGTCAGTGTGTAGGGGTATTTGGTGGGCAGTCCGGAAAAATCGATCGGGATCAGCGTGCGCGCGCCCTCGCCGCAGGCTGAACCGCGGGCGATGGCCCGGATTTGACCATTCGTCGGCGATGCCGATCATGTCTCCAGTACCGGCGGGCGGGCGGGCATGAACACGGCATCCGGACGCGTGGTATTGGCCGAGGCCCTGGAGCGGGTACTCGCCGGCGGATCGATCGCTGATGACCGCTACGGCCATGATCGCGGGCGGTCGCCCAGAGATGCTCGCCCTCACCGGTGAGTCACCAGGCTGGCGACCTGCTGCCGGCACTGCGGGCGGCGCCGGCGCCGCGATGCGACTCTCCGCCGCATCCCGGCGGTTCGCCGCCAGCTGGCTGGCGTTCAGGTCTCGTCATCGGTGAGGACAACCATGATGGACATACATCAACACTTGTTGGCCTACAATCGTTGACATGAGAAGAACGTCGCAGGAGACCAAGGCCGCCATCTTGGCCGCGGCCCGCGAGCGATTCGGTGCCAACGGTTTCCAGGGCGCCACCATCCGGGGCATCGCCGCTGACGCCGGGATCGACCCGTCGATGGTGATGCGGTATTTCGGCAGCAAAGACCAGCTGTTCGCCGCCGCGGCGGAGTTTGACCTGAAGTTTCCTGACCTCACCGAACTGGATCGGACAGCGGTGGGCCGATCACTGGTCAGCCACTTCCTTCAGCGTTGGGAGGGCGACGAGGCGCTGGTGATCCTGTTGCGGTCGAGCGCCACCAATGCCGATGCCGCGCAGCGCATGCAGCACATCTTCACCAAACAGCTGCAGCCAGTGGTGGCAACGCTGGTGCCGGCCGCGGAAGCACGGTGGCGGTCTGGGCTAATCGCCACCCAGATCCTGGGCGTGGCGTGGTGCCGTTTCGTGCTGCGGTTGCCGGCGGTGGTCACGATGAGCCGGGCCGAAATCGTCGATTGGGTTGGGCCGACGATCCAGCGGTATCTCGGGTTGCCGGACAGCTAGCGGCTGAACTCGTCGAGACTTAAGCCAGTGCGACTCGACTCGGCGTGTCGTCGCAATAGGTTAAGTGTCGCGCGGCCAGCGCGGCCGATGCGGCCGTTGCCGGACAGCTAGCCCAGACCGATTTTGCGGTAGCGCCGCAACCGGGTCGCCATTCGGTCGGAAGCGGCCATGCCGCGCAGCGCGTGCAACTCGACGGCGATCGCCGCGGACAGCCGGGTGGAGAACTCGGCCGGTTCGTCGGCGGCGTCCGGGTGCTCCGGCACGACGGTGTCGACGATGCCGGACGCCAACAAGTCAGCCGATCGAATGCCTTGTGCGGCAGACAGTTCGGCGGCATGCGCGGTGTCGCGGAACACGATCGCGCTGGCGCCCTCGGGCGGCAGCGGGGCGAGCCAGCCGTGCAGCGCGGCCAGCACTCGGTCGGCGGGCACCATCGCCAGCGCGGGTCCGCCGCTGCCCTGACCGAGCAGCACCGACACCGTCGGGGTGTCCAGGGTGACCAGCTCGGCCAGGCAGTGCGCGATTTCGCCGGCCAGGCCGCCCTGTTCGGCCTCGGCCGACAGCGCGGGCCCGGCGGTGTCGATAACCAGCACCAGCGGCAGCCGCAGACCGGCGGCCAGCGTCATGCCGCGGCGGGCTTCGCGCAGCGCGGCCGGCCCGACCAGCCCGCCGACGACGCGCTGCTGGCCGAGCAGCACCGCGGGCTGACCGTCGAACCGGGCAAGCGCCAGCAGCATGGTGGCCGCTTCGCCTTGCCCGGTGTCCGACAACAGCACCTGGTCGGTACAGCCGTGGCGCAGCAGATGCTGGACCCCGGGCCGGTCCGGTCGCCTCGACGCCAGCACCGAGTCCCATGCCGGGATATCGGGCAGCGGCTCGGGCCGTGGCCGCTGCGGCGGCGGTCCCGCGTCGTCGGCGACGACCGTGAGCGCCCGGTCGAGGATGCCGCGCAGCTCACCGAGCGGTACGACGGCGTCGATCACCCCATGTCGTTGCAGGTTCTCGGCGGTTTGGACGCCAGGCGGGAACGGTTCGCCGTACAGCTGCTCGTACACCCGCGGCCCGAGAAAGCCGATCAGGGCGCCCGGCTGGGCGAAAGTGACGTGACCCAGCGAACCCCACGACGCGAACACCCCGCCGGTGGTCGGGTGGCGCAGGTAGACCAGGTAGGGCAGGTGCGCCTGCTTGTGCAGGGTGACGGCCGCGGCGATCTTGACCATCTGCAGGAACGCGACGGTGCCTTCCTGCATCCGGGTGCCCCCCGAACACGGCGACGCCAGCAGCGGCAGCCGCTCGGCCGTGGCGCGTTCCACCGCGGTGGTGATCCGCTCGGCTGCGGCGACCCCGATCGAGCCGCCCAGGAAGTCGAACTCGCAGACCACCACCGCCACGCGGCGCCCGAATACCCGGCCCTCGCCGGTCAGCACAGATTCGTCGTGGCCGCTGGCGGCGCGTGCCTCGGCCAGCTCGCCGGCGTACGACTCGCTCGTCGGTATGGCCGGCGGCGCGCTGTCCCAGCTGATGAACGATCCCTCATCGAGCACCGCATCGCGCAGTTGGTCGGTCCCGATCCGGCTCACCCGGCCGAGGCTACATATCAGCCTTGCGCGAGATCCTGCTGGTCGACATCGAATAGTGAGATGGGGTCCAGGATGACGCCGGTGTCCTCGACGTAGCGGTCCCACAGCGCCAGCAGCTCGGCCAGCTTGTCGGGATGCGAGGCGGCCAGGTCGTCGATTTCGCCGGGGTCGGTGGACAGGTCGTAGAGCTGCCAGGAGCCCGGACCGTACGGCTCGGGCAGATGCAGTGCCTTCCAGTCGCCCTGGCGAATAGCGCGGCGGCCGAACAACTCCCAGCCGGTTGCGGTGACGTCGTCGTGCGCCGCGTCGGTGTCGCCCGACAGATACGGCAACAGCGACCGGCCGCGCATCGGCGCCACTTCACGTCCGCGGTATTCGGTACCCGGGTGCGTCACGCCGGCGAGGTCGAGGACGGTCGGCGCGATGTCCATCACCGTGCTGAACGCTGTGCCGATCTGGTGCTGCCGGTCGAAGCCCGGCCAGGTGACGAACCCGACGACCCGGATGCCGCCCTCAGTCGTGAACGCCTTGTGCAGGCGCGACGGCGCCGTGGCGGCCTGCGCCCAGCGCGGGCCGTACCAGATAAACGAGTTAGCTGCCCCGGCGTTGTCGAGGCTGTTGTCCCAGTTCTTTTCGATTTCGGCGGCGATCAGGCCACCGAGGATCGGCATCGCCTCGACGATCGCGCCCTCCGCGCCGTTGTCGGACAGGAAGATCACGACCGTGTTGTCCAACTCGCCGGTCTCGGTGAGGTAATCGATCACCCGGCCGATGTTGTGGTCCATCCGGTCGACCATGGCGGCGTAGACCTCCATGCTGCGGGCCGACAGGGCCTGCTCGTCGGCGCTCATCTCGGACCACTCCGGTTCCCCGTCTGCGACGACGGGGTGTGCGACGACGTCGGGTGGGCACAGGCCCAGTCGCTTGAGTGCGGCCAGTCGCGCCTCGCGGAGTGCGTCCGGGCCGTCGTCGTAGCGGCCGCGGTATTTCGCAATGGTCTCCGCCGGCGCCTGCAGCGGCCAGTGCGGCGCCTGGAACGGCAGGTACGCGAAGAACGGCTGGTCGGAGTCGGTGCGCTCGCGGAAATACCGCAGCAGCGTGTCGGCGTAGAAGTCCGACGAATAGAAGTCGTCGTCGACCGTGACGAACTGGTCGTCCTCGGTGTACCGGGAGAGCGCGGGCAAGAAGTCGCCCGGAACGGGGCTGTAATGGCTTGCGCCGCCGGGCAATAGCGCAAACGACCGGTCGAATCCGCGGGCCCACGGTGTCCTGTCGATGGTCATGCCGAGATGCCACTTGCCCGCCATCAGCGTCAGGTAACCGGCATCACGCAGCAACTCAGGCAACGCGACCACCCGGTCGTTCAGGTATCCCTCATAGCCGGGCGGGCCTTGGAAACCCGGCGGGGTGACCTCGAGCATCGTGCCGATGCCGGCGATGTGGTGATCGGTTCCGGTTAGCAGCATCGACCGGGTCGGTGAACAGGCCGGTGCCGAGTGGAAATCGGTCAGCCGGATCCCGGCGTGTGCCAGCCGGTCCAGATTGGGGGTGTCGATCTCGCCGCCGAACGCGCCGATATCGGAGAACCCGAGGTCATCTGCCACGATCACCAGGAAGTTAGGCCTTGTCACGGGGAAGCATCCTGTCAGGTCCACGGGCCGAATGGAACGGTCCGCCTACCGCCGATTCGATACCGCCCGGCTGAGGCGCTCAGGCTGAATTGTCCGGCTTCTCCTCGGGCCGTGCCGGCCCGCATCGTCGCCGAACTAAGCTGGGCCCATGATCGGTCTCACCCGCGTCGACGACGTCTTGACCATTGAGTTGCAGCGTCCCGAACGGCGGAATGCGCTCAACTCTCAGCTGGTCGAGGAACTGCGCGAAGCCATCGAGAAGGCCGCCGGCGAAGACGTCCGTGTCGTGGTGCTGACCGGGCAGGGCACCGTGTTCTGCGCGGGCGCCGATCTGAGCGGCGACGCGTTCGCTGCCGACTATCCCGACCGCTTGATCGAACTGCACAAGGCGTTGGACGCGGCGCCGATTCCGGTGGTCGGCGCGATCAACGGCCCCGCGATCGGCGCGGGCCTGCAGCTGGCGATGCAATGCGACCTGCGTGTCGTGTCCCCGGAGGCGTTCTTCCAATTCCCGACATCGAAATACGGCCTGGCTCTGGACAACTGGAGCATCCACCGGCTTTCGTCGCTGGTCGGACACGGCCGCGCCCGGGCCATGCTGCTGACCGCGGAGAAGCTGACCGCCGAGACCGCGCTGCAGACCGGGATGGCCAACCGGATCGGGACGCTCGCCGATGCGCAGGCCTGGGCGGCCGAGATCGCCGGCTTGGCCCCGCTGGCGCTGCAGCACGCCAAGCGGGTGCTCAACGACGACGGCTCCATCGAAGAGCCCTCGCCGGCGCAGAAAGAACTGTTCGACAAGGCGTGGGGTAGTCAGGACGTCATCGAAGCGCAGGTCGCACGCGTCGAGAAGCGACCGCCGAAATTCCAGGGGGCGTAATCGGATGTTGCGCGGGGCGCTGCGACTAGCTGCGGGCACGGTCTCGCTCGCTACCGGCGGGTGGGTGTTGCGTGCGCTGCACGGCGCACCGGCCGCGCTCGGTGCTCAACCGGCGGACATCCACGCCGTCGCCGATCGCTCACCGAACTTCCACGACGGCGTGTTCGTCAACCTGGAACCGGCCTCCCTCAACATCGACACCGAAGAGCAGCGAAACATCCTGTGGGAGTTGATCCGTGGCCGCGCGATGGCCCGGCCGGCCACGGACATCCCGCTGATCACTCCCGAGCCGCGAGCCTTCGAGGCGCCTGCGGGCCGAATCGCGGTCAGCTGGTTCGGCCACTCCACCGCGTTGCTGGAGATCGACGGATACCGCGTGCTCACCGACCCGGTCTGGAGTGAACGCTGTTCGCCGTCGGATGTCGTCGGCCCGGGGCGCATGCATGCGCCGCCGGTGCCGTTGGACGCGCTGCCGGCGCTGGACGCGATCGTCGTCAGCCATGACCATTACGACCACCTCGACATCGACACGATCATCGCGCTGGCCCGAAGCCAGTGGGCGCCGTTCGTGGTTCCACTGGGTGTCGGTGCGCACCTGCGGGAGTGGGGTATCCCCGACGAGCGCATCATCGAACTCGACTGGAATGAGCACGCGAAGATCGACGAGCTCACCTTGGTCTGCACACCGGCCCGGCACTTCTCCGGCAGGTTCCTCAACCGCAACACAACCCTATGGGCGTCATGGGCGATTGTCGGTCCGGCGCACCGGGCCTACTTCGGCGGCGACACCGGCTACACCAAGAGCTTCGCCGAAATCGGGGAAGAGCATGGTCCTTTCGACGTGACGCTGATGCCGGTCGGCGCGTACAACAAGGTCTGGCCCGACATTCACATGAATCCCGAGGACGCAGTGCAGGCGCACGTCGACGTCAACGGAGGACTTCTGGTGCCGATCCACTGGTGCACATTCCGGTTGGCGCCGCATCCGTGGGCCGAGCCGATCGAGCGGCTGCTGGTCTCGGCCAGGGCCGCTGGCGTAAAAGTGGCGGTGCCCAAGCCGGGCGAACGCGTCGACCCGACGGCTGTTGCCGAGTCAGATCCGTGGTGGCGACTCGTCCAACCGTCGTGATACCGCTAGTCAACAACTCCTGAGGAAAAGGACGAAACATGGGATTCCTGGACAAAGCCAAGGACCTGCTGGCGCAGAACGCCGACACGGTCGGATCCGCGATCGACAAGGCGGGCGAGTTCGTCGACTCCAAGACCGACGGCAAGTTCAAGGACACCGTGAACCAGGTGCAGGAGGCGGCGAAAAACGCCTTGAAAGACGGCAAAAGGACGACAGTAGAAGTCAACCCATGGCGAAGCTTTCTGTTTCCATCGATGTTCCACTGCCGGCCTGAGCAGGCTTGGGCGGACGCGTCCAACCTCTCCCGCTATAAGGAGTGGCTGACCATCCACCGGGTGTGGCGCAGCACGCTGCCCGAGCAATTGGAGAAGGGCACGGTGATCGACTCGATCGTCGAGGTCAAGGGCATGCCCAACCGCTCAGCTGGACGATCGTGAACTACAAACCGCCGGAGGTCGATGACCCTCAACGGTAACGGCGTCGGCGGCGTGAAAGTCAAACTGATCGCCAAAGTCAAGCTGAAGGGCGATAATCGGTGGTCAGCCTCGACGTCCACCTCGGGGGGCCGGCGTTGTTCGGTCCCATCGGCATGATCGTCGCGGCCGCATTGCGCAGCGATATCAACGAGTCGTTGCGGAAGTTCGTCACGGTTTTCGCGCCGGCCTGACCCACCCGGCAACCACATCCGCCACACGGGCCCTCTGAGGCTGACCAGTTGATAATTTGCCCGCCTCACAGCGACAAACGAAGGCCCGCTGGGTTTTGTCGCTGATAGCCGGGCACAACGAACACTGCAATCCCCGGGGGTGTGGCCGTTAGCCGCTAATGTCGCAGTATGCCCCGCATACGCCCCGGCTGGATGGTGGCGCTGTTTGCCGCGACCGTCTCGGTCAGTGCGTGGCTGCCGTGGCTGACGACGGGTATCAACGGCGGGGGCTGGGCCAACGCGATCGGCGGCAGCATCGGCAGCCTGCACCTGCCGCACGGGTTCGGGCCGGGCCAGCTGATCGTGTTGCTGTCTTCGGCGCTGCTGGTGGCGGGCGCAATGGTCGGCAGAGGATTGTCGGTGAAGCCGGCATCGGTTGCGGCGCTGCTGATCTCGCTGGTCGTCGTCGCGCTGATGGTCCGGTACTACCACGTGAACGTCAAGCCGCCGGTGTCGGCGGCCTACGGCTTGTACGTCGGCGGCGTTGCGGCGTCCGCTGCGACGCTGTGTTCGGTGTGGGCGTTGGCGTCCTCGCTACGCCGCCATCGCTAGTTGACGCCGACGTGTGCGCCCCTCAGTGGCTGGGCGCACTGGTCGCACGTCAGTTCCCCGACGAACGGCCGGCCGCAGCCGAGATGGGTGATCGTCACCGCCGGGCCCTCCGGTGCGTGAAACCAATGTTGCCCGCACTGCAACGCCGCGATGATCACCGGGAAGAACGCCCGCCCTTTCTCGGTGAGCTGGTAGCGGACACGTTGCGGCCCGGTTTGCCGCGATACGCACAGCACACCGTTGGCGCAGAACGTCTGCAACCGGTCGGTCAGCAGCGACGGGGGTGCTCCGAGCTGGGTCTGAAAATCGGTGAAGCGGGTGGTTCCGAGGAAGGCGCACACCAACAGGGCTGCCGCCCAACGGTTTCCGAACACGCTCATCGTCTCGGGGAACAAACCGGCCTGACCGCGCTTACCGTCGGCTGTCGACCGGCGACGGGTGACCGCCTCGGGTACCGAACGCGGCCACGAACCACTCGGGCCCCAGCGTGCCGCCACCTCTTTCTCGGTCACTGCCTCACCGCACGCTCGGCAGGTCAAAGTCGGCGTGAAGTCGTTGTCGCACAGCGTGTGATGCATTTCCGGAAGCGGGCGGACGTGATTGGGAACCCACCGTCTTTCCCACTCCCAGATCGACAACAGCACCGGCCAGAAGGCCCGTCCGCGTGGGGTGATCAGATACTCGGCGCGCACCGGACGGGCCTGATATTCCGTGCGAACCAGCAGTTCGTTATCTGTCAGCGCTCGTAACCGGTTGGCCAGCACCGAATTCGATATCGGCAGCCGCTCCATGAATTCGCCGTAGCGGGTTGCGCCCAGCAATGCCTGCTGGATGATCAGCAGCGTCCACTCGTCACCGAGCAGACCGAGGATTCGGCCGACCGCGTTGGTGCCGCCGGGACTCAGCAGCGTCGGCGTCGCCGGCGGCATTCACAGTCCGATCGCGCCGGCGGGGGAGTCGACGTCATGCCAACGGCGTAATTGCGCACCCGGTGCCCAGGTGGCGTGGGTTCCACTGGAAATACGTTCGGGCAGAGCAATTTTGCACACCGGACCGTCGCTGAACCGGGCGGCGTCGAAGATCACGCAGTAAGACGCGTCGGCATCCATGTCGGTGGTCAGCGTGATCAGGTAGCCGTCGTCTTCGCCGGAGGAATTCGGTCGTGGGGCCATCGCGGCCTCACTTCCGAAGACTCCGTCGGCGAACTGATAGTGCTGTTCGCCTCCGGAGCGTAAGTCGTGCTTGACCAGCCCGTCGAACAGGAACCAGCCTGGCTTGCCGGTGGCGGCATAGGTGTAGCGGTAGTTGCCGGCGGCATAGTCGGGGTTGATCGTCCCGAATTCGGTGATGGACTCCGACATTTGCTCTTCTTTGACTTCGCCGGTGACCAGGTTGAACCGCCACCGGTGCAGCCGGGCCTGCAGACGATCCAGCGCCAGGAATCGAAAGAGCTTGTCCCACTTCGCTCCTAGGGCAGGGCCCCCAGTGTCAAGTGGCTGCGGCGCACCTTCGTAGAATCCATCGAGCACAATCTCGTCGCCGTCTTCGTAGGCGTTGGTGAAGTGCAGCACGAAGGTCGGGTCGGCCTCGAACCAGCGGATGTCGGCGGTGCGGCCGCGACGCGGCAGCACCGCGAAGCGTGAGGGCATGTCGGGGTAGAACCGCGGTAGGTGCACGTCGTGCGCGAGCAGGTTGGGGTCCCAGAACAGCGGGAAATCGTTGAGGATGACGTAGTTCTCGGTGAAGGCCATGTCGTGCGGCAGCCTGGGGCCGGGCAGCGGAATGTCGACGTAGTGCGCCAGATCATTGTTTTCGTCGACGACGCCGTAGTGCATGTAGGGCGCCTGCTTGCTGTAGTTGAAGAACAGCAGTTCACCGGATTTCGGGTCGACCTTCGGATGCGCGGATACTCCCCACTGAAAAGGGAAGTGGCCGTTCCAGGTTCTCCTTGCCCAGCGTGTCGGCCGAGAACGGGTCGACGCGGTACAGATCGCCGCACTGGTAGAAGCTGGTCAGCGCGATACCGCGGTGGACGATGACGTCGGTGCTCGACGCGTCCTTCATCCGGGTGCGAGCGCCCCAGCCTTCGTCGCGCTTGGCCAGCTGTACCGGCTCGGCCAGGCCCGGCCACAGCGGCTCACCGGCCTCGTTCTCGGCAAGGAAGCCGTCGGTGCGAACAAAGCGGTTGCGGTAGAAGGCTTTTCCATCGCGGAATCCGACGACGTGCAGCATGCCGTCGCCGTCGAACGGGTGGTAGGTCTTCATCGACGGGTGCAGCGGGTTCTCGGTGTTGCGCAGGTAGACACCGTCGAGATCGCGGGGAATTTCGCCCTCGACGGCGATCAGGTCGTCGGCGTCCCACTCGTTGGTCTGCGGCCGCCACGGTCCGGTTCGGTACGGGTGGTCGTCGTCTTCGGGCAGGGTGGACAGGAATTTGCCGACGATTTCGACGTCCATCTCACAATCCTTCGGTTGCGCGGACGACGAAACTGACCGTGGTGGCGGTGCTGCCGCCGAAGTTCAGCGTGCCAAAGGTTTTCGCGCCCTCGACCTGGTACTCACCGGCCGCGCCGCTGACCTGTTTTGCCGCGTCGACGAGCATCCGAATTCCCGACGCGCCGACTGGGTGGCCGCCGCCGATCAATCCGCCGCTGGGGTTGATCGGCAGCCGTCCGCCGATCTCGATTTCGCCGTTTTCGATGGCCTTCCACGACTCACCCGGCCCGGTCAGGCCGATGTGGTCGATCGCCAAATACTCACTGGGGGTGAAGCAGTCGTGCACCTCGATCCCGTGCACATCGTCGAGGGTCGCCTGTGCGCGTCGCAGCGCGTCAAGCGCGGCCGCCCGCACATGTGGCATGACGTACGGGTCGTCGGCCGCGCGGTCGAGCTTTTGTTGCAGGCCCAGCCCGACGGTGCGATGTCCCCAGCCTGCGATTCGCGCGACGGGCCGAGCGTCCGGATGATCGCGCAGGTATTTGTCGGTGACCAGGACAACTCCCGCCCCGCCGTCGGTCATCTGGCTGCAGTCGAATCGGCGCAGCCGGCCTTCGATGAGCGGATTGCTCTCGTCGTCGTCGGCGATCGGATCGGGCACGGTCCATTCTCTGGTCTGCGCGTTGGGGTTTCGGCGTGCGTTGCCGAAGTTGACCTGTGCGATCGCCCGCAGATGCGTTTCGTCCAGTCCGTAGCGGCGGTCGTATTCGTCGGCGACGGTGGCGAACATCGACGGCCAGAGATATTTCGCGTCCGCCCCTTCGTGTCCGGTCCAGGCCGCGGCGCCGAGATGACGCGCCGCGGTGTCGCCGTGGACTGTCTTCTCGAGTTCGACGCCGAGGACCAACGCGGTGTCGTAGTTGCCGGCCCGCAGGTCGGCCATCGCTGCCAGCGCGGCCACGCTCCCCGACGCGCAGGCAGCCTCGTGCCGCGACGCCGGGGTGTCCCACAGGCCGTCGCACACGGTTGCCGGCATGGCGCCGAGGTGACCCTGCTCGGCGAACATCTCGCCGAATGCATTGGCGACGTGAACCACGTCGATGTCGGCGGCGTCGATCTTGGCCGCGGCCAAGGTGGCGTCGACGATCTCACGGGTCAGGTCCGCGAAGTCGAGGCCTTCTTTGGTGAGGTTTCGGGCGAAGTCGCTTTGATAGCCGCCGAGAATCCAGACGTCAGTGTCCATAACCGCACGTTACTACAACTAAAAGAGTGACACATCAGTCGGTTGGTTAAAGGCGGCCTCGCCAGCTCTCGGCTGAACTAACGAGACCTAGGCGAACACGTCGGTCGACCGACGCGTCCCCCTCTGTACGCGCATTGCCGTCCGCGGCGCGTGACAAACCTTTATCCGTGGAATCGGACTAATCGTCTCCGCGGGCGACTGGGTTGGCGGGATCGGAACTCCATTGCGACCATGAGCCGGGAAACAGCGCTGCCTGGTAACCCGTCGCGGCGAGCGCCGCGACCGTAATGGCGGCGGTGACGCCGGAGCCGCAGTACGCGCCCAGTCGGGCGTTGTCGTCGATCCCACGTTCGGCGAGCAAGCGGGCCAGCGCGTCGTCCGCCAAAAATGTGCCGTCACCGGCGAGCACAGTGCCGCTGGGCAGGTTTTTCGCGCCGGGGATGTGTCCGGCAACGGGATCGATCGGCTCGACGTCACCGCGGAAGCGTTCCGGTGCGCGCGCGTCGAGCAGCGTGAATTCGTCGACTTGCTGCGCGGTCAGTGGTCGGCAGCGCTCCGTTGTAGAGGTCGTCGTGCAGCACGATCGCATCGCCCGGCGGCGGCGTAACCGGGTCGGTGGCTAGGCTGCCGCCGGCAGATCGCCACGCAGCCAGTCCGCCGTCCAGGATGCGCACGTCGGCGATGCCCGCGGCCGTCAGCACCCACCAGGCCCGGGCCGAACCGGCCCGATTCCAGTCGTCGTAGACGACGGTGGGCACGCCATGGCGGAGGCCCCACCGGCGTGCCGAGGCCTCGACGCTGCGTCCGGAGGGCAGCGGATGCCGCCCCCGGCCGGTGATGCCGTGGTCGCTGAGCTCGTCTTCGAGCGAGACGTAGACCGCGCCCGGGAGGTGGCCTTGCAGGTACGATGCCCGCCCGTCGGGCTCATCGATCCGCCAGCGCACGTCGAGGATTGCCACGGGTTGGCCGGTGTCGACGAGGTCGGTCAACTCGGCGACGCCGATCAGGACCCGGGGGGTTATGGCTTGAATCCCAGGTCGTGTAAGGCGTCGACGCAGCCACTGATCCAATCAGCCGGATTCGGCGGTGGCGACCCTCCGCTCATCTCCGCTTGGCAAGCAGTCGCGGCGGTGTAGCCGTTTTGCATCTCGCTCTTGAGATACGCGTGATTCTGCGGGGTCGAGAAATAGTCGTGTTCGGTCTTGTAGCCGTCCTTGTAGGACGGGCTGTTGGCCGGGCCGTGAGGACAGCCGCCGGCAGGGCACTGTGGGTCGGCGTGAGCCGGTGACGCCACGCCGATCGCGGTGATTGCCATCGCGGCAGCGAGGAAAGAGCGGTCGAACATAACGCGCATCATTCCATGGGTGCCTGTGGGCGTAGGGCGGAACGTTGCAGGCAGCGGTACGGCATCAGCCGAACTCGATGGGCAAGCTGGTGGGCCCGCTCATGCCGAGCAACGGCTTCCACGGCGGTGATCCGATGCGCCGTGGATTCCGCAAGCGGCGGGCGAGGATCTTGAGCGCTTCGGCGAGTTCGCGTCGTGCCAGGTTGGCGCCGAGGCAGTAGTGCACCCCGCCGCCGAACGTCAGGATGGGTGGCGGGTCTTCGCGGGCGATGTCAAAGCGTGTCGGATTGTCGTAGACGGCGCAATCGCGATTGGCCGCGTAGGTGTTCACCAAGATGAAAGTGCCCGCGGGGAAGGTGTAGTCGTCGATCGTCACGTCGTCGGTGACGCTGCGCACGGTGCTGCACATCGACGGCGAATGTCGCATGGTCTCCTCGACGGCCCGCATCGCCAATTCGGGCTGGTCGCGCAGCAGCGCCAACTGATCGGGGTGATCACAGAGCAGCTGCATGGATGCCGCCAGTTGGCTGCGGGTGGTGTCGGTGCCGGCCACCAAAATGCTGAACGCCAACATGCGTAACTCGCCCGCATCCAGACGGTCACCGGCATCTTCGATGCCGATCAGCTCAGACAACAGATCTTCGGTCAGGTGTCGCCGCCGATGCGCGACCATGTCGTCGATGTAGTCGTCGAATTCGCCCCACGCTTTGAGGATGACGGGCTCTTCCTCGTTGAGATCACAGTCGAAGCTCACGATCTTGAAGATGTCCTCGGCCCACCGCGAGAACTGTTGCCAGTCCGCACGAGGCGCACCGAGCAACGCGCAGATGATCGGGATGGGATACGGCCGTGCGATGTCCGCGACGAATTCGCAGCGTCCCGCTTCCACGACGCGATCGATGAGTTCGTTGACCACGGTGTGGATCGTCTCGTCCATGCCCGCCGTCGCCCGCGGCGTGAAAGCTTTGGACACCAGGCCGCGCAGTCGACGGTGTTCGTCGCCTTCCATGTTCAAGATGCTGTGGGTGACCCGGTCCCACAGTGGTCCCGAGGTGATCCCGTGGGCGGACAGATGAATCCCCGGAGGGATGACGAACCGTGGGTCGCGAAGCACCGTGCGGGCAAGTTCGTACGAAAGCACCTCGGGGCCAATGGGTCCCAACGCGATCGGCGCCATTTGCTGGGCTGCCTGGAACTGCGGATAGATCTGCTGCGGCGTGTCGGTCAGGTCATAACTCAGCGTGGGCAGTCCGGCGTCGAAAACACTCGGCCTGGCCGCGTCAACGCTCACGACATCTCCTAGCTGCTGGCTTCGTCACGGGATATTGGTCGACAGCAAGGTCAGCGGTAGGCCGAATACTGACAGGTCGATTTCGTCGAGATACGAACCCTCACCGGAAATGCTCTGCTGGAAGCGGATTTTCGATCCGTAGCGTGCGGTGACAGCTTCGGCGTCGGATGCCCCTGGGACCCGGAGCACCACGCTGTACACGCCGTGGCCGTTGCTCTTCACGAAGTCACTGACGGATGCCGCCACTTCGGCTTTCGCGCCGGGGATCGCGCTGATCAGCTCGACGCCGCCGTTCCAATCCAGATAGATCGTCAAACCGAGTTCAGTCAGCTCGGTGTTCTCGAAGCGGAAGCCGAGTTCGGTGAACATCTGCGCCACGGCCGCCTGCCGTTCTGGCGCTACGGCGAACACGACGTGATGAAGCTGCGTCTCAGGCATTAATGACTCCACGTGGAAGTAGCAGTGGCAGATCGTTATAGGTCGCTATGCCGGGTGGCGCGGCGACGACGGCCGGTATCGCGGTGATCGCCGGCACGGCTGTGATCGTCAGACCGAGCAGGATGTAATCTTCGATCGTCTCGGCGACGAAATCTGCGGGCGGCTCGAACGCCAGGGTTGTCTTGATCGTCGGTCGGCCTTCAACGGTGATGTTGTATCCGAAGCCCATCGTCCATCTGGGTTCCAGCGATTGGCCCTTGGTCCACACCCCACGTACCTCGACGATGTCACGCTCACCGGCAAAGCCCTTCCAGCTCACGTCAATTCCTGCCACGCAGCCCTTGGCGATGACCCAGTCCCCGGGAAGGTGGACGTCTTCGGTGGCTTGGGCATACTGCGCCTCGCAGCGAATCTCGTCCAGCTCAACCCCCAGCGCGTCGGCGACGATGAGGACGGCTTCGCGGAAGATCCCCGACCCCTGCTCGGTCACCGCCAGCAGGTCCGGGTGGTCGATCGGGTATCCGAACCCCATGATCTTCTCGGTCTCCGGCGAGTTATAGATCGTGGTGTCAAACGATTCCACGATGCACACCCGGTCGATCCTGTCCGAGAGCCCTGCAGAAACGATCGCAAAGAGTTCGATGAAGCCGGGGTTCAGGCCGCTGCCGAAGATCGTCGACCCACCGAGTTCGCACGCCCTGAGGATGCGTTCGCGCCCGTCGCCGAGTCGATGGCCGGTGATGAACTCGGACGTGGTGACAACGTTGATGCCCGCCTCGAGAATGCGGACCAGATCGTCGACGTTGGCGAACATCTGGTTGTACACCACGCAATCGGGCTTGAGCGCGATCAAGGCGTCGATGTCGTCGGTGGCCAGCAGGCCGAGTGGTTCGATGCCGCACAATTCCCCGACGTCGCGCCCGACCTTGTCCGGCGACCACGCGTAGCATCCGACAAGCTCGAGTAGCGAGTTCGCGACGATTGCGTGTACCGACTTCGTTCCGATGTTTCCCGTCGTCCACTGAACCACTCGAAAGGTCAACTGCTCAGTCCTTTCGACGGCTCCTCGAGTGCCTTGGTCACGGAGCCGGAGCGCCATGCTGCCGGGCCACCCGCGCGTCGTGGATGCGCACCAACTCGCGGAATTTCAGCCGGTGGTATTTCGGGACGGGCTGGATGCCCCACTGGTCTTGGGCGGTGTCCTTGCCCTCGGCGCCCTCGGGTGGCCCGAACATCGGATACGGAACCTTGCATTCCAAGGTGTCGTCGGAGTAGCGGACCTTGAGTAATTCGCTGCAGATCTGGGTCAGGCTCAGAGTCGGATAGCCGTAGTAGACCGCCATGAATGGCAGCGTGAAGGCACCTTCGATGACGAGGGCGACCAGACAGACGAGGACGGCCCGCTTGATGTATTTGTGCATCCTGGCGTAGTACGGCGTGGTGCCCGGGGGTAAGTCCTCGCCCGGGTCTTTCTCGTCGGTGGACGCCGGTGCGGGTAGCGGTGAAGTCACTGCTGTGCTCCTTAAAGTGTTCAGTCGGTGAAGATTTCGCGATTGACCGTGTGCAGATACGGGATGGCCAGGAACGGCGTGATGTAGAAGATGTCGTAGAGCCACCAGCCGATGACCGGGAATACCACGCCGGCGTAGCGCACGTCGGCGTACATGGTCATGTTGAACACGTAGGCGCACCAGATCACCACGCCCATCCAGCAGGTGATGATCATCCATTGGTGACCCCACCGCTTCATCTGCAGGAAGCCGATCGCCGCGGCACAGCGCATCGCGAACACCGTCAGGATCAGCCCGGCCACATACGCTTTCTCGCCGGGGCCGGCGGCGCCACCGACCCACAGTTCGTTGTAGTGCCAGAAGTAACCGGCGTCGAACATGTTGCCCCAGCCGACCATCAGTACCCGGTTGATCAACGTGTGATTGGCAACCAGATCCAGCGCCCAGCCGAGGCTGTTGAGTGCTCCATCGATCAGCACCAGATAACCGATCAAGGTGACGATCATCGGCCGCACCGACAGACCTGCCCGTAAAGCCTGGCGCTGCAGCCAGACTCCGCGCATGAAGATGGGGAAGCCGATCAGGCCCGGCGCCCACATCCCCATCAGAGCGGCGCCGACGATCATCCACTTGTCGGCCCGGCGCTGTGCCAGACGGGATTCGTCATGATGGTCTTCCAGGCTGACCGGATCATCGGAGGGCCGGTTCACTAGTGGGAGATTCACAATTCCCACCAGCCGCGGGCGAAGGACATGTAGAGCTGAATTCCAAACATCAGCAGCAGGTAGCCGTAGATGACGATCTGCAAGATGATGAGCGCTTTCTTGCGCTGTCGTTCCTTCTGATCCATGGTCGTGACTCCTTTCCCGGTTCTGCTAGTGAGGCGTGCGCGAGTTGTCGGCGGCGGAGAGGCTGGCGACGGCGACTTCGCGTAGGCCGTCGTTGATGGCGCCGTCGGTCGACAGTGGTGCGAGGATGCAGGCTTCGGCCGCCTCTAATTCACTTGCGCCGGAGGCGATCAGCTGTGCGGCGGTGACCAGGACGCGGGTGGATGGCGGCTCGAAGTGGAAGGCGTGGTCGGCGGTCCGGATGGCGGTGGCGCAGGCTACCAGCCTTCTCGCCGTCGAAAGCTCGATGCCCGCTTCGGCGACGACCACCTCGGCTTCGCGGTCCGCGGGCAGATACCTCATCGGAAGCGTGACGAACCGCTGGCGGAAGGACGGCTTGAGCTCCTTCAGCGAACTGCGGTAGGCCGGGTTGTAGGAGCAGACGAGCATGAAGGTTGCGGGCGCTGTGACGACTTCGTCTGCCCGGTCGAGGTAGAGAGCACGGCGGTGGTCGGTCAGCGAATGCAGGATGGCCAGCGAGTCGTGGCGTGCTTCGACGACCTCATCGAGGTAGCAGATCGCGCCGGCTTTCACGGCCCGGGTCAGTGGGCCGTCGGTCCACACCACGTCGCCGCCGGTCACCATGAACCTGCCCACGAGGTCCGAACTGGTCAAATCGTCATGGCAGCTGATAGTGACCACGGGTCGGCTCAGCAGCAGGCCCATGTGCTCGACCAGTCGTGTCTTGCCGCAGCCGGTCGGGCCGGTGAGCATCACCGGCAGCCGTTGCTGATAGGCCTGCTCGAACAACTGGACTTCGTTGCCGTTCGAGTAATAGAGGTCGGTGGTCATGTGTTCCTCGGTGTGTTGTCGGTCATGCGGTGACCAGCTCTCGGTGAACGTGGGCCAATACCCGCGGAAGCTCCTCGACTCGTTGGATACGTTGGGAGCGACGAGGTCCGAAGACCTCGGGAAGTGGGTCAACACGGGTCGGCCCGACACCCAGGTAGTAGATGGAGACGCCAGCGTCGTTGGCTTCCTCGACCGCATGCGCGACATCGGCCCACGCGTAGCGCCCCTCGTAGCCCTCGTCGGAGATCAGGCCGTCGCCGATCACGATGAGCAGCCGCCGCTCGGAGGGCTGAGCAAGAAGCCGACTGGTCAGGTGGCGCAATGGTGCACCGAGTCTGGTGTAGCCGCCGGTGGCCAGACCCAGTCGGCCGGGCGGCACGAACCGCCGATCGTCGAAGTCCTTGAGGCAATTGACTTCGACGCGGTGTCGCGTGTTACCGGTGAAGACGAAGATTCCGTGGCGCTCCCGCGCGAGCGTCATCGCTTTCGACAAGGCGTCGGCGCAGGCCAACTCCAACTTGAAGATCCGTCCGCCGTGCACACCCAATGACGAACTGCCGTCGAGCAATAGCGCCGTTGTGACGTCGCGGCTGGAGGGCAACAAGTCGCGAAAGATGCGCGGTTCGATCGCTTCGCCGGTCGCGAGGTCGATGTAGTGACGCACGTACTGCTCGACGTCCAGGTCCGAGCCGTCCTCGAGGCGGTTCTTCATCGCCCGGTGGGTGTGTTCTTCAAACCATTTCCGCAGCTCTGCGGACGCGGGACCCGGTGAACGCGTCGGGGTGGCATGCGCGCGTTCGAGAACCGCAACATGGTCCCGCATGAAACTCTTTGTCCAGGAATTCCATTCGGGGTAGGGGATACCCGGCCGGTGCTCTGGCGTGATATCGAGGTCGTTGTCCTGAGGCCGGCTGGGCGGCGGCAGGTTGGGGTTGCGCACGCCGCCGTCGCCACCGACCGGAACGGAGTACGGGCGTGGCAGGCGTTTCTGCGTTGTGGTCCAAGGCATTCTGCCGAAGCTGCGCCGTAACTTGTCGGACAGACCCTGAGGCGTTGTGTAGGCCAGGGGCAATCGGCCCAAGAGTGGATGAACGCTCAGCGGCGCCGCGCTGCGCGACATCGAGATCGCCCGGTTGACCATCTCGCCGGCATCGGTATCGGCGGGCAACGCTGGGAGGTCTGGCAGCACCCGGTGCGCTTCAACGAGCAGTCCGGGCCAGTTCGCGGCGATCCACCCCAGGGCCACGCTGGCCTCGACGAGAGTGATCGCACGCAGTTCGCGCGCCGACAGTTCGTTCAGCCGAAACGTTGCGAGCCGCTCCTTCGACGGTGAACATTGAAGTGCTACACCGCATGTCAGGGTCCTGCGGGTCCAGTCTTTTTCGATCGATGGATACGGGACGTGCACGAAGTCGAGGTGTGAACTCAGGCTGAATTCACGATGCCCACCGGTCACCAGACGCACACCTTCGCGACGCCGCCCGCTCAGGGCGACAGCCGTTACTGCGCAACTGCGTTCGATCGCCATTGCATGTGCGTCGGAGAGCTCGATCATCGACGCTCAGAACGTGCCGAGATTCGAGAACATCCAGTACCAGAACCAGATGACCAGTCCCGTTCCTCCCCAAGCTGCGACATAGCGCAGGATCTCCCAGATCCAATCCACTTCAGACCTCCTTCTTGATGGGTTGTGGCACAAGCGATCGCGTCATCGGACCTCCAGACCGCGCACGGCGGTAGCGATCAGCTTCATCAGCATCGTGTCGCGCTTGTCGGCGTCGTCGGTGGTGGTGAGGACGCCGTAGATGCCGAGCAGAAAGAACGTCGCACTATAGAAAGCGTCCACTTCCGGATGCACTTCGCCATCGCCTCGCGCCCGCTCGATCTCGTCGACCAGCAGAACGATCACGGGATGATCGCTCCAGTCGTCCTTATTGGGGCGTGTCGGCGAGAAATGCAGCGCCAGTAGCTCTTTGAAAAGCAGCGGACCGAGCCGCTGCTCCAGGCCGGCCACAAGACGGACCACTTCGGTCAACGCGGCCGCCAGTCCGTGTCCGTCCTCGAGATATTTGGCGAATTCCGTGGCGATGCGTGCTTCTTCGCGGAACTCCAGGTCAAGAAGTACGTGCTCCTTGCTGGGGAAGTGGAAGAAGAACGTTCCGTGCGCGACGCCCGCGGCTGCGACGATCGCGTTCACATCGGCGCCTGTCATCCCCGAGCGCTTGAACTCGGCGATCGCCGCGCCGAGTATGCGTTCCCGGGTTTGTCGCCGACGCACCTCGCGTGCCGTGGCCTTGACCTGTGGCGTCATGGTCTAGCCTTTGTAGCGCGATTACTGACCAGAGTCAATGAGCAAAGTCAATAAGCACGACGTCAGTCGGTGAAGATCTCGCGGTTGACGGAGTGCAGATAGGGAATCGCCAGGAACGGGCTGATGTAGAAGATGTCGTAGAGCCACCAGCCGACGACGGGGAGGATGACCCCGGCGTAGCGCACGTCAGCGAACATCGTCATGTTGAAGACGTAGACGCACCAGATCAGCACGCCCATCCAGCAGGTGATGATCATCCATTGGTGACCCCATCGCTTCATCTGCAGGAAACCGATCGCGGCCGCGATCCGCATGGTGAACACCGTGAGGATCAGACCCACTTCGAGGGCTTTCTCGCCTGGCCCTGCCGCACCGCCGACCCACAGCTCGTTGTAGTGCCAGAAGTAGCCGGCGTCGAACATTGCGCCCCAGCCGTTCAACAGGATTCGAGCCAGGATGGTGTGGTTGGCGACCAGATCGAGCGCCCACCCCACCGTGTTGATGGCGGCGTCGATGATGACCAGGTAACCGAGCAGCGTCACCAGCATCGGGCGGACCGACAGGCCGTCGCGCTGCGCCTTGCGCAGTAACCACACTCCCCGGAGAAACAGTGGGAGGCCGAAGACGCCGAGGGCCGCGGTGCCGATGAGGATGCTGCCCGAGATGAGCCACTTGTCGGCTTGCCGCTGGGCGAGCCGCGATTGTTCGAAGTGTTCGTCGAGCTGGCTGCCTGTCGCGGTCAACGTGGGCGAATTCAAGGATTCCTCCTACCGATCGGCTGGCCCGATCTTCCCGCACTAACTGACTATCGTCAATCAGCTACTGCGTCGGAGGCTGCGTAGCGTGCTGGCCACGTAGTCGTCGAGCATCGCGCTCTGGGTAGGCCAGTCGTGTGTGGTGGTCAGCAGCGCGTAAAGACCCAGCAGGAAGAACACGGCACTGTTCACCGGAACGACCTCCGGCGCAACGTGACCGAGTCCTTGGGCTCGCTCGATCTCTTGAGCGACCCGCACGATGACCGGATGCTCTTTGCTTTCGTCCGCGGGACGCGTCTGCGAGAAGTGCAGAGCAAGAAAGTCTTTGAAGAGATTTGCGCCGAGGCGGCGCTCCAGACCCAGGATGAGTCGAACTGCCTCTTTGAGCGTGGAGGACAGATCATGTGCGGCCCCCACATAGCGGTCGAGCTGTTTGGCGATGCGTTCCTCTTCGCGCCGTTCGAGTTCCAACAGCACATGTTCCTTGGTCGGGAAGTGAAAGAAGAAAGTGCCGTGTGCGACTCCGGCGGCCGTAACGATCGAGCCGACGTCGGCGTCTGCCATGCCGCCCCGTTTGAACTCGGCGATGGCAGCGCCCAGTAGGCGCTCCCGGGTCTGCAGGCGCTTGGTCTCGCGCGCCGACGGCTTTTCCACCGTTGCCATAGTGCGTTTCCTCTGATCCGGGTTCCCTACCCGTGTGCAGAATAGCCGCCAAGGCGGCCGTCTGCGCGTTTCATTCCGTTGACTTTAGTCAGTTTTGTTTGTTAGATGAGCACCACACGATGCGGGCGAGA
This sequence comes from uncultured Actinomycetota bacterium, assembly GCA_963815995.1. GTDB lineage: Bacteria > Actinomycetota > Actinomycetes > Mycobacteriales > Mycobacteriaceae > Mycobacterium. The sequence goes on from CAWFIR010000014.1 coordinate 41,109, forward strand.
GGATTGGGATGGCGCTTGAACAATTCAATCTCGAAGGCCAAGTCGCGATCGTTACCGGCGCTGGGAAGGGGGTCGGGCAGGGCATTGCGAGGGTCCTGGCGGAGGCGGGCGCAACCGTAGTCGGTACCGCACGTACGGAATCCGATATCCACGGAACGATCGCCGGTATCGAAGATGCCGGCGGTAAAGGACTGGCGCTCGTCGCGGATGCCATGAGCCGTTCGGACAGTGAGCGGGTTGTCGCTACCGCCATGGAAAGCTTCGGGCGCATCGACATCCTGATCAACAATGTCGGCGGTTCGACGTATGCGCGCTTCCTCGACATCACCGACGAGGACTTCCGTCACACCTTCGACTGGTGTGTGACATCGGCGTTCATCATGAGCCAGCTCGTGGCGCCGCACATGATCGAGGCCGGCCACGGCAACATCGTCAACATCTCTTCTGGCTCAGCCCGTTTCGGCATCCGTGCGCTGACGGCGTATTGCGTCGCGAAGGGCGGCCTCGAGGCGCTTACCCGTGCGATGGCGCAGGAGCTTGCGCCGAAGATCCGCGTCAATGCGATAGCCCTGGGCTCGTTCGCCACCGACGGTCTGCAGGGGAGTCTCGACATGATGCCCGGATCGCAGGAGAAGATGCAGGAGGCGACACCGCTGCATCGCCTGGGCGACGTCGCCGACCTCGGGCGGCTGTGCGTGTATCTGTCCACGCGGGACTGCTACGCGACCAACGCGATCTTTCATGTGGACGGCGGCATCGACTCCAACAACTCGCCGTTGCCGATTCCCGACTACTGATCAAGGACGAACGCAGGATGCGCAGAGTAGTTCAATTTTCGACCGGCAATGTCGGGGTCCATTCGCTACCGGCGATCATCGGTCGCCCCGATCTGGAATTGGTCGGTGTGCACGCCGCCAGCCCGGACAAGATCGGGCGTGACGCCGCCGAATTGTGCGGGCTGAGCGAGCCGACCGGCATCATCGCGACCGACGACATCGACGCGCTCATTGCGCTGAAGCCGGACTGTGTGGTGTACACCGCCCAAGGCGAGACACGGCCGATGGAAGTCATCGAGCAGATGTCGAAGTTCCTTTCCGCGGGCATCAATATCGTGGCGACATCGATGGTGTGGCTGGTGACCCCTCGCCAGGCTGACGACTGGCTGCGGGTGCCGCTGGAACAAGCCTGCGAGGCCGGCAACGCCTCGCTGTATGTCAACGGCATCGATCCTGGCTACTCCGGCGACACCGAGGTGCACTCCGCACTGAGCCTGGTCACCCGCGCCCGGTCGATCACCGTTCAGGAAATCTTCGACTATGCCAACTACGACGACTACGAATTCACCGGCAAACAAATGGGTTTCGGTGTCAGCGCTGAGGACGATACGCCGATGCTGTTCCTGCCGGGCGTCCTCACCACAATGTGGGGCGGTGCGGTTCGCAACCTCGCCGAGCAGCTCGGCGTGCAACTCGACGAGGTTCGACAACGCATCGAGCCGTGGTACACCGACAAACGGATCGAATGCAAGATGGCGACGGTGGAGCCGGGACAAATGGCCGCGGTGAAGTTCGCGGTTGAAGGGGTTCGTGACGGAGTTCCGGTGATCACCATGGAACACATCACGCGGCTCACCGCCGACTCGGCCCCGGATTGGCTCTATCCGCCCGACGGCCGTCCTGGCGTTCATCGAGTCGTGGTCGACGGGGATCCTCGCGTCGAGCTGAACACGCATGTGTCACACCCAGGGCTTGACGTCACCGAGGCCGGATGTCTTTCGACCGCGGCTCGGGTGGTCAATGCGATCGACTGGGTCTGCCGCGCTCCAGCAGGGCTGATCGCCGTCGAAGACATCCCGCGGCAGAAATCATTCGCGGACTGATGTGGTGACGGGACCTAGACCGTCGAGCGGACGGGCCGCCGGCAAACGAGTGCTGATCACCGGTGCCGCACGCGGTTTGGGGCGCAGTCATGCGCTCAGACTCGCCGAGGAGGGTGCGGATCTCATTCTCGTCGACCTCTGTGAATCCCTGCCCGAGATCGAATACGACTTGGCTACTCGAGGACGACTTAGCCGAGACGGTACGTCTGGTCGCCGAGCACGGCGGGCGCTGCGTGAGCCGGGTCGCTGATGTCCGCGACGAAGCGGCATTGCGCTCAGCTGTCGACGAGGGCGTCGACGAACTGGGCGGGTTGGACAGCGCCGTCGCCAACGCCGGTGTTCTGACCGTCGCCCCCTGGGACAGAACAACTTCCGATCAGTGGCGCACTGTGGTCGATGTGAACCTCATTGGGACGTGGAACACCTGCGCCGTGGCGATCCCGCATCTGCTCGCCCAGGGTGGGGGCAGCTTGGTCAATATCAGCTCGGCCGGTGCGATGAAGGGATTCCCGCTACAAATTCCGTACACCGCAGCCAAATTCGGCGTTATCGGTCTGACGATTGCGCTCGCCAATGAGCTTGCCGCACAGAGTATTCGGGTTAACTCGGTGCATCCCACCGGGACGCCCACCGGAATGGTTCCGCACGTCGTTCGGCGCCACCCTCGGCGAGGAACGTCCGGACCTGATACCGATGTTCGTCAATGCCATGCCGACACCATGCATCGAACCCGTCGACGTCAGCAACGCGGTGCTGTTCCTGATCTCGGACGAATCGCGCTTTGTCACCGGACTGCAGTTCAAAGTCGATGCCGGAGTGTCGATCACCTAGTGATCGTGAAATCGAAGGAGGAGCAATGACGACGGTCGAGCAAGGTCACGCAAAGACAACTACGTCCCCGGTCGACAAGAAATATCGCGTAATCCAGTGGGGCGTCGGCAACGTCGGAACGATAGCGCTCCGCCATTTCGCCCACAACCCTGCCTACGAACTGGTTGGGGTGCTGTGCAACCGTCCTGAGAAGGTCGGCAAAGATGCCGGCGAGCTCTGCGGCAAGGCGCCGACCGGTGTGCTCGCCACCAATGACAAGGACGCTATCGAGGCACTGGACGCCGACTGCGTCTTCTATGCGCCGCTGTGGTCTGACCCCGATGAGGTCTGCCGCCTGCTGCGCGGGGGCAAGAACGTCGTCGCGTCAGGTGGCGCATGGTGGTACCGAACCGAACACAGCCAGGCGGATATCGACAAGATCCATGCCGCGTGCCTCGAGGGCGGCACCTCGTTTCACGCCGGGGGTGTCAATCCCGGTTTCGCAGGAGACCTGCTCGTTCTCACGCTGGCCCGAATCGTCAGCCAGATCGACACCATCCACATCTACGAGGTGGTGAACTTCGGCAGGGACACCTTGAAATACCTGTACGAGATGGGCATGGGCAGTGATCCGGCCGGATTTGAGGACGGTCCCAATCTGCTGGGGCAGGCATGGCCGTTGTTCGCGCAGTCGATGGCCATGATCGTCGAGGGAATGGGCAAGACAGTCGACCGATACACCACCGAGGTCGAACTCGGGGTCGCCACCCGCGACATCCCGTTCGAGGGTGGCGAGACGAGCGACATGCCGGGGTTCAAAGGCGTGATCAAGAAGGGCACCGTTGCGCGGCAGCATCATAAGTGGACGTCGTGGGTGAACAACAAGCCGCTTGTCGTCTTCCACGAGATCTATACCATGGACACATTCGATGCTATTGAGCCGCAAGAGGATTGGCCGCAGCATTACCACTACCGCATCGTGATCGAAGGTGATTCATCCACCGAACTCATCCTGCAAGGGGCCAAGGATCCCGACGGCGGATACGCGTTGCCCGGCTACACCTGGACCGCGATGGGGCCCGCTAACGCGATTCCCGCCGTCGTCGATGCACCGCCGGGGTTCATGAGCCACAACGAACTCGGATTGATGCCACTGCGCGGGGTCATCCGCCCGTAGCGTTTCGCCAAGCCCCCTGCCGACGGGCGAGTCGTGCCGACGGTTATCGCCCGATTCTCCGTACCTAGAGTCCAATCAGTTGGTCGGGCTATGTCTTCTCCGCTCCTGGGGCATGACCCGATTCAATGTGACTGGCGCACTGACAGGTGCGACAATCCCGCTGTGGGGGAACGGGATGCCGCACAGGCCGCTCAACTGATCCGGGCCTTGTGCGAAGTGCGGGACAAGATGATCAGCCGGATGACCTGGCTGGAAAAACATGACGCGCAGTTAGAGGCCGCAACGTTGCGGCGAGACGTCAATGAAGCTCAGGCCCATATCACTCGTCTGCACCGCCGCTACCTGGGCGGAGATGTGCCGGCATCTCAACCCGTTCGCCAGGTCCGGTAATACATTTTCAACTGCTGCATCAACGAGTTCCGTCTACGTCTGCCGACGTAGCCCTGTCACTGGGCCAAGGATAGCGAAGCCGACGTCGTCGCTTACATACGGATCGGTGAGGTGACTTGGGCAGTAGACTTCCGCTGATACGGCGATGAATCTGACCGCGGTTCTATGAACCCGAGCGGACTCTTGGTGGTAAGCCGGATCTTCCTCGAAAATGCCGTTCATCTCTTCGTCTACCACGGTATAGACCGACGCGCCGCCATTGAGCTCGGCACAAATTTGATGGGCTCGGGCGACGAGAGCCGGCAAGTTATCCATGACGGGAATCTGATCTTGTTCGAGCAGCGCCACAAACTGATCCTGCTGGCTTGGGTCGGCGCTTGCCGCGCCAGCGCACAAAATTGCGGCGGTCAGCACCACCGAGGCGCTAACCAGAGTGTCTGCAAGGCTGGTGATGCCGGTGCGCACGGCAGGATTTCCAATTCTTCGGTGTCATCTGTCCGGCGTCTAATTCAACCCGAGCGACGACAGGCCGTCCATAGGGTGGCGGCGGCCAGGCCGGATCCGGCTTGTTCTCGGCGCACCGGATGACGGCATGCGAATCGACGGGGATGCGCTTGCCGTGGCGCAGACATACCAAACAGAGGTGATGGCAGGCAGTCGCCGAACGGATCGACAGCTGGCTCGGGGGCCAAGGACTTTAGCGGAGTCCATACCAGCAACCTGACACGGATTTTCGATACTCTCGTAACTCGTCTATTTCGAGACATCCGCAAGGGCGTCACCCCATTTCACGCGCAGCCGGCTTGGCCGACGCGGTGGGTGGGGACGGGTTCGTGAGTGCCGGTGGGGGCGGCGGCGAGCAGGCCGCTACCGGCTCCGGGAGTTCGGCATACACGAGTCGGACGGCGCACCTGACGAAAAGGAGCGCCGTCCGAAGCACAAACCTCTCGGTTACCAAGCGTGCATGATGGCGCAGTGAAATGTGGCCTCGGCGTCAGGACACAGTTTCCCGGCCTGCACGCAAGCCCACCGCGCTGTGCCCAGTTGATGGGCTTTGCTTCGCGTGGGTGCCTAGTGCTCGTGCTGAACGCCACAGCTGAGAGGAGGAATCTTCTCTTCCGGTCCAACCTTGGTCTGCCGTGGATCCGTAGTTTGAGCCTACACCTATGCGGGTGACGCAGCAGTAAATCGAGTCCGACCAACGAATCTCGCCGAAGACATAGCTACACGGGCAGATTCACCCGCAACGCCAGGTGCTCATCGAGAATCCGGCGCAGGGCGGCGTCCATCGGGTGCGCGGATGCCAGGTCGCGGCCGAGCCGGCTGTCCACCACGACTACCGCGCCTTTACGCAGTTCGGCTGTGTCGACCTGATCGACGAACGGATCGAACAATGCGGGCGGCGTGGCCAGGTAATACAGCGCCCGGCGCGGCTCGTTCAATCCGGCGGCATACATCAGTCCGCGCTGGGTGATCACGAAGAGTTCCGAGGTGATCCTGGCGTTCGGGGTCTCAGCTTTGGCCCATGCCGTTGCGGCGCAACGGGTCTGGGCCAATTTATCGGGGACGTCGTCAGTCAGCGTGAGTAACCTTCCGACGAGTGCTCCACCCATTTGCGGATATGCGTCGATGGCGGGTTTGAAGTACCGCTGGAAGATCTCGCCGAAAAAGTCGTACAGTTGCTCGCTCATCGCACTTCTCCAGGTTTCAGCCGGACCCTCAATTGTGCGCCCGTGCCGTCAGCTGAGCAACCCCGATCGACCACGTCCAAAGCAGACGCGTGGCTGCCGGTTTCGACCGGGCACTGGGTTTGTTTGAAGCCATTCCATTCTTCGCTCTGGCCTTGCCCGCTTTGCTGCCCGGGCCCGGTCGAACCGTGAATTATCATCGAGCCCTATGAAAGCGACTCGCTCGAGTACCACCGCGGAGCAGATGGCGCTATCGCGAGCGATCGAGACGCGTAAGCCTGCCGCCGAGCGGATCTGCTGCGATCCATTGGCGGAACGATTTCTCGGCGCGAAATACCGAATGCTGCTGTGGGGTAGGCCGTTTCGGGATGTGGTCGAGGGACTGATCGAACGGCGCTTCGCCGGGCATCATTACTATGTCATCGCTCGTACCCGTTATTTCGACGACCTCTTGCAGCAACGGCTGACGGGCGGGGCGGAGCAGCTGGTGATACTGGGAGCCGGCTACGATTCGCGGCCCTACCGGTTTGCCGATCGGCTGGGTGGCGTGCAGGTGTTCGAGGTGGATCATCCCGCGACGTCCACGGCGAAGCAGGCCAAGGTCCGCGCCCTCCTCGGTGAGATCCCGGCCAACGTAGCCTACGTTCCGGTGGACTTCACGGTGGACAACCTTGCCGACAAGCTGCTGGGGTGCGGCTACCGCACCACGCGCCCGACGGTGTTTCTGTGGGAAGGCGTGACGCCCTACCTCGACCTGGAGGCGGTGGATGGCGTTCTGGGCTTTGTGATGGCCAGTGCGCCGGGCAGCGCGATCGTGTTCGATTACATACTGCGCTCGGTGCTGGAGGGTACCTGCACGCTGCGTGGGGCGGCGAACGAGTTCGCCAAAATGAGCCACAGCAGCGAGCCGCTCACTTTCGGGATCGACGAGGGCCAAGCTCCCGCATTCCTTGCCTCGCGGGGCTTCCAAAACGTGGTCGACGTGGGGGCACAAGAGCTGATATGCCGCTACTTCGATCCGCACGGCAAACACTGCTACATCAAACCGTGGTGGAGGATGGTCTCCGGGGAAGTTGGCGCCGCCGTCGGCGGCCTCAGCGAAGCAACGCACGGCGCGCTATAGACGCATCCGACACGAAGTTTTGAGACCCTCAGCCTCATACCGGGCCAACCAGGCATGCAACCTGCGAGATCGACAACCCGTCGCTGATCACCGCCAACACGGCCTGATATCTCTGCTCGGCCACGCTCAACTCCCTCATTCAGGGAGTGTCAAGGATCAACCGAAGTCAGATGTAAAGCATCAGCCGAAACACTGTCAGCCATCAACCGAACTAGAAATGTCACCCATCAACCGACGTCATACAAAACATGAGTGCCCCCGGCAGGATTCGAACCTGCGACACCGGCTTTAGGAGAGCCGTGCTCTATCCCCTGAGCTACGAGGGCTGAAGACACCGTTAAACCTAGCCGCTCGTCGGCGTCAGGCGCGTGCGGGCCTTAAATCCAGACCAGCAGACGTGGGCTGCCCGGCGTCTCTCGCGGAAAGGCGATCGGCGCGTCGATGCCGTCAAGCGTGAGGCGCACCGCCTCGGCATCAGCAGAGACGGCGACGATTGTGCCGATGGCGTACTGCTGCTCGTGATCCCACTTGACCGTGGCGTACTGCCCAAGGTGTTGCACCGCAAGGTCTTCGGGTGCAACCTCGGTCGGCTGCGGCGGTAGCGCCGACACCACGGCATCTAACTCGCCGTCAGCCGGCGCAGGCCCGGAGTCTTCGGCCCAGGCGTTCTCGTCCCCGAAGTATTCGCCGTCTTCGCCGGCCTGCTTGAGCCGTCCCAGCGCCGACTTCGCGTCCGAGGACTCTTCCTCGACCCACAGCCGCCAGCCCGGGGGTGGCGGCGGCCAGGCCGGATCCGGCGACCAGTCGGCGTGCGGCGCCCAACCTTTGGGCGGCTTTGGCCAGTTCGGAGGCGGGTTATAGCGCATCAACCCACCATACGGAAAACCGCTAGGTAATTGCTGGGTGATTTTCGGTCAGCGCAACTCGGGAATCACCTTGGCGATGGTGTCCACGTGATTTTCCTGGAACGTGAAGGACGTCAACCCGTATTTGTCGCGGTAGCCGCGCAGGGTGTCGGCGATCTCCCGGGGCGATCCGCTGAGCACCGACGGCAGCGCCAGCAGCTCTTCGTCGGACAAGTCCACGAACCTGCGGGTGAGCGCCAGGTCAGGCTTCCCGGAGTTGTCCGACGGCACGGCGGTGATCGCGAGGTTCAACTCGAGGTCGGCGAACCGGTCGCCGGCGGCGCTCCGGACGAGCTCGATCCGGTCGGCGAGCGGGTCGGCGGCGTCACCAACGCTGGCGCCGGTCAACCCGATGATGTCGGCGTGGTGGGCGGCAATGGTGAGCAACCGATTTCCGTTACCGGCGATCAGGATCGGCACCTTGGGGAGGTGCTTCTTCAGGTAGGTGGTGACGTGCTCGAGATGGTCGACACGCTCGCGGGCGGTCGGGTACGGCAGCTCGGCAGCCTCGAATTCCTCGCGCACGTACCCGGCGCCGAGGCCGAGGTCGAGGCGTCCGTCGCTGAGCTGGTCAACCTCGGCCGCATCACGGGCCAACAACGCGGGCTTGTAGAAGCCGGCGTTGAGCACATAGGTGCCCAGCCGCACCGTGGAAGTCGCGGATGCGATCGCCGTCAGTACCGGAAACGGTGCGGGCGCGCCGATGTGATCAGGCAGATGCAGGGCATCGAAGCCGAGGTCCTCATAGCGCTTTGCTTTGTCCTGCAATGTCGTTCGCGACTGGGCTGAGTGAATGCCCAATGAAAAGCGAAAGGCCCGTTCGGCCATCGGCCACCTCCGATTGCGTAGTTATCTGGACGGTAATTTCCAACAGCGGGCTGCGGCCGCCAGGCCCTGCACCAGATCAGCGGTCACCGGCGACAAACCGTCGTCGCCGGGCAGCGGACTGCGGGGGCTGATACCCCTGACCCGGATCGGCAGTTCCAATTGTGTTCCGCCATAACGTGTCTGGTTGACGGGATTCTGCGGATGCAGTCCGCGCAGCTCGGGTGGAATCTGGTCGAGGTCGGTGACGACGTGATAGCCGGGCAGTTCGAGGTGGTGGGCCAGGTGGGCGGCCAGCGTGCGGTTGCCACCGCCGGCCAACAACTGGGTGGCCCGGCCGATCCGGCCGTAGCCGTGCAGCGACACCGCGACGTCGACATGGTCGAGGAACTCCGCCAGCCGCGCCGACTCGTCGCGGAGAAAGCGCGCCGACGACAGGTGGTGTGGGTAGCGGTCCGGATGCCGGATCAGGTACACCGACGCGCCGGCCGCCTCGGCGGCGCGCTCGGCGATCACGTCGGTCATTTGTTCCAGACCGCCGCCGTGGATCGCCAGGAAACCGAAGCGCGACCGCAACCGGCTGGCCTCAATCACCCCGTCTTCGGCGAGCAGTTCGGAAAGCGATTGCGGCGCAGGTGTTGTCGGCCGCAACCGCGGGCGGGGCCACCGGGCGGGATCCCACCGGCGCAGGAAGTCGATCCAGTGTTGGGGCAACCCGTGATGCAGCGCCCCGTCGATGATGCGTTCCAGGTAGCCGGGTCGCGGCGGGCCCAGGTTCACCCGGTGGTCGATGTAGACCCAGGCGTCCGACGGCCCGTCTTCGGTCTGCACGCTCATCTGGTCGCGCTGGTAGCGCACCGGCACGCCTTCGGCGCTGTCCAGGGCGGCCAGATCGTGGTCGGACAGCTGCCAGACGACTCCGTGCACCTGTGTGCCGGGCAACGGCTCGACGGTGGCCACCCCGCGTTGGTTGATCAGCCAGTCGTGGTCGGCGAGCACGGCGCGGCGCGGATTGGCGGCGCCGGGACAACGCTGCGCCATTTGCCGCACGCACAGGTTCGACCCGTACGCGAAGTAGAAATGACGGCTGCGCTGCGTCACGATTTCGATGTTAGCCGAGCGAATTATTTGCTCGGCCGCGGACGGTTGCGAGCGGCCGGTGCGTGTCCGGTCAAGTCCGCGAACGACTTCTGAGTCCGTCGTGACCGCGAGGTTAATTCCGTGCGTCGCGCTATTGGCGTCGCGGTCGGAGTGAAAGGATCGTCCGATGAGCGGCGCGCACGGGAGCGGCACCCGGGACCGGGACACTATTGAGCGTGAATTGCGGGTGCTGGCCAGCGTTCGCAGTGCCTACCGCGAGCGCGGTGGGGCGATGCCGTCGATCGACCAGATGGATGCTCTGCTGGACGAGCTCATCGAACTGACCGGGCGGGGGAAACACCGGTTGGAAAGTGTGAATCCGGACGCCAGGCCTAGCCTTTGGCGCTGACCGTGAGGTAGATCAGCACCACGTTGAGCAGGCTGATCAGCGTCCCTATCACCCAACCGATCGCGGTAAGGACGCGGTTATTCACGTCGACTCCCATCAGCGCCCGGTCGCTGGTCAGTCGAACCAGCGGAAGCAGCGCGAACGGGATGCCGAAGGACAAAACGACCTGCGACAGCACTAACGTGCGGGTCGGATTAAAACCCAGCGCAAGGATCAACAGCGCGGGCGCCAGCGTCGCGAGCCGGCGTAGCACCATCGGAATCGAGCGGTGCAGCAATCCCTGCATGATCATCGCGCCGGCGTAGGCGCCCACTGACGCCGAGGCCAGGCCGGAAGCCAGCAATCCGACCGCGAAGAACACCGCGATCAATGGACTCACCGTGTCGTGCACCGCGGCGTAGGCCGCCTCGATGGAACCGATGCCGCCCCGGCCCTGCATGTTCAGCGCCGCGACCAGCAGCATGGCGGCGTTGACGGCCCCGGCGACGACCATCGCAAGACCGACGTCCAACCGGGTGATCCGCAACAGCCGGCGCCGGTTCGGGCCGGGATCGGGGTGTCCGTGCCGGTCGCGGGCCAGTCCGGAATGCAGATACACCGCGTGCGGCATCACCGTCGCGCCCAGGATGGCCGCGGCCAACAGCACGCTTTCCTTTCCGAGGAATCGCGGCACCAACCCGCCCACGACATCGCCGGGCGGTGGTGTCGCCACGAAGAAGCTGGCGGTGAAGCCGATGGCGATGAGCAGCAGCAGTCCGGTGATCACCCGTTCGAAGAGCTGTTGGCCGCGCTGATCCTGAATCCGCAAGAGCAGCAGCGACACCACCCCGGTGATCACGCCGCCGAGCAGCAGTGGCAGCCCGAACAGGATGTGCAGTGCGATCGCCCCGCCGATCACCTCGGCCACGTCGGTGGCCATCGCGACGATCTCGGCCTGTATCCAAAAGGCCAGTCGGGCCGGTCGGCGCAGCTTCCCGCCGATGGCCTCGGGCAGCGAGCGCCCGGTCACGAGGCCCAGCTTTGCCGACAGGTACTGGACGAGCCCGGCCATCACGTTCGCGATGACGATCACCCACAGCAGCGCGAAACCGAATTGCGCGCCGGCGCTGATGTTCGCGGCCACGTTGCCCGGGTCGACATAGGCAATCGCGGCGACGAATGCGGGGCCGAGCAGATACCACCCGGTATCGAGCCGCGCGCGGGTGTCCTCGGGCACCTAACTCACTTTCCGTGTACGAATAAGAAAGTTAGGTTAACCGAAACCTCTAGCCGGCCGAGTACAGGCCGCGGCCGGTGATCAGCGGCAGGTCCAGCGTGGTGCGGATTCCGGCGGGAGCTGCAACGACGGCGGGGATGGCGTTGACGACGCGCATCGCCGTCGCCACCAGACCCGCGTGATTGTGATCGCCGTTCGGACTGCTCAGGCAGACGTCGATGGCGTACGACGGTTCGCCGGTGATCTCGATCCGGTAGCAGCCTCCGGGCTGGGCCGGCTGCGGCCAGTCGGGGCACAGGTCTTCGCGCAACCGGGTGACGTGTTCGAGGACGACCGCCGGCTTGCCGTCGACCAGTCCGTGCACCTCGAATCGCAGCGCCGCGGCGCTGCCCTTGGGGATGTGCCCCGAGGCGATGTCGAAGTCCTCAGGCGCCGGGATCGCGCTCGTGTCGTTCGGTGACCTGGTCGAGTTCGACGCCCAAGCCCGCGGCGAGTTGGCGCACCACTGATCCCCACGCCAGACTCAGCACGCCCGGTTGCAGCAGCATCGGAATGTCCTCGAGCGGCTTGCCGAATCCCATCACGTCGAACATCACGGTGGCGCTGTCGTAGGTGGCGTAGTCGACGATCTCCATGCAACGGATCTGCTGGACGCTCTGGCACGTTCCGGCCAGCGCCAGCGGAAGCAGGTCGTTGGCGAAGCCCGGGTCGATGCCGTTGACAAACAGGCTCGAATTACCTTCCCGCGCAGCATCTTCGATCGGGGACAGCAGTTCGTTGGGAAGAACCTGCCACGGGTACTGCAGGAATACCGCACTACTGCCGACGACATTCACCCCGGCGGCCAGGATGCGCCGGTAATCGTCGAGGGCATCGGGCAGCCGGTTGTCGGCCATCGCGGTGTAGACCGCGCACTGCGGGCCGGTGGCCAGCACCGCGTCCAGGTCGGTGGACGCGGTGATACCGGTCGAGACATCAAGGCCGGCAAGCTCTCCGGCGTCTTTGCCGGCTTTGGAATCCGACGACACCCATACACCGGTGAGCTCGTAGTCCGGGTTGGTGATCAGCGCCCGCAATGCGTGGACGCCGACATTTCCGGTGCCGATCGCGGCGACTCGAATAGCCATCGTCACAGGTCCGGGATCGGTAGGTCGAGGTTGGGAAAGGTGATGCCGCCATCGACCTCGATCACCTTGCCGGTCAGGTAGGCGCCCGCTGGGGAAGCCAAATACACTGCGGCGGCGGCGATCTCGTCGGGCTCGCCGAGCCGGCGCATCGGTGTCACCTTTTCCATCGGCTCGCGCAGCTCGTCGTTGGAGGCGACGATGTCCAGCGCGGACGTAGCGATCGATCCCGGTGCGATGGCGTTGACCCGAATCCGCGGGCACAGGTCCAGCGCGGCCAGCCGGGTGTAGTGGGCCAGTGCGGCTTTAGCGGTGCCGTAGGCGGCGAAGCCGCGGCCGGCCACCCGACCCATCGTGGAGGTGATGTTGATGATGCTGCCGCCGCCGGAATGCTCGAGCATCAGCGGCGCGGCGGCGATGGTCAACGCGTGGGCGGTGGCGACATTGAAGGTGAACGCGGTCTTGAGATCCTTCGTCGAGGTGGTCAGCAGCGCGTTGGGCATGGTGCCGCCGACGTTGTTGACGACGATGTCCAGCCGTCCGAACGCCTCGACGGCCTGGCCGGCCAGCTCGGCGGTGACCTCGGGCTGGGCCAGGTCGGCGGTGACGATATGGGCGCGGCGGCCCGCGGCACGGACCTTTTCAGCGACGGCCTCTAGTTCGGATTGGGTGCGGGAAGCGATGACGACGTCGGCGCCGACGTCGGCGAACGCCAGAGCGATGGCTGCGCCGAGACCACGGCCTCCACCGGTGACGATGGCGACTTGGCCGTCGAGTCTGAATTTGTCGAGGATCACGGGCGTCACCGTAACAAGGCGAGGGCGACCGGGGAACCCCATTTCTGAAACACGTTCTAGTTTTTCTCCGGATTGTCGGAGGTCGAGTTATAATCGAACACATGTTCGAGTCAACGGAGTTGCCAGCGACGGGTGAGTCGGCGGCGTTGCTCGAGCAGGCCTGCGCGGCGTCCCGAATGGAAGCGCAAGCTACGGCGCGGCGACTCCACGTGATCGCCGACCTGATGAGCCTGCGACACCGCCAGTACGGTGACCGGGCGGAGTGGGTCGCCGACCTGTGGGATGAGATCGCCGCCGAATTGGCTGCGGCCCTTCGGGTAAGCCGGGCGTTGGCATCGAGCTATATGCGCGATGCTGAAGTGATGCGCGAGCGGCTCCCCAAGGTCGGGGAATGCCTGGCAGCCGGTGACATCAACGTCGCGATGTTCAACGTCATCGCCTATCGCACAGCGCTGATCACCGACGAGAAGGCGCTGGCTGCGGTCGATGCGCAAGTGGCTCTGCGAGCTCCTCGCTGGCCATCGCTGACTCGCGGCAACCTGGCACTGCGAGTCGACGCGATCGTCGCTGCCGTCGATCGAGACGCGATCCGCCGGACCAATAAGGAGATCAAAGACCGCTATCTCAATGTGTCCGCATCAATGTCGGGCATCTCGGAGGTGTACGGCAACGTGTTCGCCAGCACCGGCCATGCGTTGGATCGACGGCTAGATGAGCTGGCGGGCACGGTGTGTGACGCCGATCCGCGAACCAGGGCGCAGCGGCGGGCCGACGCGTTGGCCGCGCTGGTTGCGGGTGCCGACCGGATGATGTGCACCTGCGGGGACTCGGACTGTGTAGAGAGCCGCGGCCGTCTGCGCAACCGCAATGTGGTGATCCATGTGGTCGCCGAACAGGCCAGCATCGAGGGCACCGGAACTACGCCGGCATACATGGCCGGCGTGGACGAGCTGATCCCGCCGCAGGTAATCGTAGAACTAGCCAAGTCGGCTACGTTGCAGCCGTTGACCTTTCCGGCTGCCCCTGAACCGCGCTACACGCCGTCCTCCAAATTGGCCGACTACGTGCGGTCTCGGGATCTGACCTGCAGGGCCCCAGGATGCGACGAGCCGGCAGTCCACTGCGATTTAGACCACACCATTCCGTACGCCGACGGCGGACCAACCCACCCGTCCAACCTGAAGTGTCTGTGCCGAAAACACCACCTGCTCAAAACTTTTTGGGCATGGCGAGACAAACAGCTGCCCGACGGAACTGTGATTTGGACGCTGCCGTCGGGGCAGATTTATGTGACCAGCCCCGGCAGCGCGATCCTGTTTCCTGCGCTGACGGTGCCTACTGGCGATGTGCCCGAAGTCTCGCTGATGCCCGACAACCGCTGCGGCGAGCGCACGGCCATGATGCCCACCCGACCGCGCACTCGGGCGCAGCAGCGATCACAGCGCGTGACCGCCGAGCGGAACCTCAATCGCAACGACAGACTGACCCGGCAACGCGCTCACCGTCACGCGCGCGCCGATGCCGGGCCGCCGCCGTTCTAGGTCTGTGCCGGCAATGCGCTCTCGGTTCGCGTGATGCCAGAAGACCTTACGAGGACCGTCAGCACGACGGCGGCCAGCAGCAACGCCGGGACGTCGCCCCACAGATGTCCCATGTGGTGGCCGGACTGGAAAGATTCCACCGCCATAACGACGCCGTGCACCACGCTCGACCACACGGTGAACCAGATCAGGCTGATGTTGGCCTCAGGACGTCGCGCCGCATTCCAGAGGAACAGGCCCAGCGTCGCGTAGAGGCCGACGATCATCATGAAGTAGTCGGACTGGTACGGCGCACCGTGATGCCATGCCCACCCCGACGGCCACACCACGGCCAGCGGATAGAGAAGCAGCATCACCGTGCCGAAGAAAGCCAACGCGATTTGAAGAAGCCGGTAGCTGGTCGACGATGTCAATGTGTGCTCCAAAGGGTCGGTGGGACAAGAGCGGCCGGCGCGTCGCCGATCAAGCCGTAGATCGCGGCGGAGGCCGCGGTCGCGAGTCCTGCTGCTGCCATATGGATGCGACCCATATCGAGCTCTTCCTGCACGCGGCTTGGATTCCGCCGCACTGCACTCGGACGATACTCGCGGACCTGCGTTCGCGGAGCAGGTTTGACGCTCCTGGAAGGATCAGGACTTCGCGGCGGCCTTCTTAGCGGGAGTCTTTTTGGCAGGCGTCTTTTTCGCAGTCGCCTTCTTCGCCGGAGCCTTCTTGGCGGCCGTCTTTTTGGCCGGCGCCTTGCCGTCGCCGGAGCGCGCCTTGACGCTGGCCTCCAACTTGGCGAGTAGATCCGAGACGTCTTCGGTCTCGTCGAGTTCCTTAGGCTGCTCTTCGGTGGTAAAAGCTTCTCCGCCTTCGAGTTTGGCCTGCACCAACTCCTGCAGCTGCTCCTGATAGTCGTCGTGGTAACGATCGGGGTTGAAATCGTCGGCCATCGATTCGACCACTTGTCCGGCCATCTTGAGCTCGGCGGGTTTGACTTCGACCTTCTTGTCCAGCACCGGGAAGTCGGGGTCGCGGATCTCGTCGGGCCACAGCAGCGTGTGAATAACCATGACCTCGCGCTTGCTGAAGTCCTTGACCCGCAACGCCGCAAGCCTGGTCTTGTTGCGCAGCGCGAAATGCACGATCGCCACCCGGTCGGTCTCGGCTAGCGTCTTCGCAAGCAGCACATAGGATTTCGTGGATTTGCCATCAGGTTCGAGGAAATAACTGCGGTCGTACATCATCGGGTCGAGCTCGCTGGCCGGGACGAACTCCAGCACTTCGATCTCGCGGCTGCGCTCCTCGGGCAATGTTGCGATGTCGTCGTCGGTGATGATCACCATCTGGCCGTCGTCGGATTCGTAGGCGCGTGCGATATCGCGGTACTCGACGACTTCGCCGTCTACCTCGCACACGCGCTTGTACCGGATGCGGCCGTTGTCCTTGGCATGCACCTGGTGGAACTTGATGTCGTGGTCCTCGGTCGCGCTGTACACCTTGACCGGGACGTTGACCAGCCCGAAAGAGATCGAGCCCTTCCAGATCGAACGCATAGTGCCAGTATGCCCACACTGCCGGGCGGTTATGCGGCTAACGCTGCCGGGCCGCGTCCGCCAATGCATCTCGATCCGGCAGGTCAGCGCCAGCGCGACTGACCGTCAGCGCCGAAACGCCGCTGGCCGCGTCGAGCGCTTCGGTCAGCGCATCCAGGTCTATTCCGGCGAGCGAGGCGCGTTGCCCGGCACCCAACAGCCCTTGTTCCCAGAGCGCGTCGATCAGGCCGACCATGAAGGCGTCACCGGCGCCCACCGTGTCGACCACCTGCACGGGTCGGGCCGACACACGGACTTCACCGCCCGCGCACACCGCCGTCGCGCCCTGGTCGGCCATTGTCACCACCACGATCGCCGGGCCCAGCGACTGCCAGGTTTGCGTGATTTGCTCGGGCGACCGGTCGGGGTCGATCCAGCGCAGGTCCTCTTCGCTGACTTTCACGATGTCACTGCGCTCGACGAGATGCTCGATGCGTGCGATAGCCAAGTCACGGTCGGCGATCAGGGACGGACGCACGTTGGGATCGAACGTGACGGTGGCCGACATCCGGTAGGTGTCCACGAGCGCCGCGACGGCCAGACACCCCGGGTCCCGCACCGCTGCAATCGATCCGGTGTGCACGAAAAGCGGTGGGGTGACTATCGGTGTAGCAGGAAAGCTGCCAGTCCAGATCGAACAGATAGTTGGCCGACCCGTTTGCGTCGAAGGTCAGTCGCGCTGTGGTGGTTCGTTCGGCGTTCTGGCTTCCCGAAACAAGTTGCGCCCCTGCGGCATTGATGTACTCGGCGATGCGCCGGCCATACAGGTCGTCGGCGATGTGGGTGAGAAAATCGACGTCGCGGCCCAGCCGGGCCAATCCGACCGCGACGTTGAGCGGGCTGCCGCCGACGTGCTCGCCGGTGACCGCTCGGCCGTCCTGCACGATGTCGATCAGCGACTCGCCGATCACCAGCCCGCGAGTCATCGCAGCAATGCCTCGAGTGTCGCGCGAGCGCCCTTGCGGTGCAACGAATCCAGCGCCCAGCGGTATGCATCGACGAACCGCGGCTGATGGGACAGGTCGCCGAACACCGCTGTGATCTCGATGAAAGCATTGGGATTTTCGTGCTGCGACCGGGCAATCGGAACCAGCGAGTCCGCCAGTTGATCGAGCACCTCGAACGGCTCCCCCCACTCGTCGACACCTTCGGCGTAGCGGGCCCAGCTGGCCACCGCTGCTGCGGCCAGTCGAACCGGCCCGTCGCCTGCCAGGTTGTCGGAGATGACGGGGAACAGCCATTTCGGGATACGGTCCGATGAGTAGGCGCATAGCCGCGCGACGGTGTCGCGCACGGCCGGGTTGGCGAACCGCTCGATCAGCGTGCGGCCGTACTCATGCAGGTCGATCCCGGGCACCGTTGGAAGGGTGGGGATGGCCTCGGTGTCGAAGTAGGAGAGCAGGTATTCGGCGAACAGCGGATCCTGCGCGGCATCGTGGACGAATTCGAAGCCGCACAGGTGGGCGAAGTAGCACAGGCACTGATGTCCTGCGTTCAGCAGTCGCAGCTTCATCAGCTCGTAGGGGCGGACATCGTCGACTACCAGCACGCCTGCCTTCTCCAGCGGTGGCCTGCCATCGGAAAAGCGGTCTTCGAGAACCCAGGCGCTGAACGGCTCGGCCACCACCGGCCATCGGTCGTTCACACCGAAGTCGCGCCGTACTTCCGCAGCCATCTCCAAAGTCGTTGCAGGGGTGATGCGGTCGACCATCGAATTCGGAAACCGGACGTGTTCGGCAACCCAGTCGGCCAGCCCGGGATCCCGGCGTTCGGCATTGGCAAGCACGGCCCGCCCCGCGACCTCACCGTTGTTCTCGATGTTGTCGCAAGACACAATGGTCGGTGCGGGGATACCCCGGTCGCGACGCCTGGCGAGCGCTTCACTGATCAACGAAAACGCGGGCCCGTCGGGATCGCGGTATCCGCCTTCGGTGATGGTCAGCGAAATGATCCGAGTGGTCCGCGCACCAAGCACCTCCAGCGCTGACTCCGGATCATCGGGCGCGTAACGGTAGTCGATGATCGAGCCGATCACCTGTGCATCCCGGGTGCCGTCAGGGTTTTCCAGGATCAGCGTGTAGAGCCCGTCCTGATCGTTCAGGACGTCGCGCATCGTCCAGTCGGACGGCATCACCCCCACACCGCAGATGCCCCACTCATGCGCCAGGCCGTGCTGCAGCAGCAGGTTGATGTACGCGGCCTGATGCGCCCGGTGGAAGTGGCCGGCGCCGATGTGTGCGATCCCGACGCTGACGCTGCCGCGGTCATATTTCGGCGCATCGATCGGCAGGCTTTTCAGTGTTGAGTTATTGAGATCAATTGCGTTAGGCACGATTGCACAACTCCTTCCGGGTCGAGGCCCGAATCGTCCGTGCGTGAGTGACGATGCCTATGTCAGCGGGAACCTCCACCCGTCACTGTCGACAACATCAGGGCGTCGGCCAGAGCGCGCCACGAATCGGTGATCGCGACCGCACCGGCATCGATTAATTCCGCAGTGCGATGGCGTCTTTCGTCTGGCGGCACAAACATCACGTTTCCGACGGCGAGGTAGCCGGCCGCAACCGCCGATTTGACGCCGGGCACTGAGTCCTCCACGGCCAGACCCTGGTGAGCCTCGACGCCGAGCACCCGACCGGCATGCTAGATACACCGCCGGGTCGGGCTTGCTCGTCGGCACCGGCAGCGAATCTTCGGCGCTGAAGCGCAGTTCCGCCGGGATCAGCGGATCGAGGCCGGCCGCGGTGAACGAGGCTTTCAGTCGCGCGAGGGCACTGGAGCTGACCGCTGCCATCGCGTACCGAGACGCCAGCGCCTGCAACGGCTCAAGCACTTCCGGATCCGGCTTCAGCGTGACGGCCAGATGCGCGGTGACCTGCTCGCGCTCTTGACGCACCCACTGCTCGAGCTCATCGGCGGTCAGCGCGCGACCGCTGGCCACGTCACGGTCCGAGGCCAGCGCAGCGTCGGGGCGCCCATCGGCGAGCGCCTTCTCGAACGGAACTCCGCTCAGCACGGCCAGGTCGGTGGCGGTGCTGCGAAAGTTCTTGCCGACGGCCTTCTTACGCAGCTCATCGCCGCTCAGCGGCGCCGAGACGTCGAACCTGGCCAGGAAGCGAGTGGTCACCTCGGCCGAGGCGTCGAATGCCGGTGCTTCCGAGGGGAAGAGGTTGTCATCGGCGTCCAACAGCAACGTGGTGATGAGCGCAGAGTCGAATGGGCGCACAAACTCGAGGGGCTGATTCATGACACCATCAGCTCCCGCGCGTCGTCCCGCAGCGCGTGGCGCAGCGCGGGTATCACACCGTGCTCGTCGATATCGGTAATCATCTCGCGCAGCCGCTCCACAAATCCAGGGATCATCCGAAGTTCGGCGAAGATCTCATGCCGCAGCAGCGGACCAGGGTCGTTGCCGTCCATGGTCGCCAGCTTCGTCAGCAGTTCTTTCTGCGGGTCGTCGACGCGGAGGATGGCGCCCTTGAGGTCGTAGCCGCGCAGATACCTGGCCCACCCGGCGAGGGCGACCATCAGCAGCGTATGCGGTCGGTCCTGCTCGATCGCCTCGCGCAGCGACGGCAGCAGGAACGACGCGATCTTCTCCGATCCCCGGCGTGCCAGTCGCGACAACTGGTCGCTCATCTGGGGATTGCTGAGCCGCGAGAGCAGCGTGCTGCGATATTCGGGAGTGTTCATCCCGGGTACCGAGGGCAGCAGCGGCTGGATCTCGTCGCGCATGAGCTGCTCGACGTAATCGAAGATGACCTCGTCGCCCATCGCCTCATCGGTGCGCTGGTAGCCGGCCAGCATGGCCAGACATGACATCGCGATATGAGTTCCGTTGAGCAGACGGGTCTTTACCAGCTTGTGGTCGCTGACATCGGCGACGAACTGGACGCCGACTTCGTCCAGGGGCGGGCGACCGTCGCTGAAGCTGTCCTCGATGACCCACTGGCAATACGGCTCGGTGAGCACCGGCCACTTGTCGGCAATCCCGAATTCCTGCTGAACGAATTCCCGCTCCGACTCCGATGTCTGCGGGGTGATCCGGTCCACCATGGTCGACGGGAACGCGACATAGGCATCGATCCAACGGGCCAGCCCGGGATCCTTCAACGCGGCGAACGACACCAGCGCGGTCCGGGCCGCGGCAGTGTTGTCGGGGATGTTGTCGCAGCACATCACCGTGAAGGGTGCGGTGCCGGCGCGACGACGCAAATCCAGCGCCTCGGTCAGGTACCCCCATGCGGTGACATAGCTGCCCGAGTTGATCAGGTCGGCCCGCACATCGGGGTGGCTCGGCGTCGAACTCGCGGGTGACCGGGTCGAGGAAGTACCCATTGCCGGTGATGGTCAGGCTGACGATGCGGGTGCGGGGGTCGGCCAGCGCGGCACGGACGGCCGCGCCATCGTTCGGTGCGTAGTGGACGGAGCCGATCGATCCGACCACCCGGGCCGTCTCGCCTTCGTGGCCGCGCTCCACGACGGTGTACAGCCCGTCCTGAGCCGACAACACGTCTTTGACGTCTCGGGAGCGCAGGCTGACGCCGGTGAGCCCCCACTGTTTGGAAATGCCCGAGCAGGCAAGGTCATCGAAGTAGACGGCTTGATGCGCACGGTGAAAATTGCCCGCACCGATGTGTAGAACACCGCGTTGCAGGGTAGACCGATCGTAAGTCGGTACCTCGATTCGCTGGGAATGCAGTCGAAGGGTGTCATTACTGAGCGGAACTCCGGCGCTTGGCCGCCAAGGAATTACTTTTCGCATCCCGGTCCGGTGCCCACACCTCACGCGTGCTTAAACGTGTTAGTGGGTTACGTCACGGTGAGCATGATCACGAATGACGCAGAGGCTGAACATAAGCGGTAGTGAGACGTGATAACCGGCGGCGTAAGTTGACACCATGGCGCCGCGGGTGAAGTTGACCAATGCCGACAAGGTGTTGTATCCGGCCACCGGAACCACCAAGGCCGACATCTTCGACTATTACGTCCGTGTTTCCGAGGTGATGGTGCCGCACATCGCCGGGCGGCCGGCCACCCGTAAGCGATGGCCTAACGGAGTGGAGCAGTCCTCGTTTTTCGAAAAGCAGCTTGCCGCTTCGGCGCCGGAGTGGCTGCCGCGCGCCAGCATCACGCATCGATCCGGCACGACGACCTACCCGATCATCGACAGCGTCGACGGTTTGGCCTGGATCGCCCAGCAAGCCGCGTCTGGAAGTGCATGTGCCGCAATGGCGTTTCGTCGCCGAGTGGACACGCAAAGGCGAACAGCTCAAGCCCGGTCCGGCGACCCGCCTGGTGTTCGACCTCGATCCCGGCGAGGGGGTGACGATGGCGCAACTCGCCGAGGTGGCTCGCGCCGTCCGTGATCTGATCGCCGACATCGGGCTGACCACGTTTCCGCTGACCAGCGGAAGCAAGGGCCTGCACCTCTACAGTCCGCTGGACAAACCGGTGAGCAGCCGGGGTGCGGTGGTGCTGGCCAAACGCGTTGCCCAGCAACTGGAAACGTCAATGCCCAAGCTGGTCACCGCCACGATGACCAAGAGCCTGCGGGCCGGCAAGGTGTTCGTGGACTGGAGCCAGAACAACGGCTCGAAGACCACCATCGCGCCGTATTCGCTGCGGGGACGCGAGTATCCGACCGTCGCGGCGCCTCGCAGCTGGGAGGAACTCGATGACAAGAAGCTGCGCCAGCTTCGCTACGACGAAGTGCTCAAGCGGGTCGAGCGTGACGGAGATCTGCTGGCGCCGTTGGACGCCGACGTGCGGACCCCGGATCGGCTGACCAAATACCGCAGTATGCGCGACGCGACGAGAACACCTGAGCCGGTACCCGGTACCAAACCGGTTGCCGGCCAGGGCAATACCTTCGTGATCCAGGAGCATCACGCTCGCCGGCTGCACTACGACTTCCGGCTGGAACGCAACGGGGTGCTGGTGTCGTGGGCCGTGCCGAAGAATCTGCCCGAGACCACCGCGGTCAATCACTTGGCGGTCCACACCGAAGACCATCCACTGGAGTACGGCGGCTTCGAGGGCACGATCCCGAAAGGAGAGTACGGCGGCGGCAAGGTGATCATCTGGGACTCCGGCACGTACGACACCGAGAAGTTTCGCGACGACGGCGAGAAGGGTGAGGTCATCGTCACGCTGCATGGCCAACGAATCTCAGGGCGCTACGCGCTGATCCAGACCAACGGCGACCAGTGGCTGGCGCACCGGATGAAAGACCAGCACGTCTTCGACTTCGACGAGCTGGCACCGATGCTGACCACTCATGGTTCGGTGGCGGACCTGAAGGCCTCGCAGTGGGCGTTCGAAGCCAAGTGGGACGGCTACCGGCTGCTGGTCGAAGTGGACCACGGTGAAGTACGGCTGCGATCACGCAGTGGACGCGACATCACCAAGGAATTCCCCCAATTAGACTCTCTCGCAGATGGACTCACTGACCACCATGTCGTACTGGACGGAGAGGTCGTCGCACTCGACGCATCTGGTGTGCCCAGATTCTCCGAGATGCAGAACAGAGCGCGCGCGACCCGAATCGAATTTCGGGCATTCGACCTGCTGTACCTGGATGGGCGGTCGCTGTTGCGGGCCAGATACCGCGACCGGCGAAAGTTGCTGGAAACACTTGCTTCCGGTAGCGGTCTCAACGTTCCGGACTTGCTGCCCGGAGATGGAGCCGAGGCGCTCGAATATTCGCGAAAGCACCAGTGGGAAGGTGTCATTGCCAAGAAG
Source organism: uncultured Actinomycetota bacterium (assembly GCA_963815995.1). Classification (GTDB taxonomy): domain Bacteria; phylum Actinomycetota; class Actinomycetes; order Mycobacteriales; family Mycobacteriaceae; genus Mycobacterium. Next base: position 64,394 of record CAWFIR010000014.1, read on the forward strand.
CGCGACTCGAGCTATCAGCCGGGTCGTCGCTCGGCGTCGTGGATCAAGGACAAGTACTGGAACACCCAGGAAATCGTCATCGGCGGCTGGCGCGCCGGCGAGGGCGGGCGCAGCAGTGGGATCGGCTCGCTGTTGATGGGTATCCCCGGCGCCGATGGACTGCGGTTCGTCGGGCGGGTCGGCACCGGCTTCACCGAACGCGACCTCGCGAACTTGAAGAAGACATTGGCGCCGCTGCACACCGACGAATCCCCGTTCGATGCAGAGGCTTTCCACCCAGGACGCCAAGGGCGTGACGTTCGTGAAGCCGACATTGGTCGGCGAAGTCCGCTACAGCGAATGGACATCTGACGACCGGCTGCGTCAACCCAGCTGGCGTGGGCTACGGCCCGACAAAGAGCCCGGCGAGGTAGTCAGGGAGTAGGAAGCCTCGATTGCTTCCAGCAGGCCCCGGGTGGCCAGCTCGTCGGCCATCTCATTGTCGGCGACTCCCGAGTGCCCTTTCACCCAGAACCACTCGACCTGGTGTCGGGAGCAGGCCAGCTGGAGCCGCTGCCAGAGGTCGACGTTCTTCACCGGCTGCTTGGCGGCGGTCTTCCATCCGTTGCGCTCCCAGCCGAGCACCCACTTGGTGATGCCGTTCCGGACATAGGTGCTGTCGGTGTAGAGGTGCACCGTCACGGGTCTGGTGAGCGCCTCCAGCGCCATGATCGGTGCGGTCAATTCCATCCGGTTGTTGCTTGTCTCGCCGGAGTCGCCGCCGCACATCTCGCGGACGTGCTACGGTGGCGCAGCACCGCCCCCCACCCGCCGGGCCCGGGGTTCGGTCGGCACCCACCGTCGGTGTGGATGATCACGACGTCGTCGAAGGCGGACCCGCGATCCTCGAAAGCGACCATCCGCCGAGGATAGGCAAAGCATCGAGCGGTCGGCTCGACAACACGCCTCAGCAATCGCGAATGTGTGCCGAGATCATCGCGGACGGAACCGAGATCCCGAGCTTGCTGATGCCGCAGCGTCGTGATCCGGCGTCCGGGTTGCACCGCATCCTTGACCGGTGCGGTGCGATCACCGAAGTAGGCGGCGGTCGCATCGATGTCCGCGACGACGTAGGTGATCCCCCAGAGCGTGGATGGACCCTCGCTCGCAGTGTCGGGCGAACCGACGACTTCGATGATCACCTCCCCAGCCCGAAAAAAGATCTGCCGCATTGGTCGTCCGCCGAGGTTGGCCGTCCCGCTCCCGCCGCGATTCGACACCTATCGCGGTCAGCGATTCGACCGTTCGGCGCAGGTCAGGTGAGAGCAGCACCACGTGGTCGATCGCCAGGACGCCGTTCGGATGCCTGGCCGGCACCACAGCGACCGCGTCTGACCTCGTCGTCGGGATGCCATCGACGTCATGGAGCGAGCCGTCTGACGGCAGGCCGCGCAACGACCACCCGACGATGCCGGTGCCGCGGCCACGCCCGGACAACCGGATTTGTACACCGCCGACCCGGCAGACCGCATCGGAATCCACGCTGAACCCGGCTTGTGCCCAGGCGTCCGCCGGGTCGGCGACCTCGAATTCGCCGACGGTGACATTATCCGCGCGTTCGTTAACCCTCATGTCGCCCCCGAATATTGCACACTCGACGAAGGCATCTGCGCTAGTTGTACGAGAGGACTGAATCACGATGCGGTGGGTCACTTTTCGAGGCGGCGACGGCGAGCGGACCGGAGTGCTCTCCGGCGATGCGATTCACGTGCTTCCACCGGGCGTGAGCCTGCTGGATCTGATCGGGCGCGGCGCTGCCGCACTGCAGGAAGCAGGGGAGCAGGCGCTCCGATCGTCGCCCACCGCATTCCTGGATCAGGTGACGTTGATGGCGCCGATTCCGCGGCCGCCGTCGATTCGTGATTCGCTGTGCTTCCTCGACCACATGCGCAACTGCCAGGCCGCGATGGGCGGCGGCCGGGTGCTCAAGGACACCTGGTACCGGATCCCAGCCTTCTATTTCGCCTGCCCGTCAACCGTTCTCGGCCCCTACGACGACGCCCCGATGGCACCCGGAAGTGTTTGGCAGGACTTCGAATTGGAGATCGCCGCGGTGATCGGGACCGCGGGCAAAGACCTGTCGGTCGCTGACGCGGAACAGTCGATCGTCGGGTACATGATCTTCAACGACTGGTCCGCACGTGATCTGCAGCAGCTGGAAGGCCAACTGGCGATCGGCCAGGCCAAAGGCAAGGACAGCGGCGTCACATTGGGCCCGTGTCTGGTGACGCCCGACGAACTCGGGTCCTACCGCCGCGATGGCACGTTGAGCCTGTACGCGACCGCGCTGGTCAACGACGAGGTGATCGGTTCGGGATCGACCGCGCAGATGGATTGGAGCTTCGCCGAGATCATCGCCTACGCTTCCCGCGGGGTGATGCTCAGTCCGGGCGATGTGTTCGGCTCCGGAACGGTGCCGACCTGTACGCTGGTCGAACACCTCGACCCGACGGCGCCGGAGTCTTTCCGCGGCTGGCTGCACGACGGCGATGTCGTCACGTTGCGAGTGGAAGGCCTCGGCGAGACGCGCCAGACCGTGCGGAAAACCCCTGCGCCGCAACCACTACCGGCCCGGCCGAATCCCGATGCCGCACCCGCGGCCAAGCGGGTGAATCCGGCGCCGGCAAAGATCCCCTACACCCGCGGATTGCATGAGGTCGGCGCCCGAGTGTGGGCCTGGATGCTGCCGGACGGCGGCTTCGGCTGGAGCAACGCGGGCCTGGTCGCCGGCGACGGCGCGTCACTGCTGGTGGACACGCTGTTCGACCTGCCGTTGACCCGAGAGATGCTGGCGGCAATGGCGCCCATCACCGAGCGGGCGCCGATCACCGACGCACTGATCACCCATTCCAACGGCGATCACACCCACGGCAACCAACTGCTGGACGGCTCGGTGCGGGTGATCGCCGCCACGGGTACCGCCGAGGAGATCGAGCACGGGATGGCGCCCGAGATGCTGGTGATGGCGCAGACCGCCGATCTGGGGCCCGTCGCTACCCCATATCTGCGAGAACGGTTCGGGCCGTTTGATTTCGGTGGCATCACACTGCGCAATGCCGATCAGACATTCGACGACCGGCTCACCATCGAGGTCGGCGGCCGGGTGGTGGAGCTGCTGAACCTCGGGCCGGCGCATACCGCCGCGGACTCGGTCGTGCACGTGCCCGACGCCGGGGTGCTGTTCGCCGGGGACCTGCTGTTCATCGGTTGCACGCCGATCGTCTGGGCGGGGCCAATCGCCAATTGGGTCGCCGCTTGCGACGCCATGATTGCGCTCGATGCGCCGACGGTGGTGCCTGGCCACGGCCCGATCACCGACCCGGACGGAATCCGCGCGGTGCGCGGGTATCTCGTCCACATTGCCGAGCAAGCCGAAGCCGCTTACCGCAAGGGTCTGTCGTTTGTGGAGGCGGCCGACACCATCGATCTCGGCGAGTACGCGAGCTGGCTGGATGCCGAACGCGCCGTCATCAACATCTACATGCGCTATCGCGAACTCGACCCGGACACACCGCAATTGCCCGCGATGGGGTTGCTGGCCATGCAGGCCGAATGGCTGGCCAAGCGTCCTAGGCGGCGGGCGGTCAATCAGTGATTGCGCAGTTTGGCGATCAACTTGTCTTTGGTGAGCCCTGAGTAGCCGGATACGTCGAGTTCTTTGGCCCGCTTTTTCAGGTCGGCGACCGACCAGTCGTCGTAGGAGCCGGCCTTGCCGCCCTTGCGGCCTACTGACTTCGTGCCGCGGGCCGCTGCGGCGTTGGATATCCGTGCAGCCTTCTCCTTCGAGTTGCCTTCCTTGCGCAAGTCTTGGTACATCTTCTCGTTTTTGATCGACGGGTTCGGCACGTTACACCTCCACAAAGCGATGTTCTGAGACAGACAGGATTCCCAAGTTTTCCCCAGTGAAACCGCGTGGTCGTTGATCGACCTGTTCAATGCGTTGACGCAGCGGGCCAGATCAAGGCTGGGCCCAATGATGGAGCGCAACTGCAACTTCCGCCACAATTTCCACAAATTCACCGACTAGGAGGCGCGAAAGTTTTAATCTGCAGCTATGCACGACGACGTCTTATTCGCGGTCGGACCTGCTTCGGAGGGCGACCCGGCTCTCAATGGAGAGCACGCGCCCACCGTAGGACGCTTTGAATTCTTCATCGACGACGAACGCTGGCAATGGTCAGACGAGGTCCAGCAAATCCACGGTTACGCGGCCGGAGAAATGCCGAACCCCACGACGAAAGAAGTGTTGGCCCACAAACATCCCGACGACTACGAATACGTGCGCGGCGCGCTGGAGGACAGCCTCCGCACACGCGCGCCGTTCAGCACCCGACACCGCATGGTCGACAAACGAGGCCGTGAGCACCGGGTTGCGATAGTAGGTGACGTCATGCGTGACGCCGCTGGAGACGTCATCGGTACGCAAGGCTTCTATATCGACGTCACACCCGCCGAAGCTGCCGTTCAAGCTCGGATCACCGAAGGTGTCGCCAACGTGGTCGAAAGACGAGCTGTCATCGAGCAAGCCAAGGGCATGCTCGCCTTGGTGTACGGCCTCGAAGACGACGCCGCCTTCCAACTCTTGAGATGGCTGTCGCAGCGATCGAATACGAAACTGAGGGTAATAGCCGAGCGGTTGGTCGAAGAGTTTCGTGTCCTCAGCGCACCCGTGCTGCCGGTACGCAACGTCTACGACGAGGTACTCATGGGACTGCGCAGCCGGTGAGGTCGAGCACTGTGTCCGCACCAGGTAAATGGATCCCTATCGCTGGTCAAGCCTGGGAGTCTTACGGCACTAGGGCTCATTACACCCTCCATCAGGAAGCCAACAGGTGGATCGCCCGCAGTCGTTGATCAACGAGATGGACAACGCCGGGGCCAAAGCCGACGCCTTAGCGGCGTATCGCCCGTACGAAACCGATCGACGCAGGCGTGCTGCCCTGCGAGTCGTCGCCTAACGGCGCCAGCCCGGCCGAGGTGAACAGGTCGCCGAGCCCCGATCTGTCGGCATCCCAGCCGCGCTGCTCGAGGTAGGCCGCGACGTCGGTGTGCTCGCCCGGGTAGGTCAGGTCGGGAATGTGTAGGTCCAAGCCGTGTTCGTGCCAGCGGTCGGTCATGATTCGGGCTTGCTGTTGTTGTTCGTCGGTCCGGCCGCGCACCGATCCGTAATCCCCGGCGAATCTGCTGCCCGCGGCGCTGAGCGCAATGATGCTGTCCGGCAACCGCACCTCGGCTTCCGGTGGCAGGAATCCGATCAGCACCCCCTCGGCCAGCCACGCCGTCGGTTGGCCGGCGTCGAAGCCCGCACTCCGCAGAGCCGCCGGCCAATCCTCGCGAAGGTCGATACCGACCGGATGTGCTCGGCGCCGGCCGTCGCGCCCAGCCCGGACAACGTCGGTGGTCTTGAAGTCGATGACCTCGGGCAGGTCGAATTCGTAGATCGTGGTGCCTCCCGGCCAGTAGCCGGTATGCGCGAGCGTCGAGTCCGGACGCCACGATCACCACCTGGCGTACTCCTGCGGCACTGGCGTCGGCGAAGTAGTCGTCGTAGAAGCGGGCCCAGGCGGCGAACGTATCGACCATCCGGGGAAACCCGGCGCCGTCGTCGACGTCGACGAATTCGAGTTCGCCCGAAGCGACTTTGGTGAAGAGGTTCAACCCGACCGCGCGGACAAGCGGCTCGGCGAACGGGTCGTTGATCACCGGATTGGGCCGGCGACTCGCCGCGGCGCGGGCTGCCGCGACCATGGTGGCGGTGGCGCCGACGCTGCTCGCCAAATCCCAGGTTCGCGGTTGGTTCTTGCCATCCGGGCCTCGTCTCGGTCGCGTGACGCGTCCAACGTCTGAGGTGCCCACCCTGTGTATTCCCTTACGGTTGCCCTATGGCTGCTGTGGAGTTCGAAACGCTCGAAGACAACATTGCCGGCGTCACGTTGAATCGGCCTGATCGGCTCAATGCCATTGACGGGTCGCTGATCAATGCGATGGACGACGCGCTGGATGCGCTGAGCAGCGGCGAGTTCCGGGCCGCCATCCTGACCGGCGCGGGGCGCGGGTTTTGCGCGGGTGCGGACCTGAGCGGCACCGGGGAGGCGTGGACGAAGAACGCGCCGCATACTCCAGCGTTCAAGATCAACTACGACGCCCAGGTCCGGCTGGCCGACCTGTACACCCGGCTCTACGAGTTACCGATACCGGTGATCGCCGCGGTCAACGGCGTCGCGGTCGGCGGTGGGCTGGCATTCGCGCTGCACTCCGACATCCGGATCGCGTCTGAAAAAGCCCGGTTCGGTTCGGTCTTCATCAAGGCCGGGTTCTCGTCGATGGACATGGGCACCAGTTACCTGCTGCCCAAGATCGTCGGCGCCGGGGTGGCGCGGGAGTTGATGCTGACCGGGCGCATCATCGACGCCGACGAGGCGTACCGGATCAAGCTCGTGCACGAGGTGGTGCCGTCTGACGAGTTGATGACCGCGGCGCTCACGATGGCCCGCTCGATCGTCGCGAACAACGCCTTCGGCGTATGGCAGACCAAGATCGGCCTCAACACCGCGCTGGATGCGCCAAGCCTGCGGCACGCCATCGAGATCGAGAACCGCACCCAGATTCTGACCGGGTTCACCAACAACCCGCTGGAGGCCGCCAAGGCACATCAGGAGAAGCGCCCGCCGGTGTGGGATTCGCTGTAGCCGTCAGGCTTTCGCGATCACCTTCTCGGCGAACCTCTCCAGGTTGCGGATCTTGGTGTCCAGCGGCTCGGTGTCGGCTCCCATGATGTACGGAACCCGGAACCCCACAATGACGTCAGTGACGCCCTTGTCTTCCAGACGCTTGACACCGTCGAGGGTGAAGCCGTCCGCCGAGATCACGTGAATCTCGAACGGGCCGGTCTTGCCTTCCTCCTCGCGCAGCTGCTTGAGCCGCCCGATGAGGCGGTCGAGTTCTTCGGGATCGCCGCCACCATGCATCCAGCCGTCGGCGCGCGCCGCGCGACGTAGCGCCGCGTCGGCGTGGCCGCCGATCAGGATCGGAATCGGTTGTGTCGGAGCGGGAGTCATCTTCGTCTTGGGTATGTCGTAAAACTCGCCATGGAATTCGAAGTAATCGCCGGTGGTCAGACCGCGGATGATCTCAATGCACTCGTCCATCCGCTTGCCGCGCTTGGCGAATGGAACACCCATCAGCTCGTAATCCTCGGGCCACGGGCTGGTCCCGACCCCGAGCCCGACGCGGTTGCCGATCAGTGCGGCCAGCGAACCGGCCTGCTTGGCCACCAATGCCGGCGGGCGGATCGGCAGCTTGAGGACGAAGAAGTTGAACCGCAACGTCGACGTCACGGCACCCAGGGCGGCGGTCAGCACGAATGTCTCGATGAACGCCTTGCCGTCCAGGAACTCGCGGTTCCCGTCAGGGGTGTAGGGATATTTCGAGTCCGACTCGAACGGGTACGCGACGCTGTCCGCAATCGTCATGCTCGCATAGCCAGCGGCTTCCGCGGCTTTCGCCAGCGGAATGTAGAACGTCGGATCCGTCATTGCCTCGGCATAGCTGAACCGCACGCCGTCTCCTGTCGTCGGGTGGCTTCCAATACCGACCAAATACTAGGACCGGCCAGCGGCGGCAGCGTCGAATCGGACGTTGCGTCGGCTAGGTGAGCTGAAAGTTCCGCAGCGGAAACGGCGGCGCGCCCACCCCGGCGATCGAGTGCGTACCCTGCGGTGTGTCTTCGGTTATGCGCGCCGCCGCGCTGTGTTCGCCCACCGTCAGGGTCATGGTGCGGGCGCGCACCAACTCGATCGGTAGGCGATCGAAAACCGTTCCTTGCCAGTGGTATTGGCCGTCAATGGGTTCGATATGACCGGCCAGCAGCACCCGCACCTGTGCGCAGGTATCGGCGGTGGTCAGGGTTGCCGGACCTTCGTACGTCTCCTCGTCCGCATCGCCGAACGACGAGATGTCGAACGCCGAGGCGTCCAGATGGCGCGAGGGCTGGCACACATGGACGCGCTCGTTGAACACGCTTTGCGCGCTGCGGCGCACCTCGATACGGCTGTGCCGCCCCATGAGTTGCAGGCATCCGACGATGTAGCGCATCGCCGCCCCTACGTCCGGCCCGCTGACCGTGAAGTAGTTCGGGAAGCCGTGCAGCGCCACGCCGAGGTAGGGCTCGGCACCGTCGACCCAGGCCTGGTGGATGCTCACGCCGCGGGCGCCGACCAGGATGCCGTGGGGGAGTCCGGCGCGCACGGCGAAGCCGGTGCCGTAGACGACGGCGTCGGCATCGTGATGCACGCCGTCAGCGGTGCGCACGCCCACCGGGGTCACCTCTTCGATCGGCGACGCGATCACCTGAATGCGGCGGCGACGGGTGAAGCGCGCGGTTCGCCGCAACCGCGGGACGTGTCGGCGCGGGGCAAGCGGGAAAACCTTGACCGTCGCCGCCGAACGGGCCATCAGGTCGATCAGTGCGCCGGCACTGGAATCGGGGCCGATCACGGCAACGCGCCGGCCGGCCGGGTCGAAATCGGTCTCGGGCATCGAAGCGTGGATGGCAGGGCCGCGAAAATCCCTGCGGCCGAACAGATCCGGGATCCACGGCACGAACGGTGATTCGCAGCTGATCACGATGCGGCCGCGAGAGAATTCACCGTCGTCGGCGGTCAGCGTCCAGGTGTCGGTGGCGTCGTCGAACACCGCGCTGGTCACCTCGCGGTCGAAGATCACGAAGTCGTTGACGCCGGCCGCCAGCAGTTCGGTCGCGGCGTTGCCGTCGCCGACGAGGACGACGCCGTGAACGCGTTCGGTCACAGGAATTTGGTGCGCGTCCAGCCGCGGCGCGCGAGCGGGCCCATCAACCCGACCTCGGACAAGAACGCGGCGAGCGGGGCGAACCCAGCCACTTGGACCTCGTGGCGGTGCGCGCTGTTGCGCGCGAGCCTGCGGGCCTCCCGCGCGTTCAGACCCGCCCGCGCGTATTGGACTTTGTTGCTGAACAGGTAGCGGAAGAACCAGCCGCCCAGCCCGTTGACGTTGCCGACGAACCATCGCTCCGGGCGGCGCATGTGCGGCGATCGCTTGCGCAGCCCGTCCCGGGCGAACTGGATATGGCGGGCCTCTTCGGTGACGTGAATTCGCATGAGCCGCTGAATGATCGGCTGCAGTTCCGGGTCATCCATCATCTGCCGCTGCAGCGAGTCGAAGATCTCCTCACCGATCAGCGCGGCGACCCAGAGCACCGAGCCGCGAAAGAAGAACGGCAGCGTGTTGATGATCATCCGGTGGTACAGCCGCGGGCGTACCGGCCGCGCGCCGACCCGCTCGATGGCCTTGCCGAACATCACCATGTGGCGGGTCTCGTCGCCCAGCTCGGTCAGCGCGTAGTGGGTGGACCGGCTGGTGGGATCGGTGTGCATGATCTTGCGCAGCAGCGCCTGATTCAGGATGTTCTCGAACCAGATGCCGGCCGACAGCGTGTTCACCAGTTCCTGCCGGGACAGCTCGATGCGCTGAGCACGGGTCATCTGGTCCCACATCGGGGTGCCGTACAGCGACACCGTCCTGGGCGGCAGATAGAACTTGTCCGGATCCAGGGGCGCGTCCCAGTCGATGTCGACGACCGGCGCGTAGGACTTCTTGACCGATCCTTTGAGCAGGCGATCGGAGAAATCCTCCCGACCGCGCTCGGTTGGCTGCACCGCAGTTGTCATCGTTGACGTCCCCTTCGTCGGTGTTATGTCCAGACGGTAGGGAGCGCGCACGAAGATGTCAATACCATCGGTACCGGATACTTGCGGTTCCAACTGCTGAGCGGGACGCGGCGGGGCTGAGACCGTGGTTAATGAGGTATTTCGCCGGCGTCCGGTAGTAGGTTCACCCGCATGGGAGCATTCGTCATTCGCGCGGCGCTAACCGGATTCGCGCTCTGGGTGGTCACTAAGGTCGTCCACGGGCTGGGCTTCGTCGGCGGAGACACCCGCCTCCAGCGGATCGGGATCATCCTCGTCGTCGCGGTGATCTTCGGTCTGGTCAACGCCTTCATCAAACCCGTCGTGCAAATCCTGTCGATCCCGCTGTACATCCTGACGCTGGGGCTGTTCCACATCGTCGTCAACGCGCTCATGCTGTGGATCACCGCGTGGATCACCGAGAACACCACCCACTGGGGCCTGGTAATCGACCACTTCTGGTGGACCGCGATCAAGGCCGCGATCGTGTTGTCGATCGTCAGCTGGGTGCTGTCGCTGGTGGTCCGCACCGCGCGGCGCTGACCGGCACACTGGATACATGCCCGAACTCCCCGAAGTCGAAGCTCTGGCCGACCACCTGCGTCGCCACGCCGTCGGCAAGACCATCGGGCGCATCGACGTCGCGGCGCTGTCGGTGCTCAAGACGTTCGACCCGCCGATCAACGCGCTGCACGGCGTGACGGTTACCGGCGCCGACCGCTGGGGCAAGTACCTCGGCATGCGCGCCGGCGAGCTGATCCTGATCACCCACCTGTCGCGGGCGGGCTGGCTGCGCTGGTCGGACAAGCTGGCCGCGGCGCCGCTCAAGCCCGGCAAAGGCCCGATCGCGTTGCGCGTCCACCTCGGCAAGCCCGGCGAGGGGCCGGGTTTCGACCTCACCGAGGCAGGCACTCAGAAACGGCTGGCGGTGTGGCTGGTCGACGACCCGCAAAAGGTCCCCGGTATCGCCACGCTGGGGCCCGACGCGCTGCAGCTGTCCGCCGACGACCTGGCCCGGCGGCTGGCCGGAAACACCGGGCGGATCAAGTCCGTCATCACCGACCAGAAAGTCATCGCCGGCATCGGCAACGCCTACAGCGACGAGATCCTGCATGTCGCCAAGCTGTCGCCGTTCGCCACCGCCGGGAAACTCTCCGAGGCGCAGCTCGCCGCGCTGCACGACGCGATGGTGTCGGTACTGTCCGACGCCGTGTCGAGATCGGTGGGTCAGCAGGCCGCAACGCTCAAGGGTGAGAAGCGATCCGGCATGCGGGTTCACGCCCGCACCGGCTTGCCGTGCCCGGTATGCGGCGACACGGTTCGCGAAGTGTCGTTCGCCGACAAGTCGTTTCAGTACTGCCCGACCTGCCAGACCGGCGGCAAGGTGCTGGCAGACCGGCGGATGTCGCGCCTGCTGAAGTAGCTATGCTGCGCGGATGACTCGGCAGAAGATTCTCATCACCGGTGCGAGTTCCGGCCTGGGCGCCGGAATGGCCCGCGCGTTCGCCGCCAAGGGGCGGGACCTGGCGCTGTGCGCACGCCGCACCGACCGGCTCGATGAGCTGAAAACCGAAATCGCGCAACGGTATCCGGATGTCAAAGTTGCGGTTGCTGCGCTCGACGTCAACGACCACGACCAGGTGCCGAAGGTGTTCGCGGAACTGTCCGACGCACTCGGCGGCATCGACCGGGTGATCGTCAACGCCGGCATCGGCAAGGGCGCGCGGCTGGGATCGGGCAAACTGTGGGCCAACAAAGCGACCATCGAGACCAATCTCGTTGCGGCCCTGGTCCAAATCGAAACCGCGCTGGAGATGTTCTCCGACCAGGGGTCCGGGCATCTGGTGCTGATCTCGTCTGTGCTCGGCGCGAAGGGTGTGCCCGGCGTGAAGGCGGCCTACGCAGCCAGCAAAGCCGGCCTGAGTTCACTGGGCGAATCGTTGCGTGCCGAATACGCCAACGGTCCGATCAAGGTGTCGGTGATGGAGCCGGGTTACATCGAGTCGGAGATGACGGCCAAATCCCAGAGCACAATGCTCATGGTGGACAACGAAACCGGGGTCAAGTCACTGGTCGCTGCCATTGAGCGCGAGCCGGGCCGGGCCGCCGTGCCATGGTGGCCGTGGGGCCCGATTGTGCAACTACTGCGCGTGATGCCGCTGTCGCTGGCCAAGCGGTTCGCGTAGCGGTTCGCGTAAGTCCTTGCGCTGAAAGTGAACGTGGCGACGGCGCCGCGGCGTGTCGCGTCGTGAGATTCACGCTCGGCGCCGGTTAGCCGATTCGGCGCGAGCCTAGTCCGCCCGACCCCTCTCCGCACGGTAGCGACGGACCAGAGCATCGGTGGAACTATCGGATTGCTTTGCCGGAGAAGCGTCTTCGGTGATCACCGGCAGCAGCGCCTTGGCCTGCGTCTTGCCCAGCTCAACGCCCCACTGGTCGAACGAGTCGATGCCCCAGATCACACCTTCGGTGAAGACCTGATGCTCGTAGAGCGCGATCAGCTGGCCCACCACCGACGGGGTGAGCCGGGTGGCCAGGATGGACGTGGTTGGCCGGTTACCCGGCATCACCTTGTGCGGCACCACGTCGGCGGCCGTGCCCTCGGCAGCGATCTCGTCGGCCGTCTTGCCGAACGCCAGCACCTGCGTCTGGGCGAAGAAGTTGCTCATCAGCAAGTCGTGCATGCTGCCCGTGCCGTCCATGGTGGGCAGGTCGTCGGTGGGTTGGCTGAAGCCGATGAAGTCGGCCGGCACCAGCCGGGTGCCCTGGTGCAGGAGTTGGTAGAAGGCGTGCTGGCCGTTCGTTCCTGGCTCGCCCCAGAAGATTTCACCGGTGTCGGTGGTGACCGGGGTGCCGTCGGCACGGGTCGACTTGCCGTTCGACTCCATCGTCAGCTGCTGCAGATACGCGGCGAAGCGCGCCATGTCGTTGGAGTACGGCAACACCGCGCGCGCCTGCGCGTCGAAGAAGTCCGAGTACCACAGCCCGATCAGGCCGAGCAGCACCGGCGCGTTGGACTCCAGCGGCGCGGTCTTGAAGTGCTCGTCGACGAGGTGGAATCCGGATAGGAAGTCCGCGAACGCTTCTCGCCCGATCGCGGCCATCACCGAGAGTCCGATCGCGGAGTCGACCGAATACCGTCCGCCGACCCAGTCCCAGAATCCGAACATGTTGTCGGTGTCGATGCCGAACTCGTCGACCAGCTTCTTGTTGGTCGAGACGGCGACGAAATGCTTGGCGACCGCGTCCTGCCCGAGCGCATCGGTCAGCCAGCGCCTGGCAGCGGTCGCATTCGTCAGTGTCTCCAGCGTCGTAAAGGTCTTGGATGCGACGATGAACAGCGTTGTGGCCGGGTCTAAATCGGCCAGCTTCGCGATCAGGTCGGCGGGATCGACATTGGACACGAATCGCGCCGAGATGCCCGCGTCGGCATAGTGTCGCAGCGCTTGGTAGACCATCACCGGTCCGAGGTCCGAGCCCCCGATTCCGATGTTGACGACGGTCCTGATCCGTTGACCGGTGGCGCCGGTCCACTCGCCGCTGCGCAGCCGGTCGGTGAAGTCGCCCATCGCGTCGAGCACCGAGTGGACGTCCTCGACGACGTTCTGCCCGTCCACGATCAGCTTGGCGTCGCGCGGAAGTCGCAATGCGGTGTGCAGCACGGCGCGATTCTCCGAGATGTTGATGTGTACGCCGGAGAACATCTCGTCGCGACGCTTCTCGAGCTCGGCGGCGCGAGCCAGGTCAGTCAGCAGCTTCAGCGTTTCCCGGTTGATGCGATGTTTGCTGTAGTCGATGTAGAGGTCGCCGACGGTGATGTTGAATTCGCGGCCGCGGTCTGGGTCCTCGGCGAAGAATTCACGCAAATGAGTGCCCACGATCTGGTCGTGGTGTTTGCCCAGCGCCTTCCATGCCGAGGTCGCTGTGATGTCGGGAATCCGTCCAACCGCAGTCATCCTTCGACCCTAGTCAGGTTGACCGGGCCGGCGCGCTGAAGCCGAGGTGAACGGGCGGCGAATCGGACGGATCAGTGACCGAGCCGGCCGCGACCCAGCCTGAGCAGCAGCATGGCCAGGTCCTTGCCCTCAGGTCCGAGTTCGCTGTAGCGCTCGATGACCTTCATCTCGCGGCTGTGCACCAACCGCGTGCCGCCGGAAGCCATCCGGGCTTTGCCTATCGCCCGGGACACCTCGGCGCGACGCTTGACCGCGGCCAGGATCTCGGCATCGAGACGATCGATTTCCAGCCGCAGCTCATCGATATCAGTGGGTTGTTCTATTTCGATGGTCATCTCAGACTCCGAATTCTCGTTGTGTGGAGGTGGTTGCGGTTTCATCCGGTTTCGGGCCTCACACAAGAGACGAGCCCCGGATCCGGAAGCGGACCGCGGGGCTCTGGGAAGCAGCTAAACCACGGGCACCGCTGGCCGGTACCCGTAGAAAAATCGACGCTGCATATTGAGCACGAAATGAGTGTGCCACTTGGAGGCGTTCAAGCGCAAAGGTGTCGCCGAACGGCGGTAGGTTGGATCAGTTATGAGTGTGCAGCACGTGACCGAATCCGAAGGCGATCAACTTCTCGACGGTTTGAACCCCCAGCAACGTCAGGCGGTTCTGCACGAGGGCTCGCCGCTGCTGATCGTTGCCGGTGCGGGCTCGGGCAAGACCGCCGTGCTGACCCGGCGTATCGCCTACCTTCTGGCCGCGCGCGACGTCGGGCCCGGCCAGGTGTTGGCGATCACTTTCACCAACAAGGCCGCCGCCGAGATGCGCGAACGCGTCGTGGCGCTGGTCGGCCCCCGGGCGCGTTCGATGTGGGTATCGACATTCCACTCGACCTGCGTGCGGATTCTGCGCAACCAGGCGTCGCTGATCGCCGGCCTCAACTCCAACTTCTCCATCTACGACGCCGACGATTCCCGACGCCTGCTGCAGATGATCGCCAAGGACATGGGCCTCGACGTCAAGCGGTATTCGCCGCGGCTGCTGGCCAACGCCATCTCCAACCTGAAGAACGAGCTGATCGACCCGCAGCAGGCGATGGCGAACCTGTCCGACGACGCCGACGACTTGGCGCGCACGGTGGCCGCCGTCTTCTCCGAATACCAGCACCGGCTGCGGCTGGCCAACGCCCTCGACTTCGACGACCTGATCGGCGAGACGGTCGCGGTGCTGCAGGCCTTCCCGCAGATCGCCCAGCATTACCGTCGACGCTTCCGGCACATCCTGGTCGACGAGTATCAGGACACCAACCACGCGCAGTACGTCCTGGTCCGCGAGCTGGTCGGCCGCGACACCGAGGACGGTGTGACACCCGGCGAGCTGTGCGTGGTCGGCGACGCCGACCAGTCGATCTACGCGTTTCGCGGCGCCACGATCCGCAACATCGAAGACTTCGAGCGCGACTATCCCGACGCCACGACGATCCTGCTCGAGCAGAATTACCGCTCCACGCAGAACATCCTGACCGCGGCGAACTCGGTGATCTCCCGTAATGCCGGACGCCGGGACAAGCGGCTGTGGACCGACGCCGGTGAGGGTGAGCTGATCGTCGGCTACGTCGCCGACAACGAGCACGACGAGGCGAGGTTCGTCGCAGAGGAAATCGACGCGCTGGCCGCCAACAACGCCATCACCTACAACGATGTGGCCGTCTTCTACCGCACCAACAACTCGTCGCGGTCGTTGGAGGAGGTGTTCATCCGTGCCGGCATTCCCTACAAAGTCGTTGGGGGAGTGCGGTTTTACGAGCGCAGAGAGATTCGCGACATCGTCGCTTACCTGCGCGTGCTGGACAACCCGGGCGACGCGGTCAGTTTGCGGCGGATCCTCAACACGCCGCGGCGCGGCATTGGTGATCGCGCGGAGGCGTGCGTGGCGGTGTACGCCGAGAACACCGGATCGAGTTTCGCCGACGCGCTGGAAGCCGCCGCCGAAGGCAAGGTGCCGCTGCTGAATACCCGTTCGGCCAAGGCGATTGCGGGTTTCGTGGAGATGCTCGACGAACTGCGGAGCCGGCTCGACGCGTCCGAGGGCGATCTCGGCGAACTGGTCGAGGCGGTGCTGGAGCGCACCGGATACCGTGCGGAGTTGGAGTCGTCCTCCGACCCGCAAGACCTGGCCCGGCTGGACAACCTCAACGAACTCGTCAGCGTCGCACACGAATTCGCCACCGATCTGGCCAACGCCGCCGCGCTCGACGACGTGCCCGACGACGAGGACGTGCCGGACACCGGTGTGCTGGCGCAATTCTTGGAGCGGGTGTCTTTGGTCGCTGACACCGATGAAATCCCGGAGCAGACAGCCGGTTTGGTGACGCTGATGACGTTGCACACCGCCAAGGGGCTGGAGTTCCCGGTGGTGTTCGTCACCGGATGGGAAGACGGAATGTTCCCGCACATGCGGGCTTTGGGCGACGCCGGCGAGCTTTCCGAGGAGCGGCGACTGGCTTACGTCGGGATCACCCGGGCACGCCAGCGTCTGTATGTCAGCCGCGCCAAGGTTCGGTCGTCGTGGGGGCAGCCGATGCTCAACCCGGAATCGCGGTTTCTGCGCGAGATCCCACAGGAGCTCATCGACTGGCGTCGCACCGACCCGACGCCGTCGTTCAGCGCGCCGGTGAGCGGTGCCGGACGGTTCGGCTCGCCGCGGCCGTCGCCGACGCGCGGTGCGGCCGGCAAGCGGCCGCTGCTGGTGCTGGCGCCCGGCGATCGGGTCACCCACGACAAGTACGGCCTGGGTCGGGTCGAAGAGGTGTCGGGTGTCGGCGAATCAGCGATGTCGCTGATCGACTTCGGCAGTTCGGGTCGGGTCAAGCTGATGCACAACCACGCTCCAGTGTCGAAGCTCTAGTCCTCCAGCAGCCATTCCCGCGTACGCGGCAGCAAGGTCAGCACCGCGCTGGTGATCGGCAGAATTGGCAGGGTGTGCACGATCCAGGCCACTTGCGCGCCGGCGATGAACACGCCGAGGTAGGTCAAGATCGCGACAACGGCGCCCGCCACGATCAGGTAGCGGCTCAGCGGTTGGCGCAGCAGCAGCATGATCACCCCGGAGATCGTGGCCAGCGCGAATACCAGCGCCAGGAACGCCACAGCGACGCAGAACAGCCGGTCCGATCTCCACCAGCCCGCGATCAGGTCGGTCGCCACCACCGAGGTGGCCCAACCGCTGACGATGGTGACCGCCGCGGCGGCCACCGCCGTCGTCCGGCTGGGTTCGCCGTAGGGAATGTGCGCCATCGCGGGCGGCATTGCTCGGCGGAGCGTATTGCGGGGGCGCCGGTGGGCGCGGAATGTGCGTGGTGCGGGCGTCGTCGACCGCCTGCGGCAAGGGCCCGGTCGGCGCCCGGCGAATGATGCGCGTTTCAGGACCGCTGGCGGCGGGCTTGGGCCCGATTGGCGCTGAGGGAGGCGGGCGATCGCCTGGTGCGGGAGTGTTCGGGTCGGTCAACGGTCAACCGGCGAAGGTGCCGACAGACAGGCCCCGTTTGGCCAGCCACGGCACCGGGTCCACCCGCTGCGAGCCGCCCAGCAGTACCTCGAAGTGCAAATGCGGGCCGGTGGAATTGCCGCGGTTGCCCATGGTGGCGATCTGGTCGCCGGCCATCACCCGCTGACCCACGCTGACCAGCGTGGTGTTGACGTGGCCATACAGCGTGACCGTGCCGTCGGCGTGACGCAGCTTGACCCACATGCCGTAGCCGGCGGTCGGGCCCGCGTCGATGACGACACCGTCGGAGACGGCGTGGATCGGGGTACCGATCGAGTTCGCGAGGTCGATGCCGGCGTGCAGGACGCCCCACCGATAGCCGAAGCCCGAGGTGAAGATGCCCTTGGTCGGCATGACGAACAGCGGCTGCTGCAGCCTGGCCTCACGCTGGGCGCGCTCCTGAGCGAACGCGACACCGTGGGCCAGCTCGGCGTTGTGGACGGCGACATTCGCGGCCGGCTGCACGGTCACCATCTGCATACCGCCGCCGGAAGTGCTGATCGGCCCGCCGTTGGTCGCCGCGGCTTGGGCGGCCAGCACGGTCTGGGCCTTGGAGTGATCGGGGGCCTCGGTGGCGGAGTGCGCGGCAGCGGCGGCGGCGCCGGCGGCCATCGCGCCGATCAGCACGCGACCTCGAGCGGGGCCGGTCAGCTGTTTGCGGTGCTGCCCACGCCGGATCATCAGCTCCGCGTCGCCATTACCGCGGTGCGCGTCACGCCGAACTGGGTCGATGCGGCGCCCGGACACGCTGGGGCCGGCCAGCCTCATCACAACGAGGTTGTCGGTGTCGTCCAGGTCGTCGAGCTCAGGCGCGCGCAGGACCTGCGCTTCTTTGTCGAAGTGGGAGTTCGTGCTGAAGTCCAGGTCGTCGAGCATGCCGAACTCATTGAAAGGAATGATGTCGGTGACTTCGTTGCGACTGGGGGCTGACAAGCTGCCGCGGGACGCCGAAAGCTCTCCTTGCACAGGAGACGGTGCCGGGATTTGCTGAGTCAACCTGATTGTCCCTCGAGCCGTAACCATAACGTTATCTGGACCCTGCGACGTTAACCGGCGACCTGGGGAGGTCGCAAGCTAAGCCAGGAATCCGCCTGGGATTGTGATTTGAATCACGGTGGGCGAGCCGGTGAGATCTGCCACATCCACCGATGCCGACAGCGGAACGTTCAAGCCGTGTCGATACAGTTCCCGCAAGCGGGCGCCGGAAAACCCTGGGCTCGCGTACAAAACGACAAACTAGGCCGACACACAGAAGTGAGCCCATGGACCTTTTCGAGTATCAGGCGAAGGAGCTGTTCGCCAAGCACAACGTCCCAACGACGCCCGGCCGGGTGACAGACACCGCTGACGGGGCCAAGGCCATCGCCGAAGAGATCGGGCGCCCGGTGATGGTCAAAGCGCAAGTCAAGGTCGGTGGACGTGGGAAGGCCGGCGGCGTCAAATACGCCGCGACCGCGGATGACGCCTACAACCACGCAAAGAACATTCTCGGCCTGGACATCAAGGGCCACGTCGTGAAGAAGCTGCTGGTCGCCGAGGCCAGCGATATCGCCGAGGAGTACTACATCTCCTTCCTGCTCGACCGCGCCAACCGAACCTTCCTGGCCATGTGCTCGGTGGAGGGCGGCGTGGAGATCGAAGAGGTCGCGGCCACCAAGCCCGAGCGACTGGCCAAGGTCCCGGTGGACGCGGTCAAGGGTGTCGACCTGGCATTCGCTCGCTCGATCGCCGAACAGGGCCATCTGCCGGCCGAGGTGCTCGACGCCGCGGCGGTCACCATCGCCAAGCTGTGGGAGGTTTTCGTCGCCGAAGACGCCACCTTGGTCGAGGTCAACCCGCTGGTGCGGACGCCCGACGACCAGATCCTGGCGCTGGACGGCAAGGTCACGCTCGACGGCAACGCTGACTTCCGGCAGCCGGGTCATGCAGAGTTCGAGGACCGCGACGCCACCGACCCGCTGGAGCTGAAGGCCAAGGAGCATGACCTCAACTACGTCAAGCTCGACGGCGAGGTCGGGATCATCGGAAACGGCGCCGGGCTGGTCATGTCGACGCTGGACGTCGTCGCCTACGCGGGCGAGAAGCACGGCGGGGTCAAGCCGGCCAACTTCCTCGACATCGGCGGTGGCGCCTCGGCCGAGGTGATGGCCGCCGGTCTCGACGTCATCCTGTGTGACCGACAGGTCAAGAGCGTGTTCGTCAACGTGTTCGGTGGCATCACCGCGTGTGACGCCGTGGCCAATGGGATCGTGCAGGCGCTGAAGATCCTCGGCGACGAGGCCAACAAGCCGCTGGTGGTCCGGTTGGACGGCAACAACGTCGACGAAGGCCGACGGATCCTGGCCGAGGCCAACCACCCGCTGGTGACAGTCGTACCGACGATGGACGAGGCCGCTGACAAAGCCGCCGAGCTCGCGAGCGCCTGAAAGGACCGCACCACATGGCAATCTTTCTGACCAAAGACAGCAAGGTCATCGTCCAGGGCATCACCGGTAGCGAGGCCACCGTGCATACCGCCCGCATGCTCAAGGCGGGCACCCAGATCGTCGGCGGCGTCAACGCGCGCAAAGCCGGCACCACCGTCACGCATGAGAACAAGGGCGGCCAGATCGTCAAGCTGCCGGTATTCGGCAGCGTCTCGGAAGCGATGGAGAAGACCGGCGCCGACGTGTCGATCATCTTCGTGCCGCCGAAGTTCGCCAAGGACGCCATCATCGAGGCCATCGATGCCGAGATCCCGCTGCTGGTGGTTATCACCGAGGGAATCCCGGTGCAGGACAGCGCCTACGCCTGGGCATACAACCTGTCCAAGGGTGGCAAGACCCGCATCATCGGGCCGAACTGCCCGGGCATCATCACCCCCGGGCAGGCGCTGGTGGGTATCACGCCGGCCAACATCACCGGCTCGGGCCCCGTCGGCCTGGTGTCCAAGTCCGGCACGCTGACCTACCAAATGATGTACGAGCTGCGTGATTTCGGGTTCTCCACGTCGATCGGTATCGGCGGCGACCCGGTGATCGGCACCACCCATATCGACGCGATCGAGGCCTTCGAGAAGGATCCCGAGACCAAGGTCATCGTGATGATCGGTGAGATCGGTGGTGACGCCGAAGAGCGTGCTGCCGACTACATCAAGGCCAACGTGTCCAAGCCGGTCGTCGGCTACGTCGCGGGATTCACTGCGCCGGAAGGCAAGACGATGGGTCACGCCGGTGCCATCGTGTCCGGCTCGTCCGGCACCGCCGCCGCCAAGAAGGAAGCTTTGGAAGCGGCCGGCGTCAAGGTCGGCAAGACCCCGTCTGAAACCGCCGCGCTCGCACGGCAAATCCTGGAGAGCCTGTAGCCACGATGGATGGCCGCGCGCACTCCGGTAGTAGTCGGCGTCGGGCAGGCCGCAGAACGCATCGACGACGCCTACTACCGGGGAATGTCGGCCGTCGAGTTAGCGGCGGCCGGTGCGCGGGCGGCGCTCGATGACTGCGGTGCCGACACGGCAAAGGTGGCCGCGGCGATCGACACCGTCGCCGGCATAAGGCAATTCGAGATTTCCGGACCGGCCAAGGCGGTCTTGGGCAAGTCGAACAACTATCCGCGGTCGGTGACCAATCGAATCGGCGCAGACCCGGCCCGCGCCATCCTGGAAGTCGTTGGGGGACAAGGTCCGCAGCACCTGATCACCGAACTGGCCGGCCAGATCGCGGCCGGGCGCTCGGAAGTCGCTATGGTCTTCGGCTCCGATGCGACCTCCACCAACCGCTACTTCGCCGACGCGGAGAACCGGCCGGACTTCTCCGAAACCGTCGAGGGGTCGTTGGAAGACCGCGGCATGGGCCTGGAGCAATTGATCAGCCGCTACACGATCATCCACGGATTAGTCGACGCGCCAACGCAATACGCGCTGCTGGAGAACGCCCGGCGGGCCGGAACCGGACTCGGGCCCGCCGAGTACCTACGGCGGATGGGCGAACTGTTCGCGCCGTTCTCCAAGGTCGCCGCGGGCAACCCGTTCGCCGCCGCGCCGTCGAACGCAGCGTCGAGGAACTGATCACCGTGACCGAGCGCAATCGGATGATCTCCGATCCGTACCCGCGGCTGATGGTGGCCCGCGATCAGGTGAACCAAGGCGCGGCCGCACTGCTGATGTCAGTGGAGGCGGCACGCAATCTTGGTGTACCCGAGGAGAATTGGGTATACCTGCACGGTCACGCCGACCTTGAGGAACCCAACTTGCTGGATCGGCCGGATCTCGGCCATTCCCCGTCGGCGGTGACGGCGGTGCGTGAAGCGCTGGACGTCGCCGGGCTCGGCATCGACGACATCGCCACCTTCGATCTGTACAGCTGCTTCCCGGTGCCGGTGTTCAACATCTGCGACGGCGTGGGACTCGCCACCGACGACCCGCGCGGGCTGACCCTGACCGGCGGCCTGCCGTTCTTCGGCGGTGCGGGCAACAACTATTCGATGCACGGCATCGCCGAGACGGTTGCCGAATGCCGCAGCACACCAGGACAATTCGGCCTGGTCGGCGCGAACGGGGGCTTGCTGAGCAAGTACTCGGTCGGCGTCTATTCGACCGCTCCGACGGCGTGGAAGCCGGATCGCAGCGCGGAGCTGCAGGCTCAGGTCGACCAGGCGCCGAAGGAAGTGGTCGTCGAGCAAGCCGACGGCCCGGCCACCGTCGAGACCTACACGGTCCGGCGCGACGGCGGGAAGTTGACCGGGATCATCGTCGGGCGACTCGACGCCGACAACAGCCGCTTCCTGGCGACCACCGAGGAGGACGACCTGATCGCGCTGCTCACCGACGGCGAGCCGCTCGGACACCCGGTGACCGTGCGCTCGTTCGACTACGGCAACCGCTGCTCGCTGAGCTGACTAGCGGGCGCCGCTGATCGCGGCGACCAAGCCTTCGCAGTCCTCGACGGTCACGTTGAGCGCCGAGTGGTCACGCAGCCCGATCACGCGGCGAATGCGCGGCTCGAAGTGGATGCACACGCCTTGAGTTGCGTTGGTGCCGAACGTAAGTCCGTCGTCGGCCAACGACAGCCGCGCTCCTACCGCGGTCCACCACCGGTAGGGCCCGGTGATATGCGCACCCTGAATCTGAGACAGCGGCACGTCGACACGAAACGGTCCATAGCGGGCGATCAGCCGGCCGTCGTCGGTGACGGTGACGCCCTGCGTGCCGGGCCACACCCGATACGCCAGCCACAAGGGGGCCAGCCGGGTTTCGTAGCGATAGGGGAAGTGCCGGCCCGGCTCGTCGTCGGCTGTCACGATGCGCCTCCGATCGGATTCAGCGGCTAGACCGCCGCCGCCAGCTTGCCGGCCAGTCGCTCCACATATGCGGCGACCTCATCTTCGGACTTGTCGGGCAATCCGAACAACACCTCGGTGACGCCGAGCTCGGCCCAGCGCGCCAACTTCTCGGGCACCGGCTTGAAGTCCAGCGCCACGATCTGCGGTGCGCCGTCGCGGCCGGCGGCGGCCCAGGTGTCCTGCAGCAACTTCACCGGCTCGTCGATCTCGAAGTCGCGCGGCGTGGTGATCCAGCCGTCGGCGCTGCGCGCGATCCACTTGAAGTTCTTCTCGTTGCCGGCCGCTCCGACCAGCACCGGGATGTGCGACTGCACCGGCTTAGGCCACGCCCAGCTGGGCCCGAAGTTGACGAACTCGCCCTCGTAGGAGGCTTCCTCTTCGGTCCACAGTGCTCGCATCGCCTCGATGTATTCGCGCAGCATGGTGCGGCGCCTCCCGGGCGGCACGTTGTGGTCGGCGAGTTCATCGGTGTTCCAGCCGAACCCGACGCCCAGGCTGACCCGCCCGCCGGACAGGTGATCGAGCGTCGCGATGGATTTGGCCAGTGTGATCGGATCGTGCTCGACCGGCAGTGCCACCGCGGTGGACAGCCGCACCCGCGACGTGACGGCGCAGGCCGCCCCCAGGCTTACCCACGGATCCAACGTGCGCATGTAGCGGTCGTCAGGCAGCGATTCGTCACCGGTGGTCGGATGGGCAGCTTCCCGCTTGATCGGGATATGGGTGTGCTCGGGCACGTAGAACGTCTGGAACCCGTGGTTATCGGCGAGAGTTGCGGCCGCCGCCGGGGTGATTCCGCGATCGCTGGTGAACAGCACAAGCCCGTAGTCCATGGATGAATTAGAACGTGTTCCAATCTGGCGGGCAACCACCGGGGGTGGCTATACGTCGCCGAGGTCCGCGCCGACGTAGTGGCGCGAGGTGCGCTAGCGTGGTTGATCGGCTCGCGTCGCAATGCCCGCGCCAGCTTTCGCCACGACATTCGTTGAGAGTTGCCGGGTAGCCTCGCGAGGGGCGGCGCGCAGGAGGACCAGCGCCGCATGACAGTGGCGCCGCAACCGCATCGGAAGGCAACAGGAGAACCTATGACCTACCCGCCCGGCAGTCCCGGATATCCGCCCGCACAGTCGCCAGCTTCGTACGCGGCTCCCGCCGCGCCGTCGTTCCACAAGGGCGACGAGGGGGAGAGCAACTTGAAGCAGTATCTGACCATCGGGGTGCTGGTGCTGGGCCTGGCGATCTACCTGGTGAGCTACGGCCCGATGATCACCCGCGTCCTGCCCAACGGCGATGAGCTCGTCGAAAGCGGCAGCACCTTGCCGGTCGACCTGGCGCTGCTCGCGGGCCTGCTGGCCGGCGTCAGCCTGCTGCCCAAGGCCAAGAACTTCTCCGCGGTGGTCGCCGCGGTCGCGACGCTGGGCGGCTTGCTGCTGATCGAGGACACCATCGGAGCATCGGGCCGTGGCTGGGCGCTGTGGATCGCCGTGAGCGCCGGCGTGGTTCAGGCCGTGCTCGCCATCACCGCGCTCCTGCTCGACGCCGGTGTGATCACCCCGCCGGCGCCGCGGCCCAAATACGACCAGTACTACGGGCAGTACGGCGGCTACTACGGCCAGCAGCAGCCTCCTTACGGTCAGTCCGGCTACGGATCGCAATACGGCGGCTACCCATCCGGACCGACAACCGGCGGTTTCAGTGCACAACCCGGACCGCAGCAGAGCTCGGCACAGTCGCAGCACGGATCACCCACCCCGCCAACGGGTTTCCCGAGCTTCAGCCCCCCGCCGTCGTCCGGCTCCGCGGCTCAGGGCCATGGCAACTCCTCTGATCAGGGCGGTTCGGCCCACGGCCAGCACTCGTTCGGCTCGGGTCAGCAGCCGCAGGCGCCGTCCTCGCCGTCGGGCCCGTCACAGTCTTAACCGTGCACTGTCGGGCGCGGCGGGTCGCCGACCAGGGGACCTGGTAGGTAACGTCGAAAAACCGTGACGCCGGACAGTCGAACCCCTGGCGCCAACCAGGCCCGTGACCTTCTGCGGGTCGCGTTCGGCCCCGCCGTGGTGGCGTTGGTGATCATCGCCGCGGTGACGTTGTTGCAGCTGGTGATTGCCGGCAGCGACATGACCGGCGCGCTGGGTGCGATCGCCAGCATGTGGCTCGGCGTGCATCAGGTGCCGATCTCGATCGGCGGCCGCGAGCTCGGTGTGATGCCGCTGCTTCCGGTGCTGCTGATGGTGTGGGGTGCCGCACGCGCTACCGCACTGGCCACCACGACGACCGCCTCGTGGTTCGCCATCCGGTGGATCGTGGCGTCGGCCCTGGGCGGGCCGCTGCTGATCGCCGCGATCGCGTTGGCCGTCATCCACGACGCGGGATCGGTCATCACCGAGTTGCAGACCCCGAGCGCGCTGCGTGCTTTCGTGAGCGTGCTGGTCGTGCACGCCATCGGCGCATTCATCGGGGTGGGTTCCCGGGTCGGCCGCCGGGCCCTCGCGGCGTCGCCGCTGCCGGATTGGCTCGGCGATTCACTGCGCGCGGCGATGGCCGGCGTGCTGGCGTTGCTCGGGCTGTCGGGGATGGTGATGGCCGCCTCGCTGGTCGTGCACTGGTCGACGATGCAGGATCTGTACGCGATCACCAACTCGACATTCGGCCAGTTCAGTCTGACCCTGCTCTCGATCCTGTACGTGCCCAACGTCATCGTCGCGACCGCCGCGATGGCCGTGGGATCCAGCGCCCACTTGGGTTTTGCGACGTTCAGCTCGTTCACCGTCTTCGGCGGGGACATCCCGGCGCTGCCGGTGCTGGCCGCGGCGCCGCACCCGCCACTGGGTCCGGCCTGGGTTGCACTGCTGATCGTCGGAGCGTCATCGGGCGTCGCGCTCGGACAGCAGTGCGCCCGCCGGCCGTTACCGCTGTCCGACGCGATGGCCAAATTGGGAACTGCGGCACTGGTGGCGGCGCTGACCTTGGCATTGCTCGGCTATGCCGGCAGTGGCCAGTTGGGTAACTTCGGCGGCGTCGGACTCGACCAGAGCACGTTCGGGTTCGCAGTCTTCCTGTGGTTCACCGCCGTTGGTTGGCTCACCGTCGCGATGGCCGGGGGTATCAGGTACCGGCCGCGAAAACCCAAGCGGGCCGCGCCGCCGCCGGCCGAACAGGACGACGAGCCGTTGATTGACATCGAGGCCGACGATCCGGGCGCGGATGTCGCGGCCCATGACACGTCGTTGACAGAGTCGGGCATCGACCGGCCGCAGGACGGACCCGATGGTCCGGCTTCGTCTCGGGCTGCGGACCAGCCCGCATCGTCGCCGGACGACGACAGCTAGGCTCGCCCTGTGCAGCAACCGTTCCGCGTGCCTCCCAGTGCGCCGGCACGATTGGTGGTGTTGGCATCGGGTACCGGTTCGCTGCTGGCGTCCCTCCTGGAGGCCGCCGCGGGAAACTATCCGGCGCGGGTCGTCGCAGTCGGCCTTGACCGCGACTGTCCGGCGGCCGACATCGCGAGTAACGCGTCGCTGCCGACGTTCCGGGTGCGGCTCGGGGACTATCCCGACCGGGCCGCGTGGGACGCCGCACTCACCGAGGCGACGGCCGCCCATTCGCCGGACCTAGTTGTCTCGGCGGGATTTATGAAAATCCTTGGACCACAATTTCTTTCGAAGTTCGAAGGCCGCACTCTCAACACCCACCCGGCGCTGCTGCCGGCTTTTCCCGGTGCACACGGAGTGGCCGACGCGCTGGCCCATGGCGTGAAGGTCACCGGCTGCACGGTGCACCTGGTGGACGCCGGCACCGACACCGGCCCGATACTTGCCCAGCAAGCCGTCCCGGTGCTCGACGATGACGACGAACAGACCCTGCATGAGCGGATCAAGGTCGTCGAACGACGGCTCTTGGTAGATGTGATAGCCGCGGTGGCGACCGGCGGCGTGACCTGGATCGGACGAAAGGCGACTATCGGATGAGCACCAATGACGCGAAGCGGCCGATTCGCCGCGCGTTGATCAGCGTCTACGACAAGACCGGGCTGGTCGATCTGGCCCGCGGTCTTGCCGAGGCGGGCGTCGAGATCGTCTCGACCGGGTCAACCGCGAAAACCATTGCTGACAAAGGCATTCCGGTGACACCGGTGGAGGAGCTGACCGGCTTTCCGGAGGTGCTCGACGGTCGGGTCAAAACCCTGCATCCGCGGGTGCACGCCGGCCTGCTGGCCGATCTTCGCAAGCCCGAGCACGCTGCGGCGCTCGAGCAACTCGGCATCGCGGCGTTCGAGTTGGTGGTGGTCAACCTGTATCCGTTCAGCGAGACCGTCGAGTCCGGCGCGGGCGTGGACGAGTGCGTCGAGCAGATCGACATCGGCGGGCCGTCGATGGTCCGCGCGTCGGCCAAGAACCACCCGAGCGTGGCGGTGGTGACCGACCCACTCGGCTACGACGGGGTGCTGGCCGCGGTGCGCAGCGGCGGCTTCACGTTGGCCGAGCGAAAGAAGCTGGCGTCATTGGCATTTCGGCACACAGCCGAGTACGACGTCGCGGTGGCCGGCTGGATGGAGTCGACGCTGGCGCCCGAGGAGCCGGCCGCGGCGTTCCCGGAGTGGGTCGCCGGGACGTGGCGACGCTCGACCCAGTTGCGCTACGGCGAGAACCCGCATCAGCAGGCCGCGCTTTACGTCGACGACGGCGGGTGGCCCGGTCTGGCGCAGGCTGAGCAGCTGCACGGAAAAGAGATGTCCTACAACAACTTCACCGACGCCGACGCGGCGTGGCGGGCCGCCTTCGACCACGAGCAGACCTGTGTGGCGATCATCAAGCACGCCAACCCGTGCGGGATTGCGGTCTCGTCGGATTCGGTCGCCGACGCGCATCGCAAAGCCCACGAGTGCGACCCGCTCAGCGCGTTCGGTGGCGTGATCGCGGCCAACACCGAGGTCACCGTCGAGATGGCGGAGTACGTGAGCACGATTTTCACCGAGGTGATCGTGGCGCCCGCTTACGCACCGGGCGCCGTTGATGTGTTGGCGCGCAAGAAGAACGTGCGGGTGCTGGTGGCGGCCGAGCCGATGGAAGACGACACCGAGCGCCGCCAGATCAGCGGCGGGATGTTGATCCAGCAGCGTGACCGGATCGACGCGCAGGGCGACGACCCGCTCAACTGGACGCTGGCGACTGGTGGCCCCGCCGACCCGGCCACGCTCGCGGATCTGGCCTTCGCCTGGCGTACCTGCCGCGCGGTCAAATCGAACGCGATCGTGATCGCCGGCGACGGCGCGACCATCGGCATCGGCATGGGTCAGGTGAACCGCGTCGACGCGGCACGGCTGGCGGTCGAGCGCGGCGGAGATCGGGTCCGCGGCGCCGTTGCGGCCTCAGATGCGTTCTTCCCGTTTCCGGACGGTCTGGAGACGCTGGCCGCCGCGGGCGTGAAGGCGATCGTGCATCCCGGCGGGTCGGTGCGCGACGACGAGGTGACTGCGGCGGCCGAAAAGGCCGGCGTGACGCTCTACCTGACCGGCGCCCGGCACTTCGCCCACTAGAACCCCACTGGGTTTCAGGCGCTGACGTCGTCTTTCACGTCCTTCTGCGCCGTCGCGTAGCGGATGAACGATGCGACCTCGTGGACCGCGCGGCGGGCGTCGGGGTTGACGTCGAAGCTCAGCTGGAACATGTGCATGGCCTTGTGCCACTGCTGCACCCAGACGTCGACGCTGTGCGCCCGCAGCCGTTCGGCCAGCGCGAAGGTGTCGTTGAGCAACATCTCGTGGGTGCCCACCTGCAGCAGGAACGGGCCCAGGTCGCGCAGGTCTGCCTCCGGCGGCATCACCGGCGGCGGCCGGGTGCCGTTGACGGTGGCGAACACGTCGTAAATGAACTTCACCGTCATGAACGGGAACATCACGTCGCGGTGGTCTTTCAAAGCCCGGTATTTCAGGCTCATGTCCGACGACGTCAGCGGGGACATCAGCGCCTGACCGGCCGGCACCGGCAGCCCGGCGTCCCGCGCTGCGAGCGCGACCGCGGCGGCCATCAGTCCGCCCGCCGAGTCGCCGGCCAGCACGATGCGGTCGGGGGCGAACCCCTGCGACAGCGCGTGGCGGTAGCCGTCCAATCCGTCGGCGACGGCCTCTTCGATGCTGGCTTGCGGCGCAAGTCGGTAGCCGACATTGAATACTTTGGCGTCGGTAGTTGCCGACAGCTTGCTGACGAATCGGCGATGGGAGTTGAGTCCCAGGGTCACCAAAGCAGAGCCGTGGAAATAGACGATGAGTGAATTGGAATCGCGTGCTTGTCGGCGCGACGACCCATTCGGCTGGGCAGTTCGGCAACGAGATCCGCGTGACGTCGGTGCCGGGCAGCGGCGGAATCAGCCGCAGCGGGCCGTCGATCCCGTCGAGTCGTGCCCGTTGCAGCGCGTCGGGGCGGAGCCGATTGACGACGAGGCCGATCATGGTCAGGGCGCCCAGCACCGGCCGGACGAAGATCGCGGTGAGCAAAGCGAGCACGTTGGACTGCCACGATGCAGGGCCGAAGTGCGCCATCTCGGGTCGATCACACCAGTCGGGGGAATTCACGGTACTGAGGGTATCGGGTAGCTGCGTGTTGCCCACTGTGAGCTTCGTGTAGGAGCTCGGCGATAGTCGCCTGGGCCACTCGGTGGCGCGCGCTTGAACGTCCGCCGACCGCTGAGCGAAGCATCGCCGTTGGGTCGATTTGGGTCGCCCCAACCTCCTTCCGTACAAGATCGCTTCGGCCTAGAGTCGAAATTTGGGCCCGTCTTCCGGACGAGTCCTGTGCGATCCGAAAGGTATTCGAGAGGAAAACATGCGCGCGATAAGCAAAAGGACAGCGTCGTTCTCAGTCGCAATTGCAGTGTTCGCTCTGATCGGTGCGGGATGTCACCAGTCGAACAACTCGAGCCAGGCCTCGAGTTCGGCGGCGTCGTCCTCGTCATCCGCGATGACGTCATCGGCTGCCATGGAGCCGTCGACGAGTGCGGCGGCACCGACCTCGACCCAGATCGCCGGGAAGAACGGCACTGAGTACACGGTGGAAGGACCGATCCTCGCCAAGTGGGAGACCCTCAACGACGAGCAGAAGAAGGACCTGGGCGCCCCCTACGACAACCAGAAGAACACGGCCGACAACACCGGCGTCTACCAGCAGTACGACGGTGGAGTGCTGATCTACAAGAACGGCGGCCCGGTCTACTTCGTGTGGGGCAAGATCCGCGACGCGTGGAATGACGTCCAGGCTTCGCAGGGCAAGCTGGGTTATCCGACCGCTGATGAGATGAAGGAACCCGACGGCAGCTACAAGTCGACGTTCGAGCACGGCACCATCACCTGGAAAGAGGGCGACGAGAAGGCCACTGTGACCATGAGCTAGTCGCACAATTCACCTTGGCAAGGCCGGGCGATCCCTGCGATTGCCCGGCCTTGTTCATGCCAAGGTGACCTGGGGGCGTGCCGTTTCCCGCTGGCTCGTCGTAGCGTGGAGTGGTGACTGCTGCGAATAACCTGCCCCGCACCGTCGGCGAGCTGCGTGCCGCCGGGCACCGCGAACGGGGCGTCAAGCAAGAAATCCGGGAAAACCTGCTGACGGCGCTGGCCGAGGGTGACGAGATCTGGCCAGGCATCCTGGGGTTCGAGGACACCGTCCTACCTCAGCTGGAACGGGCGCTGATCGCCGGCCACGACTTCGTGCTGCTCGGTGAACGCGGTCAGGGCAAGACGCGCCTGCTGCGGGCGCTGACCGGCCTGCTGGACGAGTGGACACCGGTGATCGGCGGCGCCGAGCTCGGCGAGCATCCATACAGCCCGATCACCCCGGAGTCGATCCGCAAGGCCGCCACCCTCGGCGACGATCTGCCGGTCGAGTGGCGGCACCGCAGCGAGCGTTACACCGAAAAGCTGGCCACCCCCGACACCAGCGTCGCCGACCTGGTCGGTGACATCGACCCGATCAAGGTCGCTGAAGGCCGCAGCCTGGGCGACCCCGAAACCATTGCCTACGGCCTGATCCCGCGGGCGCATCGCGGCATCGTCGCGGTCAACGAGCTGCCCGACCTGGCCGAGCGCATCCAGGTGTCGATGCTCAACGTGATGGAGGAGCGCGACATTCAGGTTCGCGGCTACACCCTGCGGCTGCCGCTGGACGTGCTCGTCGTCGCCAGCGCCAACCCCGAGGACTACACCAACCGCGGCCGCATCATCACCCCGCTCAAGGACCGGTTCGGCGCCGAGATCCGCACGCACTATCCGCTGGAGCTCGACGCCGAGGTCGGGGTGATCCGCCAGGAGGCGCACCTGAGCGCGCAGGTGCCCGACTACCTGATCCAGGTGATCGCCCGATTCGCCCGCTACCTGCGGGAGTCCACCTCGGTCGACCAGCGCTCCGGGGTGTCGGCCCGGTTCGCGATCGCCGCCGCCGAAACCGTTGCCGCCTCCGCGCGGCATCGCGGCGCGGTGCTCGGTGAGACGGACCCGGTGGCGCGGGTGGTCGACCTGGGCACGGTGATCGCCGTGCTGCGCGGCAAGCTGGAATTCGAGTCCGGGGAAGAAGGACGCGAGCAGGCCGTGCTGGAGCACCTGCTGCGTCGGGCCACCGCCGACACCGCGTCCAGAGCGCTCGGCGGTCTCGACGTCGGCCCGCTGGTGGCCGCGGTCGAGGGTGGCTCCGCGGTGACGACCGGTGAGCGGGTGTCGGCCAAGAACGTGCTGGCGGCACTGCCGGATCTGCCGATCATCGAGGCGATCGCCAAGCGGCTCGGTGCCGAATCCGAGGGTGAGCGCGCCGCGGCGCTGGAATTGGCTTTAGAGGCACTGTATTTGGCCAAGCGCGTCGACAAGGTGTCCGGGGAAGGCGAAACCGTCTATGGCTAAAGGTCACTCGCCAGGTCATTCGGCGAAATACTCGGCCTACACCGGCGGGCCCGATCCGCTGGCCCCGCCGGTGGATCTGCGCGAGGCGCTCGAGCAGATCGGGCAGGACGTGATGGCGGGCACGTCGCCGCGCCGTGCGCTGTCCGAGCTGCTGCGCCGCGGCACCAAGAACATGACCGGAGCCGATCGGCTGGCCGCCGAGGCCAACCGTCGACGCCGAGAATTGCTGCGCGAGAACAACTTAGACGGCACCCTGCAGGAGATCAAGAAGCTGCTCGACGATGCGGTGCTGGCTGAGCGCAAGGAGCTGGCGCGCGCGTTGGACGACGACGCCCGCTTCGGCGAGCTGCAACTGGATGCGCTTTCGCCGTCGCCGGCCAAAGCCGTGCAAGAGCTTTCCGAATACGACTGGCGCAGCGACGAGGCGCGACAGAAGTACGAGCAGATCAAGGATCTGCTCGGTCGCGAGATGCTCGACCAGCGCTTCGCCGGCATGAAGGAGGCGCTGGAAGGCGCCACCGACGAGGACCGTCAACGCGTCAACGACATGCTCAACGACCTCAACGACCTGTTGGACAAGCACTCGAAAGGGCAAGACTCCCAACAAGATTTCCAGGACTTCATGGACAAGCACGGCGAGTTCTTCCCGGAGAATCCGCAGAATGTCGAGGAGTTGCTGGACTCGCTGGCCAAGCGGGCGGCGGCCGCACAGCGGTTCCGTAACAGCCTGAGCCCGGATCAGCGAGCCGAATTGGATGCGTTGGCGCAGCAGGCATTCGGCTCGCCGGCTTTGATGCAAGCGCTGGATCGGCTTGACGCCCACCTGCAGGCAGCCCGGCCCGGGGAGGACTGGGACGGTTCGTCGCAGTTCTCCGGCGACAACCCGCTGGGCATGGGTGAAGGCGCGCAGGCGCTGGCCGACATCGGCGAGCTGGAACAACTCGCCGAGCAACTGTCGCAAGCCTATCCGGGCGCGACGATGGACGACGTCGACCTCGACGCGCTGGCCCGCCAGCTGGGCGACCAGGCCGCCATCGACGCCCAGACGCTGTCCGAGCTCGAGCGTGCGCTGATGAATCAGGGCTTCCTCGACCGCAGCTCGGATGGCCAGTGGCGGTTGTCGCCGAAGGCGATGCGGCGGCTGGGCGAGACAGCATTACGTGATGTGGCGCAGCAACTTTCGAGCCATCGCGGCGAACGCGAACTGCGACGTGCCGGAGCCGCGGGCGAGCTGACCGGTGCAACCCGGCCCTGGCAGTTCGGCGACACCGAGCCGTGGAACGTCACGCGGACGCTCACCAATGCCGTGCTGCGGCAGGCCGGCACCGCTGCGGACAACCGAGATTCGGCGATTCGCGTCACCGTCGACGACGTCGAGGTGTCCGAGACCGAGACCCGCACCCAGGCTGCCGTCGCGCTGCTGGTCGACACGTCGTTCTCGATGGTGATGGAGAACCGCTGGCTGCCGATGAAGCGCACGGCGCTGGCGCTCGACCATCTGGTGCGCACCCGATTCCGTTCAGATGCGTTGCAGATCATCGCCTTTGGCCGCTACGCGCGAACCATGACCAGCGCGGAATTGATGGGCCTGGAAGGCGTGTACGAGCAGGGCACCAATCTGCATCACGCACTGGCTTTGGCCGGCCGGCATCTGCGCCGGCATCCCAACGCGCAGCCCGTCCTACTGGTCGTCACCGACGGCGAGCCGACCGCGCACCTGGAGGACACCGGCGACGGCGCGTCGGTGTTTTTCGATTACCCGCCGCATCCGCGGACCATCGCCAACACCGTGCGCGGCTTCGACGAGATGGCCCGGTTGGGCGCGCAGGTGACGATCTTCCGGTTGGGCAGCGATCCCGGGCTGGCCCGTTTCATCGACCAGGTTGCGCGTCGCGTCGAAGGACGGGTGGTCGATCCCGATCTCGACGGGCTGGGCGCGGCGGTGGTCGGCGACTACCTGCGCAGCCGCCGGCGATAGAACGGGCTAGCGCTGGGTCTTGCGGTTCTTCCGCCGGATACCGACGCCACCCCACAGGGAGAAGCCGGTTATCCGCACGGTCGGCGCGCCGGGGGTGCCCTCGCCCGTGACGTTGTGGTCGAACCCACCCATCACGCCGTGCCCCTTGATCTCGACGTTGACTTCGGGCGGCAACAGGATGGTCTGCCCGCCCATGATCGAGGTGGCGTGGATCTCGACGTCGGTCGAGGTGAAGTCGGCGTAGCGCAGGTCGATCACGCCGCCACCCCACAGCGCGAACGTCGTCAGCTTCTTCGGCACGTTCCAGCGGCCGCGCCGCTCGAACGCGCTCATGATGGCCAGCAGCAGCATCGACGGCGCGGGTTTGGCGGCGCCGCTGCCTTGCGGACTCACCGACGAGCCGATCAGGTCCGACCGCAGGCGATCCAGTTCTTCGTAGGTCTTCGCCGCGTAGGCCTTGGTGAGGCGGTCTTCGTAGTCGCTCATCTGCAGTCGGCCCTGAGCGGCGGCGTCGGTGAGCAGCTGGGCTACCTGAATGCGATCGGTCTCGGCGGCACGCGTAACTGCGTTCCGCTGGTCCTGTGCGCCTCGCTGCGCTGACTTCTCCATCAGTGTCGAGCGTACGGCGAAGAAATTTTGCTGCAAGGTGTCTTGGCTAAACTGGTGCGTCACCCTCAGAATTCACTCAGGTGTGGCGGCTTGGCTGGCCGCCGCGCGATCGGCGAGCCGGTCATAGATGGATCGTGACCGCAGCGCGATGGCGACGAGCATCGCGACTGCGCAGGCACCAAGCATCGGTGGCAATTGGTTGGTGTTGCCCGTCATTTCGGTGGCAAGGATGAGCCCGGTCACCGGGGCATTCACCGACGCGGTGAAGAAGGCGGCCATCCCGATCAGGGCACACGCGGCCAGGCTGGGCACGGCGTGCGGCGTCACGTGCGTGGCGATGAGCCCGACGATCAGGCCGGACTGCGATCCAAGGACCAGCATGGGTGCGAACAAACCTCCGGGAGTGGCGGCGGCGTAGGAGACGATGCCCAGCACGAACCGCAGCACGAGTACACCCGTGACCGCGAGCAATGCGCCGCGGCCGAGTAGCGCGTTCTGGGTGAGGTTGTCGCCGCTGCCGGCCAGGTCCGGTGCCACCCAGACGAGTAGCCCGACCAGCGCGCCGGTCGCGGCGGCGCGGGCCTCTTTGGGCAGGCGGCTGGCGTCGGCCCGGCGCAGGGCGAGCATCACCGCCGCGTTGTAAAGCACGCCGAGCAACCCGGTGACGACTCCGATCGCGACGACCCAGCCATATTCCACCAGCCGTGGTTCGGCCAACGGCGCCATGTTGAAGTCGGTCCGTGATTTCACCAGCAGGTGGGCGGCGGCGAACCCGGACGCGGACGCGACGAGGGTGGCGACCGTGGTGCGCGGATCGAACCGCTTGACCAGCTCCTCGAGTACGAACACGCCGCCGGCGATGGGCGCGTTGAAGGCGGTGGCCAGCCCGGCCGCGGCGCCGCCGGCGACCAGGACACGCAGGTCGGCGAGGTTGCGCCGGGTGATGGTGGCGACAATGACCGCCGCGGTCCCGCCCATCTGGACCGACGGCCCCTCGCGACCCAGCGCCATGCCGCTGCTGATAGCCAACAGCCCGCCGACGTACTTGACGGGCAGGATCCGGAATCGGTCAGGTCGGACGCGGCCGTCGGCGACGGCCTCGACGCGTGGGAT
The DNA here is from genome assembly GCA_963815995.1 of uncultured Actinomycetota bacterium. Lineage (GTDB taxonomy): Bacteria > Actinomycetota > Actinomycetes > Mycobacteriales > Mycobacteriaceae > Mycobacterium. Next base: position 99,548 of record CAWFIR010000014.1, read on the forward strand.
TCCGCTGCCCTCGGCATGCGGTTCGACCCGGTGCACCAGCGCGGCCGCAACGATGGCGGCGGTCGTGCAGACCAGCACGACGACGAAGAGTCCCATCCAGCTGCCGTGCGCCCATCCGGCCAGGCCGGCGCGTAGCCGCGCACCCTGTTGCAGCAGGAGCCGGAAGCTTGCCGCGCTGACGCCGGTGAGCAGGCCGACCAGAGCGGCGGCCACCACGAACCCGATCAGGCTTTCGGCGCCTTCGCCGCGGTCGTCCACCGGATGGGTAGTCGGACGCTGCCATCCGGTGAACAGGCTGCGCAGCACATTTCGCCAGCTATCGCGTTGGTCATCGTCCACCCCCCTTGCATAGCGGAGGAACCTGCGGCGGGTGCTCGCGGGGCCTCTATCCGGAAGCCCAGCTGGGCGGCCTTTTCTGCAGGAACGCCAGCATGCCCTCGCGGGCTTCGTCGGAGACGAACAGCCGCGCCGACTCGGCGCCCAGCCGCTCGGCGTCGCGGTCGAACCCATCCAGCACAGCGGCGGTGGTCAGCGCCTTCGACGCGGCCAGGCCCTGCGGTGAGCCGCGACCGATGTCGGCGACCAGCGAGGCCACCGCGGCGTCGACGTCGTCGGCGGCGATCGTGATCAGCCCGATCGAGGCGGCGGTGGCGGCGTCGAACGTCTCACCGGTCAGGTAGTAGCGGGCTGCGGCGCGTGCGGACATCTTCGGCAGCAGCGTCAGCGAGATGATCGCCGGCGCCACCCCGATCCGGGCTTCGGTCAACGCGAACGTGCTGCGGGGTCCCGCGACGGCGATATCGCAGGCGGCGACCAGGCCCATGCCGCCGGCCCGGACATGCCCGTCGACGGCGACGATCACCGGCCGCGGCGACTCGACGATCGCGCGCAGCAACATCGCCATTTCGCGGGACCGCTGGGCGGTCGCCTCGGCCGGATCCGCGCTTGCCGCCGACCCCTCGGACAGGTCAGCGCCCGCGCAGAAGGTGTTCCCGGTGTGGCCGAGGACGACGACCCGCACCGCCGGATCGTCCGCCGCATCGCGCAGGCCCTGATGTAGCTGGCCGACCAACGTCGACGACAGCGCGTTGCGGTTGTGCGGCGAATTCAGCGTCAGCCGCGCCACCTGCCCGTCGACGGCGTACTCGACGAGAGTGTCCATCAGTAAGACCGGGGCAAGCCGAGCGATGTCTGTGCGACGAAGTTGAGCACCATTTCGCGGCTGACCGGTGCGATGCGGCCGAGCCGGGCCGAGGCCAGCATGGCGGCGACGCCGTACTCCTTGGTCAGCCCGTTGCCGCCGAGCGACTGCACGGCCTGGTCGACCGAGCGCGTAGCGGCCTCGGCCGCAGCGTATTTCGCCATGTTGGCCGCCGTCGCGGCACCGCCGTCGTCGCCGTTGTCGTAGAGCGTGGCGGCCTTCTGCATCATCAGCTTGGCAAGCTCGACCTCGATGTGGCACTGCGCCAACGGATGTGACAACCCCTGGTGCGAGCCGATCGGCGCTCCCCACACCTGGCGGGTCTTGACGTAGTCGGCGGCACGGTCCAGCGCGAAGCGACCCATGCCGACGCTGCTGGCCGCGCCCATGATGCGCTCGGGGTTCAGGCCCGCGAAAAGCTGTGCGATCGCGGCGTCTTCGGCGCCGACGAGTGCATCGCCGGGCAGTCGCACGTCGTCCAGGAACACCTGGAACTGCCGTTCCGGGCTGATGATCTCCATCTCGATCGGGGTGTAGGTGAAACCGGGCGAATCGGTGGGCACCACGAACAGCGCCGGCCGCAGCTTGCCGGTTTTGGCCTCCTCGGAGCGCGCGACCACCAGCACGGCCTGCGCCTGGTCGACGCCGGAGATGTAGACCTTCTGGCCCTTGAGGATCCAGTCGCTGCCGTCGCGGCGGGCCGTGGTGGTGATCTTGTGGGAGTTCGAGCCGGCGTCGGGTTCGGTGATCGCGAACGCCATCGTCAGCGAGCCGTCGGCGATACCGGGAATCCAGCGCTTCTTCTGTTCCTCGGTACCGAACTTGCTGATGATGGTCCCGTTGATGGCGGGCGACACCACCATCAGCAGCAGCGCGCTACCCGCGGCCGCCATCTCCTCCATGACCAGCGACAGCTCGTACATGCCTGCGCCACCGCCGCCGTACTCCTCGGGGAGATTCACCCCCAGGAAACCGAGTTTGCCGGCCTCCGACCATAATTCGTCGGTGTGCTCCTGGGCACGAGCCTTCTTCAGGTAGTACTCGCTGCCGTAACTGGATGCCCATTCGGACACCGCCTTGCGCAGCGACTTGCGGTCTTCGTTTTCGATGAAGCTGCTGTCTGTCATGGTGTGTCTCCTTCTGCTTCGGGATCATGGGGCACGTCGACGCGTGCCAAGACGGCGCCGACTTCGACTTGGTGGCCGGTATCGACGTTGAGTTCCGCGAGAACGCCGTCGGCCGGGGCGGTGATGGTGTGCTCCATCTTCATCGCCTCCAGCCAGATCAGCGGCTGGCCGGCCGTGACGGTATCGCCGACCGCGGCGCCGAGCCGAATGACGTTGCCGGGCATGGGCGCAACCAGCGAGCCCTTCTCGACGGCCGACCCCGGCTCGGGGAAGCGGGGCAGCGCGACCAGGTGTACCGGCCCGTGCGCCGAGTCGACGTAGACGGCTGAATCTTCCGCGTCGTAGCGCTTAACTGCGAAGCTGCGTGCCACCCCGTGGTCGTCGGCCAACACGACCTCGCCGGCGGTCACGGAGACCAGCTGTATCGACTCGTCCGCGGGCAGTAGTAATCCGGTTCGGCTGAAACGGTATTCGACGCGATGCTCCACGCCGTCGTCGTCGGCGTAGGTCTTGACCTGGTAGCCCGAAGCCAGGTTGCGCCACCCGCTGGGGATCGAGCCGAGCACGGTGGCGCTCGCCCGATTCCCGGCGGCGTCAGCCAGCGCCGCGGCGATCGCCGACAACCGGATCACGGCGTCATCCACCAGCGGGGCGGACAGCTTGACCAGGTCGTGCGTGTCGAAGAATGCCGTGTCGGTGGCGCCGTCCAGAAACGCCTGATGCCGCAGCACGTTGACCAGCAGGTCGCGATTGGTGCGCAGGCCGTGCAGCCGGGCACGCGCCAGCGCGTCGGCGAGCACCAGCGCCGCCTGGCGGCGCGTCGGAGCGTAGGAGATCACCTTGGCCAGCATCGGGTCGTAGTGGATGGAAACCACCGAGCCATTGACGATTCCGGAGTCGAGCCTGACGCCGGTTCGCGCCCCGAGCGTGCTGAACTCGGTGCGGGCCGCCGGTACGTCGATGCGGTGCACCTGGCCGGCCTGCGGCTGCCAGTCCCGCGCCGGATCCTCGGCGTAGAGCCGCGCTTCGATGGAGTAGCCATGCGCGGCAGGCGGTTCGGCGTCCAGTCGGCCGCCGTCGGCGACGTCGATCTGCAGCTCGACCAGGTCGAGTCCGGTGGTCTCCTCGGTGACCGGGTGCTCGACCTGCAGCCGGGTGTTCATCTCCAGGAAGTAGAACTCGCCGTCGTCGTCGGCAAGGAACTCCACTGTCCCCGCGCCGGTGTAACCGATCGCGCCGGCGGCGAGCCGGGCGGCTTCGAAGAGCCTGGCCCGCATGCCCGGGATGCGCTCGACCAAGGGCGACGGCGCTTCCTCGATGATCTTCTGATGGCGGCGCTGGATCGAGCATTCCCGCTCGCCGACCGCCCACACCGTGCCGTGGGAATCGGCCATCACCTGGACCTCGACGTGGTGGCCGGTGGGCAGATAGCGCTCACAGAACACCGTGGGGTCGCCGAACGCGGACTGGGCCTCGCGCTGGGCGGCGGCCACTTCGCGTGGCAGCGCGTCCAATTGGTCGACCACCCGCATTCCGCGCCCGCCACCGCCAGAGGATGCCTTCACCAGTACCGGCAACTGGTCGGCGGTGACGGTGTCCGGGTCGAGTTCCTCGAGCACGGGGACTCCGGCGGCGGCCATCATTTTCTTGGACTCGATCTTCGAGCCCATCGCGCGCACCGCGTCCACCGGCGGGCCGATCCAGACCAGCCCCGCGGCTTGCACCGCAGCGGCGAATTCGGCGTTCTCCGAGAGGAACCCGTAGCCGGGGTGCACCGCGTCCGCGCCGGCCGCACGGGCAGCGGCGATGATGGCGTCTGCGTTGAGATAGTCGCCTGCCTTGGGCAGCCGGACCCGGGCATCGGCCTCGGCGACATGCGGCGCGCCCGCGTCCGGGTCGGTGTAGACCGCGACGGTGCCCAGGCCCAGAGTGCGGCACGTCGCGAACACCCGTCGGGCGATCTCGCCGCGGTTGGCTACCAGAACTCGAGTGATTGGCATTTGCATCACATCCGGAAGACGCCGAAGTTCGACGTCCCCTTGATCGGGCCATTGGCGATGGCGGACAAACACATTCCCAACACGGTGCGGGTATCGCGCGGGTCGATCACGCCGTCGTCGTACAGCATTCCGGATAGCACCAGCGGAAGCGACTCGGCCTCGATCTGGCCTTCGACCGCGGCCCGCATCGCCGCGTCGGCGTCTTCGTCGACTTGCTGACCGCGCGCCTCGGCGGCGGCCCGGCTGACGATCGACAGCACCCCGGCCAGCTGAGCGCCGCCCATCACGGCGGCTTTGGCGCTCGGCCAGGCGAACAGAAACCGTGGGTCGTAGGCCCGGCCGCACATACCGTAGTGACCGGCGCCGTAGGACGCGCCGATCAGCAGGGAGAGGTGGGGGACGGTCGAGTTGGACACGGCGTTGATCATCATCGAGCCATGCTTGATCATGCCGCCTTCCTCGTAGTCCTTGCCGACCATATAGCCAGTCGTGTTGTGCAGGAACAACAATGGCGTATTCGATCGGTTGGCCAGCTGAATGAACTGGGTGGCTTTCTGCGACTCTTCGCTGAACAGCACGCCGCGGGCGTTGGCCAGGATGCCCAGCGGATAGCCGTGCAGCCGGGCCCAGCCGGTGACCAGTGACGAGCCGTACATCGCCTTGAACTCGTCGAATTCGGAGCCGTCGACGATCCGGGCGATCACTTCCCGCGGGTCGAACGGGATGCGCAGGTCGGCCGGGACGATGCCGATCAACTCCTCGGCGTCGAACAGCGGCTCGGTCACCGGCGCGGGTGCGGGTCCTTCTTTTCTCCAGTTGAGTCGCGCGACGATACGGCGCCCGATGCGGATGGCGTCGAGCTCGTCGACGGCGAAGTAGTCACCCAAACCCGATACCCGGGAGTGCATCTCGGCGCCACCCAGCGACTCGTCATCGGATTCCTCGCCGGTGGCCATCTTCACCAGCGGCGGGCCGGCCAGAAAGACCTTCGAGCGTTCTTTGATCATCACGACGTGATCGGACATCCCGGGTATGTAGGCCCCGCCCGCGGTGGAGTTACCGAACACCAACGCGATGGTGGGAATCCCGGCCGCCGACAGCCGGGTCAGGTCGCGGAACATCTGCCCGCCGGGGACGAAGATCTCTTTCTGGGTGGGCAGATCCGCGCCACCGGATTCCACCAAAGAAATCACCGGCAAGCGGTTCTCGAACGCGATCTGGTTGGCTCGAAGTATCTTTCGTAGTGTCCACGGGTTGCTGGTGCCGCCCTTGACCGTCGGGTCATTGGCGACGATCAGGCATTCGACACCGCTCACCGCGCCGATCCCGGTGACCAGGCTGGCACCGATCTGGAAAGCGCTGCCATAGGCCGCCAACGGACTCAGCTCCAAGAACGGCGCATCCGCGTCGACCAGCAATTCGATGCGTTCGCGGGCGGTTAACTTGCCGCGATCATGATGACGTTCAACGTATTTCGCGCCGCCGCCGGCGAGCGCCTTGGCCAGCTCGGCATCGATCTCCTCGAGCCGGGACTCCGCGGCCGATGCGGCGGCCGTGTAGGTGTCGGCCTTCGGGTCGAGTGTGGACCGCAGCGCGGTCACGACTGAAAACCCAGCAGCTTGGCGGCAAGCGAGGTCAGGATCTCGGTGGTCCCGCCGCCGATGCCCAGGATCCGCATGTCCCGGTACTGGCGTTCGATTTCCGACTCGGCCATGTATCCCATGCCGCCGAACAGCTGCACGGCCTGGTTGGCCACCCATTCGCCGGCCTCGACGGCGGTGTTCTTGGCGAAACACACTTCGGCGATCAAGTTGGTCTCGCCGGCAAGCTGCCGCTCGACCACGTGATGCGCGTAGACGCGGGCGACGTCGATGCGACGGGCCATCTCGGCCAGCGTGTTCTGTACGGATTGCCGGGAGATCAGCGGCCGGCCGAACGTCTCTCGGTCGCGGCACCACTGCACGGTGATGTCCAGACACCGCTGGGCGCTCGAATACGCCTGCGCGGCAAGGGCGATCCGTTCTGAGACGAATGCCTCCGCGATCTGAGCAAAGCCGGTGTTCTCGGCGCCGACCAGGTTGGCCACCGGCACGGCGGCGTCGACGTAAGACAGCTCTGCGGTGTCCGAGGACCGCCAACCCATCTTGTCCAGCTTGCGCGACACCTCGAATCCCGGTGTGCCCTTCTCGACGAGCAGCAACGAAACCCCTGCCGCGCCAGGGCCGCCGGTGCGCACCGCGGTGACCACGAAGTCGGCTCGCACCGCGGAGGTGATGTAGGTCTTGGCGCCGTTGACGATGTACTGGTCACCGGAGCGCGTCGCGGTCGTGCGTAGGTGCCCGACGTCGGAGCCGCCGCCGGGTTCGGTGATGGCCAGCGATCCGATCAATTCGCCGGCCAAGGTCGGGCGAACGAAGGTCTCGATCAGCCGCTCATTGCCGGAAGCGATCATGTGCGGCACGGCGATACCGCAGGTGAACAGCGACGCGAACACGCCGCCGGGCACGCCGGCCTGGTGCAGCTCCTCGCAGACGATCACCGCGTCGGCGCCGTCGCCGCCGCCCCCGCCGACTGCCTCCGGGAAGTTCGAGCCCAGCAGACCCGCCTCTCCGGCGGCGCGGTGCAATTCCCGCGGCAGCTCACCGCTGCGCTCCCACTCGTCGACGTGCGGCAAGATCTCCCGTTCGGCGAAGGAGCGCACGGTCTTTCGGAGCTGTTCACGCTCCGGCGTAGTCCAGATGCTCACAACAGCCCTTCTCTCACAACAACTCTGTTGGAATGTCGACGTGGCGGCTGCGCAGCCATTCGCCAAGTCCCTTGGCCTGAGGGTCGAATCGCGCTTGATAGGCGACGCCCTGGCCGAGGATTTCCTCGATGACGAAGTTCACCGCGCGCAGGTTCGGCAGCAGGTGCCGGGTGACCGGCAGGTCGGCGGTTTCGGGAAGCAGCTGCTTGAGCAGTTCGACCGTCAGCGTGTTGGCCAGCCAGCGCCACTGCTCGTCGCTGCGCACCCAGACCCCGACGTTGGCCGACCCGCCCTTGTCGCCGCTGCGTGCGGCGGCGATGCGGCCAAGCGGCGCCCGCTGTGTCGGACCTGCCGGCAACGGCTCCGGCAGCGGCGGCGCATCGGCCGGTTGCAGCTCGAGAGTGTCGGTGGCGCAGGGAATCTCGACGCGGGTGCCGTCGGCGTGCACGGCGATGTGTTGCACCTTGGCGGCATCGACATAGCCGGGGGTGTAGACCCCGTACACCTGACCGTCGCCGGGCGGCGCGGTGACGGTGAAACCCGGATAGCTGGCCAGAGCTAATTCCACCGCGGCCGAAGAGAACTGGCGCCCGACATTCGCCGGATCGGGGTCGCGGACCACGCAGCGGAGCAGAGCGCTGGCGGCCTCCTCGGTGTCGGCGTCGGCGTGGTCGGTGCGGGCCAGCGTCCACTCCAGCTCGGCGGGCTTGACCGACAGCGCGGACTCCAACTGCCGTCGCACCAGATCCGCCTTGGCCTCGATGTCCAAACCGGTCAGCACGAACGTCATCGCGTTGCGGAATCCGCCGATGCTGTTCAGCGACACCTTGAGGGTGGGCGGCGGCGGTTCACCGATCACTCCGCTGATCCGCACCCGGTCGGGGCCGTCGCCGGACAGCTCGATGGTGTCCATCCGGGCCGTCACATCCGGGTTGGCGTAGCGGGCGCCGGTGATCTCGTAGAGCAGCTGCGCGGTGACCGTGTCGACGCTGACCAGGCCGCCGGTTCCGGGGTGCTTGGTGATCACCGACGAACCGTCGGCGTGGACCTCCGCCAGCGGGAAGCCGGCGTAGGTCAGGTCCGGGACCTCGGTGAAGAACGAGAAATTGCCGCCGGTGGCCTGGATGCCGCATTCGATGACGTGCCCGGCGACGACGGCGCCGGCCAGGCGGTCGTAGTCGGTCCGCTGCCAGCCGAAGTGGGCGGCCGCAGGCCCGACCGTCACCGATGCGTCGGTCACCCGTCCGGTGACGACGATGTCCGCGCCGTCGTTCAGGCAGTCGACGATGCCCCACGCGCCCAGGTACGCGTTGGCCGTCAGCGGCTTGCCCAGCCCGAGTTCTTCAGCGCGGGGTGAAAGGTCGTCACCGTCGACGTGAGCGACCCGGACGGGCACACCGAGGCGCGCTGCCAGAGCCCGCACCGCGTCGGCGAGGCCGGCGGGGTTCAGGCCACCGGCGTTGGCGACGATGCGCACCCCGCGGTCGTGACGCCAGCCCCAGGCATTCCTCGAGTTGGGTGAGGAAGGTCTTGGCGTAGCCGCGCTCGGGATGCTTCATCCGGTCGCGGCCGAGGATCAGCATGGTCAGTTCGGCCAGGTAATCACCGGTGACGTAGTCGAGCTCGCCACCGACCAGCATCTCGCGCATCGCGGAATGCCGGTCGCCGTAGAAGCCCGAACAGTTTCCGATCCGAACCGATGCCGCCGAACCCCGGGCACCAGAAGAGGACGTCACGCGTGGCTCCCTCCAGCCGGACGTACCAACCAACCGGTAGGTTAGCGGGTACCGGCAGTGTCACGTCAAGGGAGTCGGCCCGTTCGAGAGCCGATTTTTGCCACCAGCAGGTCAGCGATTACTATTGCGCTAAGCGTCGCTGCCGAGACTTCTTGCGCGGCGACCCCCCTACCAGGAGTAAGGCCTGATCATGGCTGTGCCAAAGCGCAGGATGTCGCGCTCGAACACCCGTAGCCGGCGCGCGCAGTGGAAGGCTGAGAAGCCCGAGCTGGTCGGCGTGACGGTGGCCGGCAAGCAGCACAAGGTGCCGCGCCGACTGCTGAAGGCGGCGCGCCTCGGTCTGATCGACCTCGACCGCCGCTAACTTCTTTGCCGTGAGCAATGTCTCCCGGCAAAGCGCAAACAATTTGCGGCAGTCAGTTTTGCCAACCTCTCAGCAGGTTCTCAGGCGATTGGATAAAACTGGTGGCCGTGCGAATTCTTGTCGTTGACGACGACCGCGCTGTGCGCGAGTCACTGCGTAGGTCACTTTCCTTCAATGGGTACTCGGTGGCGTTGGCCGAGGATGGCGTCGAGGCCCTGGAGATGATCTCCGCCGACCGGCCCGACGGGCTCGTGCTCGACGTCATGATGCCCCGGCTGGACGGCCTCGAGGTGTGCAGGCAGCTGCGCAGCACCGGGGATGATATGCCGATCCTGGTGCTGACCGCCCGCGACACGATCTCCGAGCGCGTCGCCGGCCTGGACGCCGGAGCCGACGACTATCTGCCCAAGCCGTTCGCCCTGGAAGAGCTTTTGGCGCGGATGCGGGCGCTGCTGCGTCGCACAAGAATCGAAGACGCCTCCGAATCCGTTGCGATGACGTTCGCGGACCTGACCCTTGATTCGGTGACTCGCGAGGTCACTCGGGGGCAGCGCCAGATCAGTCTGACCCGGACCGAATTCGCTTTGCTGGAGATGCTGATCGCCAATCCGCGACGGGTTTTGACGCGTAGCCGCATTCTCGAGGAGGTGTGGGGTTTCGACTTCCCCACGTCGGGTAATGCGCTCGAGGTGTACGTCGGTTATCTGCGTCGCAAGACCGAGGCCAACGGCGAGCCGCGACTGATCCACACCGTTCGAGGTGTGGGTTACGTGCTTCGCGAAACACCTCCCTGATGCCCCTGAAAACACTGTTCCGTCGGCAAAACCGACGTCCGCTCCGGACCAGCACCTCGTTGTCGCTGCGGTGGCGGGTGATGCTGCTGGCCATGTCGATGGTGGCGATGGTCGTCATCCTGATGGCCGTCGCGGTGTATGCGGTGATCTCCGCGGCGTTGTACAAAGACATCGATAACCAGCTGCAGAGCCGGGCTCAGCTTCTGATCGCCAGCGGATCGTTGGCCGCCGACCCGGCGAAAGCCATTGAGGGCACCGCATATTCGGATGTCAACGCAATGCTGGTGACTCCCGGGCGGTCGATCTTCACCGCCAACCAGGAGGGCCAGACGTTGCCGGTGGGGCAACAGGAGAAGGCGGTCATCCGCGGTGATCTGTTCATGTCCCGGCGCACGGCGGCCAATCAGCGGGTGCTGGCCGTGCATCTGCCGAACGGCAGCTCGCTGCTGATCTCCAAGAGCCTGGCGCCGACCGATGCGGTGATGACGAAGCTGCGCTGGGTGCTGGTCATCGTCGGCGGGGTCGGTATGGCCGTAGCCGCGGTCGCCGGCGGCATGGTCACTCAAGCGGGCCTGCGTCCGGTGGGACGGTTGACCGAGGCGGCCGAACGGGTGGCGCGCACCGACGACCTGCGGTCTATACCGGTCTTCGGTAGCGACGAATTAGCCAGGCTCACAGAGGCATTCAACATGATGCTGCGGGCCCTGGCCGAGTCCCGGGAACGTCAGACTCGGCTGGTCGCCGACGCCGGTCACGAGCTACGGACCCCGCTGACGTCGCTCCGCACCAACATCGAACTGCTGATGGCCTCCAGCGCGCCGGGTGCGCCGCCACTGCCCGAGCAGGAGATGGTCGACCTGCGGACCGACGTGATCGCCCAGATCGAGGAATTGTCCACGCTGGTCGGCGATTTGGTCGACCTCACCCGCGGCGATGCCGGCGAGGTGGTACACGAGCCGGTCGACATGAGCGAGGTGATCGACCGGTCCTTGGAGCGAGTTCGTCGGCGCCGCAACGACGTTGAGTTCGACGTCGAGGTGGCGCCCTGGCAGGTCTACGGGGACTCCGCGGGCCTGTCGCGGGCGGTGCTGAACCTGATGGACAACGCGGCCAAGTGGAGCCCGTCCGGGGAGCATGTCGGGGTGCGGCTCCGGCAGCTGAATGCCACGCATGCGGAGCTGGTGGTGTCCGACCACGGGCCAGGTATCCCCGAACACGAGCGTGCACTGGTCTTCGAGCGGTTCTTCCGCTCGACCACGGCGCGGGCGATGCCGGGTTCGGGTCTGGGTCTGGCGATCGTCAAACAGGTGGTGCTCAAGCACGGCGGGGCGCTTCGCGTCGAGGACACCGTTGCCGGGGGCCAGCCGCCGGGCACATCGATATACGTATTGCTGCCGGGACAGCCGATAGCGGTCGCTGACTACCTCGACGACGGTGAAGATGAGGCGGATGTTTCCAGCTCGTCAACTCCGGGGAACTCTCCAGCTCCAGCGAACGTTATCTCAGTCGAATCTCAGACCACGCAGGCAAGGTAAATCCAGTTACTGTTTGAGTCTGAACCGACTGCACAAGAGAGAGCGACCGAGCGACATGACGAATCACCCGAGGTATTCGCCACCGCCGCAGCAGCACGGATATCGTCCCGTGTCCGATCAGCGCGGGGCCACAGGCCATTCCAATCCAGGGCAGCAGCAAACCTATCCGCAGGGCTACGACTGGCGTTACGGCCAGCAGCCTCAGCAGGGACAGTACCGGCAGCCCTACGGCCCCTTCGCCGGGGGTCAGGCCGGGCCTCCGCTGCCCGCTCCGCGAAAGCGTTCTCGCGCAGGCGCATTGACCGTCGGCGCGGTGGCGCTCGCGCTGGTGTCGGCCGGTATCGGCGGTGCGGCCGCGTCGGTGGTCGCGCACCACGGAAAACTCTCCTCCGTCGCGGACGGGGCGCTATCGGGTGGTGCGACTCCCGGGATGCCGGCCTCGAATGCGCCGTTGGGCAGCGTCGAGCAGGTGGCCGCGAAGGTGGTGCCCAGCGTCGTCATGCTGGAGACCAACCTCGGTCGTGCATCCGAGGAGGGCTCGGGCATCGTCCTGTCCTCGGACGGTTTGATCCTGACCAACAACCACGTCGTCGCGACCGCGGCCAACCCCGGCAAGCCGCCTGCGCCGCACGGGCGTCCGGGTGAACACCAGGGCCCTGAGGACGATCCCGGGGGCCCGGGCCCCGATCCCGACCAGCCTGCCCCGCCTGCCGGAGCCAAGCCGAAGACCACGGTGACGTTCTCCGACGGTCGCACCGCGGAGTTCAGCGTTGTCGGTAGTGACCCCACCACTGACATCGCAGTGGTTCGCGTGCAAGGCATTTCGGGGCTGACGCCGATCAGCCTCGGGTCGTCGGCCAACCTGCGGGTCGGCCAGCCGGTGATGGCGGTCGGTTCGCCGCTCGGCCTCGAAGGCACCGTGACGACCGGTATCGTCAGCGCGATGAACCGGCCGGTGTCGACGACCGGTGAGTCCGGCAACCAGAACACGGTGCTCGACGCCATCCAGACCGACGCCGCTATCAACCCCGGTAACTCCGGGGGTGCGTTGGTCAACATGAGCGGACAGCTGATCGGCGTCAACTCGGCCATCGCCACACTCGGCGGTGACTCGCCCGACGCGCAGAGTGGCTCGATCGGCCTTGGCTTTGCGATTCCGGTCGATCAGGCCAAGCGCATCGCCGACGAGCTGATCAGTTCCGGCACCGCGTCGCACGCCTCGCTCGGCGTGCAGGTCACCAACGACAAGGAAACGCCCGGCGCCAAGGTCGTCGAGGTGGTGCCGAACGGCGCCGCGGCAGCGGCCGGTATGCCCGGCAACGTGGTGGTGACCAAGGTCGATGACCGCACCGTCAACAGTGCCGACGCGTTGGTCGCCGCGGTGCGATCCAAGGCGCCCGGTGACAAGGTCACGCTGACCTTTAAGGACCCGTCGGGTGAAACCAAGAAGGTCCAGGTCACGTTGGGTAAGGCCCAGCAGTGATGAGAGCCGCCGCGCCGTGGTCGGAGTCCAGATATACGGTTGCAACCATGGAGGAGCGTGCGGAGTTGGTCGGCAGGGCACTTGTCGTTGTTGTTGACGATCGGACTGCGCACGGGGACGAGGACCACAGCGGTCCGTTGGTCACCGAGTTGCTCACCGAAGCCGGGTTCGTTGTCGACGGCGTGATAGCCGTCGCCGGCGACGAGGTGGAGATCCGCAATGCGCTCAACACCGCGGTGATCGGGGGAGTGGACCTGGTCGTGTCGGTGGGCGGCACCGGCGTAACTCCCCGCGACGTCACCCCGGAAGCGACACTGGACATCCTCGATCGCGAAGTTCTCGGCATCGCCGAAGCCATCCGTACATCGGGGCTGTCCGCGGGAATCATCGAAGCAGGCCTGTCACGCGGCCTGGCCGGCATTTCCGGCAGCACCCTGGTGGTCAATCTCGCCGGTTCGCGGTTCGCAGTGCGCGACGGCATGGCGACGCTGAATCCGTTGGCCGCCCAGATCATCGGGCAGCTGTCCAGCCTGGAGATCTGACGCTGAGCAGGCCGGCCGGTGACGACCCGGGGGCGATTCACCGGGTATTCGGGACAGAGCTACCGCAAGAGTCGTCAGACGAGCGTGATCCGCACGCGAGTCGAGACGCCGACGATCGTGAGCAGTGGCTGCGGGACAACGTACCGCCACACCACAATTGATTCGCCCGCCGGACTGCGATGTCACGCCCATGTTCACCCTTGCGTGACTAATTCGCCGCAAATGGCGCGAATGTCGTCGCGCGGTCCTAACGTCATTCCAGGGTGATCCCTCGCCCTGTTGATTCCTGCTCACAGGAGGTTTGGCTCGGGTGCTAAAAGGTTTCAAGAACTTCGTCATGCGCGAGGACGTCATTACCGTCGCGGTCGGTTTGGTTGTGGCATTGGCTTTCTCAAATCTGGTCAAGTCGTTTACCGAAACCGTGATCAACCCGTTGGTGGCGGCGGCCCAGCCTCATGCCGCACTCGGCTTGGGCTTTCAGCTCGGCGACGCGGGCAATGCGAAGACCTTTATCGACCTCGGGTCGCTGATCGGCGCGTTCATCTACTTCTTCGTCTTCATGGCCACCGTCTACCTGGCAATCGTGGTGCCCTACCGGCATATTCAGAAGCGTCGTGGGGTAACGGTGTTCGGCGAAGCGGCCGCGACCAAGGCATGTTCGGAATGCTGCTCAGACATCCCCGAGGCCGCGCACAAGTGCAAGTTCTGTGCCAGCGAGCAGTCGGCACCGGCGGCTTGACGCCCGTTAGTGCAACGTAAGCGTCACGGTCTGTACTAGGGCGGCGCCGGCCACGGCGTTGGCCGAGGTGGCAGGCAGCGCGACGAGGACCACCCGATCGTTGGTCGCGCTCTGAGCTTTCTGCTTCGCCGAGATCGACACCACGATCGCGTCGGTGGCGACGACGTGCGGGTTGGCTTGCGAGGCGTTCTCCGACGCGGCCACGACGTCGACGACATCGCCCGGTCGCACCAAATCGATCAGTGCGCTGTCCACCGGATGCACCGGCACGATCCGGGCGTCGGGCCCGGCGGCCGACTCGGCGAGTCGACGGCCCAGCAGCCGGACGTCGGTGAGCACTTCGCCGCGTCGCGCCGGTCCCGCCAGCGTCGAGCCTACAACCGCGCCGACATCCGACTGCGATCCATCGGGAACTGTTGGGGTTAGCCGTGTTTCGAGTCGGAGGTCATCGGCGGTCAGCGCATTGCCGGGGCTGAGGTCACGGGCGGCCACCACTACATGCGCGCGGTCGCCGTCGGGATCGGGCCGCAGCGCAGCGAAGCCGGCCAGCACCACCAGCCCGCCCGCGGCAATGCGCCGGGCCAACACCGTGCGCGACCAGTCTGGGCGCAGCCACTGCGAAATCCGGTCCGGCAGAGACGGATTCAACGATTTCGCGGAATCTCCCACCCGCCAACAATAGGCGTGGCAGCACAATACGTGTGGCCGCCGAACGGCCGCTTGTGGATAACCGGCTAGCTGGAAGTGGTCGCGGTCGCCTTCGACGGCGAGTCGGACTTCTCGCTCGACGAGCTTGACGAGCCGCTCGAGGAGCTGGACTTCTCCGAGGAGCTGGACGTGTCGCTTGAACTAGACCCTTCGGAGCTCGACGACGAACTCGACTTGGCGGAGCCGTTACTCGAGCTCTTCGTCGACTCGCGACTGTCGTTGCGGTAGAAACCGCTGCCCTTGAACACCACCCCGACGGAGCCGAACAGTTTGCGCAGCCGACCCGAGCACTTCTCGCACGTGGTCAGGGCGTCGTCGCTGAATGCCTGGACCGCATCAAAGCGATTGCCGCACTCTGTGCAGGCATAGCTGTAAGTCGGCACACAAACCTCCGTGATGGTCTAAATACTTAGCACTCTACAGTCTCAAGTGCTAGAACCGCTATGTGGCACGTGTCATTCCCGCTCGCCGCGGCCGGTTCCGGGATGGGTTGGCGATTGCGATTGTGGTCGCTGTTGCGGTGGGCGTTGCCTTCGTAGCGATGCGCGACGTGTTGCGGGATTGCTAACCGGTTAGCTCGACCAGGCCATGGCCGGGACTCAAGGCATGCGTCATCGGCACGTCGTGCGGTTCGTGCGGCACCTCGTCGAGCAGCTCGTCGTCGCGGACCACAGCGATCAGGCGCGCGTCTGGATTCCGCAGCACCAGCGTGCGGTCGTAGAAACCGCGGCCCCGGCCCAGCCGGGCCCCGGTGCGGTCGACGGCCAGCGCCGGAACAAACACGACGCGCGCGTCAGCCACGGCGGTCGACGGTAGCCACGGTCCCGCCGGCTCGAGTAGTCCGAATCGCGCCGTCACCAGCTGCCCCGGCCGGTATTCGCCCCACTGCAGGGCCACCGCGGAGTCGTCGGCGCTGGTGCGCGCGACCGGCAGCAACACCCGGTCCGCCTTCAGCCGCAGGACGTCCAGCATCTCGATGGACCCGGGCTCGGCGCCGACCGGGACGTACGCGCATACCGTGCCGCCGCGCTCTATGAGGGCATCGATGTGGGTAGCCAACGATCGGGCTTCCTGCGTGTGGACGTCGTCGGAAACTGAACGACGGTCTGCTAGCAGCCGTTCTCGCAATGCGGTTTTGCGCGCGGTCGCCACAAGGTCAACGATATGGTTTCAACAATGTCTCGCTCACAGGTTTCGGTTCCCCGCACCGCGATCGTGCCCGCGGCCGGTTTGGGCACCCGTTTTCTGCCCGCGACCAAGACTGTGCCGAAGGAACTGTTGCCTGTTGTCGACACACCCGGCATCGAGCTGGTGGCGGCCGAAGCCGCCGAAGCCGGCGCCGAACGGCTGGTCATCATCACCTCCGAAGGCAAGGACGGCGTCGTCGCGCACTTCGTCGAAGACCTGGTGCTCGAAGGCACGCTCGAGGCGCGGGGCAAGGAGGCCATGCTGGCCAAGGTCCGTCGCGCACCTGCGCTGATCAAAGTCGAGTCTGTGGTGCAGGCCGAGCCGCTCGGCCTAGGGCACGCGATCAGCTGTGTGGAGCCGGTGCTGGGGGCCGATGAAGACGCGGTCGCGGTGTTGCTGCCCGACGACCTGGTGCTGCCGACCGGCGTGCTGGAGACGATGTCGAAGGTGCGGGCGGAGTTCGGCGGCACGGTGTTGTGCGCGATCGAGGTGACGCCCGAAGAGATAAGCGCCTACGGCGTTTTCGACGTCGAGCCGGTGCCAGGAGCCGACGCGGACGTGCTGAAGGTCAACGGCATGGTGGAAAAGCCGAACCAGGCGGACGCACCGTCGCTGTACGCGGCGGCCGGCCGCTACGTCCTCGACCGCGCCATCTTCGACGCGTTGCAGCGCATCGAGCGCGGCGCCGGCGGCGAAATGCAGCTCACCGACGCGATCGCCTTGCTGATCAAGGAAGGGCACCCGGTGCACGTCGTCGTTCACCGCGGCTCCCGACACGACTTGGGAAATCCCGGCGGCTACCTGAAGGCTGCGGTTGACTTTGCCTTGGACCGTGACGACTACGGACCAGAACTCCGGCGGTGGCTGGTGACCCGATTGGGTCTGGCCGAACGCTAGCGGCTAGTCGTCACTTTCCGGCCCGGCCAGCTCCGGCCTGGGGTTGATGCGGGTGACGGCAGGAAGGCGCGCTGTGCGTTCGGTGGAGGAGCAACAAGCCCGGGTAACGGCCGCCGCGGTGGCGCCGAGGCCGGTGCGAGTCGCGATCGCCGAAGCGCAAGGCCTGTTGTGTGCCGAAGAAGTCGTCACCGAGCATCCGCTACCCGGATTCGACCAGGCCGCTATCGACGGCTACGCGGTTCGCAGTGTCGACGTGCAAGGTGTCGGACAGGGCGATCCATCCGAAGATCAGTCCGACGATCAGGCTGACGACGAGCTGCGGTCGCTGAACGCAGTCGAGGGATCCTCGTCGGGCGGCGGGGTGACCCTGCCAGTGATGGGCACCGTCCAGGCCGGCGCGCGGACGCCGAGCAGGCTGCAGCCGGGGCAGGCCGCGCGCGTGCAGACCGGGGCGCCGCTGCCGACGCTGGCCGACGCGGTGTTGCCGTTGCGCTGGACGGACGGCGGGCAGTCGCGGGTACGGGTGCTGCGCGGTGTGCGCTCGGGTGCCTATGTGCGACGCACCGGTGACGACGTGCAACCCGGCGACGTCGCAGTGCGGGCCGGGACGATCATCGGCGCCGCCCAGGTCGGGCTGCTGGCCGCGGTGGGCCGCGACCGGGTGCTGGTGCATCCGCGCCCGCGGGTATCGGTGCTGGCGGTGGGCGGCGAGCTGGTCGACATCTCGCGCACGCCCGGCAACGGACAGGTCTACGACGTCAACTCCTATGCGCTGGCGGCCGCTGCGCGCGACGCCGGCGCGGAGGTGAACCGGGTCGGCATCGTCAGTAGCGACGCACGCGAACTCGGCGAAGTCGTTGAGGGTCAAGTCAATCGAGCCGAGATCGTGGTGATTGCCGGCGCGGTCGGCGGCGCGGCGGCCGAGGCGGTCCGATCGGTGCTCGCCGAGCTCGGCGAAATGGAAGTCACCCGCGTCGCGATGCATCCCGGCTCCGTACAGGGCTTCGGGCAGTTGGGCCGCGACGGTGTGCCGACCTTTCTACTCCCCGCCAACCCGGTCAGCGCGCTGGTGGTCTTCGAAGTGATGGTCCGGCCGCTGATTCGGTTGTCGCTGGGCAAGCGACAGCCGATGCGCCGGGTCGTGCAGGCACGCACGCTGTCGCCGATCACGTCGGTGGCGGGCCGCAAAGGCTTCCTGCGTGGACAGCTGATGCGCGATCAGGACACCGGCGAGTATCTGGTGCAGGCGCTGGGCGGCGCGGCGGGCGCCTCGTCGCACTTGCTGGCGACGCTGGCTGAGGCGAACTGTCTGGTCGTGGTTCCCCGCGATGCAGAGCAGATCCGCACCGGCGAGGTCGTCGAAGTCGCGTTTCTGGCTCAGCGCGGCTGAAAGACCCGGTGGCATCGGCTCGTGAACCTGTGGCGCTCCAACTCCCAGCACCCCGGCTGGCCGGCTTCGGTCGGACCGTTGCGGGTCGCCGCCGGCATGATCCGGCTGCGACCGGTGCGCCTGCGCGACGCCTCGAAATGGAGTCGCGCGCGGCTGGCTGATCGGCAGCATCTGGAGCCGTGGGAACCCAGTACCGAAGCTGATTGGACTGCGCGACACTCGGTTTCGACGTGGCCGGCCGTGTGTTCGAGCTTGCGGGCGGAAGCGCGCAACGGCCGGATGCTGCCCTATGTGATCGAGCTGAACGGCGAGTTCTGTGGGCAGCTGACGATCGGGAACGTCACGCATGGCGCGTTGCGGTCGGCCTGGATCGGCTACTGGGTGTCCAGTGCGGTGACCGGTGGCGGCGTCGCCACCGGAGCCTTGGCGCTCGGTCTCGATCACTGCTTCGGCCCGGTCAGATTGCATCGCGTGGAAGCGACGGTGCGGCCGGAGAATGCGGCCAGCCGCGCTGTGCTGGCGAAGGTCGGGTTTCGCGAAGAGGGGTTGCTGCGCCGCTATCTCCAGGTCGACGGGGGCTGGCGCGATCACCTGTTGGTCGCCCTGACGGTCGAGGAGGTCTACGGGTCGGTGACGTCGGCCCTGGTGCGTGACGGGCACGCGGGCTGGGCGTAGTCCGACCAAGTCGCGCGGCGTGTCGTGTTACCAACGTGACTTTTGTGACTAATGATGCTTGTCAGAGGTAAATTACAGATGTGTAATTGATCTGAGCGTGCCTCGACCGGCAGCGCTGGCCACCGGTTAAGTCTTGCGGGAAAGGAGCGGGTCGCTATGCCAAGCATCCCGCAGTCGTTGTTGTGGATATCGCTCGTGGTGCTCTGGCTGTTCGTGCTGGTCCCCATGCTGGTGAGCAAGCGCGACGCGGTGCGGCGCACCAGCGATGTGGCGTTGGCGACCCGCGTGCTCAACAGCGCCACGGCTGCCCGGCTGATCAAGCGCGGCGGGCCGGCGGCAGGCCACCGCAGTGACCCCGACTGGCAGCCCGAGGAAGACGAATACGACGACGACCTTGAAGACGTCGACGACGACGAGACCGAAGACGCCTCGCCGTCGCGCGTCGTGACGGTTTCGGCGGCCGCGCCGGTCGAGGATGGCGCCCCCGACCATCTCGAGTTCGACGTCGTCGACCCCGAGTCCGAAGCGTTGCCGGTAAGCGCCAGCGCGGAAGTTACCGACGAGACCGCCGAAGATACTGACAACGAGGTCGACCTCGAAGTCGAGTACGACGACCAGGGCGAAGCGTTCGAGGACGACGCTGATCAGTACGAATACATCGACGACACGTCAGGGATACCGATCGGCGAGGAGCCGTCGAGGACCGCCACTCCGGCGTTCGACCGGCGGCATCGCTATGACGCGGACAAAGCCGCCGCGGTCGTTGCCCGCAAATACGCCGCCCGCAAACGGGTGCTGATGGTCATGGCGCTGACGTTGGTCCTGTCCGCGGCGACGGCGTTCCTGCTGACCTCCGCGGCGTGGTGGTTTTCGGCGTCGTGTCCGCGGTGACGGTGCTCTACCTGGGCTACCTGCGTAGGCAGACCCGGATCGAGGAGCGGGTGCGGCGGCGCCGGATGCAGCGGATGGCGCGCTCGCAGCTCGGTGTGGAGAACACCTACGACCGCGAGTACGACGTTGTCCCGTCGCGGTTGCGGCGCCCCGGCGCCGTGGTGCTGGAGATCGACGACGAAGACCCGATCTTCGAGCATCTCGACTACGCGCCGTACGCCGACCGGGATTACGAATGGGACCGGGTCCTGCCGCGAGCGGTGGGGCAATAGCAGTTCGGCGAGGCCAGCCGCGACTGGTAGCCTGATCTACCGGTCAGGGGCTATAGCGCAGTTGGTAGCGCGTCTCGTTCGCATCGAGAAGGTCAGGGGTTCGATTCCCCTTAGCTCCACAGAGTTTGAGCAGTTCAGGGCGTACATGGTCCGCTAGGGAACTTTAGCGCGGCTACCTTTCAAAGTGCCTGTCGGACGGCCTTGTCGAGTGACTTCAATGCGGCGTGGAGCTGCAGCTCGCATTGATCGGCGAGGTCGGCCTCTTGATGGTGCAGCAGGCCATAGGTGAAGGTGTCCTCCCCGGCGGCATACGCGGCTTCGGCCTGCTCACCAAGGTGGACGCGGCTGACGACGCTGTCTTGGTGATCGCCCAGCAGCGTCTGAATCGCCTTGGCCGCCTCCGACACCTTCATCTGCCCGGTCGCCGCGGCGGTGTAGCGCAATCGCTTGGCGCTCTTGCGAATCTGGTGCAGCGCTACGTCATGGTGCTCGGCGTCGGCCGCGGCCGCGGCCGCGACCCGCTTGCGGAGACGTTTGTAGCCATCGACGATCGTTGCCTCGGCCAGCTGTTTGGCACCCGGCGACGGTGTCAACGCTTCAGCCGCAACCAGTGCGTCCAGCCCGTCGAGCAACCGGAAATACTGCTCAGACCGCATCACGGCAAGCGATGCCTGCCACCCCAACCGATAGCGGTCGCGGGCACCCTCGACCAGCCGCCGGCGGATCGGCCCGCGCACCAGCTTCTGCGGCAGCGCATCGAGGGCGCTCGCATATCGTTCGCCCAGCACCTCGGCGTCGCGGGCCGTGCCTAACACCGCGGCCAGCTCCCGTAGCTCATCGAGGATGCGCGCGTCCTCGGACAACCCGAACGCCGCCGGAGCAGTCTGCAGCAGGCTGCGGATCTGGCGGATGGTGACCCGCACTTGATGCACCGAATCCGACGTATCCGCGCGCAGCGCACGATCCCACTCAAGCAGCACCTCTACCTGTTCAGCAACCGCCCGGTGAACCGAATCATCAACCCCCACAACTGGTTTCGACTCGACAACCGATGTGCCGAGTACTCGCGCAAGCTTCGATGCGTGGCCGGCGGGGACGGCGCCGGCATCGCACAGCCGGTGGCTCAGCTGCGCAAACGTGTGCTCATCGACACTGCCGTTGGAGGCAGCGCTCTCAGCCAGCTCCAGTTCCCACTCCCGCCAGTGCTGCTCGGTGTCGGCGCCATCGGTACATGCGGTGACGCTGTCGTCGGCAAATTCGGCCAACGGCGTGCCATTGGCGCCGTACAACGTGTGAACGATTCGGGTGGTGCGGATGCGGGCCACCGGCACGAGGGGACGGTCGCGCACGATCGCCAGCACCACGTCACGTAAGCCGGGCGGTACGTTCTCTGGCCGTCATCGCCCAACTCCGCGCGGATCTCGGTGCGCACATCGGGTCCGACAGGCAGTTTCAGGTGCCACCCGGCGTCGGTGCCGCCGGTGCGCCGCCGCAAGGTGATGCGATGGGCCGCCAGATCGTGACCGGCAGTATCGAAGTAGACCGCCTCAAGTGTCTGTACCGGCGACTGGCTAACCCTGGTAACGGAAGCCAGCCCATCGAACGACGGCGCGGGCGTGGACTCGACGACATCAAACTTGCGCTCGACCTCCAGGTGGCGAGCGATCGTCGATGCGCGCCGAGGTGCTTTCCATTGCCGAGGCTTCCTTCCGTTCGGTGTCATCGCGGGTCGTACTGACTTGTGGCGGTGTCGCGACGCGGATTGCACCGATACCGTGGCCCGCAACGACTGCTCGCCTTCGTTGTGAGCATGTACGGCAAGCTGTGCCCAACGGCAGGGCAGTACATCACTTTTGGTGCGCCTAAAGGTCATCGGTGACTTCAATGGTGCGGGTGCATAACGCGCAGCCGCAGCGGTCACTTCGTGGCCCCCGGCTGCCACGAGCGCAGCTGGCGTAGCAACGCATTCTTCTTGTAGTGGTGCCCGGCCATTCGGCACAGGATGTCATCCAACACCGCCACCGCCTCACCAATGTGTGGACCCTTGTTCAGCATGACGCACTCTGCTCGCTCACCCATTGCGGCGTCGCTGATTTCGGCGCGCGACGGCAGTCCACTCGTCGCGAGCTGCTCGAGGACCTGGGTGGCCCAGATCACCGGAAGATGTGCGGCTTCGCACAGCCACATGATTTCTTCCTGCAGTTCAGCGAGTCGCTCGTAGCCGACTTCCACCGCGAGGTCGCCGCGCGCGATCATCACACCGACGCGTGGCCGCCTCATCGCTGTCAGAAGTAATTGCGGCAAATGTTCGAATGCCCGGCGCGTCTCGATTTTGAGTACAACACCAATCCGGTCGGCGCCGCGGTTCGCCAGCGCCTCGTGCAGGCTGAGCAGATCGGCGGGATCCTGCACGAATGACATCTCGACGAGATCGGCAATCTCTGCCACGGTCGCCAGGTCGGCGATGTCCTTGTCTGTCAACGCCGCAACGGGCAGGCGGGTGTCCGGCACGTTAATGCCCTTGGCCGCGCGCAGCTTTGAACCGCCGACGGCGGCACGTTCGATCCGAACCTGCACCACATCAGGATTTACGGCCACGATTCGCCCACCGATTCGGCCGTCGTCGAAAAAGACCGTTTCACCGGTACGGGCGTTGTCGAAGACCTCGGGCAACGTGCAGCCAATCTGCGCGACACCGTCGCCGCCGACGCGCGCCGGCGAACAGTCGCGGGTGAGGTTCAGCAGGTCGGCCCGGCGTAGCAGCAGGCTCTGCTCGCGTTCGGGCAGCAGTCCCAGCTCGGCTGGATCCTTGGCGTGTTCCACCTGTAACACGGTGCCGGTGACCAGATACGTTGTCTTATCAGTGGTTCCGATGAATCCGTCGGCCCCGGCGGAAGGGCTGTTCAGCTTCAGGTGGCGGTTCGCGCCGCGAGCGTCGTGCACTGCGACCACGTCGCGTTCTCGTCTGCGGGCCAGCCACTGCGCGGGCACTGGCAGTGTCGCCATGCCGGGTTCCGGTGCGGCGGCTGGATCCTCGGCGGCGGTCAGCCACGCTCGCGCAGGCGCGAGGACGCGGCCCAGCGCGTCGCGGCTAGGCCGGAGTTTCAGGCAGCGCGGCCCGGGCTGGATCGGTCCGGTGCGCAGCTTCGGCCCCGCGAGATCCATCGCGACGAGGCAATCGCGACCCGTGATCTGGCTTGCGTGTCGCACATGGCGGGCCATGGCACGCCACGCGTCGGCATCGTCGTGGGCGCAGTTGATCCGGGCGATATTCATACCGCGTTCGATCAACCGGCGAATCAGATCCGGGTCTGTCGCGGCCGACGACGGCAGCGTGACCATGATGCGGGCATCACGGTCAGACGGCGCCGGCCCTAACAGCTCGACTGCCCGGCGCCGCAATAGTCGTCGACCCTCCTCGGCGGGCACGGCCGCGGGCGCCGGCGGTTGCCACGAGTTTTCGAGCATCGCGAGCACGGCGCATCGCACAAGCCGCAGCGTGGCCTGCACGTGTGACTCGCTGCGTCCCAGCGACGATAGCCCAAAGGCGGCCAGCCGGCTTTGCAGCTCCCGCAGATCGCATTGCCGAATCGCCCAGTAATGCGCGATATTTCGTGCACTGGACCGATAGTCGGCAGCGACGCTGGCAAGCCACTCCTGCCACGTCGATTCGGCCGCCTCAAGGCGGTCGAGCAGGTCGTCGAGTTGCTCGAGCAGGCGGACCAGTTCACGGTCGGCGGGAGGATCGGCGCGGATAAGGGCACCGGCTTCGCGAAACGATGACACGACTGTGCTCCTGGTTCGCCGATGCTATCGCGTGCGCGCTGAAATTCCGCTGTTGTGCGCGGCGGAATCTATGGCTGACGGCGAGGCTGCTGCCGTGCTGCCTTGGCGCATCCGGTTGTGGACGATGTGCTCGACGAGGATGGGAACGAATGCCTGGATTCGCGCGTCATCGAACTGGGCTGCGGCTTCATCACACCAGCGCACGATCTGGGCGTTGCGCTGCTCGTCGCCACGTCCTTCGTGACGGGCCAACTTTTCTGCGACGTCGGCCAGGGATCGTGCTACCGCCGCTGCTCTGTCTCTCCCGGAAGCACCGCTGCCCCGTTCGGGTACGGCGTCCAATGCTTGTCGCGCATCCTGTTCGCTGGTTTCTGGCGCGATGACGCGCAGCGTGAGGTGATGGCCGTCGTTCCCTATCAGAATGACACTGGCCGGTTCGGCACTGTCAAAACCCAACAACTCGATCGTCTGCCCTGCGATGTCAATCTCGGGCGGTGTGTTAGTCCAGCCGTTGCGAAGATAGCTCACCATCCTCACGCGCCCCAGCCGCCCCGCTAACGTGGACAGCAGCGCGGGAAGCTCGCTGACCAAGTTCGTTGAGCTGGGCCACCAGGCGCCGTCAATGTGCTCTGACGGAAGCCGATCGGTGACTCGCACACGACGCGCACTCTCGTCATCGACCACGAATTCGCCTACTAACACATCATTTTGCATGATGGATTTCCCTCTGTTTCGATTCGCGTTCCCTCGAACGGCGCTTGCTCAGCCAGCATGCACGTGCCACGCCGAAGGCGCTAAGGCCATTGGGCCCTTATGTTCAGAGGCCAAGGGGCGGATCAGTATTCGCGCCCTATCGATGGTGACGCGACAGTGGACCAACGGGTAACAAGAAGCAAACGAAGGTTGAATGTTCTTGCGCCAGTGTGCCGATCACGGCCCCGGTTAGGGCCGCGCCGGATGGTAGGCGCGTACGCGATCATCCCGACTCCGGTGCCGGTCGACCGTCTGACCGGCGGCAGCAGGGTCAGGGCCAGGCGACGGTCGCGATGTGCATCGCCGATCACGCCTGTTGCGGCGCGCATTGCCGGTCGAGCTGGCTGTGGCGCTGGAGCCTTTCTGCCCTACAACTTGCTCACCGCCTCCACCATGATTGCAGCGTCAGACGTCCACTCCCGTTCCAGGATTGAGGTTTGCGCAGTAGTGATCAATTCGACGGCAGCGACTGAGCCGGCGTCCTCCGCGCTGACCGCGGCACAAGTCGCTGCGGCGCCTGCCGACGAGGTCATGGACTGGCTCCACAGCTCGGCTGACGGACTGTCCAGCACGGAGGCGGCCGCACGGCTTGCGCGCCACGGCCCCAATGCCGTTCGGACCCATCACGTCAATGCGCTGGCAGTGGTCGGTCGCCAGCTGAGTAACGCAGTCTTAATTCTGCTGGCCGGCACGGCGGTCGTGTCGTACTTCCTGGGCGACAGCATGCAGGCAATCATCATCGCGGTCATCCTGACCGCCAGCATCGGGTTGGGATTTGTCAACGAGTACCGCGCCGAGCTCGCCGCCGCTGCTTTGCATTCGCAGATGCGCCACACCGCCGTCGTGCGCCGCGACGGCGAATTCATCGCCATCGATGTCACCAATGTTGTTCCCGGGGACGTGATTCGGCTGTCGCTAGGGGAAGCCATTCCCGCCGACGTGCGACTGATCGACGTCGCCGGCCTGGAATGCAACGAAAGCATACTGACCGGGGAGTCGACCGGCTCGCAGAAGTCGCCACTACCGGTGCCCGCCGGCAGCGAGTTGGCCGAATCAGCCGACGTGGCGTTCATGGGCACGATCGTCAGCGCCGGTGAGGCGCTTGGCGTGGTGTATGCCACTGGCAAAGATGCCGAATTCGGCCGCATCGCAGCGGGTTTGGGTGAGCGTCAGCCCGAAACCGATTTTCAGGCCGGCCTACGGCGGTTTTCCTACCTGCTGCTGCAGGTGGCGGTCGCACTGACGGTGCTCATCTTGATCAGCAATCTGTCGATGGGTAAGCCGGTGATCGACTCAGTGCTGTTCTCTCTGGCGATCGCGGTCGGCATCACCCCGCAGTTGTTGCCCGCGGTGGTGTCTGCCAGCCTCGCGACCGGCTCGCGCCAACTGGCCAAGCTCAATGTGCTGGTAAAGCGGCTGGTCTGCATCGAAGATCTCGGTGACATCGACATCTTGATTACGGACAAGACCGGGACACTGACCGACGGCCGCATCAGCCTGGTCGACATGGTCAGCCCTTCCGGTGCACACAACCAGTCCATCCTGCGTCTCGGACTTCTGGCAAGCGATATCGATCCTCAATCGGGCGGCGTCAGCGCCAATCCGCTCGACTCGGCGTTATGGGAAACACCGCAGGCCGCAGAAGTGGTCGGCACAGGGGTTCGTCGCGTCGCCACCTTGCCGTTCGATCACCTTCGCCGGGCGACGTCGACACTGATAGATGACAACGGCAATCGCGTACTGGTGGTCAAGGGCGCCCCCGAACAAGTGCTGGCCCGATGCCAAATGACGGCCGCTGAAGCCAATAACACCCTGGAGCAGTTGTTCGCCGCCGGCCGGCGGGTGGTGGCCGTGGCGGCCAAGCCCGCTGCACAGCTGACCACGGTCACCGCCGACGACGAGTGTGATCTGATGCTGGCCGGCTTCCTGGTGTTCGCCGACGAACCCAAAGCCGCCGCCCGCGACTCCCTGAATCAACTCGCCGCGCTGGGCATCGAGGTGAAGATCGCCACCGGGGACAACCCTCGCGTGGCCGAAAAAGTCTGCGCTGACCTCGGTTTGGCGTCCAAGGGCACCATCACCGGCGCCCAACTGGAGTCACTCGGAGCCGACGAGTTCGCCCAGGCCGCACAGGACCACACAATTTTCGCGCGCATCTCCCCTGAGCAGAAGGCGCAGCTGGTCGCCTCGGCACGCCGAAACGGGCGCTCGGTTGGATTCCTTGGCGACGGTGTCAACGACGCGCTGGCGCTGCACGCCGCCGATGTCGGGATCTCGGTGGACAGCGCCAGCGACGTCGCCAAGGACGCCGCCGATGTCGTGTTGCTGGAAAAAGACTTGGGGGTGCTGGCCACCGGTGTCGCGGCGGGCCGACGGATTTTCGCCAACACCATCAAATACGTGCTGATGGGTACGTCGAGCAACTTCGGCAACATGTTCAGCGCGGCCGCTGCCTCGGCATTGTTGCCGTTCCTGCCAATGCTGCCCAGCCAGATCCTGCTCAACAACCTTCTCTATGACAGCTCGCAGCTGGCAATCCCCACCGACCGCGTCGACGACGAGCAACTGCACGCCCCGTCACATTGGAACGTTGCGTTCATCCGCAGGTTCATGCTGATCTTCGGCCCGATCAGTTCGTTGTTCGACTTTCTGACTTTCGGCCTGATGTTGGGCGTGCTGCATGCGGGAGCCATCGAGTTCCGCACCGGCTGGTTCGTAGAATCACTTGCCACCCAGACGTTGATCGTCTTCGCCATCCGCACCCGCAAGGTGCCCTTCTTTCGCAGTCGCCCAGGCGGGTGGTTGACGATGACGACCCTCACGGTGGTCGCCCTCGGCGTCGTGCTCACGTTGTCGCCGCTGGCACACACTCTGGGCTTCACGCCGCTGCCCTGGAAGTTCTTCAGCGCGCTGGCCATATTCGTCGTCACCTATTTGCTTCTCATCGAACTGGCCAAGAAGATGTTCTACGCCGAGCCGATGCAGCGCTTCGGTGCGCCACACCGCACTCGCGGTATCGCACATCGCATCCACCGGCGCGCCGCGCGGTTCAGTCATCCCGGCGATATCGCCGCTCGCTGATCCCTAGCCAGGCCGGACCCTCTGCGGGCCAGCCTGGCTAGGGATGTCAAGCCTCCCGGCGCTCAGGGCGCGGCGGCCGGGGGGTTCTGCTCGGCGTCCAGCCCGTACTAGCGGCAGCAGTTCGGGTCGAGCACCGTGCACAGTGCGACGAGCGCGTCGCGTCGCGGCCGGTGATACACGTTCATCCCACGGCGATCGGATTCGACCAGACCTGCGCGGCGCAGCTGGGAGAGGTGATGGCTCACGGTCGACTCGGTCAATTCGACCGCCGACGCCAGATCGCCACTGCACACCTCGCCGGCATCCGAACTGAACAGCAGCGAGACCAGCTTCACTCGCACCGGGTCCGCCAACGCCTTGAGCCGCAACGCAATTGCTAAGGCGGCAGCGTCGTCGACAGGTCCGGCGGCGACCGGCGAGCAGCACACCGGTGCGGACATATCGACCGCAGGCAATGTCTTCGGCATACGGCCATCCTGCCACAAAGATTGACATATATCGAAGAGGTGGCATTATCGGGGGGGTCAGGTAGTTCGACATAAGCCACAGATGTAAGGAACCCGCCATGTCCCGCGTCCAACTCGCCCTCAATGTCGACGACCTCGACGAGGCCATCGCGTTTTACTCCAAGCTGTTCAACACCGCCCCTGCCAAAGTCAAGCCGGGCTACGCGAACTTCGCCGTCACCGAGCCGCCGTTGAAGCTTGTGCTCATCGAAAACCGCGGCCACGGTGGAACTCTCAATCACCTGGGCGTCGAGGTGGAGTCGAGCGATGCCGTGCACAGCGAGATTGCCCGCCTGACCAACGAGGGAATGTTCACCGAGGAGGAGATCGGGACCACCTGCTGCTTCGCGACCCAGGACAAGGTGTGGGTGACCGGACCCGCCGGTGAGAAGTGGGAGGTGTACACAGTTCTCGCAGACTCCGAATCGTTTGGCGCAGACTCCCTGATCCTGGCGAACTCTGGCGGCACGAGTAGCGCGTGCTGCACCACAGCGACGACCGACGACATGGCTCGCGAATCGTGAGCCGACCAGCGCAACCTGAGGCACCCACCGCTGTGGTGGAGAAGTTGTCGCGGCTCGATCAGCTTCTGCCCTTGTGGATCGGCATCGCGATGGCCGTCGGCTTACTACTCGGGCGGCTCATTCCCGGACTCAATACGGCTCTGAATCATGTTCAGGTTGACGGGATCTCACTGCCTATTGCGCTCGGTCTATTGGTGATGATGTACCCGGTGCTGGCCAAGGTTCGTTATGACCGGCTAGACACCGTGACCGGCGACCGCAAGCTGCTGGCAAGCTCACTTGTGCTGAACTGGCTAGTCGGCCCCGCGTTGATGTTCGCGTTGGCGTGGCTGCTGCTGCCCGATCTGCCCGACTACCGCACCGGCCTGATCATTGTCGGCCTGGCCCGCTGCATCGCGATGGTGATCATCTGGAACGATCTCGCCTGCGGTGACCGCGAAGCCGCCGCAGTGCTGGTCGCGCTCAACTCCATCTTCCAGGTCGTCATGTTCGCCGCCCTCGGCTGGTTTTACCTCTCGATACTGCCTGGCTGGCTCGGCCTGCAACAGAGCACCATCAGCACCTCGCCGTGGCAGATCGCCAAATCCGTGCTCGTCTTCCTGGGTATCCCCCTGCTCGCCGGCTATCTCACCCGACGGTTCGGCGAGAACGCCAAAGGACGGGACTGGTACGAGTCGACCTTCCTGCCCAGAATCGGACCGTGGGCGCTGTACGGCCTGCTGTTCACCATCGTCATTCTCTTTGCGCTGCAGGGACATCAGATCACCAGCCGTCCCCTCGACGTGCTCCGCATCGCGGTGCCATTGCTGGCCTACTTCGCCGTCATGTGGGGCGGTGGTTATCTGCTGGGCGCGGTCCTTGGCCTGGGATACCAACGGACAACCACCCTTGCTTTCACCGCCGCGGGCAACAACTTCGAGTTGGCCATCGCCGTCTCCATCGCCACCTACGGTGCAGCCTCAGGACAGGCGCTCGCCGGCGTCGTGGGCCCGCTCATCGAAGTGCCGGTGCTTGTCGCCCTGGTCTACGTATCACTCGCTCTAAGAGGACGATTCGCTCCTGCCACCCGCGAAAGCGCTTGCATGATGCCGAGCACCAAGCTCGCCGTGCTGTTCCTCTGCACTCACAATGCGGGCCGCTCACAAATGGCTATGGGATTCTTCAAACACCTCGCAGGCGACCAAGCCAACGTCTACTCGGGCGGGTCCGAACCTGCCGCCGAAATAAACCCCGCCGCCATCGCCGCCATGGCCGAGAAGGGCATAGACATCACCACCGAACAACCGAAGCGGTGGACCATGGACATGCTCGAAGCCGTGAATGTGGTGATCACCATGGGGTGCGGCGACTCCTGCCCGGTCCTGCCCGGCCGCCGCTACGAGGAATGGGTTCTCCCCGACCCGGCCGGACAATCACTCGAGGCGATACGGCCAATCCGCGACGAGATCGAACAGCGGGTATGCACGCTGCTTGACCAGTTGGGGGTGAGTGCCGAGCCCGGCGATTGACGCTCTAGGCTCGGCACTCACTGGTTCGGCGCACGGTCTCAGTCCGTGGAAACTGGTTGCGCCTCAACGCGTTAGCGTCCCGGCTGCGGACCCATCATCCCGGGCCCCATCATCTCGGGCCCCATCGCACCTGGCTTCATGTCACCTGGCTTCATCGTCGCCCGGCTTCATGTCGGCACAGCAGTCTTTCTGTTCGTGGGACATTGCCGCGTGGCCCATTTGCATGTGCGTGTGCTCGCTCCAGTTCAAGAAGTAGCCGGCGAAGAAAATAGCGCCGACGACGAACAGTCCGCCGGCGACGATGCCCACCCACGCCAGCGCCTGGTTCAGGCGGCTGGGCCTGGTCGGCTGTGTGTGCCCGGATCGTCGGTTGCAACGTCGGTTGTATCGGCCATGAAGTGAACCTCCTGTGTTGGGACTAACGGAGGCCATGCTACCCCACCCAGGGTGGGGTGGGGTGAGCTAAGCTGGATGTAGTTCACCCCGGTAACGGGGTTGCCACGCGCCGCTGGAAGGGGATGGTGATGTCAGAGGAGTTGACAGCGAAAAAGCGTGCTGCGCTCAACCGGCTCAAAACAGTCCGGGGGCATCTGGACGGGATTATCCGAATGCTGGAGTCGGACGCCTACTGCGTGGATGTGATGAAGCAGATTTCTGCGGTGCAGTCGGCGTTGGAGCGGACGAACCGGGTCATGCTGCACAATCACCTGGAAACCTGCTTCTCGGAGGCCGTCGTCGGTGGGCAGGGCGAAAAAGCGATAGCCGAACTGGTAGACGCACTCAAGTTCAGTCCCGCCTTGACCGGCCCGGATACCTGCTTGAACGGCGCGACGACCGACGAGGCTATGCAAGCCGGTATGTCGTAGCGGATCACTGCCACCTGATGATCGGGGTGGCGTGTGTCAGCTGCCGGATTGCCGGTCCGGCGCAGGCAATACCTCACGCCCGACGTTGCGGGCCAAGGTCGCTGCCGGAAAGCCGACGTAGCCGGTCAGGTGATAGACCACCTCTTCGAGCTCTTCGGTGGTCAGTCCGTTGCGCGACGCAATCGGGAAGTGAAACTTCAATTCCTCTCCGGCACGGAGCGCGATGAGCGCCCCGAGTGTGATGAGGCTGCGGGAGCGGCGATCCAATCCGGGCCGCGTCCACAGCGCACCGAAGACATGCTCGAGACTCAGATCGCCGAGTTCGCCGGCGAAACCGTCGTCGCGCATGCTGGTGACCTCATCGGGGATCAGGCCGGGCAGCAGGTCTTTGAAGACAGCGAGGCCATCGGTGTGGGCGTCGGTCATGAGTTGTCGCCTTTCGGTGCAAGGGGTTCGCGGGAGATTTGGTAATCCAAGTAGGCATCCCAGTTTTCGACACGGCGGCGTAGCTCGTCGGTGACTTGGGGGTGGGTCGGGACGAAGAAGCGGTTCTGCAGGATCGCGTCGGCGACAAGTTCGCCGACGCGTGCGGCGTCGAATAATTCGAACTGCTCGCCTGGCGTGCGCAGGGCTGCGCCGCCGCCGAATGTCGGCATGTTCGATGCGATGTTGGTCAGTACGGGTCCGGGGCAGAGCAGGGTGACGCCAATGTTCTTGGGGCGCAAATAAAGAGCGAGTCCTTCGCTGATCTGGACGATGGCGGCTTTGCTTGCCGCGTAGGGCATTCGGTCGTAGGAGTACGTGAACAAGCCGGCGAACGACGCGGTGTTGACGATGTGGCCGCTGCCCTGACCAAGCAGCATCGGGACGAAAGTGGCGTTACTGCGCACCACCGACATCAGGTTTATGTTGAGAACTCGCTCCCACTCGATGGCTGGAATGTCTTGCGGTAGACCATTAGTCAGCACACCAACGTTGTTGACCACGATGTCGACCTTGCCGAACCGCTCCAGTGCCGTGTCTCGGATGCCGTCGAAAGCTTTTGCGTCGCCGATGTCGGTGGTGCGGGGAGCGGCGTTCACGCCAAGCTCACGCAGTTCGGCCACGACCGCCGCGACCCCGCCGGCATCGATGTCAACGGCAACGATCTGCGTTCGCCGGCGGGCCAGCGAGTGCGCGATCGCGCGACCGATCCCACTGGCCGCACCGGTGATGACGGCAACCTTGCCCTCGAGATTGTCCATGCGTTGTCAGCCCGTCGAATGAATGGAATTCGGGCAAACGATACGCCGGGGTGGAAAGCTGTCGCTCAGATGCTGGCGATCGACTTCCCTGCGAGTCCATACATCGCCTCCGCCGCGACAGGTGCGATGCCGAGTTCGGCGGCGACGGCGTCGATGGACCGTTGCGCCATGTCGAGATCGGCCGTCCGGCCGGGGACGAAGTACGGCCCGACATAGTGTTCGTAGTACCGTTGCGCTTCCTCGCGCGTGAGTCGGTCGAGGAACCAGTGAACGTAATCGACTGCTTTGCTTGGCTTTTCGACGAGCAATTGCAGCGCACGCTCATTGGCACGCGCCAAGGCCTGCAGGGCGGGGCTGTCCAGCGGAATATGGCTAGGGTCGACCACGACGCCGACGGTGGGAATCTGGAAGTGGTCGCCGACCCAGGCCAGCACATGGAATCCTTCTTCGGCCGCTACTTGTTCCGGCGAAAGGGTGCTGCCGACGTAGGCGGCGTCAATGGATCCGTCCCGCAGGCGTCGCAGATCCATCTGATAGTCACCGGGATGCCCCACGATGCACTCCAGGTCCTTGTCGGGGTCCAGGCCGTGCTTGCGCAGGACGATCCGGGCGAACGTACCCGGAGGGTCGGACGGGCCGTGCACGGCGAGCCGCCGCCCGCGTAGGTCCGCCATGGACTTCACCTCGGCGTTCCCGAGAAACCAGAACAGCGGGTGGTCGGTGCTGAAGCTGACCGCGGTCCACTCGATCCCGTCTTTGAGCCGCGACACCAGGGTCCTGCCCAGGCCGATCACCGCGCCCCGACGTAGTCGTTCGGCCGGCCAGCTCACCCCGTCGCGGATGGCCACATGGACACCCTCATCCTCGAAGTAGCCCTCTTGGTCGGCCACATGCGCGACCAGCTCTTCGTGCAGGCCTCGTCCGACGTAGGCGAGATCGATTGTCTCCACGGCCAACACCCTTTCCCGACGTCAATCCATCGCCAGGCCGCCGTTGACCTCCACGCAGTGGCCGGTGATGAAACCCGAATCCTCGCTGGCGACAAAGGCGATCGTCTGCGCTACCTCGTCGGGGGTGACGAGGCGGCCCATGGGGTTGCTGGCGCCCAGGCGGTGTACGTCGTCGGAGGCCAACAGCTTGTCGGACGTTGCGCCGGCCACCGTCGCCGGCGAAACAAGGTTGGCGGTGATCCCGTGCGGCGCCACCTCCAATGCGACGTAGCGGACGAACTGGTCCATCGCCGCTTTGGCGGTACCGAGGTTGATCATGCCTTCGCGGGGCCGGCGCGACAGTATCGTCGTCATATAGATCAGTCGGCCAAAACTACGCGAGATCATCCCCGGCACAACAGCTTTGGTGACCAGAAACGCGGCATGCATTTCGCGGTCCAGTTTGCCGCCCAGCTGCTCCCAGCTCAGGTCGGCGAACGAGACGACGTCATACGGGATCAAAGCGTTGTGCACCAGCACATCGACGCGTCCCCAATGCCGTTCGGTTTCGGCGAACATCGCCGTGACATCGTCGGGCTCGGTGACATCGGCCCGAATCGCCAACGCCTCTCCGCCGGCCGCCTTCACCGCGCCGACCACCTCGTCCGCTTCCTCGGCGCTGGAGCGGTAGTTGACCACTACCCGGAATCTCTTCTTCGCAAGAACCAAAGCAGTCGCCGCACCAATGCCTCGACTGGCGCCGGTGATCACCGCGACACGATCCATCGGCCTCTCCTCTGCCACTTCAGGTCACGTGGGTCGGGGGATGAACCCCGGCACACCGGTCTGCACCACCGAGTTGAATCGGATGTTCGTGGTGATCTGGTTGCGTATCTCGCTCATGGCGTCGTCGGGAAGCGGAGAGATCTGGTAATTCTCCGAAATGCGTTGAGGTTTGGTCGAGGTGGTCAGGAAGGCGCTGCCACGCTGCGCCGCCCACGACAGAGCGACCTGAGCCGGCGATATCTGCAAACGTTTCGCGATCGCCGTAATCACGTTGTCTTCCAGAAGATTTGGTTGCATCGCGTGCCCTAATGGAGCGAACGCCAGCAAGACAATTCCGTTCTCGCGGCAGAAGTCGAGCAGTTCCCACTCGGGTAGGTATGGATGCGATTCGACCTGCACGACGGCCGGCTTGATCCGCGCCACCGCGACGAGCTCGCGCAGCGTGTCCAGCGAGATGTCCGACAAGCCGATAGCGCCGCAGGCACCGTCGTCGACGAGCTGCTCGAGCGCCTGCCATGTCTGAGCTAACGTGACCCCGTCGTCGTAGATCACGTTGCCGTGCTCGTCTCGAGGATCCTGATCGTCGCCGGGCGCGAACGCGTAGGGCGTGTGGATCAGGTAGCAGTCGGCGTAGTCGACCTGCAATCGGCGGCAACTCGCTTCGTACGCGGGCCGGACCCGCTCGGGACGGTGATTGCTGTTCCACAGCTTCGTGGTGACGAAGACGTCCTCCCGCGCAATCGTCCCCGCATCGAACACTTCACGCAGCGCATCGCCCACCGCCTGCTCATTTCGGTACCGCTCCGCGCAGTCGAAATGTCGAAAGCCCACTTCCAGCGCGGTCGTGGTGGCCTGCTTGGTCGCCACGAGATCCGGAATCAAGGTGCCGAACCCGACGACGGGGATCGCACCCGATCCATTGGTGAGCGCAATTCGAGACTGACGGAGAGCTTCGGATGCGGTCATGCGGAACCCTCCGTAAACACCCGGGCGCGGGTGACGATGGTCAGATGATGCCACCGCGCGGCACCGCGGAACCGTTCGCTGGGAAATCTTTACGCGAATATTCGTGTTCGTTCAACCGGAACCGGGCACTGCGTTCGGCTGAACCATAACTTGCGAATGTTCAATAGGGTGTAGCGCTTTCACAGCAACTTCAAAATCTGCGCATAGTAATAACAAGCGCACTTACGCGTGGCACAAATGCACCATAATCAGTTCGTGGAGCGACGCCGCACCGGCCAGACGAGTCTTTCGCCGATGGCCACCCTCAAGCAGTTGCCTGCTCTGGTTGTGCTGGAGCGGATTCCGGTTCCCGTGCTCGCTATCGCAAACGACGGCGCGCTGGTGTTCGCCAATTCCGCATTCTCCGAAATGGTTGGCCGCGCGCCCGAGGACGTGGTGTCGCTGAAGTTCGATGAGATCTTCCACCTCCCGCTCACCGCGGAGTCCGCGGTCACCGTCGTGCAATCGCTGGCCAACGAGGTAGTCGAGTTGGCCCACCGCGACGGGTCGAGTGTGCGCGCGCTGATGAGTAGGTCGGCGCTGATCCGCGCCGATGACGACATTGCGCTTGCGACGTTTCAAGACTTGACCGAGCAGCTGTGGCTTGACGAGCGCTAGCCGCCTCAGTTGTCCTAAACCTCCGGCGGAGAGACGGCCTTGATCGCCAGAGCCGTGCGACGCTTCAAGAATTGCGCGAAGTAATCGATCTTGTCCGGTTGCACGATTCCGCGTAGCACCGTCGACAGGGCTTTCTGGTAGTCACTGAGCAGTACCACCGGGTCGTGCAGGCTGCTGGCCTGACGCAGCCCCATATAAATGGACACCAGCAGGCGTCCGATGTCTTCTGGATCGCCGCGGTCGACGATGTCGCCCTCACGGATTCCGCGTCCGGCGATCTCGCCGAGCAGTTGGATCCACCCGCCTAGCAGACGCTCCTGCAGCTTCTCGGTACGGCCAACAGATTCGAGCAGGTTGAAAGCTGCCCGGGTGATGTCTTCGGTGATGTCGGCCATGGCGATCAGGAACGAGACGTCGATGAGAGTTTCCAGCCCGGACAGCTTGCGGGCGAACAACTCCCGGACTGCGGCGCCGGACCTGACGGTCTGCTCGTCGACTATCGCCAACGCCAGGGCATGCTTGGAGCGGAAGTGGAAGTACATCGCGCCCTTGGTCAGCTGCGCCTCGGCCAGAATGTCGTCGAGGCCGACGGCGTAATACGGACGCTGGGCGAACTGGTGCGCCGCGGCTCGCAGGATTTGCTCACGCGTCGTATCGGAACGCTTGTCGCTTGCTTCGCTCATGGGTGTCAGATCGTTGTCGAGGTTAGGGCCTGGCTGTCGGCCAGGAACGGCATGGGCATCCAGCGTGACGCGAGTAGCGACTCCATCGCGTGGCTGGGCAGCGGGCGAGACAGCAGGTAACCCTGAGCTCGGTGGCACCCGTGTCGCATCAGGGTCAGTGCGGCGGCCGGAGTTTCCACACCCTCGGCCACCAGTTGCAGGCCGAAGGCTTC
This sequence comes from uncultured Actinomycetota bacterium, assembly GCA_963815995.1. Classification (GTDB taxonomy): domain Bacteria; phylum Actinomycetota; class Actinomycetes; order Mycobacteriales; family Mycobacteriaceae; genus Mycobacterium. Next base: position 136,337 of record CAWFIR010000014.1, read on the forward strand.
GGCCAGGCCGATGATCGCCCGGACGATCGCCAGGTCACGGCTGCTGGTGCCCAGGTCGCGAACGAAGGACGTGTCGATCTTGAGCGTGTCGACCGGCAGCGACTTCAGATGCGACAGAACGGCATAACCGGTGCCGAAGTCGTCGATGGCGATCTGGACGCCGACTTCCTTCAGCGCCTCGAGTGTCTTGCGGGTGGTGTCGATGTCGCGCACCACGGCGCGTTCGGTGATCTCCAAACACACTGAGCCACCGTCGATGCCGAACTCGTCGATCGTTTCGGCCACGCTGCTGACGAAGCCTCGGCTGACCAGCTGGGCGGGCGACACATTGAGCCGCAACATCGCGTTCTGCCCGACGCCGCGCGAACGCCAGCGGCTGAACTCCCCGATCGCGGTTCGCATGACCCAACGGCCCAACTCCCCGCCCAGGTTTGCGGATTCGGCGACGCCGATGAACGACTCGGGCAGTAGCAGTCCCCAGGTCGGATGCCGCCACCGGACGAGCGCTTCGACAGCCACGATCGCGCCGGTCCACAGGTCGACCTCGGGCAGGTAGTGCAGCAGCAGCGCGTCGTTGTCGATTTCGCCCCGCAGGTGGAGCTCGATGTCGTTGCGGAAGAGCCGCTGCAGCGAGATGTCATCGCTGGAGACTGCGACGTGGTTACCGCCGGCCCGCTTGGCCGTCAGGACAGCCTCGTCCGCGCGATGCAGAAGGTCGCTGGTGTTGTCGCGGCCCGGCATGCCCACTGCGACACCGACGCTGACAGTGCGGGTGATCATGTGACCGCCGAGGGACATCCGATCGCGCAGCGCCGCACACAGTTCCTCGGCGGTTCTCTCCGCCACCTCGATCGACATTGACCGGTCAGGCACGACGACGAACTCGTCACCGCCGAGGCGGGCGGTCATGCTTTTGGCGCCGGCCTTCATCTGCAGCTGTTCGGCGAATGTCCGGATGAACCAGTCACCGGCGGTGTGGCCGAGATAGTCGTTGATGGACTTCAGCCGGTCCAGGTCGAGATACAACACCGGGACGGGACCCGGTTGACCAGCCGCCAGTCGTTCGGACAGGTGCGCCATCAGCGCGCGGCGGTTGTGCAGGCCGGTCAGATCGTCGTGTTCGGCGAGGTTGCGGAGCTTCTCCTCGGCAGCGATGCGGGCCTGGAGCTGCGCCAGCAGGGATGCGACCGTCTGGATGGCGTTCAGCTCATCCGGCCGCCATTTCTTGCGACGGAATTTCACGCAGACCAGCTGGCCGGTGGTGACGCCCCCCGAAATCAAGGGCGCTGCCGCTGCCGACGGTGCCGGGATCTTGCCGGGGTCGATGCCCCAACGCTCCTGTGAGGCCGCTACCCAGCGCGCGCAAACCGGGTCGGAGGGCTCCGGTCTGATCACTGTTAGTTTCTTGCCGTGCTCGCACAACGCGAGAACCGGGTCGGCGCTGCTGAAGTGGGCAACGGCCGCCGCGTCGGGGACTGAGGGGTCGCGTCGCGGTGGCCAAACGGCAACCAATTTCGACACCCTGATCTTGTGGTCGTTGTGGCGCAGGAAGGCGCTATCGATGTCGAGATGCTCGACGAGTTCGGCGAGCACCTGCTCATTGACCTCGGCAACCGTCGACGCCGTCGTCTCCATCAATCTGGTGGCGACGCGGGTGACCAGGTTGCGTGGCAAGGTCTCCTCCGATGTCAGGCGTAGCTCGGGGTGCCGCGTCAGAGTCTGGTCTGGCGAGTAAGCGTCTGTTTGATCTACGTTCGAATTCAGGGCACGGCAGTCCGCGAAGTATATACGCCCAGCATGCGCAACGTCGCTGTTAGCGACGTGCGGTACGTCCTGTCGGACAATGCACGCCAAGTTCGATGGTTTTGGGCACTATCACGACGGATTCGACGGTTGAAAATCTGGCCGTTCGGCTCGCATCGGCCAGTTAAATAAATTGCTTGATTTAACTCAACCGTCGGTGTTCACTGAGTCGGTGACCGCAGCCAGAGTCCTGCGTAACGATCGATCCACGGGTACCCGGGAAGCGATCTTGTCCGCAGCTGAGCGGTTGTTCGCCGAGCGCGGAATGTATGCGGTGTCGAACCGGCAGATCAGCGAAGCGGCGGGCCAGGGCAATAACGCGGCGGCGTGCTATCACTTCGGCACCAGGACCGATCTGCTGCGCGCGATCGAAAGCAAGCACCGAGTGCCCATCGAGGAACTCCGCGCCCAGTTGCTGGCCGGTGTCGAGAGCTCGACGGAGCTGCGGGACTGGGTGGGCACGCTGGTGCGCCCGCTCACCGACCACCTGACCGCGCTGGGCAACCCGAGTTGGTATGCGCGCTTCGCCGCGCAGGCGATGGCTGACCCGACCTATCGGCAAGTCGTGACCAAGGACGCACTGGGGTCGACGGTGCTTGTACAGGCGATCAGCGGTATCAACCGCTGTCTTCCCGATCTGCCGAAGCGGGTTCGCTTCGAGCGGATGGTGATGGCCCGAAACCTGTTGATGCACACGTGTGCTGAGCATGAAGGTGAGCTCGCCGAACACGGGCCGCGGTCGCGGTCCAGCTGGCCGATCGCGGCCGAAGGGCTGATCGACGCGATCGTCGGCCTGTGGCAGGCGCCGGTTCACCGCGCCCAGGCCTCGCTACCGCATTGATCTGAGTTCGCCATGGGAGAAGGAGCCGATGTCTGACACCTTGACCGGACATCCCGGTGACGTTGCCTCGAACATTCCGGACTATCCGATGGCCCGCGCGCCGGGTTGCCCGTTGGCCCCCGCTCCGGTCGCGTTGGAGCTCAACGCCGTCAAACCCCTTAGCCGCGTGCGAATTTGGGATGGCAGCACGCCATGGCTGATCACCGGCTACGACGCGATCCGCTCGTTGTTCGCCGACTCCCGGGCCAGTGTCGACGACCGCAAGCCGGGTTACCCGCACTGGAACGAAGGCATGTTGGCCACCGTCCACAAGCGGCCGCGCTCGGTTTTCACCGCAGATGCCGAGGAGCACACCACGTTTCGGCGCATGCTGTCCAAGCCGTTCACCTTCAAGCGGGTCGAGGGTCTGCGTCCCGCCGTGCAGAAGATCACCGACGACCACATCGATGCGATACTGGCGGGCCCACAGCCGGCTGATCTGGTCGACGCACTGGCACTGCCGGTCCCGTCGCTGGTGATCAGTCAGCTTCTGGGCGTGCCGTATTCGGACGCGGAGTTCTTCCAGGAGCAGGCCAGTCGGGGGATGGGCCGCTACGCGAGCGCCGAGGAGTCGGCCGAAGGTGCGACCGCGCTGGCCAGATACATCGCCAAGCTGGTCCGCACCAAAATGGAAAACCCGACCGAAGATCTGGTGGGCGACCTCGCCGAGCGGGTCAACGCCGAGGAGCTCAGTGTCCGGGAGGCGGCGCAGTTGGCCACCGGCGTTCTGATCGCCGGCCACGAGACCACCGCCAACATGATCAGCCTGGCGATCGTGGCGCTGCTGGAGCACCCCGACCAGTTGGCGCTATTGCGCGACACCGACGAGCCGAAGGTGATCGCCACCGCCGTCGAAGAATTGATGCGTTACCTCAGCATCATTCAGACCGGGCAGCGTCGAATCGCCACCGAGGACATCGAAATCGGCGACGAGGTGATCCGCGCCGGCGAGGGCATCATCCTCGACGTGCCGCCGGCGAACTGGGACGCCCGCCGCTATCCCAACCCGGACCAGCTGGACTTGCAACGGGAGGACAACCCGCACGTCGGCTTCGGCTACGGTCGGCACCAGTGTGTCGGGCAGCAGCTGGCCCGGATGGAACTGCAGATCGTCCTGCATACTCTGCTGCGCCGCATCCCGACCCTACGGCTGGCGGTGCCCATCGACGAGCTGCCGTTCAAACACGACGCATTGGCGTACGGGATTTACGAGTTGCCCGTCAGATGGTGAAGAGCGACGGTCTGACCGGTGCCGGGCGCGCATTTTGACGGGGGCGTTGAGAAATCCCGACTCTCGATACCGCACGTGTTCAAAGAGTTAATCTGCAAATACCTGACGGATCTGAAACTGATTGGTGCGCTGGAAAAATGACCCAAGCCAATGTGCTCTACCCACCCGGCGGCTTCGGCGCGCCGAAGAACCGGCACGGCCAGGCTCACGGAAACGTCGGCCTTCCGGCTGGCACCGAGGTGTTCTCCGCTGACACCCACATCTCGTTGGCGGCCGACATCTTCTACGAGCGCCTTCCCGACGACCTCAAAGACAGTGCGCCGCGGATTTGGTACGAGGACGGCGCCTATCAGATCGGTCACCAGGGGCAGTCGTTCCTGCCCGATGTCTTCAGCGCGGTGCTGATGCAGTACGACGATCTGGCCGGGGCGGCCACCAACAACATCGAAGCGCGGATTCGCGAACTGCGTGAAGACGGCGTGGACCGGGAACTCGCCTTCCCCAACGCGCTACTGGCCATGTTCGGCTTTCCGGACAAGCCACTGCGCGAGCGCGTCTTCCGGATCTACAACGAATACATCGCTGATCTGCAGGAGCGTTCGGACGGCCACTTCTTCGGCGTGGGCCTGATCAACTGGTGGGATCGAAAAGGTGCCGATCGCACCCTGGCCGAGCTGAAATCGCTTGGGCTCAAGACGTTCTTGCTACCACTCAACCCGGGCAACGGCGACGACGGCGTCATGATGGACTACGCGTGCAGCGCGATGGGACCGGTCTGGGATGCGATCGAGGAATCCGGCTTGCCGGTGACGCACCACATCGGCGAAACTCCGCCGAAGGCGCCGTGCGAGGTCAACAACGTCGCGGTCGCGATGATGGTGAACATCGACGGATTCCGGGAAATGTTCTCCAAGTACATCTTTGGTGGCATCCTCGACCGTCATCCGGGCCTGCGAATCGGCTGGTTCGAAGGTGGCATCGCCTGGATTCCGCCGGCGCTGCAAGACGCCGAGCATGTGCTGGCGTCCTATCAGCACATGCTGGATCACTCGCTGGAACACGACATTCAGTACTACTGGGACACCCACATGAGTGCCTCGTTCATCGTCGATCCGCTCGGCTTGAAGCTGATCGAGCAGATCGGCGTCGACAAGGTGATGTGGTCGTCCGACTACCCGCACAACGAGAGCAGCTTCGGATATTCGGAGAAGTCGCTGGCGGCCGTCGTCGAAGCCGTCGGCCCGGACAACGCCGCCCGCATCGTCAGCGGCAACATCAAGAAGTTCCTCGGTATCTGAAATGACGGCTTCTCCCAGCGTGCAGAGCTTCGTCATTCCCGAGGAGCCCGACCGGGCGCGGATGCACCGCGATACCAGCTCGCGGCTTCGGTCCGCGATGGCCGACCAGGGCGTCGACGCGTTGATCCTGTTGATGAACGACAACGTGGTGTATGCCACCGGCGCCAGCTGGCCGGTGCTGGATGCCGGCCTGTCGCACGTCGAGCGTCCAGTGGCGATCGTGCTGGTCGACGACGAGCACCCACATTTGTTCATCCCGTTCCGGGAAGGCGCCGCGTCGGAATCGCAGGTGCCCGCGGACCATCTGCACGATCCGCTGTATCTCGAATTAGACGAGGGCGTCGAGCAATTCGCCCGGGTGATCGACGAGCTGATTCCTCGCGGTGCCAGTGTCGCGGTCGACGAGATGACCGGCGCGATGCGCCGCGCCGCTGATCGGATCTTCCCGGGCGGGCCACCCTCGGAGGCCGCGGTGGTGGTCGGCGCGGCGAACCTGGTCAAGACACCTGATCAGATTGCCTGTCTGCGCAAGGCCAGTCGCATCACCGAACGCGCGATGGTCGATGTGCAACAACAGTTGGCTCCCGGTGTGCGGCAGACCGATCTGTCGGCCAAGCTGGTGCGCCGCGCCTTCGAACTGGGTGCCACAGCCAACATGCTGGAGGCCATCTGGCAGGTGATGCCGCCGTCGCGCGCCGAGGGGGTCTGGACGACACACGGTGACTTGGCGTTGCCGCTGTTGACCAACGAACGTGAACTCGCCAAGGGCGATGTGCTGTGGACCGACGTCAGCATCAGCTATGCCGGATACTGCTCGGATTTCGGGCGCACCTGGGTGGTCGGCGACACACCGTCCGCACGTCAGCAGGCTCAGTACGAGCAGTGGCAGCACATCCTCGACGCGGTGCTCAAGGTGACCAAAGCCGGTGCGACGTCAGGTGATCTCGCGCGGGCGGCGATCGCCGCCAACGGTGGAAGCAAGCCGTGGCTTCCGCACTTCTACCTCGGACACGGCATCGGTCTCTATCCTGCCGAGCCACCCATGATCGGCACCGATCTCGGTGAGGAGTTCGACGACAACTTCGTCTTCCCGGTCGGGATGGCGCTGGTGCTGGAGCCGGTGGTGTGGGAAGACGGCACCGGCGGCTACCGCAGTGAGGAGATCGTGGTGATCACTGAAGACGGCTGTGTCCGGATTACCGACTACCCCTATACGCCCTATGGCAACTGAGGTTTCGCCCGACGGCCGGGACCTTCGGTTCGGCCGTCGGCAACGGGCGCTGGCGCAGATGGAAGCCCACGACATCGACGTGCTGGTACTGGGCCGGCAGGCCAATGTCCGCTACGTGACCGGGGCGCCGCAGTTGTGGATCGGCGGAACCCGGCCGTTCGGTCCGGTCTGTGTGATGCTGCGCGGCACCGGCGAGATCTACCTGATGAGCACCGATGACGAGGGAGTCCCCGAGGAGATCGGCCGCGACCGGCTCTATGGTCTGGCCTGGAATCCGATGACGCTGATCGAAGTTCTGAAGAACATCGACGGGGCGTCGACCGCCCGCCGCGTCGGAACCGACGCGATCACACCGACTTTCGCCAAGCTGCTGCCGATGGCATTTCCGAACGCGGAATTCGTCGACGGCGAACTGCCAATGCGAACCGCACGGCGGATCAAGACGCCCGATGAGATTACGGCGATGTCCGCCGCGGTGCGGGTTGCCGAAGCCGGGATCGCCGCGGCCGTCGCGGAGTTGCGGCCGGGGCTGACCGAGCAGACGCTGGCGGGTGCGGTTTTGGAGGCGATGGCCGCGGGCGGGGTGAGTACACCGGCCACCCAGGACGCCGCGTGGGTGACCTCGCGGGAGCACCCGTGGCGGCGTGCACACGGGGACGGTCAGGTGCGGTCCGGAGACCTGATCGTTTTCGGCGCGGGTGCGCTGGCCGATGGGTACGTCGCGGAGGTCAGCCGTACCTGGCCGGTGGGGGACGCCGCCAACGAGGTGACCGGCAAGCTGTATCAGCGTTCGAATGAGCTGTGGGACAGGCTGATTGCTGCTTGCCGGCCCGGAGCTCACGGCCGCCGATCTGCTCGTCGCCTACGACGAGGCCGGCGAGCCGGCTCCGCCGATGGCGGTCGCGCACGGCCTGGGGCTCGGCTTTGATCCGCCGGTGATCTCACGGCAGCTTCCGGTCACCGCCGACGCCGAACGGCTGGATCCGGGGATGGTGCTCGCGCTGACCGGCTACGTGTGGCAGGAGGGCCTCGGCGGTGTGCTTCGCCGCGACACCGTCGTCATCACCGACGAGGGGCCCGATGTGCTGACCGCCAGCCCATCATGGCAATAGCGCACTGTCGAGACGATCGCCGAATCGCTGTGTTTCCCAGAGGTTCAGCGCATTGGTCAACATCTGCAACGGCGCACGGACGCTCTCGTCGTCTTTGATGCGAGGGTCTTTGCGGGTCATCGTGTGCGCGGCGTCGCCGAAGCGTGAACGGATCAACGCGGGTATGTCGAGCAGCCAGGCGACCGTCATGACCCCGACGTAGAGCATGACCTGGTTGCGGAGCTCGGTCACGCTGAGATCCGGCCCCCCGCAAGCGTGTATCTCGGATACGAACAGGCGCAGCAACTCGTCGAGGTTCCGGTCCCACAGGTCGGTCTCGGCGCCCGACATCGCGCCCCACAACGCCATGGCAACGTTCATCTGGCCGGCGCAGCCCCAGTCCAGCAAGCCGCAGTGCAGGGCGTTGTCGCTGTCGCGCCAGAACCAGGCGTTGTCGACGTTGGCGTTCCAGTGACACAGCGCGATGTAGTCCGGGTGATCGGCCAGATAGCTCCACACCGCGGGCTCGTTCGCCAAGAATCGGGGCGCGTCGATGCGAAGGCGCGAAATGAATTGCTGTGAACGGATGTTCGCGGGCAGCAGCCCCGGGCTGGTTTCGGCGAAGTCGGCGAGCTGGCTCAGTCGATGGTCCAGCTTCTCCGGGCTGATCGGTGCCCGTTCACCAACCTGTGCCGTCTGCATGTCGACCGGGAACTGATCGCCGGCAGGAATGCGTCCGGACCGGTGGCCGCCGACGAGCCGGCCCAGCGCCGAGACCAGGGCCCGGTAGTGGTCCAGAGGTTCGGGCATCTCGTAGTCGAGGCACTTGTGGTATTGGCGCTCGATACCGTTGGCCCCGTGCTGGATTCGCTCCGATATCAGCAGCCCACTGCCGGTGTCGCGGTGGTAGTCGGCGAATTGAGCGGCCGGAACGGTGATCGGAAAACCCGGTTCGCGTGACAGCGAGGCGAACAGGACTTCCGATTCCATCTGGGTCTTCCCGCGGTCGCGGATCGGGTCGTCGAAATCGCGGGAGAACTTCACGAACAAGTCGGTGTGGGCGCCCGGCTTCTCGTACTCGACGGTCAGAAGCAGCTTGCGGCCGGTGCTTCCGCCTGGGACCTCGTCGGATCGGCTGATCCGCTTGACCGCATTACCGGCGTCCAGCGCACCCGAGATGCGGAACGCCTCGGTGAGAAACGCTGCGCCACCATAACGTAACGCTGCCGGATCGGCGGGGATCGGAAGGCCGAAGCGGTCGCCGGTCACCCATCGATCCGCGGACATCACCAGGTCTGTTCGGCGGCGCGGACCAGCATGTGGTTGACGGCTACGCGGCGGTGGCGGGTGACGACGTACAGCACGGCGTCGGCGATGTCCTCGGACGTCAGCTTGACCATGTCCGCGGTCTGCCGATCGAACGCCGCGCGCGCCTGGTCGGGCAGGTGGTCGCTGATCTCGGTGTCGACGGTGCCGGGGCCCACCACGGCGACCCGCACCCGCTTGCCGATCAGTTCTTGGCGGATACCCTCGCTGAAGGCATTCACCCCGAACTTGGTCAGCGAATAGACGGCGGTTCCCGGTCGCGCGACCCAGCCGGCGGTCGAGCTGATAGTGACCAGATCGGCAACGCCGCGCGGTGAATCCGCGGCCGCGTCGATCAGGTGGGGGATCGCGGCGCGGGTAACGTACAAAACGCCCTGGATGTTCACCCGCACCAGGTCGTCCCAGTCCTGCAGTGGCGCTTCGGCGGCAGGCGACATCCGCATCAGCCCCGCGTTGTTCACCACGGTGTCCAGCCGTCCCAACTCCTCGACGGTGCGCTGCACCGCGGCGGCGACCTGGTCGGCGTCGGTCACGTCGGTGGGCACCGACAGCGCTGTGCCGCCGGCCGACTCGATCTCGGCCTTGAGTTGATCGAGTCGATCGGCGCGGCGGGCGAGCAGCGCGACCGCGGCGCCGTGGTCTGCCAATGCCCGTGCGGTCGCGGCGCCGATGCCGCTGCTGGCGCCGGTGACCAGCGCCACGGTGCCGGCCAGCGTCGTGGTCAAGTTCCCTCCATCGCGTGCGCGCGCAAGATCTCGTCACGAACATAGTCGTTGTGCTCGCCGAGATCGGGCGCGCCGCGTGCGATCTCGGCCTGCGCAGCCGACATCCGCCATGGCGCCGCAAGGATCGGCCGTTGGCCCTCGCGGTGATCGCTGACGAAGCGGTACAGCTCACGGTCCCACAACAGCTGATCGCTGATGATGTCCAGAGCCGTCGCGCTTTTGGCGGCCGGTACACCGGCCGTCCTGAGTCGCTGCGCCAGCTGCTCCGCATCGTGGCTTCGGGTGAGCTTTGCGATGTCGAGGTCGAGCGCGTCGGTGTGCTCGAGTCGATCCGTCAGGGTGGCGTAGCGCGCGTCGTCGACCAGCGCGGTGGCATCGAGCTCCTGACACAGCCGGCGCCATCGAGTTTCGTCATCCACCGCAATGCTGATCCAGTCGCCGCCAACGCACGGGTAGCAGCTATGTGGGGCCATGTCGGCATGGCGGTTGCCGTCGGGCAACAGCTGCGCTCCGGTGAGTTCCTGGGCGAGCAGGCAGTCGCCGATCATCGACGACAGGGTTTCCACCGCCGACAGGTCGACGAATTGGCCTTCGCCGGTCAGATCGCGGTGCAGCAACGCCGCGACGGCGGCGAACGCGGCGGCGGCGCCGACGGTGGAGTCCCCGTAACGCATGCTGGTGCCCAGCGGCGGCCCGCCGGGATAGCCCACCAGTGACGCAACCCCGGCCAACGCCGCGAAACACGGTGCGTAGCCGGTCTGGTAACCCAACGGTCCGTCGTTCCCCCACATCTTGATCGACACCGAAATAATGTCCTGCTTAATGGCTTTCAGCTGCTCGTAGCCGAGACCCATCCGTTCCATCGCACCGGGCCGAAGGTTGTTGATGACAATGTCGCTGCGGGCGATCAGCTCGCGCAGCCGTCCGACGTCGGTCGCCGACTTGAGCTCCAGCTCCACGCTGAGGACCTCGGGATTGATGCTGAGAAAGTAGGGGGCGTGGTCGAGGTCGGTCCCGCCGTACGCGCGCATCTCGTCAGGATGGGTCGAGCTCTCCACCTTGATCACCTCGGCGCCCAGGAACGCCAGCAGCTTGCCGGCGTATGGGCCGGCCCACACCTTGGTGAGCTCGACGACCCGAACGCCTTCCAGCGGTCCACCCCGGGACACCTTGGGCGGCTTGAGTTGTGGTGATTTGACCGCCGGTGTCGCGCGAGGCGTCTTGACGCAGCGAAGGATTTCGTCGGTGTGTTCACCCAGGGCGGGCGCCGCGCTGATGATGCGCGCTGGTGATGCGCTCAGCAGGTAGGGGACGCCGGGGTAGGCGGCGCCTCCCAGTACTGGATGAGTGACGTTATGGAAGAAGCCGCGGTGCCGGTACTGGGGTGAGTTCTTCAGATCGGCAGCGCTTTTGACGGGCACCAGCGGAACGCCCAGCCGCTGGGCCTCTTCGGATGCCGCGTCCTTGCCGCGCTCGCGGACCCATGCGGCGAATCCGTTGTGAAATTTCGTTACCTTTTCCGGGGTGACTGAGAACTCAAGCCAGTCGTCCTCGAACTCCTTGAGCCAGTCCGGTTGGCCCATCAGCATTTTCAGACCGGCCCAGTGCTTGCCGCTGGTCATGTAGAGGTAGACGAATCCGTCCGCGCACGCGAAAAAGGCGGCGGGGCCTTGCTGGTCGTAATCGTCGCGGGTGTTCTCCGCGGTGACCTCGCCGGTGATGAACCTGCCCAGCACGCAGTCGGCGCGTGACGCCAGGACGGCGTGCGCTGACACGTCGATGAACTGGCCGGCCCCGGTGTGTAGATGCCAGAACAGCGACGAGGCGACGCAGAGGGCCGCATCGAGTCCGGCTTCGTAGTCGGCCAGGAAGCGGCCGGGTCCTTTCAGCGGCGGTTTGGCCGGGTCGGCGTGGCTGGGGGTGTGAAGACCCCAACCGCTGCTGTGAAAGACGTTGAAGCTCTTGGCGTTGTGCAGCTCCGGCGGCGCTTGCATGCCATACGGCGTGACCGAGCAGAACACCACGGTTGGGTGACGACCTGCGACCTCGGCCACCGAGAGGCCGACGGCGTCGGCCCACGCCGGAGCGTGATCGTCGATGACCGCGTCGGCGGTGGCGATGATCGTGTGCAGCAGTTCGAGCTGATCGGTCGAGGCGAGGTCGAGCTGGACCGAACGCTTGTTGGTGTTCAAATACGCGAACACCGCACTGCGTTCTGGCCCACCGCCATCGCCGACGAGCGGTGCCATCGCCCGGGTGGGGCTGCCGCCCGGGCGTTCGATCTTGATCACCTCGGCGCCGAGGTCGGCGAGAAGCTTGCCGCAGTATTCTCCGGCAACCGATTCGGCCAGCTCGACGATCCTGATGCCAGTCAGCGCCGACATGCACTACCTCGAGACGTCAGGGCTTGGCGCGCCCCGAGCGGCTCAGGCGCCACTCCGGCGGGAAGTTGAGGTCGTTGTCCTTGACGACGTTGTTGAGGCCCTTTTCGAATGTGCCACCGGTGAGGTCGACCTCTTCTGCGTCGTTTTGGATCATCGGCAGCATGCCCTCGACCATCCCGGTCAGCAGGCTGCCGAAGTACTCGCCTTTGTGCTGCTTGTAGAGCTCGAGGAAGGTCTTCTGCACCGCGACGGTGTCGGTCGGGCGGGATCGCGAACATGCCAGCGCGTACTTCTCGGTCTCGGCCTCCAGCTTGTCGCGCGGCACCACGCTGTTGATGAAGCCGCAGTCGTACATCTCGTTCGCGCTGAAAGGCCGTCCAGTGAAGAGCATTTCGGAGAACTTGCGCAGCCCCATCGTCTCGGCCCACCACCACAGCCGTGGCCCCCAGCCGACGTAGCGGAAGGCTGGGTGCCCGAACAGGGCGTCGTCGGACGAGATCACCAGGTCGGCGTCGCCGGCTTGGTAGAAGTGCCAGCCATAGCAATAGCCCTTGGCCTCGACGATGCTGATCTTCCGAAGCTCCTGCAGCGGGCGGTTTCCGGCGCGGGCTTTGGCGTAGAAGTCGGTGACGGTGGACAGGTAGCGGTAGGAACCACCCGGCGGGTACTTGACGTCGTCGTCATTGATCGCGAGCTCGTGATGCAGCGGCATGCCCGGGTTCTCGAGCATCGGGCGCTGTTCGGGCAGGTCGCCGCCGCTTCCGAAATCATCACCCTCGCCGCGGATTACCACGACCTTGACGTCGTCGTCGACGTTGCACTTGTGGATGAGGTCGGCGTAGTTCTGTCGCATACCCAGGCTGGTGGCGTTCTGGGCTTCGGGCCGATCGAAGGTGATGTAGGCGATGCGGTTCTTCTTGTCCTTCTCGAACTTGATGTACTGCTCGGCTTCCTTCTTCAGCTTTTCGTAATCGAACTCAACCATCGGTCATCTCCATTGTTGTTAGTTGATTATTTGAGTAAGCTGCCCGCGTCGACCGGAAGCGAAACGCCTGTGATGTAACGAGATTCATCAGAAGCGAGGAACAATACGGCGTTGCTGATATCGATCGGATCGACCCAGGGCACCGGCAGGGTGTGCATCATCTGGGAGATCGGGGCGAAGTCGTCCGGACCGGGATTCTCCAGATCCGGACGGAACAGATGGTAAGTCTGCTCGTTCATCAGCATCGTGGTGCTGACCTGAGTGGGCAGCACCGAATTTACCCGGATCATGTGCTGGCCGAGTTCCACGGCAAAGGCGCGCATCAGGCCGATGACGCCGTGCTTAGCGGCGATGTAGTGGCCGGTATGCGGATAGGCCTTACGGCCACCCACCGAGCTGGTGAGCACGATGGACCCACCGCGGCCGCCCGAAAGCACATGTGGCACCCCCGCTTTGACCGTGTGCCACACCCCGCTGAGGTTGATGTCGATCATGTCTTGCCAGATGTTTTCCCGGATCTTGTGCAGTATTCTGCCGTCGGTGCCGACACCGGCGTTGGCGACGATGATGTCGAGGCGACCGAGCTGTTCGACGCCGCCGTCCACCGCGGCCTTCAACGCTTCGTAGTCACGCACGTCGACGTGAGCGGTCACGATGCGGCGGCCGAGACCCTTGACCAAATCCACCGTCTCGTCGAGGTCTTCCGGCGTCGCATGCGGGTAGCTGAGGTTGTCGATCGGCCCGCAGACGTCGATGGCGATGATGTCGGCGCCCTCCTGAGCCAGCCGGACGGCGTGACTGCGGCCCTGCCCGCGGGCTGCCCCGCTGACGAACGCGACCTTGCCCTCGACGCGACCGGTCATGGTGTCAAGGCCGGCATCGATTCCCATCCCCGCACCGTCGATGTCGGGCTGAGTTTGGCGTTCGACAGATCGACCTCCCATTCCGGGAAGCGTTTGAGGATCTCTTCGATGGCGATTCGTCCTTCGAGCCGCGCCAACGCTGAGCCCAGACAGAAGTGAGTGCCGACGCTGAAGGCCAGGTGCTGCCTAGGCGTTCGGTGGATGTTGAATTCTTCGCTGTCCGGGCCGAATTGGCGAGGGTCGCGGCAGGCGGCTCCGATCAGCATCATCATCACGGCGCCCTCGGGGACGGTTTGGCCGTGGAAGCTGATGTCACGGGTCACGTAGCGCGCCGCATGCGGGGCGGGCGGTTCGAAGCGCAAGAGCTCCTCGATGGCCTGCGGTATCAGCCGAGGGTCCTCAGCCAGTTCGCGGCGCTGGTCGGGGTGGTCGGCGAGAACCTTTCCGGCCCAACCGATCAGCCGGGTGGTGGTCTCGTTGCCTGCACCGGCGACGACGTTGAGGTAGATCAGCAGTTCGTCGCGGGTCAAGCGCCGGGTGGCGCCGGTCTCGTCGACGAATTCGACGTTGAGCAGCTCGGTCATGATGTCGTCGGAGGGATGGGTGGCGCGCCAATCAATGTATGCGGCAAAGATTTCCCCGGTGGCCAGGCCGTGGTCGGCGTTCATCGGCTTGCCGGCTTCGGTCCGCATCTGCGCGTTGGTCTGGTCGCGGATGAATTCCTGGTCGTCCTCGGGGATGCCGAGCAGCATGCTGATGACCTTCATCGGCATCTGGGCTCCGAGGTCGGCGACGAAGTCGATGTGCCCCGTGCCGACCAGCGGGTCCAGCGACTGGGCGCAGAAGTCGCGGATCTGCGACTCCAGCGCCGCGATCTTGCGTGGGGTGAACATCCGGGCCAGCAGCTTGCGATGAATGTCGTGGATCGGCGGGTCTTCCATGATGAGCAGGCCGGGCGGGATATCGAGGTTGGCCTTGATCAATTCGAGGATGATGCCGCGCGCCGAACTGAATGTGCCGTGATCGACCAGCCCCTTGTCGACGTCGGCGAACCGGCTCAGCGCGTAGAAGTCGTGCTGGGTGTTGTAGTAGAGCGGCGCCTCTTCGCGTAACCGCGCGAATGTCGGGTAAGGGTCTGCGTTGACGACGACATCGTAGGGGTCGTAGTGGACGTCACAGACGTCCAAGTCGGTGCTGATCGTCACGAAATCTTGCCTTTCGCCACAACTTCGGCGATCCGGATGGGCCGCATGCCGGATCGTTGTCGCCAGTGTGTCAGCGTCCGAGGCGGTTCGGGCGATTTGTACCTTTCGCTTAACAGCACCGCGCTCGTGCGCTTACCGCGACGGGCTAACTCTATTGCCGTAGAGAACCATATCGGCCCGCATTGGGCAAGAGCTGATGAGCTATTTCGAACGCGGCTGCACCGCGGCGCCGGCCTGGGTGAGTCGCCCCCGCTGGTCGCTGCCCAGGACGCCGGTGACGATGGCCGACAGGACGCCGTCGAGCTGCTCGGGGCTGTCGATAATCCGGTCGCCGTGGACGAACCGCAGCATGAGCCCGTTGATGAAGGTCAGCGTGATGTTGCTGAGGTCGTCGACCACGTCGGGATCCAGGTCGGCCCCGTGCGGCAACAGCTGAACCAGGATGTCGTGGTGCAGCTTGGTGAAGGCGTCGGTGGCGCGTTGCAGGGTGGCGGCGATCGCCGGATCCCGGGTGGCCTGAATCGTCATCTCGTAGCGCGCTCGCGTGCGGCTCAGCTGCGGTGCTTCGCCGGACTGGATGACCACCTTGGCCAGCGCGGACGGCGACGCCCCATCCTCTACGCCGGCGCTGTCGGCGACTGTCTGCAGCGTCGCCAGGTCGAGTTCGACCATGCGCTCGGCGACCGCGTGCAGCAACGCCGAACGGGTGCGGAAGTAGAACGAAGTGGTGCCATCGGGGACACCGGCGCGACCGTCGACCTTCAGATGGCTCAGACCCTTTGCGCCGTCGTCGGCGAGCAGCTGTATCGCCGCATCGCAGAGTTCGCGGCGGCGCTGGTCGGGATTGGGCTTGCGTCTGTTTGGTATCCCGGCAGTGTAGCGGCGGTTCGGCCGCGGTTTTGATGTCAAAGCAGATCCTGGCGTCGACCTAGGTTTTGGTGCGGTTCCAAGCTACTCTATATTCGTAGTGTAAGCCGAGAATTGTGCAATACGTCGAACGGACAACACGTGGCCGCTCCCGCCAGCCCGCTCCAGCAACTGCATCGCCCGATTCCACTGCCGAGGGCATCGTCGCCGCGGTCGGACCTGGACGATTTCGGCCGCTACCGATTTCAGGTGGTGGCTGCGAACATCACCGATGCGGTGATGTCGATCGGCGGGCTGATCTTCGATCGGGCGATGGCGGGTTGGGATGTCAGCGTCGTGGTGGACGGCGGCACTGATCGCGTCATCGACGACCGGCCGATCCGGATCCTGGGCGGCAGAGTCGCCAGACGGTTGGAGAACCACGTCGCGCTGGCCCGCCCGCACATGCTTGCGGTCGCGACGGACGTGATGGTCAGAAGCGAAGCCGTCCGCCGGCAGGTGCTTGCCGCCGGCAACGACAACGCGGCCGAGGTGCTGCTCTGGGGCCGCCACCACCCGACCAATGTGAACTGCAGGTTCGTCGCGGCGCGGCACCGGCCGAGTGCGGCTGCCCAGGTGTTCAAATCGCAGGCCCTGGCCGCCGGCGGCGCGCCGGTCAGTCAGCGGGCCGACGAGGGTTTTTACTCGTTGGCCTGACCGTCAGCCGGGTTTAGCGGCGGTGACGAACTGCAACGTGCGCTGGGTCTGCTGCTCGATGTCGACCAGGCCGGACGACCTGAACAGGTCGACGAACTCGTGCTGATCGAACAAGTGCAGCCCAAACATCCGGGCGCTCGCCGCGATCGCCTGCCGGACCGGCAGTTTCTGGCCCGCGTAGCTGGTCAATATCGCCACCCGACCGCCGGGTCGCAGCACCCGCACCATTTCGCGGGCGACCTGAAACGGCTCCGGCATCAGATAGAGCGCGCCGAAACAGCAGACGGCATCGAAGGTTTCATCGCCGAACGGGAGCGTTCCGGCGTCACCGCGGACATAGCAGGTACGCGGGCCGCTATTGTCCAGCACGGCGCGGGTCAGCATCGGCACGGAGATGTCGAACCCGACCGCCAGGCCGTCCGGCGGCAGCTGCTGGGCCAGCTTTCCGGTGAAATTGCCCGGGCCGCAAGCGATATCAAGCAGCCTGTGGGTGCCCGACAAGTCCAACGCGTCAGCCGCGCGACGTTGCTCGCTGCTCGTGGTGACGCCGCTGGCGACGTAGAACACCACCGGACGCCACAGCCGTTCGTACACCGTGGCGACCAACGGGCTGTTCATCGCGGCTTGCGCCACCGTAGGGGTTTCGCTGGCGACCGACTCACCAAGCACGTCGAGGAAGCCGTGCCGCAGGCTCGCCTCGCGATCGAGCAAACGACGGGTCGTCTCCAGCGGATTCTCGGTGCTGCCCATCTGAGTGAGTCTGCCGGGGCAGATGTCCTTGCTGCAACACACTCAAAGCCCCTAGCCTTGGCATTATCTCGGAGACGGCGACAGGGGCGGCATGGTGACCGAACTGACCGCGCTGCGCGCCGATGAACTCACTGCACTGGACATCTTCAAAGGATGTCCCGCCGAGGACTTGATGCCGCTGGCGGCCAGCCTGCAGCCACTGGAGGCTGCTGCGGGCCAGATCCTGATGAAGCAGGGCGAACAGGCGGTGTCTTTCCTGCTCATCGCGTCGGGCACAGCCGAGATCAAGCACGTCGCCGATGACGACGTGGTGACCGTGGAGCACGTGTCGGCCGGCACCATCGTCGGCGAGATCGCGCTGCTGCGCCACATCCCGCGGACGGCGACGGTGACCACCACCGAGTTGCTGACCGGCTGGGTCGGCGACAGCGACGCGTTCGCACGGCTGGTGCACATTCCCGGGATCATGAGCCGGTTGGTGCGCACCGTGCGCCAGCGGCTCGCGGCGTTCCTCACTCCTATCCCGGTCCGCACTCGCGACGGCACGGAACTGCTACTGCGTCCGGTGCTGCCCGGCGACAGTGAGCGGACGCTGCAGGGCCACGTCTGGTTTTCCAGCGAGACGTTGTATCGGCGATTCATGTCGGCGCGGGTGCCCAGCCCGGCGCTGATGGACTATCTGGCCGAGGTCGATTACGTCGACCACTTCGTCTGGGTGATGACCGACCATGACGGCAATCCGGTGGCCGACGCGCGCTTCGTGCGCGACGACCACCATCCGGAGATGGCCGAGATCGCGTTCACCGTCGCGGATGCCTATCAGGGCCGCGGGATCGGGACCTTTTTGATCGCCGCGCTCTCGATTGCCGCCCGGGTCGCCGGAGTCGACAAGTTCTCCGGCCGCATGCTCGCCGACAACGTGGCGATGCGCACGATCATGGACCACTACGGCGCGTTCTGGGAGCGCGACGACGTCGGCGTGGTCACCACGGTCATCGACGTGCCCGATCTGCACGATCTCTCGCTGAGCCGCGACATGGTCGCAGAAATCAAACACACTGCGCGTCAAGTGATTCGGGCTGTCAGTTAGCGTGCGGTTCTGGGCAGCCGCGATGGTCCTCCCGCTGCTCGCCGGCTGTGCCCACCCGGGCCAACCCGCGCCGGCGCCCTCGGCCGGCGCGGTGGCACGCCACGTCGATCCCGCCAACATCAGGCGGGTGCGGCGCGACATGCCGCCCGGCTACGAGGTGACCACGGTGTCGGATCTGACCGCGCCGCCGGGCATTTGGGGTCTCGGCGGAGCCGCCGTCGCCACCCCGCCGCGGTGTGCGGCGCTGGCCGACCCGGCCGGCGGTCACGGGCGATCCCCGCAAGGCATTTCGGGATCGGGTGCCGGCGGCACCGTGTACGCGGTGGTGGTCGCAGCGCCTGCGGGCCCGCTGGCGCTGGATCATTCCCTGGTCGCTCAGTGCCGGCAATGGAGCATGACCGGGCGGCGCGCCAGCGCGCGGGTCCAGCTGGTCGATGCGCCCCGCATCGATGGCGCCGAAACCCTGGGCATGGCCGCGGAAATCGTGACGGCAGTCGAAGGCGGCAATGAAATCGGTTCGCGGGCAAGCACCTTCACCGCCTATTTGGGCGATTACTACGCGTTCACCACGCTGATCAGTGACCCCGGCTCGCCAGATGCCGCGCTGACGTCCCAGTTCGCGGCCGACTTGCTGGTGAAAACCGTGTCTGCGTTACGTGGCTGAGGGTGGTGCGTTAGATTGGCGCGAATGATGCGGATTGCGGTAGCGCTCGGAAGCGTCTGCCTGTTGGCGGCCTGCTCCCACCCCTCTGAGGCACCGCCCTCAGCCGATATCACAAAGATCGCGCAGGTGAAGTCGGACTTCGGGCCGGGCTATAAAGTCAAGGAGACGGCGAAAACCGGCATCGACCCCAAGGTGCTTTCGACGCACAAGCTTCCGCCGGGTCTGACCTTCCATCCGCCCGAGTGCGCGTCGTTCGTGGTCGGCGAGGACATGCCAGCGGGCCTGCAGGGAAACATGGCCGCGGTGGCCGCCGAAGGGGAAGGTGGCCGCTTCATCACGATGGCCGTGCAGACGTCTCAACCGGTGCCGTTCAAGGAGCCCGGGCGCAACTGCAAGAAGGTGGCATTCGAGGGCGGCCGGGTGCGCGGTCTCATCGAGGTCGTCGACGTGCCGCAGATCGAGGGAGCCCAGACACTCGGCGTGCACCGCGTGCTGCAGACCGTGGTGCAGGGCAAGCCGCGCAGCGGCGAGCTGTACAACTACTCCGCACATTTCGGCGACTATCAGGTGATCGTCACCGCGAACCCGATCGTGGTGCAGGGTCAACCCGCCAAGCCCGTTGACACCAAGCAGGCCCGCGATCTGCTCGTCAAATCGGTCGCCGCAATCCGCAGCTGACGTCTACCGGACGTCCCTGGGCCGGAACTGAATACTGATCCGCGGCCCGGTACTGGCGGACGTTTTCGGCACCGAGTGCTCCCAGGTTCGCTGGCATGAGCCACCCATCACCAACAGATCGCCGTGCGCCTGCGGCAACCGCAACGCCGGGCCGCCGCCGCGGGGCCGCAGTGCGAAGGTGCGGGTTGCGCCGAGGCTGACGATCGCCACCATGGTGTCCTGCGTGCTGCTGCGGCCGATGGTGTCGCCGTGCCACGCCACGCTGTCGGATCCATCGCGATACCAGCACAGGCCGATGGTGGTGAACGGCTCGCCGAGCTCGCCCGCGTAGATGTCGTTGAGCCGCCGCCGAATCCGGGCCAGCTGTGGATGCGGGGCGTCCTCGACGGTGAGGTCGTGAAAGCTCACCA
This sequence comes from uncultured Actinomycetota bacterium, assembly GCA_963815995.1. GTDB lineage: Bacteria > Actinomycetota > Actinomycetes > Mycobacteriales > Mycobacteriaceae > Mycobacterium. Next base: position 156,514 of record CAWFIR010000014.1, read on the forward strand.
GGCGGGGCACATCGAGCACCCGGTCATACATCTGGCGGCGTTCGGCCCGCCACGGGATCGTCTCCAGCAACTCGCCCAGCAATTCGTCGACACCGGTCAACCATCCTGAGCGGATGTCGACCCAGGCTGCGCTGCTCAGCGACCGGCGTTCGTTGCACTCGAACAACGACTCCTGAACCGTGATCCCCACGGCCGAGATTCTATCGCACAATTGTTCGAACTACAGGCGCACGGCGCCCGGTCCTTGCGCGCTGAGCACGTCATCGGGATTGAACAGCGCGCAGGCGCGCAGGCTCAGGCAGCCGCAGCCGATGCAGTCGGCGAGGTTGTCGCGCAGCCGCTGCAGATGCACGATCCGATCGTCGAGATCGGAGCGCCAACCGGCGGACAGCCGCGCCCAGTCGCGACTGTTCGGTACGCGGCCGGCGGGCAGCGTGGCGAGCGCGTCGCGGACGCGGGCCAGCGGAATGCCCAGCCGCTGAGACATTTTGATGAACGCGACCCGCCGCAGCGTGTCGCGGCTGTAGCGGCGTTGGTTTCCCGACGTCCGCGCTGCTGGTGATCAGCCCCTCCCGCTCATAGAAATGCAGGGCCGAGATCGCCACGCCGGCCCGACTGGCGAGCTCACCGGGGAGCAACTCCTGGGCGTCCACAACCTGAACCATACTTCAGGTGCGGCTCCGCGTTGATCTGCTGGTGGCGTGCCGCCAGGTCACCGACACGCCCGGGGTAGGGCACCAAACCATAACGATGCGGCAACCAACCTGTCGTCGCGGCGCGGATCCTGTCACTGTCGTGGGTGTGACTATTGATGTTGACGACGGTATTGCCCAAGCCGCCGAGCTGTATACGGACAAACGGCCTTACCGCTGCGCGCGAGGGCACTGGCTGCTGCCGGGACACATGATCGTGCGAGTCGTGCCGTGCGAATGCAAACGAGGTCGGCACACCTCGTGGGAATGCGAATGCGGCGACCTGACCTACGCGCCGGCGCTCAAAGACTCGTGCACCTTGTCCTAGGCCATTTTCGACACGAGATGGCTACCGCCAACTAGGTAGCCAGATCTCCATGTTCCAGGTGTTCTGCGAAATCGGCTGACCGGTGAGCACCGGGAACAGCCACGCGAAGTTCGTCAAAACCAGGGCGACGTAACAGGAAACCGCGATCAGCCCGAGAGTGCGACGCTCGGCGTTCTGACCGGGTTTGTAGAGGATGTCGCCGAGGATCAACGCTATCGCCATCGCCAGGAACGGTGACATGGTGGCCGCGTAGAAGAAGTACATCTGGCGGTCGATGTCGGCGAACCACGGAAGCCAGCCTGCGCAATAGCCGACCAGAACCGCGGCGTAGCGCCAGTCGCGCCGCACTAGCATCCGCCAGCAGGCGTAGAAAAGCACCGGCACCGAAATCCACCACATCGCCGGCGTGCCAACCAACATCACCGCTTTGACACACGATTGCGCGCCGCAGCCGGGAACGTTCTGCTGATCGATGGCATAGAGCACCGGCCGCAGCGACATCGGCCAGGCCCACGGTTTGGATTCCCATGGATGGTAGTTGCCCGCCGAATTCGTCAGGCCGGCGTGGAATTGATAAGCCTTGGCGGTGTAATGCCAGAGCGAGCGGATCGCATCGGGCAGTGGGAATTTCGTCTGCAGGCCGATCGACTGGCCGACCTCGTGCCGGTCGATGGCAGTCTCGGACGCGAACCACGGTGCGTAGCTGGCCAGATATACCCCGAACGGAATGAGCAACAGCGCGTAGGTCGTTGGGATCAGATCACGGCGGACAACTCCCAGCCACGGTCGCAGCACCCGGTACTGGTGGCGTGCCGCCACGTCGAACGCCAGCGACATCAACCCGAAGAAGGCCACGAAATACAGCCCGGACCACTTTGTCCCACAAGCTAATCCGAGCAGCATCCCGGCGCCGAACCGCCACCACCGGACACCCAGCCGCGGTCCCCAGACCGTGTCGGCGATGCGGCCTTCGGTGAACGCGACATGCATGCGCTCGCGCACCTGGTCCCGGTCGACGATCAGCGCGCCGAACGCAGCGAGCACCAGGAATGCCAGGAAACCGTCGAGCAGCGCGGTGCGTGCCACCACGAAGCTGACCCCGTCGGCGATCAGCAGCATTCCGGCGATCGCACCGACCAGCGTCGAACGGCTGATGCGACGCACGATCCGGACGACCAGCGCCACCATCAGCACGCCGAGGATCGCGCCGGTGAAACGCCACCCCAGCCCGTTGTAACCGAAGATGGCCTCGCCGATCGCGATCAGCTGCTTGCCGACCGGCGGATGGACGACGAGGCCGTAGCCGGGGTTGTCCTCCACCCCGTGGTTGTGCAGCATCTGCCAGGCCTGTGGCGCGTAATGCTTCTCGTCGAAAATCGGGGTGCCGGCGTCGGTGGGCGACCCCAGGTTCACCGTTCTGGTCACCGCCGCCAGCGCGGTGACGACGCCGGTCACCACCCAGCCCTCGAGCCGGTCGACGGGCCCGAAGTCGGGCGCCGGTTCCAGCGGCCCCGGGCTGATCACCGGTACTGCGTCCTCTTCGACGAGGAGTTCGTCGTCATCGGTGATCGTCATCGGGTCGATCGTAGGCTGTGGGCCATGGCGACCCGGTGAACAACCTTTCATCAGGCCTTTCACCGAGGGGCGGCCACGTGTCCGCGGGATTTGGCGTTGAGCTTTATCAGATCTTGAGCGCGTGTTGAATCGTCTCACCGACGATCGGTCACATGAGTACGCTTCAAGCCGTGGAGCTGGGGGTTTTGGGACCTCTCCGGGTTCGGCGGGACGGCGCGCCGGTCATGATTCCCGGCGCTAAACCGCGCGCCATCCTCACGATGCTCGGCCTGCACAGCGACTCGGTTGTGTCGGCCGAAACTCTGATCGAGCTGCTCTGGGGCGACGATCCCCCCCGCACCGCCGCGAGGGCCTTGCAGACCCACATCTCTTCCTTGCGTCGCACCCTGGGCGACGGCTTTGTTTTGACGGAGGGCACGGGTTGGACTCTCGCCGAGAGCGAGGTCGATGCCGCGCGCTATAGATCGGCCGCTCGGCTCGGACGCGATGCCGCTGCCGCCGGCGACACCAGCCAAGCGGTGTCCCGCTTCGAGGAGGCGCTTGCGCTCTGGCGCGGAATTCCCGAACTGCCCGAGGGTCGGCGGGGAACGTCGGAAAAGACGCGATGGATCGAGGGTCATGCCGCGCTCGTGGAGGATCGAGCCGACGCGCTGCTCGTGACGGGACGGGCCGCGGAGATCATCGGCGAGCTCGAGGCCGCGGTGGCCGAGGCGCCGCTGCGCGAAAGGCGTTGGGGTCAGCTGATGCTCGCGCTCTACCGCGCCGGACGGCAGGGTGAAGCCCTCGGCGCCTACCAACGGGCGCGGGCGCTGCTCGCCGACGAACTGGGGGTCGACCCGGGACCGGATCTTCGCCGACTCGAGGCGGCAATCGTCGGACAGGACACTGCGCTCGAAATCCCTGCCGCACACGATCTTCCGTCGGTGACGCGCACAGTGACCTTCCTGCTGACCGACATCGAGGGATCCACGGCTGCCTGGGAGGCCGACGCCGGCGCCATGGCGGCAGCACTCGCGCGTCATGACGAGCTCGTCGAACAGGTCGTCACGTCCCGCGGCGGCCGGCTGATCAAGACACGTGGCGAGGGCGATGCCACCTTCTCGGTCTTCGAGCGGGCCTCGGCGGCCGCAGCCGCCGCAATCGAGCTGCAAGACGCAATCTTTCACGAACCGTGGGGCCTCCAAGAGCCGATGCGTATCCGCGTTGCGCTGCACACCGGCGAGGTCGAGCTGCGCGACGGCGACTACTTCGGCCGTGCGGTCAACCGTGCTGCGCGCCTGCGGTCGCTGGCGATAGGTGGCCAGATCCTGTGCTCTGGTGCGATCGCCGAGCTCGTCGTTGACTCGCTGCCCGACGACGTTGTGCTCGCCGACCTCGGGATGCGGCAGCTCCGCAATCTGGCCCGCCCGGAGCACGTTTTCGAGCTGCGGCTGGAGACGGCCGCACCGCCCCAAAAGCCAAACGACGCGCCGATCGAGCGGCCGGGCCTCCCCGCGGTGCTGACCGGCCCCGGGCCGTTCGTCGGGCGCGGCCGCGAGCTCGAAGGGCTGGTGTCCGCCTGGCAGACCGCGCTGGCGGGCGGCACGCATGCGGTACTGATTGCCGGCGAACCCGGAGTGGGCAAGACCCGGTTGGCCGGGGAGTGGTCCGAGCAGGCCTACCAGCTGGGAGCGATCGTGCTCTACGGCCGCTGCGATGAGGATCTCGGTGCGCCCTATCAGCCTTTCGCGGAGGCGCTACGTTCGCTCGTGGCATGCCTTGGGGCCAGCCGGCTCCGCGGGATGCGCGGCGTCGAAGCATTGCTTACCTTGGTTCCCGGGCTGACCGAAGTTCTTCCCGATCTGGCCGCGCCAACCCGCGCCGACCCGGAAACCGAACGCTACGCACTGTTCGACGCCGTCGTCGCACTGTTGGAACTCGCCTCGGCCGACGCACCCGTCGTGTTGATCCTCGACGACCTGCACTGGGCGGCCAAGCCCACGCTGCTCTTGTTGCGGCATCTGCTGCGCTTCGGCGATCGCGCGCGGGTGCAGATCGTCGGCACATACCGCAGCACCGACCTCGACCGTTCCCATCCCCTTGCGGCGATGCTCGCCGACTTGCACCGCGGTGTCGGTTCTGGCACCGCCAACCGGCTTGCGCTCAGCGGCCTCGACGAGGCTGACGTGACCGCATATGTCACCGAGGCCGGCTACAACGACGACGAACTCGCCCGGGCATTGGCGTCGGTCACCGGGGGCAACCCGTTCTTCCTCATCGAAGCGCTACGCCATGTGGACGAGACCGGCGGCGTGTGGGATCCGACCACCTTGCCGCAAGGTGTCCGGGAAACCGTGAGCCGCCGCCTTTCACGGCTTCCCGCGGAGACGAACACGGCTCTTGCCGCGGCCGCGGTCGTCGGTAGCCGGTTCGCCTTGGACCTCGTGGAGAAGGTGGTCGAGCGGGACCTGGTTGACGCGTTCGATGAGGCGTGCAAAGCCGGCATCGTCATCGAAGAGCCGGGCGGCCGTTACCGGTTCAACCACGCCATCGTCCGGCAATCGCTGCTTGCTGAGCTGCCGTCGGTGCGGCGCCAGCGGCTTCACCAGCGTATCGCCACGACACTGGAGGCCCAGCCCGGCGCCGACGACGAACTGCTTGCTGAGCTGGCTCACCATTACTTCGAATGTGCTTGGGCGGGAAACGCGGCCAAAGCTGTCGAGTACTGCCGACGCGCCGCGGACCAGGCGGTGGCTCGCCTCGCGTACGAAGGCGCCGCCGACCTCTACGGGCAGGCCTTGCATGCGCTGGAGGAGATTGACGAGGAGCTGCCTGATCGCGAGGACCAGGCCGGCGAGCTGCTGGTTGCGCGCTGCGAGGCTCTACTGGCCGCCGGTGACGTGGCTTCGGCAGCAGGCGCGGTTTCCCAATTACAGGCCTCGACAGTCAATTCGGCGCGACTGGCGGCATGGGCAACGTGTTTCGATGGCCAGCTGTCGATGCTTATCCATCCCGAGCGACTAGACGAGGTTGAAACCGCTTTAGGCTTGGCCGCCCAAAAACTGGCCGAATTAGGCGATGCCGCGGGCGAAGCCAACGCTCATACTGTTCGGGCCGCGTGCCTCGCCCGCCTCGGCAGAATCGGTGACTGCGAAATCGCGCTGGACGACGCCCTCACCGCAGCCCGGCGCGCACGTGATCACCGCCGGGTCAACGCGGTGTTGGCGGGTGCGCCACTTGCCGCGCTGTGGGGCCCGAACCCGGTTCCGCGTGCGGGCGGGCGGTGTCTCGACGTGGTACGGCTCTTGCGAATCACAACGGACTCGCCGGCGGTCGAGGCGACGTCGACGCGGTGCCAGGCCGTGTTGGAGGCCTTTCGCGGGCGCGGCGCCGCGGCCCGACGGATGATCGACTCCGCCCGGCGCACGGTCACCGAACTCGGCCTGCGCCATGCCCTTCTGGAAGTCGAGCAGTTTGCCGGCATTGTCGAGCTGATCGTCGACGACCCGACTGCCGCAGAGCCGCATTTTCGTCAGGCCTACAACGGCTTTCGTCGCATGGGCCTCGACGCCGACACCGCCGAGACTGCCGCGTTGTTGGGTCGCACATGTCTCGCGTTAGACCGAGACACCGAGGCCGACGAATTGTGTTTGGAGAGTGAGCGTCTCGCGGGTCACGCTTTGAAGGCGTCCATCGCTTGGCGGACTCTCCGGGCGCGGTTGCTTTCGCGCGGCCATGAACACGGCGAGGCTCGGCGGGTCGCCGAGGCCGCTGTCGCCCTGGCCGAGCCCACCGACGCATTGGTCGATCACGGAGATTCCTGTCTAACGCTGGCAACGGTTTTGGGCGCCGCTGGCGATGCCGCGGGTGCACGCACCGCCGCCGAACGGGCGGTGGATCTGTATGAACGGAAAGGGGCTGCGGCACTTGCCGAGAAGGCGCGGCTCATCCTCGGCGATAGCGGCCGACCCTCTGCCCCGGCGCGACCCGAATTGCCGCCGCTTGTCGAACTCGACAACGCCTGCATACGCGCCGGCAAACGCGTGTCGGCTGCGATTAATCGCGAGGCCTGGGATGAGTTCGAGCAACTCTATGCGCCCGAGGTGTTCAGCGAGAGTCACCGGAAGGTCATTGGCTTTACCCACGCCGCCGGCGCGATCGTTCAACCGGAAAACTGGGCACATGAGATCAGTCGCGTTCTGGGGGCGAGCGGCGTGCATGTCACCGCGCACGATATCGCCATGCGAGGCGAGCGCCTGGCTCTCTGTCGAATGGCGGTGGGCACTGCCGATGTGAGCCCCGGGGCGCCGCAGGATGAATTTCTCCAGATATACGGCATCGACGAAGAGGGTCGAATCTCCCTGCAGATCTTTTTCGACCTGGAAGACATGGAAGCCGCGATCGCCGAATTCGACGCCGTGCACGCCCGGTTCGAGCAAGAGGCGCACCGTCAGGCGCGGCCGCTGGAAAATGCGGCCAGCCAAGCGACCGAGCGCCACTCGGCGCACTTCGCAGCCCGCGACTGGGATGCGCTCGCGAAGGTACTTGCTGACGACTTCCTCATCGACGATCGCCGTCGGGCCGTAAACGCAGGGATCCGGCACGGGCGAGATGCCGAGATCGCAAACATGCAGGCCGCCGCCGACGTCGGGATCACGTACACGGCGTTCGTCGTCATCGCAACTCGCGGGGAGCGCCTCATCCTCACGCACGCCTCGGTCGGCGGTGGCGGGTCCGCGGAGTTCTCGGGAGGGGCTAAGCGTCGTCGAAATCAACTCCGACAACCAGATCGCGGCGTTTGTCATATTCGAGCTCGACGATTTCGAGGCCGCCATCGCCGAGCT
>CAWFIR010000015.1:0-680541 GCA_963815995.1 uncultured Actinomycetota bacterium
CCTCGAGGACTTCGACGCCGCCTTCGAGGAACTCGACGCCCGCTACCTCGGCGGTGAAGCGGCCGCCCACGCGCACACCTGGTCGGTCATCGCACGGGGCAATGCTGCGGCCAACCGAAACGAGACACTGCCGATGACGCCGGACGCTTCGATGATCGACCACCGGCTGCGCACGACGTTGAACGCGGACGGTTTGAGCGCATACGTTCGCGCCTCGTGGGACCTCACGCCGGACCTCTACACGTTGATCGAGTCTGTTCATCAGCTGAGCGACGTTGGAGCGGTCGTTACGCACGCGTCGCGCGGGACCTCGCAAGAAGACTTTGACGCCGAGTGGCGGCAGATCACGCTCTTCACGGTCGAAGGCGATTTGAGCAACCGGTGCGAAATCTTCCACGAGGCAGACCTCGACACCGCGCTCGCGCGGTTTGCCGAATTGCAAACGCAGGCGCGGCAGGTCGAAAACGCGGCAAGCCAAGTGGTCGAACGCTTTTGGACGTACTTCGCGGCCCGCCATTGGGACGCGATGGCCGAGACTATGGCCCACGACTTTTGCACGCACGATCGCCGTCGGGTTGCAAACGCCGGTGTCTTGAACGGTCGTGCTGCCCATATCACCAACATGCGGGCAGTGGCCGAGGTCGGATTCGAGGGCCTTTCGTCGACCGCCATCGCGACCCGCGGGCAGCGCCTTGCGCTCATTAGCTTTCATACCTCGATGCACGGCTCGCCACCCGGTGAAGTCATCGCTGATGTGGTCGGCATCGTCGAGATCGACTCCGACAACAGGCTCGTCGCCGCCGTCCATTTCGATTCCGACGACATTGACGCCGCCTTCGAAGAACTCGATGCCCGATACCTCGCCGGCGAAGGGGCCGTTTACTCCCACACGTGGTCGGTCATCTCGCAGGCATACGCCGCGCTGAACCGGCGATCGCTTCCGGCGACGACGCGGGACTGGACCAGTGTCGACCATCGCCACTTCGGCACAATCGAGTCAAATGCGTTGACCCCGAACATCCGTGCCTTTTGGGACATCACGTCGGAAGCCAGAATCGACGTCGCGACCCTGCACCGATTGACCAATCTCGGAGCGGTCGTCGCCCACACAACGCATGCGACTTCGCAGGAAGGCGTCGAAGTCGAATCCGGCGAGATCATCATTCTGATGGTCGACGGCGACCTACTCAGCCGCTGCGAAATTTTCAACGAGGCAGACCTCGACGCCGCGCTCGCCCGCTTTGACGAATTACAGTCGCAGACAAGGCGATTGGAAAACGCCGCAAGCCAAGTGACCGAGCGCTTCCTGGTCCACTTCGCAGGCCGCGAGTGGGACGCCATGCCGCAAATACTGGGTGACGACTTTTCCGATGATGATCGCCGTCGAGTGGTAGGCTCCGGCGTCCGACGATGGTCGAGACCCCCACCTCGCGGACATGCGGGCGAGCGCTGATCTCTGGACCGCAGACGTGACGCCGACCGTCATGGCGACCCGTGGGGAGCGCCTTGTCCTCGCGCATCTTCGGTTCCCGGGCCGCGACCACGGGCCCGAGGCATTTTACCGATGTACTCGGCATCATCGAGATCAAAGCCGAGGACCGGATGGTCGCGTTCGTCTCGTTCGACCCCGACGATTTCGACACCGCCCTCGCGGAGCTCGACGCCCGGTACCTCGCCGGTGAAGCAGCCGTCCACGCACACACGTGGTCGCTCGATCTACGCATGTTCGCGCGCTTCAATCGCCACGAATTACCCCCGACGACGCCAGATTGGGTCAACATCGATCATCGGCCCGACGCCACGTTCGAGTTCAGATGATCCAACCGCGTTCTTCCGTGCGACATGGGACCTCATGCCCCAGGCCAGCATCTACAGCAGAAGCCGTACACCGCATCAACGACCTCGGAGTAGCCATCACCCATATGGTGCACGGGACCTCGCAAGATGGCTTTGATGCGGAGTGGCGGCAGGTCAACATTTACGACGGTCGAGGATGATATGATCAGCGTCCGAAATGTTCGACGAGACAGACCTCGATGCCGCGCTCGCACGGTTCGAAGAATTGCAGACCACCACCACCGCGGCTGGAAAACGCCGCAGGCCGAACAGTCGAGCGATACCGGCCCGCTTCGCGGCCCGCGAATGGGCTGCCATGTCGGAATTACTGGCCGACGACTCTTCCCAGACGATCGCCGTCGGTCGTGAACGAGGCATCCGACGCGGTCGAGAGTCGAGACGCGGGCCGGCGTGCCGCCGACGAGGTCGGCCGATGAACATAACTTCGACGTCGTTGCGACCCGCGGGGAGCGCCTCGCCCTCGTTCGTCTGGTCTTCAACCGCAGCGGTCCGCCCGGCGATTTCGGCGCTGAGTGCTCGTCGTCGCCGAGATCGACTCCAACAAGCGGATCGTCGCGATCGTCGTATTCGACCCTGACGACATCGACACCGCCTTCGAAGAGCTGGACGCTCGATACCTCGCCGGCGAAGCGGCCCCCCACGCGCACACATGGACGGCCATTACGAAGGTCCAAGCCGCGTACAACCGGCACGAAGTACCCGCGACGACGGCGGACTGGGTCAACATCGACCACCGGCCGGGCGTAACGTTCGAGCCGGATGATCCGACCGCGATACATCCGTGCTACCTATGAGTCGCCCCTAACGTCAGGGTCACATCGAAGCCGTGCACCGGCTGGACAATCTCGGGGTTGTCGTCACATAACATTGCGTGGGACCTCACACGAGGGCTTCGACGCCGAATGGCGGGGGTCGACATTTTGACAGTCGAAGGCGACATGATCTCCCGCTGCGAGATATTCGACGAGGCCGGCCTCGACGCCGCGCTCGCCCGCTTCGACGAACTACAACCGCAGGCGCGGCGACTGGAAAACGCGGCAAGCCAAGTGTGCGAGCGCTTCCGGGAGCACTTCGCGGCCCGCGAGTGGGCCGCGATGGCGGAAGCTGATAGCCGACGACATTCCTCTGATGATCGCCGACGGGTGGTGGGCGGCGGGATCCGGCGTGGTCGAGATGCCCAGATAGCGGACATGCGGGGGGTCGCCGAAGTCGTGCACCACATATCAGACGCCGACCGTCATAGCGACCCGTGGAGCGCGCCTCGCCCTCACTCGCATCACCGCTTGTCGTTCCGCGGCCAGGGCCGAGGCGAATTCACGCCGATCTGCTCTCCATCGTTGAGATCGACGGCGACAACCGGATCGTCGCAGCCATCGGGTTCGACGTCGACGACATCGACGCCGCCTTCGCGGAGCTCGACGCCCGCTACCTCGCCGGCGAGGCGGCCGCCCACGCGGACACGTGGTCGGTCATACAGAGGCCACGCCGCGTTCAACCGCCACGAATTTTCCCGACGAGCGGACTGGGTGAACATCGATCACCGGCGAGGCAGAGCGTTCGTGCCCGGCGACCTGACCGCCTACATACGTGCTACCTATGACTTCGCCCCGAACACAAGGGCCACATCGAAGCTGTGCACCGGCTGAGCAGTTTGGAGTGGTCATCACCACGACGGCTCTGGGACCTCGCAGGAGGGCTTCGCCTCCGAATGGCGCGAGATCGCCCTTTTCGTTGAAGGCGATCTGGTCTCCCGGTTCGAGCTCTTCGACGAGATGGACCTCGACGCCGCGCTCGCGCGCTTCGAGGAGCTGCAACCGCAGACGCCGCGACTGGAAAACGCGGCAGCACGAGCGGAGGACCGCTACTTCGCGTACTACAAGGCTCACGACTGGGCAGCGATCGCCGAGATACTGGCCGACGGTACTTTCATCGAGAATCGCGTCCGTGTGGTGAATACCGGGCTCTGGGAAGGCCGCGATGTCGTGATCGCGAACCTGCAAGCCCTGGCCGAGGCTGTGGCGAACTCAACGTCAGCCGTTGTTGCGATCCGCGGGGAACGCCTCGCCCTTACTCGCATGCATTACCCGAACAGCGATGCTAGGTACGGGGAGTTCGTCACCGAGCAGTTCATCATCGCCGAAATCGATACCGACGATCGGATCGCGGCACAGATCGTGATTGACCCCGACGACATAGACGCCGCCTTCGAGGAACTTGATGCGCGCTACCTCGCCGGGGAAGCGGCCGCCCACTCGCACGCATGGTCGGTGATCATACGAGCGTGTGCCGCGTTCAACCGGCACGAATTCCCGCTGACGACACAGGATTCAGTGAACATCGACCATCGGCGTGTGGTAACGATCGAGACGATCGATTTAGCTGCGTCCATCCGTGCCGGTTTTGAGAACACTCCGGACGTAACCATCTACATCGAGGCCGTGCATCGGCTGAGCGACCTCGGAGCTGTCGTTACCCAAGTGCTGAAAGGTACCTCGCGACAAGGCTTTGTCGCCGAGTGGCGGATGATCGGCACTTTCATACTCGAAGGCGACTTGGTGAGCCGGTGCGAAGCCTTCGACGAGACAGACCTCGACGCCGCGGTCGCCCGCTTCGACGAACTTCACCGGCCAGCGAGGCGACTGGAAAACGCGGCAAGCCAACTAGGCGAGCGACAGCTGGCGCACTTTGCAGCCCGCGACTGGGCCGCAATGACAGAACTACTGGCCGACGACACGTCCACCGACGATCGCCGTCGCGTCGTGAACGCCGGTATCCAACACGGTCGAGACGTCGACGTTGCAACCATGCGAGCCCTCGCCGACCTCGGGGTCGCACATATTGCGTCGACAGTCATTGCGACCCGCGGCGAGCGCCTCGCCCTCACTCGTTCCCGCATGTCGGGCCGAGACCAGCGGCCCGATGCGTTCTACACCGAGGCGCTCAGCATCCTCGAGATCGACGCCGACAACCGTGGCGCGGCAAAGGTCGTGTTCGATCCTGACGACATCGACGCTGCCATGGAAGAACTCGAGGCCCGATACCTCGCCGGCGAAGCGTCCGCCTACGCGCACACGTGGTCGGTTATCACGCGGTTTAACGCCGCGTTCAACCGGAATGAAATACCCACGACGGACTGGGTCACCATCGACCACCGACGTCTCATAACAGCCGACACGAGTGATCAATCCGCATTAATCCGCGAAGTGTGGAACATCACGCCAGATCTCAGCATCCATATCGAGGCGGTGCATCGACTCAGCAGCCTCGGAGCGGTCATAACCCGTGAACTGCATGGGACCTCGCGGGAAGGCTTCGAAGCCGAGTGGCGGATGATCCAGCTCTTGGCTGTCGAAGGCGACCGGATAAGCCGTTCTGAGCTTTTCGACGAGACAGACCTCGACGCCGCGCTCGCCCGCTTCGATGAACTACACCCGCAGGCACCGCGACTGGAAAATGCGGCAAGCCAAGTGTACGAACGGTTCCAAGCGCATTTCGCCACCTGTAACTGGGACGCGATCGCGGACATGCTGACGGCCGACCTTTACAGCGACGATCGCCGCCCTGTCGTGGGCGGCGGCAGCAGACCCGGTCGGGATGCATTGATCGAAGACTTGCGGGCAGTCACCGACGTCGAGATCACGAATGCGACATCAGATGCCATAGCCACCCGCGGAGGGCGTCTCGCCCTCGCCCGTGCCCGATACTCCCGCGGCCATGGGGAACCCGACCCGTTCCACGTCGACTTCCTCCAGCTCGTCGAGATCGACGCCGAAGATCGGATCACAGCGTTCATAGCGTTCGACGCCAACGACATCGACGCTGCCTTCGGGGAACTCGATGCCCGGTACCTCGCCGGCGAAGCGGCTGCGTACTCGCCCGTATGGACGTTCATCACGAATGCTTACGCCACTCTCAACAGGCACGAGCTACCGCCGAAGACATCGGATTGGGCTACCGTTGACCACAGGGCGCGCACAACGTTCGCAGGCGATGGTCTGACCGCGTACTTGCGTGCGGGGTGGGATCTCACCCCGGACATCAAGATGTACATCGAGGCCGTGCCTCGGATAAGCGACGCGGGAGCTGTTCTCACCCATCGGCTTGACGGGTCGTCGCGAGAGGGCTTCGACGCGGAGTGGCGGATGATCCTACTTTTGACGATCGCAGGCGGCTTGGTCAAGCACGGTGAGCTGTTCGACGAGGCAGACCTCGACGCCGCCCTCGCAAGGTTCGACGAGCTCGATCGGCCGCCTTCTCCCTAGGGCTGCAGGCGTTCGACGCTTCCACCGACCACACGAATTCGGTTGTGCAGCCGGTCTTCTCGGCCCTGCCAGAATTCCATCTCGTCGGGCGCGATGCGGTAGCCGCCCCAGTTCGGCGGCACCGGTACGTGCTCGAAATCGGCGAAGCGCGCCGTCACCTCGGCCAGCTGATCGACCAACGCGGCGCGGGAGCCGATCACTTGCGACTGGTGTGACGCCCACGCGCCCAGTTGCGAGCCACGCGGGCGCTTCGACCAGTAGTCTTCGGTGTCCTGCGGATCGACCTTCGTCACCGGCCCTCGGATATGGAACTGCCTGTTCAGCAGGTACCACGGGAAGGTCGCCGACGCATACGGCGTCGCGGCCAACTCGTCGCCCTTGGCCGAGTCGTAGTTGGTGAAGAAGGTGATTCCGTCTTCGTCGACGCCCTTGCAGAGCACCGACCGGCTGACCGGTCTGCCCGCGTTGACGGTGGCCAATACCATCGCGTTGGGTTCGGCGACGCCCCCGCGCTCGGCTTCGCCAATCCATTTGCGCAACAAGGCAAGCCAGCCATCGTCGAGCCAATCGACGTCGAGGTCGGGGCTGCCGTCCCGCTCCCGGGATCCGTACTCTTTGCGCATTGCCGCCAGGTGCTCGTTGTCGGGTCCCGCCATCGCGTCAACGCTACTCGCGTTCAGCATCGGCGATCGGACGCCCGGAATTTGTCGGAGGTGGCTGCGATGATGACGTCATGTCTTCGACCGCATCCGCTGGCGCCGTGCTGGTCAGTCCTCGCGAGCGTCTTGAGGTGTTGTTCGAGGAGCTGGCGGAATTGACCGGTCAGCGCAACGCAATCGATGGGCGCATCGTTGAGATCGTCGCCGAGATCGATCGCGACCAATTGTGGGGTGCCACCGGTGCGCGGTCGGTGCCTGCATTGGTGGCCTGGAAGACGGGTTGCTCGCCGGCAAACGCCCACACGATCACCACCATCGCGGGTCGGCTGAAGGAGTTCCCACGCTGCGCCCAAGGCATGCGAGAGGGCCGCCTGTCGCTGGATCAGGTGGGCGTTATCGCGGCGCGGGCAGGCCAGGGATCCGATGAGCACTACGCGCAGCTGGCGGCCTGCGCGTCGGTCAATCAGCTACGCACCGCGGTCACGATGGAACCGCGACCCGAACCCGAACCTCGGCAAGAGCCCGAACGCTCGATCACCACGACTACTACCGAGCAGGGCAGCTGCTACCGGATCACGCTCGGTCGCCAGGACGCTGCGAAGTTCGACGCCGCCTTGGCTTCTCATCGTGATGCGTTGATCGCCGAATGGAACCACGATCACGGCGATGGCGCGGGCGGTTCCGATCGGCGGCCCCCGTTGCCTGGCACCGCCGAGGCATTTCTGCGTCTGGTCGAGGCTGGATGGGATGCCGAGGCGGCCCGCCGTCCACACGGGCAGCACACGACCGTGGTGGTGCATGTCGACGTTGAGCAGCGCGCTGCCGCCCTGCATCTGGGTCCACTGCTCACCGACGCCGAACAGCGATTCCTGACCTGTGATGCCACGTGTGAAGTTTGGTTCGAACGTCACGGCGAGCCCATTGGTGCGGGCCGGGCGACCCGCCTGATCAGCCGGCGGCTTCGTCGCGCGCTGGAGTATCGCGATCGCATGTGCGTCGTTCCCGGCTGTGGCGCCACCCGTGGCCTGCACGCCCACCACATCCGGCACTGGGAAGACGGCGGACCCACTGAGCTGGCCAACCTGGTGCTGCTATGCCCCTATCATCACCGATTGCACCATCGTGGCGTGATCACCATCACCGGACCCGCATCCGCCCTCGTCGTCACCGACAACGCCGGCCGATCACTGAGCCCGGGACCGCTGGCGCACCCACCAACTCAACCCCCGCCCGCGGTAGCGCCCTGCCCAGGACCTACCGGCGAGCGCGCCAACTGGTGGTGGTATGAGCCCTTCCAGCCCCAACCACCACCGACGAACAACTAGCCGTGTGTACCGGGGCCGGCCATGGCCGGGAATGTGTAGAAGCTCAATCACATTGTGGCATCGAGGATTTATTATCCCGCCGCCTGCCGCGTCGTGGACATCGGGACCGACAACTGGGCGCCGCAACCCCTGGCGGCGCCCACGCGCACTCGCCGCGCGCGCGTCGTCAACTTCGACACCATTCATACCCGGGCCATACAACTCATACCCGGGCCATACAACGCTTTTCGGCGTAGGTCCGCCCGGGTGTCACCAACGCGGCTTCACGAAGCATGCCGCACGCTACGAGCCGCATCGGCAGTTGAGAGCCCGCGAAAGCGAGTTACCGACCGGTAGCAACCGGCCCGCGCTCGCGTGGGAGAATTCGGTCATGACTGTCACCTCGGACAAGATCCCGGAGAATTTCGTTGCCGGACTCGAAGGCGTGGTGGCATTCACCACTGAAATCGCCGAGCCCGACAAGGACGGTGGCGCCCTGCGCTACCGCGGTGTCGACATCGAAGACCTGGTCGGCCAGCACGTCACTTTCGGCGACGTGTGGGCTTTGCTGGTGGACGGAAAATTCGGCCATGGACTGCCGCCGGCCGAGCCGTTCCCGCTGCCGATTCACAGCGGCGATGTGCGCGTCGACGTACAGGCCGGCCTGGCGATGCTGGCCCCGATCTGGGGGTTCCAGCCGCTGCTCGACATCGACGAGAACACCGCTCGCGACCAGTTGGCCCGCGCTTCGGTGATGGCGTTGTCGTACGTCGCGCAATCGGCCCGCGGCATCTACCAGCCCGCGATACCTCAGCGGATTATCGATGAATGCTCAACGGTCACAGAGCGTTTCATGACGCGGTGGCAGGGCGAGCCGGATCCCAGGCACGTTGAGGCCGTCGACGCCTACTGGGTTTCGGCCGCCGAGCACGGCATGAACGCCTCGACATTCACCGCGCGGGTGATCGCCTCCACCGGCGCCGACGTGGCGGCCTCGCTGTCGGGGGCCGTCGGCGCGATGAGCGGCCCGCTGCACGGCGGTGCGCCGGCCCGGGTGCTGCCGATGCTCGAAGAGGTCGAGCGCACCGGTGACGCCCGCGCTCTGGTCAAGGGCATCCTGGACCGCCACGAGAAGCTGATGGGCTTCGGCCACCGGGTATACCGCGCCGAGGATCCGCGGGCACGCGTCCTGCGGGCCACCGCCAAGCGGTTGGGCGCACCGCGCTACGAGGTGGCGGCCGCCGTCGAGCAGGCCGCGCTTGCTGAGCTGCGGGAGCGGCGGCCGGACCGGGCGATCGAGACCAACGTCGAGTTCTGGGCCGCGGTGATCCTGGACTTCGCACAGGTGCCGGCGCGGATGATGCCGGCGATGTTCACCTGCGGCCGTACCGCCGGGTGGTGCGCGCACATCCTCGAGCAGAAGAGGCTGGGCAAGCTGGTCCGTCCAGCGGCGATCTACGTCGGCCCCGGGCCGCGCAGCCCGGAGTCCGTCGAGGGCTGGAACGAGGTCGTCACGGCCTGACCGCCGCAAACGCCTTCCTTGTCGGTGGGCAGTGATGAGATTGCATCGCCAATCGAGTCAAACCCCGTAGGCCCGCCTCGGGCCATACACCGACACCAAGGAGGCACTGATGGCAATCGCCGTCGAACCCGCACTGTCCCCCCACCTCGTCGTTGACGACGCCGCCGCAGCGATCGACTTCTACGTCAAGGCTTTTGACGCGGTCGAGATCGGCCGAGTACCCCGCCCCGACGGCAAGCTGATCCACGCCGCCGTGCGCATCAACGGCTTTCTGGTGATGCTCAACGACGACTTCCCGGAGATGTCCGGCGGAAAGTCGATGACCCCGACGTCGCTGGGCGGCACCCCGGTGACCATCCACCTGACGGTGACCGATGTCGACGCCAAGTTCCAACGGGCACTCGACGCCGGCGCCACCGTGGTCATGCCGCTCGACGACCAGTTCTGGGGCGACCGCTACGGCATGGTCCGCGACCCGTTCGGCCACCAGTGGTCGCTGGGTCAGCCCGTCCGCGAGGTCAGCATGGACGAGATCGCGGCGGCCGTGGGCAGCGGCTAGCGGTCAGCAAGTTCGCGCAGCCGATCGGCCAGCCTGCGGTGCAGCGGAGGCGTCGGCGCGGCGGCCGCGACGTCGAGCATCTCGGTTACCGAGGTGAACTTGTTGCGCGGCCGATCGCTGCTTTCGCCGCGGGCCACTTCGGCGGCGTCGATCGCCCGCCAGCCGGCGGCATCGACGACGTCGGACTGGCGCTGCCGGACGAGCTTGTCCAGCGCCGACGGCTTGCCGATCGGGTTGCGTAGCGTGCCCGCGTTGTAATCGTCCACCAGCCGCTGAACCGTTTGCAGCGCACACGATTTGTTGGTGCCGATGAACCCCGTCGGGCCCGCGCTTGATCCAGCCCGCCACGTAGGCGCCGTCGACAGGCTGGTCCGAGTCCGGATGAGTGACGCGGCCGCCGTCGTTCGGGACCACGCCCGCCTTGTCGTCGAACGGCAGATCTTTGATCGCCTTGCCGTGGTAGCCGATCGAGGTCAACACCAGCCCGGCCTCGATCGTCTGCACCTCGCCGGTGCCGGTGACGACGAACTCCATCCCGGTGGCTCGCTGTTCCCCCGAAATACGCTGCGGCGTCAGGTTATAGGCCAGCCGGATCCGCGGCCGCGCCGTGGGACCCGCCGCCGTCGACGCGTCGCCGAGCGTGCTCAGGATCTCCAGCTTCTGCCTCGTCAAGGGGTCGGTGACGGTGGCAAGGTCGCGCAGCACCGCTTCGCGGTCCACGCCCGAAAGAACGACCTCGGCGGTGGTCGTCAGCCCGATCAACTCCGGCAGGGTGAACGCCGAATGCTCGGGTCCTCGGCGGGCGACGATGACGACCTCCTGCACCCGTGACGCCCGAAGTGCAGCCAGCGCGTGGTCGGAGATGTCGGTGTGGGCCAGCTCGTCCGGGTCGGCGCTGAGCACGCGGGCCACGTCTAATGCGACGTTGCCGTTGCCGATGACGATGACCCGCTCGTGCCCGAGATCGACTGGCAGATCAGTGAAATCGGGGTGGCCGTTGATCCATGCCACTAACTCCGTGGCAGTTCCGGTGCCGGGCAGATCCATCCCCTCGATATCCAATCGGCGATCGTTGGGCGCACCCGATGCGTAGATGACCGCGTGGTGATGGGCCAGCAAGTCGTCGTGGCTCAGGTGCTTGCCGACTTCGACATTGAGGTAGAACCGGAATTCGCGGCGACGGGCGATCCGGTCGAAGAGCTGCGTCACCCGTTTGGTGGTCTGATGGTCCGGCGCCACCCCGGCACGTACCAATCCATAAGGGGTGGGTAGCTTTTCGAAGACATTGACCCGAACGCCGTGTTGGGTGAGCAGTTCGTCGGCGGCGTACATCGCGGCCGGCCCCGAACCCACGATAGCCACCGTCAGCGGACCGTCATGATTGCCGCGAACCTCCGGTGCCGGAATCACCGGCGCCAATTTGGATGTCGGCGGCAGCTTCTCGCCGGCCGGGCGGTCCGGATAGTACGACGCGTTGAGCGCGATGAACGGCAGTTGCTCGGTTGTCAGCCGGGCGTCGGGCGCGATCGCACCCACCGGGCAGGCACTCACACACGCGCCGCAGTCCACACACGCCACCGGATCGATGTACAGCATCTCGGCAGTGGCGAAGCCCGGCTCGTCCGGCGACGGGTGAATACAGTTCACCGGACAGGCGTAGACACAAGACCCGTCGCTACAGCACGACTGGGTAATAACGTGCGGCATATAGACCGAATCTTCTTAGGCAGCCGGTGCGACCACGAGGTGCTGGCGCTGCGGCTCGCTGCGGTAGCGCGACGGCTTACCGTCGATCTTGCAGATCCGCCAGATCAGCTTGGCCAACGGGTTCATCAAACCTGTGTCGCGACACAGCATCCGGACGTCACCGAACATGTCCCGCAGCATCTGACGCGACTCCGGCGAGGAGAAGAACACCTCTTTGCGGACCGAACGCGGAATGTCGAACTCCCGCCAGAAAGCCTTGGGCGGCACCACAATCGCCGAACACAGAATCCGCATAGTCAGCGGCACGTACAGCGAGAGCCAGAAACGCTTGCGGCGCGGCAGGTTCGGAACGCGCTTACGCAGATACTCGTGCGCAAACGAGATGTGGCGAGCCTCCTCGGCCACGTGGATCGCCATCACCCGCTCCATGATCGGGTGCAGTTCCTTGCCCTCACGCAGCACGTTCTTCTGGGTGTGGTCGATGGGCTCTTCGCCGGCCAGGATGCCGAACCAGAACGGGATCGGCAGCGGACCTGCCGCCAACGGAATGTACGGCTGAATCCACTTCAGCATCCGCGGCATACCGGGCACGTCGGCGCCGATGTGGTTCACCATCTCCTGGAACATCATGGTGTGGTTGCACTCTTCGACCGCTTCGTGCAAGCAGTACCGGTATTCCGGTGAGCCGTTGGGCACCCAGAACGCGTACTCCATCAGGCCACGAATGAGGATCGACTCGAAGTGCAGACCGACCTTGGCCACGTTGGCCTGACGCCACATGCCGATCTCGATCTGACGGTCGACCGGCTGCGACTGGTACCAGGAGTGCCGGCCCAGCGGGTCGGTCTTCGGGAGAATCCAGCGCGGGTCGTTCTCGGTGACCGCGAACTCCGGCGAGTTCCAGTCGATGTCGGTGTACGGGTTGAAGTTGCGCCGCACTGACCCCTCGGACAGCGTGTTCAGCATCTCCACGTACTTGGGGTCGTCCCGAACCTCCATGTTGCTGCGCCAGCGGCGCACCAACTTGGTCCGTGCCCGCTTTTCGGCGGTTCCCGTCTGAGCCATGCTCTGGCCTCCCCAATGAGGTTTACATTTGGACGTGCTATGTCCAACACAGTACCGAAGGTATCGGGAACTTACTAGACCCCAAACGGGCAGTGTGGCCCATCCGTGAACATATGTGCACTGTGACCTATTTCACATCGATATCGAGGGTCCCTACCGCCTGAATGTCGGCCTCAGGCGGGTCACTAACCTGGTGAGTATGGCTGACCAGCTCACGCTCCCCGACAACATCAAACCCGGCGACGGACGCTTTGGATCCGGCCCGTCGAAGGTCCGACCCGAACAACTGCAGGCCCTTTCCACCAGCGCAGCCGCGCTTTTTGGCACGTCGCATCGGCAGGCGCCGGTCAAGGATCTGGTCGGCCGGGTGCGCAGCGGGCTGCGTGAATTCTTCTCGGTGCCCGACGGCTACGAGGTGGTGCTCGGCAACGGCGGGGCGACGGCGTTCTGGGACGCCGCGGCGTTCGGGCTGATCGACAAGCGGTCCCTGCACCTGAGCTACGGCGAATTCAGCTCCAAATTCGCGTCGTGTGTGGCCAAGAATCCGTTCACCGGCGACCCGATCATCGTCAAGGCCGATCCCGGCAGTGCGCCCGAGCCGCAGGGCGATCCCTCCGTCGACGTGATCGCCTGGGCGCACAACGAAACCTCGACGGGTGTCGCGGTGCCCGTCGCGCGGCCGCGCGACGCCGGCGATGCGCTGGTCGTCATCGACGCCACGTCCGGCGCCGGCGGTCTGCCGGTCGACATCTCCGACACCGACGCCTACTACTTCGCACCGCAGAAGAACTTCGCCAGCGACGGCGGCCTGTGGCTGGCGATCCTGAGCCCGGCGGCGCTGAGCCGGATCGAGGCCATCGCCGCGTCGAACCGATGGGTGCCCGACTTTTTGTCGCTGCCGATCGCGGTGGACAACAGCCTCAAGAACCAGACCTACAACACTCCGGCGATCGCGACGCTGGTGCTGCTGGCCGAGCAGCTCGACTGGCTGGTGGCCAACGGCGGACTGGATTGGGCCGTCAAGCGCACTGCCGACTCCTCGGGGCGGCTGTACACCTGGGCACAGGACCGCCCGTACACGACGCCGTTCGTCGCAGACCCCAAGCTGCGCTCCCAAGTAGTGGGCACGATCGACTTCAACGACGACGTCGACGCCGCGGCGGTGGCGAAGGTATTGCGGGCCAACGGCATCGTCGACGTGGAGCCGTACCGCAAACTCGGACGTAACCAGCTCCGGGTCGCGATGTTCCCCGCCGTCGAGCCTGACGACGTCAGCGCGCTCACCGAATGCATCGACTGGGTCGTCGAGCGGCTCTAGCAAGCACATCGAAAAACCCCCAGGTATCACGGCGTGTCCAGCCCGGTTGTGGCGCGCGCCTGAGTAGAGTTCGCCCTTGACAGGCCTGACGCGCTGGTCTGCGAGGAGCCTGCGAGGAGACACCATGCGGGAACTCAAGATCGTCGGACTCGATCTCGACGGCAAACACATCATCTGCGAGGGTGACAACCCCGCCGACAAGTACATGATCCGCGTCGACGACCGGTTGCGTGCGGCGGTGCGCGGCGACGGGGCCCGGGTGAATCAAACCCATATCGACATCGAGGTCAACAGCATGTTGCGTCCCAAGGAGATTCAGTCCCGCATCCGGGCGGGTGCTTCGGTCGAGCAGCTTGCCGAGTCTGCGGGGGTGGATATCGCACGAGTTGAGCGGTTCGCCCACCCGGTGTTGCTGGAGCGCGCCCGTGCCGCCGAGCTGGCAACCGCCGCCCATCCGGTGCTCACCGACGGCCCGTCGGTGCTGACATTGTTGGAGACGATCACCTCGTCGCTGATGGCGCGTGGCCTGAACCCGGACAGCACAACATGGGACGCCTGGCGCAACGAGGACGGCCGTTGGACTGTTCAGCTGGGTTGGAAGGCCGGTCGGTCGGACAACCTCGCGCATTTCCGGTTCTGCCCGGGCTCGCACGGCGGAACGGTCACCGCGGTGGACGACCCGGCCAGTGAGCTGATCGATCCGAACTTCGACCGTCCGCTGCTGCGGCCGGTGGCGCCGCTCGCCCAACTCGATTTCGACGAGCCCGAGCCCGCGCCCGCGCCCGAACCCGCGACCGTCGAGACTCCGGCGGCGGAGCCCAAGGCCGAGCCGACGCGCAGCCGCCGCACCAAGCCGCCGGTACCGGCGTGGGAAGACGTGCTGCTGGGCGTTCGCTCCAGCGGACAGCGTTAAAGGGCCATCGCGACCAACGCCAGCCACGCACCCGTCACGCCCACTCCTGCCCCCAGCACCAGCCACCGCAGCACCGGCGTGTGCCGCCATCCCCACAGCGTCGGCGCCAGGCCGCCGGCCGCAACGACATTCAGCCCGACGGCCAGCATCGGGTGCACCCGGATCAGGCCCAGACTGAGCACCACCACAGCTACCGCGGTGGCTGTGGCGACGAACCCGGCAACGGTCAAAC
Organism: uncultured Actinomycetota bacterium; assembly: GCA_963815995.1. Classification (GTDB taxonomy): domain Bacteria; phylum Actinomycetota; class Actinomycetes; order Mycobacteriales; family Mycobacteriaceae; genus Mycobacterium. The sequence goes on from CAWFIR010000015.1 coordinate 15,399, forward strand.
CCGTTGCCCAGGGCGTGGATTCGTCGGCCATCAGCCGAGCCTAGCCCGCTCGTAGAACGCCAGCGCCGCCGCAGTGGCGACATTGAGCGAATCGGTGCCGCGCGACATCGGGATGCGCACCCGCAGATCGCTCGCTTTCATTGCGGCGTGACTCAGGCCGGGCCCTTCGGCGCCGACCAGGATCGCGACCCGCTCGTCACGCACCGTCGTCATCGCCGCCGACAGTGTGGTGGAGCCGGAATCCGGAGTCATCGCCAGCAGCCGAAACCCGTTCTGCTGCAGTGCCTTCAAGTCGTTCGGCCAGTCCGCCGCGCGGGCAAACGGCACCAGCAGCGCATGCCCCATCGAAACGCGCACCGCACGCCGGTACAGCGGATCGGCGCAGCCACTGCCGAACACGACGGCGTCGACGTCGAGCCCGGCCGCGTTGCGGAAGATCGAGCCCAGGTTCTCGTGATCGTTGACTCCCTCGAGCACGGCCACGGTCCGGGCGCCGTCGATCACGTCCGCGACAGTGCGCTCGGGGGCCCGACGCGCCGCGGCAAGCACCCCCCGGTTGAGGTGAAAGCCGACCACCTGCGCCATCACCTCCGCTGAGACGCGGTAGTAAGGCGCGGCGCTCCCGGCCAGATCCGCCTTGAGCTCGGCGAGTCGACGGTCGGTGCCGAGAAAAGCCAACGGCGTAAACGGCGATGCCAGCATGCGCTGCACGACCAGCACACCCTCGGCGATCACCAGGCCCTTGCCGCTGGGCAGGTCCGGCCTTCGGTCGATGCTGTTCAGATTCCGGAAGTTGTCCAGCCGCACATCGTCGGGATCGTCGATATCGCAGACGACCACACCGTCACTGTCAGGGGTGTAGTCAAAATCTTTGTCGGTCAAGGGCTTTCGTCGACCAGTGCCAAGATCAGGTCGGCCGCCACGCGCAGGGTGTCGCGTTCGCCGGCTCCTAAGGTCTCCAGTCGCTGCGTGAGCCACTCTTGACTGGCCCTGCGCTCGGCCTCCATCAGCTCGGCGCCGGCTTCGGATACCGACACCAGCACCTGACGGCCGTCGTCGGGGTGTGCGACACGGTCCACGAAGCCCAATTCGGCCAGCGAGGCGATCACCCGCGTCATGGACGGCGGGCGAACCCGTTCCCGAATCGCCAGGGCACCCGGCGTCATCGGGCCGAAGTTGGCCAACGTCGCCAGCGCAGACAGCTGCGACAGCGACACCGGGGACTGCGGACGGCGAAACCGCAGCTGCCGGGCTAGCCGCATCACCGCCAACGACAGGTCGCTGGCCAACCGGCTTTCGCTATCGATCACAGCGCGAACGTTACGACAGAACGCCGGAACGTTAACCACGAATCACCGAGAGAGGACGCCACAGGCTATCTTGATCTCGATGTCCGTCGAGCCTGGCAAGAGCATTGAGCCACCGCCGCTACCCGCCGTGCTGCTGGACCCGTGGCCGATCATCGCCATCGGCGCCCTGGCCTGGCTGGTGACGGCGGTGGTGGTATTCCTCACACCCAGCCTGGCCACCTGGCGACCGCTGAGCGTGGCCGGCCTCGGAGTCGGGGTCCTGGGCACCTCAATTTTCTTGTGGCAGCGGGCTGCCGCCCGCCGGGGCGCGCGTGGCGCCCAAACCGGACTGACAACACAGCGCACGAACTAGGAGGTTTTGTCATGGTGGCGCCGCTCTTGCAAGCCCAAGTCGATATCAAGGCACCCGTCTCGACGGTCTGGGCGCTGGTCAGTGATTTCCGCCGAATGCCGCAGTGGAGTCCGCAGTGCCGCTTGATGCGGGCATTAGGCCCAGTGCGTCCAGGCACCCGCACCGTCAATCTCAATCGCCGCAACCTGTTGTTCTGGCCGACGACAGCCACGGTGCTCGAGGTGATTCCCGACCAGAAGCTGGCGTTCCGGGTCAACACCAACAACACGGTCTGGAGCTACGAACTGCAGCCGATCCCGGAAGGCACCAGGGTGATCGAGAGCCGGCACGCCGAGAACGGCGTCAAACCGGTGTCCGGCATGGCCGTGAACAGGTTCATGGGCGGGACGACGAACTTCGAGCGGGAACTCGTCGACGGCATGAACGCCTCGCTGGCCAAGATCAAAGCCGCCGCCGAGAACAGTTAGCTCGGCTCGGCGGGTGGTTCGCTCTGCTCCGCGGGTATCTCGCCGGCCTCTGTAGGCATTTCGCCGGCTTCCGCCGGTGCCTCACTCGACTCCGCCGGTGCCTCGCTTCGGTACATCACGCTTCCGCCGGTGGCTCACTCGGCTCCGCGAGTACATCGCCGGCTTCCGCCGGTGGCTCGCTGGCTTCCGCCGGTGGCTCACTGGGCGCCGCGGGTGCCTCGCTGATGTCGAGCACGCCGTCGTCGTAGGGGTCGTACATCGGCGAGCCGCTACCCGCCGGAGCGGGAGTGTCCGAATGCGCGCCGCAACCGTACTCGAAGTCGACGATGGATCCGTCGGCCGACATCTCGTTGCCGCACACCCCGAACATCGTCCCCAGCGAACCGGCGAGCGGCAGGAGGAACCCGCAATCGCGGCAGACGCGCTTGGTGGACTGCGCCATCTGCGCACGGGGGCCGTGGTCGCCGTCGTGCCAGCGCTGCGCGGCCTCGGCGCGGCCCCAGGCACTCATCACCGTGCGTCGGCCCAGCCCGATCTCGGCGGCGGTCTCGTCAACCTGCGGGTCGCCCGAGGACATGTAACCGGGCACCAGCCGCAGGTCGTCCACCAGCGGCGCCAACAGATCGCCGGGACTCAGGTCGCCGGGCCGGACCCGCTGGTCCCAAGGCACCCACTCCGGGGCCAGCAACGAGTCGGGCCCGGGTACCAGCACCACCTCGCTGACCGTGGCATGGTCGGCACCGGGATAACTGGCCACCACGACCGCCCATTGCCAGCCCTGGTAGCCGGGCAGGCGGGCGAGGAATCGGTGGGTGGCGCTGGTGGGATCTTCGTAACCGACGCCCAGGTAGTCGCCTACCGTGTCGTCGCCGCTGTGCTCGATGATCGCCGTCCGCGCCAGCTCGACAGCACCAGTCAGGACCGTCGCCAATTCGGGCGACCACTCCGTCGTGGTCGCCGTAGCCGCCTGCGTGGTCGATCCGGTCGTGTCGTCCGTTGTTTCCATGGGCCTCTGATTGTGCCGCACGATTGGGACGCTCGGCCACACCGGTCGCCTGCGCACGGCCACAGCCACCATGGGTGAGAATCGACGTATGTCTGGACGGCGCCGCGAGCACCCGGGTTCGGCTCCCGGCCGGCGTGGTCGCACGGGCTCGAAGGCCGAGCATCCCGGCATGGCCAACTACCCGGCCGACGAGCCCGATCACCGCCGGCCGCAACGACCGCCGCCGATGCCCAGCTCCAATCGGTACCTGCCGCCGCTGAATCGCGAGCCGGGCACCGAGCCTCGTAACGAGCCGCCTCGCGCCGGTTCCGGCAGTAGTGAGCGGGTGACCGTCACGCGTGCCGCAGCCCAGCGCAGCCGCGAGATGGGTTCGCGGATGTACTCGATGGTGCACCGGGCCGCTACCGCCGACGGCGCCGACAAATCCGGGCTGACGGCGCTGACCTGGCCGGTGGTGGCCAACTTCGCGACCGACGCCGCGATGGCCGTCGCGCTGGCCAACACGCTGTTCTTCGCCGCGGCCACCGCGGAAAGCAAAGACAAGGTCGCGCTCTACCTGCTGATCACCATCGCGCCGTTCGCGGTGATCGCGCCGCTGATCGGTCCCGCACTCGACCGGCTGCAGCACGGCCGCCGCGTCGCATTGGCAGCGTCATTCGCGCTGCGCACCGTCCTGGCGGTGGTCTTGATCGACAGCTACGACGCCGCCACCGGCGGCTTCCCGTCCTGGGTGCTGTACCCCTGCGCGCTGGCCATGATGGTGCTGTCGAAATCGTTCAGCGTGCTGCGCAGCGCGGTGACGCCGCGGGTGATGCCGCCGACGATCGACCTGGTTCGAGTGAATTCCCGGTTGACCATGTTCGGGCTTGCTGGGCGGCACCATCGTCGGCGGCGGTATTGCCGGCGCAATCGAATACGGCTGCGACCGTCTGTTCCAGTTGCCTGGAGCGTTGTTCGTCGTCATCGCTGTCACCGTGGCCGGCGCGTGGCTGTCCATGCGGATTCCGCGCTGGGTCGAGGTAACCGCGGGCGAAGTCCCCGCCACCCTGAGCTACCGCCAGGGTCGGCGCCGCCGCAATTGGCCCGACGAAGTACGCCGGGCAAGTGGTGCACTTCGACAACCGTTGGGCCGCAACATCATCACCGCGCTGTGGGGCAACTGCACGATCAAGGTGATGGTCGGGTTCCTGTTCCTGTATCCGGCGTTCGTCGCCAAGGCCCATCAGGCCAACAGCTGGGTGCAGCTGGGCATGCTGGGCTTGATCGGCGCAGCCGCGGCCGTCGGCAACTTCGCCGGCAACTTCGCCAGTGCGCGGCTGCGGCTGGGCCGGCCCGCCGTTCTGGTGGTGCGCTGCACGCTGGCGGTGACCGGTATTGCGCTGGCCGCGGCGGTGGCCGGCAACCTGCTGATGGCCGCGATCGCCACCCTGGTCACGTCGGGGTCGAGCGCGATCGCCAAGGCGGCCCTCGATGCGTCGTTGCAGGACGACTTGCCCGAGGAATCGCGCGCGTCGGCGTTCGGGCGTTCGGAGTCGACGCTGCAAATGGCCTGGGTGCTCGGCGGCGCATTAGGTGTGCTGCTCTACACCGACCTGTGGGTCGGCTTCAGCGTTGTCGAGTCGGTGCTGATTCTGGGCTTGGCGCAGACGGTGGTCAGCTTCCACGGCGATTCGTTGATCCCGGGCCTCGGCGGCAACCGGCCGGTGATGGTCGAGCAGGAAGGTGAGCGCAGCGGCCATGCCACCGCGGCGGTGCCCCGACAGTGAAGTCCACGGGTAAGCCCGCGGTCGCCGTGCTGCTCGCGATCGCGGTGTGGCATCGGTCGCCGCCGGCGTCGGCGCGTGGGCGCTGGTGCGTGAGCACGGTCCGCAGCGCCCCGAGATCAGCGCGTACTCACACGGCCACCTGACCCGGGTTGGCCCCTACCGCTACTGCAACGTGCTCAACCTGACCGACTGCGACATCCCGGAGACCGAGGGCGAGCTCCCGGTGAATTCCCGTGACCCCGTGCAACTTTCGGTGCCACCGTCGATCGGGCGGGCGCCCTGGTGGTTATTGCGGGTGTACGAGGACTCCGCCATACCCGCGACGACGTTCTACCGACCGGGCAGCCGGCTCGCGGTCACCATTCCCACCGTCGATCCACGCAGGGCGGCAAGCTGAGCGGAATGGCCGTGCAGCTGCTCGACGGTGGTGCAGCGACCCGTCCGGACGAGGTGCACGATGTTCCCCACGCGCGAATGGTCGGTCCGAACCGGTCTCGGCACCAGCCGCTAAGCGCCGTGACCGGTAGGGACGTGTTCGCCGTCGAGCGTCGGACCAGGGGGGTGCCATCGCCGAAAGGACTGCCGCCCAACGCTTCCCGGCCATGCGGTGTCAACCAGTTCGCCAGCTCCGGGCCCTTCGGCACGATCCGCGTCGGGTTGATGTCGGCATGCACGATGTAGTAGTGCTGCTTGATCTGGACGAAGTCGATGGTGTCGCCAAAACCCGGGGTCTGGAACAGGTCTCGCGCGTAAGCCCACAACACCGGCATCTCGGTGAGCTTGCTCCGGTTGCACTTGAAGTGGCCGTGGTAGACGGGATCGAAGCGGGCCAGTGTGGTGAACAGCCGGACATCGGCTTCGGTGATCGTGTCGCCGACAAGGTACCGCTGCCTTGCCAGCCGATCGCTCAACCAGTCCAGCGCGGTGAACAACCGGTCGTACGCCGCGTCGTAGGCCTGCTGGGAGCCGGCGAAACCGCACCGGTACACGCCGTTGTTGATTTCGGTGTAGATCCGCTTGCCGACATCGTCGATCTCGTCGCGCAGCGGCTCGGGATACAGCTGCGGTGCACCGTCACGGTGGTAGGCCGTCCACTCGGTCGACAGATCCAGGGTCATCTGCGGGAAGTCGTTGGTGACCACCGGCTCCGGACGGCACGTCGACGATCGCGGGGACGGTGATGCCTTTCGGATAGTCCGGGAACCGCGCGAAATACGCGTCCTGCAACCGGGGGATGCTCAGCACCGGGTCGACGCCCCCGGGATCGAGATCGAAAGTCCAGCTCCGCTTGTCATGGGTTGGCCCGCAAAACCCAATGGACAGAACGCTTTCCAGTCCGAGCAGCCGCCGGACGATGATCGCGCGATTGGCCCACGGGCAGGCGCGAGCGACGACCAGCCGGTACCGGTCTGGTTCCACCGGATAGCCGTCGCGGCCGTCGGCGGTGATCCGGGTGTCGATGTACTTGGTGTCGCGGGTGAATTCGCCGGCCTCGGCGATGTAGGCAGCCATGCTTCCAGCTTGCCCCAAAAGCCCGGTTCTGGCCTAGGGCTTTGGCCACCACGGACCAGCGCTACTTGCCCCACGTCGAACCCCCGGACGGACAGCACAAGGAGGTCAAACAAATCTGTTATTCCGCAAAGCGGAACGACCCGCCACACCATCGTGGCGGGTCGTTGCGAGCAGAATCAGCCAGCCATGAATTCGCGGTAGGCCGACTCCAGATTCGGTGGCAGCGCCGTCACATTGCATTGCCGTTCAGTGTCGCCAATCGGAGCCAGAACGCCGCGCAGGTCGTAGTACTCGTTGGGATGCGACGTGAAATAGCTGCGAAGGTCGGACGCCGCCTGCGGGCGGGGCTGGCCGTAGGCAGCCATTACGACCTGGTTGGCGTCAGGATGCGCGGCAAGATATTGCTGCGCCGCGCCGGTCGCCGAGGAAACGGTGGTGTTCACACCCGCGGGGCTGCAGTCTGGTGCTGCGACCGCCGATGGCGCCCCAGAGATCCCCATGGCCAGGCCCCCGGCGAGCAGGCCTGCGCTGATCCCGGCGATGCGCCGGCGCGCGTCGATATTACTGATTTTCATCATCAGTGTTGTCCTTTGAATTGATCTGAACTGATAGCGGGGAACACTGCTCGTCCCTGAATCCAACGTAGCCGAAGCAGATATGGCTTTGTGCGCCACAAAATCACGCGCGGACTCTTATGGAGAGGCTGGGTCGCTGCTACAGGAACCCGCAGGCATGATTTGTGAAGTGTGTGACAGAACTGCCGCTCATTTATCGCGACTTCTTAGAAAAAGGCGTTGCCGCTTAAGAAATCGTGACATCAATCGTGACGCGTCCGTGACCTGACGAGGCAGCCCGAATGTGGCTATGACAGCGCGGTGACGCGCGGTGGTGATCGGAGTGGTGATCCGAGTGCCGAAGTTCGAGCCGAAAAGTACAGGCGACCGCGAACGGCGACCGCGACCGCGACCAGTTCTCCACGGTTGGTCCCAACGCTGGGTGCATCGGGCAGAATCGATCCATATGGACTCTTCGGACCCGAACGCGAGGCACGAGCTCGCGATGCGCATGGCCGAGCTAGCACGTACGACAGCGGCGCCCAGCACGCTCAAGCAGATTCTCGACGGCGTGACCGCAGCGGTGGTGGAGCTCATGCCGGGAGCTGACCTTGCGGGAGTCTTGCTGGTGAAGAAGGGCGGTGCGTTCGAGTCCCTCGCAGAAACCGACAGTTTGGTCGCAAAGCTCGACAAGTTGCAGCACGAGTTCAGCGAAGGACCCTGCGCTGAGGCCGCTATTCAGGAAACGATTGTCCGCAGCGATGATCTTCAAAATGAGCCGCGCTGGCCCCACTTCGCACCGGCAGCTGTCGAACTCGGCGTGTTGAGTGGCCTGTCGTTCAAGCTGTACACGGCAAATCGCACGGCGGGCGCGCTGAACGTGTTTAGTCACCGGGCCGATGTCTGGGACACCGACGCCGAGACCACCGGGGCCGTTCTCGCCGCACACGCTGCCACCGCGATCTTGGCCCAGCGCCAGGATGAGCAGCTGCAAGCCGCGCTGCTGACCAGAGACCGTATCGGCCAAGCCAAAGGCATCATCATGGCGACTTACGATGTCGATGACGTGAGCGCTTTTGACATGCTGCGGCGGATATCCCAGGAAACTCAGACCAAACTCGCCGAGATAGCCCAGCGGGTCATCGACACCCGCGGTAAGGGCAAGTAAAACGTTTCGGCGGTCTCGCATCGGGTACTACAAGAGCCCACGCCTGCTCGGGCTTCAGGTCATTCTCTAACGGTGCCTGGCGGTCCGCCTGGGCGTCAAACTCGGTCATCGCCGATACTCCTCATTTCGAGCGCCATCCCGGGGCGAAGTCCCAGGTGCGGGCATACCGGCTGCGGCGGCTCCGTTCGTCATTCCGCACTTGCGAAACCCGTTGCGCCAAAGATGTTTTCGTTACCCGGGAAGATGGTTCCGACGTACGGCAGGTCGTCGATCGGCGGGTAATCCAACCCACCCCGGCGGGACATCGGTACCCGAAGTGGTCGAGCGGGCGACAACCTCTCACGACCCGAGGACGACCCCCACTGCGGTAGACTGGCTTCGGTTGACAACCCAGCCGGCCCGGCAACGCCGTTCCCTGCAGCGACAGCGTGAGAGCGACCGCTCGCAACCCGGGCAACTCAGTGATCTTCGCTAGAAAGTTCACGATGCCAACGCGTCCAAAGTGGACTGTCAGCGGCACGCCGGCGCCGACCACAACCCCACTCCCCGCGGGGCACTCCGTCGATCGTCCGTTGAGAAACTGATGGCCATCACAGACGTATGTGAATACGCTCACCTGGGCGCCGCGGACGTCGAAGCACTTGCCGTCGAATTGGACGCGATCCGTCGCGATATCGAGGATTCGCTCGGCGCGAACGACCGGAGGTATATCCAGCGCACCATCGCTGTTCAACGCTGTCTCGATCTGGGCGCCCGCGTCGTGATCGGCGTCAGCCGAACCCGGACCGGATGGGCGTTCGGAACTTGCGCCCTGGCCGTGGCCAAGTGCATCGAGAACATGGAGCTGGCCCACAATATCGGCCACGGTCAATGGGATTGGATGAACGATCCCGAAATTCACTCCACCACCTGGGAGTGGGACATGGCAGGGCTGTCCTCTCAGTGGAGGTACTCCCACAACTACCGCCATCACATGTTCACCAACGTTGTCGGCGTCGACGACGACCTCGGTTATGGCGTCATGCGCGTCACCCGCGATCAACCGTGGAGACCCAGCAATCTGTTGCAGCCACTGCGACATCTGTTGCTGGCGCTTATGTTTGAATGGGGAATCGCGCTGCACGATCTGTACTCCGAACGAGATCGCGCGGCTAGTGACGCCGAAAGATCTGCCCACACGCGAGCTCTGCGCCGCAAAATCACTCGCCAGCTAAGCAAAGATTTCCTGTTGTTTCCTGCACTCGCCGGACCGCGGTGGCGTCGGGTCCTTTTCGGGAACGCGCTAGCCAACCTGCTGCGAAACCTCTGGGCCTACGCGGTGATCTGCTGTGGCCACTTCGCTGACGGGGCTGAGAAATTTACCCCTGAAGCCCTCGACGGTGAGACCAAAGCGCAGTGGTATCTGCGACAAATGTTGGGCAGTGCCAATTTTCGTGCCGGGCCGGTGCTGGCGCTCATGAGCGGAAATCTGTGCTATCAGATCGAACACCATCTCTATCCTGATCTGCCCAGTAACCGCTACGCCCAGATCGCCGAGCGGGTGCAGGCGGTCTGCGCGAAGTATGAGCTGCCCTACACCACGGGCCCGCTGACGCGCCAATACCTACTGGTGCTGCGCACGATCGTCAAACTGGCTCTGCCGGACCGGTTCCTGGCCGCCTCCTCCGACGACGCCCCTGAGACCGCCTCCGAAGAGAAATGTCGTCGCGCCCGTCAAATGACCGGGTCGAGCATATCCGTTGCCTGCGGACGCGAGCTACGACCTGATCAGGTCGGCGCCACGGTCAGGAATCGGCGAGCAAGGTCGGATTCGGTGGACGCACCGGCTTCCCAGTGCGCGATCCACGGTCCGGTGCCTTCGGACTGGTCGATAATCCCTTCTTCGAGCCAGGTGTAGCGCCCTTTCAACACGTTGGCGGCCAGCCGCGCGTCGGTGCCGTCGGTATTGGTCCATAAAGCTTCGAACAGTGCTTCCACCCGCAGGGTGGCTTGCTGGCAAAATGCGTCGGCCAGCTCATAGGACTGCTCGCCGCGGACCCGATCGTCGACGCGCTGCGCTTCGGCCCGCACGCATACCGCTGCCATCGCGAACAGCTCGGCGCCGATATCCACCACCCGGCCGAGGAATCCCTGCTTTTGCTCCATCGCCGCTTGCCAACGCGCCATTCCGTAGAAGGTGTTGCGGGCCAGCTTGCGCGCCGAGCGCTCGACGAAACGCAGATGGGTCGCCAAGTTGCCGAACTCGCGATACGCCGTCGGCCGTTGTCCTTCGCCGAACACCAACTGCGGCAACCACTTTGCGTAGAAACCGCTCGCGCCGGCGGCCGCCTTCGCCTTCTGGCGCATGTCGGCTTTCGGATTCGCGAGGTCGCCCGCGGCACTGAGATGGGCGTCGACGGCCTCGCGAGCGATCAGCAGTCGCATGATCTCGCTGGAGCCTTCGAAGATGCGGTTGATCCTCAAGTCGCGGACCACCTGCTCCACCGGCACTGCCCGCTCGCCGCGCGCGGCCAGCGACTCGGCGGTTTCGTAGCCACGCCCGCCGCGGATCTGCAGCAGCTCGTCGCCGATCACGCAGGCCATCTCGCTCGACCACAGCTTGGCCAGCGCCGCCTCGATCCGGATGTCGTTGCGGCCTTCGTCGGCCATCTGACCGGACAGCTCCAGCACCGACTCGAGCGCGTAACTCGTTGCGGCCATGAAGGAAATCTTCTCCACCACCGCGCCGTGTTCGCCGACCGGCTTGCCCCACTGCACGCGCTCACCGGCCCACTCCCGGGCAATCTTCAGCGACCATTTCGAGGCGCCGGCCGCTATCGCGGGGATCGCGAGCCGTCCGGCGTTAAGCGTCGTCAACGCGATCTTCAGGCCGTCGCCTTCCCTACCGATGAGGTTGTCGGCAGGCACCCGTACGCGATGCAATCTGGTGAGACCGTTCTCGATGCCGCGCAATCCCATGAATTTGTTGCGCCGCTCGACGGTGATGCCGGGCGAGTCGGCTTCGACGACGAACGCGCTGATGCCGCCGCGGTGCCCGTCGCCCTTCGGCACTCGGGCCATCACAACCAACAGCTCGGCGACGACGCCATTGGTCGTCCACAGCTTCACGCCGTCCAGTTCGTAGGCCGTTCCGCCGTCGACCGGCGTCGCCGTGGAGGCCAACCGCGCCGGGTCGGAGCCCACATCCGGCTCGGTGAGCAGAAACGCCGATATCGCCCCTGCGGCGCAGCGCGGCAAGAACTTCTGCTTCTGTTCTTTAGTGCCGGCGAGCTTGAGCGGTTCGGGCACTCCGATCGACTGGTGCGCGGACAGCAACGCGCCGAGGCTGGCATGAACGGTCGACACCAACATCAGCGCCCGGTTGTAGGCGACCTGCGACAAACCCAGCCCGCCGTACTCCGACGGGATCTTCATGCCGAAGCAACCCAGTTCAGCCAGGCCCTTCACGTACTCGTCAGGAATCTGGGCGTCGCGTTCGATCACGCTGCCGTCGACGGTGTCGAGGAATTCCCGCAGCTTGGCCAGGAAATCCCGAGTCTTCGCGGCCTCGTCGTCCGAGGGCTCCGGGAAAGGGTGGATGAGGTCGAGCGGAAAGCGACCTAGAAACAATTCTTTGGCTAGCGAAGGCTTGTCCCAGCCGCTTTCGCGGGACTCCTCCGCTACGGCTCTCGCTTGTTCCTCGCTGACCTGCGCTTGCTGTGCCATCGGACTTCCCTCACTCGAACCGACTCCCTGGGGAGCTTCGGTGCAAGTGTTCCCCACGGCGCAGTGGGATACACGCAGTTACGCAGGCTCAGCCATCCAATTCGCGAGCGACAGCCTTGACGACTTCGGAAACCCTGCGTGCGACCTTTTTGTCCGGGTAGCGGCCCTTGCGCAGCTCGGGCTGTACGGCGCTCTCCAGCAGGGTGATCATGTCCTCGACCATGCCGTGCAGCTCATCGGGGTTGTGCTTGTGCTCGGCGGGACTCTCTCGGCGCGGACGGCCGGCCAGTGTGGGCGGTGGGTCGATCAGCTTCACGCTCAGCGCTTGCGGTCCGCGCCGTCCGGATGCCAGACCGAATTCCACGCGCTGCCCCGCCTTGAGGCCTTCCACGCCAGCGGGCAACGCCGAGGAACGGACGTAGACGTCCTCGCCGTCCTCCTGAGATAAGAAGCCGAATCCCTTCTCAGCGTCGTACCACTTCACCTTGCCATCTGGCACCGGTCTCACCTGCTTGTCTCACGGATAACTCAATGGGGCAACACAACTAAGCGCCCCGCCTGCGCAGGACGCGATGACGACCGATCCTACTCGGAACGCTGCCGGCTGAGCACCCAAGTTTCTCGGTAGGCTGGCGGCACCGCTGGAGGAGACAATGCGCCTGATCCTGAATGTCATCTGGTTAGTTTTCGGCGGCCTGTGGTTGGCCCTCGGATATTTGCTGGCCGCGCTGATCTGCTTCCTGCTGATCGTCACCATCCCGTTCGGGTTCGCCGCGCTGCGCATCGCTTCCTATGCTCTCTGGCCGTTCGGCCGGACGATCGTCGAGCGGCCCGGGGCCGGCACCGGCTCCCTGATCGGAAACGTCATCTGGATGCTGCTGTGCGGCATTTGGCTCGCGATCGGGCACCTGGTGAGCGCGGTGGCGATGGCGGCGACGATCATCGGCCTTCCGCTGGCGCTGGCCAATCTCAAGCTGATCCCGGTGTCGCTGGTACCCCTGGGCAAGGAGATCGTTCCGGTGGATCACCCAACGCCGTGGGCCGGCTCTGGAGCGGTACGACGCTGATTTTCGGCGCGGCGAACCAGAATCAGTGACCAGGGATTAATCCTCAATCGTTATGTGAGTTCAGTCACATAACGGAATGATCACGGCACGGCAACGGCCCGATCTCGAAGCGTTTAACCAGCGAAGACAGCGGGCTTTCCTGGCGTTTCTCATACTCCGAAAATGCGAAACGCCGGTTTCGTCACAACATGACTCTGCCGCTAACACCAGCTAGCGTCGTGCGCGGGCTTACCGAGTCTCCCTGCACGATAAGCCTTCTCGCCTATAGCGCCGAGCTCCATCCAATAGGCGAGCAACGCAAACCCATGGATGGAGGCGGGGGACCCAACGGTCCGCCGAAATCGAACCTGGAGCCGTCCGCGGCTCCTTGGGGTGAAGCCAACGCGTTTCCCATAGGACACGACGATGGCCGGGCGACCTCTTCCGCCCGAACCCGACAGCTGACCTCGTAGGCGCTTCTCGAGAGGAATCACTGCGGTATGAGCGGTCGTCACCGTAAACCCACTACGTCAACCGTCGGCGTTGCCAAACTTGCCTTCACCGGAGCAGTAATCGGTGGCGGTGGCATCGCGCTCGCCGGCCAAGCAGCCGCGGCCCCCGACAGCGAATGGGATCGCGTCGCCGCCTGCGAGTCGGGCGGCAACTGGGGCATCAACACCGGCAACGGGTACCGCGGCGGGCTGCAGTTCTCGCAGGGCACCTGGGCCGCCCACGGTGGCGGCGAGTTTGCCTCATCGGCCAACCAGGCCACCCGCGACCAGCAGATCGCCGTCGCCGAGCGGGTGCTGGCCACTCAGGGCCGCGGCGCCTGGCCGGTGTGCGGACGGGGCCTGTCGGCTGCCACCCCGCGCAACGTCGTTGCTGACGCGCCCGCGCCGGACCCCGCTCCGCCCGCCGAGCTGGCCGCATTCCAGCCTCCGCTGCCCCCGCCGCCCGCTGACCCCCCGCCACCGGCACCAGAGCCACCCGCTCCCCCGCCACCGGCCGAGCCTGCGGCGGTCGACGCACCGCCGCCACCGCCGGAGCCCGCTCCCCCGGCGCCTCCTGTTGTCCAAGACGTCGCCGTCGACGCGCCCGCCCCCGCGGACGCACCGCCGCCGCCCGCTGAGCCACCCGCGCCGCCGGCCGAGCCACCCGCGCCGCCGGCCGAGCCGATCCACGCCGAGTCCGTTGCCGTCTTGGAGCCCGCGGACGGGGCGCAGGACGTTCATCAGGCCAATGCTGTGGCGCAGTGGACCGTCGTGCCGCAGAACCTGGACCCGAGCTACGTCAACGACTTGCTGAAGGCCATTCAGTCGCAGGGCGTGAGCGGCAACCCGGCGCTGTCCTCCCTCGCCTAGCAGGCGCTGGCAGGACGCCGCAAACGGCGGGTGATCCGCTTAGCGGCTGACGTCGGTGACCGGATGCACGTAGGGCAGCTCGTCGGCAGGCAACGGGAAAATCACGTCGCCGAATGGCGACAGGGCGCCGACCCGATCGGTTGCCAGTTCGCTCACAGCGTGGTCGTCGGGGTTGGTCGTTGGCCAGCCCCTGTCGACGTACCGCGTCTTCTGCGCCTTCTTGTCAGCCACGGGGACCATTCTGACAGGTCTCGTGCAACCGTGACGGGTGGGCTCTCCGATTGGCGTCGGCCCCATGTGCCCGCGCTCGGCTGGGAAGGGCCACCCAGCCGGCTGCTTTACGCTGGTCAGCAATGACCGAACTCACCCCGGGCATCCCGCTCGGGTCCTGGCTGGCCGAGCTGCCCGACGACCGACTGATCCGTCTGCTGGAGCTGCGGCCCGACCTCGCCCAGCCGCCACCGGGCAGCATCGCCGCGCTGGCCGCCCGCGCCCAGGCTCGCCAGTCGCTGAAGGCCGCCAGCGACGAGCTGGATTTCCTGCGGTTGTCGGTGATCGACGCACTACTGGTACTGCAGGCCGACACCGCGTCGGTGCCCGTCGCCAAGCTGCTCACGCTGATCGGGGAGCGAGCGGCCGAAACGCAGGTCCTCGAAGCGCTGGACGACTTGAAGCAACGCGCCCTGGTCTGGGGTGATGTCGAGCTGCGATTGGCTCCCGATGCCGGGGCCGGCCTGCCGTGGCATGTCGGCCAGGTGACCCTGGAGGATGCATCCCAAAGTGCGGAGCAGATCGCCGAACTGATCGACGGCCTCGACGAGCCGCAGCGCGAGCTGCTGGACCGACTGCTGGAAGGCTCCCCGCTCGGCCGCACCCGCGACGCCGCACCCGGAGCTCCGGCGGATCGCCCAGTGCCGCAACTACTCTCGATTGGGCTGTTGCGGCGCATCGATGCTGACACGGTGATCCTGCCGCGCCACGTCGGGCAGGTGCTGCGCGGCGAGGAGCCCGGACCGGTGCGTCTGGCCGCACCAGATCCGGTGGTGTCCACCACGACGCCCGCCGACGCAGACGCCGCGGCCGGTGGCGCCATCATCGACCTGCTGCGCCAACTCGACGTGCTCCTCGAAACACTCAGCGCTGCACCGATTTCCGAGCTACGTAGCGGCGGGCTGGGGGTACGCGAGATTCGGCGGCTGGCCAAAATCACCGGCGTTGACGAGGCCCGGCTCGGGTTGATCCTCGAACTGGCCGCCGCCGCGGGTCTGATCGCCAGCGGCATCCCCGATCCGCTACCGATCGGCGGCGAGCCGCCCTACTGGGCACCGACGGTGACCGCCGACCGGTTCACCGAGATGACCACCGCCGAACGCTGGCATCTGCTGGCCACCACCTGGCTCGACCTGGCGGCCAGGCCTGCGCTGATCGGGACCCGCGGCCCTGAGGCCAAACCCTATGCAGCGCTGTCGGATTCGCTCTACTCGACGGCGGCCCCGCTGGACCGCCGTCTGTTGCTCGACATGCTGGCCCAGCTGCCGCCCGGCGCCGGGGTGGACAAGAACACCGCGTCGGCCGCGTTGATCTGGCGGCGGCCGCGGTGGTCCAAGCGGCTACAGCCCGGGCCGGTCGCCGATCTACTGGAAGAAGCGCAAACGCTCGGACTGGTGGGCCGCGGGGCGATCAGTACGCCGGGCCGAGCGTTCATCGACGGCGCGGACGACGGGGATGCGATCGCCGCCATGGCACGCGTACTGCCGCCGCCGATCGATCATTTTCTCGTGCAGGCCGACTTGACCGTCGTCGTTCCCGGTCCGCTGCAGCGCCATCTGGCCGAGGAACTCGCAGCGGTGGCCAATGTCGAGTCCGCGGGCACCGCAATGGTGTACCGCGTTAGCGAGCAGTCGATCCGGCACGCCCTCGATATCGGCAAGACCGCCGACGAATTGCATAAACTGTTCCACGGGAATTCCAAAACGCCTGTGCCGCAGGGCTTGACGTACATGATCGACGATGTTGCACGGCGGCACGGGCAACTGCGGATCGGGATGGCCGCATCGTTCGTGCGGTGCGAAGATCCGACGCTGCTGGCCCAGGCTGTGGCCGGCGCCGAACATCTCGGCCTGCGGGTGCTGGCACCGACCGTGGCGATCTCGCAGGCGCCGATCAGCGAAGTGCTCGCGGCGCTACAGGACGCTGGATTCGCTCCAGCCGCCGAGGACTCCACCGGCACCATCGTCGACATCCGGGCCCGCAGAGCGCGGGTTCCCACTCCGCAGCGCCACCGCCCGCACCGGCCGACGTCGCGCCCGAGCAATCAAACCCTCAGCGCGGTCGTCGCAGTGCTGCGCAAAGTGACCTCGGCGCCGTTCGGTAGTGTCCGGATCGACCCGGCGGTTGCCATGTCGCTGCTGCAGCGAGCCGCGCGGCAGGACGAGACGGTGCTGATCAACTACGTCGACGCCGCCGGGGTGGCCACGCAGCGGGTGGTATCGCCGATCACGGTGGCCGGTGGTCAGCTGGTGGCGTTCGACTCGGCCTCCAGCCGGGCCCGCGAGTTCGCCATCCATCGCATCACTTCGGTCGTGCCGGCCGACGACGAGGACCGGCCTTAGCTGTCGGCGGCTTACGGATAATGGAGATATGACTGACGGACCGTTGATCGTGCAATCCGATAAAACGGTGCTGCTCGAAATCGACCACGAGCTCGCCGGTGCGGCGCGCGCCGCGATCGCACCGTTCGCGGAGCTGGAACGTGCCCCCGAACACGTGCACACCTACCGGATCACGCCGCTAGCGCTGTGGAATGCACGCGCCGCAGGCCACGATGCCGAGCAGGTCGTCGACGCCCTGGTCAGCTTTTCCCGCTACGCGGTTCCGCAGCCGCTGCTGGTCGACATCGTCGACACGATGGCCCGCTACGGTCGGCTGCAGCTGGTGAAAAGCCCGGTCCACGGACTGACCCTGGTGAGCCTGGACCGCGCCGTGCTCGAAGAGGTGTTGCGCCACAAGAAGATTGCGCCGATGCTGGGCGCCCGCATCGACGATGACACCGTTGTCGTGCATCCCAGCGAACGCGGCCGGGTCAAACAAATGTTGCTCAAAATCGGCTGGCCCGCTGAGGATCTGGCCGGTTATGTCGACGGCGAGGCGCACCCGATCAGCTTGGCGCAGGACGGCTGGCATCTGCGCGACTACCAGGAGATGGCGGCCGACTCGTTCTGGTCGGGCGGCTCGGGCGTGGTGGTCCTGCCCTGTGGCGCCGGCAAGACGCTCGTCGGCGCGGCCGCGATGGCGAAGGCCAGCGCGACCACATTGATTCTGGTGACCAACACCGTCGCGGGACGTCAGTGGAAACGCGAACTGATCGCGCGAACGTCGTTGACCGAGGAGGAAATTGGCGAATACTCGGGCGAGCGCAAGGAAATTCGGCCGGTCACGATCGCGACCTATCAGGTGATCACCCGTCGCACCAAGGGCGAATACCGCCATCTGGAACTGTTCGACAGCCGGGACTGGGGGCTGATCATCTACGACGAGGTGCACCTGCTGCCGGCGCCGGTGTTCCGGATGACGGCCGACCTGCAGTCTCGGCGACGGCTTGGGTTGACCGCCACACTGATCCGCGAGGACGGCCGCGAGGGCGACGTGTTTTCGTTGATCGGCCCGAAGCGCTATGACGCGCCGTGGAAAGACATCGAAGCCCAGGGCTGGATCGCTCCGGCGGAATGCGTCGAGGTGCGGGTCACGATGACCGACAGTGAGCGGATGACGTACGCCACCGCCGAACCCGAAGACCGCTACAAACTGTGCTCCACGGCGCATTCGAAAGTTGCGGTGGTCAAGTCGATTCTGGAACGCCACCCGAACGAACCGACTCTGGTGATCGGCGCTTACCTGGATCAACTCGACGAGCTCGGCAACGTGCTGGGTGCCCCGGTGATCCAGGGGTCGACCAAGACGGCCGAACGCGAGGAGCTGTTCGACGCCTTCCGCCGCGGTGAAGTGACCACCCTGGTGGTCTCCAAGGTGGCCAACTTCTCCATCGACTTACCGGAAGCCGCTGTCGCGGTTCAGGTTTCGGGCACCTTTGGCTCACGGCAGGAAGAGGCGCAGCGGCTCGGGCGGTTGCTGCGACCCAAGGCCGACGGCGGCGGCGCGATCTTCTATTCGGTGGTGGCCCGCGACAGCCAGGACGCCGAGTACGCCGCGCACCGACAGCGTTTTCTCGCCGAGCAGGGCTACGGCTATGTCATCCGCGACGCGGACGACCTACTGGGGCCCGCAATCTAGAGCGACAGGATGGTCGCCGACGCGGTGCCGGGTGCGCCGTAGACCTGCGCCAGTCCGACGCGCGGGTTGCCGGGCACCTGACGCTCGCCCGCCTCGCCACGCAGCTGGCGGACCAGCTCATGCACCTGACGCAGGCCAGACGCACCGATCGGCTCGCCGTTGGCGATCAGCCCGCCGTCGGTGTTGACCGGAATCGAGCCGTGGATCTCGGTGGCGCCGTCCGCGACCAGCTTCTCCTGCTCGCCGTCGGCGCACAGGCCGGTCTCGGCCATGTGGATGACCTCGTTGCCGGCGTCGGTGTCCTGCAGTTGGGCGACGTCAACATCTTCGGGTCCGATGCCCGCGGCTTCGTAGGCGGCTTTGGCCGCGTACACGGTCGGTGAGACGTCCTCGTCCAACGGGGCGAACGTCGCGTGCACCTCGTATGCGCCGATAGGTCCGGGTGCGGATCTCGCTGGCACGCACGTACACCGGCTTGTCGGTGTACTTGTGCGCGATGTCGGCGCGACACATGATCACCGCGGCGGCGCCTTCGTCGGGTGCGCAGAACATGTACTGCGTCAACGGGTAATTAAGCACCGCCGAGTTGAGGATCTGGTCCTCCGGAATCGGCTTACGGCGGAACGCATTCGGGTTCAGAGCCCCGTTGCGAAAGTTCTTGGCGGCGACCTTGGCCAACGTGGCCTGGGAGATGTTGTGGTCGTGCAGATACTTGTTCGCCTTCATCCCGAAGAACTTGGTGGTGACGAACTGCCCGTTCTCGGCATACCACTGCGGCAGCGCCAGCTTGGCCGGGTCGTCGGTGAACGCGCCGCGCGGATGCTTGTCCAGCCCGATGGCGATGCCGATGTCGTACTTACCCAACCGGATGGTGTCGGCGGTCTGCTGAATGGCACTGGCCGCGGTGGCGCACGCGTTGAACACGTTGGTGAAGGTGATGCCCGTCAGCCCGACCAGCCGGGTCACCGCATCGGGGTTGGACACCTCGTGGCTGCCACCGAAGCCGAACTGAATTTGTTTCCAGTCGACGCCGGCATCTTTCAACGCGAACTGGATGGCTTCGGCACCCATCTGCATCGCGGTCTTCTCGAACCTGCCGAATGGGTGAAGGCCCACCCCGATGATCGCTACATCATTGGTCATTTCAGGTTCTCCTTAGACCGGCTGGAACGCGAAGGTGACGATCTCGTTGCCGTCGGCGTCGGTGGTGAACGGGATCATGGTGAGCTCGACCTGCTGTCCGAACTTCAACTTGGCCGGATCGTTTTCAGTCAGCCGGCCCTCGACGCGGATCACGTCACCGAGCTGCACCAGGCCCACCCCGAACGGCACGAAGTCGTCACCGGTCGGACCGGCGTACGGGGCTCCGGGCGGGAAACCCTGCGTGGTCCACGCGACCAGGGTTCCGCTGCGTGGAAGCAAGTGTTCGGACATCGACGAACCGCTGCACCGCGGGCAGAGTTCCTGCACCGGGAAGGTGGTGGCAGCGCAGTCGCCGCATCGGCTTCCGATCAACTGCGGGTTGTCATCAGGCCAGGTAGAGATGCTGGGGTCGATTGCCTTCTGCATCGAAAGATCCTCCGTCAGCCGCCGCTTCGATAATGCGCTCACCAAACCGTACAACAGCGTTCAGCAAAAGCGGAAACCGCATTCTCGTTATCGTTCGCGGCGCCTGTCGGCCCGCCGTTTTCGTTTCACACGGAGGTCGACCGTAGGTTCAACAGTGTGCTCCCGGTGAGCAGCACGACCTGACGAGACGAGGAGATGACGATGACGGTCACGGTGACGCTGGAACTCAGATTCAAGCCCGACGAGGTCGCCGCGGGGCGCGAGCTGATGGGCCGGGTTTTGCAGGACACCCGGGCGTTCGACAGGCAACGTGCGAACCGATGTGCTCTTCGATGAGGACGACGAGGCGCATTGGCTGATCTACGAACTCTGGGAGACGGTCGAAGCCGACGAGGCCTACCGCGCCTTTCGCGCCGGTGAGGGCAAGATCACGCAGCTTCCGCCGCTGTTGGCCGCACCGCCGGTCAAGGTCAGGTACATCGCCAGCGACGTCTAACTCAGCGCCGGGATTACCTCGCGCTCAAAGAGTTCGACACCGGAACGGTCGTAGGCGGCCTCAGGGAAGTAGCAGATCACGTACTCACAGCCGAGATCGCGTAGCTTCTGCAGCCGCTCGACCACCTGCTCCGTGGTGCCGGTGGCCGAATCCGGCCCGCTGCCGCTGGCGATCATCGCGTCGGCCGCCGCTTCCGGGACATAGCCGACCATCCGGTCCCGGATGCGCTGCAGCCGGTCTTTGACATCGGCCTCCGAGGTGCCGAGGGTTGCATTGATGTTGACCGAACGAACGATGGCGTCGAAGTCGGTGCCGACATCGCGGCAGTGACCGGCGAGCACTTCGGACTTGTGCGCAAAGCCCTCGGATTCGCCGGTGAAGTTGGTGTACTGCGCGTATTTCGCGGCGATACGCAAAGTTACCTTTTCGCCTCCGCCGGCGATCCACAGCGGAATCCCGTTGTCCTGCAACGGTTCGGTGCCACGATTGCGCCGTCGACCTGATAGTGCTTACCGGTAAAGCTGACTTTTCCGTCCCGCCAGGCGTCGCGCATGATCTGGACGCCCTCGTCGAGACGTCCCAGTCGCTCGCCGGCCGACGGAAACCCGTAACCGTATGCCCGCCACTCGTGTTCATACCAGCCGCCGCCGATGCCCATCTGGATGCGGCCACCGGAGATGATGTCGGCGGTCGCGGCGACTTTGGCGAGGTAGGCGGGATTGCGGTAGCTCATGGCCGTGCACATCTGGCCGAGCTTGACCCGCGACGTCGTCGCCGCATACGCCGACATCAGCGACCATGCCTCGTGGGTGGCTTCGCCGGTCGGCATCGGCACGGTGTGGAAGTGGTCGTAGACCCATACCGAGTCCCAGGCACTGTCGTCGGCGTAGGCAGCCAGATCGCGCATCACCGCCCAGTGCTGGTCGACGTCGATGCCGACCAGATCCAGCCGCCAGCCTTGCGGGATGAAAAATCCGAATCGCATAACCTCGGACTCTAGCCCGACGAAGATACGAGACGGGCAGGCCGTAGGGAGGTCTGATGCGGATCCTCATCTCGGGCGCCAGCATCGCCGGACCGGTGCTGGGTTATTGGCTTGCACGCGGCGGTTTCGACGTCACCGTGGTCGAGCGCGCACCGGCGCTGCGAAAGACCGGCGGCCACGCCGTGGACTTGTTCCGTCCGTCGATGGAGATTTCGGCGAAGATGGGCGTCCTGCCGCGCATCGAATCGCTTGCCACCGGAACGGATCGGCTGACGCTGTACCGCGAGGGCAGGAGTCGCCCGGCACGGGTCGACCTGACCAAGATCGTCGGCGCGGCATCCGACCGGCACGTCGAGATCATGCGCGACGATCTCAGCGAGGTCTATTACGACGCCGGCCGCGAGCACATCGAGTATGTGTTCGGCGACTCGATCACGGCCATCTCCCCCGACGGCGAGGTCACATTCGAACATGCGGCGGCGCGCAGGTTCGACGTCATCGTCGGAGCCGACGGGCTGCACTCGAATGTCCGACGTCTGGTGTTCGGTGACGAGGCCGGGCTCACCCGGTTCATTGGTGGATATCTCGCGGTGGTGTCAGTGCCGAAATCGTTTGCACCCGAGGGCGAAATGATCATTCACGCCGGTGTTGGCCGGATGGCGGGCATCTACACTGCGCAGCATCTTCATGACGCCCGCGCACTGTTCATGTTCCGGAGCAAGGCCGAGTTGGACTACCACTACCGAGACACAGTGCGGCAGAAGGAATTACTGCGCGACGCACTCGCCGGGTTGTCCGCCCCGGCAGACCGCTGGCTGGCCGAAGTCGACCGCACACCGACTTTCTATTTCGACTCGATCAGCCAACTCTCACTGGATATCTGGTCACGGGGGCGAGTTACCCTCGTCGGCGATGCCGGATACTGCCCTGGGCCCGCAGTGGGTGGCAGCACCAGCCTGGCGGTCATCGGGGCGTACGTGCTGGCCGGCGAGCTCATCGCGGCTCGCGGAGATCATCTGCGGGCATTCGCGGCCTACCAGCAGCAGATGGCCGAGACGGTCAGTCGTAGCCGGGTCTTCGCGCGAGGCGCTGCCAGGACCCTCCTTCCCGGCTCCAGGGCGGGGGTATGGGCCGTCACCCGTGGTGCACAGTTGGTGTCGTCGTTGCCGGCGCCATTCACCCGGGCCGTCGCGAAGTTGAACACCAGGGGCGTACGGATGCACGACTCGATGCCAGTACCCGACTACCCCGAGTTGGAGCCGCAGTAGGCTGGCCGGATGGACGTCACCGGTGTCGGGATCTGGAGTAGCCAGCTTCGCTACGGCAACGTCGCTGAATCCGCGGACGCGGCAGCGGAATTGGACGAACTGGGCTTTCGGGCCCTGTGGATACCCGACGTTGGCGGGGCGGTCTTCGACGCGGTTGGCAACCTGCTCGCCGCAACCAAGCAGACGACGATCGCGACCGGGATCCTGAATCTCTGGATGCACACGCCGAGCGACGTCGCCGCGTCGTACGCAGACCTGACCGCCGCCCACGGCGACCGATTCCTGCTCGGTATCGGGGTCAGCCACGCGCCGCTGATCGATGCCGGTGCGCCCGGACGGTACCGCAAACCGTTGGCGGCCACCGCCGCCTTCCTGGACGCCATCGACGCCACCGGACAGCCGGTGCCGACCGATCGACGCGTGCTGGCCGCGCTCGGCCCGAAGATGCTGTCGCTGGCCGCGAGACGTGCCGCCGGGGCACACCCCTACCTCGTCACCCCCGAGCACACCGCAACGGCCCGTGGCACTCTGGGCGACGGTCCCTTGCTGCTGCCAGAGCAGACCGTGATTCTCACCGACAGCGCCGACGAAGCACGCGCTATCGGAACCGACTGGCTGCGTTCGTATTTGGCGTTGCCGAACTACGCCAACAATCTGCTGCGCTCCGGCTTCTCAGACGACGATCTGGCGCAGGTGAGTGATCGCCTCTTCAACGCGATCATCGCCTGGGGCAACGAGGACGCAATCCTGCGCAGGGTATCCGAGCATCGTTCGGCCGGCGCCGACCACGTCTGCATCCAGGTGTTGCTGAGCGACCCGAAAGCCTATCCGCGTGAGCAGTGGCGCCGAATCGCCGCGGCGCTCACCTAGCGAGTCACACCCGCCACTGGGAGACGCGGCACCCGATGTGCCCGCCTCACAGCGACAATCGTGCTCGGTGTCGTAGCTGTGTGCGATGTTCCGGCAATGAACCTGCCTTCCCTTCGAGGTATCGAGCTGCGTTACGTGCTCACCTTCCACCTGGCGAACCGGGGCCCGGCCACCGTCGCCGAGTTGATCGACGCCGTTCGCCACCATGGTTTCTGCATTCAGGGTCGGCCATCGAAAGTCGTCTCCGACGCATTGCGGTGGGAGATCGAGCACGGTCGAGTGCACCGACTCGGCCGCGGCCGCTACGGTCCGGGCTACATTCCGCGCTCGACCGATTACCGGATCCACCGTCGCGTGCTGGCTCTTCGAGCAGCCGTTGTCGCTGAGAGGCGGGCACAAAGCATGCCACCTCGCCTGGGAGACGGCAGTGGCAGATGTGACTAGCCGACTACCGTAGATCTCATGTCCTCCAAGCACACGCTGTTTCGGATCTTCTACCGGCTGGGCTTCACGCCATGGGACGGCCATCCGATCGCGAAGAACCTGCAAGACCTGGTCGAAGAGCTGCCCGCAGGCAAAGCCCTCGATCTCGGCTGCGGTACCGGAGACTCGTCCCTCTACCTTGCGCAACACGGCTGGAAAGTCACCGGCGTCGACTACGTACCGCAGGCCCTCGACAAGGCTCGCGCCAAGGCCGCCGCGAACAAGGCCTCGGTCGACTTCGTCCACGCCGACATCACGCACTTGAGCCAGGCGGGCATCGGTACAGATTTCCGGCTGATCGTCGACAACGGCTGCCTGCACAACATGCGTGACAGCGATCGCGACGCGTACGTGCGGGAAGTCAGCGCCGTCGCCGCGCCGGGCGCGCGACTGCTGATCGTCGCATTCCTTCCCGGCGGACGGTTCGGCGTGCGGGGTGTCCAGCCCGCCGAGATGGAGCGACGATTCACCTCCGAGTGGACGCTGTTGTCCGCCGGAAGCGAGCGGGAGCTGGACCGCGAGCAGACGCCGGCCCGCTACTACCTCTACGAACGCAAAAACCCCTGAACCACAACGGTTCAGGGGCTCCTGCGTGATTGACTAGGTCAGCGAGGACGGCGGCAGGAACCGGTCGCCGTACTTGGCCGCCAGCTCGCGAGCCCGCGCCACGAAGGCCTCCTTGCCGGTGCCGAGCGCACCCTGGTAGCCGACGATGAACTGCGCCGAGCCACCGGTGTACGGCGGGAAGCCGATACCCATGATCGAGCCGATGTTGGCGTCGGCGGTCGACATGAGCACGCCTTCGTCGAGGCACTTCTGGGTTTCCAGCGCCTCGGCGAACAGCATCCGGTCGACCATGTCCTGCAACGGCAGCTCGGTCGAGCCGGACTTGAACGTCTCGCGTAGGCCTGGCCACAGCTGGGTCCGCTTGCCGTCGACGTACTCGTAGAAGCCGGCACCCTTCAACCGCGACGGGCGCTCGAGCTCGATCATCTTCTCGACGACGGCCTCGGCCGGGTGCGGCTCGTACTTGCCGCCGGCGTCCTCGATGCCTGTACGGCTCGCGACAGCGATCTTGTGCATCAGCTCCAGGTTGAGCTCGTCGGACAGCTGCAGCGGCGGCGCCGGGTATCCGGCCTGCGAACCCGCGTGCTCGATGCTGGCGGGCTCCACGCCCTCGCCCAGCATCGCGAGCGCCTCGTTCACGAAGGTGCCGATGACGCGGCTGGTGAAGAAGCCGCGGCTGTCGTTGACGACGATCGGTGTCTTGCCGATGGCCAGGGTGTAGTCGAACACTCGGGCCAGCGCCTCGTCAGAAGTCTTTTCGCCCCTGATGATTTCGACCAGCGGCATCTTGTCGACCGGCGAGAAGAAGTGGATCCCGATGAAGTCTTCCTGGCGCTTCACGCCGGTCGCCAGACCGGTGATCGGCAGCGTCGAGGTGTTCGACCCGAGCAGCGCGTTGGGTTCGACGATGTCCTCGATCTCCTGGAACACCTTGTGCTTGAGGTCCTGGTTCTCGAACACCGCCTCGATCACGAAGTCGACGCCCTTGAAGTCGGCCGGGTCGGCGGACGGAGTGATCCGGTCCAGCAGCGCCTTGGACTTCTCTTCGGTGGTCTTGCCTCGCTGAAGCGCTTTGGCCTCAAGCTTTTCCGAGTACGCCTTGCCCTTCTTGGCGGCCTCGATCTCGACATCCTTGAGCACGACCTCGTATCCGGCCTTGGCCGAAACGTAGGCGATGCCGGCACCCATCATGCCCGCGCCCAGCACACCGATCTTGTTGATCTTGACGGGCTCGATGCCGTCCGGCCGCGATCCGCCGCCGTTGATGTGCTGCAGGTCAAGGAAGAACGCCTGGATCATGTTCTTGGCGACCTGGCCGGTCACCAGTTGAGTGAAGTAGCGGCTCTCGATCCGGCTGGCGGTGTCGAAGTCGACCTGCGCACCCTCGACCGCCGCGTCCAGGATCGCCCGCGGCGCCGGCATCGGCGCACCCTTGAGCTGCTTCTTCAGCAGAGCCGGGAACGACGGCAGGATGCCGGCCAGCGCGGGGCTGGACGGAGTACCGCCAGGCATCTTGTAGCCCTTGACATCCCACGGCTGGGTGTGCGATTCGGGGTTGGCCTTGATCCACGCCTTCGCGGCGGGTACCAGCTCCTCGACCGAGCCGACCAGCTCGTCGACCAGGCCGGTCTCCTTAGCTTGCGCGGGCTTGAACCGGGTGCCCTGGGACAGGATGTTCATGAAGGCGTTCTGGATGCCGAACATCCGCACGGTGCGGGTCACCCCGCCGCCGCCGGGCAGCAGGCCCAGCGTCACCTCTGGGAAGCCGACCACGAGGCCCTTGACGTCCGCGGCGATGCGGTGGTGACAGGCGAGCGTGATCTCCAGGCCGCCGCCGAGCGCAGCGCCGTTGATCGCGGCTACCACGGGCTTGCCGAGCGTCTCCAGGGCACGCAGGTCGCGCTTGACCGATTCGACGGTATCGAAGGCCTCGCCGGCGTTCTCCGGACCGAGCTTGATCATGCCCTTGAGGTCGCCACCGGCGAAGAAGGTCTTCTTCGCGCTGGTGATCACCACGCCGGTGATCGAATCCTTCTCGGCGACAAGCTTTTCCACCGCGTTGTGCATCGACTCCGCGTAGTGCTCGTTCATCACGTTCGCCGACCCGGTGGGGTCGTCGAGCGTCAAGGTGACGATGCCGTCGGCATCCTTGTCCCAATGAATGGTGTTCTCTGCCATGGCCCTAAACCCTTAAACCCTCTCGATGATGGTGGCGACACCCATGCCGCCGCCGATGCACAGTGTGATGAGCGCGCGACGGGCGTTGCGGCGCTCGAGCTCGTCGACCATGGTGCCGGTGATCATCGCGCCGGTGGCACCGAGCGGGTGTCCCATCGCGATGGCGCCGCCGTTGACGTTGAGCTTCTCGTCCGGGATGTTGAGGTCCTTCTGGAACTTCAGCACGACCGAGGCGAAGGCCTCATTCAGCTCGAACAGGTCGATGTCGTCGATCGTCAGACCGGCGCGGTCGAGCACCTTGCGGGTGGCCGGGGTCGGGCCGGTGAGCATGATCACCGGGTCGGCGCCGCTGGTGGCGGTCGCGACGATGCGGGCCCGCGGGGTCAGGCCCTGCGACTTGCCGGCCGCCTCGGAGCCGACGAGCACCAGCGCGGCGCCGTCGACGATGCCGGAGCTGTTGCCGCCGGTGTGCACGTGGTTGATCTTCTCGACGGCGTGGTACTTCGTCAGCGCCACGTCGTCGAAGCCACCCATCTCGCCGATGCCGTCGAACGCGGTCTTCAGCTTGCCCAGGCCTTCGGCCGTGGTGTCGGGCCGCATGTGCTCGTCGTGGTCGAGGATGGTCAGGCCATTCTGGTCGAGAACCGGCACAACCGATTTCGCGAAGTAACCGCCCGACCAGGCCTCGGCGGCCTTGTGCTGGCTGCGCAGTGCGTAGGCGTCCACGTCGTCGCGGGAGAAGCCCTCGATGGTGGCGATCAAGTCGGCGCCGATGCCCTGCGGCACGAAGCCGATCTGGTAGTTGGTCTCGGGGTCGGTCGCCCAGGCGCCGCCGTCGGAGCCCATCGGGACACGGCTCATCGACTCGACACCACCGGCCAGCACCAGGTCATCCCAGCCGGAGCGCACCTTCTGGGCGGCGGTGTTGACGGCCTCCAGGCCAGAGGCGCAGAACCGGTTGAGCTGCACGCCACCGGTGGTCTCGGGAAGTCCGGCAGCCAGCACCGCGGTCCGGGCGATGTCGCCGCCCTGGTCGCCGACCGGCGATACGACGCCGAGGATCATGTCGCTGATCAGGGTCTCGTCCAGGTCGGGGAACCGCCTGCGCAGCTCGTCGACCAGGCCGACGACCAGGTTCAGCGGCTTGACCTCGTTCAGCGAGCCGTTGCGCTGCTTGCCACGTGGCGTGCGGATGGCCTCGTAGATGAAGGCTTCTTCGGACATGACTGATTCCTCTTCAACAATGTGGGTTTTGGGTCCGTCGTTGCCGACGCTAGTCCTCTGTCGGCCACCCTAACAGGGCAGCCGATCAACCTGTTGGTTGGGCCGGGTCGCAGTTCCCGCCGGACGTGAAGCTAGGTGCACGCTCGGAGCCGAGCGTGAAGTTGGCCGCACGCTCGCGATCGGGGCGAAGCTAGGCTCGACGGCCATGACGGTCTCGCGACTGCAACCCTATGCGACCACGGTGTTCGCCGAGATGTCAGCGCTGGCCGCGCGGGTCGGCGCGGTGAACCTCGGCCAGGGGTTCCCCGACGAGGACGGCCCGCCGGCGATGCTCAAGGCCGCCCAGGACGCCATCGCCGAGGGCGTCAACCAATACCCGCCGGGCATCGGCATCCCGGCGCTGCGGGAAGCGGTCGCGGCTCAGCGGAAGAGGAAGTACGGCATCGACTACGACCCGGCGACCGAGGTACTGGTCACGGTCGGGGCCACCGAGGCGATCGCGGCCGCGGTGTTCGGCCTGGTCGAGCCCGGCTCCGAGGTCATCTTGATCCAGCCGTTCTACGACTCCTATTCCCCGGTGGTGGCGATGGCCGGCAGTAGCCGGGTCGTCGTGCCACTGGTTCCGGACGGTCGCGGCTTCACGCTCGACATCGACGCGCTGCGGCGCGCGGTGACACCGCGCACCCGGGCGCTGATGCTCAACTCGCCGCACAATCCCACCGGCACCGTGCTCGGCGAGGCCGAGCTGACGGCTATCTCGGAGGTTGCCATGTCGGCCGACCTACTGGTCATCACCGACGAGGTCTACGAGCATCTGGTGTTCGACGGCCATCGACACATACCGTTGGCCGGTCTCGACGGAATGGCCGACCGAACGATCACGATCTCGAGTGCGGCGAAGATGTTCAACTGCACCGGCTGGAAGATCGGATGGGCTTGCGGGCCGGCAGAACTCATTCACGGCGTGCGCGCGGCCAAGCAGTATCTGAGCTACGTCGGAGGCGCCCCGTTCCAGCCGGCGGTGGCCGGTGCTCTCAACACCGAGGACGCGTGGGTGGCCACGCTGCGGAACTCCTTGCAGAGCAGGCGCGATCGGCTGGCGCACGGGCTGACCGAGATCGGCTTCGGAGTGCATGACAGCGCAGGCACCTACTTCCTGTGCGCCGATCCGCGTCCGCTGGGGTACGACGACAGCACCGCGTTCTGCGCGGCGCTGCCCGAACAGGTCGGGGTGGCCGCGATCCCGATGACGGCATTCTGCGATCCCGCTGCCGATGACTGGGCTGAGTGGAATCACTTGGTGCGGTTCACCTTCTGCAAACGCGAAGACACGCTCGACGAAGCGATCCGCCGACTGGGGCAACTGCGCGAAGGGCCGGCTACATCGACCGGTTCGACGCGACGTTCGTCATGACCCGCCGTCGCAGTCCCTCGGTCGCGGCGTAGAGGACCTTCCTGCGCGCCCGGTTGAGCAGGAACTCGGGTATCGGCGCCGAGGGCTCGAGGGTGATCTCGAAACGCACCCGAGTCCTGTCCTCGGTTTCGCGCTGCAGCGTGTACTCGACGTGCTGCGCGTGCTGCTGCAAAGTTCTGTCGGCGTCCCACACCACCCAGTCCGGACCCCAGTGGTACTCGAGCACCTCGGTGTCGATGATGCCGGAGACCCTGACGGTGACCTTCACATGATGCGGACGTCCGTCGGGATAGCTATCGATGACTTCGGCCCGTTTGTGTACCGACGACCAGGACGGCACCGAGCCGACATCGGCCAGCGCCTCCAGAATCACGTCCGGCGGCGCATCGATGACAACCTCTCGCGATGCTTGTACGGCCACTACTAGCAAACTAGCAACGCAGCCGCGTTTGCGGACCGGGTTGCGCAGCTATGCGGCCCATCAATAAAACGTTCTCCGGTCAGCAGCGAGAAGCCTAGTGTTGAGCAATAAGCGTTGGTGAAAGGCCGTCCGTGCAGCAGCTGGGTTGGACCGATGACATGATGCTGCGCGCCGAAACGCCAGAGACGCCACTGCAAATCCAGATGCTTCTGATCTACGACCCCTCGACCGCGCCGGGCGGCAAGGTGACCTTCAAGGGGATTCTCGAAGAGCTCGACGCGCGGCTGCATCTCGCCGACGTCTTTCGCAGGCGGTTGACCGAGCTGCCCGGCGGTCTCGATCGCCCGTACTGGGTGGACGATCCGAGCTTCGATCTCGAGTACCACGTCCGTCATATCGGGCTGCCCCAGCCTGGCGACTGGCGGCAGCTGTGCATCCAAGTCGCGCGGCTGCACGCCCGCCAGATCGATCTGCGACGTCCGCCGTGGGAGATCACCGTCATCGAGGGACTGAATTCCGTTCCGGGAGTGCCGAAGGGCTCATTCGCGATGGCGTTGAAATTGCACCATTGCGCGGTCGACGGCATGGCCAGCGTTCAGATGATCGCGGCCATGCACGACCTCGCCGCCGATAGCCCCCGCCCCGCCGCACCAGATGATCCTTGGCGCCCCGACCCCCTGCCCACGACCGCAAACTTGTTGTCGCGCATGGCAGTAAAGGCAGCGCTGTATCCATTGCGGGCGAGCAGGGTACTTGCGTCGAGCGCTCCCAAGGCAGCACGCGGCTTAGCCGGCCTGCCCGGCAAGCTGGTCAGCGGTGTGTCCAAGATGGCCGAGATGGGCGCACCGTCGTTTCCGCCCAAGACGCGTTTCAACCAAACGGTCTCCGCGCACCGAGTTTTCGAGGCCCGGTTCCACGAACTCGACGACTTCAAGCGGATCAAGGCGCGCGTGCCCGGCTCGACTGTCAAC
This sequence comes from uncultured Actinomycetota bacterium, assembly GCA_963815995.1. GTDB lineage: Bacteria > Actinomycetota > Actinomycetes > Mycobacteriales > Mycobacteriaceae > Mycobacterium. Next base: position 46,382 of record CAWFIR010000015.1, read on the forward strand.
GATGTGGCGCTCGCCTACGTTGGCGGCACCCTTCGCCACTACCTGGACGGCCACGGGGAACTGCCCGATGAATCGCTCGTGGCGGCATGCCCGATCTCGCTGCGCGACGCGAGCGCCAATAGCGGCAAAGGCAACATGCTGTTCGGTCGGTTGCAGTCACTCGGAACAGACATTCCCGACCCACTCGAGCGGCTCACCTCGATCGCTGCGTCGACCGCTGGGAGCCGCTCGGAATCGGATCAGTCGACACGGAGCCAGCTGATCGAACTGATTGGAACAGTGCCGACCTCGCTGCTCGGTGTGGCGGCAAAGGCAGCGAGCGTGCTTCCGTTCTCCGGCCCGACGGTCGCCAATACGACCGTGACCAACGTGCCAGGTCCAACGGAGCCGATCTATTTCCGCGGTGCGCGACTCCTCCGCGCCGCCGGTATGGGGCCGCTCATCGGCGGCATGAACCTGATCCATGTCGTCGCGAGTTACAACGGCACGCTGTCGATCAGCGCTACCGCGGACCGCGACGCCCTGCCGGATCCGTCACGGTATGCCGAATGCATGGAGCACGCCTTTGCGGAGTTGCTGTCCGTCGCCGGCTGATTCTGTGGAGCGAGTGACGGGATTCGAACCCGTGTGTACGGCTTTGCAGGCCGCTGCCTAGCCGCTCAGCCACACCCGCATGAGGACCTACCGTGCCATCGCCGACCACCGGCGGGCCACCGTTTTGCTCGACCCGATCGCTATTTCGATTGTTCTGAATCGAAGACGGCCATCACCTGGTCGCGTAACCCCTTGGTCGCGGCGTCCAGCACGATCTCACTGGCCCGCCTGACGACGAACGCGGGCACCGGTCCGGCCGGCTCGACCGTGATGTCGAAGCGCACCCGGGTCTTGTCGACACCGACCGGCTGCAGGTTGTACTCGACGTGTTGTCCGCGCTGCTGAAACGTATCGCCGGCATCCCAGACCACCCAGTCGGGCCCCCAGTGGTATTCCAGGATCTCGTTGTCGACGAGCCCGAAGATCTTGATCGTGGCCTTGACATGGTGCGGACGACCATCGGAGTACCAGTCGAGCACCTGAATCCGCTTGTGCACCGGCGACCACGACGACAGTGACCCGACGTCGGCCAACGCCTCCAGGATCACCCCCGGCGGCGCGTCGATGACAATCTCTCTCGATGCTTGTACAGCCACTGATAACCAAGCTAGCAAGGCAACCCGTTAATTGCGCTTGATTACCAGCCGATTTGGTCGAGCGGTGTCGTTGCCTGCGGTATCGGCCCGACCGGCGCGGACGGTGTGCGGGAGAACCGCGGGGCAGGCGCCGCCTGGTCGACGCCGCCCGCCTTGACCACCGTCGAGCGTGCGGCCAGGTGCGGGTCGGCGGCGGCTTCGCTCCACGTCAGCACCGGCGTGACGCACGCATCGGTGCCATCAAAGATCTCCGCCCACTCGTCGCGGGTCTTGCCGGCGAATCGGGCGGTGAACGCCGAGAACATCTTTGGGTACGAACCGATTTCGAACTGGCCTGGCACCTCATCGGCTGACAGGCCCAGTCCAGCAAGCAATGCCGCGAAGAACTGCGGCTCGATCGCTCCCACCGCCAGGTATTTGCCGTCGGCCGTTTCATAGCAGCGATAGAACGGGGCGCCGCCGTCGAGCAGAAACGACTCGCGCTCGTCGCGCAGCGCACCGGTCGACTTCATCGTCCACATCATCTGCGCCAGCACACTGACTCCGTCGACCATTGCGGCATCGACCACCTGACCGCTGCCTGAGCGCTCTCGCTCGTAGAGCGCGGCGACGATGCCCACCAGCACGAACATCGAGCCGCCACCGAAGTCGGCGACCAGGTTCAGCGGCGGCATCGGTGGCCGGTCGCGGTAGCCCAGCGCCGACAGCGCCCCGGTTTGCGACAGGTAGTTGATGTCATGGCCCGCCGTGCTGGCCCGCGGCCCGTCCTGACCCCAGCCGGTGATCCGCGCAAAGATCAGTCGCGGGTTGACCGCCGCGCACTCGTCGGGACCGATGCCCAGACGCTCGCAGGTGCCGGGCCGAAAGCAGTCCAGCAACACGTCGGCTTCGGCAACGAGGTCCAGCAGATGTTGCGGATCGGCTTTGACGTCCAGATCGACGATCCGCTTCCCGCGGTGCAGCAGGTCAAGGTTCTCGGCCGGCATCGTCAGTCCACCGGGACGACGGACCCGCACCACGTCGGCCCCCAGATCCGCCAGCATCATTGCCGCGTGCGGACCCGGCCCGATGCCGCCGAGTTCGATCACTCGTACCCCGTCCAGCGGTCCGCGGGTGGTCAAGGTGACTAATGTCCCTTCTTCAGTTCCAGCACCCGGTCGCGGAGGCCTTTGGTGCCGGTGTCGACCGTTCCTTTGATGGCGCGCTTCAGGACAAAGCCGGGTAGCGGCACCACCGGGTCCACGCTGAGTTCGAACTTGACCTTCGTTTTGTCGCCATCGGGCGTCAGCGTGTACGACGCATCCTGCGACCGCTGTTGCCCGGAACTGATCAGCGTCCAGCTGACCTTGTTCTTGCTCCACGTGTAGGCCACCACCTGTTCGTCGGTGATCCCCGCGGCCTTCACCTTCATCTTCACTTTGGCGGGCCGCCCGTCCTTGTGTCTCTCCAGGACCTCGGCGCTCTGATGCGGCGGCGACCATTCGGTGACCGCGTCGAAATCGCCAATGACGTCGAGGATCTCTTCGGGAGCTGCCTCGATGACGATTTCGCGAGTTTCTTTGATTGCCATGACCGAACGATAGCGAGGCAGCGCCGAGTGAAGGGCGGTTTCGAACGCAGACGCGTAGCGTCGACGTCGTGACTGCTGCTTCATCGGACGCATCGGACCCGGCCTACACCGTCGGCGATTACCTGCTGGACCGCCTGGCGGAACTCGGCGTCACCGAAGTATTCGGCGTGCCCGGCGACTACAACCTGGAGTTCCTCGATCACATCGTCGCCCATCCGCGTCTGCGCTGGGTCGGCAACGCCAATGAGCTCAACGCCGGATATGCCGCCGACGGATACGGTCGGCTGCGTGGAATGTCGGCTGTGGTAACCACATTCGGCGTCGGCGAGCTTTCGGCGGCCAATGCCATCGCGGGCAGCTACGCCGAGCACGTGCCGGTCGTGCACATCGTCGGCGGCCCGTCGAAAGACGCTCAGGGCACGCGGCGTGCTCTGCACCATTCGTTGGGGGACGGTGACTTTGAGCACTTTCTGCGGATAAGTCGGGAAATCACCTGTGCGCAAGCCAATCTCATGCCAGCGACGGCCACCAGGGAGATCGATCGGGTGCTCAGCGAGGTACGCGAGCAACGACGCCCCGGGTATCTGCTGTTGCCCACCGACGTGGCGCGCTTCGAGACCGAGCCGCCGACCGCGCCCTTGCCGCATTACACCGGTGGCACCAGTCCGCGCGCTCTTGCGCTATTCACTGAAACTGCAACAAAACTCGTCGCCGACCAGCAGCTGACTGTGCTGGCCGATCTGCTGGTGCACCGGTTGAATGCCGTCGACAAGCTCGAGGCGCTGCTGGCAGCCGACGTCGTACCGCACGCCACGCTGATGTGGGGTAAGAGCCTGGTCGACGAGAGCGCACCGGAATACCTGGGTATCTACGCCGGCGCGGCCAGCGCCGAGCCGGTACGCCGCGCGATCGAGGAGGCGCCGGTCCTCGTCACAGCGGGGGTGGTATTCACCGACATGGTCAGCGGCTTTTTCAGCCAGCGCATCGATCCGGTGCGGACCATCGACGTCGGGGTGCAGCACAGCACCGTCGGCCATGAGGTATTCGCGCCGCTGGAAATGGGGGCGGCGCTGGATGCGCTCACCTCGATCCTCAACGGACGTGGTGTCACTTCGCCTCCGGTGGCGCCGGCGTCCGACGAGGTGCCCGCCGACAAACCCGGCCGCGACCAGCCGTTGGACCAAAAAGTGTTGTGGGACAGGTTCTGCGACGCGCTCACTCCCGGCAATGTCGTGCTCGCGGATCAGGGCACCTCGTTCTACGGCATGGCCACGCACCGACTACCCCAAGGCGTCACCTTCATCGGCCAACCCCTATGGGGCTCAATCGGATACACGTTGCCAGCCACGCTCGGCGCAGGCCTGGCCCAACGGGATCGCCGACCGGTGCTGCTGATCGGCGACGGAGCCGCGCAGTTGACGGTCCAAGAGCTGGGCACGTTTTCGCGCGAAGGACTGTCGCCGGTCATTGTGGTGGTCAACAACGATGGCTATACCATCGAGCGGATGATTCACGGGAAGACCGCGCCCTACAACGACATTGTCGCGTGGCGCTGGGCCGACATTCCCACCGCGCTCGGTGTGACCAACCATCTGATCTTTCGAGCCGAGAACTACGGCGAACTCGACGACGCGTTCGTCGCGGCAGCCGATCACCGCGATCGGATGGTGTTGATCGAGGCGGTGGTGCCGCGCCTCGACATTCCCGACCTGTTGACCGAATTGGTCGCACCCACGTCTGCGGATGGCAGCCCGCGCCGGTAATTCAGGGGTGCGCGCCGCTGCGGTCTCCGTTCGGCGTACCGAGCAATTTGCGCAATGTGCGTCGGCAGCGGCCGCAGTCGGCGCCCGCCCCGCACACCGCCGCGATCTGATTGGTCGTCGACGCTCCGCCGGCGATGGCATCGGCCACCACCTGGCTGGTAATCCCGTTACACAGGCAGACGAACACGATGCGGCCCGCCTACTCGTCGATCCGCATCATGTCGAAGAGCTTGCCGACGAACACCGGCGGGTAAGCGCCTACGCCGGCTCCGTTTATCCACGGGGCGGCGGTGTCGGGATGTTCGATCCAGCGCCGGGCGTGGTTCTCGTCGTCGAGTTCCTGCAGAATCATCACTTCGTGGCTGTCGTCGAAGGCTTGAAACAACCGGGTCTCCCGGATACCCGCCGCCTCGAATCTCGGTAATGCGCCGCGTATCTCGTGGGTCAGCGAGGGCACGTCGTCAACCGCAGACATCGCGGCGACCACAACGCCGGGTGCCGACGGGGCGACCGACCCGAACCGTTCCACGATCTCGCCGGCGAAGACGGCCGGGATGTCGTCGACGCCGACCGCGTCGAACCAGTCGAAGAACACTCGTGATCGCAACAGTTCCACAATCGGCTCCCGGCTGCGCACGCCGATCGTCACCAGGACGCGACCATGGTCATGCGTCGAGATGTAGAGCAGCACATGGTGTGCACCGATACCGGCGAGGGCCGATCTGCGGCGCGTGAGCAGAGGCCACACCTGCTCCGGATCCGGCACGCGGTAGTCAGACGCAATCACCATCGAGTGCGAACGGGGGTCTGCTGAGCTCACCGAAGTTGGTCCTTCATCACCTTCCCGGTGGCGTTCAGCGGAAGCTCACCGAGGAACTCGACGTATCGTGGTGCTTTGAATCCAGCCATCCGCTCGCGGCACCACGCCATCAGATCTTCCTCGGACACGGTGCCGACCGCATGTTGAAGTGGCACCACAAAGGCCTTACCTACCTGACCGAGTCGCTGGTCGGGTACACCGATGACGGCGACCTGAGCGACCGCGGGGTGTTCGAGCATGAAGCCCTCGATCTCAGCCGGATAGGCGTTGAAGCCGCCAACAATGAACATGTCCTTTTTACGCCCGTCGATCCTCAGGCGGCCCGCCTTGTCGAAATTGCCCAAGTCGCCGGTGTGCAACCAGCCGTCATCGTCGATCGCCTGCGCGGTGGCCTCCGGATCATCGAGGTAACCCTGCATGACGCCGTAACCGCGAACCAGCACCTCGCCGTCCTCGGCGATGCGCACCTCGACGTCTTCGCAGGGCAGGCCCGCGGTGGTGGCCACGTCCTCGAAGGAGTCGCCCGGCCGCGACAACGTCACGTTGCCGGCTTCGGTGAGCCCGTAACCCGTCATCAACGTCTCGAAGGGCAGTTCGCTGTGGATGCGGCGAACCAGTTCGACCGGGATGTCGGCGGCACCGGTGACACCCGCCCGCAGCGACGAAAGCTTGGCCTTGTCGCGAACCGTCAGCAACGAGTGGTACAGCGTCGGTGGTCCAGGCAACATCGAGATACGCTCGCGCTCAATGAGATCCACCACGGCATCGACGTCGAACACCGCCAGCGGCAGCATGGTTGCCCCGCGCAGGAACGACGCGATCAGGCCCGCTTTCAAGCCGAACGTATGAAAGTACGGGTTGATCATCAGATAGCGGTCGCCCTCGCGCAGGTCGGCGAGCGTCGCCCACTCCTCGTACATGCGCAGGGTTTGGCGATGATTCATCATCGCGCCCTTCGGACGCCCGGTCGTGCCTGAGGTGAAGATGACGTCGGAGACATCGGTTCCGCTGACTTCCCGCTCGAACGGCGAACCGCTGGAAAGGAAGTCGGACGCCAGGTCGACGACCGGCACCCCGGCGGGAGCGGTGTAGTCCTGGCCGAGAAAATCCTTGCGCACCAGCACGGCCTTGGCCGCACTGCGGGTAATGATGTCGCCGGCTTCGTCGGGCTTGAACCGGGTATTCACCGGAACCAGCACGCCGCCGGCGGTGAGCAGCCCGAACGCCGCGATGATCCAGTCAGCCGAATTCGGCGCCCAGATGGCGACACGATCGCCCTTGGCAACACCCAGCTCGTCGAACGCGCCTGCGGCACAACGTATCCGCTCGACCAGCTCAGTGAAACTCAAGCGCAGCGGACCGTCGACGACTGCTTCTGCGTCGCCGAACCGGTCCGCCGCGCTCAAGACCATCTCGAGGGATGGTCTGCCAGTTTGGCCGGTCCGTCACACCGTAACGAGACGAGACAGGTTTCCGCCCATGATCTTTGCCTGGTCGTCGACGGACAGGTGCGACAGCGCGTTGACGTAGAAGGTCGGCTCCGCCAGCCCTTCCGGGTGCGGCCAGTCCGAGCCGTACAACACCTGATCCACACCGACGAGGTTGACCAGATCGTCGATGCCATCCTCGAAGAACGGGCTGACGTGGATCCGGTTCTTGACCATCTCGACGGGGTCGCTCGGGAAAGCCTCCGGGGCCTTCCGGAATACCTCGGCCAGGCCGTCGAGCAACGGGGTCATCCACTTCGAACCGGCCTCGACGATCGCGACCTTCAGCTTGGGATGACGGTAGAGCGCGCCGTGGATCACCCACGACCCCACCGAGTCCTGGATCGGCCGCCACTCGTTGAGGATGCCCATCGCATTGGTTTGGAACGGCAGCATCTCCTGGTCGGCGCCGTCCCATTCGGAGGTGTAGCGGGAGTAGCCGCTGTCGCTGGAGTGCATGCCGACCAGCAGGTCGTGCTCGACGACCCGCTCCCAGAACGGGTCGAACTCGGGCACCGCGAACGACCGGGGGCCGCGGAAGCCGGGCACCGGCGCCGGGCGGACCAGGATGCAACGGGCACCGCGCTTGACCGCCCACTCCAGCTCCTCGATCGCCTTCTCGACGATCGGCAGGGTGATGACCGGGGTGGTGAAGATGCGGTTCTGGTAGTTGAAGCCCCAGACCTCATCGAGCCACTCGTTCAGCGCATGGACCAGGACGTGGATGGCGACCGGGTCGTCGCGCAGCCGCTCCTCGAGCAGGCTGGCCAGCGTCGGGAACATCAGGGTGCGGTCCAGACCCAGTTCGTTCATCTCCTCCAGGCGCGGGCCGGGCTCGAAGAACGCCGGGATCGCGCGCATCGGCTCACCGAACAGCTCGCGCTTGGTTTTGCCCTCCGGGTTACCGAACTTGAAGTACTCCTCCCACGCACCCGGCCGGGCGACGACCTCGAAGGTCGGGTTGGGAATGTAGTTGCTGATCTGGCCGCGGATCGCGATCTTGGTTCGCCCGTTGATCTGCACGTACTGGACGTAGTCCTTGTACTCCTTGGGCAGGAACTTGGTCAGCGCCTCCGGCGGCTCGTAGAGATGGTTATCGGCGTCAAAGATCGGGAACGGGACGTCTTCCCGATGCGACAACTGACCCATGGAATCCTCCTTCGCATTTTGTGAGAATAGTATTCTCAGCCAGAGGCTACCGCAATGCCCGCACGCACCAGACGCTTCTGCACCTTGCCGCTCGCCGTGCGTGGATAGTCGTCGACTTCGAGCAAGATCTCCGGCCACTTCTGCCGAGCTACCCCGTGCCGGCCGAAATGCGCCCGGACGTCGTCGAGGCTCGGCAGGGTCTGCCCCGGCCTGAGCCGCAGCACCGCGGCGACTCGCTCGCCCAGGACGGCGTCCGGATGCGGCGACCACCACCGCCTCAGCGATACCGGGCATCCCGAGCAGCACCTCTTCGACTTCCAGGGCGCTGATGTTCTCACCGCCGCGGATGATCACGTCGGCCTTGCGGTCGGTGATGGTGAGGTAGCCATCGGCGTCCAGCACGCCGATGTCCCCGGTGTGATACCAGCCGTCGTCGTCGAAAGCGGCCGCGGTGAGCTCGTCGTCGACGTAGCCCAGGCACAGATCCGGGCCGCGGCTGAGGATCTCGCCGTCGTCGGCCAGCCGGATCTCCACTCCCGGCATCGGGTTGCCATCGGTGAGCAGGCGTTTGTCTTCCGGCGCATCCAGCGTCGACCCGGTGATCGACGGGTGCTCGCTGCTGCCGTAGGACCGGAACACGATGACGCCCAGATCCGTCAGCCGTCGAGTCACGGTGGCCGGCACCGTCGAACCGCCCAGGCCAAGGGTCTTGATCCGGGCCCGATGCGAGGGCGTGCAATCGGGGTGGTCGAGCAGGCTGGTGACGAAGTAGGGCGGCCCGCCGCCCAGGGTCAGGCCGTCGCGTTCCATCAACCCCAGTACGACTCCCGGATCCCAGTTGTCGAGAAGGTGAACCGCTCCACCGTTGAGCACCGGGATCAGCAAAGCGGCGAGCATTCCGATGAAGTGGCCGACCGGTGTCGCGGTCAGCTGGTTGTCGCCGATCGAGCGGATCTGGCCGGAGAGCTGACGCGCCTCGCAGACCAGGCTGCGGTGACTGTGCACGACGCCCTTGGGCGCGCTGGTGGTGCCGGAGGTGAACGCGATCAGCGCGGGACCCGCGGGATCGGCGGCGACCGTGCCGGGCATGGGTTCGTCGGCGAGGAGGTCGTCGAAGTCGCGCCCGACCACGCCGACGACCTCGACATCGGAGCACAGATCGGGCTGGTAGGTCAGCCGGCCGAACTCCTCGGCCGTGATGAATACCCGCGGCTTGGCGGCGGCGAAGATTTGCGCCAGTTCGTTGCGGCCATAGAAGTGCACGATCGGCACCAGCGCCGCACCCAGGAACGCCGAGGCCCAGAACGTCGCCGCCGCTTCCATCCAGTTCGGCAGCTGAAAAGCCACCACATCACCGGCGCCGACGCCGCGGGCCCGCAGCCCCGCTGCCAGCCGACGCGCCACCACTTCGACGTCGGCGAATGTGCCTGACCACGGCCGGACATCCGAGTACACCCGGAACGTGCGCATCCGGCGCGGCCTGCAGCCCGTGAGCCAGCACCTGCCCGAGAGTCTCGCGGGTCCACCAGCCCGCTTCCTCATACCGGGTGACCAGTTCGTCAGGAATATTGCGCATTGGCTTCAACGCTCCCCCGGCAAACGTTAGGGTCTTGAGTAAGGCAGTGGCGATGTTATTCTCCGCTAAAGAGAATGCCAATATCGCCCCGGGAATGCGGGTGGCCGGAGGTGCGCATGACAACCGTCGGTAAAGCCGCGCTGGGCGTGGCGTTGGCAGCGGTTCTCGGCAGTCGGCTACGGCACCGTGGCTGCCGCGCCGGTACGCGCCGACGACCCGGTGATGCATGAAGTCAGGTATGTCATCACGGCGGCGAGTCCGATCTGGGCTGACATCTACTACCTGGATCAGCAGCCGGCGAGATTTTCGGACTACAGCCACGACACGTACCAATACACGCCCAACGTCCAGGCCGACATCGGACCGGGGCACCCATGGACCTCACCCGTGGTGATGCTGACCGACCCGGCCAACTACGCAATGGTCACCGTCAGCACCGGCACGGAGCCGGGTACGCCGATGTTCCATTGCGCCCTCGTCGTCGACGGGGTGGTCGTGGCATCCAACGACGGCCCCAAGGGCACGCTCTGCTCGCTTCGCAACTGGTAACCCGGCTAGATCTCCGGGTCGCCCTCCAGATGGCGGAGGTAATTCTCGACGGTGTCGACGGTCTCGCTGTGGCCGGCGGACATGCCGAGCGCCTGCTCGATCACCAGCACTCGGGACACGCTGGTCATCAGCACCGACCACACCAGCGGGGGCAACTTCGCGGGGTCGACGTCGTAGCGATCGAGAATCGTCGACAGTGCTTTGCGTTGCTCCTCGCGAAAACGCTCGGCGTAGTAGGCGATCTCGGCCTTCAGCGCTTTGCGATGGTTGGCGAGCGCGATGAATTCGCTCGTGATCGCGGTGGCCGCCGGGTCGGTGCTGAACCGCCACAGCGCCCACAGCGGTTGCCGCGCCTGCAGCACCTGCGCCTGCACCTCGAGGCCTGCTTCGGCGCGGCGGCGGAACGCAGCCAGGAACAGCTCGTCCATGGTGCGGAAGTAGTAGTGCACCAACTGCGGCTTGAGCTCCGCCTTCTCCGCGAGACGACGCGAAGTGACTGCGGCATAACCCTCTTCGAGCATCAGCTGCTCGGCGGCGTCGAGCAGGACGCCGCGATTCTTGGCGTCCGGTGCTCCGATCCTGCGCGCCGAAGTCATGCCGTGGTTCCACACTCTCGCCGAATACCTGCTGAACATGCCGATCGTAGCGTCGGGCCACGCTCTCGCCTTGACCACGACATTAGCCCCATGCTAAGCAGGTGCTCAGCAAGAACTACACTTTTGCCTAACTCAGTCCGGGGCGGCACACGGCTCCTGGCGGACCGCCCGCCCCACACCATCACGGGTACATCAGCCTCGGGAGGCGCGTGACACCATGACCACCTTCGAATCGATTGACTTCTTCACCGACCCGTCGCTGGTTCCCGATCCGCACCCGTACTTCGATTACCTGCGTAGCCAGAACCCCGTGCTGCGGCTCCCGCACCACAACGTCGTCGCGGTGACCGGATGGGAAGAGGCCAACGCGGTCTATAAAGACCCCGACACGTTCTCCAATATCGTTGCGCTTGGCGGTCCGTTTCCGCCGCTGCCGTTCGAAGTCGAGGGCTCGGCTGATGAGGACCTCAGCGCAAAGATCGATGCCCACCGCAGCCAGTTCCCGATGTTCGAACACATGGTCACGATGGATCCACCGGACCACACTCGGGCGCGTTCGATCCTGAGCCGGTTGCTCACACCAAGCCGGTTGAAGGAAAACGAGGAGTTCATGTGGCAGCTGGCCGATCGCCAGCTCGACGAGTTTTTCGGCAACGGTGAGTGTGAATTCATCGCCGAATATTCGAAACCCTTTGCGACGTTGGTGATCGCCGACCTGCTCGGTGTTCCGGAAGAGGATCACAAGGAGTTCCGTTCGGTGCTGGGCGCCGACCGTCCCGGCGCGCGGGTGGGGTCGCTCGATCTGGAGTCGGTGGGCATCAATCCGCTGGAGTGGCTCGATGACAAGTTCTGCTCCTATATCGAAGATCGGCGCAGTACTCCCCGCGACGACGTGCTGACCTCGTTGGCGACGGCCAAGTATCCCGATGGATCCACACCCGAGGTCATCGAGGTAAGTCGTTCAGCGACATTCCTTTTCGCCGCCGGACAGGAAACCACCGCCAAGCTGCTCTCGGCGGCACTGCAGGCGCTCGGCGATCGGCCGGGCGTTCAGGAGCAGCTGCGTGCGGACCGCAGCCTCATTCCGGGCTTCATCGAAGAATCGCTGCGCATGGAAAGCCCGGTGAAGAGCGACTCCCGGCTAGCCCGCAAGGCGACCACCGTTGGCGGCGTTGACATTCCGGTCGGCACGGTCGTGATGGTGTTGCCGGGCGCCGCGAATCGTGACCCGCGCAGGTTCGAGAACCCACACGAATTCCAACTCGACCGCAAGAACGTCCGCGAGCACATGGCGTTCGCCCGCGGCGTGCATTCCTGCCCCGGTGCGCCGCTGGCCCGAGTCGAGGGCCGGGTCTCGATCGAGCGCATCTTGGACCGGATGTCGGACATCGCGATCAGCGAAACGCAGCATGGACCGGCGGACGGGCGGCGCTACACCTTCGAGCCGACCTACATCCTGCGCGGGCTCAGCGAATTGCACCTGACGTTCACCCCGCGGCCGGCGCCGGCGCCGACGCACTGAGCTCTACACCTCGCCGAACCGGTCGACGAGATGGGAGTTGACCCCGTCGGCGTCTAGCCGGCGGGCCACCAAATAGCCCGCACCCATCCAGCCCCGCCGGGTCCAGTTGCCGAAGGACACCCGCGTACCCGGAGCGCCGGAGGCGGCGGGCACCATCTTGACTTGCTCCAGCGCTTCCTTGACGCCGCGCGGACTGAGCGGGTGAGCGTCGGTCAGCGCCCGCAGCAGAGTCACCGCGATGTCTCTATTCACAACGGGCACACACCATTGCGGTCGCCGTCCATAAGCGTCTTTGTACTCGTCGAGGAACCGCTGGCCGACCAGGTTGCCCTCGTCGTACTGGTCGACCCCGGTCCAGCCCATGAACGCATTCCACATGATGGGGTTGAGCCACGCGTTCTGGAAGGCAGTTCCGCAGAACCGCGGCGGATCCCATCCGAGCGCCTCGAGCGCCGGGTTGACGAACACCACCCCGAAACCGAAGCCGCAGTGCACGATCGCCTGTACCTTGGCCTCGTGTAGCGCGTTGACGGCGGCGGTCACATCTCCGGCCGTCTGGGCGATGGACGCTTCGGCCACGATGCGAATACCCTTGTGCTTAACCGCATCCCGGAAGTTCTGCAGATACGCTTCGCCGACTACCGACTGCTCCTTGAGCACGCCAACCTCGGTGTGTCCGCCCTTGGCGAGCAGATCGGCCCAGAAGATCGGCTCGTCGGTATGCGAGCCCATCGGGAACGCGAAGAACCACTCGCCGAGTGCGACGTCCGAGCCGGTCACGCTGATGCAGGGAACTTTGAAACGCTCGTCGATGGCTTCGGCGGTCGGAATAACGTTGTCGGCGATGCTCGGACCGAAGACCGCCAGACATCCTTCGTCGACCAGCTCGCCGTAAGCATCGATGACCGCCTTGACCGATCCCTTCGGCAGACCCTCCACTTCGCGGTAGATGATCTCGATCGGCCGGTCGATCAGGCCCTGCTCGGCGGCCTGCTTGAAGACCAGGTCGAAGGGCTGTGTCAGGTCCTGGAAGTACGTCTCCGGGAAACCTTCGGGCAGCAGAAAGTCCATCAGATAGCCGATTTTGATTGGCTCAGCGCTGCTTTCGTAAGACACGTGGCTCCTTATCCGGTGAAGACCGGTAGGCGGGCCCAGCCGCGCACACTTGCGGTGTGCGCACGTTCGGCGTTGGCGTAGTCAACTTCCCAGTCCGGCCAGCGTTTGAGGACCTCTTCGAAGGCCACCCGGGCTTCCAGCCGGGCCAATGCCGAGCCGAGGCAGAAGTGCAGTCCCTGCCCGAAGCTGAGGTGGTTGCCGCGACGGTGGATGTCGAAGCGGTCCGGATCGGGAAACTGGCTTTCGTCGCGGTTCGCAGAAGCGTTGAGCAGCAACATGAACGACCCCTCTGGGATGACGCGACCGTAGTGCTCGGCGTCGTGGGCGACATAGCGGGCTTGTACCGGCGAGGGCGGCTCGTAGCGCAATGACTCCTCGACGGCGCCGGGGATCAGGGACGGATCGGCGGCGAGCTCGCGCCGCTGATCCGGATGGTCGGAGAGCAGCTGCCCCATGAAACCGATAAGCCGAGCGGTGGTTTCGTTACCGGCCCCGGCGATCATCGCGGTATAGGACAGCACCTCGGTGCGTGACAGCGGCCGGCGCGTGCCGTCCGGCTCGTCGATCTCGGCCGCGAGCAGTTCGGTCATCAAGTCGTCGGAGGGATGCTCGGCCCGCCATTCGATGAACTCGGCGAACATCACGATGGTCTTTTCGAAGATCTTCTGATTGACCTCGCCGGGCTCACGTCCCTGGGCTACGTCGATCAAGGCGCCGTTGCGGTCCCGGATGCGGGCTTGATGTTCTTCGGGGATACCTAACAGGTAACCGATGGTCCGCATCGGCATCATCGCGCCGAGGTTTGCGATGAAATCGAAACCCCCGGACCCGACGAGCGGGTCCAGTTCGCGGGTGCAGAATTCGCGAACCAGGGATTCGACGGCGAGCATGCGCCGCGGCGTGAAGACGCGCGACAGCAGTCGGCGGTGCAGATCGTGCAGCGGCGGATCCTCGAACAGCAGGATGCCCGGCGGCACCTCGATGTTGTTGAACAAGATGTCGGCGGTGGTCCCGCGGCCGGATCGATAAGTTTCCCAGTTGTGCAGTTCGCGCGCGACGTCGTCGTAACGGCTCAGTGCGTAGAAGTTGTACTTTTCGTTGTAATACAGCGGTGCTTCGTCGCGCATCCGCTTCCACACCGGGTACGGGTTATCGTCGATGTCGCGATCGTATGGGTCGTAATACAATTCGACTGTATCGGTGTCTGTCATCCGGTTTCGGTCCCTTCGATGCGGCTGGGCTGGTCAGTCGTTGCGGTGCAGGAAGCCGTGCAGAATCGCCTGCACGAGTTCGTCGACGATCACTTGTCTCGACGGAGGCTTGGCGCCGAAGTACGTTGACCGCAGCGCAGCCATGCCGGCGATCATGGCCACCGTCGAGTGCGCGGGCAGATCCGGATGGTCCGATCGCATCCCGCGTAGGTTCATGCCCTCGGCGCTGATTCTCCCGAGCACCTGCAGTGCCCGCCGGACGTCGGCGATCCCCGTTTCGGCGAGTTCTTCTTCGCTCAGCGCCTCCGATGCCATCAGCGTCAAAAGCAGACCCTGGTGCTTCACGAACACGTCATAGAGCTGTCCGACGAAATGGCCCGCCAGCTCTTGTTCGTCGGTTTCCTCGGGGATGACCGACTGCCAGGCGCGGCCGAATTCGTCGACGAAGCTGGTGAACGGGAGAACAAGCGCTTCGCGGAACAATGCGGCCTTCGAGCCGAAGTGCCGGAACAGCAGGTGTTCGGTAACGCCTGCGGCCGTGGCGATTTCGCGTGTCGTGGTGCTGCGGTAATCCTGACGCGCGAACAAGGTTCGGGCTGCATCCAGCAGGAGCCTGCGCGGCTCGCCACGAGGCCGGCGCAGCGCAGTGGCCGGCACGTCTGCCGAGGTCCGCTTGGCGGCTGATTGCTGGGGCACACATTGAGGATAGTATGTGCTATCCAATTAGGATAGTATCCACTATCCAAAGAGTCGATGCTGTCTGGCGAAGGGTGGTCGATGTGGGCGCTCTGATCATGCTTGGCACGCTGTTTGGGCTGGTCATTCTGATATTCGCTGTGGTGTTCCGTTTCGACCCGGAAGCACGGCGCTCCCCGAGCGAGACCGGCGAGTGATCACATGACGCCGGTGATGCAGGCGGCCAGCGACTTCGCGCTTGTCGGGGGCATCTCGTTCACCGTCCTCGCCATCTACCTGAGCGTTCGCCAAGGCCGCGTGCATCCCCTATTGCTGCTCTGTATTTCGGCGATCTCGTTCTCCTGGATCGAAGCGCCCTACGACTGGGCGATGTACGCGCAGTTCCCGACCGCTATCCCCCGCATGCCGTCGTGGTGGCCACTGAACATGACGTGGGGCGGACTCCCGTTGTTTGTTCCGGTCGGCTATATCTCGTACTTCGTGTTGCCTGCTGTAACGGGCACGGCGCTCGGGCGATGGCTGAGCGCGCGCTTCGGCTGGCGAAGGCCCCCGACGTTACTGATCGTCGGCCTACTCGTCGGCTTCTGCTGGGCGCTGTTCTTCAATGGGTTCTTGGGCGCCAAGCTCGGCGTCTTCTACTACGGCCGGGTGATTCCCGGGCTTGCCATCCGCGAGGGGACGATCCATCAGTATCCGCTGTACGACTCGCTGGCGATGGCCATCCAGATGATGGTATTCACTTATCTGCTGGGCCGAACCGACGCCCAAGGACGAAACGTCATCGAGATGTGGGCGGCCAAACGCTCGAAAACCCGCCTGCAAGAGTCGGTTCTGTCTGTGATCGCCGTCGTCGTGGTCGGAAACGTCCTCTACGGCGCCGTCTTCGCGCCGCACCTCATCACCAAGCTCGGAGGTTGGGTGACCGCGGAGCCCCCGGGCCAGTTGTTCCCCGGCGCGCCGAACCAGCCCAAGTAAGAACCGACATGTCTCGCTCAGTCAAAAGCATGACGCGGCAGCGTCATTGGGATGTCGAGCGAGCTGAGCAATCCGGGCGACGCGTGGACGACGTACGGAATCGCGTTGACGACGCGCATGGCCGTGGACGTCATGGCGGCGCGGCCGGCACCGTGACCGTCTGCCTCGCCGAGTGTCATCTCGCAGTGGATGTCCGGGTCACCGACGATGTCGACCCGGTAGGTCGCGTCGGACTCCGAGCGCGGCCACTCGGGCGCGACGTCGCGCGCCATTCGGATGATGTGCTCGATCACGATGGCCTCACGGCCGTCGACCACACCTGCGGCGCGGGTACGCACCGCCCCGCAGGTACCCGCCGGGATGGTGCCGAACGCGACCTCGATGTCCCTGCTCGACAATTCGCGATCGAGCGTCCCTCGTATCTCCTCAACTTCGACGCCGAGACCCTCGGCCATCAGGTATATCGGTGCCTTCCAGGCCATTTCGATGAAGCCCGGCGTCTTCAGCATTGGCTCGAAATCGAGCGCCCGGCCAAAACCCATGCCGTCCATCATCACGTCGGCGACCGGATAGTGGTCGTTGAGCGCAACCTCGCTGGCCGTGATGCTGCGGATGCTCTTCGACTGAGTTGCCATCAGCAGCGCGAGCTGGTCGGACGCAAAACCGGGAAAGATGCCCGATCCGTAGAACGACGCGCCGCCGGCTTTGGCGGCCGCGTCGAGCTGGTTGTACCAGTCCGGCGCGAAGTAGGCTGGCGGATACACCAGGCTGGTGGACGACGTCGACACGACGTTGATGCCGGCCGCCAACAACCGCAGGTAGTCACGCACCGCCGCCGCATCGCGCTCCGGGCCGCTGGCCGCATACACCACGCAATCGGGCTTGAGCGCGATCAGCGCATCGGCGTCGTTAGTGGCCGTCACGCCGGTCATCTCGCCGCCGGCCAATTCCCCGGCGTCTTTGCCGACCTTGTCCGGCGAATGCACCCATACCCCAACCAGTTCCAGATCCGGGCGGCGCCGTATCGCATCGATTGCGGCCGCGCCGACGCCCCCCGTCGACCATGCGACGACGCGAGTGGGGCCGGGCGATGCGGACATAAGGGTTCTCCTTCAATCGGACTGCGCCCGCGCGCAGGCGGCGGCGGCGATCTCCAGGTAACGCCACGCCGCCTCGGGCGGAATCCCGCCACACAGCGGGTGCAGCGGCAGCGGTCGGCCCCCACGGATGTACTCGACCGCCTCATCGGGTGTGAATATCTGATACGGGCCACCCGCCTCGCGCAGAGCGGTGAGATTGTCGGCTCGGGTAATGCTTCCCACCGCGTCGTCATGCGGCCGATACGATGCCGCCGTCACGGCATCGTGCACCAGGTGTGGTCCGAGAACCTCCCATGCCTCGTCGACGTCGTCGGCGACGAAAGCCGCTGTCGGAGTGCCCGGTACGGGAAACTGAACGATGCCCGGCTCGTGCCCGGCGATGCGGCATTGCGACTCGTAGAACTCCCTCAAGTCCGGCGAGTCGGTCTGCGAGATGAAGCCGAGGCCGTGCGTCGCGGCACGCCGAGCGGCAGCCTTACTGCCACCGGCGATCATCACCAATGGTCCGGCCGCGGACCCGCAGGGCGGCGTGACTCGAATCCGACGGCCCTGATACTCAACGGGTTCGCCGCGTACCAGTTGACCGAGCAGGTCGATAATCTCGTCGGCGACCCGGCCACGCGTCGTCATGTCCACACCGAAATGGTCGTATTCCTCGATGCGGTGGCCGATGCCGAACACGTACGACACCCGGCCCTTGCTGATCAGATCCAGCACACAGATCTCCTCGGCCAGCCGTACCGGATCCCACAGTGGAATGGGCACTGCGGCAAGCATTATCGCGAGCTGATTCGTCTTCGCGGCGACCGCGGATGCCAGGATCAGCGGGGCGGGCAGGTGGCCGTCGTCGGCTCCGTGGTGCTCGGACAGCACGGCGACGATCGCTCCGCGAGTCTCGGCCCACGCGCACATGTCGATGGCGGCCGCGTAGAGATCGGCCGCCGGGGCGGCCCAGTTGGGGGCGCGCATGTCGAACCTGAGCGTGAACATCGGTCCCGTCTCCCGCGTTGTTTCCGTGCCGTCGGGCGGTCGGATGACTTCGAACCTAACATTTGGTCGCATCAAGGAGGATGTAGATGACTAACAAGCCCTATCGAGTTGTGGTCTGGGCGACCGGAGGTATCGGGTCGATCGCCATTCGGGCCATCCAGCGTCGGCCCGGTCTCGACCTTGTCGGGGTGTGGGTGCACTCGCCGGAGAAGGACGGGAAAGACGCTGGCGAGCTGGCCAACGGCGAACCGATCGGCCTTGCCGCCACCAACGACGCGGACGCGCTGATCGCTCTGAAGCCAGACTGCGTCGTCTACGCCGCGAGCGGTCCCGAACGCGATGCGCTCGCCATCCCTGACTACGTCACGCTGCTCGAGGCCGGAATCAACGTGGTCACGACGAGCACGACGCGACTGGTCAATCCGCACTTGTACGAGCCGGCGGAGTGGCGTGATCGACTCGTCGCGGCGGCCAAGCAGGGCCAAGTATCGCTCTACGCGTCGGGTATCGAACCGGGTTTCGCGGCGGACTATTTGCCGCTGGTCTTGTCGACGCAGTCGGCCTCGATTGAGAAGATTCACGCGTTCGAGATCGGGCTGTACGACGACTACGGGGTGCCCGACATCATGATCAACGGGTTGGGCTTTGGTCAGCCCCTCGACTACCAGCCATGGATCAGCTACCCCGGCGCGATCGCCGGCGAATGGCAGGGACAGATCCGGCTGATCGCCGATGCGCTCGGCGTCGAAATGCAAGAGGTGCGTGAGGGTTTCGATCGCGCGGTGACGAATCGGACTCTGAACGTCGCGATGGGAACCGTCGAGGCGGGGACATGCGGCGCAATACGGATGCAGGCGATCGGCGTCGTGGACGGACGCGCGGCGATTGTGATCGAACACGTGACCCGATTGGCACACGACGTCGCGCCCGAATGGCCGACCGGTATCGGCGACCTGTCCTACCGCGTGTTGATCACCGGGGATCCCGACATCGACTGCACCCTGGCGGCAACTCTGCGAGACCCGCAGCGGGCGGGCATCGCGGGGATGACGTCCGGCGCCGGTGCGATGGTTGCCACCGCGATGCGCGTACTCAACGCCGTGCCCTATGTCGTTGCCGCAGAACCGGGTCTGCTGAGCTCGGTGGATCTACCGCTGACCATCCCGCGTAACGCCTTTGTCACGCAATGACCTAGGTGTCAGCGCGGGTCCAGAATGAGTGACCCTCCTGCGCGATGCAGATCAGGAACAGTCCATCGGGTGCCTGCGCGACATAGTTCATATACAGGTGGCAGTCGGTGTTCTCTTCTTTGATGCCCGCCATCGGCGGTGAGCGGAACCATCTCGGCTGGTAACGCCTGGGCGAGCCGCAGAACATCAGCCGTCCGGGTTGGGTGGCAGGCACATAACCGCCCGATACCCCGAATGCGTAGTAGGTGGTGTTGTCGCACGGCGCGCCGAGAACCATGTTCGGAGCGATGCCCGGCGTGCAGGCCGGGTAGTCGCAGACGGTCGGCCCCGCGGCAGCCGTCGGCGGCATCGACACGCCGACTCCGATCAGCGCAGCCACCACCGCCACGATGAAACGCACTGGAATATTTTTGCATGGGCGATAAGAAAATTCTCTTTTTCGGAGAAGATCACAAAGGGCGATTAGCAGCACGGTGTTGCGCGTCCTCACACCCCGTCCGGCCAGCGATTTTGGGGTGATAACGTGATTCTCCGTGTGTAGTCCGGAACGAGCCGTGAGTCGCGACGCGCTTGCGCCGGCGATTGCCCAAAACCAGTGACGGACTCCGACGCCGACCCGTCCACCACCGAGGCTCCAGATGCGCTCGCGGAAGCGGAAACCGAGCTCGCTCGTGCCGAGGAGCGCGCCGAGGCCGCCCGAGCACGCGCGGCCGAATTGCGCCGGGAGGCCGAGGACGGTTCACGCGAACAGTCCGACGCGACCGACGACGCTGACGGTGCCGAAGTCAACCCGGCTCGCTGGCGATCGAGGCCCCGGTGGCGATGGCGGATTCGTCGTCCGACCCGGAAAGTGGTGGTCGTCAGCTCCGCGATCGTTCTGCTCAGCGCCTCGCTAGCCGCCAGCGGTTACATCGTGTGGCAGCACCGCACCCTGATGCAGCGGCAGCAGCACGCGGCGGAGTTTGCCGCGGCTGCCCGGGAGGAAGTCGCAACGCTGATGTCGATCGATCCCGCGCACGCTGCGGAGAGTATCCAGCACACCATCGACGACACGACGGGAGCGCTCAAGAGCCAGCTGGAAGCGACGTCGAGCTACATGGCCAAAAATGCCCAGGATGCACAGGTCACCACGAAGGCCACCGTGCAAGATGTCGCGATCGAGTCGATGACCGATAATTCGGCAGTCGTCCTGGTCGTCGCGAAATCCGACACCATCAACCCGGACAAGTCGGCGCGGCCACCGGCATTCTGGCGACTCAGTGTCAATATCGAGCGGGACGGGGATCGGCTCAAGATGTCGAAACTTGACTTCGTCCAATGAATTCCGAATCGGAGTCACCACTCGACGATGCGGAGACCGCTCACGAGGATCCGGACTTGCAGAGCACTGGCACCGAGGCTGCTTCCGTCGACCAATCGCGTCCCGACCGGGCGGCCGCGATCGACCGGATGGCCTCCCGCCTTCTCGCGCACTGGGGTTCAATCCTTCTGACGGCGTCGGTCGTCGCCGCGGTGGCATTGACCGCGTGCTTGTTCCTTCTTCAATACCGTCCGGATCGACAGCTCGATGACGCCGCGGCCCAGCGGGCGATCCATGCCGCTTCAGAGGGCGCCATTGCGGCGCTGTCTTACTCGAGCGAGAACATGGATCGTGACTTCGCCAGGGCGAGGTCACATCTCACCGGGGATTTTCTCGCCTACTACGACAAATTCACCAAAGAGATCGTCATTCCGACGGTGCAGGAAAAGCACCTCGCACAGACCGCCTCCGTGGTGAGAGCCGCCGTGTCCGAACTGGGGCCGGACTCGGCCGTCGTACTGGTGTTCCTCAACGAGACCACAACCGGCAAGGACAAGCCGCAGCCTTTGATCACCCCGAGCAGCGTGAAAATAACGCTCACGAAGGTCAACGGTTCGTGGCTGATCTCGAAATTGGATCCGGTGGCATGAGCGCCGCCGTCTTCTCATTCGAACCCATATCATGCCGAACCTGCCGATGCTATTCTCATCAGGCGAGAACGCCACTACCGGCGCGCGTCGAGGAGTAGACGATGCGACCATTTGGAACAGTTGCCACAGCAATGCTGTTGGCTACCAGTGCAGTTGGCTTTGTGGGTCCGGCGTCCATGGCCCGGGCGTATACGAAGGAAGAAATCGCGATCAACGGGACATACCGCGTCACGTCGATCGGTAACTGGGCCAAGATCAACGATCAGTACAACGGCGAGCCGACGACTGTACAAACCTGGACGCTCAGCTCCACGTGCACGACCTACATGGAATGCGACGGCACGTTGAAAAGCGACGAGGGCTGGAGCAGCCGCCTGTACATGCGGGACGGGACCTTGTGGTACGCCAAACACGAAGTGCCGAACTGGGAGCGTTGTCAAGACGGCACTGCGTTCACCGGAAAGCAGACTTTCTCGTTCTATCCTGCAGATCCCGACGGTACCGGTGAACTCAAACTTGGATCGCCGGTAATGGCCGGCAAGAACAAGACGGTCGGCCCGAGCGGCGCCTGCGGGCAGAACCAATGGCTCACCATCGAGCTGCCGATGCGGCTGGACAAGATCGGCTGACTGGCAGTCAATCGATCAGCGTTATGTCGGAAGCAGGTCTTGCCACTTCTTGGGCGCCGTGGAGGCTGCCAGGTCCGACTGCTCGTAGAACTTCCCGTCCGGAGTGAGATAACGACCGGTCCGCGGGTCGTAGGTGGCGACCGCGACTGAGGGGATGGGCTGAGTTGTCTTGCCGTCGAACGAACTGGGCGCCGCCTGCGGCCGGCTTCCGTCGATCACGGCCGGCGGCTTCGGAGGCGCAGGGGGCCGGTGCAGGGTCGGTGGCGCCGACGGGACATCGAGCGGCGCGATCGACGGGAAGTCCGAGGCCTGCGTGGACATGTTGGCCGCCGACGACGGCGCCGGCGGTGCGGCGGCGCCCAACGTGCCCGGTGGTGGGTTTGTTCCCCGCGGCCCCGCGGGTGCCCCGCGTGGGACGGCCCCCAGCGGCAGCGGTGTGCCCTCGATCGGGCCGAAGATTCTCTTGTCGGCGGTGACCCGGTCGTCGGGTGGTATGCCCTGGGAGAGCAGGTTGGGATCCAGGGGGGACGGGCCAAGCACATGCTGGCGCATCGCCAACGGCATGTACGGCTTGTCGCTGTTGCAGATTTCGACGGTGGGCGCGCGCTTTCCGGGGTGCCCCATGCACGGATAGTTGCGGGCGCCGCGTACCGCAAGCGGCGAATCCTGCGGCAGTTTGCAGTACAACCCATCCGGGGTGTCGATAACGGTGGTGTCGGCCGGGGATCGCCATTGGTTCTGTGGCAAGAAGCCGACCGTGCAAATCGGCGGATCGTCAATCGTGAGCGCGAAGTCACCTCTGGCCTGACCGTCGGGCCAGTTCTGACCCTGCGCCGTTTGCTCGTAGGCAACCGCCGCCGGCAGCAGCACCAGCAGCTGTTCAATCGACGGGTGATAGGTGACGCCGATTTGCCCGATCGTGGTCAGGTTGGCAAGCAACACCGGCAAGGTCGGCTTGATCTGCTGGAAGAGCCGCGACGCCTCATCCAACGCCCCGGGACCGTTCTGCAAAATCGTGCGGACCCGGGAATCGTCGTTGGCCAGCACGTCGGAAATCCCGGCCAGGCTGTGCGTCCACGTCCGGATCGAGTCGGTCGTCTGTGCCTGCGCGTTCAACAGCGGCTGGGAGTCTTCGGTGAGAGCACGCGTGCGGTCGACAATGCTGTTGGAGTCGGCGGAGATTCGCGACGCCGACTCGGTCAGCGACCCCAAATCGTATCCGGCGCCGTTGAAGGCCTGGAAAGACTCGTCGAGCAGTTGACCGATCTTGTTCTTGGGAAGGCTCTTCACTAAGGCGCTCACCTGGTCGAGCATCGGTCCGACCGCTTGCGGAATCGTGGTGTCGTGCATGGCAATCACCGAGCCGTTGTGCAGATACGGCGCCGAATCGGTGCGTGGCTGCAAGTCCACATACTGCTCACCCACCGCGGACACGCTCATCACCGCGGCTTGCAAATTCGACGGGATCTTGGGCGAAGTGCCAAGCGACAGCGTCGCTTTGGCGCCCTTCTCGGTGAGCGACACCGCAGTGACCTTGCCGACCTGCACTCCGCGGTAGGTCACGTTGGAGAACCGGTACAGACCACCAGTAGACGGCAGCTCGACGGTGACAGTCATCCGGCCGATACCGAGCAGCGTCGGCGCCTGTATGTAGAAGAGAACCATCGCGATCACACCGACGATCCCGATGATCGTGAAGATCAGTAGCTGAATCCGGACGAAACGCGTCAGCATCTACCTGCCCCCCTCCGTCGGTGGAATCCCCGGTGGCGGTGCAGCATTCGGCGCGACCGGCCCCGGGGCCGAGGAAGCCGCGGGTCCGGGCAGTGGACCGAAACCCGGGGGTGCGGCAGCCGGTCCCGGCAGCGGCCCGGGTGGTACAGCCGCGGGTCCCGGCAGCGGAGCGCTGAACTGGAGATTCGGCTGCGCGGGGCCGGGCGGTGGCGGCGCCTGGGGCCCTGCCGGTGGTACGCCGGCCGCTGGCGGCGGGCCAGGTGGCGGCGGCGCGCCCGGCGGCGGCCCAAAGCCCCCGTGCAATGGATCACGTGTGTACTGCAGGTACGGCGGATCCCCCGGCGCGGGTATCTGCTGTTCCCCGAGCTGTCCCCAGTGCGTCCCAAGGAACAGGCCCCGCTTGAGCCGCGGAATCGAAAGGTCCAATTGGACGTGCAGGTTGAAGTAGTCGCCTCGAACAGCACGGTCGACGAAGTTCTGGGTGAACGGGAAGACCGACAACGCCGCGAGCGCCGTATCAATGTCCGGTCCGACATCGGAGAGCCCCTTGACGGTCGGCCCCAGATTGTTCAGATTTCTGACCAAGTCGGCCTGAGTGTCGTGGATCAGCCCGGTGGCGGTGTTGCTGAACTTGCGCAATTCCTCCAAAGCGGCGGTCAGTCGTGGCCGCTCCTTGATCAGCACATCGAGTGCGGGCGGTACCTTACGCAGCGCCTGGGTGATGACGTCGCGCTGGGCCGCGAAGCTGCCGCCGATCTGATCCAGTGCCTGGATCGACGCGACGATGTTGTCGCGTTGTTGGTCGAGTGTCCCTACGAACGTGTCGAAGCGATTGATCAAGTCGCGAACGGCGCCCCCACGTCCGGCCAGTGCGGCGCTGAAATTGTGGATGATCTCCCCGACCTGCCCGAGTCCCCCACCGTTGACGACGAGCGACAGCGACGACAGGGTTTGCTCGGTCGAGGGATAGGTCGACGATCGACTCAGCGGGATGGTGGCGCCCGGCCGCAGCCGGCCCACACCGGGTTGACCGAGTGGCGGATTGAGCTCCAAGTGCATGGACCCCAGCAGGCTGGTCTGACCGATACTGGCTTCCGCGTTGGCGGGGATGACGAGACCGTGCTTGACCGAGATCTGGACGTCGGCATGCCAGTCTTTCACCGTCATCGGGCCCACACTGCCAACCACGACGTCGTCGATCATCACCGGCGAATTCGACTCCATCGTAATGACATTCGCCAGTTCAACGTGATAGACGTCGGCATCCGGTCCGCGCCCCACCGCGCCGGGTAACGGCAGCGAGTTGAGGCCGTGGAAGGCGCAACCGGTGCTCATCAGCATGACGCAACATCCGATGGCGAGTACTCGCCGCAGGGCAGTCCGGGCGGTCACGGGTGCCCCGCTTCGGCCGGCAGCAGCATGCCCGGCAGGCTCGGCGCGGGTGGGGGCGCCTCGACTGTCGTCGGCGGGGGCGGCTCCGGCATCGCCGCGCCCGGTATTCGGGGCAGCGGCACCGACGGTGCCGGGCCGGGTACAACCGAGTCACCGTTCAGCCCGGTGTACGCCGACACGGCCGGCGGGGTTTCCGGCGGTCCGGGCTTCGGGCCCGCGCCGCCGGGTGCCAGGCGCGGCTCGCTGTACTCGACATTGGCCGGGTCGACCGACTTCTGAATGAACGGATTGACGGGGATGGGCAGGCTGTTGAAGTTCAGCACCCGCAAACCGGGGCCGAGGAACAGCGAGCACAGTTTGCCCGATTCAGTGGCCGTGACGTTCTCGATCGCTTGGACTTGCGCGCACCCGGGTACCGGTAGCGGAAGAAGCAAACCGGACTGCGTGGGGTTGGCGAAGTCGGCGATCCCGAACCCGCCGACGATAGTTCCGGTGTCGGCGTTGTAGTCGTTGAAGAAGTTGCTGAGCGCGGTCGGCGCGCCGTGCAGAATGTTCTCCAGAGCCATGTGCTGATCGACGATAGGCTGGATGGCCTTGCCCAATCGGTCAATCTGCTCACTCGCCTCGTCGCGGGTCCCGGCGATGAATCGCTGCACCTCGCCCACCGCGCTCGAGAGGTCGGTGAGCGCCGCGTCCAGATCGGATTTGCTGTCGTTGACCACGCTGGTGAGCGTGGCCAACCGGTTGTTGAACTGCACCATCTGAATGTTGCTGTCGCGCAGCGCGGTGACGAAAGTCTGCAGGTTCTTGATGATGTCGACGATGTTGCCGCTGCCGTTCGCGAGGGTCCGCGCCACCCCGGAGAGTTGAGCCAGCGTCTGGCGCAACTTCTCGCCGTTACCACCCTGTAGCGCGTTGGCGGCGCTGTCGATGAATCGCGATATCGACGGAGTCGTCACCTTGGCGTTCGGGCCCAAATCCGTTGCCAACCGCATCAATTGAGTTTTGACCTCGTCCCATTCCACCGGAACGGCCGTGCGCTCGACGGGTATCACCGCACCGTCAGCCATGACCGGTCCGCTGGTCCGGTAGGAGGGAGTGAGCTCAACGTACCTGGCAGCCACCAGGTTCGCAGTGATGATTACGGCTTTCGCGTCCGCCGGAATAGGCACGTCGTGGTCGACATGCAAGACCATCTTCGCCTTCGTGCCTTGCGGCTCAATGGATTTGATGGTGCCGACTTTGACACCCGAGACCCGCACCTGGTCACCGGGATAGATCGCGGTGGCCGAGGTGAAGTACGCGGTGATCGTCTTCGGGCCGAAAAAAATCTGTCGGACCACGAAGGCCGCACCGGCAACGAGAAGCCCCGCCAAGACTACCGCGGCGACGGTCGTGAGCCTGTTTCGCGGGAGCCTGGAGATCCTGGAGGTCACTGCCCTCCCCCAATCCGTCCACCCAACGTACAGCCAGGGCACTCCGGTGCACCGTTGTAGGGGAAGGGGAGCAGCGACCGCGGTACCGGCGACGGGAAGCCCGGACCCTTGCTGGTGTCGAATGTGCGGAATCCCCAGAGGTAATCGAGGAACGGCTGGAAGAGTTGCGGGACAAGGAAGTTCGGGACGAAAGCGGAGTAGGCGTACATACTGGAGATGGCCTCACCGACCGTGATCTCGAATTTTGCGAGGCCGGGTAATGCTTTCTCGACGTTGTCGCGGTTCTTTTCCAGCACCGAGGTCACCGAATTGAGCTTCTGGAGCGTCGGCGCCAACTTGCTTTCGTTGTCGTGCACCAATCCGGACAGCTGCTTGGACACCGCCGACGTAGCGGCCAGCAGCTGAACGATCTCATTCCGGCGCCCCGCCAAGACCTGCAGCAAATCGTCGGAGTTGAGAATGAGCTTGTTGACCTGTTGGCTGCGTTCGGACAGGATCCCGGTGACAGCGCTGGCACTCTTGAACAGGTCCGCCAGGCTCGTGTTGCGGTTATTCAGGCTTCTCGACAACCGGCTGACCGCGTCGAAAGTAGGCCCCAATTGCGGGGAGATCTGGTCGAGCGTTGCCGACAACGTGTCGAGTGATTGGTTCAAGGTCGCGGTGTTCGTCTGGTCGGCGTAGGCCGTGAAGTCACTGATCGCTTCCGTCAGCGAATACGGGGACGAGGTGCGGGAAATCGGGATGACATCCAGCGGATGCATCGTTCCGCTGCCGGACGACTCCAGGGTCAGCACGCGTTCACCCAGCAGGGTGCCAGTGCGAATGTGCGCGCTGGTGTCCTTGCCGAGCGCGACGTTGCCTTTCATCGTGAACGTGACCAGAGCATCGCCGTTGTGCAACGACACATCCGAGACCGTGCCGACCTTGATTCCCGACACCGTCACAGCGTTGCCGTTGGCAAGGCCGCCGGCTTCGGAGAACATCGCCTGGTAGCGGACGTTGGTCGCCAGCGCCACAATCCGATCGGGCGACAGGCCCACCAGGATGATCATGCCGATCAGGACGGCGCCGATGAATCCGGCTTTGATCAGCCCGGTTCCGCGGTATTTCAGCATCAGTGCTCCTCCGGTTCCGGTTCCTCGCACCGCTGCGCATCGGACCTGAACCAGGGAGCTATCACGGTCTTGCCGGACAGATCCGTGCCACGGAGCGTGATTTGGCAGAGGAAGTACGGGATGGTGGCGCCGAAGACGCCGAGCCGGACCAGCTTGCGATAGTTCCTGGGCGCCTTTTGAAGCGCGGCATCGAGGCGGTCCTTGTCGCTATCAAGGTTCGGGGCCAACCGGCTGAGCTGGTCCACGGTGGCGGACAACGGTTTCCTTGCCTTGCCCAGCAAGTCGGCCAACGTGACTGTGCCGGTGCTCAGCGCGTCGATGGCGGGACCGAACGTGTCGCGGTCGTTCGCCAGTCCGGTAACCAGCCTCTCGAGACGATCGATTGCCCCGGAGAACTGGCCACCGTCCTTGTTCAGCGTTGCCGCGACGGTGTTCAGGTTGTCGATCAGGCGCTCGATCGTTTGGTCGTTGTCGGCCAGCGTGTTCGTGAATGACGTCGACTTGTTGAACAGCGACTGCAAGGTGCCGCCCTCGCCCTGGAACACTTCTAACAGCGCCGACGAGAGCGCGTTGACGTCACGTGGATTCAGGCCGCGGACAAGCGGTTTCAGCCCGCCGAGCAGCAGATCGAGGTCGAGCGCCGGCGCGGTGTGACCGACGTTGATCTGCCCCCCGGCCGGCAACCGCCGGGTCGAGCCCGGGCCGTCGACCAACTCGAGGTAGCGATCACCAACCAGGTTGAGGTAGCGAACCGCCGCCTTGGTGCCGTCGGTCAGCACAACCGAGCGGTCGGCGTCGAACTTCACCACAACCTTCTTGTCCGGTTGCAGCGCAACACCATTGACGGTGCCCACCCGGACGCCGGCAACCCGCACCGAATCTCCGTCCTTCAGACGTGACGCATCGTTGAAGACCGCCGAATAGCCGGTGACGGCACCGGTGCGGTACTGGCCGAAGGTGAAGAACAAAAAGGCGGTCAGCACCGACATCACGACGGCAAAGACACCGAACTTGACCAGCGTCGGGCCCAGTGCGCCCCTCATCCTTGTTGTCCGACCTGAGCAGGATTGCGCGGTGGTCCGTCAATCGGCCCATACAACAGCTGTTTGAGGCCATCAAAGTTGAGCAGCAATTGCGGATTGCCATACACCACCGGGTTGGCGCCGGTATCCGCGATGAGAACCTTCGCCGTGCTGTTGAAGGGACGGTGGGGCAGACCCATACAGCGCGGGCCGCCCGTCGCCGCAACCTTGGGCAGGTTGGCCGGGTACCGATAGCGTTCGGCACCCCACGTGAGACTGGCCGAGATGGCGATGCTCGGTTCGGGCAGTACCGGCCCATGCGCGATTACCGCATCGCCCTCGAGGGTGCACGCCAGCGCCTCGGCGTATTCGTTGAGCAGATCGGTCGTCGGCGCCAGTAGGTGGAAGACGGTCGTCAACCCCTTCCGGTTGGCGCCCAGCACGTCATTGCCGACGTCGGCCAAACCGATCGCGCTGATCAAGAATGCGTCGAGGTTGTGTTGCTCGTCGACGATCGACTGACTGATCTTCACCGAGTTATCAAGGGTCTTAACCAGATCCGCCGACCCGTCGCCGTAGGCCTTGAATACCGGCGCCGACATCGCGATGTCGTGACTCAGCGCGGGAAGGCTCGGTTGGAACTTTGCCAGGAACGAGTCCAGGTCGGTGAACGCTTGACCGATTTTTTCGCCCCGCCCGCTCAGTGCCTGCGAAATAGCTCCGAGGGTCTCGTTCAGCTTTGCGGGGTCGAGCGTGCCCAGCACCGCCGTCAGCTGCTTGAACACCGTGTTGACCTCGACCGTGACATGTTGACTGTCGAGCACCTGACCGGCGTGCAGGGACTGCGCTGACGGTTCCGCCGGCGCCACCAGCTCGACGAACTTGGCGCCGAACACCGTTGGCGATGTGAGGTCGACGAGCACATTGGCCGGAATCAGGCGCATATCGGAGGGATTCATCGCCAAGTGCAGGGCGGCTTGACCGTCGGGTCGCGACTCGATCGAGGCGACCTTGCCCACCTGCACACCGTGCATCTTCACTTTCGCGTCCGGGTTCATCACCAGGCCGGCCCGCGGCGATAGCACGGTTACCGGCGTGGTGTCGGTGAAGCTGCCTCGGAATAAGCCCACGGCGACGGCAACGATCGCGACGATAACCGCGACGGACACCAGTCCCGTCAGTGCGCGTATCCCGTTGTGGGGCATGGAGTGTGTTCCCTATCCCGAGAGGTTGAAGTTTCCGTTTGAGCCGTAGATCGACAGCGAAACCAGCAGCGTTACCGACACCACGACGATGAGGGAGGTGCGTACCGCATTGCCGGTTGCGACCCCAACGCCCTCCGGCCCGCCTGACGCGAAATACCCGTAGTACGTATGCAGAAGCAGGACGGCGAGCGCCATCAGCACCGCCTGCAGGAACGACCACAACAAGTCGATCGGGTTCAGGAAGGTATCGAAATAGTGGTTGTACAGGCCGCCCGACTGGCCGAACAACACCACGGTGGTGAATTGGCTTGCCAGAAAAGACAATATGACGGCAATGCTGTACAGCGGAGTTATCGCCAGCATGCCGGCCACGATCCTGGTGCTGACGAGGTACGAGATCGGCCGGATCGCCATCGACTTCCAAGGCGTCGATTTCTTCACTGATCCGCATGGCGCCCAATTGCGCGGTCACACCCGCGCCGAAGGTGGCCGCCAATCCGATTCCCGCGACGACCGGTGCCGCGATACGGACGTTGATGAACGCCGCCAGGAATCCGGTGAGGGCCTCGATGCCGATATTGCCCAGCGAGCTGTAGCCCTGCACCGCGAGCGTGCCACCGGCAGCCAGCGTCAGGAAACCGACGATGACGACGGTTCCGCCGATCATCGCCAATGTTCCTGCACCCATGCTGATTTCGGCGACAAGACGGATGATCTCTCGCCCATAGCGAGTAATCGCGAAGGGTATGCCGGCCAATGCCTGGCCGTAGAACACGGTGTGGTCACCGATCGAGGCGAGCGTACCGACGGGCCTGCGCCAGGAACCGAACGCCCGGAACGTGCGCGGATAGGTGGCTCTCAACGTCTTCACCAACGTCACGGCATCTCCCCCACTATCACTTCGTCGTGAATCGGATGCCGATCGCCGTAACGACCACATTGACAACGAACAGCGCCATGAACGCGTACACCACGGTCTCGTTGACCGCGTTGCCCACCGCCTTGGCGCCGCCGGATACCGTCAGCCCCCGGTAGCACGCCACCAGGCCGGCGATGATGCCGAACAGCGCCGCCTTGACGCACGAGATGATCACCTCGGGAACCCCGGTCAGCAGGGTGATGCCCGCAGCGAATGCGCCGGGGTTGACGTCCTGGACGAAGACCGAGAACACGTAGCCGCCAACGATTCCGATGATCACGACCAGGCTGTTGAGCAATAGCGCGACCAACCCGGCGGCAAGCATGCGGGGCGTCACCAGGCGCTGGACCGGGTTGATGCCCAGCACCTCCATCGCGTCGATCTCTTCACGGATGGTTCGTGAGCCGAGGTCCGCACACATCGCCGTCGCGCCGGCACCGGCCACGATCAACACCGTCACCAGCGGGCCGACCTGGGTGACTGCACCGAAAGCCGCACCGGCGCCGCTGAGGTCCGCGGCACCCAACTCCCGCAACAGAATGTTGAGGATGAAGCTGATCAGGACGGTGAACGGAATGGCCACCAGGAAGGTCGGAGCCAACGCAACGCGCGCGATGAACCAGGATTGCTCCAGAAACTCCCGTGCCTGAAAAGGTCTGCGGAACGTGAACTTGATCGCATCGGCGCCCATCGCGAAAAGTCCCCCGACGCCCTGCATTGCACCGGTGAGACCGTTCGGCAAGCTGATCCCCGTGGACCAGCGCTCCGCCCCCTTAGTCGCCATCGGTCCCGTACCGTCCTCACGCTGGTTTCTCCATCTCGTTCGCGTGAGTTGGCGTTCCCGGGCGGAGCGGGACGGGCAACTCCCACATCTGGAAGCGTCCGGCGATTATGACCCATGCCGCGTGCGGCGGGAGTGAAAATTGACAACCGAGGGACCTCCGAATTAAGTGACGGCACCGATAGTTTTGAGCTCGATGATGCGGTCCCAGTCGAGCCCGAGTTCCATCAAGATTTCGTCGGTCTGCTCAGCGAAGCCCGGCGCGGGGCCGGATATCGGTGCGGCCACATCGAACTGGACCGGGTTGGCGACCAGTTCGAGTTCGCCTGCCTGTACTACATATTCATTGGCCCGGACTTGAGCGTCGTCGGCTGCCTGCAAGGTGTCCTGCACCGGCGCCCACGGTCCGGCGAGGGTGGCGAAGCGTTCGCTCCATTCGGCGAGACTGCGGGTGGCGATGGCCTTGCTCAGTATCTGCACGGCCTCGGCGGTGTTGGCGGCGATGTTCTCGTCGGTGTCGAAGCGCGGGTCGTCTGCCAGTTCGGGCTGGTCGATGTGTTGGCAGACGTCGGCCCAGAACTTGCTGGCCTGCATCATCACGAACGAGATGTAGCGGCCGTCCGATGTCGCATAGAGACCGACCAACGGATTGATCGGAGAGCCGTGCACCCCGGGCGGGAAGGCCTCCATCCGCTGGTTCAGGTGCACGGTCAACGCGACGGTGTGCCCCATCGACCACAGCCCGCTGCCCAGCAGTGAGACGTCGACGACCGACGGTTCGCCGGTGCGCTCGCGCTTGAGCAACGCCGCCGCGATACCGCCGGCCAGGTTGGTACCGGAGATGGTGTCGCCGTAGGCGGGCCCGGGCGGGCCGATCATGCCTTCGGTGCCGGGCGGGGTGATGGTGGCGGCCGTTCCGGCCCGACACCAGAACGCGGTCATGTCGTAGCCGCCTTTTTCCGACTCCGCGCCGCGCGGGCCCAGGGCGCTGCCGCGGGCGTAGATGATCGTGGGGTTGACCGCGCGGATGTCGTCGACGTCGATGCCGAACTTCTTGCGGTGTCCGGGCAGGAAGCTGGTCAAGAACACATCCGACCGGCGAGCCAGCTCGTAGAGCACCTCTTTGCCTTCGGGCACCGACATGTCCAGGCCGATGCTGCGCTTGCACCGGTTGGCGTGCTCGATGTTCGGGTTGGGGTCGCCCTCGACCCGCAACATGCCGGTCTGCCGCAGGCCGCGCTGGGGGTCACCGGTCACCGCGTGCTCGACCTTGACCACGTCGGCGCCCCACTCGGCCAGCACCGCACCCGCCGACGGGACGAACCCGTACATCGCGACCTCCAGGACGCGGATACCCTCCAGCGGCCTCATCAGGCCACCCCCGGCACGGGTACGGCGAAGGTCTTGCGCTCGAGGAATTCCTCCAGGCCCGCCACGCCCATCTCTCGGCCGACGCCGGACTGCTTGAAGCCCCCGAACGGGGCGTCCGCGCTGAAGTAGTTGCCGCCGTTGATCGAGAACGATCCGGTGCGGATCCGGCGCGCGACCTCCAGCGCCCGGTCCTGATCGGCGCTGAACACGGCGCCGGCCAGACCGAAGATCGAGTTGTTGGCGATCCGTACAGCGTCGTCGTCATCGTCGAATCCGATGACGACCAGCACCGGGCCGAAGATCTCGTTCTGCGCGATCTCGCTGTCGGGGTCGACATTGGTCAACAGCGTCGGCGCATAGAAGTAGCCGGGGTCCAGCCGCTTTCCACCGGTGACCAGAGTCGCGCCGTCGGCGATGGCCCGCTGCACCATGCCGTCGACCTTGTCCCGCTGACGTTCGTTGATCAGCGGTCCCATGTAGGTCTTCGGGTCGGCGGGGTCGCCATGACGCACCTTGGCGAAATTCTGCGTAATCAACTCGACGATCTCGTCGTGGTGCTTTTTCGGCACCAGCAGCCGCGACGTCAAGGCGCAACCTTGCCCGGCGTGGGTGACCATCGAAAAGGCCGCGAACATGCTGGCGCTGACGAAATCAGCATCGTCGAGCAGGATCGCGGCCGACTTGCCGCCGAGTTCGAGGAAGACCCGTTTGACGGTCTCGCTGGCCGCGGCCATGATTCGCCGGCCGACGGGTGTCGATCCGGTGAACGTGATCACGTCGACGTCGGGGCTGGTGGTCAGCGCTTCGCCGACAGCGGCATCCGACGAGCTGAGCACGTTGACCACGCCGGGCGGGATGTCCGTGTGGTTGGCGATCAACTCGCCCAGGGCCAGCGTGACCAACGGGGTGTCCGGAGCGCCCTTGAGGATCACCGCGCATCCGGCCGCCAGCGCCGGCGACAACTTCGCCAAGGCCAGTTGGTTCGGATAGTTGTAGGCGATGATCGCGCCCACCACCCCGGCGGCTTCCTTCTCTACCCAGCGCCGGTGCCGCATCCCGCGCGACTCGATTTCGCCGAGTTCCTCGGTCATCGAGTAGCTGCGCAGTAGGTCGGCGTAGTAACGGACGATCTTGATCGGCTCGTCGAGCTGGGCGCCCTGCGTCAGGGCGCGGGTGGCGCCCACCTCAGCGATGGTCAGCTCGCGCAACTCCTCGGCGTGGTCGAGCAGCGCCTGATGCAGTTGGTCGAGGCAGCGGATCCGCAACTCCACATCGGTCGACCACGCCGTGGTGTCGAACGCGCGCCGCGCGGCGGCGATGGCCGCCTGCGCCTCGTCGACACCGGCATCCGGCGCATAGCCGATGATCTCGCCGGTGGCGGGGTTGACGGATGCGAAGACCCGGCCGGCGGTGACGAGCTGACCGTCGATCAGCAGCCGCCGGTCGGCTTGCGGAGCAGACCCGCCGTTCGCCGACGGGCGATCATCCATCGTGACGGTGGCCGCGTCCTGCCGATGGCATTCGGTCTTCCTCAACACATGGATAATTCCATTCTCATCCCGGGCGAATCTTACATTCCGACAACGAGAATTCAACCGAACGGGAGAAACGAGACTGCCATACTCGTAGTCGGTTCGGGCGTTCGCTATTTGCAGCATCATTGCAGGCTAATTGCGGTTTCTGAGCCGTCTTGCACGCGGCCGAGGCGTGAGAGTAAGGTTCTCATATTCGGAAGGGAGATTCTTTGTGCTTGACACGGTCCCTGGCCGGGTGACCACGTGAGAACGGCTCTTGTCACCGGCGGCGGCTCCGGAATCGGGTTGGCCGTCGCCGAGCGGCTCCGCAAAGACGGCTTCCGGGTCGCGACCATCGACCTCAAACCGTCCGAGACAGAATTGGCGTTCGCCGCCGATGTCACCGACCGCGCGTCAGATCGACGCCGCGCTGTCGGGCATCCATGAGCAAGCCGGCCCGGTCACCGTGCTGGTCAACGCCGCCGGGCTCGACGGGTTCAAGCGATTCACCCACATTGAATTCGCGGACTGGCAACGGTTGATCGACGTCAACCTCAACGGGGTCTTCCACATGATCCAGGCCGTGCTGCCCGACATGCTCGACGCCGAGTGGGGACGCATCGTCAACATCTCCTCGTCAAGCACCCACTCCGGCGCTCCCTTTATGTCGCACTACGTCGCGGCCAAATCCGCGGTCAACGGGCTGACCAAGTCGCTGGCATTGGAGTACGGGCCGAATGGCATCACCGTCAACGCGGTACCACCCGGCTTCATCGACACCCCGATGCTGCGCAGCGCGGAGGAACGCGGGAATCTCGGCGACATCGAAAAGACCATTGCGGCAACGCCGGTACGGCGGATGGGCAAGCCCGAGGACATCGCGGCGGCCTGCGCTTTTCTGGTGTCCGAGGAAGCCGGCTACATCACCGGCCAGATCCTCGGCGTCAACGGTGGCCGAAACACGTAGCGGCCAAACATCATTCGGCTTGAGAACCAAGAGGAGAGTTCGTGGGAGAGACGAAGGGCCGGGTAGCCGGGAAAGTCGCATTCGTGACCGGCGCGGCGCGCGGCCAGGGCCGCTGTCACGCAGTGCGACTGGCCGAGGAAGGCGCCGACATCATCGCCGTCGACGTCTGTCGCGACGTCGACACCATCGGATACCCGATGGCCACGCTCGAAGACCTCGAAGAGACCGCACGATTGATCGAGAAGACCAATCAGCGAGTGGTGATCGCGCAAGCCGACGTGCGCGAATCCGTCGAGCTGCGAATCGCATTGGAAAGCGGTCTGGCCGAGTTCGGCAAGCTGGACATCGTGGTGACCGCGGCCGGGGTCGCCGGCATGAAAGGGCAGCCACCCCTGCAGGCCTGGTGCGACGTGATCAACACCAACCTGATCGGCACGATCAACGCGATTCAGGTTGCGCTGCCGCATCTTCGCGAGGGCGCCTCGATCATCGCCACCGGATCCACCGCCGCGCTGATGGACACCTCCAAGAAGGACAACCCCGGCAAAGACCCCGGCGGCATGGCGTATGTGCACTCCAAGCGAGCGCTGTCGAGCTACGTCCACGATCTGGCCACCGAGCTTTCGGCATTCGGCATCCGGGCCAACGTCGTGCATCCGACCAACACGAATACCCCTATGCTGCAGAGCGAACCGATGTACCGTTCGTTCCGGCCAGATCTCGAGAACCCGACTCGCGCTGACGCCGAGCCGGTTTTCGGTGTGCAGCAGGCGATGAAGATTCCTTTCGTCGAACCGGAGGACATCAGCAATGCCGTGCTGTGGCTGGCTTCCGACGAGGCCAGGTATGTGACAGGTATGCAGCTTCGCGTCGACGCCGGCGGATACCTCAAGTGGTACGACTACCGCACGTAAGGGAATGTTGTGAAAGTTCGCGTTGATCCAGATCGCTGCCAGGGGCACACGTTGTGCTCGATGATCGCGCCGGAGTCCTTTGAGCTCGACGATATCGAAGGCCACTCGTCGGCCGTCTCGGAAGATGTTGCGCCTGACCAGGAAGACGCCGTCCGTGAAGCCGCGCATTCCTGCCCGGAGCAAGCCATTCTGATCACGGAGACCTCATGAGCATCGACGACGTCGTCAGTGACAGCGATCGCAAGAAGAACCGCTATCACTTCGACCGGCACACCCCGGAGTACCGCAGCCAGTTCGAGAAGATCACCGAGGAGATCCACGACAAGTGCCCGGTCGCCTGGACCGATACCTACGAAGGTCACTGGGTCGCCGGCGGCAGCCAGGCGGTATTCGAGCTCGCCCGTTGCCCGGTCGTCTCCAACGACCACGACATCAACGGGGAACGCCAAGGCTACAAAGGCATTTCGATCCCCACGGCCAAACGCGCAAGCGGTGTACGTGGCGGCATTCTGGAAATGGACGAACCTGAGCACCGCGTCTACCGCACGGTGCTCAACCCATTCCTATCGCCGGCCGCGGTGAAGCGGTGGGTGCCGTTCATCGACGAGGTGACCCGTGCGTGCCTCGACGAGAAGATCGAAGAAGGCCGCATCGATTTCGTCGACGATCTGGCCAACGTCGTGCCGGCGGTGCTGACGCTGGCGATGCTGGGTATCCCGCTGAAGAAATGGTCGATGTACAGCGAGCCCACGCATGCCGCGTTGTATACACCCGAACACTCCCCAGATCTCGAGCGCGTCAACGCCATGCACCGGCAGATGGGACTCGATCTGCTGAACAACATGATCGAGATCAAGCGAGAAGCCGCGACCGGGCATCGTCAACGCGCTCATCCAGCTGCGGATCGATGGCGAGCCGGCGCCCGACCTCGAGATCATGGGCAATCTCGGTCTGGTCATCGGCGGCGGGTTCGACACCACCACCGCGTTGACGGCCCACTCGCTGGAGTGGC
Source organism: uncultured Actinomycetota bacterium (assembly GCA_963815995.1). Classification (GTDB taxonomy): domain Bacteria; phylum Actinomycetota; class Actinomycetes; order Mycobacteriales; family Mycobacteriaceae; genus Mycobacterium. Next base: position 83,843 of record CAWFIR010000015.1, read on the forward strand.
TGTCGCAGCATCCCGATGAGCGCGAACGGCTCAGCCGCGAGCGAGACACCCTGCTCGACTCCGCCACCGAAGAGTTTCTGCGTTACTTCACACCGGCTCCCGGTGATGGACGCACCTTCTCCGACGACGTGGAACTCGAAGGGACGCAGTTCAAAGAGGGTGAGCGGCTCTGGATCTCCTGGGCGATGGCCAACCGCGACCCGTCCGTTTTCCACGATCCGAACAAGATCATGATGGATCGTAAAGGCAACCGGCACTTCAGCTTTGGTCTCGGCGTTCACCGCTGCATCGGTTCCAACGTAGCGCGGACGGTGTTCAAATCCATGCTCACCGCTGTGCTCGACCGGATGCCGGACTACGTGTGCGACCCCGAAGGCACCGTGCACTACGAGACCATCGGCGTCATTCAAGGCATGCGAAATCTACCTGCCACTTTCACACCGGGCAGCCGGATCGGAGCTGGTCTGGACGAAACCCTGGAGAAGCTCCAGCGGATCTGCGACGAGCAGGAACTGGCCTTGCCGATCACCGAGCGCAAAGAAGCCGCAGTCATCGACTGAACGATTCACGCCGGCGGTACGTAACTGGGCAAATACCACGCAAGGCCGCGACCAGACGGCTTATATTCAGCCGACGACCGGGAGGAGCATGACGTGAAGTCGGTGACGCTGAGCATTCCGTTAATGGCAGCCGCGGTGGCGCTGGCTCCGGAAGCCCACGCCCATATGCCGTACGGCAACTACCGAGTGGACTCGCCACGCGACCCGGGCCACTCGTGGCTATGGAATATCCGGCCGTGCGAGCCAGGTCACCCCCAAGACTGTGTGCAGGACAACGCCCAGCCCAGGCCCAACGGCCAAGCGACGCCATGGTACGCCGTGGCACACCTGGCGAACGGCACCTACACGATGAGCGTCGATGTGCCCGACGGCGTGCGCTGCACGGTCTACTTCCTGCCCTCGCACGACGTCTGGACCTGGGACGCGGTGGCACTCACCGGTTCGGTGCACTCGACCTTCGATGCCGGCTGTGGTGGGGCGCCGGGAGGCTCCGCCGACTGGCCGTTCAGCCTCACCAGGGAATGAAGCTTCAGCGGGCGGGCAGTCCAAGCACCCGCTGGGCGATGATGTTGCGCTGGATTTCCGAGGTGCCGCCGGCGATCGTCCCCGAGAAGCTGCGGGCGTAGCGCTCGAACCAGCTGCCGAAGTAGTGGTCGAGGTTCATCGGTTCGTACGGTCCGGTCAGCGCAGGGTGCAGTAAACCATCGGATCCCGCTGCGGCCAAGGCGTTTTCGCATGCCTGCCGTTCGGCTTCGGAACCGAGCAGCTTGAGCACCGACAGGGCCGGAACGTCTTCTTCGCCGCGGGCGGCCCGGGCCAGCGCCACTGAGCCGAGCAGCCGAAGCGCCTCGCGGTCCATGATCGCGGTGGCGTACTGGTCACGCTCGAGCGCGTTCGACGGCTGAAAGTCGGATATGACGTTGTCGAGCCGGTCGGCGAAGCCGAGCCACATCATCGTGCGCTCATGCCCCAGCGAGCCGTTGGCCACCCGCCAGCCCTGGTTGAGCGGTCCCACCAGATTCTCGGCCGGCACCTTCACATCCTCGAAGAACACTTCGTTGAAGTCCAAGTTGTCTTGGCCACAGATATCGGGGAACGGCCGACGCGTCACACCGGGAGTATCGGTCGGGATCACCAACGCGCTGATTCCCTTGTGCTTAGGCGCATCCGGGTCGGTACGAACGAACGTCAGCAGGACGTCGGCGTCGTGAGCACCCGAGGTCCACACCTTCTGACCGTTGACCACGAAGTGGTCGCCGTCGTGCACCGCCTTCGTCCGCAGCGAGGCCAGATCCGAGCCGGCGCTGGGCTCGCTCATCCCCAGCGACGCGGTGATCTCGGCGCGCAGGATGGGCACCGCCCAGCGCTGCTTTTGCTCGTCGCTGCCGAACGAAATAAGTGACGCTGCAATGATATTCACACCCTGCGGGTTGAAGCTGTGGTAGATCCGGCGCTTGCACAGCTCTTCCAGATACACGTACTGCTGCAGGACCGTGGCATTGCGGCCACCGAACTCCGGCGGTTGAGTGGGCAGCAGCCAGCCGTTATCGAACAGCAGGCGCTGCCAGCGGCGGGCCCAATCCGGCATGTGCGACACCGATTTCGGCCGTTCCAGCGCCTCGGCCGCGCTAGCGGGCACGTGTTCGTCCAGAAACGCGACGAACTCCGCGCGGAATGCCTCGACGTCTGGATCAAAGGTGAGCTGCACGGTACTCCTCGGTAACCCTCGCCCGGTGCTCGGCGGTTCCGCCGAGCATGAGCTCGCCGGCCTTGGCCCGCTTCAACGCGAATTGCAGGTCGTTCTCCCAGGTGAAGCCCATCGCGCCGAACAGCTGCAGGCCGTGGCGGAACACCAGCGACTGACATTCTCCCGCAGCGGCTTTCGCCATCGCGGCGGCCAGCCGCCGGCGTGGATCGTCGGCGGCTATCGTCAGCGCCGCGTAATAGGACAGCGCCCGCGCCCGTTCCACCGCGACGTGCATGTCGGCCGCTTTGTGCTGGACCGCCTGGAACGATCCGATCGGCACCCCGAACTGATGGCGACTGCGCACGTGGTCGAGGACCAGGTCCAGAATGCGTTGGCAGGCACCGACCATCGTCATCGCCATGCCCATCAGGGCGACATGGTGCGCCCGTTCGGTGTCGACCTTGACGCGGGCGGCATCGGGCAGCCGCAGTCCGCTGAATGTCAGATCGGCGACGTGCAGGACCGGGTCGAGCACGGCGCTGCGCCGTCGGGAAAGCTGCGCGCCCGCTTCGTCGGCGTTGACGATGAACACCGCGGCGTCGGTCACCACCGCCAACCACTCGGCGCGATCGCCGTCCAATACGTGCCGCGCGGTGCCATCCAGCACCCACTCGTCGCCGTCGCGGTGAACGGTGATCCCGCTGTAGACCGCGGTGCCGGACGCCTGGGGGTCAAACCGGTCGGCGGCCAGCGGCGCGAATTGGGTCATGGTCGCCAGAAACGGGGTGGGATCGGTGGCTCGTCCGAGTTCTTCGAGCACGATGGCCAGCTCGACGGCGGTCTCGGACTCGTTCATCTCGGTCCAGCCGTGCTCTACGTAGGCCTTCCAGACCGGGGTCGGGTCGACGCCGTCTTCGGCGACACCTCGGACCAGCGCGGGAGGGCACTGCTTGCCCACAGCGTCACGCACGGTTTCCTGCCAGAGCCGCTGATCGGCGTCGAATTCCAGCAGCATCCCGGCCAACTCCTTAGATCAGTTAACGTGCTGTGAGAATACTATTCTCTTAATAGCACAGTGACAATCTCATCGAGAACGCTCTATGGCCGGGCGGACGTCGGCGAGAGGTAGGCGGCGATGGTGGACATTGGGTTTATCGGTCTGGGCCACATGGGTTTTCCGATGGCGCGACGCCTGATCGACGGCGGGTACGACGTCATAGCGTTCGACACCCACACCGAAGCCATGAACAGACTTGTCGCGGTCGGGGCCCGGCCGGCTTCGTCGCCGAAAGAGGTCGCCGACGTGGCCGAAACCGTCCTGGCGAGCCTGCCCTCGCCGCATGCTGCGGTCGAGGTGGCGACCGGTGCGGCCGGCGTGGTCGAAGGCGGGCGGGTGCGCCGCTACGTCGACCTGTCGACGATCGGAACCGCCACCGCGGTGCAGATCCACAGCGTCCTCGCCGAGCGCAATATCGTCGCGATCGACAGCCCGGTCAGCGGCGGCGTCGGCGGAGCCGAAAAAGGGACACTCGCAATGATGGTGTCGGCGCCACGCCGCGAATTCGCCACGCTCCAACCGGTGCTGGAAACGCTCGGTCGACCGATGCATGTCGGCGAGCAGCCCGGCTCGGCGCAGACGATGAAGCTCGTCAACAACATCCTGGCGGCCACCGTGTTGGTGGCAACATCGGAAGTCGTTGTGATGGGCGCTAAATCGGGCCTGGACCCGAGCGTGATGATCGATGTGCTCAACGCGGGCTCGGGCGCGACGAGTGCCAGCCGCGACAAGTTTCCGCGGGCGATCCTCCCCCGCACATTCGACTACGGCTTTGCCACCGGGCTGATGGTCAAGGACGTCCGGCTCTATCTCGACGAGGCGAAGGCGCTCGGTGTGCCGGTCGAGATCGCCGAAGCCGTCGCGCGACTGTGGGAAGCCACGCTGAACGAAGAAGGCGCCGACTCCGATTTCACGTCCGCGATCAAACCGATCGAGCGGGCCGCCGGCGTCACTATCGGCAGCTCCGAAAGGGGAGAATGATATTATCGCTGGTGAAGAACAGCACTTAACACATAGGGCCCGATTATGGCCACTATCAGGTGCGATGAATAATCGAAATGCTTACGGGAAACCCGTTGATTAGCGGCGATCGGAGATGTTAGTTTGGCTATCAGACTGCCGATGGCCTCGACGGAGTCGGTCGATTCACGAAGGGCGGTTTAGGTGATCGAGCACCCGGACGGGACGCGCACGCCGCTGATCGACGCCAGCGTGCACATCTTCTTCTCGTCCAACAAAGAACTGCGCTCGACGTTGCGCGAGCCGTTCAAGAGTCGCGGCTTCCCCGACTACGAGATGGATTGGTACGGCGCCCCGGGCGGCGAATACGCGCCCAAGACCGAGGGGCCGGACCGGCAATACCCGGGTTCAGACCCGGAATTCGTTGGCAACGAGCTATTTTCGAAGCGCGGCGTCGACATCGCGGTGCTGCACCCGATGGCGCGCGGCATCATGCCGGACCGGCATCTGGGCACCGCACTGCACGCAGCCCACAATGAGATGATGGTGTCGAAGTGGTTGGAGGACAGCCAATTCGGTGACCGGTTCCGCGGCACCATCCGGGTGAACCCCGACGACATCGCCGGCGCGCTGAAAGAGATCGAGAAGTGGCGCTCGCACCCTCGGGTGGTCCAGATCGGCGTCCCGCTGCAGTCCCGAGAGGTCTACGGCAAGCCACAATTCTGGCCGTTGTGGGAAGCGGCGGTCGACGCGGGGCTTCCAGTGGCCGCGCATATCGAGGTCGGCTCGGGTATCGCCAATCCGCCGACCCCGAACGGCAACACCCGCACCTACGAGCAGTACGTCAGCTTCATGGCGCTGAACTACATCTACCACCAGATGAACATGATCGCCGAGGGCGTCTTCGAACGCTTCCCCGGCCTGAAGTTCGTCTGGGGCGACGGCGCCGCGGATTTCATCACGCCGTTCATCTGGCGGATGGATACCTTCGGCCGGCCGCACCTCGAGCAGACCCCATGGGCGCCCCGGATTCCCAGCGACTACCTGCCCGGACACATCTACTTCGTTCAGGGCAGCCTCGATGGACCCGGCGACACGGACTTCGCCGGCGAGTGGTTCGGCTTCACCGGCAAGGACGACATGGTGATGTTCGGCTCGAGCTACCCGCACTGGCAGTGCGGCGACATCAACAAACTGCCCAAGGCGCTGTCTGCCGAGCAACGGGAGAAGCTCTGCTGGCGCAATGCGGCCGAGCTCTATGGCATAGACATCGCCGTCGGCTCAGGCGCACAGTAGACGTAGAACGAGGGAGAGCGAGGAGATCGAGATGACGCTGACCCATTCACAGGAGCGTGTTCCGGCCGCCGAGCGCATCGCGGTCCGGTGCGTCGACTCGGATGTCCACCCGGTACCCCGGCGCGGCGAGCTGGTCCCGTACATCCCCGAACCGTGGCGCAGCAAGTACTTTCTGAGTCGCAATGTGGGCGACCAGATCTACTACGACGCCCCCGATTACGCGCACGCCTACGCGATGCGCACCGACGCCTTCCCGCCCGACGGCGAGTTCCCCGGCAGCGACCCGGACATGGCGTTCCGCCAGCTGATCATGGAAGCGGGTTCCGACATCGGCATTCTGGAACCCGGCGCCTACCCGGCGCGGATGCCCGAGGCGCAGCACGCGATGGCGGCGGCCTTGAACGAGTGGCAGGCTCACCACTGGCTCGACAGCCACAACAACTGGCACCAGCGGTGGCGCGGTTCGATCTGCGCCGCGATCGAGGAGCCCGAAGAGTCGGCTCGCGAGATCGAGAAGTGGGCCGGGCACCCTTACATGGCGCAGATTCTGATCAAGGCCGAACCGCGGCCGTCTTGGGGCCACCCGAAGTACGACCCGATCTGGGCCGCAGCCAGCAAACACGACATGCCCGTGAGCTGCCACCTGTCCCGCAGCCAGTTCGACGAGCTGCCGGCGCCGCCGGTGGGATACCCCAGCTACAACCACGACTTCATGGTCACCTACTCGCTGCTGGCCGCCAACCAGGTGATGAGCCTGATCTTCGACGGTGTCTTCGACCGCTTCCCGGGGCTGCACATCGTCTTCGTCGAGCACGCGTTCACCTGGATCCTGCCGCTGATGTGGCGGATGGACGCGATCTACGGAGCCCGCAAATCCTGGGTCGACATCAAGCGCAAGCCGTCGGAATACGTCAAGGACCACATCAAGTTCACCACCCAGCCGCTGGATTACCCGGAGGACAAGACCGAGCTGACCCGGGCGCTGGAGTGGATGGAGTGCGAGAAGATCCTGCTGTTCTCGTCGGACTATCCGCACTGGACCTTCGATGACCCGCGTTGGTTGGTCAAGCACCTGCCCAAGTACGCCCGGGATGCGGTGATGTACAAAAACGGCATCGCGACGTACCACCTTCCGGAGACGGTTCCCGTCCTCGAGGGTCAAGTCCGGGTGCTCTGAGTTGCCGGAAGAAATCGCCGAGCGGCCCCAGCCCCGCTTGGCTCAGGGCCGCGAGCACGTTGTCGCCACAGTCGACGAGATCCCCTCGGGCAAACACAAACTTGTCCCGATCGGACGACACGGTGTGGGCGTCTACAACGTCAACGGCACCTTCTACGCCATCGCGAATTACTGCCCACACCAAGGCGGTCCGCTGTGCTCGGGACGCGCGCGAGGGCGCACCATCGTGGACGAGACCGCGCCCGGTGACGCGGTCATGGTGCGGGATCAGGAATACATCTACTGCCCTTGGCACCAATGGGGTTTCGAGCTGGCAACCGGGACGACCACGGTCAAGCCGGAATGGAGCATCCGCACCTACCCGGTGCGGATCGTCGGCAACGACGTCCTGGTGCAGGCCTGACGTAGAAGGAGAATCTGTGTCTTCTATCGAGGTAAACGGTGGCAATGTCGTCTACGAAATCCTCGGTGAGTCAGGCGATCTCATCGCCCTGACTCCGGGAGGCCGGTTCAGCAAGGAGATCCCCGGCCTTCGTCCCCTGGCCGAGGCTCTGGCTGCCGGCGGGTACCGGGTGCTGCTGTGGGACCGACCCAATTGCGGCGCGTCCGACGTGCAGTTCTACGGGCAAAGCGAGTCGCATATGCGCGCCGAGACGTTGCACAAGCTCGTGACAGGGCTGGGCTTCGACCGGTGCATTCTCGCCGGCGGGTCCGGTGGCGCAAGGGATTCCATGCTGACCACGATGCTCTATCCAGAACTCGTCGAGAAGCTCGTGGTGTGGAACATCGTCGGCGGCATCTACGGCTCGTTCGTGCTCGGCTCCTTCTACATCATCCCCAGCATTCTGGCGGTGCGGGGCACCGGAATGGACGGCGTGGTGAAGGTGACCGAATGGCGCGAGCGCATCGAGGAGAACCCGGCCAACGAAAAGCGGTTCCTCGATTTCGACGCCGACGAATTCCTCAAGCTGATGCTGCGCTGGCTCAACGCCTTCGTTTCCAAGCCGGGGCAGACGATTCCGGGCGTCGAGGACGAAATGTTCGATCGGATCAAGGTTCCCACCTTGATCATTCGTGGCGGCGAGAACGACATGGATCATCCCAAGCGGACATCACTGGAAGTCAGCTGCTTGATCAAGGGGTCCAAGCTGATCGACCCGCCCTGGCCGGAGGATGCCTGGGAGCGCGCGTCCGAGGCGCGCGCCCAAGGCAAAGTTAAGCACTTCAACATGTTTGACACCTGGGTGCAGGCGGCACCGGCGATCCTCGAGTTCCTGGGATCGTGATGTCTCTACACCGTGCGAATGTGCACCTCGCAGTTCAAGGACGCCTCCAACGCCGTATGGATGCGGCTCTCCGGAATACGCTCGAGGTCGGCTTCGCGCAGCGTCACGTGCACGATGTCGTAGCCGTCATCGGCGGGCGTTCGGACGATGTCGCCGGTCAGTCCGAAGCCGGCCAGCACGCCGTGCGCGTCATCATCGGTTCCCCGGCTGACGAAGGTGACCACACCGGGAACCGGGGCGGTGGAAAAAGCATTCGCGCACAGGTCAATAGCTGCCTGCTTGGCCGCTTCGACGTCGTCGCAGGTGATCAACAGTTCCACCTCGCGACGACCGGCAGGCATGGCCCCGAGATCCTTCACGACGACATCGCCGCCCACGTCACCGACACGTTCGAGGAGCGCTGCCATGCCCTCTGTTAGTTGCGCAGGCGCCAACGCGTGGTCGGGGTCGACATTGACCCGCACGACTGCGGTTCGCATGTGCGCAAGCCTAACTGTGACGTCGGGAGCCAGCTGATGGAGACCAGCGCCGCGCCAGTCATCACGATCAGGTCCTCGCCCGGCTTCACGCCAAGGCTGCTGATCGCTGAGGGTGCCCGCGAAGACCTTGCCGCATACCGGCAACTCGGCGGTTACCAGCCGCTCGCCGGAGCTGACGAATTGATCGGCGAGGTCGAGTCCAGCGGGCTCCTCGGCCGAGGCGGGGCCGGCTTCCCGCTCGCGGTAAAAATACGCGCGGTACGCGACAACGGTCGCGCCGCCGGTGGCACCGTCGTGGTGGCCAACGGCGAAGAGGGCGAACCGGCTTCGATCAAGGACAGATGGTTGCTACGGCACCGGCCGCATCTGATCCTCGACGGACTGCGACTCGCCGCCGCGATGGTGGGCACTGACCGCACCTATGTCTATGTGTCCGACCCGGAGTCTGCGCGCAGTGTGGAAGCGGCACTGGCCGAGCTTGGACCGGGCGGCTTCGACGGCGTCGCGGTTGACGTCCATAGCGTCGAGCCGGGATACATTGCCGGCGAAGAAACCGCGGCCGTCCGCGCGCTGAACGGCGGTCCCGTCAAGCCGACTGACAAGCCGCCGCGGCCTTTTCAGGAGGGTGTCGGCGGACTGCCCACGCTGGTGAGCAACGTGGAAACGCTGGCCAGCCTGCCCTACCTGCAGCACCACGGCTCAGCCGAGTTTCGCTCGCTGGGCACGTCGCAGTCGCCCGGCAGCTTCCTGGTGACCGTCACCGGCGCCGGCCGCGCGCCCGGTCTGTATGAGATTCCACATGGTCTGCCGTTCGCAGAACTGCTTGCTCTGCACGGTGTTTCGTCCGATCAAGTACAAGGTGTGCTGATGGGCGGTTACTTCGCCGGCCTGCTCGATCGCGGTGTGCTCGACGTCACGTTGGACCACGAGACACTGCGCGGACTCGGAAGCGGGCTGGGTAACGGTGCGATAGCGCTGATCACCGACGAATGCCCGCTCGCGGTCGCCGCGTCGGTGCTGGCCTACTTCGACCGCGAAAACGCCGGGCAATGCGGCTCCTGCTTCAACGGGACCGCGGCGATGGCCGCGGTGGCCGGGGCACTGCGGGACGGCGTCGCGACCGAGGAGGACCTGGCCCGGTTACGCCGCTGGTCTGTGGTGCTTCGCGGCCGCGGCGCATGCGCGACGCTTGACGCCGCGACCAACGTCGCCGCGAGCCTGTTGGCGAAGTTTCCCGACATCGTCGACAGCCATCTCCACAATGGTTGCCAGACATGCCAACTCGACGCGTTCACGGCCGACCGTCCTTACCAGGTAGAGGCGGTGAGCCAGGTTTGAGAATCCGTCTGGACCGCACGATGTGCGACGGCTTCGGCTTCTGTGCCAAGCACGCGCCCGAGTACTTCTCGCTCGATGACTGGGGATACGCATCGCTGGAAGGCAACGGCGAAGTCGCCGATCGCGATCGCGACGCCGTGAAGCGGGCACTGCTGGATTGCCCGGTGCACGCGATCACCGAGTGGGGCGAGCACCACGACGCCGAGCCGCATGAGAGGTCGGTGGGCGCCGACGATGCAGCCGAAAGCCTCAAAACCGAAGCGAACGAAGCCGAGTGGGGGTTCACCCGTTGACCGGACGTCCGCTGCCGTTGATCACGATCGACAACGAGTTCTTCTGGACCTCGGGTGCCGATGGAAAGCTTCGTCTGCAGGAATGCCGGCGATTGCACCGCACTCATCCATCCGCCGGCCCCGGTGTGCCGATACTGCCGCTCGCACAACCTTCATGTGCGGGCGGTCTCGGGCCGCGCCACGTTGGCCGGATTCACCGTCAACCATCGGTTCAGCGTGCCGGGCTTACCCGCCCCCTACGTCGTCGCCCAGGTCGCTATCGCTGAAGACCCGCGAGTTCGACTGACCACCAACATCATCGACTGTGATCCCGAACAACTTGAATTGGGCCAGCAGGTGGAGGTCGTCTTCGAACAGGACGAAGACGTCTGGCTGCCGCTGTTCCGCCTCGTCGACGACGCAGAACCCGCGGCGTTGCCGATCGACGAGATCGAACCGGAGCGGTTCGGAGAGTTCGTGCGGCCGATGCTGACGCCGGAGAAATTCGAAGACAAGGTGGCGCTCACCGGAATCGGCATGTCGGAGATCGGACGGCGGTTGATGGTGCCACCGCTGTCGCTGACCATCGCGGCCTGCGAGGCAGCGATCGCCGACGCCGGCCTGACGATCGACGACATCGACGGCTTGTCGACCTACCCCGGCGGCGGCAACCTCGGTGGCTTCGGCGAAGGCGGGGTCACGTCTTTGGAAGCCGCGCTGGGCATTCGGCCGACGTGGCACAACGGCGGCATCGAGACTTTCGGTCCCGGTGGCTCGGTGATCGCCGCAATGCTCGCCATCGCCGGCGGGCTGGCCCGCCACGTGCTCTGCTTTCGGACGTTGTGGGAAGCCACCTTCAACGAGCAGATGAAGCAGGGCAAGATCGTTCCGTCGGGAGGCCGCCGGGCCGACTGGCTGCTGCCGTTCGGCGCCACCTCGGCCGCACATACGTTGGCGCAGAACGCACAACGACACTTCCACCGCTACGGCACGACGAAGGAGACACTGGGCTGGATCGCATTGAACCAGCGTGCCAACGCCGAGCTGAACCCGACGGCGGTGTACCGATCGCCGATGACCATGGACGACTATCTCCATGCACGTCCGATCACCACACCGTTCGGGCTCTACGACTGCGACGTGCCCTGCGACGGCGCTATCGCAGTGATCGTGTCGGCCGTCGATGCTGCCCAAGACACCGCCAAACCGCCCGTGTTCGTCGACGCCGTCGGCACTCAGATCATCGAGCGGATCGATTGGGACCAAAGCACATTGACTCATGAACCTCAGGTACTGGGTCAATCCGCCCATCTGTGGTCGCGCACCTCGTTGAAGCCCGCGGACGTCGACGTCGCCGAGCTGTACGACGGGTTCACCATGAACTGCTTGTCCTGGATCGAAGCGCTCGGGTTCTGCGGAATCGGAGAGGCAAAAGACTTCCTGGACGGCGGAAAGAACATCGCCCGTGACGGTCAGCTACCGCTGAACACGCACGGCGGTCAGCTGTCACACGGCCGAACCCACGGCATGGGTCTGCTGCACGAAGCCATCACGCAATTGCGCGGCGAGGCCGGCGAGCGACAGGTCGCCGATGCCCGCGTCGGAGTGGTCAGCAGCGGCGGGCTGACGCCCAGCGGCGTGCTGCTGCTGCGGGCTGAATAGCGGCGCACATGACGATAGTTCCGCAGCCCAGGCTCGTCATCGTCGACGGCGTGCCGATGTCGGCCTTGGTCGCCGAGGCGCCGGACCCGCGAGCGGTGATCGTCGCTATTCACGGCGGAGGCACTACCGCACTGTATTTCGATTGTCCGGGCCATCCTGAGTCGTCGCTGTTGCGAGCCGGCGCGGCGCACGGATACACCGTGATCGCGCTCGACCGGCCCGGCTACGGCAGCTCTGCCCCCTACCCCGAGTCGGTGGCCCACCCCGAACAACGGGTTGCGCTCTCCTACGGCGCGGTGGATCGGGTTCTCGGCGAAAGTCCGCGCGGTGCCGGGCTTTTCCTGATGGCCCATTCGGGCGGATGCGAACTCGCGTTACGGATGGCTGCCGACGGCGGGCGCAGCGATCTGCTCGGCATGGAACTGGCGGGCACCGGGCGGCACTACCATCCCGCGGCCCGCGAGATCCTGAAAGTAGCGACGCGGGACCACCGCCCGGCAGGTCTGCGCGAGCTGTTGTGGCATCCTGCCGAACTGTATCCGCCCGAAGTACTGGGCGGCGCAACGGTTTATCCGGGTGCACCACCATACGAGGATCAAATGGTGTCCAACTGGGCGCGCCAAGACTTTCCGGCGCTCGCCCCGGCCGTGCGGGTGCCAGTGCAGTTCAGCATCGCCGAGCACGAGAAGGTGTGGCAATCCGATCCGCCGGCACAGGAAGAGATCGCGTCGATGTTTTCCGGCGCACCACGGTTCCAGATCAACGAACACAGCGAAGCCGGTCACAACATTAGCCTCGGCCACACCGCCGCGGCCTACCATTCGACGGTTCTTTCGTTCGCCGACGAATGCGTGAACGCTCAAAAGCACAGCAAACAACCCGGTTTGGAGGCCGGCTGATGCACGTCGGCTTCATCGGGTTGGGCAGCCAGGGCGGCCCGATGGCCGGACGCATCATTGAAGCCGGGTTTCCGACATCGCTGTGGGCGCGCCGCCCGACATCACTGGAACCGTTCGCCGGCACCGCCGCCAAGGTCGCCGGATCGCCGGCCGAACTCGCCGCCGCCAGCGATCTCGTCTGCCTGTGCGTGGTAGGTGACACCGACGTCGAGGAGATCACCAGCGGCGACGACGGAGTGCTGGCCGGGCTCAAGCCCGGCGGCGTGATCGCCGTGCACAGCACCGTACACCCCAGGACGTGTCACGAGCTGGCGAATAAAGCTGCCGCACAAGATATCTCGGTTATCGATGCGCCGGTCAGTGGCGGAGCGCCGGCTGTTGCCGAGGGCCGTCTGCTGGTGATGGTCGGCGGCGACGCCGACGTCGTCGAACGGTGCCGTCCGGTGTTCGAGAGCTATGCCGACCCGATCGTGCACCTGGGTGATCTTGGCTCAGGGCAAACCGCCAAGCTGCTGAACAACTTGCTGTTCACCGCCAACCTGGGGACGGCGGCCACCACATTGGCGCTCGGCGAGGCGCTTGGTGTCTTGCCTGACCGCCTCAGCGAAGTCATCTCCCGCGGCAGCGGTAATAGCTTTGCGTTCAGCGTTCTTGGCGGCGACACCGCCGGTTTGGAGCGGCTGGCCGGCATGGCCGGCGCGCTGCTGCAAAAGGACGTCCGTTTGCTCGCCGACGTCGCGGATGCCGTGACCGCTGCCGGCGGGGTTGTGCTGGACGCCGCCGATGCCACGCTGTCACTCATGGAACACCCACGGTGAGAATCGGATTCGTGGGCGCCGGACGGATGGGCCGCCCCATGGTGGCTCGTCTGGTCGCGGCCGGCCACGATGTCCGCGTGCTCGGACGGTCCGACGAGAAGTGCTCAGCCGTCGCGGAATTGGGTGCCGAACCGGTCGACGAGATCGCGGCGGTGGGCGCGGCCGCCGACGTGGTGATGATCTGCGTGTTCACCGACGAACAGGTCCGCGAAATCTGCCTGACCGACGGTCTGACCGCGGCGATGCCTTCCGGCTCGGCTGTGGTGCTGCACACCACGGGCAGCCCGCACACCGTCGAGACCATCGCCGGGCGCGCGGCGAGGCATGAGGTCGACGTGGTGGACGCGCCGGTCAGCGGCGGCCCGCACAACGCGGCGGCCGGTGAACTGACGCTGTTCGTCGGCGGCACCGACCATACGGTGGCGCGAGTCCGCCCGGTACTGAGCTGCTACGGGGACCCGATCCTGCATGTCGGCCCACTGGGAGCCGGCCAGAAGGTGAAGCTGGTCAACAATGCGCTGTTCGCCGCGCATCTCGGGTTGCTCGCCGACTCCGTCGAGCTCGCGGCGCGGCTCGGCGTCGAGGAATCCGCCGCTGCTCACCGCTCTGCCGCACGGGAGCGCGGCGAGCCGGGTGTTGGACATCGTCGCGACCGGCGGATCCGTGGCGTCCTTCATCGAAACCGCAGGCGAATTCGTCGGCAAAGACGTCGCAGTGGTCAGGCGTATCGCCGCGGAATTGGGCAGCGACCTCGGCACGCTTGACGACGTCATCAATGCGGCAATTCCGGGAGTCAGATGAGGTCTTTTCGGCACGCAACGAACCGGCTACCGTTAGCGTTACAGTCGAGCATTCCGTCGTAACGCTGTACACCGCTCACTGGGCGGTGAGGAGGGTGAAATGACCAAACCAAAGGTCGTCTTTGATCCGTTCTCCGAGGAGTTCTTCACCAACCCATTCGACATCTATCGACGAATGCGGGAGGACGCTCCGCTCTACTACGACGAGAAAGAGGACTTCTATGCGCTGACCCGCCACGAGGACGTGGCCGCCGCGCTCAAGGACCACGAGACCTACTCGTCAAGCCGTGGCTGCGACCTGGCGATGGTGCGCAAGGGCATCTCCGAGGAGATGAGATCCATCATCTTCATGGATCCGCCGGACCACCGCCATATGCGCAGCCTGCTCAACAAAGCCTTCACTCCGCGGGCCATTCAATCGCAGATGGCTGACGTGCACGAGGTGACCGATAAATACCTCCGCGCGGTTGATCCCGACAACTTCGACGTCGTGCAGGACTTCTCCGGTCCGTTCCCGGTCGAAGTCATCACCCGGATGGCCGGGGTGCCGGAGGAATACCGCCAGCAGCTGCGGCACTGGATCGACATCAGCCTCAGCCGGGAGCCGGGACAAATCGAAGTCAGCGAAGCCGGCATGCAAGCCAACGTCGACACCGCGATGTATTACTACGGCTTGATCCAGGAGCGCCGCGAGGACCCGCAGGACGACATGATCAGCCGGCTGATCGCAGCCGAAATCCCCCGCGAGGACGGCACATTGCGCCGACTCGACGATATCGAGATCACCAGCTTTTCCACGTTGCTCGGCGGCGCGGGGGCCGAGACGGTCACCAAGTTGATCGGCAGCGCGGCGGTGCTCTTCGCCCGCAATCCGGACGAGTGGGAGAAGCTGAAAGCTGACCACAGCAAGGTGCCGGCCGCCGTGGAGGAACTGCTGCGCTACGAGGGACCGGTGCAGTACAACGTCCGCTACACGCTGAAAGAGGCCCATGTCAGTGGCGGCACGATTCCACCGGGCAAGCCGGTGTTCGTGATGAACGCCGCGGCGAATCGCGACCCGGAAGCCTTTACCGACGCCGACACTTTCGACATCGACCGCGACCAGACGGAGGCGCAGCACCTCGGTCTGGGATACGGGATTCACAGTTGCCTCGGTGCGGCACTGGCCCGGATGGAAAGCCGGATCGCGCTGGAGAAGTTGCTCGACTTCATGCCCAACTACGAAGTGCAGTGGGATGACTGCAAGCGAGTCACCATGCAGAATGTCGCCGGCTGGCTGAACGTGCCGGTGAAGGTGTTGCGATGAGGTGGGCTGAGTGACAAAGAAGATTGAAGTCGACTGGGGCCTGTGCGAAAGCAACGGGGTCTGTATGGGCGTGATCCCGGAGGTTTTTCGGCTCGAGGATGACGACACGTTGACCGTGTTGCAGGACGAAGTGACGCCGGAAAAC
Source organism: uncultured Actinomycetota bacterium (assembly GCA_963815995.1). Taxonomy (GTDB): domain Bacteria; phylum Actinomycetota; class Actinomycetes; order Mycobacteriales; family Mycobacteriaceae; genus Mycobacterium. The sequence goes on from CAWFIR010000015.1 coordinate 99,585, forward strand.
GAAGAGCTGGTGCTCGAGGCGGTTCGGCAATGCCCGCGGCAGGCGATCTCGATCAGCGAATAGCCGACGGCCCGAGAGTTAGGTCGGCATAGGTGATTTCACTTAGTCATCGCGCGGTGTATATACGCACGTTGACGCGCGATCGTTACGTCGTCGCTGCTGCGGCCCGGCCCGCCAGTACGAATCGACTGAGATTTCCTGTCAGACCCGCCCGTTAGAATCGAACCGAAGCCCGTTCAACTAAACATAAGCCTTCGTGAATAACAAGTACGCACAATAAGATCCGACATGCGTGCAATAAAAAGTCTCTTTGATTCCCTATACCCCTCTATACCCTCTATACGCTCTATGTGTTCGCCCGGATTATTCAACTCCTGTACAATAATCTATTTGCCTACCAACATGTTTCGCGGCATCACGGGGTTCCCGGCTGGACCAAAGAGGGGTACTTTCGGTAAGGGTGTCCGTAAAGAAAAATGCGGCCCCTTTGCACGGCCCTGAGGGGGAGTCGGACGCATGACTGTCGCGTCGCAATGCCAGGGCCTGAACGGGTTCGCCATCGAGTTGTGACCGTGCTCGTGGAGTGCCGCCGGCCGGTCTTCGATCGCATCGCCTCGGCCGGCAGTCGGGGTCGGCTGGCGGCAATGACCGCCCCTCGACCGGCGGAAGGGAAACGTATGCAACGGCTCAGCGGGCTGGATGCCAGCTTCTTGTATTTGGAAACGCCCTCACAGCCGTTGCACGTCTGCGCGATCTTGGAGTTGGACGCCGCGACAGTGCCCGGCGGGTACAGCTTCGCTCGGCTGCGCGAAGAGCTGGGTGTGCGGATCAAGTCGATCCCGGAGTTTCGGCAGAGGTTGGCCGACAGCCGGCTGAATCTGGACCATCCGGTGTGGGTGGAGGACCACAGTTTCGATCTGGACCGGCATCTGCACCGCATCGGGCTGCCGGCGCCCGGCGGGCGCGTCGAGCTGTCGGAGACCTGCGGGCGCATCGCCTCCATGCACCTTGATCGCGGCCAGCCCCTGTGGGAGATGTGGGTGATCGAGGGGATCGCTGGCACCGACGCCCGGGCGGGTGGGCGGCTGGCGGTGATGACCAAGGTGCATCACGCCAGCGTGGACGGGGTGGGCGGTGCGAACCTGCTGTCGCAGCTGTGCGGCACCGAACCGGACACGCCGGCGCCGGAGGCGGTGGACGGGCCGGGGGACACCAACTCGGTGGGAATGGCGGTGCGGGGCCTGGCGAAGTTCGTTGCCCGGCCACTGCAGCTGGCCACTGTGGTGCCGATGACGGTGTCAACGATTGTCGACACCGTGCGCCGGGGGCGCAGCGGGCGGGCCATGGCGGCGCCGTTCCGGGCGCCGCGCACCCCGTTCAACGACTCCATCACTCGCCGACGCAACATCGCCTACGCCCGCCTGGAGTTCGACGACATCAAGACGATCAAGAACAGGTTCAATGTCACGGTCAACGATGTGGTGATGGCACTGTGCGCCGGGGTGCTGCGCAAGTTCTTGCTCGATCGCGGTCAGCTGCCCGACACCTCGCTGGTGGCCACGGTGCCGGTGTCGGTGCATCAAAAGTCCGACCGGCCAGGCCGCAACCAGTTGACGGCGTTGTTTTCCCGCCTGCAGACTCAGATCGCCGACCCGGCCGACCGGCTGCGCGCCATCGCGCACGCCAATGGGGTGGCCAAGGAGCACAGCGCGGCGATCGGGGCGACGCTGTTGCTGGACTGGGCGCAGTTTGCAGGGCGGGCGCTGTTGGCTCCGGTGGGACTCTTCGCCAGTGCGGTGCTGACGCGCCGTCCGGTGCACAACCTGGTCATCTCCAACGTGCCGGGACCGCAGGTGCCGTTGTACTTTCTGGGCTGCCAGGTCAAGGCGATGTATCCGCTTGGACCGATCTTCCAGGGCACCGGCCTCAACATCACGGTGATGTCGCTGACCGGCAAGCTTGACGTCGGGATCAACGCATGCTGGGAACTGGTGCCCGACGTATGGGACCTGGCCGACGATTTCGAGGTCGCCCTGCAGGAATTGCTCACCGCCGCTGCGTGATCCGCCCGAGTACGGGGGCGAGCCGTCTAGTCGTCAGGTCGAGATCGGGGTGCACTAGACGTAACCGGTTGCGGCTCAGGCGAACCCGGAGACGATCACCGCGTTGCAGTCGGCGGCGGCCTGACGTAGTTTCGCGGCCTTCTGATAGGCCTCGGACTCGTACCACGCGCGGGCCGCATCCACCGACTCGAATTCCAGCACCACGGTCTGGTCGCCGTGCCAGGTGCCTTCGATGACCGTGGGCTTGGTGTCCACTGCGAGGATGTTGACTCCACCCATCGCCGCACCGGCCGCCCGGCCGTAGGCCTTCATGCCTTCCGGATCCTTGATGGATTCGGTGAGGATCACATATCCCTTTGGCATAGTTAGGTGAAACTCCTTATCCGCGTCGGTGTTTGATCTTCTCGCTGATGGCCTGTTCGGGACAGCATTGAATGGCCTCCTGCGCGGCCGACTCCAATTCCGCCGGCACCTCAGAATCGATCGACACCGCATATCCATCGTCGGTCAGGCTGAACACGTCCGGGCACAGCGTGAGGCACATACCGTGGCCGCGACAACGCTGGTCATCTACCCAGACTTTCATGCCGGCGTGAACTCCAGGTGCAGCTCGGTCAGGCCGCGCAGGATATATGTCGGAACGTATTGGTAACGGCGGTCATTGGCCGGGCCGTGATGCTGCTCGCTGATCCTGATGTCCGACGTCCGGTCCAGCAGTCGTTCGAGAGCAACCCGCGTTTCGGCGCGAGCCAGCGGGGCGCCGGGGCAGCTGTGGATACCGCGACCGAACGAGATGTGCTGGCGGGCATTCTTTCTGGCCGGGTCAAAGGTGGTGGGGTCATCGAATCGGCGCGGATCGCGGTTGGCGGCGGCTTGCACCACCATCACGGTGGTGCCCGCCGGCAGGTCGACCCCGCCGATGTTGACCGGCTTTCGGTTCAACCGGAAGTCCCCCTTGACCGGGCTCTCGTGGCGTAGCGACTCTTCGATGAAGTTCGGAATCAGGCTGCGGTCCTTGCGTAATTGCGCCTGAATATCCGGCCGCTCCCCCAGCGTCTGTAACGAGGCGCCGAGCAGCCGCACGGTCGTTTCCTGACCCGCCGAAAAGACGTTGGCTGCGACCCGGGCCACGTCACCGACCTCCGGTGTCGAGCCATCGGGATAGGTCGCGGTCGCGAGGCCGGTCAGCACGTCATCGCGGGGTTCGCGACGACGGTCCACGACGTAGTCGGAGAACAGGCCGTAGAGGAATTCCAGCGGGCTGTGGGCCAGCGATTCCTTGCCGGTGCCGCCGACACCGCCACCCGAGTGCTCGCGGATGCCCTTGACGAATTTGTCGCGATCCTCCAATGGCACGCCGAGCAGGTCGGCGATGACCAGCAGCGTGAACGGGCTCGCGAAGCCCTTGATGAACTCGCCGTGCCCTGGCGCCAGGAAATCGTCGAGCGCCTGGTCGGCGAGCACCCACATGGCGTCCTCGTTCTCTTTGAGGCGCTTCGGGGTGATCAGCCGCATCAGGAGCGAGCGGTGGTTGGTGTGGGTCGGCGGATCGAGCGTGGGCAACTGGTCGCTGAACGGCAGCTCATCACGGTGCTGCTCGATCAGCTCGGTGATGTCAGCGTCTCCCGGCCTTCGAGGCTTACCGGAAAACCCGGAAACGGTCCGGTCACCGAGTTACACGACGACCACGTCTCGGCATCGTTCAGCACGGCGCAGGCTTCGTCCCAGCCGGTCACCATCGTGACGTCGTGGTGCTTTTCCTTGGCCACCGGGCATTGCTGCCGCAGTGCCTCGTAGTACGGGTAAGGATCCGCGATGAGCTCGCTGCCGCGGAAGAAGTCCAGCTCGGCGGGGTCGTTCACCATCTCGCACCGTTCCAATCTCAATCAGTGAGAATGAGCCTCTCAGAGATGAGTATTAGATTTCCATAGTGCATGCCGCGGCGTCAACGCGCTGTGGAAGGAGAGGTTGCGGCCGGGCTAAACGGCTGGAATCAGATCGGCCTCGACCGATGGACTAGACATCACCCGGCTGCGGAAGGTCTCGATCCGCCCGATCGAATCCGAGCGGATCGCGGCCGCCGCAAGGGCCTGGGACTTGAACGCCCGGGCCGCGGCGCTGAGCCGGTGCTCGACCAGCCCGACGCTGTCGTCCAGCTCGGCCGGCCAGGTCTGTCCCCACAGCGTGACTTCGGTGGCGCCCTGATCGAGTGCCTGCAGGACGCCGTCGCGCACGCGTGAGTCGCAATCGAACAGGTCGGCCGCGGCCGCCAGGGTCTGCGGGGGCGGCCGGTGCCCCACCGTCGCCAATGCGTATTCGAGGTCGACGATCTGGGCGCCGAGAATCTGCAACGGCCGGTCATAGCCATGGTCGGCGAGCAGAACCGTCACGTCCCAGCCGGCCATCGCCCGGTCGAACAGCCAACCGCCGGCGAACCTCACCACATCGGCGACATCCGCGGCGACGACGTCGAGCCGGTACCTCACGCCGGGCTCGGTGGTGCCATGTCCCGGGCCAACGACTCCGAGTACTCCTTGAACACCTCGGTCAGCGGTATCGAAGGATTGATCAGCCATGTCGTCTCCATTCCGGTGATGAAGGCAAGGATCTGCACTGCCTTGACGGTCACATCCATATCCATGCGGAACCGGCCCGCGTCGCTGACCCCGCCGAATGAGCGCGGTGATGATGTCGATCGCGCCCCGGTAGCGGGCGGCGAGGCGGTCGTGCAGCGGAGCGTCGGGATCGACGTTCTCGGCCAGCAGCACGGTGTAGGTGCCGACCAGTTCGGGCGATCGGTAGAACCGGTCGGCCACCGCGGCGATTTCTGCGATCAGGTCACCGGCCCGGTCGGCGTGCGAGTCGTCGTCGGCGTCGCGGACGTCGAGAACCGCGTGCAGCAGCTGTTCTTTGGATTCGAAGTGGTGCAGCAGGCCGGCCGGGCTGACACCGGCCTCGCCGGCAATCTGGGCCAGCGTCGTATTGCGCCACCCGTTGCGGGTCAGCAACCGCTGCGCCACGGCCAGAATCCGCTGTTTGCGATCCTCGCCCTTGGCCCGCAGCGACTCGTACGGCCTTGTCTGCGGCACCGGACTCCTCTGTCCAAACCAACCAACTGAACACACAGTAGGTTGGTTGGGGCGACTGTGACAAGGGTCTCAACCGATCAATTTTTCGCCGGCCCTTATAGGCCGAGCGACTTGGCGATGATTACCTTCATCACTTCGCTGGTGCCCGCGTAGATGCGCGCCACCCGCGCATCGGTGTAGAGCCGGGCGATCGGGTACTCCATCATGTAGCCGTAGCCACCGAAGAGCTGCAGGCATCGATCCACCACCCGAGCCTGCATCTCGGTGCAGAACAGCTTCACCCGCGCCGCATCGGCGGCTGACAACTCCCCCTCAACGTGCAGCGCGACCGCCCGGTCCAGCATCGCCTGGCCGGCCTCGACCTCCGTGGAGCATGCCGCCAACTCGAACTTCGTGTTCTGAAACGACGCGACCGGCTGGCCGAACGCCTTGCGGTCCTTGGTGTACTCGATCGCCGCCGCGATCGCCGAGCGCGCCTGCACCACCGATCCGACCGCCACGGTCAGACGCTCCTGCGGCAGGTTGTGGCCGAGGTAGCCGAACGCCTCACCCTCGTCACCCAGAACGTTCTCGACGGGGACACGGACGTCGACGAACGAGAGTTCGGCGGTGTCCTGAACCTTGCAGCCCATCTTCTCCAGTTCGCGGCCGCGGGTGAAACCCTCCATGCCGTCCTCGACGACGAGCAGCGTCAATCCCTTGCGCCGGTTGTCAGGGTCGGTGGACGTGCGCGCCACCACGATCACGAGGTCGGCCTGCATACCGCCGGTGATGAATGTCTTGGCGCCGTTGACGATCCAATGGGTCGAACCGTCGCGGACAGCCGTCGTGCGCATACCCGCGAGGTCCGATCCGGTTCCCGGCTCGGTCATCGCGACGGCGGTGAGCAGCGTCCCGTCGGCCAGTCCGGGAAACCAGCGCTTGCGCTGTTCTTCGTTCGCATAGTGCAGGAAGTACGGCAGGATCACCTCGAGTTGGGTGCGGACCGTGGACAGCGTCACCAGCGCCCGCGCGGCCTCCTCTTGCAGCACGACGTTGTAGCGGTAGTCGGGCATGCCGGCGCCGCCGTACTCCTCGGGAATCGCCATCCCGAGCATTCCGAGCGCACCCATCTTCTTGAAGACGTCGCGTGGCATCCGCCCGCCCTTCTCCCACTCCGGGTAGGCAGGTACCACCTCCTTCTCGACGAAATCGCGGGCCAACTCCCGGAACGCCTCGTGGTCTTCGGTAAAGAGATCTCGACGCATGAATTCCCCTGTCAGGCAACGAGTTCTACGATTGTGGCGTTGGCGGTGCCGCCGCCCTCGCACATGGTCTGCAATCCGTACCGAATCCCGTTGTCGCGCATGTGATGTGCCATGCGGGTCATCAGTACCGCGCCCGACGCGCCAAGCGGGTGCCCCAGCGCGATGGCTCCGCCGAGCGGGTTCAGCAGATCAGGGTCGGCGCCGGTTTCGGCGAGCCAGGCCAGCGGAACCGGAGCGAAGGCCTCGTTCACCTCGAACGCACCGATGTCGGAGATCGAGACACCGGCCTTGCTCAGCACCTTCTCGGTGGCCGGAATCGGACCGGTCAGCATCAGCACCGGGTCCGCCCCGGTCACCGCGCCGGCCGTGTATCGCACCAGCGGGGTCAAGCCGAGCTCGATCGCGATTTCTGACGTCGTCACCAGCAACGCCGCTGCCCCATCGGAGATCTGCGAGGAGTTGCCGGCGTGAATCACGCCCGCGTCGTCGAACGCGGGCTTGAGCCCGGCCAGCTTCTCGACGGTGGTGCCCCGCCGGATGCCCTCATCGGCGGCAACCGCGGTGTCGTCGACGAAGACCGGGACGATCTGGTCGGTGAAGGCGCCATTGTCCTGCGCGGCCGCGGCACGTTCGTGGGACAGCGCGGAGTACTCGTCGAGCCTGGTGCGGGAGAAGCCCCATTTCTTGGCGATCATCTCCGCCGAAATGCCTTGGTTGAATGAGAAATCGTCATAGCGGGCAAGCACTTTGGGGCCGTAAGGTTGGCCGCTTGCCCTCGCCGAGCCGAGCGGAACCCGGCTCATCACCTCTACTCCACCGGCCACCACCACATCCTGCTGACCGGACATCACCGCTTGCGCGGCGAAGTCGAGCGCCTGCTGGCTGGAGCCGCACGCCCGGTTGATGGTGGTGCCCGGGATGTGTTCGGGCCAGCCGGCGGCAAGCACCGCGTAGCGGCCGATGTTGCTCGACTGGTCGCCGACCTGCGACACGCATCCCCACACCACGTCGTCGATGACGTTTGGGTCGATGCCGGTCCGCTCGATCAGTTCGTTGAGAACCACCGCCGACAGGTCGGCGGCGTGCATGGCGGACAGACCGCCGTTGCGCTTGCCGACCGGCGTCCGCACGGCCTCGACGATGACTGTTTCACGCATTGTTCTGCTCCGATCTCTTGACCGCCCATTGACCAGTGAACGACGGGTCCCGCTTTTCGGCGAAAGCCGCATACGCTTCCGCCGAATCGACCGTGGCGAAGTTACCTACCTGCGCGCGTGCTTCATTGGCCAGCGCATCGCGCATGGTCCGGTCTACACCCTCGTTCAGCAGCGCCTTGCTGTGCGCCAACGCAACCGGCGGCCCGGCGGCCAGCCGGTCGGCGACGTCGGCGACAAAGGCGTCGATCTCGCCGGCGTCCACCATCCACGTCACCAGGCCCAAGGCGTGCGCTTCGGCGGCGTCGATGGTCTCCGCCAGCAGCACCAGTCGTTTGGCCTGTTGCAGGCCAACGATTTTCGGCAGCAGCCACGAGCCGCCAAGATCCACTGACAAGCCGCGCTTGGAAAAGATCTGCGAGAAGGTCGATTCGGGCGTCGCCGCCACCAGATCGCAGCCCAGTGCCAGGTTCCACCCGGCACCGACCGCGACGCCGTCGACTTTGGCGATGGTGGGCACCGACAACTCGTGCAGCGCCAGCGCGACGTCGGTCAGCCGCTGCAGCTTGTGGGCGGGATGACTGTCGTCCGGCGTCGAGATATCGGCACCGGAGCAAAACGCTCCCTCGGCACCGGTGATCACTACCGCGCGGACGTCGCTGTCTTTGCCCGCCGCGGTCAGCGCCTGGGCCAGCGCGATCCACAGCTCACGGTTGATCGCGTTCTTGCGGCGCGGCCGATTCAGCGTCAGCGTCCGCACCCCGTCGCGGTCGCTGCACAACAGCACGGGCTCGTCAGACATACGCTGGCCCGACCGCACCCAGCACCCGCAGGCGGTCGATTTCTTCTGCGCCGATAACCGAGTTCGGAGAGTATCGCGTCCGTGTGCTGCCCGAGTCCGGGCACCGCGCCCATCGGCGCCTGGTAGCCGGCGATGACGGGCGGTGGCAGCAGGGCCTGAATCGGCCCGGCGGGTGTTTCGACCTGCCGCCAACGGTCGCGCGCCGTCAGCTGCGGGTGGACCAGAACTTCGCTCGGCAGGTTGTACCGCGAATTGCCGATCCCTGCGGCGTCCGCCGTTTTCTGCACGTGGTCCAGATCGTGCTCCGCACACCAGGCGCCGATGGCCTCGTCCAAGATGTCACGATGGGCGCAGCGGCCGGAGTTGTGGGCCAGCCTCGGATCGTCGGCGAGGTCGTCGCGTTGGATGATCTGCCGTGAAAGCCGTTGCCATTCAGCGTCGTTGGTGGTGCCCAGAACGACTGTCTGACCGTCGGCGGTAAGGTACGCGCCATAGGGCGCCACCGCAGGCGAGCTCATGCCCAATGGTTGCTGGTCGATGCCGGAATACCGGGTGTAGGTCAGTGGATACCCCATCAGCTCCGTCATGGTGTCGAGCAGACTGAGCCCTATCGAGTTGCCGTGCTCCCGGGGCGCCGACTGCGCGTCGCGTGAATACAGCAGCGCCAGAATCGATAGTGCTGAATACAGTCCGGTGCTGATGTCAGCCACCGGTGGGCCGGGTTTGGCCGGCGCGCCTGGACTGCCGGTGATGGCGCAGGCGCCGGACTCCGCCTGGACGAGCAGGTCGTAGGCCCGCTTATGTGACAACGGTCCGCCCGGGCCGTATCCGTCGATCTCGACCGCGATCACGTTCGGGTGACGCTGCTCCAGATCGGCGGCCCCGATGCCGAGGCGAGACACCGAGCCCGGGGCGAGGTTGGACACCAGCACATCGGCCCGGTCCAGCAGCTGGTGCAGGATGTCGCGCCCTGCCTCGGTTTTCAGGTCGAGCGTCACCGATTCCTTGCCGCGGTTGGCCCAGACGAAGTGCGCAGCAAGCCCGTTGACGACCTCGTCGTAGTAGCGGGCGAAGTCTCCGCCGTTGGGATTTTCGACTTTGATGACCCGCGCGCCGAAATCGGCGAGTACCCGGGTGCACATCGGCGCCGAGACCGCCTGCTCCAGGGCCACCACGGTGACGCCCGTCAGCGGCCCCCGGTTCTCCGGCATCACATCACCATGCCGCCGCCATCCACCGGCAGCACGTGTCCGGTGATAGCGATCCCATCAGTAGCTCCTCGGCATTCCCAGCACATGCTCGCCAAGGAAGTTCAGGATCATCTCCTGGCTGACCGGGGCAATCTTCATCAGACGAGACTCGCGGAAGTAGCGCGACACGTGGTACTCCTCCGAGTAGCCCATCCCGCCGTGCAATTGCAGCGCCCGATCGGCCGCTGCGAATCCGGCGTCGGCACACAGGTACTTCGCGGTATTCGCTTCGCGGCCACAGGGTTTGCCGTTGTCGTAGAGCCAGGTTGCTTTGCGCAATATCGAGTTCGGCGGCGTCGAGGCGCGCCAGCGAGTCGGCCAGCGGGAACTGCAGGCCCTGATTCATGCCGATCGGACGGTTGAACACCACGCGCTCGTTGCCGTATTTGACGGCCTTTTCCAGTGCGACGCGCCCGATGCCGAGCGCCTCGGCGGCGATCAGCATCCGCTCCGGGTTGAGACCGTCGAGAATGTACTTGAAGCCTTGTCCCTCCTCGCCGACCCGATCCTCGAGCGGGACGATCAGGTCGTCGATGAAGACCTCGTTGGAGCTGACCGCATTGCGGCCCATCTTCTTGATCGGCCGGATGTCGACATGGTCGCGATCGAGGTCCGTCAGGAACAGCGTCATGCCGTCGGTCTTCTTGGTGACCTCGTCGAACGGCGTGGTGCGCGTCAGCAGCAGAATCTTCTCGGACTCCAGCGCCTTGGAAATCCAGACCTTGCGCCCGTTGATCCGATAGTTGTCGCCTTCTCGCTTGGCGAAGGTCGTAATGCGCGAAGTATCCAGGCCCGCACCAGGTTCGGTGACGCCAAAGCACACGTGCAGATCGCCGTTGACGATTCGCGGGAGGGTCCTGGCCTTCAACTCGTCGGAGCCGTGTTTGACGACGGGCTGCATGCCGAAGATCGTCAGGTGGATCGCGCTGGCGCCGTTCATGGCCGCACCCGACCGCGACACCTCCTCGAGCAGCAGCGTTGCTTCGGTGATGCCGAGCCCGTGACCGCCGTACTCCTCGGGGATCGTCATACCGAGCCAGCCGCCCTTGGCAATCGCATCGTAGAACTCTTGCGGGAACTCGTGCTCTTGGTCTTTTTCCATCCAGTAGTTGTCGTCAAACTTCGACGCCAGCTCAGCGACCGACTTGCGGATCAGCTCTTGGTCATCGGTCAGCTCGAAGTTCATCCCAGCGCCGGCCACTGCGAAATCTCCTTCTGATCAGTTCAGCCACCGGCGCACACAGGCCCGGTGACGCGTCAGTCCGTGTTGCCGGTCAGATTTTTCGCGCTGGCTGCAAATTCCGCGAACGACGAACCCGACCTGGAGTCCTTGTGTTTGCTGAGTGCACGGATCGAAACATCGTGTCCCTCAGCGGCTTTCCGCAATGCACCCACCGAGGCCTGCGCTTCAGTGATGTGACTGAACGGGTCGAAGGAATACCATCGCATCGCGTTCTGGTACGCCATCTTCTTGATCTCGTCGTCCGGCACATTGTTCTCGGACAGAACCTCCCACAATTCTTCGGGCGCACCGGGCCACATCGAGTCGCTGTGCGGGTAGTCGGCCTCCCAGCAGATGTTGTCGATGCCGATCATGTTGCGGAGCTTGACACCGACCTTGTCGCTGATGAAGCAGGTCAGGAAGTGCTCGCGGAAAACCTCGCTGGGCAGCTTGCCCTTGAAGTCCTGGTGCGTCCAGGTCGAATGCATCTCGTAGGTCCGGTCGGCCCGTTCGAGGAAGTAGGGAATCCACCCGGTGCCGCCCTCGGACAGCGCGACCTTCAGGTCCGGGTATTCCTTGATCGGCTTTGACCACAACAGATCCGCGGCGGCTTGCACGATGTTCATCGGCTGCAGCGTGATCATCACGTCCATCGGCGCGTCGGGAGCCGTGATCGCCAGCCGGCCCGAGGAACCGATGTGGATGTTCATCACGGTGTTGGTGTCGCACAACGCATCCCACAGCGGCTTCCAGTAGTCGTCGTGGAAGCTGGGGTAGCCCATCGCGGCCGGGTTCTCGGTGAAGGTCAGCGCGTGGACACCCTTCTTGGAAACCCGTCGCACCTCTTTGGCGCACTCTTCGGCATCCCAGATCACCGGAATCGCCATCGGGATGAAGCGGGCCGGGTAAGCGCCACACCATTCGTCGATGTGCCAGTCGTTGTACGCCTGCACCAGAGCGACCGAGAAGTCGTGATCCTCGGTGGCGAACAGGCGGCCGGCGAAGCCGGGGAACGACGGGAAGCAGATCGACGCCAGGATGCCCCCGGCGTTCATGTCTTTGATCCGCTCGTCGACGTTGTAACAACCCGGCCGGATCTCGTCGAGGCCCTGCGGCTCGATTCCGTATTCCTCTTTGGGTCGACCGGCCACCGCGTTCAGCGCGACGTTGGGGATGATCGTGTCGCGGAACTGCCAGGTGTCCGAGCCGTCGTCGTTGTGCACCAGGCGCGGGGCATCGTCGATGTATTTCTTGGGCAAGTGGTCCTTGAACATGTCCGGCGGCTCGACGGTGTGGTCGTCGACGCTGATCAAAATCATGTCGTCTTTGTTCACTGCCCGGTCCTCTCAGTCGGGGGCGTTCGGGGCCCACCTGGTCATTGACTCGCGGTTATCCCGTGATTGTTGCGAACCGGTGGTCGGCCCGTCGACGAATCGCTTTCGTCGCTGACATCTCCCGTGTATGAAAACTAGCTTCTCGATTCTCGAGAATCAACATCTTGAGGCTACCCCTGCCGCGCTAGGGCTCGGGTTGGGGCTGCCGACGCGGCCGCGCGGGCAGGCGATGTCACCGCAGGTGGAACCCAAATATTGACCAATCCCGGAGTTCATGGAAACCTATTGATCAAATATGAGAATATGATTCTCTTACACGAGGAGCCCACTTATGCGTCTCTCCCCGCTACCGGCGGACCAGTGGGACGATGCTGCCCGGCACGCGGTATCCGGGATGCTCCCCGAGGAGCGGCGAAACCCGGACGACGCCGGCAACGTGCTGTCCACCTTGGTGCGTCATCCGAAACTGACCCGCGCCTATCTCCGATTCAGCAGTTATCTGCTGTACGGGTCGACGCTGCCGCCACGGGTCCGCGAGCAGATCATCCTGCGCGTCGCCCATCGCCGTGGCTGCAGTTATGAGTGGGCGCATCACGTGGAGATCGGCAAGGAGGCGGGACTCACCGACGCCGACATCGAAGCCGCGCAGACGGGCCAGTCGAAAGACGCGTTCGACAGCGCGTTGCTGAACGCCGTCGACGAACTCGACGAGAAGACCAACATCTCGGATCAGACCTGGGCGGCCCTCGGCGAACGACTCGATGAACAACAGCGGATGGATCTGGTCTTCACCACCGGCAACTACATCGCACTTGCGATGGCCCTGAACACTTTTGGCGTCGAGGTCGAAGACGACCATGATGGCGGAACAAAGGAGAGGTAGTACGTTGGCACACTTCACCAAGCCGGACGCCGGCAGTTGGACCGAGAATTACCCGGAGCTCGGCACCGCGCCGGTGGATTACACCGACTCGATCGATCCGGCGTTCTTCGAAGCCGAGCGCGATGCGATCTTCAAGCGGACCTGGCTCAACGTCGGCCGGGTCGGGCGCCTACCGCGCACCGGCAGCTACTTCACCAAGGAGTTGCCGTCGGCCGGCAAGGGCATGTCGGTCATCATCGTCAAAACCAAGGACGGGTCCGTCAAGGCGTATCACAACGTCTGTCGCCACCGCGGAAACAAGTTGGTGTGGAACGACTTTCCGCACGAGGAGACCTCGGGTACCTGCCGTCAGTTCACCTGCAAGTACCACGCGTGGCGCTACAGCCTCGACGGTGATCTGACCTTCATCCAGCAGGAGGACGAGTTCTTCGACGTCGACAAGAGCGACTACGGGCTGGTGCCGGTTAGGTGTGAGTTGTGGGAAGGCTTCATCTTCATCAACTTCGACAAGAACGCCAAGCCGCTGGTCGACTACCTCGGACCACTGGCCAAGGGCATCGAGGGTTACCCGTTCGGCGAGATGACCGAGACTTATTCCTACCGAGCCGAGGTCGGCAGCAACTGGAAGCTGTTCATGGACGCGTTCGCCGAGTTCTATCACGCGCCGGTGTTACACCAGGGGCAGTACACCAAGGAAGAGGCGGCCAAGATCCAGAAGTACGGCTTCGAGGCGCTGTACTACGAAATGGCCAGTCCGCACGCGATGATCTCGACCTGGGGCGGTCAGGCGCCGCCCGCATCCATGGACATGGTCAAACCGATGGATCAGGTGCTGCGCAGCGGGCTGTTCGGCCCCTGGGACAAGCCGGAGCTCATCGCGAAGTTCGGTGAATTGCCCCCGGGCATCAACCCGAAGAAGGCGTCGCAATGGGGCATCGACGAGTGGCACTTCTACCCGAACTTCATGCTGCTGATCTGGGAGCCGGGCTGGTTCTTGACCTATCACTACTGGCCGACCGCCGTCGACAAGCACATCTTCGAATGCACGCCTGTACTTCGTGCCACCGCGCAACGCGCGCGAACGCCTGGCCCAGGAGCTGGCCGCGGTGACGTTCAAGGAGTACGCGTTGCAAGATGCCAACACCTTGGAGGCGACTCAGACAATGATCGGCACCAAGGTGGTCAACGACTTCCCGCTGTGCGATCAGGAGATCATGCTGCGCCACCTGCACAAGGTGACCGGTGACTACGTGAAGGAGTACGCCAGCAATGGCCACCACTGAACGACTGCCCGCCGAATTCTCGGACCTGGAGCCATATCTCGCGTGGGATCTGGCCACCGAGCCTGAGCGGTACGCCAAACGGTTGGCTTCCTCGATGTCCGAGATGCAAGCGTTCTACGACGTGGCGTTCCCCCGGTTGAACGATGTGATCGAGTACTGCGACAAGTTCCCGCTCGACGACCTGCCCGAGGATGCGCGAACCCTGATGCATCTGATGCAGTCGCTGGTCATGGTGTCATTCCCGATCGAGGCGTGGAAGCAGCCCCGGGTTCCCGACAGCGGGGCGGCGTGGGTGGAGCTGATCCGGGAGCCGGTGATCTAGACGGTGCTCACCCTGAAGGCTGCCGGGCTACTCGACGTCGACGCCGGCGAGATCGTCTCGCCCGGCATCCTGCGCATCGACGGGGACCGGATCGTCGGTGTCGGCGCGGCGCCGAAAGGTGCTGACGATCAAGTCATCGATCTCGGCGACTCGGTCTTGCTGCCCGGGTTGATGGACATGGAAGTCAACCTGTTGATGGGCGGGCGTGGGGAGAAACCCGGACTGTCCTCGGTACAGGATGATCCACCGACCCGGATGTTGCGCGCCGTGGGCAACGCCCGCCGGACGCTGCGGGCGGGATTCACCACCGTGCGCAACCTCGGTCTGTTCGTCAAGACCGGTGGCTATCTGCTCGACGTCGCGCTCGGCAAGGCCATCGACGCAGGTTGGATCGACGGCCCGCGGGTAGTTCCCGCCGGGCACGCGATCACCCCGACTGGTGGGCATCTGGATCCGACGATGTTCGCCGCGTTCGCGCCGCATGTACTGGAGTTGACGGTCGAGGAGGGCATCGCCAACGGAGTCGACGAGATCCGCAAGGCGGTGCGCTACCAGATCAAACACGGCGCCGAGCTGATCAAGGTCTGCTGTTCGGGCGGCGTCATGTCGTTGACGGGACCGCCTGGTGCACAGCACTATTCGGATGAGGAGCTGCGGGCGATCGTCGACGAGGCGCATCGGCGTGGAATGCGGGTCGCCGCGCACACGCATGGCGCCGAAGCCGTCAAACACGCCGTCGAAGCCGGCATCGACTGCATCGAGCACGGGTTCCTGATCGACGACGAGGCGATCGCGCTGATGGTCGAGCGCGGCACGTTCCTGGTGTCGACGCGGCGACTCGCTGAGGGAATGGACGTCTCGCACGCCCCGCCTGAGCTTCAGGCCAAGGCCGCCGAGATGTTCCCGAAGTCGCGGACCTCGATCCTGGCCGCCTACGAAGCCGGAGTGAAGATCGCGGTCGGAACTGACGCTCCGGCCATCCCGCACGGCAAGAACGCCGACGAGCTTGTCACGCTGGTCGAGTGGGGGCTGCCGCCACTGGCGGTGTTGCGGGCTGCCACCGTGGTCGCCGCGGATCTGATCAATGTGACCGACCGAGGCAGGCTCGCCGAGGGCCAGGTTGCCGATATCATCGCCGTGCCAGGGGATCCATTGTCCGACATCGGCGTAACCCAGAATGTGGGCTTCGTGATGAAAGGCGGCAAGGTTTATGTCCAACCGAATTGACGACCTCGTTGAGATCCAGCAATTGCTGGCTCGCTACGCGGTCACGATCACGCAGGGAGACATCGACGGCTTGGTCGCGGTCTTCACCCCGGACGGTACCTACAGCGCGTTCGGCGAAACATATTCGCTGGACCGGTTTCCGGTGCTGGTGGACGCTGCCCCCAAAGGCTTGTTCATGACCGCAACCCCGGTCATCGATCTTGACGGCGACACCGCGACCGGAACCCAACCGCTGTGCTTCATCGACCACGCCACCCACGACATGCGGATCGGTTATTACAAGGACAACTACGTGCGGACCGCCGACGGGTGGCGGCTGAAAACCCGTGCCATGACGTTCATTCGGCGCAGCGGCACGCACGACTCGGGCCGCCCGCACGCGATTGGACGACCGAGCGCCAATCCTGCATGAAGGTCGAACAGTTCCGCTCGGATCTTCGGGCCTGGCTCGACGAAAATGATCTGACGCCCGGGCCCGATCACTCGCTGCAGGGTCATATGCGGCAATACACCCGAGTGTGCCGAGCCCTCTACGACGCCGATTGGATGCGATACGGCTGGCCCGTCGAAGTCGGCGGATTAGGTGGTCCGGCAATGCTTCGCGCGGTTGTCGGCGAAGAGGTAGTGGGCCGACGCCTCGCCGAACCGGGCCCCTATTCGATGCTCGAGGTGCTGACGCCCACGATGATCGACTACGCGCCCACAGAACTCGCCGCCGAAATGGTGCCACGCCTACTCAGGGGCGAAGAGCAATGGTGTCAGGGCTTTTCCGAGCCAGGATCGGGCAGCGACCTGGCGTCGCTGACCACCCGCGCGGTCCAGGACGGAGACAACTGGGTTGTCAACGGGCAGAAGGTCTGGACGAGCTACGCGCAGTTCTCCACCCGGTGCGTCCTGCTCACCCGCACCGCACCCGGCTACGACGGCATCACCGCGTTCTTCGTCGACTTGGACACTCCCGGCATCACCATTCGGCCGCTGCAGACCATGCACGGAGTCGACGAATTCTGCGAGGTCTACTACGACGACGTGGTGGTGCCCACGAAACGCATGCTCGGCCAGCCGGGCGATGGCTGGCGACTCGCGATGGACTTGCTGCCCTACGAGCGCTCCAGCTGCTTCTGGCAACGCATCGCTTATCTCTACGCGCGATTCGATGAGCTGATCTCGCAAGCTTCCGATCCCGACGAATACGAGCTCGGCGCAGCCTATCTCGCGTTGCACACGCTGCGCTGCCGGTCCCGGGCGACGCAGCACCGGTTGGCCGACGGCGAGCCGTTGGGTCCGCAGACTTCGATCGACAAGGTCCTGTTGGCCGGCGCCGAGCAGCGGCTCTACGACACCGTGCGTGACCTGCTGCCCGGGACACTGGAGCTGGACGACACAGCCTGGCGGTCGGAATTCCTTTACTCGCGGGCGGCGACCATCTACGGCGGCACTGCGGAGATCCAGCGCAACATCATTGCGCGCCGGCTGCTGGATCTGGGCAAGGAGTGAGCGTGGACAGCGAATCCTTGCAGCTGCTCGAAGACGGCTTGCGTAAGACGATGACGACGGCGTCGGGCCAGCAACTCGACGCGGCGCTGGCCGAACTGGGCTGGCTCGAGATGCTCGACGAAATGCCAGAAGCAGCAGTCCCTTTGGTGTTCCGGTTGCTTGGCGAGACCGGCGCTCATGCCCCTGTGCTCAACGACGTCGTGCTACGTGCGGCCGGCCGTGAAGGCGGGGGCACCGGGCCCTGCCATTCGCGGGCGGCTCGTGGGTGATTTGGGAGCGCACCGACCAGCCGAGCTCCACGCTGGGCGACGATCTACCGATACACCGTGTGGCCCAAGGTGATCCGGTGCCGGTTTCGGCCGGACGGCATGCGCTCGGTTGGTGGCTGGTGGGTGCCGGCCGCGCAATGTTGGCGCTGGCGCGCCAGCACGCCTTGGACCGCAGCCAGTTTGGCCGGCCCGTCGCGTCGTTTCAGGCGATCCGGCATCGGCTGGCCGAGACCTTAGTGGCCATCGAAGGCGCGGAGGCGACCCTGGTGGCCGCCGCGGCTGAGCCGGACGACCTGAGCTTTCTGCTCGCCAAGGCCGCGGCCGGCCAGGCAGCATTGACCGCGTCGCGCCATTGTCAGCAGGTGCTCGGTGGTATCGGTTTCACCGCCGAGCATGACCTGCACCGTCACATCAAGCGTGCGTTGGTCTTGGACGCCATGCTCGGCAGTTCGCGCGAGCTGACCCGAGAAGCCGGAACAGCGTTGCGCGCCAAAGGGTTTGCCCCACGCTTGGCGCAGCTCTGAGCCGGGCTCGCACCAGCCGCACGGGCACGAGCAGCCGAGCACCGATGTGCCCGCCTCTACTTGTCATTCTTTTGAGCGAATTCGGCGATCACCCGCTCATGCAATCAGTGTAATTCCTCGGAGGCGGGCAATTCGACTATCTTCAGCCACCGCAACGCATGTGACGAATGCGGCACCCGATCAGTTGCGCGGCAGACCGAGTATCCGCTGAGCGATGATGTTCCGCTGAATTTCGGACGTGCCACCGGCGATGGTCGCGGCGAAGCTACGGAAGTAGCGATCGAACCAGCTGCCGTAGTGGGAATCCAAGTTCAACGGCGCATACGGTCCGGTGACGGCAGGGTGAACGAGGCCGTCGACACTTGCGGCGCCCAGCACGTATTCGGTCGCGGTCTGCACCGCTTCGGACCCGAGCAGCTTGAGCACCGACTGGCTCGGCACATCTTCTTCACCACGGGCGGCACGCGCCAGCGCCACCGAACCGAGCAATCGCAGCGCCTCGCAATCCATCACCAGCGTGGCGTAGCGATCACGTTCCAATTCATCGGATGGCCGGAAATCCTCAGTCAATTCCCGCAATCGGTCGGCATAGCCCATCCAGAGCATGGTGCGCTCGTGGCCCAGGGACCCGGTGGCAACTCGCCACCCTTGGTTGATTTCTCCGACTAGATTTTCGGCCGGCACGCGCACATCGGTGAAGAACACCTCGTTGAAATCTTGGTCGTCGAGACCAGACGCCGACGCAAAAGGCCGGCGCGCAAGACCGGGACTGTCGGTCGGGATCAGCAGCACGCTGATCCCCTTGTGTTTAGGAGCATCGGGATCGGTGCGTACGAATGTCAGCAACACGTCCGCATCGTGGGCGCCCGAGGTCCACACCTTCTGACCGTTGACCACAAAGTCGTTGCCGTCGAGCACCGCACGCGTGCGCAGCGATGCCAGATCCGAACCGGCGCCGGGTTCGCTCATCCCCAGCGACGCGGTGATCTCGGCCCGCAATATCGGCACCGCCCAGCCCCGCTTCTGCTTCGGCGTCCCGAACGACAGGAGCGATGCGGCGATGATCCCGACGCCCTGCGGATTGAAGCTTTGGTAGATACGCCGGCGGGACAACTCCTCGGCGTGCACGTACTGCTGCAGCACCGTAGCGTTGCGACCGCCGAATTCGGGCGGGTTGCCGGGTACCAGCCAACCGTGATCGAACAGCAGTCGCTGCCACTGCCGCGCCCACGGCGGGACGTCGGACGACGAGCGTGAGCGATGCACCGCGTCGGCTTCGTCCGGCAGGTGCTCGTCGAGAAAAGCCACGAATTCGGCGCGAAACGCCTCGACGTCGGCATCGAAGGTCAATTGCATAAACCGTCCCTCGCCGACCGGTAATTCGCGTTCTGCTTCCATGGAGAGCAGTGAGAGAATAGTATTCTCGTGCAGGGAAAGTTACAATCTCAGACACGTCGTCCCGCGAGGGGGCTAGCACACCAATGACACGGCGTTCTCCGGTACAGTCCAACCATGTTCTCCCCTCGCGGCAATCAACTGAGCCGTCCGTGACCAGCCCAAGCGAAGAGCCGGCCTGGAAACAGCGCGCCGTTGAGCGGTCGATCAAGACGGCAAAGCTGCGGGCCGCGCAACGCGTCCAGCGCTTCCTGGATGCCGCTCAGGCCATCATCATCGAGAAGGGCAGCACAGACTTCACTGTGCAAGAGGTCGTCGATCGGTCTCGTCAGTCGCTGCGGAGCTTCTACCTGCAGTTTGACGGCAAGCACGAACTGCTGCTGGCGCTGTTCGAAGACGCGTTGAGCCGTTCGGCCGACCAGATTCGAGCCGCCACCGCCAACCACGATGACCCGATCGACCGGCTGAAAGTCGCCGTCGAGTTGCTGTTCGAGTCGTCGCGGCCCGACCCGACAGCCAAGAGGCCGCTGTTCACCGACTTTGCTCCGCGCTTACTTGTATCGCATCCTGCCGAGGTCAAGGTCGCTCACGCGCCGCTTGTCACTTTGCTCGCCGAATTGATGGAAGCCGCAGGCAATGCCAACGAGCTGCGTGCCGGCATCAACCCACGCCGGATGGCGGCGATGACCATGCAAACGGTCATGTTCATCGCCCAGTCCAGCGGCGGGCCGGACGACGATTCCTCGCATCCCATCTCCGCCGACGAGGTCTGGGACTTCTGCTCGCGGGGTTTCGTCGGCAAATAACCGGCGAGAACCTGGTTACCGGTCAGCGAGAATTTAACTTACACTGACCGCGTGCTCGATCTCTGGACCGACCTTCTCGGTTGCCTCGATCTGCAGATCGAACACGAGCGATCCGAGCCCGACAACGTCACGGTGTTCGAGGGTGTCAGCCAACAGCTGGACTACCACCGGGTGTTCGGCGGCCAACTTCTCGGGCAGTTCATCCGGGCCGCATCGCTGGCCTGCCCCGACAAAGCGGTCAAGTCATTGCATGCGGTATTCGCACGCGAAGGACGGGCTGCCGAACCGGTCCGCTACCAGGCGACCCGCCAGCACGAGGGCCGGTCTTTTGCCTCGTTGACCATCACCGCCCAGCAGCCACATGCCGTGCTGGCCAGCAGTTCGGTGTCCATGCACACTGTCGAGGACGGGCCCGAAAACCAAGACTGCCAAGCGGTTCCGGCACTGTTGGACGAGACACATCGGGTCGAGCTCGACCTGATTCCGTGGGAATCGCGCAGCGCCGACGACCTCAACGCGCTCACTGCCGGGCCACCGCGGTTCGAAGTGTGGATGCGCACTCCGCCGGTCGACGGCGAACTCGCGCCCGCACTGGCCGCCTACGCCACCGATCTCACGCTGATCGGGACCGCACTGCGCCCCCTGGAAGGTTTCAACCACAGCGGCAACGGAACCCTGTTCACCTCCGCCGTCACCTCTCACACGGTGTGGTTTCACCAGCCGTTCCGCACCGATCACTGGCTTCTACTACGCCAGCACAGTCCGGTGCTGTCGCACGGCCGCTGCTTTGGCCGTGGGGACGTCCTCACCGAAGACGGCACGCTCGTCGCGTCCTACGCCCAGGAAGCGTTGCTGCGCTTTCGCGACGGCGGCAGATGACGCAAAAGCGTTCGCATATCGCACAAAACGAGCAATTGGAGAATACTATTCTCGCCGGGAGAGAATTATGAGTAGCGAAAACGGATTCCGCGTTGACACCCGCAGGTGGCTGATGACAGAGTTGCCGCAGATTCTCAGCGCTACCAACTCTGCGCCCGCAGCGAGAGGCGAAGCTCCGTGACCGTGACTGCACCCGACGGCGTCTACTACGACCCGTACGACGTGGAGATCAATGCCGACCCGTACCGGGCCTTCCGGGCGATCCGCGAAGAAGCGCCGCTGTACTACAACGAGCAACACGACTTCTATGCGTTGAGCCGCTTCGCCGATGTCGACCGAGCGCTCGTCGACCACGAAACCTTCAGCTCGGCCCGCGGCGCGATCATCGAGCTGATCAAGGCCAACATCGACATCCCGCCCGGCGTGATCATCTTCGAGGACCCACCGATCCACGACGTGCACCGCAAACTGCTGGCCCGCATGTTCACCCCGCGCAAGATCAATGATCTTGAGCCCAAGATCCGCGAATTCTGCGCGCACAGTTTGGATCCCGTTGCCGGCGGCGACAGTTTCGACTTCGTCGGCGACCTCGGCGCGCAGATGCCGATGCGGGTGATCGGCATGCTGCTCGGGATTCCCGATGAATATCAAGAAGCCGCAAGGGATTTGACGAACGATCAGATGCGAACCGAGGCGGGCAAGCCGATGAAGGCGGCAGCCGAGGGCATGAACACCGGTGAGTTCTTCGCCGAGTTCATCGACTGGCGCGCCGAGCATCCCTCCGACGACATCATGACCGATCTACTGAACGTCGAATTCACCGACGAGAAGGGCGTCACGCGGCGGTTGACCCGCGAGGAACTGCTCACCTACATCAGCGTGGTGTCCGGCGCCGGCAACGAGACCACCACCCGGCTGATCGGCTGGGCCGGCAAGGTGCTGGCCGAGCATCCCGACCAGCGGCGCGAGCTGGCCGAGAACCCCGCCCTCATTCCCGCGGCCATCGAGGAACTTCTGCGCTTCGAACCGCCGGCCCCACACGTGGCGCGCTACGTGACCCGCGACATCACCTACTACGGGCAGACGGTGCCGGAGGGCAGCGCCATGATGATGCTCATCGGCTCCGCGAACCGCGATCACCGCCAATTCCCGCCGGACGGCGACGTTTTCGACATTCACCGCGAGCCACGCCAGCACCTCTCCTTCAGCGTCGGCACCCACTACTGCCTGGGCTCGGCGTTGGCCCGGCTGGAGGGACGCGTCGCGCTCGAAGAGATCTTGAAGCGCTTCCCCGAATGGCAAGTCGACCTCGACCGTGCCGCACTGTCTCCGACGTCGACAGTGCGTGGCTGGGACACGATGCCGGCAGTCATCGGTTGAGTAATCACAAGAAATGAAATGAGGAAATGATGGCGGGTCGAGTCGAAGGCAAGGTCGCATTCATCACCGGTGCGGCCCGCGGTCAGGGCCGCGCACACGCGGTGCGGTTGGCCCAAGAAGGCGCCGACATCATCGCAGTGGACATCTGTAAGAAGATCGACACTGTCGATCTGATCGCCGCCTCGACGCCCGAGGATCTGGCCGAGACCGCAGACCTGGTCAAGGGCCACAACCGCCGGATCTACACGGCCGAGGTCGATGTCCGTGACTACGACGCGCTGAAGGCCGCGTTGGACACCGGCGTCGAGCAGCTCGGCCGGCTCGACATCATCGTCGCCAACGCAGGCATCGGCAACGGTGGCCAGACGCTGGACAAGACCAGCGAACGCGACTGGACCGCCATGATCGACATCAACCTCGGCGGCGTGTGGAAGACCGTGAAAGCCGGTGTGCCGCATATCCTCGCGGGCGGCAACGGCGGCTCGATCATCCTGACCAGCTCGGTCGGCGGCCTCAAGGCCTACCCGCACACCGGTCACTACGTCGCCGCCAAGCACGGTGTGGTCGGCTTGATGCGCACCTTCGCCGTCGAGCTCGGCGCGCAGAACATCCGCGTCAACTCTGTGCACCCGACCAACGTCAACACCCCGCTGTTCATGAACGACGGCACGATGAGGCTGTTCCGTCCCGATCTGGAGAATCCCGGCCCCGATGACATGAAGGTCGTCGGCCAGCTGATGCACACCCTGCCGATCGGCTGGGTCGAGCCCGAGGACATCGCCAACGCGGTGCTGTTCCTGGCGTCCGACGAAGCGCGTTACATCACCGGTGTCACGCTACCGGTCGACGGCGGCAGCTGCCTGAAATAGACCGGGGCCGTCGCCGCGCGCCGCGGCCGATCGGCTACCGTCGCGCCATGAACGGATATGAAGGCAAAGGCGCCGTCATCACCGGTGGTGCAAACGGTATCGGTTTCGCGACCGCGACCGAGTTCGCAAGGCGGGGAGCGCGAATCGTGCTCGCCGACGTCGATAAGCCGTCGCTGGAGCAGGCGGTCGCGCATCTGCAGGCCCAGGGGTTCGAAGCGCACGGCGTGATGTGTGATGTCAGGTATCTCAAGGAGATGATTCACCTCGCCGACGAGGCATTTCGTCTTCTCGGTCAGGTCGACGTGGTCTTCAGCAATGCCGGCATTGTGGTCGCAGGCCCGATCGCGCAGATGACGCACGACGACTGGCGCTGGGTGATCGACATCGACTTGTGGGGCTCGATTCATGCCGTTGAGGCGTTCCTGCCCCGGTTGCTCAAGCAGGGCACCGGCGGCCATGTCGCCTTCACCGCGTCGTTCGCCGGCCTGATGCCCAACGTCGGCCTCGGCGCGTACAGCGTCGCGAAATACGGCGTCGTGGGCCTGGCCGAGAATCTGGCCCGTGAGGTCAAGGACAACGGCATCGGTGTGTCGGTGCTCTGCCCGATGGTCGTCGAGACCAAGCTGCTCTCGAACTCCGAACGCATCATGGGCGCGGATTACGGGCTGTCGGCGACGAGCACTCCGGCGCAAACGGACACACTGAACGTCGAGGAGGTGGCCCGGCTGACCGCCGACGCGATTGCGGCCAATCGCCTCTACGTGCTGCCCCATTCGGCCGCTCGCGCGTCAATCCGCCGGAGATTCGATCGCATAGACCAGACGTTCGAGGACCAGGCCGGCGACGGGTGGAGCCACTAGCGAGTCACCGGGTGGCGGCCCTGCGCGTGTTGCCGGGCGCTCGGCCGATGATGCCGTCGGCTTCCAACTCGGCGATCTCGTCGTCGCTCAACCCGAGTTCGGCCAGCAGCTCGTGGTTGTGCTCGCCGAGTAACGGCGCAGGGTTCAGATGGAACCGATCAGGACCGGCGGAAAACCGCACCGGCACCGTGCTGTGCGGCACGCTCTCGTTCACCGGATGGCCGACCTCTTCGAAGAAGCCGCGAAATTGCAGCTGCGGGATCTCGGTCTGGCGATGCGGCTGCATCACCTTGCCCACCGGAACGCCGACATCCCACAGGCATTGGACGATGTCGTCGCCGTTGCGGTCCTCGCACCACCTGCTCAGGTGCTCGTCGATGAGGTCGTGCGAATCTCGGCGGCCCGCTGCAGTCGACAGCTTCTCGTCCAGCGCCCACTGCGGCCGGCCCAGCGCCTCGCACAGCCCGCCCCACTGTTCGTCGTCGGCGACGGCGATGGCAACCCAACTGTCGAGACGCCCGAATTCATCGACATCGGCTGTGCGGTAAAGGTTCTGCGGTGCGGCCGCCGGCCCGCGATTGCCGGCGCGCTGCAGCAGCTCCCCGTAGGCGGAGTATTCGATGACCTGTTCGGCGGCGATGTTCAGGGCCGCATCGATCATCGCGGCCTCGATCATCACGCCTTGCCCAGTGGAGCGTCGGTACTCCAATGCGAGCAGCAGTGCGTTGGCCGCGTGCACGCCGGCGTTCGGGTCACCGATCGAGTACGGCTCGTAGGGGTTGCGGTCCGGGTAACCGGTCAGCCAGCTCACCCCCGATGCGGCCTCGATGACGTAGGCGAACGCCGGGTTGTCCCGCCAGGGGCCGTCCAGGCCGAACCCCGGCATCCTCAGCAGGATCGCGTCGGGCCGTATCGCCTGGACCGCCGCGAAGTCCAGGCCGATCTGGTCCAGCACCCGGGGGGTGAAATTCTCGACGATCACGTCGCAGGTTGCGATCAAGCGGCGCAACACGTCTCGGCCCGCCGAGGTCTGCAGGTCGAGGGTCAACCCCTTCTTATTGGTGTTCAGCGCGGAGAAGATCGGCGACCTCTCCCACCACTGGTCCTCGTTGACCGGGATGCCGGCGATCAGCCGGGTACCGTCCGGCTTGCCGGTGGACTCGACATGGATCACCTCGGCCCCGAGCATTGCCAGAAAATGCGTACAGCTCGGCCCGGCCCAGAATGTGGTCATGTCCAGCACCCGTAAACCCTTGAAAGGCAGACGCTTTGCGGCGCCGGCCGGCGCCGGCCGCCTCGGCACGGGTGGCGGAGACTGCCGATACTGTGCGGTGTGCTCACCGAGGCGCGGGGCCGGTTGCGGCGGAACAAGTTTCGCGGGCTGCATCCGGTAAGGATGGCCGGGCTGCTGGAACCCGTCGCGGGGGTTGGCGACAAACGAGTGCCGGTGCTGGAATTGTTCCAGCTCGGTGATGTTCGCGCCGTTGGCCACCGGCGCATTGGGTATCCGAAACGCGGAGGCCAGCTCGCGGATGTCGTCGGCGTTCTGGCTCTCGAACCACGAATAGATCTCGGCGGCCTTCTCGTTGGCCATCTCGGTGATCGACAGCGGCGAGTTCTCGTCGATCCAGTCTTGCCGGCCGATCATCGCGCACAAGTCGAACCATTGCTGCGCTGTGCCGCATCCCACGTCCACCAAACCGTCTTTGGCACGCGCGATACCCGGCACGGTCAGCTTACGGGCATCCCGCCACGGCCGCCCGAGCATCTCGAAAAAGGTGACCGGGTAATAGGTCAGGCCGAGAATCTGCGCCTCGAGCATCGAGAGGTCGAGGAGCTCACCGGCGCCGGTCTCGATCTGCCGCAGCCGGGACGCCAGGGTCGCGACGCTGGCATACGCGCCCGCCAGATAGTCACCGACCTGGCCGCCGACGAATACCGGTGCGCGATCGGGTGATCCGCGACCCAGCCCGACGATGCCACCCGACCACGCCTGCAGAGTGAACTCGGTCGCCGGCCGGTCGCACCACGGGCCGTCCAGCCCGAACGGGGTGATCGCCGTGACGATCAGGTGCGGATGCGAGCGGCGCAGCGCGTCCGGCGTGAATGCGGTGTCCTCGACCAGCGAGGAACCGCGCGACCACACCACCGCGTCCGCGGCGGCCAGTAGGTCGCTGACGAGGTCGGTGTCGCCGTCGATGTCCGGGTCGGCGACGACGCTGTGCTTGGAGCCGGCCAGGAATCCGAACAGCGCTGCGTCGCTGCCCGTTTCGATGTGGGCGCCCGACGCCGACCAGAAGCGCAACGGATCACCTTGCGGAGGCTCGACTTTGATCACCTGAGCGCCACCGTCGGCCAGCAGCTTGGTGCAGTAGGCACCGGCGATGCCGGTGGATAGCTCGACCACGGTGTAACCGTGCAGCGGGCCAGTGTCTGGCGCCACGGTCTAGTCCTTCTTCGCCCGGCCGGACTTGCTCAACCGGAAGTCGGGCGGGAACTTGCCGTCGTTGTCTTTCACCGAGTCGGCGAGCCCGCTCTCGATGGCGTCGCCGAGCATCATGTCGTCACTGTCGGGGGCAACCAGGCCGCCCATCGACTCGAAGAGAGCGCTGAGCATGCTGCCCAGGTACTCCCCTTGGTGCTGCTTGATCATCTCGAAGAACGCCTTCTGCATGAAGATGGTGTCGGTCGGACGATTGTGTGCGCAGGAGGTCGCGTACTTGTCGACCTCGGCCTCCAGCTGATCGCGCGGCACCACCTTGTTCAGGAAGTTGCACTGGAACATCTCGTCAGCGGTGAAAGGCCTTCCGGTGAAGACCATTTCCTGAAACTTGCGTAAACCCATGGTCTGGACCCAGGTCCACATCCGCGGTCCCCACCCGTAGTAACGGAACGACGGATGGCCGAACAGCGCGTCGTCGCTGGCGATCACCAGGTCGGCGTCGGCGGCCTGATAGAAATGCCACCCGTAGCAGTAGCCCTTCGCCTCAACGATGCTGATCTTCTTGAACTCCTGCAGCGACCGGTTGCCGGCCTGCGAGTTCGCGTACCACGAGCCGATTGTCGCGCCGTGCCGAAACGATCCCTTGGGCGGATACCGAATATCGCCGTCACTCAGCTTGAGCTCGGCGAGCCGAAACGCCGGCGAGTCAGCTCCTTCCATCACCTCGGGAAGGTCTGCGCCACTGCCGAAATCGTCACCGACGCCGCGAATGACCACCACCCTGACGTCGTCATCGACGTTGGCGCCGTGCAGTAGGTCGGCATACCGAAGTCGTGCAGCCGCGGTGGGCGCGTTGAGGAACTCGGGACGATTGAAGGTGATCGTGGCGATCTTGGTCTTCGGGTCCTTGTCGTAGAGGATGATCTCCTCCGGCGACGGCCGCGCGCTCTCGGCCATGGTCAGGCGCCGACCGCGACGTTGGCCGACGGGCTCGATGTCAAGACCTCGGGACCGTCGGGGGTGATCAACACCGCCTCTCGCCCGAACACGGCGCCGACGCCCGATTGCCAGACATATCCGGTGACCGCCAGCACCATCCCCGGCTCCAGCCGTTCCTCGGCGGCGGTCGCCGGCAGATGCTGAGAGACGACGGGTGGGTCGAATCCCAGACCCAGCCCCCGCGCGATGGGCATCGGCGGGAGTTCTTCGCCGGCGGCCTGGTAGGCAGCAAGTAGATCGATGGCGGGTGCACCTGGTTGACAGGCTTCATAGAGCCTGTCCCACAGCGTATCCCACCGTCGATACAAGTCGCCGGCGCCGTTGGGTTCGCCGACCGGCCAGGTGCGGCCGACTTCACCGATGTAGCCACCGTCGAGCACGCCCGCGGAGAACGCCACCAAGTCGCCGGCCCGGACAATCCCGTCATCGCTGGCCCGTCGCCACGGGTGCTCACGTGAGGTCACCCACGCCGCATCCTGGGTGGCCGGTGTGCTGACCCCGCCGGCCGCCATAGCCTCCAACAACACTCCGGCCAAGGTCTTTTCGCTAATGCCGGGCCGCAACTCGGCGACGGCGGCGGCCAGGCCGACCTCGGCCACCCGGATCGCCTCACGCAACCAGACGACCTCTTCGGAGGTCTTGATCCGTCGCGCGGCACGCATCGCCAGCTCACCGTCGACCAGCTCGGCGTTCGGGAACGCCACCGGCAGTAGCTGTGCAAAGCCCGGTGAAAGTGCGTCGGTTCCAACGCGTTTGGCATCCGCGGCACCGTCGATGCTTTTGAGCACCGAAATGGTGTTCATCGGATTCCAGGCGATGCCGTACAAATTCTCGTGCGGGATGTCGTCGGGCACTCCCTCATCCCACGTGCTGAGCAGGTGGATAGCGCCGGTCTTGCGGATGACCACGCAGGTCGGTCCGAACGGCCGGGTTCCAGCGACCCATAACTGCGGCGCACCGGACACGTACCGCACATTGGCCTGCCGTCCCAGCACCAGCACGTCGAGGTCGTGCTTTTCCATCTGGGCCAGCGCGCGTTCCCGACGGCCGGTGCGAAGCGCGCGGTCGTCGGGCAGAACCTCAGTCGCCATAAGGGTGATAGGGGTAATTGGTCAACGGAATCCAGCCTTCCTCGGTGATCACGACAACCTCTTCGCTGCGATAGCCGCCGGTGCCTTCTTCCCACACGACCGGTTCCAGCACCATCACCATTCCCGGCTCGAGGACGAAGTTCTCGTCGAACTCATCGCCGAGATCGGTTCCGATCATTGGGGTTTCGGCGGCGTTGACGCCGATGCTGTGGCCCAGATAGAAGTGCGGAAGCCAGGGCCGGGCACCGCCGTTCGCTTTCGTCGCGGTTCGGCCAAGCTCGGCGATCGTGGTGCCGGCGCGCGTCACGTCGAGCACGGCGTCCATGATTTCCCGCCACTTGTGGAACTGTGCCTGCTGGCGCGGTGTCGGGTCCTGTCCGACGATCCACGTGCGCCCGAAGTCGGAGCAGTAGCCCTGATACGTGATGCTGACGTCGGTCCACAGCACATCGCCGGCGGCCAGTTCGCGCTCAGTCGTCAACAGCGGCAAGGCCAGATCACCGTGCGTGGTCCACACACCGTCGGCCTTGCATTTCGGCATCACCTGCCAGATCGGCTCCAGCATGCTGGCCATCGCGCCGAGTTCGAAGGCGCGACGCATGAAACGTGCCGACAGCTCGATCTGCCGAATTCCCGGCGCCAGAGCGGCTTGCACGTCGACCATGGCCGTGTCGGTGATCCGGCACGCGGTACGCATGCAGGCCAGCTCGTCGGGAGTCTTGATGAGCTTTGCGGCACCGACGATCTGCGCGGCGTCGGCCGGCCGGCCGGACCGGAAGAGCCGGTCCTGCGCGCGCCGCATCGCCCCGGTCAGCTCATCGACCGCGATCACGGCGGAGGCCGGGACCAGGTCCTCGAGCACCCGCGCGAAATTCTCCACGCCCTCGTCGAATTCGAGATACACCGGCCCGTGCCGATGATCGGCCGGCAAGCCCGATTCCGACGCGGCGCCTTCGCGAAACGGCAGGAACAGATGCGGGTGCGGGTCGTCGGCGAGCACCACCGCGACCGGTCGCTCGACGTAAGACAACCCGGCATCGCCCAATGGCCAGCTCACCCCGGTGGCGTAGACAACGCTGTTGTTGCCCAACAGGATCAAGGCGTCTACGCCGCGATCGACCATCGCCGATCGGAGCCGCGCACCGGTCTCGCGACGCATCCGCTGAAGGTCCGGGGTTTCCGGAATGTCGAGCGCAGACGAAGGTGCGGCCTGCAACGATGTGGGTGAAGTCATTCAGCGGCCTACAAACCCAAGAACTCGGTGATGTTGCCGCTGACGATGTGCGTGGCCGCCTGCGGGCCGACCGCGTCGACGACCGCGGCCAGCGACTTTTCCGAATAGCCGAAGGTGCTTTCGTTGTGCGGGTAGTCGCTGGACCACATCACCTTGTCGATGCCGATCTGGTCGATCAACTGCAGTCCCAGCGGGTCGACCATGAACGATGCGCTCATGTGGGTGTCCCAGTAGTAGCGCACGTCGTGCTCGAGCGGCCGATTGAACATGTGCTGGTAGGACGCGACCAGGTGTTCGGCATCCTGCAAAGCCCATGGCACCCAGGCGATTCCACCTTCGAACCAGCCGATCCGGAGTCCGGGGTGGTCGTCGAGGATCCCGGTGAAGAGGTACTTGGCGAACTGTTCGCGGAATCCGTCGATGTTGATCATCATGCCGACGACGACGCTGTTGAATTCGCATGGGCTCTTCGGCGGCGTCTCGCCGATGTGGTGAGTGATCGGAAGCCCGGCGGCCTCGATCTCGTCCCACACCGGCTTCATGCTGGTGCTGCCGTAGTCGATCGGCTTGTCGTCGTCGTCCTTGCCGGGGTTGAGCGGCAGCAGGAAGGTCTTGAGGCCGAGCGACTTCAGTTCGGCCAGTGTCTTTCTGGTGCCTTCGGGATCCCACCAGTTGATCAGTCCCGCACCGTAGAAGTGGCCTCCTGACTGCTCCTGCAACTCGGCCATGTACTCGTTGTAGATGCGGAACGCCAGCTCACGAAGTTTTTTGTCCGGGTAGTGGAAGAGCGCCAGGATGGCGTTGGGGAACGCGAGTTCCTTCTCGACGCCGTCTTCACGCAGTTCCTGGATCCGGGCCTCGATATTGGTGCTCGCCGCACCGGGCAGGTCGTCGTACTGCATCAGGACGGCGCTGAAATCGCCCGGCAGGAACGACTGCCCCTTGCGTCCGACTTGGTAGGCGCCGTCCTCGTACCAGATTCGCGGCGCCTTGTCTTTCAGGTCTTCCGGGAAACGCTGATAGAAGATGTCGTCGGCCAGCGAGATGTGGTTGTCCGCCGAGAAAACCACCGTGCCTTCGGGCAGGCCGGTGTTGGTGCCGGTG
Source organism: uncultured Actinomycetota bacterium (assembly GCA_963815995.1). GTDB lineage: Bacteria > Actinomycetota > Actinomycetes > Mycobacteriales > Mycobacteriaceae > Mycobacterium. The sequence goes on from CAWFIR010000015.1 coordinate 130,811, forward strand.
GCGTGACCGTGCCGATTCTTGGGCGCGCCAAAGCCTCCCGGCGGGTATAGCGAAACGGTGCTCGTTTGAGGCGACATCAGTGGCCCTCCATTCGGATCCAGACTTCTTCGACAGTAGTTCTCGCGGATCGGCTGGTGACGGGATTCACCAGGTCACCGGTAGTTCGTAGACGCCGTATGCGAGCCGGTCATGCTTGAGCGGCACGTCGTCGATCGGCACGGCGAGTTCCAGGGTGGGAACGCGGCGAAACAGCGTATGGAAGACGATCTGCAGTTCGGCGCGGGCAAGTTGCTGGCCGACGCACTGGTGCCGTCCGTACCCGAATGCGACGTGCTGGCCGGCACCCGAGCGATGCAGGTACAGCCGGTCGGGTTCGGTGAATTCCTTGGCGTCCCAGTTCGCCGGCGCGTTGTCGATGATGATGCCTTCTCCGGCCCGGATGACTTCGCCGGCGATGTCGATGTCCTCCGCGGCGACGCGGCGCTGGCCGTTTTGGATGATGGACAGGTAGCGCAGCAGTTCCTCGACGGCGTTGGCAACGACTTTCGGGTCGTCGGTCTCTCGCAGTACCGCCGCCTGGTCGGGGTGTTCCAGCAGGGCCAGTACACCCAGGCCGATCATGTTGGCGGTGGTCTCGTGTCCGGCGATCAGCAGCCCGGTGCCGAGTTGCGCGGCTTCCTTGACGTTGAGCTCGCCCGCCTTGACTCGCTCGGCCAGATCCGACACCGCGTCTTCGGCCGGGTTCTCCATCTTGGCCTCGACCAGCTGCGCAAGATATTTGTGCAGGCTCATCGCACCTTTGACGGTGTCTTCGCCGGTCGCGTAACGCGCCAGCCCGACGTTGGCGTGGTGCTGGAACATCTCGGCGTCCTCATAGGGCACGCCGAGCAGCTGGCTGATCACCAGCGAGGGCACCGGGAGTGCCAGCGCGCTGACGATCTCGCCGGGCTTAGGCCCGGCCAGCATCGCGTCGATGGCGTCGTCGGTGATCTGCTGGATCGCCGGCCGCAGACCTTCAACCCGCTTGAAAGTGAATGGTTTTGACAGCATCCGCCGAAACCGGGTGTGCTCTTCGCCGTCCGCGGTGAAGACCGATCTGGGCCGCTTGTGCACCGTGGACAGCATGCCCGCGTTCCAGTGCGGGAAGCCGGGCCGCCGATCGTCGACGCTGACCCGAGGATCGGAGAACAGCGTGCGCGCCTCCTCGTAGCCGGTGATCAGCCACGGGGTGCTGCCGTCCCAGATCTTGACTCGGGACAGCGGCCGCGCCTCGGCCAGCTCCATCACTTCGGGCGGCGGGGCGAACGGGCAGCCGCTGGCGCGTGCCATCGGATAGTCGGGGGCCTCAGAGATCGCCTCAGTCGTCGTGCCGGTGAGCGTGTCGGACACTTCTCACTCCTCGATGTGGATGGCTAGTGCGGGGCAACCGGCCTCGGCCTTGCGGGCGTTGTCGGCCTGCTCGGCGGGCGGGTTCTCGTCGAGCACGACGACGACGCCGTCATCGTCGCGCTGATCGAAGATTTCCGGCGCATGCATCACGCAATTTCCTGACGATGCGCACTTGTCTTGGTCCACAGAAACTTTCATCATCAACTTCTTCACTCGTGCGGCGTGACCGGCGCCAGCCAAAGTCCGACGACCGCGTCGATGAGACGGGTTCCGGCGGTCTGCCAGGACGTCCACGGCGCGGATGCGCCTGCGGCCAAAGCCCGTTCACGGTCGGCGCAGGTGTGGACCAGCAGATTGCGCGCCATCAGGTTGCGTTCCACCCGAACGTCGATCGGGAGTTCGGGAAGACACCGGTTTATCCCGTCGATCACCTGCACCAGCGATTCGGATGTCAGCGCGTCTTTCACGACGATGTTGTAGTACGCGGGATCGGTCATCACCTGCGCGGCAAAGCGTGCATACCAGCTTGGGTTGCCCAGCGCTGCCAAGTGGTCGGTCAGTGGGCGCACCAGGCACGCGACCCAACTTCGGGTGTCCTCGGATTTCAGCGTCTGCGCGACCATGTCTTCCCGCAGGCGTTCGATGGGCTCCCGGTGCCGTTGTTCGATGGCTCGGACCAGGTCGGTTTTGGTGCCGAAGTGATAGCCGACCGCGGCGTTGTTGCCCTGCCCGGCAGCCTCGCTGACCTGCCGATTGGAGACTGCGAACACGCCGTGTTCGGCGAACAGCCGCTCGGCGGCGGTCAGGATCGCCTCCTGTGTGGTGCTGGCCCGATCAGTGCGCGCGGCCCTCGCGGTGGTCACCCGGCTAGTCAACGCTTCGTCTCCGATTAAGTCAAGCGATTGATTTAATTTCTCTGCTCGGTGCGCCGCCGGAGCACTTTTCCGGCGACCGTGCCGCCGTCGACTGGCAAGACGGTCCCGGTCACATACCGGGACCGGTCGCCGGCCAGGTAAAGCGCCGCTTCGGCGATGTCGTCGGGTGTGCCCTCCCGCTTCAGCGGCCGATCGGCACGCATCTGCTCGCGGATCGCATGCTCGAAGCGCGCCAGCTCTTCGGGCGACTTGTCGGTTGTTGTCGTCTGCAATAGCGGCGTCGGGATGTTGCCCGGCGCGATGGCGTTGACCCGAACCTCGTAATGCGCCAACTCGATTGCAGCGGATTTGGTGAACATGATGACCGCCGCCTTGGACGCGCGATACGTCATCACGCCGCCTCCGGCCTGAATGCCACCGATCGACGACATGTTGATGATCGAACCGCCGCCGCTGGTCGCCATTTGGCGGGCGGCGTCGCGAGTACCGGCCATCACACCCAAGACATTGACCGACATGACGCGCTGGAAGTCGGCCAGGTCGTCGTCGAGGAAGCTGCGGTGCATTTTGCTCGAGACTCCGGCGTTGTTCACCATGACGTCGAGCCGACCGAAGGTCTCGACGGCTCCGGCGACCAGCGCACCGATCTGTTCGGGGTCCGAGACGTCGGCCGACCGGAAAACCACGTCGCCGCCCAGCTTGCCGGCCAGTTCTTCACCACGCTCACGCTCGACGTCGGCGATCACCACCCGCGCGCCCTCCGACAAGAACCTCTCGACAATTCCCGCACCGATGCCGGAGGCACCTCCGGTGACGATCGCGACCTTGCCGAGCAGTTCATTGACCATGCCAATGAGTTAATCGGCGCGGCATCTCTTAAGTCAAGCGATTGATTTATTGTGCCCACAGCGGCCCTGCGGACCGCGGTGCTACGTTCGGCTTGCTGAGCCGATTTGTTAACTTCGAATCCTCTCAGCGTTGGCCAAGAACAGCCACGCTTCCGTAGGTCGGGACTGTGTCATGGCCCGTCCTGCCTCGTGACGCAGTGTAAGTACCCACCAGTCCGACCGTTCAAAGGAACTGATTTGAGATTCAACCGATTCGGCGCCGCAGTGGGCGTACTGGCTACCGGTGCGCTCGTGCTGTCCGCGTGTGGAAACAACAACACCACCACTGAAGGCGGTGCGACATCCGGTGCGTCGTCGTCGCAGGCGAACGTGAGCTGCGGCGGCAAGCACACACTGAAGGCCAGCGGATCCACCGCCCAGGCAAATGCGATGGCGCGTTTCGTCAACGCATTCGAGCAGGCGTGCTCGGGTCAAACCCTGAACTATACGGCCAACGGCTCAGGTGCTGGAATCAATGAATTTGTGGGCAACCAAACCGATTTCGGTGGTTCGGACGTAGCACTGAGCGACGACGAGCACGGCAAAGCGCAACAGCGATGCGGGTCGCCGGCGTGGGATCTGCCGGTGGTGTTCGGGCCGATCGCGGTGACCTACAACGTCACCGGCGTCACTACGCTGAACCTGGACGGACCGACCGCGGCGAAGATCTTCAACGGCACTATCAAGACGTGGAATGACCCGGCGATCACGGCGCTCAACGCCGGCACCGCGCTCCCCGATCTGCCGATCCACGTGGTGTTCCGCAGCGACCAGTCCGGAACAACGGACAATTTTCAGCAGTACCTCGACGGCGCATCCGACGGTGCGTGGGGCAAGGGGCACGGCAAGTCGTTCAACGGCGGCGTCGGTGAAGGCGCCAAGGGCAACGACGGCACCTCGGCGGCGATCAAGAACACTCCCGGGTCGATCACCTACAACGAATGGTCGTTCGCCCAGGCCCAGAAGCTCAACCAGGCCAAGATCGTCACGTCGGCGGGACCCGATCCCGTTGCGATCAGCGCTGATTCGGTCGGCAAGACGATCGCCGGGGCAAAGATCAAGGGGCAGGGCAACGACCTGATCCTGGACACGCTGTCGTTCTACAAGCCCACACAGCCGGGCGCTTACCCGATCGTGTTGGCGACCTATGAAGTTGTCTGCTCGAAGTATTCGGACAGCCAGGTCGGCACGGCAGTCAAGGCGTTCCTGCAGGCGACCATCGGGCCCGGCCAGAATGGCTTGGCGGACAACGGATACATCCCGATCCCCGACGCTTTCAAGTCGAGGCTGTCAACCGCGGTCAACGCCATCGCTTGATCAAGGGCCAACATGTCCACCGCGACAGCGCCCGCGCGCAGCGCCGGCGACGGAGCCAAGGCACGGGCGGGCGACCGGCTGTTCAAGTCGGTCGCCGCCCTCGCCGCTTCGACGATCACCATCGTTATCGGACTGATCGCGATATTCCTTCTGGTCCGGGCGATTCCAGCACTGCGCGCCAACCATGCGAATTTCTTCACCAGCGCGCAGTTCAATACCGTCGACGCCGGCAAGATGGCGTTCGGCATCCGCGACCTGTTCATGGTGACGCTGCTGAGCTCACTGTGGGCGATGGCCCTGGCGGTGCCGATCGCGATCGGCATCGCGGTGTTTTTGACCCAGTACGCACCGCCGAGACTGTCACGCCCCTTCGGCGCAATCGTCGACCTGCTCGCCGCCGTGCCGTCGATCGTCTTCGGGCTCTGGGGAATCTTCGTGCTGGCACCACAACTCGAACCGATCGAGTCCTTGCTCAACCGAGAGCTGGGATGGTTCTTTCTGTTCAAGGCCGGCGACGTGTCGCTGGCCGGTGGCGGCAATATCTTCACGGCGGGCGTCGTGCTCGCGGTAATGGTCCTGCCCATCATCACCTCGGTGTCGCGGGAAGTGTTCCGGCAGACGCCGACCAGCCACACCGAAGCCGCACAAGCCCTGGGTGCGACGAAATGGGAAGTGGTGAGGATGACGGTGCTGCCGTACGGCCGCAGCGGTGCCGTCGCCGCGTCGATGCTGGGGTTGGGCCGCGCGCTGGGCGAAACCGTGGCGGTGCTGATCATCCTGCGCGCGTCCGCTTCCGCCGGTCATTGGTCTCTGTTCGACGGTGGCTACACTTTCGCGTCGAAAATCGCCTCTGCGGCAAGTGAATTCAGCGAGCCACTGCCGACCGGCGCCTACATCTCGGCTGGATTCGTGCTGTTCGTCCTCACCTTCATAGTCAACGCGGTCGCCCGCGGGATTGTCGGCAGGGCGGTCAAGGTATGAGCGCCCCCACCCTCGATGTGCCGGTCAAAGCCGCGGCGGTTCAGCCGATCAGTCTCGGTCGGCGGATCAAGAACAGGATCGCGGCAACATTTTTCTTGGTTTCCTTCGGTATCGCGTTGGTACCGCTGATCTGGGTGCTGTGGGTCGTTGTCGAACGAGGCTGGTACGCGATCACTCGGAACGGATGGTGGAGCCACTCGTTGCGCGGTGTGCTGCCGGAGCAGTTTTCCGGCGGGGTCTATCACGCCCTGTACGGCACCGTGGTGCAGGCCGCGGTGGCGGCCATCATCGCTGTGCCACTGGGATTCATGACCGCGGTGTACTTGGCCGAGTACAGATCTGGCCGGCTGGCCAAATTCACCACCTTCATGGTCGACGTGCTAGCCGGGCTGCCCTCGATCGTGGCGGCGCTGTTCATCTTCAGCCTGTGGATCGCCACCATGGGATTCGAGCAGAGCGCCTTCGCGGTGTCACTCGCGCTGGTCCTGCTGATGTTGCCGGTCGTGGTGCGATCGAGCGAGGAGATGCTCAGGCTGGTGCCTCACGATCTGCGAGAAGCCAGCTACGCCTTGGGAATTCCCAAGTGGAAGACGATCATGCGGATCGTCGTTCCCGTCGCGATGCCGGGCATCATCACCGGCGTGCTGCTGTCGATCGCGCGGGTGATGGGCGAAACCGCCCCGGTGTTGGTGTTGGTCGGTTACAGCCGGTCGATCAACTTCGACATCTTCAACGGCAACATGGCGTCGTTGCCGTTGTTGATCTACTCCGAACTCAACAACCCCGAACACGCCGGCTTCCTGAGGGTTTGGGGCGCGGCACTGACGTTGATCATCTTAGTAGCGGTGGTGTACATGGTGGCCGCGCTGGCCAACCGGCTGATCACTATCCGGCGCCGTTGAGCCGATCCAGATCTATCCCGTGCATCCGGCGACACGGAGCTTGACCACCCTGTCATTGCCGCGGTCCGCAACGTACACGTTGCCGCCGGAGTCCAGCGCCAGCTGCAGCGGTGTGTTGAGACCGTTGAGCGCCAACGGAGTTGGGGTATTCGAGCCGGGGGGCAGTTTCAATACTTGATTGTTGTCGTGCTCGCTGACATAGACGTTGCCCGCGCCGTCCACGACGACGCCCCAAGGCACCGTGAGCCCGGCGATCGGCAGGACCGTCTGTTCGTTGGAGCCGGCGTCCAGCTTCACCACTCTGTTGTTGTCGGAGTCGGTGACGTACACGTTGCCGGCGCCATCGACCGCGACGCCATCGGGGTTGTTGAGACCGGTGAACGGCAGCGCGGTCGGGGTGTTGGTGCCGGCCGGCAATTTCACCACCCGGTCGTTCCCCCGGTCGGCGACATACAGGTTGCCGGCCGAGTCGACCGCGAGCCCTTCGGGATAGCTGAGGCCGGTAAAGGGAAGCTGCGTCTGGTTGTTCGAGCCGGCGGCCAGCTTCACGACCCGATGGTTGAAGTCGGTGACATACACCGCGCCGGCCGAGTCAACGGCCACCGCCTGCGGCTGGTATAGGCCGGTGAACGGCAGCACCGTCGGGGTGTCCGAGCCCGGCGTCAATTTCACCACCCGGCCGAACATGCCCTGATTGGTGACGTACACGGCGCCGGCGGAATCCACCGCCACCCCGCCGGGTGAAAGGCGGAAGTTGAGTCCGTTGAACGGCAGCACGTTTTGTCCGCAGGGCTCGGCGGCTGGTCCACGGTGCGGCCGCACCACATATCCGAATACGGCGACGAGCAGCACCGCGACAGCGCCGACGATCATCCACAGCCTGCGTCGGTCGCGCCGTCGCGGCGGAGGGGAACTGAAGTCGGGTTGCCGGGTGGGGTTCGGTCGATCGGATAGCGAACCGCCGGAGTGATGATCCCAACCGCCGGCAGCGGCGGGCGGTGCAGACCAGCTTCTCGCACCCGCGGCGGCCGCCGCGGGACGAGCCATGGTGTGAGCGTCGGCGGCATCCTCGCCGTGCTGCAAAATACTTTCAGCCTGGTGCTGCTCGGACACGGTCAGCGCGTGCAACGCGGCGTTGGCCAAGTCACCGGCACTGCGGTAACGATCCTCGGGATTCTTGGCCATGCCCTGGGCGATCACCTCGTCGAGGGCCGCCGGAACCTTCCCGGGGCGCAGCCGGCTGGGCCGCGGGGCAGGCTCCATCAGATGCGCGGCAACCAACCGCTCGATGGTGTCGGCGCGGAAAGGCGGCGCCCCGGTTAGACATTCACCCAGAACACATGCCAGCGAATAGATGTCGGAGCGATAGGTGACTTCATGGTCGCTGAACCGCTCGGGGGCCATGTACTTGTACGTTCCCAACGCCATACCGGCTTGGGTCAATCCGGGGTCGGTGTCGGCGCGGGCAATACCGAAATCCAATAGGTACGCGAAATCATCGCCGGTGATCAGGATGTTCTCCGGCTTCACGTCGCGGTGCGTGACGCCGCCGGCGTGCGCGGCGTCCAGTGCGGCGGCGACCTGACGCACGATGGCCACCGCACGTGGCGGACTCATCGGCCCGGTCCGTTTCAGGACGGCGGCCAGGTTGGCGCCGTCGATCAGGCGCATGTCCAAATAGAGCTGCCCGTTGATCTCGCCGTAATCGTGAATGGGCACGACGTGCGGGTCGGTCAACCTTCCGGCCGCACCGGCCTCGCGTTGCATCCGGGCGCGAAACATCGGGTCGTCCGAGAAGTCCGGCGATATCAGCTTGAGCGCCACCACCCGGCCTTTGCGGGTGTCCTCGGCCTCGTAGACCTCCCCCATCCCGCCGCGGCCCAGCAGTCGCATCAGCCGGTAGGGCCCGAACCAGGACCCGATCTGTGCACCCGGTTGACTGCCGATCACCGTCGACGCTCCATCACGAGATCCCATTCACGGCCGCCGACAGTTTCGATTGAAACGAGTTCGGCATCGGGATGTATCCGTATTGATCCAAGGCCGTCCTGGCCGGCTCCAATTGTGGCTTGCATGAACGCTTTTACCGCCGCCCCCGTCGCGGCATCCGGGTACTTCGAGCAAACGATTTCATACGTCGCGAGGACGATCGGATAGGCGCCGGCCTGCGATGGCTTGTAGAACGACGACGTGTCGACCACCAGATCGTTGCCCTGACCGACGAACTTCGCCCCGGCGATCGTCTTGCCGACCGAGGCAGGCGTGATCGTCACCGGGTCCGGGCCGGCCGACGTGAGGATCTGGGCCATGCTCAACTGGTGGCCCACCGCGAACGACCATTCGTTGTAGGTGATTGACCCGTCGGTTGCCCGCAGAGCCGTCGAGGTCCCTTCATTTCCGCGCGCGCCCTGGCCGACCCCACCGTCGAACGTCTCATCGGTGCCTTTGCCCCAAGCGCCGTCGGATGCGGCATCGAGATACTTCTGAAAGTTGTACGTCGTGCCGGATTTATCGTCGCGGAACACCACGTTGATCGGCGTTGCGGGCAGGTTGACATCGGCGTTGAGCGCCTTGATCGCCGGGTCGTTCCAGTCCTTGATGCCGCCGTTGAAGATCTTCGCCGTGGTCGGCCCGTCCAGGTTCAGCGACGTCACCCCGGCCAGGTTGTAGGTGACCGCGATCGGGCCGAACACCGCTGGCAGGTCCCAGGCGGGTGATCCGCAACGCTGTTGGGCCCGGTCGGGCTCGCCTTTGGCCGGGTCCAGCGGTTTGTCGGAGCCGGCCAGATCGGTCTCGTTGTCGACGAACTGCTGAACACCGGCGCCCGAGCCGTTTGCGTTGTAGTCCAAGGTGTAGCCCGGGCACGCACGAATGTAGGCGTAGACGAATTGCTCGATCGCGTTTTCCTGCGCCGTTGAGCCGCTGGCCTGCAGCTTCTTCTTACCGCCACAGGTCACGGGTACCGCCGGTGGCCCGGAGGCCGACGTCGAGGTGCTGCTGCCGCTCCCGCACGCCGACAGCGCCAAGGCGCCCGTGACCAGCAGGCTCAGCGCCGCGACACATCGGCTGGCCTTCACAGCGGCTCCTCTCGGACGACGGGTAAACTGTTAACAGCAAACCGCGCCGAGCTTAATAAAAGATGAATGCCAGCTTTGCGCCAGCTTTGCGTGCGGCCCTCAGACCTCGACAGCCGCCAGAAAGTCCAGCAAAAGCGCACTTGTGTCGGCGGGCTGCTCGATCTGCGGGCAATGCCCCGCAGCATCGATGACGGCCGATCGCCCCTTCGGAAGCCGTTTCGCGATCTCCTTCGCCCAGCCGGACGGTAGCAGTTTGTCGCAGGCACCCTCGACCACAAGTGCCGGAACCGCGACGCGCTGGTAGGCCCGTTTGCTCGACGGCGCCGGTGGCGGTTCCAAGCCCGGCCGCCGGAACCGTGCCGCGGCGAGCGCCTCCCACGCCCCGGGGGCGATGCTGGACTCGTAACGGCGCTGAACGTAATCCTTGTCAGCCGGATATTTCGGATCGTGGAAGAGCGCCTCGACGATCCGGCGCATGGCCGGCACCGTCGCGTCGTAGTCGTACAGTGCCTCCATGTGCCGGTTGCGCTGGATTTCGCCGCCGCCGCAAATGGCCACCAGACTGCGCACCGGCAGCAGCGGAGACTCCGACGTGGCGTCGACGAGCAAGTTGATCGCACCCATCGAGTTGCCGACGAAATGTGCGGAGCCGACGCCGAGTTCGGCGCAGAACCGCGCGATATGCCGTATCCGCATTCCCCGTCCATCGTTGAAGTCGATGACCTTGGCCGACTGCCCGAATCCCAACATGTCCGGGGCCAGCACTCGGTAGCGCTCAGCGAGTGCGGGTATCGTTGCTTCCCAGCCGATTTCAGCGCTGATCCCGAATTCGCCGCCGTGCAGCAGCACCACCGGGTCGCCGTGGCCGGCCTCCAGGTAGCTGGTCAGCAGACCATCGACCGCGATGGTCTTGCGCTGAATCTCCATGGCGGACTCCTACTTGATCGCGATGGGATTCACCGGAGAACCCACCGCGCCAACGATTCTCAGCGGCGGAGCGATGAGCTGAAACTCGTACACTCCGTCGGCAGCGCAGTCCGCGGCCAGGGCGGTGAGATCCCAGTACTCGCCGAGCATCAACCCCATATCACGCAGGCACAGCATGTGCATCGGCAGCATCGTCCCCTTGACACCGGATATCGGGTCTTCGACCATGAGGTTATCGGCGGCCACCGCTGCGATATCGTGGTCGTGCAGCCAGGACGCACACTGCCAGTCCAGTCCTGAGCCGGGTTCGCTGCCGTTGCCGGTCTCTAAAAACCGGGCCCACCAACCAGTTCTGACCAACACGATGTCACCGCGTCCGACCGTCACACCCTGCGCCCGTGCCACATCGTCAAGCTCGGCCGGAGTGATCGGGTTGCCGAGTTCGAGAAAGGTCTCGACACCGCGATGACGAACGACGTCCAGCAGCACCCCGCGTGAGGTGATGCCCTTGCCGTCGACCTTGTCGATGCCACAGTGCGGCGCGCCGAAGCTGGTCACCGAGTCGGCCGGAAAGCCGTTGTAGAGCTGTTCCTCGTAGTAGACGTGCGAGAGCGCATCCCACTGGGTGGCGGCCTGCAGCGGCATGATGATCATATCGTCGTTGAAGCGAAAGAGATCGTCCTGGAAGTACTTTCCCATTTCCTGGGCACCGGGATTGGCGGCCCAGTCCGGCCCGAATCGGGGTAGGGAATGCGCGTCACCACCGTCCACCGTCATCACGTGGATCGGGTTGTGCCGGAACTTGAAAGATCCCTGCGGGCCGGACGACCCGAAGTCCACTCCCAACGGAAAGACCTTGCCGTGCTTGACCAGAGCGGCCGCTTCCGCGATCTTGTCCGCGGTGATGAAGTTCAGCGTCCCGAGTTCGTCGGAGTCTCCCCAGCGTCCCCAGTTGGAGACCTCGCCGGCGACCCGGCGGAAATCGGTCAGGCTGGCCACATTGCTTGCCCTTCTTCGAGTTCACGCGCGGTCGCGGCGCCGAGATTGCCACCGTCGACCCACAGGACTTGGCCCGAAATATAGCTGGCCGCCCGGCTATTCAGGAACACCAGAACCGCGGCCTGCTCCTCAGGATCGCAGACCCGGCCCAGCGGTTTAGGGATGTCGTCGAGGAAGTCCTGACCGTACGCGCCGCGCAACTGGTCGAGAATCGGCGTCTCGGTGACACCGGGCCCGGTGCAATTGATCCGAATACCCCGGCCGCCGAGTGCTGTGGTCTTGCTCATGGTGTACAGGATGATCGCTTCTTTGGACAACCGGTAGCCCCCGTCGGCCAACGCGTCGGGATGACGGTGACACCACTCGATGCCCTCGGCCATCGTCGCGGTGTTCAGCAGCCCGCCGACCACCTGCTGATGCTCCCGATACTCCTTAGCCGCAAGCGAAGACACGCTCACGATGGACGATCCGGCCGGCATCCTGTCCGACAGCGCCTCGGTGGCGTGCCGCAGGCCGAGGAAGTTGATTGTGAGCACCAGCAATGGATCGCCGATCCCGGACGAGACGCCAGCAATGTTGAACAGCGCATCGACCTGTCCGCCAATCGAACTCACGGCGATGTCGATCGATGTCGGGTCGCTCAGGTCGACGGTGTAAAACTCCGCGATGTCGACGTTCGGCGCCTGTTTGTCCAGCCCGATGACATGGGCCCCCAACTCGGTGAGCTGGCGCACGACATGTGCGCCGATGCCCGACGCACACCCGGTGACCACGGCACGGCGACCGTGATAGCTCAACAGCTCGTCGATCTGCCCCAACGACTACTCCTTCAGGTCTTTGAGACGCTGGGCCGCCTGCACGCGACCCTCGTTGATCTCGGCCATCGCCTCGGGAATCTCACTCGCGGTGAACTTTCCGCCGCGGCCGGTGGGCAGGCCACCGAACGAATAGTTCTCGTCGAACTTCGGCGCGGTCGGCTCGGGCCGTCGCGACTCGATCTTCTCGATCACCGGCGCCAACCTCTTGGCCTTGTCGGCCACCGCCTTGGCGTCACGCTCGATGAACTCCGGCAGCACCTCTTTGCCCATCAGCTCGATGGACTCCATCGTGCCTTCGTGGCTGCGCGGGTTGAGCAGCAAGATGATCTCGTCGACGCCGCTCTCCTCGTAACCCCGCAGGAACTCGCGGACGGTGGCCGGCGAGCCGATCGCGCCGCGCCCCGGTCCGTAGGCCAGCGTCGGATCCTTCTCGCATTCTTCGAGATAGCGCTTCCAGACGCCGGTACGTCCCGGTGTGTGAACGCCGGTCATGTAATAGTGCATGATCCCGAACGAGAAGAACCCGCCGCCCATCCCGAGTCGCTGCACGGCCTGCTCGTCAGTCTTGGCGACCATCATCGACAGGTCGCCACCGATCGCGAGAATGTTCGGGTTGATGGCGGGGGTGACCGGCACGCCGCTCTCCTCGAGCTCCTTGTAGTAGCCGTTCACCCGCTCGGTCAGCGGACCGGGGCCGGTGTAGGCGAAACTCAATGCTCCGATGCATTTTTGGGCAGCCATCTGGACCGAGGCCGGCCGGGTGCAGGCGACCCACACCGGCGGGTGTGGCTTCTGCAGCGGCTTCGGGACGACGTTGCGGGCCGGCATCTCGATGTGTTCGCCCTTGAATCCGGTGAAGGGCTCTTCGATCATGCACCGGATCGAGACCTCCAGGGCTTCCTCCCACTGCGCCCGCTTGTCGGCGGGGTCGATGTTGAAGCCGCCGAGTTCTCCGATCGACGATGATTCGCCAGTGCCGAATTCCACTCGGCCATCCGAGATCAGGTCCAGCGTGGCGATCCGCTCGGCGACCCGGGCGGGATGGTTGACCGCTGGCGGCAGGTGCATGATGCCGAATCCCAGTCGGATGTTCTTGGTTCGCTGACTGGCTGCGGCCAGGAACATCTCCGGCGCGGTGGAGTGGCAGTACTCCTCCAGGAAGTGGTGTTCGGTCAGCCAGACGGTGGAGAAGCCGGCCTTGTCGGCCGCCTCGACCTCGTCGAGACATTCTTTGAGCAGTATGTGCTCGTCGTCGTCCGACCACGGGCGTGGTAGCGCGAATTCGTAGAACAGTGAAATTTTCACCTGGTACCTCCCGGAACATTTGTTTGAGTTGAGCTTTCGCTGACAAGGTGTTTGGCCGCGACGTAGCCGAAGGTCATGGCAGGACCGATGGTGGCGCCGGCCCCGGCGTAGCTGCGGCCCATGACCGCTGCCGTGGTGTTGCCCACCGCGTACAGGCCGCGCACGACGGTGTCATCGGCGCGCAGCACTCGTGCATATTCATCGGTGCGCAGACCACCCGAAGTGCCCAGATCGCCGAGAACCACCCGGAACGCGTAGTAGGGCGGCTTGCCCAGCGGATGCAGGTTCGGGTTGGGCAGAGTGGGGTCTCCGTAGTAATTGTCGTAAACGCTGTCACCTCGGTTGAAGTCGTCATCGTGACCGTTGTGTGCCAACTCGTTGAAACGTGTTGCCGTGCTGTGCAGTTGTGAAGGCGGAACGCCGATCTTGTTCGCGAGCTCAGCCCAGGTATTCGCCGCCTTGACCACGCCGGACTCCAGCCATGCTTTCGGGATCTTGCGTCCGGTGGGGACCGGAGCGAAGGGGATCTTCGGTATCGGCAGATGTCCCGCAACTACGTATTTCAAGAATGATCGATTGTCGGTGATGAGCCAGCACGGAATGTGGGTGACGCCCGATTTCTGGCCCTCGATCATCGCGTGACCGAAGTCCATGTAGGGCGCCGCCTCGTTGATGAACCGCTTTCCGTCGCCATTGACGATGAACTGCGACGGCATCATGCGCTCGTTGAGCATGAATTGCATTCGGCCATCCGGCCATTGGATCGCCGGAAACCACCAGGCCTCGTCGAGCATGTCGGCGGCGGCGCCGACCTGTTGGCCGGCCCGGATGCCGTCGCCGGTGGCTGCCGGGTTGCCGAAGCTCCAGTCCTGATCCACGATCGGCTGGTGCTCTTTGCGCCAGGCCATGTCATGGTCGAAGCCACCGGTCGCCATGATCACGCCTCGCCGTGCGCAGATCCGATGCAGAACACTACCTTTCGCGATGACCGCGCCGGTGACTGATCCGTCGACATCGGTGATCAACTGCGTCATCGGCGCGTCCAGCCACAGCGGAATGCCCCGATCCCTCATCGCCAGGCGCATTCGGGCAGCCAGCGACTGCCCGATCGCCGCCATCCGGTCGCCGAAGACCCGGGCCCTGACCATCCGCCACACCAGCTTCACCAGCACGGCCTTACCGGCCCACGACTGGCGCACCTGGTAGAACGAGCGAAGCTCTTTGGGCCCCAACCAGATTCCGCGTGGCGCCAGTGCCAACGGCGCCAGCAGGCGCTGCTCGTCGTCGGCCAGCGTGCGCAGATCGATCGGGGGAACGTTTATCGTGCTGCCCAGTTCGGAGCCGCCGGGCAGTTCGGGGTAATAGTCGGCATAGCCGGGCTTCCACACGAACTCGAACCACGGGCTGAGCTTCTCGAGAAACTCCATCATCTCCGGTGCCGAGTCGACGTACTGCCGAATTCGCGCGTCGCTGACCAAGCCGTCGGTGATACGCCGCAGGTAGTCGACGACGCCGTCGGGCGGCGGTGTGTAGCCGGCCCGACGTTGCGCCGGCGCTCCCGGTACCCAGATGCCGCCACCGGACAGCGCGGTGGAACCGCCGAAATAGCTGGACTTTTCAACGACCAGCGTGTTGAGGCCGGAGGCTTGGGCGGCCAGCGCCGCCGTCATGCCGCCGCCTCCAGAACCGATGACCAACACGTCGACGACGTCGTCGAACGTATCGGGGCTGCCAGGTGCCGCCGCCATCATTCGGCGCCGCTCCTCCTCATCGCTGCGCTCTGCATCGTCGTCGACGCGCGTCATGCCGTCGGCACCGCCGTTCTGACCGCGAAGCCGGCAATCAACTCGGGCACCGGCCTGTAGTAGCGCACGTCCGTCCGATACGGCCCGGCGGCGGCCAGCGCCGCGAAAGCCGCGACCCAAGTGCGGATCTCATGCGCGGAGTTGCCGCCCTTGTCGGCGATGAACGAGTTGGACCAGGTGTCCAGCTCGTCGAGTTGTCCACTGTCCACGATCTCGAGGAATTGGTGATCGAAAGCCGGGTTGAGAGGCGCAAGGTCGCTGTCTCCGGCGGCGAAGCTCTTGGCTGCGTCCATCACGGCGGTCTGCCGCGCCGATCGCTGCTCGGGGGTCATCGGCCGGCCGTGCACAATCCGCTCCACGGCTTGTGGCGTCGCGGTCGCCAGTGTCGGAACCGGCGGATCGTGTGACAGCCCACCGGATCCCACCAGCAGGACCCGCTTACCCAAGGTCGCCAGATAGCTGCCCACCGCGGTGCCGAGCGTCCGGCAGCGATGCAACGGCCCCAGCGGGGTCGCGACGGAGTTGATGAAAATTGGGATCACCGGGCGCGCGGTGGCGGAGCCGAACAACTTCTCCAGCGGTTGGACGGTGCCGTGGTCGACCTCCATGCTCGCCGAGATGGCGACGTCGACGCCAGCGGACAGAACCGCTTTCGCGCAGCCGACCGCGGCCGCTTCGGGGACGTCAAGCGGCCCCTTGTGAGTGCCGTAATCGCCGACCCCCGCAGCTTCGGTACCGATGCAGAACGGCGGCATCAGCTTGTAGAAGAAGCCGTTGTAGTGGTCGGGCGCAAAAATGACGACAATCTCCGGGTCGAAGTCTTCGACGAATTGCCGTGCCTGCGTGAGTGCGCTGTCGATGTCATCAAGGAGGTCCCGCGACGGCCCGGGCAGATTGAGCAGAGGGCTGTGGGACATGCAGCACAGGGCTAGCGGCACGGTTTCCTCCCGGTGTCAAGGTGAGGACGTCGAAGAGCGAGGCACTCAACTCGGGGGCGAGCTGAGCGATACACGCGCCCGCGATACAGCGATCGGGGCGCAGGAACAGCACGGATTCTTGGTGAGCATCGAACCAGGCCTTGAGCTGGCCGGTCCGGTCTCCGACGACAGTCACATCGGGGTCGTCGTCGCCATCCCAGTGCAGCTGGGTCAGTGGCCGGGCGGCGACGAGCTTGGCACCCAGCGCCTGCCAATCCGCAAATGCCTTGGCACCCAGAATTTCCCGCGGATTGTTGTTCCAGCACATTACGGCGAACCAGCCGCCGACAACGTCGTCGAACAAGACGTTCTGCTGCTCTCGGGTATCCACCCGGGGTTGGACGAACAGCGTCCCGACGGGCGAATCGGCCCGCCGCGGTTCGGGGTGAACGACGGCGCCCTGCTCGTATCGCGGCATCGGCTTGAATCGCATCTCGAGCACATATCGCTTGAGCGACGGCACAATTGACGCGGACCGCACCAACAGGTCCCGAGCCGCGGCGACCCGCCGGTTGGTCGGCGAGATCACGCGGCCCACCATCGTCGATAGATCGATCATCGCGCGCGCATGCTTGCGACGTTCGACGTCGTAGGTGTCGAGCAAGGCATCCTCGGCATAGCCGTTAACCACGGCAGCAAGCTTCCAGCCCAGATTCATCGCGTCGCGGATTCCGCTGTTGTAGCCCTGCCCCTGCCACACCGGCATCAGGTGCGCGGCATCGCCCGCCAGCAGCAGGCGGCCGCGCCGGAATGCGCCGGCGATCCGCGAGTGATGGGTGTACACCCGGTGCCGGATCACGTCGACTCGGTCGGGATGCGGCACCATCGACGCCAGCATCCGGGTGAGGAAGGCCGGGTCTTCGGCCTGCTCATCGGTCTCGTCGGCGTGAATCATGAACTCGAACCGGCGAATTCCGTGCGCGATCGAGATCGAGGCATACGGACGGGCCGGGTCGGCGCCGACTTCACTGTTGGGATGGCCGAGCGGATCGTTGGCGATGTCGACGACCAGCCAGCGGGTCGGCGAGGTGGTGCCGTCGAACGACACACCCATCAGCCGGCGAGTGGCGCTCCGGCCGCCGTCGCAGCCGACCACGTAGCGGGTGAGCACAGTCTTGGGCCCACCCTCGCCATCGAGTTCGACGATGACCGCGTCGGCCCTCTCGGTGTACGACGTCAAGGGCCGGCCCCACTGCACGTCGACGTGCTCGAAGCGCTCCAGGCCTCGGAGCAACTCGGCGTCGACCAACGGCTGGACGAACCCGTTGCGCTTGGGCCACCCGAATCGCGCGTCGGGCGGAGCCATTTCGGCAAGTATCCGGCGCTTGGCGTCGACGAACCGAAGAATCTGGTTGGGCACGGTGTGTGGCAGAACGCGGTCGACCAGGCCGATCGCCTGGAATGTGCGCAGCGACTCGTCGTCCAGTCCGACGCCGCGGGGATAGTCGATCAGCGTGTCGCGCTCTTCGACGACCAGAGTGCTGACACCTTGCAGGCCAAGGATATTGGCCAGGGTGAGACCAACCGGCCCGGCACCGACGACGACAACGTCGACATCCACATCCTGGCCGCCGTCCACCGTCAACGCCCCAGCAGGAAGTCGATATGCAGGCGATCGAACGTCTTGGTGTCCTCGTATTGTGGCCAGTGACCACAACCGGACATCACTTCGAAGCGGGCACCGGGAATCATCGAGGCGATTCGGCGGCCCTCGGTCACGTCAGCGGTCGGGTCATCACTGGTCCACAGCACCAGCGTTGGCGCGGTGATCGACCCATAGTCGCTGGGGCCCAGTATGTTACGGGCGCGGATCTCAGGGTCTTGCAACGCCATGATGTCACGCATCGCCGAGACGAAGCCCGGCTGGCGATACACCCGCTGGCGGCTCGCGACGAGGTCGTCGTAGTTCCTGGACTTGTCGGCCATCAACCATTTGATCCGGGCCTGCACGGTTTCCCACGTCGGGTTTTCGGCGGCCGCCATCGACAGCGTGATGATCCGCTTCATCACCTCGGGATCGGCTTGCGAGCCACCGGCGGTGTTGAGCACCAGCCGGTCGACTTTGTCCGGGTGATCGACGGCGGCGCGGGAAACCACCCAGCCGCCAAGCGATTCGCCGGACAAGTGGGCGCGCTCGACGCCGATCGCAGCCAGGAAGGCCAGCAGGTGGTCGACATAGTGGCGGACCTCCAGCGGGTGACCGGGCTTGTCGGTGTAGCCGTGGCCCAGCATGTCGATCGACCAGGTCGAGAAGTGCTCGGCGTGCGCCTCCAGGTTGCGGACGTATGCCTCGGCGTGACCACCGGAGCCGTGCAGCAGGATCAGCGGCGGCTTGCTCGAATCGCCGGCATGCAGGTAGCGAGTGCGCACCCCACCGGCGTCCAGGTAGCCCTGCACGAACGGCACGCCCTGCAGGTCACTCCACACGCTCTCGTGCTCGGCCACCGGTTCCTCTCTGGTTAGTTCCAGTGGAAATTGGTTCTCGTTTCCCGCCCACTATGTGTGCTAAAATCGCACATCAATGTGCACTATGTATAGAGCATCACTCTCTGCAGGTCCGCTGTCAAGCACGGCCCCACTCCGGTTGGCCGGCCCGGCGATGGTGCGCTGAGGTGGGCGAGGCTCCGACGACCACGGCACCCGGTTCGCAGACGCTGGCCCGGGGGCTCAACGCCCTGCAGTTGGTGGCCGATGCTCCCGCGGGGATGACCGTGCAGCAGGTCGCCGACGGCGTCGGCGTGCACCGGACCATCGCGTATCGCCTGCTTGCGACGCTGGCCCAGTTCCGGTTCGTGGCCAAGGGCGAAGACGGCCGCTATCGGCCGGCCGCGGGGCTGGCGCTGCTCGGTGCGTCGTTCGACCGCAATGTGCGCCAGCTGAGCGTGCCGATCCTGCGCGCGCTGGCTGACGACCTGGGCACCACGGTGTCGCTGCTGGTGGCCGAAGGCGACCAGCAGGTGGCCATCGCGGTGATCGTCCCCACCCAGGTCCCCTACCAGCTGGCCTTTCACGAGGGCAGCCGTTACCCGCTCGATCGCGGCGCCGCGGGTATCGCGCTGCTGGCCAGCCTGCCCCCGCGCCCGGACGAACGCGATCTGGTCGTGAGCGCCCGCGAGCAAGGCTGGGTGATCACCCACGGTGAGATCGAGCCGAACACCTATGGTTTGGCAGTACCCGTGCATCGCGACCCGCCGTCACCGCCGGCATGCATCAATCTGATCTCGCACCGCGAGGACGTGGTGATGCGCGGCAAGGACGCAGTTGTCAAGGCAGCCAAGGAATTATCGGCGATCTTGAGCTGATCGCCGGGCAGGAAGGAAGAGAGCTCTTATGCCGACTTGGGGCCATGAGGTCGACGTCGTCGTGCTCGGCAGCGGCGGAGCCGCGCTGGCAGCCGCACTGACCGCCGCGGCCAGTGGCGCCTCGGTGGCGGTCTACGAGAAAGCCGCGACTGTCGGTGGCACCACGGCGGTTTCGGGCGGTGTGGTCTGGATCCCGGCGCACAATCGCTCCCCCGAGGGCGAGCTGACGGTCGACGATGCGCTCAGTTACCTGCGTGCGCAGTCGCTCGGGTCGATGGACGACGCGCTCGTCGAGACGTTCGTACGGACCGGTCCGGCGATGCTCGACTTCATCGAAGCGCACAGCAGTCTGCGGTTCGAGATCGCCACGGGTTTCCCGGATTACAAGCCGGAGCTGCCCGGCGGCCAGCCCGGCGGCGGCCGCTCGCTGAGCGCGGCTCCGTTCGATCTGAATCAACTCGGCGAGTGGCGCGATCGGATCACCTCATTTCCACAGGACTGGTCGAACGTCGGATTCGACGCCGAGACCCGGGCCCGCCTGCACGCGGGGGTCGACGAGAACGCCGACCTGTGCGTCGCCGGCACGGCGCTGATCGCCGGACTGCTCAAGGGGTTGCTCGATGTCGGTGTGACCCCGCATACCGATGCCCGCGCCGAAGAACTGATCGCCGAAGACGGCGCGATCGTCGGCGTCCGGATCGCCTCCGGTGGCCAGCAGCTGGCTGTCCGGGCGCGTCGTGGCGTGATCCTGGGGACGGGTGGATTCGAATGGGATCCCGCGCTGGTCAACGCTTTTCTACGCGGCCCGATGCACGGTGCCGTCTCGCCGCCCAATAACACCGGCGATGGACTGCGCATGGCGATGGCGCACGGCGCCGACCTGGCCAACATGGGTGAGGCGTGGTGGGTGCCGATCGTGCAGATCCCGGGCGACACGATCGACGGTCACCAACGCAGTCGTAGCGTGCGGCTGGAACGGACTCGGCCGCGCAGCATCATCATCAACCGGCTTGGCAAGCGATTCGTCAACGAGGCCTGCGACTACAACTCGATGGCCGGCGCCTTCCACTATCTCGACCCGCGTGAGGGCTACGTCAATGACCCGGCCTGGATGGTGTTTGATGCACAACACCTCAAGCGTTACGGGTTCCTGGGCGTCGACCCCGACGGACCGGTGCCGGACTGGTTCTGCGAATCGGCGGATCTCACTGAGTTGGCCGCCAAAACCGGGATCGCTCTCGACGGGCTCACCCGCACCATCGACGCCTGGAACCACCACGTCGGTGACGGCGCTGACCCCGACTTCGGCCGTGGCTCAAGTGCTTACGACGGCTACTGGGGTGATGAGCACGCAACGACGCTGGCCGGCAAGACGCTGGGCCCCGTCGACACCGCGCCGTTCTACGCGGTTCCGGTGTCGGTGGGCGCGATGGGCACCAAGGGCGGGCCGCGCACCGACCGCGACGGACGCGTCCTGCATGTCAGCGGTGAGCCCATCCCAGGACTGTTCGCCGCTGGCAACGCGATGGGTGGGGTGACTGGACGCGCGTATGGCGGTGCCGGCGGAACCATCGGTCCGGCAATGGTTTTCGGCTACCGCGCAGGCTACGCCGCCGCGACCGGGAAGTCGGTCGACTAGCCGAACGCCTTGGTGATTGCCGCCATGTCGAAGTAGTCACGCCACACCGCAATGCGGTCGTCGCGTACTTCGAAGACACCCATCACCGGCAGCGGTATCTCTCCGCCATCCTTGCGGTGCATCACGTCGGTGCGTTCGTTCATCACGACCGTGCCGTCGCTGACCTGCCGGTGCACGTTGAAGTCGATGCCGTCGAACGCCGCGACGAATCCCGCGATGAACTGCGCAATCGCCTCACGGCCCTGCACCGGATCCATCGGAATGTTGTGGTAGACGGCGTCCTCAGTGAAGTATCCGGCCAACTCTTCCGGGTTGGGCGACGACCATAGTCTGCAGAATTCGGTGACCAGCTCATCGGCGGTGCGCGTCATGGATTCATGCAACACCAGAGGTCAGCGCTCGGCGAGGGCTTTGGCCAGATCGATTGTCCCGGTGGTAATCGCGGCGACCACTCCGCCGTCGACCAGTAGATCAGTACCGGTGACGAACGACGCTGAAGGCCCGAGCAGGAACTCGGTCGCGGCCGCGATGTCCTCGGGTGTGCCGAGACGTCGCAGGCCCGAGTTCTCCACCATCGCCCTCATCAGCGTGCCCGATTCGCTGCCGAGTTCCAGCCGTCCCATCGCCGTCGAGATCACACCGGGGCTGATGGAGTTGATCCGGGCGCCACGTTCACCCCAGGTTCCGGCTGCCGCGGCCACCCGAATCTGGTTGGCCCGCTTGGCGAACGGATACGCCATCTGACTGCTGGTGATCCTCGAGCAGGCTTCGAGGCCGAGCAGTTCCTCGGCGGGCACGCTCGCGAGCTGTCGCTCGAGCTCGGCATCCAGCGCGGGCTGCATGTGGCCGGCCATGCTGGCGATGACCACCCCGGCGCCGCCGGGCTCGATCACTCGGCCGAATTCGTCGATGCTCAGCGCGACGCCCAGCAGGTCGACGGCAAGCACCGCCTCAGCGGATGCCTGCTGCGGCGAAAGCCCCGCGGTGTGCACCACCGCCGTTACTCGGCCGGCCGCCCGGGCCATCTCGGCCACTGCGGCCACCGAACTGCGCGAGGTGACGTCAACCTCTCGGGTCAGCACCTGATGGCCGTCCTCGGTGAGGGCACCGGCCGCGGCTTTCAGGCCCTCGGCATTGATGTCGGCCAGCACGATGGTCCGGCCCGCTCCGCTGCGGCGGGCCACCGAAACCCCCATACCGCCGACACCGATGATGACCAGAACTTCGTTGTTCACGGCTTTCTCCAATTCGGCAAGACAAGGACCCTCAGGCGCCTGTGACGATACGAGAATAGTATTCTCGCAGTCCGAGAGTATGAGTTGCAAGAAGGGAAACAGCAATGCAGATCAGCGGTAGTTCGGCCGTCGTCGTTGGCGGCGCGGGCGGCCTGGGCGAGGCCACGGTTCGCCGACTGCACGCCGCGGGGGCCAAGGTGGTTATCGCCGATCTGGCCGACGAGAAGGGCAAGGCGCTGGCCGATGAGCTCGACGCCCGCTACGTCCGCACCGACGCGACCAACACCGAAGACGTGAACGCAGCGTTGGCTGAGGCGGAATCGCTTGGCCCGCTGCGTATCTCGGTGGACGCGCACGGCGGACCGGCCAGCGGTGGGCGCCTGATCGGCAAAGACGGTTCGCCGCTGGATCTGGACGGCTTCAAGACGACGATCGACGTGTACCTGACCGGCGTGTTCAACGTGCTGCGCCTGGCCGCCGCGGCCATCGCTCGTCAGGAACCGGTCGACGAGGGTGCACGCGGCGTCATCATCAACACCGCATCGATCGCCGCCTACGAGGGCCAGATCGGACAGCTCCCCTACGCAGCGGCCAAGGGCGGCGTCGTCGGCATGACACTGGTCGCCGCGCGCGACCTGTCCCCGCTGGGTATTCGCGTCGTCACCATCGCACCCGGCACGTTCCTGACTCCCGCTTACGGCAAGGCAGGCGACCAACTCGAGGCCTACTGGGGCCCGCAGGTCCCATTCCCCAAACGGATGGGCCGGTCATCCGAATACGGTGCGTTCGTGCAGAGCATCATCGAAAACGATTACCTCAACGGCGAAGTCATCCGACTGGACGGCGCGCTGCGCTTCCCGCCAAAATAGAGTCGCAGCAGGCGAGCGTGAAGTCAGCTTCACGTTCGGCGCCGAGCGTGAAGCCACCTTTACGGTCGAGGACGTGGCGCCAGCTAATGCTCGCCGGTCAGTTCTTGCCGGCCGCCAACTTGGCTGCGATCGAGCGGAAGTCCTCGGTCTGGAACGACTGATTCTCCGCGGACAACGCGTAGTCGATGGTGGCCAGGACCGCGCGCTCGAGGTGCACATTGAGGACGCGCTTGGTGCTTTCCACGGCCTGCTGCGGAAGTTCGAGGATCTTCTTCGCCGCTTTCAGCGCCTCGGCGACCGGATCGGCCACCGCGTGGTTGGCCAAGCCCAGTTCGACCGCTCGCGCGGCGGAGATCCGGGCGCCGGTCAGCGCGTACTCCTTGGCCAGCAGCAAGCTGATGTGCAGTGGCCACGTCAGCGGCCCGCCATCAGCGGCCACCAATCCCACCTGCACGTGCGGGTCGGCCAGATAAGCGTCTTCGGCGATGTAGACGATGTCGCTCAACGCGACCAGACTGCAGCCCAGCCCGACGGCCGGCCCGTTGACCGCGGCCACCACCGGAACCCGGCAGCGCGCCATGCCCAGCACGATCTCGCGCCCGTCGGCGATGGTCTTGGCGCGCAGCGCCGCGTCTCCCGCCAATTCGTTCAGATAGACGAAGTCACCGCCAGCCGAAAATGCCCGTCCCGCACCGGTTATCACTGCGGCACGAGCGCTTTGGTCGTCGCTCATCCGCTGCCACAACTTCGCCAGACCATGGTGCAGTGCGTCGTTGACCGAGTTGAGCGACTCGGGCCGATTCAATGTGATGATCCGCAGCGGGCCGTCGGCCTGAACGTCGATTTCGGTTGGCATGTCGTACACGTCAGGCTCCTTCGATGGTCGTGACCCGCTTCACCCGGGCTTCGCCCGCGTTCGCGATCACTCCTACAATCCCAAGATTCGTGCGGCGATGATGTTCTTCTGGATCTGCGATGTGCCGCCCATGACGCTTTGCGCACGGCTGTACAGATAGGCGCTGAGCAGATTCGGATCGTCGATGCCGCCCACTGCCAACGCAGCGTGGCCGACGGACTGCTCGACCCAGGTCATCAGCAGCTTGTCCAGCGATCCGTCCGAGGTATGGGTCACCCCGTCGAGTTGCTCGGACAACCGCCGCCGGACGTGGTGGGTCAACATCTCGGTTTGTACCGCCGCCCAGGCGAGTTCCTCATTCGTCGAGTCGCCGGCGCGTGCGGCCAGTTGGCGGACGAGCTTGCCGTAGCGGGCCGCGTAGCCCAGCGTGGACGGCTCGCGCTCATGGCCGACCACTGTCATGGCAAGCGGCCACCCCTCGCCGGGGGCGCCCACCATGTTCTCGACGGGCACCGTCGCACCGTCGAACAGCACCTGGCCGAATTCGGTGGTCACGCCGTTGATCATCTGCAGCGGACGCTGTTGCACGCCAGGCTGTTTCATCGAGATGATGAACGCCGAGATACCCCGGTGCCGCTTGGCCTCGGGATCGGTGCGAGCCAGCAGCAGACACCAGTCCGCGACATCGGAGTAGCTGGTCCAGATTTTGTGTCCGTTGATGACGTAGTTGTCGCCATCGCGGACGGCAGTTGTCGTCAGCGATGCGAGATCGGAGCCCGACCCCGGCTCGCTGAAACCCTGACACCACCGCTGCGAACCGTTGATCATTCCGGGCAGGAAGCGAGTGCACAGCTCCTTGCTGCCGTGCCGGCTCAGGCCCGCGACCAGATAGCCCAGGCTGGGCCGCGGCGGTGCCTCGGCACGCGCCAGCTCTTCGTCGAGGATGACGTCGTACACCGGGGGTAATTCCTGCCCGCCGTACTCCCGCGGCCAGGACAGCCCGAAGAAGCCACCCTCGTACAGCGCACTGTGCCATTCGCCCTGCCGGGCCCAATATTCGTCACCTGAGCTCGGAAACTCTTTGGCGTGCACCGAAAGCCAGGATCTGAGCCGATCCCGGAAGGCGGCTTCATCGGGCGAGTCACGGAAGTCCAACGCTGATCTCCTCCAGCTTCACGGGCCACAATTGCGTCGAGGTCAGCGCGCGGCGCAGGTATACGTGCGCCAGGCACTCCCAGGTATTGCCGATGCCGCCGTGTACCTGAATGGCGGTCTCGCACACCGTCCGCGCGGCACGCGCGCAGTAGACCTTTGCGTATCGGCCGGCGCGGATCGCCTCGGTAGGGCTCAACTCGTCGACCGCCCAGGCGGCGTGCCGCAGGATGCTCACCGAGCCTTCGATCAGGGCCAGGCTTTCGGCGAGCAGGTGCGCGATGGCCTGGTACGAGCCGATCGACTTGCCGTACTGCTCGCGGATTTTCGCATAGTCGCACGCCAGCGTGTGTGCACCGCGGGCCGTACCGACCAGATCCGCGGACGTGGTGGCCAGCGCGAGTGCCAGCCAGCGTTGGACGGCGTCGGAGTCCAGATCGCCGACGGCGGTTGCCGTTCCGCTGACATCCGCCGCGGCCCTGGTCAGGTCGACCGCATCGCGGGCAGCGCCCACCTCGACGGCCGACACCGATGTGCCGTCCACCGTCAACGCACGCCGGTAGCCCCGCGCGTCGATTACATGACCGTTCACCGCAATGGTCGACCCGGAGCCGTCGTCGCCGACTTGGCGGGCCAGGTCGTCCGCGAGCACCGGGCCGAGGAACGGGGCGTCGACCAGTCCGCGGCCGAACTCCTCAGCGACGATGGCCACTTCCACACCGGAGGCGCCGTCGGAGCGCAGCGATCGCCAGCCTGTTTGATGGATCTGCTTGTCGAGCCTGCTGATTCGCCCGTCGTCGGCGAGGTCTTGCACCGATCCCGGTCCGAGGTCATCGGATAGTTTCGCGGCTGCGTCACGCAGTTGTTGCTGTTCAGCTGTCAGACGTACATCCATAGCGCTCCTTGAGAACTCGGCGCAGCACCTTTCCGGAAGGCAGCCGAGGTATTTCGGGCACGAACACGATACGACTCAGACGTTTGTAGGACGCGAGACTCTCACCGACCCGTGCGGTGAGCTCGGCGGCGTCGACCGGCTCACGGGTTGCAACCGCAGCGACGACCGACTCCCCGTCCGCGCCGTCGGGGACACCGAACACCGCGCAGTCCTCGACGGCGGGATGACCGTGCAGGACGGCCTCGATCTCGGCGGGCGCGACCTGAAAGCCGCGCACCTTGATCATCTCTTTGCACCGGTCGGTGATCCGCAGCCAGCCACCCGCGTCCAGGTAGCCGACGTCACCGGTCCGATACCAGCTGTCGCACAAGACATCTCGCGTCGCCTCGCACGGCAGGTAGCCGGCCATCAGTGACTCGGCCCGCGCCTGGATCTCACCGACCTCACCGGTTCCGACGGGCTCGCCGGTCTGCAACGACGCCACTCGCACCTGCACGCCCGGTACCGGCCGGCCGACAGAGTCGAGCCGGGCGTCATCGAGCGGATTGCAGGCGATGACCGGCAGCTCGGTGGTCCCGTACGCCGGAACCCACCCGACGCCGGTTCGACGGGTGACGGTCTCGGCGATGCTCGCGCTGACCGGCGTCGCTCCCCACATGATGAACCGCAGCGACGAGAGATCGTAGGACTCCAGATGCGGGTTCGAGGCGATGGCCAAAGCGATTGGCGCGACGGCCATCTCGACGGTGATGCGATCGTCTTGGATGTGCTGCAACATGCGATCCACGTCGAATCGGCGATGCAGGCGCATCCACACACCGGTCTGCAACGCCGTCATGATGTTGAGCAATCCGAGAATGTGCGACGGCGGCGTGGCGATCTGAATGCGATCGCGGGCAGTCAAACCCATCGCGTCGCGCCAATGCCCGACGGCGACCTGGAGCGAATGATGGGTGTGCCGAACCGCTTTCGGTAGGCCCGTCGTACCCGAGCTGAACGCCAACACCGCATCGGCATCGGGCGCAGCAGCGTCGCCGAACTCCGGCTCACCCGCGACAATGGGTTCGTCGAGATGCAGCATCGGCATGAGACTCGACAGCACGTCGTGATCGCCGACCGCGTGCGACGGGTTCGTCAACGCCAGCGCGTGCTCGACCTCGTGACGCTTCCACGCCGGGCTGATCAGCACGACGACGGCGGCCAGCCGCCAGATGGCGTGCAGCGCGACGACGAATTCCGGACGATTCGACGCCATCAACGCGACCCGCCCGCCGGCCGTCACACCCCGTGCACGCAAACTTGCGGCCAGCCCGTCCGCCAACGCCTCGAGCTGCGGCAGCGTATAGCGCCGCTCCTCGAATACCAGCGCGGTCGGAGACATTGAGAACATCCTATCGTTTTGAGAGAATAGTATTCTCTGAAGGGAAGAACGCAAGTGTGGAAGGGGGCGGGATGGCAGAGCGCCACGTGTTCCATCGGGCTACGGTGACCCGGATCGTCAAGGAGACCGCCGACAGCCGTACCTACGTGCTCGCCCCCGAAGAGCAGCCGTTTTCCTATCGCGCCGGACAGTTCTGCACCTTCAAGGTGACCGTGGACGGCGAGGAGCTGTACCGGTCGTATTCGATGTCGAGCGCGCCGGAGACCGACACCGAGGTGATGACCACGGTCAAACGGGTGACCCGCGGCAAGGTGTCGAACTGGATCATCGACAACGTTGTTGAAGGTGATGAGCTGACCATGACGCGGGCGGCCGGCACCTTCGTGTTGAGGACGACACCGGCGCCGTTGCTGGCCTTCGCCGGCGGCAGCGGTGTCACACCAATCCTGTCGCTGGCCAAGAGCGCCCTCGCGAGCACCGACCGCACGGTGCGGGTTCTGTGCGCCGACCGGGACCGGGCTTCGGTGATCTTCGAGGCCGCGATCGACGAGCTGATCGAGCGATACCCCGGCCGGTTCTCGGTGGTCCGGAACATCGACGCCGAGCACGGGCTGCTGGATCCGGCCGGCGTCGAGAAATTCGTCGGCGCGGATACCGATGCCGACTGCTACGTCTGCGGGCCGGAGGGATTCATGACTGTGGTGCGATCCGGGCTGCCGGAGGGCGCGACCGTCCTCGTCGAGGACTTCGACGCGTCGCCGCCGGTCAAGACGCCCGCACCCGCAGCCGCCGAGAGCGGCGCTGAGCAGGGCGGCACGGTGACCATCAAGCTCGAGCGCAAGAAGGCGTCGGTGCCGCGGGTCGCCGGGGAGACGCTGCTGGAGAGCGCACGACGGGCCGGCCTGTCGCCACCGTTCAGCTGCGAAGCCGGTAACTGCGGGACCTGCATGGCGAAGCTGATCGAGGGCGCCGCCACCATGCGCACCAACGACGTGCTCGAGGACGACGAGATCGCCGACGGCTACATCCTGACCTGCCAGGCCGTGCCTGACACCCCGTCGGTCCTAGTGGAGTACGAGTAGCGCTGCACGGCAACACTTTCCGCAGGTCGGGAATGGAATGACGCGTTCCGGGGCTGAAACACAGCATCGGACCGGAAAGGACCTTCCACCATGACTGACCTGCCAGCCTTCGGCGAGCTCGCCGCCGCCGACAAGGGCCTCGTTGTATTCACCACATTGCGTCACGACGGCAGCGCCCAGGCGTCGGTGGTCAACGCCGGCGTTCTAGCGCACCCGTTGACGAACGAGCCTGTCGTCGGGCTGGTTGCCATCGGTGGCGCCCGGAAACTGGCCCACCTACGCGCCGATCCACGCACCACCGTCACGGCCCGCTCCGGTTGGCGCTGGGCCACGGTCGAAGGAACGGCCCAACTGATCGGGCCCGACGACCCCCACCCCGACGTCGACGAGGAGCGGCTGAGGGTGATGCTTCGCGAGGTCTTTACCGCGGCCGGGGGGACCCATGACGACTGGGACACCTACGACCGGGTGATGCGCGAAGAACGTCGCACCGCGGTTTTGATCACGCCGGTCCGCGTGTACACCAACCCGTCCCAGGGCTAGTGCGCGTTCGGCGAGCGCCGGCGTGATCAGCGAAGTTGGGCGCCCAGCTCCGAAATGACCTCGCGGGTGCGCCGTTTGGACGCGACCAGCTCCTCGCGGTTCTCGCCGATCGGCAGCAACCGCACCGACAGGTCGGTTACTCCGGCGTCGGCGAATCGGCGCATCCGCTTCAGGATGGCCGCCTCGTCACCGGCCGCACAGATGTCGCCGACATCGCGGGCATCGCCGTAGTCGAGCAGCCGCTGATAATTCGGCGACACCTCGGCTTCGCCGAGGATCCGGTTGGCTCGCTCGCGGGCAGCGTCGACTTCATTTGCCGCGCAGAGGCATACGGGTATTCCGGCCACGATGCGCGGCGCGGGCCGGCCGGCGTTGTCGGCGGCCTTGGTGATCCGCGGCACGACGTGATTCGACACGGCCCGCTCGTCGGCCATCCACAGCACGGTTCCGTCGGCGTGCTCACCGGCCAGAGCCAACATCACCGGGCCGAGCGCTGCGACCAACACCGGCAGCGGCGCCACCGGAGCCAGATCCAGCGGGTTGTGCACGGTGAAGTGCTCGTTCTCGACGTCGACCGGGCCGGGCCCGGCGAACGCGGCGTGCAGTACTTCGAGGTAGTCGCGGGTGTAGCCGGCCGGCTTCTCGTAGGGCAGGCCCAGCATGTCCTGGATGATCCAGTGGTGCGACGGCCCGACGCCCAGTGCCAACCGGCCCCCGGTAGCCGCGTGCGTCGATAACGCCTGACGCGCCAACGCAATCGGATGCTGTGCCTGCAGCGGGACGACCGCGGTGCCCAGTTCGATGCGGGTGGTGCGGGTACCCATCAGCGCGACGGCCAGTAACGCATCAAAGTCGTTGGGCACTTGCGGGATCCACGCGGTGTCCATGCCCGCGTTCTCGGCCCACTCGATATCGGCGAGCATCCGAGAAACCTTGCGCGCGGAATCGCCACGCTCGGCGCCGATCATTACTCCGAGACGCACGTTTCCCTCCCTGGTCGATGAGGACTGCCAGCCAGAGTGCAGTTATCTTTCAGACGATAACGTACTTGCAAAAAAAGAGAATGCCAATATCGTCTGCGTGACCAGGTGAAACACCCAAGCGGCAGTTAGCCGCGGCAGAGAATCTCGCCGTGCGGGATGGCCAGCCAGCCGTCCGGGGCGGCAGCCCAGTCCCGCCACGCCGAGGCGATCTCGTCGAGTTCGGTGGCGGTGGCCATCTCCGACTCGACCAGCTGTCGCGACAGGGCCGACTCGACGATCCGGTCGGCCCACATCCCGCCCCACCAGTCGCGGGTCTCCGGGGTGGCGAAGCACCACAGGCCGCCGGTCGGCGTGATGTCATCGAACCCGGCGTGCTGAGCCCAGGACAACAGCCGGCGGCCAGCATCGGGTTCGCCGCCATTGGCCCGCGCCGCCGCGGAGTACAGCGCCATCCACCGATCCAGCGGCGGGAGCTGCGGAAACCAGGTAAACCCCGCGTAGTCCGCGTCGCGCGCGGCGACGATGCCGCCCGGCTTACACACCCGTCGCATCTCGCGCAGCGCCTGCACCGGGTCAGCCACGTGCTGCAGCACCTGGTGGGCGTGGACGATGTCGAAGGTGTCGTCGGGCAGGTCGAGAGCATGCACGTCCGACGTCGCGAAGTCGATGTTCGACTGGCCACGCGTCTGCGCCTCGGTGCGCGCCAAATCCAAGGCATCCTCGGTCATTTCGATGGCGGTGACCCGTCCGGGTGCGACCCGGGCGGCCAGGTCGACGGTGATGGTCCCGGGGCCGCAGCCGACGTCGAGCACGGACAGTCCCGGCCGCAGATGCGGCAGCAGATAGCCCGCGGAGTTTTCCGCGGTGCGAACCCGATGTCCGCGCAGTACCGACTCGTGATGCCCGTGGGTGTAGACGGCCTGGTAGTCAGCGGTCATGGTGCGACCTCCTGCGATCGAATCCTGTTCGACGTCAAGGCTACCGCCGTCTATTCCATAATACGAAACCGTTATCTCATATTATGAGACGACTAGTTGACTGGGACGTCGAGGATGGGCCGCTGGACCCCGGCGCCCGAGCCGTCGAAATGCCACCATTCACCGGAGTACACCGACAAGCCGCCGGCGCTCATCGCATCGCGCAATCGGCCTCGGTTGGCCTGCTGGGCGGCGCTGACGCCGTCGGTGGCGAAAGCCGTTGCCCTCGGGGAGAAGTCGTCGAAGTCGGTGCCCATGTCGACGAGGCAACGCGGGCATTGCCCGTTAACGTTGGCCAGCGTCACATCGACCGAACGACCGGACTCGTGGCTCTTCGCATAGTTGCCGGGCTTAGCCACCCAGGCCGGGTTCGGCACGATGCCAAACATCTTGACCTGCACGTCGTGTGGTCGATAGCAGTCCCAAAAGACGAGCACATTCCCCTGCGAGGCAAGCACCTTCGCGGCGGTGGCAAGAGCGGGGGCCATCGATTCGTGCACCAGGCAGCGGGCAGTGGCCGGGTAGAGCTGCGTGTGGGTGAAGTTGTTCGGCGTCGCATAACGCAGGTCGATCAGCGCGTTGGGCACCACGGAGCGCACGTCGACGAATCCCGCTGCGCGCGCTTCAGGACCCAGCGGTGGCACGTCGGCGTTCGCGCGCACGCCGCCGCTCATCGCAGAGAGCAGAGCAAGGGCAACCAGGAGCCGAAGTGCGGGGGCGGCCATGGGTTCAGTATGCGGCCGCCGCCGCCCGCGTCAGCTCCAGTCGATGGCCGCGGCGCGTTGCTGGACGCCCTCGGCTCTGGCCGCGATCTGAGCAGCGACCGCATGCTGCTCGTGTTCCATTGTCCTGGCTAGTTTTTCGGCCTCGGCCACGATCTGCTTCAGCAGGTCTCGGTGGTCTTCGATCATCGTGATGGTCGCGTTTCTGATCGCCACCACCGCGGACCCCCGGGCCTCCGACGGAGAAAAGCCCGAGGAGAGCAGCGGCGGCAGCGCCTGGCGCTCGAATTCCGTCATGTCGCGGGACAAGTGGACGTTGAACGTCGCTCGATAAGGATCGCGATCGTCGAATTCAACACTGCATATCTTGAGTGGGTCCATGGCCGTTCTTTCTGCCGGCGAGGGCGCGTGCGCCCACGTCACGCCGAATTACATACGTGTAGTTTACCGGCGTTCTCGAGCGGGTGCGAAAGCCCGACTTATGCTGACGAAATCTGTCGGACGCGTCAAAGGAGACGGTCATGACCGTCGGTACCGCTCCACCCAGTGTTTTCGACGCCGACCTGCCCACGCTCAGCTACAGCGCCGACGAGACTCCCGCCGACGTCTATCCCCGATTCCGGGCGGCCCAACAGCAGGCGCCCATCGCATTAGGCCCGTTCGGACCCGAATTGCTCTCCTACCATCTCGTCCGCGCCGTGCTGCGCGACGAACGGTTCCAGCCGCCGCCCGGCATCGTCCTGCAAGCCCAGGGCGTCACCTCGGGCCCATTGTGGGACAAGGTGATGAACAGCTTGCTCTGCGTGGAGGGCGAGACGCATCGCCGGTTACGCGGAATGTGCTCCAAGGCGTTCACCCCGCGTACGGTTGCGCGCCTGCACGACGCCATGGTCGACGTGATGAGCGGTCTGGTCGACCAGGTCGCCGGCAAGGGTCACTGTGACGTGGTCGCCGACCTCGCGCGGCCCTACCCGGTCCCGATCATTTGCGCCCTGCTCGGCGCGCCTCGCGAAGACTGGCAGCGATTCTCGTCATGGGCCGACGACATCTTCCAAGCATTCAGCTTCTCCGCCGACATCCGACAACTCGAGCCCACCGTCATGCGGGCCTGGGGCGAGCTCGACGACTACGTCGACGACATGGTCACCCATCGTCGGCGCAGCCTTACCGACGATCTGCTCTCGGACCTCATTCGCGCCGAGGACGACGGGGATCGGCTCGACGCCGCCGAACTACGCATGCTCGCCGGCGGCCTGCTGCTGGCGGGAACCGACACCACCCGCAACCAGGTGGCCGCGTCCGTGCAGGTGCTCTGCGAGCACCCCGATCAGTGGGAGCTGCTCAGGGACAATCCCGAGCTGGCCATGCACGCGGTGGAGGAGACCATGCGCCACTCGCCGATCGCGGGCGGGACCCTGCGCCTCGTCGTCGACGACGTGGAGCTCGAGGGCTATCTCTTCCCGGCCGGAACCATGGTGCTGATGAATACCTTTGCGGCCAACCGCGATCCGACCGTCTACGACGATCCGGATCGGGTCGACATCACCCGCGAGGGGGCGCCGGCGATATTGACCTTCGGCGGCGGGGTGCACTACTGCCTGGGCGCGAATCTGGCCAGGCGCGAGATCGCCGAAGCGCTGAATGTCCTGACCGGGCGACTGCGCAACCCGCGAATTGCCGGGCCGGTGCCCTGGAAACCGATCGTCAGCCTGAGCGGGCCGAAGAGTCTGCCCATCGAATTCGACTAGCAGCGTGTGGCTGACGGGTCGGTACCAATTGGGAAATTTGACCGCCGAGATCGACGTTGGCGCGCAAGTCATTCGACCTTTTCCGCGCCAGCGTCGATCTCGACGAAAACTCACCGCGGTGCATACGATGCCCCGAAATTAATGACTCACGACACTAGCTCCTGATGGACGGCCGGGATCGAACCGGCGACCTTCCGCTTTTTAGGTGGACCGCGATAGCCAGGGAGCTTCGCGGACGACCGTGGCGGCGACCCCGGCCGCTGCCTCGTATTCGGACGGCGGCGACGGAATCAACTCGGCATGCACCGTGTGTCCGTACTTGAACCGCATCAGGCGGTGTATCGAGGGGACCACCACGCCGTGAAGGACGGGATACTTGCGGCGCAGCAGTCGTGCTGCTTCGCGGTACTCGGCTCCCTCCAGCAGGCGCGTCTGCGCCGGCAGCATCGAGCCGATCGGCTTACCGGACATTGTCGCCGAACCGAATTCGACGTTCGGGTTGCGCCCGATCCGGCGTGCCTTGATCGCTCGCTGGTAGGTGCGAAAGTACGCACGGTCGCCATCCACCGCGATGCTGACGGGGCTGGTTCCAGCGGTTCCATCCTTACGAAATGTGGTGAGCCTGATCGTCTTCTGCCGAACGAACGGGACCAACAGTGGCTCGGTCGCCACGCTGACGTAGCCCAGCACGTAGCCGAGCTGACGTAACCGCAGCACGAATGCGACGATCAGCGTCACGGAGGCCGCGCCCAGCGACCACGCTTGCAGGGCCGAACCGCCCAGGTCGAGGTCCACGATGTGGTTCCCCGTATGCACGGTGTTCGCCACGATGTATCCGGCAAGCACGGTGGCCAACGCATCCGACCAGATCAACGCGAGCAGCAGCGTGATGCCAAAGCCCACCTGGAACGCGCCGAGGTCGTGCACGAAGTGCTCATGTGCTCCGAACCCGACCGACTGAGCGAACGAGCGGGGGTCGGCCAGACACCAGACTCCTATTCCCGCGGTGAGCAGTCCGATCAGTGCGGTGATCGCGACCAGGTATAGCCGTGCCGGGGTTCCGATAGGAATCATGTGCCGTCCTCCATTGGTTTCGTCCTCAAACGCTGGACGAGACTGCACCCCGATGTGTGACACGCACCTACAACAGCGCCGATGCAGTCACGTTTCGGGGATGGGCGGTGTCTTGGGTGTGTGGCATCACCACAGAGGCATGTGACGTCAGCGATAAGGAGGTAACTAGTGAAGACCCAACGCGCGATTGACGAAGCCGACATTCGACAGCGATTAGAAGCGGGATTTACGGCGGTTCGAGCCAAGGACCTGGAGGGTGTGATGGCGCTTTACGCCCCGGATGTCGTGTCGTTCGACGTCGGATCGCCGCTTCGGTCTGCAGGAGCAGAGGCGAAGTGGCGGGCCTGGGTGGAAATGTTCGCGATGTACCAACGCCCGCTCGGATACGAAGTTCGCGACCTGACCATCACCGTGGGTGATGACGTCGCGTTCGCACACAGCGTCAATCGAATAAGCGGCGTATTGAAGAACGGGGACAAGACCGGCTTCTGGGTTCGGTGGACGGCGTGCTTCCGCAAGATCGGGCGCAACTGGCTCATCGTCCACGATCAGGTTTCGGTGCCGGTGGATCCGCAGACCCGCACGGCGTTGCTGAATCTGGCGCCATGAATCTCGGTGGCCAGGGCCGGGATCGAACCGGCGACCTTCCGCTTTTCAGGCGGACGCTCATACCGACTGAGCTACCTGGCCGGAAGGCAACGTGTGCCTCGCCGTGGTGGCGACCCTGACGGGACTCGAACCCGCGACCTCCGCCGTGACAGGGCGGCGCGCTAACCAACTGCGCCACAGGGCCTTGCTCTACCACCGCTCCGCGTTGCCGCGACGCGCGTACCCCCAACGGGATTCGAACCCGTGCTACCGCCGTGAAAGGGCGGCGTCCTAGGCCACTAGACGATGGGGGCCAGAACCGAATCACTCCGGGGTACTCGCAACATGGTTCGTTGGAGCCACGTCAGCTTAGGGCACCGGGGACCGAATCCTCAAACGAGGACCCAGTATCCTTGTGCGTCGCTGCCCCTATAGCTCAGTTGGTAGAGCTACGGACTTTTAATCCGCAGGTCCTAGGTTCGAGTCCTAGTGGGGGCACTGAAACGAGTGTATGACGTCGGTTGATGGGTGACATTTCTAGTTCGGTTGATGGCTGACAGTGTTTCGGCTGATGCTTTACATCTACTTCGGTTGATCCTTGACACTCCCTGAATGAGGGAGTTGAGCGTGGCCGAGCAGAGATATCAGGCCGTGTTAGCGGTGATCAGCGACGGGTTGTCGATCTCGCAGGTTGCCCAAAAGGTTGGGGTGTCGCGTCAGACGCTGCACTCGTGGTTGGCCCGCTATGAGGCCGAGGGCCTGGAAGGGCTCAAGGATCGGTCGCATCGGCCGGTGTCGTGTCCGCATCAGATGCCGGCCGCGGTGGAGGCGGCGTTGTTGGAGTTGCGCCGGTCGCGGCCGTATTGGGGTCCGCGCCGGCTGGTGTTCGAGTTGGCCAAGCGCAAGGTCTTGCCGGTGCCTTCGGAGTCTGCGGCCTATCGGGCCCTGGTGCGGGCCGGGATGATTGACCCACATCTGCGGGATCGACGCTCACGCAAGTGGAAACGTTGGGAACGCGGTGCGGCGATGGAGTTGTGGCAGATGGACATCGTGGGCGGATTCCCGCTCGCTGATGGCACCAGCGCCAAAGCCTTGACCGGCATCGATGATCACTCCCGAATGTGCGTGTGTGCCCGGTCGATGGCACGCGAACGCACCCGCGCAGTCTGCGACGGGCTGCGCGCAGCACTGCTGACCTATGGGGCACCCGAGCAGATCTTGACCGACAGGGTTGATTCGAATCAATCCCCGTCGGGCCGGCGCCGATGTTCGTCTTCCCACATCGAGACAGGACATCTGTCGCGGAGTCGGCAGTGCGGCCCCGGCTGCGGCGCATAAAGGACCGCGCCGCACCAGCAGCGCCACGCCATGTGCCCTAGCGCAGTTGGACACATGCATAACGAGGCGCACATGCGGGTAACCGCAACCAGTGTGAGTCGGGGGACGAAGCGGCCAGGGGGCCGTTCCCCCGTTTATTACGCGGCCCCCTGGTCCCGTTGTGGGCTACCCACAGATGCCGGTAGACAACCCGGAGCACCTAAAGGCTAATGCCGAGAAGCGCATTGAGGCGATAAGACGCACGCGCCCGGTGCCACGGTGGAGGACCACGGCGGCTAGCCAAGCCGCGCGCGGCTTGGCGCGCGAGCAGCCAGCCTACGCCAGAGCACGATCGCCAAGACGACGATCACCATTGCTGCTACGGCTGCCCCAACCCCTTCAATGGGTTTGCCGCCTGATGGCGGATCTGGTGGTGGTGGCGGTGGTGGTTTTGGTTTTGGTTTTGGTTCACCCACGATGGCCGCCTCCTCAACTATGTGCGGGTATTTGACGCTACGCCGGCCTAGAGGCCGGTAGGTGGGGCCGGTTCCAGGCTTATTTTCGTGGCGTATTACAGCGGCGTATAACAGGAGTTATGAAGGCCCAAAAGACGACCGGGCTGGTCGAGCTTTGGAGCAAAACGAAGGGCGAGCTTGAATCCCGCGTCTTCCAGGACGAAGAACAGTTTGTGCTGGTCGTCCGAAGGATCAAGCCGGGACAGCCGAAGCAATACGTCTTCTGGCACCCGTACCCGAATCTCGAGGCGGCGAAAGCGCAGGTTCCTAGCTAGCCCGAGAGCAGTGGGCCGCCCTGGGATCATCGTTTATCCAGCGTTTATGACTGAGACGGACGATATGTAGCGGCAACCGCTGAGACGTTGCGGGTGCGGAACTGCCTGCAAGGCCAACTTTTCGGTAACTGTTGAGATTCATCAGAATCTATGGACCATAAATCCGCAGGTCCTAGGTTCGAGTCCTAGTGGGGGCACTACCAGGGTTGAACTATACCGATCGGTGTACTAGCGTTCCGGTCGATACCTCGACATCGGAGATTGCCGTGACGACCAGCGACCATGACAAGACGTTGCGGAAATTTCGTCGAGAGCGCGCCGTCGGTCGCTTGCTCAATCCGGCCGTCCAGGCGCTGAGCAAACTGGGGCTGCGCACCGCGATGGCCACCGAACTCGAGACCGTCGGCCGCAAGACCGGCCAGCTGCGCCGCGTTCCGGTTTCGGTGCAATTCGATCACGAAGGGGCATGGGTCATCTGTCAGCACGGCACCCGGTCCGGGTGGGGCAGTAACATTGTCGGCAACCCCAATGTTCGTGTGCGACAAGGAAATCGGTGGCGTACCGGCGTTGCGAAATTCAGACCCGACGACGACGTCGTGGCGCGCGGTCGCAAGTTCGGGCTGGTGGGATCCAAAGTCGCCAAGGCGCTGGAGACGACTCCAGTGTCAGTCAGGATCGACTTCACCGACTGAGTTGTGGCCGCTGGTCAGCTTCGCACAGCGTTGAGATACGTGATGTCGGCGAACGCTTTCGCAACCTCATCGTCGGCGTACTGGAAGCCGTTGGCCGCATGCATTTCGGCGATCGGGCGATGCGTCACCCGCCAGCCGCGCTTGGTGAGATCTTCGATGATATGGCTGCGCTCGTAGTGGTACACCAAGTCGTTGAAGTCGATCTCGAAACCAAGTTCGCTCATCCGGTCGTGGTGGCTGCGCCAATGCGGATCATTGAAAACCGTTGTATCAGGGACGAACTCACAGGCCAGCTGACTCTGCGACGCACTCAGCGCGGTGATGTTGCCGAACAGCGCGTCCTGGGCTTCGGGCGGCAGGTACACCACCAGACCTTCGGCACTCCATACCGACGGGGCCTGCGGATCGAAGCCGGCGGCCTGCAGTGCCGCGGGCCAGTCGTCGCGCAAATCGACGGCGACGGTTCGGCGCTCGGCGGTCGGCTCGGCACCGAGCTTGCTCAGCGTCGACGTTTTGAACTCGATCACATTCGGCAAGTCGACCTCATAGACGACGGTGCCCTCCGGCCACGGCAGCCGATAGGCCCGCGAGTCCAGGCCGGCCGCGACGATGACCGCCTGCCGGATCCCACTGCGCGTCGCGTCGAGGAAGAAGTTGTCGTAGAACCGGGTCCGGACCGCCATCCCCCGGCCCATCCGGGACGGATCGAACTCGGTCTCGTCGCTAACCGGGATCTCGCCGTTCACCAGCCGGGTGTAGACGTCGATGCCGACCGCGCGTACCAGCGGCGCCGCGAACGGGTCGTCGATCAAGCCGGCCTGGGACGCCAGCGCCCGGTTGGCCGCCACCATCGTCGCGGTCGCGCCGACGCTCGTCGCAAGATCCCAGCTGTCGCTTTCGCTGCGTATAGACACCAGAACTCCTCACTCGAACTCGACGTAAAACAATATAGAACAGCTAGGTATTAGCTCCGCTTCCGGATGGAGGACCGTGATGGATCGCGCAGCGGACCGTCGATCTGGCCCGGCAGAACGTCATCGAGGGTGGCCGGCCGTTCGCGACGGTGATCGTCAAGGACGGCCGACCCCCGCGACGACGCGGCCGAGGTGTACCGCTTCTGGCGTGAGCGCAATGGCGGCGGGTCGGCGGCGTCTGACCGTCAGACGACGTTGGGGCAGTAGTGCTTTGGGTCGCCTCGCTCGTCGAGCGGCGGCAGGTTGCGGGCCGGCGTCTGCACCAGCGGGGTATCGGCCGGAATCCGGCCGTTGGCCCGGTCGAAGCCGGCTCGGGCTCGTGGATGCTTGTGGTAACGCGTCGGCACGACGGCGAAGATCAGGCGGACCAGGTCGCCGAAGCGGCGGTGCAGCCACTCGTCGCGACGCGACCAGCTGTAGCCCATCAGCCTGCGCACCGGCGGGTCGTACAGACCAACCGTCACCCAAACGAAGAACGGCGAAAGCAGTTTGCGCTGCAGGGCCCACAGGCGATCCGGAATCCATTCCGCAAAAGGCGGTTTCGGCAGCTCAGTGAGGTTGAGCACCTCGCGTGCGGCGAAGTTGTTCTCCAGTACCTCGCTGCACATGTGGTCCCAGTACACCTGGAAGTCTTCCCAGCTCTTCGGCACCGGGCGCATGCTCATGCCGTACATCCGATACCACTCGATGTGCTCGTCGAACAGCTGACGCTTCTGCGCTTCGCTGAGACCGCCGCAGAACCGTTCGGCCACGTGGATCGTGCCGACGAAGAACGTCGAGTGCGCCCAGTAGAAGACGTCGGGGTTCAGCGCGTGATATCTCCGGCCCTGGCTATCGGTGCCCTTGATCTCCACGTGGTAGTCGCGCACCTCGGCCCCGGTGGCCGGCGCGCGATCACCGTCGAAGACCACACCGCCGATCGGGTACAGCGACCGCAGCAACCGAGGCCAGCGCTCCCGAAAGAACGTCGAGTGGTCTTCGACGGCCGCACCCAACTGCGGATGCATGTTCTGCATCGAACCCGCCCACGGACCCTGCAGCATGCCCCGCCAGTCACCGAAATACCGCCAGGTCAGCGAGTCGGGACCGAGCGGCTGAGGCGGGGCTTCGTATCCCAGCGGCGAAACCGGGCAACCCGGCGCAACCGGGGCTGCCGCAGACGTATCTTGAGTCACTGGTGCAATTTCCTGTCCGAGTCAGGCAAACTGACTACATGCGTTGTCAATACGAGTCTAGGAGTGAAGTGCCGTCCGGTCAACGCGCGCGTCGCTGGTCGGGTATCCCCCTTGAGGATCGCCAGGCCATGCGGCGAGACGAACTCGTCGCCGCCGGCGTGCAACTGCTCGGTGGGCCAAGCGGTCCGGCGGTGACCGTGCGGGCGGTGTGCCGGCAGGCCGAACTGACCGAACGCTACTTCTACGAGAGCTTCGCTGACCGCGACGAGTTCGTGCGCGCGGTTTACGACGATGTATGCGCCAGGGCGATGTCGGCATTGACGTCGGCCGCGACGCCACGCGACGCCGTCGAGCAATTCGTCGCGCTGATGGTCGACGACCCGGTGCGTGGGCGCGTGCTCCTGCTGGCTCCGGCGGTGGAACCGGTCCTGGTGCGCTCGGGTGCGCAATGGATGCCCAACTTCATCGACCTGCTGCAGCGCAAGCTGACCCAGATCGGCGATCCGGTGCGACAGAAGATGATCGCCACCAGCTTGATCGGCGGGCTGACGGCGCTGTTCACCGCCTACCTGGACGGGCGGCTGGCCGTCAGCCGCGAGCAGTTCATCGACTATTGCGTAGAGATGCTGCTCAGCAGGGTTAGCGCACACTAGCCACGACGACGCAGAAAGTCCCGAGAAGGCGGAACTTGAATGTCACCGGCATCGACAGATATATTTACTGAAACCGACAGACACAGATAACTGGGAGGCTGTTGTGCCGGATCCTCAAGACCTGGACCTGTTGCGTGACCTTGAACCGGTTGTCGAGAAGTACATGAACCGGCACCTGAGCGTGCACAAGGCCTGGAACCCGCACGACTACATCCCGTGGTCGGACGGCAAGAACTTCTACGCGCTGGGCGGGCAGGACTGGGAGCCCGGGCAGTCCAAGCTGACCGACGTCGCGCAGGTGGCGATGGTGCAGAACTTGATGACCGAGGACAACCTGCCGTCGTACCACCGCGAGATCGCGATGAGCTTCGGCATGGACGGCGCGTGGGGTCAGTGGGTCAACCGCTGGACCGCCGAGGAGAACCGGCACGGGATCGCGCTGCGCGACTACCTGATCGTCACCCGCGCCGTCGACCCGGTCGAGATGGAGAAGCTGCGCATGGAGGTGGTGAACCGGGGCTTCAGCCCGGGCCAGAACAACCAGGGCGATCTGCTCTCCGAGAACCTGTTCGACTCGGTCGTGTACGTCACGTTCCAGGAACTTGCCACCCGCGTCTCACACCGCAACACCGGGAAGGCGTGCAACGAGCCGATCGCCGATCAACTGTTGGCCAAAATCTCGCAGGACGAGAACCTGCACATGATCTTCTACCGTGATGTCACCGAAGCCGGCCTGGAGATCTCGCCGAACAGGGCGATGCATGCCCTGCACCGAGTG
The DNA here is from genome assembly GCA_963815995.1 of uncultured Actinomycetota bacterium. GTDB lineage: Bacteria > Actinomycetota > Actinomycetes > Mycobacteriales > Mycobacteriaceae > Mycobacterium. The sequence continues at coordinate 172,495 of CAWFIR010000015.1, forward strand.
CTGCGCAACTTCAGGATGCCCGGGTATAGCGTGCCCGAGTTTCGCCGCAAGGCCGTGATGATCGCCGTCGGCGGCGTCTACGACCCGCGCATTCACCTCGATGAGGTCGTGATGCCGGTGTTGAAGAAATGGCGCATCTTCGAGCGCGAGGACTTCAGCGGGCAGGCTGCGCGGGAGCGCGACGACCTTGCCGTGCTGATCAAGGAGCTCGAGCAGGCCTGCGACAAGTTCGAGATCTCCAAGCAGCGCCAACTCGAGCGGGAGGCCCGCCGAGGCGATCTGAGGATGACCGCCAAGCAGCTGCACAACACCGAGGGCAAGCTGACGCTGAGCAGGCGGTAGCCGGTCTTGCGCATCGGTCCTATCACCCTGGCCAGCCCGGTGGTGCTGGCTCCCATGGCCGGCGTAACGAACGTCGCCTTCCGCACGTTGTGCCGCGAACTCGAGCAGGCCCGCGTCGGCACCGTCAGTGGGCTCTACGTCTGCGAGATGGTGACAGCCCGCGCCCTGGTCGAGCGGCATCCGGTCACTATGCACATGACGACGTTCTCCGCCGACGAGACGCCACGCTCGTTGCAGCTCTACACCGTCGACCCGGCCACCACGTATGCGGCGGTGAAGATGATCGCCGACGAGGGGCTCGCCGACCACGTCGACATGAACTTCGGCTGTCCCGTGCCCAAGGTCACGCGTCGCGGCGGCGGCGCGGCGCTGCCCTACAAGCGGCAGCTGTTCGGCCAGATCGTCGCGGCGGCGGTGCGCGGCACCGAAGGCACCGACATCCCGGTGACCGTCAAGTACCGGATCGGCATCGACGACGACCATCACACCCACCTCGAGGCGGGACGGATCGCGGAGTCCGAGGGCGCGGCCGCGGTCGCATTGCATGCCCGTACCGCGGCACAGCGCTATTCGGGTACCGCCGATTGGGAGCAGATCGCCCGGCTCAAGCAACACGTCCAGACCATCCCGGTGTTGGGCAACGGCGACATCTTCGAAGCCAACGATGCACTGACCATGATGGCCGTGACCGGCTGCGACGGCGTCGTCATCGGTCGCGGCTGCCTGGGCCGGCCGTGGCTGTTCGCCGAGCTGTCGGCGGCGTTCACCGGTACCCCGGCGCCGACGCCGCCCAATCTGGGCGAGGTCGCCGACATCATCCGCCGGCACGCCGAGCTGCTGAGCGAGCACTTCGGCGAGGACAAAGGCATGCGTGACATGCGCAAACACATTGCCTGGTACCTGCATGGCTTCCCGGCCGGCTCCGAGTTGCGGCGGGCTCTCGCGCTGGTCAAGACGCGCGACGAACTCGACCGGCTGCTGGACAAACTCGACGGCGATACGCCGTTCCCGTCCGCCGCCGGCGGGCCGCGCGGGCGTCAGGGATCACCGGCGCGGGTGGCGTTGCCGGACGGCTGGCTGACCGACCGCGACGATTGCACGGTCCCGTCCGGGGCCGACGTCATGCACTCGGGCGGCTGAAGCCGGGCCATCTGACTTCGTCCCCGGATCGCGTTTCCTGGGCTGTCTCAGTACCATGTGGATCTTGTTGCATCACGCGCCGGTGGCCGAGCCCAGTTGCCACCAGCGCGGTACGGCTACTACTACGACGATGCGACCGCACGGTCGCGCGGATACGTTGCGCTGCATCGCCAGCGCGGCCCCGAGGCGCCCCCTCGAACACGTGAGATCTCACCAGATTCGGAGGCCGGTAGGACATGAGTGACGGCGACGATGCAGCCACTCACGGCCCTGATGCAGATGACGTCGGGCTTACCGGAACGCCGCCTGGATCGCGAGGCGCCGCGCCGTGGGAGCGGTTCGGGACCGCCACCCGGACGGTCGCCGTCGTCAATCGATGGACGGGGCCGTCGGCGGTGCGAGAGCCGGTCGAGCGGGCTGTGGAAAACAACGACAGCGGTGGATCCCACACCGACGGCGGGCTCACCGTCGCCGATCTGATCGCCAAGATCGGTGGCCCCGTCGCCGAACGACCGCGGCACCACCACGCGGCTCCCGACGCCGAAACAGCAGTGCCCGTATCACCACCGCCCAGCGATCAGCAGGACGACAAGTACGACGCTTATGCGTTGCTGAGCCCTGCGGAATACAACTACGACCTGCCCGACCTCGATGCCATCCATCGCGAGACGTCGATCGACCACGTCGACGTCGTGCAGACCACTGTGCTGCCGAAGACGTCGGTCCGGCCGCGACCCGCGCGCCTGGTCGACCCGCCTGATGCCGAACCCGATGACGACTTGCCCGCGCCAACGCGTCGCCGCCGGCACGGAGCGATGCTGGTGGCCGGCCGTTTGGTGGTCGCCACGATCGCGGCGGCCGCGCTGGCCATGACCGGCGGGGCGTGGCAGTGGAGTACGTCGAAGAACCACCGAATGAACACGGTCAGCGCACTGGACCTGGGATCGCGCGACATCGTCGACCCGAACGCGCAATTCGGCGACGAGGACTTCCTGGTCGTCGGCATGGACTCTCGGGCCGGGGCCAACGGCGAGATGGGCGCCGGCGGCACCGAGGACGCAGGCGGCGCCCGATCCGACACCATCATGCTGGTCAACATCCCGGCGAACCGTAAACGCGTTGTCGCAGTGTCGTTTCCGCGCGACCTCGCCATCACGCCGATCCAGTGCGAGGCCTGGAATCCAGACACCGGTGAGTACGGCCCGATCTACGACTCGGACACCAAGAAGTGGGGTCCCAGAAACGTCTACACCGAGACGAAACTGAACTCGACGTTCTCCTTCGGCGGACCGAAATGTCTGGTGAAGGAGATCCAGAAGCTCTCCGGTCTGAGCATCAACCGCTTCATCGCCGTCGACTTCGCCGGCTTCGCGAAGATGGTGGACGCGCTCGGCGGCGTGGAGGTATGCAGCACCACCCCGCTGAAGGACTACGAACTGGGCACCGTGCTGGCCCACGCCGGACGCCAGCTGATCGACTCGAAGACCGCGCTGAATTACGTGCGAGCCCGCAACATCACGACCGAGAACAACGGCGACTACGGGCGGATCAAGCGCCAGCAGTTGTTTTTGTCCTCGCTGCTGCGCTCGCTGATCTCCAAGGAGACCTTCTTCTCGTTGAGCAAGCTCAACAGCGTGGTGAACACGTTCGTCAGCAACAGCTACGTCGACAACGTCAAGACCAGGGACCTCGTCCAGCTGGGCCAGTCGGTGCAGGGCATGAATGCCGGCCACGTCTCCTTCGTCACCGTGCCGACCGGCGTCACCGACGAAAACGGTGACGAGCCGCCGCGCACCGCCGATATGCGGGCGCTCTTCAGCGCCATCATCGACGACGAAGGGCTGCCGGGCGAGAACAACATGAACGCGACGTCGACTCCGCCGACCAAGTCCTCGAGCAGCAAGACCCCCCAGTCCAGTCAAACCAGCGAGCCTGGCCAGGCCGCGAACCCGCACCCCGAAAATATCCAGACGATGACGACCGCGCCCCAGGACGTCACGGTGCAGGTGTCGAACTCGACCGCCAAGTCCGGTTTGGCCGCCACCGCCAGCAGCCAGCTGAAGCGGCACGGGTTCCGGGTCAAGTCCCCCGACGACTACTCGAACCCGCTCAAGACCACCAAGGTGCTTTTCTCCCCTGGCAACGAGCAGGCCGCCGCCACGGTCGCGGCCTCGTTCGCCAACTCCAAGGTCGAGCGGATCACCGGGACCGGGCATGTCGTGCAGGTGGTGCTCGGCTCGGACTTCACCTCGGTCAGCACTCCCCCGCCGGCCGGATCACCGGTCAGTCTGCAGATTGAGCGCAGCGCCAGCAGCCCGCCGACCAAGCTTCCCGACGACCTGACGGTCACCAACGCCGCCGATACCACCTGCGAATAGCGCAACCGCCGAAAATCGGCAGGTAAACCTGCATTCACCGCGAGTTCACAGCGGACTTCATGCCGGTTCATGCCGCACGCGGAATTGAGAACGTACGCTTGGGATATGCGAACCGCGTACCACGAGCAGCTCTCTGAGCTCTCCGAACAGCTTGGAGAGATGTGCGGGCTCGCCGGTGTTGCCATGGAACGCGCAACACAGGCACTTCTGCAGGCCGATCTTGTGCTCGCCGAGCAGGTCATCTCAGACCACGAGAAGATCGCCGAGATGAGCACCCAAGCCGAAGAGTCCGCTTTCGTCTTGCTTGCCCTGCAGGCGCCCGTCGCCGGCGACCTCCGGTCGATCGTGAGCGCCATCCAGATGGTCGCCGACATCGACCGGATGGGGGCGCTGGCGCTGCACGTCGCCAAGATCGCTCGCCGACGTCATCCCCAGCACGCGCTGCCCGAGGAAGTCAACGGCTACTTCGCTGAAATGGGAAGAGTCGCAGTGGAATTGGGCAACAGCGCGCAGGAAGTGCTGTCGTCGCGAGACCCGGAGAAAGCCTCCCGCATCCGCGAAGAAGACGACGCGATGGACGACCTGCACAGCCACCTGTTCACCGTGCTGATGGACCGCGAGTGGAAGCACGGCGTGGCCGCAGCCGTCGACGTGACCTTGCTTGGCCGCTTTTACGAAAGGTTCGCCGACCACGCTGTCGAGGTGGCGCGACGAGTCATCTTCCAGGCGACCGGCCGCTTTCCCGAGGACGAGACCGTCGCCAAATCGGGCTAGCCGAAGCGGCCGGAGATGTAGTCCTCGGTGGCTTTCTGGGTCGGGTTGGAGAAAATCTTCTCGGTGTCGTCGATCTCGATCAATCGGCCCGGCTTACCGACTGCCTCCAGGTTGAAGAACGCAGTGTGATCGCTGACCCGCGCTGCCTGCTGCATGTTATGCGTGACGATGACAATGGTGTATTCCTGCTTCAACTCGGCGATGAGGTCCTCGATCGCCATCGTCGAAATCGGGTCCAGCGACGAACACGGCTCATCCATCAGCAGCACGTCGGGTTGCACGGCGATGGCCCGCGCGATGCAGAGTCGCTGCTGCTGACCGCCGGACAAGCCACCACCGGGCCGGTCCAGTCGGTCCTTGACCTCGTCCCACAGGTTGGCGCCCCGCAGCGCATATTCGGCGGTGTCGTCGAGCAGTTTTCGGTTGCGCACGCCCTGCAGTTTCAGGCCGGCCACCACGTTGTCGCGAATTGACATGGTGGGGAACGGGTTTGGACGCTGGAACACCATGCCGATCGCACGGCGCACACCAACCGGGTCGATGCCCGACCCGTAGATGTCGTCGTCGTCGAGCAGCACGCTGCCTTGTATCCGGGCACCGGGCGTTACTTCGTGCATCCGGTTCAGGGTGCGCAGCACGGTCGTCTTACCGCAGCCCGACGGCCCGATGAATGCCGTCACGCTGCGCGGCAGAACCGCCAGCGACACGTCGGCGACCGCCTGGAACGCGCCGTAAAAGATGTTGACGTCCTTGAGATCCAACCGCTTAGCCACTGAAACTCCTGCCTATCCCTTCCGGCTCAAAGAATTTCGAGACGACCCTGGCCACCAGGTTAATGACGGCGATCAGGACGATCAGCGTCAGGGCGGCGCCCCACAGCCGATTGCTAGGAATCGGCGCGGTACCCGCGCCGGCCGAGGTCTGGTCGTACATCATGCCCGGCAGCGAGCCCATGAAGCCACCGAACATGTCGAAGTTCATAGCCTGCGAATAGCCGACCAGGATCAGTAGCGGCGCCGTCTCACCCATCACCCTGGCCAACGCCAGCAGGATGCCGGTGATGATGCCGGACATCCCGGCCGGCAGCACGATCTTGGTGATCGTCCTCCAGTTCGCCACACCCAGCGCATAGCTGGCCTCGCGCAGCTCCACCGGGACGATCAACAGCATCTCCTCGGTCGACCGCACGATCACCGGGATCATCAGCAGCACCAGGGCCAGCGCTACCGCGAAACCGGATCGCGGGAAACCGAGTGTGGCGATGCACAGCGCATAGATGAACAAGGCGGCGACGATCGAGGGCACCCCGGTCAGGATGTCCACCATGAACGTGGTGAGCTTGCCCAACATGCTGTCCCCGCCATACTCGACCAGATATACGGCGACGAAAACACCGATAGGTATCGAGATGGCAGCGCACACCAGACCTTGCAGGACGGTGCCGACGATGGCGTGGTACGCGCCGCCACCGGACATGAACGCCGTCATATCGGCTTGGGAATGTGTCCACCACTCACTGGATCTGACCGCACCCAATCCTTTGGCCACTACCGAGTAAAGCACCCAGGTCAGCGGTACCAGCGCCACCCCGACCGACAATGTAACCAGCAGTGTCGCAACGACATTGACGAGCCGGCGACGCACACTCACGCCGGTGAATGTCCGCGCCTTGAGTGGCCGGTCCAGGATCGACGTCATCGGGCGCCCTTGCCCGCGAACGTCGCGCGCGCCATGGCATTCACCAGAAGCGTCAGCACGAAGAGCACCAAGCCGGCGGCGATATAGGCGCCGGCCTTGTACTGGTTGTTGAACTCGTATGCGGTCGCCGCGATCTTGGTCGCGAAGGTATAGCCGCCGTCGAACAGCGACCAGCCGAACGCCGCCTGGGTGCCGCGCAGGATGATCAGCAACGCGATGGTCTCACCGAGCGCGCGGCCCAGGCCCAACATCGCGCCGCTGATGTAGCCCGACCGCCCGAACGGCAACACCGCGGTCTTGACGACCTCCCAGCGGGTCGCGCCGAGCGCCAGCGCGGCCTCGATGTGGCCTTGCGGCGTCTTCATGAAGACCTCGCGGGTGACCGCGGTGATGATCGGCAGGATCATCACCGCCAGCACGATCCCCGCGGTGAAGATGGTGCCGCCGCCGGACACCGAGGCGTTGCCCGTCGCGAACAGGAACACCCCGCCCAGATGCGAGTTCAGCCAGGTCGCAATCGGTCGCAGCCGCGGCGCCAGCACGTACAGGCCCCAAACGCCGTAGATGATCGACGGGACCGCGGCAAGCAGGTCGACCACGTAGGCCAGTGGTCCGGTGACGCGGCGCGGCGAGTACTGGGCGAGGAAGATCGCGATCCCCAATGCCACCGGCATTGCCAAGACCAGAGCAAACAGGGCCACCATGACGGTCACCTGGACCAGGTCGAACACGCCGAATCGCATCGCCGCGGTGTTGGTGGTGTCCCAATTGCCGCCGTAGGTGAAGAAGTTCTCCTGGTTGCGGGCCAGCGCCGGGACCGCGCGCACCAGCAGAAACAGGCCGATGGCCGCGATGAGAACGACGATCAGGACGCCCGACCCGGCGGACAAACCCCGGAACATTCGTTCGCCACGACTGGGTTTGGCGCTGCCCCACAGCAACGGGGCGGGAGCCGGCCAACGCAGCGACGCGGCGACGACCTCACCCGAACCGGCATCGGCTGGATTCGGCGTCGTCACGGTGTTCCCATCAGTGAAAACCTTCGGCCATAGGTTAATCCGTTCGATCACCGGATCGCGTTGATCGCAGCGATCAGGCGCTTCTTGAATTTATCCGGCAACGGAACATAACCCGCGGCCGACAGACCGTCTTGGGCGTTATCGGCGGCCACCGTCAACATGGACCTGACCGCGGCACTGGTGGCCGGGTCGTAGCCCTTGGAGCAAACGATTTCGTAGGTGGCCAGCACCAGCGGGTAGGCACCGGCGGCTCTGGTGCTGTAGATCGACTTCAGATTCAGTTCTAGGTCGTCTCCCGGACCGGCGAAGGTAACGCCGTCGATGGCCTTGCGGGCCGCGTCGCCGGTCAGCGCGACCGGGCCGCTGCCGTCGTCGATCTGCGCGTACGGCACCCCGCTTTGATCGGCGAAACCTTTCTCGACGTAGCCGATTGTGCCGGACGAAGACTGCACGGCCTGGATCACGCCGGCGGACTTCTGCGCGCCCTCGCCTACGCCGCCCTGAAACTCGCTGCCGGTCCCCCGGGTCCAGCTGTTCGGAGCGGCCGCGGCCAGATACTTCTGAAAGTTGTCGGTGGTGCCCGAGGAGTCCGATCGGTAGACCGGCGAGATCTTGGTCGCGGGCATATTCGCGCCGGGATTGAGTCTGACGATGGCCGGATCGTTCCAGTCGGTGATCCAACCGCTGAAGATCTTGGCCAGCACGTCCGCATTGACCGTCAGCTGCTTGACGCCGTCCAGGTGGTAGGCAATCGCGACCGGCCCGAAAACTATCGGCAGGTGCCAGGCGGGATTTCCGTTGCAGCGCTGCGCCGCCGGCTCGATCTGGTCGCGGCTCAGCGGTGAGTCCGAGCCGGCGAAATCCACGTGCCGCGCGATGAACTGCTCACGTCCGGCGGCCGAGCCGGTCGGGTTGTACGCCAACTGTTTTCCGGGGCACAACTGGGCCCAGTCCAAGTTGAACAACGCGATGGCGTTCTGCTGGGCCGTGGATCCCTCGGCAGTCAGCGCGGTCTTGCCGTCGCAGTTCACCGGACCCTTCGGCGCCTTGAGGCCGTGCAGGTTGTTGTCGCTACCGCAGCCGGTCGACGTCAGTCCCACCATCACCGCCGTCGACGCCGCGACTGCCAGCGCTCTGCGCACCGCGTCGAGCTTCACTGATCTCGCTTTCACCACTGATTTTTTTCCGCGACCGATTCTCCCGGACGCAATGTCGGGCTTCGGTGGAAACTATGCCTCAGGTGTAGACGGAGCCCGCCAGAGGCGTAAACGCCGGGTGAACACGTCAGACGGTATCGCCGCCACGCGCGTATGCGGTATCGACGCTGTACCGCCTGAACCCCAGGCGTCGATACGTCCGCAGCGCCGCAGTGTTGTCCGACTCGACGTAGAGCATCACCGTGGGTTTGTCGGCGCCGGCGAGGCCTCGCGCCAGATGCGCGATACCCACCGCGGTAAGCACGCCGCCCAGACCGCTGCCCTGTGCCAACGGGTCGACGCCGACAATGTAGACCTCGCCGAGACCGGCCTTCTCGGGGTGCACTTTCGTCCAGTGGAAGCCCAGCAGGGCGTTCGTCTTCTCGTCGAAGGCCATAAACAACCCGTCGGGGTCGAACCAGGGTTCGGCGCGCCGCTCGGCAAGGTCGGCAGCGGTCCAGCCGCCCTGTTCTGGATGCGTCACGAACGCGGCGTTGTTGACCCGCATCAGTTCGGCGTCATCGGCGGTACCGGCGTAGGTGCGGATGCGCACGCCGTCGGGCGGTGCGGGCTCGTCGACGTCGTGTAACGAGCGGCGCATCTGCACAAGTTCCCGAACCGGCACCAGACCCAGCGCCGACGGCGATCGCCTGCGCCGGTTCACGTGTCCCGTGTGCCCAAAAACGGCTGGCTCCATGGGTTCTGGATAAGGCGGCCCGGATCATCGCAGCGCCGATACCGTGCCGGCGGGCTTGCGGATGCACCACCAATTCGGCCATCCCGGGCTCATCGTCGTTTCCTGCGGCCAGATTCAGATAGCCGACGATTTTCTCGCCGTCCGCGCTCACGAGGTGTTCGGTGCGGCGATTCGCCAACTCCCGCAGAACTTGTTCACCGACGGGTGCCACCAGATCGAATTCAGTTGCGGCAGCTACAAGTTCGCGTATCTGCTGTTGCTCGTCGGTGTCTAACGCGGCCCGCCACTGGGGCGCCGTCACTGGCTGTGCAGCGGATCGGCCAGCGGCTCTTGGTAGTTGTCCGAGTCGGGCTCGTCGTCGTCGGCGGGCTCGCTGCTCGGTGGTCGGCCGCGGGTGGGGCGGACCGCCTTGTAGCCCACGTTGCGGACCGTGCCGATCAGCGATTCATACTCCGGCCCGAGTTTGGCGCGCAGCCGTCGTACGTGCACATCGACCGTGCGGGTCCCACCGAAGAAGTCGTATCCCCATACCTCGTGCAGCAGCTGCGCGCGGGTGAACACCCGACCGGCGTGCTGCGCCAAATACTTCAGCAGCTCGAACTCTTTGTAAGTCAGGTCAAGTGGGCGCCCACGCAATCGGGCGGTATAGGTGCCCTCGTCGATCACGAGTTCGCCGAGGCTGATCTTGCCGACGCCCTCCTGGTCCTGCAGGTTGCCTCGCCGGCCGATGAGCAGTCGCAGCCGGGCATCGATCTCAGCGGGCCCGGTGCCGGGGAGCAGGATCTCGTCCAAGCCCCAGTCGGCGTTGACGGCCACCAAGCCACCCTCGTTGACCACGACCACCACCGGGATCGAGCGGCCCGTCGAGCCCAGCAGGCGGCACAGACCGCGCGCTGCCGGCAGGTCCAGGCGTGCGTCGACGATCAAAATGTCGGCGCTGCCCGCTTCCAGCAACGACGAAACATCGGGCGGAGCCGTGCGCAGCGTGTGGGCGAGCAGCGATAAGGACGGCAGAACTACGTCCGGATTCGGCTCTGCGGTTAACAGCAGCAGGTCCAAGAATGCCCCTCCAGCATCGTGGGAAAGGCGTCTCCCAAAATTCATCGCGGGATACGAAGTTTAACGGCCAGGTCATTAAACGATAGCGTGCTGCCAGGTCCTTCGCGCGGTGACGAGGCAGACCAGCGCGGTGACGATGCACACCCGAACGAGCGGGTGGGCCACAATATGCGGATGCGTAAAGCGCTGGTTGGTGCGGCGGCGGTGTTGCTGACCATTGTGGTCCTGCTCCTTGCGGCCGCCGGCGTCGACTTCGGGACCAGCATCTACGCCGAATATCGGCTCTCCCGCACAGTGCGCGAAACGGCCCACCTGGACTTCGACCCGTTCGTCGCGATCATCGCCTTCCCGCTCATCCCGCAGGCGATGCGCCATCGCTACGAGGATGTGGAGATCAAGGCCGGCGCGGTCGAGCGTCCAGTGATCGGCAAGGCCACGCTCGAGGCCACCATGCACTCGGTGGACCTGACCGACTCGTCGTGGCTGTTCAGACCGAATGCCAAGCTGCCGATCGGCGAACTGGAGAGCCGCATCATCATCGACTCGCGGCATCTCGGCCACTACCTGGGGATCCGCGACCTGCTGGTCGAGGCGCCCGCCAAGGACACCAACGACGCCTCCGGCGGTACTACCAAGTCCGGCATCTCCGGTAACCACGGCCTGGTGTTCAGCGGGACCCCGGTGGCGGCCCACTTCGACAAGCGGGTCAGCGTCGCCGTCGACCTCTCGATGGCCGGCGACGACAACACCACGCTGGTGTTCACCCCCACCGACGTGCTCATCGGCCCTAACACCGCCAACGAACGAGTGCCCGACGATAAGCGTGACGCAGTGCTGGCCGCGTTCGCCGGCAAGCTGCCCGACCAGAAACTGCCGTTCGGTGTCGCGCCGACGACCCAGGGGGCGCGGGGTTCGGACGTGATCATCGAGGGCATCACAACGGGATTAACGATCACCTTCGACGGGTTCAACCGGGCATGAGTTCAATGATGTGGTCGCCTCCGCGCGGGAAGGGGTTGGGCCAGTGACTGCCGCAGTTCTCGCGGTTGCGGCAGCGCTGGCGTCGGCCGGCGCCGTCGGATGGCTGATCACCCGCCGGGCCGGTGACGTCCGCGCGACCGGCTCGAACACGGCTGACGAGATCGACATCAGCGACCTGGGCCTGTCCGCCGACGGCCCGACCGTCGTGCATTTCAGCGCCTCGTGGTGCGGGCCGTGCACTCAGGTGCGCCGCGTCGTCAACCAGGTCTGCGACGACCTCGGTGACGTCGCGCATGTGGAGATCGACATGGATGCCAATCCAGGCGCGGCGCGACGTCTTTCGGTGTTGTCGCTGCCGACCACGTTCATCTTCGACGCCGGCGGCCGGCAGCAGTACCGCGCCACGGGTGTCCCGAAAGCAGATGACCTGCGATCGGCGCTGACCCCGCTATTGGCTTCATGACGTCGCCATTGGGTAAGGTGCATGACGTGTCCGCCCGCGTCGAGCTCATGCTCACCAGTCGCCGTGCAGTTGATCTGTGCCGCGTCGCGGGCTGCTGCTGTTGTTGTAGCTGCTGAGTAGCCGCGCCTTTTCGCGCCGCGCTCGGAGCAGCCAGAAACCCCCGTGGCGCGCGCAGCCACAAAAGTCGTGCATAGAGGCAATTCAGGAGCAGCACCATGTCGAACACCAACACCCCCGATCAGGTCGATGTGCGGGGACCGCGCTTTGCGGCCTGGATCACCACCGCCGTCCTGGTGATCACCGTGCTCGTATCCGGTGTCAACCCGCTGGCCGCCGCCGCCATCCTCGGCGTACAGAGTGTCGTCTTCGCCATCGGCGCGGTCGCCGGGCCGCGACGCCATCCGTACGGCCGGGTGTTCGCCAAGCTCGTCGCGCCGCGGCTGAGTCCGGTTCGCGAGCGTGAACCCGTTCCCCCGTTGAAGTTCGCCCAGCTGGTCGGGCTGATCTTCGCCGCGCCAGCGGCAATCGGTTTTGCCACTGGCGCTTCCCTATTCGGCGTTGCACTTACCGCGGCGGCGCTGGTAGCCGCGTTCCTCAACGCAGCCTTCGGCATCTGCCTGGGCTGCCAGCTCTACCCGCTGGTGTCGCGCCTGAAGCCGGCCCACAGCACCTCATAGCGATCGAAAGGATCCCCCATATGGCACGCTCCGACGTCCTGGTCTCCGCCGACTGGGCCCAGAGCAATCTCGACGCCGATCACGTGGTCTTCGTCGAGGTCGACGAAGACACCAGCGCCTACGACGATGGCCACATCGCCGGAGCGGTCAAGCTGGACTGGCGTACCGACCTGCAAGACCCCGTGAAGCGCGACTTCGTCGACGCACAGCAATTCTCCAAGCTGCTCAGCGACCGCGGTATCGCCAACGGCGACACCGTGGTTCTGTACGGCGGCAACAACAACTGGTTCGCCGCCTACGCGTACTGGTACTTCAAGCTGTACGGCCACGAGGACGTCAAGCTGCTCGATGGCGGCCGCAAGAAGTGGCAGCTCGACGGGCGGGCGTTTTCCACCGAATCGGTGGACCGGCCGGCCACCAGCTACACCGCGAAGTCCGCGGACAACTCGATCCGGGCCTTCCGCGACGAGGTGCTGGCCGCGATCAACGAGAAGAACCTGGTCGACGTGCGCTCGCCGGATGAGTTCTCCGGCAAGATCCTGGCGCCCGCCCACCTGCCGCAGGAGCAGAGCCAGCGACCCGGCCACATCCCGGGCGCGATCAACGTGCCGTGGAGCAAGGCCGCCAACGACGACGGCACGTTCAAGTCCGATGACGAGTTGGCCAAGATCTACGCCGACGCCGGATTAGACGGGTCGAAGGAAACGATTGCCTACTGTCGAATCGGGGAACGTTCGTCGCACACCTGGTTCGTCTTGCAGGAATTGCTGGGACACCAGAACGTCAAGAACTACGACGGCAGTTGGACCGAATACGGCTCCCTGGTGGGAGCCCCGATCGAGTTGGGAAGCTGATTATGTGCTCTGCGCCAAAGCAAGGACAGACTCTGCCGGCCAGCGTCGACCTGGAGAAGGAAACAGTCATCACCGGCCGCGTGGTGGATAGCTCCGGTCAGGCCGTGGGCGGTTCGTTCGTGCGACTGCTGGACTCCTCGGGCGAGTTCACCGCCGAGGTCGTCGCATCGGCCACCGGGGACTTCCGCTTCTTCGCTGCCCCCGGGTCATGGACGCTGCGTGCGCTGTCGGCCGCGGGCAGCGGCGATGCGATCGTCGAGCCGAAGGGCGCGGGCATCCACGAGGTCGACATCAAAATCTCCTGACCGCTTCGCCGCACTAGACTCGTCGTCGTGGTTCTGTTCTTCGAGATCATGCTTGTCGCGTCCGTCGTGGTCATCTCCTGGTTCGCGTTGTACACGCTGTATCGGCTGATCACCGACGAATCGTGACCGCCGGCGACGACGCAGAGCGCAGCGATACCGAGGAGCGGTACATCACCCGCCCTCCGGTGACCGTGCGGTGGCCGCAGCGCTCGAACGCGCCAAGCTGACCGCGACCCGCAACATTCCGGTCTTCGACGACCTGCCTGGCCCAGGCGATACCGCGAATCTGCGCGAAGGCGCCAATCTGAACGACGCCCTGCTCGCGTTGCTGCCGTTGGTCGGCGTGTGGCGCGGCGAAGGGGAAGGCCGCGGCGCCGGCGGCGACTACCGGTTCGGGCAGCAGATCGTGGTCTCTCATGACGGCGGCGACTACCTGAACTGGGAGTCCCGGTCCTGGCGGCTCACCGATGCCGGCGATTACCACGCACCCGACTTACGCGAAACGGGATACTGGCGCTTCGTCAACGAACCCGACGACCCGTCCGAGTCGCAGGCCATCGAGTTGCTGCTGGCGCATTCCGCCGGTTATGTCGAACTGTTCTACGGGCGTCCGCTCAACCAGTCGTCGTGGGAATTGGCCACCGACGCGTTGGCGCGCAGCCGGTCGGGCCTGCTGGTCGGCGGTGCCAAGCGGCTTTACGGCATCGTCGAGGGTGGCGATCTGGCTTACGTCGAGGAGCGGGTGGACGCCGACGGCGGGCTGGTGCCGCACCTGTCGGCGCGGCTGACGCGGTTCGTCGGGTGACGGCCTAACCCATATCGGTTGCCGCAGAACGCGTTTGGAATTAAGGGCCGACCCCGGAAAATGGGCAGCCCCCGAGCCGTAGTTCCAGGTTGGACGAACCGGAGGCTCGGGGGCCGGGTGACTGCGGGGAATTCGCCAGCGCGCGCAGGTGATTCCTCGCCTGGTGCAGCTAGCGGGCAGCCACCTCACATGTCCAATAAGCTATCAATTTCTCGGACCACCTCCTTCCCTGTGTACTGGCGAAGGTACCCGCTGCGCGGTCACGCCGACAACCGAATTCAGCGATCGCTGACGACGGCGGCGTCGACCAGCTCAGCGAACTCGGCCGCCATCGGCGCTCGTGGCAACGTCCGGCCGTCGAGAGTATGCACTCGCGCAGCCAGGGTCATGCTCGATACCAGCCAAATTCCCTGTGCGTCATATAGATCCGCGACGCGCAGGGCGCGGTAGTCGCAGTCGTACCCTTTGGCGCGGGCAACCCCGAAGAGTGCCTGCTGTGTGGTGCCGCGCAGGATCGGATACCACGGTGGCGGCGTCAAGAGGCAGACGCTGCCGGCGGCTCCCTCACCGTCGGTGGCGATCACCACGGTCGAGCGTGGGCCTTCCAGGACGTAGCCGTCCGAGCTGACGAAGATGACATCGCCGGCGCCGTGGCGGTCGGCATGGCGTAGGGCGGCCATGTTGATCGCGTACGACAGCGTCTTGGCGCCGGCCAGTAACCACGGCATCGCCTCGACACCCGCCGACGGCAGCTCGCGAGGCAGGGTCACCGCGGCCAGTCCGTCGCGTCGGGTGGCGGCGATCCGTTCGGCGACCGGATTCACCGTGACGAAGGCGGTCGGCGTCGAACCACGTTCCCGGCCGCGGCTGTAAGCCAGCCGCATCGCACCTTCGTCGGCGGTGTCGCTCACCCACTGCAATGTCGCCACCTCGATCGCGTGCCGCCAGGCCGCCAGGTCCAGCTCCGGCAGGTCGAGCAGTTTCGCCGAGTGGGCCATTCGGCTCAGATGCGCATCGACCAGGCAAGCGTGGCCGTCGCGGACCAAGAGCGTTTCGAAGACGCCGTCGCCGCGCACCGCGGCGAGGTCATCGGCAAACAGCAGCGGTGCGTCGGGCGGGTGGACCTCGCCGTCGAGCGTCACGATCACGCCCGGGTGGCCAGTCATGGGTCAGAAGCCTAGTGGCGATCGCAAGAGCGGCGAAGCCGGTCGCAACGGGTCGCCACCGAACGACACACAGTGCGATCGCAAGAGCGGCGAAGCCGGTCGCAGCGGGTCGCCACCGAAAGACCAAGGCCGCGGACCCGTAGAGTTGGTGTGTGTCCGCAGTTCCCGCCCCCGAATCCGGCCCCGACGCCGGCGCCATCTGGCACTACGGCGACCCGTTGGGCGAGCAGCGCGCCGCCGAAACCGGTGCCGTCCTGGTGGATCGGTCACATCGCGGCGTGCTGACTCTGACCGGCGATGACCGGCAGACCTGGCTGAACAGCATCTCGACGCAATACGTCAGCGAACTTCCGGACGGCGCGAGCACGCAGAACCTCAGCCTCGACGGGCAAGGGCGAGTCGAAGATCACTGGGTCCAGACCGAACTCGGCGGCGTCACCTATCTGGACACCGAGCCGTGGCGCGGCGAGCCGTTACTGGACTACCTGCGCAAAATGGTGTTCTGGTCGAAGGTCACGCCCGAGCCGGCCGAGCTGGCAGTGCTCTCACTGCTCGGACCGCAGCTGAGTGAGCGAGCGGTGCTCGACGCGCTCGGACTTGACGCGGTGCCCGACGCGATGACGGCCACCCCAATGGCCGCCGGCGGCTTCGTGCGCCGGATGCCTGAGGCGCGCCCGGGCCAGATCGAGTTGGACGTGCTCGTCGGCCGTGGCGAATCCGCCGAGCTGCAGCGGCGGTTGACCAGCGCCGGAGTGCGCCCGGCTGGAGTCTGGGCCTACGAGGCCCACCGGGTGGCAGCGGTGCGCCCACGGCTTGGCGTGGACACCGACGAACGAACCATCCCGCACGAAGTCGGCTGGATCGGCGGTCCGGGGCTAGGCGCCGTCCACCTGGACAAGGGTTGCTATCGCGGTCAGGAAACCGTTGCCCGGGTACATAACTTGGGCAAACCGCCGCGCATGCTGGCGCTGTTACACCTCGACGGGTCGGTCGACCGGCCGGCCACCGGTGACGCGGTGCTGGCCGGCGGGCGCGCGGTCGGCCGGCTTGGAACCGTGGTCGACCACGTCGATCTGGGCCCGGTGGCCCTGGCGTTGCTGAAGCGTGGGATACCCGCCGATACCACCCTGAGCACCGGCAGCGGAGGCGAAGTCGCGGCGATGATCGACGCCGAATCGCTACCGGCAGTCGATGGGCCCGGCGCGGGTCGGGTCGCCGTCGAGCGGTTGCGGGGAACAGCCCGATGACAGTCCAGGCAGGTTGCGGGGCGCAACAGCATGCAACCACCGGGCACGGTAAACTGTCGTCAGGACAATAAAGACAAATGATCGGAGCCGCCTACTTGTTGGGCCGCTCCGTTATTGCGCGAGGGGGTTCCCCCATGGGCCGTGGCCGGGCTAAGGCGAAGCAGACGAAGGTCGCTCGAGACCTTAAATACAGCTCACCGCAGACCGATTTCGATCGGCTACAGCGCGAGCTGTCCGGGTCGGACGGTGATGACGCCGACCAGTCGGAGGGCGACGATCCCTGGCGTGACGATCACCGCTAGGACTGGCCGTGGCTCGCGGTATTGCCGAGCCGAAATCTAGAACCTTGGGTGCTGCCCGACGAGTTTTGCTCGCGGACCGCCTTTTCCACCCTTGTTGATCGTGCCCAGCACCCAGCAATCCAAATGCCGGGCGGTCAAGATCGCCAGCGCGCGGTCAGTGTCCTCGGGCGCTACGACGGCGATCATGCCGACGCCCATGTTGAAGGTCTTTTCCATCTCGGCACGCGAGACCCGGCCGCGCTGGGCGATCATCGCGAACACCGGTGCCGGCGTCCAGGTGCCGCGATCCACGTCGGCCACCAGTCCGTTCGGGATGACACGTTCGAGGTTTCCGGCCAGTCCGCCGCCGGTCACGTGGCAGAACGTCCGGACCTGGGTTTCGGCTGCCAGCGCCAGACAGTCCTTGGCGTAGATGATGGTCGGCTCGAGCAGTTCCTCGCCCAGGGTGCGGCCGAACTCCTCGACGTAACCGGCCAGGTTGCCCCGGTCGATCTCCAGTAAGACCTTGCGGGCCAGCGAGTATCCGTTGGAGTGCAGGCCCGAGGACCCCATCGCGATGATGACGTCGCCGGGTTTGACCCGTTCGGGCCCGAGCAGGTTGTCGGCTTCGACGACGCCCACACCGGTGGCCGAGATGTCGTAGTGGTCCGGCTCGATCAGGCCGGGGTGCTCGGCGGTCTCACCGCCGAGCAGCGCGCAGCCCGCGCGCAGGCATCCTTCGGCGATACCGCCGACGATCGCGTTGAGCCGCTCCGGCACGATGCGGCCGAGAGCGATGTAGTCCAGCAGGAACAGCGGCTCGGCTCCGCAGACCACCAGGTCGTCGACCACCATCGCGACCAGGTCCAGGCCGACGGTGTCGTGCTTGTCCATTGCCTGGGCGACTGCCAGCTTGGTGCCCACCCCGTCGCTGGACGCCGCCAGCAAGGGTTCGCGATAGTCGTTGCGCAGCGCGAAGAGTCCAGCGAACCCGCCCAGCTTGCTGAGCACCTCGGGTCTGGTGGCTTTCGACGCGAGCGGTTTGAACAATTCGACGGCGCGGTCCCCGGCTTCGATATCGACTCCGGCCGATGCATATGTCACGCCCGGGGCAGCCGGGTCTTTTCCGCGATCGGTCATCGCGATAAAGGCTACCGGTCCACGTTCGGCGCGGGTATCTCCCACTGGTGCAAAGACAACGTAAGGCTAGGGATGCCGCAGCACGGCGGCCTGCTCTGCCTCCGGCGACAGCTCGAGATCCGCGATGTCTGTGCGCGCGGCGTTGGCGAGCATATGCTCGATGACGTTTTTGCCGAGCGCGGTCTCGCTGGGAAGTTCGATCGGGTACCGGCCGTCGAAGCAGGCGGAGCACAGCCGCGACGTGGGCTGCTCGGTGGCGGCGATCAGACTGCGTAGCGAGATGTATCCCAGCGTGTCGGCGTTGATGGCATGCCTTACCGCTTCGAGCATTTCGTCTTCGTCTTCAACGGCGTTGGCGATCAGCTCGGCCGGCGAAGGGAAGTCGATGCCGTAGAAGCACGGCCATTTCACCGGTGGCGACGCGATCCGCACATGCACTTCGACCGCACCGGCTTCCCGCAGCATCCTGACCAGAGCACGCTGGGTGTTGCCCCGCACGATCGAATCATCGACGACGATGAGCCGCTTGCCGCGGATGACTTCCTTGAGCGGATTTAACTTCAACCGGATTCCGAGCTGGCGGATGGTCTGCGACGGCTGAATGAAGGTCCGCCCGACGTAGGCGTTCTTCATCAGGCCTTGCCCGTAGGGGATGCCGGATTCCTGCGCATAGCCGACGGCGGCGGGCGTGCCGGATTCGGGGACACCGATCACCAAGTCGGCATCGATCGGGGATTCGCGGGCCAGTCGCCGGCCGATCTCCAGGCGGGCGCCGTGCACCGACCTTCCGGCGATCGTGCTGTCCGGCCGGGCCAGGTAGACGTACTCGAAGATGCAGCCCTTGGGCTCGGGGTTGGCGAAGCGGGTCGACCGGACACCGTCGGCGTCGATGGCCAGCAGCTCGCCGGGCTCGATCTCGCGGACGAACGAGGCGCCGACAATATCCAGCGCGGCGGTTTCCGACGCGACCACCCAGCCGCGGTCCAGCCGTCCCAGACACAGCGGCCGCACACCCCACGGGTCGCGCGCCGCGTACAAGGTGTTCTCGTCCATGAACGTCAGACAGAACGCGCCGCGGACCGTCGGCAGCAGTTGCAGCGCTGCCTGTTCCAGGCTGGAGTCGGCCGCGCCGTGCGCCAGCAATGCGCCCAGCATGTCGGAGTCGGTGGTGGCCGCACCCGGGACCTTGCTGTTGATCAGTCCGGCCTCACGGGCGCGGGTGACCAGTTCGGCGCTGTTGACCAGATTGCCGTTGTGCCCCAACGCAACTCCGGTGCCCGCCGCGGTGGTGCGGAAGACCGGCTGGGCGTTCTCCCAGGTGGGTTGGCCGCTGGTGGAGTACCGGCAGTGCCCGATCGCGACGTGGCCCTCCATTGCCGCCAGCGTCTGCTCCTCGAAGACCTGACTGACCAGGCCGAGATCCTTGAACACCAGCACCTGCGAACCGTCTGCGACGGCGATGCCGGCGGCTTCCTGGCCGCGGTGTTGCAGCGCGTAGAGGCCGTAGTAGGTCATCTTGGCGACTTCTTCGCCGGGGGCCCAGACGCCGAATACGCCGCATTCTTCGCCGGGTGGGTTCTCGTCGGGTACGGGCTCTTGGACGGTCACGGTGCGGCGGCTCCCTGGCGGGCGGATGGTGACTTGATGAAGTCTACGGAAACGGCAGGCGTGTCAGCGAATTGCTCCGGCGTGTTGCGCCATCTCGCAGCCGATCTCCGCAGCTCAGGAGCCCCACAGCGTGCCAGGTGTCGCATATGCCACAGCGGTCCCTAGCTGGCTCGGCGGAGCAGTTACCCCGCCGCCCGATCGTCGAGCGCCTGATACGCGGCGTTATACCCGGGAGTGAAGGTGATACCAGGGCCGCCGTGGCACCCGGCGCTTGCCAAATACAGTCCTTCAACCGGAATCGGCAGGTCGATGAAGCCCTTGGGTCCTGGCCGGTTCGGCCCCATCAGGTCCGGATGCAACAGTCCGTGGCAGAAATCACCCGACGGGGCGCCGAACATCGTCTGCATGTGATACGGCGCGAACGTGATGTGCCGGATGACGATGTCCCGGAAGTTGGGCGCAACGCGGGTGATCTTCTCGATAACCCGTTGCGCCATCTCATTTTTCAGACGCCCGTGCTGGTCTCGGCTGGCTTCGACGGGAAACGCATACGCATAGGCGCTCGCGGCGTGCTTGCCGGGCGGCGCCAGACCGGGGTCCATGCAGGACGGTATCTGCATACCGAGCGACGGATTGTCGGGCACCAAGCCGCGGGTGCACATCTCCCACTGGCGTTGCTGTTCTTCGGGTGAGCCGAAGATCCCGATGGACTGCTGCATACCGGGCTCGTTGAGCAGTTCGTAGGGCGGAGCGAACTCCGGCAGGCCGTCGAGAGCGAAATGCATTTGGATGAATGCCGCGCGGTGGTCGCGACCGCTCAGCCTCGCGACCAAGTCCGCGGGCAGGCACTCCGCGCCGACGAGATCGGTGAGAGTGAGGTCGGGCGCGAGGTTCGAGACCACAACGGGTGCGCTGATCGTCGACCCGTCGCGGAGTCGGACACCGGTGACGCGGTCGTTTTCCACCAAGATCTTGTCGACTTTGGCCCGGAAGCGCATCTCGCCGCCACGGGAGACGAATAGCTCGTGCAGGTGTTCGGTGAGCGCGCCGATACCGCCGGCGAGCTTGGTCATCATGGCGGTGTTGTCGTCGGGCACTGCCAGCGCGAAGGCCAGGCAGGTCGCGCTGCCGGGCGTGTACGGACCGCGATAGGTGGAGTTGACGGCCAGGAACGCGAGCATCCCGCGCATGATTGCGTGCTTTTCTCTGTCCGGCAGGTAGCGGTCGATGGCGTCCATCGCCGAGCCGAACAGCATCTGATGAATGGCGGCACGTTCGGCTTCGTTGGCCGCGCAGGCGTACATCTCGTCGAGGGTTTTCGGCGGTGTGCGTATTTCGAACCGGCCCAGCGCTTTCGCGGGCCCTTGACTCCAGGCGATCAACTCGGCCATGCCCATGATCGCGTCGGCGCCGTGTTTCTCACCGAGATGCGTCATCAGCTGCATCGGATCGCGGTAGAAGACCATCGGCTCCTCACCGGACTCGCCGATGTTTACCGACATCACGTCGGCGTCGACAGTCGGAAGAGCGTCCAGGCCAAGCTCTTTGGTGATCTGGGGGGAGGTGGGGAACTGCACCGATCCCGCGATCTCGTAGCGGAATCCGTCGATGAGCTCGACCGTCGCGGCCATTCCACCGCTGTAGGTGTTGGCCTCCAGGCAGAGCGTGCGCAGGCCCGCGCCCTGCAGGATGGCCGCCGCCGTCAGGCCATTGTGCCCGGCGCCGACAACGATCGCGTCATAGTCAGTCATGCTGGCAGAATATGTCAGTACTGACACATTTGGAAGATGTCAGCCCTGCCGCGTTAAGGAACTTAGAGATAACATCTGGCGCGATGACCGAGCCGACCAACCTTCATGAGCTGCGCCGGCGATCGACGCATGCGGCGTTACGTCGGGTAGCGCTGGCACAGTTCGCCAGCAAGGGGTTCGCCAATGTGACGGTGACGCAGCTGGCCACCGAAGCCGGCGTCACCGAGCGGACGTTCTTCCGGCACTTCCCCAGCAAGGAAGCCGTGCTTTTCCAGGATTACGACACCCACCTGGAATGGCTGGCTGAGGCATTGGCGCATCGGCCCGCCTCGGAGTCGCTGTTCGATGCCGTGTTGGCAAGCGTGGCGAGTTTTCCGCACGACGTGGAGGTGGTTCGCCAAGCCGCGCTGGCACGTTCGACGTTGATATCCGCCGAGCGTATCGCCGCGCATTTACGCGTCGTGCAGGCGTCCTTCGCCGAGGTGCTGACCGACTTCATCAAGACCCGTTACGCGGGCGTTGCCAACCTGGACCTCATCGCCGAGGTCGCGGGAGCCACTCTGGCAGCGGCTCTTGTGGTGGCCGTCCAAAAATGGGGTGACGACGGCTGTACCGACGACCTGGGCGAAATCGTCTGCTACGAGTGTCGATCTGGTGCGTTCTGGATTTGCGCCGCTGACCTAACCGCTCAGCTTCACCACCGGCAGCCAGCCCGCGACCTCGCCGGCCCGCGATCCGGACAGGCGAAGCGCCCCGGCGGCGGTGGCGTCTGCCACCTCGAGCAGTCCGGTGGCCAGCAGCAGCCAGGTGCGCGGATCGGTCTCGACGACGTTGGGTGGCGTGCCGCGGGTATGCCTCGGACCCGAAATGCACTGCACCGCAACGAACGGCGGAATCCGGACCTCGACGCTGGCGCCGGGCGCTTCGGCGGCCAGCGTGCGTGCGGTGAGCCGGACCGCGGCCGCCAGCTCTGCCCGACTCGGCGACGGTTGGGTGTCATCGCGCAGCCAGCCCTCGACGGCGCGGACGGCGTCGCGAGTCTTGGCCGGGTCGGCGTTCGGACGGGCAGCCATGACTCAGCTCTTCAGCGCGGCACGAATGCGCTCGGTGTCGGCCGCGGTCCAGCCATCCGGCGGGGCCACCGCGGCCCAACCGTCGAGGATGTCGTTGCCGTAGTTGTGTCCGTGCCCGCCGGGCACCCCCTCGGCGTTGGTCAGGTCGGCGCTGACCTGCCAAAACGTGACCACCGGGCTCCATTGCATCGCCGCACTGCGATCGCGGCCGCGCGGCTCGACGAGCCAACCGGGCCGACTGAACAACAAGTCGGGCGACCACCACACCACCGGGTCGGACGGGTGCTGCAGAAACAGCACACGGGTGCCCGCCCACGGCGGTCCACCGACTCGGTCGACGTCGGCTGGATCGATGGCTTCGGAGAATCGCACTGTTCGACCGTTGTCGTAGCGCGGCTGCACTTCGGTGGAGCCCGGATCGCGCCGCACGAGCAGCGCATGCCACAGCGAGCTCTCCTGCGGCGGCCCGACCCAGAGCACCGCGTCGAAGCCCATCCGGCGAATGTCGGGCAGCCACCCGAACGCGGCCTGGCCCGCCATCGACCCCAGGCTCTCGCCGTAGAGCACCAACTTCGGCCGGTGGTCTGACGGCAGTTTCTCCCAGCGGTCGTGGACGGCGTCGATCAACATCCGGCCGGAGTCCATCGACTTCTGCCGGTCGGCCAGAAACGAAATCCAGCTCGGCAGATAGGAGTACTGAAGACCGACGATCGCGGTGTCGCCGTCGTACATCATCTCCAGCGAATTCGCGGCCACCGGGTCGATCCAGCCGGTGCCGGTGGTCGGCGCGATCACCAGGACCTTGCGGTTCAACGCACCGGTTCGCTCGAGCTCATCGACGATGACGTCCAACCGCGCTTGGTCATCCGGGGCGGTCTGCAGCCCGGCGTACACCCGGATCGGCTCCTTGGCCGGCCTGCCGTTGAGCTTGCTCAGTTCGGCCGCGTGCGGGCCGGTGGCGACGAACGTGCGGCCCTGGTAGCCCAAGGTGCTCCACGGCGCCAACGACGTTGGGCTACCTGATTTTTCCGCCAACTGTGGTTGCGAAACGCCCGCGGGTGTGCCGCTGTCCCGCGGTTGGAAGACCGCGTTGGCGCCGGCGAAGAAGCCGCGAACCAGCACACCGTCGAACAAAGTGATCAGCAGTGCCACAACAATTGTCGCGCCGATGAACAGCGCCACTTCGTCGTGCACATGCCAACGCCGGATCAGCATTCGCGCGAGCAGCTTGACGGCGTCGGTGAGCACCCGGAACGCCGACACCAGCAGTGCGCAGACAACGGCCGCGACGATCAGCGTGCGCAGGTAGCCCGGGTTCGTCGGGCCCTCGATGCCCATCAGCGCCGACAATTGCCGTTGCCAGGACGCGGCCGGAATCAGCATCAGCACGCATGCCGTCGGTGCGATCACCACGACCGCTGCCTTCATCCAGAAGAGCACCCGCGCCGACGGCGGCCACCAGCGGGCACCTCGCAGCACAACCCGGTTGACGACCTTGGCGAGCAGCACACCCAGGCCGTAGCCGAACGCGGCATTCACGCCACCAATAAGGCCTTGGAACAACCAATCTCGCGGCACCAGCGACGGCGTCAACGACAAACAGAAGAACAGCGCGCCGAACGCCACCCCGACGAATTTCAGCCGCAGCAGGCTCCACGCCCACACCAGTAGCGGATGCCGTCCACGAGCCTGCGACTCGGGACTCATCGCAGCAGCGCGGCCAGCACCCCTTCGGATGTGCTGCGCAACTCCGCCAGTGGCACGGTGAACAGGCCCTGCACCTCCACCGCGTCCGAACCTTGGTCGACGACACCGATACGGGTGGCCGGCAGGCCGCGCGCCTCGCACATCGAGGTGAAGCGGCTCTCCTCGGTACGCGGCACCGCCACCAGTACCCGGCCCGCAGATTCGGAGAACAACGTCACGAACGGGTCGGCGCCTTCGGGAAGCACGATGCGACAACCGGTTTCGCCGGCGAGCGCCGATTCGACGACGGCCTGCGCCAGACCGCCCTCGGACAAGTCGTGGGCCGCGGACACCAGCCCGTCGCGGGAGGCCGCACTCAGCACGTCAGCCAATAGCCTTTCCCGGGCCAGGTCTACCGCGGGGGGCAAGCCGCCGAGATGGTCGGCGGTGACCTGCGCCCAGATCGAGCCGTCGAATTCGTCGCGGGTGTCGCCGAGCAGGATCAGCGTCTCGCCGGGTTCGGTGCCCATGGCTGTCGGAATGCGGCGGGTGACGTCGTCGATCACACCCAGGACGCCGACGACCGGGGTGGGCATGATCGCCGTCGTTCCGGTCTGGTTGTAGAAGCTGACGTTGCCGCCGGTCACCGGAATGCCCAGTGCCGCACAGCCATCCGCCAAACCGCGGACCGCCTGGGAGAACTGCCACATCACGCCCGGATCCTCCGGCGAACCGAAGTTGAGGCAGTTGGTCACCGCGACCGGGGTGGCGCCGGTGACGGCGACGTTGCGGTACGCCTCGGCCAGTGCGAGCTGGGCACCGGTGTAGGGGTCGAGCTGGGTGTAGCGGCCGGACGCGTCGGTCGACACCGCGATACCGCGGCCGGTGGCCTCGTCGACGCGCAGCACGCCGCCGTCGGCGTGCTCGGCCAGCACGGTGTTGCCACGCACGTAGCGGTCGTACTGCTCGGTGATGAACGCACGGCTGCACAGGTGCGGACTACCCAGCAGCGCAAGCAAAGTCGCGCGCAGTTCGTCGCCGGTGGCCGGTCGCTTCAGACCGGCCGAGGTGTCGGCATTGAGCGCATCCTGCGACTCCGGACGAGCGACGGGACGGTGGTACACCGGCCCCTCGTGGGCCACCGTGCGCGGCGGCACGTCGACGACCGTCTCACCGTGCCACGTGATGTGCAGCCGGTCACCGTCGGTGACCTCGCCGATCGTGGTGGCCAGTACCTCCCATTTGCGGCACACCGCCATGAAGGCATCCACGTTCTCCGGTGCGACCACAGCACACATGCGCTCTTGCGACTCGCTGGACAGAATCTCGGCGGGCGTCATGTCCTTGGCCCGCAGCGGCACGGTGTCCAGTTCGATCGCCATCCCGCCGTCCCCCGCTGACGCGAGTTCCGATGTGGCGCAGGATAATCCGGCTCCGCCGAGGTCCTGGATCCCGATCACCAGCCCCGCGGCGTACAGCTCGAGGCAGCACTCGATGAGCACCTTCTCGGTGAACGGGTCGCCGACCTGCACCGAGGGCAGTTTCTTGCGGCCCGAACCCGACTCGTCGCCGCCGAAGGTTTCCGACGCCAGCACCGATACACCACCGATGCCGTCGAGTCCGGTCCGCGCGCCGAACAGGATGATCTTGTTGCCGGCGCCCGAGGCGAAGGCCAGATGCAGATCTTCCTTACGCAGCACCCCGACGCACAGCGCATTCACCAAAGGGTTGCCGGCGTAGCACGCATCGAAGACGGTTTCGCCGCCGATGTTGGGCAAGCCCAGCGAGTTGCCGTAGCCACCGATGCCCCGCACCACACCGTCGAGCACGCGGCGGGTGTCCGGGGCGTCCGCGGCGCCGAACCGCAACTGGTCCATCACCGCGACCGGCCGGGCGCCCATCGCCATGATGTCGCGGACGATGCCGCCGACACCGGTGGCCGCGCCCTGGTAGGGCTCGACGTAGGACGGGTGGTTGTGCGACTCGACTTTGAAGGTGACGGCCCAGCCGTCGCCGATGTCGACGACGCCGGCGTTCTCGCCGATGCCGGCCAGCATGCCGGCCCGCATCTCGTCGGTGGTGGTCTCGCCGAAGTACCGCAGGTGCACCTTCGACGACTTGTAGGAGCAGTGTTCGCTCCACATCACCGAGTACATGGCCAGCTCGGCGTCGGTCGGTCGGCGTCCCAGGATGTCGCGGATCCGCTGGTATTCGTCGTCTTTGAGACCGAGTTCGCGGAATGGTTGCGGCTGATCAGGGGTGGCCGCGGCCCGCTCGACGGTATCGGTCGCATGAGTGAGCCCAGACGTCACACCGAACAGTCTAGGTTGCGCGGCGGCTACCCCGTGCCCGCGACGCAGAAGGCGTTGCCCGCGGGGTCGGCAAGCACCACCCAGCGGAAGCTGTCGCCGATGCTGTGCCGACCGACCTCGGTCGCGCCCGCCGACTTGAGCCGGCTCACCTCGCCGTCGACATCGGCGGCGCCGAAATCCAGGTGCACCCGGTTCTTGCCGGGCGTGGGATCGTCCACCTTCTGGAAGCCCAGCCGGGGACCGTTGGCCCGGATGACCGCGATGAATTCGCCGGGAATCAGTTCCTGTGTCTCACCTTCGAACTGCTGCGCCCACCATTCCGCCAGCTGCGCGGGGTCGTCGCAGTCGAACGTGACCATCTCTACGTTGAGTGCCATACCCACGACCCTATTACGATGGCGATGCGGCCCATCGGGCCGCTGGGAGTCGGCAACATCGGATCTAGTCCGATGGCGATGACCTCCGAGGTAATTTCGGCGGTGCTGGTCAGAGGCCTAAACCGGTTCTGAGCTGAAAGAACACGCAACGGCAAGCAACGCCGGATAACGCAGTTCGATGAAGAAGTGTGCTCACGGCGTGCTCACGGAGGTGATCTTGATCGCGCACGCTCGGCCGTGGTGACGCCAGCATCGACGCACGTCGCCATCACCGATGCGCCGACGACTACGCCGATACCGCCGACGCGGTGATCGCGGCCGCACGCGAGGACGTGGACAAGCTCCGTGTGTGGTTGTTGCCTCGTGTGTGGTCTGCTCGCCTCTGTGTGTGGTCTGCTCGCGTCGGCCGGCCTGCGACTTCTGCAAGGGCAATCTGCACCGCACGCGCTCGTTTCCGCCGACGTCGTGCCGTTTCGGCCGCATCGCGGCGTACTGCTGATCGTCGAGGAACCGACCCATGACCGGCCGGACCGGTGGCTGAAATGGCTACCGCAGAACATAATCCGGCGCTACTCGCCACACACGGCACGGCCGGCGTATGGACATTCGGCTCGACCACCGCATGGAACTGTACACCCCGGGGCGGCGCACCGAGCCGCAATACATCACCGTCATCTACCTCGACGACGAGCCTCTCGCCACCACCGACGCCCTCGCGTCCATTGTCGAAGAGCGCTGGCGATCAGCAGCAGTGCGACCGGTATTCGCCGGACCGCTGCGAACCATGATCAATTGGGAAGCCTGGCCCTGAATTACCGGCGCGGCCAGGATTCAAGCCCTTTTCGCGCGCGAACTGATGCTTGAGCAGTTGATAGCCCCAAGCGATCACGAACCATGGACCGACGAGCCAGGGTGCGTTGAGGAAGATGAATTTCACCCACAGATCGATAACGTTGGAGGTATTTACCGACGGGAATCCGCTGATGATTTCGGTGCCGTAGTAGTACCAAGTCAGGACGGTGTGGGTGATCGCCGTAGACATCACCAGCAACGTCCCGCGGTAGTCGGCGAACTTGGAGCGTTTGAGCAGGATCAAACCTGTGACGCCGACAGTTCCGTTGATCACCGACAGCACCTCGATCATCAAGAAGTTGGGATGCGGGTTGAGATAACGGACATCGCCACCGTCGATGTAGGCCCACCAGGGATAGGCCCAAATACTGTCCCGCGAATGGGCAATCGCTTTATGGGTGATCAGCCAAATGAGTTCCCAACTCAAATGGGTTGCGTAGGAGACGATCACGAACGGCAAGGCCACGGCCTGCATGCTGGAACCGGGTCGAACGACGAGGCGGGAAAGGGCAGTAGCGCCGCGAAAATCCCGGTCGAGTAGGCCAACGTGACGTGCACGGCCAGCGCATCGGCAACGGTATTGCGGTCCATGCCCAGACCCAGGGCAGCGATGCTGTAGGCCGGGAACGCCAAGATCAGCGACCGAAACGCTATAGCCCAGGTGACTCGCAGCCCGATCGGCCGCGGTGCGGACTGTTGTGCACTGGGCGCGGTGATTGCGATCCCGGTCACGGATCTTTCCTTCCTCGCGCTGCAGACTGGACGAGTTGAGACGCCCTAATCGAATCCGCCATGGCATGATCTTGTCGTTTCGCCCGGCGATTATCAGCGTTTTGGCTTTGGTTTGCGGCAGCCTCGGCTCTTAGAACATTGCTGCGGAGCTGACTTCGGGATGGCCGCGCATGTATTCCACAAGTTGGTCAACGTATTTGAGAAATGGCGGGGCCTCGATCCCGCTGCCGGCGAGGTCGGCGCGGCAGTGGTCAGTCAAGTACGAGGTGGGATGCGCGAAGTAGTCGACGGCTTCGGGCGGTATCCGCATCAGCTGATAGAGCCCGGGAACCCGCGCGAGCGACGCCTTGGCAAGTTTGCGCGGCAACGGGACCTTGATCAGCGTCCGCCCGGTTGCCTGGGCGAGCGCCTCGGACATCTCGTCGACGGTGAGCGGGAACGGATCGGCCAACTGATAGGTCCGCCCCTCGGAAACCGGTTGCCCGCTCAGATAGTCCACCGCATCCACGATGAAGTCGCGGGGGACCACATTCACCCGGGCCATCGTCGGGTCTCCGACCACCGGCAGTACCGCGTGGCGCGGCTGCCGCAACAACCACTGCATGATGAAGTACGGCCCGTCGAACTTCTGCGTCTCGCCGGTACGGCTGTCCCCACCACAATTGATGGGCGATAGATCGTCGCCGGCAGCCCTGACGACATGCGGCGGCGAACGTCGGCCTCGGCGAGGTGTTTGGTCTCCTCATAGAAGTTGTTGAACGGCGCACCGACTTCCAGGTCGTCTTCACCGAACGGGCCGGCGTAGCGGCCGCTGACGTAGCAGGTGCTGAAGTAGTGCAACCGGGTCAAATTCGGACAGCGCTCCACGGCGTCCAGCACATTGCGGGTGCCCTCGAGGTTGACCCGTATTGCCACCCCACGGTCAACCGCCAGGTCGTACGCCGCCGCGAGGTGCCACGCCTCGGTGACGTCGTTGAGGGCGTCGGCGCGAAGGCCCAACCGGGCTGGGTGATGTCGCCTTCGGACACCTGAATGCGCCCCCGCATGCCGGGCTCGGCAGCGCTGAGCTGGTCCACCGTTGCTTTGCCAGCCGGTGAACTTCGGCTGCACCAGACAAATCGCCGTGCTGTCGGTGCGCTCCAAGATGCCCGGCAGCAGCGCGCTGCCGAGGAAACCGGGAAATCCGGTCATCAAAACGGTCATCTTCGCACTCTCTGGTCGGGAATGCTGTCGACGCTATCGACCAGGCATGTTGTGCACACGAGTCCTTCGACCGAAATGGCCGCCATTAGCCTCGGCAGCAACGACGCCTGCCGCGCATTGCGGCGGCGGCAACCGCATCCCACGCCGCCCGGTACGTACGTACGACACATCTCCCGAACCTGCCAACGAGGTGGCCCCGACTGGAACAAGATTGTGGGGGAGCTGCTCGGCATCATCCGCTGCTTGGCGTGGAATGCGCACACCGACGGCTGCACCATTGATACGGCGGCGGCGGTGCAGCACGTGCAGGACATGCTTGACGGCGAGCTCGCGCGCATCGAGTACGACCGTGACGGGTCGAGATCCCTTGGCACGCGCATCATTGCTGCGACGTCCGCGTGGAGCAGCCGCGGCGCCGGCCAACCCGGCGTCGGCGGCTAGCTCGGCAGCGCGAGATCGAGCAATGGCGCAAAGCGCGAAAAAGGCTGTACAGAAGGACAATCAGATGATTGAGCACGGCGTGTAGCCTGTCGCGACGGTGTTATCGCGCGGGGAACTCGGGTTGGTCCGGATAACGACTGGGATACTGATGGGCGCTGGACTCGACGAAGTGGAGCACCTGGACCGCAGCATCCGGCGCTAGACCGAGGAACAACGGCAACGGTGGCAAGAACTACAGGACCGCGGGTCCACGGGGATCTCACCGGTATCGCAATAGACGGCTATAACCAGCTGGAGGAGGGTGGACTTGAGCGTGTCTATCTTGAACCAGCGTGGCGGTAGCTACTCAGGGCAATGTCCTTGATCATTTCCAAGGTGAAGCGGCGGTACCCTCCTGGCGTTCGCAACGGCTGCACCACGGTACCGTCGGGCCACACGAACTGGCCTTTGCGCAGACGCTGGTCGAGCCAGGAATACGACCTGCCAAATAAGGCAGCAGCCTCCCGGGCCCGGCGTCGCTGGCTATCTCCGCCGGAGCCAATCGAAGGTTGCCAGCGGATGCTCGGGCACGCGTGGTGGCGATGAGTTGGAGTGTAGCGATTGTTTGAGTAGATGGAGTAGTGGCGAGCTGAAGATGTGTATGGTAGGGTGTAGTAGAGTATGTTGGATGAAAAGTTAAGCAAAAAAGAAGGGGGCGATGGCGATGACCTCCGAGGTAATTGTGCCGCGACATCGCGCCGAGAAAGACTTCAGCGAACGCGAAACAAACCCTGGAGGAACCATGACCGACGCCCTAAGTGCCACTGCCACAACGACCCCGAGATTCAGTGCGGAGCTTTTTGCCGCGTTCTGGGCGGCGCCTGACATGTCCCGCGGGATGGACATCCTGGCCGAGGACATCGTCGGCTACTGGCCCGGCGACGCCGAGCCGGTACGCGGATTCACGGCGTACACCCAGAAGATTGCCGACCTGCTGGCCGTCGCTCCGGACCTGCGACTCGAACTCGTCGACAGCGCCGCGGCCGCCGGCGCCGTCGAGGGCGAGGAGCTGTTCTTCCTGCACTACGTCGGGCACGCGACCGGACCGAACGGGCCGATCGAGATCCGCGGGATAGACCGGGTCCGCACCCGCGACGGCATCGTCGTGGAGAACGTGATCCGTTACGAGCCGGTCTTCGTCTAAGGACCGGGTCAGCCCGGCGCCAGGAACGCCCGCAGCGCCGCCGCGTAGGCGGGAACATCGTTGGCGCCCATGAATTCTCGCGCGGAGTGCATCGCCAGCTGCGGCGCACCCACGTCAACGGTCGGGATGCCGGTCTGGGCCGCGGTCATCGGACCGATCGTCGAGCCGCACGGCAGGTCGGCGCGGTGTTCGTAACGTTGCAGCGGCACGCCGGCCTGTCGGCATGCCAGCGCGAACGCCGCGGCGGTGCGGCCGTCGGTGGCGTAGCGCAGATTCGGATGCACCTTGAGCACCGGACCGCCGTTGATCTCGATCAGGTGCCCCGGCTCATGCCGCTCCGGGTAATTGGGGTGGGTGGCGTGCGCCATGTCCGCCGAGGCCACCATGGATCCCGGCAGCCTGCGCAGAAAGTCGGCGCGCCCGCCACCACGGGCCAGCTCGATGCGTTCCAGCGTGACCAGCAGCAGCTCGGAGTTGGCGCCGTGATCCGAGGTCGACCCCACCTCTTCGTGGTCGAACAGCGCGAGCACCGGCAGGTGCTGGGTGGGCCGGGCGTCCAGAAACGCCTCCAGACCCGCGTAGCAGGATGCTTGGTTGTCCAGCCGCGGCGCGCTGACGAACTGGTCGTCGATGCCCGTCAGCCGCGACGGAGTCAGGTCGTGGGTCATCAGGTCGGCGCCCAGCACCTCATCGGGATCGACACCGGCCCGTTCGGCGACATAGCCGATGAACGATCGGGCTGCGCGGCCGGCGCCCCACACCGCGTTGACGTGGCGCTGCGGATCCAGCGTCAGCGACGTGCGGTCCTCGGCCAGGTGGATGGCCAGCTGCGGCACGCGCAGGATCGGATCGTCGATGCGGACCAGCCGGTGCGCGATGCCGGCGCCGTCGCGCACCGACAGTCGCCCGCTGACACCCAGGTCGCGGTCCAGCCAGGAGTTCAGCCAGGCACCGCCGTAGGGCTCCAGCGCGACCATCTGCCAGCCGACGACCTCACGGTCGGGATGTTGCTTGACTCGCAGGTTGGGACTGTCGGTGTGGCCGCCGATGACCCGGAACGGTCGACCGCCGGCGTCGTCGCCGCTGTTCCAGGCCACCAGTGACCCGGCCCGCACGATGAAGAACTTGCCGGCGGGTGGCCACTCATCCGCCTCGGCGAGCTCGGTGTAGCCGGCCGCCCGCAACCGGGACGCCACGGTGGCACAGACATGAAACGGCGACGGGGACGCGTCGATGAATTCGCACAGCCCTTGCGCCGTGGCAACCATAGACCCATCTTTTCATCACGGGCTCATCGGAAACGTTAGGGTCGAACACGTGCCCGATCCGCAACCGGTGCTCGCGCCCTTGACACCAGCCGCCATCTTCCTGGTAGTCACCGTCGACGAGGGCGGCGAGGCGACGGTGCACGATGCGCTGGCCGGCATTTCCGGGCTGGTGCGCGCCGTCGGATTCCGCGATCCCGCCAAACAGCTGTCGGTGATCACCTCGATCGGCTCGCAGGCCTGGGACCGGTTGTTCGAGGGTCCGCGACCGGCCGAACTGCACCCGTTCGTCGCACTGGACGGCCCGCGGCACACCGCGCCGAGCACACCGGGCGATCTGTTGTTCCATGTCCGGGCCGAGACGTTGGACGTCTGCTTCGAGCTGGCCAACCGCATTCTGCAATCAATCGCCGGCGCGGTGACCGTGGTCGACGAGGTGCACGGTTTCCGGTTCTTCGACAACCGGGATCTGCTCGGGTTCGTCGACGGGACCGAGAACCCGAATGGTGCGCCGGCGGTCGCGGCAACCGAGATCGGCGACGAAGACCCGGAATTCGCCGGCTCGTCCTACGTGCACGTACAGAAGTACCTGCACGACATGGCGGCGTGGGATTCGCTGCCGGTCACCGAGCAGGAGCACGTGATCGGCCGAACCAAACTGGAAGACATCGAGTTCGGCGACGACGAGAAGCCGGCCAACGCCCATATCGCATTGAACGTCATCACCGACGATGACGGCGCCCAGCGCCAGATCGTGCGGCACAACATGCCGTTCGGCGAGCTCGGCAAGGGCGAATTCGGCACCTACTTCATCGGCTACTCGCGCACGCCGCAGGTCACCGAGCAGATGCTGCACAACATGTTTCTCGGTGATCCCCCCGGCAACACCGACCGGATTCTGGACTTCTCCACCGCGGTCACCGGGGGGCTGTTCTTCTCACCCACCGTCGACTTCCTCGACGACCCGCCGGCGCTGCCGAGCTCACCGGCAGCCGCCCAGGCAATACTCAACTCATCCGCGGATGGCTCGTTGGCGATCGGCAGTTTGAAAGGAACCCCGCAATGAACAACCTCTACCGCGATCTCGCTCCAATCACCGAAGAGGCTTGGGAAGAAATCGAATTGGAGGCGAGGCGGACTTTCAAGCGCCACATCGCCGGCCGACGGGTCGTCGACGTCAGTGAATCGGCTGGGCCGGCCGCCGCCGCGGTCAGCACCGGGCGGCTGCTCGATGTCAAGCCGCCCTCCGACGGCGTGATCAGCCACCTGCGCGCCAGCAAACCGCTTGTACGGCTTCGGGTTCCGTTCACACTGTCGCGCTCGGAGATCGACAACGTGGAGCGCGGCGCGCAGGACTCCGACTGGGATCCGGTCAAGGCCGCGGCCAAGAAGCTGGCGTTCGCCGAAGACCGTGCCATCTTCGAGGGCTACAGCGACGCCTTGATCGACGGCATCCGCAGCAGCAGCTCCAACCCGGCGCTGACGCTGCCCAAGGACATTCGCGAGTTCCCCGACGTCATATCGCAGGCGCTGTCCAGCCTGAGGCTGGCCGGTGTGGAAGGCCCGTACGCGGTCCTGCTGTCGGCGGACGCTTACACCAAAGTCAGCGAGACGACCGAGCACGGCTACCCGATTCGCGAGCACATCCGCCGGCTGGTCGAAAACGACATCATCTGGGCACCGGCCATCGACGGCGCCTTCGTGCTGACCACCCGCGGCGGCGACTTCGACCTGCAGCTGGGCACCGACGTCTCGATCGGCTACCTGTCGCATGATGCCGAGACCGTGCAGCTGTATATGCAGGAGACCCTGACGTTCCTGTGCTACACCGCTGAGGCATCGGTCGCGCTGAGCCCGTAACGGGCCGTCCGGCTACAGATCGAGCACCAGGCCGGTTCGCGGCACGGCCGAGCAGATGAGCGCCGCGTCGGGTCCGGGCGCTTCCAGCGGCGCCTGAACATAGGTGATGCTGCCGTCCACGATTTTGGTCTCGCATACATGACAGACTCCGCTCCGGCAGGCGAAACGGGTTGGCACGTCGCAGGCTTCGGCCAGATCCAGGATGCTGGGGTAGCCGGATGACCATTCGACTGTCAGTCCGCTGCGGGCAAACGTGATCGGCGGACCGGTCCCGAGCCGGCCGGCCGGCGGGTGAGGCGCGGTGCGCGGTCCCCCGCCAACGACGCCTGGGTTGATGGACGGCAGGGCGCCGAACAATTCGCTGCGAATGCGCTTCGGGCGGAGTCCCGCGGCGACTAGCGCGTCGCGCATGTCGGCCATGAATTGGGTTGGGCCGCATAGGTATGCCTCTGCGTCGGCCGGCAACTTCAGTGCAGTGATCATCGACTGATCCGGCCGGCCCCGCGTCTGCGTGTAAAACACCTGCTGGCGAGCGCGCGGCAGGGACTCGATCAAGCTCGCGACTTCGGTTGCGAAGGATTGGGATTCCGGATTGCGTGTGGTGTGCAGCCACCAAATGCCGCGCCTGCTCTGCGCCGCCGACAGCGCGTACAGCATCGCCAGCACCGGCGTGACGCCGATTCCCGCCGAGATCAACACCACCGGAGTGTCGCCGTCGGTCAGGCAGAACTCGCCCCGCGGGGCAGCGGCCTGCAGGACTGACCCTGGCTCGATGTGGGAGTGCAACCATCCACTCACCAAACCGTGGTCTTCACGCTTCACGCTGATCCGATAGTCCCCCGCGACGGGATCGCCCGAGAGGGAGTAGCTGCGCATCGGTGCCGGTTCGGCGGCGTCTGGAACCCGCACCGTCAGATATTGACCGGGAAGTGGCCGCGGCAGCGCGTCACCGTCGACGGCTTCGAGTCGGATCGACAACACCTGTGGAGTTTCTCGGCATACTGAGCTGACTCGCAGTGGGCGAAAGCCGTTCCACCCCGGCTCAACTCCGATCGCCGGCGCAGAACTGCCCGGCGAGCCTTCGTGTTCAGCGAGCAGGTTTTCGAATGTCCGCGCCCAACCTCGGCTGAGCGCTGGGAGATCGACGATGCGGCGGAGCTGGTCGATGTTGCGATTCGGCAGGTACATCAACGCGTCGACATCGGCGACACTGAGCCGGTGGCGACCGCGCCGGGTCAGCACGATGTCGTCGCCGGCACGAACGTGTCCTTCTTTGATGACTCGAAAATAGAATCCTGGACGGTGTTGTGACACAAGCAACTTGGGCATATCGGGTTCGTTCAACCGTAAACCGACGCGATAGCAGGTGACCCGCGGCTGGGTGACCTCGAATTCGGCGTTGCCGATCTGGTAGCGGTCGCCGATGCAGACTTCGGCGTCGGCGAGGCCGGTGACGGTGAAGTTCTCGCCGAACGCGCCTGGCTCGAGGTCGTCTCGGTGTAGGTAGGTCTTCCAGAAGTCGTAGGACTCGGTCTGGTACACCATCACCGCACGGTGTTCGCCCCCGTGACTGGCCAGATCCCCCTGCTTGTCGCCGTCGAGGTTGAGATGTCGGGCCATCACCGGTCCGTCGACCGGGGTCTTCCAGATAGACGTGTAGACCGTCTTGTCTTTCCACTGGACACTTTTGGGAGTGCCCACGTTCACCGAGACAAGTGTGTCCACTTCGACTCCTCGCGAGGCCCTTTGTGGTTGTCTACACCAGCGATTCGCCGCCGTCCACCCGCAACGTCACACCGGTCATGAAGGTATTGGTCATCGCGAACAACACCGCGGCCGCGATGTCGTCCGGCATCCCGATCCGCCCCGCCGGGTTCTGCGCAGCGATGTGCTCGAAGTAATCGTGTTTCCCGTCTTCGCCCATGGCGTCCCACGCGCCGGTGTCGATGACGCCGGGTGAAATCGCGTTGACCCGGATTGGCGCGAGTTCAACCGCGAGCCAACGGGTCAGGAAGTCGACAGCGCCGTTGGTGATGCCAACGCCGAGATAGCCGACGTTGTGCTTGAAGGCATGCACACCCGAGAACAATACGAAAGAGCCGCCCGGGTTGATCTGAGACGCAAAGTGTTTGGCGAGCATGGTCGGGCCGATGACCTTGGTGTCGAACGATCGCTGCAGGCTCTGACGTTGCAGGTCGGCCAGCTTTCCGCGGGCGCGAGCAGACGCGGTGGACACCACATGATCCACCCTGCCTACCCGGCCGGCGAGCGCGGCGATCGACTCGTCGTCGGTGATGTCGATCGTCGCGGCGCTGATCCCATCGTCGTCATAGGAATTTGCGAGCTTCACCCGATCACGTCCGGCCACAATCACCCGGGCGCCGTCCGATCGCGCACGCAAAGCTACCGCACGTGCGATTCCACTGCCGCGCCCGACCACGAGAATCGTTTTGTCCTGCAGAGCATTAGCCATCAATACCCGCCCCTTGCTCGCGTCCGATAAGAATGGGATGTCCAGCCCATAATATGGTCGTGTCGGCAGGCCGGTCAACGGCTCCCATCGACTGTTGCCAGAATGCCATTTCAGTGCATAATGGGTTGACCATCCCAAAACGATTGGTCGAGGAAACGCCGCAGGAGGAATCTCATGCCAGTCGTCCACCATCGCTACGCCACGGTTGCCGGTCACCGACTGTTCTTCCGCGAGGCCGGCGACCCGGAGGCGCCCGCGCTGCTACTGCTGCATGGATTCCCGACCAGCTCGTACATGTTCCGCGACCTGGTTCCCGCGCTGGCCGATCGCTATCACGTGATTGCGCCGGACCATCTGGGCTTTGGCCTCTCGGATGCACCATCGGCCGAGGACTTTGACTACACCTTCGATGCGCTCACCGAGTTGACCGAGGGCCTGCTACACAGCCTAGGCATCAACCGGTACGCGATCTATGTGCAGGATTACGGGGCGCCGATCGGCTGGCGTCTGGCGCTACACAACCCGTCTGCGATCACCGCGATCATCAGCCAGAGCGGCAACGCCTACGACGCCGGCTTCGTCGAGAGCTTCTGGAAGACGGTGCGTGCGTATCAGGACCAGCCAACCCCCGAAAACGAGGCGCCGGTGCGGCAATTCCTCACTTTGGACGCTACCCGCTGGCAATACCTGACCGGTGTGCCCGACG
This sequence comes from uncultured Actinomycetota bacterium, assembly GCA_963815995.1. Classification (GTDB taxonomy): domain Bacteria; phylum Actinomycetota; class Actinomycetes; order Mycobacteriales; family Mycobacteriaceae; genus Mycobacterium. The sequence continues at coordinate 210,239 of CAWFIR010000015.1, forward strand.
AGACGCTGGTGAGTCCCGAAACTTGGCATCACGACTATGCACTGCTCTCGCGGCCGGGCAACGACGAAATACAACTCAAGCTGTTTCGCGACTACGCCACCAATTCGCCGATGTATCCCAGCGTCCATGAATACTTCCGCTCCTGCAGCGTGCCGCTGCTCGCGGTCTGGGGGCGCGGTGACGAGATCTTCGGCCCCGCAGGAGCCGAGGCATTCGCCGACGACCTGCCCGATGCCGAGATCCATCTTCTCGACGGCGGGCACTTCCTGCTCGAGTCGGCGCTCGACGAGGTTGCGGGGCTGATACGCGCTTTCTTAACCAAAGTGCATTCAGCTGCTTAACGAAACACGGACTGACCGTATGGGATAAACGTCCCATAATCGGGCGCGTCGGCGGGCTAACCTGACGCTATGGTCCAAGCCGAGCTGCAGGACGAGCGGCGCCTGACGGCCAAGGGCCGGGCAACTCGCGACCGGATCGCGAAGGTCGCCGCGGAACTCATCCTCCGCGAGGGTCTCTCGACGCTGAACATGGACGCGCTGCGCAAGGCGGCATCGGTGAGCGGATCGCAACTCGCCCACTACTTCACCGACAAGCAAGCGCTGATCCGCGCGGTCGTCGTCCGCCAGACACACGTCGTGCTGGACTTTCATCGCCAGCCCAAACTCGGTGCGCTGGATACGTTCGATGACTTCGAGCGATGGATCGATCTCAACATGCGTTACCTGCGGCGCATCGGCTATTCCGGCACGCCGACCTACCACGCGCTGGCCGGACAACTCGCTAAATCCGACAGCGCAACGCGCGAGACATTAGCGTCAGGTTACTGGCAGTGGATTGAGTTGCTGGAGAAGGCGATCCAACGGATGAAAGATCGTGGCATCGTCGCCGCCCATGCGGACCCGCGACGTCTGGCGCTGGTCATCGTCAGCGCCCATCAGGGTGGCGCAACGCTGGCCTTCACCTACCGGGCGGAGTGGCCGCACGCCGATGCTGTCCGATTCGCAGTCAATTACTTGCGGATGTTCGCCACTGCTCCCGCGGAGCGGGTGCCGCGCCCAGCGCGTCGTCCACGCGGCAGGCGCACCAGCGCGCGACCCTCGTGACGATCGCCGAAAGGGGCGGCACCGTTGTCTGACGACGCCACATCACGGCTGACCCGCAAGGGCCGGGCGACCCGCGCACGCATCATTGACGTGGCCGCCCGCCTGATATTCGAGCGCGGGATCGGCGGGACCAGCATCGACGAGGTGCGTGGTGCGGCCGCCGTCAGCGGTTCACAGATCTCGCACTATTTCCACGGCAAGCGTGATCTGACCCGCAACGTGATCGGTGCACGCCGCAGTGACGTCCAAGAATTTCACTCTCAACTGGGCGCGCTGGACAGCTTCGCGGCGCTGGACGCCTGGGTCGCGGCTACCCTTGCCGAACTAGACCCGGTCTACCGTAAAGGCGGATGCGTATACGGCTCGCTCGCAGGGGAATTGGTCGAGGCCGACGCCGAAATCCACGGCGATCTCGCCGACGGCTACGACCAGTGGATCGATTTGTTCCAGCGCGGTCTTACCGAAATGCGCCGCCGCGGCGACCTACGGCCGGACGCCGATCCACGTCACCTCGCGGTCTCACTGGTCACCGCTCATCAGGGTGGCGCCTTGGTCACCTTCGTCACCGATGACGCTGAACCATTGCGTGCCGCACTTAGCGCAGCTGTCGAATACGTCCGGTCATTCGCGTCCACTCCCAAGCGCCGCAGATCCGGACCTCGGAAGCCAACGGGCTGAGTCGCTCCCCGGTGCCGTGGACAAAAATGGGCTGCTGCACCCATAATAATGGGTGACGCATCCCAGTACGTGTAGACGCAAAGGAAAGCACATCATGTCCGCTGCGAAATCACCTCAGCCCAGCACTGCCACCCAGCCCACGGCGCCCGCTGTGGTGCGCGAAAGACCGGGCGCGGAAACCATGCGGGCCATCGTCTTAGAGAAGTTCGGCGGCCTCGACAGCCTGGTCTACACCGACATCCCCAAACCGCTGCCCAAAGACGGCGAAGTGGTCATCAAGGTCCGCGCGTTTGGCATCAACCACGCCGAGTTGCACATGCGCCGAGGCGAATGGGCCGAGGCCGCCGAAGTCAGCGGCATCGAATGCGTCGGCGTGGTCGACGCATGTCCGGGCGGAGAGTTTCCGGTCGGCGCCAAAGTCGCCGCATTGATGGGTGGCCTCGGGCGAACCATCAACGGCAGCTACGCGGAGTACACCCGGGTACGCGCGGCCAACGTCGCCCTGATCGAGTCCGATCTGCCCTGGTCACAGTTAGCGGCTCTGCCGGAAACGTTTGCGACAGCGTGGACGTGCCTGTTCCGCAATCTCAAACTGTCCGCTGGACAAACCATCGTCATTCGCGGCTCGACTTCATCGTTCGGCCAGGCCGCGGTCAAGATGGCAGTCGCGGCCGGTGCACGTGTGATAGCAACCGCGCGCAAGCGGGAGCGTTTCGGCATGCTGGAATCGCTCGGCGTCGCACGGGCCGAACTGGAGTCACCGACGCTGGCGGCCGGCATCGCCGAAGCCAAGCAGATCGACGCGGTCCTCGACCTGGTCGGCAACAGCACGATCCTGGACTCGTTGGACATGCTTCGCCGCGACGGCACCGCATGCCTGGCCGGGTGGCTGGGCGGCCTGGACCCGATCGGCGACTTCAACCCATTGCTGCGAATGGCGAGTGGGGTGAACTGGTCCTTCTTCGGCAGCTTCGTGTTTGGCAGCCCCGGCTTCCCGTTGTCCGATGTGCCGCTACAAGACATCGCAGCGCAGGTGGCCGCCGGCCAACTCGAAGCCGCCCCGGAACGGGTGTTCTCCTTCGACGACATCCGCGAAGCGCATCGAGTGATGGAGGCCGGAGAAGCTGGCGGGAAAATGGTGGTCGTTGTGGAGTGAGCGCTAGATGATGGACGAATGACCGCCGCACCGTCAGTTCTCGTGTTCGACGTCAACGAGACGCTGATCGACATCGATTCCATAGCACCGGTTTTCGCGCGCATATTCGGCGATTCTGCGGCGATGCGAGAGTGGTTCAATCAACTGGTCATGTACTCGATGACGGCGACCTTGTCGGGCCATTACGTCGACTTCTTCACGCTCGGCCAGGGAATCTTGCGGATGCTGGCAACCACACACGGCCTGGCGGTCACCGACGACGACGTGCAGGGCCTGAAGCACGCCATGCTGACTATGCCGGCCCACCCGGATGTTGAAGACGGTCTGACGGCCCTGCTCGACAACGGATTTCGTCTGGTCACGCTGACCAATTCGCCGCCCAACCCGGACGGGCCCAGCCCGCTGGAACACGCCGGGTTGGGCCACCTGTTCGAGCGACAGCTCAGCGTCGAGAGCTGTCGAGCGTTCAAGCCCGCGCCGGCGGTGTACTTGCACGCCTGCGAGCAGCTCGCCGTATCCCCGGCGGACTGCATGATGGTGGCCGCCCACGTCTGGGACACCATCGGCGCCCAATCGGTCGGATTCAGCGGGGCACTGATCACCCGGCCCGGCAACGCGGCATTGCCGCTTCCGGGCTTGCCGCAGCCGACGGTCGTCGCGACCGATCTGCTCGATTTGGCGGCAAAGCTCACAAACGCCGCGGGCCAGACGTCTACCGGGTAGACAACAGTTCCAACGAACACCGGAGGCCTCATGTCCACCGCAGCCACCACGACGTCGCCTCGTCACGTCGTCATCGACTCACCGATCGGACCACTGACCCTGGTGCGCGACGACGACGGCCTGACCGGTCTGTACTACCCGGGACACTGGACCCGGCCGGACCAGGCGAACTTCGGGCCGCGGGTCGAGCCGCGCGACGACCACGGATTCGCTGAGGCGATTGCGCAGCTGCGCGAATACTTTGCCGGCGAGCGCCAGGAATTCGATCTGCCGCTCAATCCCCTTGGCAGCGAACGGGCCCGTCGGCTCTGGCAGCTGGTCACCGAGATCCCGTACGGCCGCACCACGACATACGGTGCGCTGGCCCGCAAGATCGGTGGCGACGTCAGCCCACGCGCTATCGGAGGATTCGTCGGCCACAATCCGTTGTCGATCTTCATCCCCTGCCATCGTGTGGTCGGATCCACCGGCAAACTCACCGGATACGCCGGCGGCCTGGACCGCAAGCAACGCCTCCTCGAGCTGGAGAAGGCCGTACCCGTTGCACCGCAAGCACTTTGGTAACAGGTATGAAGCCGCCGTTCGAAAACGTCGTCGCCCAGCACGGTGCCACCGTGCTGCGGGTGATGCGCGCGGTCCTCGGCCACGCCGACGCTGACGACGCCTGGTCGAACACTTTCCTGGCGGCGATGAAGGCCTACCCCGAGCTGCCGGCCGACGCCAACGTCGAGGCGTGGCTCGTAACGATCGCCCACCGCAAGGCGATCGACATCACCCGCGCCTCGGCCCGACGGGCCATACCCGTGCCGGACACACCGGACCGCGCCATCGCCGAGTCACGCCGACGACCACTTCGAGCTCACCGAAGCGGTTGCCGCCCTGCCCACCAAGCAACGTCAGGCGGTGGCCTATCACTACCTGGCCGGGCTGCCCTACGCCGAGATCGCCACGCTTCTCGACAGCAGCGCCGCCGCCGCCCGCCGCGCGGCCGCCGACGGCATCGCCACCCTGCGGCGCAGCTATTCGCATGACCTCACAACGGAGTTCGCCGATGACCACCATTGACCTCGCCGCGCTATATCCGGTCGACAGTGACGACCTCACCCGGCTGCACGCCCGTCTGGCGGCCGCCGCTGAAGACGACGACCTGCTCGACGTCGCGTATCGGACGGTCGACTCCCCGGTCGGCTCGCTGCTGATCGCCGCGACGCCAATCGGGCTGGTGCGGGTGGCGTTCGGCAACGAAGGCCATGACGCCGTCCTGCAGAACCTGTCCGACCGGATCAGCTCCCGATTGCTGTACGCCCCCGCCCGCCTGGACGCCGTGGCGCAGTCAACTCGACGAGTATTTCTCCGGACGTCGTCACGCCTTCGATATTCCCCTGGATTGGCAGCTCTCCAAGGGATTTCGCCGCGTGGTCCTCGGTCACCTGGCTGTCGACATCGGCTACGGCACTACCGCCAGCTACGGCACCCTGGCTCGACTTTCGGGTTCACCCAAGGCCGTTCGCGCCGTCGGGACTACGTGCGCGACCAACCCCATCCCGGTCGTGGTGCCGTGCCACCGGGTCGTCCGCTCCGATGGCACCATGGGCGGCTACCGCGGCGGAGCCGACCGCCAAACGCGCGCTGTTGGATCTCGAAGGCGTCGAATGACGCCTGCACGCAACCGGGTTTCGCCCCGCGGCGACATCATTGCCGTCGCGGGCCGCGGAGCATGGATGGGCAATCGGGGTCGACTGCACGAAGGCCGCGGCGCCCGCGACGTCGTCAGGAACTCGCGAGGCAAGGCCTGGATCACCTGCGCCTTGGAGTTCAGAGGTCGTCACTGTGAACAGTGGGCACCCAATCACTACACGCAATTGTTCTTTCTCGACGAGGCGGTTGCATTCGCCGCGGGTCATCGCCCCTGCGCCGAATGCCGCCGCAGCGAGTACAACGCCTACCGGCAGCTGTGGCATGAGAACCATGGCGGGGCAATGCCTTACGCCAAAGACATGGACAACGTGCTGCACAGCGAACGAGCCGCATCGCATCAGATGCCGTGGACTGCCCTGCCCGATGGGGTATTCGTCGACGCAGACGACGGAGCGGCCGTGGTCGTTGGCGATCACCTCGCGGTCTTCGACGAAAATGCTTACACGTATCGACGACTGATGGCCAGGCCGGTCGAAGGTTCCGCGTCGGTGCTCACCCCACCGTCGACGGTGGCAGTGCTGAGCGCGGGATACCCAGTCCAGATCGATCAGAGGGCGTGGTCGCTACTGTCGGGCCGAGGTTCGCCGAGCCGGGATCTGATCGCACCCCACGGGTCGGCGTAGCTGCCCGGCGTGTCGCGATACGCGGCTTGGCGTTTCAGGAACTGCCGTACGACGGGCGCCGACGAAGAACATCGGATAGCGCTTCCACCCGACGATGGCCCGCATCTCCGCGAGCATGTCCGGCCACGAGTGGTGCTGGAACGACAACGCCTGCTGTGCGCGGGCGGTATCCAACCAATCGGTGACAAACCAGTTTTCGTCGCTGTCGGGATCACCGGGGCGGCCGGCGGGCAGGACGTTCGACAACCCCCTGGCCGCGGCCAGCGCCAACCCGACCTCCTTCTGCCGGAGCAGATGCGAATCGTCGCCGGCGATCAGCAGAGTTTCGCCGGCGACGTCGGCCGTCGTTGCGGCGGCGAACGCGGCCGCAACATCCCGGACGTCGACGGTGTGGATGCGCCCGTCGGTCGGCAGCGTGCTTTCGAAGAACAAGGCGTCGCCGGTGAACGGCATCGCACCTGGCTCAACGCTGATCACTCCGCCGAGGCGCAGGATCACCCACTCCAAACTCGAAGCCCGGACGAGGTTTTCGGCCGCCACCTTGTGGGCGCCGTAGAGGTCCGCCGGCCGCAGCGGGGAGTCGGCGCGCAGCCGCTCGGGGTGACGATGCGGATTGCGGGACCCGTAGACCGCGTTGCTGGAGGCCAACACGAAGCGCGGCGGATGTGCGCTTGCCTCTGCGGCGCGCAGCAGCGCCGCGGTCGCGTCGACGTTGACGCGACGCGCGAGTTCGGGGTGGCGATAGGCCGGCGGCAGAATCACCGCGGCCAAGTGGACGATCACCGTCGGCGACACCTCTGCGAGCAGCCGGTCAACGTCGTGCTGGTCGGTGAGGTTGGCCCAGCTGCGCCTCGGCGTTGGCGGGCAGCGAGGTCGGCGGCTTTGCGCTGGGCGGGGGTGCCGAGGTCGGTGGCGACCACGCGGTGGCCGTCGGCGGCCAGCCGGCGTACGGTCTGCGAGCCGACCAGGCCGAAACCGCCTGTGACAAGAACCTTCTCCGTCATTCGTCCCCTGATTCATCTCGGCCTTCAGCAAGTGAATATGGCATTCTCGAAAAATGAGAGTAACATGCTGCTAACGTTGACCGGCAACCGCGAGGGCTCTCACATGGCGAAGCGCCGAAGAATCGCGAGACGGCCAAGTGGGATCCGGAATTCACCAAGCAGATCGCGAACACCGTCGGACCGTTGATCAAGCGGTATCACCGCGCCGAGGTCCGCAACATCGACAACATTCCGCGATCTGGCGGGGCGCTGGTGGTGTCCAACCACTCCGGCGGGATGCTGACTCCCGACGTCTTCATCTTCTCGCCGGCCTTCTACGACGAGTTCGGCTACGACCGACCCGTCTACACGCTCGGCCATTACGGCATCTTCATGGGTCCGTTGGACGAGTGCTGCGTCGCCTCGGCGTCATCGAGGCCAGCCGCGAGAATGCCGCCGTAGCACTGCATTCGGGCGCGGTGGTGCTGGTGTTCCCGGGTGGGGATTACGACTCCTACCGACCAACGTTCAGTGAGAACACCATCGACTTCAACGGCCGCACCGGCTACGTCCGGACCGCTATCGAGGCCGGCGTTCCGATCGTGCCGACGGTGTCGATCGGCGGCCAGGAAACCCAACTGTTCTTGACCCGCGGCAATTGGTTGGCCCGCAAACTCGGCCTGACCAAAGCTCGGATGGACATTTTGCCGGTCAGCTTCGGTTTTCCGTTCGGCTTGAGCGTGATCTTCCCGCCGAATGTTCCGCTGCCATCGAAGGTCGTCACCGAGGTCCTCGAGCCGATCGACATCACCGAGCAATTCGGCAAGGACCCCGACGTCGCCGAGGTGGACGAGTACGTCCGTTCGGTGATGCAGGCCGCGCTGGACCGGTTGGCCAAGCACCGCCGGTTCCCGATCCTGGGCTGACATCCGACTCCTGAGCTGCCGACGGCGAATCTGCGATTTCGGCGAATACGCCATCTCGTTGGTGCTTGCATGAACACGTCGGCGCGGAGGTGGGCGTGAAAAGACTCAACGGCATGGACGCCATGCTGCTGTACAGCGAGACGCCCAACCTGCACACGCACACACTGAAGGTGGCGATCGTCGACCCGTCCGGCGGCGACGGCGAGTTCAGCTTCGACGCCTTTCGGTACCACCTTCGCCGGCGCCTGCATCTGTTGGAACCGTTGCGCTACAAGCTCGTTGACATCCCCTGGCGGCTGCACCATCCGATGTGGCTGGAGAACTGCGATGTCGACTTGGACTACCACTTGCACCGGGTGCAGGTGCCCGCGCCCGGCGGGCGCCGCGAGCTCGACGCCGTCGTCGGCGAGGTGGCGTCCACACCGCTGGACCGCAGCCGGCCGCTGTGGGAGTTCCACGTCGCCGAGGGCCTGTCCGGCGGACGCTTCGCCCTGATCGGCAAGATCCACCACGCACTGGCCGACGGCGTCGCCTCGGTCAATCTGCTGGCCCGCGCGATGGACCTCAAGGACGCACCGACCGATGAACAGGACAACGACGAGGCCGGCGTCACTCCGACGACGGCGGGCCTGTTGCGCGCGGCAGGCCGCGACCACATCCGCCAAATCGCAGCGCTCCCCGGGCTAGTCAGCGATGCTGCCAAAGGATTCAGCCGGGTGCGCCGGCGCACCCGGGAGCGCGGCGATCACCCGGACCTCGCGGACGCATTCGACGCGCCCCCGACCTTCCTCAACCACGTGGTGTCGCCGCAGCGCCGGTTCGCCACCGCCGCACTTCGGCTGGCTGACGTCAAGGCGACCGCGAAAGCCCTCGGCATCACGCTCAATGATCTGATCTTGGCGACGGCTGCCGGTGGGCTACGCGAGCTGTTGTTGCGCTATGACGGCAAGGCCGACCGTCCGATCATCGCGTCGGTTCCGACCGCCACCGATAAGTCCGAGCGCGTGAGCGGCAACGAGATCAGCGGCCTGTCGATTTCGCTGCCGGTGCATGTCGCCGACCCGGCCGAACGCGCGCAGCTGGTCGCGCTGGCGACCAAGATCGCCAAGGAGGATCACGAGATCCTCGGGCCACGCCTGTACGGGCAGATGATGGGCTACCTGCCGACGGCGATCGCCCCGGCGGCATTCCGGTGGCTCGGGCACCGCGATGCGCCGAACAAGATGATGAACGTCGCGGTGTCCAGCGTGGTCGGGCCTCGTGAGCGTGGCCACTTCGGCGGTGCCCCGGTCAGCGAGATCTACTCGACGGGTGTGCTGTCACCGGGAGCTCCGGTCAACATCACCGTGTGGAGCTATGTCGACCAGCTCGGCATCGCGGTGCTCACCGACGACGAGACCTTCAATGACCCACATGAGGCAACCGATGCGCTGACTGCGGCGTTCAGCGAATTACGTAGCGCCGCAGGGTTTTCAGTCGGCAACAGCACGGTCGGCCTGATGGCCGAGCACGCGCTGCGCTAGCCGCGGCTCAGGCGGCGAGGACGGCGTCCAGCGCCGAATAGAACAGGCCCAGCCCGTCGTCGGACGGCCCGGTCAACGCCTCGATAGCGTGCTCGGGGTGCGGCATCAGCCCGACGACACGACCATTGGCCGAGCTGACTCCGGCGATGTCGCGCAGTGAACCGTTGAGGTTGTCGTGGTAGCGAAACACTACGCGGCCCTCACCTTCCAACTCGTCGAGCACATCGGCGGAGGCCACGTAGCGGCCCTCACCGGACTTCAACGGGATCAGCAGATCGGCATCGGCCTCGAACCGAGACGTCCATGCCGTCGACGTCGATGCCACCCTTAGCCACACGTCGCGGCAGACGAAATGCAAACCGGCATTGCGGGTGAGCGCCCCGGGCAGCAGCCCAGCCTCGCAGAGCACCTGAAAACCGTTGCAGATTCCCAATACCGGCAATCCGCGGTCTGCGGCAGCGACCACTTCCCCCATCACCGGGGCGAATTTCGCGATGGCGCCGCAGCGCAGGTAGTCGCCGTAGGAGAATCCGCCGGGCACCACCACCGCGTCGACACCCTTGAGGTCGGCGTCGGCGTGCCACAGGCTGACCGCCTCGGCGCCGACGGCACGGACTGCACGGGCGGCGTCCACGTCGTCGAGCGTTCCGGGGAAGGTGATGACGCCGATCCGCGTTGTCACTGCGGTTCTCGGCTTACGGTCCAGTCTTCGATCACGGTATTGGCCAGTAGCGACTCGGCGATCTCAGCCAGCGTCGAGTCATCGATACTGTCGTCAACTTCGAGCTCAAACCGCTTGCCTTGCCGTACATTTGAGATACCGGCATGTCCAAGCCGGCCCAGTGCGCCGACGATCGCCTGGCCCTGCGGGTCGAGAATCTCACCCTTGGGCATTACGTGCACAACCACCCGGGCCACCCGCACTCCTCCTACTGTCTGGCTGCTCGGCGCCAACTCTACCGGTCGGCACCCCGGCCGTCGTGCTAGCACGAGCCAAGGTAGGCCGCGCATAGCGACGAGGACATCGCGTCCAGCACCTGGGCGTCGGAGATGATCGGCCAGGGCAGCTGGACAGGGTCCGACGCCCACAGGGTCAGCTCGCTGATCGTGCTGTTTTCCGGGTGCGCGACCAGGTAGGTGTGCATGATCACCGGCCCGCTGACCACCGCGGTCAGCCGGTTCGGCTCGTCGACGGTCACCGACGGCGACTCGCCGGAAACACCCAGTTGGCAGCCGCGCAACGCCGCTGCGGCGATGTCGAACACCGATGTCGCGCTCTGGCCGCCGCGTGCGGTGTCACCCCGCCAGTGCACCACCTCGGCCCGCAGCTGCCATTGGCCCGGGGGTTTGTCGACCGCAACCCGGCTCGCGACCGCGGAGTTGCGGGTGTCCTGCGGGAAGGCCGGCGTCGCGCAGACCTCCTCGAACCGGAACCGCGGCGTCGCGCCACCGGTCATCGGCACGGCCAACCCGGCGGGCGACGGCCAATGGTAGGTGGCGTTCAGCGGTATCGCGGACGAGGGGATCCAGGCCGTGTCGGGAATCTTGTCGCACACCGGCGGACAGGTCTCCGGGTCCGCGACGGCGAAACCGGACGTCGACACGCATGTCACCAGCAGGCCGCCCGCGATCAGCGTCGCCGCCAACACTAGGCGCATACCAGGGCCCCCATGAGCGCACAATCGTAGACATGCAACTCACGCATTTCGGCCATTCCTGCGTACTCGCCGACTTCGGCCACACCACGGTGCTGTTCGACCCGGGAAATTTCTCGCACGGATTCGAGGGCATCACCGGGCTATCCGCGATCGTGATCACCCATCAGCACCCTGACCACGTGGATCAAGAGCGACTGCCCGCCCTGCTGGACGGCAATCCGGGCGCCGCGCTCTACGCCGACCCGCAGACCACCGAGCAGCTGAGCGTGCCGTGCCGCGCGGTGCACGTCGGCGACGAACTGTCGGTCGGCGAGCTGACCATCCGCGCGGTCGGCGGCCGGCACGCCGTCATCCACCCGGAAATCCCTGTGATAGATAACATCTCGTACCTCGTCGGCGACGGCGAGCACCCCGCACGCTTCATGCATCCCGGCGATGCGCTGTTCGTTCCGGACGAGCCGGTCGACGTCCTCGCCACGCCGGCTGCCGCACCCTGGATGAAGATCTCCGAGGCGGTGGATTACCTGCGGGCGGTGGCGCCGACCCGCGCGGTGCCCATCCACCAGGCCGTCGTCGCCCCAGAGGCGCGCGGTATCTACTACGGGCGGCTCAGCGAGATGACCAGCGCGGACTTCCAGGTGCTTCCTGAAGAAAGCGCGGTCACCTTCTAGGCGATATCGCCGACGAGTGTGCGGCTAGCTTCACGCTCGGGGGCTAGCCGATGTCGCTGGCCGCACCGCGGCCCGCGGCACGACCGGAGAAGATGCAGCCGCCCAGGAACGTTCCCTCCAGCGCCCGGTAGCCATGCACACCGCCGCCGCCGAATCCGGCCACCTCGCCGGCCGCGTAGAGCCCGTCGAGCGGGGTTCCGTCGGCCTTGAGCACTCGTGAATCCAGGTCGGTTTCCAACCCGCCCAACGTCTTTCGGGTCAAGATGTGCAGCTTGACGGCGATCAGCGGCCCGGCCTTCGGATCGAGCAGGGGATGCGGAGGGACGACTCGGCCCATCTTGTCGCCCAGATACTCACGGGCAGCGCGGATAGCGGTGATCTGGCCGTCCTTGGTGAACTTGTTCACCACCTCGCGGTCGCGGGCGGTGACCTCGTCGGCAACCGTCGCATAGTCCAGCGCCGCCACGTCGGGCAGGGCGTTCATCGCCGCCACCAAGTCGCGCAAGGAGTTTGCGGTGACGAAGTCGACTCCCTTGTCGACGAAGGCCTGCACCGGGCCGGGCGCGCCGGATCCGGCCCGCGACGCCAGCAGCTGGCGCACGCTGCGCCCGGTCAAGTCCGGGTTCTGTTCCTGACCGGACAAGCCGAATTCCTTGCCAATGATCTTGGCGTTCAACACAAACCAGGTGTAGTCGAAGCCCGACTTCGCGATGTACTCCAGCGTTCCGAGGGTGTCGAAGCCTGGGTACAACGGCACCGGCAACCGCTTGCCGGCGCCGTCCAGCCACAGCGATGACGGCCCGGGGATGATGCGGATGCCGTGCATCGGCCAGATCGGGTCGTAGTTGGTGATGCCCTCGGTGTAGTGCCACATCCGGTCCCGGTTGATCACCCGCGCGCCGGTCTTCTCGGTGATCGCGATCATCCGGCCGTCGACATGCGCGGGAACGCCGGCGAGCATCCGTTCGGGCGCCCGGCCCATCCGGGTCGGCCAGTTCGCCCGCACCATATCGTGGTTTCCGCCGATACCACCGCTGGTGACGATCACCGCCTGGGCACGAAATTCGAACTCCCCGATCGCTTTTCGCGAAGATTTGACGCCGCGGGCTTCGGATGACGGCTCCAGCACCGTGCCCCGGACTCCGGTGACCGCCGCGCCGTCGACGATCAGCTCGTCAACCTGATGCCGGTGGGCGAACCGCACGTTTGGATGCTCGACCAGCCGGCGGGCGAAGATTTCGACGATCGCCGGCCCGGTTCCCCAGGTGATGTGAAAGCGCGGAACTGAGTTGCCGTGCCCTTGCGCGCCGTAGCCGCCGCGCTCGGCCCAGCCGACCAGCGGGAAGATCTTCAATCCCCGGGCGCGCAGCCAGCTGCGCTTCTCGCCTGCCGCGAAATCGACGTAGGCGTGCGCCCACTGCCGCGGCCAATAGTCTTCCTGGCGGTCGAATGCCGCCGTGCCAAGCCAATCCTGCAGCGCCAGTTCGTGACTGTCGTGCACACCCAGCCGACGTTGCTCCGGGCTGTCGACGAAGAACAAGCCGCCGAACGACCAGAACGCCTGCCCGCCGAGGTTGGCGCCGTTCTCCTGGTCCACGATCAGCACCCGCTTGCCGCGATCCACCACCTCGCAGGCGGCCACCAGGCCGGCCAGGCCCGCCCCGACGATGATGACATCAGCTTGGGTATCGCTCATGGCGCTACACAGTAGCGACCTGACGGGTCAGGCTGCGTTGAGAACGGCCTGATCGGCCCGCCACTGGTACACGGCCGGTTCGCAGCCGTGCAGCAGCCCCAGATCCACCGAGTCCAGCATCGCCTGCAGCGGGCCGGGTTTGCGCAGGTGACTGGCCGCGACCGCGACCCGGACGACGCCATCGCGGCGCGCCACGCGCTCGGCTGACAGCACCAGCATCCGGCACCACCACGGCTCGGACAGGAATCCTTCGCCGATGCCGAGTACCCGTGCCCGCACCGTCGTTTGGCGGACCAGGTCGGTGATCTCATGCAGATCGGCGAGAAGACGGAACCCGTTGCGCGGCAATGCTGTAACGGTTCCAGGCGATGCAGTCCATCGCGGCGCCGCGAAGAGCCGGGTGCGCAGTCCGAGATGTTCGAGCACCCGGTCTGCGGCCATCAGACGCAAATTGGCCTCGTGCGCAGGCAGCGTGGCGAACTCACCGCGACGCTTCTTGGTCGCCGCGTCGTCATATCCGTTCAGCAGGATCGCGTCGCCGGCGGCGCGTCGGCCGGCCAGCCACTCGACGGTGACGGGATCCTGATCCAGCCGGTAGCCGCCCTTCAACCGCGGCGCGACCAGTAACGACACCGGTACAGACCGGTTGTCCATTTTCTCGCAGAATTCGGCGACGTCGCCCAATGTGCGTTCGCAAATTCCGGAGACCGAAACGATCAACTTCCCAGACACAGCACAATTTTGACGATGTCAGATGTCCAGATGGTGACATACACGCGGACAGCAAGCGTCAATTCGACGCGCCGATCGGCTAATTCGGTAGCACAGCCTCGACCGCCGCGATCACCTCAGGCGCATCAGGCGCCGTTTGCGGACGGAATCGGTTGACTACTTCTCCACCCGGTGCGACCAGGAACTTTTCGAAGTTCCACTGCACGTCACCGGCCTCGCCGGCGGCGTCCGGCGTCTTGGTCAATTCGGCGTAAAGCGGGTGCCGGCCCGGTCCGTTGACCTCGGTTTTGGCCAAAAGTGGAAACGTCACACCATAAGTCGTCGAACAAAAGGTCTGGATTTCTTCGGCGGTGCCCGGCTCTTGGCCCATGAATTGATTGCACGGAACTCCGAGAACGGTCAGACCACGCTCGCCGTAATCGCGAGCGAGCTGCTCCAGCGCGGCGTATTGCGGCGTCAGACCACATTTCGAGGCGACGTTGACCACCAGCACGGCGCGGTCGTTGTAGTCGGCCAGCGACATTGAACCACCATCGAGGCCGGTCAGAGCGATCTCGGTCACAGTCATACCCGGAGGCTACCTCAGGACATATTATTTGATCAGCTAGCTAGTTTCTCGTTAGGCTGCTGTCCATGGTTTCTAGCGCGGTACCGACGGCCAACGACGAACCCGCAGCCGACGGTCTCGCCGAGTACCCGGATTCGCTGGATGCCGGCCTGCTGCGCATCGCCGGTGTCTGCATTCTCGCCTCGGTGATGGCGCTTCTGGACGGCACCGTCGTCAGCGTCGCGCAGCGCACGTTCATCGCGGAGTTCGCCTCCACCCAGGCCGTCGTCGCATGGACGATCACCGGCTACACGCTCGGGCAGGCCACCGTGATTCCACTGGCCGGCTGGGCAGCAGACCGATTCGGCACCAAGCGGCTGTTCATGGGTGCGGCTTTGTGGTTCACCTTGGCATCGCTGCTGTGCTCGATGGCGTCAAACATTACTCAGCTCATCGCATTTCGAGTCATCCAAGGCTTTGGCGGCGGGATGCTGGTGCCGCTGACCCTGATCATCCTGACGCGCGAGGCCGGCCCGAGACGGCTCGGCAGGTTGATGGCGGTGCTCGGTATCCCGATGCTGCTTGCCCCGATGTGCGGGCCGGTCCTCGGCGGCTGGCTGATCAGCGCTTACGGCTGGCAATGGATCTTCCGGATCAACCTGCCGGTCGGCGTAATCCTGATAGTGCTCGCGGCATTGATCTTTCCGAGGGATCGTCCGCGCCCATCGGAGGCCTTCGACTTCGTCGGGATGCTGTTGCTGTCACCGGGATTGGCGACACTGCTGTTCGGGATCTCCTCGGTGCCCCGGCGTGACAGTTTCACCGACAATCATGTATGGATACCAGGGCTCATCGGAATCGCGTTGATCACGGCGTTTGTTCTGCACGCGCTGCACCGCGCCGACCACCCGCTCATCGACTTGGCGCTGTTCAAGAATCGGGCGGTGACGCAGTCCAACTCCGCGATGTTCGCGTTCTCCGTAGGGTTTTTCGGCGCCGTCCTGGTAATTCCCAGCTATCTCCAGCAATTGCTGCATGAAACGCCGCTGCAGTCCGGCCTTCAGCTGATCCCGCAGGGGCTTGGCGCGATGCTGACCATGCCGCTGGCCGGCACCTTGATGGACAAGCGCGGACCCCGCAATGTCCTGTTGGTCGGGATCACTGCGATCGCCACGGGGTTGACCGTATTCGCCTATGGCGCATGGCAACAGGCGGAATATCTGCCGATCCTGATGGTGGGATTGGTCATCACCGGCATCGGCCTGGGCTGCACCCTGACACCGCTGTCCGGATCGGCGGTACAGACGTTGGCTCCCCACGAGGTGGCGCGCGGGTCGACACTGCTCAGCGTAAATCAACACGTCGCCGTTGCGGTCGGCACCGCGTTGATGTCGGTGATCTTGACCAGTCAGTTCAATCGCAGCGAAACCATCAGCACCGCAGAAAAACTCGGGATCCTGCGGGGCAAATTCGGGAAGCACGGTCCGCCGGCGCCGGCGCACCACGAGGTCTCCGCTGATTTCACCATCCGGCTGATGCACGACCTCACCCACGCCTACACACTCGTTTTGGCGGTCTCGATCGTCGTTGTCGCGCTGACGCTTCTGCCGGTGGCGTTCCTGCCCAATAAGCCACCGCCGCCCGGCCGTCGCCAGACCACAGTGCCCGTCTAACAACGGCGCGTTACTCCTCGAACAGCATCTTGGCGATGCGTTCGACGGTCGTCATCGGATCGGTGGCCTTCAGCTCAGGGTTCACCGCGTCATTGAGCCACAGCATCGAAAATCCATGCACCAGTGACCAAGCCGCGAGTTGTGCCCCACGCTGGATCCGCCTGGGCGTGCCGGTCCGGCAGTGACGCGACACCGCGGGACAGCTCGTCCCCGGCGGCCGCTTCGGCGGCCACCAACTCCGGGTTCGACGGGTCGAGCAACGACTTGTCGAACATCACCCGGTAGTGGCCCGGATGCTCGATGGCGAACCGCACATACGCCGATGCGGCGTCCAGGAAGCGCGGGCGCGCCTCCGCGAGGGCGAGGGCCAGCAGCCCGAAACCCTGGGCGGCCAGCGCGGTGAACAAACCACGACGATCGTTGAAGTGGTGTGCCGGCGCGGCGTGCGAAACCCCTGCCTCGCGCGCCAACTCGCGAAGCGACACCCCGTCGGCGCCCCGCTGCGCCACCAGACGTGCGGCCTCAGTGAGAATCGCGGCCCGCAGATCGCCGTGATGGTAAGTCGGACGGTCCATAGCGGCAGCATAACGCACTAACTTGACACTGACTAGTTTACCGTCGTACTCTCGGCCGCAGAACTTGTCAGTGTCTAGATTGGAGGGTAGAGATGGCTCCGTTGATTACTGTGCTCATCGGAACCGTGGCCGCCCGGATCGCGGGCTGGCTCGGAGTCGACTACGTCGACACCTGGGCGAAGGCGATCGCCGTTGGCCTGGCCGCGATGTTCGTGCTGACGGCGTGGCGCACTTCGTCCCGCCACTACGCAGCAGCCTGATCGCGATCGTGCCGCCGCGACTGCCGACGCCGGGATTGCTGGTGAGCTTTACCGGGGCGCTGGAATTCCTCGGCGCGGTAGGCCTGTTGGTTCCGGCTACCCGGATCGCGGCCGCCATCTGCCTACTGCTGTTGATGCTGGCGATGTTCCCGGCCAACATCTACGCGACCCGGATGCCCAACCCGCCCAAGTCGATGACGACCCGGCTACCCCTGCGTACCGCTGAGGAGATCGCCTACCTGGCCGCTGCCGTAATGGTCGCGATCAGCGGCAGCTAGCAGCCAAGCATATTGGTAGGCAGTCTCTTTCCAGCGCTCGTAGCGCCCGCTGATACCACCGTGGCCAGCGGTCATCTGGGTCTTCAACAGCACCGGATTGCCATCGGTCTTGGTGTGCCGCAGCGCCGCCACCCATTTCGCAGGCTCGACATAGTAGACCCTGGTGTCGTGCAGCGAGGTCATCGCGAGTATGGCCGGATACTTCTGCGGCGCGACATTCTCGTACGGCGAATACGATTTCATATAGTGGTAAACATCGCTGTCGCTCAACGGGTTTCCCCATTCATCCCACTCGGTGACAGTCAGCGGCAACGACGGATCCAGGATCGTGGTCAGCGGGTCGACAAACGGCACCTGCGCCAGAATTCCGGCAAAGAGGTCAGGCGCCATGTTGGCCACCGCGCCCATGAGTAGGCCACCCGCACTACCACCCAGCGCCACCAACTGCTGCGGGCGGGTCAGCCCGGTGTCCACCAGATGCTGCCCAACGGAGACAAAGTCGGCGAAGGTGTTCTTCTTCTCCAGTAGCTTGCCGTGGTCGTACCACAGCCGGCCCATTTCACCACCGCCGCGCACGTGTGCGACGGCGAACACCATGCCGCGGTCCAACAGCGACAGCCGCGCGATGGAAAATCGCGGATCCTCGCAGATCTCGTAGGCGCCGTAGCCGTAAACCAAAGCCGGGGCCGGGAATTCGATGCCGGCGCGGTGGACGATCGAAATCGGGATCTTGGTGCCGTCGGCCGCCTGCGCCCAATCGCGGCGTTCGACGTAATCCTCGCGGCGGTATTCTCCCAGCACCGGTTGCTCGCGCAACAGCGTGCGCTCGCCGGTGACCAGATCCAGGTCGTAGATGCGCATCGGGGTGATAAACGACCCCGCGCCTACCCGCAGCTTGGGCGAGTCCCAGTTCGGGTTTGCGCCCAGCCCGGCCGACATCAGCTCGGAGTCGAATGCAATCTCCTCGGCACGTCCATAATCGTTGTCGGCTATGGGCCACAACTGGATTCGCGGTAGTGCCTCGCCACGGTAGCTGACCACCAGGTGCCCGGCGAACGCGTCGACACCGTCCAGCCGCACATCGTCACGGTGATCGATCAGTGTGCGCTGTGCCGTGGGGTTATCGACCGGCGCCTCCACCAGCGTGAAGTTCACCGCATTGTCGTTGTGCAGGATCAAGAAACGATCCTGCCCGCCGACGACCGCGTGCTCCACCGAATACTCGATGCCGTCGCGGCGGGGCAACACGGTGACGAACTCCGCATGCGGATCCGCGGCGTCGGCGTAGCGGACCTCCGAGGTGATCGCCGATCCCGCCGCGATCAACACGTACGCGTCGCTGCGCGTTCGGCCCACCGCGAGCCAATACTTCTCGTCGGCTTCGTGATACACCTTCTCAGCGGGTAGGCCGGACGCAAGGCGATGGCGCCACACCGTATCGGGACGCCATGCCGCATCGAGGGTGATGTAGTAGACGGTTCGGTTGTCGGTGGCCCAGGTCGCCCCCGCACCGATGCCGACGATCTCGTCGGGGTACTGCTCTCCGGTACGAAGATTCCTGAACCGCAACGTATAACGCTCGTCGCCGACCACGTCGACGGAGTAGGCCAGCACATTTCCGTCGGGGCTGACGCTGGCGGCGCCCAGCGAGAAGAAGTCATGTCCTTCGGCTTCGACGTTCTCGTCGAGCAGCACCTGCTCGCCGGGGATCTCGGTGTGCTCATCGAAGACCGGCGGATTCCAGTCAGTCGGATCGCTTACTGCGCAACGGCATTGGACACCGTACTGCTTGCCTTCGAAGCTGCGAGCGTAGTACCACCAGTCGCCGCGCCGAACCGGTACCGACAGGTCGGTTTCCTTGGTGCGAGCTTTGATCTCGTCGAAGATGCGCTGCCGCAACGGCTCGAGCTGAGCGGTCATCTGGTCGGCGTAGTCGTTCTCGGCCTCCAGATAGGCGAGCACCTCAGGACTAGACTTGTCGCGCAGCCATTCATACGGGTCGGTGAACACGTCACCGTGGAACTCCCGCCGAGTATCGACCCGTTTGGCGATCGGCGGCTGAGCGGTATCGGTCATGCGCTCGGACCGATCCAATCGTCGAAGCGCAATCCGGAAATCCGTTCGTAGGCCTCGACATAACGGGCCCTGGTGGCATCGATGATGCTGTCCGGAAGCGGTGGTGGCGGCTTGGATCCGCCGCGATCCCAGCCCGACTCGGGACCGGTCAGCCAGTTGCGGACGAACTGCTTGTCGAAGCTGTTCTGCACCTCGCCGACGCGGTAATCGGCTGCAGGCCAGTAGCGCGACGAGTCGGGGGTGAAGACCTCGTCGGCCAGCAACAGGTTGCCGTGCGCATCGACGCCGAACTCGAATTTGGTGTCGGCGATGATGATTCCCTTTCGGAGAGCGTGGTCGGCCGCCTGGACGTAAGTCTGCAAAGTACGGTCACGCAACTGGTTGGCCCGGACTCCGCCGACCATTTCGATCACCTTGGCGAACGAAATATTCTCGTCGTGTTGTCCCAGTTCAGCTTTCGTCGCGGGGGTGAACAACGGCGATGCGAACCTGCTGGCCTCGACGAGGCCGGGCGGCAAGGTGATGCCACAGACTTTGCCGTTCTGCTGGTAGTCCAGTAGGCCCGAGCCGGTGAGATACCCGCGGGCGACACACTCCACCGGCGCCATGTCGAGCTCATGCACCACCAGCGCCCGGCCCAGGACGTCGTCGGGGATGCGCGGATCGTCCGGAGGTCCGGCCAGATGGTTCGGCGCCTCGACGAGATCGAAGAAGAACACGCTCATCGCGGTCAAGATGCGTCCCTTATCGGGGATCACACTGTCGAGTACATAGTCGAATGCCGAGATCCGGTCTGTCGCGACGAACAACAGGTGACCGTCGTCGATGCGGTACAGCTCGCGGACTTTGCCACTGGCCAGATGCTGATAGTCGGACAGAGCGGGACGCATCGAGACAGCGTAGCCGGGCGACGATGCGGGCCCGAACGGCCTGGGGTCGGGGGACCCCCGGGCAGATTCAACCGAGCTGTCCGCGTAATTGCGACCTACAGACCGACCCTGTGTTGGGATCGGGAGTATGAAATCGCGGTATGTCCCATACGCCACAACCCCCGGCCGGCTGCTGGTTCAGCTGTTCAGCGACATCGTGGTCGCCATCTGGACGTTTCTGTGGGTGCTCGTCGGCCTGGCCGTCCACAGCGCGGTGTCGACGATCGCCGAGGTGGGGCGGCAGGTTCAAGGCGGCGCTGACGGTGTCGCCGACAGCCTCAAGTCGGCCGGCCAGAGCGCCAATCACATCCCCCTGGTCGGCGGTGCCGTCAGCGAACCGCTGACCGCGGCCAGCAAGGCCGCGCTCGACATCGCCGGCGCCGGCCACAACCTGGATAGCACCGCCAGCTGGCTGGCCGTCGTGCTGGCCCTGGCAGTCGCGGCCCCGCCGACTCTCGGGCTGGTCGTGCCGTGGCTGGCGTTACGCATTCGGTTCCTGCGGCGCAAGTTGACCGTGAGCGCGCTGGCCGCCACCCCGGCGGGTGCACAGCTGCTGGCGTTGCGGGCGTTGGCCAACCGGCCGCTGGGCCGGCTCACCGCTGTGACTCCCGACCCGGTCGGGGCATGGCGTGCAGCGGATCCCCGCGCCATCCACGGCCTTGCCGCGCTCGAATTACGTTCGGCGGGAATAGCGGTCAGGGCGCGTTAGCCCAATTCCACAACGAGGTGGCGGATACCGGTGTGCCGGTTGCTGCGTGTCCATTCGACGTCATGTACCACCTGCACGGTTGCGAACCGCGACAGCAGCTCTTCGAACAGCACCCGCAACTCCAGCCGCGCCAGGTTGGCGCCCAGGCAGTAATGCACACCCTGGCCGAAACCAAGGTGCGGGTTGGGCTTTCGCGCGACGTCGAACTCGTCGGCGTCGTCGAAGACGCGCGCGTCGCGGTTGGCCGAACCCTCCCAGATCTGCACCTTCTGCCCCGCATCGATCGACGCGCCACCGAGCGTGACGTCACGCGTGGCCGTACGCCGCTTGGACGGCGACGGCGACGTCCACCGGACCATCTCCTCGACCGCGGTCGGCAGCGTGTCCAAATCCTCACGCAGCGCGCGCAATTGCTCCGGATGGTTGGCCAACGCCAGCAGCCCGCCGGCGACCGCATTGCGCGTCGTCTCCGCACCGGCACTGAACAGCAGGCTGAAGAACAAATACAGCTCGAGGTCGGACATCGCCGGGGCGTCGTCGCCGAGAGCCGCATTGGCCACCACCGACAACATGTCGTCGGTCGGTTGCGCGCGCTTCGACGCGATCAACTCCTGGCCGTAGGTGTACATCCGCGAGCCGGCCTCTTCGGCCGACAGCTGCGACAGAGACGCCTTGCGCGATCCGCCGAAATCGAACTGCGGCTCGATGGCTTCGAACAACCAATGCCGTTCGGATTCAGGCACTCCCAGCAGAATGCAGATCATCTGCATGGGCAGTTCGGCGGCGATGTCCACGACGAAGTCGAACGGCTCACCGGGCACCACCGCATCCAGCAGCCGACGGGTCCGCGCGCGCAGGTCGTCTTCGACCAAACGGATCATCCGCGGCGTCAGCCCCGAGCTGACCAGCCGCCGAATCTGCGTATGCCGCGGATCGTCCATCATGTTGAGCACCTGGCCCGCGATCGACAGATCCTGCAGCAGCGTGCCGCCGAAGGGTCGGTCCCCACCGGTGACCGAGGAGAACGTCACCGGATCTTTCAGCACCGCAAGTGTTTCCGCGTAGGTAGCGACGGACCAGAACCCCTCACCGTCGGGCGTGTGCTCGGTCGGGCCGTGCCAGTAGACCGGCGCCTCGCGTCGATGGACGGCGAACAGTTCGTGCGGAAAGCCGTTGGCGAAGTTATCCAGGTCGGTGAAGTCGACCTGGGAGAGCGCCCCGGCAAGCGTCATAGGATGGCGCCCGGCGTGTACTTGGCCGCATCGGGATAGCGGGTGACCAGCGCGTCGACCTCCGCGACCACTGCGTCGACCTGATCGCCGGCCGCGCCGATGAACGCTTTTCGGTCGGCCAGCGCGTCATCGATCGCAGCCCGATCCAGCGGCAGGCGCGGGTCGGCGGCCAACCGGTCGAGCAGATCGGGCTCGGCGCCTTGCTCACGTATCGCCAGTGCCGCGGCGACCGCGTGCTCCTTGATCACCTCGTGCGCCGTTTCGCGGCCCACTCCCGCGCGCACGGCGGCGATCAACACCTTGGTGGTGGCCAGGAACGGCAGGTAGCGGTCCAGCTCCCGCTGAATCACCGCGGGGTAGGCACCGAACTCGTCGAGCACGGTCAGCATGGTCTCGATCTGCCCGTCGACGGCAAAGAAGCTGTCCGGCAACGTGACTCGACGCACCACCGAACAGAAGACATCGCCTTCGTTCCACTGCGCCCCGGCCAGCTCGGCGGCCATCGAGGCGTAGCCGCGCAGTACGACTTGAAGCCCGTTGACCCGCTCGCAGCTGCGGGTGTTCATCTTGTGCGGCATCGCCGACGAGCCGACTTGTCCGGCCGCGAAGCCCTCGGTGACCAGATCGTGGCCGGCCATCAGCCGGATGGTGTGCGCCAGCGACGACGGCCCGGCACCCAGCTGCACCAGAGCCGACACCACGTCGTGGTCGAGCGAACGCGGGTACACCTGCCCGACGCTGGTCAAAACCGTTGCGAATCCGAGGAAGTCGGCGATGCGCTGTTCGAGGTCGGCCAGCTTCGCCGCGTCGCCGCCGAGCAGGTCGAGCATGTCCTGGGCGGTTCCCATCGGACCTTTGATGCCGCGCAACGGGTAACGATCGATCAACTCCCGCAGCCTGGTCAACGCGACCAAAGTCTCTTGGGCTGCCGACGCGAACCGCTTGCCCAATGTGGTGGCCTGTGCCGCGACGTTGTGACTGCGTCCGGCCATCACCAGATCGCGGTAGCTCGCGGCGCGCTCGGCCATCCGGGCCACCACGGCCACGCCGTGCGCGAACACCAACTCCATTGAACGGCGGACCTGCAGCTGCTCGACGTTCTCGGTCAAGTCGCGACTGGTCATGCCCTTGTGCACGTGTTCGTGGCCGGCCAGCGCGTTGAACTCCTCGATGCGGGCCTTCACGTCGTGGCGCAGCACCCTCTCGCGGGCGGCGATCGAGGCCAGGTCGACATCGTCGAGCACCCGTTCGTAATCGGCGATAGCGGTAGCGGGGACCTCGACGCCCAACTCGGCCTGCGCCCGCAGCACCGCCAGCCAGAGCCGCCGCTCGGCGACGATCTTGGCCTCCGGTGACCAGATCGCCACCATCTCGGCGCTGGCGTAACGATTGGCCAGGACGTTCGGGATTGTCACAAACACACAGCTTAACGGCGCCACGCCGGTCGCGGATCAGGCACAGTAAGGCTCATGCACTTTGTCGGGCTCGATCTGGCCTGGGGCGAGAAGAACAACACGGGTATCGCCGTCGTCGATTCCGACGGCCGGCTGCTGCACGTCGGCGCCGGCCACGACGATGAAAGCATCGAAGCCGCGATAGAGCCGTACGTCAGCGACGACTGCCTGGTGGCCATCGACGCCCCGTTGATCGTGCAGAACCCGGCCGGCGCCCGGCCGTGCGAGACGGCACTCAACCGCGACTTCCACGCATTCGAAGCGGGCGCCCATCCGGCGAACACCGAAAACCCCGCGTTCAAGCGTCCTCGCGGCGCGCGGATCGCAAACGCGCTCACCCTCGACATGAATCCCGCGTCGACGTCGACCCGGCGGGCGATAGAGGTGTATCCGCATCCGGCGACCGTCGCGTTGTTCGGACTGGAGAAAACCCTCAAGTACAAGAAGGGAACGTTCGAGACCCGTCAGCGTGAGCTGCTGCAGTTGATGACGTTGATCGAAGGCCTCGACAAAGTGTCACCGCGACTGCGGGTGAACCACAACGTGTCCTGGGTGGAGCTTCGCAAGCGAGTCGAGGCTGCGACCCGGCCGGTACAACTCGACCGCGACGAGGACCCGGTCGACGCGGTGGTATGCGCGTACGTTGCGCTGTTCTGGTATCACCGCCCGGAGGACGTGACGGTGTACGGCGATTTCGCGACCGGTTATATCGTCACGCCGACGCTGCCGCCCGACACAGCGCGTGCCCGGCGTCGCCGCGCTGCGCCACAGCCCGACAACGACGACCTACGTGCGCGGGTGGCTCACGTCGCGGCGCTTCTCGACGAAGCGCAGCGCGGGTTGACGGCGATCCGACGTCAACTCGACGGCTAGCAACAGTGCGTTAAAGAGTTGTGCGAACGGCTAATTCAGCTGAAGCGGAATCAGACCTGCACGGGTCGCCGGTCGAACGGCGCCACCGCGTCAATGACATCGATCACAGTCAACCGCGCGACGGTGCGTGGATCCTGGCGGTCGTCGACCAAGGCGGAAACCACTGCGCCGTCAACCGTGCAGATCAACGCCGCGACGAGCTCGGGGCGCGCCGAGCGTCCGGAGCGTTCGATGACCTCGGCGACGGCGTCGACCCGCTGGCGCAGGCTGCGGCGCTGGATGTCCCGCAATCCGGGTAGGCGGGCGCAGGCGATGTGCCGCTCGTAGCGCGAGATCAGCTGTTCGGTCAGGTGCGTTTCGGATTCGCTGCCCACGAGCAGGTCGACCAGCAGGTCCGCGGTGGTATCGGCGCTGCGGCGCCGACGCGACAGGGTGGCCACCTGCGCACGCAGCTGCGCGACCTCCAGCAACCCGATGTGAGCCACCGCGCTGGCAATCAGATCGTCGAGGCTGGAGAAGTAATAGGTGGTCGACGCCAGCGGGAGACCCGCGCGGCGCGCCACGGCGCGGTGCCGGACCGCCTCGAATCCGCCTTCACATAGCAGCTCGGCGGCGGCGCTGACCAGCGCATACCGGCGACGTTCGCCCTTGGGGGTGACGGCGCCTTTAGGAGCGGCAACCTCCTTCGGCGCGACAGCAGCGGGCGCGGCGACGACGGCCGGCGCAGTGGCAACGGCCGGCGCAGCGACGACCTGCTGGGCGCCGACAGCTACCTCGGGAGCGAAGGCTCCCTCGGGAGCCACAGCTGCAGTCACCTAGGACATGGTGCCAGCCAGGCTGGTGCCGTATTGCCCTTTCGGACAAACACCCCGCTGTCGCGCAGCGGCGAGGGCCCGGAAGGGCACTTTATGATGGCCCGCATGCCGGAGATGAGTCGTCGCGCCGTGTTGCGCCTGGGCAGCGGCGCCGCGGCGGGAGCTCTCGGCGCCTATGCGATGGACCGCTTGCTTCCCGTCCGTCCTCCGGTGGCCACGCCAGTAGTCA
Source organism: uncultured Actinomycetota bacterium (assembly GCA_963815995.1). Classification (GTDB taxonomy): domain Bacteria; phylum Actinomycetota; class Actinomycetes; order Mycobacteriales; family Mycobacteriaceae; genus Mycobacterium. Next base: position 236,062 of record CAWFIR010000015.1, read on the forward strand.
TGACCGGCACCGGCATTCCGCTGGCACCGCCCCCGCCGCTGGAGCCGGCGGGCCGACGATGCTGGCCGGTTCGTTCGTGTCCGCGGCGCGCGGTGGAGTGGCCACCAACTGGGCCATCGCACGACCCCCCGGCCAGACCAAACCGCTGCGGCCGGTGATCGCGCTGCACGGCAAGGGCAGTAGCGCGGCCACCGTGATGGAGGGCGGCGTCGAACAGGGGCTGGGCCAGGCCGTCGCCGCGGGCTTGCCTCCGTTCGCGGTAGTAGCTGTCGACGGTGGCGGAAGTTATTGGCACAAAAGGGCTTCCGGCGAAGATTGCGGCGCGATGGTATTGAACGAGCTCATCCCGATGCTGGGCAGCCAGGGCCTCGACACCTCCCGGGTCGGGTTTCTGGGCTGGTCGATGGGCGGTTACGGCGCCTTGCTGCTCGGCGGCCGGCTCGGCGCGGGCCGCACCGCGGCGATCTGCGCGGTGAGCCCCGCCCTGTGGATGTCGTCGGGAGCGGCTGCCCCGGGCGCCTTCGACGGCGCCGACGATTTCTCGGCCAACTCGGTGTTCGGGATGCCCGCGTTGGCGTCCATCCCGATCAGGGTGGATTGCGGTAACAGCGACCCGTTCTACGGCGCGACCAAGCAGTTCATCGCCCAGTTGCCCAGCCCGCCGGCGGGCGGGTTTTCCCCGGGCGGTCACGATGCGTCGTTCTGGAGTGCGCAGCTACCGGCCGAATTGACCTGGATGGCGCCGCTGCTGACTGCGTAGCACCGCTGCCCTTCCCGACCGCGGCCCCTACCAGAAGGCTTACGATATTCGAGACGATAGCGCGCCGCAGTGCGTGCGCTGAGTGCATGGGGGTACCCGAATTGGCCAGGCAAACCGTCGCGGACAAGCGGCAGCGACGTGAACGCGGATCGATCAGCGTCGACGAAATCATCAACGGCGCGTTCGACGTCGCCGCGGAAGTCTCGGTCGACGGCTTGAGCATGCCGCTGCTGGCCAAGCATCTCGACGTCGGCGTGACAAGCATCTACTGGTACTTCCGGAAAAAGGACGATCTGCTCAACGCGATGACCGACCGCGCGCTGGGTCAGTACGACTTCGCGACACCCTTTGTCGAAGGCCAAGATTGGCAGGATTCGTTGCGCGATCACGCGCGAAAGATGCGACAGACGTTTCGGGACAACCCGATCCTGTGCGACCTGATCCTGATCCGCGGCACCTTCGGCCGCGAGGCGACGCTCGCGGCGTTCCAGAAGCTGGAGAAGGCGGTCGCCACATTGGTCGAGGCGGGCCTGTCACCCGAGGACGCGTTCGACACCTACGCCAGCATCTCCGTGCACACCCAGGGAGCGGCGGTCCTGGAGCGGCTGCAGGACAAATCCGGCGAAGCCGAACCGTATCGCCGCGATGGGAGCCCGGTCATCGACCCCGAGACCATGCCGCTGATCGCCAAGCTGACCGAAAAGGGTCACCGCATCGGCGTCGCCGACGACATCAACTTCGAGTACGGCCTGAATTGCCTTCTCGATCACGCCAGCCGGCTGATCGAGGAACGGTCGTAGGGGTTAGACCTCGATCACGACGGCGCCGCCCTGGCCGCCGCCCGCGCACATCGCTGCCACACCGATTCCGCCCCCGCGACGGCCCAGCTCGTACACCAGCGTGGTCAGCATCCGTGCGCCGCTGGCCGCGATGGGGTGGCCCAGGCTGCATCCGCTGCCGTAGATGTTGACCAGGTCCTCGTCGAGGCCGTACTCGCGGCACGCGGCGATCGGCACCGACGCGAACGCCTCGTTGATCTCCCAGAGCGTGACGTCACCGGGCGCCAGCCCGGCCCGGTCCAGCACCTTGCCGATCACCTTCACCGCGCCCAGACCGGTGTCTCTCGGCTCGACACCGGCGGAGGCCCAGGCCTTGACCGAGCCCAGCACCTTCAGCCCGGCAGTTCGGGCGAAGTCCTGGTCGGCCAGGGTCAATGCGGCCGCCGCGTCATTGGTTCCGCTGCTGTTGCCCGCGGTGATGGAGAATCCCTCGATCTCGGGGTGCAGCACCTTCAGCGACGCGAGCTTCTCGAGGCTGGTCTCGCGACGCGGATGTTCGTCGACGCTGAACTCCACCAGCGCGTCGTCGAGACCTTTGATCTTCAACGGAACGATCTCGTCGACGAAAACGCCGCTGTCGATCGCCCCGATCGCACGCTGGTGTGAACGAAATGCCCACGCGTCCATCTCTTCGCGGCTGATCCCGACGGCCTGCGCGGTGTTCCACCCGACCGTGATCGACATGTCGCGGCCCGGCGCATCGGGGGTCTCGACGTGGGTCGGCGGAATCCACCGCTCCTCAAACTCCAGGGTCGGCCCGGGAATGCGCCAGTTCATCATCGGCGTCATCGACAGCGACTGCACGCCGCCACCGACGACGACCTTCTCGGCTCCGGAGCCGATCTGCGCTGCCGCGTTGGCGACTGCGGTGAGGCTACCCGCGCAGTGCCGGTTGACCGCCTGACCCGGAACCGACGTCATGCCCGAGGCGGCAGCGGCGTAGCGGGCCATATCGCCTCCCCCGTAATGGGATTCGGCGAAGATCACGTCGTCGATATCGGCGACGTCGACCCCGGACCGCCGGACGGCTTCTTGCAGGATCGTGGTCGCGAGGAACTCGGGCGTGGTGTTGACCAGTGAACCCTTGAACGATGTCCCGATTGCGGTCCGGACTGCGCTGACGATGACGGGCTTGGGCATGTGGTCAACCTTCGATTGAGCTGCTTGCGGGTTACAAATAGTGCGAGAAGCGTAAATCGTATCAGCTACCGTTGCGCCGACGATATCGGGTGCTTGCCGCAGTCAGAACACGCTGAGACACTGTGCCGATGCAGCCGTTCGGGTGGGAACTGCCATACGGCTGGCCACGAAAGCCCGTGTTGGCGACGAACGTGGTGTGCACCTCGCAGCCCCTCGCCGCGCAGGCCGGACTTCGGATGCTCGCCGACGGCGGCGGCGCGGTCGACGCGGCCGTGGCCGCCGCGATCGCGTTGACAGTGGTGGAACCGGTGTCCAACGGCATCGGATCGGACGCTTTCGCCATCGTCTGGGACGGACGGGAACTGCACGGGCTGAACGCCTCGGGCCGCTCCCCCGCAGCGTGGACGCCGGAGTATTTCGGCGGCAACGGCGTTCCTCCGCTCGGCTGGAATTCCGTCACCGTTCCGGGTGCGGTGTCCGCCTGGGTCGCGTTGCACGCGAAATTCGGAAAGCTGCCGTTCGAGCGGCTCTTCGGGCCGGCAATCTCATACGCCCGCAACGGCTTTCTACTGTCACCGACGATCGCGGACCAGTGGGCGGCGCAAGTGCCGCTGTTCGAGTCCCAGCCCGGATTCGCCGAAGCGTTCATGCCCGGCGGCCGGTCGCCGTATCCCGGCGAGCTGGTCAGACTGCCTGACCACGCCGTCACGCTCGAGGCGATCGCCGCAACCCGGGGCGAGGCGTTCTACCGCGGAGAACTGGCGGCCAAACTCGAAGCTCACTCCTCGGCCAACGGGGGTGCGATGCGAGCCGGCGATCTCGCGGCGCATCGCGCTGACTGGGTCGGCACGATCTCTGGGGACTACCGCGGGTACACGGTGCACGAGATTCCGCCCAACGGCCAGGGCATCGTTGCCTTGATCGCCCTCGGAATTCTCGAACAATTCGACATGGCTGCGCTTCCAGTGGATTCCGCCGACAGCGTGCATCTGCAGATCGAAGCGGTGAAGCTCGCGTTCGCCGACGCGCAGGCCTACGTGTCCGACATCGACCACATGACGATGAGCCCGCAGAGCCTTCTCGATAAGGATTACCTGCGCGAGCGCGCGACGCTCATCGATCGGGACCGGGCCGGGCCGGCCTCTGCCGGTACACCGCGTGGGGGCACGGTGTATCTCACCGCCGCCGACGCGTCGGGCGCCATGGTGTCGATGATCCAGTCGAACTACATGGGTTTCGGCTCAGGCGTAGTGGTGCCCGGCACCGGGATCGCGCTGCAAAACCGCGGCGCGGACTTTGCTGTGCAACAAGGGCATCCGAACCAAGTGGGACCGGGTAAGCGGCCGTACCACACCATCATCCCGGGTTTTCTGACCAAGGACGGGGCTCCGGTGATGAGCTTCGGGGTGATGGGCGGCCCTATGCAACCCCAAGGTCACGTGCAGGTGGTGGGACGCATCGTCGACCACGGCCAGAATCCGCAGGCGGCCTGTGACGGTCCGCGGTTCCGCTGGGCGCACGGCCTCCAGGTGTGTTGCGAGCCGGGCTTTCCGTCGTCGACGCTGGACGAACTCCAGCGACGGGGCCATCAATTGGTCACCACCGACGACTACAACCAGTTCGGCAGTTGCCAGGCGATCTGGCGGCTCGACGACGGATATCTGGCGGTCAGCGACCCTCGCCGCGACGGTCAGGCGGCCGGTTTCTAGATACGAATCTTGTCTTCGGCGGCCGCCAGGCCGATGTCGGTGCGAAAGTGGCCTCCGGGCAACCGAATTGATCCGAGGATTTCGTAGGCGGCTGAACGGGCCGCGGCCAGATCGGGTCCGGTGCCCACCACCGACAGGACGCGGCCGCCCGACGACACGATCGCGCCGTCGTCGCCTCGAGCGGTTCCGGCATGCAGAACGCCGTCGCACTCCGAGCCGACGATCGCGTCGCCGACCCGTGGCTTGCCGGGATAGTGCTCGGCGGCCAGCACCACTGTCACGGCCGCACCGTCGCGCCACTTCAATTCACCGAAGCTTGCCAGCGTGCCGGTCGCCGCGGCGTTGAGCAGCTGGCCAAGTGGTGACTCGAGCAGCGCGAGCACCGACTGTGTCTCCGGATCGCCGAATCGGCAGTTGAATTCGATCACCGCGGGCCCGTTGGACGTGATCGCCAGACCGGCGTACAGCAACCCGGAAAACGGACTGCCGCGCCGGACCAGCTCCGCCGCAACGGGTTTCGCGATATCAGTGACCAGGGCGCGGTAGACGTCGTCCGGTAGCCACGGCAACGGCGCGTAGGCGCCCATACCTCCGGTGTTAGGTCCGGTGTCGCCGACACCGACGCGCTTGAAGTCCTGCGCCGCCAGCAACGGCACCACGGTCTCGCCGTCGACCACGCAGAACAGCGACACCTCAGGGCCGTCGAGGAAAGACTCGAGCAGCACCGGGTGCCCGGATTCGAGCAGCCCCGCGGCATGAGCGCGTGCTACCTCGCGGTCCGGTGTGACCACCACACCCTTGCCGGCGGCCAATCGGTCGTCTTTCACCACCCAGGCACGGTCGCCGGCCGGCGGCCCGAACCGGTCCATCGCTGCATCCAAACATGCTGGGCTGTCGACGATCTCACTGGAAGCGGTACGCACACCCGGCAGCCGCCATCACGTCTTTGGCGAAGGCTTTGGATCCTTCGATCTCGGCCGCCGCCTTGCTGGGCCCGAAGCAGGCAATCCCGGCCTCGCGTACGGCGTCGGCCACCCCGAGTACCAGCGGAACCTCGGGGCCGATGACCACCAGGTCGGCCCGGATCTGGCGGGCCAGCGCGACGACGTCGTCGCCCGAGGCGATATCGACGTCGTGCTGGTCGGCGATTGCCGCCGTGCCGGCATTGCCGGGAGCGATGGCCACCGCCTCGACCTGTGGATCGGCGCGCAACGCGAGTAAGAGGGCATGTTCGCGGGCACCGGAGCCGATCACCAGAACGCGCACGAAACGTCACTCTAGCGGGGTGACGATGCGTGCCGTGAAACGACAGTCAGATGATTTTTTCGAGCAGGATTTTCAGTTCCTTCTGCTGCGCGACAGTCAGACGCCCGAGACGCTTGTTGAACTCTTCGGACAGCGCCGACATGCCGCCCGCGGCGGCTTTGCGTCCGGTTGCGGTCAGCAGCAGGCGATGGCGCCGGAGATCGGACGGATCGATCTCGCGACGCACGAAGCCCGCCGCCTCCAATCGTTTGAGGTACACGGTGACCGTCGCCTTGGGCATGCTCAACGTCGTCGCCAGTTCGGCAGGGTAGGGGTGCTGATCGATCTCGGCGAGCAGGAACAATTCCTTCGACTCCAGGCCCAATGCGCAGATCTCGGGCTCGGCGCAGGAGATGACCGATAACAGCACCCGGTAATTCAGGGACCAGATCTTGGCCGCATCAGACCATCGACTTGCCAGATCGTTCAGATATAAACTAGTTTAGATATGAACAAACGCATAACCGAACAATCTACCAGAAAGCCACCATCATGCCTCTGGATCAATACGTGACACTCGGACGGTCCGGCCTGCGCGTCAGCCCGCTGTGCCTGGGCGCTATGACGTTCGGCGAAGACCTCGGCTGGGGTACCAGTGTCGAAGAGTCCCAACAGATCATCGATCGGTACACCGAGCTCGGCGGCAACTTCATCGACACCGCCAACTTCTACACCCGGAGCCACTCCGAGAAGATCCTCGGCGACCACGTCGGCCGCCACGCCGCCCGACGCGACCGTCTGGTGATCGCGACCAAGTTCAGCGGCAACTTGTATCCGGGCGATCCCAACGGTGGCGGCTCGGGCCGCAAATCGTTGATCAACGCCTGCGAAAACTCGCTGCGGCGGTTGCAGACCGACTACATCGACCTGTACTGGCTGCACATCTGGGACGCCAATACCCCCATCGAGGAGACGATGGCCGCACTCGACGACCTCGTTGCGGCCGGCAAGGTTCGCTACATCGGTGTCTCTGACACCCCGGCGTGGAAGATCGTGGAAGCCAACCTGATTGCCCGTTTCCGCGGTTGGTCCAGTTTCATCGGCCTGCAGGTCGAGTACTCGTTGCTCGAACGCGCCATCGAGCAGGAGCTGGTGCCGATGGCGGGTGAATTCGGCCTCGGCATCACGCCCTGGTCGCCGCTGAAGGGCGGCGTGCTCAGCGGCAAGTACACCCGTGCCGACAGCGGCGCGCACAACGCCGATCGCGGAGCGATGGTCGATTCCTTCCTCAACGACAAGACCTACGCACTGATCGACGAATTGGAGGCCATCGCCAAAGCGCATCAGACGAACGTCGCCAGCGTGGCGCTGGCCTGGGTTCACGCACAATCCGGCGTCTCATCGGTCATCATCGGCGCGCGCAGGCTTTCACAACTCGACGACAACATCCGGGCCGTCGATGTGAATCTCACCGCCGACGAACTGGACCGGCTTGATGCGCTCACCGCACCGAGGTTCGGATTCCCGAACAACATGCTGGAAATGGCACCGGGCATTCTTAACGGCGGGACGACCGTCAACGGAGTGTCGGCTCCGACGTCGGAGTATGTGATGCCGAAAGGTGCTCAGCCGTACTGAGATTGACGGGCTTATTCGCCCGAGTGCATCTTGAGCGCGCCCTCGACGTTGGCCTTCTTGTCCTCGCCGGCACCCTTCGCCGCGGCCTTCTTTCGCTTGGCCACGACGCTGTCGACCGCGCCGTTGAGCGCCGAACCCAGGGGAAAGCCGAGATAGTGGGTCAGGAAGACGGCCATCTCCTTGAGCTCGGTCTCGGTGAGTTCCTCGTTGAGCAGCGCCGCGTTGATCTGGATCTCGGCCAGGTCGCGTTTGCCGACTGCGGTCACCGCGGTCAGCGTCATGATGCGCTTGTCGCGCATCGACAACCCCGGCCGACTCCAGATGGTGCCGAACAGGTGGTCGACGGTCAGGTCGAAATACGGGTCGCCCTCGATGTTCGGCATCTCCCAGCCGTAGACCTCGTTCATCTTCGCGAGGCCTTTGCTTCGCAACTCGTCCATCACGTCTCTTTCTCTGTGTGCGGCACGCCGAGGCCGGCCGCCAGCCGCTGGTAGGCCAGCTGGGCGAGCGGCAGATCGACCGACACCGCCTCGCCCAACTCCAGCGCCAGGCTCAGGTCCTTCTCGCCCAGCCCGCGGGTGTGCAGGAACGGCTGATACAGGAAGTTGTCCGGCTCAAGGTCGTTCATGTCCTCGCGCACCATGATCGCCCCCGGGCCGCTGGTCAGGGCGTCGGTGTGACGCACCACCCGTCCGAGTGCCTGCAGGTCCAGCCCGGCCGCCTCGGCGAGTTTCATGGCCTCACATGCCGCGGCGTAGGAGGTGAACGTCAACATGTTGCGGGCCAACTTCATTCGGGTTCCCGCGCCCGGCTCGCCGGCATGGATGACGACCGCAGCCCAGTGTTTGAACGCGGGCTTGATCCGCTCGTAGACCTCGCGGTCGGCACCCACCATGGTGGCGAGCTCGCCTTTCGCCGCAGCGGCCGCGCCACCACTGACCGGCGCGTCGACGATGTGGATGCCCTGCGGTTTGAATTCGGCGGCGAGTTCGGCTGCCGTCGTGTCGCTGATGGTCGAGTGGATCGCAATGACCGTTCCGGGTTTGACGTGTCCCGCCAGCTCGCCGACCACCTCACGCACCTGCGCGTCGTCGAGCACGGTGATGTGGATGATGTCCGCGGCGGCGACGTCGGCGATGCTGTCGGCCAGGCCGGCGCCCTTCTCGGCCAGCGGCGTCATCGCCTCGGCGCGGATATCGTAAACGGTGACGCCGCCGGGCCATTCGACCATCTTGGTGGCCATCGGGGCGCCCATGTTGCCCAGCCCGATGTAGCCGAGCTTCAGACTATCGGTCATCTGCGCCGCTCCTCCTCATCGCTTCGCTCTGCATCGTCGCCGGCGCACGCTCATGACCGAATGACCTGTCCGCCATCGACATTGAAGATCTGTCCGGTGATCCACGATGCCTCATCGGACAAAAGGAACAAGCACATGCCGACCAGATCCTCCGGCTTCCCCATCCGCGAGAGTGGGAGACCCTTGACGATGTCGTCGACGATCTCTTTGGGGGTGGTCGTGCGATTGGCCTCGGTGTCGATGGGTCCCGGCGCTATCGCATTGATCCGGATGTTCTGGCCGCCGAGCTCACGGGACAGCTGCTGCGTCAAGCCGTTGAGGCCGACCTTGGCCAGGCCGTAGAAGTTCGAATACAGCCACGCCGCAGTCGATGACTGGTTGACGATCGCGCCACCGCCGCGCTTGGCCATTTTCTTGTACACCGCGCGGGTACACCACAGTGCGCCATCAAGATTGACGCTCATGAACTTCTTGTAGTACTCCGGATCTACGGTGACCAGGAAGTCGAGCTTCATGCCGCCGAAGATCGCGGCGTTGTTCACCAGGTAGTCGATGCCGCCGAACTCGGCCAGCGTGCGGTCGGCCATCTCCTTGGCCGACCCGGGGTCGGAAACGTCGACCGGAATGCTGATGGCGGTGCCGCCATCAGCGACGATCTGCTTGGCCACCCCCTGCGCCGCTTCGGCGTTGATGTCGGCGACGACAACCGCCGCGCCCTCCCGCGCCAGTGCCTCGGCGTAGGCCTGGCCGATGCCGCCGCCGGACCCGGTCACGATGGCGACCTTGTTGTTGAATCTCACGCTGTTCCTCTCCGGCCGACTGGCCACTTATTGCACGCTAGACGCGAAATCCTGTGTGATAACTGGCCGCTCGCGGACTAGATCGCTGTCGCAATGGTTTTGATTTCCAGGTACTCCTCGAAACCGGCGAGACCCATCTCGCGCCCGATGCCGGACTGCTTGTACCCACCGAAGGGCGCGTCCGCGGAGTACCAGACGCCACCGTTGACGTTGACGGTACCCACCCGCATACCTGCCGCGAATTTGGCAGCTCGCTCTGGATCGGCACTGAACACGGTGCCCGACAACCCGTATGGCGAGTCGTTGGCGACACGAAGGGCGTCGGCGTCACCGTCGTGGGCGATCACGGTGAGCACCGGGCCGAAGATCTCCTCGCGGGCGGGCCTGGCGTCGTTGTCCAGTCCGGCGATGACGGTGGGCTCGATGAAGAACCCGGTGTCCCGGTCGGCCGGCCGGCCGCCGCCGCACGCGAACGTTCCGCCCTCCGCGATCGCCAGGTCGAGGTAGCTCTGCACCCGGTCCCGCTGCCGCGCCGAAATGACCGGCCCGCACACGGTTCCGGGCTTGTTGGGGTCGTCCGGCTTGATCGAGCCCATGGTGCCTGCCGCGATCGCGACGGCCTCGTCGTATCTGGCCCGTGGCACGACGAGCCGGGTGGTGATCGCGCAACCCTGCCCCGCGTGCATGGAGGCGGTGAACGCCGATACCGAGCACGCACCGTTCAGATCCGCGTCGTCGAGCACGACGAACGCCGACTTGCCGCCAAGTTCCAGGAACACCTTCTTGAGCGTCACTGCCGCGTCGCTCATCACGCTGCGGCCGGTGGCCGTCGAGCCGGTGAACGAAACCATGTCCACCCGAGGGTCTTTGGCCAGCAGCGCCCCCACACTGTGGTCGCTGGAGGTGATGATGTTGACGACGCCCGGCGGGAAATCGGTGTGCTCGGTGATGATTTCACCGAGCACCGCCGCGCACCACGGTGTGTCCGGCGCGGGCTTCAGCACGATGGTGTTGCCGGCGGCGAGTGCGGGACCCAGCTTGGCCAGGTTGATCTGATGCGGGAAGTTCCACGGGGTGATCGCGCCGACCACGCCGACGGCCTCGCGCGCAACGGTTCGCCGGGTGGGGATTCCCATCGGCGATGCGTCACCGAGATCGGAGCTCCACTGGTAGTTCTCGGCGGTGTCGGCCGCGAAGCTCAAATCGCCGACCGGACCTTCCAGTTGGGCGGCGGCGGTCAGCATCCGTGGCGCGCCGACCTCGGCGATGGTGATCTCGCGGAGTTCTTCGACGTGCTCGCGCATCGCATCGCGCAGCTGGCGAATGCACCGCACCCGCAGCTCGGTGTTACGCGACCAGTCGGTGTCATCGAAGGCACGTCGGGCGGCCTCGATGGCGCGACCCATGTCTTCGCGCGTCGGCATCGGCCGCGGCACCCAGCACTTCTTCGGTGGCCGGATTGATCGTGGGAAAGGTGCCTTGGCTGCCGCTCGTCAGCTTGCCGTCGATGAGCAGCGGGCTCACGCCGTCGGCCAGCAATGCCATCTTCGCCTCCACCATTAGTCAGGATGGACACATGTCCGGAATAATCCAGTCGAACATAGTCTTCGCGTCGCTAAAAGTGCAAGGGCGACCTTGCCGTGGCCGCCGTTCTGGGTCTGAATAGGACTTATTATCTGCTGTTTTACCGAACGGGCTTGCCTCACGCCGGACGCATCGGATAGTTTGGACACGTGTCCAGCGACCCAGTGGTCACCCTCACTCCCGACGGCGGCGGTCCGGCCCGGGACGTGCCGCGCAACCGTCGACAAGAAGAAACCTTCCGCAAGGTCTTGGCCGCAGGTGTCGAGGTACTGCGGCAGACGTCCTACGCCGACCTGACCGTGCGCGCGGTGGCCGCCCGTGCCAAGGTGGCCCCGGCCACCGCCTACACCTATTTCTCGTCGAAGAACCATCTGATCGCCGAGGTCTACCTGGATCTGGTGCGTCAGGTGCCGTACTTCACCGACGTCAACGAGCCGATGCCGACACGAGTGGACAAAGCACTACGCCACCTCGCGCTGGTGGTCGCCGACGAACCCGAAGTCGCCGCGGCGTGCACGACGGCATTGCTGGGCGGCGGCGGAGACCCGGCCGTGCGGTCGGTGCGCGACCGGATCGGCGCCGAGATCCACCGTCGCATCACCTCAGCCATCGGACCCCACGCCGAGCCCCGCATCGTGTCGGTCCTCGAGATGGCGTTCTTCGGCGCACTGGTCAACGCCGCCAGCGGGGCCTACACCTATCACCAGATCGCGGACCACCTTGCCTACGCGGTCGGCCTCATTGTCAAGACGGAAGACTGATGACCCTTCAGATCGACAAGCCACTCCTCGACCCGTACGACTACGACTTCCACGAGGATCCGTACCCGTACTACAAGAGGCTGCGGGACGAGGCCCCGCTGTATCGCAACGAGGAGCTGGGCTTTTGGGCGCTATCCCGGCACGCGGACGTACACGAGGGCTTTCGCAACAGCACCACGCTGTCCAACAAGTACGGCGTCTCGCTGGACCCGGCGTCCAGGGGACCGCACGCGGCCAAAACCATGTCGTTTCTGGCAATGGACGATCCGGCGCACCTGCGGCTGCGGACCCTGGTGTCAAAAGGCTTCACGCCCAGGCGCATTCGTGAGCTCGAGCCGCGCGTGACCGAGATCGCGGTCCAGCATCTCGACACCTTGCTGGACAAGGCCAAGGACGGAACCGTCGATTATGTCGACGAGTTCGCCGGCAAGCTGCCCATGGACGTCATCTCCGAGCTGATGGGCGTTCCCGAGGCGGACCGAGTTCAGGTGCGCGCCTGGGCCGACGGCGTGATGCACCGCGAAGATGGCGTCACCGACGTGCCGCAGGAAGCAATCGAGGCCTCCCTCAACCTGATCGTGTACTACCAGACGATGGTGGCCGATCGGCGCAAGAAGCTGACCGACGATCTGACCTCGGCGCTTTTGGAAGCCGAGATCGACGGCGACCGGCTCACCGATGAGGAAGTCCTGGGCTTCATGTTTCTGATGGTGATCGCCGGAAACGAGACCACCACCAAACTCCTTGCCAACGCGGCATTTTGGGGACACGTAAACCCCGATCAGCTGACGCCGGTCTACGACGATCTGTCCCGGGTACCGCTGTGGGTGGAGGAAACCCTGCGCTACGACACCTCCAGCCAGATCCTGGCCCGCTCGGTGTCCGGCGAGCTCACGCTCTACGACACCACCATTCCCGAGGGCGATGTCCTGCTGCTGTTGCCAGGGTCCGGGCACCGCGACGAACGCGCATTCGAGAACGCCGACGACTTCATCATCGGCCGCGACATCGGTTCCAAATTACTGAGTTTCGGCAGCGGTGCGCACTTCTGCCTCGGCGCGCATCTGGCGCGGATGGAGGCCCGGGTCGCCCTCACCGAGTTGTTCAAGCGAATCCGCGGGTACCAAGTGGACGAGGCCAACGCCGTCCGCGTCCACTCCAGCAATGTCCGCGGATTCGCTCACCTACCCATGACCGTGGAGGTCCGCTGAATGCCCCGCTTTGAACCCCTGCCCGAACGCCGGCCGGCCATCGTGGCCGGCGCCTCCTCCGGCATCGGTGAGGCCACCGCGATCGAACTCGCCGCACACGGCTTTCCGGTCGCCCTGGGCGCCCGCCGGGTCGAGAAGCTCGACGACATCGTCGGCAAGATCAACGCCGAAGGCGGCGAAGCCGTCGGCTTCCATCTGGACGTAACCGACCCGAACTCGGTCAAATCCTTTGTCGCACAGTCGGTAGACGCGCTCGGCGACATCGAGGTGCTGGTGGCCGGCGCGGGCGACACCTACTTCGGCAAGCTCGCCGAGATCACCACCGACGAGTTCGACTCGCAGCTGCAGATCCACCTCGTCGGCGCCAACCGGCTGGCCACCGCGGTGCTGCCGGGCATGCTCGAACGGCAGCGCGGCGACCTGATCTTCGTGGGTTCCGATGTCGCATTGCGTCAGCGACCGCACATGGGCGCCTACGGCGCCGCCAAGGCCGCGCTCGTCGCGATGGTCACCAACCTGCAGATGGAGCTCGAGGGCACCGGCGTGCGGGCCTCCATCGTGCACCCCGGCCCGACGAAGACGTCGATGGGCTGGAGCCTGCCGGCGGAGAAGATCGGCCCCGCGCTGGAGGATTGGGCTAAATGGGGCCAGGCCCGTCACGACTACTTCCTGCGCGCGGCGGACCTGGGACGGGCCATCACGTTCGTCGCCGAGACACCGCGCGGCGGCTTCATCGCGAACATGGAGCTTCAGCCCGAAGCCCCGCTGGCCGTCACCAAGGACCGCCAGAAACTCGCACTCGGCGAAGAAGGGATGCCAGGACAGTGACAACAGCGATCGTTCCGAGGGTGTCCGGCGGCGCGGAAGAACACGGTCACCTCGAGGAATTCCGCACCGATCCAATCGGTTTGATGCAGCGGATCCGCGACGAATGCGGCGACGTCGGCTGGTTCCAACTCGTCGATAAGCACGTCATCTTTCTTTCCGGCGCCGAAGCCAACGAGTTCTTCTTCCGCTCCGCCGACGAGGATCTCGACCAGGCCGAGGCCTATCCGTTCATGACGCCGATCTTCGGCAAGGGCGTTGTGTTCGACGCCAGCCCGGAACGCCGCAAGGAAATGCTGCACAATTCCGCGCTGCGCGGCGAACAGATGAAGGGCCACGCCGCCACCATCGAGGGCGAAGTCAAGAAGATGATCGCCAACTGGGGCGACGAAGGTGAGATCGAGCTGCTCGACTTCTTTTCCGAGTTGACCATCTACACGTCGACGGCTTGCCTGATCGGTCTGAAATTCCGCGAACAGCTCGATCACCGGTTCGCCGAGTACTACCACGAGCTGGAGCGCGGAACCGATCCGCTGTGCTACGTCGATCCGTATCTTCCGATCGAGAGCTTCAAGCGCCGCGACGAGGCACGCGTGAAACTGGTTGCGCTGGTTCAGGAGATCATGAACCAGCGACTGGCCAACCCCCCAAAGGACAAGGCCGACCGCGACATGCTCGACGTGCTGGTGTCGATCAAAGACGAGGAGGGCAATCCCCGGTTCTCGGCCGACGAGGTCACCGGGATGTTCATCTCGCTCATGTTCGCCGGGCACCACACCAGCTCCGGCACTTCGGCCTGGACGCTGATCGAGCTGATCCGCCACCCCGACGCCTACGCAGAGGTGCTCACCGAGCTCGAGGAACTGTACTCCGACGGCCAGGAGGTGAGTTTTCATGCGCTGCGCCAGATTCCAAAGCTGGACAACGTGGTCAAGGAGACCCTGCGGCTGCACCCACCGTTGATTATCTTGATGCGGGTCGCCAAAGGAGAGTTCGAGGTCGCGGGCTTCCCAATCCATGACGGCGACTACGTGGCCGCGTCCCCGGCGATATCCAATCGGATACCCGAGGACTTCCCCGACCCCGATGCGTTCAGGCCAGACCGCTACAACAAACCCGAGCAAGCTGACATCGTCAACCGATGGACCTGGATTCCCTTCGGAGCGGGTCGGCACCGGTGCGTAGGGGCCGCTTTCGCGCAGATGCAAATCAAAGCGATCTTCTCGGTGCTGTTGCGCGAGTACGAGTTCGAAATGGCGCAGCCCGCCGACAGTTACCACAACGACCACTCCAAAATGGTCGTGCAGCTCGCCAGACCGGCAAAGGCGCGTTACCGCCGGCGTAACGGGGCCTGATCATGGGATACCGGGTCGGAGTCGACTTGGATTTATGCCAAGGCCATGCGATGTGCGAGCTGGAGGCACCCGACTACTTCCGGGTGCCCAAGCGGGGCAAGGTCGAGATCATCGACGCCGAGCCCCCTGACGACGCCCGCGAGGAGATCGAACGGGCCGTCGAGATGTGCCCCACCCAAGCGCTATTCATCGAAGAGAAAGAAGACTGACAATGGCGTCACACTCCCGCGAAAAGCTCGAGGCATGGGTCGACCGCTGGCTGCAGGCCAACAAGGACTGCGAGAAGGCGGGCGACTGGCGACCGCTGGGAGACTTCTACGCTCCCGACGCGACCTACGGCTGGAACATCGGCCCCAAAGAGGACGTGATGTGCGTCGGGATCGACGAAATCCGCGACGTCGCGCTGGGCCTGGAGATGGAGGGCTTGGAAAACTGGGTGTACGAGTACCAGAAGGTCCTGATCGACGACAAGCAGGGCGAAATCGTCGGTTTCTGGAAGCAGATCGTCAACAAGGGCGACGGCAGCCAGGACGAGATCTACGGCATCGGCGGCAGCTGGTTCCGCCTCAACGACGACGAACTCATCGAATGGCAGCGCGACTTCTTCGACTTCGGGCACGTCGCGAAGATGTTCGGGAACCTGATCGAATCCGGTGACCTCAGCGAAGGGATGCAGAACCGCATCGCGCGCAGCGTGGCCGGTGAGAAGCTGCCCGGTTATTACCCACTAGGACAGGCTCCGGTCCCCATCTGGTGATCAGATCCGGCTCCCCTGGTGACCCGGATCACCCCCTGACCTACACTCAACCAAGCGGTTGCTTGCGTGGAGCTCGGGCCGTTCTCAACCGACGTTCAATGACGAAAGCAGGTTCACGGTGAAGACCAAAGGCGCGCTGATCTGGGAGTTCAACCAGCCGTGGTCGATCGAGGAAATCGAGATCGGCGATCCCCAGAAGGACGAAGTCAAGATCCAGATGGAAGCGGCCGGCATGTGCCACTCCGACCACCACCTGGTGACCGGCGGCATTCCGATGGGCGGTTTCCCGGTTCTCGGCGGTCACGAGGGCGCCGGCATTGTCACCGAAGTCGGCCCGGGCGTCGAGGACATCGCACCGGGCGACCATGTGGTGCTGTCGTTCATCCCATCCTGCGGCCACTGTCCAACCTGCCAGGCCGGCATGCGCAACCTGTGCGACCTCGGTGCCGGACTGCTCAACGGCGCGGCGGTATCCGACGGCACGTTCCGGATTCAGGCCCGCGGCAAGGACGTCTTCCCGATGACCCTGCTGGGGACGTTCTCGCCATACATGGTCGTGCACAAGAGTTCGGTCGTGAAGATCGACCCGTCGGTGCCGTTTGAGGTCGCCGCCCTGGTGGGTTGCGGCGTCACCACCGGCTACGGTTCGGCGGTCCGCACCGCCGACATCCGGCCGGGTCAGGACGTGGCGATCGTCGGTGTCGGCGGCGTCGGGATGGCAGCACTGCAAGGAGCCGTCACCGCCGGCGCGCGCTACATCTTCGCGATCGACCCGGTCGAGTGGAAGCGCGACCAGGCCCTGAAGTTCGGTGCAACGCACGTCTACCCGGACATCTTCGCCGCAATGGGCGGAATGATGGACGTGACCTACGGCCTGATGGCCCACAAGGTGATCGTCACCGTCGGCGAGCTGCACGGCGCCGACGTCGACAACTACCTGATCCTGACCCAAAAGGGCGGCACCTGCGTGCTGACCGCCATCGGCAGCCTGGTGGACACCAACGTCACACTGAACCTGGCGATGCTGACCCTGATGCAGAAGAACCTGCAGGGCACCATCTTCGGTGGTGGCAACCCGCAGTACGACATCCCCCAGCTGCTGTCGATGTACAAAGCCGGCAAGCTCAACCTCGACGACATGATCACCCGCCAGTACAAGCTGGAGCAGATCAACGACGGCTACAAGGACATGTTGGACGGCAAGAACATTCGCGGCGTCATCCGCTACACGGACGCCGACCGGTAAACGTCATGTCGGCCGAAACCGTTGAAAAGTCCCCCGCGCTGGCCGCTTCCCAGTCGTCATGGCGCTGCGTCCAGGCCCACGACCGGGAGGGCTGGTTGGCTCTGATGGCCGACGACGTTGTGGTCGAAGATCCGATCGGCAAGTCCGTCACCAACCCCGAAGGCACCGGCGTGCGGGGCAAGACCGGCGTCGCCGAGTTCTACGACACCAACATCGCCGCCAACCAGTTGCGGATCACCTGCGAGGAGACGTTTCCGTCCAGCGATCCCAACGAAGTCGCGCATATCTTGGTGCTGCGCAGCAAGTTTGACAACGGAATCACCAGCAGAGTGCGGGGCGTGTTCACCTACCGCGTCAACGACGCCGGGTTGATCGCGAACATGCGCGGCTACTGGAACCTCGACATGATGACCTTCGGCAACGAGGAGTGACCTCGCTGCTCGCCGGCCGCGGCGCGGTCGTGGTCGGCGGGTCACGCGGCATCGGCGCGGCTGTCGCGGCATTGCTGGCGCAGCACGGCGCCGGTGTGGTGGTCAACGGCCGAGACGCCGAGGCTGCCAACTTCACCGCAGAGGGCATCACTGCCGCCGGCGGGCGTGCCGTCGCGCATCCCGGTTCGCCGTCGGATCAGCAGATCGCAGAATCGTTGGTGGACAGGTGCATTGATGAGTTCAGCGGCATCCACGTCCTGATCAACTGCGCCGGCATCGCCGAACCGCCTGGCTCGTCCATCCTCGATATCAGCTCGGCGCAGTTCGCCGAGTTGCTCGACGCGCATCTGGGCACGGTGTTCGCGACCTGTCACGCCGCCGCACCCAAGATGGTCGCGCAGGGCGGCGGCAGCATCGTCAACAGCAGCTCGTTCGCGTTCCTCGGCGATTACGGCGGCACCGGCTATCCGGCCGGCAAGGGCGCGGTTAACAGCCTCACTTTGGCGATCGCCGCCGAACTGAAAGAGCATGGCGTACGGGCCAATGTGGTTTGCCCCGGCGCCAAGACGCGGCTGTCCACCGGGCCGGACTACGTCGGCCACATCAGCGATCTGCACCGGCGAGGACTGCTCGACGAAGTCTCCATGCGGGGTTCACTGGATGTCG
Organism: uncultured Actinomycetota bacterium; assembly: GCA_963815995.1. GTDB lineage: Bacteria > Actinomycetota > Actinomycetes > Mycobacteriales > Mycobacteriaceae > Mycobacterium. The sequence goes on from CAWFIR010000015.1 coordinate 254,326, forward strand.
CGGGACCGGACTACGCCGCGCCGGCCTACGTCTATCTGGCCAGCGATCTCGCCAAACACCTCACCGGTGAAATCTTGGCTGCCTCAGGCGGTTTCGTCGGCCGGTTCCCGAAGGCGACGCCGAACTTGATCGGCTACCGCGACCATCACGATGCACCGCCGTGGTCGGTGGACGAGATTTCCGCGCTACTCGACGGCGGCGCCGGCTAGGCGTTCGCAGCACAACATATGCTGAAGCGATGGCCCGCGTCGGCGACGATGCGGAGCGAACCGACGAGGAGGAGCGGCGCCAGTGGGCACTATCTTCACCAAGATCATCAACGGCGAACTGCCGGGCCGGTTCGTCTACGAGGACGACGAGGTCGTTGCCTTCTTGACCATCGAGCCGATGACCCAGGGACACACGCTGGTGGTGCCGCGAGCCGAGATCGATCAATGGCAGAACATCGACCCGGCGGTGTTCGGCCGGCTCATGTCCGTCGCTCAACTGGTGGGCAAGGCTGTCTGCCGGGCATTCGACGCCGACCGCGCCGGGGTGATCATCGCCGGGCTCGAGGTGCCGCACCTGCACGTCCACGTCTTCCCGACTCGCAGCCTGAGCGATTTCGGTTTCGCCAACGTCGATCGCAACCCCTCCGCGGAATCCCTCGACGAGGCGCAAGCGAAAATCAAAGCGGCACTTGCCGAGTTGAGCTAACGCGTGGCTGATCCTGCTCGTGCGGGCACCTCGGCGATACGCGGCAGGCTGACGTAGAAGCGGCATCCCTGCCCGGGCGCCGTGGTCACGTTCACGGTTCCGCCGTGGGCGTGGACCAGTGAGTCCACGATCGACAACCCCAGACCACTACCGCCGCTGCTTCGCGCGCGCGACGAGTCGGTGCGATAGAACCGCTCGAAAACCCGCAGTGCGTCTTCCCGACTCATGCCGGGACCTTCGTCGACGACCTCCAGAATCGCGTCTTCAGCGCTGGTGCCGACCCGCACGATGATGTCCGCGGTTTCCGGAGTGTGCTGCAGGGCGTTGGTCATCAAGTTGCCGATAACCTGACGCAGCCGGGCCTCGTCGCCGAGCACCTCGGGGGTACCGGGACCGTCGACCACCTCGACGGTGATCGTTCGATTGGGCGACACCGCCCGCGCGTCGTGCACGGCATCGGTCGCCAGCGCCAGCAGATCCACCAGTTTGCGCTCGATCGGGCGTTGGGCGTCCAGCCGGGCCAGCAGCAGCAGGTCGTCGATGAGCAGACCCATCCGGCGGGACTCGCTTTCGATCCGCGACATCACCATCTCCATGTCGCGTGCGGCGCCCTGCCGGTACAACTCGGCGAAGCCGCGCATCGTGGTCAACGGTGTGCGCAGTTCGTGGCTGGCGTCGGTGATGAAGCGACGCATCCGGTTCTCGGAGATGAGTGCCTTTTGCGCTGAGGCTTCCGATGACGCCAACGCCTGCTGAATCTGGGCAAGCATGCCGTTGAGCGCTGCGGAAAGCCGGCCGACCTCGGTTCGCGAATCACGTTCGGGGATACGGCGATCCAGCTGACCGGCGGCAATCGCGGCGGCGGTCTGCTCGACCTCCGTCAACGGTCGCAGACTTTGCTTTACCACCCACGACCCGGCCAGGCCGAGGACCAGCAGGACTGCCACACCGATGCCGAGTTGCAACCAGGCCAGGGAATGGACGGTGTGCTGGATCTCGGACAGGTCATAGGCCACGGTGACCAGTCGATTGGGTCCATGCACCGATACCACTCGCCATTGCACACCGGATTTGTCGACCGACCCGACCGTCGTCGGCTCGGGCCCGACATCGTTGTTGGCCGGCAGGACGGGTTGGGCGTGCCGGTCGTTGATGACGGTCTGGCCCTTGCCGTCCGAGGTCAGGCTGCGCACATAGAAATTCGACGGCGGCCGGTCAAGGTTGGCCCCGTGCGGCACCTTCAGCGCGCCCTTCGGGGCCTGCGCCCAGCCACGCGATGCCTCCTCCAGCGTCTGGTCGGCCCGCTGGATCAGGTGCTGGCGCAGGATCGAGGTCACCGCGACGCCCGACGCTGTCAGGCCGCACGCGACCAGCAGCAGAGTGGCGGCCACGAGCGCAACGCGCAGCGGCAGTTCGATCCGAAATTGGCGCGGCATCGGCGGTTAGCGAGGCTCCCGCAGCACATAGCCGACTCCACGCAGCGTATGAATTAGACGCTTCTCACCGGTGTCGATCTTGCGACGCAGGTAGGACACATAGGACTCGACCACGTTGACATCGCCGCCAAAGTCGTAGCGCCACACGTGGTCCAGGATCTTCGGCTTGCTCAACACGGTGCCGGCGTTGATCACGAAATAGCGCAGCAGGGTGAACTCGGTGGGCGACAACGCGACTGGCTCGCCGGCCTTCCACACTTCGTGGGTGTCCTCGTCGATTTCGATGTCGGCGAAGGTCAGTCGTGCCTTGTTGTTCTCGGTGATGCCTTTTCCGGTGCGGCGCAAGATGACTCGCAACCGGGCGACGACCTCTTCCAGGCTGAACGGCTTGGTGACGTAGTCGTCGCCGCCGAGGGTCAGCCCGGCGATCTTGTCCTGCAACGAATCACGGGCAGTAAGGAACAACGCGGGCGCGTCGATGCCGTCGGCGCGCAGTCGGCGCAGCACCCCGAAGCCGTCCATGCCGGGCATCATCACGTCGAGGATCACCGCGTCCGGCTTGACTTCGCGGGCCAGGTCGAGCGCCGATGCGCCATTGGTCGCGGTGTGGACCTCGAAGCCCTGAAATTTGAGGCTGACCGACAGCAGTTCGACGATGTTGTCTTCGTCGTCGACGACGAGAACCCGTGCCTCTGGTGCTGCTTCTTGCATGGCTGCTGACATGGAGTCAATTCCCTCGCACTTAGCTAAAAGAACCCTGCAAGCTGGCTGTGCTGAGCCTGAGAGTTCGGTGCCAGCAGATACCGGCCAATGACCACGGGATATGGCCGGCCTGAATAGACTCGGGGGATGAATCTCGGCAAGAGCCTGGTGAGCCTCGCCACCGCTCCGGTGCGAGTCGGACTCGCCGCCGCCGATGCGGGTGTGGGCCTTGCGACGTCCGCGCTTGGGATGGCACACCGAACCCTGGGCGAGACCGGCACGACGAGCGGATCCAACGCGGTCGCGCACATGTTGGGCATCGACGATGCGATGAACCGGGCCAATCGGCTGGCCAAGTTACTGGACGACGACGCGCCGCTCGGGCGCGCGATTGCCACTGACGGGCCGGTCGATCGGTTGCTGCGTCCGGGTGGAGTCGTCGACATGCTCACCGCACAGGGCGGCCTGCTCGACCGGCTGACCGCCGAGGGTGGCGGGCTCGAGCGCGCGCTGAAACCCGGCGGGCTGGTGGACCAACTGACCGCCGACGACGGGCTGATCGAACGCGTGCTCGCCGAAGACGGGCTGGCGGATCGGCTGCTTTCCGAAGGCGGCCTGATCGACAAGCTGACCGCACGTAACGGGCCGCTCGAGCAGCTGGCCGACGTCGCCGACACCCTCAGCCGGCTCGCGCCGGGGATGGAGGCGCTGGAGCCGGCCATCGCCACGCTGCAGGACGCGGTCATGTCGCTGACCTTGGTGGTCAACCCGCTGAGCAGCATCGCCGAGCGGATTCCGCTGCCCGGCCGCCGGCCGTCACGGCGCTCGCCGACGCGGACGGTGCGGTCTCAGCGGATCATCGACCACGAGAGCTCGGACCACGACGACTGAGCCGTTACTCGGGCGGCTCGAAGGTCAATAAGACTGGCCGTGTACATACCGTTGTCGCCGGTAGTAGCGACCGCTGCCACGATTCCTCGCCTTGTACGTCGGCAGCTGGCTGTCACAGTTAGGACAGATGAGCCGCAGATTCTCACGACGATCATCGCTAGCGTCTCCATTTACGTGGTCGATGATCAGCGCTAAGGTCACGCCGTTCCAATTGTCTCCGATGCCACAGATCGCACAGCAACCGCGCTGCTGCTCATAGAGGTAATCCCGGACATAGTGGCCCTGGTACGACATGCGACCACAGATTCCGGTCTCAAGCCACGCCTCCAAGAGCAGGCCTCGCCGGTGTGACTGTTGACATGCGTTGCTGCAGAACACCTTTTGCCGACGGCCCTCGAAATCGACTCCGCACCCGAGACAATGAGTCGTCACAAAAATGACGCTATTCCCGAGGACCGACAAGAGTGGAGCCGCGTGAGAGACTCGAACTCTCGACCCTCGCTTTACAAGAGCGATGCTCTACCAACTGAGCTAACGCGGCCTGCGCTGGCTCGATGAGCCACTGCAATTCTACGACGGGGTAGAGCCCTCGTGGCTACGCGCCGGGCGGAAGCCGACGAGGGGGCGACCCGATAAGGCGTTTGTGGCGCGGAATACTGTCGATCGCGACAGTATTCGACAGCAAAGGAGCGCTCATGACCTATCGCCGCCTGGTGTGGGCGCTCGGCACCGTGCTGTTGGCGGCCGTCGTACCGGGCCCGGCTCATGCCGATCCATCGGTGCCGCCGGGTCAACCGGTGAAATGTTTGACCAACACCCCCAAAAAGCAGGTCCTGGTTCCCTGCGAGCTGCTCAACGCCGGAGCCAACTTTCCGCCGGGATACCGTTGCCCTCCGCCGCTCGAGCAGTACCCGAAAGATGTGGCCGACTGGTGTGGCGAAGGGCCAGGCCTTGGAGCCACGCCCCCGGGCGCTGCACCTCCGACGAGTCCCACCAGTCCGACGAGCCCAACAAGTCCAACAAGTCCAACAAGTCCAACGCACTCCACGCCTGCGGGTCCTGCGACGCCCACAACTCCTACAACTCCTACAACTCCTACGAGTCCGGGCAGTACACGGTGACGGCGTCCTGCATGAAGTGATCGACCTGAGGCGGCGTCAATCCCAGCCCGGCCAATCTGCTTTCGAGCGCATTCATGGCGGTGGTGAAGGGACTTTGCACGATGCCCAATTGCGGCATCACACCGCGATCGTGACCGAGGATATTGTCGCTACAACGCTGATGCGCGATGCCGATCAATTGTTGCGGGTTATTGACGGTCACCCCATCCCTGGACAGCAAGCCGAGGAACTGGTCATCGGGACCGTCGGCGTGCGCGACGGGTGTCGCGAGAAGTACCGCCGCGACGGCGGCAGAAAGGCGACCCGAAAAACCAACGACCATGGTTGAGTGTGACACCGCAACAGGTAAACCGCAGGCCTTAGTACCTGCTTTACAGATCATCAACTTTTTGTAACGATGCATCAGTGAGTAGAGTCCTACCGGTTCTCGGCTTGGCGGCGCACTTGAGCCGCGGCATGCAGCGAGTCGCCACCGATACCGTCATCGGTCGCCTGCGCTCCTTGCCCCGATCGATCAACGAGCTTGACGCCCAAGCACTCTCGACGATCACGGGCCGACGGGTCACGTCGGTGTCGGTACTCGGCGGCGACGCCGGGACGTCGTCACGAGCCCGGCTGGCCCTGACCGGCGACGACGTCCCCGCCTCGGTGTTCGTGAAGATGCCCGCCGAAACCGTCGCCACCCGGCTGATGGGCGAACTGGGCCGGCTCGCGCACACCGAAGTCATGTTCTATCGCGAGTTGGCGCCACAACTGACCGGCTTGCCCACCTCATACGGGTCGGCGTTCGACCCGCTGACCGGTCGCTTCGTGCTCATCCTGGAGGACCTCGCGGTCGATCCCTGCGTGTTCCCCGACACCCTGCATCCGCTGGACAACGACCAGGCGAGCATGATCGTCGAGCTACTCGCGCGGCTGCACGCGAAATTCTGGGAACGTCTGCCCGCCAACGGGACTCGCGGTCCGCTCGACTGGGTGTACTCCGCATCGGGCGATCACACCTCGCTACTGACTCGACCGCTGCTGAACACGTCGGCCCATCGGCTGGCCGAGCGAACTTCGATCCCCGTCGAAGACGGTCGCTTCATCATCGACAACTACCGCACGGTCGCGGAAATCATTGACCGGCAACCGAACACGGTGACGCACGGCGACGCGCATCCCGGCAACGTCTACTTCCGCAACGGCGAGGCCGGCTTGCTCGACTGGCAGGCGGTTCGACGCGGACATCCCGGACGGGAATTGGCCTACACATTGATCACCGGCATGACCACCGCCGACCGCCAAGATCACGAGCGCGACCTTCTCGCCACCTACCGGCATGCCCTGGCCGCTGCCGGCGGCCCCGAGCTCGATGCCGACGAACTCTGGCTGCGCTACCGGCAAGGCGCGCTGTATGCCTACGTCGCACCCCTGATCACCGCCGGAATGGGCGGCATGCAGGACGAAAGCATTGCGCTGGAAGGCGTTCGACGCGGAGTGGCCGCACTGACCGATCTGGAGACCGTCGCTGCACTGAAACAGTCCATGGCGTCGTAGATTCTCTAACCATGCGGATGACGGTTCTCGGCAGCGGTGGATGGATTCCCACCAGCTCCCGTCAGACGAGCTGCTATCTGGTTACCTCTGGGACCGAGGCATTGGTACTCGACGCCGGAACCGGTTTCGGCGCATTGCATATCGACCCGTCCCTTCTCGATGGAGTCGAGACAGTGATCTTGGCGCTCAGCCACTTTCACCTCGATCATGTGACCGGCCTCGGGTTCGTCAGCGCGCGTGCGCTGGGCGACCGGGAACTCACGATCGCCGGACCGGGTTCGATGGCGTACGGCCGGCCCACCCGCTCGATCGTGGAAGATCAGCTTCTGGCCTCGCCGTTCCAGACGACGTCACCGCTGATATCGGCGCGCTGGGCGGAGCTGGGCTGGGACACGTTGAGCTTCGCCGGCCACGAAATCCAGACGTGGGAGCAGACCCGCCACCCCTTGCCGTCGGCCGGCTTCCGCATCGGGGACCGTCTCGCCTATTGCACCGACACCGAGTTCGATCCGGAGACCATCCGACACGTGGCGGGCGTGACGACGTTGCTGCACGAAGCGTGGGAACCCAGCCACGCCGAGCGCGGCCACACCTCCGGCGAGGAGGTCGGCACCATTGCCGTCGAAGCCGGTGCGTCACGCCTGCTGATCACCCACAATCACCCGCTGCCGGGTGTGCCCGAGCGCACCGCCGCAGCGGCCCAGACCCGGTTCGACGCCGCAATATCGGCCAGCGACGGGGCCATTCTGGAGCTCTGAAGGCACGATTTGGCCACAATTGGTACGCCCGCCCCGAAACGATGTAGGATGAGCATCGCCGCAGCTCAACGTCGTTTTTGACTTCGCCGTCAAAATCTTGCGGTTACCTGGCTCACAGGACGATCCTCATCAAGCTGCCGCATACTAGACGGCAAGTACGAAACAGCGCACATACATTCCATCCCGGGTCAGGCGCGAACCCCGAATAAAGCCGAGATTGTGGTGGGAGACCTGCAACGATCCAGCGCTAAGCATCGCCATCGGGCGGCGTCGACGAAAAAGCGACGCCGTGGGTTGGCGCATGCCACCTGGGCGCTGGTGGCGGTGGCCGCACTGCTGGCCACCGGATCGGGCTACTGGATGGCACACGGTGTGCTCAGCGGGATCACCGTCTCGCAGGCGCTGGGCTCGGAGGACCCTAAGTCCAACGGGAACGGGATGAACATCCTGCTGATCGGGCTGGACTCGCGCAAAGACCAGAACGGCGACGACCTGCCCTGGAGCCTGCTGAAGCATCTACATGCCGGCGACTCCGATGACGGCGGTTACAACACCAACACCTTGATCCTGGCCCACGTCGGCGCCGACGACCGGGTGTCCGCGTTCTCCATCCCCCGCGACGACTGGGTGTCGTTCAACGGCGTGCCCGGCTATAACCACATCAAGATCAAAGAGGCCTACGGGCTAACCAAGCAGTACGTCGAGCAGAAAATGATCGACAAGGGTGTGAGCGATCAGAAAGAGCTGGAGACCAAGGGCCGCGAAGCCGCCCGTGCCGCGACGTTGAAGGCAGTGCGGAAGCTGACCGGGGTGCCGATCGATTACTTCGCCGAGGTCAATCTGGCCGGTTTCTACGACTTGGCCAAGAGCCTCGGCGGCGTCGACGTCTGCCTGAAGCACGCCGTCTACGACGACTATTCCGGCGCCAATTTCCCGGCGGGGCCCCAGACGCTGGATGCCGAGCAGGCGCTGGCGTTCGTGCGGCAGCGCCACGGCCTGGAAAACGGCGACCTGGACCGCACGCACCGTCAGCAGGCCTTCCTCTCGTCAGTGATGCACCAGCTTCAGGACGCGGGCACCTTCACCAATCTCGGCAAGTTGAAGGGGCTGATGGCGGTGGCACGCAAGGACGTGGTGTTGTCGTCGGGCTGGGACGAGGACATGTTCCGCAAGATGGGCGCGCTGGCCGGTGGTTCCATCGAATACCGGACGCTGCCCGTCGTGCGCTACGACAACATCAACGGTCAAGACGTCAACATCGTCGACCCCGCGGCGATCCAGGCCGAAGTGTCCGCCGCCTTCGGGACGTCGTCCGTCCACGACCACGACCACGATGGGCGTCCCCAACCCGTCGACGGTCGTCGACGTGGTGAACGCCAGCAGCGTCGGCGGTCTGGCCACCAAGGTCGCGCGCACGCTGAAGCACGATGGCTACACCACCGGCGCGATCCGCGACCGGGTTCGCGGTGAACCCAGCTCCACCACAATCGAATACGCGCCGGGCGCCGATGCCGACGCACACGAAGTGGCGAGCCTGCTGGGCATCGACGCACCCGACAAACCGAATCGCACGCTGCAGTTCGGCCACATCGAGGTCGTCGTCGACGACAACTTCTCGGTACCCGCCCAGGACGAGTCCTCTACTGAATCCACCACGCCGTCAACGATGTACGGCAGTTACGGGTGGAAGTCCGGCACTACAACGGATACCACTGAGCCGACGCCCGATCGGGGTGCGCCGATCGGCGGCGGTGGCGTGCCCTGCGTCAACTGATCTACTTCCGCAGCAGGAACGCGAGCACAGCGCTCTCGAACGCTTCCTTCGCCTCGATCATCGTCCAGTGGCCGCAGTTGGGGAACACGTGCAACTCGGCATTGGGGATGGTGCGCATCGGGAGCAGCGCCATATCCAGTGGACTGACGCGGTCGTCGCGGCCCCAGGTGATCAGCGTCGGCGCCTGTACCCGGTGCATGACCGCCCACGGCTGCGGGCCTTTGGATGACTCCATGGCCTTCATCATCTGGGCGAACGCTTCCTTGCTGTACATCCGCCGCGCGCCGGCCAACGTCGCCGGATCGGTGGCGTGGTTCCAGCGTTCCTCGATGAGTTCCTCGGTCACCGTTGCCGGGTCGTAGACCATCGAATGCAACCACCGGATCAGTCGCTCGCGGCTGGGGTCATCGGTGAACTCTTGTAGCAGCCGGATGCCTTCCGCGGGGCCGGGAGTCAAAATGTTGCGGCCGATACCGCCGATGGTCACCAGCCGACGGACCCGTTCAGGATGGGCGATCGCGTAATTGATTCCAACGCCGCCGCCCATCGAGTTACCCACGATGTCAACGGTTTTCAAGCCGAGGGCGTCGACGAAGCGCACCACCGCGTCCAGCGCGGTGATCATCGGGTGGCCGCCGAAATCATCACTGACACCGAAGCCGGGAAACTCCAGAACCAGACAGTGGAAGAACTCGGCGAACGTGCCCAGCACACCCCGGAAGTTCCGCCATCCCGTCACACCCGGACCGGAGCCGTGCAACAGCAACAACGGCGGACCGTCGGCAGGTCCGGCTTCGTGGTAGCGCAGAACGCCGGCGTCGGTGGTGATTTCGCGAAGCGTGCTTTCGTAAGTGAAATCTGTTGTCACGCGTGCGTTCCGCCGTCGATGCGGATCTCGGTGCCGGTGATGAACGCTCCGTCGTCGGAGACCAGCATCGCGATCACGCCGGCCACCGCCGACGGGGCAGCCATACCGGCACCGCTGGATTCCTCCGTGGTCGGCATGATCGGCATCAACCTGGTGAACAAGCCCCAATCCGCGTCTTGCGGAATGTATCCGCCTGTGGCGTCGGTGATTCCGGATTTGATGCTTCCCGGTGCCACACACACCGCGCGCAGTCCCTTGCTTGCGTATTCGAGCGCCAGCGCATGGGTGAAGGATTGAACCCCGCCCTTGCTGGCCGCGTAGGCCGCCATGTAGGGATGGGCGAACGACGCTGACGTCGAGCTGAAATTGACGATGGCGCTGCGGGGATTCTGCAGCAGCGCCGGCAGCGTCTCGCGGACCACCAGGAAGGTTCCAGTCAGGTTGACCCCGATGATCTGGTTCCACAGATCCAGACCCATCTGCTCGGTGTGCACGGCACGCAGGATTCCGGCCGCGTTCACCACCGAATCCAGGCCGCCCAGCGTGTCCACCGCCGAGCGCACACCATCGACCACCGAACGCTCGTCGCCGATGTTCATCTCGAGCGTGGTCAGCCGCTCACCGCCGCCGGCCTCCTGGGCCTGCGCGCGAGTCTTGTCCAGCCCGTCAGCGGCGACGTCGGCCGCGACGACGGCGGCGCCTTCGTCCAGCAGTCGCAGCGCGGTCGCCTGCCCGATGCCCGATGCCGCACCGGTCACCAGGATCCGATTGCCCGCTAGTCGCTTCATCCGTGCTCCTGTCTGTTACTGGCCCATAACGTATTTCATCGTCGGCCCCGCGGTCCATCCACCGTCGACGGCGATTTCCGCGCCATTCACGTAGGCGGCGTCGTCCGACAGCAGATACCCGACCGCGCCGGCGATCTCCTCGGGCACCGCGATACGCCCCATCGGAAGATTGGGGTAGTTGCCCTCACCGACCTGGACGCCGATATTGGCGGTCATCGGGGTGGCGGCCATGCCCGGGTGCACCGAGTTGACCCGGATTCGTTCGGGCCCGAGCTCGACGGCGGCGATCTTCGACAGCCCGCGCACTCCCCACTTCGAAGCCCCGTAGCCCGCGGTGAACGCCAAACCGAACAGCCCCGCCGCGGAGGAGATGTTGACGATCGACCCGCCTCCCTCCGAGCGCATCGGCTTGATCACCGCCTGCAGACCGTTGAACACCCCGACCAGGTTGATTTCCAAGACCATCCGGAAGTGTGCGACGGGTTCGTGTTCGAGGAACTGCCCGGTCGACACGCCGGCGTTGTTGACCAGGCCGTTGAGCGAGCCGAACTCGTCGAGGGTGAACTGCACTGCCGCCGACCACTGCTCCGGATCGGTGACGTCGAGATGGGTGTACCGCGCCTGCGGCCCGAGTTCCCCGGCCAGTTGGCTGCCCTCGTCGTCGAGCAGGTCGGCGAGCACCACACTGCCGCCGCGGGCGAGGATGTGCCGCGCGAACGCCGTACCGAGCCCGCCGGCGCCACCGCTGATCAGCACGACTTTTCCGGCCAACTGAGCCTGAATTATTCTGCATCACAATCACTTTCCGCCGCGTGCCGGGCACCAATGAATCCAAACACCATCGCGGGCCCGATCGTGGCACCGGCACCGGCGTAGTCGTTGCCCATCACCGCGGCCGAGTTATTACCGGTGGCGTAGAGCCCGGCGATGACGCTGCCGTCGGCCCGCAACACCTGGCCGTTGGCGTTGTAGACCAGACCGCCTTTGGTGCCCAGGTCGCCGGCCTGGATGCGCACCGCGTAATACGGCGCGCTGTCGATGACGTCCATCGTCGGGTGCGGCAGCGAGGGGTCGCCATAGTAGTTGTCGTAAGCACTGTCGCCCCGGCCGAAATCGCCGTCTTTGCCGTCGCGCGCGAATCCATTGAATCTGTTGATGGTTTCGCACAGCGAAGAGGGGTACGCCGATGGACGCGGCCAGCGCGTCGAGTGTTCCCGCACGATGCATCAGCCCCGACGCAAACCAGTCGTCGGGGAACTTCTGGCCTGGCATCACTCCGCCGAATTGATAGCCGACCTGGCTTTCCGGTCGAAGACGAACCAGTCGGATCATGCCCGCCGGCGAGCTGCTGGTGCACGAACGTGACGTAAGGCGCCGCCTCGTTCACGAAGCGCCGGCCGGTCTGGTTGACGATGAGGGAGCGGGGAATCGAGCGCTCGGAGACCAGCACGCTCATCACGCCGTCTGGCCGCTTGAACGCCGGCATCCACCAGGCGTCGTCCATCAAATCGACTGCGCCACCGACGACCTGGGCCGCAGTGATCCCGTCGCCGGTGTTGTCGGGCGAGCCCGCGCTGTAGTTGTCTTTGCCGCCGTCCCGAAGGAAATGTTTTCGCATCTCACCGTTGTGCTCGAAACCCCCGGCAGCCAGCAGGACCCCCTTGCGCGCCCGGATGCGGATCACGGAGCCGGCACGCTGGGCTCGTATGCCGACAACAGCACCGGCCTCGTCGGTGATCAGCGACTGCAGCGGCGTATTGAGCCACAGCGGAATGCCCGCCTCCTTGGCGGCGAGCCGGAGGCGCCCGATCAGAGCCCGACCCAGGGTGTCCATATGTCGCCGCAGCACAATGCTTTTTACGGCTCTGCCGACGGTGTGCAGTGCCGCGCGGCGGCCCGACCAGGTGCGCATCACCATGTTCAACCGGGCGAATTCTTTTGAGGTGACGAATAATCCGCCGGGGGTGGCCAGCGCGGCGGGACGCAGCCACCGCTCGTCGTCCCCTAGCTTCTTCAAATCGAAGGGTAACGGTTCGATGGTGCGTCCGCGGGCGCGGCCGCCGGGCTGCTCCGGGTGGTAGTCCGAATAGCCGGTGCACCATTGGAACCGCAGATGCGGGCTGGTGTGCTCGAGAAACTCCATGGCCCGTGGTCCGTTGTCGATGAACGCGTCGATGTTCGCCGCGGGCGCCCGGTCACCGACGACCGCATCGAGGTAGCGGCGCACGTCGTCGCGGGAATCGGCCAAGCCTTCTCGCTTGAGGGTCGGGTTGTTAGGAATCCAGACGTTCCCGCCGGACAGGGCTGTGCTGCCGCCGTATACGCCTGCCTTTCGATGACGAGGGTGTCCAGGCCGTTGGCCTTCGCGGTCAGCGCCGCGGTGAGACCTTCCGCAGCCACTACCGACGACCACAAAGTCGACCTGGTGCCGTCCAGGCTTCGCCCTGGTCTGCGGCCGGCATGGATCAGGCAACCACACCGGTTGTTGCTTCGGGGCAGCAATTCCCGCACAGCGGGACGATCGGCGCCCCGGCCGCCGCTGACCCCGTACCGTCGGCGGCATGACCCGGGACGTCGACGTGGTGGTGGTAGGGGCAGGCTTCGCGGGCCTGTACCGCTACACCGGCTGCGCAGTGACGGCTTGACCGTCCGGGTGTTCAAGGCCGCGGACGGCGTCGGCGGAGTCTGGTACTGGAACCGCTACCCCGGCGCGCGCTGCGATGTCGAAAGCGTGGACTACTCGTACTCCTTTGACGAGCAGCTTCAGCAGGACTGGAACTGGAGCGAGAAATATGCCACCCAGCCGGAGATCCTGCGCTACCTGAACCACGTCACCGACCGATTCAACCTCGCGGCCCGACATCACCTTCGGCACCCGCGTCACCGACGCGATCCTCGAGGAGGACACGTTGCGTTGGGAAATCCGCACCGACACAGGCGAAGTAATGTCCGCGCGGTTTTTGTCCTGGCCGTCGGGCCGTTGTCGAACGCGAACATCCCCGCCATCGAGGGAATGGAGTCGTCGGCGGCGAGGTCTATCACACCGCGCACTGGCCACATCAGGGCGTCGATTTCACCGGCCAACGAGTGGGCGTCATCGGCACGGGATCATCAGGAATTCAAGCGATTCCGTGCATCGCCCAGCAGGCAAGTCAACTGTATGTGTTTCAGCGCAGCCCCAACTACAGCGTCCCCGCGGGAAACGTTCCGCTCGATGACGACGCGCGCCGCGCGCAGAAGGCCCGCTATCCGGAACGTCGCCGGCTGTCGATGGCCAGCGGGGGTGGTTCACCGCATCAACCGCATCCACGGTCAGCGCTGGACGTGTCCGAGCAGGAACGTCGAGAAGCCTACGAAAAGCGGTGGCAGCTCGGCGGGGTGCTGTTCAGCAAGACCTTCCCCGACCAGATGCTCAACGCCGAGTCCAAGGACACCGCCCGAGCCTTCTGGGAGGAGAAGATTCGCGCGGTGGTCGACGATCCGCAGGTCGCCGACTGGCTGATCCCGACCGACCATCCCATCGGGACAAAGCGAATCTGCACCGACGACAACTACTTCCAGACGTTCAACCGCGAGAACGTGGCGCTGGTCAACTTGCGGGAGACGCCGATCGTGCGGATGGACTCAGGCGGTTTGGCGACCTCGGCCGCTTACTACGACCTGGATGCGCTGGTGCTGGCGACCGGCTTCGACGCGATGACCGGGTCGGTGGGCAAGCTGAACATTGTGGGGCGCGGTGGCGAAACCCTGAACGCCGCGTGGACGTCCGGCCCGGTCACCTATCTCGGGCTGGGTGTTCCCGGCTTCCCGAACCTGTTCAACATCAGCGGCCCGGGCAGCCCATCGGTCCTGGCCAACATGGCGTTGCATTCCGAGTTGCACGTCGACTGGATCGCCGACGCGATCGGCTACCTGCGCGCACACGGAGCCATAGCCTTGGAAGCCACCCGATCGGCGGCCGCCGACTGGACCGACGAATGTACCCACCGGGCCGCGGACGGCCTTGATGCTGCGGGCGAATTCGTGGTATCTGGGCGCGAATGTCGCCGGCAAGCCGCGGGTGTTCATGCCGTTCGTCGGTGGCTTCGGCGTCTACGGTCAGATCATCGCGGACATCGCCGCGGCCGGATACAAGGGATTCGACCTCGTCTCCGGCCGCTCCAGCACCCGTCCCGCTGAGTGGTCAGCGACCGTTTCGGCCCTGCGATCATTGCTAACCTTCCCAAGTGGGGACCAGCGCATTACCGAACCTTCCGCCGACGAGTTGGGCCGTATTGGGCATGCTCGCCTTCGGCGAAGAGTTATCCGGCTACGACATCAAGAAGTGGGCGGACTGGAGTGTCGGCTACTTCTACTGGAGCCCGTCGTTCAGCCAGATCTATTCGGAGCTCAAGCGGCTGGAGTCGCACGGTTACGCCACATCGCGGGTTCAGCATGACGGCGGGCCGCGTGGTCGACGTACCTACCAGATCACCGAATCCGGCCGGGACGCGGTCAGCAAGTGGGCGATCGAAGCTCCATCGACCCGCCGATGCTCAAACATGGTGTGCTATTGCGGGTCTGGCTTGGCCATCTGAACGAGCCGGACAGGCTCAAGGAGATTCTGCAAGAACACATCGCCCACGTCGACACCATGCGGCAGCGGGTGGCGATTGACGCGAAAGCTGCAGCCGAAGAGCCGGCCTGGGCGTACCCGCAGATCGCCATGCAGTGGTCGGAGCGGTATTTTGCGGCTGAGCGCGAGCTCGCGCTACAGCTGATCAAAGACATCGACGAGGCCGACGCGACATTCAGGAAGGGCCAGGAGGAATCGGACGGCTCCTTCCCTACGCCGCGTCCCGGCCACTGGCGTGAAGTCGAAAAGCGAGTGCAGACAGAAGATCCCGACCGGCCCTAACTGCGGGCCGGTGCCAGGCGCTTGAGCGCCAGCCCTCCCTCGAATGGCCGGTAGCCGAACGCCGCGGGAGCCCGGTAACCGGTGTCTCCCAGTGGTGTTTGCACCTCGTGAACGGTCGGCCCGATCTTGGCCGCGATCGGCGCCAGCACGTCTAGGTCGAACCGGTATAGCTGACCGGCATTGCCGCCCAGGATTTTTCGGCACGCATCCTCCGGCTGGTCATGCAACGCCCAGCGGATGGCCAGCTTGGAGTGTGGCGTGAAGCCCTCTTCGTGGGGATAGTCACTGCCCCACATGATGTGCTCGGGGCCCATGAAATCGATCATTCCCGCGTCGAACGGGGCTAATTCGCTGGCCAGATAGCAATTCCGCTGCGCGTACTGGCTTGGTGTCAGGGTCAGAGCGTCGACCGACGACCCGCCGAACATCCCGTAGGTGCGGTTGCCGGCCTCGGATTTCATCGTGGGCACCATCGCGTCCAGCATGCCCAATTGCGCCGGCAACCATAGCGTGCCCTGCTCGGTCGGTACGAAACGAAGCGTCGGGTGCCGCTCGAACACCCCGGCCAGGATCAGATGCCCGAGGGTGCGGTTGGCCCACATCGCCATCTCGGTGATCAGGACTGCGTTGAACGCCGGCTGGTCCATCGGCATCTCTGGGCTCCCGGCTACCGCATGCTGCACGACCGTAAGGTCCAGCTCCTCGCACAACGCCCAGATCGGTTCGTACCGGGTGTGGAAGAGCGGAGCGACGTGCGGATCACCCGGTGAGACCGGCGGTACCAGCACTCCGCCGAAGCAGTCCTGTTCGGCGCCCCAACGGATTTCGTCCAGCGCCAGATCGATGTCGTTGGGGAAGATTTGAATCAGCCCGCGGCGACGGGCCGGGGCAAGTGAACAGAAGTCGATCTGCCACCGGTTGTGGGCCTGCACTCCTGCCCAGCGCTTCTCGAACTCGTCACGGGTGCGGGGCAGACTGATGGTGATGTTGGGGGTGGTCGGAAAGAACGGCGGGACGGTGTTGGGCAGCAGCACCTCGGCGGCCACCCCGTCGGCGTCCATTTCGGCTATCCGGAGATCGCTATCCCAGTTCCGGTTCGCGGTCGCGATGATCAGGTCATCGAACGGGCTGACGTAGGTCTTGGCCCATGCGTCGAACTCGTCGTGCAACCCCGCGGGCAGGTACGGCTTGTAGTCGCCGATGTCAGCTCCGGCATGGGTGTCGGTCGAGATGACGACGTAGCGATCGATCGTGTCCCAGCTTGCGGCCATGGTGTCCTCCGTTGGTGTGTATCAAGGTCCAGCGTCCTCGGTCGACCCGAGCGGCGGCAAGCCCTCATTCCGATGAGCGGGACAGCAGCACGGAAACATCGGCCCAAACCCGCTCTCGCGCCCGCGTGCAGATGCCCAGGCCAGCCATCGTGATGAAGCCGTGGATCGCGCCCTCGTAGTCGCGGTGAATCGTCGGAACTGCGGCGCCGACAAGTGCTTTCGCGTAATCGCCGCCCTCCGAGCACAGCGGATCACACCCGGCGGTGATCACCACCGCGGGCGGCAGACCGGTCAGCCGGGCCTGCAGCGGCGAGGCGTAGGGATGACTGCGGTCCCCGGGTGCCGGAACGTACTGATCCCAGTCCAGGCCATGGCTGCAGCGGTGTTGTAGTAGCCCACACCGAAGCGTTGGTAGGACGGCGTGCCGAAGTCCGCGGCGATCACCGGATATATCAGCACCTGGCCTGCTATTGCGGGCCAATTGCGGTCGCGGGCCATCACGGCGGCCACCGCGGCCAAGTTGCCACCGGCGCTGTCACCGGCAACCAGCAGGAGGCCGGGATCGGCGCCAAGCGCTGCCGCCTGCTGCGTCGCCCAGTGCCGCCACGGCATAGACATCCTCGGCTGCTGCCGGCCATGGCGATTCGGGCGCCAGCCGGTAGTCGACAGACACCACGACCGCGCCAATACCGTTCGTCATAGCGCGGCACAGTTCGTCGTGGGAGTCCAGATCGCAAAACACGAACCCGCCGCCATGCGCGAAGACGACGACGGGCCGGGACCGGATGTGCTTTCCGGCCAATAGATCCGCACCGCGATGTCGCCCGCCGAGGAGGGCACGGTCCGATCCGCAACCGCACGGACCGGCGCGAGACGCGGCGGCGGCACGGCACGCTCGCGGATCATCGTGCGCAATTGCTGCCCGGTCATCGTCTCGACACGCGGGAAGTAAGAGTTGAGCGCCGGCAGCGACGTGGCGAACTCGGTGTCGAGGCTCACGCGTACTGCAGCGTGCGGAAGGGTGTCGGAATGCAGCGGTCGGGGCCGCTGCAGGATTGGCTGCACGCGGACGGCACCGCCGTCGTCGTAGTTGCGCCAAATGCCCAGGGCGGTGGTCCGCACCGGTGCGGCCAGCCGGTGATCGAAGGCCATCCGGTCCAGCGGACCACACACCGAGACGGCGGCGATCGGGGGTCACCGGGGTCGCCGATCGGCGCTGCGACACAACCGAATCCGGCGACCGATTCGGCTCGCTCGTAGGCGAGACCGCGGGCCCGTATCGCGGCCAGCTCTTCGGTCAGCTGGCAGCGGGTGGAGATCGAGTACCGGGTCTTGCGGGGAAGCAGGTCGACGTCGAAGTCGTCAAGCTTGTCGGGATCGGAGAACGCCAACAGCGCCTTGCCGACCGCGGTGCAGTGCGCGGGCTGTCGGCCACCGACGCGGGTGGGAATCGCGGCGCCGAGCCCGCCGGCGATCTTCTCCAGGTAGACCACGTCGGACCCGTCGAGCACTGCGAGGTGCACCACCAGACCGGTGGCCCGGTGCAACTCGTGCAGGAATGGCTGCGCGGCGCTGTGCAGCCGGTCCTGATGCACTGCGAGCGATCCCAACTCGACCAGCCGCATGCCCAACTCGTAGTCGCGTCCGTGGCGGCGGAGCCAGCGCAATTGCACCAGCCGTTCGAGCATCCGGTGCGCGGAGGAGCGTGGCAGGCCGGTGCGGCGGACGACTTGAGCCAGCGAGAGCCGGCCGGGTCCGTCAAAGGCGTCCAGGACCAGTGAAATGCGATCGATGACGGCGCTCGGAGTACAGGCGTCGGCCTGGCTCGTCATGGTTCCTCCCGCCTCCGCTATTACTAATAGGTATATTCCTATTGATAGCACAGTGTGGCGTCCATCACAAGAAACACGAGAAAAGGGACACGCAGAGCGCGTGCCCCCGAGGCGATGGTGCGGTTAGGGAGTTCGCGGCGGCCCGTCCGGCCCGGCGTCCGTAGAAGCTGCCGTCGCCCAACGAGATACCGCTGGCATATCCCCAGGCGGCGAGGCCGGCCGTGGCCCGCCCGGCCGCGAACAGACCGGGGATCGGCTCGCCGCCGACGTTGAGCACCTCGGCTGACAGCGACGTGTGCAGGCCACCAAGAGTGAACCCGCCGGTGTTGCCGCGCAGGTCGATGGCGCCCACTGGGGTGCCGATGGGCGCAGCCATTGCGGCTTCTTGTGCAGCAGCGGATCCTCACCGCGCGCAGCGCCGTCGTTGTAGGCCGCGACGGTGGTTTGCAGCGAGCCGGTCGGCAGACCCATCTCGGCTTCCAGCTCGGCAACGCTCTCGCAGACCCAGGTCGGCGGCCGCAGCAGAAAGGGCGTCGCCGACTGGGACTGCCATCGCCTGCTCATGCGCCTCGGCGTCGAGCACCAGGAACGCGGTGTCGTCTTGCTGGTAGAGGGTGAGCTGGCCGATGCGACCGGGGTAGGTGTCTTCGGCGACGTAGCGTTGCCCGCGGCCGTTGACCAGGATGCCGCGGACGATCAACTGCGGGTCGACGAAAAACGCCACTTCGGTGGCGTCCATGTGGGCCAGGTCGGCGCCAAGCGCCTGCGCCATCCGGATCCCCACCCCGTCATGCTCTTCGACCGAGGCCGCGGGCCGGCCGGCGATCCGCGGAGCATATCGCGCCACCATCGACTCGTTGTAGGCGAAACTGCCTGTGGCCAAGACCATTCCGCGCCGCGCCCGCACCGCTAGCTCGTTGCCGTACTGCCGGGCGATGACGCCGGCCACCCGCCCGTCGCTCTCGACGACCAGTCGCTGCACCCGGGTATCGACGATGCTGTGCACCCCCAACGCGGTGGCGGTGTCGACGAGCGGCTTCATCAGCATGTAGCCGCCGCCCTTTTCGCCGGTCCGCTTGTCCTGCATCTGCGGCACATGTCCGCGCGGCGCGGGTGTGGCGATCCGGTTGTAGGGGAAGGCATTCTCGCCGCCGGTGTACATCAACCCGTCGTCGTCGGGTGGTTCCCAGCCCGGCTCACCCCAGAAGCTGGGCTTGAACGGCACACCGCAATGCACCAACCAGTCGAAGTGCTCGAGGCTGCCCGCGCAGTAATCGGCGATTCGGTTCACGTCGGCGCCCGGCCCCATCGCCGCGCATAGAAATGCCTGCATGTTGTCGACGGAATCCTCGAAGCCACAAGCTTTTTGGATCGGTGTGCCAGCACCGAGATAGACGAATCCGCCGGCCAGCGCCGCGGCGCCGCCCCAGCCGCCGGTGCGCTCCAGCACCATCACGTCGGCGCCGGCCCGCGCGGCCTCGATCGCCGCGGACACACCCGCTATGCCGTATCCGGCGATCACCACATCGGCTTCGACATCCCAGCTGGCGATGTCGCCCGCGTGGGTGGGCATGACTGTCACATCGCGGCCAACGGCTCGGCGCCCGACCAGTCGTGACCCCAGTAACTGTCGGAGGTGATTTCCTCAGCGGTGTAGTACGTTTCGTCGACCTTCATGCCGTCGGTGCCGAACTCGATGTCCCAACCGCCGGGCGCCCGAACGTAGAACGAGATCATCTTGTCGTTGGTGTGCCGGCCCAACGTCGACGAAAGTGAGAAGCCGGGCTTGGCAACACGATCCAATGCACGGCCAACCGCGTCCAGGGAGTCGACCTCGACCATGATGTGCACCAGACCGGGCGCCCCGCCGTGCGGCGCGGGACGCAAGCGCCATGCTGTGATGACGCTCGTTGACTCCGAAGAACCGGATCCGCAGCGGGCCGAACTCCGGCGGTGCGGGCAACCGCATGGCGCCGCGAGGGAGGAAGCCCAGCGTCTCGCTGTAGAACGCGAACGCGCCGGCCGGGTCCATCGTCGGCAGCACCACGTGGCCCAGACCCTGCGTGCCGGTGACGAAGGTGGCACCGAATGGCGTCACGATCGGACTGTGGTCGAGCGCAGGCCCGAAGAACACCTCGGTCGTCGTACCGGTCGGATCGGTGAAGGCGAATACGTCCTCGACCCTGCGGTCATCGGCCTCTTCGACCGACAGCGGCTTGACCGCGACCCCGGCGCGTTCGATCGTGTCCCGAACTCGTTGCAGTGCCAGCCCATCGCGCACCTCCCACCCGACGTGCACGACCTGGTCGGTGTCGCCCGGGACGACGATGATGCGGGCCGGACGCTCGTCCATCCGCAAGTAGAGCGCCTCGGGATCGGGTCCGCTGCCTCGTGCGAAACCGAGGACGTCGAAGGCGAAGCTGCGCCAGCGGTCGATGTCGCTGGTTTGAATCTTGATGTAGCCCAGGCTTTTGATGTCCGACATCAGATCATCGCCCGCAGCGGATCGGCGGGCTCGATGCCCATCGAACTCAGCGCGGCGGCGTGGTAGACGGTGCTGGGTACGTGGATCGCATGGTTCAGCCCGACGTGTGCGTCACGCCAAAACCGTTGCAAAGGTTTATCCATTCGCGCCGCGTTTCCGCCGGAGCGGGCGAAGATCTGATCCACCGCCATCACCGCCCGCCAGGCGGCCCGGATCTGGGTGCGCCGACCCACCGCCCGCTCCTCGAACGAGACCTCTCGCCCAGACTCCACGATGTCCCACATCTTGTCGACGTTGGCCAGCAGCTCTTGACGCGCGGCGTTGATATCGGCGGCCGCTTCGCTGATCGCGAACAGCACATAGGGGTCGTCTTTGATCGCGGTGCCCTGGGCTCCGACCCGCCCGCGCTGATAATCGAGATGGGCGGCCAGCGCCCCTTCGGAGATACCGATCACCGCAGAGCTGATGCCGAGCGGGAACATGTTCGACCACGGCATCTTGTAGAGCGATTCGGTGACGCCGGCTTCCTTCTGCGCGGTTCCGTCGATCACCTGGTCACCGTTCATCACCCGATAGGACGGTACGAACGCGTCTTTGACGATGATGTCCTTGGAGCCAGTCCCCTTCAGCCCCACCACATTCCAGGAGTCCTCGACGATCTGGTAGTCGCTGCGAGGCAGGATCATGTGCAGCATGGTCGGCGGGCCGGCGATGCTCCCGTCTGGGTTGCCCAGCAACGCACCGAGGAAAATCCAGTCGCAGTGATCGGTCCCGGAGCTGAACTGCCAGTGGCCGTTGAAGGCGTAGCCGCCATCGACCGGGACGGCGACGCCCGTCGGCGCGTAGGGCGAAGCCATCCAGGTGTTGTCGTCGGCGCCCCACACTTCCTCGCGCACCTTCGGGTCGGCGAACGCCAGCTGCCACGGATGCACGCCCACCACACCGCAGATCCATCCGGCGGCGCCGTCGAGGGCGGCGACGGCCATCACGGTCTCGGCGAATTCCCTTGGGTGAGCTTCGTATCCGCCGTACTGCTTGGGCTGCAGCAGCTTGATCGGGCCGGCCGCCTTGAGCAGCTTGGCGGTGTCGTCGGGCATCCGGCCCAGGCGTTCGGCCTCAGCGCCCTGATCCCGCAGCTGCTCGGCGATGTCGCCGATGTTGTCGATAACCCGTCGGGCCATGATGTCATCCTGTCTTGCCGCACCCGCAACGATATTCCGATGCGTCGATGGTGGACTGGCTTTCGCCAGACGGCGCGACGCCGTCCCGGTCAGTGGACAGGTTTGACAGGCTCAGACCACCCCGCGCAGACCGTCGGCGCCGAATACTGGCTCGAGCATCGCGCTGAAATCCGGGCCGCGTCGCAGCAGATGCCCGCCGTCGACATTGATCACCTGACCGGTGACCCAGCCGGCGGCGTCGCTGAGCAAGAACATCGCCATATTGGCGATGTCTTCGGCCTCACCGACCCGCGGCAGCGGCGTGCAAGCCCGGTAGTCCTCGGACAGCTCAGGCGAGTCGGTGATCGGGGCGACCATATCGGTGCGGATCAGCCCCGGGCGGATGCTGTTGACCCGCACCCAGGACGGGCCGAGTTCGTCGGCGGCCAACATCATCATATGGTCGAGGCCCGCCTTGGTGACGCCATAGGCGCCGAACCAGCGGTGGGTGTTACTGGAGGCGATCGACGAGATGCCGACGAACGACCCGCCTCCCCCGCGCACCATCTCGCGGGCGCAGTGCTTGAGCACATACATGGTGCCGTTGATGTTGAGATCGACGGTGCGTCGCCAGGCATCGGAGTCCATCTGGGTAATCGGGCCGATGGTCAGCGATCCACCTGCGCAGTGCACCGCGCCGTGCAATCGGCCGTGCCATGCTGTCGCAGCCTCGACAGCGTGCGCGACCTCGTCCTCGTTCGTGACGTCTGCCGGCTCGTATCGGACCTCGCCGCCGTCTGCCTTGACGGCCTCGATCTCCTGGATCGCTGCCGTTAGCCGGTCGGCGTTGCGGCCGACGATCATGACCGACGCGCCGGCGGCCGCCAGGCCGGCGGCCACCCCCTTGCCGATCCCACTGCCACCGCCGGTGACCAGGTAAGTCCGGTCTTCGAACGAAAGCTCCACGTCAGCTCCTCACGCCGAAACTGAAACAGGTTCTAGTAATAGAACCACGGGGCGTCAGCGCGGTTCCGGGGCATGCACGATGTGCCCGCCTTCGAGCGACAATTCGACGCGTTATGCCAGAAATTCGCTCGGAGGCGGGCACAACGCCTATTCCAGCCAAATGAGGCAACGAAAGGGCTGAACGGGCATCTTTAGTGAGTCAACGCGTATTCCGACTACGGAGTGTCCTTGCGGGCAACCTTCGTCGGCTTGGGGCTGCGCCAGTCCTCGACGTCCGGCGGCAGTCCGACCGGGTACCGGTTCTCGTTGTGCGCGGCCCAATGCGCGTGACCCAGCTCGTGGATGTGAAACGCGTGGCGCAGCGCCTCGGTGAAGCCCATCGCATCCGACGCGGCGTTCACCGAATCCTTGATCAGCAGCGCCGCCATGGTGGGCCGCTCGGCGATACGCCGGGCGAACTCCAGCGTCTTGTCTGCCAGCTCGTCGGCCGGAAAGACCTTAGACACCATGCCAAGGCGATAGGCCTCGTCGGCATCCAGTGAATCGCCGGTCAGTAGAAGCTCTTTGGCTTTACGCGGGCCGAATTCCCAAGGGTGAGCGTAGTATTCGACACCAGGCATACCCATCCGGACGGCGACGACATCGCTGAACTTCGCATTGTCCGCCGCCACGATCAAGTCGCAAGCCCAGATCAGCATCAACCCCGCGGAGATCGCGTTGCCCTGCACCTGGGCGATGGTGATCTTGCGCAGATCCCGCCATCGGCAGGTGTTCTGGAAGAAGTAGTGCCACTCCTGCAGGTAGATCTTCTCCGCGACGGCATCACGGGTGGAGCCGTTGATCCGGAAGCTGGGCAGCTGATCCGGCCCCGGGGCGCGCTCCGCGAGAGCCAACTCCGAACCCAGGTCGTGGCCGGCGGAGAAGTTCTTGCCGCGAGCCGCCAAGATCACCACCCGGACTGTGTCGTCGGCCTCGGCGCGAAGGAACGCCTCGTCGAGTTGCACGAGCAAACCGCGGCTCTGAGCATTATGTGCCTCCGGCCGGTTGAGCCAGATGCGTGCGATGCGGCCCTCGTCGAGCGTCTCGTAGGCCACCAGCTCTTCAGGCTTCGCTTCAACCGGGACTGCCATTGGCCCACCTCACTCGCGTCAGTTAGCGGCTTACACATTACGGCCCGCCCGTAACGCTCTGATCGGCGGGTGACAGCGCGCTCTGCAGCTGATTACGCACTTCGCATACAGTTAAGTCATGTCCGCTAAATCTGACACCCCTGAAATCGACGACGTGGCCCCATTGGCTGACGACACCGCGAGCCAGGCCAGGCGCGTAGTAGCGGCCTACGCAACCGACGCAGATGAATGCCGCGTCTTCCTGGCGATGCTTGGTATTGGGCCCGCGAAAATCGAGGTGTAAATGCCCGGCGCGGGAGGCAAGAGGTCGAAGGACCGTGTCTCCGGCGTGTCCGACTTCGTGGTGGTCGCCAATCGGCTGCCGATTGATATGGAGCGATTGCCCGACGGCAGCACTCGGTGGAAGCGCAGCCCGGGCGGGCTGGTCACGGCCCTAGAGCCGCTGTTACGCCGCCGTCGCGGCGCCTGGATCGGGTGGGCCGGAGTCGTCGAGGACGACGTGGACGTCGAAGACGAACCCATTGTCGAGGAGGACCTTCGGCTACACCCGGTGCGGCTGTCGGCCGACGACGTCGAAGAGTATTACGAGGGTTTCTCTAACGCCACCCTGTGGCCGCTGTATCACGATGTCGTCGTCAAGCCGAGCTACCACCGGGAGTGGTGGGACCGGTACGTCGACGTCAATCGGAGGTTCGCCGAGGCCGCGTCACGCGCGGCAGCCAGCGGGGCCACCGTCTGGGTGCAGGATTATCAGCTGCAATTGGTGCCCGCGATGCTGCGCGAACTCCGTCCCGATCTGACGATCGGGTTCTTTTTGCACATCCCGTTCCCGCCCGTCGAGCTGTTCATGCAGTTGCCTTGGCGGGCCGAAATCATCAAAGGATTACTGGGCGCGGACTTGGTCGGATTCCACCTGTCCGGCGGTGCCCAGAACTTCCTGATTCTGTCGCGGCGCCTGATCGGCGCGAACACGTCCCGCGGTTCGGTAGGAGTGCGTTCCCGCTTCGGTGAGGTGGACGTCGACGGCCGGACCGTGCGGGTGGGTGCCTTCCCGATCTCGATCGACTCGAGCGCACTCGACCAGAAGGCCCGTGGCCGCAGTATCCGCCGGCGGGCCAAGGAGATCCGGGCCGAGATCGGCAGTCCGCGCAAAGTCCTGCTCGGCGTCGACCGGTTGGACTACACCAAAGGCATCGACGTGCGGCTCAAGGCATTTGCCGAGTTGCTCGCCGAGGGCCGGGTCAAAAGCGATGACGCCGTTCTGGTCCAGCTCGCTACGCCCAGCCGTGAACGGGTCGACAGCTACCAGAAGCTGCGCGAGGACATCGAGCGCCAAGTGGGTCACATCAACGGCGAATATGCCGAAGTCGGCCACCCGGCAGTGCATTACCTGCATCGACCGGTTCCCCGCGACGAGCTCATCGCGTACTTCGTGGCCAGTGATGTCATGCTGGTCACTCCGTTGCGCGACGGGATGAATCTGGTGGCCAAGGAGTACGTGGCGTGCCGCAGCGACCTCGGCGGTGCACTGGTGCTCAGCGAATTTACCGGAGCCGCAGCCGAACTGCGGCAGGCGTACTTGGTCAACCCGCACGACACCGAGGGCGTTAAAGACGCGATCGAGGCGGCGCTCAACCAAACTGACGACGAAGGGCGGCGCCGGATGCGCGCATTGCGGCGTCAGGTACTCGCGCACGACGTCGACAAGTGGGCCCGATCCTTCCTCGATGCGCTGGCTGCTGGTCACCCATCAAACAACTGAATCCTTGGTGCGACCGGTGCCACACTGCGATAATCGATGCACTCAGCCGGAAGGGACCATGAAGGTGACCACCTCCCGCGGCCTGACCGCCGCCGCCGTCATGACACTTGTCGCCGTGGGAACATCGACCCCCGCCAAAGCGCTCGGCCCGCCACCAGATGGCATGTACAGCTTCACCGAAGCGGGCGTGCCCACAACGAACTGGAAGATCTTGGCTCTGTGCGATGCGCCATCCCGCCAGCGCGCCATCCCTGATTTCACCGACCCCGTCGTCGCCGCCGACCTCTGCGCACTCAACGTCAGCAGCACGACAGCCCGGGTGATCAGCCGCTCGGAGAAGTTGGCGAACTTCGTTGGCAGAGCACGACTTGCCAGCGATCTGTGGACTTTCCAGGTAGACAAAGAAAATGGCGTCGCATGCCCGGACGGCACCACCGCGCCGTCGACGGATACGTACGCGTTTGACGACGTATCGCTTACCGGCACGCACACCAGCATTCACAGTGATATCTGTGGCCTTCAGCCCGCGATGACGAAGACACCGTTCACACTCGCCTTCCAGGGGCCGCTGCCGAACCCGGTCGAGCGTTACCCATTGGACTGCAACGAGATCGGTCAGTGCCGCTGACGGGATTGGCCGGCTAGATCGGCGTGATGTAGCTGATCAGCCATTTGCCGCCGATCCGCTGGTAGTCAACTCGCAAACGGCTGCCGTCATAGAGCGGCTGGCGGCTTTTGTCGGTCACCGTGCGGTTCATGTACACCATCACCGATGCCGAATTGCGCTGCGCCGCCAACACTCCCACGCCGACCACACTCGCCTGCACGACGACCTCACGCTTGCGTGCCTCCGGGATGATCTTCTCGTTGGCGCTTTTCTCGAACTCCTGGCGATAAGCCGGCGTCAGCAACAGGTACGCGGCGCCCAGGCTGCGTTCTACCGTCTGGTAGTCGTAGGCGAAAACTTCAGGAATCTCTCGGGTGGCCAACGGCGGAAGCGCAGCGCGGGCCGACTGCTCACCGCGGGTTTCGACCCTCTGCCAGTAGAACCATCCGCCGGCCGCGGCCAACCCGACGAAGGTAGGGGTCAGCAAGCTCACGACGGCGGCGATCAACCATCGCATCAATTGCCTCCGTCTGGATACTTCAGGTCATAACCGGTCATCCGCCCGTTCTCGTCTTCGTGCACGATGACCCGCATCCGGTAGGGCATGGAGGGCTTGTTGACCCCGTCCAGGTCTGTGACGGTGACGCGTATCGATACCAGCACCGACGCGTTGTCGCTAACGCCGTCAATGCTTTCCAGCGCGGCGCCGTTGACCACCGCCTCGGAGTTAGCATCGGTGTGGCGGAACAGCGCCTTGATGTTCTCGACGTTGTTGTTGGAACTGAGCATCCCGTGCAGTGGCCCGCTGGTGCCCTCGACGAATCGGGCCACGCTTTGGTCGATGTTGTCTTGTTTGTAGCTGAACATATTCACCACCGTCTGGGTGGCGGTGTCGACGAAACGCTGGACGCGGGCGTGGTCTGCATCGGCCTGATGCTGCTGATAGATCTCGAAACCCAGGCCGCCGGCCAGCGTCGCGATCCCAACCAGACTGGCGGCCAGCGCAATCCAACCGACCCGTCTGCGGTGCGCAGGCCGGCGCGGCGGCGGACCGACCGGGGTGTTGAGCCGTTTGACCGGCTTGGGTGCCGTCTCGACCCGGACCGCCGTGGCAGCCGGTTCACCGCCGTGCGGACCGGCGGCCCGCGACGCCCGCCGGCGCGGGGGTCGCGTAGCCGAACCCTCTTCGGTCACAACTGCCTCGGGTCACGCATCAGGTCCAACCAGTTCTCCGCGGTCGATACTTTGCCGGGCGCGAAGATACCAGTGCCGCCTGCGGGGTCCTGAAAGACTCCGGTGCTTTCGTCGTAGGTGGTATAGGCCGTGCCGTTGGCCTGCGGGACCGGGCCGGGCGGCGGACCCCACGGCTTTTCCGCCGGCGGGTACGGCGCTCCGGGCAGTCCGTCCGGCGGCGGCGGTGCGGGAACGGCCTTGGGGAACGGTATCTGCGGGTTCTGCGGCGGGTAGGGCGACGGCGGAATCCACGCCTGCCGACCGTCGGTCCCACCGGTATTGGGTGGCGGCGGCTGCGGGAACGGCTGATGTGGCGCTGGGCCCGGCCCTTCGACCACACCGGGCGGAAGCGGCCCGACGATCGGTGTTCCCGGATCCGGGTCGTTGCCCGGCGGAATGAAGGGGTACTTGTTGGGCGGCAAGATGTTCAACCCATTCGTGACCGGGGTTCCATAGGGGATCGGCGGTCCACGCCACGGGTTCGTACCGATCGGCACATAGCCCTTGGGATCACGGCAGAGCGCAACGGTCGGGGCCCGCTTGCCGGGGAATTCCTGACACGGATAGTTGCGCGCACCGCGTACCGCCGACGGGTCGTTCTGGGCGGTCTTGCAGTACATGTCGGTCGGGAGCTCCCGCAGCGTCTCGTCAGCCGGGGTCCGAATCAGCGGTGGCGGAATGAATCCGGTGGTGCAAGGCGGCGGGTCGACGTTGACCTTGAAGTCGAGCTTGGCGCCTTCGTCCTGGGGTTCGCCGTTGGCCGCGGTGATGATCGCGGCGAACAATGCCGGCAACACCACCAGAAGTTGCTCGATCGACTTGTGATAGATGACGCCGACCCTGCCCAGGTTGGCCAGATTCGCCGCCAGCATCGGGAAGGACGGGCGGATACCGGAGAACGCCGTGTTGGCCTGATCCACGGCCGGCGGCACGACCGTCAGCAGCGTGCGCAACTGTGGATCAGCTTGGTGCACTTCAGAAGTGAACCGTGCCAGCCCATCGGACAGCGCTCTGATGTCATTGCCGGAGCGAATTTGGGCCTGCAAAAACGGGCCGACCTGATCGATCAGCTGCGACGTCTGTGGGAAGTCCGCATTGGCCTGGTCCACCAACAGCCGGGACGATTCGAGCAGCCTGGCCAACTCGGGGCCGGATCCGTTGAACGCGTGGAAGGTTTCGTGCAGCAACTCGCGCAATCGGGTGTCGGCAACGCTGTTGACCAACGTCTCCGACTGGTGCAGCAGAGTCGCGATGTCCACGCCGATCACGGTGTTATTCCGGTCGATGCGAGATCCGTTGTGCAGCTTGGTCGTGGCCGCGTGCTCGGGAGGCACCAGGTCGATGTACTGCTCACCGATGGCCGACACGCTCTTCACCGATGCGGTGACGTTCGACGGGACAGTGGTACTGCTGTTCAGCCGCATCACCGCGTCGACGCCGTCGGAGGTGAGACCCACCGAGTCGACGCGGCCCACAGCGACCCCGCGATAAGTGACGTTGGCGTTTTTGTACAGCCCGCCGCCGGCGACGAAGTTGGCCGTCACCCGGTAGGTGCCGATGCCCATCGCGGCCGGCAACCGCAAGTAGAAGACCGCCATGATGGCGACGGTAACCACCGTGACCACCGCGAAGATGGCCAGTTGGACGCGAGTCAGTCGATCCAGCATCAGTTGTTCCCTGCTGGTGTGCCCGGCGGGATCTTGAACGGATCTGCGGCCTGCCCGGAAAGGTTGGCCATTTCACCGAGTAGGAAGTCCGGCGGGTTGAGGATGTCCTTCATGTGCAGCATGTTCGGGTCCAGCGGCCACGACGTGGTGAAGAAGGTCTCACCCAGCCGTCGGACCGTGAGGTCGAAGGTGGTGAACACGTTGAGGTAGTCGCCGCGCACCGCCTGCTTGATACCGAAGTTCGGGAACGGGAACGTCAGCAGCAACTGGTTCGCCGTCACGAAGTTCTTGCGGTTGTCGGCCAGCGCCTTGGTGTTGGCATAAATGTCTTTGAGGTCCGCGGCGAAATCCACCTTTGTTTGCGAAAGCACCTGCGCCGCAACCGTTGCCACCTTTTTGAGAGCGCCGAACGCCTCGACGATTTTGTCACGGTTCTTGTTCAGTACTCGCAGCGCTTCGGGAAGCGTTTCCAGCGTCCGCCCGAGGCTGTCCTTGTTGTTGGCCAGAATCGCCGAGAACCGGTCCAGTCCATCGATGGCCGCGACGACGTCGTTGACCTGGTTGTTGAGCCCCGTCGTGAGTTCGGCCAGCCGCGGCACCAAGTTGGTGAACTGGCCTTGCCTACCGGCGACCGCCTGATAGGTCTCGTCGGTAATCTCTTGCAGCGCACCCAGGTTGCCCTTGTTGACCACCACACCGAGCGCAGAGAACACTTCCTCGGTGGTCGGGAAGCGACTCGTTCGGGTTTCCTGAATGGCCGAACCGTCGACCAACCTGCCCACCGGCGGCTGATTCGGTGGCGCCGCCAACTCGACGTGCTGGGAACCAAGCAGCGAGGTTTGCGCTACCCGGGCAATGGAATTGGCCGGTAGCACCACGTTGCGGTCCAGTGTCAGCTTGACCGCGGCATAGAAACTTCCATCGCGGCGCTGCATCGCGTCAATGCCCGAAACGCTGCCTACCGTGACGTCGTCGATCATCACGGGAGAGTTCTGCGGCAGAGTTGCCACGTCGGCCAGATCGACGGTGATCGAGAACGAGCCCGAGCCGTGCCCGGCGGTACCGGGCAGGGCAACCGAGTTCAATCCGCCGAACTGGCAGCCGGCCAGCAGCGCGCTGCCCGCTGCTAATGCGCCGGCGCGCAACCAGATCCGCCTCATCGTCCAGCCCCTTGCTCGGCCGGCAAGGGCAAGGGAGGCGCCGGGGCGGCTGGTGCCGGACCGGGTCGTGGGCCGAATGGGCTCGGCGCCGAGGCGGGCGCGCCAGGTGCTGGACCGTTGGTCGATGCCTGCGGAACCATCAGCGCTTGCAGGTCTGCCGGATTGGGCGGATGCGCACCGGGCGCCGGTATCCAGTGCAGGTCCGGAATGGGTGTCTGCGCCTTGGCCTGGGTTTCCGGGGTGTCGTATTGGATCTGGCCCTTGTACGCGGTGATCATATTGAGCGGGTGGAACATGATCGGCGGGTAGTTGAACGTCAGCCGGCGCAGTGGCGGGCCCAACCGCTCGCGGCAGATCTCGGCGCGCTTGTAGTACTCCGGTCCGGACAGACCTGCAGCGGTGTCGAACGAACCGCCGCAGATGAACTGCACCGGGTTGGCGAACTCGGGGATCGAGATCAGTCCGTTCAGCGTGCCCTGAGCGGGGTCGTAGATGTTGTAGAAGTTGGCGATACCTGGGCCGGCGACGTGCAACACCTGCTCGATGTCTTCGCTTTGGTCGCTCAACACCTGAGTCAGGTCGGTGAGCTTGTTGACTGTTCCGATCAGCGTCGAGTTGTTCTGCTGCAGAAAGCCTTTGACGTCGATCAGTGCCTGGTTCAAGGTTCCAAGGGTGTTGTCAAGGTGCGTCGAGCTCTTGGCGAGCACCTGCGATACCGAGGCCACATGCCCGGAGAACGCCACGATCTGCTCGTTGCTCGACGAAAGCGCATCGACTAACACCTGCAGGTTCTTGACCGTGCCGAAGATGTCGGCGCGCGAATCACCCAGCCGGCCGGCGACTCGCGAGAGCTCGCGCAGTGAGGTACGGAACGAGTCACCGTTGCCGTTGAACGTATCCGCGGCCTGGTTGATCGCCTTGCCCAGCGGCCCCTGCAGCTGTCCGGCCGCGGGGCTCAGCTGCTTGGCCAAATCAGTCAGCGACTGCTTGACCTCGTCCCATTCGACCGGCACGGCGGTGTGGGCCAACGCGATGGTCGCCCCGTTGGGCAACGCAGGACCGCCGGTGTACGCGGGGGCGAGCTGGATGAAGCGCGCCGCAACCAGATTGGGCGACATGATGATTGCGCGAGCGTCTGCGGGAACCTTGACATCTCGATCCACAGACATGGTGATCTTCACGTCTTCGGCCCGCGGTTCGATCGACTCGATGGTGCCTACCGGCACGCCCACGATCCGGATCTGGTCACCGGGGTACAGCCCAACCGCCGAGGTGAAGTAGCCGACGATCTTGTTGCCACCGCGGCCCGGCCAGGCGACGTAGAGGCCCACCGCCACAAAGAAAGCAAGCAAGACCGCCAACGCCAACCGCAATCCGCGGCGACGTTCCCGTAAAGCGGACGAAAGTGTCATGGCGACTGGGGCCTCAACTTCCAACGCTCTTGGACGAGACCGCGCAGGTAGTCCGCGAAGCTGGCCGGCAGCTTGCCGGGCTGGAACACGGTGTCGAACATCATCCCGACGATGGGTGCGGGAATCACGCCATAGACGTTCACGTTGAATCCGGGCCCGGAGCCGACCACCTCACCGAGCGTGGTTGCGTAGGGGGGCAACCGTTTCAGCGCCTCGCTGATGTAGTCACGACGATCGTTGAGGTCGTCCAGCACGGTGTTGAGCTTGCTCAATGCCGGGCCGAACTCCTTGCGGTTATCGGCGACGAAGCCCGAGAGCTGTGCAGATACGTCGTCGATGCCAGAGATCAGCTCTGCCAGCGCGGCTCGGCGCGCATCGAGCGCAGCGAACAACTGGTTTCCGTCGACGACCAGCTTGTTCACCTGCCCGGCACGCTCTGCGAGCACGTTGGTTATCGATTTGGCATGCGCTAGAAGCTTTTCCAGCGCTTCGTCGCGGGTGTTCAACGTGCGGGACAACGTGGTGATACCGTCCAGTGCCCCGCGGAGCTGCGGCGTGGCGTCATGCAAGGCGTCGGTAAGGACCTTCAGCGATTTCTCGAACTGGGCCTTGTCCAAGTCGCCCGCGTTGTGGCCCAAGTCTTCCAGCGCGGAGCCCAGAGCATACGGCGTCGTCGTCCGGCTCAGCGGGATGGTTGTGGCGATGCCGGATCCCGCCGGGGTCACTGCGACCGCCCGCTGACCGAGAATGGTCTCGGTGCGGATTGCCGCCAGCGACTGATTGCCGACGTTCACGTGACGATCCACGGTGAAGGCGACCTTGGCGGTGTCACCGGCGAGCGTGACCGCCTGCACCCGGCCAACTTTGATCCCCGAGACGTAGACGTCGTTGCCGGGGTTGATACCGCCGGCGTCGGCGAAATAGGCGGTGTAGGGCCGGCCTTGCGGCCAGAACGGCAGACCGCTGTAGCCGAATGCGACCAGGATGACGCACACCACAAGGACCACTCCGAAGATCCCGGTGCGGAGTGGGTCGCGGTCGCGGTGCTGGGTGCTACTTGTTGACAAAAGCGCACCTGCCTTTGCTCGGATCCACCTGGCCACCCATCGGGATGAGGATGTCGCTTCCGGCCGGGCCGTTGATCTTCAGCGACACCGAACAGAAGTAGATGTTGAAGTACGCGCCGTAGGCGCCGAGCGCCGACAGCCGGAGGTAGTCCTCGCCGAGTTGCTCGATGTCGTTGTTCACCTCGGGCAGCCGATCGACGACTTCGCCGGCGAGCGGGCGGAGGTTCTCCAGGGTGCCTTGCAGTGGTCGACGGGAGTGCTTCAGTAGGTCGGTCAGATCCGACGTGGTGGTGGCCAGCGGTGGTATTGCGCCCGCTATCGCGTCACGGCCCTCGGCCAGTCCGGTGATCAGTTTCTGCAACTGGTCCACGGTGTCGGAGAACTGTGCCCCCTTGGCGTCGACGGTGGCGAGCACGGCGCTGAGGTTGGTGATCACGTCACCGATAGCGCGGTCGTGGGCGCCGAGCGTCGACCCGAACGAGTTTGTGTTGGCCAGCAAGTCGGACAGTGCGCCGCCCTGGCCCTGCAGCAGGTCGATCACGTAGCTGCTGACGGTGTTGACCTTGTCGGCATCCAGTCCCTTGAGCACCGGGCGCAGGCCGCCTAGTAGCGCGTCGAGGTCCAGCGCCGGCTGGGTGTGGCTCTGGTCGATGGTCCCTCCCGGCGGGAGCTTGCGCAATTCCCCAGGGCCCGACGTGATTTCCAGGAACCGGTCCCCCACCAAGTTGTCGTACCGGATCAGCGCGCGCGTCGAGGAGTACAACGTGTAGCGCTTGTCCACACTGAAAGCCACGTCCACAGTGCTGTTCGGGTTGAGTTTGACCTCCTTCACCGCGCCGACCGGGACGCCGGCGATGCGAACTTTCTGGTTTCCCTTCAGCCGGGTCGCGTCAATGAAGTTGGCGTGGTAGGTGTTCGACGGCCCGAATCGGAATTCCCCGAAGGTCACCACCAGACCGAATGCCACCAGCAACATGGTGACCGTGAAGATGCCGACCTTCACCATGACCGAGCGCTGTGATTCGTTGCTGTCCATCAGAAGTCGTCCCGCTCTGCAAACGCGCCGTGGAACAACCATTGCAGCGTTGACGGGGCATCCACCTGCACCTCGGTGAACGGTTCATAGGGGATATTCCCGTTGTCGGTCACCAGGAATGGAGCGCGGTACCAGGAGCCGCCGGTCTGCTTGGTGGGCAGGTCGGGCAATCCGCGGCAGTTCGGACCACCGGAGGCGTTGACCCTCGGCAGGCTCTCCGGATAGGTGTATGTCGGCGCACCCAGGACGAAGCTCGACGAGGTGAACAGGCCCGCTTTCCTGACACCGAGGATCGGTGCGAATTCTTGGATACCGCGGTTGATGGCTCCGAAGAGGCAGCCGAACTCCGGTGAATAGTCGGCGGTGACTTTCAGCGGGGCACGCAGCCGTTTGATCGCGTCGATCAAATTCTGCTCGGCTGGCGCCAGCGTGTCATAGGCGTTGTTGGACAAGCCAATTGCCGACAGCAGAGCAGTATTCAGATTGGTCTGCTCGTCCACCACCGTCCTGGCGATCGCCGGTGTGTTGTTGAAAACGGTGACCAAGTCGGGTGCCGCATCCGCGTAGATGTTGGCGACGGCGGCCGTCTTCCGGAAGTCCTGCTGCAGGGCGGGCAGCTTCGGATTGAGTTGCTGCGTCAAGGTATTCAGGCCCGACAGCACTCCGCCCAGGTCTTTGCCGTGTCCCCGTAGTCCTTCGGCCAGCGCGCTCAGCGTCCCGTTCAACTCGACAGGATCGATCTTTTGCAGCAGGCCGATCAGCGACTGGAACAGCGTGTTGACCTCGAGCGAAACGGCCGACACCGCGAGATGTGCACCCGGGCGCAACGCGGCGGGCGACGGCGACTTCGGGGGAATGAACTCCACCGACTTCGCGCCGAAGATGGTGTTGCTGGCGATGTGTACGGCGGCGTTGGCGGGGATGTAGTGCAATTCGCCGCCATCGATCGACAGCCTCAGCTGAGCCTCTTCGCCCGCGTAGCTGATGTCGTCGACCTTGCCGATCTGGATGCCGCGATATTTCACCTTGTTGCCGCGGTCCATCTCCAGCCCGACCCGCGGCGCGGTCAGAGTAACGGTGTCGGTTGGGGAAAACGCGGCGGTGTAGGAGAGGTAGGTAAGCATCACAAACGCCACCAACAGAGAGGCCAGCAGCGCCGCTGCCAGCCTGACGTGAGTGCGTTGCGCACCGGTGCTTGCCACTGTCCCCCTTACCCGGAGAGGTTGAAGTTACCGGACGCGCCGTAGACCGCCAGTGAGATGAGCAAAGTAATAACGACGACCACGATCAGCGATGTGCGCACCGCCTGGCCGACCGCCAGGCCGACACCCACCGGACCGCCAGAAGCGTTGTAGCCGTAGTACGTATGGATCAGCATCACTGCGATCGACATCACGATGGCCTGCAAGAACGACCACAGTAGATCGGTGGGAATGAGGAAGGTGCTGAAGTAGTGGTCGTACAGACCGGCCGACTGTCCGTTGATGAACACCGTCGTGGACCGCGCGGCGAAAAACGAGGCCAGCACGGCGAGCGAGTAGAGCGGGACGATCGCGATCAAACCCGCGATCAGCCGCGTCGACACCAGGTAGGACACCGAGTGCACGGCCATCGACTCGATGGCATCGATCTCCTCGGCGACCCGCATCGCGCCCAGTTGGGCCGTCGTACCCGCGCCAATGGTGGCGGCCAGCGCGATCCCCGCAACCACCGGGGCGACGATGCGCACGTTGAGGAACGCGGACAGGAATCCGGTCAACGCCTCAATACCGATGTTGCCCAACGACTCATAGCCCTGGACCGCGATCACGCCACCTGACGCCAGCGTCAAGAACGCTGCGACACCGACCGTTCCGCCGATGAGCACCAATGCGCCTGTACCCATGGTCATTTCGGCGATCAGCCGGATCGTCTCCTTGCGATAGCGGGTGAGCGCGTTCGGGATATAGCGCATCGACTCGCCGTAGAACAGCGCTTGCTCGCCGAAGTTGTCGACCGGCCCGGCGAACCGGTGAAAGAAGCGGCGAATCCGCACCGTGGCGTCGTAACTCATCCGCGCCTCACCGGGCCAGCACTCGGACACCGATCGCGGTCATGATGACGTTGATCACGAACAGGCAGATGAACGCGTAGACGACCGTCTCGTTGACGGCGACACCGACGCCTTTCGGCCCACCCTTGACCGTCAGCCCCCGGTAGCAGCCGACCAGTCCGGCGACCACGCCGAAAAGCAGAGCCTTGACCTCAGACAGCATCAGCTCGCCGAGGTGGGTCAGCACGGTCAACCCGTTGACGAACGCGCCCGGGTTGACGCCTTGCAACAACACCGAGAAGACGTAGCCACCGGCGATGCCGATCGCCGAGACCAGCCCGTTGAGGAGCAGCGCGACGAAGGTCGACGCCAGCACCCTGGGCACCACCAGGCGGTGAATCGGATCGATGCCCAGCACCCGCAGTGCGTCGATTTCCTCGCGGATCGTGCGCGCACCCAGGTCGGCGCAGATTGCGGTGGCGCCGGCACCGGCCACCACCAGCACGGTGACCACGGGCCCCAACTGGGTGATGGTTCCGAACGCGGTGCCCGCACCGGACAGGTCGGCGGCCCCGAGCTCACGAAGCAGAATGTTGAGCGTGAACGCCACCAAAACGGTGAACGGGATCGCCACCAGCAGCGTCGGGACCAGCGAAACCCGGGCGATCATCCAGGTCTGGTCGAGGAACTCACGGAACTGGAAAGGCCGCTGGAATGTCTTGCGGAGGGTGTCCAGGGCCATCTCGACGAAACCGCCCACGGCCCGTGCCGGGACCGCGAGCTGTTCGATCAACCTGGTTCCCTTCTCGCGCGGGTGTCTCCACGTCTCAGAGCGAAGCCCTTGTGTCCCCGGTCGCGCCGCTTTAGCTTGTTTCTGAGCCGACAGCGGGCCGCGTGAGCCGGCCAATCGTAACTAGAACAAGTTCCGCGTGTCAAAGAACGGCAGAATTAGACAAATGTTAGTAGTTTCAGCAGGTCAGAGGCTTTGTGACGCAGGCCATTCTGTAACGTGTTCTAGTGGGTCTTAGCGCGCCGTGCAAGGCGTGCTAATCACTGCATCAACCCGGTTGCCGCGAAGTTGCGTTCGGGGTCGCGTCCAGCAAAGTAATTCTGGAGCTCATCGCTGAGTCCGGCCGGATCCCACGCCTGCGCGTCGGTGGCGAATTGGTGCTCGACGCTGGGCGCCGACACCAGTGTCACCTTTGGCCCGTAGACGATGAAGACCTGGCCGTTGACGTCTTTGGCGGCCGGCGATGCCAAGAAGCGGACCAGCGTGACCACATGCTCGGGCGAGAGCGGGTCGACCTGACCGTCGGCGACCTCGGGCGCATCGCCGAACACGTCGGCGGTCATCGCGGTTCGCGCGCGCGGCGCAATCGCGTTGGCGCACACTCCGTAGCGACCGAGGCCACGCGCGGCAGTCAAGGTGAGCGAGATGATGCCCGCCTTCGCCGCTCCGTAGTTCGCCTGCCCGACCGGGCCCACCAGCCCGGCCTCCGACGCGGTGTTGACGATGCGGCCGTAGACCGATCCGCCGGCCTCTTTCGCCTTCGCCCGCCAATAGGTGGCGGCATTTCGGGTCAGCAGGAAGTGGCCACGCAGGTGTACGGCGATCACCGCGTCCCAATCCTCGTCGGACATGTTGAACAGCATCCGGTCACGCGTGATCCCGGCGTTGTTGATCACGATGCTCAGGCCACCCAGGCCGTCGGCGGTGCTGACCAACTCGTCGGCTGTTTCGCGCCGGCTGATGTCGCCGGTCACCGCGACGGCCTTGGAACCGGCGGCCGTGATCTCGTCCATCACATCCGAGGCATCCAGTGCGGCGGCTATGTCGTTGACGACGACCGTCGCACCCGCGTGGGCCAGGCCGATCGCCTCGGCGCGGCCCAGGCCCGCGGCCGCGCCAGTCACCACTGCGACCTTTCCGGATAGATCGGCCGAATTCGTGCTGCTACTCAATTTATGAATACCTCTAGTCTTCGCGTACCAAGGCTGCTCGCGGGCATTCGTGGATCGCCTGCTCGGCTGCCGCCTCCTGATCGGCCGGAACCGGGTCGGTCTTCACAACTGCGTAGTCCTCGTCATCGAGGTCGAAGATATCCGGCGCGATTCCCACGCACACTGCGTTGCCTTCACACCGGTCGTGGTCGACTATCACCCGCACGACGCCCTCCTAGAACGTGGCTTTCAATTCGGTATGCCCACCATACGACCCGTCCCCGTTGCGTCCAGGCGAACGGTCGCTGGACCCTCAGACTAGAACGTGTTACAACCAGGGAAGCGAATGGGTAGCCGTTGATGCAGGCTGCCGCTACAACTCACCCACGACTGGAGGGCGGCCGGAATGCGCATCAGTTACACCCCGGAACAGGAGGAGTTGCGTCGCGAACTGCGGTCGTACTTCACCAAGCTGATCACCCCGGAGCGCCGTGAGGCGCTGAGCTCGACATCGGGAGAGGTCGGCGAGGGCAACGTCTACCGCGAGACGGTCGCGCAGATGGGCAAGGACGGGTGGCTCACCCTGAACTGGCCCAAGGAGTACGGCGGCCAGGACCGCTCGCCGATGGACTCGCTGATCTTCACCGACGAGGCCGCGATCGCCGGCGCACCGGTGCCGTTCCTGACCATCAACAGCGTCGCGCCGACGATCATGGCGTTCGGCACCGAGGAGCAGAAGAAGTTCTACCTGCCCGCGCATTGCCGCGGGGGAACTGCACTTCTCCATCGGCTACTCCGAGCCCGGCGCCGGCACCGACCTGGCGAACCTGCGCAGCACCGCGGTGCGCGACGGTGACGACTACGTGATCAACGGCCAGAAGATGTGGACCAGCCTGATCGCCTACGCCGACTACGTCTGGCTGGCGGTCCGCACCAACACCGAGGCCAAGAAACACCGCGGCATCTCGATGCTGATCGTGCCGACCAGCTCCGAAGGTTTCTCCTGGACGCCGGTGCACACCATGTCCGGGGTGGACACCAGTGCCACGTACTACCAGGACGTTCGCGTTCCGGTCGCCAACCGGGTGGGCGAGGAGAACGGCGGCTGGAAGCTGGTGACCAACCAGCTCAACCACGAGCGCGTCGCACTGGTGTCGGCGATGCCAATCATCATGGCGCTCAACCAGGTACGGGAATGGGCGCAGAACACCAAGGATGCCGCCGGCGCCCGGCTCATCGATTCGGAATGGGTGCAGCTCAACCTGGCCCGGGTGCACGCCAAGGTCGAGGTCCTCAAGCTGATCAACTGGGAGCTGGCCTCGGCAGAGTCGGCGACGCTATCACCGGCAGATGCTTCGGCGGCCAAGGTGTTCGGCACCGAGCTGGCCACCGAGGCCTACCGGCTGCTGATGGAGGTCTTGGGCACCGCGGCGACCGTCCGGCAGGATTCGCCGGGCGCATTGCTGCGTGGCCGCGTCGAGCGGATGCACCGCGCCTGCTTGATCCTGACCTTCGGCGGCGGCACCAACGAGGTGCAGCGCGACATCATCGGCATGGTGGCGCTCGGCCTTCCCCGAGCCAACCGCTAGCGAATTGGAGGAGAACCCATGGACTTCTCAACAACCGAAGCCGCGCAGGACCTCGGCGGTCTGGTCACCACGATCGTCGACGCGGTGTGCACGCCCGAACATCAGCGCAAGCTTGACGGCCTCGACCAACGGTTCGACCGCGAGCTGTGGAGCAAGCTCATCGACGCCGACATCCTCTCCACCGCCGCACCAGAATCGTTGGGTGGAGGCGGGTTTGGCGTCCTCGAGGAAGTCGCCGTACTGGTCGGCCTCGGCCGCCAGCTGGCCGCCGTACCCTACCTGGACTCGGTGGTGCTGGCCGCCGGAGCGCTGGCGCGGTTCGGCTCTACCGAACTCCAGCAGGAGTGGGGTGCCCCCGCGGTGAGCGGCGAGAAAATCCTCGCCGTCGCCCTGGACGGCGAAATGGGTGACGGACCGGTGCAGGCCACATCAGCCGGCGACGGCTACCGGCTGACCGGAACCCGCACCCAGATCGCGTACGGGCCGGTCGCCGACGGCTTCCTGGTGCCCGCCGAAACCGATTCCGGCACTTCTGTTTTCCTGGTCGCCGCCGAGCGACCCGGGCGTCACCGTGACCGCACTGGACACCACCGGCCTGGGCAGCATCGGGCATCTCCGGCTCGACGGGGTCGAGGTCGGTAGTGGACGTGTCGTCGGCGGCGACGAGGTCGTCCACTGGATCAAGACGTTGGATATCCTGGGCCACAGCGCGTTCCAGCTCGGCGTACTCGAGCGAGGGCTGCAGCTGACCGCCGAATACGCCCAAACCCGTGAACAGTTCGACCGCCCGATCGGCAGCTTCCAGGCGGTCGGCCAACGGCTGGCGGACGGCTACATCGACGTCAAGGGCCTGCGGCTGACACTTACCCAGGCGGCCTGGCGACTCAGCGAGGATCTGCCCGCCGACACCGAGGTCGCCACCGCCGCATTCTGGGCAGCTGATGCCGGGCATCGGGTGGCGCACAGCATCGTTCACATCCACGGCGGCGTCGGCATCGACACCGACCACCCGGTGCACCGCTACTTCCTGGCCGCCAAGCAAACCGAGTTCGCGCTCGGCGGCGCCACCGGTCAACTGCTGAAGATCGGTCGCGAGCTGGCGGACACCCCCGCCTAGCTGTGCGCCCGACGACGATGCGGCCCGTGCTGCGGGCCGGGGAGGAGCCGGGCCGGTGACCGACGCACTTCCTACCGTCGCCGATCTGCTGGCCCCGCTGGTTGATATCGACGATCGGGGCGTCCACTTCGAGGATTCGTTCGTCAGCTGGCGCGACCATCTCCGGCAGGGCGCTGCGGTCGCGGCGGCACTGCGCGCGCGGCTTGACCCGGGCCGGCCGCCGCACGTCGGGGTGCTGTTGGAGAACACACCGTTCTTCTCCTCGGTCTTGGTCGCCGCGGGGATGACAGGAATTGTCCCGGTGGGACTCAACCCGGTGCGCCGGGGCGCGGCGCTGCATCGAGACATCGACCATGCCGACTGCCAACTGGTACTGGCCGACACGAATTCGGCTGACACGCTGGGCGATATCGACCACATCAACGTCGACTCCGCCTCATGGGCTGACGAGGTCGCGGGACATCGCGACGCCGAAATACGTTTTCAATCCGCGCTGCCCGACGACCTGTTCATGCTGATCTACACCTCGGGCACCAGCGGCAATCCCAAGGCCGTCATGTGTAGCCACGGCAAGGTCGCGATCGCCGGCGTGACGATGACCGATCGTTTCGGACTCGGCCCGAGCGACGTCTGCTACGCATCGATGCCGTTGTTCCATTCCAACGCGGTCCTGGTCGGGTGGGCGGTGGCATTGGCCTGCCGGGGCTCAATGGTGTTGCGGCGCAAATTTTCTGCCTCCGGCTTTCTGCCCGACATCCGCCACTACGGCGCGACCTATGCGAACTACGTGGGAAAACCGCTGTCGTATGTGCTCGCCACACCCGAGCGCCCGGACGACGCCGACAATCCGTTGCGGTCGGTGTACGGCAATGAGGGTGCACCCGCCGACGTCGACCGTTTCGCTGCCAGGTTCGGCTGCCGGGTCATCGACGGGTTCGGTTCGACCGAGGGCGGGATCGCCATCGGGCGAACGCCGGACACCCCGGACGGCGCTCTGGGACCGATACCCGACGAGGTTCAGATCATCGATGTCGACACCGGCCAGCCCTGTCCGGTCGGCGTCGTCGGTGAACTGGTAAACGTCACCGGCGCAGGGCGTTTCGAGGGCTACTACAACGACCCGGAGGCCAACGCGCAGCGGATGGCCGGCGGCATATACCACAGCGGCGACCTTGCCTACCGTGACCAAGCCGGTTACGCGTACTTCGCCGGCCGGCTCGGCGACTGGCTGCGGGTCGACGGCGAAAACCTCGGGACTGCCCCCATCGAGCGAGTGCTGGCACGGCATCCGGACGTGACGGAGGTAGCGGTGTACGCGGTGCCGGATCCGGCCGTCGGCGATCAAGTGATGGCCGCGCTGGTGCTGGCGCCCGGCGCCGAATTCGACACCGACAAGTTCCGCGCATTCCTGGCTGAGCAGACCGATCTCGGGCCCAAGCAGTGGCCGTCATACGTTCGGGTCAGCACCAGCCTGCCGCGAACAGCAACCTTCAAAGTGCTCAAGCGGCAACTGTCGGCCGAGGGTCTGGACTGCGCGGATCCGGTGCTACCCATCCGACGGTAAGTAGCGTGAACAGCTTTCACGAGTTGTCGAGTCAGTTTTCCGCGGAGGTCGGCATCGCGATCGCCTCGGTTGGTTCGAGTCCTGTTTCGTTTGGCACGTGGTCGTCCGGTGTCGCCTGGTCGACCAGCAAAGTGCCGCTGGTGATCGCGGCGTTGCGGGCCGGCGTGGGAACTCACGAGCTTGTTGCCCTGACAATTGCCCAATCGGATAACGATGCTGCCGAGCAACTCTGGTCCCAGCTGGGCGATCCCGCCAGTGCGGCCAGTCAGGTACAAGACGTGATCCGTGAGGCCGGTGACGCAGCGACCGTGGTCGAATCACGCAGAATTCGCGAGGATTACACGCCGTTCGGTCAAACACGATGGTCGCTGGTTGATCAGGCCCGGTTCGCTGCCGGACTTACGCAGGTTGCCGGCGCGTCGCCTGTCGTCGATCTGATGCGGGCGCTGACGACGGATCACCGGTGGGGTCTGGCCGCCAAAGGCTTTGCCGCGAAGGGCGGCTGGGGTCCAGGCCTGGGTGACAGCTATCTGGTCCGCCAGTTGGGGATCGTCCCGACAGCGTCCGGCACGGTAGGCGTCGCGATTGCCGCCGAGGTTCGCGACGGCGAGTATGAGGCCGGGGTCGACGTCGTCAACAGGCTGGCCGACTGGGTCGTCGGAGAAGCCCTAGGCCAGCAATGACGGCACGACGGCCTCGACCAGGTGCGGACCGCGTTCGGCGAATGCCGCGCGCAGTGCGTCGGCGAATTCCTCGGCAGTGGTCGCCCGCCGGGCCGGCACTCCCATACCTTCGGCGATCTTGACGAAATCCATTGTCGGGCGCGATATATCGAGCAGATCAAGCGCTTTGGGGCCGGGTGTCGCGCCGGCACCGACCCGCTGCAGCTCGAGCCGAAGGATGTCATAGGCGCCGTTGTTGTAGATGACGGTGGTGACGTCGAGGTTTTCCCGAGCCTGGGTCCACAGACCCGAGATCGTGTACATCGCAGATCCGTCGGATTCCAGACACAACACCGGCCGGTCGGGCGCGGCGACAGCGGCACCCACGGCGGCCGGGATTCCGTAGCCGATTGCCCCACCGGTCAGCGTCAGCCAGTCGTGTGCGGGCGCGCCGGCGGTCGCTGCCGTCAGCGGCACACTGGAGGTGTTGGACTCGTCAACGACGATCGCATTTTCCGGCATCAGTGCACCGACCACATCTGCGACCGAGACCGCGGTCAGCGCGCCAGTCGGCAGTTGGGGGCGCGACAGTGCCGCGACGGCGGCTGTCGTGCCGGGTGCGACGTCGTCGGCCAGCGCCGCCAAAGCTGCTGCGGCACCGGCGGGTCCGGCGAGCACATGGACGCTGCAACCCTCCGGCACCAGATCACTCGGCTTGCCGGGGTAGGCGAAGAACGACACCGGCGACGCCGCCCCGGCCAGGATCAGATGTCTAGTGCCCTCGAGTTGAGCCACTACGGCCTCGGCGAAATACGGAATCCGGTCGACCGCCGAGATCCCGGCCCCACGCTCCAGTCGCGTCGGAAATGTCTCGCAATACCAGCGGGTTCCGGTTGCCTCGGCGATTCGTGCACCCGCCGAGAGCCCAGCCTCGTGGGTAGCGTCGCCCCCGATCAAGATCACTGTCGGCTCGCCGGATCGCAATACCGCGGCGGCGAGATTCGACGGCGTCCGCGTCGACGTCGGGCCGCTTCGGCTGTCTCGGCGATTTCTCGCCGAGGTCGGCACCATCCGTCCACGACGTGTCGGCCGGTAGAATCAGTGTCGAAATCTGGTTATTGGCCAGGGCTTCTGCGATTGCCTCGGCGGCATCGGCTGCGACGTCGGCGGTGTCGCTGGTCCGATGCACCCAGCCCGAGACGCTTCCGGCGAGCGCGTCGATGTCGGATTCCAGTGGGGCGTCGTACTTCTTGTGATAGGTAGCGTGGTCGCCGACGACGACCACCATCGGGACGCGGGCGCGCCGGGCATTGTGCAGGTTGGCCAGTCCGTTGCCCAGGCCGGGGCCCAGATGAAGGAGCACCGCGGCGGGCCGGCCCGCAATGCGCGCATAACCGTCGGCCGCGCCGGTGGCGATGCCCTCGAAGAGGGTCAGCACGCCGCGCATCCGGGGAACGGTGTCCAGGGCCGCGACAAAGTGCATCTCGGAGGTGCCGGGGTTGGCGAAGCATACGTCGACACCGCCGTCGACCAGCGTATTG
This sequence comes from uncultured Actinomycetota bacterium, assembly GCA_963815995.1. Classification (GTDB taxonomy): domain Bacteria; phylum Actinomycetota; class Actinomycetes; order Mycobacteriales; family Mycobacteriaceae; genus Mycobacterium. The sequence continues at coordinate 299,030 of CAWFIR010000015.1, forward strand.
ATCAGAGCCTGCGCACCATTCACGAACGCAGCCTAGCCCGCATGGCTAGAGCGCTAAAGCCGCGCGGGCGCAGACACCAGTCCGCTGGCGCGTGCCCGCCGCCGAACAACACCACATGGGCGAGCAGGGCAAAGAGCTGGTGCAGCCCGATCCGTGTGCGCCAACCTGGACGCAGCGGGTGCACTCGCTGGTAGCCGTCGACGATGTCGTCGTAGTGCGGGCAGCCGAACAGCGCGAGCATGGCCAGGTCGTTCTCGCGGTGCCCACCGTGGGCGGCCGGATCGATCAGCACCACACCGTCGGGCGTCCACATCACATTGCCACCCCACAAGTCGCCGTGCAGCCGGGCCGGCGAGTCGTCGTCGTCGAAGTCGCCATCCCGACAGCGCGTTGCGACAGCGTCGACTGCCGCACGAGTCGACGCGCTCAGGCGTGGCGCGGCCAGTGCAGCCATCGGAGCCAGGCGCTCGTCGGCGTAGAACTGGCCCCAATGCCGGTGCGGCCGTAGCGACATCGGCAACGGCTGGGTCAACGGCCCGAAGAACCCCGGCTCCGCCCCAGCCGGCGGGACCGGCACCGAAGCCCGCAGCTCCGGCATCGTGCGTGACAGCCAGCCGGCTGCCGAACTCGAAAGCCGCTGCCGGACTGGGACTTACCGACTCCAGACGCCGCAGCGTAAGGCTTGTCGCATCGACTGACACGACCGGCACGCACGGCACGCCGCCGTCGGCCTGCGAAAGCCATTGCAGCCCAGCGGCTTCACACTCGAAGAAGCCGGCGGGTGCGCCGGCGTGACGCTTGACGAAGTCGGTCAAGCGGTCGCGTGCGCGGCGTGTACGTCGTCGGCCGGTCGCGCCTCGGTCTGTTCTTTGGCCCACCGGTAGTCCGGCTTACCGGCCGGCGAGCGCTTCACCTCGTCGACCAGCCAAAGGCTGCGCGGCACTTTGTATCCCGCGATCTCGGCGCGCACGAAGCTGTCCAGGTCGGACAGCGACGGCCGCGCCCCGGGCCGAGCCTGCACGACCGCGGCCACATGCTGGCCGTACCGGGGATCGGGCACTCCGACCACCAACGCGTCGAAGACGTCGGGATGCCCCTTCAAAGCGGCCTCGACCTCCTCGGGGTAGATCTTCTCGCCACCGCTGTTGATCGACACCGAGCCGCGGCCCAGCATCGTAACGGTGCCATCCTCTTCGACCGTTGCGAAGTCGCCGGGGATGGCGTAGCGGACGCCGTTGATGGTCTGGAACGTCTCGGCGGTCTTCTTCTCGTCCTTGTAATAGCCGACCGGAATATTGCCCTTCTTGGCGATGAAGCCGCGAACCCCGGAGCCCGGCTTGACCTCGTTGCCGTCGTCGTCGAGGACGACGGTCCGGTGGTCGATCGTCACGCGCGGGCCGCCACTGTGCGGTGCGTCCTTGGCGACGATGCTGGTGCCGCCGAAACCGGTCTCCGACGAGCCAATCGAGTCGGTGATGACCCGGTTGGGAAGCAGCTCGAGGAACTTCTCCTTGATGCTCGGTGAGAACAGCGCCGCCGTGGAGGCGAGGAGAAACAGCGACGACAGATCGTACTCTTTCCCTCGCGCCTTCCTCCGCTGCCAGCAGCGCGTCGAGCAACGGGCGCGCCATCGCATCACCGGTGAAGAACAGCAGATTCACCTTGTGGTCGTGAATCATGCGCCACACTTCATCCGCATTGAATTCCGGTGCCAGCACCGTAGTTTGGCCGGAGAAGATCGACATCCAGGTGGCCGACTGGGTTGCGCCGTGGATCATCGGCGGAATCGGGAGGCGGACCATCGGCGGATTGGCCGCAGCGCCCTTGGCCAGGTCGTACTCGTCCTTAATGAATTCACCTGTGGCGAAGTCGGTTCCGCCGAACAACACCCGGTAGATGTCCTCGTGGCGCCACATCACGCCCTTCGGGAACCCGGTGGTGCCACCGGTGTAGAGCAGGTAGATGTCATCGGCGCTGCGCGGGCCGAAATCGCGCTCGGCCGAGCTGCCGGCGATCGCGGCGTAGAACTCAACACCGCCGTAGCTCTGGTACGCGCTGTCGGGAACGTCGGAACCGTCGTCGACCACCAGGATCGTCTTGACGTTGGGGGTGTCGGGCAGGACGTTGGCGACCCGCTCGGAGTACTGGCGTTCGTGCACCAGCGCAACCATGTCGGAGTTCTCGAACAGGTATCGCAGTTCACCCTCGACGTAGCGGTAGTTGACGTTGACCAGGATCGCGCCCGCCTTGATGATGCCCACCATCGCGATGACGATCTCGATGCGGTTGCGGCAGTAGAGACCGACCTTGTCGTCCTTCTTCACACCCCGCTCCTGCAGGTAGTGCGCGAGGCGGTTGGCCTTCTCCTCGAGTTGGGCATAGGTCAGCTGCTCGTCGCCGCAGATCAGGGCAACACGGTCAGGGACGGCATCGATGGCGTGCTCCGCCAAGTCGGCAATATTCAGGGCCACGGACCCTAAATTAGAACGTGTTACATTTCCTGACAAGTTTCAGGCCGGCGCGCAGGAAGGCAAACATCGGTGAGCGAGTCAGAAAAAAAGGCCGACGCCCTCATTGAGCAGCGCGGACACACCCTGATCTTGACGTTGAACCGCCCTGAGGCCCGCAACGCACTTTCCACCGAGATGCTCTCGATCATGGTCGAGGCCTGGGACCGCGTCGACACCGATCCCGACATTCGCTGCTGCATCCTGACCGGGGCCGGTGGCTACTTCTGCGCCGGCATGGACCTCAAGGCCGCGACCGCACGCCCGCCGGGCGACTCGTTCAAGGACGGCAGCTACGACCCGTCGCGCATCGACGCTCTGCTCAAGGGCCGGCGGCTGACCAAGCCGCTGATCGCAGCGGTGGAGGGACCGGCCATCGCCGGCGGCACCGAGATCCTGCAGGGCACCGACATCCGCGTCGCCGGTGAAAGCGCCAAGTTCGGCATCTCGGAGGCCAAGTGGAGCCTGTATCCAATGGGCGGCTCGGCGGTGCGACTGGTGCGCCAGATTCCCTACACGGTTGCCGCCGATCTGCTGCTGACCGGACGACACATCAGCGCCGCGGAGGCCAAGGAGATCGGCTTGATCGGCTATGTCGTTCCGGACGGCGACGCTTTGACCAAGGCGCTCGAGATCGCCGACGTGATCGGAAACAACGGCCCACTGGCGGTGCAGGCGATCCTGCGCTCCATCCGGGAGACCGAGGGCATGCCGGAAAACGACGCGTTCAAGATCGACACCCAGCTGGGCATCAGCGTGTTCCTGTCCGAGGACGCCAAGGAAGGCCCGCTGGCCTTCAAAGAGAAGCGCGCCCCAGTTCAAGAACCGCTAACGTTTCCCGCGTCGACGCGTGAGCTGCCCTGCGCCTGACCGAGCTCAGCCCGTCGTCCGACAGCCGGGATCTTAGGGGTTGCGAGCCGAGTGGATATCCGCCTCGAGGGCAGTGCGCTGGAGCTAGCGACAAGTGTGCTGGCGCCGTTTGGCGAGCGGCCAGGAGATGGGCGTGTCGACGCAGCGCCTTATCTGGTCGCGCACGCTGAAGCCGCGGAAATTGGCTGGGAGGTCGATGCGTCGAGCTGCTATCCAGGAAACTATGTCGCGCCCGGTGACCGACGCTCACTGTCGGTGAGCGCATCGCTCATGCGGGACCTCGGCCCGGCTCATGCCGCCGCGGATCAGGCGCGGGATAGGGCGTCCGCACCCCATCTGGCGCGAAGTCGGGCGAAACCGTAATGCTGACGGCGATTATCACGCCCGGATGGCCCATAGCCGTGCGGCGTCGAAAGCGCGGCGGCCCAAAGCTTTCAAGCTTGCCGATAATCCGGTGTGCGCCAGCATCGAGGCGTGGATGGATGACGGGTGGAGCCCGAAACTGATCGCGCAGATGTTGGCACGTGATCATCGACGATGCCAGGCATCTTACGGGTGAGCCACGAGACGATCTACAAGTGCCAGTATGTGCAGACCCGTGGCAGCCTGCGCGCACATCTGCACAACTGCCTGTCCACCAAGCGGACAGCGCGTAAACCGCGCGGCCGCATCGACAATCGGCGAGGCGCTTACAGCAGCGAGAGGAATTCACGATCAGCGACCGCCCGGCCGAGGTCGCTGATCGGGCCGTGCCAGGTCATTGGGAAGGCGACCTGATCGTGGGGCCCAACAACAGTGCCATCGGCACGCTGGTCGAGCGCAGCACCCGCTTTGTGCTGCTGCTGCACCTGCGCAGGCAATCACACCGCCGACACCGTGGCCACCGCAATGATCGACGCGATGCGCGAGCTACCCGAACACCTGCGGCGGCTCCATCACCTGGGATCGCGGCAGCGAAATGGCCCAATGGCGGCGCATCCACCTAGAACTCGCCGCGCCGGTCTACTTCTGCAACCCTCACTCGCCGTGGCAACGCGGCAGCAACGAGAACACCAACCGACTCTTGAGATTCTGGTTCGAAAAAGGCAGCGATCTCAACACCCACACCAAAGCCGACCTCAAACGATCCAAGACACCCTCAACCGCCGGCCCCGGCCGACACTGAATCTCGACACCCCGGCCCAACGCCTCGCCGCCCTGCTCAACCAAGCCGCCTAACCCGATGTTGCACTGACCGCTTGACAATCGCTCACCGGTGTGCGGCTAGCTGCACACTCGGCGACTCATGCCAGCGGCGAGCTCGGGGTGAAGGTCACCGGCATCTTCTCCAGACCGGAGACGAAGTTCGCCGGCCGCAACGGCAGCGCGGCATCCGACGCCAGCCGCATGTCCGGAATACGCTGCAGTAGGCGGGTTTGCATGATCGACAGCTCTAGCCGGGCAAGTTGGTTGCCCAGGCAGAAGTGCGTCCCGAAGCCGAAGGCGAGGTGGTTGTTCGGGTAGCGCTCGATGTTGAAGGTTTCCGGATCCTCGAATACCTTCTCGTCGAAGTTCGCCGACTCGAACAGCAGGATGATCTTCTCGCCCTCGTGCAGCTGCGGTGCCGTGAAACTCGGTGTCGGCGGTGATCGTGCGCGCCATGTTCTTCACCGGCGCGGTCCAGCGCAGCATCTCTTCGATTGCGTTGGGCAGCAACCCCAGATCAGCCGCCAGGCGCCGATGCTGATCGGGGTGCAGCAGCAGCTGCCTGGTACCTCCGGACAGCGTGTGCCGGGTGGTCTCGTCGCCGCCGATCAGCAGCAGCAGGACCTCGGTGACGATCTGGTGGTCCTCCAGGCGTGACCCGTCGACCTCCGCATGCACGAGGACGCTGACCAGGTCGTCCGTCGGTTCGGCCTTGCGAGCCTCGATCATCCCCATCATGTATCCGCTGTAAGCGGCGAAGGCATCCATCGTGACCTGCATGTCCGCTTCGGCCGCCGTACTGCTCAAGGAACTGACCAGATCGTCGGACCACTTGAGGAACATCTCGCGTTCCTCCGGACGCACCCCGAGCATGTCGCCGATCACCGCCATCGGCAGCGGCGCGGCGAGGTCCCAGACGAAGTCACACTCACCGCGTTCGCAGACCGCGTCGATCAGGGTGTCGCACAGCGAAGTGATCTTGGATTCCAGGTCTTTCACACGCTTGCGGGTGAAGCCGTAGTTGACGAGCTTGCGGCGCAACAGGTGTTGCGGGTCGTCCATCTCGATCATCATCTCGACGCCGGGCTGGTCGGGCCTGATGCCGCCGGCATTCGAGAACACCTCGGGTTTGCGCTCGGCCTCGATGACGGCCTGGTACGTCGACGCGGCGGCCAGCCCGTTGCGGTCCCGGAACACCGGCTCGTTCTCCCGCATCCAGCGGTAGACGGCGCGGGAGTCGCCCGCGTAGAAGGTGCCGTCGGTCAGATCGACGTCGGGTCTAGTCGTAGTCATGAGATCTCCTGAGCGTCGCCGAACGTCATTTGCACCTGGTCAGCAGAGCTGGACAGCATCGCGCGCTTCGGAAGCCCCAGCGACGCCAACTCTTTCGCATAAGGATGATCGCCCAGCCGGACGCGTACTCCACCGAGCCGGGTCCGAACACCGTCCAGCGTGTGCTCGAACGCCGTTTCGCGGGCGACCCCATCGCGATGCGAATAGCTGCGCTGCGCCTGGTGGCGCGGGGTCAGCCGAATCGGCAGGCCAGGACGGAAGTCCATGCCGATCACCAATTGCCCGTCGATAGTGCAGTCGAACCCGAACCGACGCCCTTCTCGAACGGTGAAGTCCGCCATGACTTTCGGGTAGCCCCAGATCTTGGTCCCCGCCTCAAGCGTGAACGCCTGGTCGACGGGTAGGTGATGGATGAAGGCCCCGGCCGACTGCAGGGCGCGCGGCCCGCTAGCGTTCGAGCCGGGAGGGTTGACCATCACGCTGGTGCCGAACTCGTAGTACTGACCCAAGTCCCCATCGATGTAGTGCATCAGCATCAAGACCACGACCGCGCGCCCGGGCAAGTAGCGGCAGACCCGCAAGCCGCTGTAATCGATCAGGTGCTGCGCGGCATCGGCATCGACCGAGAACATCGCCATGTGCTGGGTTGCCTTTCGGATCTCGACCGGCATGGTGAGTACCCGGCCCGCGATGATGTGCTGCGAGGCTGTCATCCGGCCAATCTAGAACGTGTTCTACCGCCTGGCAAGCACCCGGTCAGATTAGCGACGCCAGCTCTTGGACCTGGTCTGTACTGCGTCCGGACACCACCATCATGGTCACGCCCGCGGCCTCCCAGGCCTTGATCTGCTTACGCACGTAGTCGACGTCGCCGACGATCGCGGCGTCGTCGATGACCTCGTCGGGGATGATTTCCGCGGCCTTGTCCTTCTGGTTGTTGCGGAACAGCTTGGTCACGTCGTCGACCACCTCGGCGTAACCCATCCGGCGGTACACGTCGGCATGGAAGTTGGTGTCCTCGGCGCCCATTCCGCCCATGTAGAGCGCGATGTAGGGCTTCATTGCCGCGAACGCGGCGCTGCGGTCCTCGGTGATGACGATGTTGGCCGTCGCGCAGATCTCGAAGTCCTCGCGACTACGGCGTGCGCCCGGTCGGGCGAACCCCTCGTCCAGCCACTCGTTGTAAGTGTCAGCCATGCGCGGCGTGTAGAAGATCGGCAGCCAGCCGTCGCAGATCTCGGCGGCCAGTGCCACGTTCTTCGGCCCCTCGGCGCCCAGCATGATCGGGATGTCGGCCCGCAGCGGATGCGTGATGGGCTTGAGCGGTTTGCCCAGACCCGTTGCGCGATCACCGGTCAACGGCAGCGGATAGTGCGGGCCGTCGCTGGTCACCGGCTTCTCGCGGGCCCACACCTGCCGGATGATGTCGATGTATTCGCGGGTCCGCGCCAGCGGCTTGGGAAACGACTGGCCGTACCAACCCTCGACGACCTGCGGACCCGAGACGCCGAGACCCAGGATGTGCCGGCCTCCGCTGAGGTGGTCGAGGGTCAGCGCCGCCATCGCACACGCGGTCGGAGTGCGCGCGGACAGCTGCACGACCGAGGTACCCAGCCGCAGCCTTCGCGTCGACGAGCCCCACCAGGCCAGCGGCGTGTAAGCGTCCGATCCCCACGCCTCGGCGGTGAACACCGCGTCGAAACCGGCATCCTCGGCCGCGGCCACGAGTTCGGCGTGGTTGTCGGGCGGCTGAGCGCCCCAATATCCGAGCTGGAGTCCGAGCTTCATCAGTGCCGCCTTTCCTGCAGGTCTCGACCCTATCTTGAATCCATTCTTAGAACCTGTTCTACTCGATGCTGTGACCACCAGCCAAAGCAGCCCGGTGCAGATCGATACCCATCAGAAGCCCCTCTCGGCACCTCTGAGGCTGTCCTTCGACTACACCCGTTCAGTAGGACCCACCCTCAGCCAGTTCTTCACCGCCCTGCGCGAGCGACACGTCGTCGGCGTTCGCGGCTCGGATGGCCGGGTCTACGTCCCGCCCGCCGAGTTCGACCCGGTGACCTACGAACGATTGACCGAGATCGTGCCGGTGTCCAGCGTCGGGACCGTGCTGTCGTGGACCTGGCAGCCCGAACCCCTGGAGGGACAACCGCTGGACCGGCCGTTCGCCTGGGCGCTGATCAAACTCGACGGCGCCGACGTCCCGCTGCTGCACGCCGTGGACGCGGGATCGTCCGACGCGATCAGCACCGGCGCGCGGGTGCATGTCCACTGGGCCGACGAGCCGGCGGGTGCGATCACCGACATCGCCTACTTCGGGCTCGGCGACGAAGCCGAACCGGTGTCCGAAACGACCGATGACCGTGAACCGGTGACAGTCCAGGTGACCCCGAGCAGCATCGAAATCCAGCACACCGCTTCACTTCCCGAGACCGCGTTCCTGCGCGGGCTGGAGGAGGGCAAGCTGCTGGGCGCCCGCACGGGCAAGGACGGCAAGGTGTACTTCCCGCCCAAGGAAGCCGACCCGGCAACCGGCCTGGAACTAGACAACTTCATCGAGTTGCCCGACACAGGCACGGTGACGACGTTCGCGATCATCAACATCCCGTTCGCCGGCCAGCGGATCAAGCCGCCGTACGTCGCGGCGTACGTGCTGCTTGACGGCGCCGATATCGCATTCCTGCATCTGATTCAGGAGATCGACGCGACCGAGGTACGGATGGGCATGCGGGTCCAGGCCGTCTGGAAGCCCCGCGACGAGTGGGGCCTGGGCATCGACAACATCGAATACTTCAAGCCGACCGGCGAACCCGACGCCGATTACGACACCTACAAACACCACCTGTAAGGGAACAACGTGACTGTTCGCGATGTAGCTGTCGTCGGATTCGCCCATGCGCCGCATGTGCGCCGCACCGACGGCACCACCAACGGCGTCGAGATGCTGATGCCCTGTTTCCACTCGCTGTACGAAGAACTCGGCCTCAAGCAGACCGACATCGGCTTCTGGTGCTCCGGATCGTCGGATTACCTTGCCGGCCGGGCATTCTCGTTCATCTCAGCGATCGACTCGATCGGGGCGGTGCCGCCGATCAACGAGTCGCATGTCGAGATGGATGCCGCGTGGGCACTGTATGAGGCCTATATCAAGCTGCTGACCGGTCAGGTCGACACCGCGCTGGTCTACGGCTTCGGCAAGTCTTCGGCCGGCACGCTGCGCCGAGTACTCGCGCTGCAGACCGACCCGTACACCGTCGCGCCGCTGTGGCCGGACGCCGTGTCGATGGCCGGCCTGCAAGCCCGCTTCGGCCTGGACGCCGGCAAGTGGACGGCCGAGCAGATGGCGCAAGTGGCGCTCGACTCGTTCGCCGCTGCCGGGCGCACCGACTCGGAGAAGCCGGCGAAGAGTATCGACGAGCTGCTGGCCCGGCCATACTTCGCGGATCCCCTTCGGCGACACGACATTGCGCCGATCACCGACGGCGCCTCGGCGATCGTGCTGGCCGCCGGCGACAAAGCCCGCGAGCTCCGGAAGAACCCGGCGTGGATCACCGGCATCGAGCACCGGATCGAGACCCCGGTGCTCGGCGCCCGCGACCTGACCACGTCGCCGTCGACGGCGGCTTCGGCCAAGGCAGCGACCGGCGGGGACGCCGCCTCGATCGAGGTGGCCGAGATCTACGCGCCGTTCAGCCATCAGCAACTCCTCCTGACCGAGGCCATCGGCCTGCCGTCGTCGACGAAGATCAACCCGTCAGGTGGCGCGCTGGCCGCCAACCCGATGTTCTCCGCAGGGTTGGAGCGCATCGGCTTTGCGGCACAACATATTTTCGACGGCTCCGCGGGACGGGTGCTCGCGCACGCGACCAGCGGCCCGGTGTTGCAACAGAATCTCGTCGCCGTCCTGGAAGGGAAATAAAGATGGCGGACCAGCTCGCTGCGGTGCTCGGCACCGGCCAGACGAAATACGTCGCCAAGCGCCAGGACGTCTCGATGAACGGCTTGGTTCGCGAGGCCATCGACAAGGCATTGGCCGACTCCGGGTCGACGATGCACGACATCGACGCCGTGGTGGTCGGCAAGGCACCCGACTTCTTCGAGGGCGTCATGATGCCGGAGCTGTTCATGGCCGACGCCGTCGGCGCGACCGGCAAGCCGCTGATCCGGGTGCACACCGCGGGTTCGGTCGGCGGGTCGACCGCCGTGGTGGCGGCCAGCCTGGTGCAGTCGGGCAAATACCGGCGCGTACTGGCGATGGCGTGGGAGAAGCAGTCCGAGTCGAATGCCATGTGGGCGTTGAGCATTCCGGTGCCGTTCACCAAGCCGGTCGGCGCGGGCGCGGGCGGCTACTTCGCCCCGCACGTGCGCTCCTACATCCGCCGGTCGGGTGCGCCAAATCACATCGGAGCCATGGTCGCGGTCAAGGATCGGCTGAACGGGGCCAAGAATCCGCTGGCGCATCTGCATCAGCCCGACATCACGCTGGAGAAGGTGATGGCATCGCAGATGCTCTGGGACCCTATCCGCTTCGACGAGACCTGCCCGTCGTCCGACGGCGCCTGTGCGGTGGTGATCGGTAACGAGGACGTCGCCGATCAGCGAGTCGCCGACGGTCATCCGGTGGCATGGATCCACGCCACCGCGTTGCGCACCGAGCCACTGGCGTACTCCGGCCGCGACCAGGTCAACCCGCAGGCCGGGCGCGACGCCGCCAAGGCGCTGTGGAAAGCGGCAGGCATCACCAGCCCGATCGACGAGATCGACTGCGCCGAGGTGTATGTGCCGTTCTCCTGGTTCGAGCCGATGTGGCTGGAGAACCTCGGGTTCGCGGCCGAGGGCGAGGGCTGGAAGCTCACCGAAGCAGGCGAAACCAAGATCGGCGGCCGAATCCCACTCAACATGTCCGGTGGTGTGCTGTCGTCCAACCCGATCGGGGCCTCCGGCCTGATCCGGTTCGCCGAGGCGGCCATCCAGGTGATGGGCAAGGCGGGGGATCACCAGGTTCAGGGCGCCCGCAAGGCACTTGGCCACGCCTACGGCGGTGGCTCGCAGTATTACTCGATGTGGGTCGTCGGCTCGGGCAAACCGGAGGCCAAGCCGTGAAGTACACGTGCAGCATCGCGATGGGGCCGATCGACCAACTGGTCGAGATCGCGAAAACAGCCGAAGAAGTGGGATTCGACGCGATCGCGCTACCGGACTCGCTGTTTTACATGGAGAAGGCCGCCGCCGATTACCCCTACACGCCGGACGGTTCACGGATGTGGAACCAGGACACCCCGTGGGTCGATCCGCTGATCGCTGCCGGAGCGATGGGCGCGGTCACGTCGAAGCTGTTTTTCTACACCAACGTGATGAAACTCGGCTCGCGTAACCCGCTGCTGCTCGCCCGCCAGGTCGGTTCGGTGGCCAACCTCACCAACAACAGGTTCGGCTTCGGCGTCGGTATCGGCTGGGCGCCAGAAGAATTCGAATGGTGCGGCGTTCCCTACGCCAAGCGCGGCAAGCGCGTCGACGAGATGATCGAGGTCATCAAGCTCGTGCTGGACGGCGGGATGGTCGAATTCCACGGCGACTTCTATGACTTCAACAAGTTGCAGATGAGCCCGGCCCCGAGCAAGCCCGTGCCGTTCTACGTCGGCGGTCACACCGATGTCGCGCTCAAGCGGGCCGCCCGGGTCAGCGACGGATGGACCAGCGCGATGATGACGTGTGATCAGCTCGCCGAAACCATCGGCAAGATCAAGGCGTTGTTGGCCGAATACGACCGCGCGGATGTGCCTTTCGAGTACCAGGCGGTCTGCATCGACAAGTTCGGCGTCGACGGTCACAAGGCGTTGGCCGACGTCGGCGTGACCGACAACATCGTCATCCCGTGGGTCTTCGACGGGCTCGGCTTCGATGCGCCGCTGGAGAAGAAGAAAGACTCGCTGAAGCGCTTCGCGGACACCTACATTCACTCGGGATGGCAAGACTGATGACCGCGCCAGCGACGATGCAGAGCGCGGCGATGAAGAGGAGCGGCGCAAGATGACTCAGTCTCCTGCACACCTGGCCGGCAAGCGTTCCCGTGATGCGGTGGCTGCCAGGGACAAAGAAGCCTGGCTTGCGGTCTTCGCCGACGATGCGATCGTGGAAGACCCGATCGGTCCGTCGCATTTCGATCCCGAGGGTAAGGGTCATCGCGGACGCGACGCCATCTCGGCGTTCTGGGACAAGGCGATTGCCCCGACGGACAAGATCGAGTTCGTTTTCCGCGACACCTATCAGTGTGGTAACGAAGAAGCCAACGTAGGCCACATCTTGATCACCGCGGCAGGACACCAGGTGACCGCCGAAGGGGTGTTCACCTACAAAGCCGACAACGACGGCAAGCTGCTGGCGCTGCGCGCGTACTGGGAAGTCGACCAGGCCACCGCGAGCGCGCGCAAGATCTGAACCCGGCACCCCTGCGCCCCGTAAGTACATTGGAGCGACCTGCACATCGGCCCGGGGAGTCGCAGGATGGACAACGTGGACGAGCACGTCGGTAGGGACGATCACGTGCGAGTGCGCAGTGCTATCGATGCGCCGTCGCGCCGGCTCTGGCTTGTCAAATGGTGTGTGCTGGCGGTGCCGCACTATCCCATTTTGATCGGTCTGTATCTGCTGTATCCGCTGGTGACTATCGCCGCCGGCATCGCCATCGTGTTCACCGGACGGTATCCGCGCCCGCTCTTCGACTTCAACGTCGGGGTTCTGCGCTGGTCATGGCGACTGATGAATTACCGCTTCCCGATGAATACCACCGACAAGTACCCGCCTTTCACGCTCGCTTCGGTACCGGATTACCCGGCCGACCTCGAGGTGGATTACCCAGAAGGCCTTACGAATCGGGCTGTGCTGTTGTATCGATGGCTGCTGGGACTGCCGCAGATACTTCTCTGCTGGGCGCTGGAGCCATTTCTGCAGGCGCTGTGCGTCGTCAATGCCGTGTGGTTGGGGTGCATCGGCACGATCAACCAAGGCATGTTCGACCTTCTGATGGGCATCGTCAGGTGGCGCTACCGGGTGGCCGTCTACGTCTCGCTGATGCGCGACGAGTATCCGCCGTTCCGAATGGATCCGGGCAGCGTGCGGGTGGGCCATGGCGCGCCGTAATCCGTTGTTCCCGTACATCTATCGACTCGGCATGCCGGTGTTCGACCGGCTGTTCTATCGCCGTTATCGGCGAGAGGCGATGACTCACGCGTTCGGCCGGCTACTGATGGTGGGCCTGGGACCCGGAACCGACCTGCTGTTCCTTCCGGCGGCGGTCACGTCGGTCGCCGCGGTGGAGCCTGAGGCGGCGATGCGCAGGATGGCGTCCGCGCTGGCACACCGCCGTCACATCGACGTCGACATCGTCGATGGGATAGGCGAGTCGATTCCGTTCCCAGACAACAGTTTTGACTCGGTACACATCGGCCTGGTGTTGTGCTCGGTCGACGACGTCGACGCCACCCTGGCTGAAATCCGTCGGGTACTTGCACCCGGAGGCCGGCTGGTGGTCCTGGAGCATGTCCGCGGCGACGGCCTGATGGGCCGGTTTCAGGACCTGATCGCCAAGCCATGGTCGTGGCTGGCATCCGGATGCGAGCCGAACCGTCGAACCGTCGATGCCATTGCCGCTGCGGGATTCGACACCGGTGGGTTGCGCCGCATTCCGCGCACCCTGGTGCCGCCCCCGTGCACTCCTCATCTGCAAGGATTCGCCACCATCGCAAAGTGAACTAGCTGAGGGTGAAGATCCACCGCTGAGAAACTCCTGAGATTTGTTCATCTTTTGTTCAATTTTAGACATCTTCCGTTCATGTATGGAACGTGTACCCATCATGGCGAACATTCGCCGCCGGCGGGTGTTCGACTGTGGGCGACCGTCGCCGCGGGAAGTCCACGACCTTCATCCGACGATGCAATGAAGTGGAGTCTCCTATGAGCCACAAGATTCTGGCCGGCCTCGGAACGGCTGCGGGTGGTTTCGTTGCCGCCGGGCTCATCTCACTGGCGACCGGCCCCGTCGCGCACGCGGAGGTCGATGATCTTTCTCCGGGCGCTGACACCGACTTCATGGTTGGCCCGCTGCAGAATTTCGGCTTTTTCTTCGATCAATCATTTGCCGACCCCGACGACAATGAGTTTGTCGCGACAGTGTTCTCCAATCAGTTCTTCACCGATGTCTTGACGTCTGGTGCGGACCCCTCGGATAGCTTGGCGGCGTTCGGGGTGCCGGGAGACGCCGGCATCGGAGTGGTAGGCGAGACCGTCAACACGTTCATCGTTCCGAGCGACCCGGCACTCGATTTCACGTTCTCGCTTCCGTTCACGGACCCGTTGGCGGAATTGTTCACCGCGCTTCTGCCACTTGGCTTCTGATGTCAATCGGGCCGCCTGATCGGGCCTGGTGAGGAGGTTTCGCTCAGACTTCTATCGATCTATGCTCAGGTTGTTCTAGCAGTGACTTAGGTCACATTTTCGATTGGAGTATCCGATGAGCGCTCGCTCGATCACACTCGTTCTCGGCACCGCTGCCGGTGCTTTTTTGGCCGCCGGGCTCCTCCCGTTGGCAACCAGCCCCGTCGCCCACGCCATCTGCGCGCCGGACGACAGCCTGGGGTGCGACCCGGACTTCATCTCTGCCACCGACCCATTGTTCAAGCTCTTTGGCATCACGGACATCGGGGCTGCCGATCCAGACGACAATTTTGAAGGGATGATCCTCAACATCCCATCGCTCGGCATCACGGATGTGTTGACTTCCGGAAAAGACTCCTCGGATCTCTTGGCCGGGTTGGGGATATCGCTGCCCGACGACACCGGCATCGGGACGGCTAACGTGACAGTCAACACGTTCGTCGACACGATGATGCCAAGCCTCGACAGCTCGTTCACCATTCCCTTCACGGATCCCCTCGCCGGGCTGTGGGACATCCTTGTTGCGAACAACTTCTTCGGCCTCTGAGCTGGAAAGCTGAACTGAGATCGGGTTAGTCGACGCCGACGGCGTCGATGATGTTCAGTCGCGCCGCGCGCCGCGCTGGCGGCAGCGAGCCGAGCAGGCTGATCGCCAGCGCGCCCACGGTGAACACCAGCGCGATCGGGCTCGGCCGGAAGTCGACGGTGAAGTTCATCATGTCGCCGCTGACGAGGCTGTAGAGCCACTGGTCTGCCAGGCCGAACACCAGCCCACAGACACCGCCGACGACGCCGATGGCCGCCGCCTCGGCCAGGATCATGCGCAGGGTGAACCGCCTGCTGGTTCCCATCGCCCGTAGCACACCGATTTCACGACGCCGCTCCAGGACCGAGAGCGTCAACGTGTTGAAAAGTGCTACCGCCGCGACGAATACCACAATGATCCACACGGCGTTGGCGATGAACATGCTCTGATGCAGTGGCGCCTCGAGGCCCGCCAGCGCCGTGCGACCGCTGTACACGTAGTTCGGCTCGGGCACCGCGTGGCGGATGTCGGCCAGCAGGCGAGTCGGATCTACACCCGCGGCCGCGTTGACCTGAAGTGCTGTCGCTGCCGGACGATCGAACCACTCCCGCATTCGGTCGAGATTGATCCCGACGGTGCCGATGACGGTCGAGAAGTACGGGACCAGGGCCAGCACCGTCGTACTCCGTCGGCCGTGCGGCGTCTGCAGCTGGAGCTTGTCGCCGACTCGAACGTGCAGAGTCTTTCCGAGGTTTTGGGACAGCACCACTCCCCGGCCCGCGAGCACCGCAGTGCGCACCTGATCATCGAGCGCCCGGTAGAGCGGGTCGGCGGTGCCGGCGGAAAACCCGTCGAGCATCACGCGCGTCCCACCAACCTCGGCGAACCCGGATGCGCCCTTGATGACATGTCCTACCCCCGGCACCGCGGCCACCTTGTCGGCAAGATCTTGCGGCAGCCCGTTCACCGGATAGCTGTCGGGCGGATCGGCAGTCACCCACACGTCGACGCCCGCGACCGGCGCGAAAATGGCTCGTGCCGAACGGATCATGTCGGCGTTCGTACCGGTTATCACGACGGTGGTGACCACGGCGATGAGCACCGTCATCACCGTGGCCCACACCCGGCGCGGCGCCCGCTCTATCGTCGCCGCGGCCAGCGGTCCAACCGAGCCGAAAATCCGGGCCGTCGCCGACGCGGCCTTGACCATGACTGCGGTCAGCGCGAAGCCGAGCGCGATCTCAGCACTGAAGAGCGCGAAGACGGCAACGAAGGCCAAGCTGCCGCGGCGGTCGACGACGATGACGATCGATACCGCGAACACCGCGACGGCTGCAATCCCAGATGTCATCCGCAGCCACCGTGGCACGAAATCAGCGGCCGAAACCCCGACCGGCGCAAGGGCCTCGATCGGTGAAACCTTGTAGACCTGCCGCGCCGCCATCGCCGATGCCGCCACAGCGGTGAGGACCGTCGCTGCCAAAGCCACCGGTATCGCATAGCCAGGCAACCAGTACTCGACCCGAGCTTCCAAACCCTGGGTGATCGCCGGCGGCAATCGACCAATCGCCGCGCGGCCCATCACTATTCCGATACCCGAGCCGATCGCTCCGCCGATCAGCCCGAGAATGACAGCCTCAGCGAGCAGGTCGCGAACGATCGTGGTGCGTCGGCCGCCGATCGCCCGGAGCATCGAGATCACCGGCCGGCGCTGGGTGATGGCCATCGTCATCGTCGTGTACACCAGGAACGCGCCAACCACCAACGCCACCCCGGCGCCCATCAACGCCATGTAGTTCATCAGCTTGACGCCGTCACCGGCCCGGACTGCCCGCATGCTCGGGAGTCGCGACGATCGCCCGATCCTTGACGGCCGCGGTGACCCCCGCCCGCACTGCTCCGAGATCGGCGCCGGGCTTTGTCGTGATGAGTATCGAGTCGAGCTGGCCCTTTCGCCCAGTTATGTTCTGCGCCAGAGCAAGTGGAGCCAGGACGTAATGTCCGCCGTTGAGGTCTGCGAGCTGCTTGCCGGTGAGGACTTCCGTGACGGTCACCGAAGCGGAGCCCAGCTGGAATGTCTGCCCTTTGGCGTGACCGACCCGCGGGCCGACCTGAACACCGTTGGGATTCTCGGACAGGGTTTTCAACGGCTTCTGTACGGCGTCTTTCAAGGCACCGCCCAACGCGGCACTGCTCGCGTCCGCGCCGAATATCAGAACCGGACCCGATGTCGTGGAGGTAGAGGCCCGAATCATCGGTGCCGCAGTTGCGACGCCGGGAACCGCGCCGACATCGGCCGTGATCGTGTCGGGAAACCCCGCATCGGTGATTCCCGATACCTCAAGTGCTGCGACACCGGCGATCCCATCGGCCAGCCGGTTCACCGATCCGGTGATCGAACCGAAGATACCGATGACGGCGACGAGATACATTGCAGAAACTGCCATTACAGCGATCGATGCCGTCGTACGCCGACGATGCACAACGAGTTCACGCAGGCTGAATACCCGTAGCCGGCTCGCCGAGGCAGCGATCGCCGAGCCCGGTCTCATCCTGAGATCGCTGAGAGCTCGTCGGAGCCGACCCGTCCGTCTTGGAGGGTGATGACCCGATCCGTCGTCGCCGCGGCATCGGAATTGTGGGTCACCATCACCACCAGCCGAGTGTCGCCGTCTTCCCGCGCCACCTCGGCAAGAAGCGTCAAAATTGAAGCACCTGTGGCGGAGTCGAGATTGCCGGTCGGCTCGTCGGCGAGGATCAGCGAAGGATCCATCATCAGCGCCCTGGCCACCGCCACCCGCTGCATTTGGCCTCCCGACAGTTCCGCCGGCCGATGCTGGGTCCGGTTGCCAAGCCCGACCCGGTCCAGCAGCCGAACGGCATCCGACTTGACCTTGCCCAGCCGGACGCCGTCAAGCAGTCTCGGGACCGCCACGTTCTCCCATGCCGACAGGGTCGGCAGCAGGTTGAAGAACTGAAAGACGAACCCGACGCGGTGGTGGCGGAATTTCGACTTTTCTTCGTCGCTCAGTTGGCCAATCTCATCGCCGTCGAATGTGATTGACCCGGAATCAGGCGAGTCCAGGGCGCCAAGCAGGTGCAGCAACGTGCTCTTGCCCGCGCCCGACGGGCCCACTATCGACACGAACGTGCCGCCGCCGAATCGCAGGCTTATCTCATCGAGTGCACGCACTGTCTGACCGCCGACCGTGTACTCGCGAACGACGTCGCGCAGCTCGATCGTCAGCGAACGACTTGGCTCATCACGGGTGTCGGATCGCGTGTTCATGGTCCTCCCGCAAGAGCGCAGCATTGAGCCGGCCGCGACGATTCGTGCGCGACCGACCGCCACTCCCATGCGACCGTGTCGCAAAGGCACTGGTACCAATACAACGAGCCCGAACCCCAATCGGTTCAACCGTGTGCAGTCTTTGTCCCAGTCGGTAATCCGCAATAAATAGCGTACACAAAGTCGGCGTACCAGAGATTAACTTTTGTGTATAATCGGCTCAGCTCATTACCAGCGAAATCTAGTTATTTGCAACGCTTTTGACAGGAGACACGTTCCCGTCACCGTCGTACGCCCACGAAGGAGACCGATCCGATGCCGCTGCCCGCGCTTGAAGATATCTTCGCCCACACCGGCAGCACCCAGCCGATCGATGGGATAACTCGAATCGAGACCAGCCCGCGGGAGAAAGCGACCCCGATGATCATGGAAATGATGCATTCGGTGTACCCCCACGACGAAGTGTTCGGCCAATACTGCACCGTCAACGACTACATTGACTGCCCGCCGGACGAACTGTTCTCCTACATGGCCGATACCCGATGCCTGGAAGAGTGGACCTATAGCCTGCGCGGCTTCACCGAAACCGATGAGCCGGGCTTATGGCACGCCTACGACCGGCTGGGGTCGGAGACCGAAATCTACGTCCGCACAGAGGCCAGCGAGCAGGGCCGTACCGTCGACTATCACTGCGCGTGGGACCAGGGCAAGCATCTTTGGATGATCTACCTGATGCGCATCATCGACGCGCAAACCGTGTTGGACAAGCCGGGCTCGGTGGTGCTGTGGACGAACTGTCATCATCCGTTCTACGACCGCAACCCGTATCCAGATGCCAGCCCGCCGGAGCGGCCGGTCTGGGTGGGAGACTTCTGGGACATGTTCGGGGCCGGTCACCTGCTGGAGATGAAAAACCTCAAAGCCATCGCCGAATACCGTCACCACAATGGGCTCTCGGTGACGCCGGACTGGATGCGATAAGCCTAAATCGGTTCCAGCCCAGCCAGATAGCGCTGGGCCAGATCTTGGTATGCCTTCGGGTTCACCTTCACCCACATCTCGGCGCCGGTGCCCGCGATCGGGCCCTTGATGGTGGCCGGCGCACCGACCACCAATACCTCGTCGGGGATCTTGGTGCCCCCGGTCACCAGTGCGCCCGCCGCAATCAGGCAGCGCGCGCCGATCACCGCGCCGTCGAGGACGGTGGCGTGGTTGGCGATCAGTGCCTCGGCGCCGATATGGGCGCCGTGGATGATGCACATGTGCGCCACGGTCGCTCCGGGACCGATGTCGACCGGGATGCCGGGCGGTGAGTGCAGTACCGACCCGTCCTGCACGTTGGCGCCCTCACGGACGATCACGGGTCCGTAGTCGGCGCGCAGCACGGTGTTGAACCACACCGACGCGCCGGCCTCGACCGTCACATCGCCGATCAGGGTGGCGGTCGGGGCGACGAAAGCGGTGGGGTCGACCCGCGGCGATCGGCCTTCGAAGGCGAACAGAGGCATCGTTCAGATATACCGCAGGCCGGGTAACCGGCAGCGATGCGCCGATTGCCGGGCCGTAAATGTCGGCGTCATTGCGCTATCGCGGGGAAAAACTGTAACGTGTTCTAGTTAGAAGCCAAGAAACCTGGAGGCGTCATGGCGACCGAGACGCTGGTATTCGCGAGATCGACGCCGGCACCCTGCCCGACCGGTATGCCCGCGGCTGGCACTGCCTTGGCCCGGTCAAGGACTACCTGGACGGCGAGCCGCACGGGATCGAGGCATTCGGCACCCACCTGGTCGTGTTCGCCGACTCGCACGGCGAGGTGCACGTCCTCGACGGTTACTGCCGGCACATGGGTGGCAACCTGGCGCAGGGCACGGTCAAGGGCGACGAAGTCGCCTGCCCGTTCCACGACTGGCGCTGGGGCGGTGACGGTAAGTGCAAGCTGGTGCCTTACGCCAAGCGCACGCCGCGGCTGGCCCGCACCCGGTCTTGGCACACCGATGTTCGCGGCGGCCTGCTGTTCGTCTGGCATGACCACGAGGGCAACCCGCCGCAGCCCGAGGTGCAGATCCCGGAGATCCCGGAGGCGGCCAGCGACGAATGGACCGAATGGCGGTGGAACTCGATCCTTATCGAAGGGTCCAACTGCCGCGACATCATCGACAACGTCACCGACATGGCGCACTTCTTCTACATCCATTTCGGTCTGCCGACGTACTTCAAGAATGTCTTCGAAGGCCACATCGCCTCGCAGTATCTGCACAATGTCGGGCGGCCCGACGTCAACGATCTGGGCACCTCTTACGGTGAGGCGCAGCTGGATTCGGAGGCGTCATACTTCGGTCCGTCGTTCATGATCAACTGGCTGCACAACAAGTACGGCGACTACAAGGCCGAGTCTATTCTGATCAACTGCCACTACCCGGTGACCCAGGATTCGTTCGTGCTGCAGTGGGGCGTCATCGTCGAGAAGCCCAAGGGCATGGACGAGAAGATGACCAACAAGCTGGCCAAGGTCTTCACCGAGGGCGTCAGCAAGGGCTTCCTGCAGGATGTCGAAATCTGGAAGCACAAGACTCGTATCGACAACCCACTGCTGGTCGAAGAAGACGGCGCTGTGTATCAGATGCGGCGGTGGTATCAGCAGTTCTACGTCGACGTCGCCGATGTCACACCCGACATGACGGACCGCTTCGAAATCGAGGTCGACACCACCATCGCCAACGAGAAATGGCATGTCGAGGTCGACGAGAACCTGCAAAAGCAGGCTGAGTCGGAGGGACAGCCGACTCAGGTTCCGCAATGAGCCCGCGCGACCAGCCGCCCGACGTCGATCGGTTAGCTCGGTCGATGTTGATGCTCCATGGCGATCACGACAGCCACGACGAGCCGGCTCCGGCCGTCAACGGTAGGCGTGGCGGATCCTGGTCCAAGGCAACGGCTTTCCCCGACGATCCGGAGCGTGCCGCGGCGGTGGTCGCAGCTACTCAGGCTGACCGCACCCGCTATCTGACATCGGGCCTGCAGCCGATCGACTGCCGGTTCTGCCACGCGACGGTGGACGTCAAACGGCTGGGGCCGGGACACACTGCGGTGCAATGGAATACCGAAGCATTGCAGCGCTGCGCCTATTTCGCCGAGCTACGCGCGACCGGGGAGCAGAGCGCGCGGACTCGATCCTGCCCGAAATTGGGCGACAGCATCGAACATGCGGTCGCTGAAGGATGTCTGGAGGCGGTGTCTACCGCGCCGCCCGCCGGCGACGGCTGAGCATCACAGCCCGGCGAAGCGCTCCTTGACGGCTTCGGTGGTCAGTCCGTAGTCGGCCAGCGAATAGCTATGCTTGGGAGCCCTTGCGCCGGTTTGACTTTCGGCGTGGCTGTCTTCCATGGCCTGCCGGGCCTCGTCGGTGAGCGGGATATCGAATTTGCGGTAGATGTCGGCCACCGTGCCGATCGGATCGGCGATCAGCTCCCGGTAGTCGACATCGTAGAACTGGGCCGGGTTGTATTTCGCCCGTGCGGTGTTGAACTGTTCCAGACCACGGGACCAGGTCTCCATCGCGTCAGAACCGATTTGGGCGCCGACGAACTTCGTCGACCAGCCGTCGGTGGTGTGCTGCGCCAGCGAGCACATCGAAGCCATGATCGTGTCGACCGGTCGATGCGTCTGGATCACCAGGGCGTCGGGGTACGTCGTCATCAAAGCGTCCAGTGCGAACAGGTGGCTCGGGTTCTTCAGCACCCACCGCTTGTCGGCATCGTTGAGCCCGATCAGCTGAAGGTTCTTGCGATGCCGCTGATACGCCGGCGTCCAGTCCTGTTGCGCCAACCACTTTGAGTAAGTCGGTAAGTGCGCCAGTGTCTCGTAGGACACCGAGTGCAGCGACTGGCGCAGCAGCTGCCAGCATTCCTCGAGCTCGTAGGCGGCCATGAAATGCAGGCCGGTGTAGCCGGGGTTGTCCTCGTGATGCTGGGTGAACTGGGCGTCGAGCTGGCGATACAGCGGATGGGATTCCCAGGTGTCGCGCGGCGGTCGCGGCTGCGGGAATTCGGCCAGCCACATGTGCAGACCCTGCGCGGCCGGGTCGGCACCGAGCAGCCGATGCAGCGCCGTGGTGCCGGTGCGCACCAGCCCGGTGACGAAAATGGGCCGCTTGACGGCGACCTCAGCATGTTGCGGGTACTGCTTCCACGCGGATTCCGACAACAGCCGGGCTACCAGGGCGCCGCGCAAGAAGAATCGATTCATCTTGCTGCCCAACACCGTAAGACCGGCTTCCTGCCGGTAGGAGTCCAGCAGCACACCCAGCGCTTCGCGGTAGTTGTCGTTGTCAACGCCGAAGTCGTCGAGCCCGGTCAGCTTGGTGGCCGAGGCATGCAACTCGTCGACGGTCGCAATGTCGGTGCGTTCGGCCATCAGGTGTGGTACTCGCCGCAGTTGACGTCGAGCGTCTGCCCGCTGATGCCGCTGGACAGGTCGCTGGCCATGAACATGATCGCCGACGCCACCTCGTCTTCGGTGGGCAGCCGCTTGAGGTCGGAGTTGGCCGCGGTGGCCTGATAGATCTGGTCGGCGGTGGTGCCGTACTTGCCGGCCTGGTGCTCGAAGTAGGCTTGCAGCGTCTCGCCCCAGATATAGCCGGGTGCAACGGAATTGACGCGGATACCCTTCTCGCCGAGTTCGGTGGCCAGCGACTGCGACATCGACAGCAGCGCCGACTTGGCCATCTTGTACGCGCCGTATTTCGCCTGCGAGTGCCGCAATACCATCGAGTTGACGTTGACGATCGAACCATTGGACTGTTCCAGCGCCGGCGTGAAGGCTTGGATCAGACGCAACGCACCGAGCGCGCTGAGCTCGATTGCGTCGCGGATATGCTGGAAACTGGTGCCGGCCAACGGTTTCATCGACGGCACTCGGAATGCGTTGTTGATCAACACATCGACTTTGCCGAAGTGCGCGGTGGCGGACTCGACGAGGGCGGCGACGTCGTCATCATCGGTGATGTCCGTGCGCACCGCCAACGTCTTGTGCCCGCCGTCATTCAGCTTTGCGGCGAGATCTTCCAGGCGTTCGACAGTCCGTGCCGCCAACACCAACCCGGCGCCGTCGCGCGCACACCGATGTGCCAGCGTGGTGCCAAGACCCGGGCCGACGCCGCTGATCACGACTACTTTGTTCTCGAGCATTCCGGTCATGGCTACCCCAACATCCTGGCTGCAATTTGCTGTTGGCGCAACGCTATTCGTGTACGCCAGTCGTCGTCAGAGATCTTATTGTGGTCAAAGTGCGGCAACGAAGCCGGTAGTGCATCGACATCCACCAACTCGACGGTCGGGCCGTCGGCCTCGGTGAGTTGTCGCGACACCCGCTGCCAGCGAAACTGCAGGAACCCACGGCGGTGGCCCAGCGTTTCGACCCAGTTGGTGACACCGGGGTTCTGATCGGCGACAACGATGCGGACCTTGCCATCCGGATCCGCTTGCGCCTGAGTGTTGTTCAGCGACGTCTGGTGGTTGATGTAGTCCAGCGAGATGTACCACATGCTGCCCAGCTGGAATCCGAGGTAGGGCGCATCGGTCACCGGCAGCGTGATGATCAGAGCCTGATCCGGCCGCAGGTCGAAATGTCCGACCGACGAGTACTGGGTGGCCAGACCGCCTGGCGTCAACCGCGGTGCGACCATGGTGTTGACCGGGATGTCCAGATAGAACCACTGTGGAAATTGCAGCCAGGTCTTGATTCGGTTGACGAGTTGTTTTCCCGTTGTCGCGTAACGCTTTTCGATGGCTGCGCGGGTCAGCGGTGGTGGCGCGGTGCCGGCGGTATCCAACCGCGAGATGGACAACGTTCCGCGCCGCGCCGCCCAGTCGCCGTAAACCTCGCGGATCACCAACTGGCCGGGACTGGTGGGCCGGACCTGCCATTGGAAGCTGCCGTCGGCGGCGATCTCGAGCTCGCGGTCGTCGAATGCCGCCTGGCTGGCGGGCACGTTGTCGTCGGTATATTCGCCGCCGAGCAGCTGGAAACTCAGATCGGTCGTGCTGCCGCGGACCCCGGTGACCAGGTAGTCGTGATTCGGTTGCACCCGGCAGCCGAAGTAGAGGGTGTCGGGGTTGTCCAGGCCCATCTTGGTGAACGGCCCGGTGCCCGAGAGCAGCATCGGGTGATCACGCTCGTAGTCGAACACCATGTGTTCGCAGGCCGCCACGCAACCGGCGAGGTATTGCAGCCCCTCGAGTAGGTCGGCTTCGGTCTCGATATGCGGTGCTGCGGCGACCAGTTCTTCGGCCTCGGCAATGGCGTCGGTGAGCGGCTGGGAAAACACGACTCGACGCTAGAACGTGTTCTAGTTTTCGTCAATGGGCGAACATCTCCGCGTGTTGCCGCGGAGTTCAGCGACGACGCCGATTCACTGCTGGACTACGGCACGCACTGCTGGGACAGGTCGATCAGATGCTGCCGCACATCCGGATGCCGACTCAGGTAGTCCATGACGTTGCCGTTACCGCCCTCAGCCTTGGACTTGGCCTGTAGCTGCTGGTGGACGTCGGGATGCTGCTTCAGGTAGGAGTCGATGGAATTACCCACGGTCTGGTCGCATGCCGCGCTGGCCACCGGCAGCGCAATCACTGTAACGGCACTAGCCGTTAGCAGCCCGCCGACGACCAGCAGGCCAGACAGTCCGCGGGCAAGGGGTTTGGATATCGTGCTCATGCGCGCGAGGCTACTCGCGGCAACTATGCGCAAGCTGTGCAAATCCTCAGACTAATGCGAGGACGCGGCGCCGTTTTCTTGCTCGCGCTTGATCTCCAGCGCGATGTCGATGAGCTGGTCTTCCTGACCACCGATCAGCTTTCGCTGACCGGCCCGGTGCAGCAGTTGGTGGGCCGGAACGCCGTAGCGCTCGGACTGACGGACGGCGTGCTTGAGGAAGCTGGAGTAGACCCCGGAGTAACCCATGATCAGCGCGTTGCGGTCGAGCAGGCATTCGGCCGGCATGGCCGGTGCGACCACCTCTTCGGCGGCGTCGGCGATGTCGAAGAAATCGATCCCGGTCTTGACGCCGATCTTGTCGAACACCCCGATCAGGGCCTCGACCGGCGCGTTGCCCGCACCCGCACCGAACCGGCGGCAGGATCCGTCGATCTGCTTGGCGCCGGCCCGAACGGCCTCCACCGAGTTGGCCACACCCAGCCCGAGGTTCTCGTGCCCGTGGAAACCCACCTGGGCGTCGTCGCCGAGTTCAGCGACCAAAGCCGCGACCCGGTCGCTCACGCCGTCCAAAACCAGCGCCCCGGCCGAGTCCACGACATAGACGCACTGGCAGCCGGCATCGGCCATGATGCGGGCCTGCGCGGCCAGTTTCTCCGGTGGGATGGTGTGGGACATCATCAGGAACCCGACGGTTTCCAGGCCCAACTCGCGGGCCAGCCCGAAGTGCTGGATCGAGACATCGGCCTCAGTGCAGTGGGTGGCGATCCGGCAGATCGAGCCGCCGTTGTTCTGCGCCTCTTTGATGTCCTCCTTGGTGCCGACGCCGGGCAGCATCAGAAAGGCGATCTTGGCCTCTTTGGCGGTGTCGGCGGCGAGCTTGATCAGCTCCTGCTCGGGCGTCTTGGAGAACCCGTAGTTGAAGCTCGAGCCACCCAGTCCGTCGCCGTGCGTCACCTCGATGACCGGCACGCCCGCGTTGTCGAGCGCGGCCACGATGGCGCCGACCTCGTCCTTGGTGAACTGGTGACGCTTGTGGTGAGAGCCGTCGCGCAGGGACGTGTCGGTCATCCGGACGTCCCACATCGGGTTGAAGAAGATGTCGCTCATGCCTTTGCTCCTCCCGCTGCCGCGGACAGGGATTCTCTGGCGATTTCCTCGCCGACCTTGGTGGCCGCGGCGGTCATGATGTCCAGGTTGCCCGCGTAGGGCGGCAGGTAATCGCCGGCGCCTTCGACCTCGACGAACGTGGTGACCAGCGCCTGGCCGCCCGAGTGCACCGACGGGTCGTCGAACTGCGGGTCGTTGAGCATCCGGTAGCCGGGCACGTAGGTCTGCACCTCGGCGACGACGTCGCGGATCGACTGGGCGATCGCATCCCGGTCAGCGTCTTCGGGGATCGCGCAGAAAATCGTGTCGCGCATGATCATTGGCGGGTCGGCCGGGTTGAGGATGATGATCGCCTTGCCGCGCTTGGCGCCGCCGATGGTCTGAACACCGCGCGACGTGGTCTTGGTGAACTCGTCGATGTTCGCGCGGGTCCCGGGACCCGCGGAAACCGAAGCGACCGACGCCACGATCTCCGCATAGGGCACCTCGACGACGCGCGACACCGCGTAGACGATGGGGATGGTCGCCTGTCCCCCACAGGTGATCATGTTCACGTTCGGCGCGTCGAGGTGCTCGCGCAGGTTCGCCGGCGGGATCACCGCCGGGCCGACCGCGGCGGGCGTCAGGTCGATGGCCCGGATACCGGCGGCTTCATACTTCGGCGCCGCGTCCCGGTGGACGTAGGCGCTGGTCGCCTCGAACACCATGTCGGGTTTCTCGGACTGAGCCAGCAGCCAGTCAACACCTTCGTGGGTGGTCTCCAGTCCCAGCTTGCGAGCCCGAGCCAAGCCTTCGCTCTCCGGGTCGATGCCCACCATCCAGCGCGGCTCCAGCCACTCCGAGCGCAGCAGCTTGTAGAGCAGATCGGTGCTGATGTTGCCCGATCCGACGATGGCCACACTCATCTTCGACGGCATGGACGCTCCTTTACTCGAAAGACAACCGGACGGACCCGAGGCCGTCGAAATCTGCGACGAAGTTGTCGCCGGGGCGGGCGTCGATGGCTCGGGTACACGAACCGGGCAACACGATGTCGCCGGCCCGAAGCCGCACCCCAAAGCTTTCCACCTTGCGGGCCAGCCACGCCACCGCGGTGACCGGGTTTCCCAGCACCGCGTCGCTGCGACCCTCGGCCACCACGTCGCCGTTCGACGTCAGCACCGCGTCGATCGACTTGATATCGATGTCGGCCGGCGCGACCCGCGCCGCACCCAGCACGAAACCCGCAGAAGACGCGTTGTCGGCGATGGTGTCGCAGAGCGCGATCTTCCAGTCGGTGATCCTGGTGTCGATCAGCTCGATGGACGGCACAAACGCTTCGGTCGCGGCCAGGACATCGTCCTCGGTGCAATTCGCGCCGGGCAGATCGTGGGCCAGGATGAAGCCGACCTCGACTTCCACTCGCGGGTAGAGGTACTTGTTCGCCTTGACCGGGACGTCCTCGAAGACCTGCATCTCGTCGAGCAGGTGCCCGTAGTCCGGCTCGTCGACACCCATCATCTGCTGCATCGCCAGCGACGACAGGCCCACTTTGTGGCCCACCACCCGGGCGCCCTCGGCGACCCGCTGGCGGATGTTGATCAGCTGGATCTCGTAGGCGTCGACGACGTCGATCTCGGGATGCCTGGCCGTCAGCGGAGCGATCGGTTGGCGGCTTCGCTCGGCCTCTGCGAGGTCGGCGGCCAACTCATCGCGGGCGGCTACCGAGATCATTTCGCCGAAGTCCCCTCACTCGTTTGACCGGGGCAGTAGCGCCCGGCCCCGGCAATTCTATAACGTGTTCTACATGACAGCTCAGGAGTTCGACGTCGTCGTGGTCGGGAGCGGCGGCGCCGGCATGGTGGCTGCCCTTGCTGCCGCCCACCGGGGTCTCTCGACAATAGTCATCGAGAAGGCCGCGCATTACGGCGGCTCCACCGCACGCTCCGGCGGCGGTGTGTGGATTCCCAACAACGAAATCCTGCAGCGCGACGGCGTCAAGGACACCGCGCAAGCGGCCCGCACGTACCTGCACGGAATCATCGGTGACGTCGTCGAAGCGCAGCGGATCGACACCTACCTCGAACGCGGCCCCGAGATGCTGTCGTTCGTGCTCAAGCACTCGCCGCTGAAGATGTGCTGGGTGCCGCAATACGCCGACTACTACCCCGAAGCCCCGGGTGGTCGGGCAGGCGGCCGTTCCATCGAGCCAAAGCCGTTCAACGCCAAAAAGCTCGGTGCCGATCTGCCCGGGCTGGAACCGCCGTACGGCAAGGTCCCGCTCAACGTCGTTGTGATGCAACAGGACTACGTGCGACTGAACCAGCTCAAGCGTCACCCACGCGGCGTGCTGCGCAGCCTCAAGGTCGGGGCACGCACGATGTGGGCGAAGGCGACCGGTCAGGCCCTGGTCGGGATGGGACGCGCGCTGATCGGGCCGCTTCGGATCGGTCTGCAAAAGGCCGGTGTCCCGGTACGGCTCAACACCGCGCTGACCGACCTCTACGTCGAGGACGGGGCAGTCCGCGGTGTCTACGCTCGCGACACCGAACAGTCGGAAGCCGCTGAGCCACAACTGATTCGAGCCCGAAAGGCAGTGATTCTCGGCAGCGGCGGGTTCGAGCACAACGAGCAGATGCGGGTGAAATACCAGCGTGCGCCGATCACCACTGAGTGGACGGTCGGCGCGAAGGCCAACACCGGCGACGGAATTCTCGCCGCCGAAAAACTCGGCGCCGCACTCGACATCATGGAGGACGCCTGGTGGGGGCCAACCGTCCCACTGGTCGGTGCACCGTGGTTCGCATTGTCGGAGCGCAACTCTCCCGGCTCGATCATCGTCAACATGTCCGGCCAGCGATTCATGAACGAATCCATGCCGTACGTCGAAGCGTGCCACCACATGTACGGCGGCGAGTACGGCCAGGGGCCGGGCCCGGGTGAGAACATCCCGGCGTGGCTGGTGTTCGACCAGCAGTACCGCGACCGCTACATTTTCGCTGGATTGCAGCCAGGACAACGCATTCCGCGTAAGTGGATGGAGTCCGGTGTGATCGTTCAGGCGGATACGCTCGACGAGCTGGCTGCCAAAGCCGGCCTTCCGGTCGAGGAGTTCAACGCGACGGTCCAGCGTTTCAACGGCTTCGCGCGCTCGGGTGTCGACACCGACTATCACCGCGGCGAGAGCGCCTACGACAGGTACTACGGCGACCCGACGAACAAGCCGAACCCGAACCTCGGCGAGATCAGCCACCCGCCGTACTACGCCGCCAAGATGGTTCCGGGCGACCTGGGCACCAAGGGCGGCATTCGCACCGACGTGCACGGCCGCGCGCTGCGTGACGACGGCAGTGTGATCGACGGCTTGTACGCGGCGGGAAACGTGAGCGCGCCGGTGATGGGGCATACCTACCCCGGGCCGGGCGGAACCATCGGCCCCGCCATGACCTTCGGCTACCTGGCCGCTCTGCACATCGCCGGAGAACGCTGACATGCCGATCAATCCCGACGTCGCACTGGCCGCCGAGCTCGAGCCGATCGAATTCGCCTGGAGCAGTAGCGATGTGCAGCTCTATCACCTCGGACTGGGTGCCGGCGCCGATCCGATGGACGCCCGCGAGTTGCGCTACCTCATCGACGACACACCGCAGGTGCTGCCGACGTTCGGCAACGTGGCCGCGACCTTCCACGCCACTAAGCCGCCGACCGTGCAGTTCCCCGGCATCGACATCGAGCTGAGCAAGGTTCTGCATGCCAGCGAGCAGGTCACCGCGCCGGCGCCGCTGCCGCCGTCGGGTTCGGCGAAGGCAGTCACCCGCTTCACCGACATCTGGGACAAGGGCAAGGCCGCGGTGATCTGGTCCGAGACCCGTGTGACCGCGCCGGACGGGACGCTGTTGTGGACGCAACGGCGTTCGATCTTTGCTCGCGGCGAAGGCGGCTTCGGTGGCGACCGCGGATCGTCGACCTCGACGGCCGCACCGGACCGAGCGCCGGACCTCGAGCTCGACATTCCGGTGCTGCCGCAGCAGGCACTGCTCTACCGGCTCTGCGGCGATCGCAATCCGCTGCACTCTGATCCCGAATTCGCCTCTGCGGCAGGGTTTCCACGGCCGATCCTGCACGGCCTGTGCACCTACGGCATGACCTGCAAGGCGCTTACCGACGCGCTGCTCGACGGCGATGCCGGCGCTGTCGGCTCCTACGGCGCACGGTTCACCGGCGTGGCGTACCCGGGCGAGACGCTGAAGGCCGCGCGTCTGGAAAGAGGACGGGCGGCTGCTGGCCACCGTCATCGCGCCGGCTCGCGAGAACGCCGTCGTGCTCACCGGGGTGGAGCTCGTCCCGGCTTAGCGGTTGCTGCGCCGCTGCGCCGAGCGTGAAACTAGTTTCACTGTCGCGGTCGAGCGTCAAACTAGGTTCACGCTCGGCCGGCGAGGGCGTTCCTGACCCGTCGAACAATATCCGCGGGTCGGTCCCCTGCTAGGACGCGGATCACGGTCCATCCGAGCCGCTGGAGTAGTTCCAACCGCCTTACGTCCCAGCTGTATTGCCGCCGATCGGCGCGATGCTGTTCTCCGTCGTACTCGACCGCGACTTTGACGTCCTCCCAACCCATGTCCAAGTACGCGATTGCATTGCCAAACTCGTTGCGTACCGCAATCTGCGTTTGCGGCCGCGGCAGGCCCGCATTGACGAGGACTAGCCGCAACCACGTCTCCTTGGGAGACTGTGCACCGGCATCGAACAGACCGATTGCAAGGCGTGCGCGGGCGATTCCTCGACGTCCCCGGTACCTGCGAGCCAACAGCTCAACATCAGCCGCCTTGATTTCGGTCGCACGAGCCAGTGAGTCGATGGCCGCGACCCCACTTGTCAGCGGGTACCAGCATCCGAGGTCGAGCACGGTCCTGGCCGGGTTGGTCACCGGAACACCATCGACCACGGTGATCTCGTCGTCTTCTATGCGGTCCCCGCGCGTGAAAAGACCTGGAAGCCTGTGCCGGTTTTCGTGGATCAGTTCCACGGTCCTTGTGTCCTCGACCCATCTGCTTCCGTGCATCGCCGCCGCGGAGACTCCCGCGACGACTCCCTGCCGCTTCGTCCAGAGCCATCCAGCTCGCGCCCGCAACACCGCAGTGACCTGCACATCCCGGTGTATGTAGACATCCCGGAACAGCCTCGTGTAGCCGGTGCACAACTGGCTTCTGGTCAGGGTTCCGTTCGCGACGGCCTCACTCCCCACGAACGGCTCCACCATGGCCGCAGCGTGTCAGCAACCACCTCGAACGTCACTTCAGTCGTCCCAAAGTGAAGCCAATTTCACGCTCGCGGGCGAACGTGAAATCAACTTCACGTTCGCCCGCGACGCCGAACTCTTAGCCGAGGATCAGGCCGGAGGTCGGCACGCCGGTGCCGGCCGTGACGAGCACATGCTCGACGTCGGGCACCGGGTTCACCGAGGTGCCCCGCAGTTGCCGCACTCCCTCGGCGATGCCGTTCATGCCGTGGATGTAGGCCTCACCGAGTTGCCCGCCGTGGGTGTTGATCGGCAGTCGGCCACCGATTTCGATGGCGCCGTCGGCGATGAACTCCTTGGCCTCTCCCCAGCCACAGAATCCCAACTCCTCCAACTGAATCAGGGTGAACGGCGTGAAGTGGTCGTACAGGATCGCGGTCTGGATGTCCGTCGGCCGCAGACCCGATTGCGCCCACAGCTGCTTACCTACCAGGCCCATCTCCGGCAGTCCGTCGAGCTCCGGCCGGTAGTAGCTCACCATCGAATACTGGTTTGGGCTCGAGCCTTGGGCCGCTCCCTCGATAATCGCCGGGCGATTCTTCAGATCCTTCGCCCGCTCCGCCGAGGTCACGACGATCGCCACCGCGCCGTCAGTCTCCTGACAGCAGTCGAGCAGCCGCAGCGGCTCGGCGATCCACCGCGAATTCTGGTGATCCTCAATCGTTATCGGCTTCTCGTAGAAGTAGGCCTTGGGATTGTTGGCGGCGTGCTTGCGATCGGCGACCGAGATCGCCCCGAAGTCCCGACTGGTCGCCCCCGACAGATGCATGTAGCGCTTGGCGATCATGGCTACCTGCGCAGCGGGCGTCGACAGCCCGTGCGGGTATGAGAACG
Organism: uncultured Actinomycetota bacterium; assembly: GCA_963815995.1. Lineage (GTDB taxonomy): Bacteria > Actinomycetota > Actinomycetes > Mycobacteriales > Mycobacteriaceae > Mycobacterium. The sequence goes on from CAWFIR010000015.1 coordinate 331,069, forward strand.
AGTTGTCCACGCCGGTGGAATCGGCGTTCTCCACCAACCGAAGCTGTACCTGACCGAACCGCTGACCAGATCGTTCGTTGAAAGCGCGGTACGCCACAACGCAATCCGCGACGCCGGTCGCCACCGCGATGGCCGCCTGCTGGACGGTCGCGCAGGCGGCGCCACCGCCATGGTGGATCTTGGAGAAGAACGTCAGGTCCCCGATGCCCGTGGCGCGGGCGATGGCCACCTCGGTGTTGGAGTCCATTGTGAAGGTGACCATGCCGTCGACGTCACCCGGTGTCAGACCGGCGTCGTCGAGTGCGTCCAAGACGGCTTCGGCGGCCAGCCGAAGCTCGCTGCGGCCGGAGTTTTTCGAGAAGTCGGTGGCGCCGATGCCGACGATCGCGGCCTTGCCGGAAAGTTCACCGGCCATCAGAACCCCCGATGGTCAACGTCGCGTTCGCGATGACGTGATCGCCAAGGCTATTGCTGCCAACAATTTTCAACGTGATCAATCCGTCGTCGACCGCGGTGACTTCGCCTTTGAACGTCACGGTGTCGTAGGCGTACCACGGCACACCCAGCCGCAGACCGATCGACTTGACGAACGCTGAAGGGCCGGCCCAGTCGGTGATGTAGCGCTGGACCAGGCCGGTGTCGGTCAGGATGTTGACGAAGATGTCCTTGGAACCCTTGGCCTGTGCCTTGTCCCGGTCGTGGTGGACGTCCTGGTAGTCGCGGGTGGCGATCGCCGTCGAGATGATGAAGGTCGGGTCGCCGTACAAGGCCAGCTCCGGCAGCTTCGTGCCGACCCCTATTGTCGGGGCGCTCATGCGTCGGGCTCCCAGGCGTACAGCGTCCATGCCGGGCCGATGTCATTGGCGGGGAAGTCGATATACGTTGCCCTGACCGGCATTCCAACCTCCACGGTGGCGGGGTCGACATTGCGTAGCTCGCCGAGCATCCGCACGCCCTCTTCCAACTGCACGAGCGCGATGACGAACGGGAGCGTGCGGCCGGGCACCTTCGGGGCGTGATGCACCACGAAGCTGAAGACCGTGCCTTTGCCGCCGGCCACCACGTAGTCAGTCGGGACTTCCTTGTCCTGCCAGATGGCCGGCACCGGGGGGTGCTGCAGGCTGCCGTCGGGCCGCTTCTGGATCCGCAGCTCATGCGCCTTGACGCCATCCCAGAAGAACTTGGTGTCCTTGGATTCCGAGGGCCGCATCATCGCGTCGGCGTCCAGGTCGTCGGGCACCGCGCTGGTCGCGTCCTGCGATTCGCTGGGCTTGAATTTGAGTATCCGCCAGTTCATTTCGGCGACGGCTTCCTCGCCGACTCGCCAAACGATGTGCTGGTTGATGAACCAGCCCTCGCCGAGGCCGGTTTGCTTGGGTCCGACCACGTCGCCCATCTCCGAGGAGATGCTGACTTCCTCGCCGGGTCGCAGATACCGGTGATACGTCTGCTCGCAGTTCGTCGCGACTACGCCGATGTAGCCGTTGTCGTCCATCAGCTTCATGATCGGGCCCATGGGATCGTCGGTGGGACGTTCGCCAGCCAGGCCGAACATCGTCCACACCTGAATCATGGCCGGTGGAGCAACGATTCCGGGGTGGCCGACCGCGCGAGCCGCGTCCTCATCCCGGTAGATCGGGTTGGTGTCGCCGATGGCTTCGACCCAGCTGTTGACCATCGGCTGGTTCACCGGGTCGCGGCCGACTCGCGGCTTGGCGATGACGGTGGATTTGATCTCCGCGAGGGCCTCGTGGATATCCGTCACCTGGGTACCCTCGGCACTTTGAGGCCGGACGCCGCGATCATCTCGCGCATCACTTCGTTCACGCCTCCACCGAAGGTAATCACCAAATTGCGCTTGGTCTGCGAGTCGAGCCATTCCAGCAGTTCGGCAGTGTCCGACTCAGCCGGGTTGCCATACTTGCCGACGATCTCCTCAGCAAGCCGACCGATGTACTGAATGCTCTCGGTGCCAAAGACTTTCGTCGACGCGGCATCGGCCACGTTGATGTCTTCGCCCGCGGCGGCCACCTGCCAGTTGAGTAGTTCGTTGACCCGCCACATGGAATAGATCTCGCCGAGCGCCCGCTTGACGTCCTGGTGGTCGATCGGGGTGACCCCGTCGCCACCCGGCTTCGACGCCCAGTCGTGCAGGCGATCGTAGATGCCAGCGGTGCGGCCGGCCGGACCGAGCATCACCCGTTCGTTGTTGAGCTGGGTGGTGATCAGTCGCCATCCACCGTTCTCCTCGCCGACCAGCATGTCGGCGGGCACCCGGACGTCGTTGTAGTACGTGGCGTTGGTGTGGTGGGCGCCGTCAGACAGGATGATCGGCGTCCAGGAATAGCCGGGATCCTTGGTGTCGACGATCAGGATCGAGATGCCCTTGTGCTTCACGGCTTCCGGGTCGGTGCGGCAAGCCAGCCAGATGTAGTCGGCGTCGTGAGCACCGGTGGTGAAGATCTTCTGCCCGTTGACGATGTACTCGTCGCCGTGGCGGATGGCGGTGGTACGCAGCGACGCCAGGTCCGTGCCGGCCTCCGGCTCGGTGTAGCCGATCGCGAAGTGCACCTCGCCGGCCAGAATCGACGGCAGGAACTTCTTCTTCTGCAGATCGCTTCCGAACTGCTGTAGGACCGGGCCGACCGTCTGCAGCGTCACCGCGGGCAGCGGCACGTCGGCCCGGTGCGCCTCGTTGACGAAGATCGACTGCTCGATCGGACCGAAGCCCAAGCCGCCGAACTCTTTTGGCCATCCGACGCCGAGCTTGCCGTCCTGGCCCATTCGCCGGATCACGGCGCGGTATGCCTCGTTGTGCCGGTCCTTCTCCATCGCCTTCATCTCGTCGGACGAGATCAGGTTCGAAAAGTATTGCCGCAGCTCGGCTTGCAGCTGACGCTGCTCCGGGGTCAGTTCGATGAACATTGCGCTCCCACCAGATCGAGACGATGCGACGGCCCGCCCAGCAGCCGGGTCAGGTCCTTGATCGTGGAGTAATACCGGTGCATCGGGTAGGTGATGTCCATCCCCATGCCGCCGTGCAGGTGGTGGCAGATCTGCATCACCCGCGGCGCTTGCGAGGTTATCCAGTAGCCGAGCACGTCCAGGTCTTCACTGGCGTCGCGGCCTTCGGCCAGCCGCCAGATCACCGACGTCGACGCCAAATCGATAGTCCGCGAAGCGATGTAGACCTCGGCGAGCTGCGCGGCGACGGTTTGAAAGGTCGACAGCGGCTTGCCGAACTGTTGGCGGTTTGCCACGTAGTCGGCGGTCAACCGTAACGCGCCGGCGACCAGGCCGGCGGTGTAGGCACCGATCGCAGCCAGCGCCAGCTGATTCACCCGCTGAGCCGTCGCTCCGGTGAGCACATCCTCGTCGGCCACCGCGACATCGGAGAACGTGACGACGTATTCGTCGGCCCCGGTGGACGTCGGGGTTTTCGCGATCTGCACGCCGTCCGCCTTGGGCGACACCACGACGACGGCGCTGTCGGCGGTGACCAGCATCCACTCAGCGTTTTCGGCATACCCGACACCGACTTTGGTTCCCGACAGCCGACTGTGCACGAAGGTCGTCGCGGGCCGGTCCGGCAGCGCTGCGCCGGGCTCGTTAAGCGCCGCGCTGAGCACGGAGCCCTTGGCAAGCCCACCGAGATAGCGGTCCTGCTGGTCGTCAGAAGCCAAGTCCAGCAACGGAATCGCACCGAGCCCGAGCGTTGCCAGCGCCGGGCTGATCAGGCCGTGGCGGCCGATCTCGGTCAGCGCCGTGGCGATCTCGGGCAAGCCGACACCGTCACCGCCCGCCCGTTCGGGCACCGGCAAAGCCGTCACACCACCGGCGACAAGCGCCTCCCAGGAGTTGTCCCGGTCGAGTACCGAGGTGACCACATCGGCGACTGCAAGCTGGGCCGGGTCTGGTGTGAAATCCATCAGCCGGCGACCACGCTTTTGCCGGAGTAATCGACCTGCCAGTGCTTGATGCCGTTGAGCCAACCCGACCGCAGCCGTTCGGGTTCCGAGATCGGCTTCAGGTCCGGCATGTGGTCGGCGACGGCGTTGAAGATCAGGTTGATCGTCATGCGGGCGAGGTTCGCGCCGATGCAATAGTGCGCACCGGTGCCGCCGAAGCCGACGTGCGGGTTCGGGTCGCGCAGGATGTTGAAGGAGTGCGGATCCTCGAACACCTCCGCGTCGAAGTTGGCCGAGCGGTAGGACATCACCAGCCGCTGGCCTTTCTTGATCTGGACGCCGCCCAGCTCGGTGTCCTCATTGGCAGTCCGCTGGAAGGCCGACACCGGCGTCGCCCAACGAACGATCTCGTCGGCGGCGGTCGACGGGCGTTCCTTCTTGTACAGCTCCCATTGGTCCGGGTTGTTCGCGAAGGCGATCATTCCGTGCGTGATCGAGTTACGGGTGGTTTCGTTGCCGGCCACCGCCAGCATGATCACGAAGAAGCCGAACTCGTCATCGGAGAGCTTCTCCCCGTCGATGTCGGCCTCGATCAACGTCGTAACGATGTCGTCGGTCGGGTTCTTGCCCCGCTCGTCGGCCATCGCCATCGCGTACATGATCAGTTCCATCGACGACTGCGCCGGATCGACATCGGCGAACTCGGGGTCCTCGCCACCGGTCATCTCGTTGGACCAGCGGAACAGCTTGTCGCGGTCGTCCTGCGGCACGCCCAACAGACCGGCGATGGCCTGCAGCGGCAGTTCGCACGACACCTGCTCGACGAAGTCGCCGCTGCCCGCGGTGGCCGCGTTCTTGGCGATGTTCTGGGCGCGCTGCGCGAGCTCTTCCTCCAGCCGACCGACCGCGCGGGGGGTGAATCCCCGGGAGATGATCTTGCGCAACCGGGTGTGGTGCGGGGCGTCCATGTTGAGCATGACGTTGCGCTGCAGCTCGACGTTCTCGCGCGTCATTTCCTTGGGCCAGGTCGGGATGGCGCCGTTCTGCCAACTGGAGAACAGGTCGCTGCGCCGCGACACTTCCTTGACGTCGGCGTGCTTGGTGAGGATCCAGTAGCCGTTGTCCTCGAAGCCTCCGCAGCCGCCGGGCACGTCGACCCAGTGGATCGGCTCGGACTCACGAAGCTGGGCGAGCTCTGTCACGGGAAGTCCGGCCAGGTTGACGTCGGGATCGAGGAAGTCGAAGTCGGCGGGAATGTTAGGGGGTGCCATTAAGTTTCTCCTGAACTACAACGTGTTCTAGTGCCAGTAAAACATGCTCTCGCCGCAGACCAAAAGGTGTCGGAGCATCGTCGCTTGTCAGGGTAATGAAACGTGTTCTAGCCTGACCTCATGGGTAACCCGGTAATTGTTGAAGCCACCCGCAGCCCGATCGGCAAGCGTGCCGGGTGGTTGTCAGGACTGCATGCCACCGAGCTGTTGGGCGCCACGCAGAAAGCGCTCGTGGAGAAAGCCGGTATCGACGCCGGTGACGTCGAACAGGTCGTCGGCGGCTGCGTGACGCAGTACGGCGAGCAGTCAAACAACATCACGCGAGTCAGTTGGCTCGTCGCCGGGCTGCCCGAGCATGTCGGCGCCATGACCGTGGACTGTCAGTGCGGCAGCAGCCAGCAGGCGAACGGCCTGGTCGCCGGCCTGATCGCGGCGGGTGCCATCGACGTCGGTATCGCGTGCGGTATCGAGGCGATGAGCCGCGTCGGCCTGGGCGCCAACGCCGGTCCGGATCGCGGCATCCTGCGGCCCGCGTCGTGGGACATCGACCTGCCCGACCAGTTCACCGCCGCCGAGCGGATCGCCAAGCGCCGCGGCATCACTCGCGAGGAGATCGACCAGTTCGGGTTCGACTCGCAGCGCAAGGCCAAGCAGGCCTGGGCCGAGAGTCGCTTCGACCGCGAGATCAGCGGCATCGAAGCGCCGGTGCTAGACGAGAACAAGCAGCCGACCAGTGACCGGCAAGTCGTCACCAGGGACCAGGGTCTGCGCGACACCACGCTGGAGGGCCTGAGCCAGCTCAAGCCCGTGATCGAGGGTGGGATCCACACCGCGGGCACGTCGTCGCAGATCTCCGACGGCGCGGCCGCCGTGCTGTGGATGGACGAAGACAAAGCCAAGGCGCTCGGGCTGCGGCCGCGGGCTCGCATCGTCAGCCAGGCGCTCGTCGGCGCCGAGGCGTACTACCACCTCGACGGCCCGGTGCAGTCGACGGCGAAGGTGCTCGAGAAGGCCGGCATGAAGATGGGCGACATCGACATCACCGAGATCAACGAGGCATTCGCCTCCGTGGTGCTGTCCTGGGCGCGGGTACACAACCCGGACATGGACAAGGTCAACGTCAACGGCGGCGCGATCGCGCTCGGCCACCCGGTGGGCAGCACCGGCAGCCGGCTGATCACCACCGCGCTGCACGAGCTCGAGCGCACCGACCAGAGCACCGCACTGATCACCATGTGTGCCGGTGGTGCGCTGTCGACCGGCACCATCATCGAGCGCATCTAGGTGGCGGTGTCCGACCAGGACCGCATCGCGGCGGCGCAGGCGTATATCGACGCGCTGGCCAGCCACCACGGCGATGGGGTCCCGTTCGCGCCGGACTGCGTGCGGATCGAGATGGGCATCAAGACCGGGTTCTCCGGAAATCACTTGCGGCGCAGCCTGAATCGCGGGCCACAATTCCGCATCATCGAGGCGTGCACGCCGCCGAAGTTCGAGGTCGACGGCGACCGGGTGCGGGCGCAGTTCGACGTGATCACCAAACCGTCGCTCGCCGGACGGCGGGTATGCACACACGTCGACGAGACGTTTCTGATCGTGGACGGCAAGATCCGCCACATCAACGCCCAGATGCGCCCGTTCATTCAGCGAACCTAGGATTGTGCTCATGGCCGAGAAACACGTCCGCGCTACATGGACACTCCGTTCGCCGACGTCTTCATCAAATGGATGTCCCGCCTCAACACCTTCATGTACCGCCGCAGCGGTGGCGAGGGACTGGGCAGCACCTTCCAGAACATTCCGGTCGCCCTGCTGACCACGACCGGGCGCAAGACCGGGCAGCCGCGAGTGTCTCCGCTGTATTTCCTACGGGACGGCGACCGGGTGATCGTCGCCGCATCGAAGGGCGGCGCCGTGAAAAACCCGATGTGGTATCTCAATCTCAAAGCCGACCCGAAGGTTTCGGTGCAGATCAAAAAAGAGGTGCTCGACTTGACCGCACGAGACGCCACCGACGAAGAGCGCGCCCACTACTGGCCACAGCTCGTCAAGATGTACCCGTCGTACGAGGACTACCAATCGTGGACCGACCGGACGATCCCGATCGTCATCTGCGACCCCGCACGCTGAACGAGCGGATCGCAATGCCAATGTGAACCGGCTTCAGTCAGTCGGTGATTCGGCTTAAACCCCGCGGTTGACTGCGGTAGATTGCTCGCTGCCAGCTCACGGCAAGGGGGGAAGAGATGAGCAATCGAAGTCGGCTCCGTGTCGCTGCTGTTGGTTTGCTCTCGACTGCTCTGATGTCCATCGGACCGGCGCTGGCCTGGGCCGACGACGGGTCGATCATCATCGACTTCGTCCGGCATGCGGAGTCGATCGACAACAAAGCGGGCATCATCGACACGACCCCGCCCGGAACAGGACTCGACACCACTGGCGACGCTCAGGCGAGCGCCATCGCTACCACAATCCAGAACGAGTTCGGGACCAAATTCGGCGGGCTCTTCGACTCGCAGGAGCTCAGGACGGCGGAGACCGCGGCGCCATTGGCTGCAAGAGTTGGCGGCTAGCGGACATCCCACGACGCTCGATACGTTGGCTGGGCTCAACGAGATCCCGGCCGGCGCCTTCGAGGGCGACCCGACGACCAGCCTCGAGGGCATCCTGTACCTGCTGGGCCCACTCTCCTGGGCGATGGGCGATGTGTTGGTCCCGGATATCGGCGACCCCAGCGTCAACGGGGTGACGTTCGACGAAAGCTTCGGTGGCGCCGTCCAGTCGATCTACGACGGCACCGCGAGCGCGACCGGCACCCCGACCGACGTCGCGTTCTCCAGCGAAGGCGCGATCGCCGTCTGGACATTGATGAACGTGAAAAACCCCGACTTCTCGGTCCTCCTGCAGGAAGTGGGAAAGACCGGCGGTTTCCTACCCAACACGGGCCAAGTCGTCATCGAAGGCCAGCCCGGAGACTGGACGCTGGTCAGCTATGACGGGACGCCCGTCTCGGCCGATCCCGGCTTGGGCACTGAGCTTTTCGTCGACTTCCGCAGCCTGATCGAGGCGCCGCAGTTCGCCGGCTACGACATCTACGAGGCACTCCTCGGCGGTAACTCGGCGACGATCGACAGCGCGATTCAGGCCGGGTTCAGTCAGGTCGACACGGCGCTGGCTCAGTTCCCCGTCGCGGTGTTCGATGACATCGTCACCGCTTTCGGCGGTACCGTCTAAGCCAATCTTGTTGATGGCGGACGAATTCCGCATCCACGACACGGCCGTGCCCCGGTACGTAGATGGCATCGGGTCCGCCGATCGAAAGAAGACGATCGAGCGTGTCCGGCCACGCCGTCACATCGGAGTCGGCATCGATGGCCGGGTCGCCGGATTCCTCAATGAGATCACCGGCGAAGACCACCGTCTGCTCGCCGGCGGAACCGGGCACCGAGACGACGAGATCCGCGTCGGTGTGGCCGCCACCCGGCCGTGCGATGGTCACCTCGCGGTTCCCCAGGTCCACAACTGCGTCGTCGACGGCGTGCTGAGGCGCCCGCAGCGCGGCGATCGCGTGGTCGATCTCAGCGGCGTCGGCTCCGTAACTCAGCGCATCGTCGCGAAGCTGAGCAATATCAGATGTGAGGTAGTCCAAAACTTCCGGTGCACAGAATATTTGGGCGTCCGCGAATCCTCCGGAGCCCAACACATGATCGAAATGCTTGTGGGTCAACACCACATGCGTCACGCCGCACCCGGCAATCAGACGCACGTCGTCGTAGATCGCGTGGGCTTCGGTGAGCGTGGTACCGGTGTCGACCAGCAACGCTCCGGTACTGCCCTGCACCAGACCGACAGTGACGTCGAGAAACGGCAGCCGGCAGCGATGCACACTGTCGGTCAAGGACTCCCAGTCGAAGTGCACAAGCAGTCGGAGCGGGGCTGGGGATCAGGCCCCGTAGACCGGGACCGGCGGCCGCGACTTGGCCAACAGGTCGGCGACGACAGGTCCCAACTCGGCGGGATCCCAGCGTGCGCCCTTGTCGATCTGCGGTCCGTGCGCCCAGCCCTCGGCGACGCGAATCTTGCCGCCCTCGACCTCGAACACCTTGCCGGTGATGTCACGAGATTCGTTGCTGCCCAGCCACACCACCAGTGGCGAGATGTTCTCCGGCGCCATCGCGTCGAAGTCGTCGTCCTGGGTGGCCATCATGTCCGCGAACACGGTCTCGGTCATCCGGGTCCGGGCCGACGGCGCGATCGCATTGACCGTGACGCCGTAGCGGCCCATTTCGGCGGCGGCGACCAACGTCATCGCCGCGATGCCCGCCTTGGCGGCGCTGTAGTTGCCCTGGCCGACGCTGCCCTGCAGGCCCGCGCCGGAGCTGGTGTTAATGATCCGCGCGTCAACGGTTTTGCCCTCTTTGCTCAGCCCGCGCCAGTACGACGCCGCGTGCCGCATGGTCGCGAAGTGACCCTTGAGGTGTACGGCGATGACGGCGTCGAACTCCTCTTCGCTGGTGTTGGCCATCATCCGGTCGCGCACGATGCCGGCGTTGTTCACCAGCACGTCCAGGCCACCGAAACTGTCGACGGCGGTCTGGACCAGAGCTGCGGCCTGATCCCAGTCCGCGATGTTGGAGCCGTTGGCGACGGCTTCGCCTCCGGCAGCGGTGATCTCGTCGACGACACTCTGGGCCGCGCTGCCACCACTGGCCGGCGATCCGTCCAGGCCCACACCGATGTCGTTGACCACGACGCGCGCGCCTTCGGCGGCGAAGGCCAAGGCGTGCGCGCGCCCGATACCGCCGCCCGCTCCGGTGACGATGACGACGCGGCCGTCGACTATTCCCATTAGCTACCCATCCTCAACTCCTCTACTTGATCGCGCTTGCGTTCGTGGTGGCCAGATAGTGCGGCGGTTCGCCGCCGCCGTGCACCTCTAACGAGGCGCCGCTGATGTAGACGGCCGCGTCCGAGGCCAGAAACGCTGCGGCCCAACCGACATCGGCGGGTGTGGCGAGCCGGCCGAGCGGCACGTTCTTCGAAATCGCGGCGATCGATTCGGCATCGCCGTAGAACAGCTCCGATTGCTCGGTCTCGACCATGCCGACCACGCAGGCATTCACCCGCACCTTCGGGCCCCACTCCACCGCCAGCGTCTGGGTGAGGTTTTCCAGGCCCGCCTTGGCCGCTCCGTAGGCGCCGGTGCCCGGTGACGGCCGTCGGCCGCTGAGGCTGCAGATGTTGACGATCGATCCGCCACCTGGCTGGTTTTGCATCGTCTCGTTGGCGTGCTGGGAAACCGACAGTGCACCAAGCAGATTGAGCTCGATGATTTTGCGGTTGAACTTCGCGCTGGACTCCGCCGTCAAGACGAAGGGCGAGCCTCCGGCGTTGTTGACGACCACGTCGAGGCGGCCGTGCCGGTCTACGATCGCGTCGACCATCGCCTTGACCGCGTCGTCGTCGCGGATATCGCAGGGGTGGAATTCGTAGGGCAGGCCGTCAACCTGCTCGCCGAGCACAGGTGACAACGGTGGCACCCTGCTGGGCGAAAACGCCGCTGATCCCGGCACCTACCCCTCGAACGCCGCCGGTCACCAGCACGACCCGGCCGCTGAGCCCGAAGCTGAACGCGGCGCCTCCATCGGCATGGGTCACTGTGCTAGCGTACCAAGCAAGTGCTTGCTTAGGTAATCGTTCCCCAAGGAAGTGGTCGAGGATCTCGATGACTATTACGTCGCGCACCGTCGAACCAGGGATAGTCGCGGTCACCGTCGACTTCCCCCCAGTCAACGCCATCCCGTCACGCGGCTGGTTCGAACTCGGCGAGGTGCTGATCGCCGCCGGCAACGACCAGACCACCCACGCGGTGATCCTGCGGGCCGAGGGCCGTGGGTTCAACGCCGGCGTCGACATCAAAGAGATGCAGCGCACCGAGGGCTTCACCGCGCTCATCGACGCCAACCGCGGCTGCTTCGCCGCCTTCCGCGCGGTCTACGAGTGCGCTGTCCCGGTGATCGCCGCTGTCAACGGATTCTGCGTCGGAGGCGGCATCGGCCTGGTGGGCAATGCCGACGTCATCGTGGCCTCCGACGATGCGACGTTCGGGCTGCCGGAGGTCGAGCGCGGCGCGCTGGGCGCAGCGACCCACCTGTCCCGATTGGTGCCGCAGCACATGATGCGGCGGCTGTTCTTCACCGCGGCGACTGTCGATGCCGCCACCCTGCACCACTTCGGTTCGGTGCACGAGGTGGTACCGCGCGAGGAACTCGACGAAGCCGCCCTGCGGGTCGCGCGCGACATCGCCGCCAAGGACACCCGCGTCATCCGCGCGGCCAAGGAAGCGCTGAACCTGATCGACGTGCAGCGGGTCAACTCCAGTTACCGCATGGAGCAAGGCTTCACCTTCGAGCTCAACCTGGCCGGGGTGGCTGACGAGCACCGCGACGCGTTCGCCGGCACCGCGAAGGGCAAAAAAGAGTGAGCGACAAACGAACCACGCTCGACGACGCCGTCGCGCAACTACGCAGCGGCATGACGATCGGTATCGGCGGCTGGGGATCGCGGCGCAAGCCCATGGCGTTCGTGCGGGCCATGCTTCGCACCGACGTCAAGGATCTGACCGTAGTGACCTACGGCGGACCCGATTTGGGGCTGCTCTGCTCGGCCGGCAAGGTCAAACGGGTTTACTACGGGTTCGTCTCGCTGGACTCGCCGCCGTTCTACGACCCGTGGTTTGCCAAGGCCCGCAGCGCCGGAACGCTTGAGGCGCGCGAAATGGACGAGGGCATGCTGCGATGCGGACTGCAGGCAGCTGCGCAGCGGCTGCCGTTCCTGCCGATTCGCGCCGGTCTGGGCAGTTCGGTCCTGGACTTCTGGGAAGGCGAATTGCAAACAGTGACCAGCCCCTACCCGGCGCCAGGTGGCGGACACGAGACGCTGCTCGCGATGCCTGCGCTGAACCTGGACGCCGCGTTCGTCCATCTCAACCTCGGCGACCAACGGGGCAACGCCGCCTACACCGGGATCGATCCCTACTTCGACGACCTCTTCTTGATGGCCGCCGAGCGGCGCTACCTTTCGGTGGAACGCGTCGTCTCGACCGACGAACTAGTCAAAGCCGTTCCGCCGCAAGCATTACTGGTGAACCGGATGATGGTCGACGGAGTCGTGGAAGCGCCCGGTGGCGCGCACTTCACCACCGCGGAACCGGATTACGGCCGCGACGAGAAATTCCAACGGCACTACGCTGAGGCCGCGGCAACCGACGAGGGCTGGCAGACATTCGTGCAGACCTATCTGTCCGGCGGTGAAGCCGAATACCAAGCGGCCGTGCGTAGGTTCGCCGAGGAGGCGTCTTCATGACCGACACTGTCGTGACCGATACCGCGAGCACCCGCGCCGAAGTGTGCGCAGTCGCCTGCGCCGAATTGTTCCGCGACGCGGGCGAGATCATGGTCAGCCCGATGACGAACATGGCGTCGGTCGGCGCGCGACTGGCCCGGCTGACGTTCTCCCCCGACATCCTGCTGACCGACGGCGAGGCGCAACTGCTGGCCGACACCCCGCCACTCGGCAAGACCGGACCAGTCGAAGGCTGGATGCCGTTCGGCCGGGTGTTCGAGACGCTGGCCTGGGGACGACGGCACGTGGTGATGGGCGCCAATCAGGTTGACCGCCATGGCAATCAGAACATCTCCGCATTCGGGCCACTGCAGCAGCCGAAGCGACAGATGTTCGGTGTCCGCGGCGCACCGGGCAACGCCATCAACCACGCGACCAGCTACTGGGTGGGCAACCACTCCAAGCGAGTCTTCTGTGAGACCGTCGACGTGGTCTGCGGTGTCGGCTGGGACAACGTGGACACCGACAACCCGGCCTTCCGGTTCGCGAACACGTATCGGGTGGTGTCCAACCTCGGCGTGTTCGACTTCGGTGGGCCGGAGCGCACGATGCGGGCGCTGTCGCTGCACCCCGGCGTCTCGGCCGACGAGGTCCGCGAGAACACCTCGTTCGACGTCCACGGCCTCGACGGTGCGGACGAGTCCAGGCTGCCGACCGACGACGAGTTGCGATTGATCCGCGAGGTCATCGACCCTAAAGCATTGCGCGACCGAGAGATACGTTGATGAAACTGCGCACGCCACTGACCGAGCTGATCGGCATCGAGCACCCGGTGGTGCAAACCGGAATGGGTTGGGTGGCCGGCGCGCGTCTTGTGGCAGCGACTTCGAATGCGGGCGGACTGGGCATTCTGGCCTCGGCCACCATGACGCTCGACGAACTAGCCGTCGCGATCGGGAAGGTCAAAGCGGCCACTGACAAACCGTTCGGTGTCAACATTCGCGCGGATGCCGGTGATGCCGGCGACCGGGTGGACCTGATGATTCGCGAAGGTGTCAAGGTCGCATCGTTCGCACTGGCGCCCAAACAGGAGTTGATCAGCAAGCTCAAAGACGCTGGCTCAGTGGTTATTCCGTCGGTCGGCCTGGCCAAGCACGCCCGCAAGGTGGCCTCCTGGGGCGCCGACGCGGTGATCGTTCAGGGCGGCGAAGGCGGCGGGCACACCGGGCCGGTCGCCACGACGCTGCTGCTGCCCTCGGTGCTTGATGCCGTCAGCATTCCGGTGATCGCCGCGGGTGGCTTCTTCGATGGCCGCGGGCTCGCGGCGGCGTTGTCGTACGGCGCCGCCGGCGTGGCGATGGGCACCCGCTTCCTGCTCACCTCGGATTCCACCGTGCCCGACGCGGTCAAGCAGCGTTATCTGCAGTCCGCGCTGGACGGCACCGTCGTCACCACGCGGGTCGACGGCATGCCGCACCGTGTGCTGCGCACCGGCCTCGTCGAGAAGCTGGAAAGCGGCTCTCGGGCAAGGGGTTTCACTGCTGCCATCGGCAACGCCGCGAAGTTCAAGAAGATGTCACAGATGACCTGGGCCTCGATGATTCGCGACGGGCTGGCGATGCGGCACGGCAAGGATCTGTCTTGGTCGCAGGTAGTGATGGCCGCCAACACGCCGATGTTGCTCAAAGCCGGCCTGGTTGAGGGCAACACCGACGCCGGCGTGCTGGCCTCCGGGCAAGTTGCCGGCATCGTCGACGACCTACCGTCATGTGCCGAGTTGATCGATGCGATCGTCGCCGACGCGGTCAAGCACCTGCGGGCAGCCTCGGCGATGGTCGAATAGCACCTAGCAGTTGACTAAAGACTCTGGCTTAGGCGCATGACCTGGCTCACCCTGGGGCCATGAGTGTTGTGACACCGGGGTCTTGGCCCAAGCCGCTGCTGAATGCGGTTCGTAAATCCAATCGGTACCTGCTCAACCCGCTGATGTTGCGCCTGGCCGGGCACAAGCACTGGTATGCGGCGGCTATCCACCACACCGGCCGACGGTCGGGCAAGCAGTACGCCACACCCGTCGTAGCCGAGCGCCTCGCAGACGGTTTCGTCGTTCCGCTGCCCTATGGCACACGAGTGGACTGGTTGTTGAACATCCTTGCCGCGGGGCGAGCGAGTATCTCGTCGCAGGGTAAAAGCTACGACGTGGTCCAGCCTGAGGTTATCGACGCGGCCGCTGCCATGCGCCTGCTGTCGACCGAGCGGCAACGCGACTTCGCCCGAATCGGCATCGAGCAATACCTGAAAGTGTCGGACGCGCCATAAGCCCACGCAGTGTCCTGATCGCCTTGGTGCGGCGGTGACCGGTCAGCCGTTATCAGGAGACTCCACAACCATCAAGGTGTGCCCGGTCGGGTCGCGGAACCAGAACATCGGTGGAACCGGCTCACCCATCCGCGCCACCTGCGCGTCGACGTCGACGCCGAGTTCCTTCATCGCCGCATGGGTGGCGTCGATGTCACTGGTGGTCAACGTGATACCGGTGTTGGTCGGCTGCACCGGCCCGCCATCTGGCGGGGGTGGAGCGAGCGCGATGCCGGTCGTGCCCTCGGGCGGGTACACCTCGATCCATCGGTAGCCGCCGCCGAACGGCTCGTCGGTTCGCTTCTCGAAGCCGAGCGACTCATAGAACGCCACCGCTTTGTCCTGCTCGGGTGTCGGCACGCATACCAGGCTCATCGTGGTCAGGCCGGTCGTCGTAATGGTCATTTTGCTCCTTCGGGTTGGTTGGTTTCTGCGGTATTAACGCCGTAGGCGCGCGCAATGTCTTGCGATCCGGCCCAGCGGCTGTAGGTGGGTGACTGCGGCCAGCCGTCTGGAGAGTCCTGCCACTCCTCCTGACGGCCGTACGGCAGTAGATCGATCAACGCGAACGAATGACTCAGCTGCTCGGTTCCGCGGCCATTGGTGTGCCAGGTCCGGTAGACCTGATTCCCGTCGCGCAGAAAGACATTCACCGCGAATCCGCCGCCGGGTGGGGCGCCGACATCGGTGCCGAACGAGCTGTTCGCGGTGGAGTACCAGGTCATCTTGTTGCCCACTCGTCGCTTGTAGGCGAGTGCTTCGTCGATGGGTCCTTGGGTGACGATCACGAACCGGGCATCGTAGTTGTCCAGGAACTCCAGCCGGGTGAACTGAGAAGTGAAGCCGGTGCAACCCGGGCACTGCCACTCTTCATCGGGAAACCACATATGGCTGTAGACGATCAACTGCGACTTGCCGTCGAAAATCTCGGCAAGACCCACGGGTCCGTTCTCGCCTTCCAGAACGTAGTCCGGCATGGCGACCATCGGCAGCCGTCGTCGCTGCGCCGCGATGGCGTCAAGCTCACGGGTGGCCGCTTTCTCCCGAACATGCAGGGCTTCCAGTTCGCGCTGCCAGACTTGCTCGTCCACCACGGGCGGCAATCCTGCGGTTGTCAAAACAATGCCCTCCGATGTCGATGTTCACACTGTAAACATGCTAATGTTCACACCGTACACTTCGAGCTCGAGGGGGGTCAAGAGTTGGCTACCTTGAAGACCGGCTACCACCACGGGGACCTGCGCACGGCATTGATCGACGCCGGCCTGGCCCTCACCCGGACCGGCGGGCCCGAAGCGCTCACCATCCGGGAAGCGACTCGGCAAGCAGGGGTTTCACCCAACGCCGCGTACCGTCACTTTGTTGATCGCGAGGCGCTGCTCAGCGCGGTTGCGACAGCGATCCAGCACCGGATGGCGTCACGGATGGCGCGCCGACACGGTTCGGCTGTGCCCGATGCACGGGATCGGTTGCACGCCGTCGGCCTGGGCTACATCAAATTTGCACTCGACGAGCCAGGATGGTTCGCGGTGGCCTTTTTCGGCGCCGATCGAACGGCCTGAGTGAGAGACTGCCAGCGCTCCACCATATCTGGCGTTGTTGATGCGCTCGACGCGATGGTGGATGCGGGCGAGCTAAGCGCTGAGCAACGCGAAGGAGCCGAATGGCCCTGCTGGTCGGCGGTGCACGGGTTTGCCGAACTTGCCCTGCGCGGGCCCTTGCGTCATGCGAGGCGCCGGCAAGTGGAGTTGCTGGCGGGACGCACAGTCGACGACATCATCGCCGGAGTATCGCGTTGACGCGTTCAGCCGCCGAGCGTGCAACTTGCTACGCGACACGCCGATCTGGTGTCGCGTACGTTCACGCTCGCCCGTCATGAGCGCCATCCGGCTGCCTGCATTGCAGCAACGACACGGGAGATGAACGTGGCCTGCCGGTATCTGAGTAATTCACTGCTGACCCTGACGATCACCCAACCCAAATCGAGCAAGGCCGAATACCGATCTATGTCACGATCGCGCTGCTCAGCGTTTGTCCAATGCTGCGGCCCGTCGTATTCGATGCCGACGCGCAAGTCCTCATAACCCATATCGATGCGTGCGACGAATTCGCCGTGTTCGTCGCACACCACGACCTGCGTTCGCGGAGCCGGAATTCCTGCATCCACCAAGGCGAGACGTGTCCTTGTCTCCTGGGGAGACTCTGCGCCGCCGTCGATCAGCGGCAGAACCCGCCGGAGCCTCACGACACCACGCGCGCCGGTATGTCGAGACATGATCGCCTCGACATCGACATCTTTGACATCCGTCGCATGCGCCAAGGCATCAAGCTGCTGTACCGCCCGCAGCCGACTGCGCACTCGCCGACCGATGTCGAATGCCGTTCGGGCGGGGCTGGTTACGGCGATCCCGCCGACCTCCAGGACCTCGTCGGGGAGCAGCGTCTCACTGTGCACGGTTATGCCAGCGGGTGGACGGCGGTTGGCATAGATCAACTCAGCGTTGAGCGTTGCGTCCACCCAGTTGGCGCCGAGCAGCGCAGCGGCCGAATGCCCGGAAACAACTGCCTTCCGTCGTGACCAGAGCCACGCCGCTTCCGCACGCTGGACCGCGGTCAAGTCGATGCCGCCTGGCACGTACACGCCGGGATAGACCGAGTCGTAGATCACGCGCATTGCCCGCTCCGGCAGGGCTTTCGCAGCCAGCGCTTCAGAGCCGAGAAACGGCCAGCCCAATTCCTTCATGCGGCGATGCTGCCAACGAGCACCGACAAGCTTCGAGTGTGAATCTCGCGACGCGACTCGCCGATGAGGCGTCGCGTGGTGCACGCTCGGCCTAAGTCGGACTACAACCGCTCGATGATCGTGACGTTGGCGGTACCGCCGCCTTCACACATGGTCTGCAGGCCGTATCGGCCGCCGGTGCGCTCCAGCTCGTTGAGCATCGTGGTGAAAAGCTTTGCGCCGGTTGCGCCTAACGGGTGGCCCAGTGCGATCGCACCGCCATTGGGGTTGACCTTCTCCGGGTCGGCCTTGATCTCCTTGAGCCAGGCCAACACGACCGGCGCGAATGCCTCGTTGATCTCGACGGTGTCGATGTCTTCGATGGACAGGCCGGTCTTCTCCAGCGCATAGCGGGTGGCCGGGATCGGCCCGGTCAGCATGAACACCGGGTCGGCACGCGCGGGCGCTGATGTGATGAATACGCGCCCGCGGCGTGAGCTTGTGGTCCTTGACCGCCTGCTCGGAAGCCAACAGCACCGCGCTGGCGCCGTCGGAAATCTGACTGGCCATCGCGGCGGTCAAGCGGCCTCCTTCGACCAACGGCTTCAGGCCGGCCATCTTCTCCAGCGACGACTCACGCGGCCCCTCGTCGACGCGGAACACACCGTGTTCGGTTTCCACGGCGATGATCTCGTTGTCGAAATGGCCGCCGCGGATCGCGCCGAAGGCGCGCTCGTGGCTGGTCAGCGCGTACTGCTCCATCTCCTCGCGAGACAGGTTCCACTTCTCGGCGATCAACTCGGAGCCACGGAACTGCGAGATTTCCTGATCGCCGTATCGGTGCAGCCACTGCTTGGATTCATTGGTCGGCGAGGTGAAGCCGAACTGCTCGCCGACGATCATCGCCGACGAGATCGGGATCTGGCTCATGTTCTGCATGCCGCCGGCCACGATCACGTCTGCGGTGCCCGCCATGATCGCTTGTGCGCCAAAGGAAATAGCCTGCTGGCTGGAACCACACTGCCGGTCGACGGTAACGCCGGGAACCTCTTCCGGGTAACCGGCGGCCAGCCAGGAGAGCCGGGCGATGTTGCCGGCCTGTGCTCCGATGGCGTCGAGGCAGCCGGCGATCACGTCGTCGACAGCGGCGGGGTCGACGTCGACCCGGTCCAGCAGCCCGCGCCAGCCGAGTGCGCCCAGGTCGACGGGATGCACGCCGGCCAACGATCCATTGCGCTTACCAACGGCGGTGCGCACTGCATCAATGACGTAAGCCTCGGCCATTTCAGACTCCTTCTTTGGTGATTCCACCTAGGACGATAGCGAGATACTGCTGACCCACCTGTTGCGCGGTGAGCGGTCCACCGGGCTGATACCAGCGCACCGACACCCAGGTGGTGTCACGGATAAATCGGTAAACCAGGTCGACGTCGAGGTCGGGACGCAGATAACCCTCCTCGATGCCCTGGTGCAGCACGTCGACCCACATCTTGCGCTGCTGCTTGTTCAGGTCCTCGAGATAGGAGAACCGGGGCTGTGGCAGCAATCGCTTGGCCTCATCCTGATAGATGACGACCTGGGCATGCCGATGCTCGATGGCGTCGAACGACGCCATGAACAGCCCCTTGAGCCTCTCCAGCGGATTCGAGTGCGTGTCAACGATTTCCCGGTAGCGAGCGAAGAGCCAGTCCATGAAGTTCCGCAGCACTTCGTCGACCATCTCTTCCTTGGAGGAGAAATGGTGATACAGGCTGCCGGACAGGATGCCGGCGCTGTCGGCGATATCACGCACTGTGGTTGCGCGTAACCCGCGTTCGGCGAACATCTTCGCGGCGAGTTCCAATAACTCGTCGCGGCGGCTGTTCGGCGGGCTGAGTTCGGTCATGGGTGCTGACTCGACACCGAAATCACTTCGCCAGTCAGGTAACTGGAGTATTCACTGGCCAGGAACGCGATGGTGGCCGCGACTTCCCACGGCTCGGCAGCCCGGCCGAACGCCTCACCGGCCGACAGCTGATCGAGCAGTTCTGCCGAGCTGGTCTTGTCGAGGAACTTGTGCCGGGCAATGCTGGGCGACACCGCGTTGATCCGCACCCCGTATTCGACGGCTTCGATTGCGCTGCAACGTGTCAACGCCATCACGCCGGCTTTGGCCGCCGCATAGTGCGACTGCGAGTGCTGCGCACGCCAGCCGAGCACGCTGGCGTTGTTCACGATGACGCCGCCGTGGTCGGCGTCGCGGAAATACCGCAGCGCCGCCCGGGTGGTGCGCAGGACCGACGTCAGCGTGACGTTCAGGACGCGGTCCCACTCGTCGTCGGTCATGTCGACGACCGGAGTCTGACCGCCCAGCCCGGCATTGTTGACCAGGACATCGAGCCGGCCCAGCCGCGCGGTGGTGGAGTCGATCAGGGCGTCGACCTGCGCGGTGGACGTGACGTCGCAGAGCACGCTCTCGACGCGGCCCAGTCCCAGTGCGGAAAGCTCGTCACGGGTTTCGCCGAGCCGTCGTTCGTGGTGATCGGAGACGACGACGTCGGCGCCTTCGGCAAGCGCGCGCCGGGCGGTCGCAGACCCGATCCCGGTGCCGGCCGCGGCCGTGACGATCACGACCTTGCCTTTCAGAAGTCCGTGTCCAGCAACTTCTTTCGGCGCAACCGCGAGCGTCATCGAGCCTCCCTGGGTAGACCGAGCACGCGCTCGGCGATGATGTTGCGCTGTATCTCGTTAGAACCGCCGTAGATGGTGTCCGCGCGGGTGAACAGGTAGAGCCGCTGCCACTCGTCGAACTCGCCGCCCGGCAGCACCAGGCCCGCCTTACCCTGCACGTCCATCGCGATCTCACCGAGATCGCGATGCCAGTTGGCCCACAACAACTTCGAGACGTTGTCCTGGCCGGGCTGTTCGACGTCCATGGTCGCCAACGCGTAGGAGCGCATCGCCCGCAGGCCGGCCCAAGACCGGGTCAGGCGTTCGCGAATCAGCGGATCATCGGCGGCGCCAGTGCTTTTAGCGAGCTCGACGACGGCACTAAGTTCACGGGCGTACACGATCTGCTGGCCGAGCGTCGACACACCGCGCTCGAAGGTCAGCGTTCCCATCGCGACCCGCCAGCCATCGCCGGGCTGGCCGACCACCAGATCGGCGTCGGTGCGGGCGTCGTCGAAGAAGACCTCGTTGAACTCGGAGTCACCGGTCAACTGGACGATCGGGCGGACCTCCACCCCGGGCTGGTCGAGCGGGACCAGCAGATACGACAACCCGGCGTGACGCTTGGAACCTTTTTCGCTGCGCGCCACCACGAAGCACCACTGCGCCCAGTGCGCCAGCGACGTCCACACCTTCTGGCCGTTGATGACCCACTCATCGCCGTCGAGCACCGCGGTGGTGGACACGTTGGCCAGGTCGCTGCCGGCGCCGGGTTCGGAATAGCCCTGCGACCACAGTTCGGTGACGTCGAGGATCCGCGGCAGGAAACGCTGTTGTTGCTCCGGCGTACCGAAGGCGATCAGCGTCGGGCCCAGTAGTTCTTCACCGAAGTGGTTGACCTTGGCGGGCGCGTTGGCGATCGCGTATTCCTCGTAGAACGCCACCCGATGGGCAACCGACAGGCCACGACCGCCGTGCTCGACCGGCCACCCCAGGCAGGTCAGGCCCGCCTGCGCCAGGTGCTGGTTCCAGGCCCGCCGCTCCTCGAACGCCTCGTGTTCGCGACCGGGTCCGCCGAGCCCCTTGAGCGCGGCGAAGTCGCCGACCAGGTTCTCGGCCAGCCAATCGCGGACCTCGGACCTGAACTCCTCGACGCCTTGCACCCCTGTAGGCTAACCTACCAAGCACTTGCTTTGTTAGGCCCCGGCGATGATGGGCCGTGCAGCGGCGGTAGATCAGCCGGGCAATCCGCACCAAGGAGTTCGATGTCGAGCCATCCGCAGACCATTCCTGCGGCGCTGGACCACATCGCTCGCGAGCTTCCCGATCACAACGCGCTGGTCACGCCGGATCGAACCCTCACCTTCGGCGAGCTGCGGAACGAAGTGCGGCGCGCGGCGGCGGCGATGATCAGCCTCGGCGTGCAGGCCGGTGATCGGGTGGCGATCTGGTCCCCGAACACCTGGCACTGGGTGATTTCCTGCTTGGCCACCCACTATGCCGGCGCCACCGTGGTACCGCTGAACACCCGCTATACCGCGGCCGAGGCTTCCGACATCCTGGCCCGCACCGGCGCGCCGTTACTGGTGGCAATGGGCGAGTTCCTCGGGGCGGACCGAATCGCCGACCTCGACCGCACCGCATTGCCCGACCTGCGGCACATCGTGCGGGTGCCCATCGAAAGCCGACGACGGCACCTGGGACGAATTTGTGAGCCACGGAGCTGACGACCGGGCCCTCGACGCAGCCGACGCCCGCGCGGCCGCGGTCCGGCCCGACGACGTCTCCGACGTCTTGTTCACCTCCGGCACCACCGGCCGCAGCAAAGGCGTGCTGTGTGCGCACCGGCAGTCACTGGCCGGTGCGGCGGCGTGGGCCGCCTGCGGCAAGATCACCAGCGACGACCGCTACCTCTGCATCAACCCGTTCTTCCACAACTTCGGCTACAAGGCCGGAATCCTGGCCTGCCTGCAGACCGGCGCCACACTGATCCCGCAGCTCACCTTCGACGCCGAACAGGCGTTGCGTGCGGTCGCCGAACACCGGATCACCGTGCTCCCCGGACCGCCGACCATCTACCAAACGCTGCTCGACCACCCCGCCCGTAATCGCTACGACCTCAGCTCGCTGCGGTTTGCGGTCACCGGCGCGGCAACGGTGCCGGTTGTGCTGATCGAGCGGATGCAGACCGAACTCGACATCGACATCGTGCTCACCGCCTACGGCCTGACCGAGTCCAACGGGATGGGCACCATGTGCCGCGCCGACGACGACGCGGTCACAGTGGCCACCACCTGTGGGCGGCCGATCGCGGAATTCGAGCTGCGAATCGGCGATCACGGCGAGGTGCTGCTACGCGGTCCCAATGTGATGCTCGGCTACCTCGACGATCCGGAGGCCACCGCGGCGACCGTGGACTCCGACGGCTGGCTGCACACCGGTGATATCGGAAAGCTGGATGCCGCGGGCAATCTCCAGATCACCGACCGGCTGAAAGACATGTACATCTGCGGCGGCTTCAACGTCTACCCCGCCGAGATCGAACAGGTGCTGGCCCGGCTGGACGGTGTGCTGGACTGTGCGGTGATCGGCGTGCCCGACGAGCGACTCGGCGAAGTCGGCCGGGCGTTCCTGGTGGCGAGGCCCGACTCCGGGCTCGACGAAAGCATGGTGATCGCTTACACCCGTGAGTACTTGGCGAATTTCAAGGCCCCACGTTCGGTGAGGTTTGTCGACACGCTGCCACGCAACGCCGGCGGCAAGGTGGTCAAACCGCTACTGCGGGAGATGGCGTAATGGATCTGCAATTCGACGACGAGACGCTGACATTTCAGCACGAGGTGCGCGACTTCCTGTCGTCGCACCGGGACGCGTTTCCGACGCACTCGTATGACACCGCGGAGGGTTTCGAACAACACCGCCGTTGGGACAAGGTGCTTTTCGACGCGGGGCTGTCGGTCATCACCTGGCCGCAGAAGTACGGCGGCCGCGACGCGACGCTGCTGCAGTGGGTGGTCTACGAGGAGGAGTACTTCCGGGCCGGCGCACCCGGCCGGGCCAGCGCCAACGGCACCTCGATGCTGGCGCCGACGCTGTTCGCGCACGGCACCGAAGAGCAGTTGGATCGGGTACTACCGAAAATGGCCAGCGGCGAAGAGATTTGGGCGCAGGCCTGGTCGGAGCCCGAGTCCGGCAGCGACCTGGCTTCCCTGCGCTCGACGGCGACTCGCACCGACGGCGGGTGGCTGCTCAACGGCCAGAAGATCTGGAGCTCACGAGCACCGTTCGGCGACAGGGCGTTTGGCTTGTTTCGCTCTGATCCCGAGGCACAGCGCCACAGCGGGCTGACCTATTTCATGTTCGACCTGAAAGCAGACGGGATCACCGTGCGGCCGATCGCCCAACTCGGCGGCGATACCGGGTTCGGCGAGATCTTTCTCGACGACGTGTTCGTACCCGACGCGGACGTGATCGGCCAGGCCAACGACGGCTGGCGGTCGGCGATGAGCACGTCGAGCAACGAGCGCGGCATGTCGCTGCGCAGCCCGGCCCGGTTCCTGGCCTCCGCGGAGCGGCTGGCCGAATTGTGGAAAGACAACGGCGACAGCGCCTTCGGCGATCAGGTTGCCGACGCCTGGATCAAAGCGCAGGCCTATCGCCTGCACACCTTCGGCACCGTGACCCGGCTGGCCGGCGGTGGCGAACTCGGCGCGGAATCCTCGGTCACCAAGGTGTTCTGGTCCGACCTGGACGTCGCGGTGCATCAGACCGCATTGGAGATCCGCGGCGCCGACGGTGAACTGGCCAACGCCTGGACGGACGGGCTGCTGTTCGCATTGGGCGGCCCGATCTATGCGGGCACCAACGAAATTCAGCGCAACATCATTGCCGAGCGGCTGCTGGGACTGCCCCGGGAGAAGTCCAGATGAGATTCGACCTTGACGAACAACAGCGCGACTTCGCCGCAAGCATCGACGCGGCGCTGGCGGCTGCCGACCTGCCGAATGCGGTGCGCGCCTGGGCGGCCGGCGACACCGGCCCCGGCCGCAAGGTCTGGGCGCAGCTGGCCGACCTGGGCGTCACCGCGCTGGCGGTGCCGGAGCGGTTCGACGGCATCGACGCGCACCCGGTCGACCTGGTCGTCGCGTTCGAACGGCTGGGCCGCTGGTGCGTGCCCGGACCGGTCACCGAATCCATTGCGGTAGCGCCACTTTTGCTCGCCGAGGACGAGCGGTGTGCGGCGCTGGCCACCGGCGAACTGATCGCCACCGTCGCGCTCCGGCCGCACGTGCCACGCGCTGTGGACGCCGATGCGGCCGGACTCGTCCTGGCCGCCGAAGCCGATGGCTGGGTCAGCGAAGCGCACGTCGGCGAACGGCACGAGTCCGTCGATCCCAGCCGCCACCTGTTCGATGCCGACGCAGTGTGCGAAGCGTGGCAGGCCGATGTGGCACGCGCGTACGAGTTCGGCGCGCTGGCCACCGCTGCCCAGCTGGTGGGGGCGGGCCAGGCTCTGCTGGATGCCGCGGTGGACTACGCCAAGCAGCGCGCCCAGTTTGGCCGGGTCATCGGTTCGTATCAGGCGATCAAACACAAGCTGGCCGATGTGCATATCGCGCTCGAGTTGGCCCGTCCGCTGGTGTACGGCGCCGCGCTGTCACTGGCCGATCAATCGCCCGACACGGCCCGCGACGTCAGTGCGGCCAAGGCGTTCGCGTCCGATGCCGCATTGTTGGCCGCGCGGTCGGCGCTGCAGACGCACGGCGCCATCGGCTTCACCGCCGAGCACGATTTGTCGCTGTGGCTGCTCAGGGTGCAGGCGCTGCGATCGGCCTGGGGCGACCCGGCGACGCACCGGCGACGGGTTCTGGAGGCACTGTGTGAGTGACGAACGGGAACTGCTGCGCGACACGGTCGCGGCGCTGGTGGCCAAGCACGCCTCCCCTGCCTCGGTTCGCGAGGCGATGGAATCCGAACGCGGCTACGACGAATCATTGTGGCGGCTGCTGTGCGAGCAGGTCGGCGCTGCCGCTCTGGTGGTGCCCGAGGAATTCGGCGGCGCCGGCGGCACTCTGGGTGATGCCGCCGTGGTCCTCGAAGAACTCGGCAAGGGCCTGGTGCCCAGCCCGCTGCTCGGCACCACGCTGACCGAACTGGCCCTGCTGGCCGCGGACCAGCCCGACGCCGACGCACTGGCTTCGCTGGCCGAGGGTGCAGCGATCGGCGCGGTGGTATTCGACCGCGACTACGTGGTCAACGGCGACGTGGCCGACATCGTCATCGCGGCCCACGACGGCAAGCTGGACCGATGGACAGAATTCAGCACAGAGCGCGCTCCCGTCCATGGACCCCACCCGCCGACTGGCCCGGCTCACACCCGGGAGCACAGCTCCGCTCGGCACGGATCCCGGTGTCGCCGATGCCGCGGCGATACTGCTGGCCGCCGAACAGATCGGCGCGGCCACCCGTTGCCTGGAACTGACCGTCGACTACACCAAGGAGCGTCAGCAGTTCGGCCGGCCGATCGGCAGCTTCCAGGCTCTCAAGCACCGGATGGCCGACCTCTACGTCGCGGTGCAGGCGGCCCGCGCCGTGGTGAACGACGCCGCGGATGCCCCATCGCCGACCTCGGCGGCGTTGGCCCGCGTCGCAGCCACCGAGGCGTTCAGCACGGTGGCTGCCGAGGGCATTCAACTGCACGGCGGTATCGCGATTACCTGGGAACACGATATGCAGCTGTATTTCAAACGCGCGCACGGCAGTTCGCAACTGCTGGGCCCGGCCGGCGAACATTTGCGCCGGCTGGAATCCGAAGTGTTCTAACGTTGACCGCATGACCGATCACGTCGCACTGCGCGCCGGGATCCCGCCGTTCTATGTGATGGACGTCTGGCTGGCCGCGGCCGAACGCCAACGAAGCCACGGCGATCTGGTCAACCTGTCGGCGGGCCAGCCGAGCGCCGGGGCTCCCGAGCCGGTACGCGCCGCCGCCGCCTCCGCATTGCATCTCAACCAGCTGGGCTACACCGTGGCGCTCGGCATTCCCGAGCTGCGCGCCGGGATCGCCGCGTCGTACCTCGACCGGTACGGCGTACGGGTCGAGATGGACGACGTAGTGGTGACGACGGGATCGTCCGGAGGCTTTCTGCTGGCGTTCCTGTCTTGCTTCGACGTCGGTGACCGGGTGGCGGTCAGCAGCCCCGGCTATCCCTGCTACCGCAACATCCTGACCGCACTCGGGTGTGAGGTCGTGGTGATCGAGTGCGGGCCGGAGACCCGATTTCAGCCCACCGCGCAGATGCTGGCCGAGCTCGACCCGCCCGTGCAGGGAGTTGTCGTCGCCAGCCCGGCCAACCCGACCGGCACCGTCATCCCGCCCGCGGAACTCGCGGCGATCGCCTCCTGGTGCGACGAATCGGGAGTGCGGCTGATCAGCGACGAGGTCTACCACGGACTGGTTTACGACGGCGCCCCGCAGACCAGCTGTGCCTGGAGTACGTCGCGAAATGCGTTCGTGGTCAACAGCTTTTCCAAATACTTTGCGATGACAGGATGGCGGCTGGGCTGGCTGCTGGTGCCGGCCGCACTCCGCCGCGCGGTAGACCGTCTGACCGGAAACTTCACCATCTGCCCGCCTGTGCTGTCGCAGCACGCCGCGGTCGCGGCGTTCACCCCGGAAGCGGTCGACGAAGCAAACGGGCATCTGCACCAGTACTCCGTCAATCGCGCGACGCTGCTCGAAGGGTTGCGCGGCATCGGTATCGACCGGCTGGCACCCACCGACGGCGCGTTCTACGTCTACGCCGACGTCTCGGACTTCACCGATGATTCGATGGCCTTCTGCTCAAAGCTGTTGGCCGACACGGGTGTAGCAATTGCACCCGGCATCGACTTCGATCCAGAGCGCGGCGGCTCCTACGTCCGGCTCTCCTTCGCCGGACCTGCCGGCGACATCGACGAGGCGCTGCGCCGAATGGGCAGCTGGCTGCCGGGCCGTTAGGACGTCAGCGCGTCGATTCGGGCTTCGAGCGCCGAGCGTTCTCCGGTGTCCGCCACGTTGATCCCGAACCGGTCGGTCAGCGTGTCGACCACCGCCGCGGCATCGGGCAGCACGATCTTCTCGGTCTTGCCGTCGCGGTGGATGGAGAGATGGCGATCCGAGAGGTTGCATCGCCCGTCGGCCGTCACCAGAGAGGCCATCAGGTTGGTGACGAAATGCGACGACGGATGGGTGGATGCGTACCAACTCCCGACCTTCAAATCGATCGGCGGCGCTGCCCTGGTGGAGAATTCGTACAACGGCTGCCACTCGTCGCGGATCAGCGCCTCCAGCACCAGACCACCCCGACGATCCTGGAGACGATAGGGCTCATGCGTTGTCTGCTGGACGCTGCCGGTCTCCAGCCGGAGGGGCGACGTCGGTGTCTGACCGCCGAAACCGACGTCGACCAGTAACAGTTGCGGCGCCTCGGGGAGGGTTACCGCCAGCAGAGTGTGCGTTTGTGACGGTATCGGCGCGCCAGGTTTCATCGTCCAGACCACTCGGGCCTTGAACCGCCGCACCCCGAAGCCGACTGCTTCCAGCACGTGACCCATCAGGCCGTTGTGCTCGTAGCAGTAGCCACCGCGGCGCCGGTGAACCAGCTTGTCGGCCAACGTCTCTGGGCTCAAGTCGTCGACCGGCACGCCCAGCAGCGGATCAAGGTTCTCGAATGGAATCGTTTGGGTGTGCGCCGTAACCAATTCGTGCAGGACATCGAAGGTTGGGTCTGCCGCGCCGCGGTAGCCGATCCGTTCGAAGTACCGGTTCAGATCCAGCGTCATGTGGGCCATTGTGACCCAGTGACAGCCGGGTCACACCACGCGGGCCTCCACCAGGCTCAACGGCGATGCGGTCGAGACTAACCGGGTCATCTGAAATCCAGCTTGGCTGAGCAGGTTTCGGTACTCGGCGGCCGTGCGTTCGCGGGCAGCCAAGTTCAGCAGCATCTCCAGGTCCGCCCATTTCCCCGGGAAGTCCCGGTCATGGTCGGGGATCACCAGTTCCACCAGCAGGATGGTGGCCTGTCGGCCTGCCGCAGTGCGGACATTGCGCAGAATCTGGACCGCCTTCTCGTCGGGCCAGTCGTGCATGATGTTCTTCAGCACATATGCGTCGCCACCGGCTGGAACGCTGTCGAAAAACGATCCCGCTTCGATGCGAACACGATCAGCCACATCTTTATCGCACAAGATCTTTGGTGCGTCCGACACGACCGCCGGTAAGTCGTACAGCACACCTTGTGAGCGCGGCGTCGATGACAGGATGGTGGCCAGCAGTGGTCCGTGCCCGCCGCCGACGTCGACGATCGTGGGGTAGACACTGAAGTCGTACCCGGCCGCCACCGAAGCATCGGTCAGCTCCGAGATGCTGGCCATGGTTCGGTTGAAGAGATCAGCGTGCCGCGGATCCTCGGCGAAATAGTCGAAGCTCTCTTTGCCGTGCAATACCGGGACCACAGATTCTCCGGTGCGAATCGAATCCGCCAGCAGTGTCCAACGCTCGCGTTGCTCGCGCGATCCGTAAAACTGGGCGGCCCACACCATCGACGCATTAGCATCCGAACACAGCGTTCGGGCAAGGGAATTCAACTCGTAGCGGCTGTCGCGGCGACGACGGAAGACACCTCTACCGATCAATGCGCGCAGCAGCCGGCGCAGCGCGTCCGAATCCGCGCCGACCTTCGCCGACAATTCGTCGATGGTCAACGGCCCGTCGGCCAATGCGTCGGCGACGCCCAGTTCGGCAGCGACGCTGATCGCCTGCGACACCCAGGTCGCGATGATCATCTCCATCATCGTCGCGGGCGCGGGCATCAACCGCTGGTTGAGTCGATACAGGTGATGGCGCACCCACTCGACGACGCGGGCGGCCGCAGCAGGCGGCACCTTCGCAGTCGTCGACATCACCGCACCTCGGCGAACGACCCACGACTGATCTCAGTCGAGATATCGCGATGACTGACCCAACCGAGGAACCGTGTCAGCGCCCACGTCATCAAGCGGTCCGAGATGAGCGCCGCGGGCCGCAGCACCGACTCGCTGCGCGACACCTGCTGCATCGTCACCCAGGACACCGCCTTGACCTTGCGCCGCCGGGTGTTCTCGTACCAGCGCAGGGCGCTGCCGACATCGGCGCCTTCGGGTAGATCCGACAGCGCCTTGCGCAGCACCATCGTGTCCAGCAAAGCCTGATTGGTGCCTTGCGCGAGCGTGGGCGGCATCGTGTGCGCGGCATCGCCGAGCAACGTCACCGCACCGGCGCCGGCGCCGGGAATCGGATGCCGAAAATGCGGAAACGGCGACGGGGCCAGATCGTCGTCGGTCAGCGTTGCGAGGACCTCATCGACCAGATCGGACCAGCCCGCGAAATGCGACCGAATCATCTCGATCGGTCGCTGCGGCCTGACAAAATCCGGCGACCAGGGCAAGTCGAACCACCACTGCAGATCAGAACCGCCGGCGGGCCACAGGCCAAGATTTCCGTGCTCGCCGATCATCATTCTCGCGACACGCGGGTCGGGAATACCGGGAAGGGTGACAAGGCCTTGCCAGCTGCACCAGCCCGTCGGTTTCGCAGCCGGCGCGCCGACGACATCGCGGACAACCGAGTGCAGGCCATCCGCGCCGATCAGCACATCCCCGTCGGCTGAGCTGCCGTCCTCGAAGTCGACCCGTACCCCATCACCGTCGTTCACTACCCGGGTGGCACGGGAGTTGCAGCGGATGCGGTCGGCCGGAAAGCCTTTGAGCAGTCGCTCCAGCAGGATTCGACGCGGCACCATCCGAATCGACGCGCCCAGCCGGTTCACCATCGCGTCAAGGTCCATGGTGGCGAGCGGCCGGCCGGTGGATGTCATGACCCGCACGGCCGACAGCGGTTGACCGGCCCCGGTCATGTCGACACCGAGTTGGTCGAGAACCGTTGCGCCGTTGGACCAGATCGTCACGGCGCCACCGCCGGCAGTCACGTTCGGTCGCTGGTCGAAGACGGCGACGTCGTGTCCGTCGCGCAGCAACCCGCGGGCGACCGAAATGCCGCTCACGCCCGCGCCGACAACCAGGATCCGGTATTTCAATAGACGCCCCGCCCTAGTCCTCTGCGTGCCGTTCGTAGTCCCACCGCTCCAGCCAAGCCTGCAGCTTCACCAGGCCGTACCCGACGACGGGTGTGGCGACCCAGAAGTAGACCATCACCAGCGGACTCATCTCAAAACCCTTCTCAAACCCTATGCTCCTACCACGCGATACTTCGACAAAAGGTTCATCGCGGCGCCTCACCTGCGGCTCAAATGAGAAAATAAGCCGGTGAGCCTGGTGATCTCCGACCACGAGCGGGCCGCGCTGGCCGAGCTTGGGCAGTTCCCGCTGTTCGCCGCCCTGACCGGCCGGCGGTCGCGCCGGTTTCCGGTCGGCGGCCGGATCCCTGCCGGAGCGCTGGCCTTCACCAGTCGTCGAGAGGTCCAGCAGCTGTCGGAAGTCGAACGGGCCCTGCTCATTTCGGTGACCGGCGGAGTGACGGGTTGGAATTTCGGGATCACCCATAACCCGAGCTACGCACCGTCGTTCCCCAACTACGCGGGAAGCGCGACGGGCCGGACCTTCCCGTCCGCCGCGGGCTTCCACACCAGCCAGCTGTTTTTCACCGACGACACCGGCAGCTACCTGCTGCCCAACCGCGACGAGCCGCCGCGCGAATTCGACAGCATCGAAGGGTGGATCGGTCACACCGCGGCGTCCTATGTGCGGATTTCGGATGCTCGCCTGGAACTGCCCCGCGAAGAACCGTATATGGAGGGCCACAACATCTGGATCGGAAACCATCCGGGCAGCCTGCTGGCATTTCCGGTGGCCGATCTCGCCGAGCACCTGATGGAGAACCTGTGGTTCTTCGCAGCGAACGGCTACCCGATCACCGACGACATCAACGGCCGCAATATCCCTGGCCTTGACCGGTTTTCGTTACCGCATGCCGATGATCCGCTACCGTTGTCGTTCGTCGAGCAGTACACGATCACTGAGGCCAGCGCGGAACTGGCAATCGCCACCAACAACGGGGTGCTGGCGTTGCAGGCAATGGGGCTCGGCGGCTGGACCTACGACGGACTCGACCGGTTGTCCGTACTGGGCGGCTGCGGTGACCCGCGGGCGCCGGGGTTGGGCTTTGTCGCCGACAACGACGAGCGCTGGCCCTTCCCGAACGTCACCGGGTTGCCCGGATACTTCGAGACGCTCAGCCCGCCGCATGTGCCGTCGGTGGCAGCCGGCGTGGAGAAGCTGGTGGCCCGAAAGTTCGGTCCTGGCGGACCATTTCAGCAGGATACGCCCGGACCGTGGTCGGATACCCGCAAGGTGCGCGGCTCCGCGCTGCCGCCAGAGGGCATTCAAGAAGTTGTGACCGCTGAAGCGTCCTACATTTACGACACCTTCGGCAAACTGCCCGGCACCGTGCCGACAGTGCATGTCCTGATGTATCTACAAGCCCAACATCTCGACACGGACTTCTACGACGAATTGTTCGGGCCTGGGGCGTATTTGAGCACTCACGCCGAGCATCAAGACCGCTGGCACCGAAGCTAGACCGGTCGGCTCGCGTTCGTCGTCACGCCGGCGGGCACGTAGCGGTCCGGGTCCGCGACTTCCCAGTCTTCCCTCCAACTGGCCGGCGCATGGTTGCGCAGCACACCGGGCTCGAGCCATTCGTAAAGCTCGGCGTACGAACGTTGTTCGGTGGGCGATACCCGCTTGCGCAGCATGTGCGGGTTGAGCATCGACAGTTCCGAGACACCCATCGAGGCCATCATGCGCATCGCCTGTGCGACGGTGGCGCGCTGGTAGTTGTACACCCGCTCGCTCTTATCGGCGACGTCAAGGGCACGGGCCCGATACGGATCCTGGGTTGCGACGCCGACCGGGCAGTGGTTGGTGTGGCACCGCTGCGATTGGATGCAACCCGCCGCCATCATCATCG
The DNA here is from genome assembly GCA_963815995.1 of uncultured Actinomycetota bacterium. Taxonomy (GTDB): domain Bacteria; phylum Actinomycetota; class Actinomycetes; order Mycobacteriales; family Mycobacteriaceae; genus Mycobacterium. The sequence continues at coordinate 363,331 of CAWFIR010000015.1, forward strand.
ACCGGGCGGAGTTGGTGTAGTCGGCGCCCTGAATCAGGCGCTTGATGATGTCGTTTCCGGACGCGACCTTGCCGCCCGCTCCGATCCGTATCCGGTCCCGCAGACCCGTTCCCACCAACGCGTTGTGCATGATCATCAACCCGTCGGTGAGCGGAAGTCCAATGTTGTCTTCGTATTCCAATGGCGCCGCGGCGGTTCCGCCCTCGGCGCCGTCCACAATGATGAAGTCGGGCGTCACGCCTTCGGCCAGCATCGCCTTGCAGGTCGCCAGCACATCGACCCGGGAACCGACACACAGCTTGAAGCCCACCGGTTTACCGCCGGCCAATTCGCGCAGTCGCGCCACGAACAGCACCAGTTCGCGTGGGGTGCGAAAAGCCGAATGCGCGGCCGGACTTACGCACTTCACACCGACCGGCACTCCACGGTAACCGGCGATCTCCTCGGAGACCTTGGCGGCCGGCAGCACGCCGCCAATGCCGGGCTTCGCGCCCTGGCTCAACTTGATCGAGATGCACTTCACCAGATCGTGAGCTGCTTTGGCCGCGAACATATCCGGATCGAACGCACCATCCTTGGTGCGGGCGCCGAAATAGCCCGAGCCGAGCTCCCAAATCACGTCGGCGCCACCGAGGTGGTAAGGAGTCAGCCCACCTTCGCCCGTGTCGTGGGCGAACCCACCTTTACGCGCGCCTGCGTTCAGGGCGCGCAGCGCGTTGCCGGAAAGCGAGCCGAAACTCATCGCGGAGACGTTCATCAACGCCATGTCGTAAGGCTGTGTGCAATCGGGCCCGCCGACCCGCACCCGGAACGGCTCGTCGGGTGGCTCGACCGGTCGCGCCGTGTGCACCAGATACTCGTAGCCGATCTGATCGAGATCGCGTTCGGTCCCGAAGGCCAGCTCGGCGGCGGTGCCCTTGGCCCGTTCGTAGATCAACGATCGAACGTCGCGATCGAAGGGGCGCCCATCGAAGTTCCGCTCGATGAAGTACTGCTGCATCTCCGGCCGCAGCGCCTCAAGCAGGAAACGCAGATGCCCGAGTATCGGATAGTTCCGCAGCACCGAGTGCCGTCGCTGAACGAGGTCGTAGATGCCCACGGCTGCAACCACCGCGACCACCGCTGCGGGCAGCCACCACACCCACGTCCACAGCAACGCCAACGGGACAAATGCCGCGGCCAGGGCTGTCAGCAATGCGACAAGGACAAAACGGATCAATGCAGCCCGCCTCCCGCGAAAGAGTGTTCGTGCCGAAGCGTAGCGCTAACCAAAGATCACGACAGATGTCGCAGCACTGTCACGCGGCCGCGCCGGTCAGAGCCAGGTGTCCTGGGTGGTCGTGGTGAGGAATGCTTCCAAGTCGTCACGCCACTGCGCGGGCGTGGTCTTGTCCGGCTCGATGCCGGTGTAGTCGCCGCGGTAGAACAGCAGGGGCCGCGGCTTGACTTTCGGTACTTCGGACAGCGACTTCACCGCGCCGAACACCACGAAGTGGTCCCCGCCGTCATGCACGGAGGCCACCGTGCAGTCGATGTAGGCCAGCGATCCCTCAATGATCGGCGAGCCGAGTTTGGAAGGGCGCCAGTCGATACCGGCGAATTTCTCCGGCTCCTTGGAGCCGAAGCGGGCCGAGACGTGCTTCTGGCTTTCGGTCAACACGTTGACGCAGAAATTCCCGCTGGCCTCGATGGCCTTCCAGGAGCGCGACACCTTGGTCGGACAGAACAACACCAGCGGTGGGTCCAGTGACAATGCCGCAAAGGATTGGCACGCGAAGCCGACCGGCACGTCGTCGTGCAAGGTGGTGATGATCGTGATTCCGGTGCAGAACTGACCCAGCACGCTACGGAAAGCGCGGGCGTCGATCTGCTCGGACATTACTTGAAGCCGACGCTGAAGTCGTGGCCCCAGAGGCTGATCGCGGTGCTCTCCCGGGCAACCCAGTCGACGTCGTCGACTTTTCTTCCCTCACAGCCGAATTCGATGTCGAATCCGCCGGGTGTCTTCATGTAGAACGACAGCATCAGGTCGTTGACGTGGCGGCCCAGGGTGGCCGACATCGGCACCTTCCGCCGTAGCGCCCGGTCCAGGCACAGCCCCACGTCGTCGGCTTCTTGCACCTCGACCATCAGGTGCACGATGCCGCTGGGGGTCTGCCCGGGCATGAAGGCGAGGCTGTGGTGACGGGGGTTGCAGCCCAGAAACCGCAGCCAGGCCGGCGGCCCGTCAGCGGGTCGGCCAACCACCTGCGGCGGCAGCCGCATCGAGTCACGCAGCTTGAAGTCCAGCACATCGCGGTAGAAGTGCAGCGTCTCGACGTCGTCGCGAGTCGTCAGTACCACGTGTCCCAGACCCTGCTCGCCGGTGACGAACTTGTGGCCGTACGGGCTGACGACCCGGCGGTGTTCCAGCGCGGCACCGTGGAAGACCTCCAAGCCGTTGCCCGAGGGATCGGAGAATTTGATCATCTCGTCGACTCGACGGTCGGCCAACTCGGCGGCGGTAGCCTCCTTGTAAGGCGTGCCCTCGAGGTCAAGCCGGTTTCGGATCTCTTGCAGGCCTTCGGCATTCGCGCATTCCCAACCGGCCTCGGAAAGCCGGTCATGCTCGCCCGGCACGATCACCAGACGGGCCGGGAAGTCGTCCATCCGCAAGTACAGTGCGCCCTCGGTGCTGCCCTTGCCCTCGACCATGCCGAGGACCTTCAGCCCGTAGTCGCGCCAGGCTTGCATGTCGGTGGCTTCGATGCGCAGGTAGCCAAGTGAACGGATGCTCATCACGCACCTCCTAGGAAGTCGATGGTCAGCTTGTTGAATTCGTCGAACTTCTCCACCTGTGCCCAATGCCCACACTGGCCGAAAACGTGTAGCTGCGCACGAGGAATCGTCTTGAGCGCCACCAGAGCGCCGTCGATCGGGTTGACCCGGTCCTCGCGTCCCCAGATCAGCAACACCGGTTGACGCAGCTTGTAGACATCGCGCCACATCATCCCGAGTTCGAAGTCCGCCCCGGAGAACGACATCCCCATCGCGCGGGTTGCCGTCAACGATTCGGGCGTGGAGGCCAGTTCGAAGCGCTGGTCGATCAGTTCCGGAGTGATCAGCTTCTGGTCGTAGACCATGACCCGAAGGAACGCTTCGAGGTTCTCCCGGGTCGGCTCAACCGAGAACTTGCCGAGCCGCTTGACACCCTCGGTGGGGTCGGGGGCGAACAGGTTGACGCTCAACCCGCCCGGACCCATCAGCACTAACTTGCCGGCCTTGTCCGGGTAGTCCAGGGCGAACCGGACCGCGGTACCGCCGCCCAGCGAATTACCCACCAGCGGAACACGTCCCAGGCCCAGGTGGTCGAACAGACCCTTCAGTGCTCTGGCCGCGTAGTGGTTGAACTGCCCGTGCTCGGCCCGTTTGTCGGAGTGACCGTAGCCCGGCTGGTCCACGGCCAGCACGTGAAAGCGCTGCGCCAGCACCGGAATGTTGCGGGCGAAGTTCGTCCAGCTCGCCGCACCGGGTCCGCCGCCGTGTAGCAGCACAATCGTCTGCTCTTTGCCGACGCCCGCCTCGTGGTAATGCAGCTTGAGCGGACCGTCGACGTCGACCTCGACGAACCGGGAGGTGGACTCGAAGGTGAGTTCTTCCGTCGCCGTCATCAGACCATGGTGTCGCCGGGCGGCAGCCCGAACTCGTGGTTACCGAAGATCTGGTAAGCCCGCTCGGGGTCGTTGGCCGCGTGCACCCGGCCAGCGTGCGCGTCGCGCCAGAACCGTTGCACCGGAGCGTCATTGGCCAACGCGGTAGCACCGGAAGCCTCGAACAGCCGGTCGACCGACGCGATGGACCGTCCGGTGGCGCGCACCTGGTCGCGACGAGCGCGGGCGCGCAGTTCGAACGGGATCTCCTTGCCGGCTGACAGCAGCGCGTACTCATCGCTGACATTGCCGATCAGCTGTCGCCACGCGGCATCGATGTCGCTGGCCGCCTCGGCGATGCGGACCTTGGCGAACGGGTCGTCCTTGGCCTTCTCGCCGGCGAACGCCGCACGCACCCGCTTGCCCTGGTGCTCGACGTGCGCGTCGTACGCGCCGTAAGCCATGCCGACGATCGGCGCTGAGATGGTCGTGGGATGCATTGTGCCCCAGGGCATCTTGTAGACAGGGGCGGTATTGTTCTGGTAACCGCCGGCGGTGCCGTCGTTCATCTGCTTGTAGGACAGGAAGCGGTGCCGCGGCACGAAGACGTCCTTGACGACGACGGTGTTGCTACCGGTGCCCTTCAGGCCCACCACGTGCCAGACGTCGTCGATGCGGTACTCAGTGCGCGGGATCAGGAAGCTGCCGAAGTCGACCGGCCGGCCGTCCTTGATCACCGGGCCACCCAAGAAAGCCCAGGTGGCGTGGTCACAACCCGACGACCAGTTCCACGAACCGCTGACCAGGTAGCCACCGTCGACGACCGTGCCAGCGCCCATCGGCGCGTAGGACGACGAGACACGTACTGATGTGTCGTCGCCCCACACCTCGTCCTGGGCCTGCTGGTCGAACAGCGCCAAGTGCCAGTTGTGCACACCGATGATCGAGCTGACCCAGCCGGTGGAACCGCAAGCGCTGGCCAGTCGGCGGACCGCCTCATAGAAAAGCGCGGGGTCGCATTCCAGCCCGCCCCACTGCTCCGGCTGCAGCAACTTAAAGAAACCGATTTCCTGAAGTTCGCTGACCGTGGCGTCCGGCAGTCGGCGCAGGTCCTCAGTTTCCTGGGCGCGCTGCCGCAGCTTCGGCAGTAGTTCGTCGATGCCGTCTAGGACCGACTGGGCGTCACGTTGTTGAATGGACGTCACTGGTTCCTCCAAAGGTGGCTTACGTAGACAAAGACTAGAACACGTTCCGATTTGTGTCGAGCAGCGTGTTCCTGCGGCTGGTAGCGATACCGATACACCTTTCTGTAACCTGTTCTAGTTATGACTGAAGGAAGGGCGGGGTTGTGACGGACACAATTCCCGACGAGCCGCTCGGCAGCCACGTTCTCGAACTGGAGGTAGCCGACGTCGTCACCGAGACCGAGGACGCCCGTTCGCTGGTGTTCACGGTGCCCGATGGCGCCCAGATACCGGCGGAGCGGTTGCGCTACGCCCCCGGCCAGTTCCTGACGCTGCGTGTTCCCAGCGACCGCACCGGCTCGGTCGCCCGCTGCTATTCGCTGTGCAGCTCGCCGTTCACCGACGAGACGATGACCGTCACCGTAAAACGGGACAAAGACGGCTACGCGTCGAACTGGCTGTGCGACCACGCCCATCCCGGCATGCGGATTCATGTGCTGGCGCCGTCGGGCACATTCGTACCCAAGACCCTCGACGACGACTTCCTGCTGCTGTCCGCCGGCAGCGGAATCACGCCGGTCATGTCGATCTGCAAGTCGGCACTGTCCGAAGGCGGCGGGCAGGTGGTGTTGATCTACGCCAACCGCGACGAGCGGTCGGTGATCTTCGCCGATGCGCTGCGCGAACTCACGGCAAAGTATCCCGACCGGCTGACCGTCGTGCATTGGCTGGAGTCGCTGCAGGGGTTGCCGTCGGCAACCGCGCTGGCGCAACTTGCCGCCCCGTTCACCGACCGGCAGGCGTTCATCTGCGGGCCGGGGCCCTTCATGGAAGCCGCTCGCGAGGCGCTCGACGCCCTGAAAGTGCCTGCACCGCAAGTACATATTGAGGTGTTCAAGTCGCTGGACAGCGACCCGTTCGCCGCGGTCAAAGTCGAACACGACGACTCTGATGAAGCCGAGCCCCCGGCCACCGCGGTCGTCGAACTCGACGGCCAGACCCACACCGTGTCGTGGCCCCGCAAGGCGAAGCTGCTCGACGTGCTGCTGGACGCCGGCCTGGACGCACCGTTCTCCTGCCGCGAGGGCCACTGCGGCGCCTGCGCCACCACCCTGCGCAACGGCAAGGTCAGCATGGAGGTCAACGATGTGCTGGAGCAACAGGACCTCGACGACGGGCTGATCCTGGCCTGCCAGTCGCACCCGGACACCGATTCGGTCGAAGTTACCTACGACGAGTAGCCGCAGCGTAAGTTCTGCTCAGGCTTAAGCGAGAGGACCGCAGGATGAAGCGGCTGGTCACGGCACTGGCAGGGGTCGGCCTGATGCTGGCGTTGACGCCGCCCGCGCTTGCTCCGGCCGCCGTCAACAACGCCTCTTCGCTGACGCCACTCCCCGACGGCACGCAGCTGGAAACGTTTGCCCGGCTCAACTGCCACCCCGTGATCGGCAGCTGCGACTTCACCGTTGGCGCCGACCGCAAGACCGGCGACGGGGTGACCGGGTTCCCGAACGACCTGTGGTCGCGGCAAAGCACCACGATCCGCCCCAACAGCCGGACGGCTTACCTCGACGTGCACGCCACCGCCCAGTACGACCGTGTCAATAAGGACGGTGGATCCGACGAAGTCACCACGATCTACATGGGTGAAGGACCGCCGGACAAGTACCAGACCGTCGGCCGGATCGACTCGACGGACTGGCACACCGGCCAACCGCGGCTCGACATCAACGTCATCGCCTGCACGCACATCCAGGTGGTCTACAGCGGGGTCAACATCACCTCACCGAGCACCTGCGCGCAAGCCAACTTCTCCTGAGTCGTTACCGCGAGACTGACTGCAGGGTCGTTGTTTTCGGAGTTTCACAGCCATGTTTGCTGTCTCGCGGAAGTCCCGGGCGCCGTTAAAGCTTCTGCGACAACACCTTTGCGAACGTGTGGGTGTCACCGGGCCAGCGGGCTGACACATAGGAACCGTCGTCGACGACGAATGCCGGCCGTGAATCGGTCGCGGTATCGCGGGCCATCCCCGAGGTCTTCGTCCGCCAGTGCGGCGATCCCCGCTCGACGTCGCAGAAGTCCGCGGGGCTTTTCAGGGCACGGGTCACTTCGGATTGCACCGACATGTATCCCGACGGCTGGCCGGGTTGCTCGCTGTAGGTGCGGTAGTAGTCGCGGTCCCAGAACCGGGTGAGCCGGGTCAGATGCCAAGCGGTGCGCTCCAGCGCCCAGGTCAGCGCCGTAGTGCGGCGCCCATACAGCACCGAATGACCGGTCTTGGGGTCAACGCTGCGCGCCGCCAGCAGCACGCCGTGGCAGATCGCGGCCACGATCACGCCGCGGGCAAACGCGTCGACGACCAGCCGGTGCAGGGTCTCGCTGTCGATGTAGGCACGCATGCCGCGGGCGCGATGGCCACCGGGCAGCAGCAACCCGTCGATGCCGTCGAGCGTGGCTTCCGCCCAGCTGGACGGGCTCTGGTACTCGGGCGAACTCAGCATCTCGCGGTAGGCCCGGCGGGCGTCCTTGTTGGCCCGCAGCGCTCGCCCCACGACGGTGATTGCGCCCAATACCGGTAACGCAGACCAGATGTCGAGACCGCGGCCGCTGACCATGATGTCGTCGGCGATTCCGGGTGCACCGCTTTCGGTGGCGAAGACGACCTGGTGGCCATTGGCGCGCAGCATCTGCCAACTGACCGCGACCTCAGTCGGGTCGAAGTCGCGATCCGGAATCGGAATCAGCACGGTGCCCATCGGTGATCTCCGAGCTTACGACCTAGAGCCCTCGCAGCGAACGGCGCCGCGCGATCGTCCCAATCGACAACGCCGACCGCCTTCTTGATTTCTCAGGGCTTCACCGGCGGACGCGCAAACATCTCGGCTGACACGCCTAAGAGTGCCGCGATTTACGCTGGCATGGCTACTTATCGACGATCCCGACCAGTTGCAGGCCGGACAGGTTGCATGATTCCCGTCGCTTGACTAGAACACACCGGCGTAGTGATATTCGAGTAGCGCATTGCCCGTATTCACCATCCACTCGGGGACGACGATCAGCCACACCGATTGATTGAGAAGAGCCGCCAGATATGTCAGATTTCGCACGCCTCGCGGTTCGTAGTCCACAGCCGTTTGACATCGTCGGCGACAGCTTCGTCTTGTGCGGGCTGGGCAGGGCGTTTGAGGGTGTGGTGGGGTCGGCAAGACTCGCCGACCGCAACGGCACAGTGCTGGCCGAGATTTCGCCGATTTTTGTGCCAGGGAGCGGCTCTTTGTTCACCCTTTTCGACGTCGCGGTTACGTACGGCGTGCCGGTGACCGCGGAAGGGACATTGACCGTCGATGCGGACAACCCAAGCGGGCTGCCAGAGAATGACTTTCGGGTGATTGTCCCGCTGACGTTCGGACGCCCCCTCTTGGGTTCCTCCTACGCCGGGTTTTCTCAGCACCGCGTCGTCGACGGCGACACACTGTTCGGCATCGCGGAGAACAGTTATAGCGACGGCAATTTGTGGCCGCGGCTGTTCACTGCCAACCGGGACAGGATCAGCGACCCCGACCTGATCCAAGTCGGCCAAGTCCTGCGAATCCCGTTCGAGGGGAAGTAGAGACCGCAGGAACCCCCTACGCAGATAGACACCCTGAGTCGGGAGGGAGTAGCCGGGTAGGCAGTGGAGGTAGGCTGCAGCCCTTAAATTCCAACTGCCGAATTGGCGATGAATCGAGCCGGGATGTCCGGAGACTCCGGTTGAGTCCTCACACCACGAAGCCTTTTGCGCATTACGCGTATTCGGGCCGCGGCTCTTGCGACACTTGGCTACGTCGCCACCAATGCGACGCTCTGAGCAGGAAAGGAATGCAATGCCCCCTACCGAATACCAAGTCGTCAGCGGCGACACCCTCTCGTCGCTGGCAGAGCGCTTCTACGGAGAGAGCAGCCTGTTTCCCGTCATCTCAGCCGTCAACAATCTCGCCGGCCCCGACGAAATCGACGTCGGTCAACAATTGCTGATTCCATACGTCACGTTCCGCCATCAGGTGACAGCTACGGACACGAAAAACGGCCTAGCGCAACAGTTCTACAATGACGCCGGCATGGTCGAGATCATTGAGATCGCCAACCACGCCGCACAACGCGACCTTATAGTCGGCGAATGGCTGCTGATCCCCGACTTGGCCAAGGCTGGCCCTCACACCGTGGTGTCTGGCGAAACGTGGGAGGTGCTTGCAGACCGCTGGTACGGCGAGTCCAACCTCTGGCCGATCATCACGATCGCCAACAACATGCAGAACCAGGATCCCCCACTCAATCAGCCAATAATCCGACCCGGCCTGAATTGGCGGCACACCGTAATCGACGGCGACACGCTGTGGGCGCTGTCCACCTCCTACTACGGCGACATGGGCGACGAACGCACAAAGACCATGGTGCAAATGGTCGCGGCGGCCAACCACATCGACGATCCTGACCAGTTACCGGTCGGAAGGGTCCTTTATTTCCCGTCGTTCGACTAGGCCTGTACAAGTCGCGGCGCTCGCAGCAGCGTGCGGCACAACCCGGAGGGTCGGTGCGCTTCGCGAAATGGGTAGCGCTCAACGACGGCCTGGCCGACCTCTGCTGTAGTCGAGCCGTTGATCCGGAATCGGGATCGGCGGCCCCTCGCCCCTCGACTATCCGCCGATCCCGTTATCGAGACCGAGATGTGTACCGAAATACCAAGGGACACCGACCAGCTGGACCAACACGACGAGGCCCAACACGATCAGCGCGACGACCGGCCCAACGGCACGCTTCCGGGTGCCGATTCGAGGGAGGGCAAGGAGCAGAAGTAGCGGAACGAACCCGAACTCCGCCCACATCAAGGTCCGCTTGGGTACCTCAACCGCTTTGTCGTAGTCGGTGAAGTGGCTGTCCGGAAAACCGGTCAAGGCCAGATCGCCAGCCGCCTGCAGGGCGAACCAGAGCGCGGCGACGATGCCCACCGTGCAGGCGACTGCTGCGACGACCTTCATCGGTGCTCGGCACTCAGCGCGGCAGCCCGAGAAGCCGTTCGCCGGCCAGCGTCAGCAGGATCTGCTCGGTGCCGCCGGCAATCGTCAGGCAGCGGGTGTTGAGGAAATCCTTGACTCGCTTGTCGAAGGCGATGCCGGATCCCTCGCTCAGATCCATCCGGTATTCGGCCAGTGCCTGCCGGTATCGCACGCCGATGAGCTTGCGCACGCTGGATTGCGCACCGGGGTCTTGGCCGCCCACCGCGAGCTGAGCGATGCGCTGGTCGAGCAGCGAGCCGACCTGCGCGGTGATGATCAACCGTGCCAACTGATCCTGTTGCGCGACATCGAGATCGGCCTCGGCCGCTTCCGCGAGTAGCTCTTCCATCGGATTGCCGAGCGCGGTACCTGCGGCCATTGCGATCCGCTCGTTGGCCAGCGTGGTGCGGGCCAGCCGCCAGCCGTCGTTGACCGTGCCGACCACCATCTCGTCGGGAACGAACACCCCGTCGAGGAACACCTCGTTGAACAACGCGTCGCCGGTGATTTCGCGCAGCGGCCGGATCAAGATGCCGGGCGAACTCATATCGATCAGGAAGTAGGTGATCCCTTTGTGTTTCGGAGCGTCGGGGTCGGTGCGGGCCAGGCAGACACCCCACTGCGCTTTGTGCGCCGACGACGTCCACACCTTCTGTCCGGTCAGCTCCCATCCACCGTCGACCCGCACCGCTTTGGTGCGCAGCGACGCCAGGTCGGATCCGGCTTCCGGCTCGGAAAACAGTTGACACCAGAAGATGTCGCCGCTCAGCGTGCCCGGGACGAAACGCTCCACTTGCTCAGGCGTGCCGTGCTCGAGGATGGTCGGCGCCGCCCACCAGCCGATCACCAGGTCAGGCCGGACCACCCCTGCCGACGACATCTCCTGATCGATCAGCAGCTGCTCGGCCGGTCCCGCGCCGCGCCCGTACGGCGCGGGCCAGTGCGGCGCCAACAGGCCCGCCTCGGCCAGCTTCGCCTGGCGCTTGTCGTCGGACAGTGCGGCGACTCCGGCGACCGCGTCGGCGATCTCGGGCCGCAGGTCAGCGACGTCGCTCAGGTCGATGCTGAGGTCACGGCGTACGCCGGCCGAGGTGAGCTCGGCAGTTCGGCGCAGCCAGCGTGCGGGCCCGCCGAGGAACTGCCCGATCCCATAGGCCCGGCGCAGATAGAGATGCGCGTCGTGCTCCCAGGTGATTCCGATGCCGCCGAGCACCTGAATGCAGTCCTTGGCGTTCGCCTTGGCGGCGTCGATCCCGGTGCCCGCGGCGATGGCCGCGGCGATGGACAGCTGGCGATGATCACCGTCGTTCGCGGCGCGGGCAGCGTCGGCAGCGGCCACCGCCACTTGCTCTGTGCGGCACAGCATCTCGGCGCACAGGTGCTTGATCGCCTGGAAGCTGCCGATCGGTTTGCCGAACTGCTCGCGCACCTTGGCATAGGCGACGGCGGTATCCAGCGTCCACCGGGTGATCCCCGCGGCTTCGGCGGCCAGCACGGTGGCTGTCAGATCGGTCACCCAGTCCGCAGGGGCGTCCAGCACGCTGGCCGGCGCAGAGGTGAGCACGGCCCGAGCCAGCGGCCGGGAGAAGTCGCTGGCCTGCAGCGGCTCGACGGCCACGCCCTCGGCCGTGGCGTCGACGAGCAGCCACCTGTCGCCGGCCGGCACCAACAGCAGACCATCGGCGACGCCGCCGAGCACGAACGGAACGCTGCCCGAGGCTCGCGAGGCCGCCGCGTCGAATTCCACCTCACTGCGTAGTGCGACTCCGGCGGTGCGTTCCCCCGCGGCGAGAACCTCGCGCAGCTGCGGGTCAGACACCACCAGTGTGGCCAGCGCGGTAGTCGCCACCGGGCCCGGCACCAGGGCCCTGGCGGCCTCTTCGACCATCGCCGACAGGTCCTCGATGCTGCCGCCGGCCCCGCCGCACTCCTCGGGAACCGCGACGCCGAACAAGCCCAGCTCGGCCAGGCGAGCGAAGACCGGCTGCCAGGCTTTCGGCTCACCCTGCTCGATATCCCGGACCGCTGCGATCGCCCCGGACCCGGCCGCCCAGTCGCGCACCAGCTCCCGCGCCGCAAACTGTTCGTCGGTGATGGTCGTCGCCACCTGAACTCCTCGATCGACGGGAAAAGGCGCTGCCGAGACGCAACGCACAGCACTAGAACGTGTTCTAATAGTGCCAGTGTTCGATCGTCAAGTCGAATGCCATCGCAGCAGGACATCCCGGTGTCCCGGCGGCACGGAGGTGGGAGATTCGCGCTCGGCATGCGTATCGTTTCGAGCGAGGACGCGAGAAAGGGAGTTGTCCGTCAGATGTCGTCGCCAGCGAACTCCAACTCGGGGCAACCGTCGAGTTCGGCCCCTGCGCAACCTCGTGAGGTGATGAACGTGGCGGTACTGGCCGAGTCGGAACTCGGCTCCGAAGCACAGCGGGAACGTCGCAAGCGGATTCTGGACGCGACGATGGCCATCGCCTCCAAGGGCGGCTACGAAGCTGTTCAGATGCGTGCGGTCGCCGACCGCGCGGATGTCGCAGTCGGGACCCTGTACAGGTATTTCCCGTCGAAGGTGCATCTGCTGGTGTCCGCGCTGGGCCGCGAGTTCGAACGCATCGACGCCAAGACCGACCGCTCCGCGCTGACGGGCGGAACGCCGTACCAGCGACTGAACTTCATGGTCAGCAAGCTCAACCGCGCGATGCAGCGCAATCCGCTGCTCACCGAGGCCATGACCCGGGCTTACGTCTTCGCCGACGCGTCGGCGGCCGGCGAGGTCGATCACGTGGAGAAGCTCATCGACTCGATGTTCGCCCGCGCGATGAGCGACGGCGAACCGACCGAGGACCAGTACCACATCTCGCGGGTGATCTCCGATGTGTGGCTGTCGAATCTGCTGGCCTGGCTGACCCGACGCGCATCAGCCACTGACGTGAGCAAGCGACTGGATCTGGCAGTGCGACTGCTGATCGGCAACGGGGACACCGCCACGGTGTGATTTCGGGGTCGAGCCGACCCCCTAGGCCGGCGGCCCGGCGGTACGTCCGCGGATCAGCCGGGTGTCCAGCACCTCGATAGTCGGGTTGATATCGCCCTTGTGCAGGAGCTCACCCGCTCGGCGGCCCTTCTCCAGACTCGGTTGCGCGACCGTGGTCAGGCCCCGGCTCATCGCCTCGGGCACACCATCGAAGCCGGTCACGGTTATCTGGCCGGGCGCGTACTTTCCGTGTGCCCGCAGATAATCCATCGCCGAGATGGCCAGCACGTCGGCGGTGCACATCAGCGCGGTGATCCGCGGATTGGCCCGCAGCGCGATCTCGGCCGCGACGCCACCGGATGCCGCGGTGTGCTCGTGGCTTTCGACGACGGTCAGCGAATCCGGGTCGAGACCGGCGGCGGCCATCGCCTCGCGGACACCGCGGATGCGCTCGCTCTGCACGTGAAACGTGGATGCCCGCAGACGGCTGGGGTCGGCCAACCCTTGGTGAGGGTCCCGGAGCAGCCGCATGGTCAGCAGCCCGATCTCGCGATGCCCCAAACCGAGCACGTAATCGGCCATCGTGCGCATCGCTGCCAGGTCATCGATGCCCACCTGCGATGCACCGGGCACGTCTTTGGGTTGGTCGACAACCACCAGCGGCAGCCGCCGTTGCAACACGACCTGCAGATAGGGATCGTCGTCAGCCGCCGAGTACACCACGAACCCGTCCACACCCGCGGCAAGCACGGATGCCGTTCCGTCAGCGACATCACGGTTCGGGCCAACCGCCACCAACAGCAGCCCCTGGCCGAACTCTTCACACGATTCCGCAAGTCCTGCAACAAAATCCAGTGCAGCCGGATCGCTGAAGGAATAGGTGAGGGGTTCGGTGATTATCAGACCCACCGCTCCTGCCCAGCGAGTGCGCAGTGAGCGCGCCACCGGGTCAGGTCCGGGATAGCCCAACCGTTTCGCCGTGGCGAGCACGCGCTCGCGCAGCGCGTCCGAGAGTTGATCGGGCCGGTTGTACGCGTTCGAGATCGTGGTGCGCGAGACTTTGAGCTCAGCCGCCAGCGATGCCAGGGTCGCCCGGCGTCGCGGCATAGGGCTCATGTTTTGTGAGGCTACCGGGCATTGCGTAGCTAAGCGTGTGGTCGCGGGGTTTTTCCGGACGCCTAAGCTAGCCACCGTGGCCTGCATCGACCTCAACGCCGACTTGGGTGAGGGATTCGGCGTCTGGCGGCTCGGAGATGACGACGCCATGCTCGGCATCGTCACCAGCGCCAACGTCGCGTGTGGTTTCCATGCGGGCGACCCCGCCGGCCTGCTGTCGGTGTGCAGGCTTGCCGCCGAGCGCGGCGTGCGCATCGGCGCGCAGGTGAGCTATCGCGACCTGGCCGGCTTCGGCCGGCGCTTCATCGACGTCACACCTGAGGATCTGCTGGCCGACGTCGTCTATCAGATCGGCGCCTTGCAGGGGCTGGCGCAGGCGGCCGGCTCCGCGGTGTGCTACGTCAAACCCCATGGGGCGCTGTACAACACGATCGTGACCAACCGCGAACAAGCAGCCGCGGTCGCAGAGGCGGTGCGAACGGTCGACGCCGGACTGCCGGTGCTCGGCATGGGCGATTCGGTCTTCTTCGACGAAGCCCGGCAGCGGGGGCTACGCACCGTGCCCGAGGCGTTCGCCGATCGCGCCTATCGGCCGAACGGCCAGCTGGTGTCGCGGCGGGAACCCGGCGCGGTGCTCATGATCCGGCCGCCATCGCCGAGCGAGTGCTGGCCATGGCGACCTCCGGAACCGTGACCGCGGTCGACGGATCGACGATCGCCCTGCAGGTGGAATCGGTGTGCGTACACGGTGATTCGCCCGGCGCGGTGCAGATCGCAGCGGCCGTCGCGGACCGGCTGAAGACCGACGGCATCGAGTTGAAGGCGTTCTGCTGATGCGGCTGCGACCCGGGCGTCCGGATCTCGCGCGGCACTCGCGGCTCTTCAGCGTGCCGGTCGCCGGCCCCGATGCGCCGCTGACGGTGACGTGGCTGGGCGTCTCGACGCTGCTGATCGACGACGGGACTTCGGCCGTGATGACCGACGGTTTCTTCTCCCGGCCCGGTCTGGGCCGGGTCGGCGTGGGCAAGGTCTCGCCGTCGCCGGCCCGGGTCGACGGATGCCTGGCACGCGTCGGCGTGACGACGGTTGGCGGCGGTCATCCCGGTGCACACGCATTTCGACCATGCGCTGGATTCCGCGCTGGTCGCCGACCGCACCGGGGCTCAATTGGTCGGCGGCGAGTCCGCGGCCAACGTCGGTCGCGGCTACGGACTTGCCGCAGAACGCCTGGTGATCGCAGAGTCGGGCGCACCAATTCGATTGGGCGGCTTCGATATAACGCTGGTGGAATCGCGCCATAGCCCACCCGACCGGTTTCCGGCACTATCGATCAGCCGGTGGTGCCGCCGGTGCGGGCGGCGGCTTACCGATGCGGCGAGGCCTGGTCGGCGCTGGTGCATCATCGGCCATCGGGACGACGGCTGTTGATTCAGGGCAGCGCGGGGTTCGTGAAGGGTTCGCTGACCGGCCGCCAAGCCGAGGTGGTCTATCTCGGCGTGGGCCTGCTCGGCGTGCAACCGGAGTCGTATGTCGTCGATTACTGGACAGAGACGGTACGAACCGTGGGTGCCCATCGCGTGGTCCTGGTGCACTGGGACGATTTCTTCCGCCCGTTGTCGAAGCCGTTGCGCGCCTTGCCCTATGTAGCAGACGACCTGGACGTGTCGCTGCGCGTCCTGAGCAGGCTGGCCGAGCAGGACGGCGTCGCGCTGGACATGCCGACGGTGTGGCAACGCGAAGACCCGTGGGCCTGAGTTGACGCTCGTTCTTTCGCTGCTGTCGCTGGCGGCTGTCCTCGCGTTCGCGGTCGCCCGTCCACGGGGCTGGCCGGAGGCGGTCGCCGCCGTGCCGGCCGTGGTGCTGCTGATCGCCGTCGGCGCGATCTCGATGCACGACGCGACCACCGAAGCGGCCCGGCTTTCGCGCGTCGTCGCATTTCTGGGCGCAGTGCTGGTGTTGGCCAAGATGTGCGACGACGAAGGTCTGTTCGAGGCGGCCGGGGCGGCGATGGCGCGTGGACGCGTTGGTTCACGACGGCTGCTGCGGCAGGTGTTCGTCATCGCCGCCGTCATCACCGCGGCGTTGAGCCTGGACGCGACGGTGGTACTGCTGACACCGGTGGTGCTGACCACGGTTCGGCGGCTGCGGGCGCCGGTCCGTCCGCACGCCTACGCCACTGCGCACCTGGCCAATGCCGCATCGCTGTTGCTACCGGTGTCGAATTTGACCAACCTGCTCGCCTTTCACGCCGCCAACGTGTCGTTCGTCAAGTTCACCCTGCTGATGACGCTGCCGTGGCTGGCCGCAGTGGGCACCGTCTACGTCGTCTTCCGGGTGTTCTTCCGCCGTGACCTCAGCGTGCAACCCGATCCCCAGCAGGACGAGCCCGCGCCCCCGACGCCGGTATTCGCGTTGGTGGTCGTCGCGCTGACGCTGGTCGGCTTCGTGGTCGCCGAGGCGGCGGGGGTGGCGCCGGCCTGGGCCGCGCTCGCCGGAGCCGCGGTGATGGCGGTACGCAGCCTGGTCCGTCGGCACACCTCGGCGGCGGACATCGTAGGTGCGGCGAACGTACCGTTTCTGGTGTTCGTGCTCGCGTTAGGCGTTGTCGTGCAGGCGGTTATGCGCAATGGCGTGGCCGAGCGGATGGGCGCGGTGCTGCCGTCCGGTTCCGGGCTGCTCGCACTGTTGGGATTCGCGGTGGTGGCCGCGGTGCTGGCCAACATCGTCAATAATCTGCCCGCAACACTGGTGCTGGTACCGCTGGTGGCGCCGGTCGGCCCGGCCGCGGTGCTGGCCGTGCTGATCGGGGTGAACATCGGCCCGAATCTGACCTACGTCGGGTCGCTGTCGAACTTGTTGTGGCGCAGTGTCTTACGCCGATACGACGTACCGGCCAGTGTCGGCGAATACACCCGTCTCGGATTGTTCACGGTGCCCACCTCCCTCGTCACCGCGGTACTGGCGCTATGGGCCTCGGCGCGGCTGCTGGGGGTCTGAACCATTCGCCGCAACGCCCGACCCGGTCGATCCGCAGCAACTCGAAGACGAGATCGTCACACTACTAACCGGATACCTTGGGCAGCAGTCGGTTCCATCAACGATCCGCGAACCCGCGTAACGGGCTCGCGGCGTCGGCCACGACGTAGCCAAGTGCGCCGGCCAGCGCAGCGAATTTGACCAGGGCCGCGACCCGCGCGAGCCGCGCATAGCTATCGACGTTCTTGCGGTCTAGCACCTTGAGCAGCGAGACCCCTTCGACGGCGTCGCCCGCCACGGCCACTATCGCGACGGAGGTCAGCGAGCGCGGATGCCCGCGGCGCCGACGAGCGCGCTCGATCAGCAGCGCCGTCAGGGTGCCATAAGTCGTCATGTATCCGAAGTCGAGCCACGTCGAGATGCGGGCTGCCCGTTCGCCGCTGGCGCCCCCACTGAGCCATGATCTGTTCGGCGCGAAAAGCGCTTCCGCCCAACTCAAATGGGATGATCCCCGGGCCGCCGGTCGCTCGCATGCGGCGTTCCAGGATAGACATGACCGCCGTGTATCCGACGAAGGTGCCGGTTGCGGCGAGAATCTTACGGTCGCGCGTCAGGTAGCTGGCCATCGCTGGGCTAGCTCCGGCGCTGACGGGCGATTTCAGCCAGCACGACGCCAGCGGCCACCGAGGCATTCAACGATTCGCTCACGCCCGACATCGGAATCGAGACCACCGCATCGCAGTTCTGGCGAACCAGCCGGGACAACCCCTTGCCCTCCGATCCGACCACCACCACGATCGGGCCGGCGACCGTCCACGTCATCGACGATCGTGTCGCCTTCGGCGTCGAGGCCGACCAGCTGCAGGCCTTGATCGGCCCAATCCTTAAGTGTCCGATTGAGATTCGTGGCGCGCGCGACGGGAATCCGGGCCGCCGCGCCGGCACTGGTTCGCCACGCGACCGCCGTCACCGACGCGGACCGCCGTTCCGGAATGAGTACGCCGTGGCCGCCGAACGCCGCGACTGAGCGGACGATTGCACCGAGGTTTCGCGGGTCGGAGATGTTGTCCAGCGCGACCAGCAGGGCAGGCGGGGTGGCGATAGCCGTCTTGAGTAACTCGTCGGGATGCAGGTAGTTGTACGGCGGTACCTGCAGGGCGATGCCCTGGTGCAAGCCGTTGGTGGTCATCCGATCCAGGTCAGTGCGTGGCACTTCGAGGATCGCGATGCCGGAATCTGCTGCCAGAGTGACGGATTCGGTGAGTCGCTCGTCGGCCTGGGTACCGAGCGCCACATACAGCGCGGTCGCCGGAACCCCGGCGCGCAGGCATTCCAGTACCGGGTTGCGCCCCAGCACGGTCTCGAAACCGTCGTCTTTGCGTTTGGCGGGCCGGCGCGCTTGTGCCTTGGCTCGCTTGGCGGCCGGGTGGTTCGGCCGCATGTGCGCGGGCGGAGTAGCTCCGCGGCCCTCCAGCCCGCGGCGTCGCTGGCCGCCGGAACCGACAGTTGGGCCCTTCTTGGTGCCGGCTTTGCGAATCGCTCCGCGACGTTGGGAGTTACCGGCCATCGACGTTGGTCCCCAGCGACCATTGCGGGCCATCGCCGGTGTCGGTGACCTCGATGTGAGCGTCTTTGAGGCGGTCCCGGATCTCGTCGGCGAGCTTCCAGTCGCGCTGCACGCGGGCCTGTTCACGGCGCTCCAACTCGGCGCGCACCAGCACGTCTACGGCGCCCAGCGCAGCCGACGTCTCGTCGCGTGACTCCCAGCGCTCGTCGAGCGGGTCGCAGCCGAGAATGCCCATCATCGCCCGGATCTCGGCGGCGCGGGCCAGCGCGGCGTCGTGGTCACCCCCGTCCAGCGCCCGGTTGCCCTCCGCGCGGGTGCGGTGCACCTCGGCCAGCGCCGTCGGCACCGCGAGGTCGTCGTTGAGAGCGGCGGCGAACCGCGGCGTCCACCGCCCAGGCTCGACCGCACCGACCCGGGTGCGCACCCGATGCAGGAATTCCTCGATGCCGACGTAGGCGTTGACCGCGTCCATCAACGCCGTCTCGGAGAACTCCAGCATCGAGCGATAGTGGGCACTGCCCAGGTAGTACCGGAGCTCGGCGGCGCGCACGCGCTGCAGCATTGCCGGGATCGACAGCACGTTGCCCAGCGACTTGCTCATCTTCTCGCCGCCCATTGTGACCCAGCCGTTGTGCAGCCAGTAGCGGGCGAACTTGTCGCCGGCCGCGCGGCTTTGAGCGATCTCGTTCTCGTGGTGCGGGAAAATCAAATCCATGCCGCCGCAATGGATATCAAACTCTGCACCGAGGTACTCGTGCGCCATTGCCACGCATTCGGTGTGCCAGCCGGGCCGTCCACGTCCCCACGGCGTAGGCCACGACGGCTCGCCGGGCTTGGCGCCCTTCCACAGTGTGAAGTCGCGCTGATCACGCTTACCGCTCGCGACTCCCTCGCCCTGATGCACGTCATCGATCCGATGCCCGGACAGCTGGCCGTACTCGGGGTAGCTCAACACGTCGAAGTAGACGTCGCCGCAACCGGCGTAGGCGTTGCCCGATTCGATCAGCCGCTCGATCAGCTCGACCATCTGGGTGATGTGACCCGTGGCCCGCGGCTCGGCGGATGGCGGCAGGACGCCGAGCGCGTCGTAGGCGGCCGAGAACGCCCGCTCGTAGGTCGCCGCCCATTCCCACCAGGGCCGGTCGGCGGCGGCGGCCTTGTTGAGGATCTTGTCATCGATGTCGGTGACGTTGCGGATGAAGGCGACGTCGCAGCCCCGGGCGCTGAGCCAGCGGCGCAGGATGTCGAACGCGACCCCGCTACGCACATGGCCGATGTGCGGCAGTCCCTGCACGGTGGCGCCGCACAAATAAATGGAGACGTGCCCGAGCCGCATCGGCACGAACTCACGCACGGCACCCGTCGCCGTGTCGTGTAGCCGCAGGTCGGCGCTATCGGTCACGACATGCCAGCTTACCGGGCCGGACATGCAATCGATGACCACTGCGCCGTCGTCGAGCAGATTGCGTCGACAAAGCCCGCCGGATACGGCGCGAGCGTCCACCAGCAACGGAAACGATCACCGCGATGCGAAAGATCGGCCGGCCCCGGGGCGGCTAGCGCGCAGTGTCGTCGACCGCGACCAGCAAAGCCGTCGCGATTGCCGCCCGGCCCTCGCCACGCCCGGTCAGCCCCAGCCCGTCGGTGGTGGTCGCCGACACCGACACCGGCGCATCCAGCACGTCGGTCAGCGCCGTCTGCGCCTCAGCGCGCCGCTGCCCGACCCTGGGACGGTTGCCGATCACTTGTACCGCCGCGTTGCCGACGCGGTAGCCGTGCTGTGCGATCAGATCCGCGACGTGGCGCAGCATCGTCATACCGCTGACACCGGCCCACCGCGGGTCGTCGACACCGAACACGTCGCCGATGTCGCCCAATCCGGCCGCCGACAGCAGCGCGTCGCACAGCGCGTGCACGGCCACGTCGCCGTCGGAGTGCCCGGCGCAGCCGTCGACGTCGGGAAACAGCAGGCCAAGCAACCAGCACGGTCTGCCCGGTTCTATGACGTGCACATCGGTGCCTACGCCAACTCGCGCGTTCACTGGATTCCTTGGACAGAAGGCTGACCGTTCATGGGCATGGGAAATCTCCCCAAATTCTCGCGACCCGCGCAGCCGCGCGCCAATCGGGTTAATTCGGTTCCTCGATGCTTTCCCCGTATTTCGCGACAATCCGCGCGATTATGAGTGGCCCCGCCGCACATTACGTTCCGGTCCCCACGAGGGCGTGCGCCATGAATATCGATCGACACGGACGCGCTGACGTCGGCATGGATAGGAATGTCGGTGGCCGCAGTTACGGTGCGGGCGTGAAGCAGGTGGTCAAGGTGCGCATGCTGCCAACGGACGTCGAGTCGACCGCCCTGGCGGGCACGTTGCTGGCCTGCAACAAGGCGGCAAGTTGGCTGTCGGCAAAGATGCACGCCGAGCGGGTCCACCGCAAGCATGATGCGCAGAAACGTTTCTATACGGAGCTGCGGGCACGGTTCGGGCTCTCGGCGCAACCGGCGATACGGGTGATTGGCAAGGTGGCCGATGCCTATGCGGCGTTGCGCGCGAACACCGCCGCTGGTAACCACGGCCCACCCGGATCGCAACAGCGCGCAATAGTGCAAGCGACGCCGGTCAGCTTCCGTGCCGATGCAGCGCAGCCTTTTGACGCTCGGTGCCTGTCGTGGCTGCTCCCCAACACCATTGGGGACAGGGAAGCGACAGTGTCGATCTGGACGGTGCACGGCCGGCTGCGCCGGGTGCGAGTTCTGGCTGCCCCGCGAGATCTGGCATCGTTGCGCACACGCGCGATCGGCGAGACCGACCTGGTCTACCGCGACGGGAAATGGTTCCTGTACGCCACCATCGAGGCGCCCGAACCGCAAGTGACCGACCCGGTCAACGGATTTGTTGGTGTCGATCTGGGAATCGTCAACATTGCAACTACCAGCGATGGCGACCGCACGGCCGGCACGCGACTCAACCGCTACCGCAAACGGCAGGCACGCTTGCGGAGGCGGTTGCAGGCAAAGAAAACCAGCTCCGCGCGGCGCCTCTTGCGCAAGCGGCGCCGGAAGGAAAGCCGGTTTGCCGCCGATGTCAACCATCAGATCAGCAAACGCATCGTGGCCGAGGCTGAACGCACCGGACGCGGCGTCGCCATCGAGCAGTTGAGCGGCATCCGCGATCGGGTACGGCTTCGTAAGCCCCAACGGGCCACGATGCACGGCTGGGCGTTCGCCCAATTCGGCAGATTTCTGACTTATAAGGCCACCGTCGCCGGAGTAGCGCTCGTTCAGATTGACCCTGCCTACACCTCGCAAACCTGTAGCAGGTGTGGGCATGTCGATAAACGAAACCGATGCTCGCAGAGCAAGTTTGAATGTGGTCGTTGTGGCTTCGTTGGGCACGCAGACCACAATGCAGCGGTCAACATTGCGACTCGCGGTGTCGAACGCTGGGGCGAAGTCATGCGTCCTCACGCAGCGCCCACCCTGACAGCCAGTTAGGGCGGCAGCAGCAAGCCTAACGGCACCCACAACCGCGAGGGACCGGGCGGAGGCCTGATCCTTCCGGGACGGGCTCATGACTGGTTCACGATCGCTTGGGCCAGCAGCAGGTCTAGGCGGGTGGTGATCTTGAATGCCAGCGGGTCGCCCTCGACCACTTGCACCTGCCCACCGACGTGCTCGACCAGCGACGCGTCGTCGGTGAAATCGGCAGTTCGGGCCTGCTGGTAGGCACGCAGCAACAGTTCGGTGGCAAAGCCCTGCGGGGTTTGCACGGCGCGAAGACCAGCCCGCTCCGGCGTCCCCAGGACCGCGCCGTTGGCATCGACGGCCTTGATGGTGTCCGAGAGCGGCAGCGCGGGCACCACGGCCTGATGGCCGGCTCGCAACGCTTCGACGACCCGCACCACCAGCTCAGGCGGTGTCAGCGCCCGGGCAGCGTCGTGTACCAGCACGAAATCAGGTTCTTCTGCGTCGGCCACGGCCGCTAACGCCCGGGCGACCGAGTCGCCGCGGTTGGCTCCGCCGGCGACGACGGTCGCATCCCGGCCCAGGATCAATTTCGCCCGGTCAGTGCGATCAGCGGGTACCGCGACCACCACACGATCGACCACACCGGACTTCAGCAGGCCATTGATGGCGCGTTCGAGCAGGGTGACCCCGTCGAGTTGAAAGAACGCTTTCGGCACACCGGCCGCCAGCCGTTCGCCAGACCCGGCGGCCGGGACAATCGCGACAGTGCCGCTCAACCCCGGTCCTTCGCGTCAGCTGATTCAGGAAGCGGCGGCGAGAACCTCGTCCAAGATGATGTCGGCCTTGGCCTCATCGGTGCTCTCGGCCAACGCCAACTCACCGACCAGAATCTGCCGGGCCTTCGCCAGCATGCGCTTCTCGCCGGCGGACAGGCCTCGCTCCTGGTCACGGCGCCACAGATCACGCACGACTTCAGCGACCTTGTTGACGTCACCGGAGGCGAGCTTCTCCAGGTTGGCCTTGTAGCGGCGGGACCAGTTGGTCGGCTCTTCGGTGTGCGGTGCGCGGAGCACCTGGAACACCTTGTCGAGGCCCTCTTGGCCGACCACATCGCGGACGCCGACGTACTCGGCGTTATCAGCGGGTACTCGAACTGTCAGGTCGCCCTGCGCCACCTTCAAGACGAGATATTCTTTTTGTTCCCCTTTAATGGTTCGGGTTTCAATCGCCTCGATCAACGCAGCACCGTGGTGTGGATAGACAACGGTGTCTCCGACCGCAAAATTCATCAGTTTCGAGCCCCTTTCGTACCTCCATGCTAACACGTCGCGCCAACACGTGCGGAACAACGGTGCAGGTCAGGGGCATCAGGCATGCGCAAAGGGGGTTGACATACGGAGAGTTTCGTGCAAGGTGGCGACGCATCCCGAACCCGTTCGGCGGCGCCCGGGGGGCTGGAGTTGTGAGCTCTTCGAGGCGTCAAAGTTGCTGTTGCGCTGCTCGAATCCGACTCTGATGCCCTGCGGTTTCGCGGCCCGGGCCGACCTACTACTGTGCATAGTCGAACCGCAGTGGCGTTCGAGGGCCGAGCAGGAGGCTTTGAGTGAACCGCTTCGACTACCGCGTCTCGAAATCCCGCTCGAGTCGTCGCTCGGCAAAGCTCGCCGCGCTGGCAGCCGGTGCCGTGATCGGCGCCGGCGCGATCGCCGGCTGCAGCGCCGGCCAGGTTTCGCAGACTGCCATGCAGCAGTCGGCCGTCGACGGCAATCAGGCGGTGATCAACAACGTCGCGCTGCGCAACGTCCACATTCAGGCACTGCAGACTGGTGACTTCCTGCGCCCGGGCACCACGGTGGACCTGGTTCTCGTCGCGGTCAACCAGTCGCCGGACATCACTGACAAGCTGGTCGGCATCACCACCGACATCGGCAAAGTCACCGTGACCGGCGACCCCACCCTGCACGCCAGTGGCGCGCTGTTCGTCGGCACTCAGAACAGCCAGAGCAAGAAATCCGACGGCGCCGCGGAGAACGCAGACGCGCTCAAGGCGACCGTCGCACTGAGCAAGCCGATCACCAACGGTCCGAACTACGACTTCACCTTCAATTTCGAGAAGGCCGGCAGCGTCAGCGTGGGAGTGCCGATTTCAGCGCCGGAAAGCGCGCCGCACCACGAATCGCCGGGGCCGGCCTAACCTCCGCTGATCTGTCACACCAGCCGGATACCGTCACCGGGTGGCCAAGGCACGTTCGCAGTACCGCTGCTCGGAATGCCGCCATGTCACCGCCAAATGGGTAGGACGCTGCCTGGAATGCGGCACCTGGGGCTCGGTCGACGAGGTGGCCGTGCTCAGTGCCGTACGAGGCGGTACTCGGGCCGCCGCAGGCCCGTCCGCGGCCGCCATTCCGATCAGCTCCGTCGAGCCTGACGGCACCCGGCACTGCCCCACCGGGATCGACGAACTCGACCGCGTGCTCGGTGGAGGCGTCGTGCCCGGCTCGGTCACGCTGCTCGCAGGCGATCCCGGAGTAGGCAAGTCGACGCTGTTACTCAAGGTCGCCCACGAATGGGCGGCGTCCGGGCGGCGCGCGCTGTATGTGTCCGGCGAGGAGTCGCGCGGCCAGATCCGGATGCGCGCCGATCGGACCGGCTGCAGCCATGAAGAGCTTTATCTGGCCGCCGAGTCGGATCTGCATGCGGTACTTGGTCATATCGAGGCGGTGCAGCCGACGTTGGTCGTCGTCGACTCGGTGCAGACCATGTGCAGCGCCGGCACCGACGGCGTCGCCGGTGGTGTCACTCAGGTGCGCGCGGTGACCAGTGCGCTGACCGCCGCGGCGAAAACCACTGGTGTGCCATTGATTCTCGTCGGCCACGTCACCAAGGACGGGGCTATTGCCGGCCCCCGCTCACTGGAACATCTGGTCGACGTGGTGCTGCACTTCGAAGGCGACCGGAACTCGCTGCTGCGCATGGTCCGCGGCGTGAAGAACCGTTACGGCGCCGCGGACGAGGTCGGTTGTTTTGTGCTGCAGGACAACGGGATTGAGGGTGTCGTTGACCCTTCCGGGCTCTTTCTGGATCAGCGACCGGAGCCTGTCGCGGGTACCGCGATCACCGTGACGCTCGACGGAAAGCGTCCGCTGGTCGGCGAAATCCAGGCGCTGCTGGCCACGCCGACGGGCAATTCACCGCGCCGCGCCGTCAGCGGGATCGACCACGCGCGCGCCGCGATGATCGCCGCGGTGCTGGAAAAACACGCCCGGCTCAAGATCGCCGTCAACGACGTGTACCTGTCCACCGTCGGCGGCATGCGGCTGACCGATCCGTCGTCGGATTTGGCAGTGGCGGTCGCGCTGGCGTCGGCGTACGTGAACCTGCCGCTCCCGGCCACCGCGGTGATGATCGGTGAGGTCGGGTTGGCCGGCGATCTGCGGCGAGTCAGCGGCATGGAGCGGCGGCTGGCCGAAGCGGCTCGGCAGGGGTTCACCACGGCACTGATTCCGTTGGGCCGGGAGGCTGTGCCGCCGGGTTTGAAGACGCTGCAAGCGCCCACCATCGCCGCTGCCCTCGAGCACGTGCTCGACATCGCCGGGCACCGCGACAGGGCCCAGAATCCACCACATCGTCCGGACTCCGCACCCACGGAGCAGAATGACTGGTGATGACAATCGGCAAGCCAACGACGAACGGCTCAGCGGCGCCAACAGCGGCCCTCCTTGCGTGAGGCCGTGGCGCGGCTTGCGCCGGGCACCGCGCTGCGCGACGGCCTGGAACGCATCCTGCGTGGCCGGACGGGCGCACTGATCGTCCTCGGCTACGACGACAGCGTCGAAACGATCTGCGACGGCGGCTTCTCCCTCGACGTGCGGTACGCGCCGACCAGGCTGCGTGAGCTGTGCAAGATGGACGGCGCGGTGGTGCTGTCCACCGACGGCAGCCGCATCCTGCGGGCCAACGTGCAACTGGTGCCGGACCCGTCGATACCCACCGACGAATCCGGTACCCGGCACCGTTCGGCCGAGCGGGCCGCCAGCCAGGTTGGCTACCCGGTGATCTCGGTCAGCCACTCGATGAGCATCGTGACCGTCTACTACTGCGGTGAGCGCCATGTGCTGGCCGACTCGTCCACCATCTTGTCGCGGGCCAACCAGGCCCTCGCCACGCTGGAGCGGTACAAGACACGGCTCGACGAGGTCAGCAGGCAGCTGTCGAGGGCCGAGATCGAAGACTTCGTGACGCTCCGCGACGTGATGACGGTGGTACAGCGGCTCGAACTGGTCCGCCGAATCGGCGTGGAACTGGACAACGAGGTCGTCGAGCTGGGCACCGACGGACGCCAACTGCGGCTGCAGCTCGAAGAACTGCTCGGCGGCAACGAGGCTTCTCGCGAGTTGGTCGTGCGCGACTACCACGCCAACCCCGAGCCGTTGTCGAAGGCCGAGGTTGCGGTCACGCTCGACGAGCTGGATGCCATGTCTGACGCCGAGTTGCTCGACTTCACCACGATGGCAAGGGTTTTCGGTTACCCGTCGACTGCGGAAGCTCAAGACTCCGCGGTGAGTTCGCGCGGCTACCGTGCGATGTCGGAAATCCCGCGGCTACAGTTCGCCCACGCCGACCGGCTGGTCCGCGAGTTCGGCTCGCTGCAGGGCCTGCTGGCGGCCAGCGCGGGCGACCTGGAAGCCGTGGAAGGCATCGGCGAAATCTGGGCCCGCCACGTGCGAGAAGGACTGTCGCAGTTGGCCGAATCGACCATCGGCGATCCGCTGAGCTAGCTCAGCCGCCCGGGGCGGGTGGTGGACCGGGCAGCGGTCCCGGTCCCGGCAGGCCGGGCAATCCGGGCGGCGGAAGAGGCGGCGCGGCACCGGGAGGCAGCGGCGGAGCCATGATGAACGGAACCGCCAGCGAGCGAAGGTTGCCCAGCTGCACGACGAGGTTGTAGGTACCGGGCCCGATCGCCGGCCGCGGCAGCGGGCAGTGCGGAGCCGACCCCATGCCGGTCCAGGTGACGGAAGTGGTCACCTGTTCGCCGGGTGCAAAGGTCTTGACCAGGGTTTCGTTGGACGGCGCGCAGTCCAGGTTCGACCACAACCGCTTGTTGTCCAGCGAATAGACGTAGGCGGCCAGCACTGCGGCGCCCACATCGCGCTTGCAGGCCACCAGCCCGATATTGGTGACGACCATGACGAACTTCGGCTGATCGCCGATCGCGTACTGCGGCGCGTTCGTCAGCCCCTTGACGGCCAGCGTCGAGTCGGGGCAGTCGTCGCCCTCCTTGAGTACCGGTGGCGGCTGCACAGCGGCCGTCGGCGTCTCGGCCGGCTGGTCGGTGTTCTGACCGGCCGGCGGCTCCACCGGCGTCTTGACCTCGGGGTTGGATCCCGGTGCGCCCTGCCCGGCCTGGGTTGGCTTCTTGGCTGCGGCGTCGGAGGTGTTGGCGCCGGCGTTTCCGCTCATGACCGCGACGATGATCGCTACGACGATGGCGATTACGACGACCGCAACGCCAATCGCCAATCCCCGGCGTCGCCAGTAAATCTCTGGCGGCAATGGGCCTCGCGGTTCCAGATCCAGCACATTCACACGGTAAGGCCAGGTCACGTCGACCCGGCCGACCAAGCTCGGCGTGTCGCCCAGTTAGCTGAAGACGGCGATCCCGTGGCAATCGGTTGAGGCCTCCGCGCGTCCGAGAATCGACTGGGCAGGACCGGCCACCAGAACCAGCGACCGAGCAGGGCAACCAACGACGGCATCAGGAAAGTCCGAACCAGCAGGGTGTCCAGCAACAGGCCGATCCCGACCGTCAAGCCAACCTGCTCGATGCTGAGCACCGTGCTGCCGACCAGCGCGAACATCGTGATTCCGAAGACGATGCCCGCAGTGGTCACGACGCCGCCGGTTGCCGCGAACGCCCGGATGACGCCGGTCTTGATGCCGGCGCGCAGTTCCTCACGGATCCGCATGGCCAACAGCAGGTTGTAGTCGGCCCCCACCGCGACCAAGGCGATGAATGCCATCGGTGCCACCGCCCAGTGCAGCGGCTGGCCGAACAGCTGCTGACTGATCAGCACGCTGACACCCAGTGCCGAGGCGAACGACACGATGACTGTGCCGACCACCGCGACCGCAGCCACCGGGCTGCGCAACATCATCGCGACGATCAGAAAAATCAGCGCCAGCGTCGCGCCGACCAGCAAGACGATGTCGCCGTGCACCAGGTCCTGTAGGTCGCGGGTAGCCGGGCCGACCCCGGCCAGGCCGACCGACACCGGGGTCAAGGTCCCCTCTTTGGTCGCCTCGGCAATGGCGGTCTGGATCTGCCGAGCGCGCAGCGCGCCGTCGGTACCCCATTCCTGTCCATCACCGAAGACCAGCAGATACGTCACCCGGCCGGTTGAGGAGACCAGGTCGTTCAGCGCCTGCCGATACCGCGGATCGGACAGCGCACGATCGGGCAGGTAGAACCCACTCGCGGCGCTGCCACGGAAGCCCGCGTCGAGCTCGCGCAGATAGTCCGACACCTGGCGCACCTGCGGACCGATCGAATCGGTGACGCCACGTAACTCGCCGGCAGCTGCCTTTGCCTGGCCCAGCACGTCGCGCATCGACTGCAGCGCCTGCGGCATGCCGGCGAACGCCGTGGTCGCTGTTCCCGACCCAGATGTCAGTTTGTTTGCCCCGCTGGATAATTCGCTCGAGCTGCGGATGACGCTGTCAACGGGCTGGACCACACGGGACACCAGTGAGCAGATCGCGTTGGCCGGGCAGTCCGGAGTGGTGTCGACGAAGTTTCGCAGCGGGGTCAGGTATCCCGACACCGCGTCGACGTTGTCGCGGATGCCGTCGATGCCGGCGCGCATATCGTCGGCGCCCGAGCCGATCTCATGCAGGCCGCCAGCGCTGCCCTGCATCCCACGATTCAGTTGGTCGAGCGCGGCGGTCATCTGCGACAGGATCGCGTCCAGATCGCCAACCCGTCGAAAACGCTGCACGACCGCATCCATCTGGTCGCCGAATTGGCGACCGATCAATCCGGCCTGGTAACTCAGTGTCGCCTCCTCTGGAACCGTGCCGGCCGGCCGACTGGCCGACTGCACCATTCGAACCCCGGGAATGGCCATCACCTGGCGGGTGATTCGCTCGACTGCGATCAGGCCGGCGGGGTTGCGCAGATCGTGGTCGGCTTCCACCGTGACAACGTCGGGCAACAGCCGGTTTGCCGGAAAATGTTGAGCCATAGCCATATAGCCACTGTTGGATTCGGCCCCGACCGGCGTGGCTGCCGGTTCGTTCCAGCCTGTCCGCATACCGGCCAGCGGCAGGATCAAGACGGCGATGAACCCACCGCTGACCACCAGGACAGGTCCCGGCCAGCGGGCGACCACGACACCGATACGACGCCACCGGCGGGCGATCACCGATCGCCTCGGTTCCAGCAGGCCGCGCCGGCCGGCCAAACCGATCAGCGCCGGTGTGAGCGTGAGAGCGGCACCCATACCCACCAAAACACCTATCGCGCAGGGTATTCCGGTGCTTCGAAACATGCCCACCTTGGCCAGACTCAAGCACGCCAACGCCGCTGCCATGGTCAGCGCCGAGCCGATGACGACCGGTGCCACGCCACGGTAGGCGCCGGCCAGTGCCGCGGACGGGTCAACACCGCGGCGGCGGCCCTCGTGGTAACGGCCGATCAGAAAGATCGCGTAATCGGTTCCGGCACCGAGGATCATCGCCGCAACCAGCGCAACAGAAAACAGCGACACCTCCACCACGCCGTGGTCGCCCAGCAAGGCGACCAGTGGGCGGGCCACCGCCAGCGCCAGCCCCACCGAGATCAGCGGGATCGCCGCGGCAACCGGCGAGCGGTAGACAATGAGCAGCAACAGCATGATCACCAGCACCGTCGCGGCGGTGATCAACAGCATCTGGTGATCGATCGCCGCGAACTCGTCGGTGAGCGTGCTGCCCGGACCGGTGACATACACATGCAGGCCAGGCGGCGGGCCGAGTCGCTGCACCGTGTCGCGGACGACGGCGACCGAATCGCCGGCCTGCGCGGTGCCCAGCATTCCGGACAACCGAACCATCAGATCCGCCGCCTTGCCGTCGCGGCTCTGCGCCGCCGACCTGGTCACCGGGTCCGCCCACAGGTCGGTGACCGAGTAGACATGTTCGGCGTCGGCCCGCAATGCCGTCACCAGCTTGTCGTAGTAGCCGCGATCAGCCGGTCGCAGAGGCTGATCACGCTCCAGCACAACGTAATCGAGGTTGTTACTGGGTGCGCCACCGAATAGTTCAGCGGACCGTTTGGCCGCGACGGCGCTGGCCGCATCCGTCGGCATGAACGACCGGGCGTGTGTCGCGACGACCCGCTCCAACTGTGGCACCGCAAGGTTTCCCACGGCGGCCACGACGACCCAGCCCAGTAGCACAACCGCGGCGTAGCGGCTGATGAACCGGGCAGCGGGCGCGAGCAGCTCAGGCAACGGTCTGCTGTATCGACACGACGCCACCGTGCAACTCGACGATGCGCTGCTCGTCGTGTTGCCGACTGCGGATTCGAATCGATCGACGGGCCGCTTCATCGAGCAGCGCCCGCAGTCCGGGCAACCGCATGGCGAGTTCGGCACGCGCCTGTTCGGCCGGGATGTCGTCATCGGCGGCCTGATCGAGCTTCGCTGTCAGCGCGGTCATCCAGCGGTGTTGAAGCGAGAGCAGTAGGCCCTCTTCGCTCCCGAAGAGTCGCTCGATGGTCGCCCGGTTGTCGTCGAAATTGGTTGCCGATTCCGGGTTTTCGGCGACACGGCTCGATGAGGTCGGCCATGAAATCCATCCGCTCGTGCAATTCTTGCCATGTCATGTCGGCCACGTTATGGAAACTGCGCGGCCTCGACATCGTGCCGCGGTTCGGTTTTCGGCCTCCTACCACGGTCGGAGTCGAACACCTGCTACAGCAGGATGTATGCGCCGACAAACCCTTCTACGATGGGCCGATGACGCGGGTCGGCGAGTATGCGCGTAACTGGGTCCGGAAGCGCTCGAAGCTGATCCCGGAGCCGTACTCGTGGCTGTTCGTCGTGGCGATCCAGTCGGCGTTGGTGCTCACGCTGATCGGATCGACCGTGCAGCGCAACGACGCCGGCGTGCCCGCGTGCGCGGTCGCGGCGGTGCTGGCCCTCGCGCAACTGGCGCTCTTCGTACTCGTCGGCGCAAAGTTCAACCCGCTCGTGGTCGCCATGACGTGGTGGATGTCGACCGCCATCCTGCTGTTCGCGACCGCGACCCCGATTGCAACCGACTTGGCGCCACTGCTGTTGGTGTTGATGGTGGGATGTGTCGCGTCGCTGACACCGCCGCGGTGGGGCGCGTTTGCCTTCGCGTCGGCGGTGTCGCTGTTGGTGGCCGCTGCGGCCACCCACCGGCTCGACGGGGTGGCGCTGTACCTGGGCTTCGTCGGGCTGGGCTGGCTGGTCGGCTACCAGATGCGCACGCAACACCAACTGCTGGTCAAGCAGCAGGAATTGCAGGCCGACCTTGCCGAGCACGCCGCTGCCGACGAACGGCGCCGCATTGCCCGCGAGGTGCATGACGTCATTGCGCACTCGCTTTCGGTGACACTGCTGCACGTCACAGGAGCGCGGCATGCCCTGCAGCAGGACAGCGACATCGACGATGCGGTCGAGGCACTGGTCGACGCCGAGCGCCTTGGCCGCCAGGCGATGGCCGATATCCGGCGCACGGTAGGTCTGCTCGAGGCCGGCCCGTCCAGCATGGCTCCCGAGCCCGGCATCGCCGATATCCCAGACCTCATCGACGATTTCGTGTCGGCCGGGCTGCCCGTCACGCTGCGCACCGAAGGCCGGGCCGAGCAGGTCTCGGCCGCGGTGGGTCTGGCTTTGTACCGCATCGCCCAGGAGTCGCTGGCTAATATCGCCAAACATGCGTTGGCATCCAAAACTGATGTCGGCGTGTCGATTTCGGCATCGACGGCATCACTGTCGGTGATCAACGAGGTGCCGGTCACCGTACCCGCCGCGTCGCCGTCGCAGAGCGGACGCGGCTTGGCGGGCATGCGCCAGCGAGTCGAACTGCTCGGCGGGATACTCGACGCCGGGCCGTGCCGTCAGGGATGGTCGGTACGCGCCGAGATCCCGCTGAACGATTCGGGCCCGCAAACCTGGCGGTGTGGACGCTGAGATGACCGCCCCCGAGATCACGGTGCTGCTGGTCGACGATCAGGAACTTGTCCGGTCCGGGCTGCGAAGGATCCTGCGCCGCAAGGATGGATTCGTCATCGTCGCCGAATGCGGCGACGGCGACGAGGTGGCGAAGCGGTCGACGAGCACCGGCCCGACGTGGTGGTGATGGATCTGCGGATGAAGCGAGTCGACGGAATCGAGGCCACCCGCAGACTTTCCGCAGCCGGCTCGCCACCGGTGCTGGCATTGACCACGTTCAACGACGACGAGTTGCTGTCCGGCGCATTGCGTGCGGGCGCCTCGGGATTTGTGCTCAAAGATTCGTCGGCAGAGGAGTTGATCCGGGCCGTGCGGGCAGTCGCCCTCGGCGACAGCTACCTCGACCCGGCGGTCACGTCACGGGTGCTGACCACATATCGCCGCGTCGCCGGCGAGCAGAGATCCGATCCGGTTGCCGAGGTGACCGCGCGCGAGTGCGACGTGCTTCGGCTGATCGGTCAGGGCCGCTCCAACACCGAGATCGCCGACGAGCTCTGCATCTCCGAGCTGACCGTGAAAAGCCACATCGGCCGGATCTTCGTCAAGCTGCAACTGCGCGACCGCGCCGCTGCCATCGTCTACGCCTACGACCACGGCCTGGTCACACCGCGGTATTCGACTGGGGGTTAGGCGTCGGCCGGCCCCCCGAACACTCTTATCCTGCTATTTGATAAAGTCTTCAATTGATCGATTGCAGGAATTGAGAGATCTTCAGGAGTGCCGTGGATCCGCAACCGCTTTACAAGCTCAAAGGCGAGTTCTTCAAGACGCTCGGCCATCCGGCGCGAGTGCGGATCTTGGAACTGCTGGCAGTGCGAGACCAATCAGTCGGCGAGCTGGCGTCGGAAATCGGAATCGAGTCGTCCAATCTGTCTCAGCAACTGGGCGTGCTGAGACGGGCGGGTGTGGTCGATGCCCGCAAAGACGGCAACAACGTGATCTATTCGATCGCGTCGCCGGACATCGCCGAGCTGCTTGCCGTGGCGCGCAAGGTGCTGACGCGCATGTTGAGCGATCGGATCGCCGTCTTGGAGGACCTGCGCGCCGGCGGAGCGGCGGAGTAGGGCAATGGGCTGGATCGGCAAGATCCTCCGGGTCGGCCGCGTCGTCGAGCCGCCCCCGGCGCGGCCGGAATCCGTGGTGAAACCGCCTGCTGGGGTGCGCCGATCGCTTTCGATCCGCCACGTCGACGCGGGTTCGTGCAACGGCTGCGAGGTGGAGATCTCGGGAGCATTCGGACCGGTGTATGACGCCGAACGGTTCGGCGCGCGGCTGGTGGCCTCGCCCCGGCACGCTGATGCATTGCTCGTGACCGGCGTCGTCACCCGCAATATGCTTGAGCCGCTGCGAAATACGCTCCAGGCCACACCCCTGCCGCGGGTTGTGATCGCGTGCGGAGATTGCGCGTTGAACCGGGGTGTTTTCAGGGACGCGTACGGCGTGGTCGGCGCGGTGGGTGAGGTGATGCCCGTCGACGTCGAGATTCCGGGATGTCCGCCGACGCCGAGCGACATCGTCGCGGGCTTGCGGTCGGTGACCGGGAAGTGACCACGACCCTTCCTGCTGAATCGCGACCTGCGCCAGCCATCATGGCACACAATGCCTTCGGAGCCACGTTGGCCGGAGCACTGACCTCGCTTGTTGGCGTGGTCGGAGTGTGGGCAGGTGTCGCCGGATTGTTTGGCGCAATACGCTCGACGCACATCGGCTGGCTGCTGCCCCTGTCGGGCGTTTGGCTCCAACTCGATCCACTCGGCGGCTTCTTCGTGGCGCTCACCGGTGCGGTCGCAATTCCGGTTGGCATCTACTCGATCGGCTATGCGCGGCACATGAACCCACTCGCACGGGCGGTGCTGCCGCTGTTCACCGCGGCGATGCTTCTGGTTCCCGCCGCAGGATCGGTGACGACCTTCCTTCTCGCGTGGGAGCTGATGGCGATCGCCTCGCTGGTGCTTGTGTTGTCCGATCACGACCGCCCCGCGGTGCGCTCGGCCGGCCTGCTGTACGCGGTGATGACGCAGCTCGGATTCGTGGCGATCCTGGTCGGACTGATGCTGCTGTCAGCTGCCGGCCACGCGGACCGGTTTACGCAACTGACTCGGGTGCCTGAAAGCGCACGCACCGTCGTGTTTCTGCTCACCATCGCCGGCTTTGG
Source organism: uncultured Actinomycetota bacterium (assembly GCA_963815995.1). Lineage (GTDB taxonomy): Bacteria > Actinomycetota > Actinomycetes > Mycobacteriales > Mycobacteriaceae > Mycobacterium. Next base: position 397,678 of record CAWFIR010000015.1, read on the forward strand.
CTCGAAGGCGGGCTTGCTGCCGCTGCATGCCTGGCTTCCTCGCGCCCATCCGGAGGCGCCGAGTCCGGTGTCGGCGCTGATGAGCGCGGCGATGGTCAACTTGGGCGTCTACGGCATCGTCCGGTTCGACCTGCAGCTGCTCGGTCCGGGCCCGCGCTGGTGGGGTCTGACTCTGTTGATCATCGGCGGGTTCTCCGCGCTCTACGCCGTGTTACAAGCCTGTGTAGCAACCGATCTCAAACGGCTGCTTGCTTATTCGACCAGTGAGAACATGGGTTTGATCACGCTGGCACTGGGTGCGGCCACGCTGCTTGCAGGCTCTGGCATGCACGCGGCCGCAACCGTCGCGATGGCTGCAGCGATGCTGCACTTGGCCGCGCACGCGGCATTCAAGTGCCTTGGTTTCCTCGGCGCCGGGTCTGTTCTGGCGGCCACCGGACTGCGAGACCTGGATCTGCTGGGCGGACTGGCCCGCCGGATGCCGGCGACCACGATTCTGTTCGGGGTGGCCGCACTCGGGGCTTCGGGGTTGCCGATGGGAGCCGGCTTCGTCGGCGAGTGGCTGCTGGTCCAATCGCTGATTCACACCACGCCCGGCCATCAACACCTCGTCGCGCTCGCGACGCCGCTGGCGGTCGGCGCGGTCGCGCTAACCACGGGCTTGGGTGTAGCCGCGATGGTCAAGGCGTTCGGCATCGGATTCCTGGCCCGGCCACGCTCGATCGGCGGCCGCTGACGCGCGCGAGGCACCGGCAAGCATGCTCGCCGGCATGACAGTCGCCGCGCTCGCGTGCCTGGTGCTGGCGGTGGCCCCGGTCGTGATCGCGCCAGCGCTGCGCAGGGTCCTGGAGACGTTGCCCGCGGCCGCGCACATCGAGTTCACCGGTCTCGGAACAGTGGTGCGCCTGCCCGGTCTCCAGGGATCGATATCCCCCGGCGTGATCGCCGCCGGCCTGGCGTTAGCTGATGGTAGCTGTGGTCATGCTGACGCAGTGGCGCTCGCGTCAGCGCCCGGCGCCGGCCGCCTTGCCGCTATGGGCCTGCGGCGCTGAGGATCTCACCGCACGGATGCAGTACACCGCGACATCGTTCGCTGAGCCACTGCAACGGGTCTTCGACGACGTCTTACGCCCGGACACCGACATCGAGATCACGCCCCATGAAGAGTCACGGTATTTGGCCTTGCACGTTACCTATCGGGCCCAGATCGTCGACGCGTTCGAAGAGTGGCTCTACAAACCCGTGATCCGCCTGATAGCGACGGCCGCAGCGGTGGTGCGGCGCGCCCACACCGGAAGCGTTCACGTCTACCTCGCATACGGCGCGCTGGGCGTGCTGATCATCCTGGTGGTGGCCAGATGAACGAGATGTCTTATCTCGCAAGCGCCGTGCAGCTCCTCGCGGTCATGGCTGGGCGCTCCGCTGGTCATCGGCGTGACCCGTCAGGTGCGGGCGCTGTCGAAGGCCGCGCCGGCGGCGGGGTCCTACAGCCGTGGCGCGACTTACGCAAACAGCTTGGCAAACAACAGATCACACCGCATGGGCACAACGGTCGGTGTTCGCGGCCGCACCGGCGGTCGTCGCCGGCACGGCGCTGCTGATCGCCGCGATCGCACCGTTGGTTGCGACGGGGTCGCCGCTGGATCCCAGCGCCGACCTGTTCACCGTCGTCGGCCTGCTGTTTCTGGGCACCGTCGCGTTGACGCTGGCCGGCATTGACACCGGCACATCGTTCGGCGGCATGGGCGCAAGCCGCGAGATCACCATCGCCGCACTGGTCGAGCCCACCATCCTGCTACGGTGTTTCGCGCTGTCGATTCCGGCCGGATCGGCGAATCTCGGTGCGCTGGTGGCGAACACGATCGACCACCCCGGACCACGTGGCGTCGCTGGCCGGAGTGCTCGCCTTCGTCGCCTTGGTCATCGTCATCATCGCCGAGACCGGTCGGTTGCCCGTCGACAACCCGGCCACGCACCTGGAGCTGACGATGGTGCACGAAGCGATGGTGCTCGAGTACGCAGGTCCACGGCTGGCTCTGGTCGAGTGGGCCGCCGGAATGCGGCTGACCGTGCTGCTGGCGCTGCTGGCGAATCTGTTTGTGCCGTGGGGAATCGCGGGCGCGCATCCCGGTGGCGTGGACGTCGCGATCGGCGTCGCAGCGATCGTCGCGAAGGTCGCTGTGCTGGCGGTGCTGCTCGCAACGGCGGAGGTATTCATGGCGAAACTGCGGCTGTTCCGGGTGCCCGAACTGCTCGCGGGCTCATTTCTGCTCGCACTGCTGGCGGTGACCTCAGCGAACTTCTTCGCCGCGGCGGCATAGGGGGTGGCGCACATGACCGACGCAAACTTTGCCATCCTGATCGACTTCGCTGCCGGCGCGCTGATGCTCACGGCAGTGCTCGTCGTGTGGCGGCGCAGTCTGCGCGCGATCACCCGTCTGCTGGCGTGGCAGGGCGCCGCGGTGGCTGCGATTCCGATCGTGCGCGGAATCCACGACGACGACACGACGCTGATCCTCGTCGGCGTCGCGATACTTGCCCTGCGGACAGCGATTCTGCCGTGGCTGCTGGCCCGAGCGGTGGCCGCCGAGCAGCAAGACCAGCGCGAGGCGACGCCGTTCGTGAACACCGCCAGCTCATTGCTGATCACCGCGCTGCTGACCATCGTCGCCTTCGCCATCGCCCGGCCGGTTGCGGACCTTCAGCCGAGCACCACCGCCGACGCCGTGCCGGCCGCCTTCGCGGTGGTGTTCATCGCGCTGTTCGTAATGACGACGAGACGTCACGCGGTCTCGCAGGCAGCGGGATTTCTCATGCTGGACAACGGGATTGCCGCGACCGCGTTTCTGCTGACGGCGGGCGTGCCGATGATCGTCGAACTCGGCGCGTCGCTAGATGTGCTGTTCGCGGTGATCGTGATCGGCGTGCTCACCGGCCGGATGCGCCGGACATTCGGTAACGCCGACCTGGACGCCCTGCGGGAACTGCACGACTGATGACCGCACTGCTGCTAGCGCCGATCCTTGCCCCCGTGGCCGCGTCCATCGTCAACCTGGTGGCGGGGTGGCGACGGGCCAGCGCGGCGCTGACCGTGCTGGCGGCCGTCACCGTGCTCGTCTGCGGGGCAGTGCTCGCATTCCGGGTGCAGGCAGCCACGCATCTCGCGCTGGGCGGATTGCTGCGCGCCGACGCGCTGACCGCCGCGATGCTGATCGTCATCGGGGTGGTCGGCACGCTTACCAGCTGGGCGAGCATCGGATACATCGACGCCGAAATCGCACACGGCCATACCGACGCACGAGGGGCGCGGTTGTACGGCTTCCTGGTCCCGGCATTTTTGGCAGCAATGGTTGTTGCGTTGTGCGCCAACAACATCGGTGTCATCTGGGTGGCGATCGAGGCCACCACCATCGCTCACCGCGTTCCTGGTCGGCCATCGCCGCACCCGTAGCGCCCTGGAGGCGACCTGGAAGTACGTTGTGATCTGCTCGGTCGGCATCGCGATGGCGTTCCTTGGCACGGTGCTGCTGTACTTCGCCGCTCGCCACGCCGGCGCCCTCGCCGATAACGCGCTGGACCTCGATGTGCTGGCTGCCCGCGCCAGCGGCCTCGATCCCGGGGTCGCCCGCCTGGCCGGCGGACTTCTGCTGATCGGATACGGCGCCAAAGCCGGCCTGTTCCCGTTTCATACCTGGCTGGCCGATGCCCACAGCCAGGCGCCCGCGCCGGTTTCCGCGCTCATGAGCGGGGTGTTGCTGTCGGTCGCTTTTTCGGTGCTGATCCGGGTCAAGCCGATCATCGACGCGGCCGCCGGGCCCGCGTTCTTGCGCGCCGGACTGCTCGTGGTCGGGTTGGCGACGTTGTTAGTCGCGGTCCTGATGTTGACCATCACGCCGGACATCAAACGGATGCTGGCGTATTCGTCGATGGAGAACATGGGCCTGATCGCAGTCGCAACCGCCGCCGGGACCACCGCGGCGATCACGGCGCTTCTGCTGCACGTGCTCGCACACGGACTTGGCAAGACGGTCCTTTTCCTGGCCGGCGGCCAACTGCAATCCGCACACGATTCGACGGCGATCGCCGACATCACCGGCGTGGTGCGGCGCTCGCGGCTGATCGGCGTGTCGTTCGCGGTCGGCCTGGTCGCGCTGCTTGGCCTGCCACCGTTCGCGATGTTCGCCAGCGAATTGGCCATTGCCCGGTCGCTGGCCGACGCGCGCCTGGCCTGGGCGCTCGCGGCGGCGTCGCTGCTGCTCGTTATCGGCTTCGCCGCCTTGGCGCGTAATTCGGGTCGGATGCTGTTGGGTGCCCCGGCCACCGCCGGGCCGCCGATCACCGCGCCGGTGACAGTCGCCGGAGCATTGCTCGTCGGCATCGCCGCCTCCGTTGCGCTCGGCATCAGCGCTGGGCCGCTGACGAACCTATTCGGCGCCGCCGCAAGCAATGTCGGAGCGATTCCGTGAGTCCGATACTCGTGCGGCATAAGCTGTCCGGGTCCGAACTGTCGAGCATGACCGAACAACTGCTCGCGACTGGTTTCCGCCTCGGGCTGGCGGCGGCGCATGACGACGGCGACACGCTGCGGATCGTCTACCTCTTCCTCGCCGGTCGACCCGACCGCAGAATCGAGCTGGAATATCAAGTGGCGGCTGACGATCCGGCGCTGCCGTCGATGGACTACCTGTCGTTTCCGCTCGGCCGGTTCGAGCGGGAAATGGCTGACCTGTACGGAATTCGCCCGATCGGCCATCCACGGCCACGCCGTCTGGTGCGACACGCCCACTGGCCACAGGATTGGCATCCTATGCGCGACCATGCGGGGCCACCACCGGGTTTCGAGCACACCGGGGGGTTCCCGTTTCTCGTTGTGGAGGGGCCCGGGGTTTACGAGATCCCTGTCGGACCCGTGCACGCCGGGCTGATCGAGCCCGGACACTTCAGGTTCTCGGTCGTCGGTGAGACAGTGCTGCGCCTCAAAGCACGGCTGTGGTTCGTCCACCGGGGCATTGAGAAACTGTTCGCCGGCCGCGACGCCGGCGATGCGGTCGAACTCGCGGAACGCGTTAGCGGCGACACGTCAGCCGCGCATGCGACGGCGCACAGCCTGGCTGTGGAAGACGCCCTCGGGATCGAGTTGCCCGACGAGGCGCACCGGATGCGGGCCCTGCTCATCGAACTCGAACGGCTCTACAATCACGCCGCCGACCTCGGTGCACTCGCCAACGACGTCGGTTTCGCGCTGGCAAACGCGCACGCCCAACGCATCCGCGAACAGCTGTTGCGGCTCAACGCCGCGGTGACCGGGCACCGGCTGCTGCGCGGGGCAATCCGGCCGGGCGCGGTGGTGCTGCGCGGTCTGCCCGACGCCGCCGAGCTGCGATCCATCGCCGGCGACATGGCCGAGGTCGCCGCGCTTACGCTCGCGAATACCGTGGTGCACGACCGTTTCGCCGGCACCGCGGTGTTGAAGTCGGAGGATGCGCGCGCCCTCGGCTGCTTGGGCTACGTGGCGCGGGCCAGCGGTGTGCGCACCGACGCGCGCCTAGAGCACCCGACCACTGCCTTGCCGGTCATCGAGGCCGGCTCAACCGCCGGCGATGTGCTCTCCCGCTACACGGTGCGCCGTGACGAATTCGCAGCGTCTGCTGAATTGGCCGCCAATCTGACTGAAGCCCACACCGGCCCAACCGAATATGTCGTCGAGATACCGCCGACGACAGGAAAACGCAGCGGCGTCGGCATTGTCGAAGGCTGGCGCGGCACCATCGTGCATCGCGTCGAAATCGACGGAACCTCAGGCTCGCAGGCTCGCCTCACCCGTGCCAAGATCGTCGACCCGTCCTGGTTCAACTGGCCGGCGCTGCCCGTCGCGATCACCGACACGATCGTCCCCGACTTTCCATTGGCCAACAAGAGCTTCAACCAGTCCTACGCCGGCAACGACCTATGAAGCCGTTTGCACATCGAATCTGGCTGAACTTTAGGCGCCCCTACCACGGCCTCGTCACGCCGCGGTAGTCGAACTAAGACGCGTCGGCGGGTTCTTCCCCAACGTCACCGATCACCTGGCGCAGCACCACCTGGCCCTCGGCAAGGTGGTAGGTGGCGCCCACAATCGCCAGCTCACCGACAGCGACGCGCTCGGCGATCGCCGTGGAGCGAGCGATCAGCTGAGCGCCGGTCTCGACCACGTGGCGTGCCTCGAATTCATCGGCCCGGCTCAGACCTTCGCGGCGGCCCAGCAGGATCGACGGCGTCACGCGCTCTACGACGTCGCGGACATAACCGCCGGGCAGCACGCCGCCGTCGAGCGCGGCCATCGTCGCCTTGACCGCTCCGCAGCTGTCGTGGCCGAGGACCACGATGAGCGGCACACCAAGCACCGTTACCGCGAACTCGATCGAGCCCAATACGGCGGAGTCGATCACATGCCCAGCCGTTCGGACCACGAACATGTTGCCCAAGCCCTGATCGAAGATGAGCTCGGCGGCCACCCGGCTGTCTCCACAGCCGAAGAGCGCCACAGTGGGCTTCTGACCCTTGGCCAGGCTGGCGCGGTGCTCCATACTTTGGCTGGGGTGCTGGGGCTGGCCGGCGACGAAGCGCTCGTTACCCTCTTTGAGTGCTTTCCATGCTGTCACCGGAGTGGAATTCGGCATGGCGTTCATTCTGCCGCAGGCGGCCATGAAGCTCTCACCAACGCAGCGTGAACTTCTGAACTGGTACGACTGGTCGCGACGTGACCTGCCGTGGCGAGGACCCGACGTGACGCCGTGGCAGATTCTGGTCAGCGAATTCATGTTGCAGCAAACGCCGGTGTCGCGGGTGGAGCCGATCTGGCTGGACTGGGTGGCACGCTGGCCCACGGCGTCGGCGACGGCAGCGGCAAGCGCCGCGGACATCGTGCGGGCCTGGGGCAAGCTCGGCTATCCGCGGCGGGCCAAACGCCTGCACGAGTGCGCGACCGTCGTCGCCCGCGACCACGCCGACGTCGTTCCCGACGACGTCGACGTTCTGCTGACCCTGCCCGGAGTCGGCAGCTACACCGCCCGCGCGGTGGCGTGCTTCGCCTACCAGCAGGCGGTCCCGGTGGTCGACACCAATGTGCGCCGGGTGGTGGCGCGTGCCGTGCACGGACGCGCCGACGCCGCGGCGGCATCCGCCGTCCGCGATCACGCCGACGTGTCGGCGTTGCTGCCCAAAGATTCTTCAGCACATACGTTTTCAGCGGCGCTGATGGAACTGGGCGCCACGGTGTGCACCGCTCGGACGCCGCGGTGCGGGCTGTGCCCGCTCAGCGTCTGTCAATGGCGTTCGGCCGGTTTCCCGCCATCGGAAGGTCCGGCTCGTCGGCCGCAGCGCTACGCCGGAACCGACCGCCAGGTTCGGGGCCGGCTGATGGATGTGCTGCGCGGCAGCGAGGCTCCGGTCACCCGCGCCCAGTTGGACGTCGCATGGCTGACCGACACCGTGCAGCGCGACCGGGCACTGGACTCGTTGCTCGCCGACGGGTTGGTGGCCAAGACCAGCGACGGGCGATTCGCGTTGGCCGGCGAAGAGGGCTAGCGCTCAGCCAGGAACGACTCCACCGCCTGCCGATACAGTTGCGGCGCCTCGTCGTGAACCAAATGCCCGGCCTCGAGCGCGTACAAATACGTTGTGCGGTAACCATTTTCGTGCATAGCACGCATCTGGCCGGCGGGAGTCACCGAGTTACCGGCCTCGACGAGCAGCGCGGGGCAGCGCACCGCCTGCCACTGCGCCCAGTAGTCGCGGGTGCCCCACTCGGCCGCGATCTCGATCCACTTCGACGTGTGTCCGTGCAGCCGCCACCCGGTCGCGGTCCGGTCGAATGCCTCCAGGAAGTACTGGCCGGCGAGTTCGCCGAATTCTGCGAACACCTTTTCGGCAGAATCGAATTCGACCGGCAGGTTATGGAGCCACGGCTCCCACGGACCGGTGGTGCGACCGCGGAAGTCCGGCGCCATGTCCTCGACAACCAGCGCCGAGACCAGGTCGGGACGCTCGGCGGCCAAACACCAGGAGTGCAGCCCGCCCATCGAATGCCCGACTAACCGGGCCGGCGCGTCCAACGCGGCCACGGCGTCACCGAGGTCGGCCACGAAGCGTTCGGTGCTGATCGGACTCGGGTCGGCGACCTCACGACCGCGGTGCCAAGGCGCGTCGTAGGTGTAAACGGCGCCCAGCTGCATCAGCCACGGCAGCTGACGCGACCAGGTAGTGCCACGGCCCATCAGGCCGTGCACCAAAACCACCGGTTCACCTCGTCCACCGCGGTGGGTTAGCAGATCAGCGGCCATGCACCTATCTTTGCGCGCTTTGGGTCGCCACCGGTCGGCACGGTAGCCTTGCGCCATGCCAGTGGTGAAGATCAACGCAATCGAGGTGCCCGCCGACGCAGGCCCCGAGTTGGAGAAGCGGTTCGCCCACCGCGCGCACGCGGTCGAGAACTCGCCCGGCTTCCTCGGCTTTCAACTGCTTCGCCCGATCAAGGGCGAAGACCGGTACTTCGTGGTGACGCAGTGGGAGTCCGAAGAAGCATTCCAGGCGTGGGCGACCGGGCCTGCCATCGAGGCGCACGCGGGCCACCGGAATAACCCGGTAGCGACCGGCGCGTCGCTGCTGGAGTTCGAGGTTGTGTTAGACGTTGCCGGATCCGGACACTCGGCGTAGTCCGCGCCAGGGCCGACTCCGCGTCGCGGCACTGACTTCCGCCGCCGTGTTGGTCGCCGCCCTGAGCCCGGGTTGCGCACCACCCCCAGCACCGTCCGCTAACGCAGCGGGCGCCGGCCGGCAGATCAACATGAGCACGCCGGCCGGTCTGCGAGCTCAGCAGACCCTGGACATGCTGAACTCTGACTGGCAGATCGGTCCGGTCGGAGTCGGCACCCTTGCCGCGCCGAAGATGGTCGGCCAAATACAGACCATGATGGAAAAGCTGTGGTGGGACCGGCCGTTCACGTTCCGCGGAGTCGACCTCACAGCGGGCGCGGCCACCTTGAAGCTGACGACGTCATACGGCGCGCAGCAAGAGATTCGGATACACACCGCCGACGACACGTTGGTGGATGGGTTCGACGTCACCACGCTGGCCCCGCCCATCTCGTCGTGGCGTGACGTCGACGCGGTCCTGCGCAAGACCGACGCCCGCTACTCATGGCAGGTCACCAAGGTCAATGACGGGGGTCAATGCGATCGGATAGCCGGCACCAACCCCGATCTGTCACTCCCGTTGGCTTCGATCTTCAAGTTGTACGTGCTCTATGCCGTGGCGGATGCCATCAAGGCCGGGACTGTCTCCTGGGACGATCAGCTGACCGTGACCAGCAAAGGCAAGGCCGTCGGTTCAAGCATGGATTTGCCGGTGGGAGCAAATATTTCGGTACGCACCGCGGCGGAGAAGATGATCGCCACAAGCGACAACATGGCCACCGACATGCTGATCGAGAAGGTCGGCCCACAGGCCGTCGACAACGCACTGGCCAACACCGGCCACCACGATCCGGCCGCGATGACACCGTTCCCGACGATGTACGAATTGTTTTCGGTCGCCTGGGGCCGACCGGACGTCCGCGAGCAATGGCAGCGAAGCACAGCGCAGGAACGCGCTGCGATGCTCGAAGAAGCGAATTCCCATACTTATCAACCGGACCCGTGGCACGCTCACGTCCCCGCTTCGAAATACGACGCAGAATGGTATGGCACCGCTGAAGATATCTGTCGGGTGCACGTGGCTCTGCAGGCCGGCGCGGTGGGTGCGGCCGCACCTGTCAGGAAGATCCTGGATGCTTCTCCGGGTGTCAACCTGGATCGCGGGCAATGGCCCTATATCGCCGCCAAGGCGGGCGGCCTGCCGGGCGACCTGACGTTCAGCTGGTATGCGGTGGACCGCAGCGGGCAGCCGTGGGTGGTCAGCTTCCAGTTGAACTGGCCCCGCGATCACGGGCCGAGCATCACCGGTTGGATGCTGCAGATCGCCAAGCAGGTTTTCGCACTGATACCCACGCAATAACAAATGGGCGGCCACCGGAATCGGTGACCGCCCATCCGTTTGACTTGTTTACTGCGCTGCGGGCGGCGGACCACCGGCCGTGGCCGCGTGGGCCCCGGCGTTCGCCAGGTCCGCCGATTCGGCCGGCTTACGGGCTCCGGTGAAGGTGAACACGGCATCCTCGCCAGTACCCTCGCCGTCCCAGTTGTCCACATCGACGGTGACAATCTGGCCGGGGCCAACCTCTTCAAACAGGATCTTCTCGGACAGCTGGTCCTCGATCTCCCGCTGGATGGTGCGCCGCAGCGGACGAGCACCCAGCACCGGGTCGAAGCCGCGCTTGGCCAGCAACGCCTTCGCCTTGTCGGTGAGCTCCATCGCCATGTCCTTGGCCTTGAGCTGCTTGCCCACCCGACCGATCATCAAATCGACCATCTCGATGATCTCTTCGCGGGTCAGCTGGTGGAAGACGATGATGTCGTCGATGCGGTTGAGGAACTCGGGGCGGAAGTGCTTCTTCAGCTCGTCGTTGACCTTCTGCTTCATCCGCTCGTAGTTGTTCTCTCCGCCACCCTGGGTGAAGCCGAGTCCGACTGCCTTGCTGATGTCGGACGTACCCAGGTTGGAGGTGAAGATCAGCACCGTGTTCTTGAAGTCGACGGTGCGACCCTGCCCGTCGGTCAGCCGGCCATCTTCGAGCACCTGCAGCAGGCTGTTGTAGATCTCCTGGTGGGCCTTCTCGATCTCGTCGAACAGCACCACCGAGAACGGCTTGCGCCGCACCTTCTCGGTGAGCTGGCCGCCCTCCTCGTAACCGACGTATCCCGGTGGGGCTCCGAACAACCGCGACGCGGTGAACCGGTCGTGGAATTCGCCCATGTCGATCTGGATGAGCGCGTCGTCGTCACCGAACAAGAAGTTGGCCAGCGCCTTGGACAGCTCGGTCTTACCGACACCGGACGGGCCGGCGAAGATGAACGAACCGGACGGACGCTTGGGGTCCTTCAACCCGGCACGGGTACGACGGATCGCCTTGGAGACCGCCTTGACCGCGTCCTCCTGGCCGATGATCCGCTTGTGGATCTCGTCTTCCATGCGCAGCAGCCGGGTGGTCTCGGCCTCGGTGAGCTTGAACACCGGGATACCGGTCCAGTTGCCGAGCACCTCGGCGATCTGCTCCTCGTCGACTTCCGCGACAACGTCGAGATCGCCTGAGCGCCACTGCTTTTCGCGTTCAGCACGCTGGGCAACCAGCTGCTTCTCGCGGTCGCGCAGGCTGGCCGCCTTCTCGAAGTCCTGCGCATCGATCGCGGACTCCTTCTCCCGGCGGGCGTCGGCGATCTTCTCGTCGAACTCGCGCAGGTCTGGCGGAGCCGTCATCCGGCGAATCCGCATCCGGGCGCCGGCCTCATCGATCAGGTCAATTGCCTTGTCCGGCAAGAACCTATCGTTGATGTAGCGGTCGGCCAGAGTAGCGGCAGCCGTCACCGCGCCGTCGGTGATGGAAACCCGGTGGTGCGCCTCGTAGCGGTCCCGCAGGCCCTTGAGGATCTCGATGGTGTGCTCCACCGTCGGCTCGCCGACCTGTACCGGTTGGAACCGGCGTTCCAGCGCGGCGTCCTTCTCGATGTACTTGCGGTACTCGTCGAGGGTGGTCGCGCCGATGGTCTGCAGTTCGCCACGGGCCAGTTTCGGCTTGAGGATCGACGCCGCGTCGATCGCGCCCTCGGCGGCACCCGCACCGACCAGCGTGTGCAGCTCGTCGATGAACAGGATGATGTCGCCGCGGGTGTTGATCTCCTTGAGCACCTTCTTCAGGCGCTCCTCGAAGTCACCGCGGTAGCGGCTGCCGGCCACCAGGGAACCCAGGTCGAGGGTGTACAGCTGCTTGTCTTTCAGAGTCTCGGGAACCTCGCCGTGCACGATCGCCTGCGCGAGGCCTTCCACGACCGCCGTCTTACCGACGCCGGGCTCACCGATCAGCACCGGGTTGTTCTTGGTGCGTCGGGACAGCACCTGCATGACCCGCTCGATTTCCTTTTCGCGGCCGATGACCGGGTCGAGCTTGCCTTCCATCGCCGCCGCCGTCAGGTTGCGGCCGAACTGGTCGAGCACCAGCGAGGTCGACGGGCTGCCGGACTCGCCACCACGGCCACCGGTACCGGCCTCCGCGGTCTCCTTGCCCTGGTAGCCGCTCAGCAGCTGGATCACTTGTTGGCGCACCCGGGTCAGCTCGGCGCCCAGCTTGACCAGGACCTGGGCGGCAACGCCCTCACCCTCCCGGATCAGACCGAGCAGAATGTGCTCGGTGCCGATGTAATTGTGGCCGAGCTGAAGCGCCTCGCGCAGGCTCAGTTCCAAAACCTTCTTCGCGCGCGGGGTGAACGGGATGTGACCGGATGGAGCCTGCTGGCCCTGCCCGATGATCTCCTCGACCTGGCTGCGGACCCCCTCCAGCGAGATGCCGAGTGACTCCAGCGACTTAGCCGCTACTCCTTCGCCTTCGTGGATAAGGCCCAGCAGGATGTGCTCAGTGCCGATGTAGTTGTGGTTGAGCATCCGGGCCTCTTCTTGCGCCAGGACGACAACCCTGCGGGCACGGTCCGTAAAACGTTCGAACATTGGCGGTTACCTGCTCTCCCTCACCATCGGTACTTCGTCATTCTCGGCACAGGGGCCGACACCGCGGTACCTGCCTTCCACTGTAGTGGGCGACCGGCCGGGCTTCCTACCTTGCGGTCCGGACCCCCAGTGCGGAGTTACCCGGCAACAACGCCGTTACAACAGAGCAACGCGGGAAAACTGCGAATCGTTGCCCAACTTTGGTGATCGATCAGTTCGCCACCAGCGAAAGCGCGTATGCCCGCGCTCCGGTTCAGGTCGCGGCGTGGAATGCGTCGATCACGTCGGCCGGGATACGACCCCGAGTCGAGACGTTGTGGCCATTGCGGCGGGCCCAGTCCCGGATTGCCGCGCTCTGCTCGCGATCGATGGCTCCACGGCCGCGGCCCGAGCTGGAACGTCCACGCCTGCGACCGCCGACCCGTCGGGAGGCCTCGACCCACTGCTTCAGGTCGTTGCGGAGTTTCGTCGCATTCTTGCCCGAAAGGTCAATCTCATAGGTCACGCCGTCGAGGCCGAATTCGACCGTTTCATCGGCGGCGCCTTCGCCGTCGAAATCATCGACAAGAGTGACGGTCACTTTCTTCGCCATTGGCTGAGCCTCACGCTTTCTTCTTAGACACTTGCCATACCAGACACGTGCTTGGACCGCCCCCGCTGCATAATCTGCCATACGCGGACGGGTTATTCAATACGAACCCACCGCACACTCAGTTGCTATGCGGCCGCACAATAGGAAATAAGACTGTTTCCCTTATTGACAGACCAGTCAAAGCCATCAGCAACCGATCGATGCCCATTCCGGTTCCGGTGCACGGCGGCATAGCGTGCTCGAGGGCAACAAGAAAATCCTCGTCGAGCAGCATTGCCTCGTCGTCGCCGGCCGCTGCGGCCCGGGCCTGCTCAGCGAACCTTTCCCGCTGCACCACCGGATCGATCAATTCCGAATATCCGGTGGCCAGTTCGAACCCGCGAATATACAGGTCCCACTTTTCGGTAACACCGGCGATGCTGCGGTGCTGACGCGTCAAAGGGGTTGTCTCCACCGGAAAGTCCCTGACAAACGTTGGCGTCGTCAGCCCCGCACCGACGGTGTGTTCCCAGAGTTCCTCCACCAACTTGCCGTGCCCATACCCGCGATCGGAGGGCACTTCGACTTCGAGTCCTGCCGCGATAGCGAGCAAGCGATCGACACTGGTGTTTGGTGTGATCTCTTCGCCAAGAGCCGCCGATAGTGACGGATACATTTCTATCGACGCCCATTCTCCGTCGATGTCATACACGCTGCCATCGGGTAGCGGGAGTTGTCGAGTACCGATCGCCTCGTCCGCCACCTGTTGAATAAGCTCGCGGGTTACGACAGCTGAATCATCGTAGGTTCCATACGCCTGATAGGTCTCCAACATGGAAAATTCAGGAGAATGCGTGGAATCGGACCCTTCGTTTCGGAACACCCGATTTAGTTCGAACACCTTGTCAAACCCACCGACAACACAGCGCTTGAGGAACAGTTCCGGGGCGATCCGCAGGTAGAGGTCGATGTCGAGCGCATTGGAGTGCGTGACGAACGGGCGGGCCGCCGCGCCGCCCGCCAAAGTCTGCAACATCGGAGTTTCGACTTCCAGGAAGCCGCGTTGCTCCATCGCGTTCCGTATTGCGCGAATGACGGCGATCCGCTGGCGGGCAACCGTACGTGCCTGCGGACGCACAATCAGGTCGACGTAGCGTTGCCGCACCCGCGACTCTTCGCTCATGTCTTTATGCGCCACCGGCAGCGGTCGCAGCGCCTTGGAGGCCATCTGCCAACTGTCGCCGAGCACGGACAGTTCACCGCGCCGCGAACTGATCACCTCTCCGTGGACGCTGACGATGTCGCCGATATCGACGTCGGCTTTCCACTCCTCCAGCGCCTGCCCGCCGACGCTGGCCAGGCTGAGCATCACCTGTAGCTGGGTGCCGTCGCCTTCTTGGAGCGTGGCGAAGCACAGCTTGCCCGAGTTGCGGGCGAACACCACCCGGCCCGCAACCGCGACGATGTCACCGGTGGTCGCATCCGCCGGCAGGTCGGAATATGCGGCGCGAATCTGAGCCAGGGTGTGGGTGCGCCCGACTTCGACGGGATAGGGGTCGCGGCCCTCGGCCGCCAGGCGGGCGCGTTTGTCCCGGCGTATCCGGAACTGCTCGGGGATATCTGCGTCGCCGGCGGTCACGACCAGCCAGCTTAAAGGAGCTCGGACCGCCACAGGTGACCGGACAGAGCCGCGAAACGTAAACCGTGGTCGTGATCCTGGCCCATGTACAACCCTTGCGTCTGTTTCGCGACGAGCCTTCGGGGCAGTCAGCGTGCGGTCTTGAGCCGTCCGCGCTGGCTGTCCCGGTTGCGCTCGAACACCAGACGCAGCCCTTGCAGGGTCAGGTGCTGGTCGTAGTGATCGACCGAATGCAGCTCGGCCAGTAGCAGGGGGGCGGTGTGTCCGGTGGCAACCACCGTGACGTTGTCGCCGGTGAACCCGTCGACGTCGTCGCGGATCCGGCCGACCAGGCCGTCCACCAGGCCGGCGAAGCCGAACACGGCACCGGCCTGCATGCACTCGACGGTGTTCTTACCGACCACGGAACGGGGACGGGCCAGCTCGACCCGCCGCAGGGCGGCCGAGCGTGCCGCGGCGGCGTCGGAGGAGACCTGTATGCCCGGCGCGATCGCACCGCCCAGGAATTCACCCTTAGCGGAGACCACGTCCACGCAAATCGAAGATCCGAAGTCGATCACGATGGCCGCGGTTCCGTACTTCTGAAAAGCCGCTAGACAGTTGACAATTCGGTCCGCTCCGACTTCCTTCGGGTTGTCGACCAGCAACGGGATGCCGGTGCGGACACCGGGCTCGATCAACACGTGCGGCACCGTCGGCCAGTACTGCTCGACCATCAGCCGCACCTCGTGCAGCACCGATGGCACCGTGGACAGCGCAGCCGCGCCGGTCAGCTGATCCGAATCGTCACCGATCAGGCCGTCGAGGGTCAGCGCGAGTTCGTCCGCGGTGATCTCGGGTTCGGTGCGAATCCGCCACTGCTGCACGACCTTCGCGTGCTCCTTCGAGCCCGAGATCAGCCCGACGACGGTGTGCGTGTTGCGGACGTCAATGGCCAGCAGCACGACTAGAAGGCCTTCATCGCGGCGAGACCAGCTCGCCCGCATCGGCGGGAACGAACGCCGGATCGTTGCCCAGATCGATGGCCCGGTTCTCGTTGTCGACGAACACGATCTTCGGCTGGTAGCTGCGCGCCTCGGCGTCTTCCATCTGGGCGTAGGCGATCAGGATCACCAGGTCACCGGGATGCACGAGATGCGCGGCAGCGCCGTTGATTCCGATTACGCCGCTGCCACGCTGACCGGTGATCGCATAGGTGACCAGCCGCGCGCCGTTGTCGATGTCGACGATGGTCACCTGTTCGCCCTCGAGCAGGTCGGCCGCGTCCATCAAGTCGGCGTCGATCGTCACCGAGCCGACGTAGTGCAGGTCGGCCTGCGTGACGGTGGCCCGGTGGATCTTCGACTTGAGCATCGTTCGTAACATCAATTCCTCCAATGTGATTCGAGGGATTCAGCCGCGCCGGCGGGCACTCGCCCGTCAGCGCCGACGGTCGTTCCGATTTCAATTGCGACGTTGTCGAGCAGCCTGGTCTTGCCGAGCCGGGCGGCGACCAGCAGGCGTCCGGCGCCGCTGACCGGGGCGGGCCCCAACGCGCTGTCGCGCACTTCGAGGTAGTCCACGTCGATCGCTGGCACCTCTGACAGCACCGAACCCGCCGCCCGCAGCGCTTCATCCGCGCCGCCGGAGGCGGCGCGCGACCCGGCCAGCAGCGCCGCCGACAAGATGCCGGCCAGCTCGCGTTGTGCGGCGTTCAGGTAGCGGTTGCGCGACGACATCGCCAGGCCGTCCGTCTCGCGCACGATCGGCACGCCGACGACCTGAACATCGATGTTGAAGTCGCGGACCATCTGGCGAACCAGGACTAACTGCTGATAGTCCTTCTCGCCGAAGAAGATTCGGTCGGGCGCCACGATCTGCAGCAGCTTGCAGACCACGGTCAGCATGCCCGCGAAATGTGTCGGGCGGGCCGACCCCTCGAGCTCGGATCCGAGCGAGCCGGGATATACCGTGGTCCGGGGGCCGTCCGGATACATCGCGACAGCGCTTGGGGTGAAGGCAATTTCGACTCCTTCACCGCGCAACAGCGCGAGGTCGTCGTCGAGGACCCGCGGGTAGGCGTCCAAATCCTCGTCAGCGCCGAACTGCAGCGGGTTGACGAAGATCGACACCGCTACCACCGAGCCGGGCACTCGCTTGGCGGCGCGGACAAGCGCGAGGTGTCCGTCGTGCAGCGCGCCCATGGTCGGCACCAGCATCACTCGTCGACCGGTGTGGCGCAGGGCGCGGCTGACCTCGCGGACATCGCCGGGGTTCGGGTAGACGTTCAGTTCGCCGGCATTGAACTTCGGCGGCTGTTGGATGCTCACCGCGCCAGCACCTCGAGCACGTCCTCGGGTGCGTGCACGCGCTGGGCGGTGCGCATTGCGTTGACCCGATAGGCCTGTGCCAGTTGCGGATCGACCGCCTCCAGCGCGTTGAGGTGACCGGCGACGGCGGCGGCGTCGCCGCGCGCGATCGGTCCGGTGAGTGCGGCCTGGCCGCGCTGCAGCGTGTTCTCCAGTGCCGCGCGGGCCAGCGGTCCGAGGATGCGCTCGGC
Source organism: uncultured Actinomycetota bacterium (assembly GCA_963815995.1). Taxonomy (GTDB): domain Bacteria; phylum Actinomycetota; class Actinomycetes; order Mycobacteriales; family Mycobacteriaceae; genus Mycobacterium. Next base: position 415,064 of record CAWFIR010000015.1, read on the forward strand.
GATACCGCCGGGTTGGTTGTCGACGAGCTGTTGGCCGAGCAGTTCGGTACCTGACAGCGCCGCCCGCAGCGCATCCAGGGCGTCGGCGACCACCGTGACGATGTGATTGCCGGCGTGGGCCAATGCGGCGTGGTACAGAGTGCGGGCCTGCTCGGGGATCCGGAACGGCTCACCACCGATCTCGAGCACCAGGGACTGCGCGATCGCGTAACCGACATCGTCGGCTGCGGTGATCCCGAAGCAGGTGTCCGGCAGCCGGGAGATGTCCTCGTCGGATCCGGTGAACGTCATAGCGGGATGAATCGCCAGCGGAATGCAGTCCTGAGCGCTGAGCGGCGCCAGCACGTCAACGCCGTTGAACCCAGAGGTGTGCGCGACGATGGTGCCCGGGCGCACCGCGGATGTCGCAGCCAGGCCCGAAACCAGGCCCGCCAGCTCAGTGTCCGGGACGGCCAACAGCAAAAGCTCGGCGTTACCGGCGACGTCGGGCGGCGTAGCGACGGGGGTGTCGGGCAGCCAGTGCCCGGCACGCTGCCGCGACGCGCGGGACACGGCGCTGCACGCAACTACGACATGGTCGACGCGTTCCAGTGCCACACCTAACGCGGTTCCCACCCGGCCTGCGGAGATGATCCCCACCTTGAGCCGAGCGGGGCGCAACCCGTCGAACTGCACCATCGCAGACGACCTCACAACTCTCTTGGTTCGTTCCAGTCCTGCGTTGCGGGTACCGGACGGTCGTAAAGACTCTACCGCGAAGACCCAGCTACGACGCTGTGGTATTCGCCTCAGTCTTCGCGGCGACGGCGACGACCGCCCTGCGACGGGGCGCTCTGCAGCCGCGCCAGCAATTCGGCGACCGACTGGCCGCCAGACGGCGGCTCGTCGGTCTCGGAGTGTGGGTCGGTGCTGCGATGACGAGCGCTCGGCGGCGGAGGCGGGGGCGGAGACATCGCCGGCTCCTTGTCCAGCGATGACGGCGGCGACGGCGGTGGCGGCGGTGGCCGGCGGTGACATCGCCGGCGCCGGTGTCGCTGACCCGCTGAAGCCGGGGTCGGGGAAGTCCGCGGCATGGCGAGACCGCGCGCGACGGCCCGACTCGCCCCACTCGGCCGCGGGTTCGCCTGGCTGGTCCGGCGGCGGTTCGGCGGGTCCGGTGGAATGCCGTCCCCGTCGTTCGACCGGCGCTTCGCCGGTACTCGGCGAAGGATGCGACGTCCTGTCGCGGGACGGGGCGTTGTCGTAGGCCCACGACGAAGACGCGGCGCTGTCGGCCTGGCCGGCGTTCCAATGGCTGCCGGGCGCTCCGGCGGGCAGCCACTGTCCCTCGGAACGGACCGGCTGCCAGGCCGGCTGCTCTTGCTGGCGGGGCTCTTCCGTGGGCGGCGGCCACGGAATCCGCGGCTGTTGCTGCGGCGGCTCGGGCGGCGAAGGCGACGCGAACTGTGGCTCTGGCGGCGCGACGAACTGCGGCTCAGGCTGCGGCGGCGCCTCAGCCCGCCGATGTGAACGTCGCGGGCGCTGCGGCGGCTCGAACCGCTCGGGCCCAGGTGTGGGCGATATCCCCGATGCGGGCCAACCGCCGGGCGGCGATTGCCGTTCCGGTGGGGCCCAGCCCTGGGCTTCCTGCGAACGCTCGGCCACAGGTGGCGCTGCCGGCGCGGCCCACGCGCCCGACTGGCCGGCGTCGTCGCTCTGACGCCAGTGGACGCCGCGTTCTGGTTCCCGTGCCTGCTGCGGCTCCGGCGCCCGGTTTTGCCGCGGCGGTGCATACGCCTCGGCGGGTTGCTGCTGGCCGTACGCCTGCTGATAGCCGTCCTGGGCGGGCTGCCTTGGCGGAGTAGGAACCAGCGGCTCCTCGTGCACGTCGATGATCGAGTCGTCGGTGCGCTGGGACGGCTCTTCGGCGCGCACCGACGCGACCCGGTTGATCCGCTCGCGGGCGCTCTCGTTCTCGCGGTCCCATTCGCTGTAGCCGCGGACGGGCCTGCGTTCGCTTTCCAGCGCCGGACGGTCGCTGAGCTCGGCGTCGAACAGGATCTCCAGGTTGGTGCGCAGCGCCGCCAGCTCGGCTCGCAGCTCCGCCACCTCATCGGAGGCTTGCGCGCGCAACTCGGAAGCCAGCTCTCGGCGCAACTGGGATTCGACGGTGAGCTCGTATTCGCGGCGCGCGGAGATCTCCCGGTCCAGTTGTAGGTCGTAGACCAGCTTCAGATCCCGCGCTCGGGCCTGATCTACGTCGCTCTGCCTGCGGTAGATCACCGAGACGAACGCCGCAACCACGGCGGCCCACAAAGCCAGGATCACGCCAAGCTTGAGGAGCTCCACCCTGCTGGTGAAAACCAGCGCAGAACTGGCACCGATCGCCAAGACCAGCAACGTGGTCAGCAGCACCCAACCCGGTCTGCGGCCGCCGCGCCGCACGCGGGCGCCGCGGGACAGATCGGTCATGGCCCAAATGTACCGGCCCGAGGTCACTCCGCGTGTCGCCGTCCTCCGGCGTTTCTCACCTGGACTAATCGGTCGCCGCGACCGAGCTAACCGTCGGCGCCCTCACCGTTTTCGGTCGGATCCCCCGGCGACTTACAGCAATGTTGCAACCACAGCCCAGCAACCACCAGAGCCAGCGCGCTGATGGCCGCGACCGCCGTCCCGACGGTGTCGTCGCTCGCCACCCTGAGCCATGACCGGCGGGGCAACAGGTACACCAGGACCCCAACCCACCAGCCCAACACCAGCGCCCCTACCCAGGCCGACGCCTTGGCGATGACCAGGCTGCGCGCCACCGCGAGGGGATGCAGCCGGCCGGGTCCGTCGCCGATCTCACCGTCGCTGATCTTGGTTCGCACGTGACGCGCCCACCCGGCCTCGGCAACGCCGACCGCAAACAACGACAGACCCGTCCAGATCGTGATCGGCGGAAACCACCGGTAGAGCAGCACAACGAGCAGGTATCCCACCACCGCCGTGCCGAGCACCGCTGCGGTCAGGTCCCGTTTTCTGGTGGGCCCCATCAGCTTTCCGACGCGCGCGGCTCGAGCACCACATCGGTGCGCCGGACGCCGGACCGATCGGCCGCGTCCAGCTCGGCGAGCAACTTGGCCACCGACTGCTTTCCGCCGGCCACCGTCAACGTGGCGTCCGGGTCCACGGCCAGCCACGGAATCAGCACGAAGGCGCGCAGGTGGGCCAGCGGATGCGGCAGGGTCAGGCCGTCGTCAAGGGAGAACAGCTCGCTATTCCCATCCAGCGATGTCAGATAGCAGCTGACCAGATCCACGTCGAGGGTCCGCGGGCCCCACCGCTGACCCCGCACGCGATCCGCGGCAACCTCCATTTCCTGGGCCAGGCGTAACCAGCCTTGTCCGTCGAGCGTCGGGTCCTCGGCGATCACCACCGCATTGAGGAACGGGCCCTGCTCGACGCCGCCCCAGGCCGCCGTCTCGTAGACCGGGGAGACCGCCCGCACGGTGTCGCCCAGCCGGTCGAGCACCGACTGCAGCCGGGCCTGCCGGTCACCGAGGTTCGATCCGATCGACAAGACGACGCGGGTCATAGCGGCACCACCTGACCACGTCCGCCGCGCCGTGACCGGCGGGCCACCACCGCAACATCGTCGAAGTTGTGCGGAATCGGAGCTTGCGGCTTGTGCACTGTCACCTCGACTGCGTGCACCCGTTTGTCGTGCATGACGTCCTCGGCGATCTCGCCGGCGACAGTTTCGATCAAATTGCGGGCCGGGCCGGCGATGACGGCCGCCGCGCGCTTGGCCAGCACGCCGTAGTCGTAGGTGTCAGCCAAGTCGTCGCTGGCCGCGGCGTCCGCCAGGTCGATCCAGACAGTGATGTCGACGACGAAATCCTGGCCGTCGGCGCGCTCATTGTCGAATACCCCGTGGTAGCCGCGAACGGTCAAGCCGCGCAACTCGATTCGGTCAGCCATCAGATCCTATCGTCCCACCTCGCGTCCACGCCTCGACGACTTTGACGGCGTCGACCGAAGCTCGCACATCGTGTACCCGCACCCCCCACGCGCCGTGCATCACGGCCAGCGCCGAGACCACCGCGGTTGCCGTCTCACGGCCATCGGGTGGCCGTGCCACACCGTCCGGTCCGGCCAACAAGCTGCCGAGAAATCGCTTGCGCGACGCTCCGACCAGCACCGGGATGCCACTGGCCACCAACTCCGGCAGCGCATGCAGCAGCGCCCAATTATCTTGGCTGGACTTGGCGAATCCCAGACCAGGGTCGACTATCAGCTTCGACGGATCGACTCCTGCGGCAACCGCGTCGTCGACGCAGGCCATGAGTTCGGCGCGTACTTCGGCCACCACATCGCGATAAGCCGGCAACTGATGCGGCCGATCGGCCGATACCGAACGCCAGTGCATCAACACCCACGGCACGTCGGCCTCGACGAGTAGGCCCGGCATGGCGGCGTCCGCGCGCCCACCCGACACGTCGTTGACCATCGATGCGCCACTTTCCAGCGCGGCACGCGCCACGCCGGCGTGCATGGTATCGACACTGACGGTAATTCCTTGCGACGCAAGCTCTTTGACGACAGGGACAACACGGTCGGTCTCGACTCGCGGATCGACTCGGACCGCACCGGGACGGGTCGACTCGCCCCCGACGTCGATGATCGACGCACCCTCGGCGGCCAACGCCAGGCCCTGCTCGACAGCACGATCGGCGTCGAGGTAGCGACCGCCATCCGAGAACGAGTCGTGGGTGACGTTCACCACCCCCATGACCTGGACGTGCGTCGTGCTCACTTGCGCAGGATCAGTTCGAGCGCCTCGGCTCGAGATGCGTTGTTGGACTTGAACTGACCGCGCACGGCCGAGGTCGTGGTGACAGCGCCGGGCTTGCGGACGCCCCGCATCGACATGCACAGGTGTTCGGCCTCGATGATGACCATGACTCCGCGCGGGTCCAGTTTGCGCATCAGTGCGTCGGCGATCTGCGCGGTGAGCCGCTCCTGGATTTGTGGCCGCTTGGCGTACAGATCGACCAGCCGGGCGATCTTGGACAAACCCGTGACCCGTCCGTCATGACCGGGGATGTATCCCACGTGCGCCACACCGTGAAACGCCACCAGATGGTGTTCGCAGGTGGAATACAGCGGGATTTCTTTGACCAACACCAACTCGTCGTGCTGTTCGTCAAAGGTGGTGTCCAGCACGGTATCCGGGTCAGTGTAAAGGCCGGCGAACATCTCCTGGTAGCTGCGGGCGACGCGGGCCGGCGTGTCCACCAACCCATGCCGGTCGGGGTCTTCGCCGATCGCGAAGAGCAACTCGCGGACAGCCGCTTCGGCGCGCGCCTGATCGAAGACTCGTCCGTTCAGGGTCGCGGAGTGAGAATTCGGCCGCACCATCGCAGAACTCCGTTCGTTTCAGCCGTGCGTCGACGGGTTGGACGGGCTCGGGCCGCCACCCGGTGGGTCGACGGCCTGGCCTGCCTCCGGTGCGGGCGTACCGGGCGGCGGATACGGCGGGTACGGCGGGTATGGCTGACCCGCGTGGTGCTGCGGTGGCGCAGGCCAGTGCGGTGGCGGCTGCGTCGGCGATGGCGGTGGGTACCAGTAACCGGGCGGCTGCCCGGCGGGCTGTTGCGGCGGCGGCCATCCCGGGGCGTGCCAGCCCGCCGGGGCACCGTAATCGGGTTGCGTCGATTGCTGCGAACCACCATGAGAACCGTTGTTGCCGTTGGTGGTTCGCTCAGCCTCGGCCAGCGCGGCATCACGCGTCGCCGCCGCGATGGCAGCCTTGAAAGCGGGCTCGGCCTGCGGCTTGGGCCACGGCTCGCCGCGCTCGATGGCCAGCTCGCCCGGTGTTTTGATCGGCGGCTTATCCGACGGGATGCGGCCACCAAAGTCGTCGAAAAGGGTCAGCCGTGGCCGCTTTTCGACGTCCCCGAAGATCGCCTCCAACTCGGCACGGTGCAGGGTTTCCTTCTCCAGCAGCTCGCCGGCCACAGTGTCGAGCACGTCCCGGTATTCGGTGAGGATCTCCCAGGCCTCGGTGTGCGCCGCCTCGATGAGCTTGCGTACCTCGTCGTCGATATCCCGCGCGACCTCATGGGAGTAGTCGGCTTGGTTGCCCATGGTCCGGCCGAGGAAGGGATCTCCGTGTTCGGTGCCGTATTTGACCGCACCGAGCTTGGAGCTCATTCCGAATTCGGTGACCATCGCGCGCGCGATTTTGGTGGCCTGCTCGATGTCTGACACCGCTCCGGTAGTCGGCTCGTGGAACACCAGTTCCTCGGCGGCGCGGCCGCCCAGGGCCATCACCAGCCGGGCGATCAGTTCCGAACGGGTGTGCAGTCCCTTGTCGTCCTCGGGCACCGCCAGCGCGTGACCGCCAGTGTTGCCGCGGGCCAGGATCGTGACCTTGTAGACGGGATCGACGCCGGGCATCGCCCAACCGGCCAGGGTGTGCCCGGCCTCGTGGTAGGCGGTGATCTTCTTCTCTTGCTCGCTGATGATCCGGCTCTTGCGCCGCGGCCCGCCGACCACCCGGTCCACTGCCTCTTCCAGGGCAGCGCCAGTGATCACGGTGCCGTTCTCGCGTGCGGTCAGCAGGGCCGACTCGTTGATGACGTTGGCCAGGTCCGCGCCGGTCATGCCGACGGTCCGCTTGGCCAGCCCGTCGAAGTCGACGTCGGGACCGAACGGCTTGCCGTTGGAGTGCACGCGCAGCACCGCACGCCGGCCGGCCAGGTCGGGGCTGGACACCGGAATCTGGCGATCGAATCGTCCGGGCCGAAGCAGTGCCGGGTCGAGGATGTCGGGACGGTTGGTCGCCGCGATCAGGATCACGCCCTGACGATCGCCGAAGCCGTCCATCTCGACCAGCAACTGGTTCAGCGTCTGCTCGCGTTCGTCGTGACCGCCACCCAGCCCGGCGCCGCGCTGGCGGCCGACCGCGTCGATCTCGTCGACGAAGATGATGCATGGACTGTTCTGTTTGGCCTGCTCGAACAGGTCACGCACCCGCGAGGCGCCGACGCCGACGAACATCTCGACGAAGTCGGAGCCCGAGATGGTGAAAAAGGGCACGCCCGCTTCACCGGCGACGGCTCGCGCCAGCAGGGTCTTACCCGTTCCCGGCGGCCCGTAGAGCAGAACGCCCTTGGGGATCTTGGCGCCCAGCGCCTGATACCGCGACGGGTTCTGCAGGAAGTCCTTGATCTCGTAGAGCTCCTCGACCGCTTCGTCGGCGCCGGCGACGTCGGCGAAGGTGGTCTTGGGCATGTCCTTGCTCAGCATCTTGGCCCGCGATTTGCCGAAGCCGAAGCCCATCCGGGCGCCGCCCTGCATGCGCGAGAACATCATGAACAACCCGACCAGCAGCAACAGCGGCAGCACGTAGATCACCAGGGAGCCGATGATGCTGCCCTGGTTAACGACGGTGCTGATCTGGGTGTCCTTGCTGTTCAGCTGGTCGAACAGCGGGACGGCATAGCCGGTCGGGAAGTGGGTGATGATCTTGTCGGAGCCCTCGGTGCCGGTGGCGGCGCTTTTCAGCGTCAACCGGACCTGCTGCTCGCGATCGTCGATCTGGGCGCTCTTGACATTGCCGCCCTTGATCTGGGCCATCGCCACCGACGTGTCGACCGGCTTGAAGCCGCGGGTGTCGTCGCTGAAGTAGAAGAAAGACCAGCCAAGCAGCAGCACGACTGCGATAGCCGTGAGCGTGCGGATTACGTTTTTCCGGTTCATCAATCATCGGCCGTCGTCGGCCAGGTCCTTCCCGATACACGCAGCTGGAATAGTCCAGGTTACCGCCAGTGCTGATCGCCAGCTCGGGCGCAGCCGAGCACAGCGGGTCACGCCGTGAATCGTCACCAACCGAACAACGAACAGCGGTTCCCGACATCGTCGGCGGCACACCCACCCGCCGGACACCTATCGGGCGGAGGCGGGCGTGTGCTTTGGTGAACTTGTGTCGGACAGCCTCCCCATCACCGAACGTGTAATCGAGACCAACGGTGTGCAGTTGCACACCGTCGAAGCGGGTGAGCCCGGCGCACCGGTGGTGCTGCTGGCGCACGGCTTTCCCGAGCTGGCCTACTCCTGGCGCCACCAGATCCCGGTGCTGGCCTCGGCCGGTTACCACGTCCTGGCTCCTGATCAGCGCGGCTACGGCCGCAGCACCCGCCCGGCGGACATCGCCGCTTACAACGTCGCCGACCTGTCCGCCGACCTGATCGGACTGCTCGACGACGTCGGCGCCGACAAGGCGGTCTTCATCGGTCACGACTGGGGTGCCCCGGTGGTGTGGGGTTCTGCGCAGCTGCACCCCGACCGGGTGGCGGCGGTCGTCGGTTTGAGCGTGCCGCCGGTTCCGCGCGCGAAGATTCCGCCGACCCAGGCGTTCCGGGCGATCTTCGGCGACAACTTCTTCTACATGCTGTATTTCCAGGAGCCCGGGGTGGCCGACGCCGAGCTGGCCGCCGACCCGGCCAGGACCATCACCCGGATGCTGGGCGGCCTGACGCGGTCCGATGACCCGGAGGCCGGGCTGCGGATGATCCGGCCGGGGCCGGCCGGATTCGTCGAGCGGCTACCCGAGCAGGACGGCCTGCCCGCCTGGATCAGCCCGCACGAGGTCGACCACTACGTCGCCGAGTTCACCCGCACAGGGTTCACCGGCGGGCTGAACTGGTACCGCAATCTGGACCGCAACTGGGAAGTCATGGCCGACCCGCCGGCGGCCACCATCGACGTCCCCGCGATGTTCATCGGCGGTACCGCCGACCCGGTGGCGAGTTTCATGCGCTCCGACCGCGCAACCGAGGTGGTGACCGGCCGCTACCGCGAGGTGCTGATCGATGGCGCCGGACACTGGCTGCAGCAGGAAAGACCGGACCGGGTCAACGAATTGCTGCTCGAATTCCTGTCCAGCTTGAAGACCGGCGTGGAGTCGTCATGAACCGTCCCCTGAACTTCGGCGTCTTCATTACACCGTTCCACCCGACCGGCCAATCCCCCACGGTCGCACTGGAATACGATATGGAACGCGTTGTCGCGCTGGACCGCCTCGGCTTCGACGAGGCGTGGTTCGGCGAACACCACTCCGGTGGCTACGAGCTGATCGCCTGCCCGGAGGTGTTCATCGCCGCGGCCGCCGAACGGACCAGGCATATCCGGTTGGGCACCGGTGTGGTGTCGCTGCCCTACCACCATCCGCTGATGGTGGCCGACCGTTGGGTACTGCTGGATCACCTGACCCGTGGACGGGTGATGTTCGGTGCCGGACCGGGCGCCCTGCCCTCGGACGCCTACATGATGGGTATCGACCCGATCGAGCAGCGCCGGATGATGCAGGAGTCGCTGGAGGCGATACTGGCGCTGTTCCGCGCCGGACCCAGCGAGCGGATCACTCGTCACTCGGAATGGTTCACCTTGCGTGACGCCCAATTGCATATCCGGCCTTACACCTGGCCATACCCCGAAATATCAACGGCGGCAATGATTTCGCCATCCGGCCCACGACTGGCCGGATCCATGGGCACGTCGCTGCTTTCGCTGTCGATGTCGGTTCCCGGCGGCTACGCGGCGCTGGACAACACCTGGCAGGTAGTGCAGGAGCAGGCCGCCAAGGCCGGCCGCGACGAGCCCCGCCGCTCCGACTGGCGCGTGCTGTCGATCATGCACCTCGCCGACAGCCGCGAAAAGGCGATCGACGACTGCACCTACGGCCTGCAGGATTTCGCCAACTACTTCGGCGCCGCCGGGTTCGTCCCGCTGGCAAACGAGGTCGAAGGATCGCAGACACCGCACGAATTCGTCGAAGACTATGCGGCCAAGGGCAATTGCTGCATCGGCAGCCCCGACGACGCGATCGAACATATCGAAGACCTGCTGGAGCGGTCCGGTGGATTCGGGACGTTGCTGATGCTCGGTCACGACTGGGCCTCGCCCGAGGCGACCTACCACTGCTATGAACTGATGGCCCGCAAGGTCATTCCGCACTTCAAGGGTCAACTCGAAGCGGCCCGGTCATCTCATGAGTGGGCCAAGGACAAACGCGAGGAGTTGATCGGGCGTGCGGGACAAGCTGTCGTGAAGGCGATCACCGAGCACGTCGGCGAACGCGCGACGGAGAACAGGAGCAGCTGATGCGCGCCTCGGTGCTGCGGGAAGGCCGCATGGTGTACCGCGATGACGTGCCCGATCCCGTACCCGGTCCCGGTCAGGTTCTGGTGGCGGTGCGGTCGTGTGGAATCTGCGGTTCGGACCTGCATTTCGCCGCCCACGGCGCCGAGGTGCTGTCGCTGAGCGGTCAGATGTCGAGCGCAGCCGGCGGCGGTATGAACGTCGACCTGGGTCACGACGTCTTCATGGGTCACGAGTTCAGTGCCGAGGTGCTAGAGGCCGGGCCCGACACCGAAACCCATTCGGCTGGAACCCTTGTCACGTCGATCCCGGTGCTGGTGTCGGGCAAGAACGTCGAGCCGATCGTCTACAGCAACAAAACGCTGGGCGGCTACGCGGAACGCATGCTGCTTTCAGCGCCGCTGCTGCTGCCCATTCCCAATGGGCTCAGCCCCCAGCACGCCGCGCTCACCGAGCCGATGGCGGTCGGGCTACACGCCGTCAACAAATCCGCCGTCCAGCCCGGCGAGACAGCACTGGTGCTCGGCTGCGGACCGATCGGCATCGCCGTCATCGCTGCGCTGCGGGCCCGCGGAGTCGAGTCGATTGCGGCAGCCGACTTTTCACTGAAGCGGCGCGAACTCGCCACCACGATGGGCGCGCACCAGACCATCGATCCCGCGCAGAGTTCGCCGTTCGACAGCGTCCACCCGGGGGTGGTGTTCGACGCGGTCGGCGTGCCCGGCATCATCGACGACGTGATGCGCCGTGCCCGGCACGGCGCGCGGCTGGTCGTCGTCGGCGTCTGCATGCAAGCCGACACCGTGCACCCGTTCTTCGCGATCGCCAAGGAGATCAACGTTCAGTTCGTGCTCGCCTACGACCCGAACGAGTTTGGTGAGTCGTTGCGGGCGATCGCCGAAGGCGACATCGATGTCGCTCCGATGATTACCGGCGACGTCGGTCTCGAGGACGTCGGTGCGGCGTTCGATGACCTCGCCGACCCACAACGGCACTGCAAGATACTGGTGACCCCGTAGGTCTGCGTCATCCGCCGGCCGGCGGATGAGGGACCACGGTCGGCTTGAAGCCGTATCGGGGAGCGGCGAATTGCATGCCGCGCCCGCCATTGCCACCCAGCACCGGCAACCCGCCCACGCTGTTGGCGACGGGTTGCGCGGTAAGCGGCTGCGCGGAAACCGGAGTGCCGAGCCCGCCGACCGACGTCACGGCGGGACTGACTGCCGGGGCCACACCGCCCCAGGTCGAGGGCACCGACAGCCTGCCGACCAATTCCGCCTTGCCCAGCCCTCCCGCAGCGGCGCCGGGGATCCCGGTGGGAAGGCTGGGCGGTATCGCCTCGGCGACACTGGAGGCCTTGCTGACCGCCGGTAGCAGACTATGCGCGAGACCGTCGACGTCTTTGAATGCGGTGGTGAATAGCCTTGTGGGGGACATCAATCGGATAAACGCATCGAACCCGGTACTGGCATCCAAGGTCTGCGATCCGGTCAGGCCCTCCAGGATGTCACCCATGACGCCGCCCACGACGATGCCGTCGCCGTTGGAGTTCCAGACGTGTCCGGTCAGGCCGAGCGCGGCCGCGAGGTTGTCGAGGCTACCGAGCCAGGGCGGTGCCGGCGTCTCTCCGGCCAGCGCGGCCAAGGTGTTGGTCACCGCGGACTGCCCACTACCGGAGCCGACCGCTTGGGCGACCGCCGAGGCCTGGGCGCCCAAGCCGGCCGGATTGGCCGACTCCGCCGCCGTCGTGAACGGTGTCAGCGCTGACGCCGAGGACGACGCGCCGGCGTAGCCGTACATCGCGGCCGCATCTTGTGCCCACATTTCGGCGTATTGCGCTTCGGTCGCCACGATTGCGGCCGTGTTCTGGCCCAACAGGTTCGTCGCCACCAACGACATCAACAAGGCCCGGTTAGCCGCGATCTCCGGTGGCGGCACCGTCGCGGTGAATGCCGCCTCGTAGGCGCTGACCGCCGCCAGTGCCTGAGCCGCAACGTCGTCGGCCTGCCCAGCGGCGCCGGCCAGCCATTCCACTTGCGCTGCGGATGCAGCGGCCATCGATGCCGAAGCCGGGCCGAACCAGGATCCGTCGGTCAGCGCGGCGATCACCCCCTCGTAGGCGGAGGCCATGGTGTGCAGCTCAGCGGACAGCCCGGCCCAGGCGCGCGGCGGCCGTTAGCATCGGCGCCGGCCCGGGTCCGGAATACATCAATGCGGAATTGATCTCCGGCGGTAGCAGTGCGAAATCCAGCATGACTGCCCGACCTAGCCGACCGCGGCCGCGTTGGCGGCTTCTGTAGCGGAATACGAGCCTGCGCCGGCGCCGAGCATGGTCGCGAGCAACTCCTGGACCGCAGCGGCGTGAGCGCTGACCGTCTGGTAATGCTGCGCGTGCGAAGCGAATTGCGCAGCGGTCAGCGCCGACACCAAGTCACCGGCAGCGGGCAGCACGCCAGTCGTCGGGGCCGCTGCGGCCGCGTTTCCGGCCCGAAGTGCCGCGTTGATCGTGTGCAATTTGCCGGCGGCTTCGGCGAGTAGATCGGGCTGCGTGATGACGCTTGACATGGATCCTCCTGAAAAGTGCTCGTGTTCAACACACTTCAGCAGTCAATGACATGGCTGAAGCAGATAGCCAGACACGTTAAGCCAGCGATACGCCCCGATCACAGCGTCCCGCGACCATGTTCACCGTCGAGTCCATAACTGTTCATTTAGCTGCGGGGCTAAGCTGGGAGATATGAGTTATCGATGAAAGTTATTGGAGCTCAATATGATTAGAAGTCGATATGAACTTCGCGACGATTGCCACACTACACGGTAAGCTTTGCTCCGCAGCTATCCGCCCGTCGCGGCGCATGCCGGACACATTCAACGCAAGCTGCCGCTAATATCGCTGTGTCACATATGTATTTGATGTATGAAATCTTAATTGCGTTATACATCAACGTGATTCGAAAACACCGCCGTCGCGACGGTTCGACGCGCCGCCAGAGCCGCGCTTACGCGCGATGAGGGCCACACTGAGGGCGGACGACGACATGTCGGGCAAACCCGTTTAGCAGGTGTCAACGCCTTGCGCTGGTATATCTTGATCCAAGCTGGCTAACTCACCACGCCCGAGCACGATGCTCCTGAGGAGGCACCATGCCAACGCCGGCGCCGAGCCTGCAACGGCAGATGCTGCGGCGCCGCCCGGTGAGCGGGGCTCCGGTCGCCGACGGCGCCTCAGACCAGTTGCAACGCAGCCTTGGCGTTTTCTTGCTGACGATGTTCGGTGTCGGCGAAACCGTCGGTTCCGGGATTTTCATCGTGCTCTCGCAGTCGGTGCCGCAAGCCGGGCCGGCGGTGGTCATCTCGTTCCTCATTGCCGGCGCCGCGGCGGGTCTGGCCGCGATCTGTTACGCCGAACTGGCCTCGGCGGTACCGGTTTCCGGGTCGGCCTACTCCTATGCCTACGCCACGCTCGGAGAGTTCGCGGCAGTGGGAGTCGCGGCCTGTTTGCTGCTCGAGTACGGCGTGTCCACCGCCGCGGTGGCCGTCGGCTGGAGCCAGTATCTCAACAAGCTTCTTGACAATGTCTTCGGTTTTGTTCTGCCACATGCTATTTCAGCGGCGCCATGGGACCCGGAACCCGGGTTCCTGAACCTACCGGCGATTGCGCTGGTGGCGATGTGCGCGTTGTTGTTGATCCGCGGTGCAAGCGAATCCGCCAAGGCGAATGCCGTGATGGTGGTGATCAAGCTCAGCGTGCTGGTGCTGTTCTCGGCGATCGCGTTCACCGCGTTCAACGCCGGCAACTTCAAGGATCTGGCACCTTTCGGCGTATCCGGCATCAGCCTGGCCTCCGGCACGATCTTCTTTGCCTACATCGGCCTCGATGCGGTGTCCACCGCGGGCGACGAGGTGAAAGACCCGCAACACACCATGCCGCGCGCGATCATCGCCGCGCTGCTGATCGTCACGGCGATCCACCTGCTCGTATCGGTTGCCGCCATCGGCGCACAGCGTTGGCAGGACTTCAAGGGCGAAGAAGCCGTGCTGGCGGTGATCTTGGACCACATCACCGGCAATAGCGCGGGAAGCACCATTGTGGCTGCGGGAGCGGTGGTTTCGATATTCTCCGTGACGCTGGTGACGTTGTACGGCCAGACCCGGATCCTGTTCACCATGGGCCGCGACGGGTTGCTGCCGAAGACGTTCGCGAAGGTGAATCCGCGCACGAAGACCCCTGTGCAGAACACCATGATCGTCGCGTTCGCGGTGGCGGTGCTGGCCGCGGTCGTGCCGTTGGACCGGCTGGCCGAAATTGTGTCGATCGGCACGCTGACGGCGTTCATCGTGGTGTCGGCGGGAGTGATCATCCTGCGAATTCAGGAGCCGGATCTGCCGCGCGGCTTCCATGTGCCGGGCTACCCGGTGACCCCGATCCTGTCGATCGCGGCCTGCGCCTACATCCTGTTCAGCCTGCACTGGTACACCTGGATCGCGTTCAGCGGATGGTTGGCGGTGGCGCTGACTTACTACCTGATGTGGGGCCGCCGGCACAGCGCCCTCAACGGCGACGCCAACTCGGTGCCCGTCATCCGCGATGTCACGTAATGCAGCAATTGCTGTAGCGGCTGACCAAGTTACCGCGTTGCTCGATGCGCATATCCGCGATATAGACCGGAAGGTGGCCGAGCTGCGCGCGCTACGTAGCAGCCTGTCGAGGGCCCTACAGGGCGCGCGCCGGGATCAAAACCCCGGCCGAGCCGCCACTGTGTGCCGAATCATCGAAAGCTCGGTCGAGGATCCGCACAAACAGACCGGCTGAGTGCCCGCATTCGTCGGGATGTCGTGGGTCGCAGTAGGCCCGTTTGGGAGTGCAGTCGGCGTGGGCTTGGTGGGGGCGGCGTGAGCGGTGCCCCGCTAGCCGCAATGGCTAACGGTGCCTCGAATAAGACGGCATCTGAGGCTCGCGGAAGTTCGTCTCAAAACACCTGTATCCGGTAACCGGGGCGGCTCCGCCGATGTTGGACTATGCGCGTGCCGGTTGTGACATCCTGTGCGGGTGTCCGCAGGGGGCCCGCCTTCTGGGGTGGTTACGTTTTTGTTCACCGACGTTGAGGGTTCGACCCGTCGGTGGGAGGCCGACGCGGATGGCATGCGGGCGGCGCTGGCTGCACACGACGAGGTGCTACGTCGGGCAATTGAGACACACAGCGGCTGGTTGTTCAAGCACACCGGTGACGGGGTGTGCGCCGCGTTCGCTTCGCCCGGCTCGGCGGTGGAGGCGTCGGTGGCCGCGCAACGGACACTGGAGTTGCCGGTACGGATGGGGCTGGCGACCGGCGAAGCCGAGCTGCGGGGTGCGGATTACTTCGGTGCGGTTTTGAATCGTGCGGCGCGGGTGATGGCCGCCGGGCATGGCGGGCAGATCCTGTTGGCTGATTCGACGGCGGGTCTACTCAGCGGCGTTGATCTCGTGGATCTGGGGCCGCGCCGGTTGCGAGATCTGCCGACCCCAATCGGTGTGTTTCAGGTCCGAGCGGCGGGCCTGCAGGCGGACTTTCCTGCGTTGCGGGCGCTGGATGTGAGTCCGGGGAACCTGCGGCCTGCGACCACGAGCTTCATCGGGCGCGAGTCCGAGGTCGCCGAGCTGCACGCCGCGATGAAAGCTCATCGGCTGGTCACGCTGACCGGGGTGGGTGGGGTCGGCAAGACCCGCTTGTCGCTGGAAGTCGCGGCGCGGCTGGCCGATGAGTTTCCCGACGGGGTCTGGTTTTTCGAGCTGGCCGCAGTCACCGACCCCGCGGCGGTACCCGACGCCGTTGCGGCGGTGCTGGGCATCACACAGCAACTCGGCAAGAGTGTGGCCCAGAGCGTGGCCGCCGCACTGGAGGGCAGAGTCCGGTTGCTGGTGTTCGACAACTGCGAGCACGTTGTCGACAGTGTCGCGGATCTGGTCGAGGCGATCCTTGCCGCCTCGGCGACTGTCACGATTCTGGCGACCAGCCGCGAAGGATTGGGAGTCAGCGAAGAACAGCTATGGCGTGTCCCGTCGCTCGACGTCAACTCCGGAACAGAATCCGCCGCCGTGAACCTATTCGTCGACCGCGCCCGCAGTGTCGTGTCCGATTTCTCGCTGGCCCAGCCCGGCGAGACCGACGCTGTAGTGGACATCTGCCGCAGACTCGACGGCATCCCGTTAGCCATCGAGTTGGCGGCCTCGCGGATGGCATCGATGACCGCCAGCGAGGTGCGTGATCGTCTGGATCAGCGGTTCCGGCTGCTGGTCGGGTCGCGGCGCGGCCTGGCACGCCACCAAACGCTGCGCCACGCGGTGGCGTGGTCCTACGACCTGCTCGACGAGCCGGAAAAGGTGCTGCTGGAGCGGTGTTCGGTGTTCGCCGGGGGATTCGACCTGCACAGCGCGTGTGCAGTGGCCCGACCCGATGACGCCGACGACTTCGCCACCCTGGATCTGCTCGATACGCTGGTGCGCAAGTCGCTGCTGGTCGCTGACCGGTCTTCGGGGCGGACTCGGTTTTCGATGTTGGAGACGATCCGCCAGTTCGCCGAGGAACAACTGGTTGCCCGCGGCGAAGCATCCGAGATTCGGGCGGCCCATTCGCGGTACTTCGCCGGACGCGAAGCCGACATCATGGCTCTGTGGGACAGCCCCCGCCAGCGTGAGGCCCACGACTGGTTCACTCTCGAGCTAGCCAATCTCCGCACCGCGTTTCGCTGGGCCGCCGACCACGGCGATCTTGATGTCGCGGCCACCATCGCCACCTATGCGGGGTTGCTCGGCTCTGCGGTCCAAACCCTTGAGCCGATAGCCTGGGCCGAAGAGCTGATCGAGCCCGCCCGCGTCGCCGATCACCCGCGGCTGGCATTCCTGTATGTAGTTGCGTCGTGGTGCTACATGAACGGACGGATCGAGGCGGCTGTCCGCTATTGCGAGGCCGGCCAGATCGTTCTCGGCAGGAGCCGCGATGCGCTGCCGTACGGCATCGAAGGCTTCCTTGGAGCTGTATACGTAGCCATCGGGCAGCCCGAGCGGATGGCTGAGTTGTGCCGCGCCCAGCTCGCACGCCGCCGCGACACCCACGTCTACATCCGGGCATGGCTGGTTGGCGCCCTTGCAGTAGCCGGTTCCGGTGGGGAGGCGATGGATTGGGCGGATGGCCTCATCGAGGCTGCGGAGGCAACAGGCAACCCGCACATGCTCGCGTGGGCGCTCACTGCCTACGGTGCGGCCTTCGGTGACGCAGATCCCGTCGGGGCGCTTAATGCCCTGGGCCGGGGTCTGGTGATCGCTCAAGACAGCGGCAGCCGCATCAACGCGTCAATCCTGGCGGTGATTCTGGCACGACTTGAGGCCGAACACGGCGCCATGCTGGCCGCGTTCGATCACCTCACTCTGGCGATCCACAACTTCCGCGATGCGGGCGACGCCGCGACGATCTGCGTCCCGCTGGCCGTCCTCGCTGTTCTTTTCGACCGGCTCGGACGTTACGAAGCAGCGGCCACTATCGCCGGGTTCGCGCTCAGTCCCCTCGCCGCGGTCGGGGTCCCCGCAATGAGCACCGCGATCACCCACCTGCGCGACGTCCTTGGCGAGGCGACCTACGGATCGCTCGCCGGCAAGGGTGAGACGATGACCACCTCCGCCATGGCGACCTACGCATACGACCAAATCGACCAGACCCGAGCAGAACTGAACGCGGTCTCGAAATAGACCACATTTGAGGCAACGAGCTTCATAGCGGGCTCGCCGGGAATTTCTCCAGGTCATCGTGTCTCAAATGTTCGTCTCGAAATCTGTGCAGCTAGCTGTGTCGTGGCGCTGCGTTATGCCGCTGGTAACCGAACCGTGCGCTCAACCTTCAGCTCTCGCCGCAGCTATCCACAACTTGCGACCCTGCCAATTGCACCCCGTCAGTGGAAGCCACTATACTCGAACATATGTTCGATACAAGGCTGGATCCGCTAGCTGTCGCGGGAGTCGACGACCCAGCGGCGATGGCCGAGCTGACGCCGACCGCCCTGGTAGCCGCGGTGGAGTCGTCGTATCGGATGGAGTCGATGCTGGTAGCTCGTCGGCTGGCCGCTGTGGCAGGGCTGCTGCGCCATCGTGTCGCAGCCGCCGAACAGGCCGAGCGTGAGCACGGCTATGCGGTAATCGACGGGTTCGAACAGACCGCCGCAGAGGTAGCCGCAGCGATGAATTTGTCCCCGACGGCGGCGAGCTACTTGGTCTCCCACGCTGAGGCGCTGGATGTTCGCCTGCCCAAGGTGGCGGCGCTACTGGCCGAGGGCCGAACCGATTGGCGCACCGTGCGGCTGATCATCAGCCGCACCGACCTGGTGAGCGACGACGGGCTGATGGCCAAGTTGGACGACTCGTTGGCCGCGCGCATCGCAAATTGGCATGGCTGGTCAAAGCAGCGCATCGTCAACGCGGTCGATGCTGCGGTGCGGGTAGCCGATCCCGACGCTGCCCGTGAGCGCCGCATCGCTGCGGAGGAGGACCGCTACATCGGGATTACCGCGCAGGACAACGGGATGGCCGAGGTGTACGGGACTGTCGCCGCCGCGGCAGCGACGGCGTTCGATCGGCGGCTCTCGCAGCTGGCCAAGCAAGTGTGCGCGGCAGATCCGCGGACGTTGGATCAGCGCCGCGCCGACGCGCTCGCCGCGTTGACCGAGGGCCGCCGCTTGGCGTGTGCCTGCGGACAACCACAGTGCGCCAATAGAGTTGACGTCCCTGAGTCTGATCGCGATCCGGCCGGGACGCAGGTGATCGTCACCGTGGTAGCAAGCGAGCAGACCGTCAAAGGCCAAAGCGACTTGCCCGGTTATCTGGAGGGCTACGGGGTCATCGATGCCGAGCAGGTGCGCGAGTTGGCCGCGGCAGCATCGCTCCGGCTGGCCGATCCGCAAACCAGCGCCGCGGCAGCGCTGCATTATCAGCCCTCGGCCGCGCTCGAGCGTGCGATCCGGTGCCGGGATTTGACGTGCCGATTTCCAGGCTGCAGCCGCCCGGCGACCCATACCGACATCGATCACACCATTCCGTTCAACCACGAGAACCCGGCGGCCGGCGGGCTGACGGTGGCTAGCAATCTCAAATGCCTTTGCCGCCAACACCATCGACTGAAGACCTTCGGTAAATGGAAGGACAAGCAGCTAGCCGATGGCACAGTAATCTGGACATCACCCACCGGCCAGACGTATCGCACTGCTCCAGCCGGAGTCGATTTGTTCCCGCAGCCGCGAGGTTCGGCATGTGCTGCGCCTACATTGAACGGGCCAGGCAGGGCCAAACAACGAAGCACTCGAATCGCGCAGGCGCGCAAGCATAATCGCGAGCAGCGTCCGATCAACGAAGCCCGCCGAAGGCTCGACGAATCGCGCAAAGCGGAAATCGCGGACCGCAAGTTTCGAAATCATATGCGCGACATGCTGTTCCTGTTCAAAGACAAGCCCAGCACTAGCCCATTTTGTATCTGGGTGAACGAACCGCGAGAACCCGAAGCGCTACCGCCGGACTGGACACCAGAAAATCCCGAGCTGGAACCGCTGCCGGACGACCCACCCTTCTGAGAACAGCTAGGGTGCAAATCATGGCCGTCCCTGAAGGTGCCAAACTGCTGTTCCGCCTCGTGCTCGCATTGGGTCTCGCCGCGGCGGTGTCGGCGTGCGACCATAGCCCGGACCGGGTCGGCGAAAACCCGCGCCAAGTGACCGTCGTCGGCTCCGGCCACGTACAAGGCGTCCCGGACACCCTCACCGCGGATGTCGGCATCGAGTTCATGGCCCCCGACGTCACCGGGGCGATGGATCAGACCAATGACCGCCAGCAGGCGGTCATCGATGCGCTGGCCAACGCCGGCGTCGACCGCAAGGACATCAGCACCACCGATGTCAGCCTGCAACCGCAATACGACAATGCCGGCGGCACCATCACCGGGTATCGGGCCGCCAACTCGATCCGGGTCAAGATCCACCCCGCGGGCAACGCGTCGCGCCTGCTGGCCGTCATCGTCGGCACCGGCGGTGACGCGACCCGGATCAACTCGGTCAGCTACTCCATCGACGATGATTCGCAGCTGGTGAAAGACGCTCGGGCACACGCTTTTGCCGACGCCAAAGACCGGGCCGCGCAATACGCGCAGCTGTCCGGGCTCGGACTGGGCAAGATCCTGTCGGTATCAGAAGCCTCCGGTGGCGCAGCCCCGACGGGAGTCCCCGCGCCACGGAGCGGCATGCAGGCCAGTGTTCCGCTGGAGCCCGGTCAGCAGACGGTGAGCTTCTCGGTCACCGCGGTGTGGGAATTCGTAGGAATCGCCGCTAGTCCTGGTAGACCCTCGGGTCCAGGGTCCCGATGTACGGCAGGTCGCGGTAGCGCTCGTCGTAATCCAGGCCGTAGCCGACCACGAACTCGTTGGGGATGTCGAAACCCACATAGGCGATGTCGGTGTTGGCCCGCAGCGCGTCGGGCTTGCGCAACAGCGTGCACACCCGCAGCGAGTGCGGATGCCGGGTGGCCAGGTTACGCAGCAACCAGGACAGGGTCAGACCGGAGTCGACGACGTCCTCGACGATCAGCACATCCCGGTCGTTGATGTCGCGGTCGAGATCTTTGAGGATCCGCACCACACCCGACGAGGACGTCGACGATCCGTAGGAGCTGACCGCCATGAACTCGAACTGGGTCGGCAGCGGGATCGCGCGGGCCAGGTCGGTGACGAACATCACCGCGCCTTTGAGCACGGTGATCAGCAGCAGGTCGCGATGATCGGCGGCGGCCCGCTCGCAATAGTCAGTGCCGATCTGCGCTCCAAGCTCGGCGATGCGGCTTTGGATCTGCTCTTCGCCTAATAGGACCGACTTGATGTCCCCCGGGTAGAGCTCCGGCGATTCCGCTGCCACGAGCACAGCGTGCCACGTCGTCGGGCCGGAAACCAACGGTGGCAGATCAGACCGGTTCCTGGTGCAACGTCAAGACCTCTCCGCTGCGACCGGCGACCAGCCGCTGATTGCGCAATGCGGAGCCGACGGCCACCCCGCCCTGGCCGCGCCAGGCGGTGACCAGCGTGTCCACCCCGCGGATCTGCTTGTCGGTCAACCCGATCGCGCCGCCGGCGAGCAGCCAGCTGCGGATGACGCCGCGACGAACCGGGTCGGGCAGCGCCGTCAACGCCTCGGTGTCGAGCCCGTTGGGGGTTACCGCGACGGACATCGCCTGGGCGATCAGCGAATCGATCAGCTCGGTGTCCCCGCGCAATGCGGCCGCCGTGCGAGCCAGCGCCTCCGCCACACCACCGCCGAGCACTTCTTCCATCAGCGGAAGCACCTCGAGACGCAGCCTGCTGCGGGTGAAGCGGCGGTCGGTGTTGTGCGGGTCGTGCCAGACGTTCAGCCCCAGCTCTGCGCAGACGGCATGCGTCACCTCGCGCCGAATACCCAGCAGCGGCCGGCACCACGGCGGGTCGTAGGGGCGCATGCCGGCGATCGAGCGGGCGCCCGAGCCGCGGCCGAGGCCAAGCAACACCGTCTCGGCCTGGTCGTCGAGAGTGTGGGCCAACAGCACGGGCCGGTCGCGACGGGCATCCGCCAACGCTTTGTATCGGGCGCTTCGCGCCGCGGCCTCCGGGCCACCGTCACCGGCCACCTGCACGGTAAGCACTTGAGCGTCAACGCATCCCAAATAGTCGGCCTGTCGCTGCGCGGTTGCGGCCACCGCTGCGGAGCCAGCCTGTAGACCGTGGTCGACAATCAGGGCGGTGGTCGGCAGTATCGTCGCCGCAACACCGGTGAGCGCCAACGAATCCGGGCCTCCCGATAACGCCACACACCAGCGATCGGCAGTGTCGAGAAATTCTGTCGCGAACGCCGCGACCACCGCGCGGAGTTCGGCTACAGCACCCGGTCGATCCATCGTTGCGGGTATTCGATCTCAATCGGCCTGGGCAAGGTCTCCGGGCTCGTCCAGACGGTGTTGAACCGTGCCATCCCGACCCGATCCACCACCTGGTCGACGAACGCCTTACCCCGGGTGTACTGGCTCAGTTTGGCGTCGATGCCCAGCAACGCACGCAGCAGCCGTTGCAGCGGCGGCTGCTTGCGGTTCCGTCGCTCGTCGAAGCGGGACCGGATAGTGGACACCGACGGAACCACAAGGGGCCCAACGGCATCCATCACATGGTCGGCGTGGCCCTCCAACAGCGTGCCGAGCACCAACAGCTGATCCAGCGCTTCGCGTTGCGAGTCGGACTGCACGGCGCGCAGCAACCCGAGGATGCCCGTCGAGTTCGGGTCGCCGTGTGCGGAGTCGCCACGTCCGCGGGCGAAGGCGGCCAGCCGGCTCACCACCTGCGCGACGTCGTCGCTGCCCTCCTGGGTCAGCACACCCAACGCTTGCGACATGTAACCCGACAGCCATGGGTTGGCGGTGAACTGCACGCGGTGAGTGACCTCGTGCAGGCATACCCACAGCCTGAAATCCGAAGGCTCAAGCCGTAATTGGCGTTCGACCGCGATGACGTTCGGGTACACCAGCAACAGGGCACCGCCGTCGCTGAACGGGTCGTACTGGCCGAGGATGCCCGACGAGACGAATGCCAGCACGGCGCCGGTCTGGGCTCCGGTGACCCGTCCGCTGATCACACCGCGCGGCTTGTCCGTTCCGCCGGTCATCGCCCGCATCGACTCGGCGGCCGCCCGAATCCACCCCGGCCGGTCGATGATTCGGGCCTCCGACACCGCGCCCTCGGTGTGCAGACCGGTGACCTCGCGAACCGGCGGTTCAGCCGCCTTGGCCGCGGTGGCCAGGTTTTCGACCACCTGGCGCCGCGTGTAATCGGTGGACTGCGGGCCCGGCCGGGCCAGCCGCTGGCCGACCGTCGCCGCGAATCCCCAGTCGACCGTGCGCCCGACCGTCAAGTCCGCTGCGGCGGTCACGTGACGCACCCGCACGACCACAGGGTCGCGGCCACCGCGTCGATCGCCGTGCGGCCGGACATCCCGGCGTCATTGGAGATCAGCGCGAAGCTCAGCACCCGCCCGCTGCGGTCGGTCACCACCCCAGCTAACGCGTTGATCGCGGTCAGCGAGCCGGTTTTGGCGCGCAACCAGCCGGCAGGCCCGGAGCCGGCCGGAGTGCCGTCGATGAAGCGATCCGACAGCGTGCCGCTGCCTCCGGCGATCGGCAACAGGTCCAGCAACGGCCGCAATGCCGGCTGGCCGGATCCGGCTGCCGCTTGCACGACCGAGTCGAGGATTTTGGCGGTGAGGCGGTCTTCCACCGACAAGCCGCTGGAGTCGCGCAAGATCGCGCTGCCGGTGTCGATGTGCGCGGTGCTCAGCCGATTGGTCACCGCGTCGACGGCGCCGGCGAAGCTCAGTGGCCGTTGCATGGATGCCGCCACCTCGCGCGCGATGCACTCGGCCATCACGTTGTCGGAGACGTTCATCATCTCGTTGAGCCGGTCGATCAGCGGCGCCGACTGGACCGAGGCCAGTTGCCGCGCGCCGGAGCCGACGGACTGGCCGGTGACGGTCACCTGCTGCGGGTCGACCCCCAGCGCGCTGGCTAACGCGCGTCCGGCGTCCAGAGCCGGCGTCACCGATCGCCGTGACTCGTCGGTCGCCGGCTGGATCCGTCCGGCGTCGAGCATCACCGACTCGATCGGCGCGATGTCGCCACCCTCGATGTCGGCCGGGTCCCAGCCGGGCGCAAAGGTCGGGCCGCTGAACAGAGAGGTATCCACCTGCACCGCCGTCGGCGTCACGCCGCTACGCCGCACCTGATCGGCCAGATCGCTGAGCCGGGCGGCGCCGTGGTACCAGGTGTTCTGCCCCGGCGCCGCTCCCGAAAGCGTCGGGTCGCCGCCGCCCACCAGCACCACGGTCCCGGGTTGATCGGCGGCTACGACGCGGGTTGTCACCCGCGCATTGCGGTCCAGCGCCAGCAGGGCCGCAGCGCTGGTCAAGGTCTTGTTGGTGGACGCCGGCTGCAAAAGCAGGTCGTCGGATTGGCTCCACAGTTCTTCGCCGGTGATCGCGTCGGTGACCCGGCCGCCCAGCTTTCCCAGGTTGGGGTCGGCCACCACCGCGGCCAAGGCTGCGGCCAGGCCGGACTTGGTCGGTGTCGCGGCGCTGTCGGCCACCGGAACGACGCCCGGTTTGGCGGTGACGGCCTGCGGTGGTGGCGGCGCCTTCGGGCCGCTGACGCCGCGGCCGCTGCCGGTGAGCAGCGCAGCCGCAGCCACCAAGGCGGCAACGAACGCCAGCACGCCCACCCCCACGATCAGGTGCGTAGACGTACGCCACGTGGTGGGACGCATGACTCTCCTGACTTTTATCAGCCTATTGTGCCCATGCCCGCGCGGATCGACGCGGTGCGGGAGCCCTACGATCGACGCCAAGTGACAATTCTCAGGCGAAGGAGCCGGGCCCGTGCAATTCGATGTGACCGTCGAGATCCCCAAGGGTCAACGCAACAAGTACGAGGTCGACCACGAAACAGGCAGGGTTTTTCTGGATCGCTACCTCTATACGTCGATGGTCTACCCCACCGACTACGGCTTCATCGACGACACTCTCGGCGAGGACGGCGATCCGCTGGACGCTTTGGTGCTGCTTCCCCAGTCGGTGTTCCCGGGCGTCGTGGTGAAGGCCCGGCCGGTCGCCATGTTCCAGATGACCGATGAGGCCGGCGGCGACGACAAGGTGCTGTGCGTGCCCGCCAAAGACCATCGGTGGGACCACATCCAGGACATCGGCGACGTCCCACAGAACGAGCTCGACGAGATCAAGCACTTCTTCTCGCAGTACAAGGCGCTGGAGCCGGGCAAGTTCGTAAAGGCCGCCGACTGGGTGGGCCGCGCCGAAGCCGAGGCCGAGGTGCTGCGTTCGATCGAGCGGTTCAAGACCGAAGGTCACTGATCCGCGGCATTCGGCTCTGAGCGAACGCTGTTGGGTCGAAGCCGCGGTGCCGCGGTGGCATCCTGACTAGGTGGGCGCGCTTCGTTTCGCTGCGGATTTCTGGTGGCTGATCTTCCCGCTCGGCGGCGTGATCGGCGGAGGCGTGCGAGCGATCGCCGCGGCCAACGAACGCCGGGCTGATCGGCGACTCGAACGCTATCGGCTGAAGCAGCAGGCCAAGATCGCGATCGCCGAAGCGTCCGGGCGCGGGCGAGACAATGCGGACAGCCAGCGCCGCGAGGTCGTCAAACTCCTTGCCGCGCACGATCGGACCGACGCCCGATGGCTGGACTACGAGGTTGACGTCGCCAGATTGCTCGACTTCCCCCTCATGACCGATATGCGCAATCCGCTGACCGTCGCATTCCACAAGGCCAAGCAGCGGGCCGACCTACTGCGTCCGGAACGCCCCGACGACGCGCTCAGCGATCGCAGCGCGCACCTCGAGTACCGCGACGCCGTGCACGAATACGTCACCGCGTTCGAAATCGCCGAAACCGAAGCGATCCGCCGGCGCCGCAGCGACTTTTCCGAAGACGACCAACAACGGTTGGCGCGAGCCCAGAACCTGCTGCGGCTGGCTCAAGACGAGGCCGCGTCT
Source organism: uncultured Actinomycetota bacterium (assembly GCA_963815995.1). Lineage (GTDB taxonomy): Bacteria > Actinomycetota > Actinomycetes > Mycobacteriales > Mycobacteriaceae > Mycobacterium. The sequence goes on from CAWFIR010000015.1 coordinate 440,769, forward strand.
CCGCAGGAACGGCAGAGTGCCTACGCCCGGGCAGGTCGCGAACTCGAGGGGCTGATCGCGCTACCGGCCGCCGCGCGGGCCGGCATCGAGCGACGCATCGCGGCCCAGATCGAGGCTTAATCGGTCGCGCTCCCGCGGGTGGCATAGACGCTGGCGACCGCGGCCACGGCAAGAGTCGCGGCGATCACCGCGAGACTGACCGACGTCGATATCTCCGGGACGTCGATGTTCCTGCCGCCGTTGATGAATGGCAAATCGTTTCCGCGTAACGCCTGCAGGATCAGCTTGACCCCGATGAACAACAAGATGACGCCGAGCCCCTTGGACAGGTAGACGAGCCGCTGCAGCTGGCCCTCGACGATGAAGTACAGCTGCCGCAGGCCCATCAGCGCGAAGACGTTGGCGGCCAACACCAAATAGGGCTCGCTGGTGAGCCCGTAGATCGCGGGGATTGAGTCGAGGGCAAAGATCAGGTCGGTGGCGCCCAGCGCCAGGACCACGAGAGCCATCGGGGTCACCGACCGTCGCGATCCATCTTTCACGAAAAGCTTTGTACCGTGCCATGTTTCGGTGACGCTAAGATGGTTGCGCGCGAACCGGACCACCGCGTTCTCCGCGTGCGTCTCATGCGTGACGCCGCGCGCCAATCGCAGCGCCGTGTAGACCAGGAACGCGCCGAAAAGGTAGAACACCCAGGAGAATCGGGCAATTGCGGCGGCGCCGAGGGCGATGAAGATACCGCGGAAAATCAGCGCGATCACGATGCCGGCGAACAGGGCCTGCCGCTGATACACCCTCGGTACGGCGAAGCTCGTGATGATCACGACGAAGATGAACAGGTTATCGACCGACAGGCTGTATTCGGTGACCCACCCGGCGAAGAACTGCATCGCGAACGGCCTGCCGTGGAAGTACCACGTCCAGATTCCGAAGCACACCGCGAGGCCGCAGTAAGCCGACAGTGCGAGCGCGGATCGACGCATTGTCGGTTCGCCTGCACTGCGGGCCATCACCAGGACGTCGAACAGCAGGACGCCGGTCGTAACGGCCAGGGTGACAATCCACTCCAGCAGGGAGACGTGCATGGGGATACCCTCCGGTCGTTGACAACCAGAGGTCTCTTCCACCGTCGGTGGCGACGGCCCGCGGGCCGGTCACCCGATCTGGGCGACGTGATGACGACTGCGCGGCCGAGGAATACTCCCCTCCGTGGCCAGTCTGTCAGGTCGACGTCGTCGCGGCGTGCTCAGCCCGGTAAACGCTGTGAGTAGTTTCAAATCGTGACCGATGTGGGCGGCACCCCTGGTGTGGGAGCCTTCGCGAGCCCGATCGCGCGCAGCAGCGTGGCCCGGGTGGGTACCGCGACCGCCGTGACCGCGGTGTGCGGCTACGCGGTGGTCTACCTGGCCGCCCGCGCTCTGGCGCCGGCCGGCTTCTCGTTGTTCGCGGTCTTCTGGGGAGCGTTCGGACTGGTCACCGGCGCCGCCAACGGCCTGCTGCAAGAGGCCACCCGGGAAATCAGGGCGGCCGGCTACGCGGAAGTGGCAGCGGGCCTCAAAAAAAGAGGCACCCACCCGCTGCGGGTCGCGGGCATGGTCGGGATCGGCGCCGCCGCGGTGATCGCCGGCAGCTCACCGCTGTGGGGCAGCCGGGTGTTCGCGCAAGCGCACTGGCTTTCCATCGGGCTGCTCAGCGTCGGGCTGGCGGGATTCTGCCTGCACGCCACGCTGCTGGGCATGCTGGCCGGCACCAACCGCTGGACCCAGTACGGCGCGCTGATGGTCACCGACGCCGTCATCAGGGTGGCGGTCGCGACGGCCACCGTACTGGTCGGCTGGGGCCTGGTCGGGTTCCTGTGGGCCACCGTCGCGGGCGCGCTGGCCTGGCTGATGATGATCGGGGCGTCGCCGACGACCCGGGCGGCGGCCCGACTGCTGACCCCGGGCGGCACCGCGACCTTCCTGCGGGGAGCGGCCCATTCGATCACCGCGGCCGGGGCCAGCGCGATTCTGGTGATGGGCTTTCCGGTGTTGCTGAAGGTCACCTCCAACGAGCTGGGCGCCCAGGGCGGGGTGATCATCCTGGCGGTCACCCTGACCCGCGCGCCGTTGCTGGTGCCGCTGACCGCGATGCAGGGCAACCTGATCGCGCACTTCGTCGACGAGCGCACTGCGCGGTTGCGTGCCCTGATCGCACCGGCCGCGGTGATCGGCACGATCGGCGCGGTCGGCGTGCTGGCGGCCGGCCTGCTCGGCCCCTGGCTGCTGCGGGCGGCCTTCGGGCCGGACTATCACGCGGCGGGTGCGCTGCTGGCCTGGCTGACCGCGGCGGCGGTGACGATCGCGATGCTGACCCTGACCGGCGCCGCGACTGTCGCCGCCGCGCTGCACCGCTCCTACGCGCTGGGCTGGGTGTGCGCGACAGTGGCGGCGACGCTGTTGCTGTTGTTGCCGCTGCCGCTGGAGACCCGGACGGTGGTCGCGTTGCTGTGCGGTCCGCTGGTCGGTATCGGCGTGCACCTGGCGGCACTTGCGCGTCCGGGCCGTTGATCTGCGGGTACCGCGTGTACGTTGTGGGCTTGAAATGCCCAGTGAAATGTCGCGACGTCTGGATCGTCGTCCCGGCCTACAACGAAGCCGGTGTGATCGGCGACGTGATCACCGATCTGCGGTCGGTTTTCGCCAACGTGGTGTGCGTCGACGACGGCAGCGCCGACGGCACCGGCGAGATCGCCCTGCGCGCCGGCGCGCACCTGGTGCAGCATCCGGTGAACCTGGGCCAGGGCGCCGCCATCCAAACCGGCGTGGAGTACGCCCGCAGCCAGCCTGGGGCGCAGGTCTTCGTCACCTTCGACGCCGACGGCCAGCACCGCGTCGCGGACGTCGTCGCGATGATCGGCCGGTTGGCGGCCGGGGATGCCGACGTGGTCATCGGCACTCGGTTCGGCCCGGGTGTCAGCCGCCCTCCATTTCTGAAGCGGGTGGTGCTGCAGACCGCCGCGTGGCTGAGCCCGCGGGGCCGCAGACTGGGCCTGACCGATACCAACAACGGACTGCGGGTGTTCAACAAGACCGTCGCCGATCGGCTGGACATCACCATGAACGGCATGAGCCACGCAGGAGAATTCATCATGCTGATCGACGAAAACGATTGGCGCGTGGTCGAACAACCCGTCGAGGTGCTCTACACCGAGTACTCATCAGCCAAAGGGCAGCCGCTGCTCAATGGCGTCAACATCATTGTCGACGGATTCCTGCGAGGAAGGATGCCGCGATGAACTGGATCCAGGGGCTGCTGATTGCCTCGATCTTCGCGCTGGTGTTCTTCCTGCTGCGCTCTCGTCGCAGCGTCCAGTCGCAGGCCTGGGTCAAAATAGGCTTCCTGGCTTTCATGCTCACCGGTGTGTACGCCGTGCTGCGGCCCAACGACACCACGGTGGTGGCGCATTGGCTCGGCGTCGACCGCGGCACCGACCTGATGCTGTACGCGCTGATCGTCGCGTTCAGTTTCAGCACGCTGAACACCTACTTGCGGTTCAAGGACCTCGAATTGCGTTACGCGCGGCTGGCTCGCGCCGTCGCACTCGAAGGCGCGCGACCGCCGGAGTGATCGATACCCGATCGCGGGGCTACGGCTTGCCGGACCGCGCGCGACGGAAGTAGTCCACCGTGCGGGCAACACCGTCGTCGAGCCGCACCTGTGGGCGCCAGCCCAAAACCCGTTCGGCCAAACTGATGTCGAGACAGGACCGCTTGAGGTCGCCCAGCCGCGGCGGGTGGAATTCCGGGTCGTCGGGCGCGCCGACCGCAGCCGCCACCGCTGAATGAAGTTGGCGGTCAGAGGTTTCCACGCCGGTGCCGACGTTGAAGCGCTGCCCGCCGCCGTCTGGACCCGACGCTTTGATGAACGCGTCCACCACGTCGTCGACGAACACATAGTCACGGGTGTTGGAACCGTCGCCGAACACCTTGGTGGGCTTGTCCGATAGCAGCGCCTGCGCGAAGATCGCCACCACGCCGGCCTCGCCGTGCGGATCCTGCCGTGGCCCATAGACATTGGCCGGTGCGATGTGTGAGCACTCCAGACCGTAGAGATGCCGAAACGTGTTGAGGTAGATCTCGCCGGCCACCTTGCCCGCGGCATACGGCGACGCCGGGTCGGTGGGCACGGCCTCACTGGTCGGGTAGGTCGGCGGCGTCCCGTAGATCGATCCACCCGAGGAGGTGTTCACGACCTTGCGCACTCCGGTCTGACGCGCGGCCTCGGCAAGGCGCACGGTACCGATCACGTTGACCGACGCGTCGAATTGCGGGTCGGCCACCGAGCGCCGCACATCGATCTGCGCGGCCAGGTGGAACACCACTTCGGGGCGATGCTCGTCGAAGATCGCCGGCAGATCGGCGTTGACGATATCGGCCTCGACGAAGGCGAACTCGGGATTGCCGACCAGGTGCTCGAGGTTGGTGGCCCGCCCGGAGGCGTAGTTGTCCAGGCCGACGACGTGATGCCCGTCGCTCAGCAACCGGTCGACTAGCGTCGACCCGATGAACCCGGCAGCCCCGGTGACCAGTGAACGCACCGGCCCACCATACCGACGGGCCGCCGGGCTACCGAAGGTGGCGCTGGCCGCGGCGGTGCTGGTCGCGGTGCAGCTGCTGATCCGCGGGGTGCTGGCGTTTCGCGGCTACTTCTACTGGGACGACCTGATCCTGGTCGGCCGGGCCGGCACCCATAGCCTGCTGTCGCCGTCGTTTCTGTTCGACGACCATGACGGCCACGTGATGCCGGGCGCGTTCCTGGTCGCCGGCGCCATCACCCGGCTGGCGCCACTGAACTGGGTCGGCCCGGCCATCAGCCTGGTGGTGCTGCAACTGCTGGCCTCGCTGGCCCTGTTGCGCGGTCTGCACGTGATTCTGGGTTGGCGGCCGGTGCTGCTGGTCCCGCTGACCTTTGCGCTGTTCACTCCGCTCGGCGTGCCCGGGTTCGCCTGGTGGGCGGCGGCCCTGAACTCGCTGCCGATGCTGGCCGCGCTGGCCTGGGTCTGCGCCGACGCGATCATGTTGGTCCGCACCGGCAATCAGCGGTACGCGGCGACCGGTGTGCTGGCCTACCTCGGTGGGCTGCTGTTCTTCGAAAAGGCCGCGGTGATTCCGTTTGTCGCGTTCGCCGTCGCGGCGCTGCTGTGCCACGTGCAGAGCGATCGGGCCGCCATACGGACGGTGTGGCGGGCCGGCATCCGGCTGTGGACGGCAGCGCTGGCGCTGACCGGCGGCTGGGTCGTGGTTTATCTGGCCGTGGTCAACCAGCATCGCTGGAGTTCAGACCTGACGATGACGTGGGATCTGTTGCGCCGCTCGGTAACTCACGGCATCGTTCCCGGGTTGGCCGGTGGCCCCTGGGTATGGGGCCGATGGGCGCCGGCCTCGCCGTGGGCAGTTCCCCCGACGACGGTCAAGGCGCTCGGCTGGCTGGTACTGGCCGCCGCGCTGGGGATCTCGCTGGCCCGCAAGCAGCGCATCGCGCCGGTGTGGCTGACCGCGGCCGGCTACGTGGTCGCCTGCCAGGTGCCGATCTATCTGATGCGGTCGTCGCGGTTCACCGCGCTCGAACTGGCCCAAACCTTGCGCTATTTCCCGGATCTCGTCGTGGTGCTGGCGTTACTGGCCGCGGTCGGGTTCTGCGCGCCCAACCGCCCGTCGTCCGGCCGGCTCGAGGCGTCGGCAGCCCGCACGGTGGTCGCCACCGCGGTGGCGGCCGCGTTCGTGGCGAGTAGCTGGTATTCGACGGCAACGTTCCTGACGTCCTGGCGGGACAACCCCGCACAGCCGTATCTGCAGAACGCCCGACGTGATTTAGCTGCCGCACACGCGAACTCGAGTGCGCCGTTGCTCGACCAGGAGGTCGATCCGCTGGTATTAGGACGAGTGGCCTGGCCGGACAACCTGGCCAGCCACATGTTCGCGCTGCTGCGTGATCGTCCCGAATTCGCTTCTTCGACAACGCAATTGAAGACGCTGGACAGCCAGGGCCGGTTGGTCGACGCCCAGGTGACCTGGGTGCGCGCGATGGCGCCCGGCCCGGTCCCGCAGTGCGGATACCTGGTGCAGCCCGACCGGCCGGTTGAGGTTGGTCTCGACGGCCCACTGCTGCCGACGGACTGGACGGCCGAGATCAACTACCTGGCCAACAGCGACGGGTCGATGACGGTCTCACTGTCGGAGGGGATCGACGCCCGGGTCCACGTTCATCCCGGGCTCAACCGGGTCTACGTGCGACTGCCAGGCGCGGGCAATGCGATGCGGGTGCGGGCCGACACGGCGGCGCTGAGCGTGTGCATCGCCGCTGGGCCGGTGGGATTCGTGCTGCCCCGCTGACGCGGGCCAAAGTGGAGCCACCTAGGAGAATCGAACTCCTGACCTGCTCATTACGAGTGAGCCGCTCTACCGACTGAGCTAAGGTGGCGTGCCCTGTCGGGCGGGACGAGTCTACGGCAGGGCCGCTTGCACACCCAAGTTCAGTCACGCAGCGCCTGCCCGATGGTGGCGACCATCGCATCGACGGCGAACTTGGGCTTGACGTTGATCGCCAGCGCCTCGCGGCACTCCAGAACAGCTTCGATGCAGCGCAGCAGCCGATCGGCGGAGACGTGGGCGGCCATCGACCCGATCCGTTCGGCCATGTCGGGGTGGTTGGGCCGCACGCCACCCGCATTGGCGGCGACCAGCAGCGCGTCACGAAAGTAGGTCGCCAGGTCGATCAGCGCGCGGTCCAACGCGTCCCGAGACGCCCGAGTCTGACGCGACTTCTGGCGTCGCTCAAGGTCTTTGATCGCACCGGTAGCACCGCGCAACGCCCCGGCGGTGCCCTTGCCGGTGCCTCCGGCGCCCAGCGCGGTGCGCAGCTCCTCGGTCTCGGCTTCGTCGCGCCCTGCGGTCAACACTGTCGCCTCGGTCTCGGCGGCGGCGACCAGCGCCTCGGCGGCGCCGAACGCCTTCGACCGGGTCGCGGCGTCGCGGGCCAGGCCCAGCGCCTGCAGCCGGCGCTCACGCGCCTCCGGGTCGGTGGCCAGCCGCCGGGCCCGCCCCACGTGACCACCGCTGACCGACGCCGCCCAGCTCGCGGTCTCCGCCGAGATCCCGTCGCTGTCGATCAAGACCCGCGCGATGGCCTCCGGCGGGGGCGTCACCAGCGCGATATGCCGGCACCGCGACCGCAGCGTGATCGCGATGTCTTCGGGGTCCACCGACGGCGCACACAGCAGGAAGACGGTGGACGGCGGCGGCTCCTCGACGACTTTCAGCAGGGCATTCGCCGCACCCTCGGTCAGCCGGTCGGCGTCCTCGACCAGGACGATCTGCCAGCGCCCGGTGCTGGGCCGGCGCGACGCGACCTGGACGATGGCGCGCATGTCGTCGACGCCGATCGACAGTCCCTCCGGGATGACCCGTCGCACGTCGCCATGGGTCCCGGCCATCGTTGTCGTGCAGGACCGGCATTCACCGCAACCGGGTACGCCGTCGGAGGTGCACTGCAGGGCCGCGGCGAAGCACAGCGCGGCCACCGAGCGCCCGGAACCGGGCGGGCCGGTGATCAGCCAGGCGTGCGTCATCGCGGAGCTGTGAGTCGAATCACCGCGGGCGGCCGTGGCGGCGGCCACCAGGTCAGCCTCGACTGACTCCTGGCCAACCAACCGTGCAAATACCCGCGACATCACCGGCAACAGTAGTGGCCACCCCCGACCGTTCCGCACGATCGGTGCCCGCACACTGCCGTTTTGGCTACTTCTTGGTCCTCACCGACCGATACGGTGGGCAGGTGAGTAGGGCCGGGGCACTTCCGAGACGAATCAGTGGATTCCTCCAGTGGTTCGTGCGCACCCCGTGGCCGGTATTCACGCTGAGCCAGCTGCAAGCTGACATCATCGGCGCGCTGTTCGTGTTGGGTTTTCTGCGCTACGGGCTGCCCCCCGAAGACCGCATCGAACTACAGGAGCTGCCGGCTATCAACCTGGCCACCTTCGCAGCGTCGGTCGTGGTGCTGTTCCTGGTCGGAACCGCGATCAGTGCGCGGTTGCTGGTGCCGGTGTTCCGGTGGCAGCGCCGCGACAGCCTGCTCGCCGACACCGACCCGGCCGCCACCGAGCTGGCCCGTAGCCGTGCGCTGCGAACGCCGTTTCACCGCACGGTGATCAACCTGGCGTCCTGGCTGATCGGCGGCGTGATCTTCATCGTGGCCAGCTGGCCGGTGGCCCATCACGCCGCGCCGGTGGTGGCCGTTGCCACCGGCCTGGGGGCCACCGCCACCGCGATCATCGGTTATCTGCAGTCCGAGCGGGTGCTGCGTCCGGTGGCCGTTGCCGCGCTGCGCGGCGGGCTGCCGGAGAACATCCGGGCATCGGGCGTGATCGGACGGCAGATGCTGGCCTGGGCGCTGTCCACCGGGGTGCCGCTGCTGGCGATCGTGCTGGCCGTGGTGGGCGACAAAGCCGCGTACCTGCACGGGCCGCCGGAGAAGCTGCTCAACCCGATCCTGCTGCTGGCGCTGCTGGCGCTGGGCATCGGGCTGGCCAGCACGCTGCTGGTGGCAATGTCGATCGCCGACCCACTGCGCCAGTTGCGCTGGGCGCTCGGCGAGGTGCAACGCGGTAACTACAACGCGCACATGCAGATTTACGACGCCAGTGAGCTGGGCCTGCTGCAGGCCGGCTTCAACGACATGGTCCGCGACCTGTCCGAGCGGCAACGGCTTCGCGACCTGTTCGGTCGCTACGTGGGCGAAGACGTCGCGCGGCGTGCGCTGGAGCGCGGCACCGAGCTGGGCGGTCAGGAGCGCGACGTCGCGGTGCTGTTCGTCGATCTGGTCGGCTCCACCAAGCTGGCGTCGACGCGACCGCCCGCCGAAGTGGTCAGCATGCTCAACGACTTCTTCCGGGTCGTGGTGGACACCGTCGGCCGGCACGGTGGTTTCGTCAACAAGTTCCAGGGTGATGCGGCACTGGCCATCTTCGGGGCGCCGATCGAGCATCCGGACGCCTCTGGCGGCGCATTGGCGGCCGCCCGCGAGCTGCACGACGAACTGCTGCCGGTGATCGGCTCGGCGGAGTTCGGTATCGGGGTATCGTCCGGTCGCGCTATCGCCGGGCATATCGGCGCGCTGGCCCGTTTCGAGTACACCGTGATCGGCGACCCGGTGAACGAGGCGGCCCGGCTCACCGAGCTGGCCAAGCTCGAGGACGGCCACGTGCTGGCCTCGGCGGTCGCGGTCAGCGGCGCGCTGGACGCCGAAGCGCTGTGCTGGGATGTGGCCGAGGTGGTGGCGCTGCGCGGTCGCACCGCACCGACTCAATTGGCTCGGCCGCTCAATCTGGCCGCACCTGAGGAAGTGTCCAGCGAAGCCAGCGGTTAGTCGCCCGGACGCGGCGCGGGGCTCAGGCTCCCGGGCAGCAGGGGCCCGGGCAGCAGGGGCCCGAAGTCGATGAGCGACTTGCCCTGCGGGTCCGGGGTGACGGCGGGGTCGTTGCCCAGGTTCAGCAGGTCACTGAGGCCCGGCACGCTCGCCGGCTGACCGCCCTCGAGCACTCCGGCGTCGGACTCGGTGATGTTCTGAACCACCACCGGGCTCTCCACACCACCCATGACCTGCAGCAAGTCCAGAACGGAGGGGCTGTTCGCGTCGAGGTTGTCATGCGAGTTGTCGGAGAGCTGCATCGAGGGCACCTGGACATCGCGCAGCGGCGGCGATGACGGGGCGGCGATGAGGATGCTGACACCGCCGAGCGCAACACCAGCGGTGATGCAGTATCGGACAGCGGGTCGCATGACTCTCCCTAAGTGACGCCGTGACGGTTCCACAACGTGGGTAGGGATACTATACCTGAGAACTGGCTGAGAATCATCAGTTATTTTTCAAAACAGCCGATTAGTTTGCTGAGACATCGCTCAGCCGGCCTGAGTCACCGAATATGTCCCGCTAGCCGCGCTTGACGGCCTTCTTGGCGGCGGTCTTCTTGGCCGGCGCCTTCTTCGCGGATTTCTTGGCCGTCCGCTTCACCGGGCCACGGGCGCGCCGATCGGCGAGCAGCTCGGATGCGCGTGCATCGGTGATCGACAGCACGTCGTCGCCCTTGCGCAGGCTCGCGTTGGTCTCGCCGTCGGTGACGTAGGGGCCGAACCGACCATCCTTGATCACCATCGGCTTGCCCGACGCCGGGTCGTTGCCCAGCTCGCGCAGTGGCGGGGCGGCGGCACCCTGCCGACCCCGGCGCTTGGGCTCGGCGTAGAGCTTCAGCGCCTCCTCGAGGGTGACCTCGAAGATCTGGTCTTCAGTCGCCAATGACCGAGAATCGTTCCCGCGCTTGAGGTATGGGCCGTAACGGCCATTCTGCGCGGTGATCTCTTCGCCTGTGTCGGGGTCGACGCCGACCACCCGCGGCAGCGACAAGAGCTTCAGCGCGTCCTCAAGCGTCACGGTCTGCAGATCCATGCTGCGCATCAGCGATCCGGTCCGCGGCTTGGGGCCGGTCGGTTTCTTGCCCTTCTTGGCCGGCTGCCCGGCGGCACCGTCGTCGTCGTCCGGCTTAGGCAGCACTTCGGTGACGTACGGACCGTAACGGCCGTCCTTGGCGACGATTTCGTGCCCGGACTCCGGGTCGACACCGAGCGTGCGTCCCTCTTGCGGCGTCGAGAACAGTTCTTCGGCGACGTCGAGGGTCAGCTCGTCGGGGGTCAGCGAGTCCTGCAGGTTGGCCCGCTGCGGCGTCGGTTCGCCGTCATCGCCGACCACCATCCGCTCCAGATACGGCCCGTTCTTGCCGACCCGCACATTGACCGCGCGCCCCTCCGCGTCGTCAAAGAGCTTGATGGAGTTGACTTCTCGCGCGTCGATGCCTTCGAGGTTGACGCCGACGAGCTTTTTCAGCCCACCGGAGCGCGCCACCGAGTCAGCCACGCCGTGGTCGCCGCCGAAGTAGAAGTTGTTCAGCCAGTTGGTGCGTCGCTCCGTGCCCGAGGCGATGGCGTCGAGTTCGTCCTCCATCGCCGCGGTGAAGCCGTAGTCGACCAGACGTCCGAAGTGCTGCTCCAGCAAACCCGTGACGGCGAACGCGACCCAGGACGGCACCAGCGCGCTGCCTTTCTTGTGGACGTAGCCGCGGTCCTGGATGGTCTTGATGATCGACGAGTACGTCGACGGCCGCCCGATGCCCAGCTCTTCGAGCGCCTTGATCAACGACGCCTCGGTGTAGCGGGCCGGCGGGTTGGTGGAGTGCCCGTCCGGGGTCAGCTCGGTGGCATCCACCCGCTGTCCCTGGGTCAGGTGCGGCAGCCGGCTCTCGGCGTCGTCGGCCTCGCCACCGGCCAATTCGTCGACGGTCTCCACGTAGGCCTTCAGGAATCCGGCGAAGGTGATGGTGCGACCGCTGGCCGAGAACACGACCTGGTGGCCGTCGGATTCGCCGTTGATCCGCAGGCTCAGCGTGGTACCGCGGGCGTCGGCCATCTGCGAGGCCACCGTGCGCTGCCAGATCAGCTCGTAGAGCCGGAAGTCGTCGCCGTCGAGCTCGCGGCGCACCGCGTCGGGTGTCGCGAAGGTTTCCCCAGCGGGCCGGATCGCCTCGTGAGCTTCCTGGGCGTTCTTCACCTTGCGGGTGTACTGGCGGGCCGACGGGTAGACGTACTCCTCGCCGTAGAGCTGACGGGCCTGCGTACGGGCCGCGTTGATCGCCGACTGCGACAGCGTCGTCGAGTCGGTGCGCATGTAAGTGATGTAGCCGTTCTCGTACAGCCGCTGGGCGATGCTCATCGTCCGCTCGGCGGAGAAGCGCAGCTTGCGGCCGGCCTCCTGCTGCAGCGTCGACGTCATGAACGGCGGATACGGGCGACGGGTGTAGGGCTTCTCCTCCACCGATCCGACCGTCAGCTGTGAGCCGCGCAGACCGGTGGCCAGCGAACCGGCGCCGGACTCGTCAAGCACCACGACTTCGTCGGGCTTACGCAGCGTGCCCAGCGAGTCGAAGTCGCGGCCGGTCGCGACCCGCAGACCGTCGACGGAGGTCAGCCGGGCGTTGAAGGTCGGTGGCTGGGCCTTGGGGTCGGACACGCTGGCGTCCAGCTCGGCCAGCACGTCCCAGTAGGCGGCGCTGCGGAACGCCATGCGGTCGCGTTCGCGCTGCACGATGATGCGGGTGGCCACCGACTGGACCCGGCCCGCGGACAGCTTTGGCGCCACCTTCTTCCACAGCACCGGGCTGACCTCGTAGCCGTACAGCCGGTCCAGGATGCGGCGGGTTTCCTGGGCATCGACCAAGTCGGTGTCCAGGTCGCGCGGGTTCTCGGCGGCTTCCAGGATCGCCTGCTCGGTGATCTCGTGGAAAACCATCCGCTTGATGGGAATGCGCGGTTTGAGGGTCTCCAGCAGATGCCAGGCGATCGCCTCGCCCTCGCGGTCACCATCCGTGGCCAGATAAAGCTCGTCGACGTCTTTGAGCAGGCCCTTGAGCTCGGTGACCGTGCTCTTCTTGTCCGGGCTGATGATGTAGAGCGGCTCGAAGTCCTCGTCGACGTTCACCCCGAGCCGGGCCCATGGCTGCGACTTGTACTTCGCGGGTACGTCGGCCGCGGCCCGCGGCAGGTCGCGGATGTGTCCTCGGGAGGACTCGACGATGTAATTGGAGCCCAGGTAGCCGGCTAATTTACGCGCCTTGGTCGGCGACTCGACAATAACGAGTCGCCGCGTGGCGCCATTCCCGTGGCCAGCACGGTCGCCTTCAGCCACCTCTGATTACGCTCGCTTTCCTTTACTTCTATTCCCCTGGCCGGCCTCGCGGGGAGATATTCCGCGACCGGCAAGCATCGTGTCTGCGGCGCCCTTGGCCCGGTAGACACCTGACAATGTGGCATTCGGGATGAGCCGACGCAAACCGACCCCCCGTCCACCGGCCGTCCAATTACGGCTAGACGTGCGGCCAGTAGGGCAACGCCTCGGGGACCTCAGGGGGTTCCCCAACGTTCTCTACCAGGCGTGATAGCCGACGGCGGCCGCTGATCCGCAGCGCCGGCCGGGCCCCGCGGGTGCCGATCAGGGTCGGCGCTATGCCCACTCGCATCAGAGCGGACGCCAGCGGCGAGTGGGTGTCCGGCGCGTGCGGATCCAGACCCAGGAGGTAACGGTCGGCTTCCGGTACGCCGGCGGCCAATATCCAGGCCCGCAGCTCGCGTGGCCCGGGCAGCCACGGCGGCGGCACGGTCTTCACCGCGCCGCGGGTCCATTCGGCGGCGATCGGGCGTAACGCGGCGTCGACGGCGGTCCGTACCAATGGCGTGTTCTCATCGGTGACGGTGATTTCGGCGGTCAGACCGGCCTCGTCGATCATCTGGCCCAGCGCCTGCGCCCGCCAGAGCTGGTCGACGACCACCGACAGCCGGGCCCCACCGCCGACCGTCACGATCTGGCCTGGGGCCGCCAGCACCCCGGTGAGGTCGCTGACCGCAGGGGGCACCGACTCAGCCGAGAAGAAGGAAAGCTGGCTCACGTCAACGACAGTAAGCGCCTCGACGACGATGCATGCGATCGCGCGCGGAGCGCCGTGGATACCAGGACGGGTAAGCAGCGAAAACCCCCCGAACGAAACCGGCGATTCGCCGACCGTGCGGGGGGTTGTCGTTGACAGCTGCTCAGACGGCGCGGACGCCGGTGGCCTGGGGACCCTTGGGGCTCTGTCCGACCTCGAACTCGACGCGCTGGTTCTCTTCAAGGGTGCGGAAGCCGCTTCCCTGGATTTCCGTGTAGTGGACGAACACGTCGGCCGAACCGTCTTCGGGGGCAATGAAGCCGAATCCCTTTTCCGCGTTGAACCACTTCACAGTTCCCTGTGGCATTTCTCGATATTTCCTTTACTACTCGGGTGCGGAGCATCACCTCGATGCACCGGGCCCGTTCCGACCGCTAGACCTTGCTGAGTCGCCGGAACTTCACCCGACCTACAACCTCGCAGGAACCGCGGCCGCAACGTCGATCCTGCGAAAGTTTGACACGAACACAGAAGCTGCGACCGCAAACAGTCAATCACGTTCATCGCCTTAGCGACAGCCTCAGGTGATCAATTGAGCTACCACGAGGTAAACAATTCAGGTGCGATACCGAAACGCCTGGCCGCAACCGGGCTATCGGCGGCGTTTTCAGGTGGTCAGTCCGGTTCAGGAGGCACAAAAGCCATGGTGACATTCGGCAGCGAGCTGCTCGCCGCCGCGGTCGCCGGCACCGAGGCGGGCGAACACCCGCTGCGCCATGTCGCCGAACTGCCGGCGCGACATGGCCGCCAACGGCCTTGGCCGACATGGGTGGAGCCTGACGTGCTTCGCGCATTCGCCGACCGCGGCATCAGTTCGCCATGGGCACACCAGGTTCAGGCGGCGGACCTGGCTCACGCCGGCCGCCACGTCGTGATCAGCACCGGCACGGCGTCCGGCAAATCGCTGGCCTACCAACTGCCCATCCTCAACACGCTGGCGACCGATCCACGGGCCCGTGCACTGTACATCTCGCCGACGAAAGCCCTTGGCCACGACCAACTGCGGGCCGCGCACACGCTGACGGCGGCGGTGCCACGGCTCGGAGATGTCGCGCCGACGGCCTACGACGGCGACAGCCCGGCCGAGGTGCGTCGCCTCGCACGGGAACGTTCCCGTTGGGTGTTCTCCAACCCCGATATGGTCCACTTGGCGCTGCTGCGAAACCACGCCCGCTGGGCGGTATTTCTGCGCAACCTGCGGTTCATCGTTGTCGACGAATGCCATTACTACCGCGGAGTTTTCGGCTCGAATGTCGCGATGGTGCTGCGTCGGCTGCTGCGATTGTGCGCGCGCTATTCCGCTGATCCGGCGATAACACCGACGGTGATCTTCGCCAGCGCCACGACGGCGGCACCGGGTGCGACGGCCACCGAGCTCATCGGCCAGCCGGTCGAGGAGATCGCCGAAGATGCGTCGCCGCAAGGCGCCCGGACGGTGGCGCTGTGGGAGCCGGCCTTGCGCGCCGACCTGACGGGCGAAAACGGCGCTCCGGTGCGGCGGTCCGCCGGCAGCGAGGCGGCCCGGGTGATGGCCGACTTGATCGCCGAGGGGGCGCGCACCCTGACCTTTGTCCGATCACGCCGCGGCGCCGAACTGACCGCGCTGGCAACCCGTGCGCGGTTGGAGGACATCGCTCCCGAGCTGACCGAGACGGTGGCGTCGTATCGGGCGGGCTATCTGCCCGAGGACCGCAATGCCCTCGAGCAGGCGCTGCTGGACGGACAGCTGCGGGGCCTGGCCACCACCAACGCGCTGGAACTCGGCATCGATATCGCGGGCCTCGATGCGGTGGTGCTGGCCGGCTTTCCCGGTACTGTCACGTCGTTTTGGCAGCAGGCGGGGCGATCCGGCCGGCGCGGGCAGGGCGCGCTGGTGGTGCTGGTCGCCCGCGACGATCCGCTGGACACCTACCTGGTACACCATCCCGCCGCGCTGCTGGACAAGCCGATCGAGCGGGTGGTGATCGACCCGACCAACCCGTACATTCTTGGACCACAATTACTGTGTGCTGCAACGGAATTACCGATCGATGACGCCGAGGTGCGCACACTGGGCGCTCAAGAGGTCGCCGATGGGCTGGTCGACGACGGGCTGCTGCGACGGCGAGCCGGCAAGTACTATCCGGCGCCAGGTGTCGATCCCCATCCGGCAGTCGATATTCGGGGCCCGACGGGTGGGCAGATCGTCATAGTCGAAGCCGATACGGGACGGCTACTGGGAACGGCGGGTGCGGGCCAGGCGGCAGCCTCGGTGCACCCTGGTGCGGTGTATCTGCATCAAGGCGAGAGCTATGTCGTCGACTCGTTGGACTTCGACGAGGGCCTGGCTTTCGTTCACAGCGAGGATCCCGGATATGCGACGTTTGCACGCGAACTCACCGACATCGCGGTGACCGGCGCGGGCGAACGCCGGGTTTTCGGATCGGTCACCCTGGGCCTGGTGCCGGTGAGCGTGACCAATCGGATTGTTGGCTACTTACGCCGGCGACTGACCGGTGAGGTCATCGACTTCGTCGAGCTCGATTTGCCGCCGCACACCCTGGACACCATCGCGGTGATGTACACCGTCACACCAGAAGCATTGTACCGCAGTGGAATCGATCCGCTGCAAATTCCGGGATCACTCCATGCCGCAGAACACGCGGCAATCGGGCTGCTACCTCTGGTGGCTAGTTGCGACCGCGGCGACATCGGCGGGCTGTCCACCGCGGTGGGCCCTGAATTCGATGGCCTGCCAAGCGTCTTCGTCTACGATGGCTATCCGGGCGGAGCGGGTTTCGCCGAGCAGGGCTTCCACCAGGCCAGGATCTGGCTGGGCGCCACCATGGCCGCAATCGAGGCGTGTGAATGCCCCACGGGGTGTCCGTCGTGTGTGCAATCGCCAAAATGCGGTAGCGGCAACGATCCGCTGGATAAGGCGGGGGCGGTGCGGGTATTGCGCTTGGTACTCACCGCGCTGGCCGAACAGGTCCAGACATACGGATGACGACCGACCCCTCGAACGGTCGACTTCCATATGGCTTTGTCTTACAGCAGCCGCGACGAAGGCGTTTTCCTCGCTACTGAAGAAGCGCGCATGCCGGAAATACAAACGCGGAGAACGGTTGGACAGCGCAAGCCGTTCACAATCAGGAATGGCGCAGCAGCAAAATACCTGTCGCCGGGTGACGCGTGCAAGTCAGGGGCGCACATGTCACAGCACCCTCAGGTTGGTCACAGTGAAGACCACGCGGATTCGACAGGGAGGCAACGGCTTATCGGCACGGTCCGGCCGCTAAAATAGCGAGCTATGACGCACGACTGGTTATTGGTGGAAACGCTGGGTACAGAACCCGCCGTCGTCGCAATGGGCCGGCAATTACGAAACCTCGTTCCAATAACGTCGTTTTTGCGGCGTAATCCTCGTCGTGCCGCCATCCAGTCAGCAATCGCCGAGTCGCTGCAAACCAGCCAAAGCCTGGTCAGCCTTACCCCGAAGAACGACCGGGTGATCCGCACCGAGCCGGTGGTGATGTCTGACGGCCGGATCCACGGTGTGCACGTCTGGAGCGGGCCGGCCGGGGACGACCCGCCCGAGCGACCGGTTCCGGGCCCGCTGAAATGGGATATGACGCTCGGGATCGCCACCGATACCGCGGAATCGCTGACCAACATGGGCAGGAACTCCGAGCTCGAGGATCCCGAGGAGCGCGCGTTCGCGGAATGCTGGCCATCGGGTGAGCTCAAGCCGAATGAAGGCCGGGCGCTCGCGGCGGCGGTCCGGTTTGAACCGGGCCACACCGTCTGCGACACCTGGGACGGCACCGATTGGCAGGGCGCCCACATCCGGGTCAGCTTCGTCGCCCGCAATGGCTTGGAGCCGGGCGTCGACGGCCGCGACCACATGATCGCGCGGGGAATGAACTGGCGTGCCGAACCCGCCGAGCGGCCACCGTCATCGGATCGGCTCGCCCAGCAGATCCTCTCCGGGCTGGCCCAGCCCGGTGTGTACCGGGCGCTGTTCGATCCGCACAGCTGGACGCTGCTGAAATGGCTTGACGAACCCTGTCCGTTCTATGACTGGCGCCGCATCTCGGCCGATGCGCCGCGGATGCATCCCAGTGACGCCGCGACGATGGCGGCGATGACCACGGAGTTCGCCGCCGGCCCCACCTGCAGGGTGCTCCGGATGCCGGGCAACGACGGCGGGTGGGTGCCGGTCCATGTGACCGTCAACCGGGTGGAAATCGACCAGGACACGTTCGCCGGGTTGGTCGCGTTGCGGTTGCCGACCCCCGCTGAGCTGACTGAAGCCGGCCTGTCGGAGTCCAACTAGCCCGGGCCGGCGCGGGCGGCGGCCCGGGCTGTGCCCCATCGGCCGACTGCCAGGCCCACCTCGACTGTGACGACGACATCCAGGTCGTCGACGTCGCAGCCGGCCGGATCAGCCCGCATCGCCCGGGCCACCGCGCCGGCTTGCGCGCAGGCTGTCTCGGCGCCGGCGGGCACTCGCGCGGCGGCGGCCAACGCGGACAGATCGGCCGCGGCCTGAGCCCGGTGCCGCGCCACCACCGCCGCACCCAGGCAGGCGCAGCCGCCGGTGACCGACAACAGCACGACGACCATCGCTGCCGCGACCACGGTGGCCGATCCCCGCTCGTCACGGCGGCTCGACCGCCGACACAGCGGTCGCCGCGATGTGCAAGACGGGTAACAGATTCGACCGGGCAACGACGGTGGCGACCACGAATCCGCCGTCCCGGTGCAGCTGCACGACGGCGCCGCCGGGCGCGACCCCGCGGGCCGTGGCGACGGCCGATCGCTCGTCACCACGCGCGGCCAACCGGGCCGCTTCGCGGGCCGCATCGATACAGCGAACCTGCATCGACACCGCTGCGATGCCGGCCAGGCACAGCATGAGTACGACGACCAGAATGGCGACACCGAACGCCGCTTCCACCGTGGCCGCACCGGCATCGCCGGCTAGGCCTTGGTGTTGAGCGCGCGGACGATGATGTTCGTCAGCGCGCTCACGATGGAATCGCCGGTGACGACCGTGTAGAGGATGGCGGCGAAAGCCGCTGCCGCGATGGTGCCGATGGCGTATTCCACCGTCGACATCCCGGACTCGTCCACCGCCAACAACATGGCGCGTGCCTTGAATACCTGAAATGTGTTGCCTGTCTTCATATTTCCCTCCACTGTTATTCCAGATGGCGACCACCGGCGCGGTCACAACAAGCCCGACTGCAGTACGTCAGAGGCCAGCCCTGCGACGACCGGGATGATGCCAAGGCACACGAATGCGGGCAGGAAACACAGGCCCAGCGGACCGGCGATCAAGACCCCGGCGCGCTCGGCGGCCGCGGCGGCGGTGTGGGTGGCGTCCTGCCGGCATTGCGTGGCGAGCGTCGACACCGCTTCGGCCAGTGCCACGCCCGATACCGAGGACCGCCGCGCCAGCCGCAGCAACGCGTCGGTCTGCGGGTCGAGCACACCGGCCGGCAGACCCGGCGGCGCGTTCCACGCGACGGCGGGGTCGGCGCCCAGCGCCAGCAGGTCGGCGGCGCGACGCAGCACCCGGGCCAGTAGCGGCGGGGCCGACGCAGCCGTCGCGGCAGCGGCAGTCGACACCGCCATGCCCGCGGCCAGGCATACCGCCAGCACATCCAGGCTCGACGCGGTTGCCAATGGATCGTTGCCGCGCAACGGCTTTCGCGAGGCCCGCAGCGTGCGTGCCGGCATTCCGGCGCGCAGCCGCACGGTCGAGGGACCGGCGTCGCTCAGCAGGGCCGCGGCCAGCAGCATCGCCGCAGCGGTTGTCATCACGCCACCGCCCGGTCGGTGATGTGGTCCGACCACAGCAGCCCACCGCAGACCAACGTCAGCCCGACCACCAGCAGCACGCCGCCCAGCCGCCCGCCGAGCAGGAAAGCCACCGGTCGTGCGCCGATGAGCTCGCCCATCACCACGGACAGCACCGGAAGGCTCGCGAGGATGGCCGCGGTCGCGCGAGCGCCCGCCATGCCGGACCGCACCTGCCCTGAGAATCGTTGCCGCTCAGCGATATCACGTTGCGCCGCGCGCATCAGGGTGGACATCGCCAGGCCGTGATCGGCGGCCAGCTGCCAGCACACCGCGAGCCGGTCCCAATGCCCCGGCAGCGCCGAAGTCTTGGCCACGCCACGCAGACCCGCGGTGACGTCGGCACCCAGTCGGGCACGCGCGGCGACCGCACGACATGCACCGGCGACCGGACCATCCGTTTCTTCTGCCGCCACGGCGAAAGCACTCGCCGGGTGTGCGCCGATTCTCAATTCGCCCACCAGGACGTCGATCGCGGTCTCCAGCTCCTGGCTCTCGTGTATCCCCCGACCGCTACGCCTTCGCCGACGGTAGCGCAGGGACATGGTTCCGGCGAACATCACGATCGCGAAAACCGTTGTCAACGGCAGCAATACGATGCTCACTGCCAACGCGCAGGCCGCGATCCAACCCGCAGTCCACGGCGGGAACTGCTTGCGGCCCTGGTCGTCACCCGCTAGCCGTCTCCGCGGTGACGACGGAAGTACCAGCACCGCAACGGATAACGCCAGCGCGGCGGCCACCGGTCCGGTCATGACGGTGCCCGGCTCTGCAGCAGCCGGCGCAAGTCGGCGGCCGCATCGGTCAGGCCGCGATCGGCGTGCCACACCGTGACCGCCCGCACCCGCCCGTCGGTTTCGCGTAGGACCGCGATTTCGTCGAGGCGTCGTCGCCCGGTCCGATCACGGGCAACATGCAGCAGCACCTGAACCGCAGCGGCCAGTTGACTGTGCAGCGCAACGCGATCCAGACCACCGAGCGCCCCTAAGGCCTCCAACCGGGCCGGGACTTCGCCGGGGTTGTTGGCGTGCACCGTGCCCGCGCCGCCGTCATGACCGGTGTTCAGTGCGGCGAGCAGATCGACCACTTCGGCGCCGCGGACCTCGCCGACCACGATCCGGTCAGGTCGCATTCGCAGCGCCTGGCGGACAAGTTGGCGCACGGTGACCTCGCCGACGCCCTCGACATTGGCGCACCGCGCCACCAGCTTGACCAGGTGCGGATGCGGCGGCGACAACTCAGCCGCATCCTCGACGCACACGATTCGCTCGTCGGGTGCCACTGCGTTCAGCATCGCCGACAGCAGGGTGGTTTTGCCCGCGCCGGTGCCCCCCGACACCAGAAAGGCCAGCCTCGCCGCGATGATGTCGTCGATCAGTTTCGCGGCGGTGGGTGCGATGGCGCCGGCGGCGATCAACGCGGACAGGTCCTGGGTGGCCGGCCGCAGCACGCGCAGCGATAGGCAGGTGCCGCCCACGGCGACCGGCGGTAGGACGGCGTGCAGCCGGACCGCGAACGGCGCCGGTGCCCAGCCCGGTCAGCTGCCCGTCCACCCATGGCTGCGCGTCGTCGAGACGCCGGCCCGCCGCCAGTGCCAGTCGCTGCGCCAGGCGACGGACCGCGGCCTCGTCGGTGAACTGAATAGTCACTGCGTCGCAAACCGTTTCCGTCGTCAATCCATACCGCATCCGGCGCACTGACCAGCACGTCGGTCGTCCCGTCGGCGCACAACAGTGGCTCGAGGATTCCCGCACCGGTCAGCTCGGTCTGCAGTACCCGAAGATTGCTCAGCAACTCGGTGTCGCCGAGTACGCCGCCGGACTCGGCCCTGATCGCATCGGCCACCACTTTGGGTCGCAGCGGAACGGATTCGGTCGCCAGCCGCTCGCGCACCCGGTCGATCAGCGAGCCCGTCATGCCGCGCGGCTATCGGACTGCGCAGCCGGGTGCACCGGAAGCACGGCCAGGATGCGGCGAGCCCCCGCCGCCAGCGCCGAACGCCGTCCCAACCGCAGGCCGCCGTGCTCGAGTTGCTCGGCCAGCCGTGGGTCGGGCTTCATCGACACCAGCAGCGGTAACCCGGCGATCTCAGCCACCTCGTCGGCCCGCAGACCGCCCGGCGATGGACCCCGCACCACCAGCCCGATATTGGGGTTCAAGCCGGTGAGCACCGGGACCATCGTGGCGGTCGCCGCGCACGCCCGCACATCGCACGGGCTGATCACGACGACGAGATCGGCTGTGTCCAAGACAGTTTCGACGGCGTTGGTCAATCGTCGCGGGAGGTCGCAAACCACGGTCGCACCGCCGCGACGGCCCGCGTCGACGACCGCCTGTACTGCGCCGGGGTCCAATTCGTAGCCGCGCCGGGTGCCCGACAGCATGCTGATCCCGCGGTGTTGCGGTAACGCGTCACGCACCGCCGACCAGGTCAGCCGTCCGCCCTGCAGCGCCAGGTCGGGCCAGCGCACGCCGGGCGTCGTCTCGGCGCCGACCAGCAGATCGATGCCACCGGCCCAGGGATCGACGTCGACCAGAAGCGCATCGCTCGCAACCTGCGCCAGCGCGACCGCGAACAGTGAGGCACCCGCGCCGCCGCGCCCGCCGATCACCGCCACTACCGTGCCGCCGGCACCGTCTTCGCGCGCCGAATCACCGGCAGCCGCCAGCTCGCGGACCAGATCATGTTCTTGCGCGGGCAGTTTCAGCACATGCTGAGCACCCACGTCGATGGCCGCGGCCCATGTGGTCGGCGCCGGGTCGGTGCCCGCCACCACGATCACGTACGCACGGCGCGGCAATCCGATGACGGCACATCCCTGCGCCGCGGACTCGTCGAGAACGACCGCCAGCGCCGCCGACCATGCTTTCCGGCTCACCGGTGACGCGCTGCCGGCGTGGACAACTCGCACACCGACGGCCGCTGCAACCCGATCCATTTCGTCACGCAACGCAGGCTCGCCAAGCACGGCCAGAATCCCGCGGACGTCGGTCATCGCCATCGGCCCACCGTGCCGGTGCGGGACAAACGCCGCTAGTCACGCGGCAGGATTTGTGGACAGAATTCTGTCTGTGCGCAAACGCCGTTGACGGTCAAGCTAAGAATTTGCCCGAGAAATGAGACGACCCCCGCCAGGGGGGGAGGAGGCGAGGGTCGTCGTGTATCAGCCCCGGGGGGTCGGGCTGATACACCCTCGGCTAAGCCGAGTGGTACTTACTATACACACGAGAGTGTCACGCGGCGCAAGGGTTGTTTTCGAAAGATGCGGACGATCTCTAAGTAGCTGAACCAACCGGATTGTCGCTGACATGACCCGCAAAACCAGGTCTGACCAGTACTTTTTCCGACAGCGTCGCGATTCGCGGTTACACCGCCCTATGCTGGGCCTGTGACCGTATCCGACTCGGCCGCTGACCAGCAAACATCATCGATGCCCGCCAGCCCCAGTCCGCGCACGGCAGCTTTTTTCGATCTCGACAAGACCATCATCGCCAAATCCAGCACTCTGGCGTTCAGCAAACCCTTCTTCGCCCAGGGACTGATCAACCGGCGGACCGTCCTGAAGTCCAGCTACGCCCAATTTCTGTTCCTGCTCTCCGGCGCCGATCACGACCAGATGGATCGGATGCGCATCCACCTGACCAACATGTGCACCGGCTGGGACGTGGAGCAGATCAAGACGATCGTCAACGAGACGCTGCACGACATCGTCACGCCGCTGGTGTTCGCCGAGGCCGCCGACCTGATAGCCAGCCACAAACTCTGCGGCCGCGACGTCGTCGTGGTGTCGGCATCCGGCGAAGAGTTGGTCGCGCCGATCGCCCGCGCGCTGGGGGCCACGCACGCGATGGCGACGCGCATGGTTGTCGAGGACGGTAAGTACACCGGCGAGATCGGGTTCTACTGCTTCGGCGAAGGCAAGGTGCAGGCGATTCGCGAGCTGGCCGCGCGCGAGGGCTATCCGCTCGAGCACTGCTATGCCTACTCCGATTCGATCACCGACATGCCGATGCTCGAGGTGGTCGGCCATCCGAGCGTGGTCAATCCGGACCGCGCCCTGCGGCGCGAGGCGTCGGCCCGCGACTGGCCGGTGTTGGAATTTTCCCGGCCGGTATCGCTGCGCGACCGTATCTCGGCGCCGTCTGGTGCTGCGGTCGCCACCACCGCCGCGGTCGGCATCAGCGCACTGGCCGCCGGAGCACTGACCTATTCGTTGCTGCGCCGGCTGTCGCTGTAGCCGGCCGAGCACCCTAGCAAACTGTCCGTGTCACGGGTCGGCAACACTTCAGCTATTTAACAACAATTGGCCCTTGCTGTGACCGGGGTCACGTAGTACAAAGGACTCACGGAAGCCCGTTACGGCCAAGATCGGTCCAGAAGAGAAGGGCCGGTCTCCCGGATCAGGGCAACCCAGCACGGTTCCCGGCACCCACGCGGAGTCATAGCCGCGATAATGGCAGAAGTGTTGCGGGCCTGCGTAATTGCGAAGAGTGGACGGCGTTGACGGCCCTTTGGGTGGGGCCCGCAGCCGGAAGCGTCGCAAGATCGCCGAGGCCACCCCACGCAGCCCACGAGATGCACGCATGGTAACCGGGTCCCGTGCTAGCGGGCGGCGAGCCGAACCCCTTCGGTGCGCCGCCCGCTTTACTCGTCTGTGCCGCCCGACGGCGGCCCTTCGGCAAGCGTCTCAGCAATCGACAACGCCTCTTGCGCGCCGACCCGCATAGCCCGGCACGACAACACCAGCCACGAGGTCATGCCTTCGGGTGTCCCGTCCGCGAAGCCCCGCGCCGCGTCACGGTAGTCGGCGGCGCGACGCATCCACTCCACCTCCGGCACGCCCAAGCCATGGGGGTCCAGACCGGTCGCGATGCTCACCAGTCGCGACACCGCGCGCGCGACCACGCCGTCCGCGGTGCCGAACGGAGCCAGGGTCAGCAATTCGCCATGCGCGACGGCGGCGATCACCGGAGCCGCTGCCTTGGTAGCGCCGGTCACGATCTCGGCGAGCAACTCCAACCGGGGTCCGACGTCGGCGTCGGCGCGCGGCCTGCCCAGCCGGCTCTCGTCGACCCGGTCGGCGGCGGCCAGCATGTGCAGCCGCGCCAGTGCCTGCAGCGGCGCCCGCTGCCATACCCCGACCAGGTTGGTCTCGCCGCCCTCCAGTGCCTGCGCGACCCGCAGTGCGCCGGCGAAGACCGGGTCTTCCATGACGGAGACGTCGAGTTGATCGTCGAGTTTCCGGCCGCCGCCGTCCAGCACCGCCGATGCTCTGGCCGACCGCAGTGCCGACTCGGCGGCGGTCACCGGCCAACGCCGCAGGTTGGCCCGGTGGCGATGGGCCCGGCCGAGCGCCTCACGAGCCTGGTCGCTGGCGGCGGCGACACCGGGCAGCTCCATCAGGGGAGCCAGCGGGTCAGGAGTCACGAGCTGTCACGATAGCCAGCCCCGGCGCCGGGGATCGCAGCCAGTAGTTGCCGGGTGTACTCATCACGCGGCGCCGTGAAGACGTCCTCGGTGGCCGCATGCTCGACCACCCGGCCCGCGCGCATCACCATGACCTCGTCGGCGATCTGCCGTATCACGGCCAAATCGTGGCTGATGAACAGATAGGTCAGGCCGAGAGCCCCCTGCAGCTCGGCCAGCAATTCCAGGATCTGCGCTTGCACCACGACGTCGAGGGCGGAGACCGCCTCGTCACACACCAGCACCTCCGGTCGCAGCGCCAAGGCGCGCGCGATCGCGACCCGCTGACGTTGCCCTCCGGACAGTTCGCGTGGTCTCCGGTCCAGCAGCGACGACGGCAGCGAGACCTGCTCGCAAAGCTCGCCGACCGTCTGCTGACGCTGACGGCGATCGCCGATCCGATGTATCCGCAACGGCTCTTCGATGATGTGCGCAACCGAGTACATCGGATCCAGGCTGCCGTAAGGATTCTGGAACACCGGCTGCACTCTGCGGCGAAACGCCAGCGTCTGCCGGCGGCTCAGCGCCGCGGTGTCGGAAACGTCAAGGCCGTCGAAAATCACTGTGCCCGAGCTGGGTTGAAGGAGACCAAGCACCATCCGGGCCAGGGTCGACTTTCCAGAGCCGGATTCGCCCGCGATCGCCAGCGTGGTACCTCGGCGCAACCGGAACGACACGTCGTCGACGGCGCGCACCTCCACCTGGCGCCACCGCACTCCGCGGGATGGCCGGTAGACCTTGGTCAACCCCGAGGCCACGATCACGTCCGGCGGCTCCGGCGTGACGGGCTTCGCGATGGGTTTGTCATGTAGCGACGGCGCTGCCGCCACCAAACGCCGGGTGTAGGGATGCTGTGGATCACGCAGAATCTCCTGTGCCACTCCGGTTTCCACGACCGCGCCCTGATACAGGACTATCAGGCGCTCGGCCCGTTCTGCGGCCAGCGCCAGATCATGGGTGATCAGCAGCACCGCGGTGCCGAGTTCACCCGCGAGTTGCTGCAGATGGTCGAGCACCTGACGTTGCACGGTGACATCCAGTGCTGAGGTCGGTTCGTCGGCGATCAACAGCCGCGGCCGGCCGGCCAACCCGATGGCGATCAGGGCGCGCTGACACATACCGCCGGACAATTGGTGCGGGTACTGCCGGGCGCGTAGTGCCGGATCAGGCATACCGGCGTCGGCGAGCAACTGGACTGCCTGCCCATCGATATTGTTTGCGCGCAGCGCTTCTCGTACCTGAAAGCCCACCTTCCACACCGGGTTCAGGTTGGTCATCGGGTCCTGTGGCACGTAACCGATGCCGGTGCCCCGGATCGATCGAAGCTGCCGACGGCCGGCGCCGGTGAGGTCGATACCGTCAAACACGATGCGCCCGGCGGTGATTCGACCGCCGGGAGGTAGCAGACCCAGAATTGCAGCAGCGGTGGTGGACTTGCCCGAACCTGATTCGCCGACGATCGCCACGGTCTGCCCGCTGTGCACCTCCAGATCCACTCCGCGCACCGCCGGCGCGTCGTCACCGAACCTGACCTCTAGGCCGGCGGCGCTCAGCAGCGGTGCCTCGGGTGCCGTCATGGCCGCCTCGCCCGCGACGTCGGGTCCAAGGCGTCGCGCAACACGTCGCCCATGATCAGGAAGGCCAGCACGGTGATTGCCAGCGCACCAGCCGGATAGAACAAGATCGGCGATCCGGCGCGCAACCGGATTTGGTCCACGTTGATGTCGCCGCCCCACGACACGACCGAGGGTGGCAGCCCGACCCCGAGGTAGGACAGCGTGGCTTCGGTGACGATGAACAGGCCGAGCGCGATCGTCGACATCGCGATGACCGGGCCGATGGCATTGGGCACCACGTGGCGTACCAATATCCCAAACCTGCTCAACCCCAGCGCTTTCGCCGCGAGCACGTAGTCGCTGCCGCGGACCGCGAGCACGGCGCCACGGGCGATCCGGGCAATCTGCGGCCATCCGAACAGCGCCAGTATGGCGATCACCGTCCACACCGTGCGGTGATGCATGACCTGCATCAGCACGATGGCGGCCAACAGCAAAGGGATACCGAAGAACACGTCGGCGATCCGGGACACCAACGCGTCGATCCAGCCGCCGTAAAAACCGGCCACCGCGCCCAGCGCCCCGCCGATGATGAACACCAACAGGGTCGCACCGAGACCGACGGTGACCGATGCCCGTGCGCCGTAGACGGTGCGGGCGTAGATGTCGTGGCCCTGCAGGTCGGTGCCGAACCAATGCGCGACCGACGGCCCCAGCAAGCTCTGGTCCGGGTTTGCGTATCCGGGATCGACCCCGGTGAGCAACGACGGACACACCGCGACGACGACGACACATGCGATCAGCACCGCGCTGATAATGAATTTCGGGCGGCGACGCAGCCCGCGCCACGCGGCGCGCCAAAAGCCAACGCCGGCAACCATTTCAGCCATAGCGAATCCTGGGGTCCAGCGCCGCGTACAGCAGGTCGACCGCGAGATTGGTGACGAGGTAGACGACCACGAGCACCGTCACGATAGACACCACAGTCGGGGCCTCTTGCCGGGTGACGGCCTGGTAGAGCACGCCGCCGACCCCGTGGACGTTGAAGATGCCTTCGGTGACGATCGCGCCGCCCATCAGCGCGCCGAGGTCTGCCCCGAGGAAAGTCACCACCGGGATCAGCGAATTGCGCAGGATGTGCACCGTCACCACCCGCGGCCGCGACAACCCTTTGGCGGTGGCGGTACGCACGTAGTCGGCGTGGGCGTTGTCGGCAACCGCGGAGCGGGTCAACCGCACCACGTAAGCGAATGACACGGCGCCCAGGACGATCCCGGGCAATAGCAACCGGGCGAACGTCGGCTGGTCGCCCACCGTCACCGCCGCGATACCCAGCCGGACCCCGAAGACGAATTGCGCGAGGAACCCCAGTACGAAGATCGGCACCGCGATAATGACCAGGCTGACGATCAACACAGCGCCGTCGAAAACGCCGCCCTGTCGCAGCCCGGCGATGACGCCGAACCCGACGCCGAGCAGCGCCTCCACCGCCAGCGCGATCATGGCCAGCTTGAAGGTCACCGGAAACGCCTGCGCCAGAACGCTAGTCACCGGCAACCCGGAATAGGCGTGACCGAGGTCGCCGTGCAGAATGCCACCGAGGTAATGCAGGTACTGCAACCAGAACGGGTCATCGAGGTGATATTGGGCGCGCAGTTGTGCGGCCACCGCCGGGCTCAGCGGGCGATCACCGCCCAGCGCCGCGATCGGGTCGCCGGGCAGCAAGAAGACCATGCCGTAGATCAGCAGCGTTGCCCCCAGGAAGACCGGGATCATGGCCGCGATTCGCCGCGCGATGTACCACGCCATATCAGGCCTTCACGATGTGTTCGTAGTCGGGCAGTCCGTTCCAGGTCAGCGCGACGTGGCTGACCGACGGTGACCTTCCTGCCACCGCGACGGTGTACCACAGCGGTACAACCGGCATGTCTTGCAACAGGATTCGCTGTGCGTCGTTGGCGAGCCGGTACGACTGCGGCAAATCGGGCGCAGCTTCGGCGGCGGCCATCGCGGCATCGAATCGAGGATTGGAGTAGCCGACGTCGTTTGCGCCCGCCCCGGTGACGAACAGCGGCTCTAGAAACTCCAGCATCGACGGGAAGTCGCCCTGCCACCCGGCGCGGAACGCGGTGCCGATCGTGCGGCTGGTGATCTGGGTACGAAAACCGGCGAAGGTGGGCGCAGGCGCCCCGACGGCGTCGATGCCCAGCGTGTTCTTGATGCTATTGGCCACCGCGTCGACCCATTCCTGATGTGAACCGTCGGCGTTGTAGGCAATTGCGTACCGCCCAGTCCATTTCGAGATCGCGTCGGCCTGCGACCAGAGCCGCCGCGCACGATCCGGGTCGAAGTTCAGCGCAGCGTTGCCGTCGATGCCGGCGTCGTATCCGGGCAGCGAACTCGCAGTGAAATCGCGAGCCGGCGCGCGGGCACCGGAGAAGATCTTGCGACAGATCTGGTCGCGGTTGATCGCGGCCGACAGCGCGAGCCGGCGCAACCGGCCCTCGTCACCGGAGAAGTGGGGCAGACGCAGCGGTGTGTCCAGTGTCTGGTTCGCCGCCGCGGGCGCGGTTACCGCGCGATCGCCGAGGTCTCGGCGGTAGATGGGTAGCACGCTGGGCGGAATCGTGTCCAGCACATCGAGATTGCTCGACAGCAAGTCGGCGTAAGCGGTGTCGAGGTTGGCATAGAAGACAAACCGCAGCCCCTTGTTCTGCGGCACTCGGTTGCCGTGATAGCCGGGGTTGGTCACCAGGTCGAGTTTGACGTTGTGCTGCCAGGCCGGATTACCGGGCTCGTCGCCAAGGCGATACGGGCCGTTGCCGATCGGATGCTGCCCGAATGCCGCCATGTCTTTCAGGGCAGCGGCGGGCAACGGGTAGAACGGCGAAAACCCAAGTCGCAGTGTGAAGTCGATCGTCGGACCCTTGAGTCGAACGGTGAACTCATGGTCATCGATCACCCGAAGCCCGGACATCGCCGTCGCCGTCGGGGTCGGTGCGGCCACCTCGTCGAAACCGGCGATCGGGCTGAAAAAGCTCTGCTGCAGTTGAGCATTGGTGGACAGCGCGCCGTAGTTCCAGGCGTCGACGAACGAGTGCGCGGTGACCGGCGAGCCGTCACTGAATGCCCAGCCGGGTTTGAGCGTGATCCGGTAGTTGACGTCGTCGGTGGTCTCGATCGCGCTGGCAACCTCCAGCGCCGGCGCGCCCTTGGCGTCATACGACATCAGTCCGGCGAACAGCCGGTCCACGATCCGGCCGCCGTTGCTGTCGTTGGTATTGGTCGGGATCAACGGATTCTGCGGCTCGCCCGCATTGACGATCACCACGTCGGTTCGGACGGTCCGCACCGCACAGCCGGTCAGCGACGCGGCAGCCAGCAACACGGCCAGCGCAAGGACGCGAAACCGACGCAAGCCGTCCTCCTCCGATCAGCAACACAATTCGGGCGTGGCTCGCCGAGCCCGCGCGACGGTATTGTCCGCAGCCGCTCAAAAGTTAACCCAACCTGATTAGGCTCGTGCGCGTGACCGAGACGCACACCGAGGCCCCAACGTCGTATGCACCGTCAACACAGTTCGTTGCGCAGGCCAACGCCGGCGATGACCTGTACCGAAAGGCCGAACAGGACCGGCTGGCGTTCTGGTCCGAGCAGGCCAACCGACTCTCCTGGGCGACACCGTTTTCCCAGGTTTTGGACTGGTCGTCGGCGCCGTTTGCCAAATGGTTCACTGACGGCAAACTCAACGTCACCTACAACTGCGTGGACCGTCACGTCGAAGCCGGCAACGGAGACCGCGTCGCGATCCACTGGGAGGCCGAGCGGGTCGGCGAAGGCCGCACCCTGACCTACAGCGACCTGCTGACCGAGGTGAGCAAAGCCGCCAACGCGCTCACGGGTCTGGGGCTGGTCGCCGGGGACCGCGTCGCCATCTACATGCCGATGATCCCGGAAGCCATCGTCGCCATGCTGGCCTGCGCGCGGCTGGGCGTGCTGCACAGTGTGGTGTTCGCCGGTTTCACCGCGACCGCGCTGGGGGCCCGGATAGTCGACGCGCAGGCCAAACTGGTGATCACTGCTGACGGGCAGTTCAGGCACGGCAAGGCCGAGCCGTTGAAGGACGCGGTCGACCAAGCGGTCGACGGTGCCGACACAGTCGAACACGTCCTGGTGGTCCGGCGCACCGGCATCGATGTTCCCTGGACGCAGGGACGTGACGTCTGGTGGCATGACGCCGTCGACTCGGCGTCATCGGAGCACACCGCCGAAGCATTCGATGCCGAGCACCCGCTGTTTTTGCTCTACACCTCGGGCACCACCGGCAAACCCAAGGGCATCGTGCACACCAGCGGCGGCTATCTGACTCAGGCGTCCTATACGCACTACAACGTCTTCGACATCAAGCCGGACACCGACGTGTTCTGGTGTACCGCCGACATCGGCTGGGTCACCGGGCACACCTACGGCGTGTACGGCCCGTTGTCCAACGGCGTGACCGAGATCATCTACGAAGGCACCCCGAGCACGCCCACTCAGCACCGGCATTTCGAGATCATCGAAAAGTACGGCGCGACAATCTATTACACCGCCCCGACCATGATCCGAACCTTCATGAAGTGGGGTCGCGAGATCCCGGACGCCCACGACTTGTCCAGCTTGCGGCTGCTGGGCACGGTCGGCGAGCCGATCAACCCGGAGGCGTGGCGCTGGTATCGCAAGGTCATCGGCGCCGACAGCACACCCGTAGTCGACACCTGGTGGCAGACCGAGACCGGTGCGGCGATGATCTCGCCGCTACCGGGGATCGCCGCGGCCAAACCGGGTTCGGCGATGCAGCCGCTGCCCGGCATCTCGGCGAGGATCGTCGACGACGAGGGCAACCAGCTCATCCCCCCGTCGTCCGACGAGGGCGAGCACACCACCGGCTACCTCGTGCTCGATCAGCCCTGGCCGTCGATGCTGCGCGGCATCTGGGGCGACGACGACCGCTTCCGCGAGACGTACTGGTCGAAGTTCGCCGAGCAGGGCTGGTACTTCGCCGGTGACGGCGCCCGCTACGACCCTGACGGGGCGATCTGGATTTTGGGCCGCATCGACGACGTGATGAACGTGTCCGGGCATCGCATCTCGACCGCCGAGGTTGAGTCGGCGCTGGTCGGCCACGCCGCCGTCGTCGAGGCCGCGGTCGTGGGCGCCACCGATGACACCACCGGTCAGGCCATCTGCGCTTTCGTCGTCCTGGAGGCGATTCACGCGCAGACGACAGGGGCGGAGATCATCGACGAACTGCGCGCCGAGGTTGCTCGGGTGATCTCGCCGATCGCCCGGCCGCGCGAACTGCATGTGGTGCCGGAATTGCCGAAGACCCGCAGCGGCAAGATCATGCGACGCCTGCTGCGTGATATCGCCGACAAGCGTGAACTCGGCGACACCTCCACGCTGCTCGATCCGGGCGTATTCGACGCGATTCGCGCCGCCCCATAGATCGAGCCGGCCGGTAGATCTAGGCGGGGACTGGAACGAATCCAGCACCGGGACGATTCTTGGCCGCGAGGTCGGCCAGGATTGCATTGATCGACTGCACCACCGCCGGTGTGTGCAGCGGAATGTATTTAATGATGCAGACCGGCAGGTTCTCGCTGAACGCGCCGTGGATCATGCCGACCAGCTGATCGTTGACGGTCACCGGCCCACCCGAGTCACCCGGTTGTCCGCACACCTGCATGACGATCGTGCCCGGGTCCTGGCCCGGACCCCACGTGACGCCGCACGAGTTGCCGGTGGTGCGGCCCTGCTTGCAGGCAACCTGCCCGAAGGCCGGGTCGGGCCCGATGCCGTTTATCGCGAATCCGCCGAAATTGGCTACCGGAGCCACCTTGGCCTTGTCGAACTGGATGACCGCGTAGTCGAGGCCGTCGTTGCCGGCCACCATCGTTCCCAGCGGGCCGCGGTCCTTTGCCGACTCGACGACCACCGGGGCGCCTGGTCCGCCGCAGTGCGCCGAGGTGAAACCGATCAGCTCGCCCTTGCCGTCGGTACCGATGGTGGTCAGGGTGCACAGGGTGTCGCCGTTGACGATGATCCCCGCCCCGCCGCCGAGTGGGACGCGGTCGTCAGCTCGTGCGAGCGCGGTATGCAGGCCGGCCAGAGCGACCGCGCCGGCTGCCACCAAAACCGCCGTGAGCCGGAGCAGCCGACGGCACGTGGTCTGCAAAGCGCTACTCCCGTCGATAAAAATGACGCTCACCCTGAAACGGCGGCGCCAGTCTAACGTGGATCCGTGCCCACCAGCGGCGATCTCCAAACGGCTGGCAGTGCTCGGTGGCCTCGTCTGTCGTCGGGCTGCATGGCAACATGAACCCGACCATCGGATCCAGCTCGGGAGGACCGTCAGTGAGCAAGCCAGATCGAACGAACACCGACCGCAAGGATGGGGTTCCCCGCACGCTGACCACCATTCCGCTGACCGACCCGCACGCGCTGTCCGCCGAGCCGTCGATCGGCGAACTGGTCAAGGACGCGACCGCGCAGATGTCGACGCTGGTGCGCGCGGAGGTCGAGCTGGCCCGCGCCGAGATCACCCGCGACGTCAAGAAGGGCCTGACCGGCAGCGTCTTCTTCATCGCGGCGCTGGTGGTGTTGTTCTATTCGACGTTCTTTTTCTTCTTCTTCCTGGCCGAACTTCTCGACACCTGGATCTGGCGTTGGGCGGCCTTCCTGATCGTGTTCGGGATCATGGTGGTGGTCACCGGCGCGCTGGCGCTGTTCGGCTACCTCAAGGTCCGGCGTATCCGCGGCCCGCAGCAGACCATCGAATCGGTCAAGGAGACGCGGTCCGCGTTGACACCGGGTCAAGACAAGTCCTCGGCACCGGCGCTGCATTCGGCGCAGGGCGGGACGCCCGCCGATCCCTCGGGTTGGTAGATGGCCCCACCAGATCCGTCGGTCACCCGTATCGACGGTCCATGGCGCCATCTGGACGTGCACGCCAACGGCATTCGGTTTCACGTCGTCGAGGCGACACCGGACGACCAGGACACCACCGCGCCGACGGCGCAGCCGCTGGTCATCATGCTGCACGGCTTCGGCTCGTTCTGGTGGTCGTGGCGCCACCAGTTGCGTGGGCTGACCGGAGCGCGCGTGGTCGCGGTGGATCTGCGCGGCTACGGCGGCAGCGACAAACCGCCCCGCGGGTATGACGGCTGGACGCTGGCCGGCGACACCGCCGGCCTGATCCGCGCGCTGGGGCACACGTCGGCCACGCTGGTCGGTCACGCCGACGGCGGCCTGGTGTGCTGGGCCACCTCGGTGTTGCACTCGCGACAGGTGCGCGCGATCGCCGTGATCAGCTCGCCGCACCCGGCCGCGCTACGGCGCTCGGCGCTGACCCGCCGCGATCAAGGCCGCGCTTTGCTTCCCTCGTTGCTGCGCTACCAGGTGCCGATCTGGCCGGAGCGCGCACTGACCAGGCACAACGGAATCGGGCTCGAGCGCCTGATACGCAGCCGCGCCGGTGCTAAATGGGTTGCGTCCGAAGACTTTTCCGAATCAATCGGTCATCTGCGCCAAGCGATCCAGATCCGGTCAGCCGCGCATTGCGCACTGGAGTATCAGCGTTGGGCGGTACGCAGCCAACTCCGCGAAGAGGGCCGACGCTTCATGAGATCGATGAGCCGGCCGTTCGGAATCCCGATGCTGCACATTCACGGCGATGCCGATCCCTACGTCCTGGACGATCCAGTCGAGCGAACGCAGCGATACGCGCCCCATGGTCGCTACGTATCAATCTCTGGCGCAGGACATTTCAGTCACGAAGAGAAGCCGGACGAAGTCAACGGTCACCTGTCGCGGTTCCTCGAGCGGGTGTACCGATCGCCGCTCAACTGACGCACTCACCGGTGGACACCGGCGCGGTGTCACCGATGTGCGCGAGCTGCGCGGCCACCTCTTTGGCGGTCAGCACAAAACCGGTGTCGTTGTCGTCGACCGCCGCGCCGAACACCACACCGATCACCTGACCGTCGAGGTCGATCAGCGGACCACCCGAATTACCTTGTTCCACATTGGCTCTGACGGTGTAGACCTCGCGATTGATCGTGGCTTTCCGGTAGATGTCGGGCCCGTTGAGTTCGATGAGTTCGCGGATCCTGGCCGGCGTCGCCATGAATCCGCCGCCACCCGGGTAGCCCATCACGATGCCTTCGGTGCCCGATGTCACCGGGGAGTTGGCGAACGCCAGCGGCCCCGCCGGCAGGTGCGGCACCGAGAGAATCGCGATGTCGACCGTCGGGTCATAGGACACCACGGTGGCGTCGTAAGGATTGCCGCTGGCCTCCACGGTGACGTTGTTCGACCCCGCGACCACGTGTGCATTGGTCATCACGCGCTCCGGTGACAGCACAAATCCGCTGCCCTCCAAAACTTTCTGGCAGCCGGGAGCGATCGCGCGGATCTTGACCACGCTCGGTTCGGTGTTCGCGACGACGGGGTTCTTGGCCAGCGTGGCGTCCGGAGCCGCCACCGCCACGACTGGTGTGCGACTGAACGGCTCCAGCACCTGTGGCAGACCCGAGGTGTCCAGCAGCGCGGACAACCGCTTGGGCACTGACTTCAGCCATTCCGGCGCATAGTCGTTTACCTGAGCCAGTACCCGCGAACCACGCACTGCCGCAGCCAAACTGGGCTGACCCGCCGACGACGTCAGCGGCGTCGCCAGCATCCACGCCGCCACCAGCACCACGACCAACTGCACCGCCACACCGATCAGCGAGTCGAAGAATCGGACCGAGTTGCTATGGATCGCACCGCGGACCGCGCGACCCAGCACCACGCCGGCGACTTCGCCGACCACCACCAGCGCCAGGATCAAGAACAACGCGGCGAACAGCTTGGCTCGCGGTGCGGCGACATGCGCGACGAGGTGCGGAGCCAGCAGCACGCCCGCGATCGCGCCGAGCAGCACGCCGACGAACGAGAGCAGCGAGCCGAGCGCACCCGAGCGCCAGCCCGAGACCGCGGCTATGAAAGCCACTGCCAGCACCGCGATGTCCAACCACTGTGAGGAGCTCATCAGGCCTCATCCTCGTCGCCGACCAGTGCCATCGCTTCGTCCAGCTCGCGAACATCTCTGGCGTCCCAGGGCTCGGCCCAACCAGCGACATCCAACATTGCCGAAATCACCTGACCGGTGAAGCCCCAGACCAGCATCTCGTTCAACAGGAATGCCGGACCGGCGAAGCGGCGGCTGAAGGTGCGGCGATACACCATCAGCCGGTTGGCGGGATTGATAAAGGCCCGAAGCGGAACTCGGGCCACCATTGCCGTTTCAGCCTGATCCACGACGGCCACCGGCCCCGGATCCGGCGAATACGCCAGCACCGGGACGACGTGAAAACCCGACGGCGCGATGAAGGTTCGCTCCATCGTGACCAGTGGATGCAGCCTGCCGGTGTCGATTCCGGTCTCCTCGCGCGCCTCGCGCAGCGCGGTCGCCACCGGCCCGTCGTCACCGGGATCGGATGCGCCGCCGGGGAACGCGGCCTGGCCGGCGTGGTGACGCAACGTGGCGGCCCGCACGATCAGCAGCAGGTCCGCGTCGTCAGGAAGTGAGTCGGGTGCGTCGGCGCTCGACTGCGGGCCCGAAAACAGCACCAGCACCGCCGCTTCGCGCCCGCCGTCACCCGCCGCGGCCTTCGACGCCGTCACCATCGCCAGCACATCGGCGGGCAGACGTCGCCGGTAGGCGTCAGGTATCTCACCGACGTTGTCGACCAACGGACGCAGCCAGGGCGGGCTGAGCGCAGGCGCCAAGACATCCGAACGAAGACGCTGGGGAGTGCTGCCTCCGCTCACCGGCGCCTCCCTTGTACATCCAACCGCCCGATTCTCCCCCGGGCCGCTCCGCGGCGCGCATCGTCGATCGGCGTCATGGTGTCTGAGCTCCGACCGCAGCCATGATCTCGTCGGCTGTGGCGAAAGCGCGCGGCAGCGTTTTCGCCACGCTACCGTCCGAGTCCAACACCACTGTCGCGGGCATCACATTGGGCACCCGCAGCGCCGCCGCAACCCGACGGCCGCCGTCCTGCAGCGTCGGCAGCCGGACGCCCAGCTCGGCCAGCCGCAGCAAGCCGGCCGTCTCGTTCTCGTCCTGGTGCACCGTCACCACCATCACGTCGGATCCGACCCGTCGTTGGTACTCCGCCATGGCCGGGAGTTCAGCTGCGCACGGTGCGCACCAGTACGCCCACAGGTTGAGCACGACGCGGTGGCCGGCCAGCGCCGGCCCGACGTCGACGACCGAGCCGTCGGCGGCGCATTCGGCCGTCACGTCGCGCAAAGCCGCCGCGCCGCGCTGCCCACCCGGATGCGGGCACGGGGCCAACCCGGCGCGTTGGCGCGGTCCGGCCAGCGCCGCGGCACTGTCGGCGTCACGATGCTCGCGAGCGGACGCCGCGGACGGAGGGCCGGACGTGCGCGACGCGTCCCGCAGTTCCACCAGCAATGCCACCACCAGCGCGGCCACCACCACCAGGACCGCGACGGTCCAGCGGGTGGCTCGAGAGGTGAACGTAATCAAGGGAACCCCGACGCAGCGCCGCGCTACAGCCCGGCCATCGCCAGGAGGTGTTCGGTTTCGGGTCCCTGCACCAGGGCGGCGGCGATCTCCGGCTCGGTCGGCCCAGTCCCGAATGACGGGCAATCCTTGGCCAGCACGCACACCCCGCAGGCCGGTTTGCGGGCGTGGCACACCCGGCGACCGTGAAAGATCACCCGGTGACTGAGCAGCGTCCACTCCTTACGTTCGATGAGTTCGCCGACGGCGTGTTCGACCTTGACCGGGTCCTCCTCGGTCGTCCAGCCCCAACGCCGGACCAGGCGCCCGAAATGGGTGTCGACGGTGATTCCGGGGACGTCGAACGCATTGCCCAGGATGACGTTCGCGGTCTTGCGCCCCACACCGGGCAGGGTCACCAGTTCGTCCATGGTGTTTGGCAGATCGCCGTCGAATCGCTCGATCAACGCCTGACCGAGGCCAATCAACGATGTCGCTTTATTGCGATAGAAACCGGTTGGGCGAATGAGAGTTTCGAGTTCTTCGCGATCGGCCTGCGCGTAATCCAGTGCGGTGCGATAACGGAGGAACAACGCAGGGGTGGTGAGATTTACCCGCTTGTCCGTGCTTTGCGCCGACAAGATCGTCGCCACCGCGAGCTCCAGCGGCGTGGTGAAGTCCAACTCGCAATGCGCATCGGGAAACGCCTGTGCGAGTTTACGATTCATCCGCCGTGCCCGACGCACCAAGCCGGTTCGGGTTTCCAAGGACCAACGGCGGGCGGCGGCGGCGCCAGCCCCGGTAGCGGCTTTGCCGGCGGCGCGAGAAGGTTTGGCCGTTGTCACCTGGACAGGGTACTCATTCGTGATCCTGCTGAGACCTTGGCCGTGTTTACTAGCTGCTTGTGTCCTGGTTGCTGGTTGCATTCATCCCTGGGTTGCTTATGCTCGCAACCTTTGCGCTTCAACGGCTGGAAGCCGGCTTGGAAAAAGACACGCTCACGGCAAGCGACGTCGCGGAATTTCTCCAGCAGGCCGAATCGATTGATGTGCACACATTGGCCCGGGACGGAATGCCCGAGGCCCTGGACTGCCTGCACCGCCGGATCAACTACGAAACGGCGCCTCTGCCCAGCAGCGCGGAGCCCGTCACCGATCAATGGTGGGCGGCCACTTTAATCTCCGCCCCTAATCAACCCACCTCGCCCCGACATCGGCATCAGCATTCGCAGCCGAATCGGCAATTTGCGCCGCGTGAGCATGCCAATCGTGTGTAGCGTTGGCACGTCGAGTCAAAGGCTTACCTCCTAGACTCATCTCGCCAGGCTCCTCGAGGCTGGCCGGTGCGCTAGGAGGTCCCCGCCTGCGGGGGCGGCCGGGCAATCGACCGAGAACAGCTCTAGTCACCTGAATAGCTAAAGGGGCAACGTGGACGAGATCCTGGCGAGGGCCGGAATCTTCCAGGGCGTCGAACCGAGCGCCGTCGCCGCCCTGACCAAGCAACTGCAACCCGTCGACTTCCCGCGCGGGCACACGGTTTTCGCGGAGGGCGAGCCGGGTGATCGGCTCTACATCATCATTTCCGGCAAGGTCAAGATCGGCCGCCGTTCACCGGACGGCAGAGAAAACCTGCTGACCATCATGGGTCCGTCCGACATGTTCGGTGAATTGTCGATTTTCGACCCCGGACCGCGTACCTCCAGCGCGACGACCATCACCGAGGTTCGCGCGGTGTCGATGGATCGCGACGCGCTGCGGGCCTGGATCGCCGATCGTCCCGAGATCGCCGAGCAGCTACTGCGCGTGCTGGCCCGCCGGCTGCGCCGCACCAACAACAACCTCGCCGACCTCATCTTCACCGACGTGCCCGGCCGGGTCGCCAAACAGCTGCTGCAGCTGGCTCAGCGGTTCGGCACCCAGGAGGGCGGCGCGATGCGGGTGACCCACGACCTGACTCAGGAAGAGATTGCTCAGCTGGTCGGCGCCTCACGCGAGACGGTGAACAAGGCGCTGGCCGACTTCGCCCACCGCGGCTGGATTCGCCTGGAGGGCAAGAGCGTGTTGATCTCGGACTCCGAGCGGTTGGCCCGGCGCGCGCGCTAGTCCTCGCGAGATAGCGGTCAGGGCTGCTCGATTGCCCGATTTCACGACCCTGGCTGCTGGTTGGCGTCAGTCAGCTCGCCGCAGATAGTCCAGCTGGGCCTGCACCGACCACTCCGCGACGTCCCACAGCTCCTCGTCGACGTCGACGTAGACGTGCTCGACGACCTGACGTGTGGTGGCCTCATCGCCGAGTGTGCGCAACGCCGACCGCACCTGCTCCAGCCGCTGCTCCCGATGGGCCAGGTATCCCGCCGCCACCGCTTCCACGTTGGCCAGGTCGGGGCCATGCCCGGGCAGGACGGTGCGCTGACCCAGTCCACGCAGCCGCTGTAGCGAATCCAGGTAGTCCGCCAGGCTGCCGTCCTCGTTGTCGATGACGGTCGTCCCCCGGCCCAGCACGGTGTCGGCAGTCAGCACCGCATCGTCGAGGACGAACGACAACGAATCGGCGGTGTGGCCAGGTGTCGCCCACACCGTGATGCGCAGGCCCGCAGCGTCGATCACGTCGCCGTCGGTGAGCTCACCGGACAGGCCACGCAGAAACCCGCTACCCGCCGAGCGGACCGGTGCGCCGGTCAGGTCGACCAGCTTGTCGATCGCGTCGGTGTGGTCGCCGTGCCGGTGGCTGACCAGGACCAGCGCGATGCGGCCCACCCCGGTCAGTGCCGCGATGTGCTCGTCGTCGTCGGGTCCGGGATCGACCACCACCACCTCGTCGCTGCCCGGACCGCGCAGCACCCAGGTGTTGGTGCCCTCCAGCGTCATCAGGCCCGGGTTGTTGGCCAGCAGCACCGACGCGGTGTCGGTGACCGGGCGCAACTCGCCGTATGCGGGATGCGTCTTCGCCTCAGCGGTTCCGGTCACGGCCGCTATCCGACCTCGACCACCAGTTCAACCTCGACCGGGGCGTCCAACGGCAATTCGGCGACGCCAACCGCGGACCGCGCGTGCACGCCGCTGTCGCCGAACACGTCGGCCAGCAGATCCGAGGCGCCATTGACCACGCCCGGCTGAGCGTTGAATCCCGGTCCGGACGCGACGAATCCGACCACCTTCACCACCTGGGTCACCGCGTCGATGCCCACCAGCGAATGGATGGCTGCCAGGGCGTTCAGCGCGCAGATCCGGGCCAATTCCTTGCCCTGTTCGGGGGCGACGTCGACGCCGACCTTGCCCGTCTGCACCAGCTTGCCGTCCTGCATCGGCAACTGGCCCGAGGTGTAGACCAGGTTTCCGCTACGCACCGCCGGCACGTACGAGCCCAACGGCTTCACGACGACCGGCAACTCGACTCCGAGCTCGGTGAGCCGGGCCGACGCGCTCACTTCGGGCGCTTCAGATATGCCACATGCTGCTCGCCGGTCGGGCCGGGCAGCACGGCGACCAGTTCCCACCCGTCTGCGCCCCACTGGTCGAGGATCTGCTTGGTGGCGTGGGTCAGCAGCGGGATCGTCGCGTACTCCCAGGTTGTGGGTTGGCTCATATCCCGAGCTTATCGGCAGGCCGATCGGGCGATCTGGTTAGCATGCAGGGGTGGGGACCACATCGAGCGGCGGCAGCACCATCGGCTGGCCATCGCGACTGTCGAAGGCTCGGCTGCATTTTGTGACCGGCAAAGGCGGCACCGGCAAATCGACGGTTGCGGCCGCGCTCGCGTTGACCCTGGCGTCCGGTGGACGCAAGGTGCTGCTCATCGAAGTCGAAGGGCGTCAAGGGATTGCGCAACTCTTCGATGTGCCGCCGCTGCCCTACCAGGAGATCAAGATTGCCAGCGCAGAGCGCGGCGGCCAGGTCAATGCGCTGGCGATCGACATCGAGGCCGCCTTCCTGGAATACCTCGACATGTTCTACAACCTCGGCATCGCCGGCAAAGCGATGCGTCGCGTCGGCGCGATCGAGTTCGCGACGACGATCGCTCCGGGTCTGCGGGATGTCTTGCTGACCGGCAAGATCAAGGAGTCGGTGATCAGGGTCGACAAGAACAAGCTGCCGGTCTATGACGCGATCGTCGTCGACGCGCCGCCGACCGGTCGCATTGCGCGCTTCCTGGACGTCACCCGGGCGGTGTCCGACCTGGCCAAGGGCGGCCCGGTCTACTCGCAGGCCGAGGGCGTGGTGAAGATCCTGCACTCCGATCAGACAGCCATCCACCTGGTCACCCTGCTGGAGGCGCTGCCGATGCAGGAGACCAAGGAAGCCATCGACGAGTTGCAGGAGATGGGGCTGCCGATCGGTTCGGTGATCGTCAACCGCAACATCCCGGTCTATTTGCCGCCCGACGATCTCGCCAAGGCCGCCGAGGGCGATGTCGACGCCGACGCGGTGCGGGCGGGCCTGGCCGCCGCCGGGATCAAGCTCAGCGACGAGGACTTCGCGGGCTTGCTCACCGAGACCATCCAGCACGCAACACGGATCGGCGCACGCGCATCGACCGCCGAGCAGCTCGACGAGCTGAGGGTGGCACGGCTGGAGCTGCCG
Source organism: uncultured Actinomycetota bacterium (assembly GCA_963815995.1). Taxonomy (GTDB): domain Bacteria; phylum Actinomycetota; class Actinomycetes; order Mycobacteriales; family Mycobacteriaceae; genus Mycobacterium. The sequence goes on from CAWFIR010000015.1 coordinate 482,338, forward strand.
ACCATTGCCGACGGTGTTGATCTGGGCAGCCTCTACGAGCTGTCGGAATCGCTTGCGCAGCAGGGAGTTCGATGAGCACGACACCGCCCACTCTTGATGTCGCCAGCATTCTCGAGGACACCAGCAACCGCGTCGTGGTGTGCTGTGGCGCGGGTGGGGTCGGGAAGACCACCACCGCCGCGGCCATGGCCCTGCGCGCGGCGGAGTACGGCCGCACGGTGGTGGTCCTGACGATCGACCCGGCCAAGCGGCTGGCACAGGCGTTGGGGATCGATGACCTCGGCAACACCCCGCAACGCGTGCCGCTTGCCCCCGAGGTACCCGGCGAGCTCTACGCGATGATGCTCGACATGCGCCGCACCTTCGATGAGATGGTGATCCAGTACTCGGGATCCGATCGCGCACAGGCGATTTTGGACAACCAGTTCTATCAAACAGTCGCCACCTCGCTGGCCGGCACGCAGGAATACATGGCGATGGAGAAACTCGGCCAATTGCTGGCCGAGGACCGCTGGGACCTGGTCGTCGTGGACACCCCGCCGTCGCGCAACGCGCTGGACTTCCTGGATGCGCCCCAGCGGCTGGGCAGCTTCATGGACAGTCGACTGTGGAAACTGCTGCTGGGGCCCGGGCGCGGGATCGGGCGACTGGTCACCGGCGCGGTCGGCTTGGCGATGAAGGCGCTGTCGACCGTCCTTGGTTCGCAGATGCTCTCCGACGCCGCAAGTTTCGTGCAATCGCTCGACGCCACCTTCGGCGGCTTCCGGGAAAAGGCCGACCGCACCTACTCGCTGCTCAAGCGGCGGGGCACTCAATTCGTCGTGGTATCGGCGGCCGAGCCGGATGCACTGCGGGAAGCGTCGTTCTTCGTGGACCGGCTTTCTGAGGAAAGCATGCCGCTGGCCGGGCTGATCTTGAACCGCACGCATCCGATGTTGTGCTCGTTGCCGGTGGAACGCGCCATCGACGGCGCCGAGACACTCGAGAGCGACGGCGCGAACGCCTTGACCAAAGCCATCTTGCAGATCCACGCCGACCGCGCTGCGACGTCCAAGCGAGAGATTCGGCTGCTGTCCAGATTCACCGGGGCCAACCCCCACGTGGCAATCGTCGGCGTGCCGTCACTGCCGTTCGACGTCTCCGATCTGGAGGCGCTGCGTGCGATCGCCGACCAAATGACTTTGGTCGGTTGACGATGCGGCCCGGAACGGCCCGCTGAGGAGACCGCCGACCAACTTCAGCCGGTTAGGAGTTGCGGCCTGTCAGCCGACGCTGCGGTGCTTGCGCTGGGTGTTGAAAAACTCCGCCCAGGACACCACCTCGGGGTGCTGCTTGAGCAGGGCCCGACGCTGACGTTCGGTCATCCCACCCCAGACGCCGAACTCGACACGGTTGTCCAAAGCGTCAGCGCCGCACTCCAACATCACTGGGCAGTGCCGGCAGATGACCGCGGCCTTGCGTTGTGCCGCCCCCCGAACAAACAGCTCATCAGGATCAGCGGCCCGGCACAGCGCCTTGGAAACCCAGGCAATCCTTGACTCCGCCTCAGCCCCAAACGGAATGGTGGCTGCAGGAGCTGTTGCGTTCGTCTTACGCACCGCGGTCCGAATACCTGACACCAGCGATTCCCCTTCGCTCTTGCCACCGGTGTGGCACCCACTGCGTGATCCAGAAACCCGATGCGACCTGCGCCACACTGTCTCGGTCGGTGTTACCTGTATCTCATTGTGTGGATAAGCTACGTGGTCAGGTACCAATTACGCAACATTCTTTGACCCCCTTTTTTGGGACGACCGTGCAGTCCGATCATGAAAGGGACTCCGGAGCCGGAGAATTTGGCGGGTAATAGCCGCCTGAGCTGCGACTGAGAGAAACCTGAGGCGCCCCAGTCGTGGGAGATGTCCTCATCGACCACTCGCGCAGACTTCGGTCGCAGCGCCGCTAGTGTAGTTGCCATGTCGGAGCGCCCCGCGACCGCGGTTACCATCGCCAAGCTCACCGGGTGCTGCCTGCTCGCGAGCATCATCGCTGCCGCCCTGCTGTTCCCCATCGCCGGTGGCATCGGGCTGGTGTCGAACCGGGCCTCCGAAGTCGTCGGCAATGCGTCGGCGCAACTTCTCGAAGGCGAAGTCCCGGCGGTGACCACGATGGTGGATGCGAAGGGCAACACCATCGCGTGGCTGTACTCACAACGCCGATTCGAGGTGCCCGGCGACAAGATCGCCAACACCATGAAGTTGGCCATCGTCTCGATCGAAGACAAGCGATTCGCCGAGCACAACGGCGTCGACTGGAAGGGCACGCTGACCGGGCTGGCCGGCTACGCCTCGGGCGACGCCGACACGCGCGGTGGCTCGACGATCGAGCAACAGTATGTGAAGAACTACCAATTGCTGGTGATCGCGCAGACCGACGCCGAAAAGCGTGCGGCGGTCGAGACCACTCCGGCGCGCAAACTGCGCGAGATCCGGATGGCGCTCACCTTGGACAAGACCTTCGCCAAGCCCGAGATCCTGACCCGCTACCTCAACCTGGTGTCGTTCGGCAACAACGCTTTCGGCGTGCAGGACGCGGCGCAGACATATTTCGGCGTCAACGCCTCGGACCTGAACTGGCAGCAGGCCGCCCTGCTGGCCGGACTCGTGCAATCAACCAGCGCGCTCAATCCCTACACCAACCCGGACGGCGCTCTGGCCCGCCGAAACCTGGTCCTGGACACAATGATCCAGAACATTCCCAACGAGGCCGAGGCGATCCGCGCCGCCAAGGCCGAGCCGCTGGGAATCTTGCCGCAGCCCAAGGAATTACCGCGCGGCTGCATCGCGGCGGGTGATCGCGCGTTCTTCTGCGACTATGTACAGGCCTACCTGTCGCGCGCCGGCATCAATAAGGAACAGCTTGCTCGCGGCGGCTATTTGATCCGCACCAACCTGGATCCTGATGTGCAGGAACCGGTCAAGCACGCGATCGACACCTATGCCAGCCCTACCCTCGAGGGCATCGCCAGCGTGATGAGCGTGATCCGGCCCGGCAAGAACTCGCACAAGGTTGTGGCGATGGCCAGTAACCGCACCTACGGGTTGAATACCGAGGCCGGCGAGACCATGCGGCCGCAGCCGTTCTCACTCGTCGGCGACGGCGCGGGCTCGATCTTCAAGATTTTCACGACGGCCGCTGCGATGCAGATGGGTATGGGCATCAACGCCACCCTCGATGTGCCGGCCAGGTTCCAGACCAAGGGCATGGGCAACGGCGGCGCCAAGGGCTGCCCCAAGGAGACCTGGTGCGTGATCAACGCCGGCAACTATCGCGGGTCGATGAACGTGACCGACGCACTGGCCACCTCACCCAACACCGCGTTCGCCCGGCTGATCCAACTCGTGGGTGTGCAGCGGACCGTCGACATGGCGGTCAAGCTCGGACTGCGGTCCTATGGCGCGCCCGGCAGCGCCCGCGACTACGACCCGGAGAGCAACGAAAGCCTGGCCGACTTCGTCAAGCGGCAGAACCTCGGCTCGTTCACGCTGGGGCCGTTCGAGCTGAACGCACTGGAGCTGTCGAACGTCGCAGCGACGCTGTCCTCCGGCGGCACCTGGTGCCCCGCCAATCCCATCGACAAACTGATCGACCGCAACGGCAACCAGGTGGCTGTTACTACCGAAGCCTGTGACCAGGTAGTGCCCGAAGGGCTGGCCAACACGCTGGCCAATGCGATGAGCAAGGACGCGCTGGGCAGCGGCACCGCCGCGGGGTCAGCCGGGGCTGCGGGCTGGAGCCTGCCGGTGTCCGGGAAGACCGGAACCACCGAGGCGCACCGGTCGTCAGGATTTGTCGGCTTCACCAACCAGCTGGCGGCGGCCAACTACATCTACGACGACTCCACATCACCGTCCGACCTGTGTTCGTCGCCGCTGCGGCGTTGCGGCGACGGGAACCTGTACGGCGGCAACGAGCCGGCCCGCACCTGGTTCACTGCGATGAAACCGATCGCCACCCTTTACGGTGACGTGAAGATGCCGCCGACGGACCCCGAGTACGTCGAAGGCGGGCCCGGTTCCCGCGTGCCGAGCGTCGCGGGTCTCGACGTCGAATCCGCGCGTCAGCGGTTGAAGGATTCCGGCTTCCAGGTCGCAGAGCAGCCCGCGTCGATCAACAGCAGTGCGCGATACGGCGAGGTGGTCGGGACCTCACCCAACGGCCAAACGATCCCCGGTGCGGTCATCACCATCCAGACCAGCAACGGCATCGCGCCGGCGCCGCCGCCGCCAGAAGGCGCCCCAGGTGGTCCGGCGCCGGTGGGTTCGCAAGTGATCGAGATTCCGGGTCTTCCGCCGATCACCATTCCGATCCTGGCGCCGCCGCCTCCATAGCGAGTCTGCGGGTGTGTGACGCGCCGCCACCTGACGAGCGGCAGTACGCTGGCCTGCATGCCCTCCGCCATGACCGCTCTGAAAAGTACCGGTGCCGTCGCGCTTGGATCGGCTGTTGCCGGAATCGGCTACGCCTCGCTGATCGAGCGCAATGCGTTCGTGCTGCGGGAGCTGACCATCCCGGTACTGGACCCGGGTTCATCGCCGTTGCGGGTGCTGCACATCAGCGACCTGCATATGCGGCCCGGTCAGCGCCGCAAGCAGGCGTGGCTGCGTGAACTCGCCGGCCTCGAGCCTGACTTGGTGGTCAATACCGGCGACAACTTGGCACATCCCCGGGCGGTGCCGGCAGTCGTCCAGAGCCTCGGGGATCTGCTTTCGGTGCCCGGCGTCTTCATCTTCGGCAGCAACGACTACTTCGGTCCGCGGCCGAAGAACCCGTTGAATTACTTGACCAACCCCGGTCACCGGGTGCACGGTCAGCCGCTGCCCTGGCAGGACTTGCGGGCGGCATTCACCGAACGCGGCTGGTTGGACCTGACTCATAACCGTCGCGAAATCGAAGTGTCGGGCTTGCACATCGCGGCGGCGGGTGTGGACGATCCGCACATTGCCCGGGATCGCTACGACGCGATCGCCGGTCCGGCCAACCCGGCCGCAGACCTGCGGCTGGGGCTGACTCATTCGCCGGAGCCCCGGGTGCTGGACCGCTTCGCCGCCGACGGCTACCAATTGGTGATGGCAGGCCACACCCACGGCGGACAGCTCTGCCTGCCGTTCTACGGAGCGCTGGTGACCAACTCCGGCCTGGACCGCTCGCGCGCCAAAGGCCCGTCGCGCTGGGGCGCCAACATGCGGCTGCACGTGTCCGCTGGGATCGGCACGTCTCCGTACGCGCCGGTGCGGTTCTGCTGCCGGCCCGAAGCCACCTTGCTGACATTGATTGCGGCGCCAATCGGCGGACGCGAGGCGCAGCGCGACCGTAGCCGGTCGCAACCCACCTATTCCGTGGGCTAGACCACTATTCCTGCGACGAGTTGAGCAGCACCCGAGAATTGGATGCCGCGCTCACTGAATCCGCATGCCCGGTCCACTGGGATTGACTCCATGCCTGATCCATGTCGCTATCCGGTGCGGTAACCAGCAGCCAGAGCACCCCAAGAGCCAGGAATCCGCCGAACACCACGGCGCCTAACACCGTCATGATTTACCCGCTTCCCTCGCACGTCGTGCTTTCTTAGTTTATGGAATGGCTCCGACATCCCCGTTATTCCACGCCGGACTGTGGCGCAGTTCGCGGACTGGTGCTGCCGACCGGAGTGGTTGCCGGGGCAATCCGCTTTGGCGGGGTGGCCCGGCGGTGCGATACGCTGTCGTGGCTTCACGCGGGGTGTGGCGCAGCTTGGTAGCGCGCTTCGTTCGGGACGAAGAGGTCGTGGGTTCGAATCCCGCCACCCCGACTCGTGAAATTCGCTGCTATGTCAGCTATCCGAGTCCACTAGCCCTCGTGGGCGGGATAAGCATGGATCACCGCGGTAGTCAGTTTGGGCAGCGCGTGAACCAGGTCGTGTTCGGAGTCGTGGGCGATGCGATGCGCGGCAGCCAAGCTCAGCGTGGGATCAACGTCGAGTTCGGCGTCGGCGTGTAGTCGGTGGCCGATCCAGCGCATCCGCACGCTGCGCACCGACTGCACCCCCGCCCGGTGGGCTAACACGGATTCGGCGGTGTCAACCATTTCAGGGTCGACCCCGTCGATGAGACGGCGGAACACGTCACGCACCGCGGTGCGCAGCACTGCGAGGATGGCAACGGTAATGACCAGCCCGACGATGGGGTCGGCGAGCGGGAAACCCAGTGCCACACCGCCGGCGCCGGCCAGCACGGCCAACGAGGTGAACCCGTCGGTGCGGGCGTGCAGGCCGTCGGCCACCAACGCGGCGGATCCGATCCGCCTGCCGACGCCGATGCGATAGATCGCGACCCACTCATTACCGATGAACCCGGCCAACCCCGCCAGTGCGACCCAGCCGAGATTCGCGATGGGCCGTGGGTGGATGAGCCGTTCGACGGCTTCGTAGCCGGCGACGATCGCCGACATGGTGATCATCGCGACGACAAACAATCCCGCAAGGTCTTCGACTTTGCCGAATCCGTAGGTGTAACGACGGGTAGCGGCTTTCGTGCTGAGTGCGAACGCGACCCACAGCGGGACGGCAGTCAGCGCATCGGAGAAGTTGTGGATGGTGTCGGCGGCCAGTGCGATTGATCCGGACATGATCACGACCACGATTTGCGCGATCGCCGTCGCCGCCAGCACCAGCAGGCTGAGTTTGACGGCCCGAATGCCTGCAGCGCTGGATTCCAGCGCGCTGTCGATACTGTCGGCAGCGTCGTGCGAGTGCGGCGCGAAAATCTCTTTGATCGCCCCGCGTAGCCCGTGTGGATGATGATGGTCGTGATCGTGATCGTGATCGTGATCGTTGTGAGTGTGTGTCATCGCTGAATCGCCTTGCGAGGCCGACGATCGCGGGCGATGCCGCGCACCGTGTCGTCGCTGCGGTGGTGGCGAGGCACTTCGGGACCGGCGTGTTCCGCGTTGTACACCGCATCGACAACCAACTGGCTGACGTGTTCGTTCTCCAGGCTGTAGAAGATCGTGGTGCCCTCACGGCGGGTGCGCACCAGCCGCGCCATCCGCAGCTTGGCCAGATGCTGCGACACCGATGGCGCGGGCTTGCCCAGCTGTTCGGCGAGTTCGTTGACCGCCAACTCACCGTCCGTGAGCGCCCACAGCACCCTGATCCGGGTGGGGTCAGCCAGCATGCGGAACACTTCGACGATCAGGTTGACCTGATCTTCGGGAATCGAAGCCGGAACCTCATTATCTGCGTTCATGCGCAGATAATAGCTTACGCAGGAACGACCAGGCTATTCGTCGCGAGCGGCGCTCCGAAGTAGGTGACATCCGGATCGACGACGACGGTCTTGGGGTCGCCCGGCCACTTCAGATGCCGGGGTACCACACATCGGGCGGCAATAGGCTAGGCAGATTCTCAACGAACGCCAGCGCCGCTGACGTGTCAGCCAGCCCACTCCATATCAGGGAAGCGTCGGTAGACCCGGGGGCTTCAAACCAGAGAGCCGAGCCAACCCCTGGGTCATCCACGGACAAGTAGGTACCCGAGGCCGTGGTGAGGAGATTGTCCACTTCGCCGTTGCCTAACGTCACGTGGAGGTCATGGAGCGCGGCGGTGACGTCGGCCGGCGGCTCCTGCCCGGTGGCGGCGTTGAAGCTGGGGTAGAACGCGGAATCGGTCACCGTCGCACCGGCCAGGCCACCGGGGTCGGTACCACCACTAGTGGCTGCGCCGAAGTTGTAGACCGACTCATCGGTCCACACCGAAGCGTAGTCAGACTCGAACACGTCATAACTGCCGACGGTCGTACCACCTATTTCCACATTGGTCGGCTGGTACTGCTGCCACTCGGTGAAAAGCGGCTGGAACCCCACATACCCGTCTGGGCCGAGTGCCGTATAGGGCACGTCTGGGCCAGCGGACACCAAGGTGAGGTCGTTGGCACTAACTCCGTTATCGGCGTTCGCGAGTGCGATAGGGACGACCACACCAGCAGCGATGCCGCCGGCCGCCGCGCCGATTGCCAACACAAGACGACGATGTTCCATCACAGGAGCCCCCGATGCTTATTGCATTCACATACAACAGTCCGAATCTCGAGAGAGTACCTCCCCGCCGATCTTGAAGCGGCCCGAATGAAAAATATTTGCTAGCGCACAAGCTTCTCGTTACCAAAGGCTCAGTCTTCGTGCGAAAGCCGCGCCTGGGTGCTGACTGTCTACGCAGCGTGAAGGTAGCCACGGAGCGGGTGCAGCCACCCTGCACTGAGCAGATTTCGCCGGCTTGGACGAACCCGCGGCACCCCCGTCCTGCCGGGTTGTCGGCAGTGTGCAAAAGTCGCACACGATTACGTGTTCAAGATCGATCGCTTCATCCAAATCGACTGCGCGACTGTCGGAAACACTGGATGATCGCCGGGTGAAAGTCATCGTCACGGGCGGCAACAGTGGCATCGGCGCGGCGACCGCAGCCACACTGGCGGCGGCCGGTCACAGCGTCGTCATCGCCTGCCGCACCATCCCGAAAGCCGAACGGGCCGCCGCCGCCATGAGCGGCGACATCGAGATAGCTCACCTCGATCTCGCCGATCTCGCGAGCGTGCGAAAGTTCGCCGACTCGGTTGACGGTGTCGACGTGCTGATCAACAACGCCGGGGTGATGGGCCTGCCGCTGACGCGCACCGCTGACGGATTCGAGGCCCATATGGGCACCAACTACCTCGGCCACTTCGCGTTGACATGTCTGCTCGGCGACCGGATCAAGGATCGGGTCATCTCAGTGGTCAGCTCGGCCTACGCGCTGAGCCGCCTGCACATCGACGATCTGCACTGGCATCACCGCAAGTACTCCAAATGGTCGGCCTATGGCGAATCAAAGTTGGCCGTCATGCTGTTCAATCACGAGCTGACCAGCCGCGGCGTGCGGACCTATATGACTGATCCGGGAGCGACGAATACCGACATCAGCCGGGACGCCACCGGCGTGGTGCCGTGGATTCGCGACCACACCTTCCGCGGCTTCCCAGCCCACAGTGCGGAGACCGGCGCACGATCGACCATTCAGGCGGTGACCACCGATCTGCCCAGCGGGAGCTATCTTGCTCCGCGCTTCAATCAATGGGGCAAGCCGAAAGTCACCAAGCCGCGCGCCAAAGCGCGTGACGCAGTGATGGCCCGCCGGCTCTGGGATGTATCCGTCGAGCTGACCGGCTGCGACTGGCCCGTTTGACGAGTGCCGATTCGCGGGTACACACCCCCGTGACTCATCTACCAGCAACGGTCGAACCTCCGCTGCCGGCTGCGCACGGGCCGCTATCGATGGCCGTGCGGCGCAATCTCACCGAACCCGCGCCCCACGATCAGCTGACCCGCATCATCGCATCGGTCGGCGACCCGGATCCGTACGGCCTGGATCTGCAACTGGCGCTGTACATGTGTTACGAACTCCACTACCGCGGATTCGCTGGTGTCGACCCGACCTGGGAATGGAACCCCGGATTACTCCATCTGCGTGAGCAATTGGAGCGCGTATTTCTGGCCGGGGTGCGCCGCGATGTGGGCACGATCGAACCCGGCCGCACCGCCGAAGCCGAAATGAGCGACCTGTCAATCGAATCCGCGGGTGGGACCGGTCCTTCATACTGGCTACGCGACAACGGGACGTGGCAGCAGATGCGCGAATACTTCGTGCATAGATCGCTGTATCACCTCAAAGAGGGGGATCCGCACGCCTGGGCCATCCCCCGTCTGACCGGTCAGGCGAAAGCGTCTTTCGTCGCAGTCGAATTCGACGAATACGGAGCAGGGCAGGGCGCCAGACTCCACCAGCAATTGTTCGCGGACCTGCTGACCGCGGCCGAACTGGATGCGACCTACCTGGCGTACCTGGGAAAGGTTCCCGGCGAGTCGCTCGCAGTGGTGAATCTAATGTCTCTATTCGGCTTGCATCGCCAGTTCCGTGGAGCTGCCATCGGACATTTCGCTTCGACGGAGATCACCTCGTCACCGGGGTCGCGCCGGTTGGAAGAAGCGTTGCAACGGCTGAACGCTCCGCCGGAATGCGTTGCGTTCTATCGCGAGCACGTCGAGGCCGACGCGGTGCACGAGCAGGTGGTGCGCTACGACGTGGTCGGCGATCTCGTTGCGCGCGAACCACATCTGGACCGCGATGTGGTCTTCGGGATTCGCGCGCACGCCGCGGTCGAGGACAGGCTGGCCGACGTCATCATGGCGTCATGGAAGGCCGACGAGACGTCCCTACTACGGCCGCTTGGCTGAATTAGCCTGCGCTGCGGGCCGACAACGTCGATGGCTGGTATCGCACATCGGGTAATCCTTACTCCGGCGACACGTGCACACAGCGACCAAGAATCGGTCGGATTCGACGACGTCGCCGCTCGGTGTCTCGATGCGGACCGGCCCGGGTATCAACACCGGCCCGTTCGGTATCACCTGCACCCGCGTGCGCTCGGTCACGGCTTGTCCGCCCGGATCACCACTAGTTCCTCGGTCCGGCACCCCCGCTTGATCTGGCCGGTGACGGTCAGCCACCCGGCCCGTGCCGAGAGCACTGGGCCGAACGGAATCACCTGGGAAGCAATCACTTCGGCTTCCAATCCAGTTGACCGCAACGATTTCAGTGACTTCTCGACTCCGGACAGGGCCGACTGCACCAGCAACATCGAACCGCCGGCGTCCAGCAGCCCGGCCGCCGACTCACACAACGGATCCAGGACCATCCGGCCGTCGACTCCGGCGTCCCAGGCCCGTGCGGGTCCGGCGGTGATCGGGATGACGTTGGTGTCGCCGGCCAGCGGGGTGGGCACGTAAGGCGGGTTGGACAGGATGAGATCGAAGGGTGCGTAATCCAAAGCGCTGGAACAGGACCCTTCACGAACGTCGATGTCGACACCCGAATACACGGCATTCCCCTGCGAGCAGCGCACCGCGCGTGGGCAGATGTCCAACGCGATCACGCTGGCGGCACCGAGTTCGGCGGCGGCAATCGCGACGACACCGCTTCCCGTACAGAAGTCCAATACCCGCCGCCCCGGCGCTAATTCGGTCTTCTCGAGGCTGTCGATCAGCAACTGCGAGTCATGTTGCGGGGGGTAGACACCGTCGACATCGAGCGAATTGCTCGATGCGGGATAAGCTGTGGTCACTTCGGCCTTTCGAGATACTAATGGCCATGATGGTCACGGCTTGTGGTGACAAATTCCCACAATCCACTGTCTCGAAACCGGATTCGCCAGCGAAGTGTTCAGGTATGCGCCGGCGCTTGCTCTAGCTGCTTGACGATGGCGGCGCAGAACGCACGGAGATCGGACGGCGACCGGCTGGTGATCAGGTTGCGATCGACGACCACCTCCTCGTCGACGACTGTGCCGCCGGCATTTCGCAAGTCGGTGCGGATGCTCGGATACGAAGTCAGCGTCCGCCCCGCCACCACACCCGCCTCCACCAGGGTCCAGGGCCCATGGCAGATGGCGGCGACGGGCTTGCCGGAGTTCACGAAGTCCCGCACGAACGACACCGCCGAACTATCCAGTCGAAGCTTGTCCGGATTCACCGTGCCCCCGGGCAGAACCAGAGCGTCGAACTCGTCGATGGATACCTGCGATACCGCCCGATCGACTCGGAATGTTCCGGCCGGCTCCAAATCATGGTTACGTGCCTGTATGTCATCGGTTTTCAGCGACAGCAGCTCAACCCGGGCACCGTTGTCACTCAGGACCGAGCGCGGCTCTTCGAGCTCGACCTTCTCCACACCATCGGCGGCCAAGATCGCTATCTTCTTGCCTTGCAATGTGTTCGACATCTAGTTGCCTGCCTCCGATCGAAGCGCCGCCAACAGTGGCTCGGCGGCTTCCTTAAGGAATTCGTCTTGGGAGTCGCCGCCGATTTGCAAGAGCGCGACGTCGGTGAAGCCCGCCTTCCAGTACGGGCGGACGGCGTCGACGATCGCGTCCAGATCCGGGCCGCACGGGATGCTGTCGGCGACATCCTCGGGGCGAACGAACTGCGTCGCACCCGCAAACCCGGCTGGGGTGGGCAGATCGGCATTCACCTTCCATCCACCGCCGAACCAACGGAACTGGTCGTGCGCGCGCTGAATGGCCACATCCCGATTGGAGTCCCAACAAATCGGGATCTGACCGACGATCCGGCCGCCGCCGGACAGCCCCTTGGCCTGGCGCGCGGAATGCCACTGGTGCACGAGGTCCCTGTCCGGTTCCACCGCAATCAGGTGGTCGGCGAGAACGCCGAACTTGTCGATTGCCTTCTCTCCGCCAACGGCGACGCCGATGCCGACCGGGATATCGGGCAGGTCCCACAGTTTGGCGGAGTCCACCCGGTAGTAGTCGCCCCGCCAGTCGACCAGATCGCCGCCGAACAGCGCCCGAATGATCTCGATCGCCTCCCGCAGCATGTCCTGCCGCTGAGTGATCGCCGGCCAGCCCTTGCCGATCACGTGCTCGTTGAGGTTTTCGCCGCTGCCCAGACCCAGGGTGAACCGGCCGTCGGCGAGAATCTGAACGGTCGCCGCCTGCTGCGCGACGATCGCCGGGTGATAGCGCATGGTCGGGCAGGTCACGTAGGTATAGAGATCGGCGCGGTCGGTAACCTGCGCTACCGCGCCCAGCACCGGCCAAGCATTGGGCGCGTGACCTTGCGAGGCCAGCCACGGTGAAAAGTGATCGCTGATGACCTCGAAGTCGAAACCTCGGTGCTCAGCCGATATAGCGTACTGGACAAGGTCTTTGGGGCCGTTCTGCTCTGTCATCAAGGTGTAGCCGAACCGTGTCATAGGGTTCGGATACCCGTGCGTCGCCGAGGCAAACGACCCGTCGGTGCTAGAGGCGGTCTTTGACCGCCTTCGACAGCCGCGCCCCGTCCGCCTTGCCGGCCGCCAGCGCGGTGGCCGCCTTCATCACCATGCCCATTTGCTTCATCCCCGGCCGCTCGCCCAACTCCTCGGCGACCTGCGCCATTGCGGTGTCAGCGACGTCGGCCACCTCGGCGTCGGTCAGCGGGGTCGGCAGATACTCGTCGATGACCCGGGCTTCGGCGTGCTCGTTGGCCGCGAGCTCGCCGCGTCCGTTCTGGGTGTAGATCTCCGCCGCCTCGCCGCGCTTGCGGGCCTCCTTGGCCAGTACCTTCAACACCTCGTCGTCCGAGAGTTCCCGGGCCTCCTTGCCGGAGACCTCCTCGGTCTGGATCGCGGCCAGCAGCATGCGCAGAGTCGCGGTTCGAAGCTTGTCCTTGGCCTTCATCGCATCGGTCAGATCCGCCCGCAACCGGGTCTTGAGTTCCGCCATGACGGAGACGCTACGCGCTGCGCCCCCGTCGGACCCCGAGGCCCGCAAACACCGCGGCACGTTGAGAAATGCCCGGGTGATCGACAGTATGGGAACCATGATCGACGTTGACGGCGGCTCTACCAGGTGAGCGTGCCGCCGCCCGATTACCCGTATAGCGGTTACCCGCCGATCGGCTACCCCCCCACCGCATACCCACCGCCGGGCTATCCACCGATGGGCTATCCGCCGCCGGGTTCGCAATGGCAGCCCGCGCCCGGCTACCCGCAGCCGCCGGGCTACCCACCGGCGCCCGGCTACCCACCGCCGCCGGGCTACCCACCGCCGCCCGGCTACCCGCAGCCCGGCTACGGCTGGCAGCCCGGTTACGCTCCCCAGCCCGCCTACGGCTGGCAGCCCGGTTACGCTCCCCAGCCCGGGTACGGCGTACCGCCGCCGCAGGCCCGCCGGGCGTGGGCGCCGGGAATCATCCCGTTGCGCCCGTTGAGTCTGAGCGACATCTACAATGGCGCGGCGGTCTACATCCGGACCAACGCCAGGGTCACGTTGGGACTGACGGCAGTGGTCGTCGTGATCACGCAACTCGTCACCCTCGCCGCAGCCCTCGGGCCGCTGGCCGCGGCCAGCCAACTGAGGACAGCACCGGCCGGCGAACTCACCGGGGGCGACGTCGGGGCCTGGACACTCGCGGGAGGTCTCAGCGGGCTGGTCGGATGGTTATCCGGCACCCTGCTGACCGGCATGCTCGCGGTCATCGTCGGCCGCGCGGTGTTCGGCTCGACGATTGGCGCCGGCGAGACGTGGGCCAGGATTCGTGGACGGCTGCCCGCATTGATCGGGCTGGTGGCACTGGAGTCCGCCGGGCTGATACTGATCTGCGGCGCCGTGGGTGTGATCATCGGGGCCATCGCCGCCGCCGGCAACGTGGCGGCGACGGTCATCCTCGGCTTTCCGTTGGTGCTGATGTCGATCGCGGCGCTGATCTACCTCTACACGGCGCTGTCGTTCGCGCCGGTGCTGATCGTGTTGGAGCGGCTGCCGGTGACCGTTGCGATGAGGCGATCATTCACGTTGGTACACAACAGTTTTTGGCGAGTATTCAGCATTCGCGTATTGACGTGGTTAGTGGTCACGTTGATCGCGGGCGCCATCGCCGTACCGTTCGAATTCGCGGGTAGCCTGCTCGGCGGGCCCAGCGTCCCGGTGCTGCTCGGCTTGACGGTGGGGGCCGTCGGATCGGCGATCGGCCGAATCATCACCGCCCCATTCAGCGCTGGCGTGGCTGTCCTACTCTACGCAGATCGCCGCATCCGCAGCGAGGCATTCGATCTGGTGCTGCAGACGGGCGCCGCCAGAGGCCCGGCGGCAATCGCGTCGAGCGACTACCTCTGGCTGTCACGGCCGGTATAGGGACGAGTCGAGGATGTCCGCGATCGATATCGGCCGTGACACCGCGCACGAGGCTGCCCAACGCGAACTCGACAAGCCGATCTACCCCAAAAGCTCAGTGGAACAGCGGGTCCACGAGTGGATTCACGAGCTGCTGTATCGCCTGGTCGAGAAAGGCTCATCGCTGCCCGGTGGGTGGTTCACCGTCAGCGTGCTGCTCACCCTGCTGGTCGTCGCGATCGTGGTGGCCATTCGCATCGCGCAACGGACCATCCGCACCCGTCGCGGTGGCGACTACCAAGTGTTCGACGCCGGCCAGCTCACCGCGGCTCAGCATCGTGTTATCGCCGAACAGTTTGCCGCCGAGGAGAATTGGACGGCTGCGATTCGGCATCGGTTGCGCGCGGTGGCGCGCAGTCTCGAGGAGAGCGGGACACTGGATCCGGCCCCCGGTCGCACCGCCAACGAACTGGCCGAGGACGCCGGCGATCGCATACCCGCGCTGGCCGCCGAGTTTTCGCAGTCGGCGACCGCATTCAACGACGTCACCTACGGCGAAAGACCAGGCACACTGCCTGCTTACCAGATGATCGTGGATCTCGACGACCACCTCCGATTCGGTCCGGCAGCAACCCGACCCGGTCCCCCGGGGCAACTTCCGGCCGACTCGTGGGCCCGAGTCCGGTGACGGTCGCACAGACACCACACCCGATACGGCGTCGATCGTGGCGATGGGTGCTACCCGCACTGGTCGCGATCTGCGCCGTCGCCGCGATCGGCACGTACCTGACCGCGCCCCGACCGGGTGGGCAGATGGACCCCGAGTCGACGGGACCCGAAGGCGCGCACGCGCTGATAGCGCTGCTGCGGGATCACGGCGTCACCGTTGTCGTGGCCAACAGCGTCGATGATGCCGTGAATGCGGCACGCCCCGGAACGTTGCTGTTGTTCGCGCAGACCCAGCGCGTCTCCACCGAGGAGTTGCTGACGAGGCTGGCCGACGCGCCCGGGGATCTGCTGCTTGTCGAACCGACCGCGCATGCCCGCGCAGCGCTCGCATCAGGTATCCGGAGCGGCGGTGCCAGTACCTCGGACACCAAGCCGGATTGCGCTCTGCGAGAAGCGGATCAGGCAGGAGCAGTGGACTTCGGGCCGTCGAACACGTTTCGCGCCGTCGGCGACACAACCGTGAGTAGCTGCTATGGCGGAGCGCTGGTCCGCTATCGCGATGGCGACCGCACCGTGACGGTGGTCGGCAGCACCGATTTCTTGACCAACGGGAGTTTGTTGCGGGCAGGCAATGCCGCGCTGGCGATGAACCTCGCCGGCCAGCACCCCCGACTGGTGTGGTACGCACCGCAGCACATCGAAGGTGGATCATCCGGCAAGGGAAAGATTTTCGACCTGATCCCCGACAACGTGACCTGGATGGTCGTACAGCTGTGGCTGACGGTAGCGCTGATCGCCTTATGGAAGGGCCGACGGATCGGGCCGCTGGTCGCCGAAAAGCTGCCCGTAGTGGTACGCGCGTCGGAGACGGTCGAAGGCCGCGGCCGGCTGTACCGCTCGCGGCGAGCCCGGGACCGGGCTGCGCAGGCACTGCGCGGCGCGGCACTACAGCGGATGCTCCCCCGACTCGGTCTGGGCGTGGACACTCCGCCACCGGCGGTGATACTCGCGATTGCTCAACACGGCAGATCCGACCCGGAATTGCTGTGGCACATACTATTTGGACCAACGCCAGCCACCGATGCCGACTTGATCCAACTCACCCACGCACTCGATGACATCGAAAGGCAGGTCACGCACCTATGAATCAACCGCCGCACAGCTCCACTCAGCCACCGCCGGCACAGGCGGCCCGTCATGCGCTACTCGCGCTACGGGCCGAGATCGGCAAAGCCGTCGTGGGGCAGGACGCGGTGATCACCGGGCTGGTGATCGCGCTGCTGTGCCGCGGTCACGTTCTGCTCGAAGGTGTTCCGGGCGTGGCGAAGACGCTGTTGGTCCGCTCCCTTTCCGCGGCACTGCGACTGGATTTCAAGCGTGTTCAATTCACCCCTGACCTGATGCCGGGCGATGTCACCGGATCGTTGGTGTACGACACCCGCACCGCCGCGTTCACCTTCCGCAGCGGCCCGGTTTTCACCAATCTCCTGCTGGCCGACGAAATCAACCGCACGCCACCGAAGACGCAAGCGGCACTGCTGGAAGCGATGGAAGAGCGTCAGGTCACCGTGGACGGCGAACCCAGGGTGCTACCCGATCCGTTTATCGTTGCGGCGACGCAGAACCCGATCGAATACGAAGGCACCTACCAGTTGCCCGAAGCGCAACTCGACCGGTTTCTGCTGAAGCTGGATGTACCGCTGCCGCCACGCGACGCCGAGATTGCCATCCTTGGCCGGCACGCACACGGCTTCGACCCCCGCGACCTGTCGGCGATCCGGCCCGTCGCCGGGCCGGCCGAGTTGGCCGCGGGCCGTGATGCGGTGCGCCGGGTATTGGTGGCCGACGAGGTGCTCGGCTACATCGTCGACATCGTCGGTGCGACTCGCCACTCGCCCGCATTGCAGTTGGGGGTGTCACCGCGCGGCGCAACCGCTTTGCTGGCCACGGCGCGGTCGTGGTCCTGGCTGTCCGGACGCAGCTATGTCACCCCCGACGATGTGAAGGCGATGGCCCGCCCGACGCTGCGCCACCGGGTGATGCTTCGGCCGGAGGCGGAGCTCGAGGGTGCCACCACCGATGGCGTGCTCGATGGCATCTTGGCCTCGGTTCCGGTGCCACGCTAGTGATTTTGACCGGGCGCGCCGGCCTGATCGCACTGTTGTGCGTTCTGCCGATTGCGCTATCACCGAGGCCAGCAGCATCTTTCGCCGCGCTGCTGGCACTGCTGGCGGCCGCGGTTATCGTGGACGTCGGCTTGGCGGCCAGCCCGTCTCGCCTGCTGTACACCCGGTTACCGAACGGGTCGGTTCGGCTCGGTGAATCAATGAATCTCGTTCTACTGATCCACAACAGCGGTCGACGACGTTTTCGCGGCCGGGTTCGTGATGCCTGGCCGCCCAGCGCGCAGGCCGAACCCGCCACGCAAGCCGTCGATATCGTTGCCGGACAGCTGCAACGGGTAGATACCTGCTTGCGGCCGATCCGCCGCGGCGATCAGCAATCGGCGGCGGTGACGGCACGTTCGATCGGCCCGATGGGACTGGCCGGCCGGCAGAAGTCGCGGCCGGTACCGGGTCAGGTGCGGGTGCTGCCGCCGTTCCTGTCTCGTAAGCACCTACCGTCACGCCTGGCCAGGCTGCGGGAGATCGACGGTCTGCTGCCGACCCTGACCCGCGGCCAGGGGACCGAATTCGACTCGCTACGTGAGTACGTCGTCGGCGACGATGTGCGTTCCATCGACTGGCGAGCGACTGCCCGGCGCGCCGACGTCGTGGTCCGTACCTGGCGGCCGGAGCGCGACCGGCGAGTCGTCATCGTCCTCGACACCGGACGAACGTCCGCCGGCCGCGTCGGAGTCGACCCGACGGCTGCCGATCCCGGCGGCTGGCCCCGGTTGGACTGGTCGATGGACGCGGCTCTGCTGCTGGCGGCACTCGCCTCCCGAGCCGGCGATCACGTCGACTTCCTCGCCCACGACCGGACCACCCAGGCCGGCGTGTTCGGCGCGTCACGCACGGAGTTGCTGGGCCGCCTCGTCGAGGCGATGGCACCGCTGAGTCCAGCGCTCATTGAATCTGACTCCACCGCAATGGTTTCCGCTGTCATGCGGCGCACACGGCGTCGAGCGCTGGTGGTACTGATGACCGACCTCAACGCCAGCGCCCTCGACGAGGGCCTTGTGCCGGTACTTCCCCAGCTGTCGGCCAGGCACCGCGTGATTGTCGCCGCAGTCACCGACCCACGCGTCGACCAACTCGCCGCCGGACGTTCCGACGCGGCCGCGGTGTACGACGCTGCCGCCGCCGAACGTGCCCGTAACGAGCGGTGGGCGATAGCTTCTCGGCTACGCCACAACGGGGTCGAGGTCGTCGACGCGCCACCCACCGAACTCGCGCCGGCGCTCGCCGACCGCTATCTGGCGATGAAAGCCACTGGGCGGCTTTAGTTCGCGACGTCGAGTGGCCGGTTATGACACCGTTTTCCTCGGTTCGCGTGTCGCAACTGGCCACTCGACGCAAACTACCGGGTCGGTACCACGTCGGGCGCATCGGCGATGTCGCCGGTGTCGCCGGCCCGCGCCGCACGGCGGCCGAAGTAACCGACGTACGCCAAAAAGCTCAGCTCGGCCAGCACTCCGATGCCGATACGCAGGAAAGTCGGCAACGAGGACGGGGTGACGAACGCCTCGATAGCGCCCGAAACGAGCAGCACGACAACCAAACCCACGGCGACCGACATCACCGCACGGCCCTGCTCGGCGAGTACCTGCGCGCGCGGGCGATCGCCCGGTGAGATCACCGACCAGCCCAGCCGCATGCCGACGGCACCGGCCAGGAACACCGCCGTCAGCTCCAACAAGCTATGCGGCAGCAGCAATCCCAGCAGTACGTCGGCCTTGCCTGCCTGAAGCATCAGACCGGCGACGACCCCGAGATTGGCGGCGTTGGCGAACAGCACGAACGGGATCGGCACGCCCAGCACGACGGAGAACGCAATGCACTTGGCCGCCACCCAGGAATTGTTCACCCATACGTGCAGCGCGAACGCGCCCGCCGCGTGCTCGCTGTAGTACGAGGCGAAGTCGTGGTTCACCAATTCATCGATCTCACTTGGTGTTCCGATCGTGGACTGCACTTCGGGGCTGCCGATGACCCACATGGCGATCACCGCCGCGACGGCGAAGAACACCAAAGCCGTCGCCAGCCACCACCGCCATGCGCGGTAGGCCACCACCGGAAACGACACCGTCCAGAACCGGGTGAACTCGCTCGACAGCGGCGCATGTGCGCCGGTGACCGCGGCTCGGGCCCGTGCGACCAGACCGGAAAGTCTGCCGACCAGTGCCGAATCGGATGACGCGGAGCGCAGCATCGACAGGTGCGTCGAGGACCGCTGGTAGAGCTCCACCAGCTCGTCGACCTCGGCTCCGTCGAGCCGGCGTCGGTTCTTCACCAGTTGCTCGAGGCGATCCCAGGTGCTGCGGTGCGCGAGCACGAACGCGTCGACGTCCACGGAGTAAACACTAGTCAAACCGGGGTAGCGTTCGCTGTATGTCCGAAGTGGTGACCGGGGACGCCGTGGTGCTCGACGTTCGGGTTGCGCAACTACCGGTGCGAGCGGTGAGTGCACTCATCGACATCGCCGTCATCATGGTCGGCTACCTGGTGGCATTGGTGTTGTGGGCGGGTGCGCTGACTCAATTCGACGACGCGGTGACCGGGGCGATCATGATCATCTTCACCGTGCTGGTCTTCGTCGGGTATCCGCTGGTGTTCGAGACCGCGACACGTGGTCGCTCACTCGGCAAGATGGCGATGGGTCTGCGCGTGGTGTCGGACGACGGCGGCCCGGAGCGCTTCCGCCAGGCCCTGTTTCGAGCATTGGCGTCGATCGTCGAGATCTGGGGGTTATTGGGTAGCCCCGCGGTCATCTGCAGCATGCTCTCGCCGAGGGCCAAGCGGATCGGCGACATCTTTGCCGGCACGGTGGTGATCAGCGAGCGCGCGCCGAAGCCGGGTCCACCGCCCAGCATGCCGCCACAGCTGGCCTGGTGGGCCGCGTCATTGCAGCTGTCCGGCCTGGGCGCCGAACAAGCCGAGATCGCTCGCCAATTCCTTACGCGCGCAATGCAACTCGATCCCTATGTGCGCGATCAGATGGCCTACCGGATCGCCAGTGACGTGTTCAGCCGGGTGGCTCCTCCGCCGCCGCCCGGCACTCCGCCCCAATTGGCGCTGGCCGCCGTCCTTGCCGAACGACACCGCCGAGAACTCGCCCGGTTACGCGGCTTTTGATCCCACGGGCTACTGCGCGACTGTGGTGGCGAGGATGGCGACGTCGGCGATCAGCACCGCGATCGCAACCAGGGGGACGGCGAATCCCCATCGGCGCCGGGCGGTAAAGAAGGACGCAACGACCGCCAAGGCCGCGACCACCGGTGCGCCGTAAAAGAGCGTGTCGAAGCTGATCCCGCTCGGCCCGAGGTTGGGGCACGCCTTGTCGCTGCAGGCGGCGGTGCTCATCACAGCGCCCAAAGCGACCAGCATCACCACGCCCGCACCCACGACCGTGAGCAGCGCCAGCCCCCAGTTCACCCACAGCCGTACGCGCTTGTCGTGGTCGCTGTCACCGGGCTCGGCCAGTGCGTCGCGGTTGCCTCCCGAGTCGACCTTTACGTGCGCATTTTCCTGGCTCATGGGTGGGGACCTACCCGTCCGCCGGCGTCCGCAAACCGCCTCAGAGCGCGCCAGGTCGAAATCCGGGCTTGCCGAACGATAGGTTCCGATATATCGTCGTCGTATCGATAGCGCATCCGGCGCTATCTTTCCAGAAACGAGAACAACCCCTTGAGTAACCCATTTCCCCATGTGGGCGGGCCATTCGCGGGTGGGCCGGGGCCGTCAGGCTTCGGATTCGCACCCCAGGACCGCCGCGCGCTGCACGAACAGCGCAAGCAAGCCCGTCGCGAGTTCCGCGACTTCGTCCGCGGTCACGACGCCGGCCATGACGGCCCCTTCGGGCCCGGCTTCGGCCGAGGGTTCGGTCGCGGGTTCGGTCCCGGTGGCTTGGGCCCCGGCGGCTTCGGTCCCGGCTTCGGCCCGGCCGGACGCGCTGGACGGCGTCGCGGCCCCGGCCGGCGCGGCCGCCGTGGTGACGTTCGCGCCGCCATCCTGGTGCTGCTCGCCGAGCGACCGATGCACGGCTACGAAATCATCCAGGAGGTCGCCGAGCGGAGCCAGGACCTGTGGAAGCCGAGCCCCGGCTCGGTCTACCCGACCCTGCAACTGCTGGTCGACGAGGGGCTGATTGTCGCCTCGGAAAGCGAGGGCAGCAAGAAGCTGTTCCAGTTGACCGACGCCGGCAAAGAAGCGGCGGAGAAGGTCGCGACGCCGCCGTGGGACGAGATCGCCGACGGGGTTGACCCCGCGCATCTCAACCTGCGGGCAGCTGTTGGCCAATTGTTCGGCGCCGTAGCGCAATCCGCGCACGCCGCCAGCACCGAGCAGCAGCAGCGCATCATCGAGATCGTCAACAACGCTCGCCGCGAGATCTACACAATTCTCGCCGAAGACGACGACTGATCACACCGCGACGGTGGGGGCCAGCACTTACTGGTCCCCACCGTTCGCGTCAGGACACCTCGACCCAGTCGAGCGTGCGCTGCACGGCTTTTCGCCATCCCGCGTAGCCCGACGAGCGCTGCTCGTCGCTCCACTGCGGCGTCCACCGCTTACCCTCGCGCCAGTTGGTCCGTAACTCATCCGGGTCGGCCCAGAAGCCGACCGCCAGACCCGCCGCGTAGGCCGCGCCCAGCGCGGTCGTCTCGGCGACCACCGGACGAACCACGTCGACATTCAAGACGTCGGCCTGAATCTGCATGCACAGGTCGTTGGCGGTGATACCGCCGTCGACCTTCAAAACCTCAAGGCGCACAGCAGAATCAGCCTGCA
This sequence comes from uncultured Actinomycetota bacterium, assembly GCA_963815995.1. Taxonomy (GTDB): domain Bacteria; phylum Actinomycetota; class Actinomycetes; order Mycobacteriales; family Mycobacteriaceae; genus Mycobacterium. The sequence continues at coordinate 504,677 of CAWFIR010000015.1, forward strand.
TCGCGTCGACCACGTCGCGGCTCTGATAGCAGATCGACTCCAACGTCGCGCGGGCCAGGTGTGCGTTGGTGTTGAACCTCGACAGTCCAACGATCGCGCCGCGGGCATCGGAACGCCAATACGGCGCGAACAAACCCGAGAACGCCGGGACGAAGTACACCCCGCCATTGTCGTCGACCTGTCGGGCCAGCGCCTCACTCTGGGCCGCCCCGCTGATGATGCCCAGTTGATCCCGGAGCCATTGCACGGCCGACCCGGTGACGGCGATCGAACCTTCCAGGGCGTAAACAGGTTTCGCGTCACCGAACTGATAGCACACGGTGGTCAGCAGACCATTTTGCGACCGGACGATCTGTTCGCCGGTGTTCAGCAGCAGGAAATTGCCTGTGCCGTAGGTGTTTTTGGCCTCGCCGGGCCGCAAACAGACCTGGCCGACCATCGCCGCATGCTGGTCGCCGAGGATTCCGGTGATCGGCACCTCGCCGCCGAGCGGCCCGTCGGGCGTCGTGACACCGTATGGCTGAAGCGGCGACGACGACGCGATGGACGGAAGCATCGCCCGCGGGATGCCGAAAAACGAGAGCAGCTCGTCATCCCAGTCCAATGTCTCCAGGTCCATCAGCATGGTCCGGCTGGCATTGGTGACGTCGGTGACGTGTACCCCGCCGCGGGGGCCGCCGGTCAGGTTCCACAACAGCCAGCTGTCGATGGTGCCGAAAACCGCGTCGCCGGCCTCGGCTGCAGCACGCACACCGCCGACGTTGTCCAGAATCCACTGCAGTTTCCCGCCGGCGAAATAGGTCGCCGGCGGTAACCCCGCTTTGTGCCGGATCACGTCGCCGCGGCCATCGCGGTCCAGCGCCGACGCGATCCGGTCGGTGCGGGTGTCCTGCCAGACGATCGCGTTGTAGTACGGCCGGCCGGTACGTCGATTCCACACCAGCGTCGTCTCGCGCTGATTCGTGATTCCCAGCGCGACAATGTCGTTCGACGACAGGTTGGTCGCATTGAGCGTCGACATCAGCACCGACGTCGTGCGCTCCCAGATCTCGATCGGGTTGTGCTCGACCCATCCGGCCCGCGGCAGGATCTGCTCGTGCTCGAGTTGATGGCGACCCACCTCGGCGCCGTCGTGGTCGAAGATCATGCAGCGGGTGCTGGTGGTGCCCTGGTCGATCGAAGCGATGAATTCGCCCACTGCTTTCCTCCCGCGATCCCGTCCATCATGGACTACGCGGGTGCTCGAATCCGCCGCATCGGCCGAAGCTCACGCGGCCAGGACACTAACCGAGGAGGGCCAGACCCGGGTCGGCGGGGAAAAAGTCGCTGCCAAGGAAGTTGTCAATCAACCTAACCGAACCGTCTACGGAGTCAACGCCAAGCTGGAAAACCCCGGTGTCCGTCAACAGAACCTCGAACGCGCCCGATCCAGGCGGGCCAAAATACGTGTCCAGGTTGAAAACAGACCCGTCGACTGTCTCGGTGAGGAAGTTGTCGAGGGCGAGCGGGCTGGTGGTGTAGCTAAGCGTTTCCGTGAACCCGTCAATCGCGAACGGACCGAGGGTCGTTACGTCGGAGCTGGCGCCGACAGCAGCATCCGTCGTCGGGTCTGCGCTGGCCAGCGGGCTGGCCAGCAGCGAGATTAGCGGCGCGGCCAGAAGCGCACCAACGGTCGTGCCAACAATGCCGACCGTGCGGCGGTGACGGTTACTCATTTTCGGCCCTCCTAACGTTGCTGTGAGATAGGTAAGATTAAGCTGAGATTATCTGGCATAAACGTGGTGGCGTCAATGGAAATTCAATATCAGTGAAATAGGGTGCAGCGCCGTCTAGTTGTGCGCTTCCACGAAGCCGTCGATCTTGCGTACAGGTAAGCAAACCGGTTGCATCAGCGATGTGGGTGATGGGGTCAAGCGGACCACCTACGAGCGCGCACACCGGCAGGAGTACCGGCGCAAGGTCCAGTTGTGTCTGAACCTCTCCGACGTTCTGGCCGCCATCGCCGACCCGGCATATCAGACCGAATTAGGCGCCTACAACATCAAATTCAACGTCCCGCCTCGGTCGCTGGGCGGCCATGCGGGCGTGCAACTGGAAGACGAAGTGCGCGCCAGTTTGAACGCGGCCGAAATCAAGGCCAGCGCGGTCGGGGCCCACATCGTCATGATCGGGATACTGCCCACCCTGGTGCCCGAACACCTCACCGGCGGATCGTGTCCATCATGGACTACGCGGGGAACAGTCGGTTAGAGGCTGTTGACGAGATCCAATAGGCCGATGTCGGGGTTGATGGCATCGAAGGGCGCGAACGAGTCGATCGGCGTGATCACGCCGCCGACGTCGTCGAGGCCAACTTGGAAAAGCGAGGGAACCGTGAACAGGATTTCCGATGTGTCCGATCCCGGAGCGCCCGAAAAGATGTCGAGGTCGTACGTCAACGAACCGAGCGAACCGACCAGATAGTTGTCGAACGCTCCGGCTGAGTCGAGGCTCAAGGTATCCGTGTACCCGTCGATCGCGAACGGTCCGATAGTGACGATGCCCTCGGTGGAGGGCGCACCACCGAGGGTGACCAGGCCGGCGTCGGGACTGACGAAGTCGAATGGGTTGAACGAGTAGAACGATGTGCTGGTCCCGTCGACATCGTTGAAGCCACCTTGGAACAGCAGCGGAATCGTGAAGACGTACTCAGCGCTGTTCGATCCCATCGGGCCTTGATAGACGTCGAGGTCGAACGGGGTCGAGCCGAGCGACCCGGTGGTGTAGTTGTCGAACGCCAAGTTCGATGAGTCGTAGGTGAAAGTGTCGTTATAGCTGCCGATCGCGAACGGCCCGATGCTCACCAGATCGCCGGTGGTGTCGGCGGTCGCGACAGATCCGGTGCATAGCGCGATCAACGGCGACGCCGCCACGGCACCGAAAGCGACCCCAACCACGCTGGTCATGCGACGGTGCGTCCGACTCATCGTTCCCCCCGGAATCTTGCTGTGAAACATGTAAGGCTGAGCTGAGATTGTTGCAAGTATCCGACGCGCGCGTCAATAGCGCATGACAATCGGCAATTCGGCGGCGCGTCAGTTCATTTGGGCGATCGGTTGCGGCGCGGTGCGTAAAGCGGTTGCATTTGCGTAGTGGGCAAAGACGTCAAGCGGACCACCTACGACCGCGTCGACCGGCAGCAGTACCGGCGCAAGGTGCAACTGTGCCTCGACGTCTTCGAGACGATGCTCGCGCAAGCCAGCTTCGAGTTCGACCACCCGCTCACCGGGATGGAAATCGAATGCAACCTGGTCGATGACGCTTATCAGCCGGCAATGACCAACTCCGACGTCCTGGCCGCTATCGCCGACCCGGCGTATCAGACCGAATTAGGCGCGTACAACATCGAATTCAACGTCCCGCCCAGGTCGCTGGGCGGTAATGCCGGCGTGCAATTGGAAGACGAAGTGCGCGCCAGTTTGAATGCGGCCGAAATCAAGGCCAGCGCCGGCGGGGCCCACATCGTCATGATCGGGATATTGCCCACCCTGATGCCCGACCACCTCGCCAGCGGATGGATGAGTCAGTCCAGGCGGTACGTTGCGCTCAACGATTCCATCTTCAACGCCCGCGGCGAAGACATCCAGATCGATATCGACGGGCCCGAACCGCTCAGCATGTACTCGACATCGATCGCTCCCGAATCGGCTTGCACCAGTATGCAGTTGCACCTACAAGTGTCGCCCGAAGGTTTCGCCAGCAATTGGAACGCCGCACAGGTTCTGGCCGGGCCGCAGCTGGCGCTTGGTGCCAACTCGCCGTACTTCTTCGGTCACCAGCTGTGGTCGGAAACCCGCATCGAACTGTTCGCCCAGTCCACCGACACCCGGCCGGACGAATTGAAAACCCAAGGGGTGCGGCCTCGGGTGTGGTTCGGCGAACGCTGGATCACGTCGATCTTCGATCTGTTCGAGGAGAACGTTCGCTACTTCCCGTCGCTGCTACCGGAGGTGTCCGATGAGGATCCGGTCGCCGAACTGGCGGCTGGGCGCACCCCGCAGCTAGCGGAGCTGCGCCTGCACAACGGCACCGTCTACCGGTGGAATCGCCCGGTATACGACGTCGTCGCGGGACGGCCTCACCTGCGGGTGGAGAACCGCGTACTACCCGCCGGCCCAACGGTCATCGACATGATGGCCAACGCGGCCTTCTACTACGGCATGGTGCGCACGCTGGCCGAAGATGATCGCCCCGTTTGGACGAAGATGAGATTCGATGCGGCGCAACATAATTTCCTCGAAGCGGCCCGCCATGGCATGCAGGCGAGCCTGTTCTGGCCGGGATTGGGCACCGTCAGCACCGAGGCGCTGGTGATCGGCGAGCTGCTGCCGATGGCGCATCACGGTCTGGACAGCTGGGGTGTCGCCGCCGAGGTGCGCGACCGGCTGCTCGGCGTGATCGAAGACCGGGCCCGCGCGGGACGCAACGGCGCGGACTGGCAGGTGTCGACGGTGCGCGCGCTGCAGCGACGCGGGCTGACCCGGCCGGCGGCGCTGGCCGAGATGCTGCGGCTGTACTGCGATCACATGCACACCAACGAGCCGGTCCATAGCTGGGAAGCGCCGGAGTAGGTTGGAAGACATGGCAAATGAAGTAATGGATTGGGACGGCGCATACCGTCAGGAAGTCGGCTTCGACGGGCCGCCGCCGTGGAACATCGGTGAGCCGCAGCCCGAGTTGGCTGCGCTGGCAGCCGCAGGAAAATTCCGCAGCGATGTGCTGGACGCCGGCTGTGGTTACGCCGAGTTGTCACTGGCTCTGGCTGCCGACGGCTACACCGTGCACGGCGTCGACCTCACTCCCACCGCCGTCGCCGCGGCCACCAAGGCCGCCGGGGAGCGCGGCCTGAGCAATGCCAGCTTCGAACAGGCCGACATCACCACGTTCAGCGGGCACGACGGCCGCTTCAACACCGTTGTCGACAGCACGCTTTTCCACTCGCTGCCGGTCGAGGGCCGCGACAGCTACCTGCAGTCGGTGCATCGCGCCGCTGCCGACGGCGCCGGCTACTTCGTGCTGGTCTTCGCCAAGGGCGCGTTCCCGTCCGAATGGGAGCAGAAGCCCAACGAGGTCGACGAGGACGAGTTACGCGCTGCGGTGAGCAAGCACTGGCACATCGACGAGATCCGGCCGGCGTTCATTCACGCGTATATCCCACCGGCACCGGCGGATTCAGACGTTCCGATGCCCGAGCACGACCGCGACGAGAAGGGCCGGATGAAATTGCCGGCCTACCTACTCACCGCGCACAAAGTGGGCTGAGCTTCACAGCGCCGCAGTGGCGTCCGTGAGCGCCGCGGCGAAGGTTTCCAGGTCGTTGTGAGTGGTGTCGACGTGCGGCGAAATTCGCAGCACCGGCGCGGTCAATTCGCCCGGTGCCCGCTGGATTCCGGCATACGTGGTGACGATTCGACGTTCGGCGATCAGCCACCCGCGCACCTTCGCCGGGTCGGCGCCGTCGGTCGGGACCAAAGTCGTGATGGCGCTCGGCTCGTCGACCGCCTCGACCACCCGCCACCCGGGCACGTCGGCGAGGACGGTCCGGCTGATCCGGCCAACTTCAGCCAATCGCGCTCGCACCGCAGCCGGGCCCGAGGCGACGTGTTCGCCGACCGCCACCGAAAAGCCCACTCGCGCAGCGATGTTGGCCTCGCCCAGCTCGAGTCGTTGGGCGTTTGACAACGACGCCGCCCACTCCGGCGGCGGTAGGCGTGGTCGAAGCCGCTGCATCAGCACCGGACGCACGGCGAGAACACCCACGCCGCGCGGGCCGGCCATCCATTTGCGCGACGAGGCGTAGGCCGCGTCGGCGCCCACCGAACAATCCACCTGGCCGAGCGCCTGCGCGGCGTCGACGACCAGCGGAAGCCCCAAGTCGCGGCACAGCTGCGCCATCTCTTGCAGCGGTTGTACCACCCCGCGGTGACTGGCCACCGCCGTCAGATGCACCAGGTCCGGCGGTTCGGCAGCCAGGCTGATCGCCGCGTCGTGTATCACGACCCGGCCGTCGGCGTCCGTCGGCAGCGTCCGGTGGGCAAAGCCATGCACGGCCATCAGGGCCAGGTTGGGACCGTATTCGCCGGGGAGGCAGGCCAGCGTTCGGGCGCCGGGCGGCCAACTGGACAGCAGCAGATCCAGCGCGTGCTGCGAGCCGGTGGTGAACACCACCTCTGCGTCGGGCATGCCGGCAAGCGCGGCGACCGCGGCGCGTCCGGCGTTGAGGACGGGTGTGGCCGCCTCCGCCGCGACGTATCCGCCCACCTCGGCCTCGTGCCTGGCGTGCAGGGCGGTCGCGTCGAGCACCGCGAAGCTCTGCCGGGAACACGCGGCGCTGTCCAGGTGCAGCCCGGCGACCGGCGGCCGGGCGGCCCGCCAGGCGTCGGCCAGGCCGGCGTTCACTTCGTTGACAGCGACAACCCGAAATCGCCGGCGGCGTCAGTCCACCACCCGGCGAGTCGCAGACCTGCCTGCGCCAGCTCCTCGGCCACCGCGTCGGCCCGGAATTTGCAGGAGACTTCGGTGAGCACCTGTTCGCCGGCGTCGAAGTCAACGGTCAGGTTCAGCGCAGCGATGCGCACCCGCTGCGCGCGCTCGGACCGCAGCCACATCTCCATTCGCTCTTCTGCGGCGTTCCAGCTTGCGACATGGCGGAACGCATCGACATCGAAGTCCGCGTTGAGTTCCCGGTTGATCACGGCGAGCACGTTGCGGTTGAACTGCGCCGTCACGCCGGCGCTGTCGTCGTAAGCCTGCACCAGCCGGTTGGGGTCCTTGACCAGGTCGGTGCCCAACAGCAAGCTGTCCCCGGGCTGCAGTACCTTCGCCAGCGCGGCGAGGAACTCGGCGCGTGCATCGGGGACCAGGTTTCCGATCGTCGAGCCCAGGAAGACGAACAGCCGGCGGCCGCCGCTCGGGATTTTGGCCAGGTGTTCTTCGAAATCACCACAGACAGCGGCGATTTCGATGCCGGGATACTCGCGATGGATCGCGCTTCCAGCGGCTGACAGCATGCTCGCATCGACGTCGAACGGCACGAACCTGCGCAACGCACCACCCTCACGCAGTGCGTCCAGCAACACCCGGGTCTTCTCCGAAGTCCCACTGCCCAACTCGACCAAGGTGTCGGCACCGGTGACCGACGCGATCTCCGCGGCGCGGGACCGCAGGATCTCCGCCTCGACGCGGGTCGGGTAGTACTCGGGCAGCCGGGTTATCTGGTCGAACAAGTCGCTGCCTACTGAGTCATAGAACCACTTGGGCGGCAACGACTTCGGGGAACTTTGCAGCCCGTCCCGCACATCGCGGCACAGTGCCTCGAACGCCGAGTCCGCGGCCAGGTGGTTGGACAACGTCAGTGTCATCGATTTCCCTTCGTTGAGTTCAGCGCGGTCAACGTGACCTGGTCGGTGGTGACTTCGACGAGGTGACGGTCGGGAACGTCTTCCCAGCCGGGTTGGTCGTCGTACGGCTCGCTGGCCAGCACGACGCCGTCACCGCGTCGCAGTATCGCCAGGGTGTCGCCCCAGGTGGTAGCGAGCAGACGAGAACCGTTGCCCGCCAGTATATTCAGCCGCGCATTCGGATCGTAGCCACCCACTTCAGCGATGGTCTGCCCCAACGCATCCAGCCCGCGATCGAATATCAAGGCGGCGAGAATCGCACTGTCGCAGGTTGATTCAGCTGCGGCGCTAATGGGCAGCACGCCCCGGTCGACAACTCCATTATGCGAGAGCAGCCACTGTCCGTCGGTGAACGGCGCGGTCGCGCTGGCTTCGATGGGCATACCGACGGTAGCCGAACGCACCGCAGCCACCACGCAGTGACTGCGCAGTGCCGGTGCGGTGGAGTCGAAAGAAACGTCTCCCCATAGCGGTGCGGCACTGCGCCATCGCCGCGGCGTCGCCCCGTCGAAAAAGCCCACACCCCAACCGTCGGCGTTCATCAAACCGTGCTTCTGCCGGCGCGGAGCATATGACTGCACCCGCAGCCCGTGCGGTGGGTCGAGCACCAGCGAGGAGACCGAGGCTTCGCGTCCCAGCCAGCCGAGGTGGCGGCACATCAGGGGCGACCCCCTGCGTCGTTGTCGACGGACCACGCCAGCCGGACACCCGAGAAGATTTGTCGCCGGTACGGGTGGTCCCAGTTTCGGAAACTGGGCCGCACTATCGCCGACTCGACTGCCCATGCGCCGCCGCGCAGCACCTTGTAGTCGGCGCCGAAGAACGGCTCGGAGTAACGCTGGTAGATCATCGGCGTGAATCCCGGCCACGGCTCCAGCTCTGAGTTGGTCCACTCCCAGACGTCGCCGAGCATCTGCTCGACACCGTAGGCCGATGCGCCGGCAGGATACGCGCCGACGGGTGCCGGACGCAGCGCGTCGCCGCCGAGGTTCGCGTAAACCGGCGACGGGTCCGCGGCGCCCCAGGGATAGCGTCGGCGCGCGCCCCGCTGCGGGTCCCACGCGCACGCCTTCTCCCATTCGCGTTCGGTGGGCAACCGGGCCCCGGCCCATGCCGCATAGGCCTCGGCCTCGAAATAGCTGACGTGCTGCACCGGTTCGTCGGCGGGGATGTCCTCGACGTGGCCGAACCTTGTGCGGGTCTGCCCGTCGGTGTTCCAGAACTGCGGCGCGGTCAGCTCTGCGGTCTGGCGATGCTGCCAGCCGCGCGCCGACCACCACCGGGGCTGCCGGTAGCCGCCATCGTCGACGAACTGCCGCCATTCGCCGTTGGTCACCGGGACGCGGCCGATGCGGAACGTCGGCACGTCCACTATGTGGGCTGGGCGTTCGTTGTCCAGCGAGAACGGCTCATCGGCGGCGTCGACGCCCAGCACGAACGGGCCGCCGGGCACCTCGACCGACGTCCCGGCAAGTCCAGTCCGACCGGTCGGGAGGGTGCGGGCCTCCAGTAGCAGCGGCGGGCCGGTGCGCAGATTCAATGCCTGCAGCATCGTTTCGTCGTGCTGGTTCTCGTGGCTGACCACCATCCCGTACACGAAATTGTGGTCCGGTTCGTCGGGTAGCTGGTCGAGTGCGTCCAGCGAGGCGGCCCGCACGGTGCGACAGTAGATCCGCGCCTGATCGGGCGACAGCAACGGCAGGTCGACGCGGCTGGCGCGGGAGTGCACGAAGGCGTCGTAGAGGTTTTCGACCGCGTCGGGCAGCATTCCCGGCCGGTCCGGGTCGCCGCCGCGCAACAGCCACAGTTCCTCCTGTTGGCCGATGTGCGCCAAGTCCCAGACCAACGGGCTCATCAACGGGTCGTACTGGCGACGGAGTTCGGCATCATCGAAATCCACCAGCCGCAAGGTTCTCATCCGCGCCCGGTGCAAATTGCGGACCAGCGCTTCGCGTGACGTCACCGTTCCCCTAGCGCCAACTCGGTCACGGTCGCCGCGATGCCGTTTCCGATCACCCGGTCGGAGAAGTCGTCGGCGGGACAGCGGCCCCGCTCTACGGCCTCGACGAGGCGCCGCATCCCGTCGGCGAGCCCGGCGGGTGCGCGTTCGGCCGCGATGGCCACACACCGGTTGGCCGCCGAGAAGATGCGCTGGTCGTCGAGCCCGACCCGGGCTGCGGTGTCCCAGGCCGTGGCGACGGGTTCGACCACTTCGGCCGCCAGTGCAGCGGCGGCCGAGTCGTCGAGCAGCGTCACCAGCGTGAAGACCACCGCGGGCCAGACCTCGCTGGGCAGGCCGTCCAGGTAGCGGATCTCCAGCCACTTGCGTGGGCGCACTGGCGGGAACAGCGTGGTCAGGTGGTAATCCAGGTCGTAAGGGGTTGGCCGGCGACCGCCGAGAAGCTCGCGGCCGTCGGCCCAGTCGGCAAACGGCACGCGACGGGTGACCGGCACCGCGTCGGGGGAATGCACCAACATCACCGGCGCCTTGAGCGCGTAGCGCGCCCAGTCGGTACCGGGATCGTCGCCGCTGACCGTGAGGATCGGTCCGCACCGGGCCGAGTCGAGCTGACTCCACACCCGCTGCCGGCTGGAACGCCAGCCGGTGAATTCTCCGCTCAACAGCGGCGAATTGGCGGCGATCGCCACCATGACGGGCCCAAGGGCGTGGGCCAGCCGCACCCGGTCCGCCCAGCCGGCTTGCGGACCGGCGTCAAGATTCACCTGAACCGAAGCCGTCGACGTCATCATGGCCGCGCCCGCGACGCCGGTGTGGCTGGCCGTGAAGAACTGTTCCATCGCCGCGTAGCGCGCACCCGGGTTGATCCGCCTGGCCGGCCGCAGCGGGTCCGCGCCCAGCGCCACCAGACCCAGGCCGGCGGCGTCGAAGGCTTTGCCCAGCACGGCCTGGTCGTCGACGATCGCCTCGATCGCGGCCGTGACACCAAATGCAGGCGGGCCGGAGAGCTCTACCGCGCCGCCGGGCTCGACGGTGACCACGCTGCCACCCGGCATCGCCGGAAGCGAGTCCAGAACCTCGGTGATCTCGTCCCAGGTCGGGCGGCGATGTGGCTCAGCCGGGTCGTAGCAATGCGCCTCGATCTCGAGGCCGACCCGCCCTACCGACCCGTCCTCCAGACAGGTCTCGGCGATGTGCTGCGCCGCCGCCGACGCGCTGGCAAGTTCGCCATCGGAGAGACGCGCGGGATCCAGCTGCGACGCGACGGCAAACGCCATAATCCCGATCCCTTCGGAGCCAAGGCCACCGGTCCCGAGAAATCGAGCCCGCTGGTTGCGCGCGGCTACCCAACGATAGTCACAAGATTCCATCTTCCAGACGGCACCGACATATTCCCGAAGGCTCCTGGTGTCTATTGCTCCAGCGCGTTCTCCATGGCACCGGCCAGCACATTCACCGCCGGGCCACCATTGCCGGACTGACAGACTTTCGCTTGCAGCAGGACGTTTTCCCGCAGACGGGTCTGGGTGAAACATCGGCGGTCGGTTCCAGCTTCCTGCTTGCTCCAAGCAGCATCGGCCGGGCCCGCCGGCCCGCCATCGAAGGACCACACCTGCGTCGTCCCGTTGTCCAGGTGCATGGGCGTGGTCTGGCCGGTGCAACCGATCGTGCGGTCGACCACGCGGTGAAACGCCGCGCCGGCGGCCGGCGCGGTGGCGAAAACCCCGACCGCCTGTTTGACGAAGTGCGTCTGGTCGGTCGGCGAGGTCTGCGTGCTGGCCCCGTTGAACGATGCCAGATCGGGATCGTTGTAGACCTCGGGCAACCCGACATCGGCCCAGTTGTTGCACACCGGGTTATCGACGAAGTAGCCCTGGAACGGCTGGGTGAACAACGATTCGTCGCGCATCGGGCCCCCGACGATGTTGCCCACCGAGCCCTTGCCCAGGACCGCGTAGCTCACCACACCCGGATCCGACGGCCGCGCCGATGCGACCGGCACGGCCAATGTGGCCGCGGCGCAACTGACCGACGCGCCAAGAGCCAACGCGGCTGAGGTGATCCGCCCCATCATAGGTCTCGATCCGGCCAATTGAATGCTCATGTGTGACAACGGGTTTGGCAATCCGATAAACCTCTGTCGACGTTACGGGGTGTAGGTCGGTGGGGGTGGCGGGGGCTCCTCGGGACCCGGTGGCGGTGGCGCCTCAGGACCACCGTGACCGCCGGGACCCGCATGTCCGCCGCCAGGCCCACCAGGACCCATGCCCGGGCCCCACGGACCGCCCCACGGCGGACCGCCGGGACCGCTACCCGGAGGGAACGGCCCGCCGGGGAACACCACCCACGGCGGACCTTCGGGGCCGGCCGGCCCGACCGGTCCGTCAGGACCGAACATCCCGTGATGGTGATGGCGATACGGCTGAGAGTGATCGGCGAACTTGACGCCCGCGAAAAAGACGACCGCCAGCACGAACAGGATGCCTGCCACAATCACCACCCACGCCGCCGCCCGGTAGAGGCGGGAGTGCGGGGTCGCGGCCGGGTACACCGGCGGGGGCGGCCCCACAGGCGACTGGATCGGAGGTTCGGGTGCTTGGGTCATGAGTCGATCATGCCCAGGCAGAGTCCGGCCTACAACCAGTTGCGCAGGTGAGTCGGATGTTTAATACCCGAGCACCCAGACGAATTTCAGGATGACCACGGCAATGAGGGTGATTCCGGCGACGATGGCCACCCAGGCGGCGACTTGGTACAGCCGCTCGGATTGCGGTGCGGCCGGCGCGATGACGGGTGCCGGTGCAGCGGGAGGCGGCGGGGTAGTCGGCTCGGGTGTCTCGCTCATACCCGCATAATGCCTCAGGTCAGCGGTGTCCGCGAGTGGTCCGTTTCCGCAGCGCAGCCTGGAAACAGGGAGTCCGGCGCCCCCGAAGGGGACGCCGGACTCATAGGAAATTCTGCGGCTACGGGGTCGCCGGAGCCAGTGAAGGAGTGACGGATTCCGGCGTGTGCGACGGTCCCGGTCCGCGGAACCCGTCGTGCAAGCCGGCGCCCTGGCCGTGGTGCTGCGGGCCACCCTGGCCCATCGAGTGGTGATGCCACCCGTGGTGATGGCATCCGTGATGCCCCAGGTGGGCGACTTTGAAGCCGGCAAAGAAGAGGCTCAAGACGATGAACACGATGCCGGCGACGATTCCGACCCAAGCCGCGAATCGGTAGAGCCAATAGGGTTTGACCGCCACGGTCGCCGGCTCCGTGGCGACTGTGGTCGGTGTTGTTGGGGTGTCAGGTGTTTCGCTCATACCCGAGATGATCCGGCCCGCACAGCTAGGTTCCGCTGGGTACAACTTATGAAATGCCTATGAGCGGGACTGCAATCGGCCAGTAGCTGCACCTTCTGAATCAACGATCGCCGATGTCGGGATCGGCAGCATCCCTTTGTGGGATTCTGCATGGGTGTCCGCTAATCGAGCGGCTGCGCCTTCAGGGGTAGTGACGTTCTTGTTCACCGATGTGGAGGGCTCGACCCGTCGGTGGGAGAGCACACCGGTGACCGCCCTTGCGCAGCGTTCGCATCGCCGAGGCCGGAGGTCGATGCAGCGGTCGCGGCACAGCGCGGGTTGGAGTTGCCGGTGCGGATGGGACTCGCGACTACGCACACGACCAGATCGAGCGGGCCCGAGCGGAACCGAATGCTGTCGCGAAGTAGACGGATGACCACGTGAATTCAGCAGGCAATGCCACCGGCCGTGCCGTGAACCTGGGTGTAGGAAAAGAGAATTGAGTTCGTTATGGCTGGGCGAGTCGAAGGCAAGGTCGCGTTCATCACTGGGGCGGCGCGCGGTCAGGGCCGAGCGCATGCGGTGCGTCTGGCCCAAGAGGGTGCGGACATTATTGCCATCGACATCTGTAAGCCGATCGAAGGGTTCTTGAACCCGCCGGCCACGCCGGAGAACTTGGCCGAGACCGCGGATATGGTCCGAGGCCACAACCGCCGCATTGTCACAGCCGAAATCGACGTGCGTGACTACGACGCCCTCAAAGCCGCAGTGGACAGCGGGGTGCAGCAGCTAGGCCGACTGGACGTCATCGTGGCCAATGCAGGCATCAGCAACGCCGGCAGCGACGACGGCGACACGCTCGACAAAGTCAGCGAAAAGGACTGGCAGGACATCATCGATGTGAACCTGTCGGGCGTGTGGAAGACCGTGAAAGCCGGCGTGCCCCATATCTTGGCAGGCGGCCGCGGGGGTTCGATCGTGCTGACGAGCTCGGTCAACGGGTTCAAGGCCTACAGCAATCTCCATCTCGGTCATTACGTGGCCTCCAAACACGGTGTCGTTGGCCTCATGCGGGCGTTCGCGGTCGAACTGGGCCAGCACATGATCCGCGTCAACTCGGTGCACCCCACGTTCGTGAACACTCCGATGGTGCTGAACGAGGGCCTGTACAAGCTGGTCCGTCCCGACCTGGAGAATCCCGGCCCCGACGATTTGGCCCCGTTTTGCCAGACGTTCCACACGCTGCCGATCCCATGGGTGGAGGCGCAGGACATCAGCAACGCGGTGCTGTTCCTCGCTTCCGACGAATCCCGCTACATCACCGGTGTCACACTGCCGATCGATGCGGGCAGCTGCCTCAAGTAACTACGTTTCGAACCTCTCACCACTGGCGCACCAGATTTCACGATGACATCCCGCGTACCCCTGATCGAACGGCGCGCAGCTGTGTTCCGGGTTGTGCGGTTGCCTGATGGCATCATCTATGACTATGTATCAGAACGGTCGGCGACCTACTGAGGTAGCGCCCCTCCTTCTGACGGGTTGGCGAACACGGCGACACCGTAGTGATGCGGGACTCGGGCCGCTTGCAGCGCCGACCACCACCGGCCCCCGACAACGCGCCGCGTTATGTCCGAGCTGAATCGGCGCCGTTTCCTCGGGGCGCTCGGGGCCGCAGTTCTCGGCGGCGTGGGCGTGGGGCGCGGTGTGCTCGGTGGACCGCCGCAACCTCCGACGGCCGCAGCTGCGGCTGCCGCCTCGCCGCACCCAGCGGGCGGCAAGGTCATTCCTGGTCCGTCGTTATCGCAGCCCGCGCCCATCGAGCGGGTGCCGCTGCCGGGTGGCGGCGTGCTTAACAAGCTGCCCGGGGACGGCAATCTACTGGCACTGACCGTTGATGACGGCGTGAACACCGACGTGGTGCGCCTCTACACGCAGTTCGCCAAAGATACCGGCGTGCGGCTGACCTATTTCGTCAACGGCATGTATCGCTCGTGGACCGACAATCTGGCACTGCTGCGACCGTTGGTTGAATCCGGCCAGATTCAGCTGGGCAACCACACCTGGTCGCATCCGAACCTGACAAAGCTGCCGGCAAGTCGAGTGGCCCAACAGATCTCCCGCAACGACGAGTTCTTGAAAACCAGCTACGGGGTGGACGCGCGGCCGTACCTCCGGCCACCGTATGGCAGGCATAACTCGAGCGTTGATGCCGTGGCCGCCGATCTCGGCTACACCGCGATCACGCTATGGTCGGGTTCGCTGTCGGATTCCACCGTGGTCAAGGAGGACTACATCGTCCAGATGGCCCAGCGATTCTTCATTGGGCAGGCGATCGTGATCGGACACCTTAACCACCCGCCGGTCACCCATGTCTACGAGCAACTCCGCGATCTCATCCGCGCACGCAACCTACGCACCGTCACCCTCAACGATGTCTTCCTCCCACCGCACTAGTCCAGGTCTTCACGGTGGACCCCCAGTCGGCAGTCAGGTCTGTCACCGCGGTTGGTCGAAGTAGCGGCGCGCGCCCCAGTAGCCTGCGTCCAGTCGAACCGGGGTGATGCGCACTGGTGTCGTCGAATCGAACGCCTCCACCATCTCGCCGTTCCCGGAGTACATGGCCACGTGGTAGATCGCATCGGGCTTGTCGGGGTCCTTGCTGCCGTGCGAGTAGAAGAGCAGGTCGCCGGGTTGCAGTGCGGATTTGTCTATCGCGCGGCCCCGGCTGTCGGCGGCTTGCGCGTCGGCGTCGCGCGGCAGGGTGATGCCGTGCACCTGGTAGATGGTGGAGGTGAAACCGGAGCAGTCGAACCCGAACCCGGCACGACCGCCCCACAGGTAGGGGACGTTCACGAACGCGGCGGCGTACCGGACTAGATCGGCTCCAGTCGGATGCGCTATGTCCGTGGGCTTTTCGTAGACCGCCACCGTTCGGGCATCCAGCCACCTCGGGCCGCGGTCGGGGGTGGCCACCAGAACCGCCTTGTCGGTGCTGTTCAGCGCCGGAAGCCCGGTGTTGGTACTGATCTCGAGGTCGTGATCGGACAGTCCGGAATCGCGGTACAGCCAGGTGGTGACGCCGCGATCGGCGAGCGCGAAGGAAGCGTGGTCCTTCAGTGCTCCGTAGGCTGCGTCGGTCGTCAACTGGGCCTTGGGAATCCAGCCGGGGTAGCCCAGCGCGTTCTTCGGTGTGGGCTGGCCGGGGACCAGTACCTCCTCCCAGTCGCCCTGCTGCCCGACCACGAAGACACGGTCACCGAAGAGGGCCTGCGTCTGGGTGAGATTGTCCGAGGTGAGGGCTTGCTGCTGGGCCGGGGTCATAGCCGTCAGCCAGCCGCGGATGTCGACCGGATTTGTCAGGGCGGAATGGTCGACCGGACGCGGGCTTTGCGGCGTGGTCCACACCGTGGCCACCGAAACGGCGACAAAGGCGCTGGGTGGCGCGTGACCAGGTCCCGTCGTCCCAACCGGGCCCATCGCACCGCCGGGCTTCATCGCTGGGCCGGCGTGGTTGTCGCCGCGCGACGAAATGCCCAGACTGCAGCCGGAAATGAAGACCACTCCAGCGATAACCACGACGCCGGCGACGATGCCCACCGAGGCTGCAACCCGGTTGCGCCCGCTGGGCCGTTGCCTGCTCATTGCAGGGCCAGGGCTGCTGCGGTAGCTACATCACCTCGCAGATACGCGATCGGTGGATCCTCTCGCGGATCGATCGCGCTGGTGAGCAGAAGGACGTAGGTATCCGAGCGTGGGTCCATCCACAGCGAGGTTCCGGTAAAGCCGGTGTGGCCGAAGCTGCCGATGGGAAAGATCGTGCCTCGCGTGCCGGAATAGGCGGTATCGATATCCCAGCCGAAGCCACGCAGGTTTTGTCCCCTGATCGCCGGATAGTGCGGGGCGAGCAGCGGGTCGTATGTGTTCGGTGTTTTCGCAATGGCTTCTAGGGTGGCATTGTTGGCTGCCTCAATTTGCCCAGCGGTATGTCCGGGCTGCTGGGGAGTGGTCATCAACTCCAGCGTCGCCTGCTTGAGCGGAAACTTGCTCGGGCGGCCCGCGAGCCGATCAAGAAGGGCCTGCGCATAGAGGCTGAGATCGTGCCCGGTCGAGAACACACCGGCATGCCCGGCCACCCCACCCATGCGGCGCGTCGACGGGTCGAACACCACGCCCCGAAGCAGGAAATCAAAATCGGGATTCCTGCCCGGATCGTTCCTGCTTTCGTCGTCATGTGTCGTCGGTGCGATGCGCGACAACAGACTTGTGCTCCACGTACCCGCAGGACAAGGGCCCGGCATGCCCCCTATTGGCGCAGGGGCCCAGGCAATCGCGGCTCCTCGCATCACATGTGGGCCACATGCTTTGGCCGGGGGAAGATAGCTGGTGGCTTCCATGCCGAGCGGCCCAAAGACGTTCTGCTGAATGTAAACGTCTTCTGACTCGCCGGTGACTTTCTCGATCAGCGCGCCAAGCAGAATGAAGTTGATGTCGGCGTAATTGAAAACCTCGCCGGGAGGCGACTGCAGCGGCGTGGTGAGGGCACGGAAAATGCCTTCTCGTTTATCGGCTCTGTCCAGTCCCCAAGGATCGTCGAGGCGTACGTCTTCCGGTTCGCCTGAAGTATGCGTAAGTAGCATGCGAACCGTCACGTTGGCACGCTGGGGATCGTTGCCCGTGTTGAAGTCAGGCAAGTACTTCTGCACGGGATCGTCGAAGGCAACCTTGCCGTGTTCGTAAAGCTGCATGACCGCGGTCGCCGTTGCGAGGGGCTTCGTCAACGACGCGATGTCGAAGATCGTGTCCTCGGTCATCGGCTCCGCAGGTGCAGGCGATCCATCTAGCCCCACTTCGCCGGCAAGCTTGCGCAATCCATAAGCCTGGTGGAAGACGACCTTGCCGCCATGCCCGATCACCACCACGCCGCCTGGCACGGTACGTGCCGCAATCGCATCGTTCATCAGCTTGGAGACCGTTGCGAAATCCGGTGCGGGAGCCGCATCGGGCGCCGGTGACCCAGGCGCAGGAACCGCAGCGGGCGCCGGCATTGGCGCAGGAACCGCAGCTGGCACCGGCATCGCCTGGGCGCTGTCCCTTAGCGCTGTGCGCGCAGCATGGCCACACGAGGATGCCGCCGTGAGGGTAAGCAAGACAATTCCAACAGCAATTGCCTTTCGCGCCGATGGCCCCGTGCTTGAACTCCGCCTGCCGTCATGAGCATCGCTCACGCCAACATCGTGTCACCACTAGCCAGCCAGCATGCGCATATCGCCACTGCGATCCGGCGCGCGGTAGCGCTACTGCGACAAAGCTGTCTCGAGATTGACCCGGACGCGAAGAAGTGCGAGTGAGCGGCGCGCTAGCGTCGATCTGCGGATTGCCGCACGCCGCCAAGTTCGGCGGCTAATTCGCCTCCGACCAGGGTTTGAACGGGTTGACCGCGAATTGGATCACCCGATACGGCGACCGTGCCCGCGCATCGCTGTTGTGCCACTGGCTGACGAACACCCGCAGCTCGTCCAGCGTCGAACCCGGCGAAATGTAGCCGCCGTATGGCTGGGCCAGCCGGTTGTCGTGCGGTGACGGCAGGCTTTCGGCGGGTTCCGGCCACTCGTCGTGCTGGACGACGGTGGTGACCGGTGCGCTGCTCAATGAGATTGGGTCGTCAGCCACCCGAACCTCCATGTTGCCGGTGCTGGAATTGAAATACGACAGCACCGCCTTACCGTCGATCTGGGTGAAGCTGATCTCACCAATCGTGTCGCCCCACAGCGGGGTTGGCGGCTTGCCCCAACCACCGTCCGGGCCCGGCGCCCAGCCCTGCCAGCGGGACCGATCTCCGAAGTTCTCCGGCGCGACCCGATAGAGCACCGCCGGCTGGCTGCGGTCGAAGTTGTCGGCGACGATGTACACCCAGCCGGACTGCGACTCGGGCGTCGGTATCGGGTCGTAGTAGCCACTGATCTGCGATTGCCGGCCACCGGCGTAGTCACCGTCGCGGACCGATCCCGGGATCGTCTGCCAAAGACCTTGTGTCGGTTCGGCTTTGACAAGCCGCGAACTCTGCGGCGCCAAGTCTTTGGTCGTGGTGACCAACAGATAGTTCTGCCGGTTGATCTGCACGACGCCGGCGGGCAGTTGCGAATCACCCGCCGGCGTCGGGTCGGCCAGCAGCGGCTCGGCGACGCCGACAACCCCGGTGTATTTCACTCCGTCGGGGTCGTCGACCGACGAGGTGTCCACCCGCAACGCGATCGGCGAGTAGTAGCCGCCAAAGCCGACACCCTGGCCGGTGAAGCTGTCGCCGCAGACCTGCACCACCTGCGTCGGGAACTCCATGAACACGCACAGGTCGGTGGCCCCGACGCCATAGTCACGGGTCGGCGTGCCGGTGCCCGCGGTCGGACCGATCCGGATCACTTCACCGGGTGCCAGCGGCTGCAGCACCGGCTGCGGCACCGGGGCGGGCGGGTCAGCGTGGACGGCCGAAAACCCTTGGCGGATTACAAGGCACATCATCGAGACGACGATCAGTGAGCAGCTCGCGATCCTGCGGGCAGCACTCACCCGCACGTCAGAGTTCAGCGGCGAGGAGCTCGGCAATCTGAATAGTGTTCAACGCAGCGCCCTTGCGCAGATTGTCGCCCGAGACGAACAGCGCCAACCCGCGTCCGTCGGGCACACCCGGGTCGCGACGGATCCGTCCGACAAGGGACTCGTCGACACCGGCGGCGGCCAACGGCGTCGGCACGTCGACCAGCTTCACCCCTGGAGCGCCGTCGAGGATCTCGCGGGCACGCTCGGGCGAAAGTGGTTGGGCGAACTCGGCATTGATCGACAGCGAGTGCCCGGTGAACACCGGGACCCGCACACAAGTGCCACTGACCAGCAAGTCCGGGATACCCAGGATTTTGCGACTTTCGCTGCGCAGTTTCTGGTCTTCATCGGTTTCGCCGGAGTCGTCGTCGACCAGTTTGCCGGCCACCGGAATGACGTTGAACGCGATCGGCGCGACGTAAGCCGTCGGCTGCGGGAACTGCAGTGCGCCGCCGTCGTGCACCAGTTGTTCGACGTCGTCGATGACGGCGCGAGCCTGGTCGGCAAGCTCGGCCACCCCGGCCAGTCCGGTGCCCGAAACAGCTTGGTAGCTCGAGACCACCAGGCGCACCAACTGGGCCTCGTCGTGCAGCACCTTGAGCACCGGCATCGCGACCATCGTCGTGCAGTTGGGGTTGGCGATGATGCCCTTGGGCCGGTTGCGTGCGTCGGCGAAGTTCACTTCGGAGACGACGAGCGGCACCTGGTCGTCCTTGCGCCAAGCCGACGAGTTGTCGATCACCGTCACCCCGGCCGCGGCGAACCGCGGCGCCTGGACCCGCGACATCGTCGCGCCGGCGGAGAACACCGCGATGTCCAGGCCGGTCGGGTCGGCTGTCTCGGAGTCCTCGACTTCGATCTCCTGGCCGCGGAACGGCAGCTTGCGACCCTGCGAACGGGCCGATGCGAAGAACCGCACGCTGGTCGCCGGGAAATCGCGCTCATCCAGCAGCGTGCGCATCACCTGGCCCACCTGACCGGTGGCGCCTACTACACCTATTGCGACCATTTAACGTCCCGTCCCCGCATACACCTTGGCCTCCTCAGCACCGCCGAGGCCGAATGCTTCATGCAACGCGACAACAGCCTTATCTAGTTCAGTGTCCCGGCACAGCACCGAGATCCTGATCTCCGATGTGGAGATCAGATCGATGTTGACGCCGACGCCGGCCAGCGCCTCACAGAACGTGGCCGTGACTCCCGGGTGGCTGCGCATTCCGGCGCCGATCAGCGACACCTTGCCAATGTGATCGTCGTAAAGCACTTGGCCGAAACCGATTTCGTTCTTGAGCGCATCCAGCTTCTCCACCGCGGCCGGCCCGCTGTCACGGGGGCAGGTGAAGGTGATGTCGGTTTTACCGTTCTCGATCTTGGAGACGTTCTGCAACACCATGTCGATGTTCACATCGGCGTCGGCGACCGCACGGAACACCTTGGCGGCATAGCCCGGGTGGTCGGGGATTCCGACGACGGTCACCTTGGCCTCGCTGCGGTCATGTGCGACGCCGGTCAGAATGGGCTCTTCCATGGGTATGTCCTCAATCGATCCGGCGACGATGGTGCCCGGTTTGTCCGAGTACGACGAGCGCACATGCACCGGAATGTTGTAGCGGCGGGCGTATTCCACACAGCGAAGCATCAGCACTTTGGCGCCGCAAGCCGCCATCTCGAGCATCTCCTCGAAGGTGACCGTGTCCAGTCGGCGGGCATTGGGCACGATCCGCGGGTCGGCGCTGAAAATCCCGTCCACATCGGTGTAGATCTCGCACACATCAGCGCCCAGCGCCGCGGCGAGCGCCACTGCGGTGGTGTCTGAGCCGCCGCGGCCCAGCGTGGTGACGTCCTTGGTGTCCTGGCTGACTCCTTGGAACCCGGCTACCAGCACGATGCGGCCTTCGTCGAGCGCAGCCTGCAGGCGGGTCGGGGTGACGTCGATGATCTTGGCTTTGCCGTGTGCGCCGGTGGTGATGACACCGGCTTGCGAACCGGTGAACGAGCGGGCCTGCGCGCCGAGCGATTCGATGGCCATCGCCACCAGCGCATTGGAGATGCGCTCACCGGCGGTCAGCAGCATGTCCAGTTCGCGGGCCGGCGGGGCCGGGCACACCTGCTGAGCCAGATCCAGCAGGTTATCGGTGGTGTCGCCCATCGCCGAAACCACCACAACCACGTCGTTGCCCTGCTTTTTGGCCTCGACGATGCGTTCGGCGACACGACGGATCCGCTCGGCGTCGGCCACCGAGGATCCGCCGTATTTCTGCACGACGAGCGCCACTGTTGCTCTTTCAGGTCCGGAGCTGCTGCTGGGTAATAGGTCGACAAACAGAATACGTGCGACGGCATCCGGTTTTCACCGCCGACCGACCCGGCTGGGCTGTCGAGGCGCGATCGGGCCCTGAGCTTCGCCGCCGAGACAACGGCGCAGGGCACATCGGGGTGGCGTAGCGATTTAACCGGGCTGGCCGTGCCGCCTCCCCGGTGCCTTCGAAACCTTGCGCCGGCGTGGTCACCAGCCCGCCCGGCAGGGACGCCAGGTTCGCGCACGAGTAGGCACTACGACTTCTCGTTCGCGGCCCGCAGCAACGATTGTGCGCACCAAGACGGCCGAGGAGTTGTCGACGCTGCGGGGAACGAGTAGAACCAATCCGAGGAGTCTGCGAGCACCCTATGTCTGAAACTGATACGGCCAAGCGGCGGGCCCAGGCACTGCGGCGGCTGCAGTCCGGCGAGAAGGTCGGCGCGGTTGCCGCCGCGTGCGGGGTGAGCAACTCGACCGTCTACCGGTGGCGGCGCGAAAACTCCGCCACTGCAACCAAATCGGCCCCGGCGCGACGGTCTCTGTCCAAACGATCGGCGGCGGTACCGCCGACGCCACTGCCCAGCGAGGGCTACGTCGGCGACGTCACCGGCCCTGGCATCACCGACACGTGGGGAGTGACCTGCACCGACCTCGGTGTCAGCGCCGTGGCACCCAACGGCAAGCTGGTGTCGGTGTTCGGGGACACCTTCTCCGGCTCCGCCGTCGGGCAGGGCGACTGGCGCGCCCCGGTTGCCCTGCTCGGCACTGGCGACACCAACAACCGGATCCAATATGATGACGCCGCCGGCGCGAATACGGCTTACGCACAACAGTTGTGGGCGTACGTCCACGACAATCCGCCCTGGAATCAGGGTGGAATCAGCACGGTGATTCCCTCGGATGTGCTGGTCGTCGGACAGACGATGTACCTGCATGCCATCGTCAACCGCGGCTTCGGAAACGTGATCTGGACGGGAATCTGGGCGTCCCTCGACAACGGCGCCACCTGGCAGGAGATGGGTGCCAAAGCGACGTTCCCCGCGTCGATGAACAACGGCTATGCGCAGCTGTGGTCATGGGACTACGACCCCGATGACGGTTGGGTGTACGTCGTCTCCACTGGGTTCCAGCGGGACAAAGGCATAATCCTGAGACGCGTGCTTCCAGACGACATCGGCGACATGACCAAATACTCAGCCTGGGGCTGGGCCAATAACCAATGGGCCTGGGACAACGATCCGACGCCCATCACGCCCCCCACGGAGACCTGGGGCGAACTGACGTTGCGCAGATTGGACACCGGCAGGTGGATTCTCGGCGGCTTCCTGTCGTCGGGGTACGCGTTGGCATACCGCACCATCGACTCGCCGACCGCTGATCTCTATGATGCGCCGCTTCAGACGCCGGTGCTCGGAACAACCTGGGACGCACAAGATCTCGCCAACAATCAAGTCGCGCAACTGTACGGCGGATACGTCCTTCCCGGCTCGCAGCTGGACATCAGGGCGGCGTCGGGCTGATGGTTTCCCAATGGGACACCGCAACGGGATGGCCGTACCGCACGATGCAGTTCAAGGTGACTCTCACTGACACGACTGCGACATCAAACGGCCCGCAACCCGCAACCGAGCCAGATAGAGCGGCCAGGCCTCGGGTAACTCGACAGCCGCGGCGCAAGGGTCCCCGAGCGGGCCGGTCGAAGCGCTGACTGGCCACGCCGCGTCGCCGCGCGTTCAGAACAGCCAACACAGTTCCCGGATTTGATATCAATGTGGCTGACGGCTGCCCGGTGACGGCGGCGCACGTGTGGTGAGAAAGGATCGTCGCGATGGCCACTGTGCTATGGGGCGAAGAACCCGACGAGCACGACTACCCCGCGGCGGCCGACTATCTCGCCCTGCTCGCCCCCGACGCGCAGATCAGCGAAATCGTTGCGGTGCTCAAACAGGCACCGATCGTGCACAAAAAAGCCAAGGACCTGCTGCGGGCCTCATGCCTGGCGCTGCTGCCGATCGACAACCCGCATGTGCAACGGGACCTGAAGAAGATCAAGAAGGGCACGCCGCTCTCGCCCATCCTGGTCGTGCGGGGTGACCTCAACACCGGGGTGGCCATGCAGATCGCCGACGGCTACCACCGCGTCTGCGCCAGCTACCACACCGACGAGAACACCGATATCCCGGTGCGCATCGTCCCGGCGACCAGGTAGCCGCCGGGGGTTTTGGGTAACCCCTCCGGCGCGGTAAAGTACTGGGCGTGCAGCGGGTGCTCCTTCTCGGACGCCGCGACGGGGCCTGATCCAGACCGGCTTCCTGTCGCGGGTGTTCGCGATGCGCCGGTCTAAGACTTTTGAGGCAACCCAGCCTCTCCTCATTCCCCGGAGCAATCACCGTGACCAGCTACTCCCCACCGTCGGGCGAATCCCCCGACGCATTCACGTCCAGTCGCACCATCAATAAACCGGCGGGCCCGCCCCATGACGGCCAACCCGCGTGGAACACCCAACGCGGATCGTCGATGCCGGTTGGCCGCTACCGCTCATTCGCCGACGAGGTCGAGCCGATCCGGCTGACCGACCGGACTTGGCCTGATCGGGTCATCGACAAAGCTCCGCTGTGGTGCGCGGTGGACCTTCGCGACGGCAACCAGGCATTGATCGACCCGATGAGCCCGGCACGCAAGCGCCGCATGTTCGACCTGCTGGTGCGCATGGGCTACAAGGAGATCGAGGTCGGCTTCCCGTCGGCCAGCCAGACCGACTTCGACTTCGTTCGCGAAATCATCACCGACGGCGCGATTCCCGACGACGTGACCATCCAGGTGCTGACCCAATGCCGGCCCGAGCTGATCGAACGGACCTTCCAAGCCTGCGAGGGTGTGCACCGGGCGATCGTGCACTTCTACAACTCGACGTCAATTCTGCAGCGCCGCGTGGTGTTTCGAGCAGACCGGGCCGCGGTGCAGGCGATTGCCACCGACGGCGCCCGCAAGTGCGTCGAGGAGGCCGCCAAATACCCCGGCACGCAATGGCGTTTCGAATACTCACCGGAGTCCTACACCGGCACCGAACTCGAATACGCCAAGCAGGTCTGCGACGCGGTCGGCGACATCATCCAGCCGACGCCGGACAACCCGATCATCTTCAATCTGCCGGCCACCGTCGAGATGGCTACGCCGAACGTCTACGCCGACTCGATCGAGTGGATGAGCCGCAACCTGGCCCGGCGCGACTCCGTCATCCTGAGCCTGCACCCCCACAACGACCGCGGAACTGCCGTCGCCGCAGCCGAATTGGGCTATCAGGCCGGAGCTGACCGAATCGAGGGCTGTCTGTTCGGCAACGGTGAGCGGACCGGCAACGTCTGCCTGGTGACGCTGGGGCTCAACCAGTTCTCCCGCGGTGTCGACCCGCAGATCGACTTCTCCAACATCGACGAGATCCGTCGTACGGTCGAGTACTGCAACCAGCTGCCGGTACCCGAACGTCACCCATACGGCGGCGATCTGGTGTACACCGCATTCTCCGGCAGCCACCAGGACGCCATCAACAAGGGCCTGGACGCGATGAAGGTTGCCGCAGACGCCGCCGACTCCGACGTCGACGACATGCTCTGGCAGGTGCCGTATCTGCCGATCGATCCGCGCGATGTCGGGCGCACCTACGAGGCCGTGATCCGGGTCAACTCGCAGTCCGGCAAGGGCGGCGTGGCCTACATCATGAAGGCCGACCACGGCCTGGCGCTGCCGCGACGGCTGCAGATCGAGTTCTCCGGAGTGATCCAGAAGATCACCGACGGAGAAGGCGGCGAGGTCACCTCGAAGGAGATGTGGGACGCCTTCACCGACGAGTACATCGCGCCGGTGCGGCCGCTGGAACGGATCAAGCAACGCGTCGACGCGTCCGAAGAAGACCACGGCGTCACCAGGATCACGGCGACGGTGAAGGTCGACGGCGTCGCGACCGAGATCAGCGGCTCGGGCAACGGACCGCTCGCCGCGTTTGTCGATGCGCTGGCAACCATCGACTTCGACGTGGCCGTGCTGGACTACTCCGAGCATGCGATGAGCGGCGGAGAGGACGCGCAAGCTGCCGCGTATGTCGAGGCCTCGATTGGCGGTAAAACGGTCTGGGGGGTCGGTATCGCGCCGTCGATCACCACGGCGTCGCTGCGTGCCGTGGTGTCGGCGGTGAACAGAGCCGCACGCAACTGAGGCGTCAAGCCGAGACCTTGGCCAGCAGCATCCCGGCCAGGGTCTGGGCTTGCGCGCAGCTGCCGGCGCCCACGATGAGATAGATCCAGCCTTTGAGCACGTCGACGGTCGCGGGCGGAGCCACGAAGCAGAACGCCTGATCACCCAGGCCCGGGACGTTCTGGACCTGACCGGCGGACTGCTTGTTGACCATGAACCCCTTGGACTGCGAGTCGAGGCACTGCTTGTCGACCGGCTTCCCGTCGATGCAGTACTCGTTGTTCCAGTAGAGCTTGTAGCTGACGTCGTTGCCCGCGGTCGGAATGGACGTGCACTGCGCTTCACTCGGGGACTGGCTGCCCTGGGCTTCCGGATACGCGCTGCCCATCACCCGACTGATGTCGGATGCGCTGAGCAGGCTGCAGAAGTTCTCCGGCACCTGCACGCCGGCCGTCTTCGGCGCTGAGCCGCCGTCGTGGGAGCACCCGCACGCCGCCGCCATGACCACAGCCACCGCCACACCCAACTCGACGCAGCGCTTGACCGGACTCTCGAAGCGGGATACGGCAGTGGGCATAGTCCGATGTAATCAGAAAAGAGCGAACTGCTCGCCAGCGTGTGCCTCGTCGACGATGTCGTCAACGCCCGTGCCGTTGGCCACAGAGCTGACGTGATCCATGAATTTCGCGTCGGACACCAACGGCACACCGAGCTCGTGAGCCTGGCGCCCGTTGCCCCGCGCCGGACGGTGCTCGTTGCAGATCACCAGCGAAGTCTCCCGGTCGACCGCGTCGGCATAGGCCAACCCGGCGTGCAGGATCCGCTCGACCAGCTCCTCGTGAGTCCGCTCGACCTCGGCCGCCAGCGCAACCCGCATGCCCTGCACCAGCGGTCCCCGCCGACGTAAGGACCGGGGTTGAGATACGGGCAGCGCATCCGGGAGGCCAGCACCTTCAGCGGCCTCAGCTCGTCATGCGTCACCTTGCCGCTGGGCCAGCGCCGGCGGGTTACCGGTCGCACGGGCAACCAGACGTCGCGTTCGCGGGCCCGCTGCAGCGCGGCCGCCAGCACATTGGTCAGCACGACCGCATCGTCGAAGGCGTCGTGGGCCCGCCGTTGCGTCACACCCCAGTGCGCCGCCAGAGTCTCCAACCTCAGGTTGTCGGTGCCCAGTTCCAGCCGGCGGGCCAGCTCCACCGTGCACATGACGCTGTCGATCGGCAGCTCCACGCCGGCCAGCTCGGCCTCCGCAGTCAAGAAGCCGTAGTCGAAGGCAACGTTGTGCGCGACCAGCGTGCGCCCGCGCACGAGCTCGACGACGTCGCCGACGATCTCGCTGAACTGCGGCTGATCCTCGAGCATCTCGGCGGTCAGCCCGTGAATGTGGGTGGGACCGGGATCCACGCCCGGATTGAGCAGGCTCACCACGGACTGCTCGACGTGCCCTTCGGCGTCGAGTGCGAGCACCGCCAGGCTGATGACGCGGGCGCTGCCCGGCCGGAAGCCGGAGGTCTCGACGTCGATGACGGCCCAACCCGCGTCGGGCTCGGTGGACGGCCGACCCCACGGCATCGTGGTCGAAGTGTCCCGCATGAATGGAGGATTTCACGTCGAGCCGACATCACTGGGTCGCTGCGCCTCGTGTCGTGCGGTAGTGATGAGGGCGACCCGCTGCGTGGAAACGGAGCTTGGATAACCTTCTTCGCGTGATCACCGCCCGAGGACGACTCGCCCTGGCCGCCGGAGCCGGCGCGCGATGGGCATCCCGGGTGACTGGCCGGGGGGCCGGTGCGATGATCGGCGGCCTGGTGGCGATGACCCTGGATCGCTCGATTCTGCGTCAGCTCGGGACCGGTCGGCGCACCGTCGTCGTCACCGGCACCAACGGCAAATCGACGACAACCCGGATGACCGCGGCAGCCCTGCGCACACTCGGCTGGCGTGGCCACCAACGCCGAAGGCGCCAACATGGACGCGGGCCTGGTGGCCGCGCTGGCCGCTGACCGCGGCGCCGCGCTGGCGGTTCTCGAGGTCGACGAGATGCATGTCCCGCACGTGGCCGACGCAGTCGAGCCTGCCGTCGTCATCCTGCTCAACCTGTCCCGTGACCAACTCGACCGCGTCGGCGAGATCAACGTGATCGAGCGCAGACTGCGCGCCGGATTGGCCGCCCACCCGAACGCGGTCGTCGTCGCCAACTGCGACGACGTGTTGATGACTTCGGCCGCCTACGACCACACCAACGTGGTCTGGGTTGCCGCGGGCGGCAGCTGGGCGGCCGACTCGGTCAGCTGCCCGCGCAGCGGCGAGGTGATCGTCCGCGAACAGGGTCACTGGTATTCCACCGGGGCCGAATTCAAACGGCCCAGCCCGCAGTGGTGGTTCGACAACGAAAACCTTTACGGCCCAGATGGATTGGCGCTGCCGATGCGGCTGGCGCTGCCCGGCGCGGTGAACCGGGGCAACGCCGCGCAGGCGGTGGCGGCCGCCGTCGCGCTGGGCGCAGATCCGGCCGCGGCGGTGGCGGCCGTGTCCGGCGTCGACGAGGTTGCCGGGCGATACCGGACGATTCAGGTCGGCGCGCACACCGTGCGAATGTTGTTGGCCAAGAACCCCGCCGGCTGGCAGGAAGCCCTGTCGATGGTGAACAAGGATGCGGCCGGGGTGGTGATCGCGGTCAACGGGCAGGTGCCCGACGGTGAAGATCTGTCCTGGCTGTGGGATGTCCGCTTCGAGCACTTCGAGAACACCGCCGTAGTGGCAGCCGGCGAGCGCGGCACCGACCTCGCCGTGCGATTGGGCTACGCCGACGTCCAGCACACCCTGGTGCACGACACGATGGCCGCCATCGCGTCCTGCCCGCCCGGACCCGTCGAGGTCGTCGCCAACTACACCGCTTTCCTGCAATTGCAACGCCGATTGGCCCGCAATGGCTGACTCGACGGTCCGAATCGGGCTGGTGCTACCCGACGTGATGGGCACCTACGGCGACGGCGGAAACGCGGCGGTGTTGCGTCAACGCCTGCGACTGCGGGGCATCGCCGCGGAGATCGTCGAGATCACGCTGGCCGACCCGGTGCCCGAGAGCCTCGACCTGTACACGCTGGGCGGGGCCGAGGACTACGCACAGCGGCTGGCCACCAAGCACCTGATCCGCCATCCGGGTCTGCAGCGTGCCGCCGCCCGCGGCGCGCCGGTGCTGGCAATCTGCGCGGCCATCCAGGTGCTGGGCCACTGGTACGAAACGTCGGCGGGCGAACGGGTCGACGGCGTGGGACTGCTCGACTTGACCACGGCGCCGCAACCGGCGCGGACCATCGGTGAACTGGTCACCGCGCCGCTGCTGGCCGGTTTGACCGTGCCGTTGACCGGCTTCGAAAACCACCGTGGCGGAACGGTTCTCGGCGATGCCGCGGTACCGCTGGGCGCCGTGAAGAAGGGCGCGGGCAACCGCGCCGGCGACGGGATCGACGGCGCGGTGCAGGGCAGCGTGTTCGCCACTTACATGCACGGGCCGTGCCTGGCCCGTAATCCCGAGTTCGCCGATCTGCTGCTGGGCAAGGTGGTCGGTGAGTTGACGCCGCTGGATCTGCCCGAGGTGGACCTGCTTCGCCGCGAGCGACTTCGGGCCTAGCTGCCGTCAGGTCAGCCTCCGCGTCACTCAGTCAGGGCTATGCTTCTTTCGTTTTGGAACCGCCGGCGATATCAGGGCCGGTGATATCGCCTGTGGTCACGATTTGCGAACATGGCCTATGGTTCGGTCCCGGTGCCAGAGTTGCCGGTGTGACGAACGCTCCGTCAGCACCATTGCGCGGCGGCCGGTCAGCGCGCGGCCCAGGGTCAGCTCGTCGGCGAATTCCAAGTCGCCGCCCATCGGTAAACCGGACGCGATCCGGCTCACGGTCAGGCCGGGAATGTCGCGCAGCATCCGCACCAGGTAGGTGGCCGTCGCCTCGCCTTCGGTGTTGGGGTCGGTGGCGATGATCACTTCGGTGATGTCCACGCCGTCGACCTGCTCGCCGATCCGGTTCAGCAGCTCACGAATCCGGAGTTGCTCAGGGCCGATGCCGGACAGCGGGTCCAGAGCCCCGCCCAAAACGTGGTAGCGCCCGCGGAATTCGCGGGTGCGCTCGACGGCCTGCACATCCTTCGGCTCTTCGACGACGCACACCTGCGTGCCGTCGCGGCGCGGATCCGCGCAGATGCGGCAGCGCTCGTCGTCGGAGACGTTGCCGCATACCGAACAGAACCGCACGCCGTTGCGGACCTTGGCCAGCACCGCAGTCAGCCGGTCGATGTCCGGCGGCTCGACGGACAACAGGTGAAAAGCGATGCGCTGCGCGCTTTTAGGCCCGATACCCGGCAGCTTGCCGAGTTCGTCGATCAGATCCTGGACCGGTCCTTCAAACACCCAGCGCGCCGCCGCCCATACCACCGGCCAGCGGACCCAGCTGCTCTTGGGCCAGGGTCGCGACCTGCTTCGAAGCGTCGCCAAGTGCGCCGACGATCAGGTCCTGCAACGTCTCGACGTCGTCGGGGTCGACGACCTTGGGATCGATGTTCACCGCGACGACCTCGCCGCTGCCCTTGACGGTGACCTCGACCAGACCGCCTCCGGCCTCGCCGTGCACCTCGGTGTTGATGAGTCGTTGCTGGGCAGCCATCAACGACTGCTGCATCTGCTGTGCCTGTGCTAGCAACGCCGACATGTCGGGCTGGCCTCCGGGTTGCATGACAGTCCCCTTGCGTCTTGGTCTCGACTTGGTTTCGCCTGCGTCGTGCGGGCGGGTCAGAGTTCCAAGCGTAGACGGCGCCGGGCTAACGTGGCGCCGTGCGCATTCCTCACCGCCTGCGTGTCGGGGCTCCCGCGGCGCTGGCAGCCGTCGGCCTCCTCGCCGCCGTCGCCGTCGCACCGACTCCCCCGAGTGCCATCGCGGCGCCGGGCAGCATCGCCGGCATGATCGTGTTCCTCGATCCCGGTCATAACGGCGCCAACGACGCATCCATCAGCCGCCAGGTGCCGACCGGTCGCGGTGGCACCAAAGACTGCCAGGCCAGCGGCACGACGACCAACGACGGCTACCCGGAGCACACCTTCACCTGGGACACCACGCTGCGCATTCGGGCCGCGCTCAACGCGCTCGGAGCGCGCACGGCCATGTCGCGCGGCGACGACTCCACAGTCGGCCCCTGCGTCGACCAACGGGCCGAGATGGCCAACGCGCTGCATCCGAACGCGGTCGTCAGCATCCACGCCGACGGCGGTCCCCCCGGCGGGCGGGGTTTTCACGTCAACTATTCCGCGCCGCCGCTCAACCAGGCCCAGGCCGGACCCGCAGTGCAATTCGCCCGCGTCATGCGCGACCAGATGCAGGCGTCCGGTATCCCACCGGCCAGCTATATCGGCCAGGACGGCCTGTATGGGCGGTCGGACCTGGCCGGGCTGAACCTGGCGCAGTATCCGTCCGTCCTGGTCGAGTGCGGCAACATGAAGAACCCGGTCGACTCGGGGTTGATGGAAAGCCCCGAGGGCCGGCAGAAGTATGCCGACGCCGTGGTCAGGGGCGTTGCCGCCTTCCTAGGTGGCCAAACACCGGCGCACTGAGCGGCTCAGCTCTCGAGTTCCCGCTTCAGGTTGGCCAGCACCTCGGCCTGAATCTTCTTCAGACCGAGCGGCGCGAACGTCTTCTCGAAGAAACCCTTCACGCCACCGGCACCCTTCCACGTGGTGGTCACGGTGACGCTGGAGCCCGGTCCGGCGGGAGCCACCGTCCAGTTGGTGACCAAGGTCGAGTTGGCGTCTTTTTCGATGACGGCGTGGCCGGCGACATCGACACTGGCCTTGATGTCGCGAACGCGTGACTTGGTTGCCTGCAGCTTCCAGCTGGCGACGGTTCCCTGCCCTTGTCCACCTTCAAGCACCTGGTAGTCGTGGTAGTGCGAGGACAGGATCTTGGGCCGGACTTCCCGGTAGTCACCAACGGCGGTCAGCACGGCGGCGGGCTCAGCGTTGATCAGGATCGTGCTGGCTGCACTGACGTGTCCCATTAGGCGTAACTCCTCTGCGCGGGCTTGTATCGCGGACCAGCGTATAGGTGGCCGCTCGAACCCTAGGCGCTGAGGCGGCCGGCGATCGGCTGCACTCGCGACGACGCGGCCCGCTTCGTCAATCCAAGCCGAAATCCTCTGGGCTTCAACGTGATTGACTCGGCGATCTTCAGCCTATAGTCGTTCTCCGCGGCCAGGTCGTAGCGGTGAAGAATCAGGGCGAGCGTTAACACCGCCTCGTGCAGGGCGAACTGGCGACCGATGCAGGCTCGCTGACCCGTCCCGAACGGCTTGTAGGCGTGCGCGCGGCTCTTCATCTGGCCAGGCGCAAACCGGTTGGGATCGAACCGCTCGGGATCCGGCCACACCCGCGGGTCGCGTTGCACGAGTGGCAGCACCACCAGGACCCACTGCCCTCGCTTGATCCGGTACCGCCCGGCAAGCACGGTGTCCCTGCGCGCGACGCGGAGATAGCCGGGTGCGGTCGGCCACAGCCGCAAGGCTTCGTCGAGCACCGCCCGGACATACCGCAGCTTCGCGACGTCGCCGTAAGCCGGCTTGGGCTTGTCAGGCGTGCCCCACAATGCGTCCACCTCTGCCTTGGCCCGGGCCAGGACCTCGGGGTTCTGAGTGAGGTAGTACAGCGCGAAAGACAGTGCACCGGAGGTTGTTTCGTGCCCGGCGACAATGAACGTGATGACCTGCTGACGGATGTTGACCGGGTCCAGGCTGCGGCCGGTGACGGGGTGTGCGGAATTCAGCATCAAATCCAGCAGGTCCGGTGTCTCCGAACCTACGCCGTCGCGGCGTGCCCGGATCACGTCGTCAACGATGCGTCCCATCACCGCGCCCGACCGACGGATGGCCGGCCGAAGCAGCCGGGTCAGCAGGGGGAACGTGGACCAGCTGGAGTATTTCAGCATGCGGTTCATCGCGGAGATAAAAGGATGTGGCCGACGGCGATCGAGGGAACCGAACGAATAGCCGAATCCGGCACGCCCGATGGATTCCAGCGCTAATCGCGTCGTGTCCGCGGCGACGTCGACCTGACGTCCGCTGTCGGCGGCGCCGTCCCACCGATCGAGCAACTCGCCGATCGCCTCCAGCATGATCGAGTGATAGCCCTGCATCGCCTCGCGGCTGAATGCCGGCTTGAGAATGTCGTGCGCCAGCTTCCAATTCGGGTTGTCGGTCTCGACGGTGATCAGCGCGTCGCCGATGACCTCGCGCAGCGGTGTCAGGTGATGGCCGACGTGCTTGCCGAAGCGGGACTCGTCGTGGACCTCCGCGACCAGGTCGAGTCCGCTTACCGCGACCATCTCGGTGCCGAGCATCTTGCGCACTGAGATCGGCCCCAATTTTCGCGTCTGCGGCAGCGAGGACTGGAAGGGAGTGCGTGGATTCAGACCCAGCACGTCACCGAGGAACGGCACTCGATACGGCGGGTGGGGAAGGTCGCTGGTGTCGACGACATTGCGGCGGTTCAGCTCATATATGGCTGATGTGCCAATCGCAGCTTTAACAGACCGAATACTGGGCGTGGTCATTTCCCGAGTATTACATACTTTTTGACTGATTAATCAGCTGTATGATGACCTATGGTCTATTTCACGTCTAAACTGAGGCGATTTATCCAACTAATTGGACATTGACAGGTGGGCAGTCGTTAGGCGAGGCGTCAGCTCGGCTCCTAGCCATTCGGCGTGGCTAGCCGTTATCGATGCGGCGTGCGCCCAGCTCGTTGTGCAGCAGCTCGAGAGCCGCCTCTTCGGGATCGCGGCGCGGTGTCGACGCGTCGTCCTGACCGGCTTCGGCGAGCATGCTCTCTTCTTCGGCCCGTGCGTCAGTATCCGAGTCGGCCGGCGCTTCGGTCGGCGGGGGCGGCGGCGGAACCATCCTGCGCGACGGCCGCTCGACCGGACGCGGCGCCGCGCCCGGCGCCTCGGGTGCCGGGGTCGCAGCGACGGCTTCACACCGCACCTGCCAGTCCACACCCAACGCATCTTTGAGGGCTTCGGCGATGACATCGGCATTGCGCTGTTCGCTCAACCGCTTGGCCAGGGGTGCCGATTCGTGGCTCAGCACCAAGGTGTTGCCTTCGACCGCCCGCACGGTGGCACCGGCCAGCATCACTTCGGTGGTGCGACTACGTTGGCGGACCTTGTCGCGCACCGTCGGCCACAACGTGCGGACCGCCGCCGCATTCGGCTCGGCCGAGCCCGCAACGACCGGGACCTCTTCGGACACGACGGGCTCGGACTCGGGTGGGCTCGGCTCCGGCGTCGGCTCGGGGACCGCCGCGGGCGACGCTGTGGGCGCCGGTTCGGCCACCGCAACAGGTGGCGACGGGGGCGTCGGCGCGGGTTCCGATCGCCGCACAGGCGCGGACCGCGCTGGCTTCTCGTCGTCCGGAATCGACATGTCCAGTCGGGTCTCGATCCGCTCGACACGTTGCAGCAGAGCCGATTCGGCATCGCTGGCCGACGGCAGCAGTAGCCGCGCGCAGATCACTTCGAGCAGCAGCCGCGGCGCCGTCGCCCCCCGCATCTCGGTCAGGCCGGCATGCACGACCTCGGCATAGCGGGTCAGCGTCGCACGACCGATCCGGGTCGCTTGCTCACGCATTCGCTCCAGCACGTCTTCGGGGGCGTCTACCACCCCCCGCGAGGTAGCGTCCGGAATTACTTGCAGCACAAGCAAATCGCGGAACCGCTCCAATAGGTCGGTGGCAAATCGGCGGGGGTCGTGGCCGGCGTCGATCACCGATTCCACCGCCCCGAACAGCGCCGCTGCATCCCCGGCCCCGAGCGCGTCGACGGCCTCGTCGATCAACGCCACATCGGTGGCACCCAGCAAGCCCAGTGCGCGCTGGTAGGTCACTCGATTTCCTTCGGCGCCGGCCAGCAACTGGTCGAGCACCGACAACGTGTCACGGGGAGAACCGCCGCCGGCCCGGATCACCAGCGGGTACACGACGTCGTCGACGACCACATCCTCTTGGGCGCAGATCCGCTCGATCAGCCCTCGCATGGTCCGCGGTGGCAGCAGCCGGAACGGATAGTGGTGGGTGCGCGAGCGGATGGTCGGCAGCACTTTCTCCGGCTCGGTGGTGGCGAAGATGAAGATCAGATGGTCGGGCGGCTCCTCGACGATCTTGAGCAGCGCGTTGAAGCCGGCAGTGGTGACCATGTGCGCCTCGTCGACGATGAACACCCGATAGCGCGACTGGGCCGGCGCGTAGAACGCACGGTCTCTCAGCTCACGGGTGTCGTCCACGCCACCGTGGCTGGCTGCGTCAAGTTCGACGACGTCGATGCTGCCGGGCCCGTTGGGCGCCAGCCCGACGCAGGAATCGCAGACGCCGCATGGCGTGGCCGTCGGCCCCTGCTCGCAGTTCAACGAGCGGGCCAGGATGCGCGCCGACGACGTCTTGCCGCAGCCACGCGGACCGGAGAACAGGTATGCGTGGTTGATTCGGCCCGCCGTCAACGCGGTCGACAGCGGCTCGGTGACATGTTCCTGCCCCACCACCTCGGCGAAGGTCGCCGGTCGGTACTTGCGGTAGAGGGCCACGGTCGCTCACGCTACCGAGGCGGGCTGACGCGAGCTAACTGTGGTGCAGCAACGACTCGGTCGCGGCCAGCAATGCGCACGTCGCCAGCCCGTCGATGGCGTTGTTCAGATCGGACACCGGCGGGAACGTCGGCGCGATCCGGATGTTCTTGTCGTCCGGGTCTTTCCGGTACGGGAACGACGCGCCCGCCTCGGTGACGGCGATACCCGCGTCCTTGGCCAGCGCGACCGTGCGCCGCGCCGTGCCGGGCAGCACGTCGAGGCTGATGAAGTAGCCGCCTTCGGGCTCGTTCCAGGAGGCGATCTTGGATTCGCTGAGCCGCTTGTCCAAAATCTCCAGCGCCAGGGCGAACTTGGGCGCCAGCAGTTGCTGGTGACGCAGCATCTGCAACCGGACACCGTCGGCGTCGCCGAAGAAGCGCAGGTGCCTGAGTTGGTTGATCTTGTCCGGCCCGATCGACTTCTTACCGCCGTATTGCAGATACCAGGCGATGTTGCCCAGCGATCCGCCGAAGAAGCTGACGCCGGCGCCGGCGAAGGTGATCTTCGACGTCGACGCGAACACGTACGGACGGTTGGGGTTGCCCGCAGCGGCGGCCAGGCCCAGCACGTCGATCTGGCGGATGAAGTCCAGCGTCAGGGTGTGCACCGCGTATGCGTTGTCCCAGAAAAGCCGGAAATCCTCAGCGGCCGTTTTCATCTGGACAAGCCGTCGCACGGTTTCCCACGAGTAGGTGATGCCGGTGGGGTTGGCGAAGACCGGGACAGCCCACAACCCTTTGATCGCCGGATCGACGGCGACCAGCTCTTCGATCAGATCGACATCCGGGCCGTCCTCGCGCATCGGGATCGGGATCATCTCGATGCCGAGGGTTTCGGTGATGGCGAAGTGCCGGTCGTAGCCGGGCACCGGGCAGAGGAACTTGACCTCGGGTTCGTCTTTCCATGCCCGCGGCGAATCCACCCCGCCGTGCAGCATCGAGAACGTGATGACGTCGTGCATCAGTTCAAGGCTGGCGTTGTTGCCGGCGATCAGGTTTTGCACCGGGATGCCGAGCAGCTCGCCGAAGATGGCGCGCAGTTCGGGGAGGCCGTGCTGCCCGCCGTAATTGCGGGTGTCGGTGCCCTCGCCGTCGCGGTAGTCAGACCCGGGCAGGCTCAGCAGAGCGTTGGACAGATCAAGCTGCTCGCTGCAAGGCTTTCCGCGAGTGAGGTCGAGGGCGAGCTTCTTGGATTGCAGCTCGGCGTAGTCCTGCTGATGGCGGGCATGCAACGCCTCGAGATCGGTACGGCCTAGGGAACTGAACGAGCCGTACGACACCATCCGCCTTTCAGATCGACATAGGGGACCCCGCGCACCCGCCAGAGCCCATTGACCCTTGCTGCCTTCCGGCCCTGGGGGAGTTCACAGGATGGACGCCGCGCGGGGTCCACCGAGAGTCTAGTACCCGGCTCCGGTTCGATCGCCCGAAGACCCTGACCAGCGCTCGGCTACCATGGCCGACGGAGGATTCGCCTAGTGGCCTATGGCGCTCGCCTGGAACGCGGGTTGGGTTAATAGCCCTCGCGGGTTCAAATCCCGCATCCTCCGCACTTAGTCCGGGATGTGACCAGGCCTGATTGGTAGGGTCTGGCCACTCCGGATTACCAGCTCGAGGAGGGGCATGGGACGCAGGGCCGCCACTTTCTGGCACGCGACGGCTTCGGATCGCTGCCGGCGTCCTCTACTTCTTCTTCGTGTTGCCGCGGTGGCCCGAGTTGATGGGCGACACCTCACACGCTCTGGGGACCGCGGCGCGGATCATCGCCGGCGTGGTGATCGCGCTGGCAGCGCTGCCGGTGGTGTTCACGCTGCTGCAGTCGCGCAAGCCCGAGTTCGGCACACCCGCGCTCGCGTTGACGCTGCGCACCTGGTCGGTGGTGGCCCACGTGGTAGCCGGCGTGCTGATCGTCGGCACGGCGATCAGCGAAATCTGGCTGAACCTGGACAGCGTCGGCCAGTGGCTGTTCGGCATTTACGGTGCCGCGGCCGCGATCGCGGTGCTCGGCATCTTGACCTTCTACCTGTCGTTCGTCGCCGAACTGCCGCCGCCTCCGCCGAAACCGTTGAAGCCCAAGAAAGAGAAGAAGCAACGCCGCCGCCGCAAGTCGGACGACGAAGCCGAAGACAGCGCGGATGCGGACGGCGAAGACTCCGACGAGGCCACAGCGGCTGACGACGACGCCGAGACCGCCGAACACGGCGACGAACCTCAAGACGACGACGCCGATGAAAGCCCCGAGGTCGAGTCGGCTGCGGTGGAAGCCGAGTCGACGGCCGAAGAAGCGCCCGCCGTCGAAGACGCAGACGACACCGTTGCCGACGAGTCGGCGGGTGGCCTGCGCAATCGGCGGCCGACCGGAAAGGTGTCACATCGGCGTCGGCGTTCGCGCCGCGGCGTCGCCGTCGACGAATGAGCCGGCCGTCGAATCCAGCCAGGTGTCGATCAGGCGGCAGCACGCCGCGAACGGTGAGATGCCATTCCCGACTCGGCCGCCCTTCCCTATGCTGAGCGAGTGCCAAACACTTATCGAGTAGTTCAGTGGAACACCGGAAACGTCGGCAAGAGCTCCCTCAAATCGATCGCGGACAATCCCCTGCTGGAATTGGTGGGGTGCTTCGCCTGGTCGCCGGAGAAAGCCGGCCGTGACGCCGGTGAGCTGGTCGGCATCCCGCCGCTGGGGGTTGCCGCCACCAACGACATCGACGCCCTGCTTGCGCTGAAGCCGGATTGCGTTGTCTACAACCCGATGTGGATCAACGTCGATGAGCTGGTCCGCATTCTGTCGGCCGGCGTCAACGTAGTGACCACGGCGTCGTTCATCACCGGGCGAAACCTGGGCGACGGCCGCGACCGGATCCTCGAGGCCTGCGATCAGGGCGGCTCCACGATGTTCGGGTCGGGCGTGAGCCCCGGCTTCGCCGAGCTGCTGGCCATCGTGTCGGCGATGGTGTGCAACCGGGTCGACAAGGTCACCGTCAACGAAGCCGCCGACACCACGTTCTACGACTCACCGGAAACCGAGAAGCCGGTGGGCTTCGGCCAGCCGATCGATCACCCGGACCTGCAGGCGATGGCCGCCAAGGGCACCGCGATCTTCGGTGAGGCCGTTGCGCTGGTGGGCGACGCTCTCGGCATCGAACTCGACGACATCCGGTGCGAGGCCGAATTCGCCCAGACCACAGCGGATCTCGAGATGGCGTCGTGGACGATCCCGGCCGGATGTGTGGCCGGCGTTTACATCAGCTGGCAGGGCATCCTCGACGGCAAAACCGTCATCGACCTCAATGTCCGGTGGCGCAAAGGCCAGACGCTGGAACCGGACTGGAAAATCGACGGCGATGGCTGGGTCATCCAGGTCGACGGTCAGCCGACGGTGACCACCAAGGTCGGTTTCCTGCCGCCGCCGTACTTCGAGGCCACCACCATCGAGGAATTCATGGACCTCGGACACATCATGACGGCGGTGCCCGCCATCAACGCGATCCCGGCCGTCGTTGCCGCGGCGCCGGGCATTGCGACGTACGCCGATCTACCGCTGACGCTGCCGCGAGGGTTCGTCAGAACCTAACGCGCAGGGATGTTTTGGAGCTTGCCCTGAAGGTCAGGGCAGTACTGGGCGATGGCGGTACCGAGGAACTGGTAGGTCTGCACCTGCGTGGTACCCCGGGGAAGGTTGTTGGTGAGAAAGTGTGCGGCTGCCGCAGCGTCGGGATCGACACCAACACCGAGTCGGTGGCAGACGATCTTGGCCAGGTACGGGTTGTAGTCGTGCGGCCCGTAGATGCCGAACCGACCGAGTTGGTTGTCGAAATCGGTGTCCGGATCGGCGTATGCCGGCGCAGACAGGCTGATTGCCGCGACGATGGCGGCGACCGCAAGACCTGTGACTTTCATGGGCTGAATAGTACCTTTGTTGAATCTGTGTCGAACTGTCGTCCTGGCACCCATCGTCACCGATCCTCCTCGCCCAGCCGAGCCACGGATCCGGACTCGCGCTGACGGTCTTGAACACCCGCCGTGGCCGGTTTCTTTCTAGTCGCCTATTCCCGTTAGAGTAGCTAAGGTTACACACAGGCTAACTAGTTGAGCACCCTTCGCACCAGGTTCAGAAATTGGAAGAAGCGCCATGACGACCACCGAGCCGAGGACCGAGCCGTTGGCGACCCAGGGCTCCACCGGAGACAAGCAGCCCGCACCCCGAGCGGCCAAACGGCGCGGCTTGTCCGGTCTGTTTACCCGCTTCTGGCTCGTGCTCACGGTCGTGGCTGTCGTCGCGCTGTCCGGATTCGTCGTCCACCGGTTGCACGGTGTCTTCGGCATTCACAAAGGCTCGTTCGGTGGCGGCACGTCGGGCGAGGTCCTCGACGAGTTCAACGCCAAGACGATCACACTCGAGGTCTGGGGCTCACCGGGAAGCACGGCAACCATCAACTACCTCGACGAAAACACCCATCCGCAGCAGGCCCTCAACGTGCCGTTGCCCTGGAGCAAAGTCTTGAGTTCAACCAAACCCGGCATCCCGGCCAACCTGGTAGCGCAAGGAGACGGCAGTTGGATCGCCTGCCGGTTCGTCGTGAACAAGCACGACGGGAGCGGTGACGTCATCAAGAGCCCGAATCGCTCGGACGCCAACGAATCAGTGAATGCCTTTGTCTACTGCCTGGACAAGTCCGCATGAGCGAAACCACCGAGGCCACGCCGCGCGTCGACCAACCGCTGATCCCGCCGTTCCTGCCGAAGTGGATCCATCGGCTTGCGTTGCCGATCGTGCTGGTGTGGCTGGGCATTGTGTTCGTCACGAATACCATCGCGCCGCAGCTGGAGGTCGTCTCCAAGAACCACTCGGTGTCGCAGAGTCCCAGAGACGCGGTGTCGTTCCAGTCGCAGATGCGCGTCGGAAAAACATTCAAAGAGTTCGATTCCGACAGCTCGGCGATGGTCCTCCTGGAGGGCGACAAGCCGCTAGGGGCGGAAGCGCACCGCTATTACGACGAGATCGTGAAGCGACTCGAGCAAGACAAGAAACACGTTCAGCACATCCAGGATTTCTGGAGTGATCCGCTGACCGCCGCGGGATCCCAGAGCCACGACCAAAAGGCCGCGTACGTCCAGGTCTACCTCGCTGGCAACATGGGCAGCGGTTTGTCCACCGAGTCCAGCGAGGCTGTACGCAAGATCGTGAACTCGGTGCCTGCGCCGCCGGGAATCAAGGCCTACGTCACCGGGGCGGGTCCGCTGATCGCCGATCAGTCCCACGCGGGCGAGAAGGGCGTCGCGAAAGTCACCCTCGTCACCATCCTCGTGATTCTGGTGATGCTGCTATTCGTCTATCGGTCGGTCAGCATCGTTCTGATCATGCTGTTCATGGTGTTCGTCGAATTGCTAGCGGCCCGCGGTGTCGTCGCGACGCTGGGGAACTACGGCATCATGGGGCTTTCCACGTTCGCCAACAACATGCTGGTGCTATTGGCGATCGCCGCAGGAACGGACTACGCGATTTTTCTCGTCGGCCGCTACCACGAGGCCCGCGGTCTTGGCGAGACGCGTGAAGAGGCGTATTACACGATGTTCCACAGCACCGCGCATGTCGTGCTGGGGTCGGGGCTGACCATCGCCGGCGCGATGTACTGCCTGAGCTTCTGCCGGTTGCCGTATTTCCAGTCACTGGGCGTGCCTTGTGCCGTCGGCATGCTGGTCGCGGTCTTCGCTGCCTTGACCCTGGGCCCAGCGGTGCTGACAGTGGCTTCGTTCTTCAAGCTGATGGACCCCAAGCGAAAGCTGCAAACCCGGGGATGGCGTCGCATCGGCACCGCCATCGTGCGTTGGCCCGCACCGGTTCTCGCGGTGACGATCGCGATCGCCCTTGTCGGCCTGCTTGCCCTTCCGGGCTATGAAACGGACTACGACAGCCGTCACTTCCTGCCGGCAGAGACCCCGGCCAACGTGGGCTACGCGGCCGCCGACCGGCATTTCAACCAGGCTCGGCTGAACCCCGAATTGCTGATGATCGAGACCGATCACGACTTGCGTAACTCGGCTGACTTCATCGTGCTGGACAAGGTCGCAAAAGCGGTCTTCCACATCCCGGGTATCGGTCGCGTGCAGACGATTACCAGGCCGCTGGGCACGCCACTCGACCACAGCACCCTCGGTTTTCAGATGGGCGCGCAAGCCGCGGGCCGGATCCAGACCCAGCATTACCAGGAGGAGCAGGCGAAGAACCTGCTCAAGCAAGCGGCCGAGCTTCAGAAAACCATGGCAACTCTGCATGAGCAGATGCAGGTTACGCAGGACCTCAGCAACACCACGCACGAAACCACCAAGCTCACAAAAGAAACCGTGAAGATCACCGAGTCGTTGCGTGACGACATCGCCAACTTCGATGATTTCTTCCGGCCAATCCGCAGCGGGTTCTACTGGGAGAAGCACTGCTACGACGTACCGCTGTGCTGGGCGGTGCGGTCGATATTCAACGCTCTTGACGGCATCGACCAGGTCAGCGAGAACATCGAGAATCTCAGCGCGAATCTCGACAAGCTGGATCAGATTCAGCCGAAGCTGGTGGCGCTGATACCACCGCAAATCGAGAGCCAGCAGCACAATCTCGACACCATCATGTCGAACTATGCGACCACGAATGGGCTGAACCAACAGGCGAAAGCGCAGTCCGACAACGCCACCGCCCAAGGCGATGCGTTCGACAAAGCGAAGAACGACGACACGTTCTATCTTCCGCCGGAGGCGTTCAAGAGCCCGGATTTCGCACGCGGTCTCAAGCAGTTCATGTCGCCCGACGGTCATGCTGTCCGGTTGATCATCTCGCACGAAGGCGACCCGGCGACTCCTGAAGGCGTCAGCCACATCCAACCGATCAAGCAAGCCGTGCACGAGGCGATCAAGGGCACCCCGTGGGAGGGCTCCAAGGTTTACCTGGGCGGCACGGCCGCGACGTACAAGGACATGCACGACGGGTCCAACATCGACCTGTTGATCGCCGGAATTGCCGCGGCCACATTGATTTTCATCATCATGCTGGTCATCACCCGCAGCGTTGTCGCGGCCTTCGTGATTGTCGGTACTGTGCTGCTCTCGCTCGGCGCCTCGTTCGGGCTCTCCGTGCTGCTCTGG
Source organism: uncultured Actinomycetota bacterium (assembly GCA_963815995.1). Lineage (GTDB taxonomy): Bacteria > Actinomycetota > Actinomycetes > Mycobacteriales > Mycobacteriaceae > Mycobacterium. The sequence goes on from CAWFIR010000015.1 coordinate 547,237, forward strand.
CAGTACATCCTCGGGATGAAGCTGCACTGGATGGTGCTGGCGATGGCGATCATCCTGCTGTTGGCGGTCGGATCGGACTACAACCTGCTGCTGATATCCCGGTTCAAAGAAGAAATTCACGCCGGACTCAAGACGGGCACGATTCGTGCGATGGCCGGCTCGGGCTCGGTGGTGACCTCTGCCGGTCTGGTGTTCGCCGCCACCATGGCTACCTTCGCCTTCAGTCCGCTGAAGGTGATGGCCCAGGTGGGGACGACGATCGCGCTGGGTCTGCTGTTCGACACCCTGATCGTGCGGTCGTTCATGACGCCGTCACTGGCCACCCTGCTGGGACGCTGGTTCTGGTGGCCGCAGCATGTGCGTCCGCGCCCGGCCAGCGTCATGCTGCGGCCGTATGGCTCGCGCCCTGCGGTGCGTGAGCTGATACACCGTGACATCGAAGACGAAACTGAAGCCGGAGTAGTGGAGAAGGTTTAGTTACCTTGCGCCGCAAGCTGATTCGGCGGTCAGCTGCTGGCCTACTTGTCGCGGTGAACGCGAGGCTTAGCTGAGCGAAATCGACGCTAGCATGCTGTTCACTCGCACTTGTGCGCGCCAACGTCAATCTCGATGGGGCTTCGTCGTGACGGACGAGCTGTTTTCGAACTAATGACTCAGGACACTAGTTGCCTTGAGCGGCAGCCTGATTCGGTGGTCTTCGGTCGGCCTGACGACCGTGCCTCACATCAGGTTCCGGGCGAAAAACAGTGTCCCGTCGTCCACCTTGAACCACGGGACGCCGGCGTGTGGCCGCCCTCCCTGGTGCCGAAGGCGTCCAACAGATCTAAGGCCGTTGTCTGCCAACCGGTTTTACGGCGGCTCATTGGGCGGACTCTACGGTGGCTGAATGCCCTGCCGCTAAGTGGATTTCGGCAACGGCGCGGTGTGGGCGTCCTGACCCTCGCCGAAACTCGTACCGAGCAGCGACCGCACCGCCGGGCGGGGCCCGCTCGGGCGGAGCATGGTGCTGGCCGGCCGAGGTCGCACCGGGATCGGCCACCAGAACCACCGTCCGAGTAGCGCGGCGATGGACGGCGTCATGAACGACCGCACGATCAGGGTGTCGAACAACAGACCAAGACCGATCGTGGTCCCCACCTGTCCGATGATGCGCAAGTCACTGACCACCATCGATGCCATGGTGAACGCGAACACCAGACCGGCCGACGTCACCACCTTGCCGGTGCTGCCCATCGCTCGGATAATGCCCGTCTTGAGCCCGGCGTGGATCTCCTCTTTCAACCGGGATACCAGCAACAGGTTGTAGTCGGACCCGACCGCAAGAAGGACGATCACCGACATCGCCAGCACCATCCAGTGCAGTTTGATGCCAAGGAAGTATTGCCAGACGAGCACAGACATGCCGAAGGACGCACCCAGTGAGATCGCCACGGTGCCCACGATCACGAAAGCGGCGACAAGGCTTCGGGTGATGATCAGCATGATGATGAAAATCAGGCAGAGCGAACCGATTCCGGCGATCCACAGGTCGTATTTGGAGCCGTCTTTCCAGTCTTTGAAGGTGGCGGCGGTGCCGGCGAGGTAGATCTTGGAGTCTTCCATCGGAGTGCCCTTGAGCGCCTCCTCGGCGGCCTGCCGGATCGAGTCGACCCGCGCGAGGCCCTCCGGCGATGCCGGATCGCCCCGATGCGAGATGATCAAGCGCACGGCCTTGCCGTCCGGCGAGAAGAAGTTCTTCAACGCTCGCTTGAAGTCCTTGTTCTGGAAGACTTCTGGCGGCAGATAGAACGAGTCGTCGTTCTTCGCTTGGTCGAACGCGTGACCCATGGCGTTCGCGTTGGAGCTCATGTCGTCCATCTGATTGAAAATCCCGGACATGGTGCTGTGCATGGTCAGCATCATGGTCCGCATGTTCTCCATGCTGTCGATCATCGGCGGGAAATCGACGATCAGCTGCGGCATCAGCGAGTCGAGCTGATCGAAGTCTTTTGTCAGGATCTGGAACTTGTCATCGATCTCGTCGACACCGTCGACGGCATCGAAGACGGATCGCAGCGAATAGCAGATCGGGATGTCGTAGCAGTGCTTTTCCCAGTAGAAGTAGCTGCGAATCGGCCGCCAGGTGTCCTCGAAGTTGGCGATGTCATCGCGCAATTCCTCGGTGACCGCCTGCATTTCCTTCGTCTCACCGACCATCTTGTGCGTGGTGTTGGTGAGTTGCACCATGAGGCCGTACATGTGCCTCATCCGGTTCATGGTGTCCTCGAGCTCATCGGCCTGCTTGAGCATGTCGTCCATGCGGGCCTTCTGGAACTTCATCGTCTGTACCTGCCCGGCATTCTGCATGCTGAGCTGGAACGGAATCGACGTGTGCTCCATTGCGGTGCCCTCCGGGCGCGTAATCGCTTGCACCCGTGAGATTCCCGGCACGCGGAAGATCCCCTTGGCCAGTTTGTCCAGGACGAGGAAGTCGGCCGGATCGCGCAGATCATGGTCGGCCACGACCGTCATGACTTCCGGCATCAGTCGGGCCTGGGAGAAGTGCCGCTCCGCCGCGTCGTATCCCTTGTTGGCGGCGATGTCGTGCGGTATGTAGAGCCGGTCGTTGTAGCTGGTCTGGTATCCCGGCAGCGTCAGCAGTCCGATCAGCGCAACCCCGCACGCCGCAGCGAGAATGGGCAGCGGCCAGCGCACGATCGCGGTACCTACCCGCCGCCAGCCTCGGGTCTGGATCCTGCGTCGGGGGTCGAACAATCCGAACCGACCGCCGACCACGATCACGGCCGGAACCAGTGTCAGCGCCACGGCGACCGCGACGACCATGCCGACTGCGCATGGCACACCGATGGTTTGGAAGTACGGCATGCGGCAGAAGCTCAGGCAGAAGATAGCGCCGGCGATCGTCAAACCGGATGCGAGCACCACATGGGCGACGCCGCGGTAGGTCGTATAGAACGCGGTTTCACGATCTTCGCCGTGCTGGCGTGCCTCTTGATAGCGGCCGAAGAAGAAGATGGCGTAGTCGGTGCCCGCCGCAATTCCCAGCGATACCAACAGGTTAACGGCAAAGGTGGAGAGCCCGATGAGCTGGTGATAGCCGAGGAACGCGACTATCCCCCTGGCCGCGGTCAATTCGACGAATACCGTGAGCAGCAGGCACACCACCGTCCGCACCGAGCGGTACACCAGCAGCAGCATGGTGAGAATCACCAGCATGGTCACCGCGGTGATCTTGACGAGCGTGCTGTCGCCGCTGTGGTGCATGTCCGACACCAGCGCCGAGGGGCCGGTCACGTAGGTCGTCACACCCTTGGGCGCCGGATGTCCCGTTCACGATGTCCCGGACGGCTTTTATCGACTGTTCGGCCAGCGTGGTGCCCTGGTTGCCGGCGAGGTTGAGTTGGACGTAGACGGCCTTGCCGTCGGGGCTTTGCGCGCCCGGCGCGGTGATCGGATCTCCCCAGAAGTCCTGCACGTTCTGGATGTGCGCCGGATCGGCTCGCAGTTGTTTGATGATGCTGTCGTAGTAACGGTGGGCGTCGTCACCGAGTTTGTTGTCGCTTTCCAGAACGAGCATCGCGAAATTGTCGGAGTCAGACTCCTTGAATAGCTTTCCGGTGATCTCCATCGCCTGCACCGAGGGTGCATCTTTGGGGCTCAGCGAAACCTGGCGTTGCTCGGCGACTTGATCCAGCGGCGGGACCGCCACGCTCAGCAGGAAAATAATCCCCAACCACGCCAGGATGACGAGCGGCGCAAACTTATGGATCATCCTCGGGAGCCGAGGCGGTTTGGCGCCCTCGGGGATCGGCTGGTGGTTGGTCATGCGCCTTTGAGAACGCAGTAGGTGAAGGCGTTCACCTCGTGCGAGACATGCTCGGCTTTAACCACGTCGTCGACAATGATGCGGCAGCCCAGGGTGTTGCTGTTGCCTTGCGCCACAATGTTTCCCACGACTGACGCCGCCTTCGTTGTCAGCTTCAGCGTCCAGGGCAGCGTGGCGCCGTCTACGTGCTGCGGATCGGCGTTGGTGTCGAAATAGCTGATGTCCGCTGTGCTTCCCGGCGGGCCGTACACCTCGTAGGTGATCCGTTTGGGATTGAAAGGCTTAGTGTCGTCGGTCGCGCTGTCGGAATAAGCAGGACGCCTTTCAGAGCCGAAAATGCCGTGAATCCGCCACACGGTGAAACCCCCGAGGCCGATCACAACCACAATCACGAGCGGGATCCACGTCCGCTCCAGCACCCTGAAAATCGAAATTCCCTTCACCCATCGCCGCGTTACCGGTCGGCATCGCCTCACCTGCGTGAAAACATTCACCAACCGGTCGGCAAATCACGCTACCCGGCGGCACTCCGAACGCGGCGAGGCGTCGCACAGCGTCTGCGTGACAGTCGTCTCGACCGAGCGACGGCGGGCATCGAGGCACCACCAAACTCTGACGAGTAAACCATGCTCGCAGCCCGAACTGTCGACTCCATCTCGCGCTCAAATACCGATCCAGATATAACGCATGTTACGTGCGTAAACGGACGGTACCGGGTTCTACAGCGGCCCGCAATGCGCCCGTCTGCGCTATCCTCGCGCGGTGCCGCAGCTCAGCTTCCAGCGCGCCCGAAGCGAGGACAAGAAACGTCAACGCTCGGCGGCGCTGGTGGAGGCCGCCCGCTCACTGGCGCTGGAATCCGGTGTCGCGTCGGTGACCTTGACCGACGTCGCCAGTCGCGCGGGCGTGCATTATTCGGGGGTACGTCGCTACTTCACCTCGCACAAGGAAGTGCTGCTGCATCTGGCCGCCGAAGGCTGGGCCCGCTTCTCCGACACCGTGTGTGAGAGCCTGGCTGAGCCCGGCCCGATGTCGCCGGCGCGGGTTGCCGACGCGCTGGCCTACGGCCTCGCGGCCGACCCACTGTTCTGCGATCTGCTCGCCAACCTGCATCTGCACCTCGAGCATGAGGTCGAGCTCGAGCAGGTCCTCGGGTTCAAGCAGATCAGCAACGCGGCCGTGCTCTCGCTGACCGATGCGATCGAGGATGCGTTGCCGACGCTGGGCCGTTCGGGCGCATTCGACGTTCTGCTTGCGTCGTACTCGTTGGCAGCGCCGCTGTGGCAGATCGCCAACCCGCCGAAGAGGCTCGCGGACGCCTACGCGAACCGGACGGACATTCCGCCCGATTGGAAGATCGACTTCACCGCCGGCGATGTCGCGGTTGGTCACCGCGGTCTGCATCGGTCTGATGACCGAGAAGAGCTAGTTACGGCTACGACCAGTTCCACACCGACATGTCGCCGCGCGGGTAGTTCTGGCAGTTCTCGGTTTCCTTGGCGACGACGCCCTTGTTGTTCCAGAAGATCTTCATGTGGTTGGGCCACGCCAGCCACAGCGGATCGGCCTGCGGCGCGTAGAAGTTGGCCGAGTAACCGCGGCGGTCCGCCGGCGACAGCGAGTAAAACCAGTGCGCTTTGTCGATGGCGGCCTGATTCACGTTCGGGTGGTTGTTGAAGTCGATCATGTACCGCTGGTAGTAGACCGGCGAGTAGTCCCGTGCGGCGGCGAGGAGTTGCTCGGCGTCGCACGTCGTCGAGATCATCCGCCGCGGGATCGGGAAATCCTCGGTCGAGTCGTTCGATGTACAGCCGTCACACGGACCCAGCGGATCCGCGTGGGCGGTGTGCGGGAGGAACATCGGGGCGGCACTGAGCGCAAGCGCTGCGAGACCGGCGCGAACCGCACGGCTCAGACGAAAAAGACGCATGCGGTCACTATAACGCTCTGATAAAGGCTGCGCCCACGGGCTGGGAAGCTTGGCTAACCAACGGGCGCCGTGATCTCCAGGCCCACGTGAACTTTGTCGATTCCGCCTCGGACGACGGAGTGCGCGTAGAACCACGGGGCGTGGTACCAGTACCGCTTGAGGACCGCGTTGTAGACCCGGCGGGTCTCCGATTTCGGCAGCACCCGGGCGATGCCTTCGACGTCGTCGCTCTTGGGCTTGCCCAACGATCCGCTCTTGGCGATCGTCACCCGCGGAGTGTTTTTGATCCGCTTGGTTTTCCACGAACCGTCGTCGGTGATCACCAGTAGTTTGTCGCCCTCCGGCACACCCCAGATCGCTGTCGGCTTGGGCCGACCGTCCTTGGTAAAGGTGGTCAGGAGCAGGTACTTGGACTTGATCACGTCGTGAAAGCTGGTAGGCACGCCTCCCTTTATAGCGTTCGGGCGCCGGTCGCGGCCCGAACGCGTGACGCCGGCCCGGACTCGGCTTACTGTGTCGTCATAGCCAAGGACGACTGCAGATGAAATCCCACGACGACTCCGACACAACGCTGGAAGACCTTCGCGGCGATCTGGCGCTGCGGTACAAGTGGACGCCCAGCGGAGGAACGTCGGTCGACCCGGCTGTGGTCGAGGCCGATATGGCGGCGCTGGACCGCGACGGCTACGTCATCTGGGAGAACCTGCTCACCGCTGAGCAGTGCGCGCAGATCCGCGACGTCGTCAATCCGTGGCTCGGGCACACCGGACGTAACTCGTTCGAGGGGCGGCACACTCAGCGGGTGTACAGCGTGCTGAGCAGAACACGGGTCTGCGATTCACTTGTCGACAATCCGCGGGTGCTGGCCGTGCTCGATCGGCTGCTGATGCCCAACTACCTGCTTTCGGCGTTGCAGGCCATCAACATTCAACCCGGTGAGGCCGCGCAGCTGGCCCACCATGACGACGGCTTCTACCCGGTCCCCCGTCCCCGCGAGCCGTTAGCGGCCGCGACGATCTGGGCGATCGATGACTTCACCGCCGACAACGGCGCGACCGTGCTTTACCCGCGTAGCCACACCTGGGGCAAGCGGCGGCCGGGGCCCGACGACGAGGCGCTGCCGGTCGTCATGCCGGCCGGCTCGTGTGTGTTCTTCGTCGGCACCCTCTGGCACGGCGGCGGGGCCAACTCCAGCACCGCCGACCGCCTGGCCGTCACCGCGCAGTACTGCCAACCGTGGCTGCGACCGATGGAGGCCTTCACCCTGTCGGTGTCGCGGGAGACCGCGCGGACGGTGTCCGACGACCTCCGCCGCATGCTCGGCTACAGCATCCATCCGCCATTCGTCGGCGCGGTCGACGGTCTGCACCCGCTCAGGCTGCTGGAAGACCAGTAGCGCGCCCGCCGTCGGCAAAAGGATGGCAACATTCGGGTCATGACTAGACGCAGCGTCGGTCGCATCGTTGCCGGTGCGCCACTGATGGTTTTGGCCTTTCTCACCGCTCCTGCCGGCGTTCCTGTCGCCGCAGCCGATGGATGCCCGGACGCCGAAGTGGTGTTCGCCCGCGGCACCGGTGAGCCCGTCGGTCCCGGCGGGCCCGGCCAGGCCTTCTTCGACTCGCTGACCTCACAACTTCCCGGCAAGACGGTGGATCTCTATCCGGTCAACTACCCGTCGACCACCGATTACGCCAACAGCGCCAAGGTCGGCGCCGCCGACGAGGTCGCCCATGTGCAGAACACCGTTGCCAGCTGCCCCAAGACGAAGGTCGTGATTGGCGGGTATTCGCAGGGCGCGGGTGTGGCCGACCTGACCAGCCACCAGCTGTCCCCGCAGGTCGCCAATCACGTTGCCGCCGTTGCCCTGTTCGGAAACCCGCAGAGCAGCTACGCAAAGGGTCTGGCGGACAACCAGATTCCGGCGCTCGACCCCAGCTACAGCCCGAAGACCATCGACATCTGCCTCCCCAACGACAACATCTGCGCCGAGGGCGGCACCATCATCGCGCACCTGGGTTATGTCCCCGATGCGACCAACCAGGCCGCGACCTTCGTGGCGCAGAAGCTCTAGCGCATCTTTGCCGAGCGAATTGAGCATCTGCCCGTGAGCGCACGCTACGTCGGTCGCATCCTTGGTGTGGCGCCACTGCTGGCTTTGGCCTTTCTCACCGCTCCTGCGGGCGTTCCTGTCGCCGCTGCAGATGGGTGCCCCGACGTTGAGGTGGTGTCCGCGCGCGGCACCGATGAACCTCCCGGCCCCGGCAGTATCGGGCAAGCATTCATCGAATCGCTCAGGCCGGAAATTGCTGGGCGATCCCTGGAGGTCTATGGGGTCCGCTATCCCGCCACAGACGATCTCGTCAGGAGTTCGTCAGCCGGAGCCGACGACGCGCGTGCTCATGTCCAATCCACGGTTGCGAACTGCCCCAACACCAGAATCGTGCTCAGTGGATATTCCCAGGGCGCCTACGTGATCGATGTGGCCACCGACGAGCTGCCGCCAGAGGTGGCTGATCATGTTGCCGCGGTCGCCCTCTTCGGCAATCCGCAAAGCACACTCGCGAGCACGCTTGTGGGCGGCCAGCTCCATAGACTCAGCCCCCTTTACCGCCCCAAGACGATTGACCTGTGCGTTCCCGACGACCCCTACTGCTCTGAAGGCAAGAACGAGGCCGCACATCATTTATACGACCAGAACGGGATGACAAACCAGGCTGCGACGTTCGTAGCCGGTCGGCTCTAGCGCTACTTCTTCCGGTCGGTATCTTTGCTCGGCTGAACACGTTTCGGTTCGCCCGGCATCTTCGGATAATTGGGCGGATAGGGCAGATCGCCCAGCCCGCGCTCTTCGTCGGCGGCGACCATTTCCAGTAGCGGTTCGATCGACTGCTGGACCGAGTCGATATCGGCCCACGGGTCATCGCGGTTGGCCACCAGCTCGGCCGCGGTCGCGATCGTATAGTCGTCGGGGTTCGCATTAGCCAGATCGTCCCAGCGCAGCGGCATCGACACCGTCGCAATTGCGGTGCGCCGCACCGAATAAGCCGACGCGAATGTGCGGTCACGGGCGTTCTGGTTGAAGTCGATGAAGATGCGCTTGCCGCGTTCTTCCTTCCACCACGACGTCGTCACCGCATCTGGCGCACGACGCTCCACCTCGCGGGCCAGCGCGATGCCGGCGCGACGCACCTGAATGAAATCCCAGTCGGTTGCGATCCGCAGGAACACGTGGACGCCTCGACCGCCGGAGGTTTTGGGATAACCCACCAGCCCCAGTTCGTCGAGCAGCGGCCGCAGCACGTCGACGGCGACGGATCGTGCTTCGGCGAAGCCGGTGCCGGGTTGCGGGTCCAGGTCAACGCGCAGTTCGTCGGGGTGCTCGGCATCGGGGCAGCGGACCTGCCACGGGTGCAGCGTGATCGTGCCCATCTGCGCGGCCCACACGATCGCGGCGGGGTGGGTCACCCGCAGCGCGTCGGCGGTCCGTCCCGACGGGAACGTGATCCGGCAGGTCTCCAGGTAGTCGGGATGGTGTTGCGGAATGCGTTTCTGGTAGATCTCCTCGCCGTCGATGCCGTCGGGGAAACGCTGCAGATGCGTCGGGCGGTCTCGCAACGAAGCCAGCATCGGGCCCGCCGCGACGGCGCGGTAGTAGTCGACGAGCGTGACGCTTGGTGCCGCCTGCGCTCCCAGCTTCGGGAAGTACACCTTGTCGGGATTGGTCAGCCGAACCGCGATCCCGTCGACGTCGATTTCCTCCGCTGGCGATGCCATCTCCCGATTCCAGCACAGGGTTCCAGCACAATGTGGTGATGGACCTGCCTGTGATGCCGCCGGTTTCGCCGATGCTGGCCAAATCGGTGAAATCGATCCCGCCGGACGCCTCATATGAGCCCAAGTGGGACGGGTTCAGGTCGATTCTTTTTCGCGACGGCGATCAGGTGGAGGTCGGCAGCCGCAACGAGAAACCGATGACCCGGTATTTCCCCGAGTTGGTCGCCGCGGCCACCGCCGAGTTGCCGGAGCGCTGCGTGATCGACGGCGAGATCGTCATCGCCACCGACCACGGCCTGGATTTCGAGGCGCTGCAGCAGCGCATCCATCCGGCCGATTCGCGGGTGCGGATGCTGGCCGAGAAGACGCCCGCGTCGTTCATCGCGTTCGATCTGCTCGCCCTCGGCGACGACGACTTCACCGTGCGGCCGTTTTCCGAACGACGCGCAGCGCTCGTCGATGCGCTGGCCGGGTCGGGTCCGTCGATGCACGTCACCCCCGCGACGACGGATCTGGCCACCGCACAGAGCTGGTTCGACGAGTTCGAGGGGGCCGGTCTCGACGGCGTCATCGCCAAACCGTTGACGATCACCTATCAGCCGGACAAGCGCGTCATGTTCAAGATCAAGCACGAGCGCACCGCGGACTGCGTGGTCGCCGGTTATCGCGTGCACAAATCCGGCAACGATGCGATCGGCTCGCTGTTGCTCGGGCTGTACAAGGACGACGGGACGCTGGCGTCGGTCGGCGTGATCGGTGCTTTCCCGATGGCCGAACGCCGGCGACTGTTCGCCGAATTGCAGCCGTTGGTGACGAGTTTCGACGATCACCCGTGGAATTGGGCGGCTCACGAAGCGGGCGAGCGCACACCACGCAAGAACGAGTTCTCCCGCTGGAACGCCGGCAAGGACCTGTCGTTCGTGCCGCTGCGACCCGACCGCGTCGTCGAGGTGCGCTACGACCACATGGAAGGTGAGCGGTTCCGGCACACCGCCCAGTTCAATCGCTGGCGGCCTGACCGCGAGCCCGCGTCATGCACCTACGCGCAACTCGACAGTCCCATCACGTTCAGCCTCGGCGATATTGTTCCCGGGCTCGGCTCAACCGGGAAGACTGGCTGACATGCGCGCCGGCGACGATGCCGAGCAACGCGAGGAGGAGGAGCGGCGCAAATGACTGACGGCAACGACTTCAACGAACGTAATATCGCCGAGTTCCGCGCGAATCACGGTCGGGTGGGCGGCAACTTCGAGGGTGCCCCGCTGGTCGTCCTGCACACCGTCGGTGCTCGCAGCGGGCAGCCGAGGACCAACATCATGATGTATCAGGCCGACGGCGACCGATATTTGATCTTCGCCTCCTACGCCGGCGCCGACAACAACCCCGCCTGGTACTGGAATCTGAAAGCCAATCCGGACGCTCGCATCGAGGTCGGCGACGACATCGTCGACGTGCATGCCACCGAGTTGGAGGGTGCTGAGCGCGACGAGAAGTACGCGCTGCAGGCACAGCGGTATCCGGGATTCGCCGACTACGAGAGCAAGACGTCGCGGGTCATTCCGGTCGTCGCACTGACGCCCACCGGCCCGGCGACGCCGCGCGACTGACTCGCCGACAGTTCAGACCACGACCTCCAGTGACGCCAGCCCGCGCAACGTGACGTTGGGCTTGTAGACCGGTTCACCGTCCAGGCGCGCTTCCGGGAAGCGCGCCGTCACCGCTGACAACGCGATCGCGGCCTCCAGCCGGGCCAGCGGTGCACCCAGGCAGTAATGCAGTCCACGTCCGAAGGACAAGTGCCGGAAGGCTTTTCGATCGGGATCGAAGGTCGCCGGTTGGTCGAACTCGCTCGCGTCGTGCTGAGCCGCGGCCAGCAGCAGCACCATCGTGTCGCCCTTGACGACGTGGGTGTCGCCAATTGTCATGTCGTCAGCGGCAATTCGAGCCACCAATTGCACCGGCGGGTCGTAGCGCAGCGTTTCCTCGACGACCGCCGGCGCACGTTCAGCGTCGGCCCCCAGGGCCGTCCACTGCGACCGGTCGCGCAGCATTGCCAGCATCCCGTTGGAGATCAGGTTCACGGTGGTCTCGTGACCGGCGATCAGCAACAGGCTGCAGGTCGACACGATCTCGTCTTCGGCCAGCTGGTCGCCGGACTCTTCGACCGCGATCAGCCTCGACATCAGATCGTCGCCGGGACGCGCGCGGTGCTGCGCGATCAGGTCGTGCAGGTATCCACGCAGCCACTGCCCGGCCCGAATCCGCTCGTCCATGCCACCGGCCGGTGCGCCGGTGACCATGAAGAACGGATCGAGCGCCTGCGCCAGCAACGCCGAAGCGCGGCTGAACTCCGCCTCGTCCTCCAGCGGAACCCCCAGCAGCCGGCAGATGACCGTCACCGGAAGCGGATAGGCCAGATCGCTGACCGCATCGAAGCGGCCTTGCTGGGCGGCGCGGTCCAGCAACCCGTCGACCAGTTCGGTGATGTGCGGCGTCAACTCGTTGACCACCTTGGGCACGAACGCCTTGCTGACCAGTTTGCGCAGCCGGGTGTGATCGGGCGGATCGAGAAACAGGAACATCGGCGGCCCCTGCGGTCGCAACGTCGCACCGTCGGCCACGAAGCGTTTGGCCATCGTCGAGTTGAGCCGGTCGACCGACGACGACGGATGCCGCAACGCCTCGTCACAGTCGCGGTAGGACGAGAAGACGGTGAGATTGCCGTTCGGCACCTGCATCGGCCCGCGGTCCCGGAACTGCTCGTACACCGCGATACGGGTTGGCCCGGTTTGCCGGGTCCAGTAGTTGCAGCAGGAGTTCCTGCGGCCCGGCGACACTCGACGTGGCAGACATATTTGCATTCTGCCGGTGCGAAAGAAATTGCAGGTGGCTACGGTGCCGCGACGACGACAACGCGGCGGCGGGGGCGCGGCGGTAGACGTTCAGCATCGCGGTGTCGTGCTGACGGCTCAGCTGCCGAGGCCTCATCCACCCAAGAAGTCGACGATGTATCCGGCGAGCTCCTCGCCGGCGTCCTCTTGGAGGAAGTGGCCCGCGTTGCGGACGACCGGGTGGTCGATGCCTTGTGCACCCGCCATTTCGCGCTGGAAGATCGGGGCCATGCCGCCGGTGATCGGATCGCTGTCGCTGAATGCGACCAGCATCGGCGTCGAGCTCGCGCACAGCGCCGCCCATGCGGACCGGTTGGCCGGCGCGGCAGGGTCGTCGGGCGAGGTCGGCACCAGGCCGGGCATGGCCCGCGGTGCCGCGCAGTAGCTGTCGTCGGGGAACGGCGCGTCGTAGGCCGCGCGGACCTCGTCGCTCATCGGCCGCCGGCAGCCCCCTTGCACGAACCGGCCGACGTCGATCGTCGGTGCACTCTGGATCGCCTGGCGGAACTGCCACCAGATTTCCGGCATCGGTATGTCGCCGGTGGGCAGACCGGTGTTGGCGACGACCAGCTTGCTGAAGCGCTCGGGATGTTCGGCGGCCAGCCGCAGCCCGATCAAGCCACCCCAGTCCTGTCCGACCAGGGTGACCCGCTGCAGGTCCAGCACGTCGAAAGCCAATTCCCGCAACCATTCGACATGGCGTGCGTAGCTGTAGTCCTCGATGCGAGTCGGCTTGTCCGAGCGACCGAAGCCGACCAGGTCGGGGCAGATGACGCGGTGCCCGGCCGCGACCAGCACCGGGATCATCTTGCGGTAGAGGAACGACCACGACGGTTCGCCGTGCAACATCAGCACCGGGTCGGCGTCGGCCGGGCCGTCTTGCACCCAGGCCATCCGCAGCGTCCCGCCGTCGCCGTCGGAAACATCGCAATAGTTTGCGGGATAAGGGAATTCGGGTAGATCCGTGAAGCGGTCGTCTGGTGTGCGCAGCGTCTGCATGAGTGTGAAGATACGCCAGGCCCGTCAGCCCTCCCGCAAACCGGCCATGCCGGGGGTCCGCCATCAACTGATCGAGCAGAGCGAGCTGGCCTTTCAGCAGCTTGGCCCTGGCCTGGGCCACCGGGAACCACTCCACCCGGTCGACCTCGGGGAAGGCGCGCATTTGCCCTGAGCCCCTTGGCCATTCGAGCTCGAAGGTGTTGCTGTGCGCGTTGGCCGGGTCGAGATCCCCCGGGACCGCGAAGGCGGTGACAACCTTGCCACCAGGCTGCTTGACCGGAACCAGATCGATGCGCGGGCCCGCGGGTGGCACCGAGCCGACCTCTTCTTCGAATTCGCGCTGCGCGGCCGCCCACGGGTCTTCGTCTTGCGTGTACTCGCCCTTCGGAATCGACCACGCGCCGTCGTCCTTGCGAGCCCAGAACGGCCCGCCCGGATGCACGATCAGGACTTCGACGACCCCGTCGCGTACCCGGTACAGCAGTAGGCCAGCGCTGAGCTTGGGCACGCCGTCACACTCCGACCGCTTGCTCCAGATCCTTCAATGAGGTTTCCAGGTGACCGAGCAGCCGCTGCAGGTGCGGCACACTGCGCCGGCAACCGACCAGACCGAAGTCGATGTTGTCGGCGTTGCTGACCATGGTGATGTTCAGCGCCTGGCCGTCCAGCGCGATCGACAACGGATAGTTGCCGTCGAGCCTGGCGCCGCCCCAGTACATCGGCTTGGTCGGCCCCGGCACGTTGGAGATGACGATGTTGAAGGGCGGTGGTGCCGTCGAGACGAAGCCCGGAAGCGCGGCCAGTCCCAGCGGCGCGATGAGAGCCGCGGATAACGCATAGGCTTGCAGCCGAGGCAATTCGGCGAACACCTTCTTGTTGCCTCGCATCGATGCGCTGATCGTCTCCAGCCGCTTCGCCGCATCGTCGACGTCGGTGGCCAGGTTGCACAACAGAGCGCCGACCTGGTTGCCGCCGGCGTCGGCGTCGGCGTCCGAACGCATGCTCACCGGAACCATCGCGATCAACGGGGTGTCGGGTAGCGCCTGCTCGTCCAGCAGGTAGTAGCGCAGCGCACCGGCACACATCCCGAGGATGACGTCGTTGAAGGTCACTCCGGCGGCGACCTTGATGCTCTTGAGCCGGTCAATACCCCACGACTGGGCGGCAACCCGTCGCGCACCACCGATCGGCACGTTGAACATGGTGCGCGGCGCGGAGAACGGCAAGGTCAGCTGCTGTTCCAGCAGCGCGGCGCGGGCCAGCGACCACGTCGAAGGGCCATACGCCGCAATAGATCCCGCCAATTGAGACAGGCCGGGCCGTTTCGACTTCTCGGCTTCGCGCTTGCGACGCGGAAGATCCCAAATGGCTTGCATGTCAGTGTCATCGGGATCGGCCGACAACGTCCGTTGCATGAGCCGCAACGCGGAAACCCCGTCGATCAACGAGTGATGGAACTTGCTGTAGAGCGCGAACCGGCCGTCGTTCAAACCCTCGACGAAGTGCGCTTCCCACAGCGGGCGGTGCCGGTCGAGCAGGCCGCTGTGCCATCGCGAGGTCAGCTCGAGCAGCTCGCGAACCCGTCCCGGCGTCGGCAGCGCCGAGCGCCGCACGTGATATTCGACCTCGACGTCATCCGGGTCGTCGTAGGTCCACGCGACGTTGGGCAGTCCGCCGAACGTCCAGGCCGGGTGCTTGCGAAAGGTGGGCTGGAAATCGCGATTGGCGACCAGCGCGTCGTGGGCTTCCCGAACGTAATCCGGCCCGGCGCCCTCCGGCGGCTCGAACAGCTGCAATCCGCCGACGTGCATCGGGTGCTCGCGCGATTCGGTCATCAAAAACACCGAGTCCAGTGGACTCATCAGCTCCATGGCCCAATTAAAGCCCCGGCGTGATCGCGGCCCGGCCGATTGGGCGAATTAGTTCAGCTGGTGACCAGTCCGCCCAGCGATCCGACCAGTCCGAGAACCGGATCGAGGAGATTCTGTTGGATGCCGGTGAGTTCCAACAGATTTTGGAGGTCCGCGCCTAGCGAATTCCCCATGCTTCCAAGCCGCCTGCGGGCGCACGCTTAGCGCCATCGATCCGGTCCACCGTTCTGCACTCCACGCGGTGGCCTGTCGTTCTAAGCTCAGTAGATGCGCGATCGCGAGACGATCGACTCCGAGTTACGACGCGTGGCGGCCGAGCTGCGCTCCATCCGCGAGCGCGGCGGACGGCCGTCCAGTCGGCAACTCGACGCGCTTCTCGATGAGCGCCTGGGTCATCCCGCGGACGCGATGTGTGACATCGCGATTCTCGACGAGATCTGCTTGCCCGCTGACGAAGCCGACGATCGCCCGCCGCGAACACGGCGGAGTCTGCTGCTGCGCCTGGCGCTGCGCGCGGCGGTCCCGCTTTCGCTGATCACCATCGCCGCCGTCGTCGCCGTGATGTTCGCCCTTCACCATCGCCACCCCACTGCGCAGCCGACGGCAACCCCGCCGTCCGATGCGCAAGCCAGCCCGGCGGCTCAGGCTCCGGCACCATTCATTCCGCCGCCGAAGCCCGTTACGCCGACCGACATTGCCGAGAAGGCGTTGATCGACACGCTGCAACACGAAGGGGTGCCGGTTCCCAGCCACGACTACGTCACCACGCAGGGACACGCGGTGTGCGATTTCCTCGGCCGACAACCCAACGTCCCCGACGCCGCGCACTTCGTGCAGCAGTCGACTATCTGGGACGCGAGTCAGAGTGCGAATTTCGTTGCCGCTGCCGTCATCACCTACTGCCCACAGTTCGAATCGACAGCCTCAGACCAGATGCAGGAGACATACCAGAAGTCGCTGACCAACTTGCAGACCATCGAGGGTGATCTGCAGGGCATCAACCACGATCTGCAGGGAATCAGCGACGGCCTGCACGGGGGCGGCTGACTCGGCTGGCTCACGGTGCCGGCGCCCAGAACGGTCTTTCCTGAGCGCAGCCCCGAGACCTACGCTTAGTCGATGAGGCAAATCCTGTTTCGTGCCGTTCTACTTCTGGGATCGTGGGCGATCGGACTGCTGGTGGCCGCGTGGGTTATTCCCGGAGTTTCGTTGTCGGTGTCGGGGTTCATCGTCGCCGTCGTGGTGTTCTCGGTAGCGCAAGCGGCGCTGTCGTTGTTGATCTTGAAATTGCCCCATGGGTATGCGTCGCTGCTGCTTGGGGGCACCGGCCTGGCCTTGACCGTTTTCGCGTTGATCCTCGCCACGGCAGAGACGCACGGGCTGTCACTATTCGCGGCATGGCGTCTTGGGTGGCCACGACGCTTGTGGTGTGGCTGGTGACAACGATCGGGGCCGTTTCACTGCCCGAGGTTTTAGGCCGCCAAGGCGCCGGTCCCGCCTGATTAAACCGGGCAGAATTCGGCATTTCGGTGAGTGCGCTGGGTGAGTAGCATTTGTTTATCTCGTCCGACGACGGAGGGAGACGTGATGGGCGACACTCATCACGATCCGACGGATCATTCTCGGACCACGCAACCGCACGCTGGCATCGCCATGAAGGACAACTTCTTCTGGCCGGGGTTGATCCTGCTGGCCGTGTCGACATTCGGGATGATCTGCACGGCGGCAGCGGCCGCCTACCGACGGTACGAATGGCTCTCCACCACGGTGCTCATCGCCGTGCTCGGAGCGATCGCCGGCGCGCTATGGATCGTCGTGGAGAACCGCCGGGTAACCCACATCGAGGAGCAGTGGCACACCGCGCACCCCGACGCTCAGTTGCGCTAGGTAGCTGATGGCCCGCGAATCTCGCGTCGTTGCCGCGCGTTTCGGCCCGGCTTACCGTCGCATTGCCGACGCGCTGGACAACCTCGGCTGGCTGCCGAACGTCGCTGCTGCGGGTCACTGTTGGGTTCATGTTCTTCAGCGGCGCGGTGGGCAAGCTCGATGATCTGGGCGAAGTTCACCGCGATGTTTGTCCGTCTGGGCATTCCAGCTGCACAGGTGATCGCCCCGGTTACGGCCGTGGTGGAACTTGTTGGTGGTGCGGCGCTGATGCTGGGCCTCGGCACCCGACTGGTGTCTCTGATACTGGCGGGGGACATGGTCGGCGCGTTGATCACCGACATCGGCCCGAATCTGGCGGAGAAGCATCCGGCTCTGTGGGACTTCCTCAGCAACTTGTTCTATGCACCGGAGTGGCTGCTGGTAGGGCTGCTGCTGTGGTTGCTATGTGCCGGAGCCGGCAAGGCCAGCCTGGACGCGTTGGCCGGTCGACGTCTAGCGGTGCCGACCACCGGGGATTAAACGGCCACTCACGACGGTCAGAGCCCGCAATACACCCCTCACCTGCGATAACAGGCCCAGAGCTATTGGCGGTGGCGGAGGGATTTGAACCCTCGGACGGGGGTTACCCGTCACACGCTTTCGAGGCGTGCTCCTTAGGCCGCTCGGACACGCCACCGCCGGAGAGCTTACCCAACAGCGGCTCGGCTATCCCAATCGCTGCCGGGCGAAGAAGGTCTCCAACAGACCGGCACACTCCTGCGCCAGCACGCCGCCGCGCACATCCGGACGATGGTTGAGCCGGCGATCGCGGACCACATCCCACAGCGAGCCCACCGCGCCCGTCTTGGGCTCCCACGCCCCGAACACCAGGCGCTCCACCCGCGCCATCACCAGCGCGCCCGCGCACATCGTGCACGGCTCGAGGGTTACCGCCAGGGTCGCGCCGGCCAGCCGCCAGCCGTCGCCGAGCACCTGCGCGGCCGCCCGAATGGCCAGGATCTCGGCGTGCGCGGTCGGATCACCGAGGGCCTCACGCGCATTGACCGCGCGGGCCAGCTCTGTTCCGTCGGCCGCCACGACCACCGCACCCACTGGGACATCGCGGGGATCCGCGGTCGCGGCAACCGCCAGCGCGGCGCGGATCAGATCTTCGTCGGAGCTCACCGACCTAGACGGTCGAGCACCGACGACAGCTCATCGGCGAAGCCCATCTCGCGCGCAATGCGGCCCAGCTGCTCGTCGGCGTAGAGGTCGGTCTCGTCGAGGATGACGCTCAGCACGGCCTCGGGCAGCCCCACATCGGACAGCAACCCGAGATCACCCTCTTCGAAGGGCTCGGCGTCTTCAAGATCTTCCGGATCGATGTCAGCGTCCAGATTGTCCAGTACCTCGGCGGCGATGTCGTAATCCAACGCCGCGGTCGCGTCCGAAAGCAGCAGCCGGGTACCCGATGGCGCAGGCCGAACGATCACGAAGAATTCGTCGTCGACATCGAGAAGGCCGAAAACTGCTCCCGCGCTGCGTAATTCACGCAGCTCGGTCTCGGCGTCGCCCAAGCTGGCCAGCGCCTTGGGCCCCATGGCCGAGCAACGCCATTTGCCCTCTTCACGCACGACAGCCACACCGAATCCGTCCGGAGTGTCCGCCTGCGCGGAAGCCCGCTGTGCTCCCATGGGCGCCTACGCTAGTCGCGTAAGGGCCCGTTGACCAGCAAATCGGGGTCGCGTCGAGCGCTATAGCCCGGTAGGAATTCGTATAAATATGCCAACCTTGACGGGTGGCGAAGACACCGGTGTGCGTGCTGGGCCTGGGACTGATCGGCGGCTCGATTTTGCGAGCCGCCACGGCTGCCGGTCGTGAGGCCTTCGGCTACAACCGCTCGGTCGAGGGAGCTCAGGCCGCCCGCTTCGACGGTTTCGACGCCACCACCGATCTCACCAAAGCGCTGACCCGGGCCGCCGATCTTGATGCGCTGATCATCCTGGCCGTGCCGATGCCGGCGTTGCCGACCCTGCTGACCCATATCAGCCACGCCGCCCCCGACTGTCCGCTTACCGATGTCACCAGCGTCAAAGGCGCGGTGCTCGACGAGGTGATCGCGGCCGGCCTGCAGGCGCGCTTCGTCGGGGGACACCCGATGACGGGCACGGCGCACTCGGGTTGGGAGGCCGGGCATGCCCGGCTTTTCACCGGCGCCCCCTGGGTGATCAGCGTGGACGACCATGTGGACCCGGCGGTGTGGTCGATGGTGATGGAGCTGGCACTGGACTGCGGGTCGTTCCTGGTGCCCGCCCGCTCCGACGACCACGACGCCGCCGCGGCAGCCATCTCGCATCTGCCACACCTGCTGGCTGAGGCGCTGGCTGTCACCGCGGCCGAGGTGCCGTTGGCGTTTGCACTGGCCGCGGGGTCTTTCCGGGACGGCACGCGGGTGGCGGGCAGCGCACCGGATCTGGTGCGGGCCATGTGCGAAGCGAACGCAAGCCAGCTGCTGCTGCGGTTGGACCGGGCTATCGAATTACTGAGCGAAGCCCGAAACTCGCTGGCACACAACGACTCCGTCGCCGAGCTTGTCGAAGGCGGGCATGCCGCCCGCGCACGCTACGACAGCTTCCCGCGACCGGAGGTCTTCGCCGTGTTTGTCGGCGCCGAGAATTGGCGTCAGGAACTGGCTGCCGCCGGGCGCGCCGGCGGGGTGATCAGATCCGCTCTGCCAAGCCTGGGTAGTCCACGATGAACCCGTCGGCGTCGACGGTGAGCGTGGTGTCCGACACCGGCGAATGCACCCTGATTCCCTCGCCGGAGTCGACTGCCGCGCTGCTGTAGCTGACCGCCGCCGACGTAACGGTCATGCCGGGCAGCGTCACGTAGATCGTCGGCACCGTGATCGAGTCGGCCCGCTCGTTGAGGCCCACCCGACGAATCGGCAGCGCGTTGAAGAACGGGCTGAACACCACGTCGACGTCCAGCGCACCGTCGTAGGCGGCGCGGGACTCGCCCTGGTGGTCGGTGACCATCCACATGTTCTCTTCGTCACGCGCGACGACGAGCTGTCGTTCCCGCTCGGCCAGCGTGACCGTCATGCCGAGTCGCTTGGTCGCGCCGGTTTCGTCGGTCAGCAGGTCGTAGTAGGCAGCGAAAGCCGGGTTGGTGTCGGCCTCGGCGGCGACGATGCGGCCGTTGGCTTTGATTCGCTTGCCGGACAACTGCACTCGCACAGACTCCATGCGCCTGGCGTCCTGTGAGCGCCAAGTCAGCATCGTCGACCAGGAACTGCTCGTCGCGTCTGAGGGGGCTGGGCTCACGCGTCTACGTTAGGCGACGGCTGCGCAGATTTCGACGCCTGGTGGTGTGGTCTTGGGCGCAGTCGCCCGGTACCAGGCACCGACGCCCACACCGCAAATGCCAACACGCCGTCGAGAATCAGCGCAAGCGCGGCGACCATGAGCGCGCCGACCAGTGCGATGTGGAACTGGCGCACCTTGATGCCGTCGATCAGGTATCGGCCCAGCCCACCCAGGCTGGCATAGGCCGCCACGGTCGCGGTGGCGACGACTTGCAGTGTCGCGGTCCGCAGCCCACCCATGATCAGCGGCAGCGCGTTGGGCACCTCGACCCGAAACAGCACCCGCAGCTCGCTCATGCCCATCGATCGCGCGGCGTCGACCACTGTGCGGTCGACCGCCGCCACCCCGGCATAGGTACCCGCCAGCAGCGGCGGAATCCCCAGCAGCATCAGCGCGACGATCGGCGGCACCAAACCCAGGCCCCACAACAGCACGGCCAGTAGCAGCACCCCCAGCGTCGGCAGCGCGCGCAGCGCGTTGACCAGGCTGACCACCACCAGCGTGCCGCGCCCGGTATGGCCGACGATCAGCCCGAGCGGAACAGCGATCAGCGCCGAAACCGCCACGGCCGCCGCGGTGTATTCCAGATGCTCGAGCGTCCGGGCCGCCAGCCCCACCGGACCTGCCCAGTTCTCCGTGGTGAACAGATAGGACAGCGCTTGACCGACAAAGTTCATCGCGACCCCCCCACCACCGGGGCCGTCAGCAACCGGCGGCCGGGGCGCGTGACCCGGACCCAGGGCGTAGCGATCCGGCCGGCGAACATCAGCGCGACATCGATGATGACCGCCAACACGAAGATGGCGAGGATCCCGGCCACGATCTGGTCGCTCTTGTTCGCCTGGTAGCCCTCGGTGAACCAGGTGCCCAGGCCGCCGATACCGATCACCGCACCCACCGAGACCATCGAAATGTTGGTCACTACCACCACGCGCAGACCCGCGACCAGCACCGGGATAGACAGTGGCAGTTCGACTTTGAGCACCCTGCTGATCGGCCGGTACCCGATCGCAGTGGCCGCGTCGCGAACCTGCAGCGGTACCGCGTCCAGCGCCTCGAACACCTCCCGCACCAGCAGCGCCGTGGTGTACAGCGTCAGCGCGACGATGACATTCGCCTCATCAAGGATGCGGGTCGGAATCACCAGCGGCAGCACCACGAACAACGCCAGCGACGGGATGGTGAACACCGCGCTGGCGGCGACCGTGGTCAGCCGTCGCAGCGCCGTCGTGCGCCAGGCCAGCACACCCCAGGGCAACGCGATCGCCAGACCGGCTAACACCGGCACCAGCGACAGCCTCAGGTGAATCACGGTCAGCGCCCACGCCGTCGGAAGGTGGTTGAGCAGGTAGTGCATGGCTAATCTCGCCGCTGAGAATCCAAGGCGGCCAACACATCAGCGGCTCGCACTGCACCTTTGACCCTGCCTGCCTCGTCGACGGCCACACCCATCGCTGCCGGGGACGACAATGCGGCATCCAATGCCTGGCTCAGGTTGGCCCCCGGCCGGAACACCGACCCGACCGACGTCACACTGTCACGCAGCGACGCGCCGCCGCGATGCTTACGCACACCGTTGCCGTCGATCCAGCCCAACGCCGTGCCGTCGGGCTTGACCACCAGGGCCCAGCCGTCGCGGAGTTGCGCCTCACCCACCGCGGCGGGGTCGGTGATGGTGGGAATGTGGTGGATCGGAAGACTCGTCGCATCCAAGAACTGCAGCCAGCGGTAGCCACGACCGGCGCCGATCATCCTGGCCACGAAATCGTTGGCCGGACGTGACAGCAGGTGTGCCGGCTCGTCGTACTGCTGCAGCACACCACCGGGACCGAACACCGCCACCCGGTCGGCGAGCCGGAACGCCTCGTCGACATCGTGCGTGACGAACACGATGGTTTTGTGCAATTCGGCTTGCAGCCGCAGTATTTCGCGCTGCAGCTGCACACGCACGATCGGGTCGACGGCCGAAAACGGCTCGTCCATCAACAGAATCGGCGGATCGGCGGCCAGCGCACGCGCCACACCGACCCGCTGCTGCTCGCCGCCGGACAGCTGCGCGGGATAGCGGCCGGCCAGCTTCGCATCCAGGCCCACTCGCTCCAGCACGGTGTAGGCGGCCTTGCGCGCCGCGCGCCGCGACTGGCCTTTGAGCACGGGCACCGTCGCGACGTTGTCGATCACCCGTTGGTGTGGCATCAGGCCCGCGCCCTGGATCACGTAGCCGATGCCGAGGCGCAGCCGCACCGGGTCGACGCGCGCGATGTCGGCGCCGTCCACGACGACGGTTCCCGACGTCGGCTCGGCCATCCGGTTGATCATCCGCATCGACGTCGTCTTGCCGCACCCGGACGGGCCGACGAAGACGGTCAGTGTTCCCCGGGGCACTTCCAGGTTCAGCCGGTCGATGGCGACAGTCCCATCGGCATAGACCTTGTGGACGTCATGGAAGCTGATCAACGCCTCAACCCCCGATCGGATGGTCGAAGCCGTTGTCATGCAACCAGTTCCGAGCAGCCTGATCCGGGTCGATACCCGCATTGCCGGCCACCGAAGCATTGAGGTCGGCGACCCCGCGGCTGGTCAGCTTGGCCGACACGGCATCCAGCACGTTCTTGAGCTTGTCGGTTTTCTTCTGCGAATTCACCAGCGGCACAATGTTTCCGGCCGGGAAGTTATGCAGTGGATCCTCGAGCGCGACCAGCCGGTGCTGCAGAATGGCTGGTGAAGTGCTGAAGATGTTGGCCGCGTTGACCTTTCCTTCCTCAAGGGTTCGCACGGTCACCGCGCCGCCGTCGTCGCTGATCGCCACGAAGTTTCCGGGTGCGATGTCGAGCCCGTACCGCTGTTTGAGCCCGCTCAGGCCTGAGGGCCGGGCCAGAAAGTCCGACGGCGCAGCGAACTTCACCTCCGGTGAATGCGGGCCCAGGTCTCCGATCGTCTTCAGGTTCCATTTGGCTGCGGTGTCGGCGGTGACCGTGACGGTGTCGGTGTCGCATGCCGGCGACGGCGTCAGGATGGACAGGTCGCCGGGCAGCCGTTTGTAGAGCTCCAGTTCGATGTCGTCGAGCATCGTCACGGTAGCGCGCGGTTCGAAATAGGACAGCAGGTTGCCCACGTATTCGGGCACCAAGTCGATCGAATGGTCTTTCAGCGCAGGGACATACGTCTCGCGGCTACCGATACCCATTTGCCGGCCGACGTTGAAGCCGTTGGCCTGCAACGCCTGTGCGTAGATCTCGGCGAGGATTTTGGACTCCGGAAAACCGGCGGACCCGACCACGATCGAGTTCACGTTGGTCGATGCTCCACCGAGCGGGTTCGCGCTGCCGCAGGATGTGACGGCGAAGCACACCACCGTCAGCCACACCGCGACGCGGTGCCCGCGCCGTCGCAGCATGCTCATGACAACCGACACTAGCTGCCGTCAGCATGACACCGGCCCACGTTTCCTGGTGGTTCGGTTCCCTTTGCCCCGGCAAAGGGTAAAGATGACACCATGAGCAGCGATCCGTCTGTATCACCTGAACAGCCGCCAGAGGCGTCCGCGCGGGTCCCGGACACCGTGCCGCCGCCCGAAACTGCGGTCAAGTTCACCCGTACTGCCAGCGTGTGGTCGTCGTTGATCGTTGGCTTTCTGATCTTGATCGTGTTGCTGATCTTCATCACCCAAAACCTGTCCGATGCACCGGTCCACGTTCTTCGGCTGGCACTGGACGCTGCCGCTGGGAGTGCAGCTTCTGCTGGCGGCAATTTGCGGCGGGCTGGTCACCGTGCTGGCCGGTACCGCGCGGATCTTCCAGTTACGGCGCGCCGCGAAGAAGAACCTCGCGGCCGGCCTAGTCACGCGCAGGTAGGTCAGGCGCCGCGCAGCTCGGTCAGCCCGCGGGCGATCAGCGGCGCCACGGTCTCACCAACCCGGTCGGAGGCGGCCACATCGTCGTCACCGCCCGACATCCGCCTGCGGAAGTCGATGCCCGCGGCGATGATGGCCAGCTTGAAATATGCCAGCGCCATGTAGAAGTTCCAGTGCGCCAACGGCTGTCCGGAGATCACCGAGTACCGGTGGGCGAGCTCGTCGGCGACCGGCAATTGCGGCGACGTCCAGGCGGCGTGCGCATTGATGATCAAGTCGAGCGACGGGTCGCGGTACACGCACATCAGCGCAGCGTCGCTGAGTGGATCGCCCAGCGTGGAGAGCTCCCAGTCGACCACGGCACGCACCTGCGACGGGTCGTCGGAATCCAGGATGGTGTTGTCGATCCGGTAGTCGCCGTGCACGATCGACGTCCGGCTCTGCTGTGGCACAGCGTCCTGCAGGGCCGCGTGCAGTTGCGCGACGTCGGCGTCGCGGTCGTCGTCGGGGAGGTGGACCAGTTCCCACTGCGATCCCCACCGCCGGACCTGCCGCTCCAGATAGCCGCTGGGCTTGCCGAATTCGCCGAGTCCGACCGCGGCCGGATCGACCGCATGCAGGTCGGCCAGCACCTTGATGAGCCCGTCGACACAGGCCTCGATGACGGGTTGGCCGCCCAGGGCCTCGAGTTCGGCGCGGCTGCGTACCACTTGTCCGGCAACGTATTCGACCATCTGGAACGGCGCGCCGAGTACCGACGCGTCGTTGCACAGCGTGACCGCGCGGGCCACCGGGACCGGGGTATCGGCCAGACCGGCGACCACCGTGTACTCCCGCGCCATGTCGTGCGCGGACGGCGTCAGCCCGTGCAGCGGCGGGCGGCGCAACACCCACTTCGACGCGTCGTCTGCCACCAGAAAGGTCAGGTTGGAGCGGCCGCCGGAAATCAGTTCCGCGGTCAGTTCCCCGTCACGGTCGACGCCGACCGAACGCAGATGCTTGTCCAGCGCGGAGAGGTCCAGCCCGTCGAGAGTCACGGGACTTGTTTATCACCGCCGGTTGCGGGGCAGCAGGTCCCATACGTGTTCGGTGCCGTTCACCGTCACCACGCTGGCCTGACCGGACCGGGAGAACAGCAGCCGGGTCACCGAGACGTAGTCGATGGGAAACGACAGCACCCGCTTGGTTCCCAGGATCTCGTGCAGGACGACGTTGATCACGCCGCCGTGGCTGAACACCGCGACGGTGTCTTCGTGCTCGGCGGTGGCGGCGACGTTGTCGACGGCCGCCCGCACCCGCGCCCGAAACGCGTCTTCGTCGACCGTGCTGGGCAGGTGCCCCTCGGCCATCCGGGCCCACTCCTGCGGGTTCTCCGCGCGGATCTCCTCGATCGGGATGTAGACCGGCAGATCGCGGTCGTATTCGGCGAACCGGTCGTCGATCTCGACGTCCAGCCCGCGCGCGGCGGCCACCGGTTCCGCGGTCTGGAACGCGCGCCGTTGCGGACTGCTCACCAGCCGGGTGATCGGAAATCGGGCCAGCGCATCGGGCAGCCGCGCTGCCTGCGCATGCCCCTCGTCGGCGAGGTCGGGGTCGGCACCTTGGCCGGGTTCGCTGCGGAGCGGCAACGCATGCCGGACCAGAAGCAACTGCATCCGCACAGCCTCGCATGCATCAGAAAGCCCTTGGCATCTCGCCGGAGAATGCTATTCTCCAGACGGAGAGCGAGGTGTGCGGATGTTGGACGCGGCGGTATTGGGGCGCTGGCTGGACGCGAACGAGGCTCCCGGCAACGGCGAAGAACCTGTCCTCGAGCAGCTGTCCGGCGGCTCGCAGAACACGCTGTACCTGATCCATCGCGGCGACCATCGCATGGTGCTGCGCATGCCCGGCGCCCGCGCCGACGCGGCCCGCATCGACGGGCTGCTGCGCGAGATCCGACTGGTCCGCGCGTTGGGCGGGACCGACGTGCCACATGCCGAGCTGATCGCCGCCAACGACGCCGGCGATCTGCTCGGCATGCCTTTCTACGTGATGCAGGCGATCGACGGCTGGAGTCCGATGGACGGCGGCTGGCCGTCGCCGTTCGACGACGACCTGACCGCCCGCCGCGGCCTGGCCTTCGAGCTCGTCGAGGGCGCGGCCAAGCTGGGCCGGGTGGACTGGCAGGCGCAGGGGCTGGACGGCTTCGGCCGGCCGGACGGATTCCACGAGCGGCAGGTCGACCGATGGCTGGCCTTCCTGGACAGCTACAAGGTGCGCGACCTTCCCGGCCTCGACGAAGCCGCCGGCTGGCTGCGCAACAACCGGCCCGCGCGTTACCAGCCGGGCATCATGCACGGCGACTATCAGTTCGCCAACGTCATGTTCGCGCACGGCGAGCCGGCCCGGCTCGCCGCGATCGTGGACTGGGAGATGACCACGGTCGGTGACCCGCTGCTCGACTTGGCCTGGTGTCTGCTCGGCTACGACGGCGAAAATCCGCGCGAGGACGGGTTTTACCTCGACATGTCGGGGATGCCGACCCGCAGCGAGCTGCTCGAGCGCTACGAGAAGGTCAGCGGGTTGTCCACCGAGAACATCGACTACTACCTGGTGCTGGCCAACTGGAAGCTCGGCATCGTGCTGGAAAAGACCTACGCTGCTGGAGTGCGCAGCGGCAAGGTCGACCCCAAGATCCAGGGCGCGTTCGGGGCGATGGTCCCCCAGCTGATCGCCACCGCGGCCCAACTGGCGGGGTCGCTCAAATGAGCTATGCCGAGCGGCTTTTCGATCTGACCGGCCAAACGATCCTGATCACCGGCGGCAGCCGCGGGCTGGGCCGGGAAATGGCGTTCGGCGTCGCGCGATGTGGCGCCGACGTGGTGATCGCCAGCCGGAAGATGGACAACTGCGTCGCCGTCGCCGAGCAGATCGAAAGCGAGACGGGTCGCGCGGCGATGCCGTACCAAGTGCACGTCGGCCGGTGGGATGAGCTCGACGGGCTCGTCGAGGCCAGCTACGAGCGGTTCGGCAAGATCGACACGTTGATCAACAACGCCGGCATGTCACCGGTGTACGACAAGCTGACCGACGTCACCGAGAAGCTGTTCGACGCGGTGGTCAATCTCAACCTCAAGGGCCCGTTTCGGTTGTCCGCGTTGGTCGGTGAGCGGATGGTTGCGGCCGGCCGCGGGTCGATCATCAACGTCAGCACCGCGGGTTCGCTGCGCCCGACGCCCGACATCATCCCCTACGCGTCATCGAAGGCCGGGCTCAACGCGATGACCGAAGGCTTTGCGCGGGCACTCGGGCCGAAGGTCCGGGTCAACACCTTGATGGCCGGCCCGTTCCTCACCGACGTCAGCAAGTCCTGGAATCTGGACCAGGCCGGGCGCAACCCGTTCAGCGGCCTGTCGCTGCAGCGCGCCGGTGATCCCACCGAAATCGTCGGCGCCGCATTATTTTTGGCCTCGGACGCATCCAGCTTCACCACCGGCTCGATTGTGCGGGCCGACGGTGGAATCCCCTGACGAGGCGATCGCAAGCGCGGCGAAGCCGGGCGCAGCGGGTCGCCTCCAATCAACTGAGCAGGAGTAATCGATATGGCATGGGACTTCTCAACCGAACCCGAGTTCGCGAAAAAGCTCGACTGGATCCGCGAGTTCGTCCGCGAAGAGGTCGAGCCGCTGGAGGTATTGTTCCCCGGCTGTGAGTTCTTGCCGCTCAACGACGAGCGCCGCAGAATCGTCGACCCGCTCAAACAACAGGTCCGCGACCAAGGTCTGTGGGCGCCGCACCTCGGTCCGGAACTCGGCGGCCAGGGCTTCGGCGCGGTCAAGCTGACGCTGATCAACGAGATCCTGGGCCGCAGCCCGTGGGCTCCGATCGTGTTCGGAACCCAGGCACCCGATACCGGCAATGCGGAGATCATCGCCCGCTTCGGCACCCAGGACCAGAAGGACCGCTACCTGTCGGGGCTGCTGTCCGGTGAGATCTTCTCCTGCTTCTCGATGACCGAGCCGCAAGGCGGAGCCGACCCGCGCGTCTTCACCACCCGTGCCGTCCGCGACGGCGACGACTGGGTGATCACCGGGCGAAAGTACTTCTCCAGCAACGCATCCGTCGCTTCCTTCTTCATCGTCGTCGCGATCACCAATCCTGACGTGGCGGTCCATCACGGCGCCTCGACCTTCCTGATCCCCGCCGACGCCCCGGGACTCAAGATCGAGGCGAACCATCACCTGGTCGGCGCCGACCCACACGAGCCGGGCCACTCGCTGGTCCACTACGACGACGTGCGGGTGCCGTCCAGCGCGTTGCTGGGCGAGCCCGGCCAGGGCTTCCTGATCCTGCAGACGCGGCTGGCCGGGGGCCGGCTGCACCACGCGATGCGCTCGATCGGAATGGCCCAGCGGACGGTCGAAATGATGGCCCGCCGCGCGAAAAGCCGCTTCACGCAAGGCACTTTGCTGGCCGACAAGCAGTTGGTACAGGAGTTCGTCGCCGACTCCTATACCGAGCTGGCGCCCTTCCGGTTGACCGTGCTGCACGCCGCATGGCTGATCGACAGCGGCGACGAGCACGGCGCCCGCGCCGAGATCGCGACGTGCAAGATTTTGGCGTCCCAGGTGCTGAAATCGATTGCACTGCGGGCAATTCAGGTTCACGGCGCACTCGGGCTGACCGATCAGATGCCGCTGGTCAACGTTCTGCTGGGCGGTATCGCCCTCGGCCTTGCCGACGGTCCGACCGAGGCACACAAGGTCAATCTGGCCCGGATGCTGCTCAAGAACGTCGAGGCCGAGAGCGGAGATTGGCCCAGCGAGATGCTCGACGTCCGCCGCGCGGCGGTCCGCGCCAAATACGGTGAACCCATTGCCCATTAGCCCGGCGAGCGGTAGCCGGGTCACCGCGGCCGTCGAGCGTGCGCTCGATGACCGCCAGCGGGAGGCTACCGAGGAAGTCGAACGCATCCTGGCCGCCGCCGTTCGGGTGATGGAGCGGGTGGCGCCGGAGCCGCCGCGGGTCAGCGACATCGTCGCGGAGGCCGGTTCGTCGAACAAGGCGTTCTACCGCTACTTCGCCGGCAAAGACGACGTGATCCTCGCGGTGATGGAACGTGGCGTTGCCATCGTCGTCTCCTACCTGCAGCACCAGATGACCAAGGAGCGCACACCGGCCGGTCAGGTGCGGCGCTGGATCGAGGGCGCCCTCGCGCAAGTGGCCGACCCGCACCTGATCAGCATGAGTCGTGCTGCCGCCGGCCAGGTTTCGGCCACCACCGACTGGCGGGCCGCAAACGACGTGATCATGCGGCCGATGCGCGACCTGCTGATCGAGCCGATCGCGGCGTTGGACCGCAAGGACGCTCAGCGCGACGCCGACGTCGTCTTCCTTTGTACGGTGTCGGCGATGCGCCGCTACCTGGATTCCGCGCAGCGCCCCGCCGCTGCCGACGTCGACCATTTGGTGAAGTTCTGCTTGCGCGGACTGGGGGTGCGCTGATGCGCGCCGTTGTCTGCCGCGCCTACGGACCGCCGGAAGACCTTGTCGTCGAGGAGGTCGCCGATCCGGTGCCGGGACCGGGCCAGCTGGTGGTGCGGGTACACGCGGCGGCGGTCAACTACCCGGACGTGCTGATGATCCACGGCAAATACCAGGTCAAGGCTCCGGTGCCGTTCACGCCGGGCAGCGAGCTCGCCGGCGAGGTCATCGCGGTCGGCGAGGGCGTGTCTTACCGCCCGGGCCAACGTGTTTCGGCCACCACGTTCGTCGGGGCGTTCGCCGAGCAAACGCTCCTGCACTCGGCGATGGTCACCGAGATACCGGACGCCGTCGACTTCGCGTCCGCTGCGGCGTTCGGCGTCACCTACCGCACGGCCTATCACGCGCTGCGATCGATCGCCACTGTCGAACCGGGCGATTGGGTGGTGGTCCTCGGTGCCGCGGGCGGCGTGGGCCTGGCGGCCGTCGATCTGGCGGTGGCGATGAAGGCCCGGGTGCTGGCCGCCGCGTCGAGTCCGGAAAAGCTCGAGCTATGCCGGCAGCGCGGC
This sequence comes from uncultured Actinomycetota bacterium, assembly GCA_963815995.1. Taxonomy (GTDB): domain Bacteria; phylum Actinomycetota; class Actinomycetes; order Mycobacteriales; family Mycobacteriaceae; genus Mycobacterium. Next base: position 577,650 of record CAWFIR010000015.1, read on the forward strand.
GCGGAAGCGACTGTCGATTACGACCGGGAGGATCTGAAGACGCGTATCCGCGAGCTCACCGGCGACGCCGCGCGGGTGGTGCTCGACCCGGTCGGGGGACCTTACGCGGAGCCGGCACTGCGCGGACTTGCCCGCGGCGGGACCTTCATCACCCTTGGCTACGCCGCCGGCGTCATCCCCTCCATTCCGCTGAACCTGGTCCTACTGAAGGGAATCATGGTCCGCGGCATGGAGATTCGCACGTTCGTGAGCGACCGGCCAGAGGACTCCGCACGCGATATGCGGGAGTTGACGCAGATGTTCGCATCGGGCGTGATCCGGCCCTACATCGGCGCCCGGTTTGCGCTGGCTGACACCGCGGCGGCGCTGAGGCATGTGGCCGACCGCAAGGCGATCGGGAAAGTGCTCATCGACGTCACGGGGTGACAGTCCACGCGTCTCTCCGCAGCGGGGCAGGCGTTGTGCCCACCTTCGAGCGAATTTGATCAGCGACGGGGGAAATTTCGCTCAGAGGCGGGCAGATCGGTGCCCGCCGGGCCGGAGACTGGTGTGGCGAATGTGACACCACGGCCCGCTACGGCGTGATGATGTTGAACGACGGATCCGGCCGCTCGATGACGCCGAGGAACTGCTGCAACGCCGCCTGGTCGCCGGAGATCTCGACACCTGGCGAGCCGAAATCGCCCGCCGCGAGCGTGAGTAGGCGAAAAGCGTTGTCCAGCTTGATGGTCACAGTGGCGGTGGCCGCATCGGCGGGCACCCGCCGCTGCACCAACACGCCGTTGCGCAGCGCGAGCCGGTAGTTGGCGTCACGATCGGCCAGCGTCACGTCGATCGCGATGTCCAAATCCCATGCGCGGGGTCCGTTCACGCTGATGGCCAGGCCGTCGAAGATCTGCTCGGGCGTCAGCTGCGACAACAACGTCGGCGAGGACGTTTGCGCCGAGGTACCGAAGTTGCCGTCGCGCAGTTCGGTCGCTCCGGACAGAAAGAAGTTGCGCCAGGTCGCGTTCTCCGCACCGTAAGCCAATTGCTCCAGGGTGTCGGCGAGCAGCGTGCGGGCACCGCTGTGCTCGCTGTCGGCGAACACAGCATGATCCAGCAGTGTTGCCGCCCAACGGAAGTCACCTGAATCGAAGGCCTGCTGAGCAAGCTCGACGACGCGGTCGATGCCACCGATCGCCTCGACGTATCGACCGGCCAGCGCTTCGGGTGGGTGCGGCCACAGCCGGGCCGGGTTGCCGTCGAACCAGCCCATGTAGCGCTGATAGACCGCCTTGACGTTGTGGCTGACCGAGCCGTAGTAGCCGTGGGTATGCCACGCCTTGTCCAGCGCCGGCGGCATCTGCAACGTCTCCGCGATCTCGGCGCCGGTGTGCCCCTGGTTGAGCATCCGCAACGTCTGGTCGTGCAAGTAGGCGTACAAATCGCGTTGCAACGCCAGGAATTCGACGACGCGCTCTCGTCCCCAGGTCGGCCAGTGGTGGGAGGCGAACACCACGTCGGTGCGGTCGGAGAAGGAGTCGATCGCCTCGGTCAGGTATCCCGACCAGGCGTGCGGGTCGCGAACCAGAGCCCCCCGCAGTGTCAGCAGGTTGTGCAGATTATGGGTGGCGTTTTCGGCCATGCACAGTGCGCGGAATCGCGGGAAGTAGAAATGCATTTCGGCGGGCGCTTCGGTGCCGGGGGCCATCTGGAATTCGATCTCGACGCCGTCGATGGTGTGCGTTTCACCGGTGCTCTTGATGTCGACGGTCGGCACGATCAGCGCTATCTCACCTTGCGAGGGAGCTTGGCCCAGACCACAACCGACGTGTCCTCGCGGACCAGCCTCCAGCAAGGTGCCGTACATGTAGGTGGCGCGCCGCGCCATCGCGGGCCCGGCGTAGACGTTCTCCTGCACGACGTGCTCGGTGAACCCCTCCGGTGCCAGCACGGCCACCTTGCCCGCATCCACCTCGGCCTGCGTAGCGACGCCCAGCACGCCCCCGAAGTGGTCGACGTGGCTGTGCGTATAGATGACCGCGACAACCGGCCGATCACCCCGGTGGGTGCGATATAGCTGCAGCGCTGCGGCGGCCACCTCGGTGGACACCAACGGGTCGATCACGATGAGGCCGGTGTCGCCCTCGACGAAGCTGATGTTCGAGAGGTCCAGTCCACGCACCTGATAGATGCCCGGCACGACTTCGTACAGGCCTTGTTTGGCGGTCAGCTTGGACTGCCGCCACAGACTGGGATCCACCGATGGCGGTGCGTCACCGGTGAGGAACGAATACCGGTCGTTGTCCCACACCACTCGCCCGTCGGCGGCCTTGACGACGCATGGTGCCAGCGCGGCGATGAATCCCCGGTCGGCGTCTGCGAAATCGGCTGTGTCGTCTAGTGGTAGCCGGCGATTCTGATGTGCGGATGCGATAACCGCGGTCGGCGCCTTGTGGTTCACGGGACAGACATTGCCACCATTGCACCCGTGTTGGAAGCGACAGCTTGTCGAACGTCTGGGGCTTTCAGGCGACTCGGTTAGGAAAACATTATCGGGGAGTCTTCGACATTTAACCGGCCCCGGCTTTGACGCCGCTATTTCGCCGCACAGGAATACGACGGGCAAATTTCCGCTGAAGCGGGATCGGCCGTCTCAACAGGGAGCTTAATTTTTGCTCAATCCGCTATCCGCGGTTCCAGCAACGCTGCATACTGCCGAAACGGTCCGTCAACGTTGACGGGCCGCCACAACAACAAAGGAGAACCGGGTGAAGCGTTCAGTAACGGTCGCCGCAGCAGGGCTGGCGATCGTCGTCGTGGGTCTGTCTGGCTGTTCGAGCGACAAGAAGAGCAGTTCCAGCGCATCGTCGAACGGGAGCACCGCGGCCGCGTCCGGTCGAGTGGCTCCTCGACAGCGAAGGTCACCATCGACGGCAAAGACCAGAGCGTGCAAGGCACCGTTGCGTGCACCACTGCCGCCGGCACCGTCAACATCGCCATCGGTGGAGCACAAACCGGCATCGGCGTCGTGCTGACCGATGCCAACCCGCCATCGGTGAAGTCGGTCGGGCTGGGCAACGTCAATGGTGTGACGCTTGGGTACACCCCCGGCACCGGCCAGGGCAACGCCACCGCGACCAAGGACGGCAGCAAATACAAGGTCAGCGGAACTGCGACCGGGGTGGACATGGCCAACCCGATGCAGCCGGTGAACAAGCCCTTCGAAATCGACGTGACCTGCCCCTAGGGCCTCGATCTCGATCGAATCGCACGGCGCGACAGCGACGACCCGGCGTCGCTGTCGCGCGGTGGATTTCCCGACAGGATGACCAATCCTGTTGTATATCTTTGAGTTTCACGCCTCAGCAAGCTGCAATCGAACCGTTAAGTCGGCGACTGCCGCCGCGAACGCTGTCGAGCGCGGGTCACTGTGGCCCAAATACGCTCGCCAAGGGTGCGGCCAGGTCGGGTCGGTAACGCCCTAGGCGGTGGCTCGGAAAACATGAAGCGCGTCGGTAATGAGGTTGTTGACGTGTTCAGTGAATAGGCCTGTCCTATTAAGCCGGCTCGGCGAGTTTGAACGCCAAAACCGTTTCGGCTTTTTGCGGGTGACCTGGCACCGCTGATTGGCGTCAATCAAAGCCCGACGCATTCGGTGCCGGCAAACTGAGCCCGTTCAGCGTTTCAGCCCGATACTCCGACGGAACTTCGTGATGGGGATCCCGGAGGCCGCCACGAACGTATTTGCGGAGGGCATTTCGAGGGGTTGGGGGCGGTGCTGCCGTCCCAACATCTCACCGTCGCAGGTGGCGCCGGACACGGCTGACCCGCGGGCACCGTCGCACCATTCGGACACTGCACCGTCACCGGCGGGCACGGTTGCCCAGCCGGCACCGTCCTCCCGCCTGGACACTGGCGTCACCGGCGCCGGACACGGCTGACCCGCGGGCACCGTCGCACCATTCGGACACTGAACCGTCACCGGCGGGCACGGTTGCCCAGCCGGCACCGCCCTCCCGCCTGGACACTGGGCGTCACCGGCGCCGGACACGGCTGACCCGCGGGCACCATCGCACCATTCGGACACTGCACCGTCACCGGCGGGCACGGTTGCCCCGCCGGCACCGTGCTCCCGTTAGGACACTGGATGGTCACCGGCGCCGGACACGGCTCACCCGCGGGCACCATCGCACCGTTCGGACACTGCGTCATCACTGGGGCGGGCGTCGGAATCAGCGAAGGTTGTTGGGTGGGAGCCACGGTTACCACAGGAACGGTGGTGTTCGCGTGCATCGGTGGCGGTAGCGGAGCGGGATTGGAAGGTGCCGCGGTCGGAGGCGGTGCGGGGCTGGGTGCTGCCGGGGTGGGAGGCGGCGCCGCGGGTGCCGGCACGGGCGGCGTTCCCGTCAGGTCCGCGGGGTTAACGGAGACGTTGTGGGGGTGCGGCCACGCGAGCATCAGTAGTTAACGCGGCAAGCACGGCGGCAGCACCCAGCACGACCGTCTGCGTCCGACGGCCGGTAAGACGGGAGCGGGTTTCGTTGCCTCCGCCACGATGACTCTCGTGCCCCGCGGCCCGAGATAGCAGTGGTGGCACTGCTGCTCATGGCGCCGTCAGCAGCGGTCAGTTGAATCTGGCTCAAGGTATGGCCCCGCAGCCACCAAGGGGCGGGAATAAGCAGCGGCGCACCACCCAACAGAACGGCGGGGTTCACCAGCTCGCGGCGGATTTCCTCGCAGGTTGGGCACGCATCGATGTGCCGGACGATGCGTTTGCGCAGCAGTACGCTGAACTGGCCGTCCCAGGCGGCGAGAATTGCACCGAGCTCCGCGCATCCTTGCGGGTTGCGCTGGGCTCGGCGAGCCACCAACAGTGCTCCAAGCGAGCGTTCTATGGTTTCGCGCAGCCGTGACACCATTTTGGTGGCGTTGCCCGCGCTGACGCCCAGCGCCTCCGCCAATTCGGGTCCGTCCAAGCCGTGGCGGTAGGCCAACTCCAGCACCGAGCGGTCTCGATCGGACAAGCCGCCAGCGGCCTCGGCAATCAGGGCAGCGAGCTCGGTGCGCGCGGCCAGGGTATCCGGGCCGGCATCGCCAGTTGCCGTCTCGGGTAGCTCACCGACTATCTCTTCGCGGCGACGCTGGCGGATACAGCGCAGCGCCTCGTTGCGGGCGATGGCATATAGCCACGGACGCAGCTTGTCGGGGTCACGGAGCTTCGGCAGCTGTACCGCCGCGGTGCAGAACACGTCCTGCACACAGTCGGCGGCCGCATCGCGGTCGCGGACCATCCCGACGCAGAAGTCGTGCAATCGGTCGACGTATCGGTCATAAATTCCGGCAAACGCCGCCCGGTCGCCGGCCGCTGCCGCACCGGCCAGCTCCGCGTCGCTGGCGATATCCCAGTCAGGGAGTGCGGTCATGGCATCGCTTCCAACCGATTACGCGTCGAAACCCAAAGAAGCGCCGAAGCTGCCGCTAATTGTGCGCGTATTCGCCCTCGTCCGCGCTGTGAATTTTGATTTCCTGGCGAGCGAGAATACGGGCGAGGACAGGATCAACACCTGGCCTCGCCCGTACCCGCGAATCGGCTGCCTCACTTATGTCCAGCGTTCAGGCTCTTTTGACACGGAATGCAGACGGTGGACGGGCCGATTTTGCTGCCACTCTTCTGGCCACCGGCCTGCTGACTGCCCTGCTGGCCACTGCCCTGCTGGCCACTGCCCTGCTGGCCACTGCCCTGCTGACCCTGGCCGCCACCCTGCTGACCGCCGCCCTGCTGACCCTGGCCGCTGCCCTGCTGACCACCACCCTGCTGGCCGCCACTCTGCTGGCCGCCACCCTGCTGACCGCCACTCTGCTGGCCACTGCCCTGCTGGCCACTGCCCTGCTGACCACTGCCCTGCTGGCCGCTGCCCTGCTGACCACCACCCTGCTGACCACTGCCCTGCTGGTCCGGCGGCCCGAGCGGGCCCACCTGGACGCTGGGGCCATTCGGCACGCTCACCGACACCCCATCGGGCCCGACAGCGACGCTAGGGCCGCCAGGCCAACTGGCCGGAGGTGTGCCGGGATCTGCGGGGGGTGGTCCGCTGTCGGGCGGAGCAGGAACCACGGCCGACGCCGGTGCACCGCCGGGATTCGAAGAACCGCTGCCCGGCGGAGCTGGGCGCCCCGGCTGCGGGCTGCCCGCCATCCGGCTGACCGACAACCGGCGGTGCAACCGGAGCAATTGGTGCCGCCGGGGCCTCGACGGGAGCCGAGGGTGCGCCGGGCACGACAGCGGAATTCGGAACCACGACAGCCGACTTCGGCGCAGGCGAGCCGCTGGTGGTGACGATAGCCAGACCGACCGAGACAGCGGCGGCCCCAATGGCGGCAACCACGGCCGCGGCCACCACCGCATTCTTGCCGAGCGGCCACCGCTTCGCGGCCGGGCTGATCGGGTCAAGCGGGAGTTCGGCACGGTCGGCGATATACCTCCTACCCGTCGTCATACCCGTCGTCGGTTGCCGGGTCTCCGAGCGCACTCGATGACCACGCGGACGCGACGGTGGAGTCGGCAGGCGGGATCATGTGATTGGTCGGCGCGATGTTCGCATTAGCGGATCGCATCGTGAAGGTCATCGTGTCGAGGTGATGGATGTTGCTCATGGTGTGTTCCTTAGCTGTGGTCGCCGCCCCCGGTGGGCCGCCGTCATAGGTAGGAGCCACCAACGTCGGCCCGTCGGACACTTTTTTCGGAAGTTTTTTTGGGCGACTATTTTCGGTCGGTCTGTGCTGTGTTAACAGAGTCTCGGCCTGCGGCAACGGGGCAGGAAAGGTAGCAGGCACCACTCCTCGAGGCGGTGTACACACCCCAGCCTCGTCGCAGCGACACCCCGCCTACCGCGGTCGGATGCCGGCTGCTGCACGCACTTGATCGCTATGCGTCGGCCGCCAGCGGCAATCGCACGGTGAAGTCGGTGTGACCCGGCGCGCTGTCCAGCGTGATCGTGCCGTTGTGTGCTTTCACCACCGCCGTGACGATGGCCAGGCCCAGGCCGGTACTGCCGCCCTTGCGGGACCGCGATGTGTCGCCGCGGGCGAAGCGCTCGAACACCTCCGACTGCAGATGCGCCGGTATTCCCGGCCCGTTATCGCACACGCTCAGCACGGCATGCGTTCCGTCGGAATCCAATCGAGTGGTCACCACGGATCCCGGACCGGTGTGCACGCGGGCGTTGGCCAACAGGTTGGTCAGCACCTGATGCAGTCGGGCCGCGTCGCCGAGCACGATCACCGGCTCTTCGGGCAGATCGAGTTCCCACTGATGCTCCGGACCGGCGACGTGCGCATCGCTGACCGCGTCGACCGCCACCCGCGAAAGGTCCACCGATTCGCGCTCCAGCGGCCGCCCGGAGTCCAAGCGGGCCAATAGGAGTAGGTCTTCCACGAGTTGGGTCATCCGCTCGGTTTCAGACTGCACGCGGCTCATCGCATGCGCCACGGCCTCGGTGTCGTCTCCCACGCGTTGGGCCAGCTCGGTGTAACCACGGATGGCGGCCAACGGGGTCCGCAGCTCGTGGCTGGCGTCGGCGACGAATTGCCGCACCCGCGTCTCACTGGCCTGCCGGGTAGACAACGCGGCAGCGATATGGTCGAGCATTCGGTTGAGCGCGGAGCCCAGTTGACCAACCTCGGTGCGCGGGTTGGCATCTGACTCGAGCACCCGCACCGGCAGTGCTACTTCGCCGCGGTCCAGCGGCAGGTCGACGACCTCGCCCGCGGTTTGGGCGACCCGCCGCAGCGGGGCCAGCGCACGGCGGATGATCACGATGCCGGCGGTGGTGGCCGCCGCGACGGCGATCACGGTGACGACACCGAAGATCAGCAGGACGCGGATCATCGTCGCGTCGACGTCGGACATCGACAGGCCGGTGATGACGACGTCACCGCCGCGCCGGGCGTAAGCGGCGATCACGCGATAACGGCCCAGGCCGTCAACGTTTATGGTCGCCGGCGGCCGGTTGACTTGTAGCGCGCCCAGCTCAGCCCGGGCAGCGTCGGTCAGGGCGGCGCGAGCACCGGCAGTGGTCAGGTAACCGGCCTCGATCGCCCCGCCCTGGCTGGCGACCGCCGCGACCATGCCGACCGGCTGGCCCGGAGCGTCCAGGAACACCGGGCCCGGGCCCGGTCGCGGAAACGGCCGCTGGTGATGCCGCCACGGCGCGGTGGGCGGTTCGCCGATTATCCGCACGGAACGCTGCGAGGCGTCGCGCAACTGAGTATCGAGCTGTGCGACCAGGTATCGGTACAGCGCGAGCTCGGTAGCCGCGCCGATTCCGATACACACGATGGCGAGGACGACGACCTGACCGACCAACAGCCGAAGCCGAAGGGACCAAGCCCGGCCCATGGCTAGCGTGCCGGCTTGAGGACGTAGCCGGCGCCGCGAAGCGTGTGGATCATGGGCAAGCGCCCGTTGTCGATCTTCTTGCGCAGATAGGAGATATACAGCTCGACGATGTTGGAGCGACCGCCAAAGTCGTAGCTCCACACGCGGTCCAGGATCTGCGCCTTGCTCAGCACCCGCTTGGAGTTGCGCATCATGAAGCGCAACAGCTCGAATTCGGTGGACGTCAATGAGATTGGCTCACCGGCGCGGGTCACGTCGTGGCTGTCCTCGTTGAGTACCAGGTCGCCGACGATCAGCTGCGCGCCGCTGTCCTCGGTCGTGACCCCGGTGCGCCGCAGCAGTGCGCGCAACCGCAGTACCACTTCTTCCAGGCTGAACGGCTTGGTGACGTAGTCGTCGCCACCGGCGGTGAGTCCGGCGATGCGGTCCTCGACGGCGTCCTTTGCGGTCAGCAGCAGCACTGGGAGTTGTGGAGATTCTTCGCGAAGTTTCCGCAACACGTCCAGCCCGCTCATGTCGGGCAACATCACGTCGAGGACGACAACGTCCGGCCGCTGCGATCGCGCGGACTCCAGAGCCGCCGCGCCGTCGCCGGCGGTGGCGATGTTCCAGCCTTCGTAACGCAATGCCATCGACACCATTTCGGCGAGGACGGGTTCGTCGTCGACCACCAGGACGTTGATCGGGTTCCCGTCGGCGCGACGCATGACGATGCGTTCGACGGGGGCTTGGGGTTGGCTCACAACTATCCAGTATGCGCAGCCCGATGGGGCATCGCTATGGCGCTGCTATGTGCCAGCTGTGAGCCAACCTCGAGGGGTCGAGGCAGCTAGAACCAGACCTTCCGACCGCCCACCGGCCGGCCGACGGCGCCCAGAATCCACAGAATCACACCGATGACCACGAGAATGCCGCCGATTGTGTACAGGATGCTGAGGCTTGGAACGAAATATCCGATGACGATCAAAACGATTCCGAGAACTATCATGACGACTCCATTTCAGATTTCAGGTATTCAGATTTGGTTTGCAGTAATCGGCGTCAGTACCAGTAGCGTCTGCCGCCCACCGGACGACCGACGGAACCGAGCACCCACAACACAGCACCGATAACCAGCAGCACAACACCGATCGTTTGCAGCACAGCCACTTTCAAGACGTATCCGAGTATCAGCAAGATAATGCCCAGGCCGATCATGACGCCTCCATTCCAATCACGTGATCGATGTCCACGCCGGGCATCGAACTGGGTTGCGGCAGATGACAATCGGTCACCTTCGGGTTCACACCCGCATAGTTCAGGGGACCTGCGATCACTGTGACTGCGATAGTGCCTAGGGTGGCACAATTTTGAGCGGTGTTTTTCAGGTAGTCCCGTTGGAAGGCGGCGATGACGCCGATTACCAGCCAGACCACCACAATCGCACTGATTAAACCTCCGCCACGCATCCTGACCTCCATCAATGTCGGGCAAAATCGAGCAGAGCTAAGGTACCCAGGGCCGCGATCGTCCAAACATTGGACCAAACATCTGAATAATCGACAGAGGAGCTAATCCCGCCCTAGGGGGCCCTTCTGCGGGTTTACCGAGTCCGTAACGCCAGATAGGCACTCGGGTACCAGAAATTCGGCAAGTCATCGACAAGCTGATTGAGCGGTGTCAGCGGTTCAGCAAATCAGGGCCGGCGCGCAGAGGTGAAGACGACGTGGGGCATCACGTCGTCGCCGGGCACAGTGCGCCCATGACGGGCCAGCAGATCGGCCATGCCGATTGCCGTTGCGTCCCAGCCATGCTCGCCCAGCCAGTCGATGATCTCGGTGCGCTCTTCGGGGTACCAGAGTTCTTCCACGTTGGGGATTTCGGTGCCGAGCACCTGGGCGGCCGCGGCACGGAAACGCTTCGACTGCTCCCGCTGGCGGGCGAGCAGATTCGGGTCCACTGCCTGCTTCGAGGGCCCATTGGTGGCCAGCCGGCTGCCGGGCGCGCTGAGCGAGTCGATCCGGTCGAACAGCAAATCCTGGGCCGCCGCAGGCAGATAACGCAGTAGCCCCTCGGCCGACCACATCGTCGGCACGGATTCGTCAAAGCCCGCCTCCCGCAATGCCGTTGGCCAATCGTCCCGCAGATCGACCGCGACGCTCACCAGGCGCGCAGTCGGTTGCGCGCCGCGCTGCGCCAAGGTGCTCGACTTGAAATCCAGCACCTTGGCCTGGTCAAGCTCGTACACCGTGGTACCGGCGGGCCACGCCAGCCGCCAGGAGCGCGAGTCCAGGCCGGCCGCCATTATCACCACTTGGCGAACACCGGAGGACACCGCGTCGAGGAAGAGCTCGTCGAACCATTTGGTGCGCACCGCCATGAAGTCGACCATCGCCTGGGTGTGCGCGGCCAGGTCCGGAACAAGGTCGGTCAGTGCGGCTGACAACTCGGGATCAGACGTCAGGCTCCACATGCCCTTACCGGCCGCGTCCAGAAATGCCCGGGCGAACGGATCCTGGATCAGCGGGCTGTCGCTGTCGGTCTCAGCGGCGCGGGCCGCGGCCACACCGAGCGCCGTCGACCCCACACTCTCGGTGATCTCCCAGGAATCGTTGTCGGTCCGCGGCATCGTCATTCCTCCTTTAGTAGCCACCATCGGACACTACCGGTGTCCGCTGTGAGGATGCTGGGCCGAGTGTGCGCGGCGAGCCTCATCGCCGACGGTAGCCGACGCCCGCTCACTTCGTAGTAGCTTCACCTTCGTGGAGGAGCTCAAAGCCCCGGACGGCCTCGCCGAGTGGATGTCGAAGCAGGGGCTAGGCGATGGCCCGCTGGAGAACGTTTCCACGATCAGCGGCGGAACGCAGAACATCATGTTGCGGTTCACCCGATCGGGCCGGCCGTATGTGCTGCGCCGCGGGCCGAAGCACCTACGCCCGCGCAGCAACGTCGTGATCATGCGCGAGACACAGGTGCTGGCGGCGCTGGCCGGGACTGACGTACCGCATCCTCGCCTGATCGCCAGCTGCGACGACCCCGGCGTGCTCGGCGATGCGGTCTTCTATCTGATGGAGCCAGTCGACGGATTCAACGCCGGCCAGGAATTGCCGGCATTGCACGCCGCCGACCCGGCCGTGCGATTCGAGATGGGGCTGTCGATGGCCGACGCGCTGGCCAAGCTCGGAGCGGTCGACTACGCCGCGGTGGGCTTAAGCGGGTACGGCAAGCCGGACGGTTTCCTGGAACGCCAAGTGCCACGCTGGCTTTCGGAGTTGGAGTCCTACACAGGAGTTCGAAAACTACCCTGGCCCAGACATTCCCGGCGTCGACGATGTTGCCAAGTGGCTCGACGAAGGCCGTCCGACGGCGTGGACGCCGGGCATCATGCACGGCGATTACCACGCGGCCAACGTGATGTTCTCCCGCACCGGCCCTGAGGTCGTCGCTATCGTCGACTGGGAGATGTCCACGATCGGCGACCCGCTGCTGGATCTCGGCTGGCTGCTGGCCACGTGGGGACAGTCCGCCGCGTTCGGCGGAGCACTTTTCGAGAAGGGCGGACTGGCCGCCCCCAGCGATCTGGTCGAGCGCTACGCCCAGCAACACCACCCGCGACCTGTCGCACGTCACCTGGTACACCGTGCTGGCCTGCTTCAAACTCGGCATCGTCCTGGAGGGCACCAACGCCAGGGCCAGCGCCGGCAAGGCCCCCAAGGAGGTAGGCGACCTGCTCCACGACGCCACGGTGCGACTGTTCGAGCGGGCGTTGACCCTGATGGAAACCGCATGATCGATTTCGACATACCCGCCGACACCTTGGCGCTGCGCGACGAAATCCGCGCGTTCGTCAGCGACAAGATCGTGCCCTACGAGACCGACCCCCGGCTGACCCGGCACGGTCCCGACGACGCGCTGCGCACCGAATTGGTGGAGCTGGCCCGTGCCGCCGGACTGCTGACATTCCAGGCGCCCAAGCGTTTTGGTGGCCGCGAGCCGTCGCACCGCGAGCAGGCCGTGCTGTTCGAGGCGGCCGGCTGGTCGACGCTGGGCCCGATCGCGCTCAACTGCGCCGCGCCCGACGAGGGCAACATGTTCCTGCTGGGCAAGGTCGCCAATCCCGAGCAGGTCGACGAATTCCTTGTCCCGGTGATCGACGGACGGCAGCGGTCGGTGTTCGCGATGACCGAACCCGGTGGCGCCGGTTCGGATCCCAACCAGCTGGCCACGATGGCCGAATTCGACGGCAGCGACTACGTCATCAACGGCCACAAGTGGTTGATCACCGGAGCCAACGGCGCCCGCACCTGGATCATCATGGCCCGCGTCGCGCCGAACTCCGCACGGCGGCCCAGATCAGCGGGCCGACGCTGTTCCTCTGCGACGGTGCGACCCCGGGCATCGAGATCGAGCGGGTGATGAACACGATGGATCGCAACTACGTCGAAGGCCACGGCGTCGTGCGGTTCAACGATCTGCGACTGCCCGCCTCGGCGGTGCTCGGCGAGGTCGGCCAGGCCTTGCGCTACGCACAGATGCGGCTGGCGCCGGCCCGGCTGACCCACTGCATGCGCTGGCTCGGGGCCGCCTCGCGCGCGCAGTCGATCGCGGTACGGCACGCCCGCGAGCGCACCGCTTTCGGCAAGACGCTCGGTGAGCATCAGGGCGTCAGCTTCATGATCGCCGACAACGAAATCGCTTTGCAGCAATGCCGGCTCGGAATCTGGTGGGCGTGCTGGACGCTGGACAAGGGCGACCGGGGCACCGGCCGACACGAGAGCTCGATGGTCAAGGCCTACGTGTCCGAGGAGTTGTTCAAGGTCGCCGACCGCTGCGTCCAAATCCTCGGCGGCATAGGCATTTCCGACGAGACGCCGGTCGGGATGATCTTCTCCGACATGCGGGCCTTCCGGTTGTACGACGGGCCCGACCGAGGTGCACAAGTACGCGATCGCCCGCCAGGTGCTGCGTCCGTAGCCGCTAGTCGCCCGCGGCCGGGCCCAGCGCGGTCAACGCCTCATCCAACGTCGGGTACAACGAAATGACACTGTCCAGACCGGTCAGCTGCATCGGTCTGCTCGCCGCCGCATGGTCGGCCACCACTGCGAGCTGAATCGATGTGCCGACCTCTGCCTGGGTGGCCGCCAATATCCGCAGTCCCACCGAAGCCATGAAGGTCACCTCGGAAAGCTCGATCACGAGGGCGGGTGGATCTTCTTCGAGCGCTTCCGCGATCACCTCTTCGAAGGCGGGCGCGGTGCTCAAATCGATTTCGCCGCCGATGCTCACCACCGCGACACCTTCCCGATGCGCGACGGAGGTAGTGATCGGATCCGCAGCTGACACGGCCATCCTTCATCTGGGTCTTGTCGCTCCTGGCGGATCCGGTGCCGACCCTCGCCGCCTGGCAAATTCGCAGAAATATTACTTCAACGGTCGTCACCGCGAGGCTCGGTTAGTGTAGGGCGCGGGACTGGTGTCCAACGCGGAGATCCGGGAGGTTCAATGTCGGATCAGTCAGCAGATCTCTCGTCAACCGGCGGCGTCGCTCAGGCGTCGGCAGTTTCGGGTGCGGGTTTGCTACTGCCACAGCTAGTGCAGCACTTGCGCCAGAACCGGACGGTGTTGCGCGAGGAATGGGCCCGCAGGATCACCGAGGCCGAATTGCTCACCGCCATGTCGCCCGAGGAGATCTTCTCCGAGGCCACGACGGTGTACGACAGCTACGTCGAGGTGCTGGAGACCGGTAGCGTCGAGGCGCTGCAGGACTACGCGCGCGACTTGTCCGAACGCATTATTCCGCGAGGTGTGGAGACCAATGAGGTCGTCGGCATCGTCCTGCTGCTGCGTGACGTGCTGGCCCGGTCGCTCTTCGAGAAGTATCAGACGGACTTCGACCTGCTGAACCGGGTGCTCGACGCCTACGAGCCCGCGGCCAACCGGATCGCCAACACCGTCGCCGTCGGCTTCGTGCAGGAACGCGAGCGCATTATTCGTCAGCAGCAGGAGGCCATCCGCGAGCTGTCGACGCCGGTGCTGCAGGTGCGTGAGCAGCTGCTGATCCTGCCGATCATCGGCGTTCTGGACAGCCAGCGCGCCCGGCAGGTGACCGAACAACTACTACGGGCCATTCGCGCCAACCGGGCCAAGGTCGTCGTCATCGACATCACCGGTGTGCCCACCATCGACTCCACGGTGGCCAACCACCTGGTGCAGACCGTCGACGCGTCCGGCCTGATGGGCGCCAGCGTCATCATCACCGGTCTGTCATCGGAGATCGCACTGACGCTGGTGACGATCGGTCTGGATCTTTCCAAGATGAACGCGGTCGGTGACCTGCAGGGCGGCATCGAGGAAGCCGAACACCTGCTGGGGTATGAGGTCACCCGCGCCGGCGAGCAAACCACCTAACACCAGATCGTCGCGAAAGTCTCATGCCAGTACCCATTCTGAAACAGGGACAGATTCTCATTGCCACGGTGCAAAACGCCCTGACCGACTCTGACACCGAGCTGTTCCGGGAAACCTTGATGAAACGGGTCACCGAGTATCGGGCGCAGGGCATCGTCGTCGACGTCACCGCTATCGACGTCCTGGATTCATTCGCCGCCCGGTCATTGCAGACCGTTGCGCGGATGACCAGCCTGCGTGGCGCCCACACCGTGATCGTGGGCCTGCAGCCGGAAGTGGCGTTCGCAATGGTCCAGCTCGGCATCATCTTTGAGGACATGGACACCGCGCTGGACTTGGAAGAGGGCCTGGCGCTGTTGAATCGGCGACTGGCCGCTCGGAAATCGATCGGACGTGACGGTGTCGGATGACGTCGTCGTCGACGTAGGCCATCCTGACGACATCGTTGCCGCTCGCCAGGCCGGCCATCAACTGGCTCACGACCTCGGCTTCTCGCTGACCGACGTCACCATGATCGCCACCGCGATCTCCGAAGTCGCGCGCAACATCACCAGCTACGCCGGCTACGGGGCGATTCGGGTTGCCGTGCAAGACCGCGAGGGGCGACAGGCCCTGGTGGTGCGGGCCGAAGACGACGGCCCGGGCATCGCCAACATCGAAAGGGCAATGGAGGACGGCTATTCCACCGGCCGCGGACTCGGGCTCGGCCTGCCCGGAGCGCGCCGGCTGATGGACCGTTTGATCGTGGAATCCACACCCGGGCAGGGCACGAAGATCGAAATGTGGAAGTGGATTCCGAACAATGGCTGAGCACGGGTGGTTGGGACCGATCGAATGGGCGGCGACGTGGCGCGCATTGCCCGGCCAGCGCATCTGCGGCGACCGGTCGATCGCGGTCGACGTGGACGGCGCCGGTGCTTTGATCGGCGTGCTGGACGGTCTGGGGCACGGCGAACTGGCCGCCGAGGCGGCGGACTGCGGCGTGCAGATCCTCGGCGACGCCCGCGGCGAGGCGCTCGACTCGCTGGTCCAGAGCTGCCACCGCGGCCTGTCGAACACTCGTGGTGTGGCGATGACGTTGGCGCACATCGATTTTCAGAACGACACGCTCAGCTGGGTCGGGGTTGGGAACGTCGCCGCCGACTTGGTCGCCAAGCATCCGGGCGGTGTCGAGGTGCGCTCGTCGGTCCGCCTAGCGGGCGGCATCGTCGGCTACCGGATTCCCGAAGTAGTTGCATCGCAAGATTTCCCGATGCGCCCGGGCGACCTATTGGTGATCACCAGTGACGGCATCGACGAAAACCATCTGGACGGCATCGACTTCGCCGCGCCGGCCCTCGCGATCGCAGAGCAGATCCTGCACAGCCATGCCAAGGACAGCGACGACGCGCTGGTACTCACGGCACGGCACCGAGGCGCGTCCGGATGACACACGACGATTTCCATACTGCATACGCGGCTGCGCTGCGCAGTTACCTGGCGACCCGCAACGAGGAAGACCTCGCGGTCGGTCACGAGCTCGGTCGCCGCGCACTGCACGACGACATCAGCATGCTGGAGATCGTCGAGAAACACTCTGGGCTTTTCCACCGGCTGGTCGTGGAGCTTCCCGGTTTCGACCCAGCGGTGGCGCTGGGCTTCCTGTTGCAGACGCTGGCCCCGCTCGACGTCGCGACACGCGGATTCCTGGACGGCACAAAGCGTTACGAGGAGCAGCGGGCCCGCGCCGAGGATCTCGCCGATCGCGACGAGTTCCGCAACGCGGTGGTGAATTCCCTGCAGGAGGGATTCTTCGTCGCCGATCGCACCGGGGCCGTCATCGAAGTCAACGACGCTTTCACCAAACTCACCGGTTACCCCGCGCACGGCCTCCCGTACCCTTGGCCGCACCCATGGCTGGTGGACGAAAAAGCAGCGCGCCTACAACAATCCCGGCTGGCCGAAAATAATCAGGTCCAGTACGAGACCCCAGTCCGGCATCGCGATGGCCGACTGGCGTGGGTAGCGGCGAACGTCAACCGGGTCAATGCGGATGCCGCGGACGGCTACGTGTATGTCGGAACACTTCGCGACATCACCGCCGAAAGGGCCTTCGCCGCACGGGAAAGCGCGGTGCTGCGGTTGGCGACCGCGGTCAGCGTGGCCAAGAGCATGTCAGAGGTACTCTCGATCACCCTCGACGAGTGCCGGCTTGCTCTCGACGTTCACCGGGTGGTCGCCGCGGTATGGCCGACGAGCGGCGCCGAGCCTGCCATCCAGGTCGCCGGCGACCTTGACCCCGTCGGATTGGCGGCAACTCGACGAGTCGCTGCGGGAGATCTTTCAGCAAGCTCGCCGGCAACTGCCGCTGACCGTTCAGCCCGTCGAAACCCCCGATACCCCAGGCAAATCGAGCGGCATCGTCGCCGTCCTGACCGGCGCGGGCGACGTCGCACTGTGGCTGGAGCTGCGGGTCCCCCGGCACGTCAGCGCGGAGGACCGTCTACTGGTCACCGTGCTCGTCGGCCATCTCGGGCTGGCGATCCAGCACGTGCGGCAATTCGAGGCAGCTCGCGAGACGTCGCTGACCTTGCAGCACGCGATGCTGGCGCCCACCGAGCTTCCGCCCGGCTTCGCGGTTCGTTACGAGCCCGCGGTCCCACCGCTGGAAATCGGCGGCGACTGGTACGACGTGCTGCGGGTGGGCGATCAACGGATCGGCATCATCGTCGGCGACTGTGTCGGGCGCGGTCTGTCCGCCGCGGCGGTGATGGGTCAGCTCCGCGCCTCCGCGCGTGCGCTGCTACTCACCGGTGCCGAGCCCGCTCGGCTGCTCGAGGAGCTCGATTCGGTGGCCGAACTGATCCCGAATGCGTTCTGCACCACTGTCTTTCTCGCGATTCTCGACACCAAGTCCGGCGAATTCTCCTACAGTTGCGCCGGCCATCTGCCCGCGGTGCTGGCGGCGCCGCAGGCGGCTCCGACGCTGATCGCCGACGCCCGCTCGGTGCCCTTGGCGGTGAACCGCAAGAAACCTCGTCCACAAGCGTCGGTCGTGCTGCCACCCGGCTCGACACTGATGCTCTACACCGACGGTCTCGTGGAGCGTCGCGACGTCTCACTCGACGACGGGATCGCCCACCTCAGCGCGACGGTGGCAAGCGGACAGCACCTGAGCGTCGACGACGTCGCGGACGCGGCGCTGCGCGAGCTGGCTCCCCCGGACGGGTACGACGACGACATCGCGATCGTCGTCTATCGGCGACCGTACGCACCGCTGGTGATCGACCAGGTTGTCACCGCTGATCATCTCAGCGACATCCGGCACCAACTCGCGTCCTGGCTGCAGTCCGCCGCAGTCCCCGACGAGCAGGTGGCCGACATCGTGCTGTCCGTCAACGAAGCCTGCGCCAACAGCATCGAACACGGCTACCGGGACCGTAAACCGGGCAAAGTTCGGATCGACGGCGAAAACGACGGCGCGCGAGTGCATCTCAAGGTTACCGACCGCGGCTCGTGGAAGACGGCGGCCATCGACCCCGGTGTGCGGGGACGCGGGCTTCTGCTGATTCGCGCGGTGAGCGACTGGCTGGAGATGGACTGCACGCCGTCGGGAACGACGGTGGATATGAGCTTCAATCTTCCGGCGTAGTCAGGGCAGCACGGTGTGCATCAACATCACGTCGTAGTCCGACCACAGCGACAGGTTGAAGTACAGGTCTTTGCCGTTCGACCAGGGGTGGATCATCGGCGCGTAGATGCCGCCGGGCATCTGGAACGACGAGACGAGCGGCTGCTCGGGACTCCATGGTCCTTGGGGTGCGGGCGCCGTGCGCGCGATGACGTCGTTGTTGCCACCGTTGGTGTAGAGCACCAGATACTGCTTCAGGTAGTCGTTGTATTGCGCCGACATCTCGCCCACCGGCCCGGGGAAGATCGGTGTCGCCGCGCTCGGGTCCACCGGGACCCAGCCCCTGCCTTCGCCGTTCCAGTATTGGTACTTGCCGAGATCCGGTAACGCGCCCGGCTGGACTCGGGACAGGTAGGCTGCGCCGCTCCGGCCGGGCGGGGTTCCGAATGAGTACAGGTAGCCGTCCTTGCCGCGCATGAACGCACCCATCTGGAAGTTCTCGTTACCGGGGAAGAACCGTCCGCCGGGCACGGTGTCCGCCGCGGCCAGGCGGATGCTGCCGGGGTAGATCCCCCACGTCTGGCCGTTGTCGACAGAGCGCGCGATCCCCGAGTAGTTGGTCGTCCATTCGCCGTCGCGGCCCCAGTTCTTGATCGACATGAAGTTCATGTATTGGGTTCGTCCGAGCGAAATGGCCGACGTCGGAATGATTCCGGTCTCGTGGCCCGCCTTGTGGATGCTGTTGAGGACCTGCTTGGAAAGGCCCGGTGCCCACACCGGTGAGCCAGAATAGGGGTTGTTGGGCACACCGTCGGCGACGTGAATTCCGTGCGACAAGTCATGGTCCTGGCTGCGGAAGAGTACGTTGTACCGCCATTGCTGGCCGTGCACGGCGCAATAGCCGAAGGTGTCACCGAACGCCATCAGGACCTGGCGATTAGCGGGATCGCCGTTGTCCCAGGGAATTCCGAGGTCGGTACCGGAGATGCCGAAGCGTTCGAGGGTTCGGTTCGGGCTGTTCGGTCCGGTCACGAAGTCGACGAGTGACGTCGGGGCGCCCGCGATGCTGGCCGGCGGGGCAGGCGGGACCGGGACGGCCTCGGGGACAACCTGATTGGCGTTCGGAGACTGCGGGACGACTGCGCCGGGGACCGGGGGAACGGGTGTCACCGCCGCCTGGAGTTGCGCGGGCTGTCGGGGAATCGCCTTGAGCAACGAAGAAATCAGGGGACCGAGTTTGGGTAGCGGTGCGTTGTCGTTCGCACCCCGTGGTCTGCGTCCCGTCGGTGGTGCGAGCGGGCCGGGTGCGGGCATATTCGGCATTCCGGCGGGCGGCGGGACGTTCGCCTCCGGGGCGCTGCATGGCAGAGCCATCGCCGGTGGTGCATAGCCGACCGGCATGATGAGTCCGATAACGGTCGCCGAAGCCACCGATACCGAAACGATTCGACGAATCGCCGACATGTCCCACCTCTCCAGCGCGCGCCCGGTCGCCGCTGAATGCGCATTGACGTCCGCAGTTGCTCATGTGACGATAGAGGTGGATGTGGTGAATGGGGTCACTGAGTTTTCAATAGGTATAAGTCCGTGACCGTGTCGCAATACAAGGGCAGAGCTACTGCTCACCCGAGGCGCTCAAAAATTGTTGCAGGTGGCAGCCACTTGTTGGACAAGCCCAAACTGCTGAGCAGCACCTGGCGTGCTCATGGCCTGCTGGGCCATCGCCTGGCGTTGGGGTGGCGGCGCAGCGAGGAACTGGCGCAAATACGACTGCGCGATCGGTGACGCGTTGAATTTCCCGGCAGCTGCGGGGTTTTCGGCATTAAGCGCCGCCATCACCTGCGAATAGTTGCAGCTGGTATTGACGATCGGACCCAGATCAGGATCTGCGGACGCGGCCCCTGAGCCCGCGGTCAACGACAATGCCAGACCGGCAACCGCGGCAGCCAATCCGGTCAATGGCCATTTCATCAATGGTGATTCCTTCCGACTGATTGCACCAATCTAGCCCGGAGCACCGCTGGGGGCCTGGCCCACGCCGCTATTTCCGCCGGCTCCGCCCATGCCTCCGGCGCCACCGTTACCGCCGGCACCACCAGCTCCGCCGGTGCCGCCGTAGCCGATCAACGCCGAACCATCACCCCCGGCGCCGCCGTTGCCTCCCGCATAACCGCCGGGCCCGCCCGCATACCCCGCCCCGCCAGCGCCGCCGTCGCCGCCGTTGCCCAGGGCGCTGACGTTAGTGGGGTTTTGGCCGATACTCCCGCCGTGACCGCCATTGCCAGCGGCCAGAGTGGCAGTGCCACCACCGCCGATACCGCCCACACCGCCGTTGCCCATGATCTCGCCGCCGGCGCCGCCGTTCCCACCGTCGGCGCCGAGCCCACCGCCTCCGCCGGCGCCGCCGTCACCGAACAATCCAGCACTTCCGCCGTCACCCCCGGCCACGCCAGTCACGGTGCTGGTCCAGCCGGCCCCGCCGTCACCGGCCAAGAGACCGCCACCAATGCCGGTGGGATCTGCTTGCGTTCCCGGCACGCCGTCGCATATCACGCCACACACGTTGCTTGGCGTCTGGAACAGGCTGTTGATGTCGCCGTCAACGAACTGGCCGATTGGGCTGTGGATCCAATCTTCAACGAACGTGTGCACCGGCTGGTAGAGGCCCTGCTGGAAGGAGTCGGCAAAAGCGATGCTGTCGGGTTGCCCGGTGCCAATCAAGCCAAGCGCGGCCAACAGGCCGCTCAAATCGAAACCCCCGGCGGGGTTGGCGGCAGCGCGGGGTTGGCGGCAGCCGCGACCGAGCTGGAGTCCGCGGCGGCAGCCACGACCGAGCTGGGGTCGGGCAGGTCCGGGACCGCGAGAGCAGCGGTGTCGGTTGCTCCAGTGCCATTGAAAAGATCGGCCAGCAGGCTACTCAGATCTATAGTCGCGGCGGGCTCGGCGGCAGCGGCTAGCGCGCCGGGGTCGAGCAAATTCATGATCAAATCTTCGATGCCGAAGTCGGCCTTGGCCTGCGGCGCGGTGGCTACCGGGCCAATTGCGGCCGCCAGAAATGCCCCGGCGGTCGTGGACAGACCGATTGCCGCACGACGGCGGAGTCTTGGGTTACGTGATCGCGTTCTTGCTTTTGCGTGCCGACCTGCCACCGTTCAGCCTTCTACTCGATGCCGACGCCGAAACAGGCGTCGCACCCCCGCCACGGAAGCTACTGGACGCATGTTGAATACGAAACGTGTTCTCGGGATTATCGATAACTTCTCAGGTTCGCCGTTCAGGCGCTACGACTCGGCGTCGCCGAAGTGGCGGTGAGGATCGGCAAACCGACCAGGCATCCGGACTTGCTGACGGTGACCGTTTCCGGCGAGCTGATGACCGTTTCCGGTGAGGACGAGCGGCTGCGTGTCGTCGTCGTCGGCGAGGGGCGGCGCGGTCGTCCCCTCGCACCGGAGATCCACCTCCTACTTCCCGCTGACTCGACAACATGGCACGAACCACCGGACGCGGCGCCCTCAGAGCGAAGCATGTAACTGGCCGGTCGTGGACGAACTATCAGCGGCCACCAGAACCAACGTCCGAGCAGCGCGGCGATAGACGGTGTCATGAACGAGCGCACGACCAAGGTGTCGAACAACAGGCCGAGGCCGATCGTGGTGCCAACCTGACCGATAATTCGGAGATCACTCGCTGCCATCGAGGCCATGGTGAAAGCGAACACCAGCCCCGCGTTTGTCACTACCTTCCCGGTGCCCCCCATTGCGCGGATGATACCGGTATTTATACCCGCGGCTATTTCCTCTTTCATCCGAGATACCAAAAGCAAATTGTAGTCCGACCCCACTGCCAAAAGGACGATCACGGACATCGGAAGCACCATCCAGTGCAATTTCATGCCCAGAATGTATTGCCAGATCAGCACCGAAAGCCCAAACGAAGCACCCAATGAAAGTGCGACCGTGCCCACGATAACGAGAGCGGCCACAAAACTTCGCGTGATGACGAGCATGATGATGAAAATAAGGCAAAGCGCACCAACGAGTGCGATCCGTAGATCGTATCTGGAGCCGTCGCGGAAGTCTTTGAAAGTCGACGCGGTGCCGGAGATGTAAATCCCGGCGTCCGCCAGGGGCGTCGTCTTGAGTGCCTCCGCCGCCGCCGTCTTTATCTGATTGATCCGCGCTATGCCCTCGGGAGTCGCGGGATCGCCCCGATGCGAAACGATGAATCGAGCCGCTTTCCCGTCGGGAGACAGGAAGGAATTCATCGCGTGCCGGAAGTCCGGGTTCTGGAAAATTTCCGGAGGTAGGTAGAAGGAATCGTCGTTCTTGGCGGCATCGAAAGCCTGCCCCATGGCGTTGGCGTCCTCGTTCGATTTGTCCATCTCGCCGAAGGACCCAGCCATGCTGCTATGCATCGTCAGCAGCAGGCTCCTGATGGACTCCATGTTGGCGATCATCATTGGCAACTGCTGAAGTAGCTGCGGCAGCAGCTGGTCCATCTTGTCTAGATCCTTCATGAGGTCCAGCAACTTATCGCCAAGCTCATCGATCCCGTTGAGTAAGTCAAATATCGACCTGATCGACCAGCATATCGGTATATCGTAGCAGTGCTTTTCCCAGTAGAAGTAACTTCGAATTGGCCTCCAGAAATCTTCGAAATCCGATGCGTTATCTCTTAATTCATTGACAACGACGGTCAAGTCTTTTGTCTCAGCGAATGTCTGGTGAGTAATTTCGGTCATCTTCTTCTGAAATTCGTACATGCGCTTCATCAGCACGATTTGTTTGGCCAGCATATCGGCCTGCTTGAGCAGGTCGTTTATGCTGCCTCTCATGTACTTCATGTCTTGCATTTGGCCCGCATTTTGCATGCTGATCAGGAAAGGTATCGAAGTGTGCTCAATCGGCGTTCCCTCGGGACGGGTTATACCCTGCACTCGAGAAATCCCTTTAACGCGAAAAATTGCCTTGGCTAGTTTGTGCAGCACCAGAAAGTCTGCCGGATTACGCATATCGTGATCGGATTCGATCATCAGAATCTCTGGCATCATTCGCGCCTGGGAGAAATGCCGATCAGCGGCCGCATATCCCAAATTGGCTGGAATGTCTTGGGGTACATAGAGCCGGTCGTTGTAGCTCGTTTTGTAGCCCGGTAGCGTGACCAGACCGATCAACGCGATTGTTAACGTCGCGACGAGAATGGGTGCGGGCCAGCGGACAATCGCCGTGCCGACCCGTCGCCATCGATAGGCCGCGATGCTGCGCTTGGGATCGAATAAGCCGAAGCGACCGCCGACGGTCAGGACAGCGGGAACCAGCGTGACCGCGACCGCGACCGCGACGAGCATGCCTACCGCGCACGGCACACCTATGGTCTGGAACATGGGCATGCGGGTAAAGCTCAGGCACAACATTGCTCCGGCGATCGTCAAACCGGAACCCAAGACAACGGGAGTGACCCCGCGGTAAGTGGTGTAATAGGCCGTTTCCGGGTCCTGGCCAGCTTGACGGGCCTCTTGATATCGGCCGAAAAAGAATATCCCATAATCAGTTCCGGCCGCCATTGCGAGGGCCACCAGCAGATTAATGGCAAACATTGACAGTACGACGATATCTTTATCGCCGAGAAAGGCGACGATACCCCGAGCCGAAAATAACTCGATCGCAACCGTGATCAACAAAATTATCACGGTGGTAATTGAACGATAGACGAGGAGCAGTACCGCGAAGATTATCACGGCGCCTATGACGGTCATTTTCAGAATAGATCTGTCGCTAGCACCCTGCATATCCGTAACGAGCGATGACGGCCCGGTGACATACACCTTGACGCCGGGCGGCGGCATCATCGGCTCTACGATGTTCCGGACCGCCGCCACGGATTCCTGCCCTAAAGTTGTGCCCTGGTTGCCGGCTAGGTACAACTGCGCATAAACGGCCTTGCCATCGGGGCTTTGCGCGCCCGTCGCGGTGAGTCGATCTCCCCATAAATCCTGCACGTGCTCGATATGCTGTGGGGTCGGCTCTTAGCTTGCGGACCAATTCGTCATAATAAGTGTGGGCATCGTCCCCGAGCTGTTGCTGTCCCTCCAGGACGATCATTGCGAAACTGTCCGAATCGGATTCTTTGAAGACCTTCCCCATGCGGGTCATGGCCTGTACCGACGGCGCGTCTCGGGGACTCAGTGGTACCGAATGCTCTCGGCCGACCTGCTCCAGCCATGGGACTGCCAGAGTCACAATCAGAGTCAGCGCCACCCAGGCCAAAATGATGAGCACCGAAAGCTTGCGGATCGTCCGCGCGATGAAGGGAACTCGAGGGTGTTCTGGGGACTCACTGAAATCCGCCAATTACCGCTGCTGTGTCAGCAGTAAGGCACGTACCACCGGCCGGGGTCCTGTCGGCCGAAGTAACGTACTGGCGGGGCGGGGCCGCACCTGTAGCGGCCACCAGAACCAGCGCCCCAGCAGCGCAGCGATGGATGGCGTCATGAACGCGCGCACCACCAGCGTGTCGAACAGCAGACCCAGACCGATCGTCGTCCCTATCTGACCGATAGTGCGCAGGTCGCTGACCACCATGGACCCCATCGTGAACGCGAACACCAGCCCCGCGTTCGTCACGACCTTGCCGGTACCACCCATTGCACGAATGATGCCGGTGTTTATGCCGGCGCCTATTTCTTCTTTCATCCGGGCGACCAACAGCAAATTATAGTCCGACCCCACCGCCAAAAGCATGATCACCGACATCACGAGCACTGCCCAGTGAATTTGGATGCCGGCCAGATACTGCCAGACGAACACGGACAGCCCGAAAGACGCGCCCAGCGACACCAATACCGTACCCACGATAACCAGTGCGGCAACAAAACTTCGCGTGATGATCAGCATGACAGTGAAAATAAGGCAGAGCGCGGCGATTCCCGCGATCACAAGATCGTATGTGGAACCCTGCACCACGTCCTTCACCGCCGCCGCGGTGCCGGCGAGGTAGATCTTGGCGTCTTCTAGCGGAGTTCCCTTGAGCGCCTCCTCGGCCGCGCTTTTTATCGGTTCGACCCGCGAGATGCCCTCGGGCGACGCGGGATCGCCCTTTTGGGAAATGAGCATTCGGACGGCCTTCCCGTCCGGCGACAGGAATATGTTCATGACCCGTTTGAAGTCTTTGGTCTTGAAAACGTCCGGCGGCAGGTAGAAGGAATCGTCGTTTTTCGCTGTGTCGAATGCCTTTCCCATGGCGGTCGCATTGCCGCTATTGTCGTCCATCTGGTTGAAGACCCCGGACATGGTGCTATGCATGGTGAGCATCATGGTCCGCATGCCCTGCATGATCGAGATCATCTCCGGGAACTGCGCGATCAGCTGCGGCATGATCACGTCTAATTGATCGAGATTTGCTACCAGGTCCTGCAGCTTATCGGTAACCTCGTCGACACCGTCGAGCGTATCAAAGATGTTTCTTATCGAGTAGCAGATAGGAATGTCGTGACAATGCTTTTCCCAGTAGAAGTAACTGCGGATCGGCCTCCAGAAATCCTCGAAATCCGAAATGTGATCCCGTAACTCATTCGTGATCTCCTGCATTTCATGCGTTTTGCCGACCATGTGATGAGTCGTCGCGACCAACTGTTGCATCAGGCCAGACATGCGCTGCATGATGTTGATCGTTTCCGTCATAATCTCGGCCTGCTTGAGCATGTCGTTCATGCGTTGTTTCTGAAAGTGCATAGATTGCTGCATACCGGCGTTTTGCATGCTCAGCATCCACGGTATCGTGGTGTGCGCGATCGGGGTTCCCTCGGGACGAGTTACGGCCTGCACCTTGGAAATGCCCGGAACAGCGAGGACGGCCTTGGCCAGTTTGTCCAATACCAGAAAATCTGCCGGATTGCGCAGATCGTGATTGGCCTCGACCAACAGGATCTCGGGCGACATCATTGCCGACTGGGGAAAATGTCGCGCTGCGGCCTCGAACCCTTGATTGGCAGGGATATCTTTGGGATAAATACTGTTGGTCGTTGTAGCTGGGTTTGTATCCCGGTAGCGTCAACAACCCAACCAGCGCGACCGCCAATGTCGCAACAAGAATCGGCGCGGGCCACCGAACGGTCGCCGTGCCTATCCGGCGCCATCCGCGAAACTTGATTTTCCGCTTTGGCTCGAATAGATGGAAACGACTTCCGACAGTAAGAACTGCCGGAACCAACGTGAGTGCTACCGCGACCGCGACCGATATGCCCACCGCGCAAGGGACGCCTAGGGCTTGAAAAAAGGGCAGCCGAGTAAAGGTCAGGCAGAAACAGGCCCCGGCGATCGTCAAACCGGAGGCCAAGACAACCTTGGCGACCCCGTGGTAAGCAGCGTAGTACGCCGCCTCCCGACTGTCGCCGGCCTGGCGTGCCTCCTGGTACCGCCCGATAAAAAATATCCCGTAGTCGGTTCCAGCCGCCAGGCACACAGATACCAGCAGATTAACGGCGAAGGTGGTAAGTCCAATAACGTCGTGATAGCCAAGGAATGCGACTATTCCTCGGGCCACCTGCAATTCTATCCCGACGACCAGCAATAAGAGAATTACGGTCACAATCGAGCGGTAGACAAAAAGCAACGTAATGAAGATGACCGCGAGGCTTACCGCCGTTATTGTGAGGATCGTCCGGTCGCCGCTGTGGCCTATATCCGCAGCGATGGCCGAAGGGCCGGTGACATACGCTTTGACGCCCGGTGGCGCCGGCGTCTGCTCGACGATGTGCTGAATGGCTTCGATCGATTCGGCAGCCAAGCTTGTGCCCTGGATGCCGGCGAGATTCAATTGCACATACGCGGCCTTACCATCGGCGCTTTGCGCGGCGCCCGCCGTGAGTGGATCGCCCCAGAAGTTCTGGATGTGCCGCACATGCTGCGGATCGTCGTTAAACTGACGAATCAAGTGGTCGTAGTATTTGTGGGCATCGTCGCCGAGGGGTTGCTGACCCTCCAAGACGATCATCGCGATAC
The DNA here is from genome assembly GCA_963815995.1 of uncultured Actinomycetota bacterium. Classification (GTDB taxonomy): domain Bacteria; phylum Actinomycetota; class Actinomycetes; order Mycobacteriales; family Mycobacteriaceae; genus Mycobacterium. The sequence goes on from CAWFIR010000015.1 coordinate 605,029, forward strand.
CGCCGCCGGAACTGGATTCCTTGAAGTCCTCGTTCATGCGCGTCACGGCCTTGAACGTCGGCGCATCGGTGGAATTCAGCGGTATTGAATGCTCTTTCTCGACCTGGTCCAGTGAGGGGACGCCGACCCCCAACCCCACCATCACCGCCAACCAGCCCAAGATGATGGGCACCGAAAATCGATGAATCGTCCGGGCTAAGAATGGCGCGCTGTCGCGCAGCTGATGGTTACTCATCGGCCTTCAGCAGACAGGAGGCAAAGGCGCTCGGGCCATGCGTGATCTTCTCGGCTTTGACCACACCGTCCAAAATGATGCGGCAGCCGATGCTGTCGCTATCGCCCTGTGCCGCGATATCTCCGGCGGCCGTTTGCGGGGTCATCGCGAACTCCAACGACCACGGCAGACTGACTCCGTCAGCATGCGCGGGGTCACCATTGACGTCGAAATAGCTGATGTCGCCGACGGTCCCCGGAGGTCCGAAGATCTCGTATCTCAGGTGTTTGGGGTTGAAGGGCTTGGTGTCGACTTTGGTGTCGCCATACGAGAGGAGTTTCTCAGAGCCGAAGATGCCGTGCAGCCGCGCCACAGTCAATCCTCCGGCGCCGACAACCACCAGGATGACCAGCGGGATCCACAGCCGCCGCATAGCCCGGAAAATCGCAAATCCCGGAACTCGACGACTTTTTCGAGATTTACCCTGTGGTCGAGGTGCTGGCGAAGGTTGGCGAGTAGCTGGCAGAGGAGCGACTTCGCGGCCAAGGCCGTCGGCCGACGTCTCGGAGGTCCGCTGTAGCGACATCGGACCAGGCTTCCGCGACGTCAACGTCGCGCACACCAGGTTCGATCACCGCGCCCAACCTTTCACCCGTTGACCCAGACCAAAATCGCCGTCAACGGATTGATGCTCATCGGTTCTGCAGACCGCACAGTTCGACATGAGTCGAACAGCTCCAAACCATACTCATGGCCAACAGGCTTGATCCAGTGTTTCGGCAAAATCGGCCGCAGTCACCGGTCAGGGGATCGGAGTCCGAACCTCTGGCGCACCTCACCAGATTTTTCCGCGGCCGCGCAGCGCAGGCTTACTGTACACACGTACTGTAGGGTGTCGCGCTATGGCGGCTCTTGACGACACAGAGCGGGCGCTACCTCACTGGACGACACACAGCGCAGAATGCGCGACCTCGACGCCCGTCGAACCGACTCGGCTGCCGTCTCGCCAATTCATCAGCGTCCTTGTCGCGATCGGCGGCATTCAGCTGATGGCGTCGATGGATGGCCCCGTCGTGGTCTTCGCGCTTCCCAAGATCCAGAATGAGCTCGGCCTGTCGGATGCCGGGCGCAGCTGGGTCATCACCGCTTACGCGCTGACCTTTGGCGGCCTGATCCTGCTGGGCGGCCGCCTCGGCGACACCTTCGGTCGCAAGCGCACCTTGATCGCCGGGGTCGCGCTGTTCACCTTCGCCTCGACCGTCTGCGGCATCGCCTGGGACGGGGGCGCTCTGGTTGTGGCCCGGCTACTGCACGGCGCGGCCGCCGCGATCGTTGTTCCGACCTGCGTCGCGCTGGTAGCGACCACGTTCCCGAAGGGACCGGCACGTAATACGGCGACTGGCGGTGTTCGGCGCGATGGGCGCTATCGGCGCGGTGGTGGGCCTGGTGGTGGGCGGCGCGCTCACCGGGGTGTCGTGGCGGCTGGCGTTTTTGGTGAACGTGCCGCTCGGGCTGCTGGTGATCTACCTGGCCCGCACCATGCTGCCCGAAACTCAGAAAGAGCGAACGAGGCTCGACGCCACTGGGGCGCTGCTGGCCACGACGATCTGTACCGCCACGGTTTTCGGCTTGACGATGGGGCCGGAGAAGGGCTGGCTGTCGGTCAGCGCGCTCGGAGCAAGTCCTGGTGGCCATGACCGCCTTCGTGACGTTTCTCTTGGTGGAGCGCGCGGCTGAGAACCCGATCGTGCCGTTCAGCCTGTTCTCCGACCGCAGCCGGCTGGCCATGTTCGCGGCCATGTTCTTGTCCCGTGGGATCGGCTTCACCGTGACCGTCCTGCTCGCCATGTATGTGCAGAACATCATGGGCTACAGTCCGCTGCGCGCAGCTGTCGGCTTCATCCCGTTCGCCGTCGCGATGGCCATCGCGACGGCCGTGTCGTCGCGGCTGGTGATGTGGTTCTCGCCGCGGGTGATGGTGATTGCCGGCGGCATCCTGTTGCTGGGCTCGACCCTCGTACGTTTCGACGCTCAGCGCCGGCATCCCGTACTTCCCGAACCTGGTGCTGCCTATGGTCGTCGGCGCTATCGGTCTTGGCGTGATCAACGTGCCGCTCGGGCTATCGTTGTACGCCAGCGTCGGCATCGACCGCATCGGGCCCGCCTCGGCGATCGCGGTGATGCTGCAGAGCCTCGGCGGGCCGTTCGTGCTGGTCGTCATCCAGGTCGTCATCACGTCGCGCACGCTGCAACTGGGCGGCACCAGCGGGCCGGTGAAGGCAATGAACGCCGCCCAGTTGCGTGCGCTGGAGCATGGCTACACCTTCGGCCTGCTGTGGCTGGCCGGCGTGGTCGTGATGCTCTGCGGCGTGGGGCTGCTGATCGGCTACACCGCACAGCAGGTGGCGCACGCACAGAAAGTCAAGGACGCGATCGACGCTGCGGAGGACTCGTCAGTCGATCTGCCCAGTCAGGTCGAACTCAGCTAGCACTCGCGCAGCCAGCTCCCGCAAAGCGGGATGCAGTTGCAGGTGGTATTCGGATTGGCGCTGATCAGCCTCCGACGGCATGGATCGATTCGCCCGTGACGCGGCGGCCCTTGGCGAGGCCGGACCAATTGATCACATGTAGAGTAGCCGACGCCATGGCTGCCATCCGCCCTACTGCTCAGAAGCCCGTCGCTCTGTTCGTGCTGGGCTTTGGCCGGTCGGGAACGTCGGCGCTTACCCGAGTTCTCTCGCTGAGCGGTGCTGCACTCCCGGCCGGGCTGTTGGGCGCCACCGGGGCGAATCCGCGCGGCTATTGGGAGCCGCGCGCGGCCATCCATCTCAACCAAGCGATCCTCCACCGCCACGGCAGCTCCGGATACGACGTGACACTGCGGATGCACGAGGACGATGCGTTCGACGCCAATAAGAACGCCGCCGACATCGCCAAGATTCAGGCGTATCTGACTACGTTGCCGCCGGCGCCGCTGGTTGTCATCAAGGAAGTGAAATTGACGCCGGTATCTGGCCTCTGGTTCGAGGCGGCGCGTCTGGCCGGATTCGACATCGCGTCCGTGATTGCCGTGCGCCACCCGCAGGAGGTCATCGGGTCACTTGCAAAACGCACTCGCCGTCAGCCTTACCTTCGAGCCTCGCCGGAGCTCACTTGTGCCGGGTGGCTGAAGTACACGCTGCTGGCCGAGAGAAACTCGCGCGGGGTGCCGCGCGTCTTTGTTGACTATGCCAACCTCCTTGAGGACTGGCGCCGGGAAGTGAAGCGGGTTTCTGCGGCGCTCGAGATCGATCTCAGCATCCGGGATGAGAGCGCAATCGACGGGTTTCTCACGCCGGCGCTTCGGCACCACCGGCATGGCGGTCCGGTGCCGGAGCCCTTCGGCACGGACTGGATGTCCGTCGTCTACGAAGCGCTGCGCGCCGCCGCGCGAGACGAGCCCTGGAACGAGTCTGCGCTGGATCGCGTTTTCGAGGCGTATCGGGCGAGCGAACGTGGCTTCCGGACCGCGTTGAAGGATTCCCAGCGCTACCTCAATCTTGACCGGTTCTTGCTGGCGCCCCTTGTGAAGCTGGCCCTCGAGGGCCTCGCAATGGCTCACCGGCGCAGAGGGACTTGGGCCTAAGGGCCAGGGCCACGCGATGAAATTTGTGCTGGCGTTCTACGGAACCCGCGGCGACGTCGAGCCCGGTGTCGCTGTCGGCCGTGAGCTGCTGCGGCGAGGGCACGACGTGCGCATCGCCGTCCCGCCCGACCTGGTCGGCTTCGCCGAAGCGGCCGGGCTGGCCGCAGTCGCCTACGGACCGGACATCCAGGAATGGCTGGAAGCAACGCGCAACTTCTGGGCGTATTTCTTCCGCAACTTCTGGCGGATCCGGGATGTAAGGCAGTTTCTGCGGGAAGCTCGGGAACCCGGCACCCAGCGCTGGGCGGAGATGAGCACGATGCTGACGGCGCTGGCGGACAAGGCCGACCTGCTGCTCACCGGCATGAGCTACCAAGAACTCGCCGCCAACGTCGCAGAGTATCGCCACGTTCCGCTGGCCACGCTGCTCTGGTTCCCGATTCGGGTCAACGGCCAGGTCATCCCGACGCTGCCGGCGCCGTTGCTCCGCTTCGCGATGACGATCTACGAGTGGCTGGTTTGGCGCGGCGTGAAAAAAGTCGAGGACGCACAGCGCCGTGAACTGGGCCTACCCAAGGCCACCGCGCCCGCGCCGCAACGGATAGCAGAACGCGGATCGCTGGAAGTCCAGGCTTATGACGAGGTGTGCTTTCCCGGGCTGGCGGCCGAATGGGCCAAGTGGAACGGACAACGGCCATTCGTCGGCACGCTGACGATGGAGTCGCCGACGGACGCCGATGACGAAGTCGCGTCGTGGATTGCCGCGGGAACACCGCCGATTTGCTTCGGGTTCGGCAGCATCCCGGTCGAATCTCCGGCTGACATGATCGCCATGATCGCCGCGGCTTGCGCGCAGTTGGGCGAGCGGGCGTTGGTGTGCGCCGCCGCAACCGACTTCAGCAACGTTCCGGCATTTCGACCACGTCAAGGTGGTCGGCACGATGAATTACGCGACGGTCTTTCCCGCCTGCCGCGCGGTCGTGCACCACGGTGGCGCGGGCACCACGGCCGCCGGCCTGCGCGCCGGAGTCCCCACGTTGATCCTCTGGATGGCCGACGTACAGGTGGTATGGGGAGCCGCGGTCAAACGGCTGAAAGTGGGCACCGCCCGGCGCTTTTCGGCCGCTACCGAGAAATCGCTCGTCGCAGACCTTCGCACCATCCTCGGCCCCGGAATACGCCACCCGCGCCCGCGAGGTCGCCGCCCGGATGGCCAAACCTACCGAAAGCGTTGCGGCCGCCGCTGATCGTGTGGAAGATTTCGCCCGATTGCGCCGAGTTGGCTGAGCGAGGGCGTGGATGACTGCCGGATTCCTGTTCAACACCCGTCTAACTGACCGTAGTATCTGACTCGTGATCGAGCTGGATGGCGTGGCCAAGACGTTCGACGGGACCATACATGCGCTGCAGGACGTAACGTTTTCCGTTCCCACGGGTTCGATCTGCGCTCTGCTCGGGCATAACGGCGCCGGTAAGACGACCACAATCAAGATCCTGTCCACGTTGCTGTGCCCCACCTCTGGCCAGGCAATCGTGGCCGGGTACGACGTCGTCCGACACCCCGCCCAGGTGCGCGCAAGCATCGGGACCACCGGACAGCTCGCTGCGCTCGACTGGCAGCTCACCGGGCGGGAGAACCTGGTGCTCTTTGGCCGGCTGCGGGGGCTGAGGCGCAAACTTGCGCGACTGCGAGCCGACGCTCTGATCGATCAGTTCGACATGTCGCACGCCGCCGATCGGCGGGTGGGCACCTATTCGGTTGGCATGCGGCGCCGCATCGATATCGCCGCGAGCCTGGTGGTTCCGCCGAAAGTGCTCTTCCTCGACGAGCCGACAACCGGGTTGGACCCGCGTAGCCGCCGCGACTTGTGGGATCTGGTGTCATCGTTGTCAGCCCAGGGCGTCACGGTCCTGCTCACGACGCAGTATCTCGAAGAAGCCGACGTACTCAGCGATTCGATCGTCGTCATCAACGAAGGTCGCGTTATCGCCAGCGGCACCGCCGAAGACCTCAAGGGACGGGTGAGATTCAGCTACTGCGCCGTGAGTCCTGCCAACCCGGCCGATCTGGGCAGGATCTTCGACGTGGTCGCCGATCTCGAGGGTGCCCAAGTCGATCGCGACGCGAACACTGTCTCGGTGCTGGCGTCCGCCGGAAACGGCGTTGCGACGCTCAGTGAGGTGTTTCGCCGGGTCGACCAGCTTGGCGTTGAGCTAGCCGACATATCGCTGCGCAAACCGTCCCTGGACGAGGCGTTTCTGCACCTCACGGGGAGTGTCACCGCGTGACGGCGGTTATTGCTCTGACCGAGCGCATGGTGCTCGGCGCGTTACACGACGATCTACCGTTCGCGATACTGGCGCCCGCCGGTTACTTCGTCGTCTTCAACTTCGCGCTGCGCAATGTGATCGACACCGGCCAGATGAGCTATCCCCAGTACCTTCTACCGGTCATCATCGTCCAGACGATGCTGCTCGGCGCGCTGACAACAGTTGACCGGGCCGCCCGAGACCAGGGGTCCGACTTCGGGGTTCGGCTCCGCACACTTCCCATATCCGCGGTGGTACCGCTGACGGCTCGGATGTTGTACTGCCTGTTCCGTGGTGCCGTCGCCCTGCTCGCCGCGATCGCAGTCGGCTACCTATTCGGCTTCCGAATCGTCGGCGGATTCTTCTACGCGGTGGCTTTCGCCGTTCTCGTCCTGACGTTGACGCTGGCACTTTCGCTCGGTGCCGATGCAGCCGGGGCTGGGATCGCAGGGGCTGGGATCGCAGGGGCTGAGATCGGGAGCAGCGGGGCGGCCAGTCAATTGCTGATAGTTCCCCAACTGCTGTTGGTCATGCTGTCCACCGGGATGGCGCCGGCCGATGCGTTCCCCGACTGGCTGCTTCCATTCGTGCGCTACCAGCCTGTCTCACAGGTGACGGAAACCATGCGTGGGCTCGCCACCGGCCATGTCGTGGTCAGCAATCTGGCGACCAGCTTGGCATGGTGCCTTGGGCTGCTGGTGGTGTTCGGCGCATTCGCGGTGCGGATGCAGCGGCGGACGCAATGACCGCGAACACACCGGTGCGGAGCTCACTGGCCGGCGAAAGTCTGCTATTCGCCGGCCGGCTATTCACCCGCTGGCGGCGCGCGCCGACGGTGCCGATCCAGGCTCTGCTGTTCCCAACCTTTTTCCTGATTACCTACAAACTGCTGGTCGGCAAGTCGATAGTGAGAATCACCGGCACGGACAGTCTCTACGGCTTGGTGCCGATGTGCGCGGTGGCCGGTGCGATGTTCGGGGCGCTTGGAGCCGGTCTCACCATCATCGCCGAACGCGATAGCGGTCTGCTCAGTCAACTGTGGATGTTGCCCGTCAACCGGGCCAGCGCCCTGATCGGCAGGCTGCTCGCCGAGGCTGCGCGTACGTTGGCGGGTACCGTGCTGATCACAGCGGTAGGCGTTGCGCTCGGACTTCGATTCGAAGGCGGCTGGCTCGCCATGATCCCGTTCGTACTGGTTCCGGTGCTGGTAGTTCTCATCTTCTCGACGGCAGTAATAGCGATCGCGGTGCGTTCGAAGAGCAGCGCCCTGCTCGTCTGGCTATCGGTGCCGTCCATCACCTTGGTGTTCGCCAGCTCTGGTGTTCACTCCCGTTCAAATGTTGCCATCGTGGATCCGGCCACTGATACCGCTGCAGCCGATGGCGCCGACGATCGAGTCCATGCGGGCGCTGGCCCAAGGTGCTCCCGCGGTGTGGCCGCTGCTGATGAGTCTTGTGTGGGCTGTTGGCCTGGGCGCAGTGGTCGGGCCACTCGCCGTCCGCGGTTATCGTGCCGCAGCCGAATCCGGGGGCTGAACCGGGCCAAAGAAAGTTTGCGGGCGATCAGCGACGACCCGAGTTAGGCAACGCGATCTCGGGAGGCAGGGCCGTACCGTTGAGCCAGCCGTCGACGGTCCGGGAGAAGAGGTCCGGATGGCGCAGGGGCCAGTCGTGGCGCATACCGATTGCGATCCTGTCGACTCCGTTGGGCATTGGCTGCGCGAGCGCTGCAGCCCAGCCGCGGACCAACCGCGCCTCCTTGGCGCCACTGAGAAACAATGTCGGCGAATCCGATTTGTCGAGTCCCTCGGGAAGAGTGAACCCCGAGGAAGCCACGACGATGTTGGCGAACTGTGCGCTCATAATGAGGCGCACATCCTCGCGATATTCATCGATCTTGGCCGAGGGAATCGGCGCATGGCGGGCACTCCGGTAGCGGCGGACCACCCAACGATAAATTGTGTTGCGGGAAATCGTCCCAAGCAGGAGCTGCGTCAACCGTACGTACGGCATCGTGTTGATGACGGTCCCGCACAGCACCGCCCGGTCGACGAGTTTTGGCTCAGTCGCCAGCAGCTGCACCCCCACCTGGGCCCCGAGCGAGAAGCCCACCACGTGCGCCCGACCGCTGGCCACCCGGGAGCGGATGAGTTCGGCTACCGCATTCGCCGCCCGGTCCATCTCGAACGGTCCGTGCTGAAAGCTCTTGCCGTACTGGGGAAGATCGGGAACCAGACAGTGGTATCGCTGCATTCGTTGGACCACTGGCTCCCAGGACCAGCCGCTCATCTTGCCGCCGTGAATGAAGACGATAGCGGGCGCCCCGACTGGACCGGATTCGCGCACGAACAGATCCATGTCGGCGATCCTATCTGCTCGTGACTAACACGCCCGGGAAGCAGCGGGTGCAGCCTGGAACGATCAACAAAGTGTTAGCGACGGCGGCTGGGGCGGGGATTAAAGATGCAGGATTGATGGTGAAGAGTTCCCGATCTGTCTGGTTGCGCGGTAATGGATTTAGCCACGAAACACCGAAACTGATAACGACCCGCCCTCGATTCGCGTCGAGTGACTCGGGCCAGCTGCTAGCGTCGGTCCATGCCTGAAAGCGGGGCACCGGTGCGGATCGGCATCCTGGGCGCGGCCCGCATCGCACCGTTGGCGCTCATCAACCCGGCCCGGGGAAACGCCGACGTCGTAGTTGCTGCGGTGGCCGCACGCGATGTGTCTCGTGCCCAAGCCTTTGCCGCCAAACACGGCATCGCCCGGGTACACGACAGCTACGCGGCGCTGATCGCCGATCCAGACCTCGATGCTGTCTACAACCCGCTGCCGAACGGCTTGCACGGCAGGTGGACCCGAGCTGCGCTCACCGCGGGCAAGCACGTGCTGTGCGAAAAGCCGTTCACCGCCAATGCCGCCGAGGCCCGCGAGATCGCCGAACTGGCCGCCAAGTCAGACCGGGTTGTGATGGAGGCATTCCATTACCGCTACCATCCGTTGACTTTGCGCGTTGAACAGATCATCGCCTCAGGGGAGCTGGGCCAACTGGAGCGGGTGGAAGCAACCTGCTGCTTCCCGCTGCCCAAGTTCTCCGATATCCGCTACGACTATTCCCTTGCCGGCGGCGCGACCATGGATGCCGGATGCTATGCGGTCCACATGGTCCGGGCGTTCGGCGGTTCGACCCCGGAAGTCGTTTCGGCACAGGCTAGGCTGCGCGATCCTCGGGTGGACCGAGCCATGACGGCCGAGTTGCGGTTTGCAAGCGGGCACACCGGTCGGGTGCGCTGCTCAATGTGGTCGACGGACACTATTGCAGTTGAGCGCCAAGGTGATTGGCGACCGCGGCGAGCTACGTGTGCTGAATCCATTGACACCGCAGCTTTTTCATCGGCTCTCGATCCGATCAGCCGACGGGAAGCGTGTGGAGCGCTTCCCGCGGCGAGCCACCTACGCCTATCAGCTCGACGCTTTCGCCGCGGCGGTGCTGCGCGGGGAACCGGTGAAGACGACGCCGGAAGACGCGGTCGAGAACATGACCGTCATCGATGCGATCTATCGCGCTGCGGGCCTCCCGCTCCGCGAGCCGAGCTGATCGATCGGCGTCAGGTGGCGAAATGCGCCTGGTTACGTGCGCGGCCACCCGCAAGGCGTTGGCCGCTACGGTCAAACTCGGGTTCAAGCCGGCGCTGGACGGAAAGAACGAGGTGTCCACCACGTAGAGGTTGTCCAGTTCGTGGGCCCGGTTTTGGGGATCCAGCACACTGGTTTTGGGATCGGTACCGAAGCGGCAGGTGCCGCAGACGTGGCCCAGGTTCGCATTGCCTTTACCGCTTCCAAGGGTGATTTTGCGAAACGGATCCAACACTTCTTTCAGCTGCCGTAAAAACGCCGCGCGCCGCTCGATCTCACTGGCGTGTAAGCGATATTGAATTCGCAGCCGCTGGCGGCCGTCCAAGCTGGGACGGTCGCTCGGCAGGACGCGGTTGTCCAGATAAGGCAGGTCTTCGGTCATCGCGGCCAGTACCAGCCCGCCGGTGAAGAACCGCTCATATATCCGGCGCACCGCTGGACTCATGAGGCGCAGCGCCTTCCCCCGCCGGCCGGGGCGGTTGGTCAGCCACTCCATGGGCGGTATCGCACCGAACGACTGCACGGTGCCGTATTTCTGACCGTCCCTGAAATAGAAGTCGTTCAGCCCGATCTCCTTATTCGCGGCCGTGATCGTGGAGTCGGGTTGCGGCCAGATCTCGATCGTGTCGAGCAGGTGCCGCATGAAGTTGCGCCCAACCCAGTCCGAGCGATTGGCCAATCCGCGCGGCCAATCGCCGGAGCGGGAATTGAGCAAGAGCACCGGGGTGGCCAGCGCGCCGGCGGCCAGCACCACCACCTTGGCCTTCAGGGTCACGATGCCGGAGTGATGCTCGCAGATGACCTGGCGGACTTGGGTGCGGTCTGCGTCCAGACGCACGACCTGACAATCCGCCAACAGGTCGGCGCCGTGCTCGGCAATGGCCGGCAGCACGCCGTTGCGGGCGGCGTCGTTTTTGCACGATTGGGGGCAGAGATAGGTCTGACAGGTGGTGCACCCGTCGGCGTAATCACAGGCCATCGGCAGGTGATAAGGGTGCAATCCGCGACCTGTCAGATAGTCGACCAACGGCTGGTTGTCCGCCGAAAAGGGCGGCGCCGCAGGCAGATTGACGTCGGCCGCCTCCGGCCGCAGGGGATCGGGCTGACCGCGGACTCCTAACAGCTTCTCGGCCTCCGCGTACCAAGGCCGCATCTCGTCATAGCTGATCGGCCAGGCCTCCGGCACGGTGGAATCGCCGGGGTCGCGAAAGTTCTGCCGAGGGGTGAAATCGGATGCGAAAAATCGCTCGCAGACCATGCCATAGAGGGCCGACGACCCGCCGGTGCCGCTGCCGATGAACGGCACGAATCGCTTCGGGAAGCGCCCGCTGATGTCTTCGATCTCGTCGGTTGAGCGCCCGGCCCGGGCCAACGCGTCGTAGTAGGCCTCTGCGGAACGGGCCGACAGGGGCTCGGCCAGTTCGGGCATCGCAGCGCGAATCGTCCCTGGGGCGCCGGGCAGCGTCGAGCGCCCCTTCTCGACGAACAGCACCCTGCGGCCCGACCGAGCCAGCGAATAGCCCAGCATCCCGCCGCCCATGCCGGTGCCCACCACGATCACGTCCCACACAACGTGTTCCGCCTCGCGCGCGGTCAGTTGGCCGTCAGCCAAAATCGAGCTCCTCAGCGGAAGGTCAGAACTTCGGGATCTCAAGCCTATTGTACGGGTGTTGCATTAGACTGCCGGGCGGGTTGCCGGGGACGGGAGGGTCCCCGCTTTCATTTCACAGAACGCTTACGGGGACAAGTGAGAACCGGCATAGAGATAGGAGCAGTTTTGGCCGTGACCGATCGCGACGCCCGATCGCAGTACCTCGACCGGATCCGACGCGAACTCACCAGATATGGGATGCGTGAGCGAATGCCCGCTGAGTGGTCACTGCGGCGACGCCTCCTCGTCAAAACCTATGGCACCCTTGCACCTATCGTCATGCGTATCAACCCGTTCGGTGAGCGCAAACGCGACTTGGGCCTGGACTGGCCCGCGGAAGCCGAGACGATGATCGGAATGCAGCGACTCACCAGTCTGCAGCATTGCGTCGAAACGGTACTGGCCGACGACATCCCGGGTGATCTGGTCGAATGTGGAGTGTGGCGCGGAGGGGCTGCAATCCTGATGCGCGCGGTCCTGTCAGCCTATGAGGACGAGACGCGATGCGTGTGGTTAGCCGATTCGTTCGAGGGCGTGCCACTCCCGGACCCCGCAAACGAAAGCCCCGGCCTGCTCGCCAAAATCAATAAACTGCTAGTGCCGGAGATCTATGCGGGCATACTGGCGGTGCCGGAAACGGAAGTCAGGGCGAATTTCGAGCGCTACGGGCTGCTAGACGACCAGGTCCGCTTTCTTCCTGGCTGGTTCAAAGACACGCTGCCCAATGCCCCGATTGATCGCATCGCTGTGTTGAGGCTTGATGGCGACCTCTACGAATCCACGATGGAATCGCTCGACGCGCTCTACCCGCGACTGTCCCCCGGGGGCTTCTGCATCATTGATGACTACGCGCTTCCCGGGTGTCGGCAAGCTGTCACGGACTACCGCGCGAAACACGGAGTATCCGCGGAGATCGTCGACATAGACGGGCTTGGTGCCCTATGGCGCAAGTAGTGAAAACCATTGGATCTTGTTGAAAGCCTCGCCCGCCTGCGGTGTGTTGGCTTGATCAGCGACGGCGGGCCGTCCGGATAACTGCTATTCGCCCGTTGCCGGCCAAATCTCCGTTGAAGACGATGTCCGGAGGCCTGGCCAAAACTTCTGGATTCCAGGTCCTATTGTACGGGTGTTGGATTAGACTGCCCGCAAGTTGGCTGGGGAGTGGGGGCCCGCTTGCATGTCACAAAACGCACGGGGGACTGAAGGGTGAGGTTCCGCAATGCGTGAAGGCGTGTTCGGACGCAGCGACGCTGAGATTGACCTATTGGTGCGTGGCATGCGATCGGGAATCGCAGTGGTGGGCTTCGGCTACATCGGCACGGTGATCGGTGCGGTGCTGGCAGATCGTGGCTGGCCGGTGACGGGGATCGACGTGCGACAGAAGCGTCGTCGACGAGATCAACCTAGGAAAGACCACCGTGGCTGAGCCCGGGCTCAGCGAGCTGGTGGCCAACAACGTGCGAGTCGGCCGGCTACGCGCCACAACGGATTTCGGCGCTATCGCGGACAACGACTTCGTCATCGTCAACGTCGGTACGCCGCTCGGTCCGGACTACGAGCCGATCGTCGACGACATCAAGGCGGCGGCGCGGGCCTTGGGAGAGCATCTGCAGCCCGGTCACGTCGTCATCCTCAAAAGCACGGTGCCGCCGGACACCACCGAAACCCTTGTTCGGCCGATCCTCGAAGAAACCTCGGGGCTGCGCGCCGGAGTCGATTTCGGGTTGGCGTTTTGCCCCGAGCGGCTCGCCGAAGGCCAAGCCATCCACGAGCTGACATCGATACCCGTCGTGGTCGGCGCTGTCGACGAGCGCAGCGCTCGCGCCTGCGCCACGCTGTGGCGACACGCACTGGGAGTGGACTCCATCGTCGTCGACGATCCGCGGACTGCCGAGATGGTGAAGCTTGCCGACAACCTCTGGGTCGACCTCAACGTCGCACTGGCCAACGAGCTGGCCAAGGTGTGCGACGGGCTCGGGATGGACGCCCTGCAAGTCATCGAGGCCGCCAACACAATGCCCAAGGGCGGCCGCGATGCGAACATCTTGCGGCCGAGTATGGGCGTCGGCGGCTACTGCCTGACGAAGGATCCGTGGTTCGTCAACCACCTGGGTGAGTCGCTCGGGTTGGAGCTGGCGATTCCGCGGACATCGAGGACCGTCAACGACACGATGCCCGCCTACACCTACGGGCTGCTCAAGGATCTGCTCGCCGATCAGGGCAAGGCAATCGAGACCAGCCGAATTGCGGTGCTGGGCATCGCATTCAAGAACAACACCGGTGACTGCCGTCTCACGCCGACCAAATATGTCGTCGCGCTGCTCGAGAAATCCGGCTGCGAACTATCGGTCCATGATCCCTGGGTGGGCGTTGAAGACGCCGTCACGGTGACGAATGTCCCCTTGACAGCAGATATCGAGACTGCGGTCGAGGGTGCCGACGCCTTGGTGGTTCTTGCGGGCCATCGACAGTTCCACCAAACCCCGCTGTCCCAGCTCGCGGAGCTGGCGTCAGCCAGGTGCGTATTCCTGGATGGACGCAACAGCTTTGACCCGGCGGCGGTGCGCGCCGCCGGCTTTGTCTACAAGGGCATCGGCCGATAACGGGTCGATCGGCAACGTAAACCCAAGAAATGAAAGAGCTTTCATGACAAATGTCGTGGTGACAGGCGGCTACGGCTTCATCGGATCACACTTGGTCTCCGCATTGCTGAACCGTGGAGACTCGGTCACGGTTTTCGACTTCGCAAAGAACAACCGCGACACCAGCATTGATTTTGACCGGCATGCCAACTTCCGGTTCGTGCAAGGCGACGTCACTGATTTGACCGCACTTGAAGAGGCATTGACTCCCGGTGTCGACACGGTTTTCCATCTGGCCGCAGTCGTCGGTGTCAAGAACTACCTCAACGATCCGCTGCGGGTTCTCGACGTCAACGTGACGGGTACTCGCAACGTGCTCGAGCTGAGCAATCGGCACGGAACACGCGTGGTGTTCGCCAGCACCTCCGAGGTTTTCGGCAAAAATCCCAACCCGCCGTTCGCCGAGGATGATGATCGCGTCCTCGGTTCCACCAGGACCGCGCGGTGGAGCTACAGCACCAGCAAGGCGATGGCCGAACATCTGGTCTTCGCGATGCGCGACGCGCACAGATTGCCGGTGACGGTAGTTCGGTATTTCAATGTGTATGGCCCGCGGCAGAATCCGATATTCGTGATCTCGCAGAGCATTCACCGGATTCTCAACGGCCGCCAGCCGTTGCTCTACGACTCCGGTGATCAGTCGCGGTGCTTCACCTACGTCGACGACGCCGTCGCCGGCACCTTGCTCGCGTCGGAGAGCAGCCTGGCGATCGGTGAGGCCTTCAATATCGGGAGCATGACCGAGACGACTATGCGCGATGCTGTCGAGCTGGCGATCAAGATAGCCGATGTCGAGTCGGTGAATGACGCCGAAACCGTTGACACTGCATCGCTTTACGGGGGCCGCTACGAGGACATCCCGCGTCGTATCCCGGACTCGACCAAGGCGCAGCGTGAGCTGGGATGGCGCCTTCAGGTCGACGTCGAGGAAGGGATCCGCCGCACCATCGAGTGGGCGCGGGCCAACCCGTGGTACCTCAAAGGGCCGAAGGACTAGGAAGGACACCCGGATGAAATTCGTGCTCGCCGCCTACGGAACTCGCGGCGATGTCGAGCCCTCGGTGGTTGTCGGCCGCGAACTTCGCGCGGCGAGGGCATGACGTGCGCATCGCCGTCCCGCCCAATCAAGTCGGTTTCGCCGAGGCCGCCGGGCTGGCGGCGGTCGCCTACGGACCGGATTCGCAGCAGGTGGTGGAAAAGGATTTCGGCACGAAAACTCTTCGAGGATTTCCCGCACCGAGTGTGGCGGATCAAGGATCTGAGAAGGATGTGGCACGAAAACTGGGAACTCTCCACCCAGTGCTGGTCGCAGATGAGGCACGACGCTGATGTCGCTGGCGCAGGGGGCCGACTTGCTCTGTACCGGCCTGGTGTTTGAGGACGGCGCGGCTAACATCGCGGAGTATTACGGCATTCCCCTGGCCACGCTGCATTACTTCCCACTGCGGCCCAACGGCCAACTCCTCCCCTACCTGCCGGCGCCGGTGGGCCGCGCCGCCATGACCGCCACGGGGTGGCTGACGACCGGCCTGCTCGGCAGCTTCGAGCGAGCGCAGCGCCGTGACTTGGGCCTGCCGAAGGCTTTTGGCCCCGCGACGGGGCGGGTCACTCAACGCGGAGCGCTCGAAATCCAGGCCTACGACGAGGTGTGCTTTCCCGGGCTGGCAGCCGAGTGGGCGAAATGGGGTGCGCAGCGGCCGTTCGTCGGCACACTGACGCTGGAGATGCCGACGCAGGCCGATGAGGAGGTCGCGTCGTGGATCGCCGCGGGGACACCGCCGATCTGCTTCGGGTTCGGCAGCATGCCGATGGAGTCTCCGGCCGCCACGATCGCCATGATCGGCGCGGCGTGCGCCGATCTGGGGGAACGGGCGTTGGTGTGCGGCGGCTTGAGCGACTTTAGCAACGTCCCCCCTAGCGAGCACGTCAAGTTGGTCAGCTCGATGAACTATGCGGCGATCTTTCCGGCCTGCCGAGCGGTCGTGCACCACGGCGGCGCCGGCTCCGTGGCCGCGGGCCTGCGCGCCGGGGTCCCCACCTTGATCCTCTGGGCGGCCGCCGATCGGCAGATGTGGGGTGCGATCATCAAACGACTGAAAGTGGGCACCACCCGGCGGTTTTCCAGCACGACCCGGGAATCGCTGGTCGCGGACCTGCGCCAGATCATGGCCCCGCAATACGTCGCCCGGGCCCGCGAGCTGGCAACCCAATTGACCACGCCCGCCGAAAGCGTTGCGGCCACCGCTGACCTTGTCGAAAATTACGCCCGCCTCAAGCGTGTCGGCTTGGTCAGTGACGGCGGTCCGCCGGCGTGACGGCTAATCATGAAATTCTACTTCAGCAGGGCTTCCACATGCGTGTGATCGCTTGGCCCGACAGGTAATTCGGGCTGCCCGCCGATCCAGTCGAGCAGAGCACCCAGACCATCCTCGAGCGTCCACTTCGGGCGCCAGTCGAGTTCCTTTGTTGCCGAATCGATGTCGCATCTTGCGGCACGCACGTCACCGTCGCGGAATTTCGCCACGACGACAGGTTCTGGGGCACCACAGATAGCGGCGATCTGGCGAGCCAGCTCATGGATGGTTGTCGGGATACCCGACCCGATGTCGACGCAGCGTGACTGCGCCGCAGGTCCCTCTATCGCAGCGAACAGCGCCTCGACGACATCATCGATATAGACGAAATCGCGCACGATCCGTCCGTCTTCGTAGACTTCCAACGTGCGCTGCTCGCCTGCCAATCGCGCGAAAAGAGCGACTATTCCGGTGTACGAATTCGTCAGCGACTGGCCCGGCCCGTAGACATTCTGCAGCCGCAGCACACTGAGATTGGTGTCATGCGCGGCAGTCCAGGCGGCCAAGATGTGCTCTTGGGCGAGTTTGGTCGCGGCGTAAATATTGGTCGGCCGGGGCTCCGTGCGACCGGCACAGCTCGGAAGCGGGACTGCCGAGATCGTCCGTGGGCCCTTGCGGATCCCAGATACCGGCCACGAGCTGAGCGTGGCTGCGAGGCTGCGGATAGAAGATCTGAGAGCCGTACTGCCAAGCGCCTTCGCCGTAGACGGCTCTCGACGATGCCAGGACGAGCTGATCGGGCACATGTACTGCGCGGCTCAAGGCATCAAGAAGCTGAGTAGTTCCCACCACGTTCACCGAACCATGGCGCGTCGCCTCGGAGAGCGACTGCGCCGTTCCGGTCTCGGCCGCCAAATGGACGATCTGGGCAGGTCGGAACAACCGAAGCACAGCGTCCAAGTCGGGCGCATGCGTGACATCGCCGGTGAACAACCGCACGGATGGCGGCAGATCGATCGCTGCATGATCGCCGTGCACTTGCGGGTGCAGGACGTCCATCACGGCGACGTCGTAACCGGCATTGACGAGACGGCGCGCAAGTGCGGACCCAATGAATCCTGCACCGCCAGTGATGAGCACGGATGTTGACACGACTGAAAAGCCTCCGGTTCCTCTGGGTCAACTGTGGGCGAGCGCGCGGTCGGCCAGCGCCCCGATGGCCGGTGCCAGCAGCCGGGAATATTCGATCGTCAGGTGCGCCTTGTCGTGGTAAACCAGGGTGTTGCCGACGATGACCGGGCAGCGGTCAGTGGTGCAGAACAGCTCGGTGAGGTCGGCGTAGTGTCCGCCGCCGGCTTTGGTGGCGGCGGACTCAGCCGCGATGCCGGGCTCGTTTACCGCGGTCGACCGTCGGCGGCGAGCAGGCCGTCGCGTCATCGAGGTGCCCGGACAGGCAGATCGGCACCACTGAGCGTGGATCCGGGGTCGGCCCGAGCACCAGAACCTTGGCGCCGGTGCCGCGCAGCTGCTGCACGAGGCGGGTCAGGCTGTCGATCCACGCCGGGTCGTATGACGTGAACTTGCGCGTAACCGTCGGTACCGTACCCCCGCAACATGCTGACCACGACCAGCCGCGGGTGCTCGGCGCGTAACCGGGCGATGATGTGACCACGCCACTGCTCGCACTCGGTGTACTCCCGATGAAGTTGGGCGCTGGCGATCGGCAAGTCCAGCAATGGGCAGCCCGCTTTGGTCAGCATCTCCAGCCGCCAGTGTCGCTGCTCGGCGACCCTGTGGAACGCTGGACTCCACATCGCGGCCTGCGAGTCGCCGACCACGGCCACCGTCGTCGTCGAAGCAGTATCGCCCGTCGCGCAGTCAGGCTGTGCGACTTGCCAAGCACTGCGCATACAGCCGTCGCGGAAGAGGTCGTTATGTTCGGCTGCCGCGTCGGCGAGCGGCGGGTTCAGGTTCGACGGGACGGCTTTGAGGTCGGCGGAGGCCGCGACCGCGGCCTGCACCTGAGCGAACGCGTGCTGCACCGCCGCGTCGTAGGCGGCCATCGTCGGAACCGGCGGGGACAGGCGCCGCAGTGAAGTTCAGTGCTGCCGCCGGCGCGCCGCGCCCAACCGGGGTAGGCACCACGACCAGCAGCGCCAGGCCCACACCGACCGCGACCGCGGTGGCGGCACCGCCCAGCGCAAGACTGCGTCCGGGAGACCGGCGGACCGGAGCGGCGAATCGCAACGGGTTCTCGATGAAACGCAGGGTGAGTACCGCCAGCCCACCGGAGATCAGCGCCGCGGCCAGCCTGGCGGCCAGCCCCAGCGGGTGGCCGATCAATAGCCGGGGCGAGCACCAGCACCGGCCAGTGCCACAGATACCACGAGTAGGAGATCCGGCCGATCGCGCGCATCGGCGACAACCCCAGGACGCGGCCGCATCCCTGGGCAGGTGTGGCGCAGCCGGCGCCGATCACCAGCGCCGCGCCCAAGGTCGGCAACAGCGCGGCGATACCCGGATAGAGCGTGTCCGTGCTGAAGCGGGTGCAGGCCAGCAGGATCAGGGCCAGCCCGGCCCATCCCGTGATCGCGCCCGCGCGTGGCGGGAGTCGGCGCCACTGGTCGGCCGTGAGGGCCACCAGGCCGCCGGCGGCCAACTGCCAGGCCCGGGTGGGCAGCGAAAAGAACGCCGCAGCAGGCGCCCAGTGAGTGGTCGCCAGCGACAGCGCGAAAGAGACAGCCGCGACCAGCGCAAGGACCACCAGATACGGGCGCTTGCGAGGAGGTGGCCTCGGCCCTGGTGCGCCTACGCGTACGCCGGATCAGCCACGCCGTCCCGAGGATCAACGCCGGCCACACCAGGTAGAACTGCTCCTCGACACCCAACGACCAGTAGTGCTGAAACGGTGACACCGCCACATTGGGCGCCGGAGTAGTCGACGCCCTGCAGAAGGAACCGGTAGTTGCTGACATACAACGCGCTGGTGATGCCGTCGCCGAATGCGGTCCGGGCCTGCAGCGGGGGTAACAGGACAGCCGAGGCGATCAAGGTGATGACGCCGACCGTGGCCGATGCCGGCAGCAGTCGACGGGCCCGTGCCCCGTAGAAGCGGCGCAGCCCGACGGTGCCGGTGGTGTTCGCTTCGCGCCACAGCAGCCCGGTAATCAGGAAGCCCGAGATGACGAAGAACACGTCCACGCCGACGTAACCCCCACCCACCCCGGGCACCTCGGCGTGAAACAGCACAACGGCCAACACCGCGACAGCGCGCAAGCCCTCAATGTCCGGCCGAAACCCGGACTCCGCCGAGCGCCGACCCTGCGCCGCTCGATCGGGCTAAAGCTGTCGGTCTGGTGCAAGGTCACTACTAGTCAATAGGACGCGCGGCTCGAGTCGAGGCATTATCACACACCTGTTCAATAGATGTGCCGCAACTTGTCAACCGTGGGCGAGCGCGCGGTCCGCCAGCGCCCCCATGACCGGTGCCAACAGCCGGGAGTATTCGAACGTCAGGTGACTCGAGTCGACGTAGATCAAGGTGTTGCCGACGATGACCGGGCAGCGGTCCGTGGTGCAGAACAGCTCGGTGACGTCGGCGTATTGTCCGCCGCCGGCTTTGGTGGCGGCGGACTCAGCCGCGATGCCGGGCTCGTTCACCGCCGTCGACCTGCGCGGCAAGCAGGCCGTCACGTCATCGAGGTGCGCGGACAGGCAAGTCGGCACATCAAAGTGCGGATCCGGGACCGGACCGAGCACCAGCACCTTGGCGCCGATGCCGCGCAGCTGCTGCACAAGGCGGGTCAGACCATCGATCCACGCCGGGTCGTATGCGTTGAAACCCGTCATCGATTCGTCGGCGCCGTAGCCCCGAAACGCGCTCACGACGACCAGCCGCGGGTGCTCGGCGCGCAGCCGGGCCATGATCTGAGCGCGCCACTGCTCGCAGTGTTCAAGGAGTTCAACCAAGCGGACGGAAGGGGTTGGTGACGCGCAAGTCCATCAGCGGGCAGGCCGCCTTGGCCAGAGTCTCCAGCCGCCAATGCCGGTCTGCCGCGGCTTGCTGGAACGCCGGATTCCAGATCGCGGCATGCGAGTCGCCGACCAGGGCCACCGTCGTCGTCGAAGCGGTATCACCCATCGCGCACTCCGGCTGCCCGCCCTGCGTGGGCGTGCGAAGGCAGCCGTTGCCCATGTAGGCCTTCTGTTCGGCTTCCACGTCGGCAAACGGCGGGTCCAAATTCGACGGCACGGCTTTGATGTCGACCGACGCCGCAACCGCCGCCTGCACTTGAGCGAACGCATGCTGCACCGCGGCGTCGTAAGCGGCCAGTCCAGCGCCGGCGGGCACCGCCGCGGTGGTGACATTCAGCGCCGCCGCCGGCGCGCCGCGCCCGACCGGGGTAGGCACCACGTGCAGCAGCGCCAGGCCCACACACACCGCGACCGCGGTGGCGGCACCGCCCAACGCAAGACTGCGGCCGGGAGAGCGGCGAATCGGAGCGGCGAACCGCAATGGGTTCTCGATGAAACGCAGGGTGAGCACCGCCAGCCCACCGGAGACCAAGGCGCCGCGACCCTGGCGGCCAGCCCCAGCGGGTGGCCCAGCAATGCCGGTGCCAGCAGCAGCACCGGCCAGTGCCACAGATACCACGAGTAGGAGATCCGGCCGATCGCGCGCATCGGCGACAACCCCAGCACGCGACCGCAGCCCTCGGCAGGCGCCGCACAGCCCGCGGCGATCACCAACGCCGCGCCGACAGTGGGCAACAGCGCAGCGATACCCGGATAAGGCGTGGCGCTGCTCAACCGCCGCAGGCCAGCAGAATCAGCGCCAGCCCGGCCCATCCGGTGATCGCGCCGGCTCGTGGCGGGAGCCGCTGCCACCGGCCGACCGTGAGGGCCACCAGCCCGCCAAGAGCCAGCTGCCAGGCCCGGGTGGGCAGCGAAAAAAATGCCACTGGAGGTGCCAACGGAGTGGCCAGCCAACGACAGCGCGAACGACACGACCGCAGTCAGGGCAAGCACCACCAGATACGGGCGTTGTGAAGAGGTGGCCTCGGCGCGGGTACGCCGACGCACCCGCCGGATCAACCACGCCGTCCCGATGATCAACGCCGGCCACACCAGGTAGAACTGCTCCTCGACGCCCAACGACCAATAGTGCTGAAACGGCGACAGCGCCTTGTGGCTGGCGAAGTAGTCGACGCCTCGCATGATGAACCAGTAGTTGCCGACATACAGCGCGCTGGTGATGCCGTCCACGATGACGCTCTGGGACCTGCAACGGGGGCAACAGGAGCAACCGAGCCGATCATGGTGATGACGCCGACGGTGGCCGATGCCGGCAGCAGTCGGCGGGCCCGGGCCCCGTAGAAGCGGCGTAGCCCGACGGTGCCGGTGGTGTTCGCTTCGCGCCACAGCAGCCCGGTGATCAGGAAGCCCGAGATGACGAAGAACACGTCCACGCCGACGTATCCACCACCCACACCCGGAACCTCGGCGTGAAAGAGGACAACGGCCAGCACCGCGACAGCGCGCAAGCCCTCGATATCCGGGCGAAACCGCTTCTGTTCCGAGCGCCGACCCTGCAGTTCGTTCGGTAGGGCTGATGCTGTCGGCCTGGTGCAAGGTCACCTACTCAGCAAGAGGACGCGTTCTTCGGATCGAGGGATTATCACACAGCTGTACAACAGGTTGGTATGTTCTCGGCTCGGGAGCTCGGTGGCCCGCTATGGTTGGCCTGTCAGAGAGCGGGAACTTGGACTTCGCCATGACTTGTCCGCCGACGCAGAGGTGGGCGCGGCGATGAAATTCGTGCTGGCCAGCTGGGGCAGTCGCGGCGACGTCGAGCCCAACCTCGCCGTCGGCCGCGAGTTGGTTCGCCGCGGGCACGACGTGTGCATGGCCGTCCCGCCCGACCTGGTCGGCTTCACGGAGGCGGCGGGGGTTGCGGCGGTCGGATTCGGGCCGGAAGCGCAGTCGATTCTGGACTCGCACCGCGAATTCTGGACCTGCTTCTTCAGCCACCCCTGGCGGATCCGGAAGCTGATCAGGTCGCGACTCGAAATTGCGGGACCGCTGCTGCGGGGTTGGCAGGAGATGAGCACGACGCTGATGTCGCTGGCGGACGGGGCCGACCTGCTTTTCACCGGCATCAATTTCGAGGACGCCGCCGCCAACGTCGCGGAGTATTACGACATTCCGTTGGCCACGCTGCATTACTTCCCGTTGCGGCCCAACGGCCAGACCCTGCGATTCCTGCCGGCGCCGTTGGCCCGCTCGGCAGTGACAGCGTTCTGGTGGGTGACGTGGCGTGGGATGAAGAAGGCCGAGGACGCCCAGCGCCGTGAACTCGGCCTACCGAAGGCAACAGGCTCCGCGCCGCGACGGATTACCGAACGCGGATCGCTGGAAATCCAGGCTTACGACGAGGCGTGCTTTCCCGGGCTGGCAGCCGAATGGGCGAAGTGGGACGAGCCAGCGACCGTTCGTCGGCACGCTGACGCTCGGAGTTGCGCGACGGCCGCCGACGACGAAGTCGCGTCGTGGATTGCCGAGGGAACACCGCCGATTTACTTCGGGTTCGGCAGCATCCCGGTCGAATCCCCGGCCGACACCATCGCCATGATCGCCGCGGCCTGCGCGCGGTTAGGCGAGCGGGCGCTGGTCGGCGCCGCCGGGACTGACTTCAGCAACGTCCCCCATTTCGACCACGTCAAGGTGGTGGGCGCGGTGAATTTCCCGACCGTCTTCCCCGCCTGCCGCGCGCTCGTCCACCACGGCGGCTCGAGCACCACGCCCATTGCCATGCGCGCGGGAGTCCCCCAGCTGATCCTCTATTGGGACATGGTTCATGCGGTCTACGGAGCTGCGGTCAAACGGCTGAAGGTGGGCACTGCCCGGCGCTTTTCGACCGCCACCGAGGAATCGTTGGTCGCGGACCTGCGCCGGATCCTCGGCCCCGGAATACGTCTCCCGGGCCCGCGAGCTCGCCACCCAGATCACCGAACCCGCCAAAAGCGCTGCCGCCGCCGCTGACCTGCTGGAAGATTTCGCCCGCTCAGGCGCGTTGGCTGGTCGACGCACATTGTGAGCTGGGTCACATCCGATATCCGGAACTTTTTAACGCAAAATCTGGATCGGCCCTCGAGGCCTCCAGTATGGTTTGGAACTTGTTCTACTCATGTCAGATAGTCGGCTGACGGCGCGGTGGGGACAGCCCGTCCGATGACGACAGCGGCAGTTCCTCTTCTCAACGACGAGGAGCAACACAGCTTGTGCCGGCTTTCGCCGATGTTCCGCCGACTCGCGGGCGTTACCGCGACGCATGCGCTTAGACCGCATCGGCGACTCGACCGGCCCAGTTACCCATTCCAGCGCCCCGCCTAGCGGTTCCCGGCTACCAGCCCCGGCGCCCGAAAGGCCGATCGAAAACCCCAACGCAGAGAGGACTAACCCCTTGACTATCGAGACACCCATGCGGGCACATGAATCACAGGGGATCGGGGAGGGTTTTGCGATAGTCGGCTATGCGCTGCGCGTTCCGGGCGCTGCCGATGCGGACGAGTTCTGGGAGGTGCTGCAGCAAGGCCGCGATGCGGTATCCGAGGTGCCTGCCGACCGCTGGGACGTCGAGGAGTTCTACGACCCGGATCCCGATGCACCCGGGAAGATCGTCAGCCGCCGGGCAGGCTTCATCGATGACGTAGCGGGGTTCGACGCGTCGTTCTTCGGGCTGTCGAAGCGGGAGACGATGCTGATCGACCCGCAGCATCGGCTGTTGTTGGAGACGGCATGGCGGGCGGTGGAGCATTCAGGTACCGCGCCATCGGCTTTGGCGAACACCCAGACCGGTGTGTTCATGGGTCTGGGCACCCATGACTACCTGGGATTGATATCGGAACAGCTGAGCTACGCCGAGATCGAGGCGTACGTGGCGATCGGGACGTCGGCCGCCGCAGGAGCGGGCCGGATCAGTTACGGGCTGGGGCTGCAGGGTCCGGCGGTCACCGTCGATACGGCGTGCAGCTCGTCGCTGGTGGCAATCCATCAGGCATGCCAGGCGCTGCGCTACGGGGAGTGTGACCTCGCGCTGGCCGGCGGCGTGAACGTGCTGCTCAGCGCGAAGACCGCGATGACCTTCTCGCACGCGCACATGCTGGCTCCGGACGGCCGGTGCAAGACCTTCGACGCGGCCGCCGATGGCTACGTGCGCGGCGAGGGCTGCGGTGTCGTCGTCGTCAAACGCCTCGAGGACGCGATCCGCGACGGCGACCGGATTCGGGCCGTGATCCGGGGCAGCGCGGTCAACCAGGACGGCGCATCGGGTGGTTTGACGGTGCCGAACGGCGTCGCCCAGCAACGCGTCATCAACGAGGCGCTGGAGCGCGCCGGTGTCGCAGCCGGCGACGTCGGACTACCTGGAGGCGCACGGAACCGGGACATCGCTGGGCGACCCGATCGAAGTCCAAGCCGCCGGCGCGGCACTCGGCAACGGCGCGCGACGCCGGCCGGCCGCTGCTGATCGGGTCGGTGAAAACGAATATCGGGCATCTGGAGGCAGCCGCGGGGATCGCGGGCCTGATCAAGGTCATCCTGTCGCTCGAGCACGAGGAATTGCCGAAGCACCTGCACTTCCAGAAGCCGTCGCCGCACATTCCCTGGGATCGGCTTGCGGTGCGGGTTGTCGACGAGGCCCTCCCCTGGGTACGCGACGGACGGCCCCGTATCGCCGGGGTCAGTTCGTTCGGGTTCTCCGGGACCAACGCGCACGTCATCGTCGAGGAAGCACCCGCGGCGGTGGGCCAGGTTGCTGCGGCACCGGTGGTGCCCTCTGACGATCGGCGCTTCAGCGTGTTGCCGCTCTCGGCACGCAGCCCGGCTGCCTTGGCGGAGCTCGCCGCAGAGATACGGCAGCTGGCTGGCCGCCCACCCCGAAGCCTCGTTGGCCGATGTGTGCTTTACCGCCGGGGTCGGGCGATCGCACTTCGAGCACCGGGCCGCGTTGGTGGTGAATTCGACGGAATCCGCGCGCGAGTCACTCGGCGCGCTTGCCGACGATCGCCCGGCACCGGGTTTGGTGCGCGGAGAGTGCGCTGATAGGCCGAGGACCGCGTGGTTGTTCACCGGTCAAGGCAGCCAGTACGCCGGCATGGCCCGGGAGTTGTTCGAGACCGAGCCGGTGTTCGCCGGGACCATGGCCCGGTGTGCGGCGGCGGTCGCCGACGTGCTCGAAAGACCGTTGCTGGACGTCATTTTCGATCCGGATGGCCCGGAAGCAAGAGACCTTGCGGCAGACCAGCTATGCCCAGCCCGCCTTGTTTGCGGTGGAGATGGGCCTGGCCCGGCTCTGGCAGTCATGGGGCTTCGAACCCGACGTGGTGCTGGGCCACAGCGTCGGCCAGTATTCGGCGGCCTGCGTCGCGGGTGTGTTCAGTCTCGAAGACGGGGCGTTGTTGCTGGCCGAACGCGGCCGCCTGTTCGGCAGTTTGCCCGCCGGCGGCCGGATGGTCGCGGTCTTCGCCGCCGCCGAGCGGGTCGAAAGCCTGACCGACGAGTTCCCAAGTCTGTCGGTGGCCGCCTACAACGGCGCCAACACCGTGCTGTCGGGACCCGCGCAGGATCTGGACCAGGCGGTGGCCGGGCTGGAAGCCGACGGTGTGCGCTGTGACTGGCTGGACACCAGCCACGCCTTCCATTCGGCGCTGCTGGATCCGGTCCTCGACGAATTCGAGTCGTATGCGAACCGTTTCGAGTTCGCGTTCGCCACAAAGGACATTGGTGTGCAACCGCACCGGTGCGGCGCTGGGCAGAAATGCGAAACTCGACGGCGCCTACTGGCGCCGCCATGCGCGGCAGCCGGTCGAGTTCGCCAAAAGTGTGCGCACACTGGCCGATCTCAAGTGCACGATGCTGCTGGAGGTCGGCCCGCAACCGGTGCTCACCGCCGCGGCCATGCGGGCATGGCCTGACCCGGCTACCGCACCACGGGCGATCCCGTCGTTGCGCCAAAACATCGCCGACCATCGCCAGATCACCGAAGCCCTTGCTAACGCTTACATCGTCGGCCACGTGCCCGACTTCGGCGCTCTCCAGCAGGGACCGGCGCGCAAGCTCGACCTGCCCACCTATCCGTTCCAGCATCGCCAGTACTGGTTCCGCGAGCAGCGGGTCCGGCCCGCCCAGGCCTTTGACGAGACGCAAGCCATGCGTACCGAAACCGTCCGGCTTCTCGAGGACGGCCGGATCGAGGAACTCGCCGCGCTACTCGACGGTGCGGAGCGGCAATCAACAGGCCGTCGATTGGCTGAAACAGCTTGCTGCACAACATAACCAACAGCGTAACGCGCAGTCCATCACGGACTCCCGCTACGAGATTCGCTGGGAGAAATCCGCTGCAGTCGCCGGCCGCAGGTGCGCAGGCCGACGAGGGATCTGCCTGGCTTCTCATTGGCGATGACGCCGAGGCAGTTCAGCCATTAGTCGACGCGCTGACCGCGCGTGGGCACCGGCATCGGATTCTCGGGTTGCCGGCGTCCGACGCGGACGAGGAACGACTCGAAGTCACGTTGCGCGATGCGGTAGCAGACGAACCGACACTACGGATCCTGCATCTCGCGGCCCTCGACCCGGACAGTGGACCATCGACGCAATCGCTGGAGCGGATGCAATCCAAGTCCTGAGCGGGACACGTCGACTCTTCCGCGCCGCGGCCGCCGCTGAACTCCGCACACCGATCTGGCTGATAACCGCGGCGCACAACGAGTCACCAGTGCGGACACCGTGTCGCCGGTCGCAGTGTGCCTATGGGGATTCGGTCGCGCCGCCTCGCTGGAACATCCACGACTGTGGGGCGGACTGGCAGATTTGTCTGAAGGTGGTGCCGACGAATGGTCCCGGTTGATAGACCAGCTGCTGGCAGCACCGCGCGGCGAAGACCAAATCGCGCTGCGGGACCAAGCGGTCTATGTTGCCCGGCTGACTCGACGCACCGGGCAGCCGATCGCCACACCGCTGGAATTGCGTGATGACGCAACATATCTGGTGACCGGCGGGCTGGGTGCGGTCGGGACTGGAAATCGCCGGATACCTGGCCGCGCATGGCGCCCGGCATCTGGTGCTGACCAGCCGACGCTCACCCAGCGATGCTGCGCAGCAGCGCATCGATGCGCTACGCGAACAGTGCGGCTGCGAAGTCCGGGTCATCGCGGCCGATGTCGCCAATCCGCGCGACGTCGCGCGCCTCTTGGCCACTGTGCAGGCCGAACTACCGCCGCTCGCCGGCATCGTGCACGCCGCAGGCGAGATCGGCACCACCCCGCTGCAAGCCTTGGACGACGCCGAGATAGATCGAGTGTTCGCCGGAAAGGTCTGGGGCGCTTGGCGTTTAAGCGAAGCCACCGCGGACATGCGACTGGACTTCTTCCTCAGCACCTCCTCGATCGCCGCGGTGTGGGGCAGCTTCGGCCAGACCGCCTACAGCGCGGCCAACGCCTTCCTTGACGGGCTGGCCTGGCGGCAACGTGAGCAGGGTGTTCCCGGGATCAGCGTCAACTTCGGTCCGTGGTCGGCCCCGGGCATGGCCGACGAGGACGCCCGTGCGCAACTGGATAAGCGCGGGGTCCGGACGTTGTCACCCGCTGACGCGCTGGCGGGGATGGCCGAGCTCATGGTGGCTTCTAGGCGGGCGCAGCACACGGAATTGTGGCCCGGATCGACTGGGCCAGCTTCCTGCCGCTCTACCAGCTGGCGGGGAAGCGGTCATTCCTGGCGCAGTTGGAGCGTGAGGTGCCCGAGTCGGCGCCGGCCCCGACATCGTCGGGGACCACCCAATTGGTCGAGCAGCTCACCGTCGCTCCGGCGCAGCAGCGGAAGAAACTCGTCGTCGACTATCTGCGCGACGTCGTCGCAGACGTGACGCGGATCGATCGCGGCGGAGATCCGCGATGAGGCCGGATTCTTCGCCCTCGGCATGGATTCGCTGATGGCCGTCGAACTGCGGCAGCCGGGTCGAGCGGGCCGTGGGCAAGGAGTTGCCGGCGACCCTCGCGATGGACTATCCACGCCTGGTCGACGTGGCGGACTTACTTGCTCGACGACGTCCTCAGCATCGGCGCACCGGCGCGCAGCGCACAGGCATCTGCCAATTCCGCGGCCCGGCCGGCTTCGGTGGTGACGGCGCGCACGGATGAGCCGATCGCGATCGTCGCGGTAGCCTGCCGCTTTCCAGGCGCGCCCGATCCCGAGGCGTACTGGGAGTTGTTGTCCGGCGGTGTCGATGCGATCCGGGAGATCCCGGACGACCGCTTCGACGTCGACGAGTATTACGACCCGGATCCCGAGGCGCCGGGCAAGATCTACACCCGCTACGGCGGATACCTCGAAGGCATCGACGGATTCGATCCGGAGTTCTTCGGCATCTCCCCGCGCGAGGCCGTGTGGATGGATCCGCAGCAACGGTTGATGCTGGAAATTGCGTGGGAGGGCCTGGAACGTGCCGGGTATGCGCCTGCGTCGTTACGCGGCAGTCGAACCGGCGTGTTCGTGGGCGTGGCCGCCAACGAGTATTCGCAGCTGCTGAACACCAACTCGGTCGAGACCATCGAGGCCCATTTCATCACCGGCAATGCGCTCAATGTCATCGCCGGCCGGGTGGCGTTCGCGCTCGGGCTGGAAGGGCCGGCGATGGCGGTGGATACCGCCTGCAGCGCGTCGCTGGTGGCCGTCCATCAGGCCTGCCAGGCGTTGCATTCCGGTGACTGCGACATGGCGCTGGCCGGTGGGGTGAACGTCTTGGTGAGTCCGGCATCCATCGTTGCCACCTCGCGCGCCAGAATGCTTTCCGCCGACGGCCGATGCAAGACCTTCGACGCCGCCGCGAACGGCTACGCGCGCAGTGAAGGCTGCGGGATTCTGGTGCTCAAGAGGCTCAGCGATGCGGAGCGCGACGGCGATGAGATTTGCGCGGTCATCCGGGGCAGCGCGGTCAATCAGGACGGCGCTTCCAGTGGTTTGACGGTCCCCAACGGCGGTGCACAGCAACGGCTTATCGCCGCAACGCTGGCTCGCGCTGGTCTGGTGGGCGGGGACGTCGACTACCTCGAGGCGCACGGCACGGGCACCTCGCTGGGTGACCCGATCGAGGTCCAGGCCGCCGCGGCCGCCTACGGTGTCGGCCGTGACCCGAACCGGCCGCTGCTGATCGGATCGGCGAAGACCAACATCGGTCACCTGGAATCGGCAGCGGGGATCGCCGGTCTGATCAAGGTCGTGTTGTCTTTGCAGCACGAGGTTCTGCCGCAGAACCTGCACTTCGAGAACCCGTCGCCGAACATTCCGTGGGACTCGTTGCCGGTCCGTGTCGTGGACAAGGCGATTCCGTGGCACGCCAACGGCAGGCCGCGCCGCGCCGGAACAAGTTCCTTCGGGTTCTCCGGCACCAACGCACATGTGCTGATCGAGGAGGCGCCACCGACAATCTGCAGTCGCAGAAGATGTCTCAGCCAGAGCACCGGAGCCGGGCACCGGAGACGCAAGCCGGTCGGCGTGCTGCCGCTGTCGGCGCGATCACCGGAGGCGCTGGTGGCGTTGGCGCAGCGATACGAAGCCTGGTTGGAGGCGCACCCAGAGGCCGATATCGCCGAT
Source organism: uncultured Actinomycetota bacterium (assembly GCA_963815995.1). Taxonomy (GTDB): domain Bacteria; phylum Actinomycetota; class Actinomycetes; order Mycobacteriales; family Mycobacteriaceae; genus Mycobacterium. The sequence continues at coordinate 635,047 of CAWFIR010000015.1, forward strand.
GTGTGCTTCACCGCCGGGGTGGGGCGTTCGCACTTCGAACACCGGGCCGCGCTCGTCGTGGATTCGGTTCAGGGTGCCCGCGAACTCCTGGCCGGATTGGCCGAGAACCGGCTGGGACCGGGTGCGGTGCGTGGCGTGTGCGGTGATCCGCCGAAGACGGCGTGGTTGTTCACCGGGCAGGGCAGTCAGTACCCGGGGATGGCGCGCGAGTTGTTCGACACCGAGCCGGTATTCGCCGACACCGTGAAGCAATGCGCGGAAGCCGTCGATGGGCTATTGCCGCGTCCGCTGTTGGAGGTCATGTTCGACACCGACAGCGAGACCGGCGGCGAAGCCGAGAAAGGCACTGCGGCACACCTCTTTTGCTCAGCCGGCGTTGTTTGCCGTCGAGATGGGTCTGGCGCGGTTGTGGCAGTCGTGGGGCATCGAACCCGACGTGGTGCTCGGGCACAGCGTGGGTCAGTACGCCGCGGCGTGCGTGGCCGGAGTGTTCAGCCTCGAGGACGGGGCACGACTGATGGCCGAACGCGGCCGGCTGTTCGGCAATCTGCCCGAGGGCGGCCGGATGGTGGCGGTGTTCGCCGACGCCCAGCGCGTGGAGCGCGTCGCCGACGAATTCCCGCAGATTTCGGTCGCCGCCTACAACGGCCCCAACACGGTGCTGTCGGGTCCGGCCGCGGATCTGGAACAGATTGTCGCCAGGCTGACCGATGACGAAATCCGCTGCACTTGGCTGGACACCAGTCATGCCTTCCATTCCGAGCTGTTGGAGCCCGCGCTCGACGAATTCGAGTCGTACGCAAGAGGGTTTCGAATTCGCCGTGCCGACCCTGCCCCTGGTGTGCAACCGCACCGGCGCAGTCCTCACCGCGGAGACCCCGCTGGACGCCCAGTATTGGCGACGGCATTCCCGGCAGCCGGTGCAGTTCGCCGAAAGCGTGCAAACCGTTGCGCAGCTGGGCTGCTCGGTGTTGATGGAGATCGGTCCGCAACCGGTGCTGACCGGCGCCGCGCTGCAGGCCTGGCCGGAATCCTCGGCCGCTCCGCGTGCCATCGTGTCCCTGCGCAAGGGTACCGATGCCCAGCATCAGATTGCCGAGGCGCTGGCCGCGTCTATGTCGCCGGGCATCGGCCCGAGTTCACTGCGCTGCACCATCAGCCACGGCGCAGGCTCGAACTGCCCACCTATCCGTTCCAGCGCCGTCGCTTCTGGCCCAAGACTTCCGACATGCGCACCGATGGCGCCCCGGCATCCGGAATCCTGGGTAGCGCCAAGGATCTCGCTTCTGGCGATGCCGTCTACACCAGCCGCTGGTCCACCAAAACTCAGCCGTGGCTGGAGCATCACGTCATCTATGGCACCGTCGTCGTCCCGGGCGCGACATACGCGGCGATGGCCCTTGCCGCGGTCGGGGCGCCGGCACAGGTGCGCGAGGTCTTCTTCTACGAGCCGATCATCTTGCCCAACAAGAGTTCCCGTGAGGTACAGCTGACCGTGCATCCGGTCGAGGACGGTGGATGGACCTTCCAGGTACACAGCCGCCCGTACGGTGAGCGCGAGGCCGAGTGGTCGTTGAACGCCGATGGGCGGATCGCCTCCGGTGTCGACGACGCGCCGGCACCGGAGCCGACAGATTCCATCGAGGCCGCATGCGAGCGGTTGGGCCGCACGCGTCCGCAGCAGCTGTTCGACACCTTCGCCGACATGGAACTCACCTGGGGGCCCACCTGGTCCACGTCGCTCAAATCGCTGTGGGCCGGTGACGGTGAGGCGGTCGGCGATGTCGCCATCGGCGACGAACTCGCCGAACAGCTCGGTACCGAACCGATCCACCCGGTGCTGCTCGACCTGTGCACCGGTGTCGCCTTCCCGGCCTTCCCGGCGGTGCTCGCGGCGACCGAGAGCGGCGGACCCGTGGCCGATCTCTTCTTGCCGCTGCGGTATGGGCGGGTGGTACTGCGCGAGCGGATGCCTAAGCGGTTTTATTGCCGCGCGCGGTGGCAGTCTGGCGGTGTCGACAGCGAAACCCAGGTCTTCGACCTCGATTTCGTGGATCGGGACGGTCGACAGCTGGGCGAGATTCGCGACTTCGCGGTGAAACGCGCGCCCCGAGAGGCGCTGTTGCGCGGGCTCGGCGGCGATGCCACCCGCAACCTGTACACCCTCGGCTGGCAGGAGATGCCGCCGCCGGAGTCGGGCAACGCTGCGGAAGGCACCTGGCTGACAGCCGGATTTGACGAGCTGGCGGCCGGCCTGCCGGGCAGTATCTCGTTGGATCGCACGGCGGATTCGGCGGCTTGGCAGCGGGCGCTCGCGCAGGCTGAGGATCGCGGTGCGCCGGTGTCCGGCATCGTCTGGCGCAGCGCCGGGCGACCCAGCGCAGAAGAGTCGGCCGCCGAATTCGCGGAGCGGGTGGAGACCGAGATCGCCGAGTTGCTCAGCGCCGTGCACACCGCCCAAGGCGGCGAGGTAAAACTTCCCGGCGGACTGTGGATCATCACCGAACGGGCCGTGGCGACCGAACCTGGCGAACCGGTCGACCCGGTGCAGTCGGCGCTGTGGGGATTCGGGCGCACCATCATCACCGAGCAGCCTGCCCTGCGTTGCAGGCTGGTCGACTACGACAGCATCGATGACGCCGTGCGCTCGCTGGCGGGCCTACTCGGTGCGCCCGTCGAGGAACCCGAACTCGCTCTGCGCCAAGGAAAGTACCTGGTGCCGCGACTGCTGCCATGGGCGCGCGACGGCCACCTCCCGGTACCCCGTGCGGCTGATTACATCCTGGACGTGACCGAACGTGGCGCGATCGACAACCTTCATCTAGTCGAGCTTGACGTGCCACAGCCCGGCGCGGGCCAGGTGCAGATCCGGGTAGAGGCCGCCGGCCTGAACTTCCGGGATGTGCTCAACGTGCTCGGCCTGTATCCGGGCGATCCGGGGCGGATCGGTGGTGGTGACCTCTCCGGCATCGTCACTGAGCTTGGTGCGGACGTTACCGGATTCGAGGTTGGCCAGCGCGTCTTCGGCTTCATGCCGGGGTCGTTCTCCACCCGGGTCAATGTGCCTGCTGTTTTCCTGTCGCCGGTGCCGAATGGGATCAGCGCGGTTGGGGCGGCGACGGTACCCGCCGGCGCACTCACGAGCCGGCTTGCGTTCGACTGGGCGAAGGTGGGGCCCGGCGACCGGGTGCTCATACACGCCGCCAGTGGTGGCGTGGGTCTGGCCGCGATTCAGTTGGCCCAGCGGGCCGGTGCGACCGTGTTCGCCACCGCCAGCACCTACAAGCGTGATGCGGTGCGCAAGATGGGTGTGCAACACGTATACGACTCGCGCAGTACGGACTTCGCGGATCAGATCCTCGCGGACACCGGGGGTGCCGGCGTCGACGTCGTGCTCAACAGCTTGACGAACGAAGGGTTCATCGAAGCGACGGTGCGGGCGACCGCACAAGGCGGCCGGTTCGCCGAAATCGCCAAGCGGGACATATGGACCCGCGAGCAGATGGCAGCGGCCCGGCCCGACATCGATTACGAGATCATTGCGCTGGACGTGACCATCGCCGAAGAACCCGAGCGGACGGGGAGCTTGCTGGCCGAGTTGGCAGACAGCATGGCCCGCGGCGAGCTGGCGCCACTGGCTGCCGAGGTATACCCGCTGACGGAGGCGAAGACTGCGTTCCGTCGCATGCAGCAGGCACGACACATCGGCAAGATCGTGCTGCAGATGCCGAAACCGCTTCAGCCGCGCGGCGATCGAAGCTATTTGATCACCGGCGGACTCGGTGCACTCGGCCTGTACACGGCGGCCCACCTGGCCCAACTCGGCGCCGGCGACATCGTGTTGACCAGTCGGCGCGAGCCGGATGCGGAGGCACAACGCACGATCGAAGAGATCACCGAGCGCCACAAGTGCCGCATCCACACCTTCGCCGCCGACGTCGGCGACGAGGCACAGGCCAGGAACCTGATGGAGCGAATCCGGGCGGAGTTGCCGCCGCTCGGCGGCGTGGCACACCTGGCAGGGCGTGCTCGACGACGCGTTGATTTCCCAACAGAGCCCCGAGACATTTCCGGACGACGTTGGCGCCCAAAGCTTTCGGCGCCTATCACCTGGACCGGTTGACCAGGAACGACGATCTTGAGTTCTTCATCGTGTACTCGTCGGCCTCCAGCGTGATCGGCTCGCCCGGCCAGGCGAACTACGCGACTGCCAATGCGCTGCTCGACGGGCTGGTTGCGGATCGCAGGGCGCAAGGCCTTCCCGCGACCGGTATCAACTGGGGTCCATGGGCGCAGGGCGGCATGGCCACGTCGCACGCCGCGCGCGCCAATCTCAGTGCGCAAGGCCTGATTCCGCTGGATCCCTCGGCCGCCTTGAACGCGCTCGACGAGATGATCGCCCACGGAACTGGGCAGGCAACCGTCATCAAAGCCAACTGGCAGCGTGCCGCGAAGGGGCTGGGCGGCACTCGCCCATGGATTCTCGACCACGTGCTGCCGAGTGCTGTCGCGGCGACACGCGGCGACAGCGAGTTGCTCCGGCAACTGCACGAGGTGCCCGATGTGGAGCGCGGCAGTTTCCTCACCGAATACCTGCGGCACGAAGTACAGAATTTCCTGAGGCTCGCGCAACCGCCGGCCGCGACCAGCCGGTTCCTGGAGCTGGGCACGGATTCGCTGATGGCGGTCGAATTCAGCAACCGGTTAGTCCCCCAGTTCGGCGGTGCGTTCACGATCAGCGCCACTGCGGTATTCGACTACCCGACGATCGGGTCGCTCGCCGAGTACCTGGCCGGCCAGGTGCCGGAGTCGGCCTTGGAGCCGGCGGCGTGGAATCCGTGGATGCATCCGAATCCACCCAATGATCGAATGAAAAGGATTGTCCCGCAACACTTTCCACGTGCGCGAGGAATCGTTGGACAAAGCAGATTAGATTAAGGCGACAAAAAATGGCTCACGGCAGCGAACCCACGGTTGCAATGTCGGCCCACCTGGCCGACGACCTGTTGTCTACGACCGCCGGCGGATGGCGCAATTTTTACGACTTGCTGAGCCGCCGCCTGGAAGCCATCGGAGTGGCCGACTCGTCATTTTTTCTTGAATTACGGATACCTCCGACGGATTCTGACAATGAGTCCGCATTCGTCATTCGCGAAGGTACCTTCAACGCCAACTCGGTGCGGCTGGTCTTCGAGGTCATCGGTTCGCTCGATCTGAACAACCGCACGGTCGTCGAAATAGGCTGTGGCCGTGGCGGTAACTCCAGGCTTGTCGCGGAGAAATTCAGCGCTCAAGTCATCGGCATCGACATGTCCTCAGAAGCGATCGAATTCTGCCGTAAAACGCACGTCGACAATTCGATCGGATTTCAGGGTGGGCGATGCGCTGAACATTCCCCTCGGACGATGCGGTACTGCGATGCCGTCCTGAATGTGGAGTCCTCACATTCATATGGGAATCTGCCGAAATTCCTGAGTGAAGTTCGCCGGATATGCCGGCCCGAGGCGTGGTTTTTGCATACCGACTTCCTGAGCCCTGAGGACTGGGACTACGTGCGGATGCGCCTGAAGGCGCTGGGCTTTGCCGTCGAAGACGACCGCGACATCACCGCCAACGTGTTGGCGTCGCGTGATCAAGCGAGCAATAACTGGGAGCAGGTCTACGGCGACGGAAATCCCCGGGTGGCTAACTTTCTCGCGCTGCCGGGGTCGGCGATCTACGAGCAGCTCCGGGCGGGCTTGCTGGAGTACCGGATACTGCGGTCTCAGCTACGCACCGTGCCGACATCGGGTGCTCCGGCCGGTTAGCGGGGAGGCCGCGCGGGCAACCCATGCGACGATCTCCCAAACTATCCAGCGTCGCAGACTCGTTGTCCAAATATTTAGACAACAGTAAGAGGCTCCAGTATGGTCAAGAACTTGTTGTACCCATGTTGATTAGACGGTCTGGAGAAGCGGTGAGCATCAACCCGTTCGACGACAGCGACGGCAGCTTTTTCGTCTTGGTCAACGACGAGGAGCAACACAGCCTGTGGCCGGCGTTCGCGGACGTTCCAGCCGGCTGGCGGGTGGCGTATGGCGAAGGGGATCGCGCAGCGTGTCTGGACTACATCGAGCAGAACTGGACTGATATACGGCCGAAGAGCCTGCGTGAGAGGTTGGCAACGAGACAGGGGGTTTCGATAGGTAAACCGGATGGAACTTGACGACCGTGCACTCCCGCTGACGCGGGGACAACTAGACATTTGGCTCGCGCAGGAAACCGGTCACTCCGGTACTGAGTGGCAACTGGGCGTGCTGGTGCGATTCGACGGCGCGGTGAAGCGCGATCTCCTCAAGCAGGCGATCCGTCACGTCGATGCAGGAGGCCGAACCAGTCAGGGCCGCCATCTTCGAGGTGGATGGCCAGGTCTTCCAACGGGCGATCGATTACCCGGACGTCGAGGTGGCCTTTCATGACCTGAGCGATTCGCGCCATCCGGTCCAGGAAGCCCGTGGGATAGCAGCATCGATCCAAAGCACGCCGATGCCGTCCGGCGGCCCGCTGTTCACATTTGCATTATTTCAAACGTGGGTCGACGAATTCTATTTGTTCGGGTGCTTCCACCACATCGTCATAGACGGATCCGGAATCACGCTTCTCGCCCATCGGATTGCAACTGTCTATGCCGCGATTGTTTCTGGCGCACCCATTCCTCCGGCCTTCTTCGGCTCGCTGCAGGACTTGGTTCGCTGCGAGTCGGAATACGAAGCGTCCGCCGATTATCTGGACGATGAGGCCTATTGGACTAAGAACCTTCCAGCCGGAAAGCGGACCGCATTATCGGTTGACCGAAACCCGCGGGCGAGCGGATCCGTACTCGCCGTCTGCGCCGGTTCGATTAGACCCTGCGGTCCTTCGCCGGGTTCAAGAGTTATCCGAGGCGTGGAACATGCCTCGCTCGTCGGTCATCACCGCGGCGTGCGCACTTTTGGTGCGTGGGTGGTGCGCCGAGGGCTCCGAGGTGGTGCTCGACTTCCCGGTCAGCAGGCGAGTGCGTCCGGAGTCAAAGACGCTTCCCGGGATGGTTTCCGGGGCGGTGCCGCTGGTGTTGAGGGTTTCGCCGGGAGCTACGGTTGCCGAATTCTGTGAGCACGTTGACACCCGAATACGGGAAGCGCTGCAGCATCAGCGGTATCCGGTGCACGCCCTCGAACGTAAAGCCCGTCCCCGCGGCTCAGAGCAGCCCGTCAACAGGGTCAGCATCAATTTCATGCCGTCCAAAATGACGATGGACTTCGCTGGTGTCGAGGCATCGGCGTCGTTCACCAATCCCGGCCAGGTGGGCGACTTCGGGTTGATTTTCTCTGGCGCCGGTGACCAGCTTTTTCTCAGCACGGCGGGCGGCGGGCAGGCCATTTTCGAATTTCGACGTCTCTGATTTGGCGAGACGGTTGGGGCGGGTGTTGGTGGCGATGACCGCTGACCCGGGCCGGCGGCTCTCGTCGATGGATCTGCTCGACGCCGGTGAGCATGCCGGGCTGGACGGGTGGGGTAATCGGGCGGCGCTGACCCAGCCGGCACCGGCGCCGGCGTCGATTCCGGCGGCGTTCGCTGCGCAGGTGGCCCGCGCCCCCGAGGCGGTGGCGATCAGCGCCGGGGAGCGTTCGTGGACCTACCGCGAGGTCGAGCAGGCGGCTCAACCGGTTGGCACACCTGTTGGCCCACGAGGGTGTGGGTCCGGGGCAGCGGGTGGCGTTGCTGTTGCCCCGCACGGCTGAGGCGATCGTGGCAATGTTGGCGGTGCTGAAAACCGGGGCCGCATATGTGCCGATTGATCCGGTGGTGCCGGCGGCCCGGAGTGAGTTCGTGCTCGGTGATGCCGCGCCGATCGCCGCGATCACCACCGCCGAGTTGCGTCCGCGGCTGGACGGGCATGACCTGCGGGTGATCGATGTCAACGATTCCGCTGTCGATGGCCAACCCGACGCGGCGCTGCCGGGACCGGCTCCCGATGACATCGCCTACCTCATCTACACATCCGGCACCACGGGAACCCCCAAGGGAGTGGCGATCCCGCACCGCAACGTGACGCGGCTGCTGGAGACTCTGGATGCGGATCTGGAGTTGGCGGGCCAGGTGTGGTCGCAGTGCCATTCCTTGGCGTTCGACTTCTCGGTGTGGGAGATCTGGGGCGCGCTGCTTTACGGCGGGCGGGTGGCGGTGGTGCCCGACTCGGTGGCGCGCTCGGCGGAAGATTTCCACGCCTTGCTGGTCGCTGAACAGGTCACTGTTCTCAGCCAGACCCCGTCGGCGTTCTATGCCCTGCAAGCCGCCGATGCGCTCGCAGCCCGAGCTGGGACGCCAGCTGAAGCTTCAGGCGGTGGTGTTCGGCGGTGAGGCGCTGGAACCCCAGCGTCTTGAGCACCTGGCTGAGCGCCCACCCGGGTTTCCCGCGGCTGATCAACATGTACGGCATCACCGAGACGACGGTGCATGCCTCGTTCCGGGAGATCCTCGACGGCGATGTCGACAGCACTACCAGCCCCATCGGGGTGCCGTTGGCCCATCTTGGCTTCTTCGTGCTCGATGCGTGGTTGCAGCCGGTGCCGGCAGGTGTAGTCGGCGAACTGTATGTGGCCGGCGCCGGCGCGGCGTACGGGTATGTGCGGCCGGACCGGTCTGACCGGAACGCGTTTTGTGGCGTGCCCGTTCGGCGCGCCGGGGTCGCGAATGTATCGCACCGGAGACCTGGTGTGGTGGGGCGCCGACGGGCAACTGCGGTATCTGGGCCGCGCCGATGAGCAGGTCAAGATCCGCGGGTATCGCATCGAACTCGGCGATGTGCAGGCCGCACTGAGTGCGCTGGATGGGGTGGAGCAGGCGGTGGTGATCGCCCGCGAGGACCGCCCCGGCGACAAGCGGCTGGTGGGGTACGTCACCGGCAGCGCCGATCCGGCCGCCGCGCGTGCCGTGCTGGCCGAGCGGCTGCCGCGTACATGGTTCCGGCTGCGGTGGTGGCGATCGATGCGCTGCCGCTGACGGTCAACGGCAAACTCGACACCCGCGCCCTGCCCGCCCCCGAATACCAGGATGCCGATCAGTATCGCGCCCCGGCTCACGCGGTGGAGGAGATCCTCTCCGGCATCTACGCCCAGGTACTCGGGCTGGAGCGGGTCGGGGTCGACGAATCGTTCTTCGAACTCGGCGGCGACAGCATCTTGGCGATGCAGGTGGTGGCGCGGGCGCGGGCCGCCGGCCTGGTGTGTCGGCCGCGCGATATTTTCGTCGAGCAGACGGTTGCCCGGCTGGCCGGTGTGGCCGAAGGGGCGGCCGGTCTGGTCGATGAGGGCTCGGGAACGGTGGTGGCGACCCCGATCATGCGTTGGCTGGCAAGCATTGACGGGCCCGATCGAGCACTTCAACCAGACCACGGTGGTGCAGGCCCCCGCGGGGGTGACCGAGGCCGACGTGGTGGTGCTGTTGCAGGCGTTACTGGATCGGCATGCCATGTTGCGGCTGCGGGCCGAGGACGATGGCGCCGGGGGTTGGTCGTTGCAGGTGCCCGAGGCCGGTTCGGTGGATGCGCGCGGAGTGCCTGCACACCGTCGACGTGTTGTCCGATGAGGCAGTCGATAGCGGCGGGGTCGCGGTTGAACCCGGCGGCCGGGGTGATGCTCAGCGCGCTGTGGGTGGCCTCGGAGGGCCAACTGGTCGTCGATCGTGCACCATCTGGCCGTCGACGGGGTGTCGTGGCGGATTCTGTTGGAGGACCTCAACATCGCCTGGGCCCAGCACCACAGCGGGCAGCAGGTGGAGTTGCCGGCGCCTGGGACGTCGTTTGCCCGGTGGGCGGAGCTGCTGGCCGAGCACGCGCGCCGCCCGGAAGTCGTGGAGCAGGCGCACGACGTGGCGGCGGATCGCGGCGACGCTCGGCCGCGTTGCCGGCGGTGCGCCCCGAGGTGGATACCTATGTCAGCGCCGGGGAGTTGTCGGTGGCACTTGGATGCCGAGACCACCCAGATGCTGCTCGGTGAGGTGCCCACGGCGTTTCACGCCGGGATCCACGACATCCTGCTGATCGCATTCGCCTTGGCGTGGGCGGAGTTTCTGGGCACCGGCGGCGCGCCGATCGGCATCGATGTGGAGGGCCACGGGCGGCACGACGAGCTGGGGCCCGATGTCGACCTGTCGCGCACCGTGGGCTGGTTCACCACCAAATACCCGGTGGCGTTGGCGGTCGGCGGGCTGACCTGGGCGCAGGTGGTGGCCGGTGACGCGGGGTTGGGGGCGGTGATCAAGGACGCCAAAGAGCAGCTTCGGGCCGTGCCGGATCCGTTGACCTACGGTGCTGCTGCGTTACCTGAACCCCGACGTCGATCTGGCCGGATCCGACCCGCCGATCGGATTCAACTATCTCGGGGCGGCCGGGCCGGCGGCCGAGGTTCCGGCGATGGGTGGGAGATCTGCCGACGGCTTGGCGCGTCTCAGCGTCAGCTCGAGGTTGCCCATGCCGTTGGCGCACACCGTGGAGCTCAACGCCGGCACCGTCGACACCGATACCGGCCCGTATTTGCACGCCGCTTGGCGGTGGGCGCCCTCGGTGCTGGACAGCGCAGGTCAGCCGGCTGAGCCAGTTGTGGTTTGACGCCCTGACTGGGATCTGCGCACACGTGCGCGGTGGTGGGGGCGGGTTGACGCCGTCGGATCTTGCGCTTGCGCGGGTTGAGTCAGCGGCAGATCGACGAGCTTGAGCGGTTGTATGCGGATCGCTGACGTATTGCCGTTGACCCCGTTGCAGCAGGGGTTGTTGTTTCACGCCGCTCCGCGCGGGGCAGCGACGACGACGTGTATGCGGTGCAACTCGATATCGGGTTGAGCGGTCCGCTTGATCAGCATCGGTTGCGTGATGCGGTGTATGCGGTGGTGCACCGGCATCCGCACTTGGTGGCGCGGTTCTCCGGACAGTTTGACGAGCCGGTACAGATCATCCCGGCCGATCCCGTGGTGCCGTGGCGCTATGTCGAACTAGCGCCGACGGGCGGCGACGTCGATGAGCAGGTTGAGGGGGTGTGTGCTGCCGAGCGTGCCGCGGTGTGCGATCTGGGCGATCAGCCGGTTTTTCGGGTGGTGTTGATCGCATCGGCCGACGATCGGCACCGGTTCGTGCTGACCAATCACCACATCGTGATGGATGGCTGGTCGCTGCCGATCCTGGTGCAGGAAATATTCGCCAGCTATACCGGCGGCCGCTGCCGCCAGCCGGGTCGTATCGCCGGTATGTGTCCTGGCTGGCCGGCCGGGACGGCGATGCCGCCCGCGCGGCCTGGGTGAGGCGTTGGCGGGTTTCGACACCCCCACCCTGGTGGGCCCGCTCGGCCGGTTGGGGCTGGGACCACGCGGCGTCGCATCGTTTCGAGTGCCTGAACACACCACCCGCGCGATCACCGAGCTGGCGCGGTCGCGCCACACCACCGTCAACACCGTGCTGCAGGGCGCCTTCGCGCGGCTGCTCTGCGGATGACCGGTCAGCATGACGTCGCCTTCGGTACCACGGTCTCGGGTCGTCCCGCCGAGATACCCGACGCGGATGCGATGGTGGGGCTGTTGATCAACACGGTGCCCGTGCGGGCCACCATCACGCCGGCAACCACCACCGCCGACCTACTCGACCAACTGCACAACACCCACAACCAGACCCTCGAGCACCAGCACCTGGCACTGGGTGAGATTCACCGAATCGCCGGTCAGGAGCAGCTTTTCGACACCATTTTCGTGTACGAGAACTACCCGATCGACACTGCTGCACTGTCGAGTGCGAAAGGGCTGGCCGTCACGGAGTTCACCCACCGCGAATACAACCACTACCCGCTGGCGGTACAAGCTCTGCCCGGAACCGAACTGGGCCTTCGGGCCGAATTCGACACCGATGTGTTCGACACCGCCAGCGCTGACACGCTGATCCGGCGATTCATCCGGCTGTTGGTGATCATGACGGCCGATCCGAGCCGACGGTTGTCGTCGATCGATGTGCTCGATGAGGCAGAGCACGCCGGGCTCGACGGGTGGGGCAACCGGGCCGTGTTGACCCGGTCGGCCTCAGCGCCCGCGGCGATTCCGCCGTTGTTTGCCGAGCAGGTGGCGCGCCCCCGAGGCAGTGGCGCTGACTGCAGGGGCTCAGTCGATGAGCTACCGGGAGCTCGATGAGGCGTCGAATCGGTTGGCGCACTGTTGATTGACCGGGGCGTGGGGCCGGGCAGCGGGTGGCGCTGCTGTTGCCGCGTTCGGCTGAGGCGATCATCGCGATTTTTGCGGTGCTGAAAACCGGTGCGGCGTATGTGCCGATCGATCCCGCGGTACCGGCAGCACGGTCGCAACACGTCATCGACGACGCCGCACCGATCGCCGTGATCACCATCGCCGAGTTGCGCTCACGACTGGACCAGCATGACTTGGCGGTGATCGATGTTGAGGACCCGGCGACTGCCCGCCAACCCCGCACCCCATTGCCGACGCCACATCCCGACGACATCGCCTATCTCATCTACACCTCGGGCACGACCGGTAACCCCAAAGGCGTGGCCATCCCCACCACAACGTCACCCGGCTGCTGGAGACACTCGATGCCGACATCCAGCTTCGGCGGCAGGTGTGGTCGCATGGCACACTCGTTGGCCTTCGACGTCTCGGTCCAGGAGATCTTCGGCGCGCTGTTGCATGGTGGGCGGCTGGTGGTGGTGCCCGAGTCGGTGGTCCGCTCGCCCGAAGACTTCCACGCCTTGCTTGGTCAGCGAACAAGTCACCGTCTTAAGCCAGACACCGTCAGCTTCTATGCGCTGCAGGCCGGCAATGAGCGCTCACCTGATCTGGCCGTCAGTCGGACTCGGTGGCGTTGGTGTTCGGTGGCGAAGCTCTAGAGCCGCAGCGTCTCAAGACCTGGTGCGCGCCCACCGGGTTCACCGCGGCTGATCAACATGTACGGCATCACCGAGACGACGGTGCACGCCTCGATCCGCGAGATCGTCGACGACGACGCCGCGGCACGGCCAGCCCGATCGGGTTGCCGCTGGCGCATCTCGCCTTTTTCGTTCTGGACAGCTGGTTGCGGCCGGTGTACCGGGCGTGGTCGGCGAGTTGTACGTCGCCGGTCGCGGCGCCGGCTGCGGGTATGTCGGCCGGGCGGGGTTGACCGCGTCGCGGTTTGTGGCCTGCCCGTTCGGCGGCCGGGCGACGCGGATGTATCACACCGGGGATCTGGTGTCAAATGGGGCGCCGACGGGCAGCTGCAGCTATGTGGGGCGCGCTGATGAGCAGGTCAAGATCCGCGGGTATCGCATCGAGCTCGGCGAAGATCCAGGCAGCACTGGTGCCCTGGACGGCGTGCAGCAGGCGGTGGTGATCGCCCGCGAGGACCGTCCCGGCGACAAGCGCCTAGTGGGCTATGTGACCGGCACCGCGGATCCGGCCGATATGCGCGCTGCGCTGGCTGAGCGACTGCCCGCCTATATGGTTCCGGCCGCGGTGGTGTTGCTCGATGCGCTGCCCTTGACCGTCAACGGCAAACTCGACAAACGGGCCTTGCCGGCACCGGAATACCAGGACATCGATCAGTACCGCGCATCCGGCCGACGCCGTGGAGGAGATCCTGGCCGGCATCTACGCGCAATCCTCGGGCTGGAGAAGCGTCGGGGTCGAGGAGTCGTTTTTCGATCTGGGCGGGGACTCGCTGTCGGCGATGCGCTGGTCGCCGCGATCGAACACGGAACTGAGTGTCGAAGTCCCGGTCCAAGCCGTGTTCGACGAGCCCACCGTGGCCGCGCTGGCCCACCGGATCGGATCGGAATCGGGAACCGGCGGCAGCCATTGATTGCGCGCGAGCGGCCCGGCGGTGGTGCCGTTGTCGTTTGCGCAGAACCGGTTGTGGTTCATCGATCAGTTGCAGGGGCCCTCAGCGGTGTACAACATGGCGGTGGCGTTGCGACTGCGCGGACGCCTGATGGCCGATGCGTTGGGTGCGGCGCTGGCCGACGTGGTGGGTCGCCACGAAAGCCTGCGCACGCTGTTCCCGGCGATCGAGGGGATACCGCGGCAACTGGTCGATGCCTGCCGAGCAAGCCGACTTCGGTTGGGACGCTCATCGATGCCAGCGAGCTGGCCGGAAAGCCGCCTGGGCGCGGCCATCGAGGAAACGTGCGCGGCACACGTTCGACCTGGCCGCTGAGATCCCTTTGCAGGCAAGGCTTTTCCGCATCGCCGAGGACGAGCACGTGTTGGTGGGCGTGGTGCACCATATCGCCGCCGACGGCTTGTCGATCACCCCGCTGGTGCGTGATCTGGGCGTGGCCTACGCCAGCCGGTGTGCCGGGCAAGCGCCGGGCTGGGCCGAATTGGCGGTGCAGTACGTGGATTACACGCTGTGGCAGCGCGCGCAACTCGGCGACATCGACGACGACGACAGTGCCATCGCCGCGCAGCTGGCCTACTGGCAGCAGGCCCTCGCCGGAATGCCCGAGCGGCTGACGGTGCCCACCGATCGGCCCTATCCGCCGGTGGCCGATCAACGCGGCGCCACCGTGGCGGTGGACTGGCCCGTCGAGTTGCAGCAGCAGGTTACCCGGGTGGCTCGCGAGCACAATGCGACCAGCTTCATGGTGGTGCAGACCGCGCTGGCGGTGCTGCTGGCCAAGCTCAGCGCGAGTTCCGATGTGGCAGTGGGGTTCCCGATCGCCGGACGCCGCGACCCCGCCCTGGACGAGTTGGTGGGCTTCTTTGTCAACACCTTGGTGCTGCGAGTCGATCTGACCGGCGATCCCACCATCGCCGAAGTGCTGGACCAGGTACGGACGCGCAGCCTGGCCGCCTACGAGCATCAAGATGTGCCGTTCGAGGTCTCGTCGAGCGGCTCAACCCCACCCGATCCTGACAGCATCACCCGCTGGTGCAGGTGATGTTGGCCTGGCAGAACCTGCCCTGGCAGGACGACGAACCCGCCGCCGGATTGACGTTGGGTGATCTGCAGGTCACGCCGAGGTGCCGTGGACACCGCACCGCCCGGGTGGACCTGTCGTTTTCGTTGGCCGAACGCTGGACCAAGGCCGGTGAGCCCGCCGGGATCGGCGGCGAGGTGGAATTTCGCACCGACGTGTTCGACGCCGCCAGCATCGAAGCGCTGATCGAGCGGTTGCAGCGGGTGGTGGCGGCCGATGACCGCCAATTCCAACCCGGCGGCTGTCGTCGATCGATGTGCTCGACGAGGCTGAGCACGCCCACTGGACGGTGGGGCAACCGGGCGGTGTTGACGCGGCCCGCACCGACGCGGCGTCTGTTCCGGGATGTTTGCCGCGCAGGTGGTCTGCGCACCCGAGGCGGTGGCGCTGACCTGCGGGGACGTGTCGCTGACCTACACGGAACTCGACGAGGCCGCTAATCGGTTGGCGCACTTGCTGTCCGGCCATGGTGTCCGCCCGGGTGCGGTGTGGCACTGCTATTGGAGCGCTCCGCTCAGGCCGTCGTCGCCATGCTCGCGGTGCTGAAAGACCGGAGCGGCTTACCTGGCGATCGACCCCGCGCTGCCCGGCGCGCGGATCGGGTTCATGCTCGCCGACGCCGCGCCGATCGCCGCGATCACCACCACCGAGTTGCGCGGGCGGTTGCATGAGCGCGACCTGCTGGTGATCGACATCGAGGACCCTGCCGTCCACAGCCAGCCCAGCACCGCATTGCCGGCGCCGGCCCCCGACGACATCGCGTACCTGATCTACACCTCGGGCACCACCGGTACACCCAAAGGGGTGGCGGTCAGCCACCACAACGTGACCCATCTGGCGGCGTCATCGCCTCGCGGACTGCCGGCAGGAACAGGTGTGGACGCAGTGTCACTCGTACGCGTTCGACTTCTCGGTGTGGGAGATCTGGGCAGCGCTGTTGGGCGGCGGGCGGCTGGTCGTGGTGCCCGATTCGGTGGTCCGCTCACCGGATGACTTCCACGCCCTGCTGGTCAGCGAGCAGGTCAACGTGCTTACCCAAACTCCGTCGGCGGTGGCCGCACTCGATGCCCGCAGGGGTTGGAGTCGGTGGCGTTGCTGCTCGGCGGCGAGGCCTGTTCGGCCGAGGTGGTGGATCGGTGGGCGCCCGGCCGGGTGGTGATCAACGCCTACGGCCCCACCGAGGTCACGGTGTATGCGTCGCTGAGCGCGCCGCTGACCGTCGGAGTCGATGCGGTGCCGATCGGTGCGCCGGTGTCGACCGCGGCGCTGTTCGTCCTCGACGAGTGGTTACGGCCGGTGCCCGGAAGGGGTGGTCGGAGAGCTGTACGTGGCCGGCCAAGGTGTGGGCGTCGGGTATCTGGGCCGGGCGGAGCTTGACCGGGTCGCGGTTTGTGGCGTGTCCGTTCGGCGGTGCCGGGGACGCGCATGTATCGCACCGGGGATCTGGTGCGATGGCGCGCCGACGGCCAATTGCAATACCTCGGGCGCGCCGACGAGCAGGTCAAGATCCGCGGATACCGCATCGAGCCGGGTGAAATCGAGGCCGCACTGGCCGGCCTCGACGGGGTGCGAGCAGGCGGTGGTGATCGCCCGCGAGGACCACCCCGGCGAACAGCGCTTGGTGGGGTATTTCACCGGGACTGCCGAGCCGGCCACGGTTCGCGCTGCGTTGGCCGAACGGCTGCCGGCGTACATGGTTCCGGCCGCGGTGGTGGCGTTGACGGCGCTGCCCGTTGACGGTCAACGGCAAACTCGACAAACGGGCCCTGCCGGCACCGGAGTACGAGGACACCGATCGTTACCGCGCTCCGAGCACCCCCGCCGAGGAAATCCTGGCCGGCATCTACGCCCAGGTGCTCGGGCATCAGCGGGTCGGGGTGGACGACTCGTTCTTCGATTTGGGTGGGGATTCGCTGTCGGCGATGCGCCTGGTCGCTGCGGTCAACAGCGACATGGATGGCGGCCTGAGAGTGCGCGCCGTGTTTGAGGCGCCCACGGTGGCCCAGTTGGCGCTCCGTATTGGTGCGGACGAGGATCGGCTCGAGCCGCTGGTGGCCGTTGAACGGCCTGCAGTGGTGCCGTTGTCGTTTGCTCAGAGCCGGTTGTGGTTCATCGACCAATTGCAGGGGCCGTCACCGGTTTACAACTTGGCGGTGGCATTGCGGCTGCGCGGGCGGCTCGATGCCGATGTGCTGGCTGCCGCGCTTTCCGACGTGGTGGGCCGCCATGAAAGCCTGCGCACGCTGTTCGTCGCCCCCGACGGGATACCCCAGCAGCGCGTGATAGAGCGCGAGCAGGCCGACTTCGGTTGGCAGGTCGTCGACGCCACCGCCTGGCCGGCCAGCCGGCTAGAAGAGGCCGTCGGAGAGGCGGCGCGGCACACTTTCGATCTCGCTGCCGAGATCCCCTTGCGCGCAAAGCTTTTCCATGTCGCACGACGATGAGCATGTACTGGTGGCGGTGGCGCACCACATCGCCGCGGACGGCTGGTCGGTCGCCCCGCTGGTGAATGATCTCGGGGACGGCATATGCCAGCCGGTGTGCGGGCCAGGCCCCGGGCTGGACCGAATTGCCGGTGCAGTACGTCGATTACACGCTCTGGCAGCGCGCGCAGTTCGGTGATCTCGACGACAGCCATAGTCGTATCGCCGCGCAGTTGGCTTACTGGCAGCAGGCCCTGGCCGGGATGCCCGAGCGGCTGGCGCTCCCCACCGATCGGCCCTATCCGCCGGTCGCCGATCAGCGCGGCGCCACGCGTGGCGGTGGACTGGCCCGTCGAGTTGCAGCAGCAGGTCGCCCGGGTGGCTCGCGAGCACAACACGACCAGCTTCATGGTGATGCAGGCCGCCTTGGCAGTCCTGCTGTCCAAGCTCAGCGCCAGTTCTGATGTGGCAGTGGGGTTCCCGATCGCCGGGCGGCGCGACCCCGCGCTGGACGGGCTGGTGGGATTTTTCGTCAATACCTTGGTGCTGCGGCTTGATTTGGCCGGTGACCCGACTGTTGCCGAGTTGCTGGCCCAGGTGCGTCAGCGCAGCCTGGCCGCCTACGAACACCAAGATGTGCCCTTCGAGGTGCTGGTCGAGCGGCTCAACCCCACCCGATAGCCTGACCCATCATCCGCTCGTGCAGGTGATGTTGGCCTGGCAAAACCTACCCGGGGATACCGGCGACCCCGCCGCCGGATTGACGCTCGGGTGACCTGCAGGTCAGCCCGATGCCGGTGGACACCCGCGCCGCCCGGGTGGACCTGTCGTTTTCGTTGGCCGAACGCTGGAACAAGGCCGGTGAGCCCGCCGGGATCGGCGGGGCGGTGGAATTTCGCACCGACGTGTTCGACGCGCGCCAGCATCGAGACGCTGATCGAGCGGTTGCGGCGGGTGTTGGCGGCAATGACCGCCGATCCGGCGCAGCGGTTGTCGTCGGTCGACGTGCTGGATGAGGTTGAGCATGCTCGGTTGGACGAAGTGGGGCAATCGGGCGGCGCTGACCGTGCCGGTGAGTCCACCGGTTTCGATTCCGGCGGTGTTTGCCGCGCAGGTGGCGCGGACCCCGGAGGCGGTGGCGGTCAGCTCGGGCGATCGGTTCGATGACGCTATCGAGAGCTTGACGAAGCGGCTAATCGGTTGGCGCACTTGTTGATTGGCCGAGGCGTGGGCCCGGGGCAGCGGGTGGCGCTGTTGTTGCCGCGGTCAGCTGAGGCGATCGTCGCGATTTTCGCGGTGCTCAAAACCGGGGCGGCTTACGTGCCGATCGATCCGGCGGTGCCGGAGGCGCGGGTCGAGTTCGTGCTCGATGACGCCGCACCGATCGCGGCGATCACCACGGCAGAGTTGGCCGATCGGCTCAATGGGCACGGTCTGCTGGTCGTTGACGTCAACGATCCCGCCGTCGGCAGCCAACCCACGACCGCCTTGCCGGCGCCGGCTCCTGATGACATCGCTTACCTCATCTACACCTCGGGCACTACCGGAACCCCGAAGGGGGTGGCCATTCCGCACCGCAACGTGACTCGGTTGCTGGAGGTCTTGGACGCCGAGTTGGGGATGTTGGCGGGCCCAGGTGTGGACGCAGTGTCATTCGTTGGCCTTCGACTTCTCGGTGTGGGAGATCTTCGGTGCGCTGTTGCACGGTGGGCGGCTGGTGGTGGTGCCCGACTCGGTGGTGCGCTCACCGGAAGACTTCCACGCCTTGCTGGTCGCCGAACAGGTCAATGTTCTGAGCCAGACTCCGTCGGCGTTCTATGCCTTGCAGACCGCTGACGGGTTGTCGCCTGAACTGGGCCGTCAGCTCAAGCTCGAGGCGGTGGTGTTCGGCGGTGAGGCGCTGGAGCCACAGCGTCTTGGCGCATGGCTGGACAGTCATCCGGATTTACCGCGGCTGATCAACATGTACGGCATTACCGAGACGACGGTGCATGCCTCGTTCCGGGAGATCCTCGGCGGTGACGTCGACAGCGCGGTGAGCCCGATCGGGGTGCCGTTGGCCCATCTTGGCTTCTTTGTGCTGGATAGCGTCGTTGCAGCCTGTGCCGGCGGGTGTGGTCGGGGAGTTGTATGTGGCCGGCGCCGGAGCGGCGTATGGATATGTGGGCCGGGCCGGGCTTGACCGCGACCCGTTTTGTGGCGTGTCCGTTCGGCGGCGCCGGCGCGCGCATGTACCGCACCGGGGATCTGGTGTGGTGGGGCGCTGATGGGCAGCTGCGATATGTGGGCCGCGCCGATGAGCAGGTCAAGATCCGCGGGTATCGCATCGAGCTCGGCGAGGTCCAGGCCGCATTGAGTGAGCTTGAGGGGGTTGAGCAGGCGGTGGTGATCGCCCGCGAGGACCGCCCCGGCGACAAGCGTCTGGTGGGTTATGTCACCGGGACAGCCGGATCCGGCCGAGCTACGCGGGCACGACTGGCCGAGCGGCTGCCCGCGTATATGGTTCCGGCCGCGGTGGTGGCGGTGGATGCGCTGCCGCTGACGGTCAACGGCAAACTCGACACCCGCGCCCTGCCTGCACCCGAATACCAAGATGTCGAGCGTTACCGCGCCCCGGCCGACGCGGTTGAGGAGATCCTGGCCGGCATCTACGCCCAGGTGTTGGGCCTGGAGCGGGTCGGGGTTGACGAGTCGTTCTTCGAGCTGGGCGGGGACAGCATTTTGTCCATGCAAGTGGTGGCCCGGGCGCGTGCCGCCGGGGTGGTGTGTCGGCCGCGCGATGTGTTCGTGGAGCAGACCGTGGCCCGGCTAGCCCGGGTGGCCGGGGTGGCCACCGAAGCCGGTGAGGTGATCGATGAGGGCGTGGGGCCGGTGGTCGCCACCCCGATCATGTGCTGGCTGGCCGACGTTGATGGCCCGGTGGATCAGTTCAACCAGACGGTGCTGGTGCAGGCTCCCGGTCGGGGTGACCGAGGCCGATGTGGCGGTTGTGTTGCAGGCGTTGCTGGATCGACATGCCATGCTGCGGCTGCGCGTCGAAGATGACGGCGCCGGGAGCTGGTCGCTGACAGGTGCCCGAGGCCGGGTCGGTAGATGCGCGAGACTGCCTGCACACCGTCGACGTGTTGTCCGATGAGGCGGTCATCGAGGCGCGGTCGCGGTTGAACCCGACCGCCGGGGTGATGCTCAGCGCGCTGTGGGTGGCCTCGACGGCGCAGCTGGTGGTGATCATGCACCACTTGGCCGTCGACGGGGTGTCCTGGCGGATTCTGTTGGAAGACATCAACATCGCCTGGGCCCAGCATCGCGCCGGCCAGCAGGTGGCGTTGCCGGCCAACGGCACATCGTTCCAGCGATGGGCGTCGCTGCTGGCCCAGCACGCGCGCCGCCCAGAGGTCGTTGAGCAGGCGCAGGTTTGGCGGCAGATCGCGGCGACTGCCTGCCGCGCTGCCGGCGGTGCGTCCCGAGATGGATACCTATGCCAGCGCCGGGCAACTTGTCGGTGTCGCTGGATACCGAGACCACCCAGATGCTGCTCGGTGAAGTGCCGACGGCGTTTCACGCCGGGATCAACGACATTTTGTTGATCGCGTTCGCTTTGGCGTGCGCGGAGTTTCTGGGCACCGGCGCGGCGCCGATCGGTATCGATGTGGAGGGCCACGGGCGCCACGAAGAGCTGCGCGCCGATGTCGACCTGTCGCGCACCGTGGGCTGGTTCACCACCAAATATCCGGTGGCCCTGGCAGTGGGTGGGCTGTCCTGGGTGCAGGTGGTGGCCGGCGATGCCGGGTTGGCGACGGTGATCAAAGCCGCCAAAGAGCAGCTTCGGGCTCTGCCGGATCCGTTGACCTACGGGGTGCTGCGATACCTGAACCCCGACGTCGATCTGACCGGGTCCGATCCGGCGATCGGGTTCAACTATCTGGGGCGGCTAGGTGCGAGGCGGCCGAGGCATCCGGCGATGGGTGGCGAGCTCAGCCAAGAAGGCGGGTCGGTCGCCGGCGTCGCCGCGGCCATACCCATGCCGCTGATGCACACCGTGGAGCTCAACGCCGGCACCGTGGACACCGACACCGGTCCGCAACTGCAAGCCGGCTGGATGTGGGCGCCCTCGGCTCTGGATCACGCGCAGGTCAGCCGGCTGAGCCGGTTGTGGTTCGACGCCCTGGCCGGTATCTGCGCGTATGTGCGCGGCGGCGGGGGCGGGTTGACGCCGTCGGACATCGCGCCCGCCCGGCTGGGTCAGCAGCAGATCGAAGAACTGTGCCGGCAATACCAGGTCGCCGACATTTTGCCGTTGACTCCTCTGCAGCAGGGACTCCTGTTTCACGCCAGCACCGCGCAGGCCAGTGACGACGATGTGTATGCGGTGCAGCTGGACATCACGTTGAACGGTCGGCTCGATGCGCACCGCCTGCGCGACGCCGTGCGCACGGTTGTGACCCGGCATCCCCATCTGGCGGCCCGATTCTGCCCACATTTCGACGAGCCGGTGCAGATCATCCCCGCTGATCCCGTCACACCCTGGCGGCATGTCGACCTGACCGTCGGCGACTTGGATCTCGACGAGCAGATCCAGCGGGTGTGCGCCGCCGAACGCGCCGCGGTTTTCGATCTCGCCGACCAGCCGGCCTTCCGGGCGGCGTTGATCCGCACCGCCGAAGACCAGCACCGTTTTGTGCTGACCAATCACCACATCGTGCTGGATGGCTGGTCGCTGCCCAACCTGCTGCGGGAATTATTCGCCAGCTACTACGGGCAACGGCTGCCCGCGGCACCGCCGTACCGCAGGTTTATCGCCTGGCTGGCCAACCGGGATCGCGATGCCGCCCGAGCGGCCTGGCGTGAGGTGCTCGCAGGTTTCGACACTCCCACCTTGGTGGGCCCGCCAGACCGGTTAGGGCTGGGGCGGCGAAGCGTTGCCTCGTTCCGGGTGCCCGAGGAAACCACCCGGGCCCTTCGCGAGCTGGCGCGCTCATCCCACACCACCGTCAGCACCGTGCTGCAGGGCGCCTTCGCGCAGCTGCTGATGTGGCTGACCGGCCGTCACGACGTCGCTTTCGGCACCGTGGTTTCGGGCCGGCCGGCCGAGGTGGTCGGCGCGGACTCGATGATCGGCCTGTTGATCAACACCGTGCCGGTACGGGCCACCATCACGGCGACGACCAACACCACCGACCTGCTCGACCAACTGCAAAGCGCCCACAACCACACACTCGAACACCAGCACCTGGCGCTCAGCGACATCCACCGCGTCACCGGTCAGGAAAGACTGTTCGACACCGTTTTCGTCTACGAGAACTACCCGACCGACGCTGCCGCACTGTCCAGCGCAGACGGGTTGACCATCACCGAGCTCACCAACCGCGACTACTACCACTACCCGCTGGCGATCCAAGCCGTGCCGGGCCGCGAACTGGAACTTCACGTCCAATATCGCGCAGATGTTTTCGACGCAACCGCCATCGACGCGATGATCGAGCGCTTCCAGCGGGTGTTGGTGGCGATGACCGTCAATCCGACGCAGCCGTTGTCATCGATGGACCTGCCCGATGGCGGTAAGCATCGGGCGCGGTCGACCCAGCCGGTATCGGCACCCGAATACCACGACAACGGCGGTGACTATCGCGCCCCGACAACGCTGGTCGAGCAGATCCTGGCCGGCATCTGCGCCGGGGTGCTGGGAGTAGACCGCGTCGGTGTCGACGAGTCGTTTTTCGATCTGGGCGGGGATTCGCTGTCCGCGATGCGGGCGATCGCCGCGATCAACACCGCCTTGGATACCAACCTCGCGGTGACCACCATCTTCGACGCGCCATCGGTGCGAAGTCTGAGCCAACAGCTGGGCAGGCATGGCGGCCCGACGACGATCTTTAAGGCGCGGCTGCCACCACATACCTGGCGCCAGGCGATAGCGAACCTTCTGGGTGTACTCGCGGTATCCCGTCAACTCTTCCCGGAGCAGCTTCTCCTCGTCGCGGATACGCAACGCGAGCACGATCAGGCCAGGCAGGACGAAGACGAGTCCCCAGTAGGAACCGAGCGCAAGGGGGATGCCGACCATCATGATCACATTGCCGGTGTACATGGGATGCCGCACCAGCCCATACAGACCGGTGGAGACGACCTGCTGGTCTTCCTGCACCTGGACGGTCGCGGCCGCATAGCTGTTCTGAATGATCACCAGCGCCACCACACCCAGTCCCACGGCGACCAGAACATCACCGACCAAGCAGATTGCCGCGGGCACCGCCGACCAGCCAAAGCGATGGTCAAGAACGCTGACCACGACCATTACCGCCAGCGACAAGTACAAACCGGCGATCACGACCTTCTGCGCGATCCGGGTCTCGGCTGTCGGCCCGCCACTCATCCGATCCTGAATCACATCGGGATTCGTCCGCAGGACGTAGATGCTGGGTGCCCAGGCCGACACGGCAACCACCGCCAGAAAGACCCATGCTTGCCAGTAATCGAACGTGCCGGCCGGCAAAAACAGCATCGCGCCGAACACGACAAGTTCAACAAGACCGAAGACCAACATCTTCGGAATGGTCTTCACCGATCCTCCTTCACGTCGGCCCGGTACCGCACGCTAACAGGGCACAAAGCCGCGTAGTTCAACTTGTGTCAAACACGCGTGCCGGGTCGTATGCGGAGTAGATTTCGCGTCATTCGGGGGCCCGCGTAGGAGCGGCGACTGTGCGCAAACCGCTGGGTGCGCCCACGGGAAAGGAATACCGATGAGACCCGTGATTCGTGTCGGTCGAATGGGCATGCTGGCGGTTGGACTGGGCATCGGGGCGGCGCTGGCCTCCACGCCGCAGGTCGCCTCGGCCGACTCGTCTACCGATCCGTTGTCGTGGGTCGATCAAGTGGTGAGTGGTCTTGCCAGTCCCCGCCGCCGATCGGCAGCGCCGTTGGACATGCAGATCTCGATCAGCGGGATGGATTTGTTCTCCACCGTCGGACAACACCGCCACCGCCACCTCTAGTTTCGGCGACATCGCGATCGCCATCGGCGAGGCGCCAACGCCACCGCCACCGGCAGCTTCGGTGACCTCGCGTATCGCCAACGGAACCGATAGCAGCGCGAGCACCGGGCTGGGCGGCCTCTTCGACTATGCAATCGCCAAGGTGCCGGCAGCAACGCCTCGGGCGGGGTGGCGGCAATTTCGTGCTCGCCAGCGCCTTCGGCGACAACAGCACCGCCGGGGCCGGGTTGGCCGGCAATTTCGTCATCGCCAGCGCCAACGGCGTCGACAGCACCGCCAGCGCCGGGGTAGGCAGCAACTTTGACATCGCGTCCGCCGTCGGCACCGGCAGCAAGGCCACCGTCGGAATCGGCGGCGGGCAATGACACCGCATTCGCCGACGGCGCCGGCAGCCAGCGCCGATGCCGGCATTGGCCAAGCGACAACATCGCCATCGCCCTCGGCACCGATAGCAACGCGGTCGCCGGCGTGGGCAACAATGACCTGGCCGCCGCGATCAACGGTGGCGATGCCACCGCCGGCGGCTTCCAATCAATCGCATTCGCCGACGGCGCCAACAGCGACGCACAAACTGCCGGCATCGGTGACATCGCCTCCATCATCAATACCGGCAGCGCGATTCGACCAGGCCATTTCCGGGGGTAACTGCTGCTATTCCGTTCAGCGACAATGACCTCGCCATGATCATCGGTACGGGCAGCACCGCCGTCGCCGGCTCTGACCTCACCACAGCCGGCAACTGGGACCTCGCCGCCGTCTTCGGCGACATGCTCGACGCGCACGCGACCGGCGCCAATTTCCTGCTCGACATACTGCCGTCGCTGTAAGCCGACCGGTCGCCGCAGGGTTAGATCGACCCTGTGGCTCGCACGGCCTTTGCCCACGACGCCGTTATCGCGATGCAACCCGGCGGCAGTCTCAACGCCCCCGGCGCCGCCATCACGGTTGCGCTGTGCGGCGGCTGGGACCATCCACCTCCGTGCCCGCTCGCGCCGCATTACGTCACCAACGTCCTGAGCAGGTGAAACCGTCACGCTACGTGTGCTTTTCGCCACCGATCCGGCAAACGAACAGCGTGTGCGTTCACTGATCGATGGGGCACTGGAGACCGGGCGGTTGACTGGTCCGGACGGCCAAGTCGCAATCTGGCAGCTACGGTCTGCATCCACAGGCGAGATTCGGGCCGACGAACGCGACCATGCCGCGCATCTGATTGCGCATTAGGGCCGCCCGAGAGCCTTGACCAGGCGAGTTCCCACGCAGGCCAGCCGGCTTTAAGCGAGCAACTGCCTGAGGAGCGTGCGGCCCCTGCCCCCGCAGCGACTTTTGTCCAGAAAACTGGACATCGGCTATCAGCTTGTATTACCTTCTAAAGGTATGTAATCTTCACATTCGGTGCATTTATGGTATCCCGGCCCGGGCACTGAAGCGTTGGCGAAACAACCCCCAGGGCTGCTTCCAGCAGGAGGAGCGCATGTCGTTGGTGACCAAACAGGCACTGATGCCCACATGGCGCCCTGAGACGGGTGCCTGCACACGACATGGCAGATTCGGCCGATACCCGCGCGAGCGTTCGTCGACGGGTATGGGACGCCTCCGATGATCGAGATGGCCATCGTGGGGCTCGGCTCGTGGGGTCTGTGCGTCATGGAACGGACGGTGAGCCGGGCCCGGCAGTTGGGGACGCCGGTGCGGCTACATCTGATCGAGCCCGCTCAGCTCGGAGGCGGTGTGTACTCCGCCGAGCAGCCCGACTTCCTGGTGCTCAACAACGCCTGCGGTCAACTCTCCCTCTACGCCGCCCCCGACGGGAACGCACTTCCCCCCTACGCCGTGGGCCTGCACCCGTGGGCGGTGGTCCGCGGCTACCGCTGGGTGGGTTACGAGTGCCGCATCGGCGCCGGGGGTGACCCCATCCTGCCGACCGACTATCTGCCGCGGCGGTTGATGGGCGAGTACCTGGCCTGGTTCTACGACACGCTGGTGTCCTACGCCCCGCCCAACCTCGAGATCGTCCGGCATTACGCGGCGGCCGTCGATATCTCACCGGCACTGCAAAGGCGCGAGGCGGTGCTGCTCGACAACGGCACCACCCTCACCGTCGACCACGTCGTGCTCACCTCGGGCCACACCTGGAACGACGAGCCCGGTGCCGACGGCGGCGTGCGCTACGTTCGGCCCTACCCCCTCGACTACTTGGACCAGTGCGCTCCGGCCGGATCGACGTTGGCCGTCGCCGGCATGGGCCTGGTCGGTTTCGACGTCCTCACCGCCCTCACCATCGGGCGCGGCGGGACCTTCGAGGACCGGTGCGACCGGTCTGACCGCTTGCGGTACGTGCCCTCGGGCCAGGAGCCGACCATCACCCTCTATTCGCGCTCGGGGGCGCCGTACTGCGCCAAGTCGGCCACCGGTGTCGACCCCTACGGCCAATACCAGCCGGTGGTGTGCACCCCCGAGGAGTTCGCGGCGCTCACCAATCCGGGTGGGTCGCCGGTGCGGCGGCACGTGGACTTCCGGGCCGAACTTCTCCCGCTCGTCTTCGCCGAGATGCAGGCGCGCTACTACATCCAGGCCGCGTCGCTGACCGGCGGGGACGTGGCGTCGACGGAGGTCCGCACCGTCCTGCGCCAAGGCTGGGTCGACGGGTACTACGAGAAGGCCGTCGACGTTCTCGAGCCGCGCTTCGGGCGCTTCGACCCGGCCAGCCACCTCTTCGCCGGGACGGACCGGCACTACACGTCGGCCGCCGACTACCAGGCCCAGGTCTACGACATGATCGAGGACGACCTCGCCGAGGCCCTGCGGCCCGGAGGGAGCCCGGTCAAGGCGGCCCAGGAGGTGCTACGCATCCTGCGCGACCAGCTGCGTTCGGTCATCGAGTTCGGTGGACTATCCCTCGACTCCTACATCGAGTTCCAGGGCAACGTCCGGGGCCGCATCAACCGGCTGGAGGCGGGCGTGCCACCCATGCGCTCCCAGCAGCTGCTCGGGCTGCTCGACGCCGGGGTGGTGCACATCCCGCTCGGACCCAGCCCGGAGGTGGCCGCCTGCCCCGACGGCGTCCGCCTGAGCTCCACGGCCCTCGACGAGCCGACAGCCGTGACGGCCGACGGGGTGGTGCGGGGCTATCTCGACATGCCCTCGCTGGCCCGGTCGGGCTCGCCCCTGCTGAACCGTCTCTACGCCAAAGGAAGGCTGACCCAGCTCAGCTACGGTGACACGCCCGTGGGCAGCGTGGCCATCAATGAGGACTTCCACCCCTACGACACCGAGGGCCGGCTCCAGCCCAACCTCTCCGTGCTGGGCGTGCTGACCGAGGGAGTGCGCTACTTCACGCACTACCTGCCCTCGCCGCGCAGCCGCCTCCGGGCCGTCTACGACGCCCAGGCGTGCGTCGAGGCCGTGATCGGTTGAGCACATGACGAATTCGGATTCGTTGCTGACCGGACGCGCCCGACCATTAGTGGCGGTGGGCTACGGGCCGCGCTGCGTTCCGGTGATGCAACTGGCCGCAGCGGCCGCCGGGCTTTGCGACCTGGTGTGGATGATCGACACGGCCGTACCGGGGATGAGCGAGATGACCGATCTCCTCAACCGGTTCGGTCCCGTCGTCGACCTCAAGGGCATGAGCGTCGAGCAGGCGTTCAAGACCCTGGCCGACTGGGAGCCCGACGGCATGACCACCTACCTCGACGCCGGCATGGTCGGACTGGCCCGTGTGGCTGAGGATTTGGGCCTGCCCTTCCACAGCCCGGCAACCGCCGCCGCCCTCACCGACAAGGTCCGCCAGCGCCGGGCCCTGGCCGACGCCGGCCTCGACATGCCTCCCTGCCACCTCGTCCGTCCCTACCAGTCCCCACACGAGCTTTCGGCCGTCGAGGCCGAGGTCGGGTGGCCGGCCGTCCTCAAGCCCCGCTCGGCCCAGGGCAGCCGCTGCACCTTCCTGGCCCGCGACCGCGCAGAGCTCGCGAACCTGCTCGTCGCCCTCGGCCCGGGCCGCCCGAACATGATCCTTGAGGGTTACCTGCCCGACGATCCAGCCCGTGACGGCGACCCGTACGCCGGCTACGTGTCGGTCGAAAGCCTGGTCGCTGACGGCGTCATCAGCCACCTGGCCCTGACCGGGCGCTTCCCGCCCGCCGAAAACTTCCGTGAGACAGGGTTTTTCATCCCCGCCGCCCTCGATGCAGACAGCCGCTCAGCCGTCCTGAAGCTGGCTACCCAGGCTATCCGCGCCCTCGGGGTACAGACCGGGTGCCTGCATACCGAGGTCAAGTTCACACCCGACGGGCCCCGCATCATCGAGGTCAACGGACGGGTGGGCGGCGGTGTGCCCGAGATGCTGGAGCGGGCCGCCGGAGTCAGCCTGCTCGACCTCACCCTGCGGGTGGCCCTGGGCGAGCCGGTCTTCGTCGACGGGCCGGTGGCCACCGAGCGCATCGGCTACCGCTTCTTCCTCCAGCCGCCGACCGTCTCGGCCACAGTGACGGCGATCGAGGGCATCAACGACTTCACCGACCGCGCCGAGGTGGACACGGTAAGCGTCCACCAGGGGCCGGGGGCCGCCCTCGACTGGCGGGACGGTTCCGGCAACCACATCGTGGCCGTCGTCGGCTCGACCGACGACGAGGAGCAGTTACAGGTGGCTTACCGGCTCCTGCACCAAGAGGTCACGGTCACCTACACGGACGTGAGGTACTGAGGTGGGCGTTCAACTGGCCGAGGGACCGGCGCGGTGGAAGTGCGCCCTGGTCAACAACATGCCCGACTCCGCGTTTTGCGCCACCGAGCGGCAGTTCGTAGGCCTGCTGGAGGCCGGGGCCGGCAACGACACCCTCTCCCTGACCCGTCACACCATGGCCGGGGTGCCCCGGGGCGAGCGGATCCACTCCCAGATCTCCGCCGAGTACCGACCCCTCGAGGACATCTTCACCGAACCCCCGGACCTGCTGGTGGTGACCGGCTCCAATCCGATCGAGTCCCGCATCGAGGACGAGCCCTACTGGGCCGATCTGCACGGTCTGCTGAAGTGGGCTAGCGAGAACGTGCGGGCCATGGTGCTGTCGTGCCTGTCAGCCCACGCCGCTCTGGCCGTCTTCGACGGTCTCGAACGGACCACTCTGCCGGCCAAGTGCACGGGCGTCTTCGCCCAGGAGGCCGACCAGACCCACCCGCTGGCCGCCGGGTTGCCTGAAATGGGGGCCGTCGTCCTGCCGCATTCGCGGCTGAACACCGTGCCGCTCGAGGCGGTGGGCGACGCGGGCTACTCGGTGGCCCTGCAGTCAGAGCAGGTCGGGTGGAGTGTGGTCACGAAGACGGTGGGCGACTGCGAGGTCATGCTGGTGCAGGCCCATCCCGAGTACGACCCGTCGAGCCTCGTCCGCGAATACGTCCGGGATGTGCGGCGCTACGCCGGCCACTTGCGCGACGAATTGCCTTGTCTACCAATAGATTGTGCGACCGGACCAGATTGGGACGCGCTCTGCCGGCTGCATGCGCGGGTGGTCGGCGGCGAGCGGAACGCAGACCTGATAGCCGCTTTCCCGTTCGACGACATCTGCGTCCGCGCCCCCTGGCCGTGGCGCGGCGCGGCGCAGCGTCTGTACGCCAACCTGTTGGGCACCATCTGAGAAAAGGAGCGCCTGAACCAATGCACGACGAGACGATCGCCATCCACGGTGGCTACACGTCCGACGGGACGCGGGCCGTGGCGGTGCCCATCTACCAGACCGTCGCCCACGACTTCATCGACGCCGCCCACGCCGGTGCCGTGCTCGACTTGGAGACGCCCGGCTTCCACTACAACCGGCTCAACAATCCGACGCTGGACGTCCTCGAACAGCGCATCTGCGCGCTCGAAGGAGGAACGGCGGCCCTGGTGGTGGCTTCCGGCATGGCCGCCGTCAGCTACGCGATCCTGACGGTGGCGACGGCCGGCTCGAACATCGTGGTGGCACCCCAGCTCTACGGGGCCACCTTCACCTACTTCGCCCACATTCTTCCCACCCTGGGCATCGAGGCCCGCTTCGCTGTCGACGACCGGGCCGAGTCGATCGCCCCGCTGATCGACGAGAACACCCGCGCGGTGTTCTGCGAGACGATCGGCAACCCGGCCGGCAACATCGTGGACCTCGAGGCCGTGGCCGCCGTCGCCCATGCGGCCGGCGTGCCGCTGATCGTGGACAACACTGTGGCCACCCCGCTCATGCTGAAGCCCTTCGAGCACGGCGCCGATGTGGTGGTCCATTCGCTGACCAAGTTCGTCGGCGGCCACGGCACCACCCTCGGCGGAGCCATCGTGGACGGCGGCCGGTTCCCGTGGGCCGACCATCCTGACCGCTTCCCGATGTTCAACGAGCCCGAGCCCGCCTTCCACGGCGTCGTCTTCGCCCGCGACTTTCCCGAGCGGCCCTTCACCACGCGGGCCCGGTCCACCCAGCTGCGCAACAGCGGCGCCACCCTCTCGCCCTTCAACGCCTTCCTGCTTCTCCAGGGTCTCGAGACGATGGCCGTGCGGCTCGAGCGCCACGAGGCCAACGCCCGGGCCGTCGCCGAATACCTGGCCGCCGATCCCCGGGTGGCCTGGGTGAGCTTCGCCGGCTTCCCCGACCACCCCTATCACCACCTCGTCGACCGCTACCTGCACGGGCGCGTGCCGTCCATCATCACCTTCGGGGCCGAGGGAGGCTACGACGCCGGGCTGGCCTTCTTCGATGCGCTCCAGCTCGTCAAGCGGCTGCTGAATCTGGGCGACGCCAAGACCCTGGCCATTCACCCGGCCTCGACCACTCACCGCCAGCTATCCGGCGACGAGCTGGCGAGCGCCGGTATCCGGCCGGAGACGATCCGGCTGTCCATCGGGATCGAGCACATCGACGACATCATCGACGACATCGACCAGGCTTTGGACAAGGCCGAGGCCAATGGTCGAGCCGGGTCGGTTGAGCCCGAAATGCCGCTGACGACGACAGAGGTGCCGACATTTTTCGGACCGTCTGATTCGCCATTGTTCGGCGTGGTTCATCTTCCGGCCGATAACCAGATCAGGGGCGGCGTAGTGATCTGTGGTTCCCTCGGCAAGGAGGGAATGGACAGCGTCCGGCTACACCGGATCCTCGCCGACAGGCTGGCGCACCGCGGTTTCGGCGTGCTGCGTTTCGACTATCTGGGCTTAGGTGATTCTGCATACGCTCAGGTCCGTGACGACGCGGTGGCCAACTGGGTGGCGAGCGTGGGCCACGCGCTCGACTACCTCTCACTCATCGGTGCGGAGTCGACGACCGCGATCGGCATACGCGCCGGGTGTCTGATCCTTGACGACTACCTGGCGCAGTCCCGTGCCCAGTCCCACACGGTCGATCGCGCGGTCTACCTCGACCCCCCGGAACGGGCAGACGTTACCTGCGCGAACACACCACGCTGTTCCGCTTGTCGGTGGGCGAGGGCACTCCGCTGCCCGGCGAGGTGTCGATAGTCGGCGGTCAGCTGAGCGACCGTGCCGCGGCAGAGTTCGCCACGTTGCGGATGGGAGCCAATCCCGTCAGCGCCCATGGCATCGACGACGTACTTGTGGTGGGACGACCAGCCGAGACCGACCAGCGCGTCCTCGCACTGGCCTCGGCCGAGGGAGTCGACTCGATCGTTGCCGACGGTCTGCCGGAATGCGCCCGGCCGCGGGATTTTCTGGTTCCCGTCCCTGATACCGCGGTCGATTCGATCGTCGAGTGGATGGACGGAAACGTCGCCACCCGCACCCATCGCGCCAAACCCCAGTACCTGACAACGGTGACGATGCCGGCCGAGGGGCCCGACGGGGTCGCCGTTGTCGAGAGCATCGAGCGAGTCGAGCCGAACGGCCTATTCGCCATCCGCACGCTGCCACGACACCACACTCCCGCGCCGGCAAAGACCGTGTTGTTCTTCGTGACGGCCAAGGACCTGCACGTAGGACCCGCCCGGGAGTGGGTCGAATTGTCACGTCGCATTGCCGCGGCCGGGTCGCAGGCGGTGCGCTGGGACCCGGCCGGATTGGGCTTGTCGAGCCAGGTCAGCCGGGATCCCTGGCGCAGCGTGTATTCGAAGGCGGACCTCGCCGACGCGCTGGCGGTGGCCAGACATGCGTGCCGAGACGCCGGCGAACTCGAGCTTGTCGGTATCTGTTCCGGCTCGTGGTACGCCGCTCATGTCGCCCGCCGCGTCGGTGCGCAGTCGGCGATCCTGGTCAACCAGCGGCCGTGGAATTGGCGCATCACCCCCACTTGGCTGGGACAGTGGGACGCGCGGAGGAAAGCGCTGCAGGTGAAGGCGGCCGGCGACGCGGGCGGCAACCCCTCCGAATCGAGGGCAGTGCGCCTCAAAGCACTTCTCAACGCGCCCCGTGAACCGCTGAAGAGCGTCATACACAACCACCTCCCGCGACACGTCCTGAGGGTGTTGGCTGGGCCGGACTCCTGTGGCTGCCGGAGGCCGTTCTCACACCACTTGCCCGCTGTGGAATTGACGTGACGGTGATTGCCTCGCCTGAGGATGCGGAGCAGTTCACCGCCAGAGGTGGTCGGGCAACCCTTGACCGGCTACGAAAGATGCCGCGGCCACCCCGCCTGATCGCCACTCCTATTGGCGATCATTCCGCCTACCACCCGGCGATATTGGCGGCGATCCGCGACGCGGTGTTGCCGGTCGCTGCCGTTTCCGCATCGCAATACTTCCCTTATCGCACGTCACGTCGATTGCGAGTCGCCCAGTCCGATGGTGCCCGGCGCGCGCCGAAATAGTGTTCGGCCGTGATCTGCCCGGCAAGGTGCTTCAGATCGTGGCGGAACGCAAGCCGAAGTGCTGGCGAAGAAACGCGGCCAGGCGCAGCGGGATAGCAATGAGGCTCAACAGAGCGAACGGCGCATAGTCGGCGGAGTGGAGCCATTCCGGTGCCCCCTGGTCGAGCGCGCCCAGCACGAAATCCCGGCCGAACGCAATCAGGATGTACGTCGTGCCCAGGAACAGCACTGGACGCCATAGCCGTCCCAGGCTGCGTATTCCGACTCCGAAGGACAGCAGCACCAGCAGATAGGTGAAGAACAGACCGATCAGGAAGAACACCAACAAACCGCCCTGCAGCGGAATCTGGCCGATGACGACGCCCAGCCAGACGACCAGTCCGATATGAAACTGGAGCGCGGTGGCGAAGGCCAGGCCCAACGCTCGCGCCGAGCGCGCCAGCCCTTCGAATGCCGGGCCGAACAGAACAGCCAGCGCGCCGCCGGCATAGGAAAGCCAGAAGAAAAGGAACGACCAGCGCGCCGTGACGCGCACCCCCAACCCGAGGCCGTCGATACCGGTGCCGCGCCCGGCCAGAACAGCCACGGCAAGCACCAGCGCACCGCCGGACGCGCCGATCATCCAAAGCCAGGACGGATCATGTCTGCGCGTCGTCGGACCAGAGGCGGACCTGAAGCGCATGGAACGTCCTACTCGGTTTCGGCCGGACTACAGACCACGAGAAGGACGGCCATTGCGTGGCAGTCGGCGTGCGAAAGCGACAACGACGAGCTGAGCCAGCCTTGGCGTCGTGCCCGCTCGGCGAGCGCTCCGCTCAGCCGAAGCTGAGGCAGCGGACCGTCCCGCGTTACCTCCATTTCCCGCCAGGGAAATGACATGTCGGGCTCCGCGAATGCCTTGATCACTGCTTCCTTGGCTGCAAACCGGGCCGCCAGGCTGTGCACCCGGTTGCGGCCCCGGCAGTCGTTGATTTCGCTCGCCGTGAAAATCTTGCGGAGGTACCGGTCCCCGAAGGTCGCCAGCGAGTCCTGGACATCCCCGAAGGGCACGACATCGCATCCGACGCGCACGCGGTGCCCGTCAACCTCGCCCGGGAACGTGATCACGCAACCGCTTTGACAAGGCCTTCGACAACCTGCTCGATATTGCGTACCGAAGCGAAGGTGGACTTCTTGAGCACTTCGTCGGGAAACTCGATGTCGAATGCGTCCTCCAGCGCCAGCATGACGTCGACCGACGCATGCGACGTCATGCCGAGGTCGTAGAGATCGGCCTGATCGTCCACCTCGCGGGGATCGACTGCCATACGACCATGAGCAGCTAAGACGTCACGAATCCGATCCTGCATTACCTTTCCCATCTCTTGTTAGTTAGCCGGTATCCCCGGGCTAAGACTTGTCGGCGGGACGTAACTCCCGGCTGCCCTGAGCCGCTTGCGAGCGGTGCGGCGGTATCCGTAGAAATCCGAAATCATCGCCGGGCTGTCGTACAGCCAGTCCAGGGGTTCTCGCAGGTCGTCCACGTAGCCGATGGAATAGGAGCCGCGCTGGTAGCCCATCAGCCTGAGCAGCCCCTCGGGGAGGGTGCGAGCGATCTCGGGCGGGCAGGCGAGGTATTGGTTTTCCTCCTGCCGCAGCCATCCGAGTGAGTAGCCCACGTTCATCCCGACCCGGCTGGTCTCGGTGGTGTTGGCGCCGCCGCCGTGGAATATCGAGCCGGTGTACAACAGGACCGAACCCTTGGTCATGACCGCTGGGGAGGACAGCGCGAAGTCCACGTCGTCAGGATCGTCCTCCCACCGGTGGCTGCCCACCACCATCCGGGTCGCACCCATCTCTTCGGTGAAGTCGGTCACGGCCCACATGGTGGCGACTTCGGCTTCGAAGCCCCTCGGGAACTGGTAGCGATCGAATGCCCACTGATCCCGATGAATCATCTGTGCCGGCTCACCGGGTCCGATGGTCACCAACTGGGTCAGGTCGATCTGGAAGGTACTGGCGTGGTCGCCCAGCACGAGATCGAGAGTGTCGACGATCGTTGGGTGGGTGATCAGTGAGCGAGAGGTCGGCGACCGGGCGATGAGGGCGCCGGTGCGTTGAGTGGTTGCGCCCAGAAACTCGGTGTTGCCTCCGCCAGTGGCAGTGAGGTACGGCTCGATCTCGGCTCGTATCTGATCCATCGTCCGCGGCGATGCGAGGTCGGCAATGACCACACAACCGTCTTCGGTGAGCACCTCGGCAATGTCCGCCGGCGAGGAAGACGCACAAACCGTCCGTACTGCTGTTGGCATATCGCGTACTATACGGGATGATATTGCGATAATTCAATGACTGTTAGTCGGTTAAATGCTAGCATTCATGACTGAGCAGTGGAGGTTCGGCGATGATGCTCCCGTTTCGATTCGGCGTGTACAGCGCGGTCACGCCAACCATGGCGGCTTGGCGGGACCAAGCCCGGATGGCCGAGGGTCTGGGTTACTCGGCCCTGTACGTTTCTGACCACCTTGACGCCCAGTTCGGGCCGCTCGTAGCCCTGACCGTGGCCGCCGAGGCGACCTCCACCCTCCATGTGGGGTCCTTTGTGTTGAACAACGACCTCCGCCATCCTGTTGTGCTGGCCAAGGAGATCGCCACACTCGGTCTGGCCGCGGAAGGGCGGGTCGAGGTGGGCCTTGGAGCGGGCTGGTCGCGGAGCGATTACGAGCAGACGGGGATCGAGTTCGGCGAATTGGCTGTCCGGGCGGACCGGCTGGCCGAGAGCCTCGCCGTCATGAAAAGCCTGTGGAATGAGGGGGAAGCCAACTTCGCGGGGAGCCATTACACGGTGCGCGGCGCCCATTGTGATCCTCGCCCGGCCTCGCCACCTCGCGTCATGGTTGGGGGAGGAAGCAAGCGGCTGCTGACGCTCGCAGCCCGGGAGGCCGACACCGTCGGAATCAACACGAGCCTGAGTGTCGGGGACAACAGCGACGGCGCGACGACCCAGGCGACGCTCGATCGCTACGACCGCTGCCTGACCTGGGTGCGAGAAGCGGCGCCGGACCGGTTCGGTTCGATCGAGTTCCAGATCGTGGCCTTCGCTACCAGAATCGCCGCCAGCCGCCGCGCCGCCGCGCGCACTGCGACCATGCTCGGCCTTCCGGGTGAGGACGCGCTTGAGCTGCCGATCGTCCTGATCGGCAGCGTCGACGAAATTTGCGAGCAGCTTCTGAAGCGCCGCGAGAGGTGGGGCTTCACCAACATCGTGGTGCCCGCCGAGGCGATGGAGTCCTTCGCGCCTGTGGTCGCCCGGCTCGCCGGCACCTAGCCGAGCGTGCAGCAGCTGCGAGAATTCGTGATGGACCACAGTGTGCTCGGTGCGGTGCTGAGCCACGCTGATCAGGCCCCGGATCGACCCGCCGTCAAGGACCTCGATCGCGCGTTGACCCGGGGCGAGTTATGCGCCGCCGCCGAAAGAGTGGCCGCCGGCTTGCGTCAGAAAGGCGTCGAGCCCGGGGATCGGGTTGCCCTGCTGATCGGCAATTCGGTGGACTTCGTGGTGGCGGCACTGGGCTGTCTGTGGGCGGGGGTGACGTTCGTCCCGCTGGCGATCACCGATCCAGACTTTCGGCGCGCGCAGATCGTGTCGGACTGCCGGCCCGCGCTGGTGATCACCGCAGGCCCGGACCACGCGGCACCCTCGGGACTTCCCGTCGGCACCCCCTGGACCTCACTTGCGGCACTGAGTGCCGCCGATGGGCCAACGCCACCACCCGTGACGGGCCCGATCTCCTACATCATTTACACGTCGGGGACGACCGGTAATCCCAAGGGAGTGCAGATTTCCCCGGCGGCCTTCTTCACCGCGGCCGAAGCATGTGCCGACGCCATGGGACTCACCGCGGATGATCGGTACCTATGCGTTTCTCCCGTGCACTTCGACGGGTCCTTTTCCGCCATCTTTCCTCCGCTCGTCCGCGGCGCCCCCCTCGTCATCCCCGATCGGGAAGCTCTTCTTTTCCCCCGCAGGTTCTTCTCGATCGTCGCGGGCGAAGGAATCACGGCGACCAGCTTCTCTCCCAGCTATCTGCGGTTGCTCCGGGCCAGCGGCCGTCTGACGAAGTTGGCTGACAGCCCGCTGCGAGTGATGGCCCTGGGCGGCGAAGCGCCGTCATCGGCCGACATCCGGGCGGTGTGGGCCGCCAGCCCGCGGCTGCGGGTGGTGAACCGGTACGGCCCGACCGAGACGACCATCGCCGTCGCCCATCTGGAACTGACGCCTGAGTTGCTCGACGCGGGGCCGGTACCGATCGGCAGTCCCCATCCCGGCAGCTCGTTCCACCTCGTTGATGAGCACGGCCGGCTGGTGGATCGTCCTGGCGCCGTCGGCGAGCTGTTCATCAGCGGACCGCAGCTGATGGCGGGATACCTGAACGCCCCAACGCTGAGCGCAACCGCGCTGCGGACGGACGTCGTCGAAGGAACCACCGTCTACCGCACCGGTGACCTCGTCTTCCGAGACGACCGGGGCAATTACGTCTACGCGGGCCGTTCGGACCGCGTCATCAAGCGCCATGGCGTGCGGATGTCGCTGGTCGAAGTGACCGAGGCGCTCGGTGGCACCGACGGGGTCGCATCCGCGGCGTGCACGACCTTCGACCTGGACGGTGGTCTGGGCGTGGTCGCATTCGTGGTGCCGGCCGGCGAGCTGACACCTCTCGCGGTCCGGCAGGCCGCCAGCGAACGGCTCCCGGAGACCATGCTGCCCGATCGCTTCGTCTTGGTGCCCGACTTGCCCTTGACGCCGTCCAGCAAAGTCGACGAACGACGGCTGCTGAAGCAAGCCGGCTTGTCGGCGCCAGCTCAGTGAGACAGAGATCGACTGCCTAGGAAAGGAACCCCACGTTGACGATGACAACCGAAGTGACGCCGGACAGCCCCTACAAGGAACTGGTCCGGCGCCAACGCGCCGAATTACAGGACGCCTACATGAAAGGCGTGCGCCGGCTGCGATGGGACAAAGAGCGTCTCGCCGCAGAACGCCAACGGCGCCTCCGGGAGCTGCTGGTGTATGCCGCCGAAAACTCCCCGTTCTGGCGGGAACGACTGGCAGGCCACGATCTGGCCAACTTCACCGAGGCTGACCTCCCCTCGCTGCCGATCCTGACCAAAGACGAGATGATGACGGAGTTCGACCGGATTCTCACCGTCCCTGGTTTGACGCGAGCCCGCGTCAAAGAGCACATCGATTCGCTGGACGGAGACCGGTACATCGACGACGAGTACCGCGCGATCGTCAGCTCTGGATACGCCGGAACAGAGGCGTACCACGTCTACGGCTGGGATTCGTTCATCACCTTCGTGATGCAGGGCTCGCGGTGGACCGGGCGACGTGGCGAAGATCCGGCGGCGGTGTTGGCGCAGTGCTTCAGTTGCAGCGCCCGGCATGAGTCGGGCGCGTTCTACGCCTTCAGCAGCTTCGAGGGCGGCGGTCCGACGTCGCACTGCTTCGATGCCACGCTCCCCCTGGACGTCATCGTCGACCGCCTCAACAACATCCGCCCTTCGGTGCAGGCCCTGCAAGGATGGCCGAGCCTCATCTGGGAGCTGGCGTCGGAGGCGAAGCATGGACGACTCACCATCGAACCGACTTGGGTCAGCGTCGCGGGAGAACTCAGCACTCCGCCCGTACGACAGGCAGTGCGGTCCGCGTGGGGCATCGAGGCTTCGGAGTTCTGGGGCTGCTCAGAGGGCACCTACGCGTTCCCCTGCGGCGTCGGGGAAGGCATGCACGTCGCCGACGATCTGGTCATCCTCGAGCCGGCGGATGCCGATGGCAACGTCGTGCCGTATGGGCAGCCCGCGGATCGGATGCTGTTGACCAACCTGTTCAACCCGGTACAGCCGCTGATCCGCTACGACCTCGTCGACGCGGTGACGATGTCCGACGAGCCGTGCCCGTGCGGTTGTGCGCACCGACGCATCACATCGGTCAACGGTCGGATCAATGGAGTCTTCAACTATGACAGCGGTGCGAAGGTGCCTCGGGCGGACCTTGAGCAGACCGTCGTTGCCACACCCGGCGTCGTCAACTTCTTCATCGGCCAGACACCAGGTGGCGTCGAGGTGTCCGTGGTGACCGACGGTTCGACCGACCTTCAGCAACTACGGACGGAACTGATCGACGTGCTCCGCCGGCACGGCGGGCCGGATGCGAGCGTGAACGTGCACGAGGTCGGTTCCCTAGAACGCCTGTCGAGAGGGAAGACGAGGCAGTTTGAGACTGAGGCGATCTAGCGAGAACCCGCTGATGTGGCGCGCCCGAAGGTGTGTGAGTTCACGGGATTCGAACCCCTAACCTTCTGATCCGTAGGCAGTTCGGGGCCGTCCCTCGAGATCCGCAGGCGTCTGCTTGGGTCCGAATTCGGCGGTACGAATTGCACTCTGAGCTGCGATGATTCATCCATCAGAGTCCAGGTGAGTCCATAACCGTCCCATGGGGTTTGGCCGACGAGTCGCGGCGATGTTGTGTCATCGGTGTGTCACCGTCGCCGGCGCTGGCCATCGACTGCGAGTTTCGCCGCCATCATCCGTTTGCCCGCCGCTGGCCGGCCGGGCACCGGCGCCATCCCGCGTCTACACCGACCGGACCGGTATCGCAGCTCAGCGGGCACCACACCGGCCGGCGCGCGGCATCCCGGCGACCGGCAGCACAGCGAGCGCCCTCATACCTATGTTGTTGGTGCGGTGACGCTCGACCGATGGGCCAAGTGTGCTGGCGAAAGGGTCTCCGGGTTCGCAGATCGCTCGTTTCGTCGTAGCCTCGGGTTGTTCAGACCAAGCAGGCAGTGATCGCCGACTGTGCAACATTAGTGCGGGAGCATGTGATGCTCATCGGTCGATCAGTGCTCAACGCCTGGCTAGGGGGGTGGGGGTGAGCCAGGATTGCCCGGCACGCCCGCGAAACCAGCGGGACCGCCGAACCCGCCGACACCGCCGTCACCGCCGCCGTCACCGCCGTCACCGCCGACACCGAAGAACAGCCCAGCGCGACCGCCGTCACCACCGTTACCGCCGTCACCGCCCATCCCACCGTCCCCGCCGTTGCCCGCCGACATAGCGTTGCCGCCCTGACCACCAGCGAAGCCGGCACTGCCGGCGCCGCCGTCGCCGCCGTTGCCGTACGTCCCCGCGTCACCGCCGGCGCCGCCGTTGTTGCCGTCGCCCATTCCGCCGTCGCCGCCATTGCCGAAGCCCCCGGCGGCACCGCCCGG
The DNA here is from genome assembly GCA_963815995.1 of uncultured Actinomycetota bacterium. Lineage (GTDB taxonomy): Bacteria > Actinomycetota > Actinomycetes > Mycobacteriales > Mycobacteriaceae > Mycobacterium. Next base: position 675,461 of record CAWFIR010000015.1, read on the forward strand.
ACCGCCGTAACCGAACTCCACGCCAGACTGACCGGGTGCGCCGGCCCCGCCGTCGCCGAAGAACATTCCGCCCACTCCGCCGACCCCGTCGCCGCCGTCGGCGTAGGTCCCGGCCGCACCATTGCCGATCAGCAAGGTGCCGGGATCCAAGCTATTGACAAAATTGTCGAATGTCACAGTGGACTGGCCCAAGAAGGTCGTGCCCGCAATCCACTCTTGGTCAAAGGCGTGCATCGGTAGATAAATGGCGTTCCACAAGTCGGCAACCGGGCCGCTTGCCGCGGCGAGACCAGCCGCCGGATCGGCTGACGAATCCACAGCAGCGAGCGGGTCGGATAGCGAAGTGAGACCCGCCAGCGCATCGGACGGCAAACCCAACACCGGATCAGCGGAACTCGCTGAACCCAGGAGGGGATCGATGAGATTAATCAGGGGCTGGATGATGGGGTCGATGATCGAGTCGATGACGTCGGCGTTGGCCTTGGGCGCGGTGGCCAGCGGGGTCATCGCCGCAGCCAGAAGCGTCCCGGTAGCCGTACCCAGACCGACCACACGACGGCGCCGGCGTGATTTGGCGTTGCGTGACTTGCGATTCCGCTTGGTGCAGTGCTGATGAGCCATCGCCGGGCCGCCTTCCTGAGAACTTACCCTAGTTTTTCTCAGACTCCCTTGAGGAGAAGTACAGTACTCCTAGGCAGCGAGGCTGTCTACCCCGGTTTGGCTTGCCACAGGAGGCCCGGTTCGTTTCGCCGCCGCGCCAGCGGTCGGTGAGCGCAGGCGAGCGTATCTCCGCTAACCCCGCAACGGACCCTGACTCATGAATTGCGGACGTGACCGCTGCTGGACCGCGCTCCGATGACGGCAAGGACAAGGCGCCGCCGTGGCTGATCGTCACCGGCATCATCGTCGCCTTGGGCGTGATCTTCCTTGTCGGCGTCGGGTACGGCCAGCAATGGGGTTCACCGCAGTGGGGGCCGCTGGCCGAATGGATCGCAGGCGCAGCGACCTTCGCCGCTGTGGTCGTCGCATTGCGGCCGTCCAACCAAGCGCAACGTGAGGCGAGGCGCGGTCACCTGGCCTGGCTTGTCGACCACGAAGTCAGCAGGCGACGGGAATGCATCGATGCCCTCGGCGAGCTGTGGACAGCAATCGTCAAAATGACCATCGCTTTCGCGTCGTTCACTGACTACCTACTGAACCTGACGGAAAAGCTTCAACCCAAACACAATTGGCCTCGATGGTCGTCCGATCATCTACGCAATGGGCGAGGGGATCGAGCAGTTCTTCCGAGAATGGACGGAGACGATTGAGCCGCCGCTATTCGTCACCCTCGCTTTGCTTCATGGCACGGCCCCGTACTCGGCGGTATGCCAGATCAACGACGGAATGACGAAGGAGTGTCAAGGATCAACCGAAGCAACTGTCAAGCATAAGCCGAGGTCATACAGTTTAAGCGCGCGCCCGAAGAGATTCGAACTCCCAACCTTCTGATCCGTAGTCAGATGCTCTATCCGTTGAGCTACGGGCGCATGTGTTCAGTTATATCTCGTACTGCTGTGGTGACCCGCTTCGCGCGGCTTACGCCGCGCTTGCGATCCCCACGCTGGCGGAGGCGAGAGGATTTGAACCTCCGGTCCCCGGTAAGAGGACAACTCATTAGCAGTGAGTCCCATTCGGCCGCTCTGGCACGCCTCCTTGAATTTCCCGAGGGTACCGGACCGCCGCCGGGCGACGATACGGGCCGGGCAGCGGCCCGAGGAGGAGCGTGGCCATCAAGCTCGGCCGGCTACCCGGAACCGCCGCGGAGCAAAGCGTACACAGGCCACACATATGCTGTCGAAATGACTGCTCGCCTGCGCCCGGAAATGGCCGAGCTGCCGGCGTACGTACCGGGCAAGACCGTCCCGGGCGCGATCAAACTGGCCAGCAACGAGACCGTGTTCGGCCCGTTGCCCAGTGTCCGCGCGGCCATCGAGCGCGCCACCGATGGCGTCAACCGCTACCCTGACAACGGCTGCGCCGACCTCAAGTCAGCTCTGGCGAAGCACCTGAACTCCGGCCGGGTCGGCAGCGCCGGGGGCTGGGGACCGGAGCACATCGCCGTCGGCTGCGGGTCGGTAAGCCTGTGCCAGCAGCTCATTCAGATCAGCGCCGCCGCGGGCGACGAGGTGTTGTTCGGCTGGCGCAGCTTCGAGATCTACCCGCTGCAGGTCCGCCTCGCCGGCGCTGCCGCGGTCCAGGTTCCGCTGTCCGACCACACCTTTGACCTGCACGCGATGCTGGCCGCGGTCACCGACCGCACCCGGCTGATCTTTGTCTGCAACCCCAACAACCCCACCTCGACGGTGGTCGACCCGGACGCGTTGACGCGGTTCGTCGAGGCAGTGCCGTCGCACGTCCTCATCGCGATCGACGAGGCCTATGTCGAGTACATCCGCGACGGTCTACTGCCGGACAGCCTCGCTCTGGTGCGAAGCCACAGCAATGTCGTTGTGCTGCGGACGTTTTCGAAGGCGTACGGCCTGGCCGGGCTGCGGGTCGGCTACGCGGCGGGTCACCCGGAGTTGATCACCGCCCTGGATAAGGCCTACGTGCCGTTCACAGCGACGAGCGTCTCGCAGGCCGCGGCGATCGCATCGCTGGACGCCGCCGACGAGCTGCTCGCCCGCACCGACGCCGTGGTCGCCGAGCGCACCCGGGTCAGCGACGCGTTGCGCGACGCCGGGTTCACTTTTCCGCCGTCACAGGCGAATTTCGTCTGGCTGCCGCTGCGGGAGCGCACCCTGGACTTCGTGGAGCAGGCCGCCGATTCACGCATCGTCGTCCGTCCCTATGGCAGCGACGGCGTCCGCGTCACCATCGGTGCGCCGGAGGAAAACGATGCCCTGCTGTCGTTCGCGCAGGGTTGGATCTGAGGAGAAGAGCCCATGAGTGACGACCTGGCGCGCAAGAAGTTCGCCGAGTTCAAGGAACGCACCGGCGCCATCGACGACGCTGAGCTCGACGACTACTGGGCGAGCCTGCCGCCGGCCACCGTCGACGGCATGCTGGGCGAATGGAAGGGCGGCGAATTCGTCACCGGCCACCGGATGAACGGGCAGCTGGAGAAGGCACGCTGGTTCGGCAAAACCTTCAACTCGATTGACGACGTGCAGCCGCTGGTGTGCCTCGATGATGACGGGAACCGGTTTTCGAACGTCAAGATGGGCAAGGGCGAAGCAAGCCTGTGGCTGGAGGAATTCCGCGGCGAAGTCACCGCCACGATGGTGTACGACGGCCAACCCGTCCACGATCACTTCAAGAAGATCGACGACGACGCGGTGATGGGCATCATGAACGGCAAAGGCGTCGTCGAGAACGGCCGGTACTTCTACTTCTTTCTGGAGCGCATCTAGGTCTTCGCGGCCGGGTCGCGGCCGGTAAAAGCCACCAGCCGGTCGATGGCCGGTGCGTGCTCATCGACCTCGAAGGGCTGCCCGAACTCCCCGTTCGCGCGGCGCTCCGGCGTGATGATCTTCTCGGCCAAGCCCAAGACGTAGTCAGCCAGTGAATCGGGGACATCGGCCGGCTGGCCGATACCCGCGGCGTAGTCCCACCCGTGCACGAGCAAACCGAAAGCCAGAACGCTTGCCAAGATCCGCACCGGCACCTCTTCGCCGCGCCAGGTGACGGTGCCGTCCAGCCCGTGTCGCGCATGGAAGGCGTCGAGGGTGGGCCGGCCGACGGCGATGATCTGACGCTCGACGGTGTCGTCGGCATTGCGGGGCGGCAGGTCGGCGTCCAGAGCCTCGCCGATCGATGTGATCGTCTCGACCAAGTGATCGGTGAGTTGAGCGATGTCGAAGTCTCCGCTCGTCGTCGGCCGCGACAGGTCGTCGCGCGAGATCGGGTGCAGGATGTGCTGCAGCACTCCCAGCGATGCTTCGGCGGCGCGAAGTTCGTCGGCGGGCGGTGAGTCGGGTCCAGGGCGTAGGTCGGAAGGCATGCAGTCCACGGTACGGTTTCGTCATGGGTGAGCCGTACGAGTCAGTCACCATCGAGCACAAGGACCACGTCGCCCAGGTGACGTTGATCGGCCCCGGTAAGGGCAACGCGATGGGGCCCGCGTTCTGGTCGGAACTGCCGGAAGTCTTCGCCAAACTCGACGCCGACCGGGATGTGCGGGCCATCGTCCTGACCGGATCCGGGCGCAACTTCAGCTACGGCCTGGACCTGCCCGCGATGGGCGGCACGCTGGCCCCGGTGCTGGCCGACGGCGCGATGGCCGGGCCGCGCAGCGAATTCCACACCGAAGTGCAGCGCATGCAGCAGACGATCACCGCGGTCGCCGACTGCCGCACGCCGACGATCGCGTCGGTCCACGGCTGGTGCATCGGCGGCGGCGTCGACCTGATCTCGGCCGTCGACTTCCGCTACGCAAGCGCCGACGCGAAGTTCTCCATTCGCGAGGTCAAGCTGGCGATCGTCGCCGACGTGGGCAGCCTGGCGCGGTTGCCGCTGATCCTGTCCGACGGGCATCTGCGTGAACTGGCGCTGACCGGTAAGGACATCGACGCTGCTCGCGCCGAGAAGATCGGCCTGGTGAACGACGTCTTCGCCGACGCCGACGCCACTCTGGCGGCCGCCCACGCCACCGCGGCCGAGATCGCCGCGAACCCACCGCTTACTGTTCGCGGCATCAAGGATGTCCTTGACCAGCAACGGATTTCGGCGGTGACGGCGAGCCTGCGCTATGTGGCAGCGTGGAACTCGGCGTTCCTGCCGTCGAAAGACCTGACCGAGGGAATTACGGCGACGTTCGAAAAGCGGCCGCCAAGTTCGCCGGCGAGTAGCACGATTCGGTACGCCCGCAGCGGGTAATCCCCGAGGATGGCTAACTACCGAGTACTCAACCCGCACGGCGAGGTCGTCGACACCAAAGAGATCGCCAGCGCCGAGGACGCGCATGCGTGGTTCGTCGACGCGAAGGCCGACAACTCTGAGCTCGGCTGGCGGATGGAAGTCGAGCGACGGCGACTGGCAGTTCTTCGACGACACCGAAGGCGACCGGGCCTGACGGCCTCACGGATCGTCGCCGTCGC
>CAWFIR010000016.1:0-125552 GCA_963815995.1 uncultured Actinomycetota bacterium
GATGGACCTGCTGGAGCCGTTGGACGTGGCGATGATGACGGCGGAGCTGCTGTCGGACCCGCTGCACGTCGCCGCGCTGCTGATCCTGTCGCCTCCCGCCGACGCGGGCCCAGGCTATGTCGACGAGCTGTACCGCGATGCGCTGACAAGCACCGCTGAGCTTGATCCGCGATTTCGCCGGCACCCGCACGTCGGTGTCGACACCGCAGGTATCTGGGTGTGGCGCAGCGACGACGACATCGACATGCACAACCACATCCGGCGCCGCACGCTGCCTGCGGGCGCCGATAGCGAAGTGCTGTCCAAGGTGATCAGCGAGCTGCACAGCGAACGGCTCGACCGGTCGCGACCGATGTGGACTGCGTATCTGATCGATGGTCTCGCGAACGGTCGATTCGCGTTGTACATCAAGGTGCACCACACCGTGGTCGACGGCGTCGCCGGCCTCAGGATGATCACCGATGCGATGACCACCGACCCCGACCGCCGGTCAATGCCGCCGCTCTACACCATCGCGCCGGGGCAACCCGCCGAGCGGGCCGCCGCCTCACGCGGACTGATCCCCAACCCGTTCTCGCTGGCGCGCTCGGCGGTGAACGCCACCACGTCGGGCGTGGGCTTTGCCCGCCAACTCGCCCTCGGCGGAATATCGACAGTGGTCGCCAGCCTCGCAGCCCGAAATACCGTGCTGCCCTTCGGCGCCCCCTACACCAGGTTCAACGGCCGGCTCGGCCGCGAGCACGCCTTCGCGGGGGCCAGCTGGCCGAAGTCGCGCATCCGCGCCGTGCAGAACGCGGCCGGGGTGAGCGGCAACGATGTGGTGACCGCCGTGGTGGCGGGGGTGTTGCGGGAGTGGCTCACCGCGCACGACGAGCTGCCCCACAAGTCACTGGTGGCCATCTGCCCGGTAACGGTGCGCAGCCGCGAGCACACCAGCGACGAAGACCAGCACGGGAACTTGTTCGGTCTGGAGTTGTGCCCGTTGAGCACCGACTCGGCCGACCCGGCCCAGCGACTGGCCCGCATCCACCGGGCGATGACGTGGGCGAAGCACCAGGTGGCCAGCCGCGGGTCGAACGCGGCCACGCTGTTGGTCGCGCCGAGTATCGGGTCCACGGTCCTGTTGCCGATGGTGCCGTTCGCGCCGCGGCTGCGCCGCGGCTACAACCTGTCTATCTCCAACGTTCCCGGCCCGCAGACCGATTTGTATTGGAACGGCGCACATCTGGAGGAGATTTTTCCGGTGTCGACGGCCATCGGCGGACAGGCGTTGAACGTGACGATGTGTTCCTATGCCGACCGGGTGACGTTCGGCTATGTCTCCGGCCGCAACGTGATGCCGGACATCGAGTCGCTCATACCGTTAACCGAGCGCGTACTGGTCGAGCTGGAGGCCGCGGTCGGAGTGGTGGCGTGATTGCGCACGATCGTTGCGCAGGGTTGATCCCACACACTCGGCTGGTGGTGAGGTGCGATTGTCGCGCTGGCGGCGACAGTAAGGATCATAATCCGTTGGTCGAGGGTTCGAGCCGCCGCCACGTCAGAGCAGCTTTTCTCCGTTGTGTAATGACGCAGCCACGGTCGGCAATCGGTTGATACATTCCGTACACGGCGGGCGGTTGTGCTCGTCACTAAGTAGGACGATGAAATGAGCAACCGAATGCGGCCGGTATCTATTTGGGCGGCAGTCACATTCATGGTCTGAATTTTGCCCGGTCCGACATCGACGCCCGACGCTCTTCGGCGTGTTGCATTACCCGTCGCCCGGCACGCTAGCTAACGCGGCGGCGCCGTACTCTGCCCTGGCGCTGGGTGGGGATTGCCTGGCCGATGTCGCGGTGGTGCGTGCCTAACCGGGGACGTTCGGTGTTGTGGCGTCGGATCCGACGGTGTCGCGGTTGATTACGGCCCTGGCTGCAGATGCGCCGAAAGCCTTGGCCGCCATGGCGTCTGCTCGCGCGCAGGCGAGGTCGGTGGCGTGGGCGAGCGCGGGTGAGCGGGCTCCCGATCACGATATCGAGGTGACTACGTCTTTATTCCGTTAACCACCTGCCACGTAAGGGAAGTCGGGATCTTCTGGGGTCCACATTCTCGCCGTGACGTGATCACGCGACAGGGTCCTTTGGCCCTGATGCGCTCCCGGCTGGCGCGTTAACCTCGGGCTGAGGTTTCGGCCACCGGGTCGATTCACGCAAAGTAGGAGCAGACATTGTGAGCGGTGCGGATAAGGCGGAGAACAAGAGGCAAGAGCTTGGCGGTATGGCCAAGGAAGCGGTCGGCAAGTTCACAGGCGACAAGAGTACTGAAGCAGAGGGCATGCGCGGCCAGGCGAAGGCCAACCTCAAAGACGCCGGCCAGAAGCTCAAGGAAGCCGGCGAGAAGCTTAAGGAAGCCGGCGAGAAGGTCAAGGAGGAGGCCGGCCAGAAGCTCAAGGAAGCCGGCGAGAAGGTCAAGGAGGCCGGCGAGAAGGTTGGCGAGATAGTTGAGGAGGCCGGCGAAAAGGTTGGCGAGATAGTTGAGGAGGCCGGCGAGAAGGTTAAGGAAGCCGGCGAGAAGGTTACGGGCACCTTCAAAAAGTAAGTGCTGCGTCACCACGTAAATCGGGGTGACGGCCGGGCTTGCGCTTGGCTGCAGCCGCGGTAGTGATGGCCAGGTTCTTGGACAACCTGCTGGCCATCACTACGCAGCTCAGCGCGCCGGCGCATCTGTCTGATTGGCGGATCGCCCGCATCGGCGCTAGGGCTCGCCCTCGCCAAGTCAGCGTCCTCCTGAAGTCCTGCAACTGTTTTGAAGGGGGCGCACGTCGCGTTCGGCGCCGCGCGAGGAAGGAGATTCGCTCATGGGTACCTACGCGGTCACCGGATCGGCCTCAGGCATGGGGCACCAGGTCGCACAGAAGCTGCGCGACGCCGGCCACACCGTGATCGGCGTGGACATCAAGCAGGCAGACATCGTCGCGGATCTGTCGACCGGTGAGGGACGCCAGGCGGCCGCCGCAGGCGTTCTGGCGGCGTCGGGGTCCAGATTGGACGGCGCCGTGCTGGCAGCCGGGCTCGGCCCCACTCGGGCCGCCGACCGTGCGCGCCTGATCGCGCAGGTGAACTACTTCGGCGTCGTAGAGCTGCTTGGCGCGTGGCGCCCGGCACTGGCCGCCGCTGACCGCGCGAAAGTCGTTGTCTTCTCCAGCAATTCCACAACGACAACGCCTATGGTTCCCGCGCGCACCGTACGGGCGTTTCTTGCGCATGACGCCGAGAAGGCGGTTCGCTCCGTGAGGTTTTTCGGCAAGAACGCTTCGGTGTTCGTCTACGCCGCATCCAAGATCGCGGTGAGCCGTTGGGTTCGACGCGAGGCGGTCAAGACCGAGTGGGCGGGCGCCGGCATACGCCTGAATGCTCTTGCTCCGGGGGCGATTATGACGCCTCTTCTGGAGGAGTCGCTATCAACGCCGAAGGAGGCGAAGCGCATTCGTTCTTTCCCCGTCCCGATCGGCGGGTTCGGCGACGCGGGGCAGCTGGCCGACTGGGTGCTGTTCATGCTGTCGGATGCGGCCGACTTCCTTTGTGGGAGCGTCTTATTCGTCGACGGTGGGTCGGATGCTTACTTCCGTGCTGACGACTGGCCGAGCAGCGTGCCCGCGTATCGACTGGTGTCTTACCTCAAGCGCTTCAGAGGCCACTCCGCGTCGGCCTGAGGTTGGCTACGCGGCGAGTCGTTGCACCAGCAATCTACGGATCGTCGTCGCGCTGCCCGCGGTGAGCTCGTCAGGACGCCATTAGCCGCCCGGCCGACTGCCAACTTCCAGACCCGCTAGCTCGCAGGTGCCCTCGAACACCACGCGACCGAACTTGCGGACGACGCAATCAAGTCGACCGGCGAGATGCTCGAAGTCGGTGTCGACATTGCGCCGCTCTGCGGGCAGTGGTACCGGCAAGACGTGCGGATTCAGGCCAGCGCCGTCTCCGTCCAGCTCGACCTGGTAGCGCAGTGCGCGGGCTCGCACGGTCCAGCGGCCCTCGCTGACCTGCGACCGCACCAGCGCCGGCGGCGTTATGCGGATCACACGGTCACCGAGCCGCACGACCACTCCGGCGACATCGCGGCGGATCGGGCCGAGCTGAAGAAGGCCACCCGAGAACGCGACCGAGACATCAGCGCCGCTGAAATCGTGTGCCTGACCCCACCACCAGCACTCAGGAAAGCCCGCGCCCCAGTTCCGTTCCGCGTACAGCGTGGCGCCATCGAACGACCAGGCCCCGTCGCTGAATTCGACGGTACCGCTTGCTTTTCCACCAAGGCGGTAGGGATGCCAGTATTGGTTGAGGAAGGGGATCGCAGAAAAGAGCCCACCGCCGGCCAAGGCCTTGGGCCATACGAACGGGTCGGCGAATCGCAGTTCGAGGTGGATGTCATCGAGGTCGATTCGGAGGTCATCGAGGCACGCGGCCAGACGGCCCGTCGAATCGGTCCCCGCGCGGACTGCGAAGCGGGACAGCTCGGCTTGGGCATCGTCCAAGGCCGCGGACCGCACAATGCCGCCGGGATGCAACGCGATCGCGACCGTGGCCCAGTCTCTATCCCGGTTCTTGTTGACGCTGCACAGCGCGACGACGACCCGACCCGAGGCGGAATCGGTGAGGCGCCAGAACCAGCCCTCCATTTCGCACCCATGTGAAGGCAATGGATCGCCAAAAGGTACATCAGCACCCGTGCGCCGATAGGCATCGGCCAGGCGCTTGGTGGCGCCCGCCGCGGCCCTTCGCAGGTACGTAGCGGAATTCATTCAGTCAGGGTTAGACACGTTGATGACGTCCGGTCCGGGCACCGCGGCGTAGAGCTTGTCGATCTCCGCGGAATATTTCTCAGCGATAGGTCTGCGTTTGAGTTTCATCGTGGGCGTGAGCTCGTCTCCACCCGGCTCCCACGGGGTGCCGACGATGAGAAACCGCTTGATCTGCTCAACGCGGGAAAGTTTGCCGTTTCCCTCGAGGACAGCGGCGGCAAGCATTTCCCTGGCCTCGCGACGTTGCGCGAAAGCGGCCGCCGACGAGTCGGCCATGCCGAGCGCGGCGGCTTGCACCGCGGCGGCATCCTGGTCGAGGACGACGAGCGCCGTCACGTACGGCCGCGCATCACCGAACGCCACGACCTGGTCGATCAACGGGGATGCGGCCTGAATCGCCATCTCGATGTTGGTGGGGGAGAGATTTTTTCCGGCTTCGTTGACGAGCAACTCCTTCTTGCGGTCGACGATCGTGACGAAACCTTGAGAGTCGATGGTGCCGATGTCACCGGTATGCAACCAGCCGTCGGCGCCGATCGCTTCGGCTGTCTTGTCCGGCTGATCTCGATAGCCTCGCATCACGATCGGCCCGCGTATCAGCAGTTCGCCGTCGTCGGCCACCGAGATCTCGACGCCGGGCAGCGCTGTCCCGACCGAGCCAACCTTGTTTGCGCCGGGTCGGTTGGATGTCGCACCGCCGGCGTTCTCCGACAACCCCCACACTTCGTAGACGGGAATGCCCAGGCCCCAGAAGAATTCGAGCGTTTCGACCGGGATGGGTGCGGCGGCGGTTACTCCCCATCGCAACCGGTCCAGGCCGAGGGCGTCGCGCACCTTAGCCAGCACCAGGCGGTCGGCGATCTTGCGTCGGATGGCAAGTGGTGCGGGCAGGGCCTTGCCGGCCAATGTCTGGCGGGCTGCGCGGACACCGGTGTCGATGGCCCACAGCGCCAGTCGCCGCCTGATTCCGGTCGCCTCGGTGCCGAGCTTCGTTTCGATCCCGGCTTTGATCTTGTGCCAGACTCGCGGCACCCCCAGCCACACCGTGGGGCGAGCGTCCGGCAGCGCCTCCGCGATCGCCCTGGGGTCGGCGACATCGGTCACCTGCACTCCCAGGACCATGTTGGCGTAGTGCCCGGTCACCCGGTCGGCGATGTGCGCATGTGGCAGGTATGAGGTAATCCGATCGGTGGGCTGCATGTCAATGAGGTCGACGACGGCCGAGAACTCGGCCATCACATTGGCGTGGGTAAGCTCGACGCCCTTGGGCGGGCCGGTGGTCCCCGAGGTGTAGATGAGGGTCGCGACGTCGTCGGGCCGTACCGCCCGCCACGCCGAATCGAAATCGAAATCGGCTTTGCTCCCTAAAGATTCGAGGTGTTCGAGGGTCAGGCAGCCATCGACGTTGGTCGTCGACGACGATCACGTGAGCGAGGTCGGCACCAGCTGTCTGAACAGCGGGCAGAAAATCATTCTCGGTGAATACGATCTTGTTCTCGGCATTGGTGAATAGGTACCGGATCTGGTCGGGCGCCGAGGTGTTGTAGATCGAGAACGGGATCGCGCCGAGATGCATGACGGCGGTGTCGGCTAGGTGGAACTCTGGACGGTTGCGCAGCATGAGAGCAACCGTGTGGCCGCGTTCGACGCCCAGCGTGGCCAGGCCGGTGGCGATCTTCCGCACCCGATCGGCGTACTGGCGCCAAGTGATGACCACTTCGTTGCCGACCGTCCTAATGGCCACCGAGTCCGGCAGTAAGGCTGCGGTCTCCTGAAAAGCCTGCGGCAGCGTGGACACCACTACCCCGCTTCGGTGCCGAACCACCGTTGGATCGGTTTCGGTCATTTCCTCACTCCTCCTTACCACCGTCCATTGCCGTATAAGTCATCAGGACCTTTACCCATAGGCGGCCTACCGGCGGACCCGCTGCGTCACACTCAGTTATCACAGAGTCTTTCTCGTTACTTGCGCCGGGTGTAGGGCCGATTGTCCTCATCGCAGACACCAGTGGTGCTATCCGACCCACCGCACCGACGGCGCGTGGCTAAGCGTCTCGCCTTTTCGGCAAAAGTGCCGGCGGACATCGCGTTCGACGCCCCGGCCGACAGACGATCTTAACGTGCAAATATTGTTTGCACGGAAGACATTTCAGGCGGAGCCCGCGCGAGGAAGGAGATGCGCTCATGGGTACCTACGCGGTCACCGGATCGGCCTCAGGCATGGGGCACCAGGTCGCACAGAAGCTGCGCGACGCCGGCCACACCGTGATCGGCGTGGACATCAAGCAGGCAGACATCGTCGCGGATCTGTCGACCGGTGAGGGACGCCAGGCCGCCGCCGCCGGCGTTCTGGCGGCGTCGGGGTCCAGGTTGGACGGCGCCGTGCTGGCAGCCGGGCTCGGCCCCACTCGGGCCGCCGGCCGTGCGCGCCTGATCGCGCAGGTGAACTACCTCGGCGTCGTAGAGCTGCTGGGCGCGTGGCGCCCGGCACTGGCCGCCGCTGACCGCGCGAAAGTCGTTGTCTTCTCCAGCAATTCCACAACGACAACGCCTATGGTTCCTGCGCGCACCGTACGGGCGTTTCTTGCGCATGACGCCGAGAAGGCGGTTCGCTCCGTGAGGTTCTTCGGCAAGAATGCTTCGGTGTTCGTCTACGCCGGATCCAAGATCGCGGTGAGCCGTTGGGTTCGACGCGAGGCGGTCAAGGCCGAGTGGGCGGGCGCCGGCATACGCCTGAATGCTCTTGCTCCGGGGGCGATTATGACGCCTCTTCTGGAGGAGTCGCTATCAACGCCGAAGGAGGCGAAGCGTATTCGTTCTTTCCCCGTCCCGATCGGCGGGTTCGGCGACGCAGGGCAGCTGGCCGACTGGGTGCTGTTCATGCTGTCGGATGCGGCTGACTTCCTTTGTGGGAGCGTCGTATTCGTCGACGGTGGGTCGGATGCTTACTTCCGCGCTGACGACTGGCCGAGGCCTGTGCCGGCGTATCGACTGGTGTCTTACCTCAAGCGCTTCAGAGGCCACTCCGCGTCGGCCTGAAGGGTGGATCCGGCTAAACGACCGGTGCGTGTAGGTGCGTGGCGCCGGGCTCGTCAAGGTGCGCGAAGGGTGGCCGCCGTTCGAGCGTGACGGTCGCGCCGCGGGCGGGGGCGATCGTGACCGTGTGTCGTGCGACGCGTTCGGCGCGCCGGCTCGTCGGGAGCAGCCGCGCGTGGCGGAGCATTGTGCGCAGCACGATCCGCATTTCGACGAGCGAGAACGCGGCGCCGATGCAGCGTCTTGCTCCGCCGCCGAACGGGATCCACGTGTAGGTCCCGGCGCGGCTGTCGAGGAAGCGCTGCGGGCGGAACGTGAGCGGGTCGGGATAGAGGTCGGGGCGGCGGTGCACCAGGGTGATGTGCGGAATGATGAGGGTACCGGCGGGGATCGTCAGATCACCCAACGCGAATTCCTCCGCGGCGAGCCGCCCAGTGATCGGGAACACCGGGCGCAGACGCATCGCTTCCTTGATAACGGCGTCGATGTAGTCGTCGTCGCCGGCGAGGGCCGCCGCCTCGAGGCGCGCGAGCTCGTCGGGGTGGCGGGTAACGCGCTCGAGGATCCACGCGAGCGTGGAGGCCGTGGTCTCGTGTCCGCCTAGCAGCAGTGTGCGCATCGCGTCACAGAGCTCGCTGTCGGGCATCGGTTTGCTGTTCGCGTCGTGGGCGCGCAGGAACATCCCGAGGACGTCTTCCTGGTCGAGGTCACCGCGGCGGCGTCGCTCGACGGCCTCTTCGAGCACGATCGCATCGACCGCGGCCATCGCGGCGCGGATGCGCGGGAAAGGACCGTCCCAGCCCTTGTTGCGGGCAGTGACGATCATCGTCTGCACGAAGAACCGCCGCGAGTTGCCCGCGCGCATCAGCGCCAGTGTTGCCGCGCGCAGGCGCTCGACGCGGTCGGGGTCGGTGACGCCGAAGACCACGGCGATGATCACCTCCAGCGAGATCGCCTGCATATGGGAGTCGGCACGGGTCGGCCGTCCGTAGGGCCAGCGAGCAAGCGCGTCTTCGGTCTTGCGCTCAATGACGTTCTCGTACTCGGCAATCGCTCGGGCGCGGAACGGCGGCAGCTGCATCTTGCGACTGCGCGTGTGCTCGTCACCGTCGACGTTCGTCAGCCCGGTCGGGCCGAGGACGAGCGGATGCGGCGAATTCTTTGCAAGCGCGGCGCCGAGGCGCAGCACGCCGGTGTCGGCGCTGAACACGCGCTTGATGTCGTCGGGGTGGGTGAGGCACAGCCACGGCCGCGATGCGGGCATCGCCACGAGAAAGCGGTCGCCGAGCGACTCGCAGCGCCGGGCGAAGCGCTCGGGCGCCAGCCAGTACTGGGCTGCGTTGAAGAGCGCCGGAGTGCGCAGCCGTGGCAGGTCACCCATCTGTTGTGTTATTAAGTGTGTCATTTGATAACATCACAACATGCAGTCAATGGCGCTGTCAATCGCGCAGCTCGACCAAGGCCCGGCGCCGGGCGAGGACGCGACCGTCGACCGCGTCGCGGCGGCGGCGTTCGAGGTGTTCGCCGAGTACGGGATCCGCCGCGCGACGATCGACGATGTGGCGCGGCGAGCCGGCGTCTCGAAGATGACCGTGTTCAGGCGCTTTCAGAGCAAGCAAGGGCTCGTCGGGGTCGTGATCGCACGCGAGATCCGTCGCGGCATGGCCGAGCTCGACCGTGTCTGGGAGCGTGAGCAGACCCTCGAGCAGCGGGTCGTGCTCGGCTTCTCGTTCGCCGTGAACTTCGTCCGCGGGCACGCGCTGTTCGACCGCCTGCTGCGCAGCGAACCTGAGTTGCTGCTGCCGCTGCTCACCATCGACGGCACGGCGGCGCTTGCGCTGTACCGTGAGTTGATCGGTCAGCGGCTGCGCACCGAAGTGCGCGCCGGACGTGCTGCGCCAGCCGACGTCGACCAGGCCGCAGAGGTGCTCGCGCGGCTCGCGATCTCGCTCCTCCTCACACGTGAGGGAACAATCACGCTCGACGACGACGAGACGATCGTGGCGCTCGCGCGCAACGTGCTGCTGCCGATGCTCGAGCCTCGCGACGGGTGATCCAGCCCCGCCGCCCCTCGCGCCTTGAGCCCGCCGAACTGAGTACGCCAGCGGTGATACGTCGCCTCGGAAACCCCCAGTACCTGTCTCACCGGTGATACACTTCGGACTGTGGAGTCAGTAACCGTGCGCGACCTCCGTAATAGAGGAGGAGAGGTGCTGGACCGTGTGGAGCGCGGCGAACATGTGATCGTCACCCGGGACGGCCGCGCGGTCGCCGAGTTGCGCCCGCTGCCACGCCGCAGCGCCAGACCTGTCGAACTCATTGAGCGCAGGAAAGGGTTGCCTCGCGTTGACCCCGACGTGCTGCGACACGACATCGACACCGTCATTGATCCAACGCTGTGACCCCTGAGCCGGCGTCGAGAGGGATGCTCGACACATCAACGGTGATCCTGCTTGGGCGCATCGACGACCCTGCAGATCTGCCCGAAGAAGCCGTGATCAGCGCGATCACGTTGGCCGAGCTGTCGGTGGGGCCGCATGTCGCCCATAGCGACGAAGAGCGCGCGGCACGCCAGGCGCATTTGCAGCAGGCGGAGTCGGACTTCGACGTGCTGGTGTTCGATGCCGAGTCTGCGCGCGCATTCGGGGCAGTTGCCGCATCGTTGCGAGCGACCGGCCGAAAGCCGGCGGCACGCGCTTATGATGCACTGATCGCCGCCAGCGCCATTGCCTATGACCTGCCGCTATACAGCTGCAATCCGTCAGACTTTGACGCGATCCCACGCCTGGACCTGCGAACCGTTCCCCACCCCGATCACGGCAAGCCATGAGCCTGAGGATCCCTATGCCGAGAGGCGTTGGTGCTCAATGCTGACGACTGGCCGAGCAGCGTGCCGGCGTATCGACTGTTGTCTTACCTCAAGCGCTTCAGAGGCCGCTGCGCGTCGGCCTAAGAGCACTTCGACACTTGTATCGTGTACACCTCGGCCAGGAATTGCTCGACGGCGACTGCCGCATGCACCGCGCGAGCCGAGCCGAGGATGTCGAAAGCGTGCTGGGTAAACGGCAGTTCGGCGTACACGACGGGCTCCCTGCTGACTTGCCGCATCCGCGCGACAAACCCACGCGCCTGCTCGACAGGAACCAGTGAGTCGTTGCGGCCGTGCAATACAAAGAATGGCGGAGCGTCGGCGCAAATGTGGTTGACCGGTGACGCGGCGATGTACGGCTGCAGGTCGGTAGAGGGCCGTTGCTTCACAACCGATTTGACGAGCAGCGCCGGCATCATCGGATGCATCGCGTCCTCGAAACGGGTGAAGTCATACACGCCGTAGAACGGCACGGCCGCTTGTACCCGGGTGTCGGCGTCTTCGAATCCTGGCTGGAACTGTGGGTCATTGGGTGTCAGCGCCGCCAGCGACGACAGGTGGCCGCCGGCCGAACCGCCGGTAATCGCGATGAAGTCGGGGTCGCCGCCGTACTCGGTGATGTGCGCCTTGACCCACGCGAGGGCGCGCTTGACGTCGACGATGTGAGCGGGCCAGGTGTTGCGCGGGCTGTGCCGGTAGTTGATCGCCACGCAGATCCAGCCCAGCTCCGCGAGGTGGCTCATCAACGGATGGGCCTGTCCGCGTTTGTTTCCCGTCGTCCAGGCACCGCCGGGGATCTGGAAGAGCACCGGCGCCTTTCCGGTCGGATCCAGATCGGGACGTCGCCAGATGTCCAGGTAATTGGCGCTGCCGTATTCGCCGTAGCTGATGTTCGAGTCGTGGGCGTAGTCGCGGTAGATCCGCAACATTCGCAGCGCTCCCGGCGTCTTGGCGGTGCCACCGCCGGCCGGCCGGCGCCACAGACCCGCTGAGTCGGTGCGGCGAGAGGTTCCCAGGCCGCTGTCCAAAGCCGCAGTCAGCGGGACATTAGCCTGGTGGCCCGCGCGACTGAAGTTCAACAAGCCCAGCGCCGAGACGCCCGCCACCAGCCAAGCGACCGTCCGCACCGGTCGGGTCAGTCGGCGGGCTGTCAACGCCAGCCCGCCGAGCTGGCTCACCAGTGTTTGCAACGGCAGCTCGGTGACAACCAGGCCGAACATCCACGAGAACAGCGACGGGTATCCGCTGCGGGCCAGCGGCCGATATGCGTTGAGGGTGGAGGTCGCGGTCACTGCCGTTACTGCCAACGACCCTATTTGCCGGATGATGTGGATGATTCGAGCCGTCCGCATGCGGTCACCTTACGAGGAGATAAAGCCGTGCGGACGGCGACCAGTGATATCACGGCTCGAACGTCTGAGAGCTTTTGCCGTTGGATTTAAGAGCTTGCAGCAGGGCACGTTCCCTGGCGAGTCGTAGTTCGGTGAGGAACGCTTGTAGCGGCGCGGTGTCGCGAGCGGTGCGTCGTGCATCGACGATGGCCAGAACGCGTCCGGTCCCAATTTGGACCTGGCAGTCGGCCTGATCGGGGTGCTGTAGCTGGGTCGCGCCGACGGCAGTCTCCACATTCCAGCCGGTGCCGGTGTCACACAGCACCGCGACGGCGTCGAGGTCGAAGGTTCGCCGGATCGAATCGACGGCCTCGCTGAGGTCGCGAGGCGAGGCCATGGCACCGGCGGCGAGTCTGGCGAGGTTGCGCGCCTCGGCGTCGGCGCGTGCGGCCCGGACCCCTTGACGGGTGAGCACGTCGACCAAGCCCCCGACCGCCAACGCGACGATCCCGAAAGTGATCAGGGCGACCAGATCGACCGCATTACCGACTCGCAGGGTGTGCAGCGGCTGGGTGAAGAGGTAGTCGGACAGCAGGACGGCGACGGCGGTGGCCAGCAGGGCAGGCAAAATCCCGCCGAGCAGGGCCACGCAGAGCACGGCGAGCAGATTGCACAGCAGTGCGCCGGTAAGCCCGAGCGGAGCGTGAAATGGGGTCAGACCGACCGTGACCGCCACGGGCGCGATGACCGCGAGGATCCAGGCCGCAAACCGGCGCAGCCCGGGAAGCGGGACGGGCCGTAGCGACGGGATGGTCAGCCTGATGGCCGGTCTTTGACGGGGTGGTCGGCGGGCGGGGATGACATGAACCTCGACCGGGCCGGCGGTTCGGATCGCCTTGTTGATCACCGAGCCGTGCAGCAACTCCTGACGGCGGGAGCGTCGGGTTGCGCCCAACACCAACTGGTGAGCATTCTCGGTGCGGGCGAAATCCAGTACCGCGGCGGCGACATCGATGCCGGCCAATTCGGTGTAGTGGCCACCCAATTCGCCAAGCAGCCGGCGTTGGCCGGACAGCCATGCGGGCTCGGCCTCCATAAGGCCTGTGGGTTCCCGCACGTGCACCCCGATCAGCTCGCCGCCGACCGTCGCGGCGATCTGTGCGGCCCGCCGCAGGACGTGGTCGCCCTCCGGGTCGCCGGTCAACGCGACGACGACCCGCTGCGAAGCAACTGCAGCCGGTGCCCGGCTCAGCGCGATCCGGGGGGCGGCGCTGAGCTGACCGCGTTGCTGCAGCCAGCCCGTCGCGAGTTCGCGCAGCGCGGCCAACCGCTCGGCGGTGTAGAAGCCGGTCAGCGCATGCGGGGCGGCGCCTGGCCGCAGGACGTCGGTATCGGCGATGCGGGCGCGCAACTGGTGCGGGGTGATGTCGAGGAACTCGATTTCGTCGGCGGCGGCGACGACCGCATCGGGCACCGTCTCGTGTTGGGCGATGCCGGTGACCGCTTCGACGGCGTCGTTGAGGCTGTCGATGTGTTGCACGTTGAGCGCGGTGATCACATCGATACCGGCGGTTAGCAGCTCTTGCACGTCTTCCCAGCGTTTCTCGTGGCGGCTGCCCGGCACGCAGGTGTGGGCCAATTCATCGACCAGCACCACCGCCGGACGTCGAGCCAGCACCTTGTCCATGTCGAGTTCGGCGAAGACCGACCCTCGGTGGCTGGTTTGGGCGAGGGGAATTTGCTCCAGCGCGGCAAGCATGGCCTCGGTATCCGCGCGGTGGTGGGTCTCGACCAAACCCACGACCACATCCACCCCCCGCTCAGCCAGGCGCTTGGCCTCGGCCAGCATGGCGTAGGTCTTTCCGGCTCCGGGAGCAACAGCGAGATAGACGCGCAGCCGACCTCGGCTCGCAGACGATGTCGGACCCGCCGACATTCCGCCGCTCATCGCGATCACCCTTCACTGCCACACGTCGGATCGAACCTACAGTTGGCAAAGGGGGCGTACGAAGGGCAGAAGGTCACCAGCCGTGGCGACCGACGGCTTGGCTCCTGAACACGGCTCGATTACCGACTCCAAACCGCCTGATCTTGCGGGCAAGCTCCGCGACGTGGACGGGACGGTGGGGGGCCCGAGTTTAACGAGTTGTCTCGCGGCGGCAAGAATGGTCGAGTGCCCCTGTTGATTGGCGTGCACCACGTCACTGTGCCGTCCAGCGATCCGCTGGCGGCCAGCGACTGGTATGGACGCGTCTTCGATTTCGCCGCCCTCTTGATCGAAGAATGCGAAAACGAGGTAACGGCCGCGCTGCTGCAACATCCGTGCGGTGTCCGTGTGTTGTTGCGACGCGCCGCCGAGCCGCTGGCCACATTGCGCGGATACCCGTTGTTCGGTCTGAGTGTCGTCAACCACGATGAGTTGCTGCGCTGGGTAGAACGCCTGACCACCTTCGATGTCGAACACAGCGGTGTGCACCAGGCGCACCTGGGCTGGGCGGTGACCGTCACTGGCCCGGACCGGGTCCAGATCCAGCTCCACACCGAAGAGGGACCCAGCGGCGAAGGCACGTAGGTGCTTGCGTGCCTGCTTCGGATCAGCCGGTCACGCCTGGACCTGCGAACCGTCCCCACCCCGATCACGGCAAGCCATGAGCTGTAGAGACCCCTTGCCGAAAGGCGTTGGTAATCAATGAGATACGCAGCTCAGTGCAATAGCCGCACAAACTTGTCCCATCAGTGCGCCCCGAGGGGAAGGTAACAGTAAGGCCGGAAACGGGTCTAGGATCGCTGCGGGGTGCTCGGTAGACGACAGCGTCAGCTGGTCCGGGTGCGAGGGCTTCGGGGCTTCGACCGCGAAAGGCCAACCAGTGAGCGATAAACCGAATGTCCTGATCATCTGGGGCGACGACATCGGGCAGAGCAACCTCAGCTGCTACAGCAACGGGCTGATGGGGTACCGGACCCCCAACATCGACCGCGTCGCCGCTGAAGGCGTGCTGTTCACCGACTATTACGCGGAGCAGAGCTGCACCGCCGGACGGGCAGCATTCATCACCGGCCAGAACCCGTATCGCACCGGTCTGACCAAGGTGGGCCTGCCCGGCGCGCCGCTGGGCCTGCAGGCACAGGACCCGACGATCGCGACAGCGCTGAAGGCGCGGGGCTACGCCACTGGCCAGTTCGGCAAGAACCACCTCGGCGACCGCGACGAGCACCTGCCCACGATGCACGGCTTCGACGAGTTCTTCGGCAACCTGTATCACCTCAACGCCGAAGAGGAACCCGAACTGCCGGACTATCCGAAGGATCCGGAGTTCCGCAAGAAGTTCGGGCCCCGCGGCGTGCTGCACACCTGGGCCAACGGCGACGGCACCCAGCGCATCGAAGACACCGGCCCGCTCACCAAGAAGCGGATGGAAACCTGCGACGGCGAATTCCTCGACGCTGCAGTCGATTTCATCAAGCGCCAACACGACGCCGAAGCTCCGTTCTTCGTATGGTTCAACGCCACGCACATGCATTTCCGCACCCACACCAAGCCAGAGAGCGTGGGCCGCGCCGGGCGCTGGCAGTCGCGCTACCACGACACGATGTTGGATCACGACGACACGGTGGGCAGCCTGCTGGATCTGCTCGACGAGCTGGGTATCGCCGAGAACACGATCGTCATGTACTCCACCGACAACGGGCCCCACATGAACAGCTGGCCCGACGCCGGCATGACCCCGTTCCGCAACGAGAAGAACTCGAACTGGGAAGGCGCCTACCGCGTCCCGGCGCTGGTGCGCTGGCCGGGGCACATACCGGCCGGCTCGGTGTTGAACGGCATCGTCAGCCACGCCGACTGGTTCGTCACGCTGTTGTCGGCGGCAGGTGTGCCCGACATCGCCGAGCAGCTGCGCGCGGGCACCGACCTGAACGGCACGACCTACAAGGTGCACCTCGACGGGCACGACCAGTTGGGGTACATCACCGGCGAGACCGACGAGAGCCCACGCGACCATTTCTTCTATGTCTCCGACGACGGCGACCTCACCGCCCTGAGGTTCGACAACTGGAAATTCGTCTTCCTCGAGCAGCGCTGCACCGGCACCCTGCAGATCTGGGCGGAGCCCTACGTTGAACTACGCGTGCCGAAGCTGTTCAACCTGCGGACCGATCCCTACGAGCGGGCCGACATCACGTCGAACACGTACTACGACTGGATGATCGACCGCATCTTCCTGTTCGTTCCGGCCCAGGCTTACGTCGCGAAGATGCTGGAGACATTGGTCGAGTTCCCGCAGCGGCAGAAATCTGCGAGCTTCAGCCTGGACCAGGTGATGGCCAAGTTGCAGGACGCCACTACCGGCAGCAGCTGAGCGATTCCGCTGGAACGCAACGACCGGCTCCCGTCCTGGCGCCCCGGCAGCACGCGGGACGCACTGGAGGCGTCGTACTTCCGCCGGAGTCTATGCTCGAGCGGGAGCGACCTGGTTGACATCCTTGACGATGTATACTTGACGAGCTTGACAGCAGTTCGTTGCCTGTGATGACGGGGCGTCAAGCCGACGGAAGGGAAGCGACCATGACGGACCTTGCCGCATTCGAGCAGCAGATCATGCGATCAGTCGCCCAGAAGGTCCATGACCGAGTCCGGAAGGCCCGCGAAGCGCAGCTTGGTCCAGAAATGTTTGGCGACCCGGAGGACATCGCGGACGCGATGGTGGCGGCGCTTCCCTTGGGTCATGTCTTCGACGAGGTATCGGGACCGTTCTACGACACGGCCGGCCTTAGCCGATGGCTGCAAATGTCCCGTCAGGCCCTGCACCAGAGAGTGGCACGGCACGCGATTCTGGCGTGCCCCATCGACGGTGACGGCGTCGTCTACCCGACGTGGCAATTCCTCGACAACGGCGCGACCATTCCGTCGTTGGCCGAGGTGCTCGCCACGCTGGCGGAGGGCACCGACGACGCATGGATGATCGCGCTGTGGATGCGGGCGCCAAGCGAAGACCTCGAAGGCGAGCCTCCCAGTGGCTGGCTCCGTAACGGCCGTGACCCCGAACGAGTGATTGCGATGGCATATCAGGTGGCGTCGAGCTGGGCCGCATGAGCAAATCGCGCCAGCGTCGAGCACTCGGCCGCCCGCCGGCCGACCTATCACGTGTCCCTCGATCGCGACTTCAACCCAGCGTGCTGTTGCACCGAGCGCACACTACTGGCAGGTCCCCGTGGTGGTTCTCCTCCGACTTGTCGGGTCGTTTCGATCTGATCCGACCGAATGGGACGTGTTATCTCGCAACGGATGTCGTCACTGCACTACGGGAACGATTCGGTCATGAGCTGGTCCGCCAAGGGGTCGTCACTTTCGAGGCGGCAGCTCGTACCCAGGTGTCGAAGGTGCAGATTTCGTCGGCGCGCTGGCTCGCGAACACCTGCTCACCGGCCGCGGCGAACTTCGGTATGACCCGCGAAATCGGGACGTGCCCGTCGTATGACATTCCGCAGGCGTGGGCGGCGGCCTTCTTTGCCGCCGGCAGGCATTCGGGCATTCGCTACCAAACCCGCTTCAGCACCGGCGCTGCGCCCAACGCAGCAGCTTTGTTTGACGTTGCGGGGCAACAGGGGTGGCCCACCGACCCCCATCCGCTTGGTGGCGTTCAAGCATGCACCGACGAGGGCATCCGGGTTGTCCACCGGCCCACCCGCCGGCAGGTCCGCATTGTGCAACCGCCAGGATGAGCCGGCTGCTGAAAGTCGCTATTCGCCGGCCGCAACCTCGCCCGCCGCGACCAGCAGCATGAACGTCCGATCCCCCTTGCCCGCCTTCGTCGTCAGCACCAGCGGGTAGTACCCGTCGAACACCGACTCCGCCACCTTGATCGTCACCGTCGACGTGCCGGACCCGTCGTCGCCGAACTTCCCCGATACCGGCGCGACGGAAATCCCTGCGATGTACGACTTTCCGATGATCGTGTAGTCGGCAGGCCCGTCGATCATCCGCTGCACCTTGACGGTCACATCGGTGTCCGTACCAGGGTCCACCGCAACGATGCCCGGCGACACGTTCATGGTCACCGCAAGACTGCCCGCACCGAACGACGGCGGCGCCGACGACGCAGCGGTCCCCCACGACTTGTTCGGTTTCGACGACAACGAGAACGCCAACTCGCCGCCACCGGCCAGAACCGACTCCGGAAGATACGTCTTGTTGGTGGACCGGCCGTCGACATGCAAGCCGCTGATGTACTGCAGTCGATGGGGTCCGGATGCCCCCGGCGCGGTGATCCGAATGAATTTATCTGCAGGAAGGGCGATTTCGATGCGATCGAACAGCGGCGTGTTCACCGTCAGGGTCGACGTTCCCGGGATACTGGGATACAGGCCCATCGCCGCCCACACATACCACGCCGACATCGCGCCCAAGTCGTCGTTGCCCGGCTCGCCGTCGGGCGTCGGGCTGAACAACGTGCTACGCACCCGGTCGACCAAAGCCTGCGTCTTCCACGGCTGACCGATGTAGTTGTACAGCCACGGCACACCGAACGTGGGCTCGTTGCCGGCCCACAGGTACGGCTCCTTCGGGCCCACGTTGAGCCGCGAGGTGAACTTGTCGAGCCGGTCGGCCACCGCTTGCCGTCCGCCCAGCGCGGTCACCAGCCCGGCGATGTTCTGCGGCACGTACCAGACGTATTGCTCGGCGTTGCCCTCGTCGAATCCGACCTGGCTGAAACAGGCATCCGCGGGCGGCACCACCGCCGGACCCGCGGGAAAGAAGCCGAGTGCGTTGCGCGGCGAAATGGAATGGGTGGTGGGATTGAACAGGTTCTGCCAGTACTGCGCCCGGTCCTGGAACTCACCCGCGACTTTGGAATCACCCAGCGCAGCGGCGAATTGAGAGATCGCGAAGTCGTCGACCGACCACTCCAGCGAGATCGAGGCCGCGGGGAAAGACCCGTGGCACGACGTCGTCGGCAGCGCCAGATAGCCGCGACGTAGATAGGTGTCGATCTGCGGCCGCTCCACGTAACCGTTGCGCCCGACACCGCCCTCGGTTGCGGCGTCGAGCATGAAGTGCAGCGCTCTGTGCACGTCAAAGTCCTTGCCGCCGAACGCATAGAAGTTCGCGATCAGCGCCACCACGCTGTCACCGGTCATCTCCGCCGTCGCCGTATTGGCCAGCGCCCAGCGCGGATACGATCCGCTCTGCTCGGCGTCGTTGACCAGCGACTGCGCCATATCACTGGCCTCGCGCGGAAACACCATCCCCTGCAGCGCCGCCACCCCGCGGTAGGTATCCCAGTCGGAGTAGTTGGCGTACTGGGTATGCCCGGGCGCGATGGTGTGGATGCCGCCGTCGAACCCGATGTAGCGTCCGTCGATGTCGTTGAAAGTGTTGGGGTTCAACGACGCATGGTAGAGCGCGGAATAGAAGGTGACGATGTCGTCTTCGGTGTAGCCGGCAATCCGGATGCGCGAGAGCGCAGTGTTCCATCCTGTTGATGCGGCCGCGCGGATATCCTCGAAACCTGCCGCGGCCTCGTCGAGGTTCTTGCGTGCGCCGTCGACGTCGACGTAGGACAGCGCGGTGCGCACCTCGAGCTGCGTGCCGGCCGGGAACTCCACGTAACCCCCGCTGGCCCCTTGGTAACTCGAATATGCGCTGCGGCCGTTGGGAAATACCGAGAAGCCGTCCCAGGTGCCGAATGATGTGAACGGCTTGTTGAACTTCATCACGAAGTACACCGTGTAGACGTTGTTCTTACCGCAGAACCCACCGCTGGTCGCCGAGCCGGTGATCGTGGTGTTGTCCTCACTGATTTTGATCTTGGCGGCCGAGTTGCCGCCCAGCGACCCGCCCGACCGCACGAACAACCGCGCCGGACGATTGCGCGGATAGTGGAAGCGGCCCACACCGGTGCGGTTGGTGGCGGTGAGCTCCGCCGTCACGCCCGCCGAGGGGAGCCGCACCGTGTAGTAGCCGGGTACGCCGCGCTCGTCTTTGTCGTGGGCGATTTCCTCGGTCGCATCCCAGGGCTCCGAGCCGACGTCGCCGGTGGTCGGCAGCATCGAGATGTCTCCGAACGCCGGGCAGCCCACCGAGGCGTGCGTCATGCTGAACCCGGTGGCGCGATTGTTCGAGTGGCTGTAGCCCGCGTAGTTGTCGACGGTGTCCGGCGAGTACTGCACCATCCCGAACGGCACCGAGGGCCCGGGGAAGTTGTTGATCTCCCCCACCGACTTGCCGCCGCTACCGGTGCCGATCAGGGTGTCGACGTGCTCGACCGGGTTGGCGACGAGTGGCGGCGGTTCGTACGACGTCGGCGTAGCACTGGCCAGCATCGCGCTGACCAGCACCGCTGCCGCAATCAGCGCAACGGCACCCCGCCGTGACCGCATAGCCGAATTCTGCTCCTTCGCTGGCGCGTCCTGTGGGAGCCGGGCCGGTGGGGCGGCCTGCAAATATGCACACGCGCGCGCCACACCGGCCGACGTGAAAGTATCCAATGATGCGATCAACCATCAAACGGGTCGGCGCGATCGTCGCCGCCTTGATGATGATCACGTCGTGCGGCGGCAACGAGCAACCGGCCGCTCCGGTCAAAACCTCTGCGACGCCTGGCTTATCGCAGTCGGAAACAACCGACATCGCCACCGAGGCTTATGCCTACGCCTATCCGCTCGTCACGATGGAGTACACCCGGCGCGGATTGACGAATGTACCCGCCGCCGAAGACACCAAAGCCCCGATGGGCCAGATCGCCCGCATGCGTACCTACCCGAACGCGTCGTTCAACATGGTGACCGCCCCGAACGCCGACACGCTCTACACCCAGGCCTGGTTCGACGTGGCGAAAGAGCCGTGGATCGTCAGCGTCCCGGACATGGGCGACCGCTACTACCTGCTGCCCATGCTGGACGCATGGACCAACGTCTTCGCCTCGCCGGGCACCCGCAACGGCGGCGGCAAGCCGCGCACGTTCGCCATCACCGGTCCCGGGTGGCAGGGCACGTTGCCGCCCGACGTACTGGAGTACAAGTCGCCGACGGCGTTGGTGTGGATGCTCGGCCGCATCTACTCCTCGGGCACCCCGGAGGATTACGACGCGGTGCACAAGCTGCAGGATCAGATCACCGCGGTGCCGCTGTCGTCGTTCGGTAAGCCCTATCTGCCGCCGCTCGGTCCGGTCAGCGCGTCGGTCGACATGAAGACGTCGGTGCGCCAGCAGGTGAATTCCCTTGGCGCACCGGAGTATTTCAAGCTGTTCGCCCGTCTGCTGAAGACCAACCCGCCGGCCCCCGGGGATGCGCCGATGGTGGCCAAGCTGGCCCGAATCGGCATCGTTCCCGGGCAGGACTTCGACCCGACCAAGCTGTCGGCCGCGGCGAACACCGGCCTGGCCATGGCGCCAAAACTCGGTCAGGACAACATCAGTAGCTGGCGCGAAGACGGCGTGGTCGCCGGCGATTTCATCTTCAAGAACGGCTGGGCCTACACCACCAAGGCCGGCACCTACGGGACCAACTATCGGCAGCGAGCCTTCGTGACCAAGGTCGGCGTCGGCGCCAACCTGCCCGAGGACGCCGTCTATCCCACCTCGGACGGCCCCGACCTCAAGCAGAAGTACAGCGGCGCAACCAAATACACCATGCACTTCGACAAGGGCCAGCTGCCGCCGGCGCGCGGATTCTGGTCGCTGACCATGTACAACAGCGACTTCTTCTTCGTCGACAACCCGCTGAACCGCTACACGCTGAGCCCGCGCGACAAGCTGGCGACCAATCCCGACGGATCGACCGACCTGTACATCCAGGCCGACTCCCCCGGGCCGGACAAAGAATCCAATTGGCTTCCGGCGCCCAAGGATCGGTTCAGCCTCATGCTGCGGCTGTACTGGCCCAACGAGAAGAAGCCGTCGATTCTCGATGGGACGTGGCACATCCCACCGGTCAAAGCGGTTCCGTAGTTACGGCCGCAGCGCGTAGACGAACTCGTTGCCCGGCACCATGTCCTTGACCGCTGGTGCGGCTGCGCGCCCGAAGTCGGCCATCAGCTCGGCAGCGGGCGTCACCGTCACATTCCAGTCGTGGCGGGCGAACCAGTCGCCGACCGGTTCACGCTCTTCGAAGTACCACAGCTCGTCGGTCCGCGGGAGATCGCGATCCGGGTCCACCTTGGCCATCAACTCGCGCAACCGTTCCATCCGCGCGCGGCGCTTGGAGCGGATCTCCTCGTCGAGGAACGTCGGCCCGAGCGCCTCCACCGCGACCCGGCTGCCCGGGGCGGTGAGCTTATCGATGCGCTCGAACAGCAGATCCTGCGCCGCGGCCGGAAGGTAGGGCATCAGGCCTTCGGCCGACCAGACGCTCGGCTGCGACGGGTCAAAACCAGCCTCCTGCAACGCTTTCGGCCAGTCGTGGCGCAGATCCACCGCGACCTCGATCCGGTTGGCAGCCGGCCGCGCGCCATGGTGGGTCAGCGTCTTCAGCTTGAAGTCCAGCACCCGGTCCTGGTCCAGCTCGTAGACCGTCACGCCGTCCGGCCACGGCAACCGCCACGACCGCGAGTCGAGGCCCGCCGCCAGGATCACCGCCTGACGAATGCCCGACTTGGTGGCGGTGAGAAAGAACGAGTCGAAAAACTTGGTCCGACAGGCCATGTAGCTGACCATCGCCTGCCTCTGCAGCGGCAACTCGGGTTCGGCTTCGATGATCTCCGGCGGCAGATCGGGACCCCCGTGCCAGTTCCATATCCCGTCGCCGGCGGCGTCGAGGAACACCCGCGCGAACGGGTCCTGAATCAGCGGGTTGTCGCTCTCGGTTTCGGCCGCGCGCGCTGAGGCCACGCCCAAGGCCGTCGCCCCCACGCTCTCGGTGATCTCCCAGGTGTCGTTGTCAGTTCTCGCCATAACTCGAACCTACGTGAGGTGGCTTGGTGGTAACTGTGCGTCGTGGCGGCCTCAGGTGATATCGCATGCGACCTCGTTGTGAAACCACACGTCATGGTCGGTCGCTGATGCACGCGTGACTGCTGTGACTCCCCGCAGAGCCTGGTCAGCGCTAAAGGCCCGGCAATCCGGCTCGCTGTGCAGGTCTCCGGTTATGTTGTCCGCGAGCCGCCGATAGCCGCGGGCCGAGGCCGAGCCGAAAGATCGTTAGAAAGATGCACGTCGACGGGCGCGAAGTCACCGTTTCCGGTAACTTGCTGCAACCCTTGACTCGGCGTACCAACGACATGCTGCGGGTCGCGCTGTCGGGGGCGCTACTGGCGATCGTGATCACCAGTTCACTCGTCACTCGCACCCGCTGGGACGAGCTGGAGAAGTCCATCTCCCGCATCATCGGGGTGCTGACGCCGACCCAGTCCGACGTGGTCTACCTGGTCTACGGCCTCGCGGTCCTGGCGTTGCCGTTCATGATCCTGATCGGCCTGATCCTGGCCCGGCAATGGCGACTGCTTATCCCCTACGCCGCGGCCGCATTGATCTCGGTGCTGGCCCTGTCGATCACCGGCAGGGGCCTGGCCGCCCCGCAGTGGCACTTCGACCTGTCCGACCGGTTGCGCACTGTCCTGTCTCAATTCCTCGATGACCCGCGCTGGATCGGGATGCTGGCCGCGGTGCTCACCGTGTCCGGTCCGTGGTTGCCGGCCCGCTGGCGGCACTGGTGGTGGACGCTGCTGCTGGCGTTCATCCCGATTCACCTGGTGGTCAGCGCCATCGTGCCGGCCCGCTCGCTGCTGGGCCTTGCGGTCGGATGGTTCGTCGGCGCCTTGGTGATCCTGGTCAGCGGCACCCCGCTCTCGAGGTGCCGCTGCACGGCGCGGTGCGCGCAATGGCCAAACGCGGGTTCGCGGTGACCGGGCTGCGGGTGGTCCGTCCCGCCGGGTCTGGGCCGCTGGTGCTGACGGCGGTGACCGAAGATCCGGAGGAGAACGCCGTTGTCGAGATGTATGGACCGCATCAACGCAGCGGCGGCGCCCTGCAGCAGGCCTGGCGAATCCTGCGGCTACGCGAGAACGAGACCGCTCCCCTGCAGGCCTCGATGCGTCGCGCCGTCGAGCATCGCGCTTTGATGGCCATCGCGATCGGCGAGCTGGGCATTGCCAACACCGCGACGATCGCCGTCGGCACCCTCGATCGAGGCTGGACGTTGTACGCGCACAAGCAGATTCGCGGCGAGCCGCTGAAGAAGTGCCACACCTCGACACCGGTGGCCGAAGTATGGCAATCGCTGCACAAGCTGCAGGACCACCAGATCTCCCACGGCGATCTGCGTGCCAACGAAATCACCGTCAGCAACGGCGCGGTGTTCTTCGGCGGGTTCGGTAGCGCGGAATACGGGGCGACCGATAACCAACTTCAGGCCGACATCGCCCAATTGTTGGTGACGACGTCGGCCTTATACGGCGCAGACGAGGCGGTCGCCGCGGCGATCGACGTGCTCGGCAAAGACACCGTGCTGACGGCATCGCGCCGGCTCACCAAAACCGCTGTGCCGAAACATATCCGGGACTCAGTCGCCGACGCCAAGGGCGTCATCTCCCGAAGCCGCGCGGCGGTGATGCGCCAGACCGGCACCGAGAAGATTCAATCCGAAGCGGTCACCCGGTTCAGCCGTGGCCAACTCGTCCAGCTGCTGCTGCTGGGCGCGCTGGTGTACGTCGCCTATCCGTTCATCAGCACGGTGCCGACGTTCTTCAACGCGCTGGGCAAGGCCAATTGGTGGTGGGCGCTGCTGGGTCTGGCGATTTCGGCGTCGACGTATGTGGGTGCCGCGGCGGCGCTGTGGGCGAGCGCCGACGAGTCGGTGAACTTCTGGCGGCTGTCGATCGCTCAGGTGGCCAATACTTTTGCCGCGACCACGACGCCGGCCGGCGTCGGCGGGCTCGCGCTGAGCACCCGGATCCTGCAGAAGAGCGGCCTGAGCACGACGCGGGCCACCACCGCGGTCGCGCTGCAGCAGTCGATGCAGGTGATCATGCACGTCGTTGTTGCTGATCTTCTTCAGCACCGCCGCGGGCGCGGCAACCGACCTGTCCCATTTCGTTCCGAAGTCGACCATGCTGTACCTGATCGCCGGTGTGGCGTTCGGCATCGTCGGAATCTTCCTGTTGGTGCCCAACTTACGACGCTGGCTGTCGACGTCGGTGACTCCCAGGCTCAAGGAGATCATCACCGACATCATCGAGGTGGCCCGCGAACCCAAGCGGATGGGTTGATCGTCCTGGGTTGCACCGGAACGACTCTGGGTGCCGCGTTGGCGTTGTGGACCAGCGTCGAGGCGTTCGGCGGCCACGCATCGTTCGTCACCGTCACCGTGGTCACGATGGTCGGTGGAACGCTGGCGTCGGCCGCCCCCACGCCCGGCGGCGTCGGCGCCGTCGAAGCCGCGCTGATCGGTGGGCTGGCCGCCTTCGGCGTCCCCGCCGCCGTCAGCGTGCCCTCCGTGCTGCTCTATCGGGTGCTGACCTGCTGGTTGCCGGTGTTCATCGGCTGGCCGGTGATGCAGTGGCTGACCCGCAACGACATGGTCTAGCAACTGGTGTCGTTGCTCACACTGCGTCGTCGATGACGGGAAATCCCTGTTCGTCGGGTAGGCTACGAATAACGTTGGCGTCCAGAGATGCTGACACGTCGTGGAATGCTCCGACAATAAATTCCAAGCTTTTTCGCGGCGATCGATTTTGCCCACCGGCAATCTCGCCACTTTGTGCTGATCGTCTGATGACGCGGGCACACCTTGATGCCTGAAAGGCACCACACCACAATGACTTCCACTAGTTCCTTCGCTGACCTCGGCGTGCCCGCGCGGCTGATCAGTAACCTGTCCTCGCGCGGGATCACCGAACCCTTTCCTATCCAGGTGAGCACCCTGCCCGACACCCTGGCCGGCCTCGACGTGCTCGGCCGCGGTAAGACCGGCAGCGGCAAGACACTGGCCTTCTCGATCCCGTTGGTCGCCCGCCTCGCGGACGCCAAGCGGCGGCCTGCCCACCCGACCGGCCTGGTACTGGCGCCCACCCGCGAGCTCGCAACGCAGATCAGCGCGGCCCTGGAACCGCTGGCCGCCAGCTACGGCCTGAAGGTCACCACGATCTTCGGCGGGGTCTCGCAATCCCGCCAGGAGTCCGCGCTCAGAGCCGGCGCCGACATCGTCGTCGCCTGCCCGGGCCGGCTGGAGGACCTGATGCGCCAACGGCTGATCAGCCTCGACTCCGTCGACATCACCGTGCTCGACGAGGCCGACCACATGGCCGACCTCGGATTCCTGCCGGGTGTCACGCGCATCCTGGCCGCCACGCCGTCGAACGGTCAGCGACTGCTGTTCTCCGCCACCCTGGACAACGGCGTCGACAAGCTGGTCAAACGCTTCCTGCGCAACCACGTCATGCACTCCGTCGACGAGGTCAACTCGCACGTCGCGGAGATGACCCACCACGTCTTCCACGTCGCCAGCGCCGGCGCCAAGTCGGAGTTGGTACACCGTTTGGCTTCCGGCACCGGTCGTCGAATTCTGTTCATGCGCACCAAACACCAGGCCCGGAAGCTGGCCCGCCAGCTCACCGACGCCGGGGTGCCGTCAGTTGACCTGCATGGCAACCTCTCTCAGCCGGCCCGCGACCGCAACCTGGCCGCTTTCTCGTCCGGCGAGGCCCGGGTGCTGGTGGCTACCGACATCGCTGCCCGCGGTGTGCACGTCGACGACGTGCAGCTGGTTGTCCACGTCGACCCGCCCGCCGAGCACAAGGCATACCTGCACCGCTCCGGGCGTACCGCACGCGCCGGCAGCGCCGGCGACGTCGTCACCGTGGTGTTGCCCGAACAGCGCAGAGACACTTCGGCACTGATGCGCAAAGCCGGTATCTCCGTCGCCCCGCAACAGGTCACCGCGGCGTCCGAGCCGGTTACCGACCTGGTCGGCGAGATCGCGCCCTACCAGGCTCCGGCCCCCAAAACCGCACATGTCCAGCCCGCCCAGCACTCCCAGCCGCGACGCCGTCCGAACCGCGGCGGCGAGCGCGCCAAGGCGGCCCGCAGCCAGCAGCGCTCCGGTGGGCGTGGACACCGCGCCGGCGCCCGCACTGGGGCCTCACGCTCGTACTAACTATTGTTTCGATTGTTTCAATCGAACGGGACCGCTGGTAGCCTGGAGTCATGTCCACTGCCGTCGCCCCGCTGGTTGAACAAGTCGCCGAACGTGCCCGCACCGAACCCGGTTTCGCCGAGGTGCTCGACGCCATCCTCGGTGCGCCGACCACGCCGCAGGGAACGCTGCAACGGGTCGCCGCCCACAGCCTGAACGAAGAACGCCGCAGCGCATTGGTGCGTGACTTCGTCGAAGGCTCGCTGGCGACACCGAAGGTGCAGCAACGACTGGCTCTGCGGTCGCCGCAGGCGGTGCATCGGCTGCGCAGCCGGGGCAAGCTGCTGGGATCGGCCGTCGGAAACCAAACATATTTTCCGGCTTGGCAATTCGATGCCGACCGGGTGCGGACCGACCTGCCCCGGATTCTCGAACTACTCAACGAGTTCACCTCCGACCCGCTGGCCGCCGACCGGATCATGCGTCTGACGCACGACGAACTCGGCGGCTCGTCGATCGCCGAGGCGCTGCGCCGCCCGAAGACCGCCGAGGCTGCGTGGCGGATGCTCGCCGCTCTCGGTGCCTGACCTTCCGGCCGGCTACCGGAAGCCGCTGCCCGACGCCCGGCCGGCCGGCCTGCGCCGCCGTCGGGTCGACGCCGGCACCGAACTGTGGCGGGTCGAGGCTGGTCCCGCCCGCCGAGTGGACCTGGGCCGGGTTTCCGACCGCCCGCTACCGCTTCGACCCGGAGTCCGGGGCATTCCGAACACGTTATGCCGCAAGCACTCTGGTCGGCGCCTTTCGGGAACGCTATCGGCCGTCGGGTCTGATGATTCCCGCCGACCACGCCGACCATCGGCTGGTGCGACTGGTCGCCGCCCGGCACCTGCGCGTGCTCGACCTGCGCACCGAGGCCAACCTCGACGTGCTCGGCGTCGACGACCAGATCAATACCGGCCAGCACCCCGACGTGTGGGCCACCTGCCACCGGCTCGCCGACGCCGTCAAGCGGTGGTGGCCCGAACCCGACGCCCTGGATGCGGTGGTCTACCGGCCGCGCACCACGCCGGAAACGTCGATCAACTACGCCTTCTTCGCTCTCGAACCGTTCAGCTACGAGTCCTGGCCGCTTGCCGAGCGGGCCGACGTCCTCACCGATCTGGTCTTGCGGCACAGCTTTACTGTCGGCTGGGGGCTACCGTGAAGCCATGACAGAGCAGTCAAACCCGATCACCGTGTCGCACCCACCCGAGGCGTTCCTGCGCCTGGTGGTCAATCCGATCATGACACTCCTGCTGCGCACCCCGATCGCGGGCGCGGCGCGCCACCAGTTCATGGTGGTGGATTTCAAAGGCCGCAAGAGCGGACGTCCGTATTCGCTTGCGCTGAGCGCCCATCTGATCGACGGCATCCTCTACGCATTGACCGGTGCGACCTGGAAGGTCAACTTCCGCGACGGCGCCCCCGCACAGGTGTTGCACAACGGCAAGACGACGACGATGCGCGGCGAACTCATCACCGACACGGCGCACGTCGCCGACCTCTATCGCGCTGCGCCGAGTCCTACGGCGTCAAGCGCGCCGAGCGCGTGATGGGGATCGGGTTCCGCGACCACCAGATGCCGACCCGCGATCAGTTCGGCGAGGGCGTCAAGGAGTTAGGCCTGCGGGCGATCCGATTCACTCCTGCCACCTAGCTAATGCCGTATTCGGGCAGCGTGAAGTCGTCGCGCACGCCGCGGGCCAACAGGGTAGGCAGTGGCCCGACGTTCGCCATCCGCATCGCCATGTTGCGGAACCACAAGCCGAACCGGGTCCGGGTGGCGAAGAACGGAATGTTGCGCTGTGCACCGGCTTGCTTGGTTTTGATAAATGGACGCATCAGCGACTGGTAGGCATCGAAGGCGCGGCGGTAGTCGCCGCCGGCCCGCGCGAGTTCTCCGGCCAGCACATACGCCTCGGTGATCGCCAGTCCGGTACCCTCACCGCCCAGCAATGAAATACACCCAGCGGCGTCCCCGATCAGCAGGACGCGGTCACGCGACCAGTCATCCATGCGGACCTGGCTGACGACGTCGAAATACAAATCGTCGACGTCGTCGAGCGCCGCCAGGAAATCCCGTGCTTCCCAACCGACGTCGACGAATTCGTTGCGTAGCTGATCTTTTGGTGCCACACCCGCGCTGTCGTGCCCGGCGCGGAAGATGAACAAGAGCATGGTGCGGTCGCCGCGCAGCGCGAACCGCCCCAGCTGGCGACCGGGACTGGCGTAGGTGGCGTAGACCAGATCGTCGCGGGGCCGGTATCCGTCAACCACGCACGCGGCGACCTTGCAGCCGAGGTAGTGCTCGAACTCCTCGTCTGGCCCGAAGACCAGACGGCGCACGTTCGAGTGCAATCCGTCCGCGCCGACGAGCAGGTCGAAATCGCGCGCCGCGCCGTTGTCGAGGGTTAGCCGGACGCCCTCACTGTGCGCGTCCACGGTGGCGATGCTGTCGCCGAAAATCGTTTCGACCTTGTCTTCGATCGTGGTGTAGATCGCGGCGGACAGGTCGCCGCGGGGCAGGCTGATCAAGTCGTCGCCGAACATGCGGCGGAACACATCAATGCGAACGTCGGCTTTGACCTGGCCGCGGGAGCCGACGGAGCGAACCCATTCAACCTGGTACCCGGCGGCACGGATCGGGTCTTCGATGCCCATGCGTTTGGCCACTTCGTAGCCCACACCCCAGAAGTCGATCACGTAGCCGCCGGTGCGGAACTTCGGCGCCTGCTCGATCACAGTCGGGTTGTGGCCGGTGCGGTGCAACCAGTGGGCGAGCGCCGGCCCGGCCACGCCGGCGCCGCTGATCGCGATCCTCACACTGGAATTCTTACCAGTAATGCTCACCAGTGGTATCGCATGCGACCATGTGCCGATGCGCCCACCTTCGAGCGACAAATCGGTGGGCCATCGTCGGTTGTCGCTCGAAGGTGGGCACAACGGGCACCCCGACCCCGACGTGACTCACGTGGCGGATGCGCCCGCGGCGGCATACGTCTGAGAAATCGAGGGGTCGTCATAGCCCGCTGAGCGCACCGCCGACCGCACCGCCGCGCCGACCGCGTCCACCCGATCGGCCGGCACCAATGCGATCACACAGCCGCCGAATCCGCCGCCGGTCATCCGGGCGCCCAGCGCGCCGGCACCCACCGCGGTGTCGGCAATCAGATCGATGTTGCGAGTGGTGATGGCGAAGTCGTCACGCATGGACGCATGTGACGCGGTGAAGATGCGGCCAACCGAGCCATAGTCCGAATCACCCAACGCCGCAACGACATCGAACACCCGCTGGTTCTCGGTCAGCACATGTCGGCGCACGACGGGCATCGACGGCGTCGCGGACCCCATCCAGCACGGCGACCCCGCGGTCTTGGACTTCCCGCAACGACACCACACCCACGTCGGCCGCCGCCCGCTCGCACGACAGCCGGCGCGCCGCATACTCGCCGCCGACGTGTCCGTGCCGCTCCCGCGAGTCGATCAGCAGCAACGCCACTCCCGACGATGACGGGTCGAAGCCGACCGGCGACACGGTCAGCTCACGAAAGTCGATCAGCAGGGCCGTCGACGCTTCGCCGAACAGCGACGACAGCTGATCGAGCAAACCGGTTGGCGCACCGACATACTCGTTCTCGGCGCGCTGGGCAAGACGTGCCTGATCGAGACGGTCGACATGCAGACCCGTCGTCAGGGCACCCAGTGCGGCACACTCCAGCGCCGCCGACGACGACAGGCCCGACCCCATCTCGACCTCGCTGCTGATCGACATCTGCCCGCCAGGCACCGGGTGCCCGGCAGAACGCAGCGCCCACACCACCCCGGCCACGTAAGCCGCCCACCCGGTCACCTCACCGGGCCTGGTGGTCAACGGAATTCGCACGGAGCCGTCGATGCGATCAGTAAGCACGGTCAGCGCATCGGCGTCCGACGGTTCGAAAGTCACGACGGTGCGGCGCGGCAGCGCGATCGGCAACGACCAGCCGAGGTTGTAGTCGGTGTGCTCGCCGATCAGGTTGATCCGGCCCGGCGCCGAATAGCGGATCGTCACGCCAGGCTTCGCAGCCGCTCGGCAACGGCTTCGGGCATCACGTCGCTGATGAACGCGTCCATCGCCGATTCGGACGCCGCCAGGTATTTCAACGCCGCAGCGCTGCGCCGGATCGACATCAGCTCGACGTGGAAATAGCCCTCCCGCAACGCAGAAGTGTCGGCGTACTGATGCAGCGCCGAAATATACGGCAGCGGGCCGGAATACATCCGGTCGAAGCGGCGCAACACATCAAGATAGATCTGCGCGAACCCGTCCAGCTCGTCATCGGACAGGTCAATGAGGTTGTGCACGAACCTGTTCGGGTAGATGTGCACCTCGACCGGCCATCGCGCGGCGAAGGGTACGAAGGCGGTGAACAGCTCGGTGCGTGCCACGATCCGGCTGCCGTCGGCGATCTCCGACGCCAGCAGATCGGCAAACAGGTTGCCGCCCTGGTGTTTACGGGCTTGCTCCATCATCGCCGCCGTCCGCGGCGTCAAAAACGAATAGCCGTAGATCTGGCCGTGCGGATGGGCCAGCGTGACGCCGATTTCCTCGCCCCGGTTTTCGAAGCAGAACACCTGCTGCA
Source organism: uncultured Actinomycetota bacterium (assembly GCA_963815995.1). Taxonomy (GTDB): domain Bacteria; phylum Actinomycetota; class Actinomycetes; order Mycobacteriales; family Mycobacteriaceae; genus Mycobacterium. The sequence goes on from CAWFIR010000016.1 coordinate 31,750, forward strand.
CCCCGGGCGTCGCCAAAAGGTCGAAAGTCCGGTGTCGCCACGCGTCGACAACCAACCGGGCATGCGGCTGCGACAGTTCGTAGAACGATCCGGTGTGGTTGCTGGAGAAGCAGATCACCTCACACCGCCCGACACCGGGCATCGGCATGAAGCCGTCCGGCACCGATGCCACCGCCCCCGCACCGGACAAGCTCGGGAAGCGGTTCTCGAAGACGACCACGTCGTAGTCCGGAGCGGGCACCTCGCTGGTCAACCCCGTCGGCCCGGGGCACAGCGGGCACTGGTCCGGCGGTGGCTTGTAGGTCCGGTCCTGGCGGCGTGCGGCGATGATCACCCACTGGCCCGTCGTCTGGTCGAACCGCAACTGCGACTGTCCCGGCTCCCACGGCGGCAGCGGCCGGCGATCGACCACCGGCGCCGGGGTGTGGCCGGGCAGCGAAAAGAACAACAGCTCGCGGCCATCGGCCAGCGTCGTTCGCGTGCTCATCGGGTCCCATCTTGGTCGCTGTGCCAGAGTCGAGTGCAAGAGACACGCAATCCGCAGAAGAGAGGCTGGCCACGGGTGTTCGGTCACGCAACCGCGCTGTACGAGCGGGCGCGTAACTGGACGGTCGGATCGGACCCCGGACTGCTGCGGCTGCGGATGGCCACCCGGACCACCGGCGCCCTGGCGACCGCTCTGCTGGCCCTCTTCCTGCTGACCAAGGCCACCGGACAGCCGCTCACGGTCGCACTGCTCGGGGTGCTGATCACGATGATCTCGGCGCGGTCGGTGAACGAGCCCGATCCGCGCCGGCAGCGAATCACGATGGCGCTGCTGCCGCTGCCCACCGCGCTGGCCATCACCGTGGCCGCGCTGCTCTCGCCGCACCCGGTGATCGCCGACGTCGGGTTCGTATTGGTGGTGTTCACCGCGGTCTATGTGCGCCGCTTCGGCCCACGCGGAACCGCGCTGGGCATGGTCACATTCATGTCCTACTTCTTCTCGCTGTATCTGCGGGCGAAGTTCTCCGAGCTGCCGTGGCTGATCGGCGCCACCCTGGTGGGCAGCTTGTGCAGCTTCATCTGGAGCGCCTATTTGATGCCGGATCGGCCGGAAAGTGTTCTGCGGGAGAGCATTCGGGCGCTGCGAGCGAGGATGGCGATCGTCGTCGACACCACGGCCGACATCGTGCGGGGCGGCCAGATCGACGAGCGGCGCGCACGACGGCTGCGGATCCGGACCGGCCGGCTCAACGCGACGGCGTTGATGGTTCAGGCCCAGATCGAAGACCGAGTCAACCCGAGTGCGCTGTGGCCGGGGGTCAGCGGCGAGGACCTCGCCCTGTGGTTGTTCGACGCCGAGCTCACGGTCGAGCGGCTCGCGACGGCCGGCACCCGGGCCGCGATGGCGGACATCCCCGCCGCCACCCGGACCGAGCTGGCCGACACGGTGGCCATGCTGTCGCGGGCCATCCGGATACCGCACAGCGACGGGCTTGTGCAGACGGCGCAGCGGGCCCAGCAGTTGATCGAACGGTCGCCGGACCCCGACGAATTGCCGGTCCGGCGGTTGGCGCTGGCCATCGTCGACACGGCCAAAGCGACCGCGGAAGTACGCGCCCAGATCGAGCGCGTCGCAACCGAAACAACCGTCCACGCGGATATCCCCGCGGCGGTCGAGCAACAACTCCGGCCGGGCCTGCTGCCGTCCACCCGGCAAGCCGTTCAGGTGGCCGTCGCCGCGGCGCTGGCCATCGTCATCGGCGAAGCGATCTCGCCGTCGCACTGGTATTGGGCGGTGATCGCCGCGTTCGTGATTTTCGCCGGCACCAACTCGTGGGCCGAGACGCTGAACAAGGGCTGGCAGCGTCTGCTCGGCACGGTGCTCGGTGTGCCCAGCGGCGTGCTGGTCGCCACGTTGGTGTCGGGCAACACCGTCGCCTCGCTGGTGATGATCTTCGTATGTCTGTTCTGCGCTTTCTATTTCATGAAGGTCACCTACAGCCTGATGACCTTCTGGATCAGCACCATGCTGGCTTTGATGTACGGCCTGCTCGGCGAGTTCGCCTTCAGCCTGCTGCTGTTGCGCATCGAGGAGACCGCGGTCGGGGCGGTACTCGGGATCGCCGCCGCCATGCTGGTGTTGCCGATCAACACCCGGGCCCGCATCCGCCACGACGCCCACACGTTCTTCCTCACCCTGTCGGGCCTTGTCGACGATTCGGTGACCAGCCTGCTCGGTGGCGAGACCGCCGTGCCGTTGACCGAGACGGCGCGTCAACTCGGCCGCGACCTGCTGCAGTTCCGGGTCAGCGCCAAGCCGCTGCGCGCCGGAGTGGCCGGCCTGGCCGGGCGCCGCAGCATGCGGCACGGTCTGAGGATGCTCATCGCGTGCGACCGCTACGCGCGAATCCTGGTCCACAGCAGCGAAACACCGATTGATGCCGCCCCGGAACTCGCCGACGCGATCATGGCGACCACCGCGCAGATTCGCCGCAACATCGACGTGCTGATCACCTCGCTGGAGTTCAACCAGCCCGCAGCGGTATTTCCGTCCACCGATTTCATCGACGCCGCGGAGAGTCTGGCCAGAGAGCACCACGATCAGCCGACGGCGCCGCAGCGCCGTCGGCTGCTGTCCGCGCTGCACTCACTGCGCCAGATCGACCGCGTCATCATCAACGCCGCCATCGACCTCGGTGCCGACAATGGCGTGCTACTCAAAGACCAAATCTACTGGCCGCCAAACGACCGGGTGTAAACGTAGCTAACCCCCTTGACGGACAAGGAAATCCAGCACCGCGTCGGCGAAAAGATCGTTACGGTCGCCGGCCACCATGTGCCCCGCGCCCTGGACGTCGACGAACTCGACTTGCGGGAAGCGGGCCAGGAACTCGTCGGCCCGCCCCTGGCTGACCAGGTCGCTCACTTGACCGCGGACCAGCAACATCGGCACGCCGCCGGCCAGAATCGCTTCCACCGCCGTGTTCATCCGATCGACGTCGGTCAGCTCGTGGGGCGGAAGCGATGCCTTCTCGCTGATGAACTTCGGATCCCAGTGCCAGTACCAGCGGTCGCCGCGTCGACGCAGGTTGGTGCGCAAGCCATTCAGGTCCGTCGGCCGCGGCCGATGCGGGTTGTATTCGGCGATCATGTCGGCGACTTCGTCGAGCGACTCGAAGCCGGTCTTCATCCGGTCGGCCATGAAGGTGTGAATCCGGTTGGCGCCGGACTGATCCATGTTCGGCACGATGTCGACCAGAACCACCGCGCGGGCGACGCCGGGTGAAATCTCGCCTGCCAGAAGCATTGTGGTGAAGCCACCCAACGATGCACCGACCAGCACCGGTCGCGGTGGTAGTTGACGCAGCACCTCCTGCACGTCGCCCGCGAAGCTGGCCAGCCGATAGTCGCCGTCCTCCGACCAGTCCGACTCGCCATGGCCGCGGAAGTCGACCGTGACCGCTTGCCAACCGCGCTCGGCGACGGCCGCGGCTGCTTTGCCCCATGAGCGGCGGGTCTGGCCGCCGCCGTGCAGGAACACCACGGCCGGCGTTTCCGGATCGCCCAGCCGGTCGGCGACGATGCGAGTGCCGCCGACGCCGTGGGTGGTGAATGTCTCAGGCGTGATCGTCACTGGTCTCCCTTGCCCGTAGCTCGTTCCCCAGCGCCCGGATTTCGTCGCGCAACTCCTCGACGTGAGCGACGGTAGCCGCCTGCATGCGGGTCTCTTCTTCGGTCACGCGCTCGATGATCCACGACGCCAAAGCTGCGGTGACGACACCGACCAAGCTGATGCCGCCGATCATCAGCAGCACGGCAATCACCCGGCCGGTGTTGGACACCGGGTACACGTCGCCGTAGCCGATGGTGGTCACCGTCGTGATCGACCACCACAGCGCCTTGCCGAAGGAGGTGATGGTCGCGCCGTGCAGGTATCGCTCATTGTCGAAGACGGCCAGCGAGGCGGTGTAGATCAACAGCACGACACCGGACACGGTGTAGACCACGATGCGGCCGCGGAAAGCATCTCCGATGGCTTTCTGCAGCACCTCGATCAGAACAAGCAGCCGCAACATGCGAAGTGGCCGCAGCAGCGGCAGCGTCACGATCGCGAAGTCGAGCAGGTGCCGCAGAAACCAGTGCCACCCGTGGTCGGCAAGGCAAAGTCGGACAACGTAATCCACGACGAATAAGCCCCAGATGGCCCAATTGACCGCCCAGATGATGTGCCCTTCACGTCCCTGCGGCTGGACAAGTACCTGCCTGGAGAACAGCACCAAGAATAGGACCGCGGCCGCGGCCAGCGGCCACTCGGAATGTCGCTCCCATCGCTGCAGCCTGGTTTCGCTGTTCATGCCGCGAAGTATCGCCGTTGCGCTGAGCGCTCGTTAGGAGATCTAGAAAATTAGCTGGTCGAGCGGGTTGGACCGCTCCAGCATGCCGACGCTACCGCAATAGCTGGTGCTGGAGGTTGTCGGTCAGCCACCGCTGGTACCGGTTCTGACTCCAGCCGCGAAGCCGGACAAGAGCATGATGCAGGGTGGGGTCGTTGAAAATCCAGATGATGTCGCGCGCCGCATCGACATCCACACCGCCTCGCAGGCCGCCCTTCTCGTCGATCAACGCCGCGAAAGCCTTGGCGCCGTTGAGGCGTTGCTGACCGATTTCTCGCCAGAGGTCGCCGACCTCGGGGTCGCAGCCCGCTGCCGCGTGGATCGTCTCGCAAATCGCTGAGACTCGTTCGGCCGCCTCGGCGATGATGCGCGCATAGCCGGCAACGATCGCGGCCGGATCGCTCAGATCAAACAGCTTGCGCGCCGCCGGACGCTGCAGCAGCGGAACCGGCTCGTCGTCACCGACGATCGCGCGGTCGTAAGCGGTCTTCAGCAGCCAGGGTTTACCCCCGGCCGCGGCGAACACGGTCGAGCGACCCACTCCCGCGGCCTCAGCAATCGCATCGATCGACGTCACCGCATACCCACGTTCCACGAACAGGCGCGAAGCCGCCTCCAGTACGAGTTCGCGAGTTGCCGCGGCCTGCTCGGTGCGCAGCTGTGACCGATAAGGATTTTTCTTCGACGATCGGGAATTCATCGGACTCCTGTGACATTGACTGTACTGATAGTACGACTAACTTGACGTCCACCACTGAAAGGACACAGTCGTGACAACTCGCCCCATCAAATTGGGCCTGGCGTTGCTGGGCCAGGGACCAGTCCCGGAAATGGTCGAGCAGGCTAGGCGAGCCGAGTCCATCGGCTTCGAGGTGATCCTGCTCCCAGACCATCTCGGCTTCACCTCCCCGCTGGTGCCACTGGTCGCCATCGCCCAAGCCGCACCCACCGTTCTGGTCAGCAACCTGGTGCTCAACGCGGCGTTCTACTCGCCCGCGTTACTGGCACGAGACCTGGCCAGCGTGGACTCCGCAACGGGAGGGCGGCTCATCATCTCGTTGGGCACTGGCTACGTAGCGGAAGAATTCGTTGCTGCCGGTCTGCCGTTTCCCAGCCCGCGCGAACGGGTGAACCGACTCACCGAGCACGTCACCGAGATCCGTCGACTGTTGTCCGACCCCGGTCACATTCCGCCGTCGGTACAAACCCCGCCGCCGATCATGGTCGCCGGCGTCGGCGACAAGCTGCTGACGATGGCTGCGCAGCAGGCCGACATCGTCGCGATCGCTTCCATGGGGACCGAGGCCGACTTGGCCGAACGAATCACTTTCGTCAAAGCGCAAGCGGGCGCTCGCGCCGACGACATCGAGTTCGGATTCGGGTTCTTTCAAGTCTCCATGGACGATCCCAGTGACCTGTCGCTCCTGAAAATGGTCGCTCCTGATGCCAGTGAGTCCGAAATGCGCCGGTGGACAACGCTGCTCGACGGAACGGTCACCGAAGCGGCCGAGCGCGTTCACCGCCTCCACGACGACCTGGGCATCAGCTACTTCACCGTCAACGCCACCCCCGGCACCTCATGGAACAGCCTGGAAAAACTCGTCGCCGCCGTGCGATGACACCAATCCCCCGCTAGAAATAGGAGGCCTCATGGCCCGCAAGACCCCAACTCCGGCTACCCGTGTGAGCCCGGGCGACCGGTTCCCCGAATTGCGCCTGACGGCGATCACCGGAGAGACCATCCCGATCCCCGACACCGCCGGTCACCTCACTCATCTGCAGTTCCGCCGGTTCGCGGGCTGCCCGATCTGCAATCTGCATCTGAACTCAGTCACCGCCCGGATGGACGAGATCAGTGCGGCAGGCATTCGCGAGGTCGTCGTATTCCATTCCACCGCAACCGAATTGCGTAAATATCAGAGCGACATGCCCTTTCCCGTCCTCGGCGATCCCGACAAGACGCTGTATCGCCGATTCGGCGTGGAAGCCTCGGCCAAGGCAATACTCAACCCGCACGCCTGGCGTGCCCTTCCAATCGGTTGGCGCCACGCCATTTCCGATGCCGTCGCGCACCGGCGCGCCCCACTACCGCTGGCTCCCACCAACGGCAACCTCGGCCTGCCCGCCGACCTGCTGATCACCGCCGACGGCAACGTTGCGGCCGTCAAATACGGCGTGCACGCCTATGACCAATGGTCAGTCGATGAACTACTCGACTTGGCAAGCGGTTTCGGTCGGGGCACAGGGACGTAACAGCTCGGCCGAATAATTGACAGCTCCGGCAGTTGGCTTGGTAACGTCATTCACGGTTGACACTCCAGCCTCTCGGAAACATCGCGGCGGCGATCGAATTTCCCTGCCGAAGAGCACCTAAGCGCCGATGTAAGCCGCCAGATCAGGTTTGCTTTTTGTGGGCTGGGGGGTCCGTCGACCGCCGGTTCACCTATTGAAACGCTCCGCGCCGCCCGCCTGAGAGCCAGGGGATCTGACTTGAGCCGATTCACCCAGACCATGTACGACAACGCCCAGAGCAGCCTCAAGGGCATGGTCACCGGGGAGCCGGACGCACCCGTCCGGCACACCTGGGGCCAGGTGCACGAGCGAAGTCGCCGCATTGCCGGCGGTCTGGCCGCCGCCGACGTGGGGCACGGCGACGCGGTCGCGGTGCTGGCCGGCGCGCCTGTCGAGATCGCCCCGACCGCACAGGCCATCTGGATGCGCGGCGCCAGCCTCACGATGCTGCATCAGCCCACCCCGCGCACCGACCTGCAACGCTGGGCCGACGAGACGACGGCCGTCATCAACATGATCGACGCCAAGGCCGTCGTGGTCTCCGATCCGTTCATGGCCGCGGCACCGCTGCTGTCCCAACTGGGCATGCAGGTGCTGACCGTCGAACAGCTACTCGACAACCCGCCGACCGAGCCCGTCGACACCGACGACGACGACGTCGCGCTCTTACAACTGACCTCCGGTTCGACCGGCTCCCCCAAGGCGGTCCGGATCAGTCACCGCAACGTCGTATCGAATGCCGAGGCGATGTTCGTCGGCGCAGACGTCGACGTTGAATCCGACGTGATCGTGAGCTGGCTGCCGTGCTTCCACGACATGGGCATGACCGGCTACCTGACGGTCCCGATGTACTTCGGCGTCGAACTGGTCAAGGTCACGCCGATGGACTTCCTGCGCGACACCCTGCTGTGGGCGCGGCTCATCGACAAATACCGGGCCACCATGACGGCGGCGCCCAACTTCGCTTACACGATGTTCGCCAAACGCCTGCGCAGACAAGCTCAGCCCGGCCAGTTCGACCTGTCCACGCTGCGCTGGGCTCTCTCGGGCGCCGAGCAAGTGAACCCGGCCGACGTCGAGGATCTGTGCGAAGCCGGCGCGCCGTTCGGGTTGCGGCCGGAAGCCGTGGTGCCCGCCTACGGCATGGCCGAGACGACGGTCGCGCTGTCGTTCACCGAGTGCGGCCGCGGATTGACCGTCGACGAAATCGACGCCGACCTGCTCGCCGTGCTGCACCGGGCGGTCCCGGCGTCGCGGGGTAAGACCCGGCGACTGGCCTCGCTCGGTCGCCCGCTGAAGGGGCTGGAAGCTCGGACCGTCGACCAGGACGGCGACGTGCTGCCCGCTCGCAGTGTCGGCGTCATCCACGTGCGTGGCGAACCGGTGACGCTGGGCTATACGACGGTCGCCGGTTTCGTACCTGCGCAAAATCGCGAGGGCTGGTACGACACCGGCGATTTGGGCTATCTCACCGAGACGGGCAACGTGGTGGTGTGCGGCCGGGTAAAAGACGTGATCATCATGGCCGGGCCGCAACATCTACCCGACGGACATCGAACGTGCCGCCGCCCGCGTCCACGGGGTCCGGCCCGGCTGTGCGGTGGCGGTGCGCTTGAAGGCGGGCCACGCACGGGAGACTTTCGCGGTCGCCGTCGAAGCCAATGCCTGGGAGGATCCGGCCGAGGTGCGCCGCGTCGAGCGTCAGGTTGCCCACGAGGTCGTCGCCGAGGTCGATGTCCGTCCCCGCAACGTGGTCGTGCTCGAGCCGGGAACGATCCCGAAGACGCCGTCGGGAAAACTGCGCCGCGCCCACGCGCTGGCACTGGTCATCTAAAATTGGTGTAGACCATGTCCGATTTTGACGCCCAGCCTGGTCGCGAACCACCAGAGCAGACCGAATTGTCCACCGCCCAACGGGAAGCGGACGAAGACGACTTGCGCGCCGGGCTGCGCGGTTTGGCAGGAATGGTGGCCGGCGCCCGCGGCGTGTTCGAATTGCTGGGCGAGGTCGCCGCGTTCGCCGCTGATGCCATTCCCGGGGTCGACGGCGCCGGAGTTGCGCTGATCGAGGCGGCAAAGGTCGCCCGACACTGCAGAGTACCTCTGCCACAGCGGGATTCGTCCACACGATCGACGCCGTTCAATACGACGAGTTGCGCGAAGGGCCCATGCATCACGTGTATGCAATCGCGGCGAGCCACCGTCAGTGGATCACTCGGCGCCGACGGCCGCTGGCCGCACTTCGGTGGCCGGGTCGCAAGGATGGGCGTGCATTCCGCGCTGTCGCTGCCGCTGATAGTCGGCGAGCACGTGATCGGCGCGATCAACTGCTATGCCGATAGCCAGGACGCGTTCGGCGAACACGCCGTGCTGTTGGGATCGCAATTCGCCGGGCCGGCGGCCGTGTCGATCTACAACGCCGGCCTGCTGGCCGGCGCTCGGGCACGTGCCGAAAAGCTGGAGCAGGCGCTGGACCATCGTGCGGTGATCGATCAGGCGGTCGGCATCATCCGCAGCCGGTCGGGTGTCAGCGCCGAGGTGGCGTTCAACCGGCTCGTCCAGATGAGTCAAAACGGCAACGTCAAGCTCCGGGTGGTCGCGGCGCGACTGGTCGACGACGCCGTGCGGCGCGTCCATGCGCGGCGGGCTCAGCCCTAAGCCAGTTGAGTCATCTGTTGCAGCAGCGCCGGGCGGGCGCCGGGATCGGCAATCAACTGCCGTGCGACGTCGGTCAGGTGATCGCCGTGGGCACGCGCGTACCTGCGTAGCAGCGAAAATGCCTCGTCGACCGATATGTCGAAGTGTTCGCGCAGGAAGCCCTTGGCCTGCTCGACGACGATGCGGTGGGTCAGCGCGGACGCAGCTGCGGTATCACCGTCGCAGGCGTCGGCGGGTGTTGCTGCAGAATCGCCACGCACGCGACATGCGCCAGTGTCTGTGCGAGCAAGAGATCGGACTCACTGAGTTCGCCTGGCCGGGTGCCGAACAAACCCAGAGAGCCCAACACGGTGCCGGCGGCCCGCATCGGCACCGCGTGCACGGAGGCGATGCCCGCCTCGCGCGCGGCCGGCACAAACCGCGGCCATCGGGCGGTCGCGGTGCGCAGATCCGCCACCGAAACCGGTTGGCCGGTCACATAGCACTCCACGCAGGGTCCCTCGTCGGCCTGTAGTTGAAAGAGTTCCAGTTCGCGCGTCTGATTTGTGGTCGCGGCCAGCAAGCGCAGTTGGCCCAATGGGTCGGCGAGCAGAAATGCCGCGGCCGCGATATCCAAGAGGTCTGCGCAACGTTCGGTGAGCTCGGTGAGCAGGTCGACGATGTCGAAGTCGTCGAGCAGGCTGTCGACGAGCGTTACAACCGCGTCCAGTACCCGAGTTTCACGAGGGGTATCGGTCATGTTTACCCTCCTTTCCGCATGGCATTAGTCGAGCTTCGAGTCGCAGTCGCCGGTCGAGAATGTCGCGGGCGACCTCGGTGGCGCTGCGGTTGGTGGCGTAGGCGTGGGCGCGCAGGCGTACCAGCGCCTCGGCGGGTTCGACCCCGAGTTGGCGACGAGCATGCCGGTGGCCTGGCTCACCTCGGTGCGGCTCAGCGCGTTGAAGTCGGCCCAGGCGCTGCTGTACGGGTCGTTGACGGCGGCCTGCAGAAAGTCGGAGTGTATGAGGTCCAGCAGAGGGGCGCCGGCCAGCTCGGCGGCGACGACCGCGCCGGCCAGCTGGTCATCGGGTAGCTCGCCGGGCTGTGTCTTGAAGAGGTCCAGGGCGCCAACGAATTCGCCGGCTAGCACGACCGGAATCGCGAACACGCCCCGGATCTTGTGGTCGAGCAACGCAGGGCGGTACAGCGGCCACCGGGCGGAGTTGGGTTTGGCGAGATCCGGGACGAGGACGGGGGCGCGCGTCGCGACGGAGTCCAGGCACGGACCCTCGCCAATGGTGAACTGGAGTTCGTCATACGCGCGCGCAGCTGCGTCGCTGGAGCCGAACGTTCCGCTGGTGACCCCGGAGAAGACCAGCGAAAGGGCCGCCGCGTCAATGCCGAACAACGTCACGCAGGCTTCGCAGAGTGAATCCGCCGCCGCTAGAGCCACGCCGGCCGTCGACGGCCGCGCGCAGCTGTTCAGCGATCGCCACATTTAGCCGAACGAGGATCGGGCAACAATGGCATTGCCCGGATGTCGAGGTGGCGGGGTCATACCTCCACCATCCACCAATGGGAGCCGATTTGCGAGTATTCGCGCACCAGGACCCGCTAGCCGATCGACACCAGTTGGTCGATCGAGTCGATGGGCAGATCGCCGTCCACGATCGCCGTCACCGCCAACTTGTGCAGGATGATCGCACCTCGGTGATTGTCGAGGAAGGCGATGTCGGCGGCGTCGCGGCCGGTGGCGATGCGCACCAGCGACTGCCGAGGCGCCAGCAAAGTTCCGTCGACGACCCGCCATTGGCCGCCGACGAACGCCTCGGCGACCGCGTGGAAATCCATCGGATACAGGCCCGGCGCATACACCGACACCACGCGGGCCGGCACCTTGACCGCCCGCAGCAGCGCCACCACCAGGTGCGCGTAGTCGCGGCACACCCCGGCGCCGGCGAGCAGGGTCTCCACCGCTCCATCGATCGGGTCACTCGAGCCCGGTACATAGTTCAGCCGGGTGCCCACCCAGAGGGAGACTCTCTCCAGCAGACTCGTCGAATCCGCGTAGTTACCGAATTCCGTTGCGGCAAAACCATAGAGCTTGTCCGCCTCGGCGTACCGGCTGGGACGCAGATACATCGACAGGTCGTGCTCGGTCACCGGCGCCGGGTCGGTCCGGCCGACGATCGTCGCGGCATAGTCGACAGTCAGATAGCCCACCGGTACATCGAACTTGTGGATACGGTTACCGTGCGTACCGCTGATCTCCAAGGCTTGAACGGGCTTACCGTCCAACGCAAACGACAATCGCTCTGACACTTCGGTATTCGGGTGCGGCGCGACAGCAATCTGGAATTCCAACGTCGTCGGGTCGGTGATCTCGACTTCGAGTTCCGCGGCGACCTCCCGTTTGCACTGGCGGTCCATGCGCGATTCCTTGTCTTCGATGTCGATCCACGTGGGATTCCAGGATCGACGTACGGATGCGATCGCATATTGCACATTCGGCCGCGTGCCGTCGCGGGAATAGCCGCAGATATCAAAAGGGTTCCCCTGCCGACAGTACACGCGACGTGTAGCGTCGTCAGTGTCGGCGATTTTTCGCACGCAGCCGTTTCAGATTGTGTCGTTGCCGATTCGAATGATTTGGTCGATTCGCGGCCAAGACAGGAGCGTCGCATGACGCTACAACGTGGCCAAACCTCAACAGAGTCGACGCACACCCGACCCCTGATCACACCCCGCCTGCGGTTGAAGCCCAAGGGATCCACTGCCGGCAGTGTCGACGGAGCGTGGTGGCCGCACAGTGACGACCTTCCGAGCGAGCTTCCCGATTTATTGGCAGTGCTCTCGGTACGACTGGGTCCAATCGATCGCGTGACATACAACTTCGCCGACTGGGCGACAGCGCCGACCAAGTTCCCGACAGGCGACGATATGGTCGGACTCCGCGGCTACTACCAGCAATCCGGCAACACCATCCAAGTCGTCGGCATCAATCGCACCAAGCTCGCTCTCCTGGTGGTACCGACTCGCACCGACCCAGAGCACGCACACGACATCATGATGTCCGCGGCAGCGCCGGACAACGCATCGTCAATCGACGGACTATTGCACGACTGACCCGCACGACGGTCACTAGCCGCGAGCGTGCCGATTCTTGCGGGTGTGCTTTGTCATCTCGGTGACGACCGAGCGGCCTTGTCCGCGAGGGGATTTGCGCGCGGCTGCCACCAGGGTGTCGAGCGCATCGACAATTCCGGTCGCTATGTCGTCGACCGCCGGCACGTTGTCCGGACACACGCACACACTGAGATGCATCTGTTCGCCGTGGGTCGTTGGCGTGATGGTCAACCCACAACCTTCCAGCAGCGGCGTCACCGTGTGCATACCGACGACCATGGCGCCGGCGCAGTACGCGGGTGACGACTGCCCCGAATCGGACGAGACACTGCCATGAGAGATCGGTGTCAGTCGTTGCCGCACATCCAGTTGTTTGACGATTCGCATACCCGCGTGGAGCATCGTCGACGGGATCAACGACGTGATGGCGTTACCGGTGAAGTGTTGCTGTTCGTCATCGTGAGAATGTGCGGTATTCATCCGCTCGGTAGCAGTGTGGAGGTTGGTCAGTATCTCGATGGGATCGCCGAGCTGCACCGGAATGCGGATCTGACCCGCGATCGGCAACTCTCGATCTTCGGCGGGCGCGGCGCTTGATTGCGTGAGTCGGCATCCACATCGCCAGGGGATCGTCGGGCACGGTGTCGTAGTGCTGTAGCCAAGCACGCAGCGACAGAGTGCAGGCGGCCAGCAATACATTCGTGACGTCGCCGCCGAACGCGGTGCTGACCGTCTCCAGATCGGCTTGCCAGATCGAGGCGAACGCGACGGCCCGGCGGCCGGTCAGGGGTGCGCTGAACGCATTGCGTGGAACTGGACCACGCATCGATGACACCGCCGGCGGCACCGCATCGCGTTCGTCGACGGGATGCACCCGCCCAGCTGCCTGCGCACCACGTGCAGCAGACCGGAGACGGTCTGCGCGACGAGGTAGACACCTTTGAACTGGAACTCGAGAAGCTCGCTGATCACCTCGGCTACGAGTTCACCCACCGCAGGTTTGCCCGGACTCGGTTGTCTTGGCTGATCGTCGCTGCCGTCGTGGCCGGGATCGGAGCGCAGTAACCGGGACCAGATGGCCGCCGCACCGACGCCGCGCTCGCTCAGTACCGGCGACAGGCGCAGCGCCAGCGCCCACCGGCCACCCGACAGTCCGTCAATGCTCCACGCCTCCCACAGCATTTCGCGTTGACGACCTGATTCCGCACTCAAATGCGCGATCAGGTCGGCGAATTCGCGCTGACTTCCCGGCGCCTGAAGCATTGCCCGGTGAATCTGCGACGACGGGTCATACCTGTCGATCTCGGTCCAAAATGGCGGGCCCAGTCCCAACGGCCTGTCCACCAGCCTGCTGCGGAAGCGAGTCAATTGCGGCAACGACGAGCCCACCCATCGCTGTAGCCGCTCGTGACTCATGTGGTCGGCCGGCTCGACAACGATGAACGACACCGAAGGCGCCTGGGTGGTCGACTTCTCCATCAAAAGCCGTAGGGCGTCGACCGTCGAGGACCGGACAGCCGAGAATATGCCTCCGGTCAAGCCAACCAAATCCTTTGAACGACAACCTCAATTTCGCGTGCGAAGCACCACCGACAGTGCCGACCCTACTCTCGTCCGGGCTAGAAGCACACCCGCGCGATGTCTCGTCAATTTCCGTTCACAGAAAAGAGTTTTCGTCGGTCAGCCCGCGTTCCGGGAATGCGCCCATGGCGAAGGTTTCGGCGTTGCCCAGGCCGGTGCCGCCGCCGACCGGATCGTCGATCCGAACCAGCAGGTCCCGCAACTGGTGCAGCTGACGGGCGTTCTCGGGCTTGTCGCAGTCGGTGACATGGCTTCCCTCGACCTTCAGGTCGCCGACCCACTGGCCGTACACCCAGTCGTTCCAGCCGTAGTAGCCCGCGGTGCCGAGGTGAAAGCCGGTGGGGCCGGCGGCGGTGACCGTCAGCGGGCGTTTGGAGCCGTCGGTATCGATCAGGGTGATCGTTCCGTGCGTGAACCGCCGGTTGCCGTCTTCGAAGTGCATGTCCTGTTCGACCGACGGGAACCGGTGCGAGGTGCCGTCGGGGTTCTGTTGTTCTGCCTGGCAACGGATCTCGGTGAACCCGTCACCACGCTCTTCCTGATACATCACGAACAGCGAGTAGGCCGATCCGTCGGGCCGAGTCAGGGTCATCGGCAGCCACGTCATGAACATCTGCTTGATCTTGCGGCTGCCGCGCGGCAGTCCCGGAATCGGCTTGCCGATGCCGGGACGCAGGCCCCAGGAGTGGTCGCGGATCGAAATCCATTCGTCGGCAGCGATTTCGGTGCGCTCGCCCTCGACTTCGACCCAGCCCGACGCCACCCCGACCTGGTGGTAGCGCAGGATGTTGTGCGTCACCCGGTATCCGTCCGGGCTGCGGTCCGGCCAGGGATCCTCGAGCGACGCGTCGAAACTTCCGCGAAGTTCCACGTCGAACGCGATCGGCGCATGCTCGTTGGCGTCCAGGCTCACCCGGATGGCCCGCAACGGTTCGACGACCCGATAGTGAATCGGCCCGACTTCGGTGCTCGCCGACGCCGACGACAACCGGCGGCCGGCGCGCACCGTCCACTGTTCGGTGCCGCGGCACACACCGGCGGCACCGTCGAAGACGCCGCGGTTGGTGTACTTCCCGATCCCGAGGACGACCTGCAGCGAGTTGTCGCGCGCGTGCGCGATCGTCCAGATCTTCTCCGTCCACGACGGGTCCGACTGGCTCACCGTGGCGAATGTGTCAACGATCTGATGGGTGAGCAGCTCATCCTCGGGCACCAAGGCGCCGTAGTTCGTTGACAGCAAATCGATTACCTCACTGCTGGGGGACGGGACGGGGATAAAACTTGGTCATATCACTACCCTGCTCGTATTCACGCATCCAGGTGTCCGCCCAATCCGGCAGCGGTTGGTCGGCCGGATCATGATGCGGCGCCTGCGACAACAGCAGCCGCCATACCATCGCGAACAGTTGGCGGGTCGGGACATCGCCGAACAGCGTCGGCGGACCACCGCGGCGGGCCCGCCGGCGGCGGCCGCCCGGTCCGCGAAAGGTGAACTCGCCGTACAGCAGAGAGATCGACAGCAGCTCCTGCGCCGAGGCACCGCGGTCTTCGAACGGAACGACCTCGTCGAAAACCTTTGCTATCGATTCGGATACGGCGCCGACGTGGCTGAAGGTGTCGCGAATGTGTTTGGTCCGGTACCACGGGTCGGGGCTGATGTGCCGGTACAGAATCAATCCGGAGCTGCGGTGTTCGATCTCCTCGACGAAGTGCCACATCATCAGCGAGGCGACGCGCTGGTCACCCGCGCCGAACAGCGAATCACGGTTGTCCAGAATGACTTTGAACAACGGGGTGAACGTCGCCTCCAGGTTGGCGATGTAGGCGGCGTGGAATTCGATCGGCCGCTCCTCGAGCAACTGGTCGTAGGCGCGGCAGGCGTCCTCGTAGCACCGTTCGAGCTCGGGGTAACGCTGCACCAGCGCCAGCATGTGTTTGCGGTGCGCGGACGCGTGCTGCGCCTCCTGCCGCAAGAACGCCTCGGCCTCGGCGGCGACGTCCGGGTCCTCCTGCAGCTTGTCGGAAGCCTTGCGGACCACGTTGACGATGTAGCGCTCGAACGGGACGGCGATGAACGTGAACGCGTTGCAGAACAGACCGAAATTCGGGTTGTCGGGCTGCCACATGAACGGCACGCTCGCGTCGAACTCCCACGGGATCTTGCGGACCACGAGGTTGGTCACCGTCGCTACCTTTCAATCGCCCAGGGCCAGCGGTAGGCTCAGTGTGACATTTGACCCCTTAGATGTAAAGGACACGATGGTGGCTTCCGTGCACACCGTCGACGCCGAGCAGTCGACGCGACGACGGATTCTTGCCGCCACCTTCGTCGTGCTGGCGCGCGATGGCCGGCGGCGGTTGCAGCTGTCCGACGTGGCCGCGCAGGCCAAGGTGTCACGCCCGACGCTGTATCGCTACTTCGGCTCCAAAGAGGGGCTGCTCGAGGCGTTCGGCCTTTACGAGCAGGACAACTTCGACGCCGGCATCGCCACCGCGATCGCCGGACTCAGCGGCGCCGACCGGCTCGATGCCGCACTGCGATTCGTCGTCGACTTTCAGAGCAGCTATTCGCTGGCCTCGTTAGCCGAGACCGAGCCCGAACACGTTCTGCAACAGATGAAACGTGTGCTGCCGATCATGCGTGATCGCATCGCGCGGATCATCGGCGGCGAGCAGGCTGAGATCGCCGCGTCGGCCGTGGTGCGAATCGCTGTGTGCCACTATGTGATCGGCGACGACACACCGGACCGGTTTCTCGCCGAGCTACGGCATGCGGCCGGGCTGGGGGCGAGTCACAACCGTCACGCCTGCACCTCGCGGCTGACCATTGCATGTGGTTCGGAAAAGTGGCCACATGCGATATCAACTGCGGAACTAGTCGTCCAGCCAGTTGTTGATCTTCGCGGCGATCAGCTCCGGCTTTTCCAGATGCAGGAAGTGACCGACGCCGTCGACGATCTCAAAAGCGGACCCGTCAGCCGGAAAGTGCGGGCTGAGGTCGCCGAGCAGCTCAGCGCCGACCGCTCCGTCGTTGGCGCCGTGCAGATACAGCGTCGGCACCGGCGGCGTTTGCATGGTGGCTGCCGTTTCGGCTTCCGCGTTCGGGTCGGCGAATTGCGGATTGAGCGAGGCCCGATACGGCGCAACAACGTTCGCGATGTTATCGGCAGTCACGTGGCGCCGCAGTTCGGCGATGTCGTCGCCGGCGTCATAGCCCGGTGACCAATCCGCCCACAGCGACTCCCAGAACCCGGGCGCCACCAACGCGGCTTCCGCCATGCCGACCTGCTGGATGAAGTAGACGTAGAACGACCGCTTGAGCTGGGCGTGGCTGAACAAGCCGGCGATCATTGCAGCGACCGGCGGAACAGCAAGCGCGACAAAGCATTCGAATGCTTCCGGTTCGGTGGCTACCGCCCCGTATCCGGCTTGCGCGCCCCAATCGTGGCCGACCAGGAGCGCGCGGTCATCCGCGTCGTAGTGGCGACGTACGTCAAGCAGGTGGCGAACGTAGGTTCCGACGCTGATCGGCTGGTCGGTCGGCGCGTCGTACCCGGGCAGCCACGGAGCCACCACCCGATAGCCGCGGCGCGCCAAGGCGGGGCCGAGGTGACGCCAGGTGAACGGCGTATCCGGAAAGCCATGGGCCAGCACCGCCAGCGGCAACGACGCGTCATCGATCGCTCCGAAGGTGAGCGGTTGCGGCGAAGTCACCCTGCGAGGGTATTACAGCCCGGGCATCAAACGTAAAGGATCGATCATTTACATCTGTCCCTCCGTATGTAAATCTGGGTGGCATGGCAGGAATCGCGCTCATTCAACGCGATCTGGCGGACACCAGGGCCCGGCTCGAGGCGTGGTTCAGCCACCGATTCGGCGGCCAGGCAGCGGTGTCGGAGCTGGAAGCGGCCAATCGCGCGGCCGGGTGGTCGAGTGAGAGCCTGGTGTTCGCCGCCGACGTGGCGGGCCAGTCCAGCGAGTACGTGCTGCGGATTCCTCCCGCGGGCGGCGGCATCTACCCGGAGTACGACCTGGACGCGCAGACGCGTACCCAGGAGTTGCTGCACCAGCACGGGATCGCGACGCCGTCACCGATCGTCTACGAGCCCGACGAGTCGTGGATCGGTTCCAGGTTTTTGGTGATGCCGCGCATCGTCGGGCACACCCCGTCGGACACCACATATGCCACCCGGGGATGGCTGCATGATGCCGGGCCGCAGGTGCAGCGTCGGGCCCACGATTCGTTCCTGGAGACGCTTGCGGCTCTGCAGCGCGTCCCGGTCAACGAGGCGACCTGGCTGCACCGGCCAACCGGCACAGGCGTTTCCGCGGAGCTGGCGTGGTGGCAGGAGTATGCGGCCTGGGGCACCGACAATCAGATTCCAGACGTGATGACCGAGGCGTTCGACTGGCTGCGGCGCCACCAACCGGAGCAGACCGGCGACGCCGCGGTGTGCTGGAACGACGCCCGGCTGTCCAACGCCATCTTCGGCGACGACGGGCAGATCGTCGGCGTTCTGGACTGGGAGCAGGCCTGCCTGTGTCCGGCCGAAACGGATTTCGCGTGGTGGCTGGCCACCCGCCGACAGATGTTGGAAGTCAACGGCATTGACGCCGACCCCGAGTTGCCCGGCTTCGACAGCCGCGAGCAGGTCATCCACCGCTTCGAAGAGATGATCGGCCGACCGCTGGTCGCCCTCGAGTGGTTCGAGATTTTCGCGATGGCGCGGATGGGCTGCTGCATCATGCGCACCCAGGCTCTGCTGCGCAGCATCGGTCAAGGCGACCATTTCCTCACCCGCGCACCGATCCTGCCGGCGTGGACCATCTCGACAGTGCGCGGCTAGACGTCGCTGGCTTTAGGTGAATGCGCTCGAACGTCTACTTGTTGTCGAGTTTTCTTACTGAATGCCCCAACAATTCGACGTTCGGCGCCAAAGATTAGCTACAACCAGGACGGAACGATCCACTCGCCGTAGGGAGCCACCGCGAGTAGGTCGAGGATTCCCGACTCGTCGAAGGCGCCGCCGAATTCGCCGACTCCTTCGCTGAAGTGCGCCCAGCCGTCGACGTGGGCGGGGATGACCAGCCGGGCGCCCAGTATTTCGGCGGCCGCCGCGGCCCGTTGCCCCGTCATGGTGAGCGGACGGCCGCGCTCCTTCGCCGGCACCCTGGCCGCACCGGCGAAGATGATCGCCACGTCGACGTTGCCCACCCGATCGGCGATCTCCTTGACCGCGCTGATCGAAGCGTTGTCGCCGCTGAGATACACCGTCGGCAAGCCCGGACCCGAGAGCACGAAACCGGTGACCTCGCAGTTGACATGGCCGCCGGCATCGCGCTGCCCGTCGGCAGGACCGTGCACGGCCGGAACCGCCTGCACCGTAACCGCTTTGGTGCCGTCGACGGCCGGAAGCTCGAAGCTTTCGTATGGCTTGAGACCCACGGCCGGCGGGCCGAGCCGCTGCGCGCCGCCCGGGTGCGTCAGCACCAGCGGCGCGGCGAGCGCCACCTGCCGGCCCTCGTTGTCGAAATTGTCCGGATGCTGGTCGTGGCTGACCAGCACCACGTCGATGGCTCCCAGCGCGGCGGCGGGTACCGCCGGGCCGACCGTCTTGGTCAGGTAGTCGTGTTTACCGGGCTCGTCGAAGGTCGGGTCCATCAGGATCCGCCGGCCGCCGTAGTCGACAACTGTGGTCGGGCCGCCCAACACGCTGAACGCGACGTCGCGCCGACGGGCGTCCACTCGATTCCTCATGCCATGGACTCTAGAGGCCCGGACACACCACTATGGACTCGTGGACATCTACGACGTCATGCGCACCACGGCCGCAGTGCGCGACTACACCGGCGACCCGCTGCCCGACGACGTACTCGAGCGGATTCTCGACAATGCGCGCTTTGCGCCCAGTGGCGGCAACCGCCAGGGTGCCCGGGTGATCGTCATCCGTGACCGCGGGACCCGGGAAGCATTGGCGGAGTTGTCCATTCCGAGCGCGCGACGGTATATCGCCCAGCTGCAGAACGGTGAGAGCCCCTGGAACCCGCTACACCCGCCGAAGGTGACAGCTGAACAGATCGCGACCACCGAGGCGCCGTCGCAGATGACCGCGCCACTGCTCGATGCCGCGGTGGTGCTGGCGGTCTTCGTCGACCTCGAAGTCGTCGCCGCAGTCGATCAAGACCTGCACCGGATCGGGGTGGTCAGCGGCGCATCGGTCTACCCGCTGGTGTGGAACATCCTGCTGGCCGCGCGCAACGAAGGGTACGGCGGGACCATCACCACCAGCGCCATCAGCGAGGAGCCCAGGGTCCGAGAGTTATTGGGCGTGCCCGAGTCATTCGCTCTCGCCGCACTGCTGCCGTTGGGCAAGCCGCGCAAACAGCTGACGAAGCTCAGGCGGGCCAGCGTCGCCGAACTCGCCACTCGCGAACGGTTCGACGGCGAGCCGTTCGGTTAGTCGGCGGTCACCGCGTCGCCGGGCTGGCGCTCGCCGAGCAGCTCGTCCTGCCCAACCTCGACAGGACCCGAATCGTGGCCATTGCCACCGCGTTTGGCCGGCTTCTTCTTCGTCTTCGACGTCTCAGCCTCGATGCGGTGACCGTTGGACGGCAGACCCGCCGCGGCGGCCACCATCTCGATCGCCTTCTCGGTGTACACCCGGTAGCCGAAGTTCGGCTCGTAGCCGTGGATCTCCTTGGTGTCCAGGTCGCGCATGAATTGCAGGATCTCGCGGCTGAACACCTGGCCGGGCACCAGCACCGGGAAGCCCGGGGGGTAGGGGGTTACGTACGTTGCCGACACGACATCGATTCCGGCGTCCAGCTTTTCGTCGATCTGCTCACCCATGAGGTATTCGCAGTTCGTGTCGTCGTACGAGAGGTAGAACGCGCGACGGACATCGCCCTCGGGCGTCGGCTCGGCGCCGCTGTGATCCCGGAACGCCGGGTGGAATCCGCTGAAATTGCACAGCGGCACTGGACGTTCGGTCAGCCGGTACACCGCCCGCTCGAAGTGTTCGCGTTCACCCAGGCTCATCTCGGAGATCGCCTGATCGAGCTCGGTGGCGATGCTGACCAAGACCTCGACCAGGAACGCGACCGAGCTACGCGTGGTGCCGATGTTCGTCATGAACAACACGCTGTTGCGCGAGGTCTTGTTGATCTGAATGCCGTAGCGATCCATCAGCTGTTCGCGTTTGAACGTGTCGCCGTCGTAGCCGGTACGCCCGATGGACAACGTGATTCGTGACGGGTCGAGCACGAACTCGTCGTCATGCCATGCCGCCATCATGTTGCGCAAACCGGAACGCAGCGGTTGGTCGATCGCCGTCGGGCGGAACTGGTCCGGGATGAGATGCGCCGTGCCAAGGCAATTCATGTACTTGCTGAGCAAGGGATGGTTGTCGATCGCATCGCGCAGTTGCATGGCGTTCTCGATTTGCCGCTGCACCAACTCGGCGCCCTCCAGGGCCACCTGACGACGACCCAGGTCAAGCGACGCCAGGATCTGGTAGTTGGGCGAGGTCGAGGTGTGCGCCATGTAGGCCTCATGGAACGGCACTGCGACCTTCTGGTCGAAGTCCTGATCGTAGACGTGAATCATCGATCCCTGCCGCAGCGAGGTCAGCGTCTTGTGGGTCGACTGCGCGGCGTACACCCGCACCCGTGCCCGCGCCGGGTCGGGCATCAGCCGACGGTTCAGAAGGTCGTCGTCGCTGGGCTTTTCGGTGTTCTGGTCGGCCAGGTACGTCTCGAACTGCGCCTTGTATTCCGGGCTCTGCAGCCGTTCGCGCACCGCCGCCGCGGAGGCCATCGCGGTGCGGGTGCGATACACCGGGTGGAACCGGGCGAAGGCGAACCACGCCTCGTCCCACAGGAACACCAGGTCGGGCTTGATCGCGAGGCACTCCTCCATCACCCGCTCGACGTCGTAGACGATCCCGTCGAAGGTGCAGTTCGTCAGCGACATCATCTTGACGCGATCGAGCTTGCCGGCCCGCTTGAGCGCCAACAGCTTTGACTTGATCTCGCGCAGCGGCACCGCACCGTACATCGAGTAGTCGTTCAGCGGATAGGCCTCGAGATAAACGACATTCGCGCCGGCCATCATCATGCCGTAGTGGTGTGACTGGTGGCAGTTCCGGTCGAGCAGCACGATGTCGCCGGGGGCCACCACCGCCTGGGTGACGATCTTGTTGGCGGTCGACGTTCCGTTGGTGACGAAGTAGGTATGCCGTGAGCCATAGGCTTTCGACGCGAGCTGTTGGGACTCACGAAGCGGGCCGGTCGGCTCCAGCAGCGAGTCCAGACCGCCGCACGTCGCCGACGTCTCGGCCATGAACACTTCCAGGCCGTAGAAGCCGACCATGTCTTTGATCCAGTGCGAGTTGACAATCGACTTGCCCTGCGAGATCGGCAACGCGTGGAAGACACCGGTAGGCCGGTGGCTGTACTGCTTGAGCGCGCTGAAGAACGGTGTGCGGTAACGCGCGGCCACGCCGTGCAGGATCGACAGGTGCAGCTCGAGCATGCCCTCCCGGGCGTGGAACACCCGGCGGAAGTACTGGCCCAGCCGGCCGGCGATGTCCTCGACCTCGATCTCGGTCATCAGGTAGAGGTCGAGCTCGGGGCGCAGCTTGCCCAGCGACGTGGCCAGAATCTGGGCACGCTCTTCGGGTGAGTAGTGGTCCGCCAGGTCATTCGACACCCCGGTGTCGACGAACTCCGACAGCGATGACAGATCGCGGGTCGATTTGTGCGAGAAGCGCCGCCGAATCACCACCGCCTGCAGGTTCACGTTGAGCCGTGCTGCGATCAGCGCCTCGTCACCGCTGGCCACCACTACGAGCTCGTAGACGAATTCGTCGTCCGGACGCCGCCACTTGCGGACCTCGTTACGCAGCGCACGCTCCTGGGCTTCGGTCATCTTCTCGACGACGAGCACCTCGAAGTAGGGGCGTTCGCGCTCTGCCTCGGTCTGACCTTCGAGTTGCCGCGGGTCGGACGGGAACATGTCCAGCTCATCGGCGCCGGCGTTCTCGACATCGCCGGTGCGGTACGACTCCTGAGTCAGCGCCCGGTTGATCCGGGCAACCAACTGGCAGAACTTGTCGTAACTACCGGCAGCGAAAAGCCTTTGCACGCGGGCAAATTGCGGCGTGCCGGGGTAGGCCCAGTAGGGCTCCAAGGAGCTCAACTGGTTCAGGAGCTCCTGGCAGGAGGCGATGCATTTCTCTTTCAGCTTTCCCGCGGTGTCCGGGCGCGTCAGCCGATCAGCGGCCTCCTCCAATCGGCACCAGGAGTCGCTACGGACCTGCCACAGGCTGTTGTAAGCACGCAAGTGTTCTGTCATGACGACCCTTTCCGCGGTGCGTGGTGTCAAGGCTCGCAGACACAGCCCGCCCTCTGGTGACCAGCAAACAAACAATGAGCGTCCGTCGCTTGATGGTGGCCCTTGTAGATGCTGCCACCCGAAGCCCGCGTCCGGTTATGGTTCTCGATGTGGGAGCCCCGCAATTGCCGCAACGTCCGATCCCGCCGGTTCACCACGTGTGGGTTGCGGGCCCCGGCGACGGCCGGCGGTTGTACCAGACCACCCTGTTCCGTACCCCGGGGCTTATCCGGCTGGGGATTATCTGGGCGATCTGTTTGGCGCTGCTCATTTTCGCGGTCGTCGCCGACCCAACGCATAACATCACCTGGCTGGTGATTGCCCTTTTCTTTCCAGTCATTCTCATGCTTCTTCTGTGGCGACGAAGCACGGCCCAAGCGGCGATGATGGCGCCGGGATCGGTCTGGGCGTCCGGATTCGGAGCAAACGAGCTGCTGCTCGTCACGCCCATCAGCACGCTGGTCATCGACTACGCAGCGCTCCGCCCCCCGCGCGTCGTCGGGTCCGCGGTACTCATCCAGACCCGACGCCTGTCGAGCACGACGTCGCTTCCGCTGGAGCTTTTCCCGCCGCAGGCGCTGGCGTTTCTTCACCAGCACACAATGCCGTCATCCTGAGGCGTGACGACGGTGGAGATCTGGGAGCTGGTCGTCCGCGAGCGGATCCGTGACACTCTCGCGCGGTACAACTGGTCGGGTGACGCCGGACGGCTCGACGACCTCGCCGACACCTTCTGCGCGGACGGCGTTCTGGAGATCCGCGGCCTCGAACCGCTGTGCGGCCGATCCGAGATCGTCGCCTTCCTCGGCGGCGTCACGCGGCAACATCGCCGTCGCCGCGGGCGTCAAGCCGATCGTCCGGCACAACGTCGCCAACGTGTTGTTCGACGAGGTGACTCGAGACCGCGCGCAGGTGTCGTGTTACTTCACCGTCGTGACCCAGGTAGGCCTCGACCACGTCGGCCGGTACCGCGACATCCTGGTTCCCGACGGCGACACCTGGCGAATCAAACATCGGAAAGTGTCTACGGATTGGGCGGCTCCGGATTCGGCCATGGTGCGTGACGTTCCACGTTAGTTCGGCGTATTCCCTATCTTTAGTTTGCTGTGAGGCGGATAATTCGCCTGACTATGAAGCGATTAATCGTCGGGGCAGCAGCGAGTGTACTGCTGTGGGGTGGTGTCGCGGGGGTGCTCGGCGCGGGTCCCGCCCAGGCATCACGGTGGTGCCCAGGCCAATACGTCTGGCCTGGCCTGAGAGCTACAGGTTGGGACCTGAGCGTCTGCCACGAGTATCACGAGCAGTGTCCGCCCGGGTATTACGGCGGGTGCCCGGACAACATTGTCGAGGGACCTGAACCACCGACGCCACCGGGCCTCAATTTCTGCCCGATTCCCCCATGGTGCCCGTAAGCGGCGCAAGCCGATTAACGTGCGAGGACAGGTCCATCGTCGAGTTGCTCGGTGCTCACGCCGTCGGCGCGCCGGTGAGGCAGATAGCGGACATCTTGTAGGCAGCCAGGGCGCGATTCCACGGGCGGTGCCGCGGAGTGAAGCCGCGGAGTGATGCCGTGGCCGCCCTGTAGCACGCCAACAGCTCGTCGATCGAATACGCATCGGGGCAAGGCATTCCAGGCGATAGCCGAGCTCTATATCGAACGATCCGGCGACATCACGTTTCTTCACCAACACACGATGATGCCGTCATCCCGATCGTCCGGCACAACGTCGCCGACCTGTTCTTCGACGGGGTCACGCAAGACCACGTGCAGGTGTCGTCTCGGTACCGCGACACATTCGCGCCCGACGAGGGCGTCTGGCGCATCAGGCATCGGAAGGTATCCACCGACTGGGCGGCTCCGGATTCGGTGATGGCGCGGCCGTCGGACTGAGTTCACGGTGGTCGAATTCGCGGCGCAGACTCGTCCCGAGCTCGTGCATCAGCGCATCGAGCCGGGGCGAGCCGGACCAGTCATACTGGAAGGCGCTCACAGCCGGTCCATTTCGCGGGCCATGCGCGCCCGCTCGATGTAGGCGGTGTCCACCGAGTAACGCTGGCGCGGTGGCGGCAGGTGCACCGAGCTAGCGGCAGCGCGAATCGCATCGATCCACCGGTGGGGGGTGGACGCCTTTCGTAGCAACAGGGCCACCCGGGTGCTGAACAGCACCTCCTGCGCGGTGATCAGAACGGGCGCAGCAGATATCCCGTCGTTTCCCGGAGTCGGTGCAGCTTCCTGAACGACGTCGGGGGTGCTCGCGGATGTCGTTGTAGATTGCGACATTTCGCCTCCTTGACTAATTGCGTGCCGCGATTGGCGGACATGCTCGGATAAACGTTGAGTCTCATCGCACGACAAGTCGGCGGCCAGAAAGCACGCACCACACCTGTGGTGGTGCGTACCCCCCCGCGTCTGCACCTGCCGGCCCGGTCCATCGCAGCGCGAGAATTGAATTGCCATTTCACACAACGGCTTCGAAGCGATCGCCTGGCGCGCCTTATCAGCGCGTGGCCCTACCGGCTTGCGTCGCGAAATTAAGTAGTGCAGTACTCTAGCGGCCCGGCGCAAATACGCGAATAGTTTGGGCAATCAAGATCGACAGCTTCCAGTGGCGATATCGGTTGATTATCCTCAAGATCGAGAAAGGATGACATCGCGGTGAGTGGTCCAATTTCGGTCGTCATTGCCGAAGACAGCCTGTTAGTGCGAGACAGCGTGCACCGGGCGTTGTCCACCGACGCGGATGTGAATGTCGTTGGCATCGCTGAGGATTATGACTCCGCCGTCGAACTCATCGAAAAGCATCATCCGACCCTGCTGTTCACCGATGTGCGGATGCCACCGACGTCGACGGACGAGGGCATTCGATTGGCCCGGTGGATGCGGACCGCGCATCCGGACATCGGGGTGATTGTGTTGTCGCAATACGCGGATCCCCACTACGTGACGGGGTTGCTGGACGGCGGTACCGCGGCCCGCGGCTATCTGCTGAAGGAACGCGTTTCACACTTCGACCAGCTCAGCGAGGCGGTCCACCAGGTCGCCGCAGGTGGGACGGTGCTGGATCCGCTCGTGGTCGAGGCACTGCTCGCTCAGCCGAGCTCTGCCGAGACGCTCAGCCGGCTGACACCCAGAGAGCGCGAGGTGCTCGCCGAACTGGCCACCGGTCTCAGCAACCGCACGGTGGCGCAACGGCTTGTGCTGACCCAGCGGGCGGTGGAAAAGCACATCAATTCCATCTTTGCCAAGCTCGGTTTGACCGTCGACGACTCCGTCGACCGCCGGGTCAAGGCGGTGCTGATGTTCCTCGGCGACAACAGCTCGACGCACGAGAAGTGATGGGCGCACCATGAAAACAGTGGTGTGTACACCATCGTGCGGGACACCGGCGTGCCGCATCATCCGGAGATGGCGGACGAGCGGGTGCCGGTCTGGGTGGTCGACGACCAGGCCAGTTTCCGGCGCGCTACGGCCGCCGCGGTGGCGGCCACCGAGGATTTCGCAATGGCCGGCGATTGCGAAACCGGGGAATCCGCAATCGAACTCATTCCGGACGGCAGTGCTGGGATCGTGTTGATGGACATCCACATGCCGGGAATGGGTGGTATCGAAGCCACCCGGCGACTACGCGCCGCACATCCAGACTTGGTCGTCCTGTTGACGTCGACATACGACGTTGAGGACCTTCCGCCGGACGTCGCGGATTGCGGTGCCGCGGCCTACTTACACAAAGAACACCTGACTCCGGATCTACTGACGCGGTTATGGAAAGCAAGCCACTAAGCCCCCCGACGCCAGCCGAATCGGTGCCCTACTGGCGGGTGCCGAAAGTCCTGTTGGATGCGGCAGTGCGATCGTCGTCGCTGCTCGGCCATGACCTCATTCATCGGTTTACGGTGGAACGTTTTCAGCTGTTCCTGGCCGGTTATTTCGCCATGTATTTCGGTGCCGGGGTGGTGCTGTCCCTGTGGCAATACCTGTGTTTTCTGCGGTCCGCCTGGTTTCTGGCCATCGCCGCGATATCCACCGCGCAATGTCTCGTGCTGGCGGTCGCGCTGGCGTTGGCGCGTCGCGGTAGATATCAGCAATCGATCACCGTGGCGTGTATCGGCAACTGGGTCGCCGTTTTTCTCATCACGTTCGTCGCACCCAACCTGCTGCCGGCGATGGTGCTCGCTGCCCTGGTACCAGTCGTGTTCGCCCAGCCCTACATGCGCTGGCAGCGAGGGCTGGTTTTCGCCGTCATCACAGCCGGTTGCGTACTGGCTCTGGCCTCGGTAGCCCGTTTTCAGCATTTCGCGCACTTCGCCACGCCACCGCCGCGCTGGATCGAGCACGCATTCATCGTCATCGCGTTGCCGATGAATGCCTTTCACATCCTGGTGATCGCGTGGAACAACGCCGCGGCGCTGGCGGTGTCGGAGCAGATGCTCGCCGAGCGCGCCGCCGAAGTCGAGGCGTCACGCGGCCGGCTTGTCACGGCCGCCGACGAGGAACGGCGCCGCCTCGAACGCGACCTGCATGACGGCGCCCAGCAACACCTGGTCGCTCTGGCGGTGCTCATCCAACTCGCCCGCAACGCTGAACAAGGCAAACATCAGCCGCTGCTCGCTGAGGCATCCGGACTGCTGGAAAATGCGATCGCCGAGATCCGCCGGCTCGCGCACGGTATCTACCCTCCGTCGCTGGTCAGCGGGGGTCTTTCCCGGGCCTTGTCGGCGGTCGCCGCGCACGCCCCGATCCCGATTCAACTCGACCTGCAAGACCTCGGCCGCTACCCCGCGTCGATCGAAGCCGCGCTCTACTTCTGCTGCAGCGAGGCGCTGCAGAACGCCATCAAGCACGGCGGCCCCGGCACTGCCGTGACGATCGCCGCCCACGCCGACGCGCAGACACTGACCCTCGCGGTCAGCGATACCGGCCGCGGATTCGAGTCCGCAACCGTCGGCACCGGGTTGACCAATATGACCGACCGCGTGTCAGCCATCGGCGGGATAGTCACGATCGACACCGCACCCGGACGCGGCACCTGCGTCACCGCCGTCGTCGAGACTGCGGCGCAACCAAACGGGGACCCGTCAGCGAAAGATGGACTAAGTTCTGGCCTGATGCCCTCTCGGAGTTGATGAAAGCGCTGGAGCGATGGCCGACCTGACTCCCGACGATGTGCGCCGCTGGGATCCCGCAGCGGTCCTCAAGGTTTTCCAGGTGGCCAACGGGCGTGCCGGCACCCTGCAGAGGTTCGGCGATGATCTGGGTCAGGTCGGACAGGGGCTCTCCGACTGGGAGGGCGAGGCGGGGACCGCTTTTCACACCAGTCTGGGCCGGGCGCGCACCGACATCGAGGCGGACGGGCGCGAGTCTGCGCGGGTGGCGTCGGCGGTGTGCGACGCCTGGGAGGACGTGCAGATCACCAAGGGCATGATGAGCGAGGTCGACCAGACCGCTTCCGGGCTGGGTTTCACGATCACCAACGACTGGAAGGTCGACATCGGCACCGCCGGGCTGCTGATGGGATCGACCGAAGCCCAGTTGGAGCAACAGATTCTGCAGAGCGAACTCGACACGGTGAAAACCAAGGCGCACACCACCGACCACGAACTGGCCACCGCGATGCGCGGCGCGGTCGGCGACGCCAAGCTCGACCAAAACGGACGCGAAATACCGCAAGCACCAGGCCCCGGCGACGGCAAGACGACGCCGGCCGACCAGCTGCCGTTGTCGACGAAGGGCGGCCATCCACCGTTCCCCACCGAGGCGACGAAGGACAACGGCTCACCCGACATCAGCCATCACCTGTCGGACAACCTCACTCCTTCACCGCTGCTGGCCGGATTGAGCGCCGACGAATGGCACCAGCGACTGGCGCACTTCAAGCCGGGCGATCCCCTGCCGGACCCACGGACACCGACTGGCGATAGGGCCATCGACTCGTTGGCATTCGCTGCGGGACAACAGAACACGACGTACGCGTGGGGAGCCAACAAGTCGAAGGACGGCCCGTCACAGGGTCAGGGAGACAGCGGCCAGGGCGCCAACCAGAACCACGACTGGGACCGCTACGGCTACGACTGTGGCGGCCTGGTCCGCTACTCCGTGCAGCAAGGCGCCGGATTCGATGTCGGTCAGGGCACCGACGCGATCGACGGCAACCCGAACTTCACCCGCGCCCAGGACTTGTCCCTGGTCCCGAGCAGCGCCGTGGTCGGCAAGGCGCAACCCGGCGATGTCCTGGTCTTCCGGCCCGACGCGAACTCCGGCACCGAGCACACCGGCATCTACATCGGCAACGGCTACATGATGAACGCACCCGACTCCGGCAACCCGGTCAGAGTCGATCCGGTCGCCGGCCACGGGCTCACCGATATTCTGAGGATGCCATGAAATTCGCCGTCGCCCTCGTGCCGATAGTCGCGCTCCTGGCGTGCAGCTCCCCTGGTAATCCTGCGAAGGCGGACCCCACTGTGAACCAGCAGATCATCGACCGGTACACCCACGACATCTGGCCGGCGGTCAGCGCCTACAACGCCGATCACTCCCAGGGCGGCCCGGCCGCCACGCAGCTTTCTGCGGTCGTCGAGCCGAATCTGGGTGCCGATCAGTTCAACGCCCTGCGCAGTGCGGCACAAGGATTGGGTAGGCAGGGCGAATACGACGCCCAAGATCAGACGAGCCACTACAACGACGGCCTCAAGCTCGGGACCGTCGATGTGCAGTCGGTCAAGGACGGCGCGGCCGCGCTGAACGTCTGTTACACCTACAACCACTTCTGGTACGTCAACGCCGACAACACCACTCACGCCGCGGCGGCATCCCAAATTTCGGTCCAGCTGGCCAACGTGAACAACAACTGGTACCTGCACGGGATCACCAACGACCATGTCGTGCCGAGTTGCGGAGCCTCCAGCAGCTGACATCGCAGGCTGCGGACTGGTTTGGACTGGCCCGCACGTAAGTCCGCCAATGTCCACGCGACAGCGAAGGTGCCAGATTCGCGGAGGTGAGCAACCACGCTAGCAACGACCGGGCCCGACGTCGCCCCCAGCTTCAGGTTTGGAATTCCGCTCACGCGGTATCCGAAACTGCGGCCTGGCGGCCGGACGATCCTGCCGTCATTCGCTATCAGAGGAGACTCGTCATGGTTCTGCACATCATCTGGATGATCGTTCTCGGTCTCGTCGTCGGTCTGATAGCGCGAGCTGTCGTGCCGGGCAGGCAGCCCATGGGCTTTATCGCAACCGCGGTGCTCGGCATAGTCGGCGCGTATGTCGGCGGCACATTGGGCAGCGTCGTGTTCCCGCCGCACCAGTTCGATATCCACCCTCCGATCAAGCATGCGTTCCTGGGCGCACTAGTCGGCGCAGCGCTGCTGTTGTGGATATTCAAGCTCGTCACCTCACGTACACGGACCTTGTAGGACACGACTACGGCGACGAAGGCTGGTCGGTGAGGTCGGTGTGGTGCACGTGCAACGGCGACGACTGGCCGGCCGAAGCAATTCATGCGGGGTGAATGATGCGGCGTCGCGCAGCGTCCACGGCACCGCGTGCACTGCGTTTCCGCTTTAGTCGTTGTCGTGCGAAAGTCTGCGTATCCGCTCTACCACGATGATCTTGATGCCGTCGCGGCGGCGTTCGATATCGCCGCTCAAACTGCTGCGGACGTCTGCGGACGGTCCCGGCGCTGAACGTCGTTGTCAGCGCCGGGAACGTAGCCTCTAACCTCGGTGGCAGATCCAGGATTCGAACCTGGGTAGGCGTAAGCCGACGGATTTACAGTCCGCTCCCATTGGCCGCTCGGGCAATCTGCCGTGGTGCGTGTAGCAGCCTACAACGAAGATGTACTCGGATAACAAACGGCCAACATCGATAGAAGGAGACGTATCCAATGGCGGATTCATCATTCGACGTCGTCAGCAAGCTCGACCGGCAGGAGGTCGACAACGCTCTCAACCAGGCCGCTAAGGAACTCTCCACCCGGTTCGACTTCCGTGGCACCGACACCAAGATCGCCTGGAAGGGCGAGGAGGCGATCGAGCTGACCAGCTCCACCGAGGAGCGCGTCAAGGCTGCCGTCGACGTGTTCAAGGAAAAGCTGATCCGGCGCGACATCAGCCTCAAGGCCTTCGATGCCGGCGAGCCGCAGGCCTCCGGCAAGACCTACAAGGTCACCGGCACCCTGAAAGAGGGCATCAGCAGCGAAAACGCCAAGAAGATCACCAAGCTGATCCGCGACGAGGGCCCCAAGACCGTCAAAACCCAGATCCAGGGCGACGAGGTGCGCGTCACCAGCAAGAAGCGCGACGATCTGCAGGAGGTCATCGCGATGCTCAAGAAGGCCGACCTCGACGTCGCGCTGCAGTTCGTCAACTACCGGTAAGCCCTCGCCCAATCAACCGGTCGGTGCCTAATCTGGTGACGTAGGCAACAGGCCGCCCCGAAGTGAGGTGCATCGATGACCGTGACGCCATCCGAAGCGACAGACGTTGACGTCATCATCGTCGGCGCGGGCTTCTCGGGCCTGGGCGCGGCTCACCGCATCACCGAGCGCAATCCCGGGACCAGCTACGTCATCTTGGAGCGACGCGAGCAGATCGGCGGCACCTGGGACCTGTTCCGCTACCCGGGCGTGCGCTCGGACAGCAGCATCTTCACGCTGTGCTTCCCGTGGGAGCCCTGGACCGGCCCGGAACGGGTGGCCGACGGCGAGCATATCCGCGAGTACCTGACCGCCACCGCGCACAAGTACGGCATCGATCAGCACATCCGGTTCAACACCCACGTCCGCTCGGCGGACTGGAACTCCTCGGACGACACCTGGACCGTCACCGCCGAGCAGAACGGGGCCGAAAAGACCTACCGCGGCCGCTTCGTCTTCTTCGGGTCCGGCTACTACAACTACGACGAGGGCTACACCCCGGATTTCCCTGGCCTCAACGACTTCGACGGCCTGATTGTTCATCCACAGCACTGGCCCGAGGATCTCGACTACCAAGGAAAGAAAGTGGTGGTCATCGGCAGCGGCGCCACGGCGATGTCGCTGATCCCGTCGCTGGCCGAGAAGGCTGCGAAGGTGACCATGCTCCAGCGTTCGCCCACCTATCTGTTCTCGGCGGCCAAAACCAGCGGGTTGATCAACTTGCTGCGAAAAGTATTGCCGCGCAGGGTTTCCCACTCGATCGTCCGGCAGAGCAATGCGCTGCTGGAAGGTTTGATCTGGTTGTTGGCCCGCAAGGCGCCGGGCTTCGTGAAGTGGTGGATCCGCCAGATCGCGGTGCGTTACCTGCCCGAGGGCTACGACGTCGACACCCACTTCAAGCCGCGCTACAACCCGTGGGACCAGCGACTGTGCCTGATCCCCGATGCCGACCTCTACGTCGCGATCGGCGAAGGCCGCGCCGAGGTGGTCACCGACCACATCGACCACTTCGATTCCACCGGAATCGCTTTGACGTCGGGCGGGCATCTGGATGCCGACATCATCGTGACCGCCACCGGCCTGCAACTGCAGGCGCTGGGCGGGGCGGTGGTGTCCATGGACGGCGCCGAGATCAAGCCGCAGGACCGCTTTGTCTACAAGGCACACATGTTGGAGGAAGTGCCGAATCTGTTCTGGTGCGTCGGATATACCAACGCCTCGTGGACGCTGCGTGCCGACATGACCGCCCGTGCGACGGCAAAGCTGTTGGCTCACATGAAGTCTCACGGCTACACCCACGCCTACCCGCATTTGGCCGGTGAGCCGATGCCGGAGAAGTCGGCGTGGGACATCCAGGCCGGCTATGTGCTGCGCGCGCCGCACGCGCTGCCGAAGTCCGGGGTCAAGCGGCCGTGGAACGTTCGACAGAACTACTATGCCGACGCCATCGACTACCGGTTCGACCGGATCACCGAGGCCATGGTGTTCGGCCGCGTCGACCAGAAGACGGCACTGGCCGGATAATCCCCAAGGTGAAGTGACACCGCGGGCACATCCGTGACAAGCTCCGTCCCGTGACGGGTCTGTCGGTTGCGGACATCGACCGATGGCAACCAGGCGATGTGCGCGAGGTGTTTCACGCCGCGCGTAGTCGCAACGAGGCCAACCAACTCGCGTCGCATGCACTCGCCACTTTGCCCGCTTTCCAGAGTTGGGGTGGGGCTGCGGCAGATGCGGCGAAGAATTCCGTCGAGCACACGCGCAAGGACCTGGACAAGGATGGGCGTGAAGCGCTCGCCGTGGCGATGGCGGCCGACCGCGCGGCGGATGGCGTCGAATCGGTCAAAGCGCAGCTGCAACGACTTCGCGACGCCCTCGGGCCCGCCGGGCTGACCATCGATCCGGTCGCCGACAAAATCGTGGCCAGTTCGACGTTCAAGGGCACCGCCGCCGAGCTGTCGGCCAAGCAGGCCCAATTTCAGCCACAGCTCGACGCGATATTGGGCGAGGCCACCATCGTGGACGAGGAACTGGCGCAAGCCATTGATATGGCCGACGGTGATGTGCCGATACCACACGCAACCCCGACGATCGACCGGGTTGGGCCAGACGGCTTGACCCCCGACCAAGTCGCCATCGACGCCGGACAGGAAAAGAACCAACGAGACGCGTTCCGCCAGGTATACGGCCGAGATCCATTGTCCGCCAACGATTGGCGAATGGCCGAGGGCCTCGATCCGCACACGTACGACCCCAGATATGGCGGGCACGAATCCAACGTGGTGGTCGGAAAATTCAACCCGATACCCGGCGGCGGGGTCTATCGGCAGAACATGTACATACCCTCGGCCGAGGTGCAGAACTTCGAATTCAACGAGCGGGTGAATCCGCATATGGTCGGCGACAATCGAGGGCCGTCCCCATTCGCTCCGGCGGAAGCATCCCGGGTCAGCCTCTACGTGGACATGGAGCACGGCATCGTCGTCGCTCGCCAGAACCCGACGATGTCGACCGACGGAAAGGACGCGGGCACCGGTAAGCCGATCGTTAACGTGCTTCAGGGTGATAATGGCGCCCTGATGATCTCCTACCAGGCCGCGGATCCGTTCGAGCCGGGAGTTGCCAAGCCGTTCGTGAACGTCAACGGGACGATGAATATCGTTCCGACCGGGGGCGGCAACGTCGCGGTCGGTGGTGACATCACGCCGTACCCGAGCACTGAGGCGTATCAATACAAACCAGACGGCAGCGTGACTCAACTGTTCAATCAGCAGGTGACTACGAATCAGCTTGGGCCGCTGACTCTCCCGTTGGGGCATAACCATGTCGGTGCTTCGTTGCCGGATCTGCCTCAGCCGTGGACTCCGCACATGCCCGATGGGTTACCCCCTTCGGCGCCACGGCTGATCCCAACGCAACCATTGCCTATGACCACTTTGGGGCCGGCAGCGAACCCGCCGCAGGTCTACACCGTGCCGGTGCCGCCTCCACCGGCACCATCCGTGGCGGCTCCGCCGTTGCCCGTGCCCACGCCCCCGCCGTTGCCCGCTCCACCATCCTGAGAGAAAGCGGTAATCACCATCGAATCGAGCAGGCTGTCGCCCCGATATTGGGCACTCGCAACGTTTTTCATCCCGATTGCAGGCGCGCTCGGATATGGGATCTGGCTGGGAATCAGCGCGGCCGGACTTGCGCAATCGAGCCAGTCCGAAGAGATTGTGCGTGGCAGCGCATTGCTGATCCTGTCCGCCGTCTTTCTGCCGATTGCGCGTCCCTGGTCACGGGCGATCGGCATCGGGTTTTTGTCCGCGCTGATCCTCATGCTGATCGGCGTGCTTCAGTTCGAGGTGTTCCGCGGCCGATGACGAACCCCGTTGCCAGCCAGTCGATGGCTCCAGCACCCTTGTTTTCGGTCTGGTCACCTATCGTTGCGATTGCCGGAGCCCAGGTCGCTCACTCGTCACCCGGCTGGGTGATCGCGCTGGTCTGGGGTGTTGGAGTGCTGTGCGCTCTGCCGTTCAGACGATTCCGCGCGGTTGTCCCGATGGCACTGTTGACGTGGAGTGCCGGGTGGTTGGCGGCGCTCCTGCTGTCGTTCGTCGAGGCCGGGATCGTCGGCCTGTTCATAGTGAAGTGACAGCGCACCGCAGCCTTGGTAGGAAGTGGCCATGGCGCTGACGGTCAACCTCGAACACCTCGCCGCATCGGCGGCGCAAATCACCGGTCACGGCGAAGACCTGGCGACGTCGCATCTATCGGTGGACAACCGGATTGCAGCTGCACAAGGCGGCTGGACCGGACGGTCAGCCGAAGCACTGGCTCGCCGCGCGCCGCGCTGGACCGTCAACTCGACGGCACTGGTGGCGCAGATGGGCGATCATGCCGAACATTTTTCTGCCTGCGGTCAGGCGTACGCGACGATGGAAACTCATCACGCTAGGCAGTTGGACGCCCAGGTCCGCCCTTAGGCGCAACTTCTCCCCAACCGCCGGTAAAGATCCGGCGGCGGCCATACGCTGACGGCATGGCAGCTATGCGCGAACCGAAGGTCGTCGTTCTGGGAGGCGGTTCCTGGGGCACCACCGTCGCGTCCATCTGTGCGCGGCGTGGTCCGACGCTGCAGTGGGTGCGTTCGGAAGAGACCGCCAAAGACATCAACGAGAATCACCGCAACACCAAATACCTTGGCGAAGACCATGTGTTGTCCGAGAGCCTGCGTGCCACAACCGACTTCGCCGAGGCCGCCCGTTCTGCCGACGTCGTCGTGATGGGCGTGCCGTCGCACGGGTTCCGCGGCGTGCTCACCGAGCTGGCATCGGAATTGCGGCCGTGGGTGCCGGTGGTTTCGTTGGTCAAGGGCCTCGAGCAGGGCACCAACATGCGGATGTCGCAGATCGTCGACGAGGTATTGCCCGGCCACCCCGCCGGCATCCTGGCCGGGCCCAACATCGCCCGCGAGGTCGCCGAGGGCTACGCCGCAGCGGCGGTACTGGCGATGCCCGACCAGCACCTCGCCGCGCAGCTCGGACAGCTGTTCAGCACCAAGCGCTTCCGGGTGTACACGATCGACGATGTGCTCGGTGTGGAGATGGCCGGCGCCTTGAAGAACGTGTATGCGATCGCGGTCGGGATGGGTTATTCGCTGGGTATCGGCGAGAACACCAGGGCGATGGTGATCGCCCGCTCGGTGCGTGAGATGTCAAAGCTGGGCGAGGCGATGGGTGGACAACGCGACACCTTCGCCGGGCTGGCCGGGATGGGCGATCTGATCGTCACCTGCACCAGCCAGCGCAGCCGCAACCGGCACGTCGGCGAGCAGCTCGGTTCGGGCAAAACCATCGACGAGATCATCTCGTCGATGAACCAGGTGGCCGAGGGCGTCAAGGCCGCCAGCGTGATCATGGAGTTCGCTGACAAGTACGGCCTGCACATGCCGATCGCTCGGGAGGTCGACGGCGTGATCAACCACGGCTGCACCGTCGAAGACGCCTACCGGGGGTTGGCGGCGGAGACGCCGGGACACGAGGTGTACGGCGCCGGTTTCTGACCCCGGTGGCCCCATCAATCACAGCGGTACCGGCAGCCTAGGGGCACACTAGGTTTGGAAGCGAGACCACATGCGATATCAGAGGTCGAACAAACCGATCGGCGGCCGATCCGCCAGCTTCTGCACCACCCACTGATTCAGCGACACATTCTGCTCGGCGGCCTCGACGGTCAATCGGGCGTGCAGCGCCGGTGACGTCCTGACCAGGAACGTGCCGCGGAACTGCCGTTCGGTCATCGGCGGCGGGACGTCTTCGCCGCGTTCGGCGAGGTGTTCGTCGACGGCGCGCTCAACGCCGGCGATCGCTTGTTGCATCGTCGGCGCCCACTGCGACAGCCACGGCAATTCGAGGCAGCGGCCGACGTATTCGCCGTGCTCCGAGGACCATTCGGCGCGGTACGTGTAATGGTTCACCCGCGGGTGATATCACATGCGCACTTGAATCGGAGAGTCACCTAATGGTCAGGCTGTGCACAGGACCTAGTGGCCGGCCATCTCCTCGAGGCGGCGAATCCGGTCGGCCATCGGCGGGTGTGTGGAGAACAGCGAGCCGATCTTCTCCCCGGCGCGGAACGGGCTGGCGATCATCAGGTGCGCCTGGGCGGCCAGTTTCGGTTCCGGCGGCAGCGGCGCGGCCTGCACACCACTGGAGATCTTGCGCAGCGCGGACGCCAGCGCCAACGGGTCGCCGGTCAGGATCGCACCGGACTCGTCGGCCTGATACTCGCGCGATCGGGACACGGCCATCCGCACCACCGTCGCCGCAATCGGGCCCAGCATCGAAACCAGCAGCAGCGCAAAGGGATTGCCGCCATCGCGGTTGTTGCCGCCCATCATTCCGGCGAACATCGCCATGTTGGCCAGCGCCGTGATCACCGACGCGAGTGCGCCGGCCACACATGAGATCAGGATGTCGCGGTTGTAGACGTGGGACAGCTCGTGTCCGAGGACCGCACGCAGCTCGCGCTCATCGAGGATGGTGAGAATCCCGGTGGTGCAGCACACCGCGGCGTTGCGCGGATTGCGACCGGTGGCGAACGCGTTGGGCGCGGCGGTGTCGCTGATGAACAGCCGCGGCATCGGCTGGTGAGCGGCGGTGGCCAGCTCGCGCACGATCCGGTAGATCACCGGCTCCTGCACCTCCGACACCGGCTGCGCGTGCATCGCCCGCAACGCCAGCTTGTCGCTGTTGAAGTAGGTGTAGATGTTCATGCCGACGGCGAACAGGACGGCAAGGAACATCGCACCCCGGCCGAACAAACTGCCCACCAACACGATCAGCGTCGACATGCCAACCAGCAACGCGAACGTCTTGAACGTGTTGTGGTGCGGATGCCAGGTCATCAACTTCCTCCTAGCCAGACACGTTCATTTAACGCCGATGACGGGCCGCAGAGTTCCCCGAAGCTAACCGTGTCTGCTGATGGTGAAGTCGACCAGCGTCGTCAGCGCCTGGCGTCCGGGGCTGTCGGGCAGCGCAGCCATCTCCTCGCGCGCTTTCGCCGCGTATTGCGCGACCGTGTCCTTGGCCTTGGCCATGCCCGCCGAGGCCCGCAGCAGGGTCAGCGCCTCGGTGACCGCCGCGTCGTTGTCGATCGGGCCGACCAGCAGCTCACGTAGCCGGTCAGCGTCGGGTCCGGTGTCGCGCAAGGCGTAGAGCACCGGCAGCGTGTGCACACCTTCGCGCAGATCGGTGCCGGGCAGCTTGCCGGACTCGTCGGGGTCGCTGTCGATGTCGATGATGTCGTCGGAGATCTGGAACGCCGTGCCGACCAGGTCGCCCAGTCGGCTGAGCCGCTCGATCTGGTCGGCGTCGGCGCCGGAGAACATCGCGCCGAACCGACCGGCCGCACCGATCAGGCAGGCCGTCTTCTCGTGCACCACCCTCAGGTAGTGCGCGATCGGATCGGCCTTCTCGGCGGCACCCTGGGTTTCGCGCATCTGGCCGGTGACCAGCTGGGCGAACGTCTCGGCGATGATCCGCACCGCGTCGGGGCCCAGCCGTGACACCAGCCGCGAGGCGGTGGCGAACAGGTAGTCGCCGGCCAGGATTGCGACGTTGTTGCTCCACCGCAGGTTGGCGCTGGGTGCGCCGCGGCGCACTTGCGCCTCATCCATCACGTCGTCGTGGTAGAGCGTGGCCAGATGCACCAGCTCGATCACCGCACCGGCGATCGTCACCTCGTCGGAGTCCGGATCCGGCCCGAGTTGTGCCGACAACACCGTGAACAGGGGCCGAAATCGTTTGCCACCGGCCTCGAACAGGTGCAGCACGGCATCTGTCATCAGGTCATCTGACCCGCGCAGCTCGGTTTCCATCAGTTGCTCGATCCGGGCCACCCCGTCGCGCACCCCGGTGGCGAACGCGGCGTCGCCAAAGTCCACGCCCGCTACCACCGTCGCCGGAGTCCTCACCCGACCAACATACTGGTGGGCATGGACTCCCATGCCGACGTGGTGGTCGTGGGCGCCGGACCGGCCGGCTCGGCGGCGGCCGCCTGGGCCGCACGCGCCGGTCACGACGTGCTGGTGATCGACGCGGCGAACTTTCCCCGCGACAAGGCCTGCGGCGACGGGCTGACGCCGCGTGCGGTCGCCGAACTCGAACGGCTGGGCCTGGGCGAATGGCTGGACGCCCGGATCCGGCATCGCGGCCTGCGGATGACCGGATTCGGCGGCGAGGTCGAGGTCGATTGGCCCGGCCCGTCGTTCCCGTCGACCGGTAGCGCGGTGGCCCGCGTCGAGTTGGACGACCGGATTCGCAAAGTCGCCGAGGAATCCGGTGCCCGCATGCGACTCGGCGTCAAAGCCGTTGGCGCTCACCATGATTCGTCGGCACTGGTCACGTCGGTGACGCTGGCCGACGGGACACAGGTCGGCTGTCGCGAACTGATCGTCGCCGACGGTGCCCGTTCGACGCTGGGCCGCGTGCTGGGCCGACGATGGCATCAGGACACGGTCTACGGGATCGCGGCGCGGGGCTACCTGACCACGCCACGCAGCGACGATCCGTGGCTGACCTCAGATCTGGAGTTGCGCTCGCCCGACGGCGCGGTGCTGCCCGGCTACGGCTGGATCTTCCCGCTGGGCAATGGCGAGGTGAACATCGGCGTGGGCGCGTTGTCGACCGCCAAGCGGCCCGCCGAATTGGCGCTGCGACCGCTGATGTCGTACTACACCGACCTGCGCCGCGAGGAGTGGGGCTTCGAAGGCCAGCCGCGCGCGATGTCTTCGGCGCTGCTGCCGATGGGCGGCGCGGTCTCGGGAGTGGCCGGCCGGAACTGGATGCTGATCGGCGACGCCGCGGCCTGCGTCAACCCGCTCAACGGCGAAGGCATCGACTACGGGCTGGAGACCGGCCGACTGGCCGTGCGACATGCTCGGCTCGGGCGATCTGTCCAAGGCCTGGCCGCACCTGCTGCAATCCCATTACGGCCGTGGGTTTTCGGTGGCCCGCCGGCTGGGGTTGTTGCTGACGTTCCCGCGGTTCCTGCCCGCGGCCGGCCCGATCGCGATGCGCTCGACGACGCTAATGGGCATCGCGGTGCGGGTGATGGGAAAC
The DNA here is from genome assembly GCA_963815995.1 of uncultured Actinomycetota bacterium. Taxonomy (GTDB): domain Bacteria; phylum Actinomycetota; class Actinomycetes; order Mycobacteriales; family Mycobacteriaceae; genus Mycobacterium. Next base: position 72,184 of record CAWFIR010000016.1, read on the forward strand.
CTGGTCACCGACGACGACGCCGACTGGGTTGCCCGGGCGTGGCGCGGCGGCGGGCGGGTGTCTCGGCTGATCGACCACCGAAAGCCTTTTAGCTGAACGGCTTTTCGTGGGCCTTGTAGGCGGCGTGTAGCGCGACGATGCCACCGGTCAGGTTGCGCCAGCGCACCGCCGACCATCCGGCGCCCGATATCTGGTGGGCCAGCTCGGCCTGGTCGGGCCACGCCCTGATCGACTCGGCAAGGTAGACATAGGCTTCCGGGTTGCTCGACACGGCCTGCGCCACCCGCGGCAGCGCCTGCATCAGGTACTCCTTGTAGACCGTGGCGAACAGCCGGTTGGTGGGCGTGGAGAATTCGCACACCACCAACCGTCCACCGGGCCGCGTGACCCGGGCCATCTCGCGCAGAGCGGTGTCGCGCTCGGCGACGTTACGCAGCCCGAAGCTGATGGTGACCGCGTCGAACACGTTGTCGCCGAACGGCAATCGGGTCGCGTCACCGGCCACCTTCGGCACCATGCGGGCATGCCCCGCACTGAGCATCCCGACGGAGAAATCCGCCGCCACGCACCACGCCCCGGAAGCGGCCAGCTCGACCGTCGACACCGCGGTGCCGGCGGCCAAGTCGAGCACCTTCTCCCCCGCCCCGATGCCCAGCGCCAACCGCGTGGCGCGCCGCCAGTACCGGTCCTGACCCAGCGACAGCACGGTGTTGGTGATGTCGTAGCGCCGCGCGACGCCGTCGAACATCGACGCCACTTCACGGGGGTCTTTGTCCAGCGTTGCGCGGTTCACGCCATCGACACTATCTGCAGTCGGTCGCCGAGCTGGCTCAGGGGCTAGCTCACTGCCCCTGAGCGTGTCGGCGGCGCGTCATGCGCGCGCGTGCGATCGGCGACAGCACCGCCTCGTAGTGGCCGAGCAGCTGGTCACAGATGGCGGGCCAGCTGCGTTCCAGCACGCTCTTGCGGGCGGCCACCGAATAACGCTGCCGATCTTCGAGCAGGTGCGCCACGGCCTTGGGCAGCTGCGCTTCGAATTCCTTGACTCCCAACAGCAATCCGGTGCGCCACGGCGTCACCAGGTCGCGAGGTCCACCGGCATCTGGAGCGATCACCGGCAGGCCCGACGCCAGCGCCTCCTGTACGACCTGGCAGAACGTCTCGTGCTCACCGGCGTGGACGAAGACATCCATGCTCGCGTAGGCCGTCGCCAGTTCCTCGCCGTACAGCGCGCCGGTGAAAACTGCTGTGGGCATTGCCGATTGGAGCTTGGGGCGGTCGACACCGTCGCCGACGATCACCACCTGCACGTTGCCGGCGGCGGCCAGCGACGTGAGCCGCTCGACATGCTTCTCCGGCGCCAGCCGGCCGACGAAGCCCACGATCGGCTTGCCGTCCGGCGACCAGTGTTGGCGCAGGGCCTCGTCACGGGCCGACGGAGCGAAGCCGATCATGTCAACACCGCGCGCCCAGTGATGGACCCGCGGAATGCCGTGAGCAACAAGCGATTCCATCGTCGAGGTAGATGGCGCCAGGGTGCGGTCGGCCATCCGGTGCAGATGGCGGAACCACGCCCAGGCCGCCCGCTCGGTCATGCCGATCCCGTAGCTGGCCGCGAAGCCGGGGACGTCGGTCTGATACACCGCGACGGTCGGCACCCCGAGACGACGGGCCGCCTTCACCCCGCCCCAGCCGAGCAGCGCAGGCGACGCCAAATGCACGACGTCGGGCTCGAATCCGCGCAGCACCCGCAGTATCCGCGGCAGCGGCAGCCCCAACGGCAGGGTGGTCACTTTCGGGAACATCCAGGACGGCACCCGGTGCACCCGGATACCGTCATAGATACGGTCCGCGGGCTCTTCGCCGTGCGGGGTATCGGGCGCGATGACAAGGGCTTCGTGGCCGGTGCGGCGAAGGTGCTCGAGTGTTCTAATCACCGAGTTGCTCACGCCGTTGACGTGCGGGAGAAATGATTCCGCGACAATCGCTACTCGCACACCACCACGGTGGCAGCGTCGCCTGTCGATATGGTTACCGACTGGCGTACGCGACACGAACTCTGACCCAAAGGGGGCTCTGACAATGCGGTCCTACCTGGGCGTATTGGCGGCCATGCTGGTCTTGGTGATGTTTACCACCAACACCGCGCACGCCGACGTGCCACGAACCCCCGACGGCGACGGCGTGCTGGTCGGATCGTGGATCGCCCCGGTGCAGTTGGCGATCTTCTGCGACCCGCAATGCCCACACTGCGCCGAGTTCGAATCGACCGACGGCGACCGGTTGGCCGCAGCGCTGGCCAGCGGCCGGGTGACGCTCACGTATCGCTGGATGACGTTTTTGGACGGCAGGCATCACAACGACGTGTCGGCCCGCCTCGTCAACGCACTGTTCCTGGCGGCCGACCCGGCAACATCGCCGACGGCGTATCAGGCTTTCGTGCAAGACCTTTACCGCCATCAAAGTGCCGACGGCCCGAGCAACGACGCCGTCGCGGCGATGGCCCGCGAAAGCGGACTGCCCGACGCGGTGGCCGACCGGATCGCAGCCGGCGACTACGTGGTCGATTCCGGCGCGGTCAACGAGGCCAACAAGTCGCGTCTCAAGGAGGCGAACCCGGACAACCCCGGCACCCCGACCATTTACGACCTGAACACCAAAAGTGTTGTCGACACTCAAGCTTCGGGTTGGCTCGACGCGCTGGCCAGCTGACGATCCAGCCGCTTGTCCAGGTAGGCCAGTCCGGTCAGCGCCGCGGCGGCGATCAGCCAGCCGACCACCGCGATGGATCCGGCCGGGATGATCGCCAACTTGGCGTTGCGGTGTTGCACGCGAACCAAATTGGGATTGCGCTTGTCGTATTCGACGTAAATCCGCATGCCCGTTGCCAATTCGGACGGATACAGCACGCCCAGCTCGGGGCGGTAGGTAACCCGGTCGGGCGTCACGAACTCGATGGTGGAGCGACGCGGACCGGCACTGAGCACCTCGGCCTCTGCGACACCCATATTGTGTTTGATCGCAAAGTCATTGCGCACGGCACCGGCCACCAGCAGCAGCGACTGCAGCGTGATCAGGCCGGCCACGATCAGCACCCCGATGCGTGCCCAACGTATGGCGCGGTGCCCGCGGGTGTTGGGGAACTCGCCGCTGCGGCCGTGAATCAGAATGCGCCACCAGGCTTTCAGCGCCGCGAGCGCACCGGCAAGCCGATTCACAGGGCGGCCTTGATGGCAGCGTGCAACTGCCGCAGCGAGGACCGGTCAGCTTTGACCTCGAGCACCCGCAGTCCGGCGGCCGGCTCGTCGAGTGCGGCGCCCAGTGCGTCGACCTCGATCTGGCGACTGTCGACGTGGTAGGCACGGCACAACGCGCCGACGTCGACGTCGTGTGGGGTGCCGAACACCCGGGCGGACAGGTCCGAGAACCGCGGATCGCCCTGCTCGAGCAGTTCGAAGATGCCGCCGCCGTTGTCGTTGGACACCACGATGGTCAGGTCAGCCGGCACCGGCTCGGTCGGCCCGATCAGCAGGCCTGAGCTGTCGTGGACGAAGGTCAGGTCGCCGATCAGCGCGATGGTACGGCCGCCGGTGGTGTCGTGGGATGGAACCCAGGGCCAAGCGGCCCCGATCGCCGTGGACACGGTCCCGTCGATGCCGGCGACCCCGCGGTTGGAACGCACCCTGATGCCGTGCGGGTTCAGGCCCACCAGCGCCACGTCGCGCACCGGATTGGAGGCGCCCAGCACGAGTTGGTCGCCGGGCCGCAGCACGTCGGCGACGGCGGCGGCCACGTGTAGGCCGGTGGTCAGCGGGTGGGCAGCAAGCTGCGTACGTACCGCGTCGACGGCGTGCTTGTTGAGGTCGGCGCAGCGGCTCAGCCAGCGCGCGTTCGGCTCGCCGGTGGTGACCGCGCGGGTGCCGGTGGCCTGCGAGTTGCCCGAGACGTCCGGCCAGCGCGGCCCGGTGGTCAGTGCGTACACCGGCACGGACGGGTCGGCCAGCAGCGCCGACACCGGTCGGTGCAAGGTGGGGCGGCCCAACATGATCACCTGCTGCGGGCGCAGCAGCGGCAACGCCAACGGGTGCAGCGGATTGGCCGCCGGCGGCGCGGTCGGCTCGGCGACGGTCGGCAACGCGGCCAGCTCGGGTTGCTCACCGGCCCCGTGCCCGGCGATGACGACGGTGTTCAGGCTCAGGTCGATATCCAGCGGCTGGTCGAAGCTGACCGCCGGGGTGTACGTCCACGGCTTGCCGCCGGGCCGGCCCGGCGGGGTCGGGCCGGGCTCGGGATCGGGCACCAGCGGCTCGCGCAGCGGGATGTCGAAATGCACCGGGCCGGCGTTGGCGCTGCGCGCCCCGGTCGCGGCCACCAGCACCCGGCAGGTGGCCGATCGCCAGGTCGCGTTGAGCGCATCCATCCGCTCCGGAGCGTCCTCGGCCAGCCCGAGGCTGATCGTGGCGCGGACCTGGGTGCCGAAATAGCCCAGCTGCTCCATGGTCTGGTTGGCGCCGGTGCCGAGCATTTCGTAGGGCCGGTTGGCCGACAACACGATCAGCGGCACCCGGGCGTAGTTGGCCTCGACCACGGCCGGGCCCAGGTTGGCCACCGCGGTGCCCGACGTCATTGCGACGCAGACCGGCGCGCCTGCGGCGATCGCCAGCCCGATGGCCAGATATCCGGCGGTGCGTTCGTCGATGCGGACATGCAGCCGGAGCCGGCCGGCCCGGTCGGCGTCCTGCAGCGCGAACGCCAGCGGGGCGTTGCGCGAGCCCGGACACAACACCACATCGCGGACACCGCCGCGGATCAGCTCGTCGACGACGACGCGGGCCTGTGCCGTCGAAGGGTTCACCAGACCAGCCTAGTCGGGTGGACAGCGCAGTCGTTTCGCCGACTGTGCAGCTTCTGGTCATGAAAACGGCGATTTGGCGCTTACAACCTGCGCACTCGGCGCGGGCGCTCAGTACCCCATGCTGGCGAAGAACTTCAGCACCGTGGCGTTGACCACCTCGGGCCGCTCCAGGAACCCGAGATGCCCGGTGTCGGCGATCTGCTGGTACTGGCCGCCGGGGATGGCGTCGGCAACTTCTTTACCCAGGTGCGGCGGCGTCACCACGTCGTCGGCGAAACCGATCACCAGCACCGGTGTCGTGATGCCCTGGTAGGCCGGCAGCCGGTTGCCCTGCGGGCAAACCCAGCCCTGGCGAACCAGCCCCGGGGTGATCTTGATCGGCCAGATGTTGAACATCCCGATCCATTCCGAGACGACCTCGTCGTTGCTCAGCGTCTTGGGAGAAAAGCTTTCCAGCAAACGGATTTTGGCGTCGTAGGCGGTGGGAATCTGCACCCCGGAGGCGGCGAGCTCGTCCTCGGCATTGCGGAAGAATTCGCGCGCCGTGTCCAGCCGGCCGCGGGTGGCCATCAGCACCGCCTGGCTCACCAGCTCGGGCCGGGTCAACATCAGCTCCTGGGCGATGTAGGAACCCATCGATACCGACACGATGCGCACCGGGCCGACGCCGATCGACTCGATCAGCGCCGCGGTGTCGGCGACCATGCTCTCGGTGGTGAACCCGTCGGCGTTCGCGGTCGCGCCGACCCCGCGGTTGTCGAACGTGATGACGCGGTAGCCGGCGTCGAGGAACGCGGGAACCTGATGCAGATGCCAGGTGCGTCCCAGACCGCCGCGGCCGGCGATGAAGAGGACGGGTTCCCCCGTTCCGTTGTCGTCATAAGCCAGGTTGATCACGACGACGAACCTACGCGACGTCGCGGCGTTGGCAGTATTTGGCAGTCCGCGGCGTGGAGCTGGCAGCGGCCCCGGACTTAATGTGGAGCCCATTGAGGTGTTCGAGGAGGAGCAATCACATGACAGAACTGGCACTCACGCAGGCAACCATCGAATACCAGGAGCTCGGCCCGCAGGATTCGGCGCATCCGCCGGTGTTCTTCGTCCACGGCGTCTTGGTGAACGGCGAGCTGTGGCGCGGCGTCGCCGAAGAGCTGGCGCGGCGTGGTTACCGCTGCATCGTGCCGACGTTGCCGCTGGGATCGCACACCATTCCGGTCAAGGACGCCAGCGCGCTCTCGCTGCACGGCGTCGCGGAGATCGTCAACGACGCGATCGAGGCCCTCGACCTGTCCGACGTGACGCTGGTCGGCAGCGACACCGGCGGCGGGATCTGTCAGCTGGCCGTCGACGCCCGCTCGGACCGGATCGGCCGGCTGGTGCTGACCAACTGCGACGCCTTCGACCAGTGCCCGCCGTTTCCGTTCGACGGGTGTTCAGCCTGCTTCGCGGCCCGATCTCGATCAAGGCTCTGCTGGGGCCGATGCGGCTGGCGGCGCTGCGACACTCCGCGCTCGGCTTCGGCTTGCTGATCGGCCGACCCGACGATCGCCTCACGGCCGACTGGATTGCGCCGTGCCTGAACGACGCCCGGATCTGCCGTGATCTGGCCGCGCTGCTGCGCCAGATCGCCACCACCGACCTCACCGACGTGGCGACCCGGCTGACCCGGTTCGACAAGCCCGTCACGCTGGTCTGGGGCCAGTCGGATCGCTGTTTCACGCCGAGCCTGGGCCGGCGGCTGGCCGAGGTGTTCAGCAACGGAAAGCTGATCGAGGTGCCGGGCGCACGGACCTTCGTCTCCCTCGACGAGCCCGGCGCGGTGATCGACGCGATAGCCGGCTAGAGGCGGGCGGCCTTGCCCCGGGCGGCAGCCAGCGCGCTGTTCCACAGCAGTTGCGTACCGGCCTTGAGCTGAGCCGGTTTAGCGATATCGCGGGCCATCAGCGCGGTGGCGACGGCCTTGGTCTTCGCCGACGCCTTGGACATGTGGCCGCTGTCGAACGGCGGCTGCGGGTCGTACTCCATCGACAGCTGAATGACCTTCGCGCGTTCCTCACCGCCGATCTGGCCGGCCAGCCAGAGCGCCAAGTCGATGCCCGCCGACACCCCGGCACTGGTGACGATCGGGCCTTCGTGCACCACCCGTTCATCGCCAACGGGCTTGGCGCCCAGGGCTTTCAGCATGCTCAGCGCCGCCCAGTGCGATGTGGCGCGTTTACCGTCGAGCAGCCCCGCGGCCGCGAGGACTACCGAACCCGAGCACACCGACGTCGTCCAGGTCGCGGTCTTGTTCGCCGAACGCACCCAGTCCAGCAGCACCTCGTCGCGGGCGTGCTCGATGGTGGTCATCCCGCCCGGCACCAAAATGACGTCCGGCGTTGGGGTTTCGGCGAACGAGTGGGTTGCGCCGATGATCAGGACGCCGGAGTCGGCGGTGATCGGGCCCGGTTCGTGCCAGACGAAGCGGACCTCGGTGTCGGGCAGCCAGCGCAGCACTTCGTAGGGGCCGATGAAGTCCAGCGCTGTGAAACCTGGGTAGACGACGATCGCGATCTGGGTCATGGGATGCTCCTCGGGTTCAGGCGAATGTTTTGCGGTATTGGTCGGGTGATATGCCGACTCGTCGAATGAAGTTGCGGCGCATCGTTTCTGCGGTGCCGAAACCGCACCGCGCAGCGATCGTCATCACGGTGTCGTCGGTTTGCTCGAGTTGGCGACGCGCGGCCTCGGTGCGCACCCGTTCGACGTAAGCGCCGGGCGCCTCCCCGACTTCGTCGGTGAACACCCGGGTGAAGTGTCGTGGGCTCATCGCCGCGAGCCGGGCCAGCTCGGTGATGCTGTGCGGGCCACCGGGTTCGGACTCGACGGCGTCCTGCACCGCGCGAATCGGTTCACGCTTGGCCCGGGCCACCCACACCGGCGCGGCGAACTGCGTCTGGCCGCCGGGCCGGCGCAAGTGCATCACCAGATGCCGGGCCACCGTTTGCGCCACCTCTGTTCCGTGGTCCTCCTCGACCAGCGCCAGGGCTAAGTCGATGCCCGAACAGACGCCGGCGGCCGTCCACACTTTCGGTGAGCTACGCACGAAGATCGGGTCGGGATCGACATCGATCGTCGGGAATTCCCGCGCCAAGTCGTCGGCGTGAGCCCAGTGGGTGGTCGCCCGGCAACCGTCGAGCAAGCCTGCCTGCGCGGCCAGGAAGGCTCCGGTGCACACGGTAGCGATCCGGCGCGCCTGCGGCGCCGCGGCGACGATCCACTCGACCAGCCGCGGGTCACGCCGATCGGGACGGGTGCCCTGACCGCCCGGCAAAACCAGGGTGTCGACGGGCTCCGGCGGGTTGCGCAGTCGGGCGGTGCCGAACGTCAGGCCGGTCCCGGTCGCCACCGGCTGCCCATCGAGGGACGCCAGCTCCGGCTGGTAGCCCTCTTTGCCCTGGGCGGCCAGCGCCTTCGACGCTCCCGCGAACACATCGAAAGGCCCCACCAGGTCGAGCGCCTGCACGCCCGGGAAGCCGACGATCAGCACTTTTCGCGTCATACCGACAGTGTTGGCGATAGCACCCCATGTCGTCTACGCCACGCACCCCACAAATCAGGACAGCAGTGGATAGCAGGCCCTGATCCGGTCGATCCACCACTGCCGGCGCTGCGGCGACGCGGCCAGCGCCTGCAGCCGCGCCGGGTCCGGGGTGACCGGCCCGACCGGTAGGTAGCCGTCGACGGGTGCGACGGGCTCGGCGACGTCCTCGACGAACAGCCTGCCGGTGCCAAGCCCGCAGGCGTGGTCAAGGTTCGGCAGGGCCGCGGCCGCGGCCAGCCCGACCGCGATGCCCACCGCCGAGTCCAGCGCACTGGAGACCACGACGGGGATGTCGATCTGCTCAGCGATGGCCAAGAGCGCCGAAATGCCGCCCAGCGGAGCAACTTTCAGCACTGCGATGTCGGCGGCGCCGGCGCGGACGACGGCCAGCGGGTCGCCGGCTTTGCGGATGCTCTCGTCGGCGGCGACCGGCACGTCGACCCGCCGGCGCAGCTGGGCGAGTTCCTCGACCGTCGCGCAGGGCTGCTCGAGGTATTCCAGCGGTGCAAGGGCGGCGGCGGCCGCGACGGCTTGGTCGACGGTCCAGGCTCCGTTGGCGTCGGCCCGCACGGTGGGCACCAGGGCGCGGACCGCATCGACCCGGGCCACGTCGTCGTCGAGGGTCTGACCAGGCTCGGCGACCTTCACCTTCGCGGTACGCGCGCCCGGAAAGCGGGCCAGTATTTCGGGCACCTGGGCGGCGTCGACCGCCGGCACCGTGGCGTTGACGTCGATGCGCATCCGCCGCGCCGGCGGCGGCGTCCGGTAGGCCGAGTCGAGAGCGGCGGCCAGCCAGTGCGCCGCCTCGGCGTCGCCGTATTCCAGGAAGGCGCCGAATTCGCCCCAGCCGGCCGGGCCGTCGATCAGCACCAGCTCCCGGGTGGTGATGCCGCGGAAGCGGACCCGCATCGGCAGGGCCACCACATGCACCCGGTCCAGAACGTCGTCGAGAGCAGGGGTCACGACCCGTAGACCCGGCGGCCGGCCAGGAAGGTCGCGCGCACCTCCAGGTCGGCGATCTCCTCCGGGGGCACCGAGCGCGGATCCGCCGACAGCACAACCAGATCGGCGTATTTGCCGACCTCCAGCGAGCCGATGATGTCGTCGGAGAACAACTGCCAGGCCGCGTCGATGGTCTGGGCCCGGATCGCCTGCTCGACGGTCAGCCGCTCCTCGGGACCAAGCACCCGCCCGCTGGGCGCTTTGCGCGTCACGGCCACGCTGATGTTGCGCAGCGGCTCCTCGGGCGTCACCGGCGGATCGTTGTGCAGCGAAATCCGCATGCCGGTGGCCACCGCGGAACCTGCTGGCATCCAACGGGATCCCCGCTCAGGGCCGAACAGCCCGTCGACGATGACGTCCCCCCAGTAGTGGATCTGGTCGACGAAGATGCTGCAGGTGACGCCGAGGTCGGCGGCCCGCTGCAGCTGCTCGTCCCGGATCGCGCCGACGTGCTCGAGGCGCAGCCGATGATCGTCGCGTGGGTTGCGGCGCAACGCTTCTTCGTAGACGTCGAGGATGGTGTCCACCCCGGCGTCGCCCTGCACGTGGCAGGCCATCGGCCAGCCCAGCGGGAAGTAGGCCCCGACGATCTCGGTCAGCTGTTCGGGGGTGTAGTTGGCGTGGCCGCAGGAACCCGGCGTGACGCCGATGGTGCGGGTGGCGGCCGTGTCCAGATACGGGAAGGACAGATCGATATTGCCGATCCATGGCGAGCCGTCCACCCAGATCTTGATGCCGACCTGGCGCACCACGTCGTCGCCCTGCCCGGGTGTGGCGGTGGTCGACATCTGCGGATTGGACATCTCATAGGTCCGCAGCCGGACGGTGAGTTGGTCGCGCAGGCCGTCGACCAGCGGCCGTAGCGCCGGATCGAATGCCATCTCCGAGCAGGTGGTCAGCCCGGCCCGGTTAAGCCGGGCGCACTCGGCAAGCAACATCGCCGGGTAATCGCTGGGCGCGATAGCGCCGTTGAGGAGCGGGAACACCGCGCCGGTTTCTTCGGCGGTGCCGTCTAGCTCGCCGTGCGCGTCGCGGCCGAACTTGGCGCCCTTGGGGTCGGCGGTGTCGCGGTTGAGGCCGGCGCGCTGTGCGGCGCGCGAGTTGAAGTAGGCCTTGTGTCCGGAGTTGTGGATGATCACCAGCGGATCGTCCGGCGCGATCTCGTCCAGCCAGTTCAGCGTCGGCTCCGGCAACCCGTTCTGCAGCAGCGGGTCCCAGCCGTTGAGGTAGGCGCCGTCGGGCCCGCGGCGTGCCACCTCGCGGCGAACCGCGGCGACGACCTCGTCGGCGTCGCGCATCGTGACCGGCCGGATGTCCACCAGCCGGTCCGACAGCGCGATCGCCTCCATCAGCGGATGGCCATGTGCCTCAATCAATCCCGGCATGACGCAGCCGTCACCGATATCGACGGTGTGGGTGTCCGGGCCGATGAAATCGGCCACCTCGGACCGGTCGCCCACCGCGACGATCCGGCCGTCGGCCACCGCAAGCGCCTCGGCCGTGGGCCTGGTGTCGTCGACGGTCAGGACGGTTCCGGTGATGACGAGGTCTGCAGCGGCCATGGCACGGAAAGTTTAGTGATAGCCGGGGCGGCGGAGGGGGTAGCAGACACAAATTGCAACACGTTCTAGTCTGGCCACATGAGTGACGACCTGCTGCGCAACCCGACCCATAACGGCCACTTGTTCGTCGGCGCGCTCAAGCGCCACAAGGACAGGCCCGTGCTGTTCCTCGGCGACACCACGCTGACCGGTGGTCAGCTTGCCGAACGTGTCAGCCAGTACATCCAGGCCTTCGAAGCACTCGGCGCGGGCAGCGGCGTCACGGTCGGCATGCTGTCACTCAACCGGCCCGAGGTCCTGATGATCCTCGGCGCCAGCCAGACCCAGGGATACCGGCGCACCGCCCTGCACCCACTCGGCTCGCTGGACGACCACGCCTACGTGCTCTCCGATGCCGGTGCCACGGCGCTGATCATCGACCCGAACCCGATGTTCGTCGAGCGAGCCCTGGGCTTGCTGGACAAGGTCGACTCGCTGAAGAAGATCCTGACCATCGGGCCGGTGCCCGAGGAGCTGAAAGATGTCGCCGTCGATCTGTCCGCGGAGGCGGCCAAATACTCCCCGAAGCCGATCGTCGTGGCCGAATTGCCGCCGGACCACATCGGCGGCCTGACCTACACCGGCGGCACGACCGGCAAGCCCAAGGGCGTGATCGGCACGACCGGCAACATCGCCACGATGACGCAGATCCAGCTCGCCGAGTGGGAATGGCCGGAGCACCCGCGGTTTCTGATGTGCACGCCGCTGTCGCATGCCGGTGCGGCTTTCTTCACGCCCACGGTGGTCAAGGGCGGCGAGATGGTGGTGCTGGGCAAGTTCGACCCGGCCGAGGTGTTGAAAGTCATTGAAGAGCAACGTATTACGGCCACGATGCTGGTGCCCTCGATGCTGTATGCCTTGATGGACCACCCGGATTCGCACACCCGCGACCTGTCGTCACTGGAGACCGTCTACTACGGCGCCTCGGCAATGAACCCGGTCCGGTTGGCCGAGGCCATCCAGCGGTTCGGCCCGATCTTCGCCCAGTACTACGGCCAATCCGAGGCGCCGATGGCGATCACCTATCTGGCCAAGGGTGACCATGACGAGAAACGGCTGACATCATGCGGACGCCCGACGCTGTTCGCGCGGGTGGCGCTGCTCGGCGAGGACGGCAAGCCCGTGCCGCAGGGTGAGCCGGGCGAAATCTGTGTCAGTGGGCCACTTTTGGCCGGCGGTTACTGGCATCTGCCGGAAGCGACGGCCGAGACCTTCAGGGACGGCTGGCTGCACACCGGCGACATGGCCCGCGAAGACGAAGACGGCTTCTACTTCATCGTCGACCGGGTCAAGGACATGATCGTCACCGGCGGATTCAACGTCTTCCCCCGCGAGGTCGAGGACGTTATCGCCGAGCACCCGTCAGTGGCGCAGGTGTGTGTCGTCGGCACGCCGGACGACAAGTGGGGCGAAGCCGTCACCGCCGTGGTCGTCTTGCGCGAAGACGCCGCCCGCGATGACGCCGCGGTCGAGGCGATGACCGCCGAGGTCCAGTCCGCGGTCAAGGACCGCAAAGGATCGGTGCAGTCACCCAAGCGGGTCGTGGTCGTCGACGCGCTGCCGTTGACCGGGCTGGGCAAGCCGGACAAAAAGGCCGTGCGCGCGCGCTTTTGGGAAGGCGCCGACCGCGCCGTGGGCTGAGTCGCTTGCGCGAGTGTGCGGCTCGACGCACACTCGGCGCCCAACGCGCGACTGGCCGCACACTCGGCACGCCACACACCGGGCGTCACTGTCAGAGCCCGACTCCGCCGATTTTGTCGATGCGGATGTGGGTCACGAATCCGGGCGGCGCATCCTTCGGCGGGAACACGCTGGGGTCCAGCAGTGCCTCCGACAGGGTTTCGAGCAGCTCCGGGGCGCCGCCCTCTTCGATCCGCGCGGTCCCGTCGATCGCGAGATACGGCCGCAGGCTTTTGCCCACGTCCCCGGGATCCGCGATCGTCACCGCGACGCGAGGGTCGCGGCGGATGTTGCGGACCTTCTTGTGCTCGCCGAGATGTGCAGTCACCAGCTCGTCGCCGTCGGGCGTGGACCGCAGGGCCACCCAGACCAGCGATACCTGTGGGCTGCCGTCGGGATTCAGCGTGACCAACGTGGCGTCGGCGCCGTCGCCGATCAGTTCACGCGCAGCATCGTTGAGTTTCATGCGGTGTATTACCACCGAACATGTCAATTGATTCCCGGCGTGGCAATGCCGGCGACCAACAGGTCGAGCAGCCGGCCGGTCTGCTCGGGCGAACCGCTGGCCAGCATCAGTCCGATCAGGCTGGACACCACATCGTCGGCCGGCACATCGGATCGCAGACTGCCATCGTCGGCGCCGGCTCGCAGCAGCATGTCGAGCGCACCGACGATGCTGTCGCGAGTCTGAGTGGGCGCCATGGCGCCGGACTCGAATATCGCGTGCAGCGACTCGGCCATCCCGCGCTTGGCGGCGACGAAGCTCGCATAGCGGTCCATCCATCTGCGCAGCGCGGTCTTCGGCGGATGCCGCTTGAGCAGCTTTTCGGCGGCAGCGGCCACATCGGCGAGCTCAGTCCGGTAAATCGCCTCGACCAGCGCCTCCCGATTGGGGAAATGGCGATACAGCGTGCCGATGCCGACACCGGCGTCGCGGGCGATTGACTCCAGCGAGACCGGCCGCCCGTCGGCGGCGGCGAATGCGGCGGTCGCCACCTCGAGCAGCTTCTCCCGATTGCGGCGGGCGTCGGACCGAACACTCTCAGCCAAAGCGGAGGCTCCTCCGTTTCTGCTACAGTCGGACCAAACGGAGGGTCCTCCGCATTTCTCCAGTGTCTCACGTATTAAGGGAGCACCATGACTGACAAGCCATACCCCGGCGGCGCCGGCCGCATCGGCACCTACCCGGTCGCCCGCGTCGGCTACGGCGCCATGCAACTGTTCGAGACTTCGCTCGACGACGCGGTCGGCGTGCTGCGCCGCGCGGTCGAACTCGGCGTCGACCACATCGACACCGCATCGTTCTACGGCCCCGGCGAGGTGAACCGCCGGATCCGCAAAGCGCTGGCGCCCTACCCCGACGACCTCGTCATCGTCAGCAAGGTAGGTGCGCGATACACCGGCGAGCGACCCGATGCCCCTGGCCCCCGCGCAACGGCCCGCCGAGCTGCGCGCCGCCGTGGAAGACGACCTGCGCCAACTGGGCCTCGACCGGATACCGGTGGTCAACCTGCGACGCATGGATCTCGGGCCCGGCGCTGGCCGCCGAGGGCGACCAGATCGTCGACCTGGACGACCAGTTGGCCGAGATGATCGCGCTGCGCGACGAAGGCAAGATCGGCGGGATCGGTGTCAGCAGTGTGCCGCTGGCGATCCTGCAACGCGCGCTGCCCGCCGGCATCGCCTGCGTGCAGAACTCCTACAGCCTGCTCGACCGCTCGCAGGAGGAGATGCTCGACGTCTGTGCGGCCGAGAACATCGCGTGGGTGCCGTATTTCCCGCTCGGGTCGGCGTTTCCCGGTTTCCCCAAGGTGTCCGACAACGCCGTGGTGATCGACATCGCCGGCCAGGTCGGCGCCACGCCGGCTCAAGTCGGTCTGGCCTGGCTGCTGGCGCATGCGCCGACGACGTTGCTGATTCCGGGAACGCGGTCGATCGCGCACCTCGAGGAGAACCTCGGCGCGGGCGACGTCGCTCTGGACGCCGAGGCGATCGCCCGGCTGGACGCCGTCACCGCGCCGGGATCCAGCGCGATGCCGGAGGGTATCGAGGGGTTCGTCGAACAGGATTAGTGTTCAGCCGATCGCGGCGCCGACCAGATGGCCGACCACGTAGGTGATCGCCAGAGCCAGTCCCCCGCCGACGAAATTACGCAGTGCCGCACGGTATTTCGACGCCCTACCAAGTCTGGCCGAGACGACCCCGGTGATCACCAGGGCTAACAGCACCGCCGTTACGGTGACCGGTATCCGCAGTGCGACCGGTGCGACCAGGATGGCGATCAGTGGGAGCAACGCGCCCACGCTGAACGCCAGGCCGACGACAGCGCGGCCTGCCACGGGTTGGTCAGGTCGTCGGGGTCGACGCCGAGTTCCACATCGGCGTGCGCGGCCATCACGTCGTGGTCGGTGAGTTCCTCGGCGGCGGTGCGTGCGGTCGCGGCCGACAACCCCTTGCCCTCGAGCAAGGCCGCGAGTTCGTCCAGCTCTGCGCTGGGGTCCGCCCGAAGCTCGTGCCGTTCCTGTTGCAGCAGCGCCTGTTCGGTGTCGCGTTGCGCGCTGACCGACACGTATTCACCGAGTGCCATCGACACCGCGCCGGCGGCCAAACCGGCGATTCCGGCGGTCACGATCGGGCCGCGCGCCACCGTCGCCGCGGCGACCCCGACGACGATGCCCGCCGTCGAAACGATCCCGTCGTTGGCGCCCAGAACCCCCGCGCGAAGCCAATTCAGGCGTGCTGAGAACGAACCTAGATGGGGCTCATGCGAATGGGACACGGGCAAAAGACTAGACAACCCCAGCGGGTACCGTCGCGGTATGGGCAGCAGCAAATCGGTTCGGCCGCCGTGGTGGCTCAAACCGGCTAACAAGCTATTCATCCGAATGTCGCGGCTGGGCCTGAGTTTCGGCGGCGAGAGCCCGGTCGTGTTGACGGTGGCCGGACGCAAATCAGGACGTGAGCGCTCGACTCCCGTCACACCGATGGTCGTCGGCGGCCGCGAGTACGTCGTCGCGGGATTCCCCGGTGCCGACTGGGTGGCCAACGTTCGGGCCGCCGGCGAAGCCACCGTCGCTCGCGGCCGCAGTGTCCGACGGGTCAGAATGGTCGAACTGTCCGCTGACGATGCCCGCCCGTTGCTGCGGGTCTTCCCCGAACAGGTGCCCACCGGAGTCGGCTTCATGAAGCGTGCCGGCCTGGTGACCGAAGGCCGACCGGAAGAATTCGAAGCATTGGCCGGCCGCTGTGCGGTCTTTCGACTGGACGGAGTTCAATAGCCTTGAGCGACAATCCTTTTCATGCTGATGAATGGAAGCTGGTCGACGGATTCGGCGACCTGACCGATATCACCTATCACCGGCACGTCGCTGACGCGACCGTGCGGGTGGCGTTCAACCGGCCCGAGGTGCGCAACGCGTTTCGCCCGCACACCGTCGACGAGCTCTACCGCGTGCTCGACCACGCCCGGATGTCGCCGGACGTCGGGGTGGTGCTGCTGACCGGAAACGGGCCGTCACCGAAGGACGGCGGTTGGGCGTTCTGCTCCGGCGGCGATCAGCGCATCCGCGGCCGCAGCGGCTACCAGTACGCCGCGGGCGAGACCGCGGACACCGTCGACGCCGCCCGTGCCGGCCGGCTGCACATCCTCGAAGTGCAGCGGCTGATCCGCTTCATGCCCAAGGTGGTGATCTGCCTGGTCAACGGCTGGGCCGCGGGCGGTGGGCACAGCCTGCACGTGGTCTGCGACCTGACCCTGGCCAGCCGCGAGCACGCCCGGTTCAAGCAGACCGACGCCGACGTCGGCAGCTTCGACGGCGGCTACGGCAGCGCGTACCTGGCTCGACAGGTCGGCCAGAAGTTCGCCCGCGAGATCTTCTTCCTCGGCCGGCCCTACACCGCCGAGCAGATGCACCACATGGGCGCGGTCAACGCCGTCGTCGACCACGCCGAGCTGGAGTCGGAGGCGATCCAGTGGGCTGCCGAAATCAACGCGAAATCGCCTCAGGCGCAACGGATGCTGAAGTACGCGTTCAACCTGCTCGACGACGGGCTGGTGGGCCAGCAGCTGTTCGCCGGTGAGGCCACCCGGCTGGCATACATGACCGACGAGGCCGTCGAAGGCCGCGATGCGTTTCTGGAGAAACGACCGCCCGATTGGAGCGCGTTCCCGCGCTACTTCTAGTCGACTCGGGGCCGAGCGTGACGGCAGCGTCACGGCGGAGCGCGAGCGTGACGGCAGCGTCACGCTCGAGCCGAGCGGCGCCACCTAGACTCCCGACTTGTGAGTAAGAATCCACTGCAGCGACTAGCCGAGCAGATCACGCTGGCCACCATGCGCCCGCCGCTGACCCCACGTCTGCTGCCCTGGCCGGGCGCCACCAAGATCGACCTCGCCGGCAAGCGCGTCCTGCTCACCGGGGCCTCGTCCGGGATCGGCGAATGCGCCGCCGAACAATTCGCCCGCCACGGCGCCACCGTGGTCGCGGTGGCCCGCCGCCAGGATCTGCTCGATGAGCTGGTCGGCCGCATCACCGAAAGCGGCGGCAACGCGACGGCGATTTCCTGCGACCTGTCCGATCTGGATGCCGTCGACGCGCTAGTCGCCGACGTCGAGCAGCGGCTCGGCGGGGTGGACATTCTGATCAACAACGCCGGGCGGTCCATCCGCCGGCCGCTGATCGAATCGCTGGAGCGCTGGCACGACGTCGACCGGACCATGGTGCTCAACTACTACTCCCCGCTGCGGCTGATCCGCGGGATCGCGCCCGGGATGCTGCAGCGCGGCGACGGGCACATCATCAACGTCGCGACCTGGGGTGTGTTCAGCGAGCCGTCGCCGCTGTTCGCCGTCTACAACGCCTCGAAGGCCGCGCTGTCGGCGGTCAGCCGCGTGATCGAAACCGAATGGGCGACAAAGGGTGTGCACTCGACCACGCTGTATTACCCACTGGTGGCCACCCCGATGATCGCGCCGACCAAGGAGTATCAGGGGTTGCCGGCGCTGACCTCCGAGGAGGCGGCGGGCTGGATGATCACCGCGGCGCGCACCCGACCGGTCCGGATCGCACCGCGGATGGCGCTGGCCGCGCAGGCAATAGACACCGTCGTTCCGGGGCTGGCGACCACGATGATCAGGCGGCAGCGGCTCCAACCGAACATGCCGACGTGATAGACACGACGGCATGGAGATTCTCGCCAGCCGGATCCTGTTTCGGCCGGTGGACTACCAGCGGTCGCTGAGCTTCTACCGCGATCAGATCGGTTTGGCGATCTTCCGCGATTACGGCGCGGGGACGGTGTTCTACGCCGGCCAGTCGCTGATCGAGTTGGCCGACCACGGCGCACCGGAAGACTCGGCAGGACCTTTCCCCGGCGCACTGTGGCTCCAGGTGCGCGACGTGGTCGCGACGCAGACCGAGCTGGAAACCAGAGGCGTCACGATCGCCCGCGAGGCCCGCCAGGAACCATGGGGTCTGCACGAGATGCATGTGGTCGACCCGGATGGCGTGCTGCTGATCTTCGTCCAGATTCCACCGGAGCACCCGCTACGGCGCGACACCCGCGGTTAAGGCGACGAGCTCAGAGGTAAACCACAGACGAACATCTGACGACGAGCTGCGATATACCTTGGATTAACGCATCCGTTCTTTCGACAACGGCACCCACCTACCTCAGAATTAGGCCCGTGAACCTTCAGTTGTTCCTGTTGATCATCGTCGTGATCACTGCCCTCGCATTCGATTTCACGAACGGCTTCCACGACACCGGAAATGCCATGGCGACTTCGATCGCCAGTGGCGCACTCAAGCCGAAGCAGGCCGTGGCGCTCTCGGCGGTGCTGAACCTGCTGGGAGCATTCCTGTCCACCGCCGTCGCGGCGACCATCGCCAAGGACCTAATCAACGGTCACCTGGTGACCCTGCAACTGGTGTTCGGCGGCCTGGTCGGTGGCATCGTCTGGAACCTGCTGACCTGGCTGCTGGGTATCCCGTCGAGCTCCTCGCACGCCCTGGTCGGTGGCATCGTCGGCGCGATGATCGCCGCGGTAGGCGGGCACGGGGTGATCTGGACCGGGGTGGTGTCCCGCGTGCTGATCCCCGCGCTGGTGTCGGTCTTGGTGGCCGGGATCGTCGGAGCGGTTGGCACCTGGCTGGTCTACCGGATCAACCGTGGCGTTCCCGAGAAGCGCAGTGAAGCCGCATTCCGCCGCGGCCAGATCTTCTCGGCCTCACTGGTTTCGCTGGCTCACGGAACCAACGACGCGCAGAAGACGATGGGCGTGATCTTCCTGGCGCTGATCTCCTACGGCGCGGTCAGCCGGACAGAAACCCTGCCCCCGTTCTGGGTCATCCTGGCCTGCGCATGCGCGATGGCACTGGGCACCTACACCGGCGGGTGGCGGATCATCCGCACGATGGGCAAGGGCCTGGTGGAGATCAAGTCGCCGCAAGGCATGGCCGCGGAATCTTCTTCGGCGGTGATCATTCTGCTGTCGGCTCAGTTCGGGTACGCGCTGTCCACCACTCAGGTGGTGACCGGATCCGTGCTCGGTAGCGGCGTCGGCAAGCCCGGCGCGGAGGTGCGCTGGGGAGTGGCCGGCCGGATGGCCGCCGCCTGGCTGATCACCTTGCCGTGCGCCGGCCTCGTCGGGCGCCTTCACCTACTTCGTGGTGCACGAGATTGGCGGCTTCGCCGGCGCGATCGTCGGCTTCGCGCTGCTGCTGGCCACGGCGACGGCGATCTACCTGCAGTCGCGCAAGACCAAGGTGGACCACAAGAACGTCAACTACGAGTGGAAGGGCGACCTGACCGCCGGACTCGACGACGAGGGCCACCTGGGCGTCGCCGGGGCGCCCATCGCCAACGGGGAAATTTCCGGCACCGCCCCGCACGCCCAGACCAAGAAAGCAGGCATGCCATGAGCCACTGGTTCAACTACCAGGCCTCGTTGAAGATTCTGATCTTCGGTCTGCTCCTGGGTAGTGGGCTGCCCGCGTTGTTCGCACTCGGGGTACGGGTCGGAACCGTGGGCGCCGGCGTCCAAGAAGGTTCCGGCGGCGCAGCCGTGGCCCACAAGAACCCGGCGCTGACCGCCATCAGCTACGCGTTGTACGCATTGGCGCTGGCAGCGGTCGTCATCGGGGTGCTGTACGTCGCTCGCGAGTTCATTGGCGCGCACACCGGTCTTTACATTCTCGGAGCCAAGCCCGCGTAAAGTCAGAATTTATTCAGTTCTGAGGCTTATCGACCGTCCGGCGGGGGAAGTGGACTCATCGTGAACCGATTCCTGACTTCGGTGGTCGCCTGGCTGCGCGCGGGCTACCCGGACGGCATTCCACCGACCGATTACTTCCCGGTGCTCGCCTTGTTGTCTCGCCGGCTAAGCAACGACGAGGTCAAATTGGTGGCCCACGAATTGATGCAGCGAGGCGACTTCGACCACGTCGACATCGGCGTGCTGATCACCCAGCTCACCGACGAGTTGCCCACTCCGGAGGATATCGAGCGGGTGCGGGAACGGCTGGCCGCCAAGGGCTGGCCGTTGGACGACGTCCGCGACGGCGAGGGAACCGGATAGCCGTCCTGCGCGCATTCGCCGTGGCGCAGGGCTCCTCGGCGAGCCCACTGCTGACCGAACTCGACGACGTCCTGAACGGCCGGGCATCCGCACTGGTGCCGGTCGGTGCCGACGACTCCGCATTGGCGGCGCTGCGAGTAGGCGAGGATATCGACGACGATGTCGCCTTGGTCATGACGACGTCCGGCACCACCGGTGCCCCGAAAGGCGCATTGCTGACCGCCACCGCGCTGACCGCCAGCGCCGAGGCCACCCATGACCGGCTGGGCGGTCCCGGCCGGTGGCTGCTGGCGCTGCCGTCGTATCACATCGCCGGCATCCAGGTGCTGGTGCGCAGCCTGCTGGCCGGCACCGTTCCGGTCGAGCTGGATGTGTCGACCGGGTTCGACATCAGCCAATTGCCTTCCGCTGTAGACGAACTCGGCTCCGGACGGCGCTATACCGCGCTAGTTGCCACGCAGCTCGCCAAGGCGCTGGACGACCCGGCCGCCGCTGCCGCGCTGGCCGGCCTCGACGCCGTGCTGATCGGCGGCGGCCCGGCCCCGCGCCCGGTCCTCGACGCCGCGGCAAGCGCCGGTGTCAACGTGGTCCGCACCTACGGCATGAGCGAGACCGCCGGCGGCTGCGTCTACGACGGGGTCCCGCTCGACGGCGTCAAGGTGCGGGTCGTCGACCCGGACGGCCGGATCGTGCTCGGCGGCCCGACGCTGGCCAAGGGTTATCGCAATCCGCCCGATCCCGACCCGTTCGCCGAGCCGGGCTGGTTCCGCACCGACGACATTGGCGTCGTTGACGATTCGGGTGTGCTCAGCGTGCTCGGCCGGGTCGACGACGCGATCGGCACCGGCGGGTTGACGGTGATGCCGCAGCCGGTCGAGGCGGCGTTGCGGAGCCATCCCGCTGTCGCCGACTGCGCCGTGTTCGGACTGGCCGACGAACGCCTCGGCCAGCGGGTGACCGCCGCCATCGTGGTGGCCGATGGTTGCGCCGCACCCTCACTCGACGCGTTGCGTGCCCACGTGATGCAAACCCTGGACCACACCGCAGCGCCTCGCGAAATCCACGTCGTCGACGCGCTGCCGATGCGCGGCATCGGCAAGGTGGACCGGTCGGCGCTGGTCCGGTTAATCGGAAACAGCTTGTCCTAGCGACACTTGTGCGGCTAGCTGCTCACACCGGATGACATAATGCCCTGGTGAACCGGCCCGAAGTCATCGAATGTTCGATGGCGATCGCGCTTTGAGCAACGGACGAGAAGATGCATCGCCACATCATTGTCAGCGGTGACGATGCGCTGGCGACCACAATCGCCGACGAGCTGAAACACGCGGGCCTGACGGTTGTCCGGCTGGCGACCGGGGAGACATCCGAGGCGGGTGTCGCCCGCGAGCTCACCCTCGCCGACGTCTCGCAAGCGCTCGCGGTAGTCTGCGCCGGTGACGACGACGCGGTAAATCTCGAAATCGCGTTGCTGGCAAGGAAAGCCAACCCCAATGTGCGCGTGGTGTCGCGGGTGGCCAACGATGTGCTGCGCGAAGCCGTCAACAACGACAACGGCCCCGGGGCGATCCTCGACGTCGCCGATCTCGCCGCGCCGGCGGTGGTGGAAGCCTGCCTGTCCCAGACCACCCACGATTTCGATGCCGCCGGAATGAACTTCGTCGTCGCGGGCAAGACAGCGTCGCGCGAAGCAACACTGCGGGAACTCTACGGCGACCTGCCGCCCGTGGCGATCATCCACGGCGAAGACTCATCCGATCCCGGTGAGCTGGAGATCTGTCCGGGTCGCGATCAGCGGGTGCATGCCGGTGACTGGACGATGATGATCGGTACCGCCGACGAGCTCGCCGCCCAGGGCATCAGGGTCCCCCGCTCGACGCGGGCGCGCTCGCGGCGGCCGCGGTTGCGGCGTGCGATCGACGCGGTCCGCGGCGCGGCCAGCGACGTCAATCCGACGTTTTATCCGGTCTTCACCGCGATGTTGGTGGTGCTGATCAGCGCCACGATTACGTTGCGGTTCGGGTATCGTCCGCCGCCGAAGATGGGCTGGGTCGACGCGTTCTACTTCACGGTCGAAACGATGACCACGACCGGCTACGGCGACTTCAGCTTCGTTAATCAGCCCACCTGGCTGCGCACGTTCTCCACGCTGCTGATGTTCAGTGGCGTGACCACGACCGCGTTGTTGGTCTCGTTCGTCGCCGACGTATTGCTTTCGCGCCGTTTCGTTTTCGCGTCGGCGCGTCCCCGGGTGGGGCATCTGCGCAACCACATAGTGGTCGTCGGGCTCAGCGCGCTCGGCATACGGGTAGTCAGCGACCTGACCGCAGCGGGCTATGAGGTCGCGGTGATCGAGCGCAACGAGGACAACCGTTTCCTGTCGGCGGTGCGCGATCTCGACATCCCGGTCATCTTCGGCGATGCCACCCTGCGTCAGACTCTGCAGGCCGCGCGGGTGGACCGCGCCCGAGCGGTCGCGGTGCTGACCCGCGACGACATCATCAACATCGAAACCGGCATTGTGCTGAGCGAGATGCTGGGTAAGAAGACAGCGACCAGGGAGCACTGGACCGATATCCCACTGGTGCTGCGGGTCTACGACCGCGCGTTGGGCTTCGCGGTGGCGCAACGGTTCGGATTTGAGAACGTACGCTCCACCGTCGAGCTGGCCGCACCGTGGTTCATCGGCGCGGCGATCGGCCTGCAGGTGCTGGGCACGTTCTCGGTGGGCCAGAACTCATTCGTGGTCGGCGGAATGCAGGTGGCCGCCGGCAGCGAGCTCGACGGTCTGCGGATGTTCGAGATGTCCAGTCAAGCCCGCGTCATCGCCATCACGACGTCCAACGGCCTGGTCAAGCTGCACCCCCGCCGCGACGCGCGGCTGCACGCCGACGACACCGTCTACCTGGTCGGGCCGTATCGGGAACTGATCGAGACCTTGCGCAAAGGCCGGCCGCCCCGCTCCGCTCCCGACGAGGAACGCACGCGCGAAGCGAAGACCGGCTGAGCTGTCACGCCTCGTCGAACGGAAGCGGGACCCCGGTGTGCGATAGGCACTCCGTGCAGGCGTGTTCGGCGTCCACCCGGCCTATCGCGTCGCGCACGAGATTCTTGAACGGCTCGATGTTCTTTGTGAACTCGCCGATCACGTCGTCGAGTTTCACCCCGCCGCCGACGTCGATACCGGCGTCCAGGTCGGTCACCAAAGCAATTGCCGCATAGCAGATTTCGAGCTCGCGGGCGAGCACCGCTTCCGGATACCCGGTCATGTTGATCAGCGTGAAGCCCGCGGCGGCGAACCATCGACTTTCCGCACGGGTAGAAAATCGCGGTCCCTCGATGACGACCATGGTGCCGCCGTCGACCACCTCGGGCAGACCGGTGACCGCCGAGCGCAGCGTCGGGCAGTACGGATCGGCGAAGGACACGTGCGCCGCGCCGGAGTCGTAGTAGGTGTCGGCGCGACGACGAGTCCGGTCCACCAGTTGATCGGGCACCACGATGGTGCCCGGCCCGTGATCGGTCGTCAGGCTGCCGACCGCGCACGGGGCGAAGATCTGCCGGACTCCCAACGCGCGCAGCGCCCACATGTTGGCCCGGTAGGGCACCTTGTGCGCCGGAAACCGATGGTCGGCGCCGTGCCGGGGCAGAAACGCCACCTCATGGTCCCCGATCGGGCCGACCGTGACCGGGGCGCTGGGTTCGCCGTATGGCGTGTCCAGATTGACGCTGCGCGCGGCAGAGTCGAAGAAGGTGTAGAAGCCGCTGCCGCCAATCACTCCAAGCACGGTGATCATTCTTGTGCACGCGCATGGAACGATCGGGGGGTGGCCAGTCTTGCGCAGTGGATCGCCGGCGCGCGACCGCGAACACTTCCCAACGCCGTCGCACCGGTGATCGCCGGTACCGGCGCCGCCGCCTGGCTGCACGCCGCGGTCTGGTGGAAGGCGCTGCTCGCGCTGGCCGTCGCGCTGGCGCTGATCGTCGGGGTGAACTTCGCCAACGACTACTCCGACGGCATCCGCGGCACCGACGACAACCGGGCGGGTCCGGTGCGCCTGGTCGGTTCGCGACTCGCGACGCCTCGGGCAGTGCTGACGGTGGCGCTGGCCAGCCTGACTGTCGGCGCGGCGGCCGGACTGGTGCTGGCGCTGACCAGTGCGCCGTGGCTGATCGCGGTCGGCGCGTTGTGTATCGCCGGGGCGTGGTTGTACACCGGCGGCGCGAAACCGTACGGCTACGCCGGCTTCGGCGAAATCGCCGTGTTCCTGTTCTTCGGTCTGGTCGCGGTACTCGGCACCCAGTACACACAGGCACTGCGAGTCGACTGGGTGGGTCTGGCGTTGGCGGTGACGACGGGTGCGTTGTCGTCGGCGGTGTTGGTCGCCAACAACTTACGAGATATCCCGACCGATGGGGAGTCCGGCAAGATCACGTTGGCGGTGCGGCTGGGCGACAAAAGGACACGCATTCTGTACCAGGCGTTGCTGGCCGTCGCCGCCGCTCTCACGCTGGCCCTGACAGCCGCAACACCCTGGTGCGCGGCCGGATTGGTGGCCACACCGCTGGCGGTACGGGCCGCGGCTCCGGTGCGCACCGGGCGGACCGGCCCCGAGCTGATCCCGGTGTTGCGCGATACCGGCCTGACCTTGCTGGTCTGGTCGATCGCGGTGGCAGCCGCGTTGACGCTGACGGCCTGAGCGGCGCTCAAGATTCGGGCTTGATGGCTACCACGATTTCGTTGCGGCGCAGCATCGGTAGCGTCCAGGGCGGGTCGTAGAACCACGCGGAGGGCGTGCCGACGGGTTGGAAACCCGTTTCGCGCAGGGTTCGCAGCAAAGCGGCGGTTTGCGATGCGACTGCTTTGGGGGTGTAGCTGCCCGTGAATCGCCGCACCGCGACGGTCTCCGCCGGGACGGCAACCAACCGCACTGCCGGGTCGTTGGGTTGCGGAAGCGACTCCATCGTCTTCTCGGCGGGCATGAAAAAGCGGATCACCCATTGGCCGTCGTCAACAGCTCGTTGCGACACCGGAGCCGTCATCGCGATCTTCTCGCCGCGACCGCCCCCGGATTGCTGTACGACGGGCGCGGTCATCTCGATCTTCGTCTCGGCGTGATTGCCGCCGAAAATGTAGCCGGCGAGGCGACGAAATCCGACGTTGCGCGAGGCCTCTTCGTCGGCGGCGACGGTGGTCTCGGCGGCGATCCGTGGCCCGTAACGGCGGATCTGCACGCCGTCGGTCAGTTGCTCGACGGTGTGTACGGGCTCCGCGGTGCCACCACGCACTCCAAAGGTCGCGGCCCCCGCCTCGAGCAGCTGTTTTGTTGCACTCAAGATCGCGCCCAGCATGTCCGCCTCCTTCGATGCTTTGAGTGTGAGCCAAAGCTTTCGGCGCTTAATTTCAGTTGATTAAATGTTAATTGAGTGAAACGCTCTTGGCTATGGTTTGGGAGCGCCTCGCTGGCTTCGTGACCGGCCGACTGTCCTGGCTGCCGGCACTGATGATCGTCCTGGCCTCCGGCGCGTTGATGGCGATGAGCGGAGCTGCGAACGGTGGCAGCCAGTCACCGAATTCGGTGCCTACCGCGTCGGACTCCGCGAAAGCGGCAGTCGCGCTGAGCCAGTTCCCTGGCGGCGACCGGGCGTCGGCGATCTTGGTCACGACGCGGCGCGACTCCTCGCCGCTGACACCGGCCGATCTTGCCGCGGCCCGGCAGGCGTGGGAACGCACCCAACGGACCGATCAGGCGATACCCGGCGTCACATCCCCCCAGATAACGTCCACCGACGGCAAGGCCGTTCTCGCCACCGTGTCGGTGTGTTCGAGGCTGTCCGGATTCGGGCTCAGCGACGCGGTGAAGGCGTTGCGCGCGGCCGCGGCCGATGGACTGCCGTCGCAGTTGAGCGTGCACCTCACCGGCGGCCCGGCGTTCGGCGCCGACATCGCCAACGCATTTTCCGGTGCCAACCTCACCCTGCTGGTGGTGACCACGCTTGTCGTCGCTCTGCTGCTGATCGCGACCTACCGCTCGCCGGTGCTGTGGCTCGTGCCGCTGATCGTCATCGCGTTGGCTGACCGGGTCGCCACCGTGGTGGGCACCGTTGTCGCCGGAGCGACCGGCTTGACGTTCGATGGTGCCACCTCCGGTATCACCAGCGTGCTGGTCTTCGGCGCCGGCACCAACTACGCCCTGCTGTTGATCTCCCGCTACCGCGAAGAACTTCGCAATGAAACCAGCCATCGCAGGGCGCTGCGCGCCGCGGTGCGCGCCGCCGGCCCGGCGATCGTTGCGAGCAATGTCACCGTCGTGCTGGCGTTGCTGACGCTGACGTTGGCGGTCACACCGAGCACACGAAGCCTGGGCACTTTCGGGGCGTGCGGCTTGGTCGTCGCGGCGATGTTCGTGCTGTTCGTCTTACCGCCGCTGTTGGGCGTGTTCGGCCGAAAAGTGTTCTGGCCGTTCACTCCACACGCCGGTGACCCGTCGACCACGACGACCGGAGTCTGGCACCGGGTTGCCGACGCGGTCCGGCACAAGCCCGCCCGGGTCTGCGCAGTCGCGGTCACCGTCCTGGTTGCGTTGACCGCCGGGCTGTTCACAACGCATATCGGGCTGTCGCAGACTCAGCAGTTCCGCATCCAAGCCGATTCGGTGGCCGGCTTCGATGCGCTGGCCGCGCATTTCCCCGGCGGTGCATCCGACCCGACGGTGGTGATCGCCTCCACCGCGTTACTAACGCAGGTCCAGCAGACGATCACCGCAACACCGGGCGTTGTCTCGGCACGACCTGCGGGTGAGTCGGCTGCCGGACTGACCCGGTGGTCCGTGGTGATCGACGCTGCCCCGTCAACCCAGGCAGCGTTCAATACTATTGCAGCGCTGCGCAAATCGGTTGACGCGGTGGATCCCGGGGCATTGGTCGGCGGTGCCGATGCGCAGGCACTCGATGTGCGAGACGCCGCGATACGGGACCGGTTGGTTCTGATCCCGATGATTCTGATCGTCGTGCTGGCCGTCCTCTACGCGTTGCTGCGAGCGGTGATCGCGCCGCCGCTGCTGGTCGCCGCGACTGTGTTGTCCGCGCTTGCCGCGCTGGGTATGGGTAGCTGGGCGAGCACGCATCTGTTCGGGTTCCCCGCGCTGGACAACAGCACGCCGTTGTTCGCGTTCCTGTTCCTGGTCGCTCTCGGAGTGGACTACACCATCTTCCTCGTGGCTCGCGCTCGTGAGGAAACGCCCGGCCACGGCACTCGAGATGGCATGGTCCGCGCGGTGTCGGCCACCGGCGGCGTAATAACCAGCGCTGGCGTCGTATTGGCAGCAGTTTTCTGCGTGCTCGGCGTGCTCCCGTTGATCGTGCTGACCCAGCTGGGCATCATCGTCGGGCTGGGCATTCTGCTCGACACCTTCGTCGTTCGCAGCCTGGTAATTCCAGCACTCTTCGCACTGATCGGTGATGCGGTGTGGTGGCCCGCCCCGGTAAGTCGCTCTCCGCTATCCAGACAGGATGCTCACAGCAGATGTTGACGCGCCCGTTGTCAGTCGGCGGCGTCGGCGCTGTCGTCGGGCGGGGTCTCACCACGCAGTCGGGCCCGCAGCTGTGCACGGTCGTGGCGACGGCGTTCGGTGGCGGCATCGATGCCCGCCGTGGCCCGGCGCCGCAACGGAGCGAACAGCCACATCCCCAGCGGCATCGCGATGACGAGCGCGAACAGCAGAGCGACGACGAGCGGAAATTCGTGCACGCCAAGGCCCCGGCCGGTCCCATAGATCACCGCGGTAAGTGCGATCACCAACACCAGGCGGGCCGCCACGTACAGCAAAACGCTGACGACAGCGCGGCCGGCGGAGGTCTGTCCGTTTGACACACTGCGAGCCTAGGTCGCCGCGTATATTCAGACCAAGGAGGTGTTGAGTGCTGTACCTACTCCTGGTCCTGATTCTCGGAACAGTGGTCTACATTGGCTGGCGCGCGGCCCGTTCACAGGTCAACCGCCCGAAGAGCCGCGTCATCGGACCCGACGACGATCCGGACTTCCTGTGGCGGTTGACCCATGGTGGCAACGACCCGCGTTAGCACGTTGACTGCCCATGCTCCGCCACGGGCCGTTTCGGCCCGAATCGTGCAGGACTAGACGAAGTGCTCGTTGGATCGGCGCTGATCGCTCGGAAAGCCTTCGGCGACAACAGCTGCCAGCTCGATCAGGGCTTCCCGGGTTTCCCGCTTCAGCCGGTTCAGGTCGATCTCGGCGCCTTCTTCGAGGTGTGGGTCGAACGGCACCAAACGCACTGCGCGGCAACGCCGCGAGAAGTGATCGACCACCTTTTGCATGTCGACCTTGCCCGATCGTGGCCGCACCGCGTTGATCACCGCGATCGAATTGCTGACCAAATCCTCGTGGCCGTGCGCGTCGAGCCAGTCCAACGTGGCGGAGGCGCTTCGCGCGCCGTCGATCGAGCCCGAGCTCACCACGACCAAAGCGTCGGCCTTGTCCAGTACCGACGTCATCGCGGAATGCAAAAGCCCTGTGCCACAGTCGGTCAGCACCAGACCGTAGAACCGCTCGAGGATCTCCAGCGTGTGCGCGTAATCGTCAGCGCTGAAGGCCTCCGACATTGCCGGATCGCTTTCTGACGCAAGCACTTCCAGTCGGCTGGGTCCCTGCGAGGTGTAGCTGCGGACATCGCTGTAACGGTCGATGCCCTTGGCGTCGCGCAGCAGGTGCCGAACGGTGGCCGGCGTCTCCAGCGGCACCTTCTGGCTTAGCGTGCCGCGATCGGGGTTGGCGTCGACGGCCACCACCCGGTCGCCGCGGATCGATGCGAAGGTCGCGCCCAGCGTCGCGGTGATGGTGGTCTTGCCGACGCCGCCCTTCAGCGAGAGCATCGCGATGCGGTAGCAACCCCGCAGCGGCCTGTTCACCTGGACGGTCAGGTCGTTGTACCGCATCGTTCGCGGGCTTTCGCCGACGTTGATCAGCTGCCCCGACAGGCGAAACAGCCACCGCCGCCAGCCCTCCGATGGCGGCGGCTTGACCTGGCGCAGCAGGGTGCTGGTGGACAGCTCCGGGTAGCGCGACGGCGGCAAGTTCAGTGGCGGATGTCCCGCGTCCCCCGACACCGAAGGCGGCGGTCCCCCGTAGTTGCCGTAGACCCGCCGCGGCGCATCAGCGGACTCGACGACCCGCGGAAGTCCTTGGTAGGGCGTCTCCGCCCAAGCCCGCGGTTCACCGCGCGTCGGCGGCAGCGGTGCGTTCTGCGTCGCGTTGTCGCTGAACCGGCGTTCGGTGCGGAAGCCCGCGAACACCCGGGTCGCCGGTTCGGCGGACGGCGGCGGTGGCGGCTGGTGTGGCGGCAGTTCGGTCGTCGGATGGTCTCCGCGGCCGCCGGCATTCGCGTCGTGCGACGGATGGTCAGACACGTGAAAAATCCCCTCGTTGCAACACTCGGTCGCTGGTTAACGAACAGCTTCTTAATCGAAGATAACGCAGCGCCGACCGCGGCCTTCTGACCTGGGCTTATCCCACTCCGGCGTAGGAGTGCAGGCCCACGGTCACCAAGTTGACGAAGAACAGGTTGAACACCATGGCCACAAAGCCGACCACGTTGATCCAGGCGGCTTTCCTGTCCCGCCAGCCCGCTGTCGAGCGCGCGTGCAGGTAAGCGGCGTAGACCACCCAGGCGATGAACGCCACCGTCTCCTTGGGGTCCCAGCCCCAGTAGCGGCCCCAGGCCTCCTCGGCCCAGATCGCGCCGAAGATCACCCCGAAGCCGAAGACCGGGAACCCGAAGATCGTGGTCCGGTACGCGATCCGATCCAGCGTCTGCGCGTCGGGCAGCCGCTGCACCAGCTGAGCAAACGCACCCGGGGTGTCCGGCTCACCCAGCCGGGAAGTCCGCAACAGGAACAGGATGCTGGCCACCCCGGCGACCATGAACACCCCCGAACCCAGGCTGACCACCGACACGTGGATGGGCAGCCAGTAGGACTGCAGCGCGGGCATCACCGGCGCGGCGTTGGTGTAGAGCCAGCGTCCGGACACCGTCAGCAAAATGAGCACCGGCAGCAGCAGGAAGACCCACAGCGGACGGTACTGCGGACGGCGCAGCACGATCGCGCCGGCGACCAACCCGCAGAAGCAGGTCAGGTTGATGAACTCGTACATGTTGCCCCACGGCACCCGCTGGGTGGCCAGACCGCGCAGCACGATGCAAGCGAACAAGAACCCGATTCCGGCGTAGACCAGGATCAGCCCGGCCCGCCCGACCCGCTCGTCGAACGGCCGGCGCGGGGCGTCGGTCACGACGCCCGGGGTCACGCTGTCGGCAGCCACCGGCCCAGCGCTGACCAGCTCGCGCTCGGCTTCGCGGCTGCGCGCGTAGGCGAGCTCGAAGGCCAGCAGCAGCAAGGCGACCACCATGATCACCACCGCGGACGTGAACGCCCAATCGGAGTTGCGCGCCAGACCGAGGTGGATATGTGCTGTGTTCATTCCAGGCTCCTCCCGGTACCGACCGGCTCGGCCGCCGACGTCGTCAATCCCTGCTGAAGGCGCTCGACGATGCGCTCGAACTCGTCGCCCCAGCCGGCGTTGTCGGTGCGTGCCAAACCGCCTACCTGGACGTTCACCGTACCGGGCGTTCCTGGCAGCAGCCGAACCCAGATCCGCCGCCGGCGCACCAGCAGCGACACCACCAGCCCGGCCATCATCGCGATCGCGGACACCAGCACCCAGATCTGGCCCGGATCGTGCGAGACCTGCAGGTTGACGAACGGCACGGCGCCGTCGAAACGTACGACGGTGCCCGCGGCCGGGCCCTGGTCGATCCGCACCTGGTCGCCGACGCGCAGGTTGACCCGCTTGACCCGGTTGAGCCGGTGCTGGTCGATGAGGCGCGGATCCAGGGAGTACAGCGACTGCGGCCGGCCGGTGTCCAGGCCGGTGTCACCGCAATAGATGTCGACGGCGACCGCCGGCGCGATCAGCGCGGGAAAGCTCGACGACAGCAGAGTGCCCTCGAGTTGTTCGGTCGGTGCGAGCAGACCCTGGATGGCGATCTGGTGTTTGCGACGTTCGACGGCGTCCGGGTACGTCCCGGCGGGCGGGTCGATGCGCGCCACCCCCGACGACAGCAGCGTGCGCGCATTGTCGGGCCGCCACTGGACCGTCGAACTGCGGGTCTGCCCGTCCGGGAAGACCACGGTGAACGTCGGCGCGTAGCCGTGGCCCTGCAGGTAGACCCGGTCGCCGCTGACTCGTAGCGGGTGGTTGACCTCCAGCCGGTAAGGCCGCCAGCTGCCGCCGGTGAGATCGCGGCCGGACTGGTAGTCGATGTCCGCGGCGAACGACGTCGCCTGTCCGGACGGCAGATACGTTGCCTTGAAGTCGTTGACGCGCAAGCAGATCGGGTGCAACGACGTGCCGTCGACGGTGTTGCCGGCCCGGAATGAGTCGAACGCAGCAGGTGATGCCGAGCAGAACCCGGGACCGCCGTCGGCGATGACGACGACGTTGCCCTCGTAGCCGAACAGCTTGCCGGCGGCCACCGCGACCAGCAGACCCAGCAGCGAGAAATGGAAGATCAGGTTGCCGAATTCGCGCAGATAGCCTTTCTCGGCTGAGATTTCGATGCCCTCGTCGCGTCGGACGACGGTGCGCCAGCCACGTAGGTGCCCCGCAATCGTCGTCGCCACATCGTCGGGTTCACCGGCGACGATGGCCGTGGCGTGCTTGGGCAGTCGGGTCAGGTTGCGCGGCGCCGGCACCGGCGTCGCCCGCATGCTGCGGGCGTGCTCGATCATCCGCGGCGTCAGGCAGCCCAGCAGCGACACGAACAGCAGCGTGTAGATCGCGGTGAACCAGAAGCTGCCAAACACGTTGAACGCCTGCAGTTTATCCAGCCACGGCCCGAGCTTCGGGTGGGCGGCCAGGTAGTCGTCGACCTTGCCGGCGTTGAGGCTGCGCTGCGGCAGCAGGGCGCCAGGCATCGCGCCCAGCGCAAGCAGGAACAGCAGGACCAGCGCGGTGCCCATCGACGTCAGCGCGCGCCAGGTGTTGCGGACCCACGCGAATAGCCAGCTCAAATCGGCAACCTCACATCCGATACGACCGCGTCGCGCAGCCAGGACACGAAGTCGTTCCACCCGCCGCTGACCAGCGCGACCCCCACCGCGATCAGCAGCACACCGCCGAAGATCTGCAGCGCCCTGGTGTGGCGTCGCAGCCAGTCGAGACCGGCCACTGCGGACGCCGACCCAAACGCCAACAGCACGAACGGGATTCCAAGGCCGAGACAGTACGCGATCACCAGCACGATGCCCCGCGCCACGCTGGCGCCGTCGGTCGCGGATGCGACCGTGATGACGCCGGCCAGCGTCGGGCCCAGACACGGCGTCCAACCCAACGCGAAGACCGCACCAAGCAGCGGCGCCCCGGCAACGGTCGACAGCTGCCGCGGCGCGAACCGGAGCTGGCGTTGCAGCGCGGGGACATATCCCACGAACACCAGGCCCATCAGGATTGTCAACACACCGCCGACCCGTTGCAGCACAAGCTGATTGGTGATCAGCGTGGTCGTCATGCCCAGCACGGCGACCGTGCCGAGCAGGAACACCACGGTGAACCCGGCGACGAACAGCGCCGCCGACCCGGTGACCCGCCACCGCGCATTCGGCGGAGCGTTGTCCGATTCGTCGACGCCGACGACGGCGGCCAGATACGACAAGTAGCCGGGCACCAGCGGCACCACGCACGGCGATGCGAACGACACCAGCCCGGCCAGCACGGACACCGCCAGCGCGAGTAAAAGCGGCCCGGCGGCGGCGGTTTCGGTGAAACTCATTGCGGCCCCGGTTCTGCGGCGACGCGCTGCACCACCGGCTGGAGGTCCTGGGCGAGCAGCTCGCGCAGGAACACCGCGGCCACCCGGTGGCTGCGGTCGAGCACCAGCGTGGACGGAATCACCGACGTGGGGTACTTGCCGCCGAACGCGATCATGGTCCGCATCGCCGGGTCGTAGATCGACGGGAACGTCACCTTGCGGTCTTTGACGAAGTCCTGGGCCGCCTGACGATTGTTGTCGCGTACGTCGATACCCAACATCGCCACCCCGCTGGCGCGGGTGACGTCGTACACCTGCTGCAGTGCGGAAGCCTCGGCCCGGCACGGACCGCACCACTGACCCCAGACGTTGATGACGACGACCTTGCCGGCGAAATCGTCGACCGACACCGTGCGGGCCGGATCCATCAACTCCGGACCGGACACCGGTCCCGGTCGGCCGCGGTGACTGGGCGGGTCGTAGAAGATGTCGGTTTTGCCTCCGGGAGAGACGAATTCGAAGGTGCCGCCTTGCGCGACCGCGTCGTCACCGTGCGAGCAGCCGACCAGCAGGCCGGCTACTGCTACGGCGACGAACGCCAGCCGCCGCCTGGTCAACTGAGTGCCGGCTCGATGTACAGCACGTCGATCAGCCGGTCGCCGTCGTACACCAGCGACGTCACCGAGCCGACCGCGCAATCCCGGCGACGCGGGTCGTGCCAGAGCCGCTTGCCGGTCAGCGACAACCGCGCCGTCCACACCGGGAGCTGATGGCTGACACACACGGCTTCGTGGCCGGCGGCCCGGGCGCGGGCCTTGTCTATGGCGGTCGTCATGCGGGCCGCGATCTGCTTGTACGGCTCACCCCACGACGGGGTGAACGGGTTTCGCAGCTGCCACCAGAACCGCGGGTCCCGCAAGGCGCCGTCGCCCGGACCTACCCGCTTGCCCTCGAAGAAGTTGGCCGACTCGATCAGATCGGGGTCGGTGTCGAGCACCAGGTTGTGACGGGCGACGATCGGTGCGGCGGTCTCCTGCGCGCGTTGCAGCGGGGAGGCGATGATGGCGACGATGTCGCGGTCGGCCAGCGCGTCAGCCGCCGCGTGAGCCTGCCGAACTCCTTTGTCGGACAACCGGAATCCGGGCAGTCGCCCGTAGAGCACGCCGTCGGGGTTGTACACCTCGCCGTGGCGGATCAGGTGGACGCGGGTCTGTTCGGCCATCAGGGCTTGCTCTCCTTGGCTGCAGTCGCGGCCTTAGGCAGCGCGTCGGCGATCCGGTCGAACGCGGCGTCGTCGAGCGCCGCCGAGACGAACCAGGCTTCGAAGGCGCTGCAGGGCGGATAGACGCCGCCGTCCAGCAGCGCGTGGAAGAACGGCGCGAAGCGCCATGTCTCGCTGGCGCGAGCCGATGCGAAGTCGGTGACGGGCGCGTCGCCGAAGAAGACGCTGAGCATGTTGCCGGCCCGCGGGATCTGATGTGGCACACCGGCTTCGGTCAGCGCCAGGGTCAGCAGGCCGGCCAGTCGGTCGGCATTGGCATCAAGCGCGGCATACACCGCATTGTCGGCGGCCCGCAGCGTGGCCAGCCCGGCGGCGACCGCGACCGGGTTACCGGACAGCGTGCCGGCCTGATACACCGGGCCCAGCGGCGCGAGCCGTTGCATCACCTCGGCGCGCCCACCGAAGGCCGCGGCGGGCAGCCCGCCGCTCATCACCTTGCCGAAGGTGAACAGGTCTGCGTCGACCGGATCGATTCCGTACCAACCGCTTCGGCTTACCCGGAATCCGGTCATCACCTCGTCGACGATCAACAGCGCGCCATGCTTGGCGGTGATCGCGCGCAGCGCGGCGTTGTAGCCCGGCGCGGGCGGGACGACGCCCATGTTGCCGGGGCTGGCCTCGGTGATCACGGCTGCGATCTGGTCACCGAACTGATCGAACGTCCGCGCTACGACGTCGGCGTCGTTGTAGGGCAACACAATCGTGTCGGCAGCGGTCGCACCGGTGACTCCCGGCGAGGACGGCAGGCCCAGCGTCGCCACCCCCGAGCCGGCGTCGGCCAGCAACGCGTCGACGTGACCGTGGTAGCAGCCGGAGAACTTGACGATCTTGGCGCGGCCGGTGAATCCGCGGGCCAGTCGCACCGCGCTCATGGTGGCCTCGGTGCCGGAGTTGACCAACCGGATCAGGTCAACCGGCGCGACCCGGTCGATGATCTCGGCGGCCAGTTCGCTTTCCGCGGGGGTCGGGGCCCCGAACGACAGGCCGGTGGCGGCGGCTTTGGTGACGGCTTCCACCACCGACGGGTGCGCGTGGCCGAGGATCATCGGTCCCCACGAGCAGACCAGGTCGACGTAGCGGTTGCCGTCGGCGTCGGTCAGCCAGTAGCCGCCGGCCTCGGTGATGAAACGCGGGGTGCCGCCGACCGCCGTGAACGCCCGCACTGGCGAGTTCACCCCGCCCGGGATGACCGCGCAGGCGTCGTCAAACAGCTTCGACGAGACCTCGGTATGCACGTACTCCAGTGTCCCAGCCGCTGGGAGTGGTCCGACTACAGGGTGTAGTTGTTCACCTGGTGGCCACACCCGTCACAGCAGCCCCGACGAGCCTGGGGTAATGCTCTTTTGAAAACGGCCACACCGGCGATATCACCCGAAACTTATAAGTTCTGGCGACAGCGATGACCATGAAAGACGCCTTCTTTGGTTGATCGCAGGCCAGCAGAGCCCGTCGGTCACTGACGATGCGCTCGAAGATGTCAGTGGCTACTGGCCTGGAACAAGGCTTCCTATCAGCGCGCCGCGATACCGCTGGCAGCGGCCTCGCAGGCAAGCCGCCGTTCCTCGGCTTCGATGGCGGCAGCCTTGGCGTCGATCGCCACCTGGATGTATTCGCGGCGGTAGATCTCGGCGACGATGAGCCGGCTCATCCGGGTGCACCACCGGACGACTGATTCGTCGTCGCTGGCTTCAGTGCCGGCGAGCAGGAGTGAGTACAGCCCTTCGAGCTCGGCGGCGTCGAGCTTTGCCAGCGGCTGGCGGGGTTGGGTCGTGTCGCTGTCGACGTGAACACCGGTGGTCACCGTCACCAGCCGCACCAGCAGTGCGTCGGACACCGACGCGGCCCATCGCGCCAGGCCCGGATGTCGCGACTGCGATAGCTGACTACAGACGCCGAGCAACGTGGAGGTTGCCTCTTCGGGCAAATCGTCGACGGTGGGATAGGTCATCGTGGTCCTCCTCATACTCGTGAAGAGGGATTCGGTGCCGAGCCCGTCTTGGTTGGGAGCCCGGTCACGCCTTCTCGGTGAGCGCGAACACCGGATGGTCGGCCGGCTCGGGCAACTTTCGGAAGTACCCGTCGACGGTCCTACCGGCCTTCTTCCGATATGCGGTCAGGATGGGCTGGCGCTGTGGAGTTGGGGTTTCGTGCGCGTGATACGTCACCGCGCCGGTTTTGGTGGTCAGGGTGACGATGGGGTTGGCGCGGACGTTCTTCACCCACTGCGATTCGCCGCGAGCGGACACCAGATACCGGGTGCCGTCGAGGCTCACGGTGATGACGGGAATTCGCTGCTGCTCCTGGCTGCCCCGCTTTATGACCGTGAGGGATTCGGTATTGCTGATGCCGGTGGCCATCGCGATCCGGTTGAAGACCTTGACGGTGAACCACGGAGGCTTGAGGTAGGCCATGAAGTAAGAGTTTGATAGCGGTATGCAACTACCGCAACGGCTCGCCCGGTTCAACCGGCACGTGACCAACCCGATTCAGCGGATGTGGGCCGGCTGGGCCCCGTCCTTCGGCATCCTCGAGCACGTCGGACGTCGTTCCGGCAAGCCCTACCGCACCCCGTTGACGGTGTTCAACGCCGACGTCGACGGGAAGCCGGGCGTGGCGATCCTGCTGACCTACGGCCCGGACCGCGACTGGCTGAAGAACTTGAACGCAGCCGGTGGCGGGAAGATGCGCCGCCATGGCAAGACGTTCAGCGTCGCCAACCCGCGGACCGTCACTAGGGAAGAGGCCGCGACGCACGTCAGCGGCGCGGCGCACCGGGTCTTCGGAAGATTGCCGTTCGAGCAGGCCGTTCTGCTGACCAAGACCGGTTAATCAGCCCGGGCCGCAACACGTTTGGTCACGAAGTACAGCGCTACCACCACGCCCCACGACAGCAGGCTGAGCCAGAACTGCATGCGGGCGGAGCTGTCGAACGCCATCTGCACGAGCACCGCGACGATCCCGGCCACCGTCAGGATCGACAGCACGGGGAAGAACCACAT
This sequence comes from uncultured Actinomycetota bacterium, assembly GCA_963815995.1. GTDB lineage: Bacteria > Actinomycetota > Actinomycetes > Mycobacteriales > Mycobacteriaceae > Mycobacterium. The sequence continues at coordinate 109,592 of CAWFIR010000016.1, forward strand.
CTTGACCCGCAACTTCTCCGGCGGCGTCTTGCGGCGTAACACGATCTGGGACAACGCAATCAACAGGTAGACGAACAGCACGATGGCGCCCGACGAGTTGAGCAGGAACAGGAACACCGTGTTGGGCGCCACCCCGGCCATGATGACGCTGAGAAAGCCGACGACCGACGAGCTCACGATCGCGAGGTAAGGGACCCCCCGCGCGCTGACGTTGAGCATCCGGGCCGGCGCCTCGTGTTGCGCGGCCAGCGCGAACAGCACCCGTGACGCGCTGTACAACCCGGAGTTCAGACACGACAGCACCGCGGTCAGCACGACGGCGTTCATCAGGTGATCGGCGCCGGGGATTCCGATCTGCTTGAACGCGGCCACGAACGGCGAGGAGCCCGGTTGCACGGAGTTCCACGGCAACAGCACGGTCAGCAGAAAGACCGAGCCCACAAAGAAAATCGCGATGCGGGCGGCGACGGCGTTGGTCGCTCGCTGGACAGCTCGTTGCGGATCGGGGGTTTCGGCGGCGGCGATGGTCGCGATCTCCGCACCGACCATCGAGAAGATCACCACCACGATCGATGCGAAGGCGCCGTGCACCCCGTTCGGTAAGAAGCCGCCGTGCGCGTGCAGATTGGAGAAGTCGGCATGCCGGTGCGGCCACAGCCCCAACGCGTACATGGTGCCGAGAAGCAGAAACAGCACGATGGTCGCGACTTTGATTCCCGCGAACCAGAATTCGAACTCACCATAGGAGCCCACCGAGAACAGGTTCGTCGCCGTCATCAACACCATCAAGATCAGCGACAACAACCACAGCGGCGCCTGAAACCAGTAGGTGATGACCTTCGCCCCGGCAACCGCCTCGAAGCCGACAACGATCACCCAGTAGTACCAATACAGCCAACCAACCGAGAACCCCGCCCAGCCACCCAGCGCTTGCCGCGCGTATTCGGCGAACGAACCGGTGGTGGGGTTCGCGGTGGCCATCTCGCCGAGCATCCGCATCACCAGGATGATCAGCACGCCGCACAGCGCATAGGCCAGGAATGCCGCCGGACCGGCTTTGCCGATGACGACACCGGAGCCGACGAAGAACCCGGCGCCGATGATCCCGCCGATGGCGATCATCATCAGCTGTCGGTGCGACAAGCCTTGTTGCAGTTGCGGTGTGGCGGCCATCGGACAGTCAGGCCGAGCTCAGCGCCGACTGCCCGGGCACCACGTGGATGACCGGGATCGGATACGCGGCCCGCACCTTGTCGACCATGCCGAGGCGCAGCCACGCCGACCGCGCCTCGGCGATCACCAGCTGGTCGGGCCGGAAGCGTCGCACCGCGGCGTCGAGCGCCCGCAGCGGCCGGTAGTCGCCGAGTTCGCCTGCAGCGGACAGCCCAATGCCATGCATCGCGGTCAGGATGGCGTCCAGACGTTCCTGCGCCGCCGTGACGGTGGCGTCGAGGACGAACACCGGGCCGGTGCGCTCGGCTTGTCCGGTGTCGACCGGGTTCACCGGCACGCAGATGAAGTACTCGGCGCGCTGCTGGGCATCGACACGGCGCAGTACGTCGAAAAGCTCACTGGTAGAGACGTTTTTGTTGGCCAGCACCAGAACGCGGTTCGCCCTGCCGCTCGGCTCACGCGTCGCAACTTCGGCCTTGGCCCGCCCACGGCGCCACCTGGGCACGAAGTACAACGCCAACACCACCACCCAGGACAGCAGACCCAGCCACAACTCCATCCGGGCGTTCGGGTCGAACCCCATCAGCACCAGCACACCGACCAGCGCGGCCGCCGTCAGCACCGACAATCCGGGAAACAACCACATTTTCACCCGCAACCGGCCGGGCGGTGTCCGGCGTCGCAGCACGATCTGAGAAACAGCAATCAACAGGTAGACCGAAAGAACAAGGGAACCCGATGATTTCAGCAGAAAGGTAAATACCGCCCCAGGCGCCACCCACGCCGCGAGAACGCACAGGAAGCCCACGATCGACGAAACCAGGATCGCGAGGGAGGGCACTCCGCGTCGACCCACCTTGACCAAATCCATCGGCGCTTCGCCGCGGGCAGCGAGCACGAACAGCATCCGTGACGCGGTGTAGAGCCCGGAGTTCAGACACGACAGCACCGCCGTGAGCACCACCGCGTTCATGATGTCACCGGCGCCGGGAATTCCCATTTCCCCCAACGCCGCAACGTACGGCGACACCCCGGGACGCTCGGCATCCCACGGCACGATCACCGCGAGCAGGAACACCGATCCGAGGTAGAAGATGACGATCCGCACGACCACCGATTTGGTCGCCCGCGCCACTGCCCGTTCGGGGTTCGCGGTTTCGGCGGCGGCGATGGTGGCCACCTCGGCGCCGACCATCGCGGAGATGACCACCGAGACGGCGCCGAATACCGTGCCGACCCCGTGCGGGAAGAAGCCGCCGTGTGCGGTCAGGTTGCTGAAGTCGAGGCCGTGCCGCGGCCAGAGTCCAAAGACGAACAGCGAGCCGAGGGCTAGGAACACCACGATCGCGGCCACTTTGATTCCAGCGAACCAGAATTCGAACTCACCGAAGGCGGCGACCGAGAACAGGTTGGTCGCCGTCATCGCGACCATCAGGATCCCCGACAGCAGCCACAGCGGCGCGTTGATCCAGTAGGACAGCACGGCGCCGCCGGCCACGGCTTCGAAGCCGACCACCACCACCCAGAAGTACCAATACAGCCAGCCCACCGAGAAGCCCGCCCAGCCACCCAACGCCTGTCGCGCGTAGTCGGCGAACGAACCGGTCGACGGGTTGGCGGTGGCCATCTCGCCGAGCATCCGCATCACGAGGACGACCAGCACCCCGCAGACCGCGTAGGTGATGAACGCACCGGGGCCCGTCTCGCTGATGATGACGCCGGACCCGACGAACAAGCCGGCGCCGATGACACCGCCGAGCGCAATCATGTTCAGCTGCCGTTGCGAGAGCCCCTGGCGCAGCGGCGCGGCGCCGCTCGTGTCGTGGGTCGGCAGCATGACGGGACGCTAACACCTACCCTTGCAGCCGCGCTCGTTTCACACCGGTACGGCGCGCAGCGCTGCAGGCAGGCTGGGCAGGAAGTGTGTGGTGGCAAAGGCCCGAATGTCCTCGGCGTCAGCAAGCGGTTCGCGGGTCGGCAACAACAACAGCATCGCGGCGTAACGCAGAATGGTGTCGGCCAGCTGATCGACTGCGTCAGCGCCGATTTGCTCGGCGAAGCCGTTGGGGAAGATCACCCGCAGCGCGACCGCCATCCGCTCGGCGGCGGCGTCCCAATGCCGGTGGGCCAATTCGAGCATCAGGCCGGGCTCGTCGGCCAGCATCCGGGTCAGTACGCGGTGTTGCTGGAACCGCACGATCGACAGAGTGAACGCCTCGACGTAGTAATTCGACTGTGGCCTGCGGCTTTTCAGTTCCTCGGCGATGTCGGCGAAAAGGACCGCGTTCTCGCGGTCGATAACGGCGGCGACCAGCTCGTCGCGGCCGGCGAACCGCCGGTAGATGGTGGTTCGGCTGACTCCTGCGCGGCGGGCTACGTCGTCGAGCGCGACCCGCCGAAAGCCATGCTGCTGGAACTCGGCGACAGCGGCGTCGAGGATCGCTTGGGTGGCCGGGTCATCCCCAGGCATAGCCCGCTCGAGCAAAACCGTTGTAGCGCAGTCGCATCGGCAGATGATCCCACAGCCAGTTCACCGGCCGCGACCGCCACACCGCGGCGAACCGCTGGTAGCGGCGTTCCTGGCGGTCACTCCAGGGCAGGCCGAGCAGAGTGCGGGCCCGCGGCGGCATGCCGCCGGTGGTCAGGAACGCCGCGACCGGATTGAACACCGGCGCCAGAATCCGCCAGGCCAGTGGCGAGACACCTTTCGGGCGGGGGAATCCCTTAGTCACATATCCCACACCGTATTTCGCGGTGGGATGCGCGACCATCACCCGTTCCATCATGTGATCCCAGTACCGCTCGAACTCGTCGTAGTCGGCAGGCATCGGCCGCTCGCTGACGCCGTAGCGTCGGTACCAGGTCTTCGACTCGAGATAGATCTGCTGCTTCTCCTCGTCGGTGAGCCGCTTGACGAAGGTGTCGGCGAAGTAGAGCACCTGCTCGACGAAGGTGGCGTGCGCCCAGAAGTAAGTGTCCGGGTCCAGGGCGTGATACCGCTCCCCGCTGGGCATTTCGCCCTTGATCGGGTGGTGAAAGTCACGGACCTGCTGGCCGGTGTTGTCGTCGTCCGACCCGTAGACAGTTCTGAAGATCGGCGGCAGTGAGCGCTTGATCCGTGCCGAGGTGTCGCTGAAGAACACCGAGTGGTCGAGCACGCCCTGCCCGAGCTCGGCAAGCATGTTCTGCAGCACCGCTGGCCGCGGCCCGATCAGGAACATCCGGTTGTCGCCGAAGTAGCGCCACACCAGCGACTGCGGCCCCAGCGGCAGCGCATCGGCGGTCTGCCCGGCAGAAGACTCACTCAGCTCGGTCATTGGAGCAGTGTTACATATTTTGCACTTTGTACCAAGTGCAGCCCGGCCGTTGGCAAAATGTGACCGCCACGTTGCCTACGAATTCGGCGTGCCTCGGCGTGCGCCGCTGCTCAGGACGGCAATATGTCGCTCGTGCCTGACCTGTCACGCCGCGCTGCTCTGCGCCTCGGTGCCGGTGCCGTCGCGGGAGCAGCGGGAATCTGGACGTTCGGCGGACTGCTCGATCCCACCCGGGTACCGGCCGATCCCGGCCCGGTCGATCCCGCAGCGCCGCCTGGACCACCCGCGCCGCCGGTCGCCGTTCCCGCTCCAATGCCGACCAAGGTGTCCGGCTCGTTCGTCTCGGCGGCCCGTGGCGGCATCCTGACCAACTACGTCATCGCCAGGCCGCCCGGTCAGATCGCGCCGCTGCGCCCGGTGATCGCGTTGCACGGCGTGCGCGGCAGCGCCAAGCAGGTGATGAGTTTCGGCGTCGAACAGGTGCTCGCCGATCTGGCCACGGCAGGCCGGCCGCCGTTTGCGGTGGTCGCGGTCGACGGCGGCGACAGCTATTGGCATCGGCGGGCCGGCGGCGAGGACGCCGGCGCGATGGTGCTCAACGAGCTGATCCCGATGCTGTCGACGATGAACCTGGACATCACCCGTGTGGGTTTCATCGGCTGGTCGATGGGCGGCTACGGCGCGATGCTGCTGGGCGCCCGGCTGGGTCCGGCACGCACCGCCGGGATCTGCGCCGTCAGCCCGGCGCTGTACCAGTCCTACACCGCCAGCACGTTGGGCGCATTCGACAGCTACGACGACTGGACGCGCAACACCGTCTTCGGATTGCCTGCGCTGTCGTCGATTCCGCTACGGATCGACTGCGGCGACGACGACAGCTTCGGCCCGGCCACTCACCAGTTCATCGCCCAGCTACGCACGCCGCCCGCCGGCGGTTTCTCGCCCGGTGGACACGACGAGGCGTTCTGGCGTCAGCAGCTGCCCGGCGAACTCGCTTGGCTGTGATCCTCACCTGATTGATTTTCAAACTGCTTGAGCCGCAAGCTGTTTGCCACCACAAGTAGCGACGAGCAGGCCATCGCCGCGCCGGCGATCATCGGGTTGAGCAGACCCATCGCGGCCAGTGGGATAGCCGCGGTGTTGTAGGCGAACGCCCAGAACAGGTTCATCCGGATGGTGCGCAGCGTGCGCGCCGACAGCCGCAGCGCGGTCGGCACAGTGTGCACGTCGGTGCGCATCAGCGTCAGGTCGCCCGCGTCGATCGCCGCGTCGGCGCCACTGCCCATCGCCATGCCGATGTCGGCGACGGCCAGTGCCACCGAGTCGTTGACGCCGTCGCCGACCATGGCGACCGTTCGGCCTTGCGCCTGCAAACGCCTGACGGCGTCCGCCTTTTCGGTCGGCAGCACACCGGCGATCACGTCGGCCCGCGCGATGCCCACCGCGTCGGCGACCTGCTGGGCCACTGCGGCGCTGTCGCCGGTGAGCAGCATCGGCGTGATGCCCATGGTCTTGAGGTCGGCGATCGCCGCGGCGCTGTCGGGCTTGACGCGGTCGGCCAGCGTGATGACGCCGCGAAGCTGCCCGCCCCAGGCCACCTCTACGGCCGTCTGACGTGCCGCCGGCTCCAGCAGGTCGACGCCGGCCAGCGAGCCGACTCGCGACACCGCTACCTCGACACCGTCGACCACGCCCACCACGCCGGTGCCCGGATCGTTGACGAACCGCGCCGGGCCGCTGCCAGGCGCCAATCCGCGAGCGCGGGCGGCCGCCACGATCGCCGCCGCCACCGGGTGCTCGGATGCCGACTCGACCGCGGCCGCGCGGGCCAGCACCAGCTCGCCGTCTTCGCCCGGCCGGGGCTGCACGTCAGCCACCGCCATCGCGCCGGTCGTCAGGGTTCCGGTCTTGTCGAACACGACCGTGTCGACGCCGTTGACGGTCTCCAGCACCCGCGGATCCTTGATCAGGATGCCCAGTTGCGCGCCACGGCCGGTGCCGACCAGGATCGCGGTCGGCGTGGCCAGCCCGAGCGCGCATGGGCAGGCGATGATCAACACCGCAACGGCCGCGGTGAACGCGGACGCCACCGGTTGCCCGGCCAGCAGCCAGCAGGCCATCGTCGCCGCCGCGATCACCAGCACCGCGGGCACGAAGACCGCCGCGACCCGGTCGGCCATCCGTTGCACCGGCGCCTTGGTGTTCTGAGCGTCGCTGACCAACTTGGCCATCCGGGCCAGTTGGGTGTCGGCGCCGACGCGGGCGGCGCGCACCAGCACACGGCCGTAGGTGTTCAGCGAGCCGCCGACCACCGTGTCGCCGGCAGCCACGTCGACCGGCACCGGCTCGCCGGTTATCGCCGAAGTATCCAATGCCGTTGTCCCGTCGACGATTTCGCCGTCGGTGGCGACGCGCTCCCCCGGCCGCACCACGACGACGTCGCCAACCTGCAGTTGCGCGACCGGCACGCGGACCTCGTCGCCGTCGCGCAACACCGCGGCGTCCTTGGCGCCCAGGCTCAGCAGCGAGCGCAACGCAGCCCCGGAGGCGCGCTTGGCCCGTGCCTCGGCGTAGCGGCCGGCCAGCTGGAACACCGTGACCGCGGCCGCGACCTCGAAGTAGACCGGGCCCGCACCGCGTAGCACCGCCGCCGCCGACCACAAGTAGGCGGCCAGCGTGCCCAGCGACACCAGGGTGTCCATCGTCGAGGTGCGATGCCGGGCGCCCAGCAGCGCCAAGCGGTGAAACGGGTAGCCGCCCCACGCCACGATCGGCGTCGTCAACGCCAGCGCCACCCATTGCCAGCCGGCGACCTGCCAGCCCATCACCATCGACACCGCGACAACCGGAATTGCCAGCAGCGCCGAGCCGATCAGCCGTGAGCGCAACAGGTCCTGTGGCTCGTCGTCGTCGCGCCTGAAAAGTTCGACGGCCACCGACGCCTGGTAGCCCGTCGACTCCACCGCGCGGATCAAATCACCGGCCGACACCTCGGACTCGTGCTGCACATGGGCTCGCTCGAGCGCGAAGTTCACCGCCGCCCGCACACCGTCGAGCCGGTTCAATGCCCCCTCGACGCGGGCAGCGCACGAGGCGCAGCTCATGCCGCGCAGGTCGAGGTCGGTCGTGGTCATGGCGTTGTGGGCCGGGCGACCCGCCGCAGCCGCGCGACGCCGACAACCAGCAGCATTCCGGCGGCCGTCGCCAGCAGCAGGGTCAACAGCAGGAGCGAGGGGTCATAGACCACCGCGGTGGTCACCGGCTGGCCGTTGGCGACGGGTGCCACCTCCACGGTGGATCGCACCGCCGACCAGCTGAACGCGCAGCCCGCGACGGCGGCAACGGCCAGCGCGAGCTCGACGACAGCGCGGAAACGCACCATTATCAGCGTGAACTGTCGTCGTCGGGTTCCGGCGGGAGCTCGTCGGGGCTGACGCGTTCCTCGACCAACGGGGTCAGCAGGTTGCGCAGATGCCGATGCCGCCGAGCCCACGCTTGGGCGGTGCGACCACCGGTGAGCCGTAGGCCGATGCCGGTCCGGCCCTTGGGCACCCCGACCAGCTCGCCGAGCGCGCGGGCGGACTGCCAACGCTCCAGGTCTTTCTTCGCTGCCATCGGATGATCGGGTTCGGGGTACACCTTGAGTATTTCGGACACCCGGATGGTTTCGGTGCCCTGGCGCAGCGTCTGCGGGGTCAGCACGACCGAGGTGTGGATGCGGGCCGCTTTGACTTGCAGCGCAATGAAACTGGTCAGGACGACTAGGAAGAACACCGGGACCGAGATCTGCAAGCCGTTGCCATTGGACTTCTCGATCCACAGCATGATTGCGGCCGAAATCGGCCCGGCCAGCACCCAGTACCAGGTCGCACCGACCTCGCGAAAGAGCGGTGCTGCTTCGGTGTCCGTGTCGGCAGTCACGTCCACCATCATCCCCTGCCAGACCAGCGGCCAGACAACCTGGGCCCTACTGGCGGCTCACGGTGCACCGGGTGGCCTGGCACTTCACCTTTTTTGGCGCTCACCTGGTGAAGTAGTTGTGCGAGTCGCTGCGGTGCAACAAGAACATGCCCCCGGCGATCAGCACCGATCCGGTGATGCCGGCGATGCCACACGCGACCGCGTATATCGGCGGCCAGGTCACCGTGAACAGCCGGATGCCGACATAGACGACGGTGGCCACGGCTCCGCCGGTCAAAACAGTTCGGGCCCAACGGTATCCGGCCCGCATCAGGATCAGGAAGGTAACCACGATCGCACACAAGACCCCGGTGAACAGCCCCTGTGCGACGAGGAGTGGCGTGGCTCCGCGACCGTTCGACGAGCCGACCAGGTCGGCGATATAGCCGATCACCATCAGGGGCATCGCGACCAGCCACAGCCAGAAGCCGGTGTCGACGTCGATCGGCCGAGTCGGCGGCTGCGGCCCGGGTTCAACGGGAGCCGTCACGACAACCAGTTCGCCGCGCCGGCGGCCCAGTAGGTCAGCACGATGTCGGCGCCAGCGCGCCGGATGCTGGTCAACGACTCGAGCGCGGCGGCGCGCTCGTCGATCCACCCGTTGGCGGCGGCAGCCGCGATCATCGCGTACTCCCCCGACACCTGATAGGCGGCGACGGGCACCGGCGAAATCTGTGCGACGGCCGCGACGACGTCGAGGTAGCTCATGGCCGGTTTGACCATCACGATGTCGGCACCTTCGTCGAGATCCAGCTGCGCCTCGCGGACCGCTTCGCGGGCATTGCCCGGCTCTTGCTGGTAAGTGCGCCGGTCACCGGACAGGCTGGAGCTCACCGCTTCACGGAACGGGCCGTAGAACGCCGACGCGAACTTGGCCGCGTAGGCCAGGATGACGACGTCGGTGTGACCGGCCGCGTCCAGTCCGTCGCGGATCGCCGCCACCTGGCCGTCCATCATGCCGCTCGGGCCCACTACATGAGTACCCGAATCCGCCTGCGCGACAGCGAGTTCCACATAACGCGTCAGGGTGGCGTCGTTGTCGACCCGGCCACGCTCATCCAGCACACCGCAGTGCCCGTGGTCGGTGAATTCGTCCAGGCAGGTGTCGGCCATCAACACGGTCGCGTCGCCGAGGTCCTTGCTCAGGTCGCGCAGCGCAACGTTGAGAATGCCGTCGGGATCCGAACCCGCCGACCCCGCCGCATCCTTGTCCTCGGCACGCGGGACACCGAACAGCATCAAGCCGCCGACTCCGGCCGTCACCGCGTCGGCCGCGGCGGCGCGCAGCGAGTCGCGGGTGTGTTGCACCACGCCGGGCATGGAGGCGATCGGCTGCGGCTCGTCGATGCCGTCGGCGACGAACATCGGCAACACCAAATGCCTTGGCTCCAGCGATGTTTGCGCCACCAACCGGCGCAGCGCCGAAGTCGACCGGAGTCGACGCGGACGCTGCCGGGGGTACACGACTACCGCCTGCGGCTCTTCTTACGCGGCGGCGGCAGCGCACCCTCGGCGCGCAGCCGGGCGGCATGCTCGGCCAGCGCCTCGATCAGCGGACCGACCGCGGCGGTTTCGGGTTGCACGTCGACGCGCAAACCGAATTCAGCTGCGGTCTCAGCGGTTTTCGGGCCGATGCAGGCCACGATCGTGCGCGCGTGCGGCTTCCCGGCGATGCCGACCAGGTTGCGCACCGTCGAGCTCGACGTGAAGCACACCGCGTCGAAGCCACCGGTCTTGATCATCTCGCGGGTGGCCGCCGGCGGCGGGGCAGCCCGCACGGTCCGGTAGGCGGTGACGTCCTCGATCTCCCAGCCGCGTTCGCGCAGACCTTCGGCCAGCGTCTCGGTGGCGATGTCGGCACGCGGCAGCAGCACCCGGTTCACCGGGTCGAAAATGCTGTCGTAGTCCGGGAATTCGTCCAGCAGACCCAGCGACGACTGCTCGCCGGAGGGCACCAGCTCGGGGCTGATCCCGAACGCGCGCACCCGGTCGGCGGTCGATTCGCCGACGCAGGCGATCTTCACGCCGGAGAACGCGCGGGCGTCGAGACCGAACTCGCCGAACTTCTCCCACACCGCGCGAACCGCGTTGGTCGAGGTGAACACCACCCACTGGTAGCGGCCGTCGACCAGACCCTTGACCGCGCGTTCCATCTGCGCGGGGCTGCGAGGCGGCTCGACGGCGATAGTCGGCACCTCGACCGGCAGCGCGCCGTGTGCGGTCAGCCGCTCGCTCATCTCGCCGGCCTGGTCCTTGGTCCGCGGCACCAGCACGGTCCAGCCGTACAGGGCGCGGCTCTCCCACCAGTTCAGCTTGGCCCGGTTGGCCACCGTCTTGCCGATGGTGACGACGACCGGCGACGGCGCGGTGCCGTCCGCGTTGACGAGCAGGTTCGAGTCGGTCAGCCCGCCCAGCGTCGACTCCACCGAACGCTGCGCGCAGGTGGTCCCCGACGAGGTCACCACGCATGGGGTGGTGTCGGCCAGGCCATACTCGATCAGCGTGCGGGCCGCGTCGGCCACGTGCGAGGACGTGGCCTGCAGGATCAGCGGGCCCGGGCCGGCGGCCAAAGCGCCCCAATCCACATTTGGGTCGCGCACGTCGGCAACGGTGTGCGACGAGCCGAGCGGCAGCCCGGCGTAGGTCGGCACCGCGTCGCTGGCGGACAGGCCAGGCACGATCTCGAAGTGCAGGTGGCTGCGGGCCACGGTGTTCACCTCGGTGATCACCGAGTCCACCGACAGCGGGTCGCCGGACACCAGGCGCACCACGTCGGTCCCGGTGCGGGCTTCGGCGACCAGTGTCTTGGCCACCTCGGCCGGGTCGCCCAACGCAGGCCGGATGTCGGGTCCGACCGTCACCACGGCGGCGGCTTGTTTGTCGTCGGCGCCCTCGGTGGTTCCGTTGTCCGACGGTGCGGCCGGCTCGGCCGGCGCAGGTCCGGATACCGGCGGCAGATCCTTGCCGATCAACGCCAGCACCGGCTCGGGCACGTCGGGGTCAATGAACACCAGGGGGGCATTCGCCAGTACCGAAGCGGCCCGCGTCGTCAGCAGAGCCGGGTCGCCAGGACCCGAGCCCACGAACATGATGCGGCCGGGCCTCGGCTTACGCCCTCGCGTCGTCATCGTCGCTCCTACCTCGTTTTCGCGCGCGACGTCATTGCCGCGCACTCGACATGACTTCCCGTGCGCCCAAGTCGAACAGCTCGGCGGCCACGGAGAGCCCGAGCTCTCGTGCCCGATCCGGACTGCCGATACCGGACGCGCGGATCACGTCGGATCCGTCGAGCGCCGCCACGCAGCTGCGAAGCGACAGCTCCTCGAAGACGCGGCCGTCTTCGTCGATGGATTCGACCACCTCAGCGATCGCCCCCACCGGCGCGGAACAACCCGCCTCCAGTTCGGCGAGCAGGGCACGCTCGGCAGTGACTGCGGCGCGGGTGTCGACGTCGTCCAGCTCTGCCAGCAGCGCCGCCAGCCGGGAATCCCCGGCGCGGCACTCCAAGGCGAGCGCCCCTTGAGCCGGCGCCGGCAACATCTGTACCGGCTCCAGCGTCTCGGTTACGTCGTCGAGACGTCCCAGTCGGGTCAGACCCGCCCGGGCAACCACGATCGCGTCCAAATCACCCCTGCTTACCCTGTTCAACCTGGTGTCTAGGTTGCCTCGTAGGGGGCGAATTTCCAAACCGAGACCCAGTGCTCTAAGCTGCGCGGCCCGCCGGGGCGATGAAGTGCCCACAATTGAGCCTGCCGGCAGCTCTCCCAGCACCAACCCGTCGCGGGCTACCAGGGCATCGCGGGGGTCTTCACGTGGCGGGATGCCGGCGATCACGAATCGCGGGTCCTCGGCCGTCGGCAAGTCCTTGTACGAGTGCACCGCCATATCGACCTGGCCGGCGTGGATGGCTTCCCTGAGCGCCGCGGTGAAAACACCGACCCCGATGTCGGCGATCGGCTCGGACGATTGGTCGCCCTCGGTACTGATGATCACCAGTTCGGCCTCGTGACCGTTGGCCAACAACGCATCTCGAATGCCGCCGGCCTGGGTGGTGGCCAGCACACTGCCACGGGTACCGATCCGGATCACGTCGGCCAAGCGGCTACTCAGCGGAATCTGTTGGTACGGGGGGCAATTCGCCTGCGGTGGCGACGGCGTCGACAGCGGTCTGGTCGAGCTCGAACAGCTCGCGCAATGCCTCGGCGTAGCTGTCGCCGCCGGGAGCGCTGGCCAGCTGCTTGATGCGCACGGTGGGTGCGTGCAGCAGCTTGTCGACGACGCGTCTGACCGTGCGGGCCACCTCGTCTTTGTGGGCGGCTTCCAGGCCGGGCAGCCGGTTGTCGAGGCGCAGCAATTCGGCCTCGACGACGTCGGCCGCGCGCTGGCGCAGCGCCGTGACCGTCGGGGTGACCTCGGCCATCCGCTGTCCGGCCAGGTAGGTGGCGACTTCGGCGGCGACGAGGTGACGCGCGGCCTCGGCGTCGCCCGCAGCGGCCCGCGCCGACGGCTCGCGCTGCACGCGATCCATGTCGACCACCCAGACGCCGGGCAGCCCGGACACCGCCGGGTCGACGTCTCGCGGCATGCCCAGGTCGCAAATCACCAGCGGCCGGTCGGCGTCGTCGCGACGGCTGGCGGCCAGGGTGTTGTGCACGTCGGCCAGCGACACCACCGGACGCACCGCCCCGGTGCAGCTGACCACGACGTGGGCGTCGGCCAGCGCGGTGGCCAGGTTCTCCATGCTCAATGCCTCAGCAGCGGCGCCGGATTCGCGGATTTTGCGAGCCAGCCGGTGCGCGCGGGGCAGCGAACGGTTGACCACGTAGACATGGTTGATGCCGGCCCGGGTCAGGTGGGCTGCCGACAGGGCGCCCATCGCTCCGGCGCCGACGACGACGGCGGTCTTGCCTTGCAGGCCGCCCAGTTTGGTGTCGGCCATGCCGAGGGCGACCGAGACCACAGATGCGCCCGCGGCGTCTATGCCCGTTTCGGTGTGCACGCGCTTGCCGACTGCCAGCGCCCGCTGGGCCAGCTCGTGCAGCACGCGACCGACGGTGTGGTTGGCCTCGGCGGCGGCGTAGGCGCGACGGACCTGGCCGAGCACCTGCGCCTCACCGACCACGGCCGAGTCCAGGCCGCTGGCCACGGCGAACAGGTGCTCGACGGCGGCCTCGCTGTAGCGGACGTAGGCGTATTTGGTGAGATCGGGCACAGTCATCCCGGAACGCTCGGCGAGCACCTGGCCGATGGCCGACAGGCCGCCGTGGAAGGCGTCGACGACCGCGTAAACCTCGACGCGGTTGCAGGTCGAGAGCACCATGGCCTCGGTCACCAGCGGCGACTGCATGATCTGGTCGACGATCTTGACTTGCTCGGACTCGTCGGTGCTGAGCTGCTCAAGAACGGAGACCGGCGCGCTGCGGTGCGACACACCGAAGAGCAGGACGCTCACGGCTGAATCACCTGGCCTGCTCCCTTGCTAACACCGGTGAATTGACTGGTGTCCACCGTAGACGCTTACCTGATGGGCCACCAAATTTACGGGGAAGTCACCCGGTGGCCAGATCCTTGCGCAGCCGGGGCTCGTCGAGTTCCCAGTAGCTGTGTTCGCGGCCGTCGAGCAGGACCACCGGCAGCCGGTCACCGAACTCGGCTCTCAGCGCGCTGTCGCCTTTCTGCGCTTCGGCGTCGACGTCGGTGGTCGACAGGTCGAAGTCGAGTTCCGCGGCGAGCTGCTTCAGCTGCGCGTGGACCCCGTCGCAGATCGTGCAGCCCGCCCGGGTCAACAGCTGGACGTGGCGGCGGCTCATGGCTCCAGTGTTGCAGTTCGGTTCATTTGCAGAGGCTTTGGATGGTCGAGGGGGTTTGGTCGGCGGCGTCATGACCGGGGTCGTTTGGCGCTGCCGCCATGCCATCAAGAGTGCCGTCAAGGCCGTAACGGATTGCAATGGTGAATACCGAAACTAGTGATCAGCGATACCATCGCAGCATGTCGGAATATCCGCCAAGTGGGCCTTCTGCCGCGAACGGTCCGAGTGGGTACCCAGCCGCGCCGACCGGATTTCCTGGCGCTGCGGCCGGATCGCCCGCATGGCCATCTCCGTCGCGCGGGCCCTCCCGCTGGCCAACGTTCGTTGCGTTGGCGCTTGCGCTTGTCGCGTCAGGCCTCGCGATTGTCGGGTGGTTTCGCCCTTCACCGTCGCCGTCAACGCCGCCCTCGACGGGTCCGACATACACGGAGCAGCAGATCTCGGATGCCAGAAGCCACGCGTGCACGGCATTCGAACTCGTAAACAAAGGGGTCAGGCTTGAAACGAACGGTCAACTAGGCAGCGACCCGGCTATGGAGCTGGCTCAAGGTACAAATGCTCGACTGACAACGATATCGGGCGGATGGTATCTGAAGGCGCGTTTAGAGCCAGCGGCCCCGGCAGATCTCTGCAACGGCAATTCAGCATCTTTCGGATGTGCTGCTAGACCTCGGGGCAAACTACCTCGCCGGCGCCAAGGATGATCAACCCTCGCAAGCTGCTCTCAAAAGCGAGGGAAACGCTGCTTTCGACCGCGTTACAGAATTGTGCAAATGACGCAAGCTGGCGATCCGTGGTTCCAGTCCCTAGTGGGCCAGTGGTGGACGCCACCGTCCGATTTGGGCGTCGTGGGCGCTGCAGCGACCAAGCGGCAGACGCACCTCAACTGCGTGGCACAGCTTCTCTGAACAGTTACGACAAGAGCTGTCAGGATCGCTCAATCCGGAACTTCAGAAAGGAATGACCGCGGACTCCATACGTGAGGCCTTCACTTGGGGCGCAGATCAGGCTAGCGATGTCGCAGAGACCAACGGGACCATCAGCAAGGCTCACGGTTCCGCCTATCACTCGGTGAGCGATTTGAACTCTCGGCTGGAGACAATCGCTCACGACGGAAAGACAGAGATCAACAATATCCAGGCGTCCAAAGACCTGCCCCCCATAAAGTTGGGAAAAATAGTCGATGTCGTTATGCGTTGCCAGCAGGATGCGAATTCTGCTGCAGCGCCGTGCACTCAGAACATTTTTGAAGCCGTGCAGAACAGTCCTTGACCGACGGGGAATCCATCCCTCTGCACGACAGTTCGCTCAAGAACACGGCATCGACACCACTCGCTTGCTCGGCTCTCCTAGCAAGGAAGCTGTCACACAGCAGGTGAAAGACATACTTAATCAAGGCGGTCCAACGGAAGCGAACCCGCCTGACAGCACGCAGCCTGCTCTCGGAAATATGAACCAGGGCGGTACGCCTCCGCCGGGCGCCCCGGCATCCGCGCAAGCTGGCCCAGAATCAACCATCGGAGGTTTCAACCAGGCTGGCACACCCCCTCCCGCAAGCGCAGCGGTCGTGGGAGGCGGTCCGCAGCAAGCTTTTGGGAATTTTAACCAAGCCGGTATACCTGGTCCCGTCGCTCCCGCGGCGAATGGCGCAACCGGCATTCACCGGGCCAGCGGTCGATCGGTCAACCTGGCATGAACGCC
>CAWFIR010000017.1:0-392378 GCA_963815995.1 uncultured Actinomycetota bacterium
CGAAGAACCGTCAGGCGTGGGACTTTGTCATCGTCACCGACAAGGCTCAGCTGCAAGAACTTTCGACGGTCTGGCAGGGCGCCGGTCATATCGCCGGTGCCGCGGCCGCCATCGCATTCGTCCTGCCGATACCGCCCAGTGAACGCCGGAAGGTGACAGACCAATACGACGTCGGGCAGGCCACGATGGCGATGATGATCGCGGCCACCGACCTGGGCATCGGGACCGGCCATTCGTCGGTGGGGGATCAGGACAAAGCCCGCGCCATCCTGGGGGTCCCCGACGACTACGAGGTGGCCTACCTGCTCGGCGTCGGCTATCCCGCTGATCGCCCGCTGAAGCCGATCCGCAAACCGAATCGGCGGCCCTTCGATGAGGTTGTCCATCACGGACGCTGGTAATCCACGGCCCGCAACGGTAGCGACGAAAGGCCCTCCTTCCTTCGGCTTGGCTGTGCCAGGCTGGGACCATGGTCGGCGTCGCGGATGCCATCGGATGGGCAACTAAACAGATCAATGCCCGGGTGCCGCAGGCCGACCTCCACCAGCGCGACCCGGACTTCATCCGAGACCAGCTGCCCGGCACATGGCTGCTGGCGTCGCTGTACTTCCGGGCCGATGTCCGCAGACTCGACCGCATACCGCCTGAAGGACCGGTGCTGCTGGTCGGCAATCACAGCGGGGGCAACGTACCGCCCGACACGTTCGTCTTCACGTTGGCATTCTGCTCGTATTTCGGGGTGGAGCGCCCGTTCTATCAACTCGCGCACAACCTGGTCACCCTGTATCCGCCGCTGCGCTGGCTTCGCAAGTTCGGCATGGTGGCGGCCAGCCCCGAAAATGCCCGGCTGGCATTGGATTCCGGTGCCGCCGTCTTGGTGTATCCGGGTGGCGATTACGAGGTTTTCCGTCCATCGTGGCAGCGGCACGTCGTCGACTTCGGTGGCCGCAAAGGCTTTGTGCGACTCGCCCGCGAGACCGGTGTGCCGATCGTGCCGGTGGCCAGCGTCGGCGGCCAGGAAACGGCGCTGTTCCTCGGGCGCGCCCAGTGGCTGTCCAAACTGCTGATGCTCGACAAGTTGGTCCGGCTCAAGAGTGTGCCCATCTCGCTGGCGCTGCCGTGGGGGCTGAATGTCAGCGATCTGCTGGGCCACATTCCGCTGCCCGCCAAGATCGTCATCGAGGTGCAGGAGCCGATCGAGGTGCACGACGACGACCAAGCGGTGTACGACGAAGTGATCGCCAGCCTGCAGGCCGGCGTCAATCGCCTTGCCGCACAACGTCGATTCCCGGTGGTCGGCTGATGCGCGTCGAACGCCGGATCGTCGTCAACGCCGATCGCGACACCGTGTGGAAGGTGCTCCGCGACCCGGATCGCTACCCCTCTTTCCTGTCTCACCTGGAGCGCTGGGAGACGCTGACCGAAGGCCCAGCCCGGCTGGGCGCCCGCTACACGGTGTTGTGGAAGATCGGCTCGATCCCGGTCGGCGGTGTCGCCGAGGTGGTGGAATTCGACGAGGCGTGCGATTTGGCCTGGATCAACATCACCGGTGTCACCCAGCGCGGTCGGTTTCGGTTGCGCGATGCCGGGCCGGGTCGAACCGTCGTGACGTTCCGGCTCGCCTATCACTCCGACGGCGGGCTGCTCGGCGTGATCGCCGACCGTGTCGCGGCGTTCTGGGTCGGCCGCTCACTCGACGAGAGCCTGAAAAACCTTCGGCGACTTGTCGAGTCGTAAGCTCGTGGCCGCTCGCTGCCTATAGGAGACAACCGCATCGATCGCAGTACGAGAGCCGGCTTTAGGGCAGTTGTTTGGTGGATCTTCCGTCTTCGACGGCAAGTAAGAACATCTTCCAGAAAGGCGGGAAGCGCATTCCGGCCCGGTAGCCGTAGGGGTTGTTCTGAACTTGTTGTCCCCAGCGGCCGCCGTAGCCGGACTTTCCATCATCGCCGGGCCACCATCCCTGGCTGCTGCGGTCGACCAAGAAGTCATAAACGCGTCCATCAATCATCGCGCTTTGGGCGCTACGCCACGGGTGGGCGTCTGATCCGGCGTCGGGCACGACAAGACCGACTGGGTGAATCGCGTTTCCCATGCCGGCGGCTGGAGCCTGATCGTCGGGGACCGTGTCCTCCGGCGTGATATTAAAGTCGCCTCCGTGCCCTATAGCTTCGGCCATCCAGGCGAATAAGCCGATGATTCCGAGGACGACGAATTTAAATAATACAACGGCGGCACTCGGACGGGTATCTCCGATGATTGCGGGGCCGATTTGGCCGATGCCGCAATTTCCAGGTAACCCCGGGATATCGGAGAACGGCTCCACCGGATGCGGTCCTGGCTCGAGGTAGATGCTGTGCGTGCCGAGGCTGACGTAAAACCTCGGGTGACCGTCGGTCAGTTCGGGAAGCAACGCGGGACCGGCGGGGCGCCACCGCTCGACCTTCAGATTGGCGCGCCCCTCGTCGTCGAGGGCTTGTGGACTGCGCATCGGGTTGCCGCTGGCGTCGGGAAATGACGGGGTCCGCGAACCGGTGAACCCCACCAAGGAGGGCTGGTACGTCGGCTGCGCGTCTGCGCGCTCGAGGAGGAGCACGACGGCGGCCCATTGGCCGGCGTGGCTGCCGAATTCAGTGGCTTCGATGTTGGTGCAGGTCGCTTCCAGCGATTGTTGACGGGCAGGAAAGAGGAAGTAGTAGCACAGCAGTGCCGGGTTGAGGAAAGTGTCGACGATCTTCAGCAGATCGGGCGCCGGCACCGTCGCGGCGAGGCGGCGCAGCCGTGCCGTGTCGAAAAGTTCTGTGTGGTACCAGAATTGGCTGTCGTTCAGTTTCGGCTCATTGGCGTAGCGGTCGTGAATGGCGTCACGATTAGCGAAGTCATTGGAGCTGGTGGCCGTGACGTCGGGCTGTGAAACCCTGGCCTTGTCGATCCATCCCCCTAGTTCCAGGAAGTGCTCGGTTTGCTCGGAGTCATGGTTGCCGGGGGCGCCGATGTAAGTGGACCTGCTTGCGTCCTGAGGCTCAATCCCTCCGGAGGGAACCGCCGGGTGACGGGGGAAGGGCTGTGTGCTGCCAGCGCCCCAGTCCGCCTTGTCGTCGAACGGCGGAGCAACCGCGACCCACAGCGCTGCGTTCTCGACATAGCGCTTCGCGTCCGACGGGAAGAACGATTCATCCGGGTGGCAGAACAGGATCGGCTCGAACTTACGGGCGAGTTGTTCGTGGGTCTCGGCCGGACCGGGGGCGGGAACTGCGGGCACGGGAGCGGCCTTGATTTCAAGCGCGATGGCGAAGGAGTTCGCCGCACCGCCCGACCATGTCCAGTCAACGGTAGCCGTCGCGCCGGGGTGGTCTTGGCACTGAAGCGCCGCCGATGGGCCGAGTCCGGTGTTGGGCGACTGCATGTCGATCTGGGCGAAGCCTGGACCCGCGGTGATCGGGTGCGCAGAGGTCAGGCCGATTGCCGCCACCGCCAGGTTCACCGCCGGGTCACCAAAGGCGCTGAGCGGCATAGACAATGAGGTGGCCCCGGCCGCCGTCGCGCTCGGATGCTGGATGACCGCAGCCGACCCGTTCGTCCCACCCGTATCGACGTTGTCGTATTCGAACACCGACCAGGCGCACAACGCCTGGGTTTGCCCGGCGAAGTCGAATGTGAGCACACCAGGGGGCGGTGCGACCCCGACGGCCATAGCGCGCAGGCACGTCAGCCGGTGCGATCCGCTGCTTACACTCTCGACAGCCTCCCAGGTCAGCCCAACGCCGGTCAGTGTTGGTGCGGTGGGGGTCGGTGGTAGAAAACCCGCGCTGGCGTTGAGCACGAAGGCCAGCAGGAGTCTGTCGGCGGCCGGAGTGATAGCCGCCGTGGTGTAGCCGGAGTTGCTTACAACGGCGCTTCCAGTGGTGAGTTTTGTGCGGTTCACCGAGCGCCTCGCTCATCACGATTGTGGTGTCCGTCCAGCATCGACATGAACTGACGATCGCAGTCCGGCGATCCCACCTCGGAGCGGAATCGGCGAAGACATTCCGACTGACTCAGAGACTGGACATCGGGATTGACATCGGGTGCGATCCCGGCTGCTTGCAACACGGAGCCCAGCTCGACAATTAGACGGGCCATCGCCGGACTATCCAATTCGCCTGCGCGCCAATGCATTCGATACCTCTTAGCCGAATCAACAAGGTGCTGATGCAGCCGCGGCCCGTGATTCAGCGCGTCGCGCAGCACGCTGTTGGCAGCCGCCATGAGCTCGGCCTGCAGACTGTCGGCGCAGTCAGGATTACTGTCCATCCATCGGCGGAGCCGTCGAAGATAGTCATCCCAGCATGCCGCCGTTGCCGGATCCATCGGCCTGTCGAAGAAATCGTCAAAGATGCGTCGGGGGTTCGCCCGCCAAACTTTTACATCGTCGAGTAGTCCACGGATGGGGGACCCTCCGCTCGGCGCGTTACCGATCGTCACCCCAGCGCTGGCCGCCACCGGCCGGAGTGGCCCACTGGTCGCGGCCACGAGGTTGCCGTCGACGAACAATTGCTGATTCGCCACGCCATCGTGGAGAAAGCCGACCGTCATCCACTGGCCGGTCGGGACTTTGACGTTCGGCACAACAGCATTTAGTGCAGTGCTCACCTCGGTATAGCCCAGCGGATCACTGACGAACCAGGCCCTGAGCCCCCCAGCCCGGATATCGAACTGAACGGACCCGGCGTCTATCAAGCGTGAAACGGTCGGGCCACCTCCGGCCAGAGGAGGATCGAGTAATAAGGTGACCTCGCCTCGGACGGCGTCGAGCGGCTGCCAAGCAGTATTCGGGGGGATCCGGATCGCAGCGTCGGGTGAATGGAAGTGAACAGCGCCGGAGCCGGCAGCGGCTCCGGCGGCCACGAAGTCGCTGTCGGCGAGATTGACTGCCACACCAGAACTTCTGTGATCGGGCGACAGATCGTATACAACCCCGGGTGTTCCCGAGTACGTGTGATGACAGATCAATTCCCACTGATTGGCCATCGCCCCTCCCTGCGAGCCGTAAGAGAACGGCTCTCATGGACTGTATGCCCCCAGATCCGCGCCGTGGACGATTATCTGTTTCTAATTCTGATGGAGGCGCTGGGATTCTCCGCCGGTGGCCGGTCCGTTTTCGGATGACGGCACCGCTTGGTGCATTAGGTGATCAGGTCGCGCTACGCCGTGCACGCTGACCGCAAGACGTCAGGCGTCCACACCGGCCAAGTCGGCATGCCGATGCAGAAGCCGTCGTTCAGCTGAGCGACGATGCGAGGGCCTTCAATCCCGCTGTTGTCGTACACCGTCGCCGAATCACAACGGATGATCGCGGCCGCGACAAGTTCCCAAAGACGTTGGTAGCGTTCGCGAATCTTGTTCTCGGGCACATCGTGTCCACCGGCGCTGACCCGGTGTCGGACTCGCTCGACCGCCAGCTCCTCGGGGATGAGTAGAACATGGAGGACGATCGTGTAGCCCGCCGCGCAGGCGGTATCGATCAGTTCCAGCTTTGATGGATGAGAGAACACGGTCTCGGCGATGAACGATGCGCTCAGCTCGATGAGCTTGGCCCTCGTCTCTGCCGCCACTCGTGCGGCCTGATACGAATGCGATTGCGGATCATCTGGCCAGCGTTGCTTGGCGATCTCATCGGCGTTGACGAAGGCGCTTCCCGGCAGCAGCGGCGCGAGCGTGAGTTCGACGAAGGTTGACTTGCCGGCTCCGTTCGGTCCGACGACCAGGTCGAGCCGCTTCATCGGGTGGGCGCGGCGCCGGCCTTCCTGCGTTTCGGCGCTCGGCGTTTCGCGGTCAGCGTCACCGAGGACCCGTCAGGGCGGTGCTCGACGATGTCACCGTTCGCATCGATAGCCACGGTGGTGATGCCGCGCTCGGCCAACTGCTTCCCGTAATTCGATCCCGCAAGTCTCTCTTGAATGGCCGCGGTGATCTCGGCGTTGAACACCGCGCCTTCTTCGACGCTGAGTTCGCGCAGGTCCAGATCGCCGGTCAGCGCGGCCTCGACCCGCCGCCGGGCCGCCGTGTGCTGACTCGACACCGCGCGTCCCACCCGCGCCCAGTGGTCGAGCTGCTGCTTGGCCGAGCGGCTCTGTCGCGCGCCTTCGGCGGCCGCGCTGTCCATGAGGTCGGCTGCGACGCGAGTCACCCGATCAGCGGTGTTCGTCATGACATCTCCTGGTGTAGCAGTCTGCTACAACCGTAGCAAAGTGCTACACGAATAGGCTGGTCGATGCGCGCTTATTCGCCGACTAGGGCAAACGCTTCGATGCTCGTGACCCCCATAGCGCGCCAGCTCTTGTCGGTGCATCGCGGCAGACTCCTACTCATGTCCGAAATGGAAGCGTCTTCGGCGGTGGCCGCGTTGGGTCCGGCGAGCCAGTAAGTACATTGGTACCATTGCTGTGGTAGAAAGGTACCCCAATGGCGTTGAACATCAAGAATCCGTCAGTCCACGAAGCGGTCAAGCAGATCGCGAAAATCACTGGCGAGTCCCAGGCGCAGGCTGTGGCGACCGCGGTCAACGAGCGTCTGGCCCGACTTCAGGGCGACGATCTCGCGAGCCGGCTCCTGGCCATTGGTCACCGGACCGCCAGCCGGATGAGCCCACAGACCAAGCTGGCGGACCACGGCGCGCTGCTCTATGACGAGCGTGGGCTGCCGGCATGATCGTGGACACGTCGGCAATCATCGCGATCCTCAGAGAGGAAGACGACGCTGCGCTCTACGCTCAGTCCATCGCCCACGCCGACGCGCGGAGACTCTCCGCGGCAAGCTATCTCGAATGCGGAATCGTCCTGGATTCTCAGCGAGACCCGGTCATTAGCCGAGGTCTCGACGAACTCATCCAAGAAGCCAAGTTTGTGATCGAGCCGGTGACCGAGCACCAGGCTCGCCTGGCCCGCCAGGCCTACGCAGATTTCGGCAAAGGCAGCGGCCACCCCGCCGGTTTGAACTTTGGTGATTGCCTCGCTTACGCCCTCGCGCTCGACTTGCGGGAGCCGCTGCTGTGGAAGGGCGTCGACTTTGGGCGCACGGGGGTCCAATCCGCGATAAGGGGATGAGGCGCATAGCGAATGCCGCCGGCCACTCTTATTCGTTCAACGGCCAGTTTTCGAGGAAGACTTTCACAGCGCGTTCGACCGCTAGTCCACGCGCGTTGGGGACCCAGTCAGCTCCCATGCTTCTGATCACGGCTCTCGCGAGCAATTCGTTGACGGCCGCACGCTGTTCGTTGGTAGGTGCGCGCGTGCTACGAAGCTGCGCAAGAAGATTGGGGTCGGCCTTGGCCAACTCATCCTCGATAATCGCGGAAGACTCTGGCGGCAAAGCGTCGAGAGCGCTCTTCATCAATGTCTCCAACCGTGATGGTTGTTCGGCCAGGCAGCGCCCAACAAGTAGCCATTGCTGCACAGCACCAGTGTCCACGCGCAATTCCTGCCCCACGGGCCGAAGTGTAGGCAGAACCTCGCCCGCCAACCAGTCACCATGGCGGGCCTTGGGTTTCGACGCTCCTTGTCACCGCGACAAAGCCGCGATGAATCACGCGGGAACTTCTGCGTAACACTGCGGGTAACTGCTCATTTGGTGGTCAGTCGTAGGTCAAACAGTCGCCTAGTCTCGAAGTCGATGGACAACCCACTGCGGCATCCGCCCGGAGTCCCGCGTGTCGAAAAGCCGCGGGCGGAAGGTCAGTTCCTCCTGGCCGACGGCCGTCGGCTCGGCTATGCCGAATTCGGCGATCCCACGGGTCCGGTGGTGCTGTGGTTCCACGGCACACTCGGCGCGCGGCGCCAATTCCTGGCGAAGGGTCGGCGTGCCGCCGAGAGCTCGGCCTGCGGGTCATCGTCATCGAGCGACCGGGAACCGGGCTGTCCGATTCTCACCGCTACACCTCGGTGAGCGAATGGGTTGCCGACATGGCGCAGGTGGCCGACGCGCTCGACGCCGAGCAGATTGGCGTGGTGGGCATGTCCGGCGGCGGCCCCTACGCGCTGGCCTGCGGAGCGCTGCCGCCTCTGGTCGACCGGGTGGCCGCCGTGGGCGTTCTCGACGGCACCGTCCCGGCGGTCGGCCCCGAGGCCACCCGCGCCGGCGCCACCAACATCGCCCGGCGGTTTGGTCCCATCCTCACCCAGTTGCGCCGGCCGTTGGCAGTGATTGCCACCATCCTGCTGGCGCCGTTAATTCCGTTCGCGCACTACGCCTATCGCCTCTACATGCGCATGTGGCCCGAAATCGATCGGCAGGTCCTGGACGATCCTGAAGTCGAGGCGATCTTCGTCGACGACATGGTCAATGCCTTCCGCGGCCGCTGCCTGGCCATGGTCGATGATGCCCGACTTCTCGGGCGCGACTGGGGTTTTCGGCTCGTTGACGTGAAGGTGCCGGTGCGATGGTGGCACGGCGAGACCGACCACGTCGTTCCGATCGACGGTGTGCACACGGCCGTCACACGCCTGCAGGACGCCGTACTCACCGTGCGCCCCGAGAGCCACCTGGGCGGCTTCGCCATGACCGAAGAAGTGCTCGCCCACATGAGCGCGAAACTCTTGGGCGGCAACAGCCTTCGCTCAGCGCTCCCGTAGCCGAATTACGCCGAATAGTTCTGCCTGAGTGGGAATGCCTTACGTCACAGTAAGTCAGGGATACGACGATGTGCCCGCCTCGTAGCGACAACTGAAGATCGGCCGACGTACCGCCGCCAAATTTCGCTATGAGACATCCCAGCTTTTTAAGTGTCAAGCGGCGGTGGGTATGCGGTGGGCCCAGGCAGTGTGTTCGTTGTAGGGGGTTTGGTGGCGTAGGCAGCCATGGAGGATGCCGACGAGGCGGTTTGCGAGGGCGCGTAGGCTTGGTGGTGGGTGTCGCCGGCGGCACGGTGTTGGTCGTAGTAGGCGCGTGCGCCGGGGCTGTTGAGCAGTGTGGCAAAGGCCCATCGGTCGACGGCGTCGTAGAGGCGTGGATTGCGGACGTGGCGGGCCAGGACTGCTTTCTTTTTGCCGGAGGCGATCGTCAATGGTGATGTTCCGGCGTAGTTTTTGCGAGACTTTGCGTTGGTGTATCGGTTCGGGTCGTCTCCGAACTCACCGAGCACCCGGGCGCCGAGAATGACACCAAGTCCTGGCAGGGAGCGGTAGATGTCGGCGTCCGGGTGCTTCTCAAAATGGTTAGCCAAAGTGATTTCAAGGTCGCTGATCTGCTCGTTGAGCTCGATCACGATGTGGACCGTGGCACGGGTGGCGCCCCGAATGCTGCGGCGACTGCCTCGGGTGCGCTGAGCTGCTCAGCGCGCAGGATCGCCTGAATCTGCTGAGCCCGGGACTCGATACTGCGTTGGCGCCCAGCAGCTTTGAGTGCTGCACTGATCTTGCTCACACTGAGCCGAGCGCCTTGTGCGGGAGTGGGTGCTCGGCCCAGCACCGCCAGCGCGTCACGACCACCAAGATCATCGAATGCCTGCAGCGCCGCCGGGTAATACTCCCGAAGTGCGCTACGCAGCATTCTGATGTGGCGGGCGCGTGCCCAAATCAGGCTCTGATGGGCGCGGGCCAGCACTTTGACCGCCTCGGCTTCAGGGCTGTCACCGTCGAGCGGGCGGTGATTGTGCCGATCGGTACGCACTAGATCAGCCAACAGCTTCGCATCGGCGGCATCGGATTTCGCTCCCGAGACCCGATGCCGGTCGCGGTAGCGCGCCACCGCCATCGGATTGATAGCGAACACCTGATAGCCGGCTGCCGATAAGGCGTTCACCCACAGACCCCGGTCGGTTTCGATTCCCACGACGACATCACCGGGTTCTTCGGCATGAGCAGCGATCAATTCGTGCAACGCTGCGATACTGGCCACACCTTCGGGCAGTCGTCGTGCCGCCACTCGGGCACCGCCATCGTCCATCAAATACACGTCGTGATGGTCTTCGGCCCAATCATCGCCAACAAAAAGCATCACTCACCTCCATCATTCCTCGACACATGGTTCTCACCCTTGCCCGAGCCTGAGGACACCCGGCGGCGGCCTAATGGATCAGTGCTCAACGGCACGACATCCCAGTAGCGCTACAGGCGACCCACCAACCAATCGGGGCACAATCTCTGAGTAGGAATCAACAACCGTTCCAGGTGGGCAAAGTGCTCACCGACTGGCGGCTCACCGACCAGCGTCTCGCCAACAAACACAACACCGTCAGCGACGCGCCGATCAGATCCCATTAGGTGGGCACAACGTACGCTTCCTCTCCGAGCGGCCGATGTGGCGGATGTGACGATTCACGCGGGATGGGCCGCGAAGAACTGCCAGATGGTCTCGGTGGCGTTCAGCGCGTGCGACGTCGGGTCGCGCCTCTCCAGGAGCGTGGTGCCGCCGGGCCACTGGTGTCTGCCGCCGTCGATGGTGATCAATTCGACGCTGCGCTTGTCGGCGCACGCGGCGGTCGATGTGGTGAGTGGGGCGTTGGTGGTGACATCGGGTGGGCCGCACTGGTCGGCCTTGCGCCAGAACGCGTTGAGGTCAGCTATCGACGGCCCGTTGACGGTGCTCCAGCCCTGCCCGCCGTTGTAGGGGACGAGCTTGTCGGCGGTTCCGTGAATGTGGATCACCGACGTCGGGTGCGGCGCGGGACAGGGGTCAAGCATGGTCGCGGAGTCCGGGCCGATGGCGGCGAAGATGCCGGTGTTGCAGGCCAGCAGATAGCTCATGATGCCGCCGTTGCTGATACCGGCGACATAGACCCGCGACTTGTCGATCGGCTGGTCGGCGCTGATCTGCCCGACCATCGCGGTGATGAAGCCCACGTCGTCGATGTTGTCCCGCATAGCCTTGCCGCAGCAGCCGTGTCCGTTCCAGGTGTGCCCGACGCCGTCGGGGTACGCGACGACGAAGTTCGCCGAATCAGCCAATTGATCCCAGCCATAAGACTTTTCGGCTTGCTCGCCGGTGCCGGACGCCCCGTGCAGCATGACCACGAGCGGTGCCGCCGCCGCAAGGCCCGCCGGCTTGTGGACCCGGTAGGTGCGGTCCAGGCCACCGAACGCAATGGTGTGCACACTGGTGCCGCCCGGGGCCGGTGCTTCACCGTGGTGCCCACCAGAACAGCCCGACAGCACCAGCAGCACACCCAGGAGCGCGGCAACCCGAACGAGCATGCCTCAAAGGTACTGGTGGAGCGACGGACGCGGCACCTGCCGGCTCCGGGGCATGAGTAGGTTGATGCTCATGCAGATCCCGTTCACCGACGCGCTGCTCAGCCGCCTGGGCCGCCGCGACGCCGGGCTCGAACGTCTCGAGGAGATCGAAGACGAGGCCGCCGAATCCGTCGACGCCGATGATCTGCTGTCGGCCGAGCCGACGCTGTTGCTGCAGCGGATGGAGAATCGGCTGATCCGCCATCACCTCGCCGAACCGGAGGTGTTGAGCGCCGAGGAGCTGCGCAAGCTGCGCTACATCCTCAACTTCGCCAGGCTCGCCGACTTCGAACCGGGTGCGGCGGGCCCGGGCGGTAGCCGCGGGCGCGGCGACGTCTCGGTCGGCGCCGAAATCGCGCCGTGGCGATCCCGGGTCGCCGACGCGCTCTTCGGACCGCTGCGCGAGGAGCCGGATCCGATCACGGCGCTGCAAACGGCGCGAGATGCGTTGGAGGGTCTGGCCGCCGACCAGGACGATCAACGGCACGTGCTCATCGAACGGCACGGAAACGACTTCACCCCAGACGAATTGGACGCCGAAGTCGGGTACAAGAAGCTGGTCACGGTCCTCGGCGGCGGTGGTGGCGCGGGTTTCGTCTACATCGGCGGCATGCAGCGGCTGCTGGAGGCCGGCCAGGTGCCCGACTACATGATGGGCGCGTCGATCGGGTCGATCCTGGGCAGCCTGGTCAGCCGCGAGTTGCCGGTGCCGATCGAGGAGTACCTCGCCTGGGCGGAAACGGTGTCCTACCGTGCCATCCTGGGGCCCGAGCGGCTGCGCCGCCGCCACGGCCTGGCCGGCATGTTCGCGTTGCGCTTCGACCAGTTCGCCCACGCCATGCTCAGCCGCGAAGACGGCCGACGAATGCGCATGTCGGACTTGGCAATTCCGTTCGACATCGTGGTCGCCGGCGTGCGCAGGCAGCCGTATACGGCGCTGCCGTCGCGGTTCCGCCGTCCCGCATTGGCGGCACTGCAGCTGCGATCGGTTCCGTTTCGCCCGATCGGCATCGGCCCGGTCGTCGGTACCCGGATGTGGCAAGTGGCCGCCTTCATCGACTTACGCGTCGTCAAACCCATCATCATCGGCGACGACGTCCCGGGCCGCGACTTCGACGTCGTCGATGCCGCGTCGTTCTCGGCGGCGATTCCCGGTGTGCTGCACCACGAAACGACCGATCCGCGGATGATGCCGATCCTCGACGACTTGTTCGAGGAGGAAGGCATCGCGGCCCTGGTCGACGGCGGTACGGCGAGCAATGTCCCGATCGAACTGGCGTGGAAGCGCGTCCGCGACGGCCGGCTCGGCACCCGTAACGCCTGCTACTTGGCGTTCGATTGCTTTCACCCGCAATGGGATCCGCGTCACCTGTGGTTGGTGCCGATCACCCAGGCGATCCAGCTGCAGATGGTCCGCAACCTGCCTTATGCCGATCATCTCGTCCGATTCGAGCCGACACTGTCGCCGGTGAATCTGGCACCCTCTGCGGCGTCCATCGATCGTGCGAGCCGATGGGGGCGCAACAGCGTCGACCAGGCCATCCCGCTGACGACGGCGCTGTTGCAGCCGACGTGGTGGGAAGGCGACAGCCCGCCGGTCGCCAAGCCCAAGACACTGCCGAAGTCGGTGGCGTCGCCGATGAGCGCGGTCATGGCTGCGATTCAGGTGCCGACGAGCCGCTTGGCCCGGTGGCGAGATCGCCATCTGACGTGACGTCCGGTAGGGAGAAGATATGACCACACCACCGCTACCGGGCCGGTATCCGGGCCGCAGTCGCGTACCCGGCATTGCCGTGGCATCGCTGCAGCCGCAAGATGATCCGTTCTACTCCTACACCGGCTCCACGCCGCTAGGCAACATCGCACCGGGAACGGTGTTGAACAGTCGCCGCTTTCACTACCACCTGTTCGGCTTCCCGACGTTGCTCGAGACCACCCAGCTGCTTTACCGGTCGACCAGCCAGACCGGCAAGCCGACCGTCAATGTCACCTCGGTCATCAAGCCTCCGTTCCAGTTCGACGCCACGAGGGTGATCTCGTATCAGTCCGCGTACGACTCGCTCAACCGCAACGACGAGCCGTCGTATGCGATTTGGGGTGGACGCAGGCTCGGCGGCGTCATCCCCGATGTCGAAGTGGCGGTCTTCGGCCCGTTCCTCGCCGACGGGTACACGGTTATCGTCCCCGACACCGAGGGCCAGCGGGCCGACTTCGCCGCGGGGCCCGAGTATGGAATGAACACGCTCGATTCGATCCGCGCCGCGTTCAACTGGTCGACCGTCCCGAACGACGCGAGGGTGGCGATGCTCGGATATTCCGGCGGTGCGATCGCCACCGAGTGGGCCGCCGAGCTGGCCCCCACCTACGCCCCTGAGGCCAACGAGCACCTCATCGGCGCGGCCATAGGTGGCGTGCTGGTCGATCCGGCGCACAATCTGCACTATGTCGAGGGGACCGGGTTCTGGGCCGGGGTCATGGCGATGGCGCTGGTCGGGATCGCGCGCGGATTCGAGATCGAGACAGAGCTGGCGCAATACCTGAGCCCCAACGGCGCGAGGATTTTCCACGAGATGCAGACCGCGTCGATCATCAACGTGCTGGGTCAGTACCCCGGTCTGAAGTGGAGGGATCTGGTCAGTCCCGACTACCCGACTCCGGAGGACCTGCCGCTCTACGTCCGCTGTGCTAACAAGCTGATCATGGGTACTGGCGGTACGCCGACAATCCCGCTGTTCATCGGTCAGGGTGCCAACGGCGAGCTCGAGGGCACCCCGGGAAACAAGAAGGACATCGGCGCCGGCGACGGCGTAATGATTGCCGGGGATGTGCGCACGCTCGCTCGTGACTACTGCGCGAAGGGCGTAACCGTCTACTACGAGGAGTACCCCGCGCTCAGCCACATCTGGAGCGTCCCCATCTGGTTGCACAACTCGACGGCTTGGATCATCCAGCGTTTCGCCGGCTGGCCAGCTCCGCAGAACTGTTCGTCAATCCGGGAAGGCAACTCACTCGCGCCGATTCCGGTTCCGCCCGCACCCGGCACTGCTATCTGAACCCGTTCGCCGATCATCTCGTCCCGTTCGATCCGACTACGCTGGCACAGGTACGCATCGACAATGGCTCTCGTTTACGCCGGTCCGGTCTACGCGGCCTGGCCAGTAAGGCATCTGCGCGGACAGCCATCGCAGTGGGAATCGCCGTGCTGATGCTGGTGGCGGCGGCCTCGGCCAGGCATGCAGTGAGCCGCAAGGGAATACCGGCTGCCACAACCGAATTCGCACCGATCTCCAGGCTGATGAACGACGCGATCGCGGCACGACGAAGCTTCCAGGCGGTGTGGTTGTGATCGGGCATGACGGCAGGATCGTCTTCCATCATGCATATGGCTCGCGCAAGCTTGACGGCGAACAGGGGCTAGACGGATCACCCACACCTGCCGAGCCGATGACCGAAGACACGATCTTCGACATCGCGTCGTTGACGAAGCCTCTCGCAACCGCGACTGCGGTCATGCAGCTCTACGAACAAGGCAAGGTTGCCTTCGACGATCCGGTGCAGACGTATTTGCCTGACTTCAATACGGCGAACGATCCACAGCGTGCAAAAGTCACCGTTCGCATGCTGCTGACCCACACTTCAGGCGAAGGGATAGACGTAAGCCTCGGGGATCCGTGGGGCCTGGCGGGAGCCGACAAGACAGAAGGCGTCCATCGTGCGCTCACCACGCCGTTGCAGTCGGGTCCCGGTGAGGTTTTCCGCTATTCCGACATCAACTACATCCTGCTTGGCGCGCTGATCGAAGAACTCACCGGCGAGGCCGAAGACGTTTACGTTCAGCGGAATGTCTTTGCGCCGCTTGGCATGGACAGAAACCCGCTACCTCCCTCCAGCCAAGGCATGTGGCCCACACATGATCAGGGGAGCCGCGGTTGGATGGGCGCCCGGCGAGCCGGTCACCTGTCCTGCCGGTACCTGGAGCACCAGTCTGTTGCCGCGCGTCGCACCAACGGCAATCGACGAGGAAAGCAGAGCCGATCCGAGCAAGAATCCCGATTTTGGTCACCTTCTTCGAGGCACCGTGCACGACCCGACGGCGCGCCGTATGGGGGGAGTAAGCGGGGACGCCGGTGTGTTCTCGACGGCGCACGATGTCGGCATCTATGCGCAGGCCCTGCTCGATCGGCTTGCGAACCGCCCCAGCAAGTTTCCGCTGCAGCAAGCGACTCTGGCGTTGATGACGACTCCCGAGCAGCCCGGACATACGGCTCAACAAGTCGAAGCTGCCAATGCTGCTGCCCGAGAAGCCATTGCAAAGACACCGAACACAACGGATCCGCTGCTGGCTCCCAACTATCCGGCGATCGCGGGACAGCAACTGTTCGGCTTTGGCTGGGATATCGATACGGACTATTCCAAGCCGCGAGGCTTGATCTTCCCCGTCGGTAGCTTTGGCGCCACAGGCTTTACCGGCACCTCGATTTGGCTGGACCCAGCCTCAGATACCTACGTCATTCTGCTGGCGAACTCAATCCATGTGCGAGGCAGTCCACCGCTGTCGAAGCTGCGAGGCGACGTGGCGACGGCGGCAGCCCAGGCCGTGGGCCTCTAAAGTGAAAATTCGCTACGAGGCGGGCAAATCGCCTAGTGGTCAGCAGCGGGGGACTGATGAGGCGGAGTGATCAAAGCCGGATGGCACCGCCGCCTTGCGGTAGCCCGAACGCGGGGGCTCCGCTCAAACGCGTTGTGCTAGAGCTGCATCGGCAGGTTGAAACTACCTAGCCTGCTCGGATCTTGGAATGCCACGATGCGTGACACACCTTCAGGCTTGACGGTCACGACATGCAGCGCGTGTAGACGGTGCTGCCCGGAATCGGCCGGCGTGTACAGCGCCACCGCTGGTTGTCCATTGGCCGAACTGCGAACCGCCACAATGTTTCCCAGCTGCGCCATCCGCGCTCCCAGGAAGGCGCCGACAACCCTGCCGCCACGAAACCAGGTGTGAAACGGCGGCATCTCGAACATCGCGTCTTCGGTCAGGACTGACACCAAGGTGTCGACGTCGGCGTTCTCGAATGCGGCTACGTATCGGTCGAGCAGTTCGCGTTGTCGGGGCTCGGACGGTTCGGTTACGGTGTCGTGATCGGCCGGCAGGCGCGCATGCGCCCGCTGCAGAGCGCTGTTGACCGCTGCCACGCTGAGATCCAGCAAGGCGCCGACTTCGGCTGCGCGCCACTGAAGCACGTCGCGCAGAATGAGCACAGCTCGTTGTTGTGGTGGCAGAATCTGAAGCGCCGCAACGAAAGCCAGCCGCATTGTGTCACGCGCGATCACCACTGTGGCAGGGTCGTGAAGCGTGCCTGCCAGCAGCGAATCGGGTGCCGGCTGCAGCCATGCCAGATCTGCCGATGCCGCCTGAATTCCGGCGGCCGCATCCAAGGTCGGGCCGGCCAGCTCCGAGGGCAATGGACGACGCTTGCGACGCGCTGCCGCCTTGACGAACGCACGCGTAGCGATCCGATACAGCCACGTCCGCACGGAGGAGCGCCCTTCGAAACGCGGAAAGGCGCGCCACGCGTCAAGATATATGTCCTGAACGATCTCCTCGGCATCGTCGACCGACCCGAGCATGCGGTAGCCGTAGGCGACCAACTCCCGGCGGAACGGCTCGGCGAGCGCGCCGAAGTCGTCAGGAGCACCGCCGCTCTCAGTGGCAGTGCTCATGGCCATCTCTTGCCCCGTACATGTCGTGCCACGGCCATTCGTTGATGTAGCGCTGGCGGCCCAGCGGGGTCAGGTCCAGGAACCGGTACGTGCTCAGCATGACATCGGCGCCCACACCGTAGGCCGAATACGTGTGATAGATCCCGTCGTCGTCGCGCACGAAGACACTGATGCCTTGCCCGTCGGCGCCGTTGGCCGCCACGTAAGCCAGCCCCTCGCGCTCGAGGGTGGCCTTGTCTTTGTAGTTGTATTCGATCGGCGTTATCGACTCGTCGTTGCTGACATGGAAGTCGTAGTTGAATTCACCGGGCTGCGACGAGTACCAAGGCAGGTGCCAGCCCATGCGCGCCTTGAATTGGCTCAACCGCTCGTAGGGCGCGCGCGACACCAGCACCAACGTGGTATCCGCACCCGCGTTGAGGTGGATCGGATCTGGCATGTTGTCCACGGCGAACGAGCAACTCGGGCAACCGTCGTCGATGTCGTGCAGCCACATGAAGTGGTAGACGATGAGCTGGCTGCGGCCTTCGAACAGCTCGATGAACCGGACTTTTCCCTCTGGTCCTTCGAACACGTAGTCCTTGTCGATCTGGACGGCGGGCAGCGAACGCCGCTGTTCGGCCAGGGCGGCGAGCTGCCGGCTGGCGGATTTCTCCTTAGCCAACAGATCCAGACGAGCCGCAAGCCACTCATCCCTCGAAGCGATCTTGGAAACTTTCATCACCATTCCTATCCGCCGTATGAACCCACGATGGTCATCGACTTGAAATCGACCGGGCCTACTAGACGCTCGCCGATGTGTTCCTGGAACCGGCGAAAGGCCGCTGTCTGGGGCAGCGGATTCTCATCGGACTCGGCAACTGCCACGTGCAGGAATCCGACACCGTCTTCGAGGGCAAACGCCATGTAACTGAATCCGGCGGGCCGAAGATCCCTAAGCTCCTCGAACACCGCCTCGATAAGCCCCCGGTTGGCTTCGGCCGCATCGGCTCGAGTTCGGTACTGCACAACGACCGCATTGGGCATTGCTGTCACCTCCTGCTCAATATGGAGGCGGCAGCTGCGTGAAACTCATCGCAGATGCACACCCCGGGCGATAGAAACCGATCAGCACGGCCTTCATCACTGTCGGCGGTGCCACAAGCCGGTGGCCGAGACCTCGATGAAACGCGCGGTGGGCGGCGCAGCGATCGAACGGATCCGTGGTGCCGTCAAAGACGGCGACATGCATGAACCCCATACCGTCATCGAATCGGAACGCCAGGTAGTGCACTCCCCCCGGGTCCCGCACGGCAAGCTCAGCCAGCACGTTTTCGATCAGCCGCCGATTGTGTTCGGCGGTCTCGCTCGTGGTGTGGTACAGCACCACAGCCGCTTTCGGAATCATCAACGCCGCCAACGTATCTCCGATCAGTAAGCAACGGTGAAGAGGGCCCGCTGATGCCTCGGATTATCGATTTCGTCGACAAAGGCGATGGCATAGTCCGCGCCACCGATGTGGGAGTTCCCATCGGCGTCGAGCAGTAGCACGTCCTGGCCCACCCGGAACATCCCGGTGCGCTCGCCGCGATTCTCGGAGTTGTACAGGGCCGGCGGGGAAAGGCTGAACCAGTCCACGCCCTCGGGCAGTGCACGCAGGCGCGCCATCACCTCGGCGTGCGCGATGCCGTCCTCCCTGTACTCCTCGGGGAAGATCGGCGTGTCGAGCGCGCGCGGCCCATCGGGCGAAACCCGCAGGTTGCCGGCACCGCCGACCACGCCGATGCGCGTCGAATTGTCGGCGGCGATTCGCCCCAGAGCCGGGATGTATTCGGCCAGGCCGGTGCCGTGTGCGGGCAGGGCAACCACTATCAGGTCCGCCTCGGCGGCGATTTCGCGGACGAACTGCTCGTCGAACAGTGAACCCTGCCGCGCGTCGAGCTCGGTGCGTCCGGCCAGCGGGCCGGTGTTGCGTGCCACCGCGATCACCCGGTGCCCGCGAATCAGCGCCTCGGCGGCGATGTTCCCGCCGGAATAGCCGGTTGCCCCGAAAACCGCGATTGTCGTCATCGTGTCCGTATCTTTCTTTCAGGCGGTCAAGCCCGCTGAGGTCAGCGGATGGTGATCGCACCCATGTCGATGGCGACCAGCAGCGGCTCCGGGACGCACTGGTAATCGCCCTGCCAGGCGTAGCCCCGTCGCGTGGTGGGAATGATGATGCCGTCGACGTCGCGGTAGTCGGTGGCATAGACCAGCCCGGTCGCCCCGCCGATCACGTCGATGGTGAAGTCAGAGCGGCGCAGCAGCCCGTCCGGGCCGAAGCACGAGATCTGTTGGCGGGTATGGCTCTTGATGTGATCTGGGAATGTCACTTTCAGCCGCCGCCACGTTTCACCGTCGACCTCGATCGGGGCGATCTCTTCGGTGACGAACCCGGGCCAGGCGTAGAGGAACGGTGTGTTCAGATACGTCCACAACGCCTCTCCGGTGAAATAAGCCAGATGCATGTTGTCCCAAGGGGACTCGAGCTGATGACCATCAAACGATCTCTCCGGGTCGTCGCGCGCGTCGATGAGCGTGCCATCACGTCTCTGGATGACGACACGGAGGGGCTCAAAGATCGACCGCTTGTCTTGACCGGCGAAGTCCATCGTCAGCAGCTGCCGCGTGGTGTCCACCTCGAAGCGAACGTCCGTGAGCGCGTCACCGTGGCCCTTGACGTACCAGAGGGCCCCGGTAATGGCGGCGTCGACGGTGATCGACTTGACGTCATTCCATCGGTCCAAGCCGCCGTGCGCGGCGACGGCGCTCTCAAGAAGATCGTTCACTTCCGCTCCCTTCTACGACGGCTCTTCTGCCGCCTGCGGCTCGCTGAGCGAACCTTTGTCGATATGGAGGCGACCAATTGCCGAAACTCATCGCAGAACGGCGACATCTGGTTAACGAAAGC
The DNA here is from genome assembly GCA_963815995.1 of uncultured Actinomycetota bacterium. Taxonomy (GTDB): domain Bacteria; phylum Actinomycetota; class Actinomycetes; order Mycobacteriales; family Mycobacteriaceae; genus Mycobacterium. The sequence goes on from CAWFIR010000017.1 coordinate 19,858, forward strand.
GGCCTCTCGGCGGACGCTGCCCGTCAAAATCGCTCATAGGTGGGCAATTCGCATAGTGGTGCGGCGCCGTGACTGTCAGTCGCCGGGCACCGAATCTGTGTCGTCGTCAACGTGCCCGCGCCAGTGCCGGAAGCCCCGATGCGCAGCGAACGCGCCCGACCACCGCAGTAACGCACCACACGCCGATCGCCGCGGAGGCCAACACACGGCGACCGGTTCCCGATCGAGGCACCCAGCGCGGTGTAGACGAACGCCCGCGGCACCGAACCGATGAACGCGCCAACAGCCATCTGCCACAACGGAACTCCAAACGCCCCGAAGGCGTACGAGGCCAACGCATCTGACAGGCCCGGGACGAACCGCTGACCGACGACAGCCCATAGCCCGTATCGCTCGATCAGCGCGTCGATGCGGTCGGCGCGTGACGCTCCCAAGAGAGCCCGCGCGCTATCGCGGCCGGCGCGACGGCCGAGGAAGGCCGCCACCACCGCGGTGCCCACCGTCGCACCCAGCGTCACGAACACGCCCAATAACGGACCGAACAGCAGGCCGCTGCTGGCGGCCAGGATCGGGCCCGGCACGAAGATCGCGCCGAGCACGGCCGACAGCACGATGTAGGTCAGCGGTGCCAGCGGGCCCGTCGCCTTGACCGTGCGCCGCACGTCCTCGATGTTCACCACGTGCTTGACGGCCAGCAGATAAAACATCACCACCAAGAACGCGGCGAACACCGCGAGCCGGATGATGTGCGGCCGGCGGGAGACGGGGGCGGAGGTCATGGTGACCGTGATTCTTCCGTATCACCGGCTCACGTAGGGTCAGGGACCGTGAGAACCGATGACGACAGCTGGGAAATCACCGAGAGTGTGGGCGCGACGGCGCTCGGTGTGGCGGCCGCGCGCGCGGCCGAGTCCGAGAGCGACCACCCGTTGATCAGCGACCCGTTCGCGCGGGTTTTCCTCGACACCGCCGGCGCGGGCGAGTGGGACTGGTTCGGCGCTCCGGAGCTGCCCGCCGAGGTTGTCGCGGCCGAACCCGCACTGCCGGTGCGGATGAAGTCGATGGTCAGCTATTTCGCTTCGCGGACCAAGTTCTTCGACACCTTCTTCCTCGACGCTGCCAACGCGGGCATCCAGCAGGCGGTGATCCTGGCGGCCGGCCTGGACGCGCGGTCCTGGCGACTGCCGTGGCCCGACGGGCTAACGGTCTACGAGCTCGACCAGCCCCGGGTGTTGGACTTCAAAGTCTCGACGCTGCACGAGCACGGCTTCGAGCCGAGCTGCAACAGGGTCGGCGTCGCGGTGGATCTGCGCCAGGACTGGCCGAAGGCGTTGCAAGAAGCCGGTTTTGACCCGTCGAAGCCGAGTGCCTGGTCCGCCGAGGGGCTGCTGATGTACCTGCCGGCGGCGGCCCAGGAGCTGTTGTTCGACCGCATCGACGGGCTGGCTGCGACCGGCAGCCGGGTCGGCATCGAGGCGCTGTCACCCAATTTCGCCGACCCCGCGATGGCGGAGATCCGGCGTGAGCGCATGGAGAAGGTCCGGGCGTTGATGGCGCAGGCCGACCCGCAACGCGTGGTCCCACAATTCGACCTGTTGTGGTACTTCGACGAACGCGAAGACGTCGGCGGTTGGTGGAGCCGGCACGGCTGGCAGGTGACCGTGACGCCGTCGGACGAGCTGATGACTGGCTACGGCCGCAAACCTCCGCCGGAGATCCAGGACAACATCCCGCCGTACCTGTTCGTGTCAGCGCAGCGAAAGTCCTTGTGACAGCAAGCAACTAACCATGTGCGGCATGGTCCCGCTGCGCGGATTCAGTTGCCTGTGGGCTGTGCTGTGTTAGCCCGGGGCTGCTGGACTGACCCTCTCCCGGTCTTGGGCCCGCCTCCCGTCATCGGAACGAGGACCGGGGTCCCCGGGACTCCGATCGCGTGACCGCCCGGCCCGCCACCGGGACCCGGTAGGCAGTCGGAACAGGGTGTAAGTGGATTCGGCGGGGCTGCGTGAACAGGCGCTGGGCCGGACAACCCGACTCCGACAGCCATCACGGCCACCCCGGCCAGGAGTTTGATACTCATAGCCGATTGCTCCTCTCTGGGAGCGCTTTTTACATGATGTTAACAGGCTACGCCCGTGACCTCGGCTTTTGAATAGTTATCGCAAAGATCTATGCGTCGATTCCGCGCAGCCGCACCAGCCGCGTCGTCGAACTCTCGTCCAGCTCGACGATCTCCGAGCGTGACCGCAGGAAATCGCTGAAAGACTTGAAGCCCAAGGACTTTTCGCTGAACGACGGGTCCATCCGCTTCATCTGCGCTTTGACCGCGGAGTTGTGCAGCCAGTCGACGTCGTCTTTCTCCGTGCCGATCCGCAGCGCGCGGATCAGCAGAGCCGTGGCCGCCGGCTGCGGGTCGGGGGCGGCTTGCGGCTCGTCGTCGTGTCGGTCTTGGCGCGGCGCGTTCTAGGTGCCGGCTCGGGCACCGGAACCCCGGGCAGCGCGTCGTAGATGACGAAGTCGTCGCAGGCCGCCGCCAGCGCCTTGCTCGACGATCCGGCGACGCCGACGCCCACCACGTAGCGGCCGAGCCGCTTGCAACGCTGCGCCAGCGCTATGTAGTCGGAGTCGCCGGCCACGATCACCACATGCGTGAGGTCGGGCAGCCGGAACATGTCCTCGACCGCGTCGACGGCCAGCCGGATATCGGCGCCGTTCTTGCCGTAGGCCGCTGCGGGGAACAGCTGCACCAAATCGACTGCGCGGCCGACCAATTGCTCGCGGTAGCCGGTGTTGACCTCGGCCGACCAGTCCGCATAGGCGCGGGTCAGGACCAGGGTGCCGAACGACGATGCGAAGTCGATGATGGCGCCGACGTCCACGGTGGCTCGTTCCAGCCGATCGGGGTGCTTGTCGAGGCCCTTGGCCTTGTCCTTCTGGAACGAGCTGCGCCCGTTGACCTGGTCGTAGCGGGAGATCACGATGTTGTCGAAATCGAGGTACACCGCGACACGATCCGCGTCGGCATCTGTCATGAGTCCAGTCTTGACCATCGGTGGCCCGGCGAGCCCGAATTGCGCATAGTGGATGGTGAGGAGGCGAGACACATGATCGAACTACTGCCGGATATGCCCAAGGGAGTGACCGGTGTTCACGTGTCGGGGCGATTGCGCGGCGACGAGCTGCGCGAGATCAAGCCCACCGTCGAGGACATGCTGAAAAGCGACGAGATCAGGATCGTCGAGGTGATCGCGCCCGACTACGAAGGCTTCGGGGCCGGCGGGCTGCTCGAGGACCTGAAGCTCGGCTTCGGCACGGTCTGGCCACACCACGCGGCGTTCAAGCGGATCGCGATCGTGTCCGACAAGGCGTGGGTCGCACACACCGTGCACGCGTTGGCGTGGATGATCCCTGGCGAACTCAAGACTTTCAAACTCGACGAGCTCGACAAGGCTAAGGAGTGGGCCGCCGGCTAAGGAGCCAGGCCGCCGTCAGCAATTGCCACGCGGTGATCGAATAGACGCTGCATCGCTCCCAAACCCCAAGCGGCAGAGCGCTCGATGCCTTCAGCTCGATGACGAACAGCACGAAGCTGAGCAGGCCGAACGCCCCGAGTGCGACCGATACCTTGCGATGCCAACCGCCGGCGATCCTCGATCGCGCGAGGATGGCCGCGTTCCCGCCCACGATCGCCAACACCGCGCCGAGGGCATGGGTGGCAGTTCCGCTGTGAAAGACCGCGATCAGCAGATTGCCGACGGCGTTCGTGGCGGCCAGCGTGACAAACAGGCCCGCCTTGCGTGGCGCGGCGAGGACGGCGCCGACGAGAAACAGCGTTCCCTGCAAGCAGAACGCGGTGTTCATCAGCCAAGCCAGCGGGGAGTGGTCACCTGGCACCCCGAGATCGCTGATGAAGTTACGGGCATAGCTGTAGTGCGGCCGAAAAGCCGCTGCCGCAACAGCTTCCAGGGTCAGATACGCCAGCCCCGCCGAAAGCCAGGCCACAGCGGCACCAACCGCATATGACCGCTGGCGATTCGTAGAATGGCATTGCGAGCTCAGAAACCGACACGGTACGCGAGGGTTGAGCTATTCCGGAAATCACTCTCTCCCAAGGTGTTCTGCACTACCGGGAACACGGTAGTGGGCCATGCCTTGTTCTGATCCATGGACTTTTCGTCAACAGTAGCGTCTGGGACGACCTGCTCCCGTTGCTCGCCGGACGTCGTTGCATTCTGCCGGACCTGCCGCTGGGTGCGCATCGCACACCGATGAACGGCGCGGACCTGTCTCCGCCCGGGCTTGCCAACATGATCGCCGAACTGATCGTGCGGCTGCAGTTGGAGAACGTCACGGTCATCGGCAACGACACCGGTGGTGCGCTGTGTCAGATCCTCTGCGCTAACCATCCCGAGCTCGTCGATCGGCTGGTGCTGACCAACTGCGACGCATTCGAAAACTTTCCGCCGTTCCCGTTCCCGGCTATCTATGCCCTCGGCGGGCATGTCCCGGGCCTGATCGCGGTTGTCGACCAAGTATTGCGGCGCCGATTCCTGCGGCGCGCCGGCCTGGCCGCAGTTCCCGTGACCGTGCGACCGCTGCCCGACGAATTGCTCGCGGGCTGGTTTGCTGCACTGCGCGACCCGCGCATCCGCGCTGACCTAAAAGCGGTGTTGCGTGGGATCTCGGCCAAGCACACCCTCGCCGCTGCCGAACGGCTGGCGACCTACGACCGCCCCGCCCTCATCGCCTGGGGCACCCGCGACCATCTCCTGCGCGTACGCGACGCACAACGACTCGCAGACACCCTGCCGAACGCGCGGTTGGAACTGATCGAGAATGCCCGTACTTATGTCCAGATCGATCAACCCGAAAAACTTGCAGAACTACTGACGAGCTGGACCTAGGTTGAAAGCCTCTGAGCCGCAGGAGGAACCAATGTGCGAGCAGCAAGTCAAGATGGTCATCTTGTCGACCGACGACCTGGACGAGTCGATCCGGTTCTACAGCGAGACCCTCGGGATGTCGCTGAAGTTTCGCGACGGCGCCCACTTCGCCGCCCTCGACGGCGGCCCAGTCACCCTCGCATTGGCAACCGCGGTCGACCATCCGATTCCCGGGCAGGTCGTGGTCGGCATCAAGACCGACGACGTCGACGCCGCGGCCAAGGCCGTCGAGGACAGCGGCGGAGGCATCGTGAAGGGACCCTACGACGACGCCCACGAACGCCGCGCGGTGGTCTACGACAACAAGGGCAACGGGATCGTCTTCTACAAGCCGCTGGCCCGATGAACGACATCGCCGCGAGGGCCATCGAGGCGATGGACTTCCTCGTCGACGCGGTGCAGCAGATCCCTTCGCAGAACTGGGATCAGCCGTCGAACCTCGAGGGCTGGAGCATCCGGGATCTCGTGGTGCACACCACGGGCAGCGCCGCCAAGCTGGTGGCACTCGCCGGGGGCGAAACGTCCGAGCCGACCGACGATCTGCAACAACTGGCCGCACGGCTGAAGGACGCTCTCGCGAAGAAGGATCCGGACACGTCGCTCAGCTTTCCGATCGTCGGTCTGACCATTCATGTCTGGGACGTGTACGAATCGCAGCATCAGCCGGTCGAGGTTCCCGACGACCTGCTGGCGTTTTGCCGTCAGGTGGTGGACGCAGTGCCGGAGGACGAGCTGCGTCGGCCAGGGATTTTCGGGCCGGCCAAGCCCGCACCCGAGGATGCGACACCGACCGCCCGATTCATGGCCTACGTCGGGCGTGCGGCCTAAGCGCCCAAATGCGCACTGCTGTCGTCTAATTCGTTGCGACGCAGCGCCATCGGCGTCATCGCGGGGACATCGCCGCCGGCCACCACGGTCCGGGTGATCGGCGTGAGCGACTGAAACAGCGTCTCCACCTCGTCGTCACTCAGCACGTCGAACACCGACAGCGACAGCGCGTCGGTGGTGGATTCGATGTGATCCTTGAGCTCCCGCCCGGCCGTGGTCAGCGATCCGTCGTCGTCAAGCAGGCCCCGCGCCGCCAGCTGTTGCTCGCATAATTCCCACTCCGCGTCGTCGTAATCGCGGGTGGCGGCGATGTAGTCGCGCGGGATTGCCCCCGATGCGGAATGCAGCACGTTGCATTCCCGGCCCGAGACGCCGGACGCGCTCAGGACCGCGGTATGGGTGTCGCCGCGATGCTCGCGCAGCAGCGTCGCGGCATGCCACAGCGCGCCCAGCGGATCGTCCGGCCACGGCAGCGCGCTGTTCGCGGCGAACAGCGGTCGTCCGCACAGCGGCGCATTTCTCGCGGCCCTGCCCAGCAATTCCGCTGCGGTGGAGACGTTTTCGTCGGCATCAAGACCGTAACCGCGTAACACCGCGACAGCGGTGTCGTGTCGGACCCGCAACGCCTCGTCGGGACCGGCGATCTGCCACGCCGCCGGCAAAGCCTTGGCGACCCGCGTGGGGGCGAAGTTGTAGAAGATCGCCGTCACCACCTCGGGCGGCACCTGGCCCAGCGGCGCCGAGCGCGCGGCGAAATAGCCCATCCAATAGCCCTTGTAACCCAGCCCGTCCAGCGCCTCGCGTACCTCCGGCGCGAAGTAGGTCACGCCGTGCACCGGCTCGAAGCGATCCAACAAGCGGCGCGCAAGCTTTGGTTCTCTATGCATAGTCGCAGTCAACCACCCACCGCAGCCGTGGCCAAGCTCTAATCAGCTCCACTAAATTGCAGTAGCCCGGCACTTACGCGCAGCGGCGTCACGTGTGAAAATATGTTGAACATGTGTAGAGCGAGCGGTCCATGGCCGATATCGTCCTGATCAATCCGCGGTTCCAGGTGTCGTACTGGGGCCTGGAACACGCGCTTCCGCTGCTCGGCAAGAAGTGCAACCTACCGACCGCCTGCCTGCCGCTACTTGCGGCGTTGACGCCCCCCGGCCATTCCGTGACCATCGTCGACGAGAACGTCGAACCGATCGACTACGACCGTTTGGCGCGAGCCGACATCGTGGGGCTCACCGGCATGACCGTCCAGCGCGCTCGAATGCTCGAGATTCTGCGCGAGCTGAAAACCCGCGGTGTCGTCACGATCGTCGGGGGTCCGTGGGTGAGCGTGCAGGAAGATTATTTCGACGGCCTGGCTGATGCGATCTTCATCGGCGAAGCGGAAACGACCTGGCCACAGTTCCTCGAAGAATGGGCCGAGGGCCGACATCAGTACCGGTACCAGCAGGCCGAGGCGACCGACATGACGCAGGTGCCGGTGCCGCGCTACGACCTGCTGAAGGCCAAGGACTATTTGTTCGGCAGCGTCCAGTTCAGCCGCGGCTGTCCGTTCCAGTGCGAGTTCTGCGACATCATCGTCACGTTCGGTCGTCGGCCGAGGCTGAAAACGAGCGCGCAGGTGATCGCCGAGTTGGAAGCGATGCGCAAGCAGCACTTGAAGATGGCCTTCATCGTCGACGACAACCTGATCGGCAACAAGGCAGCGGTGAAGGAGCTGCTGCGCGACCTCATCGCGTGGCAGACCGCCGAGGGATATCCGTTCACGTTCTTCACCGAGGCGTCGCTCAACCTCGCCGAAGACGAAGAGCTGATCCAGTTGATGGACGCGGCCAACATCGTGACCGTCTTCATCGGCATCGAAAGCCCGAACGAAGAATCGCTGCGCGAGACGAAGAAGTACCAAAACGTCAAGAAAACCGAGTCGATCGTGGACCGCGTCCGCAAAGTGCAGGACGCCGGCATCGAAGTCTGGTGCGGCATGATCGTCGGCTTCGACCACGACGACACCCGGATCTTCAAGGCCCAGCACGAGTTCCTCCGCCAGACCGACATCATGCACGCGATGGTGGGCATGCTCTCGGCGATCCCGAAGACGCCGCTGCACGCCCGCTTGAAGAACGAGGGCCGCCTCGATCTCGACGACGAACAACCGTTCGGCACCAATGTCATTCCGCTCGGCATGACGCGCGAAGAGTTGCGCGACGGGTACGTCGACCTGATGCAGGAACTGTACGATCCCGACTTCTACTTCGAGCGCCTCGAAAATCTCTTCCTCACAAGGAAATTCGATTGGTCTCGCGCCCGCAATGCCTACTGGCGCAAACACCCGTGGCGGAAGCTGAAGTCGCAATCGGTCGATGCCGTGCTGGCCGCCGGGCTGTTCCTTCGGCTGATGAAGAACATTCCCGACCCGGAATTGCGCCGGATCTATCGTCGTCGGATGGCTACCATGGCCCGTCGACGGCCCGATCCAAGCCTCTTGTTCATCTGCGTGATCAAGTGCGCGATGCACTACCACCACTACACAATGTCGCGCCAGATGGCCGAGCAGCACCAGCTGGTGAACACGTTCTAGCGCTTCAGCTCACCAGCCCCTTTGGTCACTGGTTGAAGGACTAGTTGCGTCTGCGATGTGAACGCGTATGTGATATCACCGGGCCTCTGATATCGCATGCGGCTTCGTTTCCACAACGATGTGTGACCTCAGCGGTGTGCGGCCAAGAAGTCAAAATCGCCATTCTGTGAGAGATCGGTCGATTCCAAATCGTTGAGGGACAGCCGCCCTTAACATCCGATTGAAGAGACTAGATCGCCAGAAAGGCGGCCGCGATGAGCCCAACTCTTTTCCGCGTAAAGGGGTATGGCGTTCGCTGGGCCAAAACGGCCCTATCCATTTGTCTGATCGGCATCGGGGTGGCGATTGCGATGTCGTTCTACCACCGAGCGCACATTTGGGATCTCGAGCAATACAAGTACGGCGACCCGAAGGACTGGCTGCCGGGATTCAGAGCCCACCAGCTCGCTTCGCTAAGCGTGCAGAGCTTGTTCGTCCTCGGCTACTTTCTGGTGCTGAGCGGATTTGCGTGGATCCACCGATGCTGGGCGGTCTCCACGTTTGGCTACAGGATGGCGCGTTACGCGTTTGCGGGCGTAATCATCATGGCTGCCGCAGATTTGGTAACGGATTACTCGCTCCAACAGGTCCTGGGCGCCAAACCGGGCTCGGCGTGGACCTCCCCGTTCGCAACCGTGGTTTCTGCGGCGGCGGTCATCAAATGGTGTGCAGCGTTACTGGCATTCACTGGAATCGTGGCCGTAGCAGGTCTTACCGGACGCGGGGCCATCGCGCTGTTCCGGAGATACATATTGCCGCGCATTCGACGGGACATGCGCGAGAAGGCTGCCAAGGACAGCTTCGACTACGCTTCCTGGTGGAACGAGGTCTGGGCCAAGCCGGAGCTACCGGTAATCCCGGAGTCGGACGCTAAAGACGTGACCGAGAAGCAGTCGAGTTGGTTCGCAGCCTATAACGTCCCCGGGGTTTTCGACGTCATCAAGGACCGGAAAGATAAACCGGCACAGGCTATTTGCCTGTCCGGCGGCGGAGTGCGGTCGGCGTGCGTCGCAATGGGAGCAGCGCAGGTTTTCTCCGACGCGAAACCCATCAACCCCAAGCAACCAGACCCTGCCAGCCCCGCCGCCCCGCCTCGGCTGATCGACACGGTCGACTACATAATTTCGGTATCGGGCGGCGGGTTTACCGCTGGAGCGCGGCTGCTCGCCACCCAACCCCGAGACTTAGCAACCGCCACCGAACCTGCAAACTTACAGTCGAAGCGGCCGCTGTTGTCGCAGCGATTCGAGCAAGGATCGGCGGAGTTCGACCACTTCCGCAGGGGCTCAAGCTATATCGCCGACTCGGCAGCGGGCCTAGTCAATGCTCTGGTGGTGGTACTGAGAAATCTGATCGCCTCACTGGGCATGCTGTTCACGGTTCCGGCAATCCTGGGCTGGGCGTTCGGGTATTTACTCGCGGTTCCGTGGTTTTCTTTCGCGACATTGGTCCCGGTGACAGCCGAGGGCGCAAACCAGATCAACCACAACTCGAAGTGCGCGGGCGCGGTGCCGGCGCTGGCAGACCATCACGCTTCCTGGTGGGCTGTTGGGATTTTCGCCATTCTCGCCGTTGGCTCCACGATGCTTGCCATCGGCGTCGAGTGGCTCAAGGCGACTTCTGGCAGTGAAGGCACGCGGGTATGGCTTCTCCAGGTCGCACAAGGAACCGCGGTATTCGCGGTGCTGGTGCTGGTGGCCGTTGCTGGCTTGCCGGCACTCATGTGGCTTTGCTCGATGGTCAGTCCAAACCCCGCCAGCGCGGGGAAGATTCTGTCCGGCGTCGTCGGGCTGAACTACGTAGCGGCGATCGCCACGATGCTGATGAAGAAGCGTGACGTGCTGCCTCTCAAAGACGTTGCCACGCCATCAGGGTGGAAACGGCTGCTGCCGCCCGCTGTTCTGCAGTTGATATTGGTGCTGGCGACCTTTGTGCTATTGGCATTGGCGTGGCTTGCCGTGCTCGGGAGCTTTGCCGTCGATATTTTTCAACGGGCCGCACCTTATACGTGCGGGGGCGCTATCCCAATCCTGCCCGGTTTTGGGTGGCTCGCGGAGTTGGTGCTGCTCAGCGGTGCCGTGCTGTTCCTGGGCTTTGCCGACGTCACATCGCTGAGCTTGCATCCGTTTTACCGGCTGCGCCTCGCACGCACCTTCGCTGTGCGCCGTGTCGAGGCATCGTCTGGCGGTTGGCAAGCCCAGCGTTATCCAGCGACGGAATGGACGTGGCTGCCGCGCTATGGGCATGCCCCACCTAAGGGCCCGAAATTCATCTTCGCAACGGCGGCCACGCTGTCGGGAGAAGCAACACCGGCGCCCGGTCTCAACGCGGTGTCTTACGTTCTCAGCGCGGACCATATCGGTGGCCCCGATCTCGGATGGCTCAGGACCAAGAAGCTATTCGACGTAGCGCCGCCGCGAATCAAGCGAGATCTCACAGTCGAGGCATCTGTCGCAGTGAGCGGCGCAGCGTTTGCGTCGGCAATGGGACGGATGGACAAGGGCTATCAGAAACTGCTGGCCGTTTCGGGTGCTCGACTCGGAACATGGCTGCCGAATCCCAAACTTGTCGGCAACTTGGTCGCCGCGCAGAGAGGCGACCGTCCAGACCCGGAAGACGAAAATCGCCCGTGGCCAACGTCATTGCCTACCATCCGGGGTGCGGGGTACTTCTACCGTGAACTCTTCGGCTTCAACTACGACGACGCGCGGCTTGTGCAATTGACCGACGGCGGCCACTACGAGAACCTTGGACTGGTAGAGGCACTGCGCCGGCGCTGCCGCCTCATCTTCTGCATCGACGCCGGCGGCGATGCTCCTCCGCTACTCAGCACATTGTCGGATGCGATGCGGCTGGCGGAATACGAGTTGGGCGTAACGATAGAACTCAACGAGCAGGGACCGCACTCGGTGAACAACATCGCTCCCGGCTCCGGCACGCCGTTTCCCGAAGGCCACGCGTTAGCTCGCTTGAATGACCGACTCACAAAAGGGACGGTAACTTTCGGCACAATCACATATCCGTTGGCGGCGGGCTTGCCGGAGCGCAGCGGTGTTCTGATTTTCGCGAAAGCCGTTCTATGGGACGGTTGTCCAGAGTGGCTGCTCACCTACGCGGCATCGAGTGAGGTGTTCCCTCATGACCCGACATCCGACCAGTGGTTCAACGAGGCTCAGTTCGCGGCCTACACCTCGCTGGGAACGATCATGGGGAAGCATGCCGTGGAATGTGCCAAATCGCTGCAACGCAGCGGAGTGATCTGAAGCGCCCCGTTAGTGCGGGCGGCGAGAGGCGTACGGCCAGGGCCGATTTCGCTCGGGGATGGCTTCGGCCCGCGCATGCTTGAGTTGCGTGCGCAGCTGCTGGCGCAGCTCGTGCAGATCCGGATCGGTCCACAGATTCCGGACTTCGATCGGATCGGCGGTGAGGTCGTAGAGCTCCCACTGGTCGTCGACCGGGCTCATCCGATACGTTTCGCCGCCAAGCCCGTTGGCCGCCAGGTGACGCACTCCCGGTTCGGTCCAGGTCGCCGGATCGTCGAACGTGCGCACCAGCTTCCACAGGTGGTCGTCGACGCGGACCACCAAGCCCTCGAAGTTCGACCCGACATGCGCCGGCACTCGGATACGCAGCGGCCCTGGTGGATTCGATGTCCGTCGCAACCGGCGGGCCACCCCCGAGGCGCCGCTGTCGCCCTCGAGGATGTTGTCGCGGGTCATGATGTAGACCGCACGCTGGTCGTCGGCCGGGCCGCCGTCCACGACCGGCATCAGATTCTGGCCCGGCAGCGGATGCACTTCGGAGAACGACCCGGCCAGGTTGTCGGCCGCCGCGTCGACGTCGACACCCGCCGCGGCCAGCAGTGTCGGCAGCAGGTCGACATGCGATGTCGGTGCCGTCACCTCCCGCGACGATGTGGCATCGCCACCGATCCGCGCGATCACGAACGGGACCCGGGTGGCCTCGTCGTAGAGGTTGAACCACTTCTGGTGCAGCCCGCCATGCGCGCCGAGCAGGTCGCCGTGGTCGGAGGTGCGCACCAGCACCGCATGGTCCGAGCCGCCCTCGGTGACCGTGCGACGCACCCGGTCGATCGGCCCGTCGACCTCGGCGTGCAGTCGGTAGTACAGGTCGCGGTAGCGCTGGGCGTTGCCGCGGTAGGCCCGGTCGATCACCGGCGCCGGACCGTAGCCGGTGGCGTAGGCCTCCCGGAACGCGATCTGCGCGGCGGGCTTGCTGGCCAAATCCTCGTCGGCGGTGGGCGCCGCCGGCACGTGCGGCGGATCCAGCCGCGAGGCCTTGATCGGGCTTCGGCGCACCCAGCCCGGAAACAGCACGATGTCGTGCGGGTTGACGAAGCTGGCCACCAACAGGAACGGACGCAGCGCCGCGGCATCACCGGCGCGACGGCGGGCATACCGGTCGATCAACCAGGTGACGACGCGGTCGGCGACCAACGGGTCGCGCCGGATGCCCGCGTTACCCGGCAGCGCGCCGTGCGGCTCCGGCCCGACCCATCCCGAAAAGCCAAACGGCCCAAGCGGATCGGCGTCCAGGTAGCGCCGCACCGCATCGTGGTCGACGACGCCGCCGGCATCGTTGGTCGCCAGCACGCTCCCGTCGGGTTCGTGGATGTCGGCGTGCGAGATGTGCCATTTGCCGTCGTAGTGGGTGTCGTAGCCCGCGGCGCGGAACCAGTTGCCCATGGTGGGCACCTCGCCGGGCCGCAGCCAGCGCATGCGCGAATCGTCGGGCATCTTGCCGAGGCCGTCGGTCTGGGTGACGCCGTGCAGATCGGGGTAGTGGCCGGTGAAAATCGTCGGGCGACTGGGTGCGCAGGCCAGCGAGCCGGTGTAGTGCCGGGTAAAGCTGACGCCGTGCTCGTCGAACCACTTGCGGCCGTGCAGAGTCCGGTCCCGCCAGGCGAGCACCTCGGGTGACTCATACGGCGGGATCGCGCGTTCCTCATCGGTCATCAGGATGATGACGTCGGGCTGACTAGACACGAGGCTTCTCCAATCGGTTGGCAAGACCGGCGAGCATGATGTCGGACTGCCGGACTTGAACGCGACACACCGCTCGCTCGGCGAGCCTGTGCATTGGGCCAGAGCCGATTTCGACAGTGCTGGTCAGCGTGACGACAGTGCCGCCGTCGGCTGCTGGACGCAGGCTCCATCGGTTGTTGAACCGGCGCACGCGCTTGGGCAGGCCCTCGACGTCGTAGGCGAGCGCGCGCGTGGGGTCGAACTCGGTGATCGTCTCCACCAGGGCGTTGCGGCCGATCTGGACTCGCCGTGTGGTGCCGGTCGGCTCGCTGCCCTGATTGAGGATGCACGAGTGGTCGATGTTGGCCGCCCACGAGCTGATCGAGCCGAAGTCGGCGAGCACATCCCAGATCGACTGCGGGTCGGCCGCGATCCTGCGGCTGCGGTCAATGGCGGCCACCGCCTCACCGTACGCGGCGAGAAGTGCGGCGCTCGACAGATCTCGGCCCCATCGCTGAATTTGCGACTTTCCATCGCTGCGGGGCCTGCACCTGGCAGACTCCATTGATTAGCCGGTGAGCAGGTGAGATAGCACGAATGAGTGCCGCGATAGCTGGGACATCCGGGCCGCGGCGGTGGTGAAGGTGACGGTGCGCCTTGGACGGAACTTCCCCAACGCAGCGCTGACCGCTGCGGTGATGCCGGCCGCGTACGCCGACAGCGCTTATATCGGCAACAACACGCCCAATCAATCGATCCGCCGTTGGCGGCGCAGTGGTACACCAACGACGTTGGGCAGCCGCGCATTGAAGGGAGGCGGCGGATCGGTCGGATCAACACCAAAGGAGTGAAGCGATGTTAAAAAGCGTACCGATCCACAACGGGGCCCATCAGCAGCGCGCGCAGGATGCCGAGCTGTTAAAGGAGTCAGGTGTCCACAAGCTCGTCATCGCCGACCGCGACGGCAACTGCTTGGCGTTCGTATTGGCTTGGGAAAGCTTCGACTACGACGCTGAGTCCGACACCTATGTGTGCGTCGCCGACAGTGATGGCAGAGAACTCATGACCATGTACACCGCCGGTGAAATCAAGTCAGTGCCCGGCGCGAACATGTATGTCATGACTGCACCGGATGGGTTCAGTGGCCGCAAAGCGTTGTAGGCCCTTTTGACCTAGCGGACACCAGGCAAGCGCCAACCTTGAGCGTTCCCCGTTTCCAGTCTCGTGAGAACACGTCACGGTGGTGCTGAGGTTTCCGCGTTGATTCATGCCGCGGATGTCGGTTTGAAAGTTCCGTCGTGCACGGATCCGGCGACCTGATCGCCACGGCAAGGGCGGCCTCGGCGAGCCGGCCGCAGACAGTACGAGCACTGCCGCGCCAGTAGGGGATACTCACGTCGCGAAAGATATGATAGACCGTTCGTACGGTTAGTTAAGTCCGAAGGGTTTGAGATGCCAAGATCGCCCGGCAGACGTAGCGAGATTCTCGAAGCATTTGTCCGCTACGTCGCCGAACGTGGCTACGACAGAACGAATATCGGCGACATCGCCGACGAGCTGGGCATGTCGAAGGGCACCATCGTTCATCACTTCGGAACCAAATCGCAGATGTTGCGGGAGCTTGAAGAAACCCACCTGGCCCGTCAGCTCGATGTGCTACGGATGGCGTGGGATCGCCTGGCTGCGCCACACGAACGCATTGTCGCGATCATTTACACCTCCACACTGCTACACGTGATCGACCGCGACGCGACGGTGGCAAGCCAGCGTGAGGTCGTTCAGTTGTTCGATGACCCGGCGATGCAGCAAGTGCAGAAGTTACGTGATCAATTGCAAACGCTCATGATTGACGAGATCCGCAACGGGGTAGAGAGCGGTGTGTTCCGTACTGTCGACGTCGAACTGGCGGCACTGCAGCTGTGGGGATCATTGCAGTGGCTGTGGGTGTGGTTCGACCCCGCCGGTCCCCGGACACCCGAACAAGTCGGCGCCGCTTTCGTCGACGTGTTCCTCGGCGGATTCCTGCTCGACCGCTTGGGGCTTAGCAAGTGGGCGAATCCCTCCACGGACGTCGTCTCGGTGGTGCGTGAATGCCTTGGCGCGGTTACGGGCGCGACAGATTGACCCGTAGCGACAGAATGCTTTGCGCGAGTTAGCCCTAACTGATTGCGAATAAAGAGCCGAGCCGTCCTTGGCGCGACGGCGCGCTGTGGGTCGAGCCCGGGATGTGACTGTACGTATAGTCGGTTTATCCGCTAGGAAGCCGCTTTCTCGTCAAGTACCCGCGCAAACTGTTGAACGCCCGCCAGTCACCTGAGCAAGCGTAAAAGGGCTGGTGGTGATCGGTTTTATGGTTGTGTTGGTCGAGCCGTTGGGCAGTTGCGTGGCGAAACCATGTGGCGATCTCTGTGTTATTGACTGTACGGACGGTCGAGTGCCATAGTGACTGCGTGACGCAAACGAGCGCTACACGGAGCCAGCAGGCGGAGACCGAGACTGCCGGCGGGGAGGATCACGTGGTCGAGTGGCGTCGGGACCAAGGTGATGCGATACGCCGCGGGTCCCGCCAAAGTTGGAAATCGCCCTCGTTCAAACGAAGCTCGAAATGCTCTCTGGCGAATAGCTTTTCGCTATGCTGCCACCCTGACCCGGATCCGTACCAATGACTACCTCGAACATGATTGGCGGCAGAGTACTCGACCGGATCCGACCGGGGACGGAAGTGGCTGGCGGGTTCTTCCGGATGTCCGTGATGACCGGCAAAGCCCTGATGAAGCCGTTCGAATGGCGCGAGTTCATCTTTAATGGCTGGTTCCTGATGCGGGTGTCGCTGCTGCCCACTATCGCGGTGTCCATTCCGGAAACCGTGCTGCTCATCTTCACGCTCAACATCCTGCTGGCCGAGTTCGGCGCCGCCGACGCGTCGGGGGCGCTCGCGGCGATCGGCACGGTCACCCAGCTCGGCGCGATCGTGACGGTGCTGGTGGTCGCCGGCGCGGGGTCCACCGCGATCTGCGCCGACCTCGGCGCCCGCACTATCCGCGAGGAGATCGACGCGCTCGAGGTGCTCGGCATCGACCCGATCCACCGGCTGGTGGTGCCTCGCGTCGTTGCCTCGACAATCGTCGCGGTGCTACTCAACGGCCTCGTGATCGCCGTCGGCCTGG
This sequence comes from uncultured Actinomycetota bacterium, assembly GCA_963815995.1. Taxonomy (GTDB): domain Bacteria; phylum Actinomycetota; class Actinomycetes; order Mycobacteriales; family Mycobacteriaceae; genus Mycobacterium. The sequence continues at coordinate 36,398 of CAWFIR010000017.1, forward strand.
CAGGCGGCTACCTCTTCAGCGTGTACCTGCAGAACGTGTCGATCGGTGCCTACCTCTCCACGCTGACAGTGCTCACCGGCATGCCCGAGGTGGTGATCTCGATGATCAAGGCCGCGACGTTTGGGCTGATCGCCGGCTTGGTCGGCTGTTATCGCGGGTTGATCGTCCGCGGCGGGTCCAAAGGCCTGGGCACTGCCGTCAACGAAACGGTGGTCATAAGTTTCATCGCGCTGTTCGCAGTCAACGCGGCGCTGACGACTATCGGTGTTCGGTTCGGAACGGGGCGCTGACATGGCTACGTCTATCGCGGCCATTGTCCCGCATCACCGCTTCCCGCGGGCAGCCGTCGCCCTCCGTCGATACCGCGACGCGCCGGCCCGGCAACTGACCGAGCTCGGGGAGATGGTCTGGTTCGCACTAACCGCAGTCGGGCTGATTCCCTTCGCTCTGCGCCGCTACCACAAAGAGCTGCTGCGGATGATTGCCCAGATGGGGATGGGTAGCGGCGCGATGGCCGTGGTTGGTGGCACCGCCGCCATCGTCGGCTTCATCACCATGTCCGCGGGCTCACTGGTCGCCATCCAGGGCTTCGCGTCGCTGGGCAATATCGGTGTCGAGGCATTCACCGGATTTTTGGCGGCGATGATCAATGTGCGGTTTGTGGCACCGGTGGCCTGCGGTCAGGCGCTGGCAGCCACGGTCGGCGCCGGCGCCACCGCCGAACTGGGCGCCATGCGCATCAGCGAGGAAATCGACGCCCTGGAGGTGATGAGTATCAGGTCGATCGCCTACCTGGCGTCCACCCGGGTGGTGGCGGGTCTCGTCGTCATCATCCCGCTCTACGGGTTGGCGATCACCCTGGCCTTCGTGTCCGCGCAGGTCACCACGGTTTTCCTCTACGGGCAGTCCATCGGTACCTACGACCATTACTTCCACACATTCTTGCGCCTCAACGACGTGGGTTGGTCGTTCGCGGAGGTCATCCTCGTTGCGGTGGTCGTGATGAATACCCACTGCTACTACGGCTACACCGCCAGCGGCGGGCCGGTCGGTGTCGGTGAAGCGGTCGGCCGGTCGATGCGGCTGTCGTTGGTCACGATCGTCGTCGTGGTCGTTCTGACTGCGATGGCGGTCTATGGCAAAAACCCGAACTTCAACCTCACGGTGTAGCCGTCATGACGACCCCGCAGAAGGAGAACCCGCCACGGATCCCGCCCTATAAGACGGCGGCTGTGGTGTTCTTGTTGGTCGCCGCGTTGGTGTCGGCGTTCGTGTGGCTGCAGTTTCGGGGCCGGCTCACGCCGAAGACACCCTTAACGATGCTGGCCGCCCGGTCGGGTTTGGTGATGGATCCGGGGTCGAAGGTCACCTACAACGGGGTGGAAATCGGCAGGGTGGCCGGCGTTTCGGAGGTCCAGCGCGACGGCACGCCGGCGGCCAAGATCACCATGGATGTGAATCCGAAGTACATCAGGCTGATTCCGGCCAATGTGGACGCCAACATCAAGGGGACCACGGTATTCGGCAACAAGTATGTGTCGTTTACATCACCGAAACATCCTGTGCCGCAGCGTATCACCCCACAGCACGTGATCGATGCGAGGTCGGTGACGACGGAGTTCAACACGCTGTTCGAGACGCTTACCTCGATCGCCGAGAAGGTGGATCCGGTCAAGCTGAATCTGACGTTGGCCGCGGCCGCGGAGGCGTTGAACGGGTTGGGCGACAAGTTCGGGCAGTCGATCGTCAACGGCAACGCCATCCTCGACGACATCAATCCGCGAATGCCAAAGATCCGCCATGACATTCAGCAGCTGGCCGCGCTCGGCGACACCTACGCCAACGCCGCACCGGACTTGTTCGACTCTCTCAGCAACGCGGTGATCACGGCGCGCACGCTGCACCGGCAGGAAGCCGACCTGGATGCCGCATTGTTGGCCGCGACCGGGCTGGGCAACACTGGCGAAGACATCTTCCGCCGGGGCGGGCCCTACCTGCAGCGGGGGGTCGCCGATCTGGTGCCCACCGCCCAGTTGCTCGACACCTACAGTCCCGAGTTCTTCTGCACCATCCGCGGCTACCACGACGAAGAACCCCTGGCCTATGCGACGACGGGCGGCGGCAACGGCTACGCGCTGAAAACCATGACCGAGCTGATGTCGGGGTTGGGCGGCATGCTGACGCTCCCCGGGCTGGCCGGCACGGTGGGCAGCCTGGGGCTCCTCGGCCTGGCCGGACTGGTAGGCGGAGCGCCGAATCCCTATGTCTATCCGGACAATCTGCCGCGGGTGAACGCTCGCGGCGGGCCGGGGGGTGCGCCGGGTTGCTGGCAGACCATCACCCATGACCTGTGGCCCGCACCCGAGTTGGTGATGGACACCGGCGCCAGTCTCGCGCCGTATAACCACCTAGATACCGGCTCACCGTACGCAATCGAGTACGTCTGGGGCCGTCAAGTCGGGGACAACACGATCAACCCATGAAAACCCCCACCGGCACCGCTATCAAGCTCGGCACCGTCTCACTGGTGCTGCTGCTGATCACCGTGTCCATCATCGTGGTCTTCGGTCAGATGCGCTTCAACCGCACCAACAGCTATTCCGCGGAGTTCAGCAACGCCAGCGGGCTGCGCGACGGTCAGTTCGTCCGTGCCTCCGGAGTGGAGATCGGCAAGGTCAAGAAGGTACGGCTGGCCGACGGCGGCAAGCGGGCATGGGTGGACTTCGATGTCGATCGTTCGCTGACGCTTTATCAGTCGACGACCGCGCAGATCCGCTATCTCGACATAATCGGTGACCGGTACGTGGAACTCGACCGCGGCGCGGGTGAGGGCGCTGACCGGGTCCTGCCGCCGGGCGGACTCATCCCGCTGTCGCGAACTTCACCAGCGCTGGATCTCGATGCGCTGATCGGTGGTTTCAAGCCGCTGTTCCGGGCGCTCGATCCGGAAAAGGTCAACACCATCGCGTCGGCCATCATCACCGTGTTTCAGGGTCAGGGCGGCACCATCAACGACATCCTCGACCAGACCGCGGACGTCACCTCGCATCTGGCCGAGCGTGATCAGGCGATCGGCGAGGTGGTCAAGAACCTCAACATCGTGCTTGACACCGTGGTCAAACACCGGAAGGAGTTCGACCAGACCGTCGACAACTTCGAGAAGCTGATCACCGGGCTAGCGAACCATGCCGATCCGCTGGCCGCCGGCGTCGCAAACATCAGCAATGCCGCGGGCACAGTAGCCGACCTGCTGGCCGACAACCGCGCTCTGCTGCACAAGGAGATCAACTACCTGCAGGGTCTTCAGCAGCCGCTCGTCGACCAACGTGACCAGCTCGACGATCTGATCCACAAGACGCCAACCGCGCTCAACCTGATCGGACGCAGCATCGGCCTCTACGGAGACTGGGTGAACTTCTACGTGTGCGACCTCACGATCAAGTGGAACGGCCTACAGTCCGGCGGCCCGGTCCGCTCGGTCCGGATCTGGCAGCAGCCCACGGGTAGGTGCACGCCGCAATGAGAACACTGACGGAATTCAACCGCAGCCGCGTCGGCCTCATGGGCGTAATCGTGCTGGTGCTCATCGTCGCCGTCGGCCAAAGCCTCACCAGCGTCCCGATGCTGTTTGCCAGTCCGAGCTACTCCGGGCAGTTCGCCAGCACCGGTCAACTGAACAAGGGCGACAAGGTGCGCATCACCGGCGTGGTTGTCGGCAGGGTTGAGGGGCTCAAGATCGACGGCGACCACGTCGCGATCAAGTTCTCCATCGGCAGCAACACCATCGGCACCGAGAGCCGGCTGGCGATCAAGACCGACACGATCCTGGGCAGGAAGGTACTCGAGGTCGAGCCGCGGGGAACCCAGGTGCTGCGGCCCGGGGGCGTTTTGCCGCTGGGCCAAACCACCACCCCCTACCAGCTGTACGATGCGAACTTCGACATCACCAAGGCCGCCACTGGCTGGAACATCGACACCGTCAAGCAGTCGCTGAATGTGTTGTCTCAGACCGTCGATCAGACCTACTCGCACCTGAGCCCCGCCCTCGACGGTTTGGCCAAATTCTCCGACACCATCGGTAAACGCGACGAACAGATCAAGCACCTGCTCGCTCAGGCCAACAAGGTAGCCAGCGTCCTCGGTGACCGCAGTGAACAAATCAACCGGCTGCTGGTCAACTCGAAGACGCTGCTGGCCGCGTTCAACGAACGTGGACGGGCCATCGACACGCTGCTGGGGAACATTTCCGCCTTCTCGGCGCAGGTGCAGGGGTTCATCAACGACAACCCGAACTTGAATCCTGTGCTGGAGCAGTTGCATGCAATCAGCGACGTGCTGGTGGCACGCAAGGAAGACCTGGCTCAAAGCCTGAAGTATGTAAGCCAATTCGCGGCATCGCTAGGAGAGTCCGTCGCGTCCGGACCGTACTTCAAGATAGTCCTGACCAACCTGCTGCCGTACTGGATCATGCAGCCGTGGGTCGACGCCGCGTTCAAGAAGCGTGGTATCGACCCGGAGGACTTCTGGCGCAGCGCCGGCCTGCCCGCGTTCAAGTTCCCCGACCCCAACGGCACCCGGTTCCCCAACGGCGCGCCGCCGCCGGCGCCGCCGGTGCTGGAGGGCACCCCGGATCACCCCGCACCGGCCGTGGCGCCAGGCTCGCCGTGCTCGTATTCGCCGCCGCCGGAACTGCTTCCGCGGCCGGGCAACCCGATGCCGTGCGCGGGCATCGATCAAAACCAGGGGCCGTTCGGGCCCAACGGGCCGTACCCGGCGTTGCCCAACGTCGCGTCCTCGCCGCCAAACCCCGACGGCCTGCCGCCGACCCCGGGGATCCCGATCGCCGGGCGACCGGGGCAGGTGCAACCCGATGTTCCGGGCACGCCGGTGCCGATCGCACCCGGACCACCCGGCGGACGCACCGAGCCGCTGGGACCGCTACCGGGCCCTGCTCCGGCCAATCCCGCCGCGGCACCACCACCGGCACCGTTGGCCCCCGGACCCCCGGCCCCACCGGGACCCGGCGCTCAGCTGCCGGCGCCGTACATCGGCAACACAGGTGGAGCCGGCGGCAGCGGCGTGACGGGAGGTAATCAGAATTGAACAGAATCTTCGTCAAGCGGCCCCGGCGATCGGTGATCATCGGCGGGCTCGCCGTTGTGTTGGCGCTGACCCTCGCGTTCGTTGGGTTCCAGCTGTACAAGAAATTCACGAATAACACTGTGGTGGCGTACTTCCCGGCGGCCAACGCGCTGTACTCCGGCGACCGGGTCGAGATCATGGGCATCCGGGTGGGCTCCGTCGACAACATCGAGGCGGCCGGCGACAAGATGAAGGTGACCTTCCACTACGCCAACAAATACAAGGTGCCGGCCAATGCGTCCGCGTTGATTGTGAGCCCCACCCTGGTGTCGTCGCGGAGCATTCAGTTGGAGCCGCCCTATAAGAGTGGTCCGGTGATGGCCGATAACACGGTGATCCCGATCGAGCGCACACAGGTGCCGACGGAGTGGGACGAACTGCGCGACAGCGTCGCCAACGTCATCTCCAAACTCGGCCCCACACCCGAGCAGCCCAAGGGCCCCTTCGGTGATCTCATCGAGTCGTTCGCCGACGGGCTGGCCGGTAAGGGCAAGCAGATCAACACCACGTTCGACAGCCTGTCGCGGGCGCTGACCGCGCTGAACCAGGGTCGTGGCGACTTCTTCGCGGTGGTGCACAGCCTGGCGCTTTTCGTGAACGCCCTGCACAAGGACGACCAGCAGTTCGTCGCATTAAACAACAACCTGGCCCAGTTCACAGACAGATTAACCGGGTCTGACCGGGACCTCGCCAATGCGATACAGCAGTTCGACGGCCTGCTCGGCACACTGCGCCCGTTCTTGGCCAAGAACCGCGAGGTGCTCGCGCGCGACATCGACAACCTCGCCAACGTCACCACCACGCTGGTCCAACCCGAGCCGCTGAATGGTTTGGAAACCGGCCTGCACGTTCTCCCGACGCTGGAGACGAACCTCAACCAGATTTATCACCCGTCGCACGGCGCGGTCGTGTCTATTCCGGCGATCCCGAACTTCACGAACCCGATGCAGTTCATCTGCAGCATGATTCAGGCCGGTAGCCGGCTTGGCTATCAAGAATCCGCCGAACTCTGCGCGCAATACCTAGCGCCCATCCTCGATGCGATCAAGTTCAACTACCTCCCGTTCGGCCTCAACCTGTTCACCACCGCCGAGACGCTGCCCAAGGAAGTCGCCTACTCCGAGCCGCGGCTGCAGCCGCCGAACGGATACAAGGACACCACAGTGCCCGGGATCTGGGTGCCCGACACCCCGTTGTCGCACCGCAACACCCAGCCCGGCTGGGTTGTCGCGTCGGGCATGCAGGGCACGCAGGTGGATCCGATCACGGCGGGCCTGTTGACCCCGGATTCGCTGGCCGAACTCATGGGCGGACCGGATATCCCACCGGTGCAATCGAACCTGCAGACACCGCCGGGACCGCCGAACGCGTACAACGAGTACCCCGTCGTGCCACCCATCGGCCTGCAGGCCCCCCAAGTGCCGATCCCGCCACCGCCGCCCGGGCCGGACGTGGCCCCGGGGCCGGTCGCGCCGACGCCAGTGCCAGCGCCCGCGCCTGCTGGACCACCGCTACCCGCTGAGGCGGCCGTGTCGACAGGACCGGGCTCGTGAGGCGCGCGATGAGCGCGGTACGCGCGAGGAGCAAGCCGAACCAACGGCCGGTGAAGCGACTGATGCGCATGGTCCGATACCGGACCTGGCAGGGGCTGGCTCTACTGGTGGCGACCGTCGCGCTGACCTCGTGCGCGAACTGGCACGGAATCGCGAATGTGCCAATGCCCGGCGGCCCGGGCACCAGGGCCGGCTCCTACACCGTCTACGTGCAAATGCCCGACACGCTTGCCCTAAACCTCAATAGCCGGGTGCGGGTGGCCGATGTCTTTGTCGGCACCGTGCGCGCCATCAACCTGAAGAACTGGGTCGCCACGCTGGCGCTGGGTCTGGGCAAGAACGTCAAACTACCCAAAAACGCCACCGCCAAGATCGGGCTGTCAACCCTGCTGGGTTCTCAGCATGTGGAACTGGCTGCGCCGCCCAACCCGTCGCCCGAACTGCTGAAGGACGGCGACACCATCCCGCTGAAGAATTCGTCCGCTTACCCCACCACCGAGCAGACGCTGGCCAGTTTCGCCTTTATCTTGCGCGGGGGCGGCATCCCGAACCTCGAAGTGGTGCAGAACGAGGTCTACAACATCGTGCACGGGCGGGCCGAGCAGATCCGTGCCTTCCTCGGCAAGCTGGACACCTTCACCGCACGACTCGACGAGCAACGCGATGACATCACCCGAGCCATCGATTCCACCAACCGGCTGTTGACCTACGTGGGTCCCCGCTCGGACGTTGTCGATCGGGTTCTCACCGAATTCCCGCCGCTGATAAAGCATTTCGCCGACAAACAGAACCTTTTGATCAACGCGGTTGACGCGACGGGAGGGCTCAGCCAGGTTGCCAACCAATATCTGTCCGCCTCGCGGAGCAACCTCCATCAGGACCTGCTGTCGCTGCAGTGCCCGTTGAGGGAACTCGGCCGTGCCTCACCGTATCTGATCCAGGCGCTCAAGCTGATCCTGGTCCGGCCGTTCGATATCGACGCCGTGCCGAAGGCGTTCCGCGGCGACTACTTCAACCTGTCGCTGACGCTCGACCTGACGCTCAGCGCTGTCGACAACGCGGTTCTCACCGGGACGGGGTTCTCCGGAGCGCTGCGCGCGCTCGAGCAATCGTGGGGCCGCGACCCCGAAACGATGATCCCCGACGTCCGGTACACGCCGAACCCGAACGACGCCCCCGGCGGGCCGCTGGTCGAAAGGGCGGATAGGCAATGCTGACCCGCTTGATCTGGCGCCAGCTGATCCTGTTCAGCATTCTGAGTGTGATCACCGCGATTGCGCTGGGCTGGTACTACCTGCGGATTCCAAGCCATGTGGGGATCGGCCAGTACACCCTGAAGGCGGACCTGCCCGCGTCGGGCGGTCTGTACAAGACGGCCAACGTGACTTATCGCGGTGAAACCATCGGAAAGGTCACCGCCGTCGAGCCAAGCGAGGCCGGCGCGCAGGCGACCATGAGTATTGCCGACCGGTACAAGGTCCCCATCGACGCATCGGCGAACGTGCATTCGGTGTCGGCGGTTGGTGAGCAGTATCTGGACCTGGTGTCGGTAGGCAACCCGGGTAAATACTTCTCGCCGGGCCAGACCATCACCAAGGGCACCGTGCCCGCTGAGATCGGGCCGGCGCTAGACGCCGCTAACCGCGGGCTGGCCGCGCTGCCCAAGGACAAGATCAGTCGACTGCTCGACGAGACCTCCCAAGCGGTCGGCGGCTTGGGGCCCGCGCTGCAACGGCTGGTCGACGCGACCCAGGCGATCGCCGGTGACTTCAAGACCAACATCTCCGATATCAACGACATCATCGAAAACTCCGGACCGATCCTGGACAGCCAGGTCAACTCGAGCGACGCGATCGCGCGCTGGTCGCACAATCTGGATGTCCTGTTCGCCCAGACGGCAGCGAACGACCAGCACGTGCAAAGCATCCTGAACCAAGCGGCACCGACTGCGGATCAGGTCAACTCGGTGTTCGCCGATGTACGCGAGTCGCTGCCGCAGACGCTGGCGAATCTCGAGATCGTGTTCGACATGCTCAAGCGCTACCACAAGGGCGTCGAGCAACTGCTGGTGGCCTATCCGCAGGGCGGCGCGGAAGGCCAGGCGGTAACGGCGGCGTTCCCGGGCTACGCTGCGCTCGACACCGCGCTGACGATCAACCAGCCCCCGCCGTGTCTGACCGGCTTTCTCCCGGCACCTCAGTGGCGGTCTCCGGCGGACACCAGCCTGCAGCCGATGCCATCCGGAACGTATTGCAAGATCCCGCAGGACGCTCCCGCCAACGCCGTGCGCGGTGCACGCAACCTTCCGTGTGTCGATGTCCCCGGTAAACACGCCGCGACGCCACAGGAATGCCGCAGCAACAAACCATATGAGCCGCTGGGCACCAACCCGTGGTACGGCGACCCCAACCAGATCCTGAACTGCCCGGCCCCTGGGGGGCGCTGCAACCAGGCGGTGAAACCGGGCTTTGTGATCCCGGCGCCGAGCGTCAACAACGGCCAAAACCCGGCGCCTGCCGACAGGCTGCCGCCGGGAGGGCAGACGCCGCCTCCCGTCAGCGATCAGCTGCAACGGCCGGGGTCGGGCAGCGTGCAGTGCAACGGGCAGCAGCCCAACCCCTGCGTCTACACCCCCGGCGGGCCTCCCTCGGCTGTCTACAGTCCACAGAGCGGTGAGCTGGTAGGGCCCGACGGCGCCAAGTATGCGGTCGAAGATTCGAGGAAAATCGGAGACGATGGATGGAAAGACATGCTCGCGCCGGCCGGCTGAATTGGGCTGGAGTACAGCATTTTTCGACCCAAGTCAAATCGTGGGAGCTCGTCGGGCACGTTTCGGCGGCGAGTCTTCAGCACCGGGCCGAACTGTTGACACTGACCGCACGTACAGTCATATACTTGGCGGGTTCGACAGCGTGTGGCCGGCTGAGTGAATTCAGGGATCGGAGCGAAATGCGGGAAGTGATTGGCTTGGGCCAACTCCGGAGTCATGCGCTGGGTTACCTCGATCGGGTTGGTTCCGGGGAGACGATCGACGTCGTACGTCACGGCAAGCTGGTGGCCCGGATCGTGTCGGTCGGCGACTGGAGGTCGGCTCCGATCCCGGAGCGATCTGTCGAAAGCCGTGGCACCGGACGTTGGTGGGTGGGTCGGGCTTGACGAGCTGCGAACCCGCGCCGGGCGGTGTTTCGATCGGGTTGCCGCCGGGGAGACGATCGAGGTGGTTCGTGGAGGCAGGCTGGTAGCTCGCATCGAAGCAGCCGCCAAGAACGAGCCCCGCAGAACGGCCTAAGGCCTAATGTCTGATCTGACCACCAACAACGACGTTGCGGAGAGCACATGACGGCCTATCGGACAGTAGTGGTCGGCACTGACGGCTCGGAGTCTTCACTTCGCGCGGTCGAGCGGGCGGCCACGATTGCCGCCGAGTCGAATGCCAAGCTGGTCATTGGGACGGGTTACATCCCCCACCCGGACGATTTGCGCGCGGCCGACGCCCTCGGGGCGGAGGGCTACAAGGTGCGGGGCAACGCGCCCGTCTACGCGATGCTGCACGATGCCCACGACCGGGCAAAGGCGGCCGGGGCGAAGAACATCGAGGATCGCCCGGTTAAAGATGATCCGGTGCACGCGTTGGTCGACCTTGCTGAGGAAGTAGGCGCCGATCTGTTGGTGGTCGGCAATGTCGGGCTGGACACCGGCGATCCGCGATCATCGGCCGGGTGTTCTCGATACCTGGAGCGGTCGCCACTCGCGCCAAGATCGACGTGTTGATCGCGCATACCAGCAGCTGACCCGGGAGCTGGACTTACGCGGTCCACACTCGCTGGTCGCGCGCCTCGGCGGCCAGATCTTCTTCAAGAATGCCGACTGCTGCCTGCAGGTCGGTGCTGCCCTGGTTGACGGAGACCATGGCCTTCCCGGTTTCTACCGGATCCCGGTTCTGCTTGCCTGCGACGCAGTCGCGAACCCCCGCTTGATAGTGGGTAATAGCCTGTTGCAACTTGATATTCAGCGCCGGGTCCGGGCTCGGTGTGTGTTGCTGCAACTTGGCCAACGCATCAGCGGCGGTTTGGCACGCCGCGCCCACCCCGGCGATGTTGCCGTACCTCGCAGCGGTGACGAAGTTGTCTGCCGCGATGAACATCGCGATGATCGACGGCTTGGCATCGGTGGACCAGGCCAGCAGCTGCGGGCCAACTGGCAGAGCCGGCACCGGCGGGCTGATCGAGCTCGCCGGTTGCGCTGCGGCAGCGTGCTGTGCAGCCTGCCGCGAAGCGGACAAACTGTGGTGCGCCCACGCCGATAGCACGACGATGACGACCAACAGCAGCGCCCAGCCCACCGCTATGACCAGTTGACGGCCGCCGAACTTGCGCGGGGAACGCGCCGACACGCGGTAGTGGCTGTATGTGGCCACAACGGCCTCCTGATCTGCGAACTGGTACCTGGTTAACCTTCTCTGATTTTCGCCGTTCGGCACGATCGCCGACGAGAGGCGTTTGCCTCGACTCCACGCGCTGTAGGGCCCTCGGAGGGGAGTCCAAAGTCCCTTTGCGGCGTTCGCTACCAGCGGGCTCAAGCCTCGAACGGCTGAGTCCAGTCCGAGCCACTGATTGCAAGCAGCACGACAGCAAGCGTTCGTGTCGATGTAACTGATGGTTACCACCTGATGGCCCATCCTGGGGCCATGGGCATCGCGACGTCGCCCCCGGTGCGATCGAGTTAGCGTTTTCAGGACGATTCGGTTTCGGCATCTACCGCTGGGCTTACCTGCCGTTCGACGTGCCGACAGGTGTTCAGCGTATTCGGGTTTCCACTTCACATCAGAGTTTCTCGTTCGCCGGAGTCGCTCGAAACGTGTTGGATTTAGGTATCTTTGGCCCGGCCGGCCACGATCTGGGCAATGCGGCCGGATTCCGGGGCTGGTCGGGCGGAGCGCGCGACCACTTCGAGATCTCCAGCGGGTATGCCACCCCAGGCTATTTGGTCGGCCCGATCGACCCGGGTCCCTGGGTGGTGGCGCTCGGACCGGTGGTGCTGAGCCCGTGGGGGATGGCGTGGGAGGCACGCGTCACGATGGAGCGTGGACCGTCCGTGAGCCGGCTGCCGGAAAGCCAAGCCGTGCAGCAGATTCCCATCCCCCCGAAGACCGGCGCGCGCTGGTATCGCGGGGATCTGCACCTGCACACCGTTCATTCCGACGGCGAGCGCGATCCCGAGGAACTCGCGGCGGCCGCAAGAATCGGCGGGCTGGACTTCATCGTCTCCACCGAACACAACACGAACTCGGCCAATCGAGTGTGGCCGGCGTGCCACACACCCGGTCTGCTGGTGATCGCCGGCGAGGAGGTCACCACCCGCCACGGGCATTGGCTTGCCGTCGGCCTGCCGCCGCGCGCCTGGGTCGATTGGCGGTACGGGCCAAGCGACGGGGTGTTTCCGCGCTTCGCCGCCGAGGTTCGCGATGGGGGCGGTCTGGTGGTCGCCGCACATCCGTCCGTGCCAGTACCGGGGGCCGCGTGGGAGTTCGGCTTCGACGACGTGGACGCGCTCGAGGTGTGGAACGGCCGCTGGAATCTCGACGACGAATTCTCGCTTCGCAGCTGGCAGCGGCTACTGCGGCAGGGACGACGCGTAACGGCAGTCGGCGGCAGCGATTCGCATGGCAAACACCAGCAGGTCGGCTTGCCCCAGACGGTCGTCCACGCAGAGGAACTCTCGACGCCCGCGATCATCGATGGATTGCGCTGCGGTCGTTCGTATCTCGCGCGGTCGGGCGATGTAGCACTGGAGCTGACGGCGTCCAGTCCGAGCGGCGACGGGGTGGCCGGTCCAGGGCAAACGTTGCGAGTACCTTCCGACGGACGGGTGACGGTGACCGCGGTGGTCAGCGGCGCAGCCGGTACCGAGGTCGCGTTGATTACCGCCGGGGGCCCTGTGCGACGCGCGACGGTCGGATCGGATCGCGCCCGGGTGCAGTGGGAACTGGATGGCGCTTCGGCGCGCTTCGCGAGACTGGAGATCCGCGAAGCGCAACGGCGTCCGCTCGGCGCCATGGTCGCCCTGACGAATCCCATCTGGCTCGCGTGACAGGTTCGGGTTCATGCTGGTAACCATGACGCGCGATGAGATCACCGAACAGATCGTGGTCGCCCGCCTGGCCAAGGGCCTGACCTGGCAGGAGTTGGCCGACGCCATCGACCGACCGGTGGTGTGGACTACGTCGGCACTACTCGGCCAGCACCCGATTCCCGCCGAATTCGGCACGGTGCTGGTCGACATGCTGGGCCTCGACCAGTCGGCGGTCCCGCTGCTGGCCGCGGTGCCGATGCGCGCCGCGCTGCCCACCGCGGTCCCCACCGACCCGACCATCTACCGGTTCTACGAGGCCCTGCAGGTCTACGGGCCGGCGCTCAAAGAGCTCATCCACGAGCAGTTCGGCGACGGGATCATGAGCGCGATAAACTTCAGCGTCGACCTGCAGAGGAAGCCGCACCCGTCCGGAGACCGCGTCGTGGTGACGTTCGACGGAAAATTCCTTGCTTACGACTGGGTTTCAGCCCAGTCGTAAAGAAATCGTCAATAAACGCGCGCAGCAGGCCGCGCACGCTTAGCTTTTGCTAGATGCGCGGTCCATACTTCGAGGCGGATTGGCGCCGAGAGGCGTTGCGGACCAACCTATGGCTCGTTCCGGTGCTGCAGACGCTTGGGATAGTCGTGCTGTTCAGCATCACCTACACGATCGACCGCTCGGCTTATGACGGATGGATCCAGTTCCCGTCGTTTGTGCTTCAGGGCAGCGCCGATTCGGCTCGAGTCGTGTTGGCCACGGTCGCGGCGGCGATCATCACCGTGGTCGGCATCGTCTTCTCCATCACCATCGTGGCGCTGACGCTGGCCTCAACGCAGTTCGGGCCGCGGATGCTGCGCAACTTCGTGCGCGATCCGGGAACTCAAGTTTCGTTGGGAACATTCGTCGCGTCGTTTTGCTACGCGATGATCGCTCTGGTTTCGGTGGGCGGCGGCCCGCACGGTGATTTCGTTCCGCATTTGTCGATCACGGTGACGTTCATGCTGACGTTGGCTGATGTGGCTGTACTGATCTTCTTCCTCAATCACATCGCTTCGATGATCCAGCTTCCGGTGATGATTGCGCGCATTGCGGGAACGTTGGACGACGAGATCGCGGCGCTGAATCGCGGTGGCGAGGACTTCGGGGTCGGCGCGGCGCGCGGGCCGTCGCACGAGGAATTGTTGACACTGTTGTCCGACTCCGGTGCCCCGATCCGCACACCCCGCAGCGGCTATCTCCAGGTCATCCGGCATGACTCGCTGCTGAAGATCGCTACCAAGGCCGACGCGATCATTCAGTTACCCTACCGCCCTGGGCATTTCGTGGTCGCTGGTCAGGTGATCGCCCGAGTGTGGCCGCCCGAGGCTGCCGAACTGTCGCCGTGAGGCTTGCACTGGGCCACATCACGGGTGCCTATCGCACACTCCCACAGGACATTTCGTTCGGCTTCGATCAACTGGTCGAGATCGCTTTGCGTGCCCTATCGCCGGCAGTCAACGACACGTTCACCGGGATGACCTGCGTCGACTGGATCGGCGATGGCTTGTGCCGAATTTCCACCTCATGGCGCCCGCATCGGATCCGGCGCGACGCTGACGGCCACATACGCGTCATCGCCTACCAGCCCGATTTCGAGCGGCTGGTGGAGCGCACGTTCGATACCATCCGCCAGGCCGCAGTTGGCATGCCCGCCATCATGATCCGGCAACTCGAAGCGCTCGCGAAGATCATGGAACAAACCCCTCACCGTGAACTCCAGACCCCGTTGATCCGGCAGGCCGAGGCGATCCAGCGGTCCAACTTGGCCACGGTCGGCGATCAGTCCGACCGCGACGACGTTACCCAGCGCTACGAGGCGGTCCTTGCGCTGGTCGCTCCGACTGCGACGCCACCGACAGAGGAGCCCAACAAGCTTCGTCTGGCCTAGCGGCTACAGTTCGCAGAGTGACCACCGAACACAAGGCGGACCTCGTCCTCTCGGGTGGCGGCGTCAAGGGCATCGGCCTGGCCGGCGCCGCTGTCGCGCTGATGGAAGCGGGATATGCGGTCCAACGGGTATCCGGCACATCGGCCGGCTCGATCGTCGGCGCGATCCTGGCCGCCGGCGCCGACGAATTGACCGCCGAGCAGGTCGAGCAACTCACCATGACGTTGCCCTACAAAAAATTCCTCGACCCGACGCGCGTCACCGGCATCCCGCTGCTCGGCCCCGCATGGGGCGTGCTGAGCGAAACCGGAATCTACAAGGGCGATTACGCCCACGAGTGGATTCGCTCCGAGCTCGCCAACCTCGGTGTTCGCACCTTCGGCGACCTGGCCATCGACGCCCCGAATCTGCCGCCGGAGCAGCGCTACCGGCTGGTGGTCACCGCAACCGACGTGACCACCGGGCAGCTGGTTCGGTTGCCGTGGGACTACCGCAGGCTATACGGACTGGACCCCGACGAGCAGTTGGTTGCTGACGCGGTCCGCGCGTCGATGTCGATTCCGTTCTTCTTCCGAACCACTAAGGTGACCAGCGCGAGCGGCTTGACGTCCACGCTGGTCGACGGCGGCATGCTGTCGAACTTCCCCATCGACTCCTTCGACCGCCGTGACGGCAAGTCGCCGCGGTGGCCGACCTTCGGAGTCACGCTGCTGCCCAACCTTCCGCAAGGCAACGACAAAGTGATTCCGGTTCTGGGGCCGGTCAATTGGATCTTCGGCGGCCCGCCGCTGATCGAAGCGCTGATCACCACGATGATCGTCGGTCGCGACCAGACGTACCTGAATGAGCCGTGGGTCGACTCGCGGGCAATCCGCGTCGACTCCTCAAAAGTCGGGTTTCTCGACTTCAACATCGGCGCCAAGCAGATGCAGGAGCTCTATCAGAACGGCTACAACGCGGCGATCGATTTTCTCTCGACCTGGAATTGGGACGGCTATATCGATCGTTTCCGGCGACCAGTCGCGTGATCGGTTAAACCTCGAATTCGGCTGCCATATTGTCGATTCCGGCGCGAATCGCGGTCAGCGCCTCGGCCCGTGTCCGCAGCTTCGTGCCGACATGTGCGTGCTGCTTGAGCGTGGCGAAGTTGCGGGCGGCTTCCTCAGCGCGGCTGAGCACCATGTCGGGCAGCACGATCTCGTCGATCCAGCCAGCGGCCACCGCGGTCTCGCCGAAGAACGTCTTCGCCAGCACGGCCGCCTGCTGGTAGGCCGACCGCGTCAGTCGCAGCTTCATCACTTCCAGGGCTGAGTAAGGGATCGTCATGCCGATCGCTACCTCGTTGGCCTGAATGTTGTACGCGGGAGCCGCAATTCGGTGATCGCCACTGGCCAGCAGGAAAGCGCCCATCGCAATGGCATGGCCGGTGCAGGCCATCACCACCGGCTTCGGGTAGGACAGCAGCCGATGGGACAGCTCGAAGCCGCCCTTGAGCATGTCGATTGCGGGCTGGATCTCACCGGACGTCAGGATCTTCAGATCGAACCCGCCGCTGAAAACCCGGTGGTTTCCGGCGATCACGACGGCGCCGGCGTCGTCGCGGTCGGCGTGGTCGAGCGCGTCGTTGATGGCCTGTTGCATCGTCGGGCCGAGAACGTTGACTTTGCCGTCGTCCATCGTGATGAACGCGATGGAATCGTCGAGGCGATAACTGACCGGACCGTCGCTCATGGAGTCGATTGAATCAGACCGGAAATAAGTCCGGGTGATCAGACCCGCTCGCCGCGATGCTTGCCGAGTTCCTCTTCGGCGCTGCCCCAGCGCAGGCTGACGTCAGTTGGCGGCGCCTCGATCTGCCGGGTGCGCCAGCGGTCCTTGGTTTCGTCGACCGCGCGGTTGATGCGTTCGATCTCGGCGCGGAACACATCGGCGCGAGTTTCCTTGGTGGCGTAGTGGAAATAGGTCAGCAGGCTGCGCAGCAGTTCCAGCTTCTGCTTCTCCCGTTTGGCGAGGTCGTGGTTCGTCATCAACTCGATGCGCTGGACTGGTGGCAACGACGCCCAGTCGAGCACCACCTTGGTCTCCAGGGAACGCCTACGGCCTAACCAGAACTTCCAGCCGCGGGGAATCTCGACGCGGTCGTAGTAGGTCACCGTGCCCGGGAAACGCGATTCGATGCCCTCACCGAGTTCGGCTGCGGTCGAGCGCCGAATCCCACACCGTGCGCCATTCCTGGCCGGGTGCCAGCGTCGGCAACTGGCGGGGGAGTTGCAGTTCGACGACATCGGCATAGCCGTCGGTGGCGTTTTCGTATTCGGCGACGGTCGGGGGGTGCGGAAAGGTGAACGAAATGTCGTAGGCCGGGGTTTTTCCGAAATTCCGGACGACCAGTTCGATCACATGCCAGTCTGCGGCGTGCGGCTCCATGAACATCCCGACGTGCGGCCGGTTTTGTTCAGATACCAGTCGACGATTGCGCCGAATTTGAACGTTGGTGTACACGAGGGCAATAACTCCGAGCGCGAGCAAAGCCCACACTGCCCACGCCAGCCAGGTACCGGATCCTGCCCCCGCTACCTGGTGCCACCGATCGTGGATCCAACCCATAGAAGAACCCATCCTCCGCTTATATCACAGCATTTAAAGGCGTGAAAATTCGCTGGAGGACCCGTCGTAGCACGACTATCCACCCATCAGTGTTCGCCACTGTTCGAGATTAGCGACACGGTAAACGTAATTAGAGCGTTTGACCTCTGAGAGTGAGGCACTCGGTTCGAGCGAATACCAGTGTCCGGGAAATACCGTCGGATCGCCAGGCAGTTGAGCAATCTTTTGCAGGCTGCGAAAGATTTCGTCGGAATCCCCGCCAGGAAAGTCGGTGCGCCCGCATCCCTCTAAGAACAACGTGTCGCCGGCGACGAGCCGGCCGTCGAGCAGAAAGCATTGGCTGCCCGGGGTGTGACCGGGAGTGTGCAGCAGCTCGATGTCGATGGCGCCGACGCTGACCTTGTCGCCGTGCTCATGCGAGGTGAGATCGCTCATCGGAATTCCGGTTATCCGCGAAACGAACTGCGCTTCTTGGGAATTGACGTGAACCGGAACGCTGACCCGCTCGAGCAGCTCAGCCAGCCCCTTCAGTTCGAAGCCCATCATCGAGCCGCCGACATGGTCGGGATGGTGGTGGGTGACCAGCACGCCGGAAAGATGCAGGCCATCGGCCTCGAGCGTGTCGACCAGGTCGTTGGCCGCGTAGGCGGGATCGACGACCACGCAGTCACCGGTCTGCCGGTCACCGATCAAGTAGGCGAAGTTGCGCATCTGCGCCGCGATCCCGTCGCCCTGGGCGAAGTCGCGGCCGGAGAGCAGCTGGCGGAAGTACAACCGGTCGGTGTCAGACACCCGCTCAGCCTAAGCGGGCCCGTGACGCGGGGTAAACCTCACCGTTTGGTGCCCTTGCGGACCAGGCTGTACCCTCTTTTAGGCCCGAGGCGTGACCCAAACAGTCGCTCGGGTGCGCCCCCTTAGCTCAGTCGGTAGAGCGTTTCCATGGTAAGGAAAAGGTCAACGGTTCGATTCCGTTAGGGGGCTCGGTGGACGCCGAGCAGGCAGGCGGCCCGGAACGAAGACAAAGCAGTCCCGAGGCGGTGTAGCTCAGTCGGTTAGAGCGAACGACTCATAATCGTTAGGTCGCCGGTTCGAGTCCGGCCATCGCTACAAGACAACAACGAACGAAAACCCGAAAAGAGAACCCACGTGGCCTCAAGTACCGACGTACGGCCCAAGATCACCTTGGCGTGCGAGGTGTGCAAGCACCGCAACTACATCACCAAGAAGAACCGCCGCAACGACCCCGACCGGCTGGAGCTGAAGAAGTTTTGCCCGAATTGCGGCAAACACCAGGCTCACCGCGAGACACGCTGACACAGCCCGTCAGCTATCTACTCAGACTGACTAGGTAGGGTTCAAGAGTCATGTCGTTGGGCAAGAATGCCATCGGAAAGCGCTTCCGCTACCCCGATTACTACATCGTCGAGCGGGAAAAGATTCGCGAGTACGCGGTCGCGGTCAAAAACGATGACCGTCCCTTTCACGAGGAGAAGGCTGCCGTAGAGCTGGGCTACGACGGCCTGATCGCGCCGCTGACCTTCATCTCGGTGTTCGGTTACAAGGCCGTGGAGGCGTTCTTCGCGTGGGCCAACATCGCCACCAACGACGCCCAGGTCGTTCAGGTCGACCAGTCGCTGAAATTTTTCGCGCCGATCAAGGTGGGAGATCGGCTGTATTGCGACGTGGAGATCGAGTCGGTCCGGCGCGCCCACGGCACCGACATCATCATGACGAGGCAAACCATCACCAACGACGCTGGTGACATAGTTCAGGAGACCTATACGACCTTGGCGGGTCGTGCAGGTGACGACGGAGAAGAGGGTTTCCGACATGCCACTGCGTGAGTTCGATTCGGTCAAGGTGGGTGACCAACTTCCCGAGAAGGTGTACTCGCTGACCCGCCAGGATTTGGTGAACTATGCGGGCGTCTCCGGCGATCTGAACCCGATTCACTGGGACGACGAAATCGCCAAGGTCGTTGGGCTCGACACCGCGATCGCGCACGGCATGCTGACCATGGGCCTGGGCGGCGGCTTCGTCACGTCGTGGGTCGGTGACCCTGGGGCAGTCACCGAGTACAACGTGCGGTTCACCGCGGTGGTGCCGGTGCCCAACGACGGCAAGGGCGCCGAGATCGTGTTCAGCGGCAAGGTGAAGTCGGTCGATCCGGACAGCAAGTCGGTGACGATCGCGTTGACCGCTACCACCGACGGAAAGAAGATCTTCGGTCGGGCGATCGCGTCAGCCAAGTTGGCGTAGCGGTGGCGATCAATACCAATATCCTCGGCATGTCGTGGGAGTATTCGGAAAGCTACGAGGTCGGCCGCGAGAAGGTGCGCGAATTCGCCAAGTCGGTGAAGGCCGATGACCCGGCCTGTCTGGATGAAAGGGCGGCAGCCGAACTCGGGTATGACGCAATCGTCGCGCCGCCGACGTTCGTCACGATCCTTGGGAAGTTGGTCCAGGCGGACTTTATGCGCAAGGTCGATACCGGCTACGAATCGTTGCAGATCGTCCAGGTCGACCAGCGGTTCGTCTTCCACAAGCCGATCCTTGCCGGGGACGTGCTGCATGCCCGAATGGAGGTCCACTCCGTCGTTGAACGGTTCGGCGCCGACATCGTGACCACCAGGAATATCGTCACCAACGAAGCCGGCGAGGTCGTTATGGAGGCCTACACCACGGTGATGGGTCACGAAGGCGACGACTCGGTCAACCTCAAGTGGGACATGGAGAGCGGGCAGGTCGTCAGGACGGCGTGATTAGTACCTGACAGCTGCTCCGTTGTACACTCGGACCTCGGGGTTTTCCCAGTACCAGCGCGTTTTTCCCTTCAGTTGGCGAGCGCGCGCGTCGGGTAAGGCCCCGACACGCGCAGGTTGGCCTGCCAACCTGCGAAGGGGCGTAGCTCAACTGGCAGAGCAGCGGTCTCCAAAACCGCAGGTTGCAGGTTCAAGTCCTGTCGCCCCTGCAATGCGTCTGGTGACGATGCGGGCCGGTACGGCCCGAGGAGGAATCGGACCTGCAATGGTGGACACTGGAAGGTGACCACCACGCACACGATTGAACGAAGGAGCATGCGGTGAGCGACGAACACGTCGATACCGACGCCGCAGCCGACGGCGGCGGAACCGACTCGCAAGGCGGTCGTACGGCCGTGGCGACGCCGCAGCGACCCACCGGCAAGCGGTCCCGTCGACGGAGCCGGGCCGCAGACGGGACTGACGGATCCGGTGCTGTCGAGCTCACCGAGAGCGAGGCCGACGACCAGGCGGGCAAGAAGGCCAAGAAAGCCAAGAAGGCCCGCAAGTCAGACGAGCAGTCGAGCAACCCGTTCGTCTTCGTCTTCAACTACCTCAAGCAGGTCGTCGCCGAGCTGCGCAAGGTCATCTGGCCCAACCGCAAGCAGATGGGCACGTACACCTCGGTGGTGTTGGCGTTCCTGGTGTTCATGGTGACGTTGATCGGCCTGGTGGATCTGGGCTGGGCCAAGCTGGTGCTGTGGGTGTTCGGCTGACGCCGCCACGAGCTGACATATAAGGGAAGGACCCATAAACCGTGACTACCTCCAACGGCGATCTGCCGGTGGGTGAGACGGTCGACATCGAAGCTGCGTTGCAAGAAGTGACCGCTAACGATGCACCGGAGACGGCCAGCGCCGAGCCGGTGGCCGACGAGGCCGCTGAGGCGCCCGCCGCACCCGAGCGAACCGGCTGAGCCCGAAGAGATCGACCCGGCCGCCGCGCTGAAGGCCGAGCTGCGCTCCAAGCCAGGCGACTGGTACGTCATACACTCCTACGCCGGTTACGAGAACAAGGTGAAAGCCAACCTCGAGACCCGCGTGCAGAACCTGGACGTCGGCGACTACATCTTCCAGGTGGAAGTCCCCACCGAAGAGGTCACCGAGATCAAGAACGGCCAGCGTAAGCAGGTCAACCGCAAGGTGCTGCCGGGCTACATCCTGGTGCGGATGGACCTGACCGACGACTCGTGGTCCGCGGTGCGTAACACCCCGGGTGTCACCGGATTCGTCGGCGCGACGTCTCGCCCCTCAGCGCTCTCGCTTGACGACGTGGTGAAGTTCCTGCTTCCGCAGGGTGCGGCAAAGAAGCCGGTCAAGGGTGCCGCGAGCGCCGCGTCCGCGGGGGTTGAGCTGGAGCGTCCGGTGATCGAGGTCGACTACGCCGTCGGTGAGTCGGTCACCGTCATGGACGGACCGTTCGCCACGCTGCCGGCGACGATCAATGAGGTCAACGCAGAACAACAGAAACTCAAGGTGCTGGTGTCCATCTTCGGCCGCGAAACACCTGTCGAACTGGGCTTCACCCAGGTCTCCAAGATTTAGTTAGGCGCCCTGCGACGATGCAGGCCACACAGTGGCCTGAGCAGGAGCAGGGCAATGGAAAGGAACACCAACACTCATGGCCCCGAAAAAGAAGGCCGTCGGGCTGATCAAGCTGCAGATCAAGGCCGGCGAAGCCAACCCCGCCCCACCGGTCGGTCCGGCACTCGGGCAGCACGGCGTCAACATCATGGAGTTCTGCAAGGCGTATAACGCCGCGACGGACTCCCAGCGCGGCAATGTCGTCCCGGTGGAGATCACCGTCTACGAGGACCGCAGCTTCACGTTCGCGCTGAAGACACCGCCGGCCGCCAGGCTGCTGCTCAAGGCCGCGAAGGTGGCCAAGGGCTCGGCCGAACCGACAAGTCACCAAGGTCGCCAAGGTCACCTGGGATCAGGTCCGCGAGATCGCCGAGACCAAGAAGGCCGACCTGAACGCCAACGACATCGACGCAGCCGCCAAGATCATCGCCGGGACCGCCCGGTCGATGGGGATCACCGTCGAATAGACGCCTCCCCGTCGGACGACGATGCGGGCCGTGTGCGGCCCGAGGAGAAGTCGACACAGCCGTGGGAGGGCCAGCTTCGGCCCGCTACAACAACCACGACCCAACATCAGATTGGATTAACGAATGAGCAAGAACAGCAAGGCATATCGCGCCGCCCTCGAGAAGGTGGACCGCGACAACCTCTACACCCCGTTGCAGGCCGCCAAGCTGGCCAAGGAGACGTCGTCGACCAAGCAGGACTCGACCGTAGAGGTGGCCATCCGGCTCGGGGTGGACCCCCGCAAGGCCGACCAGATGGTCCGCGGCACGGTCAACCTCCCGCACGGCACCGGTAAGACCGCCCGGGTCGCGGTGTTCGCGGTCGGCGAAAAGGCCGACGAGGCCATCGCCGCCGGCGCCGACGTGGTGGGTAGCGACGACCTGATCGAAAAGATCCAGGGCGGCTTCCTCGACTTCGACGCGGCGATCGCTACGCCCGACCAGATGGCCAAGGTCGGCCGGATCGCGCGGATCCTCGGGCCGCGTGGCCTGATGCCTAACCCCAAGACCGGCACCGTCACCCCGGACATCACCAAGGCGGTGTCCGACATCAAGGGCGGCAAGATCAACTTCCGGATCGACAAGCAGGCCAATCTGCACTTCGTGATCGGCAAGGCGTCCTTCGACGAGAAGCAACTCGTGGAGAACTACGGCGCGGCGCTCGACGAGGTGCTGCGGCACAAGCCGTCGTCGTCCAAAGGCCGCTACCTGAAGAAGATCACGGTCTCGACGACCACCGGACCGGGCATCCCGGTGGACCCGGCGGTCACCCGAAACTTCTCCGAAGCGTAAGCAAGTCCGCCGGACACCGCGGTTGCTGACCGCGAACACCACCCTCATCTCTTAGAATCCCCGTCATGCTAGGTGCCTCAGATAACGACGGCAGTCGGTTGAACCGGCCGGAGTTGACTGACTACCTCGATGCGGATGGCGGCATTGTGCTGCCAGAAGGCGCCAACCTGGTGACGTTTCTGGACCGCCACATCGCTGACATCAGCGATGCCGTCGCGTACCGCTACCTCGACTACAGCCAAGATGCCGACGGCAAGATGATCGAGTTGACCTGGGGCGAGCTGGGCACCCGGCTGCGGGCCATCGGAGCGCGCCTCCAGCAGATCACCTCAAAGGGTGACCGGGTGGCGATCTTGGCGCCACAGGGCATCGACTACATCGTCGGCTTCTTCGCCGCGATCAAAGCCGGCGATATCGCCGTGCCGCTGTTCGCGCCGGAATTTCCGGGACACGCCGAGCGCCTCGACGCGGTGCTGGGCGACGCCAAGCCGTCGGTGGTGTTGACGACGGCTGCCGCGGCCGCGGCGGTTCAGGAGTTTGTCCGCTCGCTGCCGCGCGCCAGCAGGCCGCGGGTCATCGCGATCGACGAAGTTCCCGACTCGGTGGGTATTACGTTCGCCCCGGTGGAGCTGGACACCGACGACATCGCCTACCTTCAGTACACCTCGGGGTCCACACGATCCCCGGTTGGTGTGGAGATCACCCATCGCGCGATCGGCACCAACGTGCTGCAGATGGTGATCTCGACCGGTATCGACTGGGACATCCGCAGCGTCAGCTGGTTGCCGCTGTACCACGACATGGGCCTACTGATGATCGTCTGCGTGGCGGTATTCGGCACGCAGGTCACGCTCATGTCGCCGGTCGCGTTCGTCCGGAGGCCGCAACGGTGGATCCGCCAACTGGCAGCGGAGTCCAAACACGGCCCCACCTTCGCCGCGGCGCCGAATTTCGCGTTCGAGCTGGCCGTCGAGCGCGGGCTACCCGATGAGGGCGAGGACCTCGACCTCACCAATGTGGTGTCGCTGATCAACGGCTCCGAACCGGTGCGGATCGGCTCGATCGAGAAGTTCAACGCGGCGTTTGCCCCGTATGGGCTGCCGAGCACGGCGATCAAGCCGTCCTACGGTATGGCCGAGGCGACCCTTTTCGTCTCGACCATCGACCTGTCCGCCGGGCCGTCGGTTGTCTACCTGGACCGCGAGCAGTTGGGCGCGGGGCACGCGGTTCGGGTCGCGCGCGACGCGCCCAACGCCATCTCGCAGGTTTCTTGCGGTCGGGTCGCCCGCAGCCAATGGGGCGTCATCGTCGATACCGAGAACGAAGCGGAAGTACCCGACGGCGAGGTCGGCGAAATCTGGTTGCACGGCAACAACATTGGCCGTGGCTACTGGGCACGCCCGAAAGAAACCGAGCAGGTGTTCGGCAACAAGCTGCAGCGCCGACTGCAGGTAGGCAGCCATGCTGACGGGGCGCCGAGCGACGCCACCTGGCTGCGGACCGGTGATCTAGGCGTCTATCTGGATGGTGAGCTCTACATCACCGGGCGCATGAAAGATCTGATCATCGTGGATGGCCGCAACCACTATCCGCAAGACATCGAGGCCACCACGGCAGAGGCGTCGCCCAAGGTGCGATCGGGTTATGTCGCAGCGTTTTCGGTGCCGGCGAACGAGGTACCGGGAGCGCCCGCCGATGAGGTCGGCGAACGCGTCGTGATCGTCGCCGAACGAGCGCCGGGGGCGGGCCGGGGTGATCTGCAACCGGTCGTCGACGACATCCGCGCGGCGGTGTCCCGTCGGCACAACCTGCCTTTAGCCGACGTGCTGCTGGTCGCGGCCGGCGTCATCCCGCGAACCACCAGCGGCAAGCTGGCGCGGCAGGCGTGCCGGGCGCTGTATCTCAACGGCGAGTTGGGCGTACGCGGCCATTCCTGATCGATCGTTATCCGCCGCATTCGGCGATCCGACGGCGCAGATAGTCGCGGCCTGGCTCGGAACCATTGGACGCCAACGCCTCTCGGTACCAGCTGAGGGCGTCATCGCGTCGTCCTGCGCGCCGTAGCAGGTCGGCGCGTACCGACGCGACAAGGTTGGATCGGGCCAGACGCGGGTCGTAGGCGACCTTCTCCAGCGCGGCCAATCCGGCGTCCGGGCCGTCGCGGAAACCCACCGCCAAGGCCCGGTTGGCGCGCACCACCGGAGAATCGGTAATCGCCGACAACTTGTCGTAGGCCACGCAAATCGTGCGCCAGTCGGTCTGCTCCCACGACGTTGCCGTCGCATGCAGTGCGGCGATCACCGCCTGCGGCAGGTAAGGACCGGTCGAACCCTGCGCCAACCGAAGCCGGTCCAGGCCGCGGGCGATCCGGCCGCGGTCCCAGCGGCCACGGTCCTGCTCCTCGAGCGGCACCAGTGCACCCTCGGTGTCGACCCGGGTCGCCCGTCGCGAATCATGCAGCAGCACAAGGGCTGCCAGCGCGTGAGCTTCCAACTCGGTCGGCATCAGGGTGCACAGCTCGGAGGCCAGCCGGACTCCTTCGTCGCACAACTCGTCGCGGATCGCCGACGGCCCCGCCGTCGACCAGTAGCCCTCGGTGAACACCGAATAGATGCAGCTGAGTACATGCGGTGTGCGCTCGGGCAACAGCTCGGCCGGCGGTACCCGCAGCGGGATGTTCGCGTGCCGGACCTTGGCCTTCGCCCTGGTAATACGTTGTCCGACAGCCAGTTTCCGACTGCAGCAGCGCGCGGGCGATCTCGGCGACGGTAAGGCCGGACACCAGCCGCAGCGTGAGCGCCAGCTGTGACAATCGATCCAGAGCCGGGTGCGCGCAGGTGAACATCATCCGCAGCTCGTCGTCGCGTACCGGGTGAACGTCCACCTCGGTGCGCGCCCGGATGTCGTCGACCACCGCCGCCAATTCCTTTCCCGGGCGCACCGACTCGCGACGCAATCGGTCGCGGGCGCGGTTGCGCGCCACGGTCAGCACCCATCCACCGGGGTTGTCCGGTACGCCGTCGCGCGGCCATGCCCGCAGCGCCTCGGCGAATGCTTCCTGGACGGCGTCCTCGGCGACTGTGAGATCACCCGACCACCGGGCCAGCGCGGCTACGGCAGGACCCCACTCCCGCCGAAAGACGCCGTCCAGGTTGACCATTCGTGGGCTAGAGCCCCGACACGCCAGCCAACTGCCGGACCTCGACAGCCGAAGCGGGAATCATCGACGCCAACTTGACGGCCTCGTCGCGGTCGGCGGCTGACAGCAGGTACACGCCCGTGGCGATCTCGGCGCTCTCCGCGAACGGCCCATCGGTGAGCAGCACCTGGCCGTCGCGAACCCGCACCGTGGTCGCCGTCGCCGGTTCGTGTAAAGCCGCGCCGCCGACGATGTGGTCGCCGGCAGCAGCGGCGAATTCGCCGTGCCGCGCCGCTTCGGCCTCCCACTCCGGTGTGCCCGGGGTGTTGACCGCGGCCGGCGGCTCCAACAGCAGCGCCAGCCATTGGGCGTCGGAGCGTCGGGACCACTGGTCGTCGAAGGCGTGGAAGGCCGGCCGAACCTCGATCGCGCCGCTTTGCGCAGCAGGAATGTCGCGGGCCAATGCGAGTGCGTCGTCAAGATTCTCGGCTTCGAACACGTAGTAGCCGCAGGCGATTTCCGCGGTCTCGGCGAACGGGCCGTCGGTCACCGCCGGTGCCTCGGGGCCACCGGTGATACGCGCCCCGGTAGCTGACGGCAACAGCGCGTCGCCCGCGCGGATCGCGGGTCCAGCCTTGGCATGGAAGCTTTGGTAAGCCGCCATACCTTCAGCGCGCTCATCGAGCGTGCGTTCCCGCTCTTTGTCGATCAAGAGAGCCAAGTACTGCATCGTCGTACCTCCGATAGTGAGCAGAACCCTGTGTTCCACTCTCTACCCGTCCGACGAACGGCGCGACCGGAATCCGACAGCAGGCGGAGAAAAAAATTACGCCGCGGCGCCGGGCTTCAGGTAGGTGACCAGGCTGACGTCAATGACTTCCTCGGTGAAGTAGCGCTCGCAGCCGCGCAGGTACCTCATGTAGCGCTCGTAGACCTCTTCGGACTGGATCGCAATGGCCTTGTCTTTGTTGGCCTCCAGCGCGTCACCCCAGAGATGCAGGGTCTTGATGTAGCTGTCGCGCAGCGAAAGCGGTTCGGGCACAATAAAGCCCGCCTTCTCACCGTGCTCGACCATCATGCCGGTGGACGGCAGGCGACCGCCCGGGAAGATCTCGGTGAGGATGAACTTGATGAACCGCGCCGTTTCGAAAGTAATTTTCTTGCCGCGGGCATTCAGGTCGTAGGGGTGATAGGCCACACTGCTCTGCACGGTCATCCGCCCGTCCTCGGGCATGATGTTGAACGCGTTCTTGAAGTAGTGGTCGTAGTTCTCGAAGCCGAAGTGCTCGAACGCCTCGATGGAGACGATCCGGTCGACGGGATCGCTGAAGTCCTCCCAGCCGCGCAGCAGCACCTGGCGTGAACGGTCGGTGTCCAGATCGTCCAACACCTGCTGGGCGCGGACGTGCTGGTTCTTGGACAGCGTCAGGCCGATGACGTTGACGTCGTACTTCTCCACAGCCCGCTTCATCGTGGTTCCCCAGCCGCAGCCGATGTCGAGCAGCGTCATGCCCGGCTTGAGGTCCAGCTTGTCGAGGTTCAGATCGACCTTGGCGATCTGGGCTTCCTCCAGCGACTGGTCGTCACGCGTGAAGTAGGCGCTGCTGTAGGTCCGCGTCGGGTCCTGGAACAGTCCGAAGAAGTCATCGGACAGGTCGTAGTGCGCCTGGATGTCTTCCGGGCGCGTCCGTGTCTGCGTTAAACCTTGCTTCTCGGCCATCAGCGTGTGTTAACCCTTCCTACTGCTCGGGGTGTTACCCCACCCATGGTGCGAGAGCACCATACCCGGCTATATCGGACGCCGGAGTAACAACGTCGTAGTTCATTGTGCGGCTAGCGATCACTTTTCCAGGGTGAATTGGTTGACGTCGATGTATCCGATTCGGAATCCGTTGGCGCAACCGGTCAAATAATGCATGTAGCGGTCGTACATCTCCTGGGACTGGATCTTGATGGCTTCGTCCTTGTGCGCCTCCAGCGCCGCGGACCAGTGATCGAGGGTCTTGGCGTAGTGCGGCTGCAGCGATTGCCGGCGGGTCAACGTAAAGCCCCCCTTGGACGACCGGTCTTCCACCATCTCGATCGACGGCAACCGGCCGCCGGGGAAGATCTCGGTGAAGATGAACTTCAGGAAGCGGGCCAGCTCGAATGTCAACGGCATGCCACGATCGGCCATCTGCGTGCCGGTCAGCGCGGTGATCGTATGCAGCAGCAGCACGCCGTCGTCGGGCAGGATCTGGTGGGCCAGCTGGAAGAAGTCGTCGTAGCGGTCGTGGCCGAAGTGCTCGAACGCGCCGATCGACACAATCCGGTCCACCGGCTGGTCGAACTCTTCCCAGCCGGCCAGCCGGATCTCCTTGGTGCGCGGGCTGTCCATCTCGTCCAGCGTCTTCTGCACGTATCCTGCCTGGTTCTTGGAGAGCGTCAGGCCGATCACGTTCACGTCGTACTTCTCGATTGCGCGGCGCATCGTGCTGCCCCAGCCGCAGCCGACGTCGAGCAGCGTCATTCCGGGTTCCAGTCCGAGCTTGCCCAGCGCCAGGTCGACCTTGGCCTGCTGGGCTTCCTCCAGAGTCATGTCGTCGCGTTCGAAGTAGGCGCAGCTGTAGGTCTGGCTCGGGTCGAGGAACAGCTGGAAGAACTCGTCAGACAGGTCGTAGTGTGCCTGGACGTCCTCGAAATGCGGCCTGAGTTTTTCGGCCATCGCGCAACGCGCCTTCCTGGATTTTCTTGCACGCCCGCCCGTGCTGGGTATGGCGCTACCCGCCCCCCGGGATCCATCGGTCATGCTAGTCGATCGGCCTGGTCAGGCCGAATCGGAAAACCGCTGGCCCGCCGGTCAGCCTTGGGCGAAAGTTGCCGTGAGCTCGCCGGTTATCTGGTCCCACAGTTCCTCGGGCAGGTCGTGGCCCATGCCGTCGAACAACACCAGGCGGGCGCCCGGGATCGCGCGGGCGACCATCCGGCCGCCGAACGGCCGCTGCAACTTGTCGGCCTTGCCGTGCAGCACCACGGTCGGCGCGGTGATCTGCCGGTTGTATCGGGCCAGGCTGCCGCTGGCGATGATCGCGCTGAAATGCCGGGCCGTTCCCCACGGGTAGTAGCAGCGCTCGTAGGCCTGGATCGCGTCGTCGCGCAGCCGCTGTTCGGGGGCCGGGTAGTGCGGGCTGCCGATGATCCGCCACACCTTCACCGAATAGTCGGCGATCACGTTGATCGGTGAATTGGGCGACGGACCTCTGAGCACCGCGAACAGGGCCTGCGGGTGCGGCGGCGGCAGTAACGGCTGGTTGTTGCTGGAGAAGATCACCGCCAGCGAGCGCGTCCGCTGGGCGAACCGGGCCGCGAAGATCTGAGCGATCATGCCGCCCATCGACGCGCCGACGATGTGGGCGCGGTCGATGCCGAGGTGGTCGAGCAGTGCGGAAGCGTCGTCGGCCATGTCCTCGAGCCGGTAGTCAGCTTGGCCGGGAATGCCCAACCAGAACTTGACCATGCTCGGGATCTTCGCCCCGCCGTTGCCGCGCCGTTCGGTCTTGCTGGACAGGCCGACGTCGCGGTTGTCGTAGCGGATCACCCGCAGCCCCTGTGCGACGAGCTTTTCGCAGAACCCGTCGCGCCACAGCAACAGCTGCGAGCCCAGACCCATGATCAGCAGGACGGCCGGGTCGGTCGGCTCGCCCATGTCCTCGTAGTAGATGTCCAAATCGCCCGAACATGCTGTGCCGGTGCGGATTTGCATAAGTTGAACCTCTTAGACGTCGACGCCGGAGTTGTTGTGCTCGCGAGCAACCTCGACCATGAAGTTAGCGAAGTAGCCGGTGAGTTGCGGGTCGGACATCATCTGCCACTTCGGCGCCAACAGCTTCATGTAGCGCTCCACGTAGAGGAACTGCTTGCCGATCAGCACCAGCTCGCGCGGGAGCTTGACGTCGTAGGCGTCGGCCAGAGTGGACAGCTGCTTGCCGATGTCGGCGTAGGACAGCTCGCCCAGCGTCTGCATGGTCAGCGGGGTGGCGAACTTCTCCAGATCCTTCGCGGCCTCAGCCTCCGGCCGCATGGTGCCGACCGCGCCCATCAGCACGACGATCTTGCCGGCCGCCGCGTGGTCCTTCTTCACCAGCAGCGCGTGCACCAGTTCGCGCAACAGCCAGCGGGTGCGCGGATCGATGCGGCCCATGATGCCGAAGTCGAAGAACACGATGCGGCCCTGATCGTCGACATACAGGTTGCCGGCGTGCAGGTCGCCGTGGAACAGGCCGTGCCGCAGGCCGCCCTCGAAGAGGCTGAACAGCAGGGCCTTGACCAGCTCGGTGCCGTCGAATCCGGCCTTGCGGATGGCGGCGACGTCATCGATGCGGATGCCCTGCACCCGCTCCATCGTCAGCACCCGTTCGGTGGTGTGATCCCAGTACACCTGCGGCACCCGGATGTTGCGGCCCAACGGCGACGCGTGCAGGTGCGAGACCCAGGCGTCCATCGACTGCGCCTCGAGGCGGAAGTTCAGCTCCTCGGCCAGGTTGTCGCTGAAGTCTGCGACGACGTCTTGCGCGGACAGCCGGCGGCCCAGCTTGGCCAGCTCCACGGCTTGCGCGAAGCGCTTGAGGATCTGCAGGTCGGCGGCCACCCGGCGGCGGATACCCGGTCGCTGGATCTTGACCACCACCTCCTCGCCGCTGTGCAGGGTGGCGTAGTGCACCTGGGCGATGGACGCCGACGCGAACGGCTCCTCGTCGAAGCTGGCGAACAGCTCCGACGGATCGCGGCCGAGCTCCTCGGCGAACAGCTTGTGCACCTGGCCGGTGTCTGCCGGCGGCACCCGGTCGAGCAGGCCGCGGAATTCCCGGGACAGCTGTTCGCCGAAGGCGCCCGGGCTGGACGCGATGATCTGCCCGAATTTGACGTAGGTGGGACCCAGGTCGGCGAAGGTCTGCGGGAGTTGCCTGATGACCTTTTGCTGCATCGGACCCTTGGTCGGCAGCTTGGTGAGGATGCGGGCGGCGGTGCGGGTGAGCTGCCAACCCGTCACGCCGAAGCGGGCCGCCTCGACCGGTAACGGAACCCGGTCAAGCTTGGCTACCTCGCGGTGGTTGTTGGAACTCATAGATGCAGTGTCTCAAATCGGTGTTGGCAAGTCCCAATACCTGTGAGCCCGCTCACTGGATCGGCGCTCTGGCAAAGTTCTCGGTCACTGTCTCGACGAGCGGGCGCCACACCGGTTCGGGGAGGTCATGGCCCATGCCGTCGATGACGACGAACCGGGCACCGGGGATGGCCGCGGCGACCCCGCGGCCGTTGCGCGGCCGGACCATGGGGTCGTGCGAACCGTGCAGCACCACCGTCGGCGCGGTGATCGCCTTGCTGTACGCCAGCAGGCTGCCGGTGCCCAGTACGGCGTCGAACTGGCGCAGCATGCCGGGCGGATAGTTGGACCGCTCGGCGAGCTGCTGGACGCGTTTGCGGAGCTCCACCTCGGGCGGCAGGAAGTTGGGGCCGTTGAACACCGCGATGTTGCGGACCTCGAAGGCCAGCTTCTCCTCGTCGGACGCGTCGCCGCCGGGCCCGCCGAACGCCAACCGGATCACCCGCCAGGCCGGCAACCGGGAGAACGGCTTGCCGGTGGTGGACATGATGACGGCCAGCGAGGCCACCCGCCGCGGTTCGGTGGCTGCCAGGATCTGCGCGATCATCCCGCCCATCGAGGCGCCGACGACGTGTGCCCGCTCGATGCCGAGGTGCTCGAGCAGCGCGACCACGTCGCGCGTCATGTCGACCAGCGTGTAGGGCACCTGGCTGCCACGGCCCAGCAGATAACGCCCCACCCGTCGATATACCGCACCCTCGGCGCGCATCCCGTGCATCTTGGCCGACAGCCCGGTGTCGCGGTGGTCGAAGCGGATCACCCGGTACCCCGCGCTCGACGAGCTGCTCGCACAAGCCGTCGGGCCACATCGGCAGCTGGGCGCCCAGCCCCATGATCAGCAGGACGGCCGGATCGTTCGGGTCGCCGAGGTCCTCGTAATACAGCTCGACGGCACCGTCTCCGGTGTCGCTGTTCCGGCGGGCCAGGCCGCTACGGATTTGCACCTGGCCTCCAGGGCTGAACCCAGCCGTCGATCGCCCACCCCTCCAGCCCGGCCAGCAGTTCGTACATGGTGGCGCCGTCGATGCTCTCGCGGATGATGTCGGCGTGGCCGGCATGCCGGGTCAGCTCGTTGATCACGTGCAGGATCACCCACCGCACCGACCAGTCCTTGATGCCCTTGGGGAACCATGGAATGTCTTGTGGGACGGGTACTTTCGCATCCAGGTCGGCGGTTTCGACCAGGTGCAGCGAGTTGGCGTTCTCTGCCTCGAGCGTTTTCAGCAGTCCATCCAGCGTCTCGTCGGCCCGCATCGTGTGCTGATCGGCGAAGTCCTTGGCGACCTGTTCGAACGGTCGCGGATCGCGCGGCGGGGCGTCCGGGGCGGCCGCGACTCGCGCCATCCAGGTCCGCTGCATGGCGGCGGCGTGCTTCACCAGCCCGCCGATCGACAACGCGCTGACCGTCGGCGTCATGCGGGCCTGCTCGTCGGTCAGACCGTAGGCCACCGCGAAAAACGCGCTCTGGTGATAGGCGAGGTATTCGCGCAAGGCGCTGCGTTCGTCAGCGACAGGCGGAGCGAGAGCAGGCATCGGCGGTCCTTTCAGTTACGTGTCTCAAGCCTTACACCCCTACACCGACAGGAGGTCGTAGGGTGCGGGAATGCGGGTGAGTTCGGCGGAGTCGACGGAGCTTTTCGTGGGCCCGGCGGACGCGCCGCTGCAGCTGGTTCGGGTGACGGTCAGCGGCGTCGCCGAGCCCACGACGGTTCGGATCGACGGCGACGGGCTGAGCGGGGAGGCGGTCGGCCGGGACGTGATCGAGGTGCCGGTTGCCGTCGAGCATCCGGTCGTCGGCCAGCGACGGGCCGCGCAGGTCCACCTCGCGGGCAGCGCGACGCCGTTCGACTTCGTTGTCGCCGAACCCGGCTGGACGATGTTCATGATCAGCCACTTCCACTACGACCCGGTGTGGTGGAACACCCAGGGCGCCTACACCAGCCTCTGGACCGAAGACCCGCCCGGAAAAGCCCGGCAGGCCAACGCTTTCGAGCTGGTTCACGCGCACCTGGAAATGGCTCGCCGCGAACCCGAATACAAGTTCGTGCTCGCCGAAGTGGACTACCTCAAGCCGTACTGGGACACCCATCCCGAAGACCGCGCCGACCTGCGCCGGCTGATGGCGCAGGGCCGGGTGGAGATCATGGGTGGCACCTACAACGAACCCAACACCAACCTCACCAGCCCGGAAACTACGATCCGAAACTTGGTGCACGGCATTGGTTTTCAGCGCGACGTGCTCGGGGGTGACCCGACTACCGCGTGGCAGCTCGACGTGTTCGGCCACGACCCGCAGTTTCCCGGCATGGCCGCCGACGCCGGGCTGACGTCCAGTTCGTGGGCCCGCGGCCCGCACCACCAGTGGGGCCCGATGCACAACGAGGGCGGCGTGGCGGGCATGCAGTTCAGTAGCGAATTCGAGTGGATCTCGCCGTCGGGGCGCGGGCTGCTGACCCACTACATGCCCGCGCACTATTCGGCCGGCTGGTGGATGGACGATTCGACCACGGTGACCGAAGCCGAGCAGGCCGCTTACGAGTTGTTCGCCGAGCTGAAGAAGGTCGCGCTGACCCGCAACGTGTTGCTGCCCGTCGGCACCGACTACACGCCACCGAACAAGTGGGTCACCGAGATTCATCGCGACTGGGCGTCGCGGTACACCTGGCCGCGTTTCGTGTGCGCCCTGCCGCGTGAGTTCTTCGGCGCGGTGCGCGCCGAGTTGGACGCTCGCGCGGAGGCGCCGTCGCCGCAGACCCGCGACATGAACCCGATCTACACCGGCAAGGACGTCTCGTTCATCGACACCAAACAGGCCAACCGGGCAGCCGAGGATGCGGTGCTGGACGCGGAGAAGTTCGCGGTGTTCGCCGGTCTGCTCGCCGGCGCCGATTACCCGCAGGCCGCGCTGGCCAAGGCATGGGTGCAGCTGGCCTACGGCGCGCACCACGACGCCATCACCGGCTCGGAATCCGACCAGGTCTACCTCGACCTGCTGACCGGATGGCGCGACGCGTGGGAGCTCGGCCGCGCGGCCCGGGACAACTCGCTGGCGCTGCTGTCCAGCGCGGTCGACGGTGAGGTCGTCGTGTGGAATACGTTGACGCACAATCGGACCGACATCGTCACTGCCCGTTTCGACAAGCCGATTGGCGCCAAGGTGCAGGTGCTCGATCACGACGGCGGCAGGCTGCCCGCGGTGGTCGAACACGGCGGACGATCGGTCAGCTGGCTGGCCCGCGACGTGCCGTCGCTGGGCTGGCGGGCCTACCGGCTGGTTGCCGGAGACTCCGACAGTGGTTGGGAGTCGTTGGCGGGCAAGGAAATAGCCAACGAGCATTACCGGTTGGCGGTTGATCCCGACCGTGGTGGCGGGGTGACCTCGCTGGTGCGCGACGGCAAACAGCTGATCGGCGAGGGCCGAGTCGGCAACGAGCTGGCCGTCTACGAGGAATACCCGGCGCATCCGACCGGCGGCGAAGGTCCCTGGCACCTGCTGCCCAAGGGGCCGGTCGTCGGCTCGTCGGAAATGTCGGCGGAGGTACAGGCCTACCGCAGTCCGTTGGGCCAGCGGATAGTCGTGCGCGGCCGGATCGGTGACACGTTGCGCTACACCCAGACGCTGACGTTGTGGCGCGGCGTCGACCGAGTCGACTGCGCCACCACCATCGACGACTTCATCGGCGAGGACCGACTACTACGGCTGCGCTGGCCGTGTCCGGTGCCGGGTGCGATGCCGGTCAGCGAAGTCGGTGACGCCGTGGTCGGTCGCGGTTTTGCGTTGCTGCACAACGACTCTGGATCGGTGGACACGGCCGAGCATCCGTGGACGCTGGACAACCCGGCCTACGGCTGGTTCGGGTTGTCGTCGGCGGCCAGGGTGCGCGTCGGAGACGGCGTGCGGGCGGTGTCGGTGGCCGAGGTCGTCGCGCCGACCGAGCCGATGGGCGGCCGGCTGGCGCGCGATCTGGTGGTGGCGCTGGTGCGGGCCGGTGTCACGGCGACCTGCAGCAGCGCCGACAAGCCGCGCTACGGGCACCTCGGCGTCGACTCCAACCTGCCCGATACCCGAGTCGCGCTGGGCGGGCCGGATCAGAACGCGTTCACCAGATCGGTGTTGGCGGCCGCCGATCCGGCGTACGCCCGCGAGGTCGACAAGCAGCTCGCCAAGACCGGCCAGGCCAGGGTGTGGGTGGCCGCCGCCGCGCCGTTGGCGGAAGGCTGGATTCCCGGCGCCGACCTGCGCGACTCGCGGGCGCTGCCGGTGCTGGTGATCGCCGGGCGCGACGACGTGCACCTGGAAAAGGCGATCGCGTCGGTGGCCGATGACCTCGCCGACGCCGAGATCGTCGTCACACAGCATGCTCCGTCGGGGCTGCGACGTTTCGAGTCGCGCACGGTCGCATTGTGCAACCGCGGAGTCCCCAGCTTCGCCGTCGAGACCGACGGAACGCTGCACACCGCGCTGATGCGATCGTGCACCGGCTGGCCGTCCGGTATCTGGATCGACGAGCCGCGGCGCACCGCGCCCGACGGCTCCAACTTCCAATTGCAGCACTGGACACACGTTTTCGACTATGCGCTGGTCTGCGGCCCCGGCGACTGGCGGCACGCCGACGTCCCGGATCGCAGCGCCGAGTTCTCCCATCCACTGCAGGCGGTGACGGCGTCGGGATCGCTTGGCGGGCTGCCCGCGACCGGCTCACTGCTGCAGGTCGACCCCTGCGGAGCGGTGCAGTTGGGCACGCTCAAAGCGGCGGGCAACCCGCTGGCACAGCGGCAGCGCCCATTCGGTCGACGTCGGCCACGTGGCCATCAGGCTGGTCGAAACCCGCGGCGGTGATGCCGATGTCGTCGTGCGCTCGCCGCTGGGCACGGTGTCGGAACTGCGGGCGGCCGATCTGCTGGAGCAGCCGGCGGAAGGTCGACAACACCTCACCACGTTGCACGGCCAACAGATCGGCACCGCGCTGGCGCGACTCGATCTGCCGCGCCTGTTGGACGCCGAAAATGCCGTGCTGGCACCGGATTCCGAAACCGCGCAACCGTTATACGCCCGATACTGGCTGCACAACCGCGGACCGGCGCCGCTGGGCGGGTTGCCCGTCGTCGCGCACGTCCATCCGCACCAATTCACCGCCGCGGCGGGCTCCGACGTGACGCTGCGCCTAACGGTGGCCAGCGACAGCAGCGACGCGTCACTGTCCGGGACCGTGGCAGTGGTCTGTCCGCGCGGCTGGTCGGCCACCCCTGCCGCGCTGCCGTTCACGCTGGAACCCGGCGCACATCTGGAAGCCGACGTGGTGGTCACGTCGCCGGCGGGCGCCAAGCGTGGCGCCTATCCGGTTCGCGCGCAGTTGGAGGTCACCGGCAGCAAGGTCCCGGCGGCCTGGCGTCAGGTGGTCGAAGACGTCGCCCTGGTCTGTGTCGGCGGGGCAGATGACGGCGATCTGGTCTATCTGACTGAGGAGCCGGCCGATGTCGTTGTGGCCGCTGGGAATTCGGCTCGGCTGACCGCCACCGTCGGCTCCGGCGCGTGTGCCGACCTGAGCCTGGAGGCGCACCTGATCAGCCCCTGGGGGACCTGGGAGTGGATCGGCCCGGCCGTGCTGGGCGCGGTGCTGCCGGCCCGCGGCACCGTCGAACTCGGCTTCGACCTGACCCCGCCGGCCTGGGTCGAGCCCGGCCAGTGGTGGGCGCTGATCCGGATCGGCTGCGCCGGCCGGCTGGTCTACTCGCCCTCGGTGAAAGTGATCGTGCGATGACGCAGATCCAATGTCCGGCTCCTCCCCCCGCTCGGCGGGGGCATCGTCGCCGAAGTTGCGACGGTGGACGGAATTCCGGTGTCGGTCGACGAGATCGACGCGCGCGAGGCGCGACTGCGCGGTGGCCCGCTGGCCGCTGCGCTGCCGATCGCGGGCACCAGCGAAGGCAGGCAGTTGCGTCGCTGGCTGACGCAGCTGATCGTGACCGAACGCGTGGTCGCCGCCGAGGCCGCGGCCCGTGGCGTGAGCGCAGACGACGCTCCGGCCGAGGACGAATTGCTGCCCGACATCACGGCTCGGCTGGAGATCGGCAGCATCGCCGCCGCGGCGCTGGCCGACCCCCGCGCGCGGGCGCTGTTCGCCCGCGTCACCGCCGACGTCGACGTCAGCGACGATGACATTGCCGCTTACCACGACCGAAATCCGTTGCGATTCGCCGAATCTCAACTGAACAGCCACGGCTGGCGCGTGCCGGCCGTGAATGCCCCGTCACTGCCGCAGGTGCGGTCGACGATCGCTGAACACCTGCGGGCGGCCGCTCAGCGGCGTGCGTTCCGGGTGTGGCTCGACCAGCGCCGTGCCGAGCTGGTGCGGCTGGCGCACGGCTACGAGCATCCCGGCGACCCACGTCAGCCCGACAACACCCACCGGCACTGAACGCCGATGCTCACCCTGGCCCTCGACATCGGCGGCACCAAGATCGCCGTCGGACTCATCGACCCGGCGGGCGAGCTGGTGCACAAAGCCACCAAGCCGACGCCGAAGGATAAAGAAGCAGAGCATGTTTGGGGCTTGGTGGCCGAGATGATCGCCGACGCAACCAGCGTCGCAGAGGGCCCGATCCACGCGGTCGGCGTCGGCTCCGCGGGCCCGATCGACGCGGTCGCGGGAACCGTCAGCCCGATCAATATCGCTTCGTGGCGCGGCTTTCCGCTGCGCGATCGGATCGCGGCGGCGATGCCCGGCGTGCCGGTTCGGCTGGCCGGCGACGCCATCTGTATGGCGCTCGGTGAGCACTGGCGGGGCGCCGGCCGCGGCGCGAATTTCCTGCTCGGCATGGTGGTCTCGACCGGTGTCGGCGGCGGGCTGGTGCTCGACGGGGCGCCGTATCAGGGACGCACCGGCAACGCCGGCCACGTCGGCCACGTCGTCGTCGAACTCGACGGACAGTTGTGCTCCTGCGGCGGACACGGCTGCGTCGAGACCGTCGCATCCGGACCCTGGATGACGCGGTGGGCGCTGGCCAACGGCTGGGCAGCACCGCCCGGCGCCGACGCCGCGATGCTGGGCGAAGCGGCCGACGCCGGTGACCCGGTGGCGCGGCAGGCATTCCACCGTGGCGCCACCGCCTTGGCGGCGATGATCGCCTCGGTCGGTGCGGTGTGCGACCTGGATCTCGTCGTCATCGGCGGGGGAGTCGCCAATTCCGGTCGAACCCTGTTCGACCCGCTGGAAGCGGCGCTGGCCAACTACGCAGGGCTGAGCTTCATCCGCGGTCTGCGGGTAGTGCCGGCCGCACTCGGCGGCGATGCCGGCCTGATCGGTGCGGCAGCGATCGCCTTATCCGTCGCGTGAGTCGCTCAGCCTGACCATGAGGCGAATTGCCCGCCTCTGAGCGATTTTCGGCTTCATGTCGGACCGATGTGCAACCGTCCGGCGGTGAAAAACCTGCGAGGAATCGAACTGCGCTACGTCCTCACCTGGCATTTGGCACTTCACGGCCGCGCGTCCATCGCGGACCTGGTCGAGGCGCTCGCCTATCACGGATTCGATGTTGACGATCCCGCCGGCAAGTCGATATCGGATGCGCTGCGGTGGGAGCGGCGCCGGGGGAGGGTCCGCCGCCTCGCGTGGGGTGTCTACGGTCCCGGTTGTCTGCCGCGCGGCACCGAATACCGAATTCATCGGCGAGTGCTGGCCCTGCGGGCCGAGGCAAATCGCTCAGAGGCGGGCAAATCGCCCAGTGGTTCTGAGCTGTGGCTGCTGTGAAGGAGCCGTTTTGGCTGATGACGGCAGTTCACGGTATGGTGGTCGGCGATCCACCGAAGACCGTCGGTCACCGAGCAATCGGTTGAAGGTCCGGGAATTCCCGGCGGCCCACGCAGGAGGACGAGGCAGACCTTCGTTGGCCGCGCGCCCACGGAATATTCACGCCCCGACCGCATCCTGCGTCGGGGCGTTCGCTGTTTCCGGGCCGAGAACCCAAGGAGGAATGCATGGCCCAGGCTGACAAGGCCACAGCCGTTGCAGACATCGCGGAGCAGTTCAAGAGCTCTACCGCGACCGTGATCACCGAGTATCGCGGTCTGACGGTCGCCAACCTGGCCGAGCTGCGCCGGTCGCTGTCTGGATCGGCGACGTACTCGGTCGCCAAGAACACGCTGATCAAGCGGGCCGCATCGGAAGCGGGCGTGGAAGGGCTCGACGAGCTGTTCGTCGGACCGACCGCGATCGCGTTCGTCAGCGGCGAGGCCGTTGACGCGGCCAAGGCGATCAAGAAGTTCGCCAAGGACCACAAGGCGCTGGTCATCAAGGGCGGCTACATGGACGGCCGCGCGCTGACCGTCTCCGAAGTCGAGCGCATCGCTGACCTGGAATCCCGCGAGGTCCTGCTGGCAAAGCTGGCCGGAGCGATGAAGGCCAATCTGTCCAAGGCGGCCGGGCTGTTCAACGCGCCCGCCTCGCAGATGGCCAGGCTTGCTGCCGCACTGCAAGAAAAGAAGGCTGCCGAGGCTCCCGCCGAAGCCGCTGCCCCCGAAGCCGCGGCTCCGGCCGCCGAGGCCCCCGCTGCCGAGCCGGAGCCGACCGAAACACCAGCGGAATCACCCGCCGAAACCACCGAATAACCCCGTAACCACCTAGGAAGGACCAACAACCATGTCCAAGCTGTCCACTGACGAATTGCTCGACGCCTTCAAGGAACTCACCTTGCTGGAGCTCTCGGAGTTCGTGAAGAAGTTCGAGGAGACCTTCGAGGTCACCGCGGCCGCCCCGGTCGCCGTGGCTGCAGCCGGCCCCGCCGCCGGTGGCGCGCCCGCCGAGGCCGCCGAGGAGCAGTCGGAGTTCGACGTCATCCTCGAGGCCGCCGGCGACAAGAAGATCGGCGTCATCAAGGTTGTGCGTGAGATCGTCTCGGGCCTGGGCCTGAAAGAGGCCAAGGACCTGGTCGACGGCGCGCCCAAGCCGGTTCTGGAGAAGGCGCCCAAGGAGGCTGCCGAGGAGGCCAAGAGCAAGCTCGAGGCCGCCGGCGCCACCGTCACCGTCAAGTAGTCGATTCGCGAAAACCCCCGGAGTCAACTCGGCTCCGGGGGTTTCGTGTATCTAGCGCTGCACCGCCGCCTGCTGCGACTTTCGCACCAGCTCGGGTGAATCACCCAGCGCAACAAGAAGATTCGTCGTCATCGCGGCAAGCACTGGCCCAACCGCGCTGCCCTGCGCTCCGTAGGAGCCAGCGAGTTCGAGCATGACGAAGCCGTGAATCGCGGCCCAGAATTGCGCGGCCGTCGCTACCACGGAGGCATCGTCGGTGGGCGAACCGCCGATTCGCCCGGCCTGCATTGCCCGGTGTACACCGCGCACGACGTGGGCGAAGCTGGGGTAGTGGTCGTTGATCTCGACCAGACTCAGGGTGAGCACGTTGTGCGCCGGCGCATTGATGCCCTGCGCGCTGGTACTGCCGAACATCAGCCGGTACATGTGCGGACACTCGATCGCATAGCGCCGGTAGGCGATCCCGGTGGCGATCAGATCCGCGACCGGGTCCGACGTCGACGGCATCGTCATCGCGGCATCGAACTGGCGCAACCCCTCGTCGGCGATCGCCGCGATCAAGCCGGGCATTCCGCCGAAATAGGTGTAGACCGCCATCGTCGACGTCCCCGCTGCGCTGGCGATTTTGCGGGTCTGCAACCCGTCAGGACCGTCCTGGTTGAGGATGTCCACGGCGACACGCAGCAACTCATCACGCACGTTGCGCTCGGGGCCCGGGTTCGACGGAGTCATTAGCTGAACATCTTGACACAGTGGATGCCGGATGCGTATAACAATGGCATATCAATGTTATACAAGCTTGGAGGCCGAAGTGAGCACAGTCATCACCGCCGTACCAGCGAACCCGTATCTCGATGATTTCCTGGCGCCGGTCAGCACCGAGGTCACCGCGACCGACCTAGCGGTTACCGGACACATCCCCGACTTTCTCGACGGGCGCTACCTGCGCAACGGTCCCAACCCCGTCGCCGAGGTCGACCCTGCCACCTATCACTGGTTCACCGGTGACGGCATGGTGCACGGTGTAGCACTGCACGGCGGCCAAGCCGATTGGTACCGGAACCGCTGGGTGCGCAGCGCGGCGGTGCGGGCGGCTCTGGGTGAGCCGGCGACCGCCGC
This sequence comes from uncultured Actinomycetota bacterium, assembly GCA_963815995.1. Classification (GTDB taxonomy): domain Bacteria; phylum Actinomycetota; class Actinomycetes; order Mycobacteriales; family Mycobacteriaceae; genus Mycobacterium. Next base: position 77,815 of record CAWFIR010000017.1, read on the forward strand.
ACGCAACCTGCGCGCCGGAATGCAGTCCCTGGGCGCCAACACCAACGTGCTGGCCCACGCCGGCAAGACCCTGGCTCTCGTCGAAGGCGGCGTGGCGAACTACGAACTCAGCGACGAACTCGACACGGTCGGCGCGTGCGATTTCGACGGGACCCTCACCGGCGGCTACACCGCCCATCCGCATCGCGACCCGCGCACCGGCGAACTGCACGCGGTGTCCTATTCCTTCGCCCGCGGTCGGACGGTCCAGTATTCGGTGATCGACGTTCATGGCCACGCCCGTCGCACGGTCGACATCGAGGTCTCGGGATCGCCGATGATGCATGACTTCTCGCTGACCGACAAATATGTAGTGCTCTACGACCTGCCGGTGACCCTCGACCCGATGCAGGTACTGCCGAAGAAGATGCCCAAGTGGATGCGGCACCCGGCCCAGTTGGTGGCCCAAGCCGTCGTCGGCCGCGTGCCGGTGCCCGGTCCGATCGCGGCGATGCTCAATCGCAACGAGCGGTCCGCCTACCAGCTGCCGTATGCCTGGAATCCGACCTACCCGGCGCGCATCGGCGTCATGCCCCGCGACGGCGGCAACAGCGACGTGCGGTGGTTCGAGATCGAACCCTGCTACGTCTACCACCCGCTGAATGCCTACTCCGAGGTCCGCAACTCCCACGAAGTGCTGGTGCTCGACGTGGTCCGCTATGAGCGGATGTTCGACCGCGACCGTCGGGGACCCGGCGACACCGCGCCCACCTTGGACCGGTGGACCATCAACCTGACGACCGGAGCGGTGACCAGCGAACGCCGCGACGACCGCTCGCAGGAATTTCCCCGGATCAACGAGGCCCTGCTGGGCAGCCGGCATCGGTTCGGCTACACCGTGGGCATCGGCGGCGGCTTCGTCGACTCAGGCAGATCGAAAATGTCGTCGGCGTTGTACAAGCACGACTACCAGACCGGATCGAGCATGATTGCTCCGCTCGACCCCGAGCTGTTGATCGGCGAAATGTCGTTCGTCCCGCGTCCCGCAGCCGGGTCGGCTAGCTTGTCTGAGGACGACGGAATTCTGATGGGTTACGCGTATCACCGCGGACGTGATGAGGGCCAGCTGCTGCTGCTCGATGCGCAAACGTGCGAATCGGTGGCAACGGTCCACTTGCCGCAGCGCGTACCGATGGGATTTCACGGAAATTGGGCGCCGCAGGACTGATCAAAACCGGCCGACCTGTGCGCTACAGTGACTCAAGCCACAAGCTGGGCTTGGGCTGCTATGAGCAACATCAGCGGGAGGGTTTCGCATGGGCATCGGTATCTCGGTCGAGGGACTGACGAAGTCCTTCGGGTCCCAGCGAATCTGGGAAGACGTCACATTGGAGATCCCGGAGGGCGAGGTCAGCGTTTTGCTGGGCCCGTCCGGTACGGGTAAATCGGTCTTCTCTGAAGTCGCTGATCGGCCTGCTGCGCCCGGAGCGCGGCTCGATCCTGGTCGACGGCACCGACATCACCGAGTGCTCGGCCAAGGAGCTTTACGACATCCGCACCCTGTTCGGTGTGATGTTCCAGGACGGCGCGTTGTTCGGCTCGATGAACCTCTACGACAACACCGCCTTCCCGTTGCGGGAGCACACCAAGAAGAAGGAAGGCGAGATCCGTGACGTCGTCATGGAGAAGCTGGAGATGGTGGGTCTCGGCGGCGATGAGAAGAAGTTCCCCGGTGAGATCTCCGGTGGTATGCGCAAGCGCGCCGGCTTGGCCCGCTCGCTGGTGCTCGACCCGCAGATCATTCTCTGTGACGAGCCGGACTCGGGTCTGGATCCGGTCCGTACCGCCTACCTGAGCCAGTTGCTGATCGACATCAACGCTCAGATCGACTGCACGATCCTGATCGTGACGCACAACATCAACATCGCCCGCACGGTGCCCGACAACATGGGCATGCTGTTCCGTCGCAAGCTGGTGATGTTCGGCCCGCGTGAGGTGCTGTTGACCAGCGACGAGCCGGTTGTCAAGCAGTTCCTCAACGGGCGCCGTATCGGCCCGATCGGCATGTCGGAGGAAAAGGACGAGGCCACGATGGCCGAGGAGCAGGCCCACTTGGAGGCCGGCCACGTCGACGGCGGCGTCGAGGAGATCGAGGGCGTGCCGCCGCAGATCCTGGCCACCCCCGGCATGCCGGAGCGCAAGGCGGTCGCCCGCCGCCAGGCCCGGGTCCGGGAGAACCTGCACCTGCTGCCCAAGGACGCACAGGCAGCCATCCTCGACTCATTCAAGACCAACGGCGCTCAAGCCGACCCTCGCGCCCGGCACCGCGACGAGGACCCCGACACCGCCTCGATCCCGACTCAGCGCGGGTACTGACGCGCGAGCCCGGTAGGCCTGACCCGGAAGGAGTTCTTCCACAATCTTCGCGCGTCACCTCTTGACGGAAGCGCCCGAAGGGGTCAATCTGTTGGGCAGAATGAATGCACGGGAATGTCGAGACGCCAGCCAGCGCCGATACCGTCAGAATGATGAGGCCCGAGCGCGGTAGTTGAGGAATGCGCCGTCCTGCGCTATTGTTGGACGTTGCGCTGGCTGCCTCCTGCCCTCCTCACCCGCCACATGACACCGTGGTCCTAGCCTGAGCTTTCGCTGATTCAGCGATCTAGCTTGGTGCGTGAGATGGGACAGATCGTTCGCCAGCCGAACCGACAAAGTTATAGCGGCGAACGGTTCCCGGTGGCCGCCGGGTCTAAAGTCGCGTGAGGTGCTGGAAGGATGCATCTTGGCAGTCTCCCGCCAGAGCAAGAAGTCCCCTCAAAGTTCCAACTCCTCCAACAGCTCCGTACCCGGAGCGCCCGATCGGGTTTCGTTCGCCAAGCTGCGCGAACCGCTCGAGGTTCCGGGCCTGTTGGACGTGCAGACCGACTCGTTCGAGTGGTTGGTCGGCGCGCCGCGTTGGCGCGAAATCGCCGCCGCGCGCGGTGACGCCAAGCCGACGGGTGGTCTTGAAGAGGTGCTTTACGAGCTGTCCCCGATCGAGGACTTCTCGGGCTCCATGTCGCTGTCCTTCTCCGATCCACGGTTCGACGAGGTCAAGGCCCCGGTCGACGAGTGCAAAGACAAGGACATGACGTACGCCGCCCCGCTGTTCGTCACCGCGGAGTTCATCAACAACAACACCGGTGAGATCAAGAGCCAGACGGTGTTCATGGGTGACTTCCCGATGATGACCGAGAAGGGCACCTTCATCATCAACGGGACCGAGCGCGTGGTGGTCAGCCAGCTGGTCCGCTCGCCCGGTGTGTACTTCGACGACACCATCGACAAGTCCACCGAAAAGGTGCTGCACAGCGTCAAGGTGATCCCGAGCCGCGGTGCGTGGCTGGAGTTCGACATCGACAAGCGCGACACCGTCGGTGTCCGCATCGACCGCAAGCGTCGCCAGGCCGTCACCGTGCTGCTCAAGGCGCTGGGCTGGAGCAACGAGCAGATCCGGGAGCGCTTCGGGTTCTCCGAGATCATGATGCAGACGCTGGAGCGCGACCCCACCTCGGGCCCCGACGAGGCGCTGCTGGAGATCTACCGCCGGCTGCGTCCGGGCGAGCCGCCGACCAAGGAGTCGGCGCAGACCCTGCTGGAGAACCTGTTCTTCAAGGAGAAGCGCTACGACCTGGCCCGCGTTGGTCGTTACAAGATCAACAAGAAGCTGGGGCTGAGCGCCACGCCGGCCGAGACGTCTTCGACCACGCTGACCGAAGAAGACGTCGTCGCGACCGTCGAATACCTGGTGCGCCTGCACGAGGGCCAGACCACGATGACCGTCCCCGGCGGCGTCGAGGTCCCCGTGGAGACCGACGACATCGACCACTTCGGCAACCGTCGTCTGCGCACGGTCGGTGAGCTGATCCAGAACCAGATCCGGGTCGGCATGTCCCGGATGGAGCGGGTGGTCCGCGAGCGGATGACGACTCAGGACGTCGAGGCGATCACGCCGCAGACCCTGATCAACATCCGGCCGGTGGTCGCCGCAATCAAGGAGTTCTTCGGCACCAGCCAGCTCTCGCAGTTCATGGACCAGAACAACCCGCTGTCGGGCCTGACCCACAAGCGCCGCCTGTCGGCGCTGGGCCCCGGTGGTCTGTCCCGTGAGCGCGCCGGCCTGGAGGTCCGCGACGTGCACTCCAGCCACTACGGCCGGATGTGTCCGATCGAGACCCCGGAAGGCCCGAACATCGGTCTGATCGGGTCGCTGTCGGTATACGCGCGGGTCAACCCGTTCGGCTTCATCGAGACGCCGTACCGCAAGGTGAACGACGGTGTGGTCAGCGACGAGATCCAGTATCTGACCGCCGACGAGGAAGACCGCCACGTCGTCGCGCAGGCCAACTCGCCGATCGACGACAAGGGCCGGTTCCTCGAGGACGCGCGTGCTGGTTCGACGCAAGGGCGGCGAGGTCGAGTACGTCTCCTCCGCCGAGGTCGACTACATGGACGTCTCGCCGCGCCAGATGGTCTCGGTGGCCACCGCGATGATTCCGTTCCTCGAGCACGACGACGCCAACCGCGCCCTGATGGGTGCCAACATGCAGCGCCAGGCGGTTCCGCTGGTGCGCAGCGAGGCACCGCTGGTGGGTACCGGCATGGAGTTGCGTGCCGCGATCGACGCCGGCGACGTCGTCGTCGCCGAGAAGGCGGGCGTGATCGAGGAGGTGTCGGCCGACTACATCACCGTGATGGCCGACGACGGCACCCGGCACACCTACCGGATGCGCAAGTTCGCCCGGTCGAACCACGGCACCTGCGCCAACCAGCGTCCGATCGTGGACGGCGGCGAGCGGGTCGAGGCCGGCCAGGTCATCGCCGACGGGCCATGCACCGACAACGGTGAGATGGCGCTGGGCAAGAACCTGCTGGTGGCGATCATGCCGTGGGAAGGCCACAACTACGAGGACGCGATCATCCTGTCCAACCGCCTGGTTGAGGAGGACGTGCTCACCTCGATCCACATCGAGGAGCACGAGATCGATGCCCGCGACACCAAGCTGGGTGCCGAGGAGATCACTCGGGACATCCCGAACGTCTCTGACGAGGTGCTGGCTGACCTCGACGAGCGCGGCATCGTCCGCATCGGCGCCGAGGTTCGCGACGGCGACATCCTGGTCGGCAAGGTCACCCCGAAGGGTGAGACCGAGCTGACCCCGGAGGAGCGGTTGCTGCGTGCCATCTTCGGTGAGAAGGCCCGCGAGGTCCGCGACACCTCACTGAAGGTGCCGCACGGTGAGTCCGGCAAGGTGATCGGCATCCGGGTGTTCTCCCGCGAGGACGACGACGAGCTGCCGGCCGGCGTCAACGAGCTGGTCCGCGTCTACGTCGCCCAGAAGCGCAAGATCTCCGACGGTGACAAGCTGGCCGGACGCCACGGCAACAAGGGTGTCATCGGCAAGATCCTGCCCGTCGAGGACATGCCGTTCCTCCCGGACGGCACCCCGGTGGACATCATCTTGAACACCCACGGTGTGCCGCGACGGATGAACATCGGCCAGATCTTGGAGACGCACCTCGGGTGGGTGGCCAAGGCTGGCTGGAGCATCGACGGGTCGCCCGACTGGGCCGCGAACCTGCCTGCGGGCCTGCACAATTCGGAGCCGGATGCCATCGTGGCGACGCCGGTGTTCGACGGCGCCAAGGAAGAGGAGCTGCAGGGCCTGCTGGCCTCGACGCTGCCCAACCGCGACGGCGATGTGCTGGTCAACAAGGACGGCAAGGCGGTGCTGTTCGACGGACGCAGCGGTGAGCCGTTCCCGTACCCGGTGACGGTCGGCTTCATGTACATCATGAAGCTGCACCACTTGGTGGACGACAAGATTCACGCTCGGTCCACCGGCCCGTACTCGATGATCACCCAACAGCCGTTGGGCGGTAAGGCGCAGTTCGGTGGTCAGCGGTTCGGTGAGATGGAGTGCTGGGCCATGCAGGCCTACGGCGCCGCGTACACGCTGCAGGAGCTGTTGACCATCAAGTCCGACGACACCGTCGGGCGGGTCAAGGTGTACGAGGCGATCGTCAAGGGCGAGAACATCCCCGAGCCGGGCATCCCCGAGTCGTTCAAGGTGCTGCTCAAAGAACTGCAGTCGCTATGCCTCAACGTCGAGGTGCTGTCCAGTGACGGCGCGGCCATCGAGATGCGCGACGGCGACGACGAGGACCTGGAGCGCGCTGCTGCGAACCTGGGAATCAACCTGTCCCGCAACGAATCTGCCTCGGTTGAGGATTTGGCCTAATTTTTTTTCTAGTCCCGCAAGGGGAAAGGGAGTTACGTGTTAGACGTCAACTTCTTCGATGAACTCCGCATCGGCCTGGCCACCGCGGAGGACATCCGCAACTGGTCCTTCGGTGAGGTCAAAAAGCCGGAGACCATCAACTACCGCACGCTGAAGCCGGAGAAGGACGGCCTGTTCTGCGAGAAGATCTTCGGACCCACTCGCGACTGGGAGTGCTACTGCGGCAAGTACAAGCGCGTCCGCTTCAAGGGCATCATCTGTGAGCGCTGTGGCGTCGAGGTGACTCGCGCCAAGGTGCGTCGTGAGCGGATGGGCCACATCGAGCTCGCCGCGCCGGTGACCCACATCTGGTACTTCAAGGGCGTGCCGTCGCGGTTGGGCTATCTGCTCGACCTGGCGCCGAAGGATCTCGAGAAGATCATTTACTTCGCCGCCTACGTGATCACCGCCGTCGACGACGAGATGCGGCACAACGAGCTGTCCACCCTCGAGGCGGAGATGGTCGTCGAGCGCAAAGCGGTCGAGGACCAGCGCGACGCCGACCTCGAGGCGCGCGCGCAGAAGCTGGAAGCAGACCTGGCCGAGTTGGAGGCCGAGGGCGCCAAAGCCGATGCGCGGCGCAAGGTTCGGGACGGTGGCGAGCGTGAGATGCGTCAGCTCCGCGACCGGGCACAGCGTGAGCTGGACCGGCTGGAGGACATCTGGAACACCTTCACCAAGTTGGCTCCCAAGCAGCTGATCGTCGACGAGAACCTCTACCGCGAGCTCATCGACCGTTACGGCGAGTACTTCACCGGTGCCATGGGCGCGGAGTCGATCCAGAAGCTGATCGAGACCTTCGACATCGACGCCGAGGCCGAGATACTGCGTGACGTCATCAAGAACGGCAAGGGGCAGAAGAAGCTTCGCGCCCTCAAGCGGCTGAAGGTCGTCGCGGCGTTCCAGACCAACCGCAACTCGCCGATGGGCATGGTGCTCAACGCGGTCCCGGTGATCCCGCCGGAACTGCGCCCGATGGTTCAGCTCGACGGTGGCCGCTTCGCGACCTCCGACCTCAACGACCTGTACCGCCGCGTGATCAACCGCAACAACCGGCTCAAGAGGCTGATCGACCTCGGCGCGCCCGAGATCATCGTCAACAACGAGAAGCGGATGCTGCAGGAGTCGGTTGACGCGCTGTTCGACAACGGCCGTCGTGGCCGTCCGGTCACCGGACCGGGCAACCGTCCGCTCAAGTCGCTGTCGGATCTGCTCAAGGGTAAGCAGGGTCGGTTCCGTCAGAACCTGCTCGGTAAGCGGGTGGACTACTCCGGCCGTTCGGTCATCGTGGTCGGCCCGCAGCTCAAGCTGCACCAGTGTGGTCTGCCCAAGCTGATGGCGCTCGAGCTGTTCAAGCCGTTCGTCATGAAGCGACTCGTGGACCTCAACCACGCGCAGAACATCAAGAGCGCCAAGCGCATGGTCGAGCGTCAGCGTCCGCAGGTGTGGGACGTGCTCGAAGAGGTCATCGCCGAGCACCCGGTGCTGCTGAACCGCGCACCGACTCTGCACCGCCTCGGCATCCAGGCCTTCGAGCCACAGCTGGTGGAGGGCAAGGCTATTCAGCTGCACCCGTTGGTGTGTGAGGCGTTCAACGCCGACTTCGACGGTGACCAGATGGCCGTGCACCTGCCGCTGAGCGCCGAGGCGCAGGCCGAGGCCCGCATCTTGATGCTGTCGAGCAACAACATCCTGTCGCCGGCTTCGGGTCGCCCGCTGGCCATGCCGCGACTGGACATGGTGACCGGGTTGTACTTCCTGACCACCGAGATCCCCGGCGACACCGGCGAATACCGGCCTGCCGCGAAGGACCGTCCGGAGTCGGGTGTGTACGCCTCACCGTCCGAGGCCATCATGGCGATGGACCGCGGCGCGTTGAGCGTGCGTGCCAAGATCAAGGTGCGGCTGACCCAGCTGCGTCCGCCTGCCGAGATCGAGGCCGAGCGATTCGGCCAAAACGGCTGGCGCCCAGGCGATTCCTGGATCGCCGAAACCACGCTGGGCCGAGTGCTCTTCAACGAGTTGCTTCCGGTGGCGTACCCGTTCGTGGACAAGCAGATGCACAAGAAGGTGCAGGCTGCGATCATCAACGACCTGGCCGAGCGCTACCCGATGATCGTGGTCGCTCAGACCGTCGACAAGCTCAAGGACGCCGGCTTCCACTGGGCCACCCGATCGGGTGTCACCGTCTCGATGGCCGACGTGCTGGTGCCGCCGAACAAGGCCGAGATCCTCGACGCCTACGAAGAGCGCGCCGACAAGGTCGAAAAGCAGTTCCAGCGTGGTGCTTTGAACCACGACGAACGCAACGAGGCCTTGGTGGAGATCTGGAAGGAAGCCACCGACGAGGTTGGTGAGGCGCTGCGGGAGCACTACCCGGCCGACAACCCGATCATCACGATCGTCGACTCGGGTGCCACCGGTAACTTCACCCAGACGCGGACGCTGGCCGGCATGAAGGGTCTGGTGACCAACCCGAAGGGTGAGTTCATCCCGCGGCCGATCAAGTCGTCGTTCCGTGAAGGCCTGACGGTGTTGGAGTACTTCATCAACACCCACGGCGCACGGAAGGGTCTGGCGGACACCGCATTGCGTACCGCCGACTCGGGTTACCTGACCCGTCGTCTGGTCGACGTGAGCCAGGATGTCATCGTCCGCGAGACCGACTGCGGTACCGAGCGCGGCATCCTCGTCGAGCTGGCCGAGCGTCAGCCCGACGGCACGCTGATCCGTGACCCGCACATCGAAACCTCGGCCTACGCACGGACTTTGGGTACCGACGCGGTCGACGAGGCGGGCAACGTCGTCGTCGCTCGTGGCGAGGACCTGGGTGATCCGCAGATCGAGGCGCTGCTGGCGGCGGGCATCACGCAGGTCAAGGTCCGCTCCGTGCTGACCTGCACCACCGGTACCGGTGTGTGTGCGACCTGCTACGGACGCTCGATGGCCACCGGCAAGCTGGTCGACATCGGTGAAGCCGTGGGTATCGTTGCGGCGCAATCGATTGGTGAGCCCGGCACGCAGCTGACCATGCGTACCTTCCACCAGGGTGGTGTCGGTGAGGACATCACCGGCGGTCTGCCCCGTGTGCAGGAGCTGTTCGAGGCCCGCGTGCCGCGCGGTAAGGCACCGATCGCCGATGTCACCGGACGGGTGCGCCTGGAGGACGGCGAGCGCTTCTACAAGATCACCATCGTTCCTGACGATGGCGGCGAGGAAGTGGTCTACGACAAGCTGTCCAAGCGTCAGCGCCTGCGGGTGTTCAAGCACGAGGACGGCTCCGAGCGGCTGCTTTCCGACGGCGACCACGTCGAGGTGGGCCAGCAGCTGATGGAAGGCTCGGCCGACCCGCACGAGGTGCTGCGCGTGCAGGGCCCCCGCGAGGTGCAGATCCACCTGACCAAGGAGGTCCAGGAGGTCTACCGCGCCCAAGGTGTGTCGATCCACGACAAGCACATCGAGGTGATCGTCCGGCAGATGCTGCGCCGGGTGACCATCATCGACTCGGGCTCGACGGAGTTCCTGCCCGGCTCGCTGATCGACCGTGCCGAGTTCGAGGCGTCGAACCGCCGGGTGGTGGCCGAGGGCACCGAGCCCGCCGCCGGTCGTCCGGTGCTGATGGGTATCACCAAGGCGTCGCTGGCCACCGACTCGTGGCTGTCGGCGGCGTCGTTCCAGGAGACCACGCGTGTGCTGACCGATGCGGCGATCAACTGCCGCAGCGACAAGCTGCAGGGTCTGAAGGAGAACGTGATCATCGGAAAGCTGATCCCGGCCGGTACCGGCATCAACCGGTACCGCAACATCCAGGTGCAGCCGACCGAGGAAGCCCGCGCTGCGGCGTACACGATCCCGTCCTACGAGGATCAGTACTACAGCCCGGACTTCGGTCAGGCCACCGGAGCCGCGGTTCCGCTGGACGACTACGGCTACTCCGACTACCGGTAAGTCAACAATCGAAAAAGCCCCGGGTTTCCCCCGGGGCTTTTTCGTCCCGGTGCGTCTGCCGGGTGTGCGGCCAGCCGCAGTTTCGGTCTCGGGTTTCTGTGCGGCCAGCCGCATGTTTCGGGCCAGCCTGTCCGGCTCCCTCACTAGACTGGCGACGTGCTTATCGGTTCACACGTCAGCCCCCAGGATCCGCTGGCCGCGGCCGCGGCCGAGAATGCCGATGTCGTGCAGATCTTCCTCGGCAACCCGCAGAGCTGGAAGGCGCCCAAACCGCGCGACGACGCGGCAGAACTCAAGGCCGCAGCCCTGCCGATCTACGTGCACGCGCCCTACCTGATCAACGTCGCCTCGGCGAACAACCGGGTGCGGATCCCGTCGCGCAAGATCCTGCAGGACACCTGCGATGCGGCGGCTCAGATCGGCGCCGCCGCGGTCATCGTGCACGGCGGCCACGTCTCCGAAGACACCGACCTCGACGAGGGGTTCCAGCGTTGGGGTAAGGCACTCGACCAGCTGGAGACGAAGGTCCCGGTGTATCTCGAAAACACCGCGGGCGGAGATCACGCAATGGCCCGCCATTTCGAGACCATCGCCCGGCTCTGGGATGTCATCGGCGACAAGGGAATCGGCTTCTGCCTCGACACCTGCCACGCCTGGGCGGCAGGGGAGACGCTGGTCGACTCCGTCGACCGGATCAAGGGCATCACCGGTCGCATCGACCTGGTGCACTGCAACGACTCCAAGGATTCGGCAGGTTCGGGCCGCGACCGGCATGCCAATTTCGGCACCGGGCAGATCGATCCCGAATTGCTGGTGGCGGTGGTCAAGGCCGCGGATGCACCGGTGATCTGCGAGACCGCCGAGGAGGGACGCAAAGACGACATTGCGTTCCTGCGGGAGAAGACGAGCGCCTGAGATGCTTCGTCGGGTCGCGACGCTGCTGGGCGTCGTGCTGGTTGTCGCGAGTTGTGCCGTCCTGCACCCAACGCCACCGTCGGGCTTCATCGAGGGCACCAGCATCCACACCATCGGCGTCGGCGGAAAGGATCGGGTTTATCGGCTGCACAAGCCTTCGGGGCTGTCCGCGCCGGCGGGGCTGGTCGTCGTGCTGCACGGTGGTTACGGCAGCGCCGAACAGGCCGAAAGATCCTACGGCTGGGATCAATTGGCCGATTCATCGAAGTTCGTCGTCGCCTATCCCGACGGCGTCAAGCGGGCCTGGAACGTCAACGGCGGAGGCTGCTGCGGCAAGCCCGCCCGGGAGAACATCGACGACGTTGCGTTTATCACCGCGGCCGTTGCCGATGTCACAAGAAATGTCAGCATCGACGCCTCTCGCGTGTATGCCACGGGGATGAGTAACGGCGCCATCATGTCGTACACGCTGGCCTGCAACACCACGCTGTTCGCCGCGATCGGACCGGTGGCCGGGACACAGCTGGACCCGTGCCGGTCGCCACACCCGTTGTCGGTCATGGCGATTCACGGCACCGCGGATCCGATGGTGCCGTACGGCGGCGGCGAGGGCCGCGGCTTCGCGCATATCAACGGCCCACCGGTCCCGGAGTTGAATGCGGTGTGGCGCAAGGTCGATCAATGTCAGCCGCCGACCGAGACGACCACCGGTTCGGTCACTACGTCGAGCGCTGCCTGCGCTGGTCATCGCGGCGTGGTACTGGTCACCGTCGGCGATGGTGGCCACCGCTGGCCGGACTTCGCCACCGCCAAGCTGTGGGAGTTCTTCGCCGGCCATCCCCGTTGAGCATTACACCTCTTGTGCGGTTGTAGAAAAAATGTAATATTGGGGGCATGCCAGACACTCATGCCGTCATCAACCAGGTCCCACTGCTGGAGGAGCACAACCCGGCATCGTCGCCGGTTCTTGTCGAGTCGCTGATCCGCGAAGGCGGGCAATGGGGCCTCGACGAGGTGACCGCTATCGGCGCCATTTCCGGTTCCCGGCAGGCCCAGCGCTGGGGCGAGCTGGCTCAACGCAACCGGCCCATCCTGCGCACCCACGACCGCTACGGTCACCGCATCGACGAGGTCGAATACGACCCGGCCTACCACGAGCTGATGCGGGTCGCGCTCGAGCATGGACTACACGCGGCGCCGTGGGCCGACGACCGGCCGGGCGCGCACGTGGTGCGCGCGGCCAAGACCAGCGTCTGGACCGCCGAGCCCGGCCACATGTGCCCGATCTCGATGACCTACGCCGTGGTTCCGGCGCTGCGGTTCAACCCCGAGCTCGCGGCGATCTACGAGCCCTTGCTGACCAGCCGCGAATACGACCCGGAATTGAAGCTGCCGACAAGCAAAGTCGGGATCACCGCCGGAATGTCGATGACCGAAAAGCAGGGCGGCTCCGACGTGCGTGCCGGCACCACCGAGGCGACCCCCAACGGTGACGGCACCTACCGGCTGACCGGCCACAAGTGGTTCACGTCCGCACCGATGTGCGACATCTTCCTGGTGCTCGCGCAGGCTCCGGATGGGCTGTCCTGCTTCTTCCTGCCGCGGATCCTGCCCGACGGCAGCCGCAACCGGATGCGCCTGCAGCGGCTCAAGGACAAGCTCGGCAACAACGCCAACGCTTCCAGCGAGGTCGAGTACGACGGCGCCACCGCATGGCTGGTCGGCGAGGAGGGCCGCGGCGTGCCGACCATCATCGAGATGGTCAACCTCACCCGGCTGGACTGCACGCTGGGCAGTGCAACGAGCATGCGGACGGGCCTCACCCAGGCGGTTCACCACGCCCAGCACCGCAAGGCATTTGGCGCCTATCTGATCGATCAGCCGCTGATGCGCAACGTGTTGGCCGACCTGGCTGTCGAGGCCGAGGCCGCCACCATGGTGGCGATGCGGATGGCCGGTGCCACCGACAGTGCGGTGCGCGGGGATGAGACCGAGACGCTGCTGCGCCGTATCGGCCTGGCCGCCAGCAAGTATTGGGTGTGCAAGCGGGCGACGCCGCACGCCGGCGAAGCGATGGAGTGCCTGGGCGGCAACGGCTATGTCGAGGAGTCCGGGATGCCGCGGCTGTACCGTGAGGCGCCGCTGATGGGCATCTGGGAAGGCTCTGGGAACGTCAGCGCACTGGATACGTTGCGCGCCATGGCAACTCGGCCGGAATGCATTGAGGTGCTGTTCGACGAGCTGGCCAAGAGCACCGGCCAGGACGCCCGGCTGGATCGTCACGTGGAGCAACTGCGCCCACAACTCGGCGACGTCGAGTCGATTCAATACCGGGCCCGCAAGGTCGCCGAGGACATCTGCCTGGCGCTGCAGGGCTCGCTGCTGGTGCGGCACGGGCATCCGGCCGTGGCCGAAGCGTTCCTGGCCACTCGGCTCCAGCGCCAGTGGGGCGGTGCTTTCGGAACCATGCCCGCCGGGTTGGATCTCGCGCCGATCATCGAGCGTGCTCTGGTAAAAGGATGACGGGCCGACGACGATGCAGAGCCACGCGATCCGACCGGTCGACTTCGACAACTTGAAGACGATGACCTATGAGGTCACCGACCGGGTTGCGCGAATCACCTTCAACCGGCCCGACAAGGGCAACGCGATCATCGCCGACACCCCGCTGGAGCTCTCGGCTTTGGTGGAGCGTGCGGATCTGGATCCAAATGTGCACGTCATCCTGGTCTCCGGCCGTGGCGAAGGTTTTTGCGCGGGTTTCGATCTGAGCGCATACGCCGATCGCACCGGCTCGGCCGGCGGCACCGGTGCCTACCACGGAACCTCGCTGGACGGTAAAACCCAGGCGGTCAACCATTTACCGAATCAGCCGTGGGATCCGATGATCGACTATCAGATGATGAGTCGCTTCGTGCGCGGCTTTTCCAGCCTGTTGCACGCGGACAAGCCGACAGTGGTCAAGATCCACGGCTACTGCGTGGCCGGCGGCACCGATATCGCGCTGCACGCCGACCAGGTGATCGCCGCGTCCGACGCGAAGATCGGCTATCCGCCGACCCGGGTCTGGGGAGTGCCGGCCGCCGGAATGTGGGCGCACCGACTGGGCGACCAGCGCGCCAAACGTCTTCTGCTGACCGGGGATTGCATCACCGGCGCTCAGGCGGCCGAGTGGGGTCTGGCAGTAGAGGCGCCGGACCCGAAAGACCTCGACGAGCGCACCGAACGCCTGGTGGAGCGGATCGCCGCGGTGCCGGTCAACCAGCTGATCATGGTCAAACTCGCGCTCAATTCCGCACTGCTGCAACAGGGTGTGGCCACCAGCCGAATGGTCAGCACGGTGTTCGACGGTGTCGCCCGGCACACGCCCGAGGGCCACGCATTCGTCGCCGATGCCGTGGAGCACGGCTTCCGTGAGGCGGTCAAGCACCGCGACGAGCCGTTCGGTGATTACGGCCGGCGCGCGTCCCAGGTGTAACGACATGCCGAAATCGCTGGCCCGCATGCCCGCCCGGTCGGTGGTGCTCAGCGTGCTGCTCGGCGCCCATCCGGCGTGGGCCAGCGCGGCCGAATTGATCAGGCTCACCAATGACTTCGGCATCAAGGAAGCCACGTTGCGAGTCGCGTTGACCCGGATGGTCAGCGCCGGCGACCTGGTCCGGTCCGCCGACGGCTACCGGCTCGCTGACCGACTGCTCGCTCGCCAGCGCAGGCAGGACGACGCGATGCGCCCCCAGCTGCGGCCGTGGCACGGCTACTGGACCACGTTGATCGTCACCAGCATCGGCACCGATGCCCGCACCCGCGCCGCCTTGCGAACAACTCTGCATCACAAGCGTTTCGGCGAGCTCCGTGAAGGCGTGTGGATGCGGCCGGACAACCTCGAGCTCGAGCTGGCCGACGAGGATCGCGCCCGGGTACGCATCATGCGGGCCCGCGACGATGACCCCGCCGAGTTGGCCGGCCAGCTGTGGGATCTGCCGTCGTGGGCTCGCACCGGTCACCGGTTACTCGCCGAGATGTCGGACGCCACGGATGTTCCCGCTGGTTTCGTGGTGGCCGCCGCGATGGTGCGCCACTTGTTGACCGACCCGGTGCTGCCGGAGGAATTGCTGCCCGCGGACTGGCCGGGCTCGCGGCTGCGAGCCGCCTACAACGACTTCGCCGCTGAACTGCTGCAGCGGCGCGATGGTATCCGACTAGTGGAGGCGACATGAGCGATCCGGTACGCGTAGAACGTCATGGTCCGGTGACCACCGTGATCCTCGACCGGCCCGAGGCCCGCAACGCGGTCAACGGCCCAACCGCTAACGGACTGTTCGAGGCGTTCGAGGAGTTCGACCGTGACGACAACGCATCGGTCGCAGTGCTGTGGGGCGATCACGGAACCTTCTGCGCCGGAGCGGATTTGAAAGCGTTCGGCACGCCACACGCCAACGCTGTGCACCGGACCGGCCCCGGCCCGATGGGGCCGACGCGAATGGTGTTGTCAAAGCCCGTGATTGCCGCGGTCAGTGGCTACGCGGTCGCGGGCGGTCTGGAGCTGGCATTGTGGTGCGATCTGCGAGTCGCCGAGGAGGACGCCGTGTTCGGGGTGTTCTGCCGTCGGTGGGGAGTACCGCTGATCGACGGTGGCACGGTCCGGCTGCCTCGGCTGATCGGACAGAGCCGGGCGGCGGACATGATCCTCACCGGTCGTGGGGTCGACGCCGCCGAAGCGCTGGCGATCGGCCTGGCGAATCGTGTTGTGCCCAAAGGGCAAGCGCGTGCAGCCGCGGAGGAGCTCGCCGCCGAGTTGGCCGCGCTGCCGCAGCAGTGCATGCGATCGGATCGGCTGTCGGCGTTGCATCAGTGGGGGATACCCGAAAGAGAGGCGCTGGACTACGAATTCGCCAGCATCTCCCGGGTAGCCGCCGAAGCTGCGGCAGGTGCCGGACGTTTCGCCGCCGGCGCCGGTCGCCACGGCGCGGCGGCTCAGTAGTCAGGCAGGCTGAAGGTACGCGCCACCGCCAGCGACTGCCGGGCGACCAGCTTGCTGACGCCTGGGATGCGGAGCATCCGGAGAGCGACGTTGCGCAGCGTGGCAAGTCGGCCCGAGGAGACGCGTTCGGTTCTCAGGGCGTTGATCGCGAGCTTCTGACACCGCGCGACATACGGCGCGAGCCGTCGCTGGTATCGGGCGAACGCCGCGGCGTAATCGTCACCCGCCGCCTGCATTTCGTGAGCCAGCACGTAGACGCCGACCAGCGCGAGCGTCGTGCCCATGCCCGAGCGTGGCGATGCGCACCAGGCCGCATCGCCAGTCAGGCAGACCCGGCCACGGGCGTACGAATCCAGGTGGACCTGCGCGATCGAATCGAAGTACACCTCGGCAGCCTCGGCGAGGCCGTCGAGCAACGTGGGAACTTCCCATCCCATCCCCGCGTACCTCTCGACGAACAGCCTTTTGTTGCCTTCGGTGTCGCGGTAGTCGAAGGCGATGTGAGGGTCGCTGAGGAACAAGCTCGCTCGGGCCGGCTTGTCAGGGTCGATGCCCTGTAGGGCCGCGGTTCGGCCGGCATCGATGTAGGCCATGCCGCAATGGTCAAGCCGCAGACGGTTTTCGATGTCGAAGAATCCGAAACACTGACCCAGTTGGGTGACGTACCGTTCTTCCGGTCCGAACACCAACCTGCGCGTGCCGGAGTGCAGCCCATCCGCGCCGATGACGAGGTGGTAGCTGCCCGCCGACCCGTCGCTGAAGGTGACATCGACCCCTTGGCCGTTGTCTGCGAGGGCCGTAACACGAACGCCGAAGCGGTAATCGACGTCATTGCGCACTGCTTCGTACAGGATGCGAGTCAAATCGCCCCAGTGAATCTCCACCTCGCCGCTGATGACTTCGGCGGGTAAGCGGCCGACTTCCTTGCCCCGGCTGTTGACCAGCACCAGCGGTCCCATTTGGGTGGCGCTCGCCTGCACCCGCTCGAGCAGGCCCATCTTCTCCAACACGGTGAGCGCGGGCCCTCGAAAGTCGACGGCCTGCCCGCCGGTGCGCAGTGCAGCAGCCTGTTCGGCGATCGTGACGGCATGGCCGTGTCTGGTGAGCCAGAAGGCCAAGCTTGGTCCGGCGATGCCGCCGCCGTTGATCAGAATGTCGAATGGCATTGCCGCGTAAGACTAACCGGCCTTGTTGATGGTGTTCCCGCTGCCGAGGTTGTCGACCTTGGGGTCGCCCTGTTTGTAGCTGATCGTGTTGTTGAACCCGACCACGTTGAGTTGCTTGTCGATCTTGTCGATGGTGATCTTGTTGTCGGCGCCGCCGATGCTGACCGTTCCGCAGGTGCCCTTCACCGTCAGCGTGTTGTTGGACCCGCCCACGTTCAGCGACTTCCCGTCGCCGCAATCGAGAGTGGTTGTGGTGCCCAGTGATCCGTAGTTGATCGTGTTCCCGATGTCGAACTGGGCGCCTGTGCTGGTTGTGGACGGCGCCGGTTTCGACGAGGTGGGCGAGCTGGTCGACGGCACCGTGCTGTTGTTCTTCGGTGCGCAGCCCGCCATGCCGAACACCGCTATCGCGGACAGTGCCACACCGGCTGCTGCGGCCAGACGGCGAGATGAGCCAAAGGTGTCGCGCATATGGCTCATCCCCCTACGTGACTGATGCGATTGGTCATGCCGAGTTCGCGACCGCGGTCCCAGACGAACGGATCACCGCTTTTGTAGAAGATCGACTCGTTGGAGCCGTACACGGTGATGTCGTGGACGACGTTGTCGGCGACGACGGTGTGACCCGAGCCCATCACCGATATCGCCCAGCATGACCCCAGCGCGTTGACCGTGTTTCTGGTGCCGTCGACCAACAGCGTGGCGCCGTTGCAGTCGATCGTCTGCTCGATACCCATGCCGGTGACATGGGTATCACCGTTTTTGGCATGCCCGGCCGGTGCGCCGGCGGCGGACGTGAAGGCGATCGCGACCGCGCAGGCCGCCACGGTTCGGGAGGGGATCGACCAATTCACTCCCGTGCTCCTCTCGCCAGGCGCGTGATCTGCTCGAGCAGAGCCTACGTGTTCGCGTCCTGGGCAGACTAGAGTTCTTCGTTCCGGGGTGGCTTTAACTAGAAGTCGTCGACCAACCCGGGCCGATGCAACCGAAGGACGTCGCCATGGCAGCTGAGCCGGAGTCACCGGCCAGTCGGTCGGGCGCCGGGTCGAAGCCGTCCGCCCGCGGCGGCAGGCTGAGCCGCGAGATCATCGTCAACGCCGCGCTCACCTTCTTGGATCGCGAGGGCTGGGACGCGTTGACGATCAACGCCCTGGCCACGCAGCTCGGGACCAAAGGCCCGTCGCTGTACAACCACGTCGACAGCCTGGAGGACTTGCGCCGCACGGTGCGCATCCGGGTGATCGACGACATCATCCTGATGCTCAACAGGGTTGGCGAAGGCCGTGCCCGCGACGACGCGGTGTTGGTGATGGCCAGTGCGTATCGCAGCTATGCCCACCACCACCCGGGCCGGTATTCGGCCTTCACCCGGATGCCGCTGGGCGGCGGCGACGATCCCGAATACACCGCCGCGACCAGGGCGGCCGCCGCGCCGGTGATCGCGGTTCTGTCGTCCTACGGGCTCGACCTGGAGCAATCGTTCTACGCGGCGCTGGAATTCTGGTCGGCGATGCACGGCTTCGTGTTGCTGGAGATGACCGGCGTGATGGACGAAATCGACACCGATTCGGTGTTCTCGGATATGGTGCTGCGACTGGCCGCGGGCATGGAGCGCCGCAGCGAATCCGGCACACAACAGGCCCTGTGATCGCGGCCGGTGAGTGGCCCCACCGGACCCCGACGTCGCCGCTTTGACCTGCGCGACTCGCGGCGGGTATTGTGGTGGCTCGTGCCTGGCGGTTTTAGGCGCTTCACCTAAGACGCGCGCGCCGGGCCAATTCGCATGCCAACTACGCAACGGATTGATTCTGCGGCGGGCGCGTGCGACACACCCGGCCGCGGGGGACCGCGGAAGGGCGTAACTGCACTACAGAGACTTAAAGCACCAGAATCGCACAGCAAGACAATGACGAAGTAGAAAGCCGGTAGATGCCAACCATTCAGCAGCTGGTCCGCAAGGGTCGCCGTGACAAGGTCGCCAAGGTCAAGACGGCGGCCCTCAAGGGCAGCCCGCAGCGCCGCGGGGTATGCACCCGCGTGTACACCACGACTCCGAAGAAGCCGAACTCGGCGCTCCGGAAGGTCGCGCGTGTCAAGCTGACCAGCCAGGTTGAGGTCACCGCATACATCCCCGGTGAGGGTCACAACCTGCAGGAGCACTCGATGGTGCTGGTGCGTGGTGGTCGTGTGAAGGACCTGCCGGGTGTGCGTTACAAGATCATTCGCGGCTCGCTGGACACCCAGGGTGTCAAGAACCGCAAGCAGGCTCGCAGCCGTTACGGCGCCAAGAAGGAGAAGAGCTAATGCCGCGCAAGGGCCCCGCGCCGAAGCGCCCGCTGGTCAACGACCCGGTCTACGGCTCGCAGCTGGTCACCCAGCTGGTCAACAAAGTCCTGCTGGACGGGAAGAAATCGCTGGCCGAACGCATTGTTTATGGTGCGCTCGAACAAGCTCGCGACAAGACCGGCACTGACCCGGTGATCACGCTGAAGCGCGCAATGGACAACGTCAAGCCGGCACTCGAGGTGCGCAGCCGCCGCGTCGGTGGTGCCACCTACCAGGTGCCGGTCGAGGTCCGTCCGGAGCGCTCGGTCACGCTGGCACTGCGCTGGCTGGTCAGCTTCTCCAAGCAGCGTCGTGAGAAGACCATGATCGAGCGGCTGGCAAACGAGATCCTGGATGCCAGCAATGGCCTGGGTGCCGCCGTCAAGCGACGCGAGGACACCCACAAGATGGCCGAGGCAAACCGCGCCTTTGCGCACTATCGCTGGTAGGGGCGGGACCGGCTCCACAGGGCAGAGTCGCCGGAGCGGATACAGCGAACTAACCAAGTAATCGAAAGAGTGGGAAGACTTCCGTGGCACAGAAGGACGTGCTGACCGACCTCACCAAGGTCCGCAACATCGGAATCATGGCGCACATCGACGCCGGCAAGACGACGACGACCGAGCGCATCCTCTACTACACCGGTATCAGCTACAAGATCGGTGAGGTGCACGACGGCGCCGCCACCATGGACTGGATGGAGCAGGAGCAGGAGCGCGGGATCACCATCACCTCCGCGGCCACCACCTGCTTCTGGAACGACAACCAGATCAACATCATCGACACCCCCGGGCACGTCGACTTCACCGTCGAGGTGGAGCGCAGCCTGCGTGTGCTGGACGGCGCCGTTGCGGTGTTCGACGGCAAGGAAGGTGTCGAGCCGCAGTCCGAGCAGGTCTGGCGGCAGGCCGACAAGTACGACGTGCCCCGCATCTGCTTCGTCAACAAGATGGACAAGGTCGGTGCCGACTTCTACTTCTCGGTGAAGACGATGGAAGACCGGCTTGGCGCCAACGTCATCCCGATCCAGCTGCCCGTCGGCTCCGAGGGCGACTTCGAGGGCGTCGTCGACCTGGTCGAGATGAACGCCAAGGTGTGGCGCGGCGAGACGAAGCTGGGCGAAACCTACGACACCATCGACATTCCGGCCGAGTTGCAGGAGAAGGCCGACGAGTACCGCAACAAGCTGCTCGAGGCCGTGGCGGAGACCGATGAAACGTTGCTGGAGAAGCACTTCGGCGGCGAGGAACTGACGGTCGACGAGATCAAGGCAGCCCTGCGCAAGCTCACGATCAGCTCCGAGGCGTACCTGGTGCTGTGCGGTAGCGCGTTCAAGAACAAGGGCGTGCAGCCGATGCTCGACGCGGTCATCGACTACCTGCCGTCGCCGCTGGACGTGCCGCCTGCCGTGGGCCACGCTCCCGGCAAGGAAGACGAGTTGATCACGCGCAAGCCGTCGACCGACGAGCCGTTCTCGGCACTCGCGTTCAAGGTCGCGACCCACCCGTTCTTCGGCAAGCTGACCTACGTCCGGGTGTACTCCGGCAAGGTCGACTCCGGCAGCCAGGTCATCAACGCCACCAAGGGCAAGAAGGAGCGGCTGGGCAAGCTGTTCCAGATGCACTCCAACAAGGAGAACCCGGTGGAGACCGCCTCGGCCGGTCACATCTACGCGGTGATCGGGCTGAAGGACACCACCACAGGTGACACCTTGAGCGACCCCAACCACCAGGTCGTGCTGGAGTCGATGACCTTCCCGGACCCGGTCATCGAGGTTGCCATCGAGCCCAAGACCAAGAGCGACCAGGAGAAGCTGAGCCTTTCCATCCAGAAGCTCGCCGAAGAGGACCCGACCTTCAAGGTGCACCAGGACAACGAGACGGGGCAGACCGTCATCGGCGGCATGGGCGAATTGCACCTGGACATCCTGGTGGACCGGATGCGCCGCGAGTTCAAGGTCGAGGCCAACGTCGGCAAGCCGCAGGTGGCCTACAAGGAGACCATCAAGCGCACGGTCGACAAGGTCGAGTTCACCCACAAGAAGCAGACCGGTGGCTCGGGCCAGTTCGCGAAGGTCCTCGTCAGCCTGGAGCCGTTTACCGGCGAGGATGGCGCGACCTACGAGTTCGAGAACAAGGTCACCGGTGGCCGCATCCCCCGGGAGTACATCCCGTCGGTGGATGCCGGCGCGCAGGACGCGATGCAGTACGGCGTGCTGGCGGGCTACCCGCTGGTGAACGTCAAGCTGACGCTGCTTGACGGCGCTTACCACGACGTCGACTCGTCCGAGATGGCGTTCAAGATCGCTGGTTCTCAGGTGATGAAAAAGGCTGCGGCGCAGGCACAGCCGGTCATCCTGGAACCCATCATGGCCGTCGAGGTCACCACACCCGAGGACTACATGGGTGACGTGATCGGCGACCTGAACTCCCGCCGTGGCCAGATCCAGGCCATGGAGGAACGCAGTGGTGCGCGCGTGGTCAAAGCGCACGTGCCGCTGTCGGAGATGTTCGGCTACGTCGGCGACCTGCGGTCGAAGACACAAGGCCGGGCGAATTACTCCATGGTGTTCGACAGCTACGCCGAAGTTCCGGCGAATGTGTCGAAGGAGATCATCGCTAAGGCCACCGGCGAGTGAGCTAACGAAGGCGACGGAGTAACCTTGCCCGGTCACGACCGCGGCACAACTGAAATAACAACACTGCTTTAACAAGCACCAACAAGTCCAGGAGGACACAGAAGTGGCGAAGGCGAAGTTCGAGCGGACGAAGCCGCACGTCAACATCGGGACCATCGGTCACGTTGACCACGGCAAGACCACGTTGACCGCGGCTATCACCAAGGTCCTGCATGACAAGTACCCCGCACTCAACGAGTCGCGCGCGTTCGACCAGATCGACAACGCGCCCGAAGAGCGTCAGCGTGGTATCACGATCAACATCTCCCACGTGGAGTACCAGACCGAGAAGCGTCACTACGCGCACGTCGATGCGCCGGGCCACGCTGACTACATCAAGAACATGATCACCGGTGCCGCCCAGATGGACGGCGCGATCCTGGTGGTCGCGGCCACAGACGGCCCGATGCCGCAGACCCGCGAGCACGTGCTGCTGGCCCGTCAGGTCGGTGTGCCCTACATCCTGGTCGCGCTGAACAAGGCCGACATGGTCGACGACGAGGAGCTGCTGGAGCTCGTCGAGCTGGAGGTCCGCGAGCTGCTGGCCGCCCAGGAGTTCGACGAGGACGCCCCCGTCATCAAGGTGTCGGCGCTCAAAGCCCTTGAGGGTGACGAGAAGTGGGTCAAGTCCGTCGAGGAGCTGATGGACGCGGTCGACGAGTCGATCCCGGACCCGGTCCGCGAGACCGACCTGCCGTTCCTGATGCCCGTCGAGGACGTGTTCACCATCACCGGTCGTGGCACCGTGGTCACCGGTCGTGTCGAGCGCGGCGTGATCAACGTGAACGAGGAAGTCGAGATCGTCGGCATCAAGCCGGCCAGCACCAAGACCACGGTCACCGGTGTGGAGATGTTCCGCAAGCTGCTCGACCAGGGACAGGCCGGCGACAACGTCGGGCTGCTGCTGCGTGGTATCAAGCGTGAGGACGTCGAGCGCGGTCAGGTCGTCGTGAAGCCCGGCACCACCACGCCGCACACCGACTTCGAGGGCAGCGTCTACATCCTGTCCAAGGACGAGGGTGGCCGGCACACGCCGTTCTTCAACAACTACCGTCCGCAGTTCTACTTCCGCACCACCGACGTGACCGGTGTGGTGACGTTGCCGGAGGGCACCGAGATGGTGATGCCCGGTGACAACACCGAGATCGTGGTGAAGCTGATCCAGCCCGTCGCCATGGACGACGGTCTACGGTTCGCGATCCGCGAGGGGGGCCGCACCGTCGGCGCCGGC
Organism: uncultured Actinomycetota bacterium; assembly: GCA_963815995.1. Lineage (GTDB taxonomy): Bacteria > Actinomycetota > Actinomycetes > Mycobacteriales > Mycobacteriaceae > Mycobacterium. The sequence goes on from CAWFIR010000017.1 coordinate 101,357, forward strand.
CGGGTCACCAAGATCATCAAGTAGTTTCGACAGCACAACCAACGGCGCTCATCCTTCAGGGATGGGCGCCGTTGTGTGTCTCCGCGCGTTATATTCGGTTCGCGTAGCGATACGCTGTCCCGCGTCATTGATCGGCCGACGACTGGAGCAGTCATGCTTGCGCGCTATCTCAAAGCTCAGATCATCGTTCTGGTGTGTGGCGGGCTGGTCGGCCCGATCTTTCTCATCACCTACTTTGCGCTCCCTAGCATGTTCGGCTCATTTGGCCCGGACGGCGACTCGCTGGCGCAGAAGTCCACCCAGTGGATGCTGTGGGTCGGGGCGCTGATCACCGTCGCCGATGTGCTGGTCGCATTGTGGCTGGCCGACCGCGGCGCTCGGTCTTCGGCCAAAAGCGCTGCTCTGCAGCAGACCGGAGTGCTGGCGACCGCGCAGATCATGGGTCTGGCGGAAACCGGAATGCGCATCAACGAGCGGCCGGTGGTCAGCCTGGACCTGCACATCGCCGGACCCGGGTTCGATTTCAGTGACCGGAAGCGGGTCACCGTCGACATCTCCAAACAGGCGATCGTGACGGCGCGCAAACTCGTGGTTCTGGTGGATCCGAACACACGCGAATACGAGATCGAGTGGCAGGCAAGCGCATTGATCGCCGGCGTGGTGCCCGCGCAGTTCACCAGCACCGAGGACAACACGACTTACGACCTGAGTGGACAGGCCGGCCCGTTGATGGAGATTCTGCAGATCTACAAGGCCAACAATCTGCCGTTCGGTGGCACAGTCGATATCCGCAACTACCCCGCCGTGCGCCAGCAGATCATGGCAGTGGTCCGGCGTGCCGCGGCTGCGCAGCCCGCGCCCGCCGCAGCCGGTGGCGTGGCTGCGCCGCCACAGCAGTCGGCGGCCCAACGACTGGAAGAGCTGGAGAAGTTGCATGCCAGCGGTGCGCTCTCGGACGCCGAGTACACCGCGGCACGGCAGAAAATCATCGCCGACATCTAACCCCCCGCGGGCGATTAGAACACGTTTCAGTTTCGCTGCTAGCCTGATCGACAGTCGTCGAAAGGGGCTACGGTGTCCGGTCCGTCGGGAACCCTGCAGGGGCGGGTGGCCTTCATCACCGGTGCCGCGCGTGGCCAAGGCCGCGCCCATGCGGCCCGGCTGGCACGTGAGGGTGCAGACATCATCGCCCTGGATATCTGCGCGCCGGTGTCCGACAGCATCAGCTACCCGGCGGCCACCCCGGAGGATCTGGCGGAGACGGTCCGGGCGGTCGAAGCCGAGGGGCGCAAGGTATTGGCTCGCGAGGTCGACATCCGTGACGATGCCGCGGTGCGGCAACTGGTCGCCGACGGCGTCGAGCAGTTCGGCCGGCTCGACATTCTGGTGGCCAACGCCGGTGTGCTCAGTTGGGGACGGATCTGGGAGCTGTCCGACGAGCAGTGGAACACCGTGATCGACGTCAACCTGTCCGGCACGTTCCGCACCCTGCGTGCGGCTATCCCCCCGATGATCGAGGCCGGCAACGGCGGCTCCATCATCGTGGTCAGCTCGTCGGCCGGGCTGAAGGCCACCCCGGGCAACGGCCACTACTCGGCCTCCAAGCACGGACTCACCGGACTGACCAACTCGCTGGCAATCGAGCTCAGCGAGTTCGGCATCCGGGTCAACTCCATTCATCCCTACTCGGTCGATACCCCGATGATCGAGCCGGAGCTGATGATGCGGGTGTTCGGCGAACATCCGCATTTTGTGCACAGCTTCGGGCCGATGCTGCTGCAGCCCAATGGGTTTATGGGCGCCGACGAGGTTTCCGACGTCGTGGCCTGGCTGTCTGGTGACGGCTCCGCTACGTTGACCGGAGCGCAAATCCCGGTCGACAAGGGCGTGCTGAAGTATTAGCTAGCCATCTCGGCCAGAGTTTCGGCGAATCGATCGACGGCCCAATCGATTTCGGCCGCAGTGATCACCAGCGGGGGAGCGAAACGCAGCGTCGATCCATGTGTGTCCTTGACCAGGACGCCGCGCTCGGCAAGTCGCAGGCTGAGCTGTTTGCCGGTGCCGAGTGCCGGGTCGATATCGACGCCGGCCCATAATCCCCGCCCGCGCACCGCAACGACTCCGCGGCCGATCGACTGCTCCAGCCGCCGGTGCAGCCGCGCTCCCAGCCGTGTTGCGCTGTCCTGGAATTCACCGCGGGTCAGCATCGACACCACGGTGGTGCCGATCGCGGCCGCAAAGGGGTTGCCGCCGAACGTCGACCCGTGCTCCCCGGGGTGCAGCACCCCCAGAACGTCTCGATCGGCCACCACCGCGGACAGGGGAACCACGCCGCCGCCCAATGCCTTGCCGAGTAGATAGATATCGGGCACCACATCCCAGTGGTCGCAGGCGAAGGTTCGGCCGGTGCGGGCCAGGCCGGACTGAATCTCGTCGGCGATCATGAGAACGTTTCGGGCTGTGCAGACTTCGCGCACCGCCGGCAGGAAGTGGTCCGGCGGCACGACAACACCGGCCTCGCCTTGGATCGGCTCCAGCAGCACGGCGACGGTGTTCTCGTCGATCGCGTCGGCCAGCGCATCGGCGTCACCGAAGGGGACCGAACGGAAACCCGGCGTGAACGGCCCGAAGCCAGACCGCGCCGTCTCATCCGACGAGAAGCTGACGATGCTGATCGTCCGGCCGTGAAAATTGTTGTCGGCCACGATGATATTCGCCTGGTCGGCCGGAATGCCCTTGACGTCGACGCCCCATTTTCGGGCAACCTTGAGCGCGCTCTCGACTGCTTCGGCGCCGCTGTTCATCGGCAACACCATGTCCTTGTCGCACATTGTCGCCAGCGCCGCGCAAAAGCGCCCCAAAGCTTCGGCGTGAAACGCACGGCTGACCAGAGTGACGACGTCGAGTTGGGCGTGGGCGGTCGCGATGATCTCCGGGTTGCGGTGCCCGAAATTCACCGCCGAGTACGCGGCCAGGCAGTCCAGGTAGCGGCGCCCCTCGACATCAGTGATCCATGATCCCTCGGCACTGGCCGCCACCACCGGCAGCGGTGAATAGTTGTGAGCGGTATAGCGCTCGTCGATCGCGATCGCTGATGCGGTCAGCGTGCCGCTGCCGGCGATCACAGTGTCCAACACTGTCATGAATACACCTCGAGCGTGCAGCATTTGACCGAGCCGCCGCCCTTGAGCAGCTCGGGCATATCGACGCCGATCGGTTCGAAACCGGCGTCGGCCAATTGCCTGGCGAACCCGACGGCGGCGGCCGGGTGCACGACGTGGCGACCGTCGGAGACGGCGTTCAGGCCGAACACATAAGCATCGGCACTGTCCACCACGATCGCGTCGGGGAACAGTGTTTCCAGATGAGCTCGTGAGACATCGGTGAAGGCCGGGGGATAGTAGGCGATGGTCGTTTCGTCGAGCACGGCCAGCGCGGTATCGAGATGGTAGAAGCGCGGATCGATGAGTTCGAGGCTGATCACCCGGCGGTCGAAGATCCCGGCGATCTCGCCGTGTGCCCGCAAGTCGGTTCGAAAGCCGTACCCGGCCAAGATGTCATCGCCCACCGGCAGCAGATCGCCCTGGCCTTCGTTGACGTGGCGAGTGTGCCGCGGCTGGTAACCATGAGCTCGTCAGCCATTCCGCGTAAGCAGCTGACTCCTGTTGGCGTTGAACGTATTTGAAGCGTGCGACAGCAGCCGTGCCGTCGAGTATCAACCCACCGTTGGCGGCGTACACCATGTCGGGCAGCCCGGGCACCGGATCAACCAGATCGACGGTGTGTCCCAATTGCAGATAGATGTCGTACAGGCGCTGCCACTGCGTGAGCGCAACGCCTCTGTCGACGGGATTGGTGGTGTCCATCCAGGGATTGATCGCATAGTCGACGGCGAAGAACTGCGGCGGCGTCATGACGTAGTGCCGGACCCGCGCGCGGCGTTCTCTGGCCGTAGCGGCGTGCTGCCGCGTGTCGGCCCCGGAATCCGCGAAGATCGTCATAAATCAACGGTAGGGGACTCCCGTGCGCAATGTATCGATGTTCATTGCGTTTATAGGCTGCTTTTATTGCGTCAAATGCCATAATAGGGAGGTCCGTTAAGGCTGGAGGGGTGATGGACCGGTTAGACGGCATCGACGAGCAGATTCTGGCCGAACTCGCCCTGCACGCCCGGGCGACATTCGCCAGAGATCGGTGAGCGGGTCCGGCTGTCGGCCCCTGCGGTCAAACGGCGCGTCGACCGGATGCTCGACAGCGGTGTGATCAAGGGTTTCACCACCGTCATCGATCGGACCGCGGTGGGCTGGAACACCGAGGCCTATGTACAGGTCTACTGCCATGGCCGAATCTCGCCAGATGAGCTGCAGCGAGCCTGGATCGACATTCCCGAAGTCGTCAGCGCCGCAACGGTAACCGGAACCGCGGATGCCATCCTGCGGGTGCTGGCACACGATATGCGGCATTTGGAAGACGCCCTGGAGCGAATCCGGACCAGCGCCGACATCGAACGCAGTGAGAGCATCGTCGTGCTGTCGAACCTCATCGATCGGTCACGCGCACAGGGGTGATCAACAGTCGGACTACGCGGTCGTGTATGAACTCCAAATGACCACTAGCTCAGGCGGCAACGGAATTCTGATCGTCGGCGGAGGACTCGCCGCGACCAGGACCGCTGAGCAACTGCGTCGGGCGAACTTCACCGGTCCGGTCACCATCGTCAGCGACGAGGTCCACTTGCCGTATGACCGCCCCCCGCTGTCCAAGGAGGTCCTGCGCAGCGAAGTCGACGACGTGACGCTCAAGCCGCGCGAGTTCTACGACGAGCAGAACATCACCTTGCGGCTTGGGTCGGCGGCCACCGGCATCGACACCACGGCACAGACCGTCACGCTCGACGACGGATCCACGCTCGGCTATGACGAACTGGTCATCGCGACGGGCCTTGTGCCGCGGCGTATTCCGGCGTTTCCCGACTTGGACGGCATCCGGGTGCTGCGTTCGTTCGACGAAAGCCTGGCCCTGCGCCGGCACGCGTCGCAAGCGCGGCACGCGGTGGTGGTCGGCGCCGGGTTCATCGGCTGCGAGGTCGCCGCCAGTCTGCGCGGATTGGGAGTCGACGTCGTGCTGGTCGAGCCGCAGCCCGCGCCGCTGGCGGCCGTCCTCGGCGAACAGATCGGCGGACTGGTGGCCCGGCTGCATCGCGCCGAAGGGGTCGATGTGCGCACCGGCGTCGGAGTGGCCGAGGTCCGGGGCGCAGGTCACGTCGAGACCGTGCAGCTGACCGACGGCACCGAGCTCAGCGCCGATCTGGTCGTCGTGGGCATCGGGTCGCGGCCGGCGACCGATTGGCTGGACGGCAGCGGTATCGAGGTGGACAACGGCGTGATCTGCGACGCGGCCGGCCGGACCAGCGCGCCCAACGTGTGGGCGCTCGGCGATGTCGCGTCCTGGCGCGACCCCAAGGGACACCAAGTGCGCGTGGAACATTGGAGCAACGTCGCCGAGCAGGCTCGTGCTGTCGTGCCCGCGATGCTCGGCCAGGACGCACCGTCGGCCGTCGTCGTCCCGTATTTCTGGAGCGATCAGTACGACGTCAAGATCCAATGCCTGGGGGAGCCCATCGCCACCGACACCGTGCACATCGTCGAGGACGACGGCCGCAAGTTTCTCGCCTTCTACGAGCGCGACGGCGCGGTGGCTGGGGTCGTCGGCGGCGGTATGCCCGCCAAGGTGATGAAGACGCGCGCGAAAATTGCTGCTGCGGTGCCGATTTCCGAAGTACTCGGGTAACGCGCGTTCGGCGAATTCAATCCGAGAACTGGTCAAGGGCATTGCGCACAGCGGGCAGCGCTTTTCCGGCTTGATGTTCGATGAGCGCGGCCTCTGCGACCATGCCTACCCACAACTGCGCGCTCTCATAGGGGTGTGGACGTTTGAGGGCGACGAAGTCGGCCTTGCACAGCTCGGCGCTGGCGTGGTTGCGACGAGCGATTTCGTCGGTGACGGCGGGCTCAGCGCGAGCCTCCAGCAGCAGGGCGCGCACCCCGCGGTCGCGTAGGCATCCGTCCAGGTAGGTGTGTGCCACGCAGGTCAGGCGACGACGTCCGGGCGGCAGGCCGTCGATGGCTGCTTGAATTTGGGTAGCCAATCGCTCATGGAATTCTCGGTGCAGCGCAAGCAGATACGAGGCGCGGTCGCCGAAATGGTGAAAGAAGGTGCCTTTCGCCACGCCGGCTTCCTGCACGATGAGGTTGACGCTCAAGCCGGCCAACCCGGTGCGCTCGGCCAGCCGCAGGCCGGCATCGATGAGCGCTTCTCGGGTTTTGGCCATTGCCTCCTTGCGCACACCCTTAGGCGCGGCGGCCGGCGTCGAGGTCATGCGGGCACTCTAACCGCCGCTCTGCGTGCGGCCTTGCGCTGACTGCGCCCCGCCAGCATCTCGCCGTACTGCTCGCAGACATGGATCACCCCGGTGAGTTGATAAGTGATCCAGCCTTTGTGGGTCGACGGCAGGTTGTGTTCGAAGAATCGATGCCCGGCGATCTGTAAGAGCCAGCCGCCGAGGAACATTGGCAACCCTGCTCGGGGTTTGGTGAACAGCAGCGGGATTCCGGCAGCGATGACAGGTGTGCCGACCATGTGCGCGAATCGCACGCCACGGCTGGTGTGTTGGGTTCGGTAGTAGGCCATCTTGTCCGAAAACGGCGCGTCAGTTGCGGGGGCAGTCATCGATCACTCCTTGAGTTAGAGACAGGCCCAATGTACCGTTGACTGACTGGTCGGTCAATGAAAGGACGAGAGATGGTCGCGATGGTCGAGACGCGAGTGGGGAAGGTCGCCTACAGCGACGTCGGAGAAGGGCCCGCGGTGGTGCTGCTGCACGCCACGTTGCATGACCGCCACGATTTCGACCCGATCGCGGCACCCCTCAGTCGCGACCACCGTGTGATCGCGCTGGACTGGCCGGGGCACGGCGAGTCGCCGGCGCCAGTGTCGAATTATCAGCCGACGGCCGCCTCGTTCGCGGATGTTCTTGCCGATGTCGTTGCGGCACTGAACCTTCAACGGGTGGCATTGATCGGAAACTCCGTCGGTGGTTTTGCCGCCGCGCGACTGGCGATCGCCGATGCGCAACTGGTGTCGCGACTGGTCTTGGTGAACAGCGGCGGGTTCATCGCCAGCCCGATGACCAACCTCTACTGCCGATTGCTCGGCACCCCGGCTGTGATGAAACGAGTCCTGCCGCGCTCCATTCGCAGCTACATGAAGGCATCCAGCGACAACGACCACGCCGTGCAAGAACGCGCGCTGAAACGGGCGAACACTCCACAGGGTGTCATGCTCACGGCATCGCTCTGGCGTAGCTTCGCGGCGCCGGAATACGATCTGCGTCCACACGCAGACCGCATCACCGCGCCGTGCCTGGTGATCTGGGGATCGAAAGACACCGCAATCCCTATGCGGCTAGGCCGATCTACCGCCGCCGCCATACCGGGTGCGCGACTGGAGGTCCTGCCCACCGGCCATATCCCGTTCTCCTCGGACCCTGCTGGATTCTTGGCGGTTGCCGCGCCGTTTCTGGCTGCCGCACGCGACAGCGTGCGGTGACCAGAAACGAGTCCTCTCACTCCTATCGTCGCGCCGGCGCCGGAAACTCTGACGGTACGCGAGAAAAAGTTATCCCGGCCCGCTATTCCCAGGTGACCGGCGGACCGTGTGGCGAGCACACGCCCAGCAGCCGGTCTTCCCCACCCGGCCAGCAGCGGGCTCCGACCACGAACTCGACCGGAGCGTCCGGCGTTCGCCGATGCGGTTCCAGCGTCAAATGGGCGAACGGTGACTCGGCCCGCGCGCGTGCCCCCAATTCATCGATCTCGGCCCAGACAGTTTCCTGCTCGGTCACCGACAGGTATTGCCACATGATCGAATGCCACAGCACGGTAAGCGAGCCAGCCGAAACCTCAAGGTCTGCGACGGCATCGGTGGCATTCCGGCGGTGTAGCGGCGCCGGCACGCGCCGGGCCACATCGATCGCGCCTCGCAGCCGGTCCAGTCGCGCCGGCTGATCGGGCCAGACATAGCTCAGCAGCGTCAACTCGCCATCAGAACCCGTCGGGTCCAGCGGTGCGATGTCATAGCCGTGACGTTCGGCGATCCGCAGGCCCGCGACGGGAGGCAGTGGGCCCCGCCATGCGTCGTCGACGGTCACCGGTGAATCGGCCGGTCCCCACTCCCCGCTCGGATAGTGGTAGCGGTAATGGTCGGCACGCAGGTTCAGCCCGGCGCTGCAGCCGATCTCGAAAAGCCGCACCGGCAACTCGAATCGGTCGACCAGGACCAGCAGTCCTCCAATCAGCGCGGCCGACCGGCCCACCTCGTTGGTCTGCGGCGGCTGATCGAGAGCACCGCGCAGATAATCGGCATGCTCGGCGGCGGCCTGCACGATGTCGGGCCATCCGGCTTCGGTGTCCCAGTGCCCGCCGACACTGGGATACCAGCGGCGCAGCGCCGGCGCGCGGCCGTCTAGAACCAACCGGTGCAGCCCGCCGAGCAGCCTCAGCGGCAAAGCCAAGCGGCCGGAATCGTTTTCGTGTCCGGCCAGGATCGCCGCGAACACACCGTCGGCTTCGACGTCGGCGGCCACCTGCTGCAACACGTCGCCGTACATCGACGACCCCATGGCCGCGCAGACCTGCCCCTGCACCTCGATGGTCCGCAGCAGCCGGCTCATCGGTCCAGTTCCTTCAGCCCGGCGCGGACGACCTCGAACGCGTCACCGATCGCCTCCGGCAGCGAGACCGATTCATCTTCCAGCCAGTGCTCGTAGGCGCTCAGCGCCACGCCGAGCATCATCCACGCGACGGTCTGTGGCTTCAGGTCGGCGGTCTTGGCGTCCGTTCGGCGTGCCACGAAACCCGCGATCACGTCGCGCCACCCCGCATACATCGTCATCGAATATGCCTGCAGCTCAGCCGTTTGCAGGATCACCCGCATCCGCTGTCGATGCCGGACAGTTTCGGACTCGTCAAAGGTGTTGAACGACAGGAGCGCATCGCGCAGTGCCTCGCCGAGCGGCATACCCGGATCGACATGGTCCAGCAGGTCTTGCAGGTGCTGCAGATGAGCGTCGAAGTCCCCCCAGGGAATTGCGTTCTTCGACGCGTAGTAGCGGAATACGCTCCGGCGGGCGATCCCGGCCGCTTGCGCCACGTCGTCGACGCTCACCTCCGAGAATCCGCGGTCGGCGAACAGCCCGAGCGCGACGTCGGAGATGTGCTCACGCGTGGTCGACCGGCGGCGGCCGGCCCGGGGCTGCTGCTGCGCCATGATCCCCGCCCTTCCATTCCGGCACTCGATGCCATATTCTGACTGAGATTTTGACTACATCGACCCGAATTGTCGACCCCCGAACGAACGAAAGGCAACGTCATGGAGCCGAACCAAAAGATGGATAGCGACGCCGGAGCCGCCTCTCCGGCGACATCCAAATCAGAGCTCGTCACCGAGACTCTGGTTGAAGAGGTGTCCATCGACGGGATGTGCGGGGTCTACTGATCGTGGGCGCCCCCGCACAGGAGCGGGGCGAGTTCGATCCCGATCGCGCATGGCGGTTGCACCCACAGGTGGCCGTGCGGCCAGAGCCCTTCGGTGCGCTGTTGTATCACTTCGGAACTCGCAAACTGTCGTTCCTGAAGAACCGCACCATCCTCGCGGTGGTGGAATCGTTGGCCGAATATCCGGACGTCCGCGCGGCCTGCCGGGCCGCCGGCGTGGAGGACTCGCAGCAGCAGCCCTACTTGCATGCCCTCGGTGTGCTGGCCGGGTCTCACATGCTGGTGCAGGCCGAGGCGAAGGAGGCAGCATGACGACGGCGGTGCCACGTCTCATCGAGCAATTCGAACACGGGTTGGACGCACCCATCTGCCTGACCTGGGAGCTGACCTACGCGTGCAATCTGGCCTGCGTGCATTGCCTGTCGTCGTCGGGCAAACGCGATCCGCGTGAGTTGTCCACACAGGACTGCAAGAACATCATCGACGAGCTGGAACGTATGCAGGTGTTCTATGTCAACATCGGTGGCGGGGAACCGACTGTGCGGCCCGACTTTTGGGAGTTGGTGGACTATGCCACCGCGCACCACGTCGGTGTGAAGTTCTCCACCAACGGCGTGCGGATCACTCCCGAGGTGGCGGCCCGGCTGGCGGCCAGCGACTACGTCGACGTCCAGATCTCGCTGGACGGCGCGACGGCCGAGGTCAACGACGCCGTCCGCGGTCCGGGGTCTTTCGCGATGGCCATCCGGGCGTTGGAGAACCTCGCCGCCGCAGGATTCTCCGACGCCAAGATCTCGGTTGTCGTGACTCGCCACAACGTCGATCAGCTCGACGAATTCGCCTCGCTGGCAAGCCGATACGGCGCAACACTGCGGATCACCCGATTGCGGCCGTCTGGCCGCGGCGCCGATGTCTGGGACGACCTGCACCCGACCGCCGACCAGCAGGTCCAGCTCTACCAGTGGCTGGTTGCCAAGGGTGATCGAGTGCTGACCGGCGACTCCTTCTTCCATCTGTCGGGGCTGGGCGAACCGGGCGCGTTGGCCGGCCTGAACATGTGCGGCGCGGGGCGGGTGGTGTGCCTGATCGACCCGGTCGGCGACGTGTACGCCTGCCCGTTCGCCATCCACGACCGCTTCCTCGCCGGAAACGTGTTGTCCGACGGCGGATTTGACAAGGTCTGGAAGGATGCCCCGCTGTTCCGGGAGCTCCGCGAGCCGCAGTCCGCGGGCGCCTGTGGGAGCTGTGGGCACTACGACAGCTGCCGAGGTGGCTGCATGGCGGCCAAGTTCTTCACCGGCCTGCCGATGGATGGACCCGACCCGGAGTGCGTCGAAGGCTACGGCGCGCCGGCGCTGACACAGGATCGCGACAAGCCACGCCCGGCAGGTGACCACTCGCGCGGGCGGCGCAAGAGCGCACCCGTGCTGCTGACGCTGTCGATGCAGCCACCCTCACCGCCGCAGCGGCTGTGCAACGAAAGCCCGGTCTAGCCGTGGCCCGTGATGTCTGGTTCGAGACGGTTGCCATCGCGCAGGAACGTGCGAAGCGGCGACTGCCCAAGTCGTCCTATGCCGCGCTGGTGGCCGCCAGCGAAAAAGGGCTGACCGTGTCCGACAACGTCGAGGCGTTCGGTGAGCTGGGTTTCGCGCCCCACGTGGTCGGCGCGGTCGAGAAGCGTGATATGTCGACAACGGTTATGGGACAAGAGATTTCCCTGCCGGTGATCATCTCACCAACCGGTGTTCAGGCGGTCGATCCGGATGGCGAGGTGGCCGTCGCCCGCGCAGCCGCGGCGCGCGGCACCGCGATGGGATTGTCGTCGTTCGCCAGCAAGCCGATCGAGGACGTGATCGCGGCCAACCCGAAGTTGTTCTTTCAGGTCTACTGGTCGGGCGGGCGCAACGTGATCGCCGAGCGGGTCGAGCGAGCCCGGCAGGCCGGCGCCGTCGGTTTGATCGTGACGACCGACTGGTCGTTCTCGCATGGCCGGGACTGGGGCAGCCCCAAGATCCCGGAGCAGATGAACCTGCGGACCATGCTGCGGATGTCGCCGGAGGCGATCACTCGTCCCGGTTGGTTGTGGAGATTCGGCAAGACGCTGCGTCCACCGGATCTGCGGGTGCCTAACCTGGCCCGCCGCGGTGAGCTCGGGCCGCCGTTCTTCGCCGCCTACGGGGAGTGGATGGGCACGCCGCCGCCGACCTGGGCGGACATCGCCTGGCTGCGCGAACTGTGGGGTGGCCCGTTCATGCTCAAGGGCGTGATGCGGCTCGACGACGCGAAAAGGGCTGTGGATGCCGGTGTTTCGGCAATCTCAGTGTCCAATCACGGCGGCAACAACCTGGACGGCACCCCGGCGTCGATCCGCGCGCTGCCCGCCGTTGCCGACGCGGTCGGCGACCAGGTCGAGGTTTTGCTGGACGGTGGCATCCGGCGGGGCAGCGACGTCGTGAAGGCGCTGGCGCTCGGCGCGCGCGCGGTGATGATCGGCCGCGCCTACCTATGGGGCCTGGCGGCCGCCGGGCAGCCCGGCGTGGAGAACGTGCTCGACATTCTTCGCGGCGGTATCGACTCAGCCTTGATGGGTCTGGCGCGCGCCTCGGTGCACGACCTCAATCGGGACGACGTTCTGGTGCCGGATGGTTTCACCCGAACGCTCGGGGCGAGCCCGCCCGCCGCGGGAGGAGCGTAGCCCCCTCGCAGATGCGAGACCAGCGGGTATGTTGATACTCACGGGGCGGACGTGGCGTCGATGACCGGTCTTGGTGAACAGCCGGCAGGAAAATATTTTTCGAGAGCGCCAACAACCGATGCACTGCAGGTGAATTCGTCTTACCATCACCGAGTGGTCCAGTCCGAACTCGGGGGCTCTACGTCGAGCCAGCTGCAAAGCGTGCTGTCAGGGCTGACGATACCGGTTGGTTCGACCGAGCAGCACGGGCCGCATCTGCCGCTGGACACCGACACCCGGATCGCGACCGCCGTCGCCCGCGAGGTGACCACTCGACTCGCGGGCGCCCCCGACTTGGAGTGGATGCTGGCGCCGGCGATCGCCTACGGCGCCAGCGGCGAGCACCAGAGCTTTCCCGGAACGATCTCGATCGGCACCGACGCCCTGAGCGCGCTACTGCTGGAATACGGCAGGTCGGCGACCTGCTGGGCGCAGCGGCTGCTCTTCGTCAACGGCCATGGTGGCAACATCGCGGCGCTGAACCGGGCGGTGAACGCACTGCGCGCCGAAGGACGTGACGCCGCGTGGTGCCCGTGCGTGGTCGCCGGCGGCGATGCACATGCGGGGCATACAGAAACTTCGGTATTGCTACATGTCTCGCCGGCCCACGTTCTGACCGACCGGTGGCGCGCGGGCAACGGCGCGCCGTTACCCGACCTGCTGCCCTCGATGCGCAGCGGGGGAGTCGCGGCAGTCAGTGAGGTGGGGGTGCTGGGAGACCCGACCACCGCAACCGCTGCCGACGGTGAGCGGATACTGGCCGAGATGGTCGAGGACTGCTTGCGCCGGATCCGCCGCTGGGCGCCCGCAGCCGACGGGATGCTCACATGACCCGTGCCGACGACGACAGTGCCGGCGTAGCGGCGCTGTGGGGGACGCCCCCTCGCCGCGGTGCGACTGGCCCCACCCGCTTGCGGGGGAGAGTGGCGCTTATGACTCAGGCGCGATTGCCGGACGGATTTGCTGTGCAAGTCGACCGACGGGTCAGGGTGCTCGGCCAGGGGGCGGCTTTGCTGGGTGGGACGCCCACCCGGATATTGCGATTGGCCCCCGCTGCCCAGGACATGCTTGCCGACGGTCGGCTCAAAGTTCGCGACGCGGTCAGCGCCGAACTGGCCCGGACCCTGCTCGACGCGACGGTGGCCCACCCGCGGCCCGCGGGCGGGCCGTCACACCGCGATGTGACCGTCGTAATTCCAGTGCGCGACAACACTTGTGGCTTGCGTCGGCTGCTCACCTCGTTGCGTGGCTTACAGATCGTGGTGGTCGACGACGGGTCAGCGACGCCGATCACGCATGAGGATTTCGCCTCGGCGCATCCCGGCATCGAGATTTTGCGGCACGCGCAGGGCAGGGGTCCGGCCGCAGCCCGCAATACCGGCCTCGCCGCCTGCAAGACGGGGTACGTCGCTTTCTTGGATTCCGACGTCATCCCGCGGCGCGGCTGGCTGGAAGCTCTACTCGGTCACTTCTGCGATCCGACGGTGGCGCTGGTTGCCCCGCGGATCGTCGGCCTCGCGCACACCGACAATCCGGTCGCGCGCTACGAGGCGGTGCGTTCGTCGCTGGATCTCGGTCAACGCGAAGCTCCGATCATTCCCTACACCACCGTTTCGTACGTACCCAGCGCCGCAATCATTTGTCGCACTTCGCATTTGCGTGATGTCGGCGGCTTCGACGAGACCATGCGTTCCGGTGAGGACGTTGACCTGTGTTGGCGACTGGTCGAGGCCGGCGTCCGGCTGCGTTACGAGCCGATCGCCCAAGTGGCGCACGATCATCGGACCGAGTTGCGCGATTGGGTTGTGCGCAAAGCGTTTTACGGTGGTTCGGCCGCCCCGCTCTCGGTTCGGCACCCGGACAAGATCGCTCCGCTGATGATATCGGGCTGGGCGCTGACGGCATGGATCCTGATGGCCATCGGGTCGGGCTTCGGATACCTGGCGTCACTGTGTGTGGCAGCACTGACCGGTCGCCGGATTGCGAAAAGTATGCAAGGTACCGAGACCCAGATGTGGGACGTTCTGACGGTCGGCGTCCGGCGGCCTCTGGTCGGCGGCATTGCAGCTGGCGTCGGCGATCTGCCGGCATTATTGGCCGGTGGCTTTGCTGGCGGCCATTGCGTTCCGACCGTGCCGCCGAGTCGTGCTCGTCGCTGCCATCGTCGACGGAGTGGTGGATTGGGCCAGTCGCCGGCAATCCGCCGATGAAGACGCCCAGCCGATCGGGCTGCTGACCTACTTGCTGCTCAAGCGGGTCGATGACCTGGCCTACGGTCTTGGGCTGTGGTACGGCGTGGTGCGGGAGCGCAACATCGGTCCGCTCAAGCCGCAGATTCGAGTCTGACTCCTGACCGCAGCTGCACTCCACAGCGATGTCCTGATCATCGGTGCGGGAAGCGCTGGATCCGTTGTCGCAAATCGTCTTTCGGCTGACGCGAGCCGTTCGGTGGTCGTACTGGAGGCCGGGGTCGGTTTGGCCGATCCGATGCTTCGCGGCGAGACGTCGAACGGGCTCCGACTGCCTATCGGTGCCGCCAGCCCGTTGGTCCAGCGCTACCAGACGCAACTCACCGATCGCCCGGCCCGCCAAATCGCGATCATGCGTGGCGCGACGGTCGGCGGCTCAGGTGCGGTCAACGGTGGCTATTTCTGCCGGGGTCTGCGACGCGACTTCGACGGCTACCGGCTGCCCGGCTGGGCGTGGTCTGACGTCGTCGAGCACTTTCGCGCGATCGAGACCGATCTGGATTTCACCGGGCCGGCACACGGTGATTCGGGCCCCATCGCCGTCCGGAGAGCACGTGAAATTGTCGGGAGCACAGCAATTTTCGTTGACGCCGCGCGGCGATACGGGTTCGGTTGGCTACCCGATCTCAACGACGTGGAGAGCACCGCCGGTCTCCCGTCCGGCGTGGGGGCCGTGCCGCTGAACATCGTCGACGGGACGCGGATCGGGCCCGGGGCCGCGTATCTGCTGCCCGCGCTGGAACGCGCCAACCTCTCATTGCTGACCCAGACACGCGCCGTCCGGCTGCGCTTCTCCGGCAGCCGCGCGGTCGGCGTGGACGCCATCGGTCCCGGCGGTCCGATCACGGTGACAGCCGATCGCATCGTGTTGTCGGCCGGCGCGATCGAATCGGCCCATCTACTCATGCTTTCCGGTGTCGGCGACGAGGCGATGCTGCGGGCCGCCGGAGTAGACCTGGTGGCCCGGCTGCCGGTCGGTCTGGCATTCAGCGACCACCCGGAGTGGGTGCTGCCAACGACCTGGGCGGTCGCAACCGGCCGGCCGGTGCTCGAAGTGGTGCTCAGCACGGACGAGGACGTGGAAATCCGGCCGTACACCGGTGGCTTTGTGGCGATGGTCGGCGACGGGACGGCAGGCCACCCGGACTGGCCGCACCTCGGTGTGGCGCTGATGCGGCCGCGAGCCCGCGGCCGGCTGACCCTGGTCTCGCCGAATCCGCTGGTCCCGCCGAGGATCGAGCATCGCTACGACAGCGAGCCCGACGACGTCGCGGCGTTGCAGGCCGGCTGCGATCTGGCTCGCGAAATAGCCGGTTCGACAACGCAAATCGGTGAGGCCGGTTGGTCGACGTCGCAGCATCTGTGTGGTACCGCGCCGATGGGCGGTGGCGGAGATCCGTCGGCAGTCGTCGACCATCGGTGTCGCGTGCACGGTATCGACGGGCTGTGGGTGATCGACGGGTCGGTGCTGCCGACGATCACCAGCCGCGGTCCGCACGCCACCATCGCGATGCTGGGGCATCGGGCCGCGGAGTTCGTCAGCTGATGCGCGCGCGGTCGGTATCGGGCCGGGCAGGCGCTTTGCGTACGCTGTGCTGATCGGATGAAGGAGGTGGTCTGCATCACCGACAAGACCGATCCTCGGCCGGCGCGTTCCCGGGCTCGGTTGCTGGAGGCCGCCACCGCGCTACTTAGCACCGGTGGGCCGAGCGCGGTGACCGTCGACGCCGTCACGCGTGGCGCCAATGTGGCCCGGGCAACCCTCTACCGTCACTTCCCGAGCGGAAACGACTTGCTGGCAGCGGCGTTCAACGGCCTGATCCCGCCGGCGCCAATGCCGTCCGAAGGCGGCAGCCTGCGCGATCGGCTGATCGCGGTGGTGCTGGCATTCGGGCAATCGATCGCTGAGGCCCCGGGCATGGTGATGGCCATGAGCTGGCTGGCGCTCGGGCGAGACCTCGAGCAGCTGCCGCAATCGCGTCAGACCCGCACCGCCGACAGCCCCGCGGTCACCACGCTGCGGGAGCGGATCGCCCAGCAGTATGCCGCGCCGTTCGACGCAATTTTCGACAGCCCCGAGGCCGCCGAACTGGGCGATATCGACCGCTCGCGGGCCATTGCCTTGCTCATGGGTCCGGTGGTTCTGGGTCGGTTGTCCACTCTGCCCAATTTCGATTACCGCGAGTGCACGCGAGCGGCCGTCGATGGATTCCTGCACGTGCAGCGCGCGCAGAACACGGCGCTCAACGAACCTGGTAGCGAACCGGCAGGTGCTTGAGAGACCGCCCGACGAATGTCGTTCGATGTGAGCTCTGGGTTTCCATTGAGCTCAATGGTTTTCAGCCGCGGCTGCAATTCGGTGCAGAAGCTGTGCACTTCCATCCGGGCCGGCGCTGCGCCCAGGCAGAAGTGCACCTCATAACCGAAGACCAGGTGCTGCCCAGCAGCGACATGATCACGTAGAGCGGCCGGGTTGATCGCGAGTTAGTTGACACGTGTCAGGTTTAAGTCTGCGTGATTGCGGATTATCCGATGACCACTTTCGGCTAATCCGTAGGCTGTCTTTTCGTGCCGATCCGATCATCTCGTCACCGCAGGGCCTGGTCTGCCCTGCTGGTGACGGCCGTGATGGTGGTGGCTTGCGGGCCGGGCGCCACCATCGCGCCGCGAAAGGCCGAACCGGCATACGCAGGTCCGCTGGATGCCGGCGTCGTGCACACCGCTATGGGATCCGTGCGCGGTCAAGTCGCCTCGGATTACCGTTTGTTCCAGAGCATTCCGTATGCCGCGCCGCCGGTGGGGCCGCTGCGGTGGCAACTACCGCGTCCGGCGGCGCGATGGTCGGGAATGCTGGACGCCACCAAGGCCGGGCCGCAGTGCATGCAGGAGACCGGACCCAATCCGCGGGTGGGTAAGCCGACCAGCGAAAACTGCCTGACGCTCAACATCTGGACTCCGGCCCGCGGACAACACAACGAGAAGCGCCCGGTGATGGTGTGGATTCACGGGGGAGGCTTCGTCAACGGCAGCGGCGACATCTATCACGCGCGCTGGCTGGCCGCCAGGGGCCACATCGTCGTCGTCACGATCAACTACCGGTTGGGAGCGCTCGGTTTCCTGGCTCACCCGTCGCTGGGTGCGCCCGGCACGGTGGGCAACTACGGGCTGGCCGACCAGCAGGCCGCACTGCGTTGGGTCCGCGACAACATCGCCGCGTTCGGCGGTGATCCGCGGAAGGTGACCATCGCCGGCGAATCCGCGGGCGGCATGTCGGTGTGCGATCACCTGGTGGCGCCGGAGTCGGCCGGGCTGTTCCGCGCGGCGATCATCCAGAGTGCGCCGTGTCAGGCGCAGGCCGACCTGGAGTTCGGGCAGCGGCAGAGCGTGGATTACGCGATCGCGGCAGGCTGTCGCAATCCGGCCACTGTCGCGCGGTGTCTGCGTGGGCTGCCGGCGACCCGACTCGAGCGTCCGCCCTGGTACTACTTCGTCGGCGACTCCGACGTGCTCTCCGGTCCTGTCACCGGAACGACTGCGCTGCCGGACAATCCGATGGCGGGATTCGCCGCCGACCGGGCAGCCCGAGTTCCGGTGCTGATGGGGGTCAACCACGACGAATTCACCCTTTTCGCGGCGTTGCGGGCGGCGAGGCTGGATCGAGGAGTCAGGCCCGATGAGTATCCGCAACTGCTCGCCGACATCTTCGGCGCCGCCGACGGCGCCCCGGTGTTGGCGCATTATTCGCCCGACCACTACGGCGGCGATGCCTCGCTGGCCTACGCAGCGGCGGCAACCGACGGTGTATTTGCTTGCGCCGCAGACCGATTGGCCGACTTGCTGAGCCGCAACGCGCCGGTATACGCCTACGAGTTCGACGATCCACACGCGCCCGCGCCCAAGTTCTTGCGAGACGCGCCGTTTCCGGTCGGCGCCAGCCACTCCCTGGAGCTGCGGTACCTGTTCAGCATGGGCGGTGCGCAACCGCTGGATCCCGCTCAGCAGATCTTGTCCGACCAGATGATGAGCTATTGGAGCCATTTCGTCACCAATGGCGCACCGAAGGCCGCTGGCCTGCCCGACTGGCCGGCCCAAGACGGTAGTCCCGACCACGACTCTTGGATGTCGTTGCGCCCCGGTGGAAGTCAGCTCATTACCGACTTCGAAACGGCACATCAGTGCCCGTTCTGGGCGACGCTGAAGGGCAAGTCGTGAGCGCACCGGAACCGGCCGGCTTCGCGCAGGAGTGGTCCGCGGCCTGGAACCGCCGCGACGTCGACGCCGTGCTCGCGCATTTTCACGACGACGTCGTCTTCACATCGCCGTACGCGGCCGAATTCGTCCCCGGCTCAGCGGGAGTCGTCCGCGGCAAAGCGGCACTGCGCGAATACTGGTGCACCGCACTGAAAGCCATTCCCGACCTGCACTTCGACATCGTCGGGGTCTACGCGGGCGCCTCGGTGCTGGTCATCAACTACCGCAATCAGGGCGGCAGGTTGGTGAACGAGGTCCTGGAGTTCGACGGCGGCCTGGTGCGTCGCGGTCACGGGACGTATCTGGTGGGTGGCTAGCGCACCGGCGTGACCCAGGTGGTGATGTCGGCGTGCACGACTTCGTTGCCGCTCCGATCGGTGATGCTGACCGGCACGACGAGATCGACGCCGTCGGCGATTTGCGGTGAAGTCCGGCGGGTCCAGCCGAGCGCGGGCGCGCAGCGACGTGGTGGCCTTCCCCAGGTACTGCACGGTCATCGCCTTCGGTATCCATCGGTGGCTGCGCGGGACAGTCGCTTCCATCAGCATCCCCATCGCCACCTCGGCGGCATTGCAGGACGCGATCGCGTGCACGGTATGTAGGTGGTTGTAGACGAAGAACCACTTCGGAACCCGGACCTCGGCCAGGCCCGGCTCCATCCGCACCACGTGCGGCAGCACCGAAGCGAAGTAGGGAACGCGCGCCATCGCCGCCACCGAAAACAGCCGGCTGCCGCCGGGACGACCGGAAAGGCGCTGCCATGCGGCATACGTGCTGGTCGGGCTCGTCATGCCGGCCTACCTTACTCTGGAGTAAGAAACTCTCGCCGGGGCATCCGGCGTGGCCGCGCCGCGGGCGGTTTCGCCGCTGATGAGCCGGACCGGTGGCGTGGTCGGGAGGATTTGGCCGATACCGGGATCTAGGGCATACTGTTCGGGTTGCCTTGCGCCGGGTTTACGCCTGGCCGGGCATACGACCGGCGTCCAAACGGACGCCTCCGGTCCCAATCTTGGAACGAGACCAATTTCGGTCGCGGACCAGGCTGCGTGAGGGCGACACACCCGACCGCGGGGGCCGGTGGACCAAGACAGGTAAACAGCGGCGCAACAACCGGGCGCGACGCCAGATCGCTTGAGGCGATCGGTGCCCGGCGGGAAACCGGGTCTCGACCTGGAGAGTGAGGAAGCGTGGCGGGACAGAAGATCCGCATCAGGCTCAAGGCCTACGACCATGAGGCCATTGATGCCTCGGCGCGCAAGATCGTCGAGACGGTTGTCCGGACGGGCGCCAGCGTGGTGGGCCCGGTGCCGCTGCCCACTGAGAAAAACGTGTACTGCGTTATTCGCTCACCGCACAAGTACAAAGACTCGCGGGAGCACTTCGAGATGCGCACTCACAAGCGCCTGATCGACATCCTTGACCCGACCCCGAAAACCGTTGACGCGCTGATGCGCATCGATCTGCCTGCCAGCGTCGACGTCAACATCCAGTAGGAGCTGCGAGCAATGGCGAGAAAGGGCATCCTGGGCACCAAGCTCGGCATGACGCAGGTGTTCGACGAGAACAACCGCGTCGTCCCCGTGACGGTGGTCAAGGCCGGGCCGAACGTGGTGACCCGCATCCGTACTCCGGAGGTTGACGGATACAGCGCGGTGCAGCTGGCCTACGGCGAAATCAGTCCGCGCAAGATCAACAAGCCACTGACGGGTCAGTACGCCGCCGCCGGGGTCAACCCCCGCCGGCACCTGGCCGAGTTGCGTCTCGACGACGAGTCCGCCGCAGCCGACTATCAGGTCGGGCAGGAGCTGACGGCCGAGATCTTCGCTGCCGGAACCTATGTCGACGTGACCGGCACCTCGAAGGGCAAGGGTTTCGCGGGAACCATGAAGCGTCACGGTTTCCGCGGTCAGGGCGCCAGCCACGGTGCTCAGGCGGTGCATCGTCGTCCGGGCTCCATCGGCGGTTGCGCCACGCCGGCTCGGGTGTTCAAGGGCACCCGGATGGCCGGCCGGATGGGTAGCGACCGGGTGACCACGCAGAACCTCTTGGTGCACTTGGTCGATGCCGAGAACGGCGTGCTGCTGATCAAGGGTGCTGTCCCCGGCCGCACGGGTGGACTCGTCGTGGTCCGCAGCGCGATCAAACGAGGTGAGAAGTGATGGCTGCCGAGAAAGCCGCGAAGGCGCTGAAGATCGACGTCAAGACGCCCGCCGGCAAAACCGACGGTTCCGTTGAGCTGCCGGCCGAGTTGTTCGACGCGCCAGCGAACATCGCGCTGATGCACCAGGTGGTCACGGCCCAGCTGGCCGCGGCGCGCCAGGGCACGCACTCGACCAAGACTCGGGGCGAGGTCCGTGGTGGTGGCCGGAAGCCGTACCGGCAGAAGGGCACCGGTCGCGCCCGGCAGGGTTCGACGCGTGCGCCGCAGTTCACCGGTGGTGGGGTTGTGCACGGTCCCCAGCCTCGCGACTACAGCCAGCGCACTCCGAAGAAGATGATCGCCGCCGCGCTGCGCGGTGCGTTGTCTGACCGGGCGCGCAACGGCCGCATCCACGCGATCACCGAGCTGGTGTCGGGGCAGACGCCGTCGACCAAGAGCGCCAGGGTCTTTCTGGGCACCTTGACCGATCGCAAGCAGGTGCTGGTGGTCATCGGACGTAGCGATGAGGCCGGCGCGAAGAGTGTGCGCAACCTACCCGGTGTGCACATCCTGACGCCGGACCAGCTCAACACCTACGATGTCCTGCGCGCCGACGACGTGGTGTTTTCGGTGGAGGCGCTCAACGCCTACATCGAGGCGAACACCCATACCGCTGAGGAGGTTTCGGCCTGATGGCGACCGTCACTGACCCCCGCGACATCATCCTGGCCCCGGTCATCTCGGAGAAGTCCTACGGCCTGATCGACGACAACGTGTACACGTTCCTGGTGCACCCTGACTCGAACAAGACGCAGATCAAGATTGCGATCGAGAAGATCTTTTCGGTGAAGGTGGCCGCGGTGAACACCGCGAACCGCCAGGGCAAGCGCAAGCGCACCAGAAGCGGCTACGGCCAACGGAAGAGCACCAAGCGCGCCATCGTGACGTTGGCGCCCGGCAGCAAGCCGATCGAATTGTTCGGCGCACCTGCGTAGCCGAGGATAGAGAGACTTAACAGACATGGGAATTCGCAAGTACAAGCCGACGACTCCGGGTCGCCGCGGTGCCAGCGTCTCCGATTTCGCCGAGATCACTCGTTCCACTCCGGAGAAGTCGTTGGTTCGGCCGCTGCACGGTCGCGGTGGACGCAACGCGCACGGCCGGATCACCACTCGTCACAAGGGTGGCGGCCACAAGCGGGCCTACCGGGTGATCGACTTCCGTCGCAACGACAAAGACGGCGTCAACGCGAAGGTCGCGCACATCGAGTACGACCCGAACCGCACCGCGAACATCGCGCTGCTGCACTTCTTGGATGGCGAGAAGCGCTACATCATTGCGCCGCAGGGACTTTCCCAGGGCGACGTGGTGGAGTCCGGCGCCAACGCCGACATCAAGCCGGGTAACAACCTGCCGTTGCGCAACATCCCGGCCGGTACCTTGATCCACGCTGTGGAGCTGCGGCCGGGCGGTGGAGCCAAGCTGGCTCGCTCGGCCGGGTCCAGCATCCAATTGCTCGGTAAGGAAGGCGCTTACGCCTCGCTGCGTATGCCCAGTGGTGAGATCCGCCGTGTCGACGTGCGCTGCCGCGCCACCGTGGGCGAGGTGGGTAACGCCGAGCAGGCCAACATCAACTGGGGCAAGGCCGGGCGTATGCGCTGGAAGGGCAAGCGGCCCACGGTCCGTGGTGTGGTGATGAACCCGGTGGACCACCCGCACGGTGGTGGTGAGGGTAAGACCTCCGGTGGTCGTCACCCGGTCAGCCCCTGGGGTAAGCCGGAAGGCCGCACCCGCAAGAGCCACAAGCCCAGCGACAAGCTCATCGTCCGACGCCGGCGCACCGGCAAGAAATCGCGCTAGGAGCAGCCGATGCCACGCAGCCTGAAAAAGGGTCCGTTCGTCGACGACCATCTGCTCAAGAAGGTCGACGTCCAGAACGAGAAGAACACCAAGCAGGTCATCAAGACCTGGTCGCGGCGTTCGACCATCATTCCCGACTTCATCGGTCACACCTTCGCGGTCCACGACGGCCGCAAGCACGTGCCGGTGTTCGTCACCGAATCGATGGTGGGCCACAAACTCGGTGAGTTCGCACCAACGCGCACCTTCAAGGGACACATCAAAGACGACCGGAAGGCCAAGCGGCGATGAGCACGGCTACTGAATATCCTTCGGCGGTCGCCAAAGCGCGGTTCGTGCGGGTGTCGCCGAGCAAGGCGCGCCGGGTGATCGACCTGGTGCGTGGCAAGTCGGTGGCCGACGCGCTGGACATCCTTCGCTGGGCGCCGCAGGCGGCCAGCGAGCCGGTGGCCAAGGTCATCGCCAGCGCTGCGGCCAACGCGCAGAACAACGACGGCCTCGACCCGTCGACTCTGGTGGTGGCGACGGTTTACGCCGACGACGGCCCGACCGCCAAGCGGATCCGTCCGCGGGCCCAGGGCCGCGCATTCCGGATCCGTCGCCGCACCAGCCACATCACCGTAGTGGTGGAGAGCCGGCCGTCGAAGGACGCGCGGGGCTCGCAGTCGGCGAGCGCGACCCGCGCCCGTCGCGCGCAGGCCAGCAAGGCTGCCGCGGGCAAGGCGCCGGCCACGGAAGCGCCCGCCAAGAAAGCGCCCGCAAAGAAGGCTCCTGCCAAGAAGGCGGCAGCCGACAAGGCGCCGGCCAAGAAAGCAACGGCCGAGAAGGTGCCGGCCAAGAAAGCAACGGCCGAGAAGGTGCCGGCCAAGAAAGCGTCGCCCAAAAAGACAACTGAAGCGAAGGCGTCCGCCGCGAAGTCCACTGGGACTGAAGCGACTTCGGACGCGAAGGGAGGCTCGCAGTAGTGGGCCAGAAGATCAACCCGCACGGATTCCGGCTCGGTATCACCACCGAGTGGAAGTCTCGGTGGTACGCGGACAAGCAATACGCGGACTACGTCAAGGAAGACGTGGCGATCCGCAAGTTGCTGTCGACCGGCTTGGAGCGCGCCGGCATCGCCGACGTGGAGATCGAGCGCACCCGCGACCGGGTCCGGGTGGACATCCACACCGCTCGGCCGGGCATCGTCATCGGTCGTCGTGGCACCGAGGCCGACCGCATCCGTGCCGACCTGGAGAAGCTGACCGGCAAGCAGGTGCAGCTCAACATCCTCGAGGTGAAAAACCCTGAGTCGGTAGCACAGTTGGTGGCTCAGGGAGTCGCCGAGCAGCTGAGCAACCGGGTGGCGTTCCGTCGCGCGATGCGCAAAGCGATCCAGTCGGCGATGCGTCAGCCCAACGTCAAGGGCATTCGGGTGCAGTGCTCCGGTCGTCTCGGCGGCGCCGAAATGAGCCGCTCGGAGTTCTACCGCGAAGGTCGGGTGCCGCTGCACACGCTGCGTGCCGACATCGACTACGGCCTGTACGAGGCCAAGACCACCTTCGGCCGCATCGGTGTGAAGGTGTGGATCTACAAGGGCGACATCGTCGGTGGCAAGCGCGAGCTGGTTGCGCCGTCGGCCGGCGCCGAGCGTCCCCGCCGCGAGCGCCCGTCGGGCACTCGTCCGCGCCGCAGCGGATCCGCCGGAACCACGGCTACCAGTACCGAGGCCGGACGCGCCGCGTCGAGTGCCGAGGAGACTTCTGCCCCGGCAGCCGCTGCACCAGTTGAGGCGCCTGCTGTCGAGGCGCAGAGTACGGAGAGCTGAATCATGTTGATTCCCCGCAGAGTCAAGCACCGCAAGCAACACCACCCGCGTCAGCGCGGGATTGCCAGCGGTGGCACGTCGGTGAGCTTCGGCGACTACGGCATCCAAGCGCTGGAGCACGCGTACATCACCAACCGTCAGATCGAGTCCGCTCGTATCGCGATCAACCGGCACATCAAGCGTGGCGGCAAGGTGTGGATCAACATCTTCCCGGACCGTCCGCTGACCAAGAAGCCCGCCGAAACCCGCATGGGTTCCGGAAAGGGCTCGCCGGAATGGTGGATTGCGAACGTCAAGCCGGGTCGCGTGCTGTTCGAGCTCAGCTACCCCAACGAGCAGACCGCCCGGGAGGCGCTGACCCGCGCGATCCACAAGCTGCCGATCAAGGCACGCATCGTCACCCGAGAGGAGCAGTTCTGATGGCAGTGGGAACTTCGCCTGGCGAACTGCGCGAGCTCAACGACGACGAGCTGATCGAGAAGCTGCGCGAATCCAAGGAAGAGCTGTTCAACCTGCGCTTCCAGATGGCGACAGGTCAGATGAGCAACAACCGTCGGCTGCGCGTGGTCCGTCATGAGATCGCACGGATCTACACCGTGCTACGTGAACGCGAACTCGGCCTGGCTTCTGGGCCCAATGGTGAGGAATCGTAATGGCAGAGGCGAAGAAGGCAGCACCGGCGAAGGCGGCGAAAGCGGCCAAGGCCGCTCCCAAGGCTGGCGCCACAAAAGACGGCAATGCCAAGGGGCCCAAGCACACTCCGGCCACCCCGAAGCCGCGTGGTCGACGTAAGACCCGCATCGGCTACGTGGTGAGCGACAAGATGCAGAAGACCATTGTGGTCGAGCTGGAAGACCGTATGCGCCACCCGCTGTACGGCAAGATCATCCGGACCACCAAGAAGGTCACGGCGCACGACGAGCACGGCGACGCCGGCGTCGGCGACCGCGTCTCACTGATGGAGACTCGTCCGCTGTCGGCCACCAAGCGCTGGCGGCTCGTCGAGATCCTGGAGAGGGCTAAGTAATCTCGCCTGCCGGTGAGCCCGCGAGCTCACGGTACGCAGGATCCAGGCGTCGCACCGAAAAGACGAACGCCAACGCGATGAACGGTGCGATGACTCCGTAAACTGCTGCGGGCATTGCCATTTCGGGACTGTCGAGCAGTTGTGGGCTCAACGCAATACCGACCGCCACGACCGCATTGTGCAGTCCGATCTCGAGGCTGACGGCTATTGCTTGCCGCGGAGCCAGATGCATCCAACGCGGCACCAGATAGCCGACGGTCAGGCTGACCGCGCAGAAGGTCGCGACGGCGGCGCTGAGCACGCCGAAGTTGCTCCACAGCGTTGCTTTACCGCTGGCGATCCCCGCGACGACGGCGACCACCAACAACACAGCGGCGAATATCCGCACACCCTTGTGCAGTCGCCGGGCCAGATCCGGGAAGCGGTGCCGGATTGCCACGCCGATCGCCGTCGGTATGAGCACCATCGCGAAAACGGCGAAGAACTTGTCGAACTGCAGCGGGATGAAGCGTCCCTCGCCCAGGAACCAGTTCAGTGAAAAGGCCAAGATCGCGGGAATGGCGAAGATTGCCAGCACGGCGTTGATGGCGGTCAGCGTGAGATTGAGCGCCAGGTCTCCGTTGGCCAAATGACTGACGATGTTGGCCAGCATCCCACCCGGGGTGGCGGCCATCAGCATCAGCCCGACGGCCAGTTTCGCTTCGAGGTGCAGGCCCTCGGCGATCAGCAGGCACAGGGCCGGCAACACCAACGACTGACAAATCAACGCAACCAGCAGTGGTCGCCGGACCGTGGCGGCGCGCTGGAAGTCCGCGACGGTGAGCGTGAGCCCAAGCGCCAGCATGACCGCCACGACGACCAATGGCAGGAACCGGTTGTCCATAACTCCCCAGGTGGCTCAGCGCGTGCGCCGACCGGTGTCGATCGGCGGAAGGCTACGGCGCGACGATGCGTTACATAGGCAGTCTACGGTTTGCTGTCACCGATCGCGTCGCGAGCCTGATCCGTCCATGGCCAGGACCGTTGACTCGAGCCGATACCACATGATCACCGGTATTACGTTGCCGCGTGCGCGGTCTCGGGCAACTCGAATCACTATGAGCGGAATCGACGGCCGGTGTTCGGCGTGTAAGTCCGACGATTTCGGCGGCGGGCCCACCGTGCCGATGCTGCCGCACACCTGGACGCAGGCTGACCAGACGCCGCCTCGTTAGCCACCGAGGCGGCGTGACCGTTCGTCATTGCGATGTTGGCCGACTGTTCGGCGCAGCGGTGTAATCTGCATCCGGAATCCCGGGGGTTCACTACGAGAGTGAGGCCAGCGATGGCTACCGAGTTCAACGGCAAGATCGAACTGGACATCCGTGATTCGGAACCGGATTGGGGCCCATTCGCTGCGCCGACCGCACCGCAGGGTGCGCCCAACATCCTTTACCTGGTGTGGGACGACACGGGCATCGCGACGTGGGACTGCTTCGGCGGCCTGGTGGAGATGCCGGCGATGACGCGCATCGCCGACCGTGGAGTGCGACTGTCGCAGTTCCACACCACAGCGCTGTGCTCACCGACCCGGGCGTCGTTGCTGACCGGTCGCAACGCCACCACGGTCGGTATGGCGATGATCGAAGAGTTCACCGAGGGCTTCCCCAACGCATGCGGCCGCATCCCGTTCGAAACCGCCTTGTTGTCTGAGGTGTTGGCCGAACAGGGCTACAACACCTATTGCGTCGGCAAGTGGCATCTGACGCCACTCGAAGAGTCCAACCTGGCGTCGACCAAGCGGCACTGGCCGACCTCGCGTGGCTTCGAACGCTTCTACGGATTCATGGGCGGCGAGACCGACCAGTGGTATCCGGACCTGGTGTACGACAACCACCCGGTGAATCCGCCCGGCACCCCGGAGGACGGCTACCACCTGTCGAAGGACCTCGCGGACAAGACAATTGAGTTTATTCGCGACGCCAAGGTGATCGCACCCGACAAGCCGTGGTTCAGCTACGTGTGCCCCGGCGCCGGCCATGCCCCGCACCATGTGTTCCAGGAGTGGGCGGACCGTTACGCCGGCAAGTTCGACATGGGCTATGAGCGCTACCGAGAGATCGTGCTGGACAGGCAGAAGTCGATGGGCATCGTGCCGCAGGACACCGAACTGTCACCGGTCAACCCCTATCTCGATGTCAAGGGACCCGACGGTCAGCCGTGGCCGTTGCAGGACACGGTGCGGCCATGGGACTCACTCAGCGATGAAGAGAAGCGGTTGTTCAGCCGGATGGCCGAGGTGTTCGCCGGTTTCCTCAGCTACACCGACGCCCAGATCGGCCGGATCCTGGACTATCTCGAGGAATCCGGACAGCTGGACAACACCCTTATCGTGGTGATCTCCGACAACGGCGCCAGTGGTGAGGGCGGCCCCAACGGATCGGTGAACGAGGGCAAGTTCTTCAACGGCTACATCGACACCGTCGAAGAGAGCATGAAGGTCTTCGACCAGCTCGGTGGGCCGCAGACCTACAACCATTATCCGATCGGTTGGGCGATGGCCTTCAACACGCCCTATAAGCTCTACAAGAGGTACGCCTCGCACGAGGGTGGGATCGCCGACACCGCAATTGTCTCGTGGCCCAACACAATTCCGGCGCACGGCGAGGTCCGAGACAACTACGTCAACGTGTGTGACATCACCCCGACCGTGTACGACCTGCTGAACATCCAACCGCCGGAGGCAGTGAAGGGTGTTCCGCAGAAGCCGCTGGACGGTGTGAGTTTCAAAGCAGCTCTTACTGATCCGTCGGCCAACACCGGCAAAGAGACTCAGTTTTACACCATGCTGGGCACTCGCGGGATCTGGCGCAACGGCTGGTTCGCCAATACCGTCCACGCCGCAACACCATCTGGCTGGGGTCATTTCGACGCCGATCGCTGGGAACTCTTCCACATCGAAGCCGACCGCAGCCAGTGCCACGACTTGGCAGGTGAGAATCCCGAGAAGCTAGAAGAACTCAAGGCGTTGTGGTTCTCCGAGGCCGCGAAATACAACGGGTTGCCGTTGTCGGACCTCAACATCTTCGAGACGTTGACGCGAACGCGGCCCTTCCTGGGTGGCGAACGCGAAAGTTACGTCTACTACCCCGACTGCGCCGAAGTGGGCGCCGGCGCCGCGCCCGAGATCCGCGGCCGCTCATTCGCGGCACTCGCCGATGTCACCGTCGAGAGCACCGGCGCCGAAGGAGTGCTGTTCAAGCATGGCGGCGCGCACGGCGGGTACGTGTTGTTCATCCAGGACGGACGGCTGCACTTACGTCTACAACTTCCTCGGTGAGCGCCTGCAGGAGGTGTCCTCGTCGCAGGCGGTACCGTTGGGCCGGCATCTGTTCGGCGCTCGGTACGCTCGCACCGGCACGGTGCAGAACAGCCACACGCCGCTTGGCGAGGTCACGCTGTTCATCGACGACGCGACGGTCGGCACGCTGGCCGACGTGCAGTCGCATCCGGGGACCTTCGGATTAGCCGGTGGTGGCGTCACGGTCGGACGCAACGGGGGTTCGGCGGTGTCCAGCCGGTACAAGGCGCCGTTCATGTTCAGCGGCGGCACCATCGCGCAGGTCACCGTCGATCTTTCCGGCCGGCCATACCAGGACGTGGAAAAAGAACTGGCGCTGGCCTTTTCGCGTGACTGAGCTGCGATCGAGATTACTTCGGGCGTTGCCGGGAATGGCCGCTCTGGCGACGATCGCCGTGCTGTCGGGTTGCGACCGGACCATCGACGGGGTCGCTGCCTGGACCGGTGGTTCCGCGCAGTCCGCCACCGGGTCGCATCACCCCACCAAAGGCGACCACACACCTGCGCCCGGGATCGAGACGACGTTGCCGGAGCACATTCCGCCCAATGCATTCGTCTGTTTCCCGGGGCCGGCCGGGATCGGCGTCGGCACGGTAGCTCAGGTGTCCGATCCGGCCGCGCCGAGAATCACGCTGACGGTGCCCGAAGCCTGGGCCAGTGAGCCGGGGCAAGGCGATGTGGCGTTGTCCCTCAGCGGGCCCGACGGCATGACCGGCGACGTGACCATCACCGTGACCGCTCGCGATCCGGCGTCGGCCTTCGCCGATTACGTTGCCACACTGGCGCGTTCGAAGCCTGACTTCCAGGTCGACATCGTAGGGGTCAAGTTCTGCGGATACAGCAGCCAGAAGCTCACCGGAACATTCCTCGGACCGCAGGGCGCCGTGGAGTTCGCCGACCGCATCACCCATATCTGGACCAACACGGGTAAATATCTGGTCGCCATTCACTCAGAATCGCCGCAGGATGCTCCGGGGTTCGGTGCCGCCAAAGCCGCGCTGATGCAAGAGTTCGCCGTCGTCATACCCTGAACCCATGCCCACCGAGCTCGTCGACCTGCCATCCGGGTCATTCCGCATGGGCTCGACAAGCTTCTACCCGGAGGAAGCGCCGATCCACACGGTGCGCGTCGACGCTTTCGCGATCGAGCGGCATCCGGTGACCAACGCGCAATTCGCCGAATTCGTCACCGCCACAGGGTATGTGACGGTAGCCGAGCAGCCGATCGACCCGACGCTTTACCCGGGCGCCGATCCGGCCGAACTGCATTCTGGCGCAATGGTTTTCCGCCCCACGTCGGGTCCGGTCGACTTGCGGGACTGGCGGCAATGGTGGGTCTGGGTTCCGGGTGCCAGCTGGCGGCATCCATTCGGGCCGGACAGCGACGTCGCCGACCGGTCCGATCATCCGGTGGTGCAGGTGGCGTACCCCGATGCCGCAGCCTATGCGCACTGGGCCGGCCGACGGTTGCCGACCGAAGCCGAATGGGAATACGCCGCGCGCGGCGGGGCCGGCACCACCTACGCGTGGGGCGACGACGAGAAGCCCGGGGGCAAGCCGATGGCCAACACCTGGCAGGGCAGCTTTCCCTATCGCAACGACGGGGCGCTCGGTTGGGTCGGCACTTCACCGGTGGGCGAGTTCCCCCCGAACGGCTTCGGTCTCTTCGACATGATCGGCAACGTCTGGGAGTGGACGACCACCGAATTCTCCGCCCACCACCGGCTCGGCGCCCCACCTAAATCCTGTTGTGCGCCAACGGGACCCGCCGACCCGACGATCGCGCAGACGCTCAAGGGTGGCTCCCACCTGTGCGCCCCCGAGTACTGCCACCGGTATCGGCCGGCCGCGCGCTCGCCGCAATCGCAGGACACCGCGACCACCCATATCGGGTTCCGGTGCGTGGCCGATCCGCCCCGCCGGATCAGCTGATGGCGTCGGCCGCGCTTGAGACCTTCGCCTGGAAGTCGGGCGGCAGCGGGATGTAGCCGTTCTTGTCCAGGTCGATTTGGCCGGGCCCGAGCGTGGCTTGCAGGGCGGCTTTGACAGCCATACCGGTCTGCGGGTCGGGGTATTTCGAGCAGACGATCTCGTAGGTCGCCAACACGATCGGATAGACGTCGTCCTGGGTGGGGACATAGAACGACGAGAGGTCGAGCACGAGGTTGTTTCCCTTGCCGACGATCTTGGCCCCGGCGATGGTCTTGCCGACGGAGTCGGTGCCGATGCGCACCGGCCGCCTCGACTTGCGACTGCCCGGGGTTTTGATTTCCGCGGCGAATAGTCCTTCCTCCATCGCGAAGGACAACTCGTTGTAGGTGATCGCACCCTCGGTGTTCTTCACCGCCGACGAGGTGCCGTCGTTGCCCTTGGCGCCGATTCCGACGCCACCTTTGAACTCTTTGCCGGTGCCCTGGGTCCAGGCTCCGCCGGATGCGGCCCGCAGGTAGGCCTGGAAATTGTCAGTGGTGCCGGATTTGTCGCTGCGGTAGATGACGTGGATGTCCGACGGCGGCATGGAGGCGTTGAGCGCGGTGAGGGCCGGGTCGTCCCAGCGGGTGATCCTGCCGTTGAAGATCCCGGCCAGCGTTTGCGCGTTGAGCACCAGGAAGTCGACCGGGAGGTTGTAGGTGATCGCCAGCGGGCCGAAGACCACCGGCAGGTTCCACGCGTCGGCCCCGCCGCAGCGCTGCTTGGCGGCGGCATATTGGTCGTCACCGAGCGGAGTGTCCGATCCGGCGAAATCGCTCTTGCCGGCCAGGAAATCGGCGATTCCGGCACCCGAGCCGTTCGCGGTGTAGTTCAGGCTGTGTCCCGGGCAGGACTTGCTGTAGGCGCTGACGAACCGCTTCATCGCGTTGGCTTGCGCGGTGGAGCCGCTGGCCGATATCGCCGACTTACCGCCGCAGTTCACCACCACGCTTGCATAGGCCATGCTGGTATGCGGAACCTCGCATCCCGACAGCACCGTGGCGCCAGCGGCCAGCAAACTGATGGCAGCGGCTAGTCGTCTGTGCTTCATGTTGATTGCCTCACCCCGGACGTCGACACGACATTGGGAATTATTGCTCACGGATCGCGGTTGCGAACCGACATCAGATTAGCCGGTAGCGAGCCGAACTGTCCCGTCCCATGGGCGAATTCATGTTTTCCGTCTACCTTCCTGAACTGCGCGTTACTGCCGGATGGCCAGCGCGTGACGAGATTCGGGCGCCCTGCCCATCATCATTCTTTCGTCGCGCGATCGGCACCTTCGTTCGCTAACGTGACCCCCGTGTTGCCCCGACAGGCCGACGTCCATCACGTAGGGCCCGTCCGCTCCCGGCAAGTAGTCCCGAAATTCCGGGACGGCGGCCAGCAATGACCGTTCAGACTCCGTCGGAAATCTCATCGCCACCAGAGAAGCAGGATCGGCAGCGGCCCCGCATCGTGATCGGCGTGGTCATCGTGCTGATCGTCATCGGCGCCTACGCTCTTTCACTTTTCGGCGTTCACTTGCTGCAAAAGTCAGAGGGTCCGCTTCCGCCGCTGGACATCAGCCAGGCCGGGCCCGATGAGACGGTTGTGCAGATTCGGCTCGAGGAGTTGAAGTCCACGACGAATCGCCTCACGGTGAACGTGCTCATCTATCCGGGCGAGTCGCTGGAGGACAAACGCTTCGATGAGTTGAACACCGATATCGCTGTGCGGCTGTATCCACCCAACGATCTGGGTGATCTGAAATACCCGGCAGGTAAGGCGCCGGCGCAGGTCAGCACCACGATCCAGGCGGACGGTGATCCCGGCGCCTGGCCATTTGACTCCTATCGCACCGAGCCGATCTCGGCGGACGTCTTCGTCGGGAATGGTGCCGAACGCAAGCGGCTCCCGGCCCTTGTTCAGGTGACCGGAGCGATGGACGGCTGGGACGCGAGCGTGAAGCGCAACAGCGACACCAGTGAAACCGGGAGCCACAACAACAGCAATGTGGTCGTCACGCTGCACCGGGCCAAGGGGCCGCTGATCTTCGACCTGGGCATCATTTTGGTGTTGGTCAGCTTGCCGACCCTGGCGCTGGTGGTGGCCATTCCAATGGCGATGGGCAGACGAAAGTTCGTGCCGCCGTTCGCAACCTGGTACGCGGCGAACTTGTTCGCGATCGTTCCGCTGCGAAATATTCTTCCCGGCGCGCCGCCGCCGGGTTCGATGATCGACCAGGCGCTGGTGCAGTGGGTGCTGCTCGCACTGGCGACGGCGATGGCGCTGTACATCTATTCCTATATCCGGCAAGGGGACTGACGCGTCACGAGTGGCGGGTGAGTTCGGACGACCGGGCCGCTTCATCAGAATCAGTGTCGGCCTGTTGCCTCACGTCAAGATGCGCGCGAAGGGGGATTCGTTGCCTCACGTAAACGTGCGCGCTTGTTAATTGGCGGTTCGGCGCCGGGTGCAGCTTTGCTGGTGGTGAGGGTGAACAGCTGGGCGGTCAGGGCTTGGACCTGGCGTTGGGTGGCGGCGGGATTGATCAGCGAGTAGGTCCGGGTCAGCGCCACGATGCGTTCCACGGTCATGGTGGGGTGATCGACGCGCGATGAAATGGGGTGGTGGCGGTGTCGTGTTTCTTGGACACTTTGGCCCCTGCGCGGACCTTGGAGATCAGTTTCTGTTGCGGGTAGAAGTAGTTGGTCAGCCTGGATTGCAACTGCCAGATCTCGTTGAGTAACAACAGTTCTGCAGCGGTGTCGTAGCGGTGGTAGCCGACAACGGTGCGCACCACCGCCCAGTTCTTCTGCTCGACGTGACAACCGTCGTTCTTATTGCCCGGTCGTGCACGGGTGAAGGTGATCTGGTGGCCTTGGCACCATCCCAGCAGGTGGTCGTTGATGAATTCCGATCCGTTGTCGGAGTCCACGCCCAGGATCGGGAACGGCATCTTGCGGGCGATGTCATTAAGTGCTGCCAGCACGCATTTGGCGGTCTTGTCCGGCACTGAGCGGTTCTCGGTCCAGCCGGTGGCGATATCGGTGACCGTCAAGGTAAACGCATGGTCGCCACCCCGGTTGCCGCCGTCATGCCAGACCAGGTCGATCTCGACGAACCCCGGTCGAGCGTCGTCCCACTCGGCCCAGGTGCGCACCGGGATCTGGCTTTTGAGCAGCGATCCCGGTTTTGTCCCCACCCGTCCCCGCAGCCGGTATTTGGCGCGCTGATCAGCCAGGCGGCGATCGATGGTGGCCGCCGACATCGACGCCAGCAGCTCGGCGGTGCCCTCGTCGATGGACAGCTCTCCGAAATGACGCAGCACTGCCACCAGTTCGCCCAGCATCGGCGCGAGCCGTTTGCCGGCCGGCATTCCCAGCACCGCCCAGCAGACCGTCAACGCCGCGACGACATCGGGCCCATACTTCACCGGCCGCGGGACTGCGCGGGGCAACGATCTTGGGTTGCAGCGACGCTGCAAGCGCCTTACGGGCATGGTTTCGATGCCACCCCGTATTGGCGCACAACTCGTCGAGAATCCGACTCTTAGCGCGCTTGCCCGCCAGCTGGTAGCGAGTCGCAGCCGCCTCGGTGATTGCTCTGCGCTCTGCCAACGTCAACCCCATCCACTGGGCGTACGCGCGCATTTTCAATGAGGCAACGAATCACCCTTTCGCGCGCATTTCTGACGAGTCAACGCGGTCGGACCTGTCTGCCATAATCGAATGTATGTTCGAACAGGCCCCTTGCGCACTTCATCACCGGAGGTGATCGCGCGGTTTGATGAGTTGTTCGAACGGCGTTACCCGACGCGCACGTCGGAGTCGGCGGCGTTGGTGGATCGGATCGGTGCGTCGTGGCGCGACGCAGAATCGCGGTGCTGCCGCAACTTTGACGGCCATCGGGGAGTTGTTCGCGTACCGATTGGCGCGTTGCTCGGACACCGAGGACTGGGCCGTGGACACCGAGGCGGCGGTGAGCGCCGAGGTGGCCGCGGCCTTGCGGATGAGCCAAGGTCTGGCGGCGAGCCAGCTGCGTTATGCCCGGGCGATGCGCGAGCGGCTGCCGAAGTTGGCTGACGTCTTCCAAGCCGGTGACATCGACCAGCGGACGTTCGCCACGATCGTCTATCGCACCGATCTGATCACCGATAGCGACGTGCTCGCGACCGTCGACGAACAACTCGCTGTGACCGTGGTGCGCTGGCCATCGATGACGCGGGGCCGGCTGGCCGGACACATCGACAAGATCGTCGCCAACGCCGACGCCGATGCGGTGCGCCGGCGCTACGAAGCGACGCATCGAACGTGAGGTCTGGTTCGCCGACCTCGGCGACGGATTGTCCGAGATCCACGGCAGCCTGCTCAGTCCCGAAGCGCACGCCGTGGACAAGCGGCTCACTTCGTTAGCCGGCACGGTGTGTGAGCACGATCCGCGCACCCGCGAGCAACGCCGCGCTGACGCGCTGGGCGCGCTTGCGGCGGGAGCTGACCGTCTGGGCTGTCAATGCGGGCGCAGTGACTGTGCCGCCGGAAAGCGGCCCGCTGCATCGTCTGTGGTGATTCACGTGATCGCCGAACAAGCGGCGACCGGCAATGCGGGCTACACGTCAGCGTCTGAGGTACGCGCCGACGGGCTGATCGGACCGGAACTCATCACCGAGTTGGCCGCTCAAGCCAAGCTGGCGCCGCTGGTTCATCCGCTCGACGCCGCGCCCGAGCCGGGATATGCGCCGTCGAAGGCGCTCGCCGACTTCGTGCGGTGCCGGGATCTGACGTGCCGCTGGCCCGGCTGCGATCACCCGGCATTCGACTGCGACATCGACCACACAATCCCCCACGCCGACGGCGGACCCACCCACGCCTCGAACCTCAAGTGCTACTGCCGCACCCACCACCTCGTCAAAACCTTCTGGGGATGGCGTGATCAGCAATTACCCGACGGCACAATCATTCTCACCTCGCCCGCAGGACAAACCTACGTCACCACCCCCGGCAGTGCACTGCTCTTCCCCAGCCTGTGCGCGCCGACCGCAGACATGCCGGCCAGCCGAACCCGATCGGCCGACTGGACTACTGCAACGACCGGACCGCGATGATGCCCCGACGCCGCCGCACCCGACAACAAGACCGCGCCCACCGCATCGCCACCGAACGACGACAAAACCACAACGCCCGCACCACCCGCCGCTCCGAATCGATGAGCTACCTCGGGCCCGCCCCACCGAGCGACACCGACGACGACCCGCCACCCTTCTGACGCGACAAAACTTGGCCGGCGGAGAATGTTCCCCTGGCCGCATCGCGCTCGAAGAATCACGCGAACTGTGAGCAGCGTCCGCCGCTGGCCTATGGCATAAGCGGGTAGTCCGCCGGTCTCACGACCCGTGGCAGGTGAGTGTGACGTGCCCTTTTCGTCGCTGCCGGCCGCCGGTAATGGCCGTCGACCAGGAATTTGGCTCTGAGCAGGTCTTCACCTAGACTCTAGGGGTTGCCTTGGGCAGACCTCGGCTGGCATCTCGAAGCTTTACCGTCAGCCCTGCGTGCCTTTCGGTGACGAAGACCATGCACGACAGGTCTGGCGGACCGCGTCCTCCGGCCCGGCCACGCGTGGGCGTGCATACGTGAACCAGGTCAGGAGATCGAGTGATTCAGCAGGAATCGCGGCTGAAGGTCGCCGACAACACGGGCGCCAAGGAGATCTTGTGCATCCGCGTGCTCGGCGGCTCGTCGCGACGGTATGCCGGCATCGGCGACGTCATCGTTGCGACGGTCAAGGACGCCATTCCCGGTGGCAACGTCAAGAAGGGTGAGGTCGTCAAGGCCGTCATCGTTCGCACCGTCAAGGAGCGTCGCCGCGCCGACGGCAGCTACATCAGGTTCGACGAGAACGCGGCCGTGATCATCAAGCCCGACAACGACCCGCGTGGAACCCGCATCTTCGGGCCGGTTGGCCGCGAACTGCGGGAAAAGCGCTTCATGAAGATCGTCTCGCTTGCCCCGGAGGTGTTGTAGATGAAGGTGCACAAGGGTGACACCGTCCTGATCATCGCGGGCAAGGATAAGGGCGCCAAAGGCAAAGTGATTCAGGCTTTCCCGACTCGCAACAAGGTGCTGGTCGAGGGCGTCAACCGGATCAAGAAGCACACCGCGATCTCGACCAACCAGCGCGGCGCGCAGTCGGGCGGGATTGTCACGCAGGAAGCCGCGATCCACGTCTCCAACGTGATGGTGGTCGACTCCGACGGCAAGCCCACTCGGATCGGCTACCGGGTCGACGAGGAGACCGGTAAGCGGGTCCGCATCTCCAAGCGCAACGGCAAGGACATCTGAGGGCATGACAACTACTGAGAAGGTTCAGCCCAGGCTGAAGACGCGGTACCGCGAAGAGATCCGTGACGCGCTGAACAAGGAGTTCGGCTACGCCAACGTCATGCAGATCCCGGGCGTGGTGAAGGTTGTGGTGAACATGGGCGTCGGCGACGCCGCCCGCGACGCCAAGCTGATCAACGGCGCGGTCCAGGACCTGGCGCTGATCACCGGACAGCGGCCGGAAATCCGCAAGGCCCGCAAGTCCATCGCGCAGTTCAAGCTGCGTGAGGGTATGCCGATTGGAGCGCGGGTGACCCTGCGCGGCGACCGGATGTGGGAGTTTCTCGACCGGCTCACCTCGATCGCGTTGCCGCGTATCCGGGACTTCCGCGGTCTGTCGCCCAAGCAGTTCGACGGTTCGGGCAACTACACCTTCGGGCTGAGCGAGCAGTCGGTGTTCCACGAGATCGACGTGGACAACATCGACCGGCCCCGTGGCATGGACATCACCGTCGTCACCTCGGCGACGAACGACGACGAAGGACGAGCGTTGCTTCGCGGCCTCGGCTTTCCGTTCAAGGAGAACTGACCAGATGGCGAAGAAAGCACTGATCAACAAGAGTCAGCGCAAGCCGAAGTTCGCGGTGCGCGCCTACACCCGCTGCAACAGATGCGGCCGCCCGCACGCGGTTTTCCGCAAGTTCGGGCTGTGCAGGATCTGCCTGCGCGAAATGGCACACGCGGGCGAACTGCCCGGCGTGGCGAAGAGCAGCTGGTAACCCCGGCTAACCACAAGACCATTTTTCAACCACCAGACCAACTCAGAGAACAGGTGCGCGGCAGGCCCGGACCGGGAACCACTGCGAGGAAGGCGACACCGCTGTCATGACGATGACGGATCCGATCGCAGACTTTTTGACACGTCTGCGCAACGCCAATTCGGCGTACCACGATGAGGTGACGCTGCCGCATTCGAAGATCAAGGCCAACATCGCCGAGATCCTCAAGCGGGAGGGTTACATCACCGACTACCGCACCGAAGATGCGCGCGTCGGTAAGGCGCTGACCGTTCAGCTCAAGTACGGGCCGAGCCGGGAGCGCAGCATCGCCGGCCTGCGCCGGGTGTCCAAGCCCGGGTTGCGTGTGTACGCCAAGTCGACCGGCCTGCCGCGCGTGCTCGGCGGTTTGG
This sequence comes from uncultured Actinomycetota bacterium, assembly GCA_963815995.1. Lineage (GTDB taxonomy): Bacteria > Actinomycetota > Actinomycetes > Mycobacteriales > Mycobacteriaceae > Mycobacterium. Next base: position 139,778 of record CAWFIR010000017.1, read on the forward strand.
GCGTAGCGATCATCTCGACCTCCTCGGGCCTGCTCACCGACCGTCAGGCAGCCAGACAGGGCGTGGGCGGCGAAGTCCTCGCGTACGTGTGGTGAGAGGGGACTGACATGTCGCGTATTGGTAAGCAGCCGATCCAGATTCCATCCGGGGTCGAGGTTTCCATTGATGGCCAGCAGGTCTCGGTGAAGGGGCCCAAGGGCACCCTGGATCTGAAGGTCGCCGAGCCGATCACCGTGGCGCGCAACGAGGATGGCGCCATCGTGGTCACCCGTCCGGACGACGAGCGGCACAACCGTTCGCTGCACGGGCTGTCGCGCACCCTGGTGTCCAACCTGGTGACCGGTGTGACGCAGGGCTACACCATCAAGATGGAGATCTTCGGGGTTGGCTATCGCGTGCAGGCCAAGGGCAGCAACCTCGAATTCGCCCTGGGTTACAGCCACCCGGTGCTGATCACCGCGCCCGAGGGCGTGACGTTCGCGGTCGAGACGCCCACCAAGTTCTCGATCACGGGTATCGACAAGCAGAAGGTCGGCCAGATCGCGGCCAACATCCGCCGTCTTCGCAAGAACGACCCTTACAAGGGCAAGGGCATTCGCTACGAAGGCGAGCAGATCCGCCGCAAGGTCGGAAAGACAGGTAAGTAGTCATGGCGCAATCACAAGCTGGTAGCACCGCGCAAAAGCCGGCGGGGCAGAGCATTTCCGCCGTTCGGCGCAAGCAGCGGCTGCGTCGCCACGCGCGGCTGCGGAAGAAGATCGCGGGCACCGCGGAGCGTCCGCGCCTGGTGGTGCACCGCTCGTCGCGGCACATCCACGTGCAGTTGGTCAACGACCTCACCGGCACGACCGTGGCCGCCGCCTCGTCGATCGAAGCGGATGTGCGCGGCGTGGACGGCGACAAGAAGGCCCACAGCGTGCGGGTCGGTCAACTGATCGCCGAGCGGGCCAAGGCTGCCGGAATCGACGCAGTGGTGTTCGACCGTGGCGGCTACACCTACGGCGGGCGGATCGCGGCACTCGCCGACGCTGCCCGTGAAGGTGGATTGAAATTCTGATGGCAAGCAACAACTTTGGAAGGACCGCATAATGGCGGAGCAACCGGCTGGAACGGCCGGCCAGACGTCCGGCCCCGCGGAAGGACGCGAGTCTCGGTCCGATGGCCGCGACTCACGCGATAACCGGGGCCGCCGCGATGGTGGTGGCCGTGGCGGTCGCGACCGCGACGGGGACAAGAGCAACTACCTCGAGCGGGTCGTCGCGATCAACCGAGTCTCCAAGGTGGTCAAGGGTGGTCGGCGATTCAGCTTCACCGCGCTGGTCATCGTCGGCGACGGCAACGGGATGGTCGGTGTCGGCTACGGCAAGGCCAAGGAAGTTCCGGCCGCGATCGCCAAGGGCGTCGAGGAAGCCCGTAAGGGCTTCTTCCGCGTTCCGATGATCGGTGGGACCATCGTCCACCCGGTACAGGGTGAGGCCGCTGCGGGCGTGGTGCTGCTGCGCCCGGCCAGCCCCGGTACCGGTGTGATCGCCGGTGGTGCGGTGCGTGCGGTGCTGGAATGTGCCGGCGTGCGCGACATTCTGTCCAAATCGCTGGGCAGTGACAACGCGATCAACGTCGTGCATGCGACGGTTGCCGCGCTCAAGCTGCTGCAGCGGCCCGAAGAGGTGGCCGCGCGACGTGGACTGCCGCTGGAGGACGTTGCCCCGGCCGGCATGATGCGCGCCCGCCGCGAAAGTGAGGCGCTGGCCGCCAGTGCCAACACCGCTCGTGAAGGAACGGCATAGCCATGGCCGCAGGAAAAGCAACAGCAACCGACGCAACTGAAGATCACTCAGGTGCGTGGCGTGATCGGCGCTCGCTGGAAGCAGCGGGAAAGCCTTCGCACACTGGGACTTCGGCAGATTCGCCAATCCGTGATCCGCGAAGACAACGCTCAGACCCGCGGGTTGATCGCGGCCGTCCGTCACCTCATCGAGGTCGAGCCGGCTGCGGCCGCGTCTGAGGGAGGTAGCACCAAATGACCATCAAACTGCACGACCTGCGTCCCGCGCCGGGGTCGAAAACCAAGCGCACCCGCGTCGGTCGCGGTGAGGGCTCCAAGGGTAAGACCGCCGGTCGCGGTACCAAGGGAACCAAGGCCCGCAAGAACGTTCCGTCCACCTTCGAGGGTGGGCAGATGCCGATTCACATGCGGCTTCCCAAGCTGAAGGGTTTCCGTAACCGCTTCCGCACCGAATACGAGGTCGTCAACGTCGGCGACATCAATCGTCTCTTCCCGGAGGGCGGTTCGGTCGGGCTCGACGAGCTGGTGGCCAAGGGGGCGGTTCGAAAGAACACGCTCGTCAAGGTTCTCGGCGACGGGAAGCTGGCCGTCAAGGTCAACGTCACCGCTCACAAGTTCAGCGGCAGCGCGCGGGAGAAGATCACCGCGGCGGGTGGCTCAGCCACCGAGCTGTAAGGCTTGCTACTTCTGCGGTCGTGCGCCCAGCACGTCGCGGAACAGGGCTTGACGTAGCGGCAGTTCGCGCGGATCGCTCCACAGGTGGAAGCCCAACCGGTTCATCACGTAGGCGAAGCCGACTCCGGTGTCGGGGTCGGCGAATCCGAATGATCCGCCGAGCCCCGGTGTGCCGAAGGCTCTATCGGACGATCCAAAGGTGAAGTGCGGCACCGGTTTGCAGTAATCCGAGCGAGAATAGCGAGTCGACGTGCAGTACCTTGTCGCGTATCCCGCCGGTCGGCGTGACCGCTGACTCGGTCAGTGCGTCGAGAGTGTCTGCGGTCAAACCGAGTTCGCGTCCGCCGGTAGCCGCGCTGCCGTAGGCCTTGGCGACTGCGCGTGCGGTGCCGATCCCATTGGCGGCGGGTATCTCGACGGTGCGGATGTCTTCGCGGTTGTAGTCGCGCATCGCGTCGACATCGTTGGGCAGGTTGACGGTTCGGCCGGTCAGGCCGCGCGGATTCAGCAGCGACAGCGTAAGTCGGGGCGGCATCGCGTTCAGATGCAGCAGCGCCTTGGCTCGCGGCCAGCCGTGCAGGTGCGCGACACGATCGCGGTCCATCGTTGCCGGCAGCCCGATGTAGAGATCCAGGCCGAGCGGGGCGGCGACCTCGTCGGCGAAGAACTGACCCAGCGTCCGACCGGCCGGGTCGGTGTGCCGGATCAGTTCGGACTCATACCAGCCGAGGGTCAGCGCGTGATATCCGTGCCGGCTGCCCGGCGGCCACGCCGGCGCCTGGGCCGCCAGCGCCGCCGACAGCGTCTCCTGGTCGGTGAGATCGGCCAGCAGAAGCGGTGTGTCCAGTGCGGACAGCCCGGCTTGATGAGACAGCAGCTGCCGCACGGTCACCTCGGCCTTGCCGGCTTGCGCGAACTCCGGCCAGTAGTCGGCCACCTTGGCGTCGTAGCTGATCAGCCCCCGCGATGCCGCTACGCTAACCGCCAGGGACGCAATGCCTTTCGTCGTCGAGAACATGTTGACCATGGTGTCGTGCTGCCATGGCGCCTTGGTGAAGCCGTTGCGATAGCCGCCCCACATGTCGACGACCTTGACTCCGTCGCGATACACCGCGACCGCGGCGCCGACATCGCGGTGTTCGGCGAAGTTGGCCCGGAATGCGTCGGCGACCATGCCATAGCCCTCATCGGCATCGCCCTCGACCAGGTCCGGCGAGACCGCGACTTTGCGACTCATTGAGTCGTTATACCGCGATATGCCGGTGGGATTCAGCTCAACTGCGGGATCACTTCGGCAGCAAGGCGTTCCATCTGCTCGCGGTCCTCGGCGACATCGCGGCCGACCGGATTGAGCAGGATCGTCTGGGCGCCCGCGTCGATGACATCGCGCAGACCGCCGACGACATCGTCGACGGTGCCGGACACCGGCACGTCGTCGATGCCGGGCATCCCGCCATAGATCCGATGCAGCCCGTCGAGCACGCGTTGGCGCGCCTTGGCCGGGTCGTCGTCGATCATCAGATAGACCCGCTTGCCGATCGGGAAATGCGCGGGATCCTTGCCCTGCGCGGCAAGCTCGCGCCGGACGATCGGCACCGCCTCGGCGAACTTCGCGGTGGTCGACGAACCGGCACCGAGGAACGCGTCGCCGTGCCGCACCGCGCGAGCCAGCGCCTTGGGGGCCTGCCCGCCGAACCAGATCGGCGGATGCGGCCGCTGCACGGGTTTGGGCTGGATCGGCAGACCGTCGACCTGGCGGAACCGGCCGTCGAACGTCACCCGGGGTTCGTCGGACCATGCCGCCTTCATCAGCTGCAGGCCCTCGGTGAAACTGCTGATGAAGGTCGCCGGGTCCACCCCGAAGGCAGCGAACCTGCGGCGGCCGCCGCCCGGTGCCACACCGACATCCAGCCTGCCGTGGCTGAGCCGATCGACCGCGGTGATCGCCGACGCCAGCTGCAGCGGATCGTGCAACGACGAGACCAGCACGGCGACGCCGAGCCGCAACCGTTCGGTGCAGCCCGCCGCCCAGGCAAGCAGCTCCAGCGGCGCGAGCAGCCGCGCCTCGCCGATGATCTGCTCGAGCACCCAACCGCCTTCGAACCCGAGTTCTTCGGCTCGCTTCAGGTAATCGCGCAAGCCGGCCGAATCGAAGCCGGTCTCGTCGAATTGATGGATCGCGATGGAGAACCGCACCTGATCACCGTACGGACCGGATCCATCGCTGGTCGTCGGTAGGCTCGTCACATGTTCTCTTTCCTGCCCGACCCGCCGGGTATCGACGACGTGCGTGCCTTGGCCCGCCGGGTGGATACCGCCCGCCACCACGGTGTTCCCAACGGCTGCGTGCTCGAACTCGACCTGCGGGTCGCACCGCCCGAAACCAGCAGCCTGGATCCGCTGACGATCATCACCGGCGGCGGCCGGCCGCTGGTGCTGCGCGAGGCCGTGTCCGCCCTCCACCGGGCCGCCGAGGATCGCCGCGTCGCCGGCCTGATCGCCCGCGTCGAGCTGCCCGCCGCCGCGGCCGGACCGGTTCAGGAGCTGCGGGAAGCGGTCGCCGCATTCACCGCGGTCAAGCCGTCGCTGGCCTGGGCCGAGACGTATCCGGGAACGCTGTCGTACTACTTGGCGTCGGCGTTCGGCGAGGTGTGGATGCAGTCGGCGGGCACCGTCGGGCTGATCGGCTTCGCCACCAACGCCCTGTTCCTGCGCGACGCGTTGGACAAGGCCGGTATCGAGGCGCAGTTCGTCGCACGCGGTGAATACAAGTCGGCGGTAAACCTTTTCACACAGGACCGCTACACCGACGCTCATCGGGAAGCCGACACCCGGCTGCTCGAGAGCCTGCGTGCTCAGGTGTGGCAGGCGATCGCCGAGTCGCGCAACATCGACCAGGACGCCCTCGACGGGCTGGCCGATCGTGCGCCGCTGCTGCGCGACATCGCGGTGGAATCAGGGCTGATCGATCGCGTCGGCTTCCGCGACGAGGCGTATGCGCGGATCGCGGAACTGGTTGGTGCCAAGGGCATTTCACCGGAATCTGGTGACGCCGACGGTGGCGACGGCCCGCCGCGGCTGTATCTGAGCCGCTACGCGCGGGCCACCGGTCCTGGCGGATCGGCTCGTCCGTCGATACCCGGGCGCGGACCCAAGTCGACGATTGCCGTCGTCACCGTCGCCGGCCCGATCGTCAGCGGCCGTGGCGGTTCGCGATTACCGTTCGGTTCGTCCAACGCCGGCGCTGACACCATCGGCGCAGGACTTCGCGAAGCGGCGCACGATGATTCGGTGTCGGCGATCGTGCTGCGGGTCGACTCGCCGGGCGGTTCGGTCAGCGCGTCGGAAACCATCTGGCGGGAGGTGAAGAAGGCCCGCGAGCGCGGCAAGCCGGTGGTGGCGTCGATGGGTGCGGTCGCCGCATCCGGCGGCTACTACATCTCGATGGGCGCCGACGCGATCGTGGCCAACCCCGGCACGATCACGGGCTCCATCGGTGTGCTGACGGGCAAGCTGGTCGCCCGGGGCCTCAAAGACCGGCTCGGTGTCGGGTCAGATGCGGTGCGTACCAACGCCAATGCCGACGCCTGGTCGGTCAATGCGCTGTTCACGCCCGAACAGCATGCCCAGGTCGAGGCCGAGGCGGACCTGTTCTACAACGACTTCCTGCAGCGGGTCGCCCAGGGTCGCCATCTGAGCGTCGAAGCGGTCGAGGCGGTGGCCCGAGGCCGGATCTGGACCGGCGCGGACGCTCTCGACCACGGCCTGGTCGACGAACTCGGCGGTCTGCGGGCCGCTGTGCGCCGGGCTAAGGTGCTGGCCGGCTTGAACGAAGACGCCAAGGTCCGTTTGGTCGGCTATCCGGGTTCGTCGGTGTGGGACTTCCTGCGGCCACAACCTTCTTCGCTGCCCGCGGCGGCCTCGTTGCCGGATGCGTTGGGCGCGTTGATCACCCAATCGGTGGTCGGGATCATCGAACAGGCCGAGCGGTCGTTGACCGGTGCCCGCGTGCTGTGGGTGGGGGAGTCGCGCTTCTAACTTCCGAGCGGCCCGCTGACGTAGATGATCTCGCCGAGCGGATCGTCGTTGTCGGGAGTCGGGATTTTGAGCCCGTTGCTGACGAACAGATCCGCCCGCGCGGTACCGGCAACGTTCCAGCCCTTGCCGCGCAGGTAATCGATCACGTGGCTGCGCTCGCCGGCGTAGACCAGCGACGGCATGTCGATGTCGAGACCGTGCTCGCGAAGCTGGGCGCTCTGCTCGCGAACCCGGTCGAAGTCGATGTCTTTCAAGCCCGGCACGTATTCGGTGGCGATCGCGCTGCCCGGGCCGCTGAGCGCGGTGATGTTGTCGAACAACCGATCCTGGGCTTCGGACGGCAGATAGATCAGCAGGCCCTCGGCCAGCCAGGCCGTCGGTGCACCGGTATCCAGGCCGGCGGCGCGCAACGCGGCCGGCCAGTCGGCACGCAAGTCGATCGGTACGGTGCGTCTGTTCGCGGTCGGCTCGGCGCCGAGCTCAGCCAGTGTGCGCGTTTTGAATTCGATCACCTGCGGCTGATCGATCTCGTACACCGTGACGCCGTCCGGCCAGGGCAGCCGGTAGGCGCGGGAGTCCAGACCCGACGCCAGGATCACCACTTGCCGCACGCCAGCCTGCACTGCGGCGAGCAGATACTCGTCAAAGTACTTGGTGCGAATGCCCATCCCATCGGCGATTGCCTGCGCCCGGTCCGGCGACGAGTTCGGGAGCAGCGAGAAGTCGAGCTCGCCGTCCATCATCTTCACGAAGAAATCCAGCCCGACGGCGCGGACCAGTGGGTCGGCGAACGGGTCGTCGATCAGGCCCCGGGGGTCCTTGGTCGCCATCGCGCGACCCGCCGCGACCATGGTCGCGGTGGCACCCACGCTGGAGGCCAGATCCCAGCTGTCGTCATCAGTGCGCGTCATCTCTGCCCTGTTTCCTCAGCGTCGCGTTGACGTAGCTCATCTCTCCGAAGACCGCCATAGTCGGCTGGTCGGGGTATTCAAACCCGTTGCGTGCGTAGAGCTCTTTGGCCGGATGCGCGTCCACCTGCCAGCCATGCCCGGCGAGGTAGTCCACGACGACGCTGCGCTCGCCGACATAGAAAAGGTCGGCCGCGTTGAGGTCGAAACCGAAGCTGCGCCACCGCTCGCTGATCTGCTGCAGGCGTTCGTCGGTGAAGGCGTTCGGGTCGGGGACGTGCTCGGTGGCGAGCTGGCTGCCCGGCGCGCTGAGCGCGGTGATGTTGTCGAACAGCCGGTCCTGGGCATCGGCAGGCAGGTAGGGCAGCAAACCTTCGGCACTCCACGCGGTCGGTTGATTGACGTCGAAACCCTTGGCGCGCAACGCACTGGGCCAGTCGTCGCGCAGGTCGATGGCGACGGTGCGGAGCTCCGTGGTCGGCGCGGCGCCCAGGTCGGCCAGTGTGCGCGTCTTGAACTCGATTACCTGAGGCTGGTCGATCTCGTAAACAACCACGCCGTCGCCCCATGGCAGTCGGTAGGACCGGGTGTCCAGGCCCGAAGCCAGGATCACGGCCTGGCGGACGCCTGCCGCGGCGGCGCCGGTGAAGAAGTCGTCGAAGAACCTTGTCCGCACTGCCATTTGCTCGGTGCGCGTCTTGCGGTTCAGCATCGGGTCGTCTTCGAGGCTGAGGTCGCCATCCAGGATGCGGACGAATGGCGCAAGACCGACCGCCCGGACCAGTGGCTCGGCGTAGGGGTCGTCGAGCAGTGGTTCGGGTCCTCGCGAGGCCATCGCGCGCGAGGTGGCGACCATGGTCGCGGTCGCCCCCACGCTGGAGGCCAGATCCCAGCTGTCGTCGTGGGTACGTGGCATCGAACGGCTCCTATTTCTTCTCGGTCAGCGTGCCGCTGACATAGAGACGGTCGGCGAACGGCAGATCGTCTTCCACGATGGGCGGAAGTCCATTGGCCGCGAACAACTCCCGGATGGTGCTGCCGCCCATCTGCCATCCGTGGTCGGATAGGTATACCGCCGCTTCGTTGCGGTCGCCGAAGTAGACCAGCTCGGTCATGTCGAGGTCGAGTCCGTGTTTACGCCAACGCTGCGAGACGGTCCGCATGCGCTCTTTGATCCGCTCCTCGTGCCCCGGCTCGCGGGTGGGTCCGCTCTCGGTGGCGATCCGGCTGCCCGGCGCGCTGAGCTCGGTGATGGTGTCCAGCAAGCGATCCTGCGCGTCGGGCGGCAGGTAGCCCAGCAGGCCCTCGGCGCTCCATGCGCTGGGCTGGTCGGGATCGAAGCCTGCCTCCCGCAAGGCGGCCGGCCAGTCGTCGCGCAGGTCGATGGCGACCGCGCGCCGGATGGCGGTGGGCTGGGCGCCCAGCTGGGCCAGCGTGCGGGACTTGAATTCGATGACCTGGTGCTGGTCGATCTCGTAGACCGTGGTGCCGTCGGGCCAGGGCAGCCGGTATGCGCGGGCATCCAGCCCCGACGCCAGGATCACCGCCTGCCTGATGCCGGCGTTGGTCGCGTCGAGGAAGAATTCGTCGAAGAACTTGGTGCGGACCGCCATGTTGTCGGTCATTCGCTGCACGCCCGCCGGCGACCCGTCGTTGTCGTCCTCGAGGTCCGCGGGGTTCAGCTCGCCGGTGGCCAGCCGCGTGAAGAGGTCCAATCCGACTGCCCGAACCAGCGGCTCGGCGTAGGGGTCGTTGATCAGTGGCTGCTCGACCTTGCTGGCCATAGCGCGGGCTGCGGCGACCATCGTGGCGGTTGCGCCGACGCTCGATGCGAGGTCCCAGGTGTCGTCGTCGGTGCGTGCCATCGCTACCTCTCTGCAGGAAACTCAGTGATTACTTAGCCAATATAACGAGCGTACCACGGGGTCGAATGGCCACTTGTGCAGGCATATTGCTGAAACCCATGTCAAGCCGAGGCATTCCCGCGACGCTGTGAGCATGGGTTTCGAGGTGGCGGGCAAGCGGGTGCTGATCACCGGTGCGTCGTCGGGGATCGGCGCCGCGCTGGCCCGGCGGATGGCCGGTCACGGCGCGGTGGTGGGGCTGGTCGCCCGCCGCTCGGAGCGTCTGACGCAGGTGCTGGCCGACTGCCGCCGGACGTCGCCGGAGTCGACGATGTGGGTGGCCGATCTGGGCGACACCGCCGCGGTCGACCGACTCGGCTTGCGCGCCTGGGACGACCTGGGTGGCATCGACGTTCTGGTGAACAACGCCGCAATGCCGAAGCGTCGCGTGGTCGAGGCGCTGGACCCGGCCGACGTCGAGGCGGTGATGCGGGTCAACTTCTTCGCCCCGATGCGGCTGACGCTGGCGATTCTGCCCCGGATGCTCCAGCGCCGGACCGGCGTCATCGTCAACGTGTCCAGCGTTGGTGGCCGGCTGGGTATCGTTCACGAAACCGCATATTGTGCAAGCAAATTCGCGCTGTGCGGGTGGAGTGAGTCGATGGCCGTCGACCTGCACGGCACCGGTGTCTCGGTGAGGTTGATCGAACCCGGGCCCGTCGACACCGAGATCTGGGATCAGCCCGGCAGCGAGGAACCGCTCTACCAAGGCCCCAAGGTGCCTGCCGAGGAGGTGGCCGACGGGATCATCGCGGCGCTGGGCGGCGACCGTTTCGAGCATTACCTGCCTGATATGAAAGCAGTGGTCGACGCCAAGAACGCCGACATCGACGCCTACATAGCCGGCGCGGCCGCCATGGCACCGCGATGAAAGCGCTGGTCTTCGGTGTCCGGCCGGAGCCGTGGGAGATACCCGACGGCGCCAATCCGCTTGCCAAGAACCTCGCGACCAGCCCGGTTGCGCTGCGCGACGTGCCGGATCCTGCTCTGCTGCACGATGATTGGGCCATCACCCGACCCCGGCTGACCGGTATTTGCGGTTCGGACTCCAAGCAGATCCTGCTGGACTTCGGCGAGGGCGACGCCGACAACGCGATGGCCGCCTTCTGCTCGTTCCCGCAAGTCATGGGCCACGAGGTGGTCGCCGACGTGGTGCAAGTGGGACCGAAGGCCCGCGGTCTCGAGGTGGGCCAGCGGGTGGTGCTCAACCCGTGGCTGTCCTGCGGACCGCGCGGCATCGAACCGCCCTGCCCGGCCTGCCAAAGTGGTGACTACAGCCTGTGCTGGAGTTTCTGCGACGGCGACATCAAACCGGGGATCCACACCGGCGTCTCGGCCGACGTGACCGGTGGCTACGCCGAGTTGATGCCGGCTCACGACAGCATGCTGTTCCCGGTGCCCGATTCGGTGCCCGACGAGTCGGCGGTGTTCGCCGACCCGTTTTCGGTATCGCTGCACGCCATCACCCGCCATCCGCCGCCGCGCTCGGGCCGGGTCCTGGTCTACGGCGCCGGCTCATTGGGGTTGTGCGCGTTGGCGATTCTGCGGGCGCTCTATCCGGACGTGGCGGTCGCGGTGGTGGCCCGGTTCGAGGCCCAGGCCGAGTTGGCCCGCCGGTTCGGCGCGGCCGTCGTGCTGGCGCACGAGCCGCGGCTGGCCGTCATCGAAGAGTTGGTCGCCTGGGGCGGCGGCCGGTTATGGCAGCCGCTGCAGGGGCTGCCGATGGCCTACCCCGGAGCCGTCGACGTCGTCTACGACACCGTCGGAAAGCCGGAGACGTTCGAGGTCGGCGTCCGGGTCCTGGCCGCGCGGGGGACGCTGGTGAAGGCCGGTGTGCACGCTCCCGGCCGGTGGGAGTGGAGCCCGCTGTATTTCAAGGAGATCGCCCTCGTCGGCAGTAATGCCTTCGGCGTCGAGGAGCTCGACGGGCGCCGCCGGCACGCGATCGCGCACTACCTCGACCTGGTGGTCGATGGCCGAATTGATCTGCGGCCCATGCTGACTCACACGTTCCGGCTGGACCGGTGGCGCGACGCGTTTCTGGCCATCGCGAACCAGGGCGACAGCGGTGCCGTCAAGGTGGCCTTCGACCAGCGTTAAGCCGGACGGGTGGCGCGATAGAAGGTGAGACGCCCGATGACCGGCTGCTGTCGGGTGGCTAATAGGGTGCAGTCGAATCCCGCATCGCTCAACAGTTGCGGAATCGAGTCGCCGAAATGTGCTGCGGCGTGCCGGCGGTGGGCGAAGAACCGGGCCAAGCGGCCGTCGTGCCCGGTCACGTCGGCGTCGATGTCAACGACATGCAACCTGCCACCGGGTCGCAGCACCCGAAAGACTTCTGCCGCAGCAGCGGTCTTGGCATCGCTGTCCAGGTGGTGCAGCATCATCGACGACAGTACCCGGTCGAATTCTGCATCGGCGTACGGCAATTTCTGGGCGTAGCCGTGATCAAATCGAATTCCGGTCATGCCGTGTAACTTTCGCTGCGTGAGCCTCAACGCCAACGGGTCGGGATCGACCCCGATCACCTCGATTCCCGGGTGAGTGCGCTTGGCGCGAATGGTCAGACTCCCGGTGCCGCTACCGATTTCCAGGACCCGATGACCATCGACGAGTTCGGCTTGGTCGATCAACGTCTGGTGGACCTTGCGGAGGCCGACTACGCGGGACAGCAGGTCATATGCGGGCAGCAAGGCGTCATGCCGGGCCGCGGGCAGGTAGTCGTGCCGATCACCGCGATGGAAGTGTGAATGGAGATTATTTTCGGTCATGACGACCATCATCAGACAATATTCTCAAGCGTATTTGGGTGATCTTCGGACAAACTAGGACTATCTTTGGTGCGATGTCAGGTCCGACGTCCACGCCGACCCGCCTGATCCGCCACCGCGGCGGCGTGCCGGTCTACCAATACCGGACCGATCCGCATACGCCGCCGATCTCGGTGATCCGGCACGGCGACCGAGTACGCGGTCTGGGCCGCCACATTCACGATTTCCCAGCGCTCTGTTATCTCCCCGCGACGGGAGCGGTGTACGTGGTGGCCGCCGGTGAGGTGCTCGACCCGCTGCAGTTCAGCGACATCGATGGCGGCGTCGCCGTGCTCTTCGATCCCGCCGCGTTAGGTGAGGATGGACGATCGCCGTGGCCGACGTGGCGGACGCATCCGTTGCTGTTTCCATTTCTGCACGGTCGGTCCGGCGGTCTATTGCGCCTCGACGTGCCGAAAACCCTTCAATTGCAATGGGACTCCACGATCGGGTCGATCGAGGCTGAGCTCACCGGACGGCAAGACGGCTACCAGCAGGCGGCGCTGGCGTACCTGACGCTACTGCTGATCGACCTCGCGCGACTGGCTGGTGACGTCGTCGAGGACCTGAAGCGCAGCGGTGAACCGGTGCTGGCCGACGTGTTCGCGGTCATCGACCGGCGGCACTGCGAGACACTGTCGCTGCGTGATGTGGCCGACGAGGTGGGTTTGACGCCCGGACACCTGACCACCGTCGTACGGCGTCGTACCGGCCGCACTGTGCAAGAGTGGATCATCGAACGCCGGATGGCCGAGGCCCGTAAGTTGTTGACGGAGACCGGTATTCCCATCTCCGAAGTCGCTCGCCGGGTCGGGATATCCGATCCGGGATACTTCAGCCGGCTGTTCCGCCGAACCCACGGCTCCTCGCCGCGGAGCTGGCGCGACTAGGGGTTGGCGCGCAGATAGCCGTAGACGCCGGCGAAGTTGGCGTTGACATCGTCGGGGATCGGGACCGGGCCGCCGAGAGCCCTTGCTCCCCAGACGATTTGGGCGGTCCGCTCGACCAGTGCCGTGACGTGCAGGACTTTGTCCGGCCGGGGACCGACCGCCACCAGGCCGTGGTTGGCGATCAGCGCCGCGGCCCGGCCTTCCAGGGCCTTCACCGCGTTGGTGCCTACCTCGGGTGTGGCCGACGCCGCGTATTCGCTGCAACGGATGTCGCCGCCGCAGTAGATGGCGAATTCGTCGATGCACGCCGGAATCGGCTGATGCGCGATCGCGAACATGGTGGCCCACACCGGGTGGCTGTGGATGACGCTGCCGATGTCGTCGAACGCCTGGTAACAGGCCAGGTGCAGCTTCATCTCGCTCGACGGTGAGCGGCCGTCGGCGGCCTGCAGCACCGCACCGTCCGGGTCGACCACCACCAGGTCCTCGAGCGTCATGTCGGCATAGTCGACCGACGACGGCGTGATGACCAGGTTGCCGTCTTCGCGCCGGGCCGAGATGTTGCCCGCGGTGCCCTCGACCAGCCCGCGGCGCAGCATGTCTTTGGCCGCGGCCAGCACCGCGGCTTCGGGGTTGTCCACGAATCTCATGAGGTGAGCACCTCCGGGTTGACGATGTGGGCAGGCGTTCTACCGGACAGCAGCGCTTCGAGGTCGTCGGCAACCATCTGAGCCTGGCGTGCCTCAGTGTTCCACGTTGCCCCGCCGATATGCGGCGTGAGCACCACATTGGGCATCGCTATCAGTGGGTGGTCGGTCGGCAGCCATTCTCCGACGAAGTGGTCCAGGCCCGCGGCGGCCACCTTGCCGTTGCGCAGCGCGTCGACGAGCGCGTCGGTGTCATGCAGCTGAGCCCGGGCGCTGTTGAGGAAGACGACGCCGTCACGCATGGCCGCGAACTGCTCGGCGCCGATCAGCCCGGTGGTGTCAGCGGTCACCGGTGCGTGCAGCGAGACGACGTCGGCCTCGGCGAGCAACTCGTCCAGGCTGTGCCGTGCGTCGTCGTTGAAGGGGTCGTAGGCGATGACCCGCATGCCCAGCCCGGCCAGCCGCCACTGGACCGCGCGTCCCACCGCGCCGAGGCCGATCAGCCCGGCCGTGCGCCCGGCCACCTCCCACGCGCGGAAGCGCTGATAGGGAATGCTGCCGTCGCGGAACACCTCGCCGGCCCGCACGTCGGCGTCGGCGGCCAACACCTGACGGGTGGCGGCGAAGAGCAGGGCCAGCGTCATCTCGGCGACCGCATCCGCGTTGCGCCCCGGCGTATTCAGCACCGGGATGCCGGCCGCGGTCGCGCCTGCGACGTCGACGTTGTTGGGGTCACCGCGGGTGGACGCGATAGCCCGTAAGCCTAGGTCGAGGACCGGCCCGCTGACCGAATCGCTCTCCACCACAACGATATCGGCTCCCTCAGCGGAGATGCGCTCGGCGAGCTGTTCGCCGGAATAGATGCGCAGCGGAGTCTGGTCGATCCACGGGTCGTACACGACATCGACCAACTGCCGCAGCTTTTCGAATCCTTCGCCACGCAGCGGGGCCGTCACCAAAGCACGGGTCACGAGTGCCAATGCTGGCGTACGGTGACGCCCGTGTCACGCAAAGAGGTCACAATCGGCATCGATATCGGCACTACCGCCGTCAAAGCGGTCGCCGCCGATGAGGATGGCCGGGTGGTCGCGCGGGCCCGCATTCCGCACGAGTTGCGGGTGCCGGCGCCGGACCGGCTGGAGCACAACGCGGACGAGGCCTGGCGGCAGGGCCCGCTGACGGCGCTGAACCAATTGGCGCGGCCGGATGCGCGGGCGGTCGCAGTGTCCGCGATGGTCCCGTCGTTGACTGCCGTCGACTCCGGCGGCCGGCCGATCACACCGGGGCTGCTGTACGGCGACGGCCGCGGTCGGGTGGCCGGCGCTGATACCGACGGCCCAACCCCGGTGGGCGAGGTTGCCGAATTCCTGCGCTGGACGGCCGCCCAAGCACCGGACGCGGCGGGTTACTGGCCGGCACCTGCGGTGGCCAACTACGCGCTGGCGGGCGAGGCGGTCATCGACTTTCCCACCGCTTATACGGGGCTGCCGCTGTTCGACGGCACCGGTTGGAACGCCCAGGAGTGCGCGCAGCGCGGTGCGACGGTCGACCGGATGCCCCGGGTCGAAGCTCCGGGCGCCGCGGTCGGGCGGGTCGGCGACGCGGTGCTGGCGGTCGGGGCCATCGACGCGCTGTGCGAGCAGATGGTGTCCGGCGCCGACGGCGTCGGCGACGTGCTGGTGCTGTGTGGCACCACGCTGATCGTGTGGGTGACCGTCCCCGAGGCGCGGCAGGTGCCGGGCCTGTGGACCATCCCGACAATGACCGGCAAGAGCCAGATCGGCGGGGCCAGCAATGCCGGCGGGCTGTTTCTCGGCTGGGTCGATCGCGTCCTGGGACCGGGCGACCCCGCGGTGGCCGACCCGCGGCGAGTGCCGGTGTGGTTGCCGTACCTGCGCGGCGAGCGCACACCCTTCCATGACCCCGACCGGCGCGGAATGCTCGACGGCCTCGACCTCACTCACGACGCGGCGGCGCTGCGACGGGCTGCCTACGAGGCGTCCGGCTTCGTCGTTCGCCAGATCATCGAGCTGAGTGGAGCGGACGTCTCGCGGATCGTGGTCGCCGGTGGCGGTACCCGGGTCCAGCCTTGGATGCAGGCCATCGCCGACGCCACCGGCCGAGAAGTGCAGGTGTCCGGGGTGGCCGAGGGTGCGGCGCTGGGTGCGGCGTTTCTGGCCCGGATGGCGGTGGGTGCGGAGTCGGCGCTGCTCGACGCTGCCCGATGGGCCACCGTCGAGCGGGTGGTCGAACCGAGCCCGGATTGGGCCGGCCCGGTGGCGCAACGCTACCGCCGGTTCATCGAACTGGCGTCGTTACGGTAGCTCTGCCGAGACGTACCTGATATCCCCGAACGCGACCATCGAGGGAGCATCCGGAAATTCAAAACCGTTGGCGGCATACAGCTCTGGTGCGGTGTGCACGGTCGTCTCCCAGCCGCGGGCGGCCAGATACTCCGCTGCGTCGTTGCGTTCGCCGTCGTACACCAGATCGGCCCAGTTCACGTTCAGCCCGAGGCGACGCCAGCGTTCGCTGATCTCCTTGCCGCGCTTGGCGATTCGATCGCGGATGTCCGGGACATAGCCGGTGCCGATTCTGCTGCCGCTGAAACTGAGCGTGGTGATGGTGTCGAACAACCGATCCTGTGCGTCCGGCGGCAAGTAACCCAGTAGTCCTTCGGCGATCCAGGCAGTCGGCCGCTCGGTGTTGAACCCGATGTCATGCAAGGCGCCTACCCAGTCGTCGCGCAGGTCCACGGCTACCGCTTTGCGGTCGGCGGTCGGAGCCGCCCCAAGATCGGCCAGTGTGCGCGTTTTGAACTCGATTACCTGCGGTTGGTCGATCTCGTAGACCAGCGTTCCCGGCGGCCACGGCAGTCGGTAGGCACGTGTGTCGAGCCCGGCGGCCAGGATGACGGCTTGGCGCACACCGGCTTTGGTGGCTTCGGTGAAGAAGTTGTCGAAGAACCGGGTTCGAACCGCCATCCCCTCGGCGAGTCGCTGTGAGGTGAAGGCCGGATCGTCGTCGGTGAGATCGATGTCGCCGTTCATCATCTTGATGAAGGCTTCGACGCCGACCGCGTTGACCAGTGGCTCGGCGAAAGGGTCGTCGATCAGCGGGTTGGGGCCTTTGGACGCCATCGCGCGTCGAGCGGCCACGGCGGTGGCGGTGGCGCCCACGCTGGACGCCAGGTCCCAGCTGTCGCCGTCGTGGCGTCCGGTGTCGTTTGCGGTCATCGGGAGCCCCCTATCTGCGAGTTGCGATGACGGAGACGATGTTTCGGAACGCGGCCAATGCGTCGTCGCCGGGGAACACGCGGCCGTATTCCGCGAAGAGTTCTCGGCGACTGCGGGAGGACACGTCCCAGCCGCGGTCGGTGAGATAGTCGGCGACGTTGTTTCGCTCGCCCTCGTAGAACAACCCCGACAAATCGACATCGCAGCCGACGTTGGCCCATCGGTCGCTCATCGCCTTGCCGCGCTCGGCCATCGACAGACCGCTGTCCGGGTGGTACTCGGTGGCGATCTGGCTGCCCGGGGCGCTGAGCGCCGTGACGTGGTCGAAGAGCCGGTCCTGCGCTTCCGGTGGCAGGTACATCAACAGCCCCTCGGCGCTCCAGGCCGACGGCTTGGTGTCGTCAAAACCGCTGTCGCGCAACGCTGTCGGCCAATCCTCGCGCAGGTCGATGCTGACCGTGCGGCGCTGTGCCGCCGGTTCGGCGCCCAGTTCTGCCATGGTCTCGGTTTTGAACATGACAACCTGAGGTTGATCGACTTCGTAGACGACGCTGCCGGCCGGCCAGTTCAGCCGGTAGGCCCTGGAGTCCAGGCCGGCGGCCAGGATCACGGCCTGATGGATGCCCGTTGCGGCGGCATTGACGAAGAACTCGTCGAAAAACCGCGTGCGCACCGCTATCGAGTCGGTTTCGGTCTGTAGTTCCGTAACGCCGTTGTCCCCGGCATTTTCTTCGGAGGCCGGACTCAATTCCCCATTGACCACCCGGGTGAAGAAATCAATGCCCACCGCCCGTACCAGGGGAGCGGCGAACGGGTCACTGATGATCGGGTCGGTGTCCTGCGAGGCCAGTGCCCGGGCCGCCGCGACCATCGTGGCCGTGGCGCCCACACTCGAGGCCAGATCCCAACTGTCGGTATCGCTGCGCGTCATGCCCACCCTTCCGTCAACACTCAGCTGTAGTCCTTTGATATTTAGCCAAGGTAAAGAGCCAGTGAAACCTTACGCCTCGTTGCTGTGTGCCGACTGGCCGCAGCCCACCCGTCTGCAGGACGGCGCTACGTGCGCTGTTAGTCTCGTAGACTGTCTGACGCGCGCCTGAACACGTCCTGGCCTGCATGTGCTCGGCGCGCGACGCAGGACCATGCAAGACACTTCAATGCTGGATACACCAGCAAGTAGGCATGCCGCGACCAGAGACCGGCTGCGCAGGAGGAAGAGTGCTTTCGGCTTTCATCTCATCGCTGCGAACAGTCGACCTGAGACGGAAGATCCTGTTCACCCTGGGCATCGTCGTGCTCTATCGCTTGGGTGCGACGGTGCCGTCGCCAGGCGTGAACTACCCCAACGTGCAGAAGTGCATCGCACAGATCAGCGGTGGGGACTCGGCGCAGATCTATTCGCTGATCAACCTGTTCTCCGGCGGCGCGCTGTTGCAGCTGACCGTGTTCGCGGTGGGCGTGATGCCCTACATCACCGCGAGCATCATCGTGCAGCTGCTCACCGTGGTCATTCCGCGGTTTGAAGAGCTGCGAAAAGAAGGCCAGTCCGGTCAGGCCAAGATGACGCAGTACACGCGCTATCTGGCGATCGCGCTGGCCATCCTGCAGGCCACCAGCATCGTGGCGCTGGCAGCCAACGGCGGCCTGCTGCAGGGCTGCAGCCTCGACATCATCGCCAACCAGAGCATCTTCTCGCTGGTCGTCATCGTGCTGGTGATGACCGCCGGCGCGGCGCTGGTGATGTGGATGGGTGAGCTGGTCACCGAACGCGGCATCGGTAACGGCATGTCGTTGCTGATCTTCACCGGTATCGCCGCCCGAATCCCGGGCGAAGGCAAGAGCATCCTGGACGGCCGTGGCGGGGTGGTGTTCGCCACGGTCGTGGTCGCCGCGCTGCTCATCGTCATCGGCGTGGTCTTCGTCGAGCAGGGCCAGCGCCGTATCCCGGTGCAGTACGCCAAGCGCATGGTGGGCCGGCGGATGTACGGCGGAAGCTCGACCTATCTGCCGTTGAAGGTCAACCAGGCCGGTGTTATCCCGGTGATCTTCGCGTCCTCGCTGATCTACATCCCGCACCTGATCACCCAGTTGGTCCGCAGCGGCAGCGGCGGCCTGGGCAACAGTTGGTGGGACAAGTTCGTCGGCAACTATCTGACGAACCCCGCCAGCCCGGTTTACATCGGTATCTACTTCGGGCTGATCATGTTCTTCACGTATTTCTACGTCTCGATCACGTTCAACCCCGACGAGCGTGCTGACGAGATGAAGAAATTCGGTGGCTTCATCCCCGGTATTCGGCCGGGCAAACCGACCGCCGACTACCTGCGATACGTGCTGAGCAGAATCACGCTGCCTGGGTCGATCTACCTCGGTGTCATCGCGGTGCTGCCCAACCTCTTCCTGAAGATCGGTAGCACCGGGACCGTGCAGAACTTGCCGTTCGGTGGCACGGCGGTTCTGATCATGATTGGTGTCGGTCTGGATACCGTCAAACAGATCGAGAGTCAGCTCATGCAACGCAATTACGAAGGGTTCCTCAAGTGAGAGTTGTGTTGCTGGGGCCGCCCGGGGCGGGCAAGGGCACGCAGGCTGTGCAGTTGGCTGAGAAGCTCGAGATACCGCACCTGTCCACCGGTGACCTTTTTCGGGAGAACATCGGCAACGGCACCAAGCTGGGTTTGGAAGCCAAGCGTTACCTGGACGCCGGCGATCTGGTTCCGTCCGAGTTGACCAACGAACTCGTCGACGACCGTCTGAGCAAACCGGACACCGACGACGGTTTCATCCTCGACGGTTATCCGCGCTCGGTTCAGCAGGCCAAAGCGCTGCACGACATGCTCGAGCGCCGCGGAACCGCGCTTGATGCGGTCCTGGAGTTCCGGGTGCCCGAGGACGTCTTGTTCGAGCGGCTCCGCTCGCGTGGCCGCGCCGACGACACCAACGAAGTGATCCACAACCGGATGAACGTCTACCGCGACGAAACCGCGCCGCTGATCGAGTACTACAACAGCGAGCTGAAAACTGTCGACGCCGTCGGCTCCGTGGACGAGGTGTTCGCCCGCGCGCTGAAGGCCCTCGGGAAATAACGGTGATCGGCCTGGCCGGCCTGCGCAGTCGCAAAGTGATACCGCAACGCAGCGCCGCTGAACTCGACGCGATGGCCGCCGCCGGGGCCGTGGTCGCCGCCGCGCTGGCTGCGGTGCGCGAGGCCGCAGTTCCCGGGGTTTCGACGCACGAACTCGACCAGATCGCCGAATCGGTGATCCGTGACGCCGGCGCCACACCGTCGTTTCTCGGCTACCACGGCTTTCCGGCGTCGATCTGCTCCTCGGTCAATGACCGCGTCGTGCACGGCATCCCGTCGGTCAGTGAGAAGCTCGCGGCCGGCGACCTGGTCTCCATCGATTGCGGGGCGATCCTGGCCGGCTGGCACGGGGATGCCGCGATCACGTTCGGTGTCGGCCAGATCATCCCCGCCGACGAACTGCTGTCGCAGGCGACCAAGGAGTCGATGGAGGCCGGGATCGCGGCGATGATTCCCGGCAACCGGCTGACCGATGTATCGCACGCCATCGAAACCGCCACGCATGCGGCCGAGGCCCGCTACGGGCGCAAGTTCGGGATCGTCGAGGGCTACGGCGGACACGGCATCGGCAGGCAGATGCACATGGATCCGTTTTTGCCCAACGAAGGATCCCCTGGCCGCGGCCCCATGCTTGGCGCCGGATCGGTGCTGGCGATAGAGCCGATGTTGACCCTGGGAACACGCAAAACCGCGGTGCTCGACGACGAGTGGACGGTCACTACCGCCGACGGCTCACGTGCCGCACACTGGGAGCACACCGTCGCGGCGACCGACGACGGACCACGCATTTTGACCCTCGGCTGACTTCGTCCCCCGGACCGACTGAACCGAACGGACACCTAGACCGTGTCATCACCGAGAGGCTGGTGATGGACATACCGGGCACCGGCGCGGAAGCGAATGGTCTGAAGCGGCTGTGCGACCAGCACGCCGCGGCTTTGTGGCGTTATGCGTGGCGGTTGACCGGTGATCACGCCCATGCCGAGGACGTGGTGCAGGAGACCTTGCTGCGGGCCTGGCAACACCCGCACGTCTTCAACAACGGGCAGTCCCCGCGCGCCTGGCTGTTCACCGTTGCCAGAAACATGGTCATCGACGACCGACGCAGCGCGCGATTCCGCCATGAGGTCATACCGGCGGACGGCAAGGGCCCGCCGGAAGCGGCAGGACCCGATGAGTCGACTGGGGCGCTGAACCGAGCATTGATCGGCGACGCGATGGCGCAACTGTCCACAGAACACCAGGCGGTGGTTGGCCGGTCCTACTACCAGGGCTGGACGACCGCCCAGATCGCCGCCGATCTGGGGATCGCTGAGGGCACGGTCAAGTCGCGGCTGCATTACGCGCTGCGAGGACTTCGCCAGGCACTGGTGGAGATGGGTGTGACGCAATGACGGAATCGCGGAACGGCAACGTGCCGCAAGGCGGGCACGAATACGAAATGTGGGACGCCGCCTACGTGCTGGATGCGCTGTCTGATACCGACCGGCGCGAATTCGAGATCCACCTGGCCGGCTGCAGTTCATGCCGGCAAGCAGTGGCAGAGTTCGAGGTCATCGCGCCGATGCTGTCGATGCTCGACGAGGAGCCCGACCCGGTGCCGCCATGCCCCGATCTGCTGCCCTCGCTGCTGGCGAAGGCCGACCAGCGGTTGGCCGCGAACCGGGTGGAGCTTGCGCCGGCGCTGGTGGCGTCGACGGCGGTGGCGGCGGAGACGGTTTTCCCGGTGTTCCGCTCCGGCAACTATGCCCCCGTCCACGACGAGCTGACCGAATTCGACCTGCCGGTCGAGGGCCGCATTCCCGCCGAGCTGAACGGCTGGTACCTGCGTAACGGCCCCAATCCGCGTACCGGCGAAGGCCATTGGTGTGTCGGCGACGGCATGGTCCACGGAATCCGGTTGGAAAATGGTCGCGCCGCCTGGTATCGCAACCGCTGGGTGCGTACCGAGAGCTTCGATAATCCGGTCCCGCTCTACAACGACGACGGCAGCCGAAACCTGCACTCCAGCATCGCCAATACCCATGTCGTGCGCCATGCCGGTAAAACGCTCGCGCTGATGGAATTCTCGCTGCCCTACGAAATCAGCAATGACTTGAAAACGCTGGGCGCCTACGACTTCGGCGGCATGCTGACCGACTCGATGACCGCGCATCCCAAGATCTGCCCGAACACCGGTGAATTGCATTTCTTCGGCTGCGGCAACATCCTCGAACCGCATGTCAGCTATCACCGCGCCGACGCCGACGGGCGGTTGACCACCAGTCGCCCCATCGACGTGCCCGCGCTGACGTTGATGCACGACTTCGCGCTGACCGCCGAACATGTGGTGTTCCTGGATTTGCCGCTGCTGTTCGACCTGGGGGTGGCACTCACCGGTTCGGTCGAAAGGGATTTACCGTACCGCTGGGACGACCGGTACCGCGCCCGTCTGGGTGTGCTGCGCCGCGACGACCCATATGGCCAGTTGCGGTGGTTCGACATCGATCCGTGCTTCGTCTTCCATGTCGTCAACGCCCACGACGTGACGTCGCCCGGCGGGAACTCCATCGTGCTGGAGGTGCTCCGGTATGACGAAATGTGGCGCAATAACAGTGAATTCGGGACCGACGCGGCGTTGTGGCGGTGGACGATCAACCTGGACACCGGGCTGGTCGAAGAGAGCCAGCTCGACGACCGCGGAGTGGAATTCCCGCGGATCGACGATCGGCTCTCCGGAAGGTCCGCCCGCTACTCGGTTGCGGTCGGCAGCGGCGCACTCATCCGGTACGACCTGCAACGTGATACCGCGGTCGAGCACCGATTCGACGCCGCCGGCAGGGCCGGGGCGCCCGGTGAGGCCGTGTTCGCGCCCGCGGCCGGTCGGCCCGACGAAATCGCCGGCTGGTATTTGACGTACGTGTACAACTCGGTGACCGACGGCAGCGATCTGGTGATCATCGACGCCTCAGACTTCGAGGGCGAGCCAGTGGCCCGGATCCGGATGCCGCGCCGTGTGCCACACGGATTCCACGGCAACTGGATACCCGACTGAGCGAGATCACGTTGCTGAACTGCGACGGTGAACTTGAGAGGCGCGCAACTCGTATCACATATCAGGAGGTGATCGAGTGAGTCGATTCACCAGTGCCGACAACGGCGAAGCCGCGTTGATGAAGGCGCTCTATGACGAGCACGCTGCACCGTTGTGGCGTTATGCGCTTCGGTTGACCAGTGACGCCAGTCGCGCCGAGGACGTGGTCCAGGAGACGCTGCTGCGGGCCTGGCAGCATCCCGAGGTGATCGGCGACACTGAGCGCTCGGCACGTGCATGGTTGTTCACCGTTGCGCGCAACATGATCATCGATGAACGCCGCAGTCCGAAGTTCCGCAATGTAGTTGGTTCGCTGGATGATTCGGGTGTACCGGAGCGATCCACCCCCGACGAGGTGGACTCGACGCTGGACCGCATGCTGATCGCCGATGCGATGGCTCAGATGTCAGCGGACCATCGAGCCGTGATCGAGCGGTCCTACTACCGGGGATGGACCACTGCCCAGATCGCCGCTGACCTTGACATCGCCGAAGGGACCGTCAAATCGCGGCTACACTATGCGGTGCGCGCGCTTCGTCTCTCTCTCCAGGAGATGGGGGTGACCCGATGACGACATTCCGGGCCATCCAGGGGGCCGACAGCTACGAATGCCTGTTCATGGCGGCAATCGAGGTGACACGATGAGGGTAATCCGAGGTTTCGGCCTGCCCGGTGACAGCGACGTCCCCGCCGGCGACAGCCACGACTACGCGACCTGGGACGCCGCCTACGTGCTTGGATCGCTCTCACCAACCGATCGGCGCGAGTACGAGGCGCACCTGAGCGTCTGCCCGATGTGCAATCAGGCCGTGAGCGAGCTCAGTGGCATGCCGGCGCTGCTGTCGAAGCTCGACGGCGGCACGGTGGCGGCGATGGGTGCCGACGACCTCACCGCAGCGCCGGACATGGCGCCGAATCTGCTGCCGTCATTGCTGTCCGAGGTTCACCGTCGCCGCCGGCGCGTACGCATGGTGACGTGGACGTCAGGGGCCGCCGCGGCCGTGCTGCTTGCGGTCGGCCTGTTCGTGAGCGTCGCCTGGCAGCACCCGACGTCGTCGGTGCCGCCGCAGGCCAGCGTGTCCGCGCTGCCGATGGCGCAGGTCGGTACCACTGCGCTGGCCTCGACGGTGTCGATCAGCAGCCAGCACTGGGGCACCTACATCGACCTCAACTGTGTCTGCCTGGCTCCGGTAACCGCCCATCACGACAGGCTGGCGATGGTCGTGGTGAGTCGCGACGGCGCCCACACTCAGCTGGCCACCTGGGTCGCCGACCCGGGCCACACGGCGAACCCGGCCGGCAGCATCTCGACACCCGTCGAGCAGATCGCCGCGGTGCAAATCGTGGCGGCCGACAGCGGACAGGTACTGCTGCAGCGCTCACTGTGAAACAGCTTGTAGCGCAGGATATTTAGCCGCTCGCCATCCAAGTGTGGAACATGCCGTTGGGGTCGTAGGCGGCGCGCACCTGATCCAGGCGTGCCATGTTCGGTTCGGTGATGAACGTCGCGGAACGCCGTGCCAGATTCTCGTCGGCCAGCGAGATGCCGGTTGCCAGATGCGACATCGCGGCCATGTTCGACGGGGCCCAGTCGCCGTAGCGTGCGTCGTCGGCAGCATCGTGCCAGGCGGTGTAGAGCCCCAGGTAAATCTCGTCTTCCACGCCGTAGACCATCTCGGTGCGATCCGCGGACGGCTTCCATCCGGCGAAGACGAAATGCGACGGGTGCGGCGGCAAGGTCTCGATGATCTTGCGGATTCCTGGTAGAAGGTCGTAGGCGGGGGCCGAGGTGAACATGTTGTCGACGCTATACCGATGGCCCTCAGGGTATTTCGCCATCACTGCCGAATACCAGTTGGCCAGGGTCGTCGGCATGTACGGAAGGGTGGCGGTGGCCCGGTCGATCACCGGGCAGGTGCCGAGGATCGCAAGTGCTTTCGCGGCCTCGTCGTCCG
This sequence comes from uncultured Actinomycetota bacterium, assembly GCA_963815995.1. Lineage (GTDB taxonomy): Bacteria > Actinomycetota > Actinomycetes > Mycobacteriales > Mycobacteriaceae > Mycobacterium. Next base: position 164,785 of record CAWFIR010000017.1, read on the forward strand.
AATCGGCGAAAACCGGCGAGGCGATAGCGATCGTCGGCTCGTCGGGTCCGACTTCCGGCGCGTTGCGCGAGGTGAGGATTTGCAGTTCAACCCGATCGTCGATCTCGCCGCTGATCGAGCGCCCCCAGCTGAACACCTCGTCGGCGACGTCGACCGGGTACAGGTACAGGCACGTGCCCAGGACGGCCGGACGCCGGTGCAGTCGGAGCGTGAAAGACGTGACCACACCGAAGAATCCGGGCCCGCTGCCGCGGGCCGCCCAGTACAGGTCGGGGTGATGCTCAGGATCGCAGTAGAGCGTGTCGCCTTCGGCGGTGACGACCTCCAGCCCGAGCACGCTTTCGCACGCCGGCCCGACGACCTTGCTGTTCCAGCCGTATCCGCCCTGCAGCAGATACCCACCGAGGCGAATGCCCTCGCAGTGGCCCGCCGGGAAGAACAGGCCCTGCGCATCGAGGTCGGTCGCAAACGCGCTGGCGACGACGCCCGGCCCGACGTGGGCGATCATCGCATCGGCATCGACCCGGCGGTGACCGAGACGGCTCACGTCGAGCAGCATCCCGCCATCGCGCAGATGGCTTGCGTTCCAACTGTGTCCGCCGGAACGAACGCCGACGTGGTAACCCTGAGCCCGGGCGTAGCGGATCGCAGCGACGACGTCGTCGGTGTCGCACGCTTGCACGATCACCTCGGGAAAACGCTGCGGTATAAGGCTATTCCACACCGTCTCGCGACGGGCCGCCTCGTAGCCGTCTACACCGCGGTGGAAGAACCGCTTTGCGGTGAGTAACGCCATTGATCCCCCTTTGCTGTGGCGGTCAGGTAGTCCGCGATCTGACCGGCTAGTGGTGTGGCCGCCAGCCGGATCGCCCGCAACGGGCCGCTGGGTGGGATGCCGTAGCCGATCGCGAACATCCCGCCGCCCATGTCCGAGACGAAGCCGCCGGGCGGGTTGCCGTGTTCGTCGAGCAGGCCGAGATGGCCGACCAGGCCGTCCAGATCGGGGTCGAAGCCGGTCGCGGCAATGATCACGTCGGGCGTGACGCCGGTGCCGTCGGCCAGGATCACCCGTTCGGATTCGAGTGCTGCAACCGCGGCCACCACGTCGATCCGGTGCGCGCGTACAACGTTGACCAGCTCGTCGGCCAGCGTGGGGATTCGGCCACGCTGTTCCACGGTCGCCTTAAGTCCGAGCGGCGGCCGGCCGAAGCCGAACACCGACACATCGCCCAGCAGCAGACGGTTGAGCCGCGCTATCACCGGATCGACGATGCGTGCCGGCACCCGGGCGAACAATTCCAGGAAAATGTCCGAGGGAATCGGGCCGATGGCGCGGCGCACCAGATGTGGTGGCGTGCGCACCGACAACCAGACCTTACGCGCACCAGTTTCGGCCAGCTGGACGGCGATGTCGGCGGCCGAATTCCCCGCGCCGACAACCAGGATGTTGCGATCGCGGAACGGCCACGCGTTGCGGAAGTCGACGGAATGCACGACCTCGCCGACGAATTGGCTGAGTCCGGGCCATGGCGGGATGGCGGGCGTGCGATAGCGCCCGGTAGCCAGGACGACCGCCGACGTTGCGATGTCACCCTGCGAGGTGTCTACCCGCCAGCCCTGCGCTGCGCGCTCGATGCGGTTGACCTCGCTGCCCAGCGCGAGCCTGATGTTCTGCTGCCGGACGTAGCTGTCGAAATACCCGACCATGTCCTCCTTGGTAGGCCAACGACCGGCGCTGAGAGGAATCCGTTGTCCGGGGAGGTGGGACAAATAGCCATTGGTGTTCAACCGGAAGTTGTCGTAGCGGTTGCGCCACGACATCGCGGGTGCGCAGGCTTTATCGACGACTAACGCCGCAATTCGGTGGCGGTGCTCGAGTTCGCGCGCGACGGCCAGACCACCAGGCCCTGCTCCGACGATAACGACGTCATGTCTGTTCCGGCGGTCACTGAACACACGCTGCACGTGAATAACACGATTGCCGATGCCGGGTGGTTCACAGCAAATGGCGTTGAACCCAAGCGGCCCCGCGTCGTGTCTCTGGTATGTCGAGAAAGCACCGGGTGGTCGACCACGTCGTTGGTCATCTCGCAAGGACCGGAGTCGAGTACATCTTCGGCGTCGATGGTGCCAACATCGAGGACCTCTACGACGCAGCGTATTTCCGGCCGGACATCACCGCCGTGCTGGCCAAGCACGAGTTTTCCGCTGCGACCATGGCCGACGGCTACAGTCGCAGCGGCGCCGGTCTGGGCGTAGTCGCCGCGACCTCCGGTGGGGGCGCACTGAATCTTGTTCCAGCCCTGGGTGAATCGTTCACCAGCCGCATACCGGTCTTGGCGCTGGTTGGCCAACCGGCGACCACTATGGATGGTTTGGGCAGCTTCCAGGACACCAGCGGCCGCAACGGCTCACTGAACGCCGAGGCGTTGTTCTCGCAAATATCGGTGTTCTGCAGGCGGGTAACCAGCGCCGCGGACATCGTCTCCGCGCTGCCGGAGGCCATCGCCGCTGCACAAACAGGCGGCCCGGCAGTGCTGTTGCTGCCCAAAGACATTCAGCAATCCAGCATTGACCGCGCATACTCGCCGGATGCCGATCGGCAACGGACTACCGGTAATCCACGGCCGATCGTGCGCGCGCTGCGGCGGGTGACCGGGCCGGTCACGATCATCGCCGGCGAGCAAGTGGCCCGCGACGATGCGCGTGCCGAGCTGGCCTCGCTTCGCGCGGTGTTACGCGCACGAGTGGCCTGTGTGCCCGATGCGAAGGACGTCGCGGGAACACCGGGCTTAGGTTCGTCGTCGGCGCTGGGCGTGACCGGTGTCATGGGCCACCCCGGTGTGGCCGAGGCGGTGGCCGGTAGCGGGCTGTGCCTCGTCGTGGGCACCCGGTTGCCGGTGACCTCGCGCGCGGGTCTCGACGACGCGCTGGCCGCCGTGCAGACGATCTCCATCGGATCGGCGCCACCGTACATTCCCGTGCACCCACGTCCACACCGACGACCTGCGGACGTCGTTGCGGATGCTGACCGACGCACTCGTCGGCGCGGGACGGCCCACCGGCGTTCGGGTGCCCGACGCGATCGCGCACACCGAGCTCACCCCGCCGGCTTTCGACGGCCCGGGCGTGCGCTACCGCGACGCGATGGCAGAGCTGGATGAGCTACTGCCCGCCGGGGTCGACATCGTCGTCGATGCCGGTAACACCGGCGCTGCGGCCATCCACTATCTGCCGGTGCGCCGGCGGGGACGGTTTGCGGTCGCCCTGGGCATGGGCGGCATGGGCTATAGCTTCGGTGCCGGTATCGGAATGGCCTTCGCGCCGCAAAAAGACCCAAGAGGCTGGCCGTCGAGTGGTGGTGATCGCCGGGGACGGCGCGTTCTACATGCACGGCATGGAGGTGCACACCGCACTGCATTACCGGCTTCCGGTGACCTTCGTCTTGCTCAACAACAACGCCCACGCCATGTGCGTGACCCGAGAGCAGCTCTACTACAACGACTTCTACAGCTATAACCGGTTTTCGCCCAGCCACCTCGGGGCGGGTCTGGCGGCGATGTTCCCCAAGCTATCGTCGGTAGACGTCAGCGACACTACGGGGCTGGCGTCCGCAGTGCGCGCCTCGTTGAACGTCGACGGTCCGGCGGTGATCAGCGTGGAATGCGCCGCCGACGAAATCCCGCCCTTCGCACCATTTCTGGATACGACTGTAACCAATCACTCTACTAATCAACATGTTTCACCCGCACAGGAGGATCACGCCCATGTCGCTGCCAGCGCTTGACGATATCGCCGCCCACACCGGCACTGCCGAGCCGATCGACGGTGTCGTCCGGATCGAAACCACGCCGCTGGAGGAGACGGCCGCACACTTCTTCACGCAGATGCGGTCGGTGTATCCGCACGAAGAGGTTTTCGGTCAGTACTGCACGGTCAACGACTATGTCGACTGCCCGCCCGACGAGCTCTTCGAGTACCTGTCGGACACCCGAAGCCTCGAGGAGTGGACCTACACCCTGCGTGACTTCACCCCGTCCGACGGAGCCGGGGCTCTGGCTGGCCTACGACCGGCTGCTTCCGGACACCGAGATATATACCCGCACGGTTTCCAACGCCGAGGCGCGTACCGTCGACTACCACTGCGCGTGGGACCAGGGCAAGCACCTGTGGATGATCTACGTGATGCGCGTCCTGGACGCGCAGGTGGTGTTGAACAAGCCCGGTTCTGTTGTGTTGTGGACCAATTGCCGTCATCCGTTCTACGACAAGAACCCGTACCCCGACGCCGGCCCGGCCGAGCGCACCGGTTGGGTCGGCGACTTCTGGGACTTGTTCGGTGCCGGCCACGGGATCGAGCTGAACAACCTCAAGACCATCGCCGAATACCGCCACCGCAATGGACTGCCGATCACCCCGGCGTGGATGAGATGAGAACGATCGTGAGTCAGCCAGCATGTCAGCCTTATCGACGTCTCCAGTTATCTGCCTGGCGAGCCGATCGGCGCCGACTACTACGCGCAGTTCGCCGAATCCGACGAATTACGTGACAACCTCATGTTCCGTGCGCCCTCGTTCCGTCATCACGTCGGGCCCGACGAGACCGCGATCGACATGGTCGAGCACGCGGCACAGGGACTGATCGAGCGGCATGGACGCGACGTCATCGAAAACGTCGACATTTTGATCACCCACACCCAGGTGCCGGACATGCCGTTCTATGGTGGCGGCGGCGGAATGGCGCATCGGCTGGGCATGCGCCCGTCGTGGGTACTGGATTTGCACAACGGCGGATGTGCGGCATTTGTGTTGGCGCTCAACGTGGCCCGTCGATTGCTGGCATCGGGTGAGGGGCGCACCGCGCTGATCGCGATCGCGCAGAACGCGGCCGGGCAGGTCTTCGACCAGCCCGGGGTGCGCCGGAAGGCCCAGTCAGCGGTTCCCGGTGACGGCGCCGCGGTGGGCCTGGTGACACTGTCGGACCAGTCGCCCATACTCGACATCGAGTGCCGCACCTACGGCGAATACGCCGGCGACATGACGCTCGCCATCGACCCACCACGCAAGTGGTGGCAGGCCCGGACGGGTGAGGCCTCCATCGGATTCACCGAAACCAAGATCAGCAAGGTACTGGCCCGGGGGAACCGTCAGGTCCCCGAGGTGGCGTACGCGGTGTGTGACCGAATCGGGCTCAAGCCCAAAGACATTGACCTGCTGGTCACCAACCAGCCCAACCGGGTGTTCCTGCGCAATTGGCGGGAGGCGCTCGAGGTGCCCGAGGAACGGCACCGCGACAGCTTTGACGAGTGCGGCAACCTGTTCGGAGCCGGCATCCCGGTCAACCTCGATCGCGCCATCTCCGAGGGTCAACTCGACGCCGGTGACGTGATCATGATGGCTGCTTTCGCGCACGCCGGTGACTTCGCCGGCGCGGCCGCGGTGCGCTGGGGAGGGCGTAACTGATGGCCGAACCCGCGTTCGGGACCTCGGTGACCGCCGAGATACTCTCCTCGCTCCCGGAGGCGGTTGACCCACTCGCCCTGTCGCTCAACGAAAGTCCCTTTCCGCCCCTGCCCGCGGTGCGCTCGGCGTTGGCCCACTGCCTCGACGTAGCCAATCGTTATCCGGAGTTCCTGCCCGGACAGTTGCGACGAATGATCGCGGATCGGGTCGGGGTGGACGAGGAGCAGGTGGTGCTCGGGACGGGAGCATCGGGTGTGGCGGTGCAGGTGTTGCACGCGGTCACCCGGCCCGGTGACCGGATCGTCATGAGCACACCGACTTTCGACGGCTACCCGATCTTCGCGCAGATGGCCCGGCTGACCCCGGTCACGATCCCGCTCGACAAATACGGCTACCAGGACCTGGCGGCCATGGCCGAAGCGGCGGCCGATGCGCGCGTCGTGGTGCTGTGCCGACCGCACAATCCGACCGGAACCCTGGAGCCGAGCTGGTCGGTCGAATGGTTCTTGAGCCAGATCCCCAGCGACACCGTTGTGCTGCTCGACGAGGCCTACATCGAATTCGTCGCGTCCCGGTACCGGATCGACGGCCCGGGTCTGGTCCGGCGCTTCCCGAATGTTGTTGTGCTACGGACGTTCTCCAAAGCCTACGGACTTGCCGGTTTACGGATCGGCTACGGATTCGCCGCACCCGAGTTGGCGGACAGGCTGTGGACCATGCAATTGCCGTTCGGCATGAGCAGCGTCAGCGTGGCTGCGGTCGCTGCGTCGTACGACGCCGAAGCCCAGCTTTCGCGCCGCATTCGCCGGATCTCTGCGGAGCGCAACCATTTGCGGCTGCGACTGATGGCGATGGGTGTCTACAGCATGGATTCGCACGCCAACTTCGTCTACCTACCGATGGGGCGACGGCCCTGGAGCAAGGTCTTCACCGAGGCCGGCCTGCAGGTCCGCTGCTACCCCGACGGTGGCGCGCGGATCACCGTCGGGGACCTGCCGTCGACGCTGGCAGTTCTGTCGGCGGTGGAAAAGTCCCTGGCGTAGGCCGAGGCCGGCCGCGTCCCACCCGCTCGGGCCGCATACATCCGCACGGTCACCGCTCAGGCTGCATATATCCGGCTCCTCCGCGGGCCAGCGGCCCGCATCGTCGCCGGATGTGCGGTATGAAAAGGCGTGGCCCCTTCCAATGACCGCGGCAAACCCGACACCCGCGATCCGATCGCTGTCGCGCGAGCCAACTGGGAACGCGCCGGGTGGGGCGACGTCGCCGAAGGCATGGTCGCGGTGACGTCGGTGATGCGGGCCCACCAGATCCTGCTCGCCCGCGTGGAAACCGCCTTGCGCCCTTACGATCTGAGCTTCTCCCGATTCGAGCTGTTGCGATTGCTGGCGTTCAGTCGCAGCGGGGCGTTGCCGATCACCAAGGCCTCCGACCGGCTACAGGTCCACGTCACCAGCGTCACGCACGCTATTCGCCGGCTGGAGGCCAACAAACTGGTGCAACGTATGCCGCACCCGACCGATGGCCGAACCACGTTGGTGCAGATCACCGACCTGGGCCGCTCGACCGTCGAGGACGCCACCGTGACGCTCAACGAGCAGGTGTTCAGCGATATCGGGATATCCGACGATGAGTCGCAGGCGCTGGTGTCGTCGATCGAGACCCTGCGGCACAGCGCCGGCGACTTCTAGTCGATCAGCGAGGGCATCGGGATCGTCGCGGTGACCGTCGTCCCGGAGCCGGGCCGCGATCGAATGTTCAGCCGGCCACCGACCAACTCCGCGCGCTCGGCCATCGACAGCACGCCGTAGCCGCCCATCTCGTCGCCACCCAGCGGATTCTCGAAGGTGTCGAAACCTATTCCGTTGTCCACGATTTCGAGCCGAGCGGTGTCGTTGTCGAGCGCGAAACTCAGCCGGGCCACCGAAGCGTTGGCGTGCTTGACGATGTTCTGCAGGCCTTCCTGGGCAATCCGGTAGAGGGCGATCTCGATGTGCTCGGGCAACCGGACGTCGGCCAGCTCGAGCTCCATGGCCAAGTCCGGTATCGACCGGGCGAGGCTGGCCAGCCCACCCGCCAGGCCCAGATCGTCGAGCACCGGTGGCCGCAGCCCGCTGATCGCCGCGCGGGCTTCGCCCAACGTCAAGCCGACCAATGCCCGGGCCTCGGCGAGTTGACTGGAGGCCTCGGTGGGATCGTCACCGACCGCGCGCGCGGCCGCGTCGAGCCGGTAAGACAGCGTGATCAGGCGCTGCGAGATGCCGTCGTGGATATCGCCCGCGACCCGGCGACGCTCGATTTCCTGTGCCTCGATCACCTGCTCGACAAAAAGTTCGTGGGCCCGCTCCCTGGCCACCAGCTGCCGGTGCAACCGGGCCTGATGCATGGCGCCGGCGATCAGCCGGCCGATCACGCGCAGCAGCTCGACGTCGCCGTCGGTGAATTCGCGGCGAGCGACCGTGTGCACGTTGAGCACGCCGACCAGCCCGCCGGGATCGGTTTCCATCGGCATCGACACCATCGAGGTGAAGTCGCGTCCGCGCAGCGACTGGATCGGCAGGTACCGCGGGTCGGCTTCCTTGTCGTGGGTGATGACGACGGGCTCACGATGCCGGGCCACCCAGCCGGAAATACCGGATCCCAACGGCAGCCGAATCTTTCCGACTTGGCCGTCGAACGGCGGCGTGGCACCGGCGAGGGTGAGCGAGCGGTCGCTGTCGTCGAGCACGTGCACGAAACACACGTCGGTTCCGGTGGCCGCGGTGATCATCCGCGCCGCGGCGGCGGCCAGCGGTCCCACACCCGGCCCGGTCGAGGCGGCCTGGATGAGTTCCCGCAGCAGCGCTAATTCCCGATCAGTGTCGACGAGATCGCGCATCGCGTTCGAGCCGCGGGCGCCGCTGTCGGGTGCTCTGGTCATTGGTAGATGCCTTCGCGCAGCGCGGTGGCCACCGCGCCGGTGCGGTCGTTCACCCCGAGCTTGCGATAGATCGCGCGCAGATGACTTTTCACCGTCTCCTCGCCGATCACCAGCTTGTTGGCGATGCCGCGGTTGGACAACCCGTTGACCATGCACGACAGGATCTCGCTCTCGCGCTGGGTCAGCCCCTGCCGGGCGCCGGGCCAGAATTCGTCCCGCTGCATGCGGGCCGCGGTGTCGGCCGCGCGCGCCGCCATCCCCGGGTCGATCACAGTGTCGCCGTGATGGGCCAATTCCAGCTGGCGCACCAACTCGTCACTGTTGATGCTTTTCAGCAGGTATCCGCTCGCGCCCACCCGCAGCGCCTGATACAGGTACTGCTCGTCGTCGTAGACCGAGAGCATCACGACTTTGCGGTGTGCGTCGCGCTCGCGCAACGACTTGCACAGGTCCAGTCCGCTGGAGCCCTGCATGCGCACATCGCACAGCACCACGTCGGGCTGCAGGTCGTCGACGACCTCGACGGCGCGATCCGCGCCGACGGCCTGGCCGACCACCTGCACCCGGTCCTTGAACGCGGCCAGCATCGCCTTGAGTCCTTCGATGACCATCTCGTGGTCATCGACGAGCACAAGTCGTACCGGGGCCGCCATGGCACCACAGTATGCAAGTTTTGATGGCGTGCCTCCTCCTGGGCCGATTGGCGGCCCGCAGTCGGCCGCGTTTGGCCTCCCGAATCCCCCTAATGGGGGAGGCTGGGCAACCCCGATTCGGGGCACCCTGTGAGCGTGCGAGCCAAGGGTCAGACTCGTCCAGCCCGGAGTTTTTGGTGGGACCGAGAAGCGCGGACGGAAGCCGATGTTCTGCGCGCGGTGATCTTCGACGCTGACACCGCGTTTCCCGACGTCGAACACGATGGTCCCGGGACCGACCTCGTCGATGCGGTGATGAGCCTGTTCGTCGCGGGCATCTGGGTCAGCGTAGTGAGCACCCGGCCACGGGCCGAGGTCGAAAAGCAGGTGCGGCAACTTCTCGGTGATGGTCTCGTGGAGACCATCGTGACCATCGACGACTTACCCGAACCCGACACGGCCCTTGCTCGCAGCGGCGAGCTCTACCGGCTGGCGTTGTGGGAGCTCGGAATAACGCCGCGGGCCGCGCTGGCCGTCACCGGCTCGGGTTGCGGCTTGCGCACGTCGGCCGCCGCGGGGCTGCCTGCGGTATTCGTTGACAACAGCCTGTTATCGGCGGCCAGTTGTCAGCAAGCGCACCGACGCTGGTGGATCCGGCAGGCCGCCTAGCCTCGCAGCGTCTCGATGATGGCGCTGAAGTCCTTGTCGGCGTTGGTCGTTGCGAATTTCGCGTAGATGTCGGCGGCGTGGCTACCCAGTGGCGCGGCTGAGCCGGTCGAGTTGACAGCGTCCATCGCCAACCCGAGGTCTTTGTTCATCAGCGCGGTGGCGAAGCCGGGTTTGAAGTCGTTGTTGGCCGGCGAGGTCGGCACCGGGCCGGGCACCGGGCAGTTGGTGTGCACCGCCCAGCAGTTTCCGGTCGCGCCGGTGATCACGTCGAACAGCGACTGCGCCGACAGCCCGAGCTTTTCGGCCAGCACGAATGCTTCGCCGATCGCGATCTGATGCACGGCCAGCACCATGTTGTTGCACAGCTTGGCGGCCTGGCCGGCGCCGCTCGCGCCGCAGTGAATGATCTTGCCCGCCATCGGCTCCAGCACCGGACGGGCCAACTCCAGCGCCGTGTCTTCGCCACCGACCATGAACGCCAGCGTTCCGGCGACAGCGCCCTTGACCCCGCCGGACACCGGTGCGTCGAGTTGGGCCACGCCGTGCGAACCCGCCAGCGCGTGGACTTCGCGGGCGTCGTCGACGGAAATGGTTGAGCTGTCGATGAATAGCGCGCCGTCACCGGCCGCCGGCAGGATCTCGGCGTAGCAGCGTTTGACCGCGTCGCCGTGCGGGAGCATCGTGATGACGACGTCCGCCCCGGCGACCGCATCCGCGCCGCTGTCCAACACCACGACACCGTGGCCGGCGGCGGCTTCAGCGGCTACCGGCACCGGGTCGAAGCCCCGCACGGTGTGTCCTGCGTCGACCAGATTCTTCGACATGGGACCGCCCATGTGGCCGAGCCCCAAAAACGCGACCGTCGGACATCTGCTCTGGCCCTCCTAGGCGCTGGCGCGAACCCGGGCGGCTTCGGCTCGGCCGATGACCACCCGCATGATTTCGTTGGTTCCCTCCAGGATGCGGTGCACCCTGAGATCACGCACGATCTTCTCCAGACCGTACTCGCGAAGATAGCCGTAGCCGCCGTGCAATTGCAGCGCGTTGTCGGCGACGTCGAAACACGCATCGGTGACATACCGTTTGGCCATCGCGCACAGCTCGACTTTGTCGTCGTCGTCGCTGTCCAGTGCCGCGGCCGCCCGCCACAGCATCAGTCTCGACGTTTCCAGCGAGGTGGCCATGTCGGCCAAGGTGAACCGGATGGTGGGCTCGTCGAGCAGGGGAGCCCCGAACGCCTCGCGATGTGCGAGATAGGTTGCGGCCTTGTCGTACGCGGCCTGTGCGCCGCCCAACGAGCACGCCGCGATGTTGATCCGGCCACCGTTGAGGCCGTTCATCGCGATGCCAAAGCCGCCGCCCTCGCCGTCGACGCCGCCGAGCATCGCGTCGGCGGGCACCCGCACCCCGTCGAGCACCACCTGCGCGGTCGGCTGTGCGTTCCAGCCCATCTTCTCTTCGTGTGCACCGAAACTCAGTCCTGGGGTTCCCTTTTCGATGATGAACGCCGAAATGCCGCGCGGGCCGGGCGTTTCGGTGCCGCCGGTTCTGGCCATCACCACGTACACGTCCGAGGTGCCGGCGCCGGAGATGAACTGCTTGACGCCGTCGAGCACATAGTCGCCGTTGTGCTTGACCGCCTTGGCGCTCAACGCGCCGGCGTCCGAGCCGGCGCCGGGTTCGGTCAGGCAGTAGCTGGCGATGGCGTCCATCGATGCCAGCCGCGGCACCCAGCCCTTGCGCTGCTCGTCGGTGCCGAACGCGTCGATCATCCAGGCGCACATGTTGTGGATCGACAGAAACGCGGAGATCGTGGGGCAGGCCGTCGCAAGCTGCTCGAAGATCCGCACCCCGTCCAGCCGGCGCAGCGCGCTGCCGCCCACGTCGTCGCGGCAGTAGATGGCCGCCATGCCGAGGCCCGCCGCTTCCCGTAGCTCGTCGACCGGAAAGTGCTGAGCGGCATCCCATTCCAGCGCATACGGGGCAAGCTTCTTAGCGGCGAACGCGGCCGCCGTCTCGGTGATGACCCGTTCGTCGTCGTCCAGGCCGAAGAATTGCGTCACCAGGGCTACTTCATTGTCGGGATGGTGAATTCGGCGCCGTCCTTGATGCCCGACGGCCAGCGCTCCGTCACGGTCTTGACCTTGGTGTAGAACTGGATCGACGCGGGGCCGTGCTGGTTGAGATCGCCGAAGCCGGACCGCTTCCAGCCGCCGAAGGTGTGGTAGGCCACCGGCACCGGGATCGGCACGTTGACGCCGACCATGCCCACCTGGACACGAGACACGAAGTCGCGGGCGGCGTCGCCGTCACGAGTGAAAATCGCTACGCCGTTGCCGTATTCGTGTTCGGTCGGCAGCCGCAGCGCGTCTTCGTAGTCGTGTGCGCGCACGATGCACAACACCGGGCCGAAGATCTCGTCGGTGTAGATCGACATATCGGTGGTGACGTGGTCGAAGAGCGTGGGCCCGATGAAGAAGCCCTTCTCCAGGCTGGCGTCATCGAAGGTCAGCTCATCGGTGGTGCGCTCGCGTCCGTCGACCACCAGGTCGGCGCCCGCCTCGACGCCCTGGCCGATGTAGTCGCGGACCCGCTTGAGCGCGGCCTCGGTGATGAGCGGGCCATAGTCGGCCTTCGGGTCCAGGCTGTGGCCGACCCGCAGCTGGTTGATGCGCTCAACAAGCCTGTTGCGCAACCGGTTTGCCGTCTCCTCGCCGACGGGCACCGCGACGCTGATTGCCATGCACCGCTCGCCGGCGCTGCCGTACCCGGCGCCGATCAGCGCGTCGACGGTCTGGTCCAGGTCGGCGTCCGGCAGGACGACCATGTGGTTCTTCGCGCCGCCGAAGCACTGCGAGCGCTTGCCGTTGGCGGCCGCGGTCTCGTAGATGTACTGCGCGATGTCGGAGCTGCCGACGAAGCCGACGGCCTGGACGTCGGGGTGGTGCAGGATCGCGTCGACGGCTTCCTTGTCGCCCTGGACCACCTGGAATACGCCCGCGGGCAGGCCGGCCTCGAGGAACAGTTCGGCCAGGCGCACCGGCACCGACGGGTCGCGCTCAGAAGGCTTGAGAATGAACGCATTTCCGCATGCCAGTGCGGGGCCCGCCTTCCACAGCGGGATCATCGCCGGGAAGTTGAACGGCGTGATACCGGCAACCACGCCGAGCGGTTGGCGGACGGAGTAGACGTCGATGCCCGTACCGGCGCCCTCGGTGAATTCACCCTTGAGCAAATGCGGGATGCCGATGCAGAACTCGATGACCTCGATGCCCCGCTGGATGTCGCCCTTACTGTCGGCCACTGTCTTGCCGTGTTCCAGGCTGAGCAATTCGGCGAGCTCTTCGACATTGGCGTTGACCAGCTCGACGAATTTCATCATGACCCGGGCTCGGCGCTGCGGGTTGTACGCCGCCCACTCCTTCTGCGCCTCCTTGGCGGAGGCGACCGCGGTGTCGACATCGGCGGCGGAAGCCATCAGGACCTGTGCCTGCACCGTGCCCGTGCTGGGGTTGAGTACGTCGGCGGTCCGGGTCGATGCGAGGTTGCTACGGCGTCCGTCGATGAAATGCGGAATCTGTGTGGTCATGGCTGTCCTCAGACATAGAAAAAGCAGCAGGTGGGTTTACTAGGACATCCTAGTAACTGCCAAGGTGTGGTGGCAAGCGGCGCAGGTCGGGCAGCCGACGCGCTGCAACTATCGCCGGGCTGATGGGACCGCCTGGCCGCGGGAGTTGGGACGCGAAGGTGGCGGCACAAATATCCAAGACTCCTGGCCGCGGCTCGCTCATGATGGGCCGATGGACAACACCAAACACGCGGTAGCGGCCACCGGCCTCCTCGTTGCGGCGATGCGGGCGGAGGAATCCGCCCGCGACGACGCGCTGTTCCACGACCCGTTCGCCGAGCGGCTGGCGGGCGACGACGGCCGGCAATTGCTTGCCGAGGCGACCGCAGAGACCGGGCAGCCGTCGGCGCCGATCGTGGTCCGCACCAGGCTTTACGACGAGGCACTGTTGCGCGTGGGCGCATCGCAAGCGGTGATCCTGGCCGCGGGTATGGACGCCCGCTCCTACCGACTGCCGTGGCCGGGCGGCGTATGCGTGTTCGAGGTCGATCAGCCGCATGTGATCGCGATCAAGGACGAGCGGCTTGCCGGTGACAAGCCGCGGTGCCGACGTGTGGCGGTCGGTGTCGATCTCGCTGACGACTGGCCGAAAGCACTTGAAGTGCAGGGATTTAACCCAGAGGCGCCGACAGTCTGGCTGATTGAAGGTCTGTTGCAGTATCTCGAAGCCGCAGATGTCGACCAACTGTTCGCCCGCGTCGACGCGCTGTCGGCACCCGGTTCGGTGCTGCTCTACGACGTCGTCGGCACGGCGTTGCTGGAGGCCCCATTCTCGGCGGCTACCCTGGCGTATATGGAAAAGCTCGGCGCGCCATGGGTTTTCAGCAGCGACACACCCGGCGCCCTGGTCGAGCGCCGAGGCTGGAACGCGACGGTCACCGATATGGCGGTACCCGGCAACAAATGGAAACGTTGGGCACACCCGCCGGTTCCGGCTGATGTACCCAACGCGCCACGGGGCTACTTCGTCGAGGCGATCAAGGCCTGAGGCCTAATCGACGCCGCCCCCACCGTGGCCGCCGCCCGCAGCGTGGCTGCCGCTTCCGCCGGGCCCGCCCGCGCTGCTTTTAATTTCCTTGTCGCCCGGCTCTGCAGATTCGTCGAGCTGCTTCGGGCAGTACGCCTTCGCCGAGATCGTCGCGAACTGGGCGGCCCCATTTTCGGTGAGCGCGGGGTTGTTCTCCTGCAGGTGTTTGATCAGGTGCAGGCCGGACATGCCGTTGTGAATGTGCGCGCATACCGCCTGACCGGCGCTGATGGCTTGGCTCGGGTCGGAGAAGCCAATGCCGACTTTGTGAAGGTCGGCAAGGAAGGTCTCATTGTTCTCAGTCGTGGGTGAATCGTCGACGCCGGGTTCGGCGTGGGCGGGCACCGCGAACATGACCCCCATCGACACGCCAATGAGTGCTAGTAGCGGTTTCATCGATCCTTACCTTTCTTCAGGGGTGTGCCGGCTATCCGAGTCGGGATTCGGTCTTCGCGACTGGTGCCGCGGATTTGTCGTCAGCGCTCAGGTGCACCGCGTGAATACCGGGTTTCGTAGACAACCGCGCGACTAGCTCATCGAGCCCGGCCTCGTCGACGTTCCAGTGCTGAACCTGGTCGGGCTGCTCCTGTAGTTGCGCGATCACTTTGTCGAGCGGGATCGGTCCTTTCGTGCGCGCGGGCGCCGTCACCTTGGCCCGGACGCCCGTTGAGCTGACGACGCGGGAGGCCGGACTGCCCAGCGCGCCTCCCGCGGCGCTGCCCAGCGTGGCCTGGTTAAGGGCGTTCAGCGGAAGATCCATCGTGGGAGCTGCCGTCGCGGCAAAAGTGCTGTCCGGCAACGCCGTAGCGGCAAGCCTGATCGCCGGCGTGGCGCCGGCCCAGCTGGGCGGGACCGACAACCTGCCCACCGTCTGCGCGCTGGCCAGCGCCGCCGACGCCGCTTTGGCTCCCAACCCGGGCGCGACGTGGCCGGGCGAGGAAAGCCCGCCATTCAGCGAACCCAGCGGGACTCCGTGGCTCCAGGGCTGATAGATGAAGAAGTTCTTCCACTGCGAAATGCCAAGTCCGGTAGAGCTATTGGCAACGTTGGTCCAGGTGGCCTGGCTGCCCACTCCCGAAATCATCGAGGACAGGTTCGTCCATGTCGTCGTCAGATACGAACCGCCGGGGAGGCTGTTTATCGCGCTGGTGAAGAAGTTGGTGTAGTCGGTGTTGAACTGGCCGACGTCGGTCAGAAATGTGCTGAAGTCGTTCTCGATTTGTTCGATGACCGTTTCGAGATCGGAAGACCCGGTCGTCGTGCCTGCGGCCGCGGTCGCGGCCGCTTGAGCGGTCTGACCGCTGTCGTTGGTGGTCTGCGGCGCCTCGGTGAACGAGCCCAGGCCCGTGGTGGCCGATTGCGACGAGCCGGCGTAGCCGGTTATAGCGGCGACGTCCTGGGCCCAGAACTGGGCGTATTCGGCTTCGAGGGCCGCGATCGCCGACGTGTACTGCCCAAAGATGTTGGCCTGCAGGTATGTTGCCAGCTGCGTGCGGTTCGCGGCGATCTCCGCCGGCGGAACGGTGGCCGCCAACGCGGTCTCATAGGCGCTGGCCGCGGCGCGGGCCTGGCTGGCGGTCTGCTCGGCTTGGGCCGCCGTCGTCGATATCCACGACACGTACGGCGCCGCCGCCGCCGCGGCAGCTTCGGACGACGGACCTTGCCAGTCGCCGCTGACCAGACCGGAGATAATTGACTGATAGCTGGACGCGGTTGATTGCAACTCGCCGGCCAGACCCTCCCAAGCCGTCGCGGCAGCCTGCAAAGAACCGGTACCCGGGCCGGAATAGATCTTGGCGGAGATGAGCTCCGGTGGCTGCGCTGCGAAATCGAAAACCATGGTCGATTCTCCTTATTCCGCGCTCGGCGGGATCACGATGATGGTCGCGGTGGTGGCGATGTCGGCGGTCGCCACGGCGCCGGGCACGCGGTAGCCCTGCCCGGCAACGGCGCGGGTGGCGCTCCCGCCGATCGCGCGGCCGGCCAGGCTGGACAGCGCCGTCTGTCCGAACATCCCGGGCTGAGCGATCGAGGCCATCTCGGGAGCGGCGTCGAGCGCCGTCGCGTTCATCTCGGCGGCCACTGTCCGCACGGCCGGCACGGCGGACGCCCAGTTCTGTGGAACTGAGAGCGCACCGATGGTTCCTGCTCGGCCGGCGACCGCCGATACGTCGGATGCGTACGAGCCGCTCAGCAGCCCGCTGTGCAGCAGCGGCGACAACGCGCCGATGATGGGCTTGGGGCTGAGCAGGGGACCGATGCCCTGGATGCCGGTGCCCAGGGCCGGGATGCTGATGCTGACCTGCCACCAGTTCTTGAACAAGCCCGCGATCCCGAACGGACTCCACGGTCCCGAGCCGAAGGTGCTGACGGTGCTGGTGAAGGTGGTGATTGCTTTCTCGAGAACCGTGATGCCGTTCGTGACCGAGGTGGGCAGGCCGGTGAGTCCCGCCGCGGGCGGGAAGAGCGACGAGAATTCGGTGTTGAGGCTCGTGAGCTGAGTGCCGAACTGTGTCAGCTCGGTATTCAGCTGCGTTAGCCACGTTGACAGACTGTCGGTCGGTCGACGCGGCGGCCGATTGGGCGGTCGCAGCCGACTGGGTGGCCTGCCCGCTGTCATTGGTGGTCGCCGGTGCCGCCGCGAACGGCGTCAGCTGACTCGCCGTCGTCGCGGCCCCGGCGTAGCCATACATCGCGCCCGCGTCCTGGGCCCAGAACTCGGCGTAGGTCGCCTCGGTCGCGGCGATCGCCGGGGTGTTCTGGCCCAGGAAGTTGGTTGCGACCAGCGCGGCCAGCAGTGCCCGATTGGCCGCGATCACCGGCGGGGGGATGCTGGCGGCGAAAGCGGCCTCGTAGGCTGCCGCTGCCGCCTGGGCCTGGGATGCCGTCTGCTCGGCCTGGGTGGCGGTGCTGCTCAGCCACGCCGTGTAGGGCGCAGCGGCATCGGCCGCGGCCGTCGAAGAAGGCCCTTGCCAGCTTGTGGTCAGCTCGCCGATCGTCGATGCGTAGGACGCTGCGGTGGTCTGGAGCTCACTCGCCAGCGCGTCCCATGCCGTCGCCGCCGCCAACAATGGGGCCGAGCCCGGCCCGGAGTAGATCTTGCCGGAATTGACTTCCGGGGGTAGCGCTCCGAAATCGAAAACCATCCGTATCCCTCGCTCCGGCTGTGTGGTCCCCAATGCCCAGCGCTTGTTCAGCGCCGAGCGGCGGCCAAAAGCTTTCAGGGACGCCCTTCAACACCGGCAATTAAGTGCGAATTGCCTGGTAGCTGCCTGATTTCCCTGCACTGAAGATTAGCCAGCTTTCGCGAAACCTGCGCCGGTCGACGCCGCGCTGGCGTCATTTGGAGGCGGCGCGACCGGCGCCTGGCCGGTTGATGAGCGCCATGCCAAAACTGCGGTTTACCAGGCAAGATCGCCTGGCGGGACATGGTCGTGAAGCACGTCGCGTTTGGTGAACGATCGGTGGCCGCGAATAAAAATCTGCGTATCCAAAATTCGGACAGCGCCACAAACGGGCAGCGCCTCGAAGCGTGGCGTCCGCCAGGGTTTATGTGCGAGGAGATTCTTACCTGGAGCTGTTGGGGTCAACGGACCCCCTGCGTCCTGGATCGAGCGGCGTTTCAGCACGCCGCAGCCGGTTTTGCGGTCGTCACCGGCCCGGCAACCGCTAAGCTTTACCTGCAGATACAGCATCGCGAGCCGACGCCGTCGTACGCTTGATGAGTCGAGTCAGACCTAAAATCGACGTACAAGCCAATAGTCAGTCACTCCGCGCCCAGCTGCGGAGCTCGCCCTGAGGAGACATGCACATGTCATTCGTCACCACTCAGCCCGAAGCCCTGAGTTCGGCCGCAACCGCTCTGGGCGGGATCGGCTCATCGTTCAGCGCCCAAAACGCGGCCGCGGCGGCACCCACAACTGGTGTGGTTCCCGCTGCCGCCGATGAGGTGTCGGCGCTGACTGCCGCGCAGTTCGCCGCACACGCGCAGCTGTACCAGGCGGTCGCCGCTCAGGCCGCGGCGATTCACGAGCAGTTCGTGAACACGCTGGGGACCAGCGCCGTTTCGTACGCGGCAACCGAAGCTGCCAACGCCGCCGCCGCCGGCTAACTGACGACGTTCTGTCGGCCGGGTACCGTGATGGTGCCCGGCCGACAGCTACTTGTGGGGGACCTCGAGACGTGGTGCGCTACAGAGACCAGTTAGGAAGATGAGTGCCGGAGGCAGTGTCACCGGACACGACCGCGCTCTCCGAAGCAGCGCGATTGATGCAAGACGGACGTTTCGACTTGGCAGTGGAAGTCCTCGGGAACGCCGTCGAGCAGGGGGCCACTCTTGAGTCGCTATGCATGATCGCTGCTTCATATCTCGAACTCGGAGAAAACGACAGGGCACTTCACTATGCGTCGGCGGCGGTCGAAATGGACCCCTCCTGTGCGCCGGCAAGAGATGTCCTTGCGAAGGTGCATGTGGCTTTGGAGGACTACGCGTCGGCACTATTAGACTTCGACGCTCTTGCCGCCCTAGTTCGTGATCAGCGTCCGACACCACCCGATCATTATTCGATCCCCGCGCATTTTGCCTTGCATAACATTGAGCAGCTTGACCACGTTCTGACCAGCAATCGGGACGGGCAAACATCGGCCGGCGTCTTCGCTGAACAACTTGTCGGCCTACGGCACCACCTTGCAGGCACGATCGACGGTGCAGCTGGCGCAGCAACGTGGGTGTCCGTTAATGGGACAAGCGGTCGGATGTTCGCCGACCCGCCGTTCGTAAAGGTCCCAGAGGAGCGGCTGCCGGGATACTTGAACCCCAGCGTCGACTACGGGTCGATCCAACAAGCCGTCGCGGCCGGTCAGAGCGTGCAGGTCATCGATGACTTCTTGGCCCCAGAAGCTCTAGAACAAGTGCGCAAGTTCTGCCTGCAATCGACAGTGTGGCGGCACCCGTATCAGTTCGGCTATGTGGGCGCCTTTCCGCAGGACGGATTCGCCAGCGTCTCACTGTTTGCCATCGCAGAAGAGTTCTCGGCGGCACTGGGTGAGGCATTCGAGGAATATCAATTAGCCCAATGGTGGGCCTTCGTGTACGACACCAAACTGCCTGGAACCGACATTCACGGTGACGACGCCGACTTCTCGTTGAACTTCTGGATCACCCCCGATTCCGCGAACCTCGACCCGGGCCGGGGTGGACTTGTCATCTGGGACAAAAAGGCACCGAGCGACTGGAGTTACAGCGACTACAACTCCGGAGGTGACCGGGTCAGGCAGTTCCTCGAGGACGAGAACGCCGAATCGAGCTCCATTCCCTACCGGGAAAACCGGGCGGTGCTCTTCGAGGGACGCCTGTTCCACAAGACGGACGATTTCACCTTCGCGCCCGGATTCGAAAATCGGCGACGCAGCGTGACCCTATTGTTTCGCCGCCGCAAGCGCTAGCGGCCGTCGCAGCCGGTTGTCGTGTAACCCGAGACGCTATAAACCACTGACAGGCAAGATTCCAGTGGAGAGGCGCTGGAGAAACAGGCAGGCAGGCGATATGTGACGGCACACGGCGATCCCGTCGGCCCGCGACCCTTGCGGTTGGTGTCCGGCGACGGCTACCCGGACTGGGAGGCGGTCTACCAAGACAACGCCACCTGGGTGTATCGCACCATCTATGCCCGAGTCGGCAACCGGGCCGATGCCGAGGATCTCACCGCGGAGGTCTTCCTGGCGGCGTTGCGGCCGCTGCGGCTGACCGCCAGCGTCGGTGAGGTTCGCGGCTACCTGCGGGCCACCGCCAGAACAGTATTGGCCGCGCACTGGCGCGAAACCCTGGGTCGCGAGATCACCTCGATCGACGACATCGAGCAGCCGCCCGAGAGTGAGCAGGCGATCAGCGATGCTCCGCAACGGGTGGCCGGTGTACTCGAGCAGTTGCCGGACAACTACCGGCGGATCTTGGAACTACGTTTCCTGCAAGGGCGTTCGATCAAGGAGTCGGCTGCCGAACTCGGGGTTACTGTCGCCAATGCAAAGGTGCTTCAGCATCGGGCATTGCGGCTTGCCGCACAGGTCAACGAAAAGGGCGAATCATGAACGCGCGCGCGTTACGCAGGTACATCGACGACCTGCTGCGTGGCCGCCGTCCAAAGCCGTTCCGGCCCGACGACTTCGAAGCCGCGCAAATTCGGACGGCCATCGATCTGCAGGCGGCGCGGTTGGGCAGTGATGCTCCGCGACAGGAGTTCCTCACCGATCTGCATCGTCGTCTCGCCGAGCAACAGCAAGGCACCGGACAGCCGGTGTCGAAGTCGACCGCGACCCGCAGGACCGTCATCGTCGGCACGTCGGCCGCCGCGGCAGCGGCGGTGGCGGCGGTATCCATCGATCGCGCGTTGATCGATGTCGGCCAGGTTGCCGACGGCGACAGTGGATCCCGGGAGCTCACACCGACCAGCGGACGCTGGATGCGGGTCGCGGCCAGCGCCGACGTGGCCGACGGGGTCATGCGGCCCTTTGACGTCGGTTCAGTCATCGGATTCGTTCGTCGTGTCGACGGCAAGGCCGAAGCCGTCTCGGGGGTGTGCACACACCAGGGTTGCCGACTGTGGTTCGACGCGCCCGACGACCGGCTGCGCTGCCCGTGCCATTCGACATCGTTTACGCCCGCGGGCCAAGTGCTGACGCATCAATTGCCGATAGCACCGAAACCGCTGCCCACGTTGATGGTTCGCGAACAGAACGGCGCCATCGAGGTGTTCGTTCCGGCGCCGCCGAGCAAGCCGGCCTAGCGAGGTGTAACCCACCGCCCTATCTATTGGCGACGTGTACTTTTCCGCCGAAGATGGAGGTGTAGCGCTATGCCCGCACGACCTTGGGGCGCGCGTCTTGTGTTGCTGGGGCTGATGGTGGTGGCCGGATGCTCGTCGCACCAGTCGGCGACGACGACGCCGTCGGTCACGTTCGGGTCGGCGGCGACAACTCCCGGAATGCCCGGTATCAGCGGCATGGCGCCGATGCCGAACATGCCGGCGGGCACGACCGCCGCGACCGCCGGACCGGCGGCGCCGGTGTCCGGCAATGCCGTCAGCATCGACAACTTCGCGTTCACCCCAGCCACGCTGACCGTGCCTGCGGGTAGCACGGTGACCTGGACTAACAAAGACGAGGAACCGCACACCGTCGTCGCCAACGACGGATCGTTCCACTCGCCTGGAATGGGTTCGCAGGCAACATTTTCCTACACCTTCGCGAAGCCCGGCACGTTCGAGTATGTCTGTTCGATCCACCCGTACATGCATGCGACCGTGGTGGTGACGCAGTGACCGACGAGCCGCACACGATGAACCGGCGCCAGTTGATCCGGCACAGTGCATGGTTCGGCGCTGCCGTCGGCCTGGCGGTTGTTGGCGGCGAAGTCATCTCCCACGTCGCCGGCACTGCCGAGGCCGCGCGCATTCAGGGTCGGCCCACTCTACGATTCGCTCAGGTCAGCGACAGCCACATCGGCTTTCTCGGACAAGCCAATCCGAATGTCGCGGGCTCCTTCGACCAGGCGATCCATCGGATCAACAACCTCGGTTACACACCGGATTTCGTCATCCACACCGGCGACCTCACCCACCTGGCCACACCCGGCCAGTTCGATCAGGTCAAGCAGATGATGACCGGGCTGCGCACGCCGCACGTGTTCACCGTTCCCGGTGAACACGATTCGATCGACGACGGGGGACAGAAGTACCGAAGCGCGTTCGGCGCCGGAACCCGCGGTGACGGTTGGTACAGCTTCGACATCGCCGGCGTGCATGTGATCGCGTTGGTGAACACGTTGAACCTGAAAAAGCTTGGGCACCTTGGTGTTGACCAGCTCGACTTCGTCGCGAAAGACGTGGCGGGGCTGCCCAGTGACACGCCGATCATCGTGTTCAGCCACATCCCGTTGTTCGCCATGTATCCGGATTGGGGCTGGGGCACCGACGATGCCGCCCAAGCGCTGAGCTATCTGCGCCGCTTCTCGTCGGTCACCTGCCTGAACGGTCATGTCCATCAGCTCTTTTCGAAGACCGAAGGCAACGTGACATTCCACAGTGGGACAACCACCGCCTATCCGCTGCCTCACCCCGGTGATGGTCCCGCGCCCAAGCCAGTCACCCTGCCGGCCGGCAAATTGCAGGACGCGCTGGGTGTCCGTGAGGTCAGCTACAACCGTGGCCAAACCACTCTCGCGTTGAAAGAAAAGGCGCTGCAATGATTGTGACCAGATTGGCTTTGGCGGTGGCACTTGCGGTCAGCGGGTTTAGCCACGCGTATCTGTATGTCCATGGTTACCAGCACATCCCGACGATCGGCACTGCGTTTGTGCTACAGGCCTGCGTCTCGTTCGCGCTGGCCCTGCTGATCCTGATCGGCGGTCCATCGTGGCTTCAGTGGGCCGCGGCCGCGCTGGCCGGTGGCGCACTTGGCGCTTTCGCGTTGTCTCGCACCGTCGGGCTCTTCGGTTTCTCCGAAACCGGATGGGAGCCGGCGCCGCACGCGGCGATCAGCGTGGCCGCCGAAGTGCTGGCCGTCGGGCTGTGGGCGGTCTCTGTGATCGGCCATCGACGGGCGCCCGCACCGCAGACCTAGCTGCGATTGCGTGCGCGCCACGCCTTCCACAGCCGAAACAAGCCGCCGACCCAATATCCGTAGGGGGTCAGCGCGCCGTAGGTCACGGCGGCGATTCCGAGCGTCACCACGAGAAACGCCATGACAAGGCTGTTCCAGAGGTTCGTGAAACTCCAGGCGGACTTACGGCTCTCGTTCCACGCTTCGAGCTCGCCGATGCGTCGCTGGGGATCGTCGTAGTTCATGACCCAAGCATCTCCGGTCACGGCCCTAGACGGAATGGGTCGAATGCCCTAATTTGCGGCCGGGTCTGGTCGGCCACCGTTTCGGCCAACGAGATACCAGGTATGCATGACGCCCTTGCCTTTTACCTCGACGTCGCCACGTTCCTCGAAGACAAAGTGATCGCGGAGTCGTTGATAAACCGGCTGCGGCACCTGGATGTGTCCGACAGCCACGGTGGATTCCATTCTGGATGCGACGTTGACGGCGTCGCCCCACACGTCGTAGAAGAAACGCTGTGATCCGACGACGCCGGCTACCACCGGTCCGCTCGCCATACCGATCCGCAGCGGGACGGCGCGTCCGCGCGAATCAGTCAGTCCGGCAACGGTGTCCGTGATGTCGAGGGCGAGGTCGGCCAATGCTTCAAGATGGTCGGGACGTGGTTGTGGAACGCCGCTGACCACCATGTACGCGTCACCGCTGGTTTTCACCTTCTCCAAACCACGCCGGGTAACCAGCGCATCCAGGCTGGTGTAGAGGTCGTCGAGGAAGGCGACCAACTCCTCCGGCGAGGTGTCGCTGGCCCGTTCGGTGTAGCCGGCGATATCTGCGAAAAGGATTGAGGCGTCATCGTATTTGTCGGCGATGACCGAATTCGAGCGGTCCTTGAGCCGTTCGGCGATGCTGGCCGGCAGGATGTTGGCCAGCAATGCTTCGGAGCGCTGGTATTCCTGTTCCATCGCGGCTTCGGCGCTGGCGATCTGGCGCAGCCCGTACCAGACCATCGCGACTGCCAGCACGCCGGCCCCGATGGTGTTCACGACGAATCCCACTGGGACGAACCATGGGGGCTCAGCGCCGGTGTCACGCGGGACGCTGAATTCCAGTGTGATGACCAGGATTACACCGATGGCAGCAGCTGCGATGGCCAGCCCGATGTGCTCGATACCGACCACCATGACAGCTGCTACGGCTGCGATCAGAAAGTAGAACTCAACACCGGTGCCGGTGCCTAAATGCCAGCACATGAAGGTCATCGACAGATAGGCCACCATGATCAAGGCGAGGGGCGCGACCAGCTCACCGAATCGATACAACGATGGGATGACCGCATAGAGGGCGACAGTGCCAAGGTTGACAAACCCGAGGTACCCGAAGCTGTCACTGAAGATCAACTGCATGACGGCGAAGCCCGCCGTGACGGAGCCCCCGATCACGGCCACCAGGCTGAGCAACCGCTGGCGTTGCACAACGGCCCGGTGGTAGTGCCGATTGCGGGCTACTTCGCAACCGATTCGCTGCGCTTTAAGGCTCATCGTGAGTCATTGCTGTGTGTTCGGTCAGGACCTTGCATGGTGTTCCATGTCTACTCAATACTCCGGCTCCGGGAAGTGGAGTTGCACGACTTGGCGAAACCGACGCTCGTCGGACGACCATGGCATACTCGAACGTATGTTCGAAGACATATCGTCTGTGATGGAGCGGCTGCGTGCCGCGGTGCGGACGGAGAATCGGGCAGCAGGTCAGCGCCTGGCCGTCATTGGAGAGCTCGATGTGCTGTGGTTGCGGCAGGTCGGCGAGCGGGAGACGTGGTGCACCGATACCCAGGAGGCGATCACCGCGGAGGTGGCTGCGGCGTTGGGGATCACCCAGGGGTTGGCCGCGAGCTATCTGGAGTACTCGCGGGCGATGCGGTTGCGGCTGCCGAGGGTGGGCGAGTTGTTGCGGGCCGGCGATATTGACTATCGGACATTTCAGACGATCGTCTATCGCACCGATTTGATCACTGACGCTGAGGTGCTGGCTGGCGTCGACGCTGCGTTGGCGGTGAAGGTGGCGCGGTGGCCTGGGATAACGCAGGGCCGATTGGGCGGTTACGTGGACCGGGTTGTTGCCCGCGCCGACCGTGATGCCGTGCGGCGGCGTCATGAACGGCGCGGCGATCGGGAATTGTCGATCTGGGGCGACGCGGATGGCTTGACCGAGATATTCGGCCGGCTGATCACCACCGACGCCCACGCGGTCGATGCCCGCCTGGACGCCATCGCCGCCACAGTGTGTGCCGATGACCCGCGTACCCGCAACCAGCGCCGTGCCGATGCCATGGGAGCCATGGCGGTCGGGGCCGATCGACTGAGCTGTCGTTGTGGGCAGCCCCGCTGCCGCGCCGCAGCCACGCCGACGCCAAGTCCGGTGGTAATCCACGTGATCGCCGATCAGGCCAGCCTCGATGGCACTGCGCAGACGCATGGCTCGATGATCGGATCCGACGCGCTGATTCCCCCGGAGCTCGTCGCCGACCTGGCCAAGTCAGCCAAACTTCGTCCATTGGTTCATCCCGCCGATGCGCCCCCGGAGCGCGGCTACACGCCGTCGCAGTCCCTTGCGGATTTTGTGCGTTGCCGTGACTTGACGTGCCGGTTTCCCGGTTGCGACAAGCCCGCGTTGCGCTGCGATCTCGACCATACAATCCCATACGCCGACGGCGGCCGGACACAAGCGTCTAACCTCAAATGCCTTTGCCGCCTTCATCATTTGATCAAGACGTTCTGGGGCTGGCACGACCAGCAACTACCCGACGGCACGCTGGTGTGGACATCGCCATCGGGGCAGACCTATGTGACCACGCCAGGCAGCGCCCTGTTGTTCCCCAGCCTGTGCGTACCCATCGAGGTGTTCGGGCCGGTTCCTCACCGGCCGCGGTGTGCTGACCGAGCCGCGATGATGCCCAAGCGTCGCCGCACCCGCGCCCAAAACCGGGCCAATTACGTTGCGGCCGAACGCCGACACAACCGGAAAGCACGACTGCACGAACAGCCCCACGAAGAAGCCCGGATCATCGCCAACGACGAACCCCCGCCGTTCTGACTGTGGGCCAACGGTTTACGCAGAGGCGACGGCGGAAGTCGCCATACTTAGCCAGTCGGCGGCATTGTTCTCCAGAAGGCATTCATGGGTGTGGCGTACATGTCGTTGGCGGTGAGCGGGGCCAGAGTTCCTGGCGTAGTACGCAAGGTGTCTTCAAGAGTGGCCATCAGGCTGTACTCGTTGTAGTAGGCGTCGGTGGTGAAGTGGCCGGGTAGCATGCCCCCGTTCGTCACGGCGTCCTGGTTCGGGATGACGATCATCGGAACGTTGTTGCCGTCGTTACCGATGCCCAGTGACAGGTTGTTGTTGTCCTCGTCGAACGTGAGGATGATCGCGTCCCTTTGCGTCGGGTCATTCCACGTTGGCGAGTTTTCAATAGCGGAGATTTGTTGCTGGACGAACTGGTCGCCGGCCGCGACGTTGTACTGATGGTCCGTGAGCTGGCTTTGAACGAAGTTGGATAGGCCGCCAACAGAGTTGATAGGACCTTCCATGTTGTTGCTCTCGTTGGCAGCGATCCACGTGAATTCCGGGAAGCTGCTGGGGTTCTGGAGATCGGTGGACAACTGCGTCAGCGGGAGCAGGTGTTCCTGCAGGTAGGCGGGGGTGTTGTCGAAGACGTAGTTGAATTGGGCGAAGGGCAATTCGTCGACGGAGTAGTCACCCGATGACACGATGTCACCCGGGGTGGGCATGCTCTGTGCGTAGCCGGCCCACGATATGCCCGCCTGATCCATTTCTTGCATGAGGCTGGGTGCATTGATGACGTTCGAGGTGGGGTTGTAGTCGATGCCGAAGTCCGATCCGCCCATGATCCGGATGTAGTTGGGGTCGCTGGGGTGGCCCAGCGCGAAGTAGTTGTTCGCATATCCGTTGCTGTTGATCAGGCTGTTGATGTACGGCGCGTTGGGGCTGCCGACGATGTCGTTGACGCCCTTGTTCTCCATGTAGATCAGGAACACGTGATCCAGCTGGCCGACGTTGGACGTCGGTGGGATGAGCGTCGCCGGGGTGAGGCTTGGATCGCCGACGGTGAACGACTCGTTGTCGGCGTAGGAGCCATTGTAGTTGCCGAGGAACGTGTCGTTGTCGGTAAAGGTCGTGGTCACCTGGGCGGAGGTGGTGCCATCCGGGACCGTCCCGGAGATGTCTCGTGCCTCAAACCCGGTGAAACCCAGGCGATCCCAGACCGTGACCGGGTTGAGCGAGTCGGTGCCCAGAACGTTCCCATGGGCGTCGAGGAAGGTGACCTGCACGGTGGCCGAGGACGGGTCCCAGCCTTGGCCGCCGAGATCTGCACTCAGGTTGAACGGCGTTCCGGCTGCGCCGGTGAGGTCGACGGTCTGGCTGATGGTGGACGTGGCCACGGGTCCGCCGCCGGCGAAATTGTCCCCGGCCCCCGGGGGCGCGGTCTGTGGGAAGTCGAAGAACTTTGGGAGCGGAGTCGAGAATCCGAACGGATAACCGCCTTGGGTGCCGTATTGGATCACGGTCGGCGTGCCGCTCTCCGTCCAGCCCGGAATGGTCACCCCGCTGAATCCCGACCCGGACGGGTCGGCCGTTTCGAAGCTGGGGTTGACCAGCAAGTTCTGACTCATCGGCACCGCAGCATTGCCGGCATCACCGAAGATCAACCCGCCACTTTGACCGTCGGCGCCGTCACAGATCAACCCACACGCATTGCTGCCGGGATCGACCAGGTTGAACCAACTATTGATCAGGGTGTCGAATCTGCTGACCAAAGCCGCTGTTAATCCAATCCTGTTCTAGCCCTTGCAAGGCATCAGCCGGGCTGGCCGCCGCCGCGGAGCCCACATCAGAAAGCGAACCCAGGCTCACCTCGGGAACCGCTGCAGAACCGGCAGCCATATCACCCAACGAAGCGGTGATCGCATTGAAGACCTGGTCAATGACGACGTCAAACTCATCGGCCGTGGCTTTCGGCGCATTGGCCAGCTGCCCCAGCCCCAGTGCCAAAAACATGCTGATCGCGCCGGTCAACCCGACTGCACGCTGACGACGGTGGGTCATCGCTTTGCGCGAGTGCGGATTGTGCTTGGTGACGCCTCGATCAGCCATCGTCGGTACTCCCTAGACAAGGGGCGCGGGGTCTCAGGTGTGTCTAAGGTAAATCTTGGGTTTCATTTTCAGCAGGATTTTGAGCAAAATTTCTTCGGCAACTCCGCTTCTTTTCCCTGCCACCCCGATTTGCAGGATTGATGCTGCTCAACGACCATCTAACTTCCTTGGTTGGAAAAGCAGCCGATCGGCGGTTACACGAACACGACCCGCATGTCGATTTCCGGAGTCGCTCAGCATCCGCTAAGGAATCCGCAGGCTCAACAGCCCGACAAGCACTGGCCCGCATGGCGGCCCTCACCATCCAACAGACGAGACGCCGGCAAGAAGCCCGCGACCAAAATGTTCTTTCGGAATTCGGTGCCACCGGGTGCACAACCGCTACACGACGGCGAAGAGCCGCCATTCGCCGGGCACGCCCTTGAGTTGGTGGGCGCCGCGGTCATCGATTTCGAGTCCTGACCCGATCATGAGGTCGCGCAGCGTGCTGGACACCAGCACGTCGTTCGGCCATGCCAGCGCGCTTACGCGGCCGCCGATGGCATGGCGATGCTGCCGATGTCGTCGCGCGATCTCGCACTCACCGGTGTGCAACCCGGCGCGCACGTCAATGCCGAGGGACTGCGCCGCGTCGCGAATTGCCATGGCGCAGCGGATCGCTCGCTGAGGGCCGTCCACTTCTGCCTGGCAGCTATCCGCAACTACTTCTTCGACGGGATCACAATCACCACGATCAGCGTCAGGATGCTGAAAAACAATCCGAGGATGCCCCAGCCGAATGGGTTGCGGCCCTTGGTCGCTGCGATGAGCGCGCATACGATCGCCGCGATGACGCTGCCGATCGCGACGAAAATGCCTTTGATGCCGCGCAGAATGAAGCCCGCGGCCTCCGGTTGGCTGTAGCCGGCCAGCAACAGTTGATGAAGCATGACGACCTCCTCGATGCCGAAAGGGGGCACCCTGCCCTACCCCGGAGTCGGGTACCCGGATGCGCCGGAATCAAACTGCCGCGCAGCGGGAGACGCCCCATCGAAGTCGGCGACCGTGCTTTTCAGCTGTGACTCAGGCCCTCGACGAAAGCCTGGGCTTCTTCCCAACTGGGCAACAAACCGGCTGCGCGTACCTCGGCCAGAGTGGGCGCGGCGGCGTCGCGGTCGGAGATCAGCAGCTCGTGCTCGCTGGGCCAGTCGATCGCCAACGCCGGGTCGGTGGGGGAGATGGTGTGTTCGCGTTGCGGACTGTACTCCGTTGAGCAGAGGTACATCACCGTCGAATTATCTTGCAGCGCAAGGAAACCATGTCCCAGACCTTCGGAGAGGTAGACCGATTTGCGGCTGCGGTCGTCGAGCACCACCGCGTCCCAGCGACCGAAAGTCGGTGAGCCCACCCGGATGTCGACAACGACATCGAATACCGAGCCGGACAGGCAGGTCACGTATTTCGCTTGGCTCGGTGGCAGCTGCGCGAAATGCAGGCCGCGCAGCACGCCTGCCGCCGACACCGAGCAGTTAGCCTGCCGGACATCCAGGCGATGTCCCGCGAACTCGGTGAAACTGCGGTCGGTGAGCCATTCGAAGAACAGTCCACGCGAATCGGGATGCACCGCACGGCGTAATTTCCCATGCTCCGGCTATGTCGAGTTCCCGGACCTGCACGTCACTGCCCCTGTCGTTCGTAGCGAGCCTCGGCGGCGTCTTTGAGGGGCCGCCACCAGGATTCGTGGTCGCGATACCACTCGATGGTGGTGCGCAACCCTTCAACGAAGTCGGTATGCTTTGGCGCCCAGCCTAATTCATTGCTCAACTGAGACGGATCGATCGCGTACCGGAGGTCGTGGCCGACTCGGTCGACAACGTGGTCGAAGTCGTCGGGATCGCGTCCCATCAACTCGAGCAGAGTCCGCAGCACCGAAAGGTTGTCACGTTCGCCGTCGGCGCCGATCAGATAGGTGTGCCCAGCCCGACCGCCGTCGAGGATACGGCGCACCGCGTCGTTGTGGTCCTCGACGTGGATCCAGTCCCGGACGTTGGCCCCGCTGCCGTACAACTTCGGCCGACGCCCGGTGAGGACATTGGTGATCTGTCGCGGAATGAACTTCTCCACATGCTGGTACGGCCCATAGTTGTTGGAGCAGTTCGAGATCGTCGCGCGCACGCCGTAGGACCGCACCCAACCCCGCACCAGCAGGTCGGAGGCGGCCTTGGTCGACGAATAGGGACTCGACGGGTTATACGGCGTGGATTCGGTGAAACGTTGCGGATCGTCGAGCTCCAGGTCGCCATAGACCTCGTCGGTGGACACGTGGTGCAGCCGCACCCCGTGGCGGCGTACCGCTTCCAGGATGATGAACGTCCCGATTACGTTGGCGCGCAAAAACGACGCCGGATCGGCCAGCGAGTTATCCACGTGGGTTTCGGCTGCGAAGTGCACCACCGCGTCCGACTCGGCGACCAATCGGGAAACGAGGTCATCGTCGGTGATGTCGCCCTCGACCAGCCTGATGTCGTTTTCGACGGGAGCCAGCGATTCGCGGGTGCTCGCGTAGGTCATGGCGTCCAGGACCGTCACCGCGTCGTCCGGATGGTCGCGAATGGTGGCATGCACGAAATTGGCGCCGATGAAACCGGCGCCACCGGTCACCAGCAGCCGCATGGAGAAGACCCTAGCGCGGCCCTCAGTTAGGAGGTGTCAAATCCAGTGCACTGGCCAGCTCCTCCAGTGCGCCCACCAGCTTGCCGTCGGGCCCGCCCAGCACCTGGATCGCCACGTGATCGGCGCCGGCCTCGAGATGCTCGTTGAGGCGCGCGGCGATCTGCTCGGACGTGCCGTGGGCGACGACGGCGTCAATCAGCTTGTCGCTGCCGGGTTTACGGACATCGGCATCGGTGAACCCGAGCCGCCGCCAGTTGTTCACATAGTTACTCAGCCCGAGGTAGAAGTCGGCGGTTTTCCGGCCGATTTCACGCGCCTCGTTGGCATTGGTGGTCAGCACGACCTTGTGTTCTGGGGCCAGGAACACCGTGTTGCCGATCAGCTCGCGCGCGTGAGCGGTGTGTTCCGGCGTGGTCAGGTACGGGTGCGCGCCGGCGCTGCGTTCCGCGGCCAGAGCGAGCACTTTGGGGCCCAGGGCAGCGAGCACCCGCCGGCTGGTCGGCACCGATGCGCTGTCGAGCTCGTCGAGATACTCGACGAGCGCGTCGTAGGGCTTCTTGTACTCGCCGGTGTGCTCGGGGTGGCCCACGCCGATACCCAGCAAAAACCGCCCCGGGTACGCCTTTTCGATCCTGTGATAGGACTCGGCCACGTCGGCGGCCGGCGACGCCCAGATGTTGATGATCCCGGTGGCCAGTTGCAGCGATGACGTCTCCGCCAGAGCCGGTTCCACCCAAGCCAGGTCGGCATCGGGAGATCCGCCGATCCAGGCGGCCCCGTAGCCCAGCGATTCGATCTGCTTGGCCAGATTCGGGCTGAGAGATCGACTGGGAAGCCAGACGCCGTAGCGGCCCAAGTCGAGTTTGAGCGAAACGCCCTCGGTCATCTAGTCCCCCTCTAGTTCCGTCACGCCGGATTCAACCCAAGCGGCCCCGCCAGTTCGGCCAGAGCCGACACCAGGTTTTCATCTTTGGTCAGGATCTGCACGGGCACGTGGTCGGCACCGGCGTCGAGATGTTCCTTCAGCCGCGCCGCGATCGCCTCCGGCGTGCCATATGCCACCACCGCGTCGAGCAGGCGGTCGCTGCCCGGCCGGTTGACTTCGTCCTCGGAGAACCCCAGCCGCTTCCAGCTGTTTCGGTAGTTGGCCAGGTTGAAATAAATGTCCAGCGCCCTGCGGCCGACCGCGCGAGCCTTCTCCGGATCCGTGGTCAGCACGGCCTTGTGTTCGGGCGCCAAGAACGCCGACGGGCCGATCAGCTCGCGAGCGTGGGCGGTGTGCTCCGGCGTGGTGAGGTACGGGTGCGCGCCGGCGCTGCGCTCTGCCGAAAGCTTGAGTACCCGCGGGCCCAGGGCCGCGACCACCCGGCGGTTGGCGGGGACCCCGTACTCGTCGAGCTGGTCGAGGTACTGCACCAGCGCGTCGTACGGCTTGCGGTATTCGGTGATCGCCTCGGGATGTCCGACGCCGATCCCCAGCAGGAAACGGCCCGGGTAGGCACGGTCGATGCGATGGAACGACTCGGCCACCGGTTTGGCCGCCGCCGACCAGATGTTGACGATGCCGGTGGCTACCTGCAGCGTCGTCGTCGCTTCGAGAATGGGTTCCACCCACTCGAGTTCGGCCGGCGGTGAACCACCGACCCAGACGGACCCGTAACCCAGGGCTTCGATGTCTTTGGCTTGTGCAGGCGTGACGCCGCGTCCGAACGATCCGAACCGGCCAAGATTGGGTTTGCTCGCAGCAGTATCGGTCATGGTGTCTCCAACCTGTGCCGTGATGCCGCTATTCCGTCAGTTCTTCGTCCAGATCGGGATCGGCCAAATCCTCGACGCGCGGTTTTTCCAGGGGCAGCAACACGATGAAGCGGGTATTGCCAGGCACGGACTCCACGCGCAAATCCCCGCGATGTTTCTTCACGACGATGTTCCACGCCAAATCCAGCCCGAGGCCGGTGCCCTCGCCGACCGGTTTGGTGGTGAAGAACGGCTCGAAGATGTGCTCGCGTGCCTCGTCGGGGATACCGGGCCCGGTGTCGCAGATCTCGATGCGGGCCAGCTTCTCGCCTTCCCTGCCGGTGCGGACGGTCAGTGTGCCGCCCTTCTCGCGCATCGCCGCCAGTGCGTTGTCGATAATGTTGGTCCAGACCTGGTTGAGATCGCCTGGAAAGCAAGGGATTTCGGGCAGCGATTGGTCGAATTCCTTGACCACTGTGATCGAGTTGCCGTTCTTACTGCCGTCTTTGCCGAATCGGTCGGCGAACATCACCAGCGTGCTGCGCAGCAGTTCGTGCACATTGGCCACGTCGAACAGAGCGCGGTCCATCCGGGAATATTGCTTGGCGTCGGCGACCAGTGCCGAAATCCGTTTGCTCGCTTCCGAAATCTGGTTCATCAGAAGTTCGCTTTCGATGGTGTAGCTGATCCAGCGGACCGCCTCCTCCACCGATGCAGAAGCATCCAATTCCTCGGCGGTTGCGGCAATCCGCTCCAGCCAATCGGTGTCGACGCCGCCTTCGACGAGTGTCGGTGCGATGTCCCACCCGCCGCCGATGCCGTGGTCCTCGAGCCACTCGCCAACGGCGTCCTCGCGGTCGGTGGATTCGATCGCGGTCAGGTGCTGCGCCGCCGATTTGGCGACCTGCTCGGCGACCGCCTCCTGCAACCGCACCAATGCGTTCAGCGTCTCAGCGCTGACGGTGCCGTCGGCGAGCATCACCAGTTTCCCGCGCATGCGGGAGATCCGGCCGCGCAGCTCGTCGGCGGCCCGCGCGATGGCCGCGGCCGGGTTGTTCAGCTGATGGGTCAGCCCGGCCGACAACCGGCCCAGCGCGAGCAGCTTCTCCCGATTGTCGATGATCCGGCGGGACCGTTCGGTGCCCACCGCGATCCCGTCGAGCAGGTGAACCGCCATCGGGAATTGGTCCTTCATGAACGTGGCGAACACCGGGGCGTCCATGACGAAGAACCGCGACGGCTTGGTCACGTGTACCGACGCGTCGTAGAGCTTCTGCTTCCCGCCGGTGAACGCCCGCCAGGCACCGCAATAGACGCCGCGGTGTGATGTCCGGTTCGTCTCGATGGCCTGGCCGCCGGAGAGCTTCGACATCGCCAGCTCGCCCTCGATCAGAACGTAGAAACAGGTCGCCGGCTCGCCTTCAACGATGATCGGTCCCGGCTGGAATTCCTCGATATGCCCGTTGACACACAGCGTCTCGAGCTGCTCATCGGAGAGCGCCTCGAACAGGAACAGGGTCGCGCAATTCGTCTGCGTCGCAGGGGAGCTGGGCAGTCATGACTCCGCCAGGTAACGGTGAACCAACATCACGGCCATCGATCCTTCTCCCACTGCGGCCGCGACCCGTTTCGCGGATTGGGAGCGCACATCGCCGGCGACGAACACACCCGGCACGCTGGTCTCCAGGTGATGCGGTGGCCGATCCAGTGTCCAACCGCACACGTTGCGCAGGTCCGGGCCGGTGAGGATGAAGCCGTGGTCGTCGCGGGCAAGCGTGTCCTTGAGCCACTCTGTGCGCGGTGCCGCGCCGATGAAGATGAACATCCGGGCGCAGCTGACGTCTTCGGTTTGTCCGGTCCGGTTGTCGATGAGAGTCAGTCGTTCGAGGTAATCGCTTCCAGTGGCGCACTGCACTTCGGTGCAGGTACGGACAGTGATGTTGGGCCGCCGCTCGATCTGCTCGATCAGGTAGTGCGACATCGACGCCTCCAGCGACGGCGCGCGCACCACGATCGTGACGGTTTTGGCCTCGCGGGACAGATACATCGCGGCCTGGCCGGCGGAGTTCGCCCCGCCGATCACGTAAACCTCTTCGCCCTCACAGTCCGAGGCGATGGACACCGCGGCCCCGTAGTGCACGCCGCGACCTTTCAACGTTTCGCAGCCGTCCGCCGTCAGCTCGTTGTAGGCGACGCCGGTGGCGACGATGACCGCGTGCGCGTCGATGGAGCCGCCGTCGGCGAACCGAATCGTGCGTTTTGGTCCGCTGATCTCCAGGGCAGTGGCTGTACGGGCGGTGACGAGCTCCGCGCCGAACTTCTCCGCCTGCCGGCGGGCGCGATCAGCCAGTTGGCCGCCGGATACCCCGTCGGGAAAGCCGAGATAGTTTTCGATCCTCGAGCTCTGGCCGGCCTGGCCGCCCGTCGCAGTCGTCTCTATCAGCACCGTGCGCAGACCTTCGGAAGCGCCGTAGACAGCGGCGGCCAGGCCCGCGGGCCCGCCGCCGACCACGATCAGGTCGTAGAAGTCTTGTGACGGCGTCGTGGTCAGGCCCAATGTGTCGGCCAGTTCGGCGTTGCTCGGTTCGACGAGCGGGTCGCCGTGTTCGGTGACGACGACCGGGAGCCGCTTGCCGTCCTCGCCGGCCGCTTGCAGCAGTTGCTCGCCGACGGGCTCGTCGGAGGCGAACCAGTTGTAGTGCAGCCCGTTGCGGGCCAGGAAGTCGCGGACCTCCCAGGATCGCGCCGACCAGCGGTGACCGATCACCTTGGTGTGCGGGATGGGGCGCTGCGGCGCCCGCTTCCAGGCCTCCAGCAGCTCGTCGATGACGGGGTACAGCTTCTCCTCGGGCGGATCCCACGGCTTGAGCAGGTAATGGTCCAGGTCAACGACGTTGATGGCGTCGATGGCGGCGTGGGTGTCGGCGTACGCGGTCAGCAACACCCGCTTGGCCGCCGGATAGAGGTCCATTGCCGCCTCTAGGAAGTCGATGCCGGTCATCTGGGGCATCCGGTAGTCGGCGACCAGCATCGCGACCGTCTCACCGCGCAACTTCAGCTGCTTGAGGGTGTCCAGCGCGTCCGGGCCCGATTCCGCCCGCACAATCCGGTGGGCATCGCCGTATTTGCGCCGCAGATCCCTGGCAACGGCCCGGGACACCCCGGGATCGTCGTCGACGGTCAGCATCACCGGTTTGCGGGATGCGATATCGGCACTCGCAGGGTTGGTCATCAGCGTCAATTATGCTCTCGTCAGGGCTCGTGCGGGAGGGTGTACGGCCGGGCCCGATTCCTCTGCTGGCGACGACGGGTCACGCCCCGAAAAGTCTGGTCGCCGCCCCGCGGCGTTGGTCGCGTGAACCGGTGAGCCGCGATAGTTTCTCGTGCAACGATGACAGTGCACTGAAGGTGCTGCAGGGAGGGGCTCGTTGCAGGGGAAGTCGTTCGGAAACTACCGGCTGATCGAGTTGCTCGGACGAGGCGGGATGGGCGAGGTATGGCGTGCCCACGACACCGTCATCGACCGGATCGTCGCGATCAAGATTCTGCCGCCCGCGATTTCCCGAGACGAGGTGTTCCGGCAGCGGTTCTGTCGTGAAGCGCATGCTGTTGCGCGATTGAACAGTCCTCATGTGGTACCGATTCACACCCACGGCGAAATCGGCGGGCGACTGTTCGTTGATATGCGGCTGATCGAAGGCACCAATTTGCAGTCGATGCTGGACGCCGGGCCGTTGCCGCCGGCACTGGCGGTGCGCTTCATCGAACACATAGCGAGGGCATTGCAGGCAGCGCACAAGGCTGGACTGCTGCACCGCGATGTCAAGCCGTCCAACATTTTGGTCGACGACGATGACTACGCCTATCTGATCGATTTCGGAATCGCCCGTGCAGTAGGCGAGCGAGCGTTGACAACCGCCGGGGATGTGATGGGGACCTTCCTTTACATGGCCCCGGAACGGTTCGCGGGCGAAGCGACGGGCGCGCCGCGAGTCGACGCCCGCTCGGATATCTACTCATTGGCGTGTGTGTTGTACGAGTGCCTGACGGCGGAGCACGCGTTCCCCGGTGACAGCCTGGAGCAACAGGTCATCAACCACCTCACCAGTCCGCCGCCGCGGCCGTCCCTGGCCAGACCAGGACTGCCGCAAGCATTCGACGCCGTCATCGCCAAAGGCATGGCCAAGAATGCCGGCGAGCGCTACGAGAACCCCATCGAATTGGCGCGCGCGGCCCGCGACGCCCTCACGGCGCCCGCGCAATCCCCTGGTGATCCGGGGTGGCGCCCGCCCACCGCCGCCAGGCCGGAGGCCTTTACTCGATGACGCACTGAGTGACCAAAGGCGACTAGGGCATGCCCGGCTGCCGTGGTGGCGCCGCAAATCTGTCATCATCGCGGTCCCGGCCGTGCTTGCCGTGCTTGCCGTCGTCGTGTCCATGGCCATCGCAGGCAAGCACGAATCGGCACACGGGAACCTCCGGCAAACAGTGCTGCCGTTCACCGGCCTGCGCGAACCGCAAGGGCTGTCGGTAGATAGCGGCGGCACGGTGTACGTCGCCGACACCATGCACAACCGCATCTTGGCGTTGTCCGCCGGCTCCAACGATCCAGCCGTGCTGCCGTTCGAAGGGCTCAACTCTCCGACCGGTGTGACGGCTGACAACACCGGCACCGTCTATGTCAACGACTCCGGCAACAAACGGGTGCTCGTCCTTCCGGCCGGCTCCAGGAAGCAGACTCAGCTCGCGTTCTCGGGCCTCGACCACCCGACCGGCCTGACGGTGGACAGCGCGCGCACCGTCTATGTGACCGACACCGGCAAAAATCAGGTGGTTGCGCTGGACGCGAGCTCGAACAAGCAGTACCAGCTGGCCTTCAACGGCCTCAACGGTCCCACTGGATTGGTGGTCGGCGGCAGCGGAACCCTGTATCTCGCTGATAGCGGCAACAATCGGGTGCTGTCGTTGGCCCCTGGCTCGAATGCTCAAACCACGTTGCCCTTCGTCGGGCTCTCCGACCCCGGGGGCGTGACGGTGGACAGCAGCGGCGCGGTGTACGTGACCGATAGCGCGGACAATCGCGCGCTGAAACTCCCCGCTGGGTCAAGCCAGCAAGACGTACTGTCCTTCAGCGGGCTCGACTATCCGTGGGGTCTGGCCGTCGACAACAACGGCACGGTCTACGTCGCAGGCCACAACAACAAGATCTTGGCGCTGCGGCCCAATTAGCGGCGGTGCCGCTCGACCGACGACCGCGGGCCGGACACCAGCCCAGGGCGCATTTTGCGCCGACTGTGTCGATGCGGGTATCGTGGGGCAACGGTGCGTCATCGCGCTGGTTTCTCGCGTGCCCTGTCTTAGGAATTTCCTGTCACTGGCTCACGTTGCAAGGCCAGCGAATGCTGCGCTGATCCGGGCGTAAAAGCAACGAAACCAAAGATGAGGATTTCAGAGACGTTATGGCCAAGAAGGACGGCGCCATAGAGGTCGAGGGCCGCGTGGTCGAGCCCCTGCCCAATGCGATGTTCCGCATTGAGCTGGAAAACGGCCACAAGGTGCTTGCCCACATCAGTGGCAAGATGCGGCAGCACTACATCCGCATCCTGCCCGAGGACCGGGTGGTGGTGGAGTTGTCTCCCTACGACCTGTCCCGTGGCCGCATTGTGTACCGCTACAAGTAAGCGCCCGAACAAGTAACCGACGAGAGATAGAACAGGATCAACAAGCCGTGAAGGTGAACCCGAGCGTCAAGCCGATCTGCGACAAGTGCAGGGTGATCCGTCGGCATGGGCGAGTCATGGTGATCTGCTCTGATCCGCGCCACAAGCAGCGTCAAGGCTAGAAAGCCCTGCGCAGTGCGCGCACACAACTGAATGCAGACCTCCCAGCACCACTGAGCCGGCTGGCATCTTTAGAGATGGGCCAGCTCAGCCTCGTCCGGAACGGAGGCCGGACCCCGGAGCCCTGAGTTGTTTTCTGGGCCAGGGAATGGGCTGAGAACAGACCTCCGCATAGAGAAGGAATGCCACCCATGGCTCGACTAGTGGGCGTCGACCTCCCGCGCGATAAGCGCATGGAGGTCGCGTTGACCTATATCTACGGCGTTGGCCGTACCCGTTCCAACGAAATCCTGGCCGCTGTCGGGATCGACAAAGACCTGCGCACCAAGGACCTCACCGACGATCAGGTGACCCATCTGCGCGACTACATCGAAGGCAACCTCAAGGTCGAGGGTGATCTGCGCCGCGAGGTGCAGGCCGACATCCGCCGCAAGATCGAGATCGGCTGCTACCAGGGCCTTCGGCATCGCCGCGGCCTGCCGGTGCGCGGTCAGCGCACCAAGACCAATGCGCGCACCCGCAAGGGCCCCAAGCGCACCATCGCCGGCAAGAAGAAGGCCAGGTAAGTCATGCCCCCAGCAAAGAAGGCGGCCGCCTCTGCGCCCAAGAAGGGCCAGAAGACCCGGCGTCGGGAAAAGAAGAACGTCCCGCACGGTGCCGCGCACATCAAGAGCACGTTCAACAACACGATCGTGACGATCACCGACCTGCAGGGCAATGTCCTGGCGTGGGCGTCGTCCGGTCACGTCGGCTTCAAGGGCTCGCGTAAGTCGACGCCGTTCGCCGCGCAGCTGGCCGCCGAGAACGCTGCCCGCAAGGCGCAGGAGCACGGCGTCAAGAAGGTCGACGTGTTCGTGAAGGGCCCGGGTTCGGGCCGCGAGACCGCGATCCGGTCGCTGCAGGCCGCCGGCCTGGAGGTCGGCGCGATCTCTGACGTCACCCCCCAGCCGCACAACGGCTGCCGTCCGCCCAAGCGTCGTCGGGTCTAGGAGAAGAACACACAATGGCTCGTTACACCGGACCCATCACCCGGAAATCACGCCGGTTGGGCGTCGACCTCGTGGGCGGCGACCAGTCCTTCGAAAAGCGTCCCTACCCGCCCGGCCAGCACGGCCGCGCGCGGATCAAGGAGAGCGAATACCGCCAGCAGCTGCAGGAGAAGCAGAAGGCCCGCTTCACCTACGGCGTCATGGAGAAGCAGTTCCGCCGCTACTACGCGGAAGCGGCCGGCCGTCCCGGCAAGACCGGTGACGAGCTGCTGCAGATCCTGGAGAGCCGGCTGGACAACGTCGTGTATCGCTCGGGGATCGCCCGCACGCGCCGGATGGCCCGTCAGCTGGTCAGCCACGGCCACTTCACGGTCAACGGCGTCAAGGTGACCATCCCCAGCTATCGGGTGTCGCAGTACGACATCATCGATGTCAAGGCAAGTCGCTGAACACGGTGCCGTTCCAGATCGCCCGCGAGACCGCAGGTGACCGCCCGACCCCCAGCTGGTTGCAGGTGGTCGGCGAGCAGCAACGCATCCTTATCCACCAGCTCCCGGAGCGCGCCCAGATCGAGGTGCCGCTCACCGAGCAGCTGATCGTCGAGTACTACTCGAAGTAGCAAGACCCGCTGTGCCGCCGGTGCAGGTCTTAACGGCATCAAATAGTGGGTGCCGAGAAGGAGATAGAGAAACACCATGCTGATCTCACAGCGACCGACCTTGTCCGAAGAGGTCATCAACGACAACCGTTCGCAGTTCGTCATCGAGCCGCTGGAGCCGGGTTTCGGCTACACGCTTGGTAATTCACTGCGGCGGACGCTGCTGTCCTCGATTCCGGGCGCGGCCGTCACCAGCATCCGCATCGACGGCGTGCTGCACGAATTCACCACTGTGCCGGGCGTCAAGGAAGACGTCACCGACATCATCCTGAACCTCAAGAGCCTGGTCGTGTCCTCGGAAGAGGATGAGCCGGTGACCATGTACCTGCGCAAGCAGGGCCCGGGCGAGGTCACCGCCGGTGACATCGTGCCGCCGGCCGGCGTCACCGTGCACAACCCGGAGATGCACATCGCGACGCTGAACGACAAGGGCAAGCTCGAGATCGAGCTCGTCGTCGAGCGTGGCCGCGGTTACGTCCCGGCCGTGCAGAACAAGGCGTCGGGTGCTGAAATCGGCCGTATCCCAGTCGATTCCATCTACTCGCCGGTGCTCAAGGTGACCTACAAGGTGGACGCGACCCGTGTCGAGCAGCGCACCGACTTCGACAAGCTGATCCTCGACGTCGAGACCAAGAGCTCGATCGGCCCCCGCGACGCACTGGCGTCGGCGGGTAAGACGCTGGTCGAATTGTTCGGTCTGGCACGCGAACTCAACGTCGAGGCCGAGGGCATCGAGATCGGGCCGTCGCCGGCCGAGGCCGACCACATCGCGTCGTTCGCGCTGCCGATCGACGACCTGGATCTGACCGTGCGCTCGTACAACTGCCTCAAGCGTGAGGGCGTGCACACCGTCGGAGAACTGGTGTCGCGCACCGAGTCCGACCTGCTCGACATCCGCAACTTCGGCCAGAAGTCCATCGACGAGGTGAAGGTCAAGCTGCACCAGTTGGGTCTGTCGCTCAAGGACAGCCCGGCCAGCTTCGACCCGTCCGAGGTCGCCGGATACGACGTCGCCACCGGCACCTGGTCCGCCGAGGGCAGCTACGACGACGCGGACTACGCCGAAACCGAACAGCTCTAAAAAATCCGTCCCGGTCCTACCTGATACGGGGACCGGCCCCATTTAGGAGAAGTCGCAATGCCCAAGCCCACCAAGGGTCCTCGCCTCGGCGGGTCGTCTTCGCACCAGAAGGCGATCCTGGCCAACCTGGCGACGGCGCTGTTCGAGCACGGTCGGATCAAGACCACCGAAACCAAGGCTCGGGCATTGCGGCCCTACGCGGAGAAGCTGATCACCCACGCCAAGAAGGGCACGCTGCACAATCGGCGTGAGGTGCTCAAGAAGATCCGCGACAAGGACGTGGTGCACAGCCTGTTCGCCGAGATCGGGCCGTTCTACTCCGACCGCAACGGCGGCTACACCCGCATCATCAAGGTCGAGAACCGCAAGGGCGACAACGCGCCGATGGCGGTCATCGAGCTGGTGCAGGAGAAGACGGTGACCTCCGAAGCCGATCGCGCGCGTCGGGTGGGTGCTTCCAAGCCCGCCGCCAAGGCTCCGGCCTCTCAGCCGGCGGCTGCTGAGCCGAAGGCCGAAGAGGTTGTGGCCGAGGCCGAAACGACCGAGTCCGAAACGACCGAGGCCGCCGAGGCTGCTGCCGAGGTAGAGGCCGCTGAGCCGGAGGCCGCGGAGCCGCAGGCCGCTGAAGCGGAAGCCGAGGACGCTGACGAGTCCTGACGATTTGCCGTTGAACGACGTGCCCGCCATCGACTCCGATGGCGGGTGCGTTCGTCTAAGGCTCGATATCGCTTACGACGGCACGGATTTCGCCGGGTGGGCGACGCAGTCAGGTCAGCGCACCGTCGCGGGTGTTCTCGAGGGGGCGCTGTCGACGGTGTTTCGCAGCCAGTTGCGGCTATGGGCGGCCGGTCGCACCGACACCGGCGTGCATGCCACCGGCCAGGTCGCCCATGTCGATGTTCCGGTCGATGAGTTGCCGAACGCCTATCCGCGTTCGCCGCGGCCGAATCAGCCCGAATTTCAGCCGCTGGTCCGAAGGCTGGGCCGACTGCTACCCACCGACGTTCGGGTCCGCCAGATTGTCCGTGCGCCAGCGGGTTTCGACTCGCGGTTCTCGGCGCTGCGACGCCACTACGTCTACCGGCTTTCCACCGCCGACTATGGCGTGGAGCCGCATCAGGCCCGTTACGTCACCGCCTGGCCGCGGGCGCTCGACGTCGACGCGATGGCCGCGGCGTCACGAAACCTGTTGGGGCTGAATGACTTCGCCGCGTTTTGCCGTCACCGCGAAGGGGCCACGACGATTCGCGACCTGCAGCGGTTCGACTGGGAGCGCGACGGCGATCTGATCACCGCGCACGTCACCGCCGACGCGTTCTGCTGGTCGATGGTGCGATCGCTGGTCGGCGCGCTGCTGGCGGTCGGCGAGCATCGGCGCACCGCCGACTGGTGTGCCGAGCTGCTCACCGACACCCGCCGCTCCAGCGATTACGCGGCCGCGCCGGCACGGGGTTTGACGCTGGTGGGAGTGGACTACCCGCCCGACAGCGAGTTGCAGGCGCGCACGCTGATCACCCGCGACCTGCGCACGCGGGACTGATTACAGCTTGCCGGCGACGAAGCCGGCCGCCTGATCCACCAAGCCCGAGTCGATGTAGGACGGCTGCAGATGCGACGACCAATGCAGGTCGCGCGTGCCTCCTCTGTTGCAAATCGGATCGCCGGCGGCGCACTGGTCGATGGTCTTACCGGCGAAGGCGGGGGCGGGTCCCCGGGTGCCATTACCGAACAACGCGACCGCCGCGACGTGCTGATTCGCACCCGGCGACATACGGCTCCAGGTCGCGAGGTCGGCCACCTCGGCACCCAGCGAGTAACCGCCGAGGACCAGCTTGGTGTTCGGGCAACTGGCCGCCATCTGTTGGACATGGGCGCTCATGTCGTTGGCGCCGCTGTCGACGCTGATGTTTGCGGGGTAGTTGACCCCGTAGGAGCCGATCGTCATGTGCGGCACCTTGCGCTGCAGCGAGTTGATGAAGGCCTGGCCGACCGCGCCGACGCCGGGGGCTTCTTCGCGGCCGCGGGCGAAGTCGACTTCGGCGTCCGGGCAGGCCGCCGACGCCTTCGCAATGGTCGTCGTCGCGAGCGGTGCCAGCGCCGGGGCGGCCAGCAGACCCACGGCGAGCAACCCCGCTGCCGCGAAGCCGGCTAACCGGCGCGCCACCCGTGACCTGCGGCGCACACGCGCCTGCGAAGGGCAACGATCGGGGCCAGTCGCATGAGCAAAAATTAGCGGGCAAAACTAAAGGCCCGCTGATACTGACCTGTGTGTTCGATCAGCGAATAGGGCTATGCCAGTTTGCCGGCGACGAAGTCGGCCGCCTGATTGACCATGCCGTCGCTGATATAGAGGTTGCCGGCATGCTGCGGCCAGTTGCCGGACCAGGTCTGCGGGTCGGCTGGGTTGCAGATCGGGTCGGTGCCGTGGCACAAGTCGATGGTCCGGTCGGCGTAGACCGGGTTGAAATTGGCGATCGGCCCAACCCACTGGGTGCCGTTGCCGAACAGCGCGATCGCGGCGATGTGCTGGTCGGCGCCCGGCGGCAGCGGATTGTTGAAACCGAATGCCGCGATGGGGGCCGCCATCACGACGTCGGTGACCGCCGCGCCCAGCGAGTAGCCACCCAGCACGATGCGGGTGTTCGGGCAGCCGTTGATCGTGTTCTGAACGTGCGCGCTCATGTCGTTGGCGCCGACGTCGATCTGGGTGTCGGCCGGGTAGCGCACCGCGTAGAGGCTGACGTTCCGGTTGACCCTGGACCGCAGCGCGCTGACGAAGGAGTTACCGACGACGCCGGCGCCGGGCGACTCCTTCCGTCCGCGGGCGAACACCACCTCGACGTCGGGGCAGGACGCCGATGCCGTCGGGATCAGCGTCGCGGGCGCAAGCATCAAACCTGCGGCGAGAAAGGCGGCGGCGCACACGCCCCGAATCGACCGTGACGCGAGGGCTATCGAGCGCAGGTTCATGCCCCGACAGTAGTGGGCCGTTGCAAGATCAGCGAGTGCCGCGTGATCAGTGAAACGCGGTGGGCTGGGTCTGGCTGACCACGGTCGGACCCGGGACGTCCTGGGTTGGGCCCAGGCAGCGGACCCTGACCAGGCAGCGGGGCCTGACCGGGCAGCGGGACCTGACCAGGCAGCGGGCCCTGAGCAGGTCCGGGCGGGACGCCGAGATAACCGGAGCCAGGCGGAACGCCCAGCGGTCCGTCGGGTGTGGTGGCGGGCAGTACCGACAGCAGCCGGGTCTGCACGAAGCTGGCGGCCTGGCTGGTGTAGACGGGCACGTAGCCGTCGGTGTGCCCGCTCCACTGGTTGCCCTGGCCGGCGTGGCAGATCGGGTCTTCGGGGTTGCAGTAGTCGACGGCCTTGGCGCCGAACATCGCGCTCTGTGCCGCGATGGTTCCGCCGCTACGGTCGGCCGGGTTGCCGAACGTGGTGACCGCGATGATGTGGCTGGCGTACTGCGGCGGCAACGAATCGCCCCAGCCGACGCCGCCGATATTCGTTCCGGTGACGATGTCGACCACCGACGCGCCCTGGGAGTATCCGCCGAGCACCTGCGGGGTGGCCGGGCATTTGTCGGCCACGTCCTTGATGTGCTTGATCGCGTCCTTGGCGCCGTCGTTGCCGTGCAGCTGCAGC
Organism: uncultured Actinomycetota bacterium; assembly: GCA_963815995.1. GTDB lineage: Bacteria > Actinomycetota > Actinomycetes > Mycobacteriales > Mycobacteriaceae > Mycobacterium. Next base: position 209,493 of record CAWFIR010000017.1, read on the forward strand.
AGGGTGGCCCGGTAGTTGACCGGGTAGGCGTCGATGTTCTTGCCGGTGTTCTGGCGCAGGCTGTCGACCAGGGCCTGGCCGACGCGTCCCAGCCCGGCCGGTTCGTCGGTACCGCGGGCGAACGTCACCGCGACATCCGGGCAGTTGTCGGCCTTGGCCGACGGCACCGCGCTCTGAATGGCGCTCGGGGCGACCGTCAGGACGCCCGCGGCCAGCACTGCGGCGGCGCCCAGGCCAGCCCAGCGAAAGCGGCGTGACCAGGCACGACGGGATGCGACAAGGGTCTTGCGGCTGATGCTCACCAGGCGATTCTACGGATTTTCGGGCCCGGGGTCATATCCACGGATTTCAGGGGTCCGGCTGTGGATCGCCGAGGGCCCGCGGCGTGGCCAGTACATATCGTGAAGCCGAACCGGCGCAGCGCCCTTGGAGGGACTGGATGGCATACCAACCGACCACGAGGCTGCACATCAGCGGATATCGATTCATGCGGCGCCGCATGGAGTGCGCGTTGCTGGGCAGGGACCTCCGCTCCGTGAACGAGCCGATGCGCGGGCCTGCCCAATCGCTGATGGCCGGGCTGGCTTTGGCGGTCATTCTGCTGGCCGGCTGTGTGGTGCTGGCTCTTCTGCGTCCACAGCCAGGTATGCCGATGGCGACGATCTTGATGGAGAAGCAGTCGGGGGCCCTCTACGTTCGGTTAGGCGAAACCCTGCATCCTGTGCTGAACCTGGCTTCGGCCAGGTTGATCGCGAAGACAAACGCCGACCCACAGCCAACAGCCGCGTCGGCGCTCAGCCGCCGCAGAAGGGGTCCGCTGCTGGGTATCCCCGGTGCCCCGCAGTTCTTGGGCACGCCACTTGGTGAGGACGAATTGCGGTGGACAGTCTGCGACAGCCGCGACGGTACGACCATTGTGGTTGGCCGCGGCGACGGCCCGCAGTCGCAGATTCTCGCTCGCGATCAGACCTTGCTTGTCAGGCCGTCGTCCGGAGGATCGACCTACTTGCTATATGGCGGTCGCCGATCTGTGGTGAACCTCGATGACGCCGCGGTCGAGCGGGCGCTCGGACCCGAGCGTCAGGTCCCAAGAACGGTGTCGCCCCTACTGCTGAACGTCATCCCGGAGGCGCCGCCTCTGACCGCACCGCGAATTCCTGATGCCGGTAATCGCGGCTCGACATCGCTTCCGGGATTTCCTGTCGGCAGCGTGCTGAGGGTTAATCGCACCGGCGGCGATGAGTTTTACGTCGTGCTTACCGACGGCGTTCAGCGTGTTGGACGACTTGTCGCCGATCTCGTGCGATTCACCAACTCGCAGGGCACCCGGACCGTGATGGCTGTCGCGCCTGACGTGATCCGTAACGCTCCGGCGGTGACTCGGCTGCCGGTGTCCGGCTTCCCCGATCAGGCGAAAACTCCACCGCTCTCCGACGATGGGACGCTCTGTGCGAGGTGGGCATATGCGGCGTCGGGCAAGGTCGACATCTCGTTTTCGGTTGGGGGACTACCTCTCCCGGACGGCGAGGGGGCGGTGTCCTTGGCGCAGGCGGACGCAAAGGGTCCAGCCGTGGACGCCGTCTATCTCCCACCCGGGCGCAGTGCCTATGTCCGCGCGACCGGGCTATCTGGCGGTAATGTTCGCGCAGGAACGCGATATTTCATCTCCGACACCGGTGTTCGATACGCCGTCCACGACGACGATGCGGCACATGACCTCGGAATGCCCGACGCGATGATCGCGGCACCCTGGCCGGTGCTGGCCAAATTGCCTGCGGGGCCGGACCTCAGCAGGGCCAATGCCTCAGTCGTGCAGGATGTTCCGGCTGCTGCCCAGTCGGACTTGGGTCCGTCGTAGCCGCGTCCACATTCCGCCAAGCGCCAGCACCACGGCCAATAAGCCACCGCAGACCGCGGCCCCGGTGAATGCCGTGTTCCGGGCGCGGTGGTCCGGCGGCGCGACACGGTAAGGCCCAGCGATGGGCGTCGATGTGCGGGCGGGCGGAGTCGGTGGAGCGGGTGGAGCGGTCGGGGTGTCGGTGCTGACCGCGGCAAGCAGGTCCACCAGGCCTGCGCCGACCAGCGGATCCCAACCGCCGGGCGGATGATGCGCGGTGGCCTTGATGCGTTGCATCACCTGACGAGCCGTCCAGGTCGGGAATCGGGAGCGGATCAGTGCCGCCAGGCCAGTGACCACCGGCGCGGCATAGCTAGTCCCTGACAACGGAGTCGAACCCTGTTGTCCATCAACAGCGTTAGCTAATCCGTTACCCGTTGAGCTCAGCGATACCACCCCCTCGCCGGGCGCAGCGACATCCACCCACGGCCCAGCCATGGTGAATGTCGACGGTTCGCCGCGGACGTTCACCGATCCCACGGTTAGGACATAGTCGTCGTACCAGGCAGGGCTCACGACCACCGTCGCTGAGTCCCGCGTCGCGTCGGCCTGCTGAGCGGGACACTGCCCGGCGTCGATATTCCCGGCAGCGACCACGACAACGGTGTTCTTTACGTCGACGGCGTAGGACAGCGCCGCTCCGAGTGCGCGGTCGTCGAGCGCTGAACCGACACGGGCGCACGCGACCGAGGAGATATTGATGACCGAGGCGCCGAGGTCTGCCGCAGTACGTACCGCTCGGGCCATGGTGTCGACGTCCCCGAAGCCGGCGGCGGACGGATCACTCGCGGGGCCGAACTTCGTGCTGGACTGCCTGATGCTGATCAAGTCAGCTCCGGGGGCGACACCGCTGAAGTCGTCCGTGTGATTGGGATCCGGTGTGGCGGCGATGATCCCGGCTACTGCCGTACCGTGTCCGTCGCAATCCTGAGTACCATCGCCGGTGAACACATAATCACCCCCGGCCATCAGGTGAGACAGTCGCTGGTGCGTTGAAACGCCGGTGTCGATGACGGCGACTCGCTGGCCCGAACCGCGGGTCAGCCGCCAAACCTGCTGCAGGTCAAGCCCGGTGAGTTGAGTGGCGTCGCTTGGTGCCGTGGCGTCACGTGTCATCGAGGGCACTGCACAGATCTCCCGCTGCACGGTCGGTTGCGGCGGGCTTGGCGGCGCCGGCTGAGGGAGTCGACTGTTGTCGATCGGCGGCGGCGATACCGCTTGTGCGGGCGACGCGGTGCATTGCGGCAGCGCCGCGACCAAGGCAACCACCATGCAGTGGCGGGCGCGCCGTCGCGCTGTTATCACGACAGGTTCAAGCTACGGGTAGCGCCATACAGCCCGCAGAGCCAAACGGCCAGCGGGACAACAACGGCGAATGCGAGGTACTCCAGCAGTTCAACGCTCCGTCGCCCGATCGGAGAGATCGTCGTCGCCCGACCGATTGAAGCTATGCACAGTGCGACGGCACCCAGCATCAGCGACACCGCGGCGACATGGGCCGCCCATTGTGGGTACGCCGCAGCAGCAGCGACGAGAACAGCGCTGAACGTGACTATTCCGCAGATGATGAGTGGCACGGATCTCGCAAGGTCGCGGTGTGCACGAGCCCGCAATAGCAGGACGCCGCCGGTTACGGTGGCGAACAGCAGGCCGGGAAATCGTGGCTCGCCGGTCAGGAACGGCGCCAGTGCTGCGCCTATCGCCCCCGATGCTGCCGAGGCGGCGAAGGCGGCGATCAAGCTGGTGAGCCAGGCGTGGGCACGGATTGCTTTGGCATTCAGGCGATGTGGACTGGGGAGCGGCACATCTGCGCCCGCGTCCGCCGTCGGTGGTGACAGTCGCGCAAGCGTGACCGATAGCGGTGCAGATGCTTCGACAAACGCCAACGATATGGCCGTAACGGCTACACCGATAGCCTGCAGTGGGATCGAGGTGATCGCGGCCGCCATGGCGGCCGTCGAGCCGGTCGCCGCAAACGTCACTATCGCGGTGAACGCTACTGCGTGGCTGGATATCACGCGCATGGCTGCCGCACAGGTTGCGGCAGCCGCTGCCGCCAACAGCGCGTTCGGAGCGCCCGGTCGGCCGGGTACGGCAAGTAGGCCTGCCAGTGCGGCGAAGCCCGTGGCCAGCCCGCCCAATGTCAGTCCGATGGACTGTTCGCGGGAAACGCGGTACGCAACAGCCGCCGCCAGCAGACACAACAGCGCGATCGTTGCGGCGACGCCGGCGCAGGCCGTGCGGTGTGGGTCGTTTGCGTGAAACACGGTTCGGGTCAGCACCGTTGCGGCCACGCCAGCCAGCCACGTAGTGACCAGCGAGCCCACCAGCCGAGCCCTTCGCCGTGTCCAGCGGCACTCCATCGCCGAGACCGATGCCGACACCGCTTCGGCTTCGTCATCGAAACGCGGGACCGTCAATTCAGTCGGCGAGCTTGTCAGAAGCAAGGCGGTGCCATCTCGAATCCCTAATTGAGCCAGCGTCTTCGACGCGTCCAGCGCGGTGCTTCCCGGAAGGGAGAGCTGATAGTGGACAGCGAGCGGTCCGGCGCGGAATCCACCACTGCCGGTCAGGATGTCGACGATCGGTGGAATCAGCAATCCGATAGGCGTTGCCGAAGACAACACCAGGTCGACGCGAGTGGGTCCGGCATCAATCGATAGCCGCCGTACCCCTCCGACGCCCGGGTGTGACGCGCCGTCTGGGCTGGGTACTGCCAATGCGTGGTGCACACCGACCTCCGTTCGCTGATACGGACGCTAGCCGGGATGTCGGTGTCGCCCTTCCGTTGATCCACAGGCGACTTGCCGCGGATTTCGACCGTGCCTACCGTGCCAAACGCATCGGGCGAAGCGGTTGCGGTCGGTTGTTAGGAGGGCTGGATGCGGCGGTTCGACAGTGATGCAACTGCGGAGCACGTGTCGATCGAACGAGTACCCGGGCCAGTGTATGACACCACCGACTTCGTGGTCACCGCGCCACAAGAAGCAGCCCGGCAGGCGCAGCCGAGTCCACTGGTCCGGTTTCTACCGATCGTCACGGCGGTCACGACGGTGGGCGCGATGGCGGTGGCTTACTACTCCCGGTCGGCGGTAGCGCGCAATCCGGCGTTCTTGATCTTTCCATTGATGATGCTCGTGTCTACGGTGACGACTGTCATTTCCAATGCGGATCGGGGCCGCGGCGCGCTCAACGCCGAGCGCGCAGATTATCTGGGTTACTTGTCCGACGCGCGGGCCGACATCGTCAATACAGCGGCGGCACAGCATCAGTCGTTGCTTTGGTGCCATCCGGATCCCGACTCGCTATGGACTGTGGTGGGCGGTTGCCGGATGTGGGAGCGGCGAGTTTCGGACCCAGACTTTTGCCAGGTGCGAATCGGACTTGGAACTCTGCCGCTTGCCAGGCGGTTGATCCCGCCGACCTTGGAGACTAATAGCCGGCTGGATCCGGTTGCCGTGACCGCGCTACACCGATTTCTTGGCACCCATTCGACAGTCCCGAACGTACCCATCACCCTCGCGCTGCGCGAAGTGGCGGCCGTGAGCGTCGTCGGCGACATAACAGCCGCGCGTGCACTGTTGCGCGCGGCAATCTGTCAACTGGCTGTTATGCACAGCCCGCGTCTGGTATTGGTCGCCGCTGCGGTCAGCGACCACAACAGAAGGCACTGGGACTGGTTGAAATGGTTGCCGCACAATCAACATCCCTGCATCAATGACGACATCGGCCCCACGCGGCTGGTGTATTCGTCGGTGGCGGCGGCGATGGAGGCACTCGCCGGCGTGACGACGGAGCGACTGCCCGCCGATCCGCTGACGCCGCACGTGGTGGTCGTCGTCGACGGTGACGTTGACGACGCCGAACGAGTGAACAGCGCTGCCGGCAAAGCCATCACGACACTGACGATCAACGACACGGCACTTGTTGGCACGCTGCAGTTGCGGGTGAGCGACAGCGAAGTGGTTGTTGGGACATCAATCGACGACGAAATAGCCGCACGACCGGATGCTATGAGTTACCCGGCTGCGCTGGCGTGTGCGCAGCGGCTCGCCGGCTACCGGGCAAGCGGCAAGGATACGTCGAAGCCGACGGACTGGTCGGATCTGATTGGAATCGGCGATGTCACTGTCTTTGCGCCAGAGCAATACTGGGCCGGTAGAACGCCCCGCGATCGGCTGCGTGTTCCGATCGGGATCACGGTTGCAGGTGCACCGGTGGAGCTGGACATCAAAGAGGCTGCCGAGAACGGAATGGGGCCACACGGGCTCTGTATCGGGGCAACCGGTTCCGGCAAGTCGGAGTTCTTGCGAACAGTCGCTTTAGGGATGCTCGCCTGTCATTCACCAGAGGATCTCAACCTGGTCCTCATCGACTTCAAAGGCGGCGCAACATTCGCCGGGTTAGAGCCGGCGCCGCATGTCGCCGCTGTCATCACGAACCTGTCCGATAAGGCGGCTTTGGTCAGGCGAATGCGTGATGCGCTGACCGGCGAGATGAATCGCCGCCAAGAAGTGCTTCGAGAGGCGGGCAACGTCGACGGGATCGCTGCCTATCGGCGAGCTCGGCGCGCCAGAGCTCAACTACCGCCCCTGCCAACGCTGTTCATCATCGTCGATGAGTTCTCCGAATTGCTGAGTCAACATCCAGATTTCGCCGACGTCTTCGTGGCGATCGGTCGACTCGGACGGTCGCTGGGCGTGCATCTGCTGTTGGCAAGTCAACGTCTCGACGAAGGACGACTGCGCGGGCTGGAATCGCATCTGTCCTATCGGGTATGCCTTAAAACATTGTCGATCAACGAATCGCGGACTGTTCTGGGCACGTCCGACGCTTACCAGTTGCCCGGCCTGCCGGGCGCTGCCTATTTGCGAGTCGGCACCGACGAGTTGATCCGATTCCAGACTGCGTACGTGTCGGGACCGGGCCGATCCGGTACGCAGCGGGCGGCGGATGAGCTCATTTTGCCGGAACGAGAGGAGAAGTCGGCGCCTGCCCGTCTATTCGTCACACAGCCGATCGGGCAGGTCAGCATTGCCGGCCATACCGAGACGGATGCGGTCAACCGCCGCACTGTCCTCCAGACCGTGGTCGAGCGGCTGTCGGGATGCGGTCCGCGAGCCCACGAAGTGTGGCTGCCGCCGCTCGGAGCGGCACCGGGTTTGAGCGCCCTGCTGGCCGGCGGTGAAGCGTTGTCCCCGTTGACAGTTCCGATCGGGATCGTCGACCGTCCGTTCGAGCAGTGTCGGACGCCGCTGGTCGTCGATTTGTCCGGGGCCGCGGGCAACGTCGCTATTGTCGGAGCGCCTCAATCGGGTAAGTCGACAACTTTGCGCACGCTTGTCACCGCGCTGGCAGTCACTCATGATCCGAGCGCAGTGCAGTTCTACTGTCTTGACTTCGGGGGTGGGACGTTGGCATCTCTGAGAGAGTGGCCCAGCGTCGGTTCGGTCGCCGGACGTGCCGATCCGCAATTGACTCGTCGCACGATCGATTGGCTCAGCGCACTCATTCGGTCACGCGAATTGCTCTTCCGCGACCACGAAATCACCTCGATCGCACACTATCGGCAGCTCAGGGAGAGCCGGGATCCACTGTGCGATCGCTTCGGCGACGTCTTTCTGGTTATCGACGGTTGGCCAAGCCTGACCCGGGAATTCGAGACCGTCGACGCATCGGTCACAGCACTTGCCGCTGAGGGCCTCTCGTACGGTGTGCACGTCATTTTGTCAGCGTCGCGTTGGGCTGAGATAAGGCCCGGCGCTACGAGATCAGATCGGGACGCGCATCGAGTTGCGACTCGGCGATCCCGCGGATTCCGAGCTGGATCGACGGCGGGCTCACGAAGTTCCCGAGGGCAAAGCCGGTCGGGGACTTTCCCACGATGGACTGCACATGATCATTGCGCTACCCACGCTTGATGGCGAGGATTCGAACGCCGACTCCTGTTGGCGTCGCGACACATGGATTGCGCCGCCAATCCCGCTCTTGCCCGCCCAGGTCGACCATCGCGCGGTGATCGAGCGAGCGGGCGCACCTGAACTCAGACCTCTTATCGGCCTTGAGGAGAGCGAACTGTGTCCGGTCGCTATCGATTTCGCGCAGCATTCACATCTACTGATCCTCGGTGACAACGAGTCCGGAAAGACTGCCACGCTGCGAATTATCTGCCGCGAGTTGGTGCGGACTACTACCGCTGCGCAATGCCAATTGTTCGTCATCGATGTGCGACGTTCGCTACTCGGCGTCGTGCAGTCCGAATCCGGACACCTTGGGGGATACCTTGTTTCCGCCGATGCGGTCGGCGAGGTAGTGCCGCGTCTCATCGAGGAGTTGCGTCGAAGAATGCCTCCTCGGGATGCCACGCCGCGGCAGTTGCGTGAGAGGTCGTGGTGGTCGGGCCCAGAGATATACGTCGTCATCGACGATTACGACCTCGTCGGCAGCGCTGGCAGCAATCCGCTGGCTTCGCTGTCGGAGGTGCTGCCGCACTCCCGAGACTTGGGTTTGCACCTGGTGGTGGCACGCCGTAGCGGCGGTGCAGCCCGCGCTATGTTCGAGCCACTACTCGGCGGGTTGCGCGATGCCGGTTCCATGACTCTGCTGATGAGCGGAAACCCGGACGAGGGGTTGACGATTGGGTCGGTACGCGCATCGTCCATGCCGCCTGGCCGCGGCACGTTGATTACGGGGCGCGGTAGCCCTCAGCTGATCCAAGTCGGCTGGAGTCCGCCACCGTGAGGGCGCACCTACTTGAGGTCGGCCCGAGCGCGATCCGCCGATTATGTTGCGGGGGAGCCACTGTCGCTGACAGCGAGGCGGAAAGGGTTGCTTTCGAGCATATCGATGACCCGGTCACGCTGATCGACCTTCGTCCAGTCACCCTCGAATCGCTGTGGCATTCGCTGTTGGGGGCAGCCGACTGCGGTACCGCCGAGGAGGTGATCGTCGTTCACCCGTCATGGTGGGCGCCGGAGCGCGTCGATGTAGTTCGCGCGGCCGCGCAAGTTCTTGTCGGCCCGGCCGTGCTGCGATCGCGGTCGTGGTTGTTGGCGCACGCATCTCAAGCCAAGGCTGAGCTTGCGACGTTGGTCGTCGAAATCGCTGATGATCTCGTGGCTGTGACCGGCGCCGCTATGGCCGCCCAGACTCGCCATCGGGACCAGCAGGCCGTCGCAGAAGAGGTCGTGCATTCCATCCTCACGATGGTGTCGGAGACCTTGGACGTGGTGGTCATCGACGCCCCGAGAACAGTCAGCGGCGCCCGCAGCCTGTCCGCTTTGATCGCCCGAGAACTTCAGAATTCCGGTGGCACGGTCGCCGTGCTGGACGATCGATGATATCGGCTTGAGAAAGCTTGCCGGAGCGATTGTTCCGCTTGAAAGCCGTGACCGCGCGGAGAACCCCATGGCCGTTTCGGGGGGTCTGCGCCGTAGTCTCGGGAGACTCGCGTTGGCACTGGCGGCGATCAGCGTCGTGGTTGGCGTGGGCACATTGATCCGTCACTCACCACCGCGCGGTCGTGACGACAGCATTCCGACAACGTATGTCGTGGAAGGACATGTCGCACTCAAGGTTCCGGCTCAGTGGCCATTGCGACGCATCGTGACGGGTCCCGGATCGGCGCGGGTGCAGATCACCTCACCGTCGGATCCGGAAGTTGCGTTGCACGTGACGCAGTCGCGGGTTGCGCTGCCATCTTTGGATGCGACCGCCGAGTTTCTCAAAAGCGCGATCGACGCTGAACCTGCGGGAGTCTTCGTCGACTTCAACCCGACGGGCCACAGGGCAGACCGTCAGGTAGTCACCTACCGAGAGATCCGGCCTGGTCATGACATCCGGTGGACGGTGTGGGTCGACAAAGCTGTCCGGATCAGCATCGGATGTCAAAGCCGTCAGGGCCACGACGAGGCCGTAGACCAGGCTTGCGAGGTCGCGGTCCGGTCGGCTCGAGCACTGGAGTGAATCTGCGGGAACCAGATCGGATTAGCAGGCGTCTTATCTGTCGTTAGCGCGGCGAGGTCCGCGGCTGTTGACAAGAGGGGAACAGGTGAGCACTCCGACAGGTGGAAACGCGCTCAGCACCGACTTCGACCTCATGCGCTCGGTCGCTGCGGCCATCGATTCCCGTAACGAGGAGATTCGAGCGACGCTGCAGTCGTTCATCGGTCGCATGAGCGGAGTACCGGCATCGGTATGGGGTGGAATTGCGGCATCGCGTTTCAGGGATGTGGTGCACCGGTGGAACGCGGAGTCGATGAAATTGCATCACGCGCTGCAGAGCATCGCGGAAACCATTCGCCATAACGAAGTCGCGCTACGCGACGCGGCCGACAATCATGCGCTTCACATCGGCGCTGTCGCCGGGAACCTGTGAGGCCATCGTCCATGGACTCGCGGCTGTCATACAACTTCGACGAGATCGAATCGTCTGTCCGGCAGGAAATCCACACGGCGTCGGCGCGGTTCAACGCCGCGTTGCAAGAGCTGAGGGCGAACAGTGGCGCCGCTGCACGAGCTATGGACTCGGGAAGCTGCTACCGCCTACGGCGTCGAGCAGTTGAAGTGGCATCAAGCGGCCACGGCCCTCAACGAGATCTTGGTCGACCTAGGCAATGCGGTGCGCGAGGGCGCAGATGATGTTGCGGCGGCCGATCACCGAGCGGCCGGCGCGTGGGTGCAGTGGGGCCGGTAATCACCTGAAGACTCTGCGCGGTCCCGTTGGTAAGGAGAGACCGGCGGGACCGCGCAGTCATACCGGGATGCCGGCACGTCCCTCGTCATTCCCGCTCTCCTCGCGCAGCTCTGCAGCGACATCAAGCTGCCGGTTTGTGTAGAGCGCCAAAGAAGGTTTGAGCGCGCTGGCGTATGGCTTAGTTAAGGAATACACTTGTGTATTACTTTGTACTACGCAAAGGGGTGCGGTACTAGAAGGTTGATTGGTCGTACCGAGGCGAACATGTCGCCGAGAAGGGACTCACCGTCAAGCAAGCGAACGAGGCCCTGGAGGACCCAGAGAGGCTGGTTATTGATCCAGACCCAAGAAGCGTCACCGGAGACAGCGTCCGAATCATTGGTTATTCGAGCACAGCCCAGGAGGTGCTGACCGTCGTAGTCGTCATCCACGACGGTCAGGTGTACGGCGCCACCGCGTGGAGGGCGAACACGCACGAGCGTCGTCTTTACGGGGGAGGAGAGCGGATATGACGAAACAAGAAGTCAAGGACGATGTCGCGACCATCATCGAAGATGAGGTCGCGGCGATCGAAGCTGACCGCAACGCGCCTATCGGTGATTCGGCGAAGATCTCGCGAGGCAATGGCCGCAGCAAGGTGCTGCAGGTACGGCTCAATCCCGAGGAGCTGGCTGAACTCGAGCGCGTCGCCGCTCAACGGGGCCTACCGATATCGACCGTGGCGCGCGAGGCGATCATCCGACTTATCCGACCAGAGGTTGCCCGAACCGCTGCGGCGAACCGTCTGATCGCGGACTTCGCCCGCTACGTGGCTACCCTTGGCGAGTTCGACAGCGCTACCCCCGGATGACGCGTTTTGACCTGCGCGGATAGCCCCCGGTAAGCTGCTCCGTTGGCGTGCGGTACGCCGGGACTCGGGTCAACGTCGGTCGCCGAGAAATCCCTTCCGCACACGCCTGACCGGCACCCGGGTCACCGGGATCCCGCCCGAGAAACGGGCTCGAAGAGAAGGATAGGTAAGCGCTGTGTCCACCTACGCGCCTAAGGCGGGTGACACCACGCGGACGTGGTACGTCATCGACGCCCAGGACGTGGTGCTCGGTCGCCTTGCCGTCGCGGCAGCAAACCTGTTGCGCGGCAAGCACAAGCCGACATTCACCCCTAACACCGACGGCGGTGACTTCGTCATCATCGTCAACGCTGAAAAGGTCGCCCTGAGCGGCGACAAACACCACAAGAAGCTCGCCTTCCGCCACTCGGGTTACCCCGGCGGGCTGAAGAGCCGCACGATCGGCGAGTTGCTGGACAAGCACCCCGATCGGGTCGTCGAGAAGGCGATCGTCGGCATGATCCCCAAGAACAAGCTCGGCCGCCAGATCAAGCGCAAGCTGCACGTCTACGCCGGTCCGCAGCATCCGCACGCTGCTCAGCAGCCGACTCCGTACGAGATCAAGCAGGTGGCCCAATGACAGAGACCGCAGGAACCGAGACCGAGGTCGTGGTCGAAGAAACCGTCGAGACCGCCGAGCCCGTCGAGGCCGCAGCGCCGGCCCCGCGCGAGGACATCGTCATCGAGCGCCCGATCCAGACCGTCGGCCGCCGCAAGGAAGCCGTCGTGCGGGTCCGCCTGGTGCCCGGCACCGGCAAATTCGACCTCGACGGCCGCTCCCTGGAGGCCTACTTCCCGAACAAGGTGCACCAGCAGCTGATCAAGGCTCCGCTGGTCATCGTCGATCGGGCCGAGAGCTTCGACATCTTCGCCCACCTCGACGGTGGCGGCCCGTCCGGCCAGGCCGGCGCGCTGCGGCTGGCGATCTCGCGGGCATTGATCCTGGTCCAGCCCGACGACCGGCCCGCGCTGAAGAAGGCCGGCTTCCTGACTCGTGACCCGCGTGCCACCGAGCGCAAGAAGTACGGCCTGAAGAAGGCCCGTAAGGCGCCGCAGTACAGCAAGCGCTGATCCAAGCGGCGATCACGGCCGCGTACCAGTTGGGTGGCACTACGGGTATTCCTCATGTCGCGTGGGTACGCGGTCACCAACTGTGAGAGGTTTGTCCGCATGGGTCGACTATTCGGCACCGACGGCGTCCGAGGAGTCGCCAATCGCGAGCTCACCGCCGAGCTCGCGTTGGCCCTCGGCGCCGCAGCCGCACGACGGCTGACCAGGTCGAACAGCGGACGGCGACGCGTCGCGGTGATCGGCCGCGATCCCCGCGCCAGCGGCGAGATGCTGGAAGCCGCGGTAATCGCCGGCCTGACCAGTGAGGGCGTGGACGCGCTGCGGGCCGGTGTGCTGCCGACCCCGGCGGTGGCCTACCTGACCCACGCCTACGACGCCGACTTCGGCGTGATGATCTCCGCGTCGCACAACCCGATGCCCGACAACGGCATCAAGATCTTCGGTCCGGGCGGGCACAAGCTCGACGACGCGACCGAAGACCAGATCGAGGATCTGGTCGCGACCGGGCCGGGCCTGCGTCCCGTCGGCGCGGAAATGGGCCGGGTGATCGACGCCGAGGATGCGCTGGACCGCTACCTCCGGCAGGTCGGCAAGGCCAGCACCGTCCAACTCAACGGGCTGACCGTGGTCGTGGACTGCGCACACGGCGCCGCCTCGGCGGCCGCACCGCGTGCCTACCGCGCCGCCGGTGCGCGCGTCATCGCGATCAACGCCGAACCCAACGGCCTGAACATCAACGACCGCTGCGGCTCGACGCATCTGGACGTGCTGCGCTCGGCGGTCCTGCAGCACGGCGCCGACCTCGGCCTGGCCCACGACGGCGATGCCGACCGGTGCCTGGCCGTCGATGCCGCCGGTGAGATTGTCGACGGCGACGCGATCATGGTGATCCTCGCGCTGGCGATGCAGGAGGCCGGTGAGCTGGCCGGCAACACGCTGGTCGCCACCGTGATGAGCAATCTCGGGCTGCATCTGGCGATGCGGGCCGCCGGAGTCGAGGTTCGCACCACCGACGTCGGTGACCGATATGTGTTGGAAGAGCTGCGATCTGGTCCATTCAGCCTCGGCGGCGAGCAGTCCGGACACATCTTGTTGCCCACGTTGTCCACCACCGGTGACGGCATTCTGACCGGCCTGCGGCTGATGTCGCGGGTGGCCCAGACCGGTGAACCGCTGGCCAGCCTTGCCTCGACGATGCACACCCTGCCGCAGGTGCTGATCAACGTCGGGGTCACCGACAAGGTCGCTGCCGTTGCGGCGCCGTCGGTGCGCGACGCGGTTCAGCAGGCCGAAGACGAACTGGGCGACACCGGTCGAATTCTGTTGCGCCCCTCCGGAACCGAGCAGATGATCCGGGTCATGGTGGAAGCCGACGACGAGCACGTCGCGCACCGGCTCGCCGCCCACGTCGCCGAAACGGTGCGCGCCACCCACTAGGTGGAACCGTCGGGCGACACATCGCGTCGAACCCGGTATGGCACAACGAGACGCATTCGTCGACGCCGCGGCAGTGCGCGCGGTTGCAGACCGATTTGACGACGCAGCACATCTCATCGACGGCGCGGTGCGCACCCACTTCGGCCGGTTGGCCTTCGACGGCACTACGTCCGGGCGCGCATACATCGGTCAGGGTGATGCATTGCGGTTTGCGCTGCATCGGCTCGCCGGCGAGCTGACCCAGTGGGCGCGGGCCAGCATGGAGGTCGGGGCTGCCTTGCGGGCCAGTGCCAATCGCTACGCCGACGCCGACCAACTCGCCGCCACCCGGATCGGCTGACAATGGCCGACCGGTTCGATGTCAGCGCGCGGCTGGCCGAGGGCAGGCCCGCGGTCGAGCACACCCAGACGTATGTCGACGCATGCCATCAGCTCGGCTATCAGCAGCCCGACCTCACCGCGCACACGTCACAGGTCTGGGACTGGTACGACACCGAGGCCGGGCTTGACCTGCGGATACTCGACGACGACGTCGGTGCGCTGCGTGCCGCGGTGAACGCCATCGAGGAGGCGCTGTGGGTGCAGCGCACGCAGGTCACCGAGCTCGCGGCGGTGTGGAGAGGTTCGGGGGCGGACACCGCGATGCGGTTTCTCCAGCGTCACTGCGATGTCGCTGCCGAGGTGGCCGCACACGTTGGCGCCGCTGCCGAGCACTATGCCGCCTTGCGTGACGACGTGTGGAAGTCGGTCGACGGCAAGGCCGCAACTGCGGTCGCCATCGATGAGCGCCGAACAGCGGAACGGTCGTCCTGGCTGGCCGCTTGCCACTCCGTCACGGCGGGGACAGGGGACCGGTCGGCGGCCGAAGAGGTGATCCGTCAGCAGGTTGAACCCTATGTAGACAACGACATTCGCAACGACTGGCTCGCCGCGATGGGCGCTGCATCGGCGTCGGTCGCGGCGTCCTACGACGAGGCAATCCACGCGTTGGCGTCGACGTCCGAAGTGCGCTTCGATGTTCCGGGCGACTTCGGCCCGAGTTGGCAACCGCCCGTCGACGAGCGGCCAGCCACCGAGGCGACGCCGGTGGTGGCCACGCCGGCCGCGCCGGCGCCGACCGTGCCCGCCGCGGCGCCGGCTATCCCGCCACCGACAATGCCAGAGCCGCAGGGGTTTTCGACGGACGTGCCCGACGACGCGGCATCGATGCCGGCCGAATTGGCGGCACCGCTTGGAGATGCCAGCGGGTTGTCCACCGGTGCAGGCAATCTCGGCGGACTTGGCGGTATCGCGGGCGGAATTGGTGGCGTGGTCGGAAGCCTCGTCGACAGTATCGGAGGCATTCTCGGCTCATTGGCCGGCGGGCTCGGCGACGGCTCCGGGTCGGGCGATGCGCTGACCGGCGACCCCCTAGACCTGGATGACGACGACGATGGCGCCGACAAGCAGGAAGACGCAGACACCGACGATAAGGCCGAGCCGGTCAGCGTCGACGATGCCACCGCAGCCGAACAGCATGTCGATCCGTTCACCGAAAATCCGCCGACGACAAGCGATTCCGTGGCCGAACCGGCTGGGCAGCAACTCGATCCGCCGCTCCCCGCTGCACCACCCGACGACCAGCCCCCACCAGCCGGGGCGCCGCACACTGATGGATCGACACCGTGTGAGATTGCCGAGGATCAACTACCCCAAGCAGGGCAGTGACGCCAACGCTCAGCCTTTGAGCAGGGCGACGAACTTCTCTTCGGGGCTTATGGGCGTGGCTTCGTCTCCCATCGGGAGGGTCTTGGGCAGTTGCACGTCGGGGTCGGCGAAGTCGCGATATGTCTTGTCGCCGGTCAGCGCATACAGCAGGTAGCCGGTCAGCAGTGCACGGGTTCTCTTCTGCGTCTTGCGGTCCGGGGCGCCCAGGCCGAACGCCGTCGTCAACCGACGACCCTCGGCCAGCCCCGTGGGCTGTGCTTTGGCGACGATGCGCAGCGTTGCGGTGTCCCAAGCTCGCCAGAGTTCAATAGCGTTGGAGCGCAATGCTTTTGCAGATCCCGGTGCGCTGAAAACCACGCCCGGCACGTTGAGCGCCGAGGCGGGCTGCTCGGCCGGCGGGTTGGTGATGGTGGGGTAGAGGGCGGCAACCGCTTGGGGCTTCGCCTTCATCCCGGCGGCGGCGAACACCGCTGCCGAGCCGCCGAAGCCGTGACCGATCACGCCGAGTTTGCCGGGATGCACGCTGATCTTGCCCGGCCCGAGTCGCACTCCTGCGGCGATATCGAGCGCGGTGCCCAAGTCGAAGGCGAGGTTCAATACCGACGGCGCCACCCCGCGTTCGGTGTCAGGTGCTGCCGCGACGATGCCCCACGACGCCAGGTGCTCCAGCAGGCGGGTATAGCGCGCGACCCCGGTGAGCCAGTCGTGGCCAAACGCCACGCCGGGCAAGTTGAAACCCGACTCGGGCGTGTAAACCACGCCGGGTAATCCCGCGAAGGCCAAGTCGCCGCGTAAAACTCGGTGCGGCCCGCGTCGCGCGAGGGCGCCGACGAGCTTGCTGGTCTTTGCCACCCGTTGACGGTAGCGCACGTCAGCTGCGGCCCGATTGACTTGTCGCGCGGGCGCATCAGCCAATATCAAGTTGATTGACAGTAAGTCGCCAGCAAACACGCCCGGGAGCGACGTTTTACCGGGCCGTCCCCCTCGGGGGCGGCTGCACTTTTGGGTGACACTTCGCAGCCCAGGCTCTTTACGCCGTCGTCAACCCCTGTTGCGCTTGGTATTGAATCTCATTCAATACCAATGTTATTCACAGCAACTCATAGCAAGTTTCGCCGGCTGAAGGTTTAGCTGGTCGGCCCTAGGTGGTACCTCGAACGCATGATAAACATCAAACGAATCGCAGCTGCGACTGCCATCGTCTCGGGTCTTGGACTTGCCGGCGTTGGCGCGGCGAGCGTCGCGGAGGCCCAGCCGATGGCCCCGCTTCCCGATTACCACTGGTGTCCCGGGCAGTTCTGGGACCAGGGCTGGGGCAACAACTGGGACTGGGACCGCTGCCACGATGACGGCTTCTTCGACGGCGAACCCCGCGACCAGGGGCACTGGCACGGTTACGGCCCCTGGCAGGGCGGCCCGGACTGGGATAACCACGGCGGCCCGGTGGCCCGGGTTGGGACAACCACGGTCCCGGTGGTCCCGGTGGTCCCGGTGGCCCAGGTGGCCCCGGATGGAATGGCCACAACGGCCGGTGAGCCGGTAGTCACCATCAACGAATAAATCCAGATAGAGCTGAGCTCTTTGCAGGTCAGCAGCGTGCAGCCGTCCCGGTCGGGGCGGCTGCACTGCCTTGTCGGGACCCTGGGTGGGCGTCTCAGGCCGCCAGACTGCACTACCCTGGATGGCTATGTGCGGAATCGTCGGTTACGTCGGGCACCGGCCTGCCCTCGACGTTGTCGTCGAGGCGCTACGACGGATGGAGTACCGCGGCTACGACTCATCGGGCGTAGCGCTGGTCGACGGAGACGGGAAGCTGACGGTCCGTCGTCGCGCCGGCCGGTTGGCCAACTTGGAGAGCGCGCTCGCCGAGACCGATCCCGCAGCCCTGGTCGGCAGCACCGGCCTGGGGCACACCCGCTGGGCCACGCATGGACGGCCCACCGACCGCAACGCTCACCCACACCGCGACGCGGCGGGCAAGATCGCCGTCGTCCACAACGGCATCATCGAGAACTACGCGACTCTGCGCCACGAGCTCGAGGCGGCCGGTGTCGAGTTTGCCAGCGACACCGACACCGAGGTGGCTGTCCACCTGGTCGCCCGCGAGTACCACCACGGCGACACGGCGGGCGATTTCACCGCCTCGGTGCTGGCGGTGCTGCGCCGCCTCGAGGGCCACTTCACCGTGGTGTTCGCCAACGCCGACGAACCGGGGACCATCGTCGCGGCGCGCCGGTCCACGCCCTTGGTGGTCGGCATCGGCGACGGCGAGATGTTCCTCGGCTCCGACGTCGCCGCATTCATCGAACACACCCGCGACGCGGTCGAGCTCGGCCAGGACCAGGCCGTCGCGATCACCGCCGACAGCTACCGGGTCACCGACTTCCACGGCAACGATCTGACCGCGAGTGCTCGAACTTTTCATATCGACTGGGACTTGGACGCCGTCGAAAAGGGCGGCTACGAGTACTTCATGCTCAAGGAGATCGCCGAGCAGCCCACCGCGGTAGCCGATACTCTGCTCGGGCACTTCGAGGACGGCCGCATCGTGCTGGACGAGCAACGGCTCTCCGATCAGGAACTGCGTGAGATCGACAAGGTTTTCGTCGTTGCCTGTGGCACCGCGTACCACTCCGGGCTGCTGGCCAAATACGCGATCGAGCACTGGACCCGGCTGCCCGTCGAGGTGGAGCTGGCCAGCGAGTTCCGCTACCGCGACCCGGTGCTGGACCGCAGCACGCTGGTGGTGGCGATCTCGCAGTCGGGGGAGACCGCCGACACCCTGGAGGCCGTGCGGCACGCCAAGGAGCAGAAGGCCAAGGTCCTGGCGATCTGCAACACCAACGGCTCGCAGATCCCGCGGGAATGCGACGCGGTGCTCTACACCCGCGCCGGCCCGGAGATCGGGGTGGCGTCGACGAAGACGTTCCTGGCCCAGATCGCCGCGAACTACTTGGTCGGACTCGCGCTGGCGCAGGCCCGCGGGACCAAGTACCCCGACGAGGTCGAGCGCGAATTCCGCGACCTGGAGTCGATGCCCGATCTGGTGGCCCGGGTGATCGCCGAGATCGCGCCGATTGCCCAGCTGGCCCGTCGGTTCGCCCAGGCGTCGACGATCCTGTTCCTCGGCCGCCATGTCGGCTACCCGGTGGCGCTGGAAGGCGCGCTGAAACTCAAGGAACTTGCTTACATGCATGCCGAGGGCTTCGCCGCCGGTGAGCTCAAACACGGTCCGATCGCGCTGATCGAAGACGGCCTGCCGGTGATCGTGGTGATGCCCTCACCGAAGAGCTCGGCCATGCTGCACGGCAAGTTGTTGTCCAACATCCGCGAGATCCAGACGCGCGGCGCGGTCACCATCGTCATCGCCGAGGAGGGCGACGAGACGGTTCGCCCGTACGCGGACCACCTGTTCGAAATCCCCGCGGTATCAACGCTTTTACAGCCGTTACTGTCGACCATCCCACTGCAGGTGTTCGCCGCCTCGGTGGCGCAGGCCCGCGGCTACGACGTCGACAAGCCGCGCAACCTGGCCAAGTCGGTCACTGTCGAGTAGCCCTGCTCCGCGTGACGAACGCAGACCACTCGGGCTCACGCGTGGCTGACCAGTATTCGTTGAGCCGCCACGGGCTGACGGTGTGGATCTCGCCGTCGGAGTTCTTGAAGTAGGAGTGCTTGACCGCGGGGTGAGACCACACCATCTGCTTGATTTCGTTCTGGGTGCGCCGATGCCAATCCGCCGCGGCTTCGGCGGTCGGTTCGATTGAATGCACAGTGGGCTCAGCAAGTTTCGCCAAGCAGGTGTTGATGTAGCGCATCTGCAGTTCGGAGTTGAAGATCAGGCTGCCGCCGTGGGCCAGGTGCGCACCCGGCCCGTAGATGACGAAGAAGTTCGGGAACTTCGGCACGGTGATCCCCAGGTAGGCGAACGGCTTACTGCCCCAGATGGTGTGCAGGTCGGCGCCGTCGCGGCCGGTGATGGTCATCGGCCACAGCACGTCGGTGTGCCGAAACCCGGTGGCGTAGACGATGATATCGACGTCGTGGCTTTCGCCGTCCTCGGTGATGACGCCGTCGGCGGTGATCTCCCGGATCGGCGTGCGGACCAGGTCGACGTCGTCGCGGCGCAACGTGCGCAGCCAGGTGCCGTCGTCCTGCAGCGTCCGCTTGCCGGTGGCCGGATAGTCCGGTAGCACCTTGGCCAGCAGCTCCTCGTCGCCGTCCACCTGAGTGGTGATCCAGTCGGTGAACATCAGGCGGGCAACAGCATTGATCTCGCTGACCGCGTAATCCTGGTTGGCGTAAGCCGGGTCGACCCGCGCCGCGTCGAGCCCTTTGTCGGACCCGGGCCACAGCACCAGGAATCGGTACCAGCGCGCGTAGAACGGCAGGTGGTCCATCGCCCAGCGCACGCCGTCGCCGACTTCCTCGTGGTACATCACGTTGGGAAACATCCACTGTGCGGTGCGCTGAAACACGGTGAGGTGTTCGACTTCGTCGGCAATGGCGGGCGCTATCTGAAAGCCGCTGGCGCCCGCGCCGATCAGCGCGACGCGCTTGCCGGCGAGATTGACCGAGTGGTCCCATTCCGCGGAATGGAACGACGGCCCGCGAAACAGTTCAGCGCCCTTGAACTTTGGGATGTGCGGACGGTTGAGCTGGCCGACGGCGGTGATGACGGCGCGCGCCTGGATCTCGGTGAGACCCTCGTCGTCTTCACGCATGGTGACGGTCCACATGCCGTCCTCGTCGTCCCATTCGGCGGCAACGACTTCGGTCTGCCAGCGCACATGGTCGTTCAGGCCGTGCTTGGCCATCACGCGGGTGAAGTAGCTCTGCAGCTCGGGCTGCTCGGCGAAGAAGTGCGACCACTCGTTGCTGGGCTCGAAGCTGTAGCAGTAGAAGTGGTTGGCCACGTCTACGCGCGCCCCGGGATAGGTGTTTTCCCACCATGTTCCGCCTGGGCCGGCGTTCTTCTCCACGATGGTGAACGGAATGTTGGCCTGCTGCAACCGAATACCGGCCAAGATTCCCGATTCGCCGCAGCCGATGACGACCACCGGCAGCTGCGCGGCACGGTCGGAGTCCAGCGGAGCCGGCCGGCGCGGGTCGACGCCCTGGAGGTCCATTTCCTCGGCGAGCAGCGTCTGGTAGTCGTCGGGCACGCTTTCGCAGACCGCCCAGTCCATCATTTCCCTGATCAGCTCGGGCGGCAGCGGGGCCGGCTCGGGGCAGCCGCGGTCGCGATAGTCGGTGATCACCGGAAGTGCCTCGGCCCGTGCCCGCGCTTTGTCTTCGTCGGACATGAAGCCCTGGACCTCGTTGAGAAAGATCCCGGCCGGTTTGAACTCGCGAATGAAGTATGGGTCGCCGGTGATGTGTACCAGCGACAGCAGCAAAGTCGGGATGCTGACCTGCTCGAGCGCGGCGGCAATGTCGGTGGTGGAGGTGGTGAAAGGTTGGCCCGCGTAGCGGCTGCGCACCAAGAGAGTCCTTTCGCATCATCGCTGAGTGCCTGCGGCGGAAGCCCGGATTACGATACGCAGGGTTTCGTAATTGATTTTCAACGATACGCGGGGCGTCCTACCGGATCAAGAGGTCCATCCCGGGGATCGGGGTCGCGCCGTGCCAAAGTAAACGGCGTGGGTGACGTTTCGTGCGGCACGCGACTACGGGGCTGGCTGGCCGCGGCGTGGCGGTTCGTGCGAACCGCGCCGTTGACCTATCTGTGGCTGGCCGTGCTGTTGGGCACCACGATCCGCCAGCTTCAGGCCGGCCGCCACTTGCATCGCCTTCTGGTTCATGCATCCACCAATATTCACGAGTTGGCGACCGACCCACTGCAGGTGCTGTTCGAAAGCCTGCTGTGGATCGACGGCCGATCCTGGACGCCGTATCTGTTCCTGTTTACGCTGTTCCTGGCGCCCGCGGAGCATTGGCTCGGTCAAATACGTTGGCTCATCGTCGGATTGACTGCTCACGTCGGCGCAACATACATCAGCGAGGGCTGGCTGTACCTGGCGATTCAGTCTCACCACGCGCCGCAGCGACTGGTCCACGCCACCGACATCGGGGTCAGCTACTTTCTGGTCGGCGTGATAGCGGTGCTGGCCTATCGCATTGCCCGGCCATGGCGATGGGTCTATCTCGCATTATTGAT
The DNA here is from genome assembly GCA_963815995.1 of uncultured Actinomycetota bacterium. GTDB lineage: Bacteria > Actinomycetota > Actinomycetes > Mycobacteriales > Mycobacteriaceae > Mycobacterium. The sequence continues at coordinate 231,349 of CAWFIR010000017.1, forward strand.
CGCTGTCTTCGTCTTCCTGCTGATCACGCAGTTCAACTTCACTGCGATCGGCCACTTTTCGGCGATCTTCATCGGGCTGCTGTTCTACCCGCTGACCCGACAGCGGCCGGTTGTTTCCGGGTCGCGTTCACGTAGCTGATTACGGCGTAATTCTTGGCTTCGTCGTCGCCGGCGTTCCGAGGCACGTAATCTGGGCACGATGCGGCACTATTACTCGGCTGACGCGATCCGCGAGGCCGAAGCGCCGCTGCTGGCCAGCCTGCCCGACGGCGCGCTAATGGCCCGTGCTGCCTACGGATTGGCCACCGCGATCATCGGCGAGTTGGTCGCCCGCACCGGCGGGGTGGCAGGGCGGCGGGTGTGCGCGGTGGTCGGCTCGGGCGACAACGGCGGTGATGCGCTCTGGGCGGCGACCTTCGTGCGGCGCCGCGGCGCCGCCGCCGACGCGATCTTGCTCAAACCGGATCACACCCATCAGAAGGGTCTGGCCGCCTTCCGCCAAGCCGGCGGCCACATCGTCGACAGCGTCGCCGCGACAACCGATCTCGTCATCGATGGCGTGGTCGGTATCTCCGGGTCCGGGCCGCTGCGGCCGAACGCGGCCGAGCTCTTCGCGGCGGTCGACGCCGAAGCGATCCCGGTCGTCGCCGTCGACATCCCCAGCGGCATCGACGGCGCTACCGGCGCGATCACCGGTCCGGCCGTCCGCGCCGCGCTGACCGTGACGTTCGGCGGCCTCAAGCCCGTGCACGCGCTGGCCGACTGCGGACGGGTGAAGCTGATCGACATCGGGCTCGACCTGCCCACCACCGACGTCGTCGGCTTCGACGCGGCCGACGTCGCCGCGCGCTGGCCGGTGCCGGGGCCGCACGACGACAAGTACACCCAAGGCGTCACCGGCGTGATGGCCGGCTCGTCGACCTATCCGGGCGCCGCGGTGCTGTGCACCGGCGCCGCCGTCGCGGCGACGTCGGGGATGGTTCGCTACACCGGCAGCGCACACAGCGACGTGCTCGCGCACTGGCCCGAGGTGATCGCGGCGCCCACCCCGGCCGCCGCCGGGCGGGTGCAGTGCTGGGTCGTCGGGCCGGGACTGGGCACCGACGAAACCGGCGCTGCCGCACTGTGGTTCGCCTTGGAGACCGACCTGCCGGTGCTGATCGACGCCGACGCGCTGACCATCCTTGCGGCGCATCCCGACATGCTCGCTTCGCGTCGCGCGCCGACCGTGCTGACGCCGCACGCCGGCGAGTTCGCCCGGCTGGCCGGCGCGCCACCCGGTGACGATCGCATCGGCGCCACCCGCAAACTCGCCGACGCGTTCGGGGCGACCGTGCTGCTGAAAGGCAACGTCACCGTCGTCGCCGATCCCGGTGGCCCGGTGTACCTCAACCCGGCCGGGCAGTCGTGGGCGGCGACAGCCGGATCCGGCGATCTGCTGTCCGGGATGATCGGCGCCCTGCTGGCCGCGGGGTTGCCGCCCAGCGAAGCCGCGGCGGCGGCGGCCTTCGTGCACGCTCGGGCGGCGGAGCTGTCGGCCGCCGATCCGGGCCCGGGCTATGCGCCGACGTCGGCGTCACGCATCGTCGGTCACATCCGCTCCGCTCTAGCCGCGCTCTAGCCACCAACCGAAAAGGACCCGTTATGACCAGCAGCCACCCATCTCTGCCCGCGCACGCGATCGCGCCCGCCTACACCGGCCGCATGTTCACCACCCCGGTGCCGGCATTGCGGCTGCCCGAGGAGTCGATGGATCCCGACGCCGCCTACCGCTTCATCCACGACGAGCTGATGCTCGACGGCAGCTCGCGGCTGAACCTGGCGACGTTCGTCACCACCTGGATGGATCCCCAGGCGGACCGGCTGATGGCCGAGACGTTCGACAAGAACATGATCGACAAGGACGAATATCCGCTGACGGCAGCGATCGAGCAGCGCTGCGTATGCATGGTGGCCGATCTGTTCCACGCCGAACACCTGCGCGACGACGACCCCTCGAGCGCCTGCGGGGTCTCCACCATCGGCTCCAGCGAGGCGGTCATGTTGGGTGGCCTGGCGATGAAATGGCGCTGGCGGGCCAAGGTCGGCAAAGGCTGGGGAAAGCGCACCCCGAACCTGGTGATGGGCTCCAACGTCCAGGTGGTCTGGGAGAAGTTCTGTCGCTACTTCGACGTCGAGCCGCGGTATCTGCCGATGGAGGAGGGCCGCTACGTCATCACGCCCGAGCAGGTGGTGGATGCCGTCGACGAGGACACCATCGGGGTGGTGGCGATCCTGGGCACCACCTACACCGGTGAATTAGAGCCCATCGCCGAGATCTGCGCGGCGCTGGACAAACTGGCAGCCGACGGGGGCGTGGATGTCCCGGTGCACGTCGACGCGGCCAGCGGGGGCTTTGTGGTGCCGTTCTTGCATCCCGAACTGAAATGGGACTTCAAGCTGCCGCGCGTGGTATCGATCAATGTCAGCGGACACAAGTACGGCCTGACCTACCCCGGCATCGGCTTTGTGGTGTGGCGCAGCCACGAGTACCTGCCCGAGGACTTGGTATTCCACGTCAACTACCTCGGCGGTGACATGCCGACGTTCACCCTGAACTTCTCCCGTGCGGGCAACCAGGTGATCGGCCAGTACTACAACTTCCTGCGCCTGGGCCGCGAGGGCTATACCCAGGTCATGCAGGCGTTGTCGTCGACCGCCCGCTGGCTTGGCGCGCAGCTGCATGAAGCCGACCACTGCGAGGTGATTTCGGACGGGTCGGCGATTCCGGTCGTCGCCTTCCGGCTGGCCCGCGGCCTGGGCTACACCGAGTTCGACGTCTCGCATGAGCTGCGGGGCTTCGGCTGGCAGGTGCCCGCCTACACCATGCCCGACAACGCCACCGACATCTCCGTGCTGCGCATCGTGGTGCGGGAAGGGTTGTCCGCCGACCTGGCCCGGGCATTGCATGACGACGCGCGCACCGCGCTGGCCTCGTTGGACAAGCTCAAGCCCAGCGGTCACTACAAAGCCGAGCACTTCGCCCACTGACCGTGGCGCCAATCAAACTTCACATCCGCCACATTCATCCCTGCTGGGAAGGCAGCTCGTTGTGCCCGCCTTCGAGCGACAACGCGGGCTGCCGGGATGGTGACGTCGGCGGGCTCTGCTGATTTGTCGCTCGAAGCGGGCACATTGTTTGTCCGCCGGCACAGGGACTGCTGTGACTGGTGCGGCGAGACTGACTAGCGGTGCGGCTCTGGGATTGGCCGGCCCCCGCCTTCTGGGAGAATGGGTGCCGTGGTCGTAACGCCGACATCGCTGACACCGGGCGTCCTCGCTGAGGCCGTCGTGGATCTGGGTGCCATCGAGCACAACGTGCGGGTGTTGCGCGAGCATGCCGGCAACGCGCAGGTGATGGCCGTCGTCAAGGCCGATGGTTACGGACACGGCGCCGCGCAGGTCGCCCGGGCCGCCGTGGCCGCAGGTGCCGCCGAGCTCGGCGTCGCCACCGTCAACGAGGCGCTGGCCCTGCGCGCCGAGGGACTCACCGCGCCGATACTGGCCTGGCTGCATCCACCCGGGATCGACTTCGGCCCCGCCCTGCTGGCCGACGTGCAGATCGCGGTGTCGTCGGCGAGGCAGCTCGACGAGCTGCTGGGTGCGGTCCGTCGCACCGGTCGCACCGCCGCGGTGACCCTCAAGGTGGATACCGGCCTGAACCGCAACGGCGTCCCGCTGGCGGATTACCCGTCGATGCTGACCGCGTTGCGCCAAGCCGTCGCCGAGGACGCCATCCGGTTGCGCGGTCTGATGTCGCACATGGTCTACGCCGACCAGCCTAACAATCCGATCAATGACCTTCAGGCACAACGGTTTACCGAGATTGTCGCGCTGGCTCGCGACCAAAAAGTGCCGTTCGAGGTGGCGCATCTGTCGAATTCGTCGGCCACCATGTCGCGTCCCGAGTTGGCCTACGACCTGGTTCGGCCCGGTATCGCGATCTACGGATTGAGTCCGGTGCCCACCCTGGGTGACATGGGGCTGGTTCCGGCGATGACAGTGAAATGCGCTGTGGCACTGGTGAAGTCGATTCGGGCGGGCGAAGGTGTGTCGTATGGACATACCTGGATCGCGCAACAGGACACGACGGTGGCCCTGATGCCGATCGGCTATGCCGACGGCGTCTTCCGGTCACTGGGTGGACGACTCGATGTGCTGATCAACGGCCGGCGGCGGGCCGGCGTCGGCCGCATCTGCATGGACCAGTTCCTCGTCGACCTGGGCCCGGGACATGTCGACGTCGCCGAAGGCGATGAGGCGATCCTGTTCGGGCCGGGCACCCGCGGTGAGCCGACCGCGCAGGAGTGGGCGGATCTGCTGGACACCATTCACTACGAAGTGGTGACCAGCCCGCGCGGACGGATCACCAGAACCTATCGCGAGGCTGAAAATCGTTGAGCGACGAGGATCTTGACGGCTTCCACCTAGGCAAGTCGAGGCGTGGACGGTGGCTGGCAGGTGCCGCGGGGGTGAGTGCCGTGGGTGCTGTCGCCGGAGCCACGGTGGCCGGCTCGATGCTCAACCGGCGCGCGGTCATCGACGATCCCTTTGCCGACGAGAATTTCGAGACGCTCGACGGCGACCGCAGCTACCTGGTGACCACCCCCGACGGTGTGCCGCTGGCGGTGCGCGAGGTCGGGCCCACCGATGCGCCGTTGACCGTCGTGTTCGCCCACGGCTTCTGTCTTCGCATGGGCGCCTTCCACTTTCAGCGGATGCGGCTGAGCGACGAGTGGGGTACGCAGGTCCGGATGATCTTCTACGATCAGCGCGGCCATGGCCGCTCGGGCAAAGCGCCGCCGGAGACCTATACCCTGACCCAGCTGGGCAAGGATCTGGAGACCGTGCTGCAGGTGATTTCGCCGCGCGGCCCGATCGTGCTGGTAGGCCATTCGATGGGCGGGATGACGGTGTTGTCGCACGCCCGGCAGTTCCCGCGGCACTACGGCGGCCGGATCGCCGGAGCGGCACTGATCGCGTCTGCGGCCGAAGGGGTGGCCGAGTCGCCGGTGGGCGAGATCCTGAATAACCCTGCGCTGGAAGCTGTTCTGCGGGCCGCGCGGTCGGCGCCCAAGCTGGTGCACCGCGGCCGCACCGCCGCGCGTTCGCTGATCGGGCCGATCCTGCGTGCGGCGTCGTTCTCGGATATGCGGGTCAGCCCGAGCATCGTGGCGTTCTCGGAGAAGATGATGCTCGAAACCCCGATCCCGACGATGGTGGAGTTTCTGCACGCTCTGCAGGTGCACGACGAAACCGCGGCGTTGGCCACGCTGGCCAAGATCCCGACGCTGATCGTCTGCGGCGACCACGATCTGGTCACCCCCGCCGACTATTCGAGGAAAATGGCCGAGGTGCTGCCGGAGTCGGAACTGGTGATCGTCGCGAAGGCGGGCCATCTGGTGTTGCTGGAAAGGCCGGCTTCGGTCAACGACGGGTTGGTGCGACTGGTCAAGCACGCGACCCCGGGCAGATTCACGGCGCTGATTCAGCGTTGGCGCGGTCGGGTCCTGCGTCGTGACTGACGGTAGGTCCGGCATCGCGACGCTGCCGCATGTCGACGACACCGTGGCGCTGGGTGCGCAGCTGGGCAGCCAGTTGCGCGCCGGCGATGTCGTCGTGCTCTCCGGTCCACTTGGTGCGGGAAAAACCGTGCTGGCCAAGGGGATTGCGACGGCGATGGACGTCGAAGGGCCGGTGACCTCGCCGACGTTTGTGCTGGCTCGGGTGCATCCGGCGCGACGCCCCGGCGCCCCGGCGATGATCCACGTCGACGTCTACCGATTGCTCGACCACACCGGCGCCGACCTGCTCGACGAGCTCGAAAGCCTGGACCTCGACACCGAACTCGACACCGCCGTCGTCGTGGTCGAATGGGGCGAAGGGCTGGCCGAACGGTTGTCCGACCGGCATCTCGACGTCCGTTTGGAGCGAATCAGCAACTCCGACAGCCGAACCGCGACGTGGCAATGGAGCTGTCCATGAGCCGCCTGGTGCTGGCCATCGACACCTCGACTCCCGCGGTGATGGCGGGCGTGGTCGCCGATGGCCGCGTGTTGGCCGAGCGGGTCACCGTCGACGCCCGTGCGCACGCCGAGCGGATCACCCCGAATGTGTTGGCCGCCATCGCCGATGCGGGGCGCTCGATGGCCGACCTCAATGCCATCGCCGTCGGCTGCGGTCCCGGTCCGTTCACCGGACTGCGGGTCGGTATGGCGACCGCCGCGGCCTACGGCCACGCACTGGGACTTCCGGTGTACGGGGTCTGCAGCCTCGATGCCATCGGCGGGCAGACCACCGGCGAGGTGCTGGTGGTCACCGACGCTCGTCGGCGCGAGGTCTATTGGGCGCGCTATCGCGACGGTGTCCGCGTCGACGGCCCCGAGGTCAACGCCCCGGCCGATGTCGACCCGGGTCCGGCGCAGTCGGTGGCCGGTTCGCCCGACCACGCGGCGCTGTTCGGGCTGCCCTGCATTGAACCGACATACCCCGACGCGGCGGGCCTGGTGGCTGCGGTAACCGACTGGTCGCAACCTCCCGCTGCGCTGGTGCCGCTGTATCTGCGGCGGCCGGACGCCAAGACGCTGGCCGAGCGGCAGGCGGCCGGCCAGTGAACGTGACCATCGACGGGCTCACCAACGCCGACGCCGACCGCTGCGCCGAGCTGGAGTCGCTGTTGTTTCCCGGCGACGACCCTTGGCCGACAGCCGCTTTCGTGCGCGAGCTCGCTGCTGATCACAATCACTACGTGGCCGCGCGCATTGACGACACATTGATCGGCTACGGCGGCATCTCACGCTTGGGTCGCACGCCGCCCTACGAATACGAAATCCACACCATCGGCGTCGATCCGGCGTATCAGGGCCGTGGCATCGGCCGCCGGATGCTGGACGAGCTGCTGAACATCGCCGCGGGCGGAGTCGTGCATCTGGAGGTTCGCACCGACAACACGACGGCGATCGCGCTGTACCGGAGCGTGGGATTCACCGAAGTCGGCCTGCGCCGGCGGTACTACCGGATCAGCGGCGCCGATGCATACACCATGCGACGGGAGGCGCTTTCGAATTGACGACGATCCTGGCGATCGAAACCTCCTGCGACGAAACCGGAGTCGGCATCGCCCGGCTCGACGGCGACGGCACCGTGACGCTGCTGGCCGACGAGGTGGCGTCCAGCGTCGACGAACACATCCGTTACGGCGGCGTCGTGCCGGAGGTCGCGTCGAGGGCACATCTGGAGGCGCTCGAACCGGCCATGCGCCGCGCGCTGGCCACCGCGGGCCTGACCAAGCCCGACGTCGTCGCGGCCACCATCGGGCCGGGGCTGGCCGGTGCTCTGCTGGTGGGAGTGGCTGCGGCCAAAGCGTATTCGGCAGCCTGGGACGTGCCGTTCTACGCAGTGAACCATCTGGGCGGTCACCTGGCCGCCGACGTCTACGAGCACGGTCCGCTGCCGGAGAGCGTGGCGCTGCTGGTGTCTGGTGGCCACACCCACCTGCTGCATGTCCGGTCGCTCGGTGAGCCGATCGTCGAGCTGGGCAGCACCGTCGACGACGCGGCGGGGGAGGCCTACGACAAGGTGGCCCGGTTGCTGGGGCTGGGCTATCCCGGCGGCAAGGTGCTCGACGATCTGGCCCAGACCGGTAGCCGCGACGCGATCGTGTTTCCCCGCGGCATGACCGGGGCGCGCGACGACCCGAACGCGTTCAGCTTCTCCGGGCTCAAGACCGCCGTCGCTCGCTACGTCGAAAGTCATCCAGACGCGGCGACCGCCGACATCGCCGCGGGCTTCCAGGAGTCGGTCGCCGACGTGCTGACCATGAAAGCGGTACGCGCGGCGACCGAGCTGGGGGTATCCACCCTGCTCATCGCCGGTGGCGTCGCCGCGAACTCACGTCTGCGCGAGCTCGCCGCGCTACGCTGCGCGGCGGCCGGGTTGACGCTGCGCATCCCCGGGCTGCGGTTGTGCACCGACAACGGGGCGATGATCGCATCGTTCGCCGCACACCTGGTAGCCGCAGGTGCGTCGCCGTCTCCGCTGGATGTCGCCAGCGACCCGGGCCTGCCGGTGGTAAAAGGCCAAGTCAGCTGAGAGCGAAGAAGCACCGGGCCGCCCTTGAGTGCTAGCACTCGCATGTATAGAGTGCTAGGTGGCAATCGGACAAGCCCGGGCGTCGGCACCCGCGACGACGACGCGTAGGCACGGACGAGAGCCAAAACACCTGGTAAATCGGGGCAACCGCCCCGAACCTGCTACCCAACTAAGTGGAGGGCTCCAATCGTGGCGAGCGTCAACATCAAGCCACTCGAGGACAAGATCCTCGTACAGGCCAACGAGGCCGAGACCACGACCGCATCCGGTCTGGTCATTCCCGACACCGCTAAGGAAAAGCCCCAAGAGGGCAAAGTCGTCGCCGTCGGCCCCGGCCGGTGGGATGAGGACGGCTCGAAGCGGATTCCGCTGGACGTGTCCAAGGGCGACACCGTCATCTACAGCAAGTACGGCGGCACCGAGATCAAGTACAACGGCGAGGAGTACTTGATCCTGTCGGCCCGCGACGTGCTGGCCGTCGTCGACAAGTAGCTAGAGGCGTGTTCCGCCCCGGCGAACACCTGCGTCAACTCGTGGGTGATTTCCGGGGCGGATCGCTTACGAGACGGGACAACTAAGGACCTATGAGCAAGCAGATTGAGTTCAACGAAACCGCGCGCCGGGCGATGGAAGCCGGCGTGGACAAGCTCGCCAACGCGGTCCGCGTGACGCTGGGCCCGCGTGGCCGGAATGTGGTGCTGGCGAAGGCCTTCGGTGGGCCATCCGTCACCAACGACGGTGTCACCGTCGCCCGCGACATCGACCTGGAAGACCCGTTCGAGAACTTGGGCGCCCAGCTGGTCAAGTCGGTGGCCACCAAGACCAACGACATTGCCGGCGACGGCACCACCACCGCGACCGTACTGGCGCAGGCCATCATCAAGCACGGACTGCGCAACGTCGCGGCGGGCGCCAACCCGATCGAGCTCGGTCTGGGTATCAGCAAGGCAGCGGACGCGGTGTCCGAGGCGCTGCTGGCATCGGCCACCCCGGTGTCCGGCGAGACCGGCATCGCGCAGGTCGCGACCGTCTCGTCGCGTGACGAGGAGGTCGGCGCGCTGGTCGGCGAGGCGATGACCAAGGTCGGCCACGACGGCGTGGTCAGCGTCGAGGAGTCGTCGACGCTGAACACCGAGCTCGAGTTCACCGAGGGCGTCGGCTTCGACAAGGGTTTTCTGTCGGCGTATTTCGTCACCGACTTCGATGCTCAGCAGGCCGTACTCGAGGACGCTCTGATCCTGTTGCACCGCGACAAGATCAGCTCGCTGCCCGACTTGCTGCCGTTGCTGGAGAAGGTCGCCGAAGCCGGCAAACCGCTGCTGGTGATCGCCGAGGATGTCGAGGGCGAGCCGCTGTCGACCCTGGTGGTCAACGCGATCCGCAAGACGCTGAAAGCGGTCGCGGTCAAGGCGCCGTTCTTCGGCGACCGCCGCAAGGCGTTCCTGGAGGACCTGGCCATCGTCACCGGCGGCCAGGTGGTCAACCCTGACGTCGGGCTCGCGCTGCGTGAGGTCGGCCTCGAGGTGCTCGGATCGGCCCGTCGCGTGGTGGTCAGCAAGGACGACACCGTCATCGTCGAGGGTGGTGGCAGTGCCGAGGCCATCGAAGGTCGGGCCAAGCAGTTGCGCGCCGAGATCGAAGCCACCGACTCCGACTGGGATCGGGAAAAGCTGGAGGAGCGGCTGGCCAAGCTGGCCGGCGGAGTTGCGGTGATCAAGGTAGGTGCGGCGACTGAGACCGCACTCAAGAAGCGCAAGGAAGCCGTCGAGGACGCCGTTGCCGCCGCCAAGGCCGCTGTCGAAGAGGGCATCGTCCCCGGTGGTGGCTCGGCGCTGGTGCATGCCCGCAAGGTGCTCAAGAAGCTGCAGAAGTCGCTGTCCGGCGACGAGGCCAGCGGCGTCGAGGTGTTCTCCAACGCGCTCAGCGCCCCGCTGTACTGGATCGCCACCAACGCCGGCCTCGACGGCGCGGTTGCGGTCAGCAAGGTCGCCGAGCTGCCGGTCGGTCACGGGCTGAACGCGGCGACGCTGAAGTACGGCGACCTGGCCGCCGACGGGGTCATCGACCCGGTCAAGGTCACCCGGTCCGCGGTGCTCAACGCCGCATCGGTGGCACGCATGGTGCTGACCACCGAGACGGCCATCGTCGAGAAGCCCGCCGACGAGGACGAGCACGCCGGTCACGGTCACGGCCACCATCACCACTAGGTCAGTCGAAACGAACAACACCCCCGGTCCTTGTGGCCGGGGGTGTTGTCGTTTATCGACTCGGTAGTCCCGCGCCGAAGCCGGGCGAATTTGCAGTAGCGCGCTACTGCGCTCGTGTCATCGCACCCGAGTGACGATTCCTATCGTCAGGGTTGACGCGCCGCCGCAAGCGGTGCAATGTGATACCCGTCATATGACCACTGGTCATACCGGGCGGAAAGGCGGTTGCTCATGACCACGAGGGACAAATACACGGACGTGCCCGCGCCCTACTCGTGGGAGGTCCCCAGCGCCGGCGACGCCTGCTTCACGTGGGAGTACGACGACGGGCGCGCCCGGCTCCTTTCCCTGTACCAAAAGGGCAAGGACAAGCAGTGGGACGCCCAGTCCCGCATCGACTGGGCGCAAGACGTCGACCCGATAAACCCGATCGGCCTGCCCGACGAGTTCCATCCGCTGTTCGGCAGCCCGATGTGGGATGCCGCAGACGATGCCCGTCGCAACGAGATGCGCCAGCACTTCCAGGCCTGGCAGCTCTCGCAGTTCCTGCACGGCGAGCAGGGTGCGATGGTGTGCGCGGCCAAGATCGTCGAGGTCGTCCCGGACCTCGACGCGAAGTTTTACGCGGCCACCCAGACCATGGACGAGGCCCGGCACGTCGAGGCGTTCTCCCGATTCCTGCAGGAGAAGGTCGACATGGTCTACCCGATCAACACGCACCTGACCGCGCTGCTGGACGACACCCTGCGCGACTCGCGCTGGGACATGCCCTACCTCGGCATGCAGGTCCTCATCGAAGGGCTCGCGCTCGCCGCCTTCGGGGTGCTGCGAGACATGTCGGCCCAGGACTCGCTGGCCAAGAAGGTGCTGGCCTACGTGATGCAGGACGAGGCCAGGCACGTCGCCTTCGGCCGAATCTCGCTGAAGGACTACTACTCCGCGCTGACCGCGGCCGAGCGGGACGAGCGGGAAGAGTTCGTCGTGGACGCCTGTTACCTGATGCGCGACCGGTTCCGCGGCGAAGAGGTCTTCGAGACCCTCGGGATGGACGTCAAGGCGTGTGCTGAGTGGGTGGACACGTCGCCGCTGATGATCCAGTTCCGCTCGCACCTGTTCAGCCGCATCGTGCCGATCGTCAAGGACATCGGGCTGTGGGGCGACAAGGTGCAGAAGGCCTTCAGGGACATGGGTGTGCTCGACATGGCCGGCTTCGACATCGAGGCGCTGATGAAGGCCGATGAGGATCAGGCCGAGGCGCTGGACAAGGCACACGCCGAGATGGCCGACCGGGCACTCGAGGTGGACGAGGTGATCGCGGCGGGCGCGAGCTAGGAGCGCGCACGTTTAACGCTGCGAACCTGTGCGTTCGGTGCTTTTCGCCAACGGATGGATCTCGAAGACGCCGATCCGACCGGGCGGTGCGTCGGCCGATGCGGTGTGCTCGTTCCGCCATACGACCGACTCACCCGAAGGCCGGGTATGCGCGGGTTGGGGATGCTGCTGAAGTCGGTCGAACTTGTCCAGCCGGTGACCCGGCGTGAGCCCGACCATGATGAAGTTCCAGAACTCGCGAATGAAATTGCCGGCCGTACGGCGGGTATCCAGGGCGTTGACGTAGCGGCGTGCGATGGTCAGGAAATCTTCGGGTTCGACGCCGGCGACATCACGGACGTGAGTCGTCGGGCCCCCGACTTCCCAAGTTCCCAGCGCGGTCTCGGGCAGGTAGTGGCGCAAGCCGGACTGGGTGAACACGTCGAAACCGAGTCGTTTTTCGTTCGCGCGCAAGGCCTTCATGAACATCCACGGAGGGATATCGATGTGGCGCACCCGTCGGCCCAGTGCCTCACCCATCGCGTCGGCGATCTCTGCTCCGGTGAGCAATGTCGGCCCAGTCGGGCGGTAGGCCCGGCCGTCATGACGGTGCGGGTCCAGCAACGCACCCACCGCAACCCGGGCGATATCTTCGTTGGACGGCGGTGCATTGCGGCCCGCCCCGGTCGGAATCGGCAACACGCCCAGCTGGGCGGCCTGTGGCATCAGGTTCATGTAGTTGTCGGCGAAGAAGCCCGGGTCGACGGCCACGTGGGCGGTGTCCGGCAAGAGCTCGAACAACTTGTCGGTCAGCCAGGCCTGCCTCGTCATCAGTGATGGGTGCTCGGGGCTGGCCAGCCATTGCCCAAGCGCCACTACGGCTTCGACCCCTGCTCGTCGTGCCGCCACCGCGAAGGCGACCGCGCTGTCGAGCACGTGGGGATGGTACGGGGGATTGAAGTAAAGCCGGTCAACCCCGGTCATCGCGGCCGTAATCTGTTGAATGTCAAACATATCGGCGACGACGACCTCGGCGCCCAAGCGCCGCAACCGCGCGCTTCGTGCGTCGTCACGGTGCACCATGGCCCTGGTCGTGATGCCCTTTTCCAGCAATTGGCCGGCCACCGCGCCGCCGATCTTGCCTGTGGCGCCGGTTACCAGTACGCGTTTCGTTGTCATTGGAGTTCCCTTTCTTCGTCGGTCGCGGAATGTGACCACTGGTTACTTCGCCAGTATGCGATCAGATGTGACCGTTGTCAACATCGCACGTCGCGTGCGATTCTGAGGGCATGAGCTCCGAACACGCCGATCCGGATCAGCGGAAGCCCTACCATCACGGGTCGTTGCGTTCGGCCCTGATCGAGGCGAGCATCGCGTTGGCCCGCGAGGGTGGACCTGATCGGGTGATCCTGCGCGAGGCCGCCCGCGCTGCCGGGGTGTCGCACTCGGCTGCCTACCGTCATTTCGCTGACCGCGAGGCGCTGTTGGTCGAGGTGGCGTCCTTTGCGCGCAACGAGCTCGCCACCGAGATGCGCCGACGGGTCAACCGCACCAAGGACCCCCGCCGCCGGTTGCGAGCGGTCGGAACCGCCTACATCCACTTCGCACTCGCCGAACCCGGACTGTTTCGCACCGCGTTCACCTCGCATCCCGCCACATCCGGCGACGCGCCGAACGATCGAGCGACCGGCGGCGATGACCAGCAGGACGCCGGCGCCGTCGCCGAACCCTTCGAGGTTCTTGGTCAAGTCCTCGACGAAGCCCAAGCCGCCGGTCTACTGGATCCTCGCCGCAGGGCGGGAGCCGAGATTGCGGTGTGGTCGGCGGTGCACGGACTGGCCGGCCTACTCCTCGATGGACCGTTACCCACGAGCGATGAAGCCATTAAATTTGCGTGGCAGCAGGTGCAAGCGCTCATCGAGCGCGGACTGCTGAACGGCTGATTGCGATCGCAATCAGCCCTTGTCTGGCAGCGCCGTCCAGTCCTACCCATCGGTGGACGTAGCTGGATAATCTCGAGCCTGACATCGAAGTCGCCCAACTCCCACTGACACCGAATGGGGACGACGCATGAGCATGGCATACCTGGCGCAACCGGAGCAGCAGCAGCAATTGGAATGGCTCGACGGCGGCACGCTGGCGATCTTGCTCGACGGCAAGGCCACCAATGGCCAGTTGATGGTCGGACGCTTCGATGTGAGCGAGGGCGAAGCGCCCCCGTATCACAAGCACACGCGTGAGGATGAGGTCTTCATGCTGATCAAAGGCACCGCACTGCTGTGGTTGGACGACCAGGAGATGGAGCTATCCGAGGGCGGAATCGTCTTCTTGCCCAAGAACATTCCGCACGCCTACCGCATCACATCCAAAAAGGCGGACTTGCTCATGATCAACACACCCGCGGGAATCGAAGGCATGTTCCGCTACGCGGGTCGTGACAAAGCGACGGCACGCCCGGATGGCTTCGAAATCTCGCCCGAGCGGATGGCCGAGGGAGCGGACAAGTTCGGGCAGATCATTCTTGGCCCTCCGCGGTGAAACTCTTCGGATAAATACGGCAATTGCCCGATGCGTACGAAGCTACCGAAGGGCAAAATCCCTGGGTCATGAAGCAACTAAGCGCGATGTGGGTAGCGGCGATGTTGACCTCCGGTGGCTTGGGTATGGCCGGTCTTGGTGCAGGCATCGCCCGAGCGGACGACGATTGCCGGCCCGCCGCAATGGTCAACCATGTGTGCTGGGGTCCAAATCACTGGTGCCCAGGCGATTCCTTGTTCCACTTGACCCAGAATCACGTCTACAACCCGGTGACGTGGGACATGAACGTGTGCCACACCTACTATCACGTTGCCCCGGACCAGGCCAATCAAGGTCAAGGCATCTATGAGGGCCCCAATCCTCCACCCCCGCAGAGCCTTCCGGTCCCCGCGCCTCCCGGGCTGCCTCCGCCTCCCGGTATGTGCTGGAACATGTGGGTTCCCGGACCCTGCCCCGGCGGCTAACCGGCGTCAACTATTCGAACCAAATATCTGTTCTAAAGGTTGATCGCCGTTGTCGTCCGTGGCGGGTTCTCGTTGACTCCGATCAAGCCGGGCCTCTACTCTCCGAACAGATATTTGGTCAGAACGGATGGCGGAGGTGGCCGGTGACGGAAGGCGCTGATGCCGACCGGTTGCAGGACTTCGGCATGTTTGCCACCGCCTTTGCCGGACGACCAGTGGCAGTCGATGGACAGCCGCCGGGCGATCCGCCCTGGACGGATGGCCAGACCGTCTTCATCGACACCTCGGCGCCCTTCCGGGCGAACCTGGAGGCCATCGCCGTGCAGGCATCGATGATCGCCGCGGGCAGCCTCGATCCCGACGTCGTGCGTCCGTTGGCTCGCCATTCCCGTTTGGCCAGAAGGTATTTGGCGATCGAAGGTCACCGTGCACTAGTCGCCAATGCCGACGTGCTGCCGCGTGTGCTGACCTCGCTGGGTGCTGCCGACGTCGCCGAGCGCAGCAGTTCGCCCGCAGAGTCGCTGACCGTGGCGTCCGGCAAGCGGCAGATCGACGATCCGCCACCCGAATTCGGCATCATCCGTGCCGCCAAGGTGCTGGCCGTATGCGCGCGGGCGGAGAAACAGACCCAGCAGCAGGCGCCGGCACACGTCCCGCGAGGCCAACAATCCCAGCAGTTGACCGACCTCGGCGACGAGGAGAACGACGACAGTGACGATCCCGACCTGTTCACCAGCCCAGTCGGCGGCGGCGGGTTCATCGGCAAGTGGCTGAAGAAGATGCTGTCCTCGGCGCGTAAGACCGGAAGCGGTGGAGGGCCACCGGGTGCGGATACTCCGACGCACCGGACCAGCTCCGGCAAACGTGGTGCGAACGCGGTGTCATCGCTGGCGTCCGCGTCGAGTGAGAACGTCATCGATCACGTTGCCGACCTGCGATCCCGCGGGGTGAAGTACCCGGAATGGGATTTCAGCCGCAAGAGCTATCGGCCGGATTGGTGCACGGTACTCGAAATCGAGCCTGCGACAAAGGGATCGGCGAGCTCGGCGATCGACGATGCGATAGGCGTCCGGCGCCCGCTGGCGCGGCTCGGAATGGGCCTGCACCGCAGGCACCGTCAGCCGCAGGGCGACGACATCGACATCGATGCGGCGGTCGAGGCACACGTCGAATTGATGGCGGGATCGGTGCCCGACGAGGCGGTATATCTGGATAGCCTGCGACGGCGACGTGACTTGTCAGTTCTGTTGCTGCTGGACATCTCGGGTTCGAGCGCGGAGGCCGGCACGCTCGGCCGAACCGTGCACGAGCAACAGCGCGCCGCGGTCGCCAACCTCACCGTCGCATTGCACGACCTCGGAGACCGCGTAGCGCTGTACGCGTACTACTCGCAGGGCCGAAACGCGGTGACCATGGTTCCGGTCAAGCGATTCGACCACCACCTCGACAGCCACGTGATCAGGCGGTTGAACAGTCTGGAACCTGGCGCATACTCGCGACTCGGCGCGGCGATCCGGCACGGTGCGGCCGTGTTGGAGGCGCGCGGAGGTACATCGCGGCGGCTATTGGTGGTGCTGTCCGACGGGCTGGCCTACGACCACGGTTACGAGCGGGCCTACGGCGCGGCCGATGCGCGCCGTGCGTTGAGCGAAGCGCGCCGCCGCGGCACCGGCTGCGTCTGCCTGACCGTGGGGGCGGGTACCGACGTCGAATCGCTGCGCAGAGTATTCGGAAGCACGGCGCACGCCAGCATCGCTCGTCCCGATCAACTTACGAGTGTTATTGGGCCGCTGTTCCGTTCGGCGATTCGCTCGGCCGAGGTGCGGAGGCGAGTCTCATGACGGACCGCGGCCCGGGTGGGCGTTCTTGAAACTAACATCTGTTCCGCTTACGCTCCATTCACCGCAACGCAGCGGCCGGCGGAAGGGTAGTAATGGCTAACGAGCCCACGCTCGCTCACCCAAACGGTGTCGCGCCGGCAGCAGGCGCCGCCCGGCCCTACTACACGGCAATCGGCAACGAAGAAGCCGTTTTCAAGGCCGCCTACCGCCAGGGACTGTCGATCCTGCTGAAGGGCCCGACCGGATGCGGTAAGACCCGCTTCGTCGAGGCGATGGCCCACGATCTGGACCGGCCGTTGATCACCGTGGCCTGCCACGACGACCTCACCACGGCCGATCTCGTCGGCCGGTATCTGCTGCGCGGTGGCGAGACGGTCTGGGTCGACGGCCCGCTGACCCGCGCGGTGCGAGACGGGGCCATCTGCTACCTCGACGAGGTGGTGGAAGCTCGCCAGGACACCACCGTCGTGCTGCATCCGCTCGCCGATTACCGACGTCAGCTGCCAATCGAACGACTCGGCGTGACGTTGGACGCGGCGCCGGGGTTCGGCCTGGTGGTGTCCTACAACCCCGGCTACCAAAGTGTGCTGAAGGATCTCAAGGACTCCACGCGACAGCGAATGGTGGCCATCGAATTCGGTTTTCCGGCGCCCGAAATCGAAGAGGGGATCGTCGCGCACGAAGCCGGTGTGGATACCGCCACAGCGGCCGAGCTGGTGCGATTCGGCCAAGCCATCCGCCGACTGGAAACCGGTGGCCTGCGCGAGGTCGCGTCGACCCGGGTGCTTATCGCGGCCGGTCGGCTGACCGCCGAGGGGCTGCCCATGTACGCGGCGGCCGAGGCGGCGATCGCCGGGCCGCTGACCGACGACGTCGCGGTGAATCGCGGTCTCAAAGAGTTGATCAGCGTCTATCTGACGGATTCTGTCCGATCCGGTGATTGACGCGGCTCAGCGCCGCAGCTAGGGTCTGAACAAATATTAGGTCAGCCTGGCGTAAACGCGGTGAGCGCGTTCCAGTGGAGGTCCCATGTCCTACGAAAGCACTGCTGAGCCGATCAAGGTCGGCTATCTGATGGACTTCACGTTGCCGCCGGGTTTTCCCGAGGAGCTGTTCGCCTCCTTCACTCAGACCTTCGACCTGATATTCGAGGAGGCGGTGGAGCAGGGCCTCATGGACCGTCCCGTGCAGATGATCTATCGCGAGGTGGAGGGTCTGCCCAAGGGTTCGGTCAAGGCAGTGATCGACGCGTATGGCGAACTGGTCGACGAGGGCTGCCTCGTGGTCTTCGGCCCCAACATCACCGACAACTGCGTGCCCATGAAGGAAGCGATCGAGGAGCGATTCAAGGTGCCCGCGATCAGCGTCTGCGGCACCGACGACTGGCTGGGGGAGTGGACCTTCTCCTTCCCGCAAGGCTCGATGACCGACGAGCCGATCTTTCTGGCCGACCTGATCGGCAAGCGGGGGATCACCGAGATCGGTGTCCTGATGGAGCAGAGCCTGATTGGGCAGAGCTACTTGAAGAATCTGCGAACTGCTTGTCAGCGCAAGGGCATTCGGATTGTCGCGGAAGTCGCGGTGGCGCAGACCGCACAGGACATTAACGAAGCCGTGCGCACCCTGCACGATGCCAAGGCCGAAGCGATCGTGCACCTGGGCTTTGGCTTCGGCATCGTGTTCATCAACCCCGCACTGGAGGCGGTCGGCTGGGACCCGCCTCGCTTCACCACCACAGCGTGGCAGAACGCGTGGGTGAACCCGATCATGTGGAACGCGTTCATGGGCTGGACGGGCGTCGATCAGTACGACGAGGCGAACAAGATCGGCCAGGACTTCCTCGACGCCTACGCGAAGAAGTACGACGGCAGCCGTCCCGAGTTCTGCGTGACGGTGGTCAACCGCGACGTCGCCGCGACATTGGTGCGGGCGTTCGGCGATGCCCACCCGCTCAGCCCGCGAGGCGTCAAAGAAGCGCTGGAGCGGGTCAAGATGATGCCCGCCGCATCCGGCGCACCCGGCACTCGCGTGTCGTTCGGCAAGTGGACCCGCCGCGCCTGGATGGGTGCGGGCTACCTGGTGGCCCGCACCTTGGACGCCGATGGCGTCAACTCGCACCTCGTCGACCGCTTCGGAGCAGAAGGGTGAGCAAGAGATGAGCACGGATCAATCGACACCGCTTGCCGCGGGCAAGGATTCGGCCCCGCCGGCCGGACACAAGCGCGGCTGGGGCGGCTGGATCGCCGGTGCCGCGCTGGCCGCCTTCGCGCTGTTCTTCATCGCGAATCGCCGGTGGGTGCTCGACCCGCGCGTCGCCAATCCGAACGTGCACGGCCGGCCGCGCCCGGTCAAGTTCCTCTTCGGGCTGGACTACATCGGCTTCCTCGACGTGGCCACGTGCGTCGCGCTGATCACCCTGCTGATCGTGTTCATCCGGGGCTGGCGGCGCAATCCAGGCAGCCCGGTCATGCTGATGTTCCTGTGCACCACGCTGATCGTGTGGCAGGACCCGATCATGAACTGGTCGCCGTTCGCGGTCTACAACCCGGATCTCGTCCACTGGCCGGAGTCCTGGCCGCTGGTGTCGTTGTCGCCAACCGTCGAACCGTTCGTGGTGTTCGGCTACGTGATGTTCTACTTCGGCCCGTACTTTCCGGCCATCTGGATTCTTCGGAAGCTGCAGGCGAAATACGGCCCCACGAGCTACGTTTCGCGCCACCCGCTGGTCAGCTTGGGTGTGCTGGCCTGCGCGATCGGATTCGTCTTCGACGCGTGGCTCGAGATCCAGCTCGTGCACACCGGTATGTACATCTACTCGCAGGTGATCCCGTGGGGCTCGATCTTCACCGGCACCACGTTCCAGTTCCCGCTGATCTGGGAGTCGTTCTCGGTGACGTTTGTGATGGTGCCGGCCGCGATTCTGTGTTACCGCGACGACACCGGTAAGTCGGTGGCGGAAAAGCTTGCCGCCAAAGCGAAGCTGTTCCCGACGCGACCGGTGCTGGGCACGTTCCTGGTGATGTTCGCCATCATCAACGTGTCCTACTTCGCCTACGGCGCGTGGTTCTGGGTCATCAAGGTCAGCCACGCCGCTACTTCGGTGGCCTGCCCGTGGCCGTATCCGGAGGCCAAAGTGTATGATCCGCAAGGCTATTACGAGAAGGCCGGTGCGCAGGGCCCGTACTCGGTGGGCATCTGGTCGACGTGGGCGAGCGGGGAGCCGAACGGCCGGCCGCACGTCCAGGCACCTCCGCCGGGTCAAGGCGCGTGCGAACCCGCGAGGACGAATGGCTGAGGCTCGCAGCGTCGTCATCACCGGCGCTTCCCGGGGACTCGGCTTCGCAACGGCCGCGCGCCTGTATCGCGATGGGTGGCGCGTGGTCGCGGCAATGCGCACACCCGAGCAGGGCATGGCGTCGTTGCGCGAGGCGACCGGCGCCGCGGTTGACGACGATCGGTTGATCGGCGTTCAGCTCGATCTGACGGACCACGCCTCGGTCACCGCGGCCGCCAAGTCCATCGGCGAAGCCGTGGGCACACCGTTCGCGGTTGTGCACAACGCGGGGATCTCCGCCGCCGGAATGGTGGAAGAGACGGATATGGCGTTGTGGCAGCGGCTGTTTGCCACCAGCGTCCTTGGTCCCGTTGCGCTCACTCAGGCTCTGTTGCCGTCGATGCGGGCAGCGGGCGAGGGGCGCATTGTGCTGGTCTCCAGCGCGGCCGGTGTGCGCGGTCAGCCGGCTACCGCGCCGTACTCGGCGGCCAAGGGCGCACTCGAGCGGTGGGGTGAGTCGATGGCGGTCGAGATCGCCCCGTTCGGACTCGGCGTCACGGTGTTGGTGGCCGGCACCTACGACACCGAGATCATCACCGATGCGGGCACTACCGACGATCGCGACTTCAGCGGGCCCTACGCCCGGCTGCACAACACCATGAACAGCCGCGGGCGGTTCGCGATGCGGATGGCCAGGTCGCCGGAGAAGTTCACCGACGGTGTGGTCAAGGCGCTGGCCGACACCGGGCCGTTCCGGCGGCGGGGTGTGGGACCGGACGCGTCAATGTTGTTGGTGTTCAGCCGGATTCTTCCTGCCATCGGCATGCACCACATGTCGCGGGTCGTTCTCGGCATACCCAAGCAGGGTTCGATGCGGGACGGGGCGTGGCCGTTGACGACCGCCCAGAAGGCAATGGTGTTGGCGACGAAAGTCATTCCGCAGCCGGTGTTGCAAGGCCTCGCGACGATGGCGGCCAAGCGCCGCAAAGGAAATGGGGAATAGGGATGGAACAGCTTTTCGACGACCTGGACGATTTCGGCGCGTTCGACGACGCGATTTCCGGCGACGTACGCGACCCGTACACCGAGCTCGCGCGACTGCGTCACGAGGAGCCGGTACAGCGACTCGAGACCTCGGGCGCGCTGCCGCACGAGGAATCCCTGCCGATGTTCATCGTGTACCGCCACGAAGACGTCCAGCAGATGCTGCGCGACAACGAGACGTTCTCCTCGGCGGCCGTGATCGCGGCGTTCGGGCCGGTGCTGGGCGAAGGCGTGATGCTGGGTATGGACGAGCCGATCCACGGGCGACTGCGCTCGCTGGTGTCGAAGGCGTTCTCGCAGAAGTCTTTGGCGAAATGGCAGGACGAGCTGGTCGGTCGGGTGGCCAACAGCCTGATCGACAACTTCGCGCCCAACGGCAAAGCCGATCTGGTGAAAGAGTTCACCTTCGACTACCCCAGCCAGATCATCGCGGGCTTGCTGGGCCTGCCGGAAAAGGACTACCCGCAGTTCCAGCGCTGGTCGATCTCACTGCTGAGTTGGCTGATGAACCCCGAACGCGGGCTGGCGGCCTCGGCTGCACTCTGCGAATACTTCGAGCCGATCCTGGAGGCCCGTCGCGCCGAGCCCAAGGACGATCTGATCAGCG
This sequence comes from uncultured Actinomycetota bacterium, assembly GCA_963815995.1. Classification (GTDB taxonomy): domain Bacteria; phylum Actinomycetota; class Actinomycetes; order Mycobacteriales; family Mycobacteriaceae; genus Mycobacterium. The sequence goes on from CAWFIR010000017.1 coordinate 252,765, forward strand.
CGCTCGGTGCCGCTGAGATCGACGGGGAGAAGCTCACCAACGAGGAGATCTTCTCGTTCCTGCGGTTGTTGCTGCCGGCCGGCGTGGAGACGACCTATCGGTCGCTGGGCAGCCTGCTCCTCGGGCTGTTGTCCGACCCGGAGCAATTGGAGGCGGTCCGCGCGGACCGCTCGCTGATTCCGCAGGCGATCGAGGAGGGTGTGCGGTGGGAGCCTCCGCTGCTGACCATCACCCGGGTGGCGACCCGCGACACCGAACTCGGCGGGGTCAAGATCCCGGCCGGCGCGACCGTGATGCCGATGCTGGGTTCGGCGAACCGGCAAGAAGATCGCTACCCCGACCCCGACACCTTCGACATCCACCGGGAGGCTCGGGCGAACCTGGGCTGGGGTCACGGCGTTCACGTCTGCCTCGGCATGCACCTGGCGCGGCTGGAAATGCGCACCGCCATCAACCTGCTGCTCGACCGACTGCCCAACCTGAGGCTTGATCCGGACGCCGACGACCCGCACGTTCGCGGGCAGGTGTTCCGGTCGCCGACCTCGGTGCCGGTGCTGTTCGATCCGCAGTAGATCGTCGATACGCCTTTACATTGGCAGGGGCAGCCGTAAAGTCCTAACTGAGCGTCTGCTCAACATTCCGCTCAGGAGGACGACGCGATTGACCGGGCCGCTGCGAGACATCAGGGACTTCCTGGGTGATGCCGACGCCTACCGAGACGAGCTGTATCGGCGCTGGACGGGGCTGCTGAGCTACCGCTACATCGGCCGCAATCATTCGTCGATGAACATCGGCGACAGCGACGACACCGTCGTCATCCGCCGCGACATGCGCAACGACGCCGGCGGAATCATGGTGGCGCCGTTGGCCATAGCCTCGCCCGAAGGCTGCCAGACCGACATGATCGCGGTGCCCAATCCGGTGATCGCCTCGGTGCAGATCGTCGACCCCGGATACGACGTGAAAAGGGTCGAGATCGTCGACTCGGGCAACGTGCACCAGGGCCGGATGATGGGTTACGGGCGATGCAAGATCGTCGACGCCGACAACCCCGACCGGGTCATCGCCTTCAACGAAGGCCAGGGCGCGATCATCGGGGTCCCGCCGGAAGGCCTTGGAAAGATGGATGTTTCGGGCACCGAGCTGGTGATCGAGGATTCGCCCGACCTGCCGCCGATGTGGCAGGCGTTCGGCGCGTCCAAACGGCCCGACTCCCACTGGCAGCTGCCGGCCCTCAGCGTCGAGCTGGCCTCGCCGGATGCGGCGCTGCACATCGGGCCGCAGCACGTGGTGCTGGAAACCGCCGCGATCGATCTGGCCGCTGACGCGGTAGGAACCCGCAAGCTGCAGGTGGTGAGTTGGCACGTGATGTTCATGTCGCGCGGCAAGGTCGGGCCGTTCCGGGTGGACGGCACCGCGCACGTCGGCGGGTCGGGCAAGGTGGGTGTGCGCATGTTGCTGCACGACGAGGGCAACGCCGACAAGGCGGTGACGTCGGCCGCGGCGGTCTTCGAGATCGTCGGCTAGTTCGAGGAGTGAATAATGGCTAATGCCAAGGATGCTCGCCAGTGGGCGCGCAATGCATTGCGCGGCATCGGCGACTCGCTGTACACCCCGTTCAGCGGGCGCGACGGCGACGACATCGACTGGGACGCCTACCGCACCCTGGTCCGGCACTGTGTGGGCACGCTCGGGCACCCCATGCTCTGGGTGACCAGCGGGGTCGCCGAATTCTGGTCGCTGACCGTCGCGGAACGAAAGGCGCTGTTAGAAGTCGCTATTGACGAAGCACGTGGCATCAACCCCGACGTGATCGTCCAATCGTGCACCGCGGCGATGTCGGCCAAGGACTGCCTCGAGCTCACCGAGCATGCCCAGGACGCGGGTGCCGACATTGTCTACATCCAGACGCCGATGATGGAATTACACGGTGGCGAAGGCGTTCTGAACTTCTTCAGATACATCGCCGATCGCACCGACATCGCATTGGGTATGTTCAACTCGCCCAGCTCCGGATATGTGCTCTCGGCTCAGGAAGGTGCTCGTCTCGTCGAGGAGATTCCCGCGGTGTGCGCCACCAAAGAAGGCTCCTTCCGGCCCCATCAGAGCCGGATGCTGCACGAGCTCGCACCGGATCTGGTGATCTGGGAATGCGATACGACGGTGTACCGGGCCGGCTGGCTCAGGTCGGGCATCGTCGGCCCGGGCCAGCTCGGTACCACCGGCTACCTTTTCGAGACGCCGAAGAAGCGGGCCTTGTCGCAATATTGGGACTTGGTGTGGAACGACAAGCTGGTCGAGGCAATGGATTACGCGCAAGAGTCGGGGCTCGACCAGTTCGAACTCGACATGCGGGGCTGGTTCACCCGCTATCCCGGGAGGCCCGACTACTTCACCCACTGGGGCGGTGCGTTCAAATACGCCGCGTCGGTGGTCGGGCTGCCGGTCGGCTCGTACCCGGAGTCCCGGCCCCCGCAGGCCAAGTTGCCCGAACAGGCCCGGATCGACATCCGTGCCGCTTACCGCCGATTCGGGCTGATCGGCGAATAGTGTGAAAATGACCGTGATACAGGAGGACTCGTTATGACCGACGCCAAACCGCTCGCCGGCATCCGTATCTTGGAAGTCGCGGCGTGGACGTTCGTCCCCGCCGCAGGTGCGGTGCTCGCCGAGTGGGGCGCCGACGTGATCAAGGTCGAGCCACGCGAGGGCGGCGACCCGCAACGCGGGCTGGTCACCATGGGCCTCATTCCGGGCGGCCCAACCGCCGTCAACTACATGATCGAAATGCCCAACCGCGGAAAGAAATCCATCGGCATCGACTTGACTACACCGGGCGGTCAAGAGGTCGTCTATGAACTGGCGAAAACCAGTGATGTGTTCCTCACCAGTTATCTGCCGAGCCGGCGCAAGCATTTCGGCATCGAGGTCGAGCAGATACGCGCCGCCAACCCCGACATCGTCTACGTTCGCGGATCCGGTTACGGGCCAGCGGGTCCCGACGCTGACAAGCCCGGCTATGACGGTGTGTCCTTCTGGTCGCGCGGCGGCATCGCCGATGCGCTGACCCGCGAGCTTCCCGAGCCGGTGATGCAGACTCCGGCATTCGGCGACCTGATGGGTGGGCTGACCATCGCCGGTGGAATCGCCGCCGCGCTGTACAAACGCAAGTCGACCGGTGAGACCTCGATCGTGGACGTCTCGCTGCTCGGCCTTGCGGCGTGGGCGATGACCCCGCAGGTGACGGCGGCGAACCTCTACGGGGGTGACCCGATTCCGACGTTCACCCACCGCGAGATGCCCAACCCGCTGGTCGGCAACTACCGGACCAAGGATGACCGTTTCATCACGCTGATGATGTTGCAGGGCGACAAGTTCTACCCCGAGTTCATGACGGTCATCGGCCGTACCGACCTGATCACCGACGAGCGGTTCGCCGACGGTCATTCGCGTTTCATGAATCGTGGCGAGCTCATCGACATCATGGATGAGGAGTTCGCGTCAAAGACCATCGACCAGTGGCGCGAGATCCTCAAGCCGCTGTCGGGCGCCTGGGCTGTCCTGCAGAAGACCAGCGAGCTGTGCGACGATCCTGCCGTCATCGCCAACGGTTATATCCCGACCGTGAACGCGATGAACGGGAAGCCCTACATCCTGCCGACCAACCCGGTTCAATTCGACGGTCACCATGTTCAGCCGACAGGTGCACCCGAGCACGGTCAGCACACCGAAGAGATCCTGCTGGAAGCCGGGGTCGACTGGGACAAAATCGAGCAGTACAAGCAGGACGGGTCGATTCTGTAAGAGCCGACCCGTCCCGGCTGGACCTAGGCGCTGCGGCGGATGCCGCGCGTTCTGCTGATGTCTCGCTTGAGCAGCAGTTCGCGCTCGGTCTCCGACAGGCCACCCCAGATTCCGTACGGTTCGCCGACCTCCAGGGCGTGCGCGCGGCACTGAGCCATCACCGGGCAGGTGCGGCACATCTCCTTGGCCCGACGTTCCCGCTGCAGACGTGCCCGACCGCGTTCACCGTCTGGGTGGAAGAAAACTGACGAATCCACGCCGCGGCAAAGGCCGTGTAATTGCCATTCCCAAATATCTGCGTTGGGACCCGGTAGTTGCTCTGGTTGCGGCATTGATGTCCCTCTCTTCAGGCCAGTTCGCGATCACGTACGTCGTCAACTGAATCGAGCGGGTCGTCGGTGACTACTCGTCTACGCAAACGTAGAGGTGCTAGGGAATTTCCGTCAACAGGCTGTACTCTGCCGAATGCTGAAGTGCGGCTTGGGAATTTACTCCGAGTTCATCGACGCGATGAGTCCGCTGAGCCGAGGAGTGCATGTTGACCCCGTGCAATGTGGAAATGTCGCAGCTCGCGGCCGAATTATGCCGCACGCACAACAAATATGATCATCGACCGATTTAATACCGGTGTAACTCAGAAACCATGAAGTTTTAACGGGTAGCCCGCCGTGATACATATCTCTCACCGCTCGTCTGTCGAGTCAGTGCTTGCCGCCGTCGCGTTCGGCGACCAGCCCGGACGCTGGCCGTTGCCGGCCGCGACAACACCGCATCAGCAGTGGTTACGGGCGGTCGGCGCGGCGGGGCAGGGCCGCTACGGCAGCGCCTGCACCGACCTTGCGGCGCTGGTGGGTGCCGCGCCGTCAGACCGGCTTTGCTCGCTGGCTCATAGCGCACACGCTTCGTTTCTGCGCCAGCTGGGCTGGCACAGCCTTGCCCGCGGTTGGGACGGACGCGCATGGGCGCTCGCCGGTGACGACCCTGAGGCGGCCGGTGATGCGCTGACCGGGCTCGCCGCCGACGCGCTGGGTGCCGGCCGGCTGGCCGCCGCAGCGGCACTGCTGCAACGGGCGGACCCGTTCGTCGCGCAGGCGCCACCACGGCTGGCGATTCGAAAGGCCTGGGTCGCCGCTGAGCTGGCGATGTTTGGCGGTCGTGGGGGCGTGGCGGTTCGCAACGCGGAGGTGGCGGTCGAGTTGGCTGCCACCACGCTCGACGGCTCGGCGCGGCACCGGGCCAAGAGCCAAGTGGTGCTGGCCGCGGCGTTGTGTAGTTCCGGTGCGCTCGACCGGGCGCGGGATGTTGCCGACGCCGTTCTGGAGCTCACCGGCCAACTGGGGCTGGTGCCGCTGCGCTGGGCGGTGGTCTGCTTACTCGTCGACCTGGGCACGCAAACCCCAACCCGGATCGCGGAGTTGCGGGACATTCGCGAGGACTGCGTCCGCCGCGTACAGCACTGGGGCGGAGCCTGGCGGAAGCTCTAAGCATCGCTGGGTCACTATGGTCGTAATGACGTCCCATCGAACCGGGGCGATAGCCGGTTCGTAACGCTGGAGATGTTGCCGTCGATGACAACACAGGAGGACCGTCTCGACGCTGTTGTTGCCGATGCTGTGGCAGGCGATCGAGACGCGCTTCGCGAGGTACTGGAGACGATCCGGCCGATCGTGGTCCGATACTGCCGCGCACGAGTCGGCGCATTCGAGCGGACCGGTCTGTCGGCCGATGATGTGGCACAGGAGGTTTGCTTGGCCGCCGTCATGGCGCTGCCGCGCTATCGCGATCGTGGCCGCCCCTTCTTGGCTTTCGTGTACGGCATCGCCGCGCACAAGGTGGCCGACGCGTACCGCGCCGTCGGCCGCGATCTTTCCTACGCTACGGACACCGTTCCGGAGCGCTGGTCGGCCGAGCCGGGTCCCGAGCAGGCGGCGATCGACGCCGACTCCGTCACCAGGATGAGCGAGTTGCTCGAGATTTTGCCCGATAAGCAACGCGAGATCCTGATCCTGCGTGTGGTGGTCGGTCTGAGCGCCGAGGAAACCGCCGAGGCCGTCGGTAGCACCGCGGGAGCGGTGCGAGTTGCCCAACACCGCGCGCTGGCGCGGCTGAAATCCGCGATCGCCGCGGCAGGACGAGACCATGTCTGACCCGATCATCACACCTTTTGATCAGCCCGATCCGGATGCGGTCGCGCGCAGCGAGCGGTTCGTCGACGCGTTGGCCAAACGCGAGCCGGTCGACTTCGTCGATGTCGGCGATACCGGATACCGGGCGCTCGCCGGGCTGCTGGAGGACTGGCGCGACGAGCTGAGGGTTCAGGGCCCCCGCGGGGTGTGTGCGGAGCAGGACGCGGTGGCGGTGCTGAACCGTGGGCTGGCGGCGTTCCGGCGCGCCCGGCGCCGGACAGCGCTGGTCAGCGCGCTGGCCGCGGCCGTCCTCGGTGTCGCGGGATTTGGGATGCTGTTCGCCGAGCCCGCGTCTGTGCATGACGACCAGATCGCCGTGTCGGCCGAAACCGACCTGGACCAGGTTCAGCAAATGATCACGCTGGGCCAATGGGATCAGGCTCAGCACAAATTGGCTGCGGTCGGCGCTCACGTGCAGACGGTCAAGGACAACGGCCGCAAGCAGGGGCTCATCGACAAGGTGAACCTGTTGAACGCGAAGGTCGCCAGCCGCGACCGTAGTGCGACCACACCGCCCAACGCGCTGCCGGGCAGGGCCCCGGCGGTCAGCGCAACGGCCACCGTGGCGGTGATCCCGCCGGGCGATCCGGTAATCACGGTTGCGCCCAACCCGATTGGTGGCTAGGCGGACTTAGTCGTCGAGAAGAGGGGGCCGCTCAGCGGCGCCCGTGAAAGCCCTCGGTGTCCGTGGTGGCCTCGTTGAGCGAGGCGTCGGCGTACCCGCGGCAGTAATCCCAGGTCACGTAGGAATCGGGTTCGGGGTCGTAGGCCGGCTCGTGCGGGCGCACGGTGCCGTCGACCAGCAGCTGAAGTAGGTTGGCGCGCAGCATGTCCCAGTCGTGATAGTGGTCCTGCTGACACTCGTCGCAACACACCACCAGGCCGCGAATACCTTTGTGCGCCAACAAGGCCTCGTACACCGCGAGATCGGCCAGATCGGCCTCGACCGCCATCCGCTCCTGGGGGTCCAGGGGCTGACCGGGCTCGACCGCGTCCAACGCAGCCGACGGATCGCAGGGATCGTCGGCAAACGGGTCAGGCGGCAAACCGGGCGGAAGGTAGTCGCGCACGGCTCCACAGTACGCAGCAGGGCGGGCATCACGCCAGCGATATCCCGCCGCCCAGCCCCCATGTTGCCGCCTTGTGTGGCCTTCCCCGGCGCGCGTCGTCAGCGGTGGTCGGCCGAGCCGATAGGATGGCATTCTCACTCCGCGCGCATATGGGAGGCCCCGGCAATGTCATCTGGCTTGTCCCGTCTCGAAGGCAGCGGCGACCTGATTGTCACGTCGTATCCCCGGGTGGGTGGTTTCCCGGACGATCCGGTACCGACCGGCGGTGACGACCCGCAGAAGATCGCGATGCTGGGACTGACGTTCGACGACGTCCTGCTGCTGCCGGCTGCGTCCGATGTGGTGCCGGCCAACGCCGACACCTCCAGCCGGCTCACCAAGAAGATCCGGTTGAAGGTGCCCCTGGTCAGCTCGGCAATGGACACCGTCACCGAGTCTCGGATGGCGATCGCGATGGCCCGCTCCGGCGGCATCGGCGTGCTGCACCGCAACCTGCCGATCTCGGAGCAGGCCGGACAGGTCGAAACCGTGAAGCGTTCGGAGGCCGGCATGGTCACCAATCCGGTGACCTGCCACCCCGAGAACACATTGGCTGAGGTAGACGCCATGTGTGCCCGGTTCCGGATCTCCGGGCTGCCGGTCATCGAAGGCGCCGGTCAGCTGGTGGGCATCATCACCAACCGCGACATGCGCTTCGAGGTGGACCAGTCCAAGCAGGTCGGCGAGGTGATGACCAAGGCTCCGCTGATCACCGCCCAGGAGGGCGTCAGTGCGGACGCGGCGCTGGGCCTGTTGCGCCGGCACAAGATCGAGAAGCTGCCGATCGTCGACGGCCACGGACGGCTGACCGGTCTGATCACTGTCAAAGACTTCGTCAAGACCGAACAGCATCCGCTGGCGACCAAGGACAGCGACGGCCGGTTGCTGGTCGGTGCCGCGGTGGGGGTGGGTGACGACGCCTGGGTGCGGGCGATGACGCTGGCCGACGCCGGCGCCGATCTGCTGGTGGTCGACACCGCGCACGCCCACAACCGGTTGGTGCTCGACATGGTCGCCCAGTTGAAGGCTGAGGTCGGCGATCGGGTCGAGATCGTCGGCGGCAATGTCGCGACCAGGTCGGCGGCCGCCGCGCTGGTCGAGGCCGGCGCCGACGCGGTCAAAGTCGGCGTTGGTCCCGGCTCGATCTGCACCACCCGCGTGGTGGCCGGCGTCGGAGCGCCGCAGATCACCGCGATTCTGGAAGCGGTGGCGGTGTGCGGCCCAGCCGGTGTGCCGGTGATCGCCGACGGCGGACTGCAGTACTCCGGCGACATCGCCAAGGCGCTGGCTGCGGGCGCGTCCACGACGATGCTGGGATCGCTGCTGGCCGGCACCGCCGAGGCACCCGGGCGACCTGATCTTCGTCAACGGTAAGCAGTACAAGAGCTACCGCGGCATGGGATCGCTGGGCGCCATGCAGGGTAGGGGAGAAGCCAAGTCCTACTCCAAGGACCGCTATTTCCAGGACGACGTGCTGTCCGAGGACAAGCTCGTGCCCGAGGGCATCGAAGGCAGGGTGCCCTTCCGCGGGCCGCTGTCGTCGGTGATCCATCAACTCACCGGCGGACTGCGCGCCGCGATGGGCTACACCGGCGCCGACACCATCGAAGGTTTGCAGCGGGCGCAATTCGTCCGGATCACCGCGGCGGGTTTGAAAGAAAGCCATCCGCACGACATCACGATGACCGCCGAAGCGCCCAACTACTACGCCCGGTGAACTGATCGAAGGACCACTCATGCGTGACATGGTTGAGATCGGCATGGGCAGAACAGCCCGGCGCACGTACGAACTCGACGAAATCAGTATCGTGCCGTCGCGACGCACCCGCTCCTCGCAGGACGTCACGACAGCCTGGCAGCTCGACGCCTACCGGTTCGAGATTCCGATCGTCGCGCATCCGACCGACGCCCTGGTGTCGCCGGAGTTCGCCATCGAACTCGGCCGGCTCGGCGGCCTGGGCGTGCTCAACGGCGAAGGGCTGATCGGCCGGCACGCGGACGTCGAGGCCAAGGTCGCTCAGGTCATCGAGGCGGCCGCCAAAGAACCCGAGCCGTCGGCGGCTATCCGGCTGCTGCAGCAGTTGCACTCCGCGCCGCTGGACCCCGATCTGCTGGGTGCCGCGGTGGCCCGCATTCGCGAGGCCGGGGTGACAACAGCGGTCCGGGTGAGCCCGCAGAACGCCCAGGCGCTGACGCCGGCGCTGCTGTCGGCGGGCATCGACCTGCTGGTCATCCAGGGCACCATCGTTTCCGCCGAACGTGTCGACAGTCATGGTGAGCCGCTGAACCTCAAGACCTTCATCTCCGAGCTCGACGTGCCGGTGGTTGCCGGCGGTGTGCTCGACCACCGAACCGCGCTGCACCTGATGCGCACCGGCGCCGCCGGCGTCATCGTCGGCTACGGCTCCACCAGGGGAGTGACCACCAGCGACGAGGTACTCGGGATCCGCGTGCCGATGGCCACCGCGATCGCCGACGCCGCCGCGGCCCGCCGCGAATACCTTGACGAGACCGGCGGCCGCTATGTGCACGTGCTCGCCGACGGAGACATCCACACTTCCGGCGATCTGGCCAAGGCCATTGCCTGCGGCGCCGACGCGGTGGTGCTGGGCACGCCGCTCGCCGAGTCGGCCGAGGCGCTCGGTGACGGGTGGTTCTGGCCGACCGCCGCCGCCCACCCGTCGCTGCCCCGGGGGGCGCTGCTCCAGGTCGCCGTCGGTGAGCGGCTGCCGATGAGTCAGGTTCTCAACGGCCCGTCCGACGACCCGTTCGGTTCGCTCAACCTCGTCGGCGGGTTGCGCCGCTCGATGGCCAAGTCCGGCTACTGCGACCTCAAGGAATTCCAGAAGGTCGGCCTGACTGTCAGCGACTGACCTCGATCGCTGGATCATTACCGGCGAGTAAGTCCATACTGGTTCGGTGGAACCTGACTACGACGTCTTGATCATCGGTTCGGGCTTTGGGGGCAGTATCACCGCGCTGCGGCTGACCGAAAAGGGTTACCGGGTCGGCGTGCTCGAGGCCGGCCCCCGGTATGCGGACGAGGATTTCGCCAAGACCTCGTGGAACCTGCGTAAGTTCCTGTGGGCTCCGCAACTGGGCTGTTACGGCATCCAGCGCATCCACCTGCTGCAGAACTGCATGATCCTGGCCGGCGCCGGCGTCGGCGGTGGATCGCTGAACTACGCCAACACTCTGTATGTACCGCCGGAGCCGTTCTTCAACGACCAGCAGTGGTCGCACATCACCAATTGGCGCGCGGAGTTGATGCCGCATTATCAACAGGCGCAGCGGATGCTCGGTGTGGTCGAGAACCCGACGTTCACCGACGCTGATCGGGTGCTCAAGGAAGTTGCCGACGACATGGGTTGCGGTGACACCTTCGTGCCTACCCCGGTCGGGGTGTTCTTCGGTCCGAACGGCACCAAGACGCCCGGTGAGACGGTGCCCGACCCGTTCTTCGGTGGTGCCGGCCCGGCCCGGACCGGCTGCCTGGAGTGCGGGTCATGCATGACCGGTTGCCGCTACGGGGCCAAGAACACTCTGCTGAAGAACTACCTCGGCCTCGCCGAATCGGCTGGGGCGCAGATACATCCAATGACGACAGTCACCAGGTTCGCGCCGCGGCCCGACGGACTGTGGGAGGTTCGCACCAAGCACACCGGCCGGGTGCTGCGCCGCAAGAAGCGCACGTTGACCGCGAATCATCTGGTGCTGGCCGCCGGCACGTACAACACGCAGAAGCTGCTGTTCAAGATGCGTGACACCGGCGCGTTGCCCGGCCTCTCGGATCGGCTGGGTGTGCTGACCCGCACCAACTCCGAGTCGATCGTCGGTGCCGCCACGTTGAAGGTCTCACCGGAGTTGGACCTGACCCATGGGGTCGCGATCACGTCGTCGATTCACCCGACCTCCGACACGCACGTCGAACCGGTCCGGTATGGCAAGGGTTCCAACGCGATGGGGCTGTTGCAGACCTTGATGACTGACGGGTCCGGCCCCCAGGGCACCGATGTGCCGCGCTGGCGGCAGTTGCTGAATCAAGCTGGTGACGATCCGCGCGGCATACTCCGAATGCTCAATCCGCGTCAATGGAGCGAGCGCACGGTGATCGCGCTGGTGATGCAGCATCTGGACAACTCGATCACCACCTTCACCAAACGCGGCAAGCTGGGCCGGCGCCGGTATGTCAGCAAGCAGGGGCACGGCGAGCCGAACCCGACGTGGATTCCGGTCGGCAACGAAGTCACCCGTCGGATCGCCGCCAAGATCGACGGGGTGGCCGGCGGCACTTGGGGCGAGCTGTTCAACATTCCGCTGACCGCGCACTTCCTCGGCGGTGCGGTGATCGGCGACAGCGCCGAACACGGCGTGATCGACCCGTATCACCGGGTGTACGGCTACCCGACAATGTCAGTGGTGGACGGTGCCGCGATCTCGGCGAACCTCGGCGTCAACCCCTCGCTGTCGATATCAGCGCAGGCCGAGCGGGCCGCGTCGCTGTGGCCGAACAAGGGTGAAGACGATCTGCGGCCGCGCCAAGGTGACCCCTATCGCCGGCTCGATCCGATCGCGCCGGCCCACCCGGTGGTGCCGGCCTCAGCGCCCGGGGCGCTGCACTGGTTGCCGATCGAACCGATCAGCTCGGCGGGCTGACCGCACTGACTTTCGACACCGCGAAGCCGCTGCGCCGGTGCATCGGTTCGCGGCCCGGCGGCTGAGGTGGTCGCGGTAACAGTGGCTGACGCTCGTGGATCGCAACGGTTGTCGGCTCGGTGGTGGTCAGCACCAGATCCTCGCCGGCATGACGGATCTTCAGCTCGCCGTCGGGTCCGTCGCGCAGTGTGTAGGTGACGTCCTTTTGGGTCACCGAAACGGTCAACCGGTATTCCTGCCATTTCAACCGGAACCGCAGGCGCGCAAAGCTATCCGGCAGTTGCGGGTCGAGTGACAGGACGCCCTCGTCGTCGCGCAGGCCACCGAATCCGTTGACCAGAGCCATCCACGCGCCGGCCAGCGAGGCCATGTGCAAACCGTCGCGGGTGTTGGAATGCAGATCGTGCAGGTCGATCAGCGCCGCCTCAAACGCGTAGTCGTGCGCGAGTTCCATATGCCCGACCTCGGCGCACATCACCGCCTGGGTGCACGCCGACAGCGACGAGTCGCGCGTCGTGCGCCGCTCGTAGTAGTCGACGTTGCGGGCCTTCTGCTCGGGCGTGAATGCGTGGCTTTGCATCTGCATCGCCAAGACCAGGTCGGCCTGCTTGACTACCTGCGCCGGATACAGCCGTACATAGGGCTCGTGCAGCAGCAGCGGGTATTTGTTCCGGTTCTCGAAGTCCCACTCGGCGAAGGTGGTGAAGCCTTCACACTGCTGGTGCACGCCAAGCTCTTCGTCGTACGGGATGTGTGCCGCGTTGGCCGCATCGCGCCAGGCGGCGGTTTCCTCGGTGGTGACACCCAGCGCCCGGGCCTGCTCCGGATGGCGGGCGCACGCCGCGGCGGCTACCTGAAGGTTGTGTGCCGCCATGAGATTGGTGAAGACGTTGTCGCGGACGATCGCGGTGTACTCGTCAGGACCGGTCACCCCGTCGATGTGCCACACCCCGTGCCGGTCGTGGTGGCCGAGTGAGCGCCAGAGCCGCGCGGTTTCGATCAGGACCTCGAGCCCGCATTGCTGTTCCAGCGACTGGTCGCCGGTGACGATGCGGTACCGCTCGAACGCCATCGCGATATCGGCGTTGATGTGGAAGGCCGCGGTACCGGCCGGCCAGTAACCGGAACACTCCTGACCGCGAATGGTCCGCCACGGAAACGCCGCGCCGGCCAAACCCAATTCGGCAGCGCGGTCCTTGGCCAGGTTCAAAGTCGAGGCTCGCCATCGCAGCGAATCGGCCGCGGCGTGCGGCAAGGTGTAGGTCAGGACGGGCAGAACGTATCCCTCACTGTCCCAGAAGATATGGCCGTCGTAACCGGTTCCGGTGAGCCCCTTGCTGGGAATTCCGCGGCCTTCGGCGCGCGCGCTTGCCTGCACCAGGTGGAAGAGCCCGAACCGGACCGCCTGCTGGATCACCGGATCGCCTTCGACCTCGACATCCGCATTTTCCCAGAAGTTGTCGAGGTATTCGCGCTGCGCGTCAAGCAGGCCCTGCCATCCGGCATAGCGGGCGCCGGCCAATGCGCCCGCGGCCTGGTCGCGCAGTGCGGGGCGCGAGCGCAGGCTCGACCAGCCGTACGCCAGGTACTTCACGATGCGCAGTCGCTGACCGGGCCGCAGTCCGCAGATCACCGTGGTGCGGGCCAAATCCGGGCGCGCTTCGGTGTGCACCTCGACGCGTCCCGGGACGTCGATCTCGTGTTCCATGCCGGCCGACATCATCAGCCCGCTGGCCCTGGTGCGGTGCATCAGCACTGCCCGGTTTTCGGCGACCTCGTGGTCGACTGGCTCCAGCGGACTGTCCAGCACCGCCGCGACCCGCGGGTCGCTCGACGTCTCCGGCTGGTCCTCGTTGCTGACAAGCTCGGATTGCACTGTGATACGGATGAATTCGTCGATGGCCTCGACGACATACTCAATCGCTGCGACGCTGCGATGGGCCAGCGATACCAGCCGGGTTGAGGTCACCTTCACCTGCCGTCCGGCGGGTGAACGCCACTGCGCGCGGCGCTCCAGCGTCCCGGCCCTCATGTCGAGAACCCGCTCGTGGTCGATCAATTGGCCGTAGCGGACGTCGAACAACTCGTCGTTGACCATGAGGCGAAACAACTTGCCGTTACTCACGTCCACGACGGTTTGGCCGGCTTCGGGATAGCCGAACCCGCCCTCCGCATATGGCAGCGGCCGGACTTCGTAGAACGAGTTGAGGTAGGTGCCCGGGAGTCCGTGCGGCTCACCTTCGTCGAAGTTGCCGCGAAGTCCGATGTGCCCGTTGGACAGTGCGAACAGCGACTCGGATTGGGCCAACATATTCAAGTCGAGCTTGGTTTCGCGGACCTGCCAGGGTTCGACGGGGAAGGCGTCTTCATTGATCATGCGTGCCTCCTAGATCAGGTCAGCGAGGTCGGTGACCACGACATCGGCACCGTGGCTTCGTAATTCGTCGGCTTGGCCCACGCGGTCGACGCCCACGACGAGGCCGAAATGCCCCGCGTGTCCGGCGGCAACCCCGGAAATGGCATCTTCGAACACCGCCGCCTCGGCGGGCGTGACGTTCAGCAGCTGGGCGGCGCGCAGGAACGAATCGGGTGCCGGCTTTCCCGCGATGTGTTCCTCGCGCAGCGTCACACCGTCGACGCGCTGCTGGATGAACTTGTCGAGGCCGGTGATCTCCAGGACCTGGCGGGTGTTGGCGCTGGACGACACCACCGCCACAGCGAGACCCGCGGCGGCCACCTTTTCCAGGTAGCGGCGCGAGCCTTCGAATACCGTGACGCCGTCGTTCTCCAACGTCTCCTGGAAGGCATCGTTTTTCCGGGTGCCCAAGCCGTAGACGGTGTCTTTGTCGCCCGAGTCGTCGGGGTGTCCGTCGGGCAGTTCGATGCCGCGGCTGGCCAGAAACGACCGGACGCCGTCTTCACGTTTCTTGCCGTCGACGTATTTCAAATAGTCCTCGACCGGGTCGAACGGCACGAATTTCTCGCCGGTCTGCTCAGCCCGCTGCTGCAGGAAAGCGTCGAACATGACCTTCCATGCCTTGGTGTGGACACTCGCGGTGTCGGTCAGAACACCGTCGAGATCGAACAGGCAGGCGTGCACGGCTTCCGGTAGACCCAGCACTGCGGGCCTCCCTTCTAGGGTGACTTCGGTCAGGAGCGATTTCGGCCGCGGCCAGTTACCACCTCACCATGCCCGATGCTGGTTCGCCAGACGTTCCGGCTGACGGAGTGTTTTCCGGCTGTTCGGTTACCGGACCTTGCGTTGAGCGGTCAGGTCGGAGGTGCGCCGGTGAATACGCCTTCGGCCAGCCGCAGCCAGGCTTCACGGAATCGATCGGCATCGAGCTTGCCGGGCGTTCGCTGGATCAGCAGCTGCACGATCGGCAGATATGCGAGCGCGGCTACCAAGACGGTGCTGGTCGCCTCGGGATCTTCGACCTGTGAGACGCCGGCATCCTTGGCGGCGCTCAACGCCCGCGCGGTCCGCTGGTAGGCGTTGGCTGCGACGGCCGACCACAGCTCGTCGATCATGTCGTCGAGCGCCTCGGGCTCGCGGAACATCACCCGGAGCAGCTGGGAGTTGCTGTCGATGCTGGCCCAGATCTGCTCGGCGCCTTGGCGTAACGCCGACTTCGTGTCGGAAGGCCGGGTCCGGTCATACGCGTCCCGCATGGCGCCCATCTGCTCGACATGGCGCCGGGTCGCCTCCTGCAGTAGCGCTTTCTTGGACGGGAAGTGTTTGTAGAGCGCGCCGGATCCAGGTGACAGGCCACACGCCTGCTGGATGTCGGCCACCGACGTGGCCGAGTACCCCTGGCGCGCGAACAACGCGAGCGCCGCGTCCAGCAGGCGGTCGCGGGTGCTGGCATCAGGGGAGGTCATGGCAGGACCGTACCTGGCGCCCGCGAGTGAATAATCTGTTGCCTACGCCTCAGCCGGCGGCGGTGTCGACCGCCTGTAGCGGCGCTCCGCTGATCACCCGGCTGCATTGGCCGTGCACGTCGACTGGCACGTCGCCCTGCACGGTGACACGGTGCATGAGCCGGTACTGGTCATCGTAGTCGTCGACTGCCCGGTGCTGGGTAGCGCGGTTGTCCCAGATGGCAACGTCGCCCGGTGCCCAGTTCCATCGAACAGTGTTCTCCGGCATCGTGATTCGTCGTTGCAGCAACTCGAGGAGGGTTTGCGACTCGTAATTGTCCATCCCGACGAAGCCGCGCACGAAATCCCCGGCCACCAGGGTGCGCTCACCGGTCTCGGGGTGCACCCGTACCACGGGATGCTCGGTGCGGAAGTCGATCTTCTCGAACCGGGCCCGGTGCGATTTCTGGTCGGCGGTCTGCGCCTCGGGTGGGGCGACATAGTCGAAGCGGTTGCTGTGCAACGCCCAGAGATTGTCGGCGAGGTGTTTGAGCGGCCCGGGCAGCTCCTGGTAGGCCGCGGCGGTGGAGGCCCACAGCGTCGATCCGCCGTAGCTCGGCAGGCTCACCGCGCGCAGGATCGACGCCGCCGGGTAGTTCGCGACGAACGTCACGTCGGTGTGCCAGCGGTTGGCCTTGCCGTAGTCGGAGTTGATCGGCGTGATGATCGGCATGTTCTCCTGCTGCACCGCGGGGTGGGCGATGGGTGTGCCGATGCGGGTGGCGAAAGCATGCTGCTGCGCGTCGTCGAGGTGGTGCTGATCGCGGAAGAAGATCACTTTGTGGCGCAACAGTGCATTGCGGATCTGCTCGACGGTGCCGGTGTCCAGATCGCCGGCCAGTCGCACGCCGTCGATGCGGGCACCGATGCGGCTGCCCAACTGCGTCACAGTCAATGTCGATGTCGACGGAGCCGTCATGGTGGTGTCCTCTCGGCTTTGGTGTAGTCATTTGACTACAGTTGTATGACCGTGAGTGTAGACATATGACTACACTCACGTCAAGCGACGAGTAGGCGAGGGCGCGCCTCTAGACTGTGCCGGTGGAGTCAGCATCGCCCCGTCCCGTGCTGGTCGTCGATTTCGGCGCGCAATACGCCCAGTTGATCGCCCGCAGGGTGCGTGAGGCGCGGGTGTTCTCCGAAGTGATCCCGCATACCGCGTCGGTCGACGAGATCAAGGCCCGCGATCCGCAGGCGGTGGTGTTGTCCGGCGGCCCGGCCAGCGTGTACGCCGAAGGTGCACCGCAACTCGACCCGGCCCTGTTCGACCTTGGCGTACCGGTGTTCGGTATCTGCTACGGATTTCAGGCGATGGCCCAGGCGCTCGGCGGCACCGTCGCGCACACCGGCACCAGCGAATACGGCCGAACTGAGCTGAAAGTCGTTGGGGGTGAACTGCATTCGGATCTCCCCGACACCCAGCCGGTCTGGATGAGTCACGGTGACGCCGTCACCTCGGCGCCGGACGGGTTCGAGGTGGTGGCCACCAGCGCGGGTGCGCCGGTAGCCGCCTTCGAGAATCGGTCGCGGCGACTGGCCGGCGTGCAGTACCACCCCGAGGTCCTGCATACGCCGCACGGGCAGCAGGTGCTCACCCGGTTCCTGCTCGAGTTCGCCGGCATCACCGCGGATTGGACGCCGGCCGGCATCGCCGAGGCATTGATCGAACAGGTCCGCAATCAGGTCGGCGACGGCCACGCGATCTGCGGGCTGTCCGGCGGGGTGGATTCGGCGGTGGCCGCCGCGCTGGTGCAACGCGCCATCGGGGACCGGTTGACGTGTGTGTTCGTCGACCACGGGCTGTTGCGGGCCGGCGAGCGCGCCCAGGTGCAGCGTGACTTCGTTGCCGCAACCGGCGCCAACCTGGTGACGGTCGATGCGGAGGCGACCTTCCTCGAAGCGCTGTCCGGGGTGACCAATCCCGAGGGCAAGCGCAAGATCATCGGACGGCAGTTCATCCGTGCTTTTGAAGGCGCAGTGCGGGATGCATTGGGGGACAACGAGACTGAGTTCCTAGTGCAGGGAACGCTATATCCCGACGTGGTGGAGTCCGGCGGTGGGACCGGTGCCGCGAACATCAAGAGCCACCACAATGTCGGCGGTTTGCCGGACGATCTCAAGTTCACCCTTGTCGAGCCGCTGCGACTTCTGTTCAAAGACGAGGTACGCGCAGTCGGGCGCGAACTGGGCCTGCCCGAGGAAATCGTTGCGCGCCAGCCATTTCCGGGGCCGGGCCTGGCGATCCGCATCGTCGGCGAAGTCACCGCGGCGCGGCTGGACACGCTGCGCCGCGCCGACTCGATCGCGCGCGAGGAGCTGACCGCGGCGGGTCAGGACCAGCAGATCTGGCAGTGCCCGGTGGTGCTGCTGGCCGACGTCCGGTCAGTGGGCGTGCAGGGTGACGGCAGGACGTACGGGCATCCGATCGTGTTGCGACCGGTTTCCAGCGAGGACGCCATGACTGCCGACTGGACGCGGGTGCCTTACGAAGTGCTGGAACGGATTTCGACCCGGATCACCAATGAGGTGGCCGAGGTCAACCGCGTGGTGCTCGATGTCACCAGCAAGCCGCCCGGCACCATCGAGTGGGAATAGCGAAGCGGCTGATTCACCTCGCCGAATCGACCTGGTCGGAGGAGTAGGCGATGACAGGTGTCGACTCGCCGTAGACGTCGAGGGTGTGGATGAAGCGGTGCAGTCCCATTACTCCGGCGCAGGTGAACCCGAGCTCGACGATCTGTGCGGCGCTGAAGTGCTCTCCTAACCGCTGGTAGAACTCGTCGTCCATCGCGTGATGATCAGCGGAGAGCAGGTCGATGAACTCGACGGCCATCTGCTCCTGCGGCGTCAGCGTGCCGTGGCCCGGGGCGAGCAGGCACGCGACATCCTCGTCGGTGATCGAGTCATGCTTGCGTGATTGGCTGCAGGGCTCGCACTCGCCCAGCTGGGCGCTGCGGATCCGCAACAGCTCCAGTATCCGGCCGCCGAGCAGGGTACCGGCCCCGAGGTGAGTCCTGGCCATGTTGACCTGTTCGAGCTGCGCGCTGCGATACGCGAAGATCTGCAGGGGAACCGGGGTCGCATAGAGCCCGGCCGCGACGCCGGCCTCCACGATTTCGCGGGAGTGTGAGCTGAGCTCTTGCATCGGGATTGGCGCAATACGCGGCATCGAATCAGGCTAACTTTCTTTAGCGTCACCGAAAAGACCGGCGTTGGGAGAACTCGATGTCCAGACTTGCCGGCAAGGTTGCGATAGTCACCGGGGGCGCCGGCGGGATCGGTGCGGCAACGGCACATGAATTGTCGCGTGAAGGCGCCGCCGTCGCGGTCGTCGATATCGACGAGGCGAAGGCCGCCGAGGTCGTCGACGAGATCCGGCGAACGGGGGCGCAGGCGATCGCGCTCGGCGGCGACCTCGCAGAAGAGCAGACCGCCGGGCATGTCGTGCGATCCACCGTGGCGGAGTTCGGCCGCCTCGATGTCCTGCACAACAATGCGGCTTTGACCACCAGTAGCTTCCTGTCGCGGGATACCACCGTCAGCGAGATGACACTGGACGTGTGGCAGCGGTCGTTGGAAGTCAACCTCGGAAGCCAGCTGCTGATGTGCAAGTACGCGGTGCCCGAAATGCGAAAGGGCGGCGGCGGTTCCATCGTCAACATGTCGTCGGGCGCGGCGCTCTCGGGTGACCGGACCCGGCTGGCCTACGGTGTGTCGAAGTCCGGCGTGCACGCCCTGACGATGTATGTCGCGACCAGTGAGGGGAAGCGCGGCGTGCGGGCGAACACCATCGTGCCCGGATTGATCCTGACCGACGCCGTACGCGCGCATCTATCCGAGGACCTCATCGGTCGCCTCGGCCGCGCCACGCTGACGCCGTACCTCGGACAACCACAAGACGTCGCTGACCTAGTCGTTTTCCTGGCTTCGGAGCAGTCTCGCTACATCACCGGACAAATGATTTCGATCGACGGCGGAATGTCGGCGCACGTCATGATGGACACCGGCGATTAGGAGGCTCAGCCACTCGGGCCGAGCACGTACGCGGCGTTTTCCGGATGGTGGTACCAGCCGCTGGCGGCCTGGGTACCGCCGTCGACGTGGATCGTCTGGCCAGTGATGTAGCTGGACATGTCGGACGCGAGAAATACTGCTGCGCCTGCCATCTCGTCGACATGGCCTGCGCGTCCCATCGGAACCGTGCGGCCGAACCGCTCTTCGGAACCCGGCGGGGCAATCTGCATGATCCCTTCGGTCAAGGTGATGTCGGGGGCCAGGGCGTTGACCCGGATGCCGTGCGGGGCGAGTTCGAGGGCTGCGGTCTTGGTGTAGTTGATGACGCCGGCCTTGGCCGCCGCGTAGGTCGCGTAGCCCGGTGCGGCGCGGACGCCTTCGATCGACGTGACGCTGATGATGCTGCCCGTCAACTTCTGCTCGACGATGCCCCGGGCCACCCGCTGGGTGCACAGGTAGACGTGGCGCAGATTGGACTTGTACAGCGCGTCCCAGCCGTTCTCGGTGGTATCGAGGATCCCCGACCAGAAGACGCCGCCGGCGTTGTTGACCAGGATCGTCACCGTCCCAAGCTCGGCTGTGGTCTGAGCGAGCGCGGCGTCGACCGCGGCGCTGTCTCGGACGTCGGTGGGGATGCCCAGCGCACCGATCTCCGCTGCGGCGGACGCGCACGACTCGGGGTTGCGTTCCCAGATCGCCACCTTCGCACCGAATGCTTTGAAACCCGCCGCGATGCCGCGGCCGATGCCCGCGCCGCCGCCGGTGACCACCGCGACGCGGTCGGTGAGAAGGATGTTTGAGGGGTCGAGTGCCATGAATCTGAATATAGAACAATCCCACGTCAAGGTTTACAGTCGTGACTGAATATGTTCGATATGTAACACCGTAGGAGGACGGCCATGCCCAGCACGATCTTCGTCACCGGCGCGACCGGGCAGACCGGCGGCAACGTCTGCGAGCAGTTGATCCAGCGGGGTGATCAGGTTCGGGCCCTGGTCCGCGATCCGGACGAAGCCTCCGCGCTCTCCGAAATCGGAGTCGAGCTGGTCAAGGGTGACATCCGCGACGCCGACGACGTGCTGCGCGCGGCCAAGGGTGCTGAGGCGGCCATCCACTGTGCGGCGTTACTCGGCGGCGCGAGCCAGGACCTCGAAGACTTCAAGGCCGTCAACATGGTCGGCACCACCAACGTCCTGGATGCGGCGAAGTCCCACGGCATGCGTCGGGTGGTGGCCCTGAGCACCGCCACCTTCCTCGATCTGAGCACCGGGGTCGACTTCGAAGAGGCACCCGTGCTGGACAACCCACCCAAAGACCCCTACACCGTGACCAAGCTCGCCGCTTTTCAGGAAGCACACCGGCGCGCCGCCGCGGGCGACGACGTGCTGACGTGTCACCCCGGCGCGATCTTCGGCCCTGCACCGGTCGTCGAACGCGCCTTGCACCGAACCAGCTTCAACCGAGTGCTGCTGGCGGGTATGCGTGGAAAGATCAAGCGCTATCTTGCATTTCCCGTGACGTGGGTGGCGGGCAAGGACGTCGCGACGGGCTCGATTGCGGCGCTGGATCGCGGTGTGCCCGGTGAGCGCTACCTGTTGGTCGGCCGGCCGCAGGAAAACTTCAGCACCGCGGGCGGAATCAATCGTGCCTGCGAGATCGCCGGAATCGACCATCGTGTCGAGGATCTCGATTACCGCACGGATCCCGAGGCATTGACCGCCGAATTCGGGCCCACCTTGATGGCCATCGCGAAAGCGGCGGCCAACAGCGAGCGCAAGCTGAGAACCAACGACAACTTGACCGTCCGCCGCCTCGGTTATGACCCCATCCCCTTCGACGACGGGCTGCGGCTGCTGATCTCGTGGCTGCGTGGACTCGGCCGGCTCGATCCGGTAGCCGCCTGAATTCCGGGCTGAACGCAGGAGTCGTAGTCGTGTCGATCGCCGAACCGCCCGGATTGGGTTCAGCTCGCGGCGATCTGGCCGATCGGATACTCGAGGCGGCCCGGCGGCTCGTGCTGACGACGGGCGCACGCAAGTTGTCGTTGTCTGATGTGGCAGCTCTGGCTGGGGTGTCACGGCCGACCATCTATCGCTACTTCGTGTCCAAAGACGACCTGATCGATGCGCTGGGAGCGCATGAACGTCGGCGTTTCGACGCGGCGATGGAGCGGGCGATGAGCGGGGTCACCGGCATCGCACGTTGGGAAGCTGCGGTCGACCTGGTGGCGACGTTCGTGGAGGATCAGCCGCTCGGGCGCCGGCTCGATCTGGATCCGGGCTTCGCGCAGGACCAGATGGCGCGGGCGTTGCCGATGATCCGGGAGAAGTTGATGCTGGTCTTGGACCAGTGCGCTGGTGAGGACGGCTTCGATTCCGCGGCGAGCGCCCGTGATCGTGCCGGTGCGATCGCACGAGTTGCGTTGAGCCACTATATGTTTCGAGAGGCCGACCCGACGGCGGCGCGTCGGGAAATTCGCGCTACGGCCGGTCTTCCGGGCTGAACTCGCGGCGCCTCGGAAAGCACAGCAGCCACAGGGGTACCGGTTGCATAAACCAGCCTCTCACGTTTCTTGACGGTGTCGGTGGGTGGGTGTTGACTGAGTTTATCGAACATACATTCGAACATCATTGGTAACACCCGTGCCACCAGGAGGTGTGATGACGGCGATTCTCGCCACCGATCAGCCTCATCACGACCGTGCTGAACAGCTGAAACAATTGCGCCGGCAGATGGCGTCGGTATCCGGGAAGGTTGGTACACCTCGGCACAGTCATGTCGACGAGCATGACCTGCTTCCGGCTTCGGAGGCCAGGCTCCCGGTTCCGCAGTTGCTGGCCACTGTGTTGCCCGACGCGTTGCCACGGGGAACGGTTGCGGTGCTGATGGGTGCCCGGTCGCTGCCGCTGAGCATGGTGGCCGCGGTGACGGCCGCCGGTGGGAACGCGGCCATTGTCGGCCAGCCGGATGTCGGCCTGCTGGCGGCGGTGGAAATGGGAGCCGATCTGAGCCGGCTTGCGGTGATCCCCGATCCCGGGACCGACCCGGTGGAGGTGGCGGCGGTGCTGATGGACGGGATGGATCTGATCGTGCTCGCGCTGGGCGGGCGCTCGGTGCCACTGACCCGGGCCCGGGCCGTGGTGGCCCGTGCTCGCCAGAAAGGCTGCACGTTGCTGGTCACCGACGGCGACTGGCAGGGTGCGTCGATACGACTGGAAGCTCGAGTCTGCGGTTACGAAACTACTTCGGATAAGCCGGGTTTCGGACGGATCAGCAAGGTGCGGCTCGAGGTGTGTGGCGCCGGGCGGGCGATCAGGCGGGCTCGGACGGGGTTGCCAGCTGTTGCGGGTTAAGTGCTCGGTGGTTGTCGGTGGTGTGCTGTAGGAACGGGCGTATGAATCTGGCGGCGTGGGTCACGGCCCAGCAGATCCCGGTGGGCAAGGTCGTCACCGAGGTTGGTCTGCGTTGAACGGGCACCGTTGCAAGGTTCTTGCTCTGCTGCGCGGTCCGGCGGTGACGCGGATCGTGGTCGAGCATCGGGTCGGGTTCGGTTCTACCGGTTCGGCTCTGAGTATGTTCAGGCCGCGCTCGCTGCGCAGGGCCGGGAACTGGTTGTGGTGGATTCGGTCGAGGTTGATGACGACCTGGTGCGGGATATGACCGAGATCTTGACCTCGATGTGTGCTCGCTTGTATGGAAAACGGGCTGCGCAGAACCGGGCGAGGCGAGCGATTACCGCCGCCGCTGCCGACGATTGCGAGGCGGCATGAGGGCGGCGTTCGAGATCCCGGAGGGCTGGTGTGTGCAGGCGTTTCGGTTCACGCTGGACCCGAGTGAGGAGCAAGTCAGGTCGCTGGCACGGCATTTCGGGGCTCGGCGCAAGGCATACAACTGGACCGTCGCGGCTCTGAAAGCAGATATCGAGGCGTGGCACGCTGCTGGTGTTGCAACAGCGAAGCCGTCCCTTCGGGTGCTGCGGAAACGCTGGAACACGGTTAAGAGCGAGGTGTGCGTCAACGCCGAGACCGGGCGGGTGTGGTGGCCCGAGTGCTCGAAAGAAGCCTATGCCGACGGAATCCGCTGTGCGGTGGACGCGTATTGGAACTGGCAGAGCGCCCGTGCTGGTACGCGCGTCGGCAAGCGGGTCGGGTTTCCGCGCTTTAAACGTAAAGGCCGTGATCCTGACCGGGTGTGCTTCACCACTGGGGCGATGCGCGTCGAGCCCGATCGCCGCCACCTCACCTTGCCGGTGATCGGCACCGTGCGCACGCACGAGAACACCCGCCGTATAGAACGACTCATGCGTGCCGGTCGGGGTCGGGTGCTGGCGATTTCGGTGCGCCGCAACGGCACACGGCTGGATGCCAGCGTGCGGGTTCTGGTCCAGCGCCCGCAACAACCCGGCGTCGCGCTTCCTGGTTCGCGGGTGGGTGTCGATGTCGGGGTGCGGCGGTTGGCGACCGTGGCAAACGAGCGCGGCGAAGTAATTGAACGTGTCGTCAACCCTCGCCCGCTAGAAGCAGCGCTCACAAGGTTGAGGCAGGTTTCTCGGGCACGGTCGCGCTGCACGAAAGGGTCACGACGCTACCGTGAACGCGCCACTCAGATCTCCCGGCTGCACCACCGGGTCAACGATGTCCGCACTCACCATTTGCATGTCCTGACAACACGATTGGCTAAAACTCACGGCCGCATCGTTGTGGAAGGTTTGGACGCTGCGGGGATGCTGCGGCAACAGAGCCTCGCTGGAGCCCGCGCTCGTCGGCGCGGGCTCTCAGATGCTGCCCTGGGCACCCCGCGCCGGTACCTGTCCTACAAGACAGGCTGGTACGGGGCGCAGCTCGTGGTCGCTGACCGTTGGTTCCCGTCGTCGAAAACCTGCCATCTTTGCGGGCATGTGCAGGACATCGGATGGGACGAGCACTGGCAATGTGATCGCTGCTCAGCGTCGCATCAACGTGATGACAACGCATCCATCAACCTCGCACGCTACGAGGAACCGGTTAGCGTCGTCGGCCCAGTTGGGGCCGCCGTCAAGCGTGGAGCCGACCGCAAGACCCGGCCTAGCCGGGCAGGTGGCTATGAAGCGCGGAAGGGAACCAGCCAAACGGCTGGGGAACAACCCCGAGACGGGGTGCGAGTCGCGTGACCACCAAAGATCACTCACTCGCAACGGTAAGTGTGGCTTCCCGGGTATTGGCGATTTGGTGCATGGACTGGCCCGCGGTTGCCGCCGCGGCCGCCGCGGGACTGCCGGCGACGGCCCCGGTCGCTGTCACGCTGGCCAACCGGGTGATCGCCTGTTCGTCGGCGGCCCGTTCGGTGGGCGTGCGGCGAGGTCTGCGGCGCCGCGAGGCGTCGGCCCGCTGTCCGCAACTGCACGTCGTGGCCGCCGACGCCGACCGCGACGCCCGCTTCTTCGAAGGGGTCGTCGCGTCGGTGGACGACCTGGTGCCTCGCGCCGAGGTGTTGCGTCCCGGCCTGGTGGTGTTGCCGGCCCGCGGGGCGGCCCGCTTCTTCGGGTCCGAACAGCGGGTCGCCGAACGACTGACCGATGCAGTGGCCGCCGCCGGTGCCGAGTGTCAGGTCGGGGTAGCCGATCAGCTGTCCACCGCGGTATTCGCCGCCCGTGCGGGCCGCGTCGTGGCGACTGGAGAAGACGCGCGATTTCTGTCGGCGCTGTCGATACGGCAACTTGCCACCGAGCCAAGCCTGTCCGGTCCGGGGCGGGCGGATCTGGCAGATCTGCTGTGGCGGATGGGAATCCGCACCATCGGGCAGTTCGCCGCGCTGTCACGCACCGATGTGGCTTCCCGGTTCGGGGCCGACGCGGTGAGCGCGCACCGGTTCGCCCGCGGCGAGCCGGAACGCGGGCCGTCCGGGCGAGAGCCACCGGCCGAACTCGATGCGGTGCTGCACTGCGATCCACCGATCGACCGGGTCGACGCCGCGGCATTCGCCGGACGCTCGTTGGCCAGCGCGTTGCATCAGACGTTGATGGCAGTCGGGGTGGGCTGCACTCGGCTGGCTGTCCACGCCGTCACCGCCAATGGTGAAGAGCTGAGCCGGGTTTGGCGCTGTGCCGAGCCGTTGACCGAGGACGCCACGGCCGACCGAGTGCGCTGGCAGCTGGACGGCTGGTTGAACACCCGGATCGTCGTGGATCGACCTACCGCGCCGATAGTGCTGTTACGGCTGCACGCGGTGGAGGTGGTGTCGGCGGGGGCGCTGCAGTTGCCGCTATGGGGCGGTCTCGGCGAAGAGGACAGGATGCGGGCCCGTCGAGCGCTGGTACGGGTGCAGGGCCTGCTCGGTCCGGAGGCGGTGCAAGTGCCGGTGCTGTCCGGCGGTCGCGGGCCGGCCGAGCGCATCACGTTGACGCCGCTGGGTGACGAGCTGGTGCCGCGCGCCGACGCGGGTCTGCCATGGCCCGGTCAATTGCCGGAGCCATCTCCAACGGTCTTAGCCGATGACCCGGTGGAATTACTTGACAGTCAAGGCGATTCGGTTCGAGTTACCAGCCGTGGACTGCTTTCCGCCGACCCGGCGCGGCTGACTGCCCGCGACCGTGACGACCGGCTGCGTTGGTGGGCCGGACCGTGGCCGGTCGACGAACGGTGGTGGGATCCGGATCGCACGGCGGGCCGCACCGCGCGTGTCCAGGTGCTCCTGGAAGGTGAGCGGGCGTCCGATCCCGGTACCGCGCTGCTGCTCTGTTACCGGCAACGGAGGTGGTATCTGGAGGGAATATACGAGTAAAAGCCAGTCAGCCCAGCCGCGCGGCGAACGGCCCCACCCGATCGACGAACCGGTCGAAGAACACCGTCGGGTCAACGCCAACGCCGATCAGCGCGTTGGCCTTTCGGCCCCAGCGTCCTGACCAGTCGGTGACCGTCATGCCCCGGGTCAGCGTGCCGGTCAGCTCGACGTCGACCGTGGCCTGCCGGGCGTCGACGAGATGGGGCTCCAGTGCGACCGCAGCAGCCAGCGGGTCGTGCAGATGTGCTTGATAACCATGGCCGAGGCGGTGATAGGACTCCAGGTAGAAGCGCATCGCGTCCTCGATCAGCCGAATCAACGCGTTCGGCGACGACGACCGGGTGCCCGGCTCGTCGTCGACGCTCAGCGCTGTGGTCGTGGTACTCGCAGCGGAGGCCAGCTGGACCAGGATCTCGGGCGTAAGCGCGATCTGCCGAGTTATGTCGAGGCCGCACAAGATCGGAAGACGTTGCGGGTCAGCCTCTTCTGCTTCATTCGGAGACCAGGCAGCGAAGACCTCGGCGGCCGCTTCAGGGTCCACTGCGATGTTCCACTCTGACACCGCGTTTGTGTTGCCCCGGTAGTCGTACACGCCGCCCATGATCACCAACCGGCGCAACAGTGTCGGCAGCTCCGGTTCCTTGCGCAGTGCCAGCGCCAGGTTGGTCAGCGGTCCGGTGGCCAGCCCGATCAGCTCCCCGGGATGTTCACGGGCGGCGCGGACCCAGGCCGACGCGGCGTCATCGCCGCAGAGCTCCCGATCGGTCGACGGCAGCTCGGCATAGCCCAGTCCGCGTGGCCCATGGACCGCGCTGTCGCCGAGCGGGTTGGGCGAATTCAACGGGTGAGCGGCGCCCTTGGACACCGGCACACCATCGACGCGGCACAGATCGAGCAGGCCGAGGTTGTTTTCGCAGACTTGTTCCACGCCAACGTTTCCGCCGGTCGATGCGATGCCGACGAGTTCGGCGTCTGGACTGGCCAACAGATAAATCAGCGCGATGGCATCGTCTACGCCGGTGTCGACGTCGGCGAAAACTGGTGCGGCGGCCACCACCGCGACGATACCGGGGAGCAGTGGCAGACCGCGACCAAGGCAGCGGCCAACGGAACCTATCAACGAGCTCTTTATCGGCGGATTGAAGTCTTAGGGCTCTGACGGCCACGGGTGTGCGCTTACCAGTGCACGCCGGGGACCAGACGCGCCGCGGCTTTGACCGGTCCCATAACCCGCATGCGCGCCACGACAGCGCGGGCCGGGCGTTTGGGTCGACGTGACAACTGCTGTTCCACAACAGGTTTCGGATCAGTCTCGCCGCGTGCTGCTGCCGAATCGGGATAGCCGAGGTAAAGCTGGTGCAGGATGCGCCGTGACAGCTTGGGGGTGAAGTAGTTTCCGGCCTCGGCGAGGGTGCCCACCGGAGTGTCAATGCGTGCCGGCTTGTCGACCAAGCCGCGCACCACCATCGCCGCCGCATGCTCAGCGGTGATCGGCGGAACCGGGTTGAGCCTTCGCGACGGCGCGATCATCGGTGTCGCCACCAACGGCATGTGGATGTTGGTGAACGTGATGTGGTCGGAAAGCGTTTCGGTGGCAACCACTTCCGAGAATGCGTCGAGCGCGGCCTTGGTGGGCAGATAGGCGCTGTACTTCGGGCTGCGTGCCTGCACGCCGGCGCTGGACACGTTGACGACGTGACCGAATCGGCGCTCACGCCAATGCGGCAGCAGCGCCAACACCATCCGCACCGCACCGAAGTAGTTGACCGCCATCACCCGCTCGTAGTCATGCAGCCGGTCGGTCTGGTTGACGACCGATCGGCGGATCGACCGGCCCGCGTTGTTCACCAGGTAGTCGACGTGA
This sequence comes from uncultured Actinomycetota bacterium, assembly GCA_963815995.1. Taxonomy (GTDB): domain Bacteria; phylum Actinomycetota; class Actinomycetes; order Mycobacteriales; family Mycobacteriaceae; genus Mycobacterium. Next base: position 281,078 of record CAWFIR010000017.1, read on the forward strand.
TCGAAGCGGCCCAGGATGTCTTTGACGGTGTGTTCCACCGACGCCGAGTCGGTGACGTCGCAGGTGAAGGCGTAGGCCTGGCCGCCATTGGCGCGGATCTCGGCGACCAGATCATCGAGTGCATCGCCGTTACGGGCCAGTGCGAATACCGTCGCACCCCGTTCGGCGACCGCGACGGCCGATGCCCGGCCGATGCCACTGGAGGCTCCGGTGATGATCACGTGCCGACCGACCAGCGGTCCGTCCGGGTCGTCGCGGCGGGCCCGGTCGGGATCGAGGTGCTCGGCCCAGTACCGCCACAGCGCCGGCGCATAACTGGCGAACTCGGGTACTGCAATGCCGGTGCCGCGCAAAGCTTTCTGGGTCTGTTCGGAGGTGAAGGTCGGGGCCAGGTCGACGACGTCGAGGACCTCGCCCGGGATGCCCAGTTGGGTGGCCACCATGTTGCGCCAAACCTTGGGCCGGCCGCGCACTTTGAGCACCGGTGCGGCCACCGACCGGGGGAGCGAGCCGCGTAGCGGCGGCAAACCGGCCGCCGCGGCGATTCCGCGGTAAATGCCGCGCAGCCCAATGGTTTTCGGTGCGGTCAGGTGGAACGTCTGGCCGTCGCGACCCTCGGCGTGCAGCAACGCGACCATGGCGTCGGCGACGTAGTCGACCGGGACGATGTTGGTGCGCCCGGTGTCGGGCAACATGATCGGCGTCAGCCGGGGCAGTACGGCCAGCTTGGCCAGCATGCCGAAGAAGTAGTACGGCCCGTCGATCTTGTCCATCTCGCCGGTGCGCGAATCGCCCACCACGACCGCCGGCCGGTAGATCCGGTAGCGCAGCCCGGTCGTCGAGCGGACCAGCATCTCGGCTTCGAACTTCGTCTGGTGATACGGCGTCGGCAGTTGTTGGCCGATGTCGAAGTCGGCTTCGGTGTATTCGCCGTGGAAATCTCCGGCCACCGCGATCGACGAGACGTGGTGCAGCGTCGCATCGAGCCGGCGGGCCAAGTCGATGACCGCCCGGGTGCCGTCCACGTTGGCCGCGCGTTGCTCGGGCTCGGCGGCGGTGATGTCGTAGATCGCCGCACAGTGCACCAGGTGATCGACGTCGCCCAGCTCGGCGACGGCCTCGTCGGTCAACCCGAGGCTCGGCTCGGTCAACTCGCCGACCAGCGGTTTCGCCCGATCGCCCCACTGTTCGGCCAGCCTCTCGAAACGACCTAGCGACGAGCGCCGGACCAGAACCCACACCTCGCGCGTCTGGCCGGTTGTCTAGCAGACGGGACACCACGCGGCGCCCAATAAACCCGGTACCGCCGGTAACGACATAACGCATGAGACACATGGTGCGCCCGGCTGGGCCGCACGTCAACGCAGTGTGACGCGATCGTGGAAACCGGCCCCGCCGCCGGAACGGACGCCGCGTCACCTGGACCTTGACGAGTTTGCAGCCAGAGCGCATTATTCATCGCATGATGACTTCATCAAGCGATGAATTCTTGCAAGTCCACATGATGCGCTGGGAAGGACTCTCGGTGACCGGATACTTAGCCGCTCTGGCGATCGTGATCCTGCTTGGTACGGTGATAACCCGCGTGCTGCTGCTACGACGGGCGGGCACACAGGCAATGCACTTGGGCGCCCTTGACAAGACGGACTTCTTGATCCCTCCGGTGGCGCTGTTCTACTTCTACACGATCTTTGCTGCCGCATTCGGTTGGCCGCTGGTCAGCACTCAGAAGTTCTTCCACTGCAACGTCATTGCCTGGATCGGTGTCGGGCTGTGCTTCGTCGGTCTGCTGGTGTTGTTCGCAAGCCTGGTGTCGTTCGGCAGGAGTTTCCGGGTCGGCATCGACGTCGACCAACCCGACAAGCTGGTGACCACAGGCATTTTCGCGGTCAGCCGCAATCCGATTTACGTCGGCTTCGCGTTCGTGTTGATCGGTCAGTTCCTGGTGTTCCCCAACTGGGTTCCGCTGGTCTACCTCGCCGCTGGGCTCCTACTGTTCCACCGGCAAGTGTTGCGCGAGGAAAGCTTTATGCGGCAACACTACTCGGAGGAGTACGCAGAGTATTGCCGACGAGTCAGACGATATCTGTGACGCGATCGTCGGCGCGATCAGCCCGACGTCACCGTGGCGTCTTCGTCGTCCCATAGCAGCAGCTGACGAACGGCCGGCCGTGATCCGTAGGGCTGCAGCATCTGACTGGCCGGTCGCGGTCGCACCCGCAGCGGCCACCAGAACCAGCGGCCGAGCAACGTGGCGATGGTCGGCGTCATGAAGGAACGGACGATCAAAGTGTCGAACAGCAGGCCGAGGCCGATGGTGGTGCCGATCTGGCCAAGTACCTGTAGGCCGCTGAACACGAACCCGCACATGGTGACGGCGAAGACCAGACCGGCTGCGGTCACCACCGACCCGGAGCCGGCCATTGCGCGGATGATGCCGGTCTTGAGTCCGGCGTGGATCTCCTCTTTGAATCGGGAGATGAGTAGCAGGTTGTAGTCGGATCCGACCGCCAGCAGCAGGATGACCGCCAAAGCCAGTACGACCCAATACAATTTGATGCCCAGAAGGTACTGCCACACCAGCACCGACAGCCCGAACGATGCGCCCAGCGACAGCGCCACGGTACCGACGATCACGATGGCGGCAACCAGGCTGCGGGTGATCAGCATCATGATCAGCAAGATCAGGCTCAGTGAGGCGATGGTGACGATCAGCAGGTCGTAACTCTCCATGTCCCCGATGTCTTTGAAGGTCGACGCGGTGCCGCCGAGATAGAAACTGGCACCGGCCAGCGGCGTGTTCTTCACCGCCTCGTGCGCGGCGAGCTTGATCGGCTCGACATGGGAGATGGCCGCGGGCTCTGCCGGGTCACCTTCATGAGTGATGATCATGCGAGCCGCTTTGCCGTCGGGTGAAAGAAACAGCTTCAGGCCACGTTTGAAGTCGGGGTTGCTGAAGACTTCCGGCGGCAGGTAGAACAGATCGTCGTTCTTGGCTTTGTCGAAGGCCTGGCCCAGTGCGGCCGGATTGTCGTTCGCGGTGGCCGACTGGTTGGCGATACCGGAGTTGGTGGCGAAGTTCTTCAACACCAGTTCCTGGTTGACCTCTTGGCTGGCGATCTGCTGTGGAATCAGCCCCACCAGTTGCGGCTGGATCGCATCGAGCTTGTCCAGGCTCGTGGTCAGGTCTTCGAACTTTTCGGCGAGCTGATCGATACTGTCCAGTGCCTCAAAGGTATTGCGTAAGGCGAAGCACACCGGGATGTCGTAGCAATGCTTTTCCCAGTAGAGGTAGCTGTGGATCGGCCGGAAGATGTCGTCGAAGTTCGCGAGTTTGTCCCGCACCTCGGAAATGATCGCCAGGGTCTCGTGGAACTTCTGGGTCTCGTCGTGCGTGGCGGAAGCGAGTTGCTGCTGCAGGGTGTACTGCTGCTGCAAGATACCGATCGTCTTGCTCAACTCATCGGACTGCCTTAGCAAGTCGCGCGCGCGGTCCATCTGATACTTGAGGTTCTGAACCTGGCCGATGCTTTGCTGACTGATCTGAAATGCGATCGAACTGTGGTCGAGTGGGGCCCCTAGCGGCCGGGTGATGGACTGCACCTGAGCGATGCCGGGTATGTGCACGACGCCCTTGGCCACCTTGTCCAGCACCAGCATGTCGGCCGGATTCCGCAAGTCGTGGTCGGCCTCGATCATCAACAGTTCGGGCTCCAGCCGGGAGCGGGGGAAGTGCCGCTCGGCAGCGGTGTATCCGACGTTGGCCGCGGCAGTGCCGGGGATGTAGGGCCGGGTGTCGTAGCTGGTCTTGTAGCCGGGCAGGGCCAGTAGACCGATGAGAGCGACGGCGATCGAAACGACGAGAATCGGTGCGGGCCAACGGACAATGCCGGTGCCGATGCGACGCCAGCCGCGGGTCTGCAGCACTCGCTTGGGATCGAAGAGGCCGAAATGACTGGCGATCGTCAGGATGGCCGGACCCAGCGTGAGCGACGCCGCCAGGGCCACCAGGATCCCGATCGCCGCGGGCAGGCCCAGGCTTTGGAAGTAGGGCAGGCGGGTGAAACTGAGGCACGCGACGGCGCTGGCGACCGTCAGGCCCGAGCCCAACACGACATGCGAGGTGCCGCGGTACATGAGGTAGAACGCGTCTTCCCGCTCTTCGCCCGCGGAACGCGCTTCCTGGTACCGGCCGACGAAAAATATCGCGTAGTCCGTTCCAGCGGCGATCACCAGCAGCGTCAGCAGATTGGTCGCATATGTCGAGAGCCCCAGAATCCCGACATTGCCAAGGAAGGCAACGAATCCCCGCGCAGCGGCCATCTCGATCAAGACGGTCGCCAAGACCAGCAGCGTGGTGGCGAACGATCGATAGACGAAGAACAGCATCACCGCGATCACGCCGACGGTGATCGCGGTGACCTTGTTGGATCCCTTACTGCCCTCGGTGAATTGATCGGCGATCAGCGGGGCAGCGCCGGTCAGGTAGGCCTTGACGCCTGGCGGCGGCTGCATGTGGTCAACGGTGCTGCGAACCGCGTCGACCGACTCGTTGGAGGCCGCCTCGCCCTGACTTCCGACAAGAAAGAGCTGAACGTAGGCGGCCTTGCCGTCGCCGCTCTGCGATCCCGCCGCCGTCAGCGTGTCTCCCCAGAAGTCCTGGATGTGCTGAACGTGCTTCTTGTCCTGTTCCAGCTTGTGGACCAGCGCGTCGTAAAATTTGTGCGCGTCGGCACCGAGCGGCTTGTCGCCTTCCAGGACGATCATCGCCGAACTGTCGGTGTCGAACTCGTGGAATACCTTGCCGATGTGTTTGAACGCCTGATACGACGGCGCCTCGGGGGAGCTGAGGCCGACGTTGTGCAGCCTGCCGACCTCTTCCAGTTGCGGGACAAGGATATTCGGGACGGCGGCCAACGCCACCCAGAACAACAGGATGGGCACCGCCAAGCGGTGAATGGTGTGCGCGACGACGGGACGGCGACTGCTGTGATTGCTCATCCGGACTTGTCCAGGCAGAAGGTGTACGCGCTCAATTCGTTCACGGTCCTTTCGTCTTTGACGACGCCGTTGACGGTGATGCGGCAGCCCAATGAGTTGCCGTTGCCTTGGGCAACCACGTTGGCGATGACCGCGGGATCGGTGGTCGTGATCGTGTAGGACCACGGCAACGGGACGTTGTCGACTCGTTGCGGCGCGGCGTGGACGTCCTGGTAGTTGATCGTCGCGGTGGACCCCGGAGCGCCGAACACCTCGTAGATGACCTGCTTGGGACTGAATGGAACGATCTCGTTGGAGATCCCACTGCCGTGCGCCGGGTTCTTGTTCGAGCCGAACGCATCGTGCAGCCGGGCCACGGCGAACCCGGCCAGCGCCACCACCGCGACGGTGACCAGGATCATCCACCGTCGCCGAATGATTTTGGTAGGCGAAATCCTTTTCACCCGTTGGCCTTTCGGTGGCGGGTGAGGCTCGGGATGATAACGTCGTCGACCAGAGCTTGCACGGTCTGCTCGGTCGGTGGCTTGCCGGGCATGATGGACCGGAAGATCAGGTAGTGCGGCAGCAGATCCCAGAGTTCGTCGTTGATGGCGGCCCGGTCGATCTCGCCGCGGTCGACGGCCTGCGCAAGTATGTGGTTAAACAACGCCTTTCGCTGCTCGATGAATTGCTGCTGCATTACGTCGTTGAGGGCGGGGGAGCGCGATACCTCGACAAGCACAGCGCGAATGGTGCCGCCGTGCTGCTGACCCTGGATGCAGATCATCTCGCCCATGCGCAGCAAGTCGCCCCGCAGCGTGCCGGTTTCGGGGGGTACGGCGACTTGGCGGATGCCCTCGATGAACGCCGCCAACACCAATTCGGCCTTCGACGGCCAGCGCCGGTAGACGGTGGCCTTACTGGCGCGGGCCCTGGCCGCCACGGCGTCCACGGTCAACCGGTCATAGCCGTGTTCCTGCAGGAGCTGCAACGTCGCGGCGAGCAACTCGGTCTCACGCGGTGACCACGGTGACGAGTCCGCGGCGGGATCGGCAGTTTGGGTCACGCGCTCAACCCTAGGCCGGTCGGCGTAGTACTGTCCAGTACCGTACCGCTAGGTCACGCGCGCTTCGGTCAGTAGCTGAAGTCGCGAATACCGTCCCAATCGACCAACGTCCAGCCCAGCGCCGGGCTGCCGGTGATGACCACGCGGGCGAGGTTCGGCAGCGGATGGGTGGTCGCCAGGCTGTCCTTCGGGTTCTTCACGTTCATCAACGTCCAGTACATGATCGACTCGGCGTGCGAGAAGGCCACCGGCTTGTTGTTGCCGCTGTCATAGATCTTTTGGACGGCGGCGGTGAACCGGTCGTTGAATTGTTCACCGCTGACTGACCCGGGGATGGCGTCCTTCACGTCGCCGTTGAGCCAGTCCGCCGGGGCAACCAGGTAGGTCAGGTCTTTTCGCTTCGTGGTCGTGTTGTTGTAGCGGCCCGCCTCGATTTCGCGCAGACCGGGCAGAATCTCGACGCTCTTGCCGAGCGCGTGGGCCAGCGGCGCCGCGGTCTGCTGGGTGCGGACCATGTCCGAGGCGTAGACGGCATCGAAGTTGTTGCGGGAGAGTTGATGCGCGAGCTGTTCGGCCTGGCCTTCGCCTTGCTCGCTCAGACTCGGTCCGGGGACGTCGGTGTTGATGACTTGCTGGGCGTTGCTCTGCGACTCGGCGTGCCGGATGAAAGTCAACGTGATGCTGCGTACCTGCGGCGACCCCGAGCAGGCGGCGACGGTGATGACGGCGGCAAGTGCGGCAGCAGCCTTCCAGATGACGGTGCGAGTGCGATTGCGCATGTGAATAGCCTGCCCTGCCGAGGGCCTCGGCGTGATGCGTTTGCCAGGGTTGGCTGCAGAAAATGGGGATGCGGGGCCACTTCGCCCACCGCATCGGCGAGTGATGGAATGGCGTGACCCGACCGAAGAGGAGACCCGCATGGCGATCGACCCGAAAGCCGTCGGCGCGACCACCGAACCCCAGCTGTTCGAGTGGACCGACCGCGACACCTTGCTTTACGCGCTCGGCGTCGGCGCCGGGATCGACGATTTGTCGTTCACCACCGAAAACAGCCATGACATCGAGCAGCAGGTGCTACCGACGTACGCGGTGATCTGCTGCCCGGCGTTCGGCGCGGCCGGCAAGGTCGGATCGTTCAACTGGGCCATGCTCCTGCACGGCTCGCAGGGAATCCGGTTGCACGCGCCGCTGCCGGCCGCGGGGAAGTTGTCGGTGGTCACCGAGGTGACCGACATTCAGGACAAGGGCGAGGGCAAGAACGCGATCATCATGCTGCGCGGCCGGGGCAGCGATCCCGACACCGGGACATTGATCGCCGAGACACTGACCACGCTGGTGATCCGCGGCGAGGGCGGCTTCGGGGGAGTGCCGGGCGAGCGGCCGGTCGCACCGGAGGTTCCCGACCGCGAGCCCGATGCCCGGGTGGCCCTGCCCACCCGCGAAGATCAGCCGCTGATCTACCGGCTTTCCGGCGACCGGAACCCGCTGCACAGCGACCCCTGGTTCGCCAAGGAACTGGCCGGCTTCCCCAAGCCGATCATGCACGGGCTGTGCACCTACGGGTTCTCCGGTCGCGCACTGATCGCCGAACTCGGCAACGGCAACGCCAACGCCATCACGGCGATCGACGCGCGGTTCACCAAACCGGTCTTTCCCGGCGAGACGCTGACGACGCTGATCTGGCGCACCGAACCCGGGAAAGCGGTTTTCCGCACCGAGGCTTCTGGGGCCTCCGGCCCCGATGCCCCTGCTGCACGGCTGGTGCTCGAGGACGGCGCGGTGGAGTACACCGAGGTTTAATCGGGCCGCCGAGGTGGCAGCCTGCGTCATGGCATTCAAACTCACCTACAGCGACGGGCAATCGACGGACTACGACGACAGCACCAAATGGGAAGTCGACAACGGGGTCGTGAAAATGGGGCGCGATGACGGCGATTGGACCGTCTTCGTCTCGCCGAGTCATTGGGCAACGCTGGAACTGGCAACCGGCGAGGACAAAGACGACAAGAAGTCGGACGACGACAAAGACAAAAAGTCGGACGACGAGAAGGACAGCTGACACTTGCGCCGTCGGATCCCGCCCACGCGCCACCGCCTGACGCACTTTCCATTACCCGGCAGGTAATCGTGGCGGTGATTTTGCGCGGCTAGCATCGGCACGATGACGACCCTGGCCCGGAGCTCTCGGGCAACGCCCGCAGTCGGCCAACTGCTGCGCGAGTGGCGCGAGCGGCGCCGAATCAGCCAGCTCGACTTGTCGATTCAGGCCGATATCTCGGCTCGGCACCTGAGCTTCGTGGAGACCGGGCGGTCGCAGCCGACCTCGGGGATGATCCTGCGGCTCAGCGAGCAACTCGACGTGCCGCTGCGTGAGCGCAACGCGCTGCTGCTGGCCGGCGGTTACGCGCCCGCCTATCCCGAACACTCGCTCGACGAACCGGAGCTGGCGCGCCTGCGGGTGGCGCTGCGTCAGATCCTCACCGGCCACGAGCCGTATCCGGCACTGGTGGTGAACCGATGGTGGGAAATGCTCGACGGCAACGCCGCCGTCGCGGTGCTCATCGACGGATGTGACCCCGCACTGCTCACGCCCCCGGTGAATGCGTTGCGCGTCTCACTGCATCCAGACGGCATGGCATCCCGCATCGCCAATCTGCCTGAGTGGCGGGCACATATCCTCGAACGGCTGCACCGCCAAGTCCAGGCCACCCGCGACCCGCGGCTGGCCGAACTGCTTCACGAGCTGTCGTCGTACCCGGGCGGCGAGGCCGAGCGGCCCGAGCTCACCGACGTCGCCGTTCCGTTGCGCCTGCGGCACGACGGAAAAGAGTTGGCGTTCTTCAGCATGACCGCGGTCGTGGGCGCGCCGCTGGATGTGACGGTCGCCGAAGTGGCGATCGAGTCGTTCTATCCCGCCGACGTGGACACCGCCGAGGCGTTGCAGGCAATGAGAGGCTGAATACGTGACCGACACCGCCGCAACCGAAATGATCCATTCGCTCGTGCCGCTGTGCGTGACGTTGGGCATCGCCGCCGACACCGCCGGCCCGAACGAGGTTGTGCTGAGCCTCGATTGGGCGCCGAACCTGTGCACCGGCAACGACGTGCTGCACGGCGGGATCGTCATGGCCCTGGCGGATTCGTCGGGGGCGGTGTGTGCATTCCTGAATCTCCCCGAGGGCGCGGGCGGCACCGCGACCATCGAATCCAAGACCAATTTCTTCGCCGCCACCCGCTCCGGCACCGTCAAGGCGCACAGCCACCCGCTGCACATCGGCAAGCGGGTCATCGTGGTCGAAACGGAGATTCGCGGCGATGACGGCAAGCTGGCCGCCAAAACCATTCAGTCGCAGGCGGTCCTGTGATCAGTGCGCGAGCCGGTGGGCGAGCCGCTCGGTGAATTCCCGCACCCGGTTGGGATCGTCCAGCGCGTAGCGGGCGGCGGTGGCGCGGTCCCCGTCGTCGCTGTGCCGCACCAGGATCGCGATGCCGTCCTCGTCGACCGCATCGAACGCGTCCTCGTCGGTGATGTCGTCGCCGAGGTAGATCGGCAGCAGCTGGCCGGCTCCTTTGTTGTCGCGGATGTGATCGAGCACCCAGCGCAACGTTTTTCCTTTGTCCCAGTCGATATTTGGACGTAGCTCGATGACTTCACGGCCCGTCGTGACACGAAGCGCCGTTCGCTGCCCTTCGGTTCGCACCGCCGCGGTCACCTCGCCGACGCGGTCACGGGCCGCGTTGCGGTAATGCACGGCGACACCGAATCGCTTGTGCTCGACCACCACACCGGGAATGTGCCCCAGCTGGTCGGCCAGGTCAGCGGCCGCCCCGGCCAGCACCGGGATGCTTGCCCCCGCGTCGGGGTTCTGGTGGTGTTTTCCGTCGGGCCCGGTCAGCTCGAAGCCGTGGCTGCCCGCGTACCAGAGTCCGGGTAGGCCGATCCGCTCGCGCACGTCGGCCAAGTCGCGTCCGCTCAGAATCGCCACCGGGCAGGCGGCGCTCAGCGACGTCAGCGCATCGGCGGCGCCGTCAACCAGTCGGGCTGCGTCAGGATCCTTGACGATCTCGGACAGCGTGCCGTCGAAGTCGTAGAACACCGCGGGCTGTCGTTCGGTTGTCAGGTCCAATGCCTGCAGACCATCGGGCAGCTCGGACATCCGGCGATCCCCGGTGCGGACACCGATCTCGCGCACATCGGAGGCCACGGTGTCGGCGCCGCGGCTGTCCAGTGCTCCGGTCGAGTCGATCGCGACCACGAATGCGAACCCGCCGGCCCGCGCGGCCGTCACCCCAGCTTCGGTAGATGCGACGACAGCGCACCGGCCGGGCCGCACGGCCAGCCGATTGGCCGACTCGACCCAAGCGGTGGCGTCGGATCTGCCGACGCGCACGCCGGCGTCGCGCAGTCGCGCCTCGACTGCGGCATCGGGCTGATCGCCGAGGTCGAACAGCACCGCGTCCAGCCGGCGCGGGTCGATGATGACCGACATTGCCCGCCCTGCCTTCCCGGCCCGTCGTCGCGGTGCCGGTAGTCAGGTTAGTCGGTGACCGTCAGACCGATTTCCTGTCGAACAGCAACAGTGAATCCTGCGTGAGCATGTCCAGGCGCGCGACGGCGATCTTGATGCCGTCGGCTAATTCGTCGATGTCGGATCCGGCGTCGTAGTCCGCGGTGATACCGAACACCAGGTCGTCGGCGTAGCTCAGGATCGCGACACCGGTGCGTAGCTGCAGAGCGATCGGTGGAATCGGCAGCAGGCGGGCGACCTTGCGGCCCATCATCTCCAGCCGGAGGTGTGGGCCCGGCACATTGGTGGCCAGTGTCACGATGCCGCGCTGCGGCAGCCGGGTGAGCAGTCGAATAACCCACGAGGACAACATGAACGGGACATAACTGGTCGCCGATACCGCCATGTTGCCCGCCTGTCGCTGACCGCCCTGCTTGGTCCGGGTCAGCCGGCTGTGCACGGTGAGCAACTGCTGGATCGGATCGCTCTCCTCGACGGGCAGGCAGGGCAGCATGATCGACAGGCGGTTGCCCGGCTTGTCGAGCGCGTCGGCTGAACGCACCGACACCGGCACCAGTGTGCGCAACGAGTCCGGCCGCGGCTCCTCACCGCGCTGGAGCAGCACAGAGCGAAAGCCCTCGGTGATCGCGGCCAGCGCGACGTCGTTGATGGTCACGTCGAACTTCCGGCATACCTGCTCGACGTCGGCGAGTGGGACTCGCACGGCGCGATAACGGCGCATCGCGGTGACCGGACCGACCAGCGACGAACCGGGTGTCGGCCGCAGCAGACTCGTGGCGATGTCGACCGTGCCGCTGACCGTCCGGGCTGCCGCATCGGTGATGCCGGTCGCGGTTCGCCAGAGATTGGTCAGCGCGTTGTTGCGCGGCGGATGGTCGGGTACCGGCTTCAGATGTGGGCGTCGGGTGGTCCGCTTCGCGACGGGCCGGGCGAACGCGTCGCCCTCGATGTCGTCGCACAGTCGGCTGAGGATGCGGGTGGCTGATATTCCGTCGGCCATGCAGTGGTGAATCTTCATCAGCATCGCCCACCGATTGCCTTTCAGACCCTCGATGACCCAGCATTCCCACAGCGGGCGATCCCGGTGCAGACGGCGCTCGAGCACGTCGGCGACAACTCTGAAGAGTTCGGTGTCATCGCCCGGCCGGGGCACTGCGACTCGGCGCACATGCCGGTTGAGATCGAATCCCGGATCGTCGACCCATTGCGGCGCACCGATGTCGAAAGGCTGCGTGCGGAGCATCTGCGTGCAGCGCGGAATTGTCTGAATACGCTCTGCCAGAACGCCTTTGAATTTTTCGAAGTCGGGCGCAGATCCGTCGATGATCGCGATTCCGCCGATCGCCAGACTGACGTTACGGTCCGAGTCCTCGGCCATCAGGAAACCCGCGTCGAGCGTATTGAGTTGCTCCACGAACCGTCACCGCCGTTTCGTCACTTGGTTGTGTTCGAGTATTGGCGGTGACCAGCGGTCAGAGGTGGCGGCAATATTAAATCGTGTAAACAACTGGCGTCGGTTGTGTGCCAACGTGGTTCATGCGATTTGACAGGCGTAGAGGGAGGGACTCTGCCTGAGAATTCTCTGAGCGCTTTCTCAATCCGCGCCAAAAATGTTCCTGCGCAGAATATTTCGGTCGATGAGGTGTGTCTGCACTACGGCTGCTGACAGTGTTATGGGTTCTGCGTGGAGAACCAGCGAACAGGTGAACATGCTGGCAACCGACCTATTTCGACGAGAGTTTGCGCCAGCTGACCACCGCTACCACGATCCCGATCAGCGCCGTGATCGGACCACTGATGGACCATGTCGTGGTGTTGCTCATCGGGCTACCACCGAGCACTCCGAAGCCCTGGAGCGCCCAGATCAGACCGAACACTGTGAGGATCAACCCGAACGTGAATGTAGCGACGAAAGCCGTTCTCATGTAGGGATCTTACGGGGGATCAGCCGTTTTGTGGCCGACAATTCACCGGGGGCACAAAAGGGGCGCCGTTGCTGATTGGCCGGGACGCACTAGAGCTTCTTCAGTCCGCGGATGATTTTGCTGAACGGTTGCATCGACAGCAGCCCTTTTCGCAGGCTCCGCTGTAGGGGCCCGCCGTTGGTCAACACCATGTAACGGACTCCGCAGTCACGCCACTGCGCCGCCCGCTCGAGGACGTCTTCGGGTGTCCCTGTGAGCGTTGTCTCCCGCAGCAGCGCCGGCGGAATCGCAGCCACATGGGACAACGCCGTTTGCTCGTCCATGTTGAACGGCAGCAGGTCCTGCGCCCCCGAGAACCCGGCCCCCAACGGGTGCTGAGCACCATGACGTCGGTAATCGTCGTCGGAAGCCGACAGCCCCCAGAACTTGATGATTTCGGAGTCGAGCGCTTCATCGACGTCGTCACGGCTTCGACCGGTGATCACCGGCAAAAATACAGCGGGAATGATGGACATCGGGTCGCGCCCGGCGTCGGAGGCAGCGGCCCGAACGACTTCCAGCCGTTGCGCGTAGTCCTGGGGCCGGTGCGGGAAGCCCGGGTAATAGCCATCGCCGTAGCGGCCTGCGGCGCGCAGCATGCGCGGGCCGTGGGCCGCGATCCAAATCTCGGGCCACTTACCGCGATAGGGCGGCAGATCAAACAGCGCGTTTCGTAGCGGGAAGTAGGGCGAATCGCGGTTGACGAGTTGGCCTCCCGAATCCCACAGCGCGCGGATGGTGGCCATCGCCTCCTCAAACCGCGCAACCGGTTTGGACCAATCGACCCCGTAGGGCTCATTGCCCTCGCGTTCGCCAGGGCCGATGCCCAGAATTGCCCGGCCGCGGGTGAGCAGGTGCAGCGTCGCCGCGGCCTGGGCAGTGACGGCGGGGTTGCGTCGACCGGTGTCGGTCACACTTGTACCGAGAGACATGCGACCCGCTCGATTGCGCGCGGCGAGGTGCCCGAGCATGGTCCACGGCTCCATGTACGCATCGAGGGTTGGTACAAGCTTGGTCGCACCGCAATATTGCTGCTTCCACAACGAACGCGGGAACAATCCGTTGAGGTGGTCGGGAACCCACAACGAGTCGACGCGGTTGGCAAACCCGTTCAGGTAAGTGGCTCGTGTCAAACTCTCGGGGGTCGGGCGGGAGACGAGATTGAAGTCCATGATGCCCACCCGTAATCGGGCCATCGTCCGTCCTTCCGGCTGCGATCCTGGCGCTTCAGTGTTTCGCCGGCCGAACGGGGTCGATTAAGTAATCGGCTACTTATTTTGGATCCCGAGCTAATCGAACATATATTCGATAGACTGAGTCGATGGGTTGGAGCAACGGGCCGCCGGGCTGGTCGGAGATGGAGCGGGTGCTCTCCGGTAAACCGCGCCGTTCCGGCACGCCAACGGTGTGGACCCCGGCCGATGAGGCGCCCTGGTCGCGCAAGCGGGTGGCCTATCAGCCGCCGGACGACGGCCGGCGGATGCGCTCGTCGGTCCCGTATGCCGAGTTGCACGCGCATTCGGCGTACAGCTTTCTCGATGGAGCCAGTGCGCCCGAGGAGTTGGTCGAGGAGGCGGTGCGACTCGGCCTGCGGGCCATCGCGCTGACCGATCACAACGGCCTCTACGGGGCGGTGCGGTTTGCCGAAGCGGCGGTGGAACTGGACATGCGCACGGTGTTCGGCGCCGAATTGTCGTTGGGATCAGGCGCCCGTACCGACGATCCCGATCCGGCGGGCCCGCATCTGCTGGTGTTGGCGCGCGGGCCGGAAGGCTATCGCCGATTGTCGCGGCAGCTGGCCGCGGCGCATCTGGCCGGCGGTGAGAAAGGCAAGCTGCGCTTCGACTTCGATGCGCTTACCGACGCGGCGGGCGACCACTGGCACATCTTGACCGGTTGCCGCAAAGGCCACGTCCGCTCCGCGCTGGCCACCGGTGGACCGGAGGCCGCATCGGCGGCGTTGGCCGATCTGGTGGACCGGTTCGGCGCTAACCGGGTCAGCGTCGAGCTGACCCATCACGGCTGCCCGGCCGACGACGAGGTCAACGCCGAATTAGCCATACTGGCAAAGCGATTCGGCCTCGGCAGCGTTGCGACCACCGGCGCACATTTCGCCGGACCGTCGCGCCGCCGGCTGGCGATGGCCATGGGCGCGATACGGGCCAGGAAGTCGCTGGACGAGGCCGCCGGCTGGCTGGCTCCGCTAGGCGGTTCACATCTTCGCTCCGGTGAGGAGATGGCACGGCTATTCGCGCAGTGTCCCGACGCGGTGACCGCCGCGGCCGAACTCGGCGAGCAGTGCGCATTCGGTCTGGCGCTCATCGCCCCGAAGCTGCCGCCGTTCGACGTTCCGCCCGGGCATACCGAAGACAGCTGGTTGCGCGAGCTGGCGATGGCGGGGGCTCAGCGTCGCTACGGCCCGCGAGCCTATGCGCGCCAAGCGTATGCCCAGATCGAGCGTGAGCTGGAAATCATTGCCCAACTCCAGTTTCCGGGATACTTCTTGGTGGTCTACGACATCACCCGGTTCTGTCGGGAGAACAACATCCTGTGTCAGGGCAGGGGATCGGCGGCCAACTCGGCGGTCTGTTATTCCCTTGGCGTCACCGCGGTCGATCCGGTGGCCAACGAGCTGTTGTTCGAGCGGTTCCTGTCACCGGTCCGCGACGGCCCACCCGATATCGACATCGACATCGAGTCGGATCAGCGCGAAAAGGCCATCCAGTACGTCTACGACAAATACGGCCGCGACTACGCGGCTCAGGTCGCCAACGTGATCACCTACCGCTCCCGGATCGCGGTGCGCGACATGGCTCGTGCCCTGGGTTTCTCGCAAGGGCAGCAGGATGCGTGGAGCAAACAGATCAGCCACTGGAGTGGACGCCCGTCGGATATCGAAGACATTCCCGAGCAGGTGATCGAGTTGGCCGAGCAGATCCAGAACCTGCCCCGGCACATGGGCATCCATTCCGGCGGCATGGTGATCTGCGATCGGCCGATCGCCGACGTCTGCCCGGTCGAGTGGGCACGTATGGAGAACCGCAGCGTGTTGCAGTGGGACAAAGACGATTGCGCGGCAATCGGTTTGGTGAAATTCGACCTGCTCGGGCTGGGTATGCTCTCGGCGCTGCACTATGCCATCGACCTGGTGGCCGAGCATAAAGGCATCGAGGTCGACCTGGCCACGTTGGACCTGTCCGAATCGGCGGTGTACGAAATGCTGTCCCGCGCCGATTCCGTCGGGGTGTTCCAGGTGGAATCGCGCGCGCAGATGGCCACCCTGCCACGATTGCGGCCGAGGGTGTTCTACGACCTGGTGGTCGAGGTCGCGTTGATCCGCCCGGGACCGATCCAGGGCGG
This sequence comes from uncultured Actinomycetota bacterium, assembly GCA_963815995.1. Lineage (GTDB taxonomy): Bacteria > Actinomycetota > Actinomycetes > Mycobacteriales > Mycobacteriaceae > Mycobacterium. Next base: position 296,977 of record CAWFIR010000017.1, read on the forward strand.
CTCGGTGCACCCGTACATCCGGCGGCGCAACGGCCTGGACCCAGTCGTCTACGACCATCCGTCGATGGAGTCGGCACTGCGGAAAACGTTGGGAGTTCCGCTGTTTCAGGAACAGCTGATGCAGCTTGCGGTTGACTGCGCCGGCTTTTCCGGCGCTGAGGCCGATCAGTTGCGGCGTGCTATGGGCTCCAAGCGGTCGACCGAACGCATGCAACGGCTGCGCGGCCGGTTCTTCGACGGTATGCGGAGAATCCATGGCGCCGATGACGACGTGATCGACCGGGTCTACGAAAAGCTGGAGGCGTTCGCCAATTTCGGCTTCCCGGAAAGTCATTCGCTGAGCTTCGCGTCACTGGTCTTCTACTCGTCGTGGTTCAAGCTGCATCACCCCGCGGCGTTCTGCGCGGCACTGTTGCGTGCGCAGCCGATGGGCTTCTACTCGCCGCAGTCGCTGGTGGCCGACGCCCGCAGACATGGGGTGACGGTGCACGGTCCGTGCGTGGCCGCCAGCCTGGTGCATGCCACCTTGGAGAACTCCGGAACCGAAGTGCGGCTGGGACTGGGCAGCGTCCGTCATATCGGAGATGACCTGGGCGAAAAGCTGGTCGAGGAGCGAAAAGCGAATGGCCCCTTCAGTTCTCTGCTGGATATGACGACTCGGGTCCAGCTGTCGGTGCCGCAGACCGAAGCGCTGGCCACCGCAGGCGCGCTGCGCTGCTTCGGGATGTCGCGGCGCGAGGCGCTGTGGGCAGCCGGCGCCGCCGCCACCCAACGGCCGGAACGCCTACCCGGGGTGGGCTCGTCGTCGCATATCCCGTCCCTACCCGGGATGAGCGAGGTGGAGTTGGCCGCGGCCGACGTGTGGGCCACCGGCATCTCGCCGGACAGCTACCCGACCCAATTCCTGCGGTCGGATCTCGACGAGATGGGCGTGGTGCCCGCCGCTGATTTGTTGTCGGTGCCCGACGGTGACCGGGTGCTGGTCGCCGGGGCGGTCACCCACCGGCAGCGGCCCGGGACGGCTCAAGGGGTGACGTTCATCAACCTCGAGGACGAGACCGGAATGGTCAACGTGCTCTGCACACCGGGGGTGTGGGCGCGACACCGCAAGCTGGCGCAGACGGCGCCGGCGCTGCTGGTCCGCGGGCAGGTCCAAAATGCCAGTGGCGCAATCACCATCATGGCCGACCGGTTCGCCAAGCTCACCCTGAAGATCGGGTCGAAGTCCCGCGACTTCCGGTGACCGCCAAACTCGAGGGGCTCAGCAGCATCTTGCGCCGCATGTCTCGGGTCTGATGCTTTTTTCGATTCGGGACCACATGCGATATCACCTAACGCCGTCCCGCCGGTGATATCGCATGTGGTCCCGATTTCCAGCACCACCTAATGGTCAGCTGACGGTGCAGGCGGGAACAGTGTGACTGCACAGCATGAGTAATCTCGCGCTCATGACCCTTAACCTCTCTGTCGACGAACTTCTCACCACCACCCGGTCGGTTCGCAAACGCCTCGACTTCGACAAGCCGGTATCGCACGACGTTCTGATGGAATGCCTCGATTTGGCGCTGCAGGCGCCGACTGGCTCCAATTCACAAGGCTGGCAATGGGTTTTCGTCGAGGACGCGGAGAAGAAGAAGGCGATCGGCGAGGTCTATCTCGACAACGCCCGTGGCTACCTCAAGTCGCCGTCGCCCGAATACCGCGAGGGGGACACCCGAGGTGAGCGGATGGGCGCGGTCAGGGATTCCGCTAGCTATCTCGCCGAGCACATCCACGAAGCGCCCGTGCTGATGATCCCGTGCATCGAAGGCCGCGAAGACCAGCAGCCGATGGGCGGAGCGGGTTACTGGGCGTCACTGCACCCGGCGGTCTGGAGCTTCTGTCTGGCGCTGCGGTCGCGCGGGTTGGGTACCTGCTGGACGACGCTGCATCTGATTCGTGGCGGTGAGCAGAAGGTTGCCGAGCTGCTCGGCATCCCCTACGACAAGTACAGCCAGGGCGGCCTGTTCCCGATCGCCTACACCAAGGGCACCGATTTCAAGCCGGCGAAGCGGCTACCGGCCGAGCAGCTCACGCACTGGAACGCCTGGTAACTCAGACGGCGCCCGGGAAACTCTGTTGCCGCCATGCCTCGTACACCGCGACGGCGGCGGCGTTGGCCAAATTCAGCGAGCGCCGTCCGTCCAGCATTGGAATGCGCACCCGCTGGGTGATGTGGGGGTCGGCCAGCGTCGCCGCGTCCAGGCCGGTGGGCTCCGGGCCGAACATCAGCACGTCGCCGGCCTGGTAGCCGACGTCGGTGTACCGCTGCGTCGCGTGTGCGGTGAAGGCGAACACCCGCTGCGGTGAGAGCACCTTCCAGGCGTCATCCAGTGACGCGTGGACGGTGACGGAGGCGAGGTCGTGGTAGTCCAGCCCCGCCCGGCGCAGCTTGGGCTCGGACAGGTCGAAACCCAGCGGCTCGACGAGGTGTAGTTCTGTTCCGGTGGCCGCCGCGGTGCGAATTGCGTTGCCCGTATTGGGTGCGATCCGCGGGGAGTAAAAGAGCAGCTTGAACACAACACACCGTAACCGCAAATGGGGCGATTGCCCGATGCGCGCGACGCCGCGCGCAAGCAGAATCTCAGGCCGAGTTGCTGAGAAATCCGAGCTGAGAAACATTTGCTCGGCTATCGTCGGAGGCGCTTGACAGCGGTCAGTGAACTCTGTCTGTTCAGTAAGAATTGTGGTCTCTACAGCCACAGCCTGGCATACTCGTCGAATTGCCAGGCGTATATCGCTTGCCCGTCGCTCGGGGTGAGCGCAATTAGCAGGAAGTCTCATGAACGACGCGCTAAGACTGCGATTCAGCGGAGCGGACGCTAACACCGCGCTGGTCCAGTGACGATGTTTGCCCGCGCCGCGCGGGCGATCTCGCCGGCCAAAACTTCCATCGCAGACAACCGAAGTGCGCAGTCCGGATCGACCAAACGGCCCGCGACGTGGTCGCTGCGCAATTGGCCGGTCCGCTGGAAAGTCGTGGCAATTGTCGCGCTGCCTTTGGCACTGGCAATGGTTTTCGGGGGATTGCGTATCGCGGGTGCGGTAAGCGACGCGCACCGCCTCCGGTTGGCTGCCGATCGCGCCGAGATGGTTCCGGCGATAACCAAATACATGTCGGCGCTCGATGTGGCATTGCTGGCGAGTTCGACCGGCGGTGACGCCGACGGCGCCAAGAAGAACTACGACGCCCGCAAGCGTGAGCTGGAGGCGCGGCTCGCCGGCACAAAAGTCGCGCCCGACGTGAGCGCGGGGGTCGACGCGATGCTGGACGGCGGGCAAACGCTGCTGGACAACGTCGCATCCAACAACCTCGGTTTGCGGCTACGAGTCACTACCTACGCCCCCATCCTGTTGACCGCCGAGAACGCGATCGACGGTTCGGTGCGCGTCGACAACGAGAAGATCCGCGCCGCCGCGCAGGGACTCAGCCGGGCCGTCGGTGCCCGCGGCCAGATGATGATGCAGCAGCTGCTGATCACTCGCGGTGCCGACATGCCCGAGCCCGAGCTGCGCACGTCGATGACCACCCTGGCCGGTACCGAGCCGTCGACGTTGTTCGGGATGGCGGAAGTGCTCGGGGTCGGCTCGCAAGAGGCCAAGACGCTGCAGCAGCAGATGGTCACCCGGATGGGGTTGATGTCGAATCCGGCCATCGTGCTCGTCAACAACGCGGACCTGCTGCACTCGGTACAGACCACCGACGGTATCGCCGCGCAGATCATCAAGGACACCACCGCGCAGGTGACCAAGGCCGTCGAAGCCCAGGCCCACAACCGGCGTATTGCCGCGATTCGCGACACCGTTGTGGTGCTGGCGGCCATCGTCGCCGCGCTCCTGGTCGTGCTGGTGGTCGCGCGTTCGCTGATCCGGCCGCTGCGGGTGCTCCGCGACAGCGCCCTCAAGGTCGCCCACGAGGATCTCGAGCGCGAGATCACTCGCGTCCGGGCCGGTGACGAATCGCCGCCCGAGCCGCTGCCCGTTCACACCACCGAGGAAATCGGCCAGGTCGCGCATGCGGTCGACGAATTGCACACACAGGCATTGCTTTTGGCCGGCGACGAGTCCCGGCTGCGGCTTCTGGTCAACGACATGTTCGAAACCATGTCGCGGCGCAACCGCTCGCTTGTCGACCAGCAGCTTTCGCTGATCGACCGGCTCGAGCGCAACGAAGAGGACCCCGAGCGCCTCGACAGCCTGTTCCGGCTCGACCACCTCGCCGCCCGGATGCGCCGCAACGGCGCCAACCTGCTGGTGCTGGCCGGCGCGCAGGCTTCCCGGGCAGATCAGCGCTCTGGGGTGCCGCTGTCGTCGATCATCCATGCGGCCGCCTCCGAGGTCGAGGACTATCGCCGGGTGGAGACGTCGATGGTGCCCGACTGCACGATCGGCGGCGCGGCCTCCGGCGACATCGTCCATCTGCTCGCGGAGTTGGTCGACAACGCGTTGCGCTACTCGCCGCCGGCGTCGCCGGTGCGGGTCTCGGCCGGGTTCCGCAGCGACGGGGCGATTCTGCTGCAGATCGTCGACGTCGGGCTCGGCATGACCGACGGCGACCGCCGCATCGCCAACATGCGCCTGCGTGCCGGGGGAGAGGTCACCCCCGACAGCGCTCGGCATATGGGTCTGTTCGTCGTCGGCCGGTTGGCCGACCGGCACGGTATCCGGGTGCGGCTGCGTGGCTCGTCGATCGAGGAAGCCCGCTCGGGAACCACGGCCGAGGTCTATCTGCCGGCGACGGTGCTGGCCGGCACCGACGCGGGCCCGTCGGTGCCGCACGAGCCGGCAGCGGCGGCGCCGGCCATTGTGCCGCCGCCCGAACCGCTGGCCGCAGTGCCGGATTACGACGACGGCCCAGAGTTCCCTTCGCTCACCGACACCACCGAGCGCAACGGCTCCCAGTCGACCGAGTCGTCGGTCAGCCTGTTGCCGCGCCGCCGACCCGGAAGCAGCGGCATCACCGGCGTCCCGGCCGCCCCGCACGAGGAGCCTGTCGAGTCGGCTCCGGAACAGCCTGCGGCGCAGCCGGTTTCGAACACCTCGTCGTTCTTCGGCTCGCGGGTGCGGTTCAACCGGGAGAACCGGCAGCGTCTCAAAGACGAACCGTTCGCGCCGGAACCGGCGGCGCAGGCCGATCTGCCGGAGGTCGACGACGTCTGGACCGAAGAGGCCGCGGTGCCGGCGACCGAGCCGCCTGCGGACGATCTGATCTATCAGCGGATGCTCTCGGAATGGCTGGTCGACCCCCGCGAGCTGGTGCACAGCCCGGATCTGGATTGGCAGTCGGTGTGGGATCGCGGCTGGTCAGCCGCAGCCGAGGTGGAGAGCGTGCCGGTGCAGGCGCACACCGACCAGGGTCTGCCGGTACGCGAACCCGGTGCCCGGCTGGTGCCGGGCGGTGCCGACCGCGAGCAGAACGGGACGGCGCACCACCGCGCCGGCGAGGACAACGGGTTAGCATCGAACGGCGGATTCCAGTCTGGGCACACCCCCGCACACGAGGCGCCGGTGCGAGACCCCGACGCCGTCCGCGCCTCCATCAGCAGCCACTTCGGCGGCGTTCGCGCAGGACGATCGCATGCCCGCGAGACAGACCTAGGAACCGATCACGAATGACCTCTGCCTTTCCACCCGGAAGGCCCAGCCAACCGCCGCGCCCCGACAACAACTCGCTGGACTGGCTGGTGTCGAACTTCGCCCGCGAAGTCTCCGGGGTTACGCACGCCATCCTGGTATCCGTCGACGGGCTGCTGATGGCGGCCAGTGAGCGCTTGCCGAAGGAGCGCGCCGACCAGCTCGCCGCGGTGTCCTCTGGCCTGGCCAGCCTGGCCAACGGCGCGGCGCAACTGTTCGACGGCGGGCAGGTCTTGCAGTCGGTCGTGGAGATGCAGAACGGCTACCTGCTGCTGATGCAGGTCGGCGACGGCTCGCACCTGGCAACGCTGGCCGCGACGTCATGTGACATCGGCCAGATCGGCTACGAGATGGCCGTCCTCGTCGAACGGGTGGGCAACGTCGTGCAATCGACCCGACGCGCACCATCGCATTCGTGAGCCGGCATGGACAACCGCAAGCCAACCGGATCCGAGCCGCCTGCGTCTGAGGCGAGCCTTGTCCGGCCGTACACGCTGACGGCCGGACGGACCAAGGCCAGCGTCGAGATTCCGTTGGAAGCGCCAGTGCAGACGTTGCAGTCAGCCATGTTTCACCGGTGGCCGCTGAACGACGTGCGGGGCAGAATTATTCAGTTGTGTGTCACGAGCCCGTCGGTAGCGGAGATATCGGCTCGGCTAAATTTGCCGCTCGGTGTCACGCGTGTGCTCGTCGGCGATCTGGTGACTTCGGGTTACCTTCGAGTGAACCGGACACTGACCGAGCACTCGACCCGCGATGAACGTCGCGAACTGATAGGAAGGACGCTCCGTGGCCTACGAGCGCTTTGATGCGGCCCCGCCGCAGCCGAAGTCGCGCGATACCGCGTCCACGAAGATCGTCATCGCCGGTGGATTCGGTGCCGGTAAAACGACGTTCGTCGGTGCGGTTTCGGAGATCATGCCGCTGCGGACCGAGGCGATGGTCACCGACGCGTCCGTCGGCGTCGACATGGTGGACGCCACCCCCAACAAGCAGACCACCACGGTCGCTATGGATTTCGGCCGGATCACGCTCGACGAGGATCTGGTGCTCTACCTGTTCGGCACGCCCGGACAGCGTCGATTCTGGTTCATGTGGGACGACTTGGTGCGCGGCGCGATCGGCGCGGTCATCCTGGTGGACTGCCGGCGTCTGCAGGACTGTTTCGCCGCGGTCGATTTCTTCGAGCACCGCAAACTGCCGTTCCTCATCGCGGTGAACGAATTCGACGGCACACCAAGGTTTCCCGCCGCTGAGGTGCGCAAAGCGCTGACGCTGCCCGCGCATGTCCCGGTGATCAACATCGATGCACGGGATCGCAGATCGGCGACCGACGCGTTGATCGCGGTCAGCGAATATGCGCTGGCAAGCTTGACGCCCACCGCGTAGTGGATTGGACCGATTGCGAATTCGTCGGCCGTGACTTCCGCGACGACGACCTCAGCCGGCTGCGCACCGAGCGCGTCGTCTTCACCGAATGCGATTTCAGCGGCGTCAATCTCGCCGAGTCGCAGCATCTGGGTTCGGCGTTTCGCAACTGCAGATTCAACCTGACCACACTGTGGCACAGCACCTTTCGTCAGTGCAGCATGCTGGGCTCGGTATTCGAGCGTTGTCGCATGCGGCCGCTGACGCTCGACGAGGTGGACTTCACGCTGGCGGTGCTCGGCGGTAACGACCTTCGCGGTGTCGACTTGAGCGGGTGCCGGCTGCGCGAGGCCAGCCTGGTGCAAACCGACCTGCGCAAAGCGCTGCTGTGCGGCGCCGACTTGACCGGTGCCCGCACCACGGGCACCCGCTTGGACGACGCCGATCTGCGTGGCGCCGTCGTCGACCCGTCGTTATGGACCACCGCGTCGCTGACCCGCGCGCGGGTCGACATCGCCCAAGCGCTTGGCTACGCCGCTGCCCACGGATTGCGAATGGACAGTGAGCGCGACCGGTGACGCCCTAACGCTTGAGCCGGATGCTCCACCGCACGTAGCCGGCGTAGAACAGCGACAGCGCGACGAGCATGCCCATGTCGAACAGGTAGATGTGCTTGGAGTGCTGCCATATCGGGTCGTTGGTCGGAATCTGCTTGACCTTGACCAGGCTCGGGAAGTCGATCGACGACGCGCCCGCGGCGTAACCCCAACGACCCGGTGTCAGCCACGACAGCTGGTTGAGACCGGCCCGGCCGGTCACCGGGATCATTCCGCCGGCAAGCACCAGCTGCGACATGATCGACACCACCAGCAGCGGCATGATCTGCTCGTTGGACTGCGCCACCGCCGAGAGCATCAGGCCGAGAATGGCCGAGGCCACGCAGGTGCCGGCGACGGTGACGAACAGCGAGAACGTCGAGTTGCCGAAGAACTGCGGGTGCGCGGTGGGCGCGCCCTTGCCGAGTCTGACGATGATCGTCGAGATCGCCGCCTGCGTGGTCGCGAACGCGCAGAAGACGGCGACTTTGGCAAGTAGGTAGGCGGTGGTGGACAAGCCGACCGCCTGTTCTCGCTTGAAGATCGGTCGCTCGCCGATCAGGTCGCGAATGGTCAGCGCCGTACCCATGAACACGGCCCCGATATTCAGCAGCACCATGATGTACTGCGGCTGGGTGGGTGCCAGCCCGAGCGGATCAGCCGGCCCCAGACCAGGTTTCGGGCCTTTTACGGTCAGCGACAGAGCACCGATCAGGAATGGCAGCACCGCCAGGAACACCGAGTAGCCGCGGTCGGAGATCACCAGACGCACCTGGCGGCGCGCGATCGTGGAGAGCTGGCGCAGCAGGTCGCTGTGCACGGGTTCGCCCAAATCGGCGGCCGGGCTCTCCTGAGCCGGCGCCCGCGAGTCGCGTCTGCCGCCTTGCTCCAGGAAGCGGCGATTCGCCTCGTCCGGATCGGCGCCCACGTTGGCGAAAATGTCCGCCCAGTTCGTGGTTCCCAACGCTTCACCCACCTGGCTGGGTGGCCCGTTGAAGGCGGTCTTGCCACCGGGGGCGACCAGCAGAATCTGGTCACACACGTCCAGGTAGGACACCGAGTGCGTGACCACCAGCACCACGCGGCCCGCGTCGGCGAGCTGGCGCAGCATCAACATCACCTGGCGGTCCAGCGCCGGGTCCAGACCGGAGGTCGGCTCGTCGAGCAGCAATAGCGACGGCTGGGTGAGCAGTTCCAGCGCGACCGACGCGCGTTTGCGTTGCCCGCCGGACAGCTTGTCGACGCGGGTGTCGGCGTGCTTGGTCAGGTCGAGTTCCTCGAGCACCTGCGCGACGACCTGTGCGCGTTCCTCTTTGCTGGTGTCCGGCGGCAGTCGCAGCTCGGCGGCGTAACCCAGCGCCTGGTTGACGGTCAGCTGCCGGTGCACCACGTCGTCCTGCGGGACCATCCCGATTCTGCTGCGCATCGTCGCGTACTCGGCGTGGATGTTGTGGCCCTCGAACGTCACCGTTCCCGAGCTGGGGCGGGTGTAGCCGGCGATCAGCCGCGACAGCGTGGTCTTGCCCGCCCCGGACCCGCCGATGATCGCGGTCAGCGTGCCCGGCCGCGCCGTGAGGGAGATTCCGTCCAGGAGTTCCTTGCCGTCGATCCGGAAGTGAACGCCGTTGACCTCCAGGCCGCCGGAGCGGGTCGCGGCCTCGGTGCGGCGGATCAGGTTGCCGTCGGTGAAGACGAGGTCGATATTGCCGATCGTGATCACGTCGCCCTCGGTCAGCACGGCCGAGCCGACGCGGACGCCGTTGACGAAGGTGCCGTTGACGCTGTGTGCGTCCCGGATCTCGGTGCCGAGCGGCGAGTCGACCAGGAACGCGTGATGACGCGAAGCCAGCACATCCTGGATCACGATGTCGTTGTCGTTGGCGCGACCGATCGTCGCCGAACCCGGCGGCTTATCCGGAGTGAGAGAGTTGGGCAGGATCGCCTGGATCATCTTGGTGGCCAGGTTCCCGACTTCGGGTGGCTTGCTGATCGCCGGCGGTGCCATCTGGGTCTTTGGCGCAAGGTTCACCGGCGGAGCCGAAGCCACCGGGGCCGCGGGTTGCCGAACCGGCGCCTGGTGTTGCGGGCCCGGCGGGTAGGCCGGCGGGCGCTGGCCTGGGTAACCCGGCGGAGGCGCTGCACCGGGATACGGGCGCGACGGCCCCGGGCCGATCGGCCTTGGCCCCGCAGCCGGGCGGGGCTGCTGTGGTGCGGGTCCCGGCCGGGCGGGTGCCGGCGGTTTGGCGATCGGCATCGACGTCGTCTGCGGCGGCCGGCCGACGATACCGTCGTGGCGTCCGATCGCGAATGCCAGTTGCGGCCCATCGGGATTGCCGATGTTGATGGTCTGGCCGTTGTGGATGTCGATCACCGGCACGCGGCGCCCGTTGAGGTAGGTGCCGTTCAGCGAGCCGTTGTCGATGGCCAGCCAGCGGCCCTGGTCGAAGCGCAGCAGCAAGTGTGCCCGGGAGATCAGCGGATGTGTGATGCGCATGTCGGCACGCAGATCGCGGCCCACCACAATGTCGTGACCTGCGGCGAAGGTGCGTTGCGATCCGTCGTACCGGACTGTCAGCGCGGGCGGTGCGGCGTGACTCATCGCCCCAACATTAGCTGCTTGGCTCACTGCACCGACTGTATCGGCTGCCGCCCGCACGTCGCAGATCGACACGGGCGGACGCGTCAGGTAGGTCAGTGGGCCAACGCGTCGGGGGCGCCAGTCACCACACAACGGGTGCGGGTGTAGATCGTCGGCATGCACCGGTTGCAGTGCGTACAGGCGGATTGCACACCGGCGCCGTCGCGTGCGATCCGGTTGATCAAGTCGGGCTCGGCGAGCAGGGCCCGGCCCATCGCGACGAACTGGAAGCCTTCTGCCATGGCCAGATCCATCGTGTCGCGGTTGGTGATGCCGCCGAGCAGGATCAGCGGCATCGTCAGCTCGGCGCGGAACTGCTTGGCTTCGCGCAGCAGGTAGGCCTCGCGATACGGGTACTCGCGCAGAAACTTTTTGCCGGTCATCCGCATGCCCCAGCGCAGCGGCGGCTTGAAGGCGCCGGCGAATTCCTTGAGCGGGGCGTCGCCGCGGAACAGATACATCGGGTTGACCAGCGAGCTGCCGGCGGTGAGCTCGATCGCGTCCAGTCCGCCGTCGTCCTGCAGCCACTTGGCGGTGGTGATCGCCTCGTCGACCGCGATGCCGCCGCGCACGCCGTCGGACATGTTGAGCTTGGCGGTCACCGCGATCTGATCCTGGACCGCGTGTCGCACGGCCATGACGATGCCGCGGGCCACCTTGGCCCGGTTCTCCAGCGAGCCGCCGAACTCGTCGTTGCGCCGGTTGATCAGGGGACTCAAAAACGCACTCGCCAGATAGTTGTGACCCAAATGCACTTCGACGGCATCGAACCCGGCGTCAACGGCCAGCTTGGCCGCGTTGGCGTGCGCGGCGATCACGTCGTCGATGTCGTCGCGGCCGGCCTTCTTGGCGAACCGCATGCCGATCGGGTTGAAGAACCGGACCGGGGCCAGCGCGGTGGCCCCGTTGGAGCGTGCGTTGGCGACCGGGCCGGCGTGGCCGATCTGCGCGCAGACCGCCGCGCCCTCGGCGTGGATCGCGTCGGTGAGCCGGCGGAACCCGGGCACGGCTTCCGGGCGCATCCAGATCCCGTTGCCTTCGGTGCGGCCGCCCTGCGAGACCGCACAGTAGGCGACGGTGGTCATGCCGACCCCGCCGGCTGCCGGCAGCCGGTGATATTCGATCAGGTCGTCGCTGACCAGTGCACCCGGCGTGCGGGCTTCGAAGGTCGCGGATTTGATGATGCGGTTGCGCAACGTGATGGGCCCGAGTTTCGCCGGTGCCAGCACGTCCGGGGCTTCGGACATGACAGGAGCCTAATGGCGATCGCAAGTTCGGCGAAGCCGAACGCAGCGGGTCGCCATCAAGCGGCCTAGTGGCGATCGCAAGTTCGGCGAAGCCGAACGCAGCGGGTCGCCATCATGTGGCCTAGTGGCGATCGCAAGTTCGGCGAAGCCGAACGCAGCGGGTCGCCATCATGTGGCCCAGTGGCGATCGCAAGCGGGTCGCCATCAACCGGCCTGAGCGGTGATCGCAAGCGCGCATGCCAGACTGAGGGGCGTGGGTGCGATCACATTGGACGGCAAAATCACGCGCGACGAGATCTTCGTCGACTTGACGGAGCGGGTGGCCGCATTGACCGCGGCGGGGCGGACGCCAGGCCTGGGCACCGTCCTGGTCGGCGACGACCCAGGGTCGCAGGCCTACGTCCGCGGAAAGCACGCCGACTGCGCCAAGGTTGGCATCACCTCGCTGCGCCGCGACCTGCCCGCCGACATCAGCCAGGCGAAGCTCAACGAGACCATCGACGAACTCAACGCCAACCCCGAGTGCACCGGCTATATCGTCCAGTTGCCGCTGCCGAAGCAGCTCGACGAGAACGCGGCGTTGGAGCGCATCGATCCGGCCAAGGACGCCGACGGGTTGCACCCGACGAATTTGGGCCGGCTGGTGCTGAACACGCCGGCGCCGCTGCCCTGCACTCCGCGCGGCATCGTGCACCTGTTGCGGCGCTTCGACGTCGAGATCGCCGGTGCGCACGTGGTCGTCATCGGCCGCGGGGTGACGGTCGGTCGTCCGCTGGGCCTGTTGCTGACCCGGCGCTCGGAGAATGCGACGGTGACGTTGTGCCACACCGGAACTCGTGACCTTCCCGCGCTGACCAAGCAGGCCGACATCATCGTGGCCGGGGTCGGGGTGCCGCACATGCTGACGGCGGACATGGTGCGCTCGGGCGCGACCGTGATTGATGTGGGCGTCAGCCGGGTGGACGGCAAGCTGGCCGGCGACGTGCATCCCGATGTCTGGGAGGTAGCCGGCCACGTGTCGCCGAATCCCGGCGGCGTGGGCCCACTGACCCGTGCGTTCCTGCTGACCAACGTTGTCGAGTTGGCCGAAGCGCAGTGAGTGTGCGCAGCCTGCTCCGCCCGCAATGGCCGATCGTGTCGGTGATGCTGATTTTCGTCGTGGCGTTCAGCCTGGCGGCTGCCAACTTCTGGCGCCGTGGCGCACTGCTGATCGGCATCGGGGTCGGCGTCGCCGCCGTGTTGCGGCTGGCGCTCACCGAGGACCGTGCCGGCCTTCTGGTGGTGCGTAGCAAGGGGATTGACTTTGCGACGATGGCGTCCGTCGCGGCGGCGATGGTCTATATCGCGTGGACTATCGACCCGCTGGGGACGCGTTAGACCCCCGGAATTCCGGTCACGCCGGGGAACTGTGGCGGACCAGAAGGGTTGCCGCCCGCCAGGTTTGCCAACTGCTCGGGGCAATATGTCTGAATCGCGATGGTGGTGAACATCCGGGCCGCCTGCGGCGACATGCCGCGGCGGGCGACACCCGATGCGGCGGCCGCGAAGCTACCGCCCGGCTGGGCGATCATCGGGCAGATGGACTCGCCGACGGCCATCGCGTTGCCCGGTTCGCCGTACTCGATGCCGGCGTGGCTGAGCGCGTCGATGAAGTTGTCGTCGTTGGGATCTGCCGCGCCCGGTGTCGAGAACGCGGTGGCTACTGCGATCAGACACCCGAGACTGATCAGCGCCCGCACCGTCAACGGTTGATTGTTCAACTGCGACATCCGACGCATGCCCACCCCCTCAATGTTCTGCGGTCGCATCGAACATTCGTCTATCGCAGTCACGTCCAGAACACGGCGCGGTAAAGGTTCGCCTACGTTTCGGGCGAAGCGTGTCGACACGTGCTGTGCAACCGCGGTTCTTGGGTTTATCTGGTTGACAATGCAGTTCATGATGGCGCCCCTGGAGCCCGACGTTGACGCGTGAGATCTCGCGTCAGACGTTTCTGCGCGGCGCCGCCGGAGCCTTGGCCGCCGGCGCTTTCATGGGCTCGGGCCGCGCCAGCGGTGAACCGGTCGTCTCCGGCTGGGACGCGCTGTCCAGATCCATTAGCGGGCAGGTCATCCAGCCGAATGCTCCGCAATTTGGCGCGGCCAAAGCGGTTTTCAACACCAACTACAACGGTCTGACGCCGGCCGCGGTCGTCACGCCGGCGTCGGCGGCCGATGTGCAAAAGGCGATGGCGTTCGCTGCCGCTAACAACCTCAAGGTCGCGCCGCGCGGCGGTGGGCATTCCTACGTGGGGGCGTCCACGGCGAACGGCACGATGGTGCTCGACCTGCGGCAGCTGCCTGGGGGCATCGATTACGACGCCGCGACCGGTCAGGTCACGGTGACGCCCGCGACGAGTCTGTATGCGATGCACCAGGTTCTGGCGGCGGCAGGACGGGGGATTCCGACGGGAACCTGCCCGTCGGTCGGTGCGGCGGGCCACGCACTGGGCGGCGGGCTGGGCGCCCATTCCCGGCACGCCGGACTGATGTCGGACGCCTTGCGGTCGGCCACGGTGGTGCTGCCTGGCGGCCAGACGGTCACCGCGTCCGCCAGCTCTCAGCCAGACCTGTTCTGGGCGTTACGGGGCGGCGGTGGTGGAAACTTCGGCGCGACCACGTCGCTGACCTTTGCGACGTTTCCCACCGGCGACGTCGACACGGTGAACCTCAACTTCCCGCCGCAGTCGTTCGCGCAGGTGCTGGTCGGCTGGCAGAGCTGGCTGCGTACCGCCGATCGAAGCTGCTGGGCGTTGGCGGATGCCACCGTCGACCCGATGGGCACGCACTGTCGAATCCTGGCGACCTGCCCGGCCGGGTCGGGTGCCGGCGTGGCGTCCGCCATCACCTCGGCCGTCGGCATCCAACCGAGCGGCACCGAGAATCACACGTTCAACTACTTGGACCTGACGAACTATCTGGCCGTCAACAACCTCAACCCGTCGCCGCTTGGATATGTCGGCGGCTCAGACGTTTTCGCGTCGATCACCCCGGCCGCTGCCCAGGGCATCGCCGCGGCGGTCGACGCGTTCCCGCGCGGGGCGGGCCGCATGCTGGCGATCATGCACGCGCTGGACGGTGCGCTGGCCGATGTGCCGACGGGGGCGACCGCCTTTCCGTGGCGCCGGCAGTCGTCGTTGGTCCAGTGGTACGTCGAGACGCCCGGTGACCCGTCCGCAGCGGTTGGGTGGCTCAGTACGGCGCACCGGGCGGTGCAACCGTATTCGGTTGGCGGGTATGTGAATTACCTCGAGGCCAACCAGCCGGCGTCACGGTACTTCGGACCGAACCTGTCGCAGTTGAGCTCCGTTCGGCAGAAGTACGATCCCGCCCGGGTGATGTTCTCCGGGATGCCGGTCTGACGCTCGGCAGTTATCCACAGTTGCAGTTTCATCCACAATTGCGACTCGTGGGCGGCGGCATGTCGGTGTGCAGCAATATAATTCGAACATGCGTTCCAGCAGTCGCGAAGAGATAGTCGAGCGGATCGGCGCTTTTCGTGACGGGGTTTCCGGTCTGCTCGAGCTGTCATTCGACGTGCTGACAACTCCGGAACGGCTCGCGGTGCTGGAACAAATCGAGCAGGAAGTCCGACGACTGCCGACACCGTGCCACGAACTGATCAACGGTGTGCGCCGTCAGGCCACCGCAGCTGAACTCGGCGGCACGTTATCGCACGCGTTGGCTGACCGCTTGCGCATCAGCCGTGCTGAAGCCGGCCGACGGATTCGGGATGCCGAAGATCTTGGACCGCGGCTTTCGGTCACCGGTGAACCGTTGCCACCGCGGCTAACAGCCACCGCCGCCGCGCAGCGGTCTGGCGCCGTCGGCGACGGCCACGTCGCGGTGATTCGTGGCTTCTCCCAACGGCTGCCCGATTTCATCGACGTCGAGACGCGCGAGAAAGCCGAGGCGCAACTTGCCCGGCTCGGTGGCGAGCATCGCCCCGACGAGTTAAGCAAGCTAGCCGACAAGCTCACCGACTGTCTCAACCCCGATGGCACTTTCAGCGACAACGACCGGGCCCGACGGCGCGGAATCGTGATTGGCAAGCAAGGTTCCGATGGAATGAGTGCCATCAACGGGTATTTGACCCCGGAGGCGCGGGCCACGTTTGACGCCGTGTTGGCCAAGCTGGCCGCTCCGGGGATGTGCAATCCGGACGATGAGGCCCCGTGCGTTGATGGCGCGCCGCCAGAGCAGGCTGTCGGTGGCGATTCGCGCACCTGCGCTCAACGCAACCACGATGCGCTCAATGCCGGCTTGCGGGCTCTGTTGTCCTCTGGTGAGTTGGGTCAGCACAACGGTTTACCCGCGTCGATCATCGTCACCACCACGCTGCAGGAACTCGAAGCCGGCGCCGGCCGCGGCCTCACTGGCGGCGGCACGTTATTGCCGATGTCTGATGTAATCCGACTGGGCTCCCACGCCCATCACTACCTGGCGATCTTCGACCAGGGCAAAGCGCTGGCGCTGTATCACAAGAAACGTCTTGCGTCAGCAGCCCAGCGAATTGTGTTGTACGCGAAAGATCGTGGTTGCTCGTTCCCCGGCTGCAGCGTCCCCGGCTACCTCTGCGAAGTCCACCACTGCGATCCTTACGCCACCAACCCGGTCACCGATGTCAACGAGCTGACTTTCGGCTGCGCCCCCAATCACAAACTCGCCGAACAAGGGTGGACCACCCGCAAAAATGCTCATGGCGACACCGAATGGATCCCACCGGCCCACCTCGATCACGGCCAAGCGCGTGTCAACAAGTTCCATCATCCGGAGAAGCTGCTACTCGGCGAAGACGACGACGACGAGATGCGGCGGGCAGGCTAAGGCGGCGTCGCCCGCACGCACGCGCGTTGGTAATGCCGTTACTACGTAAGTGGATCTTTGGTGTCTTCCTGAAGCGCGCGTGCCACCTGCTCGCCCTTCTCTGTGAGCTCCATCCATGCAGAAAACACCCAGGCCGGTGGATCGTCATACTGGGCTACATAGACATCGGAGACTCTCCGTATCGATTCATCGAGCGGCCCGGTCCATGCAACCAAACTGCCACCTTCGCCAGACAGATCGCCTAATTCGAATAGTCCGTCGCTGACCAAGGAGCGGATCGTCTCCAGGGTTTCGTGTTGCACCTCCGACACCGATGCCGACGGATTGTGCCGGCTGACTTGCGAATCGACGGCACCGAGGTCAACGTAGTCGGCGAGCCCATCGCTGAGCAGTTCGATGCGAACTTTCTCGCGTGCCGTGGTCATCGCTTAATCCTGCCTCTAACGTGCGTTCCTTTGCTACGTGGAGAAGCCATCACGGTGACTCGAATTCGGGGTCTGACAGGTCGTCTCGGCCCACTATCGGCGGGCCGTGATGGCTGTGCGGCGGTAGCGCGCCGACGTGAGCTAACCTTTGGTATCCGCCTCGAGCGCTCGGGCTACTTGCTCGCCTTTATCGGTCAGCTTCAGCCAAGTGGAAAATACCCAAACCGGTCGATCGTCGTAGTGCGCCACATAGGCGTCGACGATCCGTTGCAGAGACTTCTCTAAAGGGCCGCCCCAAGCCTCCCAGCGCCCACCCTCGCCGGACATGGATCCAAGGACGATCAGACCGTCGTCTGCCAGGGAGCGAATCGTCTCTAATGTCTCGTTCTGCACGTCGGATAACGACGCCGACGGATGTTGCTGCTTTACGTAGTAGTCCACCTGAGTAATCGGCAACTCGCCGCCCGCTGCGGTGTCGAGAACTAGTTCCCTGCGTACATTTTCGCGTGCAGTGCTCATTGGATAAATCCTCTATCTCGTCGTTATGACACTTATTCGGGCAACTCGCCGAGGTCGTCTCTGCCGACTATTGGCGGGCCGCGATGAAAATGAGGCGACTCAATGAAGTGCGGGAAAGGGTTTGAGCCGGGCGGCCCCATCGGAGCGGACGGCTCGGGCGCGACTGGCGCGGGGCGCGGCGCCGCCGGCTCCACGGGCGCACTTTCCACCGGCGCCGACTCGACTGGCGCCTGTGCCCTCGGCGCAAGCTCTTCTGGCGGACCCGCCGCGCGGACCGGAATGTCTGGTATGCCACCGCGAGCCGTATTGACATGAATCTTCTCGTACGGGCCGTCCGGGGGATTGAAGTCTAACGTGAGGCCGCTGTCGGAGGGTCGTAGGCCGACTATTGTCCCATCGCGGAGAACTCTCTCGGTGCCTCTATATGTGCTGCCCGGTGCGCGTTCCGTCGCGCCCTCGGTCGCCCAATTCCAAAGTCGTCGGAGGTCGTCCTCACTGCGAATCTCGCCGATGATTGGGCGTCTGCCTTTCGGAAGGTTTTTGATCGCGTTGCGGACATCTTGACCCGTATGGCCCGGGCTGGGTTTCGGAGCGGGTGCTTGCTTCCAGTCGACGAGCTGAACCTTTCCGTCGTGAGCGACCGGTTTCTCGTTGAAGTTCGGGCTGCCGACATCACCAGCTGTGGCGGTGAGCTTCGCGCCGACTTCGCCGTCGGCAGCGAGGAGTTGGGCGGCGCGGCTACGAATGTCAGCCGCAAGCGCCCGAGCCTGCGCGTGACGCGCCGCGAGCTCTGCCGCGTTGCGTGACCTTTGAGTGTCAGTTAGCGAAAGATCCTCGTCCACAACAAAACCGGCCTGGTGAGCATCATCGACTTTATAGAGAACCGACCGTTGTGCCGCGCTGATATCGCCCGCACCTTTGCGAGCGGTCAGCGACGCGTCGCGCAACTGATCAGCCTTCGAGCTAACCATCGCCCTGTCTGCAGTGGTCCGGTCAATCAGAGCATCGCGTGCTTGGCCATGCCAGTCCATGCCGATCGCTTGTTGCCACACCTGCCCGTATGCGCTCTCCCAGCTGTCGGCGGTGGAGTGCCAGTGCTCGGCGGCCTCGATCAGATGGTCGACATCCCAGGCCCGTATCTGCGAGAGACTCGGCAATCCGCTCGACATCTCCGCCTCACAGTGCTTCGCTCAGCGAGTTGAGCATGAGTGCCGAGGTTGCGTCGTTTTCCAGGAAGGCCGTGGCCGCAGAGGTGGTCTTGGCTGCGGTCATCAGCGTCCGTGCGGTGAGAACATCGCTCGCCGTCGCCACCGCGGCGTGAATCGCGGCGACCGCCGCGGCACTGGGCTGAAACGACAGGCCCGGCACGCTGGGTACGGTGCCTGTCAGCTGATCGGCCAGTGTGTCCCACCCGTTAGCGGTGGCGTGTAGCTCGTGAGTTGCCGCCCGCAAAATTCCCATTATGCGAAGAGTAACGAGCGTCCGGGTGGTATCAAGTCAGTCTCACCTCAAGACAGCGTCGCGCGCACACACACCGTCACGTACGGCAGCGACAGGCCACCGGCGTTCGCCAGCGCTGGATGGGTTGCCAGCAGCTCGCGTACCTGATCCAACGTCTTGGTGCGGACCTGCGTCGGCGAGGTGATGCAGTAGCTACGCGACGCAACCAAATCGATGAGTGCTTGCGGCGTAAGGTAATTCGTCCACTCGACCTGATGACGTTCCACAGCGGCGAACGGCTCCGGCAGGGTCACGTGATCGCGCATCGGGTCGCCGTCGCGGCCGATGATGCGGCCGAGCTCCCGGACCCAGCCGAGTCGCTCGTCGCGAGTGTTCCACACCAAACCGAGTCGCCCGCCGGGTCGCAGCACCCGGGCAAGCTCAGGAATCGCCCGCGCCGGGTTGAACCAATGCCACGCCTGGGCGACCAGTACGGCGTCAACACTGTTGTCCGCCAGCGGGATTTCCTCCGCGGTGCCGAGCAGCGCGGGGGTTTCCGGCAGCGACTTGCGCAACATCTCCAGCATCTCGGCGATCGGGTCGACGGCGATGACGTCCAGCCCCCGTTCCACCAGCCGGGTGGTCAGTTTGCCGGTCCCGGCTCCGAGGTCGAGCACGTCGCGGGCACCGGGCGGCAGCAGCCAGTCGATCGCATCCGGGGGATAGGACGGACGGCCGCGCTCGTACGCGGCCGCTTCAGCGCCAAACGACAATGAGCGGACCTGTGAGGACTGCGTCACCGGGGACACGCACCCTTAGCGACCGCCACATCGAGGGTTTGGCGGACCAGTTCACCGACGGCTTCGGTTTCCACCAGGAAGCCGTCGTGCCCGAATACCGAGTCGACCACCCGCAGCCTGTCGCAACCGGGCAGCAGCTCGGCCAGTTCCTCTTGCAGCCGCAGCGGGTAGAGCCGGTCAGAGGTGATGCCGCCGACCACTGCCGGCACCGGGCAGCCGCGCAGCGCGGTCGCGACACCACCGCGGTCCCGGCCGACATCGTGACTGGACAGCGACTCGGTGAGCACCACGTAGCTGCCGGCGTCGAAGCGCGACACCAGCTTGCCGCCCTGATGCTCCAGGTAGCTCTGCACCGCGTAGCGGCCACCGGATATCGGATCCGCTGGATCTTCTCCGCCCTGCGGTCTATTGGCGAAGCGGGTGTCCAGCTCGCCCTCACCCCGGTAGGTCAGATGCGCGAAACGGCGGGCGATCTCCAGACCGGCGTCGGGGCCACGTCCGGTGCCGTAATAGTCACCGCCCCGCCAGTTGGGGTCGGCCTTGATGGCCGCGATCTGGGTGCACTGGGTGCCGATCTGATCGGCGGTGGCCCGCGCACCGACGGCCAGCAGCAAGCCGGCGCCCACCCGATCGGGATGGGCGACCATCCATTCCAGCGCGCGCGCGCCACCCATCGACCCGCCGAGCACCGCGGCGACTTCGGTGATGCCCAGCGCCGCCAGCGCCGCCACGTCCGCCTCGACCTGGTCCCGGATCGTTATCGCCGGAAACCTTGAGCCCCAGGGCTTTCCGTCCAATGTGATAGAACTCGGCCCGGTCGAGCCGCGGCAACCGCCCAGCACGTTGGTGGCCACCGCGCACCAGCGGTTGGTGTCGATCGGCGCGCCCGGGCCCGCGATCCCGTCCCACCAGCCCGGTGTGGGATGCCCGGGCCCGGCAGGCCCGGTGATGTGCGAGTCGCCGGTCAGCGCATGCAGGACGACGACGACGTTGTCGCGGGTCGGCGACAACTCGCCCCACCGCTGCACGGCGATCGCTGACGTCGTCGAGCACCACGCCGCTTTCCAGCGTCAGCGGGCCGACGTCGACAATGCCGACCTCACCTTCGGCGGGCAGCGTCTGTGTCGGCACGTCAGAAATTGTCACCTGCGGCTCCTCAGAACGCCGCCACGGCGTGCGGATCGCCGGCGTGCGCTGTGAGCGGCGGCGAAATCCGAGTTCGAGGTCGGCCAGGATGTCGTCAATGCCCTCGATGCCCACCGCCAGCCGCACCAGACCCGGGGCTCACGCCGGTGGCCAGCTGCTCGGCGGCGGACTGAGCTGGGCGTGGGTGGTCGACGCCGGGTGGATCACCAGCGAGCGCACGTCGCCGATGTTGGCGACGTGGCTGTGCAGCTTCAGCGCGTCGACGAACGCCTTGCCGGCCTCGACGCCGCCGGCAAGCTCGAAGGCCAGCACCGCGCCGGTTCCCTTGGGCGCCAGCTTCTTTGCCCGCTCGTACCACGGCGAGCTGGGCAGCCCGGCGTAGTTGACCGACAGCACGTCGTCGTGACCGGCCAGGTACTCGGCGACCTTCTGCGCGTTCGCGACGTGGCGCTCGACCCGCAGGCTGAGCGTCTCCAGGCCCTGGGCGACCAGGAACGCGTTGAACGGCGAGGCCGCCGAGCCGAGGTCGCGCAGCAGCTGCACCCGGGCCTTGAGCGCGTACGCGGGCGGCCCCGAGCTCGGCGAACACCACGCCGTGGTAGCTGGGGTCCGGCGTGGTGAAGCCGGGGAAGCGGCCCTGCGTCCAGTCGAAGTTGCCGCCGTCGACGATCACGCCGGCGATCGCGGTGCCGTGGCCGCCGAGGTACTTGGTGGCCGAGTGCACGACGATGTCGGCGCCGTGGGCGATCGGCTGGATCAGGTACGGCGTCGCGATGGTGTTGTCGACGATCAGCGGCACGCCGTTCTCGTGGGCGACCGCGGAGACGCCGGGGATGTCGAGGATGTCGATCTGCGGGTTGGAGATCGTCTCGGCGAAGAACGCCTTGGTGTTCGGCCGGACCGCCGCCCGCCACGAGTCCAGGTCGTCGGGGTCCTCGACGAAGCGTGGCCTCGATGCCGAGCTTGGGCAGCGTGTAGTGGAACAGGTTGTACGTGCCGCCGTAGAGCCGCGGGCTGGACACGATGTGGTCGCCGGCGCCGGCGAGGTTGAGGATCGCGAACGTCTCGGCGGCCTGACCGGAGGCCAGGAACAGCGCGGCGACGCCGCCCTCGAGCGCGGCGATGCGCTGCTCGACGGCGTCCTGGGTCGGGTTCCCGATCCGGGTGTAGATGTTGCCCGGCACTTCCAGCCCGAACAGCGCGGCGGCGTGTGCGGTGTTGT
Source organism: uncultured Actinomycetota bacterium (assembly GCA_963815995.1). GTDB lineage: Bacteria > Actinomycetota > Actinomycetes > Mycobacteriales > Mycobacteriaceae > Mycobacterium. The sequence goes on from CAWFIR010000017.1 coordinate 318,916, forward strand.
CGAAGGTGTAGGACGTGGTCTGGTAGATCGGCAGGGCGCGGGCGTCGGTGGCCGGGTCCGGGCGTCTGCCCGGCGTGGATCTGCTTGGTCTCGAACGACCAGTGCGCGCTCGGATCAGGTGTCGGGGTGCTCGATCGGGGTTGCTTCGTGGAGGACGGTCGGGTCGGATACCGCGGCACGTCCGCCATGAATGTCAGCGCCGCGGCGATGGGTCAGTGACAGTGCTCAACGGGCCCATGGTGCGCATCAGGTTTCCCTGTCTACTCGGGGGCCCGTTATGGCGGACCCGCGCTTGCCGTGCAGCCGGCTACTGGCTGCTCAACCTGGTCATCACCCGGGGCACCCCACCGCGGTTGGAGGGTTGCCGGCCAGCGAGCCGGGGCTTGACGCTGGCACTCATGACCGAACAGAAGAGTATCGCACATCTGACCGCTGGCCAGCCGGTTATCCCGGCGGCGGGTGTGACGCAGACCTCTGCGCGGATGCGATGGCACCCTGACGTAGCGTCGGAAGCGACGCGATACTGACAGCCGTCATCGCAACAAGGACCGACCACGACGCCGGGAGACACACCATGAGCGCCGAGCAGCCGACCATCATCTACACGCTGACCGACGAGGCGCCGCTGCTCGCGACCTACGCCTTTCTGCCGATCGTGCGGGCGTTCGCCGAGCCGGCCGGCATCGACGATCAAGACCAGCGACATCTCGGTGGCGGCCCGGATCCTGGCCGAGTTCTCCGACTACCTGACCGAAGAGCAGCGGGTGCCCGACAACCTGGCCGAGCTGGGCGCGCTGACCCAGGCTGCCGGACACCAACATCATCAAGCTGCCGAACATCAGCGCCTCGGTGCCGCAGCTGGTGGCGGCGGTCAAGGAACTGCAGGGCAAGGGACTACAAGATCCCGGACTATCCCGGACGAGTCCGAAGACCGACGAGGACAAGGAGATCCGCGACGCGCTACGCCAAGTGCCTGGGCAGCGCGGTGAACCCGGTTCTGCGCGAAGGCAACTCGGACCGCCGCGCACCCAAGGCGGTCAAGGAGTACGCCCGCAAGCACCCGCACAGCATGGGCGAGTGGTCGCAGGCGTCGCGCACCCACGTCGCGAACATGAGGCACGGCGACTTCTACCACGGCGAGAAGTCGATGACGCTGGACCGGGCGCGCAACGTGAAGATGGAGCTGGAGACCAAGAGCGGCGAGACGATCGTGCTCAAGCCCGAGGTGAAGCTGCGACGACGGCGACGTCATCGACAGCATGTTCATGAGCAAGAAGGCGCTCTGCGACTTCTACGAGGAGCAGATGGAGGACGCCTACAAGACCGGCGTCATGTTCTCGCTGCACGTCAAGGCCACGATGATGAAGGTCTAGCCACCCCATCGTCTTCGGCCACGCGGTGAAGATCTTCTACAAGGACGCCTTCGCCAAGCACCAGAAGCTGTTCGACGAGCTGGGCGTCAACGTCAACAACGGACTGGTCCGACCTCTACAACAAGATCGAGACGCTGCCCGCCTCGCAGCGCGACGAGATCATCGCGACCTGCACGCCTGCCACGAGCACCGGCCCGAGCTGGCCATGGTGGACTCGGCCAAGGGCATCTCCAACTTCCACTCGCCCAGCGACGTGATCGTGGACGCATCGATGCCGGCGATGATCCGGGCGGGCGGCAAGATGTACGGCGCCGACGGGCGGCTCAAGGACACCAAGGCGGTCAACCCGGAGTCCACCTTCTCCCGCATCTACCAGGAGATCATCAACTTCTGTAAGACCGCACGGGCCAGTTCGATCCGACGACGATGGGCACCGTCCCCAACGTCGGGCCTGATGGCGCAGCAGGCCGAGGAGTACGGCTCGCACGACAAGACCTTCGAGATCCCCGAGGACGGCGTCGCCAACATCGTCGACGTCGACACCGGGGAAGTGCTGCTGACCCAGAACGTCGAGGACGGCGACATCTGGCGGATGCCCGTCGTCAAGGACGCAGCCGATCCGCGACTGGGTCAAGCTGGCCGTCACCCGGGCGCGGAATTCCGGCATGCCGGTGGTGTTCTGGCTCGACGCTGGAGCGCCCGCACGAGAACGAGCTGCGCAAGAAGGTCACGACGTACCTGAAGGACCACGACACCGAGGGCCTCGACATCCAGATCATGTCGCAGGTGCGCGCCATGCGGCACACGATCGAGCGCGCGATCCGCGGGCAGGACACCATCGCCGCCACCGGCAACATCCTGCGCGACTACCTCACCGACCTGTTCCCGATCCTCGAGTTGGGCACCAGCGCGAAGATGCTGTCCATCGTGCCGCTGATGGCCGGCGGCGGCATGTACGAAACCGGAGCCGGCGGCTCGGCGCCCAAGCACGTCAGCCAGCTCGTCGAGGAGAACCACCTGCGCTGGGACTCGCTCGGCGAATTCCTCGCACTGGGCGCCAGCCTGGAGGGGATGGGCAACAAGACCGGCAACGAGCGGGCCAAGATCCTGGCCAAGACCCTCGACGCCGCGACCGGAAAGCTGTTGGACAACAACAAGAACCCGTCGCGCAAGACCGGCGAGCTGGACAACCGCGGCAGCCAGTTCTATCTCGCCCTGTACTGGGCGCAGGAACTCGCCGCGCAGACCGAGGACGACGAGCTGCGCCGAGCATTTCGCCCCGCTGGCCAAGGCGCTGGCCGAGAACGAGGACGCCATCGTGGCCGAACTCGAACGAGGCGCAGGGCAATCCGGTGGACATCGGCGGCTACTACTACCGGACACGCGAGAAGACCACCGCGGTGATGCGGCCGAGCAAGACGTTCAACGCGGTACTGGCGGAGGCGCGCGACTGACCATCAGTCGACCAGCCCGCGCAGCGTCTCGATGAGCTTGACCCGTTCGGCAGCCGTGCCGGCGATCGGTACCACGTTCAAGGTGGTCACCCCGGCCTCACGGAAGGCCGCCACGCGTTCCTTGACGAACCCGGGCGTGCCGATCAGCGAGACGTCGCGCACCAGTTCGTCGGGAACGGCCTTGGCGGCGCCGTCTTTGTCGCCGGCCAGATAGAGCTCTTGGATGCGGTCGGCCGCTGCGCCGTAGCCGTATCTGGTGGCCAGGGTGTGATAGAAGTTCTTGCCCTTTGGCGCCCATACCGCCGATGTAGAGCGCCAGGTGCGGTTTGACGAATTCGCTTAGCGGCTCCACGTTTTCGCCGATGGCCAGGGCCGGGCCGGCGAACACCTCGAGTTCGCCCAACGCCGGGTCGCGCTTGGCCTGTCCGGCGGCCAGCGCCTCGCCCCACACGTCCTGCGCCTTCTCCGGCAGGATAGAAGATCGGCTGCCAGCCCTCGGCGATCTCGGCGGCCAGCTCGACGTTCTTCGGTCCCAGCGCGGCGATCAAGTATCGGAATACGTTCCCGGACAGGCTTATTGATGAGCTTCAGCGGCTTGCCCAGGCCGGTGCCCTGTTCGGCGGGCAGCGGAATCGTGTAGTGCTTGCCCTGATAATGCAGCGTCTCGCGCCGCCACACCTGGCGGCAGATCTCGATGACTTCGCGGGTGCGGGCTGATCGGGGCGTCGTAAGGCACGCCGTGGAAACCCTCGATGACCTGCGGGCCGGAGGCGCCCAGACCGAGGATGAACCGGCCGTCGGAGACGTAGTCGAGACCGGCGGCCGTCATCGCGGTCAATGTGGGCGTACGGGTGTAAAGCTGGAGGATGCCCGAGGCCAGCTCAACCCGTTCGGTGCTGGCGGCCAGGTAGCCCAGCGCGCTGACCGCGTCGAACGAATACGCCTCGGGGACAAAGACAATGTCCAACCCGGCGCGCTCGAGGTCGGCCACCTCGGCGGCCACCTCCTTGAAGCCGCCCGCGTAGTTGATCCCAATCCGATCCGCATGACTGGGCTCCCTATGCCGTCGAGGCCTTGGCGAACTGGTCGGCCAGTTCGACGGCCTCCTGCTGGATCCGGTCGAATTGTGCGCCCATTGCTTCGGCCAAGGCCGTCGCACCGGAAAGCGGTCGCACCATCACCTTAAAGTCGTCGATCAGGCCGTCGTCGTTGAAGTGCAGGAAATCGCAACCGTTGACCGTCATGCCCGGCGCGCCGGCGATCCCGGCCTCGAACTCAAACGCGTGGTTACCGCCGCTGCTGTCGTGGATCTCGCGGACATAGCGAAAGTCCTCGAAGACCCGCAGCACGCCACGCAGGATCGCCGCGGTGATCGGCTTGCCGACGTACGGCTTGAAGGCCACCGGGCTGGTGAACACCACGTCGTCGGCCAGCAAGGCCTGGATGGCCGCTTCGTCGCCTTCTTCGACTGCCTTACGGAACGGGTGGGTAGCGGACACGGAGCACCTCGCATAGTCAACTTATTGAGTAAGTGTGGTTGACACTAGAGGCCTGACCGCCGCACGTCTATGTGCACTTAGTCACTTTGTTGATTAATCAGATGTCGTAGTATGAACCGATGTCGCTGCGTGATGCCGTGCTGGCCGCTCTTCTGGAGGGCGAGTCGTCGGGCTATGACCTGGCCAAGGATTTTGACGCATCCGTGGCGAACTTCTGGATGGCCACGCCGCAGCAGCTCTACCGCGAACTGGAGCGCCTTGCCGAGCAGGGCCTGATTCAGGCGCGCATCGTCGAGCAGGAGCGCCGGCCGAACAAGCGGATGTTCTCGCTGACCGAGGCGGGCTATGAGGCGATCCGGCAATTCACCGGGCGGCCGCCGAAGCCCTGGGTGATCCGTGATGAGCTGATGATCAAAGTGCAGGCCTTCGATGTCGGTGACGCGCCGGCCGTCCGCGACTTGATCATCGAACGGCGGGAGTGGGCCGAGGCGAAAGTTCAACGCTACGAGCGGCTGCGCGACCGCATTCTCGACGGCCTCAGCGAGGAGGAGTTTCTGGCCACCGCGCCACGAGTGGGGCCCTATCTGACGCTGATGCGCGGGATCGCATTCGAGGAAGAAAACCTTCGATGGGCCAAGCGGCGCTGGCGATCGTCGAACGGCGTCAGGGCGCCGGGTCCGTCCAGGTAGTGCGCGAGCACGGGCCGCCACCCCGAATGGCTTGACGCATTAGCTTGCTGGGCCGCACCGGCCGCGCGTCCGCACGTGGTGTCCGCGACCGCCGAGGCCTAGCTGGCCGGCGGGTCCTCGACAGCGCGCAGCGGCCGGCTGTGCTGCTCGAGGAAGGCGGTGATGGTCTCGGTCACTCGTTCCGGCGCCTCGAACATCGGAATGTGTCCGACGCCGTCGAGGATGGTCACCTCGTTCGCGGCCGGCAAATGGTCGGTGAAATGCCCGCTGAACCGGCGTGGGGGAACAACCCGGTCTTTCTCGCAGAGCACCAGATGCGTGGGGACGCCGGCGTGCGTCAGCTCCGTCAGCCCGGGCATCAGTAGTGATTTGACCAGCAGTTGGAAGTAGGCCGGGCAATGCTTGAGGTCGTCGATCACGCCGAGGAGTTCGTCGTCGCTGATCCCGTCCGGCGATCCGCTGATGGGCAGGGTGCCTATCCGACGGCTCATGGGCAGGCGCATCAGTCGCGGCCCCAGCAAGTGGGCCAGCACCCACACCGGCATACCGCCGACGAACTTGGCGATCACCTCGAATTTGGTCGGGGCCCAGCTGGTCCAGCCGCCGGCCGGCGCGATGCCGGTGACTGTGCGTGCCCGGCCGCGGCGCTCCAGCTCGAACGCCACCCAACCGCCCAGGGAGTTGCCGACGATGTGGGCGGTGTCCCAGCCCAATTCGTCCAGCTGCCGCTCGACGTGGTCGGCCAGCACGGCCGAACTCAGGAACCAAGTGCCGGCGCGCGGGCCGCCGTTGTGGCCGGCCATCGTCGGAGCAAACACCTCGTAGCGGCCGGTATCGGCCAGCTGGGGTGCGACTTTGTGCCACACCAGCTGCGACATCAGGAAGGGATGCAGCAGCAGCACCGGTTCGCCAGACCCGAGGTGGATGGGCGCGCGAGTTGTCGCCGAAGGCGACGGCGAGTGAGCGGAGCTCACGAGCGAGGAGCCGAGCCAGAAGTCACAGTGCCGACATTAAGGTGATACCACCGGTACCGCAAGAAGCGCTGGTGTCCGCGTGAAAAGATCGGGTCATCATGAGTACCCCTACTGGATCCCGCCGGGTTTTCTCCGGTGTGCAGCCCACCTCCGACTCGCTTCACCTCGGAAACGCGTTGGGCGCTGTGACCCAGTGGGCCCACTTGCAGGACGACCACGATCCGTTCTTCTGCGTCGTCGACCTGCACGCCATCACCGTCCCGCAGGATCCCGCCGTATTGCGCCGTCGCACCCTGTTGACCGCAGCGCAGTATCTGGCACTCGGCATCGACCCCGGCCGCAGCACCATCTTCGTGCAGAGCCACGTGCCCGCGCACACCCAGCTGGCCTGGGTGCTGGGCTGCTTCACCGGTTTCGGCCAGGCCTCGCGGATGACGCAGTTCAAAGACAAGTCGTCACGACAGGGCAGCGACGCGACCACGGTGGGTCTGTTCACTTACCCCGTGCTGCAGGCCGCCGACGTGCTGGCCTACGACGCCGAATTGGTGCCAGTCGGCGAAGACCAGCGTCAGCATCTGGAGTTGGCGCGCGATGTCGCGCAACGGTTCAATGCCCGCTACCCGGACACGTTCATGGTTCCCGAAGTCCTGATTCCCAAGGGCACCGCGAAGATCTACGACTTGCAGGATCCGTCGTCGAAGATGAGTAAGTCGGCAGCCGCCGAGGCCGGCCTGATCAGCCTGCTCGATGCTCCAGCGGTGTCGGCCAAGAAGATTCGGTCGGCGGTCACCGACAGCGAACGGGAGATCCGCTTCGACCCCGACACCAAGGCCGGTGTGTCGAACCTGTTGAGCATTCAGTCCGCCGTCACCGGTGTCGACATCGACGCGCTGGTCGGAGGATACGCGGGACGAGGTTACGGCGATCTGAAGAAGGACACCGCCGAGGCTGTCGTGGAATTCGTGACCCCGATCAAGACCCGGGTCGACGAATTGCTGTCAGATCCAACAGAACTGGAGGAAGTGCTGGCCGCCGGCGCCGCACGGGCCGATGCGGTGGCCGCGAAAACGGTCGAGCGGGTTTATGACCGGCTCGGGTTCCTACCGAGACGACCCTAGCGGCCGGTTGTTATGAGCGCCGCTCTCCCCCGCAAGCGGGAGGTACCCCCACCTCATCGCTTCGTCCCCCTCGCCGCTGCGCGGCTGGAGGTACCCCCACTGCATCGTCGGCGGCGCGTGCCGTGAGTGAGCCGGCCAAGCCAGGAATCCTCGATCGGCTGCGGGCGCGGTACGGATGGTTCGACCACGCGATGCGGGCCAATGACTGGTTCGACGAATGCAACGGCAACTTTTTTGCGGCCGGGCTGACGTACTACACGATCTTCGCGTTGTTCCCTTTGCTGATGGTCGGTTTCAGCGTCGCCGGCTTCCTGCTGTCGCGGCGGCCCGACGTGCTGAACGCGATCGACAACAGGGTCAGGGCCGCAGTGCCCGGCGCGCTGGGTCAGCAGGTGGTCGATCTGATGAATTCGGCGATCGACGCACGGGCCTCAGTCGGCATCATCGGCTTGAGCGTGGCGATCTGGGTCGGCCTGAACTGGATGGGCAATCTTCGGATTGCGCTGACCGAAATGTGGCGGCAGAGCAACGGTTCGCACGGATACATCCGCACCAAGTTGTCCGATCTGGCCGCGATGGTGTCGTCTTTCGTGGCAATTTTCCTCACGCTCGCGCTCAGTGCGCTGACCGGCGCGGCGCCGATGGCCCGGGTACTGGGGTGGCTGGGTGTTCACAACCTGCCGGTGTTGGACGCGATACTGCGCGCGGGCTCGGTGTTGGTGTCGTTCCTGTTGTCGTGGTTGGTGTTCGGCTGGATGATCGCCCGGTTGCCCAGGGATCCGGTCAATTTCGCCAGCGTAATCCGGGCCGCGCTGCTCGCGGCGATCGGCTTCGAGCTCTTCAAGATGGTCGGGGCCATCTACCTGAAGTCGGTGCTGCACAGCCCGGCTGGTGCGACTTTCGGGCCGGTGCTGGGTCTGATGGTGTTCGCATACGTGACGGCAAGGCTACTGCTCTTCGCCACCGCATGGGCCGCGACGTCGACGGAAAACTCGCACCCGCCGCCGGCGGAGCCGCCCGAGCCCATCACCATTACACCTCGCGTCCAGGTGAACGAGGGATTCAAGACCAGCGAGCTGCTCACCGCCGCGGTCGTCGGTGCTGTTGGGGCACTGGGCCTTTCCCGGCTGACTCGGCGTGACAAAGGATAGCCGCAGCCGGGAACTCAACATCCGCCGTGTTTCTTTCGCGAAACGATTCGGCCACGGGAGGGCGCGTCGGTCTCCAGACGTGTCATTCTCGTCGGACAGGAACATATTGCGCTACGCAAAGGCGGGTAGGCGATGTCAGCTCCGAATCTCTTCCACAAACTGTCCGCGGAGACTATCGGCACCTTCTGGCTGGTACTCGGCGGTGTTGGCAGCGCGGTCTTTTCGCTGAAGGCCCAGTCTGATCTCTTCTCGCTCGGAATCGGTTATCTCGGTGTCGCGCTCGCGTTCGGTCTGACCGTGCTGACCGGCGTGTACGCGTTCGGGACGATCTCCGGCGGGCATTTCAACCCAGCGGTCACGCTGGGCGCGGCGTTGGCTCGCCGCGTGGAATGGAAAGTGCTGCCGGCATATTGGATCGCTCAGGTGATCGGCGGTCTGCTCGGCGCGCTGGTGGTGTACTTCATCGCGTTCGGCAAGCCCGGCTTCATCGCGACGGGGCACATGGCGGCCAACGGTTATGGCACACATTCACCCACGGGTTACTCGCTCGGTGCCGTCATCCTGGCCGAGATCGTCTTGACGGCCGTCTTCCTGTTCGTCATCCTCGGCTCGACCGACGCGCGGGCGCCGAAAGGCTTCGCGGGCTTGGCTATCGGCTTGACCCTGACGCTGGCCAACATAGTGGCCATTCCGATCTCCAATGCGTCGATCAACCCGGCCCGATCCACCGCTGTCGCGTTCTTCAACGGCGACGGTGCTCCCGCGCAGCTGTGGGTGTTCTGGCTTGCACCTCTGGTCGGCGGGGCGATTGCAGGTATCGCCTATCCGTTGTTGTTCGGCCGGGCCGAGGAGGCCCCGCCCATCAAGAACACCTAGCTCACGACCTTCAGGCCCGCGATGCAGCCGACCACACCGGCGATCAGCACCACCTTGACCGGCGACGCCGCCTCGTCGCCGGTCAGCATTGCGTAGCCGACAGTCAGCACCGCCCCGACGCCGACCCAGACCGCGTAGCTGGTTCCGGTCGGCAGGCTGCGCATCGCGAATGCCAAGCCCGCCATCGAGAACAGCAGCGAGACAGCGAAAATCAGCGACGGAAGCAGCCGGGAAAAGCCGTCGGATCTATCCATCGCGGTCGCCCACACCGCCTCGAGAACTCCGGACGCCACCAACACCAGCCAGGCCATCGCGCACCTCTCCTCGCGCCGTCTTGTCGCTGGCCGGGTACGGTGCGCCTCGTCCGGTGTCAGTTGCTGACCCGTTCGACGGTAGCAAACCTTATCGATCGGCTACCCAGCTGCCGCGTGCCATGACGGCGCTGACCCGATAATCCGGTTCCAGCGCAACAAGATTGGCCTCAGCGCCGACGCGCAGACTTCCGGCGCGATCGAGGCCGAGCGCTCGGGCCGGGGTCGTCGACGTCATGCGCGCGGCGGCGGCCAGTGCTGTTTCCCGGTCTGAGCCGTGGGCGGCGATCGCGCAGAAGAGCTGATCCATCGTGGCGGTACTGCCCGCGATGGTCGAAGTGCCGCGCACCCGGGACACCCCCTCGACGACGTCGACGGTTACTGTGCCGAGCTGAAATTCGCCGTCGCCGATGCCCGCCGCGGCTGTGGCGTCGGTAACCAACGCGACCCGGTCGGTCCCGGCCGCCTCGATCGTCGCGTTCACCACGGCGGGGTGGACATGAACGCCGTCCGCGATCAGTTCGACGGTCACCCGCGGATCCTGCAGCAGTGCGAGCGCAGGCCCCGGTTCGCGGTGATGCAATGACCGCATCGCGTTGAACAGGTGTGTGCCGACTGTAGCGCCCAGCTCGATGGCGCGGCGGGTCTGCTCGTAGCCGGCATCGGTATGTCCAAGGGCCACAACCACTCCGGCGTCGACCAGGCGGGCGATCGCGTCGTCGCTGCCGGGGCGCTCGGGTGCCAGGGTGACCATCCGGATTGCGCCATCGCCCGCGGCCAGCAACCCGTCGATCTCCGCCGGCGTCGGGTCCCGCAGCTGCGTACTGTCGTGCGCTCCGCAGTGTGCCGCGCTCAGCCACGGTCCCTCGAGGTGGATACCGGCGACGATGCCCTCGCGGGCCGACTCGGCGAGTATCCGAACGGCGGCAAGCAGATCGGCCGACGACGCGGTGACCAGGCTGGCCAGCGTGGTGGTCGTACCGTGCTCGCGGTGAAAGCCGGCCGCTCGCCGAATCTCTGCGGCGTCACCGCTGGTGTATGTCGCGCCGCCACCCCCGTGGACGTGGATGTCGACGAAGCCGGGGACGATCACCGCATCGGGCAGGTCGACATCGGCGGGATGCGGCGGTGCGCCCGCACCACAGCCCATGATCAGGTCGCCTGAGGTCTCAACCCAACCCGGGTGGCAGACGCCCTGTTCGAGTACGACAGTGCCCGCAGCGATCAGCGGCATGCCGCTACATCCGTTGCCGCACTGACGGTTTCGTCAGGCCAGCGGCCGTTGTTCTCCCAGAAGTGGCGGATGTCCTCAAGTTGTCGTCCTTTGGTTTCCGGGGCGAACCGGTAGACCATGACGAATCCCGCGCTCGCCAACAGGGCGAAGACGGTGAACATCCCGGCGCCGCCGAGGTTGTTCAGCATGGTCAGAAAGACGGACTCGATCAGCGCGTTGGCCGTCAGGTTGGCGGTGAGCATCGCGCTGGAGCCCAGTGACCGCAGGTGCGCCGGGAAACTCTCGCCGGCGTAGACCCAGACCAAGGCGCCGAATCCGAAGGTGAAGCCCATGGTGAACATCAACAGCCCGGCGTATCCGAATCCCGAGACCGCACTGGATTTCGCCGCGAACACGGCGATCAGCACCCCGTCGCCGAGAATCATCGTTGCGATGCCGCACAACAGAATCGGTCGCCGCCCGATCCGGTCGACCAGAACCAGTGAGACCAGCACCGCGGCCAGTGACGCCAGCTGTACCAGCGCAGGGAGCACGAGCAGGGCAAAGTTGCCTTGAAATCCCATGGCCTGGAACAGCAGTGGGCTGTAGTAGATAATGCCGTTGATGCCGCTCAGCTCGGCGAAGAAGCCGAGCCCGACGACGAACAATGTGGCGCGAAGATACGGCAGGCGAAGCATCTCGAGGATCGATCCGCCACGTTCTTCGCGCAAGGCGTCGGCGATCTCGGCGAGTTCCTTCTCGACGTCGCTGTTCGGTTCGATCCGCAGCAGCGAACGGCGGGCATCGTCGACTCGATTCTTGAACAGGTACCACCGTGCGGTATCGGGTGTGGAGGCCAACAGCGGCAGAACCAGCAGGGCTGGGACCGATGCCAGGCCGAGCATCCATCGCCAGCTGCCCGAATCCGCCAGCATGAAAGCGGACAGATAACCCGCGATGATCCCCAGAATCGTCGCCACCTGGTAGGTGACCAGCAGCGAACCGCGCAGTCGGGCCGGCGCCGATTCGGCGATGAACACCGGAGTCACGGTGGCGGACAAGCCGATGGTCATACCGAGCAACATGCGTGCCGCCATCAGCCACGGCATCGACACAGCCGCGGCGCCCAGCAGCGAGAACACCGCGTAGCCGGCCGCCACCAACATCATCGAGCGCTTGCGCCCGATCGCGTTGGCCAGGAATCCGCCGCTCAGCGCACCGCAGATCTCCCCGATCACCACGATCGTGGTCAGCAACTCCTGCTTGCGGACGGTCAAGTTGAAGTCGTTGGTGATGAACAGCAGTGCACCGGCGATGTTCGACAAGTCGTAGCCGCAGATGATGCCCAGGGTCGCGGCCGTGACGGCAATCAGCAATCGCCGCCGTGTTCGCAGAGACTCGCCGATGCGGCCCACAATCTCCCCTCCGGGTAGCCGCCCGGTCCGTGGTCGCCGCCTAGTGCTGCGGCCGCCGGTTCGTCGAGCGGGCCACCATAATCAAGCCGAACACGACGACCGTACCGATGACCCCGACACCGACCCTAACCGGCAAAGCGTCCGCGGCGGGGATCAGCGCGGCGGCATTCGAGGCGGGCCCGGCGGCGTTGTCGCCGGGCCCCGCAGGGTTCGGGGTCGTCAGCGACGGGTCGGGTTCGATCAGCGTTCCCACCCGCGTTCCCGGCGCGGTCGCAAAGCCGTAATCCAGCAAATGAGCCGCTTGCTGCCACGGCGCGATCGGTTGACGGGTGCCGTGCAGCAACACCGCCATCAGCCGGCGCCCGTCCCGGTTCGCGGCGCCGACAAAGGTCTGTCCGGCGTCGTCGGTGTAGCCGGTCTTGCCGCCGAGTGCGCCTGGGTAGTGGTAGAGCAGTTGGTTGTCGTTTTCCAGCTCGTAGCGCGGGCTGTCGGCGTGCCCGGGGAAGTCGAACTTCTCGGTGTGCACGATGTCGGCGAAAGTCGAGTTCTGCCAGGCGTATCGGTAGAACAACCCGATGTCGTATGCCGAGGTGCTCATCCCGGGTCCATCCAGCCCCGATGGCGTCGCAGCGCGGGTGTCGCGGCCGCCGAGTTTGGCGGCCAGCGCGTTGATCTTGTCCATCGTCGCCGGCATGCCGCCCAGTTGCATGGCCAGCGAGTGCGCGGCGTCGTTGCCGGAGTGCATCAGCAGCCCGTGCAGCAACTGGTTGACGGTGTAGGTGCCACCCGGGGCAACGCCGACCCGGGTGCCCTCCGCGGCGGCATCGTCAGGCGTGCCGTCGACGGTCTTATTGAGGTTGAGCTCGCGCAGCGACGCCATCGCGACGAGCACCTTGATCACACTGGCCGGGCGGTGACGACCATGCGGGTCGCGGGCGGCGACGATGGCGCCGCTATCCAGATCGGCCACCACCCAGGCATCGGCCGAGACGTCGCCCGGCACCGGGGGAGTGTTTGCCGCGGTGACCACGCCGCAGCCGCCCAGCGAGTTACCGCCGATCGGCGAGGGCGGCACTGGCAGCGGCAACGGCGGGTCGCCGGCCTGCGGGACTTCCGAGGAGTCCACCGCGGGCGGGGTCGCCACCTTGAACGGGCACAGGTCGTGCACGCCGGCGGGCTCGGCGAACGCGACGGGCATGCCGGACAGCGCGGGCGCGGTCAGCATGCCCAGTAACAACACCTGCGCGGCCGCTGCCAGGCATGACGCGCGGCGGAAGGCGGGCCCTGAGAGAAACATTGCTGTGCAGAGTAGGCGATCGGCGGCCCGATTCCGGGGAGCCGCGCTGTGACTGGTGTTACGGATGTTGCACAATGGTTATTACTAGGTAACCGACACCGGTGCCGCCGATACGGCCGAGCCACAGCCGGCCGGGGGTTTCCACCACGCCGGTGGCCAGGCCGAAGTCGGGGTGCTGGGTGCGGAGCTGGCCCACCACATGCCCGTCGTCGGGGTCGAAGGCGGCCACCCACACCGTCGACTTCGGGTTGGGCAGCCAGCGGTAGGGCAGCAGGCGCCACATCAGGCTGCGGATGATCGGCGCCCGTGGGCCCAGCCATTCGTTGAGCCGGTTGCGGTCGGAGACCAACGCCACCCAGATCCGGCCGTCCAGACCGGTCGAGATGTTGTCGGGATAGCCCGGCAGAGCGGTGACCAACGGCGTGATCGTCCCGGCCCGGTCACCGGTCAGCCAGTACTTGGACAACCGGCAGGCGGTGGTCTCGGCGTAGACCACCGCCGACTCGTCGGCGGTCAGCGTCACGCCGTTGGCGAAGTACAGACCGGAAGCCAGCTCGCTGACCGTGCCGCCGGGGTCACGCCGGAAGAGCGAGCCGGTCGGGCGTCCCTCGATGACCGAGCCCTTGTAGTGCTCGTAATAGAATCGGCTCGTCGATTCGGTGAAAAATATTGTGCCATCTGATGATTCGACGACATTTGAGCAGAAGGTCAGTTTCCGGCCGGCCACCTCGGCGACCAACGTTTCGATCGCCCGAGCGACCGGGTCGTACCGCAGCAGGCCGCGGTGGCTGTCGCAGATCAGCAGTCGGCCGTCGCGGGCGACCGCCAGGCCCAGCGGTCGCCCGCCGGTGTCGGCGACCACCTGCACGGAACCGCCGTCAGGGCTGATCGCGACGATGCGGCCATCTTCGACGCCGGTCCAGATGTTGCCGTCGGCATCGGCGACGACGTCCTCGGCGGCGGTTCCGGGCACCGCGAGCAGGTGCAGCTCCGCGGTGAAATCGGGTGCGGGTAACGGCCGCGACGGCGGCGGCTGCCACCGGATCGGGTCGATGCCGGGTTTACTCACAAGGTCTCCTTCAGCACGCCCCGCAAGGTGGATTCGATCGTTTCGAACTCGGCTTGTCCGCTGATCAGCGGCGGTGCGATGACGATCGCCGGGTCGCCGCGGTCGTCGGTCCGGCAGTACAGCCCCGCCTCAAACAGCGACGACGCGATGTGCGGCAACAGTTTTGAGGTCTCCTCGCTGGTGAAGGTTTCTCTGGTCGCCTGGTCCTTGACGAGTTCGATCGAGTAGAAGTAGCCCTCGCCCCGGACGTCGCCGACGATCGGCAGGTCGTAGAGCCGCTCGAGGGTGGCGCGCAGTGCCGGAGCCTGGCGCTTGACGTTGTCGTTGAGGCCCTCGCGCTCGAAGATGTCGAGGTTGGCCAGCGCGACGGCGGCCGACACCGGGTGGCCGCCGAAGGTGTAGCCGTGCGGGAACACCGTCGTGCCGTCGTTGAACGGCTCGAACAGCCGGTCGCTGGCGATCATCGCGCCGATCGGCGAGTACCCCGACGTCAAACCCTTGGCGCAGGTGATGATGTCGGGCTGATAGCCGAAGTCGGAGCAGGCGAACATCGACCCGATCCGCCCCCAGGCGCAGATCACCTCGTCGGACACCAACAGCACGTCGTAGTGATCGCAGATTTCCCGCACCCGTTCGAAATATCCCGGCGGCGGCGGTATCGAGCCGCCCGCGTTCTGCACCGGCTCGAGGAACACCGCGGCGACGGTGTCAGGTCCTTCGAATTCGATCGCCTCGGCGATCCGGTCGGCGGCCCACTGCCCGAATGCTTTGACGTCGGAGCGCAACAGCTGCGGCGCACGGTAGAAGTTGGCGTTCGGCACCCGGATGCCGCCGGGCGTGCTCGGTTCGAACGGTGTCTTGTAGGCCGGCAATCCGGTGATGGCCAGCGCGCCCTGCGGGGTGCCGTGATAGGCGGTCGCACGTGAAATGACTTTGTATTTACCAGGTTTGCCGGTGAGCTTGAAATACTGCTTGGCCAGTTTCCAGGCCGATTCGACCGCCTCGCCGCCACCGCTGGTGAAGAACACCCGGTTCAGCCCGCCGGGGGCATAGCCCGCGATCCGGTCGGCCAACTCGATTGCCGGTGGTGTGGCGTACCCCCACAACGGAAAGTAGGCGAGTGTGCCGGCCTGCCGGGCGGCGGCTTGCGCCAGCTCGGCGCGGCCATGTCCGACCTGCACCACGAAAAGCCCGGAGAGTCCGTCGAGGTAACTCTTGCCCGTGTCGTCGAAGATCGTCACGCCTTCACCGCGGGTGATGACCGGCGGCGTGATATCCGGGCCGTGCCGTGCGAAGTGCAGCCAGGTGGTCGAGCATGGTGTTGGTGAGCCTATTCGAGATCTTCGCGAGCGTAGGCGTAGACGGCTTGATCGGCACCGCCGTGCAGCTTGGTGTTTCCGATGGTGTCGCCGATGAGGCCACCGGCATCGCGTTGAGTCTTTCCGGGTGGGCGCACCAGCACAGCGCCGGCGATGGGCCGTTTGTCGATGCCGGTGAGCCTCCGCTGCGCGCGTGGATCGGGATTGGCACGGGGTCGGGCCACGTTGACCGCCAGCACTTCAGCCATTCCGAGGACCTTTCGTCGTCGCCGCTGCCGGCGTGGAGCGAGATCTCTCAGGATAGCGGCACGGCACTGCGCCCGAGTCGTGACGCGCTACGCTGACGCATATGACCTCAACGCAGGTCACCGAATTCGAAGCGTTGCGGCCGCATCTGATGTCGGTCGCCTATCGGCTGACCGGTACGGTGGCCGATGCCGAGGACATCGTCCAGGAAGCCTGGCTGCGCTGGAATTCGGGCGGGCCGCCCCGATCGCCGATTTGCGGGCCTGGCTGACCACCGTGGTGAGCCGGCTCGGGCTGGATCGGTTGCGGTCGGCTGCGCACCGGCGGGAAACGTACACCGGAAACTGGCTGCCCGAGCCGGTGGTGACCGGTTTCGACGGAGCCGACCCGCTATCTGCCGTGGTGGCACAAGAGGATGCCAGGTTCGTGGCGATGGTTGTGCTGGAACGTCTTTCGCCCGATCAGCGGGTTGCGTTCGTGCTGCACGACGGATTCGCCGTACCGTTCGCCGAAGTGGCACACGTGCTGGAAACCAGCGAGACTGCCGCCCGGCAGCTGGCCTCGCGGGCCCGCAAGGCCGTCACAGCTTCGCCGCCCCCGGAACCCGACCCGTCGCACAACGAGGTTGTCGGCAAGCTGATGGCCGCGATGGCCGACGGCGACCTGGACGCCGTGGTGGCGCTGTTGCATCCGGACGTGACGTTCACCGGGGATTCGGATGGCAAGGCGCCCACGGCAGTTCAGATCATCCACGGCGCGGACAAGGTCGTCCGGTTCATGCTCGGGCTTGCCCAGCGCTATGGCCCGTCGATGTATACCGCCTATGAGCTGGGCTTCATCAACGGCGAGCTCGGGATCTACACGGCCGGCTGCCGGCCAGCGACGGATACCGCGAGATGCTGCCGCGGATCATGGCGATGACGGTGCGCGACGGAAAGGTCTGCGCCCTATGGGATATCGCCAATCCCGACAAATTCACCGGCTCTCCGCTGCGGACGGTCACCCAGCGTAGCGAGGCCGAGTTGTAGCGCTCCGGCGGCTTCGCTGGCGGCTTCGGCGAATCGGCTGCCAAGACCGATAAAGCTGAGGTAACCGTGCGGCAGGTCGGCCTGACGGGTCAATGCCACCGGTATTCCGCCGGCTCACAGCTTGTGCGCGTATGCCTCACCGTCGTCGCGGACGGGATCGAAACCGGCGCTGGCGATGTAGGCGGGCGGTAAGCAGGCGACGTCGCCATGCTGTGGTGACAGTCGCGGATCTTCCAGATCGGTTCCCGCTGGTACGTAATTGGCCATCACCCACTGGAGATTGCGTTCGGTGAAGGTCGAACCTTCGGCGAACAGGTCGCGCGACGGCCGTCGGGTACTCAGATCGGTCGCGGGATAGATCAACAGCTGGAACGACGGAGCTCGTGCCGCCTCGTCGCACCGCCTGCTGTGTGGTCACGGCGGCGAGATTGCCGCCGGCGCTGTCACCTCCGACCGCGATGCGGGCGGGATCGGCACCCAGATCGCGAGCATGGTCGTGGGCGTAATCGAACGCGGCGAACGCGTCGTTCACGGGGGCGGGGAACTGGTGTTCGGGCGCGCGCCGGTACTCGACCGAGAGCACTCGTCCGCCGGCATGGCTGGCCAGGTAACGAGCGATAGGGTCGTGGCTGAACCGTGAACCGACCGAGAAGCCGCCGCCATGGAAATACACCAGCAGCCCGGACGGCTCGGGCAGGTCAGCGGGGATGTAGAGGGTGGCCGGGATGCCCTCGCCTCTCGGCGGGGATGGCGATCTCGCGGGTCGCGACAGGCGTCGGTGACTCGTAGCCGATGAGACTGGGAAGCTCGTCATAGCGTGCTCGCGCCTCTTCTACAGCACCGTCGAAAACATCGGAGCCGGAACGGTTTTTGAGGGGGATGAGCGAGCTGTGCATCGAGCGCCATTACCTGCCCGTCGATTCGCAACGGCGGGCCTGCCAGCAACCGGCGGATCGGTGTGGGCAAACCAAAGAGGCTGCGGACCACCGCGGCTTGTAAGCGGCTCCGGGTCGCGACCATGACGATATCTCCGATATTATTGGGGCTTCAGCGAATCTCGCCAGTAAGATCACAGGCATATCCCAAGCGTGCGCAGCCGCGACGGGAACGCTTGTATGGATCCGTCAGATCAGGATTCGTCGAACCGCGTCGGGCGAGTTCGCGCGGGGTCGCCCCAGTCATCTCCCAGCAGACCTTGTTGGCGTGCGATCCGTCGGCAAACCCGGCCAGGTGGGCGGCGTCGGTGACAGAATAACCATCGAGCAGGTAGCTCACGGCGGCAACCAGGCGTCTCCCAACGGATCGTGGCCGAGAACGAGACGCCGGTCTGCTGTTTGCACAGCCGCCCGAGATAGTCGGGTGACAGCGCCACGGCCCCCGCGACCGAAGCCACATCGATGTGAGTCGGGCACTCGGCTCGACACGACTTCGATCGCCTGCCGCAGCTGCGGGTGAAACGGATGACAGCCAGTGCTGCTGCTGTCCCGCAAAGCTGATCGACGAGAAAATCGGCAGCAGCGTCGCGGACCGTTGTCGTCCAGCGACGCGGCCGTCGCCTCGGCTAGATGTTGTCCCGTCATCGACGACCCAGATACCCTGATCTCGTTGCGGCTCAAGGTGTTCAGCGCAATGCCCTGCGAGGTGTCTGCAGCCCGAGGTAAAGCGTCAACGCCCCGGAGTTCCGAATCCGACCGCACGGCATGACGCGCTCCGCTGGCGATCACGACCAGCCGGCACATCTCGCGTGTCGTCGCCGTCGCGGGTAACCGTTAACGGACCACGCGCGCCGACCGTGACCTGAACCGCGGGGTGGTGGTGCAGGGCAAGGTCGGAAAACCCGCCGGCAACCATGAGCCGGCCCGGCCCCAGCTCCCAGACCTGCATGCCGCCACTCTAGCTCGCTGCGCTTTCGCTGGCCCGCTGGGCTTCGTCATCCACGGAACACGGCACGCATCACCGGAATTGAAGCCCTGCTCAGTGATGCCCAGTGCGGTGTTCATCCGCGCCCGCATGTTCTCCGTCGCCGATCTGATAGGTCAGCTCGATCACGCCGTTCTCGCCGAAGCGGGTCCGCAGGTCGGCCACCTGCTCGTCGGTGACGCTGTGCGGATCGGTGGTCATCGCGTCGGCATAGGCGATCGCGGCTCGCTCGTCATCGGTGAAACGTGGTGAAGTGGCGTAGTTCTCGATGTCCTTGATTCGCTCGACGTCCAGTCCGTCGAGGCGCAGCAGCATCGAACCGAAGTCGACGCACCACGAGCAGCCGATCGTGCGCGCAGTCCAGAGCACCGCCAACTCGCGCACGCTGGTCGGCAACGTGCGTGAGGCCGACTGCAGCATGGTCTCGGAGACGGCGTAGGTGACCAGCAGTCGCGGGTGGTGAGCGACGACGGCGAAGGGCTCGGGGACTTCTCCGAAGCGCCGCTTCGCGTAGCGGTACATCGCGCGGATCAGCCAGTTGGCCCGTTGCGGGGGCAGGGGTTCGATGCGGGTTTTCTGTGTCATGTCAGTCAGACGACGCTGCGGCAGAAATCGTGACACGCGGCAGCGAGCCGAGACTCTTTTCGTCTTGTAAGTACGCCACATTTCCCGATCCGCTGCCGTATAAAATTCACGCGAGTGAAGAAACTGCTCAGGGGGCTCAAGCGGGGGCTTGGTCAGCGAGGCGACATGAACGTCGACACTGCACCTGACGCCCAACGATCGTCGATAGCACCTGTGCCTGACGCATGTCGAGGCCGCGGAGTTCTGGTCGGCGCATTCGCAGTGCTTGACGCGCTCGCTCATGCGGACGACGGGTTGGGCCTGACCGCGCTGGCTCGTGCCAGCGGGTTGGCGAAAACGTCGACGTATCGGCTCGCCGAACAATTGGTCGCCCTCGGAGCGGTGCAGTGCATCGAGCATCGTTACTACGTGGGGGCGCTGATCGGGCGCATCGGGCAACGGTGGCAACCTGATCCGCTATTGCGCAGAGCTGCGCAGGGACCGGTGCACAATTTGTCTGTGCAGGCGGGCGCGATGGCGTCGCTGCGGATCCTGCACGAAGAACGCCTTCGTATGATTTGTGCGACAGCAGCGCGTGGGCAGGCCTATATTTCCGACCCGGCGGACCGCGAATTGGTCGCCCGCACCGCCACTGGTCGGGTCTTGTATGCAGCGCAGCCCAGTAGTGACGTCGCGCTGCCCGACTGCTGGCCGCAGCGGGAATGGCGACGGTTGCGTGAGTCAGTCCGCGAGCCCGGCGCGACCGTGGCCGACCGCCAGGACGCCTTCCCGGGGATCTGCTGTGTGTCTGCACCGGTGTGGTGGCCGGATGGGGACTGCGCCGGCGCAGTCACGGTCCTGGTGCTTTCGCGGACGCTGCCGCCACGGCTGCCCGACTTGGTCTCGCACGCCGCCCGCCGCGTCGGCACGGCGCTGGCGTCGACAACCCGGTAGCGCCGGCACTGGCAGCCGCGGTCCGTTAGCCGGACCGACCCCTTGTCACGTGACGGGAGCCGGGTATGCGATTCGAGAAGCCGTTCGTGGGTCGGTGATCTACGGGGTGGTATTCGTCCCGTCCCGTCGATGAGACGAACGTGCTCGGAGGAACCATGGTTGCTGCCGCAGCTGACAACCCCGTTCGAGGGGACTCGCCCGCCACGCCGGCGATCACCGTCACGCGGGTTGGCGTCGTCATCGGCGCCTACTTTCTGCCCGACCGCGAAGTGACCGTCAGGATCACTCGGCCCGGGGAGAGCGTCAGCGACTACGTCACCTACACCTCGGACCGCAACGGCAACCTTCGTGCCGAGTTGCCGGCCACCGCCCTCGTCGGGATATTGCAGATCGCTGCCACCGACCATCGCCCTGACCCGGATGGCCGGTGCGGCCGGATCTGGAGTAACACCTATACGCTCACATTCCTTGGCGGCTAAGCGATCCCGGTACGGCGATCCGCACGGTCGGTCCGGCACGAACGACGAGCCTCGTGATGTCGGTGAACCGCTCGCCGTCGATGATCGGCGACAGCGGTTGCTGTGCGGCTTCGATCACCATTTCGCGGCCGCAGACGTCGCGCAGCCGGGCGGAGCGAATCGCGCGGCCGGCGATCAACGCCGGAAGGTTGGCAACCATGTGCGCCGGGGGTATCGCGCCGGCCTGGAAGTGCACGGCGCCGGGGTTCCGCGCCAGCGGAAAAACTCGAAGAACGCCACCGAGGTTCACGTCGAACGCGCCCGCGTGCAGCGCGTTGTGTGTGTCGGTGGGGACCACTCGTCCGTCAATGACGACGCGAGCGTGGGTCGGGGTGAACAAGTGGCCGGCCGATCGTGGCCTCCTCGACAGCCTGGACGTCGCGTAGTCGGCGACCGCGCGACCGATCACCCGGCCCATCGTCACCCGGCCGGGATGGCGGTATTCGTCGTACTTGTCGAAGAACCGATTGCCGACGCCGCCGGCCGCCAGCGCGAAACCGATTCGATGAAACGTTGTGTCATAACAGGTTTCACCGCGTAGTTCGAGGGTGTCCAGCCGGACTTCCGGCGGCCGTCGGTCTGCCTGCGCCGCCGCGCTGAGGGTTTGCAGAATCGTGTCGGCCCGCCCGCGAATTCGCGCCTTGCGAGCGACGAAGTCGATGGATCCGCCGTAGGTGGGAACAAATGTCGGCCACCGGTCTGGGTCGCTTTCCTGTGCCAGCATTTCGTTGATCAGCCAGTGCAGCGCCCCATCGCCACCGTCGCTGACGAGGTGGCTGGCCCGCGGACGCAGTCGCTCGACGATCCCGGGCAAGTCGCGGACGGAAGCAGTTTCGTGCACCTCGCCCCACGGGCCGACCAGACGACGCAAGTCTGCGCAGCGATCATCCGATGCCCCACGATTCTTGCCCGCGAACGGATTGACGATGACGCCTAGATACATGCCGAGATCACCGACCAAGAATCCTACCCATATCGAAGTGGTCCCGCCGCCGGTCCATTCAGCGGACCGCACGCTTGCCTAACCGCACCGTTTTGGCGCGCAATGTATATCGGCCGTAACAGCGTGAAGCGCTGACCGGCGGCCTCGTCCCGACTGGCCGGTCGACTATCGGAGTGGCTGCGCGACGTCAGGAGAGATGGCCATGATCGACTCCGTCATCATCGCCGCACCGCTGCTGATCGCCGCGATCGTGATGGCCTTCCGATTCGTCGGGTGCAGCTTCGACCCCAGTGGTTACACAGCCATTACGCCATACAGCACAGCGATATTGGATACTCCAAACCTGGTGAGCTTCTGGCGCCTCAACGAGCAGTCGGGCATCACGGCCAAAGACAGCAAGGACGGCAACAACGGCGGGTACGAGGGTGCGGTAACGCTTGGCGTAGCCGGCTTGGTTAGCCCCGACAGTCAGGACACCGATAACTTCGGTGCCCAATTCGACGGCCAGACAGGCTACGTCAGCGTCCAGTTCGCCACGAACCTGAACCAGCCGAAATTCACGGTGGAGGCGCTGGTCCAACCGTCGGCGGCCAGCGCGAACGAGCATGTGATCGTGGCGTCCGACAGTGGCTATCAACTGGTTCTCCACGGTAGCGCCGTAGAGGCGTCTGTCGCTGCTGGCGGCGCATTCTCGTCACCCGTCGTGGTGAATGCCGGCGCGGAGGGCGGCCCGCCGTACTACATCGCGATGACGTACGACGGCACGAATCTCGAGCTTTACGTGAACCCGGCGGCCAGTGACGGCAAGACGAACTTCTTGGCCAACGAAAACACCGGGAACGGACGCTACAACGTCGCGCAAGTCGCCTACCAGCCGGCGTCGGCTGGTCCGCTGCAGATCGGCGCGAGTGCGAACGCCGGTCCGCCGGGCGAGTTCTTTCCCGGTGTGATCCAGAACGTCGCGGTCTATGACGCCGTGCTCAGCTTCGAGACGATCGTGGATCACTACTGGATATTCGCCACCGGGTATTCGCCGTCCCTGCCCCCGCCCGGCTCCGGTTTCAGCAGCGACGGCACCCTGTCGGTGACCGCAGCGTTCCCCGCCAACCCGCCGGCAACGACGGAATATCCGCTTGCCGGAAATTACACCTACGACATCCCGTATTGGTGCACCTACATCGACCTGATCCTGTTGGGAGGCGGAGGCGGTGGCGCTAAAGCTATCGGCGGGGTAATCCCGGGCGCAGGTGGCCAAGCCGGCTTTTGGACGACCACTACCGCTCAGCGTGGCAACGAAATCCCATGGACGACAACATCAATCGCAATCACCGTCGGGTCGGGCGGGGCAGCGGCCGGCCAACGGTGGGCCGACAACGGCCACCGCGACGGGCATGGCATCGCAGACGGCGATCGGTGGTACCCAGGGCGCCGGCACGAACGGGACAACCGGCGCGAGCCCAGGGTCCGTGACCTATCAGAGCCAGACTTTCGCGGGAGGGGCGGCCCAGGCCACGCCGGGGGCAGCCGGCAACGCACCGGGTGGCGGAGGCGCTGGTGCCAACCCGCTCGCGGGCGCCCCGAATCCCGGCGCCGGCGCTCACGGCGCCGCGTGGGTCGTCGCCCGCCAAACCTGAAAACCACAAGGAAGAAAGGGATTGCATGGCAATTCGTATCGACTCCACCAGACAGGCGCTGGCAGACAAGTACGGGTCTCTGGGCACCTTCCTCGGTCTGGCCACAGCCGATCCCGGTGCGACGGCGGCCCCGGCCAACGAGGCGTCCGGAGGCTCGTATGCGCGGGTCGCGACGACCTGGTCCTCGCAAGTCGGAGGGTGGGAGCAAGGCTCGGCGTGCACCGTCAACGCCAACGCCGGCAGCCTATACCTTTGCAATCCTGTGCTCGGCCGCCAACGGCGACAACATGATCGACAACTGCATCATCGACACCACGATCTTGTCGTCCGCGGGGCAGATCGTTCTCACGCCGGCCTTCGTGCAGACATGAGCCTGGCTGCCGCCGGCGACGGCACTCTCACCATCGCAGTCTGGCCCGCGTATGTCGGTGCATGCCAGTCGGATCCGGGCCCGGGCCCGGTCGCCTACGGCGAGCCGCAAGCTACGGATACCAGCGCGGTCAGATCCAATGGGGCATGGAGAAAGACGACATCGTGGGTCGCGCATTCATCCATGCAGGACCGGGGCTTTACACGCATCTGGCTTACTTTCGCGGTCCCGAAGGATCCTGCATGTGCGGGAAAATCCAGCTGCCACATCCGATCCTGTTCCGACAGCCCGGAGTGATCGAGGTCTACCCGATCACCAATTCGGATCTGCGATTGCTGAAGGCGCAGGGATGCGAATGATTCCGCACTTCTTCGGTAGCTCACAGGGTTCATCGACGATCACCAACTCGGCAGGAGAGTAAACATGGCCAGCCTCGACGACGCCTTCAACCAACTCAAGATTGCAAATCAGCATCTGACCGCGGTCGACAACGATCTCCAGACGGTCAACGCTTCCGTCAAGGTCGTCGGGACCGATGAGCAGGCGACGACTGCCGCCGTGCAAACCGGGTTCAGCGAGCTCTACAGTCTGGTGAATTACACAGACCAGTTGCTGCAGTACGAGATTGCCCAGAACAACACGATCATCTGCTACCTCGGCAAGATCGCACAGCAGACGTGCGCACTGCTGAACGAGGCCGCGCTGCAGACCGCGGCACAACAGGCGATGCGGGCGGATATCCACGATCTCAAGCAGCTCTTCGAGCTGGCCAACCCGGCCGCAGCGGTCGAGCAACACCGTCTTGAAGAGCTCAAGGATCAGGTCGAGAAATGTTGTCCGCCACCGGTGCCGGAGCCACCGTGCAAGTTCACCAAGTGCGAAGAGCCGGGCCCGCTTCCCAAGGGCGGCGGGACAGATAGAATCCAAGCCCCGTAAACGCGGTTAGCGAGCGCGTCAGCTCCGCGTCACGAACCAGCCCAGGGTCGACGCCAAGACCGAGCAGGCGATGAAGGTCGCCAGGGCTACCGGGCGGGCGGCGCGCGAATACGTCGGCCGCTCCCGCAGCGGGTCGATCGCGACACGGGCAGCCGCGTAGCCCGCCAGCGCGAACCCGAAGATCGTGCCGCGCGGCGTGCCCACCGCGAGCAGCGCCGCCGATCCGGCCAGCAAGATCAGCGCGGCGCCAAGCTCAAGCAGTTGCACCGGATACCGCCGCTCCCAGCGGCCCGCATGATCCGGCAGCCACAGTCCGAGCCGGCCGTCGCTGCGCCGCCCCGAGCAGCAACCGTTGAGCAGGCAGCCGACCCTGGCGAAGACCATCCCGACCAGAATGGTGAACGTCGCACCGTCCCAGAACGCCGCGAACCCCAACCCGAAGGGCGCGAGGATGACCGGTGAAAGCACAAGGGCCAGAACGAGTCCGCCATACAGGGTCATCCCGCCGTCGGAGTGTCGCCAGATGCGGCGCAGGTCATGTCGGTAGGTCGCCCAGTGGTCCAGCACGAACCAGATGCGCGAACCGACAATCGCCGGCACGAACATGATCAACGTCGCGATGCTCGCCGGTCCACGGGGCATACCCACCCTCGGCGCAATCGCATACATCACGTAGAAGCCGCACACCAGCCCCACATACAGCAGCGCCGGGTAGCTCCAGATCGGCACCCCGCGAACGTGGAAGAGAACCCTGCGCATCCGACTACCACCCGCGCGCAATGGGAACGAGCGATGCGCCGGCAACCACCGCTCCCGCCACTATCGCGACATCGGCGAGATTGAACACCGGCCACCGGCCAAGGGCAACGAAGTCCACCACGGCGCCATGAATAACCCGGTCGGCCAGATTGCCGGACGCTCCCGCCAGCGCGGCCGCGACACCGGCCGCGACGAATGCGTTCTGTTGCAGCACAGGGGCGTACAACAGTGCGCCGACCGCGCACGCCACTGCCGCGAACCACAGGATGACCAACGCGCGCAGCGACGTACCGCGAGCAAGCAGCGGGCGCTCGGTGAACACCACACAGACGAAGCCGTGCCCATGGCGCCCGAAACCGAGCTTGCGCAGTGCGATCTCCTTCGTTGCGCGGTCTGCGACCAGGATCGTTGCGGCTAAGAGGACGATGTTCACGAGTCAACTGCCTGAGTATCAACGCTTTTCGCATAGAGCACGTAGCCCCAGGGCCGATCCTTGGTGGCCCGTAACCCGTAGCGCTCCAACGCCCGTCGGGCAGGGCCGTGACGTGAGCCGGTGTGGGCGACGATGACCGGAAATCCACGTTGCTGTGCAAGCAGCTCCGCGTGGTAGCCGAGCGTGGACGCGACGTCCCGCCGGCGGGCATGGCCAGCGACCGCGATCGTGCCGACGTAGTACGCCCGGCGCGGCGGCCGCGGTGTGGCGGCGATCAGGTGTGGCAATGCGGCGATCAGAAGCGGCCTGCGGCGCGCGCTGACGAACCGAAGGCCCTTGCGCAGCAGCGCCAGATGAAGCCGGTAGCGGTCGCGTGCCGGAAAGCCGATCAGGACCCCAACGGGCCTGCCGCCGGACTCGGCGACCAGGGCATGCTCGAAGCTCGCCGAGTGGCCAGGCATTCGCCACAACCACTCGATGGCCGCTCGCGCGCGCGACTCCGAGCCGGCCACCGCCGTATACGCCTGCGGTGCGGCCTCGAAAACCAGGTCGGCAACGTGATCGTCCGGCCGCGCTGCGCGGACCACCACCCGGGGCGCGGGCAGCACCGGAGGCGGGCTTGGCTTCGCGACTTCCATGCCGCACATCCCGAGGTCCGATTACGGTGCTTTTCAATTCGGCATGCGGAGCGCTCGATTGGCAACCGTGCGGTCCGCTGGGTGGACCGGATGGCCCTCAGCGGGTGAACATCAACGCGCGCTTGACCTCTTGGATCGCCTTGGTCACCTCGATGCCCCGCGGGCAGGCGTCGGTGCAGTTGAACGTGGTGCGGCAGCGCCAGACGCCGTCGACCTCGTTGAGGATGTCGAGCCGCTCGGCCGCCGCCTCGTCGCGGCTGTCGAAGATGAAGCGGTGCGCGTTGACGATGGCCGCCGGACCGAAGTAGCTACCCTCGTTCCAGAACACCGGGCAGCTGGTGGTGCACGCGGCACACAGGATGCACTTGGTGGTGTCGTCGTAGCGGGCGCGGTCGGTCTGGCTTTGAATCCGTTCCCGCGTCGGGGGATTACCACTGGTGATCAGGTATGGCTTGACCGCGCGATAGGCGTCGAAGAACGGCTCCATGTCGACGATCAAGTCCTTCTCCACCGGCAATCCGCGGATCGGCTCGACCGTGATGGTCACCTGCTTGCGGGGCTTGCCGGGCAGCAGATCGCGCATCAGCACCTTGCAGGCCAACCGATTGACGCCGTTGATCCGCATCGCGTCGGAGCCACACACACCGTGCGCGCAGGAGCGCCGAAAGGTCAGCGTGCCGTCCAAATAGCTCTTGATGTAGATCAGCAGATTGAGCAGGCGGTCGGTCGGCAGGCACGGCACCCGAAAGCTCTGCCAGCCGCCGGAATCGGCGTACTGGTCGGGGTTCTCCGGATTGAACCGGGCGATCTTGCACGTCACCATCACCGAGCCCTCGGGTATTGCGGGCAACGGCGGGTCACCGGCCGGGGCGGCCTGGCTAACCTCTTTTTCTGGCAACGAGCTCATCAGTACTTCCGCTCCTTGGGTTCGTAGCGGGTCTGCACCACCGGTTTGAAATCCAGCCGGATGTCGCTCAGCAGATCGCTACCCTGTTTGTAGGCCATCGTGTGCCGCATGTAGTTGACGTCGTCACGGTTGGGGTAGTCCTCGCGCGCGTGCCCGCCACGGGATTCCTTGCGGTTCAACGCGCCAACGACGGTGACTTCGGCCAGTTCCAGCAAGAAGCCCAGCTCGATCGCTTCCAGCAGATCGCTGTTGAAGCGCTTTCCTTTGTCGTGCACCGAGATTCGGGAATACCGCTCCTTGAGCGCGTGAATATCGGTGAGCGCCTGCTTGAGCGTCTCCTCGGTGCGGAACACCGCGGCGTTGTTGTCCATCGTCTGCTGCAGCGCGCCGCGAATATCGGCGACCCGCTCGTTGCCATCCTCGGATAGGATGTCGCCGACCCAGCCGACCACCATCGCCTCCGGGTCCGGTGGCATGTCGACGAAGTCGTGACCCTTCGCGTAGGCCGCCGCGGCGATGCCGGCACGACGACCAAAGACGTTGATGTCCAACAGCGAATTGGTGCCGAGTCGGTTAGCGCCGTGCACCGATACGCATGCGCATTCGCCGGCCGCGTAGAGACCCGGCACGGTGTTGGTGTTGTCCCGCAGCACCTGACCGGCGATCGTGGTCGGGATGCCGCCCATGACGTAGTGGCACGTCGGGTAGACCGGAACCAATTCTTTGACCGGGTCCACCCCGAGGTAGGTGCGGGCGAACTCGGTGATGTCGGGCAGCTTGGCGGCCAGCACATCTGCACCGAGATGACGGACGTCGATGTAGACGTAGTCCTTGTGTGGACCGGCGCCGCGGCCCTCGAGCACTTCGCGCACCATCGAGCGGGCGACGATGTCGCGGGGAGCCAGGTCGACGATCGTCGGCGCGTAGCGCTCCATGAACCGCTCGCCGTCACCGTTGAGCAGCCGGCCGCCCTCGCCGCGCACCGCCTCCGAGATCAGGATGCCCAGGCCGGCGAGGCCGGTTGGGTGGAATTGGTGAAATTCCATGTCCTCCAACGGAAGTCCCTTGCGGAGCACGATGCCGATACCATCGCCGGTCAGCGTGTGCGCGTTCGACGTCGTCTTGTACATCCGGCCCGAGCCACCGGTGGCGAGCACGACGGCCTTGGCGTGAAAGACGTGAATGTGGCCGGTGGCCAGTTCGTAGGCGACCACGCCGGTGGCCACCGGGCCCTTCGGAGTCTCGGTGAGCACCAGGTCAAGAGCGTAGAACTCGTTGAAGAACTCGACGTCGTGCTTGACGCAGTTCTGGTACAGCGTCTGCAGAATCATGTGGCCGGTACGGTCTGCGGCGTAACAGGATCGGCGCACCGGGGCCTTGCCGTGGTCGCGGGTGTGCCCGCCGAAGCGGCGCTGGTCGATGCGGCCCTCCGGCGTCCGGTTGAACGGCATCCCCATCTTCTCCAGATCGAGCACCGCGTCGATGGCTTCCTTGCACATGACCTCGACCGCGTCCTGGTCGGCGAGATAGTCGCCGCCCTTGACGGTGTCGAAGGTGTGCCACTCCCAGTTGTCGTCCTCGACGTTGGCCAGCGCCGCGCACATGCCGCCCTGCGCCGCACCGGTGTGGCTGCGGGTCGGGTACAGCTTCGTCAGAACCGCTGTGCGCACCCGGGGCCCGGCCTCCACGGCGGCCCGCATCCCGGCGCCGCCCGCACCGACGATCACCACGTCGTATCGGTGTTGGGTGATCACGGCCGCCGCCGACGATGCAATGGGGGCGCCTCCAGCCGCGCAGCGGCGCGGGGGACGAAGCGATGAGGAGGAGGTGGCGTAGTCATCCTCGCCTTTCAGGAGATGTTCGGGTCGAACGTCAGCAGCACATAGGTGCCCAGCACCAACGTGAAGGCCATCGACAAAGCCAGCAGGGTGTTCAGCCAGAAGCGGGTGGAATCCTTGCGGCTGTAGTCGTCGATGATGGTGCGAAGGCCGTTGCCGCCGTGCAGCTGTGCCAGCCAGAGCAGCAGCAGATCCCAGGTCTGCCAGAACGGCGAGTGCCAGCGTTGCGCAACGTAGTTGAAGTCGATGCGATAGACGCCGTCCTGCCACATCAACATCACGAACAGATGCCCGAGTGCCAGGAACACCAGCACGATGCCGGAGAACCGCATGAACAGCCAGGCGTACTTCTCGAAATTGGGCATACCGGCGCGACGGCGCGGCGATCGCGGGTTGTCCAGACTGGCCGGACGGTCGTGGCTGCGCTGCCGGACCGGGGCGATCTGCCCGCGGCCGAGTTGAATATCGGGGGAGCTCATCGGAAGTGCCCGATCATGTGCATCGCCACCACGACTCCCGCCGGGACCATCACCAGCAGCCAGACGATGCCGATCGTCCACAGCATCAGTCGCTGGTAGCGCGGGCCCTGTGCCCAGAAGTCGATCAGGATGACGCGGATGCCGTTGAGCGCGTGGTAAAGCACCGCGGCCACCAGGCCGAGCTCCATCAGGCCCACGATCGGTGTCTTGTAGGTCGAGATGACTTCGTCGTAGGCCTGCGGGCTGATTCGGACCAGCGCGGTGTCCAGCACGTGGATGAACAGGAAGAAGAAGACGGTCGCTCCGGTGATGCGGTGCAGCACCCATGACCACATTCCCGGATCGCCGCGGTAGAGGGTGCGGCGTAGCCGCCGTAGGCCCGATGACCCCTCCGGCTTAGCCGGATTCGCAGATGTCGTCGTCGTCATCAGCGTCTCCACTTCTGGTGGCGACCCGCTGCGGCCGGCTTCGCCGCCCTTGCGATCGCCACGTCCTCTCCTAGCGACCAGCTACGCACTTCCGTTACTGCAGTGGGCTACCTAATTTAGCCCCAATCTCCCGGCCGATTAGCTCCATTCTCGCGGCCGAATCACGCACTTCGTGTCCGCCGACGCTTTTGCGCGCGCAGAATCTAGGCTGGCCTTGTGAACTAGCCAACAGTGAGTGGGGTAGTCGGATGCATTGCAGCTATCTGCGGTACGGGGATCGTGGCCGACGCGATTGATTGGAACTCGCTGCGGGACAAAGCAATCCACGCAGCACGCGGGGCATATGCGCCGTACTCGGGGTTCCCGGTGGGCGCAGCCGCGTTGGTCGACGACGGCCGGATCATCACCGGCTGCAATGTGGAGAATGTCTCATATGGCCTAGGTCTCTGCGCCGAGTGCGCGGTGGTGTGCGCCCTGCATTCGACGGGTGGCGGGAGGCTGCGTGCACTGGTCTGCGTTGACGGCGGTGGGGCACAGCTGATGCCGTGCGGCCGGTGCCGTCAGGTGCTGTTGGAGCATGGCGGGCCGGATCTGCTCATCGACCACCCCGAGGGGCCGCGACGGCTCGGGGTCCTGTTGCCTGACGCCTTCGGTCCGGACGACATCGCCGCTTACCAACGGGGCCGCGGGTGAACCGCGACCGCGACGAATATGCCGGCATGGCCGGGATCGAGAAGCGTCGCGCATGAATCACTTCGATGCGCCGACGGTGATCAGAACCAAACGCGACGGCGGCCGGCTGTCGGACGCCGCGATCGACTGGGTGATCGGCGCTTACACCGACGGGCAGGTCGCCGACGAGCAGATGTCGGCGCTGCTGATGGCGGTGTTTTTGCGCGGCATGGACTACGGCGAGACCGCGCGCTGGACGGCGGCCATGGTGGCGTCCGGTGAGCGGATGGACTTCACCGACTTGCGTCGCGACGGCAGTCCACTGAAGACGGTGGACAAACATTCGACCGGCGGGGTGGGGGACAAGATCACGCTGCCGCTGGTGTCGGTGATCGCCGCGTGCGGAGGCGCGGTGCCACAGGCCTCCGGCCGCGGGCTCGGGCACACCGGCGGCACCCTGGACAAGCTGGAGTCGATCGCCGGTTTCACCGCAGTGTTGACCAATGCGCAAGTGCGACAACAACTGTGCGATATCGGCGCGGCTATCTTCGCGGCCGGTCAGCTGGCGCCGGCCGACGCGAAACTCTATGCGCTGCGCGACATCACGGCCACCGTCGAATCCCTGCCGCTGATCGCGAGTTCGGTGATGAGTAAGAAGATCGCCGAGGGGGCCGGCGCGCTGGTGCTCGACGTCAAGGTCGGCTCCGGTGCGCTGGTGCGCTCGGAGTCGCGATGTCGCGAGTTGGCCGAAACGATGGTGGCGCTCGGCGCAGAACACGGGCTGCCGACCTGTGCGGTGCTGACCGACATGAATGGCCCGCTCGGTGCGGCCGTCGGCAACGCGCTCGAGGTCACCGAAGCGCTGGAGGTACTGGCCGGCGGCGGGCCGCCGGACGTGGTCGGGCTGACCGTGGGGCTGGCCCGCGAGATGCTGGAGATCGCCGGGATCGACCGGCGGAACCCGGAGCAGACATTGCGCGACGGCACTGCGATGGACCGATTCCGCGCACTGATCGCCGCACAGGGTGGGGACTTGTCCGTACCGTTGCCGGTTGGTAAGTACTCCGAAACCGTCACCGCCGCCCGAAGCGGCACAATGGGCGATATCGACGCAATGGCGGTGGGGCTCGCGGTGTGGCGGCTCGGAGCGGGCAGGTCCCGTCCGGGTGAGAAAGTCCAGCCCGGCGCCGGGATTGCGATCCACCGGCGCCCCGGAAGTCCGGTCGCGGCCGGGGAGCCGCTGTTCACGCTCTACACCGATACCCCGCAGCGCTTCGGCCAGGCAATGGCCGAACTGGATGGCGGTTTCACAGTCACCGATACGCCGCCGGCCGGGCGGCCACTGATCATCGATCGGATCACCTGATGACGACGCCGTTGAATGTGGAGACGATCCAGCGGGCGCCCAAGGCACTGCTGCACGACCATCTCGACGGCGGCCTGCGCCCGGCCACCGTCATCGACATCGCCGGCCAGACCGGCTACGACGGCCTGCCGACCACCGACGTCGATGAACTCGCGCAGTGGTTTCGCACCGCGTCACACAGTGGTTCGTTGGAGCGCTACCTGGAACCGTTCTCGCATACCGTTGCGGTGATGCAGACGCCGGAGGCGTTGCACCGGGTGGCCTTCGAATGCGTGGAAGATCTGGCCGCCGACTCGGTGGTCTACGCCGAGGTGCGGTTCGCCCCCGAACTGCACATCAACCGCGGGCTGTCGTTCGACGCCGTCACCGACGCGGTGCTTGCCGGCTTCGTCGACGGCGAGAAGGCGGCGGCCGCGGCCGGGCGTCCGATCGTGGTGCGGTGCCTGGTCACTGCGATGCGGCACGCGGCGGTCTCCCGCGAGATGGCCGAGCTGGCAATCCGGTTCCGGGACAAGGGCGTGGTCGGGTTCGACATCGCCGGCGCAGAGGCCGGCTACCCCCCGACCCGGCACCTGGATGCTTTCGAGTATATGCGAAACAACAACGCCCGCTTCACGATTCATGCGGGTGAGGCATTCGGGCTGCCGTCCATTCAGGAGGCCATTGCATTCTGCGGCGCCGACCGGCTGGGTCACGGAGTCCGCATCACCGACGACATCGACGTCGCCGACGATGGCGAAGTACGACTCGGCTTGCTCGCATCGATCCTGCGGGACAAGCGGGTTCCGCTCGAGATGTGTCCGAGCTCCAATGTGCAGACCGGCGCAGTCGCCAGCATCGCCGAGCATCCGTTCGATCTGCTGGCCCGCACGCGCTTCCGGGTCACGGTCAACACCGACAACCGCTTGATGAGCGATACCACGATGACTCGCGAGATGGCTCTGCTCGTCGACGCGTTCGGCTACGGCTGGAGCGACCTCCTGCGGTTCACCGTCAACGCGATGAAGTCCGCGTTCATCCCGTTCGACGAACGGCTGGCACTCATCGACGAGGTGATCAAGCCGCGATACGCGGTGCTGGTCGGCTGAGACGCCGCTACATGACGGCGTGGCCGGCATCCACGGGCACGGCTATGCCCGTTACGTACCGGGCCCGCGGGCTGACCAGCCACAGCACCGCCTCGGTGACATCTTGCGGCTCGACCAACGGCACATCGGGCAGCAACATCTGCGAGACGGCCGGGTTGGGGTTCTCCAACATCGCGTTGATCACGAAGTCGTTGATGATCATCGGTGTCGCGACCCCACTGGGGTTGACCGAGTTGACCCGAATCTTGTGTGGCGCATACGCGTTCGCCGCTGATCGCATCAGGCCCACCACCCCGTGCTTGGACGCGGCGTAGGCGAACATCGCGGCGCTGCCGTCACCGCCGCGACCGATCAAGCCTTGCGACGAGCTGACCAACACGACCGACCCGCCCCGTCCCTTGCGGATGATGGACGGCACCGTCGCCAACATGGTGTGCCACACACCTTTGAGATTGGTGTCCACGATGGTGGTGAACACCGGTTCGGCGCGCGTCTCCGGGTCGCCGATCGCCACCACTCCGGCATTGGCGATGACGATGTCGATGTCGCCGAGTTCGTCGATGCCGGCCTGCACGCCGGTTTCCAGCGCCGCGAGGTCGCGGACATCGGCGATCACGGGCACCATCCTGCGGCCGGCGTCCCGCACCAGCTGCGCGGTTGTGTCGAGATCAGATTTCGTTGCCAGCGGGTAGGGGATCGCGTCGATATCGGCGCAGATATCGACCCCGATGATGTCGGCACCCTGCTTGGCCAGTGCGACGGCGTGGCTGCGGCCCTGTCCGCGCGCCGCACCGGTGATGACGGCCACCGTGTTGTCGAGTTCACCCATGACGGGAAACGTACCTGGCGATTCGACCCAAACCGACCGAGATGCGAGACAGGTCTGCCACGATTCCAGGGTGGTTCGATATGAGCGCCGGCCGTGACGAAGATCCCAGCGACGCTGGGATTGAGGAGCGGCCGATATGAGCGATAGTGGCCGCGAGATCACCAACCTGATTTACCGCTATGCGGAACTCCTGGATGCCGGCGACATGGACGGGGTAGCCGGGCTGTTCGCGCACGGGCGCATCTGCGGCGTCGAGAACGGTCCACCGGAGACGGTGTTCAGCGGGACGGCCGGGGTGCGGAAGATGTATGAGATGGCCACCCGGATCTACGAGGACGGCACCCCGAAGACCAAGCACAACACCAGCAATGTGCAGCTCGAGATCGACGAGGACGAGGGCACCGCGGCCAGCAGGTCCTACTACTGCGTCACGCAGGCGACGCCGCAATTGCCGTTGCAGGTCATCGTGACCGGCCACTACAAGGACACATTTCACCGGCTGGACGGCGTGTGGTGGTTCGACAGTCGCATCATGTTTGTCGACCAGGTCGGCGACGTCAGCCAGCACCTGAAATTCTGACCGCGTGGGCCCCTTCGAGTTAGCCGCCGTACTGAGCGATGCGCAGCGCAAGGAATCACTGACCGACTGGGGGCCCGGGGATTTCGAACCTCCGCTGGGTGTGCTGCTGGATGACTACGCGGCCGCCGACCTGAACGTGGTCGGAGTGCACATCCTGCGGTCGGGCATCGTGCACAGCCTGCGGATGCGACTGCGCGCCCAGGAGTGGATTCGCCGGCACCCGGAGATTCTTCAGGAGCGCATCGCGGCGCCGACCGTCGTTGTCGGGATGATGCGCAGCGGCACCACGCTGTTGCAGCGGCTGCTGGCCGCCGACCCGCGGTTCAACTGTGCCCACGGCTGGGAGGTGGTCGAGGCCGCGCCCCGCCTGGACCAGGCCTTCACCGGCGTGGATCCCCGTATCGCCGTGAGCGAAGCGCGCGAAGCCAAGTCCCGCGAACTGGCGCCGGATCTGTTTGTCATCCACCCGATGTATGCGCGGGAGGCCGAAGAGGAGATCGTCTTCCTGGCCGACGCGTTCTTGTCACATGTGCCCGAGTCCGGCGCACATCTTCCGCGTTACCGGTCCTGGCTCGACGAGCAGGACTTCACGCCGGCCTACGACTATCTACACCGGATGCTGCAGTTCCTGCAGTGGCAGAAGCGGCAGCGAGATCCGGGGCGGCCCAGGCCGCCAGAGCGCTGGGTGCTCAAGTCACCTGCCCACCTCGGCTATCTGGACGTACTGCGGGCCCAGTTCGGCGATCTGCACATCGTGCACATGCACCGCGACCCCCGCGCCACGATCGCCTCGGGGGCCAGCCTCAACTCCACCCTGCATGCGATGCACGCCGACAGCGTCGACCGGCAGCGGGTCGGCACGCAGTGGTTGCAGCGGATGGGCTGGACCAACGATCGCGCGATGGCGATGCGTGCGAGTTGGGCCGACGAGTCTGCCCGGGTCACCGACATCGGCTTCGACGATGCGATCGCAGACCCGATCGGACAAGTGGCCCGGGTGTATGACGCCATCGACTTGCCGATGACGGCCGAGGCGGAAACGGCGATGCGAGTCTGGCTGAAGGAACGTCCCCGCGAGGCGGCACGGCCGCCCTACGCCCTGGCCGACTACGGCCTGCTTCCAGAACAGGTCGACGAGCGGTTTTCGTTGTACAACAAGCGTTTTGAACAGTATGTCGGGAATTGAGGAGAGCTTATGGTAGCCGACCCGGTTGCGACGGCAGCCCAGCACGAACAGGAACTGGCCGCGCTCGATCTGATCGAGCATCCAGTGGTGAAAGCGGCCTATCAGACCGTCGCCGAAACCTGGCTGGGTCGGGCGAAGGCATCCGAAGCGATGCGGGAGAGGTTCGACGACGCGTTCGCCGAAGTGATGTTCTCGGCAGCCGTGTGGTCGTCCAACCAGGACAAGTTGCGACCCAAGGTCAGTTGCATCACCCGGCTGGCGCATCCCGTCGACGGCCGTCGGATCCCCGGATCACGTTGGGGCATCGACAATCCCGACAGCATCTATCGGGTGATCCCGATATCGGGTGACGAACGCTACGAGATTCACGGCCGGGTCGGCGAGCATCGCATGACTGAGAACTACTTCACGCTGTGGGACGCCCACATGGGCACCGTCGACGTGCTCAACGGCCGCACCATGCAGGTGGACTCCGACGGCAGCTTCACCATCACCGTCGACGCCGACCCGGCCAACGGGCGGCCCAACCACGTGCGCAGCACGGCGGAGGCGCACGAGTTCTACATCCGCGATGTGCTGCTGGATTGGAGCCGTGACGACCCGAATCACTTTGAGGTTCAACGGTTGGGCGGCTCACCGGGAACGCCCGCGCGAACCCTCGACGAGCAAGCCGAGGCGACGGCGGCGATGATGGCGTACTTCGCGGACTTCACCGGAAAACTCAGCCACGGCGTGTACAAAATGCCGCCCAACCATTTCAACCTGGCGTGGTCGGCGGACAAAGTCGGCGCGATGCGTAACCAGGTGTATGTGATGGGCCGCTTCGATCTCGCGGAGGATGAGGCGTTCGTGGTCGACGTGAGCGACGGCGGCGCGGAATACTTCACCGTTCCGCTGAGCAACATCTGGGGCACCACGCTCGATCTCGTGGACCGGACCGGCAGCCTGAACAAGGCGCAGTCGGTCGCCAACGAGGACGGCAGCTACACCTACGTGATCTCGGCCGACGATCCCGGCGTGGCGAACTGGATCGACTCCGACGGGTTGCGGGAAGGCATTCTGACGCTGCGGATGGCCGAGTTCGGAAAGTCCGGTCCGCGTGAGGATCTCGGCGCCCGCGGACGGGTGATCAAGCTGGACCGGCTCGACGCGGAGGTGCCACATCTGCGGCGAGTGAGCGCCCGGGAGAGGGCCGCTCAGCTGGCCGACCGTCGTAAGGCATATCTGCGGCGCCTGCCGGAAGGGACGGCCTGAGATGGCCCGCTGGTTGATCACCGGATGCTCCACCGGCTTTGGGCGAGAGATCGCGCGCGCAGCGCTTGAGGACGGCCACAGCGTGGTGGTGACTGCGCGACGGGCCGAGGCGGTGCAGGACTTCGTCGAAGAGTTCGGCGACCGCGCCGTCGCCGTCGCGCTCGACGTGACCGACGCCGGCCAGATCGCGGCGGCGGTCGCGGCCGCGCAGCAGGCGTTCGGCGGAATCGACGTGCTGGTCAACAACGCCGGCCACGGTTACCTGTCCGCGGTGGAGGAAGGCGAGGACGCCGAGGTTCGAAAGTTGTTCGATGTCAACTACTTCGGTTCGGTCGACATGATCAAGGCGGTGCTGCCTTCGATGCGGGCCCGCGGTTCGGGGCACATCGTCAACATCTCGTCGATGACCGGTCTGGTGGCCAACCCGCCGAACGCGTACTACTCGTCGACGAAGTTCGCGCTGGAGGCGGTGACCGAGGCGCTGGCCACCGAGGTGCGGCCGCTGGGCATCAAGGTCACCGCCGTCGAACCGGGCGCTTTCCGGACCGACTGGGCGACGCGATCGATGAAAGAGTCGGCGACTCCGATTGCCGACTACCGGGACGTCGCGGCGCGCAAGGACCTGATCAAGCAGTTCGCCGACCATCTGCCGGGCGACCCGCGCAAGGTCGCCGAGGCGGTGCTGATGGTGACCAAGCTCGACGAGCCGCCGCTGCGGTTGCTGCTGGGCCGCGACGTGCTCAAGGCGATGCGCGACAAGATCGCGGCGATGTCGGCGTCGATCGAGGAGTGGAAGGCCGTCACCAAGGACGTGAACTTCCCGGATTAGCCGGCTAAGGCGCTATTCGCGCCGCAGGCGCGACTCCACGAAACGCTCCAGTTCCTCGTAGGCCTGCACGGCTTTGGCGTACGGCGGCTTCGGCTCGCTCACCGAATCGGGTTCAAGGACGTAGGCCACCAGCTTGCCCAACGGCTGGTCAAACTCGAGCGCCTCGTCGACGGTGTTCTCCTCGGCGTAGTCGCCGACATCGCGAAGGAATTCGACGGCCAGATCCAGCTGCTCGCGATCGACGTCGTCCGGCCCGTGCGCGAGGTCGTCGGCCAAACCGGTCAGCACGTAGACGTTGTCGTCGGTGATATCGACGTGCAGCGAGCCGTCGGTGGCCGCTGTGCGGATGTCGGCATACGTGCTCAGGTTGGACAAATCGTGGTCGTGTTCATCGGCGAGGTATCGGGCCAGGGCCCGCTCCGAGCTGAACACGCTGATTCGTCCGTTGCGGCCCAAGAAGATTGGACGATCGTCGAAGTAGCAGCGCAGCGAATAGAACGTGCCCGCGCTGGTCATGACCCGGATCGGGTCGATGCCGACTTTCACCCAGAAGTCCTCGTCGCCGCCGAGCACCACGTCGTCGGCGTCCCGGGCCGGCGCGTCGTCCTCCGCGTCTTCTTGCACCGCGGTCTCGGCTTCGTCGTCAGCCGTCTCCGATTCGTCGGGGGTCTCGGGCTCTTCTTCGTCGACCGGCTCGGCCAGTTCGGCCGCGGCGGCGTCCGACACCGCGCTGTCCACCTCGGGGATGCTGACGATCTCTTCGACGGCGCTGAGCACGTCGTCCCAGCTACGCGCGACGACATCGGCGATGGCATGCCACCGCTTGAGGCCGGCCTTGCCGGTGAAGTGGTCGATCCCGCCGCTCAGCGTGCCCAGCGTCGGGTTGCCGTTGAAGAACTTCATCACCGCCGGCAGCTCGCACACCGACCCGATCGACGAGACGATCGTCAGCGCGTTGGCCAGCGTCTCCAGCGAGTCGGCGGTCGGCTTGTCCGAAACCACGTCTTCCACCGCAACCAGGTCGAAGTGCTTGTCGTCGGCGGGCTCCAGCTTGTGGGCGTTGGCCTCGGTCAGTGCTTTCCACGCCGGGTGGTCGACGAGG
This sequence comes from uncultured Actinomycetota bacterium, assembly GCA_963815995.1. Taxonomy (GTDB): domain Bacteria; phylum Actinomycetota; class Actinomycetes; order Mycobacteriales; family Mycobacteriaceae; genus Mycobacterium. The sequence continues at coordinate 358,175 of CAWFIR010000017.1, forward strand.
TCGTTGTCGGTGTTGGTGCGCACGAACGCGACCAGGTCGGCAGGTGTCTCGAAGATGTAGAGGTCTTCGTCCTTACCCAGAAAGGCCTCCCACTCGTCGCCGGCGTCGCGCCAGCGGGGCGCCCACACGGTGTAGCGGTCACCATCGGTCAGGCTCAAGCGGATTGGCACAAGGTCAGCAGCCATGCGGCAAACAATAGCGACGACCGCCCACCGGACCGGGGTCAGGCACCCCAGACGTCGGTGATCACGGGTGCCGTGGTGGCGTAGCCGAGTTTGGGCAGGCCGTACATCTGCTCCAGGGTGGACAGCACGTTGTAGTGGCTGATCGGCTCGTTGTAGGTACCGGGTCGGACGTTCGCGCCGTAGAACACCGTCGGAATCTGGTTGCGGGAACTGTTGTCGTCCTCGTCCCAGGTCAGGATCAGCAGGCTGTTGTTGGCCTTCGCCCACGCGGCGTACTGCGACAAGTTCTGATAGAGCCACTGATCGCCTTGAGCGATCGAACCGTCGTGCATGTCGTTGTCGAGGTTGGGGATGACCATCGAGACGGTCGGCAGGCCGGCATAGTTCGCTCGCGCCGGAAACGCCGAGAACGGCAGCGAGCGCGAGCCCGGGATATTGGTGAAGCTGGCCCACGGCACATGCTTGCGCGCGTATTTGCCCGCCCTGCAGTCTTCCGAGCCCGGTGCGGGCAGGCTTTCCGCAAAGCCCACGAAGCTGTAGCCGGCGCCGAGTAGTTGCGAGCCGAGGTTGGGTTCGTTGCCGGCGTTGACCGGACAGACGTTGTCCTTGACCAGTGTGTTGCCGGCGAACAGCGCGTAATAGTTGGGTTCGCTGGGATGCACCTCGGCGAAGGACTGCGCCATCATGGCGCCGTTGGCGGCCAGCTGGTTGATGAAGGGCGCGGCCTTGTTCCCGATGATGTTCGACTGCGAGCGGTTCTCCTCCACCACTATGACGATGTGAGCGGGGGTCGGGACCGCGGACGCTTTGATGTCGACCGGCGAGCTGAACGGGAGTTGGGGAGGGGCTGGCCACGACATCAACGCGGTCGCGACAGTCAGCACACCGAAGAGGCTGACCGCGCGATTTCGCCTGCCATTTCGCCCAGGTCGGCGTCGCATGGGCGGAGTATATGAGCGGTTCGGCCGGCCGGTCGGGACCCGCCGGGCTGTGTCGTTGGCCGCGTTCCTGAGAAAAATTTACGACTTTGCCGCATCGCGTAACGCCCAGGCCCTACGATTCAGCCACGCGGCAGGGGCGGGGTGTCACTCGCGGACAGGGAGGTCTCGATGACGATTGTGCGGACTCGCGCGGTGGGTGCTGTGTTGGCGGCGGCCGCCTGCGCAGCCGTGCTGAGCACGACGTCTACGTTCTCGTCCGGTCTGCGAACGCTGATGGCCGAGGTCGGTCTGGCCGCCGACGACGGCTTCATCATGGGCGGAACCGGAAACCCGATACCGGACTCGAACTACCTCAGCAGCGTCGAATCGCTCTACCTGAGCCAGTACCTGCCCCCGAGCGGCGCGTTCAGCTACACCGGCGAGGACACCCCGGAGCAGTTCTGTCCGATCGTCTGCAATGCCAGCCAGCCTGACCTGGGCTTCGGTGATTCGCTCAACGCCGGTGTCGGCGACCTGAACAACGTGATCGTCCCGGCATTGCAGGGCGGGAACGACGTCTCGGTGCTGGGCTACTCGCAGAGCGCGGTGATCGCGTCCATCGAGATGAACAACCTGATCAACAACACCCCGGCCGGGGTGAACCTGAACGACGTGAACTTCACCTTGCTCGGCGACCCCAACAGCCCGATCGGCGGGATCCTGGACCGCTTCCATTTCCCGGACGGCGTCGGGCAATTCAGCTTGAGCCCCGAGCCGCAACACGTTCCATTCCTGGATATCCCGCTGAACTTGGCCAACACCCCGACCGACCCCTTCACCACCGACATCTACACCGGCGAATACGACGGCTGGGCCAACTTCCCGGAGGACCCGAGCAACCTGTTCGCCGACATCAACGCCCTGATCGGGATCGAGACGGTGCACCCCTTCTATCCGGATCCAACTCCCGGGGTGAACCTGGACACCAGCCACATGATCGATCTCGGGACCATCGGGCACACCACGTTCTACGACATTCCCGCGCCGCTGCCGACATTGGCGTTCATGTTCGACGGCGGGCCGGCCGGACAGTTCTTCTATGACTCGTTCGCCCCCTACGCGATCCTGTTCGACGACTGGGGCTACGGAAACCCCGGTGACCCCGGCGCGGGCATCGAAGTCAACGGGATCGAGCCGATCGGTGCGGCCGGGCCCTGGACGGTCGATGCGACCGGCCAATTGGTCGAATCCGTCGGTTCGGGCTTTGCCCCGCAGATGGATCCACTGCAGATGCTGGCCGGTATGGAATACGCCGGGGTGCAGACGTTCGTGGGCCCGATCGACGACCTGCTGGCCGCTGCCGGGCAGTCGCCGCTGCCGACGTCGTTCGTTGACTCGCTGCTGTCGGGCTACGACTCGCTGAACCAGCTCGATGCATCTCTGCTCACCGAGTGGACCACCTTGACGGCGAGCATCCCGTCCTTGGCGCCAGATGCCATTTTCAGTGGCGAGCCGCTGATTTCCGCGCAGCCGCTGATCGACCTCGTCGGATACGGTTTCGACACCTTCAACTTCTTCGGCGCCTGAGCCGCGAAAGCGGCTAGGGTCACTTCGCGTGGATGTGCGTGTCGTTAACCACCCGCTGGCCGCGGTCCGGTTGACCGTGCTGCGCGACCAGCGGACCGACAATGCGGCGTTTCGCGCCGCATTGGGCGAGTTGACGCTGATGCTGGTCTACGAGGCAACCCGCGAGGCGCCACGGGAGAACGTCACGGTGCACACTCCGTTGGCCGAAACAGTGGGCACCCAGCTGGCCGCACCCCCGCTGTTGGTGGCGGTACTGCGGGCCGGACTGGGCATGGTCGAGCAGGCGAACGCGCTGCTTCCGGAAGCGTCGGTGGGTTTCGTCGGCGTGGCCCGCGACGAGGAAACCGCTTTGCCCACACCGTATTTGGAGTCGCTGCCGGACGATCTGCGTGGCTGGCCGGTGATCGTGCTCGACCCGATGCTGGCCACCGGTGGTTCGATGGCGCATACCATCGACCTGCTACACCGCCGCGGCGCCGACGACATCACCGTGCTGTGTGTGGTGGCTGCGCCGGAAGGCATTGCAGCGCTGGAGAAGACAGCGCCGCAGGCGCGGTTGTTCACTGCGGCCATCGACGATGGGCTCAACGATGTCGCCTATATCGTGCCCGGCCTCGGTGACGCCGGCGACCGCCAATTCGGACCGCGCTGAACTACCAGGCCCTGGTAGCGGCGGCGAGTTCGTCGCGCAGCGCGATGGCGCGGTGGCGGGCGGCGGCCAGATCCTCGGCGACCGGGCACCGGACTTCGATGTAGAACTTGACCTTCGGTTCGGTGCCCGACGGCCGGACCACCACCCGGGCCCACATACCGGAATCGCCGCCGGTGAAAATCAGCGCATCCGTGCGGTTCACTGCGCTGTGCGAGAGATCTGTTGTGGTCGAGGTGAATTCACCGAGCCGCGTCGGTGGCGATGCGCGCAGTCGGCGCATCAGCTGAGCCGCCTCGTCGGCGTCGCGCACTGGGCGCGATACCGCCGCGCCGACGTGGACCCCGAAGCGGCGGGCGAGGTCGTCGAGCGCGTGGAGCACCGACCGGTGTGAGTCTTTGAGCGCCGCGACCAGATCGCAGATCAGCACCGCGGCGCTGATGCCGTCCTTGTCCCGGACCGCCGACGGGTCGACGCAGTGCCCGATGGCTTCTTCGTAGGCGTAGACCAGTGTGCTGCCCGGCAGGTCGGCGTCGGCACGGGCCAGCCACTTGAAACCGGTCAGGGTCTCGACGTGTTGTGCACTCCAGTGCGCCGCGATCGCCGACAGCATGCGGGACGACACCACCGTGCTGGCCACCACGCTGGTGGCGCGATTGCCCGGGTCGATATGTGACAGCAGGTAATCACCGAGCAGCCAACCGGTTTCGTCGCCGGACAGCATCCGCCAGCCGGCCGGTGTCGGTACGCCGACCGCACACCGGTCGGCGTCGGGATCAAGCGCGACGGCGATGTCGGCGTCCACATCGGCGGCCAGGCGCAGCAGCGCATCGGTGGCGCCGGGTTCCTCGGGGTTGGGAAAGCTGACGGTCGGGAAGTCGGGATCGGGCGCGAACTGGCCGGCGACGATGTGCACGTCCGACAGTCCGGCGCGGCGCAGCGTCTCGGTTGCCACCACACCGCCCACCCCATGCAGGGGGGTCAGCGCCACGCGAATCGGACCCGCCGACGAGCGCCGCAGCCGGGCGGCCCGCTCGATGTACAGCTCGACGAGTTCGGCATCGGCGGGTTCGACAGTCTGCCTGGCGATCTCGTCGGCGAACGGCGCCGTGGCGATGGCGGCCTCGATCTCGCGATCGGTGGGGGAGACGATCTGGATCCCGCCGTCCAGGTACACCTTGTAGCCGTTGTCGGCCGGTGGATTGTGTGACGCGGTGATCTGGATCCCGGCCGCCGCGCCGGTGTGCCGGACGGCGAAGGCCAGCACCGGTGTGGGTGCCGGATCTGGAAGCAATGTGACCGAAAACCCCTCGGCAGCAAGCACTTCAGCGGTTGCGACGGCGAACTGGGCGGACCCGTGTCGGGCGTCGCGGCCGACGATCACCGTCGAGCCGCCCAGGCCGCGACCGGTCAGCACCCGGGCCACCGCCCAGCTGGCGCGCAACACGACGGCGAGGTTCATCGCGTCCGGGCCGCCCCGGACCGGCCCGCGCAGTCCGGCGGTGCCGAATGACAGCGGACGCCCGAACCGGGCGACCAGCTCGGCCCGATCGCACGCGGCCAGCTCGGCGGCCGTCACCGGATCGGGGTCGTGCTCGATCCAATCCTGCGGTGTCACGCCGCCCTCTACAGCCGTGCGACCACGTCGGCCAGCAGCGACCCCATCCGGGCCGCCGATGCGGCACCGGTCACCAGCACCTCGGCATGGCTCAGCGGCTCACCGGTGATGCCGGCGGCCATGTTGGTGACCAGCGAGACGCCGAGCACGTCGGCGCCCGCGGCCCGGGCAGCGATCGTTTCGTGAACGGTGGACATGCCGACCAGGTCGGCGCCCAGCGTGCGCAACATCCGGATCTCGGCAGGTGTTTCGTAATGCGGGCCGGGCAGCCCGGCGTACACGCCTTCGGCGAGTTCCGGGTCGATCTCGCGGGCCAGCGTCCGCAGCCGCGCGGCGTAGGCGTCGACCATGTCGACGAACTGCGCCCCGATCAGCGGCGACCGCCCGGTCAGATTCAGGTGGTCGCTGATCAGTACCGGCTGGCCCGCGGCGAAGTCCTCGCGCACCGCGCCGGCGGCGTTGGTGAGCACGACCACCCGGGCGCCGGCCGCGCAGGCCGTCCGCACCGGGTGCACGACGTGCCGAAGGTGGTGACCTTCGTAGGCGTGCACACGACCGGCCAGCACCAGCACCCGGTGCTCGCCGATGGCCACCGACAGCACCTGGCCGGTGTGGCCCTCCGCCGACGGTGGAGTGAACCCGGGCAACTCGGCCATCGGTAGCACGGCCGTGGGTTGGCCGAGAGCGGTTACCGCCGGAGCCCACCCGGACCCCAGCACGATCGCCACGTCGTGTTCGGCGATCCCCGTGCGATCGGCGATGGACTGCGCCGCCGTCCGAGCGAGCGCTTCGGGGCCGGGCGGACCATCACTCACAGTCGGTAGCCTAATCGGCCCCCCGTCCGCTGAGTTGCTGCAGTGCGCGCAGGAAGACGTCTCGGTCGTTGGCGGATAGCTGTCCGAGCCAGTGCTCCTCCCCGCGCTGAATGGCTACCTGCACGGCGTTCTTGACGGCGCGGCCCGACTCGGTGATCTCGAGCAGGCGAGCCCGGCGGTCATCGGGGTCGGGGACCCGTTCGATGTGACCGTGCTCTTGCAACTCGTCGAGGGTCGGGATGATGCGGGTCTTGTCGGCGCCGATCGCCTCGGCCAGCGCGGCTTGAGTGCGGATCGGCGAGCGATCCAGGGCGCTGAGAACGACGTAGCCCCACATCGACACACCGTGGGCCGCCAGCACCGGCTGCTCGGCCGCCACGGTTTTGCGAGCCAGGTCCACCAGCATCTCCGCCAGGTCTGGACGCGTCGCCTTTCGCATCACTGACTGATGATAAAGCTGGACAGATAATATGCAATCACATACGATATGCGCATGCATACAAATTACGATGTTCGCCCGCTACACCGCATCGCCGTACTGGCCTCTGTTGACGTGGCCTCGGCCGTCACCGCCGATGACCTGACGAAGCCGACGCCCTGCACCGGCTGGAACCTTGCCGACCTGCTCGCTCACATGACGGTCCAGCATCGCGGTTTTGCCGCTGCCGCCCGCGGCCACGGCGCCGACGAGGCGATCTGGCAACCGGACACCGTCGCCGACGCGGTGGCGGCCGACCCCGCCGGCACCTACTCCGCGGCCGCCGCCGAGGTGATCGACGCGTTCGCGGGCGACGGTGTGCTCGACGGCGAGTTCGCGCTACCGGAGTTCGGGCCAGGGGCGATATTCCCGGGCGCGATGGCGATCGGGTTTCACTACGTGGACTACGTCGTGCACGGCTGGGATGTGGCTCGCACGCTAGGGAGGTCCTACCAGCTTGCGGGCGACGTCGTGGCCGCCGCTTTGCCGCTGGCGCTTGTGGTGCCCGACGGAGACTTCCGCACCATTGACAACGCGCCGTTCGGCCCGGCGCTCCCGTCGACGGATCCCGCCGACGATTTCGACCGCATCCTCACCTATCTCGGCCGCTCGCCGCAGTGGCAGCCACCGGTCAGGGCGAAGACCAGCGGCATGGCAGCGAAGAAGTCATGACGACGACATCGTTGGGCACCTGGACTGGTCAACCGCCGATGACGCCGGGGAGCGGAATCCTCAGCACTGACTGGCTGCCGGGCCCGTCCCACGGCGCCCAGTCCCCAGTCGTGGTGAGTTTCACCGACTTTCATTCAGATTCGGAAGAGGATTGGCAACAGATCGCCGCATTGGGCATGAAGCTGGCGGAAAGCTGGCCGATCATGCGCGGCGCGGTCGGGCTTTGGCTGTGGGGGAAGCCCGTTGAGTTGCGCGGCGGATCGCTGTCCGTCTGGGACAGTCACGCGGATTTGCGTCGCTTCATCCGCTGGCCCGTTCACGTCGACATCATGAAAAATTGGCGCGGACGTATAGGCGTCCGATCCGCCAGTTGGGATGACGAGCGATTTGTTGCGCCGCAGGCCTGGCTTCGCGCCGAGGCCTACATGCGCACGCCGCGCGACATGTGACACGGTCACGACGGCGCCCCGCCTGCGGGTACACCGCCGGCGATCGGCGGTGAGATACTGCGACGATGGCTTCAACTCCGGCGCTGGATCGCGTCGACGAAACGGTGCGGCGCCGCAGCACCGACCTCGTCGAGCTGTCGCACGCGATTCATGCCGAACCGGAGTTGGCCTTCGCCGAGCATCGCAGTTGTGCCAAGGCGCAAACGCTGGTGGCCGAGCGGGGTTTTGAGATCACCGCGGCCGCGGGTGGTTTGGACACCGCGTTTCGCGCCGACTTCGGCAGCGGTCCGCTGACTGTCGGGATCTGCGCCGAGTACGACGCGCTGCCCGGGATCGGTCATGCCTGCGGCCACAACATCATTGCCGCATCGGCCGTCGGCGCCGCGCTGGCGCTGGCCGACGTCGCCGACGAATTGGGTTTGACGGTTTCGCTGCTGGGCACGCCGGCTGAGGAGTTCGGTGGCGGAAAAGTCTTGTTGCTCAACGCCGGAGTGTTCGACGACCTTGCGCTCGCGGTGATGGTGCATCCCGGTCCGGTCGACATCGCGGCCGCCCGGTCGCTGACCCTGTCCGCGGTCCGGGTGACTTATCGCGGAAAAGAAGCTCACGCGTCTGCCGCGCCGTTTCTGGGGGTCAACGCCGCCGACGCGGTGACCGTCGCGCAGGTGGCGATCGGGCTGCTGCGCCAGCAGCTGGCACCGGGGCAGCAGGTGCACGGCATCGTCGCCGACGGCGGGCAAGTCGCCAACGTCATTCCCGCGCACACCGAACTGCAGTACACGATGCGTGCCACCGACGCGTCGTCGCTCGCCGATCTGGAAGCCAAGGTGGGCGACTGCTTCCTGGCCGGTGCGGTCGCCACCGGCTGCGACTACAGCGTCGAGCAGACCGAGCCGATGTACGACGCGCTCAAACCCGATGCCTGGCTGGCCGAAACCGTGCGCGCTGAGATGACGCGGCTCGGTCGTTCGCCGATCGACCAGGCGCTCGAGGCGGCGCTGCCGCTGGGCAGTACCGACATGGGCAACGTCACCCAGCTGCTGCCCGGCATCCATCCGATGGTTGCCGTCGATGCCGGCGGCGCGTCGCTGCACCAGCCCGAATTCACCGCGGCAGCCGCGGGTCCGACCGCCGACAAGGCCGTCATCGACGGCGCAATCATGTTGGCACGTACGGTCGTTCGTCTTGCCGAGTCGCCCGGAGAACGGGATCGCGTGCTGGAAGCGCGGGCCCAGCGGGCGGCGTCATGAGCCTGTCCGACATCGCCAACTCCTGGCTGGCCGCGCACAACGACGATCTGGTCGACTGGCGGCGGCACATCCACCGCTATCCGGAGCTGGGGCGTCAGGAGTACGCCACCACGCAGTTCGTCGCCGAGCGGTTGGTCGAGGCCGGGCTCAACCCGAAGGTGCTACCCGGCGGGACGGGGCTGACCTGCGACTTCGGTCCTGAGCGCGAGCCGCGAATTGCGTTGCGGGCCGACATGGATGCGTTGCCGATGGCCGAGCGGACCGGGGCCGACTACGCCTCGACGATGCCCAACGCCGCGCATGCCTGCGGGCACGACGGGCACACCGCGATCCTGCTGGGCACCGCGCTCGCGCTGGCCGGGGCGCCGGAGCTGCCGGTCGGGTTGCGGCTGATTTTCCAGCCGGCCGAGGAGCTGATGCCCGGCGGCGCGATCGACACGATCGCGGCGGGCGCGATGTCGGGAGTCAGCCGAATCTTCGCCCTGCACTGCGATCCCCGGCTGGCGGTCGGCAAGATCGCGGTGAAGACGGGGCCGATCACGTCGGCGGCCGACATGATCGAGATCGCTCTGACTTCGCCGGGCGGACACACCTCACGCCCACATTTGACCGCCGACCTGGTCTACGGGCTGGGCACGCTGATCACCGGGCTACCCGGGGTGCTGTCCCGCCGCATCGACCCGCGCAACAGCACCGTGATGGTGTGGGGCGCGGTCAATGCGGGCGTAGCCGCCAACGCCATTCCGCAGAGCGGCACGCTGGCCGGCACGGTCCGCACCGCCAGTCGCGAGACTTGGCTGGGCATGGAGGACATCGTCCGGGAGACGGTGACGGCCTTACTGGCGCCGCTGGCCATCGAGCACACCCTGCAGTACAACCGCGGCGTCCCGCCGGTGGTCAATGAAGAGGTCTCGACGCGCATCGTCACCCACGCCATCGAGGCGATCGGCCCGGATGCGCTGGCCGACACGAAACAATCCGGGGGCGGTGAGGATTTCTCCTGGTACCTGGAGGAAGTGCCCGGCGCGATGGCCCGGCTCGGTGTGTGGTCAGGCCACGGACCGCAGTTGGATCTGCATCAGCCGACGTTCGACCTCGACGAGCGGGCCCTGGCGATCGGGGTGCGGTTGATGGTCAACATCGTCGAGCAGTCCGCCGCGATCGGTTAGGAGCGCAAAGGGCATTCACTTCCGTCACAGCGCGGTAGGGATGCGCTTTGTGCCCACCTCCCAGCGACAACTGGGTCGGGTGGCGGCTCGAAACGGGGTTGTCGCTGGGAGGTGGGCACATTGACTGCCCGCCGAAGCGGAGACTCACGGGGCGGATGGGACTGCGGCGTTATTCGCCGTGACCGGGTCCGACGTTGCGTGCCGGACAGGTCCGGATCTTGTGCACGTATTCCTCTGGCGCCCCGGCGATTTCAGCGGCGTCGGCCATGACGCCGATGTAGCGCGCCGACGGCAGACCGCCTTCCCAGGCGTCCACCACGTACAGCCACGCCAGAACCGGATCGGTCGTCGTGTCCGACGACACGCGTTCCACCCGGCACCGGATCTTCTTGTGGATGCCGAGCTCGGAACCCTCCCACCGATCGAGGGTCTTCTCGTCGGCCGGCGTCATGTCGTAGAGCACGACGAACACCTTCGAGGTCGGATCCTCCACGACCGTGGCCAGCGCTCCATCCCAGCCGATGTCCTCGCCGCCGAAGGTCAGCCGCCATCCGTGCAACCAGCCGGTTCCGGCCATCGGCGAATGGGGTGCACGCTGCAGCATCTGTTCGGGATGCATGTTCGAGCCGTAGGCGGCGTAGAGCGGCACGGACAAAGCTTAAACGGCTACCGCTGAAGCGGCGGCCATCCGATGGGTTGGCTAGGTTAGGTCTGTGGCGACCCGCATTGTGATCATCGGGGGAGGACCGGCCGGTTACGAGGCAGCCCTCGTCGCAGCGGCACGTGACGCGCACGTCACCGTCATCGACTCGGACGGCATCGGCGGCGCGGCGGTTCTCTTCGACTGTGTGCCGTCGAAAACCTTCATCGCGTCCACCGGTGTGCGGACGGAATTGCGCCGTGCTCCGCATCTGGGCTTCGACCTCGACATCGACGACGCAAAGATCTCACTGCCGGAAATCCACGACCGGGTCAAGACTCTGGCCGCCGCCCAGTCCGCCGACATCACCGCCCAGCTGCAGAACGCGGGCGTCGAGGTGGTCGCCGGCCGCGGCGAGCTGGTCGACGCGTCGCCGGGTCTGAGATCGCATCGCATCCGGGCCACCGCGCCGGACGGCAGCACCAGCACTCACGACGCCGACGCCGTGCTGATCGCCACCGGCGCCAGCCCCCGTGAGCTGCCGACCGCGCGCACCGACGGCGAGCGCATCCTGAACTGGCGTCAGCTTTACGACCTGCAGGCACTGCCCGAGCATCTGATCGTGGTGGGCTCCGGTGTCACCGGTGCCGAATTCGTACACGCCTATACCGAATTGGGCGTCGACGTCACGGTGGTCGCCAGTCGCGACCAAATCCTGCCCTACGAGGACGCCGACGCGGCCGCTGTGCTGGAGCGGATCTTCGCCGAGCGCGGAGTGCAGCTGGTCAAGAATGCCCGCGCCGACTCGGTGACCCGTACCGATTCCGGCGTGCTGGTGACCTTGGCCGACGGCCGGACAGTCGAGGGCAGCCACGCGCTGATGACAATCGGCTCGGTGCCCAACACCAGCGGTCTCGGCCTGGACCGGGTGGGTATCGAACTCGGACCGGGCAACCACCTGACCGTCGACCGGGTCTCCCGGACGTCGGTATCCAACATCTACGCGGCGGGCGACTGCACCGGGCTGCTGCCGCTGGCCTCGGTCGCCGCGATGCAAGGCCGGATCGCGATGTGGCACGCACTCGGCGAGGCCGTCACCCCGATCCGGCTGCGGACGGTCGCCGCTGCGGTGTTCACCCGGCCCGAGCTGGCCGCGGTGGGTGTTCCCCAAACCGCCATCGACGATGGATCGGTGCTGGCCCGCACGATCATGCTGCCGTTGCACACCAACGCGCGAGCCAAGATGTCGGGGCTTAGGCACGGCTTCGTCAAGCTTTTCTGCCGGCAGGCCACCGGTGTGGTGATCGGCGGCGTGGTGGTCGCGCCGATCGCCTCGGAGCTGATCCTGCCGATCGCGATGGCCGTGCAGAACCGCCTGACGGTCAACCACTTGGCGCAGACCTTGAGCGTCTACCCGTCGCTGTCGGGCTCGATCACCGAGGCGGCGCGACGGCTGATGGCGCACGATGACCTGGACTGACCCGCCCGGCGACGATGCGGGCCGGGCGCGGCCGAGTGGAAGCGCGGCAATTAGACCAGGTTAGGTAGCCTTAGGCGCAACGACCTACTGACGAGTAACCGACAGGAGACTGTGCCGTGAGCGACCCGATTCGCGTCCCGGCGAGCGAGCAGACCCGGCCGGGTTCGTTTCTCGGGCCCGAACAACGGGCCGCGGCCTGGGAGCGCCTCGGCAGCGAGCAATTCGACGTCGTGGTCATCGGCGGCGGCGTCGTGGGTTCGGGATCCGCGCTGGATGCCGCCACCCGCGGGCTGAAAGTGGCGCTGGTCGAAGCACGCGATTTCGCCTCCGGCACATCGAGCCGGTCCTCCAAGATGTTTCACGGCGGGCTGCGGTATCTGGAGCAACTCGAATTCGGCTTGGTGCGGGAAGCGCTTTTCGAGCGCGAGCTGTCGTTGACCACGCTGGCGCCCCATCTGGTCAAGCCGCTGCCGTTCCTCTACCCGCTGACCAAGCGGTGGTGGGAACGGCCGTACACCGCTGCCGGCCTGCTGCTCTACGACCAGCTCGGTGGCGCGAAATCCGTTCCCGCGCAAAAGCACTTGACCCGCGCCGGTGCGCTGCGGTTGTCCCCTGGCTTGAAGCGGAGCGCGTTGATCGGCGGTATCCGCTACTACGACACCGTGGTCGACGATGCCCGGCATACCATGACCGTCGTGCGTACCGCCGCGCATTACGGCGCCGTGGTGCGGTCGTCGACCCAGGTGGTGTCGTTGCTGCGGGAAGGCGACCGGGTGACCGGCGTTCGCGTCCGCGACTCTGAGGACGGCGCGATCACCGAGGTGCGCGGTCACGTCGTGGTCAACGCCACCGGGGTATGGACGGACGAGATCCAGGCATTGTCCAAGCAGCGCGGGCGATTTCGCGTGCGGGCCTCCAAAGGAGTGCACATCGTCGTCCCGCGCGACCGGATCGTCAGCGACGTCGCGATCATCCTGCGCACCGAGAAGTCGGTGATGTTCGTCATCCCATGGGGCAACCACTGGATCATCGGGACCACCGACACCGACTGGAACCTCGACCTTGCGCATCCGGCCGCCACCAAGGCCGACATCGACTACATCCTCGGCACCGTCAACACGGTGCTTGCTACTCCGTTGACCCACAACGACATCGACGGCGTGTATGCGGGATTGCGTCCGTTGCTGGCGGGCGAAAGCGAGGAGACCTCCAAGCTGTCCCGTGAGCACGCCGTCGCGGTGCCCGCACCGGGCCTGATCGCCATTGCCGGTGGCAAGTACACCACCTATCGGGTGATGGCCTCAGATGCGATTGACGCTGCGGCACAATATGTTCCAGCACGAGTTGCGCAGTCGATCACCGAGAAGGTGCCGCTGCTCGGCGCCGACGGCTACTTCGCTTTGATCAACCAGACCGAGCACGTTGGTGCGCTGGAAGGGCTTCATTCATATCGGGTGCGCCATCTGCTGGACCGCTACGGTTCGCTGATCAACGAGGTGCTCTCGCTGGCCGCTGACCATCGCGACCTGCTCAACCCGCTCGCCGCCGCACCGGGCTACCTGCGGGTCGAAGCGGCGTACGCCGCCGTGGCCGAGGGTGCACTCCATCTGGAAGACATCTTGGCCCGGCGGACCCGAATCGCCATCGAGTACTCGCACCGCGGCGTCGACTGCGCCCGCGAGGTGGCCGACATCGTCGCTCCGATCCTGGGCTGGACGGACGCCGACGTCGACCGCGAGGTCGCGACGTACATCGCGCGGGTGGAGGCCGAGGTGCTCTCCCAGGCTCAGCCCGACGACGCGTCGGCAGACGCGTTGCGGGCCAGCGCACCGGAGGCCCGCGCCGAGATCCTCGAGCCGGTGCCCTTAAATTAGGCCGACCGTGAGGCACCAACCGCTACCGCCACGCGACGGATTGGGGCCGGCGCGGCTGAGGGTGCACGGCGGACCACTGGGCGACGAGCTGGCCAGGCGGTTCGGGCCCGGTGTCGCCGCCAAGGCGGCCGCCGGCGAGGTCGTCGATCAGCACGGGGTGGTGCTCGACCCGGCCACCGTGCTGGCGGCCGGCGCCGTTGTCTATCTCTACCGCGATCTGCGCGACGAAGTGACGGTGCCATTCGATATTCCGGTGCTGTACCAGGACGACGACATCGTGGTCGCCGACAAGCCGCACTTCCTGGCCACCATGCCGCGCGGGCGCCACGTCGCGCAGACTGCGCTGGTGCGGCTTCGACGGCAACTCGGCCTCGACGAGCTCAGCCCGGCTCACCGGCTGGATCGCCTGACGGCCGGGGTGCTGCTGTTCACGACTCGCCGCGAGGTTCGCGGGGTCTACCAGACGTTGTTTGCCCGTGGCGCCGTGCGCAAAACGTATGTGGCGAGCGCGGCGGTCGACCCGAACGTCGCGTTACCGCGCCTGGTGCGTAGTCGTATCAGTAAGCGCCGCAGCAATTTCCAGGCCGTCGAGGAAGCCGGCGCGCCCAACGCCGAGACGTTGGTGGAGCTGGTTTCGTCCGAAGGCCTGTACCGGCTGACACCACGAACCGGGCGCACCCACCAGCTTCGTGTGCACATGGCCTCGCTGGGAGTGCCGATTTACGGAGACCCGCTGTATCCCAACGTTATCGACGTAGCCGCCGACGACTTCTCCACGCCATTGCAGTTGCTGGCGCAGCGCATTGAATTCGACGATCCGCTAAGCGGGACTCGCCGTGAGTTCGTGAGTTCGCGACGGCTGGAGCGTCAGCCCTAGCAGCGCTCGGCGCCGCGAAGCATGGGTGTGAGGCCAGGAGCAACCGGTGCCTGCTGGCCGTTGAGGGTGACCGCCGGGACAGCGGCTGCCGCCTTCATGGGTGCCACGCCCTGGACGACAGCCCGGAGAGTGTCCCAGGCCCGCGTCGTCAGAAAGCCGGCATCGATGGAGCGAATATTGGCCAGATTGCCAAGTTTGACGTGGTTCAGGGTCGTCAGCACGTTTGTGTCCTTAAGTGACCCGACACGATCGTCGGGGTGTCTCGCAGTGACTGGCGCGAAGACTTTTCAATTCGGTGATCGGCGTCACAGGCCGGTCTGCTATGACCAACCGCCGATCGGCGTGCGTAATTCCCACGGTACGTCCCAGGAGGCATTTGGGCCGGGTGGCGGACAGCACGTCGCGTGCCGTGTCTTGGGCGCGCCTGCCCTCCATGGCGGCATGGTTACGTCGTCAAGCTGGGTAAATGCCGTATCCGCAACGTGTCTGAGAACTAGTTGACGTGTGATTAACAGCACCGACCTGTGATCTTCTCGATATCAAATGTCGGGCCGGCCGCGATATCCGCGAGGGCCGTTCGCAACTGGGCCAGTTGTCGTTGCGCACGGACGCTGACGCTGGAATCGCGCGTCGGAGACATGAACGGCTGGGAAACTGGGGCCGAAATCGTGAGTATCGCGTCGTCAGCGGAAGCTGAGCATAATGACCGAACTGCGAATCTTGTTACCATGCCTCATGGATGCGAGCGACTAGCGGTGCGGCGTGCGATGCGCCGGTTCGATCATCTTCTCTGTACCGTCTGAAGGAATTGGATTGAAGCTCAATCGATTTAACGCCGCACTGAGCATTCTCGTGACCGGTGTGCTGCTCTTGTCGGCGTGTGGCGGTCACAACAATGCCTCCGGCGGGGGAACGACGACGAGCCCGGCTCCGGTGAAAGTGACCTGCGGAGGCAAGCCGGACCTGATCGCCAGTGGCTCCACCGCTCAGAAGAACGCGATGAGCGTATTCATCAAAGCGTTCGAAAAGTCCTGCCCGGGACAGTCCCTCAATTACACCGCGGATGATTCCAGTGCCGGGATCAGCGACTTTCTGGACGGCAAAAACGATTTCGCCGGGTCCGATGCCACGCTGACCAAAGACGAGTACGCCAGGGCGCAGCAGCGGTGCGGTTCGCCCACGTGGAGCCTGCCGATGGTGGTCAGCCCGATCGCGATCGCTTTCAATGTCAAGGGCGTGACGTCGTTGAACCTCGACGGTTTGACCGCGGCGCAGATCTTCAACGGACAAATCAATATGTGGAACGACGGCGCAATTGCATTGCAGAACCTGGGTGTGCAGCTGCCCAATGAGCCGATTCGTGTCGTGTTCCGCGGCGACGAGTCCGGGACTACGGATAACTTCCAGAAGTATCTCGACACCGCTTCCAAAGGAACCTGGGGATTTCCGGCCGGACGGAAGTTCAACGGCGGAGTCGGTCAGCCCGCCGTCGGCAACGATGGCGCCGCCGATACCGTCAAGAACACCGAAGGATCGGTCACCTATCTCGCGTGGTCGTTCGCTCAGACGCACAACTTGAATGTGGCCAGCATCATCACGTCCGCCGGTCCGGACCCGGTGAAGATCAGTCCCGAGTCAGTGGGCAAGACGATTTCCACGGCTTGGTTCATCAAGAAGGGCGACGATCTTGCCCTCGACACCATCTCGTTCTACCGGCCCAACCAGCCCGGCTCGTACCCGATCGTGCTGGCGACATACCAGATAGTGTGCTCGAAGTATCAAGATCCCAATGTCGGCACCGCCGTCCGGGCTTTCCTGCAGAGTGCTATCGGTCCAGGTCAGGATGGTTTGACCGGCGCCGGCTACATTCCAATCCCCGCCGCGTTCAAGCCGCGATTACTAAACTCCATCAACGCCGTCGCGTGAGGAGTCGACGCTCAATGTTCGAGGGCATTTTTCGCCGTAGTCAACCCAGTGTTCCAAGACTTTTCCCCCGGTAGTAAATCGTTTGAATCATGGAGTTCACGACGCTGCCCCCTGAGGTGATCTCTGCACTCATTCATTCGGGACCCGGTGCGGAATCACTGGCCAATGCCGCCGCGGCATGGCAACAGCTCAGCGCCAACCTGGAAGACGCGGCGGACAACTATGCCGCGTCGCTGTCGGCAATGGACGAGGCCTGGCATGGCCCGTCATCGGCGGCGATGTTCCAGTCCGTCACGCCGTACGTGACGTGGCTGCACACCACCGCGCAGCAGGCTCAGCAGACCGCCGCGGCAGCACAGTCCGCAGCGGCCGCGTTCAACTCTGTTCAGGCGTCCGTAATTCCGACGGCCACGGTCGTCGCGAATAGGACACGTCTGGCACAGCTGTTGGCCACCAACGTATTTGGGCGAAACCTTCCGGCCATCGCCCAGACCGATTCCGAATACCAGACCATGTGGGCGAACAACGCGGCGGCGATGACCCGCTATCAGGCGGCCTCATCGCAGGCATCCACCCTGCCGCAGTTGACGTCGCCGACCTCGACGACCAATCCGACCGGGCTGGCGGCGCAAGCCAGCGCAGCACCCGCCGCTACGACCTCGTCATCGTCGGCGGCCACGGTCGCGGCGGCCACCCCCGCCGGCGCGCTCCCCACTGCCTTCGATCCCAACGTCGGTTTTGTCGGGCTGGCGAATACCTACGCCAACCAGTTCATCTCGTCCGGCTTTCCGATCAACATGCTCAGCTATCTGGCTCAGAACCAGTCGGCCCAGGCCCTGCAGGGTGTGAACAACGCCATTGGCCAAGGTGTTTCGGAGGGCGAGAACGCGTTGGGTGGGGCCGCGGCAAACCTGGGTGGGGGTGCCGCCGGCGCGTTGGGGGCGCTGGGGCAAAGCGGGGGCGGTTTGAGTGCGCTGGGCGCCGCCGGACTCGGCGAGATCAATACCTCGGCGGCGTTGGGGGCCGCGGTGCCGATGGGCAATCTTTCCGCGCCGCCCAGCGCTGCGCCATTGCTGTCTACACCGGTACAGCTTGCCTCGGCGGGCACGCCGCTCGGCACCAGCGGAGCCGCCGGTATGCCGATGCCGCCCCTCATGCCGCCGCCGATTTCACCGGGCAGTGGCTGGCGCAAGCGCAAGGCGCAGAAGTACGAAGACATCGCGATCGGCGCCGAGCTCAAGGGCAAAGTGATGAAACCGCCGCCGTCGGCGGGATAAGCGGGATCGCTGTCGGCACTCAGTCACCGGGATGCGGCGGGCTGCTGCGCAGAGAGCCCAGGCACTTGAGACCTGCTGGGCTGTCCGGCATCCCGGTGGCCGGGTTGCAGCTACAGCCGAGGGCGCCGAACCGGCTGGGTTCGGCGCCGGCCGGCGTTGCGGTCGTGACAGTCGCAGCGAGCGCGATCTCGACGCCGACACGTAGCTTCTCGATGATCAAAGATGCTCCGTTGGGGTCGATGCCCCACTATGCGGGAGTCGTCAGGCTCCCGCATGTCGGGGGCAGAACGCGGCGATGCTGACACCGACGAAGAATCCGGCATGGTAGCCGTCCAGACCACTCTGCTGCATGACGTCGTTCGCGACGTCGCTCGATGCCCTACCGCTGTCGAGTCCGTCGCAGACCTGATGACCGGCGATCACCGCGGCCTGTCCGGATGCGAAGGTGATCCCCTTGGCCTTCAGCGCATTCAAGAAGTTCGAGTCGACGGCGTCGGCATGCGCGTTTGGCGCGGCGAGTTCCACGGCGCTGAACGTGGCGAACACCAGGAGTAGGCCGGTCAGGATTGATCGCACAGGTTTGGGCGAGCGCACTGGGGTGGTCGTCCTTTCTCATCCTGTCCGCTGAGCAGAAGCGTGAGTAGTGCTGACAGCAAGCCAAACTGCTGACATTGCGATCATTGCATGCCGCGCCCGGACTTTTGAAGCGCGCACTGACGTCGACGCGGGTCGGTGTGATCGTTAACCATTTGGACATGCGTTGGGTGTTCAACGTTGGCAGGACGGGCACCAGTACGCAACCCGCTCGCCACCGTCGTCCCGCTTGATGGGCGTGCCGCAGCGACGGCAGTTTTGGCCCGCTCGCCCGTATACCCACAGTTGCCGGCCGGCCCGCACGTCTCCGGTGGTGCAGCGATTCTGCCGGAAGCGGTTGGCCCACAACATGTCGCGGGCGCGGGCGACCAGTCGTTGGGGGTTGGTGATCGCGCTCACCGGGGCGGTGGGCAGGCGTCCGCTGACGAAACACAGTTCGTTGCAGTAGACATTGCCGATCCCGGCCATGATCCGCTGGTCCAGCAGGGCCTCGGCGATCCGCCGATCCGGGTCTGCCGTCAGGTTGGCGGCGGCAACCTCGGGGTCCCAGTCCTCGCCCAGCAGATCGGGTCCCAGGTGGTCGACGACGCTGCCGTCATGGGCGCGTTCGAGTATCTCCAGCACGCCCAGGTCGATGCCAACCGCACGGATATCGTTGGCTTCCAAGATGATCCGGACCCGATGGTCGGCGCGGCTCGACCGCGACGTGACTCGCCAACTGCCGTCCATCTTCAGATGCGAGTGGATACTGGCCGGTCCGACGCGAATGAACAAGTGCTTACCCCTGCTGCACACCTCGTCGACGACGTGACCGCTCAGGTCGACCGTGGCGTAGCGGGGAACCCGGACATCGCAGCGGGTCAGCGTGCGACCGACCAACGCTTTCCGCAGTGCCTCTGCGGTACGGAAAACGGTGTCGCCCTCAGGCATCCGCTACCGCAGCCGCAGTCCGCGCGGAGTCCGGGCGAAGCCGGAGTCGGTCAAGGCCGCAACCACCGTCGACGAGACGTGCGGCGCCAACACCGGAGCGCTGTTGATGCGCTCGATGAGGATGGAGTTGACCCGCCCGCCGGAGACCAGGTCGGCGAGTCCGACGGCCGCCGCGTGGTTGGCGTCGGAGTCGTCGTCGGCGAAGCTCAGCAAGGACCTCCCACCGCGCTCGAGAAACCACACCAGTTTGCCGTCGACCAGCACGACCAGCGCTCCGGCCTTACGGCCCGGCCGGGCACCGCTGTCGCCGTCCGGTGAGCGCGACGGCCAGGCCAGCGCCGCGCCGTAGGGGTTCGCCGGGTCGGCGGCGGCCAGCACCACCGCCTGGTACTCCGGCCGCTGCGGATCCACACCGTCGAGGTAGCTGCGCAGCCGGTCGACCGTGGACGCGACGGCGAACTGGGCGCCGCCCAACGACTCCACGAAATAGCCGCGCTGGCAGCGGCCGGCGTCCTCGAACGCGGTCAGCACCTTGTACATGGCGGCGAAGCCACCCGGCACTCCCTCCGCCGTCACCGCGCCGCGGGTCAGCACGCCGTGCCGGCTCAGCAGCAGCTCCGCCTGGTGATGGGCCCGCACCGTGGAGTCCGGTTCGGGCGTCGGCAGCGCCGACCAGCGGCCGGCCACGGTGGGATCGGTGGCCCGTGCCTGCGCGTGCGCGACGCTGTAGCGACTCAACCGCGGTGGACGACTGCCGCGTCCCTGCCGATGGGCCGGGGCCGATCGCTTTCGCGCGCCCGGGCCACCCGACAGCATCGCGCGCACCGGCGCGAACGTGTCGCCGGTGACCCATCCGGCCCAAATCAATTCCCACAGCGCCGCTTTGAGCTCGGCTTCGCCGGCTCCGTCATGGCTCAGCTGTCGAAAGAAGAACGCGCCGCCGCCGGCCAGCATGTCCAAGATCGCGCGATGGGTCGCGGTGAACTCGATCTCCGATCCGGCAGCCAGCGTCAGCGGCGCCGAATCCGCGGTGTGGAAAGCCACCCAGCCGTCGCTGCCGGAGATCGTGCCCGACCCTGACCACATCACCTCGCCGGAGGCCAGCAGTTCGTCGAGCATCGCGGGCGAGTAGTCGCGCACCCGCGGTGCCAGCACCAGCGATTCGATCGCCGACGCCGGTAGCGGGACGCCGGCGAGCTGATCGATGACCGCCGCCAGGCCGTCCACGCCGGAGTTGGTGGCCGCCCCGTGGCCGGCGCCCACGCCATGCCAGGCCGGCAGGAAACGCGCGTAGGCGCTGGTGCTGACCGGCTCGACTTGGGCGCGCAGCGCGGCGAGCGATCGGCGCCGCAGGATCCGCAGGACGTCGGCGTCACACCACTGGTCGCCGGTCGCCTCGGTGGAGAACTCGCCACGGACCAGTCGCCCGTCGGCGGCCAACCGGCCCAACACGTCGGCGGCGACGCGCAGCCCGAGCCCGAACCGGGCGGCGACGTCGGCCGTGGTGAACGGCGCGTGGGTACGGGCAAATCGGCCCAGCAGTTCGCCCAGCGGATCGACGGCGGCCTCGGTGAAGCTGGCCGGAACGCCGACCGGCACCGCAACCCCGACGCCGTCGCGCAGCCGGCCGATGTCCTCGATCGCCACCCACCAGCTGCGACCGGCGAACGAGACCGGTAGCGCACGCTTTGCGGCGAACAGCGCTTCCAGCCAGCCGCCGACGTCAGCGCCACCGGCGCGTTCGGCAACCTCGTCCGCGGTCAGCGGGCCGAGCAGCCGCAGCAGATCGGCGACCGCTTCGGCGTCGCGGGCCGCCCGATCCGCCGTGAGGTGCTGCAACTGGCGGCCGGTGCCCGCGACGACGTCGGGGTCGAGCAGCTCGCGCAGCTCGACCCGGCCGAGCAACTCGGCCAGCAGCGTGGGGTCCAGCGATAGCGCGGCGGCGCGGCGTTCGGCCAGCGGGTTGTCGCCCTCGTACATGAATGCCCCGACATAGCCGAACAACAGCGAGGCCGCGAACGGCGATGGTGTCGCGGTTTCGGTTTCCAGCACCCGAATCTTGCGCGCGGCGATGTCGGTCATCAGCCCGGCCAGCGTCGGCACGTCGTAGACGTCCTGCAGGCACTCGCGCACCGCCTCCAACACGATCGGGAAGTCCGGGTACTTGCGGGCCACGTCGAGCAGCTGGGCGGCGCGCTGACGCTGGTGCCACAGCGGCGACCGGCGACCGGGGTGTCGTCGCGGCAGCAGCAGCGCCCGCGCGGCGCATTCCCGGAATCGCGAGGCGAACAGCGCCGAACCGCCCACCTCCGCGGTGACGATCGGGTCGATCTCATCGGCATCGAAGACGAACAGCTCAGCACCCGGCGGCGCGTCGCCGGAGTCGGGTCCGGACTCCGAAATGGTGTCGGGCAACCGCACCACGATGCCGTCGTCCGACGCGGTCGGTTTCTCGTCGATGCCGTAGCGGTCACGCAGCCGCCGGCTCACCGCCAGCGCCAGCGGACCGTGCACCCTGAGGCCGTAGGGAGAGTGCAGGATCACCCGCCAGTCGCCCAGCTCGTCCCGAAACCGCTCGACCAGCAATGTGGTGTCGGTGGGCACGACGTGGGTAGCGGCCCGCTGGTCGTCCAGCAGCCGCCACAGGTTGTCGGTGGCGTACTCGTTGAATCCCAGTTCAGCGCAACGGCTTTCGAACGCATTGCGGTCGAGTGCGGCCAGCTCGCCGGTGAACTGGCCGACCGCACGGCCGAGTTCGGCGGGGCGGCCCATATCGTCGCCGCGCCAGAACGGAAGCCGGGCCGGCTCGCCCGGGGCCGGTATGACCAGTACACGGTCATGGGTGATCTCGGTGATTCGCCAACTGGTGGCACCCAGCGCGATGACATCACCTGGCCGCGATTCGTAGACCATTTCCTCGTCGAGTTCGCCTACCCGGGAGGGGGTTTCGGAGTCGGTGGCCAGGTAGACGGTGAACAGGCCGCGGTCCGGGATGGCGCCACCGGAGGTCACCGCGAGCCGCTGCGCGCCGGGCCGCGCCGTCACCGTGCCGTTGTCGCGGTCGTACACCAATCGTGGCCGCAGTTCGGCGAATTCGGTTGACGGGTATTTGCCGGAGAGCAGATCCAGGGTGGCCTCGAATGCACTGTGCGGCAGGGTCGCGAACGGCGCACTGCGCCGTACGGTGTCGAACCAGCGGTCGACGTCCAGCGGCTCCAGCGCGGCCGCGGCCACCGTGTGCTGGGCCAGGATGTCGAGCGGATTCGTCGGCACCCGCATCGTCTCGATCTGGCCGGTGAGCATGCGCTGCACCGTCACCGCGCATCCGATCAAGTCGGTGCGGTGTTTGGGAAAGAGCACTCCCTGGGAGATCTCGCCGACCTGGTGTCCGGCGCGCCCGATGCGTTGCAGTCCGCTGGCGACCGACGGTGGTGCTTCCACCTGAATCACCAGGTCGACTGCGCCCATGTCGATGCCCAGTTCCAGGCTCGAGGTCGCCACCACCGCCTTCAGCCGCCCGGATTTCAGGTCCTCTTCGACGATGGCGCGCTGTTCCTTGCTGACCGAGCCGTGGTGGGCACGGGCCAGTAACGTCTGCGCGCCGTAGGTCTGGCCGCTGCCCAGCAAGTGTGCGGGGGCGCCGCCGGCAACCTTCGGGTTGGCGTCGGACGACAATTCGGTGCCGGTGCGTTCGGCGTGAATCTCGTTGAGCCGCGCGGTCAGTCGTTCAGCCAGCCGCCGCGAGTTGGCGAACACGATCGTCGAGGTGTGCGATTCGACGAGGTCGACCAATCGCGCCTCGACATCGGGCCAGATGCTGGGGTTCGCCAGGTTGGCCATATCGGGGACCGGCACCTGCACGGTCAGCTCGAAGGTCTTGGCCGCCGGCGGGGAGACGATGGTGGTCGGGGCTGCCCCGGACAGGAACCGAGCCACTTCTTCGGGCGGACGCACGGTGGCCGACAACCCGATTCGCTGCGCCGGTGCCTGCAGCATGTTGTCGAGCCGCTCCAGTGAAAGGGCAAGGTGCGCGCCCCGTTTGGTACCCGCGATGGCGTGGACCTCGTCGACGATGACGGTCTGTACGCCGGCCAAGGTTTGCCGCGCCGCCGACGTCAACATCAGAAACAGCGACTCCGGCGTGGTGATCAACACGTCAGGCGGATTGCTGATCAGCTGTCGACGGCGGGCCGGTGAGGTATCGCCGGACCGCAGCCCGACGGTGATCTCCGGCGCGGGCAGCCCCCGTTGTGCGGCGACCCGAGCCATCCCGGCCAGCGGTGTGCGCAGGTTGCGCTCGACGTCGACGGCCAGCGCCTTCAGCGGCGAGACGTAAAGCACCCGGGTACCGGCAGACCGCTCACTTCGCGGTGCGCCCGCCAGGGCGTCGATGGCCCACAGAAACGCGGCCAGCGTCTTGCCGGAACCGGTCGGAGCGATGACCAGCGTGTTATGACCGTCGGCGATCGCCGACCAGGCTTCGGCCTGCGCGGGGGTGGGCGCCGCGAACGTTCCCGCGAACCAGTCGCGAGCAACGACGCTGAACCGCGCGAGTGCGTCGTCAGGCACAGGGGTCACCCAGCCATCATGACAACGGGGTACGACAAGCGACGGTTAGCGCTGGTCGGGTGCCATCGGCTTGGCCAGTCGATCGGGGATGTTGTCCACCCGGATGATCGCGTCGAGCAGCGCATGAGCGCAGGTATCGCTGAGGTGGCCCGCGTCGGTCTCCGGGTGAATGATGCGTTGCCTGCACACCTCGAAGGTCATCGCCAGCCAACCGTGGATGACGATCCGCAGGTCGCGTTCGACAATGGGGTCGAGCGGATTGCCCGACCCGTCGACCTCCATGACGCGGCTCATGATGTGTTCCATCTGGCGGTCCTTGGCCTCGTCGTCGATGCCGAGTAAGACCGGATCGGAGCGGCCGAGTCCGACATATGCCGCCCACGCGGCGTGCGGGTGCTCCTGGTGGTACTGCATGTAGGCAAGGACACCGCCGCGCACCTCTTCGAAGAGGTTCTGACCGGGCGTCGCCGGGGTGTTGGTGGTCTCGAACAGCTGATCGGCCTGCCCTTTGACCACCGCGGCGAAGAATGCCCGCTTGTCAGGGAAGTAGTGGTACATCAGCGCCCGCGACACGCCGGCCCGCTCGGCGATCTCGTCGATGCGGACCTCGTCGTAGGGCCGTTGTCCGAAGACCTCCGCGCCTAATGCCAGCAGCTCGGCACGACGGTCGTCCGGGGATAACCGGCGCCGGGGCGTTCGCATAGAGCAGATGGTACTTGTCGATCCTTTGCGCAGGCCCCCAACGCTCGGGATGCCTCTGCAAACTTAATTTTGCCCGGGTATGCGCCGATTCCCGATACTCACCCCGGGCTCGTCGCGAAGCCCTGGTCGCCCGTCTAGCAGCATGTTGTCCATTCAGCGAAATGGTAGGCGGTTCACGGCGTTACTTTCGGCCGTTTGCCGGGCAACACGCGCTGCCCGGGATCTCACGCCTGCGCAGGCCGTGGCGGCAATAAATCCGTGAGCCATCGATGCCAGAAGTGAGCCCATCCGCCGCGCCGACGCATGCCGAGGACGGCTGAGTTCCAGCCGCGAACGCTGGTTTACCGCTCTAGGGTGACGGGGTATACGCATGGGGCGCGTGTGTCCACGCGTGATTGCGATAGAGGATCTCCGATGCAAACAGAACACCACCCCTCAACCGGCGACCGCCTCGGGCGCGAAGACAACGAAGTGCACGCCGCTGTGAGGTTCGGTGTGCTGGCCGCGGGCGCGGGGCTGGCATTTCTGATCGTTGCCGCGCTGTGGGACAGCACCTGTAAGGGCGCGATGTCCGTCGACACGGTGGCATGTGGGTTCCCGCAGCTGACCATTCTGGCGTTGGGCGCCCCGCTGATCCTGTTGGCCGCGGGAATCTGGGCCTTCGTGCGAACCTACCGGGTCTGGCGTGACCACGGAGTTTGGTGGGCGTGGCAGGGCGCCGGTTGGTTTTTGATGATTCTGATGTTCGTCACGCTCACCATGAGCGCCCCGATCGCCGGGCCGGTCCTGGCGCGCTGACCGCTCAGTGATTTCGTAGTTTGCTGATCAGCGTGTCTTTGGTCAGGCTCGAATAACCGGAGATACCAAGCTCTTTGGCGCGCTTCTTGAGTTGTGGAACGGTCCAGTCGGCATAAGAACCCGAGTCGCCGCCTGACTTGCCGACGCTGGACCGCCCGCGCGCCGCGGCAGCATTGGAAATGCGCGCGGCCTTCTCCTTGGAGTCGCCCTGCTTTCGCAGCGCCCGGTAAAGCTCTTCATCCTTGATCGAAGGGTTGGGCATCGTGCCCTCCTTTCCAGTCACATCGGGTTTTAGTTGTCGCCGCGAGTGGGTATCTGCTTGTGACCATGATGAGCTTGTCGGCGGAAGGACCGCCCGTCACCCGATCATGGGCGACAAGATTACGAATGCGATGACATAGATGCCCACTGCGATCAGTACGAGGATCACCACGTGATGAAGGAGATCACTGCAATGCGCCGAATACGACGCGTGCGCTCGATTTCCGTCGTCTCGCTCGAATCCATGGCACACGGAATACCCGGCGGCGATCATGACTAACCAGTTGGAGCGCGAGGGTAGTGTCGGTCAAACAATGCTGGGAGGCCCGATGACCGTTGCTGCGAAGCCCGACCAGAACCAGCAACGCGGTGAACGCGCGATTGAATTGCGCGTTGCGGCGAAGCTGGAGAACCTGGCGGTTTTGCGGACCTTGGTGGGGGCAGTCGGCACCTTCGAGGACCTGGATTTCGATGCGGTGGCCGATCTGCGGCTCGCGGTCGATGAGGTGTGCACCCGGTTGATTCGCTCCGCCACTCCGGACGCCACGCTGGCCATAGTGGTCGATCCGCACGACCACGAACTGAAGGTCGAGGCGTCGACGACATGCGACAACGACGACGTCGTGACACCGGGCAGCTTCAGCTGGCACGTGCTGACGTCGCTGACCGATGACGTTCAGACTTTTCAGGACGGTAGCGGCCCTGATGGCCATCGCGTCTTCGGTGTCACGCTGACTACCCGACGGGCGGGTTCTGACAGGTGACAGCGCGAGCTGTCGGTGGTTCGTCATCTCGTCCGAACGAATATGCCGACGTTCTCGACATGTTTCGTGAGCTGGCCGAGCTTGACGCCGGATCGCCGGATTTCCAGCGTCATCGGGACAAGATCGTCGAGCGGTGTCTGCCGCTGGCCGACCACATCGCCCGCCGTTTCGAGGGCCGCGGAGAACCCCGCGACGACCTGGTGCAGGTGGCGCGCGTCGGACTGGTCAACGCCGTCACGCGGTTCGACGTTGAGACCGGTTCGGACTTCGTCTCCTTTGCGGTGCCCACGATCATGGGGGAGGTCCGCCGGCATTTCCGTGACAACAGCTGGTCGGTCAAGGTCCCACGGCGGCTGAAGGAACTGCACCTACGGCTTGGCGCGGCGACCGCCGAGCTTTCGCAGCGGCTGGGCCGCGCGCCCACTGCGACTGAACTGGCGCGTGAGCTCGAGATGGACCGTGCCGAAGTCGTCGAGGGCCTGGTGGCGGGCAGCTCGTACAACACGCTGTCCATTGACAGCGGCGGCAGCGGCAGCGGGGATGAGGAAGCCCGTGCCATCGCTGACACGCTCGGCGATGTCGACGCCGGGCTGGATCGGATCGAGAACCGCGAGGCGCTACGACCGCTCCTGGAAGGGTTGCCGGAGCGCGAGCGAACCGTGTTGGTGCTGAGGTTCTTTGACTCGATGACGCAGACGCAGATCGCCGAGCGGGTTGGCATCTCGCAGATGCACGTCTCGCGGCTGCTGGCTAAATCGCTGGCACGGTTACGGGATGAGTTGGAATAACCGGTTCGGATCCTGGCCTTCATCGTCTGCGTTCGGCACGTCGTCTATCGACGTGACCAGCGGCAGGGTGCTGTCAGGATCGCAGATCCGAAGCAGCCGGGACACCGCCTTGTTCGGGACCACGGCCCATAGCAGACCGGCGCCCGCGCACTTGACATTGATCAAGTGCAGCGCCGAAAAGCCGGCCGTACCAAAGAATTCCAGCCGACTCAAGTCCAGCATCAGCGGCGTGCAGTGAGCCATGCACAGGTCGAAGTAGTCGGCGAGCTGGCTGGCATTGGATGCGTCGAGCTCACCGTCGACGGTGATCACCACGCGCGACGAATCCCACTCCGCGCTGAACCGTGCGGAATGGTTCTCCCATGCAGGCGGTGGAAGTGCCACGTCGGTTCCATGAACCGGCGAAGCAAAGTTGGAATGCAGAGCGGACATCTAGTGACTCCATCAGTCGACAAGCAATCTGTGGATCACGTCAAGCGGTTGGCTTCCGCGCGTGAGGAGAAACTGGGGAATCCAGCCTTCCCCTCACGTCAATTAACGCTTCGAAGGGCGGCTGCGAACTCAACCTATTTAAGACACTACCCCGACTACTGTGCGCCCACAACGTATGTGGGTGTTTCTCAGAAAGCCTGGTCAGCTGCGGAAGTCCGTCAGCTTCAGCTCGAATTATGTTTAGGCACAACGATTGCGGCGGCAAATCGCCGAACGGACTCGGCTGCGGCGTCAGCCGCGTCGTCGTGGCCGGCGCGCCATCGGGTGGCGATCGCGCCGGTTGCCGGATCCAGCGTTAACTCGGCCAGCAGTTCACCGGTCGTTGGCTCGCACACCGCCCACGAGTAGCGCGAGTCCGCCGCCCACTGGGCGTCACTGCGTGCGATGTAGTCCGGGTCGGTTACGCCGAGATCGGCGAGCGCAGGACGGTCGTCGATGCGGCCGTCGGCCCGCAGGCCGCGCAGATACCACTGCCCGGCGTTGATCTCGATGGGGTCCACAGTGCTTGATTGTCCGGTTCCTCAGCGCGCCGTTTCCCGGCACGCATCGTCACCGGGTGCGCCGCGCTACTTGATCTCGGCGAGCACCGTGCCCTGGGTAATGGCAGCTCCGGTTTCGACGGCCAATCCGGTGATCACGCCGTCCTTGTGCGCGGTCACCGGGTTCTCCATCTTCATCGCCTCCAGGACGACGACCAGATCGCCGGTCGAGACCTCTTGTCCCTCTTCGACGGCAACCTTGACCACGGTGCCCTGCATCGGGGCGGTCACCGCGTCACCGGAGGCCGCAGCGCCGCCGTGGGCGCCACGCTTGCGCGGCTTGGGCTTCTTGCGGATGACGCCGGCCGCGTCGCCACCGCTGCCGTTGGAGAGCGCGAGGTCACCCGGCAGCGAGACCTCGAGCCTGCGACCGCCGACCTCGACGACGACCTTCTGCCGCGGCAGGACTTCGTCGTCGTCGATGGGCTCGCCGCCGGTGAACGGTTCGATGGTGTTGTTCCACTCGGTCTCGATCCAGCGGGTGTGCACCATGAAGCCGTTGCCGTCGCCGATGAACGCCGGGTCCGACACCACGGCACGGTGGAACGGAATGACGGTGGCGAGTCCTTCGACGTGGAACTCGTCGAGCGCGCGGCGTGCCCGCGCCAAAGCCTCCTCGCGGGTGGCGCCGTGCACGATGAGCTTGGCCAGCATCGAGTCGAACTGCCCGCCGATCACCGATCCGGCCTCGACGCCGGAATCCAGCCTGCACTCCGGGTCCGCTGGGCGTCTCGTATTTGGTGACGGGACCGGGTGCCGGCAAGAAGCCGCGTCCGGCGTCCTCGCCGTTGATCCGGAACTCGATGGCGTGTCCGCGCGGGGTGGGGTCTTCGGTGATGTCCAGCGTCTCGCCGTTGGCGATCTTGAACTGCTGCAGCACCAGGTCGATGCCCGCGGTTTCCTCGGTGACCGGGTGCTCGACCTGAAGCCGGGTGTTGACCTCCAGGAACGAGATCAGCCCGTCCTGGCCGACCAGATATTCGACCGTGCCGGCGCCGTAGTAGTGCGCTTCTTTGCAGATCCGCTTGGCGGATTCGTGGATTTCTTTGCGCTGTGCGTCGGTCAGGAACGGCGCGGGCGCCTCTTCGACGAGCTTCTGGAAGCGGCGCTGCAGCGAGCAGTCACGGGTGCCGGCCACGACGACGTTGCCGTGCTGGTCGGCGATCACCTGCGCTTCGACGTGGCGCGGCTTGTCCAGGTAGCGCTCGACGAAGCATTCGCCGCGGCCGAACGCCGCGACCGCCTCGCGGGTCGCCGACTCGAACAGCTCGGGGATCTCCTCGATGGTGCGGGCCACCTTCATGCCGCGTCCGCCGCCGCCGAAGGCCGCCTTGATCGCGATCGGCACCCCGTACTCCTTGGCGAACGCGACCACCTCGTCGGCGTCCTTCACCGGGTCGGGGGTACCGGGCACCAGCGGAGCCTGCGCGCGGGCGGCGATGTGGCGCGCGGTGACCTTGTCACCGAGGTCGCGGATCGACTGCGGGCTGGGCCCGATCCAGATCAGCCCGGCGTCGATCACCGCCTGGGCGAAGTCGGCGTTCTCCGACAGGAAGCCGTAGCCGGGGTGAATCGCGTTGGCGCCGGACTTCTCGGCGGCCTCCAGCAGCTTGCCGAAGTCGAGGTAGGACTCCGCCGAGGTCTGACCACCCAGCGCGAAGGCCTCGTCGGCCAACTTGACGTGCGGAGCGTCGGCGTCCGGCTCGGCGTAGACCGCCACGCTGGGCAGACCGGCGTCCTTGGCCGCGCGGATCACCCGCACCGCGATCTCACCGCGATTGGCGACGAGAACCTTGGCGATCGTCGAGCTGGCGTGACTAGGCACTGCGCCTCCTGGGATGTGAACACTTCTCACGTATCTAAGAGAAATTCTTACAAGTCGTGTCGGGGGAAGTTTAAGCGGCGCGCCGTGGGTGAGGAGACCCGGTGTCTACTTCAGCCGGAATCACGCAGTCGGCGCTTGATTCGGGCCAGCATCGCCGATATTCCACGCAGCCGCAGCGGGCTGACCAACATGGCCAGGCCGAGCTCGATGTAGAAATCTTCGGGGACTGCCAGGATGTCGGCGGTGGACTGTTCGTCGAGGCCGGCAGCAAGGATCGACGCAAAGCCGCGGGTGGTGGGCGCCTCGGGGGGCGCGCTGAAATACAGCCGCACCCGATCCGGGTCATGCGCGTCGACGTGCAAAAACAGCGGCGATTGGCATTCGGGTACTTCCTCCATCGCCGACTCGTTCGAGATCGGCGGGCAGAGCCGGAAGTTCATTGGCGAATTCCAGCAGCAGCGTGAGCTTGTCCTGGCCTTGGACTTCGGCGAAATCGGAGAGGACCTCGGCCAACGGCGCGGGCATGCTCATCGGGCGGGCACGGTCCCGGGGCTTTCACCGGCGACGATCGGCACTCGCACGGCGTTACCCCATTCGGTCCACGAGCCGTCGTAGTTGCGCACGCCGGGGACGCCGAGCAGATGTGTCAGGACGAACCAGGTGTGGCTGGACCGCTCGCCGATGCGGCAGTAGACGATGGTCTTGTCGTCCGGCTCGATGAACCCGTAGAGCTTCTCCAGCTCGTCTCGGCTGCGGAACCGCCCGCTGTCGTCGGCGGCCTTACCCCACGGGATCGAGCGCGCCGACGGGATGTGGCCGGCGCGCAACGCGCCTTCCTCGGGATAGTCCGGCATATGGGTGCGCTTGCCGGTGTACTCGTCAGGCGAGCGCACGTCGATCAGCGGCTCGGAACCCAGGACGGCAAGCACCTCGTCTTTGAACGCGCGGATCGGCGCGTCGTTGCGTTCCACGACGGGATAGCCCGAGGAGGTTCGGCTCGGAACATCCAGCGTGGTGTCGCGTCCGTCGCGCGTCCACAGGTCGCGTCCGCCGTTGAGCAGCCGAACATCCGGGTGGCCGAAGAGCGTGAAGACCCACAGCGCGTACGCCGCCCACCAGTTGCTCTTGTCGCCGTAGATGACCACGGTGTCGTCGCGCGAAATCCCTTTGCGGTCCATCAGTTCCGCGAACTGGTTACCGTCGATGTAGTCGCGCACCCGTGGGTCGTTGAGGTCGGTGTGCCAGTCGATTTTGACCGCCCCGGGGATGTGGCCGACGTCGTAGAGCAGCACGTCTTCATCGGATTCGACGATGGCAAGTCCGGGCCGGCCCAGGTTGCCGGCCAACCAGTCGGAGGTGACCAGCCGTTCCGGGTGGGCGTACGCACTCAGCGTCGGGCTGGGATCTGCTGGTAGAGGCACACTGCGAGCCTACCTGCCGATTAGCGTCGGCTGCCGCGGCGTTGACGCGAGCGACAGTTACCGTTCAGGCCGGGTTGGCCATCCACAGCTCGGCGACCGACACGCCGACGCGTTCCAGCAGCGCCCTGGTCTGCGGCAGGCTCAGGCCGATGACATTGGACGGGTCGCCCTCGATGCCGTCGATAAACCAGCCGCCCAGGCCGTCCAGCGTGAATGCTCCGGCGACCGTCAACGGCTCGCCGCTGTCGAGATAGGCATCCAGATCCGCTGGTGTCGGCGTACCGAAATGCACTGTGGTGATGAATGATTCGGCTGCCC
The DNA here is from genome assembly GCA_963815995.1 of uncultured Actinomycetota bacterium. Taxonomy (GTDB): domain Bacteria; phylum Actinomycetota; class Actinomycetes; order Mycobacteriales; family Mycobacteriaceae; genus Mycobacterium. The sequence continues at coordinate 390,042 of CAWFIR010000017.1, forward strand.
GCTGGCTGACCTGGCCGTCGCGCAGCCGGACCACGCAGTGACCGGTGTGCAGCTGACCGGAACCACCGGCCATCGATTGCCACTCGCGTCGCGCCGCATCGGTCGATGCGGGCTTGCCGGCCAGTCGGCCGTCAATATAGAGCATCGAATCACAGCCGATGACAACACAATCCGCGGCAACTGCGGCGTCCACGAGGGCCGCGACGTGATCGGCTTTGGCTTCGGCGAGGCTGCGAACCACGTCGCCCGGAGCGGCGTCGGGTCCCAGGCCGGCGACGATCGCGTCCTCGTCCACGCCGGACACAACAACCAACGGCTCGACACCGGCCTGGCGCAGCACCCGGAGCCGGCCCGCCGAAGCGGAGCCGAGCACGAACCTCATCTGCGCATGTGGGTCCGTTGCACCAGGGTGAGCTTCTGCCAGCTGAAGATCGAGTAACGCAGTTTGTCGACGGGCAGTCCCCACCGGCTGACCTCGGGCTGGCCCACGTCACCGCCCCCGCCACCAGCGCTGCCCAGCACCGCGATCAGTGCGGCCACCTCGTCGTCGGTCGGGTTGCCCTTGAGCACGCGGATGTGCGGCTCGGGTGGCTGTGCGGCGTCCGGTGTTTCGATGTCGTCGCTCACCGGGGACTGACTGTTCGTCTCGTTCCCGTCACTCACTGCGTTCGTTCCGCTCACTCGACTCACAGCGGAATGTTCCCGTGCTTCTTCGGCGGTACCTGGGCGATCTTGCGTTCGAGCAGTCGCAGCGCCGTGGCGATGTAGCCCCGGGTGTGGGACGGCGGGATCACCGCGTCGACGTAGCCTCGCTCGGCGGCGATGTACGGGTTGACCAGCGTGTCCTCGTACTCCTGCTGCAACTGCAGCCGCAGGGCGTCGACGTCCTCGCCGCTGCGGGCCGCCTCGCTGAGCTGTTGGCGGTAGACGAAGCCGACCGCGCCGGAGGCGCCCATCACCGCGATCTGCGCCGTCGGCCAGGCGACGTTGACGTCGCAGCCCATGTCCTTGGAACCCATGACGCAGTACGCGCCGCCGTAAGCCTTGCGGGTGATGACGGTGATCTTGGGAACGGTGGCCTCGCCGTAGGCGTACAGCAGCTTGGCGCCGCGGCGGATGATGCCGTTGTATTCCTGTTCGGTGCCCGGCAGGAAGCCCGGCACGTCGACCAGCATCACGACCGGGATGTTGAAGCAGTCGCAGGTCCGCACGAAGCGGGCGGCTTTCTCCGAGGCGTTGATGTCCAGGCAGCCGGCGAACTGGGTCGGCTGGTTGGCCACAATCCCCACCGGTCGGCCCTCGATGCGGCCGAACCCGATCACGATGTTCTGCGCGTAACCGGCCTGCACCTCGAGGAACTCGTCGTCGTCGAGGATGCGGGTGATCACCTCGTGCATGTCGTAGGGCTGGTTGGCCGAGTCGGGGATCAGCGTGTCGAGCTCGAGGTCCTCTTCGGTGAGGTTGTCCTCGATGGCGCCCTCGGGGACCGGCACCGGATAGCGCGGCGGATCGGTGAAGTTGTTGGGCGGCAGGTAGCTCAGCAGATCGCGGACGTAGTCGAAGGCGTCCTGCTCGCCGGAGGCGACATAGTGTGCGGTGCCGGACTTGGCCATGTGCGTGTGCGCACCGCCGAGCTCCTCCATCGTCACGTCTTCACCGGTGACGGTCTTGATCACGTCGGGACCGGTGATGAACATCTGGCTGGTCTGGTCGACCATCACCACGAAGTCGGTCAGCGCCGGGGAGTAGACGTGGCCACCCGCGGCGGCGCCCATGATCAGCGAGATCTGCGGGACGACGCCGGAGGCCAGGATGTTGTTGCGGAAGATCGAGCTGTACAGGCCGAGCGAGACCACACCCTCCTGGATGCGCGCGCCCGCGCCGTCGTTGATCCCGATCAGCGGCCGGCCGGTCTTGATCGCCAACTCCTGCACCTTGACGATCTTTTCGCCGTAGACCTCGCCGAGGCTGCCGCCGAACACCGTGACGTCCTGGCTGAAGATGCAGACGTCGCGGCCGTCGATGGTGCCGTAACCGGTGACGACACCGTCGCCGAGCGGGCGCTTCTCGGCCAGCCCGAAGTTGGTGCTGCGGTGCCGGGCCAGCGCGTCGAGTTCGACGAACGATCCCTCGTCGAGCAGGGCGTAGATGCGCTCGCGCGCGGTCAGCTTGCCCTTCTCGTGCACCTTGTCGACGGCGGCTTCACCCACCGGGTGCAGGGTCTCCTCGCTACGCTTGCGCAGTTCGGCGAGCTTGCCCGCGGTGGTGTGAATGTCGATATGGTGTTCGGCTTGCGCCTCGACCGAGGTCTCGGAAGTCATGGCTGTCGATCTTAGC